>CAVSUN010000008.1:0-279108 GCA_963731345.1 uncultured Acidobacteriaceae bacterium | reverse complement strand
AAGATGGCACTCTACCGCTGAGTTAAGCGCCCAACGGTTTCTATTCAAGCAGTTGCAGCCGTTTCCGTCAACTGCGTGGGAAGGGCAGGGCGTATGGGCGCCTGGGTGGCCGCAACGGTGGCTGGCCTGATGTGATTCTCCATGACAGCATCACCGCAATGCCCCACAATCGACAGGGCTGACCGTGAAATCGAAAGCACTCATGCCGGGAGTACTCGTCTGTGCAGCCTTGTATCTATACTTCCATCTCTTCGCACTGGCTACGCCGATTCTTAGGGATGGTGATCAATGGCTGTTCGCCCAGTCGGGCGCCCGCATGGTGTCAGGACAACTTCCCTACCGAGACTTCCTGGAGATGCTGACCCCGGGCACGGACCTCCTTTATGCCGGCGCGTTCGTTTTATTTGGCCAGAGATTCATGGTCGCGAACCTATTGTTTCTAGTTATAGCCTTAGTCTTCGTTTATCTAGTGACCAGCATTGCGCGCGCAGTTCTAGACGATGAACTTACCCTGTTGTCGGTAGCGATCACAGTATTCCTTGGCCTTCGTTTGACCATGGACGCAACCCACCATTGGTTTAGCGCTGTCGCCGCCTTTGCTGCTTTGGCCTCTGTCCTGCGCACTCGTTCGCTGAGTCGGATAATGATGGCCGGCGCCTTTTGTGGGCTGAGTTCTCTTTTCACCCAAACCCGAGGTCTGGCTGTGGTTCTGGCTTTGGCCGCTTTCTTCAGGTGGGAAACGCGCGATCGAGAGTCAGGCGATCGCGTGCTTCGCAATCGCTTACTTGTGCTCGCGGCTGCCTATGCAGCTGTACTAGGAGCAGGTCTTTCGTATTTCTTGTTACTTGCCGGCCCGTATAGAGTATTTGACGGAACCATTCTTTTTCCGCTCAAGTATTACGGCGCATACAATGCCGCAAGCCGATTTTGGGCACCTTTCGCGGAGTGGGCAGCCAACAAAGAGCAGCTTCCGGGCTTCATGGCTGCGTTGTTCCTGCACGCCTTACCGCTCGCATATTTCCTGTTTCCATTCGATATCAAGGGCGACACAACCTGCAGCGCCGAAACTAAGGCCAGACTCGTCCTGACAGCCGCTGTGGGCTCAGCGCTTTTCCTCGAAGTGATCAACTCGGCAAGTCTGATTCGACTAGTTGTCACCGACGCTCTGGCCATCATTCTTGTTGTGTGGATGCTTAATAAGCACCGGTTACTTCCGAAGTGGATTGTAGTAACAGGGCTGCTGGTGCTGGTTGGACTTTCAGCGGTTGAAACAGCCATGACCCAGAGATCCGTGTTAGCGGTGCTCAACTTGCCCACCGGGCGCGCGGCGTTCTTGAAGGGAGGAAAGATCTGGTATGAGGATTGCCTATTCTTGGCAACGCATACCAGGCCGGGAGATTGGTATTTCGGCAATGACGATTGCGGATTTCCTCTCAAGCTAAGGAATCCAGCATTTGTTCCTTATGTCACGAACACCGGCTTTACCAGGCCGGAGCATGTGCAGGAGCTTATTATGGCTCTCGAACGCTATCAAGTTCGGTATATTTCAATCGAAAGCGAAAACAGAACAATGGGAGCAGCCGGCCAAGACCACCTTCAGCCGTTGCGGGAATATATAGAGATTCACTACGAGCCTGCCTATCATGATTTTATGAGACGGCGAGATATAGTTGAACCAGCTAATAAGTGAGTGTTGTTGTAGTTTCTTCCGGTATAGACCAGAAGCCGGAACTGCGATTACGAGCTTGTCGTCCAACAAACGGAGTGGTGTGGGCTTCCGAGTCGATTCGTATCCAGACGAGTCCGGGCGCAACGCGGAGAGGTTTGGCTCCGGCAAGCCGTGGGACGAGTTGCAGCCCGAGTTTTCGGCAGAAACCAGGTTTTGCGAGCCGACGTCTCTCCGTCGACGCTGTAAGTGACTGGGGTCGAGTACTTTACACTGCGTTCTCGAATCTTTATAAATTCTTTATACTTCGGTTGGTAATCTGCCTTGCTTATGAAAATGGGATTATCTTCACTTTTCTTTCTGGCGGCCCTTTTCGGGTTGACCGTCTCCTCGCAGGCTCAGGCCAAACCGGACTTCTCCGGGACCTGGATTTTCAGTGCTCAAAAGAGCGCCCTCAAGGTCCCCGCGCCGTCGAGCATGACGCTGCAGATCGATCAGAAGGACCCTGAAATCAGCTTTGTGCGCAAGCAAGTCTACGGCGACCAGACCTTTAACTGGAAGCTGGATGCAGTTTCCGACGGCCAGAAAGAGGTCGTGCAGGACGCGCCCGGTTACACCTCGCATAGCCGCGTCTACTGGCAGGGCAATGCGATGGTGGTTGATTCGGAGATTGTTGGCAGCGACGGTACCAAGGTGACCGATCAGGTGACCTATACCCTGGCTGACGGCGGCAGGACGCTGGAAGGTGTGGAGCACCAAGCTACCGTGGGTGGCAAAGGCAGCTCCACCAATAAATGGGTGTACGAGAAGAAGGCCCAGTAAGCACAGCGAGTCTAAGCGTTTGTCAGCGAGCGGTCGCCGGTTGCTTTCCTAATACCCTCAGGTCAGGTCACGCTATCCGAAGAGTTCCGGTGTGGTTCGCGCGGGCTCAATGGCGTAATATTCTTCTCTAAATTCATGCCAAGCCAGAAGCAAGACATCGCTACGCGGCCGGAACGCCGGCAGCTGGGCCGCGCCTGCCGCAACAAAGTAGGGCGGCCGGACCAGGCGAAGTTCGATCCGGGAGGGCGCAAGTTCGACGTCGTTGACCTGCTGCTGCGGTCGCAACAGGGACGCATCCCTGAGCTGTTGCCAATCAAGTGGTCGCACATGAAGGCGTCGCCGTTCGGATTCTTTCGCGGCGCGGTGCCGGTCATGGCTGCCGATCTTGCTGGGTTGCCGCGCACCGGGCTGATGGCACAGCTTTGCGGCGATGCGCATGTGCAGAACCTGGGCGCGTTCGAAGCGCCAGACGGGCGGCTCATCTTCGATATTAACGATTTTGACGAGACTATCGTCGGGCCGTGGGAGTGGGATGTAAAGCGCATGTCGGCTAGTCTGATCCTTGCCGGACGCGAGGCAGGCAACTCCGAGAAAGATTGTCGAAACGCAGTGCTGGCTTTTGCGGCCAAGTACCGGGTGTGGATGAATCAGTTCTCCGGAATGCCATTCGTTGATCTGGCCCGCTTTCAGATTTTCCGCGGCGTCGACTGCCTGCGCACGGTACTGCGCAAAGCGGAACGCGCCACGCCCACACGTAACCTCGAGAAGCTCACTTACTTTCGCAGCGGCAGACACATCTTTCACGACCGGAAGCCGACACAGTTCCATATCTCCGAGAAAGAAGCCGACGCAGCCAAGGCATCGCTGGTGGATTATGCCGAAAGTCTGCTGCCCGAGCGCGCGCACTTCTTCCGCCAGTACCGGGTAGAGGATGTCGTCTTTCGAGTGGTGGGGACCGGCAGCGTCGGACTACGCGATTACGTCTTGCTGATGTTCGGCGGCGCTACTTCCGATCCGCTCTTCATTCAGATCAAAGAGGAGCCCGGCTCCGCCTATGCGCCTTACCTGCCGCACAGCCCGGTTGCCTCCCATCAAGGGCAGCGCACTGCCGAAGGCGGCCGTGCTATGCAGATGCAGTCCGACATCTTTCTGGGGTGGACATCGATTGCCGGCCGGCAATACGTCGTCCGACAGCTGCGAGACCATAAAGCCGCGATCGAGGAAGGTGACCTCAAGAAACAAGGTTTGCTGGACTACGCGGAGATGTGCGGCGAGCTGCTCTCCAAAGGGCACGCCCGCTCCGGCGATCCCTGTGCTCTTGCTGGATACCTGGGCAACAACGACAAGTTCGACCTGGCTATGGCCAACTTTGGCGTCACCTATGCCAACCAGACCAACAAAGACTGGGAGTCGCTGAAGCGAGCGCTGCGCGAGGGAAAGATGTCCGCAGCCAAGGCGCATTCTGCCAGACAAGCCGCGACCAGTTAAACGCGCTGTGCCGCAGCTCGCGTTCCGCTGCTGCGAAACTCGAAGTGCAACATCCAATCGCTGGCTTGAGGCTTACCGTCGTGCATAGGTGGAGCGAAGGTCCAGTGTTCGGCTGCGTCGACAGCTTGCCGGGCAAAATATGCGCTGGGGCCGTGCGCTGACAATGCCGCGCGCGAGACCTTGCCTTCCGCGGTTACGGCCACTTTCACCGTGACTTTCACCGTGCCATTGATCGTGCGCCTCACGCGCTCGGGAATCTCCGGGATTGCCTGATGAAGTACCGATCCGGAAGCGTGGCTCGGATTCGCTGCAGATCCCGCATGAGCCTCGGAACCGGAGCGCGTGGCCGATGCGGCAGGCGCGGATTTCTGGGTGGCGAATGATGATGGCGATGGCGAAGCGGCTTTGTTCTCCCGGCCGCGCCAAACGCCAATCAACACGGCAAGGAGCAGAACCAGCGCGACAGCCGCCGCAAGAGCGGGATGCTTTGGGACTATCTTCAGCCGCGACCAACTTCGTTCTTCCGATACTGCCGGTTGGCGGGCGGATATCGACGCGTCAGACCGGACCATCGCAATGTCCGCCGGCGGGGCCGGATTCGGTCGAGTGGGTAAATTCTGGGCAGTGACGAGCACGGGCGCAGGCCGTTCCAGCAGGCTGCCGATCGCAGCCAGCGATGGCCGCCGCTCGCGGTCGGACGTCAAACACTGTCGCACGATCTCGTCGAAGGGGCTGGAAAACCGCTCGGTGATTTCTACTGTGCCATCCTGGTTGCGCGCTGGGAGGCGCCGGGTGAGCGCTTCATGCAGCATCAGCCCGAGGGCAAAAATATCGCTGCCGGGAGAGATCGTTCCGCTCGCCTTCTCAGGCGAAGCGTAGAAAGTTGTAACCGAATCGGGCGCGCTCTCGGCGCGTTGGCGCAGGTGGTCGATCGCGAGCTTTAGCTGGTCGCCGCTCGCCAATACGGATGCCGGATTCAACTGGCCGTGCGCAATGCCCTGATGGTGCAAGTACTTCAGCGCCTCGAGCGTGGGCAGGAGCATTTGTCGAGCGTCGTCAGGCGTTAGCGGCCGCTGTCGCAAGACAGCATCCAGGGTTTCCTCGCAATACTCCATGACGGCGAATTCCAGGTCGTGCTCATCATCGGCGTGCCACAGACCGGTATCGAAAACGCGCACGAGGTTGGGGTGCGACAAGCGTGCCGCCAGCTTCCATGACGCAACCTGGGCGTTGGCCGCCTCGGTCGCGAGAAGCTTGATCACGGCGGTGGTGCCGTCGATCTCGGTCAGGTAAACCGCGGTTCCTGCGCTATCGGCGAGGAACTGCAGCAGCGGGTACTTGCCGTTGACGATACGTCCATCCCACGATCGCCAATCTTGAATGAGTGCAATCGGCTGGCTCTGGGTCATGATTAGGCGAATTCTAGTCCCAGCCAGTAGGGCAAATCCGGCAACTTACAATTTCTTGTTAACGAACTATGTAACTGCGAACCTGGGAGCTACGCCTGCCTCAACCGTTTTGCCAGCAGCCCGGTCGCTGCCGCGAGATCGATATCCGCAATCAGCAATCCTTCCTTGCCGTACGGCTGACATGTCTGCAGCGTGCCATCGGGTCGAATGATCGCAGAAGTTGTTGGCGAGCCGTCGCTGGCGACATTCACGCCGGCGAAGTAGCACGTGTTCTCGGCAGCGCGGCAGAGCATGGCTTTTTCGTGAAAGCTGTTGGCGGGGTCGGCGAACGTCGTGGGCACATAGCCGCCCGGTTCGGCTTCGTGGAAGTGCGGATGAAAGACGATCTGCGCGCCATGTTGCGCCGGCCAGCGCACCGTCTCCGGGTAGCGCCATCCTTCGTGGCAAATTGATATGCCGAAGGTGAGCGGGCCGGTTTGAAAGATCTTTCGACCAGAGCCGAACGAATAGGTCGTCTCTTCCGAAGGATCGAGCTGCACCTTGTCCTGAAAGCCGGCGAAGCTTCCATCGGGATTGATGACCAGCGCGGTGATCAGAAGCTTGCCATCGACGACGCGCTCGGTGCCGAGAATCACGGCAATCTTCGCCTGCGCCGCAGCGGAAGCGATCCTCGACCACGCGCGTTCGAGGAACGCCATATCCGGCGGCGGTATCGACTTGCCGCGCGCACGATAGCCGGGGACGTAGCACTCAGGAAAGCAGATGATGCCCGCGCCTTCGCGGCTGGCCTGTGCTACGGCTTGCGCGGGTAAGACAACAGACTCGTCGCGGTTTGCCGGAAATGGCAAATTGGCCAGTGCGATGCGAAAGGTGCTCACAACCAAAATCTAGCATTTCTGAGTCGCAGCCGGGAGTTCTCGAACATCTTGCAGCCCCGGGGCCATCTGTGTTCATCTATCTGCGCATGGCGCTCGAGGAATACAAGCGGAAGCGGGACTTCGAGCAGACGCCCGAGCCTCCGCCCAAGCTGGGCAAGGGCAAGCAGCGGCGGTTCGTGGTGCAGAAGCATAGTGCCACGCGCTTGCATTATGACTTTCGCCTGGAGATGGAGGGCGTGCTTAAGTCGTGGGCCGTGCCTAAGGGACCGTCGCTCGATCCGGCCGACAAGCGCCTGGCGATGCAGGTGGAAGACCATCCGGTTTCGTACTTCGATTTCGAGGGTACGATCCCAACCGGCAATTACGGCGCGGGTACGGTGATGGTTTGGGACGTGGGAACATGGGAGCCGCTGGGCGACGCCGCGGAAATGTTGAAGAAGGGCGACTTGAAGTTCCGGCTTGATGGGCAGAAGTTGAAGGGCGAGTTCGCGCTGGTGCACATCAAGTCGCGCCGGCCCGACAGCAAGGGAACCGAGTGGCTGCTGATCAAGCATCGCGACGCCTACGTTCAGCCCAGCTATGACATCGATCAGTACGACTACTCGGTGCTGACGGGACGCTCGTTGAAGGAGATCGCGGGAGATGCGGGTTCGGCCGAGTGGCTGAGCAGCCGCAAAGCTTCCTCGCACGGCGGCTCGGCAAAAAACGATTGGCTGGCGGATTCAATAGCTAAGGTTGACGCCAGGAAAAGGAAAGATCTAAAGGCCCACGCAGGCAAAAGCAGCTTGCGTGGGGAACCCGCTGCCGCATCCCCCACTTCCAAGACTGCGCCGAAGAAAGCCACGACGGCAGCTAAGACCACCACGTCGACAAAGGCAGTAAAAAAAAAGCCGCAAGTGAAGAAGACAGCCTGACTGCCGCAGGCCTGGGCCGCAAGGCGCCGATGCCGCACAGCATACGGCCCATGCTGGCCACGCTCATCGACGAACCCTTCGACAATGACGACTGGCTCTACGAAATCAAGTGGGATGGATACCGCGCCATCGCGTTTCTTGACGGCAAGTCGGTGCGGCTGGTCTCGCGTAATCAGAACGACCTGACTGCGGCGTATCCCGAGTTGCAGGAGATCGCGACTTCCGTCAAAGCGCACACGGCGGTTCTCGACGGCGAGATTGTGGCGCTCGACGAGGAGGGGCGCTCGTCCTTCGGCCTGATGCAGCAA
This sequence comes from uncultured Acidobacteriaceae bacterium, assembly GCA_963731345.1. Lineage (GTDB taxonomy): Bacteria > Acidobacteriota > Terriglobia > Terriglobales > Acidobacteriaceae > Bog-257. The sequence goes on along the minus strand of CAVSUN010000008.1, from coordinate 271,623 downwards.
CGCACCGGCGTGGGCGAGGGCGGGCGCCGCATCCGCCGCACGCGCGACGATATCCCGATCGCCTACTACGTCTTCGATTTGCTTTACCTCGATGGCTTCGACATGCTGCAAGCGCGGTTAGAGCAGCGCAAACGCCTGCTGCGTGAGATCGTCTCCGATAACGAGCTGCTGCGCTATTCCGAGCACTATGCGGGACAAGGCACGGCGTTGTTTGAGGCGGCGGCGCAGCGCGGCCTGGAAGGGATCATCGCGAAGCACGGCACCAGTTGCTACGAACAGAGGCGAAGCCGCGAGTGGCTGAAGATCAAGATCGTGCGCCGGCAGGAATGCGTCATCGGCGGGTATACCGAGCCACGCGGATCGCGCGAGAACTTCGGGTCACTGGTGCTTGGGCTCTACGACGATGAGGGACGGCTGGTGCCGGTGGGACAAGCCGGCAGCGGCTTCACCGAGCAAACCCATGCGGACATGTGGAAGCGGTTGCAGCCGCTCGAAACCACGCGCAACCCGTTCTTCGGCAAAGTCGAGAGCGACCGTCGCGTGCATCACGTCAAACCCGAACTGGTGGCGGAAATCAAGTTCACCGAGTGGACGCACGAGGGACAGAGCGGCGGAGTGAAGATGCGCGCTCCCGTGTTCGAAGGCTTGCGCCTCGATAAGAAGCCGAGCGAGTGCAAATTCGAGCGGCCAGTACACATCAGCGTCTAGCGCTGGGCGCGCGCGACCTTGATCTCGTCCCAGCGCACCCAGGCGATGTACAGCACCACCAGGATGTTGATGGCCAGAATGACCCAATGGATCGCGGTGGGATGGGTTACTAAACGTTGTATTTCAAAAGGAATGTAGAGCGACCCGGAGATGATGGCCAGCCACTCCGCCCAGGCGCGCTGCTTCCACAGGCCGTATCCTTCCGCGAAGCGCAATAGGGCATAGGCAATGGCGATGCCAAGGACGGTGGCGATGCGGGCATTCGACAACTTGCCGGCCACATTGAGAAACTGCTGCGCCAAACGATGATGCAGGCCGATGTGCAGGAAATGCAGAATATGCTCCGCCACATCGCCAAAATCAACGTCGCGGCGGATCATGCGGGCCAGGGCCAGCGCGACCAGCAGCGCCAGCACTCCCTTGAGCGCTTCAAGCATAGCGACCGTGCGCAGGCCTGCCCTATGCGACGCGCGCCGCTTCAGCTGGGGAGATTGCGTGATTGTGGTAGTGCTCACGAGATGCGAGACGGTACGCTCCGGCTCACCTGTAATAGGGAGACGGTTCTCAGCTTGGCCGTGCCTCAACTATGATTCCCCACCCACATCTAGCCGTTGGCTTGGTCGAATAGCAGGATAGATTGTAGAGCATTCCCGTTACGCTGGGCGGAGTTGATTTTCCTTCGCCGCCTGCAGCAGGTCTGCCGTGTTACAGAACTTGTTGCGGCAGCGCCCGGTAGGGGCTTGAGCCAGTTCGGCAGCGTCGATCCGCCGCCAGCCGGCGTAGTCAATCCAACTCACGCGGCGGGCTGCCAGTAGATCACGCAAACCTGCTGCGCCGGGCCGATTTTCCTTCGTGATTTCGTGCGCAATTCGCTGGGCCACCTGCTGCGCCTCGGCGCGATTGGTGGGAATCGTACCCGAAGGTCCCCGCTTTGCCCAACCAGCAACATAGAGACGTTCGCCGATTTTTCCGTTCTCGTTGGCGAAATAGCCGTTGACCGGTATTGCAGAGCAGCAGGCGAGAGCCTCGTATCCGATGCAGGTTATAGCAAGTTGAGCGGGGACCTCGGCGGTTTCGCCGCCGGCTGATTGAAACTGCACCGCTTCCAGCGAGTTCTTGCCGATGAAAGCCAGAGGAACGAGATTGAAATGGAAGTTGATGGTGACCGGCGTGTCGCGAAGAGCCACCTCGGCGAACGAATGGAAGGCTTTCACGACAGCAGTGTCGCCGGCCAGGTCGAGCGGATCCACTACGGGCCGCGCGCGTTGAAGCGTGCCCAGTTCTGCCAGCTCATGATCGTTGAACCTGGCTTCAGCGGCGCTGCGGCGTCCGGCAACGTAGATATTTGCCAGCGGCTGTGCCCCAAGCCAAGACGATACGCCTTGCGAGACATCGGAGCCGGCGAGTTCTTCGGGAGCCTTGGCAAGGATGCGAGCAACATCGATTGCCACGTTGCCGTTGCCGATGATGACGGCGGATCGCACGTTGTCCGCTGCAGGAGCATGCCGGCCGGGATGACCGTTGTACCAGCCGACAAATTCGCCCGATCCCACTACGCCCGGCAGATCCTCTCCAGGAATTCCGAGTTCGCGATCGCGCTGAGCTCCGGTCGCGAGCACGACTGCGTCATAAAGCGAGAGAAGCTCGTCGAGCCGAACGTCGCGGCCCACGGTGACATTGCCGAAGAAGCTGACACGATCGCGCGCGAGCGTGCGATCGAACACACGCGCTATGGCCTTGGTATTCTGATGATCAGGCGCGACGCCGTAGCGAATGAGCCCGAAGGGAACGGGAAGCTGGTCAAGTATGTCGATCGATGCGTCGGGAATCAGCCGCAGCAAATGATCGGCGAGATAACAGCCTGCGGGCCCCGAGCCGATGATGCAGATATGTTCCATCTCTTAGACTGTCCGTGCCTCCCAAACGCTGTTCGAATCACACAATTGTCATCACGAACGCAGTGAGGGATCTGCTTTTTCGTCATGCCAGGACACACTTCCAAACGAAAAGCAGATCCCTCGCACCGCTCGTGATGACAATCTTCCAGTTCAAGCGGCCCTGGATAGCTGCGCGCTCAATTCGTTATGCGGCTAACCACGAGCCGCTTTAATGCAGCTTGACGTACTCGTACGCCACCGGGTTGTTGTTGATGCCACGATCCGGAGGCGCGACCCACGCGGCCATCTTGCCTTGCTCGTATACGCCGTGCATCAAGCTCAAGATGTAAGCCTGGTCGCCCTCGCTGGGCAGCCAGCTCGCGATCTTGGCATCGAACTCTTGTTGCGGTATTGGCTGGCCGGTGGGATCGGTCGGAACTCCCGCCCAGATGCCGATGTTGCGGCGGAAACGCGTCGACGGCAGCGAAAGCCGGAACGCGTGGCCTGCCTTCTCGATCAGCCGGTTCCAGCGCGTCACGCCCATTTCGCAGTCTTTGACATACGAGCCACGCGTCACATCGTTCATCGCATTGCGCATGGGGATATCTTCGGACTTGGTAGCGCCGTTTCCGTCGGGCACTTCGATGGTGTAGACCTGCTCGAGCGCAATGTGGTCTTCGTAACGCGTCTCGTCGGGGCGGCCCTTCAGTCCGTTGGCAAAATACGACGCCGCGTTCGAGGAGCTCTCCGAGCCGAACAGGTCGAGCGACGAGCTGAACCAGAAGTTCAGATAGCGCTGCAGGGTAGGCAAATCGACCGCGCCCGCCTTGCGGATCGCCTCGGGATCGTCGCTGTTCAGCTCCTTCATCACTTCCAGCGTGCGCTTGATGACGCGGCTGATGCCGGTGTCGCCCACGAACATGTGGTGCGCCTCTTCGGTGAGCATGAACTGACAGGTGCGAGCCAGCGGGTCGAAGCTCGACTCGGCCAGCGACTTGAGCTGGAACTTGCCATCGCGATCAGTGAAGTAAGTGAACATGAAGAAGCTGAGCCAGTCACGAATGGGCTCGTTGAAGGTGCCGAGAATGCGCGGCTTATCGGCGTCGCCGGAATGGCGCTCCAGCAACTCTTCGGCTTCTTCGCGGCCGTCACGGCCAAAGTAGGCGTGCAGCAGGTAAACCATCGCCCATAGATGGCGGCCCTCCTCGACATTCACCTGGAACAGATTACGAAGATCGTAGAGCGAAGGAGCGGTGTGGCCCAGCATGCGCTGCTGCTCCACCGACGCAGGTTCGGTGTCGCCCTGGGTGACGATCAGACGCCGCAGCGTGGAGCGATGTTCGCCGGGAATCTGCTGCCACACTTCCTGTCCGAAGTTGTCGCCGAAACCGATTTGGCGCTCGGCATTGCGGTCGGCCAGGAAGATGCCCCAGCGATACTCGGGCATGCGCACGAAGCCGTACGTCGCCCAGCCTTTCGCGTCGACCGAGGTCGCGGTGCGCAGGTAGACATCGGCAATCTGGAAGTCTTTCGGGCCGAGTTCCTGCCACCAGTTCAGAAATTCCGGCTGCCAATGCTCCAGCGCGCGTTGCAGCGTGCGATTGGAGCCGAGATCGACGTTGTTAGGAATGCGGTCTTGATAATTGATGGACATGAATTGCTCCTACGGCGCTACTTGTCGGGTAGAGCTGGCCTTCAGGCCAGCGTCCGCCCGACTCAATTTAAAGAACTGCTGTGATCCACCGCGCAACGGTGGATCACAGCCAAGAATGATGAGAAGTCCCCGGGGACGCCGCGCTGAAGCGCCGCTCTACCCTAAACGCGCTCCCAGCTAAACCTCGCCTTTGATCCCGTGCCGAACAGCTTCAGTGCTCCGTGCTCGCCGGTTGAGTTCGGGCGGATGAACACCCAGTTCTGCCACGCGGACAAGCGGGCAAAAACTTTTGTCTCCATCGTTTCGGCTCCCGGGAATCGCAGATTCGCTTCCATTCCGGTGAGCGCGTCGGGAGACAGGCTCGCGCGTTCTTCGATGGCGATGCGCACCTCGTCTTCCCAGTCGAGATCATCCGGCGTGACCGTCACCAGTCCCAGCGCCAAAGCCTCTTGCGGCCCGATCAGCTTGCCTTTGGCTTCGACCGCCCCAGCCATGTCGCTGGCATCGGCGCTGAACCGCGTTTCCAATCGGCTGCGGCCATTCACCGCCGGAAGCAGGCCGAAGTTGAAGTCATCCAGCGCGAGGTGTGGCGCGTCGCCCTCTTCCTCGGGCAGTGCCAGCATGTAGCTACGGTCGGCGGCGAGCATCAACTCCAACAGCAGACCTGCGAAACAAGTTCCCGGCTCGATGATGGCGTACAAGCTGCGCGAGGATACGTCGAGGCGAGCCAGCGTGCGGCGCAGCATGGCGATGGTCTCGCGCACCAGCCAGTCGTTGCGATTCGCCAGCAGGAAGGCATCATTCGCCAGAACGGCTTGCGGATCTCCGGCGGTCTTCAGCAGGAGCAACCCGAGTTCCAGCTCATTCACACGCAGCATCAGGATGGCGTCGTCGAGCTCGCGAGCCATCTGCAGCGGCCACCAGGCAGCACCAGCGGCGTGAGCTTCCGACAACGTGCGCGGCTGCTGGCCTTCAGGGGCGCGCACTGTCAAGGTCGCGGTTCGTGCGCTGCGGTCGAAGGAAACGTCGACATATTTATAGTGATAGCCGTTGTCATCTACTTTGCGATCGACCGGAGTCAGCTCGATGCCTTTTGCATCCGCGGGCCGAGTCGAGATTCCAACCAGCTTTTCCGCCCGCGCGCGCACCGTCTCCTGAAACTTCGCCGGCGCGGCGATTTCATCGACCAGGCCCCACTCCTTGGCGCGCTCGCCCTTCACCCCATCAGGATTGGTGCAAAACATATCGGCGAGGTCGCGGCGCACCTTGCGCTTGTCGACGACGCGAGTCAGGCCGCCCGTACCCGGCAAGACGCCGAGCAGCGGGACCTCAGGCAGGCTCACAGCGCTGGAGCGATCGTCGATGAGCACGATCTCGTCACATGCCAGCGCAAGCTCGTATCCGCCGCCGGCCGTGGTGCCATTCAACGCGGCCAGAAACTTCAGCCCGTCATGCTGGCTCGAGTCCTCCATGCCGTTGCGCGTCTCGTTGGTGAACTTGCAGAAGTTGACCTTCCACGCGTGGGTCGAGGTGCCGAGCATATAAATGTTGGCGCCGGCGCAAAACATGCGTTCGCGCGCGCTGGTCAGCACCACACAGGCCACCTCCGGGTGCTCAAAACGAATGCTCTGCAGGATGTGGTGCAGCTCGATATCGACGCCCAGGTCGTACGAGTTGAGCTTCAGCTTGTAGCCCGGCTTCAGCCCGCAGTCTTCATTCACATCCATCGACAAGGTCGCGATGCGCCCATCGATCTTTAGCCGCCAATGGCGGTACTCCCCGGGAGTCACGTCAAAGGTGACGAGCTCCGCCTCTTTCACTTCGGGCATGGCAGGTGAACTCTCCTCAGAATGCTGCGGTTGGTAGAAGCTAAAAACCCTCACATCTGTATGGATGCATTATAGTGCATTTCAGCCAATTAAAGGCGGGAAATATGATGCAGATATATCAGAAGAAAATTTCGGGAGAGACGTGGAAATGCCGCTTTAACCGGGCAATCTGGTCTCAGGTGGCCAGCAACGCGTGAACCAGCGATTCAGCGGTTTCATCCAGCGTCCTCCCACTCGTCTCAATCGTCACGTCCGCCTTGCGATACAGCGGCTCGCGCACTTCCAGAATGCGGCGCAGGTCCGACATGGCCTCGCGGTTGTCGGCCATAGGCCGCATGTCGCCTTGCGCGATGACCCGCTGCATGTGCTCCTCGGGAGTAGCGCGCAGCCACACGGTGAAGCACATGGTCAGAAGCCGCTCGAAGGTCGCTGGCTCGGAGACGAGACTGCCCCCGGTCGCGAGAACGAATCGCGGATAGCGCTCGATGACGTGGTCGAGGCAGCGCCGCTCCATGCGACGGAATCCGCTTTGCCCGTACAAGTCGAAAACAGCGCTGAGCGACACGCCGCTTTCCTGCTCGATCAGCCGATCCAGTTCGAGGAATGGAACCTCTATCCGATCCGCCAGAAGAGCGCCGATGGTCGATTTTCCCGCGCCGCGGAGGCCGATGAGCGCGATCCGGCCGCGCCGCGCTTCGAGATCGACGCCGCCGAAATGCTGCACCAGGATGCGACGGGCCTGCGTCAGCTCAGCTGCGGGAAGCCGGCGCAGGAACTCGGTGGTGTGCACCAGATCCACTGAAGGCTCCGGACCTTGCAGCACCAGGGACTCGACCGGGATATCGAGGGCGTTGGCAATTTGCCGTAAGAGCAGGATGGAGATGTTTCCCTGGCCCGATTCAAGCTGCGCGAGGTAACGCTCGGAGACTCCCGAGTCTCGCGCCAGCAGCTTGCGGGTCATGCCACGGCGGGCGCGGGTCTCGCGAACGCGTTCGCCGAGAAGCTTGAGGTAATCCGCTTCGTCGCGTGGCTCATCGCCGGTCGGCGGACCAGAGTCGATCAGCTCGTCGAGCGAATCATCGGCCTGTATAGTGTCGCGCTTGCGGCCCACAGTAGATGCATTATACTTCCGCTACGGCACGTATAATAGAGCCAGTTTCAGTCGCCGCTCGGCGCACTTCGGGGTACAACGAAAGCATGGCAGTGGAGATCACGATCCTGGTGGGTACCATGACCGGTACCGCCGACATGGTTGCGCAAGAGGTGCAGCAAGCCCTCGAGACAGCCGGTCACCAGGTGCAGATCAAGCAGATGGACGGCCTCGACGCAAGCGTCTTCCAAGGCGGCGGCACGTTCCTGCTCTGCACTTCCACTTACGGCAATGGCGACGTTCCCGATAATGCTCAGGGCCTGTTCAACAGCATGGAAACTGGGAAACCCGACCTGAGCCGTGTGACTTACGGGATCATCGCGCTCGGCGACACTACATATAAAGACACGTTCTGCCAGGGCGGCAAACGCTTCGACCAACTACTTACCGAGCTCGGCGCAACACGCGCCGGCGAGATGCTGATGCACGACGCCAGCTCCGGCACCCTGCCGGAAGAACTGGCAGCGCAATGGGTCGTGCCCTGGGTGGAGACCCTAACTTCTTTATCGCACTTATCGGAGACGACATAGTCATGGCTACGACATTCGAGAATCGCATGGCGACAGATGCCAAGGTGCTGCAGAGCTATCTCGGCGGTAAATGGCAAGCGGGCGCAGGTGAAGGTGCAGCGCTGGTGAACCCCACAACGGGGGACACCGTGGCTCGCGCCAGTTCCAAAGGAGTGGACTTGAAAGCCGCGTTGGAGCACTCCCGCAATGTGGGAGGCCCGGAGTTGCGCAAGTTGACCTACGCGCAACGTGCGGCCGTGCTGGGCAAGATTGCCGATGTCCTGGCCGCTCGTCGCGACGAATGGTTTGAGATCGCGCGCATCAATTCCGGCAACACCAAGGCCGATGCATCGATCGACGTCGATGGCGCCGTCTTCACCTTGAAGTACTTCGCCAAAACTGGCGCGAAGCTCGGTGACGCGCACCTGTTCAGCGACGGTGCTCCCATGCGTTTGGCGAAAGACCCTAGCTTTCAGGGGCTGCACGTAGGCGTGCCGCTGGACGGCGTTGCTGTCCACATCAACGCCTTCAACTTCCCGGCATGGGGACTGTGGGAGAAGGCCGCCGTCAGTTTGCTGGCAGGCGTGCCGGTGCTCGCCAAACCTGCGACTTCAACGGCGTGGCTCGCGCAAGAGATGGTGAGCACAGTCATCGACGCTGGCGTTCTTCCGCCAGGCGCGTTGTCGATTCTGTGCGGCTCGCCCAATGATCTGCTCGATCATCTCCGGCTGGGCGATGCCGTCGCATTCACCGGCTCGGCCGATACCGGTGAGGGAATCCGCCAGCATCCCAACGTTCGCCGGCAGAACATTCGCGTGAACATCGAGGCCGACAGTTTGAACGCGGCGCTGCTCGGGCCGGACGTTGCCCCCGACACACTCGAATTTGGGTTGTTCGCGCGCGAGGTCGTGCGTGAGATGACATTGAAGGCGGGGCAGAAGTGTACGGCCATCCGGCGTGTGCTGGTGCCGCAGGACAAGCAGCAAGCCGCTATTGATGCGATTTCTGCGCAGCTGAAAATGCAGGTAGTGGGCGATCCCGCAAATGCCATGACGAACATGGGCCCGGTGGTAAACATGGCGCAGCGCAAGTCGGTGGAAGAGGGAATTCGCAAGCTTCGGGGACAGGCAGATGTGGCGTATGCGCCGGAAAACTTCTCGCCGCTGGATGCCGATGTTGCCCGCGGAGCATTCGTTCCGCCCACGCTCCTGAAGGTGCGCGGTGACGCCGACTTGATTCACGAGCTTGAGGTCTTCGGTCCGGTGGCGACGGTGGTGCCGTACAAGAACAAGGAAGAGGCGTTCGCGTTGGCGCGCCGCGGCGGCGGATCGCTTGCGGCTTCCGTATTCAGCAGCGACGCACAATTTCTGCATGACGCCGCGGTTGCGCTAGGCACGACGCATGGCCGCTTGCTGCTGGTGGATCCCTCGATTGGCGAGAGCCACACTGGACATGGAATTGTGTTGCCGTCGTGCATGCACGGTGGTCCGGGCCGGGCCGGAGGCGGCGAGGAGCTCGGAGGTCTGCACGGCCTCTGGTTCTATCATCAGCGGGTCGCGATGCAAGGCTCGGGAGCTACGCTGAGCAAGCTGGCGGAAGACGCTGCAGATCCGCGGGCAGAATAGATGCGCGAAGAGCGGGCAGCGAGAAGCGAAAGGCGACGAAATGACGGAATGGGTGCACACATTTAAGGGTGCGGTGCTGGCTTCGGAATACGATGTCGCCAGCCACATGAACTCGCGCATGTATGTTTCGCGCTTCGATCAGGCGACGTGGTTTCTGCTGCACGCCGTGGGCGTGACCCCCGCGTCGATTAAGCAGCAGAATCTGCGAGTCGCCATCGTTCGCCAGAATTATCAGTTCCTTGACGAACTGCGCGGCGGTGAGCTGGTCGAGATCAAGAGCGGATTCCTGGCCGTCGGCGAGAAGTACTTTCGCTTCCTTCATCAGATGTACAACGACGAGACCGGAAGGATGGTCGCCACCTGCGACAGCGTCGCCGTGCAAGCCAGCCTGGAAACCGGCAAGAGCGTTTCCCTCAGTGCCGCGCTGCAAGAAAAGGCCAAGCGCTACCTCGTCACGTCCAACGTGCCAGTGGATTCGCAGCTCGGCTGATTCTGTGTCCGTCCGACCCACAAATCGTTGTCCTTCCACCGGGCCGGCGGCGCCATAGCCGGATAGGACACGTTCCCAGAAAACTCGGCCCGCCGAATTGGCGCGCTTTCTGCTCCTTCGCCTGACTAGCGAATTGTCAAGCCAGAAGTCGCCTGCCCGAATCCTCCTGATAAACACGATTGCTTGCGACCTCGCGGCCGATCGACCCCAATCATTGCGGAGCCGGGCTTCCAGAGGTGCCAAGGCGCGAATTCGCCGAATTTCTACTTGACACGCAACTATTTATGAGTAAGATTCGTCCTATAAAGTGGTACAAAGTGGTAAGAAGTGGTAGCCACCGTGGGTGCAAACAACGATTTTAACGGCCCTGTGGCCTGAACCCGGTAACCGTATCGCAGCTCCTCCTATGGGACTTTTGGTTGATAGCTCCGCAGCTGGAGTCGCAGTAATCGCCGAAAGCTATGTTTCGCGGCACACATTTAACCCGGCTCGACGAGAAAGGGCGCCTCAAGGTGCCCGCGGAATTCAAGCGCGAAATCGACGAGAACTACAGCGCGCAATTCTACATCACGAGCTGGGACGGCAGGAGTGCCAAGGTGTATCCCATGCAGGCGTGGGAGGAGATCGAGCGCAAGCTGGCGGCGCTGCCCGAGATGCACAAGACCAAGCAGAAACTCCTGGAGCGGACCAGCTATTACGGGCAGGTAGTGGAATTCGACGGGCAGGGCCGGTTGCTGATGCCGCAGATTCTGCGCGAGTCCGCCAACCTGAAGGGCGAGGTTGCAGTGATGGGCAATTTGAAGCACCTGGTGGTGCGCAATGCCGAAGACTTGCGCAAGTCAATTGCGGAGCCCTTCACGGAAGAAGACGAAACGATTCTCAGCGGGCTTGGGATTTAGGTGGTGTGGCGCTGCGGCGCGGCACTGAGACGCTTCCTGGTCTTGTCGTTGGTCCGTGAGGGATCCGAATTTGGGAGTCGGTGGAAAACGGCTCTTTAGAAACGAACAGCGCCCCTGGGCGCGAGCATGGCGCCAAGCGGTTTGGCCATGTCCCGGTTCTTTTACAAGCAGCGATCGAATTCCTGGCCGTACGACGCGGCGGGACCTATATCGACGCAACCTTAGGCTTGGGCGGGCACAGTTGGGAAGTCGCAAGACGCCTCGGCCGTCAGGGACGTTTGATTGGCTTCGATAAGGACCCGGCAGCGATCGAGCGCGCCCGCGAACGGCTGACCAGTCCGCCGGCCGAGTTGGCTGGAGATTGGCCTTCCGTCGAGCTGGTGAACGCTTCGTTTGCCGAGGTTGCCGAGCACGTGCCGGCAGCATCCGTAGACGGGTTGCTGGCCGACTTAGGCGTCAGCTCGATGCAGTTAGAGAACGCGGAGCGCGGATTTAGTTTTCAGGCGGACGGCCCCTTGGACATGCGGATGGGTCCGCAGTCGGGGCTGACCGCCGAGCAAGTGGTAAATCGCTTCGACGAGCGCGAGCTTGCCGACGCGATTTACGAATTCGGTGAGGAAAGGAGGTCGCGGAGAATCGCCAGAGCCATTGTTCGGGCGCGGCCGATTCACACCACCGCAAAGCTTGCGGCAGTGATTTCGGCTGCGGCCCGGCCAATGAATCAGGCAGAGCGGCGTATTCGCCCGGCGACACGTACTTTCCAGGCAATCCGAATTCTGGTGAACCGCGAACTGGAGGACCTGCAAGGTCTTATGAATGCAGCGCCGAACGTGCTGCGGCCGGAAGGAAGGCTGGTCATTATCAGCTTCCACTCCCTGGAGGACCGCATTGTTAAAGATGGGTTGCGGGAGGGGGCGAAAGCGGGCTTGTATCGCCTGCTGACGAAGAGGCCAGTGACCGCCGAAGCTGAAGAAACAGAACAGAATCCGCGCTCCCGTAGCGCAAAACTGCGGGCGGCGGAGCGTTTGTAACACGCCATACAAATTGCTGCGGAAAAGCTGTGAAAAATGTGGATAACTCAAAAACTGGCCGGTGCGGCTGGGCCGGTTATCCGACAATGTAGTACTTGATTGCAAGGCATGAAATTCGTAGCAGGAGAGCAAGATGGCAGCTGGTGTTCTGTATCCCACAATGTCGGACGCTGGTTCGTGGAATGACCAGCCGGTCCAGCCGCGCGGCATGTTCAGCGGCACGCCGGAAATCTATTTTTCCAAGCGGATCGATAATTCGCGGGTGATCAAGATTACGGATCCGAAGCGCCGTCGCGAAATGGTGAGCCTCGGCATAACCATGGCCATCCTCTTTCTGTTTGTGCTGGTCTACGTGTGGCAGCACTTCAGCGCGATCGAATACGGCTACAAGATTGAACAGCTCAAAGCGCAACGCGACGCGATTGCCGAAACCACCCGCTCCCTGGGGCTGGAAGAAGCTTCGCTGAAAGATGTTTCGCGCATCGAGCGTCTCGCGCGCGAGATGGGGATGCAGCCGCCGAAAGAAGGGCAATGGCAGCCGCTGGAAGGGGCCACGTCGGATCCGTCGACCCCGGTGATTGCGAAGGCGAACGGGATCACAGTAGTTTCGGATGTGCAGTAGGTTTGCGGAGCGCTGCATAGAACGAGTTTTGAATTCGTTCATTGAATATCGGTAGATCCCCTCGGCGGTCCGCCAGCAACGGACCGCCTTCTCCACATAAACGCATCCGGAAAAGAGCAGGTAATGCGGGCAAGCACGCTCAAGCTCCCAACTCGAAGGCTCTACTACTTCGGGGGATTGCTCTTACTTTGGATTCTCGTCATCTGCTTCCGCTTGTTCCGTCTGCAAGTGGTGAAGCACGCCGACTTCGTGCAGCGCGCGAAACAGCAACAAACGCGCTCTATTCCCGTCGAACCGCGCCGCGGCAACATCTACGACCGCAACGGCTACGCGCTGGCCATGTCAGTGGATGTCGATTCCGTCTTCGCGGTGCCCACCGAAGTCCACGATCCGCAGACGACTGCCACATTGTTGGGGAGAGTGCTGGATCTCGATCCGCAAGAGATCGTGAAGCGAATTCAGAACGGTCACAACTTTGTTTTCATCAAGCGCAAGATCGACCAGGACACCGCGAACCGCGTTCGCGAGCTCAACCTGCACGGTATTTATTTTCGCAAGGAGCCAAAGCGCTTTTATCCCAAGCGTGAGCTGGCTGCCCAAGTCCTGGGCTATGTCGGAACCGACGATGAGGGTCTGGGCGGGCTCGAGCGTGAGTTCGACGACGATCTGCGCGGCATCTCCGGTCAAGACCTGATTTCCATCGATGCACGGCGAAAGTGGTTCAGCCGCGTGGAGCGTCCGCCTGATCCCGGCCAGAATCTTGTTCTGACCATCGATCAGACCATCCAATACATTGCCGAAAAAGAACTCGATCAGGGCATGGCGGATACCAAGGCGATTGCGGGGACCGTGGTCGTCGAGAACCCGCGGACCGGCGAGATTCTCGCCCTGGCCAATCGCCCTACATTCAATCCCAACGTGTTTAACAGCGTGCCGCTTGACGCATTGAAGAACCGCGCGGTCAGCGACATCTACGAGCCGGGATCGGTGTTCAAGATTGTCACCTATTCGGCGGCGATCAACGAGGGAGTGGTGACGCCCGAGGACCACGTTGATTGCCAGCATGGCTCGATCGACGTTTTCGGCATGAAGATCCACGACCACGAAAGCCTGGGCGTGGTGACCATCGCCGAAGCGCTGGCTCACTCCAGCGACGTGGCGGCGATCAAGGTCGGGATGAAGCTGGGCGATCAGCGCCTCTATCACTACATCAAGGATTACGGCTTCGGCCAGCAAACCGGCATCGAGTTGCCGGGCGAAACCCGTGGTCTGGCGAAGCCGGTGAATCGCTGGTCGAAGGTCTCGATTGGCGCCATCTCTATGGGGCAGGAGATCGGGGTCACGCCCCTGCAGGCCATTTCGCTGATTTCGACGATTGCCAATGACGGAGTCTACACGCCGCCGCGGATTGTTGCGGGTGAGCTCCCGCCCGACAGTAAGGCATTGCCCGTTGTCTTTCATTCCGCGCCGCAACATCGCGTGATTACCGCGCTGACCGCGGTGAAGATGAAAAAAATGATGGAGGGCGTGGTGCTGGACGGCACCGCCCGCCGCGCGATTCTCAACGGCTACACCGTTGCGGGCAAGACGGGCACCGCGCAGAAGGTGGATCCCGCAACCGGCGGATATTCCAAAACCAAGTATGTCGCATCCTTCATCGGATTCTCGCCCGTCAACAACCCTTCCATCACGATCGCGGTAATTCTTGATTCGCCGGTGGGCCTGCACCAGGGAGGGCAGGTTTGCGCTCCGGTCTTCAAGCGCATCGCACAGCAGGTGCTTGAATATCTGCACGTCCCGCGCGACCTCGACGTGAAGAATCCGCAACGCGAACAGTTGATGGCGTCGGCTAAGGAAGGTGATGTCGAGGAGGACTCGCAACACATCGGCGCACCTCTGCAAGACGATAAGGGCGCGGCTGCGTCAACCGTGCCTTCAACAAGCTCACCGAGCGCAGTTAACTCCTCGTCCGATGTGGGACGTCCCACAAACACAGAGACCGGAGTTCAGCTGCATTCGAGACCGCCAGCCGAAGCTGCGCATACCGCCAACAACACGCCGCTCGTTTCAGCGGGGTCATCCGCTCCACCGGCGTCCAATGGGAGCGTCATTGTGCCGGTCGACGCCGGGGTGGTCGTGCCCTCGTTCCTGGGCAAGCCGTTGCGGTCTGCCGTGGAGATTGCGCAGCAGTCCGGGTTGGAGATTGATGCAGTCGGCACCGGTGTAGCGCGCGAGCAGTGGCCGTCGCCCGGCAGCAAGCTGTCTTCCGGACAGCACATCACCGTGCGCTTCGCGCATTAGCTGGCAGCCCGTGCGTTGCATTCCACCGCTCACAGCGCTCAATATAAGGCAGAGAAATGAACTTCATTGAGCTACTGGACGGCGCGGAATATCTGGCGCAGCAGGGTGATCCGCCGATCGCCGGAATCGATTACGACAGCCGCCGAGTAAGGCCAGGTTGGTGTTTCGTCGCGATGCGCGGCGAAAGCACCGATGGCAATCGCTATATCGATGCTGCATTGAACGCTGGCGCGGTCGCGATTGTCAGCGATTCTTTGCCGCCGCAGAACGACGTCCCCTGGGCCCAAGTGCAGCATGGGCGCCGCGCGCTGGCCCGCCTCAGCGCGAACTTCTACGATCGTCCCGCAGAAAAGCTCGCGATTACCGGCATCACGGGCACCAACGGGAAAACCACCACCGCATTCCTGGTGAACGCTATATTGCGCGCCGGGGAGCGCAAGAGCGCACTGATCGGGACGGTCGAGTACCGCATCGAGGACGAGCGTTATTCCTCACCGCACACCACCCCGGAGGCGCTAGAGCTCAATCAATTCCTGGCGCGTGCCCTCAAGGCCGGCTGCACCGAGGCGGTGATGGAAGTCTCGTCGCACGCGCTGGAGCAGCAGCGCGTTTTCGGCGTTCCTTTCGACGTAGCGGTGTTCACTAATCTCACGCGCGATCACCTCGACTACCACAAGACGATGGAGGACTACTTCTCGTCGAAGGCAATTCTCTTTCAAGGCTCTGGAACCGAGCCGCCGCGCGTGGCTGTGATCAATACGGAAGACGAATATGGCAAGCGTCTCATTCAGCTCTGCAAGAAACAGAGCGACGTGATGACTTTCGGCATCAGTAGTGGGGATTTCCACGCAAAGGACGTGAGCGTGCAGGCCGGTGGAACGCGATTCAATCTCGTTACTCCCAGCGGCGAATATGCAGTCTGGACTCCTTTGCTCGGGCGAGTCAACGTCTTCAATGTGGTTGCGGCAGCGGCGGCGGCAATGGCCCGCAACATCGAACCTAATGCAATCCTCGATGGCATCCACAAACTCGACCGTGTTCCGGGCCGATTCGAGCGCGTCGACGAAGGCCAGCCGTTCACGGTTATCGTCGACTATGCGCATACTGACGACGCTTTGCACAATCTCACTTCGGTTGCCCGGGATTTTCTTGCGCAGCGCGGAGGTAAGGGCCGGGTGATTACGGTCTTCGGCTGTGGTGGCGACCGCGATCGCAGTAAGCGCCCCTTGATGGGGCAAGCGGCCGGCACGGGCAGCGACTTTGTGGTCCTGACCAGCGACAATCCGCGCAGCGAGAATCCGCTCGACATCATGAACGATGCGCTTCCCGGACTGCAGCGCAGCGGTACGCGCTACACGCTGGAACCTGACCGCCGCAAGGCGATTGCACTGGCCATTGCCGAAGCCAATCCCGGTGACATCGTTCTCATCGCGGGCAAAGGCCACGAAAAGATCCAGGTCACACAGAGTGGGACAGTACCTTTCGATGACATTGAGGAGGCGCGGAAGGCGCTGACCTCCGCCGGATACTCCACTTCATCGAGCGCGAAAGCGGCGCTCGATGGCGCCGCGGAGGCGCACTCGGCAAAATCATGAAGCTGACCCTAGCTCGTGTTGCCGAATTCCTGCCCGCCAGCGGCAACTTCAAACCTCACGTTAGCGCAACCGGATATTCCATTGACTCCCGAACTCTGCAGCCGGGCGATCTCTTCTTTGCTGTCAAAGGTGAACGGCTCGACGGGCACGATTATGTAGAAGCCGCGTTGACGAAAGGCGCCGTCGCGGCCGTGGTTGAGAGAACTCACGAGTCGCGGTATTCCGGGAAGTCGCAAGTACTGGTTGTCGAAGATTCCCTCGTGGCGTTGCAGCGACTCAGCGGAGCCGTGCGGCGGCTATGGGGAAAGCCGTTGATAGGCGTGACTGGCTCGGCCGGCAAGACCACGACCAAGGAATGTATCGCTCACGTGCTCGGAACACGGTATCGCGTGCTCAAGTCGCAGGGGAATCTTAATAATCATTTCGGCATGCCGCTGCAGCTGCTGAAGCTGGAGCCGGAAGACGACCTGGCGGTGGTCGAGATGGGCATGTCGCACGCGGGCGAGATCAGCGCGCTGGCCAAGCTTGCGCAGCCGGATTGCGGCGTTGTGACAATGGTTGCGCCGGTACACCTGGAGTTCTTCGATTCGATTGCCGGCATTGCGCGAGCAAAATATGAGTTGATCGAATCCCTGCATCCGAGCGGGCTCGCGGTGTTGAATGCCGACGACGAATACGTTTCGCAGTTTGGGCGCGACTTCCACGGCAAGGTGGTGACGTTCGGAATCCACAAACCGGCAGATGTGCGGGCCGAGCGCATCGAATCGCAAGGGCCGAAGGGATCGGCGTTCGATATCGTCATTGACGATCAGCGGGTGCGTGCGGCGTCGCCGTTGCTGGGAGAGCACAACATTTATAACGCGCTGTCCGGGGTGGCCGTCGGGCTGCAATATGGCGTTCCGCTGCGGCAAGCGGCGGAGTCACTGGCCACGTTATCACCCGGCGACAAGCGCGGAGAAATCCTCAGCATCAGCGGCGCGACGGTCATCAACGATTGTTACAATTCGAATCCTAAGGCACTCGAGAGCATGGTGCGCGCGCTAGCGGAAATGCCGGCACAGCGCAGGATCGTAGTCGCGGGTGAGATGCTGGAGCTTGGCCCGGCGGCGGCGGCGATGCATCGCGACGCAGGCCAGCGCATGGCGCAACACGGCGTCGATTTTCTTCTCGGTGTCCGCGGGCTGGCGCAGGCGATGGTCGATGGTGCGAGCGCCTCCGGCCTGCGCGCGGAATTTGTAGAGAGTCCGGAAGCCGCCGGCGAGTGGCTCAAACGGGAGATCAAAGCGGGCGACGTGGTGCTACTGAAGGCCTCGCGCGGCGTGCGGCTGGAGCGTGCTCTGCAGGTCTGGAAGAAATAAGTTTTGGGTGGAGCAGCCTGTTTAGGCGTTTTAGGAATCTCTCTGCACCGCTGAAGCGGTGCTCCACCGGGGCAACACAATCGGAACGGGGAAGAATGCTCTATTGGCTGCTTTATCAGAAGGGATTTGTCGCATTCCACATCGGCCCGTTCCGGATCTTCCGCTATCTCACGTTTCGCACTGCCTTTGCCAGCCTGACAGCGCTGTTCATCGGGCTCATCATCGGGCCTTCGGTATTGCGACGCCTGCGTGATTTCCAGATCGGCCAGTACATTCGCGAGGACGGTCCTAAGGCCCATCAGAAGAAAGCCGGTACGCCGACCATGGGCGGCCTGCTGATCGTCGTGGGCATGCTGATCCCCACGCTGCTTTGGGCCGACTTGACCAACCGATTCGTCTGGATCGCAGTTGCGGCAACGCTGGCGTTCGGGGCCATCGGCTTTGCCGATGATTACCTGAAGGTTGTGCACCGCCGGAATCTGGGCCTAACGGCGCGGGCGAAGCTGGGATACCAATTTCTAGCAGCGATAGGGGTGGCTGCAATCCTGAGCGGGCTGGAGACACACGGCCTCTACTCGACGCGGCTGATCGTGCCGTTCTTCAAGCATTTCCGTCCTGATCTGGTCGTCAGCCGCTGGCACCACGGCTACCTCGCGCCGCTGGCGTTTCTGCCGTTTATCGTATTCGTGGCCATCATTATTGTGGGCGCCAGTAACGCTGTGAACCTCACCGACGGCCTGGACGGGCTGGCGATTGGCTGTACAGTCATCGCCGCGGGCGCACTGACGGTGCTCACTTACGTCAGCGGGCACGCGGTTTTCGCGGATTATCTCGAGCTGGCCAAAATGCCCCAGGTCTCCGAGGTGACCATCTTCTGCGGCTCCATGGTGGGGTCGGCAATTGGTTTTCTCTGGTACAACGCCCATCCGGCGGAGATCTTCATGGGCGACGTGGGCTCGCTGGCGCTGGGCGGAGCCATCGGAACGGTTTCGGTCATCATCAAGCAAGAGCTACTGCTGCCCTTCATCGGCGGTGTATTCGTCATCGAGGCGCTCTCGGTCATCCTGCAGGTCGGCTCATACAAGCTGCGCCGCAAACGGATCTTCAAAATGGCGCCCATCCACCATCATTTCGAGCTGCTGGGCTGGAGCGAGTCGAAGGTCATCGTGCGTTTCTGGATTGCCTCGCTGGTGTTTGCACTCTTTGCACTCACCACCCTGAAGCTGCGCTAGCCGCGGAGCAAACGTGGGAGAATGGCGAGTGGTAGGGCAGGCGTCGAAGCGTGTCTGACACTGGGATCCCTGCGAGAGATCATGTACGGACTACCGAAGGATTTTGATGGAGGTAAACTGGCGGGTCGCTTCCTGCAGCAGATTTGTTTTGGACTCGCGCAAATCCAATTGCGATTCGATGAGAGCCTCGTGATAGCAGTCGAAAGCGCCTTTCTGTACAAAGAATCAAGGAGTTCAAAACCAGCGTTGCGAATCAATATACCCGGCGCCCCGGCGGATCAGTGTATGCTCCTCCAGCTACTGCACCATACCATTCTCGACGCCTCGGGAAACGCAGAAGGAACCCTGATCCTGCGCTTCGACAATGGTGACGTTCTGCAATGCCTGGATCGCCCCTATTACGAGGCATATCAGATTACGCAAGGCGATGACCTGACTGTGGTGTAGACGGCAAACGATGGACGTTCCTAACCAACGCGTGCTGGTGGTGGGACTGGGCAAATCCGGCGTGGCCAGTGCCATGTTCCTCGCCGAGCGCGGGGCGCGCGTTGCGGTGTCCGACGCAAAATCGCCCGAGCAGCTTCGCGAAGAGATTCCACTGCTGCTCGATCACGGCATCAGCGTGGAAACCGGGCCACACGGCGAGCGCACGTTTCGCGATCAGGACCTGATTGTCGTGAGTCCGGGCGTGCCCTTCGATGTGCCGCAACTGGTGCATGCCCGCGAGCGCGGTATACCCGTTATCGGCGAAGTGGAACTGGCGGCGCGATTCCTGAAGGGCCGTATCGTTGCCATCACCGGCTCGAATGGCAAGACCACGACGACAACCTTGGCGGGCAACATCATCGCGGCCGGTGGAAGCAAAACGCTGGTCGGCGGCAATATCGGCACGCCGGCGATCACGTTTGTCGACCGTGCGACCGACGATACCTGGGTCGTTCTGGAAATCAGCAGTTTCCAGTTGGAGACGATCGAGACATTTCATCCCCACATCGCGGTGGTGCTCAACGTTACGCCGGACCACCTGGACCGCCATCACACCTTCGAGAATTACGTCGCGGCCAAAGCCCGCATCTTCGAGAACCAGACGACCGGCGATTTCGCGGTGCTGAATGCCGATAACGAACCGTGTGTCGCGATGGCATCAAGCCTCAAAGCTCCGGTGAGCTGGTTCAGCGGTCTGAAGGAAGTGAGCAACGGAGCGTTCGTGCGCGGCGAGCAAATCGTGTGGCGTGATGATCGCGGCGAGCGAACGATCATGCCGCTTAGCGAGATCCACCTCAAGGGTTCGCATAACGTCGAGAACGTGCTCGCGGGCGTCTGCGTGGGGATGCTGGCGAGAGTTGAGCCAGCCTCAATTCGTCGCGCAGTGGCCGATTTTCGGGCGGTAGAGCACCGGTTGGAGTTCGTCGCCAGCGTTGGCGGCGTCGAGTACTACAACGATTCCAAGGCCACCAACGTTGATGCGACCATCAAGGCGCTGGAGTCGTTCCCCGGGCGCATTCACCTGATTCTCGGCGGCAAAGACAAGGGCAGCGATTACGCGGCGCTGAACGATCTGTTGAAGCAGCGGGTCAAGCGCGTGTACACCGTCGGCGCGGCCGCGGCCAAGATCGAGTCACAGATTCGCGGAACCGAAGTCCTCAGCGCAGGCACCCTGGAATCAGCAGTGCGGCGCGCCAGCGAAGCGGCGGAATCGGGCGACATTGTTCTGCTGGCTCCGGCGTGCGCCAGCTTCGATCAGTTCGACAGCTACGAACATCGCGGGCGAGTGTTCAAGGACCTGGTGCGGCAACTTGCGGCGCGCAAACAAGAGCCCGCAACAACCACTATCCCGGGAGGCAGCGAATAATGGCCAAGCGAGTGAGTGTCGACAAATGGCTGTTTACGGTCACGCTGTTTCTGGTCTTCATCGGGCTGGTGATGGTGTTTAGCGCGTCGGCGGTGATGGCCAAGGAGCGTTTCGGTTCGCCGTACGGATTCCTGGTGCGGCAAGTGGCGTGGGCGGCGGCGGGACTCATTGCCATGGTCATCATCATGAACGTGGACTACCACAAGCTGCGGCTGCCGGCGGTCGTGTTCACATTCCTGGGCGTCACTTCGCTCTTGCTGATCGTGGTGTTTCTCTTCCGCGATTCGCACAACACGCATCGCTGGATCAAATTCGGCGGCTTCTCGTTTCAGCCGTCGGAGGTCGCCAAACCCGCGCTGATCTTGTATCTCGCATACTTCCTGGAATCACGATGGCAGAGCATCGCTGACTGGAAGAACGTTCTGCTTCCTGCCGCCGCGCCTACGCTACTGTTTGCGCTGCTGATCGTTAAGGAGCCGGACCTGGGCACGGCCATCGCCTGCATAGCCATCTCGGCCGCCGTACTTTTTGTGGCCGGCATGGGCTTGAAGTATCTGGGATACGGACTGGCTTTTTCGCCGCTGCCGTTTTACCTGCTTGTGGTGCGCGTCCCCTGGCGCTGGGCGCGGGTGCAGGCCTTTCTTGACCCTTTCAAAGATCCGCAGGGCAAAGGCTTCCACATCATTCAGTCGATGATCGCCGTCAGCACCGGCGGCCTCACCGGCCTCGGTCTGATGGAAGGCAAGCAAAAACTGTTCTACCTTCCCGAACCGC
The DNA here is from genome assembly GCA_963731345.1 of uncultured Acidobacteriaceae bacterium. Taxonomy (GTDB): domain Bacteria; phylum Acidobacteriota; class Terriglobia; order Terriglobales; family Acidobacteriaceae; genus Bog-257. The sequence goes on along the minus strand of CAVSUN010000008.1, from coordinate 250,117 downwards.
ACACCGACTTCATCTTTGCGGTCACTGCGGAAGAGCTCGGCCTCTGGGGCTCGCTGCTGGTGGTCACGCTCTTCGGGATCTTTCTGTATCGCGGCATTCGCACTGCGCTGCGCACCGACGACATGTTCGGCAAGTTCCTGGCCACCGGTATCACGGCGATGGTGGTTGTGCAGGCGCTGTTCAACATTAGCGTTGTGCTCGCCCTGATGCCCGCCAAAGGCATTCCGCTCCCGTTCATCTCGTACGGCGGGTCATCGTTATTTATCACTCTCGCGAGCGTTGGAGTTCTGCTGAACATCTCCCAGCAAGCGGAATAACCATGCGGGTGATCGTGGCAGGAGGCGGGACGGGCGGGCACGTGATTCCTGCGCTCGCCATCGCGCAGGAACTTCGCGCGCACTACGCCGCCGAGGTCGTGTTCATCGGGACGGCACGCGGCATCGAGACCCGGCTGGTTCCGGCCGCGGGATTTGAGCTGCGCTTGATCGAGATCGGCGCGCTGAATCGCGTTGACCTCGGAACCCGGGTCAAGACGCTTCTCGATCTACCTCGGGCGGCGATCACATCGGCAAGCGTCATTCGCGAACTGCGGCCGGACGTAATGATTGGCGTCGGCGGATATGCTTCCGGCCCGGCAATGCTGGTTGCGGCGCTGATGAACATCCCGACGGTTGCGTTCGAGCCCAACGTTGTTCCAGGTTTCGCCAACCGCGTGCTCGCGCCCACGATTCGTGCCGCTGCCGTGCACTTTGAGCAAACGTGCCGCTACTTCCGCAATTGCACGGTGACTGGCGTGCCGGTTCGCCGCGAGTTCTTCAGTGTTCCGCCGCGGCCGAAGAATGCTCCTCCCACATTGTTGGTCTTCGGTGGAAGTCAGGGCGCGCACGCCATCAATCAAGCGGTCCTCAAGGCGCTGCCTGGGCTGATGAAGGCGGTGCCGGACATCTACATCATTCACCAAACCGGGGAGAAAGATTATGTGGGAGCCCAGGCGGCCTACCTAAGCGCGATGGCGCCGGCGGAGGTTTCGCCATTCATCGACGATATGCCCGGCGCGTTCGCGCGCGCCGATCTCGTGCTCTGCCGCTCAGGTGCGAGCACGGTAGCTGAAGTCACTTCCGCGAGCAAACCAGCGATTTTTGTCCCTCTGCCCACTGCTGCCGACGATCACCAGCGGCACAATGCGGCATCGCTTGCCTCAGCGGGTGCGGCGCGATTGCTGCCCCAAACCGAGCTGGCGCCGGAGCGCCTGGTGAGGGAAGTTTCTTCTCTGTTGCGCGATCGGCTGGAACTGGAGCGAGTGTCGAAAGCCGCCCGCACATTCGCCCACCCCGACGCGGCTGCTAAGATAGCTGCGCTCGCGGCGCGTGCGGCCGGGGTGCAAAGCCGGCGCGCGCAGGCATAGAAGCTCTCTCTTCCATGTTTGCCAAAATTCAGCGCATCCACTTCGTCGGCATTGGCGGCATCGGCATGAGCGGCATCGCCGAGGTGCTGCTCAACCTCGGCTACAAAATCTCCGGCTCCGACCTGCGGCGCTCGGCGGTGACGGCACGCCTGTTGAGCCTGGGAGCGACCGTCGCCGAGGGGCACCGCGCCGGGAACATTGCAGGCGCCGAGGTGGTGATCGTCAGCTCGGCGATCGGTCGCGACAATCCTGAAATCATTGCAGCCCAGCAGCAACACATTCCGGTGATTCAGCGCGCCGAGATGCTGGCCGAGTTGATGCGACTGAAGTACGGCATCGCCATCGCCGGAATGCACGGCAAAACCACGACGACGTCGATGGTCGCCGCGGTGTTGGCCGCGGGCGGACTCGATCCCACGGTGGTAGTTGGAGGGCGCGTCGACGCCATGGGCTCCAACGCCCGTCTTGGCAAATCGCAATACCTGGTCGCCGAAGCCGACGAGAGCGACCGGTCCTTCCTGAAGCTGTCACCCATCCTTTCGGTTGTGACCAACATCGATCGCGAGCACATGGACTGCTATCGCGACATGCAAGACGTCGAGGAAACGTTCCTGCGGTTCATGGACTCGGTTCCGTTTTATGGCGCGGTCATCGCCTGCAACGATAACGATGATTTGCGGCGTCTCCTCCCCGGCGTACAGCGAAGAGTGCTGACTTATGGCCTGCGGCAAGATTCCGATTTCCGCATTTCCAATCTGCAATGCGGACGCATCGAGGCGACTCAGGCGCTCAGCCGGTTTCAAGTGGTGTATCGCGAGCGGAATCTGGGTGAATTCGAGCTGCGGGTTCCCGGAGCGCACAATGTCAGCAACGCGACAGCCGCCATCGCCGTCGGAGTGGGACTGGATCTTCCGCTGGAAGAGATTCGGCAGGCGCTGGCCGGCTTCAGTGGTGTTGATCGTCGCTTCCAGATTGTCGGCACGGCGAACGGCGTCACGGTCATCGACGATTACGGCCATCATCCTACGGAGATTCGCGCCACGCTGGCCGCGGCGCGGCAATGCGGCTTTCGTGAGATTCATGCCATCTTCCAGCCGCACCGCCACACCCGAACGCAGTTGCTGCTGGATGATTTTGCGACTGCATTCCGCGATGCCGACTCGGTGCTCGTGCTCGACATCTACGCGGCAAGCGAGCAGCCGATAGCAGGCATCAACGCCGAGTTGCTGGCGGAACGCATCACCGAGGAAGGTGGCCAGGAAGCGCTGTATATGCGTTCGTTTGAGGAAGCCGCCGAGATGGCCGCACGCGCCGCCAAGCCTGGAGACATGATTCTTACTTTGGGAGCGGGAAGCATCTGGCAGCTCGGTCCGCAGGTGCTGGAGAAACTCAAGCAGCGCGCCGACAAGGATCAAGACGGTTAGAGCCGGCCTTCAGGCCGGCGTCAAGAAGCTTCCGGGATTTTAGGTCTGCGGTGGAATTGCGCGGGACGACGGCATCGTCCCGCCCCTTCCACCGCAGACCTAAGAGCATAGGCCTTCGCGAACGCGGCGCTGAAGCGCCGCTCTACCCGATCATAACTTCGGCAACACGATTCCCTTCTGCGATTGGTACTTTCCCCCGCGGTCCTTGTAGCTGGTCTCGCAGACCTCGTCGGACTGGAAGAACAGAATCTGGCAAAGGCCTTCGTTGGCGTAAATGCGCGCGGGCAGCGGCGTAGTGTTCGAAATTTCTAGGGTGACGAAGCCCTCCCACTCCGGCTCAAACGGCGTGACGTTCACGATGATTCCGCAGCGCGCGTAAGTCGACTTGCCGACGCAGACGGTCAGCACGTCACGCGGGATCTTGAAGTACTCCACCGAGCGGGCCAGCGCGAAGGAGTTAGGCGGCACGATCGCCACATCGGTTTGTATGCTGACGAAGGAGCGCTCGTCGAAGTGCTTGGGATCGACTATGGTGCTGTTCACGTTGGTGAAAATTTTGAACTCGTCGGCGACGCGCAGGTCGTATCCATAAGAAGAAAGACCGAAGGAGATCACGCCTTCGCGGACCTGCTTTTCCGAGAAGGGATTGATCATGTCGTGCTCGGTGGCCATTTTGCGGATCCAGCGGTCGCTTTTGATGGACATGGGGCTCCTTGAAGTGCGAGTTGGGCTCTGATCGGGTAGAGCCAGCCCTCAGGCTGGCGTCCAGCATGCTATTCGAATCTATGAGGCAGGCCTCAGCCCAACCCTCATCATCTTTGACGCGGCGCTGAAGCGACGCTCTACCAGAAACCATGAACGGAAACGTCATCTTACGGAATGCCACGCAAATTGACAAAGGGGCCGACGAAACCGCGGCAAAAAGCTCTATCGGTTGACTTTAGGCGCGGGCTTCACTACGATTCGCCCATCCCATCGCAAGCCGCAGATGCGCACGGCTAGCGATCCCTGCGGAGCGATCTGTGATCAAACTTGATCTGATTAACGAAGTCGTCACCAAGACTGGCGTCACCAAAACCAAGGCCGAAATGGCGGTTGAGACCGTCTTTGAAAGCATGAAGAAGTCGCTGGCGCGCGGCGACCGCATCGAGCTGCGCGGCTTCGGCGTGTTCACCGTGCGTCCACGCAAGACCGGAATCGGGCGCAATCCTCGCACCGGCGCCGAAGTCAACATCCCGCCCGGCAAAGCGGTGCGCTTCAAGCCCGGTAAAGAGCTGCAATCGATCGAGTAAGAGTTGTCGGTCGTCAGTTGTCGCTCAATCGCAGCTCACAGTCGTAGTTCCTCAAAGAGCGGGCATCCCTCGCGTTTCGCGCACCACGCTGTAAACTGGATACTGACAACCGACAACTGCTTTTCCATGTCTGAACCAACTCCACCGGCTTCCTACACTTTTGAGGTTTCATCCTATCCCCAGGTTCTTGTTCCCAGGCCGGCGCGTCACCGCCGCTATTGGTTGCACATTCTTCTTTTATTGTTGACGCTGCTGACTACGCTCATTGTCGGAGCACGGCTGGAATACAACTTCACCTACAATCTGCCGGCCTTCGACCCCGACACCTTCGTCTTTCCGCTGTTTCATCTTGGATGGATCGCCGAACACCCCGGCAGGATACTGCTGGGCGTGCCGTTCTCGTTTACGTTGATGGGCATTCTGCTGGCGCATGAGCTGGGCCACTTCCTGCTCGCGGAGAGAAACGGCGTCTATGCCACGTTGCCATACTTCATCCCGGCGCCAACGTTTATCGGGACATTCGGCGCAGTGATCCGCATCAAGTCACCGATTTGGTCGCGCAAGGTGCTCTTCGACATCGGTATCGCCGGACCCATCGCCGGCTTCCTGGTGGCGGTGCCGGCACTGTTCTGGGGACTGGCGCTGTCGAAGCCGCTCTCGTCGATTGCAACCAATTCCGTGGTCGAGTTCGGTTATCCCCTCATCTTCAAGATCGTCAATCACCTTCTCGGGCCATTTGTACGACATAGTGCGCCGCTGGGCAGCCTCTATCTCCATCCCATCGCCGTGGCCGCCTGGGTGGGTATGTTTGCAACTGCGCTGAATCTTCTGCCCGGGGGACAGTTGGACGGCGGACACATTACCTACGCGGTTTCGCCACGGGCGCACAAGTGGGTCACCCGAGGTGCGATTCTCGCGCTCCTGGTGATGGGCAAGTTCTGGCAGGGATGGTGGCTGTGGGCGCTGATTCTCGGATTCACCGGCATGCGCCACCCCAACGTCCCGCCATGGCCGGACATTGGACCAGCGCGCCGCTGGCTTTCGCTGCTGGCCGCGCTTATGTTGGTGCTGACCATCGTGTTGGCGCCGGTAACGGTCTCGGGATCATAAACGCTTTCCGCCCGGATCGCGCCTGATGAATGGCGTGAGGCTATGATCTGCGCTTACGCGTGCGCTTGCGAAGGCCGTGCCTGGAAGAAGTCCACGGCATTCTGCCGCGTCTGAATCTGTCCCAGCGCCTCCGCCGGATCCATACCAAATCGCCGTGCGGCGCCTGCCACCAGGCTCTTCTGCAGATCATTAGGCGGCAGCGACAGCGAAGTCGCCTGGGGCGCAGCCCTGAGCCCTGAGATGGTTGGCACATCCGTTCGCGGCGTTGCCAGCGTCAGCACTTGAGCTAAAGTTGGCGCGGAGAGAATGCGCTTACTTTGCAGCATGCTGCTTTGGCCGATCCCGATCCAATCGCGCAGCGTCGCCAGGATCGAGGTGTGGTCGTAAGGGACGCTAGTGTTCGAGCGGAAGACGGTGCCTGCTGCAATGTAAGGCGAGATCAGCACAGTCGGAACGCGTATGCCAAAGCGATCGAACTTGAAACTTTCTTGTCCAGGATTGCTGGCATTGTCAGGGGTGGCTGCTCCCGTCGGCGGCTGAACATGGTCATAACATCCGCCATGCTCATCGTAGGTGATGATTAGCAGGGTACTGTCCCAGTTGGGCGACGTGCTTACCGCCTCCCAGATCTGCAGCAGGAACGCCTCTCCGGCGGAAACGTCATGCGGCGGATGCTCGTCGTTGGGATTGCTCAGAAAGTTCGGCTCGATGAACGAATACTTCGCCAACGTCCCCTTCGCGCAATCCTGCTGAAAATCGGTGAAGCGGTGGAAGTGCCCGTTAAGAAGAGGGTCCCACAACTTAGGAAACATGGTTCTGGTTAGCGACGGAGCTGCTTCCGCATCGCTATAAACGTTCCAGCTCACGTTCATGGACTTGAGCACATTGAAAATCGTGTTCACATTCCACTGCAAAGGATCGGGAGGATTGCCGTTGTTGACATTGCCGTTGGAAGTTCCTGCGTGCACAAAGGCCCGGTTCGGCCAAGTCTGGCTGGGAACGGAGCAGAACCAGGCATCGGAAATGGCAAAGTTTTTCGCCAACTGGCTGATGACCGGCACTTGACTGGGAGTGTAGGCCTGCATGATCTGGTCCGCGTCAGCGGCCGTCGCATACTGGTAGTCCACTACGAAGCCCTGCATTGCGGTCTGCCGCGTCGCTTTGGGAGGGCCGTAGATCTGGTAAGTGACGTTGTCGAAGGTCTCTTCGGGATCCGGATTCGGTACGAAGTAGTCGTTCGTGCCCTGTACGACCGCGACCTCCGCCGCTGGCTGGCCGTTGAAGTAATTTGGATTCGAGGGGTTCCAGAGATCAGGGTTCAATCCGTTATAAGTCTGCTCGCTGCCCGTGGGCAGATAAAGCGCCGGCTGATCTCCGTTCGAATAGAGCCAACCGCACATGTTATCGAGAGAACGGTTTTCCAGCATGACGACGACAATGTGTTGTATTTGCGAAAGGATTCCCATGGCGCGTGTTTCCCTCGAATGCCGCGACGATTAAACAACGACTCCGCTGCGTTAGCAAGCTACCAGCGCGAATTTAACGCTACGTACATGACATGGGTTTAGCGCGGCCGAGTGGTGAACCCGTGCTGCTTCCACAGGTTGTCCCAGTCCCAGATGCCGCTAGCGTCCTCGACCGGCACGCGGCAGCCGAGCTGGCGCGCCAGCATCAGGATTTGGCCGCGATGATGGGCCTCATGCGAAAACATGTAGGCGAACATCGTCGCGCCCGCCGGCCACTTGCGCAGCCAGCCGCGCGAGAACTTCGTCACCTTCCGTTGCGGATCGTCGGACAGCGCATCGGCGAGCATACGGAGACACAGCGCTGCGCTCTTCTTATGGGCGGCGGCTGCCTGTTTTATCGTGCAACGAGCCGGGTCGAGCCGGGCCGGACATTTCAAGTGCGGCGCCGAATTTCTTATCCAAGTGAGACGGTTGTTGTGCAGGTGCGCGAAGATGGCCGCGATGGTCCGGCCATGACTACCGGCTCCGGGCGCTTGCGTGCGCCAAACCCTGGGATCAAGCCGCCCGAGTATCAGCTGGTTCATTGCGTCATTGACCGCATAGGTTTCCAGCAGCACATCTCGAACGTCGATTGAAGCTCGGCCCGATCTTGGCGGCATGGCGCTCCCTCCACGGGACAATCCCGCTACCCTGGCGACCATGACCCCTTGTGTCAGCGGAGCGGGACATCGACGGCGACATCGAACTTCGAATAATACTTCTTCACATCGCTCGCCCCGTACTTCTGGCGGAATTTCTCCACCACTTCCTTCACCCGTGCCGGGTCGGTGATCGGAACCGCTTTGAATTCACCCTCCGCGCCGCGCGCATCGATGCCAACTGTCGGGTTATGGAGCACGTTCTTGTACCACTCCGTATCCGACCCTTGTACCGGGAGCAGTTGAATCGTCGGCTCCTCATATACGAACCATACCGGCCGGGAGAGGGGGCGCCGCGACTTCCTGCCGGTTACAGTGAGCTTGATTTCGCGATAGCGGGAAACGCGATCCTTGAGCGCGTCGAGAGCGTCCTTTTTCTGCGCGGGCATGTGCACCTCCTGCGTCTAATTTCTAACGACGGATCACTTGCGATACTGTTCGTCGCTCACGTGTTCCAGCCACTCGACTGCCTTTCCGTCCAACTTTTCCTGAATGGCAATATGCGTCATTGCGGTGGTCGGAGTCGCGCCGTGCCAGTGTTTCTCGCCGGCCGCGAACCAGACCACATCACCGGGGCGAATCTCCTCGATCGGTCCGCCCCAGCGCTGCGCCCAGCCGCAGCCGGCCGTGACAATCAAGGTTTGCCCTAACGGATGGGTGTGCCATGCCGTACGTGCACCCGGTTCAAATGTGACCATGGCTCCGGCGGCGCGCGCCGGCTCGGGTGCACGAAAAAGCGGATCTAGCCGCACCGTTCCGGTAAACCAATCCGACGGCCCCTTTTCCGACGGCTGCGAGCCGGCTCTTTTAAGTTCCATACTTGTTGTCACCTCACTGGATGCCGCGCCTCGGACTCCTCACCGATTGACCAGCTTCTGAAATTGTTCCGGATATCGCTCCCCTTGCACCGGGATCTTCGACACAGCGCTTTCGATGGCGCGAATATCATCAGGCGAAAGCTGCACATTCACCGCCCCGATGTTTTCCTCCAGGCGATGCACTTTCGTCGTGCCGGGAATCGGAACCATCCACGGCTTCTGCGCTAACAGCCACGCGAGTGCAATCTGAGCGGGAGTCGCCTTCTTCTCTTTGGCGATCCGCTCCAGCAGGTCAACCACCCCCTGATTTGCCTTGCGGTTCTCGGGCGTGAACCGGGGAACGATGGCGCGGAAGTCGGAGCTGTGGAACGAAGTATTCTGGTCGATCTTGCCGGTCAGGAAGCCCTTGCCCAGCGGGCTGAACGGGACGAAGCCGATCCCGAGTTCCTCAAGCGCCGGCAGGATCTCTGCTTCCGGCTCTCGCCACCACAAAGAATATTCGCTCTGCAATGCAGTGACCGGTTGCACCGCATGTGCGCGGCGAATGGTTTGTACGCCCGCTTCCGAAAGCCCGAAGTGCTTCACTTTGCCTTGCTGGATCAGGTCCTTCACCGCGCCCGCGACGTCTTCAATCGGGACCTCCGGATCCACCCGATGCTGATAAAACAAGTCGATCACATCTGTCCTGAGGCGTTTCAAGGATGCCTCGGCGACTTCCTTGATGTGCTCCGGTCGACTGTCCAGCCCAGCCTGCTTGCCGTCCATAATTTTGAAGCCAAATTTCGTGGCGATCACGACGTTGTTGCGGGAGGGGGCCAGTGCTTCGCCAACCAGCTCTTCGTTTGCGAATGGCCCGTATATCTCCGCCGTGTCAAAGAATGTGACGCCGCGTTCGACCGCCGCGCGGATCAACGAGATGCCTTGCTGCTTCTCGACCGCCGGTCCAAGCCCAAAGCTCAGTCCCATGCAGCCCAGACCGATGGCAGAAACTTCAAGATTGCTTTTTCCAAGTTTGCGCTTTTGCATTTCTTGTCCTTTCAAACGGAAGAACCCAATTAAACATATCTGATTTCAGCAGCCTCCCATAAGCTTCATTGACCTTCTGGATTGGGATGACTTGAACATCGGCGGCGATGTTGTGCTGCCGCAAGAATCGAGTATTTTTTGGGGTTCGGGGATGCCACCGATGTGCGAGCCCGACGGGCTGCCACGGCCCGGAATCAGGCCGAATGCCGTAATCCGAAGGAGAATGTGCTTGTTCGCTTATTCGCTGAGTCCGACCCGGCGCAGCAGACCGCTAAGCAGCCAAAGAAATTGGTGATGGTGGCGAACAACCAGGCGCGCAGTGTGGTTGCGCCCCGTCAGGTGAAGGCCGTCAACCCTTCGATTCACACGGCTCGGCCAGCAAGCGAACAATAAGATGGGACTCGCCTCGCTGAAATCGGTGCCCGGCGAGTCCCGCTTTTGGATTCGCCGGGTGGCCGGTCGAGGTAGGGAACTGCGCTGGATGACTCACAGGCGACTCTGAGCCTGCCGAAGCGTTCGGCCTTCGTTTGGTCTAACGTGGGAGGAACGGCTTCGGCAGGCTGTCGGTGCCCGGGACACCCAGCGAGTCCTCGCCCTCGGATTGTTTGGGTGTTCCAGAAGCGGGGGAAGCTACCTTCCCCGGGGCTTCGGCTTGCTCTTGCTCTGGAGGTTGAGCGCCACGGCCGCGCGGATGAGATCCTTCAAGGCTTTCTCATTGATCTTCTCGCCTTCGTGGATATCGATAGCGCGCCTGACATTTCCCTCGAGGCTGGAGTTGAACAGACCAGCGGGGTCGTTCAGCGCGGCTCCCTTGGCAAACGTCATCTTGACCACGTTCTTGTAGGTCTCTCCCGTGCAGACGATGCCGCCGTGTGAGAAGACGGGAGTTCCGGGCGAAGTCGCCCTGACCCACTTTAACTCTTCAACGATCTCGGGGTCCGCCTCGTGTATGAGGGCGCGCACTTTCGCCAGCATCTTCCCGCGCCAGTCCCCAAGTTCCTTGATCCTCTCGTCGATGAACCCAGAGGCAGAACTAGATTCCACCGGGACAGGTTTTTTCATGGTAGCTCCAACTCTCGCACCTAATTTAGATGCGCTCAGCCTAACCTGCAACCTCTAGCCACTAGAAGTGCGGACTTTTCCGGGTGAACCAATGTGGTGTGCTGAAACTGAGGTTTCTCTGCCTGACATCCTCCCGCACTAAGACCTCGCGGCGAGGTCCGCGCAGCACCTAAGAACAGCTGAACGGACCGGAGGGGAGTCCCATGTTTGGCGGCATGCTCTCCATTGTGCGCAATCCGGCAAAGTCTATACTGAACTGCTACAGTTGCACCCGTCAGCTTGTATCGGGCTGCGACTATCAACAAACGACGAAGCGACTGCAGTACTGCGGCTTATAAAGCATAGTACCGGCTTCATTGGGAGCGTATGCGAGTCATAGACGCCATAGAAAGATTCATCTATCAGTCGAAGCCGGGCCGCCTGATTGCGATTGCTTTGGCAGTCTCGTTTGTCAAAACCGGCCTTTGGTACATCCCCAATATTGAAGCTTCGTGGCTCATATCCCGCAACCCATTTCGTAATCCTTTTCCTGACAGGCCCACCTTCCATTACCTGGTCACGAGTTGGCTCAGTCCTTTTCTGGCATGGTGCTTGCATATCCGTAATCAGCAGTCTTTCTTGTATTTTCATCTACTGTTCTCAATTGCATTCACCTGTATCTTTATTGCCTTTGTGTGGCGGGAATTCGAGGACCGCGATGCGCGGACCTCTTTAGTTCTTTTCCTGGCGCTCCCGGTTTCCACCACAGCATACTTTTGGATAGGTATGGATTCGGTAACTGTTTTTCTGATGTTGCTGATGTTGCTTGTGCGGCGGCGTCCATGGCTTGCTTTACCGATCGGCATCCTGCTGGGGATGCAGCACTTCGAGCAGGGCGGGGTCGCATTCGGGGCCCTGCTTGCGGCGTGGCTGGTCTCGTTTGTCCTGAAGACCGAAAGCCAATATTCCATCCAATGGGCCACAGCTTCCCTGTTGGGAGTAATCCTGGGAAAGATAGTCTTGCTTATTATCTTCAGCCATTTTGGAATTCACCTGAATTCCGGACGATTATTTATGGCGCAAAACTTTGGAGGCTTTTTTGCTTCCTTGTTCTACTATCATTCTCAATACATTTTGTGGTCTGTGTTTGGGGTGGGATGGATTGCGGTAGTGAAATATGCTGAGCAAGGGAAGCGATCTATGCCCTTTCTTGTCGGAGCGTGTGGGCTATTGCTGTTGCTCCCATTGGTCGGTGATGAAACGCGCGTGCTATGTATTGTCACCTTTCCACTCGTGGCCGCGTGCCTGCTATTGAATCCCGCCTTTCTGCGATCTTTGAACGGCCGTTTCGTTGCGGCGGTCTTTGCCCTATGGCTCCTTATTCCATATCCATGGGACCTAGGCGCAAAACCCCTGGTGTCCATGTTTCCCTACGATCTAGCCTACTTCCTGCATCAGCACTTCGGCTGGTTTAACGTACCCATGAACGATCCCATGTGGCCAATCGCGCCTTTGTAGCCGGCGCATAGCCAGGAAGCTTTCAAACGGTTATAGATATGGCCGAATATCGGAATGGCAACAACGATGTGAATCCAGCGAAGAATCGTACGTCAGTACCCTGGTCATGATGACCTCGGTTTACGACTCCCGAGGTTCCTTGGCCGGCCACCCGGGCGTTTCGACTCCGAACTGCCTGGCGTACTCGACGGTCAATCGCTGCCATCCGCCAACTTTCATAGCCTCGCCACCAGCCATGCGGCCGATAGCCTTTCCGCTGAGCAGGTAATCCAAAACGTCGAAACAGATGTGCCAACCCCCAGCGCCCCACGAGATGAAGCGGCGATCAATGCTGTGCCACAGCGTCAGACGCGTGCCGCCATCCAGGGCTTCGAGTTCCCAGCGAATATCGCCATACTCGAGCACCTGGGGAGCGTCGGCTCGCGTGACTCGGGTTTCGGTCGCCGCGCCAGTTCCTACCCAGGTGAGCTTTACCGTGCTTCCAACCGAACCCAGGCTCCCATCGGCGTCGAAGGGGGCCCACTCGCGCAACTGCGCCGGGTCGGTTAGCGCTTGCCAGACCTTTTCCGGCGAGTGGCGGAGTTCTTTGACAAGGATGAGCGTCCACTTGTCTCCGTCCCTTCGTATGTGCGCCGCGTTGGCCGGTCCCGGTGTGTACTGCACGCGATCGATCATCGATCTTCTCCGTATTTCCGCTATCGCTTTTCGCCAGAATTACATTTTTCCGTGGTCAAACTTCGTTGGGCTTAAACGTGTACGCCCTACCAGCGCATCAGCTGCGTGAGCTGAATGAGGTTGCCGCAGGTATCGTTCAGCATGGCGATCTTGGACGCCGTAACATCCGTTGGTGGCATGGTGAACTCGGCGCCACCAGCTTTTATGCGCTCGTAATCGGCTTGCACATCCTCGGTGAAGAACATGGTCGCGGGCTGGCCCTGCTGAAACAATGCCTGCTGATAGGCTTTGGCCGCCGGGTTGTTGTTGAGCGCCAGCTGCAGCTCCGTGCCCTCCGGCTCCTCGGATGAGGCCACCGTGAGCCAGCGATACGGCCCCTGGCTGAAGTCGGCCTTCTTCACGAAGCCCAGCACTTCGGTATAGAAGCGCAGGGCCTTGTCCTGGTCATCGACATACACGCTGGTCAGCTTGATCTTCATGCGTTCTCTCCTTTTACTTTCGCGGCATTGGCCGCCTCGGCTTCTTTTTGGTTGGTGTCGATCGGTCCATGCGGTCAAGATGGCGTTCGAGAGCATCGACGTGAGCGGACCAGAACCGGCGGAACTGGGCCAGCCACGCGTCCACCTCCTGAAGCCGTTCCGGCTTCAGCCGGTAGAGACGGCGCTGAGCATCGACCGTCGACTCCACGAAGCCGGCCTCCCGAAGCACTCGCAGGTGCTTGGAAACGGTCGGCTGCGACATGCGAAGCTGACGCTCAATCTCTCCCACCGATTGCTGTGACGAGACCAGCAGGCTCAAGATCGCGCGGCGGTTCGGCTCGGCAATGATTTCGAAAGCAGATTCCACGCCCTATATATACTCTACACAGAATATACGTGTCAAGGTATATACATAGAAATGCGACCAATTTCTTGACTGGTGGGCTCGGAGACCGCCGGCGGCCCGGGCTAGCAAGAACGATAGGAAAGGAATGGTGGAGGCGGCGGGAGTTGAACCCGCGTCCGAAAATGCTGTCAGTAAAGAGCCTACATACTTAGTCACGTTCATGCGCCGGTGTTAGACGGCACTCTCGCTGGCTACGCTCAGAGCGGACAAGAAACGCATCCAGCCAACCTGATGATCTCGCTGCGAACTCACAGATGGAGAGTCCGAAGCCAGCTCACTGTATGACGCTCTTTCTCAGCCCATGAGCAAAGCCGAGGAGAGCGGCAACTTAACTAATTAAGCTGCGTATGCCATTTGTGGTGTGGCAATTGTGTTTTTGCACGCGATTACGGATGCATGCACTCCGGTATGCCTCTTTACCGCAATCACTTCCGTCGAAGCCGTGACGCCCCCAGGGTGTGACGCGATGCGATCAACTTAACTGTAGCATCTGGCCCAGCGAAGTCAATCGCTTCACCCATATAGATGCGGCTCCGGAGGGACCGGGCTCAGCGCAACTACTATTGCGAGGCCGACGGCAGAATGCGAGTCTCGGCGCCGAACTTCTGGTATTCGTGAAAGACCAGAACACTCTTCATGCAGTTGGCCGTTTCGTTCACCCCCTGTCGGCACATCGTCGACTCCGATTTGGAGGGCAGCAGAAAGGTCCCAGCATCGCCTACCGGGGTCATGGCGTAGTCGATCACAGTCGTGGTCGAAAAGATCTCCGCCCCGACCAGCAGGCTTACCGGCTCAATCTCTTCGCGTAGTGGCTTGCCGGTCTCTTGCTCCAGCCATAGTTCGCCCTTGAACTCCGGCCGCATGATTCGCCCGTCCGCGAGGCGAAGCGTCCAGAAGAGATTTTTTTTCTGCGGAACATGGAATTCGTAGACGGCGACGGGGCGGTTTTGCAGGGTAGAGGTCGTTTTGAATTTGAATTGGGTTGCGCCCGGTACCTGGAACAGATCCAGCAGCGCCGGTCCAAATTCGCCGGTCGAGCTGAACTGGACTTCGACAGGAGGCGCGGTCGTGATCCTGCTGACCGGGGCGGGCCGTCCATTGACGGTGACGCGGGAGTAGCTTTCTAAGCCTTTTTGAAAAGTCACCTCCGCGGTCATGACCGTTTTCGATGATCCGCTCTCGAAGGTCGTTGTCTGCCGCACAATAAAGTTCGGCAGCTGGCTTTGGTAGCCAAGCGCAAACTTGCACAGCTTTGTCACCAGATCCAATCTGGCATCGGCCCCGGCGACGGCCTGACAGTCGATGGCCGCGGGTTGGTTGGAAGACGGGCCCCGATCCGGCTCTGAGTTTGCGGATTGCGCTCCAGCCGCTGTGGGGATCAAAACCGCAAGCACGAGCAGCACCGGAGCACACTGTAGAGCCTTCATACTGGTTCCCGATTATAGAACTGCAGCCGTCGCTCTTTCGGATGTCCAATTCGTGCACCGGAATAGCGACTGGAACAACTGGGCTCTCGTGCTCAAGCGTGAGCAGAAGGCAACCCCACGCCCTACATTCGGCCGGCTTCATGGCGCCGTTTCCGCTGGCATGATACGGCTGTTTGCGACGAACTTCTGGTAATTGTGAAAGGCAATGACGTTCGTCGTACATCCGAGAGTAGTTCCCAGGTGATTCAAGCACACTGTCGATTCGGATTTCACCGGCAGCAGAAAAATCCCAAGATCACTCACCTTCGTCATAGAGTAGTCGGCGGAGAGCTTCATCGAATTGACGCCTGTCTGCCAGGCATTCACCACCGGCTCAACCTCCTCGCGCATGATGCGGCCGGTTTGCGTCTCTATCCACAAATGCCCATGGAACTCGGGCTTGAGAGTTTCGCCTTTGGGATCGCGTATCGCCCAGAATGTGTTTCTGGCCTTTGGCAAGTGGAAGTCGAACACTGCCACAGACACTCCCAGCAGGGTATCGGTCTTGCTGAACTTGAACTCAATTGTGTCGGGAATTTCGAACAGATTAATCAGCAAAGGGCCAAACTCGCCGTTCGTAAAAAGATGGAGGTTGGCGTTCACCCGGCCGTCGGGAGGCATCGGCTTCCCATTAACCGTAACGTCGGAATGGTGTTCCTCACCTTTGCGGTAGGTGACTTGAGCGGTCATTACCACTGTCGTTCCCGGTCCGCGGGACGTAGTTGTCTGCTGCGCAATGAAGTCGGGCAGTTTCTCGCGATAGGTCAGAGCAAACGAACAGAGCTTCGATACCAACTCCAATTTGGGATCACTGTCGACGAACGTTCCGCAGTTAATGATGTTCCCTTCGTTTGCGCCCTGCTCAGCGGTGGCAACGGCCGAGTTAGGCATGTTGTCCTGAGCCTGAGCCACGGAAGCCGGCGGCATTCCCATGGCCAGCAGACATACCAGCACGAAGTATTCGCAGATCTTCAAGCCTTGCTCCTCGACGTGCGACTTTGCGGCGCTGGGGCGCAGATGTCAATTCACAAGCCGGTTTCAGTTGCGGTTTCCCAGGCCGGACGGCCGATTACTGCATCCCGATCGCGCGGAATACATCCAAACCTTTTGCTTATCTTGTAGTCTGATGATGTGGGAGCGATGCCCGTTACCCTCAATTGCTATTGTCGCTGTCGGGAGACCATGGCGTGATTCCCGAGTGCATCTCATTCGATTCGATTCCTCACACCACCCACATCTTCCGCGATTTCCTTTCTTATTCCCCTGAAGTTCGCAAGTTCTTCCCCACTCAGCCCGACGCGACGCACATCGCTGCCTTCGCCCAATCGGTGAAGCGCGATCCCGAGCGGCAGGCGAAAGTGGCCGACGCTTTAGCCCGGCAGAATCGCGCCTGGGGAGCGACGGACGCCACGTTGCGCAACATTCAGCGCTTGCACGACGGCGCCTTCGCCGTGGTCACCGGCCAGCAAGTCGGGCTCTTCGGCGGCCCACTGCTGTCGCTCCTGAAGGCAGCTTCGGTACTGGCATTGGCCAAGCAGGTGGAGGCACAGGGCATCGAGTGTGTGCCCATCTTCTGGCTGGCCAGCGAGGATCACGACCTGACCGAGGTGAATCAGGCGCTGCTTCTGACCAGCGATTTTCAGCTTGCACCGTTCACCGCGCCAGTTCATGGAACGGAAGGCGCGCCGGTAGCCGCGCTTCACTTCGCCGAAAGAACCGACGCGATCGTCGAGCAGGCGGCGACGCTGCTCGGCGAATCTCTCGCTGCCGACTACCTGCGCGAGAGTTACGCCGCGGGCGAGACCTTCTCCGGCGCCTACGCGAAGCTCTTCACGCGCATCTTCCGCGATCACGGTCTCGTCGTCCTCGATCCCTCCGACGCTGAGCTGCACCAGCTCGCCACTCCGCTGTTTCTGGATGCGGTCCGCCGCGCCGGCGAATTGGATGAAGCCATCCTGGCGCGCAATCGCCAGCTACAGGCCGCCGGCTATCACGAACAGGTGAAGGTGACCGCCGAATCGACGCCGCTGTTTGCGCTGACCGAGGGGGTGCGCGTTCCTATTCACCGTTCGAACGGCAATTTCAAAATCGCGCGCCAGACCCTTTCGCAAGAGGAACTCCTCCGCCGCATCGAGAGCGCGCCGGAGAACTTCAACGCAAATGTTCTGCTCCGTCCGGTTCTACAGGATTACTGGCTGCCGACCTTGGCCTACATCGGAGGGCCAGCCGAGATCGCCTACTTCGCGCAGGTAGGAGTGGTTTACCAGACGCTGCTGGGTCGCATCACGCCTATCACCTCGCGCCTCAGTGCGACGCTGATCGAACCCCGTATTTCCCGGCTGCTGGAGAAGTATCAAGTCGAGCTGCCGGAGCTCTTTCACGGCGAATGCGAGTTGCGCGACTGCATCGCAGCGCGCGCTCTGCCGGCTGAACTGAAGCAGGACTTTGACGCGGCGACGCAGGCAGTCGAAAAATCCATGCAGCAGGTCAGCGCCTCGCTGCAGAAGCTGGATCCTACGCTGGTCGAAGCTGCTGACCGTGCCGGCAGCAAAATGCGCTATCAGATCTCGCGGCTCCAGAAGCGCGCGGCACAGGCCGAACTGCGCCGCGACCAGATCATCACGCGCCACGCTGCGCAGATCGAAAATGCGCTCTATCCCCGCAAAACGCTTCAGGAGCGCGAGATCACCGGGCTCTATTTCTATGCGAAATATGGACCGGGCCTCATCGACCGGCTCGTCGAGCTTGCGCAGGCGCGCTGCCCCGAACACAAAGTGCTGGTGCTGGAAACCTAGTCAGGCAATGGCCTCGCCGGCGATCCAGCAATCGGCATGATCAAAGGGCCGCTAACCGATGACGAGCAGTAGAATGCTGCGGCGCCTCGTTTACCACACCCAGGCAAAGCGCCAACCGCCGGAGAAGACACTGTGAGTGCCGTTAATCACAATCTGAAAAGCAAAGCCGTCCATGAATTGCGAGAGTATCTTGTCATTTCTCTCTATCTTTTCCTTGTGTTTTCCCTGCTGGTCGTCCACAAATCAATGATTCTCGCGGAACATCACATCAACTACACGCTCCACGGATTCGCGCTGATCAATGCGCTGGCTCTGGCCAAGATCATGCTCCTGGCGCAGGACGTGCACTTAGCTGATCAGTTCCGCGATGCGCCCCTGATCTATCCCACTCTGCTGAAATCGCTGGTGTTCACGGTCGTGCTGGTTTGCTTCAAGGTTGCCGAGGACGCTCTGGTTGGCGGTCTTCACGGCAAGACCTTTCACCAAAGTCTCTCTGACCTCGGAGATGGGTCGTGGTCAGCGATCTTGATTCTCGCGGCCCTGTTGTTTGTCATGCTCATTCCGTTTTTTGGGTTCGGCGAGCTGCGGCGAGTGTTTGGCCCGGACCGCTTGATGAGAGTGTTCTTTCGTCCACGTCACCTGTGGAACCTGCCGCCAACCGCATCGTAAGGGCGGGAGTGCCGGCAGCAACCTTGAGGTTGCGAAGGGGCGGGCCCCCGCACTTGTACTTTCGTAACTTGACAGCATTCTGCATTCGCCTAGGCTGCCAGGTTGGCCTTGTCTCAACCGGCCAGGACTCGCGCCTCGTCGCGAGTAGTCTTTGAAACAATGGGTAGTCGCAGGATGAACAAAATGCCGCGCGGCTGGAGTCTTGTGTCATGCCGGTTTACTTTGCCGCAGTCGCAAAAGTCTTGCGAATCACGAGTTTTGGTCTTAAGTATCTGGGGCTCAGCATTTTGCGCGATATTCTTTAATTAACCTGGCCGCGCGCAATGTCTTGCGACGACGGGGAGGCGGGTACCGAATGTGATCGAGCAGGCTGAGATCGGTCGAAACAGCGATGCAACGCTATAGGCCGGAAAGGCTCGGATAAGCACCTCATCCATCTGTTATATTTGCCCTTCATCCACCAAAGCCACGCAGAGGAGCGGCGTCATGGCCAGCGTCAACAAAGTCATTCTCATCGGTAATCTCGGCAAGGATCCCGAGGTGAAGTACACCCCAAGCGGCATGGCAGTCGCCCGTTTCTCCATCGCCACCAACGAACGCGTGAAAGAGAAAGACGGCAACTGGGGCGATCGCACCGAGTGGCACAACATCGTGCTGTTCGATCGCAAAGCTGAGGTCGCCGGCGAATATCTCAAGAAGGGTCGCACGGTCTACATCGAGGGCTCGATCCGCACCAACTCCTGGGACGACAAGGAGACCGGCCAGAAGAAGTACCGCACCGAGATCATCGGCAACCAGATGGTGCTGCTGGGCGGCGGCCCGCGCGAGGGCGGCGGAGAAGGCGGTGAGGGTGGTGGTGGCGGCTATAGCCGAGGACGCTCCACGAGCAAGCCTTCGGGATTCGAGCAGCACGCGCCGGAACATGAGTCGCAGGCGCCGAGCAGCAGCGGTCCAGAGATCACGGACGAAGATATTCCGTTCTGAATCACTGCAGCGCGCGACGGATCGCGATGAGCTGATCGAGCACTTCGGGCAGCAGTTTCAAATCGAGCGCGTTCGCGCCATCCGATTTGGCTTGCCCAGGATTGTCGTGCACTTCCACGAAAATTCCATCGACACCAGCCGCGACTGCCGCGCGCGCCAGCAAGGGAATGAATTCAGGCTGACCGCCGCTAGCCGCAACGCCGTTACCTTCGGCCGCTGACGGAAGCTGCACCGAATGGGTCGCGTCGAAAACCACCGGCGAGAAGTTGCGCATGATGGCCAGGGAGCGCATGTCGACGACCAGATTGTTGTAGCCGAAGCTGGCGCCACGTTCGGTGAGGAATACACGCTCGCCGCCTGCCTCGCGAACCTTCTCGACCGCATGTCGCATGTCCCACGGCGAAACGAACTGGCCTTTCTTGACGTTGACTGCGCGCCCGCTCTTTCCCGCTGCAACCAGCAAATCGGTTTGCCGGCAGAGAAACGCGGGAATCTGAATGACGTCGACCGCTTCGGCAACGCGAGCAACGTCAACCGCTTCGTGGACGTCGGTGAGCACCGGAACTTTCACCGCGTTACCGATCTTGCGGAGAATGCGCAGACCTTCTTCCAGTCCCGGCCCGCGGAAGCTGCGAATCGATGTGCGGTTAGCTTTGTCGTAGGAAGCCTTGAAGATGTAAGGCAGCTTCTTCGCGCGCGCAACGGCAGCGATCGCTTGCGCCATCTTCAGTGCATGCTCCTCGCTCTCGATAACGCACGGGCCGGCGATGAGGAACAGATCCCGTCCGCCGATGGTGACGTCGCCAACGTGAAAGGAGGAGGCACTTAGCATTTGGCACTTAGCATTTAGCGTTCCGGCCACTGACCACTCACCCTTGGCCACTGGTTTCAGTGTTTGACCTTTTCCGGCCGGTGGAACATGACTTCCTCAACATTCTGTCGAGAGTGCTCGCGGCGCAGGCGATTCTCGTAGGACGCCTTTACGAAGCCGGCGAACAGCGGATGCGGCTCGAGCGGCTTCGACTTGAACTCGGGATGGAACTGGCAGCCGAGGAAGAACGGATGCTCGGGAATCTCAACGATTTCGACGTAGGTTCCGTCAGGCGTCGCGCCGCTGATGCGCAGTCCGCCGGCGACGAGAGGCTCTTCGTATTCGCGGTTGAACTCGTAACGATGGCGATGGCGTTCGCTAATTTCCGACTGACCGTAAAGTTTGTGGGCCAGCGTTCCCGGCTCCAGTTTGCAAGTCCAGGCGCCCAGCCGCATGGTGCCGCCGAGTTCTTCCACGCCGCGCAACTCGCGCAGTTTATAAATCACGCGATGCGGCGTTGCCGGATCGAATTCGCTGGAGTTTGCCTGCTGTAATCCGCTGACGTTGCGTGCGAACTCAATACACGCGGTCTGCATGCCGAGGCAAATCCCGAAGAATGGAACGCGATTCTCGCGCGCATAGCGGATGCCGATCAGCATGCCTTCGATGCCGCGCTTGCCAAAGCCTCCGGGAACGAGAATACCGTCAACGTTCTCCAGCTGCGCTTGCACGGTGTGGTCCTGCTGTTCCAGGCCTTCGGCCTCAATCCAGTTGACGTTGAGCTTCAGGTTGTAGGCCAGCGCGCCATGGACCAGCGCCTCCTTCAGTGACTTGTACGAGTCTTCATATTCAACGTACTTGCCGACAATTCCGATCGTGACCTCATCTTTCGGGTTGTACACACGATGAACCAGGTCCTCCCAGCGGGTGAGGTCAGGCTCCTTGGCGTCAATGCGGAGATAACGCAGCGCCAACTTGTCGACCTGCTCGCAGGAGAAGACCAGCGGCACTTCATAGATCGACGCGACATCTTTCGCCGTGATCACAGCTTCGTTCTCGACGTTGCAAAACAACGCAATCTTCGACTTGATGTCTTTGGACAGAAAGCGGTCGGTGCGGCAAAGCAGGATGTCCGGTTGAATGCCAATGCTCAGCAGCTCCTTGACGGAGTGCTGCGTCGGCTTGGTCTTCAGCTCGCCGGCCGCTGCGATATAGGGCACAAGCGTGACATGTACGAACAGAGTATTCTCGCGGCCCAGCTCCTGGCGCATCTGGCGGATCGCTTCGATGAAGGGCAGCGATTCGATATCGCCGACGGTGCCGCCGATCTCAATGATGGCAAGATCGACGTCCTGCGCGACCTTCTTCATCGCGCTTTTGATCTCGTTGGTGACGTGCGGAATTACCTGCACGGTCTTGCCGAGATAATCGCCGCGTCGCTCCTTGGCGATGATGGTTTCGTAGATCCGGCCCGTGGTCCAATTGTTGTCGCGGGTCAGCTTAGCGTGAGTAAAGCGCTCGTAGTGACCGAGGTCGAGATCGGTTTCGGCGCCGTCATCCGTGACGAAGACCTCGCCGTGCTGAAACGGCGACATGGTTCCGGGATCGACGTTGAGGTAGGGATCGAACTTTTGCAGCGTGACCTTTAGGCCGCGGCTCTCCATCAGGCAGCCAATCGAGGCCGCTGCCAGCCCCTTGCCGAGCGAAGACACAACGCCGCCAGTCACAAAGATGTACTTTGCCGCCATGGATTCCTCAGATCGTGGGATTGTGCTGCCGTGAATGGCGCTCGGAAGGGAGCCCTGTCCGCCAGCGTTTCAGCGCGGTCAGGGTGGAGCGCGTAGGCGTGCACAACCAATTATGACCGGAAACGCTCCCGTGAACAAGACACTTGATCGCCGGGAGCGTTGAAATCCTGTGGAAGAGTTGTCTTGGCTCGTGCGTGCTGGTCAGCGCAGGAACTTGCGCCCGACGATACCAATCAGGCCACTGCCTAGCAGTGCCAATGTTCCGGGCTCCGGAACTGTCGTGTCGCTCGCTCCGCTGCCTTCCAGTCCTGACGATGAGCCGAGCGCCAGGAACTCCTGCGGCCCGTTGGGATCAGGGTCATACTGGTTGACCGGAGTGATGATGTACACCCTGTCGTAATAGCTTTGCGGCAGCCCCTTGATTCCCTGTTGCGCTGCAGCGATGTAGGTTTGACAGGCGCCATTGCAAGGAGTTTGCGTTGGATCGAAGATGTACCAGACGGCGTAGTTGATGGCCTGCCACTGATTAGTGGGCTCGACCTGAGTTTGCAAAAGCAGCCACCCAGCCTCGTCGTACAGATTCAGCGGAGATAGAGCGGCAGGGCCGGAAACGAGCTTGTTAAAGCGAGCCAGAGAGATGTTGCCGCTTCCCAGAGACTCGATGTTGGCCTCCCACTGCTCACCGGGCATTCCGCCGTGGAAGTAGTCGTCACACATAGCGGCCAGAGCTGCGTACGGACCGTTGGTTTCTTGGATGGCGTATGGATAGCCGTTTTGCCAGTCCCCGTTGTACCACGCAACAAATGTGAACTCCGTCGGACTAGCATAGGCACAGATCGCTCCGCCCAACACTAGCGCAAGCAGCACCACCTTACGCATGCTTTCTTCCCTCCATGACCCGGTTCGTCCCACCTAATAAGAACCTCAGACGCCGCGAGCGCAAACGGCATTCGGTGAGGAATACTTCAAGCAGGGAACGAAAACACAAGCTACAGCTTCCCGTTATCTTGTTGCAATCAGAATTCCGTAAAGATTGCCGAAATTGCTTGGAAATGCATCGTTTATCGAGTTCGGGATGCAAGCGTTTGCAACTTTGTAGCTGGATTTTTCTCTCCCAGATGGCACCTGAGTAACCATTTCCCTCTCCCTGGAGCCCCCGGATTGTACTAGTGACTGTCGCTGGCCGAGCTTGGGCGACTGGCCCTTTAGGGCCGTTCGGGAGGCGGCAGACGATTTTCAAGTCGCCCTGCCCGCCTGCCGATGGCTTAGCCATGACGCGGGGTGTCTTACCGCACCACCGCACGTCAGATGGTGCTCGCTGTGGCTGCCTTCCTATCCCCCGAGTTTCACAGTGACAGAGCCGGACTGATGACGATCGAGGTCTGTCTGACGCTCAACGCGATCGCCATTGCGTTTGGCTGGCCAGATATGGCCTCAGGTTTCTTTCGTTGCAGCGAGAATGCTTTCTCGCGTCTGGCGCGGAGACGAGCCTGGGCCGTAGCCGCCGTCGGGGTCAGCGCCGTTGTTCTTCGATTAGCCATTCTTCCGCTATGCCCCATTCCCTACCCATTCGTACCGGACGATTTCAGCTTTCTGTTAGCAGCGAAGACCTTCGCGTCGGGCCGCTTGATGAATTCCACGCCGCAAATGTGGACGCATTTCGAAAGCATTCACATCAGCATGCACCCGACCTACATGTCCATGTACTTCCCCACTCACGGACTGGTGCTGGCCGCAGGTAAGGTGCTCACGGGACAAGCCTGGTTTGGAGTTCTGTGCCTCAGTGGGCTGATGTGCGCCGGAATCTGCTGGATGTTGCAAGCGTGGTTGCCGCCAGGGTGGGCGTTGTTGGGCGGAATTCTGGCGATACTCCGTCTTGGATTGTTTAGCTGCTGGATCAACACTTATCACACGGCCGGAGCGATCGCTGCCCTCGGCGGAGCGTTAGTGGTCGGAGCCCTGCCACGATTCTTGAAATTGCCTCGGCTTCATTTTGCGCTGCTGCTGGCCGTCGGAGCGACACTACTGGCCGGCACGCGTCCTTACGAGGGACTTTTGCTTTGTCTGCCGGCCGGGGCCGTGCTGATTCGCTGGCTCCGGGAGAATCGCTCCCCTGTTCGCTTGCAACTCCGCCTTGTCGCAGCACCGCTCGCTCTGGTGCTCGCCGCGGGTACATGGATGGGGTACTACAACCACCGCGTCTTTGGTAGCGCTCTGACGCTGCCCTACATCGTTAATCGCAACACCTACGCCATGGCTCCTTACTTCGTTTGGCAGAGCGCGCGTCCCGAGCCCGCCTACCGGCACGAGGTCATGCGGCGGTTTTACTACGAAAGTGAGCTTGCTGCGTTGCCGGAGATGCGCACACTGCGGGGATTCATTCAGCAGACGCTACTCAAGATGGCGCGCGGCATTCTGTTCTTCTCCGGCGTAAGCCTACTGCTGCCAATCGTGATGTGTCCGCGTGTGCTTAAAGACCGGCGCACGAGGCTCCTTGTTATATGCCTCGGGGTGATGACAGCAGGTATGCTGCTGCAGATCTTCTTTCTCGCCTACTATGTTGCGCCGTTTACAGCGGTCTTTTACGGGCTTGGCCTGCAGGCCATGCGTCATCTGCGGGCAGCCAAAGTCGACGGGGCACGAGTGGGAGTTGGGCTGGTACGAGCGATCGTGATCCTGTGCGTCGCCCTCGCCGGAGTGAGGCTATTTGCCGGACCGCTTCAGATCAGCATGCCCGAATGGCCGGCCTCAGCCTGGAACTTTCAATGGTATGGCCCCGCCGAGTTCGGCCGGGAGCGCGCGGCCGTGGAAAATGCTCTGGGAAAATTGTCCGGACAGCAGCTTGCAATTGTCCGATATTCCGCGGACCACAATCCACTCGACGAATGGGTATATAACGAGCCCGACATCGATACCGCAAAGGTAATCTGGGCGCGGGAGATGAACCCCGGCGCGGATGAACAGCTGATTCGCTATTACCGCGGACGGCAGCTCTGGTTGGTCGAGCCGGACGCGCGGCCGCCCAGGATTTCGCCCTATCCCCAACCATCCAAGGTGAGCCTGAACGCGGCGCCCGATTAGTAGTCCAGCTCGGCGGGACGTCCCGTGAGCCGCTCGATGCGCTTGGCGATGGGCGGGTGAGTGGAAAACAGATTCGCGAAGCTGATGCCACCGAGCATCGGCGCAACGATAAACAGATGCGCGGTCGAGGGCGAGGCTTGCAGCGGGACGCGCTTGGAGTAGGCGTCCAACTTCCGCAGGGCGTTCGCCAATGCATAAGGATTACCCGTCAACTCGGCGCCGGTCGCGTCGGCTTGATATTCGCGCGAGCGCGAAACCGCGAGTTGAATCAGCGTGGCTGCGATCGGAGCGAGGATCAGCATTAACAGCGCAACAAATCCGCCACCGCCGCTACGCTCCTCGCGATCGCCACCCATGCCGCCGAAGAGCGAGGCCCAATATCCCATTCTGGCGAGCATGGTGACGGCGCCCGCCAAAGTTGCAGCTACCGAGCTGATGAGGATGTCGCGATTTCGCACATGTCCTAGCTCATGCGCCAGCACACCTTCGAGCTCCTCATCACTCAACAGATTCAGAATACCTTCCGTAACGGCGACGGACGCGTGCTTGGGATTGCGGCCGGTCGCGAAGGCATTCGGCGACTCATTTGGAATCACGTAAATCTTGGGTAGCGGTATGCCCATCTTTTGGGCCAGCCGCTCAACGATTTGATAAACGCGGGGCAGTTGTTCACGGGTAACCGGCTGGGCGCGGTAAACCGCCAGAGCGATCTTGTCGCTGTAGAAATACGAGATAAAGTTCATAACGACAGCCAGGCCGCAAGCCAGCACCAGCCCACGCTGTCCACCAAATACACTTCCCATGAATAGCAAGAACAGCGTCAGCGCAGTCAGAAGGAGCGCCGTCTTAAAGGTGTTTCCCATAGTTGCTATGTAGATGATAAAGCGGGGAGGGAGATGCGAGGAAATCAGTGGTCGGTTGTTAGTGTTGTACCGTTTCGGAAACCGGACTGCCGTCAAAGCACATGGCTTCAGAAACAGCAGCGATGCTCTTACTAGCCACTAACCACTGACCACTGATCACTAGCCACTGTTTTCTCACCTCCAGTAACCCTGCACCCACACATAACCGCCGTGGCGCGGAACCCAGTAACCCGGTATCCAAACTGCATAGGCGCGCGGGGGAACCACATACCGTCCAGGAACCCAGACATAAGCCTGGTGATACCAGCGGTAATAGCCGCCAGTCCAGACGTAGCGGGGACCAGGACGAACCGGAACGACCTCACGCGCTGCCGGCGGCGGCCCGTAGCGGACGACCCCGGCGCCGGCCGTTCCAACCGCGAGCAACAGCCCAAAAACGCTTGCGAGTAGAGCCTTTTTCATTGTGTGCCTCCGATCCACTTCTGTATTTACTAACGCGGAATGAAGGCCGAGGTTGCGGGCTTAGCAGTTCGTTACAATTGCTCGGACAGAAATCGCCGTGGACTGCGGTTTGCGCGGCTGGCGACAACCTGTTAATTTTTCCGATTACGTCCAAACGCATAACGCATGAAGAAAGCCCTTCGTCTCGCTCTGTTCTGCTGTGCCAGCTGGGTGCCGCTACTGGCGCAAGTTCCCACTGACAGTCCAGTCGATGTTCTGCGGCACCCTGGCTGGAGCAAAGCCGTCTTCGTCGGCGGTGGCACTACGGTCGATACTTCGCCCAGCGCACAAAACCTGGTGCTCGGCGTACGCATCAGCCGGGTAATGACGCAGGAGCATGGCTCGGGGATTTTCCGCGGGACCTTTGAGCTGGGCTTTGACGTGATCCCACTGGACGAATACTGGATCAACGGCGGCCAATATGCCGGCGGAGTAGATCCGATCATGTGGAAATGGAATTTCACCAGCGGCTGCAAGATTGCTCCTTACGCGGCTATCGTCGGCGGAGCGCTCTTCAGTAATCACAACTTGCCCCCGGGGGATACCTCGCAGATCAACTTCACCAGCGGAGCTGAAATCGGGGCGCAGATCTTTCGCAAAGGGACGAATTCCTGGGATGTTGCCGTTAAGGCCTACCACTTGTCGAACGCATCAATAGGAAATCACAATCCCGGACTGAATGCGAATCTGCAGTTTATGCTGGGTTACACTTGGCACTAATTGCGAACAGCACAATTTTCCTGGATGTATGTTAGTCTCGGGGCTCGCTCCTGACTCGACAGAGATATACTGTCGCCTGGTTTGTGTCCATGAATTCTGCGGTCTCCACAAACCCACTGGTTCTTTGCATCGATGACGCCGAGGTCGCTTTACGCGTCCGCAAACTGCTGCTTGCGAATGCCGGGTATCGTGTGCTCGCAGCTACTTCTGGGGAAGACGGGCTGATGCTGTTCAAGGAAAATCCTGTCGAGCTGGTGATTTCCGACCACTTCCTCTCCGACAAGACCGGGTTGGAGATCGCCGCCGAGATGAAGGACCTCAAGCCGGAAGTCCCGATCCTGATCGTTTCGGCTGCAGCCGAGCCGCCAAGCGGCTTAGAGTTTTCCGACGGATTTCTTTCCAAAGGCGAAGGGCCAGACGCCTTGCTGGATGCGATGGCTCGCCTGCTTGATCGCAAATCGAAAGCCTGACCGCATCTCCCTGAAGAAATCGAAAGCTTAAATTACAAGAAGCGCCACCAGCGAAAGAGCGCTCAAATCGAACGCGCGTAGGTTACTCCCGAGTTTTCCGGTTTCCCCACGGTGCTCCAGCCAACCGAATTCTGCTGCCACGCGGCTTCCCAGGCAGTAGCCGGTGCGATCCCATCCACGAAAAGTAACGTTCAGCCGGATTTCCGCCGATAACAGTTGAAGGCAGGGTGACTCAGGTCGCCCACGAGGTCTCATCGATCCAAGCCAAGGAGAGGCATTGGCTATGAGTCAGCTCTATGACTTGCGACTGCAAATTGAGGAGAAGATCAAGACCGCCGGGCTGGATGCGATGGACATTAAGGGCAGGCTCGCGTTGCGTTCCGGCAAGCTGTTGTCGTTGATTTCACCGACCGCGCCAGACGATCCGGTTGTTCTCGACAAACTCAAGAGAGCAGCTAAGGAAGTACTGAACCTGAACCTTTGAGGAACCCCGATATGAGATGGAATTCCATTAAGACCAAAGTTTCGGCTGCGCTAATCGCATGTTTGCTGGCCGGAGTCGGCATCATGCTGGCGCTGATGCATTACAGCTTCGAGCGCAACTCTCAGGTGCTGGCAGTGGAGTCGATTAGTGGTTCACAGAAGCTATTCGCAATTCTCGAAGCCCGAGAAATCAGCAAGATGGTGGCTGTGAGTGACACTCTGACCACCAATCCCTTAGTCATCGGCGCTCTGGCAGGCCAGGATCGAAGCCGCCTTCTAGAGCTGATGGCGCCTCTGTATCTCCAACTCAAAGCGCAAGGGATAACGAATTGGATGTTTCACACGCCCGAGCCGGATATGACCGTGCTGCTTCGCCTGCACAATCCCGGCAAATTTGGCGACCGCCTTAATCGGTTCATTGACAAGGAGGCGGTAAGCAGCCATGGCATCGTGGTCGGCAGCCAACTGGCGAAGGCCGGTTTTGCACTGAGAATCATCAGACCCGTTTTCGGGCCAAACGCTCGCGCACTCGGCTATGTCGAATTTGGCGAAGAACTGGGCACATTCATCCATGCCATGAAGCAGCAGACCGGAAGCGACTATGGCCTTTTGCTCAGCAAGCGTTTCCTCGACCGATCCATGTGGGCCGATTCCAGCGGCACCTTGGGCCGCCGCGATAACTGGGATGACAATCCCGACTTTGTCATTGCCGATAAGACAATGAAGTCGGGCGCGATTATGCGATTCCAGGGCGATCTGTCGGAGCTCCCGGATCAAGGTCAGGTCTTGGAACGCTATCGGGACGGTGACTCCGTATTTGTAAGGGGAATTTACCCCATCCGTGACGCTGCCGGCCAGAAGGTAGGCGCCATGTTCGTCGTGCGCGACATTTCGGATACCTACCTCGCCATGCGACGGATCGAGTCGGTGCTGGTCACCGTAACATTTGTGGCTCTGCTGCTTGGAATGGTGGTTGTATTAGGTCTGCTGAACCGGCTTGTCTTCCGTCGGCTTACTCACATTATTCGCGTTGCTACCAGGGTGGTCGGTGGGGACTATAAATCAGAGATCACGGTCAGCTCGAACGACGAAGTCGGGGAGTTGGAACTACTGTTTGAGCAGTTCCGACAGGTTTTCGTAGACTTGCTGGTCCATCTCCCCGAACCGGATGAGGCGGCAGCGCAGAAAGAAAAAGATGATGAGGAGCGAAGCTTTCATCCAGCCGAGATGGTCAGCTAGGCCAGTCGTACTGGTTGTTACTAACCGCTCAGATAGAGTACAGGAAGCTTAAATGGCGATGTCTTCATTGGCGGCTGCGGGTTTCCTTGGCATGCTGTTCAGAACGGCGGAATGGCAGAATGAAAGCCAAGCCGACGCTTCGAGGAAAGGGGCGGCCGCGCCCTATCCGTTGCCGCCATTGCCTTTCCTCCATCGGATCGTGCAGCGAGGCTGGAAGTACAAGATTCAGTCCACCTGCCTGGGCTGTGGAGCACAAAAAGAGGCCGTCCTGACCCCAGATATCGTCCAGTGGGAACACCAACACAGCTGTGAAGCATCATCAGCGCCTGGCTAATCTGGCCACAAATGACCCTGCGATAGAAACCGGGCCGCTATTAAAATGACTACGGTAAACTGAACCAGTCTGGTCTCTTACAACCTGCGGCCCTGTAGCTCAGATGGATAGAGCAGCGGTTTCCTAAACCGTTGGTCGGCAGTTCGACTCTGCCCAGGGCCTCCATTTACGTACTCACTGGACGGCTACCCTCATCCTAATTTGCTAGTTGTAGCTACTGCAGCTTGGCGTGCTCGGTTTTGGTTTCTTTGTTCGCTTTGGAAATTCCGTCGCTGCTTGTTGGCCCTTGCCAGACATCAGAAATGCTAAGCCGCGCACGTAAGCGGGATACATCGGCGCTGGCCCGATGACCGAGTCCGACTCGGCTAACTCATACTCAGTCGCGGGTTGGAGAAGCTCAATTGCCTGTTCCGCATGGTGGCCATTCAACGGTCGCCAGTGCCCGCAAACTGAAGCGGGTGTTGCAGTCAATCCAAACCGGCACCGGGACAATGAATTTTCAGTAAACACGAATCTGCGTCCGCTCAGATGCGACCTTTCGTCGGGTATGATTCGTCTCGCCTATCAAGAACATGACTTTGCAAATTAAACGAGCGATGCTCGCTACGGCCGCAATGCTTACCATATCCGCGTTGGCAGGGTGCGGCGGCAGTGGCGGTGGCGGCAACTATCAGCCGAGCTATGCGGGCGTTAACCCCACCGTCACAGTGACACCGGCAACCGCGAACGTGCCGCCAGGAGGCCGTCAGCAGTTCGTCGCCACTGTCGTCAATAGCCTCTACGACACGGTGACTTGGGAGGTAAACGGAGTTGTCGGCGGCAACTCGACCGTCGGAACCGTCGACATCAACGGCATCTATACGGCGCCACTTTTGACTCCCTCGCCGCCCGAAGCATCGGTAATGGCAGTCTTGAACGCGGCCGATAGCTTTTCCGGCACCTCAATTGTCACGATCACCTCGGTGGCGTTCAACAATTCCTCGCTCAAGGGAAACTACGTTCTTAGCCTGAAGGGAATAGGCGCCAACAAGTCCACGTTTTCGAATTTCTACACGGTAGGCGCGATTACCGCCGACGGGAATGGCAACATCATCGGCGGCGAGGCGGACCTGAACGATTCAAAGCTAGGCTACGTGCAAGCGACCTCGATCACTGGAACTTACTTCATTGGAATCGACGGGCGAGGCGTGCTCAACCTGAACAGTTCCCTCGGCAGCTTCTCCTATGCGATTGCCCTGGGGGCCGACGGCAACGCGGGCGTGAACCAATCCGACATCAGCGTCGTCTATGGCGTGGGCAGTCTCGAAGCGCAAGCTGCTAATCCCTCCTCGCCTTCGGGCAGTTACGTATTCGGCTTCACTGGCGCAAGTTCTGTCTGTGGTCCGCTCAATTCCATTGGCGTCTTCGGACTGAATAATGGCTCCCTGAGCGGCTCGCAGGATATGAATTGCGGGGGCGCCGTCACCCAAAGCCAGGGATTGAGCGGCTCTTACGGCAACACCGACGGGCTGGGACGTGGGAGCGGCTCCTTCTTCTCTGGCACCGGCACGTCCGACTTTGTGTACTACGTGGTTTCGGCCAACCGCTATCGCTTCGTCTCTTCCGATGCCGGCTTGGGAATTCTTGGCAGCGCAGACCTGCAAACCAAAACATCGTTTGCCTATTCGGATTTCGGCGGGTATTACGTGATCGCCAACTCGGCCATCTCCCAGACCACCGTCTCCAACTCGTTGGTCGAGATTTATGCCTCGGGCGGAAACGTTCCCGCCGGTGTAATCGACATCAATGATACCGGCACCGTAAGCACCGGAAATTTGACCGGCGCTTACAGTTTGAATTCGAGCGGATACGTCGTGGGCACATTGCACGCAATCATAAATACCTTCTCGACATCTTTCCCCTTCAGCATGTACCTTGTCTCTCCTACCCAGGCGTACTACCTCGACTTGCGGACCGAGGTCGAGGGGAAGATCGATTTCGAGGGTGTCACGGGTGGCGGCATGGTGTACGCACAAACTACGCCTGTGCTTGGCAATATAGAGTGGGCCGGCAGCTATACCACCCAACAGTTCGGATATTCCACCACGGGTGGCGTATTCTCCCCTGCCGTCGCCACCAGCGTAAGTGGGCAGATTTCGTCGAATGGCAGCGGTGTCCTCGTGGGCACCCTGGACTTAAACGGTTCCAGCGGCTTCTTGCCCGGACTGCAGGCGCAAGGCTCCTACAATGTAGGCATCGACGTGCCAGGGCGCACCAGCGTCAAAATGACCACCTCGAATGGCACGCGCAACTACACCGCATACATCCTGAACCAGCGACAGATACTGATGATGGAAATCGATGGGAGTATTACGGCGGGAGGAGACGCGATCCTCCAGTTCTAGGAAGACTTCGGCCACTCCGCTAGGCGCCTTCGGATCGGTGGCGCGATCCGACCACTCGTTCGTGAGCACGCGTATCCGAATCATGCAAGAAACCGCCCCTGCGCGGTACTACCTATAGTAGTAACTCTGCGCTCGAGTTTAGGCTGTCGGCTTCTATGAAACAGGGGCTGAAGTTAGTATCGCGCACACTCTATGCGCTGTTGGCATGTTGTTTGTTGCAACCAATCGCTCTCGCCCAAACCGACCTTGGCGCGCTGCGAGGGCACATTCAGGATCAGCAGAACCGAGCTATCGCGGGCGCCTCGGTTAAGCTGCGGAATCCATCCACTAACTTCGATCGAACCGTTCAAACCGACAGTTCGGGCAATTATTCCTTCATCGGAGTACCGCTCACTGGCCAATATGTGTTGACCGTGAATGCGCCGCAATTCAAGCCGGTCGAGCAGAAAGACATTCTGCTTCGCGCGCAGGGAACCGCGGTGTTCGACTTTACGTTGACCGTGTCCGGCGCCAATACCCAAGTGAATGTCTACGGCACGACAGGCACAGTTCCAGTGGAATCTAACCAGGTTTCGACGCGCCTGAGCCAGGAGAAGATTGAAGACACTCCGGTTCTAGAACGCAAGATAACAACCCTGCCGCTGTTGAACTCCTCCGTCCGGCCATCGACGACCACGGGCGATCTGTTCCTGAATGAGACGCTCTTCGTGATCAACGGAACGGGACGCCGCCAGACCACCTACGAGCTCGACAACACCACCGCCAACGATATGTGGGGCCGGCAATCGGCAATTGCTGGTTTGCCGTTTTCGGCGGTGCAGGAGTTCACGGTGTACACCAATGCCAGCTCCGCGGAGTGGGGTTGGAACGCCGGCACGGCGGTCAACATTGTCACGCGGTCAGGATCGAACGAGTGGCATGGTGATTTTGTCGGCATGGGCAGCCCCGAGTTTTCCAACGCCAGCATTCCTCTAGCTGCGAAGCCGGCGCAGACAACATTTGCCCAAGGCAGCGGCATGCTTTCCGGGGCGATCGTGCCGGACAAAAGCTACTTCATGGTTTCGGCGCAATACACCAATCAGAACCGGCCTGCCGTTATCACTTCACCGGTGGATCCTGGAGCGCTATATAACGGGACCTTCGGGCAGACCCTTTTTCTGGCTCGTCTGGACCAGCAGTTGAGCCAGAATAACCGGCTGACGCTGCGCGGCAATTTCGATCGCTTCAGCGATTCGAATCCGCAGGATGCGGTGAGCGGTGTTGCCCTCCCCTCAGCCGCCCGCGTGTTCACGCGTAACACCTACCAGGCGGCAATCACCGATACGGCGATCATCAACAGCAACACGCTGAATGACGCGCGGTTCGAGTTCCTGCTGGGGTCACCCATCACGCAGTTCTTTCCCGTGACTCCCGGTCCGCAAGTGTACGTCTCGGGCTACTACACCTACGGTGAGTCGCGCATAGCTGATCTGAGCAATCACCAATACGAGTGGGCGGATACCCTCAGCCTGAGCCGCGGCCACCATCAACTGAAGCTTGGCGCCGACGTGATCTATTCGCACTCCGGCGGCTATGGACAGGAGTTCGGCAGCGGCTATATCGACGGTCGATTCCAGGTGAATCCTGCATACGAAACGATTCCCATCGCCACGCTGCTCACCTACAATCCTGCGTTGCCACCGCCTGGCTCGCCTCCGCACTCGCCGCCCATCGTCAGCAGCTTTACCCAGTCCTTTGGCAACCAGAATTATCGCGTCAACGACACATTGTTCGGCCTGTTCGCGCAGGACAACTGGAGCATTCTTCCCAACCTGACCTTAAACCTCGGCTTGCGTTGGGACGGAGAAACATTCACCGGACAGAATGCGCTGTTCTCACCGCGAATCGGCCTGGCGTGGAAGCTTCCGAATAGCGAAACTGTAATTCGTGCCGGGTACGGCATTTATTACTCTGAAGAGCGGACCGATTTGTTCGCCAGTGCCGCGCTCGGTGGCCCGGCAGGCGCCTTCACCTACACGGCGGCGCCCGGGGGATTGGGATTCCCAACCAGCTTCGCTCCCATTGCAGGCTTCCCGCCCGGAGCCGTTTTGCCGGCGCGCGATATCACCATACTGTCGGGACAATGTAACTACCTCAATCAATTTCTGCCGGTTGACCAGCTCCACTTCTGCGATAACAACTTTCAAAATCCTTACACGCAGCAATGGAACCTGGGCTTTGAACATGACCTTGGAGGCGGCTGGCTGCTCTCCTTGGACTATATCGGCTCGCACACCATTCACATCGAGCAACCGGTCGACCTGAACTCACCAGCGCCCTTCATTCGCACCGCGCCCGGACAGACGCGATCGGTGGCCGCAGCCAACGCCACGCGGCCGATCATCCCCGTGGCCGGCGGTTATCGCCAGGTCTTGCAGTACGTGAATGCCGGCGCGGCCTGGTACGATGGCCTTCAGGTCGCAGTCAAGAAGCAGCTCTCGAGGCGCTTATCGACGCTGTTGACCTACACCTGGTCGCACGACATCAACACCGTGGAATGGGACGGCACGGGCCAGAATCCGAATGATTATGGCTGCCTGGTGGTATGCGAAAAAGCCACTAGTCTGCTGAACCAGACCAATCGCGTCTCGGCCAGCGCTACCTATCAATTACCTTACGGGTTCCTGATTTCGGCGTGGGTGACGGCGGCATCCGGCTTCCCGTACAACATTACGACCGGCGTCGATAACAATGGCGACGGTAATACTTCAGACCGGCCGGTGATCAATGGCGTTGTGATACCCCGCGACGCTGGCCAGGTCCCGGCAACTTCGGACGTCGATCTCGCGCTGCAGAAGTCGTTTCGTGTGACCGAGCGTGCCAGCGTGATTCTGCGCGCCGAGTCGTATAACACCTTCAATCACCTCAACTTGTACAGCCTGAACGGCGTCTATGGAAATAACGCTACCGGCCTTCCGGTTTCGACCTTTGCCGCGCCGGTGGGCGGGTTGGCGAACGTCGGACCGCCTCGGCAGATGCAGTTCCTGGCGCGTATCGTGTTTTAAGGAGACGTTGATTAACTGCGACGGCCGAAGGGCTTACCTTCGGCCGTCTGAGAATTTGGCAAAATCGCAGCTGCTCTGTATTCGTAACCACAAAGCAGCTTGGTGTGCCTCACTGCTTGCGCGACGGAATCCGGGCCAGTTTTGAATTTCCACCAAATGACTGTTCGGCAACTGCTTCTGGTTGGACTATTACTCTGTTCGTCGCTCGCGCTGGCGCAGTCGGCGGCATCGCGGGGCACGATCAGCGGCACGGTGACGGATCCGAAAGGCAACGTCGTAGCTGGGGCGACGGTCACGATTCGCAGCGCCGATTTCACCTCGGCGCGTACTCTGACAACGTCAGACACCGGTACGTTCGTTGCGCCGCTGCTGAATCCGGGTGCGTACACCGTCGAGGTCCAGGCCACGGGATTTCGTTTGAAGAAGCCCGCGCGCGTATCCGTGGGCGTTGGCAGCAGCGTGCAGTTAGCTATTCAGCTCGGTGTGGCCGGCAAGTCGGAAAACGTAACCGTCACTGGCCATGGTCCCACGCTGGAAGGCAATACGCTACCCCCGGCCATCAACAAGCAGACCCCGCAGGTGAGCAACACGGTCGCGGGCCTTACCGTCACCTATCTGCCGAATCGCGATCGCGACTTCACGCAATTCGCGCAGCTGGCGGCGGGCGTTGATCCGTCACCAAACTATTTCGGCTTGATCTTCGACGGCCAGAGGCCGATCGACTTCAGCGCGGCTGTGGACGGCTTTGACTTTACCGATCCACTGAACGGCGGCCAGCGCGGAGCCCAAGACGGTTCACTCTTCTTTCCGCAAACCGTGGTACGCGAGTTTCAAATTGTGCACGCGGGCGCCACGTCCGAAGTGGGTGGGACGAATGCCGGCTTCGTAAATATCCTGACTAAAGAAGGAAGCAATAAGTATCACGGCGAGGCTTTCTATATCGGGCGTCCCTCGTGGACGGCGGACGATGCCTTTGGCCATTCGCTGGACAACTCCCAGAACGAGTTCGGTGGATCAATCGGCGGCCCCATCAAGAAGAACAAGGCGTTCTTCTATGTCGGCGCCGAACAGGATTACCTCAACATTCCGTACTGGACGCAGTTCGAACCGCAGCCGCCGGGCACCGTGATCCCCGCCGCGCTGGCCGGCCTGCAACGACAAATCGTCGGCAACAGCGATCCCACTTCCGTCTTCACGCGCGCCGACTTCCTGTTAGACAAGGCGAACACGCTGAACCTGCAGTTCAATTTCAACCGGATAAACGCGACAAACCTCATCGACGGTTCGACCCGCAGCATCGCTCCCATCGATAACGCCGCCGCCTTGACGGGCGATAGCTACTGGGTGCGGGGGGACCTTACGACCGTGTTCGGGCCCAACATGGTCAACCAGTTTCTCGCCCAGTGGGCGAAGGACCAGCGCAGCCTCATCCCGAACTCAAGCGGCCCCGAGTTCGCGATCAACGGCTTCGGCGTGCTCGGCGGCAATGCGCTGGCGAACGAGTCCTACAGTTCGAACATCAACCGCTACAACGACGATCTGGCGATCACGCGCGGTGGAGCGGTGCTGCACCTGGGCATCGACTTCGGCTACAACCCCGCGACCCTGCGCCATGAGGCCAATCTGAATGGGCTCTTCGATTTCGATTCCCTGGCCGACTTTCTTGCCGGCGATCCGCGCCGTTACCAGCAGACCTTCTACACCGGTGATCCGTTCTATAGCGGCGCGGTAAAAGAGTTGGGTCTCTATTTCGACTCGAAGCTTCCGGTGTCGAAGACGTTGACCATCACCGCGGGACTGCGCTGGGATGGTCAGTGGAACCCGCAACCTTCGCATCCCAATGCGGCCATCAGCCAGACCACATCGATCCCGAACGATCTCAGCCAGTGGCAGCCTCGCCTTGGTCTCGCGTGGAATCCAGTTGCGAAGACTGTAGTTCGCTTATCGGCCGGATTGTATGACGCCCCCACGCCGGCGAATGTCTTCCAGCGCGTCTTCACCGACAATGCGGTTAATACGGTCGTGGCCGACAGCTACTTCGATCCGCAGATTCTTCCGCTGGTCACCGGTGGCGGATATCACTCGCTTAGCGCACCGCCGCCAGCCCTGACTACTCCGGCTGCGCTGGTGGTGGGTATCGCACCGGACTTCCGCAACCCCCGGTCGTTTCAGGCCGCCGGCAGCGTCGAACAACAGTTCACCCCCAAAATCAGTGTGACCGCGGGATATGTGCATAACAGCACATGGGACTTGCAGTTACTTCTGAACGACAACTTGTTTCCACCGACCTACGACACAAACGGTCTGCCGATTTTTCCTGCGACGCGGCCCAACCCCGCTATAGGGCAGCTGTTCGTCAATCAAGCGTCCGCTCGTTCCAGCTACGACGGACTATTGCTGACAGCAAACTTTCAGCTACCGCATCGCTCGCAGCTGTCGGCCAACTACACCCTGGCGCGAGCACGCGATGACGAGTCGAACTACACGCCCTTTTCGCTGGTGACGCCGTTGAATCCCTTCAACCTCGCGGCCGAGGGCGCTTACTCGAACTATGACGTTCGCAACAGCTTCAATCTGAGCGCCATCAC
Organism: uncultured Acidobacteriaceae bacterium; assembly: GCA_963731345.1. GTDB lineage: Bacteria > Acidobacteriota > Terriglobia > Terriglobales > Acidobacteriaceae > Bog-257. The sequence continues at coordinate 212,579 of CAVSUN010000008.1, read as the reverse complement.
TAACCTGCCGCTCGGATTTAAGTTCAATCCCATCCTCGTGGCGCGTTCGGGTCTGCCTTACACACCGGTCATTGGCTTCGATACCCAAGGTGACGCCAACGACTGGAACGATCGCGCCATTATCAACGGCCTCGTCGCTCAGCGGAACAGCCTGCGGCAGCCGGCCTTCTTCAATCTCGACATTCGCTTCGTGAAGGACATCACGCTGCGAGGCGAAGGACACCACCTCGACTTGTTCATGGACATTTTTAACCTGACGAATGCCTCCAACCGCAATTTCGGCCCAGAGGCAATCAGCATCTTCGGGACAGCCGGCGCACCAATCTACAGCGCGGGCCAGGCGTTATTCGCACCCGACACCAATCATCTCGGGAGCGCCCGGCAGGTGCAATTCACGGCCAGAATCACCGCGTTTTGATTTGCGCTTACTTCGCGCCCACGATGATCAGTTCCGCCTGCGATGCCTTGCTCATGCCATAGGTTCCGGTTGAATCCGTGGCCTGGAAGGCATACATGTAACAGCCAGGGTTGGCTGCCTTCACCTCCACTGACTTCTTGCTGCCGCCCATGATGGGATCGGAAGGATCGAACGGCGAGGTCGCCCCAAAGTCCACCAGGAACCCGGTATTCTTCGCGGTGGACTTCCAGGTGACCGTGGTTCCAGTCTGAATGCAGAACAAAGGACTGCCTTTTGCGTTAGGAATGCTGGGGGTGGCTGACGCGGAATAGGATGTCCGCTTCACATCCACCTCGCACGGCGTGGAAGCTGAGCCACAGGTATTGCCGGCATTGCACTGGCTCGCGGGATGGGGCTCCGAGCAGGCATATTTATTGGTCTTTTTCGACTGGGCATCCGCGGACAACTGCAGCCCCAGCGCAATGGAAAACAGAACGCAGCACGACACAAAACAGCGTTGAACTTTCATGATCGCCTCTCCTCCGTCAAACAGTGACAACGGCAGCACCGGCCCTGAGCGGACCGGGAGATTTCGGTAACGTTGCCTTGCGCCAAATCAGTTCTCGCCCGGTGTTCCCTTCCAGTCGATGATGTTGCCCAAGCGCCACGGATTCTGCAGCAGGTTGATCGACAACTGTCCGTTATCATCGATACCCAACTGTGCGGCGGGATAGAGTACGCCGCTGCTCTTGCTTTTGTCCTGATCGTTGAGTTCGATCTCGCCGGCAGTCAGGTCGTACGACTGCGAATTGGTATCGAAGTAGGCTTCACCGAACCGGATGGGACGGTTAGTGACGAAGCGGATCTTCCGGCCGGTGGAGGTTGGAAACAGCGCGATATAGCTGCAATCGTACCCAAGCGTTCCCGTGATGCTCACGCGTCCTACTGTCTTCATCTTTTCCAATGCGTTGACCAGGCCATGATTCGAACCCTTCTGGAAAGCCTCCACCAGGATCGACCGGTCTTCGGGCGTGGAGTACTGATAAATGACGAGCGTAACGCCGATGTTTCTACCCAGCTGGGTCCCGGTACCCCAGGCGGTAGCGTCAATGGTTTCGTTCTTGTCGCGGGCGAATCCCGGAACGGCCAACAGCGCAAGCGCGCTCGCGAGGATCAAGAGCCTGGATGTCGTCTTCTTTACTTGCATGCGAATATCTCCTTAGTCTCTCTTTATCTCTATTCCTACTGTTCTACCGGTTCCCACGTCTTATCGGGATCAAATTCCGCCATTGCACTGGCAGTACCATCCGTAGTCTGGCCCAGGTTCTTCTGATACACAATGCCGTTCTGGTTGATGATGAAGGTCATGATGCCAGAGTCGTTGTATCGCGCCGGGTAGGCTACGACGCCGAATCCGCCAGTCATCTTTCCGTTGACGACATAGTTCTTCGCTCCGCCTTTTGCGTCGGCGCCTTGAGCATTCAGCATATGGAAGTAGTAGCCGTAGAAGGGCTGATGTGAATCCGGCTTGAGCTTAAGTCCCTCGGCACTGGCAAACGCTACGAGCGGCCCAAGTGGGCTCTGGGGCTGCCCACTCGGCGACGCCCAATACAATCCGTCCTGTTTGCCTTCGTCGCTGATGAACTTCTGCGCGTACTGTTTGGCTCCGTCGTGGGGTTGTGAGAAGTAATATCTCTGAGCATCGGCAATAGCCGCGCAGACATCGATCGCCGCCAATTCATTTCGGCCGATGCGGCGGGAAAGTAGCTCTTCCTTTCCTGCAGCGGTGTCGAATACCCATTGCCCGCTCGCGTTCTTATTCAGCGGTATAGGGAATGTCTTGTTGTCCGCTCCCGTAATCAGCAACTCGCTCCCGTTAGTTAGCTTGCGAAACCGATGCATGATGTTGTAGTCGGAAACGAAGGCGGCGAAGGATGCCTTGTCCGCGTTCGCGTCTCCCGAGTAGATGAGCTCCTTGGATTGCGGACCGAAGATTGCCTGCAGCGCATCTTGATTGCCGGCCTTCAGTGCGTCCACCAGGGCCCTGGCCGCGTCGTCAGGAGAAGCAAAGGTCTTCTGGGGTGCCTGCGTTGGCTGCTCCGAGGCCTTCTGCGAACCCGTGCAGGCGCAAAAGCACAGCATCATCGCGAAGAGCGCTAACCCAGTCGACCACCGAGCCACGTTGGACATTCTGGTCATCATTTCGAGTCCTCCTGCAGTTTCTCGTTCCACATGGTTGAATGGTCGAATCGCTACCGGCGTCCGCCACCGCCGAAATGTCCTCCACCAAATCCACCGCCGCCTCCAGAGTGGCCGCCGCCCCAGCCTCCACCTCCACCGCGGCTGCCCCAGCCACGCGAGCTGGAAGAGCGATCTCCCCAGCCGTTGCTGGCGAAACTTGAGTCAGAGTGGTCGCCGTAACCGCTAAATGCCGTCGAGTGGTTGGAATTGTCCTGCGATCCCCAGCCACGAGCAGCGTCCGAATTCGACCATCCGGATTTGTTCCAGGAGTTGGAAGCGTTGGTATCACCGTGGTTGACGTTCACGGTGTTGCCACTGACGTTGGTGTTATGGGTGTAGTTATTGTCGCCGTAATGCTGGTTGCCGTTGTTGTAATTGGGGTGATAGCCGGTGCTGTTAAATCCGCCATTGTAGTTTTGCGGATGGTAGCCGTTAGCGTTGTAGCCGTTGTTGTAAGGATGATTGCCGTAGTTGTTATAGCCGTACCCGCCGTAGTATCCGCCGTGCCAGGCGGCATTACCGTAATAGGGATGGCCACCCCAATAGGCGCCCCCGTGATACCAGTCACAGTTCCAACTGCTCCAACCCCAACCGCAGCATCCACCGCTTATCGCGGCGCCGACGGCGATGCCGGCCCCGAATGAGAGCAGACTGGTCGCCACTAAGTCGGTGGTGCTATAGCTCGGCGGAACGTAGGGCGTCCCATAGATGATTGTCGGGTTATAGGTGGGAACGTACACAATCTGTGGATTCGCAGGCTGTATGACGATGACTTGCGTTCCACCCTGGCTTTGTGTGGTGACGGTTTGTTGTTGGGTGGTCTTCAGGTTGCCGGCCGCTTCGGCCTGCTTGCGCAATGTCTGAACCGCGGCCATCACTTGCGATTGCTGGTTGTGATAGGCCTCACCCAACTGCGATGTCCACGATAAGTTCTGTGCCAGGTTGTTCAGCACGGTCGGAAACTGCGTCAGCGCTTTCACGCTGGGGTCCCACGACTGAGTGTTCACGGCTTGCGTCAACGCTTTGCCGGTGAGGTCCTTGTGCTGCTGCATCCAATAGTTGGCGACGGCAATCTGGTCGGGGAAAGTTGACGCCGCTAAAATCTGCGCCACCAATGCGTCGGGATACAGGGCAATCGGGGAGACGAGCGCGTCCAATTCCTGCTCCGTCAGCGGAGCGCCCTGGCCCGCATAGCCTGACGATGTTGATGGGGACTGCTCCTCAGCCGCTAGCGGAGATGGGCCGGGCGCGGTCGCAATAGCCAGAACCGTGCTCAGCAGAAACGCCAGGGATTGTCGTGCAAGTGGTCTTAGTATCCGCTCCATGATTGCTCCCCTCCGGAGCGTCGCCTACGCCCCGTGTTGTATCTCCGGTTGCGATTACCGCTCGTCAGCGGGCCGCCGTGGACTACTGGCACCGTCACGCCGAACTATCCTAAGGATTTAAGCCCATTCATTGAACTGGCAAATGCGCTATGGAGTACTGGAAATTCTGCTAGCTCGTAACGCTAAGGAAAAACCCCGCCTTAGGTCACATTCCGGCAGCTTTATTCGCGTTCCAGATTATAAGTCGCCGCTTTCAGATATGCCCAACCGGATTTCTACAGTATCGGTAGCAACGAAAAAGGCCGCGCACCCGCGCGGCCCGCTTTGCGTAATATGAAATGAAACAACTACTAACGAACGCCCGCCAGCTCCTCCTCGGCTTGCTTCTCGTGGGTAATCGCAGGCTGTAATGGAGCAGAATGCTTCGCTTCGCGACCGATTCTGCTTCGGATCAGGGGTTTCAGCACAACGATGGAGAAGACTGCGGCAATTGCACACAGCACGGCCGAGATGTAGAACGGCACGGCGAACGAACCGCCGAAGTAGGCGGCCATCGTTGCCGCCCCAAATCCCGCAAATACGGATGCCAGGCCTTTGGACGTGTAAACCATCCCGTAGTTGGCAGAGGCGTATTTCGGGCCAAAAACGTCACCGGTGGTGGCAGAGAAGAGCGAATAAATCTCGCCCCAGAACAGAAAGATGAACGAGAACAGGGCCACGAACGCCAGCGGAGCGCCGCCTATCTTAGTAACGGCATAAACCAGGATCGCTTCGATGCTGAACGTCAGAAACATCGTGTTTTCACGGCCAAGGCGGTCAGAAACCGTGCCCCACAAGATCCTGGACAGCGCGTTACAAGCGGAAGTGAGGGTTGCCGTAAGCGGCACGATCGCCATCCCCCACACCTTTGCGTCGCTTAGTTTGAGCACCTTCGCAATCTGTGACAGGTTCGCGTTAACGATCAAGCCGCCCGCGCATGCGAATAAGAACATGGCGTACAGCAGGTAGAATTCGGGCCGGGTGAGGGTTTGATTCCACCGGTAGTTTACTTTGGACTGCAAGACCGCCTTCTGTGCTGCGGGATGCCATCCGGCAGGAGCCCACCCGGCGGGTGGATGGCGCAAAATCATGGCGGTGATGAAAGCGATGATTCCCTGACCCAATCCCCAAAGAGCCATTGCCTTGGCCCATCCGATCGAGTGGATGGTCGCGGCAATCGGCATAATGGCCAGGGCCGCTCCGCCACCGAAGCCTGCAGCTGTCAAGCCCACGGCCATTCCGCGCTTGTCTGGAAACCACTTCACCGCATTGGCAACGCAGGATATGTAAATGATTCCCGCACCGGTTCCGGAAATGATCCCGTAGTAGATGTACAGATGAAACGGGGAGGTCGCGACGGTTCCTCCCAGGATCCATCCCAATGCGATCAGGATCGCGCCGAGACTCATTAGTTTGCGAATACCGAACCGGTCGACAAAGTATCCAGCCACCGGCATGGGCCACGTCTCAAACAAAATGAAAGCCGAAAAAACTGCTGCAATCTTCGCGTAGGGCGATCCCACAAAGGTTTGTTTCATTCCCGGGGTGAACAGCGTGAACGCATACTGGTAGTTGGAAATAACGATCATCGCAACGATGCCGCAAACGAGCTGAATCCATCGATTCGCGGTTGTGCTGCCAGGCGCTTCCTTCGCGGTGTCTCGCTGTTGCCCAGCTACAGCTTCCGTAGTCATGTTTGTTTCCTCCTAGCTGTTGGCAAGCACGACAGGATTTCGTTTCAATTGGCGTGAATTTGATTCGCGCTCGATTGCCTGCCGCCCAAGGGCGTAAGCATGGACATTGGCAATTTGGAGTCGCGAAAGGGATGCGTGCAGGATCGCGGGATGTGAAGACAACAGTGGCGCAGGGTGTCGAGTTGTCGTGACAAGCCTCGGCAGTACGCAGATGCCTAGCGGAATCCGGCAGCTGGCGCTGTTGGATCCCGTACGAAGCAAGGAGGTCACATTCGTGGCCATAAGAGGCCGCCTCCCAGACGGTCGTCCCTCACTACTTCGCTTGCTTGCTACTTGCACGGATGGCCGGAAGATCCCTGGTTAGCTGGGGAATCGTCCGGCCCATCGCATACCCGCCCTTTTGGGGCGGCGGTGGTTAGTCTTCCAAGTCTTTCTGCAGCGGGATAACCCCCGGTACCAGCCACTTGTTCCACATGTCATCGATCTTGCTCTGGAAGAATTCGATATCTTCCTCGATGAAGTGTGCGAACCTTCCCTGCTTCAGCAAGTAGTCGCGAACCGGAAGGCGCTTGAACCTGCCGTTGGCGATGTCTTTGGTTTTGCCGTACAGCTTCAGCTTGTTGTTTTCGATTTCGTAAAGCGGCCAGATGCCGGTGTTCACGGCCAACTCGCCGAGTTCGAACGACAGGACGGGATCGAAGTCCCAGCCTTTCGGGCAGGGGTTCAGGCAATGAATGAACGTTGGTCCGCCCACCGACAATGCCCGGCGAACGCTGTTCATCGCCTGCAGCGGATAGGAAGTCGAAATGGTGCTGACATACTTGCAAGTCGGATGGCCGACCGCCAGCAGTGGTGCCATGTTCTTCTTCCAGCGCTGATTCATAATCCGCTTCATCTTTCCTGGCGTGCTGAACGAGGTGTTGACGCCGTACGGGGACGTTCCGGAGATCTGGATGTCCGTATTGGCGTACGACTCGTTGTCATACATGAGGATGAGCAGGTTGTAATCGGGATGGGTCAGGGTCGCCGAAATGGCGTTCAGGCCCATGTCCGCGCCACCACCGTCGCCGCAGAAAGCGATGACGTTGATGGGCTCGTCTTTCATGACGCCCTTGCGCATCTGAACGCGGAATGCCGCCGCCGCACCCAGCGCCGCCGCGCCTGCGCTGCCGAGTTGCGTGTGCATCCAGGGCACGCCCCAGGGCGTGGCGTAATAGGAAGTGTTTGCCACGTACATGCAGCCCGTGCTGCCCATAACGATGGTCCGGGGCCCGGCAGCCTTCGCCATCAATTTCATGATTTGCGCAGACTCGCAGCCCTGGCAGGTGCGGTGGCCGGAGGTGAAGTACTCCTCGTGTGGAACCTTCTTCACTCCATGGAAGGGCTCCAGGTTTTGCGTCGGTTTCTCTTCTACTAATGTGCTCATGAATGTTGTCCTTTCCGGCTTATGACCGCAGCCCGATCCACTGTGTCAGAGGTTGCGCCTTGCCTTTGGCGGCTTGGCATACGATGTCGGTCATCTCCTCCACGTCGGGCACCGTCACCTCGCGTCCACCGAGCCCGCAGATGAAACCCAGCACGGGAGGACGAGTGGTCGCGTTGCTGTACATTGCCGAGCGAAGCTCGGTCGCCACGACACCACTAAGATCAGGAGAGCCGAACGAGAAATCGCGATCGATGACACCGATGGCCTTGAAGCGCTCCAGGCATTTCGCGATTTCCTTGCCCGGGAACGGACGGAACCAGCGCAAGCGCACGAATCCGACCTTCAGGCCCTGTTCGCGCATCTTGCGGACAGCTACTTTGACCGGCGTCGACATGGTGCCCATGCCCAGCAGTACGACCTCCGCGTCTTCCGTCATGTACTCCTCGAAGAACGGATTGCCGTACTTGCGTCCGAACACCTTCTCGAAGTCGGCGTAGACCTCGCGAATGACGTCGCAGGCGATTTCCGTGACGGCATAGTTCTGCCGGCGGATTTCCATCACCCAGTCTTCGTTCGCCTGCGGGGCGACCGAGATGACGTTGTCCGGGTGCAGCAGCAGCTCGGCGCGGTTGTAACGGGGCAGGAACTTCTTCACCTGCTCGGGGGTCGGGATTGTGACCATCGACTGCGAATGGGTCAGGAAAGCTCCGTCGCAGCTCAGTGCCAGCGGCACAAAGATGCGGCGGTCTTCTGCCACGCGATAAGCAATCAGCGCGGTGTCGAGTGCTTCCTGTCCGCTGTCCACCCAGGTCAGCAGCCAGCCCAGGTCACGCACGGCCAGGGCGTCGTTATGTTCCACGCCGAAAGCGCCGGGATCGTCGAGCGCGCGATTGCCCACCATGCAGACCATGGGCACGCGTAGCGCCGGACTGACGGTCAGCGCTTCCATGGCATACATCCAGCCCACGCCGCTGGAGCCGCAGAAAACGCGTGCGCCGCATACCGACGCGTGCTTGACGATCTCAAATTGTGAATGTTCTCCTTCCGCCACGATGTACTCGCAGTCCATCTCGCCGTCGGCGACTAGCTGGCTGATGTACTGCATCACCGTGTCGTAAGGCCGGATGGGGTAAGCAGTCACTACATCGACGTTGGCCAGCTTGCACGCAATGGCAATGGCCTCCGCGCCTGTAATCAGAGCTTCCTGCTCCTGCACCTTCTTCTTTTCTTCGACAGGTACTGTCAATGTCGGCATCTTGGTATCTCCTTGTTTTCAGGCCACGGGTATGGGGCGTTTCGCCATTACCCTTTTGCGGCAACTTCCAGGGCTTGCGGGACTTCTTCCTGGTACTGACCGCGATAACGGAATCCATGCGAGCGCTTCTCGATGGGTTCGGCATTCTGAATGGTGGTCTCCAACCACTTCAGGTAGGCGCCCTGGTCTTTCTGATAGGCCTCCCACTGGCTCTTGTTGTCGGCGAATTCAGACTCGTTCACCATGGAGACGCAGTCCTTCACCGGGCAGACCTGTTCGCAAACTCCGCAGCCGCAGCAGGATTCCAGATTGGCGTCGTAAGTCCCCTCAGGAGTGACGTCGAATGAGGCGTCCGGACAATTCAGCCAGCACAGGGTGCATTTGGTGCAGGTCTTGAAGTTGACCACGGGCCGCATGGTACGGGTGGTGTACTTCTTGAACAGCTCATTGCGCGCCGGACGGAAACCGCCGACTTCGCCGGTGACAGGATTGGCATACGGGCCACCTTGCGGCTGACCGTTGATTGACACGCCATGCCGCATCTGTTCCCAGCCGGGAAGGATGTGATGCTCCAACTCTTCAGGATTGCCTTCGCCCGGCTTGATGTCGCAGGTCGTGAAGCGCTCATAAGCGGCGCGAGCAGAAGCCACCTTCAACGGGCTCTTCAGCTTCTCGGTAATGAACTGTTCCAGCGACTTGAGGCTGATCAATTGCGGCAGAACCTTCGCGATCGTGCCTAGAACGCGCACATCGGTGTGGTCATCCTTGTAGATCCACATGCCCGAAAAGCTGGGCGCGCCTTTGAGGATGCCCAGTTTGTATGGCTGGCTGCGCTGATGAATCATCTTCAGCAGTTCGGTTTTGTCGTCCAGAGAAACCACGATGAGTGGGCTCCCGGCCTTAAGGGCATGATGGACAGGCTGTACGCCGTACCACGCCCACGACTCGGCCCCCTTGCAGAGGGAATCGTCGAGAACCACGGTGACGTCCACCTGTTTCGGCTCGTACTGTGCCATGCCGGCTTCGAGCGTCTGTTCGTCGTTGGCGACGATGGCGAAGCTCTTGGCCGGAATGCCGTTGCGCTCCGGGGCATCTCCGTAGCGGCCGAAAGAGAGGCCCAGTTTGCCTTCGTTGTGCGCGGCTAGAACGATGTCGCGCGTTATGTTTTTAGCCAGGGTCTTCTGGAAGACCCCACGGTAGACGATTTCGACCGCGAATAGCTGGCCCATGTGTGCAACCTCCGTCGTTTACAACTTGTGAAGTGCGATGTTTTCGATTTCCTGCAGGTGCCGTCGCATTGCAGCCTCCGCAGCGGCGGCATTGCCCCGCTTCAGTGCCGTAAGAATGCGACGATGGCCGGCAAGCGATTTTTCCTGCCGGCCTTTCCCTTGCAGCGATTGCTCTCGGGTGTCGTGTAACAAATCCATCACAACGTCAACTAGCTTCAGAATCGCGCTGTTGTCACAGGCCAGCGCAATGCTGTAATGGAACTCGGCATCCTCCGCGGTCGCCAGCTGCCGGCTCTGCACTTTCCTTTGCTGGCGGGCGAGGATTTCTTCCATTTCTGCGGTTTCTTCCGGCGAGGCGTGCTGCGCGGCCCGCCAAGCCAGGGCCGGCTCAATGATTTTGCGCACCTCGATCAGCTCCAGCACGCGCTTGCGGCGGTGCAGCAGCGCATCGCTTAAAGGATCTGGATCCTGAGCTTCAGGGGAGCGCACCACGGTACCGAAGCCTTGGCGCGGCTCCAGCAGCCCTTTGTGTTCCAAACTGCGAATAGCATCGCGGACCGAACCCCGGCTGACGCCGAGCATCTCAACCAGCTGCCGCTCCGGCGGCAACAGGTCGCCAGGTTTCAGGTTCTCCAGGATGTGCCGCTCCAGTTGCCTGGCGATTTCCTGGTACACCTTGTTCCGCGAGATGGCCTCGAAACCGGTTTTTGCAGGGGCTTGGGTAGCAGTCATGGCACTGGTCTGATGACTGACCAATTTCCATCTTTGGGTGCATGGCTAACAAGGACGCAGGTCACGTCGAAATGTGATAAGAGAAAAAACGGGCGCGCTGTTGGAAAGCACGCCCGGAATGGGAACAGCCTGCTGGCCTGTCGCTATCGACTCGCCACGGCCGCCTGCGCCGCGCGCTTGTGTGGCGTGAACGCCACGTCCTGTGCGTCCACCACCGCGATGGTTGCCATGTTGACGATCTCCTCGACCTCAACGCCGCGCGCCAGCAGATGCACGGGCTTGGCAATGCCGGTCAGGATGGGCCCCAGCGTCTCCGCCCCGCCAATGCTGGTCAGCAGCCGGCAAGCGATGTTGCTGGCTTCCAGGTTGGGGAAGATCAGCACATTGGCTCCGCCCTTCAGCGAGGAGAACGGGAATGCGGCTTCCAGCTTCTTGGGGCTGACAGCCACATCGCCTTGTACTTCGCCGTCCACAATAAGCGTCGGATCGGCATAGCGAACCAGCTGCGTAGCGCGCTTCATCTTCTCGCACAGCGGATGCTTGGTGCTGCCGAAGCTGGAGAAGGACAGCATCGCTACCCTCGGCTCGACGCCGAAGCGGCGTGCTTCCTGTGCGGCGCAAAGAGCGATCTCCGCCAGCTCTTCGGCGGTTGGCTCGATATTGACCGTCGCATCGGCCAGGAAATACAGATCGCCTTTACGAGTGATAATCAGGTAGACGCCCGAGACCTTGTGGATGCCTTCACGCACTCCAATCACCTGCAAGGCTGGACGGATGGTGTCGGGATAATTCTGGCTCACGCCGGAGACCAGGGCATCGGCATCGCCCATGCGCACCATCATCGAACCGAAGATGTTGCAATCGTTCATCAGCTCGTCGGCCGAGCCTAGCGTGACGCCACGACGCTGCCGCAACCGATACAGCTCCTCCACATACTCTTTGCGGCGCGGAGCAGTTTCGGGTTCGATGATCGTGATCGCATCCAGGGGCACACCCAGCTCGGCTGCGGTTTTCGCGATTTCGTTCTTGCGGCCCAGCAACACCGGTCTCGCGATATTCTCCTCGACTAGCACGTGGCAGGCCCGCAGAATCTTCTGGTGCGAGCCCTCGGGGAAGACGATGCGCTTGGGATTAGCCTGCGCCTTGTGGATCATGGCGCGCATCAGGCCGTGCGCTTTGCCCAGTCGATTTTCCAGCTCGTCGCGGTACTGGTCAATGTTGACGGGATTTTGCGCGACGCCGGTTTCCATGGCAGCCTTGGCTACCGCCGTCGATTCCCAAACCAGTACGCGTGGATCGAATGGCGTGGGAAGGATGTAATCACGGCCGAACTGCAACCGCTCCACGCCATAAGCACGGCAAACGGAATCGGGAACGTCTTCTTTGGCCAGCGCCGCCAGGGCATAACTGGCCGCCAGCTTCATCTCTTCGTTGATCGTCGTGGCATGTACATCGAGTGCGCCGCGGAAGATGAATGGGAAGCCGAGAACGTTATTGATCTGGTTGGGATAATCGGAGCGTCCTGTCGCCATGATGAGGTCGTCGCGGACAGCGCGGGCTTCCTCGTAGGTGATCTCGGGATCCGGATTTGCCATTGCGAAGACCAACGGATTCGGCGCCATCGACGCAATCATTTCGGGCGTAAACGCGCCTTTGACCGAGAGGCCAAGCAGCAAGTCAGCGCCCTTCGCCGCGTCGGCCAGGGTACGCATGGGCGTTTCTTTCGCGAAACGCTCTTTATACGGATTCATCCCTTCCTTGCGGCCTTTGTGGACGACGCCCTTGGTATCAACGAAGGTAATGTTCTCGCGCTTCACGCCCATGCAGATGTAGTGCTCCGCAGTGGCAATGCCGGAAGCGCCGGCGCCGTTGATGACCACCTTGATCTGATCAAGCTTTTTGCCGGTCAATTCCACGGCATTGAGCAGCGCCGCGCCGGTGATAATCGCGGTGCCGTGCTGGTCGTCGTGGAAGACCGGGATCTTCATGGTCTTCTTTAGCGTCTCCTCAATGTAGAAGCACTCCGGCGCCTTGATATCCTCCAGATTGATGCCACCGAATGTGGGCTCCAGGAGCTGGCAGGCCTTGATGATCTCGTCGGGGTTCTTGGTATCCAGCTCGATGTCGAACACATCGATACCGGCGAATCTCTTGAACAAAACCCCTTTGCCTTCCATGACGGGCTTGCCGGCTTGCGCACCGATGTCGCCCAGTCCCAGCACCGCGGTGCCGTTTGTGACCACCGCGACAAGGTTCCCCTTGTTGGTGTACTTGAAGGCGTCCTGCGGATTTTTTTCGATCTCTAGACAGGGGACCGCAACTCCCGGGGTGTAGGCGAGGCTGAGATCGCGTTGCGTAAGGCACGGCTTAGTGGGAGCGATTTCGGTCTTCCCCGGTCGTGGCTTGGAGTGGTAGTCGAGTGCATCCTGCTTACTAATTGGCATGAAAGCCTCCGAATCGATGAACGTAATTTGGTTTCGCGGACGAAGCAGTCGGGGCTCGACCGTGACATTGGCAGCCTCTCAGGGTAGCGGGAGAAACGAAGGCGCTTGGCAATCGAGATGAGCCTGTCACATCGGCACGACACTTACGAGCCGGACGATAACTTTCCTGCAATTACGCTAGGCCGCTGGGTCGGCATGAGCTAGTACCAAGATCACAAGCACTTGTGAGCCGGCGCATACGAAAAGCGTTTGCCATCACAGTGCCGCGCACTTCCAGAGGCCCGAGGTGGCTGGCTGAAGCGACCTGCGGTGGGCACCGTCACAGCCCCAAGTGTGCTGAATCACGTTCTGAAGTACGGCCCCGATTCTATGCTGAACACTTCTATGTTTTCCCAACGATACAAACTGGTTTGCGAGGAGCTATCCGATCTCCGTCGCTCCCACCCACGCGCCTTAAACTTGTTGCAACCCATGGATGCATCCGACTTCGTGCCGTTGCTCTGGAGCGAGGAATTGGGAAGGGAAGCCGAACTGGATCATGCCATCATCGCCCACTCCGCCGAGGTCAAGGCTTCTCTCTACAACGGGCGGGTCTTCGTCATTGTGCCGATCTACGCCACCAGCATCTGCCAGGAGCAGTGCGTCTATTGCAATTACCGCGCTGGGAACAAGGGGATTGGGGTCGAGCGCCGGCGGCTGAGCGACGACGAACTCGAAGCGGAGGCCACCTTTCTAGTGGAACAAAAGGGCCAGCGCGTACTCGAGTTGGTGTATGCATCGGACCCGCGCATGCGAATCGACGCAATGTGCCGTCATGTCGAGCTGCTGCGCCGAATCCTCGAGCGTCACGGCGGAGGGCTGGTGGGCATTAGCGCGGAGGCATTAGAAGAGAGCGACTATTGCCGATTAGTCGATGCAGGGCTGTGCTGGTCCGTACTTTGGCAGGAGACCTACGACAAGGATGGTTACGCGCATCTTCATCCGGGCAAAACCAAGAAGACGAATTTCGAGTACCGTCTCGATGCTTATGAGCGCATGCTGGCCGCAGGTGTGGAACATGTTGGCGTCGGAGTGCTGTCCGGTTTGGCCGATTGGCGATCCGACTGGTCCATGCTGATGCTCCACGAGGAATATCTGCAAAAGCATTGCGGACGGGGCGCCACCATACTGGGTACGCCGAGGCTGAAGCTGGCCCCCGGCGCAGTGCTCAAAGATTCGCCGTACAGCATGACGCGCGCAGAGTTGGTAGTCGCGGTCGCCCTGCACAATCTGTTTGCGCCGACCACAGCCCCGTTCGCCAGCACGCGCGAGGAGTGGGACGTCTGCCTTGAACTGGCTCGCGGCGGTGGCTGCCTGTTCACGCTTAATTGCTCGACGACGCCTGGGGGATATTCGCTTCCTCGCTGCAGCTGCCAGTTCTCTACCAATTCATACGACGCTCCGGTGTACGCGGGCAAGCTCAAGATGGAAGGTCTGCTGCCGATTTTCGATTGGAAATCCGAAGACGTCTGCGGCCTCCAGGATAGGCCACGCCGTGCAGGCGGGCAGCGTCTTTAGGCCGAGTTCCCGCGACGCCACTATATAATGCGGCTCACTCATGGCGTTATCCGCGGGTACCAAACTCGGCCCCTACGAGATCGTCTCATTTATCGGCGCGGGAGGCATGGGAGAGGTTTACCGTGCACGCGACTCCCGTTTAGCTCGCGACGTGGCGCTGAAAATATTGCCGGCGTCTTTTGCTGCCAACGCCGAACGCCTGCGGCGTTTTGAGCAGGAAGCCCGCGCAGTCGCTTCGCTGAACCACCCCAACATTGTTGCGTTGTATGACATCGGGCAACACGATGACGCGCCGTTCCTGGTGTCTGAGCTGCTGGAAGGCGAATCGCTGCGCGAGGTGCTGACGCGCGGGGTGCCGTCGCACCGCAAGGCCATCGACTATGCCGTACAGATTGCTCATGGCTTGGCCGCCGCACATAGCAAGAACATTGCGCACCGCGATCTGAAGCCCGACAACATTTTCGTGACTCGCGAAGGACGGGTGAAGATCCTGGATTTCGGATTGGCGAAGTCAGTCGAGAGGTCTGCCGCGCAGTCCCAAAATGCCATGCTCACCATGACGGCAGCGGCTCCGGCAACTGACGCTGGTGTTGTCATGGGTACCGCGGGCTACATGTCTCCCGAACAGGTCCGCGGAGCCGGTGTGGACTGCCGCACTGACATCTTCAGCTTCGGCGCCGTGCTCTACGAAATGCTTACCGGGCAGCGCGCGTTTAAGCGGGACACGGCGCCGGAAACGATGGCGGCAATCCTCAACGATGATCCGCCGGATCTGCTGGAATCGGGACGTCACATCCCTCCCGGGCTGGATCGTATTGTTCGTCACTGCCTGGAGAAGGCGCCGGAACAGCGCTTTCAGTCCGCGCGCGATCTGGCCTTCGATTTGGAGTCGCTTTCCACGGCGACGAGTTCGACCACGGTCGCGGCGGCGAAAGTAAAGAGACGTCGCAACTGGTGGTACGTAGCTGGCGGCGTCGCCCTGATGGCGGTGGTGCTTGCCGTCGCCTGGCAGTTCTGGGTGGCGAAGCGTCCCGCCGCCGGCTCGCAGTTTCACCAGCTGACTTACCGGCGCGGAACACCCGGCAATTCACGCTTCACCGCCGACGGTCGAAACATCATCTATACGGCAACGTGGGAAAACGCCGATCCCGAGATCTACACCGTGCCGGCCGACGGCGCTGGTGGACATTCTCTCGGGATTCGCAACGCGCGACTGCTTGCCATATCGACACGCGGCGAACTGGCAGTGGCTCTGGGCCCTAAAGCAGTTACCACGTTGATCGAGCCCGGGACGTTGGCCCGGACCACGGATGTAAGCAGCGCTCCCAAGCCGGAGATCGAAAGCATACAGGCAGCAGACTTCACCCCGGATGGGTCGGAGCTGGCGATCGTCCGCTACGTTCCCGCAGATCAGATGTGCCTGTTGGAATATCCGATCGGTAAAGTGCTATATCGCAGCCCGGAAATCGATGGCCTTCGTTTTTCGCCGGATGGACGGTATCTGGCATTCATTGCCCACGACAATCCCTTCGACGATCGCGGCGCAGTTGTGATCTTACGCAAGGGTGGCGAAAAAATCGCCGCCAGCCCGCTGTATGAAAGCGCTCAGGGTCTGGCGTGGAGTCCCTCGGGCAACGAGGTTTGGACGACCTCGCCGTTGGAGTCTGGCGAGATTCACGCGATGAGCCTCGCAGGGAAGATCCGCCAGCCGATGGCGGTGCCTGGTCACCTGTTTCTTCACGACATATCGCCGAGTGGGCAGCTTCTGGTCGCACAGGGAATTGCCCGGCGCGGGATGATTCTCGCGCACGATGGCGTGCAACGCGACCTGTCCTGGCTCGATTTTGGCTACCTTCGCGACATCAGCCACGATGGCAAGATGATTCTTTTCGAAGAGGAAGGCAGCGAGTCGCAGGACTACTCGGTGTTTGTGCGGGACATCGACGGCTCCCCGGCAATCCCCATCGGCGAAGGTTATGGCGAAGCCCTCTCGCACGACAAACGCTGGGCGCTCGGCCAAAAGCTCACCAATCCCCCCCAGCTTTGGTTCCTGCCGATCGGCGTGGGCGCCGCACGTCGACTGAACCCTGCCAACGTCATCCCCTTCTGTTGTGCAGCCTCTATTCTTTCCAACAACCAGCGGTTTATATATTTAGGCAACGAGCCGGGGCGACCCATGCGTGCGTGGTTGCAGGACGTCAATGGCGGAGCTCCCAAGCCTATTACCGCGGAGGGCACAGTCGGCTTTATTTCGCCCGACGACAAGTGGCTGCTGCTTGGGCAGGCTTCCAGTTACGGGCTTTTCGACTCAATAACGCACTTCGAGGGCGGCAAGACGGAAAAAATCGCTGGCCTCAAGCCGAATGAGCAGATATTAGGATGGACCACGGACGATCAGCTCTATGTGATGTCGAGGGTCAACGGATCGGGATCGGCCGCCCAGGTTGACAAGCTGAATCCACATACCGGTGCGCGCACTCGCTGGCAGGAGATTTCGATGCCGGCGATTGGAGGGGTAACTCCTGATCTCCCCATCATCGTTCCCGATGGTTCGAGCTACGGCATCGAATACCGTCTACGGCTCTGGGATTTGTATACCGTCAACGGCGTACGTTGAGCCTCACGCCGTCAGTCAGACTCCGCAGGCCCCCAGAATCTTGCACCCAGGGCCATAGTCGTGCTGTCAGATCGCGGATGTGATCCGCCTCCGCGCCCCTGTTTCCAGCATCGGACGCTGGACTTCCCTTTCACATTTCAAATAACATACCCCGGTAGGGTATTTGGGAAACTCTAAGTCGACAAGAGAGGATCCAATGCCGGCGCCGGACAAAGTTCCCGACATTTCGCGCGAAAAACAGAAGCTGCTCTACCGCATCAAACGCCTGCGCGGGCAATTTGCCGCGGTCGAGCGTTCGTTGACCGCCGGCGACGAATGCGCTGACATCCTGATGCTACTGGCCGCAATTCGCGGCGGAGTTAACAGTCTGATGGCCGAGATTCTGGAAGATCACATCCGCTTGCACATGATGAATCCCGACCAGAAGATGGACTCGCCCGAAGAATTGGGCGAGGACCTGATCGGGCTGGTGCGTGCTTATCTCAAGTGATACCTAAAACCCGCCCGTTTAGCGGACCGCTGCCCACAGGCTCAGTTCTGGAACTGTAGCAATCAATCCGACTTCCCGCGACAATTCGAAGAACATCTTCAGTCCCGCCCGAGCTTCAGCGTCGAGATAGTAGTGAATGTTCTCGGTGAGATATTTCCGGATCACGCTGCGGGGGATACCCAGCTTTGGCGACCATTCCTGCCCGATCGTCTCAATGTTTGCCGGCTGCAGTCCGTGATCGCGCGATTGCTGGAAGACCTGCGTAAGGTCAAGTTCCGCGGGTTTTCGATTGAGGGCGTCCTGTCGAATCGCCCAGAAGGCAAAGACAAACGCCTTGCCGGTAAACTCGTGCCAAAGATGTGCGAGGTCATAGGTCCGGTAGCCCGCGTCAACCGGAACCTGCAAAGCTGCATCACCGATCAGCAGAGCAGCGTCGTGATGGCGCAACATCTCGCTGAGCTGCGGTGGATGCGGGTGCAACTCACGCGCCCCGCCCAGAAACCCGGCGAAGAGCACCTGCAAGAGTGCGACTGAGGTTCGCGAAGACGTGTCTACTGCAACCGTCCGTACGTCTTCAATGCTTTTTGTGCTGACTAGGAGAATCGAGCGAACCCAATCCTTCGACGCAATGGCGACGTCGGAAATAATGACTAGTCTGGGAATTTCTGCGTACGTAAATGCGGGGATGATCCCGATATCCGCCTGGTTGGCAGCCAGCGCGGCGGCACAAGCCGATGGAATCGTGTATTCGATCTCGAAGTCAGTACCGGCGTTGCCATGCTCAAAGTCCCACATTAACGGAGCGGTATTAAGGAAGGAGATAGCAGAAATGCGCAGGCCGGGCATGAATCTCTGAGTCTAGCAAAAGCGGCGCCGAACGGTCCTTGTGATGCGCGTCCTTGACGGTAACAAGCGACGGGATTACCCTGCGCAACGTCCGGCCCAGCGGATCGAGGAGTTGTTATGGAAGTCGAGGCGCCGGTCCGGAGCGAAGATTACGCGCTCACTCGCAGACTACAGTGGCTTGCCCTATTGCTTACCCCGGGCGTTGGCGCAGGGCGTGCGCGCAAGCTGATTGACCATTTTGGAGAGGTTGGCCGCATCTTCGCGGCATCCCTTACAGAACTGGAGGGGTTCGGCCTGCCGGCCGCAGCCGCACAGAGCATCGCTCTGGGTAAGTCATTGGAACTTGCCTCCCAGGAATACGACCATGCTCGCGAAGCCGGAGCGTCGGTCATAGTTCCTGGCGACGCACACTATCCCAAACGGCTGTTGGAAATCTATGATCCGCCGTTGGCTTTGTACCTCAAGGGAGACGTGGAAATCGTTGATAAAGTTGGCATTTCGGTCGTGGGAACCAGGCATCCGACACCCTATGGCGTGAGCATGGCAGAGCGGTTGGCTTGCGACCTGGCGGCACACGGCCTCATCATATTCAGTGGGATGGCCCGCGGCGTCGACACGGCCGCCCATCGTGGCGCGTTAAACGCCCACGGCAAGACCGTCGCCATTTGGGGAACCGGGATCGACGAGGTTTATCCCAAAGAGAATCGCAAGATCGCCAACCAAATTTTGGAATCGGGTGGCGCACTCATCACCGAGTTCCCATTAGGTACTTTTCCGGCGCCTCAGAATTTTCCCGTCCGCAATCGCATCATTAGCGGTATTTCGTTGGGCGTGCTGGTCATCGAAGCCGCCGAATACAGCGGAACACGAGTGACAGCCCGTTGCGCACTCGAACAGGGACGGGAAGTCTTTGCCGTCCCTGGCAATGTCACGAACAAGAATTCGTGGGGCCCTAATACACTGATAAAACAGGGGGCTAAGCTGGTTGCGACCTGGGAAGATGTGTGGGAAGAACTGTCGGCCGATGTTCGTCTTGCCCTGACGCCTGCGGAGCAGCCTGCATCGTCGGAGCCGTCATCAGCATCATTGTTCGAGGCTGCGGAGTTACCGCCAAGCGAGAAGCGGGTCCTGGCGCTGCTGAAGGTCGACGAATCGGTTCATATCGATATGATCGTCGAACGCCTGACCTCGTATCTCTCGTCTTCTGAGATATTTGAGGCACTTTTCGAGTTGGAGTTGAGCAGCCGGATCAGGGCCTTGCCGGGCAAGTATTACGTCAAAACGATGTAAAGGCGTTTTGTAGCCGGCCCCGCCCCGTGCTAGCTTCATAAACTGTGATTCTGGAATATTGAGGTTACATTGGCAAAAGGTTTAGTCATCGTCGAATCGCCTGCCAAGGCGAAGACGATTCAGAAATACCTAGGATCGGACTACGAGGTCGAAGCCTCGCTCGGACATATTAAGGACCTGCCCAAGAAGTCTCTGGGCGTCGACCTGGACAACGACTTCGAGACTGAGTACGTCGTCATCCCCGGCAAGGAAAAGGTTGTCGCCAGGCTGAAGAAGCTGGCGAAGACGGCCGACGCTATCTATCTGGCGCCCGACCCGGACCGCGAAGGCGAGGCGATTGCCGCCCACCTGGCCGAAGAGCTCGGCGGCGACAGCATCGACGGGAAGAAAAAGGGGAAAAACCCGATCTCCATCCAGCGTGTCACGTTCAACGAGATAACCAAACGCGCCGTGCAGGAGGCCTTCCTTCATCCGCGCGATATTGACATGCACCTGGTTGACGCACAGCAGACCCGCCGCGTGCTCGATCGGCTGGTCGGCTATCAAATCTCGCCCCTGCTTTGGGACAAAGTGCGACGTGGCCTTTCCGCCGGACGCGTGCAGACGGTCGCCCTTCGCCTGATCGTCGAACGCGAACGTGAGATTAAGGCTTTCGTCAAGGAAGAGTATTGGACGATTGACGCGCACCTCCAAGGGCAGAAGCCTCCGGCGTTTGACGCCCGCTTCATCGGCATCGGCGACGAGAAGACGCCCATTCCCAACGAGGAAGAAGCGAAGAAGATTACCGCGGCAGTGGAGAACGCCGACTGGAGCGTCCGCTCGGTCGAAAAGCGGGAGCGGCGTCGCAGTCCAGCCGCGCCCTTCACCACCAGCAAGTTCCAGCAGGACGCGTCGCGCAAACTTCGCTTCAGCGTGAAGCGGGCCATGATGATTGCGCAGCGCTTGTACGAGGGTATCGATCTCGGCGAAGAGGGCACCGTTGGCCTCATCACCTACATGCGCACCGACTCGCCACAGGTATCGAATGACGCACTGGTTGAAGTGCGTGAACTGATCGGCAAGGATTTTGGACCGCAGTTCCTGCCCGAGTCTCCTAACACTTACAAATCGAAAAAAACGGCGCAGGAGGCCCACGAGGCCATCCGCCCGACCTCCGTTTCCCGTCACCCTGATACGGTCAAAGAGTACCTCCAGGAAGACGAGTACAAGGTCTACAAGCTCATCTGGCAGCGCTTCGTCGCCTCGCAGATGAATCCTGCGGTCTTCGACCAGACAACCGTCGACATCGACGCCATGCCGAAGGCCGGCGACACCCGCTATCGTTTCCGCGTGACTGGCTCCGTGCTGAAGTTCGAAGGCTTCCTGAAGGTCTACGAAGAGTCAAAGGACGCGAAGGATGAAGAGGACGAGGCGCTCAAACACAAGCTGCCGGCGCTCGCCGAGGGCCAGAAGCTCACGCTGAAAGAGCTGATGCCGGAGCAGCATTTCACCGAGCCGCCTCCTCGTTACAACGAGGCGTCGCTGGTGAAGGAGCTGGAAGAACGCGGCATCGGACGGCCGTCGACCTATGCCGCGATCATCGGCACGATCCAGGAGCGGCAATACGTCCAAAAAGTCGGCGGCAAGTTCATTCCCACCGAGATCGGCTTTGTGGTCACCGATCTGCTGGTGGAAAATTTCAAGGACATCTTCGATCCCCAGTACACCGCGCGACTGGAAGAGGAACTCGACGAAATCGAGGACGGCAAGGAGCGCTGGACCGACGCGCTGAAGGACTTCTACAAGAAGTTCGAGAAGGAACTCCAATATGCCGAGAAGCATATGGAGAACGTCAAGCGCATGGAAAAACCCACGGACGAGAAGTGCGAGCGCTGCGGTTCGCCACTCGTTATCAAGTGGGGCAAGCATGGCTCGTTCTACGCCTGCAGTTCGTATGACAAGAACGATCCCGACAGCTGCACCTTCACCAAAGAGAATCCAATCGACCTGCCCGACCTGGATTCCGCCGACGTGCAGGAGACCACACAGGAGGAGTACTGCGAGAACTGCGGCCGTCCCATGGTGCTGAAGCGCGGGCGCTTCGGCCAGTTCATGGCCTGCACCGGATATCCCGACTGCAAGACCACGCGCCGGCTCGATCAGGGCAAGAAGATCCCCGACATCCCGCTCGATGAAAAGTGCCCGCAGTGCGGTCGCAATCTTCTACTGCGCCACGGCCGCTATGGAGAGTTCATCTCCTGCAGCGGCTACCCCGAATGCAAATGGGTAAAGCAGAATTACATCGGCGTAAAGTGTCCGGACTGCAAGACCGGCGACCTCGCCGAAAAGAAAGCCCGTCGCGGCAACATCTTTTATGGCTGCTCCAACTATCCCAAGTGCAAGTTCACTTCGGCGTATAAGCCCGTGGCCGAGACCTGCCCCGAATGCGGCAGTCCTTACTTGCTGGAGAAGAACCTGAAGTCGGGAACCTTCCTGGTCTGTCCCAACAGCAAGCGTACGGAACCTGAGGAACCTAAGGCCCGGCGCGGTAAGAAGACGGCCGGGGATGAAAACCCGGTTAAATGTGACTATTCGCGGGAAGTAACCCCCGAAGCCGTAGCATAATAGCTACATTGCAAGGCCCCATCCGTCCGGCAACGCTTCGCCGGGCAGAATCCACAAAAGAGGTGAGAAATGGCAGAACCGAAGAAGGCAACGATTACGGCCCATCTCGTCCTTAACGATGCCTCCAGCGCACTGGAGTTCTACAAGAAAGCATTCGGAGCCGAGATCCACGGCGTCCACAAAACGCCCGACGGCAAAGTTATGCATGCGGAGTTGACCATTGGCGGTGCTCGCCTGATGCTGGCCGACGAGTTCCCGGGCTTCGGCAGTGGTTCGGCCAAGACCCTGGGCGGCAGCCCGGTAGTCTTGAATTTGTACGTCGATGAAGACGTCGACGGTCTATTTAACCAGGCGGTCGGGGCGGGGGCGACTGTGCTCATGCCGCTACAGGACCAGTTCTGGGGTGATCGCTACGGCCAGATCACCGATCCCTTCGGACATCGCTGGGCCCTGGGTCAGCACATTGAAGATGTGACCCCGCAAGAGATGGAGCGCCGCGCCAAAGAGGCCTTCGAAAAGATGGCCGCCATGTCGCACAAGTAGTCCTGTCGCGAACGCAATTTCACATCACAACTTTCACGGGGAGCCTCGATCCGATGGCTCCCCAATTCTGATGTTCGGAGGATTCATGTCACAAGCCACGTATCACGACGCTGAACTCGTGCTGAAAATTTACGATCTGCGCCGCGAACCCGTAATGCGCGAAGCGCGGAATTTCTTTGCCACGTTCGCTCCAGCCTCAATAGACGAATTGATGGCCACCATGTTCGCTTTCGAAAAGAAAGAGAACGCGTACATCCGCCAGGTCTGCAGCTATTGGGAGATGGTTGCTTCCCTGATTGTGCATGGGACGCTGAATGCAGAACTGGCGCAGGATACGCTGGGCGAAATGAATTTCGTTTACGCTCGAATCCAGCCCTTCCTGAAAGAGATACGCCAGAAGCTCGACTCGCCTGAGTTCCTGCAGAACATGGAAAAAGTGGTAGAAGGCACGCCGGAAGGTCGCGAGCGCTTGGCACGGCAGCAGAAGCGCATGGCCGAGTTCGCAAAGATCATGCAGGCCCGCGCCGCCAAGGCAAGCTAAGCAGGTTTAAGCCGGACGTTGCCGGGGCGGAGTCTTCCACCACAATCTCCCTATTCTGGTGCTGCTGCCGGAATAGGGATGACTACTAGTGTCGTAGCTGCTCTTGCTTCTCGATGACGCTCACTGTCATTTTTCCGCTGCAATGCGAGAACGACAATGCCTGGACCACCGTCCCCTGGCATAGACTGAATTCGAAGTCGCGGCCTATGGCTACGGTCGGCAGAGACAGGCGAGAATTGTGGGCGCACAGGGCCTTGACACTCCCGCCCAGCATATTGGCAAGCTCACCGGCGGCATCGCGCACATCTTGCGGCGAGAGCGCATGCACCTCCACGCCGGTAAGATTGGCGCACGCGTGGCGAGCCAGTTCGAGGTCGATATCCAGACGTACCGCCGCTTGCCAGTCCCCCACGATTTGCACCATCGCCACCACATAGCCTTCCGGCGGATTCGTCCTGGGTTCGCAAGCTACCAACTGCATGCCTGCCATGGCGCCGAAAATCTCATCCACAATTGACGTCAGGTCCGCGCCGCTGATTTCCATCAACACTGGGTTCACCGATCCTTTATTCTGTAGCAAACATAGTTTCCGGTTTGGACACGCTCGAAATCGCTGTCTAAGTTCAAGGTTGTTTCGGCACATCCCAGATAGAGAACACCGTCGGGCGCGAGCACGCGCCGTACCCGCGACAGTATGGTCCTGCGCGTTTCCAGATCAAAGTAGATGAGCACGTTGCGCAGGAACGCGATATCGCAGGGCGGCACAGTGTTTCCCCAGGGTTCCGCCAGATTGAGGAACCGAAAGCTGACCATGTCGGCTACTTCCGGTTTTAGCTTCCAGTGCAGCCCCTGCTGTACGAAGTACCGGGTGAGGAGCCTGGCTGGCAGCCCGCGATTCACTTCCATCTGACGATATAGCGCAGCCCTGGCGCGTTCCAGCATGGTCTCGGAGAAGTCAGTTCCCAGAATCGGGAACTTCCAGTCCGCCAGCTTGAGGTTTTCCCGTAGCGCCATGGCGATACTGTATGGCTCCTGTCCGCTGGAACATGCTGCGCTCCAGATGCGGATTTCGCGCCGGGCCACCCGCCGCTTCATCAGGTCGGGTATGACCGTCCCCGTCAGCGCGGCAAAGGGATGGGCATCGCGAAAAAACCACGTCTCGTTGTTCGTCATCGCGTCCAGCACCCTGCGATGCAGCCCGCTGAACGACTCGCGGCGAAGCAAGCCCAGGAACTCCTGCAACGAAGCACATCCTTGTTCGCTGACCAGCGGAGCGAGGCGGCTTTCAGCCAGGTACTCCTTGCCCGAGTCGAGCACGATGGCGGTGTGGTTCTTGAGGAGCGCGCGAAGATACTGAAAATCAAGCGGTGCTAGGCTCATGACACCGGCCTCGCCGCTTGAATCGATGGACCCACTGCGGCTTTGTGGATGATAAGAGGACGAAGCGCGGTCACCCTTTCGACGACCCGTGCGCCTATCTCCGAAAGCGGAAGCACAGCGTCCGCCAGTCCCGCTCTAGCCACGAAGCCCGGCATCCCCCACACGATCGAAGTGGCCTCGTCCTGCGCGATAATCTGCGATCCTGCATCGGCCAGCATCTGGCAGCCGCGCAGGCCGTCCTGCCCCATGCCGGTCAGCACCACTGCCAGGGTGTGATTGGAGAAAGCCGGTACCAGCGAGCGGAACAGCACATCCACCGCAGGGCGGCACGAGTTCTCGGGTGGGTCAACCGTCGTCGCCAGTGTCCTCGTGATGGTGTTGCCGCTGACCGACAAGTGAAAGCCGCCGGGAGCGACCCAGATCGTGCCCGGCTTTAACACCTCACCCCCGGCCGCTTCCTCAACCGGCAACGAGCAAATGCTGCTCAGCCTCTGCGCAAGAAAGCGCGTAAAAGTAGGAGGCATGTGCTGCACGACCAGGACCGGTACGGGGAAGTCATGGGGAATCGCAGGCAGGACCTCGGCCAGGGCATTCGGCCCCCCGGTAGAACAACCGATTGCTACTACATCGACGCGGCCGGCTACTTTGCTGGAACTTGCCGGCACTTTCGGGAAGACCGCCGGTTCCGGCCCGCTACCGGTTCTTTTGCTGCATAAGGCTTTAATCTTGGGGATCAAGGCATCCCGTATCCGCTCGCGCGCCGCATTGTAGTTACCCAAGCCGGTCGGCTTGGCGACATAGTCACTGGCACCCAAAGCCAGAGAGTCGATGGTCGCCTCCGCACCGCGGTCCGTCAGGGTGCTGAACATGATGATCGGAATGCGGCAACGGCGCTCGCGCAGGGCTCGCAGCGTTGCCAGTCCATCCATCACCGGCATCTCGATGTCCAGAGTCACCACGTCCGGAGAAACCTGGGTGAGAAGGCCCAGAGCAATTTGTCCATTGGCGGCGTAGCCGGCCACCTCCAACTGAGGATCGGAGGAGACCACGTCGGACAACACCCGTCGCATTACGACCGAGTCGTCCACAATCAGCACCCGGATTTTTCGCGCCGAACTCATAGTCCCAACAGCCGTAGCTTGTCCGCGATCACGTCGAAGGTGAAGGGCTTCATCATGTAGTCGTTCGCACCCGCCGAGAGCGCGTCTGACATCTGGGCCATACCGCTTTCCGTGGTCACCATCATGATCTGCACGCGATCATGACGAGGCTCGGCTCGGATGCGCCGCAGCAACTCGAATCCATCCATCTCAGGCATGTTCCAGTCGATCAGGATCAGGTCGAACTCGGCGGGCGTGGCCAGCACCGATAACGCATCAAGCCCATGCTTCGCCTCCGATACGTCGAATCCCTGCTTCTTCAGGGTCATTCGAAGCAGCGCCCGCATCGCCGAGGAATCGTCTACCACCAGGGCGCGCATAACAGCTCCTTTCGCAGAAATGGACCGTAAGAGGTGGCGCTACCGCCGTCACCCCTCAGGCACCACGTCTGAATTCGGACACCGAAGCCGCTGCTCTCGCTGCCGGGGCGGTTTTCATCGCGGTGAACGCCGGTCCAAGCGTCGCCACGCCGGACGCGGGCTTGGTTTCATCCTGATATTTGAATTGCGCGACCAGGCTCTGCAGCTCGGCGGCCATGCGTTCCAGCGATTGCGCCGACTTCTGGGTGTCGCTGGCGCCGGCTGTGGTGCTCCGCGCTGCCTCGGCTACGCCGGCTATGTTCTTTGTGATTTCCGAGCTGCCATGCGCTGCCTCGGTGAGGTTGCGGCTGATCTCGTTCGTGGTTGCGCTTTGTTCCTCGACTGCGCTGGCGATGGTGTTCTGAATGTCGTTGATCTGCACGATCACGCTGCCGATTTGTCCGATCGCTGCCACGGCGCCTTCGGTGTCGGATTGGATCGCTTCGATCTTGCGACTTATGTCTTCGGTCGCTTTAGCGGTTTCCTTCGCCAGTTCTTTCACCTCGTTCGCGACCACGGCGAATCCTTTCCCGGCCTCGCCGGCGCGCGCGGCTTCGATGGTGGCGTTCAGGGCCAGCAAATTGGTTTGCTGTGCGATTGACGTAATCACCTTGATCACCTGCCCGATCTCAGCGCTGCTCTGGCCGAGTTTGCCGATGGTTTCGTTGGTGGTCTCCGCCGACTTCACCGCCGTGGTCGCCACGCGAGTGGCTTCGGCGGTGTTCTTGGCGATCTCCTTGATGCTGGCCCCCATCTCATCCGCGCCTGTGGCGACGGTTTGCACGTTGGCCGCAACCTGTTCTGACGCCGCTGAAACCACGTTGGCCTGGGTCGCCGTCTCGTCGGCGCTGGCACTCATCTGCTGGCTGACCATGTTGAGCTCTTCGGCTGCCGAAACCAGCGCTGCCGCATTCGCTCCGATCTGCTGCAGGGCGGAACCAACCTGCGATGCCAGCGCGTTTACTGAGGTGCGCAACTTGCCAAAGTCGCCCGCATACTCGCTTACAACCTGCGCGGTCAGATCACCGTCGGCCAGCTTGTCGACTACTTGCCCCACGTCCTGTAACGGCCCGATGACCGCATCCAGGGTAGCGTTAACTCCGTCCACGATCTTGCGGAAATCGCCCCCGTGTTTCTGCGCGTCCGCGCGGGTAGAGAGCCGGCCCGCGACGGCGGCCTGAACCAGCATGTCGGCATCTGTGATCAGCGCCTTCAACTGCTCGCGAACCTGTTCGATGGTGTCGTTGATGAACGCCTTCTTCCCGGGGAACTGTTCGAGGGGTGCGTCGAAATTGCCTTTACCGAATTCCGCGATGCAGGCCATGGCCTTTTTCTTCACGATGATGTGGCCGGCCACCATTTCGTTTACCCCCTCCGCCATCGTGCGATAAGCGCCATCGAACTGGGTGGTGGGGATCCTGGCATCGATTTCGCCGGCGTTATGCTCGGCTGACATGCGTGTCATCTCGGCTATAAAGGACTTCACGTTCGTGCGCAGCCGTTCGATATTTTCGTTGATGAACACTTTCTTGCCAGGGAACTGCTCCAGTGGCGCGTCGAAATTTCCCTTACCGAATTCCGCTACGCAGGCCATGGCCTTTCTCTTCACGCTAA
Source organism: uncultured Acidobacteriaceae bacterium (assembly GCA_963731345.1). Lineage (GTDB taxonomy): Bacteria > Acidobacteriota > Terriglobia > Terriglobales > Acidobacteriaceae > Bog-257. The sequence continues at coordinate 184,796 of CAVSUN010000008.1, read as the reverse complement.
TGTGGCCTGCGACCATCTTGTTGATACCTGCGGCCACCTCCTGGTAGACACCGCGGAATTTTCCGGCATCGATGGTCACATCAATGTCGCCGAGATCGTGTTCCTGCGACATGTGACGCACCTCGTCGGTCAGCGAGGTGACGGCCACCATGGTGTCGAGGAATCCTGGCAGCAGAGCGTCTTGCTCGGAACGCCTGCCGATCGCCTTAACCTCCGCCAATTCGTCCTGAAAATCCCCGGCCGCGATGTTCTGCAGTCGGCGGACAATCGACAACAGCCGATCACGCAAGCTGTGGATACCTTGTCCCAACTGGCCAAAGATACCGGGGTAATTTCCCTGAACAGCGACCGTGTAATCGTTGAGCGTAAGCCGACTTAAGGCGGAAATCGTCTCGGGTAACAGCCCCAGGAGCTGAGTGCACCGATTGAGCTGTTCGCTTAACGAGCCCAGCTCTCCGGGAAAGTCGGCGGTGATCGTATCGGGGATCTCGCCTTTGCTCAGAGTGGCCACATACTGCAGGACGTAAGCCAGCGGAGTGGTGAGGGTGTCGAGTCCATCGTTTAACGCCTCGAGTACTCGCCGCTCCTCTGCGGTAAAGCCATCGAGCCGTGCCCGCTCGTGGGCCTCGCCGCGCTTTACCGCCGCCATCACGCGATGAACCTCGGCGCCGAAATCCGGCTGAAGGTCGACATTGGTTGCAAGCGCGTCCACTCCGTTGGTGCGCTGTTTGTGAACTCCGTTGCTCTTGCTCTGCGCGTGGATCATGTCTGCTCCGTTTATGAAGAATCTGAACTCAGGATTACTTGGCGGCGTGTCCGCTCACGATTGAGACAGCCTTGCCAGTGTCAAGCAACAACAGCAGCTTGTCTTTCAGCTTGTAAACTCCGCGAAGAAACTCCCGCCGCCGGCCCTCGAGGGTTTCCGGAGGGACTTCGAACGACTCCTCTTCCACCTGCACCACATCGCCAATTTCATCCACCAGCAGGCTGGTCGGACCATCCTCGCTCCGAATGACAACGTTCATGGGAAGCTGATTGATGGCGCGCGGCGGCAGCCCCAGCTGGCGGCGCAGATCGATGGCGGTAACAATCTGGCCCCGCAGATTGATCAGTCCGGCGATGACCTCCGGCGCCAACGGGATGCGGGTCATCTCCTGGTAGCGAATGACCTCCTGCACCGTTTCCACCTCTACGCCGAACAGCAAATCCTGCAGAAAGAAGGTGCAAAGCTGACGGCGCTGGTTCATGCTTGAGCTCCTTCGAATCCTAGGAGTCGTTGCTCGTGCAACAACGCGGGTACATCGAGCAGGTCGGTGACTCGCTGCTGAATGACAGCCGCTCCCTTGAGAGTTTTGGTTTGCTGGATCTCTTGTACGTCGGCGGCCTGCTCAGCGATGTCGAGGATCTCGTCAACGATAAGGCCGACGCTGTGCCCGCTGGCCGAATACACCACCACTTGCAGTGATCCGCTCTCCTCAGCGCTCTCATAGCCGAGAGCGGGAGCGAGCCGTACCAAAGGCATGATCTGCTCGCGGTATTGGATGACCTCCCGGCCCGCGTAACGCTCCATCTTCGATGCGGGGAACTCCTCCAGACGTGAGACCAGAGATAGCGGAATCGCCACCCGTCCACTCTTGCCGACACGACACAGCAGCCATGACTCGCGCTGGGCCGTGACTGCATCCGCGATGTCAGCACGTCCGGTCACCGAGCGCTCGCCAAGCTCGCTGAGCACACTGGCCATCTGCGCCAGCCCCAGCACATCCAGAATCAGGGCCACATGACCGTCGCCCATGATGGTCGCTCCGGCGAAGCACGATACCGACTTCAACTGCTTCGACAACGGCTTGACCACGATCTCTTCGGTGTCATTGATCTCATCCACAACCATTCCAAACTGCCGATCTCCCGCCTGCAAAACCACGATGTTGGTTGAGCCCGTGCCCTTCTTCGGTTCCAGTTGCAGTTCGCGATTGAGATCGATCAAGGGCAGCAGGTTGCCGCGCAGCCGATACACCGGGGCATCGTGAATGTTCTCGATTCCCGCTTGCTCGCCGTCGCAGCGTACCAGCTCGATCAGGCTGACTTGCGGGATGGCAAACCGTTCCCCGCCGCTGGTGATGATGAGCGCCGGAATAATGGCCAACGTAAGCGGAATCTTGATCTTGATGAGCGAACCTTTGCCTGGGGTGCTTTGCAGGTCGACGGTACCGCCGATCTTCTCGATATTGGTCTTGACCACGTCCATGCCGACGCCGCGGCCGGAGATGTTGCTGACCTGCTCGGCGGTCGAGAGGCCGGGGGCGAATGCCAGGTTCAGCAGCTCGCGCTCCGACATTCGGGCGGCTCGATCGGGAAGGATAATGCCCTTGGCAATGGCCTTGGCCTTCATCTTCTCAATGGAGAAACCGGCGCCATCGTCCGAGATCTCGATGTTGACCTGGCCGCCTTCGTGAAACGCCCGCAAGACCAGATGCCCCTCGCATGACTTCCCCGCCGCCGCACGCACGGCGGGCAGCTCGATGCCATGATCGACCGAGTTGCGGATGATGTGGGTAAGGGGGTCCTTAATAGCCTCGATGATGGTCTTGTCCAGTTCCGTGTCGGCCCCTACCATCTCGACTTCCACCTGCTTGCCGCAGGCCACCGACATATCGCGCACGATGCGCGGCAGCTTGCTCCAAACGTTTCCGATGGGCTGCATGCGCGTCTTCATCACCCCTTCCTGGAGCTCGGTGGTGATGAGGTTGAGCCGCTGTCCGGTACTGACCAGGCCGCTGTTCTCTTGCTTGGCGGTAAATTGCAAAACCTGATTGCGGGCCAGCACCAGCTCGCCAACCAAGTTCATCACTTTGTCCAGAAGGGCGACGTCAACCCGGATAGTGCTGCTGGTAAGGTCGCGATGATCGCTCTGTATCTTCAGACCTTCCGCCACGGATTTGACTGGTGCGGCGCCCGTTTCTACCAGGATCTCGCCCAGCAGTCGCGGATCTCCCCCCCGTTGCAATTCTGCGGCGGCTTCCACCTTGTCCGGGGTGCAATTCTCGGAGGCTACGAGAATTTCGCCCAATCGCGGCGGCAGCTGCGTTTCCAGGGCAGGGCTTGCGGAAGGGGCCTCGGTTGGCGGCGCGGACTTCGGCTTCGCCGCTTCCAGTACGGCGTTCAGCTTCCCCAGCACGTCGGCACAATCAGTATCACCTTCGGCGCCGTGGGCTGCGATCTCCTGCACGATTCGGCGCAGCACATCAGCCATCGTGAGTAATGCGGTGGCAACCTCCGGAGACAGCGATAAACTTCCATCACGCATCCGGCTGAGGACGTTTTCGCCGGCATGCGAGATCTTTACCAGCTTCTCGTATCCCAGCACGCCGCTCGTGCCCTTGATGGTGTGGATGGCCCGAAACACGCTCCCCAGCAGTTCACGCGAAGAGCGGTCTTTCTCCAGGGCGAGCAGGTCGCGGTCGAACCGGTCCAAACCCTCGGTACTCTCGACCAGAAATTCCTTAATGACCTCATCCATGCCGTCCATTTGACTGGCCATCTGGTCGGCGGGCGGGCTTGGCTCCATCAGGCTCTCCTTCAAGACACAACGCGACGTGCAGCAATGCTCTTCATCGACGCCGCTGGCCACATGCTTTAGCGCATTTCAGGGGCCAGCGCTTCGCATCGGGCAGCTTCCCCTGCGGAGGGCAACTAGGCCCGACCAAGATGCCTAAGCCCCTGTATTTACCGCAGTTATAGCGCCTGTCCGCCCCGGCAGGTACTTGACGAAGGTGAGAGGACTCTTAGGCGACTGGCGCGGGCGGCTGGAACATTCGGAACCGGGGGAGTCCAAATGTGGAAACCCTAATGGCGCTGCCACATCTGATTACTTAAGCCGTCACGATGGGTGGACTTCTTCTCGCAAGGGGACGACAATAGAAGCTGGCCGGCGGCGACAATTTCCGCCCATCCGGGTTATGAGTAGTGGGGCAAGTTTCGCGCTCAACCGTATCGCAGCGAAAAGGGTGTGCATTATGCGTTCCGCAATAAGTAGTTTCCTGGTCGGCGTATTAGCGCTGACGTTGGCGACAGTTGCCGTGGCTCAAAACCAGGGCTCGTCAACGCAGAGTTCCACCGACCCGGCTGCGACCACCCAAAGCTCGCCTCCCAGTTCCACTTCGAACGACCAGTACAGCCCGGAAAAGCCGGACAAGAACGCCCCTTCTCCGGACGCGATGAAGAACATCGACGCGATCGGCAATCGCAATGTCGGCTGCAACAAAGGTTTTGGTAATTGGTACTCGCTCGACAAGCAGGTCGCGATGGGCCGCCAGTATTCGCAGCAGGTGGAACACGGCGCGAAGATGGTGAGTGATCCGGTCATCACCGAGTACGTCAACCGCATTGGGCAGAACCTGGTTCGCAACTCCGATGCGAAGGTTCCCTTTACCATCAAGGTGATCGACACGGACGAGATTAATGCGTTCGCGCTGCCCGGAGGGTTCTTCTATGTGAACTCCGGCCTGATTCTGGCGGCGGACAACGAAGCGGAACTGGCGGGCGTGATGGCTCATGAGATCGGGCACGTTGCTGCATGCCATGTGGCGCGCGAGCAGACCCGTAGCAACATCGTCAATCTGGCCAGCATTCCTCTGATCTTCGTGCCCGGCGGCTGGGGTGTCTATGAGGCCGAACAGGCGGCGCTGGGTTTCGGCGTGCCATTGACGTTCATGAAGTTCTCACGCAACTTCGAAGCGGAAGCCGATTTCCTGGGCATGGAATACATGTATAAGGCGGGCTACGATCCGCAGTCCTTCATCTCGTTCTTCGAGAAGATTGAAGCCCAGGAGAAAAAGAAGCCGGGCGTTGTCGCCAAGGCCTTTGCATCGCATCCCATGACGCCGGATCGCGTGGCGTCAGCCCAGAACGAGATGCGAACCGTGTTGCCGGCTCGTCCCGAGTACATCGTGGATACCTCCGAATTCGAGAACGTGAAGTCGAGGCTGGCTTCGCTGGAGAATCGTCACAAGGTGCAGAACGACAAGACGAATGGCGACCGTCCTACCCTGCGCCGGGCGACCGCCGACAATCCTTCGCAGGACGGCGGCAGCGGCAGCGGCTCGGGCAGCCAGGGTGACGATCGTCCCACGCTGAAGCGCAACGATGGTTCCGGCTCGCAGTCTCTGCAGTAGTGTAGAGCGGCGTTTTAACGCCGCGTCTCGGGCGCCACAAAATCAGAGGGGAGATGGTCATCGCAGATGACCATCTCCCCGTCGTAGTTTAAACGCGTTCTTGACGCAGGCCTGAAGGCCCGCTCTACTCGGCCTTATTCAATCACAGCTAGCGTGTCGCCCGCATTTACCGTCGACCCTTCCGCGGTAAGAATCTTCTGAACCCGACCGTCTTTGGGAGACTTCATCTCGTTCTGCATCTTCATGGCTTCCATGACGATGACGCCCTGACCCGCCTTGACTTCTTCGCCTTCGCCGACCAGAATGCGGACGATTTTTCCCGGCATCGCGGCTTTGATCTTCTGCGGGCCGGCTTCCGCACCAGCCACAGCACGGCGTGTACGCAGCGACCGCGGATCCTGTACGTCAACCGCATAACGGGCGCTCCCGATCACCATATGCAGTTCGCCTTGCAATGAGCGCTCACGCTTGATCTCGTAGGACTTCCCATCCAGGAGCACAGAAAGCACGTCGCGTGCGGTCAGCGCCGCGTCAACTTCCATCTCCTGGCCGTCCACCTTACACAGCCAGAGCTTCTCGCCACGCGATACTTCGACGCGATGGGTTTTGCCGTCAACGATGATGTCGTATGTCATAAAGGCAGCACTTGGCAGTTAGCACTTAGCCCCTGCTTTTGGGTGCACCGTTCTAGCCTTCTGTTGGCTGGGGCGGGGCGGTATCGTCATCCTTCCCGCAGCGCCTCGGCGCGAGCCACGCGCTTCCAACTTGACCCTGGCAGTTCCGCCGAGGCCTTGCCGTTCGTCGGGGCCGCCGCATTGCTACCGGGCAGCGTGGCCTGCGGCTCGGTCGAAGCAAAGATCGCCGCCCCTAGCGCTGCCATCAGCGGACGCCGTACATCGGTCTCATTGCTCGGCTTGGTCAGCAAGTGATCAAGAAAGCCCGTGTCAATGTTGCCGGCTTGAAAGTCAGGGTCTTTCAAAATGCGGCGGAACAGCGAAATGTTCGTCTTGATGCCGCCAACGAAATACTCATAGAGCGCGCGCAGCAGCCGGTTAATTGCCTGCTCGCGATTCTCGCCGTATCCAACCAGCTTAGCCAGCAGTGGATCGTACTCGATCGGTACCGTCCAGCCCTCGTACATGCCGCTGTCGCGACGAATGCCCGGCCCCGACGGCGAGATGAGACGCGTGATTTGACCCGGCGATGGGAAATAATTGTTGTCCGGATCTTCGGCATAGATGCGGCATTCAATCGCATGTCCCCGAAGCTGAATGTCCTCCTGCTTGAAGGGCAGCGGCTCGCCGGCGGCCACATGAAATTGCAGGTGCACCAGATCGAGCCCGGTGACGAACTCGGTGACCGGATGCTCCACCTGCAAGCGCGTGTTCATCTCGAGGAAATAGAAATTCCGCTCTTGGTCAACCAGAAATTCGACCGTGCCCGCGTTCTGGTAGTTTGCTGCTTTGCCGACGCGGACGGCGATCTCGCCCATGCGCCGTCGCATATCCTCATCGACGATGGGCGACGGGGATTCTTCCAGCACCTTCTGATGACGCCGTTGAACCGAACACTCGCGCTCGCCCAGATAGACAACGCTGCCGTACTCGTCGCCGAAGATCTGCATCTCGACGTGACGCGGGTTGACGATCAACTTCTCGATGTAGACCTCGTTGTCGCCGAAGGCGCGCTGGGCTTCACTGCGCGCGTTCTCGTAGGCGGAATGCAGTTCGCCCGCTGAGGACACCATGCGCATGCCCTTGCCGCCACCGCCGGCCGCAGCTTTCAGCATCACCGGATACCCGACCTGCTCCGCCAGCCGTTCCATCGCCTCCAGATCGAGGCCGCGCTCCGACCCGGGCACGAATGGCACGCCCGCTTTCTTCATGTTCTGCCGCGCCTTCGTCTTGGAGCCCATCATCTCCATCGACTCCGGTGACGGGCCGATGAACTTCACGCCGGCATCGCGGCAGGCACGGGCAAATTTCGCGTTCTCGGAAAGAAAGCCGTACCCGGGATGAACCGCTTCCGCCCCGCTGCGGCGCGCGACCTCGAGGATCTTCTCGACGTTGAGGTAGGATTCACTCGCCGTTGCCGGGCCGATGTGATAGGCATAATCGGCCTTACGCACATGCAACGCCTTGCGATCAACATCCGAGAAGACCGCGACCGATTCGATGCCCATTTCGCGACAGGCGCGAATGATGCGCACAGCAATCTCGCCGCGATTAGCGATAAGAATTCGCTTGAACATGGAAACATCCCACACCGCTCGCACTGGAGGCACAGACGAAGGCGGCTTTACCGACACTCTGCGCAGGTCCGGATGGGCGATCTCGGAGTACATCCGCAGAACCTTGGATTCTACTGCATCGCTCACCAGCCCACAGTGCCAATGTCACATGGCACTGTGATCAACCCGGGGACGGCTTGGGCCGTCCTCTAAGCTCCAGTGTTTGCTAGACTTCCAGTACCCGAATTTTCCGAGGTCATCGCGTGCACCCTAGTCATCACACAGCAGAAGGCCGGACGACGCGGCCTGGAACACTTCCCAGTCTTGCGTTCATTTTGATCTTAGGCGCAACGGTGCTGGCGGCACATGGACGGCCGTCCCAGACTCAGACCGCAAACCGATCGGCCGCGGGGCCCACCGCAGCCGAGAAGTTCAAGAACATTCAAGTGCTGAAAGACATCCCCGCCGACCAGTTAATTCCGACTATGCAGTTCATCAGCGGATCGCTGGGTGTGGAGTGCGACTTCTGCCATGTCGCGGGCACCGATAAGCGGCTGGAGTTCGACAAGGACGACAAGAAAGAGAAGAAGACCGCACGCGAGATGATGAAGATGATGTTCGCCATCAACCAGAACAACTTTGACGGCGAGCGCGAGGTCACCTGTAACACTTGTCACCGCGGATCGCCGAATCCCCAGGCGATTCCCGCAGTCCTGGCCAAACCGCCTGAGCCGGAAGCTGCCGAGGCGCACGAGCACAATAGCAACCCCGCGTCGCTGCCTTCCGGAGCGCCCGTGCTGGCAAAGTACATCCAGGCCATCGGCGGACAAGCCGCGCTCGCTAAAGTCGCAACGCGTGTCGAGACCGGCCACGCCGTAATGCCCCAAGGGGAAGGGATGCCGATTACGATTTACACCAAAGCTCCCGACCAGCGGGTTTCGGTGATGCACACTCCCAGGGGCGACAGCGTGACGGCCTACAACGGGGAGGCCGGCTGGCTGAACTTTCCGGGAGCGACCGCACGCAAGATGTCGGCCTCCGACCAGGTCGCCGCCAGGCTGGATGCAGAAGCGTTCTATCCAGCACAACTGGAAAAGCAATTCACCGAGCTGAAGCTTGAGCCGCAGGGCGAGAAGATCGGGGACCACGAGACCGACGCCGTTCTCGGTCTGACGAAGGGACAGCCGCCGGTGAAACTCTATTTCGACCGAAGCTCCGGGCTGCTGGTGCGAATGATCCATTACACCGACACGGCTCTCGGGCTGCTCCCCATTCAACTGGACTTTGCCGACTATCGCGAGGTCGGGGGAGTGAAGACGGCGTATCGCTGGACGCTTGGCCGTCCCAGCGGCAGCTTCACGATTCAGATCGATAAGGTTGAGCAGAACGTGGCAATCGATGACGCAATTTTTGTCGAACCAAAATTCGCGCCCCCGCCCGCGATGCCAGGACATGCGCCCTCGGGCTCGCCGGAAGGTCCGAAACCACCACAAGGCGCGGTGCCACCGTCCCAAGCAACGCCGGCAACGTCCTCGCCCGGAGTGTAGTGCGGTTCGGCGAATGAGTCCAAAAAGCAACGCCCCTCCTTACGGGAGGGGCGCGATTGTTTTGCCGAGCAAATCTCTCTACTGCGAGCTATCGGTCGTGACGATACCTGTTGGTCCGGCCTTTTCGGCCTTGGCCTTCTTGGTAGCCATGGTCTTGTCGACCCAGTCGTCGGCAGTCTTCAGGTCAGTCTTACGTTCGTCGGGATTGTCGCATTCGTACTCGGCGCGCTGGCGATACAGGAGATTGAGATAGGCCATCGCGTCGTCGTAGTCAGGACGAAGCTGCAACGCCTTGTTCAGGTTCGTGATGCCGTCATCGACCTTCTGGGTATTCACGTCCTTCAGCTGCTCGCAGGCTTTCTTGTCCTTCAGTTCATCGGTCGGCTTCAGGCCCAGTTCGGCGCGCGCTTTCTGATCCGGCTGGTAGGCCTGCATCCAGTCGATCACCGCGAGCGAGTAATAGGTTTCGGGGTCGTTGGGATCGAGTTGCGCGATCTTTTCGTAGTACTCCCTGGCCTGAGGAAATTTCTTCTCCTGGAAGTACATCGATGCGATGCCTTTCAGGCTGTGGACCTGCTGCTCCTTCGGCGGATGCTGGTCCAGCACTTGCTTGAAGGTGTCGATGGCCTGTTCAGCGTAGCGATTGTTGTCGGGTGAATCGGCTCCGGGAATATATTGGCCCATGTACGCGGTCGCCAGATAAAGGCGGGCATTCGTCAAGCTGGGATCAAGCTGGACCGCGTCTTTGAAATGTTCGATTGCGTCTTCATATTTTGCGTTCTTATAAGCCTGTACACCCTTATTCAGTTGGTCGCGCGCTCGCAGCTTGTTACAACCCACCGCCGAGAGCAGCGCGAGCAGGACAGCCAGTAAGGTCAGTACCCGTCCGCTCTTGTTCATGTTTGATGTCACTCTCCACGCGTAGTCCGGGAGCAGAAGGGGCGGGACGATGCCGTCGTCCCGCGCAATTCCGCAAGGAGGTGTGCTGCCCGAACTCCGTTCCTAGTGTTTATCCGCCAGCTTCGATCTTGGCGGTGATCAGCCCGACTTTATCGACGCCCGCCGCGTGGGCAATGTCGATGACCTGCGCCACGTTGTCGAAGGGCAGGTCGGTATCAGCCTTTACGAACATCACCTTCTCCGCGCGGGTCTTGAAGATGTCGTTCAGGCGGCCTTCAAGATTTTCCCAGGTCACATCGTCCTGGTTGATCTTGAGCGCGGGCTTGTCCCCCGGCCCGCGGAGGACCTGCACGACCACGGTGCGATCGTTATTCTGCTGCTGAGGCTGCTTGTCTTTGGGCGGCTGAGGTACCAGCGCGTCCAGGCCCTTCGGGGTCAGAGGGGTGATCACCATAAAGATGATCAGCAGCACCAGCAATACATCAATCATTGGGGTTACGTTGATGTCAGCTGTATAACCACCGCCACCACCCCCAGCTGTCATTCCCATAAGTCAACTCCTCACTCGGTGCCCGCGCCCGCAGTGCCACCGCCGGATGGCGGTTTGGTGCTGGCGGGACCCGCGTGTTTCTGCTCGGTCAATAAGCCCACATCGTCTACGCCCGCCGAGCGAACATTGTCCACCACGTCCACCACGTAGCCGTATTTGGCCCGCGAATCGGCGCGAATGAAGATCCGCTTGTCCGGCCGGTTGGCCAGGCGGTCCTTCACCTTGTTGGTGAGCTCGTCCATCTTGATGCGGTCGGTACCAAAGAAAATCTGGCCGTCGCGCATCACTACCACCAGCAGGGCGTCGTCTTTGTCGGCGTCGGGCATGGGCGTGGGGTTGGCCACCTTGGCCATGTCGACGCTCTGCCCCTTCTGCAACATGGGCGTGATGACCATGAAGATGATGAGCAGCACCAGCATCACGTCAACCATAGGGGTGACGTTGATGTTGGAATTGACCTTGCTGCCTTCGTTGCGTAATGCAAGTGCCATAAGTTCAAACTCCTCTCGGCTAGCCTTGCCGGCGGACTTGACGGCGCTTCAGGAAATAGTCGATCAGCTCGCTGGAGCTGTTGTCCATTTCCACGTCGAAAGCTTCCACCTTGCCGGTGAAGTAGTTGAACATCATGACCGCCGGGATGGCGACGAACAGTCCGATAGCGGTGGTCACCAGGGCTTCGGAAATTCCGCCCGCGACCGCGCCCAGACCGGTAGCCTTCTGGCTCGAAATCTCTTTGAAGGCGTTCAGAATGCCGACCACGGTGCCGAACAGTCCCACGAACGGAGCCGTGGAACCGATGGTGGCCAGACCGCCCAGGCCGCGCTTCAGCTCGGCGTGAACGATGGCTTCGGCACGCTCCAGGGCGCGCTTGGAGGCCTCGATCTGCTCGCCCGGGATGTCCGCGGAATCGCCGTGGGCCTTGAACTCCTGCAGGCCGGCGGTGACAACCTTGGCCAGGTGGCTCTTCTTGTTGCGCTCGGCGACCTTGATCGCTTCGTCGATTTTGCCTTCACGCAGGGCGCCGGCAACTGCGGGTGCGAACGCGCGCGACTGCTTGCGGGCCGCGCTGAACGCCATGGCGCGATCAATCATCACGCCGATGGACCAGCCGGACATAATGAACAGGATCACGACCACGATCTTGGCCAGAATACCCATCTGCTTCCACAGCGAGACGGGGTCCCAGCCGATCGTCGCTTCCTGGAAAACCCAAGCGGCAGCCACGTGAACATGGCTGAGGGCACAGAATGCAAGGTTTGTTAGGAACATGAGCTAAGTTCTCCTCCTCGGAACTTTCGGTTACTGCAGCACACCTGAGTTACTGCGGAATCTAAACTCGTGGGCCCGCTCTGCGCGCGCAGAGCAGGCTCGGTAAAGTGCAACTTACGTACGTTTTCGAACCTGTGACCGGAGCGCATTTTCAGCAGCAGCACCGGTCGGAAACTTAGATGCAAAACATCATCCCTCGCGAAATCAGTCACCCGCCAACGTGAAGTTCACATTGATCGTGGTGGATACTTCGACCGGCTCGCCATTCAGGAAATACGGCTTGTACTTCCATTCCTTCACCGCTTCCAGCGCTGCGTTGGTCAACATAGGATGTCCGCTGACCACGTGCAGGTTTTGGATGCTGCCGTCCTTGCCGATCAGCGCCTCCAGCACCACCGTCCCCTGAATACGCGCCTGGCGAGCCAGCGGCGGATACGTGGGCTGCACCTTGTGAATCAGCAATCCCTGAGAGACGCCTTGCGAAACCCGCACACGCTGCGGCGTCGCAGCTTTCGGGACCGCGGTCGGCACGCTGCTCATCACGCTGCCCAGCACTCCGCCGATCGCGCCTCCGGGAACTCCGCCCGGAACTCCGCCCACAACCCCAGCCGGTCCGGCGCTCGGTGGCGGCTCGTCTTCCTTAATCATCTGAATCTTTTTCGGGATGGCGGTTGGCGTTCGCAACTGGCCGTTGTCCAATTCGCTCTGAATTTTCTTCACAATCACTGGCGCAGCAGCCGGTGGCGGAGGAGGCGGCGGCGGAGGAGGCGGCGCCGTCAACATCGTCATGAGCTGCTTGGTCGGGAGCGCCTCGGTAAAGATCAGCGGCAGCAGTACCAGAACGCCGAGGAACAAAACCTCAAGAATGAAGGAGATCACCGTGGTCATGCCACGCTTGGTCTTGATTCTTCCGCCCGATTCTACAAGGCTGTCTTCAAACATACCGGTTCTCCGAAACGTGCTGTTAACTTAGACACCGGAAATCGAGCATTTGTGCCCGGAAAAGCTAAGCAGCCACGGGAAAATTTTGGGGCCGGGAGACGCAACCTGGAAACAAACAACAGGGCTATCGCTGCTGGGAGCTGAGGGCGTCCCGCAGTATACACCCCAGTCATGCAGTTGCAACAGGCGAGAGCTGCGGAAGCCGTTGTTGTCCTCTGGCTTACGCCTTTACCTTCACTTTCTCACTTGCCTTACCACCGCGCGCAGGCGCCATCTTCTCAGCTACAGCCTGCCCCGCCCGCTTCGCCCGCCAGTCCTGATACGCCACCAGCATGGGAGCCGCGATCGCAATCGACGAATACGTTCCGATCAGAATTCCGATTACCAGCGCCAGCGAAAATAGCCGCAGCACTTCGCCGCCGAAGATGTACAGCGACAGCACCGTCAGGAACGTCAAGCCCGAGGTCAGAATCGTTCGGCTCAGCGTCTGGTTGATGCTCTTATTGACGATGTCGGCCAGCGGCTCGCGGCGCAACAGCTTCAGATTCTCGCGAATTCGGTCGAAGACCACGATGGTGTCATTCATCGAATAGCCGATCAGTGTCAGAATCGCGGCAATGACCGTTAAGCTGATCTCTTTGTCCAGCAGGGAGAAGAAACCTACCGTGATGATGGTGTCGTGGAAGCAGGCTACAACCGCGCCGATGCCGTAAATCAGCTCAAACCGGAACCACAGGTAGATGAGCATGCCGGCCAGCGAGTACAGGGTTGCGCGAATGGCCTGCGCGCGCAGCTGCGATCCCACCTGCGGACCAACAATCTCCACGTTGCGAACCACGAAGTTCGACGTGTAGAAGTCCTGCTGCAACGCGCTCAGCACCTCAGGCGGCACAATCCCCTTGACCTCGTCGATGGAGGTCAGGATGCCGCCCCGCTGCTTGTTGCGGAAGTCGGTCACCTGGTTCGCAATGGCGGTGTAGCGCTGCTCGGCGTCGGTGCCCAGGTGCAACGGGTCCTTGTTCAACAGATACTGCGACAGAGTCGAAGCGCCGGTATTGTTCAGGTCCTGCTTGCCGGAAGCCGCATCCTGCTTCGGCTCAAAGGCGTTGATGATGGTGTTCTTGCCCTTGTCGAGCGCGGCTTCGCTGGTCTCCTGCAAGCCGAGATCGACCAGCACCTCGTTGTCCGCCGTCGGCCCGAAGCGCTGCAACTTGGGATCGTGCAGCCCCGCGCGGTTCAACTCGCTGCGGATCTGGTCGAGGTTCGGCGTCTGCGCGAACTTCACATAGACCAGCGTTCCACCGCGGAACTCAACCCCCAGCGGAATGCCATGCCAGAAGAAGATGGAGCACAATCCGGCAACGCTGAAAATCAGCGAGAAGGCAAGGAAGTACCATTTCTTGCCCAGGAAATCGATGTTTGTATCGCGAAATAATTCCACCGCAAGCCCCTTGCTGGGAACGCGCCATTCTCGTGCTTCCGACAGGGTATTCACCGCGGAAACACCGAAGGCACGGAATTTTCTAAAACTCGTCTAAACACGCCCCACGGATTCGAACACGATCTTCAACATTCCGCGTTCTCCGTGCTTCCGGGGTGAACACCCTGCCGCGAACCGGCTAGATGCTCAATGCTTCGCCACGCTGATGCCGGTTCAACACTGCTTCGAAGATCACGCGCGACACAAACACCGCGGTAAACAGGTTCGCCGCCAGACCGAAGCTGAGCGTCACCGCGAATCCCTTCACCGGCCCCGTACCGAACAGAAACAGAATGACCGCCGACACGATGGTCGTGACGTGGGTATCGAAAATCGTTCGCCAGGCGTGCGCAAATCCCTGCTCAACCGCTGACGACGGCGTCTTGCCGTGTCGCAGCTCTTCGCGAATGCGCTCGAAGATCAGCACGTTCGAGTCGACGCCCATACCAACCGTAAGAATCACTCCCGCAATTCCCGGCAGCGTCAGCGTGGCTCCGCTGAAGCCCAGGAAGCCGAGCAGGATGATCAGGTTCAGCAGCAGCGCCAGATCGGCGTTGATCCCGGCGGCGCGGTAATAGAACAGCATGAAGATCATGACCGCAGCCATGCCGATGATCGCCGCGCGCACCCCGGCGCGAATCGAATCGGCACCCAGCGAAGGTCCGACCGTCACTTCCTGCAGATACTTAATGCCTGCCGGCAGCGCGCCCGAGCGCAGGGTCAGCGCCAGGTCCTGCACCTCCTGCGGACTGAACGCGCCGGTGATGCGGCCCTGATCGTGAATCTGCTCTTGAATGGTCGCGACCGACTTCACGCGGTTGTCGAGCACCACCGCCAGCTTGTCGTTGACGTGCGCGCCGGTGAACGCTGCGAAGCGCCGTCCCCCTTCGTTGGTCAGGGTAAAGTTCACGTCGGGACGGCCATTCTCATCGGTACCGGCATCGGCCGAACGCAAGTCGCTGCCGCTTACCGCCGCCGTCTTGCTGATCAGCCAGTAGGCATCTTCGCTGGTCTGACCGTCCTGGGCATGCATGCCGTTGCTGCCCTTCATCACGATCGTGTCCGGCGGCAGCACGCCGCCGTTGTCCTGCATCGCAGCCTGCTCGCTGGCATACGGACCCTTGACTGCCTGCCGGATTTCCAGCAGCGCCGTCGACTGCATGATCTCTTTCACTCGCGCGGGATCGTCGACGCCGGGCAACTGCACCAGAATTTGATAGTCACCAAGACCATGTTCCTGGATCACCGGCTCAGAAACGCCGAGCTGGTCAATACGGTTACGAATCGTCTCGATGGCTTGCTGGACGGCTTTCTTCTTGGTCTCCGTGACCACCGAAGTTTTCATGGTCATCGTCCAGCCGTTCTGCGCGCCCGACGTCAGATCGTAGTCGGGATACTTATCGGAAATGAGGTGGCGCAGGTCGCCGGTCGAATTCGGGGTTACGCCGTTAATCGCTATCACCTCAGGGTGATTCTGCGGATCCGGCTTGGTGATCTCGCCAAAGGGGATGTTGTTTTTCTTCAGGTCGTCCTTCAACTGATCGATCACGCGGTCGCTATCGGCATTGATGGCGTCGTTCACTTGCACCTGCAAAATCAGGTGCGTTCCGCCTCTCAGGTCGAGTCCCAGGTGAATGCGGTTCTGGATTGCTTGCACCAGACCAGCCGGCGTGAAGCTGCTGGGGATGCCGATGATGCCGATCAGAAACACGATCAGCACCGCGATAATAAGAACGGTTTTCGTGAGTAGATTCTTGTTCATGACCAACCGCAACCTGTTTATGACTTCGTGGAACCTTCAGCCGTCGTTAGCGTAACCACCGAAGCCCGTGTGACCTCAATCTTGAGGTTGTCGGGCGGCACCCGCAGCACAAGGGCATCGTCTTTCACCGACATGACCGCGCCGGTCAAACCGCCGCTGGTCACCACCTTGTCGCCGGGCTTGATCTCTTGCAGCATCGCCTGCCATTTCTTCTGGCGGCGCGATTGCGACCACATCATGTAGGCGAACATGCCCAGGACGGGTAACAAAAAAATCAGGAACTGTGGCCCGCCCGCGCCCCCAGCTTGTACGTACATTGCGAACATGATCATCTTCGTTCCGTTCGGCCCTAACCTGTCCGATCCCGGCCGAACGCAGCTTCAGCCCGCGGCGGACTCGTTCCTTATTTGTCGGCGGCTCATTCAGGCGGCAGACAAACCTTCATCCCTCGCGTCCGGAGGCACTGTGGGATGTTTGGGGACTTCCAACTGACTCCAGGATCTCCGGCCCAGGCTGCCAACCTGCGCAGCGGGCGGAATCGGGCAGCGTTGGCTGCGCGATCTCGGAAGGCTTTTCCCTAGTGGAGTATTCTATCGCGCTTTGCGCAATTTCCGTAACCCCCAGCGGGGAAAATCTGATTCTGTCGGTTCACCCGGCTTTGTTCACCACGGAGGCACGGAGGACACGCAGTGTTGAAGGTACTTCTATTTCGACCCCAATTTCAGTTGCGACAAGCGGACAGCTCCGTTCACCGGTCCGGCGAACGGTGCCGATAACCGACACAACCTTCTTCGAGAAAAGACTTAAGGAACTCCGTGGTCTCCGTGCCTCCGTGGTGAACAAGCACTTCGACCGCGACAGCTACTCACCTCCGCTAACCAAATTGTGCATCGCGGTACTCACATTCCAACCTGAGTAGATCTCGTCCCAAGCTGCCGAACAGCCCTTACTCAGGAATTCGCATCCGAACAGAAGGAATTCAGCTTACAAGCGGAGTTCCCGCACAGTCCCGAATCAGCGAGCCGTCTCCGTGAAAGCAAAAACTGTTCTCCTGATTGTTGGCTCTTTGTTGTTGCCGATAGCGGCGCAGGCGCAGACCTACGAAATCAATGGGCAGCAGCCTCAGTCCCAGGCTTCTCCCGCCGACTCTAATTCCAGGGCGAAAAAGGGCCAGCAGCAGGCCACCGGCGGCGACAACGGCATCGGCTGGGGCAGCAGCATCGAAGTAGGACGTCTGGCGCGCGCCGCCGAAGACGCCCTGCGACGCGGCAATCCGTCTGCGGCCGCCGACTATGCGCAGCGCGCCGTGAATGCCGCTCCGCAAGATAACAAGCTGTGGTTTCTGCTCGGCTATACCTCGCGGCTCGCCGGCCGGTATCAACAATCCGTCGACGCCTACGAACATGGCCTGAAGGCCTCGCCCGGCAATCCCGACGGCATGAGCGGATTGGCGCAAACCTACGAGCGCATGGGCCGTACCGATGACGCTAAGCGCCTGCTGCTGCAGGTGATTCACGCCAATCCCGGCCGCACCCAGGACCTGCTCATTGCCGGCGAGCTCTACCTGCGCACCGGCGACACGCAGGAAGGCATCAACCTGCTGCAACAAGCCGAGTCGAAGCAGCCCAACGCCCACGCCGAACTTATGCTGGCGGTCGCGTATCTGAAATTGAAGCAGCCCGATCGCGCCAAGCAGATGCTCGATCTGGCCAAAAAGCACTCGCCCGGCAACGTCGAAATCTTCCAGGCGGCAGCGAATTATTACCGTGAGGAGCACGACTACAAAGCGGCGATTGCCACCCTGAAGAGCGCGCCGCGCCAGACGCCGGAAGTGCTGGCCGACCTCGGTTACACGTATGAGCTCGACGGCGATAAGCAGGAATCTGCCGCAGCCTACACCCGCGCGGCCAACGCCAAGCCTCGCGAGATCACCTATCAGCTCAGCGCCGCGCAGGCGCAACTGCGCATCGGCAATTTCGACAAAGCTCGCGACTATCTCACTCGCGCCGCCGCCATCGACCCAAACCACTACCGCCTGCACGCCATCCGCGCCATGCTGGCGAAAGAAGAGAATCGCCAGACCGACGCGATCAACGAGTACAAAGCTGCGATCGCCGCGCTGCCGGCGGCCGGCGTGCCTGAAGGCCAGCTCTATCCCATCCAGTTGCGCTTGAATCTCGCCGAACTCTATCGCGAGAACGGCGACGACGCGGCTGCGCATCAGCAAGTTCGGACGGCCGAAGACGAGATCAACAAACTCGATGTGCAAGGTCCGGCCAAGGCCGAGTTCCTGCGTGTGCGCGCCTCGCTCAAGATGTCTGACAACGACCTCAAAGGCGCCGAGGCCGATCTGGTCGAAGCTCGCAAGCTCGATCCCGAGAACCTCAATGTCCAGCTCCAATATGCCAACCTGAAGTGGAAGGAAGGCGAGAAAGACGAATCGCGCAAGCTTTACGACGAGGTCCTGAGCAAGGATCCGACCAACCGTTTTGCGCTGGAGGCGATGGGTTATCTCTATCGCGAGGACAACAATCCCAAGCTCGCGGCCGAGTACTTCAACCGGCTGGCGAAGGACTATCCCGACGACTACGTTCCGTACCTCGCGCTCGGCGATCTTTACACCCAGACCAAGGAATTTCCCCGCGCCGACGACGAGTATCAACAGGCCTACAAACGGGCGCCCGCGAATCCCATCGTAATCGCCAATGCGGCCAACGCCGCCATCGAGGCGCAGCAGATCAAGCTGGCCAGCGAATGGGTGAATCGCGCTAAAGGCAAGGTGGCCGACGATCCCCGCGTCATGCGCGAGCACGAGCGCGTTTTACTGCACCAAGGCAACTACGTCGAGTCGGCAAAGCTTGGCTACAAGGTGCTTCAGCAGCTGCCAAAAGACCGCAACGCTTCGGTCTATCTCGCATATGACCTGTACGACCTGGGCCGCTACGACGACGCGCTGGCCGTCGCCGACAAGTACGACGCGGTGTTGCCCAAAGAGCCGAACTTCCCGCTGCTGGAAGGCCACGTCCACAAGCATTCGCAGCTGCTCGACGAAGCCGTGGACGACTACACGCGCGCCATCCAGCGCGATCCCAAAATGGTGGAAGCCTACGTAAACCGCGGCTACACGCTGAACGATATGCAGAATCCGCAGGAGGCCGCGCAGGACTTTCACACCGCGCTGAAGCTCGCGCCCAATAATGGCATTGCGCACCTTGGCCTGGCGTTCAGCGATTTGCAGCTGCACCAATCGCAGGAAGCGATCGAAGAAGCGCAAGAGGCGCAGAAGCTGCTGGGCGACTCCGGCGCGACCCATCTTGCGCTGGCTACCGCCTATCGCCAGCGCCACCTGCTGGCCAGCGCCGTTCAGGAGTACGAGGCGGCATTGAAGTACGCGCCCAACGATCTGGGACTGCATCTCGCGCTGGCCGACACGCTTTACGACATGCGCCGTTATCAGCAGTCGGTTGACGCGCTGAACGCAGCGCTTGCCATTTCGCCGGACGATCCGCTCATCTATGGCCGCATGGCGCATGCCTACGCGCATCTCGGCAATCGTGATGAGACGCTGCGCTATGTCGAAGCCGCGGAGCGCACCGGTGGAAATCAGTCCACCATCCTGCTCGACACCGGCGACGCGCTGCTCACGCTCGGCGATCGCAAAGCCGCGATGGACCGCTTCGCCCGCGCACTCGAAGCGCCCGACGCGAACCGCGTCGAAGCCCGCCTGGCCATCGCTCGGCTGATGGTGAAGTACGGTCAGAATGAGGACGCGAAGCAGCAGATCAGCCTCGGCTTTGCCGAGAGCCGCATCGGCGAAGCTCCGCCGGTCACCGCCGACAACCTCATCGAAGCCGCCAATCTTCTGCTGGCCATGCACGACTTCGATCTTGCCGAGAAGTACTTCCAGAAGGCGGAGCAGGCGGGTGCGTCGGACGAGGTTGTCGATATCGGATTAGCCAACACGTATCTCGCGCAAGGCAAGACCAAGCAGGCCGATCAGCAACTCGCGACGCTCGGCTCCGATCCCTCGGCCAACCAGAACTACGACTATCTGTTGGCGCAAGGCGAAGTCTATCGCCAGCGCCACGAGAGCTGGAACGCGTTGTCCTCGCTGTCGAAGGCCGGCCAGTTAGGTGGCACCGACATCGCGACAACCGAAGGCTTGCAGGTGGCCTCCGAGGAAGGCTTGCGCGTTACCGATCACCTCAGCATGTCCACCAATCTCACGACCGGCGGACTGTATGACGATTACACCGTCTACGTGCTCGATCAGCAAATCTTCGGGCTCTCCAGCAAGAGTCGGCTGCTGCCGCCGCCTCGCTCCGAGCAGGAGACGCTGTGGACCACCGCGTATCGCTATCACTTCGACAACAACTTCCCCATGGTGAGCGGATTTTTCCAGATCCGCAACGCTAATGGCCCGGAGTCGCTGCCGCAGGAGGCGTTGATCATTAACCGCAACACCTTCGATTACAACTTCAACGGCGCCATCAATCCGGTGCTGCATCTGGGCGACAACTGGATCGCACTGAACACCGGCCTGCAATACACGCTGCGTCGCGACAGCTCGGCGCCGCAGTACGAGAACCAGAACCTGTTTCGTCAATTTGTCTACGCCAACAGCAATTACTTCGGCAACTGGCTGGCCCTCAATGCCAGCGCGTATCACGAAGCCGGACCGTTTACGGCAACCGGCTACCCGCTGAACTCCAACGATGTAGGAACTACGCTGCAGTTCACCGTGGGACGCCCCTGGGGCAAGACGGCGCTCATTACCGGCTATACGCGGCGCGATTTGACGTTCAGTCCGGAGACCCGGCAATACTTCACCACCTCCGGCTACGGCGGCCTGCAGCGCAAATTCTTCGACCAGAAGCTGACCGCCAGCATTTTGGCCGAATACATCCGCGCCTACGAAGTGCAGAACACCATTTACGCCACCGCGCATGTCCTGCGGCCGGTAGCGACTGCGCAGTACCTCATCAACCCGTCGTGGAAGGTGGACGGCCAGTTCGCCTATGAAGGTGGCTCCTCATTTCAGCAGTACGACAACATGTACACCAGTTTCTTCATCAGTTACGTGAGACCAATTCATCGGTCTTTCAACGGCGACGCGGGGGAATTCAAGGTGGCCTATCCCCTGCAGTTTTCGGTTGGCGTACAGGCAGAGCAATTCCCGAATTTCACCGGAACTGCGCAGAGCGGAACGTTGATTCGTCCCGTCTTTCGCCTGTCGATTTTCTGACCCAGGGGAGTCCATGAAGATTTGTCTCGTTACAGCTTTCCCGCCCAGCCGCAGGGGGCTGAACGAATACGGGTTTCATCTCGCACGGGAGTTACAACGGGATCCTCTACTGAGCCTCACGATACTCGCCGACGAATTGGACGGCGATGAGCCCGAACTCGAGGACTACCATGTGGTCCGCTGCTGGCGTTTCGACGCACTGTCCAATCCCGCGCGCCTGATTCGCGCCATTCACGACATCAAGCCTGATGTCGTCTGGTACAACCTGCTGTTTTCCAGCTTCGGCAACAAGCCGGTGCCGGCCTTCCTCGGGCTCTCGCAGCCGGCCATGTCGCGCCTCACCGGGCACTACACGCACGTCACCTTGCATCACCTGATGGACAACATCAATCTTGCCGATTCCGGCATCCGCTTCCCGGCGCTCTATCGAGCCGCCGGTTCGCTGGCCACCCGCATGCTGCTGATGGCCAATTCCATCTCCGTACTGTTGCCCGTCTATCGCCGCACCCTGATCGAAAAATATCGCGGCGAAAACGTGCACTTCCGCGCCCACGGCATTCTTGGAGGATGTCCGGAATCGCCCGACTTCTCGCAGCGCGGCAATCCTGAGCATCGCATTCTTGCTTTCGGAAAGTGGGGCACCTACAAGCGTCTCGAACTATTGATCGAAGCCTTTCAGCGATTGCCCCCCGAGATGCCCAACGTGCGCTTGATCGTGGCCGGCGGCAATCATCCGCAAACGCCGGGATATGTCGAATCGGTGGCGGAGAGCGTAAAAGACGATCCGCGTGTCGAATTTACCGGGTATGTCGAAGAAGAGAACATTCCCAGCCTGTTCCAGCAGGCCAGCGTTCTGGTACTCCCCTATTCTTCCGCGACCGGAGCCAGTGGTGTAGCCCACCTTGCATGCGAATTTGGCGTCCCAATCATATCGGCCGGCATTGCTGACTTTCGCGAGATGGCGCTCGATGAAGGCTTGGCAGTCGGCTTCTATGAAACCGGCAGCGCGCAAAGCTTGGCGCTCGAAATGCAGGAGCTTCTGAGCGATTCAACCAAAATGCGCGACATGTCCGAACAGAATTTCTCCGCCGCTCTCCGCATGACGATGCCCCAGATCATCCGGCAATATTTGCGCTCATTTGATTTGCAGCAGAGAACCAGGGCGCTGGAACCGATATCGCGGTTCCGGCGAATTCCGTCGTGGGTGCCTTCGCGTTCGGCAATCTTCCGCGCCGCCGCGCCCAAGTGGCAGTCATGGACATAAGGGCCATTCTGCTGGTGTCCGCCGCTGACCGCGACGAAGCAGGAGCGACCGAGAGCATCGCCGGCGTACCGATTGCATACCTCGACGTCCTCGGCTTGCCTGTCGCGGAACGCGTGCTGCGCCGCCTGCGGCGACAGGGCATCTGCAAGGCAACTCTCATCAGCGACCTGCCGCAGGAGAGTTCCTCGTTTACGCATCGCGCCGTCGTCGATCACAGCGTTCGCCAGATCGGAGCCGAGGCTGACGAGTTGTGGGATTCCGCCGACGAAATCTTTCGCCAGTATGCCGCGGAGGGGGCGGACCTGGTGGTCGCCCTGCGCCTCGGTCCCTACGCCGAAGTCGACTTCGAAGAGATGATTCAACATCATCTCGACAAGCACTGCGCGATCAGCATGGCGGTCGACGCGCAAGGCGCAAGCCTCGATCTTTTTGTGTTGAATCCCTCCGCCCGCTTCGATGCCCGTGAGCTCTTTCACAGCCACCTGCAGCGTCTGCGCCGCGAGTGCGAGCCCTTTCCGGTGAAGGGCTATATCAACCGCCTGCAGAATGCCGGCGATCTGCGGCGCCTGGGGATGGACGGCCTGCTGGCCAAGAATGGCGTGCGCCCCGAAGGCATGGAGATCAAGCCGGGAGTGTTTGTGGCGCAGGGCGCCCGCATTCATCGCAAGGCGCGCGTAGTTGCGCCGGCATTTATCGGCGCGCGGGTTAAAGTTCACGCCGAAGCGCTGATTACGCGCGGCAGCGTCCTCGAGCGGCACGCGGAGGTGGATTGCGGCACGGTGGTCGAAAACTCCAGCCTGCTGCCGTTCACGCGGCTGGGCGCCGGGCTCGATGTGATGCACTGCGTGGTCGGTTTCCGCCGGCTCGCCCACCTGGTGCGCAACGTCGAAGTGGAGATTACCGACGCGAAACTGGTCGATATGGTGCCTTTGAGCCCAGTTTCTCGACTGGCAGGCAGCACTGCTGCGCTTTTTGCCCTCTTACCTAAACAGATATATCGCGGCGTTCTCGCGTTGTCCCATCGCGAGGACCCCGCGGAACCGGAGTGTGCAGAACCGGGAGGATCTGCGCTGACCGCTCCGCTGTTGGAGTCTCCAGCTTCCGGCCAGGAGAGCTCCGAGTTCCCCTCCAATTTAGCAGTGGTGAGGAGATATGGTGGAGACGATTAGTCGGCCCGTAGTGGTTAAGCGAATGCCGGAGAGAATGAATCTCAAACAGGCCCGTAAGTTTTGGAAAGAAGTACAGCCCTTTTTGAATTCGGACCGGCCCCAGGTGGTTTTTGACATGTCCCAGGTGCGGCACCTCGATGCCGCGGGGATCGACATACTGCTGCAGTGCGTGCGTGAGGCGACCAAGCGCGACGGTGACCTGAAGCTGGCATCGTTGTCGCCGCAATCCGCCGTGGTACTGGAACTCACGCGTACCGGACGTCTCTTCGAGATCTACGACAATTCCACTGCTGCCGTGAAGAGCTTCAGCAGCTTCCTGCCCAACGCGCTGAGGCAGCTTGAGCCGCAGGCGTCGCAGGGAGTGGTGCCGATGTTCGCGCCGCAGGCCGTCAACACCAACGACGACGGATCGGGAGCAGACCTGGCGGCATGAGCTCAACTCCCGAAATAGTGGTGACCGAGCCTCGCTCCTCTGCGTCGACCGACGGCGCGTTGGGGAACGCGAGTGCTCCGCGCGCAAGCGCCTGGCGCGAATGGATAACGCGCTGGACGCCGCAGCACGCCACCCACGCCAAGATTCTCAACGGCAGCATCATCCTGCTGATTGGATCGATTGTCGTGAGCCTGGCCAATTTCGGCTACAACATCGGGGTGGCCCGCATGCTGGGTCCTTCCGATTTCAGCCACGCCGCGGCCGCCGTCACCATCCTGATGTTGATCTCGGCCATCACCCTGGCGTTTCAGCTGGTCTGCACCAAGTTGATTGCACGCTCGGACGCGGTTGAAGCCAAAGCCGCCGTTTTTCAGCAGCTGATGAAGCGCGCCTGGGTCATCGGAGTTGGACTCGGCATTTTCATGTTGCTGACCGCGAACGTGCTGACCAGCTATTTGCGGTTGTCGAGTCCCTGGATCATCATCCTGCTCGCCGTCGGGCTGACGATTTATGTTCCGCTCGGAGTCAAGCGCGGCGGCTTGCAAGGCACCTGTCGCTTTCGCGGCCTGGCAGTGAACATGGCCGCCGAGGCGCTGGTCAAGTTTACTGGCGCAATTGTCCTGATCCTGATGGGCTTCGGTGTTCTTGGCGCAGTCGCCGCAATCTCCGCGTCAGTGATCCTGGCATTCTGGCTGCCCGATAAAGCCACCGAGCTGCGCGGCCGGGCGATAGCTGGGCCTGCCAGGCATGTCGGCGAAGGCCGCCAGGCGATTGTGTTCTTCGTCGGGCAAGTCATCATCAGCAACATCGACATCCTGATGGTGAAGCACTTCTTCCGGCCGGAAGACGCCGGCCTGTATGCGGCCATCGCGTTGGTCGGGCGTCTGCTTTATTTCGCGGCCTGGTCGGTGGTCAGCGCCATGTTTCCGGTTTCCGCCGAGAAAAAAGAGAACAGCAGTTCGGGCTCCCTGCTGGCCGTTCCTCTTCTCCTGGTCATCGGCATGTCGGTAGTTTTTGTTCTGCTGCTGGCATCGTTCCCCACGCTGGTCTTTCAATCGTTGTTTGGATCGCATTTCCACACCGCCGTGGGCGACCTGAATCTGCTGCTGAGTATGAACGCAGCAGCCACAGGCGTGTATGCCATAGCGGTTGTGCTGATTACGTACGAGATGTCGCGCCGCATCGCCAATACCGGCTGGCTGCAGTTGGTGGTGAGCGGGCTGATCGTGCTTGGCATTACCTGGTTTCACTCAACTCTGTTGGAGGTGATCGTTGTCCAGCAGGTCCTGAGGATTTTGTTGTTAATTGCGGTCGCGTTGCCCTTCGTCAAAGTGTGGGCGACCGCCGGTGGGGGAGTCCATGAAGAGGCTACGGCGCGTTACTGAAGCGGAAGTCATAGCCGAGTTCCTGAAGAACGAGTTTTATCAGGAGGAGTTTCATCAGGACCGGGAGCAGTTCGAGCACCTGGTACTCGACGCGGATATTTCCAGCGAGGCGGGAAACGCCCTGCGCCGGGCGCTGCTGTTTCGCCGCCGCGGGCACATGTGGCGCGAACTGCCTGCCGATACGCAGTGGTGCGAAGTGAAGATCGAGCCGCAAGACCTTGAGCAGGTTCGAGTCTTCCCGCGCGCGCAGTGGCGGCGGGTGGCCAATGGCAGCTTCCTGCTTAAAGACATCGTCAAGCGCATCCGAACCAAGCCGTTTCACGGCAAGACGCGCGACTTCATCTCCAAAGTGCAGGCACTTAGTTATCGCCTGCGCACGAGCCACGACAATAGCGCGGTACTGCTGATCGGCATTGACGACTCCCATCCCGTAACCGTGTTGGAAGGCAATCACCGCCTGACCGCAGCCCTCCTGGCCTCGCCTGACGTGCTGCAGGGCCGCTTTCGAGTGTTCTGCGGTTTTTCGCCTTCGATGTCGAAGTCATGCTGGTATCAGACCAACATCCCCAACCTTTGGCGCTACGGGCGCAATCGCGTTCGCAATCTTTTCTACGATCGCGATGCCGATGTGGAGCGGCTGATGAAGCCTGCGCGTGCTCCGATCGAGCCCGGGGCCGAGAGTTCGCTTACCGCGCGGCGCGCATTAACTCCGGCGGGAGCGGCGAAAACAATTTCCGAATTTGAAATCCAAGGGCCACGCTAAATTTTTTTGCCTGGGAGAGTTCCCCGATGAAAGCGCATCAGAAAATACTCGCGAAATGCATGCTGCTGATTGTTGGAGTGGTGCTGTGTGGGCTGCCGGAATTCGCGCAGGCACAGCAATCGCAACCGCAGCAGAACGGCACCACCATCGATCCCTCGCAGGGTCCGTTGCAACCGGTGCCGCAAACCAATCAGCCGAGCACGCAAAATCCGACGCCGCAAAATCCGGAGAGCTCAACCGAAGCTCTTCCGGCAACGCCTGCGCCGCAGCCGAAGCCTGAGCAGCAAATGCAGCAGCCGCTAGGCGCAGCAACGGCCGAAGGCGTTCCAACCGTCGGCGGTGCGGCTTCGCGTCCTGCCGGCATGGCGATCGCCCCGTCCAAGCAGAACCAGAAGCGCTCACTGCTGATCAAGGTCGGCTTGATCGCGGCCGCAGGCATTGCGATCGGCACAGTGGTCGCCTTGTCGAAAGGAACGTCATCGAACCCTAGCGGCGTGAAATAGGTGTGAGCTGCAAGGATGCGGTGGAACCGAATGCAGTGAGCATGAGGACGCATGCGGAACTGAAACGCAGCCACCACAGGAAAGATTGTCACTCGCGATGACAATCTTCTGACTCGCGATTTTCTTGGATTCATCGCAGCCAAATGCAAACGCCACCTCACTCCCGCTTCGGAACTCGACGCTCGAAGCTCGGAGCGAGAAGCTCGCCGCTCCTCATCTCATTCTCCGGGGTTGACGGCTCGGGCAAGAGCACGCAGATTGCGAACCTCATCGATTTCGCGCATCGGCGCGGATTGAGCACCAAGCTACTCGCCTTCTGGGATGACGTTGTCGTTCTCAGCCGTTATCGCGAAGGCTTTGTGCACAAAGTTTATGGCAGCGAGCGGGGAATCGGCGCGCCTGACAAGCCGGTGAATCGCCGCGACAAAAATGTGCGCAGGTGGTATCTCAGTTTCGCGCGCCATGGACTGTATCTTCTCGACGGGTTGCATCTGGTTGGCGTGGTCGCTCGTGGGAGACGTTCAGGCGCTGATGTCATCATTCTCGATCGCTACATTTACGACGAGCTCGCAAACTTGCCGCTGGCGAATCTGCTCACGAAGGCGTTCGTCCGCATCGTCAGCACGCTCGTTCCTCAACCTGACATTGCCTACATTCTCGACGCCGATCCCGAAGCCGCGCGCGCGCGCAAGCCGGAATATCCGCTCGAGTTCATGCGAACTTGTCGCGCCGCTTATCTTCAGCTGGCGAGCTTGATCGGCAAGATGACCGTAATTCCGCCGCTGCCGCTCGAAGAAGCCAGGCGCGAAGTGGAATCGGCTTTCGTCCGCGCCGTGCCCGAATCTGAAAACAAACTTCCTCGGCTCAACACCGTAAGCGCCGCTTAGTTCCAGGCGCCAAACGGGTAACAATTACCTTGCGCTCGCCGTTCCTACTCGCAAAGACTTTCCTCGCTCGCCGCACATGCGCTTATTCCAAAGGAATTAGCCCTGCTCTTGCGGGCGGAAGTTTGGCAGTCAAGTTGTATGCAGTTCAGTGTTGCCGCGCGCTTTCCGCCGGCGGTCGCCGAGCTCTGCAAGACGAGAGCGGCTGGCGATGAGGCATAAGTTGCCCACAGTTTTCGGAGGACCCATGAAGATCGCATCGCTACTTACGTTGCCGTTGGCTGCAGCGCTGGTCGTTCCAGCCGTCGCGCAACAGACCACTTCGGAGCAGCAGCAACCAGCTGCTTCCTCGAGTTCGTCTTCGGCGTCGTCTAGCCAAAGCAGCTCGGCCATGACTTCGCAGGACGCGAATTCGGATCCGAACCTCTCCGCGCAACAGCCGCTTCAGCCCGACACGCGCGAAGGTTTCTGGGGCAAGGTCAATCCCTTTGCGCGCAAGAAGTACGTGCAGCGACAGCTCAGTCCGATTCGCAACCGGGTGAATGAGCTCGACGATCTTACCGCCGCCAATGCGCGCCAGATCAAGGATGTCGACGCGCGTGCGCAGCAAGGTATTCACGACGCGGATGCCAAGGCGACGCTCGCCGATCAGCACGCAACCGACGCCGGCAATCGCGCGCAGCAAGCGAACCAGACCGCGCTCCAGGCCACCAATCGCCTGAACACGGTGGAGCAAGTGGTCGGCAACATCGATCAGTATCAAGCCGCGACGCAGACCGAGATCCGTTATCGTTCCGGCCAAACCGCGCTGAGCCCGAAAGCCAAAGCGGCGCTCGACGACATGACTGCGAACCTGAAAGACCAGAAGGGCTACATCATTGAGGTGCAGGGATTCTCAACTGGTGCAGGAACAGCTGGCGTGCAGAACTCGCAGGCGATGGCGGATTCCGTGGTCCGTTATCTGGTCACGAAGGATGAGATTCCTGTTTATCGCATCTACGTAATGGGAATGGGCAACGCGAAGCTGCCTGCCACCGATGGAAGCGCGAGCGCGCACGGCAATCGCGTCGAAATCAGCTTGCTGAAGAACAACGTCGATCAGCTCGCATCGGCGTCGCCGTCGAACGCTCCGATGACTTCGGGAGCGAGCAATTCCAGCAGCTATAACGCGCAGACTCGTTCATATTCGACTCCCTCGAACGCGCAATCGACACAGAACAACAGCTCGTCGCAATAAGGCGACGGGTCGATTCTTCAATCTTGGCTCAACCTCAACTTGCCCCTCGCGAAAGCGAGGGGTATTTTTTGCCTTAGACAGGTGGTTACCAGAAGTGTTCCACGTGGAACAATTTCCGCCGCCGTTCCAGTAAGTTATGTGAATCAGTTTGTTACAGGCACTTTAGACCTCGGTGGGTAACTAGGGCCGAAGTCAAAAAACAGCCCTCGCCGCTATGCTCCGCAGAGATGTTGCTCCACGGCTGGGATTGAATGAGCGCAGCGTATCCCGCCCAACAAAAAAGCCCCTCTCGCGAGGGGCAGTCTGTCAGGAAGAAAAGAGGGGTTGGAGATACGACGAGCAATCTTGTTAGTTATTTCGCCAGCAGCTCGCGCATGCGCAGACGAGCCTGGTGAACGCCCTGGCGCGAATCGTGTTCCGTAACCTCAAGCAGGCGCGCGACGCGCGTGTGGTCATACCCCTCGACGTCGTGCAGCAGGAACATCATCTTCTCGGGATGCGGCAGCTGTACCACCGCGCGCTCCAGATCCACGCGCAAGATGTTATTGCGTACGGCGAGGACCTGATCGCAAGGCACGCAATTCAGAGTCAAGGTTTCCAAGTCAAAGTAAGTGCGCAATTCGCTGATTAGAGCGCGATCGATGTCGTCGGAAGTGGGCTCCGCCTGGCGCGCGAAGGCGCGGCAAAATGCGTCGACCGTCAGTTCTTCCGCTGCCAGCTCGCTGTCGGTCATCAGGAATGCCAGCGAGTAGACGCGATGGCGGTTCTGCTCGTAAATTGCGTGAGCCCGTTCAACTCTGCTCTCGGCATGGACAACGGGCAGGTAGGTGGCAAAACCAAACATCTTCGCTTCTGCGCTAGTCAGGCTCATAAGGACTCCTTGGAAAATTATGTCGCGCTGGCAGGACCGATCAAACCCGCGACACCTTAGTACTAAGCAATCCGGCTGCCCAACTCGGCGCAGTTCCGCCGCAGCAGCGCTAAGTGCATTGAAAATAAGACAAAACAAGCTGGAAGAGGAACGGAGCGTCGGTTGTCGTTGGAGCGATAGAACGATACAAGTGAGGCAGCAAGGAATTTGTTGGCTCTAACATGCTTCAAGTGGGCATCGCGGTACCAACTTCGAGTTGCGCCAAATGTAATTTCTTCTACCGGGCGACGATGTTCTACGGTATTAAGCCTTCTCGGCCGAAGTAGGGAACGTGCGTCAAATCCTGCCAGACATCCGATTTCGAGGACTTCGAGAAAAAATACTTGGGTATATTGCCGGGTCGACTAGAATCGGAGAGAATTCGACCGTTCGGGAGCTCCGGGCCGCTCACACATGGCAGAGCAACGGATAATCGTCGTCGATGATGAAACGGCGGTGCGCGACACCGTCTGCTCAATTCTGGCGCAAGCGGGATACGAGTGTTTGCCGGTCAACTCCGGCCTGGACGCGCTGGCGATTCTGCGTACCAACGAGAATGTCTCCATTGTGCTTTCCGATCTGATTATGGAAGGCATGGACGGCCTCACCCTGCTGGCCAAGATGAAGCAGGAGCATCCGGAGATTCCGGTAGTGATGGTGACCGCGGTGCACGACATCTCGGTCGCGCTGGCCGCAATTCGAAATGGCGCCTACGACTATCTGCTGAAGCCGTTCGAGCGGGAGCAGTTGCTGGCCATGGTGAGCCGCGCGCTGGAGACCCGCAAGCTGCGCCTGGAGAACGTCGCCTACCAGACGAAGCTGGAATCGCTGGTCGCGGGCCGGACCGAAATGCTGCGCAAGGCGCTCGCCGATCTGGAGCGTTCCTACGACATCACCCTTGAAGCGTTAGGCGACGCGCTCGACCTGAAAGACGCCGAAACCGAAGGCCACTCCAAGCGGGTGACGGCGTTCACGATTGCGATTGCACGCGCCATGGAGTTGCCGCAGGAGCGGGTGCGCGTCATTGCGCGCGGCGCCTTCCTGCACGATATCGGCAAGATGGCCATTCCCGACAATATCCTGCGCAAGCCCGGACGCCTCGATGCCGACGAGCAGGCGATCATGCGCGAGCACGCTTACCTGGGCTACCAGATTCTGCGCAAAATTCCATTTCTCCATGAAGCCGCCGATATCGTCTATTCCCATCAGGAGCGCTACGATGGCAGCGGCTATCCGCGCGGGCTGCGTGGCGAACAGATTCCGATGGGGGCGCGAATATTTGCCATCGCCGATACCTTCGATGCGATGACGTCGGACCGTCCTTACCGAGCCGCGCAATCAATCGCCTCCGGCCGCCGCGAAATCGAACGCAATTCCGGCAAGCAGTTCGATCCCGAGATCGTGAAGGTGTTCCTGTCGATCCCAGAGCGCATCTGGCAGGACCTCAGGGCGGAAATCGAAAATCAAGGCACGAACCGGCGCTGGGAAAACGCTAAGCACGGTCGGCGCACGGTTGGCCAGAGTCGCGCCTGAACGGTCACACAAGGAATCAGGATGAGTACGGTTTTATCGGATGCGGACATTCGCCAGGTGCTGCAACAGCTGCCCGGCTGGAAGCAGAACGGCAACGCCATTGAGCGGGTCTTTCAGTTCGAGAACTTCGTCAAGGCGATGGAGTTCGTGAACCACATCGCGGAAGCGGCTGAGGCCGTCAACCACCATCCCGACATTCAGATCAACTACAACAAGGTGACGCTCAGCTTGATTTCCCACGACTCGGGCGGCGTCACCCAGCGCGACATCAAAATGGCGGGACGCATCAACGAGCTGGCACCCGTCTGATCGCGATCGTCACTGGATCCTGGAATAGACCGCCACGAAATCGGCCGAGCCTCGCTGACTGGTCCGGGTGCCGGTCAGGGTCAGCGTTTCTCCATCAGGAGAGAGGCGGCCGACGGCGGTTTCGATGACGTTGCCATCCTTATCTTTCACCGTCCAGCTCAAGGGACCCCTGGCAACGCGTTGGTAGGCTACCGTCGCGCCGTCGTTGCTGATCAGGGGATGAAACCGGCCGTCGATGGGGCCGTCGTAGCTGACGGTGAAGGTCTTGCCATCGGCAGTGGCGCCGGTGATCATCCACTTCGTCGCCGTTGGAGCATCCGTAATGATGTTCAACTTCTCGAACTTGGGCGCGGGCGCTTTGCCGTAGGATGACTGGCTGAGATCCAGCCTCCAGTTCCCGACGGCGGATTTGCCGGGACTTTCGGCGAGCACGGTTAGAGCACACAGCAGCAGCAACGACAGAAACAACGTCACGCGCAGAATTCTTTCATTCATTCCAGCCTCCCCAATTTCGCAGGAACATCAACGAGTGCGAATCGTGACACCGTTGGTCGGCGATGTCAAACCGTGGGTGGAGCACGCCGGTGAGGCGGGCATGACCGCGCCGATCACCGATTCTCCGCCAGCTGCGTGGCTTTGCGGAAGACCTGCTCGAACATCGGCGCGGTCAGCTTGCCGGTGGCGGTGTTCTGGTTTGAGGGATGGTAGGACGCCAGCAGCGTGACCCCGTTCGGCATTGCGTAGCTGGCTGCATGCGCGAACTTGAACGCGGCCGTCCGCTGAATGTGCCCGGTGCGTTTCAGGTAAGCGAGATAGGCGTCGAAACCGATCTTGCCCAGCGCGACCACAACCTTCACGTTCTTCAGAATCGCCAGCTCGCGATCGAGATACTCGGAGCAGTTTTGCAACTCAGATGGCAACGGTTTGTTGTCGGGAGGGGCGCAGCGCACTGCGGCGGTGATGTAGCAGTCGATGAGGCGCAGCCCATCGTCGCGGCTCTCGGCATTGGGCTGGGACGCGAAACCAACTTTATGCAGGATGGGGTACATAAACTTGCCGGAGGCGTCGCCGGTGAAGGGACGTCCGGTGCGATTGGAGCCGTGTGCGCCGGGCGCAAGACCGAGAATCAGGACGCGAGCGCGTGGGTCGCCGAAACCGGGCACCGGGCGCGCCCAGTATTCATGGTCGCGGTAGGCACGGCGCTTCTCGCGCCCGATCTGTTCGCGGTAAGCAACCAGCCGCGGACATCGCGTGCAGGTGATGATTTCCCGGTTGAGGACGGCGAGTGGGTTGGGCATTGCAGTTCGTCAATTGTAGTGTGTGCCTCCGGATTCGCCTCGTCGTATCAGGGCACGGCTTTCAGTCGCGCCGGCAAGCGCTTCAACCCGGCCCGCCTCGGCCGCTGTGAAAGCCGGTTTCTTTGAACTCCCGATATATGTTTTTGAATTGCGACATAGCGGCTTTACGTTCTCCGCCGCTTTCGGTGTACCCTTGTTGGACGCAGCCATCTCACAAAGGAATTGCGTCCGTGTTTTCGATTCGCCGACTTCTGGCAGCCGCTCTGTTCGTATTCAGTACGGGCCACCTCGTGGTCGCCCAGTTTCCCATCCAAACGCAGCACGTCGCCGACGACGCCACGCCTTCAGAGGTGCGGGCGCTGGTAGCAAGCTACTGCCGGCTCGATTACGAAGGAGCGCGGCTGGATTCCAAGGTGTGGCCGAAGTTCCAGCCGCTGGTGTGGTGGACGGAGGCGCCGAAGTACACGCAGATCGATGTAGTCGCGCGCTATGTCGTCGACACCGAACCGGTCTCGCGCAGCAGCAAGTACATCGTCAGCGTGCACTATCGATTGCTGGGGACCTACGACCTGGCAAATGGATACGTGCCCGAACCCTCGGGCTCGATGCAGAACGTGGACTTCCTGGTGTCGATGGAAAACACCACCTGGCGCATTGGCGATGCCGAGAACACCTATCCGCATCCTTCGCGCGCGGCCATGCTGAAATGGTTGAACGATCAGCTGGCCACTACTCAGGATCCCGCGGTGAAAGAGCGTCTGCAAACTGCGCTGACGCAAGTGCAGGCGCAATCAGCCTCGCCGTTTGCGAAGTAGGGCGCCCCGGTTGGGGTTGGTGAGGGCCTGAACGCCCACTCTACCTTCAAATCTGGTAGTCGATTTCGATGATCTGCTGCAGTTGGTCCATCCCATCGCCGTCCTGAGAGGCGACCTGGCCCTTCAACTCGCTCACTTCCTTCTTCAGCTTCTTCACTTCGTTGGCCACGTGCGCCAGGGCTTCGGAGAGCGGGTCGTTGATCTGTTTGGGATCGGTGATCACGACGCGCTTGCCTTGGCGAAAGACGATGTGTCCGGGGACGCCCACCACGGTGGAGTTGTCAGGCACATCGCGCAGCACTACCGAGCCCGCACCCACACGGCAGTTCTCACCGATGACGATGTTGCCCAGCACGCGCGCCCCGGCGCCGATGACGACGTTGTTGCGGATCGTGGGATGGCGCTTGCCGGTTTCCTTTCCGGTGCCGCCGAGAGTGACGCCCTGGTAGAGCGTCACGTCATCGCCGACGATGGTGGTCTCGCCGATCACCACGCCCATGCCGTGATCGACGAAGAACCGCCGGCCGATCTCCGCGCCGGGATGGATTTCGATGCCGGTGATGAGGCGCGCAGCTTGTGACAGGAAGCGCGCGAGGAACGTGCGATGGTGGATCCAGAGCCAGTGGTTGAAGCGGTAAATCCACAACGCGTGCAGGCCGGAATAGAGCAGCACGACCTCAAGCCGGCTCTTGGCGGCAGGATCGCGCTCGAGCACGGCGCTGATGTCCTCGTGCATGCAGGAGAGAAAACTCACACCGTAACCTCGGCGGTCTCCAATTCCTGGGCTTCCTTGCGCAGCTGATCAAACAGGATGCTGGTGAGGTAACGCTCACCGAAATCGGGAAGCACAACGACGATCAGCTTGCCCTCGTTCTCGTCGCGGCGCGCCACGCGCAACGCTGCCTCGACCGCCGCGCCCGACGAGATGCCGACCAGCAGGCCTTCTTCCTTGGCCAGCCGGCGCGCCATGGCGATGGCGTCTTCGCTGGAGACTTGAATGATCTCGTCGATGTAGTCGGTGCGCAGAATGCTGGGCACGAATCCCGCGCCGATGCCCTGAATTTTGTGCGGGCTGGGCGGACCGCCGGAAAGGACCGGGCTCTCCGTCGGCTCGACCGCGATGGCCTTGAATTCGGGCTTCTTGGGCTTGATGTACTCGCAGACGCCGGTCAGCGTGCCGCCGGTGCCGATGCCGGAGATCAGGATGTCGACCTGGCCATCGGTATCATGCCAAATCTCGGGGCCGGTGGTCTCACGATGAATCTTCGGATTGGCGGGATTGTCAAACTGTTGGAGCATGTAGCCGTTCGGAGTCTCGGCCAAAATCTCGTTGGCCTTGGCAATGGCGCCTTTCATGCCCTTGATGCCCGGCGTAAGTACGATCTCGGCGCCGAAGGCCCGCAGCAGGACGCGCCGCTCCAGGCTCATCGTGTCGGGCATGGTGAGGATGAGGCGATAGCCCTTGACCGCCGCCACGAACGCCAGCCCGATGCCGGTGTTGCCGCTGGTGGGCTCGATCAGCACTGTGCGGGCGGGATCAATCTTGCCCTGCCGTTCGGCTTCCTCGATCATGCTGACCCCGATGCGGTCCTTCACGCTGTTGCAGGGGTTCATGCTCTCCAGCTTGGCGACCACGTCGGCGCGCTCGCCGCCCGTCACTTTGTTGAGGCGCACCAGCGGCGTGTGGCCAATCAGTTCGGTTACATCGTTGGCTATCTTCATGAGCAGTCCTTTAATTCGTAACGATCATTTCACCACGGAGGCACGGAGGACACGGAGTTTTTCGGATTTGATTTCTTTCCTCGCCGTTCGTCGAGATTAGAAGCGACGAGGCCTCGCACCAGCTGCGCAGAGATCAGCCCCAACAAAAAACTCCGTGCCCTCTGTGCCTCCGTGGTGAATCGATCTCTCCTGCGACTAGATTTATCGATGCCAGCGGGAAGCGATGCGATTCCGCTCTGCGGCTCCCAGGTTAGCAGCAGGTTCCGAAGCGGGCCGAGTCGCCCGATCACGCACTGCCTGTGACGCTCGTGCTTTCCATTCCGGGGCCCGGCGACGTAGAGTAATGGGGATGGAGCTGCGTAAGGATCCCATCACGCGATCGTGGGTTATCTGCGGCGACGAGCCGGAGCCGGCACCGGTTTCGGGCTCGCTCTGTCCGTTTTGCCCGGAATCCGGGTTACCGCTGCAGGTGATCGCCACCTCGCCGACCGTGAATGGCGGCCCGTGGGCGGCGCGTGCGGTGGTGCATCCTCATCCGCTCTATGGGATTGAAGGTGAGCCGGCGCGAACCGGCAACGGGCTTTACGACAAGATGCATCCCGTCGGCGCACATGAAGTCATTGTCGAAAATGCGCGCCACGATCGCCAGCTGTGGAACGCGGACGATCGCGAAATCGAAGAATATCTCGCGCTGTGCGGCCAGCGGATACAGGACCTGAAGGGCGATGTCCGCTTCAAGTATGTAACGGTGTTCAAGAATTACGGCAGCGGATCGGGGCAGGAGTTCGACCATCCCACATCGGAGATTATTGCGACAACGTTTGTGCCGCGGCGGGTGTTGTATGAGCTGCGCGCGGCGCGCGAACACTATCGCGTGAAGGAGCGCTGCGTCTTCTGCGACATCCTGCACCAGGAGCAAGAGCAGAAGGTGCGCATCGTGGAGGTGCGTGGCGAGTACATGGCCAGCTGCCCCTACGCGCCGCGCGTGCCGTATGAGACGTGGATCGCGCCGCGAACCCACGACGCCTACTTCGAGCGCACGGCAACTCGCTCCGGCGCGATGCGCGACTTTGCCGCGCTGCTGCGGCGCACGTTGTTTCGCATTCGCACCATCGGCGATGGCTTCCATATGGTGCTGCACACCTCGCCGAACACCACGCATCGCTCGGAGACGCTGGGCTTCTGGAAAACGATCGAAGACGACTACCACTGGCACCTGGAAATCCTGCCTATCGTCGGCAACAGGGGCAAGTCGTACACGTTCAAAGAGGTGTACTATTCGCCGGTCAGCTCGGAGACCGCGGCTGCCATCCTGCGCGAGCGGCCGACGGAATGAAGCAGCAATTAGCAACTAGCAATTAGCCTGACTCTGAAGCCGAAGGCGAGGTATCGCCGAAGATGGGCTTGGCGGTGCTTTGTTAGCTAGTTGCTGATTGCTAGTTGCTCTCATGACCATCCGCCGCATGAAAGCCTATACCGGGCAGACCGGCTATGTTTATCAGTACTACTTCGTCGGCAAACGTGCGGCGCTGGAGGGTGATACCGAAGCGCCCTCGACCGAGTACGTCTTCGACGTCACGTCAGACCGCAAGACCACCTTCGCGGTCAGCATCTTCCTTCGGCCGCAGGCACTGGAGGCGTGGACGGCGGCGCGCGGCCGCAGCCTCAGCGAGCCCGAACAATATGCCGCGGTGAAGCTCAGGCTGATGCAGGCTTTCGACGAGGTTCCCAACATGCTGCAGGACGGACGGCGATTGCGGCTGGATGCGGAGATGTTGATGGCGTTGTTGGAATCGATCGGGGTGGATTAGGGGTGAGCGTCGCCGCTGCCGCGGTTCGGGTGGTTTATTCGCACTGACCCGGGGCTTGCGCCCCGGGCTAAACGCATCCCGCCGGTGCCCGGCTGGTTCCCTCCACTAAGAACTGCGAGCCGAAGGCCACAAGCCACGAGCAAGAATCAAAAGTCAAAGCCAAAGCCAAACCGAAAGAAGCCAGGAATCAAGAGTCAAAAGCCAGAGAGTCAAAAGCTCAAGGCCCAAAGGCTCGAAGCGCAAGCCAACGGCTAACTGCCAAGTGCTAACTGCTAACTGCTAACTGCTAACTGCTAACTGCTAACTGCTAATTGCTAATTGCTACCCCTGAGTCTTTTTCTCCCCCTGCCTCGTATATGCCGTTAGTATGATCGCCACCGCCTTCATAGCCAGTTCGCTGGTACCGATGGAGACCGAAGAGGCCCAAATCGCGCAGGGTCTGCGGCGCCGCGACCCGGAGCTGCTGGACGCGCTCATCGAGCAGTATCAGCACCGGCTGCTGCGCTATCTCATGCACCTCACCGGCAATCGTGCCGTGGCCGAGGATCTCTTCCAGGAGGTCTGGCTGCGGGTGCTGGAGAAGGGCCATCAATACGACGGGCGCAATCGCTTCGTCACCTGGCTGATGTC
This sequence comes from uncultured Acidobacteriaceae bacterium, assembly GCA_963731345.1. GTDB lineage: Bacteria > Acidobacteriota > Terriglobia > Terriglobales > Acidobacteriaceae > Bog-257. The sequence continues at coordinate 147,031 of CAVSUN010000008.1, read as the reverse complement.
GATCGGGCACAACGTTGCCATCGACTATCTGCGCAAGCGCAATCCCGCCTCACTCGACGAGATGCAGGATCCCGAAGATGGCGCGCCATTTGAGCCGCCCGCAACCGGGCCGTCGCCGCTGGAGCAGGTAGTGGCGCATCAGCAACAGGAAATGTTCGACGAGGCGCTGCAAAAAGTGCCGTCGCTCTTTCGCGAAGTTTTGGTGCTCCGCTTTCAGGAGCAGATGAAGTTAGAGGAGATTGCTCAGTTGGTCCACATTCCTTTGGCAACTGTGAAGACGAGGATCTATCGCGGAGTCGCGGCCCTGAGGCCGCTGATTAAGGGAGGTGCGCAATGACGATGCACGATCATGAGCGCGCCAAGGAGCTGATCACGCGGCGGGGGACGGAAGAGCTGGGCGCAGCCGATCTGCGCTGGCTGGATTCGCATCTGGAGACCTGCACCAGCTGCCTTGAGTATGCGAACGACTTTCGCGATATCGGCGGAATGCTGCGGGCGACCGCCGTCACGGCCAGTTCAGCGCTGGTGGCCAGCACGCAGGCGCGAGTGCGCGCACGGGCGATGTATTTGCAGGAGCAGCGCACGCGCACCGTGCTGATCGCAATTTCGTTTTGCCTGGGTGCGATGTCGTCGGCCGTCTCGGCGTGGCTGTGGTGGAGGTTCGGCGCCTGGGTCGCAGAGCGGGTCGGATTATCGCCGGCCATCGTGCAACCGGGAATCATGGTGTTCCTGGTGTTGCCGGCGATTGTGATCGCGGTGCTGATGCTCGCGTTTCCTCATCACCCAATCGAAGGACCACTCGTGGCGGCGCTGGCGAGGGAGCGCGAAGGAGCAAACCGATGAACTACTACAAATCAACTTTTCGCAGTGAATTGAGCATCATTCCGGCCGTGGCCAAAGTGCTGGCGGTGATTGGCGTTGTGCTGTTGCAGATCGCGCTGCTGGTACTGGTGCCGATTTATGTCCACGGCAAGGACCTGCCGCCTCGTCCGGCGTTAATCGCTATCAGCATCTTCGGCGGAATTTTTCTGGCCGTCATCATCCTGCTCATCGGCTACGTGAACGCCGATTCCAAGCGTCGCGGCATGAACTCGCTGCTGTGGACGCTGCTGGTCATCTTCATCCCCAAGGCGCTGGGATTTCTGGCCTACTTCCTGCTGCGCAAGCCGCTGGTGATCGGCTGCCCGAAATGCGGCAGCTCCATCGGCTCGGATTTTCGCTTCTGCCCGAAGTGCGGCTATTCAATCAGCCCCACCTGCGCGCAATGCGGGCGTTCGATGAGCAACGATTACGTCTGCTGCCCCTATTGCGGGAAAGCGGTCTCGCAGGCGCCCGTAGCACCGGCGGTATCGTGACACGCGTCGCTTGGTGTCGCCGCTCCGCGGCTTGGTTCTCGCTCTGATCGAAGGTGGGGGCTTCCGCCCCCGCCTAAATCCATGACGCCGCGTTGCGGCTGGTTCTTTTGCGATTCAGGATCTTCTGCTGAATAGTTTTCTTCTGCCTAAGACGAATCCTCGTCTACGGCTGCGCGGCGTTTGACGGAGTCGCCGGAATGTCGAAGTAGAGCAGTTCGTTGCCGCCGGCATCGCGCACTCCGGTGAGATAAATGTGAGCGCCGGCCACGGGCTGTTTCACGCCCTCGATATCGAAGAACAAAAATCCCGATCTCGTGGTGTGCGGCTCGACGGCTTCCGCGGCGAAGCGGGCTGCGGTGATCTCGTCATACTGCTTCTGCGCCTTCTTGTTCTTATTCCCCGAGAGCGGAATCGGCCCGACGTGGGTGGGCTCGGTGCTGCTGCCGTTGATGTGGGAGACGCGGCGGAACACATCGTCGGTTTCCAGTCCCTCGAGCTTGCTCTTGCCGGTAGTCACCAACTCGGCGCGCATGTTGTTGACCGAGATCGGCTGGTCGCCATCGTTGGTGATGATGAGCAGCACCGGCAGGATGCCGTACTGGCTGTACGGCGTGCTGAAGATCTGGTCCTTGGGCGCGGTGTTGTACAGGTCGATGGCCGCGGTCACTTTCTCCGTCGGGTGAACGTCCCGGGAGGGATAAGTGTTGGCGTTCTCGGGGTGCGGAGGAATGAAATCCTTATAGGCCCACAGAGCAAGCGACGAGAGCGTGAGCATCAGGCCCACTGCGAATATCTGCAAGCGACGGCAAGAAAGCATAAGAGAATTATCCGCTCACAATCTTATCCGCTCAACCTTGCGCTTCAGACGTTGGTTAAAGTTTCATCGATGGAGCCAATTCCGGCGCCGCTACAGCTGCTGATCAAATCTGTTGCCGCTTCGCCCTTTCTCCCAACCGAAGTGCGAAGGCGAACCAGCTTCGCGGTACTTCTGTCGCTGCCCTCCGGCACTCGTGCTACCCTGCACTTCAGGAATTGCCCATGACTCGCCAGCCATTGGTTATCGTGTTATTCATACTCGGCTCCCTCACTGCCTGCGCCCAATCGGGAAGCTCAGGCGGGCCGCAACAGCAGCAGTCCGTCCAGACCAAGTCGGGCGTCACGTTACAGATGGGCAAGCCGCCGGCACAGCAATCGTCCACTCCCGCGGCGCAGGCGGGAGAGCCTGCGAACGAAGCCGCCGCGCTCCTCGAGGCCAACCGTCTGCTGGCCACCGGGCGGGCGGGCGAGGCGCAGACGCGGTTCCAGTCCATCGTCAACATCGATCCCGATTCGGTGCCGGCGCAGGTCGGGCTGGCGCGCTCGCTGGTCTTTCAGCTCAAACTCGACCAGGCACAATCGGCGCTCGATGCCGCGCTGGCGATTCATCCCAAGTCGTCCGAGCTCTACCTAACGCTCGGCGATCTGCAGTTTTCGCAGGGGAAGATCAGCGATGCCGAGCGCTCCTTCGTTAAGGCCGAGAACCTGAAACCCGCCGACCCGGGGGCATATCTCGGCCTGGCGAAGGTCTACCGCGCGTACTCGCTGGATCGGCGCGCCTATGACAACATGAAGCGCGCGCATGAGCTCGCGCCCGACGACATTGCCGTGCAGTTGTTGTGGTTCCACTCGCTGCCGCAAGTCGATCAGGTCCCCGCGCTGGAACAGTACCTTGCCAATTCCAAGCTGAATCCCAATACCGCCCGCGCGATGCAGGGTTATCTCGCGTCGCTGAAGCGCGCCGCCGACATGCCGGTGCATCCCTGTAAGCTGGTCAGCAACGTTCGCGATACCAAAACCAACTTGTATGCCATCGACCGCGCCGGCACCAAGCTCGGCGCCTCGGGGTTGGTGGTGAAGGTCAATAATCAGGAGCTGCATCTTGCGCTCGATACCGGCGCCACCGGCGTGCTGCTGGGCCGCGCCGCAGCGGAGCGGCTGGGCCTGCAGAAGCTCGGCTATCAAGCGATCATCGGCATGGGTGAATCAGGGCAGCAGGGGGGATACGCCGCGCTGGCCGACAAGATTCGGGTGGGCGATCTGGAGTTTGCCGACTGCAGTGTGCGCGTGACGGACAAGGCCACGCCGGTCACCGGGCAGGATGGACTGATCGGCACCGATGTCTTCAGTGCGTACCTCATCGACATCGATATTCCCGGCGCGAAGCTGCGCCTCTCGCCGCTCCCCAAACGCCCCAATGCACCCGAGACGCCGGCGGCACTGCAGACCGTGCGCGACAACCAGCAGTTCGAAACCGAAGGCCCGGCGGAGGCAGCGGGGAAGTCTTCGACGCCGATGTTTGATCTGCCGCAGGACGCCTATGTTGCGCCCGAGATGGCCAAGTGGACGAAGGTCTATCGCTTCCGCAACATGCTCCTGGTGCCGACCAAGGTGGACACTGTCGGTCCCCTGCTCTTCCTGCTCGATACCGGCTCGTTCAGCAATGTGCTCTCGACGCAAACCGCGCAGAAGCTGACGCAGCTGCAAAGCGATCCCTCGATGCACATCACGGGCATGAGCGGATCGGTGGGGCAGGTGTATCGCGCCGACAAAGCCACGCTGGCGTTTGGCCGTTACGAGCAGGCCAACCAGGACGTAGTGACCTTCGACCTGACCAATATCAGCCGCAGCGCAGGCACTCAGGTCTCCGGCATTCTGGGTTTCAACATGCTGCGCATTCTGCAGACGAAGATCGATTATCGCGACGGGCTGGTGGATTTCATCTTCGACCCCAAACACCTGCCCAAGCAGATCAAGCTGAATAAGCAGTAGCTAATCGTCCGCCGACGCCTGCACGCCCGGTGCGGCGAACTCGCTCGACGGAATCGGGATCTCCTGGTCCTTGTACTGCAGCTGATACAGCTTCCAGTAAATTCCGCGCTGCGCCAGCAGTTGCTGATGCGAGCCGATCTCGCGCACCTGGCCTTTGTGCATGACGATGATCGTGTTGGCGCGCTGAATCGTGCTCAGCCGGTGGGCAATGACGATCGAGGTGCGCCCCTCGACCATGCGGGTCAGCGCCTCGCGCACCCGGAACTCGGTTTCGGTGTCGACGCTCGAGGTGGCTTCGTCGAGGATAAGGATCTTGGGGTTGTGCGCCAGCGCGCGCGCAAATGAGATGAGCTGTTTCTGCCCGGTCGAAAGCGTGCTGCCCCGCTCCTTCACTTCTTCATCGAAGCCGCCGGGCAGCGAGCGGATAAACTCTGCGACATTGACCTGCTCGGCCGCGTTCTCCACCATCTCGTCTTCGATCCAGCGCGAGCCGAGGCGAATGTTGCCACCAATTGTGCCGCTGAACAGGAATGGGTCTTGCAACACGACGCCGTAGCGCCGCCGCAACTCGCCAACATCCATATCGCGGATATCGACGCCGTCGATGCGGATCGCGCCGCGCTGCACATCGTAAAAGCGCAGCAACAGCGAGATGATCGTCGTCTTTCCCGCGCCCGTGTGCCCGACGAACGCCACCGTCTCGCCCGGCTCGATGGTGAACGAAACATCGCGCAGCACCCAATCGAACTCATCCGGTGCCGCCGCAGTTTTCAGCTTTTCGCCCTTGCTGGCCGCTTCGGCCGCGGCCTGCGCCATGGTGCGATAGGCGAACCACACGTGATCGAACTCGATGCGTCCTGGCCCTTGCGGCGCCTTCGGTTTGGCCGGCGAAACGATTGCCGGCGCCGTATCCAGCAGCTTGAAGACGCGCTCGCTCGATGCCATCGCCGATTGCAGGATGTTGTACTTCTCGCTCAGGTCCTGGATGGGCCGGAAGAATCGCTGGGCGTACTGCATGAAGGCGACCAGCACGCCCAGCGTGACGAAGCTGCGCAGCACTTGATTGCCGCCGAACCAGATCACGCAGGCGATCGCGATCGACGACAGCACTTCGACGATGGGGTAGTAGATAGCGTGGGCCCGGATCGCGTCTTTGTACGCGTCCATGTGGATGGCGTTGATCTTCTGGAACTCTTCGTAGGAGCGCTGCTCGCGATTGAAGAGTTGCAGCACGACGATGCCGGTCACGTGCTCCTGCAGATAGGCATTGATGCGCGCGATGGCGACGCGAATGCGGCGATAACTCTCACGTACCGCCCGCCGGAACAATGACGTGGCGTAGAAGATGACCGGCAGCACGGCGAACGTGATCAGCGCCAGCCGCCAGCTCATCTTCAGCATGATGGCGAGAATGCCCGCCAGTACGAACACGTCTTCGAAGATCGAGACCACGCCGGCAGTGAACATTTCGTTGAGCGCGTCGACGTCGGTCGTAACACGCGTGACCAGCCGGCCAACCGGGTTGCGGTCGAAGAACGAGATATGCAGCCGTTGCAGGTGGCGGAAGATCTGGCTGCGCAGATCGAACATCACCTTCTGCCCGGTCCACTGCATGATGTAGGTCTGCGCGAACTCCAGCAGGAAGCTGAACAGCAGCAGCCCGATGTACATTGCGGCGATTTGCGCGATGCCGGTGAAAGGCCGCGGGCTGAGGAAGCGGTCGAGCAGCGAGTGCGCTTCGGTGCGATTGGCCAGGTACTTGTCGATGGCGACTTTGGTGAGATACGGGCCAAGCACGTCGGCGCCCGACTTCAGCACGATGGCCACCAGCGCCACGCCAACCTGCCAGCGATACGGGCGCAGGTATCCGAGCAGGCGCTTCATCAGGCGCGCGTCATATGCCTTGCCGAGTACCTCTTCTTCTTGCATAGCCATGGGCCTGAATAGATTGTAAGCGAGCGCGAGATACTGAGCCGGAGGTGTTGCGCGGGTGGGATGAAAACCGCGCCAGTCTAGCCCAGATTGCGCAGCACCAGGGCGGAGTTCTTCGAGCCGAAGGCGATGCAGTTGCACACCGCGTGCTCGATCTCGGCGATACGGCCGGCTTGCGGAACATAGTCCAGGTCGCACTCGGGATCGGCGACTTCGAGATTGATGGTCGGCGGAATTAGCCGGTGATGCATCGCGACCAGCGTCGCGGCAATTCCGGCTGCGCCGCACGCGCCCTGCGGATGTCCGATCTGCGACTTCAGGCTCGACATCGGCGCGCGATACGCGTGATCTCCCAACGCCAGCTTCATCGCGCGCGTCTCTATGCGATCGTTGAGCACGGTCGAGGTTCCGTGCAGGTTCGCGTAATCGACGTTGCTCGCTGCGATGCCCGCATCGTCCATCGCCATCTGAATGGCGCGCGCCGGCTCCTCACCGCATTCCTGCAGACGCACACGATGGAACGCCTCGCAGGTCGAACCGTAGCCGGCGACCTCGGCGAGAATCTTTGCGCCGCGCGCTCGCGCGTGCTCGTACTCTTCGAGAAAGAACATCCACGCGCCCTCGGCCACGACGAAGCCATCGCGATCGACCGAGAACGGCCGCGACGCGCGCTCTGGCTGCTCGTTCCACGACGAGGTCATGATCTTCATCAGCGTGAAGCCCTTCATGATGCCGGGTGCGATGGGCGCGTCCACGCCGCCGACCAGAAGCGCGGGGATGAAGCCGAACTGAATCTGCCGCAGCGCGTAGCCGAAGGCATCAGTCGACGAAGTACAGCCCGTGGTGATGACGTGGCTCATGCCGCGCAACCCGAAGCGCATGCTGACTTCGCTCGACAGCGTGCCCATGGTGCCGCTCGGGATACAGAACAGGCTCACCTGTTTTACTTTGCCCGTGAGCCACAGCCGTACTTGCTCTTCCGAGAATTCCTGCGCGCCGCCGCCCGAGCCGAGCACCACGCCGATCTCGCGCTGCTGTTCGAGCGACAACTGCGCCGGATCAATACCCGCCTCGCGCAAGGCTTCGGTCGACGCCGCCAGCGCCAGCGGGACGACGCGTCCCACATGCTTGCGCTCGTGCGCGTCCATCCAGGCGAGTTCGTCGAAGCCGACGACTTCACCGGCAATCCGCACCGGCAGCTCGCTCGGATCGAAGCTCGCGATACGGCGCACGCCACTGATACCCGCAAGGGCCGCGCGACAGAAGTCTTCGTTCCCGATTCCGTTGGGGCTGACGCACCCCATGCCGGTAATGACGACGCGTTTCAGAGAAGAAGGAGTTGGCATTTAGCAGTTAGCACTTAGCTTACATGGAGTCTGGCGCTCGGTTGGAACCCGTTGAGATGCCGGCGCCGGGCGATTCAATGGCGGCTATTATGGAATAACACATCAGCGATGCATTTGGTGAGGCTAGATCGACGTGCACGTTGCTTTACTAAGTGCCAAATACTAACGGCTAAGTGCTGACTTTGTCGCAAGGACTCTACATCTCGGTGCCGTTTTGCCGGACGAAGTGCAGCTTCTGCAACTTTGCCTCGGGGGTATTCTCGCGCACGGTTTTTGATCAATATGTCGAAAACGTGCGCACCGATATCGCCAACTCGCGAGTGATCGCCGGCGCGCTGGGGGGTGTGCTCGATGCCAGGGTCGATTCTATCTATCTCGGCGGAGGCACGCCGTCGGTGCTGGCGCCCGATCAGCTGTTGCGGATTTTCGCAGCGCTGCGCGAGACCTTTGAGGTCGACCGCGCCTGCGAGATCACCGTGGAGTGCGCGCCCGGAACCATCACCGACGAAATCGTGGAGACACTGCTCGGCTGCGGCGTGAATCGCGTCAGCCTGGGCGTGCAGTCGTTCGTCGATAAAGAATGCTCGTCGGTCGGGCGGCTGCATACGCGCGCTATCACGCTGGCCGACATCGCGCGGCTGCGCGCCGCCGGAATTGGCAACATCAGCATCGACCTGATTGCCGGGCTGCCGCACCAGACCGCGGAGAGCTGGGAATTTTCGCTAAGCGAGACGCTCGTGACCGGAGTGCCGCACGTCAGCGTTTATATGCTGGAGGTCGACGAGGATTCGCGGCTGGGCAACGAGCTGCTCGCCGGCGGCAACCGCTATCACGCACACTTTGTACCCGATGACGAGCTCACTGCGGATTTGTATCTCGCCGCATGTGAGCGGCTGGAACGGGGCGGGGTCGAGCAGTATGAAATTTCCAACTTCGCGCGACGCGTGACGCATGGCATAGGATTGTGGGATTCGCGGCACAATTTGAAGTACTGGACGCGACAGCCGTACATCGGCTTCGGCGTGGACGCGCACTCCATGCTTCCGGCGTTGGCGGAATTGCAGTGTGAAACGGTACGATTTGCCACACCCGATTCGCTCGAGCACTTCTCAGTGGACAAAGGTCAGGGACCAGAAGAGCGGGGTTTAGGGGCCCGGGGCCAGGGGTCAGTTGAGGTGCGCCTTGCACAGTTGAAAGCGTCGCGCACGCTGGTCGACAAACAGGCAGCGTTGGAAGAATCGTTCTTCCTGGGATTGCGATTGAATCGCGGCGTGTCGCTGAATGAGTTGCGGAGGCATTTCGGCGAAGAGCCGATTGCGAAATACTCGCCGGCGATCGCGGAGCTGGTTCAGATGGGCTTATTGGAACGCGCAGACGAGTCTCCCACTCATTCGAACACCGCGAATGAGTGGGGCACCCGCACAGAGTGTGCCCGAGATCGTCTGCGGCTCACGCCGCGCGGACGATTGTTGTCGAATGAAGTCTTCGCGCGCTTCCTGCACGATCCGATCTCGACCTACACCGCGTTACACTAGTCCTCATGTACACGTCCGCTCCAGAAGCTGAAATTTCAGCCACGAAGCACACGAAACCCGCCATCGATCTGCGCAGCGATACCGTCACCAAGCCGTCGCCGGAGATGCGGCACGCCATGTTTGAAGCCGAAGTCGGCGACGATGTTTACGGGGAAGACCCGACCATCAACCGGCTGGAGCGGCGCGCGGCGGAAATCTTTGGACGCGCGGCGGCGCTGTTCGTGCCCAGCGGCACTATGGGCAACCAGATCGCGATCGCGCTGCACACCCACCACGGCCAGGAAGTCATCTGCGAGGAGCGCGGCCACGTCTTTAATTACGAGATGGCGATGATGGCGCACTTTTCCGGCGTGGTGCCGCGCACGGTCTCGGCCGCGGACGGCGTGCTGACGTGGCGCGACGTCGAACCCAGGATCAAGGCCAAGAGCTATCACGCGGCGCGGACGGGGCTGGTCTCGCTGGAGAATACGCACAACATGGCGGGAGGAACGATCACGCTGCCGGAGGTATTCGATGAGGTATGTGACAACTCCCACAACGTGGGATTGCCGGTGCATCTCGACGGCGCGCGCGTTTTCAACGCGGCGGTGGCTCTCGGCGTTGACGTCGCCAAGCTGACCGCCAAGGCCGACACGGTCATGTTCTGCTTGTCGAAAGGGCTGGGCGCGCCGGTGGGCTCGCTGCTGGTGGGCACGGCCGAGATGATCGATCGCGGACGCAATTATCGCAAGGCGCTCGGCGGCGGCATGCGGCAGGCCGGAATTCTCGCGGCTGCGGGACTGATCGCTCTGGAGCAGGGTCCGCAGAAGCTGGCGACCGATCACTCTAATGCGAAGTTTTTGGCTGAAGGCCTATCACACATTCCGGGAATCAAGATCGATCCGGCGAAGGTCGAGACGAACATTCTCATTTGTGATATTTCGGGCACGGGAATGACGTCGGGCGAGCTATCGAAGAAACTGGCGGCGAAGAACGTGCTGGCCAACGGGGTCGGGCCGCAGCTGATTCGGTTCGTCACCCACCTCGACATCTCGCGCCAGCAGTGCGCCGAGGCGCTGGAGGTAATCGCGGCCGCCGTGAAGTAGCCGCGAGTTGGAACTGCGGGCTATGGGATTCGCGTCAGGGCGTGAACTTGCGGGGTAGCCTTCGAGGTTGTGCCGGGTACAATTGCCGCAATGTATTTCGCACTCGTTGGCAAGATAACGGGAAGGGAGAGCATTGCCGCAGGGTTGAGCATTCTTGAGCGACGTCGACTGTGGAAAGCCTATGGCCGGGTTCTTGGCGGAAGCTGAAAGGCATCGCGCGGGTAAGGCTTGGAACTGGCGTCCATGTCACGGCGGAGTTACATTGGTATGAAGCGCATGGCATCGGCAAAAAAGAGTTCAAAATCAAACGGATCATCGCGGAAGATTAAGAGTGGTTCATTCGCCCTTTGCGTCCGCAACGACGGCTATCCGGCGTCTCTCGAACCCAGAAAGCTCTATCCCGTCGTTCGCGATGAAACTGCCGACAAACACGGCCTGACGAGGATCATCGACGAGTCAGGCGAAGACTATCTCTATCCCGCCGAATTTTTTGTGTCCCTCCGATTGCCAGCGAACGTGAAACTTGCACTCTCGAGGGCCTCATGAGCGAACCGCAACGCAATCTTACGGCTGACCATCTGGAAGTGGTGGACGGCCGCGAACGCGAGGCCATCCAGGGCTGGGTGCCCGAGCTGGCTTCCGAAGCCGAGCTGCGTGACGCGCTGGAGAAAGCCTTCGATTATCGAGGCGACGTGACCATCACCCGCAAGGACGGCAGCAAGGTCGAGGGCTACATCTTCGATCGCCGCAACGGCGCGACGCTCGCCAGCTCGGTCGTGCGCCTCATGCCACAGAATTCGCAGGAGAAGGTTTCCATCCCCTACTCCGACATTGCCGCGCTGGCCTTCACCGGGCGCGACACCGCCGCCGGCAAAAGCTGGGAGGCCTGGGTGCGCAAGTACTGGGAGAGAAAAGCAGCCGGGGAAAAGCAGATCGCGCTGGAGCCGGAAAGCCTGGAGTAGGTTGGCGGCGAGCTTCCAACCCCAAGCTCGCAGTCCAAAATTTCCAGCCGACGCTTTTCTGTTTCGCGCATTCAGATCGGGACGCGAACCGTTTTCGGACCAGATCCTCAAACATTACATTCTTCCAACCTTCGCTGGTCATGAAGTTGCCGCCAGGTAAGTCATGGCCACTTTGTGCAGGTCGATTACTCGCTTGCTTTTGTGCGTGGCCGTTCCTGGCTTGATACTGCTGACTGGCTGCGGCGGCGCGTCGCAACCCGATCCGACGCCGTCACCGCTGAGCGCGAACAATCTCAACCTGATTTTCGTGGCCACCGAAGACTTGACGTATCAGGCGAACGGCGACGTAAATCCCAAGACTGGGAACCTGACCAATCGCGGGCTGCAACGCGCGCTGAGGATGGGTACATTTCTGCAGCAGAACGTGCTTGGCGGCAGCAATGTGAACGGCATCTATGCGCTGGCGCCGATGACGCACCCGCAAACGACGCATAGCTATCCCGACATGACGGGACTGGAGACGATGGAGCAGTTCGCCATGCTGAATGGCACCACCATGTCCGTCCCGGGGGCATCTCCGGTTACGGCCAACAGCTATCCGGTGAACGTGTCGTATTCGCCGGCGCCGCTTCCCGAAGGCGTTCACGCCCCGTGGGTGAGTTGTCCGGCGATGGGTTCGAGCGCCGCCTATAGCTGTCAGGGACTGGACTATCGCGACCTCGACGGCGATAACGAAGCTCTGGTCAGCGCGGTCATTCAATCCAGTACGCCGGGCTTCTATGTGTTCGCCGCGCCGTGGGACACCCTCAGCACTCTGATGGCGAACGTCAATCGGCAGCAGGGTTACAATCTGGCGCTGCCCGCAAGGTACGTAAGCCCGAACTACGTTTACGCCATCTCGATCACTCCCGCGGGAACGGCCAGTTTTGTCAGCTACGACTCCAACATCAATCCGCCTTCTATCTACCCAAAACTTCCACCGGGAGGGATCGTTCCTTCGGCGTGTCTGCCGCTACAGACGAACACGACCTTCCAGGTCACGGTGACGGGGGGCGTGGGCACCGCGGTGGTTCCGGCGGGAATCAACACCAACGAGACCATCTATTTTGTTCGGCACGGCGAGGCACATCCCACATCGTGGTGGGAGGACGGCAACTACGTTGCCGCCGGACAGTGGCGGGCACTCGACCTTCCTAACGCCCTGCTGGGCAAGATCCATCCCAACCTGGTGTACTCCATCGATCCCGCACAGGTGACGCCCGGGGCCGAGAGCGCGAATGACGAGTTCTATTCCTATGTGCGGACGAACACGACGGTGCTGCCGTACGCCATCGCCAACAACCTGCCTTACAATCTGGCCGCAAGCTTTGAGTTGATGGCGCAGAATCCACCCGAGTTAGCCACTGACGCCAGCACCTTCTTCTTCTTCGGCGGCCGGTTCTCCAATCAGAGCGTGCTGGTGGGTTGGGAGCACGATCACATCGCGCCGACGGTCAACGCGCTGCTGGCGGCTTATAGCGGCGGGCAGAGTGTACCCGCGTGGCCCGGCGACGATTACGACACCGTATGGACCGTAAAGCTCGACGCCCACGGCAATGCCAGCGTCGACAACTTAACCTGCGAAGGCATCAGCTCAAAGGCGCTGCCAAAGACGCCGCCGCAGTTCTGAGCCGCCTCTTCCCTCGGCAAATGCGGACACCTTGTCCGCCAGCGAACAGCCTTGGCTGGCGCTCTGGAACTTCTGCTCTCATTCGACCAGCGTTTGCTTCGCTTTCCCAACCCCCGTGCTGGAACAAAAGCTGCTACATACTCACTCTCAGCTCGTGAACCGGCGCTTGCCGGCTCGCGTACCTATCTGCGAGGGAGGCGATGAGCAACCTGGGTCAGGACATTCGTTACGGCTGGCGCGCACTGCGCAAGAGTCCCGGCTTCACCGTGGTTGCGGTGCTGGTGCTCGCGTTGGGCATTGGCGCGAACACGGCGATCTTCAGCGTGGTGAACGCAGTGCTGCTGCGGCCGCTGCCCTACGATCAGCCCAGACGCCTCGTAAGCCTCTATCATGTGCCGCCGCAGTCGAGCTTTCCCGGCATCAAGCTTTTCCCGGTCTCGGCCGCCAACTTCTACGACTGGCACGCCCAGGCGCACAGCTTCGACGGCATGTCGGCGTACGGCTTTGGCCGATACACATTGACCGGCAAAGGCCGGCCCGTGCCCGTGCTGGTCACTTCCTTCACCTACGGCCTGCTCTCCATCCTGCACGCTGAGCCGCTGCTGGGCCGCGGCTTTCTGGAGAGCGAAGACCAGCCCGGCCGCAATCACGTCGTCCTCGTCAGCTACGCGTTCTGGCGCGACCATCTCGGCGCTGACCCATCCGTTGTCGGCCGTAACGTCGAGTTAAACGGCGAACCCTACACCGTCATCGGCGTCATGCGCCCCGGCTTCGAGTTCCCTATTGCCAGCGATCCCGACGACCGCGCGCAAATCTGGAAGCTCCAGGGCTGGACGCCGCAGGAGCGCGCCATTCGCGACGATCATAACTACGGCGTCATCGCGAGCCTCAAGCCCGGCGTCACCCTTGAGCAGGCACGCGCCGAGCTGAACACTATCTCCGATCGGCTGGCGCAGCAGTATCCCAAGGACGACAAGGGCTGGGGCGCAACCGCGATTCCGCTCAGCACCGACCTGGTCGGCGATGTGCAAACGCCGCTCCTCGTGCTGTTAGGCGCAGTCGCGCTGGTGCTGCTGATCGCCTGCGCCAACATCGCGAACCTGGTGCTGGCCAAGACGCTGTCACGGCGCAAGGAAGTTGCGATTCGTTCGGCGCTGGGCGCCAGCCGCCGCCGTCTGCTGCAACAGGTCCTGGCGGAAACCGTACTGCTGGCCCTGATGGGCGGCGCATTCGGCCTGGTCTTTGCGCATTACGGAACCCGGTTCATCGTGAAGTTCGTGGGGGCGCAGCTGCCGCGCTCCAGCAACATCGGGCTTGACGTCTGGGTGCTGGCGTTCACGCTTGGCATTTCGCTCGCGACCGGCGTGGCTGCCGGCCTGCTTCCGGCGCTGCGCCTGACCCACGGAGATGTGAGCGAAGCGCTCAAGCAGGGCGCCGGGCGCACCGCGTCGGACGCGGGAGGCCATCGCGCGCGCAATGCGCTGGTCGTTGCCGAAGTCGCGCTCTCGCTGATGCTGCTGATCGGCGCCGGCCTGCTGATTCGCAGCCTCTGGGTGCTGCGCTCGGTCAATCCCGGCTTCGATCCCGATCACGTGATCACGATGCAACTATCGATCTCGTCCAGTCATTTCGCAACGCTGACTCAGCAGGCCGGCTTCTTCGATCGCTTGCTGCAGCGGGTACGGGCGCTGCCGGGTGTGCAATCCGCCGGAGCGATTCACGCTTTGCCGCTGTCAGGCGAAGAATCGCATCAACCCATTCAGATCGAGGGCCAGCCGGTCCTGCCCATGTCGGACCAGCCGGAAGTCGACGTGAACATGATCAGCCCAGGCTATATCGGGGCCATGCACATCCCGCTGGTGCGCGGGCGCGACTTCGACAACTCCGATGTATCCGGCAGGCCCGCATCGGTGCTCATCAGCCAATCGATGGCGAAGCAGTTCTGGCCTAATCAGGATCCCATCGGCAAGCGCCTGACGATGTACTTCTTTCCCGACAGCGTCCGCACCGTCGTCGGCGTGGTCGGCGACGTGAAGGATGACGCGCTCACCCAGACGCGCTCACCGGCCGCGCTTTACATGCCGTTGGCGCAGGTTACCGGGCCGCGCGACGATCAATGGCACTCTTTCGGCATGACGCTCGCCGCGCGCACACGAACCGATCCTGCCAGCGTCGTGTCAGCCATCGGTAACGCGGTGCACGAGATCGATTCCGATGTGCCGCTGCTGGACGTCAAGACCATGCAGGATACGGTCGACGATTCGCTTTTGCAGCAACGCTTCACCATGTTCCTGCTGACGGGCTTTGCCGGGCTGGCGCTATTGCTCGCTGCAGTCGGCATCTATAGCGTGCTGTCCTACGCTGTAAGACGCCGGGTGCGTGAGATTGGCATTCGCATGGCTCTGGGCGCGCAGATCGCCGACGTGCTGCGCATGGTGGTGCTCGAAGGCATGAAGCCGACGCTGCTCGGCGTTGTCATCGGTGTTGCCGGCGCGTTGGCGCTGGGCCGTGTTTTGTCGAGCGTCATCTACGGCGTGAGCGCGCGCGACCTAGCGACCTTCAGCGCCGTCGCAGTGATCATGACCGCAGTCGGGCTGCTGGCCAGCACGATTCCGGCATGGCGCGCCACGCGCGTCGATCCCATCCGGACCTTGCGCGACGAGTGACTCGGCCAACGACTCGCCGTCTGCGAAATGCCACCAACAATCACCTATAGTGGTACGATCGCGGCTGCCTGACCGCGGCGTTCGGCCTCATAGCCAGGCTTTCTTCAGAAATTCTTCCAGAAGAGTGGAACGCTTTTTGTGCTTCGCGCATCTTAACTTGCTCTGATGTGGTTTTCAGTTGCCGTCCCGGCCCCTTTAACCGTTATAAATTTGTAGATTTTTGGCGTAGCAGGAGCGCTCCCACTGCACGACAAAATGCCAGAAGATAGCGGATTCGTTCACGCCGAAGTGCGCGTGGGCGACGGTCGTGTGCTCATACGCTCCACCTGCAAGTTCTGCGGCGCGGAGCGGATCGTATCCCGCGAGGACGGCTCACTCGACAGGTGGGAGAGCGGCCACGACTGCAGCAAGGGATCGATCACCCAGCTCTAGCGACGTGCAGAAACCTCCCTGAAAACTTGCCGACTTAGAAATCCGGCTGCCATGCCTGGTCCGTAACCTTTCTGACGGCTAACAAACTAGCTTCTATTCGGAAAGGACAAGAACATGAACAAGAAACTCATGGTTGGTGTGTGTGCGCTGGCGGTCGCTTTGTCGGCGGTGGCGGTTTTGGCGGGCGACAAAGACCCGATGGTTGGCGGGGCAGCCATGTATCCCACCAAGAACATCGTGGAGAACGCGGTCAACTCACAGGACCACACCACGCTGGTGGCCGCAGTGAAGGCTGCGGGATTGGTGAATACGCTGGAGAGCCCGGGACCCTTCACGGTGTTCGCCCCCACAAATGAAGCCTTCGCCAAGCTGCCCGCGGGCACGGTCGACAACCTGCTCAAGCCGGAAAACAAAGAGATGCTGGTGAAGGTACTCACCTATCACGTGGTGCCGGGACGCATCACCGCTGCTGACCTGGCTAAGGAGATCAAGGCCGGCGACGGCAAGGCCACGTTGAAGACCGTCGAGGGCGAGACCCTCACGGCCACGATGGACGGGAAGCACATCGTGCTGGTCGACGAGAAGGGCGACAAGTCGATGGTGACCATCGCCAACGTCTTCCAATCGAACGGCGTGATTCACGTGGTGGACACGGTGCTGCTGCCGAACTAGCTGCCAGGGTAGAGCAGGCCTTCAGGCCTGCCTCTCGCAGCCTTCCTCGCAAGAATAGTTCAGGCGCTGAGGCCGGACACCTCAGCGCCTGAACTTCATCACAATTCTCGGAACGCCGGCCTGAAGGCCAGCTCTGCCTGTCAATACTTGTAGAAGCCGCGGCCGGATTTACGCCCCAGCCATCCCGCATCCACCATCTTGATCAGCAGCGGGCAGGGCCGGTACTTGGGATCGCCGAGCCCGGACTGCAGCACGCGCATGATGTCGAGGCAGACGTCGAGCCCGATAAAGTCCGCCAGCGTCAGCGGCCCCATGGGATGCGCCATGCCCAGCTTGAACACTTCGTCGACCGCTTCCGGCGCGGCAACGCCCTCCATCACCGCGTACATGGCTTCGTTCAGCAAAGGCATCAGCACGCGGTTGGAGACGAAGCCCGGGGCGTCGTTGACCTCGACTGGGGTCTTCTCCAGCTTTTCGGCGAGCGCCTTCACCGTCGCATAAGTTTCGTCGGAGGTCGCCAGGCCGCGGATGACCTCGACCAGCTTCATCACCGGCACGGGATTGAAGAAGTGCATGCCGATGATCCTGTCGGGTCGCTTGGTGACGGCAGCGAGCTTGGTAATGGAAATCGAGGAGGTGTTGGAGCTGAGGATGACCTCAGGCCGGCACATCGCGTCGAGGTCGCGGAAGAGCTCGGCCTTGATTTCAAAGCGCTCGCTGGCGGCTTCGACGATGAAGTCGCACGGAGCAAGCTCTTTGCGATTGGTCACGCCGCGAATGTTCTGGACGGCCTGATCGCGCTGCTCGGCCGTCAGCTTGGCTTTCGAGACTTCGCGCTCGAGATTTTTCTTGATGGTATCGAGGCCGCGCTCGACGAAGCGCTGCTCGATGTCGGCGAGCACGACCGAGTATCCGCTCTTGGCGAAAACATGGGCGATACCGTTGCCCATCGTGCCCGCACCGATGACTCCAACTGTTTTGATGTCCATGATGAGACCTCTCAGGAAGAAGAAGAATTGTAAGGGAAGTTGCGTGGGTGGAGCACGCGTTCAGGACTGCTGAAAAGAAAGTCTCGAACTGGTCTGGCGGGACATGAGTCAGGGCACGGCCTTGGTCGAGCCGAGAAGCGAGCTCCTCTTGATTTTCGTCGCCGACAGCCTTTTCGCCGCTGCCGCGGCGCAGGGGCTAAAGCCCAAGGGCGTTAAGCGCCAATAGTCGGCCCGTCTAAAGACGTGCCCTGACTCATGTCCTCCAAGCTCGCAAGTTCTTGGCGATCCGCGTCACCGTGCCCTGGCTCATGCTCCGCCATTCGGAGTGCCGCCGCTGCCGCGGCTCAAATTCAGTTGGTCGCCTAACCCGGGATTTTCGCCCCGGGCTAAACCCATCGCACCGCCCTGCGGCTGGACCGTTCGCCAGCGGACTGCTTTATCGAAACAAAAACCGGGCCGAGAGCGGCGCAGCTGGACTGTTCGCCAGCGGACTGCTTACCGAAACAAAAAACCGTGCCGAGAGCAGCGCGGCTGGACCGTTCGCCTGCGGACTCCCTATCGAAACAAAAACCGTGCCGACTGGCGTGGTGCTGAGCCGTTCCACCGTGGGCGTAACGATGTAACCGACTCGATGCTACGTCCCGATCACCACGCCGCCATCCACGGAAATCACCGTGCCGTGGATGAAGCTGGCCTGGTCGGACGCCAGCCACGCATAGGTGTTGGCGACATCTTCGGGCGTGCCGGCGCGGCCCAGCGGCGTGCGCGCGATCATCGACTGCAAAACTTTTTCCGGCATCGCGCGCACCATGTCGGTGGCGATGAATCCCGGCGCGACCGCGTTCACGCGAATGTTGTAGCGCCCCAGTTCGCGCGCCCAGGTGCGGGTCATGCCGATGACGCCCGCCTTCGAAGCGACATAATTAGTCTGCCCGAAATTGCCCAGCAGGCCCACTACCGACGCGGCGGAAAGAATGACGCCGCTGCGCTGGCGGATCATCTGCGGCACCACCGCGCGGGTCGCCAGGAAGACGCCCTTCAGGTTAACGTTGACGACCGCGTCCCAGTTCTCTTCCGACATCATCGACTCGGGGCCGTTGCCGTTCCACTTCACCAGTTGCGAGTCGCGCACGATGCCGGCATTGTTGATGAGCACATCGATGCGCTGCCAGCGGTCGAGCACTTCCTGCGCCGCGGCCTGCACGTCGTCAGCGCTGGTGACGTTGACTTCTCGGAAGCAGCCTTCGCCGCCTGCCCAGTGGATGGCTGACTCGAGTTGCGTGGCCGCTTTCGCCGAGACGTCCCAGGCGGCGATGCGCGCACCCTCTTCGGCGAAGCGCATGGCTGTGGCGCGCCCGATGCCTGCGCCCGCTCCAGTGATGACGACCACCTTATCGCGCAGTCCGCTCTCGTAGGCGGGTTTGCGCCGGGGGTGAATGCCGGGAAGCTCGTCGGCGGCGTTTTCTATTAGCTCAGGAACGGTGGTGGCGGGAGTTGCGGGTGTGGCTTGTTCGGTTTCGGCTGCGGTGTTGCTCACAGCATGTGGGGATTGCGGCATCGGGGCTCCTGTTTATCGGATGCTTGCTCAAGGGGCGCAGTCGCTCGAGGGTGGTTCGAGGAATTGCTTGGGCAAACGTGCCGCAGAACAGAGTAGAAGTTTTGCCGCAGTGCGTCAAGAGTTGCGGCGAGACTTCTTTTTAGGCGCCTTCTTTGCCGGCTTGCGCTGGGACAAGGCCGCCTCCAGTTCTTCAATCCTTCGCCGCAATTCCACTACCTCGGAACCCTGATCGGGGGGCGGCGCAGGAGCGGCGTACGCGGGACCAGAAAATTGTGGCGCGCCGTTCGTGCCCTTCTCCTGTCCCCACATGGGTGGCATGAACGCCGCGAGCGGGGAGGGCATGGCGCGATAGGCGTTCTGATACATCTCCATCATCGCCTTCATGTAGCGCAGCGCGCCTTCCTGCGTGACTTTGCCGCTGGCGACGATCATCTGGCGAAGCACGTCGAGCGGGAAGACCGAGTCGGGGAGTTTGGCGTCGTCGAGAACGATCTGCGCCAGCACCAGACGGGTGATGTCCTCGCCGGAGGCCGCGTCGATGACGATCACGTCGCGGCCGTCGCGCACCAGTTGCGCCACCTGCTCCTGGTTGATGTACTGGCTGGTCAGCGTGTTGTAGAGCCGCCGGTTCTCGTATTTCTTGATGATCAGGGGCTCGTTCTTGTTTTTCATGGTTTCCGAATACTGCGACTGCCGATCAGCCGCATAGGGCATTGGCATCCGTAACAGCGCACGACTTCAGCCGTGCCGCATTGTACCTCTTTGAGGTCCGGCTTTATCCCCATCCCGCGGTAGCGGCAGGAACGTGTGTCGCCGATTAAAGTCGGCTCTGGCGAGCTTAGAGAACGCCTATCACAACCGAAGTCGTGCCCTGACACAAAGCGGTTCGTCGCAAAGCGTGCCCGGACAGCGTTTCGCCAAGGCCGCGATGTTTCGCTAAGCCCTTGTGTCCCTTCAAGTTCGCCCATGATGCCAAATTCTACATTTTTCCCTTGACAGGGTCTCCGACAAGAGCGAAACTTGTTTATGTTGCAGTGCAGCATAAATCGCAACAAAGATTCTTAAGCCAGCAAGGAGCACATCATGCCGACCAGCAGCAAGTCAAGCAAGAAGGGCGTCAACGGCGCCGCTACTACCGCCAAGTCCGAAGTCAATGACGTCTTCGCGCCTTTCTACGTAAACACCGTCAACCGCGTGGCTGAGCTCCAGAAGAGCTCGCTCGACACAGTTGCCGAGCAGACCACCGAATTCGTGGCCGCCTGGAAGAAGGCTGCCAGCTATTTCCCGGTGCCCACCCCGACTTTCTTCTTCGACATCTTCGGCCAGGCGGTGCAGACCGCGGTTGAGACCCAGAAGAGCGCCATCGACATCGCTGTCGAGCAGACCGAAGCCGTGGCCAAGATCACCAAGCAGCGCGCCGAGGCCTATGCCGAGATCGCCGAGACCGCGACGGAAGCCTTCAAGACGACCGTGAGCCGCTCGGTGGAAGCGCAGAAGAAGGTTCTGGAGTTTGCCGCGCAGCAGAATAAGGCCGTGTGGGAAGCCACCAAGAAGCAGATCGGCAACGGGCCGGCTGCCGCCTTCGCTGACACCTTCGAGCGCGGTACCCACACCGTAATCGAGGCCCAGAAGTCGATCCTGGACGCGACCACCTCGCCGTTCGTATCGTAACTACGGCACTTTGCAGTTAGCAGTTGGCACTTAGCGAGAGCTCGGGTGCCGACTGCGTTGCTATGTCGCAAATGCCGGATGCTACATTGAGGCAGTCGCGGCGCGACCTCTCTCTCCGCAGGTAGGCTCGCGGCTGCCTCTGGGTGTATCGTCGTACGCAGAGGCACTGAATGGCAGACGAAGCAAACAAGAACAACAAGCCTATCGATCCCATGGAGCCGTGGCGCGGCATGCGCGACGCCTATCTCGACGTGTGGGCGAAGGCCATGGTAGACATGGTGAACACCGAAGCTTATTCGCAGGCCACAGGTGTGATGCTCGATACCTACCTCACCGCGTCCGCGCCCTTCCGCGAAGCCGTGGAGAAAGCCATGCTCAAGACGTTGGAGCAACTGGCCATGCCCACGCGCGCCGACATCATCTCCATTGCCGAGCGCATGACCAACATCGAGATGCGGCTCGATGATATGGACGCGAAAATCGATACGCTGCTGGCGCGCAGCTTGCAGGCATCCCGCCCGGCCGCAGGCGCGCCGACGGCCCACGCGCAACCGTCGCGCCCGGCCACGGCTTCTGCTTCTGTGAGCGCGGCGCCGCGTCAGGCAGCCAAGAAGGCCGGCCGCTCCAGAACCGCCAAGAAGGGAAAGAAATAGGATGCCAGAAGCGCCGGTGCTCACCGACCCGTTCACCCAGGCCACGCAACGCTTTCAGACGCTCACCAAGGTCATGACGACCAAGGCGCAGATCGCGCAAACTCCCAAAGAGTTGGTGTGGGCGCTCAATAAGGCCAAGCTGTATCGCTACGAGCCGGTGCTCCCTGCCGAGAAGCGCCATCCCGTTCCGCTGCTGCTGGTATTCGCACTGATGAACCGGCCGTACATCCTTGACCTGCGTCCCGGACACAGCTTTGTCGAGTTCATGATCAACCAGGGCTATGACGTTTATTTGCTCGATTGGGGCGCCCCGGGGCCGGAAGACAAGAACCTGAAGTTTGACGATTACACGCTCGACTACATGCCGCGCGCCATCCGCAAGATGAAGGCGATCTCCGGCTCGGACGAGTTCAGCCTGCTGGGATGGTGTATCGGCGCCATCCTTACCTCGATTTACTCCGCGCTGCGTCCCGATGACGGGCTGCGCAACCTGATGCTGCTGACTGCGCCACTCGACTTCTCCAACAAGCCGTGCATGACGTTCGCGCGCTGGGTCGACGAGCGCTACTTCGATATCGACAAAGTGCTGGGCACCTTCGGCAACATGCCGGGCGAGATGATCGACTACGGCGCCAAGGCGCTGAAGCCGGTCGAGAACTACATCAGCAATTACCTCAAGCTATGGGACAACATCGACGACGCCCGCGTGGTCGAAGCGTGGCACGCCATGAACACCTGGGTCACGGACAACGTGCCTCTGGCCGGGGGCGCATTTCGCCAGCTGATTGTCGATCTGTATCGCCATGACAAGTTGATGAAGGGCGAGCTGATGATTCGCGGGGAGCGCGTCGATCTGCACAACATTCGCGCGAACCTGCTCACCGTGATCGCCGAAGCCGACCACATCACGCCGCCCTGCCAGTCCGAGCCGATCATGGCGAAAGTGAGCAGCAAAGACAAAGAAGTGTTCCGGGTGAATGGCGGGCACATTGGGATCATGGCCGGCAGCGGCGCCGCCAAGGTGACGTGGCCGCACATCAACCAGTGGCTCGGCCCAAGATCGAAGTAAAGCGCCCGGATTACAAGGGGAAAATACTTCCGCGGCAACCCACTAGTCCTACTCACTTAGTTCTCCCGGAGACGTTTCACCGAAATTTAACCACCCTTCGTTGAACCTCGCTTTCACCGGCTTATATACTTTTAAGTAACGAGGCCAGCCTTGATCACACCTCCTTTGGCGTATAGCAGATACTTCTACAAAGAAGACGAAGTCATCCTCTCGGTGTGCAACTACTGCTTTGCCGTAGTCGCCGAGTCGAGTGACGAGGACCAACTCGATCAGAGGGAGCGCCAGCACCAGTGTGCCGAGAAGGCGAGGGCATTCGCCGCCTGAAGTCAGCCTTAAGTCCAGTGTCCGTTAGGAACGGCCGTAGCACGATGGGTCTAAGGCGTCCGTGGGACCGGCTTGTCGAAATGCCACGAAAGTTTGTTTGCTTGTATGTGACGCCGCTCACTGGCAGAATGAATGAGCGTCACACCTCGTGGGGGCTGCCGTCACAGGCCCGCGTACATTCCCAAAATAAGATTGCGGCAGTCGGTTTGGGGTGCCACGGTTCTTCTCCGAACAGTCGACAAGCATGGCCGCTCGTTGCGGCGGAAGTCATTCGAGCGAATTAGGGTGAGGCACTCATGCTGTTGAAGCCTTTTGTCATCAATAGTCACGGCCAGATTGTCTTCCCTGGGAATTTCTTTCCGGAGCTGGACTTCTCCGTCTTCAAGAGCCTGAAGCAGTTCGCCGCGGTGATCCGCCGCGATTTCGGCGAGAAGGCGCCAACCAACGGAGAAATCGCCGACCGTCTACAAGCCGGCGAATACAGGAGCCGCTACGAACTCTGTCGCGACCTGGTGTTGAACCGTTTCTGGGTGAATCGCTACACGCTGACCATGTACGAGAAGCGGCCGGTGCGCTGGGGCGATGTGCCGCGCAACCGCGACGACGTTTTTCTTCCGGTGTACAAGCCGCGCGATGCTTCGTCGATAGCTACCGTGTTCGAGGCCGGCTTTCCCGAATTGCCGCCGGCGTGGGACGAAGACGTTGAGGACCGCGCCTTCGCCATTTTACTGCACGTTTTTCGCAATGCCCTGAGTTCCGGCGGCGAGCTTCGTCCCGTTCGTTACACCGTGGCCGAAGCCATGGCCGACCCCACGAACCGCACGCGGCAACTGACGCGCTTCAACCGCGACTACCTGCTTTACACACACGATGATGTCATCAACTGCCTGCATCCGGTGCCGGAGCTCGAAGCCCTGATGCGGCAATGCATGATCCTGCAGAATCAGTATCCCTGGGACCCGTCGGCCAGTACCGTTACCGAGATCGCGCAACTCAAGGACGACGATTACGTAGTCGGCTTCTACCCCCGCAACCAGGACGTCTTCCGGTTTATTCAGCGGGTGAAGAGCGATGATGGTTCCGGACCGCGCGTCCGGCAGCTACCGCGGCGTCCTTCGGACTCGGAGACGCTGGCGCTGAGCGAGCCGGTCAAGCCGTATCCGCCGGTGCGGGTCAATGAGCGCTTCAAGGTGTTGCCGCGCATCGAGGCGATTACGGCCTACGAGGGCGAGGTGCAGTGCACCAATGCCGATCTCATTCGCAATCACGCTTACTGCTGGTCGCGTATGTCGGCGGCGGAAATCTCCGCCAAGACCGGGATTGAGTCGCGCTGCTACACCGAGATGGTGTTGGAAGAGATGGCGCTTCTGGTAGCCAAGAAAGCGCTCGTGAAATCGAAGAGAAAACCCTCCGAAATCGGGGCGGTGCTTTTCTGCAGTTGCACCAGCAGTAAGCTGATTCCGTCGGTTGCGACCTGGCTCTCCGGCGAACTGGGCCTGATGCAGACCCACAACTCCAGTGACATCGTCGCCGCCTGTGCCGGCATGTCCTACGGCATCGGCGAAGCTGTCCGTCTGTTGCAGGAAGTCGAGCGCCCGGTGCTGCTGGTGTGCGCGGAGAAATTCTCCGACAAAATCGGCACCGTACGCACCTCGCGCATGATCTTCGGCGACGGGGCCGCGGCCGTGGTCATCGCGCCCGCAGCGGAAGGCGAAGCGTCCGACATCGAGATCTTCCAGACCTACGCCAGCGGCCCGTGGGCGGAAGTGAATTCCATCATCTGGCCCAATCCCGAGTTCGACAACAACATCACCGTCTATGGACCGGAAGTGAAGAACCTGGTCACGCGTTATCTGAAGCAGATGATGGGCGAACTGGGGCAGCTGCCGTCGACCAACGGCAGCGGCGCAGCGCTGGTGGACGAAATCGACCTCGTAGTGCCGCACCAGGCGAACAAGAACATGGTGCTCTCCCTATCCGAGGCCGCGGGCATTCCGGGGGAGAAGATTTTTTTTAACATCGAGCGCGTCGGCAATACCTCGTCGGCGAGTATTCTGATGGCCGTTCACGATGCGGTGCGGGAAGGCCGGATCGACCGCCCGATGCGGGTCTTCGCGCCCGGCTTTGGTGCGGGGGCAGTGGGCGGCTACGTGGTCATGCGGGTCGATCCCGCAGTGGTAAGCGTTAACGAAGATAAGAGGAGTGTTGCAATGGCAACGGCTGCAAATGTGAATGGCAACGGAAACTACGCAACTTCGCTGGCGGGACGTGTCGCGCTGGTGACGGGCTCCTCACGCGGTATCGGACGCGCGATCGCGGTCGAGATGGCGCGGCGCGGCGCGCACGTCGCGCTGAACTTCCGCACCGACGACAAGCAGGCGGAGAGTGCGGCGGCGGACATCACCGCGCTCGGCGTCGAGTGCCTGCTGGTGAAGGGCGACGTGGCTAAGAAAGGCGAAGCGGCGCGCATCGTCAAGGAAGTCCTCGACAAGTGGAACCGGCTCGACATTCTGGTGAACAACGCCGGAATCACCCGTGACCGGTCCATGCGCAAGATGACCGACGATGACTGGTCCTCAGTCATCAACGTCAACCTGAATGGCACGTTTTACTGCACCAGTGCTGCGGTGCCGGCGATGATCAACCAGCGCTACGGGCGCAT
Source organism: uncultured Acidobacteriaceae bacterium (assembly GCA_963731345.1). Lineage (GTDB taxonomy): Bacteria > Acidobacteriota > Terriglobia > Terriglobales > Acidobacteriaceae > Bog-257. The sequence continues at coordinate 121,643 of CAVSUN010000008.1, read as the reverse complement.
CATTAACATCAGCTCAGTGGTCGGCCAGATGGGCGCGTTCGGTCAGGCGAACTATTCCGCCAGCAAGGGCGGCATCATCGCATTTACCAAGACGCTGGCGCTGGAGATGGCGAAGTTCAATGTGACCGCGAACGCCATCGCGCCCGGCTTCACCTCGACGGAAATGGTGGACGCGATTCCGGAAGAGATTGCGGCGCAGATCAAGGCCAAGATTCCCCTCGGACGTTTCGCCACGCCGGAGGAGATCGCCAAGGCAGCCGCATTCCTGGCGGCGGAGGGCGACTACATCACCGGCCAGGAACTGAACATTAACGGCGGATATTACATGTAAGGGTGACGCGGCTCCTAGCGCCGTGGTCACAAGGGTGCGATGATCCCTCAAAGGTCGCTCCCGATCTGGTAGGGCATATGGCAACCGATGCAGTGCAACCCGCACGCGACGTGGTCGAAACTCAACTCGACAATCTGCGCGAAAAGCGCGCCACGCTTGAACAAGGCGGCGGCGCAGAGCGCATCGCCAAACAACACAAGTCGGGCAAGCTCACCGCGCGCGAGCGCATCGCGCAGCTCGTCGACTCCGAGAGCTTTCAGGAGATTGGCGTCTTCGCCAAACACCGCGCCACGCTGTTCGGCATGGCGGGCAAGGAAGTCCCCGCCGACGGCGTAGTCACGGGATGCGCGACCGTCGACGGCCGCACCGTCCATCTCGCCAGCCAGGACTTCACCGTCATTGGCGGTACAGCGGGCGAGGTCCACTGCGACAAAATTGTCGACATGATGCAACTGGCGTTGAAGACCGGCAGCCCGTTCATCTTTATCAATGATTCCGGCGGTGCGCGGGTGCAGGAAGGCATCGAAAGCCTGGCCGGCTACGCGAAGGTTTTCTACAGTAACGTCATGCTGTCGGGCACGGTCCCGCAGATCTCGATTATCTGCGGCCCCTGCGCGGGCGGCGCGGCATACAGTCCCGCGCTCACCGACTTCATCATCCAGACGCGGCGCGGGCAAATGTTCATTACCGGCCCGCAGGTCATCAAGCAGGTTACGGGCGAGGTGGTTACGGCCGATGCGCTCGGCGGTCCAGCGGCGCAGATGAACCGCTCCGGCGTGGTGCACCTCATCGCCGAAGACGATGAGAACGCGCTGCTGTTGTGCCGGCGGCTGCTGAGTTTCCTGCCCTCCAACAACCAGGAAGATCCGCCGCGCCTGCCGCATGAAAGCAGCCTGGAGGACGACCCCGATTTGAACCACGTTATTCCGGCGGAGCCGAAGCTCAGCTACGACGTGCGCGACGTGATTCATCACATCGTCGACAACCGCGACCTGTTCGAAATCCAGCCGGGCTTCGCACCGAACGTGGTCATCGGTTTCGCGCGGCTGCAGGGCCGAACCGTGGGCGTGGTTGCTAACCAGCCGGCGGCGCTGGCGGGGGTGCTCGACATCAACGCGTCGGATAAGGTCGCGTTTTTCGTTCGCTTCTGCAATGCGTTCAACATTCCGCTGTTGACGTTCGTCGACTGCCCCGGGTTCCTGCCCGGCGTCGATCAGGAATACGGCGGCATCATTCGCCATGGCGCGAAGATTCTGTTCGCGTATTCGGCGGCGACCGTGCCCAAGCTGACAGTGGTGCTGCGCAAGGCGTACGGCGGCGCGTACATCGCGATGTGCTGTAAGGACCTCGGCGCCGATCGCGTGGTGGCGTGGCCGGGCGCGGAGATCGCGGTGATGGGCGCGGAAGGCGCGGCGGAGATCGTCTTTCGACACGAAATCGATGCTGCCGCCGATCCGCAGGCCAAGCGGCAGGAACTGATCGAGCTGTACCGAAATACGTTTTCGAATCCGTTTGTCGCGGCCGGACGCCGTCTGGTGGATGACGTCATCGAGCCGGCGCAGACGCGGCGATATCTGGCGCACGCGCTGGAGGCGCTGCACACCAAACGCGAATTCCGCCCGCCCAAGAAACACGGGCTGACTCCGCTGTGAGCGAACGCCTTATGAATGACGCACGACATGACGGCGAAGGGATCACGGCCGAGATCATGGCCGTGATCGAGGAAGCTGCCGCTGTGTATCTGGGCAGGAAGGTGCGCATCGTCTCTGTGAAGCTGCACTCGCGCAACGACGACGGGCGGCGCACCTGGACCGACGAGGGACGTGCGGAGTTGCAGACCTCGCACAACCTGGTGCAGCGCGGCCACTAGCTGCACGACGCGCGCAAAGAGCAGATCTTGAAACTGAAAATCGCCATTAACGGCAAGAGCTACGACGTCGAGGTGGAAGACGGCGAGCCCGCATCGCTGGAGTATTCGGCGGCGCTGCCGCTGGTACAGTCGACGGTATTGCCCTCCGCCGGCATCGGCGCGTCGTCCGATCTCGATGAGACCAAGATCGTCCGCAGCCCGCTCGCCGGAGTCATCACGCGCCTGCAGATCCGTTCCGGGCAGGACGTGAAGGTGAACCAACTGCTGCTGCTGATGGAAGCCATGAAGATGGAAATCAAGATCTCGGCCCACTCGTCGGGTACGGTCAAATCGGTCGAAGTTGCGGCCGGCGACGCCGTACGGCTCAACCAGGTCCTGGTCTGTTTGGAATAAACCGCGATCAGCGGAACCATATCGCCCAGATGGTATCGACCGAAGCGTGCGTGATGGCCGATGCCATCAGCCGGCGCTCCTCGCGCCAGGCGCGACCATAGAAAATTCCCGCGAATATTGCCAGCAGCACATAGCGCCAGTTGAAGTGGGTGGCGCCTTTGTTGAAGTGCGAGAGGCCGAACAGCGCCGCGGTCACGATGAGCGACCAAGCACGGCCAATGCGGCGCTCCAGCAGGTTCTGCAGCCATCCCCGAAAGTAGGTTTCTTCCAGGATGGCGATGAAGGCGAAGATCGAAATCCACGAGAGCAGGAATTTTCCCACCGAGGGCAGCATCGCGTGCCAGTGCAGAAATCCGAGGCCGAGTCCCAGCGGAATCGCAATGGGCGCGTAGAAGCAGAGCTCACGCAGTCCGATCTTGAAGTCGCGTAAGCGCGGGATGAAGTTGAAACCAACGCCGCTGAGCTGACGGATGACAAGAAATCCGTAGAGGCCGGTGTCGAGCAGCAGCAGGCGATTGAGCGCGCGAAGCTGTGCCGGCCAGATCGGCTCAAGCCAGTGGAATTCGACGACAACTCCCAGCACCCCCAGCACAACGAAGTCGCGCCAGTCGCCGCGTTGCTCAGGATCGTTCCGCGACGCATGCCACAGCAGCAACACCAGCGCGACGGGTACTGCGGCGTAATCGAGCACGAACGACCAGCGAAAGTACGGCGTGGAATACGTGGCAAGAAAGTACGGCAATGCGCTCAACGCAGGAATCGCCAGCCGCGCAATCCTAGGCAGACGATGGACCGTGCGAATGAACCAGTCTCCGGCAAAACCCAGAAGCAGCGGGGGTATCAGCAACAAAACTGCCGCCGAGGAGGCGGCCAGCGACCAGGAATGCATGCAGGCATATTAGTCAAAGTGAGCCAATGATGGCGAGGGTCTATAGGCAGACATCCAGCCGTAGTATATGGTATGGTTACCCATATGAAGACAACCATAGAGATTCCCGATGGCTTATTTCAAGAAGCTCGGCGAGTCGCAGATCGTGAAAACACCACGTTGAAGGCGCTGGTTGAACAGGGTCTCCGGCGCGCTCTTGCTGACCGAAAAGTACGGACGGGGTTCCGGCTTCGTAAGGCCACCTTCAAGGGTCGAGGGTTGCAACCTGCGGTCGCCGGGGCGTCCTGGGAACAGATCCGAGATCTGAGCTATGAAGGTCGAGGCGCATGATCGCGCTTGACACCAATATCCTGGTATACGCTCACCGCGAAGATTCCCCCTGGCATGAACCTGCCTACGCTTGCGTCCTAAAACTGGCGGAAGGGCGTGACTTGTGGGCGATCCCTTGGCCGTGCGTGCACGAGTTCCTGGCCATTGTCACTCACCCCCGCATCTACGCACCTTCCACCTCTTTGACCGCCGCTATCGATCAAGTCGATGCCTGGGTGGAATCGCCGAACCTCGTACTGCTATCCCAAACCCAGGAGTATTGGCAGCACCTTAAAGGGGCGCTTCGATCGGCAAGGACTTCAGGTCCTCAAGTTCACGATGCAAGAATTGCGTCGCTGTGCCTCGACTACGAAATTACAGAGCTATGGACCGCAGATCGAGATTTCTCCCGCTTTCCCGCACTCAAAGTTCGAAATCCGCTGGTCGGGTGATAGCCGCTACGCTGCTATGCGTTCTGCCGGCGTTTCCGCCTCGGTTGAGAGTTCTTCCAGGCTCTTCCCTTTCGTTTCGGGCAGAAGGAATATCGTCGTCACCGCGCCCAGCGCGCTGACGATGGCGGCTGCTGATTCGGCGGCGAGCAGCCCGTGCCAGTTCATCAGGAACGGAAAGGTGAAGACCCCGACGAATCCTCCCAACTTACCCATGGCTGCCGCGACGCCGTGTCCCGTCGTGCGCACCCGCACGGGGAAGATCTCCGAGGGATAGACGAAGGTCGTGGCGTTCGGCCCGAATTCGGTGAAGAAGAAGCTGATGCCGTAGATGATGACGAACGGGATCGCCTGCTTCTCGAGGTTGGGGATGAACGCCATCACGGCGAACGCCAGCGCCATCATCACGAAGCCGAGCACCTGAATCGTCTTGCGCCCGAGCTTGTCCATGGTGAGTGCGGCCACAGCGTATCCGGGCGCGGCGAAGATCACGAAGATGAGCAACTGGGTGAGCGTCTTTTGCAGCAGCGCGTGGTGCGCACCGAGCGATTGCAGGACCAGCGGGCTGGAGACGGTGTTGCCGTAGTAGGCGAAGTCCATGAGGAACCACGCGGCGCTGGCGCCAATGAGCCGGCTGAGCAGCTTGTTGTCGTTCACCAGGCGATGGAAGCCATCCCAGAAGGAAACGGAATGTTCGCTTTCGTTATAGTGCTTGGCCTTGACGACCTTTCCGTTTTCATCTTCTTCGTGACCGGCGGCGTGCAGAAAGCGTGGCGTTTCTTTCAGGTGGCGGCGTGCGCTGTAGACGGCCAGCGCGGGCAGCGCACCGAAAGCTACGAGCAGACGCCAGGCGATGTGCGTGGGAACATGCGTGGCCAGCAAAGCGGAGGCAAACAGCGGGCCGACAATCAAGCCCGCAGCCTGCATGGCGAATACCAGCGTAACCATCATGCCGCGCGTCGACTTGCCCGCGTACTCGCTCATGATGGTGGCGGAGACGGGATAATCGCCACCAATGCCAACGCCGAGTATGAAGCGGAGTCCGATGAGCCACCAGATGTTGGGCGACAAGGCGCAGCCGATTGCGCCGGCAGCCAGCACCAGCACCTCGACCCCGTAGATGCGCTTGCGGCCGAGCATGTCGGCTATGCGACCGAACAGCAGCGCGCCCAGAGCTGAAGCGATGAGCGCGGTCGATTCCGCCAGTGCCTCTTCTATTTTGCCGACGTGCCACAACGGCTTCAGCATGGTCATCACCACGCCGATGATGAACAGGTCGTAAGCGTCGGTGAAGAAGCCCATGCCGGAAATGAACATGATTTTGTAGTGCAGCTTCGAGGGTTTCGCGTCGTCCATTTCCTGGAAGGTCTTGGGGAAAGAAAGTACGTCAGCCATGGCGGTCCTCAGAAGTGTGTGCCTTGGGGTTCGTGGGGGAACAGAGTTGTCGATTGCGAGCGGCGATCGCGCTGCCGCAACTTCCGGCTTGCTATGGGATGGTGCAGGAGGTTACGGACAGGTTAAGGGATTATGAATTAGCAGGAGAGCTGCTTTGGTCGAAGCAAGGGGGCTGCGAATGATGCGAGTCCGGCGTTTCGCGGGATTCCCGGCGAGCGACAACTCACATGGAATGGCACACGGGCGACGGGTTTATAATTTGTGCATCGAGATATGGGGAGCACCAACTCTCACTCCGCAGCTCTACGGGGGTGGTCATGCAAAGGTTAACGGCACGGCGGCAGAGCGTCACGGTGATGACGGTGAGCACGCTTCACGGCTACCTGGAAAACGTCAGTGATGCCGGGCGCAGATTCACCATCTCCAAGGTGCGGCCCGACCGCGTCTGGATTCGCTGTGATTACACTCACGAGGGGAAGAAGAAGCATTCTAGTGTTCTGCTGCCTGCATATCCCACCGGCTTGCAGGACGACGCACCCAGCAACAACCTGAACGTGGTTCTCGATCCTCTGGAGTTCGAAGGCGTCCAGTGTTGTGCGGAACGCGATGAGTTTGCGCCCCTCTTAGGCGACGACATACTGTCTCATTTCGAGAGGACGCATCCGGCCGAGGCGATGCCGGTATCCCGCTGCTGCTGACGAAAGGCGATCAGTGCTGTTCGCCGATTTGCACCAGCGGATTATGAGCGTGGACGGGCTTGGTGTCTTCGTGCAGCATGGCAAGCGCTTCGTCGTCCCGGTACCTCGCCGAGAAGGTCGCGCGCACGGTCCCCAGAAACCCCTTCAGCGAGCCGAACGTGTCGTTCACAGCTGACGCTTCATAGCCGCTGTGCACCATGCAATTCGCGCACTTGGGATTGCCGCTCTCGGTGCCATAGCGATGCCATTCGGTCTCGCGCATCAGCTCGTCGAACGTATCGGCGTAGCCATCCTGCAGCAGGTAGCAGGGCTTCTGCCAGCCGAAGAGATTGAAGGTCGGCATGCCCCAGGCGGTGCAGGGATAGTCGCGCTTGCCCATCAGGAATTCGAGGAACAGCGGCGATTGGTTAAAGACCCAGTTCTTCTTACGGTTTGCCAGGATCGTGCGGAAGAGTCGGCGGGTGCGCGCGCGTCCCAGGAAATGCTTCTGGTCGGGCGCTTTGTCATACGAGTAGCCGGGCGAGAGCATCATGCCCTCGACCCCGAGCTCCATCATCTCGTCAAAGAAGCGGCGGACGCTGACCGGATCGGCGCCGTCGAACAGCGTAGTGTTCGTGGTGACGCGGAAGCCGCGGCGCAGCGCCTCGCGCATGCCGTCGAGCGCGGCATCGTATCCGCCTTCGCGGCACACCGAGAAGTCGTGGTTCTCGCGCTCGCCATCCATGTGCACGGAGAACGTCAGATACTTGCTGGGCTGAAACAGGTCGAGCTTTTCTTTGAGCAGCAGCGCATTGGTGCAAAGGTAGATGTACTTCTTGCGCGCCACCAGCCCCTCTACGATGCGGTCGATCTCGGGATGCATGAGCGGCTCACCGCCGGGGATGGAGACCATGGGGGCGCCGCATTCGTCGACCGCGCGGAAGCACTCGTCAGGCGTGAGGTTCTGCTTGAGCACGTGCGCGGGATACTGAATCTTGCCGCAGCCGGCGCACGCCAGGTTGCAGCGGAATAGCGGCTCCAGCATCAGTACGAGCGGGTAGCGCTTACGCCCGCGGAGGCGCTGCTTGAGGACGTACGTCGCGACCGTCCACATCTGAGAAACTGGAACTGGCATAATTCAGCAGCTAGCAACTTAGATGAATCGTCTGCTTCGGAGATTCCCACCCCTTCTGAAAGGCTATGTTTATTTTACTTGGTTTCGACGGGTCGTGGGAACCTGGTTGCCGTCGAACTTATGTCGCCGCTTCGCGGCTCGAGATTTTTTCGGTGGTGACCCGGGGCTTGCGCCCCGGGTCACGTGGGAAGACGACGCGAGCCGCAGAGCGCCGATACCCACGAAAGCGCCTCTAATCCCGATGCTGCTGGCATGTCAGATACCAACTATTTGCGCTTGAGCTCTTGTCATCTACTTGCCTTTTTCATAGCATCTCATCAGGAAACCGGCCTGCAAAGTTGGTGTTGGTGGTAACCGTTTTTTGAACCAATGCTCAATGAACAGGGAACTCGACTCGTATACGGTTCGGTGTGCAGTGCTCCGCCATGCGGAGATGCCTAAAGAGCTGCGGCGGGTTCCCACCGTATAGGACGGGTTCATTGACGGCCCACCAATCACGGCCCCGCGGGTCGGTTTTTTTCCAGCCCTTGGCACTTAGCATTTAGCTGAGGCCGATTCAGTTCTCCTTCGTGCTTCGCCTCAAGCAAGTTCGTCTTTACGGCAATTATGTCCGGAGCATGAGCTTTGGCTAAGTGCCAAATGCTAAGTCCTAACTGCTCGTCTGAAGCCCGCCCGCCCGATTTGCATCTAAAATAGAAGCGTGTTTCCCCGTTTATTTCATCTGGGCAGTTTCAATCTGCCGACCTACGGCTTTATGGCGGCGCTGGGCCTGATCTTCGGCCTGCTGCTCATCGTCAAACTCGGTCGCGAGCAAGGCCTCGATCCCGACAAGCTCTGGAACCTCGGCATCATCGCCATTCTCTCCGGCATCATCGGCGCTAAGCTTCTGCTGTTCGTCACCGATCCGGAATTCCGCTCGCACCCATTCTCGCTGGCCACGCTGCAAGCAGGAGGTGTGTGGTCGGGCGGCGTAGTGCTGGCGCTGATAATGTGCATCTGGTACATGCGCCGGAACAATCTGCCGGTGCTGCGCACCTGCGATGTCTTCGCGCCGGGCCTGGCTCTGGGGCACGCCTTTGGGCGCGTTGGATGCTTTGCCGCCGGCTGCTGCTATGGCCGCGAGACGCACTTGCCCTGGGCGGTGACCTTCCACAATCCGCTGGCCAACGAAATCGTGGGCACGCCGTTGGGCGTTCCGCTCCACCCCACGCAGCTCTACGAGATGGTGCTGGAGCTGTGCAACGCCGCATTTCTGGTGTGGCTGAGCCGGCGCAAGAAGTTCGAAGGCGAGATTATCGGCACCTACATGATCATTTACGGCATCGGCCGCTACTTCATCGAGTTCTATCGCGGCGATCCCGGACGAGGCAACAACTTCCTCGGCTTCATGACCGGGACCCAGGTCATTGCGATCGGGCTGGTTATCTTCGGCGGTCTGCTCTGGCTGCGCCGCGCCACGCTGGCGCCGCCCGTGGCCGTAAAGGTAGCGCGATAAAGCGGCTTCGAGTTACGTCTAATTCGTTCGCGTCGTGATGCGGATGATGTTCTGCGCGACTTCGACCCGCCGCTCGGGGTATTTCGATTCGATCGACGCAATCAACTCCGCCAGACCCTGCACGCCGTCCGCATCGTCCATCAGGATCACGTGCTGATGGTCGCGATCGGCAAGCACCGCTTCCATCTCAGTACCTAATCGCCCCGCATTGCCGGTCTCACCCGCCCATCCACAATAACCGGCGTCCAGCCACCACAGGCAGGCTTCGTTCAGCTGGGGCAACAACCACGGCACGACGCTTTGACTGTCGCCTTCGAGGATCGTGGCATGCGAGAGCCGCCGAAAGCGCTCTTGCGCCAGCTTGACCAGGGCCGAGTCAATTTCGATGGAATAAATGCGGCGGAACTTGGGCGCGACCGCGGCGATCATCTCGCCGTAATACGTGCCGGTTTCGATCAGCGTGGTCAACCCGAACTGCCGCGCATACTGCAGCACCGTGCGCTGCTTTACGATGTGCGGAATGCGTCGCGGCTGCCCGCGCAGCCTCCACCACCAGTAATCCGGATAATGTCCCAGCTGCTTGATCGCACTGTACAAGGGAGTCTGCTTCAGCAGAACACGGACCGGATGCCGCGGAGTCTGGGGTGAGGGCATGTTACTGGGAAAAGGTAACAGATTGCGGACGCCTTCACAGATTGCCCAAAATCTCGGCGTTGGGACCACAAGTGTCAGGGAACGACTTTACAGGCTGCGAAAAACTCATCGCAATATGGTTTCGGGTAGAGCTTGCCTTCAGGCCGGCGTCTAAGCCGTTTGATTTTGTTCCAGAGCCGGCTTCAGCCGGCGCCACGACGGGTTTGTCATCCCTCCACTCCGCTCGGGATGACACAGATGCGACGATGATGCGACTGCAATTCTGAAGGCGTACTCCACCGCGCCAGCTCAGGGATCCAGCAAGCGCTCAGAATCCCATCAGGTTCGGCTCGGCCTTCTTATATCCGTGCTCGGCCGCCCACAAGTCGAGCGGTACGCTCGCCACTTCATCGACCATCGGCACCGCCAGCCCGTCGATCGTCATGTCGATCGACTTGAGATAGAAATGGCAGGTGTCGCACGCCTCGACGCGCACCGAATCGTGCTCCTCGGCAGAGTAGCGCGGCAGCTTCTTGTAATCCTCTTCCCCGCAAACCGGACACAGAATCCGACGGAACTCCCACTCTGCCAGACACAGGGAACACAGCAGGAAGCGCTTGCCGCCATCGCCTTCCGGGTGCAGCACAGCTGCCTGCGGGCGGCTACCGCATATCGGACAAACCTTAACGGTCTCAGGGGTCGGTCGGATGCAGTCCAGAGCGACCCGCTCGGCAAAAGGTTGAAGGAGCGCGCGAGCAAAAAACGGCTGCGCCAACGGCTCGCCGGCAACATACTTCCGTAGCATCTGTTGCTGCTCTTCAGGCGACGTGGCACGAACCGCCCTAGCGTCTTCCGCCAATTTCTCCGGGCCACGCTCCTCCACCAGCGCTATCAGCGCAGGCAGATGTCGATGAGCATCTGCAAGGTTCAGGCGCATGCGAACCGGCTCATCGCCGGTCGCGGCGGGAGCTCCCGCAGGGATCTCCTGAAAGATCTTCTTCTGCAGCTTCAAGACTTCGCCATAGAACGTAAGCACTTCGCGCGCGAAGGCGAAGCGCTCCGCCAGATCGGCCGCTCGCGCGACCCGCTTGTCCCACTGTTTGGTTGTTGCTGCCGGCTGTAAGGTCATTTCCATGGGGTGGAGCAAGCCTTTAGGCTGCGTTCCGCTCTCGCGTCACTGTAGGGCATTGTTCACGATCTGCTGCGCTTCACTCACAATCGCTTCCAAGTGAGACTCGCTCTTGAAGCTCTCAGCATAAATCTTATAGATATTCTCGGTCCCCGAGGGCCGAGCCGCGAACCAACCGTTCACGCTGACGACCTTCAGCCCGCCAATCGCCGCATCGTTCCCCGGCGCGCGCGTCAGCTTGGCAACGATCGGCTCGCCCGCCAATTCAGACTCCTTCACCGCTTCGGGCGACAACTTGCCCAGCTTCGCCTTCTGCTCGGGCGCGGCCGGTGCGTCGATGCGCGTGTAGTATGGCATGCCGAACTCGCCGGTCAACTCGCGGAAGTGCTCGCCGGGATCTTTGCCGGTGCGCGCCGTGATCTCCGCCGCCAGCAGGTCCATGATGATGCCGTCTTTATCCGTTGTCCACACCGTGCCATCGCGCCTCAAAAAGCTCGCCCCTGCACTCTCTTCGCCGCCAAAACAGCACGCGCCGTCGAACAGTCCCGGCGCAAACCATTTGAAGCCAACCGGGACCTCCCACAATGTGCGGCCCAGCTTCTTCACTACGCGATCGATCATGCTGCTCGAGACGAGCGTCTTGCCGACCACCGCGTTCCGCTGCCACTGGTCGCGATGGCCAAGCAGATACTGGATCGCCACCGCCAAGTAGTGATTGGGATTCAGCAGCCCGGCTGACGGCGTGACGATGCCATGCCGGTCGGAATCCGTGTCATTGCCGAACGCCACCTGATAGCGGTCCTTCAGCCCAACCAGGCTGGCCATCGCATACGGACTGGAGCAGTCCATGCGAATCTTGCCGTCGTGATCGACGCTCATGAACGAGAATGTCGGATCGACCTTCTTGTTGACGATGTCGACATTCAGGCCGTACTCAGCATTGATCGGCTCCCAGTAGGGCAGCGACGCGCCGCCCAGCGGATCGACTCCCAGCTTCAGTTTGGCCGATCGGATCGCGTCGATATCGACGACGTTCCTCAGGTCGGTAACGTATGGAGCCACGAAATCGTGCTGATGCGTCGTGGCCGCCTTCATCGCCGCCTCCGGCGAGACACGCTTCACGCCGTCGTTGTTGGCGCGCAGCAGGTCGTTGGCGCGGTTCTGAATCCAGCCGGTGACATCCGTATCCGCGGGGCCACCATTGGTCGGGTTGTACTTGAAGCCGCCGTCCTCCGGAGGATTGTGCGACGGCGTGATGACGATGCCGTCCGCCAGGTGCTCCTTGCGACCGCGATTGTAGATGAGGATCGCGTGCGAGATGACCGGCGTAGGGGTGTAGCCGTCGTCGCGCTGTATGAACACCTCGACGCCATTAGCGGCCAAAACCTCCAGCGCGCTGCGCTGCGCTGGGCCGGACAGCGCGTGCGTGTCCTTGCCCATGTATAGCGGCCCGTCGACGCCCCGCGCGCGGCGATACTCGCAGATGGCCTGTGTGATGGCGAGAATGTGCGCCTCGTTGAATGTCCCCTTCAGCGACGAGCCGCGATGCCCGCTGGTGCCGAAGGCGACCAGTTGATTGGGGTCGCCCACGTCCGGCCGCGTCTCGTAATACGCGCGCTCCAGCTTCGCCAAATCCACCAGCAACTCTTTGGGCGCGGGCTTGCCCGCCAGTGGAGACACGTGCTCCTGCTCTTTCACATCGATGGTCATGAATGATTCCTCGCCGAGGCCGGCAACAGACATTAGATGCCTGCGAGGGCCGGGTGCGTCAGGGCAAAGTAGGCAGTCCGCACACCGTCACCATCGAACCGGAAACAACTGTCCCGCCGCTGCTGACGACATTGGAACTCCAACGATTTGCAACGCTCGAGCCAGCTGCGGATCGGCGCCCACGGCCAGTTCCTCGGGATCCGGAAGCAGTAGCTCATCGGGAACAACCCCGCCGTGTTCCAGACTCTTGCCGTCCGTCATCTTCAGGTCGGCGATCGTGACTTCAACCCCATAGGGCAGGTCGGTTCCAAGCAACGCACCTTGATTGAACGCAAACTCACGGGCCTCCATTACCGCACCGGCAGAGCGGTCTCCAATCACGGTGCCGCGCTTCTCCAGTTGCACGACGCGCGCAAACAACTCGGCCGCGGAGGCCGAGCGGCTATCGATCAGCACTACCAGTTTTCCGGAATATGCGTGCGCGCCTCGAGACTTGGCGACGAAGGGCTTGCTTTCCTTCCTTTCGGTGCGATCACCGACCTTGACTTCGTGATCGAACATGCCGCCGAGCAGGCGCGAGAGATTCTCTTCCGCACCGCCGGGATTGCCCCGTAGATCGATAATCACGGCTTTGTGGTCGTTCGCCCGGTGCAGGAAGCTATCGATTTGCGCATCACTGACCAAGAACTCCGGCAGCTTCCAGATCAATACGTCACCTTGCTCGACCGTGCGAGGGCGGCTGCGCTCTTCGTCATTCTCTATCTGCCGAATGACCCCCCAAGCGTCGAAGCCGTTACCGAAGTTGTAGGTCTTCGGTAGTTCATGTACTTGCGACATCACCGTGAGCTCTCGCGGCTGAGCCCCGGGGCTAACCACGACCAGCTTCATACCCGACCGCGGCGCCAGCAGATGGAAGGCATACTCCATCTTCCACCAAGTAGCACGCGTAGGACGGAAACCTTCGATGGCAAGGATTTGATCTCCTCGCTTCAGACCCTTTGCGGCGGCATCCGAACCAGTCTTTATCGCAACTACGAAACAGTTGTCACCGACAAACCCCGCCTCCCAGCCATCCTGCACCAGAAAAGGCCGCGGCGGCGGAACGAAAAAGGTATGGGTATCATTCAAGCCATCCAGAAACCATGCAATCACTCCCATAGCATCGCTGACGCTGTCCGCCTTTTGCACTTTCTGGACCGCTTCCTTGTATCTCGCTTCAAAGTCGACACCATGATAGGAAGAGTCGTAATACTCTTTGGCTACCTTGTCATGGATATCCTGCAGCATCTTCAGAGCCTGCTGTCTACGTAGCGAGCTCATTGTGTCGGAAGGCTTCTTATCGCCGGCGTGGCAGGGCGGAGCAAACGCAACCGTGAACCCCGCCAGCAAGACTAGCGTACAAGCGGTGGTGCGGACCATAACACCCGCAACCTACACCCGAAACCAGAGTAGTGCAATCAGAAAATCAGCGAGAGCTATCGTGGCCGGCTACATGCCAGCCTTGTGTCGATTCGGGAAATATGGGCTGACTACCAACTATCTATTCGGATAGTTCTTCGGGATAGAGCTGATCGACATAGCACCACACCCATGTCTCCCCCGGCTCAATAGAGCGGATTAAAGGATGGTGAACTCCGTGGAAGTGCTTGGTGGCGTGCTTGTTTTTCGACGAGTCGCAGCAGCCGACGTGACCGCATTCCAGGCAAAGCCGCAGATGGACCCAGGTATCGCCCATCTCGACGCACTCCGGACAGACGTGAGTCTTGGTCTCGGTAACTTTGATGGTCTTAAGATGACTACACTGTTGCGCCACGTCCGCCTCCACGTTCCAGGGCAGCGCGATCCCAATGGCCGAGTGTCGCTGCCGCGTCATAAGTAGTTTGACAGAAGTCCAGCAGCAGCCGCTCGGGAGACTCGGCGCCGCGAATGTCTTCATACATCAGCAGAAATTCCTTCATATCCGGATGATAGAAGGCAGCCCGCGGTTTCACTTTCGCGCTGGAAAATCCCTCCGGCTCCGGCGACGCGTACGAATAGAACGCCGGGCCCTTGATGTCTCCGCCGCCCGGCCAGAATCCCACGCTGCTGACCTCGTGCGAGTAGGCCTCGCGCGTGACCGAGTCGGCGCCCGGGCGCGGAGGCGCGGGCCTCCCGGAGAAGCGCGTGACCGCCAGATCGAAGCTTCCCCAGAAGAAATGCACCGGGCTGAATTTGCCGATGAAACCCGCCCGGAATTGCTTCATCACTGAATCTGCCCAGACCAGAATCTGCCAAAACTTGTGTACCGCGACGGCATCATAAGACGCGTGCTCGTCGTCTTTCTCGAAAGGAATGGGCTTCGGAAGCTCGCACGGCATAGTCCAGATCTTCACCGGCATGTGCAGCTCGGACAATGTCGACATGACGGCCTGGTAGAAGCGCGCAACGCTCTCCGGCTTCAGATCGAGCGTAACCACGCGGCCGTCGCTGGTTTCGACCAGCAGCTTATGCTCGATGAAGTCGAAGGCAATCTCCAGTGTGCGGTCGCCATAAGGCATGGGTGAGGTTGTCAGTCCACGAGCGGTAACATAGAAAGGAACATTCCACCAATGGTTCACCAGCGGAGTGAGCGCCAGACGAATCTTGCCGACTACCTGCGTCCACATGTGCAGGGTAGCCAGCGTATCTTTCCATGAATCATAAGGCAGGGAAGGTAGATTATTCCCGCTAACAACTTTATTCGATGTAAGACTCATCGCTCACTTCCACATCTCATCCAGATTGCGCTCCCACAGCTTGATGCCACCAAGAATTCCATCCTGGTTGGAAATCACTTCCGCATTCGCCGGCAATTTGATAGCAATCTTTGCCGCATTTCCACCACCGATATAGAGACGGTCATAATAGAAAAGCCGATAGAGTTGATCGATAGCTTCCGCCAGCCGCTTATTCCATTTCTTTTTGCCGTTTTTCTCCAGCGCCCGCCGTCCCAGGTAATCTTCGTAGGTCATATTGTTGCGAAAAGGATGATGCCCCATCTCCAGCGAAGGTATCGGCTTGCCATCTAAATACAATGCCGCACCCAAACCTGTGCCCAACGTGATCACAAGTTCGACACCAGTGCCGGTCACCGCTCCCAGACCCTGCACCACGGCGTCGTTGGCAACGCGCGCCGGCTTGCCTAAGGCCTTCGCCAGATTCTCCGCTAGCGGGTACTCGATCCACTTCTTGTCCAGATTGGCCGCGGTATAGACCACGCCTCTCTTGATCACGCCAGGAAATCCCACGGAGACGCGATCGAATTCCCCCAACTGCTTAGCGAAGCCGACAATAATGTCGATGATCGCCTTTGGAGTCGAAGGGCTGGGCGTCTTGGCACGCAGGCGATCGCTGATCGGCTTGCCATGCTCATCCAGCAGCATCGACTTCACACCGCTCCCGCCGATGTCAACAGCCAGCGTTCTTGCGGACGCGGCCGGCGGCGTCGTGTCTGCGGTTGGGTCGGATGCTGACTTCTTCTTGGAAGTGGCGGCGGGCATGGATCCTCCTCGATTGAGCGGAGATGAAGGCATGATGAATTTCAGCAGGTGAGCATACCGGATAAACCACCGCCGGGGAAATAGGCAAGCCAAAGTAAATCAAGGGGGGAACCGGCGAGGCGTCCCGCCGTGAGTGCGGCTACGGCCTGCTCCAGGTCTTGCCGCCGTCGGAGGTGCTCCAAGTCTCGCCCGAATCCGTCGTCACCTGCCCCGCGGCAGGGGTATCGAAGCGAATGGAACGGATGTTGCCCTGTGCCGGCTGACCATTGGCAACCAGCGCCACGCGGGTCCAGTGCTCGCCGCCATCGGTGGAATGGAACAGAGCGCCGTCGCTGCCGCCAGTCCAGACCTCGCTTCCGACAACCGCAACTACCTTGAAGGACACTGGCTGATCGGCCAGCACCCGCGTCCATTGCGCGCCCGGCGTCCAGCGCTGTAGTTGGCCGCCCTCCGTGATTTCCCAGCGCGTTGGCTGTGGAGGGGCTAGAGACGCCGTCGGGGCCAGGGACGCAATATTGTTGCCGCGCTGAGGCACATACGTCAGATCGTTGCCTCCGTTGGGAGTATTCGGAGCGGCCTGCACTAAGTTGGCTTGCGGGCTCGCCTCGGCCTGGGCCACCACGCCGCTTACGTTCCCGTTCCTGCTCTGGATCCGTGGCGCCGCCGAATCCTGCGCCGGCGACGGCGGCGGAGCTGCCTTGGCGAACGACTGCGACGTAGCTCTCTTCGCGACTGCCGGCGGCGCAGGCGTTGCCGCTGCTGTAGTCGCGGGGACCCTCGCAGCCGGTGCCGGCGACGCTGGCTGGGCCTGCTGCTCGGGCATCACCGAACTCGCCGGCTGCTTCCGCTGTTCCAGCTCGCGCTTCGACTCCGTCTGCCGGCGCTGGACTTTCTCATTAGAACTCGCCTTCACCTCAGCTGTGGGTTTTGGCGATGGCGGCAGGGTGACGGCCCTTGCGCTCTCCGATGTGGTTGCGCTCAGCGCATTCGTCTCCCCCGGCGAGGTCGGCGGCGACGACCCGGCGTTCATCGCAACCGTCTGCGTTGCGGCCCCCTGCGTTCTCGTGACCTGCCGCACCACCACGCCAGCGACCATCACCAACGCCGCCAGCGCAGGCACAGCCCACTTCCACGACAGCCATGCCAAGTGCGGACGCTGGAAGCCGGTCGCCGCGGGCCTCACATCGGATACTTTAGCGGCGACGATCGGTACATATTGCGCGGCCGCCACGGCCCGCTGCTCTTCCGGAGTCGCAGCGCTGGCCAGGAACAGAATCTCCCGGCAATCGGCACAAGCGGCCAGATGCGTCGTTACGCGAGCGTTCTCGTCCGAGCTCAGCGCGTGCTCCATGAAGCCGCTGAGCAAGTCGGCAGCGGGATGCTCGTCCGCCGCGGTCTGCCGCGCCAGGACATCTCGTGCCGACCGTGGAATCTGCTGCTTCATCCCTCTCCGCTCCTCTTATAGAACGCCAAATCCGGCGGATCTTGCTGCAAACTTTCCTTCACCGGCACGCGCAGGTCGCGCACGTCCACGTCTTCAATCGCCTCATTCGCCTGCCGCGCGCTCATACCTCCAGAGATGAGCCGCTTGCGAATGCTCTTACGCAGCCCCTCGGTTACACGCTCCAGCTTGCGGCTGACGGTCGATTCATGCACGCCCATCACCCTGGCAATCTCCGCCAGCGTTCTGCGGTCGAGATAGTACGAAGCCAGCAGGAATTGCTCCTCGGGACTCAGCGCCGCCAGCTCCGCAGTCGTCGCCTCATCCACCCGGCTGTCCGCCGACGGTGTCTCGGGATTATCCGCCGCAAACTGCCGCCCTTGTTCCAGCTCCGCATCGAGGCTGGTCTCGCGCTTGCCGCGACGATACTGATTGATGTATTCCTGCGCGAGCACGGTGCGCAGCCATCCCGCCAGCGAGCCACGCCCCAGGTAATAGCGCAGCTTCGATGCGCGCACCTCGCCGCGATCAGTCAATCCATACAGCTCAGCGTACAACGAATCCGCGAGCACGCGGGCTGCAGCCTCGTCGCGAGCGATGGCGTGAGCGGCGTCGTACAGGAGCGCGCGGTAGCGGGTGAGGAAAAGCTCCCACGCACGGTCATGCCCCGCCATGCAGGCGCGCGCCAGCACCAGTTCCTCAAGATGCAGACTGCACAGCACCTCTTCCGCGTGGCTTTCACCACCGCGCTGCTGGACGACTTCCGTGAGCATCGTCGCCAATCGCGCGACGTCCATGCCGAAACGCGCCGCTCCGCTCTCCGCGAAATGCTCGGCCGCGAATAGCCGAACCACCGCGAAGGTTATCGGGATCGGTTCTGGCGACGGCGCAGAAACCATACGTGCGAAATCCTAACAATTTCTCTGCAAGAAGCCCATGACTTCGGCGTTCCTGTCCTAGAGACGCCTATTCGGCGTCGGAGGTCAACCATGAACCAAAGAATTCTGGCGCCGCTGGGACTAGTGTTGGCCGGCGCCGTCGCCGCAGTCACCGGCTGTAGCTTCATCGCGACCAGGGCAGTCGCCGGTCCGCAAACCCACGAAGACTTGCATGTTCTTTCGCCCATCAGCCACGGCAACCTGACCATCTTTCCGGTGGTTGGCGGCGCCGACTACGACACCTCGCGCTTTCTCACCCTCGATGAAGGCACTCATACCGGCTCGGTTGTGGTCACCGAACAGGGTTCGCTGCAAGGCCTGGTCCGGCGCGGCGGCCAGCCGGTCAATCGCCATGCGGGTGCGCAGGTGAACGAGCTGGTGCTGGTGAACAACTCCGATCGGCCACTGTTGCTGCTCGCCGGCGAAATCGTCACCGGCGGCAAGCAGGACCGCGTCATCGGCGCCGACCGCCTCGTACCTCCAAAATCCGATCCCATCGATCTGTCGGTCTTCTGCGTGGAGCCCGGCCGCTGGGTTGGCCAGAGTATGCAGTTCGGCAGCATGAAGTCGCAGATGGCGCAGCCCAGCGTTCGCACCCCTGCCATGGCGGCGCAGAACCAGCAACGAGTGTGGGACAGTGTCGCAGCGGCGCGCGAGGCAATGAGTTCAGCGATGATCGCCAACTCGAATGGCGGCAACGACATCTCGTACCTGAGCCACTCCACCTCGTATGCCAAGGCGATGGCTGCGCCGCCGGTGCAGCAGACCATCGACAAGGAAACCGGCAACTACGAGGGCCTGCTGAGCCAGCTGCGCAAAGTCGGCGCGAAGGGAGTGGTGGTTGCGATTAACGGCAGGATTGTATGGGCTGACCTGTTCGCCAGCAGTGATCTCTTGTCGCGCTACTGGCAGAAGCTGGCGCGCTCGTATGCGGCGGAGTCGCTGACCACGGGCGGCACCAAAGGTCAGGCCGATCAGAAATCCGCGCAGGCATTTCTGGATCGCCTTTCCGGCAATCGCGAGGTCGTCGAGACCGAGCCCGGCGTGTTTCGCCGCGCCGAGATCACCGGCGACGGATACAAGGTATTCACGCTGACGTCGCTCGCGACCGCCGCGCACATGGACGTGCACACCGCGAAGATGAGCTATGACCAAGAGTCCTCGCTGCGACCGCGTCCCGGCGTCATGATTCGATAGTGCAGTTGTCGGTTATCAGTTGTCGGTTGGTCGATGGGAATTACCAAAGTCCGGGTGCCCCAGGTCTGGCGGTTTTCCAGACCTGGGTCTTCTTCATCAACGTTTTACCCCGTCGTCATCTGGACTCGATTGCTCTTCATCAAGTTTTGATGACCCTCGTCCACTCCCTTGGAGTATTCTCCTCACATCCCGACAATCTGGAGCACGCCATGGGAGTCATCTTTCAGGCTTTCTATTGGAACTGTCCGCAGCTGGAGAACCAGGACGGCATCTGGTGGAATTTCGTCGCCGCGAAACTCCCTGAGCTGGAGCAGGCAGGCTTTACCGCGCTGTGGCTGCCGCCCGCCTGCAAGGCCGCGAACCTCGGCGGGCCTTCGATGGGCTACGATCCCTACGACTATTGGGACCTGGGCGACTATAACCAGAAAAGCCGCACCAAGACGTGGTTCGGCAATCAGGCAGAGCTGGTCGCGCTGATCAACGCCGCTCACGATAAGAACATGCAGGTCTACGCCGATCTGGTACTCGACCACAACAGCGGCGGCGATGCGCAGGAGGTCAACGGCATCGACGGCGTCTCGCGCTGGACCGTCTTCAATCCCGCCAGCGGCCAGTTTCCGCGCGCCTGGCAGTGCTTCCATCCTTCGCCCTACGAGATCTTCGACGAGATGACCTTCGGCGACATGCCCGACCTCTGCCATCGCAATCCGCTGGTGTACTCCAACCTGGTCGCGCTGGCGCAGTGGATGGTCGAGACCATCGGCTTCGACGGCTTTCGCTTCGACTTCGTGAAGGGCTACGCGCCGTGGATGGTGCAGTCGATCGCCGAGCAGCGCTACCTGAAGCGCTCCGAGGACAACTACTATACGTTTTGCGTGGGCGAGTGCTGGGACAACGAGCGCACCGTCGATGACTGGCTCGGCGAGGTCAACAGCTACACCGACAACCCCGTCTCGGCATTCGATTTTCCGCTGCACTATCTTCTGAAGAACGTTTGCGACACATTCGGTTTCAGCCTGACCAACCTGGCCGCCGGCGGAACGGTGGTTCACGATAATCCGCAGCAGGCGGTTACGTTTGTCGACAACCACGACACCATTCGCGATCCCGCAAACGCGATCAACAATGACAAGCTGATGGCGTACAGTTTCATCCTCGCGCACGAGGGCTATCCCTGCGTCTTCTGGATGGACTGGTACAACTACGGACTGGCACAGACGGGCAGCGCGAACGGCATTGCCGCGCTGATTCTGGCGCATGAACGCTATGCCGGAGGCGCGACCCAGGTGCTCTATTGCGACGACAACCTGTACATCATGCAGCGCACTGGATCAGGACAGCAGTCGGGACTGCTTTATGTGTTGAATAATCTGGGCGATGCCTGGAACGGTACAACCGTACAGACTCAGTGGGCGAATGCGCAGCTCGAACCGATTGCGTACGGCGGCCGGGACAACAGAGCACCCGAAGCCAAGACAACTTCGTCCGACGGGCACGCCGATTTCTGGGCCGCCCCGCGCGGCTGGGCCGTGTACGCGCCGCAGTAAAGTAGTTGTCGGTTGTCAGTTGTTAGTTGTCGGCTGCTGGTTGTCGGTTCCCAGTTGTCGATTTGGTTGTCCATTGGGTTTCGTGACCGAAATCGCCCGCGGGGTTCGATTTCCCCATTCGTGCAGATCGTCAAGTGCGAAACCGTTAGGCACCAGCTGCGCAGCAGCGGCATGGGGTGAGCCCGGGGCGCGAGCCCCGGGTGCCTGCGACAAGGAGGCCGGAGCCGCGGCAGCGGCGACACCTGCCATCTATCGCAGCAGTTCGTTGTGGCGATCCACGAGTTCGATGTCATATCGCTGCGCCGATTCCGCGCCCGCGAGATCCTCCCACCTGAAATCACCCTTAAGCGCTCGCACACTGCCCGGCAATAAACGCTCTCGGGCATCGAACCACGCTTTCATCCAAGGCACGAGCGCAAGATAGATTTCATGCCGCTTGCGCCTACGGAGGGTATCCGCTTGCGCGCGACGGCGCAACTCATCTTCCGGCGCCTCCAGCCAGAGCACGACATCCACAAATCCCATTCGTTGCTGTTGGAAGGCCTCACGGTAAAGCTCTCGCTCGAGGTCGAACAGCGTGCGTTCGAGCGCGCCCGACTTCCACAGCGCCCACGCAAAATAAAGGTGAAATGGGTCGCCATCGCAAACCGCGATGCCGCGCTCGCGCTCGATCTCCAGCGCGCGCTGCCAGCTCGTGCTGTTGTGATTGACCCAGAACCGCGCAACGTCGGCGGGATCGGCGAACAAATCGGGTGCCACAATGTGGTAGGGAGCTTCTTCCACCCACCGATGAGGGCAATGAGTACGGCACCAGGTTGTCTTGCCGGCCGCGCTCGGTCCTTCAATGGCAACGATCATATTCGGTGGTCGGTTGTCAGGGACACGTCGCAACTGACAATTGGTAATTGACCAACGACCGGCGCCTTCCAACCGCCCCAGTCTGGAAAATTGTGAGAACCAGAGCACCTCATCCGAACTGACCACGGACGACCGGCGACTGACAAACGATTACTGAGTTGGCGGGACGAACTCCTTAGGCTTCTCCGAACCTTCGCCGAAGAAATACCCTTCCATCTGCTGCGCGATGAACTCCTGATGTTCTTTCTTCCAGGGTTGCAGGCGGTATTCGTTGAGCAGCATCTTCATGTGTTCCTGCCATTGCTCCCATGCCAGCTTGGAGACGTTGTTATAGATTTTTTGGCCGAGTTCGTTGTCGAAGGGCGGTTCGTCGAGGCCCTCGGCTTCGCGACCAAGTTTTACGCAATGCACCATGTGTGCCATCAAAATCTCCGTTATTAAAATGATTGCCGAAACGTAGATTCTAGCGGGAGCGGGAAGACTTGCGCCAATCGCTGCCGGGCGGTTATCTTTCGCGAAGACCCCTAGTTACGACATCAATGTGGTAACCAACTAAACCATTTTATAAGAATAACTTACAGGCACCACCAAATTGTTCCACGTGGAACAATTTTTGGCGGCTTAGCAAAGTTGATTTTCACTCGCCAAGCCAAGCGCCGTACGGCCGAAGGCGCTCGATGTGGTCGCAGATGATCTTGAACGCTCCGGTGAGCGGCACCGCAAGAATCAGACCCATCGCACCCCACAGCCATCCCCAAAAGAGCAGCGCGATGGTCACCGCGAGCGGGTTCAACTGCAGACGCTTGCCGAGAATTTTCGGATAGAGCACATTCATCGCGATCAGGTGCAGACCCAAAACGATCGCGACGACCAGCACCGCAACTCCGGTCGTGAGGTGTCCGAGATCCGCAACCATCGGCGGCACCAGCGCGAGCATCACGCCAAGATAAGGGATCAGGCTGAGAAACCCGCTGATGATGCCGAGAAAATAAAAATAGGGAAGCCCCATCAAACCGAATAGCGCGATGCTGCAGACGCTGAGAAACACTCCGATGATGAAGTTGCCGACAATGAATGAGCGAATCATGCGCGCGATCAAGCCGAGCATGACATACGCCGAGTTGCGGTTCTCCATGCTGAACAGCATCACCGTAGCCGAGCGCACATGGTCCTGCCAGCTCAGCATGAAGAACACCAGAAACGGAATGAAGGTGAGCGCGAGCACAACGTCGGAGACGGAGTTCGCGTTCCGGCTCAGCGTGTCGGTCCAACTGCTGGATTGCTTGACGGTGATCGCCTGCTTGTCTTCGGACTCGGACAACACTGTCTCGGTGGTCTTCTCGATCTCCTCGGCGCGTTCGCGAATCTTTTCGCCCAGCTGCTGGATGTGCGCTTTATACTTCGGCACCTCCTGCATGAAGTCGACGGCGCGGCTGTAGGAGGCGTAGCTGGCGAAGCCGAGTGCCCCGACAAGCATTCCAACCGCGATCAACGCGCCCACCGGTCGCGGTATTTGAAAGCGCACCAGCAGATCAGCGACCGGCGCAAGAACGAAGGACAGCAGAATGGACACCAGCACCACGACCAGCAGCAGCTTGGCGACATAAATAAGGCTGAGCACCGCCGCGCTCGCCAGGATGACCAGCGACGCAGTCTGCATGTGCAGCAGTCGCCGGCGTTCAAGCTCGGCCACCGTCGACCGATTGATCGACACCTGAGGTATTGGCGCCGCCCCCCCGGCCGCATTGGCTGCAACGTCGGGGTCGCTTTCGCGCGGCATCGGCTCGATATTGTCCAAAAGCTGTTCCGGCATTCTGCTTATGGTACTCCACCGCAACGCGCTGACGATCCGCGCGCCCACGCCCTCTACCCGCAACGTAAGATTCGCGGCATGGTACTTTGGCTGTGCCCAAAATGCAAAGTACAACTTCAGTCACGGAAGGCCGGATTCTTGCCATCGACTACGGGGCGCGCAAAGTCGGCCTTGCCGTAAGCGATGAACTCGGGCTGACGGCGCAAGGACTGCCCACTTATCGCCGCGGCAATAAGAAGACCGACTTCGATTATTTGCGACGGCTGATTCGCCAGCACGGCGTGACCGAGATTGTCGTGGGACTTCCTCTGCGTATGAGCGGCGAAGAGGGTATTCAAGCCGAGAAGGTGCACGCCTTCGCCGAAGAGCTGCGCAGCAAATTCAAGTTGCCGGTACATCTCTTCGACGAACGTCTGACGTCGGTCGAGGCGAATCGCGTGCTGCGTGAAACTGAGATGAGCATTCAGCGGCGCGCCCAGGTTGTCGATCAGCTGGCGGCAGTGTTGATCCTGCAAGCCTACCTGGAGTTCCGCAAGACTTCGCTGCAAATGTGAGCTGCCGATGTACAGCGTCTCGCCGGCACCTTTCATCTAAACTGAACATAGCTCGTGCGATTTCTTTTCAAACTGATTGTCGTAGTATTTGTGGCCTTTGCGATGTGGTTCACCTGGGCCGCGCTGTTGCCGGTGAAGCCCAGGCAAACGACCTTTGTTTTGCTGCGTCCGGGCTGGGCGACGCGGCACATCGCACGCGAGCTGCAACGACAGGGCGTGATCCGCAGTTGGCCCGCCTTCCTCTTCATTGACTACCTGCGCGGCGTTCGCATTCTGCGGGCCGGCGAGTACAAGTTCGATCAGCCGGCGAATGCAGTGGATATTCTGGGACGACTCAGCCGTGGCGACGTCTACGCGCGTACGGTCGTGGTGCCCGAAGGCTACAACATGTTCGACATCGCGGCTGCGGTGGAGCAGGCGGGACTCGGCCCGGCATCCGATTTTCTGATTGCGGCGAAGAACGATCTCTTCCTGGTGCGCGACATCGATCCCAGCGCGAAGTCGCTCGAGGGCTATCTTTTCCCCGACACCTATCAGTTCACCCGCATCGATAGTGCGCATGACATCGCGGCCGCGATGGTGCATCGTTTTCGCCAGCAGGCGCAGAATATCGGATTGCTGGGCCGCGCCGACACCCACAAGATCGTGACCATGGCATCCATCGTCGAGAAGGAAACTGGCGTTCCGGACGAACGTCCGCTCGTGGCCGGCGTTTACTACAACCGTCTGAACCGGAGCATGGCGCTCGGCGCGGACCCGACCGTCATCTATGCGGCGCTGATCACCGGACGGTATCGGGGAACGATCTATCAGTCCGACCTGCAGTTCGATTCGCCTTACAACACCTACAAGTATGCCGGCCTGCCGCCGGGGCCGATCGCGAATCCCGGCGCGGCTTCTCTGCAGGCCGCGATGCACCCGGCACACACCGACTATCTATATTTCGTGAGCGACAACAACGGGCATCACCGCTTCGCACGCAGCCCGGAAGAGCACGCACGCAATGTCGCGCTGTATCGGCGGGCAGTCGCGGCGGGGCAATGAGCCACTTCGGCTCTGGATAGTGTCCTGAATCTGCGTTGATCGTACTCTTAGGCTATACGGCGGTGGGATGTCCTGCCCGAGCCTATCAAGGTATAAACTGTCGGTGGGAGAATGCCATGGGTGCGACCGCCCTATTACTCTTAATGGCCACTTCGGTAAGCGTTCTTATTGCCATATTCCTGCCGTTTGTTGTCATGTCGGGAAAGCAATGGAAAGAAGCAGAGGAAAAGGCGCGTGCGCGCCGCCTCGCGGATGCCAAGATGAATGCAAGGCTCCTGAGACTCAACATCTGAGTCGCTCCTACCGGAAAAGCGGCACTGACGCCAGCAGCTCCCGCACGCTCCAAATGCGGTCTACAATACAACCGCCTCCTCCCGCGATAACTCAGCAACCCAGACTTAGGACTCTCCCGGCCTTGCGTCCGCTCGGCCTGATTTTGCATCTGCCGTATACTACGAGATTCAGTCCGCGCTGCCGCTTCGCCTACGATGAGGTCCGGAGTCCTTACTATTGTCGCTGTGCTCACCCTGCTGTTCGGTGAGACCGGGTGTCTGTTCCATACCCGCACGGTCGAGATGCGCACCAGCACGGCTAAGCTGGAGAACGCCTCGAAGCAGCAGCTCGTCACCTACATCCAGAACGAAGCCGCAAAAATCAAGACCTTGAACGCCACCGTTGACATCGCGGCCTCGGTTGGCGGCGAGAGAAAAGGGAAGGTCACGGAGTACGAGGAGATCCGGGGCTACATCCTGGTGCGCAAACCGAACACGCTGCGCATGATCGGGCTCTTCCCCATCGTCCGCAACAAGGCCTTCGATATGGTGAGCGACGGCGGCGAGTTCAAGTTATCGATTCCGGCAAGGAACAAGTTCTACATCGGCCACAACAACGTCGTGCAGCCCGGCGGGACCACGCTGGAAAACCTGCGCCCGCAGGTCATCTACAGCGCGCTGCTGCTGCCCGACCTGGATAGCAAGGACGACATTCCCGTGCTGGAAGACAGCAAGGAAATCATCTACGACAGCAAGCGCAAGCGCACGCTGGAGCAGCCGGACTACGTCATCGACGTGATTCACCATGCCGACGACGGTTGGTACCTGGCGCGCAAGATCGTCTTCGACCGGACGAACCTTACCGTGCATCAGCAGATCATCTACGACAAAGATGGCGCGGTTGCGACCGAGGCCAGCTATCAGGTCTACCAGGATTACAACGGTGTCAGCTTTCCCAGCGTGATCGAGATCAAGCGGCCGCAGGAGGAGTACTCGATTCGGCTGACGGTGGTGAAAATGGTCGTCAACGAGCCGCTAACCGACGAGCAGTTCACCTTGCAGCAGCCGCCCGGCTCTCAGTTGATCGATCTGGACCAACCTAACCAGGCAGCGTCGGCCGGTGCGGCGGCTCCCAAGAGCAACCCAGCGAAACATTAGCCGGCAGCCGTTTGTTCATGGCCGGGCTTCGTAGACGATGTTGAACGGCGTTTCCGTCGCCCGGCGGAAGCGGTTGAAGCCTGCGGTGGTAACGACCTCGCGAATGCGCGATTCGCCCGCCTGCGCGCCCAGACAGAGTCCGACTTCCTGCGAACGCGAGCACGGCGTACACAACAGCGTCGAGAACGAGTAGTAGACCCGGCCGACAGGATTCAGATTGTCCTGGAGCTGATCGTTGGCGAAGGGCTCGACGATCATCCAAGTGCCGTCCTTGGCCATCGACTGGCGCACGTGCGCGGCGGCGCCGATGGGATCGCCCATGTCGTGCAGGCAATCGAAGACTGCGACGAAGTCGTAATCCTTGCCGGGGAATTCTTTCGCTTTGGCGACCTCGAAGGTCACGCGATCGGCGATGCCGTCGCGCTGGGCCAGTTCGCGGGCCGCTTCAATCGACTTATCGTGATAGTCGAATCCGAAGAACTGCGACTTGGGGAAGGCTTTCGCCATGAGTAGCGTGGAAGCACCCTTGCCGCAGCCGACGTCGGCGACGCGCGCGCCGGCCTCGAGTTTCTGCTGCACGTCGTGCAGGGCGGGGATCCACGAGCTGACCAGGTTGGCCGCATAGCCAGGCCGGAAGAATTTTTCGCAGCCGTGAAAGACGCCATCGTCATGCTCGTGCCAACCCATGCCGGCGCCGTTGCGGAAGGACTCGACGATGCGCGGCACCGCAGCCAGCGATCCCAGCGCCAACTCGAACGCGCCGGGCAGATAGGCGGGGCTGTCCTCGTTCGCCAGGGCGAAGGCCTGCTCTTCCGTGAGGCTGAATTTGTTGCTGGCCGCGTCGAAGGTGATGTATCCACCGGCGGCCTGCGAGGCCAGCCACTCGCGCAGGTAGCGCTCGTCGGTCTGGGTGGCGGCCGCGAGTTCGCCGGAGGTCATCGGGCCTTTCGCGAGCGCCTTGTATAGACCGAGCTTTTCTCCGATCACAACCATGCCGGTGTGGACGGCGGCGCCGAGGTCGCTGACGAATCGGCCGATGAAGGCGTTCAGCTTGTCCATGTCGAGTTTGGGGACCTGGGGTGAACTCATAATGTTGCTCCTTGACGATTGGGGCACGGTGAGCCGCGGACCTGATTCAAAGTTGAATGCGGATGTGCGGAGGGAGCCCCAAGACTGTTGCGAGATTCTGCGCCTGAAGCAGGACAAAAGTCAAACTAAGTCTGCGAGGCTTGCTATTGAACCATCGTAGGTGTTGAGTAAAGCGTCAGCATGGGAAGCGCTTAGGCCAGCTCGATCGCCAGCACAACATTTTGGTGGTTCATAATTCGCCCGAAGAAGTCTCCGACCATCTTTAGCACGTATTTGCGGCGCAGCAGTTGCTGACCTGCGCGGGCCTCCTCGGGATCACAAATGCGAGCCCGAGCGTCGATCCAGTCTCCGGTCACGGTGCCTCTGAAATTACAGGGTGCGATGCGTACTTTGGGATTGTTGCGAACCCGCTTCACCTTGCCGGCGTCTGCCTCGGAGTAGACATAGAACAGCGCCAGGCCGGGTTGCTGGGCGAACCACACGGGAGTGCGCACGCCCACGCCGTTCTTGCGGAAGGTCTCGAGGTTCAAATATTTGATGTGCGCGAATTGGCTAGCTGCGTCAGGCATAATACAAAACTATCCTCTGGCGAAAACTGAGGGCGGTCATTCGTAGACCGAGCAGCCACACCCGGGCGACGGAACGTGCACCTTCAGAAAGTCTGAGACTCGCTGATAGGCGTCGATCTGATTTTCCACGCGGGAGAAGCCGTGGCCCTCATCCTCATAAATCTTTAGCTGCGCGGTGCCGCCGCGCTTCTTGACCGCTTCGGCAACCTGCTTCGATTCCTCCGCCGGACAGCGCGGATCGTTGCCTCCCGCCAGCAACAGCAGCGGGGCTTTGATCTGGTCGACGAAGTTGATCGGCGACCGGTCCTCATAGAGCGCCTTGTTCTTCACCGGGTCGCCCATGGTGGCCAGGTCGTACTCACGGAGGCTGGGGTCCTCGTTGGCGATCTCGGTAAACCAATTGACGAAGGGCACGATGGGCACGGCCGCTGCCCACATATCCGGCGTCTTGGTGACGGCCATCATACTGAGATAGCCGCCGTAGCTAGCGCCCATCACGATGAGCCTCTTGGGATCGACGAAGCCGCTCTTCTTGATCCACTCCGCCGCATCCAGCACGTCGTTGAGCTCCTGCCCGCCGGCATCGCCCATGTTAGCGTCGACAAACGCCTTGCCGTAGCCGGTTGAGCCGCGGTAGTTGGGAGCAATCACCAGGTAGCCCTGGTTCACGATGTATTGAATGAAGCGATTGAACGAATCGACCGACTGCGACGCCGGTCCACCGTGGATGTAGACAATCGCAGGAAACTTGGCGTTGCGCTGAATATTGTTTGGGATGTAGGCGAACGCTGAGATGGTCCACTTCCCGTCGCGGCTTGGATAATGGACAAGGTAGGGCTCAACCATGTCGTCGCTGCGCAATCCGCCAACCAGCGCATGCGTGATCTGCTGCGATTGCTTCGAGGTGATGTCGTACGTCCAGATGTCCGTCGGAGCGTTCGAACCGTTGTGGTAGTAGAGCAGGCGGGCGCCATCCGAGGCGAAGGGGGTCGGATGCCCGGCCGCGAAGTTCACGCCACGCGCAATCGGTAACGGCTCGGCGTGTCCGCTCGCGATGTCATAGAGGTAAATCGCGCTGGTGCCATCGACGTTCGCAGTCCAGGTCAGCGACTTGCCGTCGGGCGAAAACGAGCCGGCATCCAATTCCCATTTCCCGTCGGTGAGCCAATTAATCTTCCTCGACGCGATATCGAGCAGTCCTACATTGTCGTACCCGTTGTGCGCGTCCGAGGTGATGAGCACACGCTTGCCGTCGGGGGAAATGCTTGCCGCCTGATAATTGTGCCGGCCTTCATGCGGAGTGAGGTTCGTGCTCTGCCCGCTGGCGAGATCAAAGACGAAGACGTTCGAGTCTTTGCCGGTTGCGTGCGACTGCGTATAGACGATGGACTTGCCCTCACGCGAAAACAGCGGGCTCGAGTTGCTCAGCTCTTTCGGCGTGTCTTTGGTAATGCGACGGACATGGTGAGTCGTGATATCGATGAGCTCGATTTCGTAACTCGAGCCGGTCTTGGGCTTGGTCGCGTAGGCAAGCTGCCGGCTGTCGGGCGACCAGGCCGGATCGAGTTCCGCCGACTCGGGCGAGAGCGTCAGGTTCGTCACCTCGCCGGTCTTGGGCGAAACCAGAAAGATGTTCCACTGCTCGTCGCCGTCGTGATCGGAGATGAACGCGATCCAATTGCCGTCGGGCGACCACACCGGTTGCGATTGCCGCTGATTGCTGATGGTCAACTGCGTCGGCCAGCCGCCCGAGGACGACACCAGCCACAGATTGTTGCGTCCGCTGATGTTCGAGATGAACGCCACCTGCTTGCCGTCGGGCGACCACGTCGAACCACCAATCGCGCGCGTCATGTAGAGCTTCTCGATGGAGAATGTCTGCATCTCGGCGATCGTCTTGCTGTCGAGCTTGGCCGGGTCGCTGATTGCGGGCGGAGTGGCTATCGATTGCTGCGCCAGCGCGGTCATGGTCATAGAAAGAAGGAGTAGCAGGAACAGTTTCAAGTCTCTAGTTTCCAGTTTCGAGCAGGTACGAATCACCAACGTATTTTAGACGGCGCAAGTTGTATTCTGCCGGGCCTTGAGCTATGAGCCACAGCCAAACAGACTCTGATCATTTCTCTCAAGCACCAAATGCCCGGCGCCGAAGGCGCTTCATCTAGCCGTCAGAATAATGTTGTCGATCAATCGCGTGCTGCCGAAATGCGCCGCCACGGCGACCAGCGCCCCGCCTGAAAGATCTGACACCGGCTCAATCGTGTCCGGATCGACGATGGCGAAGTAATCCAGCCGCGCGCCTGGCTCCTCTGCGATTACCTGCTCTCCCAAGGCGCGCAATTTCGCCGCACTCACCTCGCCATTGTCCGCAGCGTTCTGCACGCTCAGCAGCGTGCGATGCAGCACCAGCGCCTGCTTGCGCTCCTGCGGCGAGAGATACACGTTGCGCGAGCTCATCGCCAAGCCATCGGCTTCGCGCACGATGGGACAGACGACAATCTCCACATCCATATCGAGATCGCGGACCATTTTGCGCAGCACCGCAACTTGAACCGCATCCTTCTGCCCGAAGAACGCACAGTCGGGCCGCACCGTCTCGAACAGTTTCGTCACCACTGTCGCTACTCCGCGAAAGTGTCCCGGCCGCGACGCGCCGTCGAGCCTGTTGCTGAGGTCGTCGACCAGGACGTAGGTTTTCGCGCCCGTCGGATACATCTCCTCCACCGTGGGCACGAACAGCAACTCGACGCCGAGCTTCTCCAGCATGGCGGCATCGCGCTCCAGCGTTCGGGGATATTTGCCCAGGTCTTCCGAGGGCCCGAATTGCAACGGGTTTACGAAGATCGATACGGCGGTTATGTCGCACCGTGCCTTGCCGGCGCGTACTAAAGAGAAATGTCCCTCATGCAGCGCGCCCATGGTGGGTACGAAGCCCAAGGTCTTGCCCAGGCGCGTGATCTCCCGGCACGCGGCTTTCATCGCTGCAATAGTCGAGATTTGCTTCATGGTTTTTGCGGTGCCGCCGCGCCATCGGACGGCGCGGAAGAAGCCGGTGGCGCAGTCTCGGCGGGCGTTGCCTCTGAAGGCGCCGACGGTGCCGGCACGGTCCAACTCGCCAGCAACTCCTTGAGCGCAGGCTCCAGCCGCGCCAGGTTCTGCGGCGCGCACTTCAATGACACCGAGTAGATTTCATTCTCCTGCCCTTGAATGAAAAACAGCTCTTCGATCCACTCGCGGCCGGTGGCATTCTCGCGGTAGCGCGCTTTCAGCATCTGGGCAGGATTGTGATCGACAGTCAGTTCCTTGCGCTGCAGCGTCTGGAAGTCCTGCCCGGCGCCGCGCATGTCGATGGCCGTCTGGTCGATAACCTTGTCGAGGCTGGGTCCATCGCCGTTCTCGTCCGGTGTTGCCACCAGCGCCACCGTGATCGCGTCCCACAACGCGCGGTCGCCTTTCTGTTGCGGAGCGATCACCACACCATTACCGTTAAATACTTCGCCGAGCTCTGTCCACGTGCCCGGGTAACGAAAGCAAAAACCCGCGCTGGGATGGCAATAGGATTTCGGCGAAACCGCCGGTTTGTGAGCGGGAGCAGAACTCTGCGCGAGCGCGTTCGGCACAACGCTGGCGAGAACAAGAATGCAGGCTGCCGTGCGCAGCGCAATCCGCATGCTTCTAGACTTGCACAGCGTGCTTGCGTTCGGCAATCGTATGCAGCGCTGCCAGGGTTTCCTTCGGCAGGTGGTACGACTCGCAATCCGCCGGATAGGCGCCCGACTTCACGTCATCCTTGAAGGTATGCACGGCGTTCGATATGACCGATCCAACCTCGGCGTATCGGCGCACGAACTTCGCCGGCGGCCCGAACGTCAGGCCAAGCAGGTCGTGCAGAACCAGCACCTGGCCATCGCACTCCGGCCCCGCGC
The DNA here is from genome assembly GCA_963731345.1 of uncultured Acidobacteriaceae bacterium. Classification (GTDB taxonomy): domain Bacteria; phylum Acidobacteriota; class Terriglobia; order Terriglobales; family Acidobacteriaceae; genus Bog-257. The sequence goes on along the minus strand of CAVSUN010000008.1, from coordinate 89,307 downwards.
CAATGCCGATCGTGGGAATCTCCAGCTCATGCGTGATCATGGCGGCAACTTCGCGTGGGATGCCCTCCAGCACAATCGAGCAGGCTCCGGCGCGTTCCAGTGCCAGCGCATCGTGCACAAGCTGCTCGATGGCTTGCAGCGTCTTGCCTTGCACCTTGTAGCCGCCCATGGCGTGTACGGATTGCGGGGTCAGCCCAATGTGCCCGACCACCGGAATCTCGGCGTCGACCAGTCGAGCTACCAGGCGCGCGCGCTTCTCGCCGCCTTCGATCTTGACGGCCTCAGCGCCGGCATCTTTCACGAACCGCACGGCATTGCGCAGGGTGTCGCGCTGGCTGATGTGGAACGAAGCGAAGGGCATGTCGGCCACCAGGAATGCGCGCTTCACTCCGCGGCGCACGGCGCGGGTGTGATGCAGCATCTCCTGCATGGTGACCGGCAAGGTGCTTTCGTATCCGAGCATGACCTGGGCCAGCGAATCGCCGACCAGGATCATGTCGATGCCCGCTTCATCCACCAGCCGCGCGCTGGCGTAATCGTAAGCGGTGAGGACGGTGATGATCTCGTGATGGTGTTTCTTGTCGAGGAGAGTAGAAGAGGTGATTTTGGCGCGGAAGTCGCCAGTTGTAATGCTCACAATATCCTCCAGTGCAGCTCCGCAGGGCGGATGCCACCTGTGTCTGGTCACAGGAACCTGTGATTCCGTGAGGAGACGACTGGATTATACGCTTTTCCGCCGATCGCCCTCCGCAACTCATCCCGCACCCGCGTTTGGGCGTGGATCGCCTCGGTCGCTGCGCTTCGGGAAGGCCATGAACATTGCCTCAGGCAGACTGACCGGAGGTTCCGCAGTGAGGGAGATAGGAGCCATCGGCAGAATGACGGTCGCAAAGCCCCGGCCTCGGCCATCCAACGAGGCTCCGGATGTGCTGTGCCCGTGCGAACCACAGCCCAAACTCGGAGAAATCTGCAGCGTGAGTTGTAAGGTATCGATGTTGATGGAGCTTAAGGTTGGTTGCGGGGGGTGGATTTGAACCACCGACCTTTGGGTTATGAGCCCAAGAGTCAATCATCAAGTCCCGTTGATTTCATTGCCTTCCCCGCACCAACATACGAGAAAAACGCGGTAATTGCCTTCATTCTGCACGCTAGTTGCACGTTATTGTCGGACGGTTCTTCAAGATGTTTTGCGGCGGCGAAATCACGCCCCTTCGCCACGAGGTTAGGTGAGACACGTTCCGGGCATGCTCCGAAGAGCAGTGAGCAACACGAAAGGAAAAACGGGGCGACGGCCTAGTTAGAACCGTGACGACTTTTTATAAGAGTGCGATTCTGGCGCGTGTTTATACGGGATTCGTTGCATCCAGATAGAGAAAAACGCGACAAGGCGAAACCAGTTCAGTAGCTTGTCACTCTCAGCGGTGAGCGAAGGCCGCACTTCCGCTACAACCTATCAAAAGAACAGAATCATAGTTCGACCCGCTGCAGCACGGAACGATGTCCGACTGCAACTGGAGCGTCGTGGGCGAGTACGATTAAAGTCGCGACCGCCGACTAATCACAACCCAGCCTAACGTCTACCGAATGAAAGTGATGTGGTACACAGAACACCCGAGCAGATGGAGACGCGCAGATTGCGCGAGGATGCGTTTCCAAGCGTTTCCACGAGCTAGTTAGTACATCCAGTGCCCATAGCTCGGTGGACGCGCCAAATCGCATCTGGACGCAATTTCCACGCATTCCAGCCGCATCTCAGTCGCGACAACAAACGGAATTCAATCCGATTACTTGTGCTATGGCGAGTGGCTGTTGAAAAACTCCTTCTGGTCGGTTATGCGGGTCAAATTGGGTGACCAGAAATGTCTCGAAAATAGAGATCGTCGTTTATAGGGCATTCTAGAGCGATCCCATTTCCGCAGTTCGGGTCGGATAAGAGTTTTTCAACAGCCACGCGATATAACAACAGTTAACTGTCACTTGTGCCAGTCATGACCGCAAGAGCGGCACTGTCTGGCTTGGGGTGTTCGTGCCAGCCGCCCGCATTTCGGACAGCGGTTGAAAAATATTTTGTCGCTGTGTTCGTTTAGGATGCGAGCAGCGGTTCGCTGAATGAACGCCTCATAGCCATTCGCCGCAAGGCTCAGCACTTCCGGTTCGTTCGACATCCATTTCGAAAATGACCAGACGTTCCGCGCTTCCGCCTGGGCCTCTACATCGCTCTTGCCGTGAGTCGCCTTCATCGCACCGATCAGGTGTCGGTTCGCGAGCCGCTCAGGGACCGTCATCAAGTGGGCGTAGTATCTGATTACATACCCAACAAGTTCCGGTGCATAATCCATAGAAAATAGCCTATAGCACTCCCGATCCTGCGCCGTCAGGTTGCTTGTGTAAAGGCGAGTGGCTGTTGAAAAACTCACTCGAACAGATTGCGAAAATCGACGCGCTAGGATGCCGTATAAACGATTTTTCCCGACCGGGTATACATTTCTGGTCACCCATTTTTGGCCGGATTTCGGGAAAACGGACTTTTTCAACAGCCACGCGATGTTTCACCAGTTACGCAGCGGATCATGATCACCCCGCCGGTAACTGCTTCGTTAAGTGCATTACGAGGTCATCGTCGAGCACTACGCTTGCGCCCTCTTCCACGAATCGATTTCGGTACGTAATGCCGCGAGCATCCGGGATGTAGCCCCGCTTTGCATAGAGCCGCTGAGCGGCGTTGTACCCCGGATGCAGTCCGACTGCGAACTGCGATCCCTACAACACCCGAACGGCGGGCTGCTTCACCTTCTGCGCGGTCAAGTAAGCGACTCGCGATACCTTTTCTGCGGTATGTTGTGAGCACATTGAGGTCTTGAATCTCAGGAATGTTCAGGTCAGCAAATCCGGCGTAGGTAGGTCGCCAGTTTACCGTCACGTACCCCGCGAACTGCCCGTCAAAGATAGCGACGAAGCACGTTCGAGTTCCCGCCACCTGCTCGTGCAAGTAGCGTCGGTACTGGGTTTCAGGCTTGTTCCACTCCATGTTCTTGAACGCGGCATCGATGCTCGGAGGATCACTTTCTTCGAGAAGCCGAATCTGCAGGGTCTCAGCGTTTTCGATGTGCAACACTCTATGCCCAAACGCGCCGTACTTTGAACTGAACATTAGTTGATGTAAGCAGGCGACTGAGTAAGTTTGCGCTTTCTGTTCGCCTCCGTGCAAGGATTTCAACAGAGGGGTCAGCGTCAATGAGTGTGTTTACGCCAAACGCAGCGCCCCGCACGTGCGCGCTAGCATTTCTATTCCAGCTACGCGAAGGCACGTCCGCTCATGGACAAGCGGTTTCGTGTCCGGACACAGTACGGCTTTGAATCAGCGGAACGGGTGATCTAACCCTTTTGTGCCCAGCACTTCGCGCGACTTGCGAACTGGCGTTTCGGTTGCTGCGTAGATGGGATTGGCTGCGGAACGAAAGTCGCACTCGAGGCTCGCCATGGAAGGATTGCTGCAGGACATCCGCTACGGCTTCCGCGTGCTGCGCAAGAGCCCGGTCTTCACTCTGGTTGCAGTGCTCACGCTCGCCTTGGGAATCGGCGCCAACACCGCCATCTTCTCCATCTTTAATGCGGTCCTGCTGAGCCCGCTGCCCTATCCGCATGCGGAGCGGTTAGTCGCGCTGGGCGCGAGCAAACCGAATTTCCAGAACGGGTCGATCTCTTATCCCAACTTTCGCGACTGGCAGAAGGACAATCGGACCTTCGATGCCATGGCGATCTTCCGCAACACCTCCTACAGTTTGACCGGTTTGGGCGATGCCGAGGAAATTCCTGCGGAGCTGGTTTCTTCCGAACTGTTTCCCGTGCTGAATGTAAAGCCGGTCCTGGGGCGCACATTTGCGGCAGGCGAGGACGAAGTTGGCGCGGCACCGATCGCGATCATCACCCGAGCATTGTGGGAGCGCAAATTTAATTCGTCGCCCACTGTGCTGGGCAAAAGCATAACGCTGGATGGAGGCGCTTACACCATCGTTGGCGTCGTCCCTGGCAGTGTCAACCTCAACATTCCCAGCCTGTCGCCGGCGGATGTTTACGTGCCAATCGGATTGTGGGCGAATAACCTGCTCACCGATCGCGGCGCCGGGCTGGGCATTCACGGCCTGGGGCGGCTCAAGCCGGGCGTAACCCTGGAGCAGGCGCGTGCCGATATGGCGCGGGTGACGCAGAACCTCGCCACGGCATATCCCACCAAGGACCGCGAGCTGGGCGCGCACATCGTGCCCTTGCGACAGGCCATGGTCCGCAATCTGAAACCGATATTGCCGGTGCTGCTGGGCGCAGTGGTTGTGGTGCTGCTGATCGCCTGCGGCAACGTCGGCAATTTGCTGCTGGCGCGCGCGACCAGCCGTAATCACGAATTCGCGATTCGCGCCGCGCTTGGCGCAGACCGCAGACGAATGCTACGCCAAGTCCTGACCGAGAGCCTGACCCTCGCGCTATTAGGCGGTGCGATAGGCATCGCGCTTGCGCAATGGGGAACACAGGCGGCGCTGAAAGTATTGCCCGAGAGCCTGCCCCGCACCGAAAACATCGGGCTTGATACGCGCGTCCTGCTGTTTACCACAGGCGTTTCGCTGCTGGCCGGCGTTCTCTTTGGATTGCTGCCGGCTCTGCGAGCGTCGCGCCCTGATTTGAATTCGACGCTGGCGGACCGGAGTCGCGGAACCAGCGCCGGCAGGGCGAATACGCAACGGGTATTCGTCGTGGTGGAGCTGGCGATGGCATTGGTGCTGATGATCAGCGCCGGGTTGATGATCCGCAGCCTGGCTGCCTTGTGGAACGTCGATCCGGGATTTCGCTCGGACCACCTTCTCACCTTCGGACTTACGTTACCGCCGTCAATGATGAACGCGCCGCCGGACTTCGTCCGCGCCACTTTCCGCAATCTCGATCGGGAGCTAAACGCAATTTCCGGCGTGGAGGCGTCATCCATATGGTGGGGTGCGTTTCCCATGTCGACCGATGATGAAGTCCTTTTCTGGCCGGCTGGACAGCCGCGGCCTGCCAGCCAGAACCAGATGAACTGGGCGCTCAACTATGTTGTCGGGCCGCAATACTTGCAGGTGATGGGAACCGAACTTTTGCGCGGCCGTTTTCTGACGGAGCAAGACAACCAGCACGCGCCGGCGGTGGTTGTGGTGGACGAGGCGTTCGCGCGCAAGTTCTTTCCGCACGAAGATCCTATTGGCAGGCGACTGAATCTGGTGAGTCCCGACGAGGTGAACGCGGAGATCGTCGGCGTGGTCCGCCATGTGCAACAGTGGGGCCTCGACGATAACGGAACGGCGGAATTGCAGGCGCAACTGTATCGTCCCTTCATGCAGTTGGCAGAGGGCACGATGAAGCTGACCCCGACGGGCGTGAACTACGCGGTGCGCCTCAGTCCAACGGCACACACCAGCTTCGATGTAATCCGCCGCCGGTTGCAATACGGCAATGCCGAGCAGGCAGTTTACACTCCGCAAACCATGGACGAGATCATAGCCGCGACCCTGGCGACGCGGCGGCTGTCGATGATTCTGCTAAGCGCGTTTGCGGTGCTGGCAGTGTCGCTGTCCGGCATCGGGATTTATGGCGTGACCTCCTACGTTGTGGCACAGCGTACCCAGGAAATCGGAATCCGTATGGCAATGGGGGCGCGCCGCGCCGACGTTATGGGGATGGTAGCCCGTCAGGGATTCCAGCTGATCGCCGTTGGCTTGTTGTGCGGCGCAGCCGGAGCCCTGGTCGCCACCAGAGCATTGAGCAGCATGCTGTTCGGAGTAGGGCCCTTCGATCTGGTCACGTTTTTGGCGACGGCGTTCTTGCTGCTAGCGATCGGGATGCTGGCGATCTATGTGCCGGCAGCGCGCGCGGCGAAGGTCGATCCCCTGGTGGCACTACGCAATTCATAACATTGCTCGTGAGTCTTCAGCTGCAGGCCATCGCAATGAACGAAGGTATACGGCGGAAGCGCGGACTATGGACGCAACGGGGCCGAGCACAGTTGGAAGGGTTGAGCTTGCCTGCCTGGACCAGCCGCCGCCGGCAGGAGCTGTTGCAGTTGCTCGACCGCTTCGACCCGAACATCGAGCAGCTGACGGAAGCGATTCAACAAGAAGCGGAACGGCGACCGGAGGTCGAACGATTACAGACGCACCCGGGGGTGGGACCGATCACCGCCTTGGCATATGTACTAGTGCTGGGCACACCGGATCGGTTCCGCTGCGGCAAGCAGGTCGCCAGCTATCTGGGGATGATCCCGTGTGAGGACTCCAGTGCAGATCACTGGCGTCTGGGTCACATCAGCAAACAGGGCAACGGGCTGCTCCGTTTTCTGCTGGGCCAGTCCGCGTTGAGTGCCACCCGCGTCGATGATGACTGGCATCGGCAGTACACCCACCTGCTGGTTCATCACCCGGGTGCGCATCTGCACCAGCCGATGCCGTGATCATTATAGGAGTAGATTTCCATCCCGAGTTTCAGCAAATCGCATTCGTTGACACCGACACCGGAGAGTTGGAGGAGCGCCGACTGCATCATCCGGACGAAGCCGAAGCGTTCTATCGCGCTCTGATGAGCCAGAGAAAGAGCCTGCGTGTCGGAATGGAGGCCAGTGGGCACGGGCGCTGGTTCGAGCGGCTGATGGGTGAGTTGCAGATCGAGCTGTGGATCGGAGATGCCGCCGAGATCCGAACCAAACGCGTACGGAAGCAGAAGACCGATCGGCAAGATGCCCAGCTCATCTTGAAACTGATGCTGAAGGATGACTTTCCGCGCATCTGGGTGCCGAGCTGGGAGAACCGCGATCTGCGGCAACTGCTATGGCATCGGCACCGCATGGTGCAGGCGCGTACGCGGATCATGAATCAGTTGCAGGCGGTGGCGCTGAACGAAGGTCTGCGGTGTAAGAAGCGGCTGTGGCGTACGGAACGCCCGCAACTGGAATCGTTCAACCTGGCTCCGTGGGCCAGCCGGCGACGGCACGACCTGCTGGAGTTGCTGGATCGGTTGAATCCAACCATCGCGGAGCTAGGCCAGGCGGTGGAGCGGGAAGTGGGCGGGGGCTGGAGAGTGAAGACCGTTCCGTTGCCGCTTTCTCCGCCTGCTGTGGTAGTTCCGTACAAGAGACCGTCGGCCCGAAGATGACCCGTGAAACCGGATAGGCGCCGTCCGCACCGCCGCTGAAGTTGTAGAGAACATTTTGCACCCAACCCGCCCCATGGTGCGTCAGCCGGAACACCGTGCCGTAGCTCTCAGCGCCGTGAGGCGGGCCACCCTGGGCGGTAGTTCCATAGAGCCTCCCCTGCGCGTCGATGGTCAAACCGGCGTTGGGATATTCGCCGTTTACGCCGCTAAAGCGAATGAGGGTTTGGAAGGTCCGCGCCTGCGCTGGTCGCACGCCAAGCATCGATATGGCTAGAAGCAATGCCAGCGCGAAACCGATCTGCTGGAAGCTGAGCAGGATTAATGGGAAAACTTGGCTGCATCTCGTCATACTACCTCCACTATCGAGAGCGACCGTTCACGGTTTAACCTTACTCTACACCTCTAGCGCGACAGGAAAAGCTAGCTATCGAGAACAGGCCGATTGCGCTCATTGTGAACCGGCCGACCCCGTCAGTGAGTGTAACGGCGATATTTCGACACGTATCTGGGGATGGTAGGAACAAGCCAGTTTCCGAGTAGCTCGTAACACAGGAGTTAAGCGCCAGCGCGAAACCTGGTTACATCAAGGCGAATCGCAGTACAATACCCGCACTCGGGAAACGAAATTGGAAATCCGTGTCCAATGGGAATTCTCGATCAAGTACATGGATCTGGCCGCGCGGTCGCTCTCCAACGGCGTACCACCTTCAAATCGAGGTCAGCCATGTCCCGAAAAACTATCGCCCTTACCTCCTGTTGGGTAGTGCTCCTGGTGTTCGCAAGTCTGTCTGAGGCAGACGGTCAAGCACACCCCAAGCCGTTGGGCGTTTACGCCCATGTGGATATTGAGTATGCGGTGCAAGGTTGTAAGCCTGAATGTGGTCCAGATCAACAGCTTGCCTACCTCAGCAGGCTCTACACGGATTTGTTAGGCAACGTGGCTATTTCAGGGCTCGCGGTGGGAATTCACTGGGACATGATCCAGTTGTCCAGCCCTCGCTGTAGTGTTTATCACGCCTGTGTCCCTGGCACCGACCCCTACGGTAACAGTTGGATTTTCCTGGAGGGCGTCTTCGCGGCAGTTGCAGCGGCTAATGCCAAAGCCAACGGGGCTCCCAAGTCGGTGCAACTGATCATTACTCCTGGCGTCGATTCCCCGCCATGGCTGTTGCGCCCCAGTACGTATTGGTGGTGTCCTATACTTGACCCTCCCCCTTGTGCCGGTTTTCCCAGGCCGGTAACGTCCTGCGACGGACTTTTTACCAGTGCAGGCGCTCCAGCCGATTGCGGAGAGGTGACCTTTTCCAAATTCCCGGAGGAGCAACGCGCCGACCCGAAAGGTGGACCCTGGCAGCTTCCGCTTCCTTGGAACAGCGCTTATCAGCTTTATTGGGGAGAATTCCTTACCCAGGTCAACGCCAAATACGGCGGCAATCCCGCATTCGTCTCCATCGCCGTCGCGGGTCCGAATGGCGCGTCAACCGAGATGGTCCTCCCTACTACCGCCAACGGTTCGAAGCAACGACCAGGTGTGAAAGCGGACCGCGCGTGGAGAGAGATCATTGCACACGACTTTAAACCCAACACCGGTTACCGGGACACAGACGAGGTGTTCATTGACAATTGGACGCAAACGATTCAGGCGTACGAGACCAGTTTTCCAAACGTGACGCTGGTGATTAGCCCCAACACGGGCGAAGACCTGCCCGCTTTCACGCATAACACCACCACGCCCGCCCACTCCGACAACACTCTGGTAGCCGAAGACTGCTCAAAATACTCTCCAGATGACCCCGGTTCCGGTTACAGGTCCTGCGAAGCGAAGACGGAGATTCTGTCGCACTTCATTAAGCCTGGTGACAATGCAAAGGCCGCGCAGGTGGGTGGCTTGAGGGCCTCGAGCCCCACGTGCGCTGGCGACATTAACCTGCCCGGGGTGAAGCTGCTCACGCTGGTATCGCCTCCGCTGATTGGCGGGGCCGCATTTGATTATGCCGTCTCGGGCCCAACGAGACAGGTAATGGGCTGTCCGCCTAAGAAACCTAAGCCCCCCGCCACGTGCTGGAAAACCAAAGCGCCGGAAGACCCCGGCTGCACGGTGAGCATCGAGGAGGCCGCATATCACGTGCTGACCAACCTTTTCTACGGGACGGCGTCGGCCACAGATTTCGGTGGACCGTCTCCTCCGCCGCCTCCGCCGCCGGCACCGACCGTACGATATGTGCAAGTAGAGTTTGAGGACGTTATATATGCGAATAAGCATCGACACCCCCCGAAGCCGCCAAGCACGATTCTTCCCTGCAACTGGTCGCTGCAGGATTTATTAGACTTCGCAAGTTACGACCTCTTCACGATGGCGGGCCAGCCGCCGCCCGTGCAGAAGCCCAACTCCAACTGACCGTAGGAGTGCGCGCCGAGGTCGCAGTGAAATTAGTTGCCGATAGTGGACGGAATTTCCGCTACCGCTTCATTGGAAGGGTATTGGCCGGAGAGCGGAGATATGGGTCGGCAAACAGGAAGTCAGCTTTTAACGAATAGCTCGCGCGAACAAGCCATTACGCTCCCAATCCTATGCCGCCCCGGTTGCTTGTGTAACGGGGATATAACAACAGTTACGAAAAACGACTGCGCGGGAGATTATAAACAAAGCCGAAGCTCGATGCTCCGGCTGCGTGGAATGACTCGGGGAAGGCCGATCAAAAGCTAGAACAGCTTGCGGCGCAGAACGCCAGCCAGGCCGAGGATGCCAGAGCCGAACAGCATGATGTTGCTGGGCTCAGGAACCGTGCCCGAGGTGGTCGTGGTGCCTCCCAGAACCGTGAACGCTTCCGAAGGAATCGTTCCTATCTCGCTCCCCGAAGCCGAAGACGGACCGGAGTTCTGGTCCCAGTAGATCGGGTCGCCAAAGTCGGTGTTGACAACCGCGTTCTGCAGGTTCAGCCAGTAGCTGCCGCTCGCCAGGTTAACACCCGAACCGAAGCTGCCGGTCTCGGTGCAGACGTTGAAGCCGTACTGGTTGCCAGAGCAGCCGCTCTGCGTGAAGTTGATGATCTGGTCAGTAAAGGTAGTACCACCGAATTCCGATGACGTGATCGAGACTTCCGCGCTCTCCAGCACATCGCCCTGGAACAACCACGTGCCAAAGGCCAGACCGGTGACGTTACCACCGCTGGTGGTGAAGGTGTCGCTAGTTACAAAACCGAGGTTGATGCGCCAGGCGTCGGCTGAGCCGTTGATGGCACCGTTGCTATAGACCGTCTGGGCCATGGCCGGGACAGCCGCCAGGCACAGAGCGAACAGTAACAGCGAAGCGATAGGCAGTTTCAAGATCAAACCGTTGTTGGTGCCTCATTTTCCGTTTCCAGGACTCGGCCACATTACCCAACAGGGGCAAGTGCGAAGCTGGGAACCGACAGTTTGGCACTGGTAACAGGCTTCGATCGATCGCGCAGCGCCGGTATTTATTGCCGGCGTAGCCCTCACCTACAGGAGGTCATGATTGCAGTACAACAAGTTTGCTCAGGCCGGCTTCACCGTCTCGCGTTTGTCCATCGGTACAGCTACATTCGGTAAGCAGGCCGACGAAGCTGTCTCGCTCCAGATTCTCGATAGAGCTGCCGATGCCGGCATCAACCTTATTGACATACCCGATTTCTACCCAATGGGTGCCGATCCGTCTCAGCTTGGCGTGAACCGGTAGGCCTCGAAATCATTAGGCAGACCTGTAGGCCGAGCCTACTTCCCTGAGAACACGATTGATCTGGCGCCGATCTCCGAAGACCTGATAGAGAATCTGAAGATACGGTACGTGTTGACCTACAAGTCGCCAGCTGGCAGTGATCTAAGCCGTCCGAGAACGGTGCGCGTCAGTTTGGTTGATCCAAGTTCCGGAGTTCCACTGCGCATAGTAGATGAGAATGGCAAGCCGATTCAGGCAGTCGTCGCTGCTCCGGAAAGCTATATACCGGCACAAGCGTCGCGGCATTGAGTGCAGGCTGCGCGCGAGCTGCCTACTTCGATTCTAGAGTTCGCATCAATGGGAACTCGTAAAACCCGGTCGGCCGCATTGACGCATACGATGCTTCAGTGTCCCAGTAGAAATCGCCATCCCGTATATGTGCTCCGTCCGGATCGCTCACGGATCACGGGTAACACGGCAGCTGGCTGTCCACACCTAGCTGGCGAGAACAGGCCAATGCACATTCAATCGGCGCCCGCGACCCGCGCGAGGATCTGGAACCGGTCGTTCACAGGTTGACTCAGGTTCTGTTTGCATCCCAGGTAGCGCTCCGTGGTCTGGACAGAGACATGGCCGAGCAAGAACTGAATTTGTTCCAGTTCGCCGCCGTTGCTGTGGCACAGCTTGGCACAGGTCCGTCGCAGGTCATGCGGGGCCACGTGCTCTAGCCCTATTCTGTGGCAGTATCTATTCACCACGTGCCAGACAACGTTAACGTTAATGCGATCACCCCAAACTCTGCCGTTCTTGCGAATGGCGCGGAACACTCGTCCACTGCTGATCGTGGCCGCAGATGTCCATCGGTCTAACCTTTCTTTGGCCCATTGTGGAATGGGAATGGTACGCACGTGACCGCCTTTCCCGACCAAGTCCACAATGACCCAATGGTCCTGACGGATCTGTATCTTTTCGAAAGGCAGGTTGGCCAGTTCGGCGCGACGGAGACCACATCCGACGAGGATCGCCAGCATCGCGCAGTCCCTGCGGTCACGAAGCCCATCTCCGGAGGCGCAATTCACCAGTTGCGAGCTTTGCTCCAAGCTCAGCCAATTGCCCGTACGATGTCCGAGTTGTCTGGCACCTTTGACACGCTGAATGCCTGCAGCCAGGTCAGCACTCAACAGGCCGCAATCGGCCGCTTCATGCGCGAGCCGTCGGACGGCCGCTAGTCTCTGATTGATCGTTGATGCCGCCAGTCCACTGGCTTCAAGATGTATGCGGTAGCGGACCACTACAATCCGGTTTAGCGCCAGGCGCGGCTCGGAACAGTACCAAGCAATGAATTGTTCAATCGCATATGCATAGGTGCGCCGAGATGCAGGCGAAGTTAGAGCATTAAGCACTGCAGCCTTTGAATGATCAAGGTCGGAGAGGCGAAGCACTGTACGGCGGATCTGGAGATTGCGCTTCTTCGGGACCATGCTGGCGGCCTCCTGTGCCGCAGCACGGAATTAACTCACGGCTTGTGCCTAGAAGAGCCGAATAGCGCGTGTGTTGGCGATTTCACGACGGCTATCCGAGGAGCGGGTTGTGCGGCGTGTGTGCTAGTACGCCTTTGCCGGCCCAATCAGAGGAGTCTTGACGGGCTTCGCCATTCCGTAGAAGACAACTACGCCCTGACCGGCGCCTTGAGTTTGTAGTGCTTCATCAACCTTGCCCAGGGCATCCTGATACACCTGCCAGTTGTTGGTCACCCAGACATCTCCGGCGGGGCCGATACCCACGTCGACCATCAACTGCAATCCTCCGCCGACATAGCCACTTGAAGGCGAAATGGCGTCTCCCGTCTTCATGCCCGGCGGGCAATGCTCGGTGCGGAAGCCGCATAATTCCACAATTCCGGCCGACGCCGTGCTGAAGTTGGAGATCCAGATGTTGTCGTTGCCGTCCACGGACGCCGCCCACGGGCCGACAATGCCCTTACCGTAGACCGGCGAGAAAGGCGCTTCCGTCCCGTCGGGACGCAACACGGTAATGCTGCCACCTTCATAGCCCGATTTCTCCTCGGTCATGGCAGGCACCAGAACCTTGGTCGCTCGTGCTCCGGCGTCGGGATCGTTGTCGAAGTTGAATTTAAATGCCGCCAGCACTTCCGCAAACTTCAATGCCCCCTTGGGAGAACTGCCCAATTTGTTTGTGACCCAGACATTGCCCAGGCTGTCGACGGCGAGGCCGCTGGCGGAGTATCCCACCTTGAAGGTTTCGACTTTGCTGGGATCGGAAGCGGGAAAACGAACCACGTGGTCCGCGACGGCGTTGGTAACCCAGATGCGGTCCTGCTGGTCAATGGCGAGCGCGAACGGCCCGACAAGTTTGCAGGGGTTTTTCAGCGGATCGCCAGTCTTGTTCTGACAGAAGAACTGGACCTTGGACGGATCACCTTGGGGAAGCTTCACAACCTGGCCCTTGATCAGGTCGAGCGTCCAAATATCCCCGCTGGGCGTGGCGATGATGCCCTGCATCTGGCTGATCTGGCGGTTGAAGTTCCAACCCCCTGGGGGCGACAGAGCTTTGCCGTTCTTGTCGAACTTCGTGATGTTCTGCCCGGTGAAGCTGGTGGCCCACGCGTTGTCGTTAGCGTCGAGGGTCAAGCCGAAACCAGGGCCCGCAATACCTCCGCCCCTGAAGCCCAAAGGGCTGGGCGAAAGCGCTTTGCCGTTGGGGGCAAACTTGGTGAGGCCGCCAGTCCATGAGGCATCCTGGTTTTCTGCCCCGACCGTGAAGTTGTCAGCAACCCACGCATTGCCTTCGCTATCGATCATGAGCTTCCCGCCTCCACTGTAGCCACCTCCCGTGAACTTGAGGGGAAAGATCCAGGCGCTGGGCGCGAAGGTCAAATACGGCAGGAACGGCGTAGGCCGCATGAGCTTGCCGGGCGTGTTGGGGGGTGGGAGCGGATAAAAGTAATTGAGCAGGTCGAAAACTTTGTCGGCCTGGTGCGAGGGGTAGCGGACGATGGACTCAGCAGCCGCCAGCGTGTCCTTTGGGTAGGCTCCCGTTGGAGACGTCGCCACGTAAAAGAGACTGCTGCACGCATCGGACCTCAAACGCGTGACGCACGCTGCCAGAATGCTGGAAAGCGTAGCGAAGTTTGCCATCGTCGGTGTTTGTGCGCTGTTGAGAGCATCCAGAATCGTCGCACCATAGTCGCCTGTCTCAAGATCCACAAAGTTGGGTACGTTGCCGGCGGCAATACGGAGCTGTAGCGGCGCGCCCTGGATTGCAACGCCGTCGATGAACTGTGTGTGGGTGACAACCGATGCCAGCGTGGTGAACTCATTTATGACGACTGAGGCCGGGGGGTTGCTGCCAACAACCGCCATCAGTGCGATAGCAGGATTGTCGCCGCCCTTGCCTCCGGGTTCGCCACCAGTGGCAACTAGATAGAGACTGGCGTCAGCTGGCGCGGTTGCGCCGCGGATCTCAAACCGCCCTTCGTTGTCGGTCCTGGTTTGCGCGAGCTGCTTGGGCGCCTCAGAACTTGCAGCCCAAAGCGTGACCGTGGATTGAACGATAGGCGCTCCTCCGCCCATCACTTGCCCTTTTACCTCGGCGGCGAAGGCCCGATTTGCCAGGAACATGCAGGGGATGACAAGGGCAATGAGTGTCAACTTTATAGCGGTTGTCTGAGAGTGCACTGCTTTCTCCTTAAGGCTATCGACCTGTGCCGTCACCGCCGCGATGGCAGTTAGGGGGCGATGAAATTTACGTGTGGGAGCAATCTCGCACCAATTCTACGTGAGGGCAGCTGTAGGGCGGAAGGATAGATGGCGAGATCAGGCCAACTGGCACGCAATCCTGCCCGGAACACCGACCGACGGATGGTGAACGAGTTGGCGATTTCACAGCACCTATATGCGGCGACCTCACTTTACGATAGACCATTTGCTTCGACCGTAACCGAAGGCAAGCTCCGGCGACAACGCTGAAAGCGAAGCGTGGTCGTTTGACATCGCAGATAAGGATTCGCGGAATACAGCCATTCGCAAATCTTGCTGTCGCGGTCGTGATGCCGTACTGGCGCTCAAAAACTGACGCCCGCCTCAAGCACTACCGTCGGATCGGTAAAGCCGGCATTGAAAATATAGGTCGTAAATTCCCACTTCTTATGGGACACGCCTACCAAAAACCCGCGCTGCGTGTCGAGGCTAGTATGGAGAGCCTTTGTGCGTTGCGCCACCAGGCCTACGCGAAACCAGTCCACCGGCGAGTACGTTAGTTGTGGCCAACTGTAGTAGAAGTTCCCAGATTTATGCGTCGTATCGAATACATATTCATTCGAGATCGACAGCTCAATCTTCTTAAAGGTGAGCGAGGCCTCACAGCCAGGCGCGATCCCGTTGGTTCTCCCGAAAACGCCGCCGATCATCGGCGTCACTTCCAGCACCAGCTTCTTGCCGGCGCTGAAGTTGTAGCCCACCCACAACGAACCCGTGCGCAGGTTCTCGTAGTTGTAGCGCGCCTCCAGATGCAGCCAATTGCGATCCGCTGTGAAAACTGGATCCACGTAGGATTGACTGTCCGGAATGATGTAGCCATCGACCGTGAGATTGTAGGCCCATGGGTCCTTCGCGGCAGCGGGCGTAGCGGCCTGCGGCTCCTGGGCGAATAGGTAGCCGCTCAACAGAACCACCATGGCAAGTACAGCGGGTTGTTGCGTGGCTCTCATCCCCCGAGCGCCATCGTCATCGCAACCATCGCCATGCCAACGACCACCATTGCCAGACCTACCCTTACCGGACGGAAGCCCGAGTAGCGTCCAAACGCATAGCCCGACATGAACAGCATGGCGATGGCAATGCCGTTGGAGACGCGCAGCGCCAGCCGAGCCTCGTGGATGAAGATAAACGGTGTCACCACTGGGAAGGTGGACAGGAAAACCACCAGAAAAACGCCCAAGGCGGCGAGCCAATCGGGCCTGTCCAGATGGGGATGCGCCAGCGGTTCAGGCAGGCGAATCAGTGTCTCCCGCATTGCCGCGAATTCCGCCTCCGGCAGCACGGACGCCAGCGACGGCGGCAACGCATCGGCAATGATGCGATGCGCCTCGGTATGGTCGGCGGCCTGGCGCACGGCACGCAGCGCCAGGATGTTGTGCCCTCGCTCGCTGAGGCAGCCCATCAGGTAAAAGAACGCGTCAATGACACCCCAGGCCAGATTGCATCCCAGCGCGGCGATCAGCATTTTGCGGACATCGCTGCGCCCTGCGTCGGCGACGCTGAACGAGCAGGTGAAGGAGAGCACCATGATCAGCCCGAACAGCACTTCCGAGATGCGCTCCATGGGATCGAGCAGACGTTTGCGGGATTTGATCGAGCCGTCAGGCATCGTCAGGGACAGGTCCGCGCTAAGGCGTGCTGCTGAGCTCGCTAATGCGGTCATTCCGGGCTCGTCAGGATTTGGCATGACTCGTACGGAGCTATCGCCGCTCCATCACCCCTCCAGCTTCACTGGTATTCCGGGGCGTCGGGTGCCAGTGATGCGATCTTTCGCGTATAGAGGCCGATGCCGGGCATTGCGCTTAGTCCATGGGCAAAGATGCTAAGCAGCACGGTTGCTTCCAGCGCGTAACGGATAGTGGGCTCACCCGGGAAATCTGTCTCCTGCTCCAGATAGACCAGGCCGAGAACAATGGACGCCAGGCCGCGCGGCCCGAACCAACCTATGAAGGCTACGCTCGCCGCACTGAGGCGCGTGCCGATGAGCGCGATTGCCACCGGCAACATTCGCACCAGCGTCAGGCTTAGAAGCGCGTATATCCAAGACACCGCGCTGAAATGCGGCCAATCCCGCACTGCCGCCATGCCAAACAGGAAAAACACGGCAAGGTTCAGTAACTGTCCCCACTCCTCCGCGAACTCGACGCTGTGCTTACCGGCTTCCTTGAATCCGATCTGTACCGCCAAGCCAGCGATGAACGCCGCGATGAACATGCTTGCGCCAAACATGTCGGACACTACCAGGCAAAGCAGCGGCAATGCGACCACGCCGATCTGTTCGAACGATTCCGCGATCCACTGCTTGCGACGCGCCAGGCCTAGCAACCATCCCCCGCCGAGGCCAATTGCCAGGCCGACAAGTGCGCCAAAGCCAAGCTGTTCCACGATGAACTCCACTAGGCTGCCTTTCCCACCTTCGATTTTGGCGGCTTCGATGGCGATAAAGAACAGGAGGAACGGGACCGAGAGCCCGTCGTTGAGGCCGGCTTCCACATTGAGCGCCTGACGGACGCGCATGGGTACGCGCGGGCTGTTCACGATAATCTGTCCCAGGCCGGCATCGGTCGGCGCGAGGATAGCGCTCAGGATTCCAGCTTCCCAGATAGAGAGCTGCGGAAACACCAACCGGGCAACGACTGCCCCCAGAAGAATCGTCAGCAGCATGCCAGTACTTAGCAGCCGTGCAGGCAGGGTCCTGATACTACGCAAAACATTCAGGTCGGTGCGGCTGGCATCTGTAAAGAGCAGCATTACCAGGCCGACTTCTGCAATATGAAGTGCGGCGTTAGCGGTGAACCCCGCCCTTAGAATTCCTTGCAACGCGGGAAACATGAGCATTCCCGCGGCCGTGAACACGATGGGAGCGGTGACGATCGTCTGCTCCAGCCGCCGCGACAGCAGACTAAAGAGAAACAGCAGCAAGACGAAGACGGCCAGAGGAATCATGAATATTACCTTTCCAGCACCACTTCCAAGACAGACCGAGACCCCTGTATGAATACAGCCTTGTCACAAACAACTCTGTGATGGGGGTCACATGTTGGACGGATGGTGCCTAAGATCACGGACAAGGTAGTTGGCCTAGTTGATAGCTACCGATATCAGACCAACTCGCACCCAATCCGTCCAGGACACAATTATCAGCGAAACCCACTCGTCTCTTCTACAACGAGGAGGCAGGGGCAAAGGGGCTGCCGCCCCTTTCCCCTGCACCCCCAATCCCTGCCGGACCTCCTCCGCTTCGCTTCGGATCACCTTTCCCGGACCATCTCGCTTGACGAAGCCGAACACTTCTTGCACAATCATCACGCCAGCGTCGCTTCGCTCCGACTGCTGTTCACCTTCACTCCGGAACGCCGTTCGGCTTGCCTCCGGAATCGATGTTCACCTTCACCGGAATACCCACCAGCTTGAGCAAGAGCCAGTTGCCGTTCCGACCTAGGCTTACTTGTCGCACAGCGGTGCTTTCCCGCGATTTCTTCCAATAGCATTGCCAATTTCATTACTTCAACCTTCATGTCAGCTTAATAGCCACAACGGGACAAGACTCAGCGCAGCCATGCCGGTCAGTAAACCAAGACTTTGCAACCCAGTCTTTCGATCAGCGAATGCATAGGCATAGAAGCCCTTGGCCACATTGTTGCTCGCGATGGCAATCAAAATTCCCTTGGCCGCAAGAGGACCTGGCGTGAGGGCTCCGGCAGATTGGGTCATGCCCAGGATAAAAGCGTCCACGTCGATAAGGCCGGCAAGGCTCGCAAGACCATAAACTCCTGTACTGCCAAAACGGATCATTACAAGGCGAGAAATAACTAGAACTACAAGAAAAAGCACAGCAAACACGATCGCAGACCGCAATTCCAAGGGATTTCTCGGCTGGACCTCGCCGCTGGTTTCTGCGAATTTCTGTCGCTGAAGATGTGACCAGAGCCATCCTGTGACACCAGCTACACACCCGAGCACGAGAAGCGGCATTGCGAGCATATGTAGAAGTGTGCGGTTAAAGAGCATCAGCAGAACTGTCATACGGAAGTACATCATTGCCGAGGCAATTAAGATCCCACCGGAGAAGAGGTATGGAGCTCCTTCATGAGCAGCTCTCTTCGCCAAAGCGACCGAGGTCGCAGTAGAGGAATAGATACCACCCAATAGTCCAGAGAGAAGCACTCCGTTCCTCTGCCTAGAAAGAGCGAGCAGCACGTAGCTTCCGTAGGAAATCCCGCACACCGCCACAACCAATAACCACGTCTTGAACGGGTTAATCCCAAATTGAGTCAACGGCGTGTTGGGCACTGTCGGCAGGATCACGGCCGTGAGCAGCAGAAATTTCGTAAACGTCAGGATCTCGTGCGGGGCAAGCCGTTTTGACAAACCCTCGAGCACTTCCTTGAGTTCCAACAGGAACAGGCTGAGGACGGTGATCGTTGCAGCAATCCAGTAGTAGCCGTTCGAGACCAGCGCACCGAGGACATACGTGGTCAAGCCCGAGATTTCAGTCGTAACACCGGGCGAATCTACGAGCGCCTGAGCTCCAGACAGCTTGTGCCGGTATGCCATCAAGAGAAATGCACCTATCACTGCAAAACCGATGGAGAGCGGCAGCAGTTGGTCCTTTGACAGCAGAGCCACCGCATATCCCACTAATCCTATAAGCGGAAATGTCCGCACCCCGCCGAAGGAATAATCGCCGTCGGTCTTATGTTCTTCTCGCTCCAGCCCAATCAGGAATGACAATAAGAGAACTAGCAGGATTTTCAGCGCCTCGGTCGGGGGCAACAATTGAGAAAGATTTCCGGGCATGGCTATGGCTCCCCGTTCTGCAGGAATCTGCGGGCTTCTTCCAGCTGCTTGAGTTTCGGCCGATCCACTTTGGGATAGGACAGACCCAGACCTTCCAGCGCATCAACAACTGCCGCCGCAACCACGATCCGCGTAAACCATTTGTGGTCTGCCGGAACAACATACCAAGGGGCCCATGGCGTGGCTGTATGCCGGATCATGTCTTGGTAGGCGGTCATGTAGTCGTCCCAGTATTCACGTTCATTGATGTCGGAAGCAGAAAACTTCCAATGTTTCTCCGGCTGCTCCAGCCGTTCCAGAAATCGTATTCGCTGTTCGTCTTTGGAAACATTTAAGAAGAACTTGCAGATCACGACTCCGTTGTGACTGAGATAACGCTCAAAAGCGCGGATGTCCTGAAAGCGCTCTTTCCAGAGGTGATTGTGGATTAGCGATGGCGGAATCTTCCGCTCTTGCAACAGCGCTTCATGCACCCTTACGACTAAGACCTCTTCGTAGTAAGAACGATTGAAGATCCCAATGCGACCGCACTCTGGTAGTCGCAGAGTGGTCCGCCACAGGTAGTCGTGGTCGGTCTCTACTCCGGATGGCGCCTTGAAGGAGTAAACCTCGCAACCTGCGGGGTTCACTCCCGACATGACGTGCTTGATGGTGCCGTCCTTGCCGGCTGCGTCCATAGCTTGAAATATCAAAAGCACTGCCCAGTGGCGTTGCGCGTAGAGCTTGCCCTGCAAATCGCACAACTGCTCAACACCTCGTTGTAACTCGGAGGCGGCGCTTTGCTTCGACCTGATCTTGCCGGTATCTGCAGGATCGAAATCTCGCAGGCGGAAGTGCTTGCCATCATCCACTCGATACGGTCTAGCCAATTGCCCCGGCGTCTTCATCTCATACTGTCCCCAGCTGAGAACGTGCATTCACGTCACCAAAGCGTATTAACGACAACTCTAAGTTTGTCGGAGACTTAGCTCTTGAATAGCTACCGGAGATCTGCCCGTATCTAGACAGTGCCCTCGAATGGGCACCGCAGGCTCCTCGAAGACATGAATGCCAACTCGATCCAGCTTGGATTTATTTTGTTTTTTTGGAGAGTTCGGCCCGTCAGACTGTCGGCATTTCACCTCGACGGGCTCTGCAACGACTTCGGCCAGCACTCGGGAAACGGGAAACTCCTGCTCACGCCACGACTTGATTCCACCTTGCAGCACTCACTCGTTATCGATGCCTATCGTCTGAATCACGGCTTCCCGGCCGGAGCAAAACTCTTGACGATGCCTGCCTGTGGGGCGAAAGTGCCTCGCGCGCCATTGTGGGCAGTGGTGGGTAAATTGGCAACTCGCCCCGCATCTTCGGTCAAGCGGACCGCCTCCTTCATCTGTTGCAGTGAGATGAGCATGGAGTTCCTTGAGACGCGGCGCACAATAGGATTGGCCACCCAGCGCAGCGCAAGGGGAATGTCGCGGCTCAAGGCAATCGCCTCGACTTCCACGTAGGTTCCGCCGTCTCTTTGCTCAAACCTGGCGACGCTGTACAGGCGCCAAATGAAGCCGCTGCCATGATCTGGCGGAAGCTCCTGCTCGTCCGGGCGGTCGTGGTGCCGGATCTCTTGCACACGCGTGGTGTGCGTGGTGCTGTACCAACGCCGGTCGTCGATTTTGAAATAGCAGGTTTCATATTCCATATCCAGCGCCGTCTCAGCGACGACCTCCTTGTTCACTACGCGCATAGAGTACTTTTCGCAGGGCCCGTCGCTGCTGAGCAACTTGGACTCGACAACCGTCGGCTTGTAATACTCTTTGTAGTTGCTGTAATCACGGGCGGCTGACAAAACGTCATTGATACTGGCGTTCGGAAAGAAAGCTGCGCCCATCCAATCGTGGATCAACCCCGAGTCCACCGGTTTTGGGTTTTCCTTCCCGACGGACGAGACCAGAATCTGACCATCGCGGACACTCTGCAGGCGCTCGGGCTCCTGGTCGACCCAGAGAAACGGTGTTTGGGAGGTCATCTGTGGACGGGCAGTATCGAGGTATGCGTCCCAATAGGTTAAAGTTTTTTGCTTCAACTCAGCCCCATAGGACAGCGAGGGCGCGACGAGACAGCCCAGATGCAAGAGCATGACAATAATGGTTTGAAATGTGGGAAAGCTGTGACTACTGTCAAAGCTCGTCTGTCTTGCTGCGGTCCCTTTCATAGTTGACCACCTCGTGTAATTCACGCAAGCGATGGAGTTGAACGACAGAATCTCTAACTTGCGGACTACTGGAACTGAGGAGCACGGCAGATGCCAAGGCGTGATCCAATTTAAGTGCTGAGAAATCAATTCATTGACGAACTGAGGCTGGACGGTCTGTCAAAACTGTCGACCGTACGTTGGCAGGGGTGACTTTCTGCCGACATTTGGGCACTTGTTTCGGAACAGGCCGCATCACCTCTAGCGAGGCAGCACGGGACCGTTTGGATCTATTTCGTTCGGTTGGAGAGTTCGGCCGGTTAGACTGTCGGCAATTTCACTCCGACGCGCTCTGCAGCGACTTCGGCTCGCACTGGGGATTTAGAAACGGGAAGCTCCTGTTCACGCCAGGCCTTGAGTCCGCCTTGCAACACCCACACGTTATCAACGCCTACCCTCTTCAATGCCATCGCTGCTCGCGCGCTTACCGTGTCGCCTCCCAACGAAGAATAGAGAACGATGTCAACATCATCCGGAACAACAAGATGTGGAGACTTCCGCACACGGGTAGGATCTACCCAGAAAGCACCTGGAATAACTTCCGGTCTTTCAATATCGGTTTTTCCCTCGAACTCTAACAGGTCGAGCACCGCGATCTTGCTTGGCGATTTCAGTTTGCGGGCGAGCAGCGCCGGACTGATACGGCGCAGCCGTAGTATACGGATCATTCGCACAAGAGCCAGTCCCCGCCAGCCGGCATACAGGCATACAGGAACCACAATCGCGATAGCGAGTGCCGTGCCAAAATGTTGAGCCCACCGAATTGCCACGTCCACTTGATCGGAGAATAGATAGCCAAGTCCAACATAGAAGCCTGACCAGAGGAACCCCCCTAGCGCATCCAGGACGAGGAAGCCCGAGAGCGGCGCTCCTTCCGCGCCGACAAGCGGCGGCATGACGACGTCTAGTCCGGGAAGAAACTTAGCCACACACAGAACAGGGAGACCATAGCGGTGGAACTTTTCATGCGCGTTCTCGGAGCACCTTCGCGGATCGGCGGCGAAGCGGCAGAGAAGGCGCAGAGCTTGAGAACCCCAGCGGCGGCCCAACCAGAACCATATTCCGTCTGCTGCCAAGCAACCCAAAACACCCAGCAAGACGATGATGCTTGTCCGCATCTCACCGCGTGCGGAAAGAGCACCTGCTGCCATCAGAAAAACGACTGACGGGATAGGCAGGCAGAGTTGTTGGGCGAAAACCGCCAGGAGGACGCCCGGATAAGTCAGTTGTAAGTAGGAGCTCACTAGTTCAACTCTTCTTCCAACTTGACTGCAAGCATTCCAATTGCCGTGAACGCGATGGCCGCAATAGGCGAGACCGTTAGAACTCGCTGGCCGGCTAAAACACCAAAACTAGGCTGGTTGCGCAAGGCGGAGGCTGGGAGCAGGTAGGTCAACCCTCGGAACCAGCGCACTCGGTATCTCCGCGAATTCGCCTTTATAAGGTCGCCGTGCCCTTATTCGGTCCCAGGTCGCCGATCTGATTACATACACTGCCTCGGTCAGAGGCAAAAAATCGCGCCCTAAGTTGAATCCTGCACGAAGACAAGCAGGCACAGACGATCATGCTCGACTGCTTTGGTCTGCCAGTTGCAGTACAGGAGGCGAGAGCCTTCTATGTTCGTTGGAATTACTAGGTTTGCATCCATAGTGACTGCCTGTATCTGGGCGGCAGCTGCCCTGGCTGCGGCACAGCAATCGTTGCCACAGCCGCAGCAGACGGGAACAGTCATCGGGACGGTGCTCGATATCAGCGGCAGCACGGTTCCAAACGCGACTGTCGTTCTGCAGGGACTGAACGACTCCCGGACGGTAATTACAGCAGATAACGGGTTCTTTCAGTTCGACAGCGTTAACGCGCGAACGCCCGTCCGCGTTCTGGTCACTGTACGCGAGCTCAAGAATTGGAGCTCCAGGGAAATCGTCCTCCAACCGGGTCAATGCTTGATATTGACGGACATCACTCTCGAGGTCGCACCTGTAGAGACCTCGGTGAATGCCGTCATGCCGGAGGAACT
The DNA here is from genome assembly GCA_963731345.1 of uncultured Acidobacteriaceae bacterium. Lineage (GTDB taxonomy): Bacteria > Acidobacteriota > Terriglobia > Terriglobales > Acidobacteriaceae > Bog-257. The sequence continues at coordinate 65,629 of CAVSUN010000008.1, read as the reverse complement.
CGCAGCTGAACAGATCAAAGCCGAGGAGAAGCAGCGTGTTTTCGGTGTCATACCCAATTTCTATGTCAGCTATGAACAATCTCCTGCTCCGCTCACACCAAAACTGAAGTTTCAGCTTGCCATGAAGACGCTGACCGATCCGGTCACGATTGCAGGCTTCGGTTTCAACGCCGCAATTTACCAGATGGCCGGTTACCCGAGCTATCAGCAGGGTGCGGCTGGTTATGGTCAGCGTCTGGGCGCCACCTTCGCCGGCGGCTATGCCAAGGTCATGATTGGGGACGCGATTCTACCCTCGCTGCTGCATCAGGATCCGCGCTACTTCTATCGAGGTACCGGCACAACGAAGTCCCGCCTGCTGCATGCGATTTCAAGCGCATTTATTACGAGAGGTGATGACGGGAAGCGAGAAATCAACTGGTCCGACATCGGCGGCGACTTGGCCTCTGGCGCGCTTCAGAACGCTTACTATCCAACCCAAGACCGCGGCCCAGGACTGGTAGTTCGCGGTACGTTGATTGGCGCCGGCGGCCGTGTGGCGCTCGGCATCGTCGAGGAGTTCGTATTGCACAAGCACACAACCGGAGTTTCCACTCAACCGTGACTGCCCTATGACTCACACACTCAGCATCGATCACCCGCGCATACCTCGTCCCAACGATCCTTTCGTGGAGTTGAGGCTTTCTCTCCCAAGTGAACTTCGGGCGGTATCGCCGTTCATTGAACACGTTATGCGCTTCGTGGCGCGGTTTCGAATCAAGGACGGCACCGAAATGGATATCGAAGTCGCGCTCCGCGAGGCGCTCTTGAACGCCATCTTCCATGGCAATGGGCAAGATCCGGGTAAGACAGTTTTCGTTGCCATCCGCTGCAGCACAGGCGGGGAAACCTCTCTCACAGTTGGTGACGAGGGCGAAGGTTTTGATCCCAGCGCTGTGCCTGATCCGACCGCTCCCGAGAACCTGATGTCAACTAGCGGGCGTGGAATTTACCTCATGCGAGCACTGATGGATGAAGTTTGGTTCGAAGAGGGTGGCAAAGTCGTCCAGATGCGAAAATACCCCAGCAATTCCTGGGTCTTCAAGTGAGGAGGAGCACGGTAGGTGGGTCGTCATTGAGGTACACTTAGATGCAGCCCACCTGACGGATACCATGGTGGCTGACGCTGTTTGCTGCGAAGGTGGGAGAATGGCTCGTTGGCCAGCGCTTCTTCTTCGTTTCAACTGGGCGCGCGCCGCGATCGCGGCCGTGCTGGGCGCCTTTATCACCCCCATTTTGTTCCTCGGAAGCGCGGTTCACGCCCTCGATCCCAACAATCGCCTCACGCAGTACATACACACCTCTTGGCGAACACAAGATGGGTCTCTACCGGCCGGCATGTTTTCAATCACGCAGACCTCCGACGGGTTTCTCTGGTTCTTATCTCTTCCCGGCGATATCTACCGATTCGATGGCGTTCGGTTCGTGCCCAGGCATACCCCGGCCGATTTTTCAAGCAGCACGATAGGCAGCATCCTTGCTGACCACGAGGGTGGGCTCTGGGTGGTAGCGGATGAGCTCATCCATCTGAAAGGCGGGGTCGTCACTTCTCATTTTGCGGTGGATGGAACCGCGTTTCAAAGCCTCAGCCAAGATCCTGACGGCTCCTTGTGGGTAGCGACACAACACGGGTCAGACCAGCCCTTCTGCCACGTTACTCAGCGCTCCGTCAGGTGTTTCGGAAAGAATGATGGAATACCGATTTCCCATGTCGAGTCCGTACTTGCTGACGGTCACGGAGGCTTTTGGCTGGGTGGGGAGACGGCTCTCGTCCACTGGCACCAGGGCGGCATCTCGGAGGTGTACCCGGTCAAATCGGGGATCATGGGTCTGGCTCGTGCTGCTGACGGGACTGTCTGGGTCGGGAATCAGGAGGAGGGTCGAGGACTTGAACTCTTGAAGGACGGTGGCTTACGGCCGTTTGCCACCTCCACTTTCGATGGAAGCAAGCTCAGCGTCACCAGCCTGATTTTCGATCATGACGGCAATCTTTGGGTTGGCACGGATTCAAAGGGGCTGTTTCGTATCCACGGAAATGCTGTGGAGCATTATGGCCACACAGAAGGCCTGTCCGGCGACTCCGTGTGGGCTCTTCTTGAAGACAGGGAAGGGATCGTCTGGGCTGGAACCACAAGCGGAATCGACAGTTTTCGCGATCCAAGTATCGTCACGTTCTCGGCTGTAGAGGGATTGGGGAAGGACCTCGCGGCGGGCATTCTGGCCGGCAAAGACGGCACGGTCTGGGTCGCAAATAATGGGTCGCTCGATCGCATCAAGAACGGAACTGTCTCATCGATTCGCAGGAGTGACGGTCTTCCAGGGGATCAAGTCGCCGCGATGCTCGAAGATCACGCCGGCAACCTGTGGGTGGGAGTGGACGATGAGCTATATCTATTCAAGGACGGCCGATTCCGTCGCCTACCCGCACCAAATCACCAGCCGCTTGGAATGGTAGTTGGACTTACCGAGGACATCGAGGGCAACGTCTGGGCAGAATGTGCAAGTAAGCCCAGCAAGCTTGTCCGTATCCGCGATTTTCGGGTGCAGGAAGTATTCCCTGCTTCGCAAGTTCCGCCTGGACATAGCCTCGCGCCGGACCCGAATGGAGGAATCTGGATATCGACTAGAAGGGGAGACCTGCTGCTGCTCCGGAACGGCACTGTGCGGACAAGAATTCCTCTCACTCAGGGAGGTTCTCCCCTGAACCGCCAAATCATCGCCCAGCCGGACGGCTCCGTCCTCGCGGGCACCGAAAACGGCATTGTCGGATGGCGGTCGGGTAAAGTGCAGCGGATGACGACGAAAAACGGCCTCCCGTGTGACTTCGTTATCGCCTTTATTGAGGACAAAGAGAAACGCTGGTGGTTCTACACTCGTTGCGGGGTCGTGGAATTTTCAGATTCCGAACTGCAACGATGGTGGGCCAACCCGGACACCATTGTTCAGAACCGCCGTTATGACACGTTCGACGGAGCTCAGCCAAACATAGGTTCCTTTAACGCGGCCGCGACCACTCCCGATGGACGTGTTTGGTTTAGCAGCGGAGTTGTCGTGCAGATGGTCGACCCTCCCAAGCTGTCGGCAAAAGCGCTGCCGGCACAGACCTATATCGAATCGGTACTCGTCGATCGAAAGGAACTTCCGGCAACTGCCAACCTAAGAGTTGCGCCACACCCCCGCGACGTGCAGATTGATTACACCTCGCCCACGTTTCTGATTCCACAACGGGTGAAGTTTCGCTATCGGCTCGACGGCTACGAGCGTGATTGGCACGATGCCGGTACACGCCGGCAGGCGTTCTATACGGATTTGCCTCCCGGCAAGTACTCGTTCCTCGTGATCGCGGCCAACAGTGACGGCGTGTGGAACGATCAGGGCGCCAGACTGGACTTCTTTGTCGCTCCGGCTTACTACCAGACGAGCTGGTTCCGCGCCCTCTGTATGGTCGATTTTCTGGCGCTGCTGTGGGTGGCCTACCAGTGGCGTGTCCGGCAATTGCGCCATCAATTCGAGATGACGCTCGACGCGCGCGTCAGCGAGCGCACACGGATCGCGCGGGAACTTCACGACACTTTGCTGCAGAGCTTCCACGGTGTGCTGCTGCGTTTCCAAACTGTTTTCCAGTTGTTGCCAGAGCGACCGGTCGAGGCGAAAGAGAACCTGGGAGGCGCGATCGAGCAAGCTGCCGAGGCGATCACCGAAGGCCGGGATGCAGTGCAGGGATTGCGCGACTCCACAATCCAAGCGAACGATCTCGCGCTGGCCATCAGCGCCCTCGGAGAAGAACTTGCCGCGGACTTAACTAGCCACCGGCCTGGATTCCGTGTAGCAGTCGAGGGCCAGCCACGAAATCTGCACCCGATCCTTCGCGACGAAACCTACAAGATTGCCGCCGAGGCGCTGCGCAACGCCTTTCGCCACGCCGGTGCGCACCAAGTCGAAGTGGAAATCCGCTATGACGATGAACAATTCCGATTGCGCGTCCGAGATGACGGAAAAGGTATCGACCCGGCGGTGCTCTCGGCCCAGGGCAGTGAGGGACACTACGGCTTGCCCGGCATGAGGGAACGCGCCAAAATTATGGGAGCTAAGCTGACAGTATGGAGCGAATTCGATGCAGGGACTGAAGTGGAACTGCGCCTGCCTGCAGGTATCGCCTACACAGCGCGGAGATCTTCCTGGTGGTCGCGAGCCTTCACTGCGAAGGCAAGAGGGTGATGTAGGAGACCGGTCATGAGCCCCGAGGTACCGCGAATACGAATTCTCGCAGTTGACGACCATCCACTCGTGCGGCAAGGAATCGCCGGCCTGGTTGGTGTTCAGTCGGATATGGTTTTGGTTGGCGAAGCCTCTACTGGCCGCGAGGCTATCCAGCAATTCCGGACGCATCACCCAGACGTCACGCTGATGGACCTGCAAATGCCGGAGATGAACGGGCTTGACGCGGTGATCGCCATTCGAAATGAATTTCGCGAAGCAAAGATAATTGTGCTCACGACCTACGCCGGCGATGTACAAATCGTCCGCGCGCTCAAAGCCGGCGCTCAAGCCTATCTGCTCAAGAACACGTTGCACAAGGAATTGATGGAGACCATTCGCGCAGTCCATGCCGGAAAGAAGGCTCTTTCGCCAGATGCCTCGTACGAAGTGGCCGAGCACGCAATGGATGACGCCCTGACGCCGGCAGAAACTGCCGTGTTGCGCTTGATCGCTGCCGGCAATGCGAACAAACAAATTGCAGATCAGCTTTCCATCACGGAGGAAACCGTCAAGAGCCGGGTCAAGTCCATCCTTTCTAAGTTGGGTGCCAACGATCGAACCCACGCTGCCATGATCGGCCTCAAGCGAGGGATCATCGAGCTGTAGTTTCCACCATCTCGCCTGGCACCGCGCCTGGATGCAAAACTGGAAAGAGTCACGATCCAGACTCTCTTTGGGGTGTCGATCAGCGCCAACAATGTGACAGTCTAGTGACGTAGAAAGGTGTGCGCCTTGCGACGTCTGTATTCCACATTCGCTGGTGGCTGGCCGGGGGCGGGCTTGCTTCTGATGCGCCTGGTTGTCGGCTCCGTCCTCGTCGTACGCTCAGGTTTGCGGCTGTGGGGCGACCCTCCGCTAAACATCACAATAACCTCCGCAATCCTCCTGGGAGCGGGGATTCTTTTGATCGCCGGGTTATGGACACCTATTGTTGGAACCATAGTGGCCGTCGTTGAGGGGTGCAAGATCCTGACGCTACCCGGAGACAGATGGCTTTGGCTGTTGCTCGGGACTATCGCTGCCGCTCTCGCAATGTTAGGACCGGGTTTATGGTCAGTTGATGCTCGCCTTTTCGGATGGAAGCGCGTTGAAGTCCCGGTTCGAAGAAATAAGCTCTAACCTCCCTAAGAGCTCCCAAATAAGAAAATTTTCTGGCTCATAAGAGGCTGCTTCTCGCCTCCGGAGAGTTTGCGATTCCTCCCTATGTGGGGCTGTCTGCGAAGGTGTGTAGATACGATAATTCGCTCATCACGAGGATCGATAGGTTCCGATTCAGAATTTCAACAGACGAGGGTTGAAGAAGAGTAGGAGGATGTTATGGGCTACGCGGGCATTGGTTTCGCAGATCCGGGAGGGTTCGGAGCAGCAAGTTTTCCAGCGGCGGTGGGGATCGAAGACCAGCAGCTTTTTTCGGAATCAGAGATGAGCGAGTACTGCTTCGAAGGCATCATCGGAAAGAGCCCGGCCATCCAGAAGGTGATTGAGCAAGTCTCCATTGTGGCACCTACAGATGCAACCGTTCTGCTTCTCGGGGAGACGGGCACGGGGAAGGAGCTGGTTGCGAATGCCATTCACAACCTAAGCCGCCGGCGCGGGCGCACCTTCGTGCGGATGAACTGCGCCGCTATTCCCTCAGGGCTGCTGGAAAGCGAGCTGTTCGGACACGAAAAGGGAGCTTTCACTGGCGCCCTGATGCAGAAAAAGGGCAGATTCGAACTCGCCGACAGGGGCTCGCTGTTCCTGGATGAGATCGGAGATATTAGCCTGGAACTTCAGCCGAAACTGTTGCGGGCGGTGCAGGAGCAGGAGTTTGAACGTCTGGGCAGCGTGAAGACCATCCAGGTCGATGTGCGGATTATAGCCGCGACACATCGCGACCTTCCGACGATGATTCGGGAGGAGAAGTTCCGCGAGGACCTTTTCTATCGATTCAATGTCTTTCCGATTGAGATCCCGCCTCTTCGGGAACGACGCGAGGACATTCCGCTGCTGGTGAACTATTTTACCTCCAAATTGTCACGGAGAACGGGGAAGCAGATTAGGTTTATTCCTGAACAAGTGATGCAGACTTTGACGAATTCCGCCTGGGCCGGCAACGTGAGGGAATTGGCAAACTTCATAGAACGCGCGGTCATACTCTCGCCCCGCGACGAATTACAGCTCCCAATAGCCGCACTGCCGGTCTCTTACTCCCCCAGTGTCCCTGCCCCAACCTGCAGCTTCCGGGACGCCGAACGAAAGGCAATCGTTGAAGCAATGCGGGCTGCGTCAGGACGAGTAGCTGGAAACGGAGGAGCCGCAGAACGGCTCGGATTGAAGCGCACTACTTTGCAGAACAAGATGCGCCGGCTCGGCATCACAAAAGCACAGTATCAGCAATAGTTAAATGCATTGTGGGGGCTTCTGACGATCGTAGACGAGGCAGTAGACCCAATGACTGACCTGGGGAACAGAGACCGAGTCAATCAAGGATGCCGCAAGGCTAGATGTGGAAAGCTAAGACGAGTTATAGGCCGAACGCTAAGTAGCAGTGGGGTTGTTCGATGATGCACTTTGATCACCTCGTATAGACGCTGCCGTAATGCCCAGACGGCGCATCTTGTTCTGCAGAGTCGTACGCTTCAATCCCAGCCGTTCGGCAGCGCCATCCTTCCCCGAGATCCGTCCGGAGGCGGCTTTCAATGCTGCGATAATCGCATCGCGCTCAGCTTGTGCGAAGGTCGAACTTGGCGCTACAGAAGCAGCAACAACAACTCGGCGATCGCTCCTGAGTTCGCCAAGCGGGACCTGCAGTTCCTCACCGCGGGTGACAATGACGGCGCGTTCGATGAAGTTCGCCAGTTCCCGGACATTCCCTGGCCACGCATTGCAGGTCAACGCCTCCATAGCGCGTCGTGGAATCGTCTTAATCTCCCTGCGCATGCGTCGCGCCAGTTTGGAAGCGAAGTAGTTGACGAGCAGAGGAATGTCCTCGCGTCGTTCGCGGAGCGGCGGAATTTCTATGGGGAAGACATTTAGGCGATAAAACAGGTCTTCCCGGAAATGGCCGTCGCGAATCATCGCAGGCAAATCGCGGTGGGTCGCGGCAATCATTCGTACATTGACTTGGATTGTCTTTGCGCTACCCAGGCGTTCGAACTCCTGTTCCTGAACCGCACGCAGCAACTTCGGCTGCAATTCCAGGCTGATGTCACCGATCTCATCCAAAAAGAGAGAGCCTTGGTCAGCGAGTTCGAATCGGCCCTTCTTCTGTATGAGCGCCCCGGTGAAGGCGCCCTTCTCATGACCAAACAGTTCGCTCTCAAGCAGCCCCGACGGAATTGCCGCACAATTCATTCTCACGAATGTTCGCTGCCGCCTGGAGCTCAGGTTGTGAATCGCGCGTGCGATCAGTTCCTTTCCGGTTCCTGTCTCTCCGTGCAGCAATACGGTGGAATCCGTTGGCGCCACGATGGAGACCTGTTCGAGCACCCGTTGGAAGGTCGCACTCTTGCCGATAATGTCTTCAAAGTTGTATTCCGAACTGATCTCCGATTGCAGGTAGAGACGCTCTTCGTCCAGGCGATCTCTTGCCGCCGCGACCCGCCCGAAGGCGATTGCATTCTCGACGGCCAAAGCGATCTGCGTGCCGAGTTGAGATAGGAGATCCAAGTCTTCCTGGCCATAGCTGTTCGACCGGCGGCTGCCCAGCGTGATCACGCCCAGAGGGCCGCTGGCGGTCACCAAGGGGGCAAGTGCCATTGAAACGATGGATTCTGTTTTGAATTTCCTGAGAATAGGTTCTGGCAGCTTCTCGATCTCCCCCATCGACCATAGTTCAGGGTTGCGGGCGCTTAACTTTGCATAGTCGGGCCCGCTGAGCTCGGATTTCTCCCCCACTGCCATCAAACCTTTGCCGTTGGGGAAATCCAACACGACGCACTCGAGTTGGTTCGAGTCCTTGTCGAGCAGCCAAAATCCCGTAAAGTCGTTGTGGAAATAGCTACGGATCGAGGCCGAAGCCGACTGGAACAGGTTGTCAATGTCCAGCTTTGAAACGATGTGATTATTGATCTCCAGCAGCAGTTTCAGGCGATCGCGTTCCTTTGCCACCTGCCGCTGGTAACGCTCGGCGGTGTCCCTTGCCACCGCGCACTCCAGCGCAACCGCCAGGTGCGATGCGAGAGAGTGGAGCAGCTCGACATCTTCGGGCAGAAATTCCTGCCGACGGTCTTTCGTCACTGAGAAAAACCCGTATTGCTGCTGCGAGGTGGACACTGGAAACAAATAGCTGCTTCGGCCCACGCTTTCAGGTGCAAGGTGCGCCAACTCAGGCAGTCTCAGCAGTTCCCGCGATAGGTCAGGGAGAAAAACTGGCTTTTGCTCGTCGAGGACCCGGGCCGGCGCGCCAATGCGCGGAATCTTCGTGCCGGTCCTGACTAAAGGCGCGTCCGGCGCTTGATCAAACTCAAACAGATAAAGACTGTCCCCTTCGCTGTCCAGAAGGTAGAGGTGCGCTCCGTGGATAGTGCAACTGCTGGACAGAAGATCACGCAGGCTATGCACCATGGCCTTCACGGTAGGCTGGTCGGCCAGAGTGCTGGACATGTCCAGCAACGTGCGGTATCGATCTTCGGCGCTCGTCATAACGCACTCTGCGGCGATTGCGTTGGGTACGGAAGGGCTGAGGTGAATCATCTTATCAAGCAGCTCCAAGATTTTGCTGTGAGCGTTAGGCACAAGTTCCATGGGCATGTTCATGATGCATTCACTGGCTGAACCCGTACGTCGTTTTCGACCAGCCTGGTAATCAGCGCAAACAGGAGGCTTATCGATATCCCGCACATCAGCACTCCCATCATGCTCTCCAACGGCCCCAACAGGCGCCACTGCGACGGGAGCACCACATCGCCATATCCGACGGTCGAATAACTGGCTGCGGAGAAATAAAACGCCGATTCCCATGACGAGAAGCAAAGCCAGCGATAGCAGCCGGCCCAAAGCAAAATCACAAAACCCTGGAGGAGCACCACGGCTATTGTGGCTTCCATCACCAGCGCGGCCGAGCGAGAGATCGGGAGCTTTCCAATGTCCCGCAACGCAACCGTCCTGAGCCACTGTACGATCATCGCAACGCCGACGCACTGGAAACACATTGTTAACGCTACGAGTAGACCGGCTGCGGCAATCTGTTGAAATATGGTCGTCATCCCTCTGTGCTCCGTTTTAGCCCTGCTATATACCGGCTAGCTCTGCCACCCCCCTCCGAGATTCCGGTAAAGGTCCACCAGCGCAACTAGCTCGTTCAATTGGGCCTGGGCAAGGCCTAGCTCGGCGTTGAAGTAGTTGGTTTCGTTGGTCAGCACTTCGAGGTAGCTGGCGCGGCCACCCGCATAGCGCACCTCAGAGAGTCGCGCTGCGTCCTGGGCGGCGTCCGTCAATTGCTGCTGGTACTCGCGGAATTCGCGGTCCTTGCGATAGGCAACCAGTGAATCCGAGACACCACGGAAAGCCTGCTGAACGGTTTGCCTATAAGTCAGCAAGTACTCCTGCTTTTGGGCCTCGGTATACCTGACGCCCGACTTAATCCGTCCGCCGGAAAAGATCGGTTGCATTAGCGTCCCGCCAAATGCCCAGAGTCCCGCTGGACCAGTGAAAAGGCTGCTCAGTGCCGAGCTGGCGAATCCGGCGTTCGCTGTCAGTGAGATGTTGGGGTAATAGGCGGCTTTGGCGACGCCGATCTGCGCGTTGGCCGCGATGAGCTGCTCCTCCGCCTGGCGGATGTCGGGCCGTCTTTCCAGCAGGTCGGAAGGAAGCCCAGCCGGAACCTCCGGCGCATGCGGCTGTTCGGCCAGCGCCAGACCACGTGCGATCGGACCCGGGTTATTTCCAAGTAAGGTGCTGAGGTAGTTCTCCTGCTGCTCAATGCGGCGTTCCAGGTCAGGGATGTTCTCGTTGGCTATGGCCACCAACTGCTCCGCCTGACGGACATCGATCATCGTGCTGGCGCCACCGTTGGCCAGCGTCTGTGTCAGCTTGAGCGATTCTTGCCGGGCCGCCAGCGTTCGCTTCGAAATCTCCAGCTGCAGGTCCAGAGCGCGAAGCTCAAAGTACGATGCCGCGACGTTACTCACCAGGGTAGAGATGACGTATTGCCGCGCCCAGCGCGCTGCAAGCAGGTTGGCACGAGCTGCCTCCGTTGCGCGCCGATACTTGCCCCAGAAGTCCAGTTGCCAATTCAAACTCGCCGCGGCCACATTGAAGCTGGTATCCGTGTTGGGAGTAAGGGATGTTCGCGGAATATCTGCATTGATTGCCGCGGCTCCGGCGGAGAGGGTTGGCAATTGGTCGGCTCGCGTGATACCCAGTTGCGCCTGCGCCTTCAGGATGCGCGAAGCTGCAATCTGCACGTCGTAGTTGTTCTGGAGCGCGGTGCGGATGAGTTCCTGTAACTGTTTGTCCTGGAAAACCTCCCAATACTTTTCGTCCGCGAGCGACTGCGGCACAGCCTCAGCAGACGGCTGGGCTTCGTTGGACTTACCGGCAGCCGCAGACGGCTCCTGTGATGGCGCCGCGCCGCGGTACCCGCCAGGAACATCCACTGTCGGCCGCTTATAGTTCGGTCCGACCGTGCAACCCACCGTTAAAAGAGTCAGAGTTAGGAGCGCGCTCAGTGTCTTCATTTAGTCTCCCTCCACAAGAACCGGCTCCGGTATGGCGGCAATTTCCTGTGCTTCACGCTTGCCCAAACCCGCCACGCGTTCCACCACGACGTACAGCGCCGGAATGATAAAGATGGCTAGGCCGGTCGCCGCCAGCATCCCGCCGATCACTGTGGTGCCCATGATTTGCCGGCCCACAGAACCTGCGCCAGTAGCAATGAACAGCGGCACGCAGCCGAGAACGAATGCGAACGAGGTCATCAGGATTGGTCGTAGTCTCAGCCGGGCACCTTCCAGTGCGGCGTCGACCAGCGGCTTGCCGCTCTCGTATTCGGCCTTGGCGAATTCCACGATCAGAATGGCGTTCTTGGCTGCCAGGCCAATCAGCATTACAAGCCCGATCTGCGAGTAAACGTCGTTGTCTATCTGCACCATGAACGCCGGGAAGATCATCCCCAGCACGGTGCGCCGCAGCCACAACAATCCGAAGGCGCCGAAGACCGCGACCGGTGTGCTCAGCAACACGCCAAGCGGAAGCGACCAGCTTTCATATAGCGCCGCAAGGATTAGAAAAACGAACACGAACGACATGCCGAAGATGACCCACGACGGCACACCCTCGCGCGCTTTCTGCTCCTGACGCGACATGCCCATGTAGTCGAAGCCCATCTCCGGAGGCATCGTCTGGTGGAAAACATCTTCCAGTGCTGCTGTGGCCTGATCTGAGCTATAGCCCGGTGCGGCGCTCCCAATAATCTGGGCCGACGAATATTCGTTGAAGCGCATCTTGAATTCCGGCCCATAGCGCGACTCGAACCTGGTCAGCGCCGACAAGGGCACCATCTCGCCCTTGTTATTGCGGACGTAGAACTGCCCTGCATTGTCGAGGTTGGAGCGGTACGACGCCTCGGCCTCCACACGCACCTGCCAGGCGCGACCGAAGTCGTTGAAGTAGTTAACGAACAGTCCGCCCATGAAGGCCTGAAGCGTGTCATAGACGTCGCTGAGCTTCACGCCCTGTTTCAACACCTTCTCTTTATCGACATACACGAACTTCTGCGGCGTGCTCGGTATGTAAGTAGTGGTGATCATCCCGATTTCGGGTCGCTTGTGAGCGGCTTCCAGGAATTTGTTCAGGTTGTTCACCAGGAATTCGGGATCTTTCCCGGCGCGGTCTTCCAGTACAAATTGGAATCCACCCGAGGTGCCCACCCCCGCGATTGCCGGTGGGGAGAAGGCGAACACGGTGCCCTGCGGAAGCGTAAGGATCTTCAGGTTCAACTTCGCTTTGATAACCTGAAACTGCTCGTCGATGTGCTTGCGGTCTTCCCATGGCTGGAGCGTCACCCAGAAGAAGGCGTTATAGCTGGTACGGGTGAGGCTGAGGAGACTGAAACCCATGACGGTGCTGGTGTACTTGACCCCAGGTGTGGACTTCAGGACAGCTTCCACCTCGCGGGCCGCGTCCGAGGTGGCTTCGAGGGAAGACGCTTCAGGAAGTTGCATCTGGATGTACATGTATCCCTGGTCTTCGTCGGGCAGGAAGCTCGAAGGGAGCACCTTGGCACACCACACCGCGCCGACGGCAAAGCCTGCGAGTGCGACCAGCGCCACGACACTCTTTCGGATCAATCCGCCGGACACCCGCACATAGAGGTTGCTGCCGCGTTCGAACACGCGGTTGAACCAGCCGAAGAACCTGGCAAGCGGGCCATGCGTCTCTTTCTTCGGCCGCAGCAACAGTCCTCCAAGCGCTGGGCTTAGCGTCAATGCATTAAAGGCCGAGAAGATCACCGAGATGGCGATTGTCAATGCGAATTGCTGGTACAGTCGCCCGGTGATGCCGGGGATGAACACGGTCGGGACGAATACCGCGGAGAGGACAAGGGCGATTCCCACGACAGGGCCGGTCAGCTCCTCCATTGCCTTGCGGGCCGCATCTTTCGGTTCCATACCGTCTTCAATGTGCCGCTGTATCCCTTCGACGACGACGATAGCGTCATCGACCACCAGACCGATCGCCAACACCAGCCCAAATAGCGAGAGGGTATTGACGGAGAAACCGAAGAGCGGGAAGGCCAGGAACGTTGCGATCAGCGAGACTGGCACGGCCAGCATCGGGATCAGCGTGGCACGCCAGTCTTGCAGGAACAGGTACACGACAAGGATCACCAGGACAAAAGCAATCGCCAGTGTAAGGACGATCTCATGCATTCCCGCCCTTACGGCGTCTGTCGTGTCCAGCGTTACGGCATAGTCTACATCCGCCGGGAAGCTCTCCTTCATTTTTGCCATCAGCTTCCGCACACCCTTGGCAGCTTCCACCGCATTCGAGCCGGGAAGCTGATAGATACCAAGAATTGCGGAGGGTTGGCCGTTCAGTCGCGTGACCCAACTGTAGTCCTGCGAGCCCAATTCGACCCGGGCCACATCTTTCACGCGCACCACACCGCCATCGGCGCTTTCGCGCACAATAATGTCGCCAAACTCCTCCGGCGTCCTGAGCCGGCCTTGGGCGCGCACGGCATAGGTGAATTTCTGGCCTTCGGCTGCTGGTTCGCCTCCAACCTGACCGGCCGGATTCACTGTGTTCTGTGATTGCACTGCATTAGCAATCTCGTCCACGGTGATCCCCAACTTCGCCAGTTGATCGGGTTTGACCCACAGGCGCATCGCGTACTCGCCGATGCCGTAAATCTGGACCTGGCCTACGCCGTAAGCGCGCGAGATCGGCTCCTTGAGGTTGATATAGCCGTAGTTGGACAGGAACTTCGCATCATGCGAGCCGTTTGGCGAATACAACGCGACCAGCATCATCGGAGAGGTCAGGGACTTCTTCACGTCGATGCCGATCTCATTGACCTGTTGGGGAAGCTGGCCATTCGCCAGTTGCTGGCGTGATTGGGCGAGAATGAGATCCATGTTGGGATCGGTTTTCAGATCAAAATCGACCAGCAGAGTTGAACTCGAGTTGTTGGTTGAGTTCAGCGAGTACATGTAATCCATGTTGTCCACGCCGTTGATCTGCTGCTCAATGGGCGTGGCTACCGCTTTCTCCATGGTCTCGGCGTCGGCGCCCGGATAAAGCGCCTGCAGGCGTATCTCGGGAGGAGCGATATCTGGAAACTGCGCCACCGGCAGTGTCACAATGGTGATCCCGCCAATGATCACCATGAGGATTGAGATAACGATGGCGACAATCGGGCGCCGGATGAAGAAGTTAGACATGGCTCAGTGTTCCTCTCCCTGAATGTTGACGGTCTTCGGGACGACGGGCGTCCCATCCTTCACTTTGCTCACACCTTCGACGATGACCTGGTCGCCCGGCTTCAGGCCATCTGCGATGATCCACATCGTCCCGACCTTCTCGCCGGCCCTGACGGGCCGGATGATGGCCTTGTTGTCGGGGCCGAGGAGCGCGACCTCGTAGCCGCCCTGAATCTCTTTCACTGCGCTCTGCGGTACCAACAGCGCGTTCTTCTTCATCCCGGTCTCAATGCGCACTCGTCCGTACTGGCCGGGCCGGAGAATGTTCCCGGGATTGGGGAAGGCGGCTACCAGTCGAATCGTGCCGGTGTTCGTGTCTACCTGGCGGTCGGCCAGAAGGATCTTGCCTTTATGCGGATAGACGGTGCCGTCGGCCAGGATCAGATCCGGTGAGCTGTCGAACAAATCCATCGGCTGTCCGTTGGAACTGAGGTGTTTCGCGCGCAGATATTCCTGCTCACTAACGGGGAAGTACACCTTGATGGGATCAACCTGCGAGACGGATGTGAGGTGTGAATTGGGTCCGACCAGATTGCCCATTTGAACTTCAGCAATACCGGCAACGCCATCAACAAGTGAGGTCACTTTGGTCCAGCCGAGGTCTAGCTCCGCCCGCTCCACGGCGGCCTTGCTCGACGCGACGGAAGCTTCGGCTGAGAGCTTGGCCTGTATCTCGGTATCCAGCTGCGCCTTTGGGATTGCCTTTTGAGCTACGAGGGGAGTATCGCGATCCACGTCTTGCGTGCTCTTGACCAGCGACGCCTCTGCCTGCGCCAGCTCGCCCTTGGTGCGGTCGAGGGTCGCCTGGAAAGGCCGCGGGTCGATCTCGAAGAGGACTTGTCCCTTTCGGACTACCGAACCTTCTTTGTAGTCCTGCCGGATGATGTAGCCCGAGACTTGGGGACGGATCTCGGCATTCACATAGCCGTCCAAGGTTGCCACCCATTCGTTGTGAACGGGCACATCGCGCTGAATAGGTGGTGCTATTTGCACCTCCGTGATGATTGTCGGAATAGCAGCGTGACTCATCTTGCATCCGGTCGTAGCCATGCTGAGAATTGCAAGCACACCAACCGCGACACAGACATTCAGTGCCTTCCCAAAACAAAAGCTGCGGTTTCGAAATTCGCCTTGAAATGACATCGACATCCCTTCCTTCATCAATCCAAACCTTCTTGTGCTGCCAGCACACCCCGAAAGACTGGTCTGTTCAGAATGGGTTTGTTGTAGACCGCCAAGTTCAGTCGCTTGCAGGTGGCAGCCGCATAGACTGCCTTGGCGAAAAATCTCGCGCCCAAACTGCTCAGCCATATCAGGACCTGCTCGCCAACAGCGTCGACATAGCTCACTTCCGTGAGATCAACGATCAGTCCTCTAGGGACTGGCCCGCGTGCGAGTAGTGACTTCACCTCGTTAGCCCAATCGCCCACGAGCCTGCCTTCCACCTTCAGAAGTGACCCATCAGCCAATCGATCAAGTTCTGCCCGAAACATTTATGTACCTCGCTCAACAACATGGTTGCTGTGCTGCATATCTCAATAGGCAAGCCGCTTACCAAAGCTACGTTGCTGATGACAATGGGTTTGCCATAAATGCGCCCAGAGACGTGGGCCTTGTGGCGGGCATTGCCCACATCCGGGCAGCCATGCGGCAATCGGACTTGCAGTGGACGAAGATTCAAAATTAGCGGGTGGGGACCAATTGGAGGACCGAGACGCGAGCCCAATCGCGGAGTGGTTGCGCTAGCAAGCTAGGCGCGGAAAGCGTGCGGAAGCGAGAGGCTTGAAGTATGGCTGCCCCTCGCTATGATCCTTATTAGTAGCTCGTCGAATAAGCCAGCAGGACGCTGATCATGTCGGCCACCGCCAGCAGCAATCCAACTCCACACAAGGCGATGACTCCTACAATTGTTCCGTCCTGCTTGTCCGTACCGAGGAGCATGCTAATTGGGTATAGCAACATCAGTACGTTGACTGCAATCAATACTGTCCAAAACCCTGCTTTCGATCGATTCCTTGTCATGGCTCATCCTTTTTCTGTCGTTGTCATATTGAAAAGTCGAAGGCTCCCGCTCTGATTCGGCAATTCGCTGCAAGACTTCATTCGTCGTGTCCTCAAGTCGAGTGCGTGCTGTGTGAAACATGCGCGCTGCCTTTGTAGCTGCCTGACACAGGGCAAACCGATTTCCCAAGGTTTGTCGTGCCGCGAACACTAGCTCTGATCTCATCTTCACTTTCTCCTGTACTCCAAAGCCTGGAATCTGCTTTCACAAGTTGGCGCGTTCGGTCCAGGGCCTCTGGTTAACAGCGCTGCTAGGAATGCATGTCAGAGGCCAAAGTAACGTCGCCCCGAAGTCCCTGATTGCACATGCACGCGCCCACGGCGTTAGGCCATCGGTGCCCGTATTTGGACTCCGCCCTCCGCAGGGCGGCGAAAGATGAACTGGGGAGTCGCAAGTGGCTGGATTTAGGGATCTCGTTCGCTGGCAAATGACTTGCAGAGTTATGTGGCGTCTCAGAGGTGACTTATGCTGCGCGCAATTTTTAACCTGCTCTTTGGCTGCCGGCACCGGGCCATGTCCTGGCCCTTAACAGTGCGCAAGCCCAGGAAGCGAACCTATGTCGTTTGCCTCAGTTGCGGAAACGAATTCGACTATGACTTCGAGGCCATGCAGCTTTGCCAGCCAGCAACCATGAAAATCACCGCCAAAACGCAACAGGAATACGCAAGCTAACGGAGCAGGAGCTTATGACTAAGAAAGCCTCGAGTGAAACAGTATCCGATTACGACGAGGTTCATGTAGTGCTCAAGGACCTGGCACTCGATCTGGGTTGGTCGTGGAACCATTCCGTCCATCTGTTGTGGAAACAGCTCGACCCGGAACTGTGGGAGAGGACCCGCAACCCGTTGCTCGTGCTGCAAACTGTTTCTCGAGATCGCTTGCTTCGGATTGCGAACACGCGAGAATTCAAAGAGTGCCTGCGAAATGTTCTGGTTCAGAAACAAACCGAAGGCTTGCTGCGCCCCCGCATCGATGACTCGTCGCGCGAGATTGGCCCCATTGCCTACTTCAGCATGGAATACATGCTAACCGAGGCCCTGCCCATCTATTCCGGCGGCCTGGGCAATGTTGCCGGCGATCAACTAAAGGCTGCGAGTGATCTGCAGGTACCCGTGACTGGGATAGGCCTGCTGTTTCAAGAAGGATACTTCCGTCAGGAGATCGATGCCAACGGAGAGCAGCACGCGTTCTATCCATTTAATAATCCAGGCGAGTTGCCGATCACGCCAGTGCGCACCGAGGACGGCGAGCGGGTACGAGTGAAAATCACGCGGCCGGAGTTCACCGTCTGGTTGCGTGCCTGGCAGGCGAAAATCGGCTCAATCACGCTGTACTTGCTCGACACGAACGATCCAGCCAATGATCCGGTGGTCCGCCTTATCGGCAGCGAACTCTATGGCGGCGGACCGCAGCTTCGCCTTCGGCAGGAGATTATTCTGGGCATCGGCGGATGGCGGCTGCTGCGTGAGCTGGGAATTGAGCCAATGGTCTGCCACCTGAACGAAGGCCATGCTGCTTTCGCCGTGCTGGAGCGGGCGCGCTGCTTCATGGAAGACAACTCCGTCGACTTCTTAACGGCACTCACTGCCATAAGAGCGGGAAACGTATTCACAACCCACACTCCGGTTGCTGCCGGCTTTGACCGGTTCACACCAGAGTTGATGGAGCCGCACCTGAAGGAATACGCCGAAGATCAACTTCAAATTCCCTTCAAGGAGCTCCTGGCCCTCGGGAGAAAAAATCCGCAGGACGACAATGAGCCATTCAATATGGCCTACCTTGCGATCAGGGGAAGCGCAGCAGTGAATGGCGTGAGCCGGGTGCATGGCGAGGTGAGCCGCAGGATATTTCAGGAATTGTTCCCGCGCTGGCCGCAGGTCGAGATACCTGTCGGTCATGTAACGAATGGGATCCACGTGCCAACGTGGGTGTCCGCGGAGGCAGTGGCGCTGTGGAACCAAGGTCTCGAGCTTGAAAAGACCAACATTACGCCTGTGTCAGTCTCGGGCTCGATTCGCGAAGATGCTCTTACACACGTCACCGATTCTCAGCTGTGGGAGCTCCGCTGCAAGCAGCGAACGAAACTTGTAGCCTCCGCTCGCAGCCGGCTCGCAGCGCAGCGCGCGGCGGTCGGAGCGCACATCAAGACGGATGATCTAAGTAACATTCTCGATCCCGACGTCCTCACCCTTGGTTTTGCCCGGCGCTTTGCTGAATACAAGCGCCCAACACTTTTACTGCGTGATCCCGAACGATTCGCCCGGATCCTTACGGACCCCGATCGTCCTGCGCAACTTGTGCTCGCGGGCAAGGCCCATCCTGCGGACGGCTATGGCCGGGCCGCTGTCAAACAATGGAACGATTACATCCAGAAGTACGGGCTGCAAGACCGTGTCGTGTTTCTTGCCGATTATGACATGAAGTTGACCCAGGTTCTCGTACGGGGAGCGGACGTCTGGATCAACACTCCGCGTCGTCCGTGGGAAGCCAGTGGAACCAGCGGGATGAAGATTCTCGTCAACGGCGGTCTCAATCTTTCGGAATTGGACGGCTGGTGGGCCGAGGCTTATTCGCCGGAGGTGGGCTGGGGTGTCGGCGAGAACGGAGATGGTTGGGATGAAGACGCTCGAGATGCCGAGCGACTCTATTGTCTGCTGGAACAGCAGGTGAAGCCTGAGTTTTATGGGCGAGATGGTTCCGGCGTTCCAACAGCATGGGTTTCCCGAATGCGAGCCAGCATGATTTCGCTCACCCCTATGTTCTCGGCCTACCGAACGGTCGCCCAGTACCTGGAGCAATACTACAAACCCGCAGCAACGGCGTACACAGCGCGTGCGGCCGAAGGTGCGCTCTTGGCCAGGGAAGTGCTCGCGTGGCAGCGAAGGATTGAGGAGGAATGGCCCTCGGTGGCCATCCTTTCACGGCAGGGTGTGGCCCGTGAGGGAATGCGTTCGGATGGCATCCGCGTAATCAAGGCCCAGATACGCCTGGGCGGCCTAACTGCCGACGACGTTCGTGTTGAAGTATATGCGGACAATCATGACATGGCTCCCCTCCGGAAGAGGATGTTACTGGTTTCGTCGAGTCCAGACTCGGATATGACATATACCTTCCAGGCAGAAGTGCCGGCCACTCGAAAGGACTCAGACTACACAGTGCGGGTCATTCCCAACCATGCAGAGGTCCGGATTCCCCTGGAGGAAAGTCGCATCCTCTGGGAGAAGTAGGGACCCGAGTTCTGTAAAGACCGATTATCCGTCGGAGGGTTTAGCGAGAGAGCGACCATTGCGATGCACGCATGCTGTGACATCCCATCCAGCGGGGATGGCCTCATTGCCTCCGCCCAGAACCTCATGCACCGCACCATGTGCGTAGTTGCGTCGCTGGTGTTCGTCCAGCATCAGCTTCCTGAGACGGGTCACAATAACCTCCTCGCGTCCCGGAAACTACAACGGCGAAAATGCCCCGGGGTAACCTACGCCGTAGCGTCCGTCGCGCCAGCGGCTTAGTTCAAACGCGCTTTTGGGAAGTAGCGAGCTCAGGCGGAGCGAGTTATTGCGACACCACCGGGCATTTGGGTTGTTACCCCAAAGGTCATTCGTGTAGGAGACCGGTTGCGCCGCGATTTCATGAGGATGCTGCTCCCGTTAGCTCCCTTTACGGCCTCGGACGGATT
Source organism: uncultured Acidobacteriaceae bacterium (assembly GCA_963731345.1). Taxonomy (GTDB): domain Bacteria; phylum Acidobacteriota; class Terriglobia; order Terriglobales; family Acidobacteriaceae; genus Bog-257. The sequence goes on along the minus strand of CAVSUN010000008.1, from coordinate 45,684 downwards.
TCGAGCCACTGTCATCTAATGGGATCAACTAGCTTCTTGTTCGTGCTCCGAGAATAACTTAACGGATGTGTCAACATCCGCTGATCGCTTCCGCTATGGCGACTTGTACTAGGACTTGTGGGAACTAATCCCCGCAGCGCTTCGACGAGATGGCGACTTCTCGTCCAAGTGATTTAGCCCCGACAACACTGACTCCAACCCAGATCCGTAAGCACTGGGCGTTTACCGATGCCGATCCAGAGCTTTGTTACCTATCGCGGCATGCTGGATATTGTCATTCCCGATTCACGCGGCGGGTATGTACCGAGATGACGGTAGAGCAGAGTGCCGTCCAAGTTGGAATACTCGAGTGGCAACGGTCTCGTAGCCACCCCGTTCCTCGCCGTCCGAGCCATGTGCCCTGCGCGCAGACCGTGTCCGCCGCCCCGCCGCTCGACGTTCGTCCCGGCCCTCGAGGCTCGGGCGGTGGCGCACAAGACTAGAATGAGCCTCAGAACGAAAGCACAAAAGAACGACCGGACGTACCATGGCAGAACTTAGTACGGATGTGCGCATCTTCCTGAGTTCAACATTCGTTGACCTACAGGAACTCCGAGAAGAAATCGTACTAAGGCTCCGTGAAGTCTTTGGCGCCCACCTGCTGGTCATGGAAACCTTCGGAAGCGATGTCGCCCCGCCGGTTATTTCGGCGATTCGCCATGTAAGAGATAGTGATCTGTTTGTTGGAATCTATGCTCGCCGCTACGGTGCCGTTGACCCGGCGACCGGGAAATCGATCACGGAACTTGAACTCGACGAGGCAGAGCGATCGCTGAGTGCCGGATCTCTAACCGATATCCTGCTCTATTGGCTCAGCGAAGATGCCAGCTGGCCGCTGCGCCTGTGCGAAACCGATGCCGTTGCGATTACGCGGCTCGAAGCCCTAAGAGAACACTCGCGCCAGCATACGTACACGCCCTTTCGCGATCCTCGCGACCTGCCCTACTTCGTGATTCGCGACGTTCTGGCAAAGATTCGGCACCGCCTTACTCCTCCTTCACTCCGGACGAGACAGTTGATCCTGCCCACCGCGCGAAGGCTACAGCGGCCGACAGGGATGGAGTTTCTGACCAGCGCCGACAGGGAGCATTTACACGGCCGGGAAGCGAAGTTGAAAGAACTGCTAGCGGCAATCGAAAACAACAGGATCACGCTGCTCTTAGGGAACTCGGGTAGGAGTTGAGAGAATGACGATGGCATTCGAGTCTTGGTTGAAAGAAGTTCGGGAGGCGCTCGCCGCCATCAACATGCCATTAGAGGATTGGCAGAGTCAGTGGGCGTTCGATTTCAGTGGGGAATTCGACGCTGGGACGAACCCAAACGATGCAGCCGAGAAAGTTAACAGGTTCTGGTGGCATCAGCAGAACAAGGCTATCGGGCAGCATTGTCGAAAAACTCCGAATTGCTGGTTGCCGCAGAATCACCAAGGCGAGTGCCAGAACGTGTGAAGGAGTTTCTGATGGGACGTTACAAACAAGGCGACCACGTCAAGATTGAGGTTGTGAACGGGCAATCCGGGGAGAGTGAGTGGATGTGGCTGATGGTTGAGCGGAGTGACGACCGCGATCGCCTCGTCTTTGGAAGGCTTGATTCAGAGCCAATCGCAATTTCTGACATGCGCCTCGGTCAGGAGCTCGCTGTCAGTTATGACACCATCCGAGATCATCGGAGATTTAAGTAACCCGCCGAGACTTGGTTATACCGCTCTAAGCGAGAAAGATCATCCGTCCCCGAGAATTCTTCCGCACCGGTCGCATTCAGCTCATAACCCGTGCTCCAGCAACCCTGGGGAATCCGATGGAAGGTGAACGCCTCGCACGATTCTCTGCAAATTCCTACACGTTCCAACCAACTAGTAAACCAGCTGCGGGCAGGGCTGTGCGCACGGTGTACGGAACGGCTCACGAGCTGCGGGGCGCGTTCGGCTCTGTGACCGCGCGGTAACTTCAACCAAATCGCTCGTGGCGTGGTCTCCCGAAGTACTCGTCATCGATTCCAGTTGGTCGACTCGAAGACCCGTCGGCACACCCTCTACCTTGGTACCCGTCAAGGCGAGCGGCAGGTTTGCATTTACGACAAAGCACCCGGTGTGGTTCGCCTAGAAGTCCGGCTCCGCCGTCGCGCACTAAAGCGAATGGGGATAACCGCTCTCCAGCAGCTGCCGCGTTTGCGAGACGTCGACTTCCGGCAGTTGTTCTCCATCTGCGAGCTACGGGTACCCGCTGTTGTGCGGGAGAAGTATCGCCGGGCGGCGTTGCAATGCCTCGCTCAACACGAGTCGCTAGACACTCTCATAAGGAAGATCGCCCCGCAATATGGCGTGTCGCTCACGGACTTCCTGAGCCCGACCGCCCTGGATGCCCGCATCCGCCAGATGCAACGAAAGCTGGTCTGTTAACCACAATCCGGGTCCCAGAGAATCTCCACTGGGACCCGGGAATCCCCAGAGGCCGCTCTGTGTGCCGACGCGGGACTGCCTTGGATCGAATGAGCACCAAATCTGCGCCGCCACGGCGCAATGAAAGGCCAGTAAATGACGAGCGGGGCATCTCTTCTAGATGATCTAAGCAAGTTTGTTGGGCTGTACATCGTCATGGAGCCTGCAGAGGCTGATGTGCTCGCCTTGTACGCGGTCCACACGCACGCCATCGATGCGGCGGAGTTCACGCCTTACCTGCACATCTTCTCGCCCCTACCGCGCTGCGGCAAGACCACGCTATTGGACGAAATGTCGCTCCTGGTAGCCAAGCCGTGGTTGACAGGGCATGTGACCGCAGCTTCGCTGGTGCGCAAAGTCGACCAACAACAGCCGACGCTGTTGCTGGACGAATCCGACGCGACTTTTCAAGCAAACAACGACTACAGCCAAGCTTTGCGAGGGATGCTGGACACCGGTTACGAACGGCACGGAATTTACTCGATGTGCGTACGAGTTGGCGGAGACTGGGTAAATAAGGACTTTTCGACCTTCTGCCCGAAAACAATTGCCGGGATCGGCAGATTGCCCGACACCGTCGAGGACCGCTCCATACCTATTCGCTTGCGGCGCAAGCTGCCGGGCGAGAAATGCGAGAAGTTCCGCAAAGCCCTGGTGCGCCCAGAAGCCAAGACGCTGCGCATCCGTACCGAGGAATGGGTACAGCGTCATGCCAAGCGGCTGGCGCAGGCCGTTCCCGACATGCCTTCTGAACTGAACGACCGCCAGCAGGACGTTTGCGAGCCGCTCATCGCCATCGCCGACTGCGCCGGTGGTGAGTGGCCCGAAAGGGCTAGACAAGCACTGGTCGCTCTGCTGGCCTCGCGACGACGGCGCGACGATTCCCAGGCTGTGAGGCTGCTGGCGGACATCAGCGATTGCTTCGGCAACTACAGCGCAGATCGGATGAGAAGCCAAACGCTCGTGGACCGTCTCGTCGCGAAAGAGGAGTCGCTATGGCGGGAGTGCAACAGAGGCGGTCGCCTGAGTCAAGCTGGTCTTGCGCGTCTCCTAGCACCATTCGACATTGAGACTCGCGATATCCGCTTCGAACAAGGCATTTTCAAAGGTTATCGCAGGAAAGATTTCGAAGATGCCTGGGCGCGCTACCTGCCCGCGCCCACGGCTAAGAGACAAGCTGGGCGCAACAAGATCTCCTGATGTTGCGCCTACGGAAATTGGAGAACGGCTAGTAGATACGCGGGTTGTCGCGGATGTTGCGCCTTGGGAGACGGGGATTAGGGAACGAGGTGCGGCGGCGCAAATCCCGACTTCTTCCACCGCGCGGACTGGATCGCGCATTGCTCGCGCAGGAAATCGTGAGGAATCAAAATCTTGCGGCGATGAATGGCAGCCTCTTTGTCGATTCGCCCAGTGCATGATGGCTTGCTCTTGGAGTCCTGAAAATGCGCTGCTGTGGCCAACGGGGCAGATGGGCCTCGGCCTTTGTTGCTCAGACGTTCATAGGAATTTCGAAGTTTGTCTGCTGAATGAGAGTTCTTGCTACACTTCCGAGCCAAGGGCAATGTGTCAACGGGCCGAAAGAGGTATCAATGGCCCGAAGACGCTACCAGAAAGGGAGTCTGCTTCCCAAGAGCGGCCTTCCCAAGAACGGGCTCTGGGTTGGCAGGTGGCGCGAGGACGTGATTCAGCCGGACGGAACAACCGCTCGACCGTACAAATGGGAGGTGCTGGGTACTCTCCAGGACTGTCCCACACGTAAGCTTGCGCAACGCGAACTGGACGCCCGTCTCTCAACCATCAACAGTCCACAGTACCGTGCACGGCCCACCGCAACATTTGCCGAGTTTGCCAAGCGGTGGGACGCGACGGTGCTTACCCAACACAAACGCAGTACGCAACACTCCACGCGAAGCGAGTTGCGGAATTGGTTGTTGCCGCAGCTGGGCAATGTCGTGCTTAAAGATGTGGACGGCCAGCGACTGCAGGCATTTGTTTCAAACTGCCAATGCAGCGCGAAGACCGTCCGGAATCTTGTGGCGACACTTCGCATGATGTGGAATAGCGCCCGGGCATGGGGTTATGTGGCCCACAATCCTTTTGACGGCCTGGTGCTCCCCAAGCGGGGGCTGGTGAATACGTTTGCGCTCTCACTCGAGGAAATCAGGCTCATCGTTGAATCAGCGAATGAACCCCACAAGACGTTCTATGCAATTCTCGCCGAGACTGGCATCAGGGGCGGAGAGATTTGCGGGCTTCGAGTCGCTGACCTGGACTTGGAGAGGAACGTCATCTATGTCAAACAAAGCGTGTGGCGCGGCCAAACTCAGACAGTGAAATCTTGCAAAGGCAATCGCCGGTTTCCGATTTCGTCGGAGCTGGCCGAGCATCTGCGAGAGTTCCTGAAAGGCTGGCGTCCCAATGCCGCAGACCTTTTGTTCGCGACCAGCAACGGTACGCCGTGGGACCACGGTTTGGTACGCAAGCGGAAGTTTCATCCGCTGCTGAAGAGGCTGGGCATCCCACAGTGCGGCTTCCATGCGTTTCGGCACGGCAATGCGACATTGCTCGACCAAATCGGAGCGCCGATGGCGGTTCGGCAGAATCGCCTCGGTCACGCGGACGCGCAAACCACGATGGGCTACACGCACGTTGTCACGGCAGACGAACGCAGAATTGCTGAGGAACTTGGGAGAATTCTGCACGCTACTGCACGCAGCGAACAAGAAAAAAGCCCAGCACCGAGAATGCTGAGCTTTTCGATTCAATAAGTTATTTGGTTGCGGGGGGTGGATTTGAACCACCGACCTTTGGGTTATGAGCGAAGCGAACAACGTAGTTTTAACGAGTTCCGCGGACAGGGAAGAGCTTCAAAGTACCGCCAATCACTGCGTGTAACGGCTATTCCTCCCTTAATGCACCCTCGACCTTTGGGCGTGATTCCCAAAGTGCTCAAGCTTTGGGTCGAGAACCCAACGATCCAGGGAGCTTCTCCAAACCCTGACCTCCGATCTTTGGCTTGACCGGGGATCGGCCGTTGTTGCCTGAGCCTAAGTGCTCTAATGCCGGTACATCTAGACCCAACACGCGCCGGACTTGCTAGACTTGGCGCGCCCGCCGGGTTTATAGGCCGCAGAATGGACAAAGCGCAGATATTTCCAAATACCGACTATGCATTTCGCGAGAAACGGGTACCGGGTGCCCCTCTCGAACGCGTTCGAATCCGAGAACACATACCAGGGAACAAGTGGAAGGCCGAATGGATCGAACCAACCCCGGACTTGTTCATTATGCTGAATCTGCTAAGCTCGTGTGCCTTTGGAAAGAGCGGAAGGCTTTCCTAAAGGAAGAAGAGAACCGTGAACAGATTCTCAAGCGGAACACGGAGCAGGGATATTCCGAAGACTCTCCGCTGGCTAATGCCTTATACGAGGTGTTCGAGAATGTCGGTGAGGGCGGAGTGTCATTTTATAAGGGCGTGTTACGCTGTTCGCCCGACGCGATTGATCGTGTGCGCACGCGGGCCGCAATGAAGCCCGGTCAAAACTCTCCGTATGGTTATACGGACCGACAAGGGACGCTCCACCTGCCCTCCGAAGAGGCTTTGGAACTAGCTCAGAGGTTTTGCGCCGCTGAGCCCACTACAGTGCTCGCCGCGGTCGAGGCGGCGGAACGGAAGTGGGCACGGGAGGCGCGTACCCCAGGCGACGAATACATGGTGCCGCTGTTGAACGAATTCCGAGCATCTTGGGCCTTGATTCGGCAGTGGACCGGCCATGATCCGGCTATTGCGCAGAGAGAAGCCGAGATCCAGATGCTCGACCGATTGGTTTGGGATGCCATCTACGCACTTCAGAAGGCTGGTGCGGACAGCGAAGCGGCGCGGCTCCGCCGAGCCCTCGAGCGACATCGCTAGTCAAAACGATCTGGTCGGCAAAGATGTCGCACTTATGAAACTTACTGCGACTTGTGGCTAACTCGGTTGGTTGACGGAGGGCAGCTGCCTTGGGCTCAGGAAATTGATTGAAGAAAACTATTTGGGCACTCGGGTTCCGCAAAATTGACCACCGCAGTGGTCTGGGCTCCTTCGTAGATCGGAATGTCTTAAGCGGACTGCTTTTTCTTTTCGTCGCTCCTTGCGATCAAGCGATCGAGCGTGTCAGGTACGAAGCGTTCAGCAAAACCTGCAACAAAAGACCAGGCCAATAGTTTTCCCCAGTCCTGAGTTGTGGCGGGATGGATCTTAGAAGCGAATTCAGACAAAGTTCCTGCGGGAACAGTTGGCCCGCTAAGCTTCGGAAAAATAGGGCCATCGACAAGGCCGGATGCAAACAACAGATACAAGACAATCGCGAAAATGCCACCAGTAATGGGCGAAAGATACAGGCCAGTCCCTTCATTGAGCTCTACCAGATCCCCCAAGGATTCCCCTCGACTGGGCAAGCTCTGCACTCGTCTTTCAAAACTGACCGCCCCTCCTATTGCCCCGGTTACAAAAACGATTGCGAATGGGACTAGTGGATGATCGACCTTCCTAAGCAAGAAGATGCAGGCAATCACGATTCCCATCAGCACAACTGCTATCCACATCGCTTTCTTCGATAGGCGCGACCGCAAATCTTCGCGACATGAGATTACCGTATAAAGGCGATATAGCTCGCGTATCAGGTTGTCCAGCCTTGCCCGCGCATGTTCAATACTCTCCGGAGACAAGTGGGGTGCATCGACCTTCATGTACGTGTCGTACGCGGTCGAGTTACCAACGGCATCTTTATAGCGTGCTTCCAAGCACCAGAGACGCTGGTGAACCTCGGCGTCCGGCAACATAACCAAAACAGATCTTTCTAGCACATAGATGTCACCCCAGGTAACAGGGCCTCCCGATCTCGCTTTGTCGACTATCTCTTGTCCCAGCCGGCACGCACAGTCATTATTTGACCGTCCCTTCAAAGATTCGAACTCTCCCACGAGATGATCCAAGTAGACCTTGCCGAAACCTGGGAGGACCGTGTGCTCAAAGTTGGGGTTGGAACGTTGCTGTCTCGGCCAAACCCTGGCAATCCAGCGCGGTGCCGTGAATTGCATATTCATAATGACCTCCACGGAGCAGCGGGATTATCCGCTCAAATGATGCCTGGGTCAAATTGCTGCCGGAATCGCTGGCTGAGTATGGTTGACCCGATGATTGCTTCCAAGCGGATGGGTTACTGCGGGAATGCCTGTCTGGGGCGATGGAGGAAAGCTCGCCATCAAAACCGGAGCGGTTCTCGGGTTGTTTTCAGGACTGTCGAATGCGGAAAGGCCAGATGACGAGAGGGTCTCGCCGGTGTGCCCTCAAAATTGACACGGTAGAGGTCAGGAGTTCGAGTCTCCTCGTGCCTACCATATTTTCTCCAGTGTTTACGAGGTTTTTCTGCGCTTTTGTCCATCCGCCCATCCGCTCGAAACGAACTTACTCCTGATTTACTCCTAACTCCAGATTGTCCCCACGTGGGGAGTGGCGATCCAGTTCTTCGCTTCACCGTGCCACGCTCCAGGCTGCCGCGAGTCGGGGAATGGGGAGACATTAGCGGCTGCAGAGTGGGTGTTACGAATGACGCAGAACCGGTGGCAAACAGCTGAGCGCCGCTCCGCCGCAAGCGCCACGCCAGCGACAACCCAATCACACCTCCGCCAATGATCACGACGTCCCAGGTCTTCACTCCTTCGATTGTATGCAAAGCTAAGGTGCGAAGTAGGCTGGCGATGTCTGCAATTGTCGGAATTCAACTGCAGTAATGCTTGGATTGCGTTGCAGCAAGTTTGAATTCAGTTGCAGTGAAATCGGCGCCGCCAAGGTCTCCGTGCTCCACGAAGCGGCGCCGTCCAGTAACCATTTAGAATGGATTTTTCTTCCATAGGACCTGGTATTCGTTCCGGCAGCGGTCTAACGCGCGATGCTTCGCATCTGCGCGGTAACGTTCTCCGCAGCCTTGCATTAAGCCCGACATAGTTGCAGGAGGCGTTACCGATGGCAAAGAAGGCTGCCGCCCCGAAGAAGACTTCGGCCCCGAAAACCGTTGTCCCCAAATATCCCCGGCACTCTCTTGAAAAGGTCCTGCGGATTCCGAAGGCGATCCTCGACCAGAATGCAGGCAAGGAATGCTCGGATCAAGACACGGCGAGGTTCCTCGGCGTTAAGTATAACAATGGACCCTACGCCCTCGAACTCAGCTCTGCCATCAAGTACGGATTGCTCGAACGCCCGTCTCCCGGCCGCATTGCCGTGTCGGACCTCGCCAAGAAGATCCTGCGCCCACAGAACGAGCAGGAAGAACTCGTCGGACTCCGCGAGGCGGTCCTGAAGGCACCGGAAATATCTGCGGTCTACAGCCATTATCGCGGCGAGAACCTGCCGGACATGCAGTTCTTCGATAATGCCCTGGTTGACAAGTTCAGCATCCCGAAGGATAAGGTCGCCGAATTCAAAACCATTTTCTTCGACACACTCAACAAGGCAAAGCTGATCGAGGAACACAACGGCAAGCAGCGGCTGCTCGATGTATCGGGCGACCTACCCGGCGAGCCCGGATCTTCGGCCGCCCTCAAGAAGCTCGAAAAATCCGTGACGATCTCAGCCGGGGATTCCTGTTTCGTCATGATGCCCTTCGCCGCACCGCTCGGAAACTACTACGAGAAAGTCTACAAGCCGGCCATCGAAAAGGCTGGCCTCAAGCCCGTGCGCGCCGACGCGGAGATCTTCGGCACTGGCAAGATCATGGACCAGGTGTGGTCAGGAATAAACGCCGCCAAAGTCCTCGTTGCCGAGATGACTATGCGCAATCCCAACGTCTTTTACGAGTTGGGCCTGGCGCACGCGCTCAAGAAGCCGGTCGTGCTCGTCTCATCCAACGAAGGCGACGTGCCCTTTGACCTGAAGCATATCCGGGTTATTTACTACGACGTCACCGATCCCTTCTGGGGCGCGAAGCTGCTCGACAAGGTCGCGGAGAATATCCTGTCCGCCATCCAGAATCCCGAAGAGGCCGTCTTCAAGGGTGAAGGCGACTAAACTTCCGACGTATTGAGCCGAGCGCCATCCGTACAATGGCGTTTAAGCTAACCTTGCGGCGGCGGCTTGGGAGAGTTTTCAGAAGAATGGCAAGTCTCTTCCGGGAAGAAAGCAGAGCCGCAAGACGGACTGAACCAGCTCCTTCTCGTACCTCCTCATTTTTTGGGGAAAATAAGGGGCTATTCTCGGATTGGTTTACAAACTATCGTTTTTGTAAATCTAGGGTTTACGAAAACGTACTTTCTTAAACTTGCTTTTTGGTTTACGAATCGTTTATTTTGTAAACCATGGGTAGTCAAACTAAAGGAAAGCTAAACCGACTTCAACACACCCTCCCGGAAGGGCTGGTTGTTGATTCCGGCTGGCTTGAACGTCACAACGTATCGCGCCAGCTCCGACGCAAGTACGTTATGAACGGCTGGCTGCTCCCTTTGGCGCGAGGCGTCTACTGCCGACCCTCGCCGTCAGAACAACCTTCGCCCCTTCCATGGCAGCAACTCGTGATCTCGCTCAACGCTCTTCTGAATCTTCCCGTGGCGGCCGGCGGAAGAACCGCGCTTGAGCTGCAGGGCTTCAGCCACTATGTCGCCGCGAGCGGTGCGCGCGAAGCGCATCTTTTCGCCAACGAGGATTTTCCGGGGTGGGTCTCGCGCGTTCCGGTGAATACCAAGCTCGTTCTTCACAGCGCGCGAAAGCTGTTTAGGAACCGCGATGTCCCGCCGTTCTTCACTGCAGGGACGGTGCCCCCGTCGCCAGAGGATAACGGCTTCACGGAGCAAACCTGGGGACACTGGAAATATCCCCTCACCGTATCGACGCCGGAACGTGCCATCCTCGAACTGCTGAACGAGGTTCCGAAAAGCGAGACCTTTCACCAAGCGGATGTGCTGATGGAGGGGCTGCGCAACCTGAGCCCGCGCCGGCTTCAGGCGCTGCTCGCCGATTGCCGAAACGTGAAGGTAAAGCGGCTTTTCCTCTGGTTCGCGGAACGCCACAATCACGCCTGGCTGCAGAAGCTCGACCGCTCAGGCATCGACCTTGGTAAAGGAAAGCGCATGCTCGTGCGCGGCGGTAAGTTGGACACCAAATACAACATCACAGTGCCGGAGAACCTCGATGGCAGCGTCTGAACAATACCGCCGCCAAGCCGCGCTGCTGGTCCGGACCATCCCGCTCGTCGCCACAGAAACCTGCTTCGCCCTGAAGGGCGGTACGGCCATCAATCTGTTTGTGCGCGACATGCCGCGCCTCTCCGTCGACATCGACCTCACCTATCTGCCGGTGGAGGACAGGACAACTTCCCTCGCCAATATCGACACCGCGATGCAGCGGCTTGAGAAGAAAATTCGCGAGAGCCTTCGCGGGGCTAAGGTGACATCCTCAACGCTGAAGCCCGAGAACATCGTCAGCAAGATTTTTGTTGAGGCGGACGGCGTACAGATCAAGATCGAGGTGACGCCCGTCCTGCGCGGCTGCGTCTACGAACCGAAAACCCTGGCGGTCTCACGGTCCGTCGAAGCGCAGTTCGGTTTTGCCGAGATCCAGGTCGTGAGCTTCGCCGACCTTTATGCGGGGAAGCTTGTCGCGGCGCTTGACCGCCAGCATCCGCGCGACCTCTTCGACGTCCGCGACCTTCTCGCGAACGAGGGAATCGGTCCTGACCTGAGAAAGGCGTTTGCCGTCTACATTCTCAGCCACAACCGCCCGATGGCTGAAGTCCTCGCGCCCGCGCGCCTCGACATCGCGCAGGAATTCACGCGCGGGTTTGAGGGGATGACAGAAACCGCTGTCACGCTTGATGACCTGCTCCGCGCGCGCGAAGAGTTTATCGAAGAGCTCGTCGGCAAGATGCCCGATGAACACCGCAGGTTCCTTCTCTCCGTCAAGGAGGGAAAACCGGAATGGAAGCTGCTGGACATCCAGCATGTTGAAAAACTACCCGCCGTTCAATGGAGACTCCAGAACCTCGCAAAAGCCGACCCGAAAAAGCGCGAGTTGCTCCTTGGCAACCTGCGCAAGGCACTCAAGGTCGGGGAGTGATCTGCGATGAATCTCGCCCCCATCGACCTCGTCTCCGCGCACCGCTGGGAGCGGGTGACCTTCACAACCTATGCGCTCAGTCTGTCCTTCTTTGAGGCCGTCGTTCTGGATGCCCTCATCCGTGGCGGCGCGCGTCAGGCGCTCATCTTGGCTGATGTCCAGGGCGTCCGCGCTAGCCTCAGCGAACAGGGCGCGCAGCGCGTCGGCAAAGATTACAACGTGGAGCCCGTCGCCGTTTCTTCCGGCCGCGCTTTCCATCCGAAGATTTCGGTATTTTCGGATAGGGACGAAAGCCACGTTTTAGTGGGCTCCGGAAACCTGACTTTCAACGGCTGGGGCGGCAATGTCGAAGTGCTGGAGCATCTGCATCCGAGCTTCGCCGCCGACGCGATTGCGGATACGGCGGAATTCTTCGAGCTGCTCCCGGTCACCGAGCGCGTGCGTTTCGGGGCTGAGGACGATTGCGCCGCAATCGCCGCCGATCTCCGCCGTTCCGTGCAGAGCAGGCCTGCCAACGGCAACATCCGCCTGTTGCACAATCTCGACAAATCGATTTCAGCCCAGCTCTTTCAGATGGTTGACGACCTCGGCGGCGCGACGCGGCTCATTGCCGCCGCTCCCTTCTGGGACCAGGGTGCCGCTATCGACAAACTCTGCAAGGCGATGGGGCTGGACCATCTTTTTATCCATTCACATCCTCACGGCACGGTCGAGGGAACCGCAGGCTCCAACTGGCCCTTCGACTGTCGCAGCAAGGTGCATCCAATCCTGCTGGAGGTGATGGATGGGGGAGGTAACCGTCGGCTTCATGCCAAGGCATTCGAGGTGATGTGCAAGCGGGGACGCATTCTTGTCTCCGGCAGCGCGAACGGAACCGCCGCCGCCCTGGAAGAAGGAGGCAATGTCGAAGCCTGCGTTGTCCGCATTCAGCGGGATGGCGGGAGTGGTTGGACGTTCAAACCATCCGAGCCTCCCGAGCCCCTGGCGGCGCTCGATGAGGACAGGGAGGACGAAGAGGAAAGCCGCGGCGTCTTGCGCGCCGTGCTAGATGGCGACGAAATTCAGGGAGAAATTCTCACGCCTGCGATGAGCGGCGTTTTATCGGTGTTTTACGTCTCCAGTCTCGCTCCGGAACCGCTTGGCAAAGTCACTATCTCCGACCGCCGTTTTCAGATCAGCGCGGCATCGCTGGAAAAGAAGTCATGGCAGGCGGGCCGACTGGTCATCCGAGTGGAAGACCAGCACGGACGGCTGGCAGAAGGCTTCGTGTCCGTCGCGAGTTTCGCGGCAAAGAATTTCGTCATTCTCACGGGCCCTTCCGGTACCGGGAAGTCGCGCTCGGCTCTGCGGTTGGCGGAGAGCATTCAACATGCCTATGCAGACAAGGTGAATGGTGCAATCTTTGAATTGGTGACCGTCGGGCCGGATTGGACCTCGCCAAAGCGGCTGCTTGGGTATCACACACCGTTCGGAAAATTACGGCACCTCGATGACGGCAGCGAGACAAACGAAAGTTACGAAATCACCAATGCCGTGCGGTTATTGTTGCGAGCAAGTCACCCGGATGTCGCGGAAGTCCCGCACTTCCTGATCTTCGATGAAATGAATCTGTCCCATGTGGAGCGGTACTTTGCTCCATTCCTCTCGCTGATGGAAGCCGCGAACGTGCTGGATGAAAAAGCTGGCGTAGCGTTGATTGACGAACAAGATGTCGAATTGCTGGCCGAGCTGCTCAAGGCCGAAGACAGCGAGTCCGCCGAAGCTAGGGCAGCAGAGTCCTTGATCGCAGACGGGCGCAGTTTCACTATCCCTTCGAACCTTTTTTTCGTCGGAACGGTGAACGTGGACGAAACGACATACATGTTCTCTCCCAAGGTTCTTGACCGCGCACATGTGATCGAGCTGGAGTCGCAAAAACCGAGCTCGTATCTGTTAGGCGAAGCAGGCAAGGCAGGTGAGGAGATTTCGATCGAGCAGGCCCTTGAGTTATTTCAGGAAAGCATCGCGGATCGGGAAGAACAGCGTAACGAATTCGCCAATCCTGCACAAATACTCGACCGCATCCAGGAACTCGGTTTTAATGACGAAGAGATTGCTTCGATCAAACAGACAACCGCGCGTGCGCTCGACGGCTGTTACCAATTGTTGCTTCCGGTTGGCTTTCCGTTCGGATATCGCATACCAAAGGAAGTCTTTGCGTATCTGCGCGTCTGGATCGCTGCATCGATGCTGCGCGGTACTGCAAAGGATGCTGTTATGCAACAGTGGCCGGATGCGCTTGATCGCGCCGTGTTGCAGAAGGTCTTGCCGAAGATCCACGGCAACAAACGGACCCTTGGTGATAGTCTTCGCGCGACCGCCGCATTTCTGGCCGGAAGCCATACGGGTTCGGCCGAACCGGCGCGGTATACGCTGGGCATCAATACAACGGTTGCAATTGCGGAAGCCGATGCATTAGCGCTTGACGTTAACCCCCAAATGAAATTGTCGGTTGCAAAGTTACGCGCGATGCACGACCGCTTGGCGGCAACCGGTTTTGTTTCATTCGTGAGCTAACACTGTGGCAGTGGCATTGCATCGGATTCGTTTGAGCTGGCCGCCTTCCACGCACATTGATATTGAATGGGCAAAGGGCGAGGGCGTGGAGCTGGCGGGTTTTGCACCTGCTCCGGCCGTCACGCTGTGCGAACGTGAACTGGAGCCAGACGTCTACGCCGCGCGCGGCGTCCCCGCAATTTGCTGGCGTGACGATACGCCCGTTCTGTTCGAACGTCTGCATCTGCGCGAAAACACAGACTACTTCATCGACATCACGTTACCCATTTCCAAGGCGGAAGCGGAACGACAGGCCCAGCAAAGACCTGCATGGCCCTTTTCCGAGCGCCTGCGTGCGGTGTTCAAGCCCGATCCGCCTCGCAGGTGGAGGCAGCCCGATCCAGGAAGCGTGGTCGTCACTGGGCAACTGCATCTGCGTAATCACGCCGGTATTCTCGACCTAAGTACTGAAACCGGAGCGGAGCTTCGAGCTGAGGTCGTCTGCCGCAAAATCGACTATCTCCGCGAATTCCAAACACTCCTTAATGAAGTTGCGGAATTCCTTGCTGAGCTGCTGCTGCAATATGACAGTCCGGTAAGCGTCGGGTTCGATCTCACGGACGCTCGACGCGCCAGCCCGGCGGCGGTGCTTTTCCTGATGCGTTACGTGATGGAGGAGGATAACCTGCCGCGTGCGGTTGAAGAAATGGTGAGTGAAGCGCACGCAGCGCTCGTGACTGAAATCAGTATGCGTCACGTTGCGGAAGTCGAAGAGCCGAGCGTCGAAACGCTCATGGAGGCGCTCGATGCTTCGCTTTTTGATGCCGGTGGCCCTCTGGCAGGATTATTCCGAGGCTCTACGCCGCGTGAAGTGCCCGTGGCCGAAGTGGCGGAGATCATTGACACCCCCGAGAATCGTTATGTGAAGTATTTTCTCGAAGAGTGCGCGCTCTTGGCGCAATGGCTCGCGACCAACCTGCGCGCCAAAGGCAAGCCAGCGGCAACGCGCGAAGCAGAAAGCTGGGTTTTGCAGTTGCAGGAGCTGCTCGCCCATGACCTCTGGCGCGGCGTCGGTATGATGCGGCAGTTTCCATCAAATTCGCAAGTATTGCTCAAGCGGCGTGGATACCGGGAGGTTTTGCGCTTCGATCTTGCGCTCCGGCTCAGTCTCACGTTGCCATGGAGCCAAGGTGAAAAGCTGGCCGAAGGACTGACCGGTGACATCAGGCCGGTGAGTGAGCTCTATGAGTATTGGTGTTTCTTCCAGCTGCGCCGCATCCTGGCTGAATTGTGTCAAGCCGAGCTACCGGACAACGGCTCGTTCCTGTCGTTTACCCAAGACGGTCTTCAGGTTCGGCTGGTCAAGGGGAAACGCAGTCGCGTGACGTTTCTGTTCCGCGAAGCAGGAAATACGATCGTCAAAGTGGCACTTTACTACAACCGGCGCTTTCCGCGACCTTCCCGCAACCTCGCGACGTGGGAAGGCAGCTACACGGCGATGTTCGACCCGGACTACAGCATTGCTATCACCGTGACTAAGGGTGCTGTGGTGCAAAAACACTGGTTGCATTTCGATGCAAAGTACCGGCTCGAACCGGCTGAGCTATCAAAGATCCTCCATGACAGCAGCGCCGAGCTGATGGCCGATGCGGATGACGACGAAACAGGCTACGAGCAGGAGCTTTGGCGGCTACATCGGCGTGAAGATCTGTTCAAGATGCATACCTATCGTGATGGCATCCTGAGCACGCGCGGCGCTTACATCCTGTTCCCCGGTGACGGCGTCGGCATGCGCATGGAGGGCAAGACGCAGAACTTTTTCATCCGGCATCCTTCGACGTTTCGCGGGCCAGCACAACATAACTTTCCCAGCGTCGGCGCGTTCGATCTTTGTCCGGGACATGACGACATACAGTCGCCGGTCCTGCGAGCGTTTCTGAGCAGCGTCTTGGAGGATGTTGCGGGGGGCAGTCCCTACCACGAGGAGACAGGGCTCTTCGAATAGCGTTCCTTAGAAATCCGAAGTTACGGCCGCCCATCCTTTCCGGAGGCTAACCCAAGCTACACTGACAACTAGCCCCAAAGTGAGAATGACCATTGTTGTCGGAAATGCATCAGGAGGCCAGCTACGAAGTCGACAGATACGTGTTCGACAACTCGCTTGCTGAAATTGATAGTAGTGTCCGTGTTTTTTGTTCCGCCTCGTTTGAATTGTCATTCATGTACTTGATCGCGAGATTTCGCAATGATGGGGTTGCCGAAAAAGCTGCATCACGGAAGTTTTTCGCGCTAAACGCACCCCACGCAGCAGCCCTGCAAACCGCTATAACGATATCGAACGCCTCCTCGGGTTCGAGAAAAGTGAGGAACGAATCAAGTTGTGAAATGCTCTCAGCGAATGTATTCGCGACAGCGAACTGAGTAGAACCAGCCCTTTCCTTCCACTGGGCCAGCAGCCGCGCACGAACAAGAGGAGACTTCCCGGCAGCCTGTATTACTGGTACTGTGTAGCAGAACGTTGCGGTAACGGAATCCCCGAATACGGGGAAATTGTCATTCACAAACTCAGATCCTAGCTTATCGACAAGTTTCCAGAGTAGTTGTGCAGGGTGGCTGACTCCAGCCACAGGTTTATGTTTAAAAGTCTCAACGGAGGCTTCTGCCATGCTGCGGAGACGTATTAGAGTCGGGTTATCGAGGCCAACCAACACTATAGGGTCCAGAGAGACTATACCCATTAGTAACGCACTTGCCTTACTGTCATTTGCCTTTGAAATTAGCACGCGTTGTTGCAGTTGCTGACGGATATAGCCATCGTCTTTGGCAGCGAGGCCGGATATGAACAATTTCGCATTAGCTGATAATGTTTCTTCCACGCTCTCACTAGACCCAATAAGCTTATTTAAGAGGTATGGCGTAGCAAGCTGATGGAGAGTGGACATCTCACTAGAGACGATCGTCTTTACATCGTCAAGATTTCGTGACGGGAAAAAGTTGTTATTACTCAACTCCTTGATGATTCGGTCGACGCCGTGAGTAGTGTTGAGTACAGGTCGGGAGAGGAATTTATCAATTGCTTCGAAGTACACATAACGGGCTTCTTCCGCTGATGGATGCACACCTGAGGGGTGAGCAGCCTTGTTACGAAGAATACGGATTTGCTCAAGTCGAAACGCCTCAATCTCGGTAATTAGGTTTTGAGCTTTGAGCTGGTCGACCATATACGACTCGTAGATCTGTTGGTCATTCGCACGCTGCTCCACCGCATTCGAGATTGTCTTTGCAGTAGAGCTAATGCTGGCCAGCTGAGCGAGTTTGCGACGCAGGTCGTCAAATACTGCGATATAGCTGAGAACGATGCATGCGCGGTATGCAGCCGCGTTATAACAGCCCAGAGCCTCTCGCATGTATTCCGCGATGTCCTTATTCTGGATGCGAGAGAGCAGTTCTTCCATGTCAGTAAGACCAGCCACTTAGAAATCCTTTCTTATTAAGTTGTTGTGCGAGATGAGACTTCTCAGAAAGACGCGAAACGGTATACGCTTGGGGGCGAGCTTTGCCTTGGACGGCACGGATTTTTGGAGCTTCCGGTTCACGATCCACCTTGTCCCGTCATCAGCCAACCATCACTTCGCCCAGACCCTCCTGATCAAAGGGTGTTTTGCTGCTTGCTCGATTCTCGGGGCCGCCGTCAACGGTGACCGTGGCCACCTATATCTGCTACTTTTGTGGTTAATTATGCCTCACCGAACGGATTTCGCCGCATTCCTTGAAACGTTTCAGTCTCAGAAGTTCCGCGCTTTGCGCCCTGCTCAATCGGCGATGCTCAACGAATACAACGATTTTCTCTCCAAGCTCGACGTCGGGGTCGAACTGCCGACAGGCGCGGGGAAAACGCTGATCGCCTTACTAATCTGTGAACTCTGGCGCCGCGAAAACAAGAAAGTCGCTGTGCTCTCGGCGAACAAGACTCTCGCGCGCCAAATGGTCGCAGAAGCCGCCGCCCTCGGCGTACCGGCTGTTCTGATGGAAGGCCCGGGAAGGGACATCCCCGGTGCGGACAAAAGAGCGTATCACCGGGCGAATAGCATCGCGGTCATGAACTACTGGGTCTATTTCAACCAGAACCCTGTACTTGACCCGGCTGGCCTTCTGGTCATGGACGATGCTCATCTGGCGGAACACTGTCTGCATTCGTTGGATTCCGTTGAGGTCAATAAGCATGACCACGAGGCGCTCTTCGCTTCACTTGTCGAGGAGCTGCGGGAACGGTTTCCGGAATACTCGGTACTGAGCGATGCGCTTGCAGCGGATGTACCGGCTGAATCCACCGCTGAACTCCTATCATTCCTCGATCAAGTCAGCGCTGCAAACCGCATTCGAGAAATCGTCGATTCATCTCCCTACTTGGAGACTGACCGAGACCTTCGTTTCCGTTGGACACGCCTGCGGCAGCACCTTAATGAAGCAAACATTTACATCAGCCTCACGTCGATCTGGATTCGGCCTTATGTCTACCCG
This sequence comes from uncultured Acidobacteriaceae bacterium, assembly GCA_963731345.1. Classification (GTDB taxonomy): domain Bacteria; phylum Acidobacteriota; class Terriglobia; order Terriglobales; family Acidobacteriaceae; genus Bog-257. The sequence continues at coordinate 27,061 of CAVSUN010000008.1, read as the reverse complement.
TTAACGGCCAATTATCAGTATCAGCAGGTCGAGCAGCGACTGTATGTGAGTGCCACGATCGGTGACCCGGGCGACCTAAGCCGTCGGCTCGGCACGAAACCAATAGAAAAGATTCCGATCGCGGCCGAGCATGCACATCAGACCTACGGTTGCCGCTTAATAGTTATGAACCGGATTGACGATGAAGATATCCCGACGCGGCTGCAAGCCGTCATCATTGAAGCTCTTCAGATTCACCCCAAGAGCGTCTGGCTCTGTGCCAGCCAAGCCGAAGCTACGAGAGTGGAGCAAATTGTCGCGGCCTGGTTGAATGCCAACGGACTCGTGGGACACCCCACGTGGGTTCTAACGTCGCTCGGAAATGAGATTGACGAGTTCAAGCGGGCTACGCGTGGGCATTTGTTTGTGGGCGGCAGATTCGACGGTATGGATTTCAATGCAGACGAGTGCCGCCTCGTCGTGCTGAAGACCCTTCCGAGGGCGATCAATACTCAAGAGGAATTCATCTCTGCCTATCTCCGAGACTCGGGTTTCATGCGGAGGCGCCTCAATCAGAGAATCGTGCAGGCGTTGGGAAGGTGCAATCGCTCCGAAGACGATTATGGCGTGTACGTGTTGGCGGACCGACGCTTCGCCACGCATTTTGGACGTGAGTCGAACAGAGAAGGTATACCGCCTAACATGGTAGCCGAAATTGACGCCGCGCAAGATCACGCCGAGATTAACGAACAGGAGCAACTCCGACAAGTACGGTTGTTCTTGAACCGAGATTTCGCTGACTTTGACGAACAGAACCGGCGTTACAGAGCGGAGCTACCGGGACAGCGGGTACTAGCGGCAGGCCCGGATACGGCGGCCGATGAGGTTAGCGGCTGGGCAGCCCTATTCGCAAGCCAGAACTATGAGGTCGCCGCAGAGAAGTTTGAAACCTGCTGGGACCTTGCGCGCCGAGCGAACGTGCGGGAGATGGCAGCGTTTCATGGGTGGACTTGGGCAAAGGCACTGTATCTTCAATCGCTGTTGGGAGAAGCGAATGCAAGAGAGCGGTCATTGCAATGCCTTGAAGCCGCGATCGCGCGCGGTGGCCAAAGCTCGTGGTTCAACAGAATGCGAGCGTCCGTTAATCGAGCCAGGCAGCAAGCGATTCCCGCCGTCATACCAACTGATTATGCTGACGTTCTGCTTCGCTCATTCGATGACCTACTGGAACGTGTCGGCAGCACTGGCGATCGGTTCGACAGGTGGTCTCAACAACTGACAGATGGCCTACGCTCGGCCCATCACGATCAATTTGCTGAAGCGATCGAACGACTTGGAATGCTGCTTGGCTTTCACGCGACCCGGCCGAGGCACCAAGCTGCAACAGATTGCCGTTGGCGTGGTGTGTTTGGAAATGAAAAGGAGGTCGTCACATTTGAGGTCAAGATTGAGCACACGGGTCAGGTCGCGATTGCGCCTGCAGATGTAGGCCAAGCTCACAACCAGCATGCTCGCGCTCAGGCGCAGTACGCGCCACAAGGCTACACAATTCGCGGAACGATCGTGTCTCACATGGATGCCATTGAACCGGCGGCAGACGCATCGGCTGGATCGATCAGAATAATCCCACAGGCCGCAACTGCCGAATTGTGGGAACGCGTTCGCTTGCTGTTAAGTGTTTACCGGGATCGATGGTCTCTTGACGATATGAACGCGCGCGCAGCCGCAGCAGAAGGCATTCGCCAAAGAATACCGCGAACTGGCTGGCTGATTCGAGCGCTGGATTACGAGGAGAGATTCGTGCCTGTTCAGCGGCTCAGGATGGAGTGGACATAGTTTAGGTACAGCCTAAGATTGCTCCCGACCTCACCAAGCATTGATCGGCTGACAGATCAGATCCTAAACCTCGCCGACGCGAATAAGAACGCGACAGCGTAAGGACGATCGGAATTCATGCCGCGTGCAACCACGCATCGCGGGGCTCTTCGCCAAGGTCAAAGTCCAGGCTATCCATGTTAGGAACCATTAGCTTTCGAACGATGAAGTTCATCAGCCTTGGCAGTTGTACTTACAGCAACTTACGGCGATACGATTACAGAGGCTTTCAAACAGCGAGACCTTTGGCATGAAGCATTGTGGAGTCTAGAAACCCCTGAGGAGCCGGCTGCACGTCATCATCTACACGGTACGCGACGGAAAGAATGAGCGCATTCACTTACGAGCACCTTTGTGGTCTTGACTCGATGTACCAGTTCAAGATAATTCGCCTATTTCTCTAGAAATATACGATTGTTTGTTGAGGGCTGTTCATAGGGCATGTGCTGTCGTGGATTCATTGTGCTGCTGCATTCTGTCGTTTCGCACTCACGCCCTAATAGAATAAATCAGTTTTCATCAGTTCACACTCACAAGCAGCTACCACGGATGAGGAGCTATATCGATGCTTGAACAAGTACTTAACCGTGAGTTTATTCTTAATCGATTGCGCGAGGTGCGGGCATATCTGGAAATGCCAGACCAAGAACTCCATCCAGGCCGGCGGGACGCCGCCGAACCTGAGCCACTGAATACGCGCGAGCGCGAGCTGCTCTTAGAAGATGTGCGCAACGCCGAAGTCGAGGAGGACACACAGTCGACTGGCCAGGAAGGTTATGACTTGCCAAGTGGCAGACGTGGTGGAGCGGAAGGTCTGCCTCTCAGTCATGCTTCCTTCTTCAGCCGATCGCCCGTCATCAGCAATTTGCAGTCAGCGATCGAGCAATATTACGAAGAGCAGAAGCCACAGCAGATCGAAACCATTGCCGTAGGAGGTCGGCGTCGCGGCCAGCAAGCTGTAGTCGCCACGACCGATCGACGCATCTCCGGGCTGCCTACGGAAATCACGCCCTCCGGGCAGAGGCGCATCCTTGGGGCATTCGAACAGACGGATGTGCGCTGGATTAGCGCGCTCGCAGGCGAAGGGCTGCGGCTGCTGAAGGGGAAACACCGGTTCAACACCAATCCCGCCACCGCTGCTCCTCGCTCCATTTCCAACAAGGCTCGGCTGATCGTCATCGGCGACTGGGGCACGGGCCTGCCGCGGGCGCGAGCGGTCGCAAACGAGATGGCCCGGTGCATTCGGGAAGGCAAGGACAAGAACCTGGAGCAGCACGTCATTCACCTGGGCGACGTCTACTACTCCGGGTGGAAACACGAGTATCGCGATCGGTTCCTTAAGTACTGGCCGGTTGCCTCTGGCGATAAGGACAAAATCAGCTCCTGGACCCTCAATGGCAATCATGACATGTATGCCGGTGGATTTGGCTACTATGACGTTGCCTTGCAGGAGGAACGGTTCAAGGACTGGCACAAAGGTTCGAGCTTCTTCTCCCTAGCTAATGACGAGTGGGTTATTTTCGGCCTCGACACCGCGTATGATGACTTCGACTTGCGCCCGCCCCAGGCAGATTGGGTCTATGGGCAGATGAATGCTCCTGCTCTCTCAGGCAAGAAAGTCATGCTACTGAGCCATCATCAACCGTTCAGTGCGTACGAGCACGGCGGGCCCAAACTGGCAGGCAAACTCGACCGTGTACTGGCCACTGGGCGCGTTAGGAGCTGGTTCTGGGGCCACGAACATCGCTGTGTTCTTTATCATGACTTTGACAGAGTGGCTTACGGGCGCTGCTTGGGCAACGGCGGCGTGCCAGTCTACATGAACCATATTGAAGGCGAGGGATACAAGGAGCCGGCCACTTACGAATACCGCAAGTACATCGATGCCGGCTTGGAACTCTGGGCGCTGTTCGGCTTTGCGGTGCTCGACTTCGACGGAAAAAACATCAACGTCCGATATATCGACGAGTTCGGCAACAATTTCAAGTCGGAAATGATTGCCTGATTCGAGGAGTCTATGCCAACGAAAGCGATCTCTAGACCTGGAGGCGCGGTCAAGTTTCCCGCTGGGCGTGAACCGATGAGCAGGAAGTTCATCGCGAGCGTTGGCCGCTCCAGCTCTGGCCCTCGGATGACAAAGGGCAGAACCGTTTCTTCGGCAGCCCGCAAACCCGATTTCCCGGCCAGGACGCTGGCCCGCGTGAAAGAGTTCCGCGCTGCGGGCGACCTGAAGTCCGCTGCACGCTTGCTTGGCCCTCTAATGAAAGCAAAGTCAATCACGCCGAAGTCGAAGCGGGTTATCTCATCCTTTGCGTCGCAGCTCTACCGTTCTGCCCGCAACAGTGTTCGCCGCCGGGACCTTCGTAAAGCGCGCTTCCTGCTCCGACTTCTGTCGAGACTAGGGCCACGTTACGCGACGCAAGCGCAACGCTTAAAGAAGCAAATCGAAACCGCTGCGGCAACCAAGCCGAAACCCGCGGGCGCCCGCATGGGGCGTGGCCCTGGGATGCCGACCTCAAAGCGCCTGCCGGCAGCGCGACGTATAGTGTCCGATCTCAAGACCGAAGGCGAGCGGATCGGTGCAGCGATCCAGACGCTGGAAGGTGGAAAGTCGGGGCGAGGTCCTGGAAGGCCAGCAGGTTCCGGCAGGAAACGCCGCACCATGAGCGCAGCCGCCCGCAAGCGGATCTCAGAGATGATGAAGTTGCGCGGCGCGCGGGTCAAGAAGGCCGCAAAAAAATACGCAAAGAAGAACGGAGGCGGAGCTCGAGCTGCCAAGAAGAAGGCGGCAAGGCATGCCAGGCCCGTGGTGAAGAGTGCGGCGAAAGCTGCGATAAAGCGTGTGCCCAAGCCACGCAAGAAAGATCCTTCAGCGAAGTCCTTTGCCGCCGCGCCAGTGCTACTTAGCGGGGACTTAGTGGGCATGGAGCTAATGAGGGTCGGGGCCCCGACAGGGTCCGCTGGTGGTCCGGCGCGTCGCGGCCGTTTGCCGGTGACCAGCAAACCGGAGCCGCTTCGGACGCGAGGCTCTGGTCGAGAACGGGCGACGGAAGGTGCTGGCAAGCCCTCAGCGACCCGTGACCTCATCGTCAACCGCACGCCGCACATGGACTTCAGCATCAACGAACCGTTTGCTCCCGGCACTCGCTTTGACGTCATCATTTTTGCCGATCAGCAACAAGCTCGTTCCGAAGAGAAGAGCGAAGGAATTATTATCAGCGCGCCGCCCAATATCCAGAAATTCAGCCTGCACGTCAAACTGCTCACTTCGGCGCACTTCGAGATTCTCGGTCAACCGCCGCCAGCACCGCGCAGCGAAGAGAGCAATATTGCCGTCTCGACGCCAAAAATCATCATCACTCGCGGCACACCAGAGTCCACTCGAGCTACCTTTCCCTTAAGAGTGTTGCAAGCCGTTGAACTGCCGCAGACGCAGCCCACGATTACTGCCCTGTTCCAGTACAAGGGTCGCCCGAGCGGAAAGGTCACGCGTAAACCCGCCATCCAAGGTTTGCAAGTTGTCGCTCCTGCCAGGAGGACAATCACCGAGGGAAACGCTCAGACCTTCTCTGACAACATCAGGCCTCCGGGGGCCGACCCCCCAGCCGCCCTGCAGACGCAGTATGACGCGAGAACAGCCGACGTCACCATCAGCATCCTAGAGGGCGCAGAGAAGGACGGTCGTCACTTCAGCATCATCGTCGATGCTCCGGGGTTTTCCAAACACTGGGAGGGCCCATGGATACTCGGCAAAAGGACCGAGGACATAGTCGCCGGCGCAATGGAGAACATCACCGGCCAGGACCTCGATGACCCCGCTGCCCGGATCTCCGCTCTTAGGAGTGCGGGTATCGAAATGTTTAAAGCGACGCCTCCCGAGGTTCAGCAGTTGTTCTGGCGCATCCTGGACAGCGGCACGTGGCCGCGCAGCATGCTGGTCGTTTCTGAAGAGCCTTACATTCCCTGGGAGATTATGGTCCCGTGGAGACGCAAGACCAATGGCACTTCGGAAACGCGGGACGCACTCGGCATTCGCATCGCCATTGGTCGATGGGTGACCGACAAGTATCTTTCGCCGCCGCAGAAGATCGCCATCAGTCAGACCTACATCGTCGCGCCGCAATATCCGCCCAACATGCAATTGAAGAACGCTCCGGCAGAAGTGAAATTGGTACAGGACACCTTCTCGCCGGCCTCGGTCATTTCGCCCGCCCTGGTGAAGAACATCGATAGCACTCTCGCGTTGGGCGGAACCACTCTGCTGCACTTCATCTGTCACGGCAAGTCTGGTTTCCCGCAGGCCATTGCGCTCGAACACGACAAGCAAAAGTTGAGCTGCTGGCAACTGGAGGCACTGGACGGCTTCGTGAAATCGTTTTCGCAAACGCACACCTTCGTCTTCTTGAATGCCTGCGAAGTGGGCCGGCTCATCCCCGCGCTCGTCGGGATTGGCGGCTTCGGCAATGCCTTCGTGGGAATCGGCTCCAGCGGCGTGATTGCGCCTCTTTGGTCGGTGGACGACCACGTGGCTCACCAGGTTGCTGACCTTTTCTACAAAGCCGTCGGGACCGCGCCCGCCGTGCCTTTTGCCCACATTCTGCGTATCATTCGCGAGCGGGCGTACCAGGGCCAGGCCGAAGATACTTGGGCTGCGTACTGCTTCTACGGTGATCCGCTAGCCAGTTGTGTGTAAGTTGCAAAATGCATTCGGCTTCCGCTGATGCTAGTAGGTCGGGAAATTAAGTCTAGTCAGAAAAGTCTGTGTCAAGAACCAAATCTCGTGACGAGGACGAACAGGCCCCGCTGTGACCAATTTGTCGAAGTGAATCGAGCAGATTCTTAGCGGTACATCAGATATCTTGCCGTGAATGCCAAACCTCGGGGAGGCAAGCAATGAGGGTGTTGTATGTAGGGTCAAAGGCCAGCGGAGACACTGACCTCGAACTAACACAAGAAATTACTGAACTACAAAGAAGATTCGGCGCTGCTTCTGCAGAGCCGGTAGAGTTCCATATCCTTCCAGATATGAAGGTTGAGGATCTTCCTACTGAACTCGGCCGATTTCGACCGGATATTCTTCACATTGCTTCTCACTCAAATAAGAAAGCGCTTTCTCTCTCTGATGAACGTGGCAACGAGGTGAGAGTAACTGCGAAGATGCTGGGAGCTTTCTTGCCTCCGGAAAACCCCCCACGTGTTGTATATCTTAATTCTTGTGACTCCAAAGAAATAGCAAAACAGCTCGTAGACCTAGGGTCATCGGCGATGGCCATTGGTAGCACTGCCCCGATCTCCAACAGAGCGGCACGCGCCGCCGCCGTGGCTTTTTATGAGCGTCTCCTAGCGGGATTTAGCATCGCTCGGGCCTGTGCTACAGCGAAAAGCATGCTGGAGGCTCTTACGCAGTCGACTGCGACTATGGAACTGTTTCCCATAGGGGGCAAGCAAGCCGAAACAGATATTATGAGCCCAGTGCCCGCGCTGGTTGCAGAAGTTAGCAACAGCTCTGCCAATAAATACGGTGAGTACGGTTTCCGACTTGGGTTATATGGTTCTCCTGCGAGTACCGCACAGGTAACTTTTCTTACTGATGATGAAACTTTTATTCAAGATGAGAACAGTCTTGAGAATGGCCTGTCCCTGATTGTCCGAACCACACCAGTCAGCGGCATGCTGTGGGCATCGGCAGATGATTGGTGGGCAATGGGTGACCACAGATTATTTGCAGTCGGCGTAAAAGCCGGGGCAGGATGCTTCATTGTCGAGGGTACCTTGTGCGAAGCTCTTGAAAATCGATACCGACTTGCAGGAAATACTAAGTTGCCGAAGACGGTTGCGGAAATTGTTGAAGAATTGCGCAACAATAATGGTGCCGACCTGAGTCCCGCAGCATGGGATTCAAGAAAGTCATCGAAAAGCATTCAATCGAAGAGACTAGACATTAAGCACAAGAAATGACCGCGCTGGGCGTGAGCCATCTGAATCGATGCCGGCTGCATTGCGATTGTGGCCCACAGAGGGAGCAGTTATCGGCTCACTTGGATGTTCGAAAACCCTTCCGGAACATCCGCTGTAAACTACTGAAAATGCAAGACCAAGAATTGAGCACTCAGTCCGTTAGAAAGCTAGTGATTTCTAACAGTCTGACACTGCATTCGTCGAGGCGCTCCAGCCGGGTTACTTGTGCTATGCGGATGTTGTATTCGTTCGCACCAACCGTCCAGCTACCTGCCTGCAGCCGCTGCTGAGACTGCATTCTTGTGTTCGGTGATTTCAGCTATCTTTTCGCGACCTCTAATACTCAACTCGCTTGCGGTCATAGGCGCTCCAGCTTTTCTCCTGACCGTGATAAGGGAAACTGACCCCGAGCCAATCGTTTCCATTTCTGCCCTACTCAGCATGTAGAACTCCCATTGGCGGAGGTCGAGCGCGTTCCATAACCGCGGGTCGCGCTCCGCCTGAAAGGCGAAGACGTAGAGGTCGGATTGGTATTCGGGTAATGACTTCGGCTTGTTGCCGCGCACTTTCAAACCGGCGAACCTGATTTGGCGCTTGTCCGTCTCGCCGACGCTCACGGATTTAGGCTTGCCGCCTTCTTCCCAAAACCTCCAAGACTGCCAATACGACGATGACTTCACCTCGATTCGAACGTGACCAAGTCGGTATTTGCCCAATACACCTGGCGTTTGCAGCCGACACCGAGCAATAAGCTGACGAGCCACTCGGCGAACTGCCCCTTCAACGCATCATCACACATGTCAGAGAATGACCAGCGCCAAAAGTCAAGAACGGTATGCTGTTCGCCGTCGAGTCCGATCAGGATATCTTCAGGATCGACCCGAGTACCTTTTTCGTCAGGGTTTAGGCAGAACTTATCGCTGCCGGAATATGCTGAATCGAGTTCCATAACGCTCGTTCCTTGTAAAGTTATTTCACGTGGCCGGGTTAACCACGCGCCCGTCGTCGGTGGGCTTCGGGGCACGCAGCCCATTGATGGGTTGGGAAGCAGAGTCAGGCAGGGCGGTTGCGCAGGCCACCTCGATGTCCAAGCTTACGTAGCTGTCTTCGAATGTCCCGGCTCTGCTTGCTCCTTGAGCCTTCCGTGCGGTTACTCTTTTCGAGTTGATTAAGAAGCATAAAGATTTGCTGAGCTGCTGTGCGCATGTTGTGATTGTACCCGCGTTGATTGCTTTCGAGGATTGCTTCGTGGGGTTAAAGCTGTTCTTGGTCCGACGATATAACTTAACGCTTTCTTGTACAGCCTCGCGAGAGCCTGCAATTCCACGACGTCCACGCGCCGCTCACCTGATTCGATTTTGGAAATGAACGACTGCGGAACGTCGAGCCGCTCAGCGACTTCGGCTGCCTAGCCTCTTTGACGCATTTAATCCCGGCATGCCGGCCACCGCGGCTCTGCTAAGATTCACGAATCTTTTTGGCGAATTTGGTACGCAGCTAAGGCCGAGGAGCATCACGATGGATGTGCGAAGCCTGCCTCCCTTTACAAAATTCCAAACCGACGTCGCAGCTGCTCATCCCGACATGGCTTTCACAACCGATTTTCTCGAACAAATCTACCGCCTAGCCGAGGAGCGACTCGCGAATGAGCAGGAGTCAAAGCGCCAGACCGAGGCAGCAGTCGAAATACGCAGAATGATCTCGCGGTCGAGAGCGCAATTGAAGAATTTGAGGGCACTAAAATCTCGGTTTGAGGATGCGCGAACTCAATTGGAAGAAGTCGGTTTTCGCTCAAGTAAATTCCGACGATTGTGCGACTCGATTCAAAACGGTATTCGGTCATTGATGGAATTGCTGGTAATGGCGCAGCAAAGTGGCATCGAGCAGGTCTTTCCAACGAAAGCTCATGGCTTGGGACCAAGGAAATGGGTGACGTTCAGTTTCTATGGCCTGCCACAGCTTGGAGACAGGGCTGTGTATTCGTGGTTTGTTCTGAGTTCGGACAAGTTACTGGTTGACTGGTGCAAGGCCAACCAGAAAAAACTTAAGAAATGCGAGGAGTGGACGATCCTGCAAACGTTCCTGCACAAGCTATTTAAAGAAGAAGGAGTTCAGGTCGAAGCCATCGAGCGACTTGTGCGTGATACACCAAAGAGAGCTGGTCGGAAGCGCGCAGGCGCAAGCACAAAGGCAAATTTCTAGAAATCTCTCCATCCAAGAAATCCTCTATCTAGGCTTCCGACCTTAAGAAGTTCTAAATGGAGAGGTGACTAGAAAAGACGCGACACAATCCCGCAACTTGCGTGCTGCCCTCTGGTATGCCAAGCACGGTTATCCGGTGTTTCCACTCCAAGCGGGCGGGAAGAGGCCTCTGACACCTCGCGGTTTTAAAAACGCTACAACCGACCCCAAGCAAATTGTTCAATGGTGGACCGACTACCCGGACGCAAACATCGGGATTCCCACTGGAGAAGCGTCCGGGATTGTGGTCGTTGATATTGACCGGGACCATGGTGGTGAAGAGTCTTGGGAAAAGCTGCGTGCAGGACGCAAGATTCCGAAAACCGCCAAGCAGGAGACTGGTCGTGGACGGCACATTGCATTTCGCAGTCCTGGCCCAGGTCGTTGCGGGAAGTTGGCGAAAGGAATTGACCACAAAGCTGATGGCGGTTACATCGTGGTCGAACCGTCCGTTCATCCGAACGGTAAGCGATACCGCTGGAAGGGCGGCGTAAAGGCACTTCTCAAACTCCGCGCTGCACCAGAGTGGTTGCTGAGTGAGATTGATGCTCGGAATCATCGCCATAGCGCACACACAAAAATCCAGCAGGCGGTGTGTCTTGAAGGGGAGCGAAACGAGGCGCTGACCTCATTGGCAGGCACGATGCGGCGCCGCGGGATGTCGCAGAAGGCCATCGAGGCTGGCCTTCTAGCGGAGAATCGGCAACGCTGCTGCCCGCCTTTAAGCGACGAAGAAGTCAGTAGCATTGCTGCTAGCGTCAGTCGCTACAAGCCGGGCGACCCACCCAGATTCCAGCGAGGTACCGGCACGCAAGTGCCTTGGCCTGCTCCGCTCGCCTCGGATGCATTTCACGGGGTTGCGGGCGAATTCGTCCGATTAACAGAGCCGCATACAGAAGCAGACCCTGCGGCGCTGTTGCTTCAGTTCTTAGTTGCTGCGGGCAATCTCGTCGGTCGAAACGCGCATTTCCATGCGGAAGCCGACCTGCATTACAGCAACCTGTTCACGGTGATAGTCGGCCTGACTTCGAAAGGGCGCAAGGGCACGTCCCTCGGCCACATCAAGCGGATTATGTCGGAAGTGGACGCTTACTGGGTTCAAGCTCGGGTGATGGGTGGGCTGTCGACGGGTGAAGGGCTGATAGCCGCGTTGAAGGACAAAGGCGGACAGAAGAAAAGCACCGGCAACAGTGGGCGTCCCAGAAGCAAATCCAGCCAAGCCATCGGCAACTCGGTCGATAAGAGATTGCTCGTCGTTGAGCCAGAATTCGCTCGCGTTCTGCAGGTTGCTGAACGTCCTTCGAACATCATATCGGCCGTGATTCGACAAGCGTGGGATGACGGCACCTTGCGCATACTCACGAAGAAGGACCCGGTGTGTGCAACGAACGCGCATGTCTCCCTGATTGCCCACGTTACCAAACCTGAATTGCGGCGTTGCATGACTGCCACATCTATCGCGAACGGCTTCGCCAATCGCATGCTGTGGACCTGCGCTCTTCGCTCGAAGACGCTCCCCGACGGAGGACAAATCGAGGATGTGAACTTTGCGGGCGTTTTCCAGAAGCTCCGTGTTGCTGCGCAGTTCGCAAGCACTACACGTGAACTGCGGAGAGACGCGAAGGCCAATGCTCTGTGGCGGCAAGTCTACGAAAAGTTGAGCGAAGGAAAGCCCGGACTCTTGGGCGCCGCTACCTCACGAGCTGAAGCACAGGTGATGCGTTTGGCTTGCGTTTACGCCGTGCTCGATTGCTCCAAACTGATTCGCGTCAGACATCTGAAGGCGGCACTCGAGGTCTGGCGGTACTGCGAGGATTCGGCTCGGTACATCTTTGGAGAAGCGTTGGGCGACCCGACCGCAGATGAAATTCTCCGAAGGCTGCGTGAAAGTGAAGAAGGTTTGAGCCGCGACCAACTGCGCGAGCTGTTCAGCCACAACAAATCATCGGAGGAAATCGACCGCGCGTTGGCAGTTCTGGAGGAATACGGACTGGCCAACATGAGGAAGGAACGGAGCGGTGGGCGCGGGCGTCCGGTAGAACGGTGGCACGCAATGTCCGGCGTACGCGAAAAACGCAGTAAAGCCGTGTGAGACTCCAGTTTGTTTAGGTGACGGCAAACATTACCGCGTTTACCGCGTAGAGATGCTGCGGCCTGTGCATTACTGGAAACCGTGTGGGATGAATGAGTGTTCTTGCTACAATCCCGAGCCAAGGGCAATGGGTCAACGGGCCGAAAGAGGTATCAATGGCCCGAAGACGCTACCAGAAGGGGAGTCTGCATCCCAAGAGCGGGCTTCCCAAGAATGGGCTATGGGTTGGCAGGTGGCGCGAGGACGTGATTCAGCCTGACGGAACAATTCGTCGGCCCTACAAATGGGAAGTTCTGGGTACAATTCAGGACTGCCCCACACGTAAGCTCGCGCAACGCGAACTGGACGCCCGTCTCTCAACCATCAACAGTCCACAGTACCGTGCACGCCCCACTGCGACATTTGCCGAGTTTGCCGAGCGGTGGGACGCGACGGTGCTTACCCAACACAAAGGCAGTACGCAGCAGTCCACTCGAAGTGAGTTGCGGAAATGGCTGCTGCCGCAACTGGGCAATGTCGCGCTCAAGGATATGGACGGCCAGCGACTGCAGGCATTTGTTTCAAACTGCCAATGCAGTTCGAAGACCACCCGGAATCTTGTGGCGACACTTCGAATGATGTGGAATAGCGCCAGGGCATGGGGTTATGTGGCCCACAATCCTTTTGACGGCCTGGTGCTCCCCAAGCGGGGGCTGGTGAATACGTTTGCGCTCTCACTCGAGGAAATCAGGCGCATCGTTGAATCAGCAAATGAACCCTACAAGACGTTCTATGCAATTCTCGCCGAGACTGGCATCAGGGGTGGCGAGATTTGCGGGCTTCGAGTTGCTGACCTGGACTTGGAGAGGAACGTCATCTACGTCAAACAAAGCGTGTGGCAAGGGCAAATTCAGACAGTGAAATCTTGCAAAGGCAATCGCCGGTTTCCGATTTCGTCGGAGCTGGCCGAGCATCTGCGAGAGTTCCTGAAAGGCTGGCGTCCCAATGCCACAGACCTCTTGTTCGCGACAAGCAATGCTACGCCGTGGGACCACGGTTTGGTACGCAAGCGGAAGTTTCATCCGCTGCTAAAGAGGCTGGGCATCCCGCAGTGTGGCTTCCATGCGTTTCGGCACGGCAATGCTACATTGCTCGACCAAATCGGAGCACCGATGGCGGTTCGGCAGAATCGCCTCGGTCATGCTGACGCGCAAACGACGATGGGTTACACGCACGTTGTCACGGCAGACGAACGCAGAATTGCTGAGGAACTTGGGAAAATTTTGCACGCTACTGCACGTAACGAACAAAAGGAAGGCCCAGCACCGAGAATGCTGAGCCTTTCGATTCAATAGCTTGTTTGGTTGCGGGGGGTGGATTTGAACCACCGACCTTTGGGTTATGAGCCCAACGAGCTACCAGACTGCTCCACCCCGCACTTCGATGATAACGTCATGTAACTATCAGGTCAATTGCCGTGCCCCGTGGTGTGAACGAGAACAGCGAAGCGGCGGGTTCGCGATGCGGCGCCGTCGAGCGGCAGAGGAGAGGCAATATAAGGTTTCGTTGTGCGGATCATGGCAGCGGCCGTCGGCGGCAGTGTCCTACTTGGCCTCTGTCAGGAAGGTCCAGTATCGGCCGCCTTGCTTGCTGAATGTCTGGCCAGCTTCCACACTGAGGCATTCCTTTGCAATAATCTTGTTTGCAGGTCCGCCGGTCCGCTAGGTTCCGGCGGGGAGGTTACATGCAGCGGGTTTTAGCCGATCGTGGTGTGGCTGCGGCAGCAGCTGTTCTCTTCCTTGTTTTTTTGGCCGGATGCGGTGGGGGCAGCAACTCGATGAACAAGCCCACTCAAGTGATCGTGAGCCCGACCATCTTGTCGCTGAACGAAGGCGACGTTATCGCGCTCTCGGCGGTTACAGTCGACGCCTCGGGCGGATCGGTCGCGGCCGATATCGCTTTCGCCAGCAGCAACAACGCCATCGCAACCGTATCAACCGGTGGCCTGGTTTGCGGCGGAGTCTGGGACAGCAACTTTATCAATTGCAACGCGACGAACGGCCAGGGAGGCGTGGGACAGACCACGGTCACGGCGACGGCAACCGCTTTCAATCTGAGCGCTACGGCAACCGTCTATGTACACGAGAAGGTAGACCAGGTACAGGCCGTCATCGCCAACAATTGCACCACCATGGGACAGCCCGTCAACGTCTCCGGCCTGGCGTACAGCTTCACGGCGCCCGGCTGCTCGCCTTCGGCGCCTTGTGATATCACGTCAACGGTAGGCCCTTTCGGTTTTGGATCCAACGATCTGAGCGTAGCGGCGAGTTCTGCCGGCATCGTCTCGACCTACGACCCGACTTTAGGTACGCCGACGTACGTTTCGGGGGGCACAATTACCGGTTCGAAAGGACAGACCTGCAATCTCTCCGGCTTCAATGGCGTGACGGGCGCCACGGGGACAGTAGCCTTGACGGGTAGCAACACGATCGCGCAGGGCACGCAACTTACGATCACCTCAGCGGGGTACGGAGCAACCACGGCGCCGACTACGGCGACCTTGAGTAACGGGACGGCCACTTGCAGCGGAACAGCGACGGTCAGTACCGAGATCACCAGCGGTGTTCTCACAGCGCAAGCGCCGGGCGCGACTACCGTCTTCGCCAGCGTTGCGGGTGTAAACAGTGTCGGCGCTGCGTATCTTACCTGTCCGGTCCAAACCATCGTTGTGCACGACGCCAGCAGTAACAACACCAACTTTACGCTCGCTCCACTGGGTACTCAGGCGCTTACGGCTGATGTCTATGACATGAACAATCAGTACATCACGCCCACGCTGACCTGGGGGTCGTCCTCTCCGGCAACGGCAACCGTGGCTACCGGCACCAGCGGCAACAATCCGGGCACGGTTACCGCAGTGACCGGAGGCACCACATATATCACCGCTTCGTGCAGCTATCCCGATTGCAATCGGGGGGTGCCCGCACAGTACAGCCAGAATCTCGCTACGGTTAACGTCATCACGCCGAGTGCGACCACGGTATACGCCGCCAGCACCAACTCGACCTCACTGGTACCGATCAGTACCTCAAGCAATACGGCAGGCACGGCCATCACGCTGCCGTACACTCCCAATTCCATCTACGCCGAGCCCTCGGGAGCCGCGGTATACCTGGGATCCAGTACTGCTCTGATGACGGTGGCCGTGGGCAGCACGACGATTAACACCTTCCCGGCGCCCGGGACCATCGTCGCCGTATCGGCCAACAGTGAGTACTTGCTGATTTCCAACAGCGCGACCAACACCCTTTCGTACTTCGACATCGCGAACGGGACGGTTTCCAGCGTCACGGCAGGCACCTCGAGTTCGTCGGCGTACACCCCCGACAGCAAGTTCAACGAGGCCCTGCTGGGGAATGGCAATCCTGTGGAATTCGGTTTGCAAACCGCCGGGTTGGGCACATTTACCCTCCCCAACAACGGCAGTGCACTGGATATCTCGGGGCAGGGCGGCTTGACCTACATTGCGAGCCCAAGCGGCGCCGCAATCTATGCATATTCGACCTGCAACCAAACTCTCACCCAGACGCTGGCGGCCACCAGCCCAACTCTCGTGAAGGCACTCCCTAACGGAACCGGAGCGGTTGTCGCGGACACGCCCGACCTGGATCTGATATCCACCGGTTACCCTGTAAACGCCGGCTGTCCAATCAGTCCCATTACTACCCCGAGCAACATCCAGGGCTACGACCTGGGAGCGGGCAGCTTCACCGCCCAGCAGTTGCTGGTGAGCTATGACTCGACGCACGCTTACGTCATCAGCAATCTGCCACAGGTTTTGAGCTTTGATGTATCGACCCTGACGCCGGCTAGCGCAGCGCTGGCCGGAGGAGCCGTGGCCTACAACGGCGGAATTACGTTGGACGGAACCCGACTCTACGTGGGCACCAGCGATGGGACGGTCCATCAGATCAGCACCCCTTCAATGTCTGACGTTGCGCAGATCGGCGTGGGCCTGAAGGACGGAAACGGCAACCCCACCCCGCCGAATCTTGTCGCGGTTGCTCCTTAGGGCGTTGGGGTGCTGAGCGCGAACGGAGGAGCAACCCCGGCAGTTGTCTGGCGGAGGCATCGAGTGAGGAAGATCGTATCGCTCCTGGTGTTGTTCTTCGTTGCCCTCAGCTGGGGACAGGTGCCAACGCCTGCTTTAGCCGTCGAGCTGACGGTCAAGACGATCGCGGGTCAAACAACGCGGCTGGGTCCGCAGGATTTAGCTAAGCTGCCTCGCACCCACGTAACCGCCGTTGCCCACGATGGGAAGAGCCACGACTATGAAGGCGTGAAATTGCTCGACGTCTTGATTAAGGCTGGAGCGCCGGCCGATGCGCTTCGCGGCAAAGAGATGGCTGACTACGTGGTCGCCGAGGGAACGGATGGCTACCGAGTTGTTTTCTCGCTTGCCGAACTGGATCCGGATTTCGGCAATCAGCAGATTGTCATAGCCGACAAAATGGATGGGCAGCTGCTATCCGCGCCGGATGGCCCTTTGCGCCTGGTTGTGCCGGGAGACAAGCGGCAGGCGCGATGGGTACGCATGCTGACGGCGCTGACGATCGCGAGGGCGCAATAGGACAAGGGCAACGCGTTCAGTCCTTCTGCAACATGACCTCGGTCGATTTGATGACGACCTTCACCGTGTCGCCTTTCTTCAATGCCAGCTCCTCAGCGCTCTTGCGAGTAATTACGCTTTCGATCAGGTTTTCACCTACGCGCACGGCGACATGCGCCATGACGCCGCCCAGTTGGATTTCCTCGACCGTACCTTGCAGTTGATTGCGAGCAGAAAGTGCCATCCGGTAAGCTTAGTTCAACCGGTAATAGTTGAAAAGGTCTGCCAGATTGCGGACAGCTCGACCTGCGCGCGGCTCGATCCGGGTGGGCCCCGGTTGAGTTCCTGCCGATGACCGCAGCCCGGGCAAATCGCTTTGACGGTCTGCGAGTCAGCCGCTACAATCGAAGGTGTTCAGGTGCGCTCCCGGCGCACTGCACTCACTCCTCAGTAGCTCAATGGCAGAGCATCCGGCTGTTAACCGGAGGGTTGTAGGTTCGAGTCCTACCTGAGGAGCCATTTCTTTTTGCATCCGTCTGCTGGACATCTTCTGGTTCGTGGCGTGCATCAGCTTGATGTGGCAGGGAGATTCCTGAACCATGCCGAGGCGAGCGTAGCGGAGCGGGGAAGAGCTCCGGAACTCGTGGATGCCTTGTCTTTGCTGCATCAATCAACTATGAGCTATTATTGCCGCCTCGGGAAATCGAATGGGAAGCCTACTGATCGTTGAAGACCAGCCGAGTGACATTCGACTTGCGGCCGATTTGACACGCTCTTTGGGTATTACCGATGTTCAGGCGAGGAGTTCGGCTTCAGCGGCGAAGCTGTACCTGGAGACGGCATTGGAAGGAGAATTTGCGCTTCCAGACGTAATTCTCCTGGACCTGGACTTGGGCTATGAGAGCGGCTTCGAGTTGCTTCGCTTCTGGCATTCCACCCCTGAATTGTGCGGTGCGACCCGCATGATCGTGTGGACGGCGTTAGGAGAAGAGCAGCAGGAGATTTGCCGGCTGTTCAAAGTCAATGCTGTCGTATCAAAAGCAGAAGGCGTCTTCGCCCTGAAGAAAGTGATCGAGCCATTCGCAGTCAAGGCTTCCTGAATCTAATCTTGATGACTCGGGGACATGATCCGCAATCGCCATCGGCTGCCAGCAAGTGAAAGCCGAATCCCCCAAGACTATTTGTGCTAGCAGTCTGTATCCCTTGAATTTGTGTGGAGGTTGTCTGTGACCAAACTAGGCGAGATCATCTCGCGAAACGAAGACCGCATCCGCTCCGACTGGATGACAAACATGAGCGCCGCGGTTCAGCGGGCGGACCTGATGAGCAAGGCTGAGCTTGGGGAACAAAGTTCCTTTCTGCTGCGCGCCATTGCCAAGGGCGTATCGTCGTCGCAGGGAAACGATATCTCCGGTGCCGATTGGGCGCCGACCCGCGAGCTGTTGCAGGACATCTCCGCATCCCGAGTTCGACAGGGCTTTACCCCTTCCGAGACGGCTACTTTCGTCCTTTCGCTCAAGCAGCCCTTGTTCACAACGATTCGTAAGGAGCTGGCGGGAAACCAGGACGAAATGTTCGATCTCATCTGGTCGACAACGCGGTTGCTGGACAGCCTGTCACTGCTGACCTTGGAGACCTTCATGGCCACCCGCGAGGATCTGGTCTCCAGGCAACAGCAGGAGCTGCTCGAACTATCTACGCCGGTGGTCAAGTTGTGGGAAGGAATCCTGGCCCTGCCCATTATCGGAACTCTGGATAGCTCGCGCACCCAGGTGGTGATGGAGGAGCTGCTGCAAACCGTGGTGGCTACGAATTCCAAGTTTGCCATCATCGACATCACGGGTGTGCCCACTGTAGACACCCTGGTTGCGCAACATCTTCTGAAGACCATTACGGCGGCGCGCCTCATGGGCGCCGAGTGCATTATCAGCGGCGTTCGGCCGCAGATCGCGCAGACCATCGTTCATCTCGGCATCAATCTGGAGGACGTCATCACCAAAGCCAAGCTTTCCGATGCCTTCGCGCTGGCGTTACAGAAGAGCGGTAGGGCGGTGGTGCGGGTAGCAGCGACGGGAGGCTTACAGGCAAGCCCACTTTCAGGCGTCACGAAGGAGGGATGAGATGGAACGCATCCCTATTCTTCGCATGGGCCCATTTCTGTTGATTACCATCCAAGTGGACATGCACGACAAGCTGGCGCTTCAGCTGCAGGATGACGTTACCCAGCGGATTTCCGATTGGGGCTCTTCCGGCGTGCTCATCGACATATCGTCGCTGGAGATTGTGGATTCTTTCATAGGCCGCATGCTGGCTAACATCGCAGCCATGTCACGTGTGCTTGGCGCGGAGACCGTGGTTGTCGGTATGCAACCCGCGGTCGCCATCACCCTGGTCGAACTAGGAATGTCCCTGCCGGGAGTCCGCACGGCATTGAACGTCGAGTCGGGTATGGAACTACTCTACGGTTCGCAGGGTGGTATCCCTCGGGGAACAAGCCATGACCGTAGTGAAGCGTGAGGTGCTGCCGCTGCAAACTTCCAGTGACATTGTCGTAGCCCGTCAGAGGGTGCGGCAGTGGGCGCTTGAGCTGCGCTTCAGCCTGGTCGATCAAACCAAGCTGGTTACTGCGGCCAGCGAACTGGCCAGGAATACGCTGGATCACGGACGTGGCGGCAACATGACTATGGAAGTGGTTAACGGCTTAGCGAAGTCTGGACTGAAACTGACGTTCGCCGACACCGGTCCGGGCATCCCCGATATCGATGCCGCTCTCAAAGATGGTTTCACCACCGGAAACGGCATGGGACTCGGCTTGGGGGGCAGCAGACGCCTGGTGAACGAGTTCTCCATCGAGTCGGAGGCGGGGAAAGGGACAAAGGTGACTGTGGTTCGATGGAGATGATCCTGACAGATCACGTGCCCATCACAGACACCAGTTCTGTTGGCGAGGCGCGGCGGCGCGCACTGCATCTGACGGAGCGGCTTGGGTTGGACGAGGTGCGAAGCGGGGAATTCGCGCTGCTGGTCACCGAAGTGGCGCGTAACGTCCTGCTCCACGGCAGGGGCGGGCAAGCCATCCTCGCCGGGTCCAAGAACTCGCACGGACCTGTGGTGCGGATGCTCGGCCTCGATAAAGGACCCGGCATCTCCGATGTGCCGCGCGCCATGAGCGACGGTTACTCGACATCGGGAACCATGGGCACCGGTCTGGGCGCGCTGAAGCGCATTGCCAGCCGAATGGAGATATTCACCAGTCCGACCGGAACCATCCTCATGGTAGAGCTAGCCGACAAAGCTGCCCAGCAGGATCCGCTGGTAGCCGGCATAGCCATCCCTCATCCCGGAGAGCGTTTCTGCGGCGACGCGTGGAGCTACCATCAGGACAACAAGAAGAGCTTGGTTATCCTTGCCGACGGTCTGGGGCATGGACGCGATGCCGCCGTTGCCGCCGATGAAGCGGTGGCCGTCTTCGGTTCCCGCTTGGACCGCAGCCCGGGCGAGATTTTGTCGTACATCAATGACGCACTGAAGAAGACTCGTGGCGCGGTGGCGGGCATCGCCGCAATCGATCATTCCACCAGAATCCTGACCTACGCGGCGGTGGGAAATATTGCGGCTTCGGTCATATCGAGGCAGACTTCGCGCAGCCTGGTTTCGCACAGTGGAACGCTGGGCGTAGCGTCGCCGCGTATTCAGGAGTTCCAGATGGACTGGCTCCAGGACAGCGTGCTCATCATGCATTCCGACGGGCTGCAGTCGCGTTGGGACCTTTTGTCCTATCCCGGTTTAGTCTCGCGGCACCCCGCCGTCATAGGCGGAGTTCTGATCCGCGATTTCCGCCGCCAGCGAGATGACGCTAGCGTTGTAGTTGTGAAGTCCGCCGCGTAATGAATTCGTACTCCATTCTGAAGGTCCTGCTCCGCACCGAGCAGGATGTGGTGCAGGCGAGGCAGCGTGCTCGTGAAGTTGCTGCTGCCCTGGGCTTCGACAATCAGGAGCAGATTCGGCTGGCAACGGCCACTTCTGAGATCGCCCGCAACGCCTTCCGGTATGCGCGCGCCGGAGCAGTCACGTTCTCCGTCGGCTCCGACCTGCCACAGCGGTTCGAAATTACCGTAACCGATTCGGGGCCAGGTATCGCGAACCTGGATGACATCATGGGCGGCCGGTATCGTTCCGAAACTGGTATGGGTATGGGGATCGTCGGCACCCAGCGCCTGATGGACGATTTCAACCTTAAGACCGGCCCGAGCGGAACCACCGCGACCATGTTGAAGTACCTTCCGCGGCATGCGCGACTGCTCTCGTCACGCGAACTGGAGGAACTGGTCAGGCGCTTCCGGGATGCGGTTCCGGAATCTCCTTACGGGGAGATTGAACGGCAAAACCGCGAGCTGCTGAAGACATTGCAGGAGCTTCGTGCGCGCCAGGAAGAATTGATGCTGCTCAATCGGGAGCTGGAGGACACGAATCGGGGCGTGGTTGCGCTGTACGCCGAGCTGGATGAGCGCGCCGATTATCTCCGGCGGGCCTCGGAACTTAAAACGAAGTTCCTGTCCAACGTGTCGCACGAGTTCCGCACCCCGCTGAATTCCATCATCTCTCTCTCACGCCTGCTGATGGCCGGGATCGATGGGCAGCTGGCCCCGGAGCAGGAGAAGCAAGTGCGTTACATCGAGTCATCGGCTCGCGACTTGCAGGAACTGGTGAACGATCTTCTGGACTTGGCCAAGGTAGAGGCGGGGAAAATCAAAATCCGTCCCAAGTCGTTCGAGGTGCACGAACTTTTCAGTGCGCTGAAGGGAATGCTCAAGCCGCTGCTGGCGGACAACAGCACGGTCGACCTGGTTTTTCATGACGACGTTGACCTTCCGGCTCTGCGCACTGACGAAGGCAAGGTTTCGCAGATCTTGAGGAACCTGATCTCCAATGCGCTGAAGTTTACCCCCAGCGGGAGAGTCACGGTGGCGGCGAGATGTTGCGGTAATTCCAATGTGCTGTTCGAAGTGGCCGACACCGGGATCGGTATTCCAGGCGAGTATCACGAGACCATCTTTCAAGAGTTCAGCCAGATCGAAAATCCATTGCAGGACCGCCACCGCGGCACCGGCCTGGGACTGCCGTTATGTCGTAACCTCGCCACGCTGCTGGGCGGACGCATGTGGCTGCACAGCGCAGCCGGAGAAGGATCGACCTTTTTTGTCGAAATCCCAATTGTTTACGTGGGAGAAGCCCATCCTGCAGACGATATGAGCTCCCTGCCGGTGCCGGAGTTCCACCGCGCTCCGGTGTTGTATGTGGAGGATTCGGCGGAGTCGGCGATGCTCTTCGAAACGTTCTTGCGGAATACGGAGTTCCAACCCATCCTGGTTTCAAACCTGCAGGAAGCCGAGACGTGGTTGGCCAGGCATTCGCCCGCCGCGGTTGTTTCTGACCTCTTCATCGGGGAAGAATGGGCGTGGGACCTGATTCGCAGCCTGCGGGGAAGATTTTCCGATCTGCCGATTATCGCGACCAGCGTCTACGACGGAGCGCTACGTGCATCCAACGAAGGGGCGACTCTGTTCCTGCCAAAGCCGTTGGAACGCGACCGATTACTGCAAGAACTTAGAGCTCTGACGTCGCAGCATGGGACGCGACAATTGCTGATCGTCGACGACAACGAAGTCTCGCGTTACATCCTTCGCGAATTGCTCGATATGCCCTGGCTCGAGATCAGGGAGGCGAAGAACGGAGGGGAGGCGCTGGCCGCGGTTGCCGAAGGCACTCCGGATGCAATGGTGCTCGATCTGCTAATGCCGGACATCACCGGAATGGAAGTGTTGCGCCGTGTCCGCGAACTCAGTGCGACGGCGGACCTGCCAGTCCTGATCTACACATCGAAGACGCTCTCCGAGGAAGAGAAGGAACATTTGGCAGGTTTGAAGGTGAGAGTTGTTCGCAAAGACGACGTCTCGACGCGCCTGTCAGCCGAGCCCTTTCTGGATTGGCTCACGGCCGAAGGTCTCGCGCCCCAGAACACTGCCTCTCACGCAAAATGAACAGTACGTCCAACCGCATCCTGATCGTCGATGACCGGGAACAGAACCGGTATGTCCTGCGGCGCATCCTGCAGCAGGGAGGATATGAGTGCGATGAGGCGGCGACCGGGCGCGAAGCTCTTGAGAAGGTCGAGTCGCTTCCCGATCTCGTCATCCTCGATGTGCACCTGCCCGATCTCTCAGGATTCGAACTCTGCCGGAAGATAAAGGAAACTCCGCGTACCGCTACCGTTTCAGTGCTGCAAATCTCCGCGTCCTTCGTCACTGGCGAGGACAAAGCCAAAGCGCTGGAAGCCGGCGCCGATGCTTACCTCACGCATCCCATCGACGGCCTGGTATTGGTGGCGACGGTACGCTCGCTGCTCCGATTGCGGCGGGCGGAAGTGCTGGCCCGCCAAGCCTCATTGAACTGGCAGTCGACCTTTGACTCGCTCTCCGAAGGACTGGCGTTGATCGATATTCGCGGAGGTTTCACGCAGTGGAACCAGGCCTTCGAAGCATTTTGTGGCTCCCCATCGGGGCGGGGCGCCGCGGAGATGCTCACGCAATGTTTCGGTAACGGAGCGCGAAGGCTGCTGGAAAGTCCGGGACGGCACTCGGAAGAGTTTCAGCTTGGTCCCAGAAGAGTGCAAATTACGGCAGCTCCGGTGACCGCGAAAAGTACGGACATCGGCAAATTGCTGGTACTAGCCGACATTACCGACCGCAGACTTGCCGAATATGCTTTGCGAACGGCAGAGAAGATCGCGGCCACCGGCAAGTTAGCTAACGCCATTGCTCACGAAATCAATAACCCGCTGGAAGCACTGACCAATCTGGTGTACTTGGCGCAATCCGTCGACAATCTAACCGAAGTTCGAGATTATCTGGCGCGAGCAAGCGAAGAATTAGCGCGGATCGCGCGCATCACGAAACAGGCGCTTTCTTTTCATCGTGACACCCAGAGCGCTGTCGCTATCGATCTGGGGAACTTACTGTCGGAGGTCATAGCGCTCTACGAAAAGTGGGCCGCGACACGAGGCGTACGTTTAGTTCTGGACCGCAGCCCGGCAGGCGAGGTCAATGGTTTTCCCGGTCAGCTGATGCAGGTGTTTGGCAATCTCATCCGGAATGCTGCCGAGGCTTCGCCGAGTGACAGTGAAGTGCTGATCCGGGTGCGACCTGCGGTTCGAGATGGTCAGGAAGGAACCAGGATAACCATCCATGACAACGGGCCGGGTATTCCAGCAGACATTCAGCGCCAGATGTTCGACCCATTTTTCACGACGAAGGAACTCAAGGGGTCAGGACTGGGACTTTGGGTTTCGCGAACCCTGATCTTGAATCACAAAGGGGATATTCGATTTCGCTCTTCCAATGCTGCCGGAAAGAACGGAACGACGTTTCAGGTGTTTGTGCCCGCCATTGAGTAGTTGTCATTCATCGTGCCAAGGTTCTCATCCAGGCCCCGGTAAATTCCTAGCTTCTTCATGCGGAGCTGCAAGGTCGAACGATTGACCCGAGACGATTTGCCGCGCCCCGCGTATGCCCTCCTCCTCCGGCTTCCTGTCCTGGATGTCGGTGCCGGTAACGAACCATCGTGCGGCAACGCCGGCTTCGTCGATTCCCGGCAAATTCTCATGCCGGCGTTGCCAACATTTGCACACTTGCTAAAGAGCCAGCACAACGCCGCGTCTTTATGTGGGCCCCTACTTTCGTAAGCATCGCCTTTTCCTTATGATAGCGTCCTCTTTCATTTGGGCTCATACATGCCCGTAAATGAGAGGAGGACTATTCCATGTCGGCGTCTCCCGTCCAACCTACCCAACCAACTGCTCCTCCCCACGAGGCTCCGCCGCCGGCGGAAACAGGTTGGCGATGGCTGAAATTTGTAACGCCTCTCGTGGTCTTGCTGCTGGCCGCAGCTGTCGTCATCACGTTGACGGTCAATTGGAATTCGTACGAGGGAGGCCGGGTAGAACAGGTGACCGACGATGCCTACATCCGCGGTGATCTCACGCCCCTGAGTACGAAAGTCCCCGGCATAGTTCGTGATGTGAAGGTTTCCGATTATCAGCCCGTGCATAAGGGAGACCTGCTGGTTGAGTTGGAGGATGACGATTATCAAGCGCAAGTAGCGCAGGCCAGCGCCGCGGTCGAAGCCGCCAAGGCGGCAATCGAGAACAATCAACGGCAGCGCTCCCTGCAGGACGCGCGCATCGACCGCGCGCTGGCGGGAATCGATCAGGCGAAAGCTCAGATCGCCGCCGCCCAGGCCGGCATCAACGCCACTCACGCCGACGTGGTGCGGACAGAAGCAGAGCGTAAACGGCAAGAGTCGCTGCTCGAAACGCACTCCGCCACGCAGCAGAAAGTCGAGTCCGCAGTCGCCGACGAACAGCGCTTCGCGGCGCAATCGGCTAGCCGCGCCGCCGATCTGGAACAGGCCAAGACCGGACTGCGCGCCAGCGAAGCCGCCGTGCTTGCCGAACGTCGTGAGAAGTCGGTTCTCGAATCGCAGGACCTGCAGCTTCAGGCCGATCTCCACGCCAAGGAGGCTGCGCTGGCCGCGGCCAAAATCAATTTGGGCTATACCAAGATCCGCGCGCCCGGCGACGGAGATGTGGGCGAGAAGCAGGTGCGGCCAGGTCAGCTCGTCTCTCCAGGAACGCAAGTGTTGACGTTCGTGGCGCAGGAGAAATGGGTGCAAGCGAATTATCGCGAGACGCAGCTCACCCATATGAAAGTCGGCGACCCGGCGGAGATCCGGATTGATGAATACCCGGGACGAATTTTTCGCGGCAAAGTTCTGGAAATTGCTCCCGCCAGCGGCTCGCAGTTCGCTTTGCTCCCTCCCGACAATGCGACTGGCAACTACACCAAGGTTGTGCAGAGAATTCCGGTGAAGATTGCCTTCGATGATGAGAAGGATGCGAGCAGCCTGCGTCCTGGCCTTTCGGTCACCGTGACCGTTCGGACGAAGAGTTGAGGGAGTCCAGGATGTCCTCCCCGGTCGCCGTGCACCCTTCGCCGAACAAGCAGCAGATCGCTCATGCCATCGCAGGAGCGCTGCCGGCCGAACTGTCGAAGAGTCCGGTGCTCGGCATCCTTGGCGTCGTACTGGGCGCGGGTATTGTTACCCTCACCGGCCGCATGCTCACGCTGGGAACCGCTGACCTGAAGGGCAGTCTCGGCATAGGGGTCGACAACGGCGCATGGATCGGCAGCGCCTTCAACGTCGCGCTAATGTTCATCGGGCCGTTCACGGTTTACGTTGGCGGTCTGCTCGGCCCGCGCCGCGTGCTGCTGGCGGCCGGTGGCGCGTTCACCCTGATCTGCCTCTTCCTGCCTTACATTCACAGCTACAGCCTGCTGCTGACAGCGTTAGTTCTTGCCGGACTGACCTCTGGAACCTTCTATCCGCTCACCCTGACCTTTGCCCTGCGCAATATCCCGCTGCGGTTTCTTCCTTTCACGCTGGCATTGTATGCGACGTTTGTCGATGCCGCTGTCAATCTGGCGCCGTCATGGTACGGCTGGTATCGCGACCACCTCTCCTATCGCTGGATGTTCTGGAATTCCGCGCTGCTCACGCCGATCATGCTGCTCTGCATCTTCTATGGAATTCCCGCGGCTCGGCCGCAGAAGCCGGGCGCTCCGCCGAGTTTCGCCGGCTTCCTGTACGCCGAGTGCAGGTTTCGCGATGCTGTTTGCCGCATTCGATCAAGGACAGAGACTGGACTGGTTTCATTCCGGCCTGATCAACGCCCTGTTCCTTGGAGGTGGGATCTTTCTCATCGCCGCGCTGGTTCGCCGGCTTCTTCATCCAACCCGCTCATCGATCTGCCCTATCTGAAGCAGTGGAACACACAGCTGCTGGGAATTCGCCTCATGCTGTTCCGCTTCTGCCTGCTGTCCACAATCATCCTGGTGCCGCAGGCGCTCGCGATTCACGGATTCGAAGCCGATCAGATTGGCCCGGCCATTCTCTGGACGGCGGTCCCCCAGTTACCGATCGCCTTCATCGCCGCGTTGATTCTTCTGCGCGGCTACGACACGCGCCTCATGTTGGCCCTGGGATTCACCTGTATGGCCGCCGCGTGCATTCTTAATGCGAAGCTGACGTTCGCATGGTCAGCCGGCAACTTTTATCACACGGAGTTGCTGATGGGCGTCGGACAATCGTTCGCGTTCATCGGCCTGGTCTCAACCATTGTCCTGCAGGCAATTTTCTCGGGGGACCTCACAAGCCGCAGGACGCGCTGACGTTTTCCGCGTTCTTCCACATCATCCGTCTACTGGGCGGCC
>CAVSUN010000007.1:0-45596 GCA_963731345.1 uncultured Acidobacteriaceae bacterium | reverse complement strand
CTGTGGCAAAACCGTGTCAAAACTCTTCTCGATTGAGGCCATTGGGGTTTGCTTGAGCGAAAAGCAGATTCCCCAAGTTGTTGAAACCATTAAAAGTGTGGAAATTAAAGAAGCTTTGGAGCCGGCTGTGTGCGCCCAAGGCAGGTGCGCTACCAGGCTGCGCTACGCCCCGACTGCTTCGATTATAGCGAAAGCCCTGGGCTTCGAGCCTCGAGCCAGAAAGACACAAGCTCGCGCCGCAGCCTCTTTGCAGGCTGCGCTTTCTGATCATGCATCAGCTACCGATTTGCCGTTCGCGGCTAGGAAAGGAGAGCAGCGCCTCGGACCATACAGCAGGAGGCCCACAGCTCTTAGCGCGCAGCACTCGGCCCATGGTTATAATGAGGGTTCCATGAATGACCTCGTCTACGCGGTCATTGCGTACCTGCGCAGCCCAGTTGGAATTTTTGTCGAGGAATTGCGCCGCGAACTGCACCCCGCGCACACTCACGCGGATGCCCACCGGACGATTCTGCCGCCGCGCCCATTGTGCGGTCCCGAGCAGCAGGCAGTCCATCTGCTCGCCGAAGCTGCCAAATCCATTCCCCGCTTTGAGGTCACCCTGGGCGAGGTAGCCACCTTCGCCCCCGTCACTCCGACCGTGTTCCTGCGCGTCGCCCGCGGCGCTTACCGGATGCGCGAACTCCGCGAGCGGCTGAACCGTGACGCGCTTTGCTTTGTTGAGCCTTGGCGATACATGCCTCATCTCACCATCGCCAAGATGGATACCATAGAGCAGGCCAGCAAGGTGTTGGACATCGCGCGACAGCGCTGGCAGGCCTACACCGGACCGCGAAGCGTGACCATCGAATCGCTCAGCCTGGTGAAAGGCAGCGGCGAACGATGGGTGGACATTGCCAAATTACAACTGGGAGAGGCCACGACGAAATAGCCGGATCCGCCGCCCTTGTCAGGCGCAAAAAGACTCTTCAGCCGGCGCGGCGGACCACGCTGGACATAACAGCCGTTAGAGTTCCCGGCCGATACGCCATAATCGGCCGAGCCCCTGCCACAAAGTAGCTGAAGACGTGGCGTTACGCCGTTCGTCGTCCGGTAATCAGGCGAATCAGGAACGTCAGTATCACGGCTCCGATGACGGCGACGATTATGGTGTAGATCATTCCGCCCTCTCCGGAAAAGCCCAGAGCGCGCATGATGAAGCCGCCAACGATCGCGCCCACGATGCCAACCACAATGTCCATCAGCGCGCCGTAGCCGGACCCCTTCATCAGTTTCCCGGTAATCCAGCCTGCAATTAAGCCGACGATAATCCACCAAAGTATGAACATCTCACCCTCCTCCTTCGCTTAACTCACCAGCTTTGATCCCCCCAGACTCGTTTTAGGTTGCGCAGTGCTGCCACTTCTTCACGCGGCCGGCCGCTCGCCTTCGACAGTAGCCGTTGTCCGACATCGCCCAAGGCTCTTTCCTGGCGAACGGGTCTGACGCCACAGGTCGATGTGACTGCTCTCACACCGATTCACGACTGCGCTCACTGACTCTCCGCCGCCACTTACCGAAGAATGAAGACTGAGCAGCCGGAGAGAGTTCCACAGGCTGCAGAAGGCCGCCACCTCCCGGGACAGAGTTGGAATGCACGGCCATCGCGGCGTCAGCACAATGATAGCTCCCGGCGAAGTCTTAGTCTGCGCATTTCTGCGCACAACCAAGCTCGCCAGGGAAGCAGCGAGGCTGGTCCATGCTCGAAGCCCTTTACATGCCGCCATACGCCCCTTACTGGATGGCGCAAGCCCCGGTTGTGATTCTTCTTTTGCAGGCCCTGGGACTTGCCTGCTTTGCCTACATCGTAGCCAGACGTATTACCCCGCTCATCGGGGCAGAGCACGACGTCCGCTTTGACCGCCCGTGGTTACGCGCGCGGAAGGTCAGGAAGTTCTGGTTCGGGCAATGGAAGCATCCGCGCTACCGAGTGGCGGGAACCTTACACCTTTGTATCTTTGCCGGCTTTCTCATCCTGGCGACGCGCGCGTTTTACCTTTTGATCTTCGGCCTGGCGGACGATTTCGGCGCAGCCGGTCCGATTGGGCGTGTTTACGATATCGTTGCCGACTACGCCGCCACCATCGTCCTGCTGGCCGTCACGCTGGCGGCTGCACGGCGCATTGTCTACAAACCGGCGCGTTACGCCGTTCCCGCGAAGTCCGGCGTCAAGGGACATCCGGTCGACGCCATCTTCTTATTAGGATTGATCGCACTCCTCATGACCTCCGAAAGCCTCTTTGAGGCCAGCCGGGCGGCCATCCAGATACAGCGCGGCCTTCCGCCCGAGCTCCTGCCCGTTCTATCGCTGCCGTGGCTGCTGAAGGAGGCGTTTACTTCCGTGACGCCGGCGATGCTTTGGAAGCTGCACATCGGCGCTTATGTCATTGACGTCCTCACCTTCTACTTCCTGCTCTGCTATCGGCCGTTCGGGATCCAGTTCCACGTCGAGACCTCGCTGTTCAACGTGTTCTTCGCCAAGCTCGATCGCGGGACGGTCAAGCCGGTTCGCTGGGGCGTCAGCGACGGCCAGCTCGACCAGGTGAAGTCGTTCGGGGTGAAGAAATTCGAAGACTTCACCTGGAAGCACATGCTCGATTTCTACTCCTGCGCCGATTGTGGGCGCTGCTCCGACAACTGCCCCGCGAACGCAGCCGGCCGGCCGCTGTCGCCGCGTTTTCTGACCATCAAGGCGCGCGATTACTGCTTCGAACACTTCCCCGTTTTCGGCAAGTCGGACAATGGCCATGCGCTTATCGGCGGCATTTACTCGGACGACGAAATTTGGTCGTGCACCACCTGCGGCGCCTGCGAAGAAGAATGCCCGCTGCTGATCGAGTACATCGACAAAATCGTCGACCTGCGGCGCGGCATGGTCGACGACGGCAATGTACCGAAGTCGCTACAGAAAGCGCTGAAGGCCCTGGAGAGCCGCGGCAATCCTTACGGCAAGATGGAGAAGAAGCGCGCCGACTGGGCCAAGGAAAAGGAGTTTGCGGCGAGCTGCGCAGTCGCAGTGGTTAACGGCAGCGGCGGCGCCGAGACGCTGTACTTCGCCGACAGCATCACCTCATATGACGATCGAATTCAAGCTATTGGTCGCTCGACCGCGCGCATTCTGAAAGCAGCCGGCGAAGACTTCGCAATTCTCGGCGCAGCGGAAAAAGACAGCGGTCATGACGTGCGGCGCTTTGGCGAAGAGATGCTTTTCCAGGCGCTACGCGACCACAATACCGAGGCGATCAAGAATTCGGGCGTGAAACGCATCGTCACCTCCGATCCGCACGCCTTCAACGCCCTCCGGCACGACTATAAAGATGTTCCGCCGGTGGAGCACATCAGCCAGTTCATCGCGCACGCTGCCAATACGGGTCGGCTGCGGTTCCATCCGGTTGAAGACAGCTCGAACATTTACACCTATCACGATCCCTGTTATCTCGGGCGGCACAATCAGGTGTACGACGAGCCCCGCGTGGTGCTGGACGCGATCCCTGGACTGAAGCGGGTCGAGATGAACCGCTGCCGCGATCGCTCATTCTGCTGCGGTGGCGGCGGGCTGATGCTGTTTTACGAGCCGAAGGAAGACGAGCGCATCGGCGTGCAGCGTGTGCGAATGGCCGCCGAAGCGGGCGCAAACGTCATTGTGACCGCCTGCCCGTTCTGCATGGTGAACATCGAGGACGCGATTAAGGTCGCCGGCCTGGAAGGCAGGATGACGGCGATCGACCTGGCGGAGCTGGTCGATCAGCAACTGGTGCGCGCACCGGCAAAGGCGCAACAGGCAGCGCCGCTCGACGAGGTGCAGGCGTGAGCGGGCCTGATCGCAAAGGTTGGACTTGGAAACATGTTCGTATCAGGGCATGACTTTAGTCGTGCCGAGCGACACTTGCTGAATTTTGTCGAGCCCCTTTAGGGGCACATGGTTCGACCATCGCGGGCTGAAGCCCGCGAGAATCAATAAAAAGGCTGCGAGACGCTGGCCTGAAGGCCGGCTCTACCTGAACGTTTGCGGAGGCTGATGTGGAAATCCTAGTTTGCGCCAGAAGAGTACCCGACACCTCGGAGAACGAAATCCAGCTGAACGGTGCGGGCAGCGACGTCGAACGCGATGACCTGGTCTATTCGATCAACGAGCCTGACAACTACGCGGTTGAAGAGGCGCTGCAGATCGTCGCGAAAACCGGCGGCAACGTCACGGTGGCGACCGTCGGCAGCGATGAGGACGAAGAGATTCTGCGCCGCGAGATGGCCATGGGGGCCAACTATGGCGTGCTCCTCTCGGACGACGCGTTCGCCGGCTCCGACGGCAAGGGCATCGCGACCGTGCTCAAGGGCTATGTGCAGAAGAACAAGTTCGATCTGGTGCTCACCGGCGTGCAGGCGGAAGACGGCGGCGCGCAGGTCGGCGGCATGCTGGCTGCAATGCTCGACTATCCGTTCGCGTCGCTGGTGAACTCCATCGAGGTCCTCGACGGCGCCCGGCTCAAGATCGGCCGCGAGATCGAAGGCGGCAATCGCGAAGTCAGCGAGATCGACTTGCCCTGCGTGCTCTCCATCCAGACCGGCATCAACGAGCCGCGTTACGTCGGCATGCGCGGTATCCGCCAGGTCGCAGGCGTTGAGATTCCGACCTACGGTGCTGCCGACCTCGGCGTCGACCCGAAAACGGTTGGCGAAGCCGGCGCCGACGTCATGCGCGAAGACTACTTCGTTCCCACGCTCGGCAAGGGCGCCGAGATTCTGACGGGCAGCAACGAAGAGGTTGCCGACAAATTGATTGAGCTGATGAAAGCCAAGGGAGGTTTGCAATGACGACTCGCATCTTTGCCTACATCGCGCACAAGGCCGGCGTGGTGGACGATACCGCCGCCGAGCTGTTCGCAGCCGCCAAGAAGATCGATCCCGCCGCAAACCCCATCGCGATCGTGGTCGGCTCTAGCGCGGAGCTTGATGCGGTTTGCAAGACCGTCGCGACCGTGTTTCCCGAAGCTTGGAAAATCGCGAACGACAGCCTCACCTATCCCAACGCCGAGCTTGTCCGCCAGGCGCTGGTGAAACTCCTTCCGCAGGGCTCGATCGTGATGGTGCCGCACAATCACTTCGGCATCGATCTTGGACCGGGGCTCTCGATCAAGTTGAACGCCGCATTCGTCTCCGATGTTGTCGGGATCGACGGCGTCGACGGAACCAGCCTCAACGTCGTTCGCCAGGAATTCGGAGGAGTGGTCAGCGCGCACGTACGCTGCAACATCGCCTCCGGCGCAGTCGTGAATGTCCGTCCCGGCGCGTTCAAGGCCATGGAAGCAGTTCCGATCACCGGAACCATAATCGACAAGTCGGCTGAGATTGGCACACTCAGCGCCAAGCGCCGCTACCTGACGACGATTGTCCCGGAAGCAGCCGACGTGGACATCACCAGGGAACCGGTGCTGGTCTCGATTGGCCGCGGCATCGGCGAGAAGGACAACGTTTCGATTGCCGAAGAGCTCGCCGAAGCCATGGGCGCGGTCGTCAGCTGCTCACGCCCCGTAGTCGACGCCAAGTGGCTACCGAAGTCGCGCCAGGTCGGCTCCTCAGGACAGACGGTGAAGCCGAAGATTTACCTGGCTTGCGGAATGAGCGGATCGTTCCAGCACCTCGCGGGCTTGAAGGGCAATCCGTTCATCGTCGCCATCAACAAGAACCCCAAAGCGCCGATCTTCCAGATCGCCGACGTGGGCATTGTGACCGACATGCTGGAGTTCATGCCGGAGTTGACGGAAAAGGTTCGCGAAGCGAAGAAGGTTACGGCCTAAGAAATCACCACGGAGGCACGGAGATCACGGAAAAGATTTGCATTAAGAAACTCCGTGTCCTCCGTGCCTCCGTGGTGAAAACGATTTCTCGATTCAGAACGAAAGGTTCTCGCCCATGATCACCAAGAAGACCCTGCAACTCAGCCTGAAATCGCTGCGCGATTTCGCCAAGAAGCGCCTGCCCGACGAAGAACTCATCGCGCTCGACGAACGCGACGAATGCCCGGTCGAGATTGTCCGCCACATGAGCCATCCCGACAAGCTGGGCATCCAGCTCCTGTTCATCCCGGAAGAGTACGGCGGCATGGGCGGCAGCACCATGGACGTCTATCTCATCTGCGAGCAGATGGCGCGCATCGATCTCGGTGTCGCCACCTCGCTGTTCGCGACCTTCCTGGGCAGCGATCCCATCACCTTTGGCGCCACGCCTGAGCAGAAGAAGAAGTGGCTGGGCAAGATTGCTGAGGAAGGCGTCCTGTTCGCCTACGGCGCGACCGAGCCCGACGCCGGCAGCGACCTCGGATCGCTGAAGACCACCGCCGACCGCGTCGAAGAGAACGGCAAGATCGTCGGCTACAAGATCAATGGCTCGAAGCAGTGGATCTCGAACGGCGGCATCGCCGACCATTGCACCATCCTGGCCAACACACCCGCCGGGCCGAGCTGGTTCGTTGTTGACGCCGGAACCAAGGGCTTCGCGCACGACAAGCCTGAGGACAAGCACGGCATTCGCCTCAGCAACACGGCCGCGCTCGCGCTCAACGATGTCTTGGTCACGCCCGATCGCCTCGTCGGCGGCGTGGAAGGCCAGGGCCTGATCCAGGCGCAGAAGGTCTTCGGCTACACCCGCGTGATGGTCGCGGCCTTCGGCCTGGGCGCCGGATGGTCCGCGCTCGACCGCGCGATTCCCTACTCGACCAAGCGCATTCAAGGCGGCACGCCACTTTCAGAGAAGCAGGGATACACCCACAAGCTGATTGTGCCGCACGTGGTGAAGCTCGAAGCCGGCCGCGCCTATATCGAAGAGACGGCGCAACGCATCGACGCCGCCGGCGAGGGCACGCTGCTCAACACCGAAGGTGCGATCGCCAAGTACATGTCCACCGAAGCCGGCGACGCCGCAGCCGACGCCAGCATTCAGGCGCTGGGCGGCTATGGCTACACCCACGAGTACATGGTGGAGAAGATCAGCCGCGACGTGCGCATTACCCGCATCTATGAGGGCACCTCGGAGATCATGGAGATGACCATCAGCCGCGACCGCTGGCAGCTCCACCTGAAGACCAAGGGCCAGTACTATCACGACAAGGCCCGCGAGGCCGAGGCGCTGCACGCTACGCATCCCAACGTTGGAGCGGATATCGCCGCACTCGCACTGCACGCGCTGGCCGAGCTGATGGAGAAGGCGCGCGTACATCGCCTCACGCGCTTTCAGCACATCCTGTTCCGGATCGGTGAATGGATCGCCTACGCCGAGTGCGCGCTGACCTTGGCCAAGCGCGCCGCCCTTTTTGCCGACGGCAAGCAACACGAGAAAGCCAATGACCGCTTCGACGCGACCGCCCTCGCGGCCATCAGCCGCATCTTCGCCCGCGAGGCGGCCATGAAGGTTGCGAGCGATGGAATGAAGGTCGTCGCCGGAGCCGGCGCAGTGAGTGACGAAGAGCTGCCGCTGTTCGAAGCCGCACTCAGCACCACTTCGATCCACCGCGCGCAAAGGGGATTGGTAGAAGACATGGACTATGTCGCCGATGTGCTCTACAACCGCGTGAAGAAATCCAGCGAAGCGAAACAGCCCGTGCTGGCCTGAGCGAGCACAGGCCAGGGCAGGTTGTTGGGCGTCCGGCGAAGCAGCCGGGCGCCTTCTTTATCTGGCCAAGTCGGCGATTAGCACGGCTGGCAGTCCGCCCTTCGATTACCTGAAGTCTCGATCAGCACGCCTGGTTTGACTCAGCAGTGAGCCATCCCTAATATGGCTCAACTGGGGTTGCCCGGCCCGCATGATCGGCCAAACCATCTCGCACTACATCATCGTCGAGAAACTCGGTGATGGCGGGCAAGGCGTGGTGTACAAAGCGGAGGACACGCGTCTCGGCCGCCACGTCGCCCTCAAGTTCCTGCCGGAAAATTTGACCCATGGTCCACAAGCGCTGGAGCGCTTCCGGCGCGAGGCGCGAACCGCGTCCGCGCTCAACCATCCCAATATCTGCACGGTCTATGACATCGACCAGGAGGATGGCCGAGCATTCATAGCGATGGAGTTTCTCGACGGGGTGACGCTGAAGCACCATATCGCCGGGTGTCCGGTGAACTCCGACCTATTGCTGACGCTGGCGATTGAAATCGCCGACGGC
The DNA here is from genome assembly GCA_963731345.1 of uncultured Acidobacteriaceae bacterium. Lineage (GTDB taxonomy): Bacteria > Acidobacteriota > Terriglobia > Terriglobales > Acidobacteriaceae > Bog-257. The sequence goes on along the minus strand of CAVSUN010000007.1, from coordinate 37,408 downwards.
CTGGACGCCGCACATCAGGCGGGCATTATTCATCGCGACATCAAGCCGGCCAACATCTTCGTCAGCAAGCGCGGACACGCCAAGATACTGGACTTCGGCTTGGCCAAGGTCAGGTTCGCAGGGTCTGCCCTGGCCGGAACAAACTCCGTCGAGACAGCCCTACTGAGCGAGAAGGACCTATCGCTTCCTGGCTCCATCATGGGAACGGTGGGTTATATGTCGCCGGAGCAGGTGCGCGGCGAAGAAGTTGACGCGCGCACCGATCTGTTCTCGTTCGGGGCCGTGCTCTATGAGATGGCAACAGGCAAGATGCCGTTTCACGGCGAGAGCCCGGTCGACACCTGTGCCGAGATTTTGCGAAAGACTCCAGCGCCTCCTTCGCAGCTGAATGCAAAAGTTCAGCCCAAGTTGGAAGATCTTATTCAGCGGGCGCTGGAAAAAGATCGTGCGCTTCGTTACCAGCATGCGGCGGACATGCGTGCCGATCTGCAGCGACTGAAGCGCGATTGGGACTCGCAACGTTCTCCCGAACCATCGCGGCAGGCGCCGACTGTAACCAAACGGCTGCCCTGGCTCCTGGCCGCGGTGGTGCTGCTGATCGCAGTCGTGCCCGGATGGTACTTCCTCTCCCACCGTCCGGCTAAGCTCACCTCCAAGGACACCGTCATCCTTGGAGACTTCGATAACAAAACCGGCGACAGTGTGTTTGACGACACGCTCAAGCAAGGCCTGGCGGTGCAGCTTGAGCAAACACCTTTTCTCGCCTTGATGTCCGACAACAAAGTAAATCAAACGTTACAGCTCATGGGCCGTCCTGCAGGCGACCGTCTGACGCCCGAGGTCACGCGCGAGGTCTGCCAGAGGACCGGCAGCAAAGCCATGGTGACCGGTTCCATCGCGAGTTTGGGCAGTCAATACGTGATTGGCCTGAAGGCCGCGGATTGTGACGGCGGAGATGTGCTGGCGGAGGTGCAGGAGCAGGCGGCGAGCAAGGAGACCGTGCTCAAAACGCTGGGCACGGCCGCGGTGAGCTTGCGCGGCAAGTTGGGTGAGTCGGCCAGCTCGGTGCGGAAGTACGCCACACCACTGCCGGAGGCGACCACACCATCACTGGAGGCATTGCAGGCCTATAGCCAGGGCTGGCGAACGTTTGACTTGAAAGGAGGCGCTGAGGCGCTGCCTTATCTCAACCGCGCGATCGAGCTCGATCCGAATTTTGCTTTGGCCTACTCCGCGTTGTCCATCGTTTACAACACTCTCGACCAGCCGGGACGATCCGCAGAGGCGGCGCGCAAAGCTTATGAACTGCGCGCGAAGGTCAGCGAACGAGAGCGACTGCGCATCGAGGCCTTCTATTACCTGGGAGCAACGGGAGAATTGGACAAGTCTGCCCAGGCCCACGAACTGTGGCAGCAGACGTATCCGCAAGATCCAGAGCCCTACATCAATCTTTCTGATATCGCGGCCATGCTGGGAAAATGGGAAACAGCATTAGCAGAAGCCCGCGTGGCGCTGCGAGTAGATCCGACCAGCGCGTTTACCAACGGCAATCTCGCGCTAGCCTACGCCAGCCTGAATCGGCTGGAGGAAGCTGACGCGGTGTACAGGCAGGCAGAAGAGCGCAAAGTGGATGAGGACAACCTGCTCGTCGGGCGTTATCAGCTCGCTTTTCTGCGGAATCATCCGACAGAAATGGACCGCTGGGCAGCAGCCGCGACCGGCAGGCCCGGCGTGGAAGGTCCGATGCTCGCTGCGCAGGCCGACACGGAAGCCTGGCATGGAAAGTTGAAGAACGCGAACCAACTCACGGGGCGCGCCATGAACTCATTCCAGGCGAACGACGCCAAAGAGAGCGCCGCGACCTTTCAGGCGGCGGCGGCGCTGCGCGAAGTGGAATTCGGAAATCCAGAGCAGGCACGCGCCGAAGCCAGTGCTGCAGTGAAGCTGGCTCCCAATCGCGACGTATGGGCAATGGCAGCCCTCGCCCTGGCGCGGGCGGGTGATACCAAGGCAGCGCAGAAGCTGGCAGCCCAATTAAACGAATCCTTCCCGCTCGACACCGTGGTCCAGAGGTATTGGCTTCCGTCCATCGGGGCGGCCGCCGCGATCGAACGCAAAGATCCAAACCGCGCCCTCGAACTGTTGCAGCCTACGAGCGCTATTGAGTTGGGCCAGCCCATGAATCTCACCGTATCGCTGTGCCCGGTCTACCTGCGGGGAGAAGCTTATCTCATGCTGGGCGACGGCAAGGCAGCGGCCGCGGAATTTCAGAAGTTCATCGACCACCGCGGACTAGTGGCGAACTTTTCCTGGGGCGCCCTGGCGCGGCTCGGATTGGCTCGTGCGTATGCTCTGGATGCTGCGAAGGACCCCGCCGCCCGCGATAAGGCCCGCGCAGCGTACCAGAATTTCCTCACCCTCTGGAAAGACGCCGATCCTGGCTTGCCCGCGCTCGTCCAAGCCAAAGCCGAGTACGCGAACTTGCAATAACGCTGTCGGAGCAGAAGCGTGTTGCGACATGCTTTTCCGTCCAGCTTATCGTCAGGTTGTATGTTGTCACACACATCTCGGAGACGCCCCCCAGCGCTTGAGCGTCACAACTCGCCTCTGGTCACTGCCTGAGGTGTCATTTATCACCGGTCGCGCGCCACTTCGTCACACGCCTTCAACCGCCTAATCACTGACAATCTTGTGCCGATACTGCAAGAGTAGAGATGCTCTCGGGCGTTCTCTCCCTGCCCTCTTCTTGCGAGCGAAACCGTCCTCCGGGTTGAGGTCAGGTACGCCAGCAGGTTCTGTTTGTGCTTCATCCGCGCCCGTCAGCCGCCATTTTGTCCGCGAACAAAAGTCATCGCCAAAGGAAGTGCGTGTCATGGAAAATACTGCTCATCGCGCGATCGCGATTGTAGGGGTGGGAGCCATCCTGCCCGATGCCCCCAACGCTGCCGCCTTTTGGAACAACGTCAAAACCGGCCGCTACAGCATCAGCGAAGTCACGCCCGACCGCTGGGACCCGGCGGCTTACTATGACGCCGATCCCGCCGCGCCCGACAAGACGTATTCCAAGATCGGCGGCTGGGTGCGCGAGTACGCATGGGAGCCGATGCAGTGGCGTCTGCCGATTCCGCCCAGGGTAGCCAATGCCATGGACCCGGCGCAGCAATGGGGCATCGCCTGCACGCGCGCCGCGCTGGAAGATTATGGCTATCCCCAACGCTCGCTGAACCTGGACCGCACGGCGGTGATTCTGGGCAACGCCATGGCCGGCGAGCGGCACTACCTCACGTCGTTCCGCGTGTTCTTTCCGGAATACGCTCACGAGTTGGAAGGGACAACGGGCTTCGCGGCCCTGCCCGCAGCGGTGCGCGCCGAGATCACCGAGGAACTGCATCGCCGGATGGGGCAGCGGCTTCCTGAAATCACCGAAGACTCCATGCCGGGTGAACTGGCCAACTGCATCGCCGGACGCATCGCCAACCTCTACAACTTCCATGGACCGAACTATGTGTGCGACGCGGCGTGTGCCTCGGCGATGGCCGCGATCAACTCGGCGGTCGAAGGCCTGGTGGAGAACAAGTTCGACGTTGCGGTGAGCGGCGGCATCGACCGCAACATGGGCGCGCCTACGTTCGTAAAGTTCTGCAAGATCGGCGCCCTGTCAGCGACCGGAACTCGGCCCTACGCGCAGGGAGCCGACGGCTTCGTGATGGGCGAAGGCGCGGTCATCTTCCTGCTCAAGCGGCTGGCCGATGCCGAACGCGATCAGGACAAAATTTACGCCGTGCTGCGCGGCATCGGCGGCTCGAGCGACGGCAAAGGCAAGGGTATTACTGCTCCCAATCCGATTGGACAGAAGTTCTGCGTCGAGCGCGCCTGGGAAAATGCCGGACTTTCGCCCGCGACCGTGACCTTAATTGAAGGTCACGGAACTTCGACGCGGGTCGGCGACGTGGTCGAAGCGTCGAGCATGGTCGAGGTGCTGAGCGGTGAGAACCTGCCGGCGCATTCGATCGCGCTGGGCTCGGTGAAGTCAAACATCGGACACCTGAAGGGTGCAGCCGGCGCGGCGGGAATGCTGAAGGCCGCGCTCGCCCTGCACCACAAAGTCCTGCCGCCCAGCCTCAACTGCCAGCATCCCAGTCCGGACATCGACTTCGCACATTCTCCTCTTTATGTGAACACCGAACTGCAGCCGTGGGAGGTGCCCGCAGATCTGCCGCGGCGCGTCGGCATCAGCGCCTTTGGATTTGGCGGAACAAACTTTCACGTCGTGATGGAAGAACACATTCCCGGCAAGCTGAACGGAAACGGCAAGAAGTCGATCGCGGTTCCGGTCCCGCTGCCCGCGGACAACACGCGCCCGGTGCCCCAGGTCTCGCGGTGTTCGAGAACTGGGCCTGACGGCTCAGCCAGTGACTCGCAAAGCCCCACTGCGTGGCGCGCTGGTGATCGGCGCAGCGACGGAAGCTGAACTGGTCGACCGGTTGAAGGCAGTGCAGTTGTCGGCACAAGCGGGCCAGGCGCCCGCGTTTGTCCCTCCAGCTGGCGAAGATATTGCAGCGCCGGAGCGTCTCGCCATCGACTACAGTGATGCCGCCGATCTGGCGAACAAGTGCAGCTTTGCCCTGAAGGCATTCGCCGCGAATCAATCGACGTTCTGGAAGGCGCTGCGCGCGCAAGGAATCTTCCGCGGTCACGGTCGTGCGGCGAAGGTCGCGTTCCTTTACACCGGCCAGGGCTCGCAATACGTGAACATGCTGCGCGGCCTGCGCGGCAAAGAGCCAGTCATTGCCGAAACGTTTGCCGAGGCGGACCGCGTGATGACGCCGCTGGTGGGCAAGCCACTCACCGAATTCATCTACGCCGATGCGGCGAATGCGGAAGCGGTAGCCAAGGCGGAAGACGATCTGCGCCAGACCGCAATCACGCAGCCGGCAGTGATCACCATCAACATCGCGATGACGCGACTGCTGGCCGATTACGGCATTCGTCCGGACATGACCATGGGGCACAGCGTTGGCGAGTACGGCGCTCTGGTGGCCGCCGGCGCAATGCCATTCGAAGATGCGCTGGAAGCAGTGAGCGCGCGCGGCCGTGAGATGACGAAGGTCGCGATGGCCGACAACGGCAAGATGGCGGCGGTGTTTGCTCCCATCGCTGAAGTTGAGCGCATTCTCAAGAGCGTCGACGGCTATGTCGTGCTGGCGAACATCAACAGCAATACTCAGTCGGTGATTGGCGGAGGGACCAAGGCGGTGGAACAGGCTGCGCAACTTTTCCTGCAGGCCGGCTACAACGTGGTTGAGCTGCCCGTCAGCCACGCCTTCCACACCTCGATCGTGGCGCCGGCAAGCGCGCCTTTGAAGCAGATGCTTACCCGGCTGCGCATGCAATCGCCGGTGATTCCGATCGTCGCCAATGTTAACGGCGAGTTCTATCCCGCCGGCGTCGACAAGGACGCAATTACCGACATGCTGGCAAAGCAGGTCGCCGCGCCGGTGCAGTTCGTGAAAGGTCTGCGCACGTTGTATGACGCCGGCGCACGCGTGTTCGTTGAAGTCGGACCCAAGAAGGCGCTGCAGGGATTCGCCGAAGATGTGCTGGGCAGCGACGCAGACGTGTTCTCGCTGTTCACCAATCACCCCAAACTCGACGACGCCACGGCATTCAACCAGGCGCTATGCGGAATGTATGCGGCAGGATTGGGCGGCGAGTTCGAGGAGGCCAAACCCGAACAACCGATCTCGGTTGCCGCTTCGCCAACGCCGACGCGGCTTGCAGCCGAAGTTTCGCTGGCAACAACGCCGCCACCTGCAAAGTTGTTCCACGTGGAACATTCCCAAAACGGGAACCCGCTCCCAATTTCCCCCTCAACCAGCGATCGCTATACCGAGCTTGGCCACCTATTTGCCCAAGTTCTCGATCGCGGCTGGGAGCTCTACCAGGGGCAAAAACCCACGAAGAGCGAACCGGTAGTGATCACCGGCGCATCGGTCGGACTGCCCGGCACCGAGCACATCTTCGACGACAACAACATTGCTTGCCTGCTCCGCGGCGATCAATTCATCGGTCCCATCCCCGAACGCTTCCGGCGCGCCATGCTCGACAAGAACATCACCCGCCTGGTGAAGAGCGACAATGGCGGACCGGTGTTCGACGCCATCCACGACGTCAGTGATGTCATCAAGCTCGCCGGGCGTGGCCGCAGCTTCGACCTGGAAAGCGAGTTCGGAGTTCCCGCTGATCGTATCGCCGCCTTTGACCGCGTGACTCAACTGGCGATTGCCGCCGGACTCGATGCCCTGCGCGATGCCGGAATTCCGCTCGTCATGCGTTACAAGACGACCACCAAGGGCACACAACTTCCCGAGCGGTGGGGCCTGCCGGACGCTCTGCGCGATGACACCGGCGTGATCTTCGGCTCGGCCTTTCCCGGCTACGACTCGTATGCCCAAATCATGGGGGGCTATTACACCGACCGCGCACGCCGCGAAGAGCTGGCACGGTTGGAACAATGGAGCGCGGGAGCCGCGAATGGTCACTCGGCCATGGGGCAGGAGGTGGCGCGCCGCATCGACGAGTTGCGCTCTGCCCTGGAGAAGGAGCCGTACGTCTTCGACCGCCGCTTCCTGCTGCGAGTGCTGTCGATGGGGCATTCGCAGTTCGCCGAACTTATCGGCGCGCGTGGGCCGAACACGCAAATCAATGCTGCCTGTGCGACCACCGCACAAGCGGTGTCGCTGGCGGAGGATTGGATTCGCGGCGGACGCTGCCGCCGCGTGATCATCATCTCGGCCGACGATGTCACCACCGACAACATGGTCGAGTGGTTCGGCGCGGGCTTCCTCGCCAGCGGCGCCGCCGCCACCGACGAAGCGGTGGAAGACGCCGCCATCCCCTTCGACCGCCGCCGTCACGGGCTGATCATGGGCATGGGCGCTGCGTCGCTTGTGGTCGAGAGCGCCGAGGCCGCTCGAGAGCGCGGTATCCAGCCTATCTGCGAAGTGTTGAGCGCGGTCACCGCCAACAGCGCCTTTCACGCAACCCGACTCGATGTGCAGCACATTGGCCAGGTCATGGAAGAGCTGGTGGCGAAGGCGGAGTCGCGCGGCGGCATTCGGCGTCAGGATGTGGCGCCGCAGATGGTCTTCGTGTCGCACGAAACCTATACACCCGCGCGAGGCGGAAGCGCCTCGGCTGAGGTCCATGCGCTGCGTCGCGTCTTCGGCGAGCTCGCGGACCAAATCGTGGTTGCCAACACCAAAGGCCTAACCGGGCACGCCATGGCAACCGGCATCGAGGATGTGCTGGCGGTAAAAACGCTGGAGACGGGATTGGTGCCCCCGGTGGCGAACTTCAAGGAAGTCGATCCTGAGTTGGGCCCGCTGAATTTGTCCAAGGGCGGCAACTATCCCATCGAATACGCGCTGCATCTGGGGGCGGGATTCGGTTCGCAGATCAGCATGATCTTGCTGCGTCGGGTCCAGACAAAAGACGGCCAACGTCCACGTCCGGATGCGCTGGGATATGCCTGCCGGATTGCTGACCCGGCGGTTTGGAGCCAGTGGCTGAGCCGGGTTGGCGGTTATCCGAAGGCTGAACTGGAAGTCGTGAAGCGCACACTGCGGGTGCGCGACCAGGGGCCGCAACCGCGAATCGCGATGCCGGCGCAGGAATCACGCCCGATAGCAGCAACCACGACTCTGGTGGCCGCACCGACGCAACCGGCGGTCACGGCAACCGCGACAGTGGTGAAGAGCGTCGAACCAGCAGTTGAGAAAATCAACCCTCTGCCCTCTGCACCAGCGACGGCAACCTCCGCATCGGCAGCGGTAGACGTGAAGCAGAAGGTCCTCGCCTTGGTCGTGGAAAAGACCGGCTACCCGGAGGAGATGCTCGATCTGGATCTCGACATGGAAGCCGACCTTGGCGTGGATACCGTGAAGCAGGCGGAGATCTTCGCGGCCATTCGCGAGACCTACAACATCCCCCGCGACGAGAACCGTAAGCTGCGCGACTATCCCACGTTGTCGCATGTGATCCGGTTCGTCTATGAGAAACGGCCCGATTTGGCGTTGGGAACAGCAACCGACGCTCCCTCGCTTTCGCCCAAGGCTGGCGAAAAGGATGCGACACCCGCTGCAATCCGGCCTGCAACGCCAAGTGTCAGCCAGCCGGAAGCTGCCCCAGCGGTAGCGTCGGTGACCGCAACAACGGAAGAGGTCAAGCAGCGGGTCCTTGCGCTGGTGGTCGAGAAGACCGGCTATCCGGAAGAGATGCTCGATCTGGATCTCGATATGGAAGCCGATCTTGGCGTCGATACGGTGAAGCAAGCCGAGATGTTTGCCGCCATCCGCGAGATTTACAACATCCCGCGCGACGAAAACCGCAAACTGCGTGACTATCCCACGTTGGGGCATGTCATTCGGTTTGTCTTCGAGATGCGCCCTGAGCTCGCTGGTGGAGCAGCGCTCGAGTCTCTCACCCTTTCGCCAACGGATGGGGAGAAGGATGCGGCGCCCGCGGAGCCTCTCGGTCCCATCAGTCTCGACGCGATCCAAGAAACGGTGCTGGACATTGTCGCCGAGAAGACCGGCTATCCGAAGGAGATGCTGGACCTCGATCTTGATCTCGAAGCCGACCTGGGCATCGACACCGTCAAGCAGGCGGAGATGTTCGCCTCGGTGCGCGCCGCTTACAACATTCCACGCGACGAGAACATGAAGCTGCGCGACTTCCCTACTCTGGCGCATGTCATCAAGTTCGCCCAGGACCGCGCCGGCAACGCGACCGCCAATGGCTCTACCGAAGCCAAGCCTCCGACCCCCACGGCTCCGCAGCCGGAACTGCTGACCTTCGACGCCGCCAATAAAATCCCGCGACGCGTACCAATCCCGGTGCTTCGTCCGCCCCTGACGATGTGCAAACCGACGGGCGTGACCCTGGCCTCCGGAAGCCGAGTCATCGTGATGCCGGACCAAGGCGGAGTCGCCGAGACGCTGCTGCAGGAATTGAGACGCAGAGAGGTTGAAACACTCTGCTTGATCCCGGGTGCCGACAGCGAGATTCTGCTCGCCTCCGTCGACAAGTGGATGAAGGCCGGCCCGGTGCAGGGCGTCTTCTGGCTCCCGGCGCTCGACGATGAAGGGCCGATCGGCAGCATGGACATTGCGGCGTGGCGCGAAAACCTGCGCGTCCGCGTGAAATCGCTTTACGCCACCATGCGCAAACTCTACGAACAAGTGGCCGGACCGGGGACGTTCCTCATCGCGGCAACGCGTCTCGGCGGGCAGCATGGCTACGACGACGACGGTGCATTCGCTCCTATGGGCGGCGCAGTGACCGGCTTCGCCAAGGCTTACAAGCGCGAGCGTCCCGAAGCGACGGTGAAGGCCGTAGATTTTGGCAATTGCCGCCACTGGGAAATCACCACCCTGCTCATCGATGAGGCGCTGCGCGATCCGGGCGCCGTGGAAATCGGATACAAGGATGGACTGCGCTGGACGGTTGGACTACACGAGCAACCGGCAGAGGACGGCCAGCCTGGTCTCGCCCTCAATAAGAACACCGTGTTTGTGATCACGGGTGCGGCGGGCAGCATCGTGTCCGCCATCACGCAAGATCTCGCGGCGGCGTCGGGCGGTACTTTTTATCTGCTCGATCTCGTGCCCGAGCCAGATCCGAACAACCCTGACCTGGCGCGTTTCGTCAGCGACAAGGAAGGACTGAAGCGCGAGCTGTTTGCTCGCATTCAGGCACGCGGAGAACGCGCGACTCCTGCGCTGGTGGAAAAAGAGCTGGCCGGATTGGAGCGAGCCCATGCGGCATTGAGCGCGATTCGCGCGGTGCAGGCTGCCGGCGGAACGGCGCATTATTTCAGCGTTAACCTGGCCGATACAGACGCCGTCACGAAGGTCATCACCGAGCTCCGCAAGCGCAGCGGCCGCGTCGACGTGCTGCTGCATGCTGCCGGGCTGGAGCGCAGCCGCTTCCTGCCCGATAAAACGTCATCCGAGTTTGACCTTGTCTTCGACGTCAAGGCGGATGGCTGGTTCAACCTGCTGCGTGCGATCGGCGACATGCCGCTGGGCGCGACGGTGGCGTTCAGCTCGGTTGCGGGACGCTTCGGCAACGGCGGCCAGACCGACTACAGCTCGGCCAACGATTTGCTCTGCAAGTACACGTCGAGCTTTCGCAGCACGCGCCCGCAAACGCGCGGCATCGTCATCGACTGGTCGGCGTGGGGAGGCATCGGCATGGCGACGCGCGGCTCCATTCCGAAGATGATGGAGATGGCAGGCATCGACATGATTCCACCCGAGGCAGGCATTCCGATTATTCGCCGCGAGTTGGCGAGCGGCGGATTTCGTGGCGAGCTGGTGATCGCGGAACGCCTGGGAATCATGCTGCAGGAGTGGGACGCGACCGAGGGACTCGACGTTGCCGCGTTGTCCGGCTCCAACGAAGTGCCGGCGAAGCAGGGTCCGATGGTGGGCCGCATCACCGGGGTCGGCATTTACAGCGGGCTGACGATGGAGACCACGCTCGATCCCAACGTACAGCCGTTCCTGTACGACCATCGCATTGACGGCACGCCGGTGCTGCCTGGGGTGATGGGCATGGAGGCATTCGCCGAAGTCGCGCTGTGCCTGCATCCCGGCTGGCATATCGAAGCGATCGAGGAGGTGAGTTTCCTCGCTCCATTCAAGTTCTACAAGAACGAGCCACGAACGATCATCCTCCAGTCCATCATTCATCCCGTCGCCGGCAAGCTGATTGCCGATTGCTGTCTCATCGGGCGTCGCACGCTGCCCAACAGCCCCGAGCCGCAGGACACAACCCACTTCACGGCACGAGTGCGAGTCGGCAAGCAAGCGCCGGAAGCGGCGACTGGCCCGGTGCCACGGCTCTCGGCGGAAGGCATCGTGAACGCTGCACAGATTTATCGCATTTACTTCCACGGGCCGGCGTACCAGGTCGTGGAGCAGGCATGGTGGGATGGCGAGCGCATCGTTGGCGAGATGTCACATCACTTGCCGCAGAACCATCAGCCCTCCGACCGGCCCACGCTGATGCGGCCGCGCATGATCGAGCTGTGCTTCCAGACCGCCGGTCTGTGGCAGATGTCGGCTCAGGGCCGCATGGGTCTGCCGTGGAAGGTGCGAGAGATCTCGACCTCGGCCGCCCCCAAGCCAAATGGAGAGAAGGTATACGCAGTCGTCACGCCGCATCCGGAGGACGGGACTTTCGATGCGGAGGTGGTCGACTCGAGAGGAAGCCGCTATCTGCGGCTGAGCGGTTATCGTACCGTCGAATTGCCCGACAAGATTGACGGCGAGCCGCTGAAAGCGCTGCAGAGCATCCTTGCGCCGCATGAGTTGGCGATCTCGTGAGCGCAAGGGCGGACGATTCGATGCGAGTTTGCTGGTTGGAACAGACCGTCGCCGAGATACGCTGCGAAGAGGATTGGCTGAGTTCGGACGAGTTGGTGCGCCTCGGCAGCATGCGCATTTCCAAACGGCGCGCGGATTGGCGGCTGGGGCGATGGACCGCAAAGCACGCCGTCGCCGCATACCTCGAGATGCCGGTCGAAGCGGCGGAATTGTCCGCAATCGAAATACGTGCCGCCGCATCGGGCGCTCCTGAGGCGTTCGTCGAGGGGCGAGCGGCCGAGGTTTCCATCTCACTTAGCCACCGCGATGGGCGTGCAGCATGTGCGGTCGCGCCGGCCGCTACGGCCGTGGGCTGCGATCTTGAGATCGTCGAACCGCATTCCGACGGGTTCATCTCGGACTACTTCACTGCTCCAGAGCAGCAGCGGATCGCACGGGCAGATGAGGAAGGTCGAGTTGTCACTGTGGCTCTATTATGGAGTGCTAAAGAAAGCACACTTAAAGCTTTGCGCGAAGGGTTGCGGATCGACACGCGACAGGTCGAAGTTGAGCTGCCGGAAGGACTGAACAACGGGTTCAGCCGGGACTCGTGGTGTCCGCTCCGCACGAGCTTTGAGAAGCGGATTTTCCACGGCTGGTGGCGGAGGGAGTCAGAGGTGGTCCTCACGCTGGTCAGCGAGCCGCCGCCAGGCGTGCCTGTCCGTTTGCCGGTTGTGTCGCAGCTCTCCTGTGATCTGAAGTGAAGCTCGCCCGTTCTGCATCTCATCCAATCTCCGCTATGCGCAAACTGCTTTGTGTGACGGCTCATCCTGATGACGAGGCCGGAGCCTTCGGAGGCACGCTGCTGCTGTATCACGAGCGCGGGGTCGAGACCTCGGTCGTGTGCATGACCGCGGGAACGGCGGCGCGCAACCGCGGTGCGGCGCGAACGAATGAGGAACTGGCAGCGCTTCGTCGCGCCGAGTTTGCCGCCTCCTGCAAGCTGCTTGGCGTCAATTACGGCGAGGTGCTGGACTACCCGGACGGAGGGCTGGATCACGCCGAGTTTTATAAGGCTGTGGGCGATCTGGTGGCGCGCATCCGTCGTCTACGGCCGCAGGTGATGCTGACCTTTGGGCCGGACGGCGGGCTCACCGGGCATATCGATCACGCCATGGCCGGCACCTTCGCGACGCTGGCGTTTGAGTGGGCGGGACGGCCTGATCGGTATCCCGAGCAGCTGCAACAGGAGCTCACCCCGCATCGCGCGCAGAAGCTTTACTACCACACTGCCGATTTCTTCCTGCCCGACCGCAAGCCGATTTCGCAGCCCACGGTAACGGCGCGAATCGAGATCGGCGCTGAGCGCCTTGCGAAAAGGGGGCAGGCATTTCAGCAGCACACGACCCAGGCGCCATTGTTCGAGCGAGTCAGAAAAAATCTAGGCCCGCGTGACGGGCCGGTAGAGATGTATCACCTGGCGGCGACCAGCAAGCCTCGCGAGGCGAAGCTCGAAACTGATTTGTTTGAAGATGTGACCGACGAAACACGGTGATGGCGCGCGCATCGCAACCACGCCGAGCAAGCCTGCGAAGTTAGTGGCCCAACTCGGGCCGTGGATTGAGCGAGTCGGCTATGCTGTCGAGCGTTTCCTGGATGCGATCCAGCTCGCTTTCCAGCGAGCCATCCCAATCCAGCAGGTGTTCGGGGGCTCGCCAGAATTTTTCCGCTACGTTTCGCAGTACGCCGCGACCGCGCTCCGTCAGCAACAGCGCGCCGACGCTGCCCAGGCCAATGACCGTCAGTGGCACATACCATCGCCGCATCGAATTCTCCTGATCGGCGCTGGCGAAGCGCCTAGCAGCAACTTACTTCGTTGGATTCTCAGTTACAAGGATAGGATGACAGCGGAGCCGCGAAAGTACATAGCTGCTCGATTTCAAAACTTTAGTACTCGATAGGGGCGAACCGCGCGCCGACAATGGCATGGCCGTGACCTGCGTGTCAGGGCTCCAAGTGGAGGGACGCCAGCCGCTGACTCCGGAACTCAGTCCACTCCTGGATCATCGCTTCGGCCGACGCGTGCACCTTTGGCACTTGCTGTGTAACCTGCGAGGTAGGCGCGCGGTCCACTTCCTGCAGCATCCCCAGCAATTGCATGAGCGACGAGCGGACACCGGTCAGGTTCTCCGCCTGCTGTCCACGCCTCCGCCGGCGCTCACCGCCCAGTAGCTCCTGCAGCTGTTTCGCGACGGCGTCCAGATTTTCCGCGTCAACGCCGCCCGCTTTCGATTTCATTAGCTTGATCTTCTCCTGCGCCGCTTCGGCCTGGTCGACGACCGGCTGAAACCGCAGCAGCTCTTCATAGACCTGGTAAGACAGCTCGAACTGTTTGTGCAGATCGGCGAGCGCCGTCTTCACACGCGGGTCCATCGACACCGTGAGCGGCTGGGTGTACCTCTGGCCGCCGACCGCGAGGACAACTGTGTACTTGCCTGGCATGATCCACGGCGAGGTCGGCTGCGGAACCGTGTTCTTGTAAACGGCCGAGATGGGATAGTCCGGCTTGATGTCCGGCACCGGCGTGTAATGCATGTCCCACACGAAGCGATGAAAACCGGCCGCGCTCGACAAGCGCTCCGGCGGGCGGAGCCAATAGGTTGGAATCTCCAGCATCGGACTGACTGCGGGCAGCGGATCGGCGCTGGAGAAGCGGCGAACCGTCTTCCCGGACGCATCTTGAATTTCCAGGGTCACAGGCCCGGACGAAGAAGACTTCAAGTAGTAGTTGAGGATTGCGCCGTCCGGGGGATTCTGCCCCGCCGGAACATCCGGCGGCAGCGGCGTGTCGGGATTCGTGTCCCAGCGGACCCGCAAGGCCGCTTCAGGCGCGAACAGATGCGTGCCGCTCGACGCGCGGTCATCCCATTGCCGCAGCGAGGTGATGTCGTCGAGAATCCAGAAGCCGCGGCCGTGAGTCGCGATGGCGAGGTCGTTGTCTTTGATCAGCAGGTCGCGAACCGAGGTCGCAGGCAAGTTCAGCCGCAGCGACTGCCAGTGATCGCCGTCGTCGAATGACACATACACGCTGCCCTCCGTACCAGCGAAGAGCAGCCCCTTGCGTTTCGGATCTTCGCGAACCGAGTTGACGTTCTGATTGGCCGCAATGCCGCTGACGATCTCCGTCCAGCTCTTGCCGGAGTCGCGGGTGCGATAGATGTGCGGCCGCAGATCGTCGAGCCGCAGCGTATTGATCGCGGCGTAGGCCGTCTGCGAATCGCCGTGACTTGCCTCCAGTACCGAGACCTTCTGCCAGGCCGAAAGCTGCGGTGGGGTAACGTTCTTCCAATTCGTGCCGCCGTCGGTTGTCAGCCAGATGAGCCCGTCGTCGGTTCCGGCCCACATGCGCCCCTTCTCAATCGGCGATAGCGCCAGCGCATAGATAACGCCGCGCTGCTTCGGTTGTGCCGTCGGTTCCGAGCGGAATATCCCAACCGGCTCGGGTATCTCAAAGGTTTTGCGCGTCAAGTCGGGGCTGACCTGCTTCCAGCTATGGCCGCCGTCGTTCGTCGCCCACAGGGTGTTGGCAGCGAAGTACATCAAGTGCGGATCGAAGGGCGAGAAGACAATCGGCTGGGTGCGAATGACGCGGAAATCCGGCGAGCCCAGCGGCACGGGCATGATGTTCTGCGCCTGGGTCGTGCGGCGGTCATAGCGCGTGAGTTTGCCGCCGACGATGACATCGGGATCAGTCGGGTCGGGCACCACGTAGCCGTATTCTTCCGCCGCCACCGGATGCCAATCGCGGAAGGTGATCTCGCCGTCGTAGCTGCGGCTGGCGATGCACGCCGAGCCGCTCTCCTGCTGGCCGCTACACAGGCGATACGGGAAGGCATCGTCGGCATTCACGTGATAGAGCTGTGCTGTCGGCTGGTTGTACCACGAGCTCCAGCTCTGCCCGCCGTTGACGGTTACGATTGCGCCCTGATCGCTGCCCAGCAGGACGATATTGGAATCATTCGGATTGATCCAGATGTTCTGGTAGTCGTCGCCGCCGGGCGCGCCGCGCCAGCCAATCCATGTCTTGCCGCCGTCGGTCGACTTCCACGTTACCGTGCTGGTGCTGTAGACGACGTCGGGATTCTTGGGATCGATGCCAGGCACGGGAAGATCGCCGCCGCCGATGCGCATCTTGGGACGAGGATCATCGGTTGCATTTGACCAGGTCGCGCCGCCGTCGCTGGAGGCGTAGAGCTCAACTGTGCTCTTGGTCGCAACGGAGGCGAACAGGCGCTGCGGATTGCTCCGCGAAATCGCGACATAGGCCTGCACAATGCCGCTGGGCAGACCGCCCGCAAGCTGGTTCCAGGTCTTGCCGCCGTCCGTAGATTTGAAGATGCCGCCGCCGGAGCCGTTCCAGTCCCCGTTCTCCCACGGAGCTTCGCGCGCCTCCCACAACGTGGCATATACCACGTCGGGGTTACCGGGATCGATCTTCACATCATTGCCGCCAACATTTTCGTCCTTGTAGAGGACCTTCTCGAAGGTGTGGCCGCCGTCGACCGAGCGGTAAATGCCGCGCTCCGGATTGGGCCCGTAGGGATGGCCGGCAACCGCGACAAAAAGTCGATTCGCATCGCGAGGGTCGACGGCGATCTGCGAAATCTGCTGGCCGTCGCTCAGGCCGAGGTGGGTCCAAGTGCGTCCGGCATCCGTGGATTTGTACATTCCGTTTCCCACGGACAGATCGGGGCGATGCAGACCCTCGCCGCTGCCGACATAGACGATGTTGGGATCGGAAGATGCGACTTCGATGGCGCCGATCGAACCCGTCGGCTGCTGATCGAAGATCGGATTCCAGGTGCGGCCGAAATCCGTCGTCTTCCACACCCCGCCATTTACGGCTCCGGCATAAAAGACGTTTGGCTGGCTGGGGACGCCGCAGATGGCGCGCGTGCGTCCGCCGCGAAACGGACCGACGTTGCGCCACCGCATTTCGGTCAGGATGTGGGTGTCGACCCCGACTTGGGCGAAGAGCGGAACAGCAACGGCAATCGAGGAGAGGCAAGCAAGAAGGAGGACAGGAAATTTCTTCATGGAATAGGAACATGCGGGCAGCAGCCAACCTGGTGCCGCAAAACCGCAAACGAGTAATGTAATCTAATCGCAAAGATCTTGCAGGTAGAGGACCTCCGATTGAATCTCCGTGCACGGTTTCTAACGCCGGTCATCACTGTTTTAGTCGCCCTCATATTGAATGTTGCCGCAACCGCGCAGACGGTCCCACCGGAGTTGCTGAGTGGGCTGCAGTGGCGGCTGATCGGCCCGTTTCGCGGCGGCCGAGCGGTCGCGGTCACCGGCGTGCCGGGAGGAGCTTCGACCTTCTACTTTGGTTCGGTGGATGGCGGCGTCTGGAAGACGACCGACGCGGGTGTCACCTGGAATCCGCTGTTCGATGGACAGCCAATCGCCTCGATCGGTGCGCTGGAAGTTGCGCCGTCGAGCCCGAATGTCCTCTACGCCGGCACCGGCGAGTCAGACATTCGCTCTGCGCTGAGCTCTGGCGATGGCGTGTACAAATCCGCGGACGCAGGTCAGACGTGGCGAAATGTCGGCCTGCGGGATTCGCGGCAGATCAGCCGTATCGTAGTCGATCCGCAGAACGCCGACGTGGTTTATGTGGGCGCCCTCGGCCACGCTTACGGTCCGAACGATACGCGGGGCGTCTACAAGTCGACCGACGGCGGCGCGAACTGGACGCGCGTTCTCGACAAGGGGCCGAACATCGGCGCCTCCGATCTTGCCATCGCCATCGCGAGTCCAAACATACTTTTCGCGGGAACCTGGAACACGCATCGTCCGCCATGGAGCACCTACGCGCCACTGCCAGGGCCGGGCGGCGGACTGTATCGTTCAACCGACAGCGGCGCAACCTGGGCGCAGCTCGCCGGCAACGGCTTGCCCGACGGCGACTGGGGACGCGTAGGCGTGGCCGTCGCTCCTGATGGCAAGCGCGTGTACGCTTTGATCGAGGCGGGCAAGAAGTCAGGGCTCTATCGCTCCGACGATGGCGGCAATACCTGGATGCTGGCCAACAGCGATTCGCGCCTCAGCAGCCGCGCCTGGTATTTCATGGGCATCACCGTCGATCCCAATAACCGCGACGTAATCTACCTACCAAACGTTGCACTCTACAAATCCGAAGACGGCGGCAAGACAATCACGATTGTGCGCGGCGCGCCCGGCGGCGACGACTACCATCAGATCTGGGTTGATCCCAAAGACTCGTCGCATCTCATACTTGGCACCGATCAGGGCACCACCATCAGCGTAAATCGCGGCCAGACCTGGTCATCGTGGTACAACCAGCCGACGGCGCAGCTCTATCACGTGATCACCGACAACGAGTTTCCCTATCACGTCTACGGCGCGCAACAGGACACCGGCTCCATCGCCGTGCCAAACCGCACCGATCACGGCATGATCACCGGGCGCGACTGGTACATGGTTGGGGGCGGTGAGAGCGGCTGGCTCGCCCCCGATCCCAACGATCCGAATATTCTCTACGCCAGCGGCGTGTATGGCAGCGTTATCCGCTGGGACCGGCGGACCTCGTTCGGCCAGGACATAACGCCGTGGCCGATGCCGAACTTCAGCGGCGAGATCAATCAACGCAAGTATCGCGGGCCGTGGACGCCGGTGCTGGTGCGCTCGCCGATCGAGAAGAGCGCACTCTACTTCGGCACGCAGTTCGTGATGAAGACAACCGACGGCGGCTTGCACTGGCAGCAGATCAGCCCTGACCTGACGGGTGCCGTGGCGAACGCGTCGAGCACCGGCCCAACGACCGTGGCGAATGCGAAGGAGCGTGGCTTCGGCGTAGTCTTCAGCATCGCGCCGTCGCCGATGAATGGCGATGAGATCTGGGCCGGCAGCGACACTGGTCTGTTGCACCTCACGCGCGACGCCGGCAAAAGCTGGCAGGACGTCACGCCAAAAGGTGTGGGTGACTGGAGCAAGATCGCGATGATCGAAGCCTCGCGCTTCGATCCCGCGGTGGCTTATGTTGCGGTAGATCGTCACCGGCTCGACGATCAGAGTCCGTACATCTATCGCACTAACGATTACGGGAAGACGTGGCGGGGCATTACGAGCGGCATCGCGGCCAATTCGTTCGTCAACGCAATTCGCGAAGACCCGGAACGCAAGGGGCTGTTGTTTGCCGGCACCGAGCTCGGAATCTACGTCTCGTTCGATGACGGCGAGCACTGGCAGCCGCTGCAGCTCAACCTGCCGGTCACATCGGTTCGTGACATCACGATTCACGGCGACGACTTGATTGTTGCGACCTACGGGCGCTCGTTTTGGATTCTGGACGACATCACACCATTGCGGCAGCTCGATGCGCAGGCGCAATCGGCGGGCCCGCGTCTGTACAAGCCGGCAACGGCAATCCGCATCGATAACGATGTGTTTCTGGGAAGCCCGCTGCCGCCGGAAGAGCCGACAGCCAAGAACCCTCCTGACGGGGCGATCGTCGATTACTACCTTCCGGCAACAGCGAAGGTGGTCGCGCTGGAGATTGTCGATTCCAGGGGTAAGCTGGTTCGCCGTTACATGAGCGGCGCGCCCAAGGAGCAGTCGCATCCGCCTCCGCCGCTGGCAATCGCCGAGCGCTGGATTCCCAAGCCCGCGATGCTGGAGAACACTGCCGGCGCGCATCGCTTTGTGTGGGACCTGCGCTGGGCGAGTGCCGGGTCGAGCGCAGAGACGGACGAAGAAGACGGTCGAGGCGCGCCTCGTGGTCCGCGTGTCATTCCCGGCGAATATCAACTTAAGCTGACGGTCGATGGCGCCAGCGTTGTTCAGCCGTTACGGGTCGAGATGGATCCGCGGTCGCAAGCGACCGGTGCGGATCTGAGCGATCAGCTCCGAGTGGGCTTGGCGATCTTTGACGAAGTACTGCTGACACGCAAGGCGCTGGCGGAGATTGCTGCGGTGAAAAAGAAGCTGAGCGAAGTCGAAACGCAGAGTTTGAAGCAACATCCCGAACTTCTCTCGCAGATTAGCAGCTTACAGTCGGCGATTACGAAAGTCGAAAAAGGTGAGCACGCGCCGCCCGGCGCCATCACCGGTCTGGAGTCGGCGAACACTGGCCTGGCGGCCGCACTGCGCGTGGTAGAAAGCGGCGATCGCGCCATTCCGTCACAGGCGATGGATCTTTTTCGCGAGGCGGACCAGGTCGCGAAAGCCGAACTGACGCAGTGGACCAGCATCAAGAGCACGCAGATTCCGAAACTGAATGAAGCGCTGCAGAAGTCTGGTGTGACGGCAATACAGATTTCCGAAATTGCACACGAAGCAGAAGAGGTAACTTCGCGATAGGCGTCGGGCTGGACTTACCGCTCCACTAGCTTCTCCAAGTCTTCGAAGAACCCGGGATAGGAAATCCGGACGCAGTCGGCATGGTGGATGATTGTCTCGCCTTCAGCTCGCAGGGCTGCAATGGTGAACGCCATAGCGATGCGATGATCGTCGTAGCTCTCGATTTCTGCGCCGTGCAGTTGCTGGCCCCCGGGAATGCGCCAGCCGTTCTCGGTTTGCTCGACCGTCGCGCCCATGGCTTGCAGGTTGCGCGTGACCGCGCTCAGCCGGTCGGATTCCTTCACCCGCAGCTCTTGCGCGTCGCGCACCTCCAGCCCCTCCGCCGTAAACGGGGCGACAGCCGCCAGCACCGGCAACTCGTCGATGAGCAGCGCAGTGAGCGCACCTTCGATACGAACATGTCTTCCCTGCCCTGGATTCAGCGTAATCGTCCCCACCAATTCGCCATGCTGCTCCTCGACGCGCACCATTGAAATGCGGCTGCCCATCGCGGTCAGCACATCCAGCAGCGCCGAGCGAGTCGGATTCAGGAGCACGCTGTCGATCACCAGATTCGACTCGGGGAAAATGGCCGCCGCACAGAGAAAGAACGCCGCCGAAGAGATGTCTCCCGGCACGAATGCTTCCAGCGCGTGCAGCGTCTGGCCACCTTCGATACTCACGGAGTTGTGGGTGCGTGCGACGTTCGCTCCAAAGGCGCGCAACGCAAGCTCGCCGTGATCGCGGGTGCGCGCCGGTTCGTGTACCGTCGTCTTCCCTTCTGCCAGCAGTCCGGCGAACAGCACGGAAGTCTTTACCTGCGCGCTGGCCATCGGGGGGCGATAGTCGATACCGTGCAGCTTTCTGCCGCGAATGTGCAGCGGAGCTCGATCACCATCGGACGCTTCGATCTGCGCGCCCATCTGGCGCAGCGGCTCGATGATGCGTTTCATCGGCCGCCGTGAAAGTGAAGCGTCGCCGATCAACTGGCTGGCGAATGGCTGGGCAGCGAGGATCCCGGAGAGCATGCGCATGGTCGAGCCGGAGTTGCCGCCGTCCAGAGCTACGCCCGGCTCCTGCAGTTCCGCGCCGCGTCCTTCGATTGTTACGACGCCGCTATCATCGCGCTCGACCTTGCAACCCAGCTCGCGCACGCAACCCAACGTGCTCGCGCAATCGGCGCCGGGCGCAAAGTTGTCGAAGCGCGACCGGCCTTCTGCCACAGCGGCCAGCATCGCGTAACGATGGGAGATCGATTTATCGCCGGGCACGCGCAGACTTCCCAGGATGTTTCGCGCCGGACGTATCACGATGGGGTTTGAGTCGCTCATCATCATCATCATCACGGCCATGCCCGTGACTTCCACCGTCACCCAAGCTGACGGCTCCTTCGAACTGTATAACATCTCCACTCGCAACCAGAAGTCGTTGGCTGGAGGCGCCGATTGGTAGCACCAATCGATAGACTATCTGTTGGCAGCGGCCTGAGCGGCCCGGTTTGTGCCGGTTTTTTGTCGCTCCGCAAAGGCAAGGCGCAGGGGTTTACAATTTCGCATCAGGTGCTTCTGCTTGGACAATAAGGCCATCGCTCACATCTTCTACGAAACCGCCGATCTGATGGAGGTAAACGGCGACGACTCCTTCCGCATTCGTTCCTATCGCCGCGCCGCCGAAGCTCTGGAGGCGCATCCCGAGCAGGTTTCCGGGCTTCTGGATGAGCCGAAAAAGCTGCTGGAAATCTCCGGCATCGGCAAAGGAATGGTGGCGAACATCCAGGAACTGTGCCGCGAAGGCAAGCTGGGTATCCATCAAGAGCTGTTGCAGAAGTATCGTCCCAGCATGCTGGAGCTGCTGAAGATTCAGGGGCTCGGCCCGAAAACGATCGCGCTGCTGTGGAGTGCGTTTCAGGTGAGCGATGTTGAGGGCGTAGCGAAGCTGGCCCGCGAAGGCAAGCTGCGCGAGCTGCCGCGGTTGAGCGCTAAGAGCGAGCAGAAAATCCTCAAGGCCATCGAGGATTATCGCCGCATCTCGGGACGATTCCTGCTGGAAGAGGCGGACCGCACTGCCGAAAAGCTGACCGAGCACCTGAAGCACATTCAAGGCATCGAGAAGATCACGCCGGCCGGCTCGCTGCGTCGCGGACGCGAAACCGTCGGAGATCTGGACGTACTCATCACCGGAACGTGTTGCGTGGATGATACGCAGCGTGCGGAGTTGATTGAAGAGATCCTGCGCTTCCCCGGAATTCTTGACGTGCTGGCGAAAGGCGATAACAAGGTGAGCTTCAAACTGCGCAGTGGGATGCAGGTCGACGTGCGACTGCTGCCGCCCGACTCTTACGGCGCGGCCATGCAGTACTTCACCGGCTCAAAGAACCACAATGTGACCCTGCGTCAGCGCGCTCTGAAGATGGGGCTCACGCTGAATGAGTACGGACTATTTCGCCTGGAAGACAATCAGCGCGTGGCCGGGACGACCGAGGACGAAATCTACGGGGCGCTCAAGCTCGACTGCATTCCGCCGGAGATGCGCGAGAACTGCGGCGAGATCGATCTGGCGGCCGAGCACAAACTGCCGCGGCTGATCGCGCTGGGCGATATTCGCGGCGAAGTCCACATGCACACGGTCGAGACTGACGGCCGCTGCACCATCAGGGAGATGGCCGAAGCTGCGAAAGAGCGCGGCTATCAGTACATCGCGATCACCGACCACTCCAAGAACCTGGCGTTTGCCAACGGACTGGACGATAAGCGCGCGGTCGAGCACATTGCGCGCATCCGTGCTGCCAACGAGCAGTTCGAAGACCTCACCATCATGGCCGGTATTGAAGTCGACATTCTGGCTGACGGCGACTTAGATCTGTCCGACTCAGTGCTGGAGCAGATGGACGTTGTCGTCGCCAGCGTGCACTCGGCTTTCAACCAGGAACCGCAACAGATGACCGACCGCCTGTTACGAGCTTTGAGCAACAAGAATGTCTCGATTCTCGGGCATCCAACGGGAAGGCTGCTATTGCGCCGCGATGCGTACAGCTTCGACATGGACGCGATTCTGAGGGCGGCGCTGAAAAACCGGATCGCGATGGAGCTGAACGCATATCCAGACCGGCTGGACCTGAACGACGTGCATCTGCGCATGGCGCGCGACCGGGGAGTCAAGATCGTCATCAATACCGACGCGCATCACACCTCGCACTTCGAGAAGATCAAGTATGGAATTCTACAGGCGCGGCGTGCGTGGCTGACGCCGAACGATGTGTTAAACACGCTGCCGGAGAACGAATTCCGCACAGCGATGAAGCACGAATGGCCGACGGCGGTGGTGAGTGGTTAGTGCTTGGAAGTGAAACTATGGCTGAGAACGAAGTCCCGCCCAATCCGACGGAGTCCCAACCCGAGCCAACAGGATCCGGCTACAACGAATTTGGCACGGCCAAGCGCAACTTGCCGCCTGCTGCGCCGGTTGCGATCGCCCTCATTGTGGTCGGCATCGTCGTTGCCATCGTCGCGTACACCCAACGGGCGAAGCCTGCGGCGCAAGGCACGGTCGACGGCGAATGGTTCAGCCAGCCGGCGAACATGGAAAACCCGATGATCCTGATTGCGGTCACGCTGAAGAACGTAAGCGACAAGACGTTATACATCAAGAGCATCAACGCGACCGTTCAAACGGACAAGGGCGATCAGTCAGACGATGCAGCTTCAGC
Organism: uncultured Acidobacteriaceae bacterium; assembly: GCA_963731345.1. GTDB lineage: Bacteria > Acidobacteriota > Terriglobia > Terriglobales > Acidobacteriaceae > Bog-257. The sequence goes on along the minus strand of CAVSUN010000007.1, from coordinate 13,966 downwards.
CAGCGATTACGAGCGTTACCTGCAGGCTTATCCCGACCTGCGAGGACATGGCAGCCCGCTGCAAGTGGAGACCAAGATTCCCCCGGGTGGGGAGCAGAAGGGAACGGTGATGGTGACCTTCCCGGTCACGCCACAGCTTTTCGATTCCCGCAAGGACCTGATCGTCACCATCGAGCCTTACGATCAGAACCCGGTTGTGCTGCACGAAAAAGGCGGCGCGCCGAAGTAGCCGGTGCCTGGGTTTCGATTACGGCGTTACTGGCGTAGGCGCGCCCTTCGGGGTGGACAGGTAGCCCGAAACCGAGTTTTTGTCGGCGCTGAAAATCACCAGCTCGTAGAGCGAGTGATCGCGGCCTGTATAGAACTGCAGCGGCTCATCCACGGTGCGGTTCTTCTTCTCGATGACTTTGTCATCGGCGATGACATTCAGTGTGAAGATGTTCTTCTTCGGGTCAACCTTCTTCAAAATCAAGCTCACCGTGGAAACCGCTGTCCGATTATTTTTCTGAAGAGTGAGGTTGTAATAGTTGCGCTCGCCTTTATGCCGCAGTACCTCCAGCTCCTGGGCGCTGCGCGCAATCAGTCCGCTCTCGACGCCGAGGTCGCCCATGGCGCGGTCCAACTTGGCATTCGTGGCCGCCAGGTCATTCTGCGCCTTCTGCAGGTCCGCCTTGGTGCTGCCTACGTCGGTTTTTACGGTAGTGATCTCGCCGGAGACCGCGGCTAATTGCTTGCTTTCCTTAGTCTGAGCGGCCTCAAGACGCGACAAGGCGGCTTTCTGCTGCTTCTCCAGTTCGGCGGTTCGGGTCGCCAAATCCTGCTGAACCGTCTGGGCCGTACCTACCCCGGAATTCAAGGCGTGCTTCAGCTCGGAAGTTGAGGCGTGGACGCGCTTGTCTAGTTCCGCCTGCTTGACTTCCAGCGCATCCTGCCTTTTTTCCAGCTCGGCGATCTTCGGCCGTGCCTGGTACACGCTGTAGGTGAAGTACATGAAATACAGCGAAGCGATCACGTAAATCGCCGCGCCCGCCATCAGCAAGTACCTGAGAACGGTGTTCCATGAGAAGGAACTTCTGCGATAAGCGGCCGGTACCGGTGAGGGCGTCGCTATGCTAATGGGAGGGGTACGTTGAGCGAACATGGCGCAATCCTTAAGGTGCTACTCGCGATTGTCCGGAAACGGGGCACATGTGTCAACAAAATATGATTCTTTACGGGGCGATAGTAATAGCATGTTAGTGCTATCAAAAGACGCTACTGGCTGCCCCTGCGCCAGCCAAAGACCGTCGCCGTGATTTCTGCTTACCGAGTGCCGTTTTACGGCGAGATTGGCTGGGGTGCGTTCTTGGGCGTTGCCAGGTAGCCGGTTACTACGTTCTTCTCGGCAGTGAAGATAACGATCTCGTAAAGCAGGTGATCGCGGCCGGTGTAGAACTGCAAAGGCTCGCCCACGGTCTTGTCTTTCTTCTCGATGGTGCGGTCGTCGGCGATCACGTTCAGGGTGAACCGGCTCTTCTTGGGGTCGACCTTCTTCAGAACCAGACTGATGGTGGAAACTGGCGTGCGTACATTCTTGGACAGGGTGAAGTCGTAATAATTGCGGTCACCCTTATGCTTCAGGACCTCCAGCTCGGAGGAGTTGTGCGCGATGAGGCCGCTGGCAACGCCGAGGTCGCCAATCGTCTTTTCCAGCTTTTGATTGGTTGCCGCCAGATCGGTCTGCGTCTTCTGGATGTCGGTCTTGGCGCTGCCCACATCGGTCTTGACACCGCTGACTTCGGTGTTGACCGCGGCGATCTCCCTGCTTTGCCGGCTCTGGGCGGCGGCTAGACGGGTGGCAGCGGCTTGCTGCTCGCGCTCCAATTCGGCGGTGCGCTCGGCCAATTGCTGCTTGGTCATGCCAACTTCCGAGCTCAGTTCTTCCTTGAACTTCGATGACGTCGAAGCCAGCCGGTTATTCAGCTCCACCTGTTCGGCCTGTATGGCCTGCTGCTTCTGCTCCATGGCGACCATCCGCGTGCGCAGGTCGGAGATCAGGTACAACGAGGCAATTACGTAGATGGCGGCAAGCGCCAAGCCAACACCAACCAGAATGGAACGCCAGTCGAAACGTGATTTTGGCGGTTCCGTCGGCTCTGCCGGTTCGGTTTTGATTGGAGCTTCTTGAGGAAATAGCATGGAGCGTCCTTTCCTGCTGCTCTCAATTGTCGGGGAGCAAAAAACCGAAGTCAATCAGCAAGTTGCCGCAGCAGCTCTAAGCTAACTCGAAGGTAACCAGAGCCGCGATGCCCACAGGCCAAGCTATTCGCAACCGGAATGCCCAGACTTCGTGTCGGCGCCATGCTGGGTCGCCCATTCCATAAAGCCCGCCGGGGGATTGCGGACCTGCCAGAGGTTTGCCCCTTTCACGCTCTTGAGTTTCTGCCACTTGAGGTTGTTCAGGTCGGTCTTACCCAGATCGGCGCCATCGAGGGTGGCGCCATCCAGCACCGCTTCGCTCAGGTTGGCAGCACAAAGGTCGGCATTGCTCAAATCGGCGTCGCGAAAGTCGGCGCCACTAAGATTGCTTTCGCGGAAGTTTCCCCATTGCAGGTCCGAGATTGTGAAATCGGTTCCGTGAAAATCGCTGTTACGGGCGTCGACAGCGTTGAGATTGCTGCGCACCATCCGGGCCCGCGACAAATCGATTCCTCGCAGGAAAGCGCCCGACACGTCTACTCCCACCAGAGGAACTCCGTCGTGGTTCAGTTCCTGCAAGGCTTCTATCCGCCCACCGCTGCCACCTTTTCCTTGGGCCGTGTTGATGACCTGCCATGCCTGGTAGTGCTTTTGCTTCAGGCGGTCGCCCGACTCACTGAAATAGAAGATGACGGCAATGAGGATGGAAAAGCTGCCCAGATACTCGAGCACTTCGAGGAAGGACCAATGGCTGAGAGCAAAGGCAGCCCAATCGCAACACCATTCGACGGCGACAAACGGCACCAGCCAGCCATGGCGGACCTTGGCACGGCAGCTTGCCCAATCCTCGGGCCGGCTTCTGGGGGTGTGGAGAATCATGGCGTCGGCGGATAGTGGGTGGAAAGCCTGGAAGTTTTCCAAAAACAACTCGCTCTATCCACCAATCACGATCCGCTACTTCTAACCACTATCCACCATTACGCGATTCCAACTCAACTGTATTTGCATCGAAGTAGAGATGACGGCCGGAGCCGTTCAGCAGGCAGGTTGATCTGAAATCCATATTGTTGCTCGCATCGCTTATCGCCGTTTCGGCTGGCGTAGCGGCGGTCCTGGTTCCCCAGCCGTCCGACTCAGCTAGCACTTCGCAAACCATCCCCGCCTGCAGTTCGACCATTGATCTCACGATTAAAGGCGATGCCCAAGGCCTCTCTCACGAGATGATCGCGAACTGGGTGAAGCGCGCCTCCACGGCCGTTTGCACCTACTATGGGAAATATCCTGTTGCGCACACCAGCTTGACGGTTCAGGTACGCGGCGGCGCCGGCGTTCATCAGGGCGTAACCTACCCTGCCGAGAACGGCGGCCGCATCCGAATCTCGGTTGGTCCCGGCACATCGCAGGCCCAGCTTGATGACGACTGGATGCTGACCCACGAGATGATCCACCAGGCATTTCCCTACATGACGGAAGACCATCATTGGATCGAAGAGGGCATCTCGGTGTACGTCGAGCCGATTGCCCGGGTGCAGGCCGGGCAGCTTTCGGCCGCGCAGATGTGGCACGACGTCGTTCGCGACATGCCGCAAGGCCAGCCGGAATTCGGTGACGAAGGTCTGGATCGCACCCACACCTGGGGACGCACGTATTGGGGTGGCGCAATGTTCTGCCTGGAGGCCGACGTCCGCATTCGCGAGCAGACCCACAATCGCAAAGGATTGCAGGACGCCCTGCGCGGCATTCTCGACGCCGGCGGGAACATTGACCAGGATTGGCCGATTGAGCGCGCCTTCGAAGCCGGTGATAAAGCCACAGGAACGACTGTGCTGATGGATCTTTATCGCCAGATGCGCGAGAGCGACATGCCCATGGACCTGGCATCGCTGTGGCAGCAACTGGGAATTGAGAAAAAAGCAGACGGCTCGGTGGCGTTCAATTCTCAGGCCAAGCTGGCCGCGGTTCGCGAGGCGATCACCAATCCATCGACCGCAGAGGCGCGGCGTGCCAAGCTGCAGTAACTTTCCGGGTCGGCGACGGCCGGCTGGTCCTTGCAAGCGCCGAACGAACATTGCCAGGAGCCAGGGCGGGTGCCGTCTTAGGGCCAACTTGGGGCCAAACCGAGCAAAAATTCAAAATCTTACTGGTAAGATTTTCGTTCTGTAATCTTACGAGTAAGATCGTCTTACTGGTAAGACTTCGATTCGATTTCACTGCCCGAGCCCTAGCCGAGCAGGCGAAGATTTCTCGAAAGTCACGAGCTTTAGCCCAGGTCTTGTTCCCCCTGAGGCGCGCTGCCCATCTTCGCTGCAACCAAGAATCCAGCGGCCAACAATCCAAAAAACACTCCGCAAGCCAAGGTTATCAACGGCACGGCGAAGAAGCGCCGATTCCAGCCGGCGTCAACGCGCGCCTGTTTCGGCTGGTTGGGATCGTAGCGGATCGCATGCCGCCGGCCGACGGGAAATTCAGCGGCACGCTCGACAGTCTCCTGGTAATTGTGGCTTTGGAAGCTGATGAGTTCGCTCGTGACCAGTTGGCCGTCGACCACATACGCCAGTTGGATATGAGCCGAGTACACCTGATCATGTCCGGATGGCGTGGTTACGACTTCGCTGCCAATGACCTGCGCCTGCCGCACCGGCCATGTCTGCAGAACGCGAATCTGTCCCCAGAAGAACGGAATGCTGAACACGGCGAACAGCAAGCAGACGATGAGGCAAGCCACCCCGATGAGCTGAAGCATGCCGCGCCGGTCGTTGGTCATGGCTTTAGTTTAGTTTGTAGAGGAAACCGCGCTCATGACGGCGACCGGGTGAGGCTGGGCGCAGTGCTCGCGTTGGTGCGCTCCAGTTCCTCCCGCTCCGCTTGCACTTTTTTCATGCGCAGCAGGATTCGCCCGAGGTATCCGAGATAGACCACCCAGGCCACAACATACGCGACTTTCAGGAACATGATCGAGCTCATTGCGCCACTCCCCGCAGCGCGGCCTGCGCGTGCGCCGATTCCAGCGCCTGTTCCTGCAGCGCCAATTTGTATCGCAGCCAGACAAACACTGCCCCCAGGATCGTGAAGGCGACCAGGGTGAAGAGAAAAACGTGTGCAATGCCCGGAGCCATGCCCGAGCCTTCGCCTCCTCCGATTACCGGAGCCGGGTGCTGGGTGCGGAACCAGCGAATCGACATGTAGACGATAGGCACATCGGCGAAGCCGAAGATGGCGAATGCCGCGGCGAGCACTTGCGTTTGTCCTCCCGCGGAGAACTTGCGCAGAACCAGGTAGCTCACATAAATCAGCCACAGCACCAGCGTGGTTGTCAGGCGGGCGTCCCAGGTCCACCAGATGCCCCACACCGGGCGCGCCCACAGAATGCCCAACAACAGCAGGAGGCCGCAAAAGACAACTCCCACCTCAGCCGAGGCCTCCGCTACCGCATCGGCGGTGGCGCTCCGTTTCCACAGATAGAGGATGGAGGCGACAAAGTTCACGAAGAAGCAGACCATGCCGACCCAGCCGGATGAGACGTGGTAATAGAAAATCCGCTGCACGTCGCCCATGGTCGCTTCCGTAGGCGCGACGACGAGCGCGACGTAGCTGGTGATGCCAAGGATTGCTACCACTGCCAATACGGAAGTTGTTGCGAGTTTTTTCATTCTGCGTTCCGTTTTCGATGACTCGGGCACAGGGTCCGAAGTCTCACCTGGAGCCTCCGGAACCTCAGGTGGGGCCGGCGAAGACTCGGGTAGAGCGGGCCTTCAGGCCCGCGTCCCTGCAACTCCTCTAACGTGAGTCGGCTTTAGCCGACAGTATTCCATGCCGCCGGGCTGAAGCCCGGCTCTGACTCTGGTACAAGCCGATGACGCGGCGCTGAAGCGCCGCTCTACCCGCACTTGCCACTCAATGTTCAACCGACTTTGCATCAACGTGGCCTTCTGGCGAACCGCGAAAGGCGAACAGCGTCCTACTCTGCATTCAACACCGTCTCAAACAGCATCAGCGAGATCGCGGTGAATACCAGATCGTAAACTGCCAGCAGCTTAATCCAGAAATCAGGCGAGGCTTCGCCGGTCAGGATCGACGTGGTTGCGTCAACCATGGCCAGCAGCGCCGGAATCGATATCGGAAACAGAATCAGCGGCAGCATGATCTCGCGGCTGCGGGTGCGAATCGACAGCGCAGCGAAGAACGTTCCGTTCACCACCAGGGCCCACGTTCCCAGCAGCGCGACCACAATCAACTGCCAAACCGGCCCAATCGACCGCAGTTCGTAGAAGATTACGAACAGCGGCGTCATCAGGCATTCCAGTACAACGACGAACAAAAAGTTGCCGATGGTCTTCGCCAGGAACAGCGCGTTCGGCGGCGCGGGCGATACGCGATACGCATCGAGCACGTGGTTGCGCAACTCGCGCGCCCAAGTCTGATTCAATGCGACCACCGCAGCGAAGAGAAATGCCACCCAGATCAGCCCGCCCGCGATCTGCCGCGACTCTTCCGCTGTGGGATTGAACGCGAAGCTGAAGATGACCACGACCAGCAGCGCGAAAAACAGCATGGAGTTGATGGCGTCTTTCGAGCGCCACTCCATGCGCAGGTCTTTCAGCAACGTTGCACGCGCCACTGTCGCTACCCCAAGACGCGTTCCGGCCGGCGGGTTGGAGGCCGCGGAAATCGAACCCGTGCTCATCGGCCGGCCCTTAGCTCCGCACCAAGCGGCGTAACGCGCAAGACCTCTTCCCGCCGAACGATCTTCCCCTCTGCCATGTGCACGAACTCGTCGGCGACGCCTTCCATGAGCTGCGCCTGATGGGTCACCACAAAAATCGTCTTGCCCTGATCGCGGACCCGGCCCAACACATTGGCCATGTCGTGCGCAGAATGAACATCGACGTTGGAGAACGGTTCGTCCAGCAGCATCAACTCGGGATCGTGCAGAACGGCGCGCGCCAGCGACAGCCGCTGCCGCATTCCTTGCGAGTACTGCCCGACACGCCGCGCCAGATCGGGATCGAGACCGACCATCCTCATCGCACCGCGGCTGGAGTCATCATCGCTGATGCCGTACAGTCCGGCGAAATAGCGGAGGTTTTCCATGCCGCTCAGTTCGTCGTAGAGCAACGGAGCGTGTCCCATGTAGCCGACGCGATGCGCGACCTCGCGCGCCTTCTTCGCGCCCAGCAGGGTCACGCTTCCCTGGTTCGGTTCCATCAGGCCGGCAATAACGCGCAGCAGCGTGCTCTTCCCGGCTCCATTGTCGCCGAGGACGACGTAAAGACGACCGGAAGAAAACGTCGCCGAGATGTCGCGAAGGGCGGCAAAGCGGCCAAAGAATTTCACCAGGTTATCGAGGACGATGACAGGTGTTGAGGATGGTGCGGTCGCGGTCACCGGTTCCTGTCTACGTGGTTCCCTGCGTGGCGGGCGCGGCTCCCGGCTGTCCCGGCTGCTTAGGAGCGTACTTGGACGCGCACTTGGCCTGAATGGTAGTCGCATGGAAGACGCCATCGCGGCCGAACTTGCCCTCGGCCAGCGCCTGCGCGTTGTCCTTAAAGGTATCCGGGGGAGCTTCGCTGCCGCTATAGACCACGGGCAAGGTACGGTCCTGTTCCACCAGCAGGAACTCCAGGTGCGTGCCCTGCCGCTTGATGGATCCGGGCTGCACGTTTCCGGCAACGCGCAAGCGCTTGCTGTAGGCGCCGTTGCCCATGCCGTTCAGTTCCTTGATGGTGACGTAGTAGCTCTTGCTGTCCTGCACGCCGGTGTAGGCGAGATAGCCGAGCGCGATCACGATGACGGCCATCACCGCGCCGAAGCGTACATATCTGCGTCCTTGTTCAGACATTGCTGCCATTACCTCGTTTTGCGAAACTGCCCCGGTTTGGATGTGTTTAGGATAGCGCCAATGCCTGCACAATGCCATGTGACTTTAGTCACAGAAGGTTCGGTCGTTTGCGCAACACGTTCGCCTATTCGCATGCCGGAGGGCGTCGGCAGAACCGTTACCCGCGTTAGGATAGAGACAACGGACCGTGCCTACACGTGAAATTCAGGCGCTCGAGCCCAACTTTACGGAACTTTACGTTTCTACCGGGTGAATATCCGGCAGAAACCAGATCAGGACACCATTGAGGTGAAGTTGCTGACCGATTTAAGCGACGAGCAACTACTGGCGAAGTCCCTGACCGGAGACGAGGAGGCGTTCACCGCTCTCTATCGCCGCCGGCAAGGCCCGATCTTTCGTTTCGCTTTGCACATGAGCGGTTCGACCCACATTGCGGAGGAAGTGACTCAGGATGTTTTCATCTTCCTGCTGCAGCGGGGCGGTGATTTTGATCCCGCGCGTGGAGTGCTGGGGGCGTATCTGTTCGGTGTCGCGCGAAATTACGTGCGGCGGGCGCTGGAGCGAAGCTATTCCGACAACGCTTTGAGCACGTCGGCCGATGACGAATCGCTGGCGCTGATGACCGAGGACGATCCGGGCGAGAGCATCGCCCGCCATCAGACCTCGGTTGCCGTCTGGAAGGCAGTACTCTCGCTGCCGGAGCACTATCGCGAAGTGGTTGTCCTGTGCGACCTGCAGGAGCTGAGCTACGCCCAGGCGGCCGAAGCGATCGGGTGCGCCATCGGTACCATCCGTTCGCGGCTGCATCGCGCGCACGACATGCTCGGCAAAAAGCTGCAGCACTCGGCAGCATTGTCACCAGGGATATCAGGTTTAACGGCGAGGTGCGTGTCATGACATGCCGTGAGTTCAAACATTACGCAGCGTCATTGAGTTTGCTGGAATTGGCGAAGATTGAAGACCCGCTGCTGACAGGGCATTCACAAGCCTGTGCAGCCTGCGAATCCTGGTTGCAAAAGCAGCGCAGCGTGAACTCCCAGTTGCACGCGCTGCGGACACGGACTGCCGGCCTGGAGGCTGGCCCAGATGTGGAACGGGAACTGCTTCGAGTGTTCCGGCAGGGCATCCCGGTGGGTAGCATGTCGGCTTCGAGCGCAGAGGCCGCAACCGTCGGGATGAGGGGAGCCTTGGAGACATTGCATCCTCACTACCAAGCGGTTCCACGTTCCACTCCATTTGCCGTGCGCTTAAGCCGCTTCTTTGAGCTTGGCGCGTATGCGGCCGTAGCTGCGGCCATCGTGATCGCAATTTTCCTGAGCGTACACCTGCTGCGGCGCGACAATACCAGACCGCTACAGAGTAAGGCCGAGCCTGAGCAGATAGTCCCAGCGGTTCAGCGGCCCACCAGTTCGCGTGAAGAAGCAACAGTGCGCGAGTCTGACAACGCAGCGCCAAGGCGGCGGGAAGCAAGAAGCGCCCATCCCGCGCTGGCATCGCTGAGGGCTGCCCAGCGCAAGACAACGGATTCCAGCGGAGTCGCAACTGCTGACGATTCGCAGAACTATGCTGATGCGGGCTACACGGCGCTGATGTTGTGCGATCCGTTGAGCTGCGCCAGCGACACGCAAGTGGTTCGTATGGAGCTGCCAAGTGCGGCCGGGCAAGGCTCTCAGCCGCCGATGGCAGATGTAGTCGTGGGTTATGACGGAGTGGTGCGGGCCGTTCGATTTTTGAATTGAGGTATGGCCGGCAAATGGTGAGTCGGCCAGCAAGGTTACGTTGATTCTTGTGTCCGGCATTCATTGTCTAGTCTTAGGGAGGAGTGGACAACTTATGAAAACCGTATCGAAACTGCTAGCCGTCGCGGCATTCATGCTTGCGATGATGGGTCTGGCGGCTGCCCAAGCGGAACCGGGGCCCCCGCCACCGCCTCCGGAAGGCGGGATGATGATCACAATGAAGGTACCGGCGGCGGGGGCGGCGCCTTCTTTCACGAGGAAGTTGGCTTAGGCCACAAGGTGGTCACCGGCGCGCCCATGACCGCTACCGTGACCGTGACCCACGACCATGCAGTATCGGACGGCAATACGATCCATACCGAGAACACGAGCACCGAGTATCGCGACTCGCAAGGCCGGGTGCGGCGTGAAGTTCCGTTCAAGCTGGTGACTCCGTCGACCGGCGCGACTCAGGGGACAATGGTCATCATTATGGATCCGGTTGCCGGCAAGCGTTATGTGCTGAACCCGCAGAATAAGACGGCGCACGAATGCCGCTGCATCCCCCGAAGCCACCAAACGCTAGTGCGAATGGAGGCGGCCCGGATGGTACCGAGGCCTTGGGTATCAAGCTGGGTCAGGACGTGAGTACTGAGTCTCTGGGCACGAAAACAATCCTCGGCCTGCAGGCGACCGGCACACGGGTCACCCGCACGATTCCTGCCGGACAGATTGGCAATACCAAGCCAATCTCGGTGGTGACCGAGCGTTGGGTCTCGAATGACCTACAGATCCCGCTGGCCATGACCCATAGCGATCCGATGATGGGAACCATGACCAGCACCGTTACCAGCGTCACCCGCGGCGAGCCCGATGCTTCGCTGTTCCAGGTGCCGTCGGATTACAAGGTCGAAACCGGCAAGCCGGGCGACATCATGTACATGACAGCCAGACCCTAGTCAACCGCCTCTCATTGCTTGCGAGGCCCGGGCTGCGGCCCTCTTTTTTGTTGGTAGGCGTTTTGCCCAGCCAGAGCGGGCCTTCAGGTCCGCGCCGATTCGCCCGGTCAAAAGGTACAGGCGCTGAGTTCCGGCGACCTCAGCGCCTGCACGTTGAAAAATAGTTGGACGCGAAACGCAGGCCTAAAGGCCTGCTCTACCCTAACTGGCGATAGACTGGGTTGCGGCTTCGATCTCGGCCACGATGCCCTTGGCAGCGGCCGCTTGATCCTTCGCCTGCAGAATTGGCCGCCCTACGACCAAATAGGTCGCGCCCGCGGCAATGGCTTCAGCGGGCGTCAGGATTCGCGTTTGGTCACCGATGGCGGCTTCCGCGGGACGAACTCCCGGGGTCACGATCGCGAACCCCTCGCCCATTTCCCGGCGCAGCTCTTTTGCCTCTCGGGCTGACGCGACCACGCCGCCGCATCCGGCGTCACGGGCGAGCGCAGCCAGCCGCAACACCTGGCTGAGGGCGTTGCCAGAGGCCCCGATCTCCTGCAAGTCGTCGTCGGAGAAACTAGTCAGAACCGTAACCGCCAGCACCAGCGGCTTGGTGGCCGACTGAGCCGCCGCTTCGACTGCGGCTTTCATCATGGTGCTGCCGCCTGAGGCGTGCACATTCAGCATCGTCACGCCCAACTCGGAGGCAGAGCGCACGGCCCCGGCAACGGTGTTGGGAATGTCGTGGAACTTGAGATCGAGGAAGACTTTACGGCCCGAGGCGACCAGCTCGCGCACCAACTGCGGCCCTTCGGCGGTAAAGAGCTGCTTTCCGACTTTGTAGGTGGTTACGGTTTCGCCGAGAAACTGGACGATTTGGCGGGCCTGGGTGGCGCTCGGAACATCAAGCGCCACTATGAGCCGATCTTTTGCGAGCATCGGCTCCCAGTGTATATCACCCAACCAACCCCAAAAGCAGGCCGTTCCGGAACTAACCGTTGCACCGCAACCAGCGCAAGAGTTAACGCCGCTCGGGAGATCTGGCCGAATTGATAAGGGCGGGATTACTGCGGCCCAAGATTTTCCGCCAATTCAGGAGTTGGCAGAACGTCCAGACGGACACGGTCAACGCCGCGCATGCCAAGGATCTTAGCCACTTGGTCAGGGACAGGTCGATGATCCGGCTCCGGGCGACCGGGCCGCGATCATTGATGCGAACTTCACGACCGACCGCTCGGTACTCAAGTCCGTGACCTTGACCCAGGAACCAATTGGCAGGCTGCGATGGGCAGCTGTCAAATCAAACATGTCGTACGGCTCACCGCTTGCGGTCTTCTTGCTCTGGAAGATCCGGCCGTACCACGAGGCCTTCCCGACTTCCGTTTTCTTCTGCCGGGCCGGCTTATGTCCCTGAATCTGTCCTGGGGCCCCTTTTTGCGAATCCGGTGTGCTATTACCGGGTGCCGCGCCCAACGCGGTGGCGAATACTAACGTCGCCGCAACCGGGCTTAGTACTCGTAACATTCAGACACCTCTCATCGTTAAGTTGGTTCCTCCCTGACAGGATGGGGCAAGTCTTTCAAACGGGGAAGTAAGAGTCAACCCTTAATCTGGACGTACCCGGAATGTGGACTTGCACAATGGCACGATCTGTGATTAACCGTTTGTCACATTGCCTGGCTCGCGTTTGGATGCTATGAGCTCCCTGCGTTCCGTCTGGGAGTGGCGATTCGTGGCGTCCGAGTTCGTGGGATGGCGCCATGGCGAAGAAGAGTTGGATGTAAACTACTCTGCTTTTCAGCTACTTACATTGTTAAACAGGGGGCGGAACTCAATGCAGCCAAGCCCCGATGAGACTCACGTTGCCCGGGTGAGGTGCCCTCGCCCTGCCCTTTGGGATACAGTCGTGCCATGCCCACACCTCCAGTCGTGCTGAGCATTGCAGTGGCGAACCCTCATCAGGCGCCGGAATTACGGCGGATATCAAGACGGCCGCCGCCCTGGGGTGCTATGCCCTGACCTGCCCGACCGCGTTGACGGCGCAATCGACGCAGGGGGTATTTGCAGTTGAGGCGGTCGAGCCAGAGCTGGTCTCCCAGATCCTCACGGCGCTGGCGGAGGATTTCGAGATTGCCGCGGTCAAGATCGGCATGATGGGCACAGGTGAGGTTGCAGCCGCGGTGAAGGCCTTTCTGGGTTTGCGGCGACTGCCAAACGTCGTGCTGGATCCGGTGATCCTGTCATCTTCCGGCCACGCTCTATTGGATAACGCTGGTATCGAGATCATGCGGGCGATGCTGCCCCTCTGCGACGTGATCACGCCAAACATCGCCGAAGCGGCGATACTGACGGGATTCGAGACGGTCCCGGAGAACCAAAGCTGGGACGCGGCGTTGCCCGCTATTCACCAAATGACGGCGCGGCTTCACGAACTCGGTGTTAAAGCTGCCGTCATCACCGGTGGGCACCTCAATCCGCCCAACGACTTTCTGAGCTACCGGCGCGGGGGAAAGATCGAGTCCGACGTGTTTCCTCGGCGAGCACATCGAGTCCCGCTCCACGCATGGAACGGGCTGCGCCTTCGCGACGGCGCTTGCCTGCCGCCTGGCGCTGGGCGACGAGCTGAAGCAGGCGGTTCGAGCCGCCAAAGACTACGTCCGCCGGGGAATCATTTCGGCGTATCGGCTGGGCAAAGGTATCGGGCCGCTAAACCATCTTGGATAGGCGCCGTTCCCTATCTACCTTCGCGTCGTCCGAGCCCTGGTAGCTCAATCTGGCGAAAAGCCAAGCGCGAAGAACGAAACCAGGCCCTTCTACGGCTGCTTGGCTGCCGGAGGCTGCTGATTATCCGGCAGCGGCTGCAGGATTCCGCCGCTTGAGTTGGCCGGCGCGTTGTTCTGCTGGGGCTGCGCCTGCGATTGCGGCGTCATATTCGGCTGCTGCTGCGGCTGGCTCTGCGGCTGGCTCTGCGGCTGGCTCTGCGGTTGGCGCGCAGCAGGCGGCTGCTGGTTCTCAGGCAATGGCTCCATCAGGCCACCACTCGGATTCGCGGGAGCGCCTTGCGGCGGCTGCGCCGGCTGGCCATTAGGCTGGACTCCCGGCTGCTCATTTTCCGGCAACGGCTGCATCAGCTGATTCTCACTCGGCTCAGGCGCCGGCGTCGGGTTCTCCGGCTGGATCGGTTTGGGCGGATTCGCCGGCTCCATCACCGGCTCATTGTTGCGATAGCGCAGAACACCACGGGACCGCCCTCGGCACGCCGCAGCGCCGCCGCTTCGTCGATGGCCTTA
>CAVSUN010000006.1:0-43201 GCA_963731345.1 uncultured Acidobacteriaceae bacterium | reverse complement strand
ATCACCGGCGGCTTCTACAGCCAGCAGGACAGTAGCAATCTGTTCAAATGGCCCGGCAATTTTGCCGTCGACAAAACAGGCTACGTCTGGGTGAACACCAACTACGTGCCGCAGTCTCCCGATCACTACGCCTGCGCTGGAACGCGCGCCGTGAAGTTCGCTCCCTCGGGCGCGCCAGTCGCAGGCTCGCCGTTCACTGGGGGCGGTCTGAGCGGGGCCGGTTGGGGCATGTCGATCGACGCCAACGGCAACGCCTGGATCGGCAATTTTGGCTTCCAGGATCCGCCCTGCTATTTCCTGCCGCAGCGCGCTCCCCACAACTCAGTGTCCGTGTTTCAGCCCGACGGAACTCCAATCACGCCTGCGCAAGGCTACACCGACGGCAATCTCTCTTGGCCCATGGGCGTGGTGCCTGATCGCGCCGGTAATATCTGGATCGCCAACTGCGGCAACGACACCATCACTCGATATGCGGGCGGAGATCACACCCGGCCCATAAGCATCGCCCTGGGACCGGCGGTATCGCCCGGCAATCCGCAGGTCAAACCCTTCGGTATCGCCATCGATTTAGCCGGCAACATATGGGTCACCGACAATCGCAGCAGTGCGGTTTCGATACTTTCGTCCGACGGCCGTCTGCTGAAGACAATTCCAAGCACCTATCAAGGCAGGACGATTCTCTCTCACCCGATCGGCAACTCCGCCGACAGCCAGGGCAACATCTGGGTCGCCAATTCCGACTGGCTGGACGTTCCGTGCCCCACGCGCCGGGAACTTGGCACAGCGGTCCATCCTTCGGTCACGCTGTTCGACGCGGCGACGCAGCAGCCGCATCCGGGTTCGCCTTACAGTGGAGGCGGGATCACTCTGCCGTGGGGAGTCGCGGTGGATGGAAACGATACCGTATGGGTGTTTAATTTTGGCGTGGTGCCGCCCGGCCCCAACCAGCACAGCGATCTGCCGACCGGGATCGCCCACCTCTGCGGAGCCAACCCGAATAAGTGTCTGCCCGGAATGCGTGTCGGCGATCCGATTTCGCCCACCACTGGTTATCGCAGCGATGCGTTATTCCGCATCACCGCGGGGCAGATCGATCCTTCGGGCAATATCTGGCTGACCGACAACTGGAAGATCGATGGTGATCCGTTTCAAAATCCTGGAGGCAACGCCATCGTTATTGCGATTGGAGCCGCCGGTCCGCTGCAGACGCCGCTGATCGGGCCGCCAGTCCCTTTTCGGTGACCAGAGACAGCATCGGTCGGGCGATGCTCCCACTCATTTTGAACGGTGTGTAATGAGTGGGACTTTGCACGTGGGTCTGCTCGACGGGCCCAATACTCGGTATATCATCGTCTGCAATCCTCTCTAATTCTGGACATCAACGATGAAGAAGCTCGCCGCTTGCTCGATCGCCTCAATCGCCCTCTGCCTCATCGTCATACATTCTGCGCGGGCACAAACTCAACTGCCAAAGTCACCCAGCGTTGCTCAGGAGGCAAATATGATGCACGCAACCGGAACCTTCGACGTCAAGCTCGCTCCCCAAACCTCCGATCCGCCGCTGGGCCGGTTCCTGTTGGACAAGCAGTATCATGGCGCTCTCGAAGGCACCAGCAAGGGCGAGATGTTGACCGCCGGCAGCGGCGCAGCAGGCTCCTCGGGCGGCTATGTTGCCCTGGAGCAGTTCACTGGCACGCTGGACGGCCGCAAGGGTAGTTTCGTCCTCCAGCACAGCGGAACCATGACGGGCGGTGCGCCGCAGCTTACTATCACAGTTGTTCCGGATTCCGG
This sequence comes from uncultured Acidobacteriaceae bacterium, assembly GCA_963731345.1. Taxonomy (GTDB): domain Bacteria; phylum Acidobacteriota; class Terriglobia; order Terriglobales; family Acidobacteriaceae; genus Bog-257. The sequence continues at coordinate 41,410 of CAVSUN010000006.1, read as the reverse complement.
TACCAGCGAGCTGAAAGGCCTGACCGGGAAGATGAACATCACCATCGTGAATGGGAAGCATTCGTACGATTTTGAGTACTCATTGCCGTCGGCCAAGTGAAGCAGTCGAATACGGAGCATGTACCAACTGATAGATACAGCAAGAGTTACTATCGTGTGAAACCGTTTCCCGGACCCGCGATCCAAGCGGCAATACCATCGATCTCATGACCCAGGTCACAATGCCGTGTGAGACACGAAGGGAGTAATCCTTCCGATTCCTCTTGTTCGCTATTTGTTCGCCCAGTGCAGGGTAGCCTATGTATAATTAGCCGGTCAGTAACCAAGCAGTTTCCACGCGAATCGCCTGTTGCGCGGCGCCTGCCCCACTGACCCCAACGCAAGATTTCGACCTGCCCAACATGGGTGTCTCACGTCTCGCGATTTTCGAGACCTGGGCGCCAGCGGGGAGGGACAGTCAAGGAGCGCCATTCATGGCAGACGAGAAGACAGAAAAAGGCCGGGCAATCGACCTGGCGCTGTCGCAAATCGAGAAGCAGTTCGGCAAGGGCTCCATCATGAAGCTGGGGAGCAAGGGCGCGGTCGTCCCGATCTCCGTCATCTCCACCGGCGCGATCTCGTTTGACGCCGCCCTGGGTGTCGGCGGCTTCCCTCGCGGCCGCGTAGTGGAGGTCTTCGGCCCCGAGTCTTCCGGTAAGACCACGATTGCGCTGCAGGTTATCGCACAGGCGCAGCTGCAGGGCGGCATGGCAGCCTTCGTCGATGCCGAGCACGCGCTCGATCCCATCTATGCCGCGAAGCTGGGAGTGGACGTTGACAATCTGCTGGTCTCGCAGCCCGACTACGGTGAGCAAGCGCTGGAGATTGCCGAGGCGCTGGTCCGCTCCGGCGCGATCGATGTGCTGGTGGTCGACTCGGTGGCGGCGCTGGTGCCCAAGGCCGAGCTCGACGGCGAGATGGGCGACAGCCACGTCGGGCTGCAGGCCCGCCTCATGTCGCAGGCGCTGCGCAAGCTGACCGGCATCGTCGCCAAGTCGAATACCTGCCTGGTTTTCATTAACCAGATTCGCGAGAAGATCGGCGTGATGTTCGGCAATCCTGAGACCACGACGGGCGGCCGCGCGCTGAAGTTTTATTCCTCAGTGCGCATTGATATTCGCCGCATCGCCGCCATTAAGGACGGCGACCAGGTGGTGGGCTCGCGCACTCGCGTGAAGATCGTGAAGAACAAGACAGCCGCGCCCTTCCGCGAGGCTGAGTTCGACATGATGTACGGCGAAGGCATTTCGCGCGAGGGCGACCTGATCGATCTGGCGGTGAATGGCAACCTGCTGGAAAAATCGGGCTCGTGGTTCAGCTACAAGGGCGAGCGCATTGGCCAGGGCCGCGAAAATGCCAAGCAGTTCCTGAAGGACAACAAGGACATGGCTGCAAAAATCGAGGCTGAGGTGCGCAAGTCGCTCGGGTTGGTCTCGGCAGAAGACAAGGCGCAGGCCGCGGCGGCGCATGCCGAAGCCGCACCCTCGCCACAGCCGAAGGGGCCGGCAGGACGGAAATAGGCGTGACGCGCGACTGATCTACTTCGGCTCGACGATCACTCGCCGCCGGCACAGAGCACTGTGAGCAGGCTTAGTAGTGTAATCAGGGCAGCGCGCGTGCTCGACACTTTGGCGAAAGGATCATTCATCGCCCAGCCTCTACCGCCCGAATCGCAGCACCGTGACACCCGCGAACTGCTGCACTCCCGGCGTTCCGTAAATCGCTCGCAACTTCTCCTGCAGTGCCGCACCTCGATCGAAGGCTTGCAACTTGCCGTCCCGCCCGGCGACGAAAACCCATACATGCCGGAACTGCTGCGGATCGTCATTCAGTGTCGCCAGCAGACTGCGATCATCCTCGCCGCCGGAATAATAGCCCGGAGCGAAAACGTGCAACTGCGGAGCGGCCGTACCAGACAGATCCCGGTAATAGTCGAGCATGATGCGCGAGTAGAACGGGAAAAAGACGACCGCATCGCCGGGCGTGGCGGACGCCATGACGGTGTTGGTTGCGGCGCGCCAATCCTCGCGCGGCTTGTTGTATTGCTTGATGATCGCAGGCACCGACAGGAGACAAAGTACGAGGACCAGCGGCGCCCCGATTTTCCATCGCTGCAGAAACTCTGCGCCCGTTGCCGCCAGCAGAATTGCCCCTGGCAGCGAGAACACCATGTAGCGCTGCAGAAACATCGGCTCGCGTAGCGATATCAGCGCCAGAATTGCCGGCGGCAGGATTGCCCACAGCAGGACCAGCATGCCGTGCCAAAACGCGTCCGAATCTTCGCCACGACGATTGCGAAAGATTGCGACTGCACCGGCAATCCATAACACGAGAGCGAAGCCGACTTTCACCCCGCCGCCGCCGAAGAACATCGCCAGATGCCATATCTGCTTCGCATCAGCGTCGGGCATCCAGACAAAGTGCAGGTTCTCCGGCGACGCGCGAAACACATACGTGAGGCCGGGAATCGCGGCGAGCACGATGACTGCGCCGCACACCAGAACTCTTCGCCAAGGCGCGGCTGCGCGCCGGAAAAATAGCGACGTCGCGTGCGCAACCAGTACCAGCGCAGCGAAGTAATGCGTGTAGAAGGTCGCGATGCCGAATACGGTCCAGAGCGCCCAGTCGCTCGGACGATCGGTGCCTACCGCGCGCACGAAAAACAGCGTTGCCAGCAGCACCAGCAGAATGGCCAACGTATAGCTGCGAGCTTCCTGGGAGAAGTAAACATGCGCCGGGCTGAACGCCAGCAGCGCAGCAGCGGCGAGCGCGGCGGGCTTTCCAACAAACTTCCGCGCGACAACGAACAGCAGCGGAATGGCGGCGATGCCGAATAATGCCGCCGGCAGCCGCAGCCAGAATTCACTCAACCCGCCGAATACCCAGCCGCGCATCAGCAGGAAGTAGATGGTTTGAAGGCTGGCTTCGCCGTGCCACCAGATCCAGGCGAAGTGCGGCCACGGAGCGCGCGCCAGCGCCGCCGTCGCGCCTTCATCCAGCCAAAGGCTTTGCGAGCCGAGATGCCACAAGCGCAACCACGCCCCAACCAAAGTAAGCAGGATGAGGATTGACGTTGTGTACCCGGGAGAGATTTCGTGGTCAACGTTCGGTGACGGCGACTCGCCAATCGCGGCTTCGCGGGGTACCGAGATCGACGACTTACTCATCTCGACCGCGCCAGCACCAGGGTCACGTCGTCAGGCTGCTCGCCACCGGCAATCCAGTCAGCCACCGCCGTAGTGACCACCTCGCTGATGCGCGCCAACGGCTGGTCGTGGTGCTCCGATATCAGCTGTATCAGCCTCTCCTCGCCGAACTCGCCGAACTCGTTCTCGGGTTCGGTGATGCCGTCGCTGTAGGCGACGAAGATGTCTCCCGCATGCATCGCCAGGGAGCTCTTCTCATAGGTGATGCTATCGAAAAGGCCAACCACCGTGCCCGAAGTCTCCAATCGCTGCACGTCCCCGTCGCGGGCCACCAGCAGCGGCGGCAGATGCCCGGCATTGGAATAAGTCATGATTCGCGTGTTCGCGTCGTAACAGGCCAGGAACATGGTCGCGTATTTTGCGGCAGGGGTGCTGCGATACAGCTGATAGTTCAGCGTGGCCATCAGCGTGGCAGGACACAGATGTCCATTCGCGTCCCCGTTGCCCGACGCTGTCAGCACCCTGTGCTCTGGTTCGTGGCTACCAACTGCGACCGAGGCCAGCGTCTGCTCCGGCTCGAACGCGTAAGCCCGCACGAAGGCATGCACCGTCGCCATCAGCAGCGCCGCCGAAATGCCTTTTCCGCTGATGTCACCGACCGCAAGCACCATCCGGCTCTCGCTTAACGGAATGAAATCGTAATAATCGCCGCTCACCGTGCGCGCTGGTTTGCACACACCGTAGACCTCCAGGCCAGGCAGCCCGCTCAGGTCTTCCGGGAACAGCAGCTCCTGCACTTCATGCGCAATCGCGAGTTCGCTCTCCAGCCGGTGCTTCTCCTTCTGCTCGGCCAGCAGGTTCGACAACGACTGCGTCATCGAATTGAACGACTGCTCCAGCGCGGCCATCTGATCGCGGCTGCGTATGCGGATCTGGTGGGTCAGTTCGCCGCGATTCACGTACTGGGTCGCGGTGTAAAGTTCGCCGACCGCCTTTGTCATGCTGCGCGTCAGCCGCACGCCGATGAACAGTGCTATCAGCTCGATCACGCCGAGCAGGATCGCAATGGCGACAAGCACGTCACGGGCAGCTCCAGCGTTTTCTCCCAGGGTGCTGAAGAGCGTGGCGTAGATTCGCGACGCCCGAGTGTCGACGCGCATGAGACCACCCATTGGCTTGCCCGTCGTCCAATCCGTCACGTCGAACGTGGTACCGAAAACCAGGTGCATATCCAGGGCGTTGGCCGCCGGTGGCAGCTGGCCCGCTTCCACGGCGCGTGCCTCGGCCGAAATATCGAACGAGGTGCTTGAGCGCGGCGTATCGATCACCAGCTGATTCCGTTTTTTCGCGCCGCTCGCTGGGCCGCCAGCTTTCGGGGCGGCTCCGGCGGATGGCGATCCCGACGGGGGCCTCTGGCTGGGCAGATACAATTCGACCACCCCTAGCTGAGAAGTCGTACGCCGCAGCAACTCGGGCGTGATCGGCATGTTCGAGATGACCGTGAGCCGGTGGCTTCCTTCTTCCACCTGTTTCACAGAGCGCAATTGCAGACGCTCATCGTCGAGCACGATGCCGGAGAAATCAGCCTGGAGACCGGACGAGAGCTTGACTTGCGCCGGCTTCACGGCGCCGCCTTCGCCTAAGGCAAAACCGGTGTCTCCGTCCCAGACTGTCACCGTGCGATGACGAAAGTTTTCGTTCGATGCGCTGGCGATCTCGCCCGCCAGCTCCGGCGTGAGTCGCCCTTGCCGTACCAGGGCGCGGAACTGCGTGGCCAGCGAGCGGTTCGTGGCGTGCAGGCGTTGCAGCTCGGATTGCAGATCGGACGTCGCGACGTAGGTTGCGAACTGCCCAGCAAACAGATATCCGGCAACGAAACCCATCCCCAACAGCAGCACCACCGGAATCACGCCGATGAAGATATACGTGATGATGAGCCGGTTGCGCAGCCGCCACATGAGTTTCTGCCGAATCCAGCGCAGAAGCAGAAGCATCCCGCAGAAAAGAAATAGGAAGGAAATGAAGCCGGCCCAGCCGCTGACGAACCCGCCGGGCGCTGCCTGCAGCCCAAGCCGCAGTACTTCCAGCGCGCCTGCCAGGTAGCCGAACCAGAGGGTCGTCTTCCCCAGCTTTGATTTTGGGCGAAATACGCGTCGCACGTATGCGCGTATTTCTGTCGAGTTGGGCAGCTCGAAGGCCATTTAGAAATGCAGTAGCTGGCGAATGCGCCCGTAATGCGTTGGAAGCACTAGCGCGTGTGCCGATAGTAGAACCGATTGCGAAGCCTGCTTCCGAGATTCTAACCGTTTCCTGCGCCCCGGCGGGTTGTTAGAATTCCAGAGGAACCGACGCCGCAACCCGCTGTTGCATCTTCCGGCGCGCTACAGAATCAAACGAGTCCCTATGTCCAACAATGTACGCGATGTCGTCATTATCGGTTCCGGCTGCTCGGGGCTGACCGCGGCCATCTATGCCGCGCGTGCCAATCTCAAGCCGCTGGTTATCGACGGCCATGAGCCGGGCGGCCAGCTCGCCATGACTACCCTGGTCGAAAACTTTCCTGGCTTCCCCGACGGCGTCCAGGGGCCGGAGCTCATCGACCATATGCGCCGCCAGGCGACGCGCTTCGGAGCCGAATTTATGACCGGCCACGTTGCCAGCGTGGACCTCAGCCGTAAGAAGGAGGACCTCGGCACGAAGCCTATCTCCTTCACTATCGGTCGTGAGACGCTGCAGAGCCGCACGTTGATCATCGCCAGCGGTGCCTCGGCGCGATGGCTTGGCTTGCCCAGCGAGCAGGCGTTGATCGGCCACGGCGTATCTTCTTGCGCAACCTGTGACGGGTTTTTCTTTTCAGGTAAGGAGATCGTAGTCGTCGGGGGCGGAGATTCGGCAATGGAGGAGGCGCTGTTCCTTACCCGCTTCGCAACCAAGGTGACCTTGATTCACCGGCGCAACGAGTTTCGCGCGTCGAAAATCATGCTTGACCGCGCCCGCCAGCACAAGCAGATCGAGTTCCTCACCGACACCGTTGTGGAAGAGGTGCTCGATGTGACCAAGAAGGAAGTTACCGGCTTGCGTCTGCGCAACTTGAAGACCGGCAAAGAGTGGGAGATGGCAAGCAGCGCTCTGTTCCTCGGGATCGGGCATACTCCGAACGCTGCCTTTGTCGGCGACCAACTGGCACGCGACGGCGACGGCTATCTCATTCCGGAAGGTTCGGTTTGTACCCGTGCGCCGGGAGTCTTTGTCAGCGGAGATGTGGCCGACCGTCATTATCGCCAGGCTGTCACCGCCGCCGGAACCGGCTGCATGGCCGCCCTGGAAGCCGAGAAGTATCTGGAAGAGATTGGGAAGTAAACGGCACTCGGCATTCAGCACTCGGCATTCGGCATTCGGCATTCGGCACTCGGCATTCAGCTCTTTAGTCAGTTATGGAGAACGCGATGCTGCAAGGCAGGTGTGGCAGGCGCCGAAGCGCATCTCACGCAAATCGTGCGGCGGCAGACTCAGACTTAGTTCGCATAGGCTCCTAAAGGCCGACTGCTGACTGCCGAATGCCGACTGCTGAGTGCCGACTGCCGACTGCCGAATGCCAGTTCCCGAAACACTCATCCGTCACATCTGTTTTTGACCCACGTCACAGCCTTTCTGGTCAGTCAGCGTTACAAGAAGAGTAGTGATGTCGAAAGCCGGGCGCCGCATCCCCTGCGCCGGCCATCGGGCTTTCGTAACCGCCCCAGCGTTCTGGGGAGAAGGGTCGCACTATGGCCACAGCTCAGCTCACACCCATCGGAGTGAGCATTCGCAACGTGCTCATCGCGACGGACTTTTCCCGCTGCTCCAGCGCTGCCTTCCACCTCGGATTGCAGCTCAGCAAGGCTTACCATGCTACCGCCCACATCGTTTTTGTTCTTCCCAACGACCCTTACCTGCTGGCCGGACCTGAGGCGTACGTCGCCGCCAGAGACGCCGCGCGCCGCGACCTGGAAGACCTGGAAAGCGAGGTCAGGCGGACGTACGGCGAGATTCCTTACGACAATTACCACCTCTTCCTGCTTGATGGCGAGGTTGCGGACGCAATCCTGAACTTCGCCCGCCAGAAGGAAATCGACTTGATCATAATGGGGACGCATGGGCGGAGCGCCCTGCCGAAGGCGCTGCTGGGCTCCGTAGCCGAACGCGTTTATCGTCACTCACCGGTTCCGGTGCTCACTCTCGGACCGGCTGTGTGCCGCACCGCCGCTACCGGCGATCCACAATCGATCCTGGTTGCCGCCTCCTTTACGCCGGCTTCGCTTCGCGCAGTTCAGTTCGCCGCCGGACTGGCGCATCAGCACAAGTCCCATCTCACATTAGTGCATGTGCTCGACCCGAAAACGTTGTCGCATGTTGCCGATCGTGCTGCTGCTGAGCGCGAAGCTGAGACCCGATTGAGGGAGATGCTGGGAGGCGAGAACCAGGGCTTACATTGCACCGTCTGCGTTGAAGTGGGACGTGTCACGCAGAAGATCGTGGAAGTGGCCAGAAAGCAAGCCGCTGATCTGCTGGTGATGGGAGTGCGGCGCTACGGCGGCGTACTCGACCGTTTGGCGATTCCTCACGCCTACGAAATCGTGCGCGAATCGCCCTGCCCGGTGCTGACGCTCCGCGAGACCAGAACGCTTGACTAACAAACATGGAGGACGAATGCAGGACAAGAATGTAGTGATCGCCGAAAATCCGGCCGCTCCCGCTATTGAGCCCGAGATGCTGACCGAACTCAAGAAGGAGGACATGCAGCAGGCAGTGGTGGAGCGCTTCCGAGTCACCGGCGCCGGCCCGCGTCCTAAAGCGAGACAGCACTAACCCGCCGGCCTCTCACGCGCTCAGCGAGCAGTGCCGATTGCCGCCGCGCCGGGCGATGATCCCGGCAGGAGATTGCTCCAATCTCCTCTCAGTTGTCCGAACGAACGTTCACTTATAACTCGATTTCTGACACCTACCTCGCGTCTTTGGCGTTGCCAGGTCGGCCCGTACCTGTCGCTCGAATTCTGCAACGGTGCAGATCGGACTGCCCATGTGCTCACATCGGGTAGTCTGCGTACAACAGCGCCGAATAGCGCGAGTATTTGGCCGGCGACGATCCGTCGTATTGCCGCAAATAGTAGCTCTGAGCCTTCGACAGTCGTGGCAAAGTAAAGCTTTCGGTGGTGAAGCGCCCGGCAAGATTGCCGCCATCGCCCGGCCCCCAGCCACCGTCGCTGCGTCGCACTTCGATGCCGCCACCTGGCAGCGGTGCCATGCCTGCGTCAATCGTAATTTGCGAGGCGATCACGTTCGTGATCTGCGCCCCGGTCAGCGAAGCGATGTACAACGAGGACGATGGTGTTCCCGCGGTGTAGATTGTCGTTACGGGCGCGGGCAGGACGATTGCCTCGAACTTTAATGCCATGGGCTGAGCCGCATCGTTGGCAAATGTTATGTCGTAATGCGAGCGGTCGTTGACCAACGAGACCACCGTCAGGTCAACCTTTCGCACGACCGCGCTGAAGTTCGCCCCACGCGACGGCGCGGCCACCAGCACCGCGTCACCAGGGACCACATCCTCGACCGTCAGAAAATCGCTAACAATCTTGTACTGGCCCTCCCATGCTGTCTGGACCGAGTCATCCGCCGCGGTTTCCACGCGATACTCGCTGTCGAGTCCGGGAAACACAATCTGGCGGACGTTGGCGCGCGAGGTCACCAGCGCGCCCTGGCGCAGCGACTCCGGCAGGTTCTCCAGGAATCGATGCACGATGCGGAAGATCTCCTCCGCCGAGCGCTGATCGTGCGCCACCTGCACGCTCAGTGTGCCTTCGCGCGTAATCGTATTGATGAAGAAGCGCGCGGCAACATACGTGGTCACTCCCAGCTGTCGCGCTTTTAGCACGATGTTCCGCTTCGTGCTACTGCGCTCCAGCTCCTGCTGCGCCCGGTTCAGCATCAGCTGTCCCAGGCGGCCGTTCTTGCCGCGAATACTCAGCAGCCTCCAAATCAGGTACTCGCGAACGTCGATAGGCTCGCGCCGCTGACCTGGTTTACCAATGCGTTGCGTTGGATCGGGCTTCGCTTCCAGCCGTCCTCCGCATCCCTTGAGCGACGCCAACGCTTTCTCCTGCGCATCGACTTCAGATTGCCCGGCGCTCAACTCTTCTTGCGGATGCCCTTCCCGCCCCGCGTTAAGCGGAGTCCGATGGTTGTTCCCGCCCGTCGCCTGCAGGGCCTTTCCGCGCGCGCCCTTTTGGAGCGCAGTTTTCCTGCGCGATTTCTTGCGTTTCGTCGACATGGCTATGTCCGTGGTTTTAAAGTTGGCTACTGAATCGTCGAGCACCAGAAACTATCGCCTGTCAGCTTGTCCGTGTTCGCCACGCTGAACTGCAGTGCAATCGTGTCCGCGTTGTTCAGGTTTTCCGACCAGGTGTTGCCGGTGTAAGGTGACTCCGTGGTGCCGCCGAACGACGCCCATGGGATGTTCACCGTCTCCGAGGTTAAGGACGAGAAGGTGAAGATCTCGATCGATGCGTCCGCACCGGTCGTGCCTGTGGTGTAGGTCGAGGGATAGGTGTAAGTCGTGCTCCCCAGCTTCCACGCGATTGTGACCGCCGCAGTGCCCGTCGTGTGCCGGAAGCGGGCGAAGCACTTCACGCCCATGCCGGCCGAGAACGTTCCCGCCGCAATCGGATAGTTATAGAGCGCCACCGTCGAGCCCGTTCCGCTGACCGCTGCGGTGGCCCTTGCATCGATCCGCTCAGCACATGCGATGCCGGCATGGTTCCGCCAAGCTGCGAGTACTGCACCTGCCCGCAGGTGGGCGCGGCGCCGTTCGTGGATGCCGTCTGGTATTGACCCGACGAACATGCGCCGGCGTTCGGCCAGTTTGCGCTGGTCGGAATCGCCGGCTTGTTTGCCAGATCGTTATAGCTGCCGGATGTTGCAACTGTTGCCGGCGTTTGTCCGTTGATCTTTGCCACCGTCGGATTCGGGTACGTCCCACCCAGATCACCGCCGGCCGCGCCGCTCGGCGAACCCGAGCCGTTGCATCCAATGCACGACGTGACGTTCAGCGTGCCGATCGTCGCCGTCGTCGAATTCACATCGCTCGCGTACATCTCCGGCCACCGCACGTTGGGATCGCCGATCCAGCGCACGCTGCTGTCACCTGTTGCCCAGATGGGAATGAACGTCCAGGTGTTCGTGTCGTAGCCGGGATTCGTCCAGCGCCAGCCCATGCGCGCCTGGTACTCCGGCGTCTGCCCGAACATCGTGCGGTTGAAGGTCCCGAACTTCACTCCGCCGGTGAAATACTTGGCATCGTCGCCATTGCCGATGGCGGCGATATCGGTCGAGCTGTCGCTGCCCGCGCCCAGCATCTCCGTCGGCGTGCCGTTGGGATTGCCCTGCATGAAAGTGTTCGGCTGGAACGTGAACGCCTGGTTGCCGAAGACGATTCCGTTGCTCAGATAGAACACCGGCTGCTTGCTCGCCGTGGCTGCGTTCGCCATCACCTGGCCGCGTACCGTGTCGTTCAGGATGTTGACGTAACCGAGGAGATAGAAGTTCTCCATCTCGAACTGGATCGTTCCCGGCCCGGTGCTCTTCACGAAGTTCTGCTGCGTGGTGCCGAAGGCGTACCCGCCATCGACCTTGATGGAGGACAGAGCATTGTCGGCCGTGGTGCTGGCCAGGATCACCGGGTCCTGCACTTGGGGATTGCAGATCGTGCTCTCCGCCTCAGCCTTCAACCCGTGAATCGTCAGCGTACCCGCCGCGTTGAAATTGGCGGCAATCAGCGACGTCTGGTTGCAGTCGCCGCTGATGCCGTTCAGCACCGCTACTCCGGCCAGATTCGTGAACGCCACCCCCGAACCCGTCACCGCTCGATTGCTGGTGATATTCCGGATGTCTGACTCTGTGGCAGCAGCGCCGATGTCCTCAAAATTGTGGTTGTAGCAGGCGGAGAGCTCGATGTCGTGAACACTCGCCACTTCGCCCATGTTCTCGACCTTCAGGCAATCGCCCGCGGTCTGGTTCGCTCCGTTACCGACGATGCGCAGATAGCCGATCTCCCCCCAGTGCCACCACTGCGGATTCGTCGTTCCCGTTCCCACCGTCGAGGTGGCGATCAGGTCGGCATTCAGCCCATTCGCCGGCTGAAGAATGGTTCCATGATTCGTCGACGTTCCCGCACCGAGTAAGCGCCCGCCCGGCTGCACAATAATTCCAGCCGTCACGTTGTTATTTCCGTTGTTAAACGTGACCGTGCTGTTGATGGCGTAGGTCGTCGGCGCAAGTCTGACAATGACAGAGTCCGGAATATTGAAGCCCGGTCCGGTATACGGCGCGGTACGATCGTCGACCACTGCCCCCAGCACGTTGCCGTTGTTTGTGGCCGCATTGATCGCCGCCTGAATGCTGCCGTAGCGGCTGACCAGAAACTCGACTCCGGGAACGTTCTGGTAACTCAAGGTCGTTGCATTCACCGTGTTAGGCGTGACATTTCCAATCGGCGGAGGAGCGCCGAGCGAAACACTACTGCACGCGGCCCAGGTCATCGGCGACGTGCCGCCCCCTGACGATGTCAGACATTGTCCCGCACTGCCCGGATTCGCCGGCCAGGTCATCTGATAGCTGGTGAAGCCGCTCGCCGGCGCCGCCACCGCAACCGTGCTACCCGAAGATGAATACCACTCCAACCCGCCTGAATTCAGATCCAGCATCGGTGCGGCGCCGATGGCCCAGCGGTATTCCGACCCTGATGGCACGCCATAGAACAGGCTGTCGGCATTGCTGATAGCTTCGTAATTGGAGACGCCGCTGTCGCCGGCTACCACATTGCCATACCTCTCATTCTTTACCACAACGTGGGACCCGGCGTTGCTGATGCCGTACTGAAATCCGGGAGTACGGGTGTCGTCAGCTTCTACTCCGTCCAGCAGCACGATATGCGAACCGCTATCGATTTGCGCGACGTACGAAGGCGGGCTGCCGGCGCTTCCCCCGGTCAGCGACACCAGCTTGGAAACCATGACCTCTCCGCTGTTCACCAGCGACAAGCACGGACCATACGACAGCCAGCAATTCAAATCGTCGACCTCGACCTGGTCGGTGTTATCCAGCATCAGCCCGCCCAGATCGGCCTGCGCATTCCAGGCTCCGCCCTCCCACTGCATGCTCTTGATGGTGACATCGCTGACGTATCTCAGGTGCGCACCGTGCACCGGATAGGTGGGAGCGGCGTCCTGGTCAGGACCGGCCCCGAGCAGGAAAATCTGCGTGGCCCAATTCGTGTTTGTGCCTTCCACCAGGATTTCGTCCCAGTCGCCGGCATTATTGCCGTGGTTGGAATCGGCCACGCCGGGATCATGAATGTACTCGGCGCTGATGTGGAACTCCCCATAGCTTTGGCCGTAGAGCAGGGCGTTGCCGATGTTGATCCACATGACCGTGCCGTCACGCGTGGTGCAGCCGACGTTCTGGCAGAACGGCTGCGGCCGGGTGGCCGCTGTGATCCCCACCTTCTGCGTGTAATAGGCATAGGCGCCGGGATTGTTGGCCGTCGGCTGGATGATCTTCGGCTCCAGATAGCTACGGTTGGCGACCCAATCGCCGCCCAAATTGCCGTCGAAGTGCATTCCGTAAAGATTGTTCTGATAGGCCGTAGGCCCGTCGAAAACGTTGCCGCTGGAAATGATGTGCCAGCCGTCGGCGGCGTTACCGTTGGACTGAGACAGGCCGGAGACATGGCTGTCGCCGCCCCAGACAATACCGTCGCCGCCGCTCCCGTCGGAGATCGTGTTGTACAGATCGTTCTGCGCGCCGAGGGCCAGAATGTTGGCTCCGCTAAAACCGGTCGCGTGCACGCCGCGAACCTTCATGGTGTAGACAGCGGGCGCAAAGATGCCAAAGGTTCCGACGTTGTTGCCGTTGAGTGCGCAGTCCAGCACCTGCGTTCCGTCGGCAGTGTGATAGTTGCCACCGTTCGCTTCGGCATCGGCGAAGTTAGCGATCAGCGGCGCAGCCGTGCCCGAATTCAGCGTGGTGATCGCGCCGGCAAAGACCGAAGACGACGGACACTCCAGCACCACATTGGGCGCGGTCACGCTGATCCCCGGATTGCCATTGAACGTCCACACGCCCGCGCCGAACAGAATCACGACCGGCTTATTCGCGGTCAGCGTAGAGTTGCAGGTTTGTCCGGGCGCGAAGCCGCGCGCGTCAATCGTGCCGCCCGCCGCAGGCAGGGCCCCAATGGCGGCGTTGATCTGCGCGCAGGGATCGCTCTGCGGAAACTTTGAAGGATTCGGAATGCCGTTCGTCGTCTGCACCGACAGCGTGGTGAAATTGCCGCTATTCGGCGTCACGTTGCCGATCGGCGGCGGCGACGAGAGATTCACTCCGCCTCCCGCGTTGGCATCGACATAGGCCTTGTTAGCGGCGTCATTCGCGTTCTGCGGCGTCGGCACCGAAGGCGAACTACTGAATGTCTTCACCCCGGCCACCGCCTGCGCGTCGGTCAGGTCCAGATAGTGCGCGTCGGCCCAGGCGCGCGTCAGGAACTGCGCCGCCACGTTCGCCGGCGCCAGCGTGCTGCGGATCGCCGCGATGGTTGTGGTCGGCGTCGCCGGTACTACCCAATACTCCTGCGCCGTGGATCCGTCGTTCAGTTTGTAGGTCACGCGATAGTAGCTACCAGCCGGCATCGCTCCCGCGTTGGGCGCAAGGCTGGCGTTGAACTGTCCCTGCGAGCCGAGCTGCACTGTCAGATCGCCGGCGGCGACAGGATAGCCATCGGCGGTAGTGAACGCCGGCCACAGAATCACGACGTCCCCCTGCGCGGGCGTTCCGTCGGCGCGGTACACCGTGTCGCTGATCTGACACAATGTAGGACCTGACGCGAAGCCCATGCGCGGCAGCACCAGCGCGAAGACAAGAGAAATCAGGACAGAAAAAAACCGCCCTGACAGGCGGTGTGTGTTCGGCATAACGTATGCCTCCGATTGTTTCGCATAGAATTGCGGTTATTTGCGACTCGCTATTCGCTTCTCGCCAGAAGTGCTAGCGCACCGTGACTTCGTCTCCGTCCATTGCCATTGCATTATTTGCCCAACTACCGCTTGGGCGAACAGCGAACGGCGAAGAGCAAAGGGCGGTCATTTCCTCGCCTGTCCGGCGCCCTGGTAGCTGCGCATGAACTCCTCCACGCTTTGCACGTAGACGTCGGCAAAATCCACGACCTCGCGCCGCGACTGGATCATGTCCATGCCGTCTTGCAGGCTGAAGCCCATAGCGCGAAGCACCGCCAGCGTCATCATGGGCGCGCGATGCACCCCCGCCGCGCAGTGGATGAAGAGCCGCGACTCGGCGTCGTCCAGCGCTTCCAGCGCAAACTCCACGCCTCGCTGAAAAAGCTCCGGCGGCTTGGAACGAAAATCGTCGTCGGTCGGATTCCACAACACCCGCACGCCGTAAGGCTCGGCCAGGCGCGTGTCGTCAAACTCGATCTGCATGTCGATGATGTGGGTGACGCCGGCGCGGACCACCTCGATCATTTTCTCCTCATTCCAAATTCCGCCGCCCACCGCGAGGCGCGGCATCACCCAGGTCATATCCATGCGCTGATTTTTCCTTATTCCACTACTTCGCCGCGATGCTGGCGGCTGATTCCAGCGCGGCCGAGGTGACTGTTTGTCGAACACCCCGGCCGCCGCCGTCAACTGCCGCATCAGCGGCCACTCGATTCGCGCGCGCAAGCATCGCAGGCGATCTTGCTCGCCAGCTTTTATTCTACAGGCCTTGAGTGGCTGGTTCGGGCTCTCCCTCCGGATCAAGCCCGATGCTGCGGAACAGCGCCCTTACCGGATCACATTCCCCGTTCTCCTCGGCGGCTGCAGGCGCCGTGGGGACCGGCGTTGCGTTCGCTTTCGCGTCGTCATCATCGACGGCCGGCAGCGAATAGACTCCCGCGAAGTCGAACAGCGTCCTGGCCGCGGTGCAGTTACCCGCCTTGGCCAGCTTGATGATCGATTGGTTGATTTCCCTGAAAGAGGCCCAAATCGCGCGCCTGATGCGCTCCACCAGCACCTGGCGCGACTTCAGTGAGGAGAACGCGCTGCCTGGACGCTTCTTGCTTCCGGGCTTGTTTGAAGCTTGTTTGGCGAGTGCGGCCTTCGCACTCTTTTGCGCCGCCACCAGCTTCTTGTGCGCCGCGCTGTTCGGTCCGGGCATTGGCGTCTGCTTCTTGCCCCCTGCAGGAGAGCTCTTGAAAAGTGCCATGTTATTGTCCTTGTCCAATCAGAGATAGTCGTTCCGGTTGGGAACGATTTGTGCAGGGTTCTTACAAGTCCGCCGTCGCGAAACCGCGGCGGCGAACGGCAAAAAATGGCCCAGCGCGAAACTTGCCGGGCAGCCTAAGCGTTCTAATTTTTTTCGGGCCCTCGGTAACGACCCGGAGCTACGATCCGGCGCCCGCCGCCGCGGCCTGTGCCATCAGCTGCTCAAACAGCACCTTCCGCGCCATCACGTCAGCTCCATAATTTGCGCCTGTCGTGTGCGCGTCGCTGTCCTGACCGTTTTTCGCCGCGGCGATCGCCCGCGTCATCCCGCAGTTGTAACCCGCGGCCGCGACCTTGAGCTGCTGCTCGCTGTTGTGCGACGGCAACGCCTGCTGCGCCTGGCGAATGTTATCGGCCAGCAACTGCGCGCCGAAGGCAACCAGCGTCGCCGGACTGTGCTGCCAGGTTCCGCTGTCGCGCGCCTGCCGCGCAAGCGGGTATTGAACGTCGATCTGCACAATGCCCACGCCGTGCGCTCCATCCGGCCGCACGTCGCCGAGTTCATTCACGCAGTTGGTTTCCCGGCTGGCGATGGCAAAGAAAAACGACGGCTCAAAGCCGTGAGCTGCGGCCTGCTGCGATAACAACTGATCGAAGCCGGTTTGCTTCAGTCTCCGCAGCTGGATGACGATGTCCTGCAGCGTTGCCATACTCGTTCCCTCCGATGGACACCGCCGCGCTATCGGCCAGAGCAGCTGGACGAGCGGCGGCGCCCGGATAGTAGCATCGCCGGACGGCGGCGACACAGGATTTTGTTCGCCGAACCGGCGCAGAGGCCGCCGGTCGCAAGAGAACAAAAATCAGCCCCCGAGCGCATCCTTCTGCGCGCCGAACCTTACGGTCAATCGGCGTCCGGCAGTGACGCGCCCGGCGGCTGAAAGCGAAACCCCGGCTGGCGAGCCGGGGCTCTGTAATCTCCATCGCAGTTGCGAATTGCCTGTGGCGAACGACTCTTCCCCAAAACACGAAAACCCAGCCGATGGCTGGGTCGCTTGAGAAGGCCTGAGGTAGAGCCGTTCCCGTTCTTCAACTCTAAATCTCAATATAGCACAATCAGCAGGGATTTGTTCGGTTTTGCGACAAGATTTATCTCTTTCGTTTTCATGACATTACAGCTTAGTGTTGCATTTCTCAGTATTGACATGTAAAAAATACACTTGAAATCGCAATCGCAGTTGTACTACTTTCGACAACGGTTCCTTTTTGGAACCAGGGCCAGCTCCACACTGCGCTCACACCGCAACGAGCCCGGGCCGCCGCTCCCCGGCCCGGAATAGAGCACACCTCCAGGCCTCTGCGTCCCGGCCGCCTCATTCGGATCGAAGTCCGCTTCAGCTGACGACAAGACGACAGACAGAATGTCGCCCTGATGAGCTTCTCACCCAAGTACGTTGCGGCGACGCGACACTGAAGCGCCGCCCTGCTCGTCGCGCTCCTTGCTACACTCCTTGCCGATGCTGGAGCGCGCTGATCGTCTTCGCGTGGTGCTGGTGGGCACGAGCAATCCGCTGAACATCGGCGCGGCTGCGCGCGCCATGAGCAACTTCGGCTTTCTCCACCTGCGCGTCGTCAATCCCTACGATGTGGCCTTTCGCGAGGCGCGTTCCGCGGTCGGAGCTGCGCCGCTGCTGGCCCATGCCGAAGAATTTCACTCGGTCGCTGAGGCCATCGCCGATTGCACGCTCGTGGTCGGCACCACCGCCGTGCGTCATCGCGAACTGCAGCATCCGCTGCATCGCCTGGAGACGGGCGCGAGACTCATTCGCAAGGAACTCGCGCGTGGCCTGGTCGCGCTGCTCTTCGGCACCGAGAAAACCGGTCTCTCCAACGACGACCTCAGCCATTGCCATTGGCTCATGCGCATTCCGACGCGCGAGCAGCACATCTCGATGAATCTCGGCCAGGCGGTCGCCGTCTGCCTGTATGAACTGGTGCGCGATCCGAGGCAGACGAAGGTCGCCGCGAGAGAGCCCGGCCAGCGCACCGGCAAGAAGAACGCAGCTGAAGGAACCGGCACGCGCGCCAACGCCGGCGAAGTCGAACGCATCTCGGCTGTGCTGCTCGAGGCGCTGCACCTCAGCGGCTACGTCAATCCCATTTCCGTGAGCTCAACTGAGGAGCGCGTGCGCCGCATGGTTCGCCGCCTGAATCTGTCGTCGAAAGACGCCGAGCTCTGGCTGGGCATGCTGCGCCAGATGCTGTGGAAGATGAAGGCAGGATAGGCGCCTTATGTTTCTCAATGCGGTTGCTTGCCGCATGCCGGTGTCTGCCGTCCTCGGAAATCTCGAGGCGGGCGCAACCATTGATGAGGTCGCGTCCCACTCACTGCCCGCTGAGCTGCCAAACCGTTCCGCAACCGTACGCGCAATAATACGGGGCACCGCCATTCAAAGTCGTACCGTAAAGATTCCCGCTACTATCGAACACCACGTTGCTCATGGGATTGGCCGCCGTGTACTGATCGCTGAAATCGTATAGCGAGGTGTAGGTCCAGCCTCCGGCGCCGGGACTAAGCTCGAACACGGAGCCCAGCTGGTCGGCGCCTTCGGCAAAGGTGGTGCCGTAAAGATTGCCGCTGGAATCGAAGACCAGATTGGCGAGCGGCCCACCGTCACAACACTCCCCCGAAAAACTGAACAGCAGCGAAAACGACCAGCCTCCATTCGCGGGCGACAGCTCGAAAGCCGTCCCACCGTTGTTAGCGCCTCCGGAACTCGTCACGCCGTACAGGTTGCCGGCAGCGTCCAAGATAACTCCGGCATACGGATAACCGCCGTCATCATCCTCGTCGAAGGTATGAATGACCTGCTCCGTCCAGCCGCCGCCGGACGGACTCAACTCGTAGACCTCGCCGTAATTCGGGTAAGCCACGGCCGTCGTCCCATAGAGATTGCCGTGGGCATCGATGGTTAGGCCGGAGTATGGGTATTGCTCATAGATCGTGAACGAGTGGAGATTGGTTTCCGTCCAGCCGCCGCTTGTTCTGGTCAGCTTGTACGCCATGCCGTAGTTGTATTGGCCGCCTTGCGTCGTGGTGCCGTAGATGTTGCCGGCGCTGTCGAAGGAGACTTCGCTCATCGGTGTCTGTCCGTCGTGGCCGCCCAGTGTGCCCTCAAAATTGTGAATGACGGTTTCTGTCCACGGACAAAGCGGCGTCTTGCAGGCGGTCGGCGGAGGCTGGAGCCTGAACACCACTCCGCAAGTGGTCGGCCGATCGCAGTTGGGATCTCCTCCCTCAGTGGTCGTTCCGTACAGCGTGCCGTCGGGCCCGAAGACCACGCGCGCCACGGGCACACCGCCGTCGGTGCCGCCGCGGAACACATAGAGAACATCCTGCACCCAGCCCGGCCCGACAGGAGTGAGCCGGAACACCGTGCCGAGATTATTGGTACCGCCGGCGGCGGTGGTCCCGTACAGCCTGCCTTGCGCGTCGCTGGTCAACCCCGCGTAGGGATGCGCGCCGTCCACATTGGTGAAGCGATGGATGAGATTGAGCGTCTGGGCCTGCGCCGATGGCGTGAGGACAACCGCCAGCGCAAGAATCATCGCCAGCGCGGCCGCGCCTCTCACCCCGATAGCAAAATTGAAAATTGGCCTGATTGCCGAATTAAGAGTTGGCGATTGCTGTGACATGCGCGCTCCTTTCAGGGATGGAGTTGATCAGGAGCCGAGATGCAGTTCGCTATCGGCCAGCGTGACCTGCGAGTGCTGCCTATTGTAAACACATCCTTCCCTAGCGGTTCAGCTTTCTCGCCTGGCAGGCGTCCACGACTTTGGTCGGGTCGATGGCGTCGGAGTCCAATTGCATCTCGATCACTTTGCCGTCCTTGTCAATCAGGTAGTTCACTCGCCGCGCGGCCTTGTATTTGGGATTGTAGAGACCGTATTCCCTGGTCACGTCGCCGCCCCAGTCGCTCAGCAGCGGGAAGGTGACGCCGATCTGCTCCGCCCAGGCTTTGTTGGAGAAGGGAGAATCCATGCTTACACCCAGGACCTGGGTGTCGGTGGCTTCCAGCTTGCTCAGGTTCTGCTGGAGCGCCTGCATCTGCTTCTGTCAGCCACCGGTGAAAGCGAAAATGTAAAACGCCAGCGCGACATTTTTCTTGCCGCGGAAATCATGCAGCGAAACTTTGTTGCCGTTCTGGTCTTCCAGCGTGAAGTCGGGCGCGGTGTCGCCGACTTTGATCTTCGGCGTGGGCATCGATTCCGACTTGTCGGCGGCAAAGCCGGCGCTGATTGAAAAAGCAACCAGCAATGCCAGAAGAAACTTCCTCATACTTTCTCCTCTGAATGAGCACGAAGACATGTCAAATCTTTTCCGGCGGCGACTCCAGGTCGGCGCCCATGGGATCGGTCAGCCGGTTCGTCAGATTGACCAGCCCCACCAGCATGTCGAGATCGAGAATCTGATCGTCCTTGAAGTGCTGCTTCAACGCCTGTATATCCGCATCGTTGATTTGTGCGAGGTCGCGCGTCAGCTTGTCGGCGAAATTCAAAGCGGCCTGCTCATCCGCGCTGAACCGGCCGTAGCTGCCGGCTTTCAAGTCCTGCCAATCTCGGGTAGTCAAACCTACTCGCTTCGACGAAGCGATATGGTGCTGCAGTCAATAATTGCAGCCGTTGAGCGCGGAAACGCGGATGTACACCATCTCGTAGAGCCGGCGCGGGAGCGCGCGGCCAACGCTGCCGTAGAACGGAAGGAAGGTCTTCAATATCTCAGGCCGGTGCGCCAGCAGCTTGAATACGCTGCCCGGCTTGCCGCCCAACACCTTCTCGTAAATTTCGCGCACCTCGGGAGGCGCGTTTTCCATTTCGATGTACGGGAGTCTTGCCATGAACCACCTCTTGGGCATCGTTCGGGTAGAGCTGGCCTTCAGGCCAGCGTCCAAGCTGTTTGTTCTTGTTCCAGAGTCGGCTTTAGCCGACGGCACCCTGAAGTAGCCGCTTCCAAAGTGCGACCACTTTTCGAAACCGTTCTAGTATAGAGAAGGAACCTCAAGCAAAGTTGCTGAAGTTTTGTGAACCCGCCCATTCGCATCATCGGCGCCGGACTTGCCGGCTCGGAAGCCGCCTGGCAATGCGCCCGCCGCGGCGTCGCCGTGCAGCTGTTCGAGATGCGGCCCGAGCGGCCGACTCCCGCGCATCAGACCGGAAATTTTGCCGAGCTGGTCTGCTCGAATTCGCTGAAATCCGATACTGAAAACACCGCGCCCTGGCTGCTGAAGGAAGAGATGCGCCGCGCCGGATCGCTGCTGATGGAAATTGCGCGGCAAACGGCCGTGCCTGCCGGCCATGCGCTGGCGGTCGATCGCGAGAAGTTTGCCGAAGCTGTAACGACGGCCATCGAGGCCGAGCCGCTAATCGAAATCGTGCGCCAGGAAGCGGCGGCCATCCAGGAGAACGACGGCATCTCCATCATCGCGACCGGACCCCTGACCTCGGATGCGCTCTCACGCGAGATCCTGCGCCTCACCGGCAGCGAACAGCTTTTTTTCTACGATTCGATCAGCCCCATCGTCGAAGCTGACTCCATCGAGATGTCGCGCGTCTACCTGGCCGCGCGCTACGACAAGGGCAGCGCTGACTACATCAATTGTCCGATGACGCGGGAAGAATACGACTGCTTCCTCGATGCCTTGCTGGAGGCGCAATCGGTCGAAGAGAAAGACTGGGAAAAGCTCAATTATTTCGAGAGCTGCCTGCCGATTGAGGAGATCGCGCGCCGCGGACGCGACACCCTGCGCTTCGGGCCGATGAAGCCGGTCGGCCTGCGCGATCCACGCACCGGGCAGATGCCGTACGCCGTGGTGCAACTGCGCCAGGAGAACCTGCGGGCCGATTCTCACAACCTGGTCGGCTTCCAGAACCACCTCAAATTCGGCGAGCAGGCGCGCGTGCTGCGCCTCATCCCCGGCCTGGAGAACGCGAAGTTCCTGCGCTTCGGGCAAATCCATCGCAATACCTACATCAACAGCCCGACTCTGCTGGGCGAGAGCCTGCAGATGAAGCAGCATCCGAATGTGCTTTTCGCCGGCCAGATTTCCGGAGTCGAAGGCTACGTCGAATCGATAGCGACGGGTTTACTCGCAGGCTTTCATGCGGCCGCCATGGCGAACGGTGTCGAGCCGGTCGCGCCGCCTCGAGCCACAGCATTCGGCGCGCTGGTGAACTACATCTGCCACGCCGAGGCCAAGCACTTTCAGCCGGCGAACATCACCTTCGATCTTCTACAGCCGCTGGACGACGAGACCCGCCGTCGTATCCGCGACAAGAAGCAGCGTCACGCGATGGTCTGCGAACGAGCGCTGCACGAACTGGAAGGCTGGCTGGCGGCGGCTACGGCTCCAGAGGCCCACCTGCGAAAATAGAGTCAGGTGAAGAGCGTGAATGGCATTCAATATGTCGTTGACGAAAAGGGCCACAAGGTCGCCGTCCAGATTGATCTTAAGAAGTACGGTTCGCTCTGGGAGGACTTCTGGGACGGCTTGATCTCCGAGTCGCGCCGCAAGGAAAAGGGTGTTCCGTGGGAGAGAGGGAAGGCCGAACGCTCAAAACGTGCTGGCTCACGTCGGTGAGATGTAGTTGTGTTCCAAGCATCGAGCGCCGTAGGCGCGGCCTATCTTAGGCCAGTTTCTCAGCATGGCTCTCATTTGATGCCCAGCCGAGCGTCTTCTTGGATGGCAATATCTGTGTTCTTTATCAGATCAGCGCAGAAGGGTCCCAAGCCTGAAGGACAGCGCGTCTTTGCATTCTTTCTGATCTTCTTCAGGTCGTTTAGGTCAAGCGTGGAGTCGACATGTCGGATCACAAAACGACGGAATTCATCCTTCTCGGCAAGATCGGCTAGCGTAGGAAGAGTGTCCCAGTGATCGACCAAAATACGAGCGACAGACTCGCTGTAGCCCTCTGCAATAGCACCGTCGTCACAGTGTCCATACGTCTTATACGACCTGTACAGAGCATCCCAACTGCGCAGCATAACAGCCTCTGCCTCTGCGCGCTGCGCCTGATTCTGCGTGCAGGAATGCTGTTGAGCTCCCAAGAAGCAAATCGAGAACACCAACAGGAAAATAAGCAAACGCATGCAGGCATCATGTCACGGATTGAGACGGGATGCGACCTTCCGAGAGGCCGCATTGAACTGCATCACCCTTTTAATTACTTGGTTGCGCCCGGGCTGCCGCATGCGACAATAGAAGTTCCTTCCCGTCATGAACCAGGTTAAAAGCGCTCCCAGTCCCGCCGAAGAACCCAAAATCACTCCCGAAGTCTTGCGCGACCACGGCATCTCTGCCGAGGAATACAAGCGCCTGCTGAAGGCCCTGGGGCGCGAGCCCACGTTCACCGAGCTTGGCATCTTCAGCGTGATGTGGAGCGAGCACTGCTCCTACAAATCGTCGCGCGTGCACCTGAAGCGCTTGCCCACGCATAGCCGGCGCGTGGTGCAAGGCCCCGGCGAGAACGCCGGCATCATCGACATCGGCGACGGCTGGGCCTGCGCCTTCAAAATCGAGTCGCACAACCATCCATCGTTCATCGAGCCATTCCAGGGCGCGGCCACCGGCGTCGGCGGCATCCTGCGCGACATCTTCACCATGGGCGCGCGGCCGGTTGCGGTGATGGATTCGCTGCGCTTCGGGCCAATCACCCAGCCCGGGTTAGCCCAAACGACGGGCGAACCCTTCGGCAAGCTCAGGGCAGGCTCTGGGCCACCCACCGGTGGGATCGACGAACCCACGCTGCACAAGAACCACTCGGTGCTGGAAGGCGTGGTCAGCGGCGTCGCTTCGTACGGCAACTGCTTCGGCGTACCCAATGTCGGCGGCGAGGTGAAGTTCGAGAGCTGCTACTCCGGCAATCCGCTGGTCAATGCCTTCGCGCTAGGGCTGGTACGGCGCGATCAGATCTTCTACGCCAAGGCGGCGGGCGCGGGTAATCCCGTGATCTACGTCGGCTCCAAGACCGGCCGCGACGGCATTCACGGCGCTACCATGGCCAGCGAGGAGTTCAGCGAAGAGTCCGAAGCGAAGCGCCCGAACGTCCAGGTCGGCGATCCGTTTCTCGAAAAGCTTCTGCTGGAAGCCTGCCTCGAAGCCATGCAGACCGGCGCGGTCATCGGCATTCAGGACATGGGCGCGGCGGGCCTCACCTGCTCCACCTGCGAGATGGGTGGACGCGGCGGTGTCGGCCTGGAGATCGAACTCGACCTGGTTCCGCAGCGTGAAACCGGCATGACGCCTTACGAGATCATGCTGAGCGAATCGCAGGAGCGCATGCTGCTGGTCGCCGAAAAAGGCCGCGAAGAAGAAGTGTTCAAGGTCTTCCGCAAGTGGGGGCTCGACGCGGTCACCATCGGCCGCGTCATCGATCAGCCCACCATGCGCGTGCTGGAGCACGGCAAGGTCGTCGCCGAGATTCCCAACGAGGCGCTCACCGACGACGCGCCACTCTATCACCGGCCGTTGGAGCGTTGGGACGCGCCGGTCTCGCGCACCATGCCCGCGCACCTCACGCTGGGCCAGAAGACCGACTTCACCGGCGAGCTCCGGCGACTGCTCGCCAGCCCGAACATCTGCTCCAAGCGCTGGGTCTTCGAGCAGTACGACTCGATGGTGCAGACCAACACGGTTGAAGGCCCCGGCCTCGAAGCGGGCGTGATTCGCGTGAAGGGAACGGCGTGCGGCCTGGCGATGGCGCTCGACGGCAACGGGCGCTGGTGCTGGCTCGATCCCAAGCTGGGCGCGATGCACGCCGTGGCCGAGTCAGCGCGCAACGTGGCTTGCACCGGCGCGACTCCGATCGCCGCAACCAACTGCCTGAACTTCGGCAATCCCGAAAAGCCACACATCATGTGGCAATTCTCCGAGACCATCGACGGCATTCGCCTGGCCTGCCAGGCGCTCGAGACCCCGATCACCGGCGGCAACGTCAGCTTCTACAACGAGACCCTCGGCGAGGGCATTTACCCGACTCCGGTCATGGGCATCGTCGGAATTCTGGAAGACGTGCACAAGGTCGCGACGCCGAATTTCCGCCAGTCCGGACGCATGCTGCTACTGCTCAGCGGCGACGGCACCGGTGAAGCCTCGGATGAAAAAGCCGAGTTCGGCTCCTCCGAGTATGCCAAGGAAATTCTGGGTCAGATTTGGGGCTATCCGCCATCGCTGAACCTCGAGAAGGAAGTCGCTCTGCAAAAAGCCATCGTCCAGATGATCGATCAGGGTTTGATCGAGTCGGCCAAAGATTGCTCCGAAGGCGGCTTGGCGGTGACCTTGGCCGAATGCAGCTTCGCGCACGGAATCGGCGCGAAAGTTGAGCTTAGCGCTCAGGGATCAGCCCCGGAGCTGGCCCTCTTTGGCGAGGACGCCAGCCGCATCGTGATTTCCTGCGACCCGCAAAATGTGGGGAGAATCCAACAGATAGCGGCGAATAACTCTCTCTCTGCCCAACCGATTGGTAGTACCATCTCCGGTAAGTTGGAGATTTCGCTCGACGGCAAAGCGGCCGTCGCGGCAGAGGTGTCCGATTTGAAGGACGCGTGGGCAGGCGCTCTGCAGCGCGCATTGCATGTCGAAACCGAAGAGCGGCTGGTTCCGGAGACGCTGCAGAAGAGTTGATTGGCACACGGCGCTTCAGCGCGTGGCTGGCAAGTGTGACGAGCAGAAGCTATCGAGTGAGCGACGAAAGCGTGAAGGGGAGGATTGTCATCACGAGCGCAGCGAGGGATCTGATTTTCGTGACTCGGAAGGACAGCAGATCCCTCACTTCGTTCGTGATGACAATCTTCGGGTTCTGACGGCGCTTGGATTTCAACCGGCAATGAAAAGGTTCGGCCTCTGCGGCGTTTGGATTTCAAGCGGTGCAGCGAACTGGCGTGAAGGCGGCAACACTAGCGATCAGGTGAGCGATGCAAATCTTCTCCGACAAATTGCATGAAGAATGCGGCGTGGTGGCCATCTACGGCCATCCCGAGGCCTCCAAGCTCGCCTATCTCAGCCTGTACGCCCTGCAACATCGCGGCCAGGAATCGGCGGGCATCGCCGCGTCTGACGGCGAGTTGCTTCGCCTGCACAAGGCGATGGGCCTGGTCTCCGATATCTTTACTGCCGACGCGCTGGCACGCGTCCCCGGCTCGCTGGCCATCGGCCACACCCGCTATTCCACCACCGGCGATTCGGCGCTGCTCAACGCCCAGCCCATCATGGTCGACTGCAGCAAGGGCAAGATCGCGCTGGCGCACAACGGCAACATCACCAACGCAGGGGAGATCCACAACTCGCTGGAGCAGCAGGGCTCCATCTTTCAGACCACCAGCGATACCGAAGTGCTGGTGCACCTGATCGCGCGCTCGCGCGAGCAGACGCTGCCCGACGCCATCGCCGATTCCCTGCGCCGCGTCGAAGGCGCATTTTCGCTGGTGATGTTGACTCCGGACCGCATCTTCGCCGCCCGCGATCCGCGCGGCTTTCGCCCGCTGGTCATGGGACGCATCCCCGGCCAGGCGGCGCATCGCGCTGACGCCATCGTCTTCGCCTCGGAAACCTGCGCCTTCGATCTGATTGGCGCGGTTTACGAGCGCGAGGTCAAGCCGGGCGAACTGGTCATCGTTGGACCGGAGGGCGTGCACTCGCGCTTCTATTCGGCAGCGCAGCCGCAGTCGAGCTGCGTCTTCGAGCACGTATACTTCTCGCGTCCCGACAGCATGGTCTTCGGCCGCGCCGTGCAGGAGTCGCGCGACGCCATGGGCCGGCAGCTCGCCATCGAGTCGCCGGTGGAAGCCGACATCGTCGTCCCTGTGCCCGATTCCGGCGTCACTGCCGCTATGGGCTTTGCGCATGAGAGCGGCATTCCGCTGCAGTTCGGACTGATTCGCAACCATTACGTCGGTCGCACCTTCATCGAGCCCGAGCAGCGGGTGCGCGATTTCGGGGTGAAGCTGAAGCTGAATCCGGTGCGCAGCGTGCTCGCGGGCAAGCGCGTGGTGCTGATCGACGACTCCATCGTGCGCGGCACGACCAGCAAGAAGATTGTCCGCATGGTGCGCGACGCCGGCGCCAAGGAAGTACACATGCGCATCTCCTGCCCGCCGACGATTTCGCCCTGCTACTACGGCGTGGACACGCCTTCCAAGGAGCAGCTCATCGCCGCGAATAAATCGGTGGAGCAGATTCGCGAGTACATCGGCGCTGACTCGCTCTCGTATCTCTCGCTCGAGGGCTTGCGCAAGGCGGTCGGCGAGGGCGAGGACCGCAGATTTTGCACCGCTTGTTACACCGGGAAATATCCCACCAAGCTGGTTGACGTGGAAGAGATCGCGCCGGCAGAGGTGCCGGTGCACTCAGACTGACATCCGCGGCGCGCCGCTGCTAAACTGCGCTTATGCTCGCTCCATACGCCGTTCGCGTCGAGGATTCGCGCGGGCGCCGCTATCCCGAGCCGCCGCATCCCTACCGCAATCCATTTCAGCGCGACCGCGACCGCGTCATTCACGCTCGCGCCTTTCGCCGCCTGGAAAACAAGACGCAGGTCTTCACCCGCCGCTACTCCGATCACTTTCGCACTCGCCTGACCCATACCATCGAGGTCACGCAAATTTCGCGCACCATCGCCGGCGCACTTGATCTGAACGTGGATCTCGCCGAGGCGCTGGCGCTGGTTCATGACCTGGGGCATCCGCCATTCGGGCACGCCGGCGAGCGCACTCTTGATTTATTAATGCGGCAGCACGGCGAGTTCTTCGACCACAACCTGCAGGCGCTGCGCACGGTCGAGGAACTGGAGCTGCGCTACGCCGAATTTCGCGGGCTGAACCTCACGTTCGAAGTGCGCGAAGGCATCATCAAGCACTCGCATGATTACAACGCGACCGAGCATCCCGAGCTGGCGGAGTATCTGCTCGATCTGCGGCCTCCGCTGGAATCGCAGCTCATCGATTTGACCGATGAAATCGCCTACAGCACCGCCGACCTGGACGACGGCTTTGAGGCGAAGCTGCTGCGCCTGCCGGAAATTCGCAAGGGGATTCCAACCTTCGATCGGTACTACGTTGAAGCTGAAGCGAAGTATCCCGGCGCGCCGGACAAGCTGAAGTTCAACGAAGCTCTGAAGCGCGTCCTCAACCGCTTTGTGACCGACCTGATCGAGACCACGCGAAAGCGCGTAAGCGACGCGGGTGTCGGCAGTCTGGAAGAGCTACGCCACTATCCCCAGCGGCTGGCCGGCTTCAGCCCGGCAGTCGAAAGCGAGCGCCGCGAGGCGAAAAGTTTCCTCTACACCGCGCTCTACAATTGCAAGCAGCTGGAGCCGGAGAAACGAACTGCCGAGAAGGTCATCACCGACGTATTTGCCTACCTGATGGCGCATCCCGACGCGCTGCCACACATTTATCAGGATCGCGCTCGGGACGAGAGGCTGGCACGCGTGGTCTGCGACTACATTGCCGGCATGACCGACCACTACATCGAGGATCTGCGCAAGAAACTGCTGGCGGGAAAGACGCTGCAAACCTGACTAGATTTCTCCCAGCTCTGAGCGCACCTGCTCCAGTTCCATTTCGCATTCTTCGATTTGCCGGCCCACGGTTGTCCTGCTGCACGGCCCCGCGAGGACCGCGAGCCTGGCTTTGTAGCTCTTGATTCGCTCCTCCAGCTCGATTTTTCTGGCGCTCAACTCGTCGACTGCCGGTCGTGCGTTTTGCATCAGGCTTACCCTACACAGAAATCTATTCCGCTGTCAGTGAGAGAAGTGCATTTCAATCGAGGTGCAGGGTCCGGAGTGTCCCGTAAGGGTTGCGGCAAAAGAAAAGGCGCTGCATTGGCAGCGCCCTGGATGTGAACTGGAAGAGAGTTATGGCTTCGCCGGAGTGGCGCCTGTCCCTTGTTTCGCCAGCTTCACCCGCGCGGTCTCCAACTGCTTCTGGACCTTGGCGACGCTCTCCGGATCGATTTCGGCGGGAATGGTTTTGTTCCACTCTTCGAGCGAACGCTGGAAGTGGGTTGCGGCCAGCTTGAGCCGCCCGGTCTTCTCGTAGAGTTCGCCGAGGTGACCCTGAATGGTGGGGTCGTTGCTCATGCGGTCGGAGGCACGGCGCAAATTCTCTTCCGCCAGATCGTAGTTGCCCATCTTGTAGTAGACCCAGCCCAGCGAGTCGAGGTAGGCGCCGTTCTGCGGATCGAGCGCCACGGCCCGGCGAATGTAGCCCAGCGCTTCATCCAGCCGCGTGCCGCGGTCCGCCAGCATGTATCCCAGATAGTTCAGCGCCATCGCGTTCTTGGGATCGTCAGCCAGCACCTTGTGGAAGGCCTCTTCCGCCTTGTCATACTTCTTCTGGCGCTCGTAGATGGAGCCGGCGACGAAGATGGCGTAGTCCTTGTCGTCGGGCTTGGTCGACATCTCGATGGCCTTATTGATGTTCTGTTCCGCGTTGTCCCAGTCCTTCACCCGGCTGTACATCTGGGCCAGGGCGATGTAGACCTCGCGATCGTCGGGGTTCCCGTTACCCTTCAACATCGCCTTCACGCGCTCGATGGCCGGGCCGGAGTTGCCCATATCAGCCTGCTGCGATGCGGCGACCATCTGCAGTCCGCGATCGTTCGGGAACCTCTTGGCGGCCTCTTCGGCAACATCGGTCGCCTGCTGCCACTGCTTGTTATCGCGATAGGTCTCGATGATCTGCTGGTATCCGCGGATGGCGTTGTCGTCGCCGAGATCCAGCATCTTGCGGAAGGTTTCCACCGACAGCTGATACCGTCCCGCCTCGCGATAGATCGTCCCTAACCGCTCCAGAAACACCGCGCGATTGTTCTTGTCCGGCGTGGAGAAGTCGCCGTCAGCGTGGTCGGTTTTCTGCAAGAGCCCGGTCAGCACCTGGATGGCATCATCGTACTTGCCCTGGGCTTCGTCGATGACCGCCATGTTGTACTGCACCTCGAGCGAATCCGGCACCACCGCATTCGCCTTCTTCAGCGCTTCCATGGCCTGATCGAACTTGCCGTTGCGGCGATCAATCTCCGCAATGCGCATGTAGGTTTGCGCGTCGGAAGGATCAGCCTCGACGATGGCTTTGTACTGCTCCTGCGCGGCGTCGGTCTGGCCATCGTTCATCAGGTTCTGCGCCAGCCCGCGGACCGCGTCGAGATTGTCGGGATCGAGTTCGGTCGACTTCTTGTAAGCTTCGACCGCCTGCTTGTAATCCTTCTGCTGCTCGTAGGTGTAACCCAGTGCGGAATACAGCTTCGCGGTCCGCGCCTTCTCGGGCACGGTGTTCAGCACCTGCAACGCGTGCCCGGAGTCGCCTTCCTCGTTGTAGAGATAGGCGAGGGTCGTGACCGCTTCTTCGGAATCGGGCTGGATCTTTACCGCCGCCTTGAATTCATTCTCCGACTTCAGCAGCTCGTTGTTCAGGCGATACAGGCGGCCGAGGAGCAGATGATCTTCCACGCTCTTGGGATCGAGCTTCACGATCTGCTCGTACTGTTCGATGGCCAGCTTCAGGATCTCCTGCGACTGCGTGCCCGATTGCATATCGCCCAGCGAGCGCAGATAAATCTGTCCCAACAGGCGGCGCGCTTCCAGATTGTTGCCGTCGCGCTTCAGGATGTCCTGGGCTTCCAGGACGGCGTCGCGGATGCGCCCCGTCTTGGCGTACAACTCCGCCAGTCCGGCGTTCAGGTAGTCCGAAGTTGGATCGTTATCGATGGCAGCGCGATATTCGTCGATGGCCTTGTTGGCGTAATCGGCGCGGCCGTACATCGAGACCATCTCCTCGTACATGTGCGCCATCATGAAGTGATAATAGGCCGCCGCTTTATCGGGATGCTGGGCCGCGGTATCGGAGGCTTTGGCCGGGGAAGTTGCGTCCGTCGATGGCTCGGGCGCTGCCTTCTGGGGAGCATTCTGGTCCGGTGCGCTCGGCTGCAGGACAATCGTCGGCGCCTGGGTAGTAGGCGGATTCTGAGCGATGCCGGCGGTCGATACGGCTGCAAGCATGCCCAGGGTGAAGACACGGATATTTTTCAGGATCATTCAGGACCAGCCACTCAACAGCGATTGGATGCCGCGCCTCACACTGAAGTCTACAGATATTTTAGCTCGTAACCGCTCTCTTGCGGTGATTACGATTTGTAAATCCTTCTCCGGTAGAGTCTGCAAAGTTCCGGTAAATGCGCTTAGGATTGGACGGTTTGCCGGGCGAAAGGTCAGAGTCGCGGGTCACACGGGCGACAAAAGCGCTGTTTGGGTTCGGAATCGGGGCGCCCGGGGGAGTGCTGCTTGTTCGGATAGGCTGGCAATAGAGGCGTTCTGTTGTTCGGAACCGGGCGCGGTTCAGCAGATTGTCATCACCAGGGCGCCGGGGCCGGGGAAGCTGTTTGTCGGCACTAGCGAAGACAGCAGATCCCTCGCTACGCTCGGGATGACAATTTCGTGCTTCGTGCTGCCGTGCCATCAACGTGCAGATGCTTCTGCAATAGCACAGCGCGGCCACCGACAACTGACAACTGACAACCGACAACTGGCCACTGCCTTCAGAACTGCGGTACCGCCTCCAGCACTCTGACTTTCCACGAATTCTCGGCCGCCGTCAGCAGCGCGACATAGTGCACGGTCGCATCTTCGGAGTGGATGACCTTGTTGCCGTCCAGCACCTGCAGCTCAAGTTGCGCCGTGTCGTGCAGCTCCATCGCCGAGCCTTCCTGCGAATAGAAAATGACGCTCACACTGTGGCCCTTGTCCACGATGTGCTGATGCAGCCCACTCTTGCGCTGGGCTTCAATCCCGGCCGTCAGCTTCTCATCGGCGGTGCCGATGAAGTTGGCCGCCAGCAGGTCCGCGCGATTCTGCTCAAGCGCGTCGGCCATAGCCTGCCATGCGGCAGAGTAGTCGCGCGCCACCGATCGTTCCGTCGTGTCCTCTACCTCTCGGGGCGCGGCTTGCGACACGTTCACCGAAACCGACGGCGAGCCGGCAGCCAGCACATGATCAGAGTTCGGGTTCGCCGCCGCAAACGCAAACGCGGTCAAGGCGGTCGCGAACGCAATTCGTAAGCCGGAGGTCATCACTCATTCCTCCACTTGATTTCATTGCCGACAACCACGCCGGAGGCGACGGAGATCGTCGCGTCAGGCGAGGCCGGCAGCTGTGCCTCGGCGATGCCGCGCTTGATCCGCGCATCGACGGTGCTCTTGCCCTTCGAATCGGTGGAGGTGAAGGTGACGATGGTTCCGTCAGGCACGGGATTGCCGGCACAATCGCGAATCGGGTCCGTCCGCACCAGGATTCCGTTCTGCGCCCGTTGCGCGCTCATGCGAATGCTGCAAGGATCGGAGGCGACTTCCTGCACCACCCGTCGCACCGAAGCGCTTCCGCTCGAAGCCATGAACTGCGCCGGCCCTTCTTTTTTGGAGGAGTTCAGCTTGGTGTAGGCGACGCCGTACTTCGCGGTCTCGGTGCGGCTGACGGTCTCGCCATTGGCCGTGAGTTCAAACTTCACCGGCTGCGGCTGCAACACCAGATTCTGATAACGATCAAAAAGGAATGCCGTGCCGCTGACCACGTTGGGCGTATCGGCCGGCACGCGCGAGGGCCGCGCCAGAAATGCAATCGAATGAACCGGGGCCGCGGTGACGAAGAAGGTCGCGGTGTCGTTGTCGAGCGCGACGACATAACGCCCGGCATTCTGCAGCTCGTCGGAGCTTAGCTGAACGTTGCCGCCAAGCTGGACCGTGCGCTTGATGGCCGTTCCCGGGCCAACCAGATACAGCGTGGCATTGCCGCTGCCTGAGGCCGGAATGCTCAGCCCGGCGCCGGCTTGCACCGTCGCGGGAACCTTCAGCTCGCCGGAAAAGCCGTAGATACCGAGACAGCACACAAGGAAGAGAACGGCTCCGCAGGCAGCAATCGCCTTCGCAACGGTCTCGCCAAGACGGGTAGAGCGGGCCCTCAGGCCCGCGCTCGCGCTCTCATAAAACCTGGCTGCGGCGTTTGAGGTCGCGGACAGCAGACGCAGCAGCCACTCTTCGAAGCATGTCATGGACGCAGTCCCGAAGGGCTGCTCTACCATTACCGGCCTGAAGGCCCGCTCTGCCACAAGTCTCGTCATGTTCACTGGTCCTTGCGACGCAGGATGTACTCGTTCACGGTCACGCGGTAGTTGTGAACGTTCGCCGCCGCCTCGTCGTTCAGGTCAACCGCGAACGGTACCGGCGTCTGCGGCAGCAGCGCCTGATCGACATAGCCGTCGGAGACCCAGATCACCTTGCCGGCGTTGTCGTAGTACGTGGCCAGCACATGCGGGATGTTGACGATCTCGCCGCTCTGCTCCACCAGTTCGCCCTTCAGCACGTGGCGGCCGCGCGAATCGGTCTCGACGCGCTGATGCAGAACGCCAATCGTCGGATCAGCCGACGCCGGCACCAGCATTGAGTTGGGCTGCATGCGGACGCTTTTGATGTTCGCCAGCTTCACGTTAGGGAAATCGATTCGGAAGGGCGAAATTTCCTTCGGCAGCAGGGTGTGGGAAATCTTGTCGAAGCTGGTTTCCTCGCCGAGCACGTCGCCGTTCTTGCCGATCAGGGTCGCGCCCACCGAGACGAAGCCCGGCACCGTGTCTTCATTCTCGATCTCGCCCACGATGATGGTGTTGTTCTGCTGCGGGATCGCGTTCATCGAGACGATGCGCACGCGCGGCGCTTCGACATTCTGCGCGCCCCAGTCATCGCTCGCTCCGCGCGTAATTACGTCCCAGCGCAGATAATTTTCCTGGATGACTTGCGGCGGAACGTTCGCCTCCTTCGCCACCGGCCACTCGACCTTCCAGCTGTCGCCTTCCTTCTTCACCTTCAGATCGCGCGTGTCATAGAAGGCGCCAACCGCCGTCGCGTACTCCAACGTCGCGCGCACCAAGGCTTCATCATCGGTTGCGCGCAGCACTTTTGTATCCGCTTGCGCCAGCGAGGAGTACGTTCGCAGGCTGCCGTCACGTCCCGCCAGATCGGCGGCGAACGCCGGCTCGTCGGTGTCGCTGTTCTTCGCCACGTAGGCATAGGCGCCGCGATAGTCGTGCGCCTTGACGTGATCGAGCAAGGCCTGCACCGCGCCTTCGGGCGACTTCGCCGGTGACAACTGATTCGGCTGAATCGTGGCCATCGCCACCAGCACAATCGTGAGAACGATAATCAGGATGGGCAGAACGCGTTTCATTATCTGGCCTCCCGCAAAACCACAGGCTCGGCCGGAGCGGGAAACTCCAGCGTGGTGCCCATTCGCCGCCGCTCCGGAAACAGCACGATCAGCAGCAGCGCAAACAGGCTGCTGGCCACAGGAAGAATGCCCCACATCAGTCCCTGCATTTCGGTCGGCATGAAGCCGGAAAACTCCAATCGTTTGGCAGGCGGAACGTCTTCCTTCGTCCACAACGTCACGTTGCCGTTGTCGTAGATTTCTTCTTCGCGCCAGCCGGCGAAGGCCAGCAGCGGCTCGTAGTAACGGTCGCGCACGAAGACGTATTTCAGTCCGTACTGATTGGCATGCTTCAGCACCGCGCGCAGCGACTCCATGCCCGACAAGCCGTAATATTTCGCGTTATAGAGCTGGCCCGCGCCGTAGGCGGTCATCTCCGGCAACAGACGCGCCGAGTTGTAGTCACCGTCGACGCTGGCCGCTTTGGCGTAAGTCGATACCTCTGCGAACTTCGAGCCGAAGCCTAACGTGATGTAGCGGAACTTCGAGTGATCGTCGCGATTGAGGAATGCGATCACCTGATCGACGCTGAAGGGATTTACCGTGATGGGGTTGATCTCGATCCACGCCACCGAGCCCGCCATGGTGGCGACGGCAGCGACGCTAAGCGCGACAACGGCCTTCAACCGGAAACGCTGGATCAGCTCGAACGCCAGCAAGCCGACGAACGGCATCGCCATCAGCGTGGCCCAGAAGGTGAAGCGCTCGAAGGTGAGCACCTGATAGGCGCGTCCCAACAGGAATTTGCCTGCGGGCGTCGTGCCGCCCAGCCCGAGCAGCGCGGTGACGTACCAGCCGATCAGCAGCGGCCGCAGGCGCCGCTCCGCCGATCCGCGCCAGATGATGAACGGGATGGCAAGAATCATCGCGCCCATGGGCACGATCCAGAAGTTGATTCCGCTGAAGGGGTGAAGAATGTAGTTGTCGCGCGAGCCGTGCGGAATCGGCATCTGGTTGATCGGGTTCTTCCACAGCGCGATCCAGTAGGGATAGAGAACGACGGCGACTCCGGCCAGCCCGATTACCGCGAAGACGATCGCGCGTATCACCACGCCGCCAGCCGACGCGCGCTCTTCTTCCGGCAGGTCGGAAGCGTCACGGTCGAGCAGGGCAAGGATAAATACGGGGATCGCGAACAGTACTGCGCCGAACAGCAGCGTGACGTGGTGCGCCGCGGCCGCCGCCCAGGTAATGGCTACACCTTTGAGCAGATCAAGAAAGCGTCCCGTCCGCAACCAGAAATACAAATAGGGAAGCGCGTTCAGCGTGAGCGCGGCTGCGGCCGTCGTGGGCAGCTGTCCCGACTGGTACACCAGCATCGCCAGCGAGCCGAGGAACACCGAACCCAGCGCAGCGTAGCTGGCCGATATCTCGTCGACCCAGAGCGCGGCGTAGCGATACATGCCGATCGGCAACAGCAGCACGGCGATAAGCTGCACCAGCATGTAGGCCCACTTCAATCCCATGATGTGCGAGAACAGCGCGATCCACTGGTGGGTCAGCGGCGGATAGGTCGTCTGCGAGAAGCCGCCGAACCACTTTACATTCCAGGGATTGAACCAGTGCTGCGCATAGTGCGCGGCAAAGAAGATGTGCGTGTTCGCGTCATACGAGCTGAGCGGCAACTGCATGAACAGCAGCGGCCCGTGCACCGCCAGCGCGATCAGCAGGATCGCGGAGAGCGGAATCGCTCGTGATGGGAAGCCTCGATCCCCGCCCCGCGTGTAGGTGCGGGTTGGGATGGAAGTGGTGGGCGACTGCGAAGTCAAGGGACTGCCTCCCGCAAAAACCATTCAGAGCTGTTCGATGGCTCGCAGGCGCGGCTTGGTTGTGCGGCAGCACCGGCACGAGGGAATTAAGGTGAGTAGAAATGGGTGGTAGCGCGGCTATTCGGCGGTCACGTGCGGCGCGGGAACTCCCGCCGCAAACTCCGAGAAGGTTCCACTCTCGATCGCGCGCCGCGCCTTGCGCATGGTCTCGAGGTAGAACGCCAGGTTGTGAATCGTGTTCAACACTTGCGCCAGCAATTCGTTCGACGCATACAAATGCCGCAGATAGGCGCGTGAGTAGCGCGCGCACACCTTGCAGCCGCATTGCGGATCGAGTGGTCCCTCGTCGCCGGCGTAGCGCGCGTTCTTGATGGTGATTCGCCCCGCGGAGGTGAACAGCAAGCCATGACGCGCGGCGCGCGTGGGCAGCACGCAATCCATCATGTCGACACCTTGCGCCACGTAATGCACAATCTCTTCCGGCGTTCCGACCCCCATCAGATATCGTGGCTTGTCCTGCGGCAGAAAAGGAATGGCAGCGTTCACCATCTCGTAGGTCATGGGACGCGGCTCGCCGACGCTCAGTCCGCCGATCGCATATCCGGGAAAGTCCAGCTCAACCGTTTGCTCGGCCGACTCGCGCCGCAGATCGGGAAACATTCCGCCCTGCACGATGCCGAACAGCGCCTGACTTTCGCCGCGTTCGGCGAACCACGGCACTTCCTGCTTGTGCTCCTCGAAGTACTGCCGGCTGCGCGCTGCCCAGCGCAGCGTCATCTCCATGGAGTCGCGGGTGCGCGCGTACTCTGCGGGATGTTCGGTGCATTCGTCGAACGCCATGATGATGTCCGCGCCCAGCGAGATCTGCGCCGCAATCGCGCTCTCCGGACTGAAGAAGTGAGACGAGCCGTCGAGATGCGAGCGAAACGTCACGCCTTCTTCCGTCACCTTGCGCAGGTCGCTGAGGCTGAACACCTGGAATCCGCCGGAATCGGTGAGGATCGGGCGGTTCCACGCCATGAACTTCTGCACGCCGCCCAGACGGCGAACCGCTTCAACTCCCGGCCGCAGATACAGGTGATACGTGTTGTTCAGCAGGATCTGAACGCCCAGCTCTTCCAGCGTGTCCTGGGGAACGCTTTTGACGGTCGCAACCGTTCCGACCGGCATAAACACAGGGGTTTCGACTTCGCCGTGCGGCGTGACGAATCGTCCGGCGCGCGCGTTTCCATCGCGCGCCTCAATCTGGAAGCGGAAGGACATCGCAGACGATTGTAGCGGGTACGAACCAACCACAGAGACACTGAGAGCAGAGTGAGAGCCACGCGAAGGGTGCTTTGTATCAGGGCACGAACTTTAGTCGTGCCGAGCGACGCCTCAAGAAGAATGGGGGCATTCAGCGCTGCTGCGCAGTGCTGAATGCCCCTAAAACAATCACGCACTTACGGCACGGCTGAAGCCGTGCCCTGACACAAAGCCAGGACAATGGAGGCGGTCAGTGCGGCTTCTTCGGCTTTGGCAGTCGTCCAATGAAGGTATCAAGCGCCGCTTCTGCGTCGGGAACGCGTTCCAGCTTCTGGTAGAGCTCCGAGAACTTCAGGCGAACTCCGCTCATGAGCTCCTCGTCTTCCATCAGCTTGTTCACCAGCTTCTGCCAGTTGGGAACCTCACGATGTTCAAGGACCAGCTTCATCGCCAGGTTCTCGAGGAACAGACATTCAGCGGCTTCGATCAGCGCAGCGACGCGTTTGCGTTCGTCTTTGGTCATAGGCAGTTATCGACGAGCTTACCAAGCACTCTTCGACTGCGGCATAATAATCCTTGGCTGCTGAAAAGCGCTCTTGCTGAATTATGTCTGACCGAACCTTCACCAGCGTTACGCTGCACGGATTGCCGGTGCGCATCGAGCTCGAATGGCCGTTTCATCCGTCCGCGGGCGGAAGCGACGGGTATGTGGTCCACGGCCGGATCGCGCTCAACGATGGCGGTCAACTGCACGCCGACATCGCGCTCAACCTTTCGCAAACGATCAGGGAGGTTCTGCCCAGGCTCGACAGTGAGCTCGCTTTCCAGGTCGCAATCAACGCCGCGCGCAAGGCGCTCGACGACAAGCAACTGGAGTTGCTCAAGAGCGGCAAGCGGCAACCCGTTCCGGTTTCCAGCCGCTGCTACAGCATTCGCCTGCAGCACTTCAGGTTCGCCAACGCAACGCCGGAGCAGCTCGCCGAGTTCGTGGCGCGCAAGGTTTTCTGGGGAAGTGGCGACGCGCGCGAAGCCGTGCTGATCGCCGACCCGTTCGACGCGCAATATCTCGGCGCTGCCGATGGGAACCTCGTCGACAAGCTTCTGGCTGCGGCCAAAGATCTGGCGGCGCGCGGAATGCTCGAGCTTACGGACGATTCCGCGCGTGCGACCGACGGATTGCTGGCGCAGCGCGAGAGCTTCGTAGCCGCGAAGGATCGCGCGCTGGAAGAGCTGCATCTGAAGCATGCGTTCGAGCGCGCGTGATCAAGCCCTGAGAGCTCCTCCTCCGCCCCGGCGAGTTTGAAAAACGCGGCGCCAGCCGCACGTTTTTGCTGGAATCCGGCATCCCCGCATGCAAAGATAAGCCGATAAGCTGCAGAGCCCCTCACATGGACCCTCGAAGCAGATACTGGCCGGTACTGCTTTTCCTCGTTGTAATCGCGGGCACCCTCTGGTGCCAGACCACCGCTCCCGTCACCCTGCAAGTTGCCCCGAAAGATTTGTCCATGTCAGCCGGTGAGCAACGGCAGGTACTGGTGATTGCCAGCGTGAGCGGGAATGCGGTGCGCAAGCTGCGGCTGCACGCCCAGTCGGAACCTGGTACGCGCGTCAACGTAGGCCGGAGCGCGAAGCTGCCGGGTGAAGTCCGCGGCGACGTGAGCTGGCCCGTCTCGATCACGAAAGCTGCCGATGGCAGGACGGCCTCGCGCATCGTCTTTGAGGCGCAGTACGAAACCGGCGATCCAACCTCGCCCGTACCCGGAGTCGCCAGCGTTGCGCTGGACCTGACAATCAAGCAGCTTCCCAAGAACGAAGAAGTTGCCACGGCCGTCGTTCAAACCAGCTTTGACAAGCTGGAGGAGCGCCGGCCGCAGGATGTGTATCTGGTGGTCACCAACCTGACCGACGTCCCGCTGGAAGTCACCGAGGTCAGCGCAAACCTTCCTGCGTTCGTGTCCGTTTCCACGTCCAACACATCGGTCGCAACTCCACAGGGCAGCACCGTCACCTCTTCCTCGGTTTTTCAAGGCGCCGGTTTGTTATATTCCTCCGCCGGGCAAGTTGCGCCGCTCATGATCCCTCCTCGTCAGGACCACATCTTTCACATGGTCTTGCAGATTCCGGACTACACCGCAGTCCTCACCGGAAAGTACCTGATGCTGTTCGACGTGAAGCTGCGCTATACCAAGGACGGCTACACCACGAACAGCAGCATCACGACCAACAAGGACTTTCAGGCCGGGGTGCTGGGCGAGCAGGAATTTGTCGGCGTAACCAGCGTGCCTTTTCTGCTGCTGCCGGGATTTCTGGTGGTGACGATTCTCGGGCTGCTGTTGACCAAGGTATGGCCCAAATCGACACTCGAGATCGATTACAAGAAGCCTGAGTTCTACCTCATTGGAACGGCGGTTTCGCTGGTGTTTGTGCTTGCCTACCACCCTGCGAGCCGCTGGCTCTACTGGCAGCTGTGGCATGTAAAGCTGCCGAGCCGTGATCTGTTCTCCGGCTTCAGCCTGGAAGACATCATCAACATCTGGGTCATCGCGGTAGCTGTCGCCGTGCTGCCATGGGCAGTGATCGGCGGCGGTGCGCGCCTCTGGGCGGCAGCCAGGGCCAGGCGTCAGCGAGAAATTACGCCCACCCCGCTGGATGAGCCATTGAATGTGCTGTATCGCTTACAGAAGGCGGGAAAATCCTTCCGCCTGGCGCAAGCCAATATGGCTGGAAGGGCCGGGCAGCCGCTGTGGGAACTTCCCTTGCCGACGCCCGATCCGGCGAAGAAGTGGGTTTCGGGAAGGATCAGGGTGATGATCCCGGCGGCGCTTGCGGAGGGAGAACTGCAACCGACCGTAGCCACGTTTCGCAGTCTTTTGAATGACGACACCGGCGCGCAGACCAAGGCTTTGTATGACCTGTTGAACGGGGTGAAAGACAAAATCCATATTCGCTGGGATCCGGATCAGCCGCCGCTACTGGTCGACAACAAAGATGCACTGACCGCGCCCGGAAAGCCCGACGAGTTCATTCTGGAGAAGGCCTAAAAGCAGACGGGGCGCCAGCGTGAGCCGGCACCCCTTATTTTCGCCTACCCTTTTTGCAAAGGGATCGTACTTCCTGGAAGTACACAAAGCGCGAAAGCGCTACGTAGTCACAGCCATCATTACGCTCCGAGGTGAGCCTTGTCAATACCGACGCGCATGCAAGAAGTCCGGATTTCCCTTGTCTGGTTCGAGCGTTGGGGCGATATCTGGAGCGCGGCCAATCCCATCGCCATGGAGTTCCTGCGCACCGCTGACGCCTACCAGAAGAAATTCGATGAGGTCGTTCAGCAGACTGTGCTGGGGCCGCTTGACGGCAAACCCATACCCGAGTCCATGCTGGAAGCGACGGCATTGACCCCGCCCTGGCCGATCCGACAAAGCAAACATCCGCAAAAGTTCTGGATCCGATACCTGGGCAAGAATCCGGAGAACGTCGACGGCCAGCTGGCACTCAGCAAAGTCGCGCCGTTTCACATCGGCTTCCCGGTGACGATAAAGCCGGGCCGCAAAACCATCGGCCTCATCGCCGACGGCTTTATTTATCCCCATGGCGCCGGTTTGATCCTCACTCTGGTCCTGTTCCTGGATCGCGGTACCAATCCTTCCGGCGGCGTGCAACCCAGCACCGCCCTGGACAGCGCCCTGCAGGCATACAACCAGGAGCAATTCACGGTCACGCGGAATGGCGGCGAGCCGGCACCGCAGAAGATCGTCGAGCTGAAAGATAACCTCTTCGATTATCTGCGCGAGCAAGTTCTGGGACCGGGAGCCAAGCGGGGCGAGCGCTCGCCGGAGCCCTTGGTGGCGGCCGCCGTCATCCGCGGCGAGACCGACTTCCTCGACGCCCCGCCGCGCGAGGGTGGGGACGAACACCAGATGCTGCAAGGCCTGAGCACCATGCGAAGCACCGGTGCTCCTACGGAATACAAGCGGGCGCTGCTGCGCGTGCGGGACTCGGCCCCCAAAGGCGATCTGCTTTATCACACGTCGACCGGCCGCGTGGTCTGGTTTCCCTCGTCATTCGCGGACAACCGGCCGTTCATCCGTAGCAGCGGTTGTTATCACCACAATCTCACCCTGGTGCATTTGCAAGCCGAGGCCATGCTGCGAGTGCTGACCACCCGCAAGGAGTTGCTCGGCAAGAAAGCGACGGTCCCGGCCATGCTGGAGCAGCTTGCCCAGGACGCAGCCCTGCAACTCAGCAATCTCTACAAATCGGACAAGCAGGACAATGCGACCTATTACACCTCGTCCGTTCGTGCCTACCTTGACGATCAGCCGCAGGAGAAGAAGTTAGTGAATGATGCGCTGAAGAGCTTCGCAATGCCGGAGCTGAAGTACGAACCGCAGCAGTAGCGTGACGGCCACTTACTTCGTGTACTCCCAGCGGTCGCCGGTTGGGACGAGGGTTGCGGTGTCGGTGCCGGTGCCGTTTAGGGCTGAGGCGAGGTTGGGATAGGCGGTCTTGATCTCCGCCGCATTGGCCCAGGCGGGAACGTTGGCGAGCTTGTAGTGATAGGCGACGGTGACGGTCTTCGCTCCCTGTCCGTTGGTGCCCGGCGTGGAGTTGTCGATGG
>CAVSUN010000005.1:0-746469 GCA_963731345.1 uncultured Acidobacteriaceae bacterium | reverse complement strand
GGAGCAGATGGACGTTGTCGTCGCCAGCGTGCACTCGGCTTTCAACCAGGAACCGCAACAGATGACCGACCGCCTGTTACGAGCTTTGAGCAACAAGAATGTCTCGATTCTCGGGCATCCAACGGGAAGGCTGCTATTGCGCCGCGATGCGTACAGCTTCGACATGGACGCGATTCTGAGGGCGGCGCTGAAAAACCGGATCGCGATGGAGCTGAACGCATATCCGGACCGGCTGGACCTGAACGACGTGCATCTGCGCATGGCGCGCGACCGGGGAGTCAAGATCGTCATCAATACCGACGCGCATCACACCTCGCACTTCGAGAAGATCAAGTATGGAATTCTACAGGCGCGGCGTGCGTGGCTGACGCCGAACGATGTGTTAAACACGCTGCCGGAGAACGAATTCCGCACAGCGATGAAGCACGAATGGCCGACGGCGGTGGTGAGTGGTTAGTGCTTGGAAGTGAAACTATTGCTGAGAACGAAGTCCCGCCCAATCCGACGGAGTCCCAACCCGAGCCAACAGGATCCGGCTACAACGAATTTGGCACGGCCAAGCGCAACTTGCCGCCTGCTGCGCCGGTTGCGATCGCCCTCATTGTGGTCGGCATCGTCGTTGCCATCGTCGCGTACACCCAACGGGCGAAGCCTGCGGCGCAAGGCACGGTCGACGGCAAATGATTCAGCCAGCCGGCGAACATGGAAAACCCGATGATCCTGATTGCGGTCACGCTGAAGAACGTAAGCGACAAGACGCTATACATCGAGGGCATCAACGCGACCGTTCAAACGGACAAGGGCGATCAGTCAGACGATGCAGCTTCAGCCAGCGATTACGAGCGTTACCTGCAGGCTTATCCCGACCTGCGAGGACATGGCGGCCCGCTGCAAGTGGAGACCAAGATTCCCCCGGGTGGGAGCAGAAGGGAACGGTGATGGTGACCTTCCCGGTCACGCCACAGCTTTTCGATTCCCGCAAGGACCTGATCGTCACCATCGAGCCTTACGATCAGAACCCGGTTGTGCTGCACGAAAAAGGCGGCGCGCCGAAGTAGCCGGTGCCTGGGTTTTCATTACGGCGTTACTGGCGTAGGCGCGCCCTTCGGGGTCGACAGGTAGCCCGAAACCGAGTTTTTGTCGGCGCTGAAAATCGCCAGCTCGTAGAGCGAGTGATCGCGGCCTGTATAAAACTGCAGCGGCTGATCCACGGTGCGGTTCTTCTTCTCGATGATTTTGTATTGGCGATGACATTCAGGGCGAAGATGTTCTTCTTCGGTCAACCTTCTTCAAAATCAAGCTCACCGTGGAAACCGCTGTCCGATTATTTTTCTGAAGAGTGAGGTTGTCATAGTTGCGCTCGCCTTTATGCCGCAGTACCTCCAGCTCCTGGGCGCTGCGCGCAATCAGTCCGCTCTCGACGCCGAGGTCGCCCATGGCGCGGTCCAACTTGGCATTCGTGGCCGCCAGGTCATTCTGCGCCTTCTGCAGGTCCGCCTTGGTGCTGCCTACGTCGGTTTTTACGGTAGTAATCTCGCCGGAGACCGCGGCTAATTGCTTGCTTTCCTTAGTCTGAGCGGCCTCAAGACGCGACAAGGCGGCTTTCTGCTGCTTCTCCAGTTCGGCGGTTCGGGTCGCCAAATCCTGCTGAACCGTCTGGGCCGTACCTACCCCGGAATTCAAGGCGTGCTTCAGCTCGGAAGTCGAGGCGTGGACGCGCTTGTCTAGTTCCGCCTGCTTGACTTCCAGCGCATCCTGCCTTTTTTCCAGCTCGGCGATCTTCGGCCGTGCCTGGTACACGCTGTAGGTGAAGTACATGAAATACAGCGAAGCGATCACGTAAATCGCCGCGCCCGCCATCAGCAAGTACCTGAGAACGGTGTTCCAGGAAAAGGAACTTCTGCG
Organism: uncultured Acidobacteriaceae bacterium; assembly: GCA_963731345.1. Taxonomy (GTDB): domain Bacteria; phylum Acidobacteriota; class Terriglobia; order Terriglobales; family Acidobacteriaceae; genus Bog-257. The sequence continues at coordinate 744,564 of CAVSUN010000005.1, read as the reverse complement.
ATAAGCGGCCGGTACCGGTGAGGGCGTCGCTATGCTAATGGGAGGGGTACGTTGAGCGAACATGGCGCAATCCTTAAGGTGCTACTCGCGATTGTCCGGAAACGGGGCACATGTGTCAACAAAATATGATTCTTTACGGGGCGATAGTAATAGCATGTTAGTGCTAGAAGACGCTGCTGGCTGCCCCTGCGCCAGCCAAAGACCGTCGCCGTGATTTCTGCTTACCGAGTGCCGTTTTACGGCGAGATTGGCTGGGGTGCGTTCTTCGGCGTTGCCAGATAGCCGGTTACTACGTTCTTCTCGGCAGTGAAGATAACGATCTCGTAGAGCAGGTGATCGCGGCCGTGTAGAACTGCAAAGGCTCGCCCACGGTCTTGTCTTTCTTCTCGATGGTGCGGTCGTCGGCGATCACGTTCAGGGTGAACCGGCTCTTCTTGGGGTCGACCTTCTTCAGAACCAGGCTGATGGTGGAAACTGGCGTGCGTACATTCTTGGACAGGGTGAAGTCGTAATAATTGCGGTCACCCTTATGCTTCAGGACCTCCAGCTCGGAGGAGTTGTGCGCGATGAGGCCGCTGGCAACGCCGAGGTCGCCAATCGTCTTTTCCAGCTTTTGATTGGTTGCCGCCAGATCGGTCTGCGTCTTCTGGATGTCGGTCTTGGCGCTGCCCACATCGGTCTTGACGCCGCTGACTTCAGTGTTGACCGCGGCGATCTCCCTGCTTTGCCGGCTCTGGGCGGCGGCTAGACGGGTGGCAGCGGCTTGCTGCTCGCGCTCCAATTCGGCGGTGCGCTCGGCCAATTGCTGCTTGGTCATGCCAACTTCCGAGGCTCGAGTTCTTCCTTGAACTTCGATGACGTCGAAGCCAGCCGGTTATTCAGCTCCACCTGTTCGGCCTGTATGGCCTGCTGCTTGTCTCCATGGCGACCATCCGCGTGCGCAGGTCGGAGATCAGGTACAACGAGGCAATTACGTAGATGGCGGCAAGCGCCAAGCCAACACCAACCAGAATGGAACGCCAGTCGAAACGTGATTTTGGCGGTTCCGTCGGCTCTGCCGGTTCGGTTTTGATTGGAGCTTCTTGAGGAAATAGCATGGAGCGTCCTTTCCTGCTGCTCTCAATTGTCGGGGAGCAAAAAACCGAAGTCAATCAGCAAGTTGCCGCAGCAGCTCTAAGCTAACTCGAAGGTAACCAGGGCCGCGATGCCCACAGGCCAAGCTATTCGCAACCGGAATGCCCCGACTTCGTGTCGGCGCCATGCTGGGTCGCCCATCCCATAAAGCCCGCCGGGGGATTGCGGACCTGCCAGAGGTTTGCCCCTTTCACGCTCTTGAGTTTCTGCCACTTGAGGTTGTTAGGTCGTCTTACCCAGATCGGCGCCATCGAGGGTGGCGCCATCCAGCACCGCTTCGCTCAGGTTGGCAGCACAAAGGTCGGCATTGCTCAAATCGGCATCGCGAAAGTCGGCGCCACTAAGATTGCTTTCGCGGAAGTTTCCCCATTGCAGGTCCGAGATTGTGAAATCGGTTCCGTGAAAATCGCTGTTACGGGCGTCGACAGCGTTGAGATTGCTGCGCACCATCCGGGCCCGCGACAGATCGATTCCTCGCAGGAAAGCGCCCGACACGTCTACTCCCACCAGAGGAACTCCGTCGTGGTTCAGTTCCTGCAAGGCTTCTATCCGCCCACCGCTGCCGCCTTTTCCTTGGGCCGTGTTGATGACCTGCCATGCCTGGTAGTGCTTTTGCTTCAGGCGGTCGCCCGACTCACTGAAATAGAAGATGACGGCAATGAGGATGGAGAAGCTGCCCCGATACTCGAGCACTTCGAGGAAGGACCAGTGGCTGAGGGCAAAGGCAGCCCAATCGCAACACCATTCGACGGCGACAAACGGCACCAGCCAGCCATGGCGGACCTTGGCACGGCAGCTTGCCCAATCCTCGGGCCGGCTTCTGGGGGTGTGGAGAATCATGGCGTCGGCGGATAGTGGGTGGAAAGCCTGGAAGTTTTCCAAAAACAACTCGCTCTATCCACCAATCACGATCCGCTACTTCTAACCACTATCCACCATTACGCGATTCCAACTCAACTGTATTTGCATCGAAGTAGAGATGACGGCCGGAGCCGTTCAGCAGGCAGGTTGATCTGAAATCCATATTGTTGCTCGCATCGCTTATCGCCGTTTCGGCTGGCGTAGCGGCGGTCCTGGTTCCCCAGCCGTCCGACTCAGCTAGCACTTCGCAAACCATCCCCGCCTGCAGTTCGACCATTGATCTCACGATTAAAGGCGATGCCCAAGGCCTCTCTCACGAGATGATCGCGAACTGGGTGAAGCGCGCCTCCACGGCCGTTTGCACCTACTATGGGAAATATCCTGTTGCGCACACCAGCTTGACGGTTCAGGTACGCGGCGGCGCCGGCGTTCATCAGGGCGTAACCTACCCTGCCGAGAACGGCGGCCGCATCCGAATCTCGGTTGGTCCCGGCACATCGCAGGCCCAGCTTGATGACGACTGGATGCTGACCCACGAGATGATCCACCAGGCATTTCCCTACATGACGGAAGACCATCATTGGATCGAAGAGGGCATCTCGGTGTACGTCGAGCCGATTGCCCGGGTGCAGGCCGGGCAGCTTTCGGCCGCGCAGATGTGGCACGACGTCGTTCGCGACATGCCGCAAGGCCAGCCGGAATTCGGTGACGAAGGTCTGGATCGCACCCACACCTGGGGACGCACGTATTGGGGTGGCGCAATGTTCTGCCTGGAGGCCGACGTCCGCATTCGCGAGCAGACCCACAATCGCAAAGGATTGCAGGACGCCCTGCGCGGCATTCTCGACGCCGGCGGGAACATTGACCAGGATTGGCCGATTGAGCGCGCCTTCGAAGCCGGTGATAAAGCCACAGGAACGACTGTGCTGATGGATCTTTATCGCCAGATGCGCGAGAGCGACATGCCCATGGACCTGGCATCGCTGTGGCAGCAACTGGGAATTGAGAAAAAAGCAGACGGCTCGGTGGCGTTCAATTCTCAGGCCAAGCTGGCCGCGGTTCGCGAGGCGATCACCAATCCATCGACCGCAGAGGCGCGGCGTGCCAAGCTGCAGTAACTTTCCGGGTCGGCGACGGCCGGCTGGTCCTTGCAAGCGCCGAACGAACATTGCCAGGAGCCAGGGCGGGTGCCGTCTTAGGGCCAACTTGGGGCCAAACCGAGCAAAAATTCAAAATCTTACTGGTAAGATTTTCGTTCTGTAATCTTACGAGTAAGATCGTCTTACTGGTAAGACTTCGATTCGATTTCACTGCCCGAGCCCTAGCCGAGCAGGCGAAGATTTCTCGAAAGTCACGAGCTTTAGCCCAGGTCTTGTTCCCCCTGAGGCGCGCTGCCCATCTTCGCTGCAACCAAGAATCCAGCGGCCAACAATCCAAAAAACACTCCGCAAGCCAAGGTTATCAACGGCACGGCGAAGAAGCGCCGATTCCAGCCGGCGTCAACGCGCGCCTGTTTCGGCTGGTTGGGATCGTAGCGGATCGCATGCCGCCGGCCGACGGGAAATTCAGCGGCACGCTCGACAGTCTCCTGGTAATTGTGGCTTTGGAAGCTGATGAGTTCGCTCGTGACCAGTTGGCCGTCGACCACATACGCCAGTTGGATATGAGCCGAGTACACCTGATCATGTCCGGATGGCGTGGTTACGACTTCGCTGCCAATGACCTGCGCCTGCCGCACCGGCCATGTCTGCAGAACGCGAATCTGTCCCCAGAAGAACGGAATGCTGAACACGGCGAACAGCAAGCAGACGATGAGGCAAGCCACCCCGATGAGCTGAAGCATGCCGCGCCGGTCGTTGGTCATGGCTTTAGTTTAGTTTGTAGAGGAAACCGCGCTCATGACGGCGACCGGGTGAGGCTGGGCGCAGTGCTCGCGTTGGTGCGCTCCAGTTCCTCCCGCTCCGCTTGCACTTTTTTCATGCGCAGCAGGATTCGCCCGAGGTATCCGAGATAGACCACCCAGGCCACAACATACGCGACTTTCAGGAACATGATCGAGCTCATTGCGCCACTCCCCGCAGCGCGGCCTGCGCGTGCGCCGATTCCAGCGCCTGTTCCTGCAGCGCCAATTTGTATCGCAGCCAGACAAACACTGCCCCCAGGATCGTGAAGGCGACCAGGGTGAAGAGAAAAACGTGTGCAATGCCCGGAGCCATGCCCGAGCCTTCGCCTCCTCCGATTACCGGAGCCGGGTGCTGGGTGCGGAACCAGCGAATCGACATGTAGACGATAGGCACATCGGCGAAGCCGAAGATGGCGAATGCCGCGGCGAGCACTTGCGTTTGTCCTCCCGCGGAGAACTTGCGCAGAACCAGGTAGCTCACATAAATCAGCCACAGCACCAGCGTGGTTGTCAGGCGGGCGTCCCAGGTCCACCAGATGCCCCACACCGGGCGCGCCCACAGAATGCCCAACAACAGCAGGAGGCCGCAAAAGACAACTCCCACCTCAGCCGAGGCCTCCGCTACCGCATCGGCGGTGGCGCTCCGTTTCCACAGATAGAGGATGGAGGCGACAAAGTTCACGAAGAAGCAGACCATGCCGACCCAGCCGGATGAGACGTGGTAATAGAAAATCCGCTGCACGTCGCCCATGGTCGCTTCCGTAGGCGCGACGACGAGCGCGACGTAGCTGGTGATGCCAAGGATTGCTACCACTGCCAATACGGAAGTTGTTGCGAGTTTTTTCATTCTGCGTTCCGTTTTCGATGACTCGGGCACAGGGTCCGAAGTCTCACCTGGAGCCTCCGGAACCTCAGGTGGGGCCGGCGAAGACTCGGGTAGAGCGGGCCTTCAGGCCCGCGTCCCTGCAACTCCTCTAACGTGAGTCGGCTTTAGCCGACAGTATTCCATGCCGCCGGGCTGAAGCCCGGCTCTGACTCTGGTACAAGCCGATGACGCGGCGCTGAAGCGCCGCTCTACCCGCACTTGCCACTCAATGTTCAACCGACTTTGCATCAACGTGGCCTTCTGGCGAACCGCGAAAGGCGAACAGCGTCCTACTCTGCATTCAACACCGTCTCAAACAGCATCAGCGAGATCGCGGTGAATACCAGATCGTAAACTGCCAGCAGCTTAATCCAGAAATCAGGCGAGGCTTCGCCGGTCAGGATCGACGTGGTTGCGTCAACCATGGCCAGCAGCGCCGGAATCGATATCGGAAACAGAATCAGCGGCAGCATGATCTCGCGGCTGCGGGTGCGAATCGACAGCGCAGCGAAGAACGTTCCGTTCACCACCAGGGCCCACGTTCCCAGCAGCGCGACCACAATCAACTGCCAAACCGGCCCAATCGACCGCAGTTCGTAGAAGATTACGAACAGCGGCGTCATCAGGCATTCCAGTACAACGACGAACAAAAAGTTGCCGATGGTCTTCGCCAGGAACAGCGCGTTCGGCGGCGCGGGCGATACGCGATACGCATCCAGCACGTGGTTGCGCAACTCGCGCGCCCAAGTCTGATTCAATGCGACCACCGCAGCGAAGAGAAATGCCACCCAGATCAGCCCGCCCGCGATCTGCCGCGACTCTTCCGCTGTGGGATTGAACGCGAAGCTGAAGATGACCACGACCAGCAGCGCGAAAAACAGCATGGAGTTGATGGCGTCTTTCGAGCGCCACTCCATGCGCAGGTCTTTCAGCAACGTTGCACGCGCCACTGTCGCTACCCCAAGACGCGTTCCGGCCGGCGGGTTGGAGGCCGCGGAAATCGAACCCGTGCTCATCGGCCGGCCCTTAGCTCCGCACCAAGCGGCGTAACGCGCAAGACCTCTTCCCGCCGAACGATCTTCCCCTCCGCCATGTGCACGAACTCGTCGGCGACGCCTTCCATGAGTTGCGCCTGATGGGTCACCACAAAAATCGTCTTGCCCTGATCGCGGACCCGGCCCAACACATTGGCCATGTCGTGCGCAGAATGAACATCGACGTTGGAGAACGGTTCGTCCAGCAGCATCAACTCGGGATCGTGCAGAACGGCGCGCGCCAGCGACAGCCGCTGCCGCATTCCTTGCGAGTACTGCCCGACACGCCGCGCCAGATCGGGATCGAGACCGACCATCCTCATCGCACCGCGGCTGGAGTCATCATCGCTGATGCCGTACAGTCCGGCGAAATAGCGGAGGTTTTCCATGCCGCTCAGTTCGTCGTAGAGCAACGGAGCGTGTCCCATGTAGCCGACGCGATGCGCGACCTCGCGCGCCTTCTTCGCGCCCAGCAGGGTCACGCTTCCCTGGTTCGGTTCCATCAGGCCGGCAATAACGCGCAGCAGCGTGCTCTTCCCGGCTCCATTGTCGCCGAGGACGACGTAAAGACGACCGGAAGAAAACGTCGCCGAGATGTCGCGAAGGGCGGCAAAGCGGCCAAAGAATTTCACCAGGTTATCGAGGACGATGACAGGTGTTGAGGATGGTGCGGTCGCGGTCACCGGTTCCTGTCTACGTGGTTCCCTGCGTGGCGGGCGCGGCTCCCGGCTGTCCCGGCTGCTTAGGAGCGTACTTGGACGCGCACTTGGCCTGAATGGTAGTCGCATGGAAGACGCCATCGCGGCCGAACTTGCCCTCGGCCAGCGCCTGCGCGTTGTCCTTAAAGGTATCCGGGGGAGCTTCGCTGCCGCTATAGACCACGGGCAAGGTACGGTCCTGTTCCACCAGCAGGAACTCCAGGTGCGTGCCCTGCCGCTTGATGGATCCGGGCTGCACGTTTCCGGCAACGCGCAAGCGCTTGCTGTAGGCGCCGTTGCCCATGCCGTTCAGTTCCTTGATGGTGACGTAGTAGCTCTTGCTGTCCTGCACGCCGGTGTAGGCGAGATAGCCGAGCGCGATCACGATGACGGCCATCACCGCGCCGAAGCGTACATATCTGCGTCCTTGTTCAGACATTGCTGCCATTACCTCGTTTTGCGAAACTGCCCCGGTTTGGATGTGTTTAGGATAGCGCCAATGCCTGCACAATGCCATGTGACTTTAGTCACAGAAGGTTCGGTCGTTTGCGCAACACGTTCGCCTATTCGCATGCCGGAGGGCGTCGGCAGAACCGTTACCCGCGTTAGGATAGAGACAACGGACCGTGCCTACACGTGAAATTCAGGCGCTCGAGCCCAACTTTACGGAACTTTACGTTTCTACCGGGTGAATATCCGGCAGAAACCAGATCAGGACACCATTGAGGTGAAGTTGCTGACCGATTTAAGCGACGAGCAACTACTGGCGAAGTCCCTGACCGGAGACGAGGAGGCGTTCACCGCTCTCTATCGCCGCCGGCAAGGCCCGATCTTTCGTTTCGCTTTGCACATGAGCGGTTCGACCCACATTGCGGAGGAAGTGACTCAGGATGTTTTCATCTTCCTGCTGCAGCGGGGCGGTGATTTTGATCCCGCGCGTGGAGTGCTGGGGGCGTATCTGTTCGGTGTCGCGCGAAATTACGTGCGGCGGGCGCTGGAGCGAAGCTATTCCGACAACGCTTTGAGCACGTCGGCCGATGACGAATCGCTGGCGCTGATGACCGAGGACGATCCGGGCGAGAGCATCGCCCGCCATCAGACCTCGGTTGCCGTCTGGAAGGCAGTACTCTCGCTGCCGGAGCACTATCGCGAAGTGGTTGTCCTGTGCGACCTGCAGGAGCTGAGCTACGCCCAGGCGGCCGAAGCGATCGGGTGCGCCATCGGTACCATCCGTTCGCGGCTGCATCGCGCGCACGACATGCTCGGCAAAAAGCTGCAGCACTCGGCAGCATTGTCACCAGGGATATCAGGTTTAACGGCGAGGTGCGTGTCATGACATGCCGTGAGTTCAAACATTACGCAGCGTCATTGAGTTTGCTGGAATTGGCGAAGATTGAAGACCCGCTGCTGACAGGGCATTCACAAGCCTGTGCAGCCTGCGAATCCTGGTTGCAAAAGCAGCGCAGCGTGAACTCCCAGTTGCACGCGCTGCGGACACGGACTGCCGGCCTGGAGGCTGGCCCAGATGTGGAACGGGAACTGCTTCGAGTGTTCCGGCAGGGCATCCCGGTGGGTAGCATGTCGGCTTCGAGCGCAGAGGCCGCAACCGTCGGGATGAGGGGAGCCTTGGAGACATTGCATCCTCACTACCAAGCGGTTCCACGTTCCACTCCATTTGCCGTGCGCTTAAGCCGCTTCTTTGAGCTTGGCGCGTATGCGGCCGTAGCTGCGGCCATCGTGATCGCAATTTTCCTGAGCGTACACCTGCTGCGGCGCGACAATACCAGACCGCTACAGAGTAAGGCCGAGCCTGAGCAGATAGTCCCAGCGGTTCAGCGGCCCACCAGTTCGCGTGAAGAAGCAACAGTGCGCGAGTCTGACAACGCAGCGCCAAGGCGGCGGGAAGCAAGAAGCGCCCATCCCGCGCTGGCATCGCTGAGGGCTGCCCAGCGCAAGACAACGGATTCCAGCGGAGTCGCAACTGCTGACGATTCGCAGAACTATGCTGATGCGGGCTACACGGCGCTGATGTTGTGCGATCCGTTGAGCTGCGCCAGCGACACGCAAGTGGTTCGTATGGAGCTGCCAAGTGCGGCCGGGCAAGGCTCTCAGCCGCCGATGGCAGATGTAGTCGTGGGTTATGACGGAGTGGTGCGGGCCGTTCGATTTTTGAATTGAGGTATGGCCGGCAAATGGTGAGTCGGCCAGCAAGGTTACGTTGATTCTTGTGTCCGGCATTCATTGTCTAGTCTCAGGGAGGAGTGGACAACTTATGAAAACCGTATCGAAACTGCTAGCCGTCGCGGCATTCATGCTTGCGATGATGGGTCTGGCGGCTGCCCAAGCGGAACCGGGGCCCCCGCCACCGCCTCCGGAAGGCGGGATGATGATCACAATGCAAGGTCCCGGCGGCGGGGGCGGCGCCTTCTTTCACGAGGAAGTTGGCTTAGGCCACAAGGTGGTCACCGGCGCGCCCATGACCGCTACCGTGACCGTGACCCACGACCATGCACTGTCGGACGGCAATACGATCCATACCGAGAACACGAGCACCGAGTATCGCGACTCGCAAGGCCGGGTGCGGCGTGAAGTTCCGTTCAAGCTGGTGACTCCGTCGACCGGCGCGACTCAGGGGACAATGGTCATCATTATGGATCCGGTTGCCGGCAAGCGTTATGTGCTGAACCCGCAGAATAAGACGGCGCACGAGATGCCGCTGCATCCCCCGAAGCCACCAAACGCTAGTGCGAATGGAGGCGGCCCGGATGGTACCGAGGCCTTGGGTATCAAGCTGGGTCAGGACGTGAGTACTGAGTCTCTGGGCACGAAAACAATCCTCGGCCTGCAGGCGACCGGCACACGGGTCACCCGCACGATTCCTGCCGGACAGATTGGCAATACCAAGCCAATCTCGGTGGTGACCGAGCGTTGGGTCTCGAATGACCTACAGATCCCGCTGGCCATGACCCATAGCGATCCGATGATGGGAACCATGACCAGCACCGTTACCAGCGTCACCCGCGGCGAGCCCGATGCTTCGCTGTTCCAGGTGCCGTCGGATTACAAGGTCGAAACCGGCAAGCCGGGCGACATCATGTACATGACAGCCAGACCCTAGTCAACCGCCTCTCATTGCTTGCGAGGTCCCGACTGCGGGACCTCTTTTTTGTTGGTAGGCGTTTTGCCCAGCCAGAGCGGGCCTTCAGGTCCGCGCCGATTCGCCCGGTCAAAAGGTACAGGCGCTGAGTTCCGGCGACCTCAGCGCCTGCACGTTGAAAAATAGTTGGACGCGAAACGCAGGCCTAAAGGCCTGCTCTACCCTAACTGGCGATAGACTGGGTTGCGGCTTCGATCTCGGCCACGATGCCCTTGGCAGCGGCCGCTTGATCCTTCGCCTGCAGAATTGGCCGCCCTACGACCAAATAGGTCGCGCCCGCGGCAATGGCTTCAGCGGGCGTCAGGATTCGCGTTTGGTCACCGATGGCGGCTTCCGCGGGACGAACTCCCGGGGTCACGATCGCGAACCCCTCGCCCATTTCCCGGCGCAGCTCTTTTGCCTCTCGGGCTGACGCGACCACGCCGCCGCATCCGGCGTCACGGGCGAGCGCAGCCAGCCGCAACACCTGGCTGAGGGCGTTGCCAGAGACCCCGATCTCCTGCAAGTCGTCGTCGGAGAAACTAGTCAGAACCGTAACCGCCAGCACCAGCGGCTTGGTGGCCGACTGAGCCGCCGCTTCGACTGCGGCTTTCATCATGGTGCTGCCGCCTGAGGCGTGCACATTCAGCATCGTCACGCCCAACTCGGAGGCAGAGCGCACGGCCCCGGCAACGGTGTTGGGAATGTCGTGGAACTTGAGATCGAGGAAGACTTTACGGCCCGAGGCGACCAGCTCGCGCACCAACTGCGGCCCTTCGGCGGTAAAGAGCTGCTTTCCGACTTTGTAGGTGGTTACGGTTTCGCCGAGAAACTGGACGATTTGGCGGGCCTGGGTGGCGCTCGGAACATCAAGCGCCACTATGAGCCGATCTTTTGCGAGCATCGGCTCCCAGTGTATATCACCCAACCAACCCCAAAAGCAGGCCGTTCCGGAACTCCCGTTACGTGTCACCGCAACCAGCGCAAGAGTTAACGCCGCTCGGGAGATCTGGCCGAATTGATAAGGGCGGGATTACTGCGGCCCAAGATTTTCCGCCAATTCAGGAGTTGGCAGAACGTCCAGACGGACACGGTCAACGCCGCGCATGCCAAGGATCTTAGCCGCTTCGTAGGACAGGTCGATGATCCGGCTCCGGGCGACCGGGCCGCGATCATTGATGCGAACCACGACCGACCGCTCGGTACTCAAGTCCGTGACCTTGACCCAGGAACCAATTGGCAGGCTGCGATGGGCAGCTGTCAAATCAAACATGTCGTACGGCTCACCGCTTGCGGTCTTCTTGCTCTGGAAGATCCGGCCGTACCACGAGGCCTTCCCGACTTCCGTTTTCTTCTGCCGGGCCGGCTTATGTCCCTGAATCTGTCCTGGGGCCCCTTTTTGCGAATCCGGTGTGCTATTACCGGGTGCCGCGCCCAACGCGGTGGCGAATACTAACGTCGCCGCAACCGGGCTTAGTACTCGTAACATTCAGACACCTCTCATCGTTAAGTTGGTTCCTCCCTGACAGGATGGGGCAAGTCTTTCAAACGGGGAAGTAAGAGTCAACCCTTAATCTGGACGTACCCGGAATGTGGACTTGCACAATGGCACGATCTGTGATTAACCGTTTGTCACATTGCCTGGCTCGCGTTTGGATGCTATGAGCTCCCTGCGTTCCGTCTGGGAGTGGCGATTCGTGGCGTCCGAGTTCGTGGGATGGCGCCATGGCGAAGAAGAGTTGGATGTAAACTACTGCTTTTCAGCTACTTACATTGTTAAACAGGGGGCGGAACTCAATGCAGCCAAGCCCCGATGAGACTCACGTTGCCCGGGTGAGGTGCCCTCGCCCTGCCCTTTGGGATACAGTCGTGCCATGCCCACACCTCCAGTCGTGCTGAGCATTGCCGGCTACGATCCCTCATCAGGCGCCGGAATTACGGCGGATATCAAGACGGCCGCCGCCCTGGGGTGCTATGCCCTGACCTGCCCGACCGCGTTGACGGCGCAATCGACGCAGGGGGTATTTGCAGTTGAGGCGGTCGAGCCAGAGCTGGTCTCCCAGATCCTCACGGCGCTGGCGGAGGATTTCGAGATTGCCGCGGTCAAGATCGGCATGATGGGCACAGGTGAGGTTGCAGCCGCGGTGAAGGCCTTTCTGGGTTTGCGGCGACTGCCAAACGTCGTGCTGGATCCGGTGATCCTGTCATCTTCCGGCCACGCTCTATTGGATAACGCTGGTATCGAGATCATGCGGGCGATGCTGCCCCTCTGCGACGTGATCACGCCAAACATCGCCGAAGCGGCGATACTGACGGGATTCGAGACGGTCCCGGAGAACCAAAGCTGGGACGCGGCGTTGCCCGCTATTCACCAAATGACGGCGCGGCTTCACGAACTCGGTGTTAAAGCTGCCGTCATCACCGGTGGGCACCTCAATCCGCCCAACGACTTTCTGAGCTACCGGCGCGGGGGAAAGATCGAGTCCGACGTGTTTCCTGGCGAGCACATCGAGTCCCGCTCCACGCATGGAACGGGCTGCGCCTTCGCGACGGCGCTTGCCTGCCGCCTGGCGCTGGGCGACGAGCTGAAGCAGGCGGTTCGAGCCGCCAAAGACTACGTCCGCCGGGGAATCATTTCGGCGTATCGGCTGGGCAAAGGTATCGGGCCGCTAAACCATCTTGGATAGGCGCCGTTCCCTATCTACCTTCGCGTCGTCCGAGCCCTGGGTCGCTCAATCTGGCGAAAAGCCAAGCGCGAAGAACGAAACCAGGCCCTTCTACGGCTGCTTGGCTGCCGGAGGCTGCTGATTATCCGGCAGCGGCTGCAGGATTCCGCCGCTTGAGTTGGCCGGCGCGTTGTTCTGCTGGGGCTGCGCCTGCGATTGCGGCGTCATATTCGGCTGCTGCTGCGGCTGGCTCTGCGGCTGGCTCTGCGGCTGGCTCTGCGGTTGGCGCGCAGCAGGCGGCTGCTGGTTCTCAGGCAATGGCTCCATCAGGCCACCACTCGGATTCGCGGGAGCGCCTTGCGGCGGCTGCGCCGGCTGGCCATTAGGCTGGACTCCCGGCTGCTCATTTTCCGGCAACGGCTGCATCAGCTGATTCTCACTCGGCTCAGGCGCCGGCGTCGGGTTCTCCGGCTGGATCGGTTTGGGCGGATTCGCCGGCTCCATCACCGGCTCATTGTTGCGATAGCGCAACACCACGGGACCGCCCTCGGCACGCCGCAGCGCCGCCGCTTCGTCGATGGCCTTATTAACTGCATCGTCGCTGTCATTGGCGACCGACGCCAGCTTCATGCCCTCCACATCTTTGCGTGAGGCATACGCGATTTTCATGCTCGACTGGTCGGCTTCCCTCGCCTTGTCGTAATAGAAGTCGGCCGTCTCCCTATCGCCATCAAGCTCGGCCAGGTAGCCCATATTATTCAGGGCGAATGCGTTCTTGGGATCGAGCTTATAGGCCTCCTGGAAGTACTGCCGCGCCAGCTTGTAGTCGTTGCGATTGATGGCCGCCACGCCGCGCGTGTTTAAGCGCGCGACCTTCGCCGAAACATTCTGCTCGTGGTCCATCAGGTTTTGCACTTTGCCGGCATTGGCCGCCGCGATCTCGCTGATGGGTTTGCCACGCCACGACCGCCTCATACTCACGACGATCGGCGTGTCCGAATGCTGATTGGCAGCCTCGGTATAAAACTTGTACGCCTGCTCCAGCTCACCCTCTTTTTCGCGCGCGAAGCCAAGATTGTTCAACGTGAATGGATTGGTCGGATCAAGCTTCAGCGCCTTCTGCAGCGCCAGGTCGGCCGCGGGCGCCTGGCCTTTTTGCAGCAGCCCGATGGCTTGAACGTTGATCCGGTTCACCTGCATTTTGTTGTCGGCTGCGCTGCCGGCGATCTGATCGACGGGCTTGCCGATGGCCGCTTTCTCCGTCGACTTATAAACGATGGCGTCCGAGCCCTGCGCCTGCGCCAGACTGTAATAACGCTCGGCACGGTCGGCCTGTCCCTCCAGCTCCGCGATGTAGCCCAGATTGTTGAGCGTGAACGGATCGTTGGGATCGATCAGATACGCCTTGTAGAACGTCGCCTTCGCCTTCTTGTATTCGCGCTTCTGTAATTCCTTCACGCCTTCCTGGTTCAGCTTCTGCACCGGCGTGGGCTTGGTGTGCTTGGGTACGCTGATGCGCACGGTCTTCTCTTCCGCGAACAAAGTGAGCGCACTCAACAGGGCGAGAAGGATGGCGAGACGCTGGGGAACGAACATTGACACTCCAATAGTCAGTGGTTAGTGGCCAGTGGATAGAGATGCGTTCTGCACGCATTGGCCAACTCCGGAGCTATCCACTAACCACTAGCCACTGATCACTGTTCTTAGATGGTGACTCTGGCGCTGGCGTTGGCAGCTCTGACGAGAGTTGTGGGATGAGACCGAGCGAGCCTTCAGGCCCGCGTCGGCCGGACAAGAAGAGGTAGAGCGGGCCTTTAGGCCAGCGTCCGCTGCCCAAGAATTAGGAAGGGCTGAGATGGTCATCGCAGATGACCCCCTCAGCCCCGAGATTACTCGCTGGCAGGAGACGCCGGCTTAAAGGCCGGCTCGACCTTACCAAGTTGCCTCCAAAGCCATCCCCGGCATGGGATGCCACCCCAGGGCTGGTCTACCGCACCACCCCTTCCAGGGGCGAGCTGGCAGTAGCGTAGAGCTTCCTCATCATGCGTCCGGCCAGATAAGCCTGGCGGCCTGCGATGATCGCGTTCTTCATCGCCTCAGCCATCAGCACCGGATCCTGTGCCCCGGCGATGCCGGTATTCATCAACACGCCATCCACACCCAGTTCCATCGCGATCGCTGCATCCGACGCGGTCCCGACGCCCGCATCCACGATGAGTGGCACATCGGTGATGATCTCGCGCAAGATACGAATGGCAGCCGCGTTCTGGATACCCATACCGCTGCCGATGGGTGCGCCCAGCGGCATCACCGCCGCTGCTCCGGCGTCGATCAAGCGCTTGGCCGCGACAATATCGTCGGACGTGTATGGCAGGACAGTGAAGCCCTCTTTCACCAACACGCGAGTGGCCTCGATGGTCGCCTGCACGTCGGGAAACAGCGTCTGCTGGTCGCCGATGACCTCGATCTTTACCCAATCAGACAGGCCGACCTCGCGCCCCAGCCGCGCGGTGCGGATGGCCTCGTCGGCGGTATAGCAGCCGGCGGTATTCGGCAGCAGAAAATATTGCTGGGGATCGATAAAGTCGAGCAGCGACTCCTTGCTGCGGTCGAGGTTCACGCGCCGCACCGCAACCGTGACCATCTCCGCGCCGCTGGCCGCAAGGGCGCGCGCCGTCTCCTGCCCTGACTTGTATTTGCCGGTGCCTACAATGAGGCGCGAGCGAAACTGCTTGCCTGCGATAACAAATGAGTCCATGTCAGCATTGTAAATCTCGCGCGCGACCCAAGGTCTGTGATGCATGACACCGTTCGCATGGGTTACGAACCCGAGGACGGATCAACAACCCATCCGCCCCCGGAGGTCGTGCCGCTCGGCCAAGGCCCGCCCGGGCCGGCAAAATCCCCCGTAATGCCGGTCAAGCGAACATCGTCTCTGCCTTCGCGGCGGCTCTGAGGAAAACCCTCAACATCCGCCCTGGGGCCAAGTCTCGCCTTAGAGAGCCCAAAGCGGCGCCTGGCCGCCACCGCTCAGGCTGCCCGGCGTACCGACAAATGGGTGAAGCCGTCGCCCGAAGAATCGCGGGCCGGAGAACTTGTCTCGTTAAACTGAAATGCGATTTGCCTTACCGGTTCGGGTTCCAGTCCTAGTATTCGCGCCATGCGGCGCGCCGGCCCGATAACTGTTGACTCACCCAGCACCGGCGTTGCCGCCTCGACGAACGACGTGATGTTCTGCACCGTCAGGTTGGGATCACACACCTCGAGCACGGCGGCAGCCCGGTCGGAACGAAACAGCGAATCGATCCTCGAGGGCGAGAGACTTCGAGGCACAAATTGGATTGAGATCTTGTATCGCTCCTCCGGACGAAGCTGGAACGCACTGAGAGCAATCGAAATCAGCTTGTCTGCCAGTGAGCGCTTTTCACCAAGTGAGATGTCTCGCGAGTACAGACGTATGTACGGCATTTGGGCCCCCGCTGCACTACGGGATTAAGCACTGCATGCGTCGTGCCATATGTTCTGGTCCGTCATTCGCTGCCTAAGCCCATTGCTGGCAGAGGATATGTGGGGTTTCGTGAGCGCCTGCCAAAATGAGATGAATGTAATTTTTTCCGTGGCCGTGACTTAACGGAGCAGCTAGCACGGGCTGCCACCCGGTCGAAACGCGTCTCCCTGGCCCGACTGCCGATTGCATGGGGCCGTCTGCCGAGTCCAGCTGATTGCTAGCCACTGCTGCAATGCGGGTTGCTCGTTGCGCGTTGCCTTCCCTACAATCGAGGATTCCATAATCCACTCAGGACGAACGCATGCCGCTTGAGCTTTTCAACACTCTGTCCGGCAAGATCGAAGAGTTTCATCCGCTGGACGACAACCTGGTCCGCATGTACGCCTGCGGTCCCACAGTGTACGACTACGGCCACATCGGCAATTTCCGCACGTTTATCGTCGTCGATACTCTACGCCGCTTCCTCAAGCAGAGCGGCTATCAGCTGAAGCACGTCATGAACATCACCGACGTGGACGATAAGATCATCCGCAACGCCGCGCGCGATGGCGTCTCAGTGCAGGAGTACACGAAAAAGTACCGGCAGGCGTTCGTGGAGGATGCCGACGCGCTCAACATCGAGCATCCCGAAATGCTGGTGAACGCGACCGATCACATCGAGGAGATGGCGCGGTTCATCGCAACGTTGGTCGAGAAGGGCTACGCCTACCGCACCGACGACGGCTCGTACTATTTCCGCATCGCTAAATTTCCCGACTACGGCAAGCTCTCGAAGAAAGATTTTGCCGGCATGACCGACGGCGCGCGCGTCGACGTCGACGAGTACGACAAAGACAATGCCCGCGACTTCGCGCTGTGGAAGGCGCCCAAGCCGGGCGAGGCTTCGTGGGACACGGTGATCGGGCCGGGGCGTCCGGGCTGGCACATTGAGTGCTCCACCATGTCGATGAAGTACCTGGGCGACAGCTTCGACATTCATTGCGGCGGCGAGGACCTCATCTTCCCGCATCACGAAAACGAGATCGCGCAGTCGGAGGCGGAGAGCGGCAAGCCCTTCGTGCACGTGTGGGTACACTCGCGCTTCCTGCTGGTGGAAGGCGAGAAGATGGCCAAGAGCGCGGGCAATTTTTTCACCGTGCGCGACCTCATCCTGATGGGCCACAAACCATCGTCGATCCGCTTTCTGCTGATGTCGGTTCCCTACCGCAAGCAACTCAACTTCACCTTTGACGGACTAACCCAGGCGGCGAATTCGGTGGAGCGGCTGCGCAACTTCAAGTTGCGGCTGGAGACATCGCCGTTTCCCGACGGCTGCAACGAAGCCATCGCCACAATTGCGAAGAAGACCTCCGAAGAGATAAAGGTTAGCCTGAACGATGATCTGAACACAGCGCGCGCGCTGGGCGCGGTCTTCGACATGGTCCGCGACGTGAACGCCGCTGCCGACGCTGGGGACGTTCGCAAGGGCGATATCCACGCGCTGTTGCAGACGCTTCAGCAGTTCGACGAAATCTTCGCGGTGCTGAAGGACGATGACGCTGCGAAGGTGAGGGCGACCGTAGAGTGGGCGAAGAACGAAGGACTCGCCGGCAAGATCAGTCCGGAGACGGCGGAGCTGGCCAAGGCCGCGACGCTTTCCGATGACGAAATCGAGAAGCTCGTCGCGGAACATTCCGCAGCGCGCAAAGCCCGCGACTTTGCGCGCTCCGACGCTATCCGCGGGCAACTGGCCGACAACGGCATCATCCTGGAGAACACCAAAGACGGCGTACGCTGGAAGCGAAAGTAGGGTAGAGCGGCGCTTTGGCGCCGCGGTACCGCCATCACATTGCCAGGAGATTCCGCTTTAGCGGGCGACACTCTTTCGTCTTCTGAAGCCGACTCGCATCCCTAGGAAGCGGCATGGACGCGGGCCTGCAGGTCCGCTCTACCTGTTTCATCCCAAAACTACATAGCTCTAAACAACTCACCGGCGTTCTTCGCCGGAAGCGGCGTTTCATTTTCTGGAGCTTCATTCGGCTGGGCATCGCTAACCAGCGGATACCTTCTCTTCCGATAGATCACCGCAATCGACAACACAAAGATCGCTTCCGAGAGCAGCACCAGCACGCTGCCTTCGGGACCGTCGGTGCCTCCGGCCAAGAGCAGCGGACCATGAAACGACGGGCTCATGAGCGCATTCGCGCCGTGAAGTCCGCTGTTAGGTGTGCCGAACAGGAAGGTCTGGCCCCAGTCCCACGCCGCGTGATTGCCGATGGCCCACCACAGGTCGCCGGTGCGCCACAGGCTGAAGCACATCGCCATGCCGTCGACAACGACCATGAAGATGCCAAACTTGTTTTCGCCGGGATTGCCCAGGTGGGCCGACCCAAAAATCAGGGAATACAAAATTGCCGAAGCCCAGAAGCTCCGGCCGCCGGAAAGCCTGCGGAAGCTGTCCGTCGTTACCCGCTGCACGTAACCGCGCAGCATGCCTTCCTCAGTAAAACCGACGCAGAGGAACATCAGCGCCCAGATCGTTCCGTATTTCAAAACTGCAACGCCGTGCAGTTGCATGGTGCCGAAATCAAACCAGCCGCCGAGATGCATCAGTTCAAGTTGCAACGACAAAGCTCCCAGGCCGACGATGGCGCCGATCCAGAAGCTGGAGCGGAAAGCATTGCTGAGCGGCATGCCGAAATAGCCCCAGGGTTTCCGGTCGAACCACCGGGCCATGATCCAGGTTGCGAGCAGCACGCCCATCATGCCCAGGAACTCACTCACCAAGCCGACGCCGGCAGACAGCGGCGCGTGCCGATCCACCTTCCCCGCCAGGCTATTGACGATCGGAATGGAAGCCGCGCTGAGCAACCCGGCGAGCAGGAAGAAGAGAAAAATCTTCCATCCCGTGCGGACGCCGCGCGGTCCGACGAAGGCGCGATAAAACGCGGAGCGGCGGCGCGGTGCGACTGGAGCCGGTGGCGTCCCGCCCAGCGGGTCAGGAGACGAGAGTTGGCCATTGTTAGAGACAGAGTTATCCATGGATTCCTATCAAGTCATTAAACGTAGGTTTCGCACAAAAGGTTCCAAGCTGAGCAATTGTTGCGAAATAGTCACAGGCCACTGCGCCGGCCGATTCGTTAGTGTCGGTCACCTGATTACTACTCCCCTTAGCCTTTTCACGGTGAATTAACCATCGCCTCCCCTCCGAGGACTAGGCTCACGGAATCCCTGCAGTGAGGAGAAGCAACATGAAAGTTTCGCATTCCCCACAAGCTCGCCTGTACATTGTTCGTCTTGTAATCGCAGCATCCATCCTTCTGATGGGCGCGCCGATGCTTTCGGCGCAGGCGGCTAAATCGTCGGCCACCCTGCCGCCAGCAGTGTCGTCCCAACCGCCCTATAGCGTGTCTCTGTTCGCGGTACCTCCTGGTGAGGCCAGTGCACCGGATTCCATCGCCTTCAACAGCAGCAACATTTACATCGGATATGGCAACAATGGAGGGCCAGGCGGCCAGAACGCCATTCCGTCAACTATCGTGGAGTACGATTACAACGGTAATTTCGTCAGGCAAGTCAACATCATCGGGCACAACGATGGCTTGAAGATCAATCCGCAGACCGGCGATTTGTGGGCGATGCAGAACGAGGACGGCAACGCCACCCTGCAGATCCTCAACCCGCAAACGTTGGCGGTGATGCAGAGATACGCATTGGGAACCGGTCCGCACGGTGGTGGCTATGACGACATCGTTTTCCTGAACGGCAACGTGTACTTCAGCGCCTCTAACCCGCAGAACAATCCCAATAACCAACCTGCCATCCAGCAGTTCACGGCCAATGGCAACCAGTTCACGCTCACCCCGGTTCTCTACGGCAACGCCCAGGCCATTGACATATCAACCGGTCAGCAGGTAACGCTGAACCTGCAAGACCCCGACTCGATGATCTACAACCTCGGCGGGGATATCGTGCTCGACAGTCAGGGCGATGGTGAGCTGGTGGTAGTGCATAGTCCCGGCGTCAATCAGACCGTCTTCCGCGTTCTGCTCACCGCCGGTGGACAGATGACCACCGTCGATGACACGGTGTTTCCTTCCTCTTCTCACGGATTTCTGATCATGGCTGACACCCACGGCAATGCGGTCTACAAGATTACCGCCCCATTCTTCCAGCCCGGCTCGCCGTATTCAGCCAGCGACTCAGGTGGTTTTGTGGGTAGCCTTGATTTTGAAACCGGCGTGCTCACGCCCATTGCCACTGGATTTGCCAGCCCGCACGGAATGGCGTTCATCCCGCAGTAGTTGTTTCGCGTCATACTCGTGCCGGTCGCACATTCCCATCCCTCGTGCTCGCGCAGGGGTGAGAGGGTGGGAATGCGCGCAGGAAGACTCGCGTCAAAACAGGTAAATCAAATTGACCGCAGTTGTGAACTGATTGTCGACCCAGTAATCGTCGCGCTGGAAGACGTTTTTGTTCGAGGTGTCGAGACGAATATCGCCACGCACAACGAACTTGCCGTCGAGCTTCTTGAAGTGGTCGCTGACCCCGGAGAGTTTCGCCGCCATCACGTATTCCGGAGTCAGGGTGAATTCGTGGAGGGTCTGCGGGGTGCCGGTGCGCGTCCCGCCCTCGTCGGCGAATACCTCGCCACGCAGCGCCAGCGAGAACTTCGGCGTCAATTGATATTTTGCATATCCGACCAGGCTCTTCCAAATCGCGTCGAAACCGATGCGCACGCCGTTCTGCTCGTGCGCATAGAGCGAGTCAAATCCCAGCTTCAGCCTTGGCGTTGTCTGCCAACTGCCCACAATCTCAGCCGCGTTCCGATTGTCGATATCATCGTGCGGCATCGATGGACCGTGAATCCAGTTGAAGTAGAAAGCCGTGTTCCTGGTCGCGGTCAGCACGACTTGGCCGCCAACCGAATATCCGTGGTTGAAGCGCTGAAATTCATCCCAGCCATTCGTTACCAGGAACATCGCCGAGATCGTCTTGTTGAAGGCGTAGGTCGCCTTCACTCCAGTGTTGGTGAAAGGCACCCCGAAACCGAATAGGAAACTGCGGCTGAATTCGTCGTTATAGCCGTCGTAGCCGCCGATCACCTCCGCTCCCAAATGCGTGGCGAACTTGCCGGCATCGAAACGCAAGCCTTTGCCCAACGGCGCGATGTAGCTGAGGTACATCTCGGGAATATCAAAGTTGGCGGCTTGCAAGGTCTCGCAATCGCGAAACATTCCATAGGCTGCCGTGATCCTGGGAACAGCGGAGCCGGCAATCATATTGAGTCGAAATCCAAACTGGTTGGGCTTGTCGGCGGCGCGTTGAACTACGATCTGCGCCATGTCGAGCTGGGGCTCGTCGTCGGCGTAGTCGAAGACGCGGTATTGATTGATGCGAAATTCCGGATCGTTAGTGTTGTACAGATAGGAAAGCGACGCGAAACCATTAACCGTGATGCCGCGCCACCAGGCAACATTCTCGTCGGCTTGCGCCGCCGCGGGCGCGAGATTCGCCACCACGCGGTTCTCCGGGGATGCAGGTGCCGCATTCCAATCGGGCAACGGTTCGGCGTCGGTCGCGATAGGATCGCGTTCCGATTGCGCAGACACATGCAGGGGCAATGTTGCCATCGCCCCCGCAAACATGAGGCATAGCACGAAGTAAGGAACCGCCCGCCCGGCCCGGCCCATAGTTTATTTTCCTGGGCCGACCAGCTCTGGCTCTTCGTCGTGCAGCGCTTCGGTTACATGCAGCTTGTGTTCGTCGTGGTAAAGGTCCTCAACTTCCAGCGTCTCATAAGCATGCTCCCCGTGGATGGATTCATCCAGGCCCATCTCTTCCGTCATCTCATCCACCTTCACGGTGGTGAACATGTCGATAATCCGCAGCATGCCGTAGGTGAATACGAACGCCCAGACGGACGAGAACACGATGGCCACCACCTGCTTCACCAGGAACACGGGATCGCCGTAGAGCAATCCGTTGGCGCCTTCGGGATTGAACGCCTTGTTGGCGAAGATACCGAGCATGACGATGCCGAGCGCGCCGCCCACACCGTGCACGCCCCAGACATCCAGCGCGTCATCCCAGTGCAGCTTGTTCTTCAACTCGACGGCGTAGTAGCAGACCACGCCGGCCACGATGCCGATGATGACCGCGGTGCTCGGCGAAACATAGCCCGCGGCAGGCGTGACCGTCGCCAATCCCGCGACCGCGCCCGTCAGCAGACCTAGGAACTTCGGCTTCTTCTCGTTGATCCATGCGGTCAGCAGCCACGCTACCGCTGCGAAGGACGCCGCCACATCGGTGTTGAGGAAGGCGGTCGCGGTAACGGAGTTGGCCGACATTTCGCTGCCGGCATTGAACCCGTACCATCCAAACCACAACAGTCCAGTGCCCAGGGCCACCAGCGGAATACTGTGCGGGCCGCGATCCTGCACACGACGCTTGCCCACATACAGCACCGAAGCCAGCGCGGCGAAGCCGGCGATGTTATGCACAACGATGCCGCCGGCGAAATCCTTCACTCCCCACTGCTGCAAAAAGCCGCCGCCCCACACCATGTGGACGAACGGGAAGTAAACGAACGTCAGCCACGCGGTGAGGAACAGCATGTAGGCCTTAAAGGTGACGCGGTTAGTGAACGCGCCCGAGATCAGCGCCGGGGTGATGATCGCGAACATCATCTGGAAGGCGATGAACACCATGGCCGGAATCGTGTCGTTGGGCGAAGGAGTACTCAGGCCGATACCGCGAAGGCAGGCATTATGCAAATTGCCGATGATGCCGTGCCAGTCACCGCTGAAGCACAGCGAATAGCCATAGAGGTACCAGATGACCGTGGTCCAGCCCATCGAAACAAAACTCTGGATCATGATGGCCAGGACGTTCTTGCGGCCCACCAGCCCGCCGTAGAAGAAAGCCAGCCCGGGCGTCATCAGCATGACCAGGCTGGTACACAAGATCATGAAGCCGGTGTTACCGGTATCAAGGTGAAGCATTGTCTCCTCCAAAGAGGCGGTAGCGGCTCAGAATGCGCGGCGGGCGAAGAGCGAAGGCCAGGTTACGGACAAGACGGTGACCGGTATGGGCGGGGGGAAAAACCGTCGCTTCGGCGTACACAACTGACTGTAAATCCTGAATTGGGGGATGGGAGCCGAAGGATCGTGGGCTTACCGGCTCGAAGAACGTATGGACCTCGCGCGCGCCTGCCAGGCAGACGTCCAGCTACCGCGGGATTAAGATTGCGCTGGCTGGCAACAACTTGTCTGTGCAGCCTGTCACGGGCGAGGGTGACGCAGCAACATCCGGAGGTTGCAACGGTGGCTAGAATTGACCAACCAACCGGGCCGAACCGCTAGTGAGTCCGCCAAACTGTCTTACGGTTACTGCGAACAGTGGCTCCCATACGGTGGTTACTGTGCTGGCGGAACATAAGTTTCAGCAACAGCGCTGACAACGTTATTTATCAGCTCCCCGCCCACTACGAGTACCCGGCCATCTTGCAGCAGGATGGCAGTTGGAAAGTTAGTCCGGGTGAAAAGCGGGAAAGGCGCAACAAACGACTGCACAAGCGTGGGGTTCATGATCTCGTCGTTCATTGGATAACGCCCGCCAAGAACCAACACCTGTCCGCTTTGCAGGACCACGGCCGAATTTTCGGTTCGACCTTGCTGTAGTTGTACGCCCGTGGTGGTGTCAGTGCCCGAATTCCAGATTGTGCCGAAATTCGCTAGCTCATGCAAGTTACCCACTCCGCCAGGAGTGGTGAAGACATTTACGCTGGTCAATACCGATACCGAGCAGCCTTCGTATTCGCCGACATGTCCACTGGGATCGGCGGACGTGAAGGTAAGCGTTCCAGGGTCGAAGTAATAAGGGCCGCCGGCATAAGTGAGGTTCTGGGAACCCAAAACACCCCCTCCCAGGCAGCAGCCTCCATAAGGCGGATTGTCTTCGAGAAAACAAAGGGCAACTCCCTGGCTTCCCGCGATGATGAACGTATTACTGGTGGGGTCATAAACTTCCGCATCCAATGGAGCGCCCTGCAGGCCGCCGGGGCCCCAATCCTCAAGTAGCACCTGTCCGTTGTTCAGCAGAATGGCAGCGCTCTGATGTAAAGCTGACTGATAGTTTGTCGCATGAGGAAAGTTCATCGGGGGCGTCGCCGTGAAGGAACCATCTGACGGATCATAGATCTCGGCAGTCATGGGATTGGGATTGCCGCCCGCGATGAGAACTTTGCCACTGTTCAGTGTAGTGGCGGAGTGGCCTGTCCTGGCTTGGGTCATTGTCCCGGCTGCCGCGAAGGTGTTCGATTGCGGATCGAAGATTTCGGTTGAGCTTAGCGGATTGCCGGAATTATCCGAGCCCCCGGTGACCAGGACCTTCCCGCTGGCGACCAACGCAGCCGCTGAACTTTCACGCGCGGTGTTGACGTTTCCGACCTGCACGTAGGCGCCTGCCACGACGTAGATCGGTAGGCCTCCGCCGTTCTGGGTACCGTTGCTACCGCCGCCGCCGGGAGCCGGATTCTCTGCCCCAAATAACAGGGTAGCCGGCGAAACCAACGAACCTTGTGGGACGAGCGCCGAGACTTGTGTGCTCGATATGTATGTCGTCGGAAGTGGATTGCCTGCCATGTAAACCATGGCGCCGTCGAAGAATTGGCTGCCATTTACGGTGACCGTAGTCGCGCCCGACCCCTGCTCGATCGTCGGAGGCATGACCGAACTCACCGTCGCAGCCGGATATTGCAGGCTCACGGTTGCCGAAGCTGTCTGCGACGGATTAGCCGTGCTCTGGGCGGTCACGGTTATGCCTCCTGAAGGAATATTATTGGGCACAACATAGAGGCCAGTGGATGAGATTACTCCGAAGGTAGAATTGCCGCCGGGAACATTGTTCACCAGCCAGTTCACGCTTGTCGTGAGTGCGCCTTGCACGAAAGCCTCGAACTGCAGTTGTTGGCCGGATGCCACAGTGAGGGTGGCTGAAGTTGGACTAATCGTGACAGGATCGTTTGAACCGCCACCTGATTGCGACCCACCCCCGCCGCCACAACCGAAGGTCGACAGGAAACAGGCAAGGGTGAATAAGAATGCGAATTTCCAGCTGTATTTCACAAACAACACCTACATAACCAGAAATTTTCCCAGGTTGATCTCGATAACGCCATCATGCTACACCGGTTTACCTGTTTCAGAGCTATGAAATTATGGTCCGAGATTTAAGAGGTCTAGGAGAATCTGTGTATCCCGAACCTCGACCTATCGAACCCGAACGCAGCTGGGCGGGGCGGCATCGGGGGGTAGTGATCCGCTTCGTAGCGGTGGCCGCGATTGCCAGTATCACGGGGGCCTCTCTTTATTGGGCATTTACCATGTTGGGCAACTCCGGCCCGGCGCAGCTGGCGTTCGCGACCGCCAGCAGTAGCCCAGTGCTCGCCGAGCGTCTGGGAAGCCCGCTGAAGAAGGGATGGCTTGTCTCTGGAAGCATCGAAGTGAACGGGCCGGCAGGCCAGGCGGAACTATCGATGCCTGTCTCGGGGCCGAAAGGCGAAGGAACCCTCTATCTGCAAGCGCACAAACAGGCAGGACTGTGGCAGATGGATCTGCTGAAGTTCGGTCCCAAGGATAGCGAAGAACGACTCGACCTGCTGGGGAAGGACGAACCCTTGCCACTGAAGAACCAGTGACTCAACGGGGGCTTTTCCGTGTTCATCGCAGCATAATGGGGCGCTGGCGCGCCCGGTTCTGGTTACGAGCCCACTCATCCGAAAAGAGCGGATGAGTGGGGCACCCGCGTAAATACATCCGCACAGCTACACCTGCACGAATAAAGGTGTACGCGCGGCTACTCTTCTTCCTGCAGCCGAGAGATCACGCCCATATCTTCCAGCGTGGTCACGTCGCCTTTGACTTCGCCGCTCGAAGCCAGCTCGCGCAGCAGGCGCCGCATGATCTTGCCGGAGCGCGTCTTGGGCAGCTGATCGGTGAAGCGAATGTCGTCGGGCTTGGCCATCGAGCCGATCTCCTTCGCCACCCACTGCCGCAGCTCTTCCTTCAGCTCGGGCGACGGCTTGTACGCCGACTCCAGGGTGACGAACGCCGCGACCGCCTGTCCCTTCATCTCATCGGGACGGCCGACCACCGCAGCCTCGGCAACTTTCTGGTGCGCGACCAGGGCCGACTCAATCTCCATGGTGCTTAGCCGATGGCCGGAGACGTTGAGCACGTCGTCGACGCGACCCATGATCCAGAAATAGCCGTCCTGATCTTCGCGCGCACCGTCGCCGGTGAAGTACATGCCCGGAATGTCGGACCAGTACTGCCGCACGTAGCGCTCGGGATCGCCCCAGACATTGCGTAGCATCGAAGGCCAAGGCTTCTTAATGACGAGATAACCGCCGGAGCCGAGCGGCACGCGCTCGCCGGTTCGGGTGACAACTTCCGCCGAAATACCCGGCAGCGGACGTGTCGCCGAACCTGGCTTGGTCGCCACCGCGCCCGGTACGGGCGAGATCATGATGGCGCCGGTCTCCGTCTGCCACCACGTATCGACGATAGGACAGCGGTTGCCGCCGATGACTTCGCGATACCACATCCACGCCTCGGGGTTGATGGGCTCACCCACGGTGCCCAGCAGGCGCAGGCTGGAGAGATCGTGCTTCTTCGGCCACTCGTCGCCCCACTTGATGAAGGTGCGGATCGCCGTAGGCGCGGTGTAGAGAATGTTGATCTTGTGCTTCTCGATGATGGCCCAGAAGCGGTCGAACGCCGGAAAGTTGGGCGCGCCTTCGTACATCACCGCAGTTGCGCCGTTCTGCAGCGGGCCGTACACGATGTAGCTGTGTCCGGTCACCCAGCCAATGTCGGCGGTACACCAATAAGTGTCCTCGTCTTTCAAGTCGAAGACCATCTTCGAGGTGTAATAGGTGCCGACCGAGTAGCCGCCGGTGGTGTGCACAATTCCCTTTGGCTTGCCGGTCGTGCCCGAGGTGTACAGAATGTACAGCGGATGCTCGGAGTCGAGTTCTTCGGCGGGACAGTTGTCGCTGGCCTTCTCCATTAGCTCGTGCCACCAGTGGTCGCGGCCTTCCTTCCAGCCAACCTCGGTTCCGGTGCGTTTGTAGGTGATGACGTGCTTTACGGTGGGGCAACGCTCCATCGCCTCATCGACGGCGGGCTTGAGACGCACTTCGCTGCCGCGGCGATACGATCCGTCCTGGGTGACCACGGCAACCGCTTCCTGATCGGTGATGCGATCGACCAAGGCGTTCGCCGAGAAGCCACCAAAAATAACCGAGTGCACCGCGCCGATGCGGGCGCAGGCGAGCATGGCGATCGCCAGCTCGGGACACATGCCCATGTAGATGGCCACGCGGTCGCCCGACTTCACGCCAAGCCCCTTGAGCGCATTTGCGAACTTCTGCACTTCGGTCAGCAGCTGCTGATAGGTATAGGTGCGAACTTCGCCGGGCTCACTCTCCCAGATGATGGCGGCCTTGTTCTTGCGCCAGGTCGCGACATGACGGTCGAGGCAGTTGTAGGAGAGATTGATTTTGCCGCCCAGGAACCACTTCGCCCAGGGCACGTTCCACTCCAGCACTTTGTCCCACGGCTTGAACCAGTGCAGCTCGCGCGCGATGTCGGCCCAGAAGCCTTCAGGATCGGCAGCCGCTTGAGCACAAATCTTGTCGTACTCTTCCTTACTGTGAATGCGTGCGTTCTTGCTGAACTCCGCTGGAGGAGCGAAGCTGCGTTTTTCGGTGAGTATCGAATCGATATTCTGATTGACTGCCGGTTGAGTGGTGGACATCGAGATTGCCTCCGATGAAAGCGGTGTCGCGCTTGCGGCGTTGGGCCGGATTGGGGAATTCTACCCCCAGGCCGGTCGTTTTCAGAAATCCAGCTTTGGTTTCCTGACACGCTCCGGCCCGCCATCATAGCGGGCCGGGAAGAGGTGTCGACTTAATTCTTAGGTTGGGCGTCGAGCGCGGCGCGCATTTGGTGCCACGCATGCCTCGCCTCTTCCACCGAACCCTCATCTTCTATGGTGGTGATGTCACCGGGATTCTTTTCCTGCGTCACTGCCTTCAGCACGCGCCGCATGATCTTGCCGCTGCGCGTCTTGGGCAACATGTCGACAAAGTTCAGGTCGCCGATGACGGCCACTGGACCAAGTTCGTGACGCACCTGTTCGAGCAGCGTTCGTTTCAGCTCGTCGGATGCCGCGAAGCCCTGCTTCAACACGACGAAGGCCGAGATCACCTCGCCGCGCAGCTCATCCGGACGCCCAATGACTCCCGACTCGGCAACTGCGGGATGTCCGAGCAGAGCGGTTTCGACCTCGATGGTGCCGATGCGATGGCCGGCGATCTTGATGATCTCGTCGGCCCGTCCCGCGAACCACACGTAGCCGTCCTGATCGATCTGCGCCGAGTCGCCGGTGTAATAGACGTTCGGAATGATCGACCAATAGTCGCGGCCATAGCGTTCCTTTTCGCCCCACAGCGACGCGGTCAATCCCGGGAACGGCCGCTTGATCACCATGATGCCCTTGTCGTTTGCGCCGACCGGCGTGCCGTCGAGCTGCACCACTTCGGCTTCAATGCCTGGCATAGGGATGGTCGCGCTGCCCGGCTTGATAGGCATCATGCAAATCCCATAAGGATTGCCGAACACCGGACCGCTGGTTTCCGTCTGCCACATGTGATCGATCACGGGAATGCGGTTCTTGAAGATTTTCTTTTGCAGCCACTCCCACGCCGGCGCGTTCAGCACTTCGCCGGCGCAGAAGACGCGCTCCAGCGAGCTGTAGTCGACGCTGCCGAAGGGACCGTCACCGTATTTCATCAGCAGCCGCACCGCGGTCGGCGAAGTAAAAATGCCGGTGACGCGATATTGCTCGATCACCGCCTTCCACGTGCTGTCGGGCGCGGGATAGTCCAGCGCGCCTTCGAAGGCGATGGTGGTGGCCCCGAGAATCAGCGGCGCGTACACGATGTAGCTGTGGCCCACGATCCACCCGATGTCAGAGGTTGACCACCAGACATCGGACTCTTTCATGCCGAACAGCCACTTCGCCATGCTGACGATGTGTACCTGGTAGCCGCCGTGGGTGTGCACCGCAAGCTTCGGGGTTGCAGTGGTGCCCGAGGTCGCAAGAATATATGCCGGCTCGTTGGCTTCCATCTCGACATAGTCGCCGCTGTGCCCGGGGGCATGGCCCAGGAAATCTTCCCAGGTGAGATCGCGACCTTCCTTCATGGGAGTCTCGCCGGGTGCGCGCTTTAGAACGATGACGTGCTCGACCTTGTCGCCGGCATTCTCCAGGGCGTCGTCCACGATTTCCTTCAGCCTGGTGTCCTTGCCCTTGCGGTAGGTGACGTCGCCGGTGAACACCAGGCGCGAGCCGCTGGCCTGGATGCGATCACCCAAGGCCTTGGCCCCGAAGCCGGCGAAGACCACCGAGTGAATGGCACCAATGCGGACCGTGGCCAGCATCACGATGATGGCCTCGGCGCTGGTGGGCATATAGACGGTGAGACGATCGCCCTTGTTGACGCCCATGCCGCGCAGCGCTGCCGCCGCCCGCTCCACCTCATGCAGCAGGTGCGCGTAGGTGTAGACCTCGCGCTCGCCGCGTTCGTTCAGATAAATGAGTGCGGTATGGCCACCGCGCCCGCGCTTCACGTGATAATCGAGCGCGTTGTACGCCAGATTGGTCCGCGCCCCGACGTACCACTGAAACGTCGGAGGAGTCCACTCGAGTACGCGCTCCCACTTACGGAACCACGGCAGCTGCTCGGCCGCGCGGCCCCAGAACGCTTCCGGGTCCTGTTTGCCTTCGTCGATCCATCGCTGCACTATCGGACTGATCAGGTCATGCGACACTGCGTGCAGATGATGCTCGTCGATTTCGCCCGCAGCCGTAGCCGTCTTTGTTGCGCTATCCATGATGATGACACTCCTTCAGACACCCATCAGCGGAAAAAATAGGCCCAAGCAACTGCGCCGGACCTTACGGCCCGGCGCGAGGAAACGATTATGTGTGCCTCGGACGCTTTGCCAGGAACTCGGCGATAAGCGCCACCAGGGCCAGAACGGCAGCCGTGTAAAACGCCATCTGGTAATTGTGATACTTGTCGTAGAGCTTTCCGCCGATGCGGCCGCCGAGCAGGCCGGCGACACCCCACGCGGTAAACAACAACCCGTAGTTAATGCCAACGTTCTTTGTTCCCCAGAAGTCGGCCGCCGTCGCCGCATTCACCGAGAGCTGGGTTCCGTAGCACCAGTACACAATGAACAGCATCACGAACAACGCCCCTACGTTGCCGCCAACCTGATACAAAATCGGCATGGCAACCATGGAGATGCCAATCATCAAGCGCAAAACATTGATGCGGCCCAGGTGATCCGACATCCAGCCTGACAGGATTCGTCCGCCGGCATTGCCCGCCGCGCCCACCACCAGGCCCAACGAGGCCAGGGTCGTACTAGGAATACCGACACTCTTGGCGAAAGGTACCAGCTGACTGATAACCATCAGACCGGCAGCGCAACCAAACGCATACGCAATCCACATGAAGTAAAAGGTCGGAGTGCGCAGCATTTCGCCCGGCGAGAAGTCGTAAGTGGTCGCCGCCGCTTTCGCGCTGGGAGCGGGCGTCCACCCGGCGGGCTTGTAACCGGGCGGAGGATTCTTCAGCAGGAACGCGCCGATCAGGGTCATCACCAGGAAGATCGCGCCCAGAATTTGAAACGTGGCGCGCCAACCGAAGTTGGGGATGAGGTAGCTGGCGGACAAGGGACCGAAGATGGCCGAACCGGCGCCGTAGCCACCGACTGCCAGCCCAACCGCCAGACCGCGCTTGTCGGGAAACCACTTCGACATAACCGGGATTGGAGTGGCATAGCCGAAACCATTGCCCAGGCCTCCAATCACACCGAAACAGATGAAGAGGTAGTTGAGGCTACTGGTATAGGCGCACAGGAAGAAGCCCAGGCTAACTAAAACCGCGCCGGTGAGCGAAATCCAGAAAGGCCCAAACTTGTCCTGAAGCCGTCCGGCGACGATAAAGGTGAGCGCGAAGACCACCACCGCGATGGTGAAAATGGTAGAGGTTTCGGCGCGCTTCCAGTGGAACTCCTTCTCGAGGGGAGCGACAAAAACGCTCCAGGCATACAGCGTGCCCAGGGCAAGATTCATCATCAGTCCGCCCACAACACGCCACCAACGGTTCAAACCAGTGCTGCCGACCTCAATCGAGCCGGCTCCAGTACTCGGGCTTGCTGCTGTGGTCATTGTCATCTCTCCTTGCAGAGGCCACCTCTTAAATGGGTGGCGCCGCGTGCGATCGAAGAAAATCAAGGCCCGGCATGCTTACGCGGCCATAGTAACAAGGCTGTCAAGAACCGGCGGCGAACGGCCGCACTTGGCCCCGAATGCTTGTTCGCTGCCAACGTACCCGTCCGCCTGGGCGCGACCTGGCCGAACCAGACAAGACCGTTGGCGGGAAGCGACATGGGGTAGAGGAGAGTGGCCAAGTCCCCGTGCCACGAGTCTCTGGGGGTTCAGGGCCCCAGACTTCTGCAGCGAACGTTCGTTCACCAACAGAACCCGCAAAACGAAGACCTGTGCCTCGCTTCCCGCCTTTTGAGCCGTTGTGCGCGAATTTTCCGGCTTCAGCCGGCCCGCGGTCTGTGACCCCAAATACCAGGCCTTGTGACGATCATCACGGTGCCGCTAGTCATCAGCGTGCCCCGCGCCGCCCTGTGGAGCCTTGGGAACGCGCGCCTCGAAACCCTGAAACCACCGGCGCGCGGCATCCTACTATTAGGGGATGTTTCGCTTGCGCAAGGTGATAGCATAAGCAGTAACCGACCGGAGGCAATGTGGGATCACCTTACGGCTTTGAGCTGGTAGAGAACTGTATAATTTGCAAGCTGCGAACCGACAGTTTTTTCTGCTCGCTTCCCAAATCGGCCCTCGAAGCTTTCGACAAGATTAAATATTCGGCAAGTTATCCCGCTGGCGCGGTTCTGTTCGTGGAAGGGCAGTCGCCGCGAGGAATTTACATGCTGTGCAAGGGCCGGGTGAAGATGTCCACGACCTCCGCCGAAGGCAAGACCCTGATCCTGAAAATTGCACAACCGGGTGAAGTATTGGGCATGCACGCGACGGTCTCCGGCACGCCTTACGAAATCACCGCCGAAACCGGTCAGCCCTGCCAGTTGAACTTCGTCAAGCGCGACGATTTCCTGGTGTTCCTGCAGAAACATGGCGATGCTTGCCTGAAGGCCGCGCAACACCTCAGCAAGGATTGCCAAACCGCCTATCAACAGATTCGCAGCCTGGGGCTCTCGCATTCCGCGCCCGAGCGGCTGGCGCGGCTGCTGCTGGAGTGGACCGCTACAACTCACGACCAGCCCGAGCCCAAAGTGAAACTAGCGCTTACCCACGAAGAAATCGCGCAGATCATCGGCACCTCACGCGAAACTGTGACCCGCGTACTTGCGGATTTTCGCAAGCGCCAGGTGGCTGTCCTCAAGGGCTCTACGCTGACCATCCGCAACAAGTCGGTACTGGAAAAACTGGTCGGCGCGTAAGCGCCTCATCAGGTTTGTCGCAATCGCGTTTTCGTCTCTCGCCAGCACTACTGATTTTCGGCAGAAATTGGCGCTCTCGCGCCGACCACCGTGGCAACCAGCTTTATCCGCTCAGCTTCTCTCCTAACAGTGACAGACATCTCACCTGCAAGGGAAGCTATGAACTCGCAAACCAAAATCCTTCTTATCGATAAAGCTCCAGACCGCAAGGAACGAATCAACGCCTTAAAGAGCCGTGGATACACTGTCTTCCCAGCCCGCAACAGGGAGGAGGCGCGCAGCCGATGCATGGGCGGCGGCTACGACTTAATCGTGGTGAATGCCGGCGGCGAGTACGAGCCGACGTCGCAATTCTGTGACGATGTCCGGCGACAGTGCCCCAAGCAATTGCTGATCCTGTGCAGCGATGAGCAGCCTGCCCGGGAGTATGCGGTCGCGCCCGACGTGCCGGTCCTGGTGCAGGCGGTCGAGTCCCTGCTCGGCAAAGCCGGATCGGCTGATTTCGCTAAAGCCGCCTGAGGCCCCGCGTCGACGCCAAACGCGGCGGGGCGAGACTTGGTCTACGCGACCCACCTCGCCGCCAGACCTTAGGAACGATGCCGGCCGGCCACGCGAACGTCAGTCTGCAATCCTGGGTTGCCTCCTGCTGCAGTCAAGCTGCGTTCGCCTGCGCTGCACTTCTTTACAATCCCGGCCAAAGACTTTCCCCGCGTGGTCGGGTTTTTTCGAGTGGAATTGGAACCGTACTGATCTGCCGGAGGAATAAAATAGCGATGTTGCGACAGCTCAATGCTGTGCTGATGCTGATGACCACCTCCAGCTCGCCATTTTCGACGGTGGCGTTGTTCGTTGCCGCCGGCACTTGGCAGACAGTCTCAAAGGAGTTTTACCGAATGAAAAGAAGTCTGGTTTGCACGCTGCTCGCAGTTGCTTTGGCCTGCGGGGGAACAGCGCTTTACGCTCAAGACAACATGAGTCAGAGCGGTGCCCAAGAAGGCCACCGCATGCCGCCGTCGCCGGAACAGCGATTGCAGCACTTGACCAAAACGCTCAACCTAACCGCTGACCAGCAGGAGAAGATCAAGCCCATCCTGGAGAGCGAACAGAGCCAGATGCAGAGCCTGCATCAGGACACCTCGATGGCGAAGCAGGACCGCATGGCGAAGGCCCAACAGATCCGGCAGGGCAGCAACGACCAGATCCAGCAGGTCCTGACTCCCGACCAGCAACAGAAGTGGTCGCAGATGCAGGCCCAGCGTCAAGGCGGCGGGGCCGGACATCCCACGGGTCCGCAGTAGCGGCCTGTGCTGCACGACTAGAGTTGACACATCCACTGAAGTTGATATCGTTTCGCGCGGGGCATCGGAAAAGCTAGATGTAGCTTCTCCGATGCCCTTTTGTTTCGCGCAGCAGACGCGCGTCGGTGCAGAGCGCCGACAACGAATGGACAGGCCGAGGCAACACCCGGCCGCGTTCTTTGACAACTGAAACCAATCCGGGTGCTTGGTGCCCCATACATCCACATCCCTTGTGGATGTGTGGGAGTCCAGTTGCGCATTTGGGCAATGCTCGGCGGACAACAGCAAAGTTCTTAGGCCGCAATTTTGCGGCACCCTGTACCAAGACCTGCGCTGCTAATGCCCGCTCTCGCTCGTTGTTTTCGAGCAGAAGCTCAGTTAATTGGTGGCGGCTCGTCCAGTTCCAGGCGAACACTTACAACGCGGCTGACGGGGTCAGTTTCCATCTGGAACAACTGCCAATCCATGGCATGCTGTGGCAGGTATGCAGCGTTTTCGCGCATAAAGTTGTCGAGCAATTGCCCACTGAACACGCGTCCCTGATATTGTTTCCAGCTCTGCATCAGCTTCGCGCCTGCACCGGCGACTGGTTCCGCGCCTTCGAGGACCAAAGTTCCCAGGTGGAACACCAAACCCTCATCCAGATCAACGCGCAGCGAAATCGTGCCCAATTGATCATCGGATTCTGTGTTTGGAACCGGTGTGAAGTTGATATAACCGCTGTTTGCATAAAGCTTCCGCAGGTTCTCCAGGCCAATCCGGATTCTCTCGACTCCGAAGATGTCTCCGTCTTTGATGAGGAAGCTCTGCCGTAATGTGGTGATCGGAAACGCGAGCGCCCTACTCGGATTCACATTGCTGAAAGCGATTTCTTTCAGCCGATACTGCTGCCCCAGGTTGACGTGGCAGGCGACGTCGATGACTTCTTCGGATGGGCTCCTGCTGACGACCGTCACGTCCGGCGCGACCGCAGCAGCTTTAAAGAAGCCACGCTCCTCCAGCGCATAACGCAAACGTTCGCTGATGTCGGCGACATCGGTGATCGTGAGACGCATGTTCTCAATCTCACTGGCAATTTCCTGTTGTTCAGCTGAAGGGATCTGAGGCGTACCGAGAAGCGCGAGATGGCGAATCTTAATTGGAACGGAATCCGTTTGTGCGCAGACTGCGATTGGCAGCAACATGAAGGCGAATGTTAAGGCCAGCGTGCGCACAGAAAATCCCGGCCAAAAATTATATCCCCGTTGGAGATCATTGCTCAAACGCCTGCGAAGTCTCGTGTTATGATTTCGCGATGCGCACTGCTTCGGCCAAGGTCGATAGCATTTCCTTTGTTTCGACCGGCCGCTCCGACCTGCGAATGTGCTGAGTTCGCGCGCCTGTCTGAACTGCGTCAGCTTCCCCAAAATCGGCGTCACCTGCGATACTGAGTAAGTAGGAGCGGCGTTGCGGTTGTATCTGCTTTGAAGGGGCACGCCTTCAGGCGTGCCGAAAACGCACCCCCAAGAGATCGGCTTTAGCCGCTGAGGGAGGACACCTCAGGGCCTAAAGGCCAGCTCTTTCAGGCGCAAGTCGGCGCGGCTAAAGCCGTGCCCCTTCAAGAACAATCCGCGCTGGATGGCGCCATCCGCGAACGTAAGACGGGATTCTTCGCCATAACTGAAGCTCCCCAACTAACATGAGCGACTTCTTAAAAGCCGTGCAGGAGCGCGTCGTCATTTACGACGGCGCCATGGGCACCAGCGTCCAGGCGCGCAATCTTCCGCTCGACGATTTCTGGGGCAAGGACGGCTACAACGACATCCTCGTGCTCAGCCGACCGGACGTTGTCAAAGACATTCACGCGGCATACTTCAATGCTGGCGCCGACGTTGTCGAGACCAACACCTTCAGCTCAACGCGGATCGTCATGGCCGAGTACGAAATGGCCGACCAGGTCCACGAGGTGAACTTTGCGGCCGCCAAGCTGGCGCGCGAAGTCGCATCGGGCTTCTCATCCAACGGCCGCAAACGTTTCGTTTCTGGCTCCATGGGGCCCACGACGAAGCTGCCTTCGCTCGGCCACATTGGATTCGATGACATGGCCGCCGCCTACACCGAGCAAGCGGTCGCGCTCATTGAAGGCGGCGTCGATGTGCTGCTGCTCGAAACCTGCCAGGACATCCTGCAAGCCAAGGCCGGGCTGGTCGGCATCTTCGACGCGCTGAAGCAAACCGGCAAGAATGTTCCCGTGCAGGTGCAGGTCACGCTGGAAGCGACCGGCCTGATGCTGCTCGGTACCGAGATTGGCGCCGCGCTTACCACGCTAGAGATGTTCGATGTAGCCGTCATCGGCATGAACTGCGCCACCGGGCCGAAGGAGATGAACGACGGCGTGCGCTATCTGGGCGCGAATTCGCCGCGTCCGGTTTCCGTGCTGCCCAATGCGGGCCTGCCCCAGAACGTCGGCGGCCACGCAGTCTATGCATTGCAGCCGCAGGAGCTCGCCGACTATCACAAGCAGTTCATCACCGAATATGGCGTG
Source organism: uncultured Acidobacteriaceae bacterium (assembly GCA_963731345.1). Classification (GTDB taxonomy): domain Bacteria; phylum Acidobacteriota; class Terriglobia; order Terriglobales; family Acidobacteriaceae; genus Bog-257. The sequence goes on along the minus strand of CAVSUN010000005.1, from coordinate 708,342 downwards.
CGCATCGTCGGCGGATGCTGCGGCACGACCTACGAGCACATCAAGGCCGTTGCCGACACCTGCGCAAATCTCGAACCAGCGAAGCGCGACGTCAAAGTTACGGCCGCGGCCGCCAGTGCCTATTCCATGGTGCCGCTCGACCTTGATCCCAAGCCGCTGGTGGTGGCCGAGGAGATGAACACGACCACGCGCGTCGAGCACTTCAAGAACATGGTGCGCGCGCAGGACTACGACGGCATCCTCACGCTGGCAAAGAAGCTGGTGAACGAAGGCTCGCACATGCTCGACCTGTGCTGCGCCATCGTGGGCGAGGACGAGAAGGCTTACATCTCGAATATCCTCGAAAAGATCGCCACGCGCGTTCCCGCGCCGATCACGGTCGATTCGACCGAGGCCGACGTGATCGAGGAGGCGCTGAAGCGCATCCCGGGCAAGGCGATCATTAACTCGATCAATCTGGAGGATGGCGAGAAGCGCACCTCGAAAGTTCTGCCGATGGCCAAGCGCTACGGCGCGGCGGTTATCGCGCTGACCATCGACGAAGACGGCATGGCGCTCACCTGGCAGAAGAAGCTGGCGATCGCCCAACGCATCTTCGACCTGGCAGTGAACAAGTACGGCATTCGCCCCTGCGACCTCATTTTCGACGCGCTCACGCTGCCGATCTCGACCGGTCAGGACGACTACCGCACCGCCGGCATCGAGACGCTGAAGGCGGTGAAGGCCATCAAGCAGGAGCTGCCCGAGGTGAAGACCATCCTCGGTGTGAGCAACATTTCGTTTGGGCTGAATGTCTATTCGCGGCGCATCCTGAACAGCGTCTTCATGCATGAGGCGGTGGATCACGGCCTCGACATGGCCATCGTTAACTACAGCAAAATCTATCCGTTGTACAAGATTCCTGAAGCTGAGGTTGATCTCGCGCGCAAGCTGATTTTCTATGATCAGTCCAACGGCGACCCGCTTCAGGTCTACATGAATCACTTTGCCGGCACGAAAGGCAAAGAGGAGCATACGACTGCGCACGTCGATACGCTTTCGGTCGAAGACAAGTTGAAGTGGGCGATCATTAACGGCGAAAAGTCGGTTGGCGACGGCGCGCAGAAGAAGTCGCTCGACGAGTTGCTGGAAGAAGCGCTGGTCAATTACACGCCGCTCGACCTGATCAACAACATCCTGCTCGACGGCATGAGGACGGTCGGCGACCTGTTTGGCGCGCGCAAGATGCAGCTCCCGTCGGTGCTCGACTCGGCCGGCGTGATGAAAGCAGCGGTTGCCTATCTCGAACCGAAGATGGAGAAGAAGGAAGGCTCGCAGAAGGGCACGATCGTTCTCGCGACCGTGAAGGGCGATGTACACGACATCGGCAAGAACCTGGTGGACATCATCCTCAGCAACAACGGATACCGCGTGGTGAACCTCGGCATCAAGCAGCCGTCGGACGCGATTATCAAGGCAGCTCTGGAACAGAAGGCAGATGCCATCGGTCTGAGCGGTCTGCTGGTGAAGTCGACGCTGGAGATGAAGTACGTTGTTCAGGACCTGCATCACCAGAAGCTGGAGTTTCCGGTGATCTGCGGCGGCGCGGCGCTGACGCGTAAGTACGTGGAAGACGATCTGCGGCGCGAATACAGAGGCGGCGTGTTCTACGCCGACGATGCGTTTGCCGGCCTGCACTTGATGGAAGATCTTTCCTCGTCGAATGGCGAGCGCGAAAAACGAATTGCGGAGGGCCAAGTTGTGAAGGAATTTGCGCGGGCAGCAGTAGCCGGAGCCAACGGAGATGGAGCGACCGCTCCGGCAATCGAGATTCCGGCGGCGCCGAACATCCCGCAGCCGCCATTCTGGGGCGTGCGAGTCCTCAAGCCTGCGGATTTCGATCTGCGCGAGATTTTCGAATACATCAACCACACGGCGCTGTTCAAGAACCAGTGGCAACTGAAGACGGCGTCGCAGGAGGATTACGCGCGGCTGGTCGAGACGAAGTACCGGCCCATCCTTAAGGACCTGGAAGAGGAAGTGATCGCCGCCGGCTGGTTCGAGCCGAAGGTGGTCTACGGGTACTTCGGCGCGCAGGGCGATGGCAACGATACCGTCGTCTATAACCTGCCGGAGGGTTGGAAACAGGGCGACGCGATTCCGCCCGAGACGCTGCGCTTCACCTTCCCGCGCCAGCGTGAAGGACGGCGACTGTGTATCTCGGATTTCTTCCTGCCAAAGTCCGGCGGTCGCATGGACGTGATCGGCATGTCGTGCGTGACCATTGGCGACATAGCATCGCACGAGACGCAGAAGCTGTTTGAGGGCGGCGAGTATACAAAGTATCTCTACTTGCACGGCCTGAGCGTCGAGACCGCCGAGGCGCTGGCTGAACTCACGCACAAGCGCATTCGTGAAGAGCTGGGGATTAGCGGTGACGACGCGCCGCATACTCGCGATCTGTTCCATCAGAAATATCGCGGCTCGCGCTATTCGTTCGGCTATCCTGCGTGCCCGAATCTCGAGGACCAGACTAAGCTGTTCGAGATGCTGCATCCCGACCAGACCATCGGCGTGCAATTGACGACGGGCTTCCTGCTCGACCCGGAGCAGAGCACGTCGGCGATTATCGTGCACCATCCGAATGCGAAGTATTTCGTGGTGTAAATCGAATTACGCCCCGCGACGCGATCAAGCGCGAGTCAGACGATTGTCATCACAAGCGGGGGTACGCTCGCAGGCGGTATGATGTTTGCCGCGCAAAGCAGATCCCTCCTCGCCTAAAAGCCTTCTCGGGATGACAAGCTTCTGGCGCGTGGCTGCTCTTGTCTGGAAAAAGCTTCCGGGGTTATGGCTGCATCTAAACTAGCCGTGCCCCGCCGAAAACCATCCGAGTCCTCGCCTCTCGCCGAGGGCGCTGTTCCCGCCGAAGAACTCAAGCAGGAATTTCCCCCGATCAAGCTTCCGGTGCGGCCGCCGTATCCACCGATGGAAGCCAAGCTGATTGATGAGATTCCGCGCGGAGATAACTGGCAATACGAGCCCAAGTGGGACGGCTTTCGCTGTCTGGCATTTCGCAAGGGCGATGAAGTTCTGCTGCAATCGAAAGCCGGTCAACCGCTGGGACGCTACTTCCCGGAGTTAGTTGCGGCGCTGCAGGAGTTGAAGCCGCAGCAGTTCGTGCTGGACGGCGAGATTGTGATCCTGCGCGACGGGCATCTGTCGTTCGACGATCTGCTGATGCGCATCCATCCGGCCGCAAGCCGCATTCAGAAGCTGTCGCATGAGACTCCTGCCGCCTACCTGGTTTTCGATCAGCTCGTCGATGACGCCGGCCGGGCGCTCACCGGTTTGCCACTGAGCGAGCGCCGCGAGAGCCTGGAAACATTCTTTAAGGCCCTGGGCAAGCAGAGGTCGATTCGGCTTTCTCCCGCCACTCGCGACTATGACACGGCTCAGCGCTGGATGAAGGATTTGGGAGCCAGCGGCTTCGATGGCGTAGTGGCGAAGGAACTCGATTGCGTGTACGCATCGGGAGATCGCTCGGCGATGCGCAAGATCAAGCGCATTCGCACCGCCGACTGCGTCGTGGGCGGCTTTCGCTATGCCAGCAAGGGCGGCGAAGTGGGCTCGCTGCTGCTCGGGCTCTACGATGAGAACGGGCTGCTGAATCACGTCGGTTTCAGCTCGAGCTTCGCTGCACCCGAGCGCAAGAAACTCAAATCGATTCTGAAGCCTTTCATGGGCGGTTCGGGCTTCACCGGCCACGCGCCCGGCGGTCCCAGCCGCTGGAGCACCGAGCGCAGCGGCGAGTGGGAGCGGCTCGATCCCAAGCTGGTATGCGAAGTTCGTTACGACCATTTTTCCGGCGCACGCTTCCGCCATGGCACGAAGTTCCTTCGCTGGAGGCCGGAGAAAGACCCGCGAAGCTGCACCTATGAGCAGGTCGCGTCGAACGAAACCGGCGACCTTGACAAGCTGCTGACCGCCTGAGAGAAGCAGAGGTCAGGGACGGGTCCAGAGCTCAGTTCCCCATCAACCCAGTGGGAGACAGAACAACGGTCGGATGCAGCAAGAGAAGAACTCCAATTGCTTCCTGACCCCTGGTTCCTGATTCCTGGTCCCGCTTTCGAGCTGCTTGCAATCTCCCACTCTCACAGCAAACTCCCGCTCGCGCTCTTCGCATCCTACTTTTGTTGACAGCGACGCCCGTCTTACTCCGGGGCCTGTTGAGCATCACAAATGAACGTCATGGGGGAAATGCTATGAAAAGTTTCTTGATTGGTCTGGGGATGGGAGTTGGTCTCGGACTTCTGTTTGCTCCGATGAGCGGCGAAGAGGCGCGCAACAATCTCGCCGATCGGGCGAATGATTTGGCCAGCACGGCACGCGATACCTATGAGCAGAATCGCGACCGTGTCCAGCGGGGCGTAGATAACATCCGCGGCACCGCCGAACGCGCGATGAACCAGGTGCGCTCGACCGCCAATGATGTCGCGTCGAAAGCCGACGACTACAGCAGCAATTTCAAATCGCCCAGCAGCCAGGCCGTTTAATCTCCTCTCTCGCAACGGACTGTTGGTCTTCGGCGAACAGGGCTGGTGACACCTGTTCGCCGAGTTTTTTCTGGTGGCGCCGCACTCGCGGCCATCTCCGCCGCCCGTCGAATTCGTTTATGCTGATCTCGTTCCTTTCTGTCGGGAGAAACATCTCATGCAGGTTCTCGAGAATTGGCATCCTACGGGCGCCACCGTGTACATGGACGACAAGCGCTTCCTCAATTGCGTGCTGACCGAGTGCAAGCTCATCTACGGCGGCGGCGATGTGACCTGGGAGAACACACAGTTTGTGAACTGCCAACTCACTTTCGATGGAGCAGCGCAACGTACCGTCGCTTACTTGCAAAACTTCGGCCTGATGCGTCCGGCCGAAACTGCGACGCCGGTGTCGCCGGCTTCGACGGGAGTGAATTGAGGCGCGATGATGGAGACACTCTATTATTCGCGTATGCCGTCGCCGGCCGGGCCGCTGCTGATGGGCGTATCGCATTCGGCGCTGGTGGTGCTGGAGTTTGATCGTGGGCTGCCACCGAAAATCGCCGGCCAGGCAATCGCGTGGCAGGAGTCGGAAGAACGCACACGCCATGTCAAACGGCAACTCGAAGACTATTTCACCGGCAAGCGTCGCGATTTCGATCTGCAACTCGACTTGCGGGGCACCGAATTTCGCAAGCGCTGTTGGCAGGAGTTGCTTAGAATTCCGTACGGCGAGACGCGCTCCTACGGTCAGATCGCGCAGGCGGTCGGCAGCCCCAGTGGGTTTCGCGCGGTCGGCCAGGCGAATCATTACAACCCGATCGCGATCATCGTTCCTTGCCATCGGGTAGTGCAGTCGGACAAAGGTCTGGGCGGATACGGCGGCGGGTTGAACGTGAAGGCGCTGTTGCTGAAGCTGGAAGGCGCAAGTTTTCGGGAATAGCCGGGCAGTTCAGTGAAGCGAGTCGCCGTATGCCCTACGATTCAGCAGAGCAGTATCCAACCCTGTCAAACCAGCCGCAACGCGGCGCGACGATTTTAGGCGGGGGCGGCAGCGAAGAGGGTCGCCGCCGCCGCGGCTGGCGCATTCATCCCCGCCTACGGGGGCTTGCGCCCCGGGCTCAAACCATCCCGCCGCTAGGTGGCTAGTTCCTTCTGGCGCAAACTTCGATGGCGGAACGGGAAGTTGAGAGGTCAGACGTTACACTACCGCGCGCTTGCTCGACTCGCCTGAGCCCAGCGCTTCCAGCACATCCACCGCGCAGGAGTAGCGGCCGAAGGGCGCGCTGATCTGCGCTCCCTGCACGATATCTTTGACCGCGGCCAGCATGTCGCGCGCGATGGCCACGCCTTCTGCGCGCGCCGCATCGGCGGTGGTGGCCTTCGCCATGCGGGCGAAAATCTCGTCGGGAATGGAGACCCGTAATTCGTTCTTCATGAACTCCGCGTTGCGCGTCGAGGTGAGCGGCCAGATGCCGGCGACTACCGGTACCTTGAATTGCTCGATGCGCCGCATGAACTGCTCCAGCAGGCGAACGTCGAACACCGGCTGGGTGACCGCCAGCTCCGCCCCGGCTTCCACTTTGTACTCAAAGCGGCGAATTTCTTCGTCGATGTTGGGACTCCCGGGATTGGCGCCGACAGCGATGACGAATGCCGTCGAATTCCCTGTTGGATTGCCGCCGATATCGAGCCCTCGATTCAGGTTCTGCACGATGTTCACCAGCCCGATCGAGTCAACATCGAAGACTGCGGTCGCGTCAGGATAGTCGCCCATCTTCGGCGGATCACCGGTGATGCAGATGAGGTTGCGAATGCCCACGGCGCTGGCGCCCAGCAGGTCGGACTGAATGCCCAGCACGTTGCGATCGCGGCAGGTGTAATGCAGGATGGGCTCGATGCCAACCTCCTGCTTCACCAGCAGGCAGAGCGCCTGGTTGCTCAAGCGGGCCGAGGCGCGCGGACTATCGGGAATGTTAACGGCGTCCACGCCCACCGACTTGAGAAACTTCGCGCCTTCCAGTTCGCGTCTGGCGTCGATGCCGCGTGGGGGAACGATCTCCACCATGGTCACGAATTCGCCGGCAGCGACCTTGCGGCCCAGGTTCGAGCGTTCGCTGAGCGGCGGCGGTTCGACGGGCTTGGCTTCAGCGGCCTTCGCCACTTTGTAGGACGATGCGCGTGCCGCGCCCACCTTCAAGAAAAGCTTCATGGTGTGGATGTGTTCCGGCGTCGTGCCGCAGCAGCCACCGATGAGCCGCACGCCCGCGTTGACGAAAGGCTCCATGTAGTTCGCCATATACTCAGGCGAGCAGAGATAGATGTTGCGGCCCTCGACGCTGCGCGGAATACCGGCGTTCGGTTGCGCGGCGAGCGGTTTGGTGGTCGCCGCATGTACGCGCTCCAGCGCGTCGAGCATGGCAACCGGGCCGACGCTACAGTTGCAGCCGACGACGTCTGCACCCCACGCCTCAAGCTGCGGCCCATAGTGCTCAGGACTGGAGCCGTCGAGGCAGTTGCCATCTTCATCGATGGTCACCTGCGCCACGACCGGAAGATTGGGATTCACATCGCGCGCCGCGAGGATTGCCTGGTGCAACTCCTCCAGATATCCGAAGGTCTCGAGGATCAGCAGGTCGACACCTTCGTCGTTCAGCGCCGCGATCTGCTGACGGAAGGCATCGCGCGCTTCGGCGAGCGAGATTTTGCCCAGCGGCTCAATGCGCACGCCCAACGGTCCCACGGCTCCAGCCACAAAGGCCTCGAAATTCTTAGCTGCCTCACGCGCAAGCCGGGCCCCTTGGCGGTTGATTTCCACCAGCCGGTCCAGACATCCATGCTTCGACAGCCGAAACGAATTCGCTCCGAAGGTGTTAGTTTCAATGACCTCGGCGCCCGCCTTCAGGTAGTCCTGATGAATGGCACGAATCAGATCGGGGGCCGAAAGGTTCAGCTCGTCATAGCAGCGATTGATGAAAATGCCCTTGGCGTACAGCAGCGTACCCATGGCGCCGTCACACAAAACGGCGCCCTTCTGCAGCCGGGCGAGGAATCCAGTTGACATGGTGTTCTCGGAAACGTGCAGCGCAAAAAGGTTGTTTGAACTTTATCGTAAACCGCGGGAAAGCGCCATTGGCGGGCGGAATCGCGGCCCCCGGCCGGCAGGAACCGAGGTCCTGCTCTGCTATAATGCAGCGAAATACAGCATCTCATGATCAATCAACGTGTGTTTCCCGGCGCCCGCCCGCTGCGGCTTGCCGCCGTTCTCTCCGGATTCATAACTGTTCTTCTGATGGCGGCTTGCGGTAGCGGCCAGCCCTCCACGACGACCACCAGTGGATTGAAGAACCGCGCTTTTATCACCAACACTTTCTCCGGAAACCTGCAAATCGTCGATACCCAGAACGACACCACGGCCTACACCCAACAGACGACAAACTCTGCCGGACAGATCATTCCTGGCGAACCGGTGACCATCGCCGTCTCCGCGTCGGTAACGCTCGAAGCCGAGAGTCCGAGCCATGTCACTACGGCGGTTTACGACCCGGGCACATTTGCGGTGAACTTCATCACCAATTCGACGGAGACGGTGGCGGGCAACGCTGCTCCTTTGAGCGCTGTCTCCCAAATGCTTTACTCGACCGATAGCACAACGGTGTATGCCGCGGAGCCCGTTCTGTCGGTGTCAGGCGCCCCGCGCCTTGGCGGGATTGAGGCGCTTAACGCCACGTCGTTCGCGACTACCGCGACCTATGCTGTGCCTTCGGCTCGATATTTAGCGCTCAGTCCGAGCGGGCAATACTTGTTTGTTTTTGCCAACAATTCGGATTCGCTGTGGCTGATCAACCTGCAGGCGACCACGGTCGCTCCAGTTGAGATTCCGGGTTTCGCGCGCCCCATCAGCGCTTTCTTCAGCAGCGACAACAACACCGCGTATGTGCTGAACTGCGGTCCGGAGTGCGGTTCCAGCGGGCCGGCCTCGGTCGCCTTCTTTGACATTCCCTCGCAGACCATCACCGGCAACGTCCCAGTCGGGGGAGCAAGCGTCGGGCTGCTGAACGGCACCACTCTCTATGTGGCAGGCAGTCCTGTCCCTCCGGGCACCACTTCCACCTACGACGCTGTTGATGTCAGCGGCAGGGCGCGGCTCACGCCCAATTCCGTGGCCATCGGTGACGGATTCCATACCACCATGGCGCTCTCCACCAACAAGCGGCTCTTCATCGGCGCCAGCACCTGCAGCAACACCGTCGTCGGTTGCCTGTCGGTGGTTGACACCGGCACCAATACCGCCGAAGGCGCTCTGCCGCCGCGTGGGGCGATCACCAGCCTGCTGGCGGTTTCCAATCGCGATGTGGTGTACGCGGTGGAAGGCGGACTGCTCAATATCTACAGCTCCGACACCGATGGCTTAACTGGCACGCAGCTGATCTTCACCGGCGCCCTGAACACAATTGTGCAAGTCGACCCGTAGAGGCAGTGGTTGGTGGTCAGCGCTGAGGAACCGCTCACTTCGATGGCAGCCCTTCGATTTACTGACCCTATCAACAGCCTTATGGCTCCAACCGCAAATGATGCGCCGCGGCATGCTGCACGGCATCCTCGGAAAAGGGCAACGTGAACGTCTGCCCGTGATAGTAGGCATCCCACTGATCGTTGTAGTGATCGTCGAAGATATCGCCTGATTGCCCGTTAACGATGTTCAGCGTGGTCTGGTCCAGATTCGAGAAATCGACAGTCAGGCGCTCCGAGGGCCCGAGCGGGGGCGCCTGCTGGTTAACAGTCTGGTCGTCGCCCGGCATGGGCAAGCTGCCCGTTCCCGCCGTGCGCTTCAATATCGGAAAATGGCTCCAGAACGGATGCGTAATGTCCACGCGATGGACCGTGCCCCACCTCCAGGTGCTCAGCGAGCGGGTTGCACTTGCGTCAGAGACCGCAGCCTCGACCGCGGCGGTGAGTAGCGCATCGAAATTCGCATAGCCCTGTGGCAGCCAGCGCGCCGGCTGATTGGCAATCACATTCTCCAGCCACACCGGCTTCATAAACCAGCGGTAAGAGCGCCAGTCATCGCCCAGCTTCGATTTGAGCAGTATCTCCTCGAGGCTGTGACGCGAGAAAACGACGATGGTTGCGGCTGCGGAATCGGTGGTCATCGCCCCGTCCCATTTGCGCATGACGTCTGCAGCGGCCTTCGCCCGCGCCGAGGTTTTCGGGGTGTGATCGATGGCGTACACAAAGCGCTCGGCGCAGAAACGGTCCAGCGGCGAAACTACGTCCGTCTGAATCGATAGCATGTCTGCGGGCGCAAACTTCTTCGGCTCGCCCAGCAGCTTGTAAATTCTCTGCGCACGATACGGCGGCATCCACTCCGAGCTCAGTTCGTAGGGGTAGCTGTCCGGCGACGTGCGCGCATTCGCTGTCGCAATTATTCCTGAGGGCGGATCGTAAACGCTGGGCAGCTTGTCGTAGGGCACGTAGCCGGTCCACTCGTGGGCGTTGTCGTCGCCGGGCTCGGGCACGTCGCCGTCGCCGCTGGCGCGAATCGGAATCAGGCCGGTCGCCTGATAGCCGATATGCCCATCGACGTCGGCATAGACGACGTTTTGTCCCGGCGCCGCGAAGCGCGAAAATGCAGCCTCAAACTCCTGCCAGTTGCTCGCCGAGTCGATGGCGAAGAATGGAACGTCCCAGGCCTGCGGGTCATAGATGGTCCACTTCAAAGCGAGCTCGCGCTGCTCGCCGGGCACGAGGTCGGTAATGATCGGACCGTGGCGCGTGGTGACTACGTCCAGCGTGACCTCCGGCTTACCTTTCACGCGAATGATTTCTTTGCGATGCTCCGGCTGCACCCAGCCTTGCGGCGTCAGGTATTCGCCCTTGTCGTTGAACTTTTCGATGAAGATGTCTTCGACGTTGGGGCCGAGATTGGTAAATCCCCAGGCAATGCGGCGATTGTGACCGACGATGATGTAAGGCACTCCGGGCAGGGTGACGCCGGCAACATCGAAATCGCCCGCAGTGAGATGCGCCTCGTACCAGACGTTGGGGATCGCAAGATCCAGGTGCATGTCATTCGAGAGCAGCGGCTTGCCCGACGCGGTGTGCGCGCCCGAGACGACCCAGTTGTTGGAGCCGGGGCGAATCGGATTCTCGCTGCTCGCTTGCAGAGCGTTCATCACGGAGCCACGGAGCACACGAAATTGTTTTTGAGTTAAGTTTTCCGTGACTTCCGTGCTTCCCTGGTGAAACCCAGGCGTACTTCTACCCCGCTCTTCGTTCTCCTCCGGCGTCTCGCCCGGAATTTCGTTCTCGATCGAATTGCTTTCCGCGCCCGGTGGATGATTGCGCCACGAGCGATTGACAAACAGATCTGCCGTCAACTCCGGCCCCAGCCTGGCGAGAATTTTCTCTTTCTCCAGCTTGTTCTTGTACAGGCCGTGATTGAGGAACTCAGTCATCGAGAAGCCGACGAGGATTGAGTCCTCGACCGTCCACGCGTGCGGAAAATATTGCAGGAAGCGGAACTCCAGGGGCAGCGTCTTTTGGTGCTGTTCGATGTAGGCGTTCACGCCCGCGGCGTAGGCCTCGAAATGCGCCCGTTCCTGCGTGTCCATTCGCGCCGCACTGCGTTGCGCCACCTGCTGCAGGCCGAGGATGCGCTGTTCGCGATCGTACTTGAGGAGCTCGGGCCCGAGAATCACCGCCAGATCGCCCGACGCGAAACGTCGCGTCATGTCCATTTGCCACAGGCGATCTTGGGCCGTGATATAGCCTTGCGCGTAGAAAAGATCGGGCAAGTTTGCGGCAACAATGTTCGGGACGCCCAGGCGGTCGTAGGTCACAATCACCGGTCCAGTCAGTCCGGCGAGATGGACCGTTGCGTCGCGCTGCGGCATGCTGGCGCGTACGGCACGATAGAACCAATAGTCGAACCCCAGGAACCCGAGCAGCAATAGGACTAGAACGAAAATGACGAGGCGAAACGCGAACCTGGATTTCCGGGGACGAACAGCAGACTCAGTAACAGGCATGGGACAACTTCGATTATAGGTTCCCCCGAGGCATCATCGGAGTTGAAGAGAAGTCAATTAACCACAGAGACACAGAGACACAGAGGCACAGAGGAACCTAAGTTTTGTTTTAAGTTATGAAATACGGGCCGAGATTTTCGATTCAGCCTTTTGCTTCTCCCGTCCGGAATTCTGTGCCTCTGTGTCTCTGTGGCGGACTTGATTTTCCTACACCAGCTTGCGCAGCTCGCGCCTTAGAATTTTTCCCGAAGCCGTGCGCGGCAGAGTTTCGACGAACTGGATCTCGCGCGGAACTTTGTAATATGTGAGCCGCTCGGCCACGAACGCCCGAATCTTCTCCGCCGTCTGCGGACTTGGCAGCTCCGAGTCTTTCAGCACCACGAAGGCGCAAGGCATCTCCTCGCCGGCGCCATCGATGCGCGCCACCACGCCGCAATCGCGAACCATGGGACATTCGAGCAGCACGCTCTCCACCTCCGCGGGCGCAATCGAAAATCCCTTGTACTTGATCATCTCCTTGCGCCGATCGACCACGTAGTAGAAGCCGTCCTCATCCTGGCGCACGATGTCGCCACTCCAGTACCAGCCGTCGCGCAACACTGCGGTCGTAGCGTCAGGCGATTTCCAGTAACCCAGCATGAATTGCGGTCCGCGCATGACCAGTTCGCCCGGTTCACCCTGCGCGACTTGGTTGCCGTTCTCATCCACGACGAGGCAATCCGTCTGCGCCACCGGCGCACCAATCGACGCGGGCCGGTACAGTTCGTCGGACAGAAATCCCATGTGCGTGACGGGCGAAGCTTCGGTCATGCCGTAGCCCTGGCGAATGCGCACACCCGTGGCGGCAGTGAAGCGCCGCGTCAGCTCCGGAGCCAGCGGCGCGGCCCCCGACTTCACCCAGCGCAGTCGATGCTCGCGCGGGAACCTTCCCTGCTCCGCCGCCTGGCAATACGCCAGCAGCGTCGGAGGGACGCACAGCGTGATGGTCACGCCTTCTTCACCGATCAGTTGCAGCGAGCGCTCACAGTCGAAGCGCGGCATGAGCAGCAGGGTGCAACCGCGCATCACCGAGACGTTGAGGCCCACGGTCAATCCATAGATGTGATACAGCGGCAAAAAGCAGAGGATCACGTCGTCTTGCGAGATCGCACCGTGCTCTCCGGGAGTAAGCGTCTGGTAGACATTCGCCACCAGGTTGAAGTGCGACAGCATCACGCCCTTCGGCAACCCAGTGGTGCCACTGGAATACGGAAGTGTCGCCAGAGTAGTGCGCGAGTCGCACTCGGCTGCGTACAAGGGTGAAGTGCCGGTCGCAGCCAGAAGCTTCTCGAACGATTGCGATCCTGCGCCCCCATCGCTTCGCGTGGCATACACATTGCGCAACGCCGGCAGTCCGCTGAGGTCGACGTCTTTAATCAGGCAGCCGTCAGTTACCAGCGCGACTGCCCCGGAGTTCTCCAGCTGATATCGCACTTCACGCTCGCGATAGGTTGGATTCAGGGTAGTAGGCACCGCGCCGGCAAGAGTCACAGCATGGAAGGCGACTGCGAACTCCCAGCAGTTCGGCAGAAAGACGGCGATACGATCGCCAGCGCGAATTCCAGCCGCCATCAGGCCACGCGCAACTCGCTCCACCATGTCGCCGTACTCGGCGTAGCTGAGGCGGCGCACGGGCGAGCACGAGGCGTCGAGGACCGCGGTCTTCTCACCGTGTTGACGGCAGGAATCCAGCACCACGTCGTGTACGAACTTGCCTTCAGGATCGGCAAACAGGCGGGTGCGCAAAGTGTCCGATGAGAATGGCATAACGTGCGCGCAGAAGTGTATCAGCTTAAAGCTCGCCGAGAGTGCTATCTTTTAGCGCAGTATGCGAGGCCTTCACAACAAGCGGGTGCTCATCACCGGAGGCGCGAGCGGCATCGGCGCGGCCACAGCGGCACGTTTTGTGGAAGAAGGCGCGCGCGTGGCGATTGTCGATCGCGATGAAGAAGGCTGCGCCCGCATCAGCCGCGATTTGCCGGGGCTTGCAGCCTTCCGCGCCGACGTTAGCGATGGCAAAAAAGTTCAGCATGCGTTCGGCAATGTAGTGGTTGCGCTGGGCGGCCTCGACGTCGTCATTAACAACGCCGGCATCAGCATTCGCCACAAGTTTCTCGACATCACCCCCGAGGAATGGCGCCAGGTGCTGGCCGTGAATCTCACCGGAGTGTTCCACGTCGCGCAGCTCGCTGCGCAATACATGATGCAGCACGCGGGCGGCGTCATCCTCAACATGGCATCGACCAACGGCATCGTGGGACACCCCTACTATGCCGACTACAACGTAACCAAGGCGGGAGTCATCGAGCTGACGCGCTCGATGGCGCTGGAGCTCGCTCCCAAGGTGCGGGTGAACGCCGTAGCCCCCGGCTACGTGCTGACGCCAATGCAGCGCGCGGAATACTCCGACGCGATGCTCGAAGCGGTCAACGAAAAGATCCCCATGCGGCGTCACGCCCAGCCGGAAGAAGTTGCGGCGCTCTTTGCCTTCCTTGCCTCCGACGATGCGGCCTATCTCACCGGCCAGGTGTACGTGATTGATGGAGGCGAAACCGCCGGCGGGCTGGCGAGTAGATAAGGCAGTTTCGAGTCTCAAGTTTCGAGTCTCAAGTTCAGGCGAGGGACGGAACCTTCGATGAAGGACGCCTGTTCACAACAGCTATCACTGACTTTGCGTTCGATCCCCGTTACGCTTGGAATCTCCCATTTGACATCAGTTTGTCTCCGACAAACGGAGCCTTGCTGACGCCGTCCTTCAGCTCTACTCCAGCAATTACAATGAAACTGGCACCGCCAATGGGGGCTCGAACCTGCCTGTCCGCAACTTGAAACTCGAAACTCGAAACTTGAAACTGCTCTTCTTGTGCCTGGCGCTGGTCACCAGCTCCTGGGCACAGTCCACGCGCACCTGGCAACAGACCAAATACGAAGAATTTGAAAAAGGGACGGCGCACGGAGTCGCGATCGGCAGCGATGGCACGCTGACGCTGGCGCCCACATTCACCGCACTGTTCACGTCCCCGTCATCCTATCTGTGGGACATTGCGTCCGATGCGCAAGGCAATGTTTATGCGGCGGCGGGCTCGCCGGCGCGAGTCTACAAGCTCTCCACTGACGGCAAGGCTCACATCATCTTCGCGCCGCAGGAATTGCAGGTGCAGGCTCTGGTGGTCGATACGGACGGAACCATTTACGCCGCGACCTCGCCCGACGGCAAGGTCTACAAACTGGTGCATGGCGGACCTGCGCCGGGCAAGACTCCCGAAGGCTCGCACACGACCGCCGAAGTTGCGGCCGCACAGGAGGGTGCCAAGCCTGGCGAGAAAGCACGTCCCTCGGTCGAGGTCGATCCCAGCTATAGCGCCAGCGTGTACTTCGATCCGAAGACCAAGTACATCTGGGCGCTGGCACTGGATCGCGAAGGGCAGCTCTACATCGGCACCGGCGACCGCGGCGAAATCTTCCGCGTCGATCGTAACGGCACGGGCAGCCTGTTCTTTAAGAGCGACGAAGCGCAGATTCGAAAGCTCGCGTTCGACAATCAGGGCAACCTGATCGCGGGCACCGATGGCAGCGGCTTGATTTATCGCATCTCGCCCAAGGGCGAAGGCTTTGTGCTGTATAGCGCGCCAAAGAAGGAGATCACGGCGCTGGCGGTGGATCACCAGGGCAACATCTACGCCGCCGGGGTCGGCGAAAAGCGTGCCACTGCGCCGCCACTGCCGAGTGTGCCGGCCGGCAGCATAGGCGTGATCATCGCGACTCCGTCATCGCCCGTTCCGCAAATCTCTCCTGCCGCCCCGAGCGGTGCAAATCCGCCTGTGCTTCCCGGCGCCGTTCCCAGTATCGCCAATCTTGGCGGCTCGGAAGTCTATCGGCTGTCGCCCGATGGTTCGCCGAAAACCATCTGGAGCTCGCGCGACGATCTGGTTTACGCGCTGGCCTTCGATGGTGACGGGCAGCTGCTCGCCGGAACCGGAAATCGCGGCAGGATCTACGTCGTCTTGAACAAGCAGTACGTCGATCTCGCGCAGGCCAGCGCCAACCAGGTGACGGCGTTCGCGCGCGATCCCAAAGGCGGCCTATATGCGGCCACCAGCAATCTGGGCAAGACGTTTCGCCTTGGCCCCGGCCCCAACGGTGAAGGGGCTTACGAGAGCGATGTCTTCGACGCCAAGAATTTCTCGCGCTGGGGGCGGGTCGAAGTTCGCGCCCAAGGCAACTACGATCTCTTCGCGCGCAGCGGCAACGTCGATAATCCCGACCGCAACTGGAGTGCGTGGAAGCCGGTCAACGTAAAAGACGACCTTCCTGTCGATGCCCCGCCCGCTCGGTTCATACAGTGGAAAGCGGTGTTACGGCCGGGTAAGGTTGCTCCGGTCATCGACAGCGTGACCATCAACTACCTGCCCAAGAATGTCGCGCCAGAACTGGACAACGTGACCGTACTGGTTGGCTCGCGTGTGCCCGGCAGCACGCGCACCGAGCCGGAGAGCTCGAGCTCGGCGTTTGAAGCGCCAATTCTGACGGTGAAAGACAGGCGCTACATCGCGGTGAAGTGGAAGGCGCGGGACGACAACGGCGACGAGCTGGTGTACAGCGTTTACTATCGCGGCGATGGCGAAACGCAGTGGAAGCTGCTGCGCTCTGACGTAGACGACCGCTTCCTGAATCTCGAATCCGATCTCTTCCCCGACGGCGGCTACGAGATTCGGGTGGTCGCCTCGGATTCGCCTTCGCATGCTGCCGAAGATGCGCTCACCGGCGAGGCCACCAGTCCGCGCTTTGAAGTGGACAACACGCCGCCACAGATCGAATCGCTGACGGCCAAGGTGGAAGGCAACAAGATTCGCGTGACGTTTCGCGCGGTCGACAGCTTCTCGCCCATCGGCCATGCCGAGTATTCCATCGACGCAGGTGACTGGCAGGTCGTCGATCCGGTCGACAAGATCTCTGACTCCAAGACCGAAAGCTACGATTTCCAGGTACCGCTGGATTCGACCGCGCAGGTGAACGGCGATCACAAAGCTGCGGCGCATACCGGCTCCGCGGCCACGGAGCACACCATCGTCGTCCGCGCCTACGATCGCTTCGAAAACATCGGCAGCGCTAAGATTGTGGTGAACGGGCCGGCGGCTCGTTAGATCATGCAATTCGAACTCTTCGTAGCCGCGCGCTATCTGCGGGCCAAGCGACGGCAAGCCGTCATCGGCATCATCACCGTGATCTCCATCATCGGAGTAGCCGCGGGCGTGGCCTCGCTCGTCGTCGCGCTGGCCATCAACAACGGATTTCGCCAGGACCTGCAGGACCGGTTGCTCGGCTCAGTCTCGCACATCAATCTGCTGCGCGTGCAAAGCGACGGGATTCGCGATTGGGAATCGCTGCTGGCGCGGCTGGAGAAGCAGCCGCACGTGGTGGCGGGCGCGCCGGCAATCTACGAGCAGGTGCTGATCTCGCGCGGCGCGCGTGCGCAGGGCGGGATACTGAAGGGCATCGTTCCGCAGGACGAGCGCAAGGTCAGCACCATCCTCGACACGGTGACACAAGGCTCGGCGACGGCGCTTGAACTAGCGCCCCAACCATCTGCTAATGCGGACCAGCCGGCTTCCCTTCCGCCGATCATCCTCGGTAAAGACATGGCCGACGAACTCGGCGCGAACGTTGGCTCGGTCGTGACCGTCACCAGCCCGCAAGGTGAGCTGACGCCGTTCGGCGTCGTGCCGAAGTACAAGCGCTTCAAGGTCGCCGGCATCTTCACTTCCGGCTTCTTCGACTATGACAACTCGTGGGCGTTCATCAGCCTGCACGATGCCCAGCGGCTCTTCGACCTCACCGACGTTGTTTCCGTACTGGAGTTCAAGGTCGATGACATCTACAGGGCTCGCGAGATCGGCGAGCGGCTGGAAGCGGAAGCCGGCAAGGGCTTCATGTCGACCGACTGGATGGACCAGAACCGCGCGCTGTTTCATGCCCTGCGGTTGGAGCGCGTGGTTACGTTCATCACCATCGGGCTGATCGTCTTCGTGGCCGCGCTCAACATTCTCATCTCGCTGATCATGATGGTGATGGAAAAAACGCGTGACATCGCCGTACTGGTGTCGATGGGCGCCAAGCGGCGGCAGATTCGCCGCATCTTCATGTTCCAGGGAATGCTGATCGGCGTGATCGGAACTGTGTTGGGGCTAGTCGCCGGATTCGTACTCTCGTGGGCGGGCGGGCATTATCACCTGGTGTCGCTTTCGGCTGAGGTGTACTCCATCGATTATGTGCCGTTCGCACCGCGCATGGTGGACGGCCTTCTGGTAGCGCTGGTCGCGATCGGAATATCGTTCGTTGCGACGCTGTATCCGTCGTGGTCCGCTGCGAGTGTGCTTCCGGCCGAGGCGCTCAGGTACGAATGAAGATTGAAGCGATCACCCTCCGCGAGCTGAAGATGCCGCTGGTGCACTTCTTCGAGACCAGCTTCGGCCGCATCTACACCCGCCGCATTCTTCTGGTCACGCTGCATTGCGATGGCATCGAGGGCTGGGGCGAATGCGTCGCCGGCGAGGGTCCGTTCTACAGCGAAGAGTATATCGACGGGGCGTGGGATGTGATTTCGCGGCATCTCGGGCCGATGCTGCTGGGCAAGACGATCGCGGCGGGATGCGAAGTTCCGGCGCTGCTGGCGCGGGTGCGCAAGCATCCCATGGCGAAGGCCGCGCTGGAGAACGCCGCATGGGATGCCGAGGCGCAAGCCAAAGGCATTCCGCTTTGGACGCTGCTAGGCGGCACGCGTCGCGAGATTGCCTGCGGCGTGAGCATCGGTATTCAGGATTCGCACGAGCAACTGTTGCAGAAGATCGAAGCTGAACTGGCGGCCGGATATCAGCGCATCAAAGTGAAGGTCAAGCCCGGATGGGATGTCGAGGTCCTGGAAAAAATCCGGGCGCGCTGGCCGGAGATCCTGCTGAGCTGTGACGCCAACTCGGCTTACACGCTGGCCGACGTGCAACACCTGAAGGGCTTCGACCGCTTCAAACTGCTCATGATCGAACAGCCGCTGTGGAGCGATGATTTCTACTTCCACGCGCGCCTGCAGAAGCAACTGCAAACTGCGTTGTGTCTCGACGAGGCGATACGCACCGCACGCGATGCCGAAGCCGCACTGGAATTGGGCGCGTGTCGCATCATCAACATCAAGGTTGGACGGGTGGGCGGCTTCTCCGAAGCCATCGCCGTCCACGACGTGGCCCAGCACGCTGCTATCCCGGTGTGGTGCGGAGGGATGCTGGAGTCCGGCATCGGCCGCTCCCACAATGTGGCGCTATCGACTCTTCCCAATTTCAGCCTGCCGGGAGATGTCTCGGCATCCAAGCGCTATTGGAAGGAAGACGTCATCGAGCCCGAGGTCGAGGTATCGCCGAAGGGAACGATCACGGTCAGCGAGGCTCCCGGACGGGGCTACAGGATTCGACCGGATCTGATTTCACGATTGACTGCGCGCGAAGAGACGATCAGGAGTTCCTGAGTGGACGCCGCTGTCGCTCAGCGTCAGTTGTGGCCTGGCGCGTTCTGCGCTTGTTTAATTCCAGCGTTGCCATTCTCGGCGACGGTTTCCGCGCTCTTGTGCAGAAGATCCAGCGCCTGAGCGGTCGTCAGGCTAGGCGATATCGGGCGGAAGTCGGTCATGGTCTCGGTCGACCAGATGGTCAGGGACTTGATCAACAGAATCTTGCCATAGAAGTTCAGCGTCTCTTCGACTTCTTCCCAGTGTCCGCCGCCGACATCTTTTTGCACGATGCGGAACTTGCCGCCCTTGTAAAGCTTGCCCAAAATTCCCCACCCGAAGTCGACGTCCTTGAAGAGAGTGCCGTCAATTTTGGCGATGCGCATGGCGTGCTTATCGATGAGCATGTCGCCCTGCATGCCCTGATACACCGCGGTTTCATGGTTGGGAGGATTGAAATTCGGATTGGGCCTGAATGTGAGGTGCACGATTTCTTCGCCCCGCGGGCCATGATCGGTGCCGACGTAGGTGTAGAGAAAAGCGTCGGGCAAGCTGGTCAGCATGAGCTCGGCGCGCTGGTCATCGGCCTTGCTGGACTCGCGCCGCTTGCGCCGCGCATCGGGATCGTTGGCAAACTTCCGCAGCTTGTCGTCTTCCTTCTGGCGCTCTTCGGCGCTCAGCGGGCGACCGTTGAGCAGTAGAGTTGTGCTCAGCCCCCCTTGCGGCGTGCGGACGATCTCCTTGACGATCGAGTGGTCTTTGTACTCGGTCGAATCGCGGAACATGTAGTACTGTTCGACGTCGTTGGCCCGAATTTCATTCTTGGCCGCCGCTCGCACCAGTGCGATCGGATCGAGGTCCGATTTCTGCTGAGTCAGACCCGGTACGGCCAGCAGCCCCAGCAGCAGCAACACCGCTGAGCTACGACGCACGTTATTGCAGAGCAAGTCCA
Organism: uncultured Acidobacteriaceae bacterium; assembly: GCA_963731345.1. GTDB lineage: Bacteria > Acidobacteriota > Terriglobia > Terriglobales > Acidobacteriaceae > Bog-257. The sequence continues at coordinate 688,314 of CAVSUN010000005.1, read as the reverse complement.
AGGCCTTCTTCGAGAGTACCTACCTATACCTTAGACGAACCGCCGCGGAACTCAGTTGCTTTTTTGCAATAAAGCGGAGTTTGGCAAAACCGGCCCCTGGCAGTCAGCACTTGGCACTTGGCACTTGGCACTTAGCAGTTAGCAGTTAGTACTTAGCACTTGGCTTTTGAGCATCGGGTTCGATGGATTGAAGTGCAGAAGCCAATTCCGGGGGAATACTGGCGTAAGGAGCGAGCACCGGCACTGCAACCCCCAACGACCGAAGGGCCAATGCTAAGTGCTAAGTGCTAACTGCTAACTGCGGAAGGATTGACTGAAGCATTTTGCGCGAGTGTCGATCCGGCGGAAGAAACAGTCCCATTAGTTTTGCCGCTGCCCCGAACAGAACCGCTGTTCCCCTGGTATCGGATCTGTCCGTCGCTTCGGCTCTCCACCGGATCGACCTGCCGTGAATGTAGCAAGCGAATTTCCAAAGGCGCGAAAGCGATCATCGCTCCTAAGGTCAAGGCCAGTTGCCGTTATCAAGCAGACAACAGTGGTGCCGGTCATTCGAATGCTTTCCACACTATGGCATCCCGGTTCCATCTCTGAGCAGCCGAGTTCCCGCTCTCCCATCGCAGACTTGAGCAACGCTCGCCTGCGCTGAACCCCACGGTGAAGCCACAGCTGTATGATGGCCGAAGGTGACCGCTTCTGCATGCGACGCAAGGTGATTCCCGAGCTGCTCGACGAGGATTTGGGAACAGCGGCAGAAATCTCCACCAGCCTCGAAGACCTGCGCCTCATCAATGAGCGTTTCGGCGGCACGCAAACGACGGTCGAGTTGCTGCGCCGCATTGCCGTACAGAGCGGCCGCCGGCAACTCTCCTTGCTTGAAGTTGCGGCAGGCGCGGGCGATATGATCCGGGCTGCGCAAAGGCAACTTGCTGCCGAAGGAATCGATGTCATCCCAACATTGCTGGACCGCATGGAGTCTCACCTGAACGGCAGCGGAGCGGCTTCGGTTTGTGCCGATGCCCTGCAGCTTCCCTTTCGCGACGAGGCCTTCGACGTAGTGAGTTGCTCGCTGTTCGCGCATCACCTCGAGCCGCAAGAGGTGCGACGGTTCGTGGTGGAAGGGTTGCGGGTGTGCCGGCGAGCCGTGCTGATCAATGACCTGGTTCGCAGCCGGCTTCATCTCTGGCTGGTGTATGCGGGGCTGCCGTCGTTTCGCAGCCGCTTGACGCGCCACGACGCGCCTGCTTCCGTTCGCCGGGCATATACCGTCAAAGAAATGCAAAGCTTGTTGCGCGACATTCCTGGAACGCGAGTTGAGATTTCGAAACATCACCTGTATCGGATGGGAGTGTTGGTGTGGAAAGGCAGCAGTTAGCGATTAGCAGTTAGCCTGTGGAACATTCTGGATAAGACGTGGTTGCAAGGCCAGGGATGTTCCGAACAAGGTGCGGTTGTGAGGGCAAGGATATTCCGAATCAGGTGCGGTTGTGAGGGTAAGGTCATCGTCAGTCAGGTGCGGTTGTGATGGTAAGGTCATCGTCAGTCAGCCGCAGTTGTGAGCTAATGAAGCCCCGAACGAGAAGATTGTCATTATCAGCGCAGCGAGGAATCTGCTGTCCTCCGAATCACGAAAAACAGATTCCTCGCTACGCGCGTAATGACAATCTTCTGATTCCGGGCGTTTTCCAGTTGAGTAAGTCCTCCGCAATTGGCTAACTGCTAATTGCTAACTGCTAATTGCCAACTAACAACCATTTCGATGTCGCCGTGATCGGCGGCGGCCCGGCCGGAACCGCTGCCGCGATCACGGTTGCCCGTTCAGCGGCCCGCATCGCTCTGTTCGAGTCAAGGCAATTCCCCAGGCACAAAGTCTGCGGCGAATTCGTTTCAGCGGAATCGCTGGGAGTGCTTCGAGATCTGCTGGCCGACGAAACCGCGACTCACCAACTACTCGACAAAGCGCCGGTTTTGACTCGCACCCGGTTGTGGCTTGGAGACCGCACGGTACAAGCTACGGTTGCGCCACCAGGTCTCAGCGTTCCTCGATTCGATCTTGACGCGGCGTTGTGGCGGTCGGCGCAAGTTGCCGGCGTCATCTGCCGCGATTCGTGCGAGGTCTCGGCGGTCGATGGCGACGGTCCATTCCAGTTGCACACGTCCAAGGGATTAGTCTCTGCCCGGGCGGTCATCATGGCCGCCGGCCGCTGGTCGCAGTTCATTGCCGATCGCGCGCTTCCGCCGGGTCCCAGGTGGATCGGCCTGAAAGCTCATTTTCGCGAACAGCATCCCAGCTTCAGCACTGATCTTTACTTCTTCGAACACGGCTACTGCGGGGTGCAGCCGGTGACGGCCGACGTGGTCAACGCCTGTGCCATGGTGCGTTCCGATTGTGCGAGTTCGCTGCCGGACGTCTTTCGGCTACATCCCGCGCTGCGCCAGCGCGCCGCGAATTGGCGACAGTTGATCCCTACCGTCAGCACGGCGCCGTTGATTTATCGCGAGCCGCAACCGGTGCGCGGCAATCTCGTTCTTGTCGGCGATGCGGCGAGCTTCATCGATCCCTTCGTGGGCGATGGAATCTCGATCGCCTTGCGCAGTGGAAAGCTGGCGGCCGAATGTCTGAGCCGATTTCTCGCGGGTGAGCTGACGATTGAGCACGCCGCCGCCGCTTACGACAGAGAATATTCGCGGCGATTCGTGCCGCTGTTCTCGATGGCAGCGCGAGTCCGGCAGGCGCTATCGCTGCCCGAGCCGGTGCGCGGATTCGGTTTTGAGCTGCTGCGGCTGCCCGGGCTGATGCCGCTGCTCATCCGCAAAACCCGGCAGGCAGCGTGATCAGCGCAGAATCAGCATCTCGCGAATATTGTCGCGCCCCAGAAAAAACTTGATCGACGAGTAGTCGCGGAACAGATTCTCGACCTGCCGGTTTTGATAGACACGTTGCAGCCGAAAACCGCGGACCGGTTGCAGCTCCAGCGTATCCTTGGCGGCGATGTTGTAGCGGTAAAACGGGGCATCCGGACCGGTGTCCTTGGTGTGGAAGAACGCCAGCATGATCCCGGCCGGCTTCATGACGTAGTGAATGCGTTCGATCACCGGCTTCACCAGCGCTTCCGGCAGGAAGTCGGCGAGGTCCCAGAACATGACGGCGTCGAAGTCTTCTCGCGGGAAGTTCATGTTTTCGCGCAGGAAGCGCTCGACATCGACCGTGGTGCCTCCTTCGTTACCGTTGGGAATCACCAGCGATTTGTCATTGGCCATGCGGAGCAGATCACCCTGATAGAAGCGATGCCCCAGACCAGTCATGAACGTGATGTTGGCGGGTGAGGTTGAGCCCAGATCGAGCACCTTCAGGCCCTGTTCGCGGGAGATGGCTTTAATGAACTCGTTGAAGCCGGTGGAACGGCGGACGACTTTCTGGCCGGGAACGACGTCTTCGTCGACCGCTTGCCGATCGGAACCACCGAATAATTTGCTAAAGATGCCGGGTGCCACTGCGCACCATTGTAGGGACATCGCGCGCGTGCGGCAACGGCTGCGGCGAACTCAGGCGAACTCTCCCGACGCCGGCTACAGCTTTTTGCTTTCCAGCAGCGATGCCTGCGAAGAGATGGCAGCGGCGACGGGAGGGTGAGGCGTCACCACACCTTGTGGCTTCGATTCAGGCTTGAGAGCCGGCTCCGCCTTCTGGATGTCGATGCCGCCTTTGAAGAACGCTCCATCCTCAATGGAAATTCGTGCCGTCGAAATATTGCCGGAAAGCGAAGCGCTCTTGCGCAGCTCGACCCGATCCGTGGCGTGAATATCGCCATCGACCCGGCCATGCATGATGACATTGCGGGCTTCGATATTCGCGCGCACGCGGCCGTTCGGTCCGACCGTGAGCGTCTGTCCGCGTAAGGTGATGGAACCTTCCACGTCGCCGTCAATCACCAGATCTTCGTTGCCGGAAAGTTCGCCTTTCACAACCACCGACTTGCCGATGGTAGCGACCTCGCTGCTACGCAAAGCGTCATTACGCGGGGCTTCAACCGGACGAGGCGGGGCGCTGGGCGAGGTCGCCGAGGGTTGGGCGACAGGCGGCTCGATTGCAGGTGAGTTCTCTTCTTCCTTACGTTTCCACATTTCCTGAGCTCCAGGAGGTCGGCCGCGTCACACGCCAGCTGGCATTGGCGGCACACCTCGAAATCCTTCAGAAGGCGCTGCTCAAGAGGATACCCAAGCTGCGGCAAGGCTGCAAAGGGTTTTGGTTGCCTGCCTCAAGTTTGACATCGGTGAAATATGCCGGCCGCAGCCCATTCGCGCTGCCGGGCCGCCGGGTCACTGGTCACCGAGAGACCGACCTGGCTCCCGTATAATGGCTGGTTTTCTCACTCATCCCGCTCGGCGATGGCGAATCAGGGCGGAAGAAGAGGAATGTGATGACACAGATTGAATTGATTCTCGGGCGCGAGATTCTGGATTCGCGCGGCAATCCTACCGTAGAAGCGGACGTAATCCTGGAAAGCGGAGCGCGCGGACGTGCTGCCGTGCCTAGCGGCGCTTCCACCGGCGAGCATGAGGCGCTGGAGTTGCGCGACGGCGACAAGGGCCGCTACGCCGGCAAGGGCGTGCTGAAGGCCGTCAACAATATCAATGAGGTGATTGCCCCCGAACTGGAAGGCATCGATGCCAGCCAGCAGCGCGAATTGGACAACGCGATGCTCGCGCTCGATGGCACGCCCACCAAGAGCAAGCTGGGCGCGAACGCGATTCTCGCGGTGTCGATGGCAGCGTCTCGCGCGATGGCGGATCATCTCGGCATCGAGTTGTTTCAGTATCTCGGCGGATTCACTGCCGGGCTGCTGCCCACGCCGATGATGAACATCCTGAATGGCGGCGCGCATGCGGACAACAACGTCGACTTTCAGGAGTTCATGGTGATGCCGGTGGGCGCGTCGTCGTTCAGCGAGGCTTTGCGCTGGGGCGTCGAGACATTTCATGTGCTGAAGGGCGTGCTGAAGAAGCGCGGCTACAACACGGCGGTCGGCGATGAGGGCGGCTTTGCGCCGTCCGTAAAGTCGAACACCGAAGCTATTGAGGTGGTGCTTGAGGCCATCACCCAGGCGGGCTACAAGCCGGGCGAGCAGATCGCGATTGCGCTCGATCCAGCCGCCAGCGAGTTTTATGACAGCGCGAAGAAGAAGTACGTCTTCAAGAAGTCGGACAAGAGCGAACACTCGGCCGAGGAGATGGTGAAGTTCTGGTCCGATTGGGTGCGGCAGTATCCGATCGTGTCGCTGGAAGACGGCTTCGCCGAGGACGATTGGGACGGCTGGAAGCTGGTGACCGACGAGCTGGGCGGCCAGATTCAGCTGGTGGGAGACGACATCTTCGTTACCAATATCGAGATCTTCCAGCGCGGCATCGCCGCCGGAATTGCGAATTCGATTCTCATCAAGCTGAATCAGATTGGCTCGGTCAGCGAGACTATCGATGCCATCAATCTGGCGCGCCAAAATCGCTACACCGCAGTCATCTCACATCGCTCAGGTGAGACCGAAGACACGTTCATCGCCGATCTGGCGGTGGCGACCGGAGCAGGACAGATCAAAACTGGCTCGGCTTCACGCACCGATCGCATCGCGAAGTATAACCAGTTGCTGCGCATCGAAGAGGATCTCGGTCCGGCGGCGAGGTTCCTCGGATTGAAGGCGCTGAACTATCGTGGGGAGCTCGCGCGGAAGGCAGAGGCCAGGGGTTAAGTTGTTGACTTAACAGCCTTTGAAGATTGTTCCACGTGGAACAAATAACGAACGTATGTCAGGATCAGATCTATCCGGAGGGTGCCCCAGAGCCTGCCTTGAGCTTGCCAAGGGTCTCGCGCTGTTCGAGACCTGGAGCACCCAAGGAACTAGTTGTTGGCTATTCAGATCAACGACAACGCGTCCACATCAACCACAACATTTGTGCGCGGAATTTTCTGCTCCTCGGCGTGCTCCAGCATGGCGCGCAGCAGTGTATTCATACGCTCGCGGCTTGGCGATTTGAGCAGGAAGTGGTAGCGGTATTCGGTCTTGAGCCGTACAATCGCCGCCGCTGCCGGCCCCATGACGCGCACGCCTTCCTTCTGAGTGCTTTCGAACCACTTGCCCAGAATGCCTGACCACGCCAGCGCCTCGTCGAGTTTGTGGCTGCGGATCAGCACGTTGCTGACGGCATTGAACGGCGGATAGTGCATCCAGCTGCGGAAGCGGATTTCTTTTTCATAGAAGCCGCGATAGTCGTGGGCAGCGGCAAACTGGATGGCGTAGTGATCGGGAAAGAACGTCTGCAGCACGACTCGGCCCGGCGTGTCGCCGCGACCGGCGCGTCCGGCGACTTGCGTGAGCAACTGAAAGGTGCGTTCGGCGGCTCGAAAATCCGGAAAGCTGAGCGCGGCGTCAGAGCCGACCACACCAACCAGCGTGACGTTCGCCACGTCGTGCCCTTTGGCAATCATCTGCGTGCCAACCAGAAGATCGATCTCACCCGACTGAAGTGCCGTCAGCATCCGCTCAAAGTCTTCCCTGCCTCGAACCGTGTCGCGATCGAGCCGCGCGATGCGGGCCTGCGGAAAGAGCCCGTGCAGGATGTGCTCCAGCTTCTCCGAGCCGGTGCCGAGATATTGCACAAATTCGCTGCCGCATTTGGGGCAGGTCCTGGGCGCGGGGCGCATGTAGCCGCAATAGTGGCAAACCAGCCGGTGCTCGCGCTTGTGATAGGTCATGGCGATGGCGCAGTTCTTGCATTGCACCGATTCGCCGCACTCGCGGCAGAGCACAAAGGCCGAGTAGCCGCGCCGGTTCAGCAGCACCATCACCTGCTCGCTGCGCTCGAGCCGCTCGCCGATTTCGGCCACCAGCTTGCGCGAAAGCGCCTCGTCTTTCTTGGTGCGCTGGAACTCCTCGCGCATGTCGAGGATTTCCACTTCCGGCAGCGGGCGCTTTTCGATGCGCTCCGGCAGCTCCAGGAGGCGGTATTTGCCTTGTACCGCGTTGTGGTACGTCTCCAGAGACGGCGTCGCCGAGCCCAGTACGACGGCCGAATCGGACATCTTGGCGCGCATCACAGCCACGTCGCGGGCGTGATAACGCGGCATCTCTTCCTGCTTGTAGGAGTGGTCATGTTCCTCGTCGACCACGATGAGCGCGAGATCAGGGACGGGCGCGAAAACGGCGGAACGAGTTCCTACCACAATGTGAGACTCACCATTGCGGATGCGCTTCCACTGCTCGGCGCGTTCGTCTTGACTCAGCGACGAGTGCAGGATCGCGACCTCATCCCCGAAAATCTGGTGCAGATCGGCCGCCATAGCCGGGGTCAGCCCGATCTCCGGAACCAGCAGGATCGCCGAGCGCCCCTTCGCCAGTACGGCCTGCATGGCAGACAGATAAACCGCTGTCTTGCCCGATCCGGTGACGCCGTGCAGCAGCATGGGCGCAAACTTGCGTTGCTCGACCGATTCGCTGATCGCGCTGAGCGCGGCTTTCTGTGCAGGCGTGAATAAGAACTCGAGCTTGCGCGGCTTCATGCCGGAGACATGGAAGCCGGCAGGCTCTTCTTTTAGTTCAACGATGCCGCGGCGCACCAGCGTCCGCAGGGTTGTGCGCGGGACGCCCAGCTCGCGCAGAGCTTCGACTGCGGCGCGCTGTCCTTCCTGGCTGCGCAAGTGATCAACGATGGTTTGCTGGTTGGGGTTCAGCTTGCCGAAAACTTCTCGCAGCACCGCGAAGGTTACGATGCGGGTAGCATCGCGCACGTCGCTGAGATCCTCACGGGCGATCCACTTTTTGCGCAGCATCGACTGCAGCACGGATTTCGTCGCTCCCGAGGAGGAACGCAGCGTGGCTTCGCGCATGATTTCGCCGTCGGCCAGCCGATTCAATGCCGCGTACTCCAGGTCCTGATGCTCCGGCTCCTTCTGCGCGCGCAGGGATGAGCCGGTTGTCGCGGCAGCGTGGAGCGCAGCAATCCCCTTGTCGGTGATGCGGTAGCCGACGACGCGGCGAAACTCGGCCGAGAGCGGCAACATGGTGTGCAGCACTTCACCCAGCGGCGCGATGTAGTAGTGCGCGATCCACTTGCCCAGTTGCATCAACTCGGGTGTCAGCGCGGGCGTGGTGTCGAGAATCTGGCTGAGGCGACGAACCGTGAAGCTCGGCTCGCGGTCGTGCAGCTCGGTAACAATCCCGCACAGACGCTGCTCGCGAAAGGGGACGATGACGCGGCCGCCGATAACGGGCGCGGGCGCGTTTTCCGGAATGAGATAGGTGAAGACCGCGTCCAGCGGAACCGGCACGGCCACGTCACAGAATCGCGGCATCATTGCACAGGTGAACGAGAAACAATCCTATGGCATGATCTCACGATGGCAGGAAAATCGGATCAACCGGACAGTTCAACGGTTCTCGACGGTGAGCCGGAAGTGAGCGACGCCAGCGCCGAGCCGCCGTTCGTACCGGGCATCCGATGTCCGCTGTGTGGCTGGCGTCCGGGGCCAAAAGACAGGTGGTTCTGTAACTGTGGCCACGTGTGGAATACCTTCGACACGGGAGGTGTTTGTCCGGGCTGCCTCTACCAATGGACGGTCACGCAATGTCTCAAGTGCCACCAGATTTCTCCGCACTCGGCGTGGTACGAACATCAGGCGTGAGGAAGTATCACCGGCTGAAGCCGGTTCGGAGTCATAAATAGACGGCTTATCGGCCCGACTGAAGTCGTGCCCTGACTCATGCCCTCTGAACTCGGAGTTTGTTAACTATCCGCGAAGTCATGCCCTTTCATTGCAGCCTGATGGTTATTCCTGCTCAGAGCTGCGCTTTGGCATGGGAAGGCCGAGTTCTTGCATGACCATCTGCAGGTCCTTCCAGGTTTCTTTTTTCTGTCGGGGATCACGCAGCAGAAAGGCCGGGTGATAGGTGACGGCGAGCTTGCACTGGAAAGGTTCGCTACCGTCGGCAACCGCTCCCGGTGGGGAGAAATCGTAAAAGCGTCCGCGCATCGACATCATGGAGTCGTTCACGCCAAGCAAATTCTTGGCCGCGGTCGCGCCCAGCGCCACAATGATCTTTGGGTGGATGACCTGAATCTGCCGCATGAGAAATGGCGAGCAGGTATCGCACTCGTCGCGCTCGGGCGTGCGATTGCCCGGCGGGCGGCATTTCACGATGTTGGCGATGTACACCTGCTCGCGCTTGAGCCCCATGGCGGAAATCATGTTGTTCAGCAGCTGACCGGCACGGCCGACGAAGGGGAGCCCCTGCGCGTCTTCATCGGCGCCTGGCCCCTCGCCAATGAACATCAGCTCAGCATGAGGATCGCCGGTGCCGAAGACGATCTGCTTGCGGCCGAGCCTGGCGAGTTTGCAGCGCTGGCAGTTGGGGCCAATGTCGTCCAGGATTTCGTGGAGCTGCGCATTGCGGTCAGCGGATTTTTTCATCGCGGGCACAGGCGTGGTTTCAATCGCGATGGTTGTCGGCACCTCGGGCAGAGCTTCGGGAATCACCGCGGCCGAGGATTCGCGGCGATACAGTGGACCGATGCCGAGCTCGCGATAGAAGCGCAGGCGTTCACGAACCAAACCGCGATCAAGAGTCATGAGAAGTTGCTAGTGTACAACGACAGATTCGAGGCCGCTGTTGATAACGGTCTTATCGGTCCGACTAAAGTCGTGCCCTGCCACTTGTCCTCCCAACGCGGAGCTTTCAGGCAGTCCGCAAAACCGGTTTGGGATGAGAAAAGGGAGCGGCGGGTGCCCCAGAGCCTTCCGACCTCACGCGGTCTGGCGGTGTGAGCGCTCGCGCCGGACCAGCAGCACCTGGCAGTGCTGTTTATCGAACTCAACTTCGTGGGTGAGGGCGCATCGCGAGCAGAGCCATACCACCTTCTGCTTGATATGCACCGGCAAGCCCCACGCTTCCGAGCGCGTTACCGGCAAGGTATAAAGTCTTCCAGTACCCAGCCGCTTAAACTCGGCGCCACATTCGGGGTTGGCGCAGTGCTGCACTTTGGAGCCACGCATACAGGAAGGTAAGATGCGGGCAAACGGGGCAACGTGATCGAAATTGCAAATTGCTCGCCGCTGCACCATTAATCGGAAGCAGTTTTGCATCCAAGATAAGCGGCCAATGGAGGGAAACAGAAACGTGGAATACCGCACGCTACCTGGGAAACCGTATCCCCTGGGCGCCACCTGGGACGGCACCGGCGTCAATTTCGCGCTTTATTCAGAGCATGCCACCGGGGTGGAGCTTTGCCTGTATGACAATCGCACCCGCCGGGAGACCGGCCGGATCCCTCTCGCCGAGCAGACTGCATTCGTATGGCACGTCTACATTCCGAGCCTGCAGCCCGGTCAACTGTACGGCTATCGTGTGCGCGGCGCCTGGGATCCGGCGCGCGGCTTGCGATTCAATCCTGCCAAGCTGCTGGTGGACCCTTATGCCAAGGCGATTTCGGGGCGGGTGGACTGGTCAAAATGGGTGTACCCGTATAAGTTCGGCGGAGACAATGCCGACCTGAACATTGATCGCCGCGATAGCGCCAGCGGCATGCCGAAGTCGGTGGTCGTGAGTCCCTATTTCGATTGGGAGCATGACCGGCCGCCGCGCATTCCGCTGAGCGATTCCGTGATCTACGAGATGCACGTGAAAGGCTTCAGCAAGCTGAATGAGCAGCTTCGCCAGGACCTGCGTGGCACCTATGCGGGACTGGCATCTCCGCCGGCACTGCGCTACCTCCGGCAGTTGAACATCTCGGCGGTGGAGCTGATGCCGGTACATCAGTTCGTCCATGACAAAATGCTGGTAGACCGCGGCCTGCGCAATTACTGGGGCTATAACACGCTGAACTATTTCAGCCCCGAGGGACAGTATTCGTCGTCGGGCGACAGCGGCACCCAAGTGGCCGAGTTTAAGGCCATGGTCAAGGCGCTGCATCGCGAGGGCATCGAGGTGATTCTCGACGTGGTCTACAACCACACTGCCGAAGGCAATCATTTCGGGCCCATGCTGAGTCTTCGCGGAATCGATAATCCCACGTACTACAAGCTGGTGCAGGAAAACCCGCGCTATTACATGGATTACACCGGTACCGGCAACAGTCTGAATGTGCGTCATCCGCAGGTGCTGAAGTTGATCATGGACAGCCTGCGGTATTGGGTGACGGAGATGCACGTCGACGGCTTCCGCTTCGATCTTGCCGCAACGCTGGCGCGCGAACTGCATGACGTTGACCGGCTGGCCGCGTTCTTCGACATCATCCATCAGGACCCGATCATCTCGCAGGTGAAGCTGATCGCGGAGCCCTGGGACGTGGGCAATGGCGGGTACCAGGTGGGAAATTTTCCGGTGCTGTGGGCGGAGTGGAACGGCAAATATCGCGACACGGTTCGCCGCTACTGGAAGGGCGATGAAGGACAACTCTCCGATCTCGGGTACCGGCTGACCGGCAGCAGCGATCTCTACCAGAATGACGGACGCCGGCCATATGCCAGCATCAACTTCGTGACCGCACACGACGGATTCACGCTGGAAGACCTGGTCAGCTACAACGATAAGCACAACGAAGCGAATGGCGAGAGTAACCAGGACGGCACCAACGACAATCACTCGTGGAACATGGGCGCCGAGGGGCCGACCGATAATCCCGAGATTCTAGCCGCGCGTGAGCGGCAGAAGCGAAACTTCCTGGCGACGTTGTTCTTCTCGCAGGGGGTGCCGATGTTGTGTGGCGGCGACGAAATCTGCCGCACCCAGCAGGGTAACAACAATGCCTACTGCCAGGACAATGAAATCAGCTGGAATGACTGGAAGCTGGACGAGCGTAAACGTAGGATGCTCGAATTTACCGGCAACCTGATTCGGTTCCGGCGGCTGCATCCCAACTTGCGGCGGAGCAAGTTCTTTCAGGACCGCGATGTCTACCATCCCGCGTCGCGGGACATCGCATGGTATCGCGACGATGGCCAGGAGATGACGCAGGAGCAGTGGAATACCGGCTGGATGCGCAGTCTGGCGGTGATGCTCAACGGCAAGACGCTGGGCGAGCCGGGCGAGATGGGTGAACCTATCCAGGACGACTCGTTTCTGGTCATGCTGAATTCGCACGGTGATTGCGTGACCTACACGCTGCCGCAATCGCCCCTGAATCGCGGATGGAAGCTGATCATGAACACCAACGATCTGGAGAACCCGTTTGGCGAGCGCCTGTTGGATGGGACCCTCGATGTCGCCGGACGCTCGGTGGTGTTGCTGCGAGAGTTGACGGCGCAAGAGGCCGGGCTGCCGGACATTTCCGACCACGAGGTCCAGCGCGTAATGGAAGCGCAACTGGCTGAGGCCAAGCCGCAATCCTCGGCCGAACCGGCCGCGGAGTCGGAAGCGGCGGACGAGGCTGCCGAGCCGGAGATCACAGAACCAGAAACTACAGAACCAATGGAACCGATAACCGAGCCCGTCGCCGCGGAGTAGGGCTTAACGACGGGATTGAGCTTCGGCTTGGGCTTCCCGTAAGGCTTCCTCGGAGACTTCGCGCAGCCGCAGCGCGATCTCGAAGTTCGGACCGGTTGGGCCGCGTCCCCAACGGGCCACTTCCCAATGCGCGCGCACGAATTTCGCGTCTGGCGCCGCAGTTAAGTCAACCAGCAGCGGGTATTCGCCGGGATAGAACTTCTGCGGCAACGCGGCCACTGGTTTCGCACTCCAGGTGGCGGCGTCGGGAGATGTAAATACGCTGACTTCGATCGATTCCTGTTCCACAATTGAAGTGATGGAAAGCGTCAGCAAGAACACACGCGTGCCGGCCGCGCTGATGTCGAGTGGCTGGCTATCGCCTTTGGCTGTGATCGAGGTTTTTTCCGGGACCAGGTACGCATCGAGCATAACAAGCCCATTCTACTGAAGCTCGCCGGCTCTTTTGGTGACGCGAGTCACAATCACGCGCACGGCCCCGGATTCTATGTCCCGGCTTCGCAGCCTAGGGCGCGAAGTACCCGGAGAGGTCGAGAATTAACTGCGTGGTGCCGGAGGCGTAGGCATCGGTTGAACCGTTCGAGTTCGGCACAATCGCCATATTTGAAGTGACCAAGCCGTCGTACGCGTTCAACGTCGAAACCACCGGCATCGGCTGGCCATCGGCCCACAATATGAGATACCCCAGCGTGGGACTTGGTACCACGGTCGCGTTGAAGACATACGCCTGGGCGCTGCTGGGAGGCGCGCACTGGCTGCCCACAATAGTCACCGTCCGTTCCCCGCTGAACGGCTGACCATTGTTGCCGCGGCTGTCATACGCGCGGCATGGCGGCGCGGAGAAGAATGACAAACCGCCGGGCGTGGCGAAGTAGCCGTTGATATCGATAATTACGTCGGTGCTGTCCTGGGTGAAGACGCTGACGTGGCCATTCGAGGCGTCCTGCACGATGGCAGCATTCGCCACCACCGTTGCGGTCGGATTGTTCAGCGTGGAAACACCGGGTTGCTCCTGGCCGCTCGGCCATATCGTCAGGTAGCCCAAGGGTTGTCCCGTGGGATTGGGCACAACGGTGACGTTGAAAGAGTAGGCCTGCGGTTGATTAGGCAGGTTCTGCAGGCATGGACTGGTCGGGATCGGCAGATCGCGAGTTTCCATTGCGGCAAACGACGGCGCTCCCAGACCCGGCGGGAAGTTCGTCTGGCGGGTATCGACCACCCGGCACGGCGTCAGGGGGAAGAAGTTGAGAGTCTGCGAAGTCGCGGGGTCGAAGTAGCCGTCGATATCGAGAATGACGTCGGTCGTATCGGTAACGTACACGCTGACCGCTGCGTTCGCCCCAGCCGGCACGATGGCCGCGTTCGCCTTGGTACGGCCGTCGGGTGAGTTCATCGTCGAAACGTTTGGCTGGGTCCGTCCCGCGGGCCAAATCGTCAGGTAGCCAACGTGATGGTGCTGCTGGGGAACGAGAGTAACGTTCAGCGAGTACGAGGTTGCGGTCGCCGGAATGCCGCATCCGCCCAGTTGCGGAACGATGAAGGTCTGCCATGTGCCGCCCTGGATGGGGCTGCCTCCACGGGTATCGATCAGCCGGCACGGGCTCACGGGAACGAACTGCTGGGGCGCCGCCGCCGGCGCAGTCAAGCGGTAAACCGTGCCCACGCCATTCGACCCACCGGCGTAGGTTGTTCCGTAGAGATTGCCGTCGACTCCCTGCGTGACACCGGCGAGCGGTTCATAGCCATCGGCGCAACCCGATAACGAGCAGAAGACATACACCGTCGTCAACATTCCGCTCGGCGTGATCTTGAAGATGGTGCTGGAAACTCCCCGGTTGGTCGTGGTGCCCCAGAAATTGCCATCGACGGCTTGTGTCAGGGCTGATTGCGGAGAGTTGCCGTCCTGCCCGCTGAAGGTATGCAGCGTAGTTACCGTGCCGCTCGGGGTCATCTTGAACACCGTGCCCGGTAGCCCATAAGTTGTGCCGTAGAAGTTCCCGTCGACTCCCTGCAGCAATGCGGCGTTCGGATTCGAACCGTCGGATCCAGTGAAGCTGTGCAGCTGGGTGAAGACCCCGGCCATGGTGATTTTGAAGACAGTACCGCAGGAGGCGCAAGTTACGCCTCCGAAGTACGTGGATCCGTAGAAAGCGCCATCGGTGCCCTGCAATAACGCCGCCTGCGGCAACGAGCCGTCGGCACAGTTCGTCTGCGAGCAGAAATTGTTGAGCGTGGTCAAGCCGCCGCCCTGGCCCGGACCGGCTAACTTGAATACGGTTCCGCAACCATAATCGTAAGGACATGCGGCCCCAGTGCCGCCGCGATACGTAGTACCATAGAAATTGCCGTCATTGCCCTGGGTGATGCCGCCATTCGGGCTGATGCCGTCCGCGCAGCCAGGCTGGGAGCAGAAGCTATACGTCGTCCGCAGGGTGCCGCTCAACGTGAGTTGGAAGATGGTTCCCGGAGCGCTGCTTAGCCCGTTTCCACTGGTTGTCCCGTAAAGATTGCCGTCGCTCGCCTGGATCAGCCCGGCATTGGGGGAGAAACCATCCGTACAATTCGGCTGCGAACAAAATTGGTAGATCGTTGTCAACGTCCCGCTAGGGGTGATTCTGAACACCGTGCCGCAGCCGCCGGGATTGCACGAGCTGCCGCTCCCGCCGCCGGAAAGAGTGGTGCCATAGAAATTGCCGTCGCTCGCCTGAACCAGTGCCGAAGCGGGATTGGCGCCATTGGCGCCGGTGAAACTCGCCAGCGTGGTAAGCGTTTGTGCGGCCGAACTGATGGCCGCAACCGCACCAAACAATACGAGCAAGCACACCCATCTGCCTAGGTTACGATTTGCCGACTCCCCGGTACGCATAGGTTCCTCCCACGATGCTGCTGCGAGCTCTGATCAATGGTGTGACCGCCGTGAAATTCCGGAATCGATACTTGCTGGCTGGCTGGTCAAAGCAGCGCTCTATTCAATCTGGTAATAGCACTTCGGCTACTCTGAATATGTCGGATATTAGCACCAAGCGGAGGAAGGTCAAATGGTTTTTATGTGGCACTTGTTGGCCTAAGAGATTCTTCCTAATAGACTTAATTGTGCATCGATAACGGGCACCCGGACCGCGCGCGGTGTAGCCAAAAGAAAAAGACATAATTCGCGGTATCATGCTCGGTTCGCATTTGCGATTTCTGCTTTCAATAATCGAGGTAACGCATGCGGTGTCTCATCACGGGGGGTGCGGGGTTCATCGGGTCGCATCTTACCGAGCGCCTCCTGAGGTTCGGCCACACGGTGATTGCGGTCGACGACCTCTCGACCGGAAGTATGGAGAACATTCTCTCGTTTCGCTCCCATCCGGATTACGAGTTTCATGGAGATTCAATCTTCAATCGCCGCCTGATGGCAGAGTTGGTTGATCTGGCGGACATCGTCTTTCATCTAGCGGCGGCAGTAGGAGTTAAGCGGATCGTTGACTTCCCGGTTCAGACTATCGAGACCAATGTCGGCGGGACCGAGATCGTGCTGGAGTTGGCAGCGAAGAAACAGCGGCGCCTCATCGTCGCCTCCACCTCGGAGGTCTACGGTAAGTCCAACAAGCTTCCCTTTTCCGAGATTGACGACCTCGTCCTGGGCAGTACTTACAACCATCGCTGGGCCTATGCCTGCTCGAAAGCCATCGACGAATTTCTGGCGCTGGCTTATTTCCGCGAGCGCCAACTGCCGGTCACGATCCTGCGTTTGTTCAACACCGTGGGACCGCGCCAAACCGGGCAGTACGGGATGGTAGTACCCAGGTTGGTACGCCAGGCGCTACTGCAGGAGCCGGTCACGGTGTTCGGCGACGGCACCCAGTCGCGATGCTTCGGTCACGTCTCCGATGTCATTGACGGATTTCTTGCCGTGGCCGCCGACGACAGCACCACCGGCGAGATCTTCAACCTCGGCAACACGCAAGAGATCAGTATCACCGATCTGGCGCAGCGCATCATCGAACTAACCGGCTCATCCAGCGAGATTCGTTACGTGCCCTACACCGATGCCTATGGTCCTGGCTTTGAGGACATGTATCGCCGCATCCCCGACATCTCCAAAGCCCAGCGCTGGTTGCATTTTGAGCCCAAATACACGCTCGACGATATTCTTAAAGACGTTGTGGCCTTTGTGCGTCACCAGATCAACACCAAGCGGGCCGTCTTTGTGGGCGCCCCGACGGAGTAGCGTTTCCCTCAGCAGCGGATGGTTGCGCGCTGGCTATTTCACGGGTAAGTATCCTCGCCAGGTCACGTAAAATCAGCTCAGCATGCAACCGGAGGAGCACCCTATCGCGCTCGCCGGCACTGAAGTCCTGCAAGGCTCGGTGCTGGCCATTGTCCTGCACGACATCTCCGAGGAGATTCGGCTCGATGAACTGCGCGAAATTCTGGGCGCACGCCGGGTTGAGCCCAGCTTCAAACACGCCACCCCGGAGTATGTCCGCTTCGAAAAGCCGCCGGTAGTCGAGCGTCTTGAACCGGTGACGCTTCGCGGCGAAACTCTCGCGCCGCAACTCAAGTACTACGATTACGGCGTCATCAGTGTGCTGCTGGAGCTTAGCTTCGCTGCTGATTGGAATGAACTGATACGGTTGGCGGCGCGCTGGGTTCCCAGCCCCGAGCTGGAACGCCAGGCGCAGCAGATTATCCGCGCGCGCCTCGACAAAATCGCCCCGGCAATCGTGCGGCCGTATCGCGAGTGGCTCAGCGAAGACTATTACATCTTCCAGCTGAGCGATGTCCCTGGAAATCCTCGTGGTCTGGATCTGCTGGCGCAGCATGGACCGCAGATCGCGCAGATGCTACGCGGCGAGCTGTCGCCGCTATCCCGAGCCGAGAACGACGACACGCTGCAATCCAGCCTCTCCTACTATCCCAATGATCTGGTGGCTGTGGGCTGGAATGCGGCATTAGTCTACGACTCGCCTGCCGGTGCGCAGACTTCAGTCCAGATCCTGGAGTACGCCAACTCGCAGCTCCTGGAATTTCGCCACTACGACGAGCTGTTGACCCGCGAGTTGGCCGGCGTTTATGCGGGCTTAAAAGATCGCACCGGAATCGTGCGCGGCTGGAAGATGCGCGGCGAAGCCATGCGCCTGAACCGCGTTACCGTAGAAGTGACCGAGTTGGTCGAACGCTCGGACACGGCCATCAAGTTTGTCAGCGACATGTTCTCAGCGCGACTCTACCGGCTGGCCGCAGCCAAGGTCGGAGTGCCCGAATATAAGAACCTGGTCAACGAGAAGCTGCACACGGCGGAGAGCCTTTACCGCTTCCTGATCGACGAGTTCCACCAGAGCCGCGGCTTCCTGCTGGAAGTGATGGTCGTCATTATCCTGGTGATCGAGCTGGTGTACTTATTCAAGGGCAAGGGATGATGAAGATCGGACGGCGCTGCCCGGGAAGAGCTTACGCCGGCAACTCGCGACCCTCGTGTTTGCGCGATTGCAGAAGGAACTCGGCCACATCTTCGGCAAGCATGGGTCTTGCGAAATGATAGCCTTGCCCTTCCTGGCATCCCCACAGTTTGAGTAGTTCCAGCTGTTCCAGGGTCTCGACTCCTTCGGCGATAATCGCGCTTCCCAATTCGTGGCCCAGACCGATTGCGGCCCGTATGATGGCGCTGCTTCCCGCATCGCCCGGTAATTCCTTCACGAAGGTCTGCGCGATTTTGATCCGGCATCCTGGAAAGCGCTGCAGGTATTCCAGCGACGAGTACCCGGTGCCGAAATCGTCGATCGCTATCCGGATTCCCAGTTGTTGCAGCTTCCCGATCAGCGCACTGTTGTGCTGCCAGGCGTCGATGAGAGTAGCTTCCGTCAATTCGATTTCGAAACGGTTTGCTGGTACCCCAGTCTCGCCGAGGACCTCGGCAATCTCCAGACTCAGGTCGGAAGGACCTTTCAACTGCATGGGAGAAACATTCACGGCCACCACGGGAACTTCGATTCCCTGGTCAAGCCAGTGCCTGATCTGGCGGCAGGCCGCGCGTATTACCCAGCGGCCGAGAGGAACCATGAGCCCGCTGTTTTCCGCCAGCCCGATAAACTCTGCCGGCAAGATGGTGCCGCGCTGCGGATGCTGCCAGCGCAGAAGCGCTTCCAGAACGCGGATCTCCCCGGTCCGCAATTCAACCTCGGGCTGATAGACGAGGAAGAAGTCGTCGCGATCGATGGCCTGCTCCAGGTCGGCCAGCAAGGTGACGCGTTGCCGCATCTCGGAATGCATGCTGTCGGTAAAAAAGCGAAAGGTGCTTCGACCTTCTGCCTTGGCCCGGTACAACGCCAGGTCGGCCCTGCTCATGAGGGCATCTGCGTTGGCATTCTCCTTGTCGTGCACGGCAATGCCGATACTGAGCGCCGTCCGAACACGAGTCTCGCCCAGGAGAAACGGACAACTCATGGCGGAAATGATTTTGCTGGCCAGTCCCGCTGCCCCGTCCGCATCCGTTTCCGGGGCCAGGATGGCAAACTCGTCTCCTCCCAGCCGCGCCACTTTGTCGATGCTGCGCACCGCCCCTCTCAGCCGTTCCGCCACCTGCCGCAGGAGCGAATCTCCCACAGGATGACCCAGTGTGTCGTTGATGTCCTTGAAGTGATCAATGTCCAGGTAGAGGACGGCGAAAGCGCCTGCTCCCCGGGCTGAGTGGGCGATGGCTTCCTGCACCCGGTCCTCAAAGATCGTACGATTCGGTAACCCGGTCAATGCATCATTCCGTGCCAGCCAGGCCACGCGCTCTTCGGCCCGCTTGCGCAGGCTCAGGTCCCGCAGAATGCCGACTGCCCACCAATCGCCATTGATGTTCATCGGCGCCAGCGACAACTCAACCGGAATCTCTGTCCCATCGTGGCGCCGGGCAAACAATTCTCGCGTCTCCTCCAGCGCCGCTCCCTGCCCCGTCGCCCTGAAGTGCGCCATGGCTGCTCTTGCGGCTTCGCGAAACGACGCCGGCGCGATCAGCTCATGCATCGATTTGCCCAACACCTCCTGCGAGGCATAGCCCAGGATGTGCTCGGCAGCGGGATTCCAGAATTGCACCATGCCGCGCGAATCCACCACGATCATCGGATCGCGCGCGGCTTCGGCGGCCGCACGAAACTTCTGATTGCTGTTGCGCAACTCCGCTTCCAACGCCCGTCGCGGCGTGATGTCGCGAAAAAACCATACCCGCCCCAGATAGCTTCCGTCTTCCGCCCCGATGACCTTCGAGTAGCGCTCCAGCGTCCTTCCGTCTTTTAACGGCACTTCGCAGTAATCGTCTGCCAGATGATCGGCGTACAGTTCGCGCACTCGCTTGAGGAACCCCTCGGGGTCGCTCACCCGATCGATCACTGCGGCCAGAATGGGCTGGTCCGACAAGGCTTCAACCACTTGTTGCCGGACCTCCGGAAACATCTCCTCCAGCTTCCAGATTTCCAGGAACCTTTGGTTGAGCGACACGATCAGGCCTTCGTCGTCAACCACCAGAATTCCATCCGGCGAGGCCTCATGCAGGGCCCGTAGCGTCGAAGCGTCGAACGCTTTGCGGTCGTCGAGCGAGCAATCCCAATTCCCGCGCCCGTTTCGCCGTCCCGGCATCATCTGGAACATTGTCGCCAGAGCTCTCCACGACTACTTATCGGCAGCCGCAGACGCAGCTTGATGCGGTCGTCGACCCATCGCTGCGAAACCGGCCACCGTTGCGGCGGTCAAGCCGTGGCGACTTGGAGACGATGGAGACAACAGAGCTCACTGGATACGGTTCTGCTATCGTTCGGACACACGGCAACCGGCCGCACGGCTAGGAGAGGAGAAACAAAACTGGCTTATGAAACTGGACCATTTCACCAGAGTCACTCTGATCGTGATCGCGGTATCGCTGGGCATTTTGGCGCTGCGTCCGCTCGCCCAGCCTGCGCCGGTCAGCGCACAGGCCGCAGAAGGGTACCCGTTCTACGTCGAGCCCGGTTACACCATGCTTCGCAAGCCCGACGGGACCGCGCAGGTCTACGGCAAGATGGTGATCGATATGCGCACCGGCGATATCTGGGGATTTCCGACGCTGAGCCAGTCACCGTATCCCATCGATTCGGCCCAGACCAAGCCCCCGAAATCGTCGCCCATGTACCTGGGCAAGTTCATGTTTGGCGAGGCGACAAGGTAGGAAGTCAGTGGTCGGTGGTCAGTCTGGAACGAATGAGTAGGCAAGCTGCCAAGTTTTGATTATCGCCCATCGTCGACCTCTAGCGACCTGCTGGTTACTGGCCAGTGGTCACTAGTCACTGACGACTGTCATTCTCCCCCGCTCACCCTCGCCGCGTAGGGATTATCGGCTACCACCTGCCACACGGTGTCGAGCACCGTCCCGTCCACCCATTTCACGACGGCGACGGGATTGTCGAGCAGGCGCGCTTTGGCAGGCTTGCCGCAAATCTTCTCCACCTCTGCCTTGATCTCCTCGAGGGAGCGAATCGGCAATCCTTTGCCCTTAACGGCATCAAGCAGGTCCCGGCGCCTGGGATTGATGGCAACGCCGCGCTCGGTGGCAATGACATCGATCAGCTCGCCTGGTCCAGTCACGGTCGTGACCTCATCGACGATCACCGGAATGCGATCGCGAAACGACGGCACGGCGAGGATGGTGCATCCCGCAAACAGGCAATTCTGCCAGCCCCCGATGCCGTGCAGCAGCCGCCCATCGGAGTGGGTCGCCACATTGGCATTGAAATGAACGTCGACCTCTGTCGCACCCAGCACGCAGGCGTCGATCATGGAGGCGAAGTTCCCCTTGCCGTGAAAATTGTAGGACGTGAATGGACTAGTGGCCACGTGCCGCGGATCGCTGGCGATGGACCGCACGGCATCGAGATCGAAGGTCTGGCCGTCGAGAATGCAGCCCACAAGGCCCTCGCGCAACATATCGACCAGGTATTTGGTCGAGCCGCCGCGCACGAAGCTGGCCTTCACGTTGGCCGCTCTCATCATGCGCGCCAGGTAGTCCACAAATGCCAGCGCGATCCCGCCCGCGCCGGCCTGGAACGAGAAGCCCTCCCGCATGATTCCGCTGTCGCGCAAGAAGCGCGCGACCAGTTCGGAGATGCGCAGCCGGTCGGGGCTGCGCGTGATCTGCGTGGTGCCGCTGACGATTTTCTCCGGATCGCCAATGCAATCGACTTCCACCACGTAATCGACGTTGTTTCCCTGAATCTGCCAGGGAATGCATGGGAACGGAACGAGATTGTCGGTCACGACAATGACGCGATCGGCGTAAATAGAGTCAGCGAGCGCGAAACCCAGCGAACCGCAGGCAGACGGGCCATGCGAGCCATCAGCGTTGCCAAAGTAGTCTGCGGTCGGCGCGGCAATAACCGCAATGTCGATGTGGACTTCGCCGTCCTGCACCGCCTGCCAGCGTCCGCCATGAGAGCGCAGTACGCCCAGGCCGCGCATGTGTCCATGCGAGCAATAGTCGCCGAGCGGGCCGTTCATGCTGCCTTCGATATGATGCACGGCGCCCGAGTTCATCAGCTCGATCACCGGCTCGTGACACGGAAACGAAGCGCTGGGAAACCAGACCAGGTCGCGCGCGCCCATTCGCGCAGCCGTCTGGAGTGCCGTAAGCGCGACCCGATCACCATCCCGCAGGTGATGATGACTACTGATCGTCATGCCATCGTGTAAACCGCAAAGTCGCAAAGCGGTTTCGAGATCCGATACGCGCTTGTCCCCGCTTGTGGGATAGTCGCCATTGCTGCGAATCGGCCCGCCTGACTTCTGGCCGCTCGGCCTATGGCCGTTTACTCCCTGATATGGCACGCTCTCGCGGCCGTTAACCAACGTCGGCACGCGGCGGCCAATCGCATTGGTCGTCATGATGGGAGCAATCGTGGTAGTGCTCATGACCGCTCTCCAGGCGCGAGCCCCATCCGCTCAGCCCTTGCCACCAGCTTGAGCGCGCGCTGAACCACCGGAGCATCGATCATCTTCGAACCCAGACTCACCACCCCCAGGCCCTTAGCTTGCGCCTCTTCATACGCGGCGACGATCTCCCGCGCCTTCTCCAGCTCTGACGTTGTGGGAGCGAAGGCCCCATGAATGGTCTCGATCTGAATAGGATGAATACAGCCCATGCCGTCGAATCCCATGGCGCGCGACGCCTCTCCCCAACGCAACAGGCTATCGTTGTCGGAGACATCGCTGAAGACCGAATCGATTGCCTGCACATGCGCGGCATGGGCCGCGTTCACCAGCCGGCGACGGGCGTACAACGACTCTTCCCCGCCGGCAGTTCGCGGCACGCCCAAGTCGGCCGTGTAGTCCTCCAGACCGATGGTCAAGCCAACGATGCGCTCTGAAGCTCGGGCGATGGCAAAGGCGTTCTCAATTCCGAGCGCCGACTCCAGAATCGGCATTAGCCAGATGCGGCGATCGATCTGCTGCCGCTGCTCGATGGCTTCGATCGCTCCCACAACGTCAGATATCTGTTCCGGAGTCTCAACTTTCGGAATGAGGACGAGATCCGGCCCCTGCGGCACAACTTCTTCCAGATCGGCCAGTCCCAGGGGCAGTTGATTGATGCGCACCATGCGCTCCGCGGCCCCGAAATCAACCGTTCGCAGAGCGTTGCGCACCAGCAATCGCGCCGCGTCCTTCTCCGC
Organism: uncultured Acidobacteriaceae bacterium; assembly: GCA_963731345.1. Lineage (GTDB taxonomy): Bacteria > Acidobacteriota > Terriglobia > Terriglobales > Acidobacteriaceae > Bog-257. Next base: position 665,159 of record CAVSUN010000005.1, on the reverse strand, counting down.
ATGGTGTACCGAGTCTTCCAGGTCGAGAATCACCGTGTCCGGCGCATGCAGTCCGGCATTGATGAAGTACTTCGGTTCGTTGCCGGGAAGGTAGAGTCGCGAGCGTCGCAGCCGATCTTTGGCCGAGGGGGGAGGAAGCAGGGCGGCTTCCGGTAGTGCCGCTATACCTTGGCCCAGACCTGCCCTTCGCACCGCGGCCTCTACCCGCGCGGCGATGACAAACGGCAGCGCGCCTTCGTCCACGATCTCGATATGGGCGTGTTCTATGCCAAGCGCGCGCAGAACGTCGCGCACTTGTGAACGAATGCTGTCACCGTAGTACAGCGCGACCCGCGAGCGCAGTTCAATCTCAATTCCGCCGTGTGCCCGTTCCTCAAAAATGACGTGCAGGTCGGAGCGCACATCGTCTCCCGCGCGTCCCGCTTCGCCGCGGCGCACACTAGTTTCGGTTGCTGCCGGCATACGCCGTCTCCACTCCTACGCCAAGCTTCGCGAGGATGGCGTCCGTCATCTCCGTGGTCGAAGCCGCGCCCATGGCCAGCGACTTCGGACCACCCGCGATGCGCAGCATATCGTATGTGCGCACCTTGCCCTCGGCCACGACCGCCGCGATGGCGGCGCGAATCTTCTGCGCCTTGTTGCGCTCGCCCACGTGGTCGAGCATCATCGCCGCCGAGAGAATCATTGCCATGGGGTTGACGATGGGCATCTTGAGCTCGGCATACTTTGGCGCCGAACCGTGTGTCGGCTCAAACACCGCAACCTGCTCACCGATGTTGCCGGAGGCGGCGAATCCCAGCCCGCCGACCAGGCCCGCGAAAGCATCGCTGATCACATCGCCAAAGAGGTTGCTGGCCACGATGACGCCGTAATCCTCGGGATTCTTGGTCAGCCACATGGTCTGGGCGTCGATATTGGTCGACCACAGCGGAATCTCCGAATAGCGCTTCTGAACTTCTTTCGCTACCTCTTCCATCAGTCCCGAGGTCTCGCGCAGCACGTTGGGTTTCTCGCAGATCGTGACCGACTTGTAGCCGAACTCGCGCGCATGCCGAAATGCAGCTTCGCAGATGCGGCGCGCCGCAGGACGCGTGATGATGCGCACCGAGATCGCCAGGTCTTCGCCGGGAATGTTCTCGAAGGGCTTGAACTTCGAGTGCGTGCCCAGCGCTTCGCGCACGCGCGGCGAGGGATTGCTCCACTCCACGCCGGCGTAAAGGCCCTCGGTGTTCTGCCGGAAAACTACCACATCCACCTTAGGCTCCTCGAAGCCGCCGCTCGGCTTCTTGCGGATAAAATTCAGCGGATTTCCGGGAAAGGACAGGCATGGCCGCATGCAGATATCGAGGTTGAACATCTGTCGCATCGAAACGATGGGGCTGAAATACTGATAGCCTCTGCCCTGCAGCGCGGGACTAAGCTCGGCTTCGGCTGCCTTCCTGGGCTTAGATGTGATCGCGCCGAAGAGCCCGACCTTATGCTCCCGGAGCAGATCGATGGTGCGCTCCGGCAGTGCGTTGCCTTCTTTGATCCAGCATTCCCATCCAATATCCGCGTGGACGTAGTGGGCGTCGAAGCCGACCGCATCGAGCACGCGAATGGCCTCGGGCAGCACCTGATTGCCGATGCCATCGCCCGGCATGGTTACAACGGTATGTTTTGCCATGAGAAGATTCCTTGTGCTGAACGGCACGAGTGAAGTCGCGCCCTGATACGAATCACCTTGCCGCAGCTACTCCGTGTTCCAGTTTCTGCCTGATCAACTTTTCGATTCCCCCCGCAATCACCAGCGACTGCGGCACGCTGCCCAGCGGCGGAAATGGGAACTCGCTGTCGCCGTAATGAATCGTGCTGGCGGCGAAATCAACTTCGATCTCGTCGCCGGGAATAAGTGTCTTCTCTTTACGCGCGACCGGCTCCGCGAACCTGCCGCATAAGTACTGAATGAATCGCGGCGTTTCGATGCAGACAAATCCATTGTTGAAGGCGTTGCGGAGATAGGTTTGCGAAAAACTGCCCGCGATGAGCAGTGCAATGCCTTTTGCCTGCAGCGCTGTGACTGCTTGTTCGCGGCTGGAACCGGTACCGAAGTTGAAGCCGCCAACCACGATGTCGCCTGCTTTGCTGCGCTCCGCAAACTGCGGGTCGTAGTTCTGCATCACCACGCGCGCCATCATGTCCGCCGTCATGTCCTCGCGGTAGGTATAGTCTTTGCCGTAGATGCCGTCAGTGTTCAGGTTGTCCTGCGGCAGGAAGACCAGCCGCCCGCAAAGCCTCGCCAGAAATCCGGGCAGGATCTCGACTTTTTCCCCGGCCGCAGTCGCGGTCGCGAACTCCTCGAAGCTCCGTCCCACAATGTGAGGGGCGACGGCTGCGGGTCCGCAGATATACCCTGCCGCCGCTGAAGCCGCGACCACCTCCGGACTGCCGAGATAACACTGCGCATCTCGCGATCCCATTCGTCCTTTGAAATTTCGGTTGGTCGCCGATATTCCGACTTCGCCTGCTTCGAGCAATCCAGTTCCCAAGCCAATGCAGGGCCCGCAACCGGACGGCAGCGGCTGCGCTCCCGCATCCAGCAGCACTTGCCAGATTCCAAGCTGCTCCGCTTGTTCCTGCACCGTGCGGCTGGCCGCGGCGACGTAGAGCTTCACACCCGCAGCCACCTTTTTTCCTCGCAGCACATTCGCGGCAGCCTCAAGGTCTTCCAGCCGGGAGTTCACGCACGACACCAGGTACGCCTTCTGGATCGCGACCTTGTTGCCGGCGATCTCGGCGACGGATTGCATCACCTGCACCGTATCCGGCCCGGAGACATGCGGGGTGACCTGGCTAAGGTCGAGCACGATGCGCGCAGCATACGTCGCGTCAGGGTCGGGTGCGGGCGGACAGTCTTGCCATTCGAGTAACTTCTCCAGCGGAATGCGATTATGGCTATGTCCTCGCAGCGCTCCCCAGCGCGCTTCCAGGTACCGAAGCGTAACCTCGTCGACCGGGAACCAGCCCACCAATGCGCCCCACTCAGTCGTCATGTTGGCGATCGTCAGACGCGCGTCCATGGTCAGCGACACAACGCCGGGCCCGCTGAATTCCACCGCCGCATTCAGCACCTCCTCGTGGTTGTAAAGCCCGCAGAGGGTGATGATCACGTCCTTGCCGGTGACGCCCGGCCTCAGCTTGCCCTCAAGCACGACCTGCACCGAGCGCGGCACCTGCCACCAAAACTCGCCGGTCGCCCAGATCGCAGCCGCGTCGGTGCGCACCACCGGCGTGCCGATTGCCCCGAGCGCGCCGTACATATTGGAGTGCGAATCAGAGGCAACAACGAACGTCCCGGGCAGCGCGTAACCATGTTCCACCATGATCTGGTGGCCGATGCCCGCACCCGGCGGATAGAAGTCGATTCCCTGCTCGCGGGCAAACGCCTCCATGCTGCGATACTTCGCGAGGTTCGATTCTTCCGTGTTCTGGATATCGTGGTCAGCGGTGAACACGGGCTGCGCGGGGTCATGCACGCGTGCGGCGCCAATCGCCCGAAATTTCTTCATCACCGCCGCCGAGTTGTCGTGAGTCATCACGTGCGACGGACGAATCGTGACAAAGTCGCCGGCGCGCAAACGCCGGGACGGGCCCTCCGTCATGTGCTGCTGCGCGATTTTTTCAACTGCGGTCTGCCCCATCTCAGCGCGACTCCCCGGCACGATGTCGATCCGCCTTGAACAGCTTCATCAGCTCACTGACACTCCGCTGCTCTTCCAGCTTCCAAATGGCATGAATCGCGGTGCGGCAGGCGTCGTGCGACATCACCGGTCCGGATAGCGCCTCGAATTTCTCCTCCAGTTCGCTGTCGCTCAGCGGATTGCGCGGATCGCCCTTCGGGTAATCGAGCTGCTGCATGAACTCGCGGCCGTCAATGGTATGAATGCGGACAATGACCCGCTGCAACTCCGGGAAGACCCGCTCGATGTCGGGATCTGCCGCGACAACGATTTTCTTAAGCTGCGCGCGAATCATCGGGTCCGCGATCTTGGCGGCCGTGAACTGTAAGGGCGTGACCTGGCGCTCGGCAATCGCGGCGGCAATCACGTACGGCAAAGAGTGATCGGCGGTTTCCTTGGTGTGCGGTTCGTACTTGCTGGGGTCGCTCAAGATGTCGGCGCCGCGCGCCGTGGTTCGGATGTGCACTTTGGCAATATGGTCCGGCTTCAGGTCGTGATCTTTCACCAGCGCCAGGACCGCCGAAATCGGAGTATGCGTCAGCGCCTCGGTAGGAAACGCCTTCATCCCACATTGTGCGATACGCCAGCTTTCGCCAAGTCTGTCGGTAAGCACATTCAGCTTCCACTCCGGACCCAGACAATGTGCAAGACCCTCCTTGCCATCGATGACGTGTTCCGGGCCGGTGTAGCCTTTCTCGGCCAGCAGCGCCGCCAGCATCCCACTCTGTGTGGCCAGGGGATCGACGGTGTTCTTCATCATGGTTAGCTTGCCGGCGGTTACGGCACCCAGAGTCGCGCGCGCGCTGGCGCTGATCCCAATCGCGTGCTGAATCTGTGCCGGGCTCAGGTGCAGCATGCGCCCGGCTACGATGGGCGAAACGAAGGCGGTCAGCGTGGCGTGGTGCCAGCCTCGCTCCCGAATGCCGGGGAAGGCCGCCTCGCACAGGCGCATCTCGAACTCGTGACCGAGTACCAGCCCAACGATGAGTTCCCGGCCGTCACTGCCGGCGCGCTCACACGCTGCAATTGCAGCGGGAAAAATGTCAGAGGGATGGCAGGGGTCCTGTTGCCAGTAGATGTCGTTGTAGTCCATGCAGCGGATCATCAGCGCGTTGGCCAGGGCGGCCGACACCGCGTCGATCTGCTTTCCGCTGCCGACGACCGTCGCCTTACCCGGCCCGGCAATCTCATCGAGGACCGACAGCGCCAGAACGACATCATGCTGTGGATATCCGCCGAGCGCACATCCCAGGCTGTCCAGCAGGAAGCGCTTGGCGTGATAGACGGCGGCGGCCGACAGGTCTTCGAAGTGCAGGCCTGCGGCAAACTCTGACATTGTGGCAGTAACGGTGGTGCCGGCTGCCATCTTGGGTGGGGTTGCGATGCTCGCCATAATGCTCCCTATTTGCCCAGGTTCTTGAACGGCTGGAACGCCATGAAGTCGGCGTGATGCACGATGCAGGCTTCGGTCGTGCGCTTCACCAGGTCGCCTTCCGCCGCATGCGCGGCAATGATGTGGCACACCGCGTCAGGGACTCCGCACGCCATGGCCAGGGCGACGCCGGTAAACGGGTGCCGCAGCAACTCGCCGCGCTTGCTCTGACGGGTCTTGCCGTCCACGTTTTCGTATTCCAGCAGCTTGCCCACGTCGGCCAGGATCGCGCCCGCAATGACCGTGTCCATGTCGATGGGCAGCGCGCGCCCCATGAACTCGATCATGCTCTCGGCCGCCTTGCGCGCGATGTGCACCACGCAGCGCTTGTGCTCCATGAAGGTCGTAGGACAAGTCGGCACCAGCAACGTGAACGGGATGCGATTCAGGTCGTCGGGTGTAAGCGGGCTGAGTTCAAGCGCACGTGCCCAGGTGCGCGTCACCTGCTCGCGTAACTCGGGCGAGCGGATCCACTCGATTTCCGGCCATAGATTGAGGACGGCTGCACGCACGCGGGTCTCCAGCCAAACTCTCTATTGCAGCAGCTAGGAGCAAGCCGCCGCTATGACGCGCGTCACATTCCGCGGTCCGCCCCACTTGTGAAACGAGGTTGGCAACTTGCCTCCTTATTGACTGGACAATCCCAGCGGAGCGGCGTTGCGGCTTATTTTGATCCGATGTTCCAGGTGGCGTGCTCCACCTGGTTTGTGATTTCGTCCGGGGGCGTTTCAGGCGGGAAGCTCATGGGTTTGCCGATGACGACCGTCAGCTCACCGGGCCGGGCGATCTTGCGGCCGGCAACTTTCATCCCCCACAGGCCGTCAATGCGCAGCGGCAATATCGGCACATTCAGCCGCGCAGCCAGCATGCCGAATCCTGCGCGAAAGGGTACTGGGCCGCCATCGTGCGTGCGCTCGCCCTCGGGATAGACCAGCACGCTGTAGCCGCGATCGACGGACTCTCCTGCGTAGGCAAAACTGCCCCGAACCCCCGACTGCTGCGGCAGCGGGAAGACGTCGAACAGAGCTACCACAAGGTAGTACCCCACTTTGTAGGATAGCCGTAGAAATGGGTTCCAGGTGCGCGGCGGGCTCCACATCTCCCATAGCAGTTCGCCCAGCATACCCACGGCCAGCTTGCGCCGATATCGCCAGGGCAGCGCCCACAGCGCGAATCCCACATCGATGTAGGTGATGTGGTTGCAGGTAATGAGCAGCGGGCCTTCCACGCCATACAGATTCTCGCGACCCACGACCTTCGGGTGAGCCATGATCAGCGTGGCCGGCCAGGTGAGCAGGTAATAGATGAACTCGCGAATCCAGGTAATGGGCCAGCGCTGCGCCCATCGCGGATAACGATATCCAGCGCGCTCCGACGTTTGCGGTTGCCGCAGCAGGCGCTCGAGATCGCCGACGGTGTCGACCTTGGTGAAGTCCGCCTGATTCAGGTCCACCTGGTAGCGGTCCTCGAGCGCGCTCATCAGCTCGACGCGGTCCATGGAGTTCAGGTTCAGGTCGCCTTCGAGCTTGGCCTCCGGCGCAAGTGCACCAATGTCGCGGCCGGTGATGCGGCCGATCAAATCGCCCAGGGCGCTGGGCGACGTGGCGCTTCCTCCGGCGGCAAGTTGCTGCTGCACCGCTTGCTGGATGATCGCGGTCTTTGGCTTCTGGGTCGGCGTGCGCGGAAAATCCTCATCCGGCCAGACCAGCCAGCGCCGAATCTGCTGATAATCGGCGAGGTTTTGATTGGCGCGCTTGACAACATTCGCGGGATCAGCCGAATCACGCAACAGCACCGCCGCGCATGCTTCGGCGTTGCCGCCCTGCTCCAGGCCGACCACCACGCAATCGCGAACCTCGGGTTGCCGGCGCAACGCCGCCTCCAGGTCCTCGGGGTAAACGTTCATCCCCTCGCGGGTGACGATGACATTCTTCTTGCGGCCCTTGAAGTAGAGATTGCCTTCGGCGTCGAGCTCGCCAATATCGCCGGTGCGAAACCAGCCCTCTTCGTTCAGCACCGGCTTCAGTTCCTTGCCCTGCCAATAGCCGGCCGCGACGTTCGCCCCGCGGACCAGGATCTCGCCGCTCTCATCCAGCTTCATCTCGCGGCCCTCCAGTACCTTTCCAATCGAACGCCGCCCGGTGTGAAAAGGGTGGTTCAGGGAAATGAGCGATGTAGTTTCCGTGAGGCCGTAGCCTTGAATCACGACGAAGCTCAGGCGATTCCAGAACTCCTCGGTTTCCGCATCCAGCGCTGCACCGCCGGAGACAAATGCCCAGAACTTCCACCCAAAGCGGTTGTGAATGCGGCGGAAGCGCCACCAGCGCTTTATGAAGTGCTCGTCTTTGGTGGCCGCGAAGCGCTGCGCGAACCATTGCTGCCGGCCCTCAGTCTCCATGTCGCGCAGAATTTTTTCCTTCAGCGACTCCATCAGCCGGGGCACGGCAACGACCACCGACACGCGCTCACGCTTGATAACTTCAAGCACCTCGGATGGGTTCAGCGTGTCCTGAAATATGACCGTAGCGGCCAGCAGCTGCGGCAGGAAGATCCCGAGAAACTGGCCGAAGACATGGCTCAGCGGCAGCAAATTCAGGAAGCGCAGCGGATGAAAAATGCGCTCGTACTTCAGGTACTTGCCGATCTCGCGCTCCAGCGGCTCAAGGTTCGCCAGAATGTTGCCGTGCGAGATCACGACGCCGCGCGGCTCGGCCGTGGTGCCGGAGGTAAAGACGATCTGCACGATGTCGTCGCGCGTAAGTGGCGGAGGCACAACCGGCGCGTCAGAGCGCACGGCGATTTCGTCGCGCAGAGTTTCGAGGTGGAGCTCCGGTACGCCGGCCAGCTCGTTGGTCGAAGAGCAGACGCAGAGCTTGGCATCGACCTGCTGCGCGACCCTGCCCGCGAAGTCGGACGTGGCGATTTTGTCGATGGGAACGACAACCGCTCCGCGCAGGAGGCAGCCAAAGAATGCTGCAATCCATTCTGCGCAATTTTCTCCCCAGATGAGGACTTTGTCGCCCTGGCCGATACCCCGCGCCTCCAACTCACGCGCGAAACGATATGCGGCGGTCAGCACATCGCCATAGGTCCATCGCTGTACGCGATAGCCGCGCCGATGCACATAGGCCACCTCCGACGCATGCCGCTGGAAGTTGTCGAGGTATTCCAGGATGGTGCTGCGAGGCATCGCCTCTCAGTGTAACTGTTGGCGGATCACGACTTGCCGCCCGAGCCCTTACAATCGAAGTGTGGGTGATGTCTACATCCTCGGCATCGAGAGCTCGTGCGACGAGACGGCGGCGGCGGTGGTGCGCTCGGGCGAAGCGGTGATCTCGAATGTCGTGTATTCGCAAATCGCCACCCACCAGCCCTATGGCGGCGTGGTGCCCGAGCTGGCGTCGCGCGAACATCTTCGCGCCATCGTACCCGTCGTGCGCAAGGCGCTGGAGGATGCCGGCCACACCTACCAGAGCATTGACGCGCTGGCGGTCACTCAAGGGCCGGGACTCGCCGGGGCGCTGCTGGTCGGCTTAAGCTACGCCAAGGCGCTGGCCTACGCGCTGCACAAGCCGCTGATTGCGGTGAATCATCTTGAGGGACATATCCACGCCGTGTTGCTGGAAGAGCGACAGAATGCGAACCGTGAGTTGCAGTTTCCCGTGCTCGCACTGGTGGTTAGCGGCGGCCATACCCATTTGTTTCTGGCGGAGCGGAACGCTGATGGCTGGGTATATCACGATGTGGGACACACACGCGACGACGCCGCCGGCGAGGCCTTCGACAAGGTGGCGAAGCTTCTGGAGCTGGGCTATCCCGGCGGCCCGATCATCGATTTTCTGGCGCAGCACGGCGACCCTGAAGCGGTACGATTTCCGTTCGCCCAGATCAAGCACCTCGACCGCAATCCGCAGAACCGGCATAGCCCGGACCAGCATCGGGTCGACTTCTCCTATAGCGGCATCAAGACGGCGGTCCTGCGCTACGTGGAAACCCATGAAATGTATGCGGTCATTGAACGGCGCCGCCGTGCGCTGCGGGAAATAGAGAGTCCCTCCCAAACCGACGTCCTGGCAACGTCGGATCGGGAGACGCTCGATCTTGTTGCTTCGTTCCAGCGAGCCATCGTGAATGACCTGGTTCAGAAAACGCTGGCCGCCGCCCGGGAACACAACGCCTCTACTCTGCTGGTCACCGGAGGCGTCGCCGCCAACTCGGAGTTGCGCAGAGTATTCGAGGGCGAGGCGGCACGAGAGGGACTGGCGGTCCACTTCCCTTCCCGCAAGCTCTCAACCGACAACGCAGCCATGATTGCCGCGGCGGCCTATCCGCGGTTTCTCGCGCGCGAGTTCGCCGAGGCAGAGCTGTCCGCCGAGGCAGGACTGCGGCTGCGGTGAGCGCATCGTCGATTGAGCGGGCGGTCTACTCTTCTTCGGCGGGCGTCTTTTCTTCGATGTCCATATCGCGGAACTCGCTGGATTCGAAGATTTCGCGGCATTCCAAGCACTCAACGTACTCCGCGTCTTCGTCTCGCGAAACCACCTGGACTCGGAGATGCCGACAGGGATTGTCCATAGCATCGCTCTGGGGATGGGGTTGGGTCGTCTTCACCGGCGGGACAACGTTCATGGTCGCGTTCTAAAAAGCCCTCATTCCGGGCCAATTGTCGGGTATTTTAGACTGGGACTCTCGCTTGTCAAGCATTTATCACATTAAATTTGTTTGTCCGGCGTCGGGCGACAGGCAGCAGCAGGGTGACCAGGGATGCCGGCCGCCGCTGCCTCGCATCTTTCAGCAGCTGCCGGGAGATCAGGCCGCCGCGCCGGCACGCGCTATCTTGCATCCTACAAATTCACGGATTTGGCCCCCGGAGCGGGTAACTGTGCGGTGCAGGCAACGGCAGCTACTCTGGGCGGCATCAAAAGAGAGAAATCCGGTACATTCTATTGAATACAGCGAAGAAGATCCTGGCGAACGGCGTTTCCGAGCATGACGCCATTGAACGCGCGCAGCGCGGCGATGCCGAGTGCTTTGAAGCGTTGTATGGACTGCACAAGCGTCGCGTCTACTCGCTTTGCTTGCGCATGACCGGCAACACGGCTGAGGCGGAAGACCTCACGCAAGAGGCTTTTCTTCAGCTTTATCGCAAGATTGCCACCTTTCGCGGCGAGTCGGCGTTTTCGACCTGGCTGCACCGACTGGCGGTCAATGTGGTCCTCATGCATTTGCGGAAAAAGGGGCTGCCCGAGGTCTCGCTGGAAGAAACCATGGAGCCGCAGCAGGAAGACGGGCCGAAGAAGGACATCGGCACGCGCGACAATGTTTTGGCGGGATCGATCGATCGGGTGAATTTGGAACGCGCCGTGGAAAGCCTGCCGCCGGGATATCGCATCATCTTCGTATTACATGATGTTGAGGGCTATGAGCACAACGAAATCGCTGAAATGATGGGGTGCTCGATTGGCAATAGCAAGTCGCAGCTGCATAAGGCACGTATGAAGTTGCGTGATCTGCTGAAGCAGAGCAAAGCCGAGAAGGCCGCCAACCGGCGGTGAGCAGGGAGCAGGCATTTCGGCGAGAGAGTGCACGGGGGAAGCAATACAGCGGACGAGACCTTCACCGATCCGCCGGCCATTCCCAGGGGAGAAAAGAGCCATGACGTGTGCAGAGTTTCAGAAGGTTTTGCCCGACATTATCGATGGTGGGGGTACTGCGGAAGAGCAGGAGCACATGCGGACGTGCCCGGTCTGCTCGGACCTTGTAGCCGACCTCCGCTATATTGCCGATGTAGCCAAGCTGCTGGTTCCCATGGAGGATCCCAGCCCGCGAGTTTGGCAGGGCATTGAGAAGGAAATCGAACGGGAAGGATTGGCCAAGCCCGCACGTCGCAATATGTAAGCGCGGCCGCAGGAAACTTCTCGCTTCGCCCTTCGCGCCTTTAATCTCGATACCGGACCGCTAAGCACTGCTCTCGTAGAGTGCCCACGCACTGGCTAAATCCTGCACAACGTGGCCGAGCGACTTGTAGATCGTGATCTCGTCGGCCGAGCGACGACCTTCGAGTTTTCCCAGTAACACCTGCCCGATTTCGCCTACTACATGCTCGTCGCCGATCAGTCCTTCGGCCTTCGCTCGAAGAAATTCTCCGCCCTGCTGTAGAACTCCTTCACGGCTATCGGCGATAAAGCGTGCGCGGACGACGAGCTGGTTATCGATTTCCGCAGGCCCGGCATAGCTGGAGCCGACGACGTTAACATGGGTACCCGGCCGCACCCAATCGCCTTTCAATATCGGATCGAACGACGCGGTAAGCGTGCAGATTATGTCGGCCTCACCCACGGCTTCGGGCACACTCGCGGCCGCGGTCACGGAGACGCCGAGCAGCGGTTGCATTCGTTGGGCGAAAGCACGCGCGCGCTCCAGCGACCGCCCCCACACCGCGATCGATTCAATCTCTCGAACTTTTTGCATTGCCCACGCATGGCTCTCAGCCTGCTCGCCGTAGCCCAGCAGAGCAAGCCTGCGCGCATCTTTGCGCGCCAGGGTATCGGTCGCAACAGCGCTGGCTGCTGCGGTACGGATCGCCGTGATCTCGCCCGCGTGGACGACACAAACCGGCGCGCCGCTCTCGGGATCGAAGAGCACCACTACGCCTTGATGCGATTGAATTCCCTTGGCGAAATTCTCCTGGAAGACGCTGATCAGCTTCGCACCAAAGACCGCATGGGCGCTCATCGCGCCGGGCATAATGCCGAAGAATCGGCCTTCCGACAGCGGGATGATCGAACGGAGCAGCTGCTTGGTTTCGCCGCCCGAGAAGGCGATCATGGCCTGGCGCACGACCGGAATGCACTTCTCATACGTCAGCCGTCTGGCCACTTCTTCGCGGTCGATGAATCGCATAGGGTCTCCGGGGACAGGCAGGTGCCGCCGCTGCCGCGGCTGGCTTGGGGTCACATTTCAACCCGGCGCTTACGCGCCGGGCTCACCCCATCCCGCCGCTGGGCGGCTGGTTTCGCCGCGATTCCAACCGCTCATCCCATCGCGCAAGTCTGTTCAGAGGAACAGCTAGACGGCCTCCGGGCGCTAACTTCTGACCACTGACCACTAACCTCTAACCACCGACCTCTGGCCACTGACCTAACCTCTGGCCCCTAACCACTGACCTCTGGCCACACTCCTCTATCCCCTGCCCTCACGCGTTCTGCCGGTTCGGCTGGTTGGTTTTCGTCAGCTCGCCTACGGCCTGGTTCCACGCGGCGATCCACGGTACCGCCAGCGAATAAAGCAAACGCGCTCCAACCCCGCGCCAACTGGCGTGCCTGCTGAAAGTCCTCCAGTCCAAACGGAATGCGAAGTAGACCTCCAGCAGCAGCACGCAAATCAGCGGGACCGCGGTGCGAGGTAGCAGAAGGACAGCAGCTACCTCTGCGGCGCAGCGCAGCGTGTTCCGCAACAGGCGCGACCGCCGCGTGCCCAGAATGCCGTCGGCCACTCCGTAGCGCGCCATCATACTCAACGCGCTCTGTAATGTATGTCGCGGGCGATAGATGGCCTGCGCATGCTCGGCATATACCGGGCTGGCGACCTTGCGGACCAGCAGATCGAAGCTGGTGTCTTCCCCCAGAAAACTCGTTTCGGGAAAACCACCCACCCGCTGCCACAGCTCCTTGCGAAAGGCCATCGACCTCGCGGTGCAAGACTTCGTGGTTCCGTCAGCGCGCGCCTTCATTCCGAAGAACGGCGCCGAAGCCAGGTCCCACACCGTCTGATTCTCAGGATCGACGCACGAACCACCCAACACGTATTCGGCACTGCCGTTGCGAATGGGAGCAGTGAGGCGTGCCAGCCACTCCGGATCGTAGATGCAGCCGGCATCGGCACAGGCGACGACATCGGAATGCGCCGCTGCGATGCCGACGTTGCGTCCACGGGCAATCGGGCCTTGCGACGCTTTCAGGTTGCAACTCTCGTCGCGAATGGCAACCAGATTGGGGTATTTCGCCCGCGCCGACTGCAACCGCTCCCAGGTGCCGTCCGTCGAGCCGCCGTCGACGACGATTACCTCCGGCCGCAGGATCTGCTCCGCCAAGGTCGAAACCAGCGCATCGATGTCATCGACCTCGTTGAGGACGGTTGCGGTCACCGTAACTGTAGGGCTGGATGCCACTGCTGGAATTGTAACTTTTCGTCCCCTATCGCGAACCGCCGCGCCGCTGCTTACGTATTGCTCACTAAGCCCGATCCCGGCTCGGGGTCAGATTCAAAACGCAATTGGAGGCATCATGCACAAGTCGTTCACCAGCCAGAAGCTGACCAAGGCGACCTTCGCGACACTACTGGCATTGCTCGTGGCCACTCCGGCCATTGCCGGCGTTACCCAGGAATTCCATCGCACCGTGCCGCTCTCGGCCGATGGCCAGGTGTCACTCAACAATATCAACGGAGACGTCGAAATCAGCGGTTGGTCGAAAAACGAAGTCCAGATCGACGCGATTAAGACCGCTCCCGACCAGCAGCGGCTCGACGACATTCAGATCGAAGTCAACAGCAGCAGCAATTCGGTCGACATTAAGACCAAGTATCCCGAGGGCCATACCAACAATAACCCGGGCTCGGTGCGTTACCTCCTGCACGTCCCGCAGAACGCGCGCATCGACAAGATCGAACTGGTGAACGGCTCGCTTACCGTCCGGAACATCTCGGGAGAGATCGACGCCAACCTGGTGAACGGCAAGCTGCGCGCCTCCGATCTGGCGGGGACCGCCGATCTGGCGACGGTAAACGGCAGCGTTGAGGCGGACTACGCCAGCCTGAACAACGTGAGAGAGATCAAGCTGGGCTCGGTGAACGGCACCGTCAATCTGCTGCTGCCGCAATCCCCCAATGCCGATGTGAGCGCCAGTGTCGTCAATGGCAGCATCTCGACCGATTTCCCGCTGACCGTCAAGGGACGCTTCGTCGGCAAGAGCATGTCAGGCACCCTGGGCAGCGGCGGAGTACAGGTCGAACTCAGCAACGTAAACGGCAGCATTCACATTGGGCCGGGACGCGGGAGCTTGTAGGGGCAGGTTTTTCACCACGGAGGCACGGAACTACTTTGAATTTCTGCGAGAGCTCCCCGAGGGATGGAATCGGATTTTATCCTGCTGGGAGCCTCGCGCGGCGTAGCCTTCTTTAATCAGAATTGGCCCAACATACGAAGTCATGCCGTATTGGTTGAACCTTTCTGTGAACCATTCGCCCAAACTACCTCGCGGCGGATCGCTCCGACTCGTACCAATCGTGACCTCTTGTCCTGCAAACTCGTCGATCATGGCCGCATACTCCTCAGCTTCCACCCGATAGCTGTACGCAAAATCGACTCCACAGTAGACCGTAGTACCTGCCGCGACCGAGCCATCGTACTGAAACATCTTCCGACCGCCCCAGGTTGGCAGAGTAATCCTGTTCTCGCTCATAGATCTCGACCTCTTCTTCCTCCGTGACTTCCGTGCTTCCGTGGTGAACACGATCTTCACTGCAACTCGTACGATCTCGGCGGGCTCGCCACATCCGGCTTATGCGCAATTAGCAACAGCGCGCCGATGCGCTTGAAGTCGCGCAGCTCGGCCGCATCCTTGAACCAGCGTCCGCTGTATTCCTCCGGCGTCGGCGTAAGGTCAGGAACTCGCACTGCGTGGACGTCGACAAAGCCGTGGTCGCGCAGCAACTCGATGTACTCCTCCTCGGAGCGCACCTGCACCGGAACCTTCAGCTCCTCAACCCAGCGCAGCGAATAGTGATTGTCCTTGTACAAGTTGATGAGGATGTAGAGTTCACCCTTCGGCGCAATCACGCGGAACAGCTCGTCGAGTGCGCGGTCCTGATCGCCATAATAATAAAACGATTCCACCGACAGCACCTTGTCGAAGAAGTTCTCTTCCCAGGGAATCTGCGCTGCCGAACCCACAACGAACAGAACGTTGTCGAGGTCCGTGGAATTCGCTCGGGCGCGGCGAATCATCTCGTCCGAGACATCGAGCCCGACAACCTGGCCGGGCCGTTTGCCCCCGCCGACAAGCTGCGCCAGCAGCCGGCTAGCCCACCCCGCGCCACATCCCAGGTCAAGCACCTTCTCGCCCGGCTTCAGCTTCATCAACGCCAGCGTCTGCTGGGTGATGTTGATGTGATGGTGCTCCATCTCCTCGCCTTTGCCGGCCTCGGCCCATTCGTTGAACTCGCGTCGCATCTGCTCGTCAGTGGATAAAGTGTTGTGTTCGGTCATGCGCTCCTCGTTTTGGCTGTTGGCTGTTGGCTTTTCGCCCGCGGAATTCAACGACGCGAGCGGGAGGGGCCCGTGACCAAGTTCGTTGCCGGGCAAGAGCCAAGGGCCAGAAGCCTGAATCTATGGTACAGTCGCCAGAACTCATGGCTCAATCTTCGCAGCCGTCTCCGGAGGACCGGCAGCCCTCCCTACTGTACTGCCCAACCTGTGCGCGCGAAGTGGCCGATCCGCTGACCTGCGGCGACTGCGCGGCGGTGATCTGCCGGGTCTGCGGCACGCCGCTGGAGATGCCGGAGGACCTGGGCATCGGCTAACGAATGGCCCATACAGCCACCATCCCGCAGGAGTCGGCTGTCCATCCAACGTCGCTGCTGCGCGGGCTGTCGCTCACCGATTCCGTTTTGCTGATGGTCGGCGGCATCATTGGCTCGGGAATTTTCCTGACCGCCGGATCGATTGCCACCGCCGTGCGCACGCCGAAGCTGTTTCTCGGCGTCTGGCTGGCCGGCGGTCTCATTTCTCTGCTCGCCTGCTTCGCCTTTGCCGAGCTGGGCGCGATGTACCCCGAAGCCGGCGGCCTCTACGTCTATCTGCGCGAGGCGTTCGGCGAGTTCCCCGCTTTCCTGTACGGCTGGATGGTGTTCACCGTGATCCAGAGCGGCGGAGTCGCTGCCGTCGCCGTGGGTTTTTCCGATTATCTCGGCGCCAGCCTGCCGATCGTCGCCGCGCATGCCGCCATCCTGAAAGTCGGCCCCTGGACGCTGACCCGCGGCGACCTGGTTGCCGTTTCGGTGATCGCGTTGTTGACCGCAGTGAACGTCGTCGGCCTCAGACGCGGCTCGGCGCTCATCAACCTCGCGACCATCGCGAAGTTCGCCGCCATCGCCGGCTTCGTCGTGCTCGGCTTCGGCATCGGCCATGGCAGCTGGTCAAACTTCTCGACCGGCGGCATCGCCACCGCCGCGGCGACGCCGCAGCAGATGCTTTCCGGCCTCGGCGTCGGCATGATTGGCGTGTTCTGGGCCTTCGATGGATGGGTGTTCATCACCTGGGCCGCGGGCGAGGTGAAAGATCCGCAACGCGTGCTGCCGCGCACGTTGATTGGCGGCATCCTGCTGGTCATCGTGATTTTCCTGCTGATCAATGGCGTCTATCTCTACGCACTGCCGGTGGCGCAGATCGCGAATCAGGAGACGATTGCGCAGGCGGCCGGCGTCGCCCTGTTCTCGTCGCAAGCCGCGCGCTGGCTCAGCGGCCTGATCGCGCTGTCGTGCTTTGGCTGCCTCGCGGCGAACATTCTGCCCGGCGCGCGCGTGCCCTTCGCCATGGCGCGCGATGGCGCCTTCTTTCGCGCCATGGGCCGCGTGAACCGGCATCGCGCGCCGGCCACCAGCCTGATCTGGATCAGCGTGCTGGCCATTGTCTTCACCCTCAGCGGCAGCTTCGACCAGCTGTTCACGTATTCAATCTTCATGTCGGTGGTTTTCTATGCAGCCGCGGTGGCAGGACTGTTCGTGCTGCGCCGCAAACGGCCGGATGCGCCGCGTCCCTACCGCTGCACCGGATATCCGTATCTGCCGGCGCTGTATCTGCTCATCACCGTTGCCTGGGCCCTGAACTCGGTGGTGACGCGCCCCAAGGAAACGCTGATCGGCATCGGCATCGCGCTGCTGGGCGTGCCGTTCTACTACTTCTGGCGACAGCGGTTGAAACGCAACGCCGAAGAGTTCAATGACCTTGGTTAGCTCACTGCGCCCAACGTGCACGCGTGATAAGCGTAGTAAATTGGAGTAGTCCTCCCGACGTGAGGCAGTCGGAGGGACGCGCTTCTCAGCTACCGCTCCAAACGCAGAATGCACACCATCCTGATCGTCGACGACGAAACCCAAATCCGCAACACGTTGGAAGGCGTGCTGGCGGATGAAGGCTATAAGACACTGCAAGCCGCCAGCGGCGAGGAGTGCCTGGAAGTGCTGCGCCACAAGTCGCCCGACGTTATCCTGCTGGATATCTGGTTGCCCGGCATCGACGGCCTGGAGACGCTGGAGAAACTGGTCGAGCGCGAAGATCACCCTGAAGTCATCATCATCTCCGGCCATGGCAACATCGAGCAGGCGGTGCGCGCCACCAAACTCGGGGCCTTCGATTTTCTGGAGAAGCCGCTCTCCATCGAGCGCACCCTCATCGTTCTGAAGAACGCCATCGACGCCAAGCGGCTGCGCAGCGAGAACCTGGAATACAAAAAGCAGGTCCACGCGCGTAGCGTGATTGTCGGCGACAGTGTGCCCATGAAGGCGTTGCGCCAGCAAATTGCGCTCATGGCTCCCACCAACGGCCGCGTGCTCATCTATGGAGAATCCGGCACCGGAAAAGAGCTGGCCGCGCGCGCGATTCATGCCCAGAGCCTGCGCAAGGACGACGCGCTGGTCGAAGTCAATTGCGCCGCTATTCCGGAGGACCTCATCGAGAGTGAACTCTTCGGACACCGCATGGGCGCCTTTCCCGGCGCGACGGCTGACAAAGAGGGGAAGTTTCAGAAGGCCGACAGCGGCACCCTGTTCCTCGACGAAGTCGGCGATATGAGCTTGAAGACCCAGTCGAAGGTGCTGCGGACCCTGGACGAAGGCCGCTTCGCGCCGGTAGGCGAAGAAGAACCGATCACCGTTGACGCCCGCGTGATCGCCGCGACCAACAAAGATCTGGAAGACGAAATTTCGAAGGGAAACTTTCGCGAAGACCTGTTCTATCGGCTGAATGTAATCCCCTTCTACGTTCCGCCCCTGCGCGAACGCAAGGAAGACATTCCGCTACTGGCGCGGCATTTCCTGAAGGAGTTTTCGCAAACCTATCGTCAGCGCCCCAAGGAGATCTCGCCCGACGCTCTGGAGGCGCTGGGGCGATACTCCTGGCCGGGAAATGTCCGCGAATTGCGCAATCTGGTCGAGCGAATCGTCATCATGAACCCGACGGTTGGCAAGCTGGAACGCAAGCACCTGCCGACGCTGGTGTATCGCGGAGGCGCACGCAGCACCGGCGACTTCTCCAGCCTGCACCAGGCGCGCGCCGCCTATGAGCGCGACTACATCCTGAAGAAGCTCGACGAAAACCAGGGCAGCGTCAGCCGCACCGCCGAAGTGCTCGGCCTGGAACGCAGCCACATGTACCGCAAGATGAAGGTGCTGGGAATCACGGTCAAGGACAATGGCTAGTGGCCGGCAGGCAGTGGCAAGGGATTAGAAGGCCAATGACCAGCAGTTATTGCTGGCGGGTCGTAAGTGGTTGTTCCGCGATCCTCGCCAGTCTGCTCGGTGGAACGAACCGCGGCAGCAGCGGCACGGACCCAGCGCTTCAGTGCTTGAGCGCGCCGGCTTCCAGTTTTCCGATGCGGCCGTCTGGTCCCACAACGTAGGGCAGCGAAAGCGCGTTCCATTTTCCGCCGTCGAGCGGCTGCCAGGTCTTTCCATCATCTCGCGAGACGTCCGAGCCGTTGGTACCAGCAGCAATCCAAACTCCGGCTTGGGAGTCCCAACCAACCGCAGAGCGATAGCCGTGGGGTGGCTTGGCTGCAGCTTTCCAATGCTTTCCGCCGTCCGCCGTCCACGCGGCCGTGCCGGCCGGCTCGGCCGGTTTCTTGTAATCGCCTCCGACCGCGATTCCGTGCTTCGCATCGCGAAATGCGATGGAGAAGACGCCCGCCGATTCCTCGCCGCCTGCAACAGGCACCGGAACCGCGAGGCACTCCCGGTTGCTGTCGTTATAGGCGAGCAGCGGCGACAGCAGCGCGCGCGGGCCACCCTTTCCGCCGGTGCCGATGATGTAACGGCGGGGTCCGAAGACGAATACCGACGAGTTGCTGGCCGCGAAGGCGGCTTCCCCGGGATTGGCCTTGCATGATTTTTCCTCAACCACCCAGCCCTGGCCGGGAAGCATCACGCGGGTATCAAACCGGCCCGCGAGCGGATCTCCGATCAGTACTCCCGCCTTGTCGTCGCCGATCATGCCGACGTCGCCTGCCTGGAAGACCATCGCATCCCAGAATCCGTCCTTGTCGGAGTTCTTCAGCTCCTCCGTCCAGTGCCGGCAAGCATCCGTTGTCTTAAATACGCGAGACTGATCGCCCGGCCCGGCTGACATCGCCATTGCGGTGTTGGCGTCCCATGCCCAGATACCGCGAAAGTCCAGCTTCTCGGCACCGTCCGGTGTCGCGCAGCGAAGCCAATGAGCGCCGCCATCCTCAGTGCGGATGACGGTGCCGCCGGTTCCGCTCGCCCAGGCGACAATCCCTTGCGCGTCTACGGAGTGAATTCCACGAAAGCCGGCGGTGGAGTGGGAGTCCTGCATTTGCCATTGCGCGGATGCGACGCCACACATCGCAAGTGTGAAGAGCAGAGCCACCGCACATCCGCGCGCCATAACAGCTCCCAAAATGAAGAGCTGGCCTGAGGACTCGTTACCCGCAGGCCAGCGTTAGCCGTTTAGTTGTTACTCGTCGTGGTGGCGATGCGACCGGTTTATGGCGTGATCTCGAACACCACGCCGTTGCCCGTCACTCCCCCGGCAGCGGTTCCGTAGATGTTGCCGCTCGCATCCAACACCAGATTGCTGCGCGGCAGGCGTCCGTCGCTGCCACTGGTGAAGTCGTACAGAGAGCTGCACGACCAGGTACCGCCGGAATTGGTGGCCTTAAAGACTTCGCCGAATCCGAAGGCGCCGTCGCCACCAGTCGCCCCGTAAAGGTTGCCGGCCGAGTCCATCGCAGGAGTCGCAACCGGACCTCCGGCCAACTCGCCCATTTGGCGCACCCAGCTGCAAATCGGCTGATAGTTCCAGTTCTGGCCCTGCGGGCTCAGTTCGTACAGCGTGCCCCCGGCGCCATTGCCGCCAACCGTGGTCGCGCCGTACAGATTGCCTGACCGGTCAAACACCAGGCCGGCATAAGGCCATCCGCCATCGGCCTGCCCCTGGAAGTTGTAGAGAATCTTTTCCGTGTAGCCGCCGCCCGACGCACTGAGCTCGTAAATCGTCCCATAGCCGAAGGTGCCACCGAATTCCGTCGTGCCGTAAATATTCCCGGCCGAATCGAAAATGACGCCCGCCCAGGGATTCGCTCCGTCGCCAGTGCCGCCATTGAAGGTGTACAGAACGCTCTCGGTCCAACTACCATTCGATGGGCTCAGCTTGTACACCAGTCCACATCCGCCGGTGCAACTTCCGCCTCCGCCAATGTAGGTGGTGCCGTACATGTTTCCAGCCGAATCGAAAACCGGAATGCCGCCGTACGGCTCAGCCCCGCCGGTGGTGCCGTTGAACTCGGAGAGGCGCGTCTCCAGCCAGGAGCACGAGGCGTTCACGCAAATCGAAAACGGCGGTTGCAGCTTGAACGCCGTACCGCAGCCCAAGGTGCCGCCCCAGGTCGCGCAGTTGCCTTCGCCGCCATACGCGGTGGTGCCGAATAGAACTCCGCCTGGTCCGAGGACCACGCCTGCGTAAGGAATGGCTCCCGGGCTGTTGGGACCTCCCGTGAACAGGTACAGCGGATTCAGCTGCCAGAACCCATTGCGATATCGCAGCCGATAAACGTTTCCGGTCCCATCATCGCCCTCAAAGGTCGACCCGTATAACGTTCCAAACTGATCGATCGCCAAGCCATAGGCGGGCTCATTGCCGTCAGGGCCGCCAAGAAAGTTATGAATAACGTTGTAGGTCTGTGCCTGCGCCGGCGGTGCGAGCGTCGCGGCAAGGAAGATTACCATCAGCAAAGCGAGTCCGGTGCGAACCAAGGCAAACTTGTCCCTAAACATCCATTGCTCCTGAACAGCGGATTGGATTGTGCCTTAATTTCGCTCCGGTTTGCAACCGCTGGAGCGAGCAAGTTGTTGCTGCGATGTTACTATTCGGTTCCAAATTGCAAACTGTTCACCATCGAGACAAGCGGCTGATGCTCAGGCGCGCTGCAGCCTGGGCCGCGATAGCATCGGAATGGCTGGTGCCGCTTTATCTGCTGCTGGCGACCTTCCCCGCCGTTCTCGTCCGACACCACTCGCTGACGCCGGTTTCGCAGCTGAATCTGATCGACGATTCATGGATCGTTGACGCCGTCTACAAGGCTGCGAACGGCATCTGGCTGGGACGCGATGTTGCCTTCACCTATGGACCGTTGTTTCAGTGGCTGCTGAGCGCGCCCTCACGCTGGATCGGTGTTTCATTGGGTTCGATCTTCGCCACCTGGCAGACGCTTCCGTACCTGTTCATCGTGCTGTCGGGTTTCTTGATCGCCCGCCTGCTGCTGCCGGGCGTGGCGGCGTGGCGGCGAGCGCTCTTCCTCGGGCTGTTTGTCGTTTACTGGTCGCCGCCGGATTTGCGCACTTCCTACTGCCTGCTCGCTTTCGCAGTTTTTGTCCGGCTGGTGGACGCGGCGGTGCAGCGCGGAGGAGCGGTCGTACTCTCCGCCGTTGTGGCCGCTCTCATTTGCGTTGCCGAATTTTTGCTGTCGGCCGACAGCGGAATCTACGCCTTGCCGGCGCTTCTGCTCTGCATCTTCGCGGCTGCGGCCGTGTGCCATCGAGGCAGGCGGGCGATGTGGCAATTCCTGCTGGTTGCCGTGCTCTGCTTCGGCATCGGCGTGCTCGCCGTGAACGCCTGGATGGCGTCGCCGCTGGACTTCAGGTTCTGGCGATCCAGCCTGGCAATCGCCGAAGGCTACCGCTGGTTCGAGCCGCTGGGCATGACCAAAGCCGAGAAATACCGCGTCTGGGCGGTGCTCGCGCTGGGCATCGTCGTATTCAGCGCGGCATGGTTCCAGCGCAGAATGAGCGGGCCATGGACACGGCGGCCAGTTTTCCTGCTCGCGGGCTTTGTGCTTTGTCTCCTGACGATGCAGAGCGGGCTGGTTCGCTCCGACCATCCACACGTTCCCATCGGCCTTGCTCCCATGATCATCCTGTGCGGCGCCATTGCTCTGGATGAGAACAGCGCCTGGCTCCCTTTACGCATTGCGCTGCCTTTTGCCGTGCTCGCCGCCACGATCGCATTCCTGCCTGCGAATCCGCAGTTCATGCCACGCAGCGCTGCTACTCGTTTACATCAGTTCGTGAGGCCGATTGTCGCCTGCCCGGCGGGGTTGCAGGAATTTGACCAGGCTTGTCTGTCTCCGAGCGACGCCCAGTTGCTGAGCTCCGTGTCAACCTATGTCGACGCGAATACCCGGCCGGGTACGCCCATCGTTATCTTTCCCTACGAGACTATTTTTGGCTTCACTTCGCGACGCGACGTGGCAGGCGGCGTTCTGCAGAGCTACCCGGTGAATGATACGTATCTGACCAACCTGGCCATCGCCGGACTGGAGCGCAAGCGTCCTCCCTTCGGGCTGTACTTCCCTGACGGCTCGCTAAGCGTCGCCATCGACTCGGTTCCCAACTTCACCCGCAGCCCGCAGTTGTGGATGTACCTGTTTCGTCACTATCGCAGTGACGCGAGTGCTGTACCTGGCATGGCCGGCCTTATCGCCGACGAAACTCGCGCCTCGCGTCTCGCACTTGCGGAATCAACGATTGCCGCTCCGCCCGGGATCACTCCGATAACGAAATCCGGCACCACGTTGGATCTCGGTGCCCTGAGCTGGCCGGATTCAGGCGCCGACTTCATCAAGCTGCGCCTTCGCTTCCGCTATCCGCTGTGGTGGCGGCTGCTAAAGCCGTCGAAATTAGCGCTCTTGATTTCGTTCGACGACGGATCGCAGAAAGCGGCCCGATTTGTCGTGCCGCCGAATCGCACGACTGATGTGTGGTTCTATCCCTGGGATGATCGAGACTTGGCGAACTACTTCGCACAGGATCCCGCCCAGTGGAGGCCGGGCAATCATCCCCGGCCCACCCGGCTGACCCTGCTGATCCATCCCTTCGATTGGATTTCGGTGACGCCGGGCAGCGTAGACATTCGAGCTGTGCAAGCCGTTCGGCTCGATATGCGCTGACGGTCAACGTGCCTCTTGACTCGGCAGCTCATCGCAATATGGTTTCGGGTAGAGCTGGCCTTCAGGCCAGCGTCTAAGCCGTTTGTTTTTGTTCCGGAGTCGGCTTTAGCCGACGGCACAGGAGTCGCAGAACGGCCTTCATTGCGCTGCCTGCTGTTGCGTCAGCAGCACGACGTCGTTGTTGTTGCGCCCTCGAGCCACGGCCAGGCGCTTGTTCTTCCAATCGTAGTCGTAGCCGTAGATGGTGTACTTATCGAAGTGGGTCTGCGGCGTCGCGGTATTTGAGCCAATCCCCTGCATCACCAGGTTGGAGACACCGTGCTCGGCCACGGGGTAGAACAGCGACTGCCCATCCGCCGAATACTGGAAGTAACCGACAATCGAACGCGCGGTCGGAAAAGTCTTCACCGGCAGCCCGCCCTGGCGCGGGAAAATGCCGACCGCAGGAATAGAGTTGACCCCGGTGCCTTCCACCACCAGCCCGGCAATCTGCTGCCCATCGGGTGAGAAGACCGCGAACTCCAGCAGCCGTTGGCTGAGCTGTTTGGGCTGTCCCCCGTCCAGTGGCATCTCCATCAACACCTGCTTGCCCCGGTCGAAAGTCGTATAGAGGAAACTCTTGCTATCGGGTGCGCATGCTGGGTTCTGATCGATTTTGCCTTTGGTCAAGGCCGTCACCGAACCGCTCTGCACATCCAGCCGCCAGATGTTGATTGCCTTGGTTTGCTGGCTGGGCATGTTGAACAGCGCGTGCTGGCCGTCACTGCAGACCGAAAGCCCGTTCATCGGCAGGTGCTGTTGATAAACGATGGCGCGACCGCTGCCGTCGGCATTCATCACCGCAATGTGGCCTTCGTAGTCCATGGTGATCAGCCGGCCATCGGGCAGCCAGCGTACGCCGACATCTTGGTGATCGTCGATTTGCTTCAGGCTGGCCGGATTGCCGTCGGATGCCATGGTGAAGACGCCGGCCTCGGGCGTGATCTGCACCGCGATCAGCTGCTTGCCATCGCTGGTCACAGCCAGCGTCAGATTGCTGTAGGCGTTCAGGTCATTGGTGATGCGATGCAGCTGGCCGGCGGCAATCGCCACCTCGCCCACCTGCCCGTTCCAGTCGCTGGAAATATCGTGGAAGATCACCAGCAGATGCTTGTTGTCGGGCATCCAGGTCGGTTTCTGGATGGTCGCAGGCGCCGCATATATAACTTTTTCTTTGCCGGTTTGCGGATCCAACAGGACGATGCGGCCCAGGTCCTGACTGCCGGGCGCGACCTGCGCCGCAGCGATCCACTTGCCATCGGGTGACCACGCGGGATCGTGATATCCCGGCAGCGGCAATTTGGCCAGCACGCGTTCGCTGGTGCCATCGGCATGCGCAATGATCAGCGACGAACTGGCATCGGTGTCGCTGTTCCGCAGATACACCATCTGCTGGCCATCGGGCGAGAAGCTCACCGCGCTGTCGACGTCCTCTACCAGCTTGCGCGGCGTGCCGCCCAGCACCGGAATCTGGTACAGGTATCCCACCCCGGGATGCTGCGGTTCGCGCCGCACGAAGTATAGGAAGTCGCCGCTGGGCACAAAGGTAAGCCCGGCATAGAAGGCCTCGAACGGCGCCATGATTTGCGCATTGCTGCCGGTGGCGACGTGCCGCATCCACAGGCTCTGCTGGCCGTGGCCATCGTCCATCGCGCTGACCACATACTTGCCGTCCGGCGAGATGGTGGCCAGCATGATATGGCCGGAGTTGGTCAGCTTCTCCATGCGCATGCTCTGGAACGGAATCGGGCCGGAATCGCCGCGCCATACGGCGAACTTCTTGTAGAGGCCGTAGGAGCCGAGCGCGATCATCACCAGACTTGCCGCCAGGATGATCGGCGTGCCGATTCGGCGTCGCCGGGCCGCATCGGACTTGGCGTCGGGGGCGCTGTGGCCCGCGACGGCTACGGAAGCTGCACTGGCCGACGCTGACGATACGGCCGGTGTGCCGGTTCGCGAAACGTGGCCGGAGCCGCTGTCGCGCTTCAGTCGCTTCAGATCGGCGCGCATCTCCGCCGCGCTCTGATAGCGCAGCTCCAGGTCTTTCTCCAGCGCCTTGTCGATGATCTCTTCCAGCTTGAGCGGCACCGACGCGTTCAGCTCAGAGACGGGACGCGGATTGCGGTCGAGAATTCCCTGAAAAATGACGGCCGAGGTGCTGCCCTCGAACGGCAACTTGCCCGTGGCCATCTCGTAGAGAATGCCGCCCAGCGAGAACAGATCGCTGCGTCCATCGAGCTCTTCGCCGCGCGCCTGCTCGGGCGACATGTAGGCCACCGTGCCCACCGCCATTCCCGGCGTGGTCAGCATGGTTGCCGCGGTCGCAGGCGCATTATTGCTCACCGTTTCCAGGGCGGCGCGGCGCTCGCGCATCAGCTTCGCCAGTCCAAAATCGAGGACCTTGGCCTGGCCGCGCGTGGTGATGAAGATGTTCGCCGGCTTCAAGTCGCGATGGACGATGCCCTTGCTGTGCGCCACATCCAGCGCATCGGTGATCTGCGTGCCAATATCGAGGATCTTGTCGAGCGGCAGGGGATGGTTGTCGATCTTGTCGTTGAGGCTCTGGCCCTCGAGCAACTCCATGGCAATGAAGTGCTGGCCATCGCACTCTTCAATGGCGTAGATGGTGCAGATGTTGGGATGATTGAGGGCCGAGGCGGCGCGCGCTTCCTGCTGGAAGCGTTCCAGCGCCCGCGGATCCTGCTCCAGCTCGCGCGGCAGGAACTTCAGCGCGACTTTACGGCCCAGGCGGCTGTCTTCTGCCTCATACACCACGCCCATGCCGCCGGAGCCCAGTTTCTTCACGACGGTGTAGTGCAGAATGCTCTTGCCGACAATGATTTCCAAAGCGGGATATCTCTTTACGACTGTATGTGCGACGCGGCACGAGCGTCAAGGCGAGCGGACGCAGGAAGCGCGGATCAATGCTGCAATATGCCGCCCGAATAGGTTTGCGTCGTCGACTCCTCTTTCGGCAGCAGCCGGGCTTGCTCGCGCGCCGTCTCTGCGCCGGAGATGTCGCCGGCTTCCTCCAGCGCCTTCGCCAACAACAGATATGTCACTTTCAGCGGCTTGACGGTGTTGGCGTGTTTGAATTCGCCGATCGCGGTTTGCAGATCGCCGGCGCGCTCAGCCACCACGCCCAGCCCCAGCCATCCCTGGACGTTCTGCGGATCCATCGCGACCGCCTTCTCGAAGTTCGCCCGCGCGCCGGCTTTATCTTCCATATCGAGATACACGAGTCCTTCCCTCACAAAGATCTCCGCCCGCGCCGGGCCGGCAGGCGTGACGCCGGCCATCTGCTCGTAGCGCGCAATTGCCTGGTCCAGGTTGCCGTGCTGCTGTTCGTAAAGTGCGATGCCCAGCAGGCTGTTCGGGTCGGAAGGATAGATGGCCAGCGCCGCCTGAAAATGCTGCAACGCCTCGTCCGGCTTACCCTGGCTCAGAAGCAGGTGCGCCAGATTGTCATGCGCAATGTAGTTTCCGTTGGTGACGGCGAGGGTGTGGCTCCAGAGAGTGACGTTGTCGCCCCAGAAGCTCAGTTGTCGATAAGTGAGCACGGCCAGAGCCAGCAGCACGGTCACGCTTACCGTTCGCATGACAGCGATCGGGACATGGCGGCTGCCGGCGAACTCGGCGACTCCCCAACACACCCCGATAAACAAACCGATGTAGGGCAAATATGCGTACCGGTCGGCCATCGCCTGATTGCCCACGTGAACGATGCCGATCATCGGCACCAGCGCACCCAGAAACCACAGCCACCCAACCAGCAGATAGCGCCGGCGCGACACGATCACTCCGGCGGTGATCGCGAGCAGAAGTAAGAGCGAAGAAAGCACCTGCCACATCGGCAGCGGCTGCCACGGATGCGGATACAGCGGCGCCAGACGCACCGGCCAGACCGCCTTGCCCAGGTAGCGCGCGTAGGAAACGATGGCATTCGTGAGCCGAACGGAAAGCGGGTAGCTTTGCAGCGAAGCCATCGCGCCGCCGGCTCTCTGGGCAGCGATGGTCACAACGGCGCTCGCTGCGCAGATCGCGAACAGCGGAATCTTTTCCGCGACCGGCCACAGGAAGGAGCGCTCGACGCCATTCGCCTCTCGCCCTTCGCTCTTCGCCCTTCGCTCTTCGCCAGAAATGCGAGAGCGGTCACTCTGGCGAAAAGCGAAGAGCGTTGAGCGAATGGCGACCCGCTCCAGCGGCCAGTAATCCCACAGCAGCAGCAGGAACGGAAACGTAATGATCTGCGGCTTCGACATCAGGCCCATCACGAAGCACAGGGTCATGATCAGGTAGCGGCTTACGTTCGGGGTCGAGGCGGCCTTTGTTTTTCCGACAGTCGGAGACGGCGCCCCCACGTACCAGCGATACGCCAGCATTCCCAGCAGGAAGAAAAACATGCTCAGCAGGTTCTTGCGTTCGGAGATCCACGCCACCGACTCGACATTCACCGGATGCAACGCGAACAGCGCCGCCACCATGGCGCTGCGTCCCACATAGCCGGTAGCCTGAGCCAGCACCCAGAACAGCAGCAGCACATTTGCTGTCGCGAGCAGCAGGTTCATTACGTGGTGCCCGCCCGGCGCGAGCTGAAACAGCTGCACGTCCAGGGCATGCGAAAGCCAGGTCAGCGGATGCCAGTTGAACTGATAAAAGCTGCTGAACGCCCACGAAACCGTTTGCCAGTCCAGGCCGGCGGCAATATGCGGATTGTTGACCACGTAAACCGGATCGTCGAAGTTGAGGAAGGGATGATGCCTTAGCGGCCAGTAGACGATCAGGGTTGCTGCCGCCAGTAGAACACCGAACAGGAAGCTCTGATTCCTGAACCACGGCTCGGCCTCACCCGCCGGCTGCGCGGGTTGCGCCGTTCTCTTCTCTGCCGCTGAGGCCCTGGAGCTCACACATTCTCCCCGAACGAGAGTTGACTCTATTGCCGGCAGCAGCAGCCGTCAAGACGGTGGGCGAGAGTCTCTGCTCGCACTCCGCCGTTTGCGACAACCCCTCATCTCCATCGTCAATCGTACTAACCGAAGAACTCAATCCTGGGCGCCGGACTGTTCTCCGTCTTCGCAATCGCTCCCCTGGGCGCGCAGGTTCAGAAAAGGAGACATGGCAATGAAAACATTAAGCAGGGGCCTGTTTGGCCTCGCTGCCTTGCTGCTGTTCAGCGGAATGACGATGGCGCAGAATTCCGCCAGCGACATGAATACCAAGTCGACTGCCAATGGCGGGGTTCCCACCAAAGATCACAACTTCATGATGAAAGCTGCCCAGGGTGGCATGGCCGAAGTTGAGCTTGGACAGCTGGCCGAACAGAACGCGCAGAGTCAGCAGGTAAAAGACTTCGGGCAGCGCATGGTGAACGACCACAGCAAAGCCAACGATGAGTTGAAGCAGCTCGCCGCGCAGCAGGGCGTCGCGCTGCCTACCTCTCTGGATGCGAAGGACCAGGCCACCAAGCAACGCCTATCCAGTCTGCACGGGGCCGCATTCGATAAGGCCTACATGCACGACATGGTGACCGATCACAAGAAGGACATCGCCGAGTTCAAGCACGAAGCCAGCTCGGGTAACGACGAGGCGGTCAGAAGCTGGGCGACCAAGACGCTGCCCACGCTGGAGAGCCATCTCGGGGAGGCGGAAAAGGTCGCGCCTAGCGTAGGAGTGCAGAGCGCCATGAGCGATCACATGCACAATCAAGACGCGATGAGCACCACTGCGCAGCAGCATTGATCCTTCCGGGCTGACCGGAACGAATCGGCGGCCGCCTTCGGGAGAAAAAAACTCTGCTCCCAAGGGCGGCCGCCATCATTCCCTTCGCGCCTGCCAGAGGCCTAATACAGTGTGCTGGCGGGCAACGAAGTTTCCACGGGTAATCCCACGTTCTGGCCCGCAATGCTCCGAAGCAGCGAATATCCTGGACCGGTGGCGGGGTTCAGGAAGGGCGCCAGCAGGTCTTCAGCGGAATTAGATCCATGAGCCAGGCTGGTGATGCCGTCCGTCTGTTCGTAGGCAACATTGTTTGCCGGATTGTTGTTGCCGATGACGCGTCCCAAAACCCGGTGCTCCGACTCGACGCCGCAGATGGCCGCGGCCACCTTGGCGAAGTATTCCAGCTGGCCGGCGTCGTAGCCGCTGACACCCTGCGCCGCAAACAACGCGAACTCCTGCGTCGCCGTCAGGTAGGCGCCGATAAACGCATTTTCCAGCGCGTCCAGAATCGCCAGAAACGGCGTCAGCGTATCGAAGGTCCCGGCCGGGAAATAAAACGTCTGATAGGGATCCTGGGTAGGGTTCGGCAAACTCAGGAGGCTGCGAAAAAGGTTGGCATGCAGAATTTCCTCGGTTAGCGCGGCCTGCAGGTAGGCGACGTTGCCGGGATTGGAATCGTTAGGATTCGGGTTGCGGGCGGTTCCTCCCGGTCCCGCCAGATTGGGGTCCTGAATCACCGGACCGATCAGGCCGTTGTAGTAGAAGGTCGTCGCCAGGTCCTCCGCCACCAGCGCTGCGGTGAAGATATCGGTGGGTGTGTCGTGAATGGTGGTGGGAGCGCTGCTGACTCCCGCCAGGCCGGCCTTGTTCTGGGCTACCAAGTGCGACAAGCCGCCACCCACCAGGGCGGTGGAAGCAACTCCCAGTCCGGCAATTCCGCTGCTTTTCAGAAATGATCTTCTGTCTAAGGACTTGTTGACGACGGTTGTGATTTCATGCAAATCCATGGAAGTTGCTCCTGGTTGAATTTGAGCTCCGTGCCAGCGCGCACGCCACCCCGGAAGCGTCGTAGGGGTACGGCGGAAGCTCCGGCTTGGATGGGTCAGGCAGAAACTATTTCCCGCTTTCCGAAAAGAAACTTCCAGGCTGTGTCTCTCCTGCTCCTCCGGAACTTTGCTTCGTCCGGCTGCGTACCTCTTGCTGTCAGCAAATTGGCCCATGGAAGGAGACGACGATGGACGGCAACATTGTGGGACTGGCAGCAGTGGTGATGGTTTTCGGGATTCCGATGGCCGGGATGTACACCTATTTCCGTGTGCGCCGGCTGCGCACTGAAGAACGGCTGGCAGCGATTGCGCGCGGCGTCAACGTGCCCATGGAGCCGGAGTTGTCGCAAGCCGCTCGTTCGCGGCG
Source organism: uncultured Acidobacteriaceae bacterium (assembly GCA_963731345.1). Classification (GTDB taxonomy): domain Bacteria; phylum Acidobacteriota; class Terriglobia; order Terriglobales; family Acidobacteriaceae; genus Bog-257. The sequence goes on along the minus strand of CAVSUN010000005.1, from coordinate 634,599 downwards.
CGCCGGCATTCTTCTGGTGGCAGGCTCGCTGGGCTACAGCATCGCGTTTGCCCTGATCTCGCGGGCTGAGCCGGATGCCTGGGTCGCCGGCGCATTCGGCGTCATACCCTTTGCGGTGGGATTGGGATTCTTCCTCGACGCAACGCTGATCCGCCGCGACCTGCGGGCGTGATTGGTGGAGAGCGGCGCTTCAGAGGCTGTTACGAAACTCTGTGGGCCGTTGCATCAGTGGGACAAACCATTAAGAACCGAGCGCCGTAGGCGCGGAGTCATGATAGCCCAGCACGGAGCCGAAGGCGGAGTGCTGGGTTGCGTGGGAAATTTGTGCCTGAGTCCCGTAGGGACGGCACGTTTCGTAACGGCCTCTTCAGCGCCGTGTTTATGCACGTAGTACAAAGCGTTGGGGCGGTGGTCATTGCAGATGACCACCGCCCCAACCAGTTTTGATCCGGACTTGACGCTGGCCTGAAGGCCAGCTCTACCTTTCACCTGTCATAATCAAATCGTGCGCATCCTCATCTCGGCCGGCGAGGCCTCCGGCGAGTTCTATGGCGCAGAGCTGATCCACGCCTTGCGCCGCCCGATCTCCGGCGATCCCAGCAACCCCTCGATCGACTTCTTCGGCGTCGGCGGCGACCGCATGCGGGACGCCGGATGTGAGCTGCTGGTCGACGCCCGGGAGATCGCCGAAGTCGGCATCGTCGAAGTCGTCAAGCACATCCCCACCATCTATCGCCGCTTTCGCGAAGTCGTGCACCAGGCGGAGAAACGCCGGCCCGACGCAGCCGTGCTCATCGATTTCCCCGACTTCAACCTGCGCCTGGCGCGCGAACTTCACCAGCGCGGAATTCCTGTCATCTACTACGTCAGCCCGCAACTGTGGGCGTGGAAGCAGCGCCGCATCGAACGCGTTCGCAAGTACGTTCAGCAGATGCTGGTCATCTTCCCGTTCGAAGAGAAGTTCTATCGCGAGCGCGGCATCGCAGCCGAATTTGTGGGACATCCGCTGGCTGATCTTCCCCGGCCGACAACCACGCGCCTGCATTTCGCCGCCGAATACCAGATCGATCCGCAACGGCAGTGGGTCGCGCTGCTGCCCGGCAGCCGTCGCGGTGAAGTCGCTCGCATCTTTCCCGTGCTGCTCGAAGCCGCGAAACTTCTCGGTCCGGAATACGTTTACACGGTACCGGTGGCTTCAACTCTCGATGCCGGCTGGGTGGCAGAGTTTCTGCGTGACTATTCCGGGCCGCCGATCACCTTGACGCAGGATGCGCGCGCCACTCTGCTGCATGCTCGGGGCGCGGCCGTTTGCAGCGGTACGTCTACGCTCGAAGCGGCGCTGATCGGCACGCCTTTCGCAATGGTTTACGGCGTCGCGCCGCTTACCTGGGCGCTCGGCCGCCGTCTAGTAAAGGTGGATAGGTTCGCCATCGTGAACCTGATCGCCGAGCGTGACGTGGTGCCCGAGCTGGTGCAGGATGGGTTCACGCCCGAGCGAGTGGCCGAGGAGCTGCGCAGCATTTTGCCGGACAGCGAAACTCGATCCGCGATGCTGGAGGGCTTTGGCGAAGTGCGGCGCAGGCTGCAACCGCGCGAGAAAAATGGGGGAGCATCCGACCGGGCGGCAAAGATCGTACTGGAAGTAGCGGGAGGGGCAGCAGTTAGCACTTAGCATTTGGCCCTTAGCCAAGGCAGCCATGCGGGAATCGGCAGAAGAAGCTTTGGCTGAATGCCAAGTGCTGGCTGCCAAGTGCTGGGCAGCATCCTTTCCGCAGCCATTTTCCATCATTTATAGTTTTAAACAGAGCGGGAGTTCTCTTCTTAATGCGCAGTGTGGCAGCTTCGTTTGGACGGCTTCTCGTCGCCCTGTTGGTCCTGGCATCGTTCTGCCTGGCGGCGGAGAAGCAGCGCATTCAGGTCAACGACTACCTCATCCACGTGACCATCACGCCACAGACGCATCAACTCAAGGCCCAGGCGCGGGTCAAGTTCACCGCTCTCGACGACATCAACATCGCAACCTTTGAGCTGCACAATGCGCTGCGGCCCACCCGCGTGGTCGATGCCAACGCCCAATTGCTGCAGGTGGAACGGGTCAGCCAGGATTCCACCATTCGCATTGCGCTGCCCAGCACTCTGACCAAAGGCTCGTCGGACACTTTGGTCTTCGAATATGAGGGTGCCATACAGAACGCCGAAGACAGTCCGGTGCAGGGTCTGAAGCTGGCGTATGTCGGCGACCCTATCACCTATCTGCTGTACTCCGGGCGCTGGTTTCCCATGGTCGGCTACGGGACCAACCGCTTCACGGCCACTATCAGCGTCACCGCGCCCGCGGGCTATCTGGTGATTGGCAGTGGCAAGCAGAGTACAGGGCCGGCCCCGGACATCGATATCGAAACCGCCAGCGCTAAGACGGTACGCAGGGCATCGGCGGCGGCCGCCAAAAACTCCGCCGGTCCCGGCGAAAAGACCACGACCTTCACCTACCAGGAGCGGCCCAGCTTCCCCGGCACCATCATCGTCGGCAAGTACGTGAACACGACCAGTAACGAAGGCGGCCTCGGCATCACCGTCTACACCACCGCCGAGCACCAGAAGTTCGCCCAGAATTATGCCGACACCGCCACCAAGCAATTCTTTTTCTTCACCTCAACCTTCGGGACGCCGTTCAATCAGAACCTGAGCATCGTCGAACTGCCGAACGACACCGTACCTTCGGCATGGGCGCCGGAAATTGCGGCGATTGCGGGTCGAAACTTTACCGAGAAGGGCAATTACCGTCTGCTCGCCAATACCATTGCGCATCAGTGGTTCGGCACCATGGTTAGCCCGGCGACCAAGAATGACTGGTGGCTGAACGACGGCAATGCGCGCTACGCCGAGGCTCTCTACGTCGAACACGTGGCGGGCGAAGCCGGCTTCCAGGAAGTCACCAAAGACATGTCGGTGGGCGCGCTGGCCTACGTGTCGGTGCCGCTCGCCGATGTCGGCCGGCTCGATACTTTCTCGCCCGAGTTTCAATCGCTGGTCACCGACAAGGGTGGGATGATCCTGGCCATGTTGCGCTGGGTCATCGGCGAGGAAGCCTTCGACAAGACGATGTACACCTTCATGGCGCAATACGCCGGCAAGCCGGCTACGGTTGACGATTTCCGCAAGGTCGCGGAGCAGACCTCAGGCCAGCAACTCACCTGGTTCTTCACCCAGTGGCTCGATTCCACCGGCGCGCCCGAATTCAAAAACAAGTACACGGTTTATCGCACCCAGAAGGGCTTCCGCGTGGTCGGCGAGATTTCGCAGGACATGGACCTGTTCCGCATGCCCATCGAGCTGCGCATCGACACCGACGGCAAGACCGAGAGCAAGCGCGTCGAAGTCGAAGGTACGAATTCGGCGTACTCGGTCGATACTTTCGGTAAGCCGCGCCGCATCACCATCGATCCCAACAACCAGGTGCTGCAAAACTCGCAGGACCTGCAGGTGCGCACTTCCATCATGCGCGGCCAGCAGGATGTCGAGCAGGGCGACCTGACCGAGGCGCTGAAGGAATTTCAGAAGGCGCTCGACATCAACCGCAACAGCTCGCTGGCGCACTACCGCATCGCCGACGTTTTCTTCCTGCAGCACAATTATCAGTCGGCGGCCAATGCCTATCGCGAGGCGCTGAATGGCGACGGCGTCCCACGCTGGACCGAGGTATGGAGCCACATCCAGCTGGGAATCATCTTCGACCTGACCGGCCAGCGCGAGCGCGCCACCAATGAGTATCGCCAGGCTCTGCAAACCAACGACAACACGCAGAACGCGCTCGATACCGCGCGCAAGTATCTGCAAAAGCCCTATCAGCCGGAAAGCAGCAGCGATAAGCCGGGAATGAACTAGCAGTTGTCGGTTGTCAGTTGTTGGTTGTCAGTTGTCGGTTGTCAGTTAACGGTTGTCAGTTGGCAGCTGTCAGCTGTCGGTTCGCAGTTGTCAGCTGTCGGCGGCCGGTAGCGGGCAGTGGCATTCCTTTTCGATGTGTCATCCCGAGCGCACTCGAAGGACCTGCTGTTCGTGTGCAGGGGCATAATCTGTTCTTCCTTGCCATCGACGTCGATGACACGAAATCTCGAGCCGCGAAGCCGGCCGAACGCAGCCGAGGGACCTGCTGTTCGTGTGCAGGGGCATAATCTTTTCTTCCTTGCCATTGACGTCGATGACACGAAATCTCGAGCCGCGCAGCGGCGGCTAAGAAGTGAGCCCGGGGCGCAAGCCCCGGGTAGGCGCACCCCAAGAATTCTGAGCCGGCTTCAGCCGGCGGCACACACGGCAGATCCCATGACGGCCATGCTGGGATTCGCGCGACGTTCGAACGCCGTCGCACTATCTTTCCAGCTTCATCCCGCTCAACCGCACATCTCCCACATCGTGGGATAGCAGCAACACCTGAAACTTCTCCCCCATCTCCTCGGGCGAGATCAGGTGCCGCAACTGAAGCGCGACCTTTGCCCGCTCCTGCGGCAACCGGCAATCTTGAAACGCATCGCCGAACTCCGTCTCCTCGCCGATACCGATCAGGAACTGCGATTGCGTCAGCAGTCCGAGCGACTTCAATCCACGCTCTTCTGCTTGCGCCCGCAGCCCGGTGAAGTTCACGTGCGCGGTGATGTCCTGCTCGCCCGGAGCTTCATACGGCGACGCGCCGGCCACATGCTGACGATAGGTCATAACCGTGTCGCGATGCCGCCCGCCCAGCTGCTCTTCGCGGGTGTAGCCGTAATCGATGAGAACCGCAAATCCGCGTCGCCCGGCGAACAGCGCTGCAATACGATTCATCCATTCGAGCGCCGCAAAACCCACCTCGACTCGCTCGCCTTGCTCGGGATGAACCCCATAGCGGTCGAGGAATTCCAGTTCGGCCGGAGACGGCGCCACGAAGCTTTCCACGAACCGGCCGTTCTCGTTGCCGACCCGCAACGCCCCGCGATGATCGATGACCTCGACCGGCAGCGCGTCGAAGAACTCATTGGCGAAGACAATCAACGCATCCCGTTCATCCGTGGGTGGAAGGATCGATTCCAGCACTTCACACGTTCCCGCGGCAATGTGCTCTGCCAGACGCTCGCGCAGCTTCTCGCGCAGATGCGAGGACTGCTCCCCCAACCGATACCGCAGCGCGAGAGAGAATTCCGGAAATTGCTTCGCCGACCAGTCCAGCACGTCCCGTGCAAACAGTCCCCGCCCCGGACCGATTTCGACGAGATCGATGCGCGAAGGCGAGCCCAGCACGCGCCACATCTCCTCGAACTGCCGCGCCAGCAGCCGCCCGAACACGGCGTGCACATCGCTCGAGGTATAAAAGTCTCCCGCCTTGCCAAACTGCTCGCGCGCCCGCGAGTAATAGCCCAGCTCAGGCTCGTACAGGCACAGCTCCATGTAGCGTGAGAACGGAAGCGGACCATGCTGCCGGACTTCGTCGGCGATCCGCTCGCGCAGCGAAGCTGCCGGCGTTGCGGTCACAGCTTCCCTTCGCGCTGGAGTTGGGCATTTTCTTTCTTGTGCTGCGGCGTGCGGAGAAACATCTCGACCAGATAGTCATGCAGGCAATCGAAGATTTGGCGCTGCAGCGTCCACTCGAATTGCGCGTCATCGAGATCGCGTGGATGCAGGTCAAAGTAGTAGGTGTGCACGGGCGGATCGGCGAAACGCGGTCGAATGATGAGCTGCACCGCCTCGCCCTTTTCGCGCGCGTCAAACGCGACCAGCGGATGATCGTAGAGCCGCAGCTGTTCCTGCACGCGCTCCAGGCGGGAGTTCATCGGGCGATTGTAGCAACTGCGCCGCCCAGCTGTTCGCTTGGGCAGTCGAATCCATCAAGCCGAGAGAGTGAGTCACAGCCCGATGTACCGGCATCTCAACTGCTAAGCGGTGCAGAGGCGTGAAGGCATCTCGTCGCTCAGCTCCAGCGGAACCAGCGCAGCGCCAGCACAAACGATACCCCACCCCAGATCGCCAGTACCGCAATCCGGCTCAGCTGCGAGGCCAGCGAATCGCCCTGCAAAATGATAGCCCGCAGCGCATCGTTCAACGCGGTCAGCGGAAGCGCGCGAATCACCGGCAGAAACACTTTTGGAAAGCGCTCATACGAGAAGAACACGCCGGAGAAGATCCACATCGGCATCATCACCAGGTTGATCAGGCCGCTGACGCTTTCGATCTTCTGCGCGCGGCTGGCGGTGAGCAATCCGATGCCGCCGAACGACACCGCTCCCAGCGCCCCGATGAGCAGAATCGCAAGCACACTGCCTTCCACGCGTACATGAAACGCCACGACGCCGAACACCAGCAGCAGCGCGACCTCGATGAGCATCAGCACCAGGCGGCTACTGGTCAGGGCCAGCAGGAAATCGGAGCGCCGCATGGGGGTGGCGACGAAGCGCTTCAGCAGCTTGCGTTGCCGCATCTCGACCAGGGCGAAGCCGATGCCCCACATGCCCGAGTTCATCAGGTTCATGCCCAGCAGGCCGGGAATCAGGAAGTCGATGTAGCGCGCGCCCGGCTCGCTGGAAGCGGTGCTCGAAGTTGGAAGGGGATTCTTGCGGCCGGCTGCCTCTTCCAGCGCGTCATCTATCTGGGTGCGCGCCAGCACGCTCTCCGGACGCGCCGGGTCGTACTGATAGTGAACTCCCGCGTCGTCCATGCTCACCACCACGGAATACTTGCCGAGGCGAAACCCATCCAGGGCGGCAGCCGGGCTCAGCACATCGGGACGTATGGCTGCATGATCCGGCGAATGTTGCAGCAACTGCACCAGCTCATCCGACTTGGGGCCGGCGACCACCGCCACCGGAGTGACGTCCGGCGGCTTGTTGCGAAACGCGATGCCCAGCCCCAGCGCCAGCAGCAGCGGAAAGACGAACACCCAGAAGATCACTTCGGGCTCGCGCCACAGCTCCAGCATGCGCATCTGCAGCAGGCGCGCATAACCCAGCCAGCGCGGGTTGGTGATGACCGGCGGCTGCGGTCCGGTTACAACAGGTGGCTGTTCAATCGTTTCCATTTGAAAAATCCAGCGTTCGGGTGGAGCACGTCTTCAGTCGCCGTCGGTGGAGCACGCCTTCACGCCGCCCTCCGCAGGACACGGCTTCAGGTCACCATTGGTCGAGCACGGCTTCAGATCGTCGTCCGTAGGACACGGCTTCAGGTCGCCGTTGGTAGAGCGGGCCTTCAGGCCCGCGTCCCGTCCGCCCTTTCCTGTCGGAGCCGGCTTCAGCCGGCGAAACTCTGACGTCGGCCGAAGCCTTTCTTACTTGCAAATCGCACTGCGACGCGGGCCTGAAGGCCCGCTCTACCCTTATCACTCTTCCCGCAGATGACGTCCGGTCAAGTGCACGAAGACGTCTTCCAGGCTGGCCTGTCGCGTGGTCAGATGCACCAGCTGTGCATGCTGCTTTTGTACCTCGGCCAGCAATGGCGGTATGGTCTCATGCGGCTCGTTCACGCGCAGGCTATAGACGCCGTCGTCCGCACGTACCGACTGCACGCCGGGCAAGCGGCTCCATGCGTTCCCGTCATCGCTCAAGGGATGCGCCACCGCAAACTCGACGATGTGGTGGCCGCTCAGCCGCTCGATCAACTCTGCCGGCGTCCCGGCCGCGATGACCTGCCCATGGTCGATGATGGCCAGCCGGTCGCACAGGCGTTCTGCCTCGTCCATGTAGTGCGTGGTCAGCAGCACCGTCCCGTTGCGCCTCTGGAACTGGCGAACAATGTCCCACAGCTGACGCCGGCTCTGCGGGTCCAGGCCGGTGGTCGGCTCGTCGAGAAACAGGATTTTGGGATTCGCCACCAGCGCGGTCGCGACCGCCAGCCGCTGCTTCTGCCCGCCGGACAACTTGCCCACCAGCGAATCCTTCTTCTCCTGCAACGAAAGCTCATCCAGCACGACTTCGATCGGCAAGGGATGACGATAGAAGCTGGAAAACAGCAAAAGGGTTTCGCGGACGGTAAGTTTTTCCGATAGCCGCGTCTCCTGCAGCGAGACGCCGAGCCACTCGCGCAGCTCGCGCTCATTCGCCCGCCAGGTGCGCCCGAGGATCTCCACTTCACCGGACGTCGGCTCCAGCAGGCCTTCGAGGATTTCGATGGTCGTGGTCTTGCCTGCGCCGTTCGGGCCCAGCAGCCCGAAGCACTCGCCCGCTTCGATGTCGAGGTCCAGCCCCCGCACCGCCTCGACTTTGCCGTCGTAGGTCTTGCGCAGCCCGCGGCATTGGATGGCGATGGCCATACCGATGATGATACCGGAGGAAGGAGCGGTGTCGCCGCGGGCGCAGCGACAGTTTTCGTGCCACCCTATAATTCCAAGATGCCGTTCAAGCGCGCGCAGAAGACGTATGACGAAGCTTCGCTCTACGAGTACGCCATCGGCGCGCTGGGCCGGCGCATGCGCACGGTCGCGGAGATCAAGCGCCTGATGCGCAAACGGGTTCAGGAACAGGCCGATGGCGCGGACCTCATCGAAAAGGTTGTGACCAAGTTGAAGGCGCAGCGCTACCTCAATGACACGGAATACGCCGAGAGCTACTCGCGCCTGCGCCAGGAGAACGATAAGTTCGGCCGCCGGCGCGTGGTACAGGACTTGAAGACCAAGGGCGTGCACGCCGACATCATCGACGGCGCAGTCAACGCGGCCTACAGCGAGGTGAACGAAGAGGAGTTGGCGCGTGAGTTTCTGCGCCGCCGTCGCCTGGCCAAACCCGCCGATCGGAAGCAGGCTGCCCGCATTTTTCGCGCACTCGTCCGCGCCGGTTTTCCCAGCCGCGTGATCTTTCGCATACTGAAGAAGTGGGATGTGGACGAGGAGACAATCACCGCGCTGGAGGAAAGCAGCAGCCAGTAGTGGCCAGTTGTCGGTTGTCAGTTGTCGGTTGTTGGTTGTTGGTTGTTGGTCAGATGCCGGTAAGCAGTGCCTGTCCTTGTAGAATCGTTCGACGAGGCGGTCGATAGAGGCAAGCGCCGTAGGCGCGATATAGGTTAGCCCAGCGCTTCAGCGCTGGGGCAGCCGTGATGAAAATTGAATAGTCCCATAGGGACGGCACGCCGCGCGGACAAGCACCGTGCCTGCGGCGCTCGAGATTTCCAATACCGTTTCCCGGGGCGATTGTGAATGAACTGACAACTGACAACTGACAACCCACAACATCACCATGACGAAGAAACTCGATCACAACACCGCCTGCGAACACCTCTCGCGGGTCGACCGCCAACTGGCGCGGATTATCGCGCAGTCCGGACCTTGCCGCCTGCAACAAGAGACCACGCAAAGCATCTTCGATGCGCTGCTGGAGGCGATCATCTATCAGCAACTGAATGGCAAAGTGGCGGCGACGATCACCGCCCGCGTGAAAGCGCTTTTCCCGGAGAACACGAAACGGATTCGCACCCGCCGTGGCCTCGTAGACGGCTTCCCTACGCCCGAGCAGATCCTTGGCGCCCCGGAAGAGCTGTTGCGCTCCGCCGGACTATCGCGCAACAAGATGCTGGCCATTCGCGATCTTGCCGCCAAGACCCTCGACGGCACCGTCCCGACGGTGAAACAAGCACATCGCATGAGCGATGAGGAACTCATCGAGCGGCTGGTGGCCGTGCGCGGCATCGGCCGCTGGACGGTCGAGATGCTGCTCATCTTCCGCCTGGGACGCGCGGATGTGCTGCCGGTCGACGACTACGGTGTGCGCAAAGGCTTCGCCAACATGCGCAAGCTCGACGAGCTTCCCAAGCCGAAATGGCTGGCGGCCTACGGCGAGAAGTGGAAGCCGTATCGCAGTGTCGCGAGCTGGTATTTGTGGCGCGCCGCCGAGATGAAGGCGCTGCCGCTGGCGGGCGCTGCTAAAAAAGCGCCGGCGAAAGCCGCCGCGTCAAAGCCCGCGAAGACGGTTGCGCGGGGCAAGAAATCCACGCGCAAGCCGCGGGCCGCTGCGCCTCGCCCCGCCTAATCGATGCACGAGCGCAACGCATTCCGAAGCTGGCTGTTGGCGTTTGTCGCAACGGTGATCATGACCATCGGGTGCGTGGCCTGGGTCGATCGTCCGGTGGCCGACTTCGTCGAGCAGCATCTTCGCCATACCACATTCTGGACCGTGCTCACGATTGCCCTGTTGCCGATATCGCTGGTGGTTTTCGCAGCGCTCCTTTTCTTGCTTGGCTGCGGAGCCTGGATGCTGTCCGGCCGACAACTGGCGCGCTGGACTCGCGTCCCGCTACTTGGTTCGTGGGCCACCATGTGGGCCATCGCGGCCGAGATCATCTGCAAGCGCATTTTAGGGCGTGGCTGGCCCGATCCCACCTATACCCAGGAACACCTCTACGGCTTCCATTGGTTACATGGCACGCCGCATTGGGACTCACTCCCTTCGGGGACCGCGGCCATCTCCTGCGCCATTCTCGCCGTGCTTTGGACTCAGACACCGCGCTGGCGCGCCGGCGGTTTCGTGATCGTCGCACTTTTGAATCTTGCGGTGATCGTGACTAACTATCACTGGGTGAGTGATGTGATTGCCGGGGCATTTCTCGGTTTTTCTATTGGCTGCATGACGGTGCGGCTGCGAGCTCCCGTCTCCTAGGAGGGCGTTTTTGGAAGCAGCTTCATTCCCCGCCAGTCTTGGGCGCCCACTTGCTGGTCGTCGTTCCCCGCTCGAAGACGGCAACGCTGTCGTAGAAGTGCATTCCCAAAGTTGTGCGGGTGAACTCGGTGGGCGGTAATTGTCCGCGCGAGTGATCGGCGTTCAGCTCATCCAGTAAGTCTTTGCAGCGCTCGATGAAGGTACCCATCCGGCGATATCCGCCTTCGTACTCCTCCCAATAGGCGGTGTGCAGGTCTTCGACCAGATAAATGCCGTTCTTGCTGAGCTTGGGATAAAGGAACTCGAAGGTCTTGAGCATATGGCTCATGACATGGCTGCCGTCGTCGACAACGATGTCGGGCGGACCGAACTCGTCCAGGATGCTTTGCAGAAAATTCGTATCCTGCTGAGGACCGATGCGAACTGCGATCTGGTCTTCCTCACAGGCCTTGCACTCCGGCAGAATGTCGATGCCGATGATGGTGGCATGCGGGCCGAAGTATCGCTTCCACATTGGCAGCGACCCACCAGAGGCAACGCCGACCTCCAGAAAGGTAACTGACTTATCGACAAAGTCGCGAAAGAAGCGCTCGTAGATGGGAAAGTAGTGCTTCCATTTCCAGATTTCCCTACCGTCGTTGGTCAGAAAGTCGGCCCAAAGGTTCATAGACTCATCCCGGTGAACGGTGCCGCAGTCAATGGCGAATCGGCCTTCATTGCGCCTTCTGCAGGTAATCCACAAACATCTGCGCGGCCTGCCGGTTGTTGCCGTTTACTTGCGCCGGGATAATGGCGGGTACATTGGCGGGGCAGGCCTTCACTCCGGCGCAGATATTCGCCGCCTGCGGCAAAGCGATCTGCAAGGCCGGGCTCGCCGACGCATCCTCGGGCGCGTCCAGGATGATTACATCCGTGCCCTCGCTGTTGCTGGTCTGCTTCTGCAGCATGTCTTTGTAATCGCCGGTCTCGCTGGAAACAATAATGGCCTGGCCCGATGGCAGCCTGGGGTTGCTGCCCTGAAATTCCAGGATCCTGCGGTCGAATTCGCTTCCATATATCGATCGCAGGTCGCGCACTACACGTACGACCACGGGTGTTTTCTTGGTCCTGGGTTTACAAGCGCCGAGCAGCGCCACTATCGAAAGTAGCCATACTGCCGCGAAAGAGGTCGATCGGGAGGACATTTTGACATCATAGCTGAAGGGCAGTTGGAGGGAAGTTTCGAGTTTCCAGTTTTCGAGTTTCCGGTTTTCGAGGGGACGTGGCGACGAGCCCGAAAGGAAGACACCATCGTTTCCGAAACTTCAAGAGTCGAGAGTCGAGGCCGCTAACTGCCGTTCGCTTCGCTTGAAACTTGAAATGTGAGCTCGAAAAATCGTCTTTCCGGTTGCCAAAAGCCGAAAATTAATATCGTTCCGAACAAGAACACCCTTTTCTAATCGGGCAACTTCTTAGATAATGCAGGGCACGAACGACTGCAGCCTAATTGGAATGGGGCCTTATGAAGCTGGGCATGGCTATATGCCTGAGTCTGGGGATGAGTTTCTCCTCGCTCGCCGCACAGCAGACCTTGGTAGCATCTGGCGCTTCCCATCCTTCGTTTTTCGCCGAGGCCCCCGAAACCATCTCCGAAGTTAGCCCGCTGCCGACGGAGCCGCTTTCGCCGATGATGGCGGGATCGGTGCTGGGTCTTGCCCCCGCCGCCTCGTTGTATGACGCAGCCTTGCTGCAGCCCGCCGACACCGTCTGCACCCAGGCCGTGATGCGCTTCGGCCTCGCGCCGCTCAGCGACTACGCCTTCGACCACGAGCAGTTCACCGCCGCAGCCCTCAAAGCCGCGTTCAGCCACAACAACATGGTCGCCATGGCCCACGACTTTGTTCCGGGCCACCCTTTGCCCAACGAACCGGGCTACCATCCGCTGACCGCCCGGCAGAAGTTCGAGGCCTTTCTCGACAATGCGCACTCGGCCGGAATGGCTGTCAACATCCTTTCCGATTCCCTGATCTCGCAAGCCACGGGAGCTTACCCGCGGGTGAATCCCGGCTGGGCAGGATTTGGCGAGCGAACAGGAATTTCCGCCATGGGTGCCGAGAGCGCGGCCTTCATCGGCGGCTTCGTTTATCCCACTCTCTTTCATCAGGACCCGCGTTACTTCCCGTCGCATGAGCACGGCATCCTCAACCGCATGGCCTATGCCGTCAGCCGCGCCGTCATCGGCCGCAGCGACACCGGCATGAGCGTAATCAATACCTCGGTGATCGCCAGCCAGTTCACCGAGGCTGCCATCTCAAACGCCTATGTGCCTTATCGCAACGAATCGGTGAGCGGCACCATTGAAAACGCGCTGACCGGACTGGCGGGCGTAGCCGAGGGACACATCCTGGATGAGTTCTGGCCCGACATCACCGAATTCGTGTGGCGGCGAACTCATAGCAACTTCATTCGCAAAGGCATGGAACTGGGCGACCCCACCGGCCAGCAGGTGTATCACTAGGTCGGCAATCGGCATTCGGCATTCGGCATTCGGCAGTCGGCGGTCGGCACTCGGCACTCCGCACTCGGCAATGGGCGGTCGGCGGTCGGCATTCGGCAGGCTGCGGTCGGCCGACTGCGGTCGGCGGTCGGCACTCCGCACTCGGCACTCGGCAGGTAGAGCGGGCCTTCAGGCCCGCGTCCCGTGCGCCCTTTCCAGCCGGAGCCGGCTTCAGCCGGCGAAACTCTGACGTCGGCTGAAGCCGACTGTCTTATTTGCAAATCGCACTACGACGCGGGCCTGAAGGCCCGCTCTACCCTTATCACTCCTCCCGCAGTGCCGAATGCCGAATGCCGATTGCCGACTGCCGAGTGCCGACTGCCTCCATGACATTTGTCACGCCTATCCTCTGACACTCCACACTGTCGCCGTCACCAAAACCCATCGATACTTCAGACGTAATGATTGAGACGGCCAAGTTCGATACGGCGACTGGCTCTCCGAGACAGCCGCTGCGGCCTCAATTAGACTTATTGCAAAATCATGGTGTTCCACCTAACCATGAACACCAGCAGCGGGCCGCTATGCGCGAATTGAAGGACGAACTTGCGTCATTGCACATCGATCGCGATGCGCCGCGCCGCCGGCCCTGGCGCGCTGTCATCATCCTGATTGTGCTCGCCGCTGTGGGCGCGGGAGGATGGTACTACTTCGGCAAGGCGCGCACCGTGCTCGGCGCCGTCGAAGTCGAGACCGTACAGTCAACCGTGCAAACCGGCGCCGGCCCGAATGCCGGCACGCCGATCTTGACCGCCTCGGGATATCTGGTGGCGCGCCGGCAGTCCGTGGTCTCATCCAGGATTCAGGGCCGCATTGCGCGCCTGCTGGTGGAAGAAGGTAGCGTGGTCAAAGAAGGTGACGTGCTGGCCACGCTCGATAATGAGGACATGCTGGCCGCCATCGCCAAGGCCAAAGCCGATATCGACTACGCCAAGGCCGACCTGGCTGAGATGCAGCGCCAGGAGCGCCTGCAGGAAGATCTCTTTCGCAGCAAGGTGGTTTCGCAGGATGCGCTCGACGCCGCCAAGGCCAAGGTCAATCTCGCCGCCGCCGCCATCGAGCAGGAGCAGGCCAACCTGCAAGTGCAGGAGGCCAACCTCGACTTCACCACCGTGCGCGCGCCCTTCGCCGGCGTGGTCGTAAAGAAGATGACCGAAGCCGGCGAGAGCGTCGCGCCGATCCCTCCGGGGGTAAACATCTCCACCGCGTCCGGCGCGATCGTCGCCATCGCCGATATGAACTCGCTGGAGGCTGAGGTCGACGTCAACGAATCGAACGTTGGCCAGCTGGCTCCGAATCAGCCGGCCGACATCACGGTGCAGGCCATTCCCGACCACACTTATAAGGGCGTGCTGCGCCAGATCATCCCGACCGCCGACCGCACCAAGGCGACGGTGACGGTGAAGGTCTCCATTCTCGACAAGGACAAGTATCTGCGCCCGGAGATGAGCTGCAACGTGACCTTCCTGCAGCCGCAAAAGACCAAAAACACCGGGGCCGCGCCGCAGCGAATCGTCACCGTGCCCAAGGATGCGGTGATCACGCGCGACGGTAAGCAAACCGTTTTCGAAGTGGAAGACAACCGGGCACGCGCGATGCCAGTGGTGACCGGCGCCGACCTCCACGGCCAGATCATCGTGACGCAAGGCTTGGCGGGAGGCGAGACCATCGTCAACAATCCTCCGCAGAAGCTGAAGGACGGCGACGCGATTCGGGTGAAGAGTTAGAAGACAGTTGTCGGTTGTCAGTTGTCAGTTGTCAGTTGTCAGTTGTCGGTTATCGGTTATCAGTTGTCAGTTGTCGGTGGTCAGGGAATCAGCGTACCGCCTTTACAACTGGTTTTGAACGGCTGGGTCGACTGGGTTTGATAAGAGAAGGCCATCCTCAGGTTTGTTCGGTTTGAGCGCGGCTTTGAGAGATTGTGTTCGCGGCGGAGATATTCGCGGCGGAGATGACTGATGGCGTTGGGCAGAAACTTCGAGCTCCGTCGAACGAGCCGCGCAGCGGCGGCTGAGATGTGAGCCCGGGGCGCAAGCCCCGGGATCGGAGTGAAAACAGGCCCGAGCCGCGGCAGCGGCGACACCACCCTGGTGGATAGCTCTTTAGTGTTGTTTTTGATGAAACTTTAGCTTTATAACAATACGGTTCAATTTAGCCTATTCCGGCGATTCAAGGAATGGCATTTTAGGTGGCCTGGCAGGCCGCTACATCGACGTTCGATAGCCGGGGGATAGTTTGGGTCATCCAGGTACTCTGGAGGCCGCCAAATCGAAGCTAAACGCGATTTCCCAAAATGGGAACTAAGCCGCGCCTTATGAGCAACTTGGAATCAAAGGGAGTTTGAATGGGCACCACTCAAGCCGCGACGAGCACCACTGCCGTCAGCGTGCAAAACGTCCGCAAGTTCTATCAGCGCGATACCCAGCAGATCAAGGTCCTCGACGGCATCAACCTCGAAGTCCCGACCGGCGAGTTTGTGGCGCTGATGGGACCGTCGGGGTCGGGCAAGACCACGCTGCTGAACCTGATCGCCGGCATCGACCGCGTGACTTCGGGCCGCGTCGTCGTGGCGGGCACCGACCTCACGCCGCTCTCCGAGGGCGACCTGGCCAAGTGGCGCTCCAGTCACATCGGATTCATCTTCCAGTTCTACAACCTCATTCCCGTGCTCAATGCGTTGGAGAACGTCGAGCTGCCGCTGCTGCTCACGCATCTCTCGAAGAGCGAGCGCCGCCAGCGCGCCATGACCGCGCTGCGCATCGTGGGACTGGAAGACCGCGCTAAGCACTATCCGCGCCAGCTCTCCGGCGGACAGGAGCAGCGCGTCGCCATCGCGCGCGCGGTGGTCACTGATCCAACCGTCGTGGTAGCCGACGAGCCCACCGGCGACCTCGACCATCAGAGCGCAGAAGAGATTCTCACGCTGATGGAAACGTTCAACCGGGAATTCGGCAAGACCATCATCATGGTGACCCACGATCCGCGTGCCGCCGCCCGCGCGCGCATCCAGCATCACTTGGATAAAGGCGTCTTGAGTAATTGAGAAAACGTTTTCACCACGGAGGCACGGAGAGCACGGAGTTCTTGAGGTCTTAATTGAGAATGCGGCCACACCGAACGGGTTCTTATATTTTATTCCCTGTTGGCAGTGCTACGGCTTCAGGAATGAGATCCCAAAAACTCCGTGCCCTCCGTGCCTCCGTGGTGAAACATATTGCGTGAATCAGTATGAAGTTCGCACCCTTGGTATTGAAGCACCTCCGCCGCAACTGGATTCGCACGCTCTCCACCGTGCTGGCGATGTCGGTGTGCATTCTGCTGTTCTGTACCCTGCAAACCGTGGTGGAGGCGGTGAACTTCAGTCTGCACGCCGGCAATGCCGGACGGCTGGTGACGCGCAACGCGGTCAGCCTGGTATTCAACCTGCCGCTCAACTACAAGCAGCGCGTGGAGGCCATCCCCGGCGTGCAAGAGACCGTCATGAACTGGTGGTTCGGCGGCATCTATCGCGACCCGAAAAACTTCTTTGCCAACTACGCCACCGAGCCCGCGCCGTTCCTCGACATCTTCCCCGAGATCGTGCTGCCGCCCGACCAGAAAGAGCGATGGCTGCATGACCGCCGCGGCGCCATCATCGGACGCAAGCTGGCGCAGCGCTTCGGCTGGAAGGTGGGCGACACCTTCGAACTGGAGAGCTCGATCCCCCCCTACAGAGTGGGACATCCCTTCGACTTCGTGGTCGACGGCATCTACGACACCGACGAAGCGCGCTTTCCCGGCACCGACCTGCAGTCGATGTACTTCGACTATAAGTATCTCTATGAAGCTACCGGGCGCAATCTCGGCATCGGCTGGCTGACGTCGAAGATTGACGACCCCAGCCACGCCGGCGCCATCAGCAAGGCCATCGACGCGCAGTTCGCCAACAGCGACAACGAAACCAAGACCGAGACCGAGCAGGCGTTTCTCGCCAGCTTCGTCGCCATGGCCGGCAACCTGGCGCTACTGCTGAACGGCATCGGCATGGCGGTGGCGTTCACCATTCTGCTGGTCACGGCCAACACCATGAGCATCGCGGTGCGTGAGCGCCAGCAGGAGATTGGCGTGCTCAAGACCTTGGGCTTCTCCAGCGGACTGGTGATGACGCTGATCCTCAGCGAGGCGTTGCTGATCGCGCTGATGGGAGGCCTGGTCGGCATCGCAATCAGCGTTCTGATTCTGAGGATCCTGCCCCAGGTGCCGATGATCGGCGACATACTGGCTCAATATCCGAACTTTGGCTTATCGACGACAACGACGGCACTAGGCGTGGGATTCGCGCTGCTGCTGGGTTTGCTGGCCGGCTTCTTCCCGGCGATCACGGGATACCGCGCGAGGATCACAGAAGTATTGCGACAAGTGTAGATCGTGCCCCAGGTTCGCGACCTTCTTTCGGGCGCTAACCTGGGTCTTCTCGAAGGGGCCCAGGTTAGCCCAAAAGATGGGCGAACCTGGGGCACCATCGCACGAATCAGCTGATTATTCGGTCGTGAAACATGGCCTTACCTCTTACCTACAACATCCGCAACCTGCGCCAGCGCTGGAAGGTCACGCTGCTGGCCATCTTCGGCATCGGCCTGGTGGTCGCGGTCTTCGTCACCCTGCTCTCCATGGAGACCGGCTTCCGCACCGCGCTGCGCTCGACCGGCTCGCCGCAGAACGGCATCATCACCCAGCGCGGCTCCATGTCGGAGCTCACCTCGTGGATCAACATTGGCGACGCCAACGTCGTCATGGTCGATCCGCGCGTGGCGCGCAGCAGCGACGGCAAGCCCATGGCCTCGTGCGAAGTCGTCATCCTCACCAACAAGCTGCGCAAGTCCGATAATCAGGCGGCCAACATCACCTTCCGCGGCGTCACCCCGATGGCGTTCCAGGTGCGCAACAACGTGAAGATTGTCGAAGGCCGAATGTTCACGCCCGGCCTGTTCGAAGTCATCGCCGGCAAGCTGATTTCCGACCGCGTCAACGGCCTGAACATCGGCGACACGATCAACGTCCAGAAGACGAACTTCAAGGTCGTCGGCCTCTTCACCGCCGACGGCAGCTCGTTCGAAAGCGAGATATGGGGCGATCTGGACGCGATGGCCCCGGCCATCAAGCGCAACGGTGGCTGCGAATCGCTGACCGTGCGGCTCACCAATCCGGCGACGCTCGGCCCCTTCGACAAGGAGCTGCGCGCTAACCCCCGGGTGCAGTTGCAAATCGATTCCGAACCGAAGTATTACGAGAACCTCGCCGGGCCGACCGCCGGTGCGCTGCTCGGTCTGGCCGCATTCGTCGCTATCGTGATGGGCATCGGCGCAATCTTCGGCGCGATGAACACCATGTACGCCATCGTGGCCCAGCGCACCCGCGAGATCGGCACGCTACGCGCGCTCGGCTTCTCGCGCTTCAGCATCCTTATATCGTTTGTCATGGAGTCGGTGCTGCTGGCCGTGATCGGCGGCGCGCTCGGCTGCCTGGTGGCGTTCGCCATGAACGGCTACACCGCGGGCACGGGCAGCACGAACAGCTTCAGCGAACTGGCATTCGCGTTTAGAATCACGCCGACACTGCTGATCTTTGGAATGGTGTTCGCGGTCGTGATGGGCCTGGTCGGCGGACTGCTGCCCGCCTTCCGCGCCTCGCGCATGCCGATCACGCGCGCTCTTCGCGAAGCGTAAGAAGCAGTTGTCAGTTGTCAGTAGTCAGCAAGGGCAGTTAGTCGAGCCGCCTCGGTGCTCGGTCTCCGGCGCCTGTCGTCGAGAGGCTGTCGGTTCTTGCCTCTCGTTCAATTACCCTACTCCAAATGTTTCTTCCAGCGCTGATCGCCGGACGGCGTGCGTGGCGGCATGGCGGTATCTGTTCCTTGGCCACGGCCGCTTCTGGCGAATTCGGTCAGCCCTTCCCGTGTTTTCCCGAGCAATCCGAACGCAGGTCCGCGATTGCCGTCGTCATTCCCGCGCGCAACGAAGCGGATGTAATCGGCAGGGCGATCGTATCGCTCGTGCGTCAGGAAGAACACGAACTTCACATCTTTGTGGTTGACGATCACAGCAGCGACGGAACCGCCGAAGCAGCGCAAGCGGCGACAGGTTCGAACGATGCGGGTGCCCCACCGTTTCGCATGGTTAGCGAAAGGGTGGGAGAGAATGAAGCTTCGAGTCGCCTGACCGTGATCTCGGGACGGCCGCTCCCGCCAGGATGGTCGGGCAAGCTGTGGGCGATGCAGCAAGGAATCGAGCAAGCGCTGCGCCTGAGTCCTGATTTCCTCATGCTCACCGACGCCGACATCGAACATGCGCCTAATAGCGTTGCCAAGCTGGTGGAAATTGCGGAAAGCGGCGGCTATGATCTAGCCTCCTTCATGGTGAAGCTGCACTGCCGCAGCTTCGCCGAGAAGCTGCTGATCCCCGCGTTCGTGTTTTTCTTTTTCATGCTGTATCCGCCGGAGTGGGTGCGCGATCAGCCCAGGTTAGCGCCCAAAGGACGGGCACGAACCTGGGGCACCAAGACCGCCGGCGCGGCCGGCGGATGCATGTTGGTCCGTCCGGCAGCACTGCGGCGCATCGGTGGAATCGCGATGATCCGCCAGGAGCTCATCGACGACTGCGCGCTGGCGCAAGCGATCAAGCACTCCGGCGGAAAAGTTTGGTTGGGTGTGGAAGGCAGTTCGAGATTCGAGCATCGCAAGATACAGGACCGTACCGCGTCGAACCTCGCGAGTTCGGAAGAGCATGAGTCAGGGCACGACCCTTCGACAGGCTCAGGGCGGGCTTCCAGTCGTGTCGGACAGACGCCCAATCTAACCTCGAGCGGGCTTCACGCCGCGACACGTGAAACGCGCAGCCTGCGACCCTATGAATCCTTCGCGGAGATCGAGCGCATGATCGCGCGTACCGCCTTCAACCAGCTCCATCACTCGATCTGGCTGCTGCTCGGAACCGTAATCGGAATGTTGCTGTTGTATGTCTTGCCGATTGCGCTGATGCTCAGCGGATCGTTGGTGCTGACGTTTGCCGGCGCATTCGCCTACGGCTTGATGACGTTCCTGTACCTGCCGATGGTCCGCTACTACGGCCTGAATCCACTCTGGGCGCTGATGCTGCCGTTGGCTGCCCTCTTCTACACGATGGCGACGATTCATTCGGCCGCGAACTATTGGGCCGGGCGCGGCGGCGAATGGAAGGGCCGCGCGCAGGATATCGCATAGGCTCACCCGTGCAGGGCGCGCTCACTTGCGATTTGGCGATGTTACGCCAGCTATATTGGCTTTTAGCTGCAATCCCCCGCGTATGAGCCAGTTATAACGGGTTCGGAGTTGGTGGCGTCCGTCTCGTCAAAGCTGACAGTTAATCTATCGCGGCTCCGTCCGGGCCGACGCTGCATCCCCACCCGCGATCGCATCCTCGACTCGTGTACATTCTCGCTCTGACCTGCGCCTTGTCGTTTGCGACGATTTGCAGCCCATGCTGCGACAAGAAGCTCAGGACATCAGCCCTCTTAGTGCCCACCTTTAGCGCCATACTGCTGTGTTGTCGCAGTTCGGCGAGCCTTTGCTGGAATGCTGCTTCGTGTCGTTGACATGTGCGGTCATAAGCGCGCGAGGCGATAAGCCATACCGCGCCGACGCACAGCAGCACACACACCAGCTTTCGCACGAGAGTTTTCTCCCAGGAGTCGCCCTGATTACTTGTGATATGGCGATTTATCGCCGGTCATCGACGGTCATCCTCTTTCTCTTGCGGCTGCCTCAATTTAGCATGAGCACAGGACGGTGCGTCGCCTATGACTTGGAGAAGAACGGGGCTTATTCTCATAGCGCTTGGACTCGGGCCCTGGGGGCTTTGGACACTCTGGGACTCAAGCCGTACCTGGTTTTTTGCAAAGGATGTTCCGATAGTGCTTTCGACCGGGAGCCACTACTCGACCGGCACGATCAAGACGAACATGGGCACGCTCTAGATGTCTACGTCGAAGCTGATGTGCCAAAAGGAATCGGCAGTGATCAACCGAGTGAGACCGAGCAAGAGATGGAGTGTCAAGTCGGGGTGAATGATCCAGAGAAACATCCTTGCCCCAACCCTCCCATCTGGAGGTTCAAGTGGGTATTAAGCAGCGGCGGGAATACGATTGACGAAGGCTCCAGTAAAACAGCTGGCGGAGGATGGATTAACTCTGTCACGGGCCTCAACCTTAACCTAGGCCAATTTAAGACCGACGCAGGGCATCGTTACCAGTTTGATTTGGACGTGCTATTCGATAATCGCGATCCGAGGATAACGAATCCGCGTCTGATGATAGCCGCAGGTGGTCAGCCCGCTGCCTCTTCAATGTTCATCTCCGGCGTCCTCGGAGTTATTTGCACCGCGATTGCCTCTGTTGGCGGACTTATGGTTCTGGGATCATTGATACACCAGTGGTCGAAGCGGATGCGAAAGAAAGGACTAGCGGAAATCTAAAGGTCATTGGCGATAACAGGCCATTAACTCACAATGCCCCGATCGGATTGAGAAACTGGAGTTATCGCCGTTCGAACATAATCACGTCGTGCGTTTTATATTGCGTGCGATTGAATTCGGTATAGCCGCACTTCTCCGCCAGCCGAATCGATGCTGCATTACCTTCGTGGATGATGCACACCGTGCGCTCGGCGCCGAGTTGCTGATCGGCCCACGCAATCGCCGCCTGCACCGCCTCGGTCGCATAGCCCTTGCCGTGTACTCGTGGGCACATGACGTAGCCCAGCTCGGGTACGCCCGCAATTGAAGGTTGGATGTCTCGTTTGAAGTCGGCGAATCCCGTCTCACCAACGAACTCGCGGCTGGCTTTCTCTTCAATCGCCCAATAGCCGTAACCCAACATCGGCCAAAGGCCCGCGTTGCGCAGCGTCTTGGACCAAGCCTCCTCCGGCAAAAGCGGCGTGCCCGTGGTGTACCGGTTGACGACGGGATCGCTCCACATCGCCGAGCACGGTGCGAAGTCGTCGCTACGGTAGCCACGCAGAAGCAGGCGTTCGGTCTCCAGGATGGGGACTTCCACGCGCACTCCTATTGTTGCGAGGGCGGCGGTGGACGATGGGTGGTTGTGCCGCCGCTGGCGCCTAGCCGGCGCAGACGATCGCGCGCCTGCGAGGCTTCGATCGACCGCGGATAACGCGCGATCAAGCTGTTCAACTCGCGCACCCCGGCTTCGCGCTGGCCCAGCTCCAATAACGCGTAACCCTTCTTGAGTTGCGCCGCCGCCGCCTTGCTGCCGCCGGGATACTGCTCAAGTACTTTGTCGTAATCCTTCACGGCCGCAGAGAAGTTGCCCTGCCGGTACTCGATGTCGGCCAGATAGTACTGGGCGTTTCCGGCAAGATCGGTATTGGAGTAGTACTTCAGATAATCCCCAAACTCCTGCGACGACAGATCGTACTTGCCGGAGTTGTAGTCGCGCAGCGCGTTGTTGTAGAGAACGTCGGGCGGGGGCGCATTGGCGGCGGCATTGGCGTCGGCAGGCGTCGCTCCGGCGGCAGGCGCTCCGCCAGGTGCAGCTGCCATGCCCGGCTGACCGGCGGCAAGGTTCTGACCTCCCTGCTGCATGTCGTCGAGCTGCTTGCTGACCTTCGCCAGGCGCGACTTCAGCTCATCCACCGAATCGTGCAGCGACTGGATCTGGCTGGAGAGCTGATCGATTTTGCCGTTGTTGTCGGCGCTGAGCCCCTGCATCCGGTTCTGCAGATCGCCGACGGCGGCATTCATCTTGTTGACGCTGTCGGAGCTTTGCTCGATCAGGTTACGCATGACGCCCATGTTCATGTCCATCGACTGCTGCATGCGTGCGACCTGGTCCTGCAACGCCTGCACCTGGGTTTGCAGCTGGATCATCTCCTTGCTGACCGCGAAGGCGGGGGCACTCGTGGCCAGCAAGACGGCCGCGACGATGAGCGAAAGTATGGGATTGCGGTTGCGCATAAGAACTAAGTTCCTGTGACGGGTAGCGCGGGCCTTCAGGCCCGCGTCTCGGCCGTAGGTTTCAGGGTTGAGGGTTGCGGGCTGCGGTCTCCGACCGTAGTCCGCAACCCGACTTCAATTGCGCAGTTCGACGCAGGCCCGAAGGCCTACTCTACCCTACCGCTGATAGACGAAGTGCGCGCGGCGGTTTTGCGACCAGCAAGCTTCGGTGCTTTCCGTGCAAAACGGCTTCTCCTTGCCGTAGCTGATGGTACGAATGCGATCGGCCGAAATTCCCAGCGATACCAGCGCCTGCTTGGTGGCGTTGGCGCGATTGTCACCCAGCGCCAGGTTGTACTCGGTCGAGCCGCGTTCGTCGCAATGCCCCTCGATAGTGAACTTGATGCTCGGATGCTGCTGCAGGAAGCGGGCATCACCCTGCAGCACCTGCTGATACTGCTGGGAGACGTCGTAGCTGTCGTATTCGAAGAACACGTCCTGCACATTCTGCGCGAACAGCTGCGCCTCGGTTTCGTTGGTCTGCTGCGGCGGCGGCGGCGCGGCCGGGGTGACGGTGACGCGAGCGGTCGCTTCCTGGGTGCCGCGGTCATTACGCGCTACCAGGTGATAGGTCGTCGACTCCGTCGGCGTCACTGTGCGCGAGCCGCTGGGATCGACCTTGCCGATGCCGTCGATGTTCACATCGGTAGCGTAGTCGGTACGCCAGATCAACGTCGTCGACTGGCCGGCGGTGATGCTATTGGGATTCGCCGAGAGGGACGCGGTGGGCGCCGGAGCCGGCGGCGGGGGCGGCGGCGGCGGGGGTGGCGCGGTCTTCTTTTTGCAGGCGCTGACCGTCAGAACCACCATCAGGGCAACAACGAGTTTTATCCAGCGACTCCGTGTGAGCTTCAACTTTTCCTCCAGTGGCGAGAGCACTCGCAGCAGTTCGCGAGAGGGCCGAAGTGTGCTCCTTCCGTCGCCCGTAATGCAATCTTCTATCCTACAAGTTTTCCAGCTAGCTCCTTGCATGGGCCCATTGGTTCCCGTGAAACAAGAACGAACCTTCATCGCCTGGCACTCCCATCTACTTCGAGCTCCAGTTGGGCTGGGAGTTGTCGCCCTGGGTGGTCAGCTGCTTCTGTTCGCTGCCATCGGCCAGCATCGTCCAGATTTGCGTTTTGCCGGTGCGGTTCGACTGAAACACAATGTGCCGTCCGTCCGGCGACCACGAAGGAAAATCGTTGCGCCCGCCATCATGGGTCAGCTGTACCCACTGCTTGCTGGCGATGTCCATAACATAGATGTCGCTGGCGCCGGGCGCGCCGGGGCCATAATGCCGCACCCAGGCGAATGCCAGGAACTGGCCGTTCGGCGACCACGACGGCGATACCGCATACCCCTGATCGGTCATGCGGACGACATTGGTTCCATCCGATGCCATGGTGTAAATCTGCGGCAGGCCGGTGCGCCCGCTCACCCAGGCAATCTGCGCGCTGGTCTTGGGATTCCAGGTGGGCGAAACGTCAGGGGCCTTGTTCTCGGTCAGGCGCTTGGCGCTGCTACCCGACGCATTCACGGTATAGATCTCGGTGTTGCCGGTGCGCGACGACGAGAAGGCGAGGTTCTGCCCGTCACCTGACCACGCCGGGGAGTAGTTGTCGCCGCCGAAGTGCGGGAAGGTGACCACCCGGTTTAGATCCAGCGAGTACATCTGAATCTGCCAGCCGTCCTTGGTGACGCCGGAGAAGGCCACGCGCGAATTATCCGGCGAGACGTGCGGCGACAGCGCGATCGAGCCAAGGTGCGTCAGTTGTTTCTGGTTGGCGCCGTCATAATCCATCTGCCAGATTTCTTTGGAGCCGCTGCGATGGCTCACGAAATAGAGCTTGGTCTCGGCGATACCCTGCACGCCGCCGCCCAGCCGAAAGATGATCTCGTCGGCGAAGCGGTGCGCGATCAGCCGCGCGTTGGCGTCGCTGGCCTGCTCGCGATACTGCTTGCCCAGCACCTGCGGCGTTTGCGGATTCTTGGTGTCATACAGCCAGCCCTGAACATTCAAGTAGCCGCCCTGGACGCTGAGGTTGCCGAAGGCGAGCATGCTGGCATTGGGCGGCGGGCTGCTCCAGTCGTTCAGCACGACCTCTTGCGGAGCGCCGGGAACCGACAGTGGGAAGAAGCTGCGCGAGACCATATCGAAGATGCCGGCCTGTTTCAGGTCGTTCTCGAAGGTGACGTTGAAGGTAAGCGCGAGATTGGCAGTTTCGGTATCCGTCGTCACCTGTTTGAAGTCGGGCGCGGCGATGCGGATTTTCTCGACGCCGAGACCGGTGCCGGTGCGAATCCAGTCCTGGGCGGAGAGAAGTGGGACGATTGAAATAAGGACCAGCACGGCCAAGCAGAAGATATTTCGTCTCATAATTCTCATTTATCAGTACCTTAATCGTCGCTTGAATCGGGTGGAGCACGCCTTCAGGCGTGTGTAACATTTGCCCCAGGCAGAAGCGCTTTAGCGCCTGAGGTAGCTAGCCGATGTAGTCGCCATTCCATGCAATGAATGCACCGCTGAAGCGGTGCTCCACCCAGCCTGCCTCACCGCTTGTAATCAAACCAAAACTCCACTGAAACGTACCGGCCGGAATACTCCGACGGCAGCGGGCCAAACGTATCGATGCGCTGCAATGCCCGCACGGCCGACTGATCGAGCGATGGCACGCCGCTGGACTGCTCGACCTGAACGTTGTCCGGCGCTCCCGAACGTGTGATGTCGAAGGTGATGTACACGCGGCGCGCGGCGTCGACGCGCGGATCGACTTCGTACTTCAGCCAATTGTCTGAGACCTTGCGGCGCACGGCATCGACATACCAGCCGAAGCGGCTGCCGAAATCGCCGGTGCCGCCGCTGAAACTCAACCCGCCCTTCGCGCCACCCGCGGAAAACGACCCATACGGCCCGCTCACCGGGCCGCCCTCACCGAAGGGAATTTTGTTGTCCTCAACCTTGGCCACTTCTTTCGGTGGCGGCTTCTTCTCCTGCTTCTTCTGAATGCCCTTGAGCTTCACGTCGGGCGCGGGGATTTCGATTGCTTTCGGCTGTTCCTTCTCGACCTCGCGCAGTTGCGATTCGGTGAGCCCCTTGGACTGGTTCGCCAGTACGTTCTGCGACTCGGTGGGCGGCTTGGGCAGTGGGATGCTGGTCACCAGGGTTGCGCTGATGGCGCCGCCTCCGCCGGTGGTTCCACCCCAGCTTTCGCCGCGGCCAATGGGAATCAGGTAGCCAAACAGCGCCAGCGCGAACAATCCAGTGTGTAGTGCTACCGAGCCAAGGAGGGGTGCTCGGACGTTTCCTTCGCCCGCGAAGATGTCAACGTCGGCTGGCATTCTTTTCTAGCGGCTGGGTCACAATACTTACGTTGGTGATACCGGACTGCTTCACCGCATCCATCACCGTGGCAAAGGCGCCGAAGGGGACGTTCTCGTCGGCGCGAACGTACACCGACTGCCCCTCCGGATCGCGAACTTTCTTCTGGATCTCGGCGCCAATCTGGTTGATGTTGACGGGCTGACTGTTCAGAAAGACGTGCTGGTCGCGGTCGATGGTGACCACCAGCCGTTCTTCGGTGATTTCCTTCACCGTCTTGGTGTGCGGGACTGAGACCTCGATGCCCGATTGCAACACCGGCGCGGTCACCATAAAGATGATGAGCAGCACCAGCACCACGTCGACCAGGGGCGTGACGTTGATGTCGGAAAGCGAGCTCTGGGTGCGGCCTTGTGCGTTGGTAAACGCCATTACCGGCGCTCCACGGTTTCGGGGGCACGCGGCGCAGGTGTACCGGCTTGCGCCCGTTCCACTTCGTTGATCAGCTCCAGGCTGAAGTCGTCCATCCGAGCACCGAATTCGCGAATGTTCTGGGTGAAGATGTTGTAGCCAATCACCGCCGGAATGGCGGCAAAGAGTCCGGCCGCAGTGGTAATCAGTGCCTCGGAAATTCCAGGCGCGACCGCTCGCAGCGTGGCCGAGCCCGCGGTACCGAGTCCATGAAACGCATCGATGATGCCCCAGACGGTGCCGAATAACCCGATGAATGGCGTGACCGCGCCGCAGGTCGCGAGCCACGGCAGCCGGCTCTCCAGCCGCGTCAGTTCCTCAGATGCGGCGATCTGGGTGGCGCGCTGCAAGGAAGTGACCCGAACCGGATAGCCCTGCTTGCGCAATTCGTCATAAGCACCCTCGAAGACGGGAACCAGCGGGCTGGGCTTGAACTGCTCGACCACCGCGGCGACGTCGTTCAGGCGCTCCGATTTGCGGAACATGCGGATGAAGCGGTTGCTTTGCGCGCGCGCGCGGCGAAACAGCCCCCACTTGGAGAAGATGATGGTCCACGAGGCCAGACTGAAGATGAGCAGTATGACCAGAACGGCTTTGGCGACCAGACCGCTGCTTTCAATCAGACCTGAGATTTCACCACTGATGGCCGACGCTAGCAGGCAATTGCACAGAATCATGGGGCGAAGCGGACTCTACTTTCGTTATCTCGCATTATAAGCATTAGACGCGGACAGCGCAGAGTTGTGGGGCGGGGTGCCTCAGCAGTAAATGTCGAGAAACTGCGCCGCGCTTTCGACGGTTGGCTGTTGGCTCTTGGCTCTTGGCCTCTCGCACTCCTTCCATACGAACGGATTCGTATCAGGGCACGACAGTCGTGCCTGATACAAAACTACTGGCACAGGACAGCGCTCGCTAAAGTGCTCGCTGTCTTGCCCGTCGGCAGTTGGCGTACACAACGCAGCGGAGTGCTGATCAGCGCTGGCGGTGGTTGACCTTGGACTCGATGGTGGCCGTGAGTTCCTTGGTGACCGGCACCGGCACTCCGTGGTGAGCGCCGCGGCGAACGATTGGCCCTGCGATGCCGTCCAGCTCCAGGCGTCGACCTGCCATAAGGTCCTTTGCCATGGAGCTGCGCATGGTATTCGGCAACGGATCGAAGCCTGGTTTTATTTTGGCGACATCGATCTCGGCGCCTTCTGCCGCGGCAACCGCAGCGGCTTCATCGATAGCGGAAAATAGTTTGGCTTTCCACTCAGGATCAGCCAGAATCTCGCCCTTATTCTTTCCTGACGCGGAGGTGACCAGCGCAAACGGAGCCAGAAAGGTGAGCTTGGTCCACAGCAATTTCTCTTCCTGTTCGAAGAAGTTGCATACCAAACCGCACTGCGATTGCAGACGCTCGAGCACAGGCCCAAGGATGGGACGGCCGCTGGCCGCGACATTCAATCGCACAATCGAGCGTTGCACGAAGCGCCCGTCGCCGACGCGTTCCGCCTCCACCGCGATGCTGGCGGGGACCACCTGCGTCTCGGCAAAACGCGACCGCAGCACGGGCACATGGTCCACGCCATTCAGCAGAGGCACCACCATCCCGGGCGATGCCTGAATCGATCCCAGAGCGGATTCGAGCTGGTAGGTCTTGGTCGCAATCCAAAGGACATCGACCGCGTCGGTGAGACTCGATGTGATGTGCGCAGAGGACGTGATGGTGCCGGTGGGTTGCTCCAGCGTCAGGCGCTGCGGATAGCCGGCGAGCTTCTCCGGACGAACGATTAGCGTGACCTCTTCGCCGATTGCACCAAGCACCGTTGCCATCAGGCCACCGATGGCTCCCGCTCCCAGGATTGCATGCTTCATGAATTCCTCCGAATGCTAAGGATG
This sequence comes from uncultured Acidobacteriaceae bacterium, assembly GCA_963731345.1. Taxonomy (GTDB): domain Bacteria; phylum Acidobacteriota; class Terriglobia; order Terriglobales; family Acidobacteriaceae; genus Bog-257. The sequence goes on along the minus strand of CAVSUN010000005.1, from coordinate 605,787 downwards.
AGCCAGCTACTGGTCACGATGCACGGTGTCCGGCGAAAAGGCCGGCAGGCAGACAGCGATGTACTCCGCGCCATCGGCACCGGGAGTGGAATACTGTACCCATTCGCCGGCATGCGCGACCACCGCCTGCCCGGCGTGGACGTCGAGCTCGCCCGATGCCGAAGTCACGCGCAACGTGCCGCGCAGCACAACCGTGAACTCGTCGAATTCGGGCTTCTGGCCGGGTTCGGTCCAGCCTTGTGGACTGCGCATGTGCGCGATGCTGACCGCGCTGTCCCGGGAGTTCACGCGTCCGATGTATTCGTCGATGAGTTTGGGCTTGGTTCCGGCTGGAGCAATGCGGGTGGGCTGCGCGATCAGTGTGGGCATCCGGGGATTATAAAGGGCGTCTTAACCACAGAGACAGAGAGACACAGAGACACCCAGAGGCTTAGAGGCTCGGAGATCCCTTTGACCAGAGGGGCCAAGGTAGCGGGGATCTCAACCGAGCGAGCTATCTTTCGCGGTTTTTTTCTTCTCTGTGCCTCTGTGTCTCTGTGGTTGCCTGGTTTTTCCCCCTTACGAATTTCTTACGAGAGTTTTATTCACGGCTTACGACCTCTGATGTCCAATCTTTTGTGCGTGCTCAAGACGCGTAAGCCCAAGAGGAGATATGTCATCACAGGAAGTTTTTGTCGAGCAGTTTGAACGTCTGTTTCACCATTACCAGGAAGCTCTGTGCAGCGCCCCGGAAGTACCTTCCGAATCACAGCCGCAGAGTTCGAAGGCGGCGGCGGCCGACGAGCGCAACCTCATGGTAGAGGCGGCGCGCCTGGCCATCCTGGAGATAGAAACCAACGCCTACATGGAAGAGAACTCGCGCAAGTACTTCGCCAGGCCCGGCGAAGCTGAGTGGGGCTGCTAGATCTCTTGGCTAGGTTCGGGTACAGCAGGCCTTCAGGCCCACGTCCCGCGCTGAAGGTAAATTTCGGGTAGAGCAGGCCTTCAGGCCCGGGTTCCGCTCGGCTATGTTCGGGTAGAGCGGGCCTTCAGGCCCGCGTCCCGCGCTGAAGTCAAAAAGGGTTGGGGTGCTGAGGTTGGAGACCTCAGCATCGCACCCCGCAGTTTCATGGTCGCGTTGACGCAGGCCTGAAGGCCTGCTCTACCCTGCTTCCCGCCCGACGCAGGCCTGAAGGCCTGCTCTACCCTACTGTTTTGCTGGGCGCCGGCCGAGAGGACTGCTCGACCTAACGCGCCGACGCACCATTACCGGTAGCGCCGCCGCCAGCGGCCGCGTTGGTTGCTCCGTTTTGCTGCTTCAGCCATGCCGACAGGTTGGACTGCTGCTGGCCGCGCAGCTCCACGCAGCTATCGATGTTCTCGATCGCCTCGCGCTGGTTGCGCTCAGTGCCGGGGAACGGATGCTGCTGGAAGAACTGCTTCACCTCGGCAGCCTTATCCGCACTGCAGAACCCCTGCGCTCCGTAGAGGAAGATGCCGACGCCGCCCAGGCCTCCGCCCGTCTTCGCCATCAACTGGTCGAAGTTCGCGCGCATGAAGTCCCACGTCTGGGCCTGGCTGGCGGGATCGCCGAGTAGCGACAGCAGGATATACAGGTCCTGGCCGCGTACCTGGCTGGTCAGGGTCGAATCCAGCGTCCGCTTGGTCAGCTCCGGCTGCGGGAATTCCGCCAGTGAATAGAAGTACCGGTATTGTTCCTGCGGAGAACTGGCCTTCTGCATGTGCGCCAGGTACTGGTTGTACAGTTCGGCATCGCCGTGGCGGGCAGCCACTGCGACCACCGCGCCGGCCAGCGTTCCGTCAATCGACTCCGGATCTTTCATGTACTCCTGCACCATGGTGTGCGCCTGCTGAATGACCTCGGGATCATCAGCGAGATTTCCCAGACCTTCGAACAGGATAGCCCGCTTCTGCTTTTGTTCCGGCGTGTCGTTGGGGCGCCCGGTGTAGCCCAGCTTTTGCAGCACCGGTGAAAACTGCGTGCGCATCCAGGACTGGAACTCCGTCCGGTCGGCGTCGGTCAGCATTTGATCGTGAATCAGTTTTAAATGCTGGCCGAAACTCGCCAGCAGCACGGCGCCCGGCGTGTTCTTCAATTGCGCGCCGAGGGCAAGATAGTCACCCATGGTGTGCTTGCCAATACGCATCAGCGCCCACTCATTGCCCATCAGGGCGATGCGCTCTTCCGGTGTGAGCGCCGTCTCTACCCCGCTGCCTAACTGCTGCAGTCCGGGCGCATCGTAGTTGAAGCGGTAATAGCCGAGCGCGTTGGAGTCGGGGAAAATGAACTTCGAGCAGCCTTTCATGGTGAAGTTCTGCTCGCGCTTGGTCATCACAAAGCACTGCTGCTGTCCGGCGGTCGCGCCGTTAATTCCTTTGGCACAGATCGGGATCTGCCAGAGTTCGTCGTTGGGCTGATTGAATTCGTCCGCCGTATTGAAGTAGCGCTTCTGCGAAAGTTGCAGCGTGGTGTTGCCTCCGTCGCATTTTGTGCTCACGTCGACGAAGGGCGCACCTTTCTGCAATACGAAGGTCGGCATGATGTGATCAATCGGCTGCTTGGAGGCGCGCGCCATCGCGCTCCAGAAATCCGCGGCGGTGGCGTTGCCGTAGGCGTGTTCCTTCAGATACAGGTTGACGCCCTGGCGGAAGGTCTCCGGCCCGAGGTAGGCCTCGAGCATGTGCAGCACGGCCGCGGCCTTGCCGTAGGCGATGCCGTCGAACAACTGCTCGATCTCGGCGCGCGTCTCCGCCTCCTGATGGATGGCGCGCGTGTTCTGCGACGCATCCTCGCTGAGCGCGCGCTGGGTGCCGTCAGCCACCTGCTGGCCTTCCTGCCAATCCGGCTTCCACTGCGCCAAGGGATGCGGCGTCATCCAGGTCGCGAAACCCTCGTTGAGCCAGATATCGTCCCACCACGCGGCGGTGACCAGATCGCCGAACCACTGGTGCGCCATCTCGTGCGCGATGGTATCGGCGACGCCCTGCTTGGTGCCTACCGAGGCGGTCTTGTCATCCACCAGCAGCGCGGTCTCGCGATAGATGATTGCTCCCCAGTTCTCCATCGCGCCCGCCTGGAAGTCAGGCACCGCGATGTTGTCCAGTTTCGGCAGCGGATACTTAATGCCGTAATAGTTGTTGTAGTAGTGAAGGATGTACTTCGACGCTTCCAGCGGGAACTGCGCCAGGTTTTCCTTGCCCGGCACGGTGCAGACGCTCACCTTCACGCCGTCGGTGTGGTCGGAGACACACTTCCAGTCGCCAACCGTCAACGCCACCAGATAGCTCGACATCTTCGGCGACTGCGAGAACTTGATGGTGTGCTTGTCTCCGGGGCCGGGAGTATCGGAAACGATTTCGCCGTTGGAGATCGCAGTATCTGCCTTGTCCACGATGGCTGTGAGATCGAAGGTAGCTTTGTAGGAAGGCTCATCAAAGCACGGGAACGCCACGCGCGCATCCGTGGATTCCATCTGGGACACTTCATACTTGCGGCCCTTGTAGGTGCTTAGATAAAAGCCGCGCAGCTTGTCATTCAGATGACCGGTGTACGTGATGTGTATCTTTGCCGGCCCGGCGGGAAGCTGATTAGGAACAGTGAAGGTTGCTGTCTCGTTCTTGGTGTCGGTCGATACCTTGGCAGTCTGTGTTTTCCCGCCGGCGCTGATGGTGACTTCGTGAAAGTCGATCTCCAGCGCGTTGAGCGTAATCGTGTCACTCGGTTTGCTGAGCTTGAGATCAATGGTCTCGTCGCCCTCATAGCTGTTGGTGGGGAAGTTGATGTTGATGATCAACCCATAGTGATCGGGAGTAGCGCCGCCGGGCAAGCGCTGAGCAAACGCCGGGCAAGATGCAAGCAGGCCGGCTGCAAACACTAGCAGGAACTTTTTCATATTCACTCTCGAGAATGGAAGATGTCTTTTAGTCCGAGCAAAGAGAATTACGTGGGGTCCCGCTGGATTGTTCCACCAGCTCTTACGTAAATATTAGACGAATATGCACCCTTGCGCGTGAGCCGCGCCCAGTAAAAATGCGGCTGTTCGATTTCGCACAGTCGTACGGCACGTGTGTTCGCAGGTGAACAGGCCATAGGGACATTTGGTTGGGCTGAAGCTATGCACTAGACTCGAACTTTGGACTCGAAAACCGAATCATCGCATAGCGCCACAATTGTCAAAGCCGGTGAATCGCCGATCAATGCTTCCCTTCCTCGCACCGGCCCAATTGCCTATATTGTCGCCTGCGGCTTGGGCCTCTTCTCCGGATGGGTCAATCAAGTGGTTGCCGATCCCCTCCTCACCTCGCTCTGCGTGGTTGCCTTCAGCATGTTCATGGGCGTGTGGAAGAGAGAAAAGCCCTGGCGGTGGATGCTACTGGTTTGGATCGGCGTGCCGCTCGTGCTGGCCTACTACCAATTCGTAGTTCACTGGCCCCACACTCGCGGACAGTGGTACGCCATGTTCCTGCAAATCCTGGCGGCCAGCGCCGGCGCTCACGGCGGACACTTCATGCGCCAGATGATCGACAATGTCTTCCTGAAACACGACGAATAAGCGCGATTACTCGATCGGCTTGAGCTGACCGGCGGCCGGAACCATCTTGAGTGAGTACGAGGCCGTTGCCCCCGCTTTGATGCTCGCCTGGTAGGCTCTCGGGATTAACTCGCTTGCCGAGATGAAAACGTCATAGACACCTGGCGGCAACTCGACCGAGCACATGCCGGTCTGGTCCGTGGTTGCGATCTTGTCGCGGACCAGCATCGGATGCAGGCCCGGATTCGTCCAGTGCATGATGATGACCTTCGCGCCGGCAACGGGTGCGGCGACCGCATTCGGAGTCGCTCCCCGCTCAAGGGTGAGCGCCAGGCGACCCGTGTCTTGCGCAACTAAAGCAACATGGAACAGCAGAATCGACAGGCACACGATAACAAGAGAACGCTTCATCTCCGCCCTCCATAGTGATTAGCTGCGGGTTGGACGTAACGATAAGCGGTTAGATAGCTCTGGGCAAGGGGAAGCTGTCGTTACCATGAACCGCGCCGTCCGCTGGGATAACCCCCGATCGGGTGAGTGTGCTTGGTGCCCCAGGTTCGCGTCCTTCGTTTGGACGCTAACCTGGGTCCTGGAAGGTCGTAGCGCACTGACCCAGGTTAGCCCAAAAGAAGGGCGAACCTGGGGCACTGCGCTTCGTTCCCCGATTACGACCAAAGCAAACCGGCGGCTCTGGATCGTTCGACAGGTAAGTAGCTGCCTTTTTCTGAAGCGAGAGACAAAGCCTGCACATCATCGTTGCAAAGGAGAAAAATCCATGAGGATTGTAGTTACCACTCCAACCGGCCAAATCGGCAGCAAACTCGCCAACATACTTCCTGACCGCAAGTCCGATGTCACTCTGATAGCCCGGCATCCGGAAAAAGTAAAAAACTTAGCCAGCCGCGGCGCAAAAGTCATCGCTGGTGAACACGGGGACCCCGCTCTTATTGAGCAGGCGGTGCGTGGCGCCGACGCACTGTTCTGGCTGACGCCCGCAGACATGACCTCGCACGATCCGTTGGGCACGGCCCGACGTATGGCCGAGGTTGGAGCCAGCGTTATCCGCAAGCATCCCGATCTGCACGTGGTCGAGCTTTCGAGTGCAGGAGCATTCCTACCCAGTGGCACGGGGCCGATTGTTGGACACCACGACACGGAAGAGAAGTTCCGTGCTGCCGGCAAGAACATCGTCTCGCTGCGCCCGAACGAGTTCATGGAGAACCTGTTCTTCTCGATCCCGACGATCATCGCGCAGGGGGCCATCTACACGACGCTTCCGGGATCGACGAAAGCGCCACTCATCGCCACCCAGGACATCGCTGAGGTTGCCGCCGAGTTCCTACTCAAACCGATCGACGGCCACCACGTCATCGATATCGTGGGCCCGCAGGAACTCTCGCTCGACGAGCGGGCTCGCATTGCAGGCCAGGCCGTCGGCAAACAAATTCATGTGGTCACCATCCCGGGCGACAAGCTGAAAGCCGCAATGGTTCAGGCCGGAATGTCGCCGGAGATGGCAGGGCTACTGGTGGAAATGGAGGAGGCATACCCCAGAATACAAGGGCCATTGAAAGGCGATCAGAAACGCACCGGCAAAGTCACATTCGAGCAGTTTGCCCGCGAGGTGTTCGCGCCGGCGTATAAGAGGGCCGCGCAATCGGCGGCGTAGTCAGCCCGGCGCTCGGTGCTCGGTGCCCCAGGGTTCGCGTCCATCGCTTGGACGCTAACCTGGGTCCGGGAAGGTCTGGATCACTAACCCCAGGTTAGCCCAAAACAAGGGCGAACCTGGGGCACCAGCACCTGGCGGTGAACGCACAATAAAAACGGGACGCTGTTCGCGTCCCGTAGGAAATACTGACAACTGACAACCGACAACCGACAACTGATTTCTAGTCGTGCACGCCGTCCATGAAGGCGCGCAGCTTGCGCGAGCGCGAGGGATGACGGAGCTTGCGCAGCGCCTTGGCCTCGATTTGCCGTATACGCTCGCGGGTCACGGCGAACGACTGGCCGACTTCTTCGAGCGTGTGCTCGCTTCCGTCTTCCAGCCCGAAGCGCATCTTGATGACCTTCTCCTCGCGAGGAGTCAGCGTTCGCAGCACCTGCGCCGTCTGCTCCTTGAGGTTGACGTTGATCACCGCCTCGGCCGGCGAGACTACCGCGCGATCTTCGATGAAGTCGCCCAGATGCGAATCTTCCTCTTCGCCAATCGGCGTCTCCAGCGAAATCGGTTCCTGCGCGATCTTCAGCACCTTGCGCACCTTGGCCACCGGAATGTCCATGCGCTTGGCGATCTCTTCCGAGGTAGGCTCGCGACCGAGTTCCTGCACCAGCTGCCGCGAGGTGCGGATCAGCTTGTTGATGGTCTCGATCATGTGCACCGGAATGCGGATGGTGCGCGCCTGGTCGGCAATCGCGCGGGTGATGGCCTGACGAATCCACCACGTGGCGTAGGTCGAGAACTTATAGCCGCGGCGATATTCGAACTTGTCCACCGCCTTCATCAGGCCGATGTTGCCTTCCTGAATCAGGTCGAGGAATTGCAGCCCACGATTGGTGTACTTCTTGGCGATGGAAACCACCAGTCGCAGGTTGGCCTCGATGAGTTCGCGCTTGGCGTACTCGGCATCGACGTCGCCCTGAACGATCTCGCGCTGGGTGCGTTTGAGTTCGACGAAGGTCGCGCCCGCGTCCTGCTCCATGCGCTCCAGGTCAACGCGAATCTGCCGCGCCTGCTTGCGGTATTCCTTCTTCTGGTCTTCGGAGCGGGTGGCATCGGCGCGCTTGTCGAAGTTGACCGCCTGCTTCTCCAGGCCGCGCATGCTGTCGACCGTCTTGTTGACGCGATCGATCAGGCGCTTGCGCTCGACATTGGTGAAGCCCAGGCCGCGCATGGCGCGCGAAACCATGATCAGCTCGCGCGCAAACGCCATGCGGCAGCGGCGATAATCGCGCGGCCGCTTTTTCTGCACGATGGCGGCGAGTTTCTCGGAGAGCTGAATCGCCTTCTTGTAATGCTTCGCCAGGTCGTCGACGCGGCCGGTGATGTCGTTCAAGCGGTTGGTGACCACCTCTTCGGTGATCTCCTCTTCGTCGAAGAGGACGACCTCCTTGATGGAGCGCACACCTCGCTTGAGGTCCTCGCCGATGGCGATGATTTCGCGGATCACGATAGGCGAGCGCGACAACGCCTTCAGGACGCGGAGCTGACCACGCTCGATGCGCTTGGCGATTTCAACTTCGCCCTCGCGGGTGAGCAGTGGAACCGTACCCATCTCCCGGAGATACATCCGGACGGGGTCGTTGGTTTTCTCCATGGTCCCGGGCGAGAGGTCCAGTTCCATGTCCTCGCCGGCTTCCATCTCGTCGAACTTCTTGTCGCCCCCCATCTTGGGGCCCTCGAGCACATCAATGCCCTGGGTGCCGATGGTGGTCAGCAGGTCCTCGAGATCGTCGGGAGAGTGCATGTCGTGGGGGATCAGATCATTCACCTCGTTATAGGTGAGATAACCTTTCTCCTTGCCCACATCGATCAATTTCTTGATATCGTCAAACTTGTCTTCTAGAGCCAAAGCGGAATTTCCTTCACCAAGTGCCCATGTGAGGGCACCGATCTAAAGTGCACACTGCGGCGGGAGCGGTACAGCCGTACCGACGTATGCGGAAACCTACAAATGTTATCACAGGCTAAGCCCGCCATCCTAGCCTTTTCTTCGATTTACGGAGCGCGCGTCGAAATTGCCAGTGGCGCTCGCCGGCGACACGCCAGCTCCGATCTCCAAAAGTCTTAGATGTCCCAAGGAGCGAGTTAGCTTCAGCCTTTTCGGTCAACCACTTACAAGCCAGTGACGAACGGGGTAACACAACGTGAGCAGCAAATCTTGTTCCGATGCGGTTCCAATCCGGCTTCGGGGCCGGCCGACCTGGGTTCCTTCCATTAATGGATCGTGCCCTTCAGGCGCAGCTTCAGCTTCTCCTGGGCCAACCGCGCCCGGGACATGACATCTTCGCGAGACTCCAGCTCCTTCACTTTTTGCTGTAGATGGCCGAGCTCGCGCTCGTGAGTTCGCTTTCGCAGCGACCTGAGCGCACTCTCCAATAACTCCGGCGTGAGTTCCTCGTGTTCGTCCATCAGCACGGAGGCCAACAAACTGCGGTCCGCCTCCTCCAGCGGGAGCGACATGGGATCAAGTCCCTGTTCGCAAGCCAGGAGCAGCGTATCCATCAGTGTCTCGGCCGCAGAGCCTTCGTGCAATCGCTCGCGGGTGAGCGCGAAGTGCGCCTGGCGTGCGGGCTCGAACTCGGTATCCAGCCCCTCGCGGCTGCTGATCGGCGCAGCGCCCGAGCTTTCGGTAGCCAGCGCGCGAATGAGCATGCGCTCCGCCTCGGTGAGGCCGGCGCGGCTCGCGGAGCGTACCCGTGAGGCCGTTCGCGAGGTAGCCGCATGGCGCAGCTCCTGACGCAACACCGCCGACTCGATTCCCAGGCGATGCGAAATCTCGTTGGCCCACTCGTCGCGCACGATGCGGCTGGGCACGCGCTGAATATGAGGCAGCAGGTAATTCAGCGCCTTGACCTTGCCCTCGGGGGTGCGCGTCTGGAACTGCGCACGGGCGCGCTCGATGATGTAGTCGAAGTATTTCTGCGAATGCGCCAGCGCCTCGGCATACGCGTCCCTTCCCTTGCGACGGATGTACAGGTCGGGATCGAAGCCGCCTTCCAGGGTGAGCACCTTGATCTGGAACTCCTCACTGATCAGTAAGGCGAGGGAGCGCTCGGCGGCGGCGGCGCCGGCCGTGTCGGGATCGAAATTGACCACGACATTCTTGCTGAAGCGCGCAAGCAGCCGCGCTTGCGGCTCGGTGAAGGCCGTGCCGGAGCTGGCAATCACGTTGTGGAAGCCGGCGTTGAAGACCGAGATGCAGTCCATCTGGCCTTCGACCAGGATGGCGTAATCGAGCTTGCGGATGGCGTCCTTGGCCTTGTCGAGGTTGAACAGCACGCGCGACTTGGAGTAGATCGGCGTCTCCGGGGAGTTAAGGTACTTCGGCCCGGCCTTGTCGTCGGTCGAGAGGGTGCGTCCGGTGAAGGCGATGACTTTCCCCGATTCATTGCAGATGGGGAACATCACGCGATTGCGGAAGCGGGAGTACGCAGTTGTCAGCTGTCGATTGTCCGAGGCAGTTGTCAGTTGTCGGTTGTCAGTTGTCAGTGAACTCGACTCTTCCGACAACTGAGAACTGGCAACTGACAACTGGTTCTTCTCCTTCCAGGAGAAAAGTCCCGACTCGCGCAGCAGGTCTTCGTCATCGAGCTGCCGGCGCAAGGCATCGCGCAGCAGAAAGCCGTGGTCGGGCGCGAAGCCGATGCGGAATTCGGCGATCTGCTCCGGCGTGAGTCCGCGGGAGGCAAGATATTCACGCGCATGTGCGGCTTCCGGGCGGCGAAGCTGGTCCTGGAAAAAGGCGCAGGCGCGCTCGTGAATATCGACCAGTCCGCCACGCATCTTCGCCGCGCGTGCCTCCTCGGGCGAGGCGTAGCTCATCTTTGGGAGCGGGATTTTCAGCTTCTCGGCAACCAGCCGCACCGATTCGGGGAAGGTGATGTTCTCGATCTTCTGCACGAAGGCGAACACGTCACCCGAAGCGCCGCAGCCGAAGCAATGAAAGAACTGGCGCGTGGCATGAACCGAAAACGAAGGCGTCTTCTCGTTGTGAAATGGACATAGCCCCTGGAAGTTTTGCGCGCCGCTTTTGCGCAGCTTCACATACTCGCCGACGAGGCGGACGATGTCAGCCTGCTCTTTGACGGTGTACGCGAGATCTCCGGGAGTGGCCATGATGGGAACGGGAGAGTCGGATTAGGTCATCCTAGTCGAAGCGAGAGGGCCCCGAGAATATAAACCGAGGTGCCTTGAAGCAAAGCTGTGAGTATTTTGTTGACGGGGGTGGAAAACTAAGGCTGCAACCGTTGGACAGAAGACCCAGGTTAGCCCAAAAGATGGGCGAACCTCGGGCACCTGCACCTGCGAACCTGGGGCACCTGCCCGAAAGATGGGCGAACCTGGGGCACCTGCACCGATACCAACCTGAGCGGGAGCATGAGTGGTGCTCTAGCCGGCCGCTACCCGAAAACGTTCCGCGAAGCGATGAACATCGCGGTAGCTGTTGTACAGCGGCACCGGCGCAGCGCGCAGAATGTCGGGCTCGCGCCAGTCGCACAAAATGCCCTCGGCGCTCAACTGCTCAACGATGGCGCGGCCGCCGGGCACGCGAATCGAGAGCTGCGCTCCGCGCCGTTCGGGCTCGCGCGGCGTGATGATGGAGAACTTCGCAGACGGATTCTGATGCAGCAAGAACTCCAGATAGCCGGTCAGCGAGACACTCTTCTCACGCAGACGCTCGCTGCCGGCTTCGGCGAAGACGTCCAGCGAGGCGCGCAGCGGCGCCATGGAGATGATTGAGGGATTGCTCAGTTGCCAGCCTTCGGCGCCGGGCATCGGTTGAAAATTCGGGCCCATGCGAAAGCGGGTCTCTTCGTCGTGTCCCCACCATCCCGCGAAGCGTGGCCGTTCCCAATCGCGCGCGTGCCGTTCGTGGACGAAGCAACCAGCCACGCAGCCGGGTCCGCCGTTCAGATATTTGTAGTTGCACCACACCGCGAAATCGACATCCCAATCGTGCAGGCTGAGCGGGATGTTGCCGGCGGCATGCGCGAGATCAAAGGCGACCACGCAGCCCTGAGCATGCCCGGCGCGGGTAATGGCCGGAAGATCGAAGAATTGCCCGGTGGCGTAGTTCACTCCGCCCAGAATGACTAGAGCGATTGACGGTCCCTCGCGTTCAAGCAGGGCTTCGATGTCTTCCTCACGAAGGGTGGCCTCGGAGGGACGGGGACGCAGCTCGATCAGCGACGTCGCCGGATCGAAACCGTGGTAACGAAGTTGCGACTTGATGGCGTAGCGATCGGATGGAAAGGCGTCGCCTTCGATGACGATCTTGTGGCGCTGCCCGGTCGGACAGTAGAACGACACCATCATCAGGTGCAGGTTCACCGTCAGCGAATTCATGACAACGACTTCGAGCGGAAGGGCACCCACCAGCTGCGCCATGTTGCCGGTCAAGAAGCGATGGTAGGGCATCCACGGGTTGCGCCCCTGAAAATGCGCCTCGACCGCCAGTTTCTCCCAATCACGAAGCTCCTGCTCCATGTACTCGCGGACGCGCCTGGGCTGCAGGCCCAGCGAATGCCCGCAGAGGTACACCGACTCGCGGCCATCAGGAGCCCGTGGAATGTGAAACATCTCGCGGAAGTGCGCCAACGGATCGCGCGCGTCCATCTGGGCTGCGCCGTCGGCCGAGGTATCGAAGTTTGCTGTAGCTGCCATCTACACTCCAGCGAGCGGGGTAAGCTCGCGATGCACCAGCGCCTCGGCTTTGCGCCAATCGATGTCCTCCACGCGCTCCACGGAATCGCACAACTCACCCAGCATACGGTCCTGAATGGCGCCGCGCGCGGCGGCCACAGAATACGGCGTGCGATGGAAGGTGACCATCGCATACTTGGGGACGAAGGTGCCGGGATATCTTTTCTCCAGCTCGAGCTCGACTTTCTTGCGGAAGAGGAAGCGTGGGTCGGCCACGCGGTCGCGCATCTCGCCAAAATTTTCGATGGCCAGATCGGCGATGGCGTCGGTGTCGGCCTTGCGCAGCCTCTCGAACGCGGAGAACAAGCGCGGCCAATCGGCACCGAACTGATCCAGCAATTCAAGGAAATAGGTGCAGTCTTCGAAGGCGCAATTCATGCCTTGCCCGAAGAACGGTACGATCGCGTGGGCAGCATCGCCCAACAACAGCGCATTGCCGTCCACATGCCAGGGCGAGCACTTGATGGTCACCATGGCGCCGGTGGGATTGGCGAAGAAGTTTTCCCCGAGATTCGGCATAAGCGCGAGCGCGTCGGGAAACTGTGCTTCGAAGAACGCGCGCAGCTTGGCTTCGCTGTCCAATGCGGCGAAGCTGACCTCGCCCTCGAAGGGCAGGAACAAAATGCAGCCAAAGGTACCGTCGATATTGGGTAGGGCGATCAGCATGAAGGTTCCGCGCGGCCAGATATGCAGGGCGTGGGTTTCGAAGACGTGTTCGCCGTCCGTCCCGGCTGGAATCGTCAGCTCTTTGTACCCGTAGTCGAGATACTGCTGCGAGAAGTTGAAGCGCGGCAGCCTCAACATCTCACCTCGAACGGCGGACCCTGCGCCATCCGCCGCGACAACCACATCGGCTGCGATCGTCTGCTCCGCGCCAGTCTGCTCATTTCGGAGGTGCACAGCGCCGCCGTGCAGGTCAAATCCGGTACAACGCTGGTTAAAGTGGATGGGCACGCCATGCGCCTCGGCAGCATTCATCAATGCAATGTTCAGCTCGGCGCGAGAGACCGCGTTGATCACCTCGGTTTCGTCTTTGCCATATCGCATGAACGTAAGTTCGCCGGTGACCGCGTGCATCATGCGCCCGCGCATGGGAATGACGATCTTCTGGATCTGCTCGAAGACGCCGGCTTCGCGCAAGGCATGAATGCCGCGGGTGGAGAGCGCAAGATTGATGGAACGGCCTGCGCTGATGGGCACCCGCCGCATGTCAGGCCGGCGCTCATAAAGATCGACTCGAAAGCCACGTTCCACCAGGGAAATCGCCAGCAAAGGCCCGGTCAGTCCCGAACCAACGACAATGATCTTGTCTTGAAAGGCGCTCATGTCGCGGGGGTCGCGTCGGGCTGGTGCAGCATGGTGCGAGCCTCCCAAAGTTCCGGGAACAGCCGCTTCGCCAAAGTGGTGCGCAGGTAAGAAGCGCCCTCGCTTCCGCCGGTGCCGCGGCGAGCGCCAATGATGCGCTCGACCACCTGAATATGGCGCAGACGCCAGGCCACCATGAGCTCGTCGAATTCGGTCAGACGCTCGCAAACGTCGATCCAGTCGCGATAGCTCTGCTCGTCCTCGTAAATGTTGCGGATGGCTTCGGCGCGCCACTGGAAGATCTCGTCTTCGGAGGCCCCCGAGGAAACCGGCGGCAGCTTGCTGATTGCCGCAAGCGCGGCGAAGAAGACATCGTGCAACGAAGGCGCATGCAGGCGGTGCTCCAGCCGGGCGTACGCTTCCGGCTCGCGCGCATGCAGCCGCAACAGCTTCTCGTCTTTCAGGCCGCACAGAAACTCGATCTCGCGAAATTGTTCGGACTGGAAGCCGCTGGCCGGCTCCAGCTTGCCGCGAAACGCCATGAAGTGCGTCGGCAGCATGGTCTCGAGAATCGTGAACTGGCTGACCAGCACGCGCATGATCTCGGTGCAGCGGCGCAGCAGGCGCGCCGCCTCATACACCTGATCGGACCATTTGCGCTCGGCCACATTCGCCAGGCTCTCGACTACGGCATCCAGATCGTGCAGCAGCTCCTTGAACCAAAGCTCGTAAGTCTGGTGAATGATGATGAACAGCAACTCGTCGTGCGTAGGCGGTGAGGACAACCGACTTTGCAGCTTCAACAGCTCGGGCACGCGCAGGTAGGAGCTGTAGGTCAAAGGGCTGCCGGAATGAGCTGTGCCACCGTTTGAACGTCCAACCGGACATCCCGCATTGATAGCCTCATCCTTCATTGTGGGACTAATGTCTGACTCTGTGGGGGCAAGGCCAAGCCAGCGGCAGGCGTTGCCGCTCAGCATCTTCCTCTTGGCTTCAAGAGTGAGATTGCTGGCGCGAATCAGCTCGCCAATATGTTCTTCTCCCAAGGGATACGGATAATCCGAGCCAAGCATGACCCGATCTGGGCCCATGACTTCCACCAGCAACTGCAAAGAGCGGTGATCAAATACCGCGCTGTCAACCGAGAAACGGTCGAGATAGTGCGCCGGCGGAAACTCCGCCGCACCTCGACACAGCGGTTGATGGGTCCACGCATTCTGCAGCCGGCCGAGCAAGAAGGCGAAGCTGCCGCCGCCGTGGGCGAAGCACAGCCGCAAGCTGCGCGGCAAGCGGTCGAACGCACCGCTCAGGAGCAGCGTTGAGACCGCGAGCTGCGTTTCGGCGGGCATGGCCACCGTCCAGGGCAGCATGTATTTCGGCATGCGCTCGGGCGCCATCATGTCCCACGGATGAACCAGCACCGCGGCTCCCGCGTCCGCGCAATGGTGCAGAAAGGTGATGATGCCGGGATCGTCGAGGTTCTTGGTGCCGACATGATTGCCGATCTGCACTCCGAAGTGTCCGGCCTGCATGCAGCGCGTCAGCTCGGCGCAGGCCAGATCGATGTCCTGGAGCGGCACCTGGCAGATCGGTTTGAGGCGGCCCTTGGCGTCCTTGCAGAAATCGAGCGCCGCCTCGTTAAAGACGCGCGCCACTTCCAGGCCCTGTTTGGCGGGCCGGTCGTAAGCGAACAGCACCGGGGTGGCTGAGATCACCTGCAGGTCAACGCCTTGCCGATCCAGCTCTTCCAGGCGCAGCTTCGGGTCCCAGCAGTTCTGCTGGATGCGGCGAAACTCGCGGTCGCCGCGCATGACCATGGCTTCGCCATTGCCCAGATGCTTCAGCCAGGGCCAGTCGGGGGTGCCGAAGCGGGCCGCCAGATCGGGCCAGGATTCGGGGAAGAAATGCGAATGTATATCGATCACCATGCTTACGCTCTCCCCGGATGGACCGTTCCGCATGTCTTACAACGTCGGAGTTCCTCGCTGCCGTAGAACTTCTCGAAAATCGGTGGCAGGTCACGCACGATGCTCTGCAACCGGACTTCGGCGCGATGTACCAAATGGTGACAGTTGGGACAGTACCACTCAAAGGCATCCACACTATCCTCAGGCCGCGGCATCTCGATGACGAGTCCCACAGTGTCGGCCCCACGCTGCGGCGAGTGCCGCATATGCTTGGGCAGCAGAAATACGTCGCCCTCGCGAATGGCAATCTCTTTCGGCGGCTTGCCCGGCTCTTCCATCACGCGTAGCGCGATGTCGCCCTTGAGCTGATAGAAAAATTCCTCGGTGGGATCGTCATGGTAATCGCGGCGCTGATTGGGTCCGCCGACGACCGTCACCATGAATTCACCATCCTCCCACACCTGGGCGTTGCCGACCGGCGGCTTCAGCTTGTCACGATTTTCCTCAATCCACTTTTGCAGATTGAACGCTCTCAGCGAACTGATTGATGCCATCCATTCCTCATTTGTGCGCGACTGGTTTATAGGCCACGGCCTTCATCTCGATGAGCAGGTGCGGGTGCGGCAGCTGATGCACCGCTACCGTGGTTCGCGCCGGGCCTTCGTGATTGAAGTATTCGCCGTAGACCTCGTTGTAGCCGGCAAAGTCGTTCATGTTGACAAGATATGTAGAAATCTCGGCAACATCGCTTAACTGCGCACCTGCACTGGCCAGGAGATCGCGCAGGTTTTCGATCACCGCACGGGTCTGGGCCCGTATATCAAGGTGCGCTGACCCGAAAATATCCAGCTGTACGCCGGAGACAGTGTTGTCCACCCGGCGCGCGCTGGTGCCGGAGACAAAAAGGAAATCCCCGGCGCGCTTGATGTGCGGGTAAGCGCCGCGCGGCGTAGCTTTGCCGTCGACGACTGTAGCTTTCATTGCCATAGCGGTGCGGTTCGCAGTTCTAGAGCCGAATGCAGATGTTATTCAGCTCGGAATAGAAATTGAGCGAGTGCATACCACCCTCGCGGCCGATTCCGGAGAGCCCCACGCCTCCGAACGGCGTACGCAGGTCGCGCAGGAACCAGCAATTCACCCAGGTAACGCCCACTTTCATCTGCCGGGCGACGCGGTGTGCGCGCTTCAGGTCATTGGTCCAAATCGACGCCGCCAGGCCGTACTTTGTGTTGTTGGCCATAGCCAGCGCTTGTTCTTCCGAGTCGAAGGGCGCGATGTGACAAACCGGGCCAAAAATCTCGTCGGTGACGCAACTTGAAGACTCCGGCAATCCAGTCAGGATTGTGGGCTGTACATAGGCACCCTTGTCGCGCGCATCGCCGAATACAGGAACGCCGCCACCAGTAACGATGGTGGCCCCTTGCTCCCGCGCCATCCTGAAGTACGATAGCACTTTTTCGCGGTGTGTCGCGGAGATCAGCGGCCCCAACTGCGTGGTTTCATCAGCCGGCCAGCCGATACGCAAGCTCTCTGCTTTGCGCTTCATTGCCGAGACAAACCAATTGAAGACTGGACGCTCGACATACACGCGTTCCGCGCAGAGGCAGACCTGACCGGTGTTGAGGAATATGCCATCGCCAAGTTGCGCGACAGTTTCGTCACGCTCGCAGTCGGCAAAAATGATGGCGGGATTCTTGCCGCCGAGCTCGAACGAAACTGACTTCAGCCCGGGCGCGCAGGCTTTCATGATGGCCGATCCGGTACGCGATTCGCCGGTGAACGTCACCGCGTTGACATCGGGATGGCTGACCAAGAATTCGCCGGCTGAGCCTTCGCCAAAACCGTGGACCACGTTGAAGACGCCGTCGGGCACACCGGCGTCGCGCATAACTTCAGCAAGCAAGGTCGCGCTTGCGGGGGTCTCCTCCGACGGCTTGGCGATAACGGCGTTGCCGCATGCCAGGGCCGGCGCAACCTTCCACGTCAGCAATAACAAAGGAAGGTTCCAGGGCGTGATTACCGCAACCACACCGACCGGTTTGCGGACCGCATAGTTAAGCGCCCGGGTGCGGTCCGAAGTCTCGGTTTCGAAGGCTTCCATTCCCGCGGATTTGATGACATCGGCGAAGGCGCGGAAGTTGGCGGCTGCCCGCGGAATGTCGAGCCGGGAGGCGAGAGCGACGGGCTTGCCGGTGTCCGCCGACTCGGCGGCGACGAACTCCTCAAAACGCGCCTCAATGCCTTCGGCAATCTTGTAAAGGAGTGCTGCACGTTGCCTGACTCCCCAATCGCCCCACTCGCCATCAGCCGCCTCGCGCGCGGCGTCGACGGCCGCATTCACCAACTCGGAACCGGCCTCCGCAACTCGAGCGACCAGCGTGCCGTCGGCGGGATTGATGTCATCGAATTCGCGGTCGCCATCGACAAAATGGCCATTCACAAAATTGCGAATCAGCTTCGGCGGGGACGAAGCCTGGGGAGCGGTTTGCGATGTTCCTGCGATCGCGGGAATGTCCATTGGACTGACTCAGACGTCCGCTCGCCTGTCGAAAGCGCGTTGCGGACCCCTGCATATTCTAATGCCAGTCGGTGCCGGCGGGTTCGTCGCCAATTCTGAACAAAGCCGATGCACCCTAACGACCGTCTCAAGCATCCGAGCTTCGCAAGGTGGGCCGCATGCACGATAAGTCCGACAAACTTTCGCACATTCCCGATCCCCAACCAGCAGACGAAACGCAGCCTTCAGAAGCCGGTGAGCGCGGCTTCCGCCCAACCCGCCGTTCGTTCCTAACGCAGCTGGGCGTTGCGGGACTGACGGTCACGGCGGCGCCGTTGATCGCGAAGACCCCGGCAGACTCGCCCCCGGTCGAAGCTCCGGCGCAGGAGCCGGTTTCAGCTCCGGGCGCGGTGCCGGTCGTCCTCAGCGTGAATGGCAAAGACTACCGGCTGACTCTCGATCCGCGCACGACTGTGCTTGACGCATTGCGCGAGCACCTGAATCTCTTCGGTACTAAGAAAGGGTGCGATCACGGCCAGTGCGGCGCCTGCACCGTCCACATCAACGGCCGCCGGATCAATTCCTGCCTGAACTTCGCCATCATGCATCAGGGCGACCAGATCACCACCATCGAAGGCCTGGCGCAGAACGGACACCTGCATCCGGTGCAAGCCGCGTTCCTCGAGTTCGACGGCTTTCAATGCGGCTACTGCACACCGGGCCAGATCATGTCGGGTGCAGCCTTGTTGAAGGAGCCGGTCGGTCCCCACGACGACGATGTGCGCGACATGATGAGCGGCAATCTTTGTCGCTGCGGAGCGTACGACAACATCGTCGCGGCCGTGCAATCGGCGCGCAAGCAATCCTGAGTCGCGGACCTGGTTCTACGCCGGAGGAGAAAAGCGATGGAGCCCTTCCAATATCAAGAAGTCAAGACGGTCGATGCTGCGCTGGCCGCGAGTGGGAGCCAGTCACACGGAAAATTCGTGGCCGGCGGCACAACGCTCATTGACCTGATGAAACTGAATGTCGAAACGCCGCCGCTAATCGTCGACATCAATCGCGTGCCCTTGACCGAGGTGGAAAGCACCAGCGACGGCGGGGTGAAGATCGGCGCGATGGTGCGGAACAGCGATCTGGCGAATCACGAGATCATTCAGCAGCGCTACCCGGTGCTATCGCAGGCGCTGCTGTCCGGCGCTTCGCCACAGCTGCGGAACATGGCGACCACAGGCGGAAACCTGCTGCAGCGTACCCGCTGTTACTACTTCCGTGATACCGCCTACGCCGCCTGCAATAAGCGAACGCCAGGTTCCGGATGCGCCGCCATGGATGGGTTTAACCGCATTCACGCGATTCTCGGCACCAGTGAGCACTGCATCGCGACCCATCCCTCGGACATGGCGGTGGCGATGATGGCGCTCGAGGCCGTGGTACACACGCAGAGTGCGAAGGGCGAGCGCAGCATCCCCCTGCACGAGTTCTATAGGCTGCCCGGCAACACGCCGCAGATTGAGAATGTCCTGGAGCCCAACGAGTTGATCACCTATGTCACGCTGCCGCCGCTTCAGGGCGGCACAAAGTCGTATTACCTGAAGCTGCGCGACCGCGCGTCGTACGAATTCGCGTTGTCCTCGGCTGCCGTGGTAGTGCAACTGAATGGCAATACGATTCAGCGTGCGAGGGTGGCGCTCGGTGGAGTCGGCACCGTTCCCTGGAGATCGCTTGAGGCCGAGCAAGGCCTTGAAGGCAAGGCAGCCAATCAGGAGACGTTCAAGAGTGCGGCGGCGGCAGCGCTGGCGGGTGCGCGTCCCCTGCATGACAACGCGTTCAAAGTAAAGCTGGGGCAGCTTTGCCTCACGCGCGCCTTGACCGTCGTCACCCAACCGAGCTGATTGCCCGTCGGACCATGAACATTGCCCCTAGTCGGAGATGAGAGATGGCAACTTCCGTTATTGGTGAATCGATTTCGCGCATTGATGGCAAGCTGAAAGTTACCGGCGCCGCGCCTTATGGCTCCGAGCACGCGATCGCGAATGTCGCCTACGGCGTTCCTGTCACCAGTACCATCGGCAGCGGGCGCGTCACACGCATCGACTCGAGCGCTGCCGAGAAAATGCCCGGCTTCCTGGGCATCGTTCATCACGGCAATATCGAGCCCATGTACCGCCCGGCGCAGGGATTCGAGCAGATGATCCGTGCCGGCGAGACCCGGCCTCCGTTCGAAGACGACAACGTTTATTACTACGGCCAGTACATTGCGCTGGTCGTGGCCGAGACCTTCGAGCAGGCCCAGGCCGCAGCCTACGCGGTGCGCGTCGAGTATGAGACCCAGAAGCCACTAGTGCAGATGGAAGCCGCCACCCCCGAGCAAAAGCCCGCGATGAACTATTCGCGCGGTACTGCGGAGAGCGCGTACGCGCAGGCGCCGGTGAAGATCGATCAGACCTACGTCACACCGGTCGAGACCCACAATCCGATGGAGATGCACGCCACTATCGCGGTGTGGAATGAGGCGAAGGACAAGCTCACGCTGTACGAGACGACGCAGGGCGTAGTGAATCATCACAACACGCTGTGCCAGATGCTGGATATGCCGCTGGAATCGGTGCATATCATCTCGCCGTTCGTTGGGGCCGGATATGGGTGCAAGCTGTTTCCCTGGCCGCAATCGCTGATGGCTGCCGCGGGAGCGCGCCACGTTGGACGTCCGGTGAAGGTCACGGTGCCGCGTAGCCTCATGTTCACGACGGTTGGACATCGTCCCACCAGCCGGCAGCGCATGCGCCTGGCCGCTTCGCAGGATGGCAAGCTGATCGCAACCATGCAGGACGTTTTGCAGGAAACCTCGATGGTCGATGATTACGTCGAGCGCTGCACCGACCCCACGCCCATCATGTACAGTTGCCCAAACGTATCCACTGTCCAGCACCTGGTACGCCTGAATTACGGAACGCCGACGCCGATGCGCGGCCCGGGCACGACGCCGGGGCTGTTCGCGCTGGAATCGGCAATGGACGAGCTGGCCATCGCGCTCAACATGGATCCGCTTGAGTTTCGCCTGAAGAATTATGCCGAGCGCGATGAGAGCTCCGATCGTCCGTGGTCGAGCAAGCACCTGCGCGAATGCTACGAACAGGGCGCGCAGCGTTTTGGCTGGAGCAAGCGCAATCCTAAAGTCGGCTCGATGCGGAACGGCGACAAGATCCTCGGTTGGGGCATGGGTACTGCGACGTGGCCGGGCAATCGTAGCCATGCTGATGTCCGGGTGCGCCTGCTGGTGGATGGAACCGCGCGCGTCTCCTGTGCGTGCCAGGATATCGGTACCGGAACCTACACCATCTTCGCGCAAGTTGTAGCCGACCAGACCGGCATTCCGATGGGCAAGATTCACGTGGACCTGGGCGACAGTGACTTGCCTCCGGGCCCGACCTCAGGCGGATCAGCAGCCACCGCGACCGTGTTGCCCGCGATCGTCAAAGCCGCCAAACAAGCACAGCAGACGCTGTTCGCGGTTGCGACCAAGACCGAGAAGTCGCCATTTCAGAACGCCGACGTCAAGACTTTGAAGGTCGCCGACGGTCGCATCTACACCGAAGACAAGTCGCCCGGCTCAGGAGTTCCTTTTCAGGAGATCCTGGCGCTGCGCAAACTCTCCTCTGTAGACGCCACGGCACGCACCGAGGCGCCCGAGGAAGCAAAGAAATACTCTATTCACTCGTTCGGGGCGCACTTCTGCGAAATCGAGATCGATCCCGGTATCGCGCGGCTGCGCATAACGCGATGGGTGACGGTCATGGACGGCGGACGCATCATCAATGCGAAGACGGGCCGCAGCCAGATTCTCGGCGGCGTGGTGATGGGTATTGGAATGGGCTTGTTCGAAGAAACCGTGTATGACGTACGCAACGCCCACCCGGTAAACAGCAGCTACGCTGATTATCTTGTGCCGACGAACAAGGACATCCCTGACATCGACGTTGTCTTGTTGGATTATCCGGACCCGGTGATCAACGAGTACGGCGCGCGCGGTATCGGCGAGATTGGACTGACGGGTGTAGCTTCGGCGCTGACTTCGGCCACTTATCACGCCACAGGTGTGCGCGTGCGCAAGTTGCCGATCAGAATCGAGGACCTTCTGGCGTTGGAAGCGAGCGCATAACCGTGCTATTCGTTTCGGGAAGGCCGGTTGATCAAGACGGAAGATTTGCAGAAGTCTTCTTGACGAAGCCGATGAAATTAGACTACAGTACGCCAATCGTATGAAGTTCTCCCCCCCGCAATCGTCGCAGGTGTTCACAACAACACGAGGCACACGTGTGCGCACAAGCACACGCTCCACACAACTGGGCGGCGGGATGAAACGCAATTCTTCTTAAGCAGCATTCAAGAATTCGGAATCTACCCACCGCCAACGCGGTGGGTTTTTTGTTTTGCGCGAAAGAACATCGGGAGCTGGACATGATCGTAATGAAGTTTGGTGGTACTTCGGTACAGGACGAGTCGGCGATTAAGCGAGCGGCGCACTGTGTAAGCGAGCGCTTGCGTGAGCAGCCGATCGTCGTGGTAAGCGCATTAGCGGGAGTGACGGACGCCTTGGCCGAAATGTTGCGCCTGGCGGCCTGCGATCGGCTGGAAGACGCCTTCAGAGGCTTGCAAGAACTGCGCTGCCGTCACCAGCAGGTTCTGGAGCGACTGGTCGGAGAACATGCCGGGTCAGCGACGGCGACGGCTTCGCGCTCACTGCTCGATTCCGTCGAAAAGAATCTGCGCGACATTCACGCCTGCGGCGGGGTCGCCCCGAGCACCGCGGACCTGGTCCTCGGTGTTGGCGAGCTACTTTCCAGCCGCATCGTTGCCGATGGGTTCAACGCGCTTGAACTCGGCGCGGTGTGGGTCGATGCCCGCGAATGCATGGTCACGGATGCAAATCACACCTGTGCAATACCCGACGTTGAGCGCAGCTCCGCACGGCTGCGCGCACAGCTTTCCCCACTGCTGGCGATGGGCGCGGTTCCAGTCATCGGCGGGTTTATTGGGGCAACCGGCGATGGCGTGCCTACGACGCTAGGCCGTGGCGGCTCCGACCTGTCGGCGTCGGTCATTGGAGCTGCCCTGAATGTGGACCGCATCGAGATTTGGACGGACGTTGAAGGAATCATGACCACCGATCCGCGGATGTGTCCCGAGGCGCAGCCCATCGATGTCATCAGCTTCGATGAGGCAGCCGAGTTGGCCTACTTTGGCGCAAAGGTACTGCATCCGGCGACGCTGATTCCTGCCATCCGGCACAGCATCCCCGTTCTGGTACTGAACTCGCGCAACCCAAACGGCGCCGGCACGTGCATCTGCGTTGGCGCGCCCCGCAGCCGAACCACGTTTCGAGCGATCGCCGCAAAGCGAGACGTGTTGGCCATCAACGTTCGCTCGCCGCGCATGCTGGGAACGAACGGATTCTTGCGAGGAGTTTTTGAGATTCTGGAGCGCCACGGCAGCGCGGCGGATCTGGTGTCGACCTCCGAAGTCGGTGTCTCAATCGCGCTTCAGCGCTCTCGCAATCTAGATCCACTGCTGTGTGATCTCAGGAAACTTGGCGAGGTTGAGGCAGAAGACCACAAAGCCATCGTATGCCTGGTTGGTAAGGACATTCGCGGTCGGGTCGGCATCGCCGCGCGCGTCTTCGAAACCATCGCTGCTGCCGGCATCAATGTCCACATGATTTCGCAGGGCGCCTCCGAGATCAATGTTGGATTCGTGATTGAAGACCGCGACGCGCCTGAAGCGGTCCGGCAGCTTCATCGCCGTTTCTTTGAATCGGAATCGACCACCGCATCCACCAGTCGTCCAGCGCTTGCGCCCGCTCTTCCGACGCAACCGTATCCAGACCGAATTCCTTCGCATGGGGAGGTTGACTAATGGCAACCGTACTTTGTCAGTTCGAACATATCGACAGTGTGGCCACGACGAGTTGCCGGGTCGGGTTAGTGGGATTCGGCACTGTCGGGAGCTCCGTCGCACGCCTGCTGCAGTCGCAAGCCCAGTCGCCGCTGCGGTTGACGCATATATGCAACCGCGCAGTTGGGCGCAAGAAAGCCGACTGGGTGCGGGCGGAAGTGCAATGGACCGACAGCTTCGACGAAGTGTTGAGTTCGGATGTGGATGTGGTGGTGGAACTGATTGGAGGAGTCGACGCCGCCCATGACTTAGTTCGACGCGCGCTCGAAGCAGGAAAATCGGTGGTGACCGCCAACAAGCAACTGATGGCGCACTCCGGGCCGGAGTTGCTGAAGCTCGCCGGCGACAACGGCCAGCACCTGGGATTTGGAGCCTGTGTGGCCGGCGGCATTCCCGTGCTTTCTGCGCTCCACGATGGCCTGGCGGGCGACAGGCTGACTCGCATCCGGGGCATCCTCAATGGAACCTGCAACTACATCTTTACCCGTATGGAACAGGGCGCTTCGTTCGATAACGCATTGGCCGAAGCGCAAAGAATGGGATTCGCGGAAGCGGATCCGACCGAAGACGTTGACGGCCTCGACGCCGGCGCCAAGCTGGCGATTCTCGCGCGGGTAGCGTTCGGCATTGAGGTGTCGCCCCGGCAGGTCGTATGCCGCTCGATTCGTCGCATCGGTGCTGTGGACTTTGCCTACGCCCGGGAGCTCGATTGCACGGTCCGGCAGGTAGCGCTGGCCGAATTGCTGGAGGGAGCTCTATCCCTCAATGTGGGACCTGCGCTTGTGACTCGCGACTCGCCCCTGGCGCACGTGTCCGACAGCCAGAACCTGGTGGTAACCACGGGAGAGTTCGGCGGCGAAACCAGTTTCGGGGGGCACGGAGCGGGCGGAGATCCCACGGCGGTTGCTGTGGTCTCCGACCTGTTGCAGGCAGCGCGTCACCGCAGAAACGGCGCCGTAAGTGTGCAGCAGTCGCTTGGGGTTCCGTGCCCGGTGGTTGACGACAACGCTTCGCGACACTATTTACGTTTTATCGTGCGCGACCGGCCAGGAATTCTCGCCGTACTGTCGGGCGCGCTGTGCCGTCACCGGATCAACGTCGACGCCGTGCTGCAAAAGCCCGATTATGCGAAGTCGGCGTTGCCGTTCGTCATCACCGTAGAGCGGTGCCGGCAGCGTGAACTTGATGCGGCAATGTCTGACATTGAGGGATGCGGCTTCCTGGTGGAGCCGCCGCTCACCATGCCCATTGTCGGCTAGGAGAACTCATGCATTTACGCTGTAGCGATACCGGTTGTGGCGCCACTCTCGATCTTCACGAGCGGGCTCTGGCGTGCCCGGCGTGCGGTGAACTGCTGGATGTCGATGTAGGCCCGACAACTGACATCCCTTCCAATCTGAAACGCACCTGGCTGGCGCGACGGACTTCGTACGATCCCCGCAATGCGAGCGGTGTGTGGCGTTTTCGCGAGTTCCTGCCCGATTGCTACGACGAGGTGGTGACGCTGGGAGAAGGCAATACTCCACTGGTTCGCGGTCGTAAGACGGCGGATTGGGCAGGACTGCGCAACCTGCAGTTCAAGCACCTGGGGTGGAATCCTACCGCCTGCTTCAAAGACCTGGGCATGACCGTTGGGGTGACCGAAGCGGTCTTTGTGGGCGCGAGGTCGGTGGGCTGCGCGTCGACGGGAAATACCGCCGCCTCACTCGCCGCCTATGCCGCTCGCGCCGGACTTAGCGCGAAGGTATATCTGCCAGCGGGACAGGTCTCGACCAATAAGCTTGCACAAGCCCTGGATTTCGGCGCCGAGGTGGTACAGATCGAAGGGAGCTTCGATACCGCCCTGAATCGCCTTCTCGCCGACAGCAACAGCGAGTTGTACTTCCTGAATTCGATCAACCCATTTCGTCTTGAAGGTCAGAAGACAGTGATGTTCGAGATGCTGGAACAGCTTGACTGGCGTGCCCCGGATTATGTGGTGGTTCCGGGCGGCAATCTCGGCAACAGCTCGGCATTCGGCAAAGCCCTGATCGAACTTCAGGCTGCCGGATTCTTAGACAGGGTCCCGAAGATGATCATCGTTCAGGCCGAGGGGGCGAATCCGCTGGCGCGGATGTGGCGGAACGGAACCACGGAGTTGCAGCCGGTGGAGAATCCAGAGACATCGGCAACTGCGATTCGCATAGGCAATCCGCGGTCGTGGAAAAAAGCATTGCGGGCCTTGCAGCACACGGACGGTTTCGTGACGGATGTCAGCGATCTGGAGATTGCCGAAGCCAAGGCGATGATCGGCCGCGACGGCATCGGATGCGAGCCGGCGTCGGCCACCACACTTGCGGCGCTGCGCAAGCTATCGTGGCAAGGAAAGATTGACCGTGACGCCTCCGTCGTCGCCATTCTTACCGGCCACGCCTTGAAAGACACCGACTTCATTCTGAAGTCGCAACCGGAAGTTGCACTGGCAGGAGAGGCTCGCGCATGAACGATATTGGATCGCGTGCTCAACAAATCGAAATCAAGGTACCAGCCTCGATCGCCAATCTCGGGCCTGGCTTCGATACGCTTGCGGTCGCAGTGCAACTCTATCTGCACGTAAAAGCGACGGTCGTCCCAGGCAAAGGGGAATTGAAGTTCAACTTTGTGGGCGAACCGCCTCGCGGCGAAAACTTAATCGAGCGGGGATACCGGCAGCTGGCCGCACAGGGGCTGGAGAGCTTGCCATCCTTGTCGATTGAAGTGGACAGCGACGTACCGATGGGCGCAGGACTGGGTAGCAGTGCAGCCGCGACCATTGCGGGCCTGCGACTATACGACGCGATAGCCGGGCCGGTGCCGGAGCAGGCGATGCTCAATGCAGCTTGTGCGCTGGAAGGACACCCTGACAACGCCAGCGCTGCACTGCTTGGAGGTCTGACGGCGAGCTGTCAGCTGGGCGATGGTTCGGTGCATGCGGGAACCTTCTCGTGGCCGGCGTCAATTCGCTTCATCGTGTTAACTCCGAACCAGTGTCTCGGCACCAAGCATTCGAGGGCGGCTTTGCCGGCCTCAGTTCCACTCTCGGACGCTGTCTACAACCTACAAAGAGTGGCGCTGCTGTTACATTCGCTTCAGCAACGAGATGTCTCGATGCTGAAGCACGCGCTGAGCGACCGTCTTCATCAACCGGCCCGGCAAAGCATTGTTCCCGGACTGAAAGAACTGCTCACGCTGCAACA
This sequence comes from uncultured Acidobacteriaceae bacterium, assembly GCA_963731345.1. Lineage (GTDB taxonomy): Bacteria > Acidobacteriota > Terriglobia > Terriglobales > Acidobacteriaceae > Bog-257. Next base: position 578,950 of record CAVSUN010000005.1, on the reverse strand, counting down.
TCCGGATTTGCTCGGTGTTTTTCTCAGCGGCTCGGGTCCTTCGATCGTCGCGCTAGCCGAGCGAAACCTGAGTAAGGCGGCCGAGCTGCTGGCTTCAACCTACGAGCGCCTGGGAGTCGGCTTCTCCATCAGGACTCTTCGGATTCACAACGCAAACCGACAAAGTCTGCCGGCCGCTGAGCAGTTGCTTTCAGACAGGTCTCGACCAAGCACGTACCAATACCGCCCGATGCTCCCCTGAGATTGGGCTTTCTTGTCCGACAGACATAACCCTTGGTCCGCCAGTTCGGCATCCCAGGCCGGCGCATGAAGACAACTAGAGCCCCAAGTCGCTCAACCCGGGATGGTCGTCGGGACGTCGTCCGAGCGGCCAGTGATATTTGCGATCCGACTCCGCGATGGGGAGATCGTTGATCGAGGCATGGCGAAAGGCCATGAGTCCATCCTCGTTGAACTCCCAGTTCTCATTGCCATAGGAGCGATACCAGTGGCCCGAGTCGTCGTGACACTCGTAAGCGAAGCGCACCGCGATGCGGTTGCCGGTGAACGCCCACAGCTCTTTGATGAGCCGGTAGTCTAACTCCTTGACCCACTTGCGAGTGAGAAAAGCAATGATGTCGGTTCGTCCGTTCACAAACTCGGAGCGGTTTCTCCACCGCGAGTCCACGGCATACCCCAGGGCTACTTTCGCCGCGTCGCGAGAGTTCCAGGCATCTTCGGCCAGACGGACCTTTTGAATCGCGCTCTCACGTGTGAACGGAGGCAAAGGGGGACGAGTGATGGTTGCAGTCGCCATAATTCTTTCTCCTTGAGCCACTCCGGCTCTATCGATGCACAAGACATTTCCATCGTTCTTTGAGTTTCGAGCAAGAATCCAATTTTGTCAGACGTATCTGAATCAGTCTGGATTCACTGCGCCGTGGCTATTGAGCCAGAAACGTGGACACGAAAACAATTGGACGAAGGTATTGCCGATACTTTGGGGTTACTGCGTTTTTTCAGAGATCTCTGACGATACTGCGCGCGTCGATCCGGCTTGCCAATCGGGCCGAGGCCGCAATCGTAACCGCGCGCCAATCCCTGGGCGTCGATCGAGATGGGTTGTCCATGAGTTCCGCCTCCTCGAGCCAATCCCTCGTCGAAGCCTGGGCCTGCTCCGGGCCGAACAATTTCGTAACCGCGCCAATAAATGCGGAGAGCTCTCGCTCTGCCAGATATGTCTGATTTATATAGCTTGAATCGGAAAATGATTCGCGATCGTTCATTTGTCTCCTCCATCAATTGCTGATGGGCGAAGCTACATTCACCGGGCATGCACAGCGATCATTAGTACATCACGCGGAAATTAGCTTCTATTAGACAAACGTATCGCCAGATACCAAAGTGTTGGTTGGACATTGCTGGCAGGATCATGCATCCTTGATGCCAACGGGTCGCCGCTCAATATCCAAGTGGGGGATACGCCATGAACAGGGCCTCTGCTCCGATTCCTTTTGCTGGCTCGTTGCTTGACGAGACTCGTCACGTCTGCGCCTTCTTCAATAGCGACGAGGAAGAATATCGGGTTTTACTCCCCTTTATAAGAGACGGGTTCCGGTGCGGCCACAAGGCGATTCACGTCGTAAATCCCAACCAGCGTCAGAGTCACCTGCAACGCATGAACCAGGCGGGTATCGATCCGAACATCGCCCTGCAGAGTGGGCAGTTGGAGCTTCGCACCAACGTCGAGACGTATCTTCCGGATGGCCATTTCGATCCGGATCGCATGATTGCGGCATTCGAGCAGCTGGCCAGCGATAACGCCAAGGGAGCGTTTCCGCTGAGTCGCATTTGTTGTCGTATGGACTGGGCGGTTGAGGATCGCTCGCACGTCGACGATGTCATTGAATTCGAATCACGGGTAAACGAAGTATGGCGCCGCCACGATGATGCCGTCGTCTGCACCTACCATCTCGGCAAATTCGGGGGCGACGCGGTGATTGACATCATGCGGACCCATCCAATGGTCATCATCGGCGGCACCCTTCAACGGAATCCTTTCTTTGTCGCCCCGGACGAATTCCTGCGTGAATTTCGTCAACGTCGGGCCCAGCGGAGCAATACTCCTGCCACTGCCTGAAAGATGAATGAGCAAGTCGAAGATCCGGCTCAGGAGGTCAGGCGCCTTCAGCGCTGCATTAATGATTTGGTCAGTCTGCTGGCTCTGCCCGCCGTTTGGAGCGGCAACGAGCCCTCGCAGATTGTTCAGATCCTGCTCGACGCGTTGCTCCGCATGCTTAATCTAGACTTCATCTGTGCCCGATTGAAAGACCCGGTAGATGCCCGGTTGCTGGAGATCGTCCGAATCTCTGACTCCAGCAAACTGGGAATTACCCCGCCAGACATCAGCTTGGCGCTCAGTCGATGGTTCGGAGTCGATGGCCAGAAGTCGCCCCCGGCGATCCGGTATCGATTTGGCGACGGAGACATTTCGATCTTCCCCGTACCACTGGGAGTACACGGGGAGAGCGGGATGATCGCAGTAGGCTCTGACCGGCCCGATTTTCCTGGGCAAACTGACAGCCTTCTTCTGAGCGTAGCGGCGAATCAGGCATCGATCGGGCTCCAGGAAGCGAGACTGCTGGCCGAACAGAAACGAATCGCCCATGAACTTGATCGACGGGTTGCAGAGCGGACCGCGGAACTTGCTGCGGCCAACGAAGAACTGAGAAAGGAAATTGTTGAACGGAAGCTAACCGAAGAACGGCTCCGTCACGGAGAGCAGGAACTGAAGCGTAGCGAAGTGCATAAAGCAGCGATCCTGGATTCGTCACCCGATTGCGTTGTAGCCATTGACCACGAAGGGCGGGTTACCGAATTCAATCCGGCGGCGGAACAAACCTTCGGCTATCGTCGGAGCGAAGTGCTGGGCAGGCCTCTGGCCGATGTCATCATCCCACCTTCGCTGCGCGAGAAACACCGCACGGGATTTGCTCGCTACCTGGCTACGGGCGACTCCAGTGTATTGGGCCGGCGGCTTGAAATGTCCGCACTCTGTGCTGACGGAAGGGAAATTCCTGTCGAGATCACAATCACGCGCATCCCACAAGATGGCTCTCCCGCCTTCACCGGCCACCTTCGCGATATCAGCGAACGCAAACGAAACGAAGACGCTCTACGTCTGGCCCATGCGCAAGTCCTGCGCAGCGAGGAGCGGTGGCGGTCCGTCTTTGAGAACTCCGCCGTCGGCGTCGCCCTTACCGACCTGAATGGCCGGTTCATCGCAACCAATCTCGTCTATCAGCGAATGCTGGGTTACCCCGAGGATGGATTACAGCAACTTACTTTCCTTGAAATCACGCACGAAGAGAGTATCGAAGATTGCCGAATACTGATCGGCGAACTACTCGACCGAAAGCGCCAGCAGTTTGAAATCGAGAAGCAGTATCGCCGTAAGGATGGGCAACCAGTTTGGGTACGGGAGAACGTCTCGGTCGTGCCGGGCACCGAGCGAGTGCCGCGATTCCTGATGGCGATCTCCGAAGACGTAACGCAACGAAAACTGTCGGAGGAAGCTCTGGCGAGGGCGAGATCGGAACTCGCCAAGGTGGCGAGTATCACAAGCCTCGGAGTGCTGACCGCATCAATCGCACACGAGATCAACCAACCTCTCTCGGGAATAATCACCAATGCCAGCACCTGCATGCGAATGCTTGCCGCGGATCGCCCTAATGTCGATGGTGCCCTGGAAACGGTCCGGCGCACGCTTCGTGATGGCAACCGCGTCTCAGACGTGATCGCACGATTGCGGACGCTCTATAACAAGAAGGAGCCGTCGCTTGAAGCGATGGACCTGAACGAAGCGGCTCGGGAGGTCACGGCATTAACGTTAAGTGAGCTTCAGCGAAGCGGGGTGACTCTGCGGTATGAACTGGCGGATGACCTCCCGCTGGTCGTTGGAGACCGTATCCAGCTTCAGCAAGTCATCCTGAACCTGCTTCGAAATGCGGAAGACGCAATGAGCACAATTGACGATCGCCCGAGAGAGTTGCTCGTCCGATCTGAACGAGATCCGGGGAATCGGGTCCGGTTAAGCGTGAAAGATTCGGGGATTGGTTTTGCAGCCGAAACCGCCGACAAGATTTTCGAGCCGTTCTATACGAACAAGACCGACGGTATGGGAATCGGATTGTTCATCAGCCGCTCCATTATTGAGGCTCACCATGGACGTCTCTGGGCGACACCGAATGAGGGTCCCGGAGCAACATTTTCGTTTGTCATCCCATGTACTCTCAAGGATTTGGCTGACGCTGAAACTCATATCGACAGGGGTGAGACATCAACGGACGCGGCGTAGCCCTGTCCGCTGCTCGTGTTCGGGGCACAAGCAATACCAAAGTACAATGGACGTCCCCCACGGAATGTCGCATTGTTTCGTGATGGAGTCCCCTAAGGGCAGAGGCGGGGACGAACGCCCGCTTCTATGCGTTGTTGATGACGATGAGTCGGTACGCGAGTCGTTGCCTGACCTGCTTGGAGAATTCGGCTTTGCCGCTCAAGTGTTTTCGTCGGCGGAAGAGTTTCTCTCGTCCGATTGCATCGATGAGATCGGATGTCTGATTCTCGACATCGCTATGCCGGGCATGAGTGGACCGGAGCTCTACCAGGAACTAAAGCATCGCGGATATGAGATCCCTGTCGTATTCATCACGGGTCAAAGAGACGAATCCCTTCGAGCTCGCCTGGTAAAGCAGGGCGCAGCGGGGTTTCTGCTGAAACCATTCAGTGATGCAGCTCTGCTTGCCGCAATTAAGACTGCAATGCAGGCCATTTAATGGTTTCGCCTGTTTCATCTCCAGGCGAATACCATGAATTCAGCGTGCAGCACTGGTTACGAAATGGGGGCATTATCTATGTCGGCTACCATGCCCATCGTATTCATCGTTGATGACGACATCTCTGTGCGCGAGTCTCTGGAACTGCTTATCCAAACCCAAGGCTGGCAGCCGGAAACCTTTGCGTCCGCAGGCGAATTCCTCGATAGGCCACGAGCCCTCGTTCCAAGCTGTCTCATACTCGACCTTTCACTTCCTGGACTGGACGGCCTCGAATTGCAGAAGCGGATTGTGGTGGAACGGACCGATCTGCCCATCATCTTCATTACCGGTTACGGCGATATACCGAAATCAGTCCAAGCCATGAAGGCAGGTGCCGTCGAGTTCCTGACGAAACCCTTCAATGACGAAGTTTTGTTGACCGCCGTCCGGCAAGCCCTGGAGCGAAGCCGGCTAGCCCTCTCTCATGACACGGAGATGCAGACGCTCCGAGACCGGTACGACTCGCTGACTCCCCGCGAACGGCAGGTTATGGCGTTGGTTGTCTCGGGCCTGTTGAACAAGCAGGTTGGCGGTGAACTCGGCATCAGCGAGATCACGGTAAAGGCACATCGCGGGCAGGTGATGCATAAGATGAAAGCCGATTCGCTCCCCGAACTGGTAAGAATGGCCGCCAAGCTTCATCGTGCACAAGCATCCGCCGCCTCACCTGCTGCAATCAAGTAAATATTCTGTCCCATCAGCTTCTTCGCTATAGCGCGACTATTTTATGTCTAGTAGTCCCCATACTACATTCGGCATCCTTCCCATCCGAATCGTCGGTTTTCCTGCTTTGACTTGACTGTTCGATCTCTATACGAAGGTATCGGTCGATACCTTTGTCCAATAGATTCGCCGCCTTTCCCATGGCTTAATCGCTGCATCGGCCTGCGGCCATGAGACGAGCGGTTCGATCGATGCGCCCCGTCGACAATCCGGATCGATGTCCACTGCAAACGAAATCGTGCGGATCATAGCCAGGGCAGCGGTCCGTCCGGCCTCAGACGGCATTAACCATGCCTGAACACGGAGGTGTCCCCATGACGGAATCTTCTGATCTTCGGCTGACGAGAATGCCGCTCAACGACGGACGCGGCCATATGCCCGCACTCGGCTTTGGCACGCTGATCCCCGATGCTGCCGAAACCATCACTGCCACCCGAGACGCACTGGAAGCCGGCTTTCGACACATCGATTGCGCGGAGCGATATGGGAACGAGCGGGAGGTAGGCGGGGCGTTGCAGGCAGGAATGGCCGCTGGCCGGATCGCACGGGAAGACATCTTCGTTACCACGAAGTTGTGGAACACCAACCATCGGCCGGAGCGCGTGGGACCCGCTTTCGAGGCCAGTCTGAACCGGCTCGGGCTGGAGTATCTGGATCTATACCTCATGCACACCCCGTTTGCGTTTCAACCGGGAGGCGAACAGGAGCCGCGAGATCAAGACGGCAATGTCATCTACGACAACGGGGTGACGTTGCTCGACACCTGGCGCGCCATGGAAAGTCTGGTTGACCACGGCAAGTGCCGGGCCATCGGACTATCGGATATCACCTTGAAGGAACTCGTGCCAATCTATGAGTCCGCGAGGATCAAGCCAGCGGTTATCGAAGTGGAGTCCCATCCTTATCTGCCGGAAACGGAGCTTCTGGAATTTTGCAAGCAAAAAGGCATTGTTTTTCTGGCCTTCGCCCCGCTGGGCCATGGGGTGAAACCGGGGCTGCTCGAAGATCCGGTTATTTCGGCCATCGCCGCGCGAGTTGCAAAGACCCCGGCACAGGTTTTGCTGGCGTGGGCGGTGCAGCGCGGCACGGCTGTACTTACCACACCTAAGACTGCGGCACGTGCTAAGGAAAACTTCAACATCTCCACTCTTCCTGAAGACGCGTTTAACGAAATTAATCGCATTCAGACTAGACAACGGCTGAATCCGGTAGTGACAACAGGAGTCGGCGGTTTCCTTACACCAGCTAAGTGAATATGAAAGCGAAATCGCAGCCCATGCTTGCGAGGACCCGTTGTTTAGGAGGCTGAGAAGGCATCGTGAATTTTGTGACTCTGAAGACGACTGCCGATCGTGCGAGGCTCCCCAGTATGCTGCTCGCACTCTCCCTGGCTTTGTTCTCAGGAGTTCCCCTTTACGGACAGTCCGTATCAAATGCAGCGACCCAACCATCGATTTCCTACGGCGCCGCTACCTTCGTGGCTCAGGATTCTTACACCTCAGCTATTCAGCAGCAGAGTTCCTACCTGGGTGGGGTTCCCATCGGCACGGCAAGCTCAACGCCGTTACAACTTTCACTCGAAGACGCCGTAGCTCGTGGTCTGCGACAAAATCTTGGAGGACTACTTTCCAGCGACGCAGTCTCCGGCGCGCAAGGCGAACGGTGGCAGGCGCTCAGCGCACTACTGCCGAATCTGACCACTGCCACTAGTTTCGGCGTTCGGCAAGTTGATACCAAGACAGAAATAGGGATCATTGTTCCCGGCCATCCCGCCATCCTCGGCCCTTTTGGAGTTTTCGACACGCGCGCTTATCTTGATCAATCAGTTTTCAACTGGGAATCCATTGAGCGCACACGGTCTTCCTCGGCGCAAGTCAAATCGGCGCAATACAGTTACAAGAATGCCCGCGAACTAATTGTTCTAGTGGTCGTGTCGAATTATCTGCTGGTCATTGCCGATCAGTCGCAGGTCGCCTCCGCTTTAGCTCAGCGCGACACTGCGAAGGTCCTCTTCGATCAGACGACCGATCAGAAGAAAGCCGGGCTTGCAGCTGCGGTTGACGTTCTGAGGTCCGATGTCGAGCTGCAAGCACGCGAACAAAGATTGATCCTCGCGCGGAATAGTTTGGCTAAGCAGAAATTGGTTCTGGCGCGGGCCATTGGACTTCCAGCCGGTCAGGGGTTCGACCTAACCACGGAGGTTGCTTATCAGCCGCTTGCGACTTCTACCCTCGACCAAGCATTGCAGCAGGCGTACAACTCTCGCGCCGACTTTAAAAGCCTAACCGAGCAGGTCCGTTCCGCTGAGTTGCAAAAGAAGGCTGCTATGGCCGAGCGTTACCCGGAAGTATCGGCCGTCGTGGATTACGGGGACCTCGGCACCAATCCCGCGTCAAGTCATGGCACCGTAAACGCAGCCGGGGTGCTCCGAATCCCGATCTTCCAGGGAGGCAGGGTTCACGGAGATAATCTTGTCGCCGATTCCCTTCTGGCCAGGGCCAGGCAACGACTGGAAGATCTCCGCGCCAGCATTGACCAACAGGTTCGTGACGCCTTTCTCGACTTGCAAGATACCGCCCAGGAAGTCGCCGTTGAGAAAAATGCCGTTCGCCTCGCTACCGAGACCCTGCAGCAATCACGTGACCGCTTCTCCTCGGGAGTGACGGACAACATCGAGGTCGTTCAGGCGCAGGAATCTCTCGCCGATGCGAACGACGCTTATATCGCCAGCCTTTACCGCTATAACACCGCAAAAATTTCTCTGGCGCGAGCCGTCGGTTTCGCGGAATCGAACTACGCGCTGTATTTGAAAGGACAATAGAATGCCCGACCAGGAGACGACGAAGAGTCCGGAAAGTTCATCGTCCTCGACACCTAGCAGCGCGATGGCAAGTCCCAACACGACGTCGCCCGTGGTGTATCCAAGACGGCGTTCCCACACGCGCTGGATTATCGGCGCTGCCGTGGTGGTAGTTCTTGTCGTTGGCATCTTTCTGTGGGTCTACTTCTCGGGTTTCGAGAGCACCGACGATGCGCAAGTCGATGTTCACCTCTATCCGGTGAGCGCGCGGATTTCCGGCTACGTGCAAGCGGTGCACGTGGGAGACAACCAGTATGTGCAGGAAGGCGCCACGCTGGTAGAGATCGATCCAAAAGACTATCAAGTCGCGGTGGCCAAGGCGCAGGCGGACCTCGAAACCGCGGAGGCCTCCGCTCGTGCCCTCAACATCGATGTGCCCATCAGCTCGGTCGACACCGCCAGCCAATTGAAGTTCACATCCTCCGACATCGAAAACGCCAAAGCCGCGATCACCGCCGGCGAAAAGCAAGTTGCCGCCGCACAGGCACGCATTCTGGAAGCCGAGGCGCAAAACGTGAAGGCGCAGGACGACGTTCAGCGTTATCACCTTCTGCTGGCCAAGGACGAAGTACCTAAGCAAACTTACGACTACGCGGTAGCTGCAGCACAAACGGACACCGCCGCCGTAACCGCTGCCAAAGCGGACGAGGCCACAGCTGAACAAAATGTCGCGCAGGCGCGCAGCCGGCTCATCGAAGCCATCGCGCGCAATGAATCCGCCCGGGCGGGACCGCAGCGGGTAGCGTCCACGCACGCTCGCGCGCTTTCAGCGGTAGCCGATATAGGGCAGAAGAGGGCGGAGCTCGAACAGGCCGAACTCAACTTGGGATACACCAAAGTCTTAGCGCCGGTTAGCGGTGAGGTGACCAAGAGTGTGGTTGTGGGGTTGAATGTGGACCCCGGCGAACAAATGCTCACGGTGGTGCCGCTGGATCAAGTGTGGATTACGGCAAACTTCAAAGAGACCCAACTCAAACACATGAGGGTGGGGCAGAAAGCGGAAGTCGTCCTCGACGCGAACGGCCGCACATACCACGGTCATGTGGACAGCATTGCGGGGGGAACGGGGCCCATCTTCAGCTTGCTGCCACCGGAAAACGCAACCGGCAACTACGTGAAAATCGTTCAGCGTGTTCCCGTAAAGATCGTTCTCGAGCCAGGCGAAAATCGCGACCATCAGCTTCGCCCCGGAATGAACGTCGAGGCCAAGGTTTACTTGCGATGAGCACCGCGTCGCTGACGCTTCCATCGGAACAGGTCATCTGGCGCCCAAAGGTCAATCCTTGGGCGATTGCCGCCACCGTGTCGATGGCAGCGTTTATCGAAGTCCTGGACACCAGCGTTGCCAACGTTGCGTTGCCTTACATCGCCGGAGGCCTGGGCGCCAGCTACGACGACAGCACGTGGGTACTCACATCGTATCTCGCCGCCAACGCAATCGTGCTACCCATCAGCGGATGGCTGGCGGAAGTGATTGGCCGCAAGCGGTATTTCATGATGTCGCTTGCTATTTTCACGGCGAGTTCCTTGCTTTGCGGCTTAGCGCCTAGTCTGCCGCTATTGCTGTTCTTTCGAGCGGTGCAAGGCATCGGCGGCGGGGGACTGCAACCGATGGCACAAGCCATTCTCAACGATACCTTTCCTCCAGAGCAGCGCGGCCAGGCGTTTGCTGTCTATGGCATTACTGCGGTTCTCGCCCCTACTGTTGGGCCTATGCTCGGAGGCTGGATTACTGACAACTACTCCTGGCGCTGGATATTTTTCATCACGCTCCCGGTGGTCCTCCTCGCTCTTTATTTGACTCATGCTCTGGTCGAAGATCCACCGTTCCTACGTCACTTAAAGCGTGGGGGTATCCGGGTGGACTACATCGGAATATCCATGTTGACGCTGGGAGTAGGTTCGCTGCAGGTGCTTCTGGACAAGGGGCAGGAAGACGATTGGTTCGGCTCGCACTTCATCACGACCCTGGCAGTGACCGCAACGGTGTGCCTTGTCTCGCTGGTCATCTGGGAATGGTTCCGCAAAGAGCCGATTATCGATGTCCGTATGTTCAAGAGCTTCAACTTCGCGGCTGCCAACTTAATGATGTTCATGATGGGCTTCATGCTCTTCAGCACCCTGGTTTTGATTCCAGAATTTCTGCAGACGCTAATGGGTTACACAGCAGAGCTTGCAGGCCTTGTTCTATCCGGCGGCGGCGTTGTCTTGCTGGTGATGATGCCTATCGTCGGCCGGCTCACATCGAAGATTCAAGCTAGATGGCTGATCGCGACAGGATGGCTGTGCCTTGCTATCGGACTATTCTATTGCGCGCACCAGATTGATTTGTTCGTCAGCTTCCGCTTTGCCATGTGGCTGCGCGTCGCCCAAGTTGTAGGAATTGGATTTCTATTTGTCCCCATCACGGCAGCAGGTTACATCGGTGTTCCGGAAGAGAAAGGCAATAGCGTCTCCGGCATCATTAATTTTATGCGTAACATCGGTGGCAGTATCGGAACTTCGGTCGTGACCACCATGATTGCCCGACGGGCTCAGTATCATCAGGAAATCCTCGTCGGCCACCTCATTCCCGGTTCCCCTGCCTATCGTTCGGCACTCCGCGCATTGAGCGCAAAAATCGCGCACTCTGGGCTTCGGGCTGCGGACGCCCACAACCAGGCAATTGCAAGGTTCTATGCATTGGTGCATCGGCAAGGCGGCGCACTGTCCTATATGGATATCTTTTGGACCTTGGGCGCTCTCTGCTCCCTGATGTTTGTACTTGCGTTTTTCCTGAAGAAGAATGATCCCGGAGCGGGCGGCCAGGTTGCGGCCGGTTAGGTAATGTCATGATGATTCGAGCCGTATCGATCGAACGCGAATTCGGCTGTGGCGGCTCGGAGATCGCTGCCAGGCTGGCCGCACTTCTGGGTTGGAAGCTGTGGGACCACGAACTAACTGAGGAAATCGCGCGGCTGACCCATAGCACGCCGCAGGCGGTCGAGCAGCGGGAATGGAGAAGGGATCCTGCGGTCTATCGCGTCTTTAAGTCTTTCCTTAGAGGAGCATTCGAAGGCGCACTGCCGCCAACCGATCGTCTGGAACTGCTGGATGCTCGTCGTATCGCCATCGTTTCGGAACAGGCCGTCAATCACGCACTTTCCGGTGGACCATGCGTAATCGTTGGCCGGGGCTCGCAATATTTTCTTCGTAATCGCCAGGATGTGTTTCGGGTATTTCTCTATGCTTCCCGCACGTCGAAGATCCAGAGGTTGATCGCTGCGGGAACTCCCCAGGAACAGGCAATCATGGACGTCGACACTATCGACAGAGATCGCGCCGCCTTCGTCAAGAGATACCTGAAGCTGAACTGGCCTGAGATCCACTTGTTTAACGCAATGTTTAATACCGAGACCGGGGAGTCTTTTGTCGCTGAAATGCTCGCTCACTGCGTCCAACAGGCCGCTGGAAAAACATGAAACGTCTTCGCGTAGACACGGCACGGTCGGGACCAGTCGGTAAGTGCGGCCTGCCATGCTGCTCTTCATAAGAGCCTCCTCGTAATTGATAGCGAGGACGAGGGGTCGGGTCCGCCATCTTGAAGTTCGGACTAAACGCGTTATCGACGTTTACTTCGAAGTTGATTTCACTACCTGGACTCGGAACTGAACTCACGCGAATTGAGGAATGGGTACCTGGTGGGAGCGATGCGGGTGAGTTTACACCCACGACACTGCCAGTCAAGTGAAAGAGGATCCCGGCAAGATATCGGCGAAGAGCCAAGCATTCCCCCCTTCACCAGCCCATACTATGGCGTAATCTCGAAAACTAATCCGTAGTCATACGCTCCGCCGTCGATGGCGGTTCCGTAGATATTGCCGGCGCCATCGACAACAAGGCTCCCATTGGGCTCTGCGCCATCGTCAAAACCGGCGAACGAGTGCAGGTTAATGTAGTTCCAGCCGCCATTGCTGTAGGTGAATTCGAAGATGGATCCGTTGTTCCCCAACGTGCCAGGGTCGTTTCGCGCGCCGTAAATATTTCCCATCTGATCGACCGTGAGGGTGCCGATGGGACCCTCGCTCCATTGTCCGGAAAATCCATAGACTAGCGCATACGTCCAGCCGCCGCCTGGTTGCGGAGAGAGCTGAAACACGGTACCACCATTCCCGGGGCCGCCCGAACCAGTCGACCCCAGCAGGTTGCCGGCGTGATCGAAGATTAGGCCACCGAAAGGTATCAAGCCGTCGTTGCCGCCCTGAAAATCGTGAAGAATGATTTTCGTCCAGCCAGAGCCCGAGGGAGAAAGTTCGAAAACGTTCCCATAGCCGTAACGGCCGTCGTCCTCGGTCACGCCGTAGATATTTCCGGCAGCATCGATGGCCAAGCTGCCTCTGGGCACGCTGCCGTCGTTGCCGCCAGCGAACTGGTAGATCACGTTCAATGTCCAGCTGTTGCCGTTGGGCGCAAGCTGGTACACCGCGCCTCGGTCATTGCCGCTCCAGTGAGCGACAGAGCCATAGAGATTTCCGGCGGCGTCAAACGTCAGCGGGCTGCCGAATTCGTTCTGTTGAAAAGCGAATGCATAAAGAGAGGTCTCGGTCCGTTCCCCTACCGCCCGCGCAGGTGCCGGTAACTTGAAGATGACGCCGCCGCCGAACTCGCCTCCCGCACTGTTGGTGCCGTAGAGGGCCCCGTCGGGTCCCAAGGTAACGGCAACGGACGGACTGGCTCCGTCGCTCCCGTCTGTAAAGTCGTACACCGTATCTAGAATCCAGCTCTGACCAATGTGAACCATCTTGAAGACGGTGCCACCGTGGTTGCGTCCTCCCGCTGCGGTCGTACCGTACAGATTTCCGGGGCGATCGGAGATCAGCCCGTCATAAGGCCGGGCGCCGTCGGTGCCGAGCAGATCGAAGCTGTGGAGAACTGTGTAAGTCTGGGCCTGCGCTGGCTGCGGCAGCGAGAGTATGCCTAAGATCGTGCCCAGCGCGAGACTGTAAAAGCACGAGTTAATTTGCGCTATCGAGAAACCTGCAGCCGGTGAGTTCGTCATCTTTTGCCTCTAGCCCTGCGAGCTCCGCGTCCCGCAGGGCCTGCATATCTTACCGCACGTTTATCTTGCTTGCGCTCTTCTACGCTCACGGCCGTCATAATGAAAAGCGTATCGAACAGTTCGCGGGGCAGGTTCTCATCTGGTGTCGCAGGACAATTGGCGTAACATCGCCTAATCACAAGTTTGCGCTTTCTTTTCGTTTATCTGGCGAACAAGAGGCGCAAAGTTGCGATAACGCCTGATAGCAACAGGACGAGATACGACATGGTCGGCGTCTATTTCACCCAATCAGTCGTGCAATCCCTCGGTAGCGTCGAAGGAGTCAGAGTGGGTAGCGCTGAGCAGCTCCGGCATAAAGCTTAGGACCGTGGGAGACGCTATGTACGTCGATACTCGTGGCTTGTGACTTCTGACAGCGCCAGTGTGCCGCGGCAAGAGTTGCCCAAGTTAGCCAAGACCCCACAATCGCGGAAGCGCAGTTCAAAGACGACGAAAAGGACAAGAAAGACAAAAAGGACAGAAAGGCCAGGGTCGGTAACGGCTTGCTGCGCCGTGCCACCTGCAGTGAAGACATCCCCAGGATGTTGTCCAGTACCTTGAGGCCAAGCTCATCCTGAAGCCTGAACGTTTCGTTTCGTGGTGAACTTTTGGTTCGGTGAAACTCATGCAGCGCACAGCGAAGAAGGTCGGGGTTGGGTTTGTCAGTGATCCCAAGGCTGGGCGAAGGCCCGAGATCAGGGAGATCACCTTTTTCGACACTCCAGACTTCCGCCTCTATAACAATGCCTTCATCCTGCGGCGACGCGTTTCGTACGTTGACGGCTTCCCAGTAGGCGATCCGGAAATGGTTTTCAAGTTCCGCCACCCAGACCAACAGAAGGCCGCGTGCATGGACGTGCGGCCCAACATCGCAGGAGCCTATCGCATTAAGTTCAAGGCTGGAGGTCCTACCCCTGAAGGATGAAATCGGCGGATACCGTGTCCTGTACTCACACAACTGCGTCTTCGGCCTGAGCCAGATGCACGATGCGGACAAGAACTCGATGGGGACCCTGGCCCGTGTGTTTCCGTTGCTCGCCAGTCTGAAGAAATCAGACGATGAGAAGGTCGGTCTGGTGAACGAGGGGATTGTTGAGGAAGTACTGATGGAACTCGGGGAGTTGGACTTCGCTAAAGGGGTCATGGCCCACTGCAATGTGGCGCTGTGGCGGACGCGCGGCGAACATGCCACTGGTGGGAGAGTTTGCCTACCAGCCAATTTCTCAAGGCAAGAGGACGTCGCCGAGAAACCGAAGAAGCTGTCCGAGCAGTTTTTCATCTCGCTGCAGCAGGACGTGCAAGACTGGCTGGTGCTGGGCGTGACCAAGACGGCGATGGTGTACCGCACTTAAATGGAAATGCACCCCAAAGCCATCGAGTGGAGAAGGCCACACAATCCGCTCGTGGCGAATACTGCCGCCCCCGGTTCAAGTGGAGGATGCCTCACCCAGGTACAAGTAAATGTTATGGCGGTCCCCAATCCGGGCGAGTCCGAATTAGGACCGCGCAGCCCGCAGCACGCCACCTCGCGTCTATCTACTAAACTGTTGATAAATCCCCTTATCACTAGCAATCCAGTCAGGGCTACATGCATTCACGAGGATCGGAATGGCCCGAACGCGTTGCGGTGCAGCGATGGGGCGTAGCCCTGCTCATGCTCAATGCGGTCGGAGCAATCAGCTACGTGGTATTGGCTTCGCGTGGCTGGGCGACACAAGGAATACCGGTGGCAGGAGAGCCATTCGTCTGGGCGATCTCTGTCATGCCCGTCTGCGCTGTGTTTCTTGTCTTGAATCCGATATGGGGAGCGTTCATTCTCGCCCGAAAACAATGGAGAACTGGCGTCATCTGGCTTGGCATCATTCCGATTTGGCTCGTAGCTGTGGGCATCGACTTCGCACACCACTGAGCATGGCTGTCGTAACATCGCCATTTCACAAGTAACCGAGTGGGGCACCCTCGTTTTGGGGTAACTTGTGTAATCGCCTGATAACCACAACTGATCTAGGAATCAAAGCGTTACTTCGTTTAGTCTGGCCGTGACCCAACGGGCGGCTGTACTTATTACATGACTACGTTAGACGCAGCACCGTCCAGTCTCCACGATGTGTCCGGCGAGCGCGAATCGCCGAAGTTGTTTTGGAGCGGCTTGGCGCTTTACGTGATCAGTTTTTGCCTTCCAGCGGTGCGGTGGGTCACGGGCCGCATGCCGGGTTGGAGTTGTGCGTGGCTATCGCTTTTTGTGTGGGCCAACAAGTCCGTTCCCGGATCGCCTGCCAAACACAATTTGGGTGTAAGACTCACTGTTTTCGGTGGCTTGATCAATCTTCTGGCGATTACCTACTTCCTACTCACCATCTTCGGACAAACACCTCGTACACAGAGGGCTACCGCATGGGCAATTCTGGGTTGCATGCCACCGATGTGGGCTTCGCTGTATCTCATTGGTGCAATTCCATCCGTAGGGCATGTGGTGTGGATAGGCGGCTTTCTCAATTGCCTTTCCGACGATTTCTTCGGAAACCCCGAAACCGTAAACCGGCGCTGTGTCGATCAGATGATCCCTTTGTCGAAGGCGGCGTGAATCGTTCGAATCGATTCTCTTTCGTCTGTGCCTCCCCACATCCAACCACCGATAGCCAACGTGCCTTGCGCAATTCGCGAAACATTCATTTCCGTGCCGGAGATTATTGTGTATTCCATCTGCTTCATCCTTTCGTATGAAATGAAATCTGGAAATTGCCTAGTCCGGAACGCGGCTGTTCTGGGTGATACCGAGTTGCAAGCCGTCACCAACGCAGCATCAACACGCGCTCGGCATCCATAATAATGAGGATGTCTTGAGCGAGCCTTGTCCTGACCAAGCCTTGGGTAGCATTAGCCACCACCCGCTAACCAAGCAAATCTTAGTGATTGACCGCCGAGCTTCGTCTTCTCTCCGAAGATGTGCACGTGCGCGACGACAGCCGCGATCTGCTGGTCCGACGAGATGCCCTCGAATGCTTATCCTCTAAGGTGTGGTGAAATGTTTGACCCTGCTCTTAATCCCGTCGTCGTTGCGCATGGCTTGCATCGAATCGACCGTGTAGTAGTAAGTTGTCTGGGGCTTCAGCCCGTACACGCGCACGCGAAAGACGGTATAGGTATAGTCCGGGTTCAGACGGACGGGAGACATTGCGGTCTGGCTAAGATCCCGGGGATCGGTGCCGTAATGCACCACTCCGTAATGCACGGGAGAACCACCGGGATTGTCCGTTGTCCAGCGAATCACGGTGAAATCATTCTTCGCCAATTCGATCCTGGGACCTTCGACGATCCTCACTCGCGTTTGGTACGTCGCTGAACTTTGAGCGGGCTGGTTGCCGCTTATCGGCTTAGGCACCGGGACAGGCGCCACTTCACAAATAGCGGACGCGCAGGGCGGCAAGGGGGGAGTTGGGATCAGGAACTCGTTACCCTGGGTCGCAGCCGAGCCACCGGTCATGCAAGCACCCGTAAACGTATCGTTGTTGAGGTAAGGCCGGGTGAAACCATCCGACAAGGTTTCCATGAAGGCGACGATCTGGTTCTCCTCCTCATCCGTCAAGCCTAGATTGCCGCTGGTCATGTCGATATTGTTCGGCACCTCAGGCATGGGCCAGCAGTCTACTTTCTCGGTCGTGCCCGCCGGGCAATGTCCGGAAGTGACGGGGTACGCATACTTGTCGCGCGTGTTGTAGAAATGCACGACCTGCTTCAAGCTCTTCAGGTAGCCGTTGTGAAAGAACTCCTTCTGGAAGTAAGGACCGGGGGCTTCGGTGGTGGGGCATTGCGGCGGCGTCAACGCCACGTCGCGTATCGAGGAAACTTGCATTTGCCCGTCGACCGTTGGCGCGTATTGTCTCCAATTCCGGTTTGGGCTGGGGCCGGAACCGAATCCGCTTCTGAGGAAAGTCCCGAGCCCCAAGTCTCTGTAGCCGAAGCCGTAAGGATTGGGAATGAATCCATAGGAATCCGGCTTGGTCTCATAGTAGAAAGCGTCTCCGGGATTCAGGGGCAGGCCCTCGTTGGCCGAGCCGAAGCAGGTGAATAGAGGGTTCACCAGCGCGACCGAGGTACTGTCCGCCTGATCTGGTTTCAGCGTGGTCCCTCTTCCATCGAGGTGGCACGAATTGCAATTGCCCTTGCCGTCAAACAGTTTGAGGCCCGCCATCTCGTCGGCTGTGAGCTTGTACTTGCCTGCCAGGAAGGCGTCGAACTTCGACGAGAACGCGCTGACCTGCACCGACTGCTCGAACGAGTCAATCGACTGCGCCCAGCGGTCATAGACTATATTTGCGCGGGTGCGGTCTTCCGGAGTCAGCGGAATTGGGGTCGTGCTGCCTTTGAACACGGCAGCCCCTCCGGGAGTCTCGCAAATCTGCTCGGTCTCGCGCGGGAACTTGATATCGAACGAGCCCCTCCCCCATACTTCTTCAAACAGCGGCCTGTACACGGCGGTGGAGAGCCGAAACGCGATGCAAGCAGTGTCAGGGAAGCCCATTTCCTGAGTATCCACGGGAGGGCCCTGTGCCTGTTCGGCGTCGGGAACTCGCAGCCTGTATCCGGTAGCACGTGAATCCCAAAAGTTTCCGCCGAAGAACAGACCCTGTGCCTGGTTGTATTGGAGCACCGGGAAGAACGGTGCATATGGGTGTCGCTGCGCTACGCGCTTGCCCGCGCGGAAGTGGGCCGATCCGGGATACGCGACCATGGTCAGATTCACCGAGGGAATCGGTCCGCTGAAGCCGGCGTACGGCATGTGGCAAAACGCGCATGCCTCAGTCCGATTGGGTGAGATATTCTTGTCGTAAAGCATGACCTCACCCAGCGTTTCTGTTGCTTCCGTTCCGACATTCTGAACGACCGGCGGCTGACCGGCCATAGTCGGAGGCTCGAGCGCGTGCCATCGCGCCACCGCGCGGCCTTCGATGACATCCACCTCGCGCTGAACTCGAGCTATCTCAGAGCTCAAGTTGGTGGGAAGGATTCCTGGAGGGTATGGATCGTACGCTGAGGCGAGGCGGTCCTTGTCTGTATGCTGCACTTGCCCTTGCGCTGAAATCGTTCGACTGCCGACCAGGAGCACGACGATAGCGACTGTAGATAGGATCAGAACCGCGACCCAAAGTCTTTTTTCTCTCACGCGCTAACCCCCTTCGGCGAGTTCCGTTCGAAATAGAGCGTTCGGACAAAATCATCCCGTGTCGCCAGTGGTTCGCTCGAACTGTTCTTACGATTGTCCGATAAGGATGCCCGTAATGAACACGAGTGCTCCACCAAGTCCCACCTGCAGAGCTGCGGAGAACACTGGCGTATCCATGAACCGGTGTCGCACCCATGTGATGACCCCGAGTTCGACAAGGACGACGACAATTGCAATCCCCAAAGGCAAACTGAAATTCCTTGATAACGAATGGGAGTGCCGCTCAGCGTCGTCATGGCACCGCAAAAGGGCCCAACGATGCCTCCCAGCCCATCCCGACCAGGAAGGCGTCCCCGCTGTTCTTCGTGGCCAAGGGCGCCGCAAATACGGGGCCAAAGTTGACACTGAGCCATCCATCAGTCCAGCCAAGCCGGGTTGCACGATTTGCAAAACAAACAGCCGGCGCCGAGCCTTGTCCTCATCTTCCTTTACGTCTGGACGCAGCTTCGCTTCCGTCAGTTCTGGGCTCGATCTTCGTGCAAGCGTTCCTCCTGCGCGAGATCATCCAGAAGCTGGCGTATGCCGGCATCCTGGGCACGTGTTGCGGCTCGTTCATAGAACCTGCGAGTTTCGACTTCAATAGCGCTTGCCCGCTTGCGAACGGTATCGAGCCCCAGTGGACGCACCAGCCACACCGGCGTGCGCTGCACGAATCCTTTCACGTCTTGACGGCGAATAAGCGGTATGTGCATTGAAGGCGACCTTCTCGTGCACAGTGCGTTGACCAAGCTACGAGGGGACCGCTCGCAGTTCCACAAGCTGGGCACCTTTGTGGCCTTGACAGCAGATGACATCAAGTCCATTCTCCCCAGTCAGCAGACCGTCGCGTTTTCTCTCCGATCGATAAGTTTCCCCGGCTGGACCCGAAAAGCATAAAAGTTAGACGTAGCGTGTCAAACCTAAGACCCTTATACCTTTCGTTTGTCCGGTGACAAGGTGGTCGCAATGAGGTGGTCAGGGAGCAAACGGCCAAACCCGAGCCATACTTCGGGTATCGTTTCAGGGTTTTAGCCGTTCACCAAGTGAGTAGAGACTGCGAGTTTCCCCGATGAGCCAAGACTTTTGGTCACACAGGATTTGCCTCGGCACGATGGTTTGCCTCGTAGTGCTTCTATTCGCAGGGGCTGTCAGTGCCCAGGACAACGATCCTGAGTCGCCGTTCGAGGGAGCTGACTACCTCGCGAAGAGAGCGCAGTGGTTTCTCGGTCGCACGGCCTTCCCGCTCCCGGATATCCCAGCGGGTGCACGAATTCGCGCGTTAGAAGACCTGAAGCGGATGCAACTGCATGAGCAACAAGTACGGTCGATAGCCGCGGAGCTGCTGGGACAGCCTGCGGACGCGCCTGTGTGGAAACTCGCCGGTCCACAGCCCACGAACGTCATCGCAGGCGCTGACGTACTTATACCTGGAGGTGGAAAAACCATTGGAAGAGTTACGGCCATCGTCTTCGACCCTTCGGACTCAAGCTATGACACCGTTTTTATCGGTACGGCCGAAGGAGGCGTTTGGCAGACGAAGAACGCCGGTAAGGCGTGGGTCCGTTTGATGGACCAGGAGCCGTCCCTGGCGATCGGTTCCCTTGTCATCGACCCCGCCAAACCAAACATCATTTATGCCGGAACCGGCGAAGCGGATGGCGCGCCTAGTTATTACGGCAGCGGCATTCTCAAGTCGGAACAGAGCGGCAAGTTGGGTAGCTGGAAGCTGCTTGGCGCAAAGTATTTCGAGGGCCCTTACGGCTCAACCGAGGGCGGTTCATATATCGGACAGCTTGCGATTCAGCCGGCCGGCGCCGAAGGCCCGAGTCAGGTTCTTCTTGCAGCCGTGAGCCGCGGCAGCCCCTTTGCCAAGCCACCGACCGGCGACGAATCGAAGGCGGGAATCTACCGCTCCGAAAATGGGGGAGTCGATTGGAAACTGGTTCTGCCAGGCGCTGATGGGACCTCCGTGGTCTTCAATCCTAAGGATGGCAACATTGCGTACGCAGCGCTGGGACGATTCAACGGTAACGAGAACAATGGCGTTTATCGGTCGGGCGATGGCGGTAAGAACTGGAAAAACATCTGCGGGACGCTGTTCTGCGGAAAATTGGCAGGCCGCATTGTTGTGGCGATTGCGCCGTCGAACCCTCAGGTGCTATATGTGGCGATTGCAACGGTTACCGGCGAAGGCATTATCGGCTTCAACCAAACTACCGATGAGGGGAAAAAGTGGCAGGACCTGCTGAGCACCCCCCAGTACTGTGGCACTCAATGCAGTTACGACAACATCATTGCCGTCTCGCCACTAGATCCGAATGTCGTTCTGGTTGGGGGAAGCTTCGACCAACCCAAAGATCCCACGGGCAGCAAAACGGTTGCAATCTCCAGTGACGCGAAACATGAGAAGTGGTTCGATCTGTCGCTCGGCGGCAATACAGTTGGTTTGCATGCCGATACTCACGCCATCACTTTTTCGCCTGACGGAAAGAAGGTGCTTGTTGGTACCGATGGCGGCGTCTGGTCTACGCCGGACGTCAAACAGGGAGCTGAGCGAGTCGCCTGGACAAACTTGAACGATACCCTGTATCTAACCCAGTTCTATCCCGGCATGTCGATCAACCCAAAAGACCCTCTGTTGGCGTTCGGCGGCTCTCAGGACAATGGAACCCAGCGCCACAAAGTAGCAGGACAGGTTTGGGATTGGTCGGTTTGCGGTGACGCAGCCTGGACGTCCATCGATTCAACCACGAATCCGGTCACCGTCTATACCTCCTGCAACAGTGGCAAGGGAAAGTTTGAATTCGACATTGAGAAGTCCGTTAAAGGCGGTGATCCAGGTACCGACAATTGGACAACTTCGAATGAAGGCATTGGTGGCTTCTTGACCAAAGTCTTCCTTGCGCCGCTGGTGATGGACCCTTCGCCAGGACGCGAAAAATATCTCTATTACGGGACACAGAACGTCTGGCAGACTACCAACGGAGCTCAGAAATGGGAGACATTCTCATCCAATTTCAGTGAAACCGCGCCAATCTCTACTATCGCCGTTTCAACAATTACGGGGGACATCAAGCGCCAATCCCTCTATGCGGGCACTACCGATGGCACTATCGAGGTTTGCCCCGATACTTCAAAGTGTAATTTTGCTTCGATCGTCAACGGCCTGCCCAAGAGATATGTCACTCAGTTAGCGATTCCAAATACCGATCCTGATACCGCTTACGCGACTTTTGGTGGATTTTCCGGTTTCAATGACGACAATCTGGGACACGTGTTCACGGCGACTCTGGCCAAAGATGTCAAAACAACCCAGTGGATGGACATCAGCGGCACCATGGATGGCAAGAAGCTGATGAACATTCCGGTCAATGACATCGTCATTGATCCCGACCTTAAAAACACGCTCTATGTGGCGACTGACATTGGCGTGTTCTATACGAGCGACGCCGGAAAGACGTGGCAGACTCTAGGTACGGGTTTGCCCCGCGTAGCAGTAATGTCGCTGAAGCTCGATGCAAATTCTCGGACGTTGCGCGCGGGAACGTTCGGGCTCAGTGCCTGGGATCTTTCCGTGCCAAAAGCCCCCGACGGAATCGAGTTTGACCGACAGCTGGTTGACTTTGGAGAGCAGCCAGCCAACTTCACCTGCCCAAGTCAATCGATTCGTTTGAGAAACACGGGCAGCCACAGCTTACAAATTTCGGGCGTGCAAGCTACCGCGAACTTCACTTATTCCACTACCTGTGACCGGGTGCTGGAGCCTGGCGCTAGCTGCCAGATCGATGTAACGTTTTTTCCGTCGGATCAGCGCTGGTTTTCGGGTGATCTCATAGTGGTTGACGACGGTAACGGCAGCCCTAGAACAGTAACGCTGCTTGGTTCGGGAAAGTAACCGCTGAGGATTTAGCAACATCGAAGCGACAGAAAGGACGTACACGATGAGCGCCCAACGCCGCGGCGTCCTTGTTTGCGCGTGTTTCCTGCTGGCAATCGTTTCGATGATTGTTCTGCCGCATTGGTCCGGACGCCGAGTACTGCTGAGACTCGAGAGATCGGGTCCTCGCTTCGGGTATAGCCCTGTGAATATGAGTACAACCTCAGGCGCAGCCAAGGTCGCTGAAGCCTGGCAGGATGGGCGTTTGGCTGACTTCAGTGCGAATCCGTACAAAGTAGGGCCGACCATCCGGGTGGCTCCGACAATGCCGGAAGCCGAAGAACATATCGCGGTCGACCCCAGCGAGTCTAAGAATCTGGTGGCAGCTACCATCGATCTCTCGCGCGGACAGGGGGCCCAAACGCTACGGTACGCATTCTCAACTCAAAACGGCGCTGCTGACGCCTGGAAAGGAGACTTCGTTAATCTCATCGGGAACTTGGCTCTCAGAACGAGCGACGGAAACTTGTGGGTTGCGGACGTGGACCCGTCGGTAGCGATCGATGGCAGCAAGAATGTTTACTTGGCCCAGCTTTACAAGGATGTCATCAAAAGGGAGAGCGGTGAGCTTAAGCAGATAGCAGGTACGACTGGCATTTATGTGAGTAGACAGGATTTTAGTAAGCTGGGCGACGATGGTTTCAAGCAGGGCAAGAACCAGACCGTGCCAGTTGCTCCGCCGGACCTCGATCCTACTAAGCAGATTGCGGAAGACAAGCCATGGGTCGCGGTTGATCAGTGTTCAGGCGATGTCTATGTAGCTTGGACGCATTTTGAGCATAAGGGCACCGCCAGGGAGGCTTCGCAGATTTACTTTTCGCGCTCGACTAATCAGGGTATGACCTGGAGCCCGGTGATAAAGCTAAGCCGACTAAGTCCGACCACTTCCGACTCAGGGGCACAAGTAGCTGTGATGGCCTGCGGAGACGTGTTCGTGGCTTGGGTCGAAACCAGCAACACGACTCAAGAAGGAGCTCTGTTTTCGTCCCGGCTTGTCCTTGCTGTCTCCGATGACAACGGACAACACTTCGGCATTCCTAAGCCGATAACCCAGAGCTTTCTGTCTGTCTTTACCACCCTGCCTGACACACTCTATCGGATTAACGCCTTTCCTTCGATGGCTGTCGACCTGCGGAACAACACTCTGGCTCTCGTTTATTCCGCCGCCGTCAATAACGATCCCTCAAATCCGAACACGCAAGTCAAGTTCACTCTTTCGACGGACAGCGGCCTAACATTCAGCGAGCCTCAAACCATTAACGATGCGACCGCGGGGGAGCATTTCTTCCCTGCCATCACCGCAGATGCACAGGGCGTGTACCACGCGTGCTGGTTCGACACGCGTAACAGTAAGCGCGATAACCGGCTTCTCGACGTCTACGCGACTTATACCAAGGATCGCGGCGCAACCTTCGGCAAGAATGCCAAAGTGACACAACCTGGGAACAATGGTCCGGGACTAGATGTGGGCACGGCAGACTTTATCGGCGACTATGTCGGTATTGCCGCTGAGGGGAATTTTGCGCACCCAGTGTGGAGCACCATCAGCAAGAGCCTCCAGGGTCAGGTGACTGGATCGCTCCAAACCGCAACCCTTACACTGCCTTAACCTCAGCACGCGAAATCAGTTGCCGCGGCGAGCGAGCATCGTCAGTACGAGATATGTGTGCCTCCAGAGTTGAAACCATTCAAGTGGCGTTATATATCGTACTACGATGTACGCTGTAACCTCCGGAACTGAACGCGAAGTGAAAAAACGAAGCTACTAAGTCCTTAGAACCCCGCACAGAGATTGTGCAGAAGGTGTATATACGTCGTATTACGATGAGTTTGCCCGGTAAATAGGACTCGTTTGCTCACCTCGACTAGGGCTCGCCCTCCCTGCGCCATCGCACGTAATCCTGTCGGCTGGCAAGGGCCAACCGTTTAAGCGTGACTGCCCCTAACGTTCCATAAGGACATTCCTCGTTTCTAAGCCGCGAAAATCAGCAGCGAGGAACCAGTTCGACGGTTTGGGCATTTCTCGTCAACTCGACGCTGAACAGCCCAACTTTCGCCTTGCCCGTGACCCGGGCAAGGCCGGTCAAGCGTTGATCCTGCCCTGCAAGCAGTAGGACCTACCCCACCATGGGTGCGATAATTTCGGTAAACGAATCCTCCTGCAACTTATGAAGCGCCATGTCCTCATGTACGGGTTGATCGGTGGAATCCTGATTGCTCTACTCCGGTGGACCGAGTATCAGTTCGTGGTCGTCGAATATTCCATCGAAATCTACGGCGGACTGATCGCCGCGACCTTTGCTGTTCTTGGCATCTGGCTCGGCCTCAAGCTGACAGCAAAGCGCCAGACAATTGTTGTGAGGGAGGTCCTCGTCCCTGCCAAGGAACCATTCGTCCCTGACGAAAGAAAACGTGAGGACCTCCATATCACTCGCCGTGAGTTTGAGATCCTTGAACTGATCGCCCAGGGCCTGAGCAACCGCGAAATCGCCGAGAAGCTTTTTGTCAGCGAGCACACTGTGAAGACCCATTCCAGCCGTGTTTTCGACAAACTAGGGGCGAGACGAAGAACGCAAGCGGTGCAACTCGGCAAGCAATTCGGCCTTCTCCCCTGATTTACTCGTGTGCAAGCACGGTTCGCGCCAATAACCACTCACTCGGACGAGTGATTTTTTCTCTCCGCCGACAAAATCAGCCAAAAGGATGACGACACCGACCCCACCTCACGCGGTATGTTGAGCCGCTCGATACGAGCGAACATGAAGTTTACGAAAATGTGAACTTTTTGAAAAAAGGAGCAAACATGAAGTCTCTGAATTCGATGAAGGTCTTTGTCGCGGCCACCCTGTCGATCGGCTTGTTTTCAAGCACTGCGCTCATTTCCGCAAACGCCCAGGAACTTCCCCGGGTCTACGACGCCTCCATGCCACGTGACCAGCAGATCACACTCGCTGAAAGCGCTGCCCCGGCCGAGGTATCCAGTAAAGCCACAGTTTATGTTCTCGGCCCCAAAGGCTACGAGAAAGCGCGTGAAGGCACCAACGGCTTCAGCTGCTTTGTTGGCCGACATTTCGTAAAGCCCGCTGAAACAACCGTTGAGCCACAGTGCTTAGACGCCGAAGGCAGCCGCACTCTCTTGCGTGTCTACATACACGGTGAAGAGCTGCGCACAAACGGCAAGTCCGAAGCCGAAATCAAGGCAGACATCGCCAGCGGTTATAAGGAAGGCCGTTACCAGTACCCCAGCAAGCCGGGCTTCCTCTATATGATGTCGAGTGAGAACCGGTTGAGCGCCATCACTGACCAGAGCACCGGGATTTTTCCCCCGCACTTGATGTTTTATGCGCCGAAGATGACGACGCAAGACATCGGGCTCGACACCCAATCGCTGGCGAAGCTCGATTATCTTGGGATGACTCACCCCGGAGCCGGCGATAACCTTATCGTAGTTATCCCAATTGCATCCAAGTAGCCGCTGGCACGGGTGGTCGCTGAGCCCATATGAGCACGGGTCCCGCGTCATACTTGGAAAAGGTCAAGGGTAAAAGGCATTACGAGAATATGAGAAAGATCGTCGTCACCTTCGGGCTGATTTCCGGCGCCATCTCCTCGCTGATGATGATCGTGGTGGTGACCTTCGGGGGCAGGATCGGCTTCGACCGCGGCGCGATCATCAGCAACACCTCTATCGTGCTCTCGTTCTTAATGGTGTTTTTCGGCATCCGAACCTACCGCGACGACATCGGCAATGGTCAGATTACCTTTGCAAGAGCTTTTGCCGTCGGCCTCTCTATAACGCTGATTTCCTGCATCTTCTACGTCGTGACCTGGGAGGTGATCTACTACAACTTCCTGCCCGGTTTCTGGGACGCCTATGGCGCTCATTTGGTGCAGAAGCTCACCGCCTCGGGCGCGAGCCCGGCAGCCGTCCAGGCAAAACTTCAGCAGGTCAGAAAATACAAAGAACTGTACAAAAACCCATTCTTCAACGCAGCGCTCACGTTCATTCATCCATTCCCGATTGGGCTCGTCATCACGCTGATCTCCTCGTTGGTCCTGAGGCGAAAGCCGCAACCGCAACGCGAGGAATCACCTTTGCCGGCATCCTGAAGCCTGTTCCGGCGGCCTCGCCCAAGGAGTCGTCGTTGGCACTGGTGCGTAAGCCGCCGATAGCCGATCTGCCCGTCCTTGTAGGGCCGGTTTTGTTAACGCAGTAGGCCATAAGCTATGGTAAGCAATCGCTTACCTTTATAGCAACCCTCCTTTCCGTCGGCATAGTAAGCGATTCCTTACAGCGGAAGCCTTTCGGCCCGCAGTGGGTTTGATATTGGTATCCATAGTTGCCGAGGATGGTAGTGCGCGATTGATCCAAGGCCCTGATCTCAGATCGTCCGTGCAGCATTCCCCCAGTTTGATGGAGGTTGACGGCCTCGCGTACGTTAGGAGGAATCACCGAATCGTCCTCGCCGTGTTTTTGGATGCTGTCCACTTGCACGATCAGGGCAACGGGTATTCCATCCCGCTGAAGATCGCGCGCGCGGTAAACTGCGGCCGACGCTCCCCAGCTATGGCCGAACAAAACAATTCGAGCGTGCTCTCGCTCCTCAACCGAGGGATACCTGTCGTTATCTGTGTCGAGGGCGCTCAGGATGAAACGATGCGCTTCTCTTATCTGGCGATTGTCAGATACCTTCGCACGCACGAGGCGGCCGTAAGTCGCCCGCATCTGTTGAATGAGTTGTACTTCTGAGTGGCGAGGTCATCTGCGTGAACAAGGCCCTACAAAGCCGATGATGATAGGACGCGTGGAAGAATGCTCATGGATCTCAGCAAGCGACGTTCGGGGTTTGACCACTAAGTGCGCAGACGAAACTCGCAGCCAAGACAATCACCGTTATTACCAAGCCGAAGAACCGTTTCGAGCGCCAGGGTGTCATCGCGTCAAACGGTCTGAATTCGACTAGGAGGCATTCTCGCGTGCTCATGACTCGATACCTGGTTCTGTGAGCCTCGCCAAAACCACTGTCTCTTCGACCTTGACCTTAGCGATGCGCCTGCGCAACTCGCTATCCCTGAATTCGGGTGGGGCGACCGATTCCAGCATCGCCAGACGCGCTCGTATTTGTCGCAAAACCGTTCCCAGAGCGTCGATGTGCCTTGGCGTTGTCATGTGACCTACGCGGTACGGCGTTGAAGAACTACCCCGCTTCGAAGACTTAGCCACAGCACCTTGCTCCATCCACTTCTGTTGTCAGTTGCGCTGCCTTCGTGAAATCGGCACGTGGAGGGAAGGTGGTTCCCTACTTGGTCCTCGAGGCGATCATGGCTTCATTACCATTTCTGGCAATTGTGGATTGCTTAGTTTTCACGGCAACCGCCGTGGAGCGAACCGCCTCTTCCAACTGGCGGAGCGAGGTCAGCAGCGAGTTCCTGGAGATGTTGCGCACAATGGGAACGACCAGCCAGCGAACAGTGATCGGGATGTCGCGGCTTAGCGCCATCGCCTCAAGTTCAACGTAGACCCCATCGTCTGTCTGTTCAAATCGAGTAATGCTGTAGAGCCGCCAGACGTAGCCACTTCCTTGGCCCGGTGGAAGGTCCCGCTCATCCCGCCGGCCATATCCCTGAACCTCCTGCACCCGCGTGCTGTAGCCGATGCTATACCAATGTTTGGGGTCGACCTGGACGTAGCAGGCTTCGTATTCGCCATCGAGGGCCGTTTCGGCCACTACCTCTTTGTTCACCACTCGCATGGAGTACTTATCGCAATCACCGGACGTGCCGAGGGACTTGGAGTCTACAACTGCAGGTTGATAGAAATTCTTGTAGTGGTCATAACTACGAGCGGCGGACAGAACATCTTCAAGCCTGGCGTTTGGGAGGAAGGCGGCCCCGATCCAGTGGTGGATCAAGCCGGAAGGCACTGGTTTCGGGTTTCCCTGGCCGATTGAAGACACCAGAATCTCTCCGTTACGGACTCGCGTCATGCGCTCAGGCGATTCGTCAAGCCAGAGGAAAGATCTTTGCGTGCGGTCGCGCATCTGCAGATTAGAAGTCTCGACATAGGCGTCCCAAGTTCGCAAGGTCTCTTGCTTCAGCTCGGCCGCGTGCGACACAACCGAAGAAGTGAGAAAACCTGCGCAGATTATGACAGTTGTGAGTTTGCAACACGTGTTTTTCATGACATTCGGCACCGTCCTTCGGCCGAGTCAGTGCACTTCGGATGCCAGAGCCACAGGTCGAACTATTCAGTGAGTTCGCTCGCAACTCAGCAGTCAGCGAGACATCCTCTTACAGCAGGTGTGAATAAGTTGACAGGGAATTGCGGAGCGGTGCACGCGGAGCAGACGCGGGTGCATAGTTCTGTCAAGCTCTCGATTCAATTTGGCGCGATGGTCCAGGCAGCGCCGGATTGGCGCGTGCCAACCTGTTGGCGCTCTCCTCGCTGCGCGTCCGCCGGGGTCTGGACCCGCTCATTGCCAGTCATCTATTCCTGTGGATACGTTCCGGTGGCGGACGACACATATTGAGCTGCGTTTGGCACTCAGAGTGCTAATACACAGGCAGTGATGGCGTTCGATACACAACTCGGAGCAACGAAGAATGATCAAGGGTGCCCGGAGGCAAACCAGCCCTCGAGCTTTAGGAGTGTTAGGTGAAAATTCACGTGCAGACCCACTCAACCATGAACCTTCGTAGCAAGCGCTGGAACTGTCCCGTCCTTTTTCCCTCCCCCAGGGCAAGGGCCCGCCGATTTTGCTGGCCCTTGCCTCTCGCCCTACCGCTCGGCGAGTTCGTTTTTCTAATCTCGCGAATCAGCTAGTCATGCCTCGTAGTGCCGAAAAGCGCGCCAGCTACATAGCGTTGGTCCGGGTCGCGTTGTATTCGCAACACCTGTCAGAGACAAGCACCAAGACGACAAAGTCGCTCTCTGAACTCGGTGGCTTGTCGGCGGTCGGATGTTTTGGTACGTCACTTGCTTTAAGGGCACGTAGGAGTGTGCACATGTCGCAACAAACTCAGAAGTCGAAATTTTGGACAATCCTCACGCTCATAAACATTGCCGCGATGATCTACCCTTTTGGTCTCTATGTTCAGGCGGACAGCAATGAAGCCCAGATCTTCGCAGTCATAACCTTACTTTGCATTGCGCTTCTTCTGGCGATAGCAGACACAGTGAGTGCGCTTGTCGTCTACATGGAGTGAGCTGCGCTGTCCGCCCGGAATTCGAGGCACAATATCCGGGACATCCTTAAAGGCGATGCCCACGGAGGAAGAACGATATTTACCAAGTTCAATCTTCGGCGCGTTCGAGCCTCCCCAACCCGTGACAGGACGTTCCAAACTCCAAGCCTTCGACGACATAACATCTGACCCGAGAACGAACCTACAATGCAATTCTCAGTTCTGGTAAGCGGGATATTTCGAGGCTGTCTCCATCGCCGAGTCGCATGGCCTCAGCACAACCGGCAACGCTGTCTGAGCTGGGGCAGTTGGCGCATTTACGACCTGACTCGTGGAAATCAAGGTGAGTGGAAGCCACCCGAGGAGGCCGCCGGATCCGCGGCTCGGCTCGAATCACGGGTAGTCCAGCCCCCTGTGCCACGCCCGGAAGCAACAGGATGTTCAGCGGTCCCTGCCAGTCTGTGCGATTTAGTCAGTTAAGAGCTGAAAGAACCGGCGATCGGCCCTTGGACACCAGGAAACTGCGAGATCACGTTCCGCCCGGCAGATCGGAATCCTAGCAAGAGTCAATCGGCTGACAGTGTCAATGCTGTCACTGTTCCTGGCCCGCAATTTCGGCACTGAGCGCGAGGCGCAGTTGTCGCAGGCGAAGGAAAATCTGGCCCGGCTTTCCGATGAAGTTGAACTGGCAGTGCAGACCGCATACAACAAGCTGGAAAGGACCGACCAAATGCGGAAGGTATCGGAGGAACTGCTGGCCTTGCGCACCGGATCCAATCGAGTACTGCATGAGGAACTGGCGCGGGGAGAGGCTCTCGGCTCGCAGGGCGATATGGGAACTGCCCAGGAGCTCGACGCCCGGACGTTGCTTCTGCAGTCAAAGCTGGATTACACGCAGGTGAACGACGAAATCCTCCACGCAATGGGCCGGACACCCGAGTAGGGGAATTTACGGGCGCTACGCCCTGTTCTGTGTCCCAGCGACCGACGTCCCAATCGGCGTGATAACGCCCTATCTGGACCTGGGGTTATTCCGTTGTGAGCAGCGAGCGATTTGACCAACTTGAAAGAGGAATTCCAATAGGGACGCCACAGGCTTCCGGGTGAAATTAGAACCGAATTAAGGGATGTTTGCGGTCTTGCGGTGAGTCGATTCGCTGACGCGTTACAAAATCATCGAGCGGAGCGGCGCGCCGCGATGGCCGCTCAATCCCGAGCTTCTTCAACCGATGCATCAGCGTCGTGCGATTCAAACCCAGCTTTACGGCTGCCCCCTTTGGTCCTCCAATTTTCCAGCCGCTCGCTTGTAGTGCATGGAGTATGAGCACGCGCTCGGAGTCGCGCAGCGTCATTGGCACAGCCGGACCTGCGTCTGAACATATTGGACCGGTCGGAGGTGAGGCGATTGCAGGCGCAGCGGATGTACGCAGCGGGTTCGGAAGTACGCCGTTTTTTGCCAGCACTACCGCACGCTCCACGAGATTTTGAAGTTCGCGTATGTTGCCAGGCCACGAGTAAGACGAGAAGGCTGCCACGGTCTCCGGAGGGATGTCGTGGATTTGCCTTCCCGTACGCCGGCTGAAAACCTCGACGAAGTGTTCCACCAGCGCGAGGATATCTTCTCGGCGTTCTCGCAAAGGTGGCAACGAGACCGGAAACACGTTAAGCCGGTAATACAGATCATTGCGGAATTCGTTCCGTGCCACCATTTCCTCTAAATTTCGATTCGTTGCGGCTACCAGCCGCACATCCACTTTGTGGGTACGTCCGCTGCCCAGTCGCTCGAACGTTTGCTCCTGAAGCACTCGCAGCAATTTCGGCTGTAGGGATGGCGGAATGTCCCCTACCTCATCCAGGAATAACGTGCCGCCGTCCGCCATTTCGAATCGTCCGATCTTCTGCGTGATAGCGCCGGTAAAGGCCCCCTTCTCGTGGCCGAACAATTCGCTTTCAAGCAGATCGAGGGGAATAGCCGCGCAATTCAGCTTGATTAGAGCACGTCCGCACCGCAGGCTCGCATTGTGAACGGCATGGGCAATCAGCTCTTTGCCTGTACCTGTTTCCCCTAGAATCAAAACGGTGGAGTCGGTGGGCGCAACACATTCCACTTGTTCAAGCACAGCCTCAAGCGCACGACTGCTCCCGATAATCTGCTCGAATGCGCGATCGGCCTGGTCCCGGTTGCTGTATGCAATTGCTTCGGAACTAATCACAGAACCCCCCCGCCAAACTGCTGCACGGGCTCGCCGTGCGGCTTACCGGTTGCTCAACTATGGACCGCAGCGCGAACTCTGCTGAGGAAAACGTGTGCGTTTGGCAACTAGTTTTGGCCCAGCCGTGGCAATTAACTCTGGCCCACCCTTTGGTGTCATAAGTTAACGATCCCCCGGTACATAGCCGGGAAGGGGTGCCGGGGAAGGGCGGCTTGAGCGCCTTCCCCGGCCCAGTGATTACGAAGCCTTCTTCTTCTTTCCTGCTTCCACCGTCCGACGGAAGCGATAGCTGTCGGTGCCGGTTTCAATGATGTGGGCCTGATCGGTAATGCGATCCAATAGCGCTTTGCACAAGCGCGCGTTCGGGATCACCTGCGTCCATTCCGAAAAGGGCAGGTTCGTTGTCAGCAGGACGGCGGCTTTCTCGGCTCGCTCGGCAATGACCTGGAACAGAAACTCCGCACCCAGGTCGGCCATGGGCACGTAACCCACTTCGTCGATGGCAATCAGATCGTAGCGATCCCAGCGTGCCAGAACCCTGCGCAACTGCAACTGCTGTTTCGCCTCCACCAACTCATTGACCAGCGCGGCTGCCGTAGCAAAACGTACACGGTGCTTCTGGCGGCAGGCCGCGATGCAGAGGCCGGTCAGCAGATGGGTCTTGCCGGTGCCGCAATCGCCGATCAGGATCACTGGTTCAGCACGTTCGATATAGCCCCCCTGGGCCAGCTCGTGGATCTCTGTGGCCTTGATCTGCGGCGCTTTCGCGAAATCGAACTCATCCAACGTCTTCATCCGGGGCAAGCGCGCATCCTTAATGCGGCGTGCGATGGTGTTCCGTTCACGTTCTTCCAACTCAGCCGCCAGCAGCGCTTCCAGGTAACGCAGGTAAGTCTGGCGCTGCTTCATGGCCACTTCTGCCAGCGGAGCACACTGCTCGGCTACGGCCGGCAGACGCAGGCTGCGGCATTGTTGTTCGACGGCAGCCTTCTCCAGGTTCTCGACGGTTGCTTTCATGCCTGCACCTTCCCCAGCAACTGGTCGTAGCCGCTCAGCACCGGTTGCGGCCGTTCGTAACGGGCCAGCACTCCAATCTCCAGGGCAGCCACCGCAGGCTTTGCCAGTCGCCCAGCGACCAGCAGATGCCGGATTGCGGCCACATCCTGGCAGCCCAGCGAAAGCGCCTGTTCGACCGCAGCACGCAGCCGCTCCCACCCCTCACGGTTTCCCAGTGCGAGCAACTCGATCATCTGGCGGGTTCCTTCCTGTCGCCCCTGCCGCGTGTTTAACGCTTGCCATAGACGGTCGAAGCACTCCGGCCATCGCCCTGCCTGACGCCACTGGGCCAGCGGAGTGGACCCTGCCAGCGCGCCCGGCTTCTTCCGCAGCACATCGAGATAGTGTTCGAGATCGAGGATCTGCTGCTGGCGGTTGTAGCATCGTTCATGTTTCGCCACGCACACCCTTTCATGCCACACCTCGACGTAATCAGCTCGCAGCTTGGCCTCGACCCTGGTGCCTGGCGGCAGCGGAGTCGAGTAGCGGTTCGTCCGCACGCGAACGCAACGTAGCCCATCGACCGTGGGAAAGCTGCTCTCCGTTAACTCGAATGGCTCGGTGGCCAACCCCAGCAGATGCGGTTGTTCGTTGAGCATCGTCGCGCCGACGGTTTCGGTGCGGCCGTGCAAAATCCGTTGCTGATCTTGCTGACAGCATCGCTCCAGGTAAGCGTTCAGCTCTTCAAGATCGCGGGCTTGCGGCAGCGGCACCCAGTGGTTGCGCCGGAAGTATCCACCTTCGCCTTCGATGCCGCCCTTCTCGTTGCCCCGCGCCGGGTTGCAGAACTCACTTTGAAAGCGCCAGTGCGAACGGAAGGCGATAAAGCGGCTGGTCTCTTCGCGCTGATATCCCCGCAGAACCTTCTTCACTGCGCTCTTCAGGTTGTCGAAACGGAGAAGCTTGAAGACCCCGCCAAAGTAGCGGAAGGCAAACTCGTGTGCCTCTAGGAAGGCCTGCTGCGTGGCGTGCGTATAAGCTCGATGATAGGCGGCTCCGCTGGCCATCGAACGCATCTCGAAGACCTGAAGCTTGGTGCGCTCGCCGCCCAGCAACGCCCATGCCTCGTACCAATCCACCTGCGCTTCCACACCCCAGTCATAACTCTGGGGCACGAACACCTCGCGGGCGATCAGTCCCAACTGCTGCCGACGCCGACTCACATAGCCGCACACGGAACGCTCGCTTACGCTGAAACCCGGCAGTTCTGCGCACAGCCGCTGAAAGATGCGCCGCGCCGTATGCCGCTGCTTCGGCGGTGCTTTCCGATCCGCGATCAGAATCTGGTCGATGAACGCCGATGCCGCGGCCAGCTTCCGTAGACGCCGCTGTTGTGGCTTGCTCTCGGTCGGCACCGCATCGTTCAGTGCTTCCCGAACCAGACGCCGGTGAACTCCCAACTTCCGCGAGACCCCGGCAATCGTCCCGACGCCAAACTCATACTCCCGACGTATCTGCTCGAACAGCTCCACCTTGTCCCTCCTGCTTAGCCAGCTACGCTTTCGTCGTTCCATCCACGAAAGCCTATCCAGCTACTCACAAGTGGGCCAAACTTAACTTCCACAGGTGGGCCAAACTAAATTACCGAAATCAAACGTGATCATCGAATGGCTTCATAAGAAATTCGACGGCGCCTTCTCTCATCGCTTGTATCCGCACTCTCGCATCGCCATGTGCAGTGATAAAAATGATAGGAATCTTACATCCATCAGCCTTAAGCCTAGACTGCAGCTCCAGACCCGACATTCCTGGCATACGGATATCCGTGATTAGGCACGCCGCCTTACGCTGCAAGCCGGACTCAAGGAATTCCTCTGCCGACCCAAAACACTTCGCCTTAAGTCCGTCAGCTTCGATCAGATCTTGCAGCGCGTCTTGGACAGACTTGTCGTCATCTACGATTGCAATAAGTTTGGTGCTTTGCTCGGTGGCCATAACAGCAGAGTAAGCGCTGGCTTATGGGAAAACAATCACACCTTCGGACGCCGCAATAAGACTTTAGTAAACGCTTTGGGCTTGTTGCGCAGCAGGGAGGCAGGCAGTAGTTGTGCTGAGAGCTAGTGGGAGGGCTTGAGCCTGTCGGCCATCCTAACTAGCTCTGGCAGAGACTTGGCCTGCATCTTTTGCATCACATGCCCGCGGTGGATTTTAACCGTGGTTTCGCTGGCCCCGAGTTCCGCAGCGATTTGCGGAAGCGGTAGCGGCCGGGCCGCAGATCATTGTAAAAGGCTCGTCGACGCGTGCCAGGTTCCTGCCAGCCTACGTCGTGGCCCTCGAGCATATAGCGAAACATCACTTTTTGAGGCACAGCGAAGCTGAGCGCCGTGTAGTCGATTTCGAGGTCCCGGGTTAAGGGAGGGAGACGGATTCCATTCGCAAATCCATAGTTGCTGTGATCGGCAATCACCTTTTCTACGTGGACCGGCGGTGGAATGCGATTCCTGTAGGCTCGCCCGGGATCGATCATCTGCAGGACGTCGGAGGCTGCGAACCAGAGTTTTCCATCGCGCGTTCTTGCGGCTACCGGTTGCACTGGTTGAAAAGTGCCGCGGGGCCGTGCACCGTCAGACCTGTCAAAAATCTCGATTGCCAGTTTGCTCTCCGGTTGGCGGCGCCACTTTTCGTATTCTGACTGTTCAATTTTGACCAGGCCACGCTGCGTAAAGAGCCATAGTGCGCCGGCATTATCTCGGATTGCGGTAAAGACTGCGTCACCGGGAAGACCATTACGATTGTTCAGAACGTTCCAGCGTTGGCCGTCCCAACGAAAAAGTCCATTGCTCGTCGAGAGCAACAGGGAATCATCGTAGTCCACAGCCATGTCCATCAGCGTGAACGAGCTGTCGGGCGCTGGCAATGAGATGGTATGGGCTTGGCCCGCGCGGTAATAAGTCAAGGCGCCGCTCAGGGAGCCGATCCAGATGCCGCCGTCGTGATCGGAAGCGAGAAAACCCGAGGGCCTGTTACCGCTCACCGACAAAACCTTAGTTACGAATTGGTCTTCGACTCGATAGAGACCACGGCTTGATGTCAAAACCCAAATAGTGTGGTTCGCATCCTCGCTTATTGCGGACAAGTCTCCTTCAGCAAGACTGGAGCCGTCGGGGCGCTTAAATTCCTTGAACCGTCGATGCTCATATGCCATCAACTTGCCATCCAAGCCAAGCCAAACGACGCCCCTATGATCCTGGAACAATGCTTCAACGTCCTGACCTGGCAGTCCTTCTGCCGCCGAAAGTTTTGAGTGCCCTCCTGGCGCAAGAATGTCGATGGCACTTCCATTTCCAACCCACAAGGACCCATCTTGTAAGGCAAGAACCGTGAAGATAAATGTCTGCGATAATCCTTCTCGCGTGGAGTAGCTAACCACAGGTGTATCTCGGAACATGTCAATTCCGGCGTCGGTGAGTACCCAGAGATTACCCTCGCGATCTTCGTAAAAGGACTGCACGGCGTTGCCCGAAAGCCCGTCGGCGGTTCCGTAGTGTTCCGCTATCCCGTCGTGGACTCGATAAAGCCCATCATTGTCTGTGCCAATCCAAAGAGAGCCATTCCGATCGACATGCAGTGCCAGCGCATCGACTTTGCTTCCATCGAAGCCAGGGACGACGTACGAAGCCCAGTTGCCGCCGGCGAAATAACGCACGCCCAGGCCGGGTCCAGTCCCGTCCGTAGCGGCCCAGACCGTTCCTGAAGGTCCGGTTGCGACATCGAGTATGCCGTCCCCGGCGTCCCGACGGTTGGCTATTTCATTTAAGTAGGTAGTTGCGACAGAGCCCGCTCGCCAACGACAAAGGACTTTGGATCCAAACCATAAGTTTCCTGCACTGTCTTCCGTTAAGCCGAGCCCATAATGGACTGGAATGCCGTCGCCCTTCCAATAGCAATGGAGCCCGTTTCCCTCGACGCGACACAAGGGCCCCTCATTCGCAGGAACGTGATAGCGCGTGACCCAAATTGTGCCTTCGTGATCTTCGAGGATGGAGCCGATTCCGATATGCCGCGAGGGATCGGAATACCACTGAAGCTTGCCGTCTTTCAGGCGAGCCAGACCACTTGTGGTGCCAATCCACAAGCTGCCATCGCGAGCGCCCAATAAGTGCTTAAATCCACGGGTTGGCAGCTTCAGACCAGATGGCGCGTACGGAACAAAGCTGATGCCGTCAAAGCGCACCAGCCCACTGGCTGTTCCGAACCAGAAGTAGCCGTCGGCGGTCTGAGTGAATGGCCCGCGAAAGTCTTCGGCGACGTCTTGTGCTCGCCAAGCCGTATGCCCATATTGCGAGATGTGCCGGGTCGGATCCAGCGCTGCGGCCCAACTTGCGGAAGAGAAGTAGAGGATGAAGAAGAATAAGATGGATCGCTCTGCGCCGGATTTTTCCCCGCCTATCCATGGCATGCGTCTTCTTAAGAGGAGCCTTCGCCACGAGCGAGCGCCATCATCCACCACAAGAACGCGGGACGCTCTAGCATCCACATTCCTTTTCACATCTTTAGTCGCCCTCACATCTTGCCGAACACCGACCGTCAGTGCCACGCTGCATACTATACCCAATCTGCACCGGGGACCGTCAGTTGGAAGCCTGTTCCCGTACCGATCTCGCTTCACCGCAGGTGCTCCGGCGCAGCTATCCAACTTGGTTGATCAGGAAGGGTGCCGATCCGAAGTCCGTTCAGGCGCAGATGCGGCATGCCAGCCTGTCAACGACGTTGGGTATCTATGCGCAGTACACCAGTGAGGGGCAGCGCAACGCGGTCAAAATCCTGATGGACGACATCGACAAGAAGGCCGCGGAACACTCAAGAGTTGTTCCAATCGGAAATCAATTGGAACATTTTGGAACATAAACGTGATTCTTGGCGTCTGTAAGTTGTTGATTTACTTTGGTGGAGCTAGTCGGGATCGAACCGACGACCTCATCGTTGCGAACGATGCGCTCTCCCAGCTGAGCTATAGCCCCACGCGAGGATGGAACAGAGGACCTGATCCTGCTTAGGATCGGCTTAATTATACAAACAACTGCGCTATACGTGGGAGCCGCATAGCCGGCTGCCAGTCCCAATCGGTACTTTCAGGAGGCTGGCTCGAAGTCCCTCATGGGTGGAAGGATCACCGACGAGCACTCGGATTCATCGCAACTCGTCCAGCGCTTTCCCCAGCCGATCGAAAGCTGCGCGTGTCATTTCAGGCTCTCCTCCGATGCCGACGCGAAAATGCCGCGGCATGTCGAAATAGCGTCCGGGCACAATGCTGGTGTCGTACTTTTCTCGCAGCAATTGATCGAGGTCCTGAACGCTGCTGTGCAGGAGTTTAGGGAACGCGACTGTCCCGATTGCGGGACGGATGCAAGCGATATCGTCGCGCGACTGAAGAAAGGCATCCAGCACCGGACGATTGGCCGCCAGCAACTTCTTCGCCCGCGCGGCAACACGATCCAGATTGTCCAACGCAATCACGCTCAGCAGGTCGGCAGGAAACGCCGCGTTGACACCATAAAAATCGTTGACGCGATACATGCGATGCACCAGCTCGGGCGCGGCCAGCACCCAACCGCAGCGCAGCCCGCTCAAGCCATATGCTTTGGTGAGGCTGCTGGTCACCAGGAAGCGATCTCCCAGATGAATCGCCGGACGCTGGCGCTGCTCATACATTGCCTCCAGATAAACCTCGTCCACCAGCACGCGCGCGTTGTGTGTGCGGGCGATTTCGCCGACAGCGGCGAGCGTTGCTTCATCAATGAGCGCGCCGGTCGGATTGTGCAGGTTGGTGAGCACAATCAAACGCGTCTGCGGCGTCATCTGCCGCGCCACTTCCTCAGGGTCGACGCGGAAGTCATCTTCCATGCGCCGAGCAAAGTAGCGAACCTTCACACCTAAATATTCCAACGTGCTAGGCAACAGCTCGTATGCCGGATGCTCGACCAGGGCTTCGTCGCCTGGCTCCAAAGTCGCAGCAAAGGCGAGATGATTGGCCATCGAGGTCCCGGCGGCAGACACGACGTGCTCCGGGGTCACTCCATTCAGTCTGGCGATACGCTCGTTCAGCGGCGCATAACCGTAGACCGTGGGCCCGTTGATCTCCAATTGCTCGAGCGTTACCGGCAAATCGGAAAGCGCGCAACCCAGAATGCCACTGCTTGCCAGGTTGTAGGTGGCGTCTGTGTGAAGCTTGGAGAACTGCATGTACACGGATTCACTCTGGGTACGGCTTGTCATGAGGCACTCCCTCCGGCGTTCTTCGCTTTCGCCGCCCAGAATGCATAAACCGGCACTCCGAGCAGGAGGATGGCGAACCCTAGCAGAGTATTGCGGGGATATTTATAAATCGTGTTGATGACCATTAACCAAGATATCAAGACAAAGATTGCCGTGGTGTAAGGATGTCCCGGCGTACGAAAGCCGCTTCCCTCCCCCGCGCGGCGCTGGCGGCTGCGGAATACAAACAGGCTGGCCCCCGTCAATCCAAAGAACAAGAAATCCATCGAGACGACATAGTTCAGGATCTGCTCGTAGCGGCCGGAGAGCGCGACGACGATGGCCCATGCGCTTTGCAAGATGATTGCGAAAACCGGAACGTGGGTACGTCGCGTGACTTTGGCGATTGCGCGAAAGAATAGCTTGTCGCGCGCCATCGCGAAATAGACGCGCGGCGCGGTCAGCACCGACTGGCTGAGAAATCCTAACGTTGAAATGGCGATTCCCAGCGCAATGATTCTTGCTCCGGTGTCGCCCATGGCAACTCGCATCACCGCAGTCGCCGGAGTTCTGGTGTCGGCCAGCCCATGCGGCCCGAGCGTGCGCACGCACACGAAATTCACGCCGACATAAAGAACGATCACCCCCGCAACCCCAATCACTAATGCCCGGGAGAGATTCTTGCGCGGTTCTTCCACTTCCTCGGCAACGAAATTCGAAGTCTGCCAGCCACCGAAGGCAAACAACACGGGTACCATGGCCGCGCCAGCCGCTGTCACCAGATCGAGCGACAGCGGACGATCCACCACCGGATGCAGCAGCGGATGTGGCGAGCGCACCAGGAACAAACCTGCACCGATCAGGCCGGCGATGGCGGCGATCTTCAGCACCATGAGTACGCTCTGCATGCGGCTGCCCAGCTTCACACCCAGACAGTTGATCACCGTCAGCACCGCCAATGTCAGCACCACGATCAGTCGTTCGGAAACGTGAGAGCCCGTCAGCTCGACGAAATATCGTGCGAAGGTCACGGTGACCGCGGCCATGCCGCCAGTTTGAATTACGAGCAGCAGCACCCATCCATATAGGAATCCGACGATGGGATGGAATGCCTCGCGCAGATAGGCGTACTGGCCGCCGACTTCCGGCCGGAGAGCAGCCAGCTCGGCATAAATAAACGCCCCGAGCATCGCAACGACGCCACCGGCAATCCACACTCCCAGGATCAGCCACGGGGTGTGGACCTGTTGCGCGACGACGTAGGGATTAATGAAGATGCCCGAGCCGACGATTCCACCCATCACCAGCATGGTGGCGTCGAACAGCCCGATTTGCCGGAGCAAGCTGGAGGAGAGCGGCGGGCGCGAGTTGGCGGGCAGGTCGGTCACGAGGGCGCGCAGCTTAAACGCTCGACTGTAGCACGGCGTCTCCGGGCGGAACGCCGTACTCGGCGAGCAGAGGGTGGTGGCCGACGCGGCGATAGCCATGATGATGGATTTTCGCCCAGAGAAAGTGGCGAATGCTTCACACAAAACTGAAAGATGGAGTCAGGACGTCGCGGCGCGCTGCAATCGGTCGCGGACGGCCTCCCACTCTGGGGTATCGGGCGGAGCGTCGACGGCGATCCAGTCATAGTTGCGTGAATCGAGATCATGCAGAACCCGGTAGAGCTGCGCGGCATAGGCAGCGGCGTCGTTCGGCATTGCGATCACATCCTGCACTTCCCAGAGTGGCGAATGCTCAAACTGTAGGTAGGCGCCGGTGCCGACGCGCGGAATTTCGCCATGGCGCACCAGCAGCAACCTGGTCCGAGGGCTGTAGTGGCGCGGGTGCATACCGGGCGAAGGATGCGCCCCGCTCGAAGCCTCGTGCTGCCGCTCGACTCGGCCGATCACTGCTTCGATCTGCTCGCGCGAAATTCCTCCCGGACGAAGCAAGAGTGGAACGGCTCCCGCCAGCGACAAGACTGTCGATTCAATCCCAACTGTGCATGGTCCGCCATCGAGAATGTAGTCGACTCGAGCGCCAAGCCCTGCGCGCACATGCTGCGCCGTCGTCGGCGAGAGCTGCGTGAATCGATTCGCACTGGGCGCCGCGATAGGAACCTCCGCCGCCGCGATTAATGCCTGGGCGATGGGATTGGCCGGCATCCGAATGCCCACGGTGTTGAGCCCGGCAGTGACAAGCCCCGGAACCGCCGCTTGCTTCTTCAGCACCAGCGTCAGCGGCCCCGGCCAGAATCGCCGTGCCAGCAGCTCCGCATTCTGCGGCCATTCCGCGACGACCGCTTGCGCCATCTCGATGCTGCTGACGTGCACGATAATTGGGCTCGTGGTCGGCCGGCCCTTCGCTTCGAAGATGCGCGCGACTGCAGCTTCGTCGAGCGCATTGGCCCCGAGTCCGTAAACCGTTTCCGTTGGGAACGCGACGAGCTTTCCCGCGCGCAGCAGCGAGGCGGCGCGTTGAATTTCGTCACGCGGAGGATCTGGGGCGTTTGCCATCCCGGTCATTGCGCTCTCCCATGCGAAGGATCGGGAGAATCTGCTGTGTCAATGTCGAGGTGCACTCCGGAGCTCGGCGAGAGTCCGGGGGCATAGCAGTTTCCATCGGGTGCGTACGTTTGGCGACAGGCCGCGGTCATGTCGGGACGTCGTGGCGACTGGGCGTACTGCCAAACATTGGCAAACCCCACACCGCTCGCAATTGGATCGGGCGGCGGCGTGGGAGTGGCGCAGCCGGGCGAAGGTCCGCAGTGATCATTGCTGATGAAGAAATATAGGTTGCGGCCACTCGCGTGGTCGCGAATATCCTTAGCAGTAACAACCGAGACTTTGCTGGATTCGCGAAACGGAATTCCCGAGCAATAAATGCCCGCGCGAAATCCGCCGCGCATCACCGCGTCGGCCCAGGCATGAATGTACGCGCGCTGCTCGGGTAACATGCGGCCGCCCTGCTCCTGATCCAGAAAGATGATGGCGCCCTTGGGGAATCCTTCTCGTTGCGCGGATTGAATCGCCGCAGCCGCATCGTTCATTCCGAGGCGCTCCGCATTTCCAGCGGCCTTGATCGCCGCATATTCGCGCCCATTGAATAGCAGCAGGAATCCGAAGCCCGTTTGTTCGACGAACTGGCGATGTCCCTGCCAGCTGTTCAGCTTTTCGCCCGGAGGGTCGTTCAACCAATATCCGGTGAAAGCGAAAGTCTGCCGCAGAATCTTCATCGCCGCGTCGCCGGGATATTCGTTGCGGTCCAGGCCGAGATACGACTTCGAGGACTGCGCCTGCGTTGTTGTCGCCAGCAAGATCAGAAACGTCGCGGCAATTCGCCGATGTGAAATAAAGCTCACATGGGAATCATCGCACGATAATCGGGCCGCTCGCGATTGCGCCGCACAGCCGATGCTAAGCTAGCAATCAGTTACTTATTTGGCGATTCCTATGATCCTCGACGCGCTCCACAAAGTCGCCAACCACCGCACCTCCCTCACTCGCGAGGAGGCGCGGGAGGTCATGGCGGAAATCCTGCGCGGCGAAGCTACCGACGCGCAGATTGGCGCCTTGCTGGTCGCCCTGCACATGAAGGGCGAGACGGTCGAGGAGATCGTCGGCTTCGCGCAGGCAATTCGCGCAGAGGCGATCCCGCTGGTCGGTGCCGATGGCGGTGCTCTCGACCTCAGCGGTACTGGGCGCGACGCGTTGGTCGATACCTGTGGCACCGGCGGCGACACCAGCGGCACATTCAACATTTCGACCGTAACTGCGCTGACCATTGCGGGAGCCGGGGTGCGCGTTGCCAAGCACGGTAATCGAAGCATCAGTTCCAAGTGCGGCTCGGCCGATGTGATGGAGGCTCTGGGAGTCAGGATCGATCTTCCGCCGACGCAGGTTGCGGCTTGCCTGGAGCAAACCGGCATTGCATTTCTTTACGCGCCAACTCTTCATGCGGCGATGAAATACGTTCAACCCGCCCGACGTCAGTTGCGCCTGCGCACGGTGTTCAATTTGTTAGGACCGCTGACAAATCCTGCGCAGGCCTCGGCCCAGGTGGTCGGCGTCTATTCCGGCGAGTTGGTCGAGAAACTGGCGGAAGCGTTAAGCGAACTCGGGCTGCGGCGCGCGCTGGTGGTCCACGGACGCGACGGTCTCGACGAGATCACGATTTCCGGGCCGACGAAAATTGCCGAGCTACGCAACGGACAGGTGCACGTGTACGAGATCGCGCCCGAAGACTTCGGCCTGCAGCGCGCAACATTGGAGCAGATCGCCGGTGGCGATGCTGCCGAAAATGCGGCCATCATTCGCGCGATTCTTGCCGGTGAACGGTCGCCTCGGCGCGACGTTGTCCTGCTGAACGCGGCTGCGGCGCTGGTCGCCGCCGGACAAGCCGATCGCATTGCCGACGCTGTGCCGCTCGCGGCTTACGCGATTGATAGCGGCTATGCTCGCCAGCGATTGGAGCTGTTGGTGGAGTTCACGAATCGCCGGTAACGCTTTGTTCCGCGATTTCGCTCATGTAAACTCACACCAGGGCTTCCCCCGCCGCACTATCGGGCAAAGAGGGGCGGTTAGCTCAGTTGGTTAGAGCGCCTGCCTTACAAGCAGGAGGTCGCAGGTTCGAGCCCTGCACTGCCCACCATCACCTGTAAGGCGAAGGCCGAAAGCAGGACCGAAGATGAGGCACAAGTCAGCAACCGCAGCGGTACGAATCGTCGCTTTTGGATTGATCTTGCTGCCTCTCTGCCCTCTGATATCCCAACAAACCTCGAAGCCGCAGAGTCCGACCACGGCAA
Source organism: uncultured Acidobacteriaceae bacterium (assembly GCA_963731345.1). GTDB lineage: Bacteria > Acidobacteriota > Terriglobia > Terriglobales > Acidobacteriaceae > Bog-257. The sequence continues at coordinate 534,856 of CAVSUN010000005.1, read as the reverse complement.
CTTCGTCCGGTCCCGTGCTCGATTTGAGCTTTGGCCCGACTGGTAGCAACCCCGAAGGCAAGGCGGCGGCCAATCGATTCCTGCAAGCCATGGGAGGCGCGGCCAGGGTAGACGCAGTGAAGTCTTTGAGTCAGAGCGTTGCCGCCACACGCCAGGGACAGCGGTTCGAGATCGAAGAGACGATCGTCTATCCCAACCAGCAGGCGCAGAGGATGAAGTTGCCTCAGGGGATGACGACGCTGGTTGTGACTCCCAGCGATGCCTTCACCGTAGTGGGAGGCTACGCCCGCGACCTTCCTCCGGCTCAGCGCGCCGCGCTAAATGGGACCCTGAAACACGATTTCATCAACGTCCTGCAGCACATTGACGACCCCAAGTACATCTTCGCTGCCGCCGGGCACGAAAAAATTGGCGGCGCCCAGGCGACCATCGTCGACGTGGAAGCTGATGGCATTCCTACTCGCTGGTGGATCGCAACCGACGGCAAGCTGCTGCAGGAACGATACTCCGATATGAGCGTCAACGAGACGATTCAAACCATGAAGTATTCGGACTGGAAGAATTTCGGCGGTCTGCAGTATCCGACGCAGTACGAGATGTTCAATGAAGCGGGACAGCCGCAGATGAGCATGACGCTGACCAGAATGGAAGTAAACCCCGCCCTGGGACCGCAGTTCTTCCAAAGACCAACCGCACCTCAGAGGCATACTGAGGATCAGTAAGACGGCGCTACTGGGCCTTGGTGGACGACGGCGTGCTGCTGGAGCCGGACGCTCCGGTTGAAGTACCCGAGGTGTCCGCGGGGACGGGCTTCTTCTTATGGGTAGTCTTTTTCGCCGGCTGGGTATCGTCGACAACCACTTTCTTGGGAGGAGCTGCAGCGGCTGCCGCCGCGTGCTGCTGCAGGGTCTGAACTCGCGTCTGTAACTGCTTCAATTCCTCCTCTTTAGCGTAGGTAAGGTTCTCCAAATCATCGCCCAGGTTGTGTCGAACCGAGTCAATCACGCTCAACTGCTGGGCCAGCGCCTCGTAGTCGCTCCTCTGCCCGAATGCGCCTGCCGACTCCGTGAAAGACGCGAGCACATCATAGAGCGCAGTCAGATTGCGATAGAGCTTGAAGCCGGCGCTGGCATCCTGCGGGGCAGCGCGAAAGCCTGTGATCAGGCCGGGCAGGGCACTGGTCAAATTGCGCCGCAGAGAGTCGGCATTGGCCTGGGCCTGCTGCTTGGAAGCCGAGTCCGCCTTCCACTTATCGATGCGGACGTGAGCAATCTCTACGTTGGCCTGCGAAGCCGCCGACTGCAGGCGATCGAGGTCCGCCGAAAGCGCTGCAGATGTTGCGGGGTTCGCTGGCGGCGCGGAAGCTGGTTGAGTTTGCGCATTGACCGTCGCCGCCAATGCAGCCCACAACACGAACAGTGAAATGCGTCTCAAAGTGCTCCTACCCATGGCCAGCCGGACGAAGAGGGCGTTAGCAAAAACCAGGAGCTTAGATGCGAGCCCGCAATTTAGAGAGCGCCGCCTGTATTTCCAACCGGACGCCGTTCTATATCTTACCCCGGGAGTTTGACGAAGCCATAGCACTGGGAGAGAATACAGGAAGGCGTGTAGAGCGCCTTCCCTCCAAGAGTGGGCCTGTGGCGCAGCTGGGAGCGCGCTTCCATGGCATGGAAGAGGTCGTCGGTTCGATCCCGACCAGGTCCACCAAATCCAATCAGTTAGTTACAGTCGACTTCTGATCTCCTTCCTGAGCCGTTGTACCCACGGTTGTACCCATGACGCGCGTGTTCATTCGCATAGCGTTCAGGAATTTCTCCTGTGCTGGGAGATGGCTCTTGTTCACGCAATGGATGTAGACGCCGGTCGTACTCGCCTTCGCGTGCCGCATCATCGTCTGAATCGTTGCCAGACTTATATCCTCCGTCGCGCCGAGATAGCTCGCCAGCGAGTGCCGCAGGTTATGCTAGCCGAAACGCCCAATGTAGTCCTCAGGAACAACGCCAGCTTTCACTGCGGCCGGGCGCAGATAATCTTGGGCAGCGCACCCTGGGGTCCGCGGCTGCTTGCCACGGTTCCGCTTCGATGCGAAAACCCAATCCGTATCTAGCCCATACGTGGTTTGCTGTCTCCAAGCAGCCATGGCTTCGGCCAGTGCCGGATGCATCGCCACCTGCGACATGCTGATGCGATTCTTGCCCTCCGTGATGACGCTTTTCGACCAACAGCGGCGGATGTGGATCAAGTTCTTGGCCCAATCCAGATCTCCCCACTGCAAACCAAAGGCTTCCTCTGCACGCAGCCCGGTTACAGCGATCAGAAATGCCGCCGCCCACTCAGGCTCTTTCCCCACCGAGACCATCGGACTGCTTGCCAGTCGGATAGCCTATTGGCACTGAAGACAAGTGTTTAAGGACGCCAGCCTTGATTGGTCTCGTTCGCCACCTTTTGCATCTCCGCCGCGAGACGCCGCATCATCGATTAAAATTGGAGCTAACAAGGGTAAACATGTGGGCCGTTAGCGTTAACATGCCAACGTCCAAAATCTCGAAGGTAGAACAAGTGGAGGCGATTGCCGATGAAAAGGCGCCTCCGTCTCCCGATTTTCGGCTCCTGATCGAGTCCGCGCCCGCCCTGATTCACACCGCTCTTGCTGACGGATACCTCGACTTCTTCAATCAAGGTTGGCTCGACTACGTGGGTCGGCCGTTGGAAGATCTGCTGGGTTGGAGATGGACCGAATACATTCATCCCGAGGATGTCGATAGTATCGTTCAAAAGTGGCGCGCGTCACTGGCGAGCGGAGAGCCTTTCGTACACGAAACGCGCGTCCGCCGCGCTGACGGTGAGTATCGCTGGATGCTGCATCACAAGGTCGCCGTGCGGGATAAGCATGGAAGCATCGTCAAGTGGCATGGGTCCAGTATCGAGATCGAGGATCGCAAGCGCGCCGAGCAGGCGCTTCAGCAAAGCGAGTTTTATCTCGTCGAGGGGCAGCGCTTGGCCCACATGGGAAGTTGGGCGTTCAACGCAGCTGGTTTCGAGTACTGGTCCCCCGAGTTGTTTCGGATCTACGGTCTTGATCCGAGTAGCAAGCCGCCAACCGTAGAAGAATATTTGGCTCTTGTACATCCGGAAGATCGTGCGTTTATGGAGCAAGGAATTGCGACGGTTTTGGTCGACCATCGTCCATTCGACTTCACGAAAAAGATTGTGCGGCCAGATGGAGAAATTCGCAGCGTGCGCTGCGTGGGGGTTCCGGTAACGCAAGGAGGAACTTTCCAGGGCTTCCTTGGGACAGGCATCGATGTTACTGAGCAGGAGCAATTGATTCATGAGTTGCAGCGCCGCGAAGCGTACCTGGCGGAGGCTCAACGGCTCAGCCACACAGGCAGTTTTGGATGGAAACCTGACAGCGACGAGATTGTCTGGTCGGATGAAACGTATCGCATCTTCGAGCATGACCCTGCAGGCAAGTTAACTATCGAGTCCATCGCGCAGCGCGTACATCCCGAGGATCGCGCCGATTTCCAGGAGGTTATCAATCACGCGTCTGCGGGGGCGACACATTTCGAGCATACCTATCGCCTGCTGCTGCCTGATGGGAGAGTCAAGCACATCCACGCTCTAGCGCATGCATTACCGGATGCATTCGGTAACCGCGAGTTTGTAGGCGCGGGAATCGACGTCACGTCGATCAAACGAGCAGAAGAGGAACTGCGCCGAAGCGAGGCCTATCTGGCGGAAGCGCAGAGGCTCAGCAAGACAGGTAGTTGGGCATGGAGTCCAGACCGCGATATCAGGTACTGGTCGGAGGAATGCTACCGTGTTCTGAGTTTCGATCCACAGGATGGTTTGCCCCGATTCGAAGACTTCTTTCAGCGGATTCACCCGGACGACCAACCCGGCTTCAGGGAACTAATCCAGACCGCTATCCGAGAGAAGGCAGAGTGGGAGGCGGACTACCGCATCGTGCATCCGGATGGCCCCGTCAGGGACATTCACGTCATCGCTCATCCTGTTCTAGGCACGTCCGGCGATCTCATTGAATTTGTAGGCACTGTGATCGACGTCACGGAGCATAAACGAGCAGAGGAGGAACTGCGCAGAAGTGAAATGGAGTTCCGGCAGATGCTGGACCTTGCTCCCCAAAACGTTGCTGTATTTGGACCTGGCGGCGAACGCATTTATGCCAACCGCAATGGGCTGGATTACGTCGGCTTGAGTCTCGAAGAGTGGCGGCAATGTCCTCCCGGTGAGTTCTATCATCCTGATGATAGGAAAGGGATGCTCCGTTATTTTGATCGCACCCTGTCTAGTGGGTCTGCTCACGAGTTGGAGGTGCGAATGCGCAAGGGCGATGGGAGTTATCGCTGGTTCTTGGCTCGTTTTAACCCATTGCGCGACGAGCATGGACAGATTACGCGTTGGTATGCTGCGGCGACAGATATCGAAGAGCGCAAGCAGGCGGAAGAGAGACTCCGAAACGAGAACACCGCGCTACGGGAAGAGATCAACAAGGCGTCGATGTTCGAGGAGATTGTCGGTTCTTCTTCTGCTCTGCGAACCGTACTCTCCCGGGTTGCCAAAGTTGCCCCCACTACCTCCACCGTGCTCATCACCGGCGAGACGGGAACGGGTAAGGAACTTGTTGCTCGCGCCATCCATCGCCGCTCACAACGATACTCGCGCCCATTTGTTAGCGTAAATTGTGCGGCCATTCCGCGCGATTTGATTGCCTCGGAATTGTTCGGTCACGAAAAAGGGGCGTTCACCGGGGCGCTACAGCGGCGCCTGGGCAAGTTTGAACTGGCCGAAGGCGGAACTATCTTCCTGGACGAGATTGGCGAACTTCCGGCAGAAACCCAGATCGCGCTGCTGCGAGTTCTCCAGGAGCGCGAATTCGAGCGTGTCGGCGGCAATCAGGCAATTCGAACCGACGTTCGGGTGATTGCTGCCACCAATCGCGACTTGCAGTCTGCGATCGACGCAGGCGCCTTTCGAAGCGATCTGTTCTACCGCCTCAACGTTTTTCCTATCGAAGTTCCTCCTCTGCGGGCACGGAGGGAAGACATACCCATGCTGGTCGAGTACTTCATCGACCGATTCGCGCGGCAAGCTGGAAAGAAGATAAAGTGCGTCGACAAGAAGACCTTGGAGTTAATCCAGGCGTACCCTTGGCCGGGCAACATCCGAGAGCTACAGAACGTGATTGAACGCTCCGTCGTTCTCTGTGACACAGAGATCTTCTCAGTGGACGGGAGCTGGCTCTCGCGCACTTCGTCTTCGCTCCAACCAGCGAGTCCGACGCTGTCGAAGAAACCGGCACTTCAGGAAAAAGAGATCATCCAGGCCGCCTTGGCCGAAACTAGAGGCCGAGTCTCCGGACCGGCCGGCGCAGCAGCTAAGCTGGGTATCCCTTCAACTACTCTGGAATCGAAGATCAAGTCGCTCAAGATCAACAAGCATCAGTTTAAGGTCAGCTAGATGCTCCTGGCGCGCTCCGAGGTAATTATGTTCAGCCGATGACCGAAAACCATTGGTAAAACAAACTAGACGACAGGCTGGAATCGGGCAGTCCGGGAGGTCTTTGAGGCAACCCTCGTCAGGCTGGCAGCTTGAGCTTCTTCAAGAACGCGGCAAATCGCGGGTCGCCGTGCAGGCCCTTTAGTAAGGGATCGATTTTCGTCAAAACCAAAGCATCGTCACGTTGGGCGTACGCCCGGTCAAGCCAGTCAAACGCTTCGTCGGGCTGCTTCCGAAGAGCATAAACCTCTGCGATCTGGAAGGCAGCAATGGCATGGTATTTCTCAACTAATTCACTCAGGGCGGCGTCCGACTCTTCTTGCCGGCCAAGCGCGAGGTACGCGATGGAGTAATGTTGCGAGCGGAAGGGATCTCGTTCCCGCTCGATTTCAGCCAACGCATCATGAGGGCGCCCCTGCAACACATAGATCTCGGCCAGCAATCCATGGCCTGGGGCATCGGGATTGAGTTCAAAGGCCCTCTTGATATCCACTGTTGCTTCGTCCAAGGCGCCCATGTGATATTCGACCCACCCTACCCTGTACCGACTCAACGCATCGAATGGATCTACTTCGACAGCTCGATGAGCTAATTCAAGCGCCTGGTCCAAGCGACCCAAATAAGCTGCGGATGAGGCCGCCAGCCTCAGACTCTCGGGATTCCCGGGCTCAAGAGCAATTGCCCTCTGGATGGATTCATCTGCACCAACCCAATCGAAATCGAAAGATAGCTTGATTCGCCCAATTTGGGTGTATACCTCTGCCAGGTTCGGGTCCAGCGCTAGGGCTCGATCAACTGCTTCACGCGCAAGTGGTTGACCCTCTTTAGAGGGCACGGTACCTTTGCTGACCTGGTCAAAGCGTGCCAAAGACAACCCAACCCAGGCCCGCGCATAGCTCGGATCCAGTTGAGTCGCCCGTTCATAGTACCTTGCCGCCATATCCGTATTTCGCTGCACAAAGTAGGAACGTGCCTGCAAGTATGCGTCGAACGCTTCCGGGTTGACGGCGCGCGGGCGCGCCAGGTCTGCTTGTTCTTGGGAAGTTAAACGCAGCCGGATTTCCTGTGCTACAGCCTTGGCTACATCGTCTTGGACGTTAAGGATGTCCTTCGCCGAGTAGTCGTAATCCTGGGACCACAGATGAGTTTGGTCCTTCATCTGAATCAGCTGAGCCGTAAGGCGTAGGTGGTCTCCGCTTTGGCGTAGGCTGTTTTCCAGCACATACTGCACCGAAAGATCGCGTCCAATCTGGTCCAAGGGTTCGTCCTTGTGCTTGTATCGCATGACAGACGTTCGCGCGATCACACCCAATCGCTGCGGGTTAAGCCGGCCTAGTTGTGAAATCGTTTCCTCGGTCAGACCGTCCGCAATGTATTCCTTTTTAGGATCGCCAGTGAGATTTTCAAACGGCAGTACTGCAAGCATGATTTTTCCGGACCCTGGTCGGTTTACAGGCCGAAAGTGCCGCCAGGACAAATAGCCGACGACGACCAAAATGAGAGCCAACGCGCCTACCATCGCAGATTTCCGCCAGCGCTTTGCTGGCCTTGGAAGCACCCCTTTGATTGGAAGGTCGAGGGCGGGTCGCGTAGGTTCTCCCGAGCCCTCGGTTGCAGGGACCTGAACCGCCAATTGTTTTGGAGTGTCTGCTGCCTCGACAACCGCGACATCCGCCGTGAACTGGTATCCCTTTCGAGCAATGGTGACGATCAAGCGGGCATCTTCCGAGTTGTCACCCAGGGCCCTGCGTAAATGCGAGACATATTGTGTCAGGTTCCCCTCTTCCACGAACGTGTCGCCCCAGACCGCTTGCAGCAATTCCTCCTTGGTGATGAGGCGATTGGGGTTTTGAACAAGGAAGGCGAGAACGTCGAAGGCCTTGGGGGTGAGAGCAACAGGTGAACCAGCACGAGACAGCGTGCGTTTCCGGAAATCCAGTAGAAACTGTCCGAAACTGTACAAGTAACTCACAGAAAGGCCACGCCGGCGAACCGTTCCGAGTTTTTCATACTTTTTCAGACTATCTGAAGGACTCCGCGACGCCCGGTCGTCAAGAATGCGTTCATCGGGGTCTTCACTCACAGTAAAGCCGATCAGCAGGCCGACGGTCTTTTGAAGCGAGTGAACATCGCACGGGTCTGGCGCTGATCCCGATCCAAATTGTAGGGCTCGTGGGAGGTCGCCGCAAGCGGCCATACCTGAACGAGCGGCGACTGTTTGTCGTCATGCTGAAAGATGGATAAATCATCGAATGGCGAGGGGCCTCACCTTCAGCGGCCGAAAGCGAAGCAGAAGATGTCCCGGAGCCCGATGGAAACCAACAACACGAACCGACTTACGACGTTCGTAAGTTTACGAGCCATTCGTAAGTTCATGATTCCTGTAACTCTTTAGGTTTCATAGAACTAGTGAATGGCTGGCGCGTTGCACAATGGAGGACATGGGAAACACATCGTGGGGTTGAGAGAAAGGTTAACCCGTGTTGAAGATTGTCAGATCGACCAAGGACGAGTCTGTGATTCTCACCTTGATTGGTCGAATCGAAGGGGAGTTTCTGAAAGAGTTGAACCGGCTCATGGGGTCGGAAGCACGCGGCCATAACCTGGTTCTGGATATGGAAGAGGTAACACTGGTCGATCAGTCAGCGATTCGGTTCTTGGCGCGCTGCGACGCAGACAGCGTAACGCTCGAGAATTGTCCGGCTTACATCCGCGACTGGATCGCGGCAGAGAAGCGCCGAAGCAAAAGGCGTAAGCCATGAAGACGAGCTTGTTCAACACAATTTGGACTTAGTTGGGGGAGCGACACAATGAGTTGGAACGATGGCACCTGGATCGGTGTACGCGGTGACGAGTCGTCATTTCATTCTTTGCTTGAATGCTTGGCGGAGGAACGTAGAGGTTCCGATGGAGCGGATGGCTTAACCGAGACCGCTCAGATGAAAGACGGCCTCTCGCTGGAATCCCTTTTCGACGAAGAAGACCGTGGCGAGATAGCCTTCGATGGAGTCATTGGTCGAAGCACCGCGCTTCGTGCGGTACTGCGCGAGATCAGGATGGTTGCGCCAACCGACTCGACCGTATTGATCTACGGCGAGACCGGTACTGGCAAGGAGTTGATCGCGCGCGCGATTCATGAACTCAGCTCTCGCCGGACCAACACATTTGTGAAATTCAACTGCGCCGCGATTCCAACCGGACTGCTGGAGAGTGAACTTTTCGGGCACGAACGGGGCGCCTTCACGGGAGCGATCGGTCAGCGTATCGGCCGATTCGAAGTTGCGAACCATGGCACGGCATTCTTGGACGAGATCGGCGAGATTCCTCTCGAGCTGCAGCCGAAACTTCTCCGCGTGCTGCAGGAGAGGGAATTTGAGCGTCTGGGGAGCACGCGCACGTTGCGCACTGACGCCCGGGTTATCGCCGCGACCAATTGTGATCTGGCCGCCATGGTGGAGAAGCAGCGATTCCGATCCGATCTATTTTATCGATTAAATGTCTTCCCCGTTCGAGTTCCACCGTTGCGTGAGCGTCGCGAGGACATCCCTCTGCTGGTGTGGTATTTCGCCAGGCAGTTCGCCATGCGCATGAAAAGGGAGTATGAGAGCATCTCGCCCGAGACAATGAGAGCCTTGTGTGAGTACGATTGGCCTGGAAATATCCGCGAGCTACAGAATCTAATCGAGCGAGCCGTCATTTTGTGCCGCGATCCTGTCTTGCGAGTGCCTGGGCACGACCTCCATCCTCGTTCGACCACAGTGCCACTTAGTGGACCAAGTTGGCAGAATCAAACATTGGAAGAGGCCGAGCGTGCCCACATCCAAAGAACCTTGAGAGAGGTCAAGTGGGTTGTCGGCGGTCCAAACGGTGCTGCTGCGCGACTGGGAATGAATCGGTCGACTCTGCAGTTCCGGATGAAAAAGCTCGGCATTGTACGTCCCGGTCGTGCAGACGATGCTAGCCTTCCATCGCCACCGCGAGTGCCCGTTGACCTGCAATCGTTGGCCAGCTGACACCCAAGAGTTCGCTAGTTGACGCCGAGGAGAAAGAACAATTACCTGCGCAGCGGTTCAAATACTTCGGCCATATATTATTCATTAGAACGTGCAGCAATCTGGGCGCTAACTAGCCCTTCCTGCAGTCATCAAAATCGAATGGCAGGCGTCGACGTTGGCGCAAGTATGTTTATGGGGCTCACGAATGTCATAGCATAAGCTAGCGTAGTTCGCTTCGCCTGGCATGAGCTGATACCTGCCTACCTCTTCGGTCTCACCCTCCGCTGACTAAGAAAATCTCTAAAACCTGCAATGCAATTGCCCGGACGAGGCTGCAAGCGCCGGCGCTGAGATAGCACTTGAGCACTCGCCAGAATGTTGGCGCTTACTTGGGCACCCAAGGCCGGTCCGATGCTCACATACCTGCGAGATACCAGAGTCTTTGCTGCAAATGTCGTGGAAGGGAAATTGCACTTGGCAAGGAGTGACTTGACCGATCGGCCCATCCTCGTGTGGAGGAGATGTTGGGTATGGCTAAACCCATTCTGGTAGTAACCAGCCGTTATACGAAGGAAATTGAAGACCGCATCGATCGCGATTACATCGCGCGGCGAAACTCGAACCAACTTCCTTTCAGCCGGCAGAAGCTGCTCTCCGCTGCCGAGGGCGCCGACGCCCTGTTTATCACGCTGGCAGACCGCTTGGACTCTGAGTTTTTCCAGCATGTGTCGCCAACGGTAAGAATTATCGCCTCATACGGGGTGGGTGTTGATCACATCGATCTTGAAGCTGCCGCTCGCAGGAAAATCCCAGTCGCCTACACCCCTGGCGTCAACCACGAAGCAACCGCCGACATCGCCATGCTGCTTTTGCTGGGTGCCTCGCGTCGCGCTTATGAAGCTCAGGAACTAGTTCGAACGGGAGCGTGGAAGCCCCTTAGCCCCGACGCGCTCCTGGGATGGCAAGTCGGTGGCAAAGTCCTCGGCGTTTTGGGAATGGGGCGCATTGGACAGGCCGTGGCGCGTCGAGCGCGAGGTTTCGGAATGAAGGTTCACTACTACGACACTTCGGAGTTACCCGCTGAAATCGCAGGCGACGCTGTTTGTCATGAGAATCCGTCGGATCTCCTTCGCGTAAGCCAGTTCTTGAGCCTGCACGCACCGGAGACTTCTCTGACCCACCATTTCCTGAACTCCAAAGCCATAAGCCTCCTGCCCGTCGGAGCCATCGTGGTGAACACTGCTCGCGGTGGATTAGTGGTCGACGACGACCTCATCGCCGCTCTCAAGACCGGGCGGGTCGCCGCTGCGGGACTCGATGTATTTGAAGGCGAGCCCCAACTTAACCCGGAATATCTTTCACTTAAAAATACATTTCTATTGCCGCATATCGGCAGCGCCACGATCGAAACCCGCACCGCGATGGGCATGCTGGCCCTGGACAATGTGGACGCGGTCCTGAGCGGCCGGTCGCCGCCGACCCTCGTCCCGCCCTCGTCGCAGATCAATCTCTGACAAAAGTCTGACTATCAAGAAAAGGAGCGTTTTAAGTATGAGCAACAAGAGAGTAGCGGATCTGGTGATCGAGGTCCTGGCTGAAGCCGGAGTTAGGAGAATCTATGGCCTTTCCGGTGACTCCCTCAATGGCATTACAGACTCGATTCGCCTAAGAAAGGACATTGAATGGATCCATGTACGACATGAGGAGACGGCAGCTTTTGCCGCGGGCGCCGAAGCGCACCTGAGCGGAGGTTTGGCGGTGTGCGCCGGCAGCTGCGGTCCGGGAAATCTGCACTTGATCAATGGCCTTTACGATTGCCATCGCAACCGTGTTCCCGTGGTTGCAATTGCCGCACAGATTCCCAGCGCTGAGTTGGGCAGCAACTACTTCCAGGAAACTCATCCCGAACATCTCTTCGCGCAGTGCAGTCACTACTGTGAGCTGGTTTCAGAGGTTAGTCAGATGCCGCGGGTGCTCGAAATCGCCATGCAGACTGCAATCTCCAAGCGAGGCGTTTCGGTTATCGCGCTGCCCGGTGATATTGCCATGAAAGAGGCCCTCGTCCATGGCCCGCGAGTGCATTACCATGAGCCGTCGCCCACGGTTTGTCCTTCCGAAGAAGAACTCAACATCCTTGCTGACCTCCTGAATCGGTCGAAGAAGGTCACCATTCTTGGTGGCGCAGGCTGCGCTGGTGCTCACGCCGAACTGATCGAATTTGCCGGCAAGCTGCAGGCGCCTATCGTGCACGCTCTGCGTGGCAAGGAATTTATCGAGTACGACAATCCCTTCGACGTCGGCTTGACCGGCCTGCTCGGATTCTCTTCCGGCTACTTCGCCATGATGAATTGCGATGTGCTGGTAATGCTTGGAACGGACTTTCCCTACCAGCCGTTCTATCCCAAGGACGCAACCATCGTTCAAATCGACCTACGCGGAGAACAGATCGGCCGCCGTAGCAAGGTTGACTTTGGTTTCGTTGGTGACACCAAGAGCACGCTTCGGGCCCTGTTGCCGAAGTTAAAGCAAAATGCACACGACACGCACTTGAAGGAATCAGTTGCGCATTATCGCAAGACGCGCAAAGGGCTGGACGAGCACGCCACCGGCAAGGCTGGTCAGAAACCCATCCACCCGCAATATCTCACGCGGGTGCTCGATCAGCTCGCGGCCAAAGACGCGGTTTTTACCTGTGACGTAGGAAGTCCGACAATGTGGGCCGCACGCTATCTCACCATGAACGGCAAGCGCCGGCTGCTCGGCTCCTTCAACCATGGTTCGATGGCGAATGCACTTCCTCAGGCCATTGGCGCCCAGGTCACTCATCCCGACCGGCAAGTAATCTCGATGTCAGGCGACGGGGGAATCGCAATGCTCATGGGCGATCTGCTGACCTTGAGGCAGCACGAATTGCCCGTGAAGGTGATCGTGTACAGGAACGACGCGTTGGCCTTTGTCGAACTGGAAATGAAGGCGGCCGGCGTGCTGGATTTCACCACCGATCTGCGCAATCCGGACTTCGCGAAAATTGCGGAGGGAGCGGGACTGCTCGGATTGAAGGCCGAAACAGCAGACCAGGTTGAACCCGCAATTGCGCAAGCACTTGCCTATAACGGCCCAGCATTAGTTGAGGTTGCGGTTGCTCGGCAGGAGCTCTCGATGCCGCCGACCATCACCTACGAAGAGGCAAAAGGTTTCAGCCTTTACATGCTGAAAGCCGTTCTCAATGGGCGCGGTGACGAAATCGTCGACCTCGCCAAGGTCAACCTATTTCACTACTGAAGTCGAGGTGCCCCGATGACAACCACGCCAATCACGACTGTTGCCGTCACTGAAGCAACCAGCACGTCGCGGACGCGAGCCTTCCAGTTTGCCTGGGGGCTCGCAATGTGTTTCTACTTTCTCGAATATGCGTCGAGGTCTGCGCCTGCGGTCATGATCCCTGAGCTCACGCAGGCTTTCGGCATGACCGCCGTGGGCGTCAGTGCGATTCTCGGCACCTACTATTACACCTACTCCGTCACCAGTCTTATTGCCGGTGGAGCCCTTGACCGCGTCGGCGCTAAGAAAGCTGTGCCGATTGGCATTTTCATTTTGGCAGTTGGCTGTCTGCTGTTCAGCGTCCCTACCACGACTGTGGCATATGCAGGCAGATTGCTTCAGGGGGCGGGTTCGGCTTTTGCCTTTACTGGCGCAGTCTACCTTGCCGTGCACGGCTTTTCGGCTCGCTGGCTGGCTACCGCCATAGGCATTACGCAATGCGTCGGCATGTTGGGCGGATCGGCGGGTCAATTCGTCGTGGGGCCTCTGCTCGAAAAGGGCCTCGGATGGCAGACGGTCTGGCACTGGCTCGGGATTGCCAGCCTCGCCGTCGCTGTACTGTTGCTTCTAATTGCTCCATCCGAACCCCGCGCACAAACGGCGGGCTCTGCACGCCCATCCTTGCTTGCGCCTTACAAGGTCGTATTTAGCAACCCGCAGTCCTACCTGTGCGGAGTTGTCGCAGGACTTCTGTTTGTGCCGACCACCATCGGCGACATGACCTGGGGCGTTGCCTTCTTTCAGCGCGACAGGATGTTCAGTTTTCACGACGCCGTCGTCACCGGCTCGCTTGTTCCACTGGGCTGGGTGGTTGGTTGTCCTGTACTTGGCTGGCTTGCCGACCGGATCGGCCGTCGCAAGCCCGTGCTGATCGGAGGCGCGGTTGGGATGCTGCTATCTGCTGCGTTGATCAGTCTTACCAAGAGTCACGAACCCGCAGTTGTGGGCTGCTTCCTTTTTGGAATCTTCTCCGGCGCGGCGATGATTCCATACACCATCATTAAAGAAGTAAATCCCGACGAGGTTAAGGGCAGCGCTACAGGCGGGATCAACTTCCTAACGTTCGGCGTGACCGCATTGGTCGGACCCATTTTCGCCGATGCTCTCGGCAAAAGCATTACTGCCACGCACAACCATGTGACTCATTTCCGTGACAGCGGACTGTTCTGGATGGCCAGCATCGTCATCGCGATTCTGCTGAGTTCGTTCCTGCCTGAGACCGGACCTAAAAGGAAAAAGGCGTAACGGGGAGCTGCTGATATGCGAGCCGTTCACATCCTACTTGCCTTCCTGCTGTTGCCCGGCGTCACATCGGCGCAGGCCAAGGGGCAGGATTCTGAATCCTCGCCGGCCAGCGGTACGGATCTGGCTTCCGAGGTGCAGGCTCTCCGTGAGGCTCTGTCGCAAACGCAAAAGCAAGTGGCCGCTCAAGCGAGCGAAATTCAGACACTAAAGGCACAATCAAGAGCCGGCGCTGTGACTCCGGCTTCGGACGACCTCACATCACCTGACAGCGGGCCGAGAACATACGATTTGGCCTCGCCCGGAGTTGGCACTGCCAGCAGCCCATTGGGGACTTACGGACAAGACCAACAATCAGCTAAGTCAGAGAAAACGCCGACGGGAACTTTCAAATTTGACAATGCGGTCTTGGAGATAGGTGGCTTCGTCGATTTCGAGAACGTATTTCGCACGACCAACACCCAGAACAACATCGCAACGGCATTCGGCGCCATACCGTTCAGCAACACGGCTCAGGGACAGGTCACGGAGTTTCGTACCACGGCACAATACTCCCGGTTTAACGTGAAGTTCTCCGGCAATTTCGAAGGCAACCAGATCGCCGCCTACCTCGAAACCGATTTCAGCGGCAACGACGCTCCTAATGTCTACCAAACTGTGAACAGTACGACCCAGCGCCTGCGACTCTACTTCGCGGACGTGAAGCGGGGAAAATGGGAGTTTCTAGGCGGTCAAACCTGGAGTTGGTTGACGCCCAACCGCAACGGCCTCGGTCCGATGCCGGTTGATTTGGCGATCACCTATAACGAGGATCAAAACCTGATGGTGGGAGTGCCGTACACGCGGGCTGCCGAGTTCCGGGTCGCCTATCACCCCAACGAGAACTGGGCCATGGGAGTCGGCATCGAAGACTCTAATCAATATATCGGTACCTACGTTGCACTGCCCATGGGTTTCACTTCTATTGGTTCGCTGTTTGACAACAATAACAATCCCGGCGCAGCCAATCTCATGCCCGACATTCTCTCCAAAGTGACCTACGACAGAAATTTCTCCGGCAGGCATTTCCATGCCGAGCTTACCGGCCTGGCTACCGGCGCGCATGCTACGGTGATGCCCGTTGGATCGACGACGTTCAGAACGCATAGCATTTTCGGTGGAGGCGGTGAAATCGCTGCGAACTATGAACTGGTGCCAAAAAAGCTCGTTGTCCTCGCCAACGCGTTTTGGAGCGACGGTGGCGCTCACTACCTGGTCGCAACCGGACCGCAATTAGTAGTCCGGCCGAACCTCGCCGGCAACGACGTCAGCCTTTCCATGGTGCACGCTGGAGCCGGATCTGCGGGTGTTGAGTGGAGAGCGACCCCGAAACAGGCGTTCGCCATTTACTACGGTGCAGATTATTTCGGACAGAACTTCTTTCCTGACACAACCGATGCCGCGAATCCTGGGAAAATCATCGGCTTTGGCGGCCCCGGCTCCCCCAACACCAACAATCGAGCCATCCAGCAGGCAACATTTGATTGGATCAGTACCTTCTGGACAAATCCCAGGCATGGGGCATTGCAGGCTTACACCCAGTATTCCTATTTGACTCGTGCGCCCTGGTATGTTGCTCCGGGGACGCCTAAGAATGCGCATCTGAGCATGATTTACATGGGCCTCCGCTACGTTCTACCAACGACTTCGGGAACACTGGCCCAAGTGCCACGCCCGGATTGATCGCTCGGCGCCTCGTTCCTTGGACTTGAGGTTCGCTCGCATGACTCTCTTTCATCAAGCTGCTGCCGCGTTTCTTCTTCTCATCTGCACCCTATGGCTACAGTGTGTCGGGATAGCGGCGCTCCTCGAGTGGCTAAGCCGGGTTATGGTCCGGGGCATCTACACCCTCGGTTCGATTCGAGCGGCTGTGCTGGTCATGCAAGCGGCCGCAGCCATGATCGTGCTTCACACGTCGGCCATAAAGCCCAGAGAGTCCAGCAGAGCAGCGGGCACTCCAATCTGGAAGGCGGCTCCCTGGCGGTAATGGCTGACTCAGTTGTTTTCGCTTGAGAGCCGGCCGAAAGGTCCACCAAATCTACAAATTGTTTACAACCCCACGGTCACAGATTCGTCAAACAATACAGGCTGTAACTAACGTTCAGGATGACGCTCTTATATTACTGATGAGAATTCCTCTTGCCACTGTAGCTCTAACGCTTTCTCTGGCCGGCTCCGCAGCTGCACAGGCCGTGCCTTCGCTGAATACAGGTTACCGCGACATGTACAACCTGCAATTCCAGGCTGCGCATGGGGTCTTTCGGCAATGGCAAAGGGAGAACCCTACCGACCCACTTGGTCCAGTGTCAGAGGCCGCCGCCTATCTTTTTGCCGAATTCGACAGGCTTCACGTGCTGGAGTCGGAGCTGTTCATCGACAACAAAAGCTTCGAAGGCCGGTCCAAACCTACGGCCGATCCTAAAATCAAGCTTGCGTTCGAAGACCAACTGGCTAAAGCGGAGGAACTGGCGGACAAGAAGTTGGCTGGAGAGCCGGGCAATCCCGATGCAATGTTTGCCAAGGCGATGGCCATGGGCATGCGCGGCGATTACGCTGCCATGATCGAGAAGCGCGACCTTGCCGGGCTCAGTTATACGAAGAGCGCCCGCGCCCTGGCCGAGCAACTGCTTGCCAAGGATCCAAACTACTATGACGCCTACCTGGCAATAGGAGTCGAAAACTATCTCCTGAGTCAGCAGTCGGCGCCTATGCGCTGGGTGCTCCGCGTAGCTGGAGCACAAACCGACAAAGAGACCGGCTTACACAATCTGCGCCTCACAGCTGAACACGGGCATTACCTGCTCCCGTACGCTCGTCTGCTGCTGGCAGTGGCAGCCCTGCGCGATCACGATCAAACCCAAGCCAAAGACCTGCTTGGCGGGCTGGCGCGAGAATTCCCGGAAAACCCTCTCTACGCCAAGGAGCTGGCGAAGCTGCAATAAATTTTCGCGTTGCAAGAATCCGTGGTTCCGGTCAACCCCAACCTACCGCGCTTTGGATACCCAAATCTTCTCTGCCGCGGGACCGCCGAGGTCACTGGTCTTGCCGCTGATTGCCAAGGACAAGGTGCCGTCGTAGTTGCGGGCCTGGACGTTGAGGCTGGTCCCCGGACGAATTCCCTTCTGCTCCAGAAATTCCAGCAGTTTGCGGTCTCGCTCATAGACGCTTTGCACTTCATAGCGCGCTCCGGGCTGCGTCTCTGATAACGGCAGAAGCCCGCGTTTGCGTTTTGCCTTGGGATGTTCGGGAGTCGCAGAATTGCCGTGTGGACATGGGCCACTACGACCCAGCTTGCGCGTGAGCAGCGCCTCAAAATCGCTGGAAACGGCATGCTCCAGGCGCTCCGCTTCGTCGTGCACTTTGTACCACGGCATGGCAAAGACGTCGTGCAGCATGCGCTCGATGAGGTGATGACGAAACGCCAGGCGGCGCGCAATGTCGCGGCCCTCCGCGGTGAGCAGAACTTTTCCGTCCTGTCGAACCGAGACCAGCCGGTCGCGCTTGAGACGGCGCAAGGCCATGGTTACTGCCGGAGCTGAAACCGAGAGCCACTGCGCCAGGCGCGCCGCAATGACTTGCTCGCCCTCGCATTCGGCTTCCAAAATCGCCTTGAGATAATCTTCTTTTGAGACCGTGATCATCGCTTTCGCGATTCCAGTTAACTACGGTTAAGGCGAAATTGCAAGGCGGTGCGCGGTACGTCAGCCGGGGAGATCTACTCGCGGGCAAGCGCCTGCGCCTCGGTATGCCTGGCTCCATTGCTGCGCCGCGTGTGTTTGGCAGAACCGCCCTCAGTCAGCTCCAGCGCGGCGTTGACCAACGAAATATGCGACAGCGCCTGCGGAAAGTTGCCGACCAGGCGCCGGCCGCGCAGGTCATATTCCTCCGACAGCAGACCCACATCGTTGCGCAGCGTCAGCAACTCCTCGAACTTGGCTTTGGCCTCATCCTTTCGGCCCAGCAGGCTTAGTGCATGTACCAGCCAGAACGTGCACGCCAGAAACGCCCCCTCGCCGGCCGGCAGGCCGTCGTCGCTGGTCCCCGTGTCATAACGCAACAGAAGGCCATTGCGCATCAGCCGTTTCTGAATCGCATTCACGGTGCTGATCACGCGGGGATCGGATGGCGGCAGGAAGCCGACGATCGGCACCAGGAGCAGAGACGCATCCAGCTCTTTCGAGCCGTAAGCCTGGGTGAAGCTGCCGACTTGCGGGTCCCATCCTTGGTGGCATATCTCCTGATGAATCTTGCTGCGAATCTCGCGCCAGGCCTGTACGTTACCCTCCAGCCCGAACTTCTCAGCATTCCTGATGGTGCGGTCGAATCCCACCCACGCCATGACCTTCGAGTAGGTAAAGTGCTGCTTACCGCCGCGGGTTTCCCAGATGCCATTATCGGGATCCTGCCAGATGTCGGAGAGATGGTGGGTGAGCGCGCTGAGCAGGTCAAGATCGGGCTTCTGCGGCTTCATTCCGCCAACGTGCGCGTGCCACAGCGCATCGGCAACCTCGCCATAAACATCGAGTTGCAATTGCTCGGACGCCGCATTGCCTTGTCTCACTGGCTTGGAGTTTCGATGACCCGCCAGCCAGCCTAGCTCTCGTTCCTCCAGATCGCGCTCGCCGCGAATTCCGTACATGATCTGCAACTGGTCCGGGCTGCCGGCGGCGGCGCGCAGCAACCAGTCGCGCCAATCGCGAGCTTCTTCAAAATATCCGGCATTCATCAAGGCCAGCAGGGTGAAGGTGGCGTCGCGCAGCCAGCAATAGCGGTAATCCCAGTTGCGCGTGCCTCCGATCTCTTCCGGCAGCGACGTTGTAGGCGCGGCCACCATGCCTCCGCTGGGACGGTACGTCAATGCTTTCAGAGTAATCAGCGAACGTGTGATGGCGTCTGCATACTCCCCGTCGAAGGTCTGTCTCCCGATCCAATCAGCCCAAAATTTTTCGGTCTCGCCCAGGGCCTTATGGGGATCGATTGCCGCGGGCAGAGCTCGGAACGACTCACCATAGGTGAGCACAAACGGAATCGTCTCGCCGGCATTGACGACAAATTCCCCGGACACATCTCCTTTCTGGGTCTCGAGAGCGGCCGGAGTTCGCAGCACCGCCATGTTTGGGCCGGAGATGATGCGTATACCTCCCTCGTTCAGTTGCGTCACCCAGGGCATGTAACGGCCATAGTCGAATCGCATCAGCAGCTCGGTTCGCATTGGGACGCGCCCGCGTACGCCGACGACAAGCCTCACGACATCGGAGTGCCGTCCGCGGCTGGGCATGAAGTCCACCAGCCTGACCGAACCTTCCGGCGTCTCGAAGGTGGTTTCCAGAATGAGCGTGTGATCGCGATAACGCCGCGAGCTCTTGGCTTCCGACGCCGGATGGATCACCCAGTGCCCGTTTCCGGAATCGCCCAGCAGCTCAGCAAAACAGGCGGGTGATGCGAAGTTGGGCCAGCACAGCCAATCGATGCAGCCGTCCCGGCTAACCAGAGCCGTGGTCTCGAAATCTCCAATAAGAGCGTGATCGCCGATTTCAGCCGGTACGCGATGGGTCAGCAAAGATCTCTCCCGATACAGGCAGCGCTATCGCACCGCCATTGGTCAGCCGATGGTCTATGGCTACCCTCTTTAGATGCGTGACAGAAGCGTGTTTCTCAGGCTTTAACTCGGAAAAAGGCGGCGCGAACGGCGCCCTCTGGACAAATCGCACAGTCATGGCGAAGTAACGGTTCGGGCCAGCGAAGCCAGACAGGGCAAGCAGAAAATCTAAGCGCCCCACGGAGTTCCGCGGAGCGCTCGGAAGGCAGCCCTCCCCCAGAACTGCCCTTACTGCAGTTTGAATTGTCCCGCTTCTCTGGTGGTTTGTAAATATGCGGCAGGTAATTGTTCGATGAATGATTCCGTGTCGCAATTCAGATAAGAGGTTCGAAAAGCAGGCCTGTCGCCGCCAAGCCGGAACTCATGCACGCAAACGAATTTTAGCGCCCTGCATTGCGTTGAACAGAGGCAGTAATGCCGGCTCAGGAAAGCCACCCCCGCCTGGCTTCACCTCGCGTTCTTGAATTTCTCGCGCAGGGCAGCATTCACTTGCTCACTCTGTCCCTTGGGAATGCTCAGCGACTCCCATTCTGCGCCTTTCCAGTGCTTGGCCAGAAAGACGATCTGCCCGGTGTGATAGGCGAGATGCCCGGCCGCGCGGTTCAGCGCCTGCAGCACCGAGTGCGGCTGGCCGCGAATCGTAACCGTGCGCTCCAAGTCGTCGGGCTGCAACGAGTGAATCGTGTCGAAAGCCAATTGCCAGTGACGCTCCCACGCGCGCAGGATCTGGTCGCGGGCGACTTCGCCGACCTCGAACTCCAGATCGCGATTACGGTCCGGCTTCTCGCCATCGCTGGTGAGGAAGTCGGTGAAGCGCGAGCGCAGGTTACCGGCCACGTGTTTGACGAGGATGGCGACGCTGTTGGAATCGGGACTGGGAAGCGCGAAGAACTGCTCGTCGCTCAGTTGCGCCATGGCTCCGTCTGCCAGTTGCTTGTGTCCGCGCAGCCCGCGAAAAACTTCGTCGAGATATCGTGCGGCGAGATCGGAATTCATCGCTCGACATGATACTGGAACCCGGCACGAGTGTTGAAGCGTTTACGTAGTGCATTAGTTTGAAATTCGCGTGCTCGCCCGGGCCGGGAGGAGCACGCCTCGAGGCGCGCATATTGCAGCCATAATTCGACACGGGCTTTAGCGCCAGGTACCAGACCTTGGGTACAGCCGCAGAGCAGCTCTACGGTGATAAACTGTTGGTGATCAAAACCCCTCCGGTTCGCACGAACCGGTTTCGCGGCATAGTCGGGACGTGGCTCAGCCTGGTAGAGCACTCGCTTGGGGTGCGAGGGGTCGGCAGTTCAAATCTGCCCGTCCCGACCATTCAACAACTTACGCGGTTTTCCTCCGCTAGATGAGTACTCGCCTTGGAGGAAACCGATGCTACCAAAATTTGAGCAGTTCATCCGCGAACGGCAGTACCTCACGAACGTCTCCCCCGCCACGCTGGAATGGTACAAATACAGCCTGAAGTGGCTGCGCACGGAATCGCCCACAGAAGACGAGCTGAAAGGGGCCGTGCTGCGGATGCGTGAAAAGGGCCTGAAGGCCACAGGCTGCAATTCCGCCATTCGCGCCATCAATGCGTATCTGCACTGGAGCACGGCGGGCGCAGACATAAAATGCAGCCCCGCGTGCAAGCACCTCCGCATCCCGCAATTGAAAGAGCCTCAGCTAATCTTGCCCACGTTAACTACGGCTCAAGTTACTCGCCTTGTAAATTGGAAGCCCAAGGCCAAGGTTTTCTGGCAACGGCGGCTGCACTTGCTGATTCTCTTCCTGCTCGACACCGGCTGCCGCGTGAGCGAAGCGTTGAGCATTCGGGTGCGGGAAATTGACTTCGATAATCTCCTGCTCACGCTGGACGGCAAGGGCCGCAAGCAGCGCATTGTGCCGTTTTCCTTTGAGCTGCGCCGGGCAATGTTCCGCTACATCTCCGATTTTCAGCGCAAGCCGGACAACTTCTTGCTGGCGACGCGGAACGAAACGAAACCCGGAAGAAGAGTGATGTTGCGGGCCGTGAAAAATCATTGTGACCGTCTCGGATTCCAGGCACCCGCGCGCACCCTCCATTCATTTCGGCACACATTCGCGGTGAACTACCTCCGGCGCGGCGGGTCCGTGTTCCATCTGCAAAAAGTGCTCGGGCACAGCACCCTTGAGATGACGCGGCGGTATGCGAACCTTGTGACGGCGGACCTACAGGCGGTGCATGAGCAGGTGAGTTTGCTCAGGTCGTAAGCTTCGGATTTGCTGGAGTCTTTTGCAAATTCCTGCTCATCTAACTCGGCAAGTAGTTACTGCCAGGAGGTTATGTTGGGCACGGAAGAGCTGGTCATCTGGTCAGACAAATCGTTAACGTCATCAGGCATACCGAACCTTCTTGAGGCAATCCGCCCGGAGTGGAGATCAAAGGGGCTCATCGCCCGAGTGGCAAAGTTGTTGCCCGTCGATGCCGGGAGCGCCTGCCAGAAGATACTGAATGCAGCCATTCAGGATTTGAAAGAGAAGATCGTGATCGCTGGCCTCGATCTCGCGAAGCAGGCTGCCGGTTTCGAGCCTAAGCTACCCGCCGTCTCTCAGAAAGAAGACGTACTCGACAAATACACAGCCTTCGATGTCCTTGAGCTTGCTTACCGGATGGGGCTGCTGAGCCGCCCTGAATGGAAGCGGCTTCGCCGCGCGTACGACATCCGGCGCGACCTTGAGCACGAAGACGACGAATACTTGGCGACTCTCGAAGACATCGTTTACGTCTTCAAGAGTTCGATTGAGATCGTCCTCTCGCGTGAACCGCAAGAGCTACTTCGGGTTGATGACGTTGAGGCTCTGATTCAGGCCCCGCAAAACGTGGGACCCTCCGCAGATTTTCTGGAGGATTACGCAAAGGCCCCGGAACCGCGCCAGTTGGAAATCGGTCAATATCTGGTACGGATGGCACTGAACGACAAAGCGGCGGACATTGTTAGACAGAACGCCGTCGAGGCATTAAGGGCCTTCCAGGCGTCCACGCTTAACGCAGTGAAGATTGCTCTTGCCGGTCAGGTACAAGAGCGAACCAAGCGTAAGCCCCTGAGTTTAGCCGATGTTAAGGTTGCGGAAGCTGCGGGGTTTCGACCATATCTCAAACAGCGGCAACTTGAAAGCTTCTTCAGCGAAATGGCCGCGAAGTTTGATGCCGTCGGTCACGTTTGGACGGCCCACTCCAGGCACCAAGCAATTCTGGACGATTTGGACGATTGTGGCGGTCTTGAAGCCGTAGCCACTGGGGTCCGCGAATCGTTTCTGGTTTGGATGCTGCTGTGCTACATGGGTGAGCCGGGTGGATATGGGAACTGGGGGCAAAGACGCAAGGTTTTCAATAGCGATGTCGCGGCTCCCATCATCGAGCGCATGATGGAGAGAGCATACAGCTCAATCAAAGAGGAGCTGGACAAGGCAACCGAGCACCCTAAGGTGAAAGCGGCTTGCACGGACCCTCACGTAAAGGATCGTCTGACCCGACTGCTGCAATACCTTGAAGCGAAGGCAGTGCCGTTAGAGGTGGCGGGGTAAAATCTTGACGGTCAAAGCGAACAAGAGCGCCGCAACCCCTTTTGCGACATAAACGGGAAATTTCCGATTTTGAAAATATGTTGTCCATGTAGGAAAAAGGGCGGCGGAGGGCTAGCGCCAACCCTTCCTCAAGATTTTGCCCCACCCCCGGTGTACGCGCCTATAGGAGAGAGAACAAACGTACAAACTGACCCTCATCACATCGTAGTGTGGGGAGTAGCGAAGCTACTACTCCCCCACAACGCTGCGATTGTGTGTCGCGTACACTCACGCGCCCGCAGTAATCTCCCCTGTCTCCGCCTGAATGTGGGCACGGGCCCTTGCAATCCAGGTAGTGCCCCGGCTTATGTTGAGAGCTGCGAGTTGCTCTTGTAGCTTCCGCACCGGCAGCTTGACGTTGGCACGGATGACCGCCTCCGCCGCGTCATCAAAGCCGTCCTTGTTGCCGCGATTGCCCCGGCGTGATTGTAGAGTGACGGGCCTCGTCGCAGGGTCCCCAACAATGTGCATCCGGCAGTCCGGGCCGGACGTGACCTCAAAGTCCTTGCTCTCAAAGTCACGCTGCTTGAGGTTGGACAAGAACGATGCGGAATCATAAGGCTTCGTCGGGTCCTGTAGCTTCGTCCCCCAACAGCAGCACAGGAACGCCCCCATGTCGCCGGAGCCGCGCATTGCGTTCTCAAGAGTCATTGTGTCCCCGCTGTCCTTAGGTGAGTGATGCAGCAAGACGACAGATTCCGCACCGGCACGTAGTAGCTCAAAGATTCCGTCTGCAAATGCCCGCACATCCTGTGAGCTGTTTTCGTCGCCTTCCAGGAAGCGGATAGCGGTGTCCAGGATGACCACGGAGCCGGGCAACGCTTCTGCTAGTGCTGGGTCTGTGAGGTTCAGCGTACCTTCCGCACTGAGCGTGCGATAGAAGAGCGTTTCGCCCACGTAGTCCAGCAGCCCAATTTTCTTGAGCCGGTCAGTGAAGGGGCCAAGTGACACTTCGGGGCAGAGGTACAGCACGCGCTCCGGTTTGCTGACTACTTCGAAGTAGTCGAAGAGTTTCTCGCCGGTTACAAGCGCGTGAGTCACATTCAACGCGATTAGCGATTTGCGCTCACGCACCGGCCCGGCAACGGCGGTCACGCCTTCGCGTTGCAGAAAGTCTTTAATCAGGAAGGCGACGGGCGGAGCGTTTAGCGCCTCTTCCTTGCTGTGGAACAGAGAGCGCCAGTCACGCGGCTGCTCCGGCTCTTTCGGACTGCCAATGTGGACAACCGGCTCCGGTGTGGGGATGGGCCACTTGCAAGCGTTGCGGATGATGCCCTCTAGCTCATCCTCATCAAGCGGCGGCTTCATCCGAGCTTCATTGGTACGGAGGGCATAGTCCCGCAGCAGCTCATCTGAAAGTCCGGCGTCACGCATCTTGCCGAGTATGCTTGTCATGGCAAGGTTACGGTTTTCCGTGATGTCTCCGCCCTCCAACGCGGCAGAAACTTGCTGCCTCACGCGCGATTGGTCAACGATTGCGGGGACCGGCGTAAGCGGTGCGTCCTCCAGCACGTAGTATGCTTCGCCGGTGACCGGGTGAATGTCGCCCGCTGCGAGCACCAACCCGCCCGCGCTCTTGATGTCACCACGCGCGCCGTCCAGCTCAAAACGTCCGTCCGGTAGTGTGCCCCGGTAGTAGCTTTGGACGCCGTACTCATCGCGACGGCCTGAGCGCACAGCATACGTGACGGGCAAGCCGTTGCGGTCACGCCACGCCTTGAAGTCCTGCTCATCCTTGAGGCCGTGGTCCACGTCCAGGACGCACAGCCCACTAGGTCCGCATGAGATGCCCACGTTGCAGGCGGGATTGCGTGCCCACCATTCGCGGACTTGGGCCTCATCAAGTGTTGCGTCATTCTTGCCATGCTTGGTGACTGGAATCTTGCCGCTCGGCTTGAGTGGGTGAACGAACCAACCGCGCCGGACACAGGCAAGCGCAATATCTAGGAAGGTGCTCATGTGCTCACTCTCCCTTTCCGTGAATATCGGGTTTGCGGTTTACGGACTGATTGACCACGTGCGGAGTGCTAGGCCGCCATCCGTCCTCAATCGCGGTGCTGTCCGCCCATTGCAGCCGCCGCGCGTAATTCTTCGGGCGCTTGCCCTGCTCCGGCTCAATCCGAGTGTCGAAAATCTCGTCCGCTTTCGCGGGACGGAGTTCGGCTAGGCCGTTAAACTCTTCCGGGTGCAAGATGATGATTGCCCGGGAGTAAAAGGGGCAGAGGTGGTCATTCATCTTGTATGTGTCAGTTGGTCCCTTCGTCACTTCAAGTTTCCAACGTGCGTAACTCCACAGCGATTGAAACGCAAACGCCCGGAAACCGTGGGAGATGCGCAGACGGATTTCCTCTACCAAGAAATCCAGGACTTCCGGGTGCTTCCGGTGAAAGTCATGGAATGCCCGCAATTCGGGACAATCCTTTGAGCGTGCTACCAACTCATCAATTGCGTCAGTCATCTTGAATGCTCCAATCGGAATTGAGGCCGCTGCCCCCCTCAGCAGGCGTCTGTAATATAATCGTGTGCTTGAGTAGTTAAATCAAGGAAGTAATACTATTACGCCAAACGGGAGGCTTACGTATGAAGGAGCCCTTGATCTTGGGAGCAATGAAGCGGGTGGGCGCGAGACCATTGGACCGGCTGACATGGACCGTCGATCTCTCGCAGCGAAAGATTTCGACGCCAGAGAGCCAATTGAATGCAGAGTTGGAATTGACCTGCTTTCTTTGGGCACGGAACCTGCGGCCTTATGAGGGTGTCACCGTTGCAAAGCAGATCAATGCCTTGATGACTGAGCATCCGTGGAAGAACGATTCCTTTCGAGGAATCGAAGTCAATCAGGCGCAACAGGAATTCGCTCGCGTTCTCCGGGCGGCTGCTGGTAACAGGGAAATAGAACATTCGTTGAAGTACGTGAAAGTGATATTCACGCGGGCTGAAGGCGTGGAATACGTCAGCACAATTCCTGACCGACTAGGGCAATCCGCCACCGAACACAGCGAAGCTAAGTTGGAAGCTGTAGTTTTCAAGCTGCTTCGATTACTGGACAAGACAGTCAGAACCAGCCTCGCCAAGGCTAAGGGCGGTGAGCGATTTACGCCTGTGCGGATGTACGTCGGCATCTGCCCCGAAGCAAGGGACGGCTGCGGAAAGCTATTTGCTAAGACTCGAATTGACCAAGACTATTGCTCCCGAACATGCGTGAGCGGTGCCCAAGTCTATCGCTTTCGTAGGAACCAGCGGGCGCTCAAGCAACTTTATCCGGGGAAGCGAATGAAGCAGCTTACAACAGCGCAGCGCGACCGTGTACAGCAGCTCGCAGAATCGTTTGGGCTGCAAAAGGACGCAACTTAAGCCTTCCGCGCCGCGTAGCAAACGGTTTCACATGACGGGAGACGCGATTTGCCCGGCTGTTAACAATCAGAGCGTCCATGCCCAAACTTGGTTGGCTCAGCCGAAGCGACGATGAAAGACCTTCATCCACGTTCCGAACCTTCTACTGGAGCCCCCTGCCGGGACATTCCTATGGAGATGCCAGCTCCGAAAACATGCCCATTTAGGAAACAATCTGGATGCGCTGAAGGCGCTATCACGGCGACAACCGCGCGGCATCGTCCGTCATTGAAGCTCGCATTATTTACTGCGGGTACAACTTGAGAAAGTTCAAGAAGTACCGCGTTGTCAGACGCGCTCGATGCTCACAGCATCGCCCAAATCAAACGGAGACTCAAGGCGGGTCGCCGGGTACAACTTTTTCGCGCTCAGCTCTTGGGTGTTTGGGGCATTCCCATGCTTCCCCTCGGCCCCGGCGTACTCTTCGCAGCTTAGTTTGTCCGTCCTGGGCGCAAGTTGGAGTTACTCTGAAAGGCGGGCGTTCGTCTATTGACCGAAGATATTGTTGGCATTCTGGATTGGAGCATCCGACCTTCATAGCTTGAAAATCCCAAGGACCATGTTGTCGGCGCTGATTCACAACTTGCGTTGCCTTGTGACAGAAGGGACAAAGCCGCGCGGTGCCATCCTCGAAAACCGCAGCTTCTCGAATAAAACGAGCTTGCAAATACTTGAGCATGAGAGCAGCGAGTTGCTCATTAACCGTCCGGTGCATGATTTCGAGCCGTCCGCGATGGCTCGCCCAATTCAAACTTCCCGTGTAACAGATGCGTTCATCTATGATGATGTCTTTGCCGTGCAATCCAGAGGCACAGATTACGACTGCACCTAACTCGCGAAGATGCCGAATCGCCGCTTCGACATATGCCCTGTTCGCGGCCTCTGCTAAAGGCGGTGTGACCAGCGTCACCTCGACGCTGCGTTCGAGCGCCGCACTAAGGCTAGGCTCAATGCGCGGCCAGCGATATTCGCCAAAGTAAGGTACTAAACCGAAGATGTTTTGAGAGCATGTCCTTAGGTCGCATAAGAAATACTCGAAAAACGTATTCTCATCAAGGACTTGATGTACGCGGTCGTTGTCGCGGGAAAGAGGCAACTGCCATGTCTCGGATGAATCGCGTTCCAGCACCCGCTGCCCGAAACCCGACTCTACCAAGTCGGCTGCGGGCACAAACTCGGCATTATTTTGGAGATACATCCATAGTTTGCCTAAAGCACTTGCAGGCGAGGCGTGTTTGTTTAGCCATTCGGACGACCCGATAAAGGCAAACTTGAACTTAGAGCGGGTTACGGCGACATTTAGCTCTCTTAAAATCTCACCAAGGTTGCGGGGGTCGCACAGCCGAGCTGAATAGTAAGGCTCATCCAACACTGAATCGAAGATTATGAATTTCGCCTCCTTTCCCTGGAAGGTATGCACGGTCCCCGCCGCAACCCAAGACTCCAGTTGCATTGCCATCAGATGTCTATTCAACAAGCGACGCTGAGCGGCATAAGGTGTGACGATGCCGATTTCAGGCGGCTCTCCTTCGGCGGGCTTTGGGCAGTCCGCGGCGGCCATACTCGCCAGCTCTGTGGCTAGCTGCGCGGAATAGAAGTTGAAACGGCTGAGGCTGCCTGGTTGTTTGCCGCTCCAGCAGTGAAGGTCCGCAGTGTCTACGACAACGAGCGGAGAATCCGGCAAGAAGCTCAGCCACCCGGGACATTCCCGATCGAAAACGGCGTCATGGTCTTTGAGGTGTGAAGAATATACAAGGTGCCTTGCAACATCCGCAATTTCCGGAACCATCCTTCTTTGGGTGGACAGACGCGCGAGCACGGGCGACTCGGAGGTTATGCGACTATTACCTGCAACAACTCCCGCTAGGTGAAAAATGTCCTGGCGCAGTCGGACGCTACTAATCTCAGAATCGCTGCGAACGATTGGAGGGAGCTGATGGAAGTCGCCCACTAGAATGAGTCGCGATGTGGCCCGTGCAGCCGCCAATAGCACCAGAGGAGGGAGTGCCATTGATATCTCGTCCACAATGACAGCGTCGAAAGACTCGGCGTCTAGTTCCCTGCCAATGTAGTTCTTCGTGAGGGTACAGAACACAGCTACAGCGTCGGATAGCACTGCTTTGGCCAGGCTCGCAATGTCCAGCTCTAGCTTCTGAATCGAGGTTTCCACATCAGCGATTCGAGGATTGAGAGTCGAAAGCCTAGCAGTGATTTCGGTCCGCTGCCTCAAACCTGCGCAACAGCCCTCTTGAAGCTGCACAGCCCTGCTTGCATGTTCATACGTTTGTTCAGCCTGTTGGACAGCGTCAAAAGCAAGCGCATATTCTTGTCTTGCCTTTTCAAAATCAGTCTCACAGCGCTCCAGCCTTCGTCTTGTGTTTCGCTCCCGGACCTCACGAAAGAACCACGCAGCTTGCAGGCTACCCAAATCAATTTCGCAGCGCGACACACTCTGCTGCCGGGCTTTGAGCTCACTCTCCGCGCGTGACAGTCGGCCACGGGCTTCTCTCGCGCTTACGTCTGTCTGTTCCAATTGACGCTTCAGGGCGTCCAATTGGTCCCACTCACGAAGTTGGTCGGTAAGCGAATCGCGGTCCGCTGTGAGGTGCTGCAGTTCGTGTTGCGCTTTCGCGAGATCACCGCTAATCTGCCCTGACCGTCGCGCCACGACATCCTCGAACCTGAAGTCCGTTCCGACCTTTGGGTCCTGTGTTCTGCCAAGACGCAGAATTTTCCCTTCCGCAATGAGCGGGTCATTTGCGAGTGGCCCTTTCGACCTTGAGCGTGTTTGGTTCAACTCTGAGTGCAAGGGGCACTCGCCACTCTGGGGGTGTTCGTTCCAAGAGAACCCGCAGTTTGGGCAAGAGGTGTGCCGCATAAACTCGACGGGACCATCAGACGAAGCATACTGAGCGTGGGTATTTTCATATTTCACCGTCTCGTAGAGCGCTTGGTCTACTGCCACGTGCGTATGGCTAGTGAGTAGCACTCGCTGTTTGCTGGACAGGAGGGCAGCGATTAGATGAGCAATTAGGTGTGTCTTTCCGGTGCCCGGCGGCCCCCATACGTAGGTAACAGTTGAACCTAGAGCCTGCCGCAAGACCTGGCGCTGTTCGTCACTAAGCGGTGACGCGCTTAAATCGACCGTTGAGTCCTTGTTCACTATCGCGTTGCTTGGGTGAAAGGCAGACACTGCTATTGGCCCTACGCCGATGCTTGCAGCGACGTTTTCCAGTTGTTCAGCAAGCCTTTCCAGTAGAGCAGTGTCATCAATCGCCAACAGCGCCCTAGGTACATTGGGCGCATTCAGACCAACGACTTGGATGAAAATGACAATTTCCTGCTGACTGATTACCGTTGCACGATATTTGGACTCCCCAATGTGTAGGTAGCCCGAAGAATCTTCCGGGATGAGGGTGCCGTCTGCAAGACGGAAACGAAAGACTGCATCGCCGTTTGCTGCCAACTGCTGAAAGCTGCCCGAGTGAACCTCGTATTGCGCTTGTTTTCCAGTTTTTGTAAGTTCTTCGATTTCGTGCCGGACGGCCTCCGCGAACCACGTGCAGATTTTCTTCGGATCACTAGGAACCGGGTCGGCTGTCGTTTGCTGGGTTGGCGCGCGCATGGGTGCGAATCCGCAACAAGGTTTCCACGCGGAAAACGGGGCGTCAGTCCGCTATTGCTGAGGCTATGGAATCGCATCATCGTAGCACGTACCCCGTCCGCCCCCTCCGCGCGGGGGGTGCGGAGAAGGCGACAGCTAGAGAAAAGCAGGCTCAAGAGCCGACGTGCCCGGGAACCGGCGCGTCGCTTAATTGCATTTGCGCCATCACGGTACAATCGGGGCGATGCCCCAAGCCACGGCGAAACACGCGCGGCCCGGAGGTTCAATTGCCTGTTCCGACATACGACAAATTCATTGAGCCCGTACTGCGGTACTTAGCTGAGCACCCCGACGGAGCCGCCGCAGCCGAGGTACATAACGCCGCAGCCGACGCATTGCATCTGAGCGATGCCGACCGTTCCGAAATACTCCCGAGCGGCGCTCAGCGGGTTTACAAGAATCGTGCGGGTTGGGCGCATGACCGCCTCAAGCGCGCGGGATTCTCGCAAAGCCCCAAATTCGGATATTGGCAATTGACCGAACAAGGCCGTACCTTCGCGAGCAGTCATCCTACCCCCTTATCGCCGGAAACGGTGGAAAAGCTTGCTACCGAGAACACTGACGTCCGTCTTAGTGCGGCATCTGACTCTCAAGAATCTGTGACCGCCACCCTTACTACTCCAGCTCCACCTGATACAGCTAAAGTGAGCCCGGATGACCGGCTTGAGCAGGCGCTCGCCGAACTGCGACAAAGCGTCACCGCAGAGCTTGTTGAAACGCTTTCTAAAGTCTCGCCGGAACATTTTGAGGATATTGTCCTCGACGTTCTTTACAAAATTGGGTACGGCAGAAGTGAAGAGGATTTGGCAAGGATTGGCGGCCCCGGCGACGCAGGAATAGATGGCGTCATTTCCCTGGACCGTCTCGGCTTGGAAAAGGTATACGTTCAAGCTAAGCGGTGGCAAAGTGTCGTTGGACGCCCGGAAGTTCAAGCGTTTTACGGCGCGCTTGCCGGGCAGAAAGCAACCAAGGGCGTGTTCATCACGACATCGAACTTCACGCCACAGGCAACAGAGTTTGCAAAGTCAGTCGAGCGAATCGTCCTTCTTAACGGTATTAAGCTCGCCGAATTGATGGTCGAGCACGGAATTGGTGTCACCCTTCGTCCGCTCCACGTACCAAAACTAGATTCGAGCTACTTCGAGGAATAGAACTTCCATCGCCCCCTCTGCGGGGATGTGCTCACGGAAACTAACCTACCTTTCTGGCGGCATGAAGACCGCTCGTCAAAGCATCACCGCTTGAGGCGGTTCCTTCCTGTAAAACGCCCAACGGCAAAACCCGAGAGCGCAACGCACTCATTGCTGTGCACAGCCTTGCACAACCTATCCACACTTTTGCACAATTACCACTGCAATTTCGCCTTTTATTCATGACAACTGCGTGGTATCACATCGTAGGAGCACCGATATGAGCAGGGTTTTAGAGACGGTGTGGGACCTTGAACCGCACACAGCGAAAAAACATGAGATTTTGCGTCGCCACTTTCAAGGGTGGCTACCGATACTAGCGAACTCCAATCAGCGACTGCTATACATTGATGCTTTCGCTGGACCTGGCGAATATAGCAAGGGCGAAGATGGCTCGCCTGTCGTGGTGCTCAAAGCCGCGAGAGACCACGTTCAGAAGTTTAACGCTGAGCTCATCTGTTTGTTCATTGAAGACGACCGAGGCCGCTACGAACACCTAGTCCAGGTCTTAGCCAACATAAAGCCAACTCTCCCCAAGAACATCAAATATCGTCACCTGCACGGAAAGTTTAATGACCACGTCAACGAGGTGTTTGCAGAAGTTGAAGAGCAGAGAAAACGAGACGCACCAACACTCTCTTTCCTCGACCCCTTTGGCTTCTCGCATACCCCATTCAACACAGTGGCGCAATTGATGGGGAGTCCAAAGACCGAAATTCTAATCAACTTCATGTACGAGGAGATAAACCGTTTTCTCTCAAATCCCGATTTCGCGGGTCACTTCGATGCTCAGTTTGGCACTCGCGAATGGCGCGGCGCGATTGGTATCTGCGACCCTGCCGAGCGTTTAGCGTATATTCACGACCTCTATTTGGAACAACTCCAAACTGTTGGTGAGTACGTGCGCTCCTTCGAGATGGTGAATAAGAGCAATTCGGCTGACTACTTTCTGTTTTTCGCGACGAATAGCTTAAAAGGTCTTGACGTCATGAAGCATGCGATGTGGAAGGTGGACCCTGCTGGAGAATTTTCCTTTTCGGATTTCACTAATTCGAAAAAGCAGATTCCGCTTTTTGAGGCTGCACCGGACTACGACTGGCTGCGGGAAATAATCACAGACAAATTTGCTAACATCGAGATAGAGATTGAAGCGCTTGGAGACTGGGTCGTCGCAAACACTCCGTTCTTGCGAACACACCTTAAAAAGCCAATACTTGCGCCAATGGAGAAAGAAGGGGCGATGAGCGTAGTGAGTGCGAAGACGGGGCGTAGGCGTGGCACATACCCTGATGGAACCATCGTCAAGTTCCACGGTGGCCAGCGACAGCTACTCCCAAAGTAGGCATCTGGTCATAAGTTCGACCTTCGAGTATCCGACCGTTCTTGGCTTTGTGAACGCCTCCCCACTGCTTGAAAAAGAACGGGACTCGCGCCTTCCGGCATTGATTCCGAATGGACAGAACCCACTCTTTCTCCATTGGCCGCGCTCCGGGACCGCTCTCGCCCCCTACGATGACCCAGTGAATACCCGATAGGTCTATCGTCCCGACGTCCTCAAGCAAGGGCTCGACAGACAAGAAACGCATCGCGGTCTTAGCTGCTCGCAGTTCTGCAATACGGGGCAAACCATACTTGCGATTTTCGACGCTCACACCCCACCAGATATGCGGAGATTGTGCGGCAAATCTGAGCTTTGAATTGAGCAGGCTCCGCATTCGGTCCGCCCTTTTGGTAAGTACTTGAAAGGTATGCCAAGAGGCGCTATTCATGACCTCCGCAACTTGAACCACGTAGTCGTCCGGTATTCCGTCCTGGAAAAGGTCACTCATCGAGTTCACAAATATGAGGCGCGACATCCTCCACTTCAGCGGCTCTTGCAGTTTCTCAGGCACCAAACGCAAATCAAAACCCTGTTCGTAAGGGTGCTTCGGAACTCCTCGAAAACGCTCCGCGAACACTTCCGCATAGCAGTGCTTGCAACCGGGGCTGACCTTCGTACAGCCGCGCACCGGATTCCACGTTGCATCTGTCCACTCGATTTTAGACTTCTGAGACATTCGCTTTTTATTCGGCTAAGCTAGAATAGTTTAAAGTGAATTGTAGTTGCACAACAATCTGTGCAACTGTTGCTTTTCGAGGTACGCGGCAAGGCGACGCAGTTCGGTCTACCAACGGACCGCAGAAAGCTTGAGGGTTCAGGGGAAAGTTGTCAATGCGTCGATTACTCAAGTCAGCCTGCCAAATATCAAACCGCTGCATGACAAGGAGATAACCAATCGTGCCGGACGACCACTCGAAGGCGCTCGACGGGCAAACCGCGAGGATTGTCGAGGATTTGAGAAAAGAAACACTCGAAACCGTGCGACAGTTCAACCAAGCCCAGACGGAGATTTCTAAAGCCGTCGCAACGATTGCTGGACCATACGTGGAGCTTGTGCAGCAGTTGCGCGAAGTCCAAAAGAATTTCGTTTCGTGGGTTGAAGTAAACCGTGAGGAGATACGAGCGTTCCAAGCAGGTATCGCAAATGCTGTTCATTTGGGCGTGCAGTTCGGGAACCTGGTGGCAGATGCATCGAAGCAGGTATCAGCCACGCTTGAGCGAACGGACCATATAGCAAAGCTGGGCTGGACATTTCCGTGTCATTTTTACTTCAGCGACCTTGTTGAACTGGCGCAGCTTGAGACGAGAGAAGATGCTGATTCATACGTCTTGCAATGGTATGACGAAAACGACGCCAGCTTGGAAAGGATGGAGAGGCGAATATGTGGGCACGTTGCCACAGAAGCTTTTCGGACGGTCCTGCCACAATGCTTCAATTCCATACGACGTGGAGACTACTCGATAGCAATTCCGCAGCTGATTGCGGTTCTGGAAAATGTCATACTGCGACTAAATCCGCCAAACTTGCTTTCTCGTGACGTAAAGAAGGCACTTCAGGCAGGAGGCCGTGTCGCGAGAGATGCAAAGCGCCAGATGTTCGCGGCTGCTATGTGGCTCTCACTGGCCACGTTTGTCAGCGAGCTTTACGTTCAAGTTCCGGCCATTTCGCCGAATGTCGCTCCGGTGCTTTCTCGGCACGGCATACAACATGGCCGTTTCGAGGCTCCGAATGTGCGGGCAGAAGCAATCCGGGTCCTCCACGCAATAGACACGGCGCTATCACTTAGCGACCGACTAGGGCGTCAAAAACAGGCTGTAGACGCCCCCCCGCGCGGCAAGGAAGCCCATTAAACGTTGTAAATGAGACACCACGCCTCTTCAGGTACAGAGGGACTGAATGTGCTGTCGCGTCTGAATTGCGATGTGGGTCTTGCGCGGATTGACACCCTGCCTTAAAATTTCGGCGACGAGGAAACACCGCGTAAGCCGTTGATTCCAGCCCCCGTGGCCTGTTCTGGTCTTTTCTCGCTTGGGGTGCGAGGGGTCGGCAGTTCAAATCTGCCCGTCCCGACCATAAACCCAGCAATCAGCTGTCAGCATTCAGTCTCCCCGCCATGCACGTTCCGTAGCACTCTCCAAAGCTGGGCTACATTACGCGCGCTTCCTGATCTAACTCTGCGATCCGGCGGTTAAGCCGTCGTGCCGCGCGCATGTTCAACCAAACGACCGCGGCGAATAATCCCGCTTCTGCCAGCGCATAGCCGACTTGCTGCCCACGCTTTGCGGAAGGAGCGGTCGCGATGCTATGGGCTGCAAGCAAGGTCACTCCGGGCAGTACTGGAGTGAGGGCCCACTTCCAGACGCTGTGCAGCAGATCGCGCTGCCTTTCGAGCTCACCGCGATAAAAGCTCGCGCAAGCTGCGCCCTGCATGTTTGCGGGCGAAGGCCTCGCGGAGCCCCGTCGCTGGAGATACCAAATGTAGAAGATTGACGCCGCGATCAGCCACGCGAAGGCTAAGCGTGGCACGATCTGGGGCATGTTCCAGAAGGACAGCCCACACCACACAATGACAATCACAGCAGCCAAGTATTCGCGCAGGTTTCGACGCTGCACTCGGCGCTGAAATTTGGCCGCCTTGGTGCGCAGTTCTTCCACTGTGAATCTCATCTCTTCTACCTCCTGTGTTTGCCAAAGAGCTCTAGGATCGTCCATCGCTTACTCCCTGAAAATCCCTGGCCAGAACGTTCTTGATCCGGTGAACTTTCGTGGCTACGTTGCCGGACGTAAGGCCCGTGAGTTCGCTAATCGCGACCGCATCCATACCGTCCAGCCACGCCAGAATGACCTGCCGATCAAGAGGTTTCAGGCGTCTGATCAGGTCGGTCAACTGAAGCAGCGCCAAATTCCTGTCTGTTTCCGGCTTGATCGGCAAAACATCGACTTCGTCCAGCCCGACTAAGGTCTGCGGGCGGGCGCGCCGCTGCCGAATCACATACGAAGTGGCGGCATTGTGTGCCACGCGATATACCCAAGTTCGCAGCGAACACGACCCACTAAAGCCTTCGAAACTTCGCCATAGTGCAAGGTGAATTTCCTGCAGCAGGTCGCGGCGCTTGTCCTCGTCGGCCTCATAGCCACGCGCCAGCCGCGCCAGCGCAGCGCCATACTCCGAGGCGGCCTGCTGATAAAGGTCGTCCTGGCCTCTCACATCTGAGGTAGTCACCACGGCGCGAATTTTCTTACAGGAAGGCTGGCGAAGGTAGAGAAAAAAGCGGAGTGGAGAATAGCCGGGGATTCCGGCTTACGGTTTACAGTACTCAGCCTTCAGCACTCAGCAGGCAGCAATTTCACCCTTTCCACAGAGGGCTAGGCGGTCTCGACGTGCGCCCATATTGTCGTTGACCGAGTACCGAGTGCTGAGCGCCCTTACACTCCCACTTGGCGTGCGTAGCGCTTTACCCACTCCAGGCGCGAGGGCTGGCCCACGGGCGAGCTTGCCGGCCACGGTTCTTCCACACCCATCAGCGCCAGTGCTCCACCCAGCATCGCGATGTTCTTCATAAAATGAATCATCTGCTCCTGGCTCTGGTTAGGATCTTTCACGCTCCAGAAGTCGTGCATGATCGGCGACACGCCGCCGAGAAACGCGATGACGGCCAGCGTCCCCAGCTTCGGCTTCACGCCCAACAGAATGCTGGTCCCGCCCGCAACCAGAAGCGCCCCGCTTGCGGTTACCGCTAACTCGGGCATGGGTATGCCTTTGGC
Organism: uncultured Acidobacteriaceae bacterium; assembly: GCA_963731345.1. GTDB lineage: Bacteria > Acidobacteriota > Terriglobia > Terriglobales > Acidobacteriaceae > Bog-257. Next base: position 498,152 of record CAVSUN010000005.1, on the reverse strand, counting down.
GGCGACGTAGTGGCTCATGGCTTTTCTCGCCTGGAAATGATGAATTCCGCTGTACAGAAAGAAGCCACCGAAGATCAGCCGGCCCAGCATAAACGCAGCTTTCATGACTTACCCTCTTAGGGAAATTGCGAACTCATGGTTCGATTCCGAACCCAGCGGCCAGGTGGTATTGCGGTGGGTTCAAGCAACGCCGGCGTAGGGACGAGCCGCGAATCCGGGTGAGCAGAAACAGTTGCTGAGGACAACTTTCGGCGGCGAATTCGGTTCGTATGTGTATGCCGGAAACGTTGCCTGCCCGCAAACCGAGACGCTTGCTTATTCTGAAAGTGCTGATCGCAGTCGTCGCAGGAATTCTGGGCGGGGGAGCCTGGTTGTTCCTGAACTACCACGCCAGCCGCGTAGTCACGGTGCCCATCACCCACTCCACGCCAGTGGGCGGCAAAATCGAGGATGGAGTGTATCGCTCGCTGCCGGACACGGCTGAGCCAGGCCTTACCCGGTGGCAGATTTAAGCGGCGCGGCGGCTTCACCGCTGAGGGCAGCCACCAATACAAGCAGCAGATTCCGGACATCGTCGAAGCCGTAGCCGGCCCGCAAATCGGAACGCCCGGCAACCACCTGATCGCGCAGCAGACTTTCCACCATTCCCACCAAGGCAGCGCGCGCCGCTTCCAGATTCACGTCCGGCCGAATTTGTTGCCGGCCTCGCATTTCGCTCAACAAGCCATCGAGTAATTCCGTGAATTGCCGGTAGCCACGGCTCATGTGCACCTCGCGGCTATCCCTGCGCACCCGCCGCGCCTCCAGTGTCGCCAGCTCTTTCAACTCGCGATCATTTTCCATTTCGACCACCATGGCTTCCAGCATGCCAATCATGCGGTCGGCAGGCGCAGCGTCCACGCGCAGTGCTTGCACACGCTGAATTATGGCCGCCCAGCCGCGGTCGAGAATCGCCGACAGCAAACCCTGCTTGCTGCCGAAGTGCTTCATCAGTTGCGATTCGCTGGTGCCCGCCTCGCGGGCAATCGCGACCGTGCTAGTGTTCTCGTAGCCGTTGCGGGCAAACAGATGCTTTGCGGCCAGAAGAATCCGTTCCCGGGAGGAGATAGTGTTGTTTTTCTCAGCGCTGGCGCCCGCGCCGATTTCAGGCGAAACCATACCGCTAGCAACCCAATCCCGCCGACGAAGTTGCGCAACTATGCCCGTTCCCCAGACGCTGAGCGGCAACTTTCGACGGGTTCAGGGGTTCTTGTGAATGGCTCCTCGCGCCACATACTAGAGTTGTGTCTTAAGAAAGCAGTGGATTCTTTGTCGCCTATTACTTACCTGCGCTTCCTTGCACTGGCCATGGTTCTGCTGCTGGCCGCGCCGTCCCTACCGAGCCAGCAGACGCCAACGTTCTCTTCCGACGTGAAGGTGGTCAACGTGCTCGCTACCGTGCGCGACAAGCACGGCCAGATCGTCAGCAATCTGACCAAAGATGACTTTAAGCTCGAGCAGGACGGTCACCCCCAGACCATCCGTTACTTCGCGCGGGACACCGATCTGCCGCTGAAGCTCGGCCTGCTGGTGGACACCAGCGCCAGCCAGCGTCGCCTGATCGAGCAGGAGCGGACCGCCAGCTACGGATTTCTCAACGACCTGATGCGTGTCGACAAAGACAAGGCGTTCGTCATTCACTTCGATCGCGAGGTCGAGCTGTTGCAAGACTTGACCGACTCGCACCCTAAGCTGGAGGCGGCCCTCGACAAGCTCGACGCTCCGCAGTTCCAGAACGCGGGCGGCGGGTCATCGGGTGGTGGAGGTGGTGGTGGCCAAGGCGGGCAGCATATGGGCGGAGGTACTGCGCTGTACGACGCCGTGTTCCTGGCCTCCGACGAGTTGATGCGTAAGCAGGACGGCCGCAAGGCGCTAGTCGTCCTGACCGACGGCGTGGACAATGCCAGCAAGGTCAGCCTGGATCGCGCCATCGAAAGCGCACAGCGCGCCAACACGCTGGTCTATTCGATCCTCTATTCCGATCCCGACGCTTATTCGCATCAGGGATATCCCGGCGGAATGGGTCGTCACGGCGGATGGGGCGGCGGCGGCGGCATGGGCCGCTATCCCGGAGGGGGCGGTGGTGGCGGATATCCCGGCGGCAGTTATCCCCAGCAAACCCAGCATCCCGACGGCAAGAAGGTTTTGCAGCGGCTATCGAAGGAAACCGGCGGCCGTTTCTTCGAAGTAACGAAGAAGGAAACGGTCAGCCAGATTTACAGCCAGATCGAAGAAGAGCTGCGCAATCAGTACAACCTGGGATTCACGCCAGAAAAGGCTCTCGCCACGCCCGGCTATCACAAAATCAACCTGACTACCACTAACAAAGATCTGATCGTACAGGCGCAGGAAGAGTATTACGCCGGGCAGTAAACGAACTGCTCTTACCGCAGCCTAACCATTCGCGGCAAAGCGAAACGTGTTCGCACTGCGAGATTGTCATCACGAGCGGCCTACTGCACTTTGAACGGCCTTTAGTGACTCGAGGTCTTATGGGCCGTGGATTTCTGTGCCTCAGTGGTCACGCCCGCTGCCTTCACAGCCTGATCTAATTGCTGATACAGCTGCGAGAGGTCCGTCACCTCGGTCACGGCGGCGCCATGTCCGCTGTCATTCACGATGTAAATCGTGGGAGTGTGGTCGAGCGGAATGCGCTCACCCATTTGCCGGTCGGCGTCAACTTTGGCGCTGAGCTGCCCCTGAGGATCGACGACAAACGGCAGCGTGATCCCGTGGTCCGAGGCCCACTTCTCCGTGATGCCGCGCAGGTTTTGCTTGGTGATGGAATTCTGGTTGGCGAAGATGTACAGCCGATAGTCATCGCCCAGCTTCAGGGATTTGGTATCGAAGTAGCGCGCGTTCACCGCGGCCTCGTACGACCACGGGTGCTGACGCAACGGAAAGTCGTATTGCACCAGCGGGATGTTGTACCTCTTGGCTGCCTCGTGCAGCATCGGCGCCGCCTTGGCGCACTGCGGACACTCCAAATCCTCGAAGGCGATAATTGCGACCTTGGAACCCTTGGGCGGCTTCAGCATGGAGACATCCGCGCTCCACGCCAGCGTGCTCACGAGCAGCAGCACGGCGGCCGAGCCGATTTGCAAATACGAAGAACGCTTCATTCCGAAATTCCTTTTGTGCCGGAACAGGCCGGCAGAATCAGCAGGGAACACCGCAAATATACTAACGGATTCCGGCTGCGAGAGTCTTGCGAGAGCGGTCGGAAATCGCTATCGTTCGCTCGGCAAGCATACCAACCGGTGCGGGACGACGGGAATATCCCTCCACCTGCGGAGCTTCCGTCTTTGGCGCAATCTTCGCAATGATCCCTAAAGGGTGCCCCAGGCGTCGCGCTTCTCGAGATGCGGGTTAGTCTTCCCCGTTGCAGCGATTTTCGAAGAGCTGGGTCGTACCCCTGGCGAATGCCTCCTCGGGTGTTAAGACTTGTTGCGAAGTGCACAGAAAAGTGAAGATTGGGAACTGATCATGGCGGTTTTGCATCCATAAAAGCGAGTAAGAGCATATGAGAAACAAAGTCTTGGCCATGGTGCTTTGTCTGATGATCTGCGCGCTGGCGCCAATTTCCGGCCTGGCACAGGACCAGCAGCCTGCACCGCCTCCGGAAGAAGCGGCACCGCAACAGGCACCGCCGCAATCGCCGGAACAGCTGCAACAACTAGTAGCTCCGATTGCGCTCTATCCGGACTCACTCGTCGCACAGATATTGGCGGCTTCAACCTATCCCACGGAGGTCGTCGAGGCCGAACGCTGGCTTGAGGCCAACTCCAACCTGCAAGGTCAAGCCCTGGCCGAGGCCGTTAATCAGCAGCCGTGGGACCCGAGCGTCAAGGCGCTGGCTCAATTTCCCTCCGTGCTGGCGAACATGAACCAGAATCTTTCATGGACGCAGGCGTTGGGGGACGCTTACTACAATCAGCCGCAGGATGTGACGAATGCCATTCAGGTCATGCGGCAGAAGGCCCAGGCGGCGGGAAATCTCAGCTCCACTCCGCAACAAGTCGTCACTACGAGCGGTCCCAGCATCGTGATTCAGCCGGCGAACCCCGATTACGTTTACGTCCCGGTTTACGATCCTTGGCTCATCTATGGCGCCCCGCTCCCGATCTGGCCGGGATTCGTCTTCGGTTCCGTGTGGGTTGGTCATCCGTATTTTGGCTTTGGATTCGGCATCAACATCGGCTTCTGGCGTCCATTTGGGTGGGGATGGCCGGCGTGGGGTTTGGATTGGGGAGCGCATCGCGTCTACTACAATCGGGCGCCTTGGGTAGCACGCGGTCCGGCATTTTTCGATCATCGTGCCTATGCTCCGCCCGTTTACCGCGGGGGCGCGGGACGGCCTCCAGTTCCGGCCTATCACGGAGCGCCTGCGCCGGGATATCACCCAGCACCAGCCGAGTCGTACCACGGAGCACCCGCCTATCACGGTTCAGAACCGGCGTATGCTGCCCATCCGGTTGAGCCGCCGGTCAACCGCGGATTCGGATCGCCAGAGGGAGAGCAGGGCACCCACTCGGGCGCCTTCAGCGGATACGCCCATGGTGGCGTAACCCAGGGATATGCTGCTCGCGGGATGAACAGCATGGGAGGTGCTCACGGCGGGGGAGGAGGACACGGGGGCGGGGGCAGGGGCCGCTAGTGTCGAACCTTAACCCTGACTTTGCGAGACTGTGAGAAATGAAGATGAAGTTGATGTTGCATCGATCTCAGAAGCTGCTGCTTAGGTCGTTATCGATCTTCGCCGTGTGCTGTTTCTCGTCAGCTGCGCTGGCCCAATCCAGTCAGCAGCAAACCTTCGCCTCGCCGCGGCAGGCCACGCAGGCATTATTCGCCGCCGTCAAGGCCGACAATCAGAGCGAACTGGCGCGCATTTTCGGACCAGACGGGCAAACTCTCATCTCCTCCGGCGATCCGCAGCAAGACGCCCACGATCGCCAGGTGTTCGTTGAAAAATACGAGCAGTCGCACCGCGTCGTAAAGGAGCCATTCGGCTCGGTGACCTTGTACATTGGCGCGGCGAACTGGCCGTTCCCCATTCCGCTGGTCGAACAAAGTGGACGCTGGTCATTCGACACTGCGTCCGGCAAGCAGGAGATCCTGATGCGCAGGATCGGTAAGAACGAGATGTCTGCCATCGAAGTCTGTCACGAGTTGGTCACCGCGCAAAAAGAGCACTATGCCGGGGCCCATCCGGGTGAGGCAGGACAGTATGCGACCCATTTCGTCGCCGACAAGGGCGAACACGATGGCTTGTATCACTCCAGCGAGCACGGTCAGCCGGAGATCGGCCCGCTGCTGGCGCAGGCGGGAATGCAAGGTGCGGGCGAGCGTATCCCATTTCGCGGATACTACTATCGTCTGCTGACGGCGCAAGGTCCGGACGCGCCGGGAGGGGCCAGGAGCTACCTTGTCGGCGGGAAGATGACGGGCGGCTTCGCCTTCGTGGCCTATCCCGCGGAATACAGCTCATCCGGAGTGATGACCTTCATCGTCAACGAGGACGGAACCGTCTATGAGAAGAACCTGGGCCCGGACACGACGCAAATCGCGACCTCGATGAATGCTTTCAATCCTGATTCGAGTTGGAAGGCGGCAGAAGAACCGAAGCAGGCAGAGTCGGAAGCCGGGATCGGCAAGGCCGAACCCACGAACGGCGGCCGCTAATGACGTAACGGTTCCCTGGCGCGCCACAGCGAACTGTACGTAGAAAGACGCCTTGAGGGGTTGCTCTTGGAACTACTCGGTTGGCGCTGGAGAAGGTAGGGCCGTCGCTCGAACCACCGGGGCCGGCTGGGCGGCTACTCTCCTGTCATTGGAAGTGGCGGGATGGAGATCCAGAAGAAGGATTCTGCTGTCGGAGTGGTAGGTCTCGCCGGACGCGGTTTGAGCCTGGAACACTGGATCGGCAGAATGCAAGTATTCCTGGCGGCTGACGGCCGATGTCTTCGTCAGGTCAATCCCAACAAAATCGCGCTCCGTATCGACTGCAGGATCGATCCTATGATTGATGAAACGCCCTCGCTTGGCGATTTCAATGGCAACATCCTGCGTGGCCGCAGCCGCCCATATCGGCGTCCCATCAAGCCTGTAATCGGTTTTCCAGATTCGGAGGTGGTGACGCCGCGAGACGATCGCGTCCGGATCAGGCAACGCATAAGAGTAGTCCTGCACCCGCCCAAATAGGTAAAACCGGGCCATCGGCAAGCGCACGTCCCTGGTTCCATGCTGCAGCAAGTGCCAGACGAACGTCGGCTTCCATTTGTCGGTTTTGACCCAACCGGCGCGCGAAAACGCCGATTGCAAATCTTCCGGCTGGGCGACGAAGACCAGGTTCACCATGTCGCCCTCACGGCCCTCAGCATTGAAAACACGTGGCGGCAGATAGTCCATCATCTGGTTCAGTTCAGAAGGACTGTGCTGCGGGCGCAATAATCCCGCCGACAATACCGCAGTAGCACCGTCGATTTGCGCCGTGATTTCCGTCGTCTTCACCACCGTGCTCTCGTGGCCCCGGATGAGCGCGAAAACGGGGGTCGCAGGCAGGAAGATTATCCCGCTGGCGATCATCGCGATGGCCATGAGGTTGACCCGGGAGCGGCCTTTCACGTCTAGCCGCGCACGCAAATTGACCCGATCGCCGTTGACCAGCCCTACAGAATCGAGCTTCAGAGATACTTCCCCGCCAATCCCCAGGATTCTCCTGCCCTTAATAGCAGTAACGGTACCGGTGGCTATAGTTCCGGCCGGAATCACGGTGAAACCTTCCACGCTCACATCTCTAACCACTACAAAACGCAGTTTGTCGCCTACGTGGCCGTGGGTAGAGGAAACGTTCTCGCTGAGTCGAAGATGGATTGGAGTCCCGTCCGGAATAGTCAGACTGGCAGGAACCGCGCCCATCTCCTGCGCCAGCGCGCATTGCAGGAGAGAGATCGCGACCAAAAGATACGCCGGTATTTTGCGCAGACCGCTGGGAGCGCACACTCGGGCTTCTGAACCCCACAAGGGTCGTGGCAAGATACTAAGAAGCTTCTTACGTTTGCAGCCTCCACGTCAAGTGAATATTCAAGGCACGCGGCTGGAAACCTGTGCGACGCTACTGGCGGCAACTGAGGCTTTGGGGACGGTTGGTTGAACTGTCGACGCAGCGTATCTCGAACCTCCAAACCCTCTATACGCTCTAAGGAGTTAGGACCCTAAGGCGGGCTCTTGCTTGACAGCTCCGGCAATATCTATGGCGCGCTCCAAGTGTCAACCAATTTTCAAACTCACGCCCTCGAACGGAAGCTGGAGCTTTACTGACTCGCACGACTTCCCCGATCGAACGGAATGCGAGTTTGCGAACGGCGGCCTCGTCATGAATGCGCAAAGGCAACCTCTACAGAACTTGTGAACGTAATCCGCTGCAAGCCCGAGCGAGCGCAATTTGCATTACAATTGCGCCCTGTTCTTGAGTTTACAAAAAGGATATTCCAGTTTCAAAATCCAGTGAGGAGATCCGAGATGAGAGGATTCACAAAGAAGGCTGGGCTATATCTGGCATTATTGCTGGCCACGTCCGCCCTCATTCCTTCGGCGTCAGGCCAGGGTTTGCCAGCGTTCAGCAACGTGGTGATCGTGGTGGGCGAGAACCAGAATTACAGTACGAGCTACAACTCCAGTAACATGCCGTATCTGACCTCGCTTGCCAACACGTATGGTCTCGGAGTGAACTACTACTCGGACACGCATCCTTCGATCGGCAACTATCTCAACTTAGTCACCGGGAATATTCTCACCGATAATGACAGCGAGACCCCGCAGAGCTTTCCGGTCTCGCTGAATAACATTGCCCTCGAGGTGCAGAACGCGGGCGGCACCTGGAAAGACTATGTTGAGAACCTCCCTACCACCGCGACTTGCAAAGGCCTGAATCCGGGAACGTACTACGTACGTCACGATCCGCTGCAGTATATGACCACGATTAACCATGAACCGGGCCACTTTGTCTGCTTCGGTGGCTTCCCCAACGATGTGCTGTTGCACAGGCTGCCCACGTTGTCGTGGCTGGTGCCCAATGGGTGCGACGATGCGCACGACTGCTCCATTCAGACCTTCGATAACTGGCTGAGAGATGTAATGGTCCCATTGCTCAGGAGCTCGTACTTTCAACCCGGCGGGAGCGGATTGCTGATCATCGTTTTCGACGAGAACGCCGACAGCGGGCAGCCGGATTGTGAGACCACGACCGAAGGACTGGGTTGCGGCGGGCAGGTGGAACTGGTCGTGGTGAGCCCCTACAGCAAGAGGGGATACCAGTCTCCTGGCGGCGACACGCGCAACTACAACAGCAGTTACGATGAAGGGGACATTCTGCGCCTGATCGCGCAGGGACTCGGTCTGCCGACGTCCAATCTCGGCTGGGCTACCAATGGATTGCCGATGGCTGATTTCTTCTCCAACCCCCTGCAAGCTGTTAAATCGAAAGACTTACAATAAGAGGGGTAAGGGTGTTCTCGATCGCCTCTACAACGACGCCACCCGCCTCTGAATGAGCAGGAAGTACACTGCCATCAGCACCAGCAACACACCGTTGACGCTGAGCACGGCTGGCGCCCGGAAGATCGGCACCAGCCAACCGGACAAGAGATTGCCCATCGGCATGCCGCCGCGAAAGGCGCAGTTGTAGACGCTCATGACCCGCCCGCGCATTTCGTTGGTGGTGATCAATTGCACCAGCGACGTGACGGTGGCGAAGACGGCCATCATTGAGGCGCCCACCACCAGAAGCATTCCGTAGCTCAGAGGCAACGATTTCGACACCGCAAAGATTGCGATGCCCACGCCCAGAGACATCAGCGTGATGATGGCGAATCGTCCTTTGTTGCGGATGTTCCCCAAGCCGGCCACGGTGAGGGAACCGATGATCGAACCCAGGCCCATTAGCGAAAGCAGATTGCCGTAGGTCTCCGGTCCACGATGGAAGATGTCCTTGACGAATACCGGAATGTAGGTGCGCATGGGCATCGCCAGCGCCGTCATACAGAACGCCAGCACGATCAGCGCTTCCATCGAACCCTGCTTGCGCACGAACCGTATGCCTTCCTTGAGGCTGGTGAGCATCGACTCCGTGGTACTAGCCGGCCGGAAGGTCGAACGAATCATCAGCAGCGTAATGATGGGCGCAATAAACGAAATAGCATTCAGGCCGAAGCACCACTTCTCGCCCAGCTTCGCCAACGTCTGGCCGGCTAGCGCGGGTCCCACAGCCACCGCCAGGTTGAACTGAATGGAGTTCAGTGCGATGGCGTTCGGCATGTCCTCGCGATCAACCAACGTGGGAATCAGCGCTGAATATGCAGGTCCGCCGAATGCCTGGGCGAATCCCGAAACGAATGACAGGCAGAGAATGTGCCAGACATGGACGTGTCCGGTGGCGACCAACAACGTTAGCGTCGTCGCGCTCGCCATCTGAATGTACTGCGATATCAGCAGAATCTTCCGCCGCTCGATGCGATCGGCGACGACGCCGCCGATCAGCGAGAACAAAAATATGGGGATGCCGCCAAGGAACTGATCGAGCGCAAGCAGAAACGCGGAATGGCTGAGCCGGTAAATCAGCCAGCCCTGCGCGACAATCTGCATCCAGGTCCCGATGCTGGAGGTGCAGGCACCTATCCACATCAGCCGGAAATCGCGATATTGAAATGCTTTGAAAGTTCGGCGAAACTTCGATGAAGGCATCGGACTCGTTTGCTGCGAGGTCTCTTCAACTATCTTCGCATGAGATGGCGAGTTCGACTCGTTCGGCTCTTTGTCCTTCAGCAGCGTGCCTGTGTCGCTTCTTCGGAAGGGCGGCATGTGGAATATTAGACTGTGCACTCCGCCAATTGTGTGCAGAGAAAAGCTGCTGGGTGATGGACGGCAGTTAACGGCGACAGACCGCTTGTGGGCATGTGGCGTGCCGCGTCATCGGTACCGAGATTACGCTTCTCGCATCGCGCGTAAGTGCGGTTGGGTTGCGGGATCGAAGCGTGAAACTTGAAAGTGCTCTAGACTCATCCAAGGTAGGAGCGATATCGGAGCGAATTCATGGCGAGCCTTCCAGCTACGACGGCCAGACTCGAAACTGCTTCGAAGAGGAGACCTGATTGATGGCAACTTTGGCCGCGAACGACCAAGCCTCGACTCTGCTCACCGGGTTCGATTTGCACCTGTTCAATGAAGGCAAGCATATTCGACTCTTCGAGAAGTTCGGCGCGCACATCACCGAGTTCGATGGCCAGCGCGGCACCTACTTTGCCTTGTGGGCGCCGAATGCCGAGCGCGTTTCCGTAGTCGGCAACTTCAACGGCTGGAATCCCGACGCGCATCCGATGAACCCACGTGGAAGTTCAGGCGTTTGGGAAGCTTTTATCCCACAACTGGATCGCGGCGCGGTCTACAAGTACCACATCCGCTCGCGCTATCACATGTACGAAGTAGATAAAGCCGACCCATATGCGTTTTACAACGAGGCGCCGCCGAAGACCGCATCGATTGTGTGGGACACAACGTATGTGTGGAACGATCAGGAGTGGATGCGGAAACGCCGTGAGCGAAACAAACTTGATGCGCCGATTTCAATTTATGAAGTGCATCTCGGCTCGTGGATGCGCGTGCCGGAAGAGGGCAATCGTTCGCTCAGCTACCGTGAGCTAGCGGTGAAACTCGCCGACTACGTGGCCGACATGGGCTTCACCCACGTTGAGTTCATGCCGGTGATGGAGCATCCGTTCTTCGGCTCCTGGGGATATCAGATCACCAGCTACTATGCGCCCAGCGCGCGGTACGGCACGCCGCAGGATTGCATGTACCTGATCGACTACCTGCACCAGCGCGGCATCGGGGTGATTCTCGACTGGGTGCCATCGCACTTCCCCAATGATGAATACGGGCTTGCCTACTTCGACGGCACGCATTTGTACGAGCACGCTGATCCGCGCAAGGGCTTTCATCCCGAATGGAAGTCGTCCATCTTCAATTACGACCGCAACGAGGTGCGCGCGTTCCTCATCAGCAACGCTATCTTCTGGCTCGATCGCTATCATATTGACGGGCTGCGCGTAGATGCCGTTGCGTCCATGTTGTATCTCGATTACTCGCGCAAGCAGGGCGAGTGGATTCCCAACCAGTTCGGCGGGCGCGAAAACCTCGGCGCTGTGTCGTTCCTGCAGGCGGTAAATCGCGAGACCTACGAGAACTTTCCCGATATCCAGACTATCGCCGAAGAGTCGACGGCGTGGCCGATGGTGTCGCGGCCGCCTTACCTCGGGGGGCTCGGCTTTGGCATGAAGTGGGACATGGGTTGGATGCACGACACCCTGCTGTACATGTCGAAAGATTCCGTGCATCGCAAATTCCACCACAACAAGCTGACGTTCCGCGGACTGTACGCGTTCACCGAGAACTACGTGCTGCCGCTTTCACACGACGAAGTGGTTTACGGCAAGGGCTCGCTGTTCGGCAAGATGGGCGGAGATGATTGGCAAAAATACGCGAACCTGCGGCTGCTGTTCGGTTACATGTTCACCCAGCCCGGGAAGAAGCTGCTGTTCATGGGTGGCGAGATTGCGCAGTGGAGCGAGTGGAACCACGATGGCAGCGTCGACTGGCACGCGCTCGGCTGGGAAGATCATCAGGGCGTGCAGCGCTGGGTACGCGATCTGAACAAGTTTTATCGCAATCAACCCGCATTGTATGAGACCGATTTCACCCCGGACGGCTGGCGCTGGATCGACGCCGACGATTCCGATCACAGCGTGCTGACCTATATGCGGCTGCGTAAGGATGACAGCAGCCCGCTCGTCATTGCGTGTAACTTCACTCCCGTGCCCCGGCGCGGCTATCGCGTAGGCGTGCCGCATGAGGGACACTGGCAGGAAATTCTGAACAGCAATGCGGCGATTTACGGCGGAACGGACGAAGGCAACTTCGGCGGAAAGATGACGGAGGCAAGTCCCTGTCACGGATATCCGAATTCTTTGCTGCTGAACCTTCCACCGCTGTCAATGGTGGTGTTCAAACAATGAGGAATGACCGCTCAGGAGCAGAGTTCCTGACCTTGTTTTCTTTCCTCTGTGTCTCTGTCGTGGAAGAGGTTCTTTCAGACGTTTCAGGCGTTCGCGTACGACCAGTCTTCGTCCCAACGGCCGAGCACGAACACGCCGCAGCCGGTCTCACCGCGACCATAGCGCAGGCACGAGAGACCTTGCGAGAAGGCTTTCAGGAACTGCTCACGATTGCGCAACTGGACGTCGGCCGCTTTTTGCCGGGTGGTGGGATCGGTCTTCCAGGTGTAGATTTCAGCGGGAATTTCGATGCGCATCTTCTCTTCGAATGCCGGCGGCGACTCGTTCGATAGCAGCGCCTCGACGCGCTTTGACTTCAGCCACCACTCCGCGATGAGCCGGTCTGTGGGCAGGAATCCCTGCAACGGCGATGATGTAATTCCGTACTGATTGATGTTGTAGCGGCGCGCGATCGCACCCAGCCGTTCGAGGTTCAAGTAGGCGTTTTTTATCTCGATCGGATCGAAGGTCCACTCGATCAGTTCGTAGCCGTGCGCGATGGCGTCCTCGCGTTGAAACAACTTGAGGCGCCGGCCCAAGCCACTATTGCGATATTCCGCTTTCACGGCCAGCATGTGGGAATGCAAATAGGCGTGGCCGTTGCGCACGCCGGGAATCGAAAACGTGAAGCCAATCAGTTCTTTCGCTTGCCAGGCACCAATCACCTGCCCGCCGATTTTCGGGGCGAGTGAAAAAATTCTCAGCGGCACGAGTTCGTTGTCGGCAAATCCCCAGACCTCTTTCTGCAGCGCGACGAAAGCGCGGAACTCCTCGACCTCGGTACAGTTGCGAATCTCGATGGCGTCGGTATTCACGGCTGTTCCTGTTGCTTCGATTCCTGCCACAGCGACTCCATTTCCTCCAGCGACGCCTCTGCCGGCCTTTGGCCCCGTTCGCGAAGCTTCTCTTCCAGATACTGAAAGCGCCGGCGGAACTTCCGATTGGTGCGGCGTAGCGCCGACTCAGGATCGAGGGAAAGATAGCGCGCGATATTCACCAAGACGAAAAACATATCGCCGACTTCGTCTTCCAATCGCGCGCGTAGCTCAGGCGAGACCTTCCCGCCTCGCGCACCGGCGACTCCGGCGCGCGATTCCGGCTGCGGCCCGGGCGCAGGATATTCCGCTAGATTATGACGCAGCTCGGCTGTCTCTTCATTCAGTTTGCCGAAGAGCCCTTCAATGTCAGGCCAATCAAATCCGACATGCGCTACCCGCGAGCTGATCTTGTAGGCTTCCATCAGCGAAGGCATGGCGACGGAGACTCCGGCTAAGACGGACTCAGGATGATCGTCTATGCTGGGCTTCTGTCCCGATTCCTGGCGTTTCTTCTTTTCTTCGGCCTTGAGAGCCTGCCAATTGCGCAGGACCTCGCCCGGGGTGTCGGCCTTCACTTCACCGAATACATGGGGATGGCGATTGACGAGCTTGGTTGAGAGCCGGTCGAGCACATCGTCGATCGAAAAGAGCTTCTCTTCCTGCGCCATCTCGGCATAAAACAGGACTTGCAGCAGCAGGTCACCGAGTTCTCCGGTTAACTCGTCCCAATCGCGTGCGTCGATTGCCTCGATCACCTCGTAGGCTTCTTCTAATGTGTAGGGCTTGATGGTGTCGAAGGTCTGTTCCCGGTCCCAGGGGCATCCGTCCGGGCCGCGCAGCCGCGCCATGATGGAAACAGCGCGCTCGAATCGTTCGCCAGTGGTCGGCATCAGGACGATTCTAATCGCCCGGTTTGCTATTCGCTATTGGCTGCTCGCTTAGCGCCCGTTATCACGCATGGAAAAGTCTGCCAACAACTTGGGGTCGTCGGAGATCAGGCCGTCAACACCCCAGCTAGACAGCCGCAGCAACTCTCGCTGTTGATTCACCGTCCAGGTCAATAACTTCGAACCCCGCGCGTGCACCTCCTGAATCAATTGCCGCGAGACCAGTGAGTGGTGCGGGACGAAGGCGCTGATCGGCAATTCCGTCCAGCGCTTTGCCTCCTCAGGATCTTTGCAGATATAGCCGAGTGGCAGAGATGGATCGATTTCGTGGAGGCGCAACAGAACCACAGGGAGAAAAGACGACACGATGTAGCCGCGTTGCGGCGGAGCGCCGCGCAAGGCGGCGGCAAGAGCTTCTTCGTTCCCTGCCACTTTCAGTTCGATATCCAGATAGGCTAGCGTGGCGAAGCGCGCGAGTATTTTGTCCAGGCAGGGCAGACTGTCGCCAAAGTCGCAGTAGTCGGTTGTCGCCAGCTCTTTTCCGTTGTATTTGGGATCGTGGCACAGCACACAGCGGCCATCGCGCGTGTAGCGAACGTCGAATTCGAAACCGTCGCAGCCGTTCGCAAGCGCATAATCAAATGCGGCAATTGTGTTCTCGGCCGGAACCGGATCGCACGACGAATGTGAATGCCCAGGTCTCGAAAGCCGCGAGACCTGGGGCACCCAGGATCTGCGGACCTTGCGCGCGCCACGATGGCCGAGAAGCAGCGGGCATGGTGGGCTGATCGACACAAAAATTCCGCGAGGTTGGTGGGAGTGTCGCCCGCTAAACCGGGCTCTTCTGAAAAAACCCTGGAGGCAACGCGGCGCTAAAGCCGCCGCTTTACCCTTCAGTCCAGATCAAAATCGCGCAGCGGCTTACCTGTGTCCGGCGTTTCCTTCGCGCGCTTGAGCGCTTCCTGAAATTTCTTCTCCAGCAAGTCGGCCTGATGTTTCTGGGCCTCCACCGACTGGCGGAAGATCGATTCCTTGCGACTGTCCTGCTCCTTCATGGCACGCGCGGCCGCTTCCATGTCTTCAAACGTTTTGGGGACGGCTTTAGGCGTGTGTGCGATGACGGCCTTCACGCTGGGATCGATCTTCAGGCTGGCGCCGCAGCAGGGGCAGGCCACCTCGAAAGGGGAGGAATGCTTGGACATGTCGGAATCTTATCCCAATGCGTGGGAGCTGTGCTAACCGAGGCTATAGCAGACCAAATTGCGGCACTGTCCATCGTCGGCTCACTTGGCTCCAACCGCTTCCGCCAGCTGTTCCGAGCCGCGCTTCATGCGCTCTTTCTCGACCACAAAGTTGCCGAGGAACAGCATGTCCATCTCGCTGCGCGAAAAGGTGCTGAAGGCGTTCGCGGGTGTGGTGACGATCGGCTCGCCCTTGAGATTGAATGACGTGTTCAGCACGGCGGGTATGCCGGTTGCCTGCGAGAAGCGCTTGATGAGCCGGTGATAGCGAGGGTTGGCGTCTTCGAAGACGGTCTGCAACCGTCCGGTGCCGTCGACGTGGGTGATCGCCGGCAACACGCTGTGCTTCGACGGTCGCACCGGCACGACATACAGCATGTAGCGCGCGGGATAGTGCTCGGCTGCGTTGGGGAGCTCGAAGAACTCTTCCGTGCGCTCGGCCAGCACCGACGGCGCAAATGGGCGATAGGGTTCGCGGAACTTGATTTTGGTGTTGACGATGTCCTTCATGTGCGGATTGCGCGCGTCGGCGATGATGCTGCGATTCCCCAGCGCACGGGGGCCCCACTCGAAGCGTCCCTGATACCAGCCGATCACGTTGCCTTGTTGCAGCCGGTCGACAGCAAGGTCGAGCAGGCGATCGTCGTTGTCGATGCACTCAAATGGAATGTTGTTCTCGGTCAGGAACTGGTGCACTTCGGCGTCGGAATATGCCTTGCCCCAATAGGCGTGATCCATACGGAAGCGGCGTTTATTGCCGAGCAGCATGTTGTCCGCCCAGAGCGCGGCGCCCAACGCGCCACCGCCGTCGCCGGCCGCGGGCTGAATGAAGATGTCTTCGAACGGCGTCTCGCGCAGGATGCGATGGTTGGCAACGCTGTTCAGGCCTACGCCTCCGGCAATGCAGAGCTTGCTGAGTCCGGTCTCTTTGTGCAGTTGCCGCGCCATGCAGATGATGACTTCTTCGGTCACCTGCTGAATGCTGGCGGCGATGTCGGCATAGTGCTGGTTCAGCTTGCAGAGCTCGCGGAAGTTCGGTGGGGCCTCGCCGAAGTACTCAGGAAAGCCCGAGTCTTCGGTAAAGAACAGCATCTTCGGCGGACGCGGCTCGCCGAACAGTTGCACGAACTTGTTGTTGAAGGTGCGCGTCGTGGAATGCTGGAAACAGAAATAATCCATGTCGAGCGAGAACGAGCCGTCGGCTTCCTGCCGGATCAGCTTCCAGACTTTCTCGACGTAGCGCGGCTGGCCGTAGGGTGCCATGCCCATCACTTTGTACTCGCCCTCGTTCACCTCGAAGCCGAGAAACGCGGTGAAGGCGCTGTACAGCAGGCCGATGGAGTGGGGGAACATCATCTGTTTCTTGATGTCAATCTCGTTGCCGCGCCCGACGCCCCAGGTTCCCGTGACCCACTCGCCCACGCCGTCAATGGTGAGCACCGCCGCTTCTTCGAACGGCGAGCAGAGAAACGCGCTCGCAGCATGCGACATGTGATGTTCGGCGTACACGATCTTGTCGCTCGGAATGCCCAGTTCAGCCGAGATCTTCGAGCCTACCCACAGCTTGTCGATCATCCAGGTGATCATCGACTCGCGAAAAACTTTGTACGACTGCGGATAGGTTTGCAGCACGCTCATCAGGATGCGATCAAACTTGCGGAAAGGCTTCTCGTAGAACACCGCATAGTCGAGATCTTTGCCCTGGATCCCGCCGCTCTCGAGACAGAACTGAATGGCGTGATGAGGAAAGCCGAAGTCGTGCTTGATGCGGCTGAAGCGCTCTTCCTCGGAGGCGGCAATCAGCTGGCCGTCCTGCAAAAGTGCGGCCGCGGCGTCGTGGTAGTAACAGGAGATTCCCAGGATATTCATGTCAGCCTTGACGCCGGGCCTCTTCTAAGGTGTTGGGCAGCGGAGGATGGTCAAACCAAGCTTCAGGACGCTTCTTGGTGTGCAGTGAGTCAGCGAAGAAGCGCACCACCAGGCCGAACGGCATGATCACAACCGCGTACAGAAGCGTGAGTAGAACGCGCGCGTTGAAGTTGCCGATCGCACGGCCAAACTTCTTCCAGCCTCCCGATACCTTCGCCTTCAAGGCTGCAGGCAAGCAGGCCCAGACCAGGAGCGCGAGAACGGCGACGGCCAGGACGGTCCGCCAATGTAGCCTGATGAAATGAAGCACCATCGTGCGTTTTCCTTAGAAGAAGGTGTAGATGAACGGCGCGATCGCGGAACTCTGGGCCAGGATCAGCACCACGGCAAACAGGGCCAGGGTGATCAGGATGGGTGTAAGCCACCACCGCTTGTTGCTCCAGAAAAAAGAGAAAAGCTGACCCGCAGTGCCCACCCGTTGACCTGTTGTCCGAAAGAAGCCCATACCCTAGTCTCCCGAAACCGGCCCTTCGGTAAAGACACGTGTAACGAAGGGGCGGCGACCGTCCGCTGATTTTACCCTACATTCTAGCGGATCGAGAGAGCCTGATCAGCAAAAGTTAATGACTTTCGTAATGCGTGTGGGCTCAAAACGGAGCAATTGTTACGGCTCGATTTCAGCGCGGGCTAGAAGAAACGATACATGAAAACATTGGCTGCGCGACTCTGGTGAGGGATAAGGGTCAAGACGAGGATACACGCTGCTGCCCAGATCGGTGCAATCCAGACCCACCGGTTTCGCAGCGCAATGGCGGCCGCAGTTGCGGCTGAGCCCGGCGATTGCTCGAACCTTTCGATATATCGATCGAGAACGCCAAGCACGATCAGGGTGACTGCGTAACTGAAGCCGATAACCGCAACCAGCACATACAGACTGCTGGGCAGAAGATGCTGCGCGTAGCCGGTGGGCGCGAGCAGCGCCGAGAACATCTGTACCGCCTGCGTGAGCGAGCCGGCGCGGAAGAAGATCCATCCCAGGTTGACCAGTGCCATGGTCAGGGCCCACGAAAGCACAGTCCACAGCTTCGACGATAGCTGCCAGCCCAGCCTCCTCTCGACCTGCTGCGCCTGCCGATGCAGCATGAGCAATACCCCGTGGTAACAGCCGAAGAGCACGAACAGAATCGTGCCCTTATGCCAGATGCCGAAGAGCACCATCGAGATGAGGAGGCCAAACTTGCGCCACCACTCGTCGCGGCGCAGCATGGCGAGCGGCAGAAAGACGTAGTCGCGAATCCAGAATGAGAGCGACATGTGCCAGCGCGTCCAGAAGATTGAGGGCGTGGTGGACGCGAATGGGAGCGCGAAGTTCTCCGGCACGGTAAAGCCCAGCATGCGCGCCGCGCCGATCGCGATATGGGAGTAGCCGGCGAAGTCGAAGAAAATTTGCAGACCGTAGCCCAGCGCGAGAAGCCAAACGTCTGGGCCGCTCCAGTTGCGCATCTGGTCGAAGGCTGCATTGATTCCCTGGCCGGCGAGCAGTCCCTTTCCCAGCAGTTGTGCGACCTGCATCATCAGCAGGCCGGTGGCGATACGGCATAAGCCGCGCGCTTGGTCGTCGCGCGAAGGCGCGGCATCAGAGCGAAACTGCGGGAGCATATCCGGCATGCGGCAGATGGGGCCGGAGATCGTGACCGGAAAGAACGCCATGTAGAGTGCGAACTCGATGAAGCTCGGGTCGAGTTCGTCGCCGCGGTAGAGGTCGAACAGATAGCTCATCGCCTGGAAAGTCCAGAACGAGATGCCAAGCGGGAGCGCGATGTGTGAGAACTTCTGTAACGAGTAGAGCGGAATGGAGGCCGTGGCAGCGGGCAGATATTTGAACAAAGCAAGCAGAAGCAGGTTGAAGAGAAGTCCGGTCCACAAAATTCCGGCCGATGGCTTGCGCTGCATCCGGCGGCCGAACGCGAAGTTTATGGCCGTCGAGGCGAGTAGGACGAGCAGGAACCAAGGTCCCCAAGCGAGATAAAGGGCATAGCTGACGGCGAGCAGGAAAATCTGGCGCGCGGTGCGCGAGCGGGCGCGCGTAAGCACGATGACGCCGAAGAGCAGCGCCAGGACGTAAAGCAAGGTTCGCATCGATTCCGCCATCTGGCCTTACGGCTCCCTAAGCACCCGAAACTCAGTCGCGACGACTTCCAGACGCGCGTCATCTTTCTCGTGCCAATTGACAAACGAGAACCGCCGATGAGCACCGTCTCCCTTAAGCTCTGCAAGAGCGTAAATCAGCATTCCTTCAGCGCGATTCACTTCGAGCCTCTGTACATCGAAGAACAATATCCGAAAAGGACGACCGTCTTCTCTCTTCAGAAATACGTCCAGCTCTTTTCCATGCTGGATGTAGGAGACGATGCTGGCATCGTGCAATCCTGCATCGCCGACGTAAGCCAGAAAAGCACCTTCCTCTTGGTGCTCTGACATAACTTTCCTTTCAGCGACCGAGTGTTGTGTCGTCCCTGAAGGGACTCAATCTAATGCGCCGTTTTCCCGGCACTCGCGTGCTGGGCTAAGTCTGTATCGCCCTGCGGGCTGCGTTTCGCGGCGGGCTCTTCCTCTAAGCTCTTGCTGACCACGTTGGCCACGACCGCATCGCCCGCGGAGTTGTAATGGGTATCGCCGAAGATGAAGTGGCTCAGGTACCAGCACCCGGGCTGCAATGTCGGGCACTCGTCTTTGATAGCGAAGAACGCGGGAAACAGGGTCACGAACCGCTTGCACTTACCCTGGCACCACTCGCGCCAGATGCGCACCTGCCGCGAATCAACCGTGTCGTGCGCAAGCTGCGCCGGCCAGGGATAAACCACCACGCTCAGCGGGATGTTGCGTTGTTGCAACTCGCGGTAAAGCGCGTTCATCTTGGACTTCTCTTTCACGATGCCACGCTCCAGCCCGAGCGGCGCATAGCCAGTTTCGTAAGGCTCGTCGTCGGATACGTGGCGATAGGTCCACGCAGAACGCTCCAGATCGAACTCATTTCCGCCATGTCCAAGGTCGAGGTGATACCAACCCAACCGCACCAGCTCCCGCTCAACAAAATTGAAGACATCGTTCGTCAGCAGGAGATTGTTGTTGATCCAGAGGCGCGCGTCCGAGTACCCGCTGCTCTTTGTCCGTTTCTGGCTGGCGGTCGCGACCGCGCCCGAAGAATCCGTGTCATGGAAGAACGCCGCCTCGTCCTGCGCGTCGGAGATGTCGATGAAGACGATCGCCTCATCGAAGTCGAAACCCTTGTCGAGCAGCATTGTCGCCGTATTGAGGTAGTTCGACGGCGAATATCCCTCCACGCTGGAGTTCAGGAATTCGTACTGCGGAAACCGCGCGGTGATGCGGCCGATAAAGCTGTCTTGCCAGCTCGTCATGCCTTCGGGCGCGGAATCCCCAAGGATCAAAATTCGCGGGCGCGAACTGGTCAGCGGGACGTCGCGGATGCGCTCATCGCGAAATCCCAGACTATTGGTGTTGAACTCGTACGAGCTTCCCAGCCACGGACGGATGCAAGAGCAGTTCGCGCGAAATGCGAACCCGCGCACGGGATCGCGGCTGAAGCAGAAGCCATGCGGTCCTCCCGACACGGCCGAGCCGAGCATCACTTTGCTGTAGGCGTAGTCAATGGCGACAAACGCCGTCACGCTGACAATCAGCGAGATCAAGAACAACGTCAGCCTGACGCGCCGCCGCCGTTTCAGATCGACAACTTCCGGCGAGATTGCAATCGCGTTGACTGGAGTTGCACTCAAGACGGCCTTTACTGCTTGCGGGGCTTGCCCACGCGCTCGGCGGTGGCGAACATGAGCACCACCGTGTCCATGTCTTTCGGTTGCACCTTGCCGGGCGGAATGCGCATGCGGGTGATGTCTTCCAGCTTCATCAGCAAGTCGACGAGCGCCATCGAGTCGATCAGGCCGGAGGAAACCAGCGGCGTATTCTCGTCGAGCGCGAGCCCGGGCTTGCGAATCAGCTGCGTAATATGGTCGATCATCTGCTGAGTTTCAGCGGTCACAGATCAGTGCTCTCCTGATGTAACTCGGGATGTTCACGCAGCAGCTTCTCGCGAGTGGTAGAACGGGCCGGCTTACCGGCCGTGCTCTTCACGATCCATTTGGGCGGCTTAAGGAGGATCGTGCGCACCGCGACTCCCGTACCCGCAACGATCCTGGTGCGCACTTCGCGCTCAATCTCTGAGGCATTTTCCAGTAGCTCTTCGCGCTCTACTTCGGCGACCAGCACGATCTCCTCCGTCCCAAGTTCAGGATTGTACAGGCCCATGGCAATGGCACGACCGTCATGGATGGCCGGATGCGCAGAAGCGATTTCCTCAATGTCCTGAGGATAAATGTTCTCGCCGCCGATGATCAGCAGGTCCTTCTTGCGCCCGACGACATACAATTCGTCGTCGAGATAGAAACCAAGATCGCCACTGTGATACCAACCGTCGACGAGCGTCTTCGCAGTAAGATCGGGACGGTTGTAATAGCCCTCGAAAAGACAATCGCTCTTGATGAGAATTTCGCCGACGTGACCGTCGGGAAGAATCTCGCCGGAATCGGAGGCGATGCGCACTTCATTGCCCGGCAGCAGCTGCCCCGACGAAACGAAGGAGATTGCACCTTCAGCATTTTCCGCAACGGAGACGATACGGTGCTCGCTGCGAAATGTCTTGCCATCGGCCCAAATGCGCGCCGGCTCTGCTCGTCCGTTAATTCCTGATTGCGTGACAGCGAAAACGTTTTCCGCCATAGCGTATGACGACTGCATGGCCGATCGCTTCAACCCGACTGAAGCAAAGGCGTGATAGAACTCGTCGATGCTGGCCGCGCGAACCGGTTCGGAGCAGTTGACGAGCCCGCGAACCGAGGAAAGATCGTATCGCGTCCAGCGCTCGCGCGGCGTTCGCCGCGGCACAAACTGAAATGTGAAATTCGGCAGCCACGCCAGCGTGCAGCGATGTTCGCTGATGATCTGCAACATGCTCTCCGGATGCATCACCCAGTCGAGCGGTGACTGCATCACGACTGGCATGTGACAGACCAGCGGCAGCATGAAGCATGCGATCAGCCCCATGTCGTGATACAAGGGCAGCCAACTGTAAACACGATCTGTGGAACCGTCGATCTGCATGGCCTGCGTGAGCGAGCGTAACTGGCGCAGCACGGCCGCATGCGTCAGCGCGACACCCTTCTGCAAGCCGGTAGTCCCGGCGGAATGCTGAAGAAACGCCAGGCTATCGGGCTCGGCCTCATGCACAAGAATGTTTCGAGGCGGTACGACGTTGGTTGCACCGCCGGCACGCACCAGTTCAGCGCTGTCGCCGAGGGCAACATATTCCAGCATGTCGTCGGGAAACTGGTCGTCGATTACAACGGCGCGAGCGCTGAGGTTCGCCGTAACCCCGGCGAGGCCAAAGCGGTATTTGTCAGCCTCAACCTTGAAGTTGGGGTAGGCGAGGATGGCCGGGACCGCGCCCACCATCATCGCTCCCACGAAGACGGTCATCGCCGCGACGCCTTGCGGCATGATGATGACCACGCGATCGCCGCCGCCCACGCCATGTTCGCGGAGCAGAGCCGCCTGAACGGAGGCGCGGCGGCGAAACTCGCCAAAATCGACGGTTTCGCGCTCGTCCTCATCGATCCAACAGGTGACGAACTCACGCTGCCCGGGAGCGGCGAGAAGGGCGTCGATAAGGGTGCGAAACTCGGTGGCAATCATGCGGTCCGATGGGTCATTCTAACTTGGGATCATTGCCCCGAGAATGGGATTACCGCAATTCCTCCATGCACTGTTCTAGCGCCTCGCGCGAAGGGCGCGTGTCGCTCTCCGGCAGGGTCGCCAGCGGCCGGTCCGTCATGTTAATCATGTCGAGAAAGTTCGGGGCAGTCGTATTCAGGTAGAGCACTCCGGTCAGCACCTCACCCGCCTCGTGCGACTGCATGACGCGCTTGATGGCTTCGGTCTTGTTGGTCGGGTCGTAATCCTGCTCCAGCTTGCGCAGCAGCAGAGTCGAACCGTCGTGCATGGTGACGTTGAGGCTCGTTCCCTCGTCGTAGTCGGCATTGATTTCATCGAAGTGGGGCACGAAGTTAAGGTCGTGCAGCGGCTCCTCGTGGTCCCTCACGAACTGGTACGACTTGGTCGAGCCAACGTGATCGTTGAAGGTGGTGCAGGGCGAGATGACGTCGAGCAGCACGGTCCCCCTATGTGCAAGTGCAGCTTTAAGCATGGTGTGTAACTGCCTCTTATCACCGGAGAAGGAGCGGCCAACAAATGTCGCTCCCAGCATAATCGCCAAGGCGCAGGTATCGATCGGCGGAAGGTCGTTGATGACCCCGGTCTTCAACTTCGAGCCCAGGTCGGCGGTCGCCGAGAACTGGCCTTTGGTCAACCCGTACACACCGTTGTCTTCGATGATGTAGATCATCGGCAGATTACGCCGCATCAGGTGAACGAACTGGCCGATGCCGATCGAAGCCGTGTCGCCGTCACCGCTGACGCCGAGGGCAACGACCTTCGAGTTCGCCAGCACTGCTCCGGTCGTGACCGACGGCATGCGCCCATGGACGGCGTTGAAGCTGTGCGAGCGGCCCATGAAGTAAGCGGGGCTCTTCGACGAGCAGCCGATGCCGGACATCTTGACCACACGCTCAGGGGCAATGCCCATCTCGTAGAAGGCGTCGATGATGCGCTCGGAGATGGCGTTGTGGCCACAGCCGGCGCAAAGCGTCGTCCTGCCGCCCCGATAGTCGAGTACGGTGAGCCCGATGCGGTTAGTTTTGGGTTGCGGTGTGCTTGCCGGCGTAGTCGCCATTCCTTCTACTTCCCTTCCTGCGAAATGATGTCGTCGGTGATGGAGCGCGCGTCGATCGGCAGCCCATTATAGTGGCGGACGCTGCGCAGCCTGGGGATGTCTTCGATCGCAATGTCGAGCTTCAATAGATCGCGCATTTGGCCGTCGCGGTTTTGATCGATGACGTACACCCGCTTGTGGTTGGCGATGAAGTCGTGCGTCTCGCGCGTGAACGGATAAGCGCGCAGCCGCAGATAATCGACCTTGACGCCGTATTCGGTTTCGAGCTGATCGACAGTTTCAATGGCGGCATGGTGCGTTGTGCCATAGGCGATGATGCCGACTTCGTTTCCCTCATTGCGCACCAGCTCGGGCCTTGGAACGAGGCTGCGCGCGGTCTCGAACTTGCGAGTCAGACGATCCATGTTGTTGGCGTAGTCGTCAGGACGCTCACTGTACTGCGATTTCTCGTTGTGCCCGCTGCCGCGCGCAAACCACGCCGCCGTCGGATGATCGGTTCCCGGCAGCGTGCGATATCCAACCGCATCGCCGTCAACATCCTTATATCGCGCGAATCCGCCAAGCCTTTCCAGATCCTCCGCTGTGAGCACTTTGCCGCGATTCTGCGGTTTCTCGGGATACTGGAACGGCTCCGACATCCAGTTATTCATGCCGAGATCGAGGTCGGACATCACGAACACGGGCGTCTGAAGTTGCTCGGCAAGGTCGAACGCGTCACTCGCCATACTGAAGCATTCGGCTGGGGTAGCGGGAATCAGCATGGGGTGATGCGTGTCACCGTGTGAAAGGCGCGCGACGAACGAGATATCGCCTTGCGAGGTGCGAGTCGGCAGACCAGTCGATGGACCGACGCGCTGGATGTCCCAGATGACGCCCGGAATTTCGACGTAGTAACCCAAGCCCGCGAATTCAGCCATCAGCGAAATGCCGGGTCCGGCAGTGGCCGTCATGGAGCGCGCGCCCGCCCATCCCGCACCCAGCACCATACCGATTGCGGCAAGCTCGTCCTCGGCCTGCACGATGGCAAATGTCGCTTTGCCATCGGGGCCGATGCGATGCTCCTTCATATACTCGATGAGGCTTTCGACAAGCGACGATGACGGCGTGATGGGATACCAGGTAACGACCGTCACTCCGGCAAACATACAGCCCAGCGCGGCGGCCGAGTTGCCGTCAATAATGATCATGTCACCGGTCTCGTTCATGCGCTCGATGGTAAACGGGTCAGCTTTGGTTAGAGACGAAGCGGCGTAGTCGTACCCGGCTTTGGCGGCGTTCCAGTTCAGCTCTGCGGCTTTGGCTTTCTTGGCGAACTGCTTGCGCAGCGCCTTTTCGACTTCGACCATGTCGAGGTTCAGCAGCTTAGCGACCACCCCGACGTAGACCATGTTCCTGACCAACTTGCGCAGCTTGGACTCGGGACAAACCGCAGCGGTGATCTTGTCGTAGGGAACGGCGTAGAACGTCAGGTCGGAGCGAAGCTCGTTGAGCTTCAGCGGCTCGTCGTAGAGCGCGACCGCACCTGCTTCCAACGACATCACGTCTTCCTTTGCCGTCTCAGGATTCATTGCGACCAGGAAGTCGATCTCCTTCTTGCGCGCGATGTAGCCCTTCTTGCTGGCGCGGATGGTGTACCAGGTGGGCAGCCCGGCAATGTTCGAGGGGAACATGTTCTTGCCGGAAACGGGTACGCCCATTTGGAAAATAGTGCGCAGCAGCACGGTGTTAGCACTCTGCGACCCCGACCCGTTTACAGTTGCGACCTGGATGCTGAAATCGTTGACGACAGGCTCACGCCCGGCGCCCTGGTCGGCACCGTGCACGGCAAAATCAGTTGTGGCCATCAATACCCCTTACTAACTGGATGAGAACGGAGGGGAGAACGTTCCATTATAGGGCAGTTGGCAAGGACCGGCATGCACCAGGACGTGTGGCTGGGCGCGATCGTTGCAATAAACTTCGCGGATTTACGTGCAATAGTGGCAAAGCGGCTAGACACACGTATCCGGCAGCCCGAATTAGGGCTCGCCGTGTCGTTGGAACAACATCAAGAGACCTAGGCGGGCGCTGCCTTCGGCAGCCGCGCCGCGCTCGCTTTCTCCGGCGATGGTGGGATACGCCTCACGACATCCTCATCTTCGAGCAGTTCCTTAACCCGCCTTGCAATGATCTGCCGCCCCGCGCGGGATTCAAAACGGGCAATCTCCCGCTCTGCGTCGAGAGTGAAATCAAAGCCCACCATAAATCCTTTTGTTCGGTTTTCGCGCATCATCACCGCTTCGAACGCGTCAACGTCGGGACGCCCGATTTTCTCGGATTGCTTGACCTGGATGGGATACCAGTCATCCATGAACGCGAATTGGTCTTCGCGTGCCCTGCCTCGCGGCAGCGCAGAGACGGGATAGATACGGCCATCGATTCCCATGTCGCCAACCTGCTTGCGGTTCGGCGTCCCGTTTACCGCAATGACGGCCCAATTTTCAAATTCGAATGGGGGCAACTTTCGAAGTTGCGGTTCCGTCCACGGCAGATCGCGAACAACAAAGCCGCGACCAATACGCCACAACGCTTCGCTTTCGCTCAGGCCGCAGTTGTTGCGCAGGCGCTTCGCCATGACTCGGCAGGCAGTCGGCGAGATGTCGAGTCCAATCCAATTCCTCCCCGCGCTCTGCGCGGCCTCAAGTGCCGTCCCGCAGCCGCAGAACGCGTCCAGTACAACATCTCCGGGTTCGGAGGAAATTTCGATGATTCGTTCGAGCAGCTTCAATGGCTTCTGTGTTGGGAACCCAATATGCTCCCTCGCCACTCCCTGCACCGGGCCTATGTCGTCCCAGACGGAGCCTAGGGGCACGCCCTTGCCTTCGTCGAGGTAGCGCTTTAATCGCGGCACGCTGCCGGGTTTTGTTTGCACGATGCGTCCTTCCCGGTACAGCTTTTCCATGTTCTCTTTGCTATAGCGCCAATATCGAGTGACGCCCAAAAACTCATAGTGCGGGTTTCCCTTGGATGGAGAATCCGTGCCGGGAGCGCCCAGATCGCCGAGCTGATAGCGGCGTCCGGTTTCGGCTTCTACATGGCGATAGAAGTCCGCGACGTAGTCGGGGTCGTAGGGACGGTATAGATGCTTGAAGTAATAGTCCGGGCCTTTCGTGTACATGAGAATCGTGTCATGCACCCGGCCCAGATGCTTCGAGCCTTGCTTTGCATCATTGTGTGAGGATTGCCGTTTCCAGATGATCTCGTTTACGAAGCCCTGCTCGCCGAAGATTTGGTCGAGCATCACTTTCACATAATGGCAGGCGTGCCAGTCGCAGTGATAGTAGAGCGTACCTTTCGGTTTCAAAACCCGATGCAACTGCTCGCATCGCGGGCGCATGAAATCGATATAGGCCTGCGTTGAGGCATGTCGATCCTCGAAGAAACGCTTCTCCCGATTCTCGTACCAGAAGACTTCATAGTTGCGATTCGAGTTGAACGGAGGGTCGAGGTAGGTCAGGTCAACACAGCCGGGAGGCAATTTCGCAAGCTGGTCGAGGTTGTCGCCGCAGTAGATGACCTGCGTATCGACGAGCGCAGAACTACGAGGTTTCGCACCACGGTTTCGGGGGCTCATTTGTGCCGGTGCCAGAACAGCGCGGGAAGTGTAGCAGAAACGGTGCAAACGTCAAGTTACGCTCGTCACCAGTGATGTCAGCGCTTCCCACCACCCGCCACTACTTCAACGCAGATTTCAGACACTACCCGGAGCTTTGCTCTGCTTGATCCCAGCCGGCTGCATCAGATCGGCCTCAATTGGTTTTGTCACGTTTTCATCAACAGGAGACGTCTCCTGAAGCCATGGACTCTCTGTGCCGTTTTCATTACTGTCCGGCAGCAGGACGATCTCCGCAACACCAGAATGCCCTTTGCCAACGCGTACCATGATCCGCCCCGGATCGATATCGTGATTTTTGACGAGATAGGCCTTAGCATTCACGGCGCGCTGAGCCGCAACCTGGCAGCTGCGCCTTTCCTCAGAAGAGCCGCCAGCGCCGATCTCGCCATCAACGAAGCCGACTATTGCGATTCTGGAGCTGCGCTTCTTTCTCATCCTCGTAGCTACGGCGTCGAGAACCTGTTTGGTCGTTGTGAGGATCGCGGTTTCGCTCGCCCCGGCCGGCATCAGTTCAGTGCCTTTCCTGCGTAGCGCGCGGCGTTCTGATTCACCGCTCGCTGAACTTCCGCCGCGCCGCCGCGCCGCAGGAATGAACGGAAGTCGGCAACGTCGAGCGCGTGAATGTGAACATGAACGTGGCTCTCGCCGCCATTGTTTTGCACAGCCAGCGAGCGAGCGCCGGCGCTGGCGATGTAAGCCGCCGCGCTGCCCTGGCTCAGCGATCGCGAGCCACCTGAGTTCTCCAGCCGGCTGATGACGCGCTCGCCGAGTTCCGCGTGGATAAAGCCGGTTGTGGGCGACGTCCAGAGATCACCGAAGTCGTTGATGTCGCCGCCGCGGTGAAACTGCGAAACACCGAATTGCACGTTGCTACGTCCCGCCGCGCCTTCGCGTGATGCCTGCGCCAGTGCCTGCTGGAATTCCGGCACCATCACGCTCTGGTAATAGCTCATGGCGCCCGAGCCGAATTGCTTAGCTTGGCTGATCGATTGAATTTGCAATTGCGTGATCGCCTGCGAGGCCGAGTCGAACGAGCCGCCGCCAAAGCTGAAGCTGTCCAGGTCTTTTTGCAGCCCAGGAATCACGGTGATGGTGTTGTAGCGCTGCATCTTCGAGCGCCCGTGATCGCCGAAGAGATCAGCGAAGAGACCTGCTGCGAAACCTGCGGCAGCGCCGATCGCCGTTCCGACGCCAGGAGCGAAAGCCGTACCGATGCCGGCGCCGGTTAGCGCTGTTGACCCCGCGCCCGCAAGCCCGCTGGCGAACGTGGGAGCGCTGTATGCAGCCGACAACCCACCATAGAGCGCCAGGCCGCCGGTGATGGCAGTGAGCGCGCCACCGGCGAGGCCGATCGAGCCTGCACCGGAACCAGCGCCTCCCGTGCCCGGGACCGTTCCAGGTACACCCGCATCGTTCGTGGGCGGAATGTCGCTGGGCTGAAATCCGCCGGGATTCAGCAGCGGGGCCGAGCCTGGCGTGCTGAACGCATTGTGCAAAAGCGACGAGAGCTGAAGTCCCTGCGTGATGGTCGAACTGATGCCGCCGGCGCCCGCAGCCCCTGCGATTCCTCCTGCTGCACTCGCGGCTGCGCCGATGCCGCCCGTGGCGCCGGGAATTGTGCCGCCGAGATCTCCGCTGAAGAAGCCAGGCCCTTCGCCGCTGGTTGGCAGCCCAAGCGATTCACCGCTGAACCCGCCACCGCTCCGGTTCTGAATTCCAGCCGCGCCGACTCCCGAGGGACCACCTGCCGTGCCAGAAATCCGGAGCAGCGCTTCTGCAGCTTCGAGCTGAACTGTCCCGGCTTGATACAACACGGAGCCGGAGCTCGTCAGAGCATTGCCTGCAACTGCAAGCAAGCCTTCAGGCGCGCTGTTGTGCGCGCCAAAGAGCTGTCCAAATGCTTCGCGCGGCGAGGAGCTCGTGCCCAGCCGGTTCTCGCCGAACAGGCCATTAATGAAGCCTGAGAGCCGGCCGTTGTTTTGTTCTGCGCCCTGGATGATGTTGGCGATGAACTCGAAGCCCAGACGCTTGGCGCGCTGCTCCATGTATTTCGCAGGGTTATCGAAGAAGGACTGCAGCTGGCCCGCGAGCTGGTCGCGCTGCTGCTGTATCTCATGAAGCATTTGCGACTCCGCGAGCTGGAGCGATGCGGCGATCTGCCGGTTCGCCTGGTCTTCGATTAGCACGCGCTCGGCTGAGTTCTGTGCGACTGCTGCCGTTTGCTGTGCCTCGTCCTCGCGGATCTTCTGGACGCGTTGGTCGTAGTCGTCGATGATCTTCTGCTGCGCAGCTTGCCACGGAGGCAACAGCGATCGCGCCGCTTCAGCCTCTGTCTGCGCAATCTGCCGATCTGCCTCCTCGGTGTACTTCAGCCGCTCGCGTGCGGCATTCTGTTGAATCGCCTGCGAGGCGGCATTCCTTTGCAGTTCTCCCTGAACGGCCACGGCCTGATTGGTGGGATCGAAGAAATCCAAACTGCCATAGCTCTTTTTGAACGCTTTGGTTAGATCGGTGAGCTGCCGCTGTTCTTCGGCTGCGATCTTTGCGTAGCCAGTCAGCTCCTGCGACGAAGAGCGCTGCACAATCTCAGCCACTTCATCGCTGAACCTCTTGCGCTCGGCCAGGATGTCGGCATCGGCTTTCTGATTGGCGAGCACCCGCTCTTGCTCGCGCCCGGCAGCCGCTTCCGGCGAGGTGTCGCGCAACACCGAGGGAGAATCGATTTGGGCGAGCTGATAGCTGCGGTCGCTCTGGATGTTTGCGATCCCCGACAGACCGGCCGATTCAGCCTCATGTCTCAGTTGTGCGATCTTTTGCGCCTGTTCGTCGAGCGACCTTTGGATATCGGCGTCGTACTTGGCACGCAGGTCCGCAGTCGCGTGATCGATTGCCTGACGCGACTGGCCATTCTCGCGATATTTGCGCGTGATGTCTACAATGGCTTCTTCCTCTTGTGCGCGCAGTAAAGAGATTCCGCCGAGCTGCGCGTTGCGTGCCTGCGCGTCGAGCTTGATAACTTCTTCCGCTTCGCGCCTGGCGTCGAGCGTGGCATCGGCCCTGGCCTTTACAATCGCAATCCAGTCCTTTGCCGCCTGCGTGTCCGTGCCTACACCTTGGCGCGGTTGGACTCCGGCCGTCTTCGCATAGGCATCCGCATTTTCCTGCTGATAGCGGCGCTGCTCCTCATCGAGAGCGAGCTGTTTCTCCTTCTCTGCTGTGATCTTCGCCTGCGTTCCCAGCACTGCATCGCCGGCATGGGTCAAATCGATCTGCGCGACGTTTTGCTCATGGACGAGATCCCGTTGATGTTGTTGGCCCTCCTTCTGCATCTGAGCTAGCTGCGCCGAACGCTGATCGTCGTATCGATCCCAAATGTCGGAGGTTGGAATGATGTGCTGAAAGAACCCAGCACCGGGCAGCGTGATGTTGGTGCCATCGATCCTCCACTGCTCTTTCCAGTGCGCCTGCTTCGCAGATAGCTCGTCGAGTTGTTTGCCAATCTGATCGAGTGCGGCGGTGGTAGTCTCGATCGACCCGGAATCAATAAGCTTCTGCTGTGCAGCCTCCTGCGCCTTTTCAATGAAGGCATCCATCTCCTTGTTGACATCGGAGATCCCTTCCACAAAGTGGTATGCCCCCTCAACCAGCGGAGCAAAGAGGGCGACGACGCCAATCGCGCCGAAGATGGGAAGCAACGCGGTGAGGCCCGAGGTAACTCCTGGAATTGTGGTCAGCACGCGCCGCAGCCCGTAATCGATGTTCAGCCCCATCTCGCGGCCCAGGCCGCTCACCAGGCGCATCTGTCCATAAGCGCCGCCCATGCCGGTGCGAATCTGGTCGCCTGCGGCCGCCCCGGCTGCACCCGCAGCGCGAGTAGCAGCGGTCGCCTGCTCAGCCTCCGCCCTGTATTGCGCGATGATGCCCGCGGCTTGACTATTGCCGGCGGCCGCTGCCGGGCCGAGCTGCTCCAGCGCCGACTTATAGCGATTAGTCGCCTCCGTGGCGCTGTTCGCCGCTCCCACCACCCGCGTGGTGAACTGCTGGATCGCCGGTCCCGAGGCATCGACCGCCTGGATGGTCAGCGTGATGTTGTTGTCGCCGGTGGACATGATTCGTTTGCCGCCTTCAAACTTCAGCCGCGCGTGAGCTCGGGATGTTTCCGGGCCACGTCAGTCAGAGCGTCGCAGTAGCTGAGGCGGTGCTCCCGCGCGCGCGCCTTGGCCAGGTCCGCCAACTTTTCAGAGTTTGTTTTCGGACGCGTGCCTTCGTCGAAGCTGAACACTCCATCAGGGAGGGTCAGGCGCGGATTCTCTTCCACGACGCGGCTTAGCGCTTCCTCGTAGCTGATGTTCTTCTCATAGGCCAGCGCGTTGGCTCGCTCGGCGAGATCCTCACTGTTGGTTTGGTACCGCCATCCCTCATTCGCCAAAACGTTGGAAGCTGACTGCTGCACGTTGCCCGAGAGATAGTCCGGCAGTGTGAGCTTGGGGTTTTCGCGCGCGACCGCTTCCAAGGCCTCACAGAATGAAATTCCCTTTTCCTGCTGCCTAGCCTTCGCAAGGTCATTGAGCCGCTCAGAGTTTCTTTTGTTGGCGCCCCCTGACTTCGCTGCGCGTCGCGGCTGTAGAGACAGAACCACTTCTACGAGTCCAGCATCGCCAGCACAGAACTGGATGGCCTCGCCTTCGCGATGCGCACCCACGAGATCGTCGAGAGCGGCCGAGGACGAGGGTCCGTCATGCCAGCTCCCTGCGTGGTAAATGCGCGGAGGCTTGAATCCCATCTCCGCGAGCGAAGCGCCCTTGTCGGCATCGCGCTCGAAGGAAAGCGAACGACTGGTGCGCCGACCGAGCACGCCCGCCTGCATCAATTCGTTAAATCCGGGATCGACATCAGCCAATTTGCCGGACAGAACCGAGCCGTCATTCTTGAGCGCGCTGATCTTCGCCACAATAGGCCCGTTGCCTTTCGCAGGCCCAAACCTGACGGGGATGTGATCCGCCTTTGAGGTCGGCTGAAAGTTTTTCACCATCTGGTCTAGGTCGTCAGCAGTGAGCGGCACGCCCTGGACTGCTGAATCGACCAGTGGCATCCATTGACCTTCGAGAGTTTTTTTGCCTGCCATTTTCCTCATCTCCAAGGGGAGCACGGCTGGGCAACCGCGCTCCCCTTTTCGCCTCTCGCCGTCAGGAGGTTTACCGGGCGAGAGAAGCTTTCAACTCTGACAACCTAGAAAATCTCCGGTGTCCTAGTTCTTCGGAAAATCTTCGGCCGGCCCCAGCGCGTTGAACACACATACTGAGCAGAAGCAGACCTCGTCGGGCTCGCAGTCGCCTTCCAGGACCCTAAAGACCTTGCCTGGGCGATTGCAGGTCGCTCCATCAGCGACCAACTGACAACTCGCTATCTCTTCCGTCTCTTCGAGGATCGCACCCTGGGGAATCACATAAGTAACCGCCCTTGAGTCTCTCATCGAAAACTTCACCGCCTCCCGCTCTCATGAACAGCACTGTGCGCACTGAGCACAGCCCCTCAGGACCTTCGTTTACGGAACGCCCTACCACAGAGGCGGCGGCATTTTCGTTCCGCGTGCTCAGAACGCCTATGGCGGCGATATTCTCTGGAGCACTCATCGCAGCAGGTGACTGCATTCCTCCGAGCGCGCTCCGGGGGGATATCGCCTTGGCACAACCCCTGCGCGACGCGTTCCGGCAGCGCCATGATGCAGCGAAGCGCCATTGCTTCTCCCTTCGGAAAACTTAGGCGGCAGCGGCGGTTTTGTCGCACTCCTCGTTGAGCAACTCGACCCAATCCCCGAACAACTTAGCGGCATCGACCGGCGGATTGCCGCACCAGCCGCCGCCTAGCATGGGGAAAAAACCTTCCAGGATGCTTCCGACCGCATTTTTTCGGTCGCGCTCTCTATAAGGGAGCTCCATTGCAACGCGGGGGAAGTTCCCTCCTAGTTGGCGCAGGGCCGCACCGATTTCGGCATCCCTCGATCTGAGCTTCAGAAGAATGTCCTTCAATTCGAGTGCTACTTCAAGCAGGCGCTTCTCAAGCTTTCCGTCAACGTGCGGTTCGATGAGTGCCGCGACCTTAAGGCACTGCTCACGCCGATGCTGCCGATCCAAATTGGCCTTTTGCTCCCTGAGGCGCCCCTGTAGCTCCACGAGGACCGCATAGTCGAGGGAGTCATCCCGCTGCATAGCAGCGAGCTGATCCGCGTATTTTTCAATTTCCTTTTGCGCTTTTGGTTCGTTATCAACCCGAGCTGCAATGAGCCACTTCCGACGCTCAGATTCGACCTCGCCGACCTTTTGGCGCCGGTCTTCACGGGCCTTCGCGAGCGCATCGATTTGCTGCTGTGTTTTATCGATATCGGCCTGCAGGGCTGCGGTTGTCATTCTTCTTTCCCCCTTTGCGCTTTGTAACCAAACGACGAGCTCAGGCACGCAGCGACCTTACCGATAAGCGTTACGTGCTTAGGTCTGATCTGCGGCCGATCCTGCCAAGACTGCTCGGTCTCCCACTGGGTTAGCTGTACGAGCCCCGCACTGCTGACTCCCGTTACATCGGCGCCTCTGAGCACAACACGCCACGGGTCCGCAGCAGCCGGCAGAACGCGCCACTTGTCTCGGTCTCCAAGCATGCGGAAGCCCGGGTCGTTTGGGCGATCGATAGCCAGCCATCCAACGTGGATCGCCTCAAGGCCGATCATCCCGTCTGAATCCGGTGTGAGATACGTCAGCGGCTTGTCGGAATTGATGCGCTTCGAAAACCGACGTTGGTGTCCAGCCGATCGTGGGGTTGGAGGGGGTACGCCTAATGAAAAGCGCATCTCTGTTTCCCGATCGATGCCAAGCCTCTCAGGGTACCGGCTGAAGTGAACCGCTACTAGGCTCCCAGTGTCGATTAGGTCCCACCAGTCGAGTTTGGACCGGTCAACAAACGCAATCTGCCCCTTAGTGAACGGGAAAAGGGGAGGCACAGAACCGCCGACCCGTATGCAAGCGATGTTCGACTGATCTGCCAGATCCGATAGCGGAGGCCCGATTTGCCAAACCCGCTCAGGATGGTCGAATGGATCGGGCAACTCCAAAAATGGGACCGACACCAGTCCCGCCCCTGGCGCAGCTTGCCGTCTTAACTCGTGCCACAGCTTGGTGTTGTCGAATCCAGCCTCGCTATAGAGTTGGCTACACAAGGGATAGTCTGCGAGATTCGCGATTTTGATGAGCGTTTCGGCTGATGGCCGGTAGCCCTTCGGGCTTTCCCAGGCGCTTACCGCAGACCTATCAACACCCAGCTTCGAAGCCAGCGCCTGTTGGGTTTTGTAGCCCATATCCTCACGGAAACGCCGGATGAAAGCAGCAAATTGGGAATTGTCAGTATGCTCCGCAGGTGCCTTCTTGAGACTAGCTCCGGACCGAGATTTCGATTGACGTTTGACGGGTTGCATGCCACACTCACTCATAACCAAAATGAGTTAGTTACTTGTAGCACGGAGGGGCGAGCAGATATATGCCGAGCGATGAACAAATAACTGGCATAAGCCCAGACGCAGCCCTGCGACAGCTTCTGTCGGATGCGATAAAGCGCTCCGGTAAAAGCCGCCCACAGATCGCGGAAGAGATGGCCCGAGTGCTCAGCGTCCGTGTCACTGAGGCCATGCTGAACGATTTCACGTCGCCCCGCAAGTCCGCTGCGCGGTTCCCGGCTGCTTTCGTAAGGGCATTCTGCGAGGCAGTCGGATCAAACCGGCTGCAGCGATTGCTGCTCGATGAGCAGTCACTCCAACTGATCGAGGTTGGCGAGCATGTCGTTGGCTGCAGGCGGACGCTCGAACGTGCGCAGGAATTGGTCGAGCAGATCAGCGCTCCGAGGAAACGACAAAACCGGTGAAAACGACCACACAGCATAGGGGACGTAGCCGTCCGAGTCGCTTCACGGGTGCCGATCGGCTGCTGGCTCTGGCTCCGATGTTCACCCAAAATCGCCCGTACGCGAGGCGTTATAAGCTGCGGCCGCCCTTGCAGCAAATCGCTTCGGAGATTGCGGCTCAACATGGTGTTTGCCTGAGCACCGTTTGGAGTTGGTACGGTAAATACAAACGCGGGGGTTATGCCGCGCTGTCTCACACTCGCAGTGATGCGGGATGTTCTCGCTATTTCCGAAAGCACCCGGATGTGGCGCAAATGATCCACGGGCGCATCGCACCCGGACGATCTCCATTTGCCATTTGGAATTCTCTGCGCCTTGTGCTTGGTAGAGAGGCCCCCAGTTACAAAGTGGTGCTCAACTACATGAAAGGGCGCTACAGCAGCGAACGCAGGTTGGAGCGCGCCGCATGAGCACCGTTCGCTCGGCCAGTACGATCGCGGCCAAGGGCAGCGAGGCTGACCAGTGGCTGAGTCGCAATGATGTGCTCTCAGTAACAGGTTGGAGCCTTCGCGTCCTACAAAGTAGGACCCCAAAACTGGAAGCGCGTGCGACCAGGCGACGCTCTCGCAACGGCAAGCCCGTTTTGGAATATCGCCTCTCCTCTCTACCTTGGTCCGCCCAGCTGAAATGGCGGGAACGCGAACGCGCCTTGGCAACAGCAGCCGTCGAGCAGAGCACCGCGAACGAGCGGCCAAAAGTCGCATTCGCCTCAGCAGCAGAACAGGTGCAGGCGCGCGAGCGCTTCGCCATCATCGAGCCATTGGTCGCGATCGTACCAAGGAGCGAACTGCGACTTCCCGATGGGTCCATTTTTGGAAGCGCCGCTAAGCTGCGAGCGCATCTTGCCAAGCAGCATGGGATAGACCCCTCGACGATTTTCCGCTGGCAGCAGAGATATCAGGAATGCGGGCTGGTAGGGCTTGCTGATCGCCAGCGAAGCGACAAAGGCAAGTCCCGATTCTTCGAGAAACACCAGAAAGCCAAGGCCGTTGCGGCATCCCTCTACCTTGACCAGCGGAAGCTTAGCGTAGCGGCAATTCACCGCTTGCTCATCGAGCAGCACGACATCTTTGGCATCCCGGCTGAGGATCTTCCGGATTACAAGACGATACGGGAATGGCTGAAGTCGACCTCCGAGATCACCCCTGCAATGCGCATTTTGGCGCGCGAGGGGCTGCGGCAATACGAAAACCGCGTCTCGCCCTTCGTCAAGCGGAGTTATGTCGACGTGGCCGCGAACCAGATCTGGTGCTCCGATGGCAAGATCTGCGATGTGGAAGTGTGGAACGACTGCTTCCCTGAGCTGCAGTTCGGCACTCCGCTGCGCCTGCGTTTTACCGGCATCCAATGTTTCCGCTCACGCAAGCTCGTCGGCTGGTCTTTCTCCCCGGTAGAGAGTTCGGTGTCGATCGCGACGGCCATGCGCGGACCGCTGCTGCAATTCGGGCCGTGCGAGATTTTCTACGTCGACAACGGCAAGGCGTATCGCAAGATTGGTGCCGGGGCTGAGCCAGCCAATCCGCGCGAAGAAGAGGGCGAGCAACGCGAACTCTGTGAAGCCGAGCTTGGGCTGCTGGCGCGCCTGGGCATTCAGGTTCAGTACTGCCAGCCTTACCACGGCCAGTCGAAGCCGATCGAACGGCTCTGGAAGACGATGAAGGAGCAGTTCGAGGTTCACTTCCCGACCTACACCGGCGGAAAGCCTGAACTCCGCCCGGATGAGACCTCGGTCGAGATGGCACGGCATCGCAAACTGCTGCGCATGGGGCCATCGTACCTGCGGCACTCAAACCATGCGCCCGCAACCGCCTTCATGGCGCTATGTGCAGCATGGATTGAGCAGTACAACAACACCCCGCACTCCGGCGAGGGCATGGATGGCCGCACGCCGAACGACGTCTTCGCGGCAGAGATGAATCCAGCGCAGCGTCCACCTCTGACATTGTCGGAGGTGGCCTTGTCGCTGGCCGAGCGAAAGCCGCGCAAGGTGCATGAGTGCGCCATCTATCTCGGACGGCGCCGCTATATCGGGGCCGATGATGCCGCGGCCATCGTGCTTCACGACCTGGCTGAGCAGGATGTGGTGATTGCCTACGACCGCAATGACCCCAGTGGGATTGCGGTGTTGGATCTCTACGGCAAGCTGCTGTGCTGGGCGAAGCCGGAAGAAAAGCTGGGGCAGTCGCCCACGTCCGGCGAAGCCGTCTCGTCGATGGTGGCACAGCGCCGCCGGATGAAGAACCGCACGCTCGACCAGATTTCAGAAGTGAAGCGCCTGGCTGCAGAAACCGGGATGCACTCCACGCTGGAGGTTCTGGCCGAAAAGGCCCGCGTGCTTCCGTTCGCGGTGGGCGAGCATATGACGCACAGGCTCGCGCCTCGCCCGGACGACACGGCGGTCGCGCCACCGAGCCCGACCGAGTCTGCACGGATACTGATACTGATGGAGGAAGAATGACCCAGGGCCAAGAGCACAAAAAGAAGCTATACGAAACAGCCGGTGACCGCGCGCGGGTGATGCCATTGATGAAAAACTATCTGACGCGCAGCGGCCTGACGCTTGGAGATTTTGCCCGCCGCGTCAACTACTCCGAGAAAACACTTCAGCAATTCAGCAGCGATCGCTACAACAACATTGCTGGCACGCACCGTTTGCTGTGCCAAGCGATCGAACAGTTTATTCACGAACATCCCATCGAACCGCCGCAACAGGTCCTGGGCGCGCTCTACGAGACCGAGAACGCGCGGCTGATCCGGCGCTCGATTCAGAAGCTGCTTAAGCGCCCATCGGCTCTTATGGTTTACGGTCCGCCGGGATCACAGAAGTCATTCACTCTGGAATATGAGATCGCGCGCCTGAACCGCGAAGAGATGCCGCGCAACGGCGAGGGCCGACTCGCCTACTACGTTTATTGCGTTCCGGACATGAAGCCGACGCAGCTGATGAAGGATATCGCCATTGCGTGCGGCTCCTCGGCTGCCGGCGACAAGTGCCGCATCCGGCGCAACCTGGCCTGGGACTTCCGCAACCGGCGCGTGATGCTGGCCCTTGACGAGACGCAGAACCTCGGAACCAACGAGAGCGACTGGGTTACGTGCCTGGAGACTGTTCGGGCCCTGCTCGACCGGCCGCCTTATTTCTCGCTCTTACTGTGTGGGATGCACACGCTGCTCACCAAATTCAACCGGCTGTCGGCGCGCCTGGGCCAGTGGAACGACCGCCTGGTGGACAAGGTTGTGCTGCCGGGTTTGACCGAAGAAGAAGCGCGCGAGGTCGCCGCGCATGAAGCTCCCGATATGAGCCAGGGCATGATCGCGAAGGCCATCAAGCTGGCAATGCGCACCGACGCCTACAACCACGGGAAGCAGTACATAAACATCCGCTCGCTGACGGCGACGCTGCGCGAACGCCAGCTCCTGAAGGCGGGCGCATGAACAAACGCGCCTCGCGTGACCAAGTAGTTGCATTGCAGACGCTCTTCGCTGCGTGGCACTCTCGAATGTTGACCGATGAGGTTGACTCGCGCGGCGCTCGCCTCGCATGGGCCTCGGAGCAGCTTGCCCGGAGCATCTCTTCCTTTTCCGAACTCAGCGCCGGCGAAGCTCGAAAGTTAATCGACACCCTGAAAGAATCTCTGGGGCAGGAGCTAGGACAGCGGCCTCAGCCTTGGCGTCGTGTGCCTGCAAGAGATCCGGCCCATCGGGCTGGAATTGCCGGCCGCAAGGGCGTCCGCTCCGAAGTGGCCCAGATCGCTAGTGCTGATGACCTCGCCCGAATCGACAAAGGGCTGCAGCGCCTCGGATGGTCGCGTGAGCAGTTCGATGCATGGCTGAAGTCGGACAGATCTCCACTTAAGCGAGAGGACCGCGCGATCCGCACTTTAGCCGACGCGAACAAGGTATGGTGGGCCTTGAAGTCCATGCTCATACGGGCCGGGGCGTGGAAGCAGCAAAAGGTGGGCTGAAGTAGCCGGCAAACGAGTTTACGAAGTCGCAGTCAGCACAAGAATGGACCCTCAGGCAGCGGCCGGATGTGAGACACGCAACGGCCCGCTGTTCGAATTTCACCCCAGTGGAGTGTCTCCATGCAGGCGGACAGCCCCTGTAATCAATAAGGAGATTCTTCTCATGGGCACAGTACTGCGGTTTCAAGAACCAAGGATGGGTGAACGCGCGTGGCTCGGCACGATAATACGAGACCTAGGCTTCACGCACGCGACACTCGCTAAGGCGATGAAGGTCAGAAAATCGCAGGTAGCAAGATGGGAGGATGGATCGTCTCGGCCATCCGTAAAGAACTGGGTGAGACTAGGCAATATCGCAGCGGTGCTGGGATATCCCACAGTGTGCCTTCGCCTTTGGCAAGAAGCTGGCGTTGACACGACGCTGGTACCTGAGGCGGCCGGGTGGGCTGCGGAACTTGCGGCGAAGGGGAGTTTTGACTGCTTGCTGGCGAAACCGACAGAGGCGAGCAACCTGGTCATGTTTCATACTCCAACCCCTCAGGGTGTGTGAGTGGTATCCGTCGTGCGAGCGCGGCAGTTTTCCCCTGACTCTCGTTCGCTTGGATTCCCCGTCTACAGCCCGTAAGTTATTGATTGTTCGTTCGCTCGGATTTCAGTCGTTGCACGCAATTCCGCGAATCCACGCCGCGAGCTACGCGGTCTCAAACAGTCGCGCAATGCACTGAAAACGCAGGTTTCCGCCGCGAGACGCCGCGAGACGCCGCGACACGCCGCCATTGCAACCAATTCTCCCATTCACAACGCGGGAGCTGGCCTATTCCGTCGTGAAGTACTGCGCCATGTTGCGGAATTTGTTGTAACGCGCGTCCAGCAGCTCTTTGAGCGGCAGCTTCTCCAATTCGGCCAGGTTCTTTTCCAGCGCATCGGCCAGCATATTTGCCGCGTCGTCGTAATCGTGGTGCGCTCCGCCAGGGGGCTCGGGAATCACTTCGTCGGCTATGCCCAGCTCCAGGATGTCCTTGGCCGTAATGCGTAAGGCCTGCGCAGCAACGTCTTTCTTGTTGGAGTCGCGCCACATGATCGACGCACAGCCTTCGGGGGAAATGACCGAGTAGATAGTATTTTCTAGCATGAGCACGCGATCCGCGACCGCGATGGCCAGCGCACCACCACTGCCGCCTTCACCCGTGATCACCGCGATGAATGGAACCTCGAGCCGCGCCATCTCGCGCAGGTTGCGGGCAATCGCTTCGGCCTGGCCGCGTTCCTCCGCGCCAAGTCCGGGATAAGCGCCCACCACATCAACCAGAGAAATGACGGGCCGCCGCCACTTCTCGGCAAACTTCATCGCGCGCATGGCCTTGCGATAGCCTTCGGGATTCGGCTGGCCGAAGTTGCGATGCAGCCGCTGCTTGGTGTCGCGGCCTTTCTGCGTTCCCAGCACCAGCACTTCGCGGCCGCGAAAACGCGCCATGCCGCAGACCAGAGCAGGATCGTCGCGAAAGCTGCGGTCGCCGTGAATTT
The DNA here is from genome assembly GCA_963731345.1 of uncultured Acidobacteriaceae bacterium. GTDB lineage: Bacteria > Acidobacteriota > Terriglobia > Terriglobales > Acidobacteriaceae > Bog-257. Next base: position 457,238 of record CAVSUN010000005.1, on the reverse strand, counting down.
CGCTGAAGTCGGGAAAGATGCGTTCGATGTAATCCAGCGGGTAGGGCCGATTGGGATGACGCGCCAGTTCGGTGCGCTCCCACGGTGTCAGCTCGCCGGAAATCTGACGCCGCAGAGCTTCGACGCGGGCGTGCAAGGCGGCCAGTTGCTTCTGCGCCTCCTGATTGGCGCCGGCCGCTGCCTGCAACTGCTGAATCTGGGTCTCGATTTTTTCCAGCTCTTGTTGTGCTTTCGAGGCAGCTTCCATGTTGGGATCGTTTCGCTTGTTGGCAGCCCAGTGGAGCGCTTCGGCTGCGTTCATCCAGAAATCTAACGCCGCAAGCATGCCGCTTTGCTGTGGCGTGAGTTCGGTTTGGTCGGCTGCTGGCGTATCGGCCTTACTCGTAAGAGCCTTCCCTAAGCGACGATCGACTTCACCACGGAGGCACCGAGGGCACGGAGTTAACTAAATTAAAGAAACTCCGTGATCTCCGTGGTGAGAAAAGCCTCTCAATCGCCAGCTTCGACCCTTAATCGAGGACCCGCACGCTGCCCCGGCCACAAAGCTCTTCCACGCGGTTGATGAACGCGCGGTCCGGCAACACATTATAGCCTTCGGCTTCCATGACCACTGTGAAGTCGTCCTTGCGCTCAAGATCGAAGAGCACGCGGGCTTCACCTTTGCGCTCGCGGCAAACCGTCTGCAAGACGTCGATGGTTTCGGGCGACGTGGTATCGAGGGGAATTTTGATGCGTAAGTGCGTCGGCAGCTTGGGCTGAGCATCTTCCAGCGGCGCGATGTCGTCAACGAGAAGTTTGGGGTTAGACCCTTCCTCCACGCGTACTCCGCCCTTCACCAGCACGGGAACTGTGAGTTTCACCTTTTCGGTCAACCGGCGATAGGCCTCGGCAAAGATCAGAATGTCAACCGAGCCATTCATGTCTTCAACTTGACCCTGGGCGTAGAGATCGCCTTTCTTAGACTTGGCGACGCGAATGCCCTTGAGAATTCCGCCGACAATCACCTCGCCTTTGCCGGTGGAAGACTTCATGTCGCAAATGTCGGCCGTAGTCAACGCGTGAAAATCGAGCAGCTTTTCCTGATACTTCTCCAGTGGATGTCCGGTAATGAAGAAGCCGAGAATCTCTTTTTCGAACGCGAGCCGTTGGTGCTCATCCCAATCAGGGGTGTTGGGCAGCGGCTTTTCGGCAACTTGGTTGTCTTCGTCCTGCTGGAAGACGCCAAACAGGCCGTGCTGGCCAAGCGCAGCGTCCCTCTGCGACTTCTGCGCGTGTTCCATGGCACTATCGACGACCGCTATCAGCTGCGCACGGCGCCCAAGAGCGTCCATGGCGCCACTCTTGATCAGCGATTCGACGACACGCTTGTTCAGCAGGTGGAGATCAACCTTCTCGCAGAATTGATAGAACGAGTTGAACGCGCCGCTCTGCTTGCGTGCCTCAACGATAGATTCAATCGCGTTGTGCCCGACGTTCTTCACCGCAGCGAGACCGAAGCGAATCGCCTCGCCGTGCGGCGTGAAATAGGCATCGCTGACGTTCACGTCCGGCGGTTCGACGGCAATGCCCATCTCGCGGCATTCATTGATGTACTTCACAACATCGTCGGTGCTTCCGGAGACGGAGGTCAGCAGCGCCGCCATGAACTCGACCGGGTAGTGCGTCTTCAGATACGCGGTCTGATACGCGAGCAGCGCATAGGCCGCGGCGTGCGATTTGTTGAAACCATATCCGGCGAACTGCTCCATCAGGTCGAACAGCTTCTCGACCTTCTTCTGCGGGAACCCGCGTTCGGCAGCCCCGCGCGAGAATCGTTCGCGCTGCTTGGCCATGGCTTCAGGATCTTTCTTTCCCATGGCGCGGCGCAGCAGATCGGCTTCGCCCAGCGAATAGCCTGCCAGCCGGTTGGCGATCTGCATCACCTGCTCCTGATAGACGATGACGCCAAGCGTCTCCTTCAGGATCGGCTCCAGCTCAGGCAGCTCGAATTCGATTTTCCGGCGTCCCCACTTGCGCTCGATGAAGTCCTCGATCATGCCGCCCTGAATCGGACCCGGCCGATAGAGCGCATTTAATGCTGTGAGGTCTTCGACGACGGTCGGCTTGTAGCGCCGTAGCACGTCTCGCATGCCGTGCGATTCAAACTGGAACACACCAGACGTCAGGCCGGTGTGGAAGACCTTCTCGTACGTGACCTGGTCGTCCAGGGCGAGTTTTTCCAGATCGATCCGTTCGCTGCGCGTCTGCTCGATCAGTCGCAAGGCATCGTCAATAATCGTGAGCGTTGTGAGCCCGAGGAAGTCCATCTTCAACAGGCCCAGCTTCTCGACCGCCTTCATGTCATAGGCGGTAACGATTTCCTCGTTCTTGGTGCGGTGCAGCGGAACAAGATCGGTCAGCGGCAACGGCGAGATCACGACACCAGCCGCGTGGACACCGGCATTGCGGACCAGGCCCTCCAGCTTTTTCGCGGTGTCGATCAGTTCTTTTGTCTGCGGCTCGTTGTCGTAGGCTGCGGCGAGCGGAGGCGAATCCTTTATGGCTTGATCGATGGTGATGTTCAGCGTTGGCGGAATCATCTTCACTACGCGCTCGACTTCGGCGTACGGGATGTCCATGGCGCGGCCGGAATCCTTCATGGCTGCCTTGGCCGCCATGGTGCCAAAAGTGATGATCTGCGCTACCTGATCGCGGCCATACTTCTGCGTGACGTAGTTGATGACCTCACCGCGACGATTCATGCAGAAGTCGATATCGATATCGGGCAGGCTGATACGCTCGGGATTGAGGAAGCGCTCGAAGAGCAGCTCGTTCTGTAGCGGATCAATGTCGGTGATGGCGAGCGCATAGGCAACCAGCGAGCCGGCCGCCGACCCACGACCCGGCCCAACCGGAATGTCGTGTTCCCTGGCGAAGCGGATGAAGTCCCAGACGATGAGGAAGTATCCGGGAAACTTCATCTGCCGGATGATCTCGATCTCGCTTGAGAGACGCTTCTCGTAGTCTTCGAGCGAATGCTTCAACCGTCCTATGGCCTGGAGATCACGCAGCATGACCAGCCGCTTGGTGAAACCCTCGCGGGTGACGTGCTCGAAGTAGTCGGGCAGCGCGTAACCCGCGGGAACTTCGAACTTCGGGAATGGATCGTGCACCTTCTCCAAGCGGATATTGCAGCGCTCGGCAATCTCCATGCTGCGCGCCAGGACGCGTTCGTAGCCGGAAAAGACCATCGCCATCTCAGCCGCGCTCTTCACGAAGAACTGATTGCCGTGGAACTTCAGCCGGTTGGTATCGTTGATCGACTTGCCGGTCTGGATGCAGACCATCACATCTTGCGCGTGCGAGTCCTCTTCGCAGAGGTAGTGGCTGTCATTCGTAGCCACTAGCGGCAGGTCGAGCTCCTGCTCCAACTTCAGCAGATGTGGATTGACTCGCTTTTCTTCCGGTACTCCCTGGTCCTGAATTTCGAGATAGAAATTTCCTTTGCCGAAGATGTCTGCGAAGCTTGAGGCCGCTGCACGCGCGGCGTCGTACTTGCCTTCCGAGAGATTCTCCGCAACCTCACCCTTCAGACACGCTGAAAGGCCAATCAGACCTTGTGCGTGCTCGGCGAGAAATTTCTTGCTGATGCGCGGTTTGTAGTAGAAGCCGTGCAGCGAGGCTTCCGAGACGATCTTCACCAGATTGCGGTAGCCTTGATCGTTCTCGGCCAGCACGATCAGATGGTTGTAGCTATCGCCCTCAGGCGCGGCGCGGTGATCTTCTTTCTTGCAGACATACAGCTCGCAACCCAGGATCGGCTTCACGCCCGCTTCTTTGGCTGCATTAACGAACCTGACCGCGCCAAAGATGTTGCCGTGGTCGGTCATGGCGACCGCCGGCATATTCAAGTCCTTGACGCGTTGGACCAGGCGCTCGACCTCGCACGCGCCGTCCAGCATGGAATAGTCGGTGTGAAGATGGAGATGGACGAACTCAGGTTGGGGCATCGCTATTTCTATTTTATGCGCTCCAGACATGGGTTGCAGTCTGAGGAAGATGTGCAAAACGGAGCTGAAATAGGGTCACAACCGCACGCGGGCTAGCCTGCCAGGGCTTGACATCAAATACGCAGCGCACGCAGGACCTCGTAATGGGCCAAACTGAGGAGATGCCGCCGCTATTCACACGTACTGAAAAAGGGTCATGAAGCCGAAGTCCATATGTAATTGCTGATGACAATGAAACAAGGTCAACCCCGGATCGTTAGCTTCGAAATCGAATGCGGCTTCCTGATACCCGCCCAGCATGACCACATCCTTCATCACGCCTGCCGTCTGCTTGCCCATAATGTTGGTGAGCTCGAAGACGTGCCGGTGCAAGTGGACCGGGTGAACATCGTCGCTCTGGTTGCGCATGTGGACCCGGTAACGCCTACCCTGGTGCAGGCGAAATGAAGCAGGCTCCATCGCGCTCGTCATCGGATATGCCACACCATTGATGGTCCAGCGGTTGAAGCCATCCATGGCGGCGTTGTCCTTGGCGAAGGTCATTTCAAACGTCTCGTCGGGCGCCGGCGCTGTCGCACCCGGTTTGGCAAACCTGGTGTAGTCCCAACGAAACCTCAGCGGGGCGCTCCACTGCGCCTTGCCGACCTGGTTCGCATACTCCAATACGATGCCCATACCATGCCGGCGGTCATCGTCGTCAGTGTCGCCCATGACCCACACGCCGGGATGGTTCATCTCCACGATCGCCGAGACGCGCTCAGCCGTCCCCAGCCATAAAAACGGTACCGTAGCGGGATTCGGCACCCGATTTCCATCCAGGGCCACTACCTGGAACATGTGTCCCGGCAGCGCCAGGCTGCGGATCTCGGTAGCGCTCCCATTGAGCACATGAAATAACACGCGCTCGCCCTGCTTCACCTTCACCGGCTCTCCGTGACCGAGCATCCGGCCGTTGATCGTGAATGAGGCGTAGCCGACCTCGTACCCCTTCGGCATTCCTTTGGCCAGCGATGCCTTCATGGCCGTCTCGCCCTTGTCCTCCAGCGCCTTCACCTTTGTCGCAGGAGTCAAAACGTCCTGCGCCATGTCCCCGCCACGGCTGAACGTTGGCTCGAATTCCTTCAGCACCAGGAAGATTTCGCGGTCGTAATCCCCTGGCTCTTGTCTCGGTTCGATGTAGACGTGGCCGACCTGCCCACTGTATTGGCCGGCCGAGAGATCCGCACCTGCGCGATTGTGCGTATGGTAAAAGCGGTATCCTGACGGTCGGGCCACGAACGAGATGAGCCTCCGCCCGTGCGCCGGAATATACGGAGTACCCTCTTCGGCCGCTCCGTCGACGCCCACCGGAAGCAGTTGACCATGCCAGTGCAGCTGCTCCGGGGTATCGGTCTCGTTCTGCAGATCAACCGTCACCCGTTGTCCCTCTTTGAAGCGTAGCAAGGGACCGGGAAATTGGCCGTTGTATGTTGTGATCGAGATAATCTTCTTCGGTGCGATCTCCACCGGGGTGGCCGCAATCCTGATAGTGTAATCGGCCGTCGTAGACTCGCCGATCGGAGCTTCTGACGAGCCTTCTTGCGCGAACGCAGCAATCGGCTCGTTGCAAGCTGCAGCCTCCGGCAAAAACGCTCCACCAGCGAGCAGGCCGGTGGTTTTCAGGAACTCGCGTCGGGATTCGATGTGCTTGCTCACCGCTCCTCCTGCGACACTCGTTTTGTTTGCGGGTGGCCGCTTCCACTGAGAAGCCGAATAGAGCATTCAGCCTCAAATAATTCGCCGAACAGCTCCAGGAGTTTCGCCTTGGCTGCTACCAGAGCTCGCCTGCCTGTAGCCGTGGCACGATACACGCGCCGGATTCGTCCGCCGACCAGCTTCTTTTCCGAACGCAACCATCTCCTGGCTTCCATTTCGTGCAGTATCGGATATAACGTTCCCGCACCGATGTGATATCCGTGCCGCGATAACTCCTCAATCATTTCCAGCCCGAATATGGCGCCCTGGCACGCGTGATAAAGAAGGTGCAAACGGATCAACCCGGAATATAGGGTCTGATATCCACCTCCTCCAGCCCCTCCGTTGCGATTTCTCATTTGGAATTGTTTTTGGTTAGGCACGTATTGTTGCTCGGTTGAAGACAACGTCAGTATGATTGTACTCGATTTGCGATATCGGAAAGCAATATAGGCTTACAGAAGGCCCAGGAACAAGCGACCGAACGACATCGTGGGCCGCCTGAATGTCACAATCTTCCATGGACCACGCGCTAGCCATCATCGTCGCCGGAGTTGTTGCCGGGGCCATCGCCGCCATCTCGGGCTTTGGCATCGGCAGCATTTTGACGCCGCTATTGGCCATGGGGATTGGGACGAAACTGGCGGTCGCCCTGGTATCCATTCCGCACTTTATTGGCACGGCGTTGCGGTTCTTCGTCATCCGACAACATGTTGACCGGCATGTGCTTTGGAGCTTCGGCCTGACCAGCGCGGCCGGCGGCCTGGTGGGCGCCATCCTTCACGTATGGTTGCGCAGCGCGGTGCTCGGTTACGTGCTCGGAGCGCTGCTGGTTTTCGCCGGCATCATGGGCCTCAGTGGATTGGCGGCGCGCATGCGCTTCGGTAAGCGTACGGCGTGGGTCGCCGGCGCACTGTCGGGAATATTCGGCGGCTTGGTCGGAAATCAGGGTGGTATCCGTTCCGCGGCGCTAATGGGATTCAATCTGCAACGAGACGCATTCGTTGCCACCGCAACCGCCATCGCGCTACTCATCGACCTCTGCCGTATGCCGGTGTATGCAGTCCTGCAGTTCCAGCAAATAGTCGCCCAAAGGCAACTGGCGCTTATCGCCACAGTCGGAGTGGTAGCCGGCACACTCTCCGGCAAGTGGATGCTGCAGCGCATCCCACAAACCATTTTTCGCGCTATTGTCTCCGGCATCATTCTGGTGCTGGGTATCTGGATGCTTTCGCATCCGTCGGCGTAAATCATCGGAGCGGGTGAAGGGGCAGCACTTGCACACCCGACCTGTCGTTCGGCATCGTCCCGAAGAAGCTGCAACTCGTCCCGTATTGCGGGCCTTCCCAGGCTGGCTTCGTCGATTTCTGATACCCTTCACGATTGCACTTTGTTCCGATTGGAGCTGCCCGACTCGATGCCCCATCGCTATCTGCCTGCTCTCGCACTAATCACCACAGTTACTCTCTCACTCCCCGCTGTATGCGCCGACAAGTCCAAGAATAATGCTGCGACTTCAAGTGAACCCTCGTATGAGCAGCCCCAGCCGCAGCGGGAGACGCTCGACCTCAATATGTACCAGCGCATTCGCGAGGAAGGTCTCATCCATTCGCACGTGATGGAATATGCCTCGGCGCTGGATGATGACATTGGCCCTCGCCTGACCGGGTCGCAGAATCTGAAGCACGCCAACGAGTGGACGCGTGAGCAGTTCACTGCCATGGGTTGCGCGAATGCGCACCTGGAAGACTGGGGCGAGTTCGGCATGGGCTGGCAGCAGCTTAATACCTGGGTGCGCATGACCTCGCCTGACACGGCGGTATTCATCGCTCAAGCTGCGCCCTGGTCTCCGGCAACGAACGGTGCCATCACCGCGCCTGCGGTGTGGGTCGACATCAAAGACGAGAAGGACCTTGAGCGATACAAGGGCAAGCTCTCAGGCAAGATCGTTCTGTACGGCGCGATGCGCCCCGTGCCGCCGGTTGACAAGCCGCTGTGGAAGCGGCTGGACGAAGCCGAGCTAAAGAAAGAGACTGAGTATCCCACCAAGCCGCGCAATCAGGACTGGATGCAGGATTTGATGAAGCGGCTGGAGCTGCGCAAGAAGGTTGCGCGGTTCTTCGCCGATGAGCATCCGTTGGCAGTTATCGTCCCCAGCCGCGATGGTCGCGACGGCGGCGGCTCCGGAGGAACGATCTTCGACGATAGCAACGTCGGCTTCGCCTGGGAGGCCTACAAGCGCGAGAACATGGATCCCGTTCCAATCGTTGTCATGGCAATCGAGAACTACGGCCGCGTATACCGCTTGCTGAAGGCAAACGTGCCGGTGTCAATCGAGATAAATGTCGATACCAAGTTCACGGGGGATCACGAGCACGGGTATGACACCATCGCGGAAATTCCAGGTACCGATCCCAAGCTGAAAGACGAAGTGGTCATGGTCGGCGGCCATCTTGACTCGTGGGCGTCGGGAACCGGCGCCACCGACAATGGCGCGGGCACCGTGGTCACGATGGAAGTGATGCGCATCCTGAACACGCTGGGAGTGAAGCCGCGTCGGACGATCCGCGCGGCCCTATGGACCGGCGAAGAAGAAGGCGAGTTTGGCTCCTATGGCTATGTCAAGCAGCATTTCGGGTCCATACCTTTATCGACGGCACCTGACCAGATGAAGTTGCCGGAATGGCTGCGCAAGACAGCCGGACCGGTCGAGATCAAGCCCGAGTACCAGAAGATTTCCGGCTACTTCAACCTCGACAACGGCAGTGGCAAAATCCGTGGCGTGTACCTGCAGGGGAACGCCGCCATGGAGCCCATATTTCAGCAGTGGATTCGACCGCTGCAAGACCTCGGCGTCACGACCTTGACCATGCGCAACACCGGCGGGACCGATCACGAAGCCTTCGATGGCATCGGAATCCCGGGCTTCCAGTTCATCCAGGACCCGCTCGACTACGATTCGCGCACTCATCACTCCAACATGGATGTCTATGAGGAGCTATCGCCCGAGGACCTGGCGCAGGCCGCGGTCGTGGAGGCCATCTTCGTCTACAACACGGCCATGCGCGATCAGATGCTGCCGCGCAAACCGTTCCCGCATCCCGAACGCGAAGAGCAGTTGCGAGCCCCGCTGAAGAACATCATGCCGGGGGCGCAAGTGGGAGAGATGGGAGCCAAAGGCGATGGCGAAGGTTTGCCGCAGAAATAATCGGCGAATCAAGCCTCTTCGGCTCGCCCGCAAAAGCACGCGCCATTCAACGCCAGTCGCGCTGCGATTGTGGTCGCAAGTTCCCGATTTTCGGCTAAAATCTTTTTACTCGATGTCATCGTCGGGATCTCGGGAACAATGCGGGCTATCTACAAGCGCTTCAGCGTAGTCACTGGTTTCGGCGTATTGCTTGCGGTCTTACTTGTCAACAGTGCTGTCATCCGTCGCCAGCTTGCCGCGCAGGTCGAAAATCAGGGTTGGGTATCACATACCAAGCAGGTGCTGTTTCAGCTTACGACGGTCGAGCTTCTTCTGACCGACGCCGAGACCGGCCAACGCGGCTTCCTATACACCGGCGATCCGCAATACCTCGCTCCTTACGAGCTCGCCGACAAGCAGGTGGACGGCGCCGTCCAGAAGGTTGCGGACCTCACCGCTGACAATCCGCGACAGCAAGCTCGCATTCTGCAATTGCGCAGCCTCACACAGCAAAAGCTCAAGGAGCTTGCTGCCGCCATCTCGCTGTATCGCTCCGGCGACCCCGAGGCTGCCCGCACACTCGTATTAACCAACGCCGGACTGCGAACGATGGAGTCGATCCGCGCCCTGATCGCCCAAATGCAGCAGCAGGAAGAATCCCTCTATGCGATTCGCGCCGCGGCGTACTCCCAAAGCATCCGCATAACCGCCGCCTGTATCTACCTGACCAGCATTCTTGCCGCTTGCGGACTGGTTCTTCTGGCTTACTTCGTTCTGCGCGAGATCGGGCTTCGCGAAAAGCACGCTGCGGAGATCAAGCAGCGCGAAGAATGGTTCCGGGTAACGCTCACCAGCATTGGCGACGGCGTTATCGCTACCGACGACACCGGAAACGTAATCTTCATCAACCCGGTAGCCGAGCGGCTCACCGGTCGCGACTTCGCGCGGGCGGCCGGTTTGCCAATTACGCAGGTGTTTCCCATCTATAACGAGCTAACGCGGCAGCCGGTCGACAATCCCGTCAGCAAGGTGATGGCGCTAGGTCATGTCGTCGGCTTGGCCAATCACACGGTTCTGGAGCACATGGACGGGACTCTCATCGCGATCGAGGACAGCGCGGCGCCGATTCGCAACGATAAGGGAGAGCTGACTGGCGTGGTGCTGGTTTTCCGCGACGCCACCGCAGAACGTAGATCTCAAGACCTGGTTCGCAAGACCGAGAAAATTGCAGCTGCAGCGCGACTGGCGGCGACCGTGGCGCACGAGATCAACAATCCCCTGGAGGCCGTCAACAATCTTATTTTCCTGGCGAAGGCGCGGGCCGGGGTTCCCGCTGATGCCATTCAGGATTTGAAAATGGCAGAAGATGAGCTGGCCCGTGTATCGCACGTCACCCGACAGACTCTGGGCTTTTATCGAGAATCGACCTCAGCGGGCACGGTCGACATGGCCGCGCTTGTAGACTCGGTCCTCAAACTTTACGCGAATAAGATCACGAGCAAGAAGATTGTTGTCTACCGTGAGTTCTTGCCTTGTCCTCCGCTGCATGCCTGGGCAGGTGAACTGAGGCAAGTGGTCTCGAACCTCGTCTCCAACGCGATCGACGCTGTGGAGGCGAACGGGACTTTAAAGGTGCGGGTATCCTGCAACGAGGGCGAGGCCGGGGATTTGGTGGAGTTCTGCGTGGAAGACAACGGGCCGGGAATCGCTCCCGAACATCTGGAGCGGGTTTTCGAGCCGTTCTTCACCACCAAGAAAGAGGTGGGCACTGGGCTTGGACTGTACGTCTCGAAGCAGATCGTCGAGCGGCATGGCGGAAGCATCCAGGTGCGATCACATTCCGGCAACGGTTCTCGCGGCGCGGTATTCAGCGTCTTGCTTCCGTGTTCCGAGACGAACCACTTGGGCATAGCTACTGCGGTTTAGGTGCGTCGCCTCGAGGTATGCGCGACGGATCAGCGACACTTCCTGCGGCGCAGATGGCGCGTCACCGCGGCGAGCGCTCGAACATCGACTTTAGGCCTTCTGCATTTCAGCGTCCGCCCGTTTCCAGCCACCGTCGGCAGATTGCGTCCACGACACACCGTGCATGTCGAGCCAGGGACCGATCGGCGCGTTTGCCTTGGGCTCCGACCCCATGCGGAGTACGTTGCCATCCAGGTCAGAGACCTGCATCTCGTAAGCCCAGGCATAGTTGGTTGGTGGATGGCGGATTCTCGCGCGCTTGGCGCAATATTCATCGAAAAGCAGCTCGGCGTCGCCGACTCCAACCCACACCCATGTACCGGGATGACCCTGATCGCTCTCGGCCAGCATAAGACTGCAGCGACCGCGGCTGACAGACGCAAAGACAGGAGTCTCCCAGTTGAGCTTGAACCCGAGCACGCGCACGTAGTACTTGATGCTCTCCTTAAGGTCGGCTACCGGCAGGATTGGACTCGCGCCTTCGAAGTAAGTCACGTTCTTGCCGGGTTCCTGTACGATGCACATGAATCCTCCTGCTATTTCGCGTTTGCCGTTTGCGCGCCTTTCAGCACGATGACCAGTACGCGTCCATCCGATTGAATGTTCCCGCCAGTCGCGGTTTTTGTCGACTTGATGGGATTGGAACGTGTCATGTACGACATGGCCTCAACCTGTCCAGCCTGTTGCAGCGTAGCGCCAATGAAGTCGCGTTCGTTGTCGACGTCCTGATCGATTTTGTGGGTGATGGCGTTGGACGAACGCTGGTCTTTTTCGATGCCGATATCGTGCGTTCCGGCGCCCGCCCAAATTGGCTGGTTCTGTGGCGTCTTGTATGGCGCCTGCCAGATCCGGAAGTGGTTCCGCTGGTTTGCCACCATCACCGCTTCGGCGCGTTCGTAGCCGAAGTCCTGCGGCCGCCCATATAGATACAAAATGCTCATCGGCACCGCAACATAGACATTCTTCTGCAACGTCGCCACCAAAGCGCTGACCACAGCGTCCTTGTTGGTCTTGTCGGCGAGTACCCAGCCCGCGGCTTTGAACGCGCTGGTCACCTGTTCCTGAGTTCCCACCAGAACGAAGTTGACCAGATCGCCCTCATTGCCGCCGCTCGGCTGGTCAGTGATTCGATAAGGCAGCTTGGGGTTAAGTTCGGCGAATAGCGGCTGAAAATCGTATTTGCTCTGGCTCGCCGCCGCGCCGCTGGCGGTCGCCGCAGCACTCGAGGTGCGGTCAACGTGGACCTTGTAGCTGCCCGTCGGCGATTGCGTTGAGTCGGCATTGATGCCCAGATACAGCCGTCCCGCCGTCGGCGCCTGCACGGTTCCGTCCGCCCCGATAAAGAATGGCGTTGCGGCATCACTGTTCCCAAGGCGTCCCACCAGCGCGCCGCGTCCCGCGCTCGGAACCATCAGCGCTCGCAGCGTGTCAGTCCAGCCGCGTTGCGCGCCGGCGGCGGTAATTCCGCTGTCCTTGCCCATGGTCACCGTGCCTTGGGCGGTGATGTGCAGCTTGTCACCGGGCTGTACATCCATGCCGGTATCGGTCCATTGCGGACTGCCGTTGACGGTGACGTTGACACTTTTAGTGTTGGCATCGCTGGCGGCGTATAGCGGTACGCTACACATCAGCAATGCCGTTGTCAGTAGCAGAGCCGGAATCGATCGTGCAGCCTTCATAGGATGAGCACGCACTCCTAAATCAACTGGAAACCGCGGGCCGACCAAGGTTGCGCCGAGTGTCCGAGCAGATCGCCGCAGTTTTCGGCAATCGGGACACGCGAGCCTGGAATTTTATTGCGGCTCCTGCTTCTGCGTTTCGGCGACGGCGCGCTCCGCGCCCTGAAACCCGACACGCGAATGAGTGCCGTCGCAAAACGGCTTGTTCACTGACCCTCCGCAGCGGCAAAGAGAGAATGCCGTCTTGCCGGTCAGGTCGTAGGGGTTGCCGGCCGCATCAACCAGTTCAATCGCGCCTTCGGGAGCCTCAACTCGGAACGGTCCATTCTCGCGGACCGTAATCTTCACTTGCGCCATGTATCCTCCGGACGTGTTCGACGCACGAGCGCCGTTCGACCATTTTAGCAGTCAGCAGTCAGCATTCGGCAGTCAGCATTCAACCCTTGCGGTTCGCTTCGGAACGAAGTGCATTTCAGCCACTTCGAGGCGAACCGCAGATCCCTCGGCTCCCCGTTGCTCCGCTAGGGATGGCAATTTTGATAGAAAGTGCGCTGGTGCTAGAACGACTGGCCCGGAGTCTCAGGTGCAAGGGCCGAATGCTGAATGCTGAATTCTGAATGCTGAATGCCGAATGCCGAGTCCTATTTCTTGAACGCCACATTCACCAGCAGCTTGTCGCCTTCCACGTCGACCACGTTGCAGAAGGTGCGATCTCCACGGCGGCTGAAGTCGAGACCCACACGGCTGCGTCCGACCCGCATATTGCGTATGAACAGGTGATCGAGCCAATCGGGCAATTGCGGATTCACGATGTTGAGTTCCTTGCGGGGTGCGCTGGGGTGCATTCCAAGCACCGATGAAAGGATGAGGAACATGGCGCCGGAGGCCCACGCCTGCGGTGAGCACGACACGGGATAGTGCACCGGCTCATCGTACTCGCGGCGCTGCACGCCGCAGAACAACTCCGGTAGCCGGTAATCGCGAAAGTCGGTGGCCGCCTGATACAGCGATGTCAGGACCTGCAACGCTCCCTCACGCATATCGTTCACCGCCATGCCGTGCGCGATCAGCGAGTTGTCATGCGGCCACACCGAGCCGCGGTGGTAGCTCAGCGGGTTAAATACGCGCTCGTCCTGCGACATGGTGCGCCAGCCCCAACCGCTGAACATGTCGGGCCGCATCAGGCGATTGCTCACCACGCGCGCCCGGTCACGGTTAATGATGCGCGTGAACAGCAATTGTCCGGGGTTGGAGGAGATGACCTCCAGCGGCTTTTTTTCGGCGTCCAGCGCCATAGCGTAGAAGCCCCGCGTCGGCACCCAGAAGGCGCGATCGAAACGCCGCGCCAGTTCGGAAGCTTCCCGCTTCAATCTCTCGGCAGTCTTGGTGTCGCCGAAGGTGCGCAAGAGCGCCGACATCCGAAACTTCGCGTCGTAAACGTAACCTTGCACCTCGCACAATGCGATGGGCGGCTTGGCGACGCTGCCGTCCCGATGCATATTGGCGTCCCAGGAGTCCTTCCAGCCCTGATTGACCAGCCCCTTGGGCGATCGTCGCAAATACTCGACAAAGCCGTCGTCGTCCAGATCGCCGTACTTGTCAATCCACTGCAGCGCGGCATAGGCGTTCGGCAACAACTCCTCCACGAGTTGCTCGTCTGATGTCCAGTTAAACGTCTCGCTAAGCAGAATCAGGAAGAGCGGCGTTGCATCCACCGAACCGTAGTATGGGCCAAAAGGCATCTCACCACTTCGAGTCATCTCCCCATCGCGATACTCATGCAGGATCTTGCCGGGCTCTTCGTCACGCCAATCGTCGTATTCCTTGCCCTGGTAGCGCGCCAGAACGCGAAGTGTGTCGATGGCGAGCTGCGGATTGAGCGACAGTGACTGATAGGCCGCGATGATGGAATCGCGTCCGAAGATGGTGGCAAACCAGGGAATTCCGGCGGCGATAATGTGCTGATCGCCATCCGGAATCTGCAAGGCATGGAAGTCCCCGACGGCAGTCTGGATGAGAGTGTCAAAAACATCGTTGTCGGTCTGGATACGAGTTGAGCTGGCCTCCCAACGGGCGTAGTTCGCGCGCCGGGCTCGCAGCTGATGGTCCATCTCATAGACTTGCGCGCGCGACTTGCGGCCCTCGACGAAAGGCGTCACCGATAGCTCCAGTTCCACGCGTTTCAGCGGCTCCAAGCGCAACTCCCAGCGCGCACTGCGCTCCTGGAATTCGGTCGGCTTAGGAGCGACTTTGATCAGCGTCTCGCGCATCACTCCGTCGAGCCCACGATAGTAGAATGCAATCCCTTCGTCGCGGACCATCGGCTGGTAATACTGCCCGTGTTGCTGGCGTGCCACGCCCCTGACTTGAAAGACATCTACGAAATCCGCGTCGAACAAAACCTCCACGGTAAAGTCGACCGGAGTAAGATTGAAATTCTCGAACGTCATGCGGTCGAAGAGAATCTCCGAAGCCAGCAGTTGCTCGCGGCGGATGTGAATGGTGTTTTCCGGCAAATCGAAGGAATCGCGCAGGGTAATGTTGCCGGTAGTCAGCTCGATCTGCGCCGAGAATGTTTTCTCGGTCGCCGACGATAGCACAACCGTGCGGTGCCCTCCGATGCGCAGCTCAAGGTGGCTCAGAAAGCGGGTGTCATCATGAAAGAACCCGACATCGGGCGAGCCAGGCGGGTAAATGTCGCCGCCGACGTTGGTGGCGCTGAAGGTCTTGCCGTCGATCAGAGTGAGGTTGTCGACTTTCCGCGGCTCGAGCGAATGAAAGGCGAGCCGCGGCTCAATATGCGGCGAAGTGATCTCGATAAGTTCTTCGTAAGGAATCGTCAGATACGTGCCCATACTTGCGTCGAGCTTACCTCCTCACGCCACCAACGGCATGCTGGCCGTGACAGTTTCCACCGGAGTTTGTTCGCTTTCGAGTTGCTGGTACAGCGCGAGATAATCGGCGACCATCCGCTCCACCGAGAAATACTGCTGGCAGTACTGCCGTACATTGGCCGGTTTGAAGACGCCGGACAGGTTCCTGGCGCGATCCACAAGATCGTCTACCGTTCGGCAAACAAATCCAGAAATCCCATCGTTGACGACTTCTTCCACGGCGCCTCCCGGCATCGCCAACACAGGGGTTCCGCAAGCCATCGCTTCAATCATCACCAGCCCGAAGGGTTCGTTCCATTGGACGGGAAAGAGCATGGCCAGAGAATTGCCAAGTAACTCGTTTTTTTCGTCGAGCCCGGCTTCCCCGACATACTCGATAAACTTCCCATCGATGTGCGGCTTGATTTCGCTCTCAAAATAGTCGCGGAAAATCGGCTGCACTTCGCCGGCAATCTTCAGCGGGATGCCCGATTTTTTTGCAGCCTCGATCGCGAGATGTGTGCCCTTGATGGGCGCGATACGGCCCAGGAACGACAGATACTCCTGCTTCTTGGTCTGCAAACGGTACCGGCTCAGGTCAATGCCATGATGGATGGTCCGCATGCGAGCCATGGCCTCACGTTCACGCTGGAATTCGCTGATGGTAACAAACTCGACTTCCGGAAAATACTGATACAGCCGACTGAGGTGGTCTTCATGTACATGATGCACGGTATAGACGAAGCTGCTGTTTTTCACAAAGCGCGTAAACATGAGCGCCGGCACGTTATTCAGATGAATGATGTCGCAATCGGCAGCCGCGTCGCTGATCGACCACGACGCATGATTGAAGTCTTCGATATTGTCGAAGACCTCTCCGCGTAGAGGCCACTGCTGGTGGCGATAAAGCCACCTGGTTTCGACATTCACTGTCGATTCGCCGTTGGTGTAGACCACTACGTCGACACCGGCCGCCTTCAACCCTTCGGCCAGTTGAGCTATAAACAATTCTGTCCCGCCATACTTAAACGGCGGAACGGACAAGAACGGCGGGGATATGAGAGCAACTCTCATGCGAGGTCCTTTTCCAACCCAGATTGGGTTACTTTCTCGTTGTGACTGGAGAGCTTACTCAATCAAGGTAAGATGCGGGGCTCGGGCTAAATTCTGCCCGTGCAGCACTGGATTGCGGCTGTACTGTTGTTTGGTGCTAATCGTAAGTTGCTTCTGCTTGCGCGTGCGAGGCGGGCCTTGGTGATTCAGTGGCGCTGAATTGCGAAACAGGCAAGACACTCTCGACCGCACGCTCGAACTGTTCAGCACGAATCGCACTGGTGTGCTCAGCCAGGACCCGCGCTTGCGCACGTTCTCCGATCGCGCGCGTCTCTTCCGTGCTGAACTCGCTCAAGTAACGCAGGACGTCTTCCGTGCCGGTTGGCAAGAGAATCTCACGGCCCGGGACGAAAAAGCTGTCGAGGCCCGGCCAGTTGTCGGACACGATCGTCGCTCCGCAGGCGGCTGCCTCGAATAGCCGAACAGACGGCGAATAACCAGTGATGGACATATCGCGCCGAGTTACGTTCAGAGTGAACTTCGACGAGGAATAAAATTCCGGGTGCCATTGCGGGCTCAGATGTGGGATACAGAGCAGGTTGTTCGGCCAACAGAGCGTCTCCGGATACTGCGACCCAGCGACGATGAACCTTCCCCTCCCGAGTCGTCGCGCCGGTTCTACCAACATTTGCTCCAGTTTCGGCTGGCGATCGGGAGCATACGTACCCATGTAGCTCAGGTTGCAGGCAAACTTCTTGTTAGCCGGCAAATGGCGATACTGCTGAGGGTCGAAGGAACAGTAAAGCGGCACCGCTTGCGGGGCGCCAAAATGCTCCTCGATCTCGCGCAGCATCGGGCCGCTGGTGAAGCTGAAATAGATGTCCAGAGCGGGAACCTGCCGCTGCGCGATGTAATCGGCCTTCCCGTTTGCCCGAAGAGCTGAAATGGTGACCGGGGTATCGATGTCATAGAACGCCTTTACCCCCGTACCGGCATCGATCATCTCGTCGATGGCGGCGATGCCGTCGGGAAAGTACGATCCAACAACTGCTACATCGGCGTCCTTGAGCTGCTGGCGCGCGCGGCGCCGGATCTGCTTCCAGTCTTCGTACAGGTGCATTTCACAGAAGTCGGGATTCGGGAGATCACGATTGGAGGCGTACCACTCCACGTCCTTCTCAAAGAACACAATGTCATGGCCGCGCGCGTGCAGCGCCTTGAGCAATGCACGGTACGTGGTGCCGTGACCGTTGCCCCAGGTAGACGTGACCGACAATCCGAAGACGACGAGTTTCATTCTGAGCACTTAGCAATTAGCACTTGGCAATTAGCTCGGAGACGCACGTCGCCGCGGCACTAAATAGTAACTGCCAACTGCTAAGTGCCAAGTGTTACTTTTCTCACGCCGGTTGCTGCAGTTCGCGCGCCCGCCACGCAAATACGTCGGCCCCGGACTGCTGTAGAATCTCGCGCACCTGCAAGGCCCTTAAGGAGTAGGTGTGTTCCAGCAACGCACGGCGGCGCATGGCTTCACCCATCTCACGCGCCAGCCTGGCATCAACGGTTCGCAGAAGGTCGACGATTTCTCCGGCATTGCGTGCGACCAGTATCTCGCAGCCCGGCTCAAAGAAAGTCTCGATACCTTCCCAGTAATCGGTAATGAGGCACGCGCCGGCGCCTGCGGCTTCGAACACGCGCGTCGGCGGCGAATAGCCCACTTCGACCATCGACTCGCGATTCAAATTGAGCACCAGTCGAGCGGAGCAGTTCACGGCATTGTGGTCGCCTGTCCCGACGTGCCCGATCCAGCGAACGTTGGCCGGAAGCGGCTTGCCGCCCCAGCCTTCGCCTCCAAGGGCGAACTGAAATTCAGGCGCCTGCTCCGCCGCCGTCAGAAAAAACTCCTCCACTCTGCGCTCGCGGTCCGGCAAGCGATTGCCGACAAAGATCAGATCGCAGGCGCGGTCCGCCTCAGGTGAAACGGGATGATGCGTCGTGGGTTCGAGCGCGTTATAGATTGGATGGCAGGCGCGAGCCCCCAGCCGCTCGTAGTGCTCAACCACGGGCGGCCCGCCACCGTAGGTGAAGATGTAGTCGTACTCTGGAATGAGCGCACGAAACGGATGCAACACGTTGGCTTCCACGCCGGCCAGTGTAGCGGGCGCATCCACGTCCCAAAAGGCGACCAGCGTGTTCGGAGACTGGCATTCCAGAACGCGTTGCTCTAAGAGGGCGTCATCCACACCCACGCCGCTGTGCTTGATCACCAGGTCGGCTTCGCATGCTCTGTCGATTAACTCTGGAATGTCGCGCGGTGAATCGTAAACGATCACCTCGGCGTAGCTGAAGTCTTCGTCATCACGATGTTGCTGGCGTCCATAGGCGTCGGGCTCGGCAAAGGTGATCTGAAACCCAAGCTCGGCCAGATTCCGGTAAATGCCCCGGTAATAAGTTGCTGCACCGTTCCAGTACGAAGAAGTCAGGCTCGAGCCGAATACAAAGAGCTTCATCAATTGAGTGCCTCGCAAATCTCTGTCAGCTGGTGTGCGCGGTGTTCGCAGGTGTGGCGCTGCAGGATAGTCTGTCTGCCGTTCGCACCAATTTGGCGTCGCGCTCTTTCGTCGCGCAGAAGCTCATGAATTTTGCCTTTCATATCGGTACCGGAGCCGGCCACAACGTAGTCGTCGCCGGGTCGGAACAGCTGCTCGACGTCGTTCCATGGAGCACAAACGAGCATTGCGCCGCAGGCCAACGCTTCGAAGACGCGGATGGTCGGAATACCGCTCAAGCCGTTCGTGTATTGGCGCCGGGGCACGTGCAACGAAAGCGCACTGCGCGAGTAGGCGCGGGGAGTCATCAGGCTCGGCAAATACCCGCAATATTCGATACCGGCTTCCGCCAAAGCACGCCGCCCATCTTCGGGATATCGCACGCCGTACGCCATGGATTTGCAATTACGTAATTCTGCGGCAGGATTGATGAAAAATTCCTTCAACTCCCGGGTGCGCTCTTCATCGCCCCAGTTGCCGATCCACAACAAATCGAATTCGCGATCGCTCTCGATTGGGTAAAAGTGTGAGGTGTCAGCAGCCTCATGAAACGTCCAGGCGCGAGGGACTCCAAAACCCTCGACGTAGATTCGACGGATGGGCTCGCCAAATGCCAGCACTCCATCAAATAAATGCAGCGGGAAACGCAATATCTCTGCGGCGTTGGTGTAAGCGCGATGATGTGTATCGTGAAAGAGCGCGCGAAACCCGTAACGTCCTTTAAAGGACAAAATTGCCTCCGCGACCCCCGGCTCGGTCCACTCATGCACGATGACGATGTCAGCGTCGCGAAGCTCGTCCTGGAGAATGCCGCTCAGTCTTGCGCCTCGCTCGTAAAAGCGCACGTCGAGCTCGGGAAACTCGCGGCGAAACTGCTCAATCGCTTCGCCGGCAATGGTGCCCTCCTGCATCAGGTTCGTCAGCGACCACGAGCCCAATTCCTCATAACAGCGGACTTCGTGACCCGCCCTCACAAGTTCACGCGCCAGCCCGCGAAGGAAGTGCGCGTTGCCGTGATTCCAGTCGGAAAGCCAGGAATGCGCGAAGATGCGAAACCTGATGCTGCCGCTCATGCCGCCATCGTCCATCGTTCGGAGAGGGATGCGTACGTCTCCAGATATTCGTCGACCATTCGCTCGGCCGTATAGCGTCGTTTCGCGCGCTGGTAGGCCAGTTCTGCATGTTGCCGCCTTAGGGCCTTGTTGGCGGCCAGTTCGAGAACCGCGTCGCGCAAGCCGCCGGCATCATTCGTGTTGAAGTAACACGCCGTCTCCCCCCAGATCTCACGGAAGCTCGGGATGTCATTCGCCACAATGGCACAGCGCGACAGTGCTGCTTCAACCAATGCCAGCCCGAACGGCTCGTACCGCGAAGTCGCCGCGTAAATAGCAGCTCCCGAAAACAGCGATTGCAACTGTTCCGGATTTTGCTTGCCCTTCAGCTCCAGAGTACCTTCGCAAACAATTCGCGTGGGGTCGCCGCGATAGGCCTCGTCCGGATGTTGAGTTTCGCCGGCAACCACGATTGGCCATCCGCAGTCATGTTGGGTAAGCAGCGAGACCTGTTTTGCCGAGTCCCACAACCGCCCAACCGTCAGAACGATGTCTTCTTTGTCGCTATGAGGATTGAAGCACTGCGGATTGCGACCGTTGTAGATGACGCTGCAGCTCTGACGCGGCCCGTAATAGGTCTCGATCTGCGATAGCATCCAGCGCGAGGGCGCAATAACGGTAGTTGCGCGATCCAGTCCACCCTGCACGATTTCGCGGTACCACTCGATCCAAGCCGATCGCGGCGGCTGCTCTCCATGGACCGCGACCCACCAACTCACAACATCGCTGTGCGCGACGACGATCTTCGGGATGTCAACGTCGAGCGCGCCGTAGCAAAACTGGTTCAGGTGCAGGACGTCGGGTGAGGTCTCGCGAATTACATTTAGCAGATACTCCGACGACGCCGCGATGTCCTCTGCGGAATCCTGCATCCACTCCAGGCGGAACGCAGTGGGGCGGAAATCAAGATTGCGCAAACCTTCGGTCCACACAAGTTGTCGCGGCTCGGGCATGTGGCCGAAGCTGACCAGCGTCACTTCCACGCCTCGCCGAACCAACCCGGTGACGAGGTCCCGAGCGTAGGTCCAGATGCCGCCCACTGTGTCCGCTGTGATTAAGACCCGCATTGCATTGATCGGGCAGAGCTGGCCTTCAGGCCAGCGTCCAGGCTCCATTTCTTGCCCAGGCGGCTTCAGCCGCCTGCTTCGTTATCGCGGGCTCAAGCCCGCCCTGGAAAATAAAACTAGCTGCTCGTTCGCAGGCCTGAAGGCCAGCACCGTTAAGCCGTCAACCCATAAGCCGTGAGTTCATGCACCATCTGAGCCGCGCGATCCACCGCAGTCTGGGAGCGCAGCCAGTCCACCAATTCCACAATACCGTCCGCGAATCGATACTGCGGCGTATAGCCCAGCAAGCGCTGCGCCGCGGAAATGTCGGCAAAGCAGTGGCGGATGTCTCCCGCTCGGTATTTCCCCGTAATCTCAGCCGGGATCGCCGCGCCCAGGCATCGCGTGAGTTGCTGCGCAACGTCCCCGATCGTAATCGGGTGTCCCGAGCCGATATTCAACGCCATGCCATCCCCTTCGCTGCGCTGCATGGCTAGCAGGTTCGCCTGCACCACGTCATGCACGCTAACGAAGTCACGCATCTGTCGGGCGTCCTCGAAAACCATCGGCGACCGCCGATTCAACAGCCGCGAAGCAAAAATCGCCGCAACCCCGGTGTAGGGATTCGACAACGCCTGCCGCGTGCCATAGATATTGAAATAACGCAGTGCCACTACGGGCACGCTGTATGTGCGGCCGAACAGGAGGGTCATCTCCTCCTGGTCTTTCTTGCTGAGCGCATAGATCGAGGTGCACTGTAGCGGCTTCGACTCATCGGTCGCGGCGGGCTTGAGCACGCGCCCGCACTCCGGACAAAGCATCTCCCACTGCTTCGCCTTCAACTGCTCAGTGCTTCGTGGCGACGGGGCCACCTCGCCGCATTCGCGGCAAAGGTATTTGCCCTCGCCATAGATCGACATCGACGAGGCAACGATGAGCTTCTCAATCTTCAGCTTGGTATTCAGCAGCGCCTGCAACAGGTTCGCGGTGCCCTGCGTGTTGGAGCCCATGTAGTGGGAGATCTCATACATCGACTGGCCCACGCCGACCGCGGCTGCGAGATGAACGACGATGTCCGCGCCCGTGACCGCGCGTTGTACGGCGTCGAGATCACGCATATCACCGCGCATCAATTCCAGATCGTCGGGCAGATAATCCGGCCAGCCGTCGGGATGCACCTGCGGGGTGAGGTTGTCGAAGATGCGTACCCGATGGCCTTGTCGCAGCAGTGCGTCGGCTACATGCGACCCGACAAAACCCGCTCCACCGGTGATCAGAACTCGCTTCCCCATCTATCGCGCCCCCAGCGTCACATCCGTAACTCGTTGCCAAAGGTTCGGTGCGGCATCGGCTTCTACCTGGTCTGTCACGCAGCGATGGCGCGGTGCCGCGTAGCGATCGACAGCCCACGCTGCAAAGTCGGCAAAGTCCTGCGGGTTCCGCGGCGGACTGGTGTAATGCCGCTCCATGCCGAGGTGCTCCGGCGTGAAGCAGAGCGTCATAGTGACCGCAAACTCGTCCAGCGCGCTCATCTGCCGGTCAAACCACGACTCCGACCCGGCACGAAACCAATCCGCCCAACTGATGCCGGTGCGCAGATGCCGAACCCCCAACTTCCGCAGCCATTCCACCGACGCGTGCAAACGATGGTCTTCGAAATGGAGCCACTGACAAATGCCCATCCCGCTGGGGAATTCTTCTGCCGCCGGCTTGGGCGATCCGTCTTCGCGCAGCAGCCCCATGTAGTAATGCCGATAGTAGGCGCTGCCTTCCGCTTCTTTATGACGAGTCGTAGCCGTCCATGACGCGGGCAAGTCATGCAGGCTGTACCAATGAACTCGCTCGACTTCTCCCAGCAGCAACTCGGCCGTGCGCTTTAGCCCGAAGGCCTGAATTTCTTCCGCCCCAAATGACGAGGCGCCCGCCTCCGATACCCAGACCGGCTTCCGGGTCACGGCGCGCACTTCGGCGATCTTCTTCGGCCACTCGTCGATCTTCCAATGGTTCCAATCGAGCGGGAAACCGTGCACCGCGACCACATCGATCTCGTCGATCAGCCCATGCCCAGCCAGAAGTCGGATGAAATGAGGGTCGATAGGCGATATGCCGCCGAGCACTATCTTCAGGCCGGGGTTGATGCCACGAATCGCGCGAGCCGCCGCCTTCGTCATCTCTGCAAAAAGCTTCCATTCGGGATCAATCTTGAAATCCCAGTGGGAGAGGTTATTCGGCTCGTTCCACAGCATTACGGCTTCTACCATGAACTTACTTGCCTCGCGTTCGGCTATAGCCTGCCACTCAATTCCAGATCGAGAATGTATTCGCCGTTTCGCATCACGTCTCGCGGCGCACAGATCCATGTTTCCGGCTCCGGATGGTCCAAAATCTCCAGCCCCGAACTACGCAGCACGGCCTCCGCTGCGGCACGATTGGGGATCCACCAATTCGTCTGATCGTTGGCGTAGCTGTTCTCGACGAAATACATCGCCGGATACGCCGGATGCCCGAACTGCTCGGTCTCCCAAAAATGGTAATTTTCCGCCCACTGCTTTACCCCGTCCGAGCCGCGCAACATCGACTGAAAAACCAACCGGCCTCCGGGCCGAACTTTCTTCACTACCTGATCGAGCGCGAAAACCGGATATCGCAGGTGATAGAAGACGCCCATGAAGAGCACATAGTCGAACTGACCGGTGATCTCAGCGACCTGATAAACCGAGCGCTCTTCGAACTCGACTTCAAAATCAAGGGTGCGCGTGGCAAAGCGCGCCTGGTTGAGGTACCGGTCATCGACGTCAATGCCCAGCACCCGCTTCGCCCCTCGCCGCTTCATCTCGATCGAATAGAACCCGCCGTTGCACCCGATATCGAGCACCTCAGCGCCGGAGAGATCCGAGGGCAACGCACCCGAGATTTGCTGCCACTTCACATTGGGGAAGTCACCCAGGAAGTGATTTGGGGCCGTCGGCACGCCGAACAGGTTGATGTTGTGAAACCACTCTCCAAGCCGCTGGATTTGCTGCTCGAGTGCCGTTTTGTCGGTGGACGGCGGACGGATGTCCGAAACAACAGAAGGTTGGATAGGGGATGTCTGCATCGGGACCAGTGGCTACCTTGCCAGCCAACTAGTCTTAGAGGGCCAGGGATGTACTTACGTTGCCACGATGTCTTTGATTCGATTTGACTTGACTTGGCGGAAAATGGCAGACCTGAGAAAGGGAGGCTCCAAATATCTCTGTCCAGACACGAGCGCAGAGTTGCGGGCGCGGATTCGGCTAAATGCTAAGTGCCAACGTGCCGCTTCTAGAACTTCTTCGCCGTAATCCGCTCCGCGCCTACATAGGGCCGCAGCACTTCGGGCACGAGCACACTGCCATCTGCCTGCTGGTAGTTCTCTACAATCGCTACCCAGGTGCGACCGATCGCCAAACCGCTGCCGTTCAGCGTGTGCACGAGCTCGGTTTTCTTCCCGCCCTCGGGACGATACCGGATATTCGCGCGTCGCGCCTGGTAATCCAGAAAGTTCGAGCAGGACGAAATCTCGCGGAAGAGTTGCTGCCCCGGGAGCCAGACCTCGATGTCGTACGTCTTCGCCGATGACCATCCCATGTCGCCGGTCGAAAGCACCATCACGCGATAGTGCAGCCCTAACTTCTGCAGGACCTCCTCGGCGTCATGGGTCAACTTCTCGTGCTCTTCCCGCGATTGCTCCGGCCTGGTGAACTTCACCAACTCAACCTTCTGAAACTGATGTTGGCGAATAATTCCGCGCACATCCTTGCCGTACGATCCCGCCTCACTGCGAAAACACGGCGTGTAAGCCGTTAGCGAGATTGGTAAGCGCGCGCCGTCGAGCGTCTCGTCGCGATATAAATTCGTAACCGGCACTTCCGCAGTCGGAATCAGATAAAGATTCTTCTCACCGTGCGGGACCTTAAACAGATCGGCCTCAAACTTCGGCAGCTGGCCCGTGCCGTACATAGAATCGGCATTCACCAGAAACGGCGGCAGGACTTCCGTGTAGCCATGCTCCTTGGTGTGCAAGTCGAGCATGAAGTTCATCAGCGCGCGTTCCAGTCGCGCTCCCAGGTCCCAATACACGGCGAATCGCGCGCCGGTCAGCTTGGCCGCGCGCTCCAAGTCCAGCACGCCTAAGTCCTCGCCCAACTCCCAATGCGGCTTTGGCGTGAAGTCGAATTTCGGAGGCGCGTCCCAGCTTCGGACCTCGACATTGTCGTCGGCACTTTTGCCGACAGGAACACTGTCGTCCGGCAGGTTGGGAATGCCGGTGAGAATACTGCGCAGCCTGGCGTCTGCCTCTTCGGCAACCTTTTCGGCTTCGGAAATCTTCTCGCGCAGATCTTTAGTTTGTTCGATCAGCGCGCTCGCGTCCTGCTTGTCTTTCTTAAGCCGGGCAATCTCCTCCGTGCTCTTATTGCGCTGGGCTTTCAGGGTTTCGGCTTTGGTGATGGCAGCGCGGCGATCGAGATCGATGGTGTAGAAATCCCCCAGTACTATGTCGGGGTTCATCCCGCGGTCGGTCAGCTTCTTGCGGATAAGGTCTTGATGATCGCGAACAAAGGCAAGGTCGAGCATAAGTATTCAGAGTAATTGAATGCGAGCAGCATCACAAAGTGCAGAGACGGTGGACGTTATCACCTGCCATCTGCAAGCCTCACGCCGGCGGACGAGCTTGCAACCGGGCAATAACCGGCTTGCCTTGCGTCAATAAGCGATAAAAATGCGCGACGAAAATAGCGTTTCGTTGTATATTCCTTTTGCTCTCGCCAACACTCATTCTTCATTCCAGGGAATTAAACCATCACAGGGAGATGTTCATGGCGAACGTAGGACGATTTCGGAGCTTGCGCGTGAATGCAGCAACGGCCGCGCTGGCGATTGTGTTCGGATTGACCGTTGTCGGGACGAATGCTGCGCAGGCGCAAAACTTCAATCTGCTTTATACCTTTACTGGAGGACTGGACGGGGCGCAGCCTTATGCCGGCCTGACGATCGACAGATTTGGCAACCTCTACGGCACAACCCATAGTGGCAACCAGGGCACCAATTGGGGTAACGTCTATGAACTTCAGACTCGCAATAGCCATTGGATCTTCAGGGCACTCGCGCTTTTTGACGGCGCTCTGCAAAGCGGGGTCGTCTTCGGGCCCGATGGCATTCTCTACGGCACCAGCCCGAATAACATATCCCAGTATGTCCATGGCTATGTTTACAATGTCCGCCCACCGATAAACTCTTTTTGTCACTCCGTCATTTGCCCCTGGAACTCGACTGTGCTTTACGGCTTCAGCGGCGGCGCCGATGGATGGGAGCCTCGCTTCGGCTCGCTCGTCTTCGATCAGGCAGGCAACATGTACAACACCACCTCTCTCGGGGGTGCAAATGGCGTTGGTGTCGTTTTCGAAATGTCTCGCTCGGGCAACAGTTGGACGGAGCAGCCAATTTACACATTCTCAGGCCCGGACGGATCACAGCCTTATAGTGGCGTGATCTTTGACAACGCGGGCAATCTCTACGGCACAACTACGCAAGGCGGCCAATTCAATCAGGGCACGGTTTTCAAGCTGTCGCCCTCGGGCAATGGCTGGACCGAGCAGGTGCTCTACAGCTTCCAGGGCGCGAGCGACGGTGCCACCCCTACCGGAGCGCTGATTATGGACGCGGCCGGCAATCTGTACGGCACGACGAATAACGGCGGTGCGGGCGGCGGCGGTACGGCATTCGAGCTGGCGCCCTCCGGCAGCAACTGGAACTTCAACCTGCTCTACGGTTTCACCGGCGGTCCCAACTGCGGCCCATGGGGCGCGCTCAACTTCGATTCGCAAGGTAACCTGGTAGGTACAACCGTATGCGATGGCGCTAACAACGACGGAAACGTCTTCCGGCTGACGAACTCGGGTGGTACCTGGACGTACAGCTCGATCTACGACTTCACCGGCGGCACTGACGGCCGGTTCCCGTATTGCAACGTGACATTCGACTCGGCTGGTGACATGTATGGAACCGCCTACGGCGGCGGCTCCTATCGCCAGGGCACGATCTGGGAGATCACACCCTAAGATCAGACTCACAACACGGTCTTGATGATCCGGCGCCGAGACCTTCGTTTCGGCGCCGGAACTTTTCAGGTCGAGCCTGCGACGGATTCGAAGTCCTGCTGTCTCTCATCGAGCTGCTTGTGCCACTTCGCGGCGGCTTCGATGAACGCGCGGAACATGGCGCGCGATGCCGGTTCGCTGTCGCAGGTCCGCTCGGGATGCCATTGGACTCCCAGGACGAAGTGGTCCGGTGCAGTCCCTTCCACAGCTTCCTTCACCCCATCCTCCGGACACCATGCCGCCAGGCGTAATCCGTCCCCCAACGTCCCCGGCGCTTGGTGATGGCTGGAGTTTACGGGAATATTCAGCATGTCAGAATCAGGCAAGGCTCCCGCTTGGCGCAAAATTTCCGCCAGCTTCGATTCGGGATCGACCGCGACACGATGTGCCTGGCTCACTTTGCGTCCGGCGTTGTGATTCACACCTTGCGGAAGCTGCTGGCTGAGCGTACCCGTCCGCCACACGTTCAGGGCCTGCAATCCGTAGCAAATGCCGAAGACCGGCTTGCGCATATTGAACGCGTCCTGCAGCAGCAACTCGTCGGTGTTGTCACGGTAAGGATCGGGCGGCGCAGTTGCTTGATGCCGCTCCGCTCCGTACTTCTCCGGATCAATATCGGCCGGGCTGCCGGGAAGCAGCACGCCATCGCACGCCTTGACCGCCTGCGCGATTTGAGCCGAGCTCGCGTTCAACGGAATAACCACCGGCTCGCCGCCGGCGCTGCGCACTGCGCGCTCATACTGCGGCAGGGCGATGCTCACGTACAACGGCCGCTTGGAATTGGGCACCGGAATGGCGATTCGAGGTTTCATACTCAGGTGTGTACCACTGGGTCCTGACTGCGACCTTCCGCACTCACTAACGCTGTCGACTGCCCGTACGAATCGTGCAGTTCGGCGATCTCTTGCCGGACGCGCGCTGACAGTTGCGCCGAGTCACGCAGGCGCAAACCCGCGGTGGGAATCGGCTCGCCAAAGACCAGCCCCACCTCGCCGGGAAGAACGTGGAAACTATTGATGGGCAGCGAGTCATAGGTGCCGACAATCGCGACCGGCACGATGGGTACCTGGGCCCGAATCGCAACGTAAAAGGCTCCGCCCATAAACTCCTGCAATTCGCCTGAAGGCGAACGTCCACCCTCCGGAAACACCACCAGTGGCATCCCTTTGCGCAACGCATCGCAGGCCCGGTTGAGGCTGCGCAACGAAGCGTGAGCATCGCCAAGCACGATTGGAATTTGACCGGAACGTTGCAGATACCATCCCAGAAAGGGATAGCGAAATAATTCCTTCTTGGCCATGATGCGAAACTGCCCCGGAATTTCAGCGTAGAGCACCGGAATGTCGATGGCCGAGAGGTGGTTGGCAGCGTAAACGACCGCCTGCGATGGCTGTAGCCGTTCCCTGCCGCGAACGTGCACGCGAATGCCGACCGAGCGAAGATTGATTCTCGCCCATAGCCGCGCGATGCTGTGCTGAATTCGGCCTTCGCGGTCAAACAGCGAGCAGGCCAGCGCAACCGCTCCCAGCACTCCGGTGTATAGATACACAACCGGAACGAAGAAAAAGTACGATCGCACGCGGCTAAACACCGACCCTCGGGGCGGGACCGTCACGTTTTGTTGTATCTCGTCCATCGTTCCAAGAACTTAGGTTTTGATCCGGGCCGCAGCTTCTACGCCCGCAATCCAAGCAGGCTCATCACCTCGCCAACCAGGTAGATTGATCCCGTAACAACAATAATTCCGTCGGGACTGCTTAACTTACGCGCTCGGTCCAAAGCATCGGCCACGTTCTGTTCCGAATACAGCGTCGCTCCGCTTCGTGCGCCCGCTTGCAGCAACTCGTCGGTTGTTGCCGCTCGAGGATTGTTCGCCTGAGTAACCACAACCTGTGCCGCGACAGGAAACAACACATCTGCGATTTCCTGCACGGCTTTGTCGCGCATTGCAGCAAAGACGACGGTCAACTCGCGGTCAGCAAAAGTTTCCGACAAGGCCGAGCGCAGCGCCCACGCGCCGGCGGGATTGTGTGCCACGTCGAGAACCATCTCCCGCCCAAAGCCTGTCGCCGCAGCCGGAAGCACCTGGAATCGGCCCGGCCAATGGGTTTCGCGAATGCCCTGCTCAAGCTGCTTCGGAGACACCGGAAACCCGAACTGCTTCAGCTCTTCCCCCGCTGCAATCGCCAGCGCGATGTTGCGCAACTGATGCCGTCCGGATAACGGCGAATCCACCTCGATCTGTTCGCCCATGACCCTCAGCGGATACCGGCTTCTGCCCGCAACGGCGGCGGCCCGTTCTCCCATATAAATCGCGGCTCCCGGCGACACTGGCGGAATAAACTGGGCCGCGCTGACCCCACGCGAGTCGTTGTCCAGAATCGCCCGCCCGATCACGTCATTAGCCTGCGGATGCTGCGGTAGTGTAACCACAACGCCCTTTTTATGGATGATTCCAACTTTTTCGCCCGCGATCTCCGCGATCGTGTCTCCCAAATACTTTTGATGGTCAAGCGAGATGTCGGCGATGACCGAGATCGCAGGTTCGACCACGTTGGTCGCATCCAGCCGCCCGCCCATGCCGACTTCCAGCACCGCGATCTCCACTCCCACACTGGCAAAGTATTCGAACCCCATGACCGTCAGCATCTCGAAGAAGCTGGGATGCCATGGCAACTTGCCGGTCTGTAGAAGCTCTTGCGCCGTGCGCTCGACGCGATCGTGAATGGCGCCGAACTCCACATCCGAGATCTCTGTGCCATTCACGCGGATGCGTTCGTTGATGCGCACAAGGTGCGGCGAACTGTAGAGCCCGGTTTTATATCCGGCAACCCGCAGGATCGAGCTGAGCGTTGCGGCAGTCGAGCCCTTGCCGTTGGTGCCCGCAATCAAGACGCTGGCGAATCGGCGCTCGGGATTGCCCAGCGCTACCAGCATTTGGCGGACATAGCTCAAGTCGAACTTGTGTGAGGGCGTGCCGGCCAGCTCGTGTCCAAGCGCGTAAAGTTGCTCAATCGTGCGTTGATAGGACGTCGCCAAACTATCTTCAAGATTACAACAGTTGAAGCGTGAGCCTCACGTTGCGCCTGGATTCAGCCGATGTTCATTGCAGCATCCCCGTGCTCAGACTTGGAGGCTTCATGCGTTCTTTGGTATGTGTTCTGCTGCTCATTTGCCCGCTAATGGGACAGAGCCTAAGCCGTGAGGCGCCGGGTGACAGCGGCACATTCTTCGTCGATGGCGTCCTCTATAAGTACGCGACCGGGACGAACTACACGGTCGTGGCCGCTGTCCACTCCGCTCTGAATCATAAGTTTCTCGCGGTGAAGGTCAGGATTTATAACTCCGGACAACGCTCGATCACCGTGCAGCCGGGCGACGTGACGGTCGAAGACATGGTTCGTGGCCGTGAGGTGACCGCGGTCTCGGCCACTGAGCTGGCTCGCAGGCTCCGCCGGCCGTACAACATGGCTCGCTACGCGGTGGGTAACGGCGGCGACGACGGAGATCAACAGGCAATCGCAAGTATGATCGATCCACAACTAATGGCCCTGATGCGGACGATGGCGTCGCGTGCTACGGCCGATCGCCCTGCGCTGGCCCAGAACAATGTGCTGTACACCGATACCCCAGGAGCGATTGAGGAAGGGGACAGCCGGTCGATGTCAGCGACATGTGACAAGGAGTGCCGGCTGCGAAATTACGAAGCCTCAGGCAAGAATGCTCTGAGCAAGCTACAGCGCCAAGCGTCTCCCGAATCCGTAGAAGAGTATGCCCTGTTGGCCAATACCGTACCACCCAGGGCGAATGTCGGCGGCGTGCTCTATTACCCGCTCGGGAAGCTGGCTGAAGCTGCAAGCGTCTCCGAACACGCCAAGAAAGGACGCCTCGTTCGGGTTACGGTTGCCGTGATGGGTGAGAATTACCAGTTCCAGATGCCAGTCGAGTAAGATTTCGCTGTGAAACACTCGGTTCGCATCACGAACTCCTCACCATGAGCACACAGGAACCGAGGGCCTATAATCAAATGTCGTTTCACTCCGTCTTGATCAAGGTCCCCCTGTGAGAAAGAAGCTCATTGCCGGCAATTGGAAGATGTACAAAACCCCAGAACAGACTGCCTTGTTCTTCGCCCATTTCCTTCCGCTCGTCGCTGATTATGACCGCGCTGAGATCGCGGTTTGCCCTCCCTTTATTGATCTTCACACCGCGATCGAGGCGGCCTCGGGGTCGCGCGTCGCGATCGGCGCGCAGAATGTCCACTGGGAGAAGGAAGGGGCGTTCACCGGCGAAATCTCTGCGCCGATGCTTACCGCGACTGGCGTGACCCACGTCATCATCGGGCATTCCGAGCGTCGCCAGTATTTCAATGAGACCGACGACACCGTCAATCGCAAGCTGGAGACCGCATTGGAAGCGGGGCTGACGCCGATCGTCTGTGTCGGCGAAGTGCTGGAAGAGCGTGAAGCCGGGCTGACGGAAGACGTTTGCCGGCGGCAATGTATGCGGGCGTTCAACGGCATCTCTGCGCGCAAAGCGGCAAAAATGGTCGTCGCATATGAGCCGGTTTGGGCGATTGGCACCGGCAAGACGGCGACGCCGCAGATGGCAGCCGACGCCCACGCGGTGATCCGGCATGAGGTCGGCAAAGCCTTTGGCGACGAGTTCGCGGAGAATGTTCGCATTCTCTACGGCGGCAGCGTGAAACCGGAAAATGCAACGGCGCTGATGTCCGAAAGCGAAATCGATGGTGCTTTGGTTGGCGGCGCGAGCCTGGACCCGGATTCGTTCACCAAGATCCTGAAGTACTAGCATTTCGTGAGCCAACCTGTCTCGGGTTCGAGTGCTAACCGGTTAGGCGTCGCACATTTTGAGCAGCGTTTGCACAGTTGCCCAATTGCGCGCGGTGCAGACAGTGGACAACTTGGAATCGAAGTAGGCGTTGGTCAGCTTTGTGCGCGCCATTCCATCTGGAAGATGCAAGTAAACTTCGCGCCCGATAACCCGAAAGGTGTCCGGCGCGGAGCGGTTCACGTCGAGGCCCTTCACCGCTTCGGCCCGGGGAGTATCCGCCAAGAAGTAGACGTGCAATGCCTTCTCCGGTGCACCGGTCCCGACAAAGGGGTTGGCTTGCACAACGCGCGCCAGTTCGTCTCGGCTCCGAAGGACAATGGGAGCGGAAAATCCAAAGTGCGCCTCGATCTGCTTTGCGATCAGCGCCGGTAATTTTTGCGCAGTCGCTCGCGATGCCGTAAACACTACATTGCCGCTCTGGATATAGGTGCGGACCTCGCGACACCTGCAACCAGTCACGATCTGCGCCAGGTCTTTCATCGGCAGCATGTGCTTCCCGCTGACATTGATGCCTCGCAACAGCGCAACGTAAGTCTCTAATTCCGGCATGCCAGTCAGTTGTCCACATCTCATCACACGCCGAGCCCTAAGCTACCCGACAAGCTCTTTGCGCTCACGAAGCGACTTGGAACCAATCGGGAGCTCGGCGGCGGCGCCGAAGCTCATAACCCGAAACTCAGTTTCCCCGAGGTTGGCAGGCTGCAACGCCTGTTGCAACCGTTCCACCGGCTCGTCCTCGCCGTCGTCAGCCAAATCAAACGTACCGAAGTGGCTGGCAACGCTCACGCGTGCTCCCAACCTGAGATGCGCTTCCACCGCTTCATCGGGCGACATGTGTACTTCGCCCATGAACCACTGCGGGCGATAAGCCCCGATGGGCAGGATTGCGAGATCGATCTTGGGAAATTTGCCGGCGATTTGCGCCGTGTGCGGTCCGGCGCCGGTATCACCGGCAAAGTAGATGCACACGTCTTCCGTCTGAACGACCGTCTGCACCACAAACCCGCACCAAAGTCTCCGGTCACGGTCAAACAAGCTCCTGCCGGAGAAATGCCGGGCCGGCACCCCGGTAATCCAAAGATCACGACGCGCGGTTGTTTCCTGCCACCAATCCAGCTCGACCACATTCCCGATTCCATGTCTGGCCAGCAGCGCGGCATTTTTCAGGCCCGCATAAATCGTGGGCCCATGCTTGCGGTGCAAGCGGCGGAGAGTCGGCAGGTCCATGTGGTCATAGTGATCATGGCTGAGCAGGACAATGTCGATCGGTGGCAGGTCTTCGAAGCGAATTCCGGGCGGGCGAAAACGGCGCGGGCCGGCCCAATTCACCGGGCTGGCGCGTTTCGACCACATGGGATCGGTAAGGATGTTGATCCCATTCACTTGCA
Organism: uncultured Acidobacteriaceae bacterium; assembly: GCA_963731345.1. Taxonomy (GTDB): domain Bacteria; phylum Acidobacteriota; class Terriglobia; order Terriglobales; family Acidobacteriaceae; genus Bog-257. Next base: position 423,690 of record CAVSUN010000005.1, on the reverse strand, counting down.
GCAGAAAGGTCGAGTGGTTAACAAAAGTAAGCCGCAAGCCATCGGAGCTGCGCGGCGGAGGCGGACCTGGCTGCGCGTCAGGATGATCCTGCCACTGGCCATGATGGCGAGATAGCATCCAGCGCAGCAGCGCCGAAACACCGTTGCGCCGCGGCACCAGGTTGCGAAATCGCACACCGTCGAAGTTGGAGGGGAGCGTCTCCATCTTACTGGTGCTCAAATTCATTTTTACTTCGCGAGCCATGTGATGCGCAATCGCCTAAATAGGCTACTACCGTTTCCCAGCCCCATTGCCAGTCACTCACAAACCCGTCACAATCGAGACAGCACCTCCGAATGCGGTTCGTTCGGCTTTAAGACATGCGACGGCTGCAAAACCCGCGCGCCAGTACCCAGTTCTGGACGGCGCCCAACCAGATCACGCTGCTGCGCCTCATTTTTATTCCGTTTGTCATCATCGCCGTCTTCGACGCGCATTGGCGATGGGCCCTGGGTCTGCTGATTGCCGCCGCGTTCAGCGATGCCCTCGATGGGCTGCTGGCCCGCACGCTGCATCAGCAGACCCTGCTCGGCCTGTACCTGGACCCGATTGCCGACAAGCTGTTGCTGAGTTCGCTCTTCCTGGTGCTTTCCTTCGTCAAGAAAATTCCCTGGAAGTACACCATCCTGGTCTTCAGCCGCGACCTCTGCATCGTTGCCACCGCCGTGGTGCTGTACGCTTCCGTCGGCTTCCGCGATTTTCGCCCCAGCATCTTCGGCAAAATTAACACCGCCTGCCAGATTGCCGCCGTATGGTTCGTGGTCCTGGCACAAGTGGTGGAGGCGCCATGGCTCGCTATCGTGGTAAAGATTCTGCTCTATGCCACGGCCACGTTCACCACGATATCCGGCGTACACTACGTACTCCTGACCGGACACCGGCTGCGTAAAGAGCAACCTAAGCCGGCAGTCACCAGCCACTAGCCATTTGTCGGTTATAGTCGGAGTTGTCTGTCCTCCATTCTGGAAACTGACAACTGACGACCAACAACTGACAACTTCTGCATGCCCGCTGACCGCAACCATCGTCTGCAAGTAATCCTCGCTTTCGCGCTGGTCTACGTCTTCTGGGGATCGACCTATCTCGCCATCGGCATCGCCGACGAAGAACATCTGCCGCCGGCGGTGATGTGCGCCATACGCTTTGCCATCGCCGGTCCGTTGATGCTGGTGGCCTGCGTCGCGCTAGGCCGCAGAATTCGGATCACGCTCCATGAAGCCCTGCACCTCGCGGCCATCGGCTGCCTGCTGCTGGTGGGCGGCAACTTCGGGTTGGCCTGGGCGGAACAGTGGGTGCCCACCGGCTTTGCCGCGCTCATCGTTGCGGTCACGCCCATCTGGTTCCTGCTGCTGGAGCGGTTCGTCTTTCGCGGCGATCGCCTTTCCTCGCGAGGCCTGTTCGGTGTGCTGTTGGGCATCGCCGGCATCGCGGTTTTGTTCTGGCCGAAGTTCGAACACCGCGCGACTGCCGGCGCCTTGCCGCTGATCGGAGCCGCGACCCTGCTGCTTTCGTCCTTCAGCTGGTCGGTGGGCTCGGTGGCCTCGCGCAAGTGGAAGACGAACGTCGATCCGTTCTCTGCCACAGCTTGGGAGATGACATTTGCCGCCCTGGGCAACGCGGTTGTCGCCGTCGCTACCGGCGAGTACCGGCACATCGTGATCACCCGCCGAGGCATGTCAGCCGTGCTCTACCTGGTCGTCTTCGGATCGTGGGTGGGATACACGGCTTACATCTGGCTGCTGAAGCACGTGCCGACGGCGAAGGTCGCGACCTACGCCTATGTCAATCCTGTGGTCGCGGTATTTCTCGGCTGGCTCCTGCACAATGAGCGGCTGGATGTCTTCATCCTCGCGGGCGCGGCAGTGATTGTGGCGGGGGTAGCGCTGGTCACCACGGCGAAAGTCCACGAGAGGGATGCCGTTTCAGCGAGCACTTTGCCGGAGCTCGAGACTGAAGTCTAGGCGACCGCGATCCCAGACTGAGCTAACGCGGTACCCCCCTCTATCTTCAAGGTATTTCGTTTCAATACCTTGCCCCTAAAGTCCTCAAAGGAAATGAACTTTAACCCCATTAAGAATCACGACTTTACAAGAAAACCGGCAAAGTCATGATTCCAGGAAGGTTACGGGTTAAGTATTCACGCACAGTGACTTATTCCGCTGCGATGGTGGCGGGAGACAGATCTGCTATAGATTTTCAAAGAACCCTGCCGCGGCCTGAGTGAAGCGGATTCGCGGCGCTGGACAATGCTTCCAGCGGCTTGAGTCTAAGTTGCTGAATAGCCTCGAGTCGCGGACAAAACGCATTCGGCAAAACGAAAGTAACCGGCCTGTCTGGTGCCCGGGTCTTCCATTCGGAGGCGCAATCGCCCCCGCCGGCGGGAGATCACTTTTGCCGGGTCTCTTTGCCCTAACCGGTTTTCGTCCAGGTCTTTCCGGCGTCGGTAATCCAGCTCTCGCCGTTGTCATGATTTCGAACTGATGCACTTCCCGTAGATCAGCTCGAAAAAGCCATGAGGCCGCTGCTAGCCGTTCTTGTCCTCCCATTCGAGGAAGGCGCGGAAGGCGGCGCCGCGGTGGCTGCAGCGCGCCTTCTCCTCCGCCGTGAGTTCGGCGAAGGTCTTCCCGATCGCTGGAAAATAGAACAGCGGGTCATAGCCAAAGCCGTTTGAACCGCACGCTGCGCGCAAGATTATCCCTTCTGCTTGGCCGCGAAAGATCGCCACCGTGTGACCGTTGCGGGCCGCGGCGATGAGGCAGACGAACCGGCCGGCGCGGGAGCCGTCGGGGACATCGTGCAGCTCGCGCAGAAGCCGGGCGTTATTGGCTTGGTCGTCGGAATTGCCGGAGTCTTCGGGAGCCCCGTGCTCGTCGGCGGCGTAACGCGCTGAACGGACTCCGGGTGCACCGCCGAGCGCGTCGACTTCCAGTCCGGAATCATCGGCGATCACCAACTCACCGCCGGCATGAAAGCTGTAAAACTCGGCCTTCTTGCGAGCGTTGGCCTCGAAGGTCGCGCCATCTTCCACGACGGCTGGAAGCGAGGCGAAGTTGGACAGCACCTCAATCTGGACATGGTGAGCGGCGGCAGCACCGACCAGATCGCGAATCTTACCCGGATTCGAAGTAGCAACCAGTACACGCTTCATCAAATCATTTCATCACAGAGATACCATTCGGCTGCGCAGGCCAAGCATCGGCGACCGTATCCAATTCCCAAACATTTATTGTCCTGTCACCCTCCTTTAACAGAAGGTTCAACAGCAGTTCACCTGAGGCCGATATAAGGGAGAACCTCAGAATCCATGCCTGAGAGCAAGAGGTGAGGAGAATATGCGTCAGATCCTGGCAACCGTGTTAATGGCGGTCATAACCTTCGGACCGCTGGCGAATGCAAACGCCGCGTCGGCTCAACCCGTTAAACGTACCCCACCGCCAACCACAACTCCCATTCAGCACCTGGTGGTCATCTTCCAGGAAAACATCTCGTTCGACCACTACTTTGGGACGTACCCCACCGCCACCAATCCTTCGGGTGAGCCGCCCTTCACCGCGCTGCCTCTGACCCCGAGCGTGAACGGAATCGTTGGACCGCTTAGCACGTTGAATCCCAACCTCAACCCGGCGAATGGTACGGGAGCGACCAATCCCTTCCGCCTGGACCGCTCGCAGGCCGCGACCAATGATCAGGACCACAATTACATGCCCGAGCAGCAGGCCATCGACATGGGCGCAATGGATTTGTTTCCCCTGTACACCGGCGTCGCCGGTCCCCCGCCCAGTGGCGGCGGCATCGTGGATACCAACGGTCTGGTCATGGGCTATTACGACGGCAACACCGTGACCGGGTTGTGGAACTACGCCCAGAACTTCTCGCTGAACGACAACGCCTACGGCACGAACTTCGGCCCCTCGACTCCTGGCGCGATCAACCTCATCTCCGGTCAGACGAACGGCGTGATCAACAACATCCGGGGCACGGGAGCGGTGATTTCTGACGGCCTTGGCGGCCTGACCGACATTGGCGACGCCGATCCCAATGGCGACATGTGCTCCACCAGCTCGGGCGAAGTGTTCAACATGAGCGGACAGAACATCGGCAACCTGCTCAACACCGCCGGTATCAGCTGGGGCTTTTTCGAAGGCGGCTTCGACCTGACCATCACCAACCCGAATGGCTCGACCGGTTGCCAGCGTTCGCACACTTCGGCCATCACCGGGGTCAACAAAGCCGATTACATCCCCCACCACCAGCCCTTCCAGTACTACGCGTCCACGGCGAACCCGCAGCACACGCGTCCAACTTCGGCGTTGACCGTCGGTCAGGCGGGCGATCCCGGCAACCACCAGTACGACACTCATGACTTCTTCGACGCCGTCAACGCCGGCAACTTCCCGGCCGTCAGCTTCCTGAAAGCGCCGGGCTACCAGGACGGTCACGCCGGCTACTCCGATCCTCTTGACGAGCAGACCTTCATCGTCGATACCATCAACTTCCTGGCCCAGACTCCCTATTGGGCGAGCACGGCGGTCGTGATCAATTGGGATGATTCGGACGGCTGGTACGATCACCAGCTCGCCCCGGTTATCAACACCTCGCAAACCGCTGCCGACGCGCTGACTGGCATCGGTCAGTGCGGTGCGCAAACTCCTCCGCTGGCCGGCGTCAACGGCGCGCACGCGCAGGGCCGCTGCGGCTACGGGCCCCGCATTCCAATGCTGGTAATCTCGCCTTACGCGAAGGCGAATTTCGTGGACAACACGGTACTCGACCAGAGTTCCACCATTCGCTTCATCGAGGACAACTGGTTGGCGGGACAGCGTATCGGCAATGGATCGTTTGACACGGTGACGAACTCCATCGCTTCCATGCTCGCGATTCAGCCCACCACTTGCTTCCGCTACGTGCTGCTGAATGATCAGACGGGCGAGGTCACGTCCAAAGGCTGCGCCCTCGCAAACTAGCGGCGGCGGTTGCTTTGTAACCAGCTTTTGACCTTAGCGATGGATGCGGCGGCATGCTGCATCCATCGCTGTTTTATGCTGGAGGTATCTTCCATCGAAAAAGGAGTTGGGTGACCTCACGTCGTCGTTTCCTGAAACAATGCTCGGCCGCGGCAGGCGGATTGGTGCTAAGCCGTTCGGGCGCGTTCGCGGCCATGACCCACGCCATGCCGGCGCAGGCCCAGACGCTCAATGTGAGCACGCTGGCCACGTTCGTCGACCCGCTGCCGATTCCGCCGGTTGCGAAACCGAGCGGCATGCGGCCGCTGCCTTCGTCTCCCAAGACGAAGGTGCCTTACTATCGCCTCGCCGCGCAGCCGCTTGAGGTAAAGATCCATCGCGACCTCAAGCCGACTCGCATGTGGGGATTCGGTGGCTCCGTGCCCGGGCCCACGCTGGAGATGCGCAGCGGCGAAGAAGTGCTGGTGGAATGGGCCAACGAGCTTCCGCAGCAGCATTTTCTGCCTATCGATTACCGCTTTCATGGGGCCAAGGGCAACCCGCAGGTGCGCATTGTCACTCACCTGCATGGCGGCATCGTCCCGCCGGATAGCGACGGCTATCCCGAGGACTGGTACGTTCCCGGCAAGTCGCTCACCTACCACTATCCCATCCACCAGGACGCGACCATGCTCTGGTATCACGACCATGCCATGGGCATCAATCGGCTGAATATTTATGCAGGCTTATTCGGACCCGCGATCCTGCGCGACCAGACGGAAGACGAGCTCAATCTGCCGCGCGGCCCATACGAAATCCCGCTGACCATCTTCGACCGCCTGCTCACTCCCGAAGGCCAGCTGTACTATCCCGTCTCCGAAAAGCCGGACGCGCCGTGGGTGCCGGAGCTGTTTGGTGACGCAGTCCTGGTCAACGGCAAGCTCTTTCCCTACCTCGCAGTCGAGCCGCGCAAGTACCGCTTTCGCATGCTCAATGGATCCAACGCGCGTTTCTACAACTTCACTCTTCAAAATGGATTGAGTTTCCAGCAGATTGGCACCGATCAGGGTCTGCTGCCGGCGCCGGTCGCGCTCAAGAACCTGCAGCTGGCCCCGGGCGAGCGCGTGGACGTCATCGTCGATTTCAGCGACAGCCGCGGCGAGCAAATCGTGCTGAAGAACGACGCCGTCGGCATGATGCAATTTCGAGTGAGGGCTGCGAAAGTGACTGACAGCAGCTCGCTGCCAGCCAAGCTGCGTCCGGTACCGAAGATTGAAGAGTCCGCGGCAGCCAAGACCCGGCTGCTCACGCTGAACGAGTACGAAACCTCGAAAGGCGAATCTGTCCTTCTGCTGCTCAACGCCAGCCGTTGGCACGACCCGATTACCGAGAGCCCCGCGCACAACAGCACCGAGATCTGGAGTTTCATCAATCCCACGGACGATACCCATCCTATCCACCTGCACGCGGTGCGCTTCCAGATTCTCGACCGCCAAAGCTACGAGCCTTTTGCCTATCAGTTGAAGAAGGAGTTTCATTTTCTCGGGCCGCGCATGCCTCCCGAACCGTTCGAGGCGGGATGGAAGGACACCGCGGGCGCGCACTCGAAGATGGTGACGCGCATCATCGTGCCGTTTAACGCCGATCCCGGACGTTACGTGTGGCACTGCCACATCCTGGAGCACGAAGACAACGAGATGATGCGGCCGTATGAGATCGTCGCGGGCTGAGGATCGCTATTCGCGGTTCGCGTTTCGCTCCTCGCTTTTCGCCAGAAGCTGCCGCGGCTCCCACATTCTTTGCGACATTACCCGGGGCTTGCGCCCCGGGATAACTTCATGCCACCCGCTTCGCGGCTGGCGTGATTGCAGTTCTAACTCAACACCGATTTCGGATGCTCCCGTCTCCCTCGAGCGCTATTTGTCGTTACCAAATGCCAAGCTCACCGCCAACCGCCGGTCGCAGGTTTATACTGGCGCGCTCGGGTTCTTCTCTCTTCGAGGCGTCATGAAACTCACTCTTCTTTTTGTTTTGTTCGTATCTCTCACCGGCACGGCACAAATGAAATCCGCAAAACCCTCCACCGAACCTAATCAGAAGTTCGCCAAGATGTGCGACGAGTTCGTGAAGGACTCGCTGGCGCTTTCGCCGGTGAATGCCTCGCAGGCCGGCTATCACAAGCACAGCGATCCCAAGACCGGCAAGACCATCGACCTCGACGCGCAGCTCGATGATGTGAGCGCGCAAGGTATGGCTGCGCAGGAGAAGTTCTATCGCGACTGGCGCGCCCGCTTCCAAACCCAGACGCCGATCGCTTCGCTGAACGCCCAGGATGCTGCCGACTTCCGCCTCATCGACGACCAGATCGCCCTCAACCTGCTTGAGTTCGAGAAAATCCAGAGCTACAAGCACAACCCCACGGGCTACGTCGAGCTGATCGGCAACGGGCTGTTCCTCCCGCTCACCCAGAACTACGACACGCAGGCAGTGCGCGTGGGCGACGTCATCTCGCGCATCGGACAGATTCCGCGCTTCCTCGATCAGGCCAAGACGGAGCTAACGGACGCCGATCCCATCTTCATCTCCACCGCGGTCGAAGAAAACGAGGGCAACCTCGACTTGCTGAACACAGTTGCGGCCGAGATTCCTGCCGGCTCGCCGCTGAAGGCGCAATTTGACCAGGCAGCGCCGGCCGCGCGCAAGGCGCTCAACGATTTCAACGCGTGGCTGCAGAACGATCTGGCGAAGCGTCCGACCAACGGCCGTACCTGGCGACTGGGCGCGGAGTGGTATGCGCCCAAGTTTCGCTACGTAATGGAGACCTCGATTGAGCCGGCCGCGCTGCTGGCGCAGGCCGAGACCGAACTGAAGAACATCCGCAGCGAAATGTTTCGCATCGCGCTGCCGCTCTACAAGCAGTGGTTCCCTGGCGATGACAACTATGCCAGCGGCATCGAGCCCGGCGCGCCGGTCAGTGAAGAGCGCGAGAACCGCATCATCAGCGCCGTGCTCCACAAGATCAGCGACGAACGCCCGCAGCGCGACCAGTTATTCGACGTGGTGAAGGCCGATGTCGAAGAGAGCACCCAGTTCATCCGTGATCACAAGATCGTCACGCTGCCGACGCGCGACAATTTGAAAGTCATCCCCACGCCGGAGTTCGAGCGCGGCATCTATTCGGTTGCGGGATTTCACGGCGCGCCGCCGCTGGAGCCGACCGCCGAGGCCCAGTATTGGGTGACGCCCATCGATCCCAAGATGCCGGACGCCAAGGTCGAGAGCAAGCTGCGCGAGTACAACAACTACGCGCTGAAGTGGCTCACATTGCACGAGGCGCTGCCCGGTCACTATGTGCAGGCCGAGCACGCCGACGACGTGCAACCAACCTGGCGTCGCGTTCTGCGTGACCTGTTCGGCAACGGCGCCTACGTTGAGGGATGGGCCGAGTACGGCGCGGACGTGATGACCGAGGCCGGCTATCAGAATTTCAATCCAAAATACTTGCTGGTGAGGAAAAAGATCTGGCTGCGCGCCGTCGTCAATACGATTCTCGACGTCCGGCTGCAGACCATGAACATGACCGACCAGCAGGCGCTCGACCTGATGATGAAGGACGCATTCCAGACGCAGGCCGAGGCCGAGGGCAAGCTGAAGCGCGCTAAGCTGAGCTCGACGCAGTTGCCGACGTATTTCGTGGGCTGGCAGCAGTGGTGGGCGCTGCGCAAGAAGTATCAGGCGGCGAAGGGCACGAGCTTCACGCTGGAGGAGTTCCACGACCGCGCGCTCGACCAAGGCCCGCTGCCGATTGAGTATCTGGAGAAGATCATTCTGCCGGGAAGCTGAAGCGGTGGTCATCGAGCGGCATTGCTGTTCGGGTAGAGCTGGCCTTCAGGCCAGCGTTCCAGCATTCTTTCTCGCTGCGGAGCCGGCTTCAGCCAGCGACACGGGTGCCGTCGGCCGAAGCCGACTTGGACGCTGAATGTTGCACCGGAGACGCGAACCTAAAGGTCCGCTCTACCCAATGTGGCGCTCGCGGAGCTCAGCAGGTCGAAATATTCGCGCAACATGCGGGCGGCGATCGGACGTCGCGTGAGCGCGTATCTGGCGAGGCGCAGCGCTCTTTCGCCTGAACTCCACGCCCACGGCTTGCGCGATCCCACGAAATGCACGACAGCAATTGTCCGCTCGTCGGGCGCGGCGACATTCAGGTTGTAGCCGAACTTGTTCACGTACTGATCAATCGAATCCGGAAACATGCCGTAGCCCTGATTCAGTTCCAGCTCGGGATGACTGGGCCACTCGGGAAAATGCTGGTGCAGCAGGTCCTGATCGCTGAACGACTTCATCCGCGCTTCGACGGCGGGCACGTGCTGCATGATCGCGTTGGCCAGCCCCGCCTGCGGCTCGATGACCATCAACGCCGAACATAGCTGCACCCACGATTCGTGGCCGGGCAGGAGCTTGTCGGGCACTGCGGCGGACATATGCGGCCGCTCGAAGAGATGATCGAGGTTGCGCAACACCAGCATGTCGCTGTCGAGATAGACGATCTTCTCGAACTGCACCAGTTCGAACATCAGCAGCTTGCCGAAGGTGTTGTCCCAGTGCCGCAGTCCACTCTCGCTGGTGGCAGAGCGCTGCAGATGTTGATCGACTCGCAGCGTCGTCAGCCCAGCCCGCTGCAAAGATTGCTCGCATCGCCCAGAGATCTGCTGCGTAAGCACCACCACAAGTCCGTACTGCGGCTGCGTTTTGCGCAAGCATTCCCCCAGCGCGACCGCGCCCACCGCGTAGTCGTCGGTGGTGATGACGCTGAGATAGGTCCTCATCGCGTATCGAACATCCACATGGAGTAGTCGAGCACTCGTTGAGGATGATACGGCCAAAGCCAGTGATAGGCCTGCGGGTCGTCAAGTACCTGTCCGGAGAGCGAACTTGCGCCGGCGACGATCAGGGCTTTCACTTGTTCGTTGGGCGCGAGCGGAAGCGCGCGGACGCCGTACAAGCCGGGATCGACGGAGCCAAAGTAGGCGAGGTGCAGCGTCTCGCCAGGATGCTGCCGCTCGTAGTTGCGCAGCGCAATCAGGCCCTGCCCCCAGTCCAGATTGCTGTCGGTGAGCAAGCGCCAACTGTTTTCCGGCTTCACGAAAATATTGAAGTATGCCAGATAGTCGGGCGCATAGCGCAGGACATCGGCTGCGTTCAGGATCAACGCGAGCACCAGCACAGCAATTGCGGCGCGATGCTTGCGCGCGTGCTCCCATATCCCACCGGCGATGAGTAGCGCGAATGGATAAAGCGGCAGGATGTGGCGCTCGCCAATGTTGAACCTCGACTGCACGGCCAGTGAGAGAATGAGCAGGGGAAACAGGTTCACAATGAGAAGGTCGCCGGGTTGCGTAGAAGTCTTGCGCACTCCGAGGACAAGGCTGGCAAGAAACAAGGCGAGCAGGATCGTCGGCCACTTCAGCGCGACGGCTACGGGATAATAAAGCCTGATTCCCCCCGCCGGGTAAATCCTGCCCAGAAACCACGCCGGGCGGCCGCGGCGATTGCTGATCGCCACCTCGCGCAAGCCCTCCCAATATTCGCCCGCAGGCAGGAATATACTCAGGCGCGCGGTGCTCTTCGTTGGCCGTATCTTCTCAGGACGATTCGGAAAAGTCGCGACGACTTGCCCATCGCCGACCTTCACATGCGATATATGAAATAAATATCCCGCCCAAAACGTGAGTAGCGCGATGGCCAATGCCGCCAGCGCGGGTTTCCAGTTCAGTTCGCGCCAGCCGTTCCAGCCGCTGTCTCGTCGTAGCACCAGCATCAGGACGAACGCCAGCAGCAATTCCGGCGGCGTGTACAGCTTCGACAGCAGCAATCCGCCGAGCACCAGACCCATGAGCAACGTCTGCCTGGCGCCAGGATTCCGTCTCCACACGATCAACTGAAAGGCGGTGAGAAAGACGAACAGCGAGCCGATGCCGTCGGTGGTGGTAACCGAAAAATGCGCGATCAGCGACGGAGTGAACGCGAACAGCCCCAGCGCGACATTGGCCGCGCCTTCGGAGAACAGCCGTCGCGTGGCGAACCACAGCGTGATGCCGAGCGCTACTCCCAACAGCATGTTCATCGGTCGCGTGTGCCAGGCAAGCCATTCCGGGCCGGGCTGCATGGCGGTCACGCGATAGCCACGTGGCAGTTGCTCCTGTGTGATTTCGACGTGCGCGCGCGCAATCGGGAGCGTCAGCCAGTAGCGGCCGAGCGGAGGATGGTCGGTCCACATCTGAAAGCGGCCGTGCTGCCAGGCTTCCAGGCCGGCGATGATGTGGCCGGGCTCGTCGTAGGTGAGCGATTGTGTACCGATGAACCAGAGCGACTGCAGCACGAAGAGTGCGAGCAGCGCGGCGGGAATCCACCAGCGGGTGGGTGTGCCGCGAAGACTCTGCACGCTGCTAACGGCTTCCGAATTGGGCGCGGTCGATCTCAAGCCGCGCACCTAGGGCACATCGACGGCCTCGGGTGTTTGCAGGATGCGATCCATGGCCAGCGCCACGCCGACATAGAAATACAGCATCATGGCCACCGATTCTATCCCCAGATCGTAGTGCACCAGAGCGGTGAGCTGATAGGCGGCGAACCCGGCGAGTATTCCGGTAGCGACGGAGGCGGCAAAGCGGCTGCAATCGCGCGCTCGGCGTATGAGGCGAAACAGCAGCACGAAGAATCCGATCACGAACCACAACCATGCGGCCAGTGCAGGCAGGCCACGCTCAACCGCGATCTGGATCATGTCGTTGTGGAAGTGACTCTCATCATGGAAGAAGCTGTAGGCGCGAATATTCCACTGGATCCAGTGGGTGCGGATCGACTCCATGCCGACGCCGAACCAGGGATGCCGCGGGATCATCCGCATGCCGTCCTGCCACATCATGGTGCGGAAGCTGGTACCGGCGTCATGCGTGCCCGTCCAGTGCGGCCCGCGGGTGTGCCGGATCCAGAGCAGCGATACCAGGACGAACACCACCAGCGCGGCCATCGCCCACACACGCGCGCGCCTTCCCGTCAACATGAGGATGGCGATAAATCCTCCGAGCGCAAGTCCGGCGAGTGCGGCGCGGGTCTCCGTCAAGAACAGCGTCCCCACGAGCGCAACGAACGCTAGCGCCAGCAACATCCGCAATGCTCGCCGCTTCGGATCAAGTCCGACCAGCACCGCCCAGGTGAGGCAGCCAATCTCCATCAGGATTTCGGCGAAGTTCACGTAATGCCCGATCGTCCCCTGCGCCTTCAGCGGCCGGCCGCGGGTGATTTTCAGGTCGGGAGTCCCGAGGCCACTCTTCATGAACTGCTCGCGGCTGATGAATGTCTCTCTGGGATGAGGCGGCGCTCCCCGCAGATATTGCACGCGGAGCATCTTGTCCGCAGGCTCGTCGTTCAGGGCCCGCTGCAGGTCCGCTGGGGTGTGCACGCGTTGTCCATCGACGCGAGTAATGATGTCGTCGGGAAAAATATGCGCCTGCCAGATTGGCGGCCCTAGCGTGTTGTACCAGACCCGGACTCCTACTCCGTAGGAGTACTGCCAGGCGGTGAACGCCGCGGCCGCTACGCCGGAAAGAATCAACAAATAGACGATCATCCGCACTTGACTCAGCTTGTGGAGGCTTTGCGCGAAGACAATCGCCACCAGCACCAGGCAGACAATCTTCATGCGGTCCCAGCTGAAGAGCGGCTCGGCGCTGAGCACGGTTGAGATTGCGCTGAAGATCACGAACAGCAATAGCGGTGCCGACAAAGGCTGCGGGAACGGACGCCGGCGCTCAATGGCGAGCGTCGACAGCCATAGAAGAAACGCAATCTGCCACGCGTGCTGCGAGCCTTTGATCGAGTGCGGCACCAGGATCGCGAACAGGCAAAGGAAGAAAAAGACGGCCCCATGCAGAAACCTGAGCGCCGGCGAACGGCTGGAATTTGCGCCTCGTTTGTCCTGCGAAGCGGCCGGAGGGGAGAACTCCGGCAGGGTGGCTTGCGGTGGGCTCGACATCGGCAACGTCTGCGTTAACCAGTAGCCTACACCAGTAGCAGATGGGCGAGAAATCCTGCTACAGTAAGGGGTTGTTCCGGCGCAACGTGACGTCGGGGCCATCTGCGTCCCTTCTGCGCTAACCAGGCTGACGTCGGCAACCCGCGGGGCCTGACCCTGCTCTCGAAGCGGTATAGAGTGTTCGATCGACGATCCAAGCTTCTCAGCGCTGTCACCTTACTGCAAGACATCGGGGTAACCTGCGTCGCTTTCGTCCTGGCCTACGCGCTGCGCAGTTTTCTGGTTCATTACCCATTTTTCACCGACCGCTTCCCCGAGATTTATCCATTCCGTCATTACCTGCCGCTGCTCGCGGCCTTCGTCATCATCTGGGCGATCGTCGGCTATTTTTCCAGCTTCTATCGCGACCTGGAACTGCGCAACCTGCTGCGCCTCATCTTGAGTATTGTCAGCCAGCTCGCCGTGGTGCTAGTAGTGGTTTATGCCCTGCTGTACTTGCTGCGCCGGACCGACATCAGCCGGTCGTACGTATTGCTGATCGGCGTAGTGGATTTTGTGCTACTGCTGTTCGGGCGCGCTCTGTCCTACTGGGGCGTCTCGATCATGCGCGAATGGCTGGGCCGCTACCACTATCTGCTGCTGGTGGGCTGCGGGCAGCGCGCGCGTGAGATGGCCACGCTGATCGAAGAAAGCCGCGGCATGGGTTTGCGGCTGGTGGGCTTTGTCGATCCTGAATCGTCGGGCGCGGCGAAGCTCAGCGGATATCAGGTCTATCCGCTGGATTCGGTGGGTAGCATTTTGCAGAACCACGTGGTCGATGAGGTGGTGTTTGCGGTCGATCTGCAGGACCTGGCGCGGCTGGAGCCGGTGATGCAGCACTGCGCCGATCTGGGCATCCGCACCCGCGTCCAACTGGAGTTTCTGCCGCCGGCGTATTCGCGAATCTATCTCGAGAACTTCCGCGATGTGCAACTGCTTAGCCTGTCGAGCGCACCCGACAGCGAGCTACGGCTGTTCTTCAAGCGCGTGTTCGATGTGGTGCTTTCGTTCGCCGCGCTGGTATTGCTCTCGCCATTGCTGGCCGCGATTGCCGCAATGATTAAGATCACGTCTCCGGGCCCGGTGCTCTTCAGCCAGACACGCTGCGGGCTGGGCGGGCGTCGCTTCACGCTGTACAAATTCCGCTCCATGATCAACAACGCCGAGCAGATGCGTGCCGAACTGCACCAGCTCAACGAACTCGACGGCCCGGTGTTCAAAATCAGCGACGATCCGCGCATCACCCCGGTCGGGCGCTGGCTGCGGCGCTTCTCGCTCGACGAGCTGCCGCAACTGTGGAACGTCTTTCGCGGCGACATGTCGTTTGTCGGCCCGCGCCCCGCGGTGCCCGAAGAAGTGGATCAGTACGAAGACTGGCAGCGTCGCCGCCTGCGCATGCGTCCCGGCCTGACCTGCACCTGGGTGCTGGAAGGCCGCAGCCACGTCGACTTCACCCGCTGGATGCAGCTCGACCTGAAGTACATCGACAACTGGTCGCTGTGGCTGGACGCGAAAATCTTCCTGCGAACGATTCCGATCGTGCTCTCCGGACGGGGAGCATACTAGAGGCGGATGGTCTCCGTCACAATTGTCACCTGGAATTCGGCGAAGTATCTCGAAGAGTGCTTTGCTGCGCTTTCACGGCAAGACTATCCCGACCTTGAGGTGATCATTGTCGATAACGCTTCCGAAGATAGCACGCGCGAGCAGTTGGCCCGGGTGGATTCGAAATGGCGGGTCATCTATAACGGCGAAAATGTTGGCTTCGCGGCCGGGCAGAATCAAGCGATTCGCGAGTCCCACGGTGAGCGGGTGCTGTGCCTGAATCCGGATGTTGTGCTGAGTCCGGATTTCATTACGCGGCTCGTCGCAGCAGGCGAGGCTTATCCGGAGGCGGGATCGCTGTGCGGGAAGCTATTGCGCTGGGACGCGTCGGGTCATACGCGAAACAATGTCCGCGAATCTGCCCGTCAGAACGCCACAGATACTTTAATAGGAACTGGTTCGTATCAGGGCACGACTTCAGTCGTGCCGATAGCGTCGCAAAACCAGGAGGGCTTTAGCCCCTGCGAGCCCCTTCAGGGGCTAAAGCCCTCGTCATCTGCGCCCGATTCGGCACGGCTAAAGCCGTGCCCTGATACAAAGCTCCCCGAAGCTGCGGGTCTGGACCCGCGCAACATCGAAATTCATGTCGCTTCACGTGCTGCCGACGTCCCCGATCCTCGCCGCACCAACATCATCGACTCCACCGGGATCTACTTCACCCGCAACATGCGCCACCTTGATCGCGCGGCCGAGGAAATCGACCGCGGTCAGTTCGATCGCATGCAATACGTCTTCGGCGCGAGCGGGGCGGCAGCGTTCTTCCGACGCGACTTCATCGAGGACGTTTCGGTGGAAGGCGAATTCTTCGACGAAGAGTTCTTCGCTTTTCGCGAAGACGGGGACCTGGCGTGGCGCGCGCAGGTGATGGGTTGGAAATGTCTCTATGTTCCGACGGCCGTCGCATGGCATGTGCGGCGGGTGACCCCCGAGCGCCGCAAAGATCTGCCGCTGGTCATCAACTGGCACTCGGCGAAGAACCGGTTCCTCATGCGCGGCAAGAACGCCTCGGGATGGCTGTGCCGCCGGCTGTTCTGGCCCGTGCTGTGGCGTGACATCATGACTTACGGCTATGCCGTGGTGCGCGATCGGCGGCTGTGGTCGGCGGCGACGTACTGGTGGCGCGCCCGCGACAGCATCCGCCGCAAACGCGCCGTCATTCAGTTGCGCCGCCGTGTCTCCGACCGCGATTTGTTATGGTGGTTTTGCAATGAGCCACGCGCGAAGGATGTTGGGGATGAGGAGCACTCGGCACTCGGCACTCGGCATTCAGCCAGTGCCGATCCTTCCAAAGGAACTGGCGACTGCTCGCACGGCTAGAATCAAAATGCTTTCTCGCACTCGACGCGCAAGGGCCGAATGCTGACTGCCGAGTGCTGACCGCTGCTTCCCATGAAGATCGCCATCGTCGGAACTCGCGGCATTCCCAACCGCTATGGCGGCTTCGAACGCTTTGCTGAGCAGATCAGCTCGCGCTTCGCCGACCACGGCCATCGCGTCACCGTCTATTGCCGCCGCGCGTTCACCGGCCCAGACGATATTTACGACCGCCGCGTGCGCCGCGTCATTGTGCCAAGCCTGCATCAGAAGCACCTCGACACCTGGGTCAGCACGTTCCTCGGCGCCATACATGTCGCCTTCAGCGACAACGATCTCGTGCTGCTGTGCAATGTGGCCAACGCGCCGTTCGCGTACATCCCGCGGCTCTTCGGCAAGCCGGTGGTGCTGAACGTCGATGGCCTCGATCGCAAACGCGAGAAGTGGGCGGGACTGGGCGCGCAGGTACTGCACTTCTGCGAATGGATGTCGTCGTTCAGCTCCAACCAGCTGGTGACCGACGCACGTGCGATCCACGATTACTACCTCGCAAAATACGGCAGCGCGTCGGTGGTGATCGGCTACGGTTCAGAGATGCCGCAGCAGAATTACAGTCTGAACGGATTCAATCTCGAATCCGGGCGGTACGTGCTGTACGTCAGCCGGCTGGAGCCGGAGAACAATCCCGACCTGGTGCTGCGCGCGTGGCGCGAAGTGCGAACCGATTGGCCGCTGGTGATGGTCGGGGACAATCCGTACGATCGCGGATACATCGAGCGGCTGCGGTCGCTGGGCGACGAGCGGGTGCGCTTTACCGGCGCGATTTATGGCGATGGCTATTGGACATTGCAGAAGCACGCCGGGTTGTTCGTCTTCGCCTGTGAGATTGGAGGCGTGCATCCCGCGCTGATAGAGGCGATGTCGGCAGAGAATCCGATTTTGTATCTGGACACGCCGGAGAACGCGGAGACGGCCGCCGATGCGGGCGTCGCGTACGGCAAGAGCGTGGGCGACCTTGCAGCGAAGCTGCAGTCGCTGCTTGATTCGGTGGAGAGGCGGGAGGAATTTGCATCCCGCGCGGGTCAACGCGCACGTGAGCTGTATCGTTGGGAGGCGATCGCGGAAAAGTATGAGAAAGTGTTCGCGCAGGTTCTGAAAAGAGGGTAATTCCCTATCCGCTGATTCTCTTCCCCAGCGCCCGCAGCGGAAACCTCATCCCTTCCACCAGAATCTTGCGATTGAACTTCGAGTGGCCGGCTTCTCGTTCGTAGAAGACGATGGGAAACTCGCGAAAGCGCGTTCCACTGCGATGCAGGCTGAACTTCATCTCCATCAGAAACGCATAGCCCTCGGAGCGAATCGCGTCGAGGTCGATTTTCCGCAGCACTTCGGTCTGATAGCCAACAAAGCCCGCGGTCATGTCATGCACCGGAACGCCGGTGAACATCCGCGCATAGAGATTTGCGCCGAAGCTGAGCGTGCGGCGGCGAATGTCCCAGCCTTGTGCGCCACCACCTTCGACGTAACGCGAGCCGATCACAACGGAATTGGTCTTCAGTAGCTCGATCATCGTGGGCAGCAACTCGGGCGGATGGGAGAGATCGGCATCCGACTGGATAACATAGCTGGCGAGGTTCTCATGCAGAACTTTCTTGATGCCATCGCGGCAGGCCGAGCCGTATCCGCCCTTGCCCGGCCGCGCCAGGAGATGGATAGAGGGATCCGACGCCTGCATGCGGCGAATCTCATCGGCCGTGCCATCCGGCGAGTTGTCATCCACGAAGAGAATGGGTTCGCTGCCGGCCGCTTTGCGGATGCGGCCGACCAGAGTGGCTATGTTGTCATGCTCGTTGTAAGTCGGGATGATCAGCATCAGGCAAGATCT
Organism: uncultured Acidobacteriaceae bacterium; assembly: GCA_963731345.1. Lineage (GTDB taxonomy): Bacteria > Acidobacteriota > Terriglobia > Terriglobales > Acidobacteriaceae > Bog-257. Next base: position 405,826 of record CAVSUN010000005.1, on the reverse strand, counting down.
TAGTTGGTTATGTTTGTTATAGCGGAATAGCTCCTACTCTCCAGAGTACCATGCAGATTTCCGGGTTCGAATGGTTCTTTTCACCGTGCTGAACAGCACTCGCTACTGCGGCGCCTTCACCAGTTGCACGGCGTCCGCCGCCTCGATGCTGATCGCGTCCGGCTGCTGCGAGATCCAATCCAGCGGCGTCGCTACGAGGCGGAGCCGGATGATTGAAGGACGCGAGAGTGGCCGCCATTGCGCCTCATCAGCATTGAAGTAGCGGCTCAGGTCGGCTGCATCCCAGGGATAAAACCAGATATCGCCGGAAGTATTCGGGTGCACGATGAACGTCTGCAACTCGCGGCTGCCGTTGGCCAGCGTTATCTCAAGTTGCAGGCGCTCCGGCTTGCGCAGCTTCCACCACACGGGATAGTGAACGTTAACTCGCAAGCGGAGGAAATCGAAGCCGGGAGGCCAGTTTGGCGATCCGAGATCGATCGCCGAACTGCGTTCCTGAATCGGATAGGATCGCCCCGCGATGCCGAGGGGCTGCGTACCGAAAGTGATGTTCGTGGAGCGCGCGTCATCGCGCAGCAGGCCTACGACTCCCGGACTGAGTTGCTCGGCAGAGCGATAATGCTGCAGCATCCAGAACCAAACCTCGGGCGCGCGGGTGAAGTTCAGAATGCCGTCGACCGGAACGCTGAGGAAGTTACGCGCCCATCGCCTCATCTCCGCTTGCGATAGGTGGCGATAGTCCGCTTCCGTGAAGTAAAGTGCCGCCGGAATGGACTTCCCCTCCAAGCCGGAGATATCGAGCCGCGACAGATACGGCCCGCTGGCGGTGTAAGGCTGCATCAGGCCGCCGGCAACATTGCGGCGCGCCGCGAAGCCTAGCATCGTCTGATAGGGAAAGATAAATGCGAAGTCGTTGTTGCCGCTGTTGCGGTTGAGAAAGCCGCCGCCTGCTTTCAGCATCTGCGGCGTGAGCGGCTCAGCAAAACACGCCTGATCGAACTCACCGTAGCCGGGGGGGCAGGCCGTCATCGGATGCCGCAGTTCTCCATAGAGGCGGGTTACGCTCGACGGCAAAAAAGCAGCATGCGAGAAGAACACGGAACCGGTAATGGCGATCGCAACACCAAGGAGCGACAGGTAACGCTCAAACGAAAAGAGAATAGCCGTCGTGAAGAAAATCAGGGCGAACTCTCCGATGATCACATGCCCGACATCGGAGCGGACGAGTGCGCTTTGGAGGACCGCCAGGCCGAACAGGAACGCGCCCAGAAGAAACGCCGGGCGTTGCGTGATCTGAACCGGATCACTCGATCGCAGCCGGGCCCGAACCAGGAAAACCACGCCGCAAATCAGCAATGCAGTGAACAAGTGCGTCGTTCCTTCGGCGGTCATCGCCACCGGTGTCGCCCAGCGATAGGCCGCAACTTGCGCCAGCGAGTCGCGCCAGAACCTGAAATCGAACAGACTGGCCATGAAGCCGTTGATCACGATTGCAAGGATGACCGCGGCGCCGCCGAAAGCCAACAAGCCCTCGAGCAACTGGCGAATGAAATTCTGGCGCCGCATCTCCATTGCAATAGCCATCCAGCCAATAAACCACGCCGCCGTGCCGTAGATGCCGACATCTCCGGCGATGAGGAAGGCTATGGCACACAGCACCGCACCGCCGGCTCCCGCATACATGCCGCGCAGACGACCGGCTTGCACCGCATACCATCCGCGTAGAAACACCGCGAACAGCAGCACCGGAAACGTCGAGCGGAAGGACGTTTCCCAGAAGGCGGCGAGCAGAAGAAGCAGCACGAATCGCTTCCAGGTGGGCTGCTCAGGCAGGATCAGGCGCAATGCAACGTAGGCGAACAGGAAGGCGCACCAGATCGGAATCGTGTTCCAGGTGGCATACAGTGTGCCAAACGAGAGCGGCAACGAGTGCGCGGGAACCGACGATAGCCACTGAAAGATCGGCCCATGGGTGAAGGCGACGTCGCGGCCGATCCAGATGCCGCGCAGCGCCTTGAAGGTGCTGTCGAGGTGCCAGTTGTCATCGATGAGCCCGAGGTCCGGGACCATCGTGACCGTGCGCTGGGCCAGCCAAATCGTTGGGAACGATACCGTGATGAGCAGCAAGACCGCCAGCAGGTCCCAATAGCGCCGCGGCAGCGAGTTACGCCGCGCATCGCTTTCTGGGGACGTGGTTGTGCGGCCGCGCGGCGCCAGCTCGAGCTTCACCATAGACGACGCCATTCTATCGTGCGCGAGGGCGACATCGAATTAACAGGATCGATCACGCTCGCGCCGTTTGCGTATGCGAGAATGGCTGTCGTGCTCGCGGGCAGCAGATCAGGCAGCTGCGTAGCCCCGAGAGCAGCCCAGTTGCTGCGCTTCCTCCATGGGAAACATGTCCAGCCCAGTTAAAGAAACTGCGCAGTCAACCGCCGTAACGGCGAGCCAACGCGATGCGATGGCCACCAGTGTTTGGCCGATCGTCATTGCGGCCCTGCTGGCGCTGTTTTATCTGATCACCAGTCTCTATATCGCTGCGCATCGCGTGTTCTGGTTTGACGAACTGTTCACGCTGCACATCGCGCGCCTGGGGGTAGCGACCATCTGGAGTGCCCTCGGCAACGGGGTCGATGCTCTGCCGCCAACGTATTACATGCTGGTGCGAGCGTTCGACTCGCTCTTCGGACCAGCGGAAATCGCCGCGCGATTACCGTCCGCTATCGCCATGGTCGTAGGGCTGCTGGCGATCTTCGATTGCACGCGCCGGCTCACCGATGGGCTTCATGGGCTCATCGCATTCAGCGTCGCCACGTGCTCTTTCTTGCCCTATTACGGCTACGAAGCTCGCTCGTATGCGATCTACTTCATGCTGGCCTCGCTCGCGCTGTGGATCTGGACCGACGACCGGTTGAGGCCGAGAACGCAGGCCATCCTCTTCGGCGCGTGCTTTTTCATCGGCGTCGGCTTTCATTATTACTTTGTGATGTGCCTGGCGCCGTACTTCGTCTGGGAACTGCTCCGCTGGAAACCGGGACAGCGGCCATCGAGCAAACTGATTGCCGGAATCATCGGCTGCATCGTTCCGGTGCTTCTGCTCTCACCGCTTATTCTTTCTTTCTCGCACAAGTTCGCTGGAGGCTACTGGAATCGGCCGTCGTTTCTTGAGCTGCGCGCGATCTACTCACAACTGTTTCCCGACGGACTATTTCTGCTGGCCCTCATTGCGCTGTGGATCGTCATAGCCAAATCGAGTTCTACGGCGAACGAAGAAGAGCTATCGCCCGCCATGCGCTCAGCTGAAGCGATCGGCTGGCTTTTCCTGGGCATTCCGCTGGCGGCTTTTGTCATTGCGGAATGGAAGACAAATGCCTTCTACAGCCGCTACTTCATCGGCGTGCTGCCCGGAGTTGCGGTGGCGTTCGCGTTTCTACTGTGGCGTCATTTCCGGGGCGTCTCGCAAGTGTCCATGGGCGTTTTCGTGCTGCTCGCCATGTGGGGGGCAGGGCAGCAGCTGACAGTCGTCCGTCATCCTGACAAAGTGGAAGCGACCGGCATTCGGGAGTTTCTGGAAGTTCAGAGCTTGCTGCAGGTCGAGGGCAAACGGTATTTCGTGTTCTCAGGACCTCTGCTGTTCCTCGAGGCGCAGCAATATTCCGATCACCCGGAGCGCTGCGTGCTGCTGCTGCCTTCGGATTTTTCCGCTCAGCCCAAGCCCGGGCCTGACCCCTACCTGCACCAGCGCCTCGAATTGAATCTTTCGCAGTACTATCCTCTGCAGGTCTGGACGGTCGACGACCTTCGCCGGCAATCCCCGGAATCGGCCCTTGTCGAGCCGGATGAGCAAGCGGTGCGAGATGTACAGCGCGCCGGCATGCAGCCCCGGATTCGCATGGCCACCCCGCTAAAGATCGATTTCCTGCAATGACCGGCGGCGGCCCGGCGTTCCGCGCCGTTGTGATTGGTATCACACGATGGAGTGACCTCGAATGCTACGATGATGGCTTATGTCCGCCCCCGATTCCCTCTTTGTGCGTGCCTGTCAGCGGCTGCCGGTTGATCGGACACCGGTATGGTTCATGCGCCAGGCGGGCCGCTACATGCAGCAGTATCGCGATGTCCGCAAGGAATATTCCCTGATCGAAATTTGTAAGCAGCCGGAGCTGGCAGCCGAAGTCACGATTACCGCCGCGGAATTCCTGAACGTCGACGCGGCCATCATTTTCGCCGATCTGTTGTTGCCGCTGGAGGTGATGGGCTTGCCCTTCCACTTCGCGGCTGGCGAAGGACCGGTCATCGAGAAGCCGGTGCGCACGGCGGAAGACGTACGGTTGCTGCAAACCGATCGCGCAGCCGAGCTGGGCTATGTGGCCGATGCGGTGGCCCTGGTGGCAAAACACTTTGGCGCGAAGCTGCCCGTCATCGGCTTTTGCGGTGCGCCGTTCACGCTGGCCAGCTACATGATCGAGGGCGGCGGCTCGCGACATTATCTGGAAGTCAAAAAGCTGATGTACAACACGCCCGAGCTATGGGACGAGCTTGCCGGTAAGCTGGTTGAAGTGCTGGCGCAGTACGCCTGCGAGCAGGTGCGCCGCGGCGCGGATGCACTGCAAATTTTCGATAGCTGGGTCGGGTGCTTGAGCGTGGAAGACTATCGCCGCTACGTTTTGGTGCCCACCACGCAACTGATTCAGCGGCTGCAGGCGCAATGCCGGGTGCCGATCATCTATTTCGGCACGGACAGCGCGACGCTGCTGCCGTCCATGGCGGAAACGGGCGCCGAGGTCATCGGCCTGGACTGGCGCATTCCGCTCGATGAAGGTTGGCGCACCGTCGGCCACGATCACGCGGTACAAGGCAATCTCGATCCGGTGCTTCTATTTGCCTCATGGCGCGAGTTGAAGCAGCGGGCCGAGCATATTCTGCGATTGGCGGACGGCAGGCCCGGACACATCTTCAACCTGGGGCACGGCATTCTGCCTCATACGCCGGTGGACAACGTGAAGCAGCTCGCGGAATTCGTACACCAGTTCTCTTCCACCGCGACGGCTGCGAGGAACGTATGAGCAAGCAGGCGGTGCTGTTGATTGCGCACGGAAGTCCCGAGCAGGTTGAGGACATCCCTGAGTTTCTGCGCAACATTTCCCGCGGCCGGCCGATGTCTGACGCTGTGGTAAAGGAAGTTCAGCATCGCTATACGCAGATCGGGGTCTCGCCGTTGACGTGTATGACCATGGGGCAGGCGAACGGCGTGGCGCAGGAGCTCGGCATCCCGGTGTACATCGGGATGCGCAACTGGCACCCCTTCATCGCCGACACATTAAAACAGATGACGGCGGAGGGCGTGGAGCAGGCGGTCGCCATCTGCCTTGCGCCGCATAATTCGCGCACCAGCGTCGGTCTCTACAAAGAGGTCTTGTTTGGCGCAGGCGCGCGGTTCTCGATCGACTTCGTTGAGGAGTGGCACGATCATCCGCTGCTGATCGAAGCTTTTGCCGATCGGCTCCGCGCTGGATGGAAGAACGCATGTGAGCAGCATGGTTCAGCATTGCCGGTGATTTTCACGGCGCACAGCGTGCCGCAGCGGACGATCGCCGACGGTGATCCGTATGAGGCGCAGACCAAGGAAACAGCGGCGCTGGTTGCAGCCAAAGTGCCAGAAATCGGCGCATGGAATTTTGCGTTTCAAAGTCAGGGGATGTCGGGTGGCGAGTGGCTTGGTCCCACAGTGGAGGACACGATTCTCAGGCTGCGCGAAGCGGGTCATGGCGGGGTCTTCCTGCAGCCCATCGGCTTTGTCTGCGACCACGTTGAGATTTTGTACGACATTGACATCTTGTTTCGCGATTTCGCCCGGCAGCGAGGAATGCAGCTCTATCGCGCCGAGTCGCTGAACGATTCGCCGCTCTTCGTTCGCGCGGTTGCCGATTTGGCAAAGACGCGATTTGCAACTCTCGACGCAGCTTGCAACTCGCGGGCATAAGGGCGACAATTTTTGGTGACCCTGCCAATGAACCGTATCGCCATCATCGGTGGCGGCATCTCCGGCCTCAGCGCCGCTTTTCATCTGGAGAAAGCACGCGCCGGCGGAGCCGCGCTGGAGTACACGCTGTTTGAAGGCGGCCAGCGTTTGGGCGGCTGCCTGTCGTCCGATATCATCGATGGCTGCCTGGTCGAGGCTGGGCCGGATTCCTTCCTTACCGAAAAGCCCTGGGCGGAGAGCCTGTGCAGGGAGCTGGGAATCGCCGATCAGCTGATCGGCTCCAACGATTCGCAACGTAAGACCTACATTGTGGTACGCGGCCGGCTGGTCGTGATGCCCGACGGGCTGATGTTCATGGTGCCCACGCGGCTGGTGCCGACGGCGCTCTCGCCGCTGTTTTCGTGGAGCACAAAAATCCGCATGCTGCAGGAGTTGCTGCACCCTCCTCGCCCCATGCATGACGATGAGACGGTCGCGCAACTGGTGGAGCGCCACTTCGGAAGTGAAGTGGTCGACCGCCTGGCCGATCCGCTGCTCTCCGGGGTTTACGGCGGTGATGCCGGAAAACTCAGCGCGCGCGCCGTGCTGCCCCGCTTTGTGGACATGGAAGAGAAGTACGGTAGCCTCAGCCGGGCGATGCTGGCGGCCCACAACAAAATGCTGGCGCAGCGCAAACAAGAGAAGCCACGTCCGCTATTCACATCGCTGAAGAATGGCATGCAGCAGATGGTCGATGCGCTGGTTGACAGGTTGCGACCGGAGTCAATTCGCCTGCGTCAGCACGTCCGCCGCATCTATGCCGAGAATGGTGGCTGGCGCGTTTCGCTCGAGTCGGCCGAGGACGAGAACTTCGACGCGGTGATTGTCGCTACGCCGGCCAACGTTGCCGGTGGTCTGCTGGATGGGGTCGACCAGGGGCTCGCGCACAGTCTGCTCGGCATCACCTATAGCTCTTCGGTCACGGTGACCCTTGGCTACTACAAACAGCAGCTCGCCAAGCTGCCGCCCGGGTTTGGATTTCTGGTGCCGCGCAGCGAGGGCACTCGCATGCTTGCCTGTACCTTCGTCCACAACAAGTTTCCCCACCGCGCGCCCCCCGATAAAGCGATCCTGCGCTGCTTCCTGGGCGGGGCTCGCGACGAAGCCGTTCTCGGAATGAACGACGAAGAAATGCTGGAAACGGTTCACCGCGAGCTTCGCGACATTCTCAAGCTGGAGGCGCCGCCGAATTTCGCGCGCGTGTATCGCTGGCGTGAGTCAATGGCGCAATATGAGCCGGGGCACATCGCGCGCATCGCAGAGATTGAAAAACGCGTGGCGGAGTTTCCCGGCCTGGCCATCGCCGGCAATGCGTATCATGGAATCGGCGTGCCGGACTGTATTCGCTCGGGCACGGATGCAGCCAAGAAGGTCGCACAGCTCGTCCCCGAAGTCCAACCCTCGCCACGGTAGCTCATTTGCCTGTTTAACCCTCACTCCGGTGCCGCACGTCACTGCAGCGTCCTTCCGGGAGACGTACCGTTAAGTTGGTCACCTGCCTCATGCGACAGGTCCTCGAGGTGACAGATGCACATTGTCCTGATCGTCATTTACTGCCTGATGGCCGCGCTCATCCTGTTTGGACTGACTTTTCACGACAAAATGGTGAGCGCACAGCGGCGCCCTGAAACCGCCAGGCCACTGATCGTCATCGAGGGGGGCAAGTCCAAGTTGCGCCGTCGTTCGTTGACGGGGACTTGAGATAACTTTCCGGCTGGCATCCGACCGATCATGCGCTGCGCCTAGCCGCTTCCGAATGCTGAAGCGTGGCCGATTTCCGGTGCCAATGCGCCCAACTTCCTCGAAGCTCTTCCGGCGCGGCTGCCGCCCCCATCAGTGATCAGCCTTCCCGGAAGCTCTCGTTTCTTGGACTTGGCATTCTGGCGGCGTTTCCGTCCAAGGTACTCACCTGCAGGTGTTCGGGGTCATGCGCCCATCAAACCTGGCCTTGATCCATGAAATCTGGGCTGCTACCGACGTACCAAACAAATCATTCGGATCAAGACTCGGATAAGTCTCGAACGTAATGCGATCTTTCTGTCCGCACATCCGGGCCACAACCTTTGCATCCGTGGAACCCGTGGGGTCTTCGGCGCTGATCACCATAAGCGGAGCGTGTGCCGGCTTCGACCCAAGGCTGTTGCGGAGCAAGAATTGCTTTATGAATGGACTGGTTTGCCAACCCGGCTTGAGCGCCTCCGCTAGCGACAGGGCGGACATCGCTGCGGGAGGGGAGCACGCCGGGGTCACGGTCTCGTAGCGACCCAGCCCTTCCGGAGTCAGCATGTCTTCCAGCCGGAATGAGGGATAAACGGTTTTTATCCCGTATGCGAGGAAGGCGAATCTGTTCCCCCGCCACAGTTGGTCTATCGCAGCCCCCAGATCGAGTACACCTGAGATCGAGACACTTCCCAGATAGTTGTGATCCTCCGCTTCGTCATGCAATTCCGCGACAAAGAGTGCCGGTGTGCCGCCGTCAGCCTCACCAATCGCCACCCACCGTGTACCAAGCTGCGCTACCGCCTGGCGTGCTGCCTTCACCGAATTGATTACGTCGGTGGCATTTGACTGTGCGTCGAATGACGCGTTCCGAAAGGACGTTCCTAACCCCACATAGTCGGTTGCAATCACGGCGTAACCGAGGTTCACGTACATGCTGAGAACGGAGCCGCTGCCGAGGCTTCGCATTAGCGAAGGCGCACAGACACGCGCGACGGCAACGAAGGGATGGGCCCACGCGATAATTGGCCAGCCCCCCTTCGGCACATCGCCGCGCGGAATCAGCACGACCCCTGAAGCGGCGACGTCGGATCCCGTCGCGGCAACGGAATGGTAAAGAATCCGAACGGCAGATACGCCGTCCGGCAGGTCATAGTCATCGAATGGTTGCGAGCGAATGACGTCGCCCGGCTTACCCGGAGGCAGCGGAGTGGCAGTGTCGTAAAAGCTAGTGAGCGGTAGCTCGCCGTGAGCGATGGCTCGCTGGGCCGGCGTCAGCTGAATAGATTGGGCATGAGCACGCTTCGCTTGAGACCAATCTGTGAGGAGAAGTACGATTATTGCGAAAGTGATAGTTCTCGATTTGCTAATGTGGGACATGGGTGCGGGCTCCATCTTATCTCCGCTTGAAGTTGTAGCCCAAAATCCATTGTAGGATCAGTCCCGCGGACATCGCGTAAAGCGTGGGGAAAATCAGTACTGATGTCGGCCGCCGAAATGAAAGATCATATACAGCAGAAGAAAGATGACAAAGAAAACGATCGGCAAGATGATCTTCAACCGCTCCTTCGCGCGTAACTCGAATTCGTATTCGCCGGCCCAGCGGTAAGTGTGACCGGCCGGCAAAACGAGTTGGCCGCGCAACAGTTTGTCGGCGTCGGTAACGAATCCGCCTTAGTTCCGGGTTGTCAGGTCAAGATAGACGTAGCCGGTCAACGCAACGTCTTCATCGCGGATCATCGCTGGTCCGCGGGAGAAGAACACGCGCCACCCATTGACGGGGCCCGTGCGCTCGAAGGCGTGGGCATTGTCCAGGTGTCCGTCAGTCCCGGGAATGCAGCTTCGCGTCCGTCTCCTGGACCAGCTTGTCGTGCGTCACGCCTTTGCGCCATCGTTCGCGCGGCTTCAGCATGATGGTTCTGTCGTACATGTCGAGGGGCGCGTTGTCTGTGGCGTCGTCGGACGTGCTCGCCCCCGCACGTTTGGCTTCCAACGCGCACCATGTGATCCAAGCGACCGTAACCCAGCGGTCATGATCGTTCGCCCTCTCCAGGCGCGATTTCAGGACGCGGTCTCCTGGAGCTCCTTCGCGTCGACGGAGCGATTTCGACAATCGGGCGGACGTTCCTGGTCTTCTTCGTCTCCGGAGCCATCTCTTTGATGACGCCATATCGTTCACGGCGCTCGGGAGAGGTCTCTGGAGCTACTTCCACAATGACCTCGGAGATAGCGCCCCTCCTCCGGGTTGATGGCGCTACCTCCACGACCTTCGAAGTCGGCCTCTTGCGTTGCGGAGCGACTTCGACAATGGGTTTCGCCGGCCGCTTCTTCCTGGGAGGTGCGACTTCCACAATCGGCTTGGGCGGCCGCTTCTTCTTTTTGGCGGGTGCAACCTCGACAATGGGCCGCGGTGGTTTTCTCTTCTTGCGATCGGGCGCCACTTCCACAATCGGCCGGGCTGCAGGTTTTCTCCTCGCAGGTGCGACCTCCACAATCGGCCGTGCAGCTGCCTTACGTTTCTTAGCTGGGGCTACTTCAACAACTGGTCGTGCTGCCTTCTTGCGTTTCTTCGCCATAGGATCCCTCATCACTGGATGGAGTCACTGCAATATATGGATACCGCTCTAGAATCGCTGCCAAGGAATGTTGCACAAAGTCAATTCGTACATGCGAGCTATAGAGATTCTCGCGTAAGCCACCCAGAGCATACTCGCCGTTCGGCAATACGGAGAAATCGCGCTCCTGGATAATTAAGCGGTCGAGAGCGCCGAAGCCATCACGCCAGGAGTCGTCATAGCGGTTTGCGCGCGCAGGATTGTATTCGAGGGCCGCGTGATACGCTGCCGCGATCGCCTCCATGTACACCGCGGTTGTGTAACCCGGCGTGTCAGGCTGATGATCGGTGATGAATGCGCCGCTTTTTTTCTGCTGGAACTGCATTATGAAATCGGCGATTTCGAATGCCAGTTGCGCCAGTTCCCTGCGGCCGGTGAGCCGGGACCACGCAGCTGCTGCCAACGTCATCCAGGAAACCTGCCCAAAATCGCGCTTGTACCGGAAACGATGGTGATAATAGCGAAACGCGCGCTGGATGCGGCTCTCATCCCGATCCAGAAAACCGCAGCGCGCCGCGGCGGCCAGCGACAGCAAGACTTGCCCCGGCACATAGTCTTGCAACTGCACCGGATCGAAGCCGTCGTCATCTTCCGATTTCTCGTCGGCGTCAAGCAGTTCCTCGGACGCGTCATTGTCGTTAACCGTCGCCGGCTCCCACGTGGCCACACGGCCGTGCCGGTCGATGGAAGCGAGTAACCTCGAAGCGAGAAGCGCGCTTTCCTCGCTCGGCGGCATGCAAGTTTCACACATGGTGAGAAGGACGAAAGCGTCGCGACTGAGGGCGAGCGGCGGATCGTCAGGCTGGCGTAGAACCCAGCGCAGCGCCGCTTGTGCGCACTTCGCTCTGCCGAGGCGGGCCAGGGTCCAGGCGGCGTGCGACTGGCGAGCTACATCAATGCCCTGATACAGCGTATTCCGAAAGGGGTGATAGCCAAAATACAGCGCACCATCACTCCCCATATTTCGCTCCAGATATTCGCACTGCAGGCGCGCTATCTCATCGACAGTCGCCGTCGGCAAACATCGTTTGAACCCTCCCTCCAACTTGCAGGCTCCGTCCTCATCCGCCAGCCAGGTGACGCAGTCGTAGCGTCGCCATTCGTAAGGTTCACGGGTGATGCCGGCCTTGTCGATGACTTCGCCTACAAAGTCCTCCGCGTCGGCGCAGAGCCAGGTGGACACAAACGGCAGCATCAACCCACTACGCTCACCCTGCTCTACTGCCAGCGCCTGTTGGCCGTGACGATAGCGGAAGCGAACTTCTTCCGGCGAGAAGTCGCCCATCTCAAGTTCGTTGTAGAGCAGCGAGACACTAACCGCGATGTCGGAGTCGGGTTCGAGCGGTGTCGCGGCGAAACGCTCATCGTCCAGGGCCGCCTGGGCGAATTCACGAAGATTTTGCTCCAGATCGGTTATCTCGCCGCCCATGCATCCTCGCACTGCGCCGTCGACATAAATCGTGACGAAGATCTGTTCGGCACTCTCCGGCAAGCCAGGAGCAACCAGCGGGGGTATCGAATCTGTCCCCAGAATCACCGCGCGGCTCCAGGCGGCAAGAGGCCCGTAGTCTGGCGTGTCGTCGCTCCCGGCAACCCCACTAGGTTGCCATGACGCGCCCGGCTCGACGAATTTCATCACTTCGTGCCGGTAGAGTTTATAGGGTTCGAATTCGTATAGCCCGGCATTGCTGAAGCGAGCATGACGGAACTGCTGCCAGTCGTCGCGGATGCCGGGCATCCGCGGCAGCGCGCCTCCCATTACCTCGGGCCGTTCGCCGCTTACGACGACGATGCCGTAGCGGTCGTTGTCGAGCTCACCCACTTCGACCCGTTCCAGCGCTGAAAAGAAACTTACAGCCACGTAGCTGGAGTCGACCAGGCGCGGTCGATCACGATGCTTGTTCAACGCGCATCCGGCCAGGAAGGCTGCGCGGACAACGTCTTCGCTGGGTCCCCAGGAAATCTCGCCTGGGAAATGCCAGAAACCCTCGCGCGCATGTCGATCGAAAATCTCTTGTCGCGAGCGCAGGCTGACCCAGGCGCCGCCGCTGCTGTCATAGTCTCGGCGGTCGAGGTTAGCCGGGGGCCGCAGGACTTCCCCGCTAGCGAAAAATTCCTGCAAGATGGCGCGCGCCAAGTGTGCCGGGTGTAATCCTTCCGGAGCACAACGCGCACTCCACTGGAACTCCGGGAAAATCTTAGTCGGGTTATAGTTCGGTCCTTCCTCGCCCTCCATGCGGCTCATAACATCTTCAAAGATGTCGTATATCGCCTCGACATGGTAGCCCCGTTCCTGCAAGTCCGATACTCCGCCTTCCCAGCCAAACCTGACCAGCGCAACGCAACCTTCGACGCGAAGTCCGGCAGCTTCCAACGTGGCGATGCCCTGGCTCACATTCGTGCCCGAGGCAATGGAGTCTTCGATCAAGACTACGGGTTCGTCGGGGTCGACACTTCCCTCAATCAGCTTCTTCGAGCCATGGGCCTTCGCCTCGCCTCGCACTAACAAGCCCCAATGCCCGGCGTCGGATTGCAACACAACGGACTGTAGTATGGGAACCGCCGTCAGGCCGAAAGTAGCTAATTGCCGCCCCTCGAAGCTCCCAAGTTTTTCCAACATCAATTGTCCGGCGAGTCCGGCGCCACGTTGCTGCAACGTTATCGCCAGAGAATCCAGCATCCATCGCGCCGATGTGCCATCTCGCGAGAGTACCGGCTGACTCTCCGTGCGCCGCAGAATTCCGTGTTCCAGCAAAAGGTCGAGCAGTTCAGCGCGAACCAACCCCCGACACTCGGAAACGGAGCTCAATCGCCTGCCTCCGAAGTCGCTAGACTGCTCTCCGCTGGAGCGGATATCTGCATCCGGGCCGGATGATGCTCCACCTGGTCCGCCGCCAGGGTTACTGCGGCGTGCCCCGGATCCGTCGCCAGTTCGAAGTTGCGGTTCTGGGGTAGCGCCAAGCTCAGATAGCGCCCATCCATATGAAGCATCAGGTCGTTGCTGACAAATTCGTCCAAGGCGGGTTGCACCCACGCTGCGCCGGCGAAAGCCGATCCGATATCGCGCGGAGTCCGCGCGTCTGCGCAGTATTCGTACAATGCTGCGGGTCCATCCGCATAAGAATGGGCCCGCAGCTTGCGTCGCCGCCCATCCTCGATAACGATGCTGGAGAAAGCCTTGCGATAATGCAGGAACGGCCGTGTCTTATCGGCCCACCGGCTTTGCCACCGGGTAACACCCTCGATCAAATCGTCGTAGTGTTCCTCGTCGACCACGTTCTCGATCTCATGGTCGAAGTAATAGGAGACTCGATTGAGATCAAAGCGTGTGGGAAAAACGTAGTCGTAGCAAGCGGCCGGTTTCAGTCGGCGAATGGATTGCGATTCGGGTTCGGTGAACATCGGCGATCCGCGATCGGCGCGCGCTTTCACGATCCCCCACGGAGCCTGCAAGTGCAGAATCTTCGGCACCAACTCCGCCTGCATACGATAGTCCTCTTCGGTTTCCCCAGGAAAGCGCATCAGGATGTTGTACATGCAGTTGATGTCGTGGTACGTACACCACTTGATCAGCTCCACATTGCGCATGCCGGTGGTCATCTTGCGCATGCATTTCAAGACATTAGTGGAAAAGCTTTCTACGCCCGGCTGGACCGAACAAAGCCCGCCTTTGCGCATACGGCCGAGCTGCATGCGTGAGAAGTTGGGACGAATCTCGTAGTGAATCTCCAGGTCCGTATTGGCTTCGGCGAGACGGCGAAAAACTTTGTCGGAATATTCCGGCGCCATGATGTTGTCGATGGCGTTGAAGCTGAAGATCTGATACTTGCGCGAGAGTTGATCCAGCTGATCGAGCACTACATCCGGGCTCTTGGCGCGAAATTCCATCCCTGAGCGATTCAAACCGCAAAACGTGCAGTGATGCTTTTCGCCCCACCAGCAACCGCGCGCGGTTTCGATGGCCAACATGGGCTCGCAGGCATCGTCGTAAGCTTCGTATCCGCCCTCGCGACGGGCATAGAAATACTCATCGAAATCGGGCACGGGCGTCTGGTCCATGGCGGCAAAGTTTTCTGCCCGGCCGGCATATTCAATCTTGTCGCCGATGCGGTGCATCACTCCGCGCAGGCCCGCAAGTGGCCGATTGCTATGCAGACGGTGCACCATCTCCGGGAAGGAGATCTCGGCGTCTCCGCAGTGCATGTAATCGACCTGGGGAGAATGACGAAGCACCTCTTCGGCTATGTCATCTTCCAGGCTAGCTCCGCCGAATACTATGGGCAGGTTCGGATAACGTTCCTTCAGAGCTTTGGCCAAAGCCAAGCTCGCGAGCAGTTGCTGGAAGACGACGGAGAAGCCGATCAGCGAAAAGCGGCTCCAGTCCACCGCGTCCACGCAGAACTGGATGAATTCGGGCGCTTCGCGTTCGCGAATTTTGCTGAACCGACTTGTAGTGCAACCGGCACTCCGACAAATTGCCCGAAAAAGATGCTCGTGGGCACGGAAGTACTCCTGGTCGCGCGCTTCAATTTCATCACCGAAGGCCGCCTTAGTCCAAATCCATTCGCCCACCAAGCTAGGCCAAACGTCGGCAATAGTCTCACTGACTCTCCATCCGATCCGCTCGCCGAAGTACATAAATAGTGAGAAGTTCTGGACAGGAATTCCCGCGCGTTCCAAGGTTGGCTTGAGTAGCGCCAACTGAAACGAGGGAAACCGCGCCGAAAGCGTCGGCATGCTAATGAGCGCGACCGGCTTCATCGGATAAGAGGTCGTTGAGTATAGCCGAGGTCTATAGTCATTACTACACCACTTAGGTTGTTAATTCTTTCTGCAGCTTTGGTTTTTAGTTGACAAACATTTGGCGCAGAGCTAACTTTCTGCGGCTAGGCAGGTGAGAAATGGCTGAACATCGTGCACAAACTATCACCGTTAAGGAAATAGAACAGGCGGTTAATGCTGCCGTGCAGCAGCTCCAGCAGCAAAAGGCCACCCATGCCAACGAATTGGCTAGAGGAGGTCTGATCATGGGCCGCTGGATCAAGGAAGCGCTTCCTCAAGCCGAAGCAGAGACGCAGTCAAAGGAGATTACGCGCCAGGTCACCGCCAAGGTGAGCGGGCTGAAAGCTAATCCCTTCACCGTCGCTGGTCACGGCGGTACAACCATGGGTTTCATCCTGGTCGAGGAGTAGAGCGCGATGAGTGCGGCCCCTGCGGACACCAAGGCCCGGTGCCTCATGTGTCCCAGCGCGCAGCCGGAGATGGCCAACGCCGTCGTGCTGGGCGTGCGCGGCGATGACCCGGACGCTCCTCTGCTGCGCTATCTCGAAACGCCCGCGCCGGTTTCCGGCGAATTGCTGGCACTCACGCACCCGGTGCCGTCGACGGAAATCTTCCGTATCGCGGCCAGATGTGAGGAGAGCGCCTGTCGCCACTTCGATGGCAACAGTTGCAACCTGGCCACGCGCATCGTGCAGATCCTTCCGGCAGTGGTCGACGCGCTGCCGCCTTGCAAAATTCGACTCGAATGCCGATGGTTCCAGCAAGAAGGCCGGCCGGCGTGTCTGCGTTGTCCGCAGGTGATCACGCTGGTGGACAACCCTAGTGAGCCGTTCAGGCTGGCTGCGACGCCGCGCTAGATTTCGCAACTTTCATCGGCTGGGCTACTTCCGCTATCAGTTGGCACGCCTCTGCTGGTGTTTAACGGCAGCTTGCAGATCGGCTCCGTAGTGCGCGCGCATAAGAGCTCGCCGGGCCAAACATGCTGGTCGCAAGCATGTCGTGGATAGCTCTACTCGCGAGTGCGTGGGTTTTGAAGTAGATAGTAGTTTGGCGGGTCGGCGGGTGACGCGGATGTTGGAGGCGATCATTATCGAGCGTGAAATCAGGCGCACGAACCTTGGGACTAGGTCGCGCCCACACACTAAGAAACTTTTATCATTTCACCACTTATTGGCTATGGACATCTCGTACAACCTGGCACAGAATCTCACAACTCATACGCATAATAACCGGGAATTTAGATACATAACTATCCATGAAGGAGATCTAATATCTCCGGCTCGGCGCAACCCAGCTAAACGTCCAGAGTCAATAGCTTCAGGTTAGGCGCTGCGCTACCAAGACGAACGCAGGCGGCTATTATCTTCAGCGCTTTATAGAGTCCCGTTTTAGAAGAAATCTATAGCTGCAGTGCGGACCGCTAGTTACGCTAGCCGTAAAGAGAACAGATGCGTATTTCTATCGTGTCTCGAAGCTTAACGATTTAATCCGTGCCGGATGTTCGTGCTGCATGCGACTGCGACCTCAGATCCTTAGGTGCTAAACAAATACAACTGATGCGAGATGGCGCGAGGAAAGGACAACGGAAATGACTGACGTAAAGCCCTATGGAGTGGCTATCCAACAGGCCGTGGCGAGCGGGAATTTGGCGCAGATGAAGGCAGCGGCCGCCGCTGCGGAGGCGTACCTCAACCAGCATGGCAAAATCACGGCAGCGCTGGAAGTTCTAAAGCTCGAGATTGCCAAGCTCGAAGCACGAAAGTGAGAAAGTGGTCCCGCGCGGACCCAGGTGAAAAAAATGGCAGAAAAACAGAAGCCTGTTGTCCCGGTGATACTGTACGGCGTCGGCATACAGCAGGCCGTCGCTAGCGGCGATCTTTCGGCAATGAAGAAGATTGCGGCGGAAGCAGAAGCTTATCTCATGTCCCATGGAGACGTGGGCGCTGCTCTCGAAGCACTGAAGATCGAGATCGCCAAACTTGAAACCCGCAGGTAAATGAACCGCAAGGAGAAATAAACATGGCTGAGGAAAAGTATGGTCACTCAACTCTTCTGTACGGTGTTGTGATCCATAGGGCTGTGGCAGGAGGCAACTTGGCCGAAATGAAGAAAGTGGCAGCGGAAGCCGAAGAGCACCTCAAGTCTCATGGTGACGTCAGCGCGGCTCTCGAGGCCTTGAAGATAGAGATCGCGAAACTCGAAGCCCATCGGTAAGTAAACGCAAGGAGAATAAGCATGGCGGAGCCGAAGCATAATCCCATCAGGCCTATGTACGCCCATGCCATCCATGGGGCAGTGGCAGGAGGTAACCTGGCCGAAATGAAGAAAGTCGCGGCGGAAGCCGAAGCTCATCTCAAGTCCCATGGGGACGTGGGCGCGGCCCTGGAAGCCTTGAAGATCGAGATTGCGAAACTCGAAACATCGCACTGAGTGGTTGCTCCCGGGTCCGCCGTTCAGTCTTAGTGTGCGTTGGACCCGTTTTCCTTTTTTCTCTCGCACAAAGGAGATCCGCTTTCATGGAGACGCCACCGCGTTATCTCACCGATCGGGATTACAAACGATATGTCCCGGTCCACGTGGTGTGGGAGATTACGCTTGCGTGCGATTTGAAGTGCCTTCACTGCGGATCCCGCGCTGGCCATAAGCGGCCCGACGAATTGAATACGGCGGAATGTCTTGACGTGGTGGACGCGCTCGCGCGCCTCGGTACTCGCGAGATCACACTAATCGGCGGCGAAGCATATCTTCGCAAGGACTGGACAGAAATCATCAAGCGCATCTGCACCTACGGGATCTATTGCGCAACGCAAACGGGCGGCCGCAACTTCACCGCGGAGCGGTTGAACGAAGCCGTCGAAGCGGGCCTCGGGGGACTGGGTGTATCACTCGATGGACTTGCGCCCTTGCATGACAGGCTTCGCGGAGTTCCAGGCTCGTTTGATCATGCCATAGACACATTGCGGCGGGCACGCGAAGCCGGAATCAATATCAGCGTGAATACACAAATCGGGGCGGAAGTGATTCCGCAGCTTCCCGAATTGATGGACACAATCATTCGCGAAGGCGCAAAGCAATGGCAGATTCAGATTACGGTTGCCATGGGAAACGCGGTCGACCATCCGGAGCTCTTGCTGCAGCCTTACCGGGTGCTGGAATTGATGCCGGTGCTGGCGCGGCTATACCAAGAAGGCGGAGATCGCGGGTTGCTGTTGGTAACTGGCAACAACATCGGCTATTTCGGGCCGTACGAGCACCTCTGGCGCGGATTTGGCGACGACCGCGTGCACTGGAGCGGCTGCAGCGCCGGACACACCGCGCTGGCGCTCGAAGCCGATGGCACCGTCAAAGGTTGCCCCTCGCTGGCGACTGTCGGATTTGCCGGCGGCAACGTGCGCGATCTAACTCTCGAGCACATCTGGAATCACAGCCGCGAAATACATTTTGGCCGGCTGCGTTCCATTGAGGATCTCTGGGGGTTTTGCAGAACGTGCTATTACGCCGAGGTGTGCCGCGGTGGTTGCACATGGACCTCGCACTCGTTACTCGGAAAGCCGGGCAATAACCCATACTGCCACTACCGCGCGCTTGAACTTGAAAAGAAGGGCCTGCGTGAGCGGATTGTGAAGACTCGCGAGGCGGCGCTTGCATCCTTCGCGGTCGGCGAGTTCGAGCTTATTACGGAACGCATCAGCGATGGAGTCCCGGTCGCGACATCCAGTTCGCAACAGCAACTAGTGCAGTTGGGCGAGGCCGATAAGGATCGATGGGAACCTCGCGAAGGACGCGTTCCCCCGAGCTTGAGCCTCTGCCGGCGCTGCCAGTCATATATCTGGCCGCACGAATCGGAGTGTCCGCATTGCGGAGCAAACGTGCGCACCGCCGAGGAATTATGGGCTGAGGATACGCGGCGGCGGGAAGCGGCGATGAATGCAGTCAGGGCCCTGCTTGACGGTTATCGCGCAGAGGCGGACGTCGCGCGTTGACTATGGGGCTGGACGGCAGAATGAATTCAAGAAATTGGGCCGCTTCAGAGTACTGTTGCAGTAAATGCGGGCTCAGGGTAGCGCGCGACGCCAGTTTGGCGCAACCTCTCAGATCATCTCGAGCTGCCACTTGAATTTGCGTCTCGTGCCAGGGGACTTCCATGCTAGAACGTACTCGCCAGCATGATCCGCCATGCAGCAGAAGAAGCCAGCAACGGGAACACCGCAGCAGTAAGTTGGAGGACCAAAGGGCATCGGGCTGCCAGTGTCGCCGGCAGCTATCGCCGATGGACTCGTTCTTCGTCGAGGATCCCTGCCTTCTAGATGTAGTCGGCGCGAGAGTCTGATCAGGGCGCGTCACTTGATGCGCCTCGTTTGGTACAACCGACAGCTGACGTCCGGTCGATTCCCGACGCACGTCTGTCGACAACGGCCAGTTGGGCAGGCGAAGTCGCGAAACCCAAAGAGGATAACTTTACTAGAGAGTGTTCGATGCAGGTCTGTTCCGAGGCACCGATCGTATTTTTCTAACCTCATCCGCCCTCGATCAAAAGAGGGCTGTTGAAATTTTCGGGTTCCTATAACCCGACCTATGGGCAATTCGATTGCGAGTGCGGTAGTGTTGAAATAATGCCTGCGACTCGGACGGTAGATAAAATCTCGTTACGGTCGCGGCCGGATATATTTGCTCGGGATTTAGCCCTGGTCTCCCTGCAGGTGATGTTTGCTTTGTTAGTGTGTGCTCAAGTAAACAATCCCTCCTCGACGCCTCAGCCCTCTTCCCAATCTGCGGCAGCCGCTGCTTCATTACCATCGACGGTGACAACAGTTACGGTGACTGCGGAACCGCTACCAGTCTCGATTGCTCCAGCGGCTGTCAGCGTCATGACTAGCGAGGAAATCCATCAAGCTCATGCTCTCACCTCAGCCGACCTGATGCGTGATGTGCCATTCGTAAACTTGGCCCAGAATGGAGCCGCTGGCTCGCTCAGTACGGTAACCATTCGTGGGGGCAAGCCCAATCTCGTGCTGGTAATGATCGATGGAATTCCAGCCAACGACCTTAGCAACCTGCTGGGGGGAGCCTTTGATTTCTCCAACCTGCTTTCCCATGACCTGGAGCGTATTGAAATAGTGCGCGGTCCGTTATCGTCGGGTTACGGTTCTGAGGCGATGAGTGGTGTGGTGAATGTCATTACCAAGCCCACGAGTTACGAACCCCAGATAGTCGTTGGTATGGAGGGGGGCTCGTTCGGCACTGCGGGGACGAACGCTGAGGTAGAAGGCATTCAGGGCCGTCTCGGCTACAAGCTCTCGGGTTCTTTTCTGAGGGTTGGAGAGCAGGTCGAGTCAGACTCGTTTTCGACCAGCACGGTCGCCGCAACAGGCGATTTTGATCGAAATTCCAGGACTGTGTTTAGCTGGACTGCTCGGTGGATCCAGTTCGAGCGGTGCGGATTTCCCGAAGGCAGTGGCGGCCCGGAATTTGCAGTACTCAGGATCCCTAAGACAACGAACTCAGGGAATCTGCTTGGTGGTTTCGTGGCTCAACATCAGGTAAACGAACTCTGGACCGTGGCTATCAATACCGATGTTTTCAGCCGTGGGGAGCATGCCTACACGCCGCCAATTCTCGATTCGCTTCATCCCTCCAATGCTTCCGAGCCAAGCGCAGACACGCGAACGCGGTTCACACGATCACGTCTGACCATACAAAATACCTTGAACTTCAGCCCGAAGCTGCTAGCTCATCTTAACCTTCAAGGGGCCGACGAACTTGGCCATAACGACACAATACTCGGCGGGTACTATCCCGACCATTTCGACGACAATCGCGGGATTTTCAATTTCACTGGTGATGGAGTTTATTCTGATCGAAGAATTACCGCCATGGCGGCCCTCGGTGTCAACAAGACAGCAGGATTTAATGTCCAATTGGCGCCGAGAGTCGGCGCTGCTGTGACTGTTGCCAAGAGCACGATCGTAAAGGCGAGTTGGGGACAGGCGTACAACGTGCCCTCCTTTTATTCAATCAGTGATCCAGTGGTTGGCAATCCGAACCTTGTCCCGGAAAAGCTTACGGGCCTGGACGTTGGAGTGCAACGCAGATTTCTCGAGAAGTTGACGCTGTCTGCAACCTATTACTACAACCACTTCTCCGACCTGATCGATTTCAGCGCCACACAATTCAAGCTCGTGAACCGTACGAGCGTCCGCACTCAAGGATTGGAAACATCTGCTTCCTATATTTTTGCACGATACCTCCAAATTAATGCTTGGGGTACATTCCTGGACTGGAACGTGGGCATGTCAAACGAGCCGCTGCGTGACCAGCCTGATTGGCAGGCAGGATTGAATTTCGATGCGAAGTTCCCGCGACACATCGTAGCCTCGACTTCGACTTATTGGACGGGCCGCCGCTACGATTATCAAATACCCGTTCCGGAGATTAGTTCTACAGGGGGGTACTCTACGACGAACCTTGTGGTTGGATACGACGGCTTTCGGCACACATCGCTTTTCGTCCGCGCTAACGATGTCCTCAATGCACATTTTCATGAGTACGTCGGGTTTCCCAATCCCGGCATCGCGGTGCAAGCGGGTGTAAGCTATCATCTTCGCTGACAGAGTGCTTCCCAGAAGCCCTTTCTCGGGTGCTGCAACATTGGGCCGCATGCTGGAAGACTCCGCGGCTATGCGATGAGAATGTTCACTCTGCAATTGCTGGGCATGGTGCTGATGTTTGGCGTCCTGGCCGGGTTGGACAACTTCCAGGCAGCTTGTGCTTTGGGCATGCTACCTTTAACGCGAAGTCGCAAGCTGGCGTTTGGGGTATCTTTTGGGCTCTGCGAATCGGCAAGCTCCCTGACCGGATTACTTGCAGGTCAATTCATAAGAACCCAGGCGGTTCCGGGCAGACTCGCTGGAGCCATAGCCTTGCTGGTCAGCGGAGGGACAATCCTGTGCCTATCGTTGACCGAACACGGTGTAGACAATGCTGCCAATGATGGTTGGATGATCTGCGGCTTACCGCTTTTTCTCAGCCTCGACAATTTAGTGGGTGGCGCCGGGCTGGGGGCCAGTGGGTTTCCTCCAGTTCTCAGCGCCGTCATAATCGGATCAGTTTGCTCGGCGCTTAGCTTCGCGGGGATTTTCCTCGGCGGACGTGGCCGGTTGCTCGTGCCGAAACGCGCTAGCTTGATCTCGGGCGCGTGGCTCGTTACTCTTGCTCTCGCATCGCTAGCACGGCAGGGGATGAGCTAGGTAGCACTCTAAGATTACCTTGGAAAGCCTTCGTCCATCCACGACTTGAACAAGCCTCTCTGTTCCTTAGTAAGAGGGGGATATGGAGGAGGCGGCATATTGACGATGCCCTGGTTCGGCGTGACCTGGGTGTAAATCATGGTAGCATTCGCTTTGACGTCTTCGAATTTTGTGAGGTCGAGTCTCCACATCATGGAGCTGCGAAATTGGATGAACAACGGGACAATGTCTTTTTCGAAGGAAACTGACATGCTCGGTACCCTCCTTTACTCAAGGGTGCTTTCTCAGGTCGCACCTGTCCACTTAACAAGCGAATAGCAACCAGCATTGCTGTCATAGGTTCTCCGCATCGGGCAATGTGTAAATGCGCAGTACCCCGCCGCGTTTTCCGAACACGAGCGCGCCCGCAACAACATAGTCGCCAGAAATAGCAGGACCGAGACAGTACCCGTACCCTCCATTGAAGCCGCCGGTTTGTTCGCCGAGTTCGTCCTTCCAGAGCATTTTGCCGGTATAGGCGTGGAACGCGTAGACAGCGATCTTCGAAGTGGAAAAGAAAACGACATCGTTCACAACGGCTGGCGAGCTCAGGCCCGATTCGCCAGGAGTACGATACATCGGTGGCTGCGCTTGAACATATAGACGCGGATCACTGTTATCCCTCTCCCAAGCGTCGTCCAGGGTCTGCCATTCCATTGCTCTGAGGAAGGGGGTCGTAGCGTAGTCAATTCCCGCCTGGACGGTGTGATAGTTGTTTCCGCCTATGCCGATATAGAGCCTACCGAGGTCCGGGTAGATTGCGGGTGTGCTGTAGGTGCCAGAATAGTTCTCCTGGTCCTCGCTGTCGGACATGCGATTTGGCACTCGAGGATCCATGCGTTGATCGTTCGGTCCCACGTGAGGATCGACGGTCGGAATCTGCCGGCCATCGTTGTAATAGGGCAATAATTGACGCCAGTTGATAAGCGCCATGGAAGCGGCATCGAGTACAAACAAGCCCCCGTTCTTGCAGCCAGCCGCGAGGAGCCTACGCCCATTTGCGGTAAAGAGCACTGGTGACCCGCCAAAATCGACGTCCACGTCGGTGGCGCGATAGCTGCTTTCCGGAAGAGCCTGGAAGAATCCCCGAAACTGACCGGTCGTTGCATCGAGCGAAAGAATGCCATTGGAAAAGCCCTTGGAAGGGAGCGCGGAATCGGGTACCGGATTGCCTGTAGTGCAGAAGATCCTACTAAGTTGATCGTCGTATGCAATGGACGACCAGACTGAGCAGCCTCGAATGGCCGGGTTGACGGGACCCACGCTGAAACTCGATGGCAGAGCTCCCTTCACAACCGCGGGTGGCAGAACGTTCGGCTGGTTGGGAACGCCGTCGGCAAACTGGCAGGTGCAGTAAATCCAAATGACGTTTCCGGTCGACAAGTCGAGACAGAACACGAACCCGAAAAGCCCGGGATTCTCTCCTTCACCTATACCCACATAAACGCAGCCGTTGAGAATGTCAGGCGCAACCACTGGCGAACTCCATCCGGCGGCTGGAGGCGCCCCCGGCGCAACATTCGTTACTGGCTGATTGTGCCTAGGATCCTCATGCCGAAGATCCGTGACCCATTGCAGCGTAAGGTCGCTATCGTTCAGGCAATAGAATTTTCCATTGAAGGCGGTGAAGAATACTTGATTGGTGTCCTTCACCACTGCGGGCGTGCAACCCATGCCCATAAAGCCATGGCTATCGCCTTCCGAGGGATCGATACTCCATTCGAACTTCGCCACTCTCTGGCCGCTCTCGGCGTTGATCTTCAGAAACTGGCCGCCATTAGCACCCTCGGCGTCGTGGCTATTGGCAAGTCCAACGTAGACAAAGCCGTCCACCAGGGCAGGCACGGAAAGGACCGGCCCCGGAACGTCGATGTCGTGAAGCAGCTTCAGGGTGTGCGCATTGCGGGCATTAATGCGGCTTCCCGTCACTAACCCGGTATGCGCCTGGTCGCCGTGATACATCCACCAGTTCGAGTGCGCCATGTCGTTTATCCGTTGTCGGGCTCGAAATCAAAGGTCGGACCGGCAGTCTGGCCCGGAACCACCTCAGTGGTCATCAATATGAGGGCCTGTTCCTGCATCGATTCCATGAGTGTGATTGCGGGGCCCAGTCTGTCGGGTTCGCCTGAAAAGGTCCGCTGCAAGGTCATCAGAAGTTTGCTGTAGGTCTGATTAAATGCCTGGTTGAGGTTGAAAGCCTTCGAGCCAGGTTCATAAGAGTTGCTGTTCGGATTAGCAATGACCGGCCACACGTCAGCCGGATTGAACTCAATGGTGTGGCCGCCATAGACATAGTGGGGTTTGCCGGGAGCAGGGTCTGGGTTGGGGATCAACTTCTTACCGTAGTAGATTTCTGCGAACCGGTAGTAGTGGGCCAGTTCATGTTCGGGAGCAAGCGGCGAGGTTGTTGTGCCTTCGCCTTGACTAATAATTAATTTGATAGCTTCGTTGGCAGATTGGACGTCGTTGATATGCATCGTACGCAGCGGGCGGAACCCGGTGGTGAGCTGCTTCTTCGGGTCGCCGGTAAAAATCCCGTTCCCGAGATCGTGGATTTGTTTCATAATCCCATCGTAGAACTGGCCGATCGTAGTATTTGGGCTGACTGCGGCTGCCAGGGTGAGAACGGGGAAGTGGAGCGGATCCTCCGGCTCTTCGATCGCCATGAACGTGTCCCGGACAACCTGTTTCGAGAATGGTTTGAGGCCGACAACTAAAGATCCCTCCACTCCGCCTGGAAGGTGCCCCGGATATTTCGGCACGAAGGTTGGGTCGTCGATTTTCGGAGTGCCCCCGACTGCGTTTAGGATGTTACAGGCGATCGACATGTGCAGCATCTCCTGCACTACGACGGATTTGATCAGTCCGGCGATTTCGTCGTTCGAGTTCTGGCGAAGCGAATACAGTGCGTAGAGGTAAGGCGGGATCGTGGAGTGCTCGAGTTCGATGGCCCACTGCAAGGCCCGCTGCAACCCTGCCAGGGTTCCGTCTAGATTTTCGAATACTTCCGCCTTCAGCGTAATCATCGATCAATCTCCAGCATGACTGAGAGATGCCGCATGGAGCGGCTGAGTTCAGCAAGGCCTGAAGCGGTTTCCGTCCTCGTCTCGAGTAGTGACTTCACCATCGCACGGTGAGCACTCCATTGTCGGTAGTGACTTGCGGATCCGATCGAAAATGATGTGTCAGGGTATCACGGCCTATGACAGCGCTTGCAACTTTACTTTTTGCGCGGCGGCGGGTCGTTATGATGATCGTCATACATCAGCTTTTGGTTAATGCATAGAGTCTGGGATGTATTGATATTTCCGTTGCCGTCATAACAGATCTGCAAAAGCCAGCCATAGACGTGGCCCGGCCAGGTACTGGGCCAGCTAGACGACGAAGGCAGTTTCAATGGATTCACCCCGAGCGCAGCCGCGAGTGCAAGAATTTCGCCGTGATGCCAGCAGATTAGGATGTTGCTATTGTCATATTGTGAACTCTGCAGTATGTCATTGGCAGCTTTCTTGTAGTCCTGATCGCTGTACTTCGTATTGATAGCAACCATTATCGCTGCTGACAACTGTAGGAGCGTCAGGTCGGGGCGATCACTGTTAGCCGAATCGGCGGACGCGAACAAATACTGCAACTGCAGGGACGCCGACTTTTTGTTGGGCGGCTGAAGAACATAGTTCTGGAAGTAGGGAACGTAGGCGTGCGCGCGTTCCGCCCCGGCCGGCGCTAATGAAGCTCCGCTGGATGGCTTCTCGGCATGGCGAACCAGAACAATGTTTGTATTCTTAGGCATCGAGCTTCTCCGGTTATCGAACTGAGGTGGATACAGCCTCATCGGGCCTTAAGCTCTAAACGCAACGGACATACTGATCGCCCTTATTAGCAACTTCAGCTGACTAATTGCGTTCACTCTTCAACACTCTATGCCCAACTAACCGACCAGCCACAACTAGCCGTAAATCCAGCATTGCCACCTTGACACTAAGGGTGCCAACACTATACACGCGAACAGCCTGCGCTTCTGAGCTTTTTTCATGCTGATGACTGCCGACTTCACAGAGGAGGCTAGACTTCCGTGCCGGGACACTAATGAGCTAGAAATCGCTGCGCCCTGAAGCGATTGCTCGGACAAGTCATTCAGCCTTGCGAGGTTTCCCAGCGATCCGGGCGCTCGAGGTGAGTGGATGCTGCTTAGAAGACCCAGTGGCGTTTTTCTTACTTAGAGCAAGAAACCGCAACATATTCGACGCCTCCATTAAGATTTTGTTTGACTTATTCCAGGTAATTCTGTAGCATCCCGCGACATATCAAAAGACTAGGCTTCTCGCTCCTACTTGCAAGCTGTCGCACTGGCCGCGTCGCGACCCATAACCGCAGGAGGTTTAGTCACAATGGCTAAGCAATTCCGTAAGATAGTCGTGGTAATTGCATTCGTTCTCTGCGCCATTGCCGCTCTGGCCCAGATTCTTAGCGGAGTTAATCCGTGGGCAAATTCCAGTTGGCAGCCTCCCCCCGGGTACACTGGCCAAGTTTTTAAGCTCAGCTATAACTACCCAACCGAACCACCCAAGATAGATAGCGACCCGCCCTGGATTAAAGCCCTGCAGGGCAAACCGATTTCAGCTGAGAATGCCATCGCTTACGTGCAAGCGGTGAAAGACTACATCGGGCCGGATATGCGAACTCTCATCCTGGATTACGCGCATTGGAATGCCGAAGAGAGAGGGTGGTATAACCTGCCCTGGCTTTTTGCGCTACGCGACCCCATCCATGGCACTTTCGCGGGGACACAGTTTGACCCCACTTCGTTTCCGCTTTCCAACATGCGCAAAAATGTGATGACCGACTACGTTCTGGTTTATTACAACAACGTTGCCGGCTATACGCTTGGACAGATCTGGGACAAGACCGCTACGGCACCAAATCTCAAGGATGCGCAATTCAAAGAAGGCGCAATCATTATCAAGCTGGCGCTGACCGACGCGACCGCCAATTATTGGTCTCCGATGGAAGGAGCGCAGACCTGGGATCTGTTTCCACCAGTGCCGAACCCAAACGGGCCTCCCATTCCCGACGCACCGAAGAAGGTTGTAAAGGCAGCCTTCTTCCAATTCGACATTATCGTCAAGGATACTAAGACGTCCCCCAATACGGGTTGGGTATTTGCGACACTGGTGTACGACAAGTCGGTACCGGGAGACGCCTGGGATCGGATGGTACCGATGGGAGCGATGTGGGGTAACGACCCGAATTTGAATTCAGTAGTAACTCCGAATGCGGCATTGCAAGAGAGTGTCGTCAATCCTTTGGCGCCGCTTTACTCCGTGGAAACCTTAGGCTGGGGCGGACGGCTTTCGGGTCCTAATGACGAAGCGGTCTCGGAAAACAATATTGCGAATGGCCAATTGCTGCCGAGGGCGAGCATTTCAAGCTGCATGAGTTGTCACGGGACGGCGGAGTGGCCGATTAAAACACCCCCGGTCCCGGCGCTCTCGTTGAGCAACATACATGCGCCCGGCTCGCCTCCATGGAGTGACTGGTTCCAGGACCGACCGGGCAACGTTCCTCAGAATGCAGGGGCGACGGCGCTGGATTACGACATGAACATGACCTTCAAAGCTTTGCCGCTGTGGCAGTACTACAGCAATCTTTCGCCTGCCGCACGCCTGGCGTCGTTGAGTGAGCTTCCCAAGCACGTGCAAGAAATCTTGCTGAGCCCCGCAGATACAACGCAGAGTGGACGCAGGTTTCGAGAGCCAGAATAGCGCTACGACGAGACAACTATGAGCTATCTCAATCCACTACGCTTCCATTTCTACGGAAAGTTCCAAGCTGCCGTATCGACGGTGAACAACGATCCGCTGCATTTCAACAACGCCACCTTCAAGAAGGAGTATCAGGAAAGAGGCCCTACCAAGGGATGGTGGAATCCGAGGGGCGATGCCAATTGGAGGATGATCGGCTGCAAAATCACCTCCGCTTGGCTGGATGTCGATAAGCACGCAGCCGCGGACGATCCAGTCTTGCAATGCTCTATCGCCGATTCTGACCTGACGGTTGCGGCGAAGCTGGTAGACCTGGATCCCGCGCAGCAGGGTGTATCCGAGATTTGGGGTCTGACGATTCGTATTGCTGATGCCGCCGGCAACACCTTGATGACCGCGAAATATGAAACTGCGGCGTTCATGAATTTGTGGTTTCGCTGGCCCAGCGGTGCCGGGGACAAGAGCGGCGGCGCCATGTATCAGTCCGTGTTGAAAGAGATTGAATGGGGGGCGATTGAAAAATCGCCCTTTCTATTGGCGCTTCGTGCGGCGGCCAGCGACGGCCTGCTCTCGATCAAATTCAACGTGGACGCGTTTGACGACGAGTTTAAATCGCCGACTTTCACTCTTGGGCGCGTTGCGGGAACTATTGGGCCGGCAACGGCGACGGAACCGAAACACTTCGTGGTTGGCCGCCACTTTATGACTACGGGGTTACCGGGCCTCACTTTCTTTAATCCTGCCGGGAAGATTAACTTCTGCGATGCGGTGGTAAATGAGAAGGCGGGGAAGATCTTTCTGGACCTGGGCAACTCACTGCCGACTGTTACGTGTGGCGGGCCTTTCTCGAATTTGGGCACACTTTCACTGGCCTGCGAGTCCACGGATTCGAATGGATTGCCGTATCTCCAGCCTCTGGGCAACGTGAATTACCAGGCTAGCAACTGGTATGAGCAGACCGGGGGGGTGGTGGTGCTTCCGGCGAGCCGGAAGCTCACGCCAGACGAGTTGAAAGCCATCGCGCAGAATCAACTGGTAATCATGCTGACCGATGGAAGTTCGAACTCCAGCCCCGCGATTTGGGAGTCACCGGGCGGCTTCTATGCCCGCGCCGACCAGTTTGTATATCGGCTGAATCCCGGCGAAGCGGCTGAGATCCAGATTTACGCAAGTGTCTTAGGCCGGCCGTATGCCGATGCAACCATCGTTTCTTATTTTGACGACACACAGATAGGGGGTGGGCCCGCGGTGGGCGTGCCTGCTAACGGCTTGCAGTTTTCAATGCTGTCGAAAACGGATAGCAATGGCCGCACCTCGTTGAAAGTGAGTGCCCAGGACCCGCAGAATCCGCGTGGCTACATTGATGGCCAGGTCTATGGAATTCGGCCCGTCTTGGTCGACACCCTTCCGCCGGCAATGGGGTATCCGTTTAATCCGGCGGAGTTCGTGAGTTTCCTGCTGTGGGATGAGTTCGTGGCTGATCCGCCGGTTTGGTACGGTTGTCTACAGCCAGTCTTTCAGCAATACGCAAACCTATATCCCATCATGGACCGCTTCCTGGATCTTTCCAGTTACGAGTCGATTTGCGAAAACGTTATTCCGTTGCAAGCTGCGTTTGGCCTTGCGGTTAATGATCCCAATTCCATGCCGATAACCCGCGATCTTTCGGCTTCAAAGCGAAAAGCGATCTTGCAGTGGCTGCAGAATCCGGGGCCGGATGGCAAACCGCTGCTCGGCCTCGTGCCTCCGCCGGTCTCGACCGTTGCCGAGGCGGCAGAGGCTGCGGGTATTACTCCTGCGCCTCCGGAAAAACCAGGCGGCAAACTGGCCTTCATCGCACGGGTCCGCGCGACTCAGCTAAAGCGGTTCAAACGATAAAGCGAAAGGCATATTTGTGATTCTCCTCGACACTAGCCTCCTCGACGAACTTCATGGGCCGGGCGGGTTGAAAAGTGCTCTGCAACGCGCTATTGAACTAGAGCATGCAACTATCCCGACGTACCTGTATTCCCTCTACTCGCTGGGAAACCGTAATCCCGAGATTGCACAAATCATTCTGTCCGTGATTATGGAAGAGATGTTGCACTTTGCTATCGCATGCAACATCATGAATGCCATTGATGGACACCCAAAGATCGACAAACCAGACTTTCTTCCGCAGTTCCCGGGCCATCTCCCGGGAGGCGTGGAAGCAAACCTGGTGGTGCACCTGCGGCGCTTCTCCAAGGAACATGTCTTCAATACCTTCATGGTGATTGAAGAACCTGAACACCCGCTGAACTTCCCGACGGCCGAACTAGCCGCAACCCGACTCACCATTGGCGAGTACTACACCGAGATCAGCAAGCAAATTGAAAACGCCGGAGATGGGATCTTCACAGGTGACGTCAAAAAGCAGGCAACCGGCTTCGGCTTCTCATCGAAAGAGCTGTTTCCGATACACGACGTGGAGACCGCGCGCAACGCAATTACTATCATCAAGCAACAAGGCGAGGGCACCACGACTACTCCTGAAGACGGAGAGGATGAATTTGCGCACTACTATAGATTCGCAGAAATCTATCATGGCCATCACTTAAGGCTCGTCCCCGATCCTCCGCCGGATTTACCACCTGACAAGAGATACCGTTATGACGGGCCCGTGATTCCCTTGGACGAAGAGGCGGTGCTTCCGGTGATCGCCAACCCCAAGCAATCGGATTATCCCAAGGATACCCAGGCACATTACCTGAATAACAACTTCAACTACGCCTACACCAGCTTACTGAAGTGCCTGCATGTAACGTTCAATGGGCATCCGGAACGGTTGGGAGTGGCGATTCCACTCATGCATTCGCTGCGGGAATTGGCCCTGGAAATGATGACCACTCCGTTCAAAGACGGCGAAAATGCCGGCCCGAGTTTCGAGTATGCCCCGGTAAATCCACAGAGGCCTCCGGGCCCGTAGGTCGCGATCCGCGCCCCCTGAAACGCGCTCGGCGGAGTATCTGAACCCAGAGTCGTGAACCGAGGTCGCGCGGGTGCTACACGAAGCTGAATCTGTTCCTTCGCGAAAGGAGATATGCCAAGGTGAACGACTCATCACACCAAGGGCGCCGAACTCTTTTGCTGCTGTTCGCATGCTTGGCCTTAAGCATTGGGATGGCCCAATCGCCGGTTTTCCAGCCGGCGATCGACATCGACCAGAACAAGCTGCTGCAGAATTGCATGGTTGCGACCGACAAGACCTGCGCATACAGCCTGAAGGACGTACTGAACTCCGGCGGTGATTTCTGGACCACACCCTTCCAGCCGTACGACCCTGTCACAAAAACAGGGGACGGGTACGGGGAGGGTCCGAAGGGACCGCGTTCGGCGCAGCGGCATGCCTTCAATCCGCACAACCCGTCCTATCCATATCTGCGCTTGAACGGACTCGACTCGCAGAGCTGCTTCGAATGCCATAACTCCACCGGCAGCTACGTCGTTGACCAGCGCGGCGCGATGATCCGCAAGCCCTACGGTGCCGCGGGATCGGCTGGAAGCAACAGCAACGCTTTCATCAACCCGTTGTACCCGAGCCAGCAGACGCTGTTCATCCGAAACCCGCCGGCGGTCTTCGGCAGCGGATACCAACAGGCTGTAGCGGAGGAGATGACGCTCGAACTCTTTCTGCAGCGGGATGCGGCGCGATTGAAGGCCATGAAGCAGCCCGGAAAGCCGTACACCCAATCGCTGAGCGCGAAGGGCGTCCCGTTCGGGAACTTCGTTACAACCTATGCGCCCAACACACCAGCGAAGATCATTGCGTCGGCAAAGACCTGCCAGGCGGGCCTCAAGAATCCAAAATACATTGGCGGAGAAGCCAACTTCAAGGACGACCTGACCAAGCTCCAGGGTGTCTCGTGCGATCTTGTGGTGCGCCCTATGCAGTGGAAGGGTGTAGCCTCCGGCCTTCGCCATTTCGTGCGCGACGCGCTGGACTTCCACTTCAGCATGCAGGCGTTCGAGAAGGTCGGGTTGTGCGACTGTGATATGGACGGCAAAGGCACGCCGGCCACGGGCCCCGAGGTGACTATCGGCCAGGTGACGGCGATGGTGTCCTTCGTGGGAATGACGCGGCCGCCGATCCAATTACCGCTCACCACGTTTTCCGAGCAACGCGGCCAGCAGATTTTTATGGGCGACAAATCGGTGGGCGGCCTTTATCAGAAGATGTGCGCGAACTGTCACGTCGGCCCGCTCAAGTTGGTGACCCCGAATATGTACGTGGAGTGGCCCACTAATCCGGTGAATGAGACGGCGGCAGGCATCGACCCGCAGAACGACGCCACCTGGCCGATTAGTCCGGCCTCTTGCCCCGCCGGCAAGCCAAAGCGCGATGCGGCGTGTCCCACCGAGGCTATCTCGGCCTACGAGGCTGCCAATATCTACAAGAACCCTGGCGCGCTAGTCAGTCCGCTGGTCTCGTCGCAGCAGTTGTCGATCGTACGACGCTACGAGGAGAACAAGAAGCTTTTGCAGAAAGAGCCCGCGTACAATCTTGAGGCTTTCAGCGCGGAGAGTCAGATCGCGCAGAGCATTCAAAAGCTGCGTGCGGCGCTGGGACCGGAGCAGACGAGGGCTGTTCGCAGCTCATCGCTTACCGCTGCGCCGGCGTCAGTCGTAGGACAGGATTACGTCATTCCGCTCAGCGTTCAGGCTGCGGACGTCACCGCCTTCCAGTTACCGCGCCTGCCCGCCAATGGCGACGGCTCAATTGATGTGCCGCTGTTCAGCGACTTGAAGCGCCACGACATGGGGCCATGCCTCACGGACCCAGCGCCTCCGTTGCCCGCACAGGGGACCGATGTCGCGAACATCACCACGTCGCCGCGAGAGTATCTGACGCGCCCGATATGGGGTGTCGCCGATACCGGACCGTGGCTGCACGACGGTCGCGCTCTTACCTTGCGGGACGCCATCCTGATGCATGGTGACAGCGCAACCTGCAGCGGTAGCGAAGCGGCGCCCGTGGTCGACGCCTTTGAGAAGCTGTCGGCCGCTGACCAACAGGCGGTGGTCGATTTTCTGCTGACGCTGCGTCTGCCTTTCCCTGGTAATACGGACACCGACTCCGCGAGCAAGTAGCCCAACAACTCCAGCCGGCCACCGCGAGAATCCTTCGCAGTGGCCGTAAGCTTTAAATCTGCACCGCGCCAGATATATCAGGAAGGCGACAAATGCCTAAAGGCACTCGGGGCAGCAGATGCGAAACAAAGTCGATGGTTCGCTAACTCTCTGTCTGGGAAGTGAGTCGAATCGCGAAATCTCCGGTGCAGGTTGGCGCGCCGATCTACGTGGCCGTCAAGCCATTGAAAATTGGCGGAAGCGTGTGCGAGTCGAACGCACCATTGACATCGAAGATGCCAATCGCCGGTTTTGAAGACCGGGAGAGTCACCGGACCCCCTTCGCTTCCGCAGTGAAAATGACAAGCGCCGAGCCTGCGCTAGTTGTTCGCCGTCGGAGCCAGCTTCTTCTTCGACAGATACCAGTCGCTCACCTCGAACTCGGCACCGGCAGCCACTCGCTTCTCGGCGTCGGCCTGCGTGGTTGGTGCAGGTACGATCACGGAATCGCCCGGCTGCCAGTTGGCTGGCGTAGAACAAGCGTTGGCATCGGAGGTTTGCAGCGCCTCCACAATGCGCAAGATCTCATCGACATTGCGGCCCAGCGACATCGGGTAATAAATCATCGCGCGAATTACGTTCCGGGGATCGATGATGAACACCGCTCGAATGGTGGCCGTATCGCTGACCGCTTCGTGCACCATACCAAAGGCCCGCGCAACCTTCTGGTCGAGATCGGCGATGACCGGGAACGGCACCTTCACTCCGAAGTTGTGCTCGATATTCCGTACCCAGGCGATATGCGAGTAGACACTATCAACCGAGTTGCCCAGCAGTTGCGCGTTGCGCCGTACGAAATCGCTATACCGCTTGGAGAACTCGATGAACTCGGTCGTGCACACGGGCGTGAAATCGGCAGGATGTGAAAACAGCACCACCCATTTACCTTTCGAGGTGATGTCGCTCAGCTTTATGACCCCATGCGTCGTCTTGGCCTCGAAATCGGGCGCGACTTCATTGATGCGGGGCATTTTGGCTTCGCTCATACATCCTCCTGAATCGGCGAGCACCGGCTGAAATCTAAGGATTACAGCAAACGACGAAGCACACAAGATTATTGTTGCAGCAGAATTCCGGGCTATCGCTCCAGGCAATCGCGCGAGGGAGTGCCACCCGGTTCGCTTTTTTCCATACGGAGCCATGCCATGACGACGCGCAAATTCCATTTCGTTCACCTCGACGTATTCACCTCGCGACCGCTGGAAGGGAACCAGCTTGCTGTCTTCACCGATGCGCGGGGTCTCACGGATGACGAGATGCAAAGACTGGCCCGCGAGATGAACCTTGCGGAGACGACTTTCATCCTTCCGCGAGAGGCGGCGACCGAACGCTCCGCCGGGCATAAGGTACGGATCTTCACCGTCAACGAGGAGCTCCCTTTCGCGGGCCATCCCACGCTGGGGACCTCGTGGTATCTGCAGCAACAGTCTGGCGCCGCGCAAGTCCTGCTTGATCTGAAGGTCGGCAAGATACCGGTGAGCTTCGAGCGGCGCGACGGATTGCTATTCGGCGAGATGCGCCAAGCCGAGCCACAGTTCGGCCGTACCCACGCACACGATCTCATCGCCGGCGTGCTCGGCGTCCCGGTAAGCGAACTTGACGAGAGTCTGCCGATTCAGACCGTCTCCACGGGCATGCCTTTCACCATCGTCCCGTTTCGTTCTCTGAAGACCTTGCGGAATTTCGCCATTGGCTGGAGCCAGATGGCCCCCTACCTCGCTACCATCAGCTCGCCGGCGTTTTTCTATTTTGTATGCCGCGAAACGGTGACCCCGGGCGCCACGCTGCACGCGCGCATGATCTTCTACAACGGCGAAGATCCAGCGACCGGCTCAGCCGCCGGATGTTGCACCGCATGGGCGGTGCAGAATGGCGTGCTCGCTCCGGACACACAAGGACTGATTGAGCAAGGTCTCGAAATTCGTCGCCCCAGTTTCATCCACATTCGCGCCGCTAAGTCGCCCGACGGTGTTACGAATGTTCGCGTCGGAGGTAACGTGGTGCATGTGATTGACGGAGAAGTTACGATGTGACTTTGCTGAGGATATCTTGTGCACGCAGAAAAGCCGCGTCCCACAACACTCCGAGCGCTTCTGCAGCGTGATGCATCACCTCGCCCGGTGCTCTTTTCCTAGCTCGAACTTTCTGAAAACTCCTCTGCGTAATTGATCTTTGCAATACTTGTGCGCGTGATGCGGCGGTCGTACTATCGCCATCACGCTCACTTACTCTGGCGTACAAAGAAAATAACTCAGCAACTGGCCAAGTGCTCCGGCTTACAGGTTTGCCCGGATGCGGTGCTGAGCAAGAATAGCGGGGGTATATGAAACCAAAACGGACGATCCTCTGTGTTGACGATGACGAACGTTCTCTCTCCATTCGCAAAGTATTACTAGAAACGCGCGGATACCGCGTGCTTACCTGCTCCGACCCGGAATGCGCCGTGGAAATGATGAAACTCGGCGGCATCGACCTCGTGATCACCGACCTGATGATGCCTAAAATCAACGGTGCTCGCCTGATCGATCAACTGAAGGCCATCTCGCCGGAAACTCCGGCGCTGCTGTTCTCCGGGTCCGTCAGCTGTTGCGGCGAGGACCACGTGGCCGACGCGTGGCTGCCAAAAGGCGAATTCGCTCCCATGGAACTATTGGAACGGATTCGCGTGCTGCTCATACGCAAACGCGGCCCAAAGCGCGCCGTCAATCTTTCACAGCGGCTGGCATCGTAGCAACCGCATCTCTCGCAGTTCGCGCGTACAAGGCTGCAGTAGTCAACGTCATGACTACCGCAGCCCGATGACAACCAGGCTAACGCAACGCGCTCCGCTTCACCGGCAACTGGCGAGAGCGCTAGGCGTCCTCTTCAAAATCCTCGTCTTGAAAAATGTAGGGCGCGGTGCGAACCAGCCGGAAGCGGACCTTTTCCTTGCAGGTTTCGCAATCGGGAAAGTGCTCGCCGCTGATCATCACCACGTCGTGCACCTCGCGATGATCGCGGTCGTGAATCACTTCGTAGATACCCGACTGCCGGACCGTATCGCCGGCACGATATCGGCGGCTGCTCCGCGGATTGCCACTGTGTCCGGGAGTCTCGACGGCCGCCTGCAGGGCAAACCTTCGAGTCGAGGTTTTGAGCTTGCCGCCAGAACCAAGTCGTGCCATGGAGAAACGCACGGGTATTGCCATTAGCTTTACCCCGTCAGTTCATTTGCTTTCTGTTTGGTAGAAACTTAGCGCAAATCGCTGACTTTGGGAAGAGTCAGTCGGAGCTTCGGCGCTTTATAGCGGATGGGCAGGGTCTTTCGCTAGCCGACTGGCGGGAAGTCTTTGTCACCAGTGATGTCACTGGCATGGTGTTTCAACCGGAACCGCACTCCGTTACCGCACACACTACAGGATGGGAATACTTCGCCTCGCCGCAAGGTCGCTTCGTGGGCGTCCCGGTGCCCATCATGCTCAACCCGGTAAACCCCAGAAATCGGGACCGCCTGCGATGGCCTGTAAACTGGCTCAGCCATACCCGTGCTCAGCGGGGAACGTCGTCGATTGTAACGCTACTACCAGCAGCCGTTCCGGAATTCGAGGGTAGCTGCTGGTTTTTCCCGCTGATGTTAGGCGGACGCGAGCCGCGTCAGCCCTGATTCACCAGTGAGCCCACCCGCTCGCCCATGACCACGCGATGAATATTGCCGCGTTGATTGAGATTGAAAATCACGATGGGAAGGTTATTTTCGCGACACAGGGCGATCGCGGTCGCATCCATCACCCGCAAGCCGCGCCTTAGGACTTCCATATAGCTGATCTGGTCGAACATGGTGGCGTCCTTCACCAGCACCGGGTCATCGGTGTAAATGCCGTCCACCTTGGTTGCCTTCAGGATGACGTCAGCTTTGATTTCCATGGCCCGCAACGAGGCTGCGGTGTCGGTCGAAAAATACGGATTGCCCGTGCCTCCGGCGAAGACCACAACGCGCCCCTTCTCCAGATGGCGCATGGCGCGACGGCGGATAAACGGCTCAGCCACCTGATTCATTTCAAGGGCGCTCATCACTCGCGTGAAGATATCCTGCTTCTCCAGCGCGTCCTGCAGCGCAAGAGCGTTGATCACCGTAGCCAGCATGCCCATGTGATCGGCAGAGACGCGGTCCATGAGCTTGGCCTGCTCGGCTACGCCGCGGAAGAAGTTGCCGCCGCCAACTACGATGGCGACCTCGATGCCGAGACGATGTACTTCGGCAAGCTCGGCGGCAATTTCATGCACGCGCTGGTTGTCGACTCCGAAACCCTGGCCGGCAGCCAAGGCCTCGCCGGAAATCTTCAGAAGAATACGCTTATAGACAGGAGCGTTCATGCGCCAAAAGTACCTGCGGAGACTTGATATTCAGTGTAGCAGGAGGCCGTAAAACGCAGCTCCCGGCGAAAAAATGGACGCTCGCTCCCAACCTGGGAAGCAGGAGCAGAGTCGCTGGCTGCGGTGACACTTTCCGTGCCTCCCCAAGCGCCGGCTGCGATACAGTGAGAGTTTGGATTCCGTCACCAACCTCGACGACTTCTTGCAACGGGTCTTCCGGCTGGAGCGGTTCCGCCCTCACCAGCGCGAGGCCATCGACGATGTATTAAGCGGCAGCGACGTGGTTTGCGTCATGCCTACGGGCGCCGGTAAGAGCCTCTGCTTCCAGCTTCCCGCGCTGCTCCTCAAAGGCCTGACAATGGTGGTTTCGCCATTGATCTCTCTGATGGCGGACCAGGTGCGCCAGTTACAGGAGCTCGGCGTCCCCGTGATGCTGCTGAACAGCTCGCAGGAGTCGCACGAGCAGTCGCAAGTACTGAACCGGCTGAAGCAGGGCTTCGCCGGCCTGCTCTATCTCGCGCCGGAGCGCTTTGCGGCGCCGTCATTCCAGCGCCTGCTGCCCCTACTTCAAACCAAACTGTTGGTCGTCGATGAGGCCCACTGCCTCAGCTTCTGGGGACACGACTTCCGTCCCGAGTACATGCGCCTGGCCGAGGTGCGGGAGCAGCTGGGGTCGCCGGCAACCATCGCGCTCACCGCGACCGCGACTCCCGAGGTGCGCAACGACATTGTGCGCATGCTGAAACTGCGCAGCCCCAAGCTGCACGTCACCGGGTTCGACCGTCCCAACCTTGTTTATGCGTGCCGACGTATCGATTACGAAGCAGAAAAAGACCAGTCCCTGCTGCGCGGCCTATCCAAGCAAGCCGGCAGCGGGATCGTCTACTGCGCCACGCGCAAGAAGGTCGAGTATCTGGCCGCGTTTCTGCATCAGAGCCTGCCGCAACGGACGATACGCGCGTATCACGCCGGCATGGACAACGAGTCGCGCAAGCAGGCGCAGCACGAGTTCATGGCCAACGCCGATGCGGTGGTGGTCGCGACCAACGCCTTTGGCATGGGCATCAACAAGCCGGATATTCGCTTCGTGGTTCACTACAACATTCCGTCCAGCCTGGAAGCCTACTATCAGGAGGCCGGCCGCGCCGGGCGCGATGCGCGGCCCGCGCAGTGCGTTCTATACGTCAGCCTGGTGGACCGGCATACGCAGGAATTCTTCATCGACAAAATCGGCGATAACAACTCCGCTCTCGCCGCGCCGCAGGTGGAACTTCTGCAGGCACACGCGCGCCAAAAACTGGAGCGCATGTTCCAGTATGCCTATGCCCGCCGCTGCCGCCGCCGCGCTATCCTCGATTACTTCGGCGACACTTCCGAGGTGACAAATTGCACCTGCGACGTCTGCCGCGGCGACGTTCGCTCCGTACCGCATGATGCAAGTGCGACACCGCGGAGCAGGAAGCGCGTCAAAGCGAAGCCGGAAATGCCAGATGCGAGCCCGCTCGATCCGGCCGCGGCAGCTCGCTATCTACGCCTCAAAACGGTGCGTCTGGAACTGGCGCGAGCGAATAAGCAGGTCGCCTTTTGGGTCGCTCACGATTCGGTGCTGCGCGAGCTCGCGCGCTCCGCCCCGCAAACCCTGGATGCGCTGGCCCGCATTCGAGGCATCGGCGAATACAAGCTGGAGAAGTTTGGGGCGGCGTTTCTGGAGGCGGTGAAGGGATAGGGTTCTGCCTAAGGCCAGTCTTGGGCCGCGTGGAAAACGCGGGAAATCTCGACTGCCTCCGCTTTGACCTGGTACACCACGATATACGGCAGGCCGCTAAATGGTCGTGATGACCTTGCGGGCGGCGTCGGGATTGTTCTTGTCTATGCGATGAAAGATGCGTTCGAGGTCTTCAGCTGCCCGCGGCGACCAGCGGATCTCCATCAGGACTTAAACATCCGCTGAACGCGGTTCCCTACCTCTTCGTGCGTGAGGTATTCGCCCCTCTCTAGCTGTGCTTCCCCAAGCTTTACAGCTTCGATAAAGAGGTCTTCTTCCTCCAGATATCGGGTAATCGCTTCCTCGGCGAGCAGGTGCGGCTCGCGCCCTCGTTCGCGGGCAAGTTGAGCTAGCCTGGAGGACTGCTCGGGGCTCAGGTTGACTTCCATGGATTCAGGTTAGAGGCGCCAAATTGGCGTGTCAAGGTTCGCAGTTGAATCAAAAGGGCGGGATTGCTCCCGCCCTGCGTTTCGCTTACCGATGTCGTCGTTTACTCGCCCGGTTGGTCGCCGGCCTTGCTGATGGCGATAGTCTCGCCCACATCGCCCACCTTGAAGCGGGCAAAGCGCTTGATCGAGATGTTCTCGCCCAGCTTGCCGATGACCGTGGCGATGAGCTGCGACACGGTGATGGTCTGGTCCTTGATGAAGGGCTGCTCGTACAGGCAGACCTCTTCGTAGAACTTCGACATCTTGCCCTCAACGATCTTCTCGATCACCGGGGCCGGCTTGCCGGTCTGCGCCGCCTGCGCGCGATAGATGTCCTTCTCCTTCTCGAAAGCTTCGGGAGTGACATCTTCCTTGCGGATGTAGCGTGGATCGGTCGCGGCAATGTGCATGGCAACGTCATGCACCAGGTTCTTGAAATCGTCGGTGCGGGCGACAAAATCGCTCTCGCAATTGACTTCGACCAGCACGCCGATCTTGCCCCCGGCATGGATGTAGCTGGCCACCGAGCCTTCGCTGGTGGTGCGTGTCGCCTTCTTAGCGGCTGTGGCAATGCCCTTCTTGCGGAGAACGACGATGGCAGCTTCCACATCGCCTTTGGCTTCCGTGAGGGCGTTCTTGCAGTCCATCATGGGAGCATTGGTCTTGTCGCGAAGCTCTTTTACTTGTGCGGCAGATATGTTCACGGTAGTAGTGCTCATCTTTCGGGAAACCTCGCTGTTCGCCTTTCGCTCTTCGCTTCTCGCCAGACAAGTAGAAGCGCGATTTTTGATTGATATCGAACTTTTCTCTGTTAACAATTGCCTGCTCTGGCGAAGAGCCAAAGGCGAACAGCGAAAAGCGTCCTTATAAAAGACCGCCCGCGCTCGATCAACGCGCGGGCTGGGAAACCACTCGTCAATCCAATCAGAAATTATGCGCTGGTGTTCTCAGCGCGACGGCCTCCCCGGCCCAGCACTTCTTCCATGCTGACTTCCTCGGAGTCGTCGATCGTCGATTCCGGAACCGCCTCTCCCTCGGCACTCTCCGGACTCGCCGCGGCAGCTTCTGCGGCTTCGCTGTACTGCACGCCTGCGGTGACGTCGGCCATCTGCTTATCGTTGGCCGCATTCGCGCCCTCAACCACCGAGTCAGCAATCTTCGACGCGAACAATCGGATCGCGCGCAGCGCATCGTCGTTGCCGGGGATTACGTAATCCACTTCCGTCGGATCGCAATTCGTGTCAACAACAGCAACCACCGGAATGCCCAGCTTGCGCGCTTCTTTCACCGCGATCTGCTCTTTGTTGGAGTCGATCACGAATAGCAAATCGGGCAGGCGATTCAAATTCTTGATGCCGGCAAGGTTGGCCTGGAGGTGCTTGCGCTCGCGCTCCAGCTTGATGACTTCCTTCTTCGGCAGCAGCTCGTAGCGGCCATCGGTGGCCATCTCATCGAGCTCCTTCAGCCGCTTCACCGACTTCTGCACCGTCACCCAATTGGTGAGCAGCCCGCCCAGCCAGCGCGAGTTCACATAGAACATGGCGCTGCGCGTGGCCTCTTCGGCAATCGCGTCCTGCGCCTGGCGTTTGGTGCCGACGAACAGCACCAGCTTGCCGTCGGCCACCTGCTCGGTGACAAACCTCGACGCCTCTTTGAACATCTTCAGCGTCTTCTGCAGGTCGATGATGTAGATCCCGTTGCGCTCGCCGAAGATGTACTCCTTCATCTTCGGATTCCAGCGCTTCGTCTGGTGCCCGAAGTGAACGCCCGCTTCGAGCAACTCCTTCATGGTGATATTTGCCAAGCTACCTCCTCGGTTGGCTTGCATCCCGGCTCTCGCCGGAATTGCTTTTCCCGCCCCGTCTCAGTTTGTGAGTTGCGGGAAGGATTCGTTCCGGTTGACATTGCTTGCCCACTCGTCCCCGGAACCAAAAGGCGAGAAGCCGTTGTCGGTTGTCAGTTGTCGGTTGTCAGTTGCCGGTTGTCCGTTACGCCGTCGCAATTGCCTGCTGACAACTGACAACTGACAACGTCTTTATCTCTTCGAGAACTGGAACCGCTTGCGAGCGCCCTTCTGTCCGTACTTTTTGCGCTCTTTGCCGCGGGCATCGCGACGCAGAAAGCCTTCGGCCTTCAGTTTGGCGCGCAGTTCAGGATTGAACTCCTGCAGCGCTCGGGCTATGCCCATGCGAACCGCGCCCGCCTGCCCATTCACGCCGCCGCCGTTCACCGTGCAGATCACATTGAAGGTGGCCGACGTTTCCGTCAGCACAAAGGGCGACTTCGCCATGATGCGCTGCGCTTCGGTCACGAAGTGCTCGTCAAAGGGCTTGCCGTTGACCGTGAAATCGCCGCTGCCGGGGCGAAGAAATACACGCGCGACGCTCGACTTGCGCCGTCCTGTGCCGTAGTACTGAACCAGTTCTGCCATCGAATCAATATCCTCTTCTATGCCCGCTGCGCGACTTTGATCGCTTCCGGCTGCTGCGCCGAGTGGGGGTGCTTATCGTCGCGATAGACTTTGAGCTTGCCGGCCATCGCGCGGCCCAGCTTGGTATGCGGCAACATGCCGACGATCGCGTCTTCCACAATCTTTTCCGGCCGGCGATTCACCCGCTTCTTGAATTCTTCGCTGCGAATTCCGCCCGGATATCCCGTATATCGATGATAGACCTTGGCGTCCGCCTTCAGCCCGGTCAGCCGCACCTTGCTGGCGTTGAGCACGATCACGTGGTCGCCGGTATCCAGAAACGGCGTGTAGCGTGGATTGTCCTTGCCCGCGAGGATTCGCGCCACACGGGTCGCCAGACGCCCCAATACCTCACCATCGGCATCAATGACAAACCACTTGCGCGCAATTTCCCCTTTGGGAAAATACGTTGACATCGTTAAAATCTCCCAGATTTGAAACCGCGAAAGAGCCGCTCGGTTCAGGCGCTGAACGCGCAGAGACCTTCAGGCGGGCAAACGCAGGACCGCGAAAGAATTAAGAATAGACGATGCCAGCCCCGTATGTCAACGAAAGTAGCTCAGTTTGGGTCCACCGACTAGGGCCACTGCAGGCCATACGTGCCAAGCGGCTTGACCTTAGAAGGATCAGCCCCGTACGGATATATGTCTACATCATCGCAATCTTGATATTTGCCGGTCGGGGACGGAACCATAGAGTATCTTCCCGGCAGAAGGTCGTTACAGCCCTCGATTTCTTCAAAGCAGAACAGTTCTGTTGATCTTCCCGGTATGTCTACCTCGAAGGAGCGTACCGTTCCGTGCACACGGTTGCTAATCTTAACGGTGATGGTCTGAGGCTCAACAGCGAATGCCGGGAGCGCAGCGACCAGACAGAACAGGATCAACTCTTTCGTGTATAGCATCCAATGCCTCAAGCGACTTCA
Organism: uncultured Acidobacteriaceae bacterium; assembly: GCA_963731345.1. Classification (GTDB taxonomy): domain Bacteria; phylum Acidobacteriota; class Terriglobia; order Terriglobales; family Acidobacteriaceae; genus Bog-257. The sequence continues at coordinate 362,551 of CAVSUN010000005.1, read as the reverse complement.
TTGTCGAATGCTTTGAGAAATAATCCTCTAGCCGCGGGCCGTCATGCCTTGCGCCGGTCCGCCAGCATCTGCTGACGAAGCAGGTAATTCGCCCGCGTCTGATATCCCTTGCCGGGTTCTCTCAACCACGCGACCACATCGGCATCCAGACGCAGCGAAACCGCCTGCTTCACCGGGCGATAAAACCGGCCTCGTACCGCGTCCTTCCAGGCGCTGGCCGGCAACTCCGGAATATCGGTCGTATCGATGCGGTTGTCGGGCAGCGCAGCCAAGGCCGCCAACTCTCGCTTTTGCTTGGTGGTAAATTTCGCTGCATTCGCCGAAACTGCTCGTGCTTTCCTCGTCATAGCAATTTTGTATATACGACGAACAATAGTCTAAACCCGCCAGGCACTCGTCTATACTGCTCTGCGCACCAGAAAGGAACGTCCGCCATGAAGACACGTTCGATCGCTTTAGCCTGTTGTCTCACCATAGCTGCGGCACTATTCGCCTACGCCCAGGACGACGGCTTCCAACCCGCCCAAGTCGTCTCCTTCGAGAAGGTCGCCCAGAACGAGCAGCACGCGGAGAGCGCCGACCACTACAAAATCGCCATGCGCATGAATGGCGTGGTCTACATCTGCAAGGCGGAAGGCCCCATCACCGACTTCATGGGCTGGGCGCCGGGCAAGCAGTTTCCCGCCCAACTCGACGCGAAGGAAAAAGTCATGATGGTCAAAAGCCCCAGCGGCAACACGGTGCAACTCAACGTCACCAGCAAGAAACACTGAGGAGAAGTTTCGCTGCTCATCTCATTAGACCGTGCTGCACATGGCCCCAGCAGCTACACTGTCTGCATGCGAACTATAATCTTTGCTGTGAGCGTACTTATTGCGTCCAGCACTCTTCCGGCGGAGGCCTCCGGCCCCCAGTTTGGCCCCAACAACCCTTTTTACGCGCCCAGCCCGCTGCCCTTTCACGCGCCGCCATTCGACAAGATCAAAGACGATGACTACCAACCCGCGATCGAAGCCGGCATGGCGCAGCAGATCGAAGAGATCCACGCCATCACCGCGAATCCCGCGCCGCCGACCTTCGACAACACGCTGGTCCCGCTGGAAAAGAGCGGCCAGTTGCTGGTGCGGGTGATCGAACCTTTCTTCGGCGTGGTCGGAGCCAACAGCAATCCTGCATTGCTGAATGTGCGCTCCATCGAGGCGCCCAAGCTGGCAGCCCATCACGATGCCATTTTTCTCGACACTAAGCTCTTTGAACGCGTGGCTGCGGTATACAAGCAGCGCAATTCGCTCCAGCTCAACGCCGAGCAACTGCGCCTGGTGGAATGGACTTACAAGGAGTTTGTGCATGCCGGCGCCAACCTGAGCGAAGCTGACAAGGTCCAGTTGAAGAAGCTGAACGAGGAGCTTGCGGCCCTGAGCGACGACTTCGATAACAAGTTGCTGGCGGCGACCAAGAACGGCGCCTTCGTCACCACCGACAAATCTTCCCTCGCAGGCTTCGAGGACGCCCAGATGAAGGCTGCCGCCGAAGCCGCCGCCGCCCGCAAGGAGGGAGGCTTCGTCGTTCCTCTGCAGAACACCACCCAGCAGCCTGATCTGGGGGTGCTCAGCAACCGCACTACTCGCCAGACCATCTTCGAAAACTCCTGGAACCGGGCCGAGCATAACGATGCCAACGACACGCGCGCGACCATCGCCAAGATGGCGCAACTTCGCGCGCAGAAGGCCCAACTGCTTGGCTTCCCCAACTATGCCGCATGGACTCTCGAAGACCAGATGGCACGCACCCCGGAGGCCGCAGTCAAGTTCATGGATGCCCTGGTTCCTCCGGCAACGGCGCGTGCCGCCAGCGAGGCGCAGGATATTCAGACGCTCATCGACAAACAGAACGGCGGCTTCAAGCTGCAACCGTGGGACTGGGACTTCTACTCCGAGCAGGTCCGCAAGGCGAAGTACGACCTGGATGAGGAGCAGGTAAAGCCTTACTTCGAGCTGAACAACGTTCTGCAGAACGGTGTGTTCTACGCCGCCACTCAGCTCTACGGCATTACCTTTAAGGAGCGCCACGACCTTCCGGTTTACGAGCCCACAGTCCGCGTCTTCGAAGTCTTCAACCCCGACGGCAGTTCGCTGGCGCTGATCTATTGCGACTACTTCAAGCGCGACAACAAGCAGGGCGGCGCCTGGATGAGCAACTTCGTTGAGCAATCAAAGCTGCTGGGAACCAAGCCCGTGGTGACTAACGTCGCCAACTTCGCCAAGCCGGCGCCAGGTGAGCCTGCGCTGCTGACCACCGACGACGTGAAGACCATGTTCCACGAGTTCGGGCACGCGCTGCATGGAATGTTCTCCAATGTCGAATATCCCACATTGTCGGGGACGGCGACAGCACGTGACTTCGTCGAGTTCCCCTCGCAGTTCAATGAGTATTGGGCCGTATACCCGTCGGTCTTTCAGCACTATGCCAAGCACTACAAGACCGGCGAGCCCATGCCTGCGGAGCTGGCGGAGAAAATTAAGAAGTCCGACAAGTTCAACAAGGGTTATGACTTTACCGAAGTCCTGGCCGCGGCCGAACTCGATATGCGCTGGCATCTGCTTCCGGCCAGCGCTCCTCTGCAACAGTCGGATGAGTTCGAGCAGCAGGCGCTGGAGAAAATCCACCTGTGGATCAGCTATGTCCCGCCGCGCTATCGCTCCAGTTATTTCGCGCACATCTGGAGCAACGACTACGCCGCCGGCTATTACGCTTACCTATGGACTCAAATGCTGGCTGATGATGCCTATCAGAACTTCGAGGACCATGGCGGCTTAACGCGTGCCAACGGCGATCGCTTCCGCCAGATGGTGCTCTCGCGCGGCAACACCGAAGACCTGGAACAACTCTACGAGGCCTGGCGCGGAGCTAAGCCCAGCATCGAACCGATGTTGAAGCAGCGAGGTCTGGAATAGAAATTGGGCTGCGGAGTGGGCGACCAGCCTCGTAGAGCGTGGCCTTCAGGCCCGCGTTTCCGCGCTGCCATTAATACATAGTTAGGGGGTTGAGATTGGCGATCTCAACCCCCTAACTGCCCTTTTTCAGCGGTGCTGGACGCAAGGCTGAAAGCTTGCGCTACCGCGCGGGCGCGGCCGCTTCCACTCTCTTCCCAAACATCTGCCGCAGGCGATCGTATTCGTTGATAGGACGATCGTCTTCCATCTCCGGAGTATCCGGAGAAAGAGCAATCAGGTCCTCCGGCGAAACCTCTCCCGAAAGAATAAACGCCAACTGGAGCTGCCCGGTCCGCGCCGGCCCCCATTCCAGCATGTCGGCGACCGCTGCGGGAGGCATGTGCACCAGCGCCTCTTCGGCCGTCCTGTGCGGTATCGGTTGTTTACTGGCCAACAGAAGATAGCCGGCGATCATCGGTCCACCATTCGACTTGAAGGCGCGAACATAGGGAAAAACGTCCGTGATCGCGCGTGCTTCTGCCGCCTTGTCGGCAGCATCGCCGCTGAAGAACCACAGTTGCAGAATACCGTCGGGGCTCAAGTGGTCTTTGATCAACGTCAGAAACTCGCGCGTATAAAGCAGGCTGGATCCCGCTGCATCAATGGGCGGAGGGGGGTCGACGATAACGACGTCGAACTTTTCCGCCGAGCGGTCGAGAAAACGCCGCCCGTCATCGATGACAATGTGGGCATTGGGCGAGGTCAGCAGCGGTCCACCGTCAGGATGGTAGTAGGTGAACAGCTTGGGAACGCTGGGAACCAGTTCCACCGCGGTTACGGGAATGTCCCACGACATCGCCGAACGGAAGCTTGTACCCATGCCGAAGCAGATGATGAGCGCATTGCGCGGCGGATGGTGCAGATGCGCCAACGGAAGATGCGCCATCAGCTTGGTCAGAGGAGTCAACACCGTCATGCCTACGCCGTTCACCAGCAGTTGCTTGCCCATGCCGCTTCCGGTCGCGATGACCGTCGCCGTACTGTCGCGCAAGATGATGGCGTCCTTGTACCTTCCCTCGTAGTCGTCGGTAAAGAAAAATACCGTGACCGCGGCAATGAGAATCGCAGCCGTCGCCACCAGCGGCAACGGCCGATGTTCTTTCCGGCTCCCGAAGATCGCCATGCCAAACCAGGGCAGCACCAGAACAAGCATCGAGACCCGCTCGCCCAACAAAGGCAACAGCAGGAAGCCCGCCAGCAGCGGCCCGAGAATGCATCCCACAACATTCACCGCGTAGGCTCGTCCGGCGCGATCGGGATCGCCCCCCGACCAGCGGTCAACCAGCATCGGGGTAAGGAAACCGATGACCCCGGCAAACGGGGCTACGCCGAGAAAAACGCGAAGAAAATGACCCTGGGTTACCAGGCGGGGATCAGCCGTAATCAGCGGCACCAAGCCGAAGAAGGCCAGCGAAATCCAGAGCAGCCGGCTGTCGCCCGCGTGACGGCGGCTCCAGATGCGGTAGATCTTGGAGCCGATAAACGTAGCTGTTAGATAAGCAGCCAGAATCGCAGCGAAGGAATACACCACGGGGCCGATGAACACCGTGTACAGCCGGATCCAGATGACCTCCATCCCCATGGTGGTCAGCCCGGTGGTGAAGAGCAGCAGAAGCGTGGAGTTGTCGGCGTTGGTGTGGATGCGCCCCACATCCGCGGCCTTCGGACGAGTGAGAGCGTTAACCTTGACTGCGCTGCTCGATCTCCCAAGCCACACCGCAGCCAGTAAAGCAGAAACAAAAATCAACGCGTTCAGCCCTGCGCCCACGCGCAGCGTGCCATGAAACCCGTACAGCTCAATCAGCAGAGGGGCTACGCACGCGCCAGCCACGGCACCCACGACATTCGCCAGATAGAGCAGGCTGAACGAGCGCTGCGACTCGCCCCGCGGATGCTTGCTGATGGCGAACATCGCGACCGGAATCGTCGCCCCCATGCACGCGCACCATGGAACCAGCGTGACCGCGAGCCACCAGCCGGAAAGGATGTAGTAGATGCCGGACGAGATCGAAACCGAGCCGGTCATGTGCTCCAGCAAACGGCTTCCCCACTCCAGTTCCAGCGGGACCACCAGGGCCGAGAACCCAATGGCCAGCTCGATGGCGCCGTAGATCCGCAGTGGCGAAAACTTCATGCGCTCGCCGTAGCGCCGCACCAGCACTCCCGCCAGCCACGAGCCGGCGCCCAGGCCGGCCATGAAGGCCGACAAGACGATCGAGACCAGGGCCGTGGTCACGCCAAATTTAGCCATCGCCAGGCGCAACCACACCAACTCGTACACGATGCTGCACAGGCCCGAGAGAAAGAAAAAGAGGGAAAACCAAACCATGGGATCGCCTTAGCCAAACGGGGAGAAGAACCACCAGATTAGCGCGGCGGAGCGGGGTTGTAACGCCAAAAGAATTCCCAAATGCGACGCACTACTGGCGTAAGGGTAAGCCGCTCAGCACGGCCTGCTGCCGCAGTACCAGCGCTTCAATTCCCTGCCGCGCCAGCGTCAGCATCTTCGACAGCTGGGCATCGTCGAAAGGACGCCGCTCGGCAGTGGCCTGTACCTCGATGAGTTTCTTGCTGCCGGTGGCAACTACGTTCATGTCGACGTCGGCACGCGAGTCTTCTTCGTAAGCGAGGTCGAGCATGATCTCGCCATCGACGATGCCAATACTGATGGCAGCAACGTAATCGCGAATAGGCGCGACCGTCAGCGAGCCCGCGTCGATCATGCGCCTCATTGCGAGTCCCATGGCGACGAACGCGCCGGTGATGGAAGCCGTGCGCGTGCCGCCATCGGCCTGGATCACGTCGCAATCGAGAAAAATGGTGCGCTCGCCCAAATCGTCCAGGTTGGTGACGGCGCGGATGGAGCGCCCGATCAGCCGCTGGATTTCGTGCGTGCGTCCCCCGGCGCGGCCCTTCACTACCTCGCGCGCAGTGCGAGTCAACGTAGCGCGCGGCAGCATGCCGTACTCGCTGGTTACCCAGCCCTTGCCGCTATTGCGCAGGAACGGTGGCACCGTGTCCTCGATGCTGGCGGTGCAGATGACGCGCGTGTTGCCCAGCTCGATCAGGCACGAGCCTTCGGCGGTGGAGATGAAGTCGGGCACAATGTTCACCGGCCGCATCTGTTCAGGCGAGCGATTATCGGAGCGAAAGATCATAAGCAGTTGTCAGTTGTCAGTGGCCAGTTAACGACTCCGTTATAACGAGGGTGTCATCCTGAGCTAAGGCGGCCTCACTTTGGCCGCACAAGTCGAAGGACCCCATCCACAGATTGAAATGCTGTCACTGCTTCCGGCGATGGTGGGAACTATCCTCCCAAATCCACGTGCTCGACCTTGTCCACCCGCCGGCCGAGGAAACGCGTTGCGAGCCGCTTGAATTTATCGGTCGAATCGGTCACGTAGAAACGGAACGTGCGATGTTCCGCCGGCGCCGCTGTCGCAGCCACAGCAGTTCCTCGACTCGTCGCTTCGCTCGTTCGCGATGACATCGGGTCTTGAAGGCTGGCCGCTCGCGGCTCGAAGCTCGCAGCCCGCAGCTCCGAGCTACCTTCAATCATCTTCCTCACCTCGCGCGCCGTCGACTCCGCCGAATCCACAATGGCCATCGACTCCGGCACGATCCGCCGCAGCATCGGCGCTATCAGCGGGTAGTGCGTACACGCCAGCACCAGCACATCGGCGCCCTCCGGCGCCTGCGCCGTCGCCTCGCCCAGATAAATCTTCGCCACCTGCTCGGTCACGGGATGCTCGATCCATCCCTCTTCCACCAGCGGCACGAACAGCGGACACGCCTTCTCCAGTGCCTGCAATCCGTGCCGCTGCAGGGCGTCGCGATAAGCATGGCTGCTGACTGTTGCCTCGGTCGCAATCACAATCGCCGCGTGCTGCTTGCTAACTTCGGCGGCCATCGCCGCACCTGGCTCAACCACGCCGACCACCGGCACATGCGCCGCGTCTTTGATCTGCGCCAGCGCCAGCGCCGTGGCCGTGTTGCAGGCAATCACCAGCAGATCGATGTTCTGCGCCTCGAGGAAGCGCGTTGCGGCAATGGTGTAACGCGCAACTGTTTCCGCCGATTTCGTCCCGTACGGCAGCCGCGCCGTGTCGCCGAAATAGATGTAGTGCGCCGGCAGCTGCTCGGCCATCGCCTTCAGCACCGTGAGCCCGCCAACTCCGGAGTCGAACACGCCAATGCGCGGTAAGCTCACTGCAAATCCTTCACCACTTGCCCGATGTTGCTGGCCTCGTAGAAGCGCCGCAAGTCCGCATGGCCGGCCAGCGTGTCGCGCTCCTGCCCATTGACCAGAATCTTCACCCGCGCAATCTTGTTGTCGTTAGCGTTCAGCGTGACCACCACCGACGCCACGGTCAGCTCCTCGGCCAGCACGCCCGAGGGATGCGCATCGGCGAACGCCGAGTTCATATCAACAATCGCAGTGTCGTCTCCCATCAGATAAACCTGCCGCACATCGGAACCGTCGCCGATGGGATGCGTGGAGCCCGCCTTCAAATACTGACCCATCAGTGTACGCAACACCGCGCGATCGCGCTCGCTGCGCTCGGCGGGCAGGACGACGCTGACCTGCGTTTTGCCCAGCGTGCCGTCGCTGTCGTTGGCGATATACAAAGTCACCGGCTGAGGCGGTCCGTTTCCCACAGGAGCCACCATCTGCTGATCGCTCGCGACCTGCGCATCGCGCGCCACTTTTCGGCGCAGGTGGAGGGCGTAGAAGCCCAGCCCCACCGCTGCCAGCGCCAGCACCGCGAAGATGACCAGCCACCGCCGGCTCACGGCCGCACCTCCGGCAACTTCGAGCGCACGGCTGCCACTCCGGCCGCGATCGCCTGCGCCACCTGCTCCTGATATTGCGCGCCGGCAATGTTGTCGACTTTCTCATCCGGAGGCGCGATCTCGATCGCAATCGCCGGCGCGGCGATGTTGTTCATCGGACGCAGCGGCGCAACCAGTGTTGTGTTCGGCAGCTTGCGGTTCTCCAGCTCCGCGGCAACCGAGCCCGCCGCCACGCCGCTCAAATCCAGAAACGCCGCCTGGGCCGTGTCCCAGGGCAGGAAGCCGGTGCGCGAAAGGTTCGCCGCCGGCAGCAGAGACGTGAACACGTGAACGCCTCGGCCCGTGTTCGCGGCGTGCAGCGCGATATACAGCGCGGGACGCGCGGCATTGCTGGTCAGCGCCCGCTGGTCCAGCGAAATCGCCACATCTGTCTGGCGCAGCATTGCAGTGATGATCCCGTGATTAATCAGCTCCCGCTGTACCCGCCGCGCCAGTGCCAGCACAACGTCCTTCTCAACCAGCGCGGGCGTGATCGCCGCTCCGCTGTCGGCGCCCCCATGCGCCGGATCGATGATCACTAGAAATCGCGGCGCGGCCGGCGGCTTTGGCGCAGTTGCCGTCGGGGCAGGCGCTTGCTGTTGGGGAGCCGGCGCCGGCGTTGCCACCGGCGGCGGAGGGGGCGGCGCGGCCGCGACAATGATGGTCTTGCCCCCATCGGCGAAGTTAGCCAGCAGCGGCGCTGTCGCCGCGACGTCGAGTTCCGCAATTCCATCGTGCTCGGAGAAACTGGCGCCGGTGATCGTGGGATTGTCGAACTTGAAGTTGTCCTGGCCGCCGGAGATCACAGCTTCGCGATGAAACGTGAAGCGCACTCGCCCCGGCTCGGTTGCGATCGAGGGATTCACCGGCGAAGGAAAACTGATGTTCAGCTTAGGCGGCGTGCTCTTGTCCAGCTCCAGGGTGAAGCGAACTCCGACATCGCCCACAAACAGCCGCCGCGCCGCGGCATGCAGTTGCACCGGCTTCCCCAGCAGTTTGGTCAAGACGTCCGGCAGCGCATTCAGCGGAACATAGCCACGCCCATTCTGCAGCACAAAATTCGCCGGCAGCTTGAAGTTCTCGCCAACGACCTTCCCCTTCTCCTTGCCCTCGTTGAACTGCGCCTCCACGGCGCGCCCACCCGGCGGCGTGAAATGCAGCTTGTACTTCTTGCCATCGGGACGAGCATCGATCGAACCCAGCGGCTCCAGCGCGTCCACCAGCCCTGCGTACGGCTGCCCGTCTGCGGCGATCAGCGGAATGGAATACGTTGTCTGCGCAGAGTAAACCGTCAGCTGATCAGACGATTGCGCATGGGCCGTACCCGCAACCCGCAGCAGGGCCGTCACCACAAGTGCAAGCAAGCCGAGGGCGACGCACAAACGCTGACGGCGATAGGCCGGGGGCAAACTCGAAGTCATTCCGTCGGTCCGAGAAAAATGCGCAGGGAACCATCAACAATAAATGGATTGCGGTGCAATAGAAAGCGGGGGATGAAGACAGTCAGTTTCGAGAACCGTGGCTGCCGCACTCAGTTCCGGCGGCCCTGAAACCGCCAGCGATATTCGCCGGGCGCAACCCGCAATACACGCCTGAACGTGCTACGCATGGCGTCGCAGTTGCGAAAGCCACAGCTGGCCGCCACTGATTCAAGGCTGGCGTGGCTTTCCTGCAGCCGGCGCCTGGCTGCTTCCAGGCGAAGGCTCTCGACGAATTTTGCCGGAGTGGTGTTCATCTCGTTGCGAAAGACACGGGCGAAATTCCGGGCGCTCATGCCCACCCGCGACGCAAGAGTGTCCACCGACAGGTCATGGCGGAGATGATCCAGCACCCACGCGCCCAACTCGCGGAAGGGCTGCCGATCGCTGGCCTGCAGGTTCAGCGCGGCGCTGAACTGCGACTGACCGCCGGGACGCCGCAAGTACAGCACCAGTTCGCGCGCCACCTCCAGCGCCAGCATCGAACCGGCATCTTCTTCCACCAGCGCGAGCGCCATGTCCATGCCCGCCGTCACCCCCGCCGACGTGTAGACGTTTCCGTCGCGTACAAAAATAGGGTCGGGATCAATCTTGATATCAGGATAACGTCGCTTCAGCAGCTCGCAGTATTTCCAGTGGGTGGTAGCCCGGCGGCCGTTCAGCAATCCGGCACGCGCCAGAAGAAACGCGCCGGTACAGATCGACCCTACGCGGCGCAGCTGCGGCGCGATGCGTTGCAGCCACTGCACGACGGCGGCGTCTTCTTTGCCGTCCTCAAAGCACGATCCGCCGACGATGAGCACGGTGTCAACCGCTCCCCGCACCTGCCGGAAGGTGCGATGCGGCTGCAGTCGCAGTCCGCAGCTGGTGAGCAACATGCCGCCTTCGATAGTCACCACCTCCAGCGAATAAAGCGGCGGCGCGTCTCGCCGGCGGCGCGCCAGAATTTCCGAGGCGCGAGTAAAGACCTGGAAAGGCCCCACCAGGTCCAGAATCTGGGTGTCCGGCGCGGCCACTAACAAGATTCGCCGCGTTGCTTCGGGCGCGGCCAACGTCCTTGGCTTATTTCCATTTTTCTGGTGCGGCATCGAATTCCGCCTTGTGATCTCGCGAGCAGAAATAATACGTCTTCGCCTGGTAGACCGACTTGGGCGCCGTATCCGGGTCAACCTCCATCCCGCAGACCGGACACAACGGGTGACCGTCGGTCGAGACAGCCGCCTGCAGATAGACCGCATTGGAATTCGCGTCCATCCATCCCTGCCCTTGGTACTCCATCTCGTACGCGGTGCTGGTGGCTACCTTGCGTCCGAAGTAGCGCTCGACCACGCGTAGAGCAAGATCGATTCCCGACGAAAGACCACCCGACGTGGCAAGATTGCCGGCCTCGACGAACCGGGCCCCACGCTTCACCGTGATGTCCGGATATTTCATGGCCAGCGTCTTGTACGAGCTGTGATGGGTGGTCGCCTCTTTGCCGGACAGCAATCCAGTGCTCGCGAGTACAAACGCGCCCGTGCACACCGACATGGTGACATCGGTTGTCTTCGTCGCGGTGCGAATCCAGTCGAGCATCGCTCTGCTCTGCCCCTGCTGCGCGGGTATGACAACTGCTCTCGGAGCCGGCGCACTCGCGAACGTGAAGTCAGGAATGACCTTCATCCCGCCGGAAAATTCCACCGGCTTGGTGCTCTCGGCGACGGTGTAGGTGTGAAACGGCATCTGGTCGTCCATGCTCGCGCCGCGCGCAGGAACCATCACGTCGTTGAATACCTCCCACGGGCCGGCAAGATCGATCATCACCGTGCCTTCCGAGATGACGAAGGCGACCGGAATCGTACCGTGCGCCGGCGGCGGGAGTGGATTGGTGACCGGCTGAGCGGCCGCATTGCTGGTTGGCTGGCTGTGTGAGTCGTAACCAGCGGAAACCTGATGGCGCGTGCAGGCGGCAACTGCGGCAAGCACGCCGAACGCCGCCGAACCTTCCAGGAATTGTCTGCGTTTCATCATGCACCTCATTGGTTAAGCGAGGCAGGACCGCTTTTCTGACGCGTAGATTAGCAATGAGTACGATGGCACGACGGACAATGTTCAGCGTTTTTCTGCCAACCGGGGGATGAACAGTACTTCACACACGCACGTTATTCAACAAGAATTGCTGCTGGCGGGGGGCGAGTGGTGAGCGTGCTCTCCTCATCTCGTCCGCTAAGAATCAGCAGGATGATTTGGTCCACCTTCGGCCACGGCTGGCGTCGTGGCTTCCTTATTTTTCCCGTCCCTTTACCAGGAACTTATCGTCTGCTGACGTACAAACCAAGTCCCAGGCGTATTGCGGCCATTCGCGTCCTGCCCCCGTGATCACTTCCAGGGCATCTCTTTCTTTCATCCTGCTAGCTTCGTGCAGATTGAAAACGAAACGGTAGCCGAATTCTTCTGGTTCGGCATGATCGCGAGACTGTATCCACACATCCATGAGAGGTATTGTTGCAACCTTTCGTCAGACCATAAACGAGAATCCAGCGGGCATCAGGCGGGCAATTTCGAAGCGCGATGGGCTAACAAATGAGCGATGGCATCCAGCAGTAGCTCCGGCGGTCCGGCCTTAGCAAGGAACCCATCCGCGAACTCAAGGCCGTCGGGTTTCTCCATGGAAGCCGAGATGATGAAAATGGGGACTTCCGGCTTCAGCTGCTTCATTTCTTTGGCGATCTCGGTTCCTGTCCGGTCGCTGAGAAAATGGTCGGCCATCACCAACCCGACGGGATTCTGCTTGAAGAGCTCCAGCCCCTGTTCACCTGAGTTCGCAGTTATCACGTTGTAGCCTTCCTTGCCGAGCAGAAGCTTTCTAACCCGCAGCACAATGTCATCGTCGTCAATGCACAATATGAGCGCGGGTTGAACAGCAATCGTGATTAAGGCCGAGTTCATGGCCGCTCCTTCATCTGTCGCGAAAACATGCGCGCGAATGCGCTGTCACTCTATGTTCCGGCCAGCTTGTGAATGGCCGCCATGTTCTGAATCAGCAAAGTGGAACCATGAAGCTCCGCTATGTGCTGCTTGCGAAAGGTGGCGAGAGTACGGGTAACCGTTTCCCGCGACATGCCGATGATTTGGCCTATTTCATCGTGGGTCAACGCAATCTTGATCCCGTGCGTTGTGGCCAGTCCGGAATCTTCGTGTGACCAATCCATCATTAAGCGGGCAATGCGCTGAGAGGATGAGCTCGACGTGAATGAGCGGAGATGCTGGTACGCCTGTTGGCACTCACGGCTCATGTAGATTGCTGCGTGCATGCAGGCATCGGCGTGTTCCGTCAGAAACTTGAGGAACTCGTCGCGTTTAACAAAGTTTAGTTGGCAGGGTTGGCCGGTTTCCGCGGTTGTTTGGTAAGGAATTCCGGAGACCGCTGAACTCAACCCTAAAACTTCCCCGGCGCGGGCAATCTTCAAGATCAGGGTCTGGCCGTCCTTCGAATTAGCCGACAATTTCACCCGGCCTCTACAAAGAATGTAAACGCCCCGGCATACTTGCCCTTCTACAAACAGAGTTGCGCCGACCGGATACGCAATACTGACCTTCAGGGATTGGAAGGCTTCCATAGCTGATTTCGGCAAATAGCAAAAAAAGCCCTCAGAACACAGCTTGCAGGAGAGACAATCTTCGACCATTTCGAAGCCGTATGACGAATGCACTTGCCACCCTCACTATCAGGGAACCCCATGTAGTAGCTTCGAGCCAGTCGCAGTAGATGGAGGGAATCAACTTTGCCAAGAAAGGCAGACTACCACTGGCTCGCGGTTATCGGACGAGCATAGCGAATTCGTCAGGCCCAGGTCTGGTCACAATTGCTCACATTCGACGTAGTTGCAAACAAACCTTATCGCCAGTCACGTCGTCAGCGCTGCTACACCGACGCGGGTGCTGGCAACGGATTGCCCGTCAGGTTTGATGTGTTGTTGTGATAACTGTCGAGAACAGGCGTTCTCGCAAGTTTGCGCCTTCTGTTCGCCGTTTCACGGGTCAATGAGTGATGGCGATATTACGACAGCTCAAAAGCTCTTGGGGGCAACTACGGCGTGATCTCCCAGACGACACCATCGTTAAACGTTCCGCCCTTCGTAGTCGTGCCGAACAGATTTCCGTTGGCGTCCATCAGCACAGTGCTCGCTGGTTGGCATCCATCGCTGCCCTGAAAGCTATGGAGAGTCGTGTAGATCCAGTTGCCACCTTGCGGACTCAATTCAAAGACTTCTCCGCATTCGCTAAAGGTATCGCTGGAGAACGTCCCATAGAGATTACCGGCGCTGTCGAAGGTCAGGTCCGCCAAGACACTATTGCCGATCCTGTTGAGGGTGGTAAACCGTCCGTTGGCTGGTGACAGCCCATATATCGTTTCTCGGTTGGCGCTGCCGTTTGCGGCCGTGCCCCCGTAGAGATTACCTGCCTGATCAAGTGTCACGCCGGCATAGGGAGACACAAACCCCGAGGACGGGAAAGAATGCAGGATTGTCTCCTGCCAGGAGCCTCCGGACGGCATCAGTTCGTAAATCGACCCAAGGTTCTGATCTCCTCCAAGCCAGGTGGTGCCATAGAGGTTTCCAGCCTGATCAAAGGCAACACCAGCGTAGGGCCGGCTCCCATCCGGTGCGCCGGTGAAGCTGTAGATAACGCCGTAGGTCCAGTCACTACCGGAGTGCGTCATCTTATAAACGACGCCGTACCCGCGGGCACCCCCCTCTGCGGTTCCATAAAAATTCCCTGCCTGGTCGAACAGCACTTCGGACATGGGCTGCGCCCCATCGCTGAGGCCCTGGAATCTATACAGCTGGGTTTCCGTCCACGGACAGGAAACGGAACGGCAAATGGTCGGCGGTAGACTCAAGCGGAAGATCAGGCCAAATGCCGGCGGCGGACCGCCGGCGGCGACCGTGCCATAAAGCGCACCATCAGGACCGAACACCACGCGACCCAGCGGATACAACCCGTTTATTCCGGTAAAGGTCTGGAGCACGCCAAGAATCCACCCCCTGTTCTCATGCTTGAGGCTGAAAACTGTCCCGCATCCCGCTCCGTTGTCGCAGTCAGGGTCTCCGCCGTAGGTGGTCGTGCCGTATACGTTGCCCGCGCCGTCCAAAGTCAGTCCGGCCTCTGGCATTCGTCCGTCGGGAAAACCGTTGAAGTTGTGGAGCACGGTCAGGGTTTGAGCGTGCACTGGTTGGCTGGTCACCGCCGCAATCAGGAATAGCAGCGTGATAGCCAGTGTCGCCGAGATCGTCTCGGAATTTCGAGGCGAGGATGTCATGATGCTCACTCTCCTGAAGCCGAGGCTTCCGTTTCGCCCGTGACACTTTACACCTCATTCACACGTGATTTCCATAATGAGGCGGCGTGCTTATCACAAATAGAAGGAGCTTAAACAGGATAGATGTTGAGAACAGGCGATAACGCTCATCGACCTCAATGAGTGAAATGGGGATATTTCGCCAACCAGCACTCGTCAGGGCGCAGCAGCAGTGGGAATTGTACCCCCGTCGGATGACTTCCATTCGCAGCGAACAATTGAGTCAGGCGGGAATTCCCAGTGCTCGGCCTCTGCATCATAGTCTGGGGTCGCAAGCATCTTGAACAGTCCGTTGCCAAGGTCAAGCGCCTCAGTTGGACGGGAACACGCTACCCCCTCGTCCAATAGCCGAACGTAAATCTCAACGGTCTGTCCCATCGCTCTGTTTCTGGGTCACTTGTGCTATGGCGATATTACGCCAATTGACCAGCTATGATGTGATTAGCCAACAGTCTATGGCACATCCCGATCTAAATGAACTCCTAGACGCGCTTCTTTCCATGGCGCAGATGTTGTTGACGAAACAGGGCGAATTTCTACCCATCGGTGCAGTCATGTTGTCGGGCGGCGAAATCCGGCACGTCGGCGCAAAGATCGAGGGGAACGACTATCCGGGATCGCAGCCGTTGATCGACCTTTTGCTAGAGAATCTCCAAAAGGAAGCCGCTAAGGGCAAGTTACGCGGTGCCGGAATATGCTACGACGTTCTGACCGTTCCACCGGGAAAGCATCAGAAGCAGGATGCGATCTGTTGTGGTCTTGAGCATTGTCTCGGTGAAGCTGTGGATGTGTTCATGCCGTATGCCAAAAGGGGAGACGGCAGTTTCCAGTACGGCGAAACCTTTGCCGCGAAACGGACTCCACAGTTCTTCCGTCAGATACCACGCGCTTAATTCATAACTGTTGTAAACAGGCGTTATCATAAGCGATCCCGAAACGGGACGCCGAACCGGATCACTTGTGATAAGGCGATGTATCAACAGCCACTCCGCTGCTCCTCAGAACTAACGGGATTGAATCACAGCCTGAGACTTGTGTTCAGCGCAGGGGCTTGTACCCGACATCGGTCCCTCTGACGTGAACTTAGGATCAAAGTTAAGTTCTAGCGTGATGTTGGTCTGCTCCGGTTGCCCGTTCTTGATCCTAGGCTTGCAATGCCAACGGCTAACTGCGTTCACTGCACTGCTATCAAGGCCGTAACCTAAAGGGCGCACGACGTTGATGTCTCTGAGGCAACCGTCCACACCAACAGTCGCAGACAACATAACCGTCCCTTTGATGTTCGCGTCCCTCGCCTCCTGGGTGTACTGCGGATCGGGGACGTAATCACACATTGCTTCCGATACCCCAACGCCAACCCGATACTTGCCCGCGATTGCTGAGGGGACATTTGCAGACTGTTGGGCCGAGACTGCGAACGAGAGCACGAGGATCGTTGCAAGCACCCGCATATGGAGTGATGTTAGTCCTAAAAAGCTCAACTGTTGATAACAGATGGGATGAGAAGGCCGGTCTCCGGCGGGATGCTATACGCTCCCAAGTTATCGACGCGCTCGAAGCGCAAACGGATAAAGGAGACCGGCAATGAAAAAGGGTAGCACTGCGGCGGCCACAAGCAAGCGGAATTTCGATCCGAAGCTGACCATCGGTTTGGATTTGGGCGATCGCTCCAGCTGGTATTGCGTTCTGGATGAAGTTGGCGAAGTGGTGGTCGAGCAGAAGTTGGGCACGACCCCGAAGGCGATGAAAGAAGTTTTCGCAGCGATGCCGCGCAGCCGCATAGCTCTGGAGACCGGGATGCACTCACCGTGGGTGAGCCGTCTGTTGAGCGAGTTGGGCCATGAAGTGATTGTGGCGCACGCTCGCAACGTACGCCTGATCGGAGAGAGCCGGCGCAAAGATGATCGGTTTGACGCCATGAGCCTGGCGCGGCTGGCGCGAATCGATCCGCAGTTGCTGTCGCCGGTGAAGCATCGCAGCGCCCAGGCACAGGCTGACCTGACGGTGATTCGAGCGCGAGCCAGCCTGGTGCGAGCACGGACATCGCTGGTGAACGCAGCCCGTGGACTAACCAAGTCGTATGGCGAGCGGTTGCGCGGCTGCAACCCGCGCAATATGGATACAGAAAAAGCTCAGAGCTTGAGCCCCGAACTGCAAGCTGCGCTGGGTCCGCTGTTGCAGGCCCTGGAGTCACTGAGTGAACGCATCGCTGAGTACAACCAGCAGATCGAGCAGATCGCCAAACAGAGCTATCCGCAAACTGCGCTGCTGAAGCAGGTGAAGGGTGTGGGCACGCTAATCGCCTTGACTTACATGCTGACGCTGGAAGATCCGCATCGCTTCCGCAAGAGCCGAGACGCGGGTTGCTACGTGGGGCTGCAACCGGGCCGCAGAAACTCGGGGCAGAGCGAACCGCAGATGCACATCAGCAAAGAGGGCGATCCGTATCTGCGAACATTGCTGGTGCAGGGAGCGCACCACATACTCGGTCCGTTTGGAGCGGATAGCGATCTGCGACGATGGGGTCTGAAGCTGGCCGAGCGGGGCGGCAAGGCGGGAAAGAAACGGGCCATCATTGCCACGGCTCGCAAGCTGGCAGTGCTGCTGCATCGGCTGTGGGTCAGTGGAGAAGTGTACGAGCCGCTGCGCAATGCCAAGCGGACGATGTCGGCAGCAGCTTAGTTATTCGAGGGACAGCAGAAGCCCAAAGCCGAGTTCCGGTGACTGCGTCTAACGCCTGGCCCACTCCAGCTATAGCGGGAAGAGAGGTCGCCTAACAGGTGGCAGCACCGGCTGAAATGAGAACACCCAACTTGCACCGAGCGAGAATCGCTCATCCAGAGTGCGGATGGAAGGGTGGCGACAGTACTAACTCGGCGGCGGAGGAAAACCTTGCCTAAGAATAGGGATGGGTGAAGATCCTTCTTGACTACGACCGGCCTTCTCATGGAAGGCGATAGCGCAGGCAACAGCGGCGTGTCACACCGACGCAGGCACTTCGGATCTCGCCTTTTCACCCACCTTAGCCTCCCGAGCCAGCGAATATATCGTCAGCCCGCTCAGCATCTTGGGATAGAAGTCGGTTGACTTCTGCGGCAGCACCTGTCCGGCGAACGCGATATCGCGCACCTGCTCCATGCGCACCGGATTCATCAGGAACGCAATCTGCGCCGCTCCCGAGCGCACTTCGTTGATCGCCTCTTCGGCGTCGCGAATGTACTTCAGGTGCTTCTGCGCGCGGATGTCCTCTTCCGACATGCCGATGATCTCTTCCAGGATCAGCTTATGCAGTTGCACGACATCGAGCTTGCGCTGCTGCTCGGAGAGGTCCTTCAGCGCCGCGACATGCGAGTTGTCACGTGCGCGCAGCAGAAACGCATTCTGCGCCGTCACCGCCAGCAGCGTGGTCCGGTCCTTGCCGGCTTCGCGCAAGCGCTGCATCGCGTCTGCCCAGGTGAGCCCAGAAGATGGGCGAACCTGGGGCACCGAACTCGGAACATCCGTTACTCCGCCGAGGTCCTGCACGTCGAAGTACTGCATCACCTCCGCGGTTTTAGCGAAGATGTTGAAGTTGTCCAGCCCAAAGACCACGCGATGGGTCGGCAAAATCACCAGCCCCGGCGCGTCCATATTGACAAACGCAATCATGACGCGTTCGTACGGAGCTTCTGTATCGCTCGACCCATGCTTCGCCCGCATCTCGTTGCGGAAGTTCAGCGCGGTCTCGTAGCGATGGTGGCCGTCGGCGATGATCAGCTTCTTGTCGGCCATCTTGGCCTTCGCTGCCGCGACTGTCTTCGGATCGGAGACCTTCCACATGCGATGTACCACGCCGTACTCATCGCGCATTTCGAGCGTCGGCGGGCCAGTTTGCTCCAAGGTTTTGCCGACCTCGTCGGCCGGGTCGTCATACACCATGAAGATCAACTCGCAGTGCGCGTCGGTGGCGCGCACCAAATTCAGCCGGTCGGCCTTGGGCTTGCTAAGCGTCTGCTCGTGCCGGAAGACGACCTTATTGTCATAGTCGTCCACGCGGCCCAGCGCGATGAAACCGCGCCGCTCGATTTCCGCTCCCGAGGGATCGCCGGGAACTTTGAACGTCTGTGAATAGACATAGATACTCGGCTCAGCATCCTGGGCGAGCACGCCTTCCGCCTGCCACTGCTTCAGCGACGCCGCCGCGCGCGAATACACGTTCCCGGTCTCGCCGTCGCCAGCCTCGGACTTACCAAGAATGACTCGCACCAGGTTGTAGGGACTGACGTTGTAGTACTCATCCTGCATCGCGGGAGTGATCTTGTCGTACGGCTGCGTCAGAACCTCGCCCGGGGCGACCCTGTTTAAGTTGTAGCGGAGTGCGCGAAACGGAAGTATGTCTGCCATAAGAATCCTTGACTTAAAGAAGTTGTCGCGTCCCATTCGGGAGCGATCGTAAGGCCTTGTATCAGGGCATGGCCTTCAGCCGTGCCGATCAGTCGCTACACAGGGTGGGCTTCAGCCCCTGTCTGGCAGCGGCTAAAGCCGTGTCCATTTCGATTGACCGTATCGGCACGACTGAAGTCATGCCCTGATACGAACCCGAACCGATGGGTTGAAACATGGTCCTGGACTGGCGCAATCGCCCACAGGAAACCCCATCCTACCAGCAAGAAAAGAAAACCATCATGACGATCATCACATCCATACGTGCAGCAACCCCGAACCTGCGGCGGCGCTAACCCCGTCTGCCACCGGCTGTGATACGATTCACCCACACACCCCAGAGGATCCTATGGCCCGCGGTAGCAACGGCGGTTTCGGGTCGCGCGGCTCGAGAATTCAGGCTCCGTATCCAATTCATGCGGGACATTCCTCCCGCTTGCGCGTCCAATGCAGCGTGCGCTCCTCCCTGCTGCACTTGCTGACGCTGTGCCTGCTCGCGCTTATCGCGACGCCCCTGCTTGCCCAGGACCAGACTGACGACGTGCACATCACCCCGCGCGAGGCCAAGAAATCTGAGCCGTCGCCCACCGACAACATCGATCCGTCGCTTAAAACGCACACCAAGCCGATCACCCGCGACGTGAACCTGGTGCTCGTGCCGGTCACCATCACCGACCCGATGAACCGGTTGGTCACCGGCCTGGAAAAAGAGAACTTCCTGCTTACCGACA
Source organism: uncultured Acidobacteriaceae bacterium (assembly GCA_963731345.1). Lineage (GTDB taxonomy): Bacteria > Acidobacteriota > Terriglobia > Terriglobales > Acidobacteriaceae > Bog-257. The sequence goes on along the minus strand of CAVSUN010000005.1, from coordinate 342,753 downwards.
ACGGCCAGCCGCAGCAGATCCGGCATTTCTCCAGTGAAGACGCACCGATCTCGCTGGGCGTCATCTTTGACGTGAGCGGCTCGATGTCCGACAAAATCGATAAGTCGCGGCAGGCAGTGGTTGAGTTCTTCCGTACCGCCAACCCGCAGGACGAGTTTTTCCTGATCACCTTCTCGGAGAAGCCCGAGGTCCTGGTCGACTTCACTTCTTCGATCGAGGACATCCAGGGCAAGCTGGTCTACGCCGTGCCGCACGGCCGCACCGCCCTGCTCGACGCCATCTATCTGGGCATGAACCGCATGCTCCACGCCAAGTACGAGCGTAAGGCGCTGCTCATCATCTCCGACGGCGGCGACAACCACAGCCGCTACACGGAAAGCGAGATCAAGTCGCAGGTGCGCGAGGCTGACGTGCAGATTTACGGCATCGGCCTCTTCGACCGCGACTTCAAAACGCCGGAGGAGCGCGAGGGGCCGGCCCTGCTCGGCGACGTCACGGAAGCTACTGGCGGGCGGACGTTTATCATCGATAACCCTAACGAGCTGGCCGATGTCGCCACCAAGATTGGCATCGAGCTGCGCAACCAATATGTGCTTGGCTACCGTCCAACCAATCCAGCACACGATGGCAAGTGGCGCAAGATCAAGGTCAAGCTGAATCCGCCCAAGGGCCTGCCGCCGCTGCACGTGTACGCGAAAACTGGATACTATGCACCTACGGAGTAAGTTCGTTTTTCTAGCGGCAATCGTTTTGTTTGCCGCGGTTTTCATGTCGGCCCAGACCGCCGCGCCTTCATCGCAGCCGGCGACACCTCCCGCGACCCAACAACCCTCGGCCGTGCCGCCGCAAACCCAGCAGCAGCCGGCTTCAGGGCAGACTCAGCAGGAAGAACCTGCTCCGGCCCCCGCGCCCAATCAGCCGGGCGACACGATCCAGGTTCCCGCAGGCCAGGCGCCGGAATCGGAGAAGAACGACGTCTACATCTTTAAGAAGGAAGTCGACGAAGTCACCCTCCACGCGACCGTCGTCGACGACCACTTTCGCCCTATCACCGGCCTGACCAAGAACGACTTCACCGTCTTTGAAGATGGCAAGCCGCAGAAAATCACCTACTTCAAGAACGAAGACATTCCGGTCGCGCTCGGTATCGTCATCGATAACTCCGGCTCCATGCGCGACAAGCGCGCCGCCGTGAACGCCGCCGCCCTCAATCTGGTTCGCTCCAGCAATCCCCAGGACCAGGTCTTCGTGGTCAACTTCAACGAGGAGTACTTCCTCGACCAGGACTACACCGGCAGCGTACCCAAGCTGAAAGACGCGCTGGAGCGTATCGAGTCGCGCGGCGGCACGGCGCTGTATGACGCGGTCGTCGCCTCTTCCGATCATCTGAAGAAGAGCGGCGCGCTGGAGAAGAAAGTTCTGCTGGTCGTCACCGACGGCGAAGACAACGCCAGCCGCGAGTCGCTGGAGCAGGCCCTGCGCCGCCTTGAGGAGCAGAACGGCCCGACCGTCTACACCATCGGACTGCTTGGTGAAGAGCACAATAAACGCGCTCGCCGCGCGCTGCGCCAGATGGCCGAGGATACCGGCGGCGTCGCCTTCTTCCCCAAGGACCTCAACGAGGTCAACGCCATCACCACTGAGATTGCGCACGACATTCGCAACCAGTACACCATCCAGTACAAGCCCACGAATCCGCAGAGCGCCGGCGGCTATCGCACGGTGAAAGTCGTGGCCCAGGCGCCGGGATACAAGAAGCTCCAGGTCCGCACCCGCAGCGGCTACTATGCCGGCCAGCAACAGCGCGCCTCAACCAGCGCTCCGAGCGGAAGCCACTAAGGCAGTTTCCAGTCTCGTAGTTCGATTCGGGTGCCCCACTCATTCGCGGTTTTCGAAGGAGTGGGAGTTCTTCCTTAACCGCGAATCCGAATCCCCTCCCCCGTATTCCAATGTCCTATCCGCGGACCTGAATCTCACGCCGCGATCACCACTGGAGGCCGCCCATGAAAGCCGTCGTCCTCGAAGACACCCGCCGCATCGTTGTCCGCCAAATGCCCGACGCCGAGATCAAAGACACTACCGACGTTCTCCTGCGCATCACCTCCAGCGCCATCTGCGGCACCGACCTGCATTTCTACGACGGCCGCATGCCCGGCATCGAAGGCAGCATCATCGGCCACGAGCCGCTGGGCGTGGTCGCCGAAGCCGGCTCCGCCGTCAAGAACGTCAAGAAGGGCGACCGCGTGGTCGTCCCTACGCACATCTGTTGCGGATTCTGCGCCATGTGCCTCCAGGGAATCTCCTCGCAATGCCTGACGACCAATCCCGGCTCCGCGGGCGCCGCCTACGGCTATCCCAACAAGGGCGGCTACTGGGGAGCGCAGACCGAGCTGCTGCGCGTGCCCTTCGCCGACGCCAACTGCCGCAAGCTTCCCGGCGAGCCCGGCGACGATTGGGAAGACGACTTCGTCCTGCTCGCCGACGCCTTTACCACCGGGTATCACGCGGCGGCCACGATCGATGTCGGCCCCGGCGACACCGTCGCCGTCTTCGGCGCGGGCGCCATCGGATTGCTGGCTGCCTATTCCGCGCGGCTGCGAGGCGCAGCCCGCATCTACGTGATCGATGCCATCGCCGAGCGCCTGGAGAAAGCCGGCGACCTGGGCGCGATTCCCATCAACTTCCTCCACGGGGATCCGGTAGAGCAGATCAAAGAACAGCAGTCGAAATGGCGCTCCGGCCCGGCTTTCCGCCTCGAAGAGCCCATCGCCGGCGTAACTTGCGCCATCGACGCTATCGGCTTCCAGTCCCGCTCCAAATCCGACTACGAAAAGGAAGATCCGCTGTGGGTAACGGCCGCGATCGGAGACATCATCAGCCCCGGCGGACGCGTCGCGATCACCGGCGTGTGGCCGGCGAAAGACCCGGGTTCGGTCGACGCGGCGGCGAAAGAAGGCCAGCTGACTGTGCCGTGGTCGAAGTTCTTCAACAAAAGCGTCAGCCTCATCATGGGCCGAGACGACGATCAGCGCTGGAACACCAAGCTGCGCGACATGGTGATCACCGGCGCCGCCCGGCCTAGCCAGATCGTCAGCCACCGCCTGCCGCTGGACGACGCGCCCTCGGCCTTCGCCCAATTCGACGCCCGCAAAAACGGGTATATCAAAGTGATCCTCAAACCTTGAAGCAGTTGTCGGTTGTCAGTTGTCAGTTGTCAGTTCTCAGTTGTCAGTTGTCAGTTGTCGACGGTAGAGCGGGGCTTTAGCGCCGCGTCCCGCGCCATTCTCCCTATAATTTGTCATCCCGACCGGAGCGTCCGCATTCTTTTCCGACTCGCTTCTGTTGCGAGTCGGGCGGACGCGGAATGGAGGGACCTGCTTTTCGCTGGCAGCGTACGAAGCGGACGTCCGATTCAGGACACAGAAGCCCGAAGGGCGGCACAAACCTAGCCCAAGGCGGAAGCCCTGGGTAAATGATGGATAGAAGATCCCGAGTCGGCTTCAGCCGACGGCACACTGCGTCCCACTCATTCGAAACCGCGAATGAGTGGGGCACCCGTCAAACTTTTTCCATCACGTTCCCACTCTGGGAATCTCCGATTACCTTGGTTTCTCCGCGCGCGCATTCTTGTCGAGCCGATCTTGTCCGAAAACTAAACTGGAAGCACCGGAGGTAGTCTCCGGTGCCGCTCGGCGGCGGGTGTTCTTTGACAACTGAATGGTTGATCCAACTCCTCTTTGGGCGAGCCCCAGCCACCATCGACGTGAGTCTCTCGTCCTCATGCGAAGCTGGCGGTTGTTTCTTTGCAATCGCTGGCCGGGACTGCAACTCGCTGAGCGGCATAGACTTACACTTAACCCGTAAGTCCTTGTTTATGAATACTTTGATTTAACCCCTTTAGAATCAGGACGAAAAAACGCGATGGCACGGCGCAAGAAATCTGCCCTGCGCGCAGTGGAAAGGCCCATGGACTCTGGCAATTATGCAGCGCTCCACTGCCACAACTGCCAGTTCCTAATGTCCTGTAATCGTAGTGAACTGGCAGGACGAAGTGGGGCTTTCGTTTTCAGCTACAGACCTGTCATCAGGAAAAGAGGAAGAATGGACCTAGGTGCACGCATCCGCAAGGTCGCTGTGGGAGCACTGGCTGTCTTGGGCATCTTTGCCGGCAGTGTCGCCGGAGCGCAGCAGGTTACGGGCACATTAGGTGCGCCCAGCGCCACCACCACCATCGACGGAAAGCAGATTCCTCCGCCGCCGCCGAAATTCGGCGGCGTGATCAAGGAAGACGCGAAAGATTCGCAGCCCTGGTGGCCGCCGCGCGTGGTGCCTCCCAAGGGCGCGCCCAACGTGCTCCTCATCATGACCGATGACCAGGGCTACGGCGTGCCGGGAACCTTTGGCGGCGTTATACCGACGCCCTCGCTGGACCGCGTCGCCCAGGCGGGCCTGCGCTACGTCCAGTTCCACTCAACCGCGTTATGTTCGCCAACTCGCGCGGCGCTGATCACCGGGCGCAACCATCACTCGGTCGGGTTCGGCGTTATTGGCGAATTGTCCACCGGCTATCCGGGCTACGATTCGATCATCGGTCCTGAGAGCGCCACGGTTGCCGAAATCCTGAAGGAGAACGGATACGCTACATCGTGGTTCGGCAAGGACCACAACACGCCGGGCTTCCAGTACAGCACCACGGCTGGGCCCTTTGATCAGTGGCCGATCGGCATGGGCTTTCAGTATTTCTATGGGTTCCTCGGCGGCGAGACCGATCAGTGGACTCCTTACCTGTTCCGCAATACGACTCAGGTTTACCCGTGGATCGGCAAGCCGGGCTACAACCTCATCACCGACATGGCCGACGACGCCATCAAGTATCTGAGGGACCTGAACGCCTCCGCGCCCGAGAAGCCGTTCTTTCTTTACTACGTGCCCGGCGGCTCTCACTCGCCGCATCAGCCGAAACAAGAGTGGATCGACAAATTCAAGGGCAAGTTCGACATGGGGTACGAAAAGCTGCGCGAGCAGATCTTCGAAAACCAGAAGCGTCTGGGCGTGATTCCGGCGAACACGACGCTGACGCCGTGGCCGGATGGACAGCCAGAGTATGGCGGAGCCAAGCTGCCGAGATGGGACTCTCTGAGCCCGACGGAAAAGAAGATGTATGCCCACGAAGCGGAGGTCTACGCCGGTTATACCGCCTACACCGATTATGAGATTGGGCGCGTGATTCAGGCTGTGCAGGACATGGGCAAGCTCGACAACACGCTGATCATCTACATTGACGGCGACAACGGCACCAGTGCGGAAGGCACCGTGTACGGCACGTTCAACCAATTAACTGCCTACAACGGCATTATCAACGAGCCGGAAGTTAAGCCGGTCAGGGCAATGAATCTGTTGCACTACGAACAGTGGGGCTCGGACAAGACGTATCCCCACATGTCGGTGGCGTGGGCGTGGGCATTCGACACACCCTTCAAGTGGACCAAGCAGGTGGCGTCGCACTTCGGCGGCACGCGGCAAGGTCTGGCTATTTCCTGGCCGGGACATATTAAGGATCCGGGCAGTATTCGTACCCAGTTCCACCATGTGATCGATATCGTTCCGACCATCCTCGAAGCCGCCGGTGTTCAGGCGCCCGACATGGTGAATGGGATCAAGCAGAAGCCCATCGAAGGTGTGAGCATGGCCTACACTTTTGACTCGGCGAACGCTAACGCGCCGTCGAAGCGCGCCACGCAGTACTTCGAGATGGTCGGCAACCGCGCCATCTACCACGACGGTTGGATTGCGGCGACCACGCCGCCTTCTCCCCCCTGGGAGCTGGGAACGGGCACGATGCCGCCCATGAACCAGTACAAGTGGGAGCTCTACAACATCGCTCAGGATTATTCGGAGTCCAACGACCTCGCTGCCAGCAATCCGGACAAGCTCAAGGAGCTGCAGGCACTCTTCCTGACGGAAGCTGCGAAATACCAGGTCTTCCCGCTGGATAACTCGGGCTTTGTGCGCTTGCTGGCGCCGAAACCGAGCGCGACCGCGGGAAAGACCGATTTCACTTACACGGGTGTGAATGTCGGCATTCCTGTGGGCAATGCTCCCAGCATTCTGGACCGTGACTATGTCATCACTGCTAACGTAACGATTCCTTCCGGCGGCGCAGAGGGAATCATCGCAACCCTGGGCGGGCGCTTCGGCGGCTACGCGCTGATGTTGAGTCCAAGCGCCAGTTGGTGGCTTTCCAGCACCGTGGCGAAGGCCATCTGGGCCGGCATTCTGCTGCTGGGATTGCTTCTGATCTTGCTCGGCAAGAACGGGCGATGGAAAAAACGTTTTGGCTACGTACTGCTGCTGATCGGCATACTCGGACTCGTCTTATCGTTTGCTACCCAGATGTTCCACATCGGCCGCGGACGGCCGGTATTCGTTTACAACTTCCTCGATCTCGAACGCTTCCGCTGGGAAGGCCTATCTTCGCTGGATGAAGGCAAGCACACCATCGTCTTCGACTTCAAGTATGACGGGCCGGGACCAGCCAAGGGCGGCACCGGCGTGTTGTCCGTCGATGGCAAAGAGGTCGCGCGTAAAACAATCGCGCATACGATTCCCTTACTAATGACAGCCGACGAAACCTTCGACATCGGGCTCGATACCCTCACCCCGGTAGACTTCACTTACGACGTCCCATTCGCGTTCACCGGGACCATCGACAAACTGAACTATCACCTGGGACCGGAGCAATTGTCGGCTGAGGACAAACGGAAGGCAGCGGTGATGCTCGCCGCCGCCAGGGACTAGACGGGCGCGTCGGGACAATCGATGACGGCTACGACTGTAGTCAGAGTGTCGGCGGCGATTGAGGTGGCAACGGGAGCGGCTTTAATCGCCGTTCCCGGGTTAGTCGCCCATGTGCTCCTGAATGCAGAGCTTTCGGATGCCGGTACCGCGGTCGCACGATTGGCCGGCATCGCCCTGCTCTGTCTGAGCCTGGCGTGTTGGACGGGCTCCGCTGACGCCAGCGCGCCCGCCATTCGCGGCCTGTTCGTCTACAACCTGCTGGCTGCTGTCTATCTTGCTTATCTCAGAATTGGCGCGGGATTCGACAGCTATCTAATATTGCCCGCATGCGCTCTGCATTTTGTTCTGGGGTTGCTGCTGGCGCGCCCCGCCTGGACAACAATGTCCCGCGCCAAGCCAGAGCGGTAAGTAAACAGCAGGTTTTTCGCTACGCTCGTGATGACAGTTCACTCCGAGAAGCGACGTAGTCGGATTTTGACCGATTGCTGATTACTAGCTGCTAGTTGCTACTTCCCACTTGCAGCTCCGGCGTGGCCGCGAGCAGGCTGCGGGTGTAGGGATGCCGCGGAGCGGTGACAATCTGTTCGGTCTCGCCAACTTCGACCAGCTCGCCGCGCTGCATGACCGCGATGCGGTCGGCGAGATAGCGCACGATCGGCATCGAATGCGAGATGAACAGGTAGGTCAGCTGGAACTCGCGCTGCAGCTGCTGAAGCAGGTTGACGATTTGCGCGCCCACGCTGACGTCGAGCGCCGAGACGGGTTCGTCGGCGACGATGAAGCGCGGCCGCAGGATCATGGCGCGGGCGATCCCGATGCGCTGGCGCTGCCCGCCGCTGAACTCGTGCGGGTAGCGCGCCAGAGCCGAAGCGTCGAGACCAACAGCGCGCAGCATCTCACCGGCGCGCGTCCTTCGCGATTGCGTGCCTTCACTTCCATGCACGAGCATCGGCTCGCAGACGATTTGCCCAACCGTCATGCGCGGGTCGAGCGAACCGAACGGGTCCTGAAAGATGATCTGCATGTCGCGACGTAGGTGGCGCAGCTCGGTGCCTGAGGCGCGCAGCACGTCGCGGCCATCGAAGAGCACCTCGCCGGAGTCGGGCTCGATGAGGCGAAGCAGCATTCGGCCCAGGGTGCTCTTGCCGGATCCGGACTCGCCGACCAGCCCGAGAGTTTCGCCGGCGCTGATCGCAAGCGAGACGTCGTTGACGGCGCGGACCTGGACGGAGCTGTGGAGTCCGAGCGCGGACTGTCCGCTCGCGAAGGTCTTAATGAGGTGGTCGGCCTGCACCAGGGGCATCGCCGCATGGTAGCAAATGCGATTCGCGAAAAATTCACGACGTGTGAAAGTCCGCGCCAATCAAAATGTTTCCGCGATTCGCACAACGCGATGTGACATGAGGCGCAAAGGAGTGATGCGGCTGAAATTGCGCCGGGGCGCGAAAATCGCGCAGGGAATTTAGTCCCACTGCGTGGGATATTTCGCAATTGCACAAATTTCGGGCACCGCCCTGTGGACGAGCTGCACTCGATTGAAAACACGCAAGATACAGTTGCGACAATTTTGTTGACTTCGCCGACGCGAGGAGTAAAAACACAATCGTTCTTTGACAGTTTCCTGGTTCTTCCAAGGCAGGCAAGCTTCTCCAAAGCGCAAGCGATGGGTAAGCGGCGAAGCCGGGACCTCTAGCGAGGCAACTGTCCGCGCCCACGGCGCAGGCAGCGATCCCGGACAAGCAATGCAGGTCGAAGCGAGGAGCGGAGACGAGTCAGAGGCAAGACGGAATCCCGAGACTGTCGAACGGTTCTCTCGGCTGAATCGCGAGTCCGGTGATCCTGAGCGGCGAGACGATACGCAAGTAACGGCTAGCGAGCTCTCCACGGATCCGCCGCGACCCTTCAGTTGAGCGACCGGCACAAGACGGATCTCGGGATTTCCTTTTTGTGGCGCAGGTTCGGCTTCTGCTCGGTCTCTCCTTCCATGAACACCTTCGCCACGACGCACATATAATCGTCATCCATGAATTGGACGCCCGCCTACGTGATTCGCCGGTGGTTCGATTCGCAGGATGGCCTTTCTGACCGGCTGATTCCGCGCTGGCTATTCCTGCGCGCGCTCGGCCTCATCTACTTCTCGGCGTTCTACGCGCTGGTATTTCAGATTCGCGGGCTCATCGGGGGCGCCGGCATTCTGCCTGCCGGCGAATATCTCGACGCCGTCGCGCGGCAGTTTGGAGGGCAGCGCCTCTGGTTCGCCCCCACACTGTTGTGGTTCAGCAGCAGCAATCACATGCTCACGGCGATCTGCTGGGTGGGCATGATTGCGTCGCTGCTGCTGGTGCTCAACCTGTGGCCGCGGGCCATGCTGTTGATCTGCTTCGTGTGCTTCCTGTCGTTCGTTGCCGCGGCCGAAGATTTCGCCGGCTATCAGTCGGACGGCATGCTGCTGGAGGCGGGCTTCATCTCGCTGTTCTTCGCGCCCGCCGGAATCTGGCCCGGGCTTGGCCGCACCAGTCCGCCATCGCGCGCCAGTTTGTTCCTGCTGCAATGGGAGTGGTTTCGCATCTACTTCGAATCCGGCGTGGTGAAACTGAAGAGCGGCGACCCTCAGTGGCGCAACTTCACCGCCATGGACGAGTACTACCAGAACGGCCCGCTGCCGACGTGGATCGGCTGGTACGTACAGCATCTGCCGCATTGGTTCCACGCCTTCGCGACCGGCGCGACGCTGGTGTTGGAGCTCGGCTTGGTGTTCATGCTGTTTCTGCCGCGGCGCTGGCGCATTGTCTGCTTCTTTATCGTGACCGCGTGGCAGATTCCCGTGATTCTCACGGCCAACTATACGTTCCTGAACTATCTGGTTCTCCTGCTCGGAGTGCTGCTGCTCGACGATCGCTTTTGCCTGCGGTTTGTGCCGCAACGTTGGCGTGAGCGATTGGCCGAGAAGCTGCCAGTTGCTCAGCGCAAAGACGACGCGTCACGTGCGGAAGCCGAGCGACGCGAGCCGGAACAGATCGCCGCGCTCAATCTCTCTGGACCTGCGGCGGGTGCTAGCGCGAATGAGCCTCAGCCTGAAACATCGCAAGCCGAAGTTGAGCGGCCCATTTCGCGGCGCCCACGCCCGCATCCCATTCACGCGTTCAAGGTGGCCGTCGCCAGTGTGATGCTGATCTGGATCTTCTACTCGACGACGGCGGAGATGCTGTGGATGTTCTTCCCGCATCTTCCGCTGCCGGTTTCGCCGGTCGCGGCGCTGGAGCCATTTCGCATCGCCAATCGCTATGGGCTATTCGCCGTCATGACGCGTGGGCGCTACGAAATCGAATTTCAAGGCTCCGACGACGGGCAGAACTGGACCACATACCCCTTCAAGTACAAGCCACAAGACCTGAGGCAGAAGCCGCGCATCTATGCGCCGTATCAGCCGCGCTTTGACTGGAACCTGTGGTTCGCTTCGCTCGGCTCGTGGCGCGAGAACCTGCTGGTACTGAGTACGGAGGAGCGGCTGCTCGCGGCCTCCCCCGATGTGCTGGCGCTGTTCGCCGGCAACCCGTTTCCCCATGAACCGCCGAAGCAAGTACGAGCCATGCTTTGGCAATATTGGTTTACTTCGCTGGCGGAGAAGCGTGCGACCGGCATGTGGTGGCGGCGCGAACTGCTGGGTCTGTATGCGCCGGTGCTTGAGCGCGAGCCGGATGGCAAGATTGTGGTCGTCGAATCGCCTCCGCCTTTGCCGCCGAGGCAGTGAAGCGGCCGCGTGTATCATGCGAATACGATTCGTTGACATCGCATAATGCGCCTGCTCACTATTGTCTTCGTCCTGCTGCTACTCGGTATTCTCATCTGGTTTCTCCAGCCGGGCGGCCAGCTGGTCGTCAATAATGCGGAGAAGTCGGATGCCATTGTTGTGCTGGCGGGCAGCGAAACCGACGCGCGCTACTGGCGCGGGATGGAATTGTTGCGCGCCGGCTACGGGCAACACCTTTTCCTCGATGCGGTCGCGGGCGTCAGCTACGGACACTCTCTGATCGATCTGGCGCGCGACTTCGTGAATCGGACTGCGGGAGCGAATGCGCCGCAAGTCAGCGTGTGTGCGGTGGAAGGCGACTCGACCAAGGACGAAGCGCCCCAGGTCAGCACCTGCCTGCAGCAACTGCAACCACCGCCGCATTCGGTCATTCTGGTGACCGACGACTACCACACGCGGCGCGCGCTTGAAATTTTTCGCCATCGCCTACCGCAATATCATTGGACCGCGGCGCCGGCCCGCAACCAGTTTTTGTTCGGACAGCCGTGGTGGAAGCAGCGTGAATGGGCGAAGACCTATCTCACCGAGTCGGAGAAGTTGTTGTGGTGGGAGTTGTTCGACCGCTGGCGTAGTTGAAGAGGTGCCGCCGCTGGCGCGGCTGGTTTAATGTCACATCCTGCATTCCGCCACATTTGCAGCGGAACGAAAACCCTAAAATCCTAACCCGGGGCTTGCGCCCCGGGCTCACTTCATTCCGCCGCGTTGCGGCTGGTTGGATGCTAACGCGTCCGACGCGGCGCTGCGGCGCCGCTCTACCCGAAACCTAGTGCTGGTTCGAGGGGTTAACCAGGATCTTCGCCATCATGCCACCGTCTTCGTGATCGAGGATGTGGCAGTGATAAACGAAGGTCCCTGCAATCTGCGGATCGCGGAAGTCCATACGCACCGTGATGCTGGGATACGGGCCGGAACCCGACCACTGCGGAATGGTGTAGGTGTCGTAGAGTTCGGGATTCGGTACCGGCACTCCGTTGACCGCCATCAGCAGGAAATGCAACTGGTGAATATGGAAGGCGTGCGCTTCGCCGGCCTGATTCGAAATCGTCCAGTCCTCCACCGCGCCGATGGAGGTGGTGATGGCCGGCGGATCGTCCATGTGGAACACGTGCGGCTTCTGGCCCTGCACGGTGATGAAGTATTGGGTCGGGCCGTTGGTGCCTACCGTCTGCTCAGAGAAAAATAGACTGCGTTGGGCGGTGGGATTCTGGGTCAGCAGGCCGGCAAATCGCGGACGGTCCGTGGCCGGCTTGGTTGCGGGCTGCGCCGCATGCACTTTCTGCTTGGGATCGTCCGTGCCAAACAGCTTCATCAACTGTTGCGGCGGGTTGGGATTTCCCACCGGACCGGTGTTGTATCCGTTAGTGGAGAATATGCCTTCCTCGTTTTGCGGCAGACCGGGCGTAATGAATTCCACTCTACCCGCCGGCGGCAGGTCGATCTCAGTCTCATAGATCGGAGTCTGCAAAGGAACGCCGTCGAATGCCACCACCTCTAACGGCTGTGCGCCGCTGGTGAACTGCAGTTGCAGTGTCAGGAAAGCCTGGGTACTTGCGTTGGCAATTCGCCAGAACTCCTGCTGGCCGTACTGGACATTGATGAAAGGCGACGGGAAGCTGGGGAAAACCGCAGGCTGGAAGTTTATCGTCAGCTGGTTCGGGCCGGGCAGCCAGGAGTTGGGATTCTGAAACTGCTGGCGAATGACGAACACGCGCTCCGGCAATCCCTGGGTACCGGGAATGGTGCCTTCGATGAAGATGGCGCCGGCGGCTCCGCCGTCCACCTGCGTGGTGGCATTGCCGTGAGCGTGCGGATGATACCAATACATCCCGGGATTGTCGTTAGCAGGAATCGGAACGCTGTACTGGAACGCCGGATCGCCGGATTGGATGAGCGTATAAATGACATCGTCCTGGTGGCATACGGGCGCCACATTCAATCCGTGAAAATGCATGTTGGTGGTGCTCTGCAAAATCACGCCACCGTTGCAGTCATCGGTCGGCTTCGATCCTGGCCTTGGCGGGACCTTCATCGACATGTACATCTTCTTGGGATAGCGGTCGTAGGGCGCTTGAATATTGTTGGTGAGGTTCAGCACCAGAGTGTCGCCGGGATTCAGGCGAAGTGTGGGCGCTTCAACCTGCTGGCCCTGATAGAGGTAGACGTAGCAGTAGTGCTCAAAGCCGTCGCTGCCGAACTGGTTCTGCAGCGTCAGATTCACCGTCAGCGATCCGTTCTGGCTATACAGGTCGAGCGGGTTCTGCACCAGGGTGCCGGGCAGCGGACGTGGGGGACAAATCTGCTGCTGCGCCGAGGCGCTCAGAGCAACCGCAACCACACACAAAGGCAAAATCAGTTTCAAGATCGCGCGCATTCCCAATACTCCTTCAGTTTCTAAAGGTCACTGTTCCGTCCGGCTAGAACGGCCGCGGAGGAAATACCTCAATCGACAACAGGCCTGGGCTCGCCTCGTTGCTTATCGGCGAGGAGGGAGCTTCGGTCAAGGTACAAGTCACACCCGTGGAAGTGACATTGATGGTGGCGATGGAAGAAGCGAACTCGGCCGCGTAGAGCACGTTGCCGTTGCCTGTAGTATCGCGGGTAGCCAGCGAGCCGATATAGGCCCACGGGTTGTAGAAGTTGTTGAGCTGCTTCGAAGCGCACCCGCCAGCTACCTTGCCGCTGGTCTTGCTGAAGAAAGCGGCGCTCACGTTGCCGCTCTGGCTGTTGCCGATGTAGATCAGGCTCTGGTCCGGACTAAGGCGAACCGTCGCCGAATTGACTACCGGCGCGATGGAGCGGGTAGCTTCACCCAGGGGATAGAAAACGGTGGGCGTCAGCTTGCCGGAAGAGATGTCGGAAACTTCGATGGCGGTCGTGATGGCGGCATCGGCGAAGATGGCATAGTGGCCGTCCTGCGTGATGTCCACACCGTCGGGGAAATATGCCTGGGCGAAGCCAGTGGAGTTCTGCTCGTCATTATTCGAGACCGGGATACCGTTGGCGATATTAAAGGACTGAATCGAACCATCGATATAGGTGACAACCAGAATATTGCCACTGAGTGCCATGCCAGCGATCCAGCCGCCATTCAACGGAGTCACGGTGATGTCGCCCAGGAAGGTCAGCTGGCAACTCGATCCCACGGAGAAAGTAGCGATGGTGTTGGACAAGGTGTAGCCGGCGTACAGGTAATTCTGGTTCAGGACCATGCCTATGCCGTTGCTGGTGCCGTTGTCATTGCTCGAGGCGGTGTAGTTTCCCACCAGCGTCTGCGTCTGAACATTGACGACCGCGATATCGCCAGTGCCGGCGTCGGAAACATAGACACATTGGGCGGAGCTGCTGGGAAGCATCGCCAGCCTTGGAGTGCCAAAGAAGCCTCCGCCAATGCCCAGGCCCTGCGTGTTCACGTTCGTGAGGTAAGTCAAGGTCGGATTGCCTTGCGTGCCTCCGGCGGTGAAGAATGTGGCGTAGCTATGCAGGGTGCCGTCGTCATTGGCAATGACGTAGACAGGATTCGACGGACTTGCCTTGTCCGCCGCCGCGAGCAGCGACGCGCAAACGAGGACCAGGGCCATCGTCAGAAAAACCATAAAATTTTTCACTGCTTACTCCTCTGAGGGCGGGAACTCACGTTGGGAAAACATCGTATAGCGGGGCGTGGAACTCCTACAATTGATAGTTTCTCACTTGCAACAAAATCTGCCCTGATGCGACAGGTAACAACTGGGTGTTCGATTACGAAAGCCTGTTTTCTAGTGACTATTCTCTGGATGGAACTCGTCTATAATTCGCCGCAGCACTCATCAGCCGATTTTCTTTGTTTCAACACGCACTGTGGCGAAAATGCCAGCGAGAACTGAGGTCGACGAGACCCGCACGCAGTGGGTGGGAGCAGACTCTATTCTGTTTGCCACGGCGCATCGTCCGTGGCCGGCGCCGATGGCTCCGTGGATCATGACGCAGCGCTGGCACGACCTGCTGTTCCTGCACTATGCCTTGCCGGCCGAACTCGTGCGAGCGGTCGTCCCTGATGCGCTGACCCTGGATACCTATGAACGGCGCGCCTGGGTATCGGTGGTGCCGTTCTGGATCAATCATCTTCGCCCTCCCGGAATACCGGCCATGCCATGGTTCTCGCGTTTTGGCGAAGTGAATGTGCGCACCTACGTCACCTATGGCAGCAAACCGGGCGTGTACTTCTTCAGTCTCGACGCCGGGAACCTATCGGCGGTGTGGGGGGCACGCGTTTTTTATCGGCTGCCTTACTGGCAAGCCTCGATCAAGGCGAAAGGCAGGAGAACGGCCAACATCGAATACCACTCGAAGCGGCAGCATGGCCCCAGGCCGGCAGAGCTGGATTGCTCGTACGGCCCGGCGGAGGCAACCAAGCAGTACGCTCATCCCGGATCGCTCGACCACTTTCTGACCGAGAGATATTGCCTGTACGCTTATAGCCGCAAGCGGCTCTATCGCGGCGAGATCCACCATCTGCCCTGGCCGCTGCAGAAGGCGAGCTACGAGGTGCGCACCAACACTATGGCGCAGACTGCCGGCGTTCCACTTTCGCCCCAGCCCGACCTCGCAAGCTTTGTGCGCGAACTGAAAGTGCTGTTTTGGGCGCCTGAGCGGCTGATCTAATTTCGGGACGGCGCTTCCGCTTAATCATCGGCAAGAGGCCTTTGCTCTTCCTCCCAAGCTCGTTCAGAGGTAACATGTTCGGCAACTCTGTTGTGCGAAGGCCGCGCACGGCGAAGCCAAATGCGATTCGGCGCGCCTGCGATACCAGCCGGCCGGAAATCTCGCCGCGGAGAGAATTACCGATCAGTTGCAGTTCCAGTCAAGCTTCCACATTCACGAGGAGATGCAATGAAGTTGTCCAGGGTTCTGGTGGTGTTCGGCTTGTTGTTGACAGTTGTTTTATTTATGGCTGCATGCGGGGGCGGCGGCAGCTCCAACAACGGAAACACCACGCAGCCGCTGGTCATTACCACCACCTCTCCTCTGCCGCAAGCCACGATTAATTCGCCATACTCCGTCGTGTTGCAAGGGAGCGGCGGCACCGGAACCTACGTCTGGAGCGTTGCCTCCGGGAGCCCGCCGGCCGGCCTGACGCTGAATTCCATGACCGGGCAGCTCAGCGGCAGTCCCACGGTTTCCGGCACCTTCAGCTTCACCGCCGGCCTGATGGATGGCGCCGGCCATAGCGCGACTGCGAGCCTCAGTATCTTTATTGAGGGAGCGCTGATTATTAGCTGCAATTCGTGTGTGTCCAACGGAGTGTTGCCGTACGCCTCGGTCGGCGTTCCCTACTCCGCGACGCTGTCGGCGAGCGGCGGACAGACGCCTTACAACTGGTGCGTGCAGGAGACCAATGGCACCTGCGACAACGGTGCCGGAGGGGGCCTGCCGCCAGGACTCACCATCAGCACCAGCACCGATGGCAACTTCTACGGCATCATCTCCGGCACACCGACCTCGCAACCGGCGGCGCCACTTACCGTGACGGTCGAGGTAAGCGATTCAGAGACCGTCAAGGCGGTAGGATCGGAACCGCTCACGCTAGTCGTCTTCTCGATCCTCACCAAGACGGTTCCGAACGGATTCATCAATCAGGCCTACAAGGCCGCTAACGGTCAACCTGTTGATGTGATCGCGGCAGGCGGCAGTGGCAGCCAGTCGCATCCCTATCATTGGTCAGTGACCAGCGGCAGCTTGCCGCCGGGACTCAGTCTGTGCGGCCCCACCTCAACGCCAGTGTGCGCCATCAGCGGCACACCCACGCAGCTGGGAGTTTCCAATTTCACCATTACCGTGATGGACGGCGAAACTCCGCCGGCCGCGGCATCGCAAGCACTCACTATCGACGTCACGGATCCGGCGTTAACCATCACGACGACGACCCTTCCCGCCGGTAACATCAATCTGCCTTATAGCTCCATCCTGCAAGCCACCGGCGGTAACGGCACAAACACCTGGAGTATCGCGTCCGGCAACTTGCCTGCGGGGTTGAACCTGAATGCGAGCACCGGCGCGATTACCGGCACGCCCACCGCTCAGGGCATGTCAAGCTTCATGGTGCAGGTGCAGGACACCGAAAATCCGCCGCAGGTCACTACGGCGGCGCTGAGCATCACCGTTAATCAAGGGATCGGGAACGGCACGCTGAATGGAATTTACGTCTTTTCCTTCAGCGGGTACGCGGGCCAGAACGGAAGCCCAGTCGTGATGGCCGGAGCCTTTACCGCTGACGGCAATGGCGGGCTGAGCGGCGAGTTTGACCTGAACAATGGCGTGGGCGAAACCAACGCCGTCTGCTCCGGCGGTTTGGGAAATGGGCCCCAGCCGCAAACCCTGGCGTCGGGTTCCGGATACTCGATTCAAGCCAACGGTCTGGGCACGATGACATTGGTCGCAAGCTCAGGCACTTACAATTTCAGTATCGCCATCCGTCCAGACGGTAGCGGAACCTTCATCCAGGACAACAGCGATCCCAGCACGAGAGGTTCGGGCGTGATTACGCCGCAGGCGTCGGGGGTTACGATAGGTCAATTGTTCGGTAAGTTCGCAATTGGCCTGAACGGTGCGGACGCCAGCCATAACCGCTACGCAGCTGCCGGGCAAATGGTAGTGGAAGACACCAACGGCGATGTGGGCGTTTCCGCCCTGGACGTGGACGACGACGGTAATACCACCCAGCAGACATTCCGCGGAACCTTGTCGACATCAGTCGATAGTTTGGGCCGAGGCTGCTTTGGAACTTTCAACTTCAATGGACAGCATAATTCGCCTTGCGGCACCGCCGGTGGCGGACCAAATGCCTATTGCTACGCCTACTATCTCGTGTCGCAAAGCTCCATGGTGTTGATCTCTACCGATCCTTTTGGCGGGAGCAACAACGCGCCGGTCACCTTATGGTCGGGCTTGCGGCAGAGCAGCAGCGGAACGGGATTCACGAACCAGAGTCTGGCGGTTCCTACCGTCCTCGAGATGAACGCGCTCGACACCAGTGGATCCTCTGACGTGGTGGCCGGGCTCTTCGTGGGCCAAGGCGTCAGTACCCATACCTGTCCCACCATGGACAGCGCCACCTTTACCTTCGACTCGAATCAGAGCGGAAGCGGGCCGGGCCAGCAAGTGCAGACCGCGACCGGTACATACTGTATTGCCTCCAGCACAGGCCGCGTGACGCTCACAGGCTTCAGCGGTTGGGGCACCAGTCCGCCGGTTCTGTATCTGGGTGGGGCTGATCCTGGCTTTATCGTGGGCACCGACTTCGGGGTCACGAGCGGGGTGGTCGAAACGCAACAGATACAAAGTGGCAAGACGTTTAATGATGCCTCGATCAGCGGCAGCTATTGGGGTGGAACGTATCTGCCCGCAGCGTCGATCGTCACCGACTCGGTCACCGAACTGTTCGCCGACGGCGGAGGGGATGTGATTGGAACCCAGAACACCAGCGGACCGAATGGACCGGGCGGCCCGACCCAGTTGACGCTGAGCTATTCGGTCGATAGTACCGGTCGCGCTGTGGTGACTCAGAACGGGAATGAGTTTGGCGTGTTGTACGTTGTCGGGCCGAACAAGTTGATCATGGTGCCCTCGGGGAGCAATCCGGCGCTCAACGTGTTCCTCTCGGGCCAGACGAACTGAGGAAGAACCCTGCTGGTCAGCTCGGTCACAATCCCGAGCTGGCTCGGCGGCGGTACGGAGTTCCGACTTCTAGCTGGCTTGTACCTCCCGCAGAAGCCGGCTGATGCCGAAGAGAGGGTTCGTCGGCCCGACTAGAGTCGTGCCCTGACTCATGTCCTCTAGAAATTTGGAGTTTTTTGCCGCCTGCGAAGTGTCCCTCGGGCGCGGCCCTACCACTCTGTTCACGCACCTGAAGCAGCAAAGGCTGCTACTTGTTAGGCGGCGACTGTTTGTTCTGGTTGTAGGTGATCCCTTTGGTCTCGAACAGCGTGGGCGCGAGCGCGACATTGTAGTTCGCGCCGGTGATGAAGCGCTGGCCGCTCATCTCCCCGTTGAGATACAGCACCACGCTGAAAGGCGTTTGCACTCCCTGGATCAGCTTGTAGTTGCCGAAGACGGTCGCACCCTCGTCAAACTGCCGGTCGATGGGGTCGCGCCAGCTGTAGCTCACCTTCACCGGCAATCGTGTCATTCCATCGACCGAGATGGTCACGCTATCGTTGTCGGTGTTCAAGACCGTGACCTGATCGGCAAGATTGCGTTCGACCATCGCCGTGCCGCTGTAGAGGATCATCGTACCCTGCGCGGGCAGCCATTTGCGCAGCACCCGCTCCAGCGAATGCGTGCGCCGCCGGAGGTAGTTCTCCACGTCCTTGGGATCTTGCGTTGTGGTGCCCTTGTAGGTTGTCTCGTAGGCTTTATCGCCGTCATAGATTTCGACGATGTCGCGCTGCTTCGTGAACTCGACGCGCTCTTTGTCGGGCCATTCCGAGAAGCGCCAGTACTGAATGCTCATGCTGTTGGGCTGGCCGTGATAGAAGCTGTAAGCTCGCCCCTCGCTGGTCATGGTCTGGACGTTCAGCCAGGCGTCGCCGCCGAGTGCGCGCAGCATCTGGTTGAGGACCTCAAAGGCCTTGTGAACGCTGGGATCCTTCGACGTGGCGAATTGCGCCGTCGGCCAGTTGGAGGGAGCAGGCGGTGATGTCGCGGGTGTCTGCGCGAAAGCAGAGGCGGTAGCTAGAAGAGCGAAGAGGGAAACTGCGGCCCTGCGCATGTGCACCATTGTAAAGCCCGCTATGGGACTCACGATCTCACGTCTCGAAAACCATACGGGCGCCCCGTCTTCGCCCCGCTATTAGCCAAAGAGTGGGACGGAGATTGCTGTTCCCCAAGACTCAGTGCTTTCGTGGTGAGCGACTTTTCTTTTTGCTGGGCACCGGGCGCTCCTCGACCACCGCGAAGTTAATACGATGCTGTGCGCGGTCGATGCGGTCGACGATTACGCGAATGGGTTCGCCGAGTGAGTACGTCTTGCGGCCGCGCTGGCCGATGATCTGCTTGGTGTTCTCGTGATAGGTGTAGTGGTCGCCGGTGAGCGAGCCCAGCGGCACCAGCCCTTCGATGAACATATCGCTTAGCTCGACGAACATGCCGAACTTGGTGACGCTCACGATCAGGCCATCGAACTCGTCGCCCAGGCGCTGCTCCATGAATTTCATCTTCTTCCATTCCATGAGCTCGCGCTCGGCCTCGTCGGCGCGGCGCTCGGACTGGCTGGATTCGTCGGCGATGTCGTGAAGTTCCTGCTCGGGGATGGGCGCGAGGGGCGCCGTCCCTAAAGGGACTCGGGTTTGTTGGGCGTCCGCTACCCTGGGCTCACGCCCTGGGTTACGTTTGTGTCGGCCTTCGGGCTCATGTTCCGAGCGCTCCGGCCGACTAGCTGTCTCGGAAGGACGCGCGTATCGCATCACAGCGGGTGCCCCACTCAAGCTTCGTTTGCTTGAGCGGGTGTTTTCCAACGAGCGCGCTCTCTTCGACCAAGGTGATTGCACTTCACTCGTTTGTTCCGGCGCTCCCACCCCAACATCCACTCCATGTACTTCTCGCTCGGCTGATTCTTGCAGCACCGCTTTCAATATCCGATGGACGATCAGGTCGGGATAGCGGCGGATCGGCGACGTGAAGTGGGTGTACGTCGGCGCGGCCAGCGCGAAGTGACCGTCATTCTTCTCCGAGTAGCGCGCCTGCTTCAGCGAGCGCAGCATGAGGTACGACAGGATGCGCTCTTCCGGCTTGCCCGCGATCTTCTGCGTCAGCTTCTGATACATGCGCGGCGTGATGTGGATGTCTTCCGGAATTTCGAGTGTCTTGGCGCCGCGGCCGCTGCCATAGCGTTCGCGCCGCTCCGCCTTGAACTGCACCCGCTTGACCGGCAGCGCTCCCACGCCGAGCGAGTAGCCGAACCTCGCGGCGATGGTCTCGAAGTCCATCACGCGCTTGGGATCGGGCTTTTCGTGAATGCGATAGAGCGATGGCACTTCTTTGTGCTCCAGATAGCCGGCGACGCACTCGTTCGCTGCCAGCATGAACTCTTCGATGATGCGATTGGCGATGTTGCGCTCCGAGCGTGTGATGCTCTTCATCAGGCCGAACTCGTCGAACTCGATTACCGGCTCGGGCAGGTCGAAGTCGATGGAGCCGCGGCGCACCCGCTTGCGGTTGAGAATCATCGCCAGCTCGCGCATTAGTTCGAAGACGTCGACCAGGCCGTGATAGCGCTCGCGCAGCCGATGATCGCCCTCAAGGATGAAATTGACGTCAGTGTAGGTCATGCGCTCGGCCGAGCGGATGACGCCTTCGTTGAGCGTGAAGCCGACTACTTCGCCCTGATGATCGATCTCCATCACACACGACAGCACCATGCGATCGACTTGCGGGCGCAGGCTGCATAGGTCGGTGGAGAGCTCGACGGGCAGCATGGGCACGGCGCGATCGGGGAAATAGACGGAAGTGCCGCGCAACCGGGCTTCCAGGTCGATGGACGAGCCTTCGCGCACGTAATGCGCGACGTCAGCAATGTGGACTTGCAGCTCGAAGTTCCCGCTCGAGGTGCGGCGCACAAAAACAGCATCGTCGAAATCGCGCGCGGTCTCGCCGTCGATGGTGACGATGGGCAGCGCGCGGTAGTCGCGGCGGTGGCGGACCTCGGTGGCTGGAATCACCGGCTCGAAGCCTTGCGCCTCTTGCAACACTTCGACTGGAAAACGATGCGGCAGGTGAAACTTGCGGATGACGATCTCGACGTCCACGCCGAAGTCGTTCTCGTAGCCAAGGATCTCGACGACGCGCCCTCGCGGGTTTTCCGTGGGCGACGGCCAGTCGGTGATTTCGACTTCCACGACTACGCCTTCGAGATCGGTCCACTCGTGGCGACGGGCCTCCTTGCCCAGGACGCGATCACGAGACGACCTCTTCTGATTCGCGTCCCACTCATCCGCAACCGAAGCGGATGAATGGGGCACCCGAGTTGGTTCGTCAGCCGGCCGCTCCATCCCCCGTGGGATGATGATCTCCTGGGTGATCTTCTGGTCCATGGGAGTGACGAAATTGTGCCGTGAGCCACGATGAAAAGTTCCCACTACCGTCGGATTGCCACGCGTGAGCACGCGCAGGATTCGTCCTTCCGCCCGACCGTCGTCGCTCTTCCGGGTGAGCTCCACCAGCACCTGATCGCCGTGCATGGCTGAGCCTATGGCCGGGGGCGGAATGAAGATGTCGCCTTCGACGGCAATTCGTTGTTTGGGATTGGGGATCACGAAGCCGTATCCGTCGCGATGCATGGTGAGCCGCCCGGCGACGAGATTCTGGCTGGCAGCGGCATGCTCGGCGAGAGTGTAACGGTCGCGACCGGTCTCGATCAGGCGAGCGCTCTTCACCAGAGCCTGCAATCGTTCAGCGAGCAGGCGGCGCTCTTCGCTGCGCAACCCCATTTCGCGTACCAGTTGCTTGAAACCGGCAGAGTGATGCGGCTGGCGTTCGATGTGCCGAAGAATGGCTGCGTCGCTGAGCATCGTCAGTTGTCAGTTGTCAGTTGTCGGTAGTCACTGCCTACTGGCAACTGCTTAATCCGTTCACAGATTGTCAATTAGGCGCGCAGAAAAAAATCCGTATGGGTATTCCCCATGGGCTTGACTCGCTGTATGGTAACAGTAACTTGCACCGCAAATTCGTCCGCGCATTGACTGCCAGCTGGCGACGGACCCCAGGATCGCCGCACAGCAAGCACGTCAGCAAGCACGGCTGGAAAGTTTTCGGTCAGGAAAACCAGTGCCCACCGGCACTATATTTAGAAAGGATTTTGCTTCATCATGTGGAAACCTACGAATGCCCCCTCCAGCCCGACCCCGACTCCAAGTCCCGAGCCGCAGCGCAGCTACACACCGGCGGTGGAACCGGTGAGTACACGTCCGGCGCCCAGCCCGGCCAGCAACACTCAGGAACAGGCGACGCTCGGCAAGTCGCTGGTGATCAAAGGTGAAGTAACGGGCTCGGAGTCGCTCTATATCGACGGTCGCGTCGAAGGCTCCATCAATCTGCCCGGCAACCGTGTGACGGTTGGGCGCAACGGCGTAGTCGCGGCCAACATTTCGGCGCGGGAGATCGTGGTTCTGGGCAAGGTGCGCGGCAACATGACCGCCAGCGATCGAGTGGACATTCGCGGCGAAGGCTCGTTGACCGGCGACGTGGTGTCGCAGCGCATCAGCATCGAGGACGGTGCCTACTTCAAAGGCGGAATCGACATTCGCAAGCCGAATGCCACCCAGAAGCCGAACGGCGAAGCCAAGGAAAGCACCACAACCACCGCGCCCGAAGCCAATGCCAGCGCGGCTGCCGCTCGAGCCTAAGCCACACCTTCCCAACGGCGCCGGCTGCCAGGCAGTCCGGCGCGATTTTCTTTCTGCGGAAAGACGACGTTGTCGCGGCCGTGCCCACCGCCGGCGACCGGCACCCGCGGAAACCCGCGCTTGCAGAATCACGGTATTCGGGCGAGAATGCCTCAGCCTGGCGAGGCGCTCATCCAAAGTTCCCCGCCGCAAACACAACCCCAGCGCACCGAAAGGGCCCCGATGATACCGCAGTTGCAGCGGGAAGAATCTACTTTCTCTTCAGAAGCCGCACCGCAGTGGTCAACGGCTACCAAAATCGCATTTCGTTTCGCCTTCGCCTATTTCCTCCTGTACGTGTATCCCCGGCCCGTTGGCTCGCTGGGCGCTTTAGTTGCCTACAACAACCCGCTACGTGACCTTTGGCACGCCGTGGTTCCCTGGGTGGGAACCCACGTCCTTC
This sequence comes from uncultured Acidobacteriaceae bacterium, assembly GCA_963731345.1. Taxonomy (GTDB): domain Bacteria; phylum Acidobacteriota; class Terriglobia; order Terriglobales; family Acidobacteriaceae; genus Bog-257. Next base: position 319,325 of record CAVSUN010000005.1, on the reverse strand, counting down.
AGTTGACCGGCGATTTTGCCGAGGCAGCCAACGGAAGCGGCGATCAGCTGTACGACTATGTCCTCCTGTTCTGCATCGCTGTTACCGCAGCAGTGGCAACCATCATCTGGTCGGTATTGGACCGCAAGCGCAAGAATTACGAACAGCTTTATCAGTGGATGCGGATCTTCGTTCGCATGGTAGTCGCGGTGGCCATGATCAGTTATGGCGCAAACAAGCTATGGCGCATGCAGTTCGCCGAGCCTGGGCTGGCGCGCTATGTAGACACTTTCGGACGAACCTCTCCTATGGGCCTTCTCTGGACGATGATGGGAACATCGCACGCTTACAGTTTCTTTGGCGGTGTGGGAGAGATGCTGGGAGGTTTGCTGCTGCTTATACCCCGCTTTACAGCGTTGGGGGCTCTGATCACCGGCGCCGTCATGACCAACGTCCTGATGCTCAATTTCGGGTATGACGTGCCGCGAAAGATTTACTCCATTCACCTGATCGCCTTCTGCCTGTTCCTGTTGATGCCCGACATGCGAAGGATTGGCGAGTTCTTCCTGCTGAACCGGAAAACACAACTCTCGCCCCCCGTACCTCTGTTTCGAGACAGAAAGATGAATTATGGCGTCTGGGCATTACAGGGATTTATCGGGGTGGCGGCGTTGCTGTGGTGTTGCACGCAGGCCTACAAGGACCAGGTGAAGAACGAAACTCACATTGCAGCGGCGGTGCGAGGCATCTGGTCGGTGGACCAGTTCAGCCTGGAGGGAACGCCGCGGCTCCCTTTATTGACCGACCCGGAGCGATGGCAGAACGTAATCTTCGACGATCCCAAGTTTTTAGTGATTCAGGGCATGGATGGAAAGCAAACCCGGTACTACATTAAGCTGGACCCTGAAAAGAAAACGTTCAACCTCTGGAGCCAGGCCGATATTCACTCCATGGCGAACTTCACCTACGACACCCCGCAAGCGAACCGGATCACGCTGGACGGGCAGTTTGAAGGCAAGCACGTAACCGCGGAGCTGCAGCGCGTCGATCTCTCCGATCCTGATACCTTTTTGCTGATCAATCGGGGTGTGCACTGGGTCAATCAGTACGCACATAACCGGTAATCGCAAGCCTCTCAGCGGGTCCCGGCAAAGACGAGAAGCCCTTGGGGCGGCAGCAGGCCGCTGCTCGTGTGATTTCGAAGCGGGTTTCTACCGCATATCGGCAGCGCTCGGAGTGGGGGCCGCGACGAACGGAAAAAAGCCGGAGCACGAAGCTCCGGCTTTTTTGAAATGACCTGGGGGAAGGGTCGGTTGATTCTTAGAACAGCTTGCGGCGGATCACGCCAGCCAGGCCGAGGATGCCAGAACCGAACAGCATGATGCTGCTGGGCTCAGGAACCGTGCCGCTAGTGCTGGTGGTGGTGGTGGTGGTGGTGCCGCCCAGAACCGTGAACGCTTCCGAAGGAATCGTTCCTACCGAGTTCTCCGAAGCCGTCGACGGGCCGGAGTTCTCATCCCAGTAGATCGGGTCGCCAGTGTTGACAACCGCGTTCTCCAGGTTCAGCCAGTAGGTGCCGCCCGCGAGGTTGACAGCCGAACCGAAGCTACCGGTCTCGGTGCAGACGTTGAAGCCGTACTGGTTGCCAGAGCAGCCGCTCTGCGTGAAGCTGACCACCTGGTCAGTGTAGGAGGTGCCGCCGAATTCAGACGAGGTGATCGAGACTTCCGCCGTCTCCAGCACGTCGCCCGGGAACGCCCACGCGCCAAACGCCAGACCGGTGACGTTGCCACCGCTGGTGGTAAAGGTGTCGCTGACTACGAAACCGGAGTTGATGGTCCAGCCATCGGTCGTGCCGTTGATGGGACCGTTATTATAGACTGTCTGGGCCATGGCAGGGACAACAGCCAAGCACAGCGCGAGCAGTGACAGCGAAGCGATACGCAGTTTCAAGATCGAACCCTCCTTGTAGGTTCAGTTCAGGTACAGACCAATTGCCCCATAGCGAGAGAGGCTGGGCTAAAGAAGAGCAATCTCGCTGCCAATGTAAGTGCTTTGTTTTCTATCGGCGGTCGCCGCTTGATATGCAGCTGTTTGCGACGTTGTGCTACGCATTTTCCCTCCGCAAGCCCCTGTAACCAACTGTATAAACTTTCAATTCAATGGTTTAGCGTAATCCTTTGGTCGCAGAAAGCGACACCAGAAAGCGCTGTGGCCGGGCCATAGAAAATCACCGCTTCCTCCGGATACAGCCTTCACAAGGACCGCCCATCAAAGCTTCAACTTATTGATTCGCATAGGGAAAAAGCCGGAGCGCGAAGCTCCGGCTTTGCCATGACCTGGGGGAAAGGTCGGTTGATTCTCAGAACAACCTGCGGCGCACAACGCCAGCCAGGCCGAGGATGCCAGAACCGAGCAGCATGATGCTGCTGGGCTCGGGAACCGTGCCCGAGGTGGTGGTGGTGGTGGTGCCGCCCAGCACCGTGAACGCTTCCGAAGGAATCGTTCCTACCGAGTTCTCCGACGCCGAAGACGGACCGGAGTTCTCATCCCAGTAGATGGGGTCGCCAGTGTTGACAACCGCATTCTCCAGGTTGAACCAGTAGGTGCCGGCCGCCAGGTTCACCGGGCCGAAGCTGGAGCTGGTCTCGGTGCAGACGTTGAAACCAAACTGGTTGCCGGAGCAGTTGCTCTGCGTGAAGTTGATGACGCCGTCGAAGTACGTGGTTCCCCCGAACTCAGACGAGGTGATGGAGAGTTCCGCGCTCTCCAGCACGTCGCCCGGGAACGCCCACGCGGCGAAAACGAAACCAGTAACGTTGGGATCGGAGCCCAGGGTGACGGTGTCGCTGACCACGAAACCGGAGTTGACGGTCCAAGCATCGGTGGAGCCGTTGGGTGCACCGTTGCTATAAAGTGTCTGGGCCGCGGCCGGAACAACAGCCAGGCACAGGGCGAGAAGTGACAGCGTAACGATACGCACTTTCAAGGGGTTGTGCCTCCTTTAGATTCGGTTCACGAACAGGCCCTTATGAGCCCCCTCTCGGCGAGAGAGGCTCATCCTTTAGAACTGCACTCACGCTGCCACGATAAGTTCAATTGCTGCAGCAGGTTTATGACAATTGATATGCAGGTGTTTGCAGCATTGTTCTAGGCAGATTCCCTTTCCGGGACCGTTTTAAGTGGCATCACTCGGAGACATCCGCGTCGGCAATTGTGCGCCCCGGTCACCTTTGAGCTAAACGTCATATCCGGCTCAGATGGGGGTTGTGGTAAAAAACGGCATCGGGATCTCACGAGTCGATGACCGAAGTAGCTTCCAAATCCACAAAACGTAATGGGCAAGAACCTGGGGGGCTGGAGCGCCTTGCGAACGCTCCCTGGATGAGGTCGTGGCTTCCCGCCTTACTGCTTGCCCTGCTGACGGTGGTCGTTTATTCGCCCGTCCATCATCATCCGTTTTTCACCATGGACGATGAGCAATACGTGGAAAACAACGCCCGTCTTAAAGCGCCGGCCGGCGAGATGATCGGATGGGCATTCACAACCTACGACCTGGCTAACTGGCATCCCGTCACCTGGCTCTCCCATGCCATTGACGTTCACTTGTTTCAGCTCGATCCTGCCGGCCACCACGACGTCAATGTTCTGCTGCACGCTGTAAACGCGATGCTGCTGTTCTGGGTTCTGTACCGCGCGACGGGCTACAGCGGGCGCAGCTTCATGGTGGCCGCACTGTTTGCGCTCCATCCCGTCAATGTTGAAACCGTCGCCTGGATTGCCGAGCGCAAGAACGTGCTCAGCATGATGTTCTTCCTGCTGGCGCTGGGGACGTATCGATGGTACGCAGCTCGCCCGCGGATAGGACGTCATGCGCTTGTGGCGGCCTTGTTTGCCCTCGGCTTGATGGCCAAGCCACAGGTGATCACCTTCCCCTTTGTCCTGTTGTTGTGGGATTACTGGCCGTTGGGAAGACTCGCCATTCGCCATTCGCCAATCGCTTTTCGCCAGAACATTTCGTCGAGCATCTCTGGCGAAAAGCGAAGAGCGAACCGCGCACAGCGACCCTCTGGCGAAGAGCGAACAGCGAAGAGCGAAAAGCGGTTGCTGTGGCTTCTGCTGGAGAAGTTGCCACTGCTCGCTCTATCCGCTGGCAGCGCGCTGATCACTATGCGAGCGCAGTCCTACGCCGGAGCGATGCGGTACTACCCGCTTTCGGGGCGGCTGGGAAACGCGATCGTCAGCTACGTACGCTATCTGCGAAATGCGTTTTGGCCGTCGCGGCTGTCGGTCTTCTACACCCATGTTTCGCTTAGCGCGGCGAAGGTTGGTGTTTCCTTGCTGGTGCTGTTGGCGATAACCGCTCTCGTTCTCTACCTGCATCGCGAGCGTTATCTGGCGGTCGGCTGGTTCTGGTTTCTCGGCACGCTGGTACCGATGATCGGCCTGGTGCAGGTTGGGGAGCAGGCGATGGCGGACCGCTACGCCTACCTCAGCTTCATCGGACTATTTCTGATGGTGTGCTGGGGCTTATCCGAGGTGGCCCAGCGCCGCCGCCTGGCCGCGAGCTGGTTGGTGGCGCCCTGCGTCGCCCTGCTGCTCGTATTGTGTGTCCTCACCCATCGCCAACTCAGTTATTGGGGCGACAACGTGAAGCTCTGGTCGCACATGATGGAAGTCTCCGGCGGAACTTACGAGATCGAAGAAAACCTGGGCGTGGCGCTGCTGGAGAGCGGTCAAGCCGGCCCGGCGATGGAGCACTTCGCACGGGTGACCGCGCTGGTGCCTCCGCCACCAGCGCAAATCGGACGCGAACTCGCGGGCTACGCTGCGGTGGCCAATCTTTACCTCGGCGCTTACGATCAGCGCCAGCAACGGCCCGCCGAGGCCATCGCTCACTTCCAGCAAGTGCTGGCGCTGGCGAAGCAATTCACCGAGCAGAACAAGCACGAAAACGTTCCGCCGCTGTTGATCAAGATTGAAGCCTACGCGCTGGCCGATATGGGCGATGCCTACTACGTCCTCGGTCAGTTCCCGGACGCGAAGGCCAGTTACGAGGCGGCGTTGGGGCTCGGACCGTTGACGGCGCATCAGTGGATGGGGTTGGGCATCGCCAATCAGAGGTCGGGAAATCTTGCCGGGGCAGTGGAGGCCTATTCACGTGCTACGCGGCTGCAGGTGTCCGACGTTGGGTTCCTGCTGCTGGCGCAAGCGCTGGAGAAGAGCGGCCGCACCCAGGACGCTGAGGCAGCACGCCGGCAAGCGCAGATGGTGAGCCCGGATATGGCGGCCGCGGAGCGGGCAGTGGACAACGTGCTGGGACGATAGCCGGTGGCGGCGACAGTGGGCGCCCGACAGGCTCACGGCTTGCCCATGGCTCCCGGCCCAAAGCTGGATACCTTCGATTCACTTCTTATACTGGCGCTCCAGCTCGGCAGCGGCGGAGAAGCACTGCTCGGCCCGCACCAGGTCGCCTAGCTGTCGATAAGCGACGCCCATGTTATTCAGCGCGTCGGCCCGCAGAGCAGCAGTGTTGGCCACGTCGCCCTCAGTCAACTCAAGCGCTTTCTGGTAGTGTGCAATGGCCTCGCGCAGTTTCCCCTGGCGCTGATCGACGGCGCCCGCATGTTCGTTGATCAGCGGGTCGGACGGATTGATGGCCACCGCAGCCAGGAAATGCGACGCCGCTTCTTGCTGGCGTCCTTTTAGGACGAGCGCCGAACCCAGCTTGTCTTCGGCATCATCGTTGTCCTTCGTAACTTCCACCGCGTGCGACCACAAGGTGAGGCTGTCTTTCCAGGTCTTGATTTGGCGGTAGCTCACCGCGGCAAGCGCCATGACCACGACGCCGGTGAGCACGGCCAGCCAAATTGGCGATCGCCGCCGCACCACTGTGGGCCCGTCGTGCGCAGGGTGGCGACCGACGTAAAGATCCGCGACTCCCCAGCAGATCATGATGAACAGCCCGATGAAGGGCACATAGGTGAAGCGATCGGCCATGGGATGGCTGCCGACCTGCACAATGCCGAGCATCGGTACGAGGGTTCCCAGAAACCACAGCCAGCCGACCAGCAAATACCGCGCACGATGGCGCGCGAGCAAACACAACACGGTCACCACGATCAGGAAGAGCAATGCCGCCAGCACCTCCAGCAGTCCATAGGAAACTTTGGGATAGGGATAGATGAGGGTCAGATGCGTCGGCCAGAAGAGCTTTGCGATGTAGCGCGGGTAAGAAATGATGGCGTTCTGCAGCCGCAAGAAGAAGGGATAGGAGTTTCGCGCACCGCTCATGGTTCCGCCCGCGACGTTAGCCTTCACCGTCAAAATGGCGGCAACGGCCGAAATCGCCAGCAGCGGAATCTTTTCCAGCACCAACCAGAACAACAATCGCTGTTCGCTGTTCGCTCTTCGCTCTTCGCCAGAAATGCTCGACGAAATGTTCTGGCGAAAAGCGAACAGCGAAGAGCGAAAAGCGACTCGTTCCAACGGCCAGTAATCCCACAGCAGGAGGAGGAAGGGAAACGTGATGATCTGCGCTTTCGACATCAAGGAGCACCCGTAGAGCACAACGACGGTGGAGTAGCGCCACCAACTGGGACGCCGCGCGTACCAGCCATATGCACCCAGAGCGAGCAGAAAGAACAACATGCTCAGCACGTTCTTGCGCTCGGCGATCCAGGCCACCGACTCGACGTTCATGGGGTGCACGGCAAACAATGTGGCTACAGCGAGACTGCGTCCCATGAAACCCGTCGCTCGCCAAAGCAGCAGGAAGAGCACGACGGCGCTGAAGGCATGAATGAGGACGCTGGTCTGGTGATGGCGTCCCGCGTCCAGTAAGAAGAGGCGGCAATCAAGCCCATGCGAAAGCCAGGTCAGCGGGTCCCAGTTGCCGGCGTAGTAGCTGGTGAACGCCCACTTCACCAGCTTGAGATTGAAGCCGTGCTGAAGATGCATGTTGCGTACGACGTAGGCGCCATCGTCATAGTCTTCGATGAAAGCGAAATGCCGCACCTGGTGATAGAGCGCGACCGTCATCACCAAAAGAAGAAGGGCGCCGACGCAGGCGCGCAGGTAAGGGGAATGGGCAGAGAAGAATGATTGGGCCTTGTTCACAGGCGGTTCAGCGGTGGTGCATCCCCCGGCGTGGCTTACGGACTCAACTTGCTGGCCTCTTGCAGACATGCTTGCGACCTGGCAGTTTCTCCCAGCGCCCGATAGGCTTTGGCCAGCCCAAGATAGCCACGCAACTGGAAGCTGCTTCTGGCGCTCTTGTCTCGCAGCGCCTTCTCATAGTAAGGCACGGCCGCACGGAAGTTTCCCTGCATGGAGTTATAAATCCCCATCCCCATGTTGCTGTTGGAATCGTCGGAATTGATGGCCAGGGCATTCTCGAAGTGACGCACGCCCTCGGGAATTTTTCCTGTCATCGCCAATGCCGAACCCAACTGGCTTTCCGCCAGCCAGTTGTTCGCCGTCACCTGCAACGTATGCTCCCACAGCGCCTCGTCGTTTTGCCAATATGTAATCTGCCGGTGGGCAAGTATGGCCAGCAGCAACAGCCAAGCAACACTTGCGCCTGGCAAGAGGATCCGCGGGGCGCCATATCGTTTCGCCAACTCCGCTGCTCCCCAGCAGATCATGATGAACAATCCGATGAACGAAATGTAGGCATAGCGATCGGCCATCGCCTGTATACCGACCTGCACGATGCCCAGCATCGGCACCAGCGTTCCCAGAAACCAGAACCATCCGACAGGCAAGTACCGATGCCGCCTCAGGACGACCGTCAATAGCGTGATACTCAGAAGCACCGCGCCGGAAGCGATTACCTTCGACCAGCTAATCGACGAGCCGGGATGAGGATAAAGCAGCGCCAGGCGAGTCGGCCATATCGCCCTCTTGATGTACAGGCCGTAGGACAGGATTGCGTTTCCGGCTCGATCGATGCGTTCAAAGTGATTCCTGGCCAGATACTGGGCCCGCATCGTGATCACCGCACTTGCCGCAGCGATCGCCAACAGCGGAACCTTTTCCAGCAAAAGCCACCACAGTGACCGCTCTTTGCATTTCGCGTCCCAGTCTTCGCCAGGAGATCGCTGTTCGCTTTTCGCTGTTCGCTCTTCGCCAGAATGGTCCGCCCCGTATTTCTGGCGAAAAGCGAACCGCGAAAAGCGAACCGCCAGCCTCTCCAACGGCCAGTAGTCCCACAGCAGCAGCACAAACGGCAGCGTGATGATCTGCGGTTTGGCCATGAGCCCGAAAGCGAACAGCGCCGCAACGGTTGCGTAACGTCCTACTCGCGGCCGGCTGGCATACCAGCGGTACGCTGCCAGGGCCAGCAGAAAGAACATTGTGCTCAGCACAGTCTTGCGTTCCGCAATCCAGGCCACCGACTCGACGTTGATGGGATGAAGGGCGAACAGCGCAGCCACCATAAAGCTGCGCCCCATGAACCCGGTCGCTTTCAGCAGTACCCAGAACAGCAGCACAGCGTCGATCGCGTGAAACAGCACATTGACGATGTGATGCCCGGCTGGATTCATGCCGAACAGGGTGCAGTCCAGCGCATGGCTGAGCCAGGTAAGCGGATGCCAGTTGCCGGCGTTGTAGGTGGTGAACGCCCATACGACGGTCGACGGTTTCAAGCCAGCCTGTACGGTCGGGTTCTCGTAGACGTAGTCGCGATCGTCGAAATTGATGAACGGGTAGCTGTGGACGGGAAAGTACAAACCAACGACCGCCACCACAAGAAGCAGCGTTGCGATCCACGGCCGGCGAGCAGGCACGGAAAATTGACTTTCGAGAAGCGCTGAATCTGCTGCCCGCTGAACCCCGACACCGACCGCACCCATGTGGTCCCCCTACTGCTCGCTAAGGATTATATGGGAGAGCTGCGGGCTGTCCCGGGCCAGCCAACACAGGAGTTATGGGATTGTTACAGTTGCCCGAAAGCAGCGCGCTGCGTGCCTGGGAAGATTGTGATCACCAGCCCGGAAGACTTGTCATCGCGAGCGCAGCGAGGGACCTGCTTTTCTGCCCGCTGTGTCAAACAGCAGCTCCCCTCGCTGGCAAGCGGTTCGAGGATATTGTCAGTCTGGCTTGGAATAGGCATTTCCCTGCCGCTATCGGGCAAACGGCCGTTTGAACTGCGAAACGCTGCTCTTCGCCTTCTCCGCCCAATCCGAGCCTTTGTCGAGCCAGTCCCCGGCCTGATCGGTCAGGTCGTCTACGGCCTCACGCGCATCTTCGTACTTGCGGCGCAGCGTTCGGCGCATCTGCCGGCCAGTCTTCGGCGCGAGCAGCAGTGCGGTAAGCGCACCGGCAGCAACTCCGATGAACAGCATGGCCAACGCGAGGCTGGCATTGCTTCCGCTGGAGCGATACTCGCCCTGGCTGGCGTAATCGTAGGCTTGATCTTCCATAAGTTCTCCTTCTGACATGCTAATTCATATTGAGATGCAAAGAGGCACGTAGAGAAGAGACGTGCGAGCTAAGAGAAACCGAAGTCCTTTCTCCCGATCTAAGGCTCTGCGTAGAGGCCCAGCATTCGAGCAATTTCGGAGAGGCGTCGATCACGGCTCCAGAGCGGCGCCTTAGCGAGTGCTGCGGAAGCTAATAGATGGGCGTCAATCCAGCCAATTCCCCGCCCCATCAGACGGTGCTGCTCGACGAAAACCACCACCTCACCATGACTGGCCTCTGGTATCTGCGGCAAGCGTTGAAACAGGGTTAATATTTCTCCGCGGCGTCGCAGCCACCCGCAGGCTAACTCGCCTATCACGAACGGGTGGCATTCCGCTTCTCCCCGCTCCAGAAGGGTCTGCAGCGCAGGATCACCGCGGCGGAAATGGTCGACCCAGATAGAGGTATCAACTAACACGGGACCGGCGCAGTTGCGGCCGGCGGCGGCGGACAGCCCGAATTCCTGGCTCGCTGCCACCGAGCGCGGCCAGACGTCTGGCGCTCTCCCGGGCAATCAGCGCCTCCAGCCCTGCCCGCACCACGGCCGTCTTCTCCATAATGCCGCTGAGCCGAGCCGCTTCCTTCAGCAGTGAGTCGTCAATGTTTAGCGTCGTTCTCATATGTATCTATACGCATGATCAATGCATCCAGTTGACGAGGTCAAGCCTTTTTGCCGGGCCGCCATCCATGGCAGTGTCCGTACCGAACCCCGCTGTCAGTTACAATAAACCCGCAATGAATCTCCCGGAAATTCAAGCGGCGCTACGGGACGGCGGTCACGAGTGCTGGCTCTTCTACGATCATCATCATCGCGATCCCATTGCCTACCGCGTGCTCGGCCTGCCGGCGACCATGATGGTCACGCGGCGCTGGTTTTACCTGATCCCGGCGCAGGGCGAGCCGGTCAAGCTGGTACACCGCATCGAGAGCCATCATCTCGATTCGCTGCCCGGCAGCAAGACGGAGTACTCGGCATGGCAGGAGCTGTGGCAGAACCTTGAAGCCATGCTCAAGCCGTACCATCGCGTGACCATGCAGTACTCGCCCAACAATCAGATCCCATACATCTCGCTGGTGGACGCGGGCACGCTGGAACTGATTCGCGGCTTCGGGAAGGAAATCGTCAGCTCGGCGAACCTGGTCGCTCGCTTTGAAGCGACGCTGACCGAGGCGCAGATTGCCTCGCACTTCAAGGCCGGCGAAGCCATCGACAAAATCACTGCGGCGTTCTTCCAGGAAGTTGGCCGTCGCGCTCGCAACGGCGGCACTCACGAGTTCGAGATGCAACAGTGGATCATGGAAGCATTCGGACGCGAAGGCCTGGAAACCTGCGATCCGCCAAACGTCAGCGTCAACGCTCACAGCGGCGACCCGCACTACGAACCGACGTCGGCGACTTCTGCGCCGATCAAGCAAGGCGATTTCGTGTTGCTCGATATCTGGGCGAAACGCGCCGAGCCCGACTCCGTCTATTACGACATCACGTGGACCGGCTCGATCGGCGCGCCCAGCGAGAAACAGCGCGAGGTTTTCGACATTGTGCGTGGCGCGCGCGATACCGGCATTCGCACCGTGCAGGAAGCTTTCGAGAGCAAGCGGAAAATCCACGGCTGGGAGGTCGACAAGGCGGTTCGCGAGTTCATCGACGCCAAGGGCTGGGGCAAATACTTCATCCATCGTACCGGCCACTCCATCACCAGCGACATTCACGGCAACGGCGCGAACCTTGATAATCTGGAGACCAAAGACGATCGCGAAATCCTGCCCAACACCTGCTTCTCGGTCGAGCCGGGGATTTACCTGCCTGAGTTCGGGGTGCGCAGCGAGATCAACATGATGGTGCGCCACGGCAAGGGTGAGGTCACCGGTAGAATCCAGAACGAGTTGGTAACCATTTGATGGCCAATCCGCAAAACCCAGCCATGGCGCGCACTGCAAATACGCGCGACGCAAATTCCAACAGTGCCGCTCAACCCGGCTCGATGACTTACATCGCGCCGCTTGCCGGCTGGCTGGTGCCCGGCCTCGGCCACATTATTCAGAAGCGCTACCTCCGCGGGCTGCTGCTGATGCTGGCTGTCTTCATCATGTTCTTCGCCGGGCTGGGCATGCAGGGCAAAGTGTATTCGTTCAACACCGGCGATCTGCTCGACATTCTCGGATTCATCGGCGATGTGGGTGCGGGCGCGCTGTACTTCCTGGCGCGCATCATGGATTGGGGAGTCGGCAATATTCATCGTGCCGTGGCCGATTACGGCACCAAGTACATCGTGGTGGCGGGACTGCTGAACGTTATCGCAGCGGTCGATGCCTATCACATCGCCATCGGCAAGAAACCATGACCTTCGAACTCTCGCACTTCAACGCCGCCCTGGTCTTCGCCCTCTGCGCCTCGATCGTCTTCGGCATCACTCAACGGAGCGAGCCGCGCGACATGGTTCGCTACGGCGCCTATTGCTTCTCGCTGTTCATTGGGGGAGTGATCGTGGCCGCGTGGTTGATGTGGTTTATCAAGCACTGAACGGCTGTTGTCTGGGCCCGGGTGTCGGAAAAGAAATACTACCGAAACCACCTGTTTCGGTTTGATACAATGCCGTAACGAACGCCGGGTGTGGATTGGGTGTTCGCCGCACAAAGTTGCAGCGCAATTTCTTAACTTATTTTCAGCTTCATCGGTCCGCACCTGGCTTTGCGGACCGGGACAAGATTGCCCCGCAAGCGAGCTTTTCGCTTGGCGCGGACGCAACGTAGAGGAGCCTGTTCTGACGTCGCGATCTGGTCTTGTTGAGTACAATCCGGCCTACCATCGCTTCATCGTAATTGTGGCCTGGGCCACGTTTTGCCTCATCATTGCCGGCGCGCTGGTCACCAGCAATGACGCCGGGCTCTCCGTTCCTGATTGGCCGACGTCCTTCGGCTCGCTCTACAAATTGCCGCCCATGGTTGGAGGCGTCCGCTACGAGCACACCCATCGCATGATTGCCGAATTCATCGGCCTGCTGATTATCGTGATTGCCGTATGGACGCAGCGCGTCGAGGAGCGTAAATGGATGCGCGTGCTGGGCTGGACCGCGTTGGCTGCGGTAATCGGCCAAGGCGTCCTCGGTGGTATCACGGTGCTCAAGCTGCTGCCGTGGTCGGTTTCGACCGCGCACGCTACCTTAGGGCAAACGATTTTCTGCGTTGTCGTGTCGATGGCGCTGTTTACCAGCCGTGGCTGGATGGAGACCGGCGAGCCGGTCATCGAGCGGGACCTGTGGCCGGGCACGCCTGCACTCACCACGCTGGCGGCGATATGCGTTTGGGTGCAGTTGATTCTGGGCGCGGCTTTTCGCCATTACGGCATTAAGCTGGTGCCGCACCTGATCGGCGCCTGCGTGGTCGCCGCCGTTCTGTGCTGGACCGTAGTTCGTATTCTCACGCGTTATGCCAGTGTCCCTCGTTTAGGAAGTCTCGCTCAAATTGTGTTGGGCCTGCTGATGGTGCAACTCGGCCTTGGCTTTGCCGCTTACATGTCTCGCCTGCAGTGGAATCGCTTGGAGGAGCAGCCGCCCGGGGTGATGGTGTTCACCACCGTGGCTCACGTGGCTTGGGGCGCTCTGGTGCTGGCCACGACGGTTGTGCTCGCCATCCAGACTCGGCGTATGATTGCCGTTCGCGCCGAAGAGCCGTCCGCCCAAAAGGCGCACGGAAAGGCCATCCCCGCATGAGCAGCGTCACTCAACCCCTTGCGGTCCCGCGTGCGAGCCTTGTCACGCTGGCTCGCGACTATGCCACGCTGACCAAGGCGCGGGTCACGACGCTGATCGTAATGACCGCCTGGGCGGGGGCATATTTTGCCGCTGCGAAGTCAGGCGCGCCGCTGCTCTCATGGACGCTGCTGAACGCGCTCGTCGGCATTGGACTGGTTAGCGGAGGCACCGCGGCCATCAACGAAGTTGTGGAGCGCGATATCGATGCGCTGATGCGGCGCACCTGCCGCCGGCCCCTGGTAACCGGCAGCCTGGGGCTGATTCACGCCTCAATGGTGGCCTTCGGGATGACCCTGGGCGGCGTGCTGTATCTGCGGCTGACCACCAATTGGCTCACCGCCGCGCTGGCCGCGCTCACTTCGGTTACGTATTTAGCGGTATACACGCCGATGAAGCGGGTGCATCCCATCTGCACGTTCCTGGGAGCATTCCCCGGTGCCATGCCGCCCGTGCTCGGCTGGACCGCGATTCGCGGGCGGCTCGATATCGAAGCGCTCGTGCTCTTCGCGATCGTCTTCTTCTGGCAGTTCCCGCACTTCCATTCCATCGCGTGGCTCTATCGCGAGGACTACGAGAACGCGCGCATACGCATGCTGCCCGTGGTCAAAAGTGATGGCCGCTCCACCGCCTTCGCCATCGTGATGTACGCGCTGGCACTGATCCCGGTGTCGCTGGCCCCGACGCTGATGGGCATGTCGGGATGGTCTTACTTTGCGGGAGCTCTGGTTCTAGGCGCCGGCATGCTGTGGTTCAGCCTGCGCATGTGGACCATGAAACTAGCCCCCGCAGCCCCGGAGTCCAAACCGCGGGCGCGCCAGGTTCTGCAGGCCTCGGTGATCTACCTTCCGCTACTGTTCGCTCTGATGATGATTAATCGCGCGTAGAGTTCACGTGGCCTGCCATCGGCCTTCGGCTAGGAATCACTAACACCAAAAAGGACGGGTAGAGCGGCGCTTCAGCGCCGCGTCAAGCCGGCTGTTAATGTAAGAGCCCGCTTTAGCGGGCGGCACTATGCCGCCGGCTGAAGCCGGCTCGGTTGCGGAAGAGCGCTTGGACGCGGGCCTAAAGGCCCGCTCTACCAACTGCACAAAAGTAGCAGGATCTAATCTCTACGCGCTGCTCTTGACGCGTTTCTTGTTCTTCGAGAAATACAAATAAATCGGCCAACCTGCCGCGATCACACCAAGCCCCCACGCCGAGTTGCGGATGTTCTCGGTAAATGTGTAATACAGCAGCACCGCTGCGGCGATGACAAACATCGCCGGAACCACCGGGTATCCCCATGCTCGATACGGCCGCGGCGCATCCGGCTCCTTCCGCCGCAGCACGAACACGGTGCTCGCGGCGATCATGTAGAAAAGCCACTCGGCGAAAATCGCCAGCGAGAACAGTTGGCGGAAGCTGCCCGCGAACAGTAGGAGCGCGATCGACAGCAGGAGCTGCACGATTAGTGCGGCCGAGGGCGTATGAAATCGCGGATGCACCTCAGCCAGAGCGCGAAAGAAGTAGCCATCGCGCGACATGGCATAGGGCACACGCGCCCCGCTCATGATGGTGCCATTCAGCGTAACCAGAATCGACAGCGCCATACCCGCCGAGACAATCGCAGCGCCCCAGTACCCCACGGCGATTGCGGTCGCTTCCGACATGGGCCGGGGCGAGGCCGCGATCTGTGCAGCCGGCAGCACGTATTGCACCGCCGCATTGGTCAGCATGTACAGCGTAGCCACCACCGCCACGCCGGCGACCAGCGCAATAGGAATCGCGCGGGCGGGGTTGCGGATTTCGCCGCTGACCATATTCAGATCATTCCATCCGTCGTACGCCCACAGCGCCGCGACGAGTGCGGCCATAAAGCCAGCAACTCCACCTCTCGCCCCGATAAAGCTGGTCGCGAAGTTTTGCCAGCTCCCGCTGGCGGCGGTGAACGCCAGCAGCGAGACAGCCACGATGATCACGATCTTCAGCAGCGTGAACACCAACTGGAAGTCGCCGGCATAACGGACGCCCAGATTGTTCAGCGCGGTGATGAGCACGGCGGCCATGATCGCCATCAGTTGGCCGTAGGTAATGGTGAACGGAAGGGTGAGGAACGCCTGGTTGAGGAACGCGAGCGCAGGAAACGTTCCGAGAATGCGAACCAGCCCGGTCACCAGCGTGGCAATCGAAGCTGGTTTGGCGATGGCGAACCATGTCCAGCCATAGAGGAAGGCCGGCAGCGGACCGTAGGCGTCGCGAATATAGATATATTCGCCTCCAGCTTGCGGCTTCATTGCTCCCAGCTCGGCGTAGGTGATGGCTCCGGCAAGCGACAGCACGCCACCCACAATCCACGCCAGGTAAACCAGGCGTGCCGAGCCCACCGCCTGCATCATCTCCGACGGAACCAGAAAGATGCCGCTGCCAATAATTGTGCCTACGACAATTGCGCTAGCGTGGGCAACGCCGAGCTCGCGCGAGAGTTTGGGAGTCTTCGCGCCGCTAAGGTTCGGGTTGGATTGGTGATTGTGCGCGGAAGTCGGCAACTGGATCCGTCCGTTGAAATCTCACAGATGTCCGTGCTGGTGCCGGCCGGAGCTGACCGGAATCACGCAGCCGTCTCCGACCTCGCAGACGTTCAGCTCGAATTGAATCGTGGTGTGGTGAATCTGAAAGCGGTCGCCGAGTTCAGTTCGGATGGCGGTAAGAATGGTTGCGCTTTCGGAAGCCGGCATGTCCTCAATGCCCACGTGGCAGGACAACGAATGCGTATCGCTGCCGATGCTCCAGACGTGCAGGTCGTGCACCGAGCAAACCCCCGGAACCGCAAGGATCGACTGAGTGATACCCTCCAGGTTCATTCCTCGTGGAGTTCCTTCCAGCAGAATATTCAGGCTCTCGCGGATGATGCCGATGGACGACCACAGGATCATGACGCCGATTCCGATCGACAGCGCGGGATCGATCCAATGCTGTCCGCTCAATTGAATGGCAATGCCGCCGGCGATGACCGCCGCGGTCGACAGCGTGTCGCCGATCTCGTGCAGCAGCGCGCTGCGCAGGTTAATATCGCGATGCCCCCGCATCAGCAGAAGGGCGATCGCACCATTCATGACCACTCCCGCCGCAGCCACCCAGATCATGAGGCCGGCGTCGACGCTTACCGGCTCGCGCAGGCGGCGGAATGCCTCGTACCAGATGTAGAACGAGATCAGTACCAGGGTGATGCCGTTGACGAACGCTGCCAGTACCCCGGCCCGGTGGTAGCCGAAGGTCCGGCGCGCGCTGGGCGGACGCGATTGCAGATACACCGCGCCCCACGACATCAACAGGGCGACAAAGTCGGTGAGATTGTGTCCGGCCTCAGAGAGCAGAGCCAAACTGTGGGCGCGGAGCCCGGCAATCACCAACAGCACGATGTAGGCCAGCGTAACGGCGAGCGAAATCCGCAGCACGCGCGAAGTCTTCGCGTTGTCGCCGGCAGCACCGTGCATGGCTCCAGTCTAACCGATGCTCGCGGCCTCGCCCCGCTGGCTTTCGGTTGGGGAATTTACAATGGCGGAGCACTGGCCAATCGCTGTCGCCCTCGCTTCTGGCGGCGTGTATAACTGGCGCAGCTTGAACCTTTTGTTACTCCGGGGCGTATTACACAATGGTCCAGCAACAAACAACCGCAATAGATAACGGGAAACGAAATCGGTTCCAGGAGATGGAAATGTCTGTGTTCAGCTTTGTCACAAGCGTGCCGCGAAAGGCGCTGGCCCTGGGAGTATTTGCATTGATGGCGACGTTTGCCTTGGCACAGGACGCTCCGCAGAGCACCGCGCCGGCGCCGCAAAGTGCTGCTTCCGCAGCGCAGGCCGCGACACCGCCCTTGACTCCCATGCCGCAGGCGCCCTCACCGCAGCATAATGTCAAGCCGGTGTATTCCGACCAGAACTACGCGAAACCGCTCTCCGGATTCCCGAATCTGACCGCGCCTTATACCCGGCGGCACGTTCCCCCGCCCAACCTCAGCAATTCAGCGCGCACCGACAAAGTGTTTCGCGATGGCAAGATTTATCTCTCCATCAACGACGCGGTGGCCCTGGCGCTGGAGAACAACCTCGACGTCACCCTGCAGCGCTATAACCTCTCGATCGCCGACACCGACATTCTGCTGACCAGTTCCGGCGCGCCGAATCGCGGCGTGAACGCCAGCGTGGTGCAAGGCACGCCGGGAGGTGCAATCGGATCAACCTCGACCGGAGGCACGGGGAGTGCCTCGACCGGCGCTACCGGTACGGGCGCGGGCGGCACACAGGTCGGCGCAGGCGGCGCAGGCGCAGGCGCTGCAGGACTCGTGCTATCCACCCTTGGCGCCGGCCCCACAATCGATAACTTCGATCCCGTGATTACCGGCAACATCCAAGGCCAACGCCAGGCCACTCCCGAGGCCAGCAGCTTCATCTATGGCGTGCCGGTACTCACGCAAAATACCAATGTCTACAACTTCGGCTACACCCAGGGATTCTCCACCGGCACCCTGATGAGCCTGACCTTCGATAACAGCTACCTGACTAACAATTCGCCCTATCAGCTGGTGAATCCCACGTTGGTACCCACGTTTAACTTCCAGTTACGCCAACACCTGCTGCAAGGGTTCGGCTTCGATCCCAACCTGCGCTACATTCGCATCGCCCGCAATAACCGCGAGATCAGCGATGTGGTGTTTCGTCAGCAGATCATCACTACGGTCTCGCAGATCGAGAACATCTACTGGGACCTGGTAACTTCCTATGAAGCAGTCAAGGTGAACGAGCGGGCTTTACAGCTGGCGGAGAAGGTCCGTTCCGACGACCAGGAGCAGGTGCGGATCGGCACCATGGCTCCGATCACGCTGGCACAGGCAGAAAGCGGCGTGGCCAGCGCGCAGCAGAACCTGATTGTCTCGCAGACCAATTTGCAGCTCGAAGAGCTGCTGATGAAGAATGCGATCACCAAGAACCTGCAGGACCCGCTGCTGGCCGAAGCGCCCGTGATTCCCACCGACACGCTCAAGCCCAACGAGCAATATGAGGTGCGCCCGGTGCAGGATCTCATCGCCGAAGCGCTGCAGGGACGTCCCGAGATCGTCTCGGCACGCATCAACCTCACCAACCTCGAAATCTCGCGTAAGTCGCTCAAGAACGCATTACTGCCCACTTTGGATGTCTACGCGTTCTATGGAGCTTCCGGCTTGGCAGGCCAGCAAAACGCCCCGACCTGCCCGCAGACGAACAGCTTCGGCCAGTGCTACCAGGCCGGCCTGATTCCCACCAACTACGGCTCGGCGTTCACGAATCTGTTCAATAGCACCGGACCCAACAAAGGCATCGGCGTAAACCTGAACATTCCGCTGCGCAATCGCGCGGCGCAGGCCAACCAGGTGCGCTCGGAGCTCGAATACCGCCAGACGCAGGTTGCCCTGCAGCAAACGGAGAACACGATTGCCTTACAAGTACGCCAGGCGCAGTTTGCCCTGCAGCAGAATTACGCGGCGCTGAAAGCCGCGATTGCGGCGCGCGACTACGCGCGCGAAAGCCTGGACGCGGAGCAGAAGAAGTTCAAGTACGGCGCCTCGACGCCAACGCTGGTGTTGCAGGCCTCAAGCAACCTGACGCAGGGAGAGTCGAATGTGCTGAACGCGGCCGCAAATTACGAGAAGTCAAAGGTCACGCTGGACTTCGTGACCGCGGAGACGCTGACCAAGATGGGCATCGACCTGAGCGACGCCGAAGCCGGCCAGGTGAAGCGCGTGCCCGAGGTCAAGGGCGTCGTACCCGCGGATGTAAACGATATTCTCGCTCCATCGTCGGGAACGAACACCACTACGCCGTCGCAGCCCCAGAATCCGTCGCAGCCGCCACCAAATAACAGCGCTCCGCAGCAGTGAGGACCATCCATCAAGCAACAAAAAAGCCGGAGCACAGGGCTCCGGCTTGCAGGAGAGTTGACCGAAGTTAGCGCATCAGCTTCTTGCGCATGGTTCCGAAGGCTCCGACCAGTCCGGTGCCGAGCAAGAGGAGTGAAGACGGCTCCGGTACCGAGCCCTGACCGGTGCTGCCCAGAATGTCGAACGCGCCCAGGGGATTGCCCGTGCCGTTCGAGTTCCAGGTGTTCCCGCCGTCGGTGGAATACAGGTCCAGACCGTTCACACCCTGGTTGTTCCAGTTGAAGACCTCGAACGTACTATCGCTGAGGTTCTCGGGGCCGAGAACCACGAAGTACTGCTGGCCGGCGGTGAGCGAAAGGCCGCTAATGTCGGCGATGGTGACCAAGCCGCAGCACCCGCCGAAGGTCTGCGAGCTGCTCAGGTCGTCAGTACGGTAAAGCTGAGTGCCAGGCGTACCGTTGTTGTCGGTGAAGATGGCAGCATAGAACGTGTTGGTGCCACCCGCAAGGCTGACTGCCAAGTCAATCTGCGACACACTACCACTGGCCAACGAGGTGAACAGGTTGGCAGCGGTAAAACTTGTGCCAATGATTCCAGTCCCGGAGACCGTCCATCCGGTGCTGCCGTTGTAAACATCACCCTGGGGTCCGAGATCCGTGAAGAAAGTTTGTTGGGCTAGCGCCGGCAGGGTGCCCAAGCAGAGAGCGAGTGCCAGCAGAGTGACCGACCAGATCCATCTCTTACTCAAGGGTTCCTCCATTTCGTAGGAGCCAAGTCGAGATCGTCTCACTGGCCCTCTACGAAGCACAAAGTGTTGCCACCCATCCCTTTACTGGCCTGCACCGCAGCGTGGCCTCGAGCACAGACCGGATCAGGATGGGGCTGTGCAATTTGGCTTCCAACGCAAGTAGTTGAAAATCTTGATAGTTTTGCGGTAGTAGATGCAAGCGCTTGCAGCAGATTACCCAAGCCTTTCCGCGTTTGGGCGTCGGCGCCGTGTGATGAGATCCTGGCCGACCGGCTGCCCGGTGAAGCTCTAGCGGGTGAGAACCACCACGTGGGAGCCATCTTCGTCCGAGCGCAACGACTCTTGCCACTCGCTTCCGATGTCTGGCATCGCGGCTCCGGGCTGGAGATTGGCCTGCACCGTCAGCTGCGGCTCGCTCGCCGGGATTTGCATCGTCAGCACACCGTCGGCGTACCGCGCCGCGGCGGTCCGTTCGCCCACGGTTAGGTACTGCTTCCGCAAACGCAGCACTTGCCGGTACCACTCGAACATGTCGCGGTTTTCTGGCCCGTCCTGCCAGCGGAGCTTCGAACCTTCAAACGTAGCGGGATCCTCTGGGTCAGGCACTTCACGAAAATCGAAGTCCTTGAACTCGCTGCGGCGTCCTTGGCTGACCGCCCTCTTCAGCGCGGCGTCCTGGAAGTCAGCAAAGAACTGGAACGGCGTCACTTCGTCATACTCCTGTCCCATGAAGAGCAACGGGGTGTGCGGCGCGAGCAGCAAGAACGCTGCGGCCAGCTTGCGAACCCCGCGGGGCACCAGCGCCGTCAAACGCTCGCCTTTGGCGCGATTGCCGACCTGGTCGTGGTTCTGGATGCAGATGACATTCGCCGGCAGCGGCACGTCCCGCGCACTCTTTCCCCGCCGTCGTTTCCAGAACTGAAATTCTTCGCCCTGGAAGACGTAGCCCTCGCGCAGCGCCCGTGCGATCTGCTGCGGATCACCAAAGTCCTGGTAGTAGCCGTGGCGCTCGCCGGTGAAGTAAGCATGGATGGCGTGGTGAAGGTCATCGCTCCAGACCGCGTCGAGCCCGTAGCCGCCGGAAATGCGCGGCCGGACGTAGCGCGGGTCGTTCTCATCCGTCTCGGCAATGACGCAAACCTTGCGATTCAACTCGCGCGCCAGAGCCTGCACGTTGTCGCGGATCTCGGCAACGATGTGATACGGCGAATCGTCGTTGATCGTCTGCACCGCGTCCAGCCGCAAGCCATCAAGGTGATACTCGCGAATCCAGTAAAGCGCGTTCCCGACTACGTAGCGGCGCACCTGCTCGCAGCCCTGGCTGTCATAGTTGATCGCCTCTCCCCAGGGCGTGTTGTGATTCGTGGTGAAGTACGGCCCGAACTTCGGCAGATAATTCCCTTCCGGCCCGAGATGGTTGTAGACGGCGTCGAGCATCACGGCTAGACCCATGCCATGGGCGGCGTCGACGAAGCGCCTCAGCCCTTCCGGCCCGCCATAAGTCGCCTGCACGGCATAAGGCGAGACGCCGTCGTATCCCCAATCACGCAGGCCGGGAAAAGCGGCTACCGGCATGATCTCAACCACTGTTACGCCCAGCCGCTTCAAGTAGTCGAGCTTGCCGATGGCGCCGTCGAAAGTGCCCTGCGGCGTGAAGGTCCCGACATGCAGCTCGTAGATGATGTAGTCGCGAAGTCCCAGGCCGCGCCAGGCCGAGTCGCTCCAGTGAAAGGCTGCTGGGTCAACGATCTCTGTCGCGCCATGCACGCCCTTGGGCAGATAGCGTGACACCGGGTCGGGCACGGCAAGGCCGTCGTCAAGAACGTAGCAGTAACGGTCACCCGCCAATGCCTTCGCCGCCGCTGTAAAGTCCGCACCGTCGCGCTGCATGTCGATCTCGCGCGGGCTTTCGGAACCCATAAGCCGCAGCTTGATCGCTCGCTGATACGGCGCCCACACCCGAAATTCGACTTCGTCGCCGTTCACCGTGGCGCCATAAGAGTTTTGAGCATCAAGTCTCACGTTACGAACGCCGCGTTGCGAGAGTGTTTGCATTTCCCAATTTCAGACGTGCGAGGGGCCACGAAGGATGCACCCACCCACTCGGTAGAATGAACCACAATGCTCATCCTTGCCTCTGCTTCGCCTCGACGCGCCGAACTGCTGCGCAACGCCGGCATCAGCTTCAGCATAGATCCCGCGGATGTCCCGGAACTCCCACGTGCCGGCGAGCGGCCCATCGACTACGCGCGGCGGTGGGCGCGCGAGAAGGCGTTGGCGGTGTTCGCGCGCCATCCCGCAGACATTGTGCTCGGAGCCGACACCGTTGTCGTAGTGGAGGAGCATCTGCTGGAGAAGCCCGGCGACACGAACGATGCCGCGCGCATGTTGCGCCTCCTCTCCGGCCGCACCCACGATGTCATCACCGGAGTCTGCGTGGTTGCGCCCGGATTCGAGCGCCTTGAAGCTGAGACCACGCAGGTCACCTTCACCGAGATGTCCGAGGAGGAAATTGCAGCGTACATCGGAACCGGCGAACCCATGGACAAGGCCGGGGCTTATGGGATTCAGGGAATCGCCTCACGCTGGGTAACAACCATCGCCGGCGATTACTTCAACGTGGTGGGACTACCGGTGGCGCGCGTGTACCGTCTGCTGCGCCAGGCCCAGACCACTATTGAAATGAAACTGCGGTAAGTTGGCGTTGCGGCGTCTTTACTTCTTTTCTTCCGTCGAAGCGACTGTGGTGGTCGTGGTGGTGGTCGCGGTCGAATCGGGCTTCGGCGCTGTGCCCTCGCTCATCGAAGACTTGAAATTGCGAATGCCTTCGCCAAGTCCCTTGCCGAGATCTCCTAACTTCCTTGGCCCATAGATCAGCACGATGATGAAGAAGATCACCAGCAGATGCATGGGCTTGAACAGGTTTTCCAACATAGAACCCCCTCAGCCGACCCGGTATCCCCGGCGCGCCCGTCTTGGGTGCGATGGGGTAGAGGCCCGGCCTCTGCGCAACGGGTAGCAGTTTCTGAGCAAATTCTAGGCTTTCCGCGATGGCGAGTCAAAGGCTGGTTTCTTACTCGATCGCCTGCATCAAGCCTGCCAACAAAGCTGCCCGGCGCGGCAGCTCTTCGGCAATCACGTGCTCGTGAGCGGCGTGAGCTCCGTCACCCACCGCGCCCAAGCCATCCAGCGTCGGCACGCCAATTCCGGCGGTGAAGTTGCCATCCGACCCTCCTCCGACAGCGGTTTCGTGCAGGTCGAACCCGAGGTCACCGGCGATGCTCCGGGCCAATTCATACAGCTTGGCGACCTTCTCCGTCCGCTCCAGCGGCGGGCGGTTTACACCGCCTTCAATCTCCAGCTTGCAGCTCGGATCCACGAGACGCAGCTCGCGAACTTGGCGCTCCATCTCCGCCCCATCTTGCTTGTGCGCCACCCGCAGGTCGACTTCGGCGCTGGCTTCGGCGGCAACTACATTGGTACGCGTGCCGCCGCGAATCACGCCAACGTTGAGGGTGATGCCGCGACTCAGGTCGGTCAGCCGCTCGATAGCACAAATCTGATGGGCCAACTCGACGATCGCGCTGTGCCCCTTGTCGAAGTCGAGGCCGGAGTGCGCCGCCACGCCAGTGACTTTCAAGGTGAAGCCGCCGACTCCCTTGCGCGCGGTCTTCAGAGCACCGCCCGGACCGGAAGGCTCGCACACCAGCACTGCCGCGCACTCCTTCGCCAATGCTTCCGTCCTCGTGCGCGAAGTCGCGCTGCCCGTTTCTTCGTCGGACACCAGCCACACTCGGACCGGACGCGGCAGTTCGCCCGTGACCTCCCGCAGCGCCTTAACGGCAAACATCATCTGCACGATTCCGCCTTTCATGTCGAAGACGCCGGGGCCAGAGAGCCGCCCGTCACGCTCGCTCCACGGCATGGTCTGCAGGGTTCCGAGCTCATAAACCGTATCGAAGTGGCCGAGCAGCATGATCGGTGCTCGCCGCTCGGAGCCGGGAAAATCGATCTGCAGGTGATCGCCGGCATGGGTCTGCGGATGCAGTGTCACTGCGCCGCCCAGCGCTTCAAACTCGCCGGCAAGATGCGCGCAAAGCTGATCGCAGGCCAGCTTTTCATGGGTCGGCGATTCCCGCAGCACGATCTCTCGCAGGGCGGCAATCATCGGCTCGCGGCGCTGCTGGAGCCAGGTTTCGATTTCGCGAACGCCAGGTTGCAACTGGTTTACCCCTGTCTTTCAACTGCGCAAAAATTGCGGCGCCGCCGGGAATGCCGCGCTGACGAATGTATAATCTGGGCTTTGCCAGCCATCATGGAAACGACCGCCCATTCTGCGCCGGCCGACGCCGGCAACCTGACGCTCAGTATCGGTGACCTGCTCGATCTGCTGCCCCACCGCTATCCCATGCTGCTCATCGACCGCGTGGTCGAAATGGTACGCGCCAAGCGCATCGTCGCCATCAAGAATGTTACGATCAACGAGCCTTTTTTCGTCGGACATTTTCCCGGCTATCCCATCATGCCGGGCGTGCTGATCGTCGAGGCCATGGCGCAAGCGGGCGCTGCGCTGTTATTCACCGAAATTCAGGACCGCAAGGACAAACTGCTGGTGTTTACCGGCATCGAGCGCGCGCGCTTCCGGCGGCCGGTCACGCCGGGCGACCAGCTTCGCATCGAGGTAGACGTGCTTGTCTTCCGCGGCACCGCGGGCCGCCTGCAAGGCAAGGCCTACGTCGATGGCAAGCTGGTTTGCGAAGGCATCGTGACCTGCCGCCTGCTTCCACGTTCGCGAGGCAAGAACGGTGGAGCAGAAGCCGCTGGCGGGGGCTCCGAAGCTCCAGAATGAGTATTCATCCGACGGCGGTTGTCGATCCTTCCGCGAAGGTCCCCGAATCCTGCTCCATTGGGCCTTACTGCATCGTGCACGCCGGCGCCGAGTTGGGCGAGCAGTGCGAACTGATGTCCCACGTTGTGATAGGCGGCCCCAGCCGCTTCGGCAGCCACAACAAAATCTACCCCTTCGCTGCTCTGGGTATGGACCCGCAGGACATTACTTATCGCGGCGAGCCCACCCGGCTTGAGGTCGGCGACCACAACGTCATTCGCGAGTACGTCACGATCACGCGCGGGACCAGCAAGGGAGGCGGCATCACCCGCGTCGGCAGCCATATCCTCATCATGGCCTACGCCCACATTGGCCACGATTGCTCGATTGGCGACCATTCCATGCTGGTGAATGCCGCGACTCTTGCGGGACATGTGACGGTAGAGGAGTGGGCCGTCATCGGTGCGCTCTGTCCGGTGCATCAGTATGTTCGCATCGGGGCGCACTCCTACATTGGCGGAGGCACGACCATCACCCAGGATGTGCTGCCCTACTCCATGACCAGCGCCGAGCGCGACACCCACGCCTACATGCTGAACAAAGTTGGCTTGCAGCGCCGCGGATTCTCACCCGAGCGCATTGCTGACCTGCATCACGCGTTCAAGCTGCTGCTGGCGTCGAAGCTCAATACCTCGCAAGCGGTGGAGAAGCTGCGCTCCGAAGGCGCGCAGGGCGACGATGTGGAGGCCCTCTTGCGATTCATTGAAACCTCGCAGCGCGGCGTAATCAAATAGCCATGTCTGAGCTCCCAGGACGCATCGGTCTCATCGCCGGCAACGGCAAATTTCCACTGCTTGTGCTCGACGCGGCGCGCTCCAAAGGGCTCCAGGTGGTCGTCGCGGCGCTCAAGGAAGAAACCTTCCCTGAGATCGAACAGCATGGCGCATCGGCGGTGCATTGGCTGTCTCTCGGCGAACTGTCCAAGCTGATCGAGACGTTTCAGCGTGAGGGCATCACCCGCGCCATCATGGCCGGGCAGGTAAAGCACAAACAAATTTTCAGCAGCATCAAGCCTGACTGGAGACTGGCCAAACTTCTGCTCGCGCTCACCACGCGCAACACGGACTCGCTGATCGGCGCCGTCAGCAAGGTGCTCGCGGACGAAGGCATCACGCTGATGAACTCGACCGAACTGCTGGAGCCGATGCTTGTCCCCGAAGGGGTGCTGACGCAGCGCGGCCCGAGCGACGGCGAGCAGACCAACATTACCTATGGGCGCGCCGTCGCACACCATCTGGCGCGTTTCGATATTGGACAGACCGTCGTGATCGCCGAGGCTGCCTGTGTCGCCGTCGAAGCCATGGAAGGCACCGACGCGACCATCCTGCGCGCAGGTGAGATCATGAAGTCGCCCTCGCTAGGCAATGAGCCGTCCACTCTGAGCCGTTCGCTGACCGTGATGAAAGTCGCCAAGCCGAATCAGGACATGCGCTTCGACGTGCCGGTCGTCGGCCTGCATACCATCGAGACCATGAAGCAAGCGGGCGCCACCTGTCTGGCTCTCGATGCCGGACGCTGTCTGCTGCTGGACCGGGAAGCTGTGCTTGCCGCAGCGAACGCGGCCGGCATCTGCATCATCGCCGAGACCGTGATCAGCCATATCCCGCATCGTGACTTAGGGTAGAGCAGGCCTTCAGGCCTGCGTCCAGAGCGCGATAATGACTCCAGTTGAGGCGTAGAGGTCAACCACCTCTACGCCTCAACCTTATAAATCACGCGGACGTCTGGGACACGGGCTTGCAGGCCCGCTCCACCCAGACCGCGAACGACTTTGCTTCCCAATCTGCTAATGGGCGACAATCGCCACATGCCTAATCCCCTGCGCGTTGGCGTCGTTGGTTGTGGAGCCTTTGGACGCAACCATGCCCGCGTCTATCGCGACCTCGCAGCCAATTCATCGCAACCCATCGAATTCGCCGGCGTGGCCGACACTGACTTCGCCCGCGCCCAGGCGGTTGCGAACGAATTCGGCACCCGCGCATTCCGCTCCGTCGACGAACTCATCGGCAGGGGCATCGACGCCGCGTCGGTTGCGGTTCCCACCGTCGCTCACCTGGAAGTTGCGCGCAAGTTGATGCAGAGCGGCGTTGATGTCCTCATCGAGAAGCCCCTGGCCACCAGCGTCGCCGAAGCCGACGAACTGATCGCCACCGCCCGGCAACATAATCGGATCGCGCAGGCCGGTCATCTGGAGCGCTTCAATCCCGCGGTGCGCGCGACCGTTCCGCTGCTCACCCAGCCCATGTTTTTCGAAGTGCATCGGCTTAGCGTCTTCACCCCGCGCTCGCTGGACGTGGACGTAGTGCTCGATCTGATGATCCACGACCTCGATGTCGTGCTGTCCTTCGTGAACTCGCCGGTCAAGGAGGTGCGCGCTGTCGGCCTGCCGATCCTTTCCAAGAAGGTAGACATTGCCAATGTGCGCTTGGAATTTGAGTCCGGTTGCGTGGCCAACTTCACTGCCAGCCGCGTCAGCACCGAGCGTGTCCGCAAGCTGCGATTCTTCCAGCCGCATCAATATGTGTCGGTCGACTATTCCCGGCAGGACGTGCTGGTGCTAACCGTGGAAGAGGCGAGGGCCGGCGATTCGGAAGTCGACCCGTTCAATCCGGCCAGTGTGGCTGCCAGCGCCTTTCCCGGCATCACGCCTTACAAGCCGCAAATTGAACAGCAGGAGCCGCTGCGAGCCGAGTTGACCAGCTTCCTGCGAGCTGTTCGCGAACGCACGGCCCCGGAGGTAACACTGGAAGACGGCCGACGCGCGCTGGCGCTCGGCATGCAAATACTGGAGGGTATCGCCGATCACACTCGCCGGGCGCGCTTATCGGAATTGACTCGGGCATGAAGCTGTCCTAGGCTAGCTAGAAACTCGTCGCCCGAGCGAGCTTCTTTTGCGAGCGAAGGGACTTGGGTGTACCGATTCGCGCCGGCGCGCGAATGGCACGCATCCTTATAGCCATGTTGGAAGAGCTGATCACCATTTCGAAATTCTTCACCTTGGGTGAAGCCAAGCTGGCGCAGGGGAAGCTGGTGTCAGCGGGCATCTCAGCGTTTGTGTGCGACGAGAACATGCACGCGCTGAACTGGCACATCGGCATGGCGCTGGGCGGAATCCGGCTGCAGGTACCCGATAGCCAGGTCGTGCGTGCGCTCGAGGTGCTGGACGATTTCGAACCCGATGGTCAAGGCGCTTTGCAGCTCGAGGAAGACGCCGACTATGACGAGGGCGAAGAAGTGGCCTGCTGTCCCGAATGCGAGTCGCTGGAGATTCGCGAGGTGACCGAAGCCGACCCCGACCCCAACGCCTCAAGAACCGGCGTGCCGGCGGCTCCGGACCCCCGCCAAATCGCGCTCTGGTCGGCAGCCATCCCCTTCCCTGAACCCGCCCTTGAGTACAGCCGTCGTTGGCGATGCCTTATGTGCGGCTATCATTGGCGGGAAACCGATTAGGGTTCGCCACGCTTTCTGCGGTTCCTATCTGATTGAGCAGCTTCGGACTTAGCACTTTCCCGTCAAATTCATCATCGTCAGATCGCGACGGCGAATCTAATTCTCTACAGCAGACTGAAACTTTCCAGACGGGATGTGCGCATGCACAACCACAACCATCTACCTGAACCCGAGATTATGGCAGACAGAGGACAACTGAAGAGGCGTTATATATTTGCCAGCGATTTCGACCAGACCCTGAGCTTTAACGACTCCGGCTATGTTCTGGCCGAATTGCTGGGCATTTCCACCAGCGAATTCGAGCGCAAGACCGCGGGCATGACGGCGCTGAACCTGGTGCAGCAGGGGGGCGAGCTCGCCTACTTGCTGCTGCATGATCCTGAGTTCCGTACCCGCGTCCGCCGCGAGCACCTTTACGAGGCAGGCAAACGCGTACGTCTGAAACCGAATATCGATCTGCTGTACCGCTTCTTGTCCGAGGAAGTTCCGGGCTTTCACTTCGATTTCTATGTCATCTCGGCCGGGCCGGTGGAAGTGATCCGCTCCGCGCTCGAGGGCATCATTCCGCCCGAGCACATTTACGGCACTGAGTTTGAGTACAACACCGACGGCGCCATCGAGCGTATCAAGCAGGTGACCGCCGGCTATGGCAAGGTCGCGGTCGTCGACCAGCTGCTGGAGAAGCTGAAGGTCGGCCCCGATCGCCTCGTCTACGTAGGCGACGGCAGCTCCGACATTCACGTTATGCTGCACGTCAACCGGCGCGACGGTTTCACCATCGCCGTCTCCGAGAACAAGTATCTGGCGCCGATCGCCCGCCGCTCGGTCATCAGCGACAGCGCGCTCGCCATTCTGGTGCCCATCCTTGAAGAGGTTGTGCGCTGGGACGCAGCCAATATCCGCGAGCTGTTCGAAGACAAAGGCCTGCTGATTCAGCAGTGGGACAAAGTGCAAACCGATGTCCTGACCATCGTTCCCGTTCCATCGTTGGAGCCGGAGCCGACACCAGTCGAACTGGTGGACTAGCACCGCTTCGCTCTTCCGCATCTCAAATGTTGTTAAGGCGTCAAGCCGTCAGGACGACGGAAAATCTTTGGACTCGCAAAAGAAATCCTTCTGGCTCCTCTTTAGCCTGTTGAGCTGTGGAGCCTTTTTTATGTCCTTCTGGTGGGGCGTGGCGGAGACGTTCGCCTCAGTGGTTGTGAGCTGGTGGATCATCTACCGAACCGGCCTGTTCTAGCGGAGCATCAACGCTGGAAGTGTTTCCCGCCCAAACGGCCTGCCTGCCTCAGCCCTGAAACCGTGCCGAATTTGACCGCCAGTTTCAGCCAGCCTAATATTGCGCGAACAGGCGAGGTGTCGAATCGCCTGCTCGCTCAAATCTCTGTTTTCGCGGTGAGCTATGAAGAAGAAAGCAGCCGGAAAGAAATCTGCAGTTCGGAAGGCAAGCACGCCGGCAAAGAAGCGCAGTTCTGCTAAAGCCGCGAAAACCGCGAAGAAGATAGTGGCCACCGCGTCCAGAAAGACCGGCGCGCCGCCGATCAAAGCCACTAAGATCACGCCACAAAAAATTGTCCCTGCGCCCGCTGATGACGGTAAGCTTTCGTTCAATCACGCCATGATCTATTTGAAGGATGTGGGGCGCGGCGTCGAATTTTACCGCGACTGGCTCGGATTCAAGCTGATTGAAGACTATCGCCACGAGGGCAAGTCGGTGTACGCCCGCATGCATGCGCCGGGGGGAGACGGAACCATCGCCCTCCATCAAGCCGGGCCAGGCGCTTCGGTGGCGAGCGACGGCGTGCGCCTGTACTTTGAAGTCCGCGACCTTGACGGCTTCTGCCACAAGCTGCGCCAGCGCGGCTTCTACTTCACGCAGATGCCGCAGGTGATGCCCTGGGGCTGGCGGCACGCCTACCTCAACGATCCCGAGGGCCACGAGATCAGCCTCTATTTTGCCGGCGACCTGCGCTTGAAGAAAAGCGTGATGAAGGTGGCGCGGAGTGCCGAGGCCGGCCGCGAGTTGTAGCCTATAACGTCAACCGGCTGGTTTGAGCGGTAGCTCCGAAGACTGCGCAGCGTTTTCATCTTCCCCGGCAGCGCATCGCTCCCAACTGACAACTGTTCCTCCAGGTTGACCCCACTTGCCACGCAGCCTAACATAACCGCGAGCGGCGAGGTTTGGCGGATGGTCGTCGGCGAGACCGTTTCCCACTATCACATCGTGGGAAAACTCGGCGGTGGTGGTATGGGACTGGTCTATGACGCCGAAGACGTGCGTCTGGGCCGCCACGTTGCGCTGAAATTCATTCCCGCCGATCTGGCCAATGATTCCAAGGCGCTGGAGCGCTTCGTCCGTGAGGCCCGCGCCGCCTCCCAGCTCAATCATCCCGGCATCTGCACCATCTACGACATCGAGGACGACGCCAACGGGCAGCCGTTCATCGTCATGGAGAAGCTCGAAGGCATGAGCCTGAAGGACCGGCTCATGGGCGAGCCCATGGACGTGGAAGAGATTCTCGATATCGGCATTCAAGTCGCCGATGCACTCGTGGCGTGCCACGAAAAAGGCATCATCCATCGCGACATCAAGCCGGCAAACATTTTCCTCACCAGGAGCGGTCAGGTCAAGATTCTGGACTTCGGTCTGGCCAAGATGGCGCCGGCGTTCGCCACCGGCGAATACGTGGCGGCGGACGATCCACTCTCCATCTCCGGCGATATTTTCGGCACTGCGGTCTACATGTCGCCCGAGCAGGCGCGCGGCGAAGAGCTCGATCCGCGCACCGACATTTTTTCTCTAGGCAGTGTGCTGTACCAGATGGCGACCGGCAAGAAAGCGTTTGCCGGCAATAATACGGTCACTACGCTCGAGGCTGTTCTCAACCGCAAACCCGTTCCGCCGCTGAAGCTCAATCCTAATCTGCCCGGCGATTTGCAAGGCATTATCGGCCGCGCCATGGAGAAGAACCGCGGCAATCGTTATCCCACGGCGGTGGCGCTCAAGGCCGATCTGCAAGCGCTAAAGCGTGAGACCGAGCCCGGCCTGACCGCCAGCGGGCGCATTCGCTCGCCGTTCCCTTATCGCATCGCCACCGGGACCTTTGAAACCACCAGCCGCTGGCAAACCTATCTTCTCCTGGCGGTCAGCGCTGTCCTGATTATGGTGCTGACCGTGGCGGGTGTGTGGTGGTTCAAGCATCGTCCGGGCGTTGCTGCCGGTCCCAAGAACACGATTGCGGTCTTGCCGCTGCAGAATGTGAACGGCGACGTCAGTGTCGATTTCCTGCGCTACGCGCTGGCTGATGAAATTGCCAACGTTCTTACCTACAGCCGCGCACTCGACGTGCGTCCATCTTCGCTGACGCGCAAATATTCAAACGCCGATATTGATCCGCAAAAAGTTGGCCGCGAGTTGCACGTGGCGACCGTTCTGACCGGGCACTTCGTCAAGCAGGGCAACAATCTGCTGGTCACGTTAGAAGCCATCGATGTTCGTGACGATCGTCTGATCTGGCAGACAAGCTTCACCGCGCACTCTCAGGACCTCATCGCCTTGCAGTCGGACATGGCGGCACGCTTGCGCCAGGGATTGCTGCCTACGCTGGGGGTGACGGGTGCGACCGTCGCAACCGGTACGCGCCCGAAGAATCCCGAGGCCTACGACCTGTACCTGCACGCGCTGGCGTTGCCGCACGATCCCGGTCCCAACAAGGACGCGATCGCGGTCCTGCAAAACGTAGTTCAACAGGACCCCCAATATGCGCCCGCCTGGGAGCAACTCGGCCTGCGCGCCTACTACGACTCAACCTACTCCGACGGCGGCGAAACCATGTTCCAGCTTTCCAACCATGCGTGCGAAAGGGCGCTGCAACTGGATCCGAACCTCACCCTGGCCGCCGGCCAGTTGATCAATAACAGCGTCGAGCGGGGGCAGTTGAGCAAGGCTTACCAGGCCGCGCAGGACCTGGTGAAGCGCCGCCCGGAAAGCGCTCAGGCGCACTTCGTCATGAGCTACGTCTATCGCTACGCCGGCATGCTGCGGGAGGCCACCCACGAGTGCAACACGGCAATCGCGCTTGATCCCGGCAACTACATCTTCCGCTCCTGCGCCTGGGCCTTTATGGATTTGGGCAATACCGATCGGGCCGCAGATTTCGTGCGCCTCGATGCGGGCTCGCAGTGGGCAGCATATGTCACCCCTTACCTGCTGCTGCGCGCGGGCAAAGTTGCCGAGGCGCGACAGGCGGTGAAGCAGATGCCCACGGCAGCGCGCTACCATCGCGATGTCTTCGAGTCCTGCCTGAATCTGCGGCCGGCGTCAGAGTTGGACCGCCTGGCGCACGAGTCCGAAACCAGCTACCCGGCCGAACCCGATCCCGAACTCTGGTACAACGAGGGCGCGCTGTTCGCTTATTGCGGCAAGAAGCAGGCTGCGCTGCACCTGCTGGAGAGTGCCGTTGAGAACAACTACTGCTCGTACTCCAACCTGCTCACCGATCCCTTGCTCGAAAAGCTGCGCTCCGATCCCGACATCGACCACGTGCTGAAAGCCGCCCGCGAATGCCAGGAGTCCGTGCGCGGTGGGAACGCGGCGCAGGCGCAATAATCCCGGTTGTCTCGGCCAATACGTTCGGGGGCCCTAAACCAGCTCGATCATGACCCGCCGACCAACCATCGCTGCGGCCCGTTGTAGGCTCGACAGAGTGATGTCGTCTTTGGCGCTGAGCAGACGATCCACCTGCGAGCGGCTGGTCTTTAGCAGCATCGCCATCTTGTTCTTCGAGATCTTTTTCTTCTTCATGGCTTGCGAGAGCTGCCACGCAACTACTTCCTTGATCGCCTGTGCTTGCCCTACCTCGAAAATGCCCTCCTCTTTGAGAAAGTCATCGACGCTCGAGCCCATATGTCTCTTGCTCATCGTTCCAGCTCCTTCTTGCGCTTCCGCGCCAGCGTCAAATCTTCCTCCGGCGTCGCCCGCGTTTTCTTGATGAACCCGTGCAGGGCAACAAGGTGTTCACGGCAAAAGCAGAGCAACACGCGTGCCGTCCGTTTCGTGGGCAGGTCCGTCCGCACTTCCCATAAGCCATTTCTCATCGGGCGGCAAAGCGGCATGCCAACCGGCCATCGCCACTGCGCCCGCATCAGGTCCTTGCCAATGGCGTGGCGCTCTTCTTCCGGCAATTCCTTCAGCCATTCGCGAACCGGCTCGCTCCCAGTGAGCGTGCGAAAAAAGATCAGCGGAATCTTCTTTGGCTGAGAGGTCTCGGCCACAAGTGTACCTTATGTAGTACATCGTACCATACAATGTGCATACTTCGGAATTCATGTAATCTCTTCCATTTGGGGGTAGGAGGAATGACGTCTGTCCGGGATGGCCGTGTGCTGCCCGCATCTATTTCGCTTCGCCAAATCCTCGCCGGCATGGCTTTACTTTCCAGCCTCGGTCTCGCTCCGGCAATCCACTCGCAGCAGTACGATCCGTCGCTCTGGACCGGCATGCAGTGGCGCCAGGTCGGTCCCTTTCGCGCCGGACGCGTCACCGATGTCAGCGGCGTCCCTGGCCAGCCCGCGATCTATTACATGGGCACCGCCGGTGGCGGCGCGTGGAAGACCACTGACGGCGGCATGGTGTGGAAGCCCACCTTCGACAAAGCACGTGTCGCTTCGATCGGAGCAATCGCCGTCGCGCCGTCCAATCCGAACATCGTTTACATCGGTACCGGTGATGTCAGCAACGTGGGCGGCGCGGTCAATCAGGGCGACGGCATCTGGAAGTCGACCGACGCAGGTGAGACCTGGCAGCACATCGGCCTCGACAGCTCGCGGCATATCGGCGCCATCTGGGTCGATCCAAAGAACGCCGAC
Organism: uncultured Acidobacteriaceae bacterium; assembly: GCA_963731345.1. Taxonomy (GTDB): domain Bacteria; phylum Acidobacteriota; class Terriglobia; order Terriglobales; family Acidobacteriaceae; genus Bog-257. The sequence continues at coordinate 285,279 of CAVSUN010000005.1, read as the reverse complement.
GTAGTCTTCGTCGCCGCGCTGGGACACACTTACGCCCCCAACGAAGAGCGCGGCGTATTCAAGACCACCGACGGCGGCAAGACCTGGCGCAAGGTTTTGTATAAGGACGACAAGACCGGCGCCATCGACGTCACTTTCGCCCGCGATAATCCGCAGATCGGCTTTGCCACATTGTGGTACCACTATGTGACACCCGATAACCCGTTCGCTGGACTTATGGGCACCGGCGGAGCGGGCATCTATAAGACGGCCGACGGCGGCGAGAACTGGACGCCAGTCACAATTCCCGAACTCGCCAACGCGCATCTCGGGCGCATGGGAGTGACTGTTTCACCGAATGGTCAGCGCGTCTTCCTGATCGTCTCTGAGCGCATGCGGGGCGGCCTTTATCGCTCCGACGACGGCGGCGCAACTTGGAAGCGCACCACGCAAGACCCGCGGGTTCAGGGCAACGGCTACTTCAGCCGCGTGTTTCTCGACCCGCACAACTCTGACATTGTGTATGTTGCCCAGACTTCGCTCTATCGCTCCACCGACGGCGGCGTCACCTTCGAGTCGTACAAAGGCGCGCCCGGCGGCGACGACAACCATGCACTGTGGATCGATCCCACCAACTCCGACTACATGATCATGGGCAGCGATCAGGGCGCGACCGTCAGCATGGACGGTGGCAAGAGCTGGAGCTCGTGGTACAACCAGCCGACCGGCCAGTTCTATCACCTCTCCACCGACAATCGCTTCCCCTACTGGATTTACGCCACGCAGCAGGACAGCGGCGCGGTGGCCACGCTCAGCCGCGGCGATTACGGCGCCATCACCATGTTCGATTGGGACCCGATCGGCGGCTACGAGTTCGGCTACATCGTGCCCAGCCCGCTCGATCCGAATATCGTTTACTGCGGCGGTGAAGCGCGCGGGCTGTGGCGCATCGATCGCAGCAACCGGCAGGTCAAGGTGATCTCGCCCAACGTTAGCCGCGATGGCGACTATCGTGTCGCGACCAATGTTCCGCTGGCATTCTCGCCGCAAGACCCGCATGCGCTCTACGAAGGCACGCAGTTTCTGCTGGAAACGCGCGACGAGGGTGCGACGTGGAAGCAGATCAGCCCCGACCTGACCGTGCGTCCCGGCGAGCCCACACCACCATCTCCTGCCGAGCAAGAAGCCAGGGGCGAAGAGCAAAAGGCCGAAGAGCAAAAGACCAAGGAAGCGGAAGAGAAAAAGCCGAAGTCGCAGGAGGAAGAGCAGACCCTGCGTCCGCCGGATCGCCGCGCGCTTACGACCATCGCGCCATCGGCATTGAAAGCCGGTGTGATCTGGGTGGGTACGAATAACGGCGTGGTGCAGCTCACGACCGATGGCGGCGCGAGTTGGCAGAACGTCTCGCCGCCCGGACTACAGAAATTCTCAGAGATCACCATGGTCGAGGCCTCGCACTTCGAGCCGGCGACCGCCTACGTATCGGTCGACAATCATCAGGACAACGATTTCAAACCGCACATCTTTCGCACGCGCGATTACGGTAAGACCTGGCACGAAGCCGTCGCCGGCATTCCCGACTTCAGCTTCGTGAAAGTCGTGCGCGAGGATCCGAAGCGGCAGGGGCTGCTCTACGCAGGCACGGAAACTGGGCCGTTCGTATCGTTTGACAACGGCGATCATTGGAGTTCGCTACAGCAGAACATGCCGACCGTTTCCGTGCGTGACATGGTTGTGCACGGTGACGATCTGGTCGCGGCAACTTACGGACGCGCGTTCTGGATACTCGACGATCTCAGCCCGCTGCGGCAGCTGAGCGAAAAAGTCGCGGCGTCGAACGTCTATCTCTTCCGCCCCGCCACCGCCATCCGCGTCCGCAACGACATGAACCAGGACACGCCGCTGCCGCCGGAGATGCCCGCGGGCGACAATCCCCCAACGGGTGCGGTCATCGACTATTACTTCAAGTCGCCACCGTCGGGCGACGTGACCATCGCCATCTACGATGAGAAGGGCCAGTTGGTGCGCGAACTCTCGAGCCAGCCTCAGCCGATGCACTCGGAAGAGCCCCCGCCGGTGCCGAGTTATTGGCTGTATCATCCGACGCCGCTGCCCAAGAATGCGGGACTGAATCGCTACGTCTGGGACCTGCGTTATACCGCGCCTGAGGCGGTGCAGCATACGTACCCGATTGGAGCGTTGTACGAGCGCACCCGCGCCGAGCCGCAAGGACCGTTCGTCGTGCCTGGCAACTACGAACTGCGATTGATGGTGAATGGCAAGACCTACACGCAGCCGCTGACGGTCGCCATGGATCCACGCGTCAATGTAGCAGCGGCAGCGCTCGACCAGCAGCTTGCGTTCGACCAGCAAGTCGACTCGCTGATCTCGCTGAGCTATGCCTACCACGAGCAGGCGGCGAAGTTCCTTACGGAGATTGATGAGCGAAAATCGGCGCTGCAGAAGAATGAGCAAGCGAAAGACGCATTGAAGGCTGTCGGCGACTTAAACGCCAAGGCGCGGAAGCTGCAGGGCGAAATGCAGCGAGGATTCGGCGGCGCAGGCAAACCTAAGCCAACATTCACGCTGATGAATGCGGAGCTCTCGACATTATCCGAGAGCGTGAATCAGGCCGACGCCAGGCCCACCGATGCGATGCGCACCGCCTATCACGATTATTGCCAGGACCTGACCAAGCTGGCGCAGCAGTGGTCGGACTTGATGAAGAATGGTTTGCCGGCCGTGAACGAACAGCTTAAGCTGCAGACTCAGCCGGCGTTGCGAGAGGTAGCGCTCACCCCGGCGACGCCGAATTGCAGGTAGTGTTAATTCGCGCCGATGAAGAATCGCGGGTAAGGGCTAAGCTGGCTCTTTTTATTTGTCGCGGCAAAATTGCTCGTGCTGCAGTCTGCGGGCAAGGCTTCCGAATTGTACGGGCAGGAGGACGGTCCGGTGAAATTGCCCATCGCTGCGTTTTCGGTTCTCGTGCTCTGCCTCGTGAGTATTCCCGCCCAGGGGCAAACAGTCTATAGCAACGGTCCAATCAACGGCACGACCGATGCGTAGAACATCCGCGACGGCTTCGTCGTGAGCGACACCTTTATCATCCCTGGCGGCGGAGGCTCGATTGACGGGTTGGTCTTCGGTGCGTGGGTATTGACGTTCGACGGGCTCCGGGACGCTGAGGTTCAGATCACCTCGTCCGAGTTCGGCGGCACCACATATTTCGACCAGCTTGTGAACTTCACTCAGAGCGGCTGCTCGGGCAACCAGTATGGCTTCAACGTCTGCACTGAGACCAGCAGCGCCTTTGGCCCGGTCAACCTGGCCGCCGGCACTACTGGCTGAACCTGGCAAACGCCCAGACGGAGTCGCTTGACGACCCGATCCACTGGGATGAGAACTCCGGTCCCTCTTCGGCTTCGGAGAACTCGACCGGGACGATCCCATCGGAAGCATTCACAGTCCTGGGTGCGACCAGCTCGACAACGACCTCGGGCGGTTCAATACCCGAGCCGAGCAGCGTCATACTGTTGGCCTCGGGGGCACTCGGGCTGGCTGGCGTCCTGCGCCGTAGATTGTCCTAAGTTCAGGTCGGCGCTTTCAGCGCCGCGGCGCACGAAATCTTACCGGTAAGATCGTCTTACTAGTAAGATTTTGAATTTTCTTGGCAAGCGCGCTGGTTATTTTGTGGCCATGACCGAGATGAGCGAGTGAAATACCTTCGCCCCGTCGGTCATGCCCAGCTCCGGCTCGCTGGCGCGCTCCGGATGCGGCATCATGCCCAGCACATTGCGTCCCGCATTACAGATGCCGGCAATGTTCTCGATTGAGCCGTTGGGATTCGCTTCCCGCGTGATCTCCCCCTCAGGCGTGCTGTAGCGGAAGACGATTCGATCCTGGTCGTTCAACTCAGCCAGGGTTCGCTCGTCGCAGAAGTAATTCCCTTCCATGTGGCCGATGGGAATCTCCAGCACCTCACCCTTCGTGAGCCGCTGGGTGTATGGCGTGTTGGTGCTCTCCACGCGGATGTGGACCGGCTTGCAAACGTATTTCAATCCCGAGTTGCGCATCAGCGCGCCGGGCAGCAGTCCGGCCTCACACAGAATCTGGAAGCCGTTGCAGATGCCGAGCACAAGCCCACCATCGGCGGCGAACTTGCGTACCGACTCCATCACTGGCGAAAACTTCGCGATCGCGCCCGTGCGCAGGTAGTCGCCATAGGCAAAGCCGCCGGGAACAACGATCGCGTCGCAGCCGTGCAGATCAGGAGAGTCGTGCCAAAGGAACGTGACTGGCTGCTTGGCGACATTCTCGATGACCCAAAAGGCATCGTGATCGCAATTGGAACCGGGAAAGATGATGACGCCGAATTTCATAGAAGCAGCCGTCAGCAATTAGCAGTCGGCACCTAGCTAAATCGCGCCGAACCAGGTGGCCTCAGGTCGATTATAGCCGCTATTCCGGCAGAGCATGAGTCAAGGCACGACTGTGATTGTCGGAATTCAATTGCAGTCATGTTTGAATTGCGTTGCAGCGAATTCGAATTCGGTTGCAGTGCCGAAGCAAAGCCTCTGCGCTCGCTCTTGATTCGCCGGGCGGAGACTTGCGCATGGCATTCAATAGGGCCCATCACAGCGGGTTGTACATTCCACTTGGCACAAAACTCTATTATTCCTGCAGAAAGATATTGAGGAGGGAGTTGTGCACCCGAATCTCGCCGTTATATTCGATGAATCCCAGTTTCCGGAAGCGATTCATAAAAAAACTGACTCGCGAGCGGGTTGTGCCAATCATCTCCGCCAAAACCTCCTGGCTGATCTTGGGCACCACTACCTCCGGTTTACTTTCCTTGCCGAACTGCGCGAGCAGCAAGAGAATTCTCGCCAGCCGCTTTTCGCTGGAATTGAAGAGTTGATCCACCAGATCCGCCTGTATGCGAGCGTTGCGAATGAGGAGAAAGGAGACGAACACATTGGAAAATGCGGATTCTTGAGAAAGGGCGCGGAGCATTTCCGTCTTACTAATTCTGAGCAGTGCACACTCAGTTATCGCGGTGGCGGTCGACAGTCGAAGAGGGTGAGCTAAAACCATGCAGTCCTCTCCCAGGAATTCTCCGCTGCCCACCAAAGCGATTGTCGCTTCCTTCCCAGCGGCGGAGCTCACGGTTACTCTCACCTGCCCCTTCTGCAGGTAAAAAACCGCGTCGGCAGCGTCGCCTTGCGCGTAGGCCGTCTCACCCTTTTTCAGATTCAGATTTTTCTTGCCCAACCCAGCTCTAGCGAGAAAGGCCCCCGGATCGAAAGTTCCATTCCCATTGTTTGCTTCCGGCTTCCGCGTTTGAAGAGGGTCAGGTTTTACAACTTGGCCCGGGGCGCGTTTTGCGGGTCGCGCCAAAGCAGCTTGGGGAAACCGCTCGGTTAGCAAGCGACGGCTGCGGACGGTCTTTCCACCGATGCTCATCTTGCAACCTCCGAAAGGCGGCGTTCACGCTTCTACACGATGCCTGGGAACAGCCGACCGTTTACGGCATCTGTCCAATATTGTACAGGTTTGTCAATTGTCAATTTCAGGGATTTGTGAGCGATTTTGCACAGTCGGCTCTGTTCCTGAAGGATAGGCTGGGCTTGTCGAAGGCCTTTCGTGCCAACAGCTCCAAGGGGGGACTCCAATGCTTCGCCAAAGACTCTCTCCCGTGCACCTTCTGCTCGTGGTCTCACTTGGTCCTGTGATGTTTTCTGCGCACATAACTTGGACGCAAGAAATGTCACCCGCGAGCCAAGGGCCGGCCCAAGGGTCAGTGCTTGCTCCGCAATCGGTGGTGGTTCCAGGAGCTGGAATACGTTTCAATCCAGCTCATGAAAAGTTGTCGCCGCCGCTTGCGCCAAACCCAGGATCGCTGGGATTTCGCCCTTTTGACCTCGGCTACCTTTTCGCGCTCACTAAGAACGGCTTGTCGAAGGGACCTTGGCAACTCACAAAGACGGATGGGCCGCGGGGCAAGGTAAACCAGTTCATCGGCAACACTCCAACGGAATGGTTAACAGACCCCGTCCCGCAAAGTACGGTGCGTTATCGTACGTCTGATTGGAGCGACGCTCTGCAGTATTACGGCAATCGCATCCCCTGGGCTGGCCGGGTCATGCTAGGAGTTGGTCGGCAAGCTGCATTTCATCCGCGGGCCGTTCGTGTCTTCGAGCTAATGAGGCCGGCGTTAAGCCTGGGGAAACCGACTTACCCCCGGTGGCTCGGCAGGTAGATCGGAAATGATCAATTCTTCGGGAGTACCAATGCCAGGTAAACGCGCGCTCACCTTCAAACCGGGAGCGTTTCTCAAGAGGATCGGCAGCGAGCGGACGAGCCGCGAATACGGCAACAAACAATCTATTTTTTCCCAGGGCGATGCCGTGGATGCGATGTTCTACGTCGAGGCTGGAAATGTGAAGCTAACAGTCCTGTCCAAAAGCGGCAAGAGGGCCGTTATCGCTATTTATCGGAAAGGCGACTTTTTCGGTGAAGGCTGTTTAGGGCCCCCGTCACGACAGACGTATACCGCGATAGCGGTACAGCTCTCCATAGTTGCACGAGTGGAAAAAGCGACCATCATTCGCATCGTCCACGATGATCCCACGTTCGCCAGGCTATTGATCGGGCAATTGCTTTCTCGGATTGCCCGCATGGAAGAGGACTTCCTCGATCAGCTCTTCAATTCCAGCGAAAAGCGGCTCGCCCGAACTCTCCTGCTGCTCGCCAGCTTTGGAGCCAAATCCAAGCCGGATCCAGTGATTCTGAAGATCAGTCAGGGAACCCTGGCCGAGATGATTGGTACTACGCGCTCACGAGTAAGCTTCTTTATGAACCGGTTTCGCAAGATGGGCCTCATCGACTACAACGGCAGCTTACGAGTGCACCGATCCCTGCTTACCTTCCTCTTGCAGGAATAACACGACACCGTCGTCGCCTATCCCGCATCCACCATCCCCACTAACATGGCGGGTGTGCAATTTTGACCAGATTCCGAAATGACCGGCAAGTTACCTTCTAAACGATCCGAATCTAATCAGCAGTTCGCCAGGGACTGGGAGGTCCAATTATGATCGACGTGATCTTCGCCGACCATCAGGAGCTCTTTCATGTTGGGATGGCCGAGATCCTGGCGGAGGCCGGCGATATTTGCCTCATGGCCCAGCCACGATCTGCCGAACATTTGCTGAGCATCCTGGAGACCTTCGTGCCTCACGTGCTGGTACTCTCTACGAATTTTCTGCCGGCCTTTTCGAAGATCGAACCAATCTTGAAGCGCAACCGGACCGCACTACTGATCCTCGCCGAGGAGAACGACCGCACCGCCTATGTACGCAGGTTGCGAGCACAGGGAATCGTCACCCGCAGCGCCGATGGACCCGTCATGGTAGATGCTCTGCGCCGAGTGGCGAGAGGAGAGTTATTTCTCCAGAACGGCAGCTCCGACATGAGAGAAGACCTGTCTGACGTTTCACAAGGCCTAGGGTAGTCGTTTCACCAGGTGGAAACGGTAGAATTGTGACCGGAAGGGTCAGAGGAAGCACCCAGTTGAGAGGTTTGCTCAGGATCACCCATCAATAGTGCACACGCGTGAACGGCTTAATTGTGCTGGCCACCTGACCACCTTGAGTCATCCCCGCAGATAAATCTTGAAGTTCTTTCCCTGCTGCAGCTTCAGCCAGTTCACGTGTACGCTCATGCCCCCAGGACACTAATTCCTCAGGGTTCTGCTCCTGGCAAATCATCCAGTAATGGCGCCTACCTTTGTAAAAAGGCTCAGCTTGAAACGATACGGTATAGGGGCTAGGAATCTGTTTCATGGCATACTTCTTACCATAAAGTCGGCACACATCGAGGTACATAATTGTCTTTAGACTGAAGCCCGAGCATTCAACGGCTTTAGCCGTTGGCGTGCGATCTTCTCAAAGTAATTTTATGCGCAGCGCGTCTCCTCTGCTTCTTGGCTCTCACAGCTTCAGCGCGCTCACCCGCTGTGCGCCAACCAGAAATGGACTGTCGCTGGTGAGCCGGTGCCGGAACAGGGGTTGGAGTCGATTCCAAACCTTCTTCTTTGGTAGTCATGCTTTTCTCCTTCGCCATTTGTTGATTTCGTACTTTCGCCAACAAGATTCTAGCTAGACGGCCTTCGCGCCAGTCTAAGAACGCGGTTGCCGCAGGATCTTCGATCCGGCCGGACTGATGCATGACTTACATGTCTGAATCGTTGGGCGTTTTCCGTCTCAGGCAATTGTCTTCTTCAGCCGTTCGACACTCTTGCCCCAGTCCCATACCTGCTTTTCGGCTTCCCGTTTCGTGATGTGGTAGAGCTGCTGGATCTTGACCGCAAGTTGTTCCCGCTTTCCGGAAATCTCCTCGAGATCATGGTCTGTAAGCCTGCTCCAGTTCTCCTTGGCAGAGCCGGTCAGCTGTTTCCACCTGCTTGCCACTTCTTCCCAATTCATGGTTGTCTCCTTTGTTAAACGTCACTATTTGTCATTGTTGGCGTCCGTACTTGGCGAGCGCCGTCCTGGGCGCGCTGCTCGGCCGATCGAATCTGGCTGCCCAGCTGAATGTGGCGCGAGTGCCCGGCCAGGGACACATACGGAATGCCCAAGAAGTGCTTTCTGAGGATGTGAGTCAGCTCAAAACAATTGAAGTGTTGCAGCCGAGTTCGAGCCAGGAGCCGCTTTATTCCTCGGTGGAGAGTGTTCTCGCCGCCCCAGGCAGGCACTACCGTTTTCAGCTCGCCGGCCATAAAAAACAACCTCCATCCGGCCGCCAGAATGTTGCGGTCTAAACCTGCGCTCTCGATAATTCCTAGTGAGTGCCAACCCTCAGAATAGGGTCTGCCCGCTATATTGAGCGGCTTCAAATGTGTTGCCTGGTGAACCATCATCGTGCCGGCTTGTATCTGGTGTGACATAGAACCTCGCTCGTCTGGTCGACGCAGAGATGTGCTGTGAGCGACCATTACAACCCCTAAATGGAAGCTAAGAGGTGCGACTTCAGATGGGCTGACTTAGATCAGGGAACCTGAAAGAGGAAAGAGCTAACTCACTCACTTCAAACCCAAAGCTTTCCTGGCTCGAACGTCAATCCTGAGGCTTAAGTCGCCAACCGCTCACGAAGGACGTCCATCGTTCTGTTTGACGCCGCCCGCTGGCTCAACTCCATGGGGCGCGGATCGCTATGGCCGGATGTTTACACGTGAATTCGGTTGGAATCAGCCACGAGCCTATGCTACTGCTCCAGGATCGCGTACGTCTGAGCCGGATTGCTCACTGAGCAATGTTGAACAGCTTTCCTCAGACAATCGGGCCGATAATCCACTTTGACTGAGCGGATTGAATTTTCGTCACGCTCAAGAGGCACAAACAAGATGACGACCAGATCGCGAATAGTGTGTGTGTCACTGATGGCAGTTGTTATCTGCTACTCGGCGCTGATGAATGCACAGGCGGCCGATCGTGAACAGAACCTGTTTGCGTGCGAAAATGACTGGAACTCCTGTGATCGCTCCGCTTTGACAGAAATGGACAAGAAGGAAGTCGCTGCGGCCAAGCACAAGCAAAACATTTCCGATTGCGAAAGCGTTTCGACGACGTGCGATCGCTCTACGCTCGACGCGTCTGAATTGGCGGAAGTGGACATAGCTGCGCACCGTAACGTGGTTTCTAATTGTTGGAACGGCATAGGCTCGTGCGACCACAGCAAATTGACGGCTTCTGAAGCTGCCGGCGTTGCCGTAGCCGAGAACCAGAGAAATGTTTCTGATTGTTGGAACGGATGGACCCCCTGTAACTTATCGACCCTGAGCCCCTCCGAATTAGCTGCGGTAACCATCGCTAAGCATCGTCGTAATGTCTCGGAATGCTGGGATGGCTGGGCAACTTGTGACCGCTCGCAGTTATCGGCAACGGAGTTGAGTGAAGTAAAGGTTGCCGATTACCAGCGTAACTACCTGGCGTGCGTCAGCGACTATCTTATCTGTGATCCGACGCTGCTAACACCCGCCGAAGCCGGCGAGATCAATGGTGGCAAAACTAAGACTTCGCGATGAAGTGTTACAGACTTCATTGAGGCCGAATAAGGACACACCTCGCGGTGCGGTCCGTCCATCAGCCAGTCCAGCCAGGGAGGCTAACCCGCTGTTCAGTACTTGGAACAGCAGTACGCTTTAAGACATGCACTTATTGTCCGCTCACTGCCGTGTTTGCAAGGGAGACCAATTCAGAGCTGAGCCTGCCGAGGGTTGGGTTGAAAGCGTGCTTTTGCCCCGTCTGTTCCTGTGTCCGGGCCGTTGCATTGTCTGCCACAAGCGCCGGTATCTGCCGACTTTTCAACGATGGACGCTCGTTCCCAACTCGTGGCGATAACGCACACAGGAAACTACCGCCGGGGCTGTGTTCGACTCTAGCCACTCACTCGATAGAACGTCCGCTACGCCTCTCTAAGTTAACGCCCACTCCACGGGAGCAAACTCGCGCACGATCCTCGCGCTACTCATGTCCATTGGTTTGTTCCCGCACGACAAACAAACCGTTCCGATCTGTCTAAAATCGCCCTCCCGGGAGATTTCCGTCTCGCGTGTTCCGAATGAGCCCGCAATCACCGGGCCGTGGCACTTATCACAAACGTAAGCAGAGATGTGAAAGTATTTTGTTTTCATGATGGCTGTACTTCAATGCCTGATTGACACCTACCAGAGTATTCCTTCGGAACGCATACCATCTGTTCAATACTGCTCGTAAATCGCGTGGGCTTCTCTTCGCCGCCGACCTCCGAAGTTTGGGGAAACATAGCCGCGAGGAGGTGTTCATTCTTGCTCAGACGTGGACGAGCTTGGAATGAGACAGTGATTAGGTGGGGTTGCGGTCTCGCAGTCCCATCAGGAGGGAAGCATGCCGAATGGTCCGAAACCGCAGATTCTTGTTGTGGACGACGAGTCGGATGTTCGGGAAAGCTTGGGAATGTTGCTGTTGGCGGCTGGTTATGATGTGGCGGTGGCAGAAAACGGCGCGGCTGCCGTATTGCAGTTGAGCAGAACGGTCCCCGATCTGATCGTCACTGATCTCAACATGCCGCAGATGTCGGGCATCGAGTTGATCTCGCATGTACGTAGCCGATATCCGCCGATCCCCATCGTCGCGATGAGCGGCGACTTTCAGGGGGATACCGTGCCGGCCGGAGTCACGGCGGACAGTTTCTACGCCAAGGGGCAGAGCCCTCACATCTTTTTGAAGGCGATCGCAAGCTTGATCGCGGCTAACTCTTCCCGCGGGAATGCTCTCGAAAAGCGCGCTCGCTCGGCGGATTCTTAGGGAAAAGGAGAAAAATATGCTTGGAGCCATCTTGATTGTTCTACTAGTTCTGTTTCTGGTGGGTGCCCTGCCGAGGTGGAATCACAGCCGTTCGTGGGGTTACGCTCCCAGCGGCGGCCTGGGTTTGGTTCTCGTGATTGTGGTTGTTTTGCTCCTGCTTGGCCGGATCTAGTGCATCGTCCTGTAAGCCTTCGACGATCCGTAGGGACTGTCGTAACAGCGAAGCAGCGAACTCGGAGCAATCTTGTGCGCCAGTAATGGCACAACACTGCTACCGAGCAATCGCACAGCCTTTGGCGTTCACACTCAATATAAGGAGAACCACGTTGCTCTGGACGATTTTTGTAATTCTCATAATTCTGTGGCTTCTCGGTTTCAGTTTCCACATTGCAGGCGGTCTGATCCACCTCTTGTTGGTTATTGCCGTGGTCGTCCTGGTCATCAATCTGATCAGTGGCCGTCGTACGGTCTGATCCTTCAGCGGTTTCACCTCTACAAGTTCGTCCACAAAATTATGTGGAAGGAAAAGGATGTGTTTTGATGAAAAAATATCTACTTGCGCTCTTGACGTTGTCGTTGGGCACCTTTGCCTTTGCTGGTTCAGCGGACCAAGATACACCCGCGCGCTTGCAAGCAGCCGGCACCGTGTTGAATGAGATTATGGCTGCGCCCGACAAAGGCATCCCGGACGAGGTGCTGAATGACGCTAAGTGCATCGCCGTTGTGCCGAACATGGCCAAGGGGGCATTCATCGTCGGCGGCGAGCATGGACGCGGTGTGGTTACTTGCCGAACCGGCCATGGCTGGAGCGCCCCAGCATTCATCTCGATCGGCGGCGGCAATTTTGGCTTCCAGGCCGGCGGTCAGGAAGTTGATCTTGTCGTGTTGTTCATGAATGACAAGGGGGTGCAAGGTTTGCTATCGAGCAAGTTTGAACTTAGCGGCGAAGCATCGGCGGCCGCTGGTCCGGTTGGAAGGCATGCCTCGGCAGGCACCGACTGGAAGATGAACACCGAGGCCTTGAGCTACTCGCGAACCAAAGGTTTGTTTGCCGGCGTCGCCGTGGATGGAGCCAAGATCCAACAGGATAATGACTCCACAGTTGCGATGTATGGCAAGGATACTTCCTTCCGTAAAACACTGTCGGGCGAAGTGCACACTCCCGCCAGCGCCGACTCATTTATCGCCGCGGTAAAGTCTGCCGAAAAACGAGCGACCGAGCACGAAGCTGCCGAGAGCAGATAATTGACCTTGCCGCCATGTCGCTGCGGAATGCAGCACGGCGGCAATCGAAAGATCGGTGGCGTTGTCAGGCGGGGGTATTCGGGCGAGCCCCCGTCGATCAACGCCACGGTTATTCATCCACCTTCCCAAATGCTGAGCCCATAGGACCCCCATGTCATTGCCAAAGACACTGCCATTCAGGAGACCGGTAGGCACTGCTGCCTTGCTGCCGCATGTGTCGGAGATCAAGTCAGCGAAGCCGTTCGATACAGCGGTCAATCTTTCTCTGCCCAGCCGAATCGCTGTCATTGGGAACTATCTTCCACGGCAGTGCGGCATCGCCACATTTACCACCGACTTGTGTGATGCTCTCTCTACCGAGTACGGAACCGAACGCTTATTTGCACTGCCAGTGAATGATCCGGAGTCCGAATATAGTTATCCCGAGCGCGTGCGATTCGAGCTGGCCGAAGAGGAGCTGCCGTCATACGGACGCGCGGCTGAGTTCCTCAACTTCACGAATGTCGATCTGGTGTGCGTGCAGCACGAATACGGAATTTTCGGCGGCCCAGCCGGGGGCCACATCCTGGAGTTGCTGCGGAAACTACGCATGCCCATCGTGACCACCCTTCACACGGTGCTGCGCGAACCCAATCCTGACCAACATCGCGTCATGGTGGAACTGGCGGAGCTTTCCGACCGCCTTATTGTCATGAGTCAACACTCTGCGCAGTTTCTACAGGAAATCTTTCAGGTTCCTGCGGCACAAATCGACGTCATTCCGCATGGAGTGCCCAACCTGGCGTTTGTGGATCCGAATTTTTATAAGGACCGGTTCGGAGTGGGCGGCCAATCTGTATTGCTGACCTTCGGCTTGCTCTCGCCAAATAAAGGTATCGAAACAGTCATACAGGCTCTACCACGCGTTCTATCTCACAATAGCAATGTTACGTATATCGTCGCGGGTGCGACCCATCCTCACATTAGAAGACGCGAGGGAGATAAATACCGCGAATCGCTGCAGTTGCTCGCGAAGAATCTGGGAGTTGGGGAACACGTTATATTTCACAACCGGTTTGTCAGCCCTGAGGAGATGATGGAGTTCATCGGCGCGGCCGATATCTACATCACACCGTACAAGAACGAAGCGCAGGTTGTTTCCGGAACGCTGGCCTACGCCTTGGGCGCCGGGAAAGCGGTTATCTCGACTCCCTATTGGCATGCGCTTGAGCTTCTCGATCAAAGCCGCGGAATATTGGTCCCATTCAACGACCAGAACGCAATCGCAGAACAGACCATTCGGCTCCTGGAGAATGAGGCCGAACGGCATGCTATGCGCAAACGGGCGTACTTGTACTCACGCAATATGGTTTGGAAAAGCGTGGCCCAAGACTACATGCGCACCTTCCAGCGAGCCAGAGCCGAGCGCCTGTGGAACCCTCGCCTGGTCAGCCCAAACGCAGTCGGGCCAAATCGCGCCCGCGGTTTGCCGGAGGTAAAGCTGACCCATCTCGCTCGAATGACGGACGAGACGGGAATTTTGCAGCACGCAGTGTTCGCCGTCCCGAATCATCACGAGGGCTATACCACCGACGACAATGCTCGCGCCCTGATCGTGTCAATTCTGGTGGAGCAACGTGGAGCGAAGGGAGAAGCTGAGGCGAAGAAGTTGGCTTCGCGATACCTGGCTTTTCTCTGGCTTGCTTTTAATGCCGCCAACGGAAGGTTCCGTAACTTTCTTAGCTATGGACGTCAGTGGCAGGAGCAATACGGATCGGAAGACAGTCATGGCCGCGCCTTGTGGGCCTTGGGAACCGCGGTAAACCAGACGGTGGATGAAGGTCTAAGAGGTCTCGCTGGACGTCTGTTTGAGCTTGCCGTACCGGCGGTGCTAAGTTTCACCAGCCCCCGGGCATGGGCATTCTCCTTGCTTGGAATTCAAGCATACCTCGATCGCTTCCCGGGAGACAGGTATGCGCAAAAGCAGAGAAATGCTCTCGCAGACAAATTGCTGAATATCTATCGAATCACGTGTACGCCAGGTTGGAACTGGTTTGAAGACAGTCTGGCTTATTCCAACGCACGTTTGCCCCAGGCGTTGGTGTTGGCAGGCTCGCGCCGTTCAGACCAAGGGTTGCTTAAGGCGGGTCTGGAGTCACTAGAGTGGCTTGCGACACAACAATGTTGCAACGTGAACGGCCACTTTGTCCCCATCGGCTCGCAGGGCTTCTACTGCAAGACTGGTGAAAAAGCTCGTTTCGATCAGCAACCGGTAGAGGCAGGCGCAACCGTCTCCGCGTGTCTCGAAGCGTATCGCGCGACCGGAGATAAACATTGGCGCACGCAGGCCCGGGCGGCGTTCAATTGGTTTCTTGGGGATAACGACTTGAAAACCGCCTTATACGACGCAACCACGGGCGGCTGTCGAGATGGTCTGCACCCTGACCGGCCTAACGAGAACCAGGGAGCGGAGTCAACGTTGTCGTTCTTGATGGCACTCCTGGAAATGCGGCAGCTTCAGGAAATTCGACCGCCAGAGACTACAATGTAGCTGGCTGCCAGTGCAGTGCGGATGTTTTTGTGGTTTCAACGTTTTGGAATACCAATTTCCTGTTTTGCTAAATCATTATGACCGTAGCTATCGGCTCTGTCGAATCTACCGACACTCTTCTTCATCGGCATACCTCCAATCCGATCCTGGCCAGCAAAGATTGGCCGTATCGCATCAACAGCGTGTTTAACGCCGGAGCAACCCTACTGGCGGATGGCTCGACGCTACTACTTTGCCGAGTGGAGGATCGCCGCGGTCTCTCGCACCTGTGCGCCGCTCGTTCTGTGAACGGTGTCGATGGATGGAAGATCGATCCAACGCCGACCCTGATACCTGATCCAGATCGGTATCCTGAAGAACTCTGGGGGATCGAAGATCCGCGTATCACTTACGTTCCAGAGCTGCAGCAATTCGCCGTGGCCTACACCTCATACTCCAAGGGCGGTCCCGGTGTTTCTCTCGCGCTAACTAAGGATTTCAGAACGTTTGAGCGATTCGGAGTCATCATGTCACCGGACGATAAGGATGCGGCCCTCTTGCCATATAGGATCGGCGGACTGTGGGCTCTTATCCATCGGCCGATGACTCCCCTGGGGGCTCATATCTGGATTTCTTACTCCCCCGACCTACGGCACTGGGGAGGTCATAGGGTGATGATGGAGGCGCGCAAGGGTGCGTGGTGGGATGCAAACAAGATAGGCTTGTCATCGCCGCCTATCGAGACGCCCGGCGGTTGGCTCGTGCTGTATCACGGCGTGAAGCAGACGGCCTCCGGCTCGCTATATAGAGTCGGCCTCGCTCTTTTTGACCTTCAGAAGCCGGATGTTTGCTTGTTGCGGGGCGATTCCTGGATCTTCGGACCCGAAACCGACTATGAGCGCGGAGGCGACGTGCATGACGTGGTGTTCCCGTGTGGACACACCATGAGCCCCGACGGGGATACCATTAACATCTACTATGGTGCAGGCGATTCCTGTGTGGCCCTGGCCCAGGCAAGTTTGCGTTCGCTACTGAGCTGGCTGGAGCATAACGGCAAGCCGTGTTGTGTTAATTCCTATTGATCTATAACCGAGTCCAGAGTGCCTGGCCGACGCACGCTGTGAATGCCTTCCCAATCCTTAAATCCAATTATTAGCGGAGCTTCGGCTAAGGGAACCGGAGTCGCGGCTCTCAACTGATCAAGCAATGCGAGCACGCTAAGGCTGAATGCGTTAAGAGGGAACCTCGACTCTACGTGGGCGTCCGCCGCGATGATAAGGAAGGGGCGGCCGACTACTTGGCGTGCACGAGTTCCATTAGCTCGGTCTCCGCCTGGCTCCAGTCCTGATCAGCCTGGCTACCGATCCGGTTGCGAGACTCGTAGATTTGATAGGCACGGGTCCGTATCTCATCCTGAGAGAACGCGCTCGCGGGATCTTTCTTGAAGGTTTCTTGCTGTCTGAAAGGGTCAGACTTCTGGTTAACATTAGTTTTAGGATTAGACATTCCACCTCTTGTGCCTGCCACGACTAAGGGAAGAAAACTCCAGAGCGGCTGACCTAGTTCAGGGGATCTGAATGAGAGGTAAGGAACTCTCTCTCACCTTCAATGTACTCCTGGCAACCGCCATTGTCCACGCTTCATCTTCAGCTATTGCGCCCCGCCATGACTTGTATTCGCAATAGTTGCGAAGCCCATTTTCGAATAGCCGGCACGCGATGGCCGTAGGTTGGTTTGACAATACTCAGACAATTGGGTATAGTTCACATTGAGGTTGTTTCCATCCTCCCTCTTTCAGGTTCCCTGAATATAAGTCAGCCCATCTGAAGCTCTCTTCTTCTTATATGCGACGCAACCTGTAGGAGGTTGAATATGTACGCACGCAATGTCTCCTTTCGCCTGAAATCCAACATGCAGTCAGACTATACCCGCACCTTCGAGAACCAGGTTCTTCCTTTGCTGCGCAAGCAGAAGGGGTTCAAGGACGAGATCACATTATGCAATCCCGGCAGCCAGGATGCGATTGCAATCACTCTGTGGGAGAACAAGAACAACGCGGACGAGTACAACACCAATATCTATCCGCAAGTGTTGACGACCTTGGGGAAAGTTATCGATGGAACGCCGAAGGTCCACACCTTTGAGACGGTTTTGACGACCTTCCATAATGTCCCGGTAGCTATGTAAAGCATGTTAAAGCGGGTGGCCGGGTCCAGTCGCTCGACGTACTATAAAAGTGGGTGCCCCACTTCAGCTTATTTTGCTGAAGTGGGGCATTTCGCATCTACAAACAATAAATCCCGGTTCTAGTTCCTGCGAGCACTTTGTGCTCAGATTCCTTGGTGACTGCGTCGTACCATCGAGCCTGATCTGAAGGAGAATCGAATGACATCGCTGCTTACGACTTGCCAATGCGAATGCTGGTGAGGTAATGCATGAGCCCAAAGACATTCAGCAGCCACAACACCACGGCGATTGTCACGACCGCATTCAATATTGACTTTATGGAGCTTGCCATGGGGATGAAGCGATCCACCAGCCACAAGAGAACTCCGACAACGACCAGGACCAGCACAACTTGAAGTAACGGCATACTCTATTACCTTTCTATATTTCGAATGGGGTTTATGTTTGCTGCTTTGCTGTTTTTTTGGAGCGTCTCTGGTCAATAAATCGCAGTCTGCGAGCGCGGTATCGCTCCACTTGCCAGACGTGATGGGAAGGCAATTGCAACGGGATAGCTGGAGCCCAGTTGCGGACGCTCCCACGGGCCGATCTGCAGGTTAGGGTGGAGGGTATATGTCCGTTGCGCTCCGCAGTCACAGCAATGCTGTGAAGATGTCCCCTCCCCGGCGCAACGTACCGGCCGCCCAACGCTGGCGTGGGGGCACAATCTAAAAAGCCGCATCATTAAGTCGAATGCTTTCGGTAGAGTTGCGTCCAGCGGATAATGCAGTGTCGCACTCAGATAGCCTCCTATTTAGCTTTTACGTCCATCTTGCGAATTGAAGGATCAAGGCAATTATGCTTGGGAATGATATGCCGAGTCTGGTCAAGAGTGACCATCCTCGGACACTCGCAACGATTTAACACTTGCGCACGACGCCGGCCAGCCAGACGTAAACGACGTAGATACCCCAATGGTCGCTTTGTTTCGACCTCTCCAGGTGGCAACGGTTTGAGCCTGGAGTCCCGGGAGAGAGATAAGCAGGAAACAGCGCTGACAACCCTCAATCTCCACCCGATTCCGCTTTGATGCGCTGGAAATAGTTCCTCGACAGGCGCCAGGAAAGAATTAGTAGGACTATGATCGCGAAGCCAGCGACTGTGATGCCGATCAACTTAGTATCTGCTTCAAAGCCACGCGGATTCCGGAGGAACCCTAGTATTGAATGGCTGTATTTTGCCGCGAGAAAACCGATTGCTGTATACCGAAGAGCCCGGCCGGCGACCACCGCTGAAATGAACCTTCCCTGCGGATATCGAAGCGCACCCGCTCCTATAAAGAATGGCGATGTGGGAAACGGCGGCGGGGCGACACACGAGACGAAAACAGCCGCGAACCCCCAGCGCTTAAGCAATCCCTGGACCTGTCGGGAGCGTTTCGGCCCGATGCTCTTTTCGAGCCAGTGCTCGCCCGCCCTCACAGACATGTAATAAGTTACGTAAGCCCCGATCAACGAACCTGCCGTGCTAGCGGCAGCGTAATACGGCCAAAGGTCGTGATTCTTGACTGCCAGGATCGCAGTAAGTGCATCCAGACTGCCGAAGGTGGGAATCACTGAGCTGTCCACAACCCCCAGTATTACCAAGCCGACTCCCCCAAGACTGCGGAGAAGCTTCCAGCCTGGAATGACGATAAAGAGCGAGATCATGGAGCTGCCGCCATTCTGAGCACGGCCTGAGCTTCGACATTCTTCACTGCAACCTACCCGGACCTTTGATCGACAGTGCCTTACATCGAGACGCTGATTGCAATGCCGACGCCAGGGTACGACTGGTTGTACATGTAATATCCGTTGTTAGCGTAGACCACATACACATCGTCAGTTGCATACCAATTGTTCGCCCAGGAGCTGGGCCACGGGTCAACCAAGGTGAACCAATAGCCGTTGTGCTGGAAGCGTGGGAAGCCGCCAACGACCATATAGGGTTGACTATAGATGACGAAGGCGTGGCCTGAACCAAAGTAGCCGTTGTAACGGTTGTCCGGAATACGGTAGCCGTTGTAGCCGCCGCGCTGCTGCCACGTGCGGTGGTCGGACTGCCAATTCTGTGATTGATGTCCCTGCCACGCGGCCTGCTGGGCACGCTGCTGTTCCTGCGTGTGCTGTGCTGGCCGCTGGCTGCGTTGCTGCTTAGCCTGCGGCTGCTGCTTCGGTTGGCTCTGCTGCTGGGCATGCTCTTGCGGCTGTTGCTGCTTCGGTTGGTTATGCGGCTGAGCCTGCTTCGGCTGTTGCTGCTGGCTTGGCTCCCTCCCCTGCTGCTGTGGCTGAGCATGTTCTTGTTGCTGCTTCTGTTCGGGCTTCCCTTCCTCTTGTTCGTGCTGTGCGAAGGCAGGAACAATGGTTCCGAGTGTCAGAAACAGGACTGCTGTGCCAAGAGTTGCAAATGCTTTCATGGTATTGCCTCAGCTACAGGGTAGGCGAACGAGACGCGAATAACTGTATCTTTTTGACCGCGGGTAGTAGCCGTTGAAACTACGGTAGTCGCCTGTAGCAGGATCGTATCAGGGAAGGAGAGCTACTTTGCTCGGCTCTTGGTGAAGACGTGCCTTGGTCTCGCCGCTTAAGGTGTTGGTCTCGATATACAACGAGAAGGGCCCAGCGCCGTGGACCCTTCTGGTATCCGTTTTATTAAACATTACCTTCGCTTCACCATCCAGCCAATCAATATTCCGGTGGCAATGCCGATCGCGAATGTTGTTGCAACTGTTTCAATAGGATGTCGCTGCAGGCGTTTGGTTGTGTCATCAAGAAACTCTTCGGCAGCATCGCCGCTTTGCTTGGCGGCGCGCCTAGCTGCTTCTACGCTGGCCTCGAAGGCATCGGCGACCGCAGAGGTCGCGCGAGACACCTTGCGCGCTGATTCGGCGACGTGCTCGCCGGTTTGTTCCAGGACTGATTGCGGCATTGTGCTTGATCCTTCCGTCTCCGAGTTCTATGTGGATTGCTTTATTCCCCGACAGCTTTTTCAACCTTGCCGACCCAGTTTTGAACTTTGCCGGCATTCTTTTCAGCTCTGCCATCAGCCTCCAGGTCGGGGTTCCTGGTCAGCTCGCCGACTTTCTCCTTGATGGTTCCTTTGACTTCGTGGATCTTGCCCGTGGCTTTGTCGTCTGTGCTCGGTTTCATCATGACTTTCTCCTTTGTTCCGTAGTAGGGTTCAATCGCTAATTCTTCCAGACGTCGCGCTTCGCGCCACTCTTTGATCTTTAACTGTTTGCGCCTGCACCAACTCGTCGAAGAGTGAGCGGTAATGGATCATTGCGGTGCGCAGATCTTCCGTGCTAGCTTCGCCTCTGCCAAGGCGCAATGCGATTTCGTGTGCGGACCGATAATTGTCCACTACTAACGGATGGTCGACGGAAATGTCTGCCGCGCGCTGATCAAAATCAGCCACCGGGTAGCCACGCGTGCGCATCAGCGAACACACCAGTTCGTCGGCTTCCGTCACTGCCCCTTTCGGATAATCAACAAAGCGAGATTGCACGACCTGCCACTCGCCTAAGTAGCGTTCACGCTCTACCAGGTCAAGATTGCGCAGCTTCAGCATTTCAACCCGGGTCTCACGATCCGTCAGTTTCGCCTCGGCCTTACGTTCCGAGCCATGTTGCTGAACAGCCCACTGGTACTCCGGTCCAAAGCGATTGCGCAGCTCCGCCGAGGTCTTCCTGCGTTTGCGTATGTACAGTGCAACGACGACAACAAGCAGCACAACAACCGCGACCGCGGGGATGATCAATCTGGGATCCGTTAGGTTCAGATTCATTCAATACTCCTTAGCATAGTGAGCGTTCTGCGAACCGCCTCAGGCTGGTTTTGGAGAAGCTCTCCTCGCTGCAATCCAGTATCCAACGATCGGGTTCCCGAATACTGGTCAGTATTGCTCGTTCAAGCCCTCAGGCAGTGAAGACTCCGAATTGTCCAGGTGTGCAAATGTGAACATACAAGACATTCCAACTACGGTTAAATTTGTGTATCCACCACGCCATTGCGCTAAACGCCATCGGCCGTCGCGGGTAAGAGGTTCAGGCCCACAAAGGCGGCTTACATTGTCCAGCGCGTGTCTCCGTAAAATATCGATTTACCTCCTCTTCATAGTGTTTCTCATTCCTGGTCTTCCGGCCGAGGAACGGAGTGGCGCTCCTTCGAGCCTGATCATCCCGGACGGTACCCCAATCGAGCTTCGCCTTGCCGAAACCGTTTCCTCCGCTCACGCTCATGTTGGCGATGTCCTGAAGTTTATCGTCGTGAAAGATGTCAACCTCGGAGGTTTCACTGTCATTCAAGCCGGAACCATAGCCCGGGGCTCCGTCACAGGAGTCAAGCGCAGACGACTCCTGGGAATGGGAGGCCAAGTATCTCTGAAACTCGATTCCGTAATATTGGACAATGGCGACCGTGTCGGATTGCGTGCAACTAAGGAAGTGAAGGGAGGCTCCCGCACTAAGCTGATGGTCGGAGGGATGATTGCCACCGCTCTGATCTTCTGGCCCGCTGCGCCGATTTTCTTGCTTACCCATGGCCACAGCAGCACTGTCACGAAAACTACGGAGATCGCAGCGCAAACCGACGGCGCCGTCACCGTCCTAGCAGCAGGCTTGCGGCGTTCGCCAGAGAGCTCTTCAGATCTGACTGAGATGATGGATTATCTGCCGCCGCGTGTCTTCAACGGGGAGGGACGGGAAGGCGACATGGTGAACCTGGTCTTTGTCGCTCAACAAGAAGACCTGCAGGAAGCCTTTCGTGCCGCGGGTTGGGTGAAAACAGACAAGTGGAAACCGGCATTCGTCTGGCACCTGTTACGGCATCGAACTAAGGACACAACGCTGCCAATGGCCAGATTTTATCTGTTCGGAAGAGTGCAGGATTACTCGTATGCGTTACCTAATCCGGAGAGGACCATGTCCCAGCGTCATCATCTTCGCATCTGGAGAACCGCTTACATGGTTGGCAGAACGCCGGTCTGGGCAGGCTCCGCCACATACGATATCGCGATCGAAATCGCCAAGCGCGGGCACTTGATCAACCACAGGATCGATCCCGCGGTTGACGCAGAACGTGATTTCATCGGCTCGAACCTGACCGACGCCTCGTCAGTCGGCCATGAGGAATACTTGAATTGTGTTAATCCAGTCTTCCAGGCGCAAACCGTGTCGGGCCAGCCCTATCACTCCGACGGCAGAATTCTTCTTCTGGATCTCCACCCGCTAACCACTGCCAAGGCAGACACTACTGGACGATCACTCACGGTCATTGGGGCGACTTCGCTGCCCGTCGCGCCGATGGCAGAGTCTTTCGCCAGTAATCCGTCGACTCGTTGACTGGCCGCTATAACAAGAGATCGGCGACCGGCCGATCTACTTCGTGGAAGGCTCGATTCCGATGCGGGGACGTCGCGACTCATTTACCACCCGCGAAATCCAACAAGGTCGGTCTCTACTGACGGAACATAGAGCGGTCGGTATGGAAGGTCGGATGCCGCGATGACAGCATGTGCAGGGTGGTATCGGTATTGGACGATGACTTTGAACATTTTGCCTGTTCTGAATTGACCGTTCATCGTTCGAGGAAGGTGCAATCATCCATCATGGCTAACAAGAACTCAAAGAAAGAATCGGAAGAGGCTATTCTCCGCGAGATCAAGGAAGAAATGGCGAAACCTCGTGTTGTAAGGTCTGCTCGGAAACCTGGGAGCCGGAGTAACTCGGGTAGTGCGCTTCTTTCAAAACTCGGCTTAGGCACGACAATCAAAGCGGCCCGCGTCACTATTGGGGCGCAAGGCTTCGTCGATGGGCCATGCTGTGGGGACTTGGGTGGATCGCTGGCGTCTGGCTTTCAGACATTCCCCCCGACGTGAACCAAGCAGTCGAAGGCGACCCCCTGTTGCAAGTAAAGCTAGCGGCAGACACGGTACGCGAGAGCACTACGAACTCATTGAAAAAGGGAAGCCGTACAGAGAACGGTGCCTACCTGCCGGCGTGGTTAACGCTTGTCTCTCTCTGTCTCAATAGGCGAGGCCAGTCCTTACGCTCCGCCAATAAACCGATGTCATCTGGAGAAATGCAATCCAGGGCATCGGCATTACGCCGACTGCAAAGCGCACCACGCGCGGAATGGGCAGAGGCTGCCAACCTGACTGTACCCCGTCGAATGACACCTGTTCCGACACGCAGAAGATGTATAAGCTGCTTGAACCGGAAGTAATCGCGTGGGCTTTCCCTTGAACCTACTAAAAGCCTTGATGTCGTGCCTTCTTACGAGCGCTCGGCAGGCAAATGGCGTGCTCCATTTACAATGAACGGCACCCATCGTATGGCCGCACGAACTCGGTCACCGAATCGCACAACACACTCAGCAATGGACGATTCTCAGTTCGGGCGGAACGTGTTCGTCGCTCTTGCGGCGGTTGCTCTGGTGTATGCCTTCTTAGCCGGCCTGCGCACGGTTTCGGACTTCGATCTTGGCTGGCAATTAGCGACGGGCCGGTGGATCGCGCAGCATCACACCGTTGCTTCGGTCGATGTTTTTTCTTATACCGCTCAAGGAGAGCCTTGGATTTACCCTGTGGGCGCAGGGCTGTTTTTCTATGCGGCCTATCTTCTAGGCGGCTACTCCCTAATATCTTGGACCGGGGCCCTGGCATGTGTCGCCGCGGTCGCATTGCTCCTGCGTCGGGGCAACGTCGTCAGCGCCGCGATTGCTATTTTTGCCATACCGCTGATAGCCGTGCGTACACCGCCGCGCGCCGATATGTTCACCGTGATTTTGTTCGCCGCGGTTCTCTCGATTCTGTGGCAGAACTATCGAACCGGCGATGCCCTTTTATGGTTGCTACCGCTCCTGATGCTGGCGTGGACCAATCTTCATTTCGGATTTGCGGCTGGGCTAGGGCTAATTGGCGCTTACGTGACCCTAGAATTATTTGAGATGGCTACGGGTCAGCTTCGTCGTGCCTCAGCCCTGGAAAGATTGAAGGGTGTGGCAGGATGGTTGCTATGCGCCGTGCTGGCGACCCTGGCTAATCCGTGGGGCTGGGGAATCTACCGGGCTCTGCTCCGCCAGCAGCGCGCCAACGCCCAGCAGCAGTTCTGGATCATGGAGTGGGCCAGCGTACCCCTGCGCTGGGGGGTGATCACGAATTCGCTTTCGCCTCGACAGACGGGCGGCGCCATTTATGTTCTGCTCGGAATCGCCGTCCTCGCATCCGTGGTTGCGTTGTTCAAGTCACAATTGGGAGCGGCGGTTCTCTTACTGGGAGCAATCTACCCAGCGGTAAGGTTCGTCCGCATGGGAGCCATCTTTGCCTGCGTGGTGGTCGTGGTCGGGGGAGATGTCTTGTATGGCGAGATGCCACGCGTCGCCTCATGGATCAAACCGCGCAGGGCACGTTTGGTTATCGCCACCATTGCTGTTGCGGCATTTACTGCCCTGGCCGGCGTTCGGGGTTTCGATCTGGTTACCAACCTTCATTACGCTCAGGGTACCGAGGAAAGTACGTTTGGCACCGGCTTGGGTTGGTGGTTTCCGAGACGCGCGGCCGAATTCATCATCGACCAGAAGCTTCCCGCAGAGGTGTTCACCACATACGATGAGGGTGGCTACCTCGTTTGGAAGTTGGGTCCTGAACGCCGCGACTACATCGACGGCCGGGACACGTTGTTCGGAGTGCCTCGCATTCAACGGATGGACAGGCTACTCCAAGCCGCGCCGGATTCCGATCTGTGGAAAGAAGAATCAAGCCGCTACAACATCAACACCGTGATGTTCCCGCTGGGGCGGTTTGACGGAATCGATCTCGTCCGGCTGCGCGACTGGTGTGCCAGCAGCGTATGGCAACCGGTGTACCTGGATGAAGTTTCCGCTGTCTTCGTTCGTCGAAAGGCGGAAACGGAAGAACTGATCCGCCACTTTCCCGTGAATTGTCAGAGCGCGCCTATCCCCTCGCAAAGTCAGCAGGCCGGGCGGGCGGAGGCATTTAATGAATGGGCCAATGCTGCCGCCGTTCTCGCCTCGCTGGGTCGCAATTCCGAGGCGCTGACCGCAGCCTCTAACGGGCTCTCTTTTTTCCCCGACAGCGCGTTCCTGCACTGGCTGCGCGGAAATGTGCTCTTTACTCTCGGCCGCTACGATGAGTCCGAACAGGAATATCTCACGGCGGTATCGCTTGAGCCGAACGAAGTCACCTGGGAAGCCCTGGCGGAAACCTACCAGAAACGACGCCGCCTACCGCAAGCGCTCGACGCCATGCAACATGCCGCCCAGCTTTCGCGCTGGCCGCGCCAGCCATTCCTGAACCTTGGCTACATGTACCTTGCGACCGGACACCCAGCCGAGGCCCTGAAGGCGCTCGATAACGCAGTGCGGAGCGCACCCGACAACGTCAAGACAGCCGACAACACTGGCAGGTTTGAGATCATGCTGGCCCAGGGGCGTTCCGCCGCCTGGGATGCGCTCGGTGACCTCGGCAAGGCCACCGCTTATCAGGAAGAAGCCGCTCGGCTTGCTCCCAATGTGCCCAGCGTGTGGGGGCGCCTGGCCTGGCTATATGGTCGGCAAAGTCGAACCGAGGATGCAAATCGCGCCCGCGAACACGCGGCAGAGGCAGCGCGAAAAACCAATCCTTGAGACGGGCTGAGACATAGCGGTGCTGGCCACCGTTGCGCAGGTCCGTGATCCGGGATTCCCCGATCAGCTTCTGCATCTTTCGCTCTGACAGCCCCAACCCGAGTTCAGAATGTTCCCCCAAATTTTCGTTCTTGCCCGGCTTCAGTCGGCAATGGCAGCGGCTTTTGGCAATCGTGTGCCTGCCGCCTACAATCTAAAGATCAATGCGGATTTCACGCCACATCAGCATCACTGGCGACGCCCTGAAGCGATGGTTCGTAGCGCAGTGTTACAACTCGCTGGCCATCGGGGCATTGTGGTGGGCGGGACTGTGGTATCTGCATGTGCCGTTTGCGCCGTTATGGGCGATTCTCGCCGCGTTCTTTCAGTTCATCCCGCATTTCGGACCGGTGCTGTCATTCTTCGGTCCGGCGCTGGCCGCGCTCATCGCTGATGGCTTCGAAGGATTTCTCTACGTCCTCATTCTCTATGGCGTCGTCATTGTGGTCGATGGCTTGCTGCTGCAGCCTGCGATCATGCGCCGCACCGCGCGCGTGCCTATCTGGGCGTCGCTGATCGTGCCGATTCTATTGAGCCTGCTGTTCGGCTTCTGGGGATTGCTGCTGGCGGCGCCGCTGCTGGCGGTGATCTTCGCCTATCGCGCGTACCACAAGTCGCGAATGCAGCCGGGCATTCCGCGGCAAACTCCGCCAGGCCAGGTGATCACCGGAGGGCAGCTGATTTCGCCCGGAGGTTCGGAGCAGTTGCCACGCGAGAACGGGTAGAGCCGGCCTTTAGTCCCGCGTCTCAAGCGTGCCAATACTTGAAAACGAGGAGCAGAGGTTGGGACCTCAGCTCCTCGTTATTTGTCCCCTTTGAGACTCTGCACGCGGCGCTGAAGCGCCGCTCTACCACCTACCGCATCGCGTCTTCCACTTCGCTGAGCCAGTCGGGACGCTTCAGCAGTTCGCGCGGCTTGGGGCCGTCGGCGGCGCCCACTAGTCCGTCCTTCTCCATCAAATCGATCAGATGGGCGGCGCGGCCATAGCCAATCCGCAATCGCCGCTGCAAGAGCGACGTCGACGCTTTGCCGTACTCCAGCACGATGCGCACGGCATCCTGGTAAAGCTCGTCGTTATCGTCCTGCCCTGAACCTCCAACAACGCCGCCGCGGCCCTCCGAATCGCCATCCTCACGCGGAGCTTCGAGGAAGTTCTGCTCATATTGCGCCGCGCCCTGGGAGCGCCAGAACTCCACCACCGCGGCAATCTCTTTCTCGGTGACAAACGGCGCGTGCACGCGATGCACTCGCGCCGAGCCATTCGGGAGATACAGCATGTCGCCGCGTCCGAGCAGCGCCTCGGCGCCGTTAGCGTCGAGAATGGTGCGTGAGTCGATCTTGGTCGCCACACGGAACGACATGCGCGCGGGAAAGTTCGCCTTGATCAATCCGGTGATCACGTCGACCGAAGGCCGCTGCGTCGCCAGTACCAGATGAATGCCGACGGCGCGCGCCATCTGCGCCAGCCGCGTGATCGAGGCTTCCACGTTCTGCCCGTCAAGCATCATCAGGTCGGCCAGTTCGTCGATGATGATGACGATATACGGCAGCGGCCGCGCATCACTCTCGTCGTCGAACAGGCTCGCCGTGCTGCCATCGAACAGCTTGTTGTACTGATCGATGTTGCGCACGCCTTTTTCGGCCAGTACCTTCAGCCGGCGCTCCATCTCGCGTACGGCATTGCGCAGCGCATTCGACGCCAGCTTGGGCTCGGTGATGATTGGCGTGTGCAGATGCGGCACACCCTCATAATTACCCAGTTCCAGCCGCTTGGGATCGACCAGGATCAGCCGCACCTCCTGCGGCGTCGCCTTGTACAAGATCGACATGATGAAGGCGTTGATGGCGACGCTCTTGCCTGAACCGGTTGAACCGGCGATGAGCAGGTGCGGCATCGAATTCAGGTCGGCGGTCACGATGCGGCCGTTGATGTCCTTGCCCAGCGCCAGCGTCAGCCTCGACTTCGTGCCGATGAACTCCTGCGCCTCCACCACCTCGCGCAGCCATATCGTCTCGCGCTCGTGATTCGGTACCTGAATGCCGACGGTCGACTTGCCCGCCATGCGCTCGATGAGAATGCTTTCAGCGCGCAGCGCGAGGCAGAGATCGTCGCACAGCCCAGTGATGCGGCTGTACTTGATGCCCGCTTCGGGCTTGAACTCGAAGGTCGTGACTACCGGACCGGGATTGATCTGTACTACCTGACCACGCACATCGAACTCCCCGCACTTTTCCGCCAACACCTGAGCCAGGTTCTTCAACTCGAACTCGTCGATCGCGCTGTGCTCGTCGGGACGATGCAGCAGTGTGGTCGAAGGCAGCTTGAAGTTGCCGACCAGGCGCGGCATCGTGGTCTTGCCGTGAGGCGTAGCGTCAGCACGCGAGGTGACGGCAATGTCTTCGGCGGCTGGAGCGGCCTCCGGCGAAAACGTTGCTGTCGGCTTCTCCTCGCCTTCAAACATGCGCTCAATGCCAGTCCTCGCATTCGCCGCGTTTGGCAGCGGAACCGGCGGCGAAGCCTGCGGCGCGGCGGTCTGGGCGGGAACGGCTTCTTCTTCCTGCACCACCAGGCGCTTGGGCACGAGCTGCGCGGTCACTACCGGCTTGATATTCGCGGCAGCGGCGCGCTTCTTCTCCAAGTCCTTTGCTTCCTTCTTGCGCGCGCGTTCGATGCGCCAATCGGTGAAGCGGTCCATCCAGGCATAAACGAAACCGAAGCGGGTCTTCGACCAGATCTGCATCGAGCCGAAGGAGAACGCTGTCGACAGATACAATCCCACGGCGATCGCCGCCACGCAGATCACATAGGCGCCGATCACGTTGAAGTAGTGAAGCAGCGCGTCCGCGACGATGCGTCCCAACAGACCTTCGGACGGGACTATGCCCTTCCAGTAAATCGGTCGCGGCAGCAGTCCGATGAACCCCGCCAGAAACGCCACCAGCGCCATCGCACCAAATGTTTTTGCATAGGGCGCGCCCATCGGCCGTGAGCGAAACCAGCTCAGCGCATACATGGCGAGAAACGCCGGCAGCAGGAAGACAGCAACTCCAAACGCCTGCAGCGCGAGGTCAGCTCCGTAGGAACCCACGACGCCGATCCAGTTGTGTGCCGGCCGTCCCGCCAGCGGCGTTGCGGCGGTGTTCAGCGAGGGGTCGAGGGGCGAGTACGAGACCAGCGCGAGGAGCAGGAGGACCGCGAAGACGAAGACCAGGAACCCGATCAGCTCGTTCAGCCGACGGTTCGCAGTGGGCGTAAATGGATGGGCGATCACCATCTTGGCGTTCGGCCGCTTAACGCGCTGCTTGCCAGGACTCATACCATTCACCTTGCGAGCAGACACGAATCACCTGCGCGCATCGCAAACAACGACGCGGCGCGCTCCACAAATGGTGTGCGACGGGAAAACGGCCGATGCGGATTCGCCAACCGGTAGAAGTCAGTTGCCGATTGGTCTGCCGACGCCAGAGCTAACAGGAATTATCCCAGAAAGCCCGCGCCGCCTCGGGACGAAAACAGGAGGGGGTATTGGCTAACTAGCGTCCCCCAAGTGCCGCCTTGCTGTCGATAAACGGGAGCCACTTGTCGACATCGCATGATACATTGGGCTGCTCGCCTGCTTGCGGAGGACAGTTTCATGGCGGTGGGAATCAAGATCGAGTGTCCCAAGTGCCACGCTGACCGGACCATGCTGGACACCTGCTTCGGCGTGCCCGGACACGCCGAGCCGCAGCTCCAGAAAGCCACCGGGGCCAGCATCAACGCCAACTGCGCCCTGCCGGTGCGCCTGGTCATGTGCCCGCGCTGCCACTATCTTGAGATGTACCACGATGTGGGACTGGGCCACCTGATCTGACCAACCGCAGCCCCTCGAGCGCCGGTGCCTCGGTGGAACCGGCCTTTACCGCTTTTTCTTGGCTGGCTTCGGCTTCAGGGTCTTGGCATACTCGTAGCTGAGCTCGAGATACTTTGCCAGCTCCTTCGTATTCGGCAGCAGGCTGTCCGGCACCGCGACATATTCCTTCATCACCGCGCCATAAGCCTCGAAGAGTTTCGTCTTGTACTTCTTGATGAACTTCTCGCGCTCGGCCTCAGGCAGGCGAATGGCCAGGCCGCCGCTTTGCGCGCTGAGCAGGGTAAACATGTTGCCGTTGAGCGCGGTGTAAGGATTGTCCGCGCCCTTGCGCTCGATCTTCGGATTGGTCGCGATCAGCCGGTCGTATAGCTCCACTTTTTCGGACGGCATGCTGCTCTTCTTCGCTGTGGGCATAGCGTCTCCTGAAGCGGCGACAGCATACACCAGAATTGCCGCCGATTCGTCACACTCAATCAGCTCTCGTCAGCCGCTGACAATCTCGAAGCCCGAAGTGATTGCGATCGCCGGCAGCAGCGTGCGGTACAGCGGACACTTCGGCGCATAGATTCCATGCACCCGTTCGACTGTCTCGCGCACGGCATTGGGATCGCCCGTGCGTAGTGTGTGGCTGGCATGTACGCGCTTAATCACCAGCACACCGTCTTCGTTTTCGACTTCGCCGCGCACCTCGCAGCTAAGCCGGCCGTCGTCAACCTCGATGTTGCGCGCATACAGCGCGCCGGCAAAGGTGCCGAGCAGTCAACCGCCAAGCGCGGCGATCACGTAGTCGATGGTGGCGGCGTGAGACTCAGGCAGGCGGCTCTCGTCAACGCCGTAATGCTTGGCGATCCCGCCATGCACGCTGAACATTACCGGCTGCGGCTCACCCGGCAGATGCGCCCGCCGCAGCGGCCCCTTCACGCGCTCGATGCGAGCGTTAGATGTATAAACCACTTCCGACATGATGCCCTCCTGATCGCACTGTCATTCTACGCAATAACCAAGGCGGCCGATGTCGATTCCATAGAGTTCGGCCCCACCTTCAACGATGGCTCGCCGTGATATACAAGAGAACACTCGGGATGCAGCGATTCAGCGTCCCGGACCAGCCATGCCCAGCCCGCAAGTCCATCATCAACCCGGTCGTCTTCTCTCGCCGACTGTGCAGGGCGCGCTGCTGGCCTTCGCTCTGGCGGTGGTCACGCTGTTCGTCTACGCGCCGGTCCGGCATCATCCCTTCATCTCCATCGATGACTACGGTTATGTGGTTAACAACTTTCACATTCAGTACCTGAACTGGGACACCGTCAAGTGGTCGTTCACCAGCTTCCATTACGCGAACTGGGACCCGCTGACCTGGCTGTCGCACGCGCTCGATTGGCACCTCTTCGCCCGCGACGCCGGCGGCCATCACGTCGTCAGCCTGCTGCTGCACGCGCTCAACGCCGTGCTGCTGTTCTGGATGCTGGCCCGGGCAACCGGATATCTCGGGCGCAGCTTCGCCGCCGCGGCGCTGTTTGCGCTGCATCCCGTCAACGTGGAAGCCGTCGCCTGGGTAGCCGAACGCAAGACCGTGCTCAGCATGGTCTTCTTTCTGCTGACCCTCATCGCCTACCGCTGGTATGCGCAGCGCCCAGCCGTTCACCGTTATCTCGCTGTCGCCGGGTTGTTCGCGATGGGCCTCATGTCTAAGCCGCAGGTGATCACGCTGCCGTTCGTCCTGCTGCTGTGGGACTATTGGCCGCTGGAAAGGATCGCTATTCGCTCGTCGCCCTTCGCTCGTCGCCATACGAGCGACGCAGGCATCTCTGGCGAAAGGCGAACAGCGGATAGCGAAGAGCGTCTTCCCGGCGAAACGCGGCTTCTCTGGCTTCTGCTCGAGAAGCTCCCGCTGCTGGCGCTTTCTGCCGGCAGCGCCCTGCTCACCATGAAGGCGCAGTGGGCGAACCGCACCCTCGGCGGCCTGAACTCGTATTCCTTCGCCGAGCGCGCCAGCAATGCCATCCTTGGATACGCGCGCTATCTGGGCCACGCCGTCTGGCCGGCGAACCTGTCCTTCTTCTATCCGCACGCGCACCTCGCGCCCCCGCTTTGGGAAGTCGCGGCCGCATCGTTGTTATTGCTTATCATCACGGTGCTCACGCTGGCCGACCGGCGGCACCGTTATCTTGCGGTGGGATGGCTGTGGTTCCTGGGAACCTTCATTCCCATGATTCAGTTCGTCCAGGTCGGCAATCACGCCATGGCCGACCGCTACGCCTACGTTCCCTACGTCGGACTGTTCATCGCCGTGTGCTGGGGCGTGGCCGACTTCGTGGAGCCATGGCGCGTTTCCCGGATCTTGCTGCCCGCTACAACTGTTACGGTCCTGCTGCTGTTAGCGCTCGCCACGCGCCGCCAGCTCAGCTACTGGACCGATGATCTCGCGCTCTGGACGCACAGCGCCGAAGCCGTACCCAATAACGCAATGGCCGAAAACATGATCGGCGAGACCCTGCTGCAGCGACATGATCCCGACGCCGCCATCGCGCACTTTCGCGCCGCAGCTGCCATGGACCCGCTGTTTCCCTTCCCCCATCTGCACATCGGAGTCTACGAGGAGAACCACGGCCATCCGCATGAGGCGATCGCGCAGCTCCAACAGGTGATTGCGTTGACCGACAGCGCTGCCAACCATATGCCGGCCATCCGCTCGAATGCCTTCGTCAACCTGAGCTTCGCCTACAACCAAATCGGCGACTATGCTAATCAGCAGAAGTATCTGAATCTTGCCGCCCAGCAGCAACAGCAATAATCTATCGGTCTCATTGGTACTAGATGTCAGGGAGGTTTCGCCCAGCCAGGCTGACCTATTCCCAACTACGGGAAGACGGGGCAAATGTCGTTCTACGCCTTTGGGGGGTCCAAAGCGGAACTAGGTTTGGGTGAAATCTTGGCAATCTCCGCGTCAAAGGCGGCGAGGGATTGCTTTACCGACATGCCATGTTCATGACATCGCTCAAGGAAGGCCATGGGGTCAATGTTGGCGCTTCTGGCCAACACGATCTTTTCACCAAAGGAGTTCATGTCAAAGTAAGTTCCACCCACTTTGTCGCTGTCCACGCCCTCCAACTCATCGAAGATGTGTTGCAAAAAGTGTTTGTGGAAGTCAGTCATACAAGTCCTCCCGGCGTGTGGCTATCTCGTCTCTCGCAGCGGCGCCCTTAGACTTGCGCGCCTTCTGCCTGACCTTTATCCGCGAATCCACTTCGCAGTAGTCATCCCACGTTAGCCCACCCGCAAGGGCGAAGCTGGAGACCAGCCTCCGCGCTCACCTATGATCACCGGGCCACTGACCGCCGGCACTGCTTCAGACGATTTCGGACGGCGCCGTTACGGTCTTCGCCTGTCGCTTGGCGGGGCGCAACTGCTGGCTGGTAAACGCCTCGCCGCAGGTGCTGCATCCCCAGCGCACCTCGGCGATCGAGATCACATGCGAAGCTTGTTTCGGTTGCCACACCCTGGATAGCTCACCCTTGCAGTTGGGGCAGATCATGGCAGCTCCACCCGGTTCCTGCTCACCGGCAGGATCTTCGCGCGGGATTCCAGGCTGCCGCCGTCGACTATGCCCAGCACCTTCCTCGCGTGCCTCTCGGCTTTCTCTTCCGTGCGAAACCGTTTCGGCTCGCGCTCGACGGCCGCTTCCGTCCGGAATTCTACCTGGTAATAAGTCATACTCCCTATTGTCTCACCTATGCGGGCGGGACAACGGGCTACTTTTACCGGCAGATTTCGCGTGCATTCTTCGATTCGCGACGGCGGCAGAGGGGCGACTTGACATGGTTCCGGTTCTTGACCTTCGATTTGTCATGCCGAGCCGACCCACCCTGCTCGGAATAATTGAATCTTCTTCGGAAAAAGATATATCTTATGATATATCGTAAGATATATTGCAAGTAGGAGAAACAAGATGTATACCCAACAAGAAAACTCTGAACGCTCCGGCCGTGGCCATTGCGGTCGCCATGGTGGACGAGGCGAATCCAACGAGTCCCGTGGCGGGTTCGGACGCTGGTCTGCCGGATGGCGCGAGCGCCCCGGCGATCGCGAAGGCAGGCACGGCTTTGGAGGCCGCGGATTCGGGCGCGGCGGCGAGCGTCTATTCGACGCCGGCGACGTGCGCCTGGTCGTGCTGAAGCTGCTCGCCGAGCAGCCGAGCTATGGCTACCAGCTCATCAAAACCATGGAGGAGCGGCTTGGCGGCGGCTACACGCCTAGCGCCGGCGTGATCTATCCGACGCTGACCATGCTGGAAGAAGAAGGGCTGGCATCGGTCTCGACTTCAGACAACAAGAAGGTCTACAGCGTGACCGCAGAAGGCAACCAGTACCTGGAGACGAATAAGGAGCGTGTCGCGGAGCTGTTCGCGCGCCTCGAGGTTGCGGGGCGCGGGTTCCGACGCGGCCGCTCGCCGGAGATCATGCGGGCCTTCATGAATCTGCGCGGCGCTATCGCCATGCGGATGCATCGCGAGAACGTGACGCCCGAGCAGATCCACAAGATCTCCGAAGCCATCAACGCGGCAGCCAAAGCCATCGACGAGCTATAAGCGGGAGCAAGTGCTCCGCACCACCGGATCCCCGACGAACGCCTGATTTTTGCGCTCGTCGGGGCCGATGAGCGGGCTTCGAATGTGTGGAAGACGATTCATCGATTCCCACGCATTCCGAAGGCAGGAATGAGTGCAGCGCGCGGGATGTGGTCACGAAACTGGCGTGGGATTCTTAGGCGTTGGTCTGCTGCCGCTCGCCCACACGCGACATGGCGTCCCAGGAATAGGGCACGTGGTGTCCGCAGGAGACGCATACCTGGAAGGTCTCATCATTAATCGTCATTACGCGACTTAGCCGCCGATGATGGCAGCCAAAGAGCCAACCGAGCGCGCGCGTCCATTGCGAGTTCGCAGCTGCGAACTCCGAGCGATAAGGATTTTCCATCGGTGGTAGCCTTCCAGCTCTGCTTGTGCAAACACCGTGCCGGAAATATATGCTTTCGTTTCCAGGCACTTACGTGGTTCAGCCCACCGCACGATAGGGCAGAACAGGGCACATACAGGGAAGTTCTTACACCGTTTGGCGACCCATCCAACTCGATTCCAGCCTGAAAGTTAGGAGCGCACTTGCGCAAGGATCGAGCGCACGACCGTGAGGGTTTGTTGAGAGCTGAACACTTCTTTAAGAACCTGCTTCAACGTCTCTTCGCTGTCAATCGTGCGCTGAGTATCTTGTCCAGCCACTACGAGACTACCAGGATACAGCGCCACTCCGTGGTTCAGCTGAAACAACTCATAGCTATAACTCAGGCTTGGCGCGGTGACATTGAAACGATGCGTGAACCCGTTGCCCGACGCCTGCGTGATCACCTCGCCTTTTACCAGTTGCCGGGTCTTGTCTCCTAAGAACGCCGCCTGCTCCTTTAGGATCGCAGCGGGTGTTACCAGGTTTATTCCCACTACGTTCTGCGGCCAAAGGTCTTCCGCCATCGCGCGCTCCTTCAGAAATTCAACTCCACTACCACCGGCAGATGGTCTGACGCCACCTCTTTGTCCGGACGCCCATGCTCAAGCAGCCGACGCACCGCACACCCCGCTCACAATACGGAAATGCTCGGAAGCGAAGCCGCTGAGCAAGTCCGGGCGCAACAGCACCTGGTCAAACATATTCCAGAAATAGCAAACCGGCTCGGCCTTCTTTTGGCCGCGGGGCTTTTTCCTGTGAACAGTGAGGATTTTCGACCCCGACAACTCACATTACTCCGTGAGCGAGACAGACCGTGGAAGCGTGGCCACGGCGCTGGGTCACTGCTTCTTTTCCGGCTGCTTCGAATTGCCCATGTATTGCGAATTCTGTTGCTGCGCGCCGTTCTTCACCTTGTCGGAATTCTTGATGAAGAGCACGGTCTTCCAGATATCGTCGTCCGACAGGACTCCATCCCAGCCGGGCATGCCGCTCAGGCGAATGCCGTACTTGACCACGTAAAACAGGTTGCCGTCGGGATCGTCGGGGGTGCGGCTCATCAACTGCGGCACGCTGGGATAAAACTTCCTGCGCATCGGCGACACTGGCTCCTTCAGACTGCCATGGCAGAAGGCGCAGTTCTTATCGTAGACGTCGGAGCCCGCGGCCAGGTTCTCCGGAGTGGGCTGGAAAGGGTTCGCCTGTTTGGGCGCGTGATCGTCTACCCATTCGTCGACCGACTGATTGGCGGTGCGCCGCTCCAAGGCAGTTGGCGTGGGGCCGACTGCCCGGGTATCGAAATGACCCGTGGTGGTGTAAACGTAAGCCCCGCCAAAAACGACCAGCAGGGTGACGATAATTCCGAGGATGAATCCGCGCATTGCTCTCCTTGAGATGCTGGATCTTCGACAAGCGAATTCATCATCCTACTACGGAGTGAGGGATAGTGATGGCCGCTCAGTACCGCTTTAGCCGCCGCGCCTCGCGCACTACATCTTCAACTCTCGGCAGGAACACTTCTTCCAGCGGCGGCGAGAACGGCACCGGCGAATCGGCGGACGCAATGCGCGCGATGGGCGCGTCCAGCGAATCGAAACATTCTTCGTTGATGATTGCTGCGACCTCGCCGGCGATTCCGCCCGTCTTAGTGTCTTCGTGCAGCACGATCACGCGATTCGTCTTCTCCACCGTTTGCCGGATGGCCTCGCGGTCGAGCGGCAGTATCGTGCGCAGATCCACGATTTCGAGCTCGATGCCCTCTTTAGCAAGGATCTCCGCTGCGTCCAGCGCGGTGTAGACCATGGCCGCGTAAGTGATCACACTGACGTCACGGCCTTCGCGAACCACTCGCGCCTTCCCGATCGGCACCGTGTAATCGTCCGCCGGCAGCTCTTCCTTGATGCGGCGATAGAGAAACTTGTGCTCGAAGAACAGCACCGGATTGTTGTCGCGTATTGCCGACTTGATGAGCCCCTTCGCATCGTAGGCGCTCGACGGACAGACGACCTTCAGTCCCGGCGTATGCGCGAAATACGTCTCCGGGTTCTGCGAATGAAACGGTCCGCCATGCACGCCGCCGCCGGAGGGGCCGCGTACCACCACCGGAACCGGCGCGCCCCAGCGAAAATGCGCTTTGGCCAGCAGGTTGGTGATCTGGTTGAAGGCGCAACTGATGAAGTCCATGAACTGGAACTCGGCTACGGGCCGCATGCCGGTGAGCGCCGCGCCAAAGCTGGCGTTGATGATGGCCATCTCGGAAATCGGCGTGTCCACCACCCGCTCCGGACCGAAGCGATCGATCAGCCCGTCGGTCACTTTAAACGCGCCACCGTAGATGCCGATGTCCTCACCGATGCAGAACACCGCGGGATCGCGCTCCATCTCTTCCCAGATGCCCTGGCGGATGGCTTCCAGATACGTTACTGCTGCCATAAATGTGTGTAATGTCCTTTGCTACTGCGAAGGCGTCTATCTGGTGCCGCTACGTGGCCGACTGTCCGCTGACTTTCGACGACTTCGGAGACAAGCCCGAGGGTTGGGTCACGGTACGCACTTCCGAGCCGTCACCTTCGCCGCCAAGCCCTATGCGATAGAGCAAGTCGGCATAACGCTCATCGCCGCGGATTGCATCGTAAATCGGCCCGACCTTCAGATAGCACAGCAGCGGGTCACGCGCCTCGGCAGCTTTCTCCAGCCACTCGAAGGCCCGCTCCACATCGCCAATTCCAAGATATCCCATTACCAGGAAGATGGGCGCGATGTAAGCCTCGGTCGCTGCGGCATTCAGCTGATCCAACAACGTGAGCGCTTTTTCTTTGTCACCCGCTCCGCCGTAGCACGATGCCAAGGGACCGAGCAGAAGGGGGGCGCCGCCGGCCAACTGGTGCGCCTTCTCCAATTCCGCGATGGCCTCGGGATACTTGCGCAGTTGTTCGTAGTTCAGCGCCATCACGATATGCGCTTCAATATCGTTAGCGTCCAGCTCCAGCGCGCGGGTCACCTGCTTCAAGGATGCAAGGTAGTCGCGGCGATAGTGGTAGACGCCCGCCAGATACACGTTCGCCGGAACCGAGAGCGGATCGCACGCCAGCGCCTGGCGAATCTGCTCCTCCGCCTCTTCCGAACGGCCGGTCTGCACCAGCAGCAGGTTGTAATAAACGTGGGGCACCGGCAGCGCCGGCGTCAGCTCGATGGCGCGCAGGAATTCACGCTCGGCCTCCTTCCAGTTCCACTCGTACCACATGCTGATCATGCCCATGGAGGCATGCGCCTCCGCCAGGGTGTCATCGGCCGCCAGCGCCTTGGCGACAGCTTCTTTGGCTTTGGGCCACGCTACCGTGGGCGGCTCCAGGCCCCACGATGCCACCGAGACATGGTAGTCGGCGATTCCTGCCAGAGCAGGCGCATAGTTGGGATCAAGTTCGAGCGCACGCTGAAAATATTCCAGCGCCTTCTGGAAGCCTTCGCCGCTGCGCTTGTTCCACTGGAAGCGGCCGCGCAGATACAGGTCATAGGCTTCGAAGTTTTGGGTGTACCGCTTGACCAACCCGTTGTCGGCTTTGGATCCCAGTTCCACCTTCAGCAGGTCGGCGATGGAGCGGGCCATGTCGTCCTGGACCTGGAAGATGTCGGTCATGTTGCAGTCAAAGCGCTCCGACCACAGCACAACTCCGTCACTGACGCTGGTGAGTTGCGTGTTCACGCGAATGCGCTCGCCGATCTTGCGCACGCTGCCCTCGACTACGGTCGAGACCCTCAGCTGCTCCCCGATGGTGCGTACGTTTTGCGCCTTGTCTTTGAACTCGAAGGCCGAGGTGCGCGAGACCACCTGCAGCCCGGGCAGCCGCGACAGGGCGTGAATCAGCTCTTCGGTCAAGCCGTCGATGAAGTACTCGTTGTCGGAATCGGGGCTCAAATTGCGAAACGGCAGCACCGCAACCGAGGCGTGTGGCCGCGGCGTCACCGTGACCACCGGCGCGGTCTCGGTGCGCAGGGTCACCGCGTGCAGCGCTTCGACCAGCTCACCCGCATTCGGACGCTCTTCCGCTTTCTTGCGCAGCGTTTGGCTTAAGATGTGGTCGATGGGCCCGGGAAGGTCGGGACGCCGCGCCCGCAGCGAGGGCGGCTCCAGCTCCATGATGGCGCGCATGATCGTCGCTTCCGTTTTCGATTCGAACGGCCGGTCGCCCGCCAGCATCTCGTAAAACGTTACCCCCCACGACCAGATGTCCGTTCGGCCATCCAGCGGGTCACCGCGCAGCTGCTCCGGCGACATATACGGGACCGTGCCAACCACTCCGCCGGTATTGGTCAGACCGATATCCTGTGGCAGCTTGGCCAGGCCGAAGTCCACGATCTTCACGCCGCCGTCCGGCAGCAGCATGATGTTGGCCGGCTTGATGTCGCGGTGCACGATGCCCATGCTGTGCGCCTTGGCCAGCCCTTGCGCGACCTGGGTGGCGATTTTGACCGCGTGCTTCAGAGGCAGCGGTCCTTGCTCCAGGCGCATGCGCAGGTTCTCGCCTGGGCAAAACGCCATCACGATAAAGAGTTCGCCATCGGGA
Organism: uncultured Acidobacteriaceae bacterium; assembly: GCA_963731345.1. GTDB lineage: Bacteria > Acidobacteriota > Terriglobia > Terriglobales > Acidobacteriaceae > Bog-257. The sequence goes on along the minus strand of CAVSUN010000005.1, from coordinate 245,898 downwards.
GTTTCGCCGAAGTCGTGAATGGTGCAAATGTTGGCATGGTCGAGCAGCGAAGCCGTGCGCGCCTCGCGAATGAAGCGCGTGCGCTGCTCTGGGATCGCCGCCACCTCACGGGAGATGAACTTGATCGCGACTGGCCGGTCGAGCTTTACGTCCTGGGCTTTGTACACCAAGCCCATCGCCCCCCGCCCCAGTCGTTCCATGACGCGGTAGTGAGAGATAGTACTGCCAATCATCCGTCTGGCCCCGGATAAAGCAGAATATGGATTTTACGAGCAGTTTATTGTACAGCTTCGCCGGCTACTCGGGTGAGCAGGCTGACCGTCTGGAAAGCGCTCACGCCCATCAGTGAGTGGTGCTCCTCGGTGAGCGGCAGGGCGTCGAGCGCGTGATCGAGGTCGTCGCGGTGCTGCGGGTCGAGCTTGCCGTGCAGGGTCAGGTTGCTGAAGGCGCGGCGCGGTACTCCGATGCGGTCCGCCGTCTGCTCGAAGAATTCCACGTCCGGCGGCGTGCCTTCCAGCACCGCGATGAACCCCAGAAGCGCTACCGGGTGCACGTGGCGAATCCAGTAATATTGCGCCCCGGCCAGGGCCGCAGCTGAGGGCGACGGAATCCGCTTCAGGACCTCTTCGCGCCTGAAGCCTAGCGTTTCCAGGTCGTCCAGCACCCAATCATCGTGGCCCGTCTCCTCGGGAATATGCTTGCGCAGGTAGACCAGCATGCCCTCGGCGACCGGTTCCCGGTCGAGCATCTTCTCACAGGCCTCCGCCGCCGCTTTCATCAGCGGCACGCTGCAGCGGATGACCGAATGGTTGAGAAACAGGAATTCAGGATAGATTTCGCGCAGGTTGGGATGGCTCCATAGCCTTTCGGCCATCTGGTCTAATGGCGCGCGCACCAGGCGAATCTTATCCCGCAAGCGCCTGCTATGGCTGAGATGGTTCATCTCGGAATTCGGGCCCCTGTCTGAACTAGAAAACGATACCAATCGTGCGCTGTCCCGGAGTGGGGGACGGTGCTACCGTTCCGCCGGGATTGCAATTTGTCACCAGAAACGGCGAAGTGACGCCCTGGAAAACGTGGATCAGTCCTAGAACATCAGTCTGGTTCAGGGCGTTGATCGTAGCCATGTCGGTCGCATTGGGCATGTTCGATGCGAGAATTAAACCTGCATCGATCAGTAATTGAATATTGGTCTTCATAGCAACTCCACAACTCTAGACTTTCGGCAGCAAAGGTCCTGGCTGAGACTAAAACACGATGCCGAGCGCTGCTCCACGCTGCGCCGCGCCTGCTGACAGCTTCTGAACGAACTCCGGCGTAAGCTTGCCGCTGATGCTGATCAACGCCGACACTTCATCATCGGTCAGGCTTTTGATGACGTTCTGGTCGGCGTCGCTGAGCGCCATACCGCCTGGAATAATGCCGGCCTGCATAAGCCGTTCGATGTTTCCCATACCAGTCCTCCAAAATTGCTGGGATTTGAACTACGTTGAACTGCAGTGCAGAAGCTGGCGAATGTGGCGTCCGCCGCTTCCAATCTGGCAAGTGTTCTGGAGCAACTCAGGCGGCTGCATCACTTTTTGGCCGCGACCCATACCTTACTTTGGTCGCACAGTGCGCTACCCGAGCTTTTTGAGTGATGACAAACTACCACAAAAGTAATCGTTGTCAAGCGGGAACTAGGAAGCCGCTTTCGCCTTCTCTTGTTGCTCCCGGAAGAAGTACACCATGTCGAGCGCGACGGTCTCCGCGCCCGCCTCCCGCAACAAGGTGGTCACCTGCCCGCGATGATAGGTCCCATGATTCACCACATGCTGCATGAGCTGCGCCAGCGGCTCGAAATAGGGATTGCCGCTCATATCGTTGAAGCTCACCGGAGCGTGCAACTGGTCTTCGTTGAGCCCGGCAATGAATCGCTGCCGTTCCTCGTCCAGGGAATCGCAGAACGCTCGTAGCTCGGCAACCGTGAAAAGCTTCAACGGTGGCGGAGCTCCACCCGAGCGCAAAGTCTTCCACGTCTCGAACGAAACCCCTTTCACCGGCTGCGTCGCCACGGGAGAAATGCCGGTCCAGCGCTTCAGCCAGATCCATTCTGCGGCAAAAATGTGAAACACCGTCTCCTGGAATGACGGAAAGCTGCTGTGCCGCGCCGCGGTGAATTGCTCCTCGTCCAGCTTCTCGAGGCTGCCAAACATGCGGCTGTTGGCCCAACGGTTATACGCGTAGAGATTCTGAATGTCAGCCAAATTCATGCGGTTATCTGTACGGCAGTCTACTGTATTGCCGGCGGCTTCTGCGCCATCAACTCTTCGAAGCGCTTATCGGTTCGCAAGGTGGCAAACTCGCTATCGGTATAAACCAGATTGATGTGCTTATAGCCGTCCTCCATGGCCTTGCGCAGATATTCCAGCGAGTGGTCGACATCACCGGCTTGCGCGTACATCTTGGCCACCATGAAGGAAAACGTGGCGCGGTCCTCGGGCGAGGTGGTTTGCGCCATCACCCCAATTCGCGAGACGCGAACGAAGATATTCGGGTCGAGCGAAAATGCGGTCTTGTAGTCTTGCGCCGCCGTCTTGTAGTCATGCTTGCCGAAGTAAGCCGTACCCAGGTTGTAATAAAACACCGCATCATCGGCGCGCAGCTTGATAGCTTTGTTGTAGTCTTTGATGGCCTTGTCGTACTTCTGGCTCATCTGCTCAATGTAGCCGCGATTGTTGTAGCCTTCGGGGGCGTGCTTGTCGAGCTTGATAGCCTGCTCAAAACACTTCTTAGCTTGGTCGGGACGCTGGAGCAGAAGGTAGGCCATACCTTCCTTGTTCCAAAGCAACGCGGTAGGTTGTTTCTTCAGGGCTACGCGATAGAAATCGATAGAGTCCAGATAACGCTTTTCCATCCGCAACTGATCGCCTTGCTTTTCCAGTTCGGCGGCGGAGGCGCTGCCGTCGGGGATGGAAGATAGTTGCGCTGTAGTTGGAGGCGTTGCCGGATGACCCTCTTGCGGCCAGGCAAACGTCGCGAACAGAATTCCCGCGCTGCCGAGCAGCAACATTGAGCGGAGACGAGCCATACCCACCTCCTGGCCCCGAGCCTGGCTTGTCCATCCTCAAGTGCGATCCAGGTAAGGACCCTTTGTCTAATAATAGACCTAATGTGGGTTGGGATTGTTCCCGTTTTCGGGGCTGTTCGTCCCACTATTTTGCTCTTCGTCCCCATGCTCGCCCTTTCCGAACAGCCGGCTGAAAAATCCGCGCTTCTTTTTCTTCTGTTGAGCCTGCTCGGCCTGGTTGCTATCGCCGTTCGCAGGCTGACCGGAAGGTATCGCGGCCGGTTGCACCGGTCCGTTCGTATTGGGCGGCGGAGCTGCTACCTGGGGTGCGCCCAGCCCGAAGATTCTGGTGAAAAACCCGCGATGATCGCCCAGGCTCTGCTCACATGTCTGTTTCGGCTCGGTTCCGGCGATGAACGCGACCGTGTAGTCATCCGGGCAGGATGGCGTCGCGATCTGGTTGGTCACCTTGTCCAGCTTGAGAGTTACCACTCCCTGCGGCGCCGTGAACTCCTTGGTGTTCGAGTATTGTGGCAGCTTCACCGCCCGCTTCATGAACTCGGCCCAGATCGGCGCTGCCGTCGTACCCCCTGCCAGCTTCACATCGGTGTAATCGTCGTTGCCCACCCAAACGACGCACAGCAGGTTGCTGGTGTATCCCGCGAACCACGCGTCATGCGACGTGCCCGTCTTGCCCGCGGCCGGAGCTTCAAATCCCCTCGCCCTCACTGGGAATCCCGTGCCATTGTTGACCACTGCCTCCATCATGGTGGTCAGTACGTAGGCCACGCGCGGATCGAGCACCTGCTTGTCCTGCGTCTGATAATTGTTCAGAACGTTGCCCTTGGCGTCCCGCACCGACCTCACCATCATCGGCGCGAGGTGTGTTCCGCTATTGGCGAACACCGTATAGGCGCCCGCCATCTCGATCGGCGTAGCGTCATACGCGCCCAGGGCAACGGCCGGCGTTCCGCGCGCGCTGTTGATGCCGGCAGCTCTGGCCAGCGCCGCCACTTTGTCGAAGCCGACCTCCTGCGCCAGCCGCACCGTGGCGTTATTCAGCGACAACGCCAGGGCATACCGCGCCGTCACCTCGCCGTGAAACGTCTCGTGGTAATTACGCGGCTCGTACACGTCGTCGCCCACTGCGATGCTCACTTGCGAATCGTCGATCAGACTGGCCGGGGTGAAGATACCGCTGCCCTCGGTGACCACACCGGTCTCCGGATCGGCGCTGGCCGCCTGCAACGTCTCACCCGTGATCGCCGTATTCACCGCGGCCGCGTAAACAAATGGCTTGAAGATCGAGCCCGTCGGGCGCTTGGCCACCGCATGATCCAGCTGGCTGAGCCCATAGTTTCGCCCGCCCACCAGCGCCAGCACCTCGCCGGTATGCGGATCGAGCGCCACCAGCGCCACCTGCGGCATCGGCCCGGTATCGACCTTCACTTCCGTATGAGCGTCTTTGCCCGTGCCGACTTTGATCTTGTGGGTACGACGCTTTTCCACCTGCTCGTCGACAACCTTCATGCCGACATCGATCGCCTCGGCGGCCGCGCGCTGCAGGTCAGGATCGATGGTCGTGTAAATTCGCAGCGCGTGGTTGTTCAGCTCCTGCTCGCTGAACTGCGACGAGAGCTGGTCCTTCACCAGATCAACGAAGTACGGCGCTTCGCTGGCTTCAACGTTCGGAGTGGTCAGCTTCAGCGGCGCCGCCTTGGCCTGGTCGGCTTGCTCACGCGTGATCGCCCCGGTCTCGACCATCGAGTCGAGCACCAGGTTGCGACGATCGAGTGCGCGCCGCGGATATTTGTACGGCGAAAGATAATTCGGCCGCTGAATCATGCCCGCCAGCAGCGCGGCTTCGGGCAGCGTCAGGTTGCGGACATCCTTGTTGAAGTAGGCGCGCGAAGCCTCGCCAAAGCCGTTAACGGTGAAGGAGCCGCGTTGTCCCAGGTACACCTCATTCGCATACATCTCAAAGATGCGCTGCTTAGAGAACTTCTGTTCCAGTTCAATGGCGATGAGCATTTCGCGCAGCTTGCGCTTGAAGGTCTTCTCGGGAGTCAGGAAGAATCCGCGCGAGAGCTGCATGGTGATGGTTGAACCACCTTGCCCGTGGCGTCCTTCCCGCAGATCGACCAACCCAGCCTCGGCCAGCCGGACATAATTCACGCCGCTATGCTGGAAGAAACGACGGTCCTCAATCGCCAGCACCGCATTCACCAGTACCGGCGGCAGGTCCTGATATTTAATCAGCTCGCGCTTGGATCGGTCCTGCCCCTCGAATAGCGCGGTGACCAGCTGGGGCTCGAGTTCGTAGGCCTCGAGGTCTTTGCCGCCGTCGCCCGTCTCTGAAATCGACGTCAGCTTGTTGCCGTCAAATCGCAGCACCGCGCCCTCGGAGCCGTGAAACGACTGCGGCCCGGGCACGATCTCCAGCCCGCCGCGCACTACCGTGTAGTGGCCAATCGGAGAAACCGTCTTGCCACCGCTCGCCGCGCTCTGCTTCTCGGGATTCGAGGCGTCTTCCTCATGCGCGACCGGCGCGCCGCTGCGGTCGACTTCGCTGTAGCCGGCGCGGCGCAGGTCCGCCGCAATCTCGGCCGCGTCCACCTTGTCGCCCACCGAAATCATGCGCGGCCGCGCGTAGATTTTTGCGGCATTGCTGAACACGCCCCCGGCCATCCGCCGGTCAACCACGCCCTCGTACTTGAAATAGAAGTAGGCGAAGACACTCATGAAGACGACGGCCACCACTAGAAACGCTGTGATGGCGATCTTCACCGCAGGGTCACTGAGCGAGAAGTGCTGAACGCGGGCAGGCTTAGCGCGACGCGAGCTGCTCCGCGATGGGCGCGCCGCCGACCGTTCAGGGAGTTTGAGCTTGATTGCCACGTTTATGAATGCGCAGAGAACCCGCTAGCTGTTGAGACGGCAGGATGGCGCTTTCCGTTACCTTTAGATGCACTGCACCTGAGGAAATCCCGCCCAATTGCCCGCCGTAATATCGCGCGGCCACGCGCCCGCCAGACTGGCCCAGGGAACACCAAAGCAACGTTATTGTAAAGCAGGGTGTCGAGAGGCGTCAGTGCCAGGCACACTTGCGCCGCGCGCCCCACTTTTCCTCGCGATTCACACAAATCCACATAGCTGCACCATTAATAGGCGTTGAATGTGCCGTTTGGCGAGCCTAGATTCACGGATGGATCGGCGGGAATTCGGCCTGATCTTGTTTTACAGGTGGACGCCAAGAGCCGTACCAAGATGATAAAATCACAATATGTGGTGTTACCCTCTTGACTTCCACAAGATGTCGGGCGTACTGTGACGCCCAGTTCATTTGGAGGGGATGAAGGCATTTCCCCTCGAAGGCCAATGCGGCAGAGGTGACCGCAGCGGCACAGTCAGCCTGAATTGCGTTGGCTGATTGCTTCACGGCGCGAGCAGTCGACTCGAAATGCAGGGCAGACTCCTCCGAAGGTCGTGGCAGAAGTGGCTAGGCTGGCTGCTCGCGCGTGACCGATGTAGAAGCAAACCGACGAAGCCGTCGCCCAGACGATGGCATCCGCGGTCGGATCCTCGGCAACAGTGGTTAGCCGGTTGTCAAGGTGATGGTGCTCCTTTCCAACTTTGATTTGTCTGCCGTGGCGCGAGCCGCGAGCGGACTGCATTTGCGGTGACAGAGTTCGAAGGTCCTCAACGAGCGCTGATTTTGCGCTAGTTGGGATGGCGATCCGAGGGGGCTTCTTCTCTGCCGGCGATACGCAAGCGAGAGAAGAGGCCCCCACAACCTTTGTAAGTGCGGCGAATACCAGAGTCGCCGAGATCGGAGATTAGAGGTGGGGTTGTTGAAGCACGTTAAGGTGACCACGCAGGAAGAACTGCAGCGCTACACCGGAATGCTACAAGAGATGACGGAACACGAAATCCGCCATAAGTATTTCGGCAATACGCTCCCATACCGCTGGGAAGTACATCGGAAGATAGGTCAGGATCAATTCGTGTGGCTTGGAACCATTCTTCTGGATCAATCGGAGGTCTCGTCACTGTACGGATTATCGATGGACGAGCAGCGGATTCTCCTACAAGCGAGACTAGCCGCTGCTATTGGCCATTGCTGATGAGCAGAGGCCGAGCCGAGCGCCGTAGGCGCGGCATAACTTAGCCCAGCACGCAGGCCGCTTCGGCCGGAGTGCTGGGTAGGCTGAAAATAGATTGCAGAGTCCCTTTAGGGACGACACATAACGGAGCGGGAGTTCACTCCCGCGACCTACATCACGGCATCCATATCTCGTACCACTCAGGAGCACCAAACATGGCCGACATCACGACGACGACAACGAGCGCAACCTCAACGAAGACTGCGCCCGGCCAGACCAAATCCAAGACCGCTCCCGGCCTTGCCTTCAAGCGCCTGTTCACCACGGCCGGCGTCTCGCCCTACGACGAGCTCGAGTGGGAGCTGCGCACCGCGCAGATCAGCGATGCCCAGGGCGGCGTCATCTTCGAGCAGCAGAACGTCGAGGTGCCTAAAGACTGGTCGATGACCGCGACCAACATCGTGGCCAGCAAATATCTCCACGGCCAGCTGGGCACGCCCGAGCGTGAAAGCGGCGTGCGCGCTCTCGTGACTCGCGTCGCCGAGACCATTCGCGATTGGGGAATAGCCGGCGGCTACTTCCGCACCGCTGACGACGCAGCCATCTTCCATGACGAGCTGGCGCACTTGCTCCTACAGCAGAAAGCCGCGTTCAACTCGCCGGTATGGTTCAACGTCGGCTGCGACCGCATTGAGCCCGATGCCGACGCGCAGAACTGGCACTGGAATAACGAGACGCTGCGTGTCGAATTCGGCGCCGTGGGTTATCGCAAGCCGCAGTGCTCCGCCTGCTTCATCAATTCGGTGAAGGATTCGCTCGACTCCATCCTGACGCTCGCCAAGACCGAAGGCATGCTCTTCAAGTGGGGCTCGGGCACGGGATCGAATCTGTCGCCGCTGCGCTCCTCGACAGAATCTCTTTCCGGCGGCGGTACCGCCAGCGGCCCGCTCAGCTTCATGAAAGGCTTCGACGCCTTCGCCGGCGTCATCAAGAGCGGCGGCAAGACGCGCCGCGCCGCCAAGATGGTCATCCTCAACATCGACCATCCTGACATCGTCGAGTTCATCGAGTGCAAGCAGAAAGAAGAAGCCAAGGCGTGGGCGCTCATCGAGCAGGGCTACGACGGCAGCGGTCCCGATAGCGACGCCTACTCGTCGATCTTCTTCCAGAACGCTAACAACTCGGTGCGCGTCACCGACGACTTCATGTACTCCGTGCTGCGCGACAGCGAATTCTCCACCCGCGCGGTGAAGGACGGCCGTCCGCTCAATACCTACAAAGCCAAAGAGCTGCTGCGCATGATCTCCGACGCCACCTGGCACTGCGGCGATCCCGGCATGCAGTACGACACCACGGTCAATCGCTGGCACACCTCGAAGAACACGGCGCGCATCAACGCCTCGAACCCGTGCAGCGAGTACATGTTCCTCGACGACTCGGCCTGCAACCTGGCCAGCCTGAACCTGCTGAAGTTCGCGCCCAACGGCGCCTTCGATGTCGAGGCCTATCGCCATGCTTGCGCCGTCATCATCACCGCGCAGGAAATCCTGGTCGACAACAGCGGCTATCCGACGGAAGCCATCGGCCGCAACTCGCACGACTATCGTCCGCTGGGACTCGGCTACGCCAACCTCGGCGCGCTGCTCATGGCCGCGGGCCTTCCCTACGACTCCGATGCCGGCCGCGACTACGCCGCCTGCGTGACCGCCATCATGTGCGGCGAAGCCTATCTGCAGTCCTCGAAGATCGCCGAACTCTGCCAGCCACTCGCGCCCGCAACCGACCTGACACAGCGCGAACTAGAAGGATTGTCATCCCGACCGGAGCGAAGCGGAGTGGAGGGACCTGCTTTCCCCGGCGGTGCCTGCCCCGGCTGGTACCTCAACCGCGAGCCCTTCCTCGACGTCATTCGCATGCATCGCGCGTCGGTGAACAACATCAACCGCACCAACGTCCCCACCGCGCTCTACGAAGCCAGCAAGGACACGTGGGACGAGGCGCTGAAGCACGGCGAGAAGTTCGGCTATCGCAACTCGCAGGTCACGGTGCTGGCGCCGACCGGCACCATCGGCTTCATGATGGACTGCGACACTACCGGCATCGAGCCCGACCTCGCGCTGGTGAAATACAAGAAGCTGGTCGGCGGCGGCATGATCAAGATCGTCAACAACACTGTGCCGGCCGCGCTGTTCAAACTCGGCTACACCGCTGACCAGACCAACGCCATCGTCAGCTACATCGACGCCACCGGCACCATCGAAGGCGCGCCCGCCATCAAAGACGAGCACCTGGCGGTCTTCGACTGCTCCTTCAAGCCCACCAAGGGCACGCGCACCATTCACTATCTGGGACACCTGCGCATGATGTCGGCGGCGCAGCCATTCATTTCCGGCGCAATTTCCAAAACCATCAACATGCCGGAGAACGCCACGGTGGAAGAGATCGCCGAGGCCTACATCCAGGCCTGGAAGCTCGGCCTGAAGGCGGTCGCCATCTACCGCGACGGCTCGAAGAAGGCGCAGCCGCTCAGCTCCATGGGCTCCGCTACCGCGAAGTCCGGTTTGGGTAGTGCGGGCCTTTCAGGCCCGCGTTCCGGCGACGCTGATAATCAGAGCGGGCTTCAGCCCGCGGAACCGATCGATGAATCCGCCGCTCCCCCGAAGGCTCGCCGTCATCGCCTGCCCGACGAGCGCCTCTCCATCACCCACAAGTTCAATGTGGGCGGACACGAGGGCTACCTCACTGTGGGACTCTACAAAGATGGCATGCCGGGCGAGATCTTCATCACCATGGCGAAGGAAGGCTCGACCGTCAGCGGCCTGATGGACAGCTTCGCCTGCGCCGTCTCCATCGGACTGCAGCATGGCGTGCCGCTGAAGCTGCTGTGCGAGAAATTCGCCCACACCCGCTTCGAGCCCTCGGGCTGGAGCGGCAATCCCGACATCGGCTTCGCCAAGTCGATCATGGATTACATCTTCCGCTGGCTGCAGCTGCGCTTCCTCACCGGCCAGCAGCAGGCGCTGTTCGACGGCTTGCGCCCCAAGTACGTCAACGCCCCGCCGCCGGGCACGCCCGACGCAAACGGATACGGCCAGAAGTCGTTCGGAGATTTCGCGGAAGGCAGTTCTTCCGCGCCAATACCGCACGGACCATCAGAATTGTCATCACGAGGCGGAGCCGAGGGATCTGCTTTTGGCGCGAGCGGGAAGGGCGCTGGCCACATCCACGCCGCCGACGCCCTGAAGGAACTGATCGACATGGGCGACGCCCCTGTCTGCACCGTTTGCGGCGCAATCATGACCAGGAACGGGAGCTGCTACCGCTGCATGAGCTGCGGCAGCACGAGCGGATGTAGCTAGGGTAGAGCGGCCCTTTAGGGCCGCGTTAAAAGGGGAGTAAAAAGCAGAGCCGGGCTTAAGCCCCGCGTCCTGCCCTCCCCATTGTGATTTGTCATCCTGAGCGGAGCGTCAGCAAGATTTTTCCGACTCGCACCTTTTGCGAGTCGGGCGGGCGCGCAGCCGAAGGATTTGCGGTTCGTGGTAGTAACGAAAATTGGTGAGCCCAAGTTAGACGTACTGTGAGGGGGGCACGGCAGCCGCCCTTTTGTATTTATTGCAAGTCCAGAAATGATTAGGATGCAAGCTAGTGAGCATGCAGGAACCCGCTGAAATCGCAAAAAACGAAGGCAGCGCCGTAGCCGCACCTTCGGATTCCAAGCCCTCGAGAAAAGTAGGGATCGAGCTGATAGTCGCGGCCGTTCTGGGCATACTCGCGTTAGCTTTCTTCATAGGTCAAGAAGTAAGCGTCGGAGCTCATACAACTGCGACGGAAACTTTCCTGTTTAACTGCTTGCAGTTTCTCCTAACTATGGGCTTCACATGGTTCAGCACTAGGGCAATCAGTAGATTAGAGTTCGAACAGAGCCTCAAGAGGTTTGCGATCAGCGCCTACCGTCGAATAGCGGATATTGATCGGATGGTTGATCGACTTCGTCGAGAAATTCGAGAGATGATTTCACAGACTCCGACTGATGCGCTCACAAATCTACGAGCTGTTGACGCAATGGTATCCGATACGGCCCAGATCGTGAGATCCTCGATCTCCGACTGGGGAGATGTAATAGGAGAGGAACTTCTTGCTATCGAGCGAATACGACGATTGGAAAACGAGAAAGCTCTTCTCCGCGATGAAGAATTTACGAAGAGGGACTCGGAAGTCGAGCGGACTCGAAAAAAGCTAGAGGAGACCATAGCGGCACTGCAACGTACGCTGCCGCCGCGGCTACAGTTGGCGAATGACTCAGAGTCACGGATGACCGTTCCTCCGGATCGACTGGGCCGCTGGCTCGCACGTAATCACCGCGGCCAAAACGGTCTACCTGTCAGAATTGTCACGGGTGACATCTATCGTTCGGAGCGCCCGCGGGAGACCTTGCGTGTTGGCGAACTCCTAAGGACCGACAAGAATGAGGACGGTAGTCTGGATGTTGTCGACGAACATGGTCTGGGGGTGGGAAGGCTCACTAATTCCACTCCAGCTAACTATGACGACTTCGTCAGAGGTTTTGAGTACTGCTACGGCGACGCTCCGGCTTCGCTCGAATTCATTGGCTTGGGAAAAGAGAGAAGATTTTCTTCAGGTCGGTGGTCTGCTGACATCAATGCCAAGGTCGTGACGCAACCGCTGTCTCGTCAGGCGGGTGGCCCAACCAAGGCTGATTAGATAACCGTGTCGGGCGGGTGGGCGGGGGGGCCCGGGTGAAGATCGGGTGCCCCGTTCAAGCGAAGCTTGAGCGGGTCTTTTCGAGTGAACCACAACTTTCTCCTTGTTCTCACGAAAATCCCCACTCAAGGCCAAGAGATGGCCTTGAATGGGGCACCCAATCTCTCCAAGACAATCTATTCCTTCGAGAACAGTTCATTCCTTCGATAGGGGATAGAAGGCTTACCGGTCGGAACCTCGTTCGTTTGTTCGATGGTCGTTGGAACAACCATCCGTCGGGCGCACCCTTCGACTACGCTCAGGGCAGGCTATCAAGCGAAGCTTGAGCGGAATGATGCCAGCCCGAAGGGCGGCACAATCGTAGCCCAGCACGTGAGTGCTGGGAAAACGTTCCATCCCTGATTCCGAGTCCCTTTCAGGGACGGCACAAAACGCCTCGATTCGTTATTACGTCCCCCGTCCGATTGTGTCGTGCTCCGCGCTTTGTGCCTGGTGCCCCAGGTTCGCCCGTCAGTTGGGCTAACCTGGGCCGAGTATCATCGCGGCCTTAGGTTACCCAGGTTAGCGTCCTGGGGACGCGAACCTGGGGCACCGCAGCATCCTTCCCGTTCCGTCGAACAGCAGCTGGCGCTCACCTCGGTGCTATCCATTTCGGGAATGTCGGTTACGTCCGGTCGTAAATCACTCGCCAGCCTATCGCGCCTGGTTTCGGCTGCGGCTATGCTGAGAGCGCCGGATCCAGTATTCGGCGCCGCTGTCGCTCGACGGTTCACGCGGCCTGCTCTTTTCAAATGTTGGACTCGCACGCCAAAATCCCATTTGGAAGCGATTTGTGACGTCATCCAGCTTGTAAGTCCCCTGGAAACAATATTCTGCCCCCAAGTCTCACGGCGAGAACAGTTTACGCGCCCCAGGTTACCCTATTGTTTATTATTTTCAATAGTTTGCAGGGTAACATAGGGAGGGGGGAGGGTCTGGTTACGTTACCATCTAAAGTGGTGGTCGGAACTTCGTTCTTGTTTTCGATGATCGTTGGAATGACAATCCGTCGGAATGACAATCGGTCGGCTACCTCGTTCCAGCGAGGCTTGAGCGGAATTGATGCCAGCCCGAAGAGTGGCTCACCCGTTCGGCTTCACGACCTTGGTGTGGCTATCGGTCTTCAGCTTGAAAGCGTCGTTCGAGAGCTTCTGATTGATCCGAATATCGCCGTATTTAGTGATGCGGTAATCGCCTGAGGGTTCGTCGAAGCGCTGCTGCACGGGGACGCCGCGCGCCGGATCGATCCACAGCGTGATGGTCTGAAACATGTTGTGCACGCGCTGCGATTTGGGCGTGAGTGCAAGCTTGCCGGCATTGATCCCCTGCACCTGCTCCATGCCGACGTATTGCACGTCGTAGGAGTTGGTCAGCGCGTGGCCGCCGCCGCCAAAGCCAAGCACCAGATAACTCTCCACCTCAGCTTTATTCTTGCCCGCGTTGTACTGCGTCACCTGATCGATCGACGGCTGATAGTAGCTGACGACGCCGTTGGAAAACAGCACATACTTCTTGTCCGGCTGGACGATGTCGGCGGCCATCTCGATGCCGTCGCCCTGCTTGCGGAAGTACATGGTGCCCTTCTGATAGTCGTGCTCGTCGACCACCCTTTGGTACATGTCGGCGGTGAAGTCGGTCTGAACGGTATGGAAGTTGGCTGCGGCGCGGTCCATTGAAGTGAGCACCGCATCGAGGTTCTGCGCCGGCGCTGCCAGAGTTGCGCAAAACAGGAGCCATCCAAGAAGTGCGAGCCGTCGCTTGTTCATAATTCCTGTATGAGTGAGACCAGATTTCGGCCAGGAGTTGCTTGCGCGCAAGTTTGTCAGCGGTGCGCCCAAACCTTGTAGGCAGTGATGTTGTGATCGCGGTCGCGCACCTCGGTGTAACGGTCGATGGTCACCTCGCCGGAAAGCGGCTCAATGATGCGCAGAATCGACTCGCGCACCGAGGCATCGCTTCCCTGCCTCACCCCCGCGGCGTCAATGGTACATACAAATCCGTCGCCTTCCTGACGCATGACGACCTCGGTCTGATGAGGAGGACGCGGCTGCGGTTTGTCGCGAAAGTTGATCCACAGCGGCGCAAGAAAGATGAACGCGAGAATCACCGTCACCATCACGTCGTAGGGAACGCTGCCCCGCGGATGAGTCCACCAGAAATAACTTTTGAGAGTTCTACCGAAACCGCTCATCGATAGGTCAAGTCTAGAGAGACACGGACAAGAGCGCAACCGAGTGGGCCTGCGATTTTCGATTGATCGGGCGCATGCAAACCTCTGACCACTGCCTCTACGTTCTCAGCTCCACTACGGTCGCGCCGCCGCCGCCCTCATTCTGTTGAGCTTCGCTGACGGCTGCTACATGAGGATGTTTGCGCAGATATTCGCGCAGCGCTTTGCGCAGAATGCCCATGCCGCTGCCGTGCACCACGCGGAGCCGAATAGCGCCGGCCAGAAAAGCACGGTCGACAAATTTCTCCACCGCCCGCGTCGCCTCATCCACTGTCTGGCCGATGACGTTGATCTCGGTCGGTGCGGTGTCGTCCTCACGCGCCAGCGAGACGCTGATACCTCGCGAACGTGCGGCCTCGACGGGATTGTCCGAACCGCGAGCAACCACGCTGGCGATATCATCGCGCGCGACCTTCATCTTCATGGGGCCGACGGAAACCTCGAAGGAGTCGTCGTCGAAGTAGCGCAGAATGCGGCCATCGCGGCCCAGCGATTTCAGCCGAACCGTGTCGCCGACCGACACCTGCTTGACCACATGCTGTTGCGCGTGAGGATCGCCGGCGTCGGCGCCGGTCGAGTGCGCCACCACGGTCGAATCAAACTGCTCGCGAAATTCGCGGCGTAGTTTCGCGATGCGGCGCTCGGCGTCCTTGGAGAGCTTCAGCGCCTGCGCGCGGTCTTGCACGGCATTGACCGCCTCGCGCGTGCGATATTCGAAGTCGCGCAGCAGGCTGTCGGCCTTCTTCTCCAACTCGCGCAGCTTCTCCCGCTGCTCTTTCTGCCCTTCGCGATTGAGACGGTCGTGTTCCCGCGCCACCTCCTGCTCACGCGCGCGAAGCTGCGAGCGTTCGGTGTCGACCTGGCGAAGTTCGGTGTGCAAGCGGTCGAGGAAGCGCGAGACGTCCTGCGTCTGCGAGGAGAGCCGCGTGCGTGCTTCGCCCACAATGTGGGAGTTCAGGCCAAGCTTCTGAGCGATGTTGATGCCCGCCGAAGCGCCTGGCACGCCCATTCGAAGCTCGTATGTCGGTGCCAGCGTCTGCTCGTCGAAGCCAACCGCGGCGTTCAGCACGCCCGGCGCGTTCGCGGCATAAACCTTAAGCGCGGTGTGATGAGTGGAGATGATGCTGAGGCAGGCAGCGCGGCGAAAGAATTCGGCGATGGAGACGGAGAGCGCCGCGCCCTCCTCGGGATCGGTGGCCGAGCCGAGCTCGTCGAGCAGCACCAGCGAATCTTGGGTGGCATGATGCGAGATGAAATCGATGTTGGTGATGTGCGCGGAAAACGTCGAGAGGTTCTGCTCGATGGATTGATAGTCGCCGATGTCGGCGAAGACGGCGTCAAAGATGGGCAGCTCGGCGCGATCGGCCGGCAGTGGAATTCCCGATTGCGCCATCAGTGCCAGCAGGCCGACGGTTTTGAGCGCGACCGTCTTGCCGCCGGTATTCGGTCCGCTGATGACGACCTGGCGATGTTCGGTGTCAAGCTCTATCGTGAGCGGGATGACCGAGCCGCCGCGCGCCTTCAGAGTGCGTTCCAGCAGCGGATGGCGCGCGTTGCGGAGCACCAGCGCGTCAGATGAGGTCCCACTCATCCCAACGGATGGGATGAATGGGGCACCCGCTGAGGATGAACCCGCTTCGGGAGCCGGCAGTTCGTCACCCAGTAGCTTCACCGCTACGCAGTCGTAGTCCTCGGCGAAGCGGGCCTTCGCGAATTGCAGCTCCAGTTCGGCAAGCGTCTCGACGGCGGCAATCAGCTCAGCCGCATGCTCGCCAAGGCGCGTGGTCATTTCGAGCAGAATGCGATGAATCTCCGCCTGCTCGTCGTCCAGCAGGCGCACAAGATCGTTGTTCTGCTCGATAGTCTCGAGCGGTTCGACGAACACTGTCTGTCCGCTGGAGGAAGCTCCGTGGGCGACACCCTGCACGCGGCGGCGTTGCTCGACTTTCACCGGGATGACGAAGCGCTCGCCGCGAATGGTGACCAGCTCGTCCTGGACCGTGCCGCCTTCGGCGAGACGGCGAAGATAGCCGCGCAGCGACTCCTGGATGGAGCGCTTCTGCTTCTCGATCTCACGACGGACACGCGCCAGTTCGGGCGACGCGCGATCGTCGAGAGTGCCGTCGGGCAGGATCTTGTTGTGGAACTGACGAAGCAGCGGAGTGAAGTCGGCAATGCCTTGCGAAAGTTCATGCACCGCGTGCCAGTTGCCGGCGAGATTGGCCGCGGGATGCAGCGCGATCTCGCGCCACTCGGCGGCGCGATCGGCTACCAGGACCAGGTCGCGAATTTCGGTGATTTCCAGCGCGGCGCCGCGAATGCGTGACTTGTTGATCAGCTCCGTGGGATCGAGCAGACCATGAAAATCGAAACGTCCACCGGTCTTGAGATAGCCGCGGAGCTCTCCCGTGAGCAGCTGCTGGCGCTCGATCCATTGGCGGTCGCGCGAGGGTGCGAGCTGACTCACGCGCCCGTGTCCGAGCGGAGACGAGGTATAGGCCGCGAGCAATTGGCGAAGCTGGTCGAACTCGAGAACGCGCTCGCTGGAGTGCTGGATGAGAGCGGGAGAACTCATGCGGTTTCATGTTATCCGAGTTGTGCCGCCGCTGCCGCGGCTCGGACCGGATTCGCACAGCTACCCGGGGCTTGCGCCCGGGCTAACTTCATCCCGCCGCGTTGCGGCTTGTCTGATGCCGCCAGCGTCTCCGGCCAACCAAGAAATCGGATGCGTTCCGGGTTTAGCATCGGCGGCTGCGCCGCAACCAACAACCCACTTCGAAGCGACGGTGGATGAGCAGCTCCGCAGGTTTGCGCCTCACAATAGCCTTGAGGCCGACTCGCAGGTCACGATAGACTTGTTATGGCGATGGAGTTCGCCGTTAACCGCCCGCGAGGCTGATAACTCCTACCATTCTGGGCACGGAGTCTCCATCGTGAACTACCTGTGGATTTCCCTGGGCGCCATTGTGGGCGCCAGTGCGCGATATGCTCTTAGCGGTTATGTGGCGCGGGCATTTTCCGGTTCGTTTCCCTACGGAACTTTGATCGTCAACGTCACCGGCAGTCTGGCGCTGGGCTTCTTCCTGGTGCTGGCCGGCGAACGCATGCTGCTCGACCCGCGCTGGCGCATGCTGGTAGCGATCGGTTTCTGCGGCTCGTACACCACGTTCTCCAGCTACGCCTTCGAGACCTTCGCCGCCATGGAGAGCGGCCAGTGGACAATGATGGTGCTCAACATCATTGGCAACAATGTGCTCTGCCTGCTTTCGGTTTTACTGGGCGCGGCCGTTGCGAGGGGGTTGTAGAATGGCACCGAATATGGCAGTGCAGGTCACCATGTATCTCACCGAGGGCGATTCGTGGCAGCGGCGTCCGCTGCACCTGGAAGTACTGCGCTACTTGCGGCAGGAGAACGTCGCCGGCGCGGTCGCGTTCCATTCGGTAGCCGGATTTCAAGGGCGAAGCAAGGTGCGCACGGCTCACCTGGTTGAAGGCGGAGGCGAACTGCCGGTGGTGATCACGTTCGTCGATACCGACGAGCATGTGTCTCGCGTGCTGCCCCATCTGTGCGAGATGGCGGCGCACCGGCTGATCGTGCGCGAGAATGTGGTGATCGAACAGGGCAGTCTGGAGTAGCCGGCTTTACATTTCTTCACGCCTGAAGCGATAACCCTTTCGATAACCTTTTTCGCCTGCTTCCGTCTATTTCAACAAGCAGGGAGCGATGCTCAGAGGGGCATGCGGGACGTTCCACTCCGCTAGATCGCATGCCCCGGGCACCGCAACTGCCGTCTTGCTCTCCTCATTCGCAACGGAACTTGCAGGCGCTCCTTCTCGTATTACAGCGAGGAGGAGCACTGTGAGTTATAAGCTGCCGATTCTCCTGTTGGCTGTTCTCTCCCTGGGCTCGTTCGCTTCCGCGGACGAATGGAACAAGTCTTATCCGGTAGGCAATAATCCCACGCTGCACGTGGATACCAACGACGCTTCCATCGAAGTGAACCGTGGCGTGAGCAACACGATTGCGGTGCACATCGTGGCCGACGGCTACAGCATCGGCAGCTCAGGCGTTCGTGTGACCGAGCACCAGGAGGCTGACAAGGTCGATCTCAACGTGCATGTACCGAATCAGTGGGGTATTCGCTTCGGCATGCACCAGGGTGTACGAGTACAGATCCAGGTTC
This sequence comes from uncultured Acidobacteriaceae bacterium, assembly GCA_963731345.1. Lineage (GTDB taxonomy): Bacteria > Acidobacteriota > Terriglobia > Terriglobales > Acidobacteriaceae > Bog-257. Next base: position 227,571 of record CAVSUN010000005.1, on the reverse strand, counting down.
CTCCTGAGGTCGCACTGGACCTGCATTCCGCTGACGGCCACATCTCGGTAAATGGCATCTCGGGACAGGGACGGCTCGATACCGGTGACGGCCACATCTCGGTACAGAATTACAGCGGCAGTCTTCATGGCCATACCGGCGACGGGCACATGTCGATCGACGGTGTGTTTACCGACCTCGACCTGCGCACGGGTGACGGACATATCGATCTGACGGTGCGTCCCGGCTCGAAGCTGAACAATGGCTGGCTGATCCACACCAGCGATGGCCGGGTGGAAGCGAAACTGCCGGAGGATATGGCCTGTGAGCTTTATGCGCATACCGGCGATGGACATATTCAACTGGACCTGCCGGTCATGGTCAGCGGCTCGATCGAGCGCACGCGGGTGCGCGGCAAGCTGAACGGCGGCGGCCCGCTGCTGGAGATCACCACCGGCGACGGCAGCATACATATTGGGAAGTACTAGCCGCTTTGACCCTGATTTCACGGGCTGGTACACTACTTCTTTCCCACCTCGTGTGACATTCCGACGAAGGACCACCCGTGCGCAGTTATACTCGACATCAGCTTAAGCAGGACGCCTTTGCGACTTCCACCGCCGAAACCATTTCCTGGGCGGTGGACCATCGTTCCAAACTGATCACTGCCGCGACGGTGGTGCTCGTCATTCTGGCCCTGCTCGCCGGCGGGTGGGCCTACATCAACTATCGCGACCAGCAGGCGCGGCAGCAATTGTCGCTGGCCATCCAGAAGTTCAATCAGCCCATCCGGCCCGCGGGCATGGCAGCCACTCCTGATTTCCCCAGCTATGGTTCGGCGGTGGAGCGCGCTAAGGCCACCAACGGCGAATTTGTCCGGATTGCCGACAAGTATTCGTACACGCAGTCGGCGGCAGTGGCGCGGTACTTCGCCGGCGTGACCGCTCGTGACATGGGCGACAGTGCCGCCGCCGAGAAGGACTTTGAAGAAGTCGCCGGCAGCCGCCATCCCGAAATCGCCAGCCTGGCAAACTTCGCGCTGGCGTCGGTGTATCACGATCTGGGAAAGAATTCGCAGGCGATTGATATCTACAAGCGCCTGAGCGACCACCCCACCGTTTCCATCGCCAAGAGTACCGCGCAATTTGCTTTGGCGTCGCTCTATCAAACCACGGGCCAGCCTGATCAGGCGCGCCACTTGTACGAGCAGATGCAGAAAGAGAATGCGGCCACCCCGATCGCGCAGATGGCGGGGCAGCGCCTGCAGGAGCTGGCCAAACAATAGTGCTCGGCTTGCCTAAACCCAACCGTTCACCACGCAGAACACTGACCGCATGGAGCGGGTGGAGCACGGCTTAAGCCTGCTGAAAGACTCCGCGTTCAGCAGCCTGTCAAAGGCGTGTTCGTCCCGGTGTCGCCAGCCGAAAGGGCTTCCAACTTACACACCATTGAATCGTTGCTGCGGCTGCCTCGCCGGCTGCGCCGCTCTAGTACACTGTCTTACGATGACGCTGTTTGAAGCTCAGCCCTACGATGCCGCGCGCGCCCGCAAACGGCGGGCGATCATCCTGGCGTTGGTGGTTGTGGGGCTTCTTGTCGGCATTCTTTGGTGGCAGATGCGCTACTGGGGTGAGGAGCGTATCGTGGACCGCTTCTTTGACGCCCTGCAGCAGCAGAACTACGAGAAGGCCTACGGCGTGTGGATGCACGATCCCGACTGGAAACAGCATCCTCAGCAGTACGCACGTTATCCGTATAGCGACTTCATCAAAGACTGGGGGCCTGGAGGTGAGTGGGGCATCATCAAGAGCCATCGCATTGATGGCGCGGGCGTCCCTAAAGGGCACAGCGGCACTCCATTTGCGACCGCCAGCGGGGTTGTGGTTGTGGTGACGGTCAACGATCGAATTGCCGACAAAGCTCACGTCTGGGTACAGAAGGACGACAAGACGCTGGGCTTTTCGCCGTACTAAGAGGCCGCTATTCGCCCTTCGCTATTCGCCAGAGAAGCCTGCGAAGATTTATCCCGGAAAGAAGTAGGCTGCGCGTCCCGGTAAAACAAGCCCACCATCACATTGAAGGTTCTGGCGAAGAGCGAAAAGCGCCTGGCGAAGAGCGGCTCTTCCCCTACTGTCCATACAAGAACAGCAGCGCATCCGGCAGGCGGCGCGACCACGCCGACTCGTTGTGCTCCCCGCCCTCTTCGATCACAACCCGCAGCCGGTTGGTGGTCATGCCTTTCTTGCGCAGGACCTTCTCCAGGTCTTCGACCTTCTCGACAGTTTCGGCGGCTTGCTTGGGATCGCCCTTCAGCGATTCGCTGGTGCCGACTCCGATGTACATCCTCTCCGGCAGCAGTTTGGCTTTCTCGGTGTCTTTGATCAGCTGATCGTTGCCTATCCAGAGGACCGGGCTTTCTAAGAGCACGTGCCCGAAGATGCCGGGATACGCCAGGGCGGTATACAAGGCGACGTCAGCGCCGTAGCCCGAGCCCCCGATGCCGGTGTTCAGCGCACCGTGTGGGATGCGGTAGTGTTTCTCCATGAAAGGCATCAGCTCGGTAACCAGAAACCGTGCATATTCTCTGCCCTCGACGGTCTTTTCATCGGCGGCATTCTTGTCGTCCGTGTTCTGGGAGTCGCGGTAAGGCAGGTACTCGGTGGCGCTCTTCTCGCCGGCGTTGTCGATGCCTACCACGAACATCGGATAGATTTTGAACGATCCGACCAGGTGCTCGATGGTGTCGTCCATTTGCCACTCGCCGTGCGCGCTGGTGGCTTCGTCGAAAAGGTTCTGGCCGTCTTGCATGTAGAGGACGGGATAAGAGCGGTGGGCGTTATGCGGCGAGAGATAATTGGCCGGAACCAGCACGCGTATCAGGCGCGTGTCGTGCAGTATCTTGCTTTCGAAAGGGAAGACTTCCAGCCAGCCGACGACGTTGTGGTCCGAGTCGAACGAAGTAATGACCTGGGTGCCCTTGGGAGCATTTGCCGAGGGCTTGGCTTGGCCTTGCAGTAGAAGTGCGGAGCCGATGAGGACCGCTGCAATCAGCAGTTTCGCCATGCATCCAGATTAGCAGTAGCCGCACACGGACTGGACGGCCTGACTATCCGGAATTCGCCGACGTTTCAATGCAAGTGGGCAGACAATCTTTGGCGGTCGCCGTCAGGCGCTCTTCAACTTCCCTGTGCTTGCGGTATCGCCTTCGCCGAGATAGACCTTGATCTTCTCGATCAGCGCCGGAAACATCTGCTCCTTAGGCAGGCAGACATCTACGTCTTTGCCGCCATCGATGTGGCCGTAGCCGGTCACGATAATGACAGGAATGTGGGGCTCGGTGGCATGGATCTGGCGGGCCAGTTCCAGTCCGTTCATACCGTCCATGCGGAAGTCGGTGACCAGAATGTCGAACTTCTCGCGCTTGAACTTATCGAGCGCGTCTTCCGCGTTATAGGCGCTGACTGCGCGGTAACCCTGCATCTCAAGGATCTCGCAGCTCAAGCGAGCCAGCACTTCGTGATCGTCGACGAACAGAATGGCTTTCATAGGCACCCGTCATGCTGCCCGGGATGAGCAACACTCCGGGCTACGTGATTGGTTTCCGGAAATAGGAGAAAAGATGCCCAGGTTGGAAGAATTGAGCTGCCGGTGCGAGGCAAACGGTCAAAGCACCACGCTAGTCGTCCCTGATTCTAAGTAGCCGGCTGCTATCGCTTTCTGGCCGGCTTCTTCGCCGGGGTCTTCTTCGCCGGGCTCTTCTTCGCGGGCTTCCTGGCAGCAGGCTTTTTGGCGGCGGCCTTCTTGGGTGCCGCTTTCTTCGCAGGCGCTTTCGCCGGCTTGTGCGCAGGCGCCGGACGAGCCGCTTTCCTGGCGGGCTCTTTTTTCGCCGGTGCGGCTTTTTTCGCCGGTTCAACTTTCTTCGCCGGTTCGGCTTTCTTGCTCGGCGCTGACTTTGCTGCCTTGCCCGCGGCTGCCGGCTTGGCTGCCGGGACTTCAGGCTTCGGCGGCTTCTGCTCTGCGGCAGCGACCTCTGGCGCGGCCGGCGCGGGCGCGGGTATAGCGGCCGCTTTCGGCTTGCGACCACGTTTTCCTGCCGGCGGCGCTCCTCCGGCGGCCGCAGCCGCAGCGGCCTTGCCGCGTCCTCGCTTAGGCGCGGGCGGCGGAGGCGGCGGAGGCGGCTCATACGGCTTCAGGAAATTCATGATCTCCGTATGCGTGCGCAGCTTGCCGTCCAACAGCAGCAGAAACGCTTTTTCAGTGATCTCCGGATACTCCGGCAACTGGCTCGTGATGCGCAGCTCGGCCATCTCCGGGAAGGGCAGTCTCTCTTTCACCTGCCGCCACTTGGTGAAGAAATTCTTCAGCTTCTGATCGACCGCCTGCTGCCGCGTGGTAAGGCTCAGGAACAGAATGTTTTCGGGCGTCGCTTGCGTCAGTATCTTCCATGCGCCCGACGGCATGCCGGCTTCTTTGCCGGTCAGCCGCTTGGCTAATTCATGCGCTCCGCTCTCCAGGTGCTTCCATTTCTCGACGAAGTCGCGGCGCGGAATCATGCGCTGAATTTCCGCCGTGTCTTTGTCGCTCATGCGGCGGGTAAGGAAGTACATGACGATCGGGCCGGTCTCGATCAGGTAACCGAGATCGCTCATCATCTGGCGCGTCTTGACGAACTGCCCCATTTCGCCGGTATCAAGCTTGGCCACGCTCCAGTGCGGATGCAGGACCTTCAGCCAGCCTTCGCGTTCCAGCGCTCGAGCAATGTGAATCGGATCGTCCTCGTGGGCGAGCTGCTCCAGTTCGTGACCGATGGCCCGCTTGTTCACGTACTCGATGTAGTTGTTCTCTTTGGCGGCGTCGTAGCGGGCCTGGGTGCGCTCTTCCAGGTTCCAGTGGAAACGTGCCGTCAGGCGCGTGGCACGAATCAGCCGAACCGGCTCCTCAAAAAACGCGTAGTTATGCAGAACGCGGAGGACCTTCAGTTCGATGTCGGCGATGCCGTTGAAGGGATCGAGCAGCAGGCCGCGCGAGCCGGGATTCAGCGACAGGGCCATGGCGTTAACCGTAAAGTCGCGGCGCCGCAGGTCTTCGTTGATGGTGGCGGACGTGACCGCAGGCGGCTTGCCTGGTTTCTCGTAAGTTTCGGCACGCGTCATGTTCAGCTCCGCGCGCACGTTGCCGGGCATGAGCAGCTGCAGGGTGCGCAGATCTTCGTCGACGCCCTGCACCGAAATGCCGGCTTTCTCAAGCTCTTTCTGTAGCTTAAGTGGATTTCCCTGAATGCTCAGGTCTATATCGCGGATGGGAAAACCGGTAACCAGGTCGCGGATGGTACCGCCCGTCAGGTAGAGGTTAAGTCCCGCGCGGCGAGCGATTTCCTGTACCAGGCCCACACCGTTCTGCTGATCCGGTGTGAGCCGGGTTTCCATGCTATAGATGTAATCTGCCATCTAAGTGTATGACTTCAAAGACGAAACCCGAAAGACGTCGAATCCGGACGAAGACCACCCCCACTTGCCGGATTTCGGGTCCATCTGATGCTCCAGCAGGAGCAGACCTGATCTCAAACTGCCAGCAAATCGGGCACAAATTGACAACTTGCTGGTACAAAAGCACTTAGCGGAGGCATGCACCTCAAACGCTGCAAAACGAACGATAACACAAGGTTGACATTTTGGCTACAGAGTACCTTCGCAGGGGCGCATTTTCCATAAAAGTGCGAGAATTGGGCTGCATCACCGCTCTCGAGTCGGGTAGTGCCGGCCTCCGGCCGGCGTCGCGTAACCATGGCCACAACCCACAAAAAAGTTGTCGTTCGCAAGATGGATCGCGACAGCGTAACTGGCTATGTCGCCGCCAGCTTCATCGCCGATGGCAAGGTCGAAGTGATGAATACCGCCGGCAAGGTTGTAGGTATCGACTTGCATGAAATTAAGGGCGTGTATTTCGTGCGCGAGCTTGGCGATTCCGAGTTGCTGGTGCGGAAGACCTTCACCTCGCGCCCGCGGGTCGAGGGTTTATGGGTGAGGCTGCGCTTTCGCGACAACGAGATCATCGAAGGCATGATGCCAAATGACCTGCTGCAGGAGGGATCGGAGGGCTACTCGATCATCCCTCCCGATCCCAATTCGAACACGCAGCGGATTTTTGTGCCACGTTCCGCCTTGGCGGAGATGAGCGTTATCGGGGTGATCGGCGAGAAAGCCGGGCGCCGCGGCCGCAGGCCAGAAGATACGCGCCAGGTGCCGATGTTCACGTAGGTAGACTCACTTTGGTCGCGCTGTAGAATAACTGAAATCTGACATTCCGACCCAACCCTTGGCTACCGACACCCAACCACTCTCCGCCGCCTCCAGCGAAAGCGAATTCGTAAAGGGACTTGGCCCGGTCAGCGCCACGACCATCGTGATGGGCTCGATGATCGGCTCGGGCATCTTCATCGTATCGGCCGAGATCGCGCGCCTGGTCGATTCGCCCGCGTTACTGATCGCCGCGTGGCTGCTGACCGGCTTTCTGACCATCACCGGGGCGCTTGCCTATGGCGAACTCGCGGCCATGATGCCGCACGCCGGAGGGCAGTACGTCTACTTGCGCGAGGCGCTGGGGCCGCTCTGGGGATTTCTCTACGGCTGGACGCTCTACCTCGTGATTCAGACCGGCACCATCGCCGCTGTCGGCGTGGCGTTCGGCAAATTTCTCGGCATCCTCGTGCCCGGCGTCTCGTCCACGCACTGGCTGATCCATCTATGGCACGTGCCGCCGATTCCGATCGGTCCCATGGTGCTGGGCAACATGGATGTCGGCCTGAACACGCAGAATCTGGCCGCCATCGTGGTGGTGATTTTCCTTTCCGTCCTGAACATCTTCGGCGTCCGGTTGGGCGCCGTGGTGCAGAACATATTCACCTTCACCAAGACGGCCGCTTTGCTGGGATTGGTTCTACTGGGACTGTTTGTCGGACGCAACGCCCAGGCCGTGGCTGCCAACTTCGGCGGGAACTTCTGGCGCAACGCGGGATGGCACTCGCTGCACGCGGTACAGGTCGGAGTCGGCGGACCGATTGCGCTAGTGGGCGTCTGCACCATCGTCGCTGTCGCGCAGGTCGGGTCGCTGTTCTCTTCCGACGCGTGGAACAACGTCACCTTCACTGCTGCCGAGGTGAAGAATCCCAAGCGCAATCTTCCGCTCGCTTTAGCGCTGGGAACCGGCGCAGTGACGCTGCTGTACGTGCTGGCGAATGTCGTTTACCTGAATGTGCTGCCGCTGCAAGGAGACGCGAACGGCGCAACCATTCTGGCGCGCGGAATCCAGCACGCTTCCGAAGAGCGGGTCGCGACCGCCGTCATGCAACAAATCTTTGGGCCGGGCGGCGCTGCGATCATGGCAATCGCCATCCTGATCTCGACCTTCGGCTGCAACAACGGATTGATCCTCGCGGGCGCGCGCGTGTATTATGCGATGGCCAAAGACGGCCTGTTCTTTCGCAGCGCGGCGCGGCTCCATCGCAAGTACCACACTCCGGCACACTCGCTGGCGATGCAGTGCGTCTGGACCTGCATCCTGTGCATTTCGGGCAGCTACGGCCAGCTGCTCGACTACATCATCTTTGCCGTCCTGGTTTTTTACATCCTGACCATCGCCGGTTTGTTCGTGCTGCGCTTCAAACGCCCTGACGAGCCGAGGCCGTATCGCGCGATCGGCTATCCGGTGCTGCCGGCTTTGTATATTTTGATCGCGATATTTATTGATGTAGTCTTGTTGCGGTACAAGCCGCAATACACGTGGCCGGGCCTGATCATCGTTCTACTGGGGATTCCTGTGTACTTCTTCTGGTCCAGACGGAACCCGCAAATGAGTACCGAAGAATGAAAACGAGAAAAGCTGAATGACGAATCTGCTGAAGACCAAGCCGCTTGACGTGCTGATGCGACAGGCGTCGGAAACCGGCGAACATAGTCTGAAGCGGGCGCTGGGCGCCGTGAACCTTATTACCCTGGGAATCGGCGCTATCATCGGCGCGGGAATCTTCGTGCTCACCGGCCAGGCCGCGGCGCAGTATGCCGGCCCGGCCATCATGCTCTCCTATGTCCTGGCGGGCACGGGCTGCGCCTTTGCGGGACTCTGTTACGCCGAGTTCGCCTCTATGATTCCCATCGCGGGCTCGGCATACACCTACGGCTACGCCACGCTGGGCGAGATCTTCGCCTGGATCATCGGCTGGGACCTCATCCTCGAGTATGCCTTCGGCGCCGCTACCGTTGCCTCGGGCTGGAGCTCGACACTGGTCGCCTTCCTCCAGGATTACGGCATCAACCTTCCGCCCCAGATCTGCGATGTCCCGGGCGCGAAGTGGTCGATGGTCGACGGCCGCTGGGGGCCAGATTTGACCTTCAGCGCGGACCAGATGGCACGCGCGACCCGGCACACCACAACCATATTCAACTTGATGGCGTTCTTGGCTATCATCGCCGTCACCACCCTCCTGATCGTCGGCATCAAGGAATCGGCGAACTTCAACACCACCATCGTCTTCGTGAAGCTGATCGCGGTGATCGTTTTCATCATTGTCGCCGGCATGTATGTGATCAGGCAGCCCGACGTCGCGCACACGAATTGGGCGGTGTTCCTGCCTAAGAACACCGGTTCTTTCGGCTCATTCGGATGGTCCGGCGTCTTGCGCGGCGCGGGCGTCGTCTTCTTCGCTTACATCGGGTTCGATGCTGTCTCAACCGCCGCGCAGGAGGCCAAGAATCCGAAGAGGGACATGCCCATCGGCATCCTCGGCTCGCTTGTCATCTGCACCGCGCTCTATCTCGTCGTCTCCGGCCTGTTGACCGCGACGGTGCACTACTCGCGCCTGAACATCGGCGCTCCGGTTTCTCTGGCCATCCGCGAGACCGGCGTGAAGTGGGGCAGTTACGTGGTGAATGCCGGCGCGCTCGCCGGTCTCTCTACCGTGATGCTGGTCATGTTGCTCGGCCAATCGCGCGTCTTTTACTCCATGGCGCACGACGGCTTGTTGTGGAAGTGGGCTGGCGACATCCATCCCAAGTTTCGGACGCCGTGGAAGTCCACCGCCGTGACCGGTATTCTCGTCGCCTTCACCGGCTCGCTGGTGCCCATTGGCGACCTCGGCCAGATGGTTTCCATCGGCACGCTGATGGCCTTCGTCATCGTCTGCGCCGGCGTCTGGGTGATGCGCCGCAACCGGCCTGAAGTGCACCGGCCATTTAGAACGCCGTGGATGCCATTCACTCCGATAATGGGCATCCTCATCTCACTCGCCTTGATGCTCGGCCTGAACGGCGTGACCTGGATCCGCTTGATCGTGTGGCTGATCATCGGCATGGTTATCTACTTCACCTACGGGCGCCATCACAGCAAAGTGCAGAACATGGCGGAGGAAGAGGTCAAGGTCGCGGGGGATTAGCGGCGCCCGGTACCAGTGGCGACCTCGTGGTGCCGACAGGCTTCCTTTGAATCGTCATCCCGACCGAGAGCTTTAGCCCGAGTGGAGGGACCTGCTGTTCGCCCGAGCAGCGTACCACTTCGCGCAGACAGCAGGTCCCTCGACTACGCGAGGCCGCTCGCTGCGCGGCCGGCCTCACTCCGCTCGGGATGACAAACCATAATGCTGGAGCGGACGGCACGACCAAAGCCGTGCCTCTCTTTATGTGCATGCTCAACTCGCGTGCCTGAAGGCCCGCACTATCGGTATCCGCATTGCGCTTTCCCGCCGCGATTGCCACAATGACTTCGTGAAGGCCGTCTTCAATCTAAAGATCCTCTTCCTCGCACTGGTGGCGCTCATCCTCATCGGCATGGCCGGCTTCCACTTCCTTGAGGGCTGGTCGTGGTTTGAAGGCTTCTACATGGTGCTGACCACCATCACCACCATCGGCTACGGCGAAGTCCATCCGCTGTCGCAAATCGGGCGCTACTTCAACACATTCATCATCGTGACCGGCGTCGGGCTGGTGCTGCTGTTCTTCGGAGGCGCCACCCAGGCTTTGCTAGAATTCGAGCTGCAATCGGTATCCGGCAGGAGACGGATGGACCGCGAGATCAGCCGACTGTCGGACCACTACATTCTCTGTGGCGCGGGCCGCGTGGGCCGCAGCGCTGCCCGCGAGCTGGCTCGCCGGCCCTTGCCTTTCGTCATCATCGATAACGATCCCGCCAAACTGGCGCGCTATACCGACGAAGGTTGGCTCACGCTGGTGGGCGACGCCACGCAGGGGCCGGTGCTGCGCCAGGCACAGATCGAAAAAGCGCGCGGGCTGGTCACTTCGACTACAACAGACGCAACCAACATCTACATCATCCTCACCGCTCGTAGCCTCAATCCCAACCTCAACATCATTGCCCGGGCCAGCGAAGAAGAAGCGGAGCGGCACCTGGTAACGGCCGGCGCGAACCACGTTGTCTCTCCTTACAACTTCGCGGGATATCGCATTGCGCAAACGTTTATGCGACCCAATGTTGTCGATTTCTTCGATACCGCGATGAACCAGAAGCTACCGTTCGAGATCGAAGAGGTCAAGGTGCACGCCGGGTCGCGCGTTGCGGGTCAGACGCTGGAAAGCTCCCGCATTCGACAGGAGATGGGCGTTATCGTGCTCGCTATCAAGAGCGAAGATTCGCATATGCGCTTCAATCCCTCGCCCGACGAAGTCATCCACGAAGGCGATCATCTTATTGCCATGGGCGAGCTGGACGGGTTGCGGCGATTGGAACAATCTGCGGAGCGGGCATGAAGATCACCACGGCTGCGGAGATGCGCGAGATCGATCGCGTCACGACGGAGCGCTTCGGCGTACCTTCACTCACTCTGATGGAGAACGCCGGCACGGCCATCTGCAATCTCATTCTGCAAGAGTTTCCTAAAGCAAATCGCGTGGTTGTGGTCTGCGGCAAAGGCAATAATGGTGGCGATGGCTTCGTGGCCGCCCGCAAGCTGCATCGCGCGGGGCGCGTGGTGGAAGTTCTGCTGCTGGCGTCGCGCACCGATGTGCGCGGCGATGCGCTGGTGATGTTCGAGCGCCTGCCGCTTCGGCCCATCGAGATCACCAGCATGCAGGAGCTCGACGCTGAATCTTCGCGTAGCCTCGGCAATTGCGATTTGATTGTCGACGCAATCCTGGGCTCCGGCTTCCAGCCGCCTGTGAAAGGTCTGTACGCCGATGCCATCCGGCTGATGAACCGCAGCGGTAAGCCGGTGGTCGCCGTGGACATTCCTTCCGGCGCGGCTTCCGACCTGATGACCCCGCAATCCGGCGAAGCAATCGCGCGCGCCGATGCCATCGTCACCTTCACTGCGCCTCGTCCGGCGCACGTCTTCGGACAGCTCACGCGCGGGCCGGTCATCGTCGCGCCGATCGGCTCACCGCCGGAGGCCATCGTCTCCAGTCTGAACCTCGAAGTAACGACGCCGCGCGACTTCGCTTCGCTGCTGGCGCCGCGCCCTCGCGACAGCAACAAGGGAATGTTCGGACACGCGCTGATTGTTGGCGGATCGTTCGGCAAGTCAGGCGCAGCGGCGATGGCGGGCATGGCCGCATTACGCGCCGGCGCGGGATTGAGCACCGTCGCCACGCCCGCGCGCGTGCTCACCAGCGTTGCGTCGTTCGCCGCGGAATTAATGACCGAGCCGCTGCCGGAAACATCTGCGGGATCAATCGCGGCCGCGGCGGCCGAAGGCGGGCGATTCCAGGAGCTGACCAAGCCGATGACCGTGGTAGCGATTGGACCTGGCATCGGCCGCCATCCCGAGACCGTACGATTTGTTCACGAGGCGGTGCATCAGACCAAAGTTCCCCTGGTTCTCGACGCCGATGGGCTCAATGCCTTCGAGGGACAAACGCAATTGCTCGACGGTAAGCGCCGGCCGCTGGTGCTAACACCGCATCCGGGAGAGATGTCGCGACTGGCGGGCATGCCGATCAAGGCGATTCAGGCCGATCGGCTCAACGTCTCGCGCAACTTCGCGCGCACGCATCATCTGGTGCTGGTACTCAAGGGCGATCGCACCATCATTGCGTTGCCGGATGGCGCGGCGTGGGTCAATCCAACCGGGAATCCCGGCATGGCTACAGGCGGCACAGGCGACATTCTGACTGGCATGACGGCAGGCGTGATCGCGCAAATGCCAAATGATTATGGGCGCGGAGCAATCGCTGCGGTCTATCTGCACGGAGCGGCGGGCGACGTAGCTGAAGAGCGCATGGGCGAGCACTCGTTGGTCGCAACCGACCTGTTGGATGGATTGCCGGAAGCGTTTCGCCGTGCGACGCAATCGCTGGAAGAAGAAACCGTGCGCATTGGATAGAAGACGGTACCTCAAGTCGCTCGGGTAGTGCAGGCCTCCAGGTCCGCGTCACAGCATTCTTAGAATTCCGTGTCGGCATTAGCCGACGGCAGGTGTGTCGCCGGCTGAAGCGGCTCGTTCATCCGGAAAAATTGCGCCTACGCGGCGCTAAAGCGCTGCACTACCTGTCAATGCAACAATGAAGCGCCGCACTGTCATGCGATCAGAGCACATCACACACTCGGCTGAAGAGACCGTGGCTCTGGGCCGCGAGCTTGCGCCCACGCTGACGAACGCGCGCCTGGTACTTCTGCGCGGAGATCTCGGCGCCGGGAAAACAACTCTGGTCAAGGGCATCGCGGAAGGCCTTAACGCCGCGTCGCAGGACGATGTCACCAGCCCGACATTCACGCTGGTTCACGAGTACCGTGGCCCCGAGGTCAGTCTCTACCACGTCGATCTCTATCGTATCGACACGCCTCGCGAACTCGATACGCTTGGTATGGACGAACTTCTTGCCGAACCCGGCAACCTGGTACTGCTGGAATGGGGTGAGAAATTTCCGCGCTTTGAGAGAGAGCGTGATGTCGAGATCCGGATCGAGCGGAGCGGGGAGCAGGAGAGGAAGATCGTTGTGATGAGAGAGGTCCGCAGTTAGCAGTTAGCAGTCAGCAGTCAGCAGTTAGTTGGGCGACCCATTTCGGATTTGCTGATGAATCCACTAGCTTCGTACCGGGCACGATCTTTAGTCGTGCGGAACAAAACCGTGCCGTATGTTGCGGCTTTAGCCCCTGTCACCGGGCGTGCAGGGGCTAAAGCCCGGTCTATTTCGTGGCCGGGCGGCACGACTGAAGTCGTGCCCCGATACAAACCAATTTGTGGGATCGCGCTGAGTATTTTGTGGGACAGCACTGAGTATTTTGTGGGATAGCCCCAACTATTATGTGCTGAATACTAAATGCCAAGCGCTAATTGCGGAGTGCTAGTTGACAAATGCTAATTGCGAAGTGCTAGTTGCCAAATGTTAAGGCCGAGCGCTAAGTGCTAAATGCTAAATGCTAAATGCTAGGTGCTAACTGCTAACTGCTGTTCTAACTGCCCAGTGCTGCCCTCACATCGGCGGCGCGCTTTGCACATCCAGCAGGCCGAGCTTCTGGCGGAAGGGCAAGAACACTGAGAACGCTGTACCGCTGTTGCCGTCGGTCGTGCGGCTCACAAAGTGGATGGTGCCTTCGTGCTTTTCGATGATGCTGCGGCTGATCCACAGGCCCAGGCCAGTGCCCTTTTCTCCCTTGGTCGTATAGAACGGCGCGAACAGGTTCCTGCGGACGCCCACTGGGATCCCGACCCCATTGTCCAGCACGGTGATGCGAATTCCTTTCACCGCGGGATCGGAAATCAGACTTGACTCCCGCGAATGCAACACCAGCTGGCCTCCGTCGGGGATGACCTCAATGGCATTACCGACCAGGTTGGAGAAGACCTGCCGCAGCTCGCCCGGAAATCCACGCACGCTCTTATCGGTGTCAAAACGTTTCACGACTTCGATGTGGTGTTGCCTGATCTGCGGCGCGAACAGCGTGAGCACACTGTCCAGCACCTCAGTAAGATTGACGGCGACGGGACTGCGAGCTTCCCGATGGAAGGTGAGCAATTGGCTGGTGATTTGCGCGATGCGCGCCACCTCATCGCCCGCCATGGTGAGGTATTGCGCCTGACTGGGGTTGGGATTGTCGTGCTGCAGCAAGTAGACCAGGTTGGAAACCGTGTCCAGAGGATTGCGAATCTCATGGGCGATGGTAGCCGACAAACGGCCAGCCAAAGTCAGACGCTCACTGGAGCGGAGCGTTTGTTCAGTCTTTCGCCGCTGGGTCATGTCGCGAAAGACAACGGTGACGCCCAGAACGCTGCCCTGCCGATCGAGAATGGGAGCACCAGTTAACTCGATAGGACTGGTTGCACCGCTCTGCGTGGTCAACAGCAACTCGTTGGGAATGGCCACCACCTGGCGCGCGCGAACTACCGAGGCGATGGTATCTTCGGCCGGCAGTTGGGTGCGCTCGTCGGTCAGGCGCACTACCTCGCCGAACTTCCGTCCCCGCGCGTGCAGGTAGTCCCATCCAGTGAGCCGTTGCGCGACCGGGTTGATGTAGGAGATGGTGCCTGACTGGTCGGTGGAGACCACGGCCTCGCCCAAGCTGTTCAGCGTGCTTTGAAACCATTCGCGGCTCTCGCTCGCCTGGCGCCGTTGCTCAGCTTCGGCCTGCAGATGGCGTTCGTAGGAGGATGAGAGGTCGCGAAGCTCGCGCCGGGTAAGAGTAAACAGCAGAAACGCGATAATGAGGGACAGGCCCACCGCCGACGCGATAACGGAGTTGTTCAGGATTTCGGCGCGCCGGGCGCGGCGAACGCGGATTGCCTCTTCCGCAGCAACGAAGATGCGCTGCCGGACACGAACCTGCTCCATCAGATCGTGCCCGACCAGCAATGCGGAATCCGATGGTGGCTCCCCCTGCTGAATGGCGTTTATCTGCTCATCCGCCCATTGCCTCCAGCGCCGGTTAGCTTCGCGAACGTCATTGAGCCGCGCCTGTTGGCTGGGATTGTCCGCCGTCAAATTCAGCAGCAGCTCAAACTCATCGGGCAGCCTTTGTCTGGCCTGGCGGTAAGGCTCCAGGAATGTTGTGTCGCGGGTAAGGTAATAACCGCGAACATTGGTCTCCATCTCGACCATGGAGCGGCCCACCTGGCGTGACTCGGCGATAACTTTGTCGGAATGATCCACCCAGCGGAAGGAGCTGGACAGGACCAGAATCTCCGCCACCAGAATCGCAGCCAGACACACCAGTAGCGTTACCGGAAAAGCGACGGCGCGACGCAGGAGTGCCTGAAAACTACGTTGGTCCATAACGAAATCATCGATTAGCAGTTAGCTCTTAGCGCTTAGCCAACCCTGCCACACATCGACCATAGTAAGTGCTAGCTGCTAAATGCTAAATGCCGACCTTCGCCAACAGCTTCATGACGCCCGAAGCGGGGAGGTCCGGAAGCAGATAGCCGGCCCCGCTCAGAGCTTCTGCGGCCCCGTAGCCGCTGCGCACCGCGCCTTCCATGGTCGCCGGCCATCCGGTAGCGGTCCAATCGCCGGCCAGAAACAATCGCGGCCAGCGAGTAACATGCGACGGACGAAAGGCGTCGCTGCCGGGCGCGGGCGAGAACGTCGCATGGATTTCCTTAACCACGGTGGCTTTCTTCAGCTTGGCTTCGTGCACAGCCGGAAAAAATTCCGCCAGCTCGCGAACGGCAAGATCAATGATCTCCTGCCGCGGCTTGTCCACCAGCGTCTTCGATGAGCTGACCACGAGTTCGAGATAGCTGCCCTTCGGCGGACAGTCTTTTCTTGCCGCAAGAATTTTGGATTT
Source organism: uncultured Acidobacteriaceae bacterium (assembly GCA_963731345.1). GTDB lineage: Bacteria > Acidobacteriota > Terriglobia > Terriglobales > Acidobacteriaceae > Bog-257. The sequence continues at coordinate 211,866 of CAVSUN010000005.1, read as the reverse complement.
GTGAAACATCCACTGAATGGTGCGCTCCAGCAGCACAGCGTGCTCCAGCGGCGTGATCTCGCGATCAAACCAGAGATGGATGCCGGTAATCGGCGACGATTCGAGATGCGCGGCGTCGTTCCGCAGCTCTTCTGTCTCGACGGCCTGGGGGAGGATTTTGTCGATTCCGTTGAAAGGAATCGCGAGCACAGCGTAGTCAGCTACGGCGTCGTCGCCGCCAATGCACAAGTGCACAGCATCGGCTTCGGCGCGGATGGAATCGACGGCGGCGCGCAAATGAACCTTGCCCCCACGTTCTTCGATGTAAGCCGCAGCCGCTGCGTAAAGCTCGGAGAGAGGCACTGCGGGCAGGCCCATCAAACCGGCGGCAGGCGACTTCAGAAAAGACTCGCGAAATACGAACGCCGCGTGGCGCACGGAAACGCGGTCGAGTTCCTCGTTGAGCGCACTGACCAGCACCGGCGCCCAGAAGCGATCAATCGCCCGCTTGGTTTGGCCGTGGCGCTCCAGCCAGGACTGGAAATTTTCGCCGTCGTCGTTCGGCAGCGAGGGGACTAGCGCCAGCAACGCGCGTGAAATCGCCAGCTTGTCGCCCATGCCGAGTACCGACGATTTGAGGAACGACGCTGTAGCGTGGAACGGCGCGGGAAGCTTTCCCGGTTTCAGCGTCGACGACTTACCGCCTGGGAGGATGAAGGTGATCTCGTCATACCAGCGAATCTGGCGCTCGACGCCAATGCGGTAATAGAAGTCGACGAGATTGGTGCAGCAGCCGAGCAGGACATGCTGGCAGTTGTCGACCACTTCCCCAGTGCCCGGAAGTTCATAGGACGAGGCGCGTCCGCCGACGAACGGGCGGCGCTCGAACAGTTCGACAAGATATCCCGCATCGGCCAGCGCGCAACCCGCGGCCAGGCCGGCCAGTCCGCCGCCGACCACGGCAACGGTACCTTTCCCCACGTTAGACGAAATGATCGGCGAACGTGGGGCACCTCCAGGATTGTTATTGGCGGCGCTCATCGGTATCGCAGCCAGCCTTTCACCATGACGGTCAGCTTCTCCGCCGGGCTAAGCGACACGCGCTCCGAAAACACGTCGTAATTGCGCGCGACGATCTTCTCCAGCAGCCGCCGGTAAATCTCTACCAGCGTCCAGAGCGCGGCCTGGCTGTCTTCGTTGATCAGCGGCAGCAAGTCTTCCGCCGCACGATAGTATTCCCGCGCACGTAGCGCCTCGAATTCCAACAGCTCGCGCATCGACGCCGGCGCGGAGCCGTTCGTCAGGACATGTGAATCGATACCGAAACGCGCGAAATCTTCGCGTGGAAGGTAGATACGGCCAAGGCCGGCATCCTCCTTCACGTCTCTGAGGATATTGGTGAGTTGGAACGCGACTCCGGTCTCTTCGGCCAGCTTCTCGGCGCGCGGATCGCGATATCCGAAGATGCGGATGCACACCAGTCCGACCACCGACGCCACGTGATAGCAGTAGTCGTAAAGCTGAGCAAAGCTCTCGTACTGCAACTGCGAAGTAGTCCCGCCCGTGTTTTGCGGCTGGTGCGGAAGGTCCATTCCCGTGCCTTGCACCAGCTTCTCCAACCATTCCAGCGGGATGTTGTATTGCTGTTGCGCGTCGGCGAGGGCGAAGAGTACAGGATCGTCAGTGCGGTCGCCTTGGACCACCCGGCGAAACCCGTTCATCCACTCGTCCAGCTTTTCGCGCCGCTGGTCAGCTGGAATCGCAGGATCGTCGGAGATGTCGTCGGCGCGGCGCATGAAGGCATATACCGCCGACAGCGCGTTGCGTTTGCGCGCGGGCAAGGCGAGAAAGCCGTAGTAAAAATTCTTGGCGGCCGACCGAGCGATGTGCCGGCAAACGCTGTAAGCCGCCCGCAACTGGAGCGGGTGCTCGCTCACGCCGCCCCGCTTGGCAATGAGTTTTCACCACGGAGGCACTGAGAACACGGAGAAGAGACGGATCTATTCACCTCCGTGCGCTCCGTGACTCCGTGGTGAATTTGTTTTGTCCGCGCGTCAGCTTCCCAAGCGCGGCCCTTCCTACCAGCCAGAGCTTGCGCGGCTTCGAGATGGCCGGACGGTTGGAGAGCACATCGTAATTCTGGCGCTCGATGGCGTTGAGAATTTCCAGTCCGCCTCGGCTGAAAAGTTCAATGTCGAGGGCGAGATGCTTGTCGACCTTGCCGGCCAGTGGCAGTCCGCGCTGGAACCAGTCGCGCGCGCGGGCCACTTCGAATTTCATCATCTCGCGAAACTGCGGCGTGGCGCGGCGCTGGGCGATGTCGTCTTCCGTGACGCCGAACTTGGCCAGGCTTTCCAGCGGGAGATAGATGCGGCCCTTGCCGTAGTCGACGGCGACGTCCTGCCAGAAATTCGCCAGTTGCAGCGCGGTGCACGTGTAGTCGGAAACCTGCTGCCGTTCGGCGTCACGATAACCGCAGAGGTAAAGCACGAGATGGCCGACGGGATTGGCGGAGTTCACGCAGTATCCGAGCAGGTCCTCGAATGTGGGATAGCGGGTGACGGTCTGGTCCTGGCGAAATGCGGTGAGCAGATTCGCGAACGGCGCGCGCGGAATGTCGAGCTGGCGAATGGTATCGCGCAGCGCGATGAACACGGGATGGCGCGGGCTGACCGGATTGCGAACCGACGCCTCGGGCTTTAGCTCCTCAACCTTATGCTGGATGTCGCGCAGCGGCGCTTCGACCAGGCTCAGGTAGGTCGCGTTCAGCTCAGCCTCCCACGCATCCAGCAGCGCCAGAGCCTGTTGCGGGTCGCCGACCTCGTCGCCCAGATCGTCGGAGATTCGGCAGTAGGCATACACGTTGTAGAAGTGCTGATGCAGGCGCTTCGGCAAGAACCAGGTGACGACCGAGAAGTTCTCGTAATGCGAGTGCGCCAGCCGCGAGCAGTATTGCTGGGCTTCTTCCAGAGACGGCGCGCGCTCGGGGATGGCGTACTCCGGCGGCAGGGACTGCCAGCCCGCCAGCGGTGTTTCTGAGTGCTCGGCGGAGTACAGCCGGTTGTCAGTTGGAACAGAAGACATCGATAAGATTGTAATTGGTGTTGAGGAGTGTCGCCGCTGCCGCGGCTCAGGCTTGTCTTATGGACCGGACCCGGGGCTTGCGCCCCGGGCTAAAACCATCCCACCGCTGCGCGGCTGGTGCGCGGCCTAAAATGCACGATATCGGCGTGGAGAAAGACTGGCTCCAGCCAAAAGCCACTGACAGCTGGCGGCTGACAATCAATAACTGACAACCGACAACTGCTCCTACGCTCCCGGAATGATCGCCGTCTTGATGTCCCCGTTGCGGTTCAGCATGTGGCGCAGGACCTGCTGCAGGCGCGACAGGGGCGCTTCGCCGGTGATGTAGTCCTTGCCCTTGATCTTGCGCTCGCAGATGAGCGAGAACGCCTTGCGAACGGTTTCCGGCGTGTGATGGAAGGTGGCTTTCAGCGTGAGCTCGTTGTAGTGCAGCCGCTGGGTGTCGAGAGCGACAGTCGTCCCGCTGGCGCAGCCGCCGAAGAAGTTGACGGTGCCGCCCTTGCGCACCATGTCGATGGTCCACTCCCAGGCCTGTGGACGTCCTACCGCTTCAATCACCACGTCGCAGCCGCGGCCGTCAGGAGTTAGCTTGCGAACCGCCTTCACCGGATCGTCAACCTTCTCAATCTGCACAACCGTATTCGCGCCGGCGCGCCATGCGGCCGTGACTTGCGAATCGCGCTTGACGACGGAGATGACGTTGCAGCCGCTCAGCTTGGCGACTTGCAGAAACATCAGTCCGATCGGGCCGGCGCCGATGACGGCAACCGTGTCGCCAATTTCCAGCTTGGTTTCGTGCAGCCCGCGCAGCACGCAGGCCAGCGGCTCAACAATCGCCGCCTCTTCGAAGCTGACATGCTTGGGAATCGCCAGCATGTTGGACTCAACAATGCGGCGCGGAATGCGGATGTACTCGGCGTAAGCGCCGTTATTGAACAGCAGATCCTCGCAAAGATTTTCCTGGTGCTTGGAGCAGTAGAAACAACTGCCGCAGGGCGCCGAGTTGAGCGCCACCACGCGCATACCTCTCTTAAAGCCGCGGACTTTGGGACCGACTTCCTCTACCACCCCCGCCAGCTCGTGGCCGAACAGCGCTGGCGGCACGATCATGCGCGCGTGATAACCGCGCTGATAAACCTTGAGGTCGGTGCCGCAGGTCAGCGCGACCTGCACCTTGACCAGCACCTCACCTTCGTCCAGGGTGGGGATTGGCACCCGTTCAATCTTGACGTCCTCTTTACCGTAGAGGACTGCCGCTGTCATTTGTCCGTTCACTTCAATCCTTCCATTGGCTGCCCGGTTGAATCACGATCTTCATCGAGTCGGGCTTGGGATGGGCTGCCAGACGTAACGCTTCCACGGCTTCGCTGAGCGGAAAACGATGGCTGATGAGCCGCTCCAAATCGATTTCCCGGTCCAGCACAAAACGAGCCGACTCTTCCTGCAGGTCGACGGAAGCGCTGTAGGATCCCAAGAGACTCTTCTCGTCCACGCAAACCGCCGCCGGGTCGATAGCGGCCTCACCGTGTTGGGTTTGCGCAAATAACAACACCCGTCCCCCGGGACGGGTCGCATCCAAGGCCGGCTGAATCAGTGCCGTGCCGGCTACCGCAAGAATCGCAGCATCCGCCCCCCGGCCTTCGGTGCATTTTTTAACAATCTTGACCGTATCCGATGTGGAGGCGTCGATGCTTTGGTCTAAATCAAACGCCCTAGCTATTGTATGCCTCTGCGGGAACAAATCGGAAGTTATCACCCGAGCGCCTTGGCGCCGGGCCAGCACCGCAAGGATGATGCCGATTGGCCCCTGACCGATGACCAGGACCGTTTCACCGGGCGTAAGTCGCAGCGTTTCAATACCTTTCATGCAGGTGTTGACGGGCTCGATAAATGACGCCTGCTCAAACGAGACGCCGTCTGGAATGCGGACAACGCCATTACGCGTCACGATCCAGTCCATCACTCGCACGTACTCGGAAAACCCTCCGCCGCTGGCTTCGAAGCCGGCCGTCGCGCCGACGTTCTTATAAGTCGGACACTGCGCGAACACTTTGTGCCGGCAGTAAAAGCAGTCGCCACAGGGAATGTGATGGAACACCATGACCCGGTCGCCGCGCTGGAATTTCGTAATCCCGTCGCCGACTTGAGCTATGACTCCGGTGGTTTCGTGTCCAAAAATCCGTGGCGCGGAGTGCGAGCCGGTGGCGATTTTCTTCAGATCGGTGCCGCAGATGCCGCAGGTGTGCACGCGGATCAGGATTTCCCCCGCGCCGATCTGAGGCACCGGAACGGTCTCCAGGCGGACCTCATCCACGCCGCGATAAACGGCAGCTTGCATGGTGGCGGGGATGGGGCGGGTCTCGATTTGTTCGCTGGTTCGGGTTGCGGTTGACATTTCAGTTGTCGGTTGTCAGTTGTCGGTTCTCAGTATCCAAATAGTCATAGTCGTTTCGTCATAGCCAGCAAATCAACTGACAACTGACAACCGGCTACTGACAACTGTTTCTTAATAGATGTTCTATCGCTTCGCAGAGGTTCTTGCTGGCGAGCTCGCTATTAGTTTTGATCTTGCCCAGCGTCGTCCACCACCTCGGATGCAAAGCCACGTAAATTAGAAACTTATGGGTGACAAACTGTCCATTCTGATCGATGAAGCGATTGAGCGGCGGCATATCGAACGCCGCGTCGTCTGAGATCGCCTTCAACGAGGCGAATTCCACGCCCTTTTCTTTCGCAAGCTGCGCAACGGCAGCGCCTTCCATGTCGACAACGTCAGCGCCAAACTTCACCTTTAACTCTTGCTTCTCGGCGGCATCGCTCACGTCCTGCGAGGTCGCCAGCACCCAGTCGCCGCCGGCCTTCGCCGAATAACGCGCGCCGCTGGCAACGTCAACAACTTCGCGGATACGGCCCACATCGCCGACCTTCAGCCGGGGTGAGACCGCACCGACCATTCCCGCCGAGAGCAACAACTTCGGCCGGCAGTAGTCGATGGCAACTTCAGCCGCGCGGCGGGCGAACTTCTCGCCAATACCTCCAACGGCAACAATGGCCTGCGGTAGTTCGAAGATATCGACCCCGTTTACCTTCTGCGGCGCGACGTTGCCGATCAGCGGCGCCAGCTCCATAGGCATCGCCGCGACAATCGCAACTGGCTTTGACCTGTTCGCCAAGAGTTTTGGTCACACCCACAAGCGACAACCGCTTCTACACGTAGCCATTCGCCCGGAACCAGTCCACCGCACGGCGCAAAGCATCGTCTACGGGCCGCGAAGTCCATCCCAACTCGCGCTCGGCCTTGGCGCTGGTAATGAACATCTTCTTGCGCGCCATCCGCACGGAGTCCCAGGTGGCGCGGGGTTCGCGCTTCAGCATCTTGCCGGTTATAACCGAGCCGAATGCTCCCGCAGCCAACGCCACCGCGTAGGGCAGTTTGATGTTCGGCGACGGCAGGGCCGTGATCGCCGCCAGCTTATCCAGGATCTGCTTTAGCGTGAGGTTCTCGCCCCCAAGGATGTACCGCTCACCCGGCCGGGCTTTTTCCATCGCGAGCAAATGCCCTTCCGCGCATTCGAGAACGTCCACCAGATTCAAACCAGTATCGACATAAGCCGGAAACTTGCGCCGCAGGAAATCCACGATGATCTGGCCGCTGGGCGTTGGCTTGATGTCGCGCTCTCCCACCGGCGTGGTCGGGTTCACCATCACGACGTTCTGTCCGCCCCGCGCCGCACTCATGACCAGATGTTCTGCCTGAAACTTGCTGCGCTTGTAGTCGCCGATCATGTTATCCAGCGCTACCGGCGAGTTCTCATCCGTCATATGGCCGTGGTTGCCGAAGCCCATGGTGGCAACGCTGCTGGTATAGATAACCCGCCGCACTCCCGAATCTCTCGCTGCGGCGAGGATGTTGGCGGTGCCTCCGACATTGGATTTGTAGAGCTCCTGCCGGTCGAGAGCCCAAAGGCGATAGTCGGCGGCGACGTGGAAAACCCATTCGCAGCCCGACATTCCCTTGCGCAGCGAATCGACATCGCGAAGATCGCCGGTGACATGTTCGGCCGCGAGGTCGGCAATATTGTCCAGGCGGCTCGTCGGCCGCACCAGCAGGCGAAGCTCAGCGCCTCGCGCCAGCAACCGTCGCGCAACATGCGAGCCCAGAAAGCCGGTCGCGCCTGTCACAAAGCATCTCATGCTTAGTTGTCAGTAGCCAGTAGTCAGTCGCCAATCAGAGCAACCGGCGGCACTGTTTCGTTTCTAGTAGAAAATATCGCAGTTGGTTGGTGCGCCGACGCGGGATGAGTCCTACCTGACTACTGACCACTGCTTTTCCGCAGCGGCCGCAACCGCTCTTCCTCCGACTGCGCGGCGCTTTTGCCATACGTCGTGAGGGCCAGCAGCGGGAAGTATTGCCGGTACATGGTGTACTCGAGATAGAAGACGCGGGGAAATCCCGTACCCGTGTACACGGACTCGTCCCACGAACCATCGCGGCGCTGGGTCTTCAACAGATAGGCGATGCCGCGCGGCACGGAATCGCTGCGTGTGTCGTTTGCGGCCAGCAGCCCCATTACCGCCCACGCGGTTTGGGATGCCGTGCTCGGCCCCACGCCTTTCATCGTCGCATCGTCGTACGATCCGCAGCTTTCGCCCCATCCGCCGTCAGGGTTCTGCATCATGCGCAGCCACTCAGCCGCCTGCTGCACACAAGGTTCGTGATAATCCACGCCCACGGCTTCCAGCCCGCGCAACACCAGCATGGTGCCGTAGATGTAATTCACGCCCCAACGCCCGAACCACGAGCCGTCCGGCTCCTGCTCGCACTTAATAAACTCGACCGCGCGCCGAACCGGCTTGTCTTTCAGCGAATATCCGTAGCTGGCCAGGCACTCCAGGACGCGCCCCGTGATGTCCACCGTCGCCGGATCGAGCATGGCGTTGTGATCGGCAAAGGGAATGTGCTGGAAGACCATGCGGTCGTTGTCTTTGTCGAACGATGCCCAGCCGCCGTTCTTACACTGCATCGAGAGGACCCAATCGATCGCGCGCTCCACCGACTTGGTGTGATAGCTTTCGTTCGAGGTCTTCACCCGGCTAAGCGCCAGCAGCACCTGCGCGGTATCGTCGACGTCGGGATAGAACTCGTTGTTGAACTCGAAGTACCAGCCGCCGGGCGCGACATTGCGGTTCTTGACATACCAATCGCCGCGACGGGTGACCTGCTTCTTCAGCATCCATTCGCAGGGCTGCGCCAGGCGACGATCGTTCGCCGCCATACCGGTCTCCGCCAGCGCAAACACCGCGTACGCCGTATCCCATACCGGCGACATGCAGGGCTGCATGCGGAACGTCGTCTCTTCTTCGATGCCAAGCTTCTCGAACTCGTCCATCGCGCGGATGACCTGCGGGTCGTCCAGCGAATAGCCCAGGCAGCGCAACGCGATTATGGAGTTCATGATGCCGGGATAAATCGCGCCCAGGCCGTCGCTCATCTCCAGGCGCTTCAGCATCCAGCGCTCGGCGACCTTCAGCGCCTGCGATCGGAGCGGCCGCACGTGCACCCGCTCGAAGAAGTGCACCAGACGATCCACCAGGAGGAAGAAATTGCGCCAACTAATCAGCGACTCGCTCCAATTCAGGCGCAGGTTTTTCTTGCCTTTCAGGAATAGCTCGTCAATTCCCTGCTCCGGCGGAATCTTCTTGAACGGCTTCTTCGCATAAGCAATCGATAGCGGCACCAGAATCGCGCGCGACCACGACGAAATCTCGTACAGGTTGAACCAGAACCAGGTGGGGAAAAGCACGATCTCCGGCGGAATCGCCGGAACTGCGTCGTACTCGTACTGACCGAGGAAGCAGAGATAAATCTTGGTAAACGTGTTGACTTCAGTCACGCCACCCATTGCGAGAATGCACTCGCGCGCCTTCGCCATCTGCGGATGATCGGGACTGTAGCTCGCCATTTTCAGCGCGAAATAGGCCTTTACCGACGCGCTGATATTCGAAGGTCCGTCGTTATAAATCGGCCAACCGCCGTCCTGGTTCTGCCGATTGAGGATCTCGTGAGCGCACTTTTGGGTGCGAACCGGATCTTCGGTCCCCAGCAAACGATGCAACAGGATGTAGTCGGAAACCAGGGTGCTGTCGGCGCCGAGTTCGCCGCACCAGTAGCCCTCTTCGCGATCCTGGATGCTGAACAGATACTGGCGAGCCGCATCGATAGCGGAAGCCACGCGGCTCTTGATGTCATCAATCTTGCCGAAACGCATTTCGGCGGGACTTAAGGGGTCTGCCATTCGTTCCGTTACTCCGCTGCCAGTGCCGGCGCGGCGCCAATCGCCTCTACGATTTCAGGAGGCAGCCCAAAGCGCACGTTCTCCGGCATTACCTCAATCTCCCGCAAATCGGTGAAGCCTTGCTGCTGCAGGAAAGTCACGGCTTCCTGCACCAGAATCTCCGGAGCCGATGCTCCAGCAGTGAGGCCGACGGTTCTCACGCCGTCCAGCCACTCCGGCTGAATCGAGCGGTAGTTCTCGATGAGGTGCGAGTTGGTTTCCAGATTGCGCGCTACCTCTACGAGGCGGTTCGAGTTCGAACTGTTGTCCGAACCGACCACCAGCAACAGATCGCATTCCGCGGCAACGTCCTTCACCGCCGTCTGGCGGTTCTCGGTCGCATAGCAGATGTCCTGCGCGTGCGGCCCTTTGATGTTGGGGAACCTGCGCCGCAGCGCCTCGATGACATGCGTGGTTTCGTCAAGGCTCAAGGTCGTCTGCGTAAGATAGGCGACGCGATTGGGATCGGGAACGTGTAGACCGTCGACGTCTTCCGGCGCATCCACCACCTGCGTCACCAGCGGAGCCTCGCCCAGCGTCCCGATCACCTCGTCATGATCGCGGTGTCCGATCAGGATAAGCGAGTAACCGTCGCGGGCGAACTTGACCGCCTCGACGTGTACCTTCGTTACCAGTGGGCAGGTCGCGTCGATCACCCGCAGCTCGCGCAGTTTGCTCGCCTGCCGTACTTCCGGCGCCACCCCGTGCGCGCTGTAGATGACCCGCTCACCCGACGGCACTTCTTCCACGCTGTCGACAAAGATGGCGCCTTTGGCGGTAAGCTCGTCTACCACGTAGCGGTTGTGCACGATTTCCTTGCGGACATAGATCGGCGCGCCGAAGGTTTCCAGCGCAATGCGAACAATATCGATGGCGCGCACCACTCCTGCGCAAAAGCCGCGCGGCTTCAGCAGAAGGAGGGTCTTAGCTTCACTCTGACTCATGCTGTCCTAACGACTCCACGCCGCCAAATCGGAGCGACATGGGTCTGGTTGCAATCAGTAAAGGTCGGGACCTGACTTCCCCACTTTCTAATGTAATTGTAACAGCGTGTGAACCACCAACGTAACCGGCCGAACCAGCGTAATCACGCGCTGGAATGCGTAAACACGGCACTTAGTGGTGAATGGTAGAGCTGGCCTTCAGGCCAGCGTCCAGCCACTCCCCACATCATGAGCCGGCTTCAGCCGGCGACACCCACCTGCGATTTAGATTAGATGTCCGTAGCACCGTTCGCGTGGCAAGTCTGCCTCCCGCCAACTCGCCTGAGACTTCCTGCTGAATCGCCTTGTACAATTTTGTAATCTTCCCGAAAGCGAGATCATGATGACCGGCAACGATTTGGTGAAGATGTTTGAGTTGACCTACGGCGCCATCAACAAAAACCTGCAGGACCTGACCCAGGAGGACAGCCTCGTACAGCCGGAGAACGGCGGCAATTGCCTGAATTGGGTGTTGGGACACATTATTGTGGCGCGCGGTGCAACTCTCGTGCTGGCGGGCACGACTCCTACGCTCACAGGAGAGAACCTGGCGATCTATCGGCGCGGCAGCCATCCCGAGGGCACCGAGGGCTTCGTTGATCTGGCAACCCTGCGTGGCTGGCTCAGCGATACGCAGCAGCAATTGATTCCCGCCCTGGCGGCACTCTCCGAGGAGGACCTGAATAGCCTTGTCCCGGAGGAGCGGCGGCGGCCACCACTGACCGGTTCCATCGCCGAAGGCCTCATCCGCCTGCAATTTCACGAGGCCTATCACAACGGCCAGATTGGATTGCTACGCAGGATCGCAGGCAGAGAAGGGGCGATCAAGTAGCTGCCATCGGACGGCAATCAGCAGTGAGTTCGAATCGAAATCCCCTGGTCGAACGCTGACCACTGACCACCTGCTACTGGCCACTGTTCTTCAGCATCTGCTCCGCGTGCTTCAACGATTCATCCGTCAGCTTGGCCCCGCTCATCATGCGCGCGATCTCGCGGGTGCGCTCTTCGGCGTCAAGCGGGCGCATCGAGGTTCTTGTTCTACCGCCGGATTCGCGTTTCTCGATCACATAATGCTGGTCAGCGAAGGACGCAATCTGCGGCAGGTGGGTGATGCACAGCACCTGCTTGGTGCGCGAAAGCTGCTTCAGCTTCTTGCCGACTGCTTCGGCCGCGCGTCCGCCTATGCCGGCGTCAATTTCATCGAAGACCAGCGTTCGCTGATGTGAATCCGCAGGGGTTCTATCCTTTCGGTCGGGTGCCCCATCCTTTCGCTTCTGTTGCGAAAGGGTGGGAGCGTTACCATTGCGGCCCGAAGTCTTCTGCCCCGCTTCCACACTGGTCTTCAACGCCAGCATCACGCGCGACAGTTCGCCGCCAGAAGCAATCTCATCCACCGGCCCGAGCGGCTCGCCCGGATTGGCGGAAATCAAATACTGCACCTGGTCGAAGCCGCGGCTGGTCCAGTTCGTTTCTTCATCCGTACCGCTGACTTCAACTTTGAAGCGCGCCTTCATCGCCAGCTCGTTGATCTCGCATTCGACCAGCTTCTCCAGCTTGCGAGCGGCCTCGTAGCGCTGCCGCGACAACCCCCGAGCCGCCGCGAGATATTGCTCGGCCGCTTGCGACAACTCGGCGCGCAGCTTGCGCAGCACCTCGTCCTTGTTCTCCATTTCGTTGAGCTTGCGCTCCAGCTCGGCGCCAAGTGCGATAACGTCTTCCAGCTTCGGCCCATATTTGCGCTTCAGACGATCCAGCGCCGCCAGCCGGTCTTCAACTTCGGCCAGCCGCTCGGGCGACGCCTCAATACCTTCGGCATAGTCGCGCAGTCGCGCGCCGACGTCTTCGATGGTGATGCGCGCCGATTCCAGCTCCGGCACGGCATCACGAAACTGCTCATCAAATCGCGACAGCTCCTCGATCTGTCGCGTAGCCGCGCGGATCGACGACGCCGCCGATGTGCTGCTGTCATAGAGCGCGTCGTACGCTGACATGGCCGCGCTGCGCACACGCTCGGCATTGGCCAGCACCCGCTTCTCCGCTTCGAGCTTCGCGTCTTCTTCGGGCTGGAGCCGCGCATCCCCAATCTCTTTGCGCTGAAATGTCCAGAGGTCCAGTAGCCGCAAACGATCGTGCTCGTCGCGCTCCAGATCGGATATGCGCTGCCGCACTTTGTTCCAGTTGTCGAAAGCTCTTTCGACCGCCGAGTCGTCACTGCCGGTGAAGCTGTCCAATAGCGCCAGACGAGAAGCCGCGTCGAACCCGAGCACCGCTTCGTTCTGCGCGTGGATGACGGCCAGATGCGGCGCAAGCTGCTTCAGCACCGTCACCGTCGCGGCCTGATTGTTGATAAACACGCGTCCCTTGCCGCCCGCGGAAATCTCACGGCGCAGGATCACGACCCCGTCCTCGGCGTCGATACCATTCTCCTGAAGTACCGCGCCAATGGCGGGCGAATGCGCTTCGAAGACCGCCGCGACGGTGGCTTTGTCGGTGCCATGGCGGACCGCGTCGCTGAACGCCTTGTCGCCCAGCAGCAACGCTAGCGCGTCAATGAGGATGGACTTGCCGGCGCCGGTTTCGCCGGTCAGCAGATTCAGGCCGGGCGCGAACTCCACGGCCACGTTGTCGATCACCGCATAGTTTTCGACCCGCAGTTCCAGCAGCACGGCAGCATCGTAAGGCAGTGACCGGCGGTTAGCAACTGTCAGGGTAGAGCGGGTCTTCAGGCCCGCGTCGAACGGCACCGTCATCGAGCCTCAAGTCGGCTTCAGTCCGACGACATTTGCGTCGGCTGAAGCCGACTGGCAAATTGGGCTTGGCGGCGACGCGGGCCTAAAGGCCCCCTCTACCTGAATCATCCTTGTGCCGGCTCACTTACGAATTCTGCTAGGAAGGTTTATCATCGCTCTTCGCCAGTTGCTGGTTGCTCAGAGCTGCCTATGCCCGACCGCAAAATCCGCGTACTTGTTGCCAAGCCCGGCCTCGACGGCCATGATCGCGGCGCGAAGGTCATCGCCCGCGCCCTGCGCGATGCCGGTATGGAGGTCATCTACACCGGCCTGCGCCAGACTCCTGAGATGGTGGTCAACGCCTCGCTGCAGGAGGACGTGGACGTCATCGGCCTCAGCATCCTGTCTGGCGCGCACAACGCCATCGTGCCCCGCGTGATGGACCTGCTGAAGCAGAACCACATGGACGATGTGCTGGTGCTGGTGGGCGGCATCATCCCCGACCAGGATGTTGAAGCGCTGAAACAGATAGGCGTGGCTGCAGTTTTTCAGCCGGGCACGCCGATGGATTCCATCATCGAATTCATCCGCGCGAATGTGAAGGGACGCGGCGTCACGGCAAGGTGAGCCGCGGTTGGCAGTTAGCACTTAGCACTTAGCACTTAGCCTTTAGCAATCAGCAAAATCCTACAGCGTTTTGTACCTCACACCTTTACTCTAAGGACGAGTTTTGGCTAAATGCTAAGTGCCAGATGCTAACTGCTTCTTCGAGATCTCAATGAACATTCGAATTTACTTGATTTTCCTGTTGTGCTTCTCTTCTTTCTGCGCAGCCCAAACAACAAATTCCGCTCCGGGCCCGGCGTCTGATGTTCCTAAGGAGATCCCCAGCTTTGACCAGTCGGCGATGGACAAGACGGCCGATCCCTGCGTGGACTTCTATCAGTACGCCTGCGGCACCTGGACCAGGAACAATCCCATTCCTGCAGACAAGTCGCGCTGGGGACGCTTCAACCAGCTGGACGAGCGCAATCTCTACGTGCTGCGCGAGATCCTGGAGGAAACGCAGACCGTCAAGCAGCCCAGCGCCATTCAGCAGAAGGTCGGCGACTACTACGCCTCCTGCATGGACGAGACCGTCATCGAGAAGCGCGGCATCGCACCGCTTGCGCCGATGATGAGTCAGATCGCCGCAGTGAAGACGAAAGAAGAGGTCATCCGCCAGGTCGGCGTGATGCAGCGCGACGGCGTTGGGGCAGTGTTCAGCTTCGGCCAGATGCCTGACATGCACGACTCGCGGGAGACCATCGCCAATCTCGATCAGGGTGGGCTCACGCTGCCTGACCGCGATTACTACATCAAGGACGACGCCAAGTCGGTCGAGACGCGACAGAAGTACGTGGAGCACGTGCAGAAGATGTTTGAGTTGATGGGCGACAAACCAGACGTGGCGGCAGCTGAGGCCAAGACGGTGCTCGCCATCGAGACCGGCCTCGCCAAAGCCAGCATGGACCGCACCCTCCGCCGCGACCCCAAGACGCGCGACCACATGATGCAGGTGACCGAGGTCGTCGCCGCTGCCCCGAACTTCGACTTCACCGAATATTTCGCCGAGAGCGACGCTCCCAGGTTCACCAGCCTGAACGTCAGCAATCCCGATTTCTTCAAGGCGGTGAATGGGCAGATTGCATCCACTTCGGTCGATGACTGGAAGACCTACCTGCGCTGGCGCACCCTCGACACCTATGCTCCTGCGCTGCCCCAGGCGTTTGTGGACGAGGACTTCAGCTTTAACGGAGCCTACCTTTCCGGCCAGAAGGAGATTGAAGCGCGCTGGAAACGCTGCGTGCAGTCGACAGACAGGAATCTCGGCATGGCGCTGGGCCAGCTTTATGTCGACAAGACCTTCGGCGCCGAAGGTAAAGAGCGCACCCTGAGGATGGTGCAGGCCATCGAAACCGCCATGCACCAGGACATCGGACAGTTGACCTGGATGTCCGACACGACTAAACAGAAGGCCTATGAGAAGCTGAACGCCATCGTCAACAACATCGGCTATCCCGACAAGTGGCGCAATTACGGCACAGTCGTCGTCAAGCGCGACGATTACATCGGCAACTACACGCGCGCCCGCGAATTCGAAGTGCAACGCCAGCGCAACAAGATCTCGAAACCTACCGACAAGAAAGATTGGGGCATGACGCCGCCGACGGTGAATGCCTACTATCGCGGCAGCATGAACGATATCAACTTCCCCGCCGGCATTCTGCAGCCGCCGTTCTACGCCAACAATATCGACGATGCGGTGAACTATGGCGCCATCGGCGTGGTCATCGGGCACGAACTCACGCACGGCTTCGACGATCAGGGGCGCAAGTATGATGCCGACGGCAACCTGAAAGACTGGTGGACGCCGGAAGACGCCAAAGCCTTTGAGCAGCGCGCCAGTTGCATCGCCGACGAATATTCCGGCTTCGTTGCCGTGAAAGACGACAAGGGCGAGGTCCATCTGAACGGCCGCCTGACGCTGGGCGAGAACACCGCCGATAATGGCGGCGTTACGATCGCCTATCTGGCGCTGACGGACTTGCTTGCCGCCGCGCCCGCCAAGCCCATCGACGGCTACACGCCGCAACAGCGTTTCTTCATTTCTTACGGACAGATCTGGTGCCAGAATGTCACCGATCAGGAAGCGCGACGGTTGGCCATCATCGATCCGCACTCGCCGGGACGCTGGCGGGTGAACGGCGTGGTACAGAACTCGGCGGGATTCGCCGAGGCCTTCGGCTGTAAGTCAGGCCAGCCGATGGTGCGCGAGAATGCCTGCCGGGTGTGGTAAGAACGGCATTCGGCATTCGGCATTCGGCATTCGGCATTCGGCGTTTGGCATTGGCTTTGACTTCCGTCCTATTCGATAGCGAAGGCGACCACACCACGTCATGACACCAAGCTTGCTTCGCGGTTTCGCGTGCTCCGTATTCGCTCTCGCAGTCATCGCTATGGGCGGCGCCGTGATGTTGGGTGCGGCTGCGGGACAGAGTTCCTCCGCCCACAGTTCGATCTTGAACATCACCGAACCCGACAACGGCAAAGACATAGACCTGCCCAGCGGACAGACTCTGCAGATCAAATTGAAGTCGAACGCCGGCACCGGCTTTGCCTGGTCGTTGAGCGGAGACCCCACACCGCTAAAGTTGATCAAAACCTATACCCAGCACAATAAGAACACCTCTGGAAGGGCGGGCGCGCCACTGACGTCGGTGTTCCAGCTGCAAGCCGCTTCGGCGGGCCTGTCTAACGTGACGCTGGTCTATCGCCGATCATGGGAATACAACGTGCCGCCGGCGAAAACATTCAGCGTGCGGGTCAATGTGCGCTGAGGAATACGCCTTTGGTGGGAGGCGAGTTGTTCGCCCCTGCCGGAGGTGCGACTCGCGATAGGGTTGGTGTTCGACGTAAGCTGCTGAACGAACGCCATTTGCCGCCATTCCGGGAAACCTCCCGAAGCTGGTCGAGCGTCACAATCGCCTGTGACTTTGGTCGTTGCCGCCGGCCGGAGAAGAGTTAGAATAGAAATGGAATTGAAAATGATTTTCAACTTCAGAATCGGCAGCCGCCAGAAACCCGCTCCCCTGCGCGGCAGCGCGCTGGCCGATCTCAAGGTTGGAGACAGCGCCATCCTGGCTGAACTCAAGCTGGCGCCTGCCATCGCTGAGCACCTCATGAATCTCGGCTTTGTTCCCGGCCTGGTGGTCAAGGTGCTGCGCAGCGGCCCCGGCGGCGATCCCCGCGTCTATCGGGTCGACGGCACCGAGGTTGCAATGCGCCGCGACCTTTCCCAGCATATCGACGTCGAATTAATTGGCGCACCTGCCTTCGGAGACTGACTTTTCATGGGAGCATCGACGATGAGTTGTCACGCCGTTGCCCCAGTCAACGAAACGCGGACTGCCTATCGCACGGTTGCGGTCATCGGCCCTCCCAACTCCGGCAAAACCACGCTGTTTAATCGCCTCACCCGGTTGCGCCAGAAGGTCGGCAATTTCCCCGGGGTCACGGTTGAACATCACACCGGGATCGTGCGTGACCCCAATGGGGAAGAAGTTGCGCTGGTGGATCTGCCGGGCGTCTACAGCCTTACGCCGAAGTCGGAAGACGAGAAAGTTGCGATCGATGTGCTCACCGGAAACATGCCGGGAATGCCGGCGCCGGATGCGGTCATCGTCGTATTGAACTCCAACAACCTGCATACCCACCTGGTGCTGGCGGCGCGGGTCATCGCGCTGGGCATGCCGACGCTGGTGCTGCTCAACATGGCCGATGAGCTGCGCAAACAGCATGGTGATGTGGACGTGCTCTCGCTGGCGCGCGAACTGGGCACGCCTGTGGCTCTGGTGAGCGCAACCACCGGCGAGGGGCTGCAAGCCGTACAGAATTTTCTGTCATCCGCCGCGCCTCGTCCCGAGCCGCTGGAGCTGCCGGTAATCGGAAGCGCGCGCGGTTATCGCGAGTGGGCGGTGCGGGTTGGCACCAATGCCGGCTATCGCCGCCCCGCCACTCCCGTGTGGACAGCGCGTCTCGACTCGATCTTTCTGCATCGCATCTGGGGCCCGGTGATCTTCGCGGTAGTAGTGATTGCCGTCTTTCAGACCATCTTCGCCCTCGGCCAGCCGCTCTCCAATCTGTTTCAGAAATTCCTCGATTCGACCGGCGCGGCGATCGGAAACCATCTTCCGCACGGCATGTTGCAGTCGTTGATCATCAATGGCATCTGGAAGGGCACGGGCTCAGTCTTGGTCTTTCTGCCGCAGATCCTGCTGCTGTTTCTGGTGATCGGCATTCTTGAGGATTCGGGTTATCTCTCGCGCGCCGCGGTCATCGCCGACCGCACCATGTCGAGCGTAGGGCTGAACGGCAAGAGCTTCATCCCGCTGCTCTCCGCGTACGCGTGTGCGGTGCCGGCGATCATGGCCACCCGCACCATCGAGAGCAAGCGCGATCGTATCGCCACCATTCTGATTGCGCCGTTCATGACCTGCTCGGCGCGCCTGCCGGTCTACACCATGGTGATCGCGGCGTTCCTTCCCGAGCAGCGGCTGCTCGGCCCGTTCCTGGGCACGCGCGCAGCGGCGATGCTGGGGCTTTACGTCCTCGGGTTCCTGATGGCGGTTGCCACCGCGCGCCTGCTGAAATCGACGGTCCTGAAGAGCAAGGACTCGCCCTTCATCATGGAGATGCCGCCTTATCGTTGGCCCGTTCCGTCGTCGCTGGGGTTGCGGCTGGTTGATCGCGGCAAGGCCTTCCTGTATCGCGCGGGCACGATAATTTTGCTGGTCACGCTACTGCTGTGGGCGGCGACGAACTTCCCCATGCATCATGGCCAGCCGCCTGCCGTGCAGGACAGCGTGGTGGCGCAGCTGGGACAGGCCATCGAGCCGGCCATCCGCCCGCTAGGCTTTGACTGGAAGATTGGCGTAGGCCTGCTGACGTCGGTTGCTGCGCGCGAGGTGATCATTGCGACATTGGGAACGCTGTACGGCGTCGATCCCGCATCGCACGCCGTCGACTTGCAGACCGCGTTGCGTCATGAACTGACGCCGGCCGGTGCGGTCGCGCTCCTGGTGTTCTTCGCCTTCGCCATGCAGTGCATGTCCACCATCGCCGTCGTTCGCCGCGAGACCAACGGCTGGAAGTGGCCGGCCTTGCAGTTCGCCTACATGACCGCCGTGGCCTATGTAGCTGCTTTCGCTGCCTACCACATTGTGGGATATTTCATCGGCTAAATCCAAACGGGGGCTTACGCCCCTGCAATCATCCCGCCGCGTTGCGGCTGTTCTGACCGCGGCACGCCTTGCTCTACCGAATGCCTCAACGGTGGTTTCGCCATACCGAAGGATGAGTAGCGCAATAAAACAGCCGCAGCGCGGCGGCACATCCCCTTCGAACATCAATGGTCAATGACATTCGGGGTTGCCTTGCGGCCTGCGACCTCGCAGATTTTCCCCGCTATTTCCTCGGAGAACGCCGCCGTGTAGTGCACCGAATCGACGTACAGATTCTCCCGCTTGTTCGCCTGCATGTCGGCCAGCCATAGAACATCGTTGCCCAACTTGCCATGCGCCTGAAGATCAGCCATCCGCGGATATCCGTACTCGGCACGCGCGAATCCGCCGAATTCCTTGTCGCTATGCAGGAAGTAGTGATACCGCAGGTCGTACTTGTACAGTGGAATAGGCTGCCACACAAAAATCGCGCGCACACCATAAGCAGCGGCCAGCGATTCGATCATTTTCTTGTTGGCCAGCCAGCGCTCGACGACCGCGTTCAACACCGCGGGATCCTGGTAGTTGGGCGGAGCTGCCGCTGCCTCGACTGCAGGCGCCTTACCCATGCGATATTGCAGCCACCGCATGGCCCGTACCATCGGCAGATTCAGCAGCGGGTTCGACTCCGCCTTCCCGTCCATAAACTGCCGCAGGCCGGTTGTAAACTTGGGCACGCCGTCGGACAGGATGAAATCGTTCAGGCCGTCGATGAAAACCGCGACTTGCGGCACATATCCCGAGCGCAGCAGTTGCTGGAATAGCGCCAACTCCTGGCTGCTGAAGTATGCCGGCCGCGCGAAGTTATATACCGCAAGGCCCTGCGGCGACCCACACTCCTGGAGATACGATGGAATGGTCTGATCGTCAGGCAAATACCAGCCGAAGGTGGTCGATCCGCCGAAGACGAAGACATTGGTCTGCCCCGCTTGCGGCGGCCACGGCGCCTGGTCCTTCGAGACCCGAAAGCCGGCAGGATCGATGTTGACAAAGCGTCCTCGGAAGGGCCGTTCGCGGAAGCCGGTCCAGGGCTCATATTCGAACTCATGGTCCTCGCGCGGCATTTCTTGCAGCAACGCGTTAACGTCTGCCTCGCGCCAGCCGGGATAGGCTGCCTTCAACTTGTCGGTATCGAAGTGCTGGGTGAAGTTCAGCGCCGGGTTAGCCGCGGGACGATGCCGGAATTGCAAGACAACGTACAGGGCCAGGTTGATCAGCAACAGCAGCAGAACGGCATTGAAGAAGCCGACCGCCAGGTCGATGTACCAGCGCTTGAGGTCGGAGGCAGGCGTCGGCTTCTGCCCGCCAACAACTCCACCGACAGACGGTTTTGTTTCGCGATCGACAGCGGCGCTCGGCAATTCGTGTAGCTAGCCCTGTGAGGCCGAACATCAGCCAGAAATAGCCGCACATGGCAGCTCCTCAACCCAGGTGCCTCCTGGCCATGAAGACACTTGGCCTAAGGGTCCAATCACACCGAAACTTTACAAAGAGTTTGCTTTTAAGACAAGCGCAATCTTTGCCTTCAAGATCGCCCATCTGGAATGCCGCCGGTGGACAGAATTGGAGAGCTCCGGGAAGTCGACGAGGCGTTTTTTGCGGGAAAACGCGCAGGAAAAAAGTTGGGAGACCTCGCGAGCCTGCCTCGGGTGAAGCAATCTGACGCGGAGGTCTCCCCTCAAATCGTTACGGCAAGGTTGGCGTGTACAAGTCCCGATACCGATAGGTCCGGTACGACCATCCTGCGGCCTGCAGTTCGTAAACCAGATTGCCGGCAGCATCGGATTCCACCGACTCCGACGCGTCCGAAGGCAGAAACAGCAGCCCGCTGCCGAAGCTGGCGTAGAGCTGGTTCGACGACGAGGAGAGCAGTTGTGCGCTGCCCAGTGCCCCATCGTATTGGCCGAGATCGGCGGCCAACTGAATCCACACCGTCTTGGTGACCTCGGAGACCGACAACACCATGCCCCGGCTGTTTCCGCCACTGCACTGCTGATGGCGCAAGTCGCCGTCGTCGAACACGGTCATGATCTCGGTCGCGGACAGGCCGCTTTGGAATGCCGCATCGTGCTGGTGCGTGAACCACGGGTAAACGTTGGGATCGCCGCAGCTCCCCTGTGGTGGATTCAAGATTCTGAAATCGCCATACGGTCCCATGCGCCAGATCACGTGTCCATCGCCTTGTCCGTTGGCGTAATCAATCTTGAAAACCCAATCCTGATTGCGCTCCGACAAGAGCAGATTGCCATCCGAGGTCAGCTGCACCGCGTTAGCGTGGGTCCAATCGTTGGCGGTCACGAAGTTCTGGTTGAACGGCGGACATCCTTCCGCCAGGTGATAGCACACGTCGTCCTGCGTCGCCTCGCGGTTCAGGTCCTGGTGGGTAAAGGTGTCCCACGCCCACAGCAGCTGCATGTTGTGGTCGAGGATGAGAATCTCGTCGCCCAGAATGTCGACCGGGTTCTGCTGCGTGCCTCCCTGGTACTGCGTCGACACAATGTCGTGGCTGCCCAGCAGCAGGATGTTGCCGTTGGGAAGGATCCGCGTCTCGTGGTTATTGAGCCCCGACATTGTGGGATAGCCTTTGGCCGCCAACTGTTCGTTCAGGATGCTCACGTTCGTCTGCAACAGCAGATTGCCGGCGAGATCGAACTCCTGCAACTGGGTGTACGACATGGCGAAGATGAGCCCGCCCGGCTCCACCCGCGTGACCAGCGTTTGCGCCGGGTGATACCAGATCACGTTGCCTTCCAGGTCGGTTGCCGTCGGCCAATAGGTCAGGAACTGGCCGATGGTTGGCACCGATTGATAGAGCACGACCGGGTAGGCGGAATCATGTTGCGTGGGAGGAATGTTGACGTGCCATCTCTGCCCAATGGGAAAGTTGGAGGGCAGCGTTCCGGTGTTGAAGGGAAGATCGGGCCCGCTGTCCAGGTAGTTGGCGCCGTACTCCTCCCAATGCATCAGGTACTCATTCGACGGCAGCATGCCGGCCACCAGGAAATTCGCGCTGGTGGACGAGCAGGGCACCGAGTTGGTCGTGCTGGTAGCTTGCGATCCGTTCTGGTGGAAGCGCACGCGAATCGAATGCCCCACCGTGCACGGTCCGGCGCTGAACAACGCCACCAGAGGATGGCTGGTGACATTCACCTCCGATTGTCCCGGAGCGGTAACGATGGGACGGATGACATACGTCTGCGACACCGGCGGATACACGATGTAAGGCTGCGATGTGATATCTCGAACGACTACCTGGAGGACATAGTTACCCTCCACCATCCAGGGCACCCACACGAAGGAATTCGGGAGGTCGAAATCCCGCACGATCTGGTTCTGGCCTTGCAGCGCCGCGCTGAACTGATAATCGTAAGTGTGTCCCTGCTGGCCGCCCTGAAGATTCGCGGTCCACGTGATGCTGGTGTTGAGCAGCTCAGGACTGGGAAGGCTGGGACTAAGCGTGATGGTCGGGTTGGAAGGTCTGGGAGCCGCTTCGGCAATACCAGTCAGCAGACCAATCGCAACCATGATGACAAGCCACATTGTCGTGGCAGAGAAAGCCCGTGCGCGTAGCATTCGCGTTTTCCTCTTCGCAAAATTTTGGACGTCGTTCGGAGTGGCAGCTGGTACAAGCCGGAGAGCACAACCCTTATACATCAAAACGCCGCGATAATTCGTCACCATATCCGCGGTATCGGAAAACAGTTTCGCATTTGTCGTGCGCGTGGAAACCGCGCCCTCACCGTCGGCTCGCCGAGGTTCTGCTAATCTGGATATTTCCGATACACGCAGTTCTTATTTCGCGAAAGCAGGCACTCCTTCGCTATGGCCGAATCTCCGATTACTCCGCGACAGCAGGATTTTGCAACCTGGTATCAGGACGTGGTTTTGCAAGGCGACATGGCCGAGCCCGCCGAAATCGTCAAGGGCTGCATGGTCATCAAGGCTAACGGCTACGCTGTCTGGGAAGTGTTGCAGCGCGCTCTCGACGACCGCTTCAAGGCCACCGGCCACCAGAACATGTACTTCCCGCTGCTCATCCCTGAGAGCTTCCTGAAGAAAGAAGCCGAGCACGTGGAAGGCTTCTCGCCCGAGCTGGCGGTCGTCACCGTCGCCGGCGGCAAGCAACTGGAGGAGCCGTACGTCATTCGTCCGACGTCGGAGACCATCATCGGCCACTTCTTCGCCAAGTGGATCAAGAGCTGGCGTGACCTGCCGGTGCTGGTGAATCAGTGGGCCAACATCATTCGCTGGGAGCTGCGCACGCGAATGTTCCTGCGCACCACCGAATTCCTCTGGCAGGAGGGCCACACCGCGCACTCCAACCACGACGAGGCCGTGCAGGAAGTGCTGCGCATGCTCGACGTCTATGCCGACGTGGCGGAGAACATTATGGCCATGCCGGTAATCAAGGGCATGAAGACGCAATCGGAAAAATTTGCCGGCGCGCTGCGCAGCTACTCTATTGAAGCCATGATGCAGAACGGCTTCGCGCTGCAGGCCGGCACCAGCCACGACCTGGGGCAGAATTTCGGCAAAGCCTTCGATGTGCAGTTCCAGAATCGCGAAGGCCAGCTCGACTACGTCTGGCAGACCAGCTGGGGCGTGAGCACGCGCCTGATCGGCGGGCTCATCATGAGCCACTCCGATGACAAGGGCCTGGTGCTGCCGCCGAAGCTGGCGCCGACGAAAGTCGTCATGGTGCCCATCTATCGCAAGGATGAAGAGAAGGACAAAGTGCTGGAGGCCGCGCACCGCATCGCGAAAGACGTCGGTGCGAAGGTCGATGACCGCGAAGGTCAGACCCCGGGCGCGAAGTTCTTCCACTGGGAGCGGCGGGGCGCGCCCATCGTGCTGGAACTTGGACCGCGCGATCTTGCCGCCGGCAATGTTGTTCTGAAGCGGCGCGATACCGGAACGAAGGAGCCGGTACCGCAGGTGGATCTTGCGGCGAAGCTCCCGGGACTACTCGAAAGCATGCAGCAGGACATGTACAACGCGGCCAGGCAGCGCATGAAAGACAATACGGTGCTGGCGAATTCGATCGACGAGGTTGAGGCGATCCTGACTGACGTGACCGCCGAAAAAGGCGGCGGCAAGTTCGCCATGGCGCACTGCAAGGACGATCCCCGCTGCGACGCGCGCATGAAAGAGTTCAAAGCGACCATTCGCTGCATTCCGCTCGTCGACGAGTGCGACGGCAAGGGCAAATGCATCGTTACCGGCGAGGAAGTCGACCGCCGCGTGGTGATTGCGAAGGCGTATTAAAACTCAGCCGTTCGGGAAACTCTGATTAATTTTCGCTTTGAAAGGGGCGGCCTTCAGGTCGCCCATTAAGTCGCCCTCTTGCACGCGGCTTTAGCCGCCGAGGGACCTGATCAAAGCCTCCTGGCAATTAGCCTGAGTTCGCTTCGTCGGCCCTCGTGCAGGACCTGCCTTCTTAGTTTTCGTGTTCGGTGATGGTCTGCAGACATCAGAACAGCCGCAGCGCGGCGGGTTTCGTCCGGGCGCTTGGGAACGATGGCATTGGGAGCATTAAAACGATTGTTAATCGCTGAGCGCTAGCTAACTCCCTAGTTAGTTGCTAACTGCGATCTCTTCCTCGACCAGCGCCTTGTCCTCTTCTGTCGTGCCGGTCAGCGCGAACGAATTCGTCTGCACGGCCTTTCCCTTCTCCACGCTGGTGATCACGTAAGAGCAGCCGATCCAGTGCGCTTCCTCGAAGTCGGTTTGCGACCAGCGCGCGGGGTGGTCGGGATGCGAGTGGTAGAAGCCGACAATGTCCAGCCCGCGTTCGTTCGCTTCGCGCTGGGCGCGCACCAGGTCGCGAGGATCGATGTTGTAGCGGTTCTGCGGCGAATCCGTCCGGGTGTTGCCGCAGCGTATTGATGCGCAAACCACGCGAACTTCGCCTTCCGACGTGCCCAGCAGAATCCCGCAGCATTCGTGCGGATAGGTCTCTTCGCCGTGGCGGCGAATTTCGGCATAGTCTGACTCAAGAAACTTCAGCATTCAAATCTCGCCTGCTAGAGCTCATTTTGTAGATTGAGGTTTCGTGTCAGGGCATGACTTCAGTCGTGCCGAAACGATCTATGAAGGCCTGGGCTTCAGCCCCGCGCTCCGACTGCAGGGGCTCAAGCCTGCGTCCTACGCTAACTCAAACGGCACGACTGAAGTCGTGCCCTGATACAAATCTGCCCTTAAAGAATCCAACCATAAAGTCGTTATAGCTGTAGTTCTTTCGCAATCACCCGAATGAAGCACACAATTCACCAAAGCTACTCGCCATCGCCGCTCCCGGCGCTGTCGCACGTCGGGTCGGCCGGCGTATAGTCCGATTTGTTCTGCTCGAAGCACCACTTCACCTGATCGGCCGAAAACTCATTCACCACGCTCGCTGGAATATCGTCCTGATGCATTTCTTTGAACTCGAAGCTGATGCTTCCGTCGGGCGCAACCGTGGCCAGCAGATATCCATACACATCGGTCTCCGCGAACTTCGAGAGGCCGCGGTCCGCGGGCAGGCGATAGCGCACCGCTCCCGCACTGCCCATGATCCATCCCGGCAGCACGTCGTTCTTATGACACTTCGTGTTGTAGGCCTCGTTCATCACGAAATGCGAATGGCTGGCCAGCACATACACATTCTTCCCGGTCGTCTTGCGAAACCCCGAGAGCTGTGCGTACACTTTGCGCCCGCTTACCGTTCCCTGAGCCGATCCGTTCATGCTGTGGCCCGCCGAAGAGCTATCCGGCAGCGCCGCATGCAGGCCGACCACGACGCTGCGTACGGCACCATTCCTGGCATCTTTGGCCAGCACCATCTTGAACCATGACATCTGCGCCGAATCGAACATGTCGGGCCCGGCGCTATCCATGGTGATGAAATCGACGCCGCCCTGAATCCAGTGATAGTAGGTGGTCAGCAGATGATTGCTGGGATTGTCGGCCAGTCGCTGCCGCTGCAGGACAGGCGCGTCCAGCCAGTCGGCAAACTGCGCGATGTATTGTCCACGGGTCATCGGCGGCACCAGCTCGTGGTTGCCGATCGCCAGAAACACCGGCAAATCGCCGAAGGGCACCAGCTGGTGCTGAATAAAATCCGGCCATGCGTTGGCGAAATACTGCGAGATACTGGTCTGCGGATGGGTGCGGCGATAGTCTTCGTCAATGTTGGAGATGGCGCGATAATCGCCCAGGTGCCAATAGAACTCGGCGCCGTTGCTGCGCACCGAGGCCGCAATCGCCGGCATCACGATGTCGCCGCAGTTGCGTGAGTCTCCGGAGACGGCGAACTTCCAAGTGCCCGAATTCTGAGCGGCGAGCGGCGTGACCAGGCAGATTGCAAGAGCGATGGAGCTGACGGTCCAACGCAGGTTCGTGATTGGTCGCTGGCCCATTTTGTAAGGCCCGATGATATAAGGAGCCTAGCGCACGCGGCAAATTTTATGCAGCTTGTGTGTTATAACACACATCTCAAGGAGCGGTTGGATATAGCCGGCGATTGGCGCTGGCCTGACAGGAGGCAACTTTGCGCAAGCTACTTTCGACTCCCAACGACTACACGCTCACGATTTTGCGTTTGATTCTGGGCATTGTCTTCTTTGCCCATGGCGCCCAGAAGATGCTGGGCTGGTTTGGAGGGTACGGCTTCACCGGCACCATGGGCTTCTTCACCCAGAAGATGGGCATTCCGGCGCCGCTGGCGTTCCTCGCCATTTGCGTGGAGTTCTTCGGCGGACTAGGGCTGATCGTCGGCCTGCTGAGCCGGATCGCCGCCTTCGGCATCATGGTGAACATGCTGGTGGCGATCGCGACCGTGCACTACGCAAATGGCCTGTTCATGAACTGGTTCGGCAACCAGAAGGGCGAAGGCTTCGAGTATCACCTGCTGGTGATCGCCATGTGCCTGACCATCCTGATCAAAGGCGCGGGGGCGCTGTCGATCGACCGGGCGTTGAGCCAGCCTAAAAGCTAGTCAAGGAAAAGCCTCCGCCGAAGCGGAGGCTCGGTGAACGGGATAAGCCGGCTTACTTCTTCGCCGTTTCGGCCTTGGCCGCGTCTGCTTTACCGGCATCGGCCTTGGCGTACTTGCGGCGGAAGCGCTCGACGCGGCCGGCGGTATCCACCAGCTTCTGCTTGCCCGTAAAGAACGGGTGGCAGGCGGAACAGATTTCCACGTTGATATCGCCCTTATGGGTCGAACGGGTGAGAAACACATTGCCACAGGCACAGTGCACGCGCACCTGGTCGTAGGCGGGATGAATGGCTGCCTTCATAGGAACTCCTAGCTCGTTTGCTGCAAAGCTCTGATTGTACCGGACAGGTGATATCGCGGCAAACGGTCGCGGGTGAGTTGGATTCAGCACGAGCCGAAAGGATTCCAGATCCAGTGCGGGGAGGCCGGTCAGGGGATGGGCGGGACTGCGCCTCCCCGGCTGCTCCTTCCCCCTCGACCGAATCGCCATGCCGGATGGTGGGGCGAGTCTCACCTTCGCCTCGCTATTGCGTCGAACAGTGTAGCTCCCCAAAGCACCCGGTTACTAAGGTTTGGAAGCGGTTCCCATTCAAATTTATTCTCCCTTTCCGGATGCGTTATGCTGCGCCGACGGGTAGAACACGGGTTACAATCAGGGGTAGGCTGGAAATAAATCCGGCAGGTATGGGCGGCATCTAAGGTAATTGAGCGCGGAAGTCCGCGCCTCCCTTTGCAAGAGGAGTTTTCAGGTGAATTCGACGGTCAAAACAGTCGTGTTCTGGCTCGTGATCGTGCTGTCGGGCGTCCTGTTGTGGCAGGTCGTTAAGGGCGCGAACTCGGGCGCCAAAGAGCGCGACATTACGTTTTCAGAGTTTCTCTCCCAGGTTGACCAGGGCAACGTCAGCGAAGTGACGATTGTGGGCCCCGAGATCCGCGGCAAATTCAAGAACGACAAAGCCAGCTTCCACACCACCTCGGTCGAAGGCTATCCCGACATGATCAAGGAGATGCGCGATAAGGGTGTGAACATCACGGTCAAGAACTCGCAGGCCGGGGGCTGGCCGACGTGGCTGCTGAACCTGGCCCCGTTCATCCTGTTGGGAGCGCTGTGGTTCATCATGATCCGCCAGATGCAAACTGGCGGCAACAAAGCCCTCTCGTTCGGCAAGAGTCGCGCCCGCCTGCTCTCCATGCAGCAGAAGAAGGTGACCTTCAAAGACGTCGCCGGCGTGGATGAAGCCAAGGAAGAGCTGAAGGAAATCATCGAGTTTCTGCGCGAAGCGCAGAAGTTCCAGAAGCTGGGCGGCCGCATTCCCAAGGGCGTGCTGCTGGTCGGACCTCCCGGAACCGGCAAGACCTTGCTGGCGCGAGCTGTGGCCGGCGAGGCTAACGTTCCCTTCTTCAGCATCTCCGGTTCGGACTTTGTCGAGATGTTCGTTGGCGTGGGCGCAAGCCGCGTCCGCGACCTGTTCGAGCAGGGCAAGAAGAACGCGCCCTGCATCATCTTCATTGACGAAATCGACGCCGTGGGCCGCCATCGTGGCGCAGGCCTCGGCGGTGGGCACGACGAGCGCGAGCAGACCCTGAACCAGTTGCTGGTTGAAATGGACGGCTTCGAATCGAACGAAGGCGTGATCCTCATCGCCGCCACGAACCGTCCCGACGTGCTGGATCCGGCGCTGCTGCGGCCCGGACGCTTTGACCGCCGCGTGGTGGTCTCGCGTCCCGACGTTCGCGGTCGCGAAGAGATCCTGCGCGTTCATACCCGCAAGATCCCCATCAGCGACGATGTCGATCTTGGCGTTCTGGCCCGCGGCACTCCCGGATTTTCCGGCGCCGATCTGGCCAACATGGTCAACGAAGCCGCATTGAGCGCCGCGCGTCAGAATCGCAAAACGGTTTTGATGTGGGACTTCGAGCAAGCCAAAGACAAAGTCCTGATGGGCGCCGAGCGCAAGTCGATGCTGCTCTCCGATGAGGAGAAGAAGGTTACGGCTTATCACGAGGCCGGACACGCGCTGGTTGCGGCCATGCGCGAGCACTCCGACCCGCTGCATAAAGTTACGATCATCCCGCGCGGCATGGCGCTGGGCGTGACTATGCAGTTGCCCATCGACGACAAGCACACTTACACGCGCGACTACCTTGAGACGCGTCTGGCCATCATGATGGGCGGCCGTATTGCCGAGGAGTTGTTCCTCAACACGATGACGACGGGCGCGGGCAACGATATCGAGCAGGCGTCCGACCTGGCGCGCAAGATGGTTTGCGAGTTCGGTATGTCGTCGTTGGGGCCGATCACCTTCGGCAAGAAGGAAGAGCAAATCTTCCTGGGCCGCGAGATCAGCCAGCATCGCGACTTCAGCGAGGAAACGGCGCAGAAGATCGACGCCGAAGTTCGCCGCTTTGTCGACGACGGCTACAACTCCGCGCGCAGCATCCTGGAAGGCAACCGCCCGATCCTGGAACGCATCGCCATGGCGCTGCTGGAGCGCGAAGTCATCGACGCCAACGATATTCAGCTCATCATCGAAGGCAAGGAGCTGCCGGTGAAGGTGAATCCCAACTCGCCGCCGCCGGTGAAGGACGATGTGCAGCAGGTGCTGAAGCCGGCTCCAGGTCAGCCGAATGTGGCTCCGGGCGAGCGGCCGGCGCAGGCGTAAGAAGCACTTAGCAATTAGCAACTAGCGCAAGACCATGGGCGGCCTCAACCGGCCGCCCAAAGTCTTGCTTCTCCTACACCTGATAGAGCTCGATCTTAAGGCGACCCTTTGCGTTGTCGAAAGAAAGCTCGGTCCGGCGCAAAGGGACGGAATCCAAACCCGAGCTACCTGCGTACCTTATTGTCAGATAGAACTCGTTGCAATCGGCTACCAGGCATTCTTGGGTGCTTGCAACCGCACCGAGCATGTGTACTGCGTCCGCGCTATTCATTCGATCTAGCGTCACAAGCTTGTCTTTCCATTTCATAATCTCTCGGACCTTGCTCTGGCGGGACGCGATCAACGCCTTGAATTGCTCCTCTGATGCGACGATGGATTTGGATCCAGAACGAATGTATGAGGGCCCCCCGAAGTGCGGTTTGTCGGCGCTACCAGGAACGATTACCGCGAGAAATTGCTTGTCCTGCAGGCTAAGTACTCGCGTGGCGTAATAGGGCTGGGGATAGACCAATGCTACCTTTTCTGACAGCTTCTTCTGCAATGAGTCAAGATTCACGTCGCCTTCGGGCTCTCCATTGTCCCGAACACCGATAAACAGCACCGCAGGAAAACCGACCGGCGTGCTGTTAGCAAATGCAACGATTGTCTTGATCCAATCTGCGTGATCGCCCTTGCTCTTGCGCTCCACGAATGCGTCTTCAAAAGCGCGGAGCTTCAGGAGAATATCTTCATCGGCTAGCATGCAGTCATTTTAGGCTTCGGTGGGCTTACTTGGCTTAGGGTACTATTCTCGAACCATGGCCAAACCTGTTCCCATCGGCACGCGCGGAGCCTACGAGCGGCGCGTCGAATTTCAACACACACTGAGCGCATGGAAGCCGGATCTGCCTTCCGTGCTTTCGACCCCGCACATGATCGGCTGGATGGAGGCTGCGGGATTCGAGGTGCTGCTCCCCTTCTGCGAGGGCGACGAAGTCAGCGTTGGAACGGCAATCAACATTCAGCATCGCGCTCCCACCGGCATTGGCGCACTGGTACGATGCGAAGCCGTGCTGGACTCGATCAACGGGCGTTTTCTGACGTTTCGCGTGACGGCGCAGAGTGGAGATCAGGTGATCGGCCACGGCACGATTGGCCGCGCCATCGTCAGCAAGAGCAAGTTCGGGGCGAAATTTCGGGCAAGCATGTAGCGGGTCCACGAAGAGGCCGCCCGAACCGGAAGATTCTTATCAGGAGCAGAGCGAGAGATCGGCTGTTTGCTCGAGCTGCGATCCACTGCCGGCAAGAAGCAGATCCCTCGTCGGGCCGAGGCCCTCCTCGAGATGACAATCTTCTACTTCACGGTGTCCGCGACAAGGAGCGGGTCCAGCCAAAATCGAGCCACAACCAGGCATGACCGGTTGGAAAAGTTTACTTCGCCACAAGTGTTTTGCTTCCCTGCTGGCAGCTTCCGCCCTGCACCGACGTCAACACTCCGCCGGCTGCATTGATGGTCTGGTTCCAGCACGCGCCATTGGAATTGGAGTACTGATACGTCTCGGTGTTCGCCTGCAACGTCGGCGTCGCGTTGCCGCTGGAGTCGACATACAGGTTATCTCTCGGCGACACCGCGTCGGAGACGCTGCTGGAGAAAGTGGGATTACCGTTCAGTTGAATCAGGATGCTTTGGACGAAGCCTTGCGTCAGGTGAGCATACTGGTTGTACGATCCGTCGGCATTCGCGGTGAAGCCATAACCCAGGCTCAACGGCCAGGAGTACTGCTTGGTCTCGGTGGTGATATTGTCGCCGCTGGTGATCGTGGTAGACGACGAAACTGTCGTAGTTTGATCAATGGTCTGATCGTCCACCGATCCATCCAGCACCACGTAATACTTCTGATTGTTGGTGAAATCGACGCTCTGCACGATCTTGGTATCGACCAGGCCATGCGAGGTATTGACGAAGCCTTCTACCGTGAACCCGCGAGTCGAGGTCACGGAAACCGGTCCGCCCGCGGTGGTCTGCGTGGTGTAGATGTTCTCAGTGACCATGGGATCGGGCTGGCCAATACTATTCGTCGTGAGCGAGCCGGTCACCTGCGTGGAGTTCAGGTCCTGATACAGCAGCAACACCGCACAGGCGGAGAAATACTGGTCGGCGTTATACACGCTGACCGCGACGGTATGCTGCTGCCCGTTGCTCAGGATGGAAGCGAACGGCGTCAGGTCAATGCGGTAGGGCTCGAAGTTCAATGTGTGCACGCCCGGAATCGGCCGCCACAGATAAGGATCAATCCCGCCAGTGAAAATCCAGGGATAGATAGCCGCGACTCCCGCCGGCTGTCCATCGATGCTGACCTCGCCTTCGCGAAACGCTGTATTGGGACAGCTGAACAGTTCACCGGCTACGTCGTTGGGCGCGCAGGTATACCAGAACTCGTCATTCTGCTGCCCTTGCAGGAAGACGTTGAGATAGGCGCGCTCCACATTTGTAGGCAAGGTGAAGGTTGCCGAAAGCTGATCGCTGGGCGTGTTGAGCGTGACCGTTCCACCAGTCGGGTCCGACGACATCGGCAATACCATGCTCGCGCTCGCCGGAGGGTTCTGCCCCTGCGCTACCGGATAGAACTGCACGTACGCGCTGCCGTGAATGTGGCTGGTATAAGTCTCGTTCACCAGATTCCCGAGATCGACGCGTCCCTGCTGCGCTGCCTGGAACAGCGCGCTGTACTCGGTCAGGTTGCTTTCGGTGTGCCACATGCGCTGCACATTATGCGAGGGCTCAGGAGTGGTACCGAAGTAGACGTTAGCTCCGCCAATCCAGATTTCCGCCGTGCGATCGAACTGCCGACCCGCATCGACCGACCAATTGGTATTTAGCACCACCGCGGCCCATGGTCCGGGACATCCCGCAGGCGGCGTGTAGCTGAAGGACTTGGGATTGAAGTCGGAGAAGTCGAGGTTCTGGAACAGTACGACGGTACAGGGCGTCGTACCCGGGCGGGGCACCGTCGGGTTGGCGGTCACGGTGTTGCCGGAACCGATGGTCTGGACGCTAGGCGCAACCCAATTCTGCGCGCCCGCCACGCAACTCATAAGAACCATGAGAACAGCACAGACAGCAATTCCGTACCGACGGAAGCAGGAGAACCGGCTCATGAAAGCTACCTCGCTGATTTTGCGGCGCACTGGCGCGCGCGGCAGGGAGTGTGAACAGCATAGTTCCTCGCCCGTACTCATCACAAGCGAAGCGACAAATAATTTACAGCCAACAGCACGTTTTGAAAAAAGTTATTCCCGCCGCAGCCTGGCCCATGCTACCGTTCCAAGTCGCCAACCATGTTCTCATGATCCTTCAAACCGAAGTCTTCCACTTTGAACCCGATATCACGGGCATTTCCTGCTCCGGCCGCTTCACCATGGGCACCCGTCTGAGCGAAACCGAGGCCCTGGTTCATTCCCTGATTGAAGACGGGATGCGAAAACTGGTGCTCGACCTGACCCACGTCGATGTGGTCGATAGTGCCGGGCTGGGCGTCATCGTGCGCATCTTCGGCGAGTTAAACCAACGAGGTGGCCGGCTGCGCATCTCCGGGCCCGGCCAGCAGGTTCAGCGCCTGTTTGAGATTACCCACACCGCGACCTTCCTGCCCATTGATACCGAACTCACAACCAGCGTGGAAAAGCTCCAGCAACCGCAAGAAACTACCGGCGCCCATGCATGAGTGATTCACCGGGAGGCTGGTACGCTTTTTTGCTGGCGAAGAGCGCTAGCCAGGTCTTTGGTCGCCGCCGCCCGCAACTCCGGATCGCGTGTGACGCTCAGCGTCTTTAGAAACCGCGCGATGGCTGCCGAATAGTTGCCCTGCCGCTGCTCGTAAATACCGATGTTGAAGTTGCTGACCGGATCGTCAGGATAGATCTCCGACGCCTTGTAGAAGTGGGCGACTCCTTCGGTAACCCGTCCCTCGGCCAGCAACGCCTTGCCCAGATTGTTTTCCGCCAGGAAATTGCCCTGCGTGACCTCGAGGGCGTGCGACCACAACGTAACGTTGTCGTGCCAGTAGCCGATCTGGCGATAGGTGACGGCGCTCAACGTCAGCAGCACAACGGCACTGACCCCGCGCAGCACTGCCGACGAGATGCGCCGGCGTTCCCCCCACTCCGCCACACCCCAGCAGACCATGATGAATAAGCCGATGAAGGGCAGATAGGCATAACGGTCGGCAATGCCCTGCTTCCCTTGATATCCCACGCCCTCAAGTCCGAGCATGGGTACCAGCGTTCCCAGAAAGAAGAACCATCCGAAGAGCAGATAGGGCTGAGTGCGACGCACGGCGACGACCGCCAGCGTGATTACCACGAGCAGCAGCGTGGCCGCGCCGACGTACAACAGGTTCACGGAATCCGGATGGGGATAAAACGGCGACAGGTGGACCGGCCACAGCGCCTTCCCAAGATACTGCGCGTAAGACACGATGGCGTACTCAATCCGCAGCGACAGCGGATACCACATCTTGTTGCCGTCGGCACGTTGCGCCGTCATGGTGATCGCAGCGCTGATGCCGGCCAGCGCGAATAACGGCAACTTTTCCAGAAGCAACCCGCGCCACTCGCTGTTCCCCGCGTTCGCGGTCTTCGCCGCGTTCGCGGCGTTTGCGTTGTTCACGGGTGCCCCAGGTTCGCCCGTCTTTTGGGCTAACCTGGGCCTTGCGCCAGAAGATCGCTCTTTGTTCTTCGCGATTCGCTCTTCCCCGGAAATCTCGTTCGAACTATTCTGGCGAAAAGCGAAAAGCGAACGGCGAACAGCGAGCCTTCTCAACGGCCAGAAATCCCACAGCAGCAGCACGAATGGAAACGTAATCACCTGCGGCTTCGCCATCAGGCCCAGCGCGAAGAGGACCGCGACCGCGAGATAACGCCCGAGGCGCGGCTTGGCGACGTACCACCCGTAGGCGCCCAGTGCCAGCAGAAAGAACAGCAGGCTGAGCGAGTTCTTACGCTCGGCGATCCACACTACCGACTCGACATTGATGGGATGCAGCGCGAACAGCGCGGCCACCATGAAGCTGCGGCCTAAGAAGCCGGTGGCGCGAAATAAAATCCAGAACAGCAGAAGCGAGTTCGCGATGTGCAGAAGCAGATTGACCACGTGCGGGCCGGCAGCGTCGAGATCGAACAGTTGGAAATCCAACGCGTGCGAGAGCCAGGTCAACGGATGCCAGGTGCCCACGCTGTAGGTGCTGAATGCCCATTGCACCGTCTCCCACGTCAGCCCCTGTTGCACATGAGCGTTCTGCGTTACGTACAGCGTATCGTCGTAGTTGAGGAAGTCGTAGCCATGGACCGGCAGGTAGAGCGCAGCCGTCGCAATCACCAGCACTGCTGACAGGGCGAGCGCGTATTTGCGGCTCGCGGGCACAGTCGCGCTGGGGGCCCGCAGTTGCGTGGTGTCACACGTATTTGTGCCGGCGGAGGTCACGATTGCACTTTTCCCAAATTGGCACTACCTCGAACGCAGCTCAAGTGTTTGCAAATAAGGTATTTACCAGAATTGTTCCACGTGGAACAATTTTGGGCGCGCGCTCCGGTTTTCTGAAATTGATTTTCGCGAACTCGAAACCTGAAACCCGAAACTTCTTTTCAAGGCCCTTCCAGCCTTCTTGCCTGATCGAAACATTGGCGGGCCTGTTCGGGCTCGCCGAGATCGGCATATGCGTGGCCCATGTTATTCAGCGCCGGAATTCGCAGCGCCGAGCGCGTCGTCAGGTAGACAGCTTGCTTGTAAGACTCGATCGCCTCGCGCAGCTTGCCGTGCCGTTGCTCATAGACGCCGATATTGAAAGCGCTGATCGGATCGGTCGGATGGAGCTCCGCTGCCCGGCGGTAATGCACGATCGCCTCTTCGGAGCGCCCGCGCTGCAGCAGAATCCCCGCGTAGTTGTCCTCCGCAATATAGTTCGGCGGGGTGACGTCTATGGTGTGCGCCCACAGCGCAAGATTGTCGGCCCAGAATCCGATCTGCCGTCGCGCCATCAAGCTGAGCGTCAAAACCAAAACTACGCTCGCCGCCGGCAACAGAGCGGCAGGAAGATGTTTCGCCGCCGCCAAATCGGCAATTCCCCAGCACACCATAATGAAGATTCCGAGCAGCGGCAGATACGCATAGCGATCAGCCATCGCTTGCCGGCCCACCTGCACCAGACCGATCATCGGAATCAGCGTTCCCAGAAACCAGAGCCATCCCACCGCCAGATAACGCCGGCGGCGTTGCTCGACAGTCCACATCGTCAACGCAACTAAAATGAACAGCGCACCATAAACCTGCCA
The DNA here is from genome assembly GCA_963731345.1 of uncultured Acidobacteriaceae bacterium. Taxonomy (GTDB): domain Bacteria; phylum Acidobacteriota; class Terriglobia; order Terriglobales; family Acidobacteriaceae; genus Bog-257. The sequence goes on along the minus strand of CAVSUN010000005.1, from coordinate 175,987 downwards.
GGCGTGCAGCGAGCCTCCGGGATGCGGATACATCGGCGCAAGATTGACCGGCCAGAAGGCTTTTCCCAAATATCGAATATAGGAAACAATCGCGTTCGACAGACGTATCGAGAGCGGAACCGCGCCCAGCGACAACACCGCATTGCCGGAGCTCTGCGCCAGCATGGTGAGCACGGCGCTGGCGGCGGCGATAGCGAACAGCGGAATCTTCTCGACGATCAGCGCGACCAGCGAGTGCGGCGCCGCGAACGACGATCGCTTCTCGCTATTCGCTATTGGTTCTTCGCCAGAGGTTTCAATCGAGCGATTCTGGCGACGGGCGAAAGGCGCATGGCGCATGGCGAATCTTTCCAGCGGCCAGTAATCCCACAGCAACAGAACGAAGGGAAAGGTGATGACTTGCGGCTTGGCCATCAATCCCAAAGCGAAGAGCACCGCAACTGCCAGATACTTTCCAATCTTCGGCTTCGTCGCATACCAGGTATAAGCGCCGAGCGCGAGCAGGAAGAAGGTCATGCTTAAGACCGTCTTGCGCTCCGCCACCCAGACCACCGGCTCGACATTGAGCGGATGCACGGCAAACAGCGCGGCAACCATCAGGCTGCACCCGAAACGACGTGTCGCCGTCAGCAGAACCAGGAACACGAGCACTGCGTTGAACGCATGCAGCACCAGACTGGTTTCGTGATGGCCGGTTGGATTCGCGCCGTAGAGCTGGTAATCCAACGCGTGCGACATCCAGGTCAGCGGATGCCAGTTCCCGGCCTCGTATGTCGTCAAGGACCAGGTCACCGTATCCCAAGTCAGTCCGTCCTGGACGTGCAGGTTGTCGGTGACGTACAGATTGTCGTCGTAATTGACGAATGGATGATTGCGCGCCGGATAGTAAACCGCGAAGCACAGAACGATGAGCAGGAAGCCGAAGACGCAGGTGCGAGTGGCGTTCGACGACGGCGAGCGAGGACGAGACTGCACTTGCTGATCTGGTTCGAAGCCAACCGAACTCACCGGGCCCCCTTCGCCCGACGAGTATAGCCGATTGCGGTATTGCTATTCGCTATTCGCTCTTCGCCATTCGCCAGAAAATTGCGGTTCGCCGTTTATTTGCCACCAGTGATTTCAGCCACGCCATTCTGGCGAAGTGCCAATGACGAGACGCGAATAGCGAAGCTACTGCGCCAGCGCGTAGTATCCCTGGCGCGCGTGTACCTGAAGAGCGTGCGGCGTATGGACTTCGACGCGCAAAGAGTGGAATCCCGGTGTGGCTTGTTGCGGCGAAAACGAAACGTAATACTGCGTGCGCAGCTCCTGCTCGATCTGCGCAAATGCTCCATCCAGTTCTTTGCTGGAGCGTGCATAGTAAACCCGGCCGCCCGTCGCCTCCGCCAGTCGCTGCAAAACGCCATCGCCGCGGGCGGCAGTTTTGCGGGGGCGAATCGTCAGCGCGTAAATCTGCGCCTCGCTGCGTATGGCCGCGGCCATCACGTCGCGCAGGTCGTGCACGCTCTGGTTATCGTCGCCATCGCTGAGAATCACCAGCGCCTGGTGCTGCAGCTGTCCGTTCGCCGGCACTGCAATCCTTTCGTCGAGGGCGGAGTACAGCGCATCGTAGAAGCGCGTTCCCCAGCCGGGCTCCTGGACGCAATGGATGGCTTCCAGCAGCGCCAGCCGATCGGCCGTCGGCGCTTGCCACAATTTGAATTCGCCACCCACTCCCATCACGAACGCGGTGTCATCCTGCGGTCGCAGAACGCGCTCCAGAAATCGCGCGGCGGCGGCTTTCTCTTCCGGCAACACGCGTTTCACCGAGTCGCTGGTATCAATCAGCAGCCCGACCTGGAGCGGAAGATTATCTTCGCGCTCGAATTCATTGAAGCTGCCCACCGGCGCCTGATTGTCGTACACGCGCACGTCGCTGGACGCAACATCTCTGATCGCCCGCCCCTGTTGATCGGCCACCGTAAACTGCAGCCGCACCTCCGGAATGTCACGGCGAAAGGTGTATCCCGGAGAGTTGGCCGGCAAGTGATCGCTGGTGTCCGGCAGAGCCGGCGGCAGTGGCGCCATACCGGCAACGCGCGACGGCATAGAACTGGAGGCGGGGGCCGGGGCCGACGGCCTGCCTTCGGGCTCTGCGTTGCTGAAGCGGCCGCTAGCCCATTCGCCCACGCCTACCAGCGTCGCACCGCATAGAGCGAGCGACAACCCACCAATCAGCATGAATTTCTGCACGAGGTAAATATCGGCGAGGGCCAGCAACAGCTTGAGAGAGAAAAAAGCGCGAACGGCACAAACGACGGCGACCACACCTTCCGCTAATGCAATTCTGGAAACCGGACTCGTGATGGGCAGCAATGCGGCAAGCGCCGGTAACGCGATCTCCTGGAAAAAGGGCGAATGGGTCCCCACCTGGCCACCCCCTATGCGCAACGTTAGTTGCGATTCCAGCCACTCTGGTTGCGCAGAAGTTTATGACAATTCGGGAAAGTTGAAAATCAATTTCAACTTGGCGGGCGGTGAAACCCGCTTTGCAGGGGCACGCCTTCAGGCGGGGCCGCAAGAGCGAGCAACGAACTCAGCTTCAGCTTGAGTGCGAGGTCCTTCGGCGCCTAAAGGCGGATCCCGTCTGCGTTCGTACGGCAGGGCTGAAGGCGTGCCCTGATACAAATCAACTTAATGAGATGACCTCGCGGCAGTCGGCACTCGGCACTCGGCATTCGGCACTCGGCACTCGGCTCTCGGCATTCGGCTCTCGAAACCTAAACTCGAAATCGAACTCGAAACTTGAAACTGCCTCCCCATCCCCCATTGGTGGTAGCCAGGACGTTGGAGCCTCGCGTCCTGTAGTAACCTATGTCCAATAAGGCTAAATGCCCTCAGAAAAAGTCCTGATCGTCGACGACGAGAAGCTCGTCCGTTGGTCGCTGCGCCAGAAATGTGAAGAGTGGGGTTATCACGTGCTGGAGGCCGACAACGGTGCGGCTGCGTTGCGTGTTGCCCACAACGAGTCTCCTGACCTCGTGTTGCTGGACGTGCGCCTACCTGACGCCAGCGGCATCGACCTGCTGGAACAACTGAAGAAAACCGGCGATGCGCGCGCGGTCATCATGATCACCGCCGATCCGCAGCTGGAAGACGTGAAGACCGCGCTCAAGCTGGGCGCTTACGACTTTGTCGGCAAACCGCTGGATTTCGACGAGCTCGCGGTCGCGGTCAAGAACGCGCTGGAGACGACGCGGCTGCGCTCCGAAGTGGAGTCACTGCGCGGCGAGATGCGCCGCCGCACCGGCTACCACGATGTAATAGGCGTTTCGCAGAAGATGTCAGAGCTGCTGGGGTTCGTCCACAAAGTTGCGGCCAGCGAAGCTACCACCATCTTGGTGCAGGGCGAGAGCGGCACCGGCAAAGACCTGATCGCGAAGGCTATCCACTACCAGAGCCGGCGCGGGGAAAAGCCGTTCGTCGCTATCAACTGCTCGGCCATTCCGGAAACGCTGATGGAAGCCGAACTGTTCGGCCATGAGCGCGGCGCCTTCACCGACGCCAAGGCGATGAAGAAGGGCCTGTTCGAGATGGCCGACGGCGGCACGCTGTTTCTGGACGAAATCGGCGAGCTCTCACCCTTGCTGCAAGCCAAGCTGCTGCGCGTGCTGGAGGACCAGGTCATTCGCCGGGTTGGCGGCGTTCGCGATATGCAAGTCGACGTGCGCGTGATTGCCGCTTCCAATCGCGATCTGGAACGCGCGGTACGCGAAAATACATTCCGCCAGGACTTGTATTACCGGCTGGCCATCATCTCCATCTTTCTGCCGCCGCTGCGCGAGCGCAAGGAAGACATTCTGCCGCTGGTCGATTTCTTCATCGGGCGTTACAACCGAAAGTTTCGCAAGAATGTCACCGGCATTACCGACGACACGCGCAAGCTGATGCTGAAGCATGACTGGCCGGGCAATGTGCGAGAGCTGAAGAACGCGGTTGAACGGGCCATGATTCTGGAAGAGGACACTCAGCTCAATCCCGCTTACTTGCCCTTTGCGGTGGCCAAGCAACACTCGGCGCTGACTGCGTTCGAAACCTCATCCGGGCATAATGGCGGCAGCGCCGGCAAGCAGTTGCCCGATGGCCGCAGCCTGCCCAGGCTGGATATTCCCGAAGGCGGCACGTCTCTGGAAGAAGTGGAACGCGAGCTGGTGGAGATTGCCATGGCGCAGGCCAACGGCAACCAGACCCACGCAGCCAAGCTGCTGGACATCAGCCGCGACGCCCTGCGCTATAAGCTGAAGAAATTCGGGCTTATCCACGCCGAAGAAGACGAGCCCTCGGCAGCTACTTCGTAGCTCAAGCCAAACCAGCCTAGGCTAGTGAGTCGATCTCTGCTCTTTGCGGAGTCGTTAATTTCATTCCCTATCAAAATTTTGTTGTTAAAAGCTGGTGCTGGCGTCAGGAATCCTCTTGAGAATTCCCATGATTGGAGCTAAGGTAGGCAGCTCTGGGCAGGAGAATCCTCGAAAAACACGAGATCCCTTCGGAAAACGAACTGCTATCGCAGGAGGGACAGATGACTCACTTCAAGGCCGCTTTTGTTTTGGCAGTGATTTGCGCTTGCGGTTTGATGGTTGGAGTCGCCCAAGCTGGATCGGTAGACGATTCCTTCCAGCCGGGATCCGTGAACGATCCTATCGACATCAATACCATTTGTGCCACTTTCACTTACCAGTACTGCTCCTTGAATACAGGTGCTCCGAACGGTAGCCCCGCAGGCGGAAATGCCAATTTCAATCCCCTGGGCTACCCGTGGTCTTTCAGCTTTGAAACAGCCTCGCCCTTGTCATACACCTACCAGGACGGTAACTACTCTGCGACATTCGGTTATGGCGGCACTTTCATGATCACCGGTCCCGAGGGCACATTCTCCGGTGTGGTTACCAGCGGTGAGGCGAGTGAATTGTCGAGAGGGAACGAGTCCGTGGGCGTCACCTATTTTGGTCGTTGGAGCGACGGTACGTATGCTGAGGGTTCTGTTTCGTTGAATTTCGATTTTGACTCCGGAAATATCCAGGCGGACTTCACCGAGCAGCCGGCGCCTGAACCTGGGACTATGCTTCTGTTAGGAACAGGTGTTCTCGGTCTCGGAGGGCTGTCGAAGCTAAGACGTAAGAGCTGAGGTTCGCACGCTGGAGAGTTCCCGGAGCTTCCTAGACTCGTTTCTCCAACCCCAAAGCAGCCATATTGCGACCCCATTTTCAGCACTCCCGCTCGCCTGCTGGGTAGCAGCGTATCCTTTTCGCCCCCGCGCACTCACAAGGCATACAATTGGCTACGAGTAATGTCTCCCAAGACGCGTCTGTCTACATCTAAAGGTTTTAGCTGCCGTTCCAAACCGAGACGCATGTCGCACGTGACGTAAGGAGCTTCCCATGCGAAAGCTAGCTATTGCAGTTGCCGTCGTCGTTGTCCTGATCCTGCTCGTGGTACTGGCGCTTCCCCACCTACTCGATGTCAACCAGTATCGCGGCCAGATCCAGTCCGAACTGCAGCAGCGCCTGAACCGCCCGGTGCAACTAGGCGAGCTTTCGCTCGGCTTGTTTCCGGTGCGCATCGAGGCGAACAACGTCTCGATCGGCGAGGATCCCAGCTTCAAGAGCAACGTGCCGTTCGCCCAAGTCGGGCAGCTGGACGTCAGCGTCAAGCTGCTGCCGCTGTTGAGCAAGAACGTCCAGATCGATAGCCTGGAGCTCAAGCGACCGAAGATCGAGCTGATCCACAACGCCCAAGGGGTATGGAATTTCTCGACCATAGCCAGCGCTCCGGCGAACGCGCCGGCGACGCCCGCTAAGCCGGCGCCATCGTCACAGGCTTCTCAGCCCGCGCAATCGACGCAGCTTTCCTTAGGCGAGCTGAGGATCACGGATGGCCAGATTGCGGTGACCGATTACCAGAAGCACCAGCCGCGTTCGGTTTATGACCACATCGACATCGCGCTGAAGAACTTTGTGCCCGGCGAGCCGTTCTCGCTGGACCTGACGGCGCATCTGCCGGGCAGCGGCTCACAGGAGCTCAGCCTGACGGGGAACGGCGGTCCGGTCAACAATGCCGACCTAGCCTCTACGCCCTTCAAGGGCACGCTGAAGCTCAACGAGGTCTCGCTCTCGGGCTTGCAGAAGTTTCTGAACTCCAGCTCGCTGGCGGGCACCGATGCCGCCATCACCGGCTCGGCCGACATCAACAGCTCCAAGAGCGTGATGGCGGCCAAAGGCTCGCTGAAGTTTGAGAAGGTGGTGGTGCACGGAACGTCGGTGGGTTATCCCATCTCCGCCAATTTCGATGTGAGCAACAACCTGGCCAGCGGCGTTCTTGAGGTCAAGAAGTTCGACAGCAACGTCGGCGGCACCGTGCTGAATGCGCAGATGACGATGACGCAGGAAAACACGCCTTCGCCGAATGTCGATGCCACGGTCCGCTGCGACAACGGCAAGGTCGACCAGTTGCTGAGCCTGGCGCAGGTCTTCGGCATGAGCGCCGCCGATGGTATGACCGGCAGCGGCAACATTACGATCAACGTTCACGCCAAGGGTCCGGTCGACAATACGGGCGCGATGCAATTCAGCGGGTCAGGTACGCTGCAGAACGCTTCGTTGAAACCGGCAAACTTCACCAAGCCGATTCAGGTGCGGACCGCGAATATCCAGTTTGCGCAGAACTCGATGAACGTGACGAACCTGAATGCGTCGCTGGGATCGACCAATGCTACCGGCAATATGAGCGTGACCAACTTCCAGTCGCCGCACCTCACCTTCGCCCTTTCGGCCGACAAAGTGAACGTTACTGAGCTGGAGCAGATCACCGGCGGCTCGTCGCAGCCGACGAAGCGCGCCGGCCAAGGCTGGAGCCTGGTGCCAAGCGCGGAGGCTGCTCCGGCAGCATCCAGCCCGAGCCTGCTGCAGACGGCAACCGGCAACGGCACGCTGGCGGTTGGCAACATTACCTATCAGCAGATGGTGCTGACCAATGTGCACTCCAGCGTCGCGATGAATCACGGTGTAGTCCAGTTGAACCCGCTCACCTCGCAGGTCTTCGGCGGCCAGCAGAGCGGCAGCATCACGGTCGACACGCGGCCGAATCCGATGACCTATGCGGCAAACATCAAGCTGGCCAATGCTGATGCGAACCAGCTGATGTCGTCCATCTCGTCGGTGAAGAACACCCTGTACGGCACGCTCGGGGTGACCACGAACATCACCTTCGCGACCCCGGCTTCGGGCGATATCACGCCGACCCTGAACGGCACCGTTGGGCTTAACCTGGCGAACGGCAAAATTATGAAGCTGGACCTGCCGAGCGAGTTGTCGAAGATTGGCAAGTTTGGCGGGACAAGCGCGAAGGGCTACACGGCAATCTCGCAGATGTCGGGAACGTTCAACGTGCATCAGGGCGTGGCCCAAACCAACGACCTGAAAGCCGCACTCGATATCGGCACCATGGCGGCGACCGGCACGATGAACCTGGTGAATCAGGGTCTCAACCTGCACGTGACTGCGGTGCTGAACAAAGGCTTCAGCCAGTCGGTCGGGGGAAGCGGTGTTGGCGGTTATATGAACACGGCGCTGGGGAACAAGAACGGTGAACTGGTGCTGCCGGTGCTGGTGACCGGGACCATGGACCATCCGGTGGTCACGCCGGATGTGGAGCAGATTGCGAAGATGAAGCTGAACAATGTGCTGCCGACGGCAGCCGGAATGCTAGGCGGCAAGGGCGGCAGCGCAAGCAGCATCGTCGGGGGATTGCTGGGCGGTGGACAGCAGCAACAGGGTGGAAAGCCGGCACCGCAACAGCAGCAGAACAATCCTGCCAGTCTGCTAAACGGAATTCTTGGCGGGAAGCACTAACGGCGGAACTCGGTTAGAGGTAGCCTCAGGCGGGCGTCTCGAGTTCTTGCGGACCGTGCGCCCAGCTTGGCGCAGGCCTAAAGGCTTGCGCTACCTCTACGGTTTCACTGCGCGAATCTTCACCATCGTGCCGTCGGGCAGGCGATTGCCAAGGAAGTGCACTGCGCCGTCGCGAACCACGCCGTTGATCTCCTCCACCACGGCGGCCACGCCCCCGACGTCGGTCGCCGCTACCGCGGGAGCCATCTTCGCGACTCCGCGATCCATCGCGACATTGGCCAGCCTGTCGGCCTCGCGGTTCTTCTCCCGCAGCACATGGCGAATCTCGAAGCAGTCCAGCTGATCGATCAGCTTCATGGCGCGCTGGTGCAGCTCCTTCAATGTGGGACTGCTGACCTTGTACTCGCCCTTGATCTGCTTCACCATCAGTTCGGAGTCGCTGATGATCTTGAGCGCGCGGAAGGCGTGCCGAGTGGCATAGTTCAGCGCTGCCAGCAGGCCGGAGTATTCGGCGTAGTTGTTGGTCTGCCGCCCGAGATACTCGCTCAGGTTGGCGACGGGCCGGCCCACCTCATCTTCGATGACCACACCATAGCCGGCGGGACCGGGATTGCCGCGCGCCCCGCCGTCGATATAAGCAATCAGATAACCCTGCTCCGAGGTGGTAATTGCTCCTCCAATGAACTCCTGCGAACGATAGCGAGACTTAGCGGGAAACGGTCGAATTGCCATCAGATTCACCCCTGATATATTCGATGCCCGCGGTTCGAGACGAGTAGCAAGGAGCGCAGCACGGCTTCCCTGCAACGGCCGGTTTGCAGTCAGCGCCCCAGCGCCAGACGCGTGGCCAGCCGCTCGGGCAGATTTGCCGCCAGCACCCGGGCCTGCGTCGCCTGAACGTCATAGGGGACGCGATAGAAAGTCACGGTGGCAGGTGAGCTCCCATCGTTCTCATATAATGCGAACGCCGCGCGCCAGTCGTTATCGCGCGGCTGGCCTACCGATCCGGGATTGATCAGATATCGTTCTCCCGGCATCAGCGGCATCTCGCAATGTATAAAGCCCTTCGCGGTGTCATATTGCGGCGCGAAGTATATGCTGTGTCCCTCCCGGAAGGTGAAGCCGCCCTGCAGATGGGTGTGGCCAAAGAAAATGACGTCCCGATGCCCCGCCAGATTGAAGTCCTCAGTGGCGGTCGGCGCGCTCAGGACATACTCGTCCTCATCGCGCGGCGAGCCATGAACGAATTCCAGCCCCGGCAGTTCCTCCTGCAATAGTGGGCCCTGCGGCAGCCCGCGCAGCCACTGGGCATGCCCCGGCTCCAGCATCATTTGTGTCCAGCGGGCCGACATGGCGGCCACCAAATTAAATTCCGCCAGGTCCGACAGGCCGGCGCAGGCGCGGTCATGATTGCCGCGCACGATGATGCCCCCCATGTCGCGTACCCGCTCGCACACCTCGTTGGGTGAAGCGTTATAGCCCACGATATCGCCGAGATTGACAATCTGGTCGTGCTCGGGCGCGACCGCCATGCAGGCCTCGAGCGCTTCCAGATTGGCGTGAATGTCGCTCAGCAGCAGCAGCCGCATGGGCTAGACGACCTCCCGGGCCAGCACCGGACAGCGCGCGAAGTGGCCAGGAGAAACTTCGATGAGCGGCGGCAGCGCAAGCGAGCACTGCGCAACCCGCCAGGCACAGCGCGGCTCGAAAGCACAGCCCGGCGGCGGCGCGGAAATCGGAGGCACACTTCCCTCGATGGTTCGCAACGGCTTGGAGCGGTCAGTTCGCAAGTCCGGCACCGAGTTTAACAGCCCGCGCGTATAAGGGTGCGCCGGAGTGGAGAAGATCTGGCGGGCGCTTCCCATTTCGACCACGCTTCCCGCGTACATCACGCAGATGCGATGCGCGATCTGCGACACCACCGCCAGGTCATGAGAGATGAAGAGCATGGCCAGGGAGAATTTTTCGCGCAGCTCGCTGAGCAGGTCAAGCACCTGTGCCTGAATGGTGACATCGAGCGCCGTAGTCGGCTCGTCGGCGATGAGCAGCGCCGGGCGGTTCACCACCGCCATGGCGATCATCACGCGCTGGCGCTGCCCGCCAGAAAGCTGGTGGGGATAATCGCGCGCCCGGCGGTCGGCGTCGGCGATCGCAACCGTGCGCAGCGCTTCAATCGATCGACGCCAAGCCTCGGCTTTGGTGGTAGGGCGAGCCTTTAGGCTCGCGTCTGGCCGGTCGAATGAGGCTGGGGCTTCAGCCCCGCGGTGCGCCAGCACTGCCTCGGCAATCTGGTCGCCCACTCGCATCACGGGATTGAGCGCCGTCATTGGCTCCTGAAAGATCATGCTGATGCCGGCGCCGCGAATCTGCCTCATCTCCGGTTCCGAAATGCCCAGCAGCTCTTGCGTTCTGAAGTGAATGCTGCCGCGAACCCGTGCCTGCGACGGAAGCAGGCGCAGGATGGAGAGTGCTGTGACCGACTTGCCCGAGCCCGACTCGCCGACCACCCCCAACACCTCTCCGGGATCAACATGAAAGCTGACCTCGCGAACGGCGGGGACGCTGCCTTGCGCAGTCGCAAACTCTATGTTGAGGTTTTGGACGTCAAGAAGCGGGGACACCGATCCATGCTAGCAGCTGCGCGCTGGGTGCCCCAGGTCTCGCGGGGTTCGAGACCTGGGCGAGATACGGTGTCGCGGACACCCAGGTCTGGACAGCGCCAAACCTGGGGCACCCGAACCACGCTCTACCTCACCTTGGCGTATAGCACCTGATCCAGAATCACGCCATTCTTGAGTGCGCTGCGCCGCAGAATGCCCTCGCGCTCGAAGCCCGCTTTCTCCAGCACGCGCATGGACGCTACATTGTGGGCAAACGTTGTGGCGAAGATGCGAACCACTTTGTAGTTGCCGAAGGCCCAGTCGGAGGCCGCGGCCACGGCACGCGTGGTCAAGCCGCGTCCCCAGAACGGCTCGCCCATCCAGTAACCCATTTCGATACTGAGCCGGGCGATGTCACTGCCTTGTTTAAATCCGAGGCCGCCGACCGCCTCGCCACCAAATTCAATGGCAAACGCGAGAGGGACGTGGGTGGTGCGGACGTAGCTCAAGTACTCGATACCTTCGCGGCGTGTGTAGGGGTGGGGAAATTGATCGCGCAGGTTGGCGGCGATCTTGGAGTTGTTGGCGTAACGCAGCAGCGCTTCCAAGTCGTCCTTGCGCCAATCGCGAATGCGAAGATCGCCAAGTTCCAGCAGCATCAGAGCGATATTGCTGCAGCGCCGCACCACAAAGCAAGTGGCGCCGGCGAGAAGCTACGGGCGCCCACGCCGGAACTCTCGCTGCATTCCGGGTCTAGTGCAGGATCCGGAAGAACAAATATCTACCAGTGGAGTCTGTGATGGGCTCGGACTTCAGCACATTTCGCAACTGCGATTCGAGGGCCACTGCGTTATCGCCGTAGCCGAAGCGATCAACAAAGATTCCGGCGAACCCTGCCGCCGACACTGCAGCTACCATCTGCTGCGTCGGCTCCGCCGACACCTTCGCCAGCCATCGGTCGGTATCGCGATAATGCATCGCGCCGTAACTCCAGCGCAGTGACTTGGAATGCAGGTAGCCGACCATCTGATCGTAGTCGGTCATCTTGTAGATGCCGCCATTTTCAGGATAGGCCATGTAGGGCAGCTGAAAAATCATGCTACGGGGTGGAACCGACGTCTCGATCTGCGAGATGAAGGCCGCCTCCTGCCGGTAGCGCCCCTCGAGTACGGCAGGAGGAGAGACGTGGTGCCGCGGCAATTGGTCGAACATCCCAACGACGATAAGTACTGTGAGCAAACCTATCGCCAGTTGTACTTTCTGCGATTTCAACCAGGCGTCCAGCGCCCACATTAAAGCAGCGATGCTAAAGAAACCTATGAACACGGATACCCGGTTGTAGGCGCGGATCTGCGGCGAGACCAGAAAGGCGAAGATCGCGCCGAATCCGCCCATAGTTCCGAGTAAGACCATCCAGAGATTAAAGATCCCCATGGAGTAGAGAAACTCAGAACAGCGCTTGCGGAACAGGGCCGCCAATGAGATGAAGAACCCTATGCTCCCTGCCAGGCCCAAACTGGCCGTCCGGTTTTCGTTATTCAGCAGGGCGTTGGTGTCGTAATAGTGCCGCAAGCGGGACAGAGCTGGTATGGGATGGTTCGGGAGCGGCGCCAAGAGCTGCGCCAGAGTTAGGGGCGACCCTTCCGATTCCTGAGGCGGCCGCTGCGCAACCGCAGTGCGTCCATGGGCGTGGAAATATAAGAAGTTCGGCAGAAGACAGACTACCAGTGCGCCTGTGATTACAGCACACAGGACCACTGCGGAAAGCAAAGCCTTGCGGTGTCCGAAACGGAAGCTGCCCAGTAGACCGGCAACTGGCAGCAAGGTGCAAGTAAAGAATGCGTAGTAAGGGTGATCCCATGCCACCAATATGCAGCTGACTAAGGCAATCACTCCATCGCGAGTTAACCCAGGACGTGACGGCGCATCCGCGGGTAACTGGAAGCCGAATAGCGGATTGCCCATGGCGATCCAGACAACCATCAGAGCTGCCAAAGGCAGAGTATAGAGTGCGCTGAGAAACAGGTGGGATTCGAACCGCAAAACGTGAAAGGGCAGAAATGCAAATAGGAGAGATCCAGCTATCGCTGTAGCAGTAGAGACTCCTATCCGTCGAAGGAAATACAAAGTCGCAAAAGCGCAGAGAGGGAATGTCAGCAGGTAGTAAAGATTAAGAACCAGGCCATAGTTGTGGCTGAACAACCGCAGAATCGACCAGACAATTACATGCGTCCAATGGGGGAATGGAAAATCGTAAAGCTCCTGCTCTCCGGGAGCACCCAACCAGGGATTTGTGTAGTAATGCCCATTCTCCACAAAGTTCTTAACCAGCATCTGATGGATAAAAGCGTCGCCCCGATAGTCATCCAGAGGGATAGATAGATTGCGCCTCCCGAGTTGAAAGAAAGAGGTAAGAATTATTGCGCAGAGAACTCCGGTAACAACGTAGGGCAATGCGTAATGTACAAACCAGTTTCGCGCCGGCCGAGCAGAGGTCTGGGAGGATGAAGAGCTGGTGGCGGCGTTGTGAGCGGCAGGAGCGCTGGTCATATTCAAGTAAGTTCTGCTGGTCCTGTCTACTTTAGCTCATCGAACCGGAATGCCCTGAGACCAAAACCCAATTCGCGGGGGTCCGCATTGAGGCCCACCTGACTGGGAATTACCGGATGGCCGATATGGAACTCGACGGTCAGGCCCTTGGCATCGCCGGGCAACGGCGGAATTGTCGCGGTATATTCTGCCGGGCTGCTCTTCACATCCCAGGTTGCGATCGGACGTCCCTCAACAACCACCGTTACTGGCTGCGTGTTGCCCTGAGGAACGGCAAGAGCGTTCGCCCACACTCGCAGGACGAGACCTTTAGGGGCGGACTTGTCAAAAGCGGCCGCAAGGTCCGCCTTTGAGCCATCGCTCCAGGTACCCCAAGCTTCGGCAGGATACCAGCCTGATATCAGCCATTGATTTCCCGGCCCATCTATCGCAGTCGATAGCGTCTGCCCCAGAGGAAGCATGGTAAAGTCAGGCACCGGCAGGTCTGTACGGCCGCGTAAATCCTGTGCGCAGACTACCAGCACGCCCGATTTACGACAAATATCGCGCCAATCAGCGACAGACGAGACCATTCCCGCATTCCAGGTAGGAACAAAAACCAGTAGTTCCTTATTTCCAACCGTAATTGGATCGGCAGGAATCGTACAGTCAGGCGATTTGCTAAAGCGTCCGACATAGGTCATGTTGACCGGAATGTCTACTTCCGACGCGAGCAGGTATAGCTGCGAGAACTCAGGAACCCGGACATCGGCGCCACAGCCGAACTTCGGCCACACCATAAGCTGGGAGTGAGTGGCGAGAAGAGATCGGAACAGAGTAGTGTCGATGGTATATCCCGGACGGGTCTTGATGACCCGGCGGACTTCGCGCCGCATGGGCATGGTCTCCGCATATTGCAGGCTCGCGCAAACTAAAACGACAACGAACGCCCAGCGCGCTGGTAGTTTGCGAGAGACGATCAGCACTCCAGCGATGACACATACATATGCCACGGGCCAAAATAGCCGGCCACTACTGCGCAGTTCCAGCAACCAACTGGGAGTGGGCAGATCCAACAGCAGGCGATGACCGGCGTAGACTTTGGTACTGAGCGCCAGAAGGGTAAGAACGATACAAGAGAAGACTAATCCTGCATGCCTGCGAAGCATAGCTATTCTCTCCTGCATATTGAGAGAAAAATCGCCAAGCAGAAGAAGCAGAATTACTCCCACGCCCAAATAATGGTAGCCTTCGTATTGGCCGCCGGTCGCATCGATGAAGTCTCCCCAGAAAGCCAGTGTGGGATAAATCGGGGACAGGAGATTCATAGAAAACGTACCAAATCCGCCCATCGGGACAGCGTGGCCATAACCGATCAATAAAGCGGAAAGTGCCGTAACTATGATTCCGGCACCAATCCCCACCGTGACGGCCATCCAGGCTCGATCTCGCCGAACCAGCAAACTTATTGGAGCAGCGACCAGAACCGCTATCACCATCTCCATGATGTAGGGGTTCACCAGCAACGCGGCCAGCATTAATGCGCCGGCGGCAACTAGTGTCGCAAGCCGAGGTTGCTTTGTGATTCGAAAGTACAGACCAAGAGCCAACAAAATCAGGAAGTGGCTGCAGAGCGCCGCATGTACAAACCGAAGAAATAAAGTGGGCATGCTAACCGCGATCAGCGCGATCGCCAGGTTGGGAACTAGCCGCCGCTCACCTGCGCTCCTCAAGGCAAATACCGCCGCCACTGGCTGGAGGACCCAACACAGCGCCAGCCAAAGATATACGGAGTGGAAATCCGGAGGCAGGAAGCGTCGGAATAGCTTCACGATAAGTTCTGCCAGGGGAATTCCATCCATGAAGCCTACGTTGGTGCCCTGAGGTGCCCCTAGCTTCTTAACCAGGAAAGGCGGCCATCGCCAAGGCTCCTTCGTGAAGTACCGCTGCCCGTAAACATTCATGGCAGCGTCGTATTGGAATACCGGACGAACGCGGATGTCTTCAGCGAAAATGGCGCGCGTGGGCAACAGGTAGTGCGCCGCATATAAACCTAGCAGTAACGCCAGCAGATAGCTTGCGATGGCCGTGCGGCGGCCGGATTTCAGGGGACTAAAATTTGCTGGTAGGAGCGCGCTACGCGGCCGCGTCATTTCAGCGCTAGTTGCTAACGTCATCTACAAATACTCCACGCCGAACCATGCTCTGGCAAACATCGCCATAGCCAATGGGATTCCTGTCGCTCCGGATTGAAGAATGCTGTCGATAGAATCGAATTTACCTCGTCCTGGCAGGGGCCAGTGTCAGGCCGGCAAACCGGTCCAGCTATCTATTTTATTCCTCTGTAGCGTGACTGCTTCACTTGCGGGTTTCCAGCGCAAGGTGGTTTGGAACCGGCCCTCGGGAAGTTCGGACTTCGGAGCACGTGGTTGCGGCTGCGAGAAATACCAGTGCGCGCTTGCGGATAGAGCGGGTGAATTACTAGATTGAGAGTACTTCCTTCTCTTTTCCCTTGGCCAGCTCTTCCATCTTCTTGATTTCGTCGTCGGTAAGCTTTTGCAGCTGCTCCAGGGCGCCGCGTTCTTCGTCTTCGGTAATCTTCTTGTCTTTCATGGCCTTCTTTACCGCGTCGTTGCCATCGCGGCGAATGTTGCGGACAGCCGTGCGATGCTCTTCCAGCACCTTATGTAGGTGCTTCACCATCTCTTTGCGGCGATCTTCGGTCAGCGCCGGCACGGGCACGCGCACCAGCTTGCCGTCGTTCATCGGATTGAGGCCGAGATCGGCGGAGCGGATGGCCTTCTCAATCGCGCCAATCTGGCTCACGTCCCAGGGTTGCACGGTGATGAGTTGGGGCTCGGGCGCGCTCACGTTGGCCAGTTGATTCAGCGGCATCTGCGAGCCATAGGCGTCTACCACAACGCTGTCAAGCATGTGTACGGACGCTCGACCGGTACGCGTGCCGGCCATTTCCTTGCGGAAGTCCTCGACCGCCTTGTCCATGCGCGTTCGCAGCTGCGCAAAGCCATCCTTCAGGGCGGGAATTGCCGCCATTTGTACTTGGGCCATTAGAATCGCCTCTTTAGGAATTCACAAAACTTCGATTATAAACCTTCGAACGACAGCACTTCCTGGCACGCCTAAGTCGCGAAAGGCATCAAGGCGACCGCCAGCCAGAATTGTCGCGATCGACGGTCTACCCAGAACTACCGAATCGCGTCGCCTCCCGAGATGAGTTTGTTGCCAGTCAGCACCAGCACTCGCGCCGGATTAACGATATACCCCGCCCAATTTCTTGTCTCCTCAACCTGCGTGCTGATCGCCGGGGCAAGGCGTCGTGGCGCCGTATTCTCACACATCAGAAGTCGCGGCCGGACTTGAGTCACCTGCACTCAACTTTTAACATTCTCGTATCACTCGCTGCTATAATCACGGTATTCATGGCACGGAAGCGTTTGATCCGCTCTACTACAGTTCTTTGTGTCCGCCGGGATGGAAAAGTGGTGATGGCCGGAGACGGCCAGGTGACGCTGGGCGAAGGCGTCATCAAGCACACTGCCCGCAAGATCCGGCGCCTCTACCAGGACAAGATTCTCGCCGGATTCGCCGGCTCAACCGCCGATGCCTTCTCGCTGTTCGCCCGCTTCGAGTCCAAGCTGGAGCAGTATCACGGCAATCTGGGCCGCGGGGCAGTCGAGCTCGCCAAGGACTGGCGCACCGACAAGATGCTGCGCTCGCTGGAAGCGCTGCTGCTGGTCGCCGACAAGGAACAGACGTTCCTCATCAGCGGACAAGGCGATGTGATCGAGCCGGATTCCGGCATTGCGGCCATCGGCAGTGGAGGCCCGTACGCCACCGCCGCCGCCACGGCGCTGTTTGAACATACTGAACTGCCCGCGCGTACCATCGCCGAAGAAGCAATGAAAATCGCCGGCAAGATTTGCATTTATACGAATGATCGGGTGACGATCGAGGAGCTGTAAAAGCAATTGTCAGTTGCCGGTTGTCAGTTGTCAGCAACGACAACAACATAACTGAGAACTGACAACCGAGAGCTGACAACTGAATTATGGCAATCTATCTACCCGCTACCACTGACGAAGAACATCTTGCACTTGACGAGCTCACGCCGCGCGAAATTGTTGGCGAGCTCGACAAATATGTCGTAGGCCAGCACCAAGCCAAGCGCGCCGTCGCGATTGCGCTGCGCAATCGCATGCGCCGCCAGAAGCTGGCGCCTGAACTGGCCGAAGAGGTCATCCCGAAGAACATCATCATGATTGGTCCCACGGGCGTGGGCAAGACCGAGATCGCCCGCCGGCTGGCGAAGCTTGCCAACTCGCCCTTCATGAAGGTGGAGGCGTCGAAGTTCACCGAGGTGGGCTACGTTGGCCGCGATGTCGAGTCGATGATCCGCGACCTGGTCGAAATTGCTATCGACATGGTGCGCGGCGAGAAGCTCGAAGACGTCGCTGATAAGGCGGAGATGAATGCCGAGGAGCGCCTGCTGGACCTGCTCCTGCCGTCGATGCCGGCGCAAGTCCCGCCGAAGCCGGCTCAGGATCAGCAGATCGGCTTCAACATCAACAGCGAGCCACTGCTGGCCGGCGAACCCGGTTCGCGCACCCGCGAGAAGCTTCGCCAGCAACTGCGCGAGGGCAAGCTCGACGAGCGCATCGTCGAGCTCGACGTCCGCGAAAAATCGATGCCCGCGTTCGAGATCATCAGCAATCAGGGTGTCGAGGAGATGGACGTCAACATCAAGGACATGCTGCCCAACATCTTCGGCCAGCGCACCAAGAAGCGGAAGATGAAGGTGAGCGAGGCGTTCGAATACCTCATCCAGGAAGAAGAGCAGCGCCTGGTCGACATGGACCAGGTCACTCGGATCGCCGTCGAGCGGGTGGAGAATTCCGGCATCATCTTCCTCGACGAGATCGACAAGATCGCCGGGCGCGAGGGCGGTCACGGGCCCGACGTCTCGCGCGAAGGCGTGCAGCGCGACATTCTGCCCATCGTTGAAGGCACCACGGTGAACACGCGCTACGGCATGGTGCGCACCGATCACATCCTGTTCATCGCCGCCGGCGCGTTCCACGTTTCGAAGCCGAGCGATCTCATCCCCGAATTGCAAGGCCGCTTCCCCATTCGCGTGGAGCTGCAATCGCTGACGGTCGAAGACTTCATCAAGATTCTGACCGAGCCGAAGTCGTCGCTGACCAAGCAGTACACCGCGCTGCTCGACACCGAAGGCATCAAGCTGGAGTTCACCCCGGAATCGCTACAGGAAGTGGCGAACTTCGCGTTCCGGGTGAATGAAGGCACGGAAAATATCGGCGCGCGCCGCCTGCACACCATCATGGAGAAGGTGCTCGACGTGATCAGCTTCGAGGCGCCCGACATGAAGGAAAAGCACGTGGTGATCGACGCCGAATACGTGAAGAACACGCTGACCGACATCGTAAAGGACCAGGATTTGTCACGGTACATTTTGTAATTGACCATAGACGCACAGAAGGGCAAGACCAGCTCACGTGCGGCGCGCCGGGTACGAGGTGGATTGTCCCGTGAAGATTCAGCCGCGCAGCGGCGGCATGAAGTGAGCCCGGCGCGTAAGCGCCGGGTGAGTGTACAAAATTTCACACGAGCCGCGGAGCGGCACAGCCTCACGGAATGAGGTGCACTCTTTAGCGCATCTTCAGCACCATGTACTCCTCATCGATGTAGCGACCGCCGACCTTCAGCGCCCTGCTTTCCTTGCCCCATGCGACAAATCCCAGCGACCGATACAGCGCGATCGCGACCTCCTGCGTCATGGTGACGCTGATTAGGATTTGCTCGACGCCCTGGACCTTCGTGGCGCGTTCCAGCACCGCTTGCATCAGCCGTCGGCCGATGCCCTGACCGCGCAGTTCGGCATTCAGATAAACGCCCCAGATGTGTCCCTTGTGGCGCATCTTCGGCTGGGTTTCGCGCGCGAACCCGGCTGTGCCCATCAGCTTGCCGTTCGAAAAAACTCCCAACACGAAGTTGTTGGCAGGATCGCCGGTCAGGCGTTGCCGAATCTGGTCATGACTGAGCTTCAGATGGTCTTCGACGGACGAGCTAAAGGCTTCAGGATCGCGTTCGAGCGCTTCCAGCCTGCATTGCCAGTAGGCTTCCACGTCGTCAGCGGTGAGAGTGCGGATTGTGACTTCAGCCGACAATAAGAAAGAGTGCCGTCCCTACGGGACTTGGGTTTGTCTACACGCCCACCCAGCACTCCGCTTCGCTCCGTGCTGGGCTATCCTGACGCCGCGCCCACGGCGCTCTGCCCTTCGCGTTCGTACTTCAATGCCGAAGGACAGATTTGCCGCCCGGGGCGTATGACGTTCGCGCTTGGTACTTCAATGCCAAGAGTAGATTTCAGGGAATTCGAGAGATTTCTGTGCCAGCTTCAGTAAGCGCTCGAGATTCCGACGTTCTCTGTGCCTCTATGTCTCTGTGGTTAATCCTCCCCAACCCTGAGCACGGCCAAAAACGCTTCCTGCGGAATGTCCACGCGGCCGATGCGTTTCATGCGCTTCTTGCCTTCTTTCTGCTTCTCGAGCAGCTTGCGTTTGCGGCTGATGTCGCCGCCGTAGCATTTGGCGATGACGTTCTTGCGCATGGCAGCTACGGTTTCGCGGGAGATAATCTTGGCGCCAATCGCCGCCTGGATGGCGACTTCGAACATCTGGCGCGGAATCAGTTGTCGCATCTTCGAGACCAGCGCCTTGCCGCGGTCGTAGGCGAAGTCGCGGTGCACGATGATCGATAGCGCATCCACCGGATCGCCCGAGACGAGAATGTCGAGCTTCACCATGGGCGACTCCCACGCGCCCGCGAGGTGATAATCCAGCGACGCATAGCCGCGCGAGACCGTCTTTAGCTTGTCGTAGAAGTCGAGCACGATCTCGTTCAGCGGCAGCTCGTACTGCAACATAACGCGCGTGGCGCTGACGTACTCGAACGATTTCTGCTTGCCGCGCTTCTCTTCCACCAGCTTCAGAATGCCGCCGACATATTCCTCGTTGGTGAGGATGGTGGCCAAAATCACCGGCTCTTCGATCTTGGCGATCTCGCTGGGATCGGGCCAACGCGATGGGTTGTCGACTTCGACGACAGTGCTGTCGGTGAGCGTGATTTTGTAGCGCACGCTGGGAGCAGTGGTGATCAGGTTGAGGTTATACTCGCGCTCCAGCCGCTCCTGGATGATCTCCATGTGCAGCAGGCCTAGAAAGCCGCAGCGAAAACCGAAGCCCAGCGCGACTGAGCTCTCCGGCTCGAAGAAGAACGACGAATCGTTGAGCCGCAGCTTCTCCAACGCTTCGCGCAACAGCGTGTGCTCGTGGGCATCAACCGTGTAGATCCCGGCGAAGACCATCGGCTTGAGCTCCTCGAAGCCGGGCAGCGGCTCGATGGCGGGATTGTGGTCGTCGGTGATGGTGTCGCCGATCTTGGTGTCGGCGACGTTCTTGATGTTGGCGATGAGGAAGCCGACCTCACCGCCTGATAGCTCGTCAATCTCAACCGGTTTGGGCGTTAGTACGCCGAGCGTCTCCACATCGAAAGTGCGGCCGTTTGACATGAGGCGAATGCGTTGGCCCTTGCTGATCGTCCCTTGAATGACGCGCGCCAGCACAACTACACCGCGATAGGAATCGAACCATGAGTCGAAGATCAGCGCCTGAAGTTGATTCGCCCCACGGCCAACCGGCGGTGGCACTCGCTTGACGATTGCCTCCAGCACGTCAGGCACGCCCTGCCCGGTCTTGGCGCTGATGCACAGTGCATTCGAGGCGTCGAGCCCGACCGCGCCTTCAATCATCTCTTTGGTGCGCTCGATGTCGGCGCTGGGAAGATCGATTTTGTTGATGACGGGAATGATTTCCAGTCCGTTGTTGATGGCAATGTAGGCGTTGGCAAGTGTCTGCGCCTCGACGCCTTGCGACGCGTCGACTACCAGCAGAGCGCCTTCGCAGGAGGCCAGCGAGCGCGAAACTTCGTAGCTGAAATCGACGTGCCCGGGCGTGTCGATCAGGTTGAGCTGATACGTCTGGCCGTCGGCCGCGGGATACATCATACGCACGGAATGGGCTTTAATCGTGATGCCGCGTTCGCGCTCCAGGTCCATGGCGTCGAGCACCTGCGCCTGCATCTCGCGCGCCGTCAGCGATCCGGTGAGTTCGAGCAGGCGGTCGGCAAGCGTGCTCTTCCCATGATCGATATGGGCGATGATGGCGAAATTTCGGATGAGTGATGGATCCATGGGGAGGCGCGTACTCTGCATCGATTCTAACAGCCGAAGCGTCCGGCCTCCGGCACGTTGCTCGCACCGCACCTCAGTTTCGCCAATTGCGATAACATTGAATCGAGCCTCACCCCTCGTGATGTGACGGGCAAATCCATTACGAAGGAGAGACTCACGTGAACAACGAATTTCTCTACGAGCCAAGCAGCAAGCGACGCAAAGGGTTCCCGTCGGAAACCAAAGTCAAGCGCGGCTTTTCGCATAGTGCACGGCGATAAAGAGCTGCGTGAGAAACTCGGCAGGAACGACCTTTGCCCGTGCGGTTCAAACCTCAGATTTCAAGAAGTGCTGTATGCGAACCGGCAGGTATGACGGATCGCTGCGACATTCTTATAACCGCTAAGCTTGAGGGCGCGGATGGTCCGTGCCCTTGAGTCCCTTTTCCGATCTATTGCGTCCTCGCCGAACAACTCTGACGCGCCGCGAACTGCTCTCACTGATGGGCAAGGGGGCTTTGACCCTGCCATTGGCGACGAGCGAGTTGCTTGGCGCAGCGTCCAGGCATCTCCACCAAGCCTTGCCTCCGGAGGAGCAGCTCAGCCAGGACGAACTGCTGGAGCAGATGGTCAGCCGGGCATTCGACTTCTTCTGGACGGAAGCCGGCCAGCATACCGGGTTGGTCCGTGATCGCGCCCTCGCCGACGGCGGCCCCGACCCGCGACGCGTCGCCAGCATCGCCGCTACCGGATTCGGACTGGCGGCGCTTTGCATCGGCCACAAACGCGGCTACCTGCCGCCGCACCAGATCGGCGCGCGCGTGGTCACCACGCTCAGCTTTCTGCTGAATCATGCGGAGCAGGTCAACGGCTTCTTCTATCACTTCCTCGACGTCGATACCGGCAAGCGCGCACGGCTGTCGGAGATTTCGCCCATCGATACCACCATCCTGCTCTGCGGCGTGCTGATGGCGCGGCAATACTTCGACAACGAAAAGATCACAGCTCTGGCCAACGCCATCTACCGGCGCATCAACTGGCGCTGGATGCTGAATGGCGGCACGACCTTCGCCCTCGGTTGGACGCCGGAGTATAAATTCATCGGCGCGCGCTGGGACGTTTATTGCGAGCTGATGATGATGTATCTGCTGGCTATCGGTGCGCCGGCCTTCAGCATCCCGCCCTCTTCATGGAACGACTTTTCGCGTCCCATGATGGAGTTCGAAGGCTACAGCTACATCAGCGCTGCCGACCCGCTGTTCGTGCATCAGTACTCGCACGCGTGGTTCGATTTCCGCAATGTGCGCGACCAGTACGCCAATTATTTTCAGAACTCGGCCATCGCGACCTACGCCCACAAGCTGTTCTGCCTCTCGGTCCGCTGGCGCTTCCCCGATTACGACGACAATACCTGGGGCATCACCGCCTCCGATTCGCGTTGGGGATACCAGGCCTGGGGTGGGCCGCCGGAGATCGGACGCATCGACGGGACGGTAGTGCCCTGCGCCACAGCAGGCTCGACGCCATTCCTGCCGAAAGAAACCATTGCCGTACTGACCAACCTGTACAACAAGTACAGTGGACGCGCGTGGAAGCGCTACGGCTTCGTCGATGCGTTCGACCCGCGCACCAAGTGGACCGACGTGGATGTGCTCGGCATCGATCAGGGCATCAGCATGCTGATGGTGGAGAACTACCGCACCCAATTCATCTGGGAACACTTCATGAAAGGCCGCGAAGCGCAACGCGCGATGAAGCTGGTGGGGTTCAATCCCGCTGCGCAAGCGGCGACGGCAAGCTAGGTTTTAGCGATACGCCGGTTGCTCCTCAGGAATTCTTGCGGCCGATTCGAAGCACTCGCGGGCTCGAGTGGGATCGCCGAGTTTGCCGTACACATGTCCCAGGTTGATGAGCGCCCGGCGCCTCTCGGAATCGTTGCTGCGCGGGGTGTGCACGACCTTCTCATAATATTCCGCGGCCCGGCGCAGATCGCCAAACTGATGCTCATAGAAGGCAATTTGCAGATTGGCGGACGGATCCGTTGGGTCCAGGCTCGCCGCTCTGCGGAAATGTTGCAACGCTTCTGCCTTTCGTCCGCTGTCGATCAGATCAAACGCGAGCATGTCCTCGCTTGCCGGACTGTCCTTCGAGATCTCCAAAGCGTGTGACCAGAGAGTAATGTTGTCGCCCCAAAGATTGACCTGATGGCGGGTCACTACGGCCAAAGCAGCCAGAACAACGACGGCCGCGCCCCTCAGCGCCGCTTTTGGAAGATGAATCCACTGACCCCACTCGGTCACACCCCAGCAGAACATAATGAACAGTCCCACGAAAGGCTGATAAGCGTAGCGGTCGGCCATGGCTTGGTCGCCGAAGTGCAGAATGCCGCTCATGGGAAAGAGGCTGATCAGAAACCAGAACCAGCCTACGACCAAATATCGCCGCCTTCGCGCCGCCAACACTAGCACGGTGATCGCGGCCAGCAGCACGCAGGCTCCCGCGACCTGCCACCACGGCAGCGTGTTACCGGGATGGGGGTAGTAGATCGACAGCCATTCCGGCCACAGCGCTTTGCCAATGTAGCGGACATACGCTACCGCCGCATTCTGCAGACGGATCGACCAGGTATATTGCCAATATTCCGGACGGGCCACTCCCTGAACGTGAAGCGTGATGACTGCGTCCACCAACGCGATGAAGAACAGCGGACCCTTCTCCAGCAGCAACCGCCATTTGCTCTGCAGGATTCGCCTTACGAGCGAGGATGGCGGTTCGCTCCTGGCTATCCGCTCGTCGCCAGAATGGCCGGCGGGAAGGCTTTGGCGGAGAGCGAAGGGTGAAAAGCCAAAAGCAGTCCTGTCCAACGGCCAGTAATCCCACAGCAGCAGGAGCACCGGCAGCATGACGATCTGCGACTTGGCCATGAGCCCCAGACAGTACAGGAGCGCAACGGCGGAGTAGCGGACAATGCCGGGTCTCGCTGCGTACCAGCGATACGCCGCCAGGGCCAGCACGAGAAAAATCATGCTGAGGACGGTTTTTAGTTCTGCCACCCAGGCCACCGGCTCTACGTTGATGGGGTGCAACCCGAAAAGCGCGGCCACCATGAAGCTGCGTCCCGCAAAGCCAGTGGCGCCTTTCAACATCCAGAACAACAACACTGCGGCCAATGCATGCAAAATCACGTTCACCATGTGATGTCCCGCAGCGTCGACGCCGAAGAGGCTGTAGTCAACTGTGTGGGCAAGCCAGGTGACCGGAATCCAGTTCACCATGTCCATGGCGGTGAACGCCCATTTCACGGTTGGCCAGTTCAAACCGTTGTGGGCGTGAACGTTGTCAACTACATAGAAGTAGTCATCCGCTCCCATGTAGCCATGGGTGTGCACCGGCCAATAGACCGCCACGATAAGGATGAATAAGAGAAGGGTGGCAAGCAGCGAGCGCCGGCGCATCGAACCCAACAACTCCATTTTGACGATAGCCCTGTTCTCTACTTCCGGTTTGCCGGGAGATTATACCTCGCGTAGTGGAAAGGCCAACCGACCGCGTACTGCGCCGCACTGACGTGAGATCGCTCAATCCAGGCGCGTTTTCCACAGCAGGAACCGGCTTACATCTATGCAGGCTGGGCCTATAATGTGCAAGATTGCGTCCAGTGTAACGATTAGGGCAGACCCTCAGCACGCTTTCCGCTGCTGCGCAGCTCTGGTCGCGAAACGTCTCTCTGATCTCTCATGACCACGACCACCGACAAACGCAAAGTGCTTGGCCGCGGATTGGAAACCCTGCTGCCCTCGCGGAATGTGGTGCACGCACCCGCGCCGATTTCCATGCCGCCGAAAGGCGACGGCGACGAGATCCTTCACATCCCGCTCGACCAGCTCGATCACAATCCCTACCAGACGCGCACGGCGACGCTCGACCCTGCGGCACTGGAAGAGCTGGCCGCCTCGATCAGGTCGGTAGGCGTGATGCAGCCCATCCTGGTGCGTCCGGCGCCGGATGGCCGTTATCAGGTGATTGCCGGCGAGCGCCGCTGGCAAGCCTCGCGCCTGGCCGGCCTCACTACCCTCCCCGCTCTTGTTCGTCAGGTCTCGAACGAGCAGGCGATGGAGATGACCATCATCGAGAACCTGCAGCGCGAGGACCTGAACCCGATGGAGCAGGCGCGCGCATACGAACGGCTGGCGAGAGAGTTCGGGTTGACCCAGGAGCAGATGTCGATTCGCACCGGATCCGATCGCTCTTCGATTTCCAATTTCCTGCGGTTGCTCAGGCTTCCTGTGGCTGTGCAAGGCATGCTGGAGCAGGACCAGATCAGCCTCGGCCACGCCAAAGCACTCATGCCGCTGCCGTCGCCCGGAGAGATCGAACGCGTGGCCGCGAAAATCGTTGAGGAAGGACTTTCTGTCCGCCAGACTGAAGACACAGTCACAGCGCTGACACATCCTCATCCCAAAATTGTGAAAGAGCGCGTCGTCGACCCTAACGTCCGCGAAGCGGAGAGTGCCTTACAGCGTGCACTGGGCGTTCGCGTCACCATCGACGACCGCCATGGCCGCGGTAAGATCCAGATTGAGTACACCTCGCTGGAAGACTTCGACCGCATCCTCGCGGCACTGAAGGCGCAGTAATCGCATGCCGGACAGCGTCGCCTCTGCCGTGCAAACCCTCCCCGACTTCGTCGATCTGGAGTTCGCCCGCCGTCTGGAGATGGCGGAGATGATCTTCCCCGACTGCTACGAGGCGCTTCACGAGTTCAGCCCAGCCGATCCCATTGCCACCGAGCATGTCGCGGGAGGCATCGCGTTCTTCGGCGGCGTGACCTATCCCGCCAATCAGATGGTCGGCATGGGGCTCTACGGTGAAGTCACAGCTGGCGACGTCGATCGCGTCGAAGAGTTCTTTCGCAGTCGCGGAGTTGCGTCAACCATTGTGGTGTCGCCGTTAGCTGAGGAATCGCTGCGCGCCGAGCTTGGCCGCCGAGGCTACGCTATCGCGGAGTTCAACTCGGTGTTGGTTCGCCGCATCAGTCCCGAAGAGCCGTTCACTCTTCCTTCCGGCGTAGCCATCGAACGTGTTACTCCGGAAACGGTAAAACCGTGGATGAACAGCATCGCGGAGGGCTTTTCCCAGGACATCTCAGTGGCCGAAGACGTGTTTGGGGGATTCGCCGCGCTGCCCGGCGCACTTCCTTTCCTGGCGCGCATCGAAGGTAAGGTGGTTGGCGGTTGCGGCGGACGCATCATCCCGGAAGCGCGTATCGCTGCGCTGTTCGGAACGGCAACTCTGGCGCCGTATCGACGTCGCGGCGTACAAACCGCGCTCATCGCGCAACGCCTGCATGAAGCGGCGAAGGCTGGTTGCGAGTACGCCGTGGTCAGCACACATCCCGGCAGTGGATCGCAGCGTAACATGGAGCGTCGCGGGTTTCGTCTGGCTTATACGAAAGCCGTGATGAGGCGCGAGTGGCCGCAGCCGTAGTCGCTTCGCCGGAGAAGACCGATGGATATTGATGCACTGCGGCGATTTTGCCTGGAGTTCCCCCATACCACCGAGAACATTCAGTGGGGGTACGACCTTTGCTTCAAGATTGATGGCAAACTTTTCGCCGTGACGCCGCTGGAACCTGCTGCCGTGCGGCTCTCCTTCAAATGTCGTCCGGAGACATTCGCAGAGCTCTGCGAGCGGCCGGGGGTTCGTCCCGCGCCCTATATGGCGCGCGCGCAGTGGGTCGCCCTGGAGCAGCTCGATACTCTCCCCGACTCCGAATTGCGCGAACTACTGGCTGAGTCGTACCGGCTTGTGTGGGAGCGGTTGCCCAAGAAGCGGCGGCAGGAGCTGGCCTCCAGCAAAGCGAAATCACCTGCGGCCAAGCGGGCGAGTGCGAAAGCCGTCAAGAAGTCGAGCGCCAAGTCTTCTAAGAAGGTGAGTGCGAAAACGGTCAAGACGTCGGCCGCCAAGAAGACCAAAGCCAAACGCGCCAAGGCGGGCCAGTGAGGCTTGGAGTTCGCGACTGCGCTCTGGTTGTGGCGATAGCTGCGGCTCTCGGCGTGGCCGCCGCCGCACAATCGACAACGGAGACCGGCAAGTCGTCGAGTCATGAGCCGGTGAGCGCGCTGGAGCAGAAGTTCTTCTCCGCGTTGCGCTCCGGCGATAGCGACGTGATTCTCGCTTATATTCCCGAAGGCGGCGTCAACGTCGGCGCGAACCCGCAGCATGTGAGCCACGACGAAGCCGAGCGGCAACTGCGCTTTCATCACGGCCTGTACTGCAAGCTCTTCGATTCCTCCTGCATTGATGCCCCGATCCAGTTGGACAACGTACAGCGGGCATGCTCCTACCGGGAATTGCTGACCCATTCGGAAAAAGTACACACCGCGGCCAGCGAGGTGACCCGCGGCGGCGTGCAGCAGGCGATACTGGTTGCCCGAATCGAGAACAAGCAGTGCCCGAACGACAAGCTCATCGATTTCATCTTCAACCTCAATGCCGAAGGCTGGAAGCTATTCTCGATACCGTGACCTGGATTGACAGTTGATGAACAGCGCTCGCCTCGCCGACCTGCTGCGGCCCTTCCTGGCCGATTCTGAGCCTGCTCCCAAACTTGTTAGTCAGTTGCAGCTCTATCTCGACCTGCTTCTGCGCTGGAACGCTCGCATCAACCTCACCGCCGTGCGTGATCCCGAGCAGATCGTGCGCCGGCATTTCGGCGAGTCGCTGTTCGCAGGGCGAGCACTGAAACGGCATCTCGAAAGCTCGAAAACCTTGGCCGATGTCGGCTCGGGTGCAGGTTTTCCCGGCATTCCGATCAAGCTGCTACTGCCGGAGATCGATCTGACTCTGATCGAATCGCAGAACAAGAAAGCGACCTTCCTGCGCGAGGTCGTCCGCATGCTCGAGCTCAAGGATGTCGCTGTGTTCTGCGGCCGCGCCGAGCAATGGAAGGCGACAGCCGACGTTGTCACCCTTCGTGCCGTCGAGAAGTTTGAACGCGTGTTGCCGGTCGCGGCAGATCTCGCGGGCGAGCATGGGGTGCTCTGTCTTCTTATCGGAGAAGAACAGCTCGAAGCCGCCCGTCGTCTAGTCGGCGATCGATGGCTGTGGCAGCGGCCAATCCCCGTGCCCGACAGCGCCGCGCGAAGAATTGCGATTGCACAACGCACCGACAATCCCAGCAACACGTCGCCTGATTGAAAACCAGTGATTCGATTATCGCGGCTACCCGCCGCCCGTTCCGGCAGCTTAGCCGGCCGCGAATTCAGATATACTCTTCGCGTTCACAAGGGGGAACCTTTGTTGTCCGTCGGTGTCCAAACCCAACCCGTGACTCAACCCAAGGCCAGTTTTCTAACCAGAGATTCCCTGCTGCGCTCGGTTGCCTTGAGCGTGCTGCTGTTTGTGGTCACGGCTGCGGTCTATTCCCCGGTGCACGATCACCCTTTTGCCAGCATCGACGACCCCAAATACGTTACCCAAAACCCACACATCGCCGACGGCCTGACCACGAGCACCGCATTCTGGGCGCTTACCCACGGTTATGCCGGAAACTGGCATCCCCTGACATGGATGTCGCATGCCCTCGACATCCAGATGTTTGGCATGGATCCCGCCGGGCATCATGACGAAAATATTTTTCTGCACGCGCTGAATGCCGTGCTGCTCTTCTGGGTGCTAAAGCGCGCGACCGGCTACACCTGGCGCAGTCTGATGGTGGCCGCGCTGTTCGCACTCCATCCGCTCAATGTCGAGTCGGTGGCGTGGATCGCCGAACGCAAGACCCTGCTGAGCAGCCTGTTTTGCCTGCTGGCGCTCGGCGCTTACCAGTGGTACGCCACTAAGCCCGGCATCCTGCGCTACGGTGCGATGACCACGCTTTTTGTTCTAGGCCTGATGAGCAAGCCGCAGATCATCATGCTGCCGCTGGTGCTGCTGGCCTGGGATTACTGGCCGCTCGAAAGATTCGCTTTCCGCTCTACGCCTGCCGCTGTTCGCTCTTCGCGATTCGCTTTTGGCCAGAACAGCCCGCCTGCCATTTCTGGCGAAGAGCGAACGGCGAGTGGCGAAGAGCGACAAACCAGCCCGTGGCGATTGCTGCTGGAAAAGTTTCCGCTCTTCTTCATCTGCATCGTCGATGCGGGAGCCACGGTGCTGGCGCAGCATGTTGGCGAAACCGCACAGGGATGGCCGCTGTGGGCGCGCCTGGAGAACGCGGTCGTCTCCTACACGCGCTACCTGCGCAAGGCGGTCTGGCCCACCGATCTTGCTCTGTACTATCCGCATCCCGGAGCCACCCTGCGCTTCTGGCAATGGGGAACTGCGTGCG
The DNA here is from genome assembly GCA_963731345.1 of uncultured Acidobacteriaceae bacterium. Classification (GTDB taxonomy): domain Bacteria; phylum Acidobacteriota; class Terriglobia; order Terriglobales; family Acidobacteriaceae; genus Bog-257. The sequence continues at coordinate 146,375 of CAVSUN010000005.1, read as the reverse complement.
CGGTTCTGTTGCTGATCAGCGCCTGGGTCTGGCGCGAGCGGCAACGCCGATATCTCATCGTGGGCTGGGTATGGTTCCTCATCATGCTTATTCCCATGATCGGCCTGATTCAGGCCGACGTTCAGGGAATGGCCGACCGTTATGCCTATCTCTCCTTCATCGGGCTGTTCATCATGGCCTGCTGGGGCTTGGCCGATTTGGCTGCCGAGCGGCACCTGCCGAAAGCGCTGCTGCCCGCCATGGCCGTCGCAGCTCTGGCGGCATTCGCGATGGTTACCTATCACCAGATCGGATATTGGTCCGACGACATCACGTTGTGGTCGCACTCGGCGCAGGTGACCACCGGCAACTGGAAGGCGGAGTGGTTTTGGGGCGCGGCGCTCGACGCCGACGGCCAGCATGATGCCGCGGTGCAGCACTTCTTCCAGGCGTCGAAATGGGAGCGGCACGATCCCTTCATCGAGACCGCGATTGCCGACTACGAGCATATCCACGGCAACTTCCCCATGGCATTGGACTATTACAACCGTGCTTTAGCCGACGCATGGAACTCCGAGCAGCGCACTTCCACGCTGCAGAATATGGCTGCCATCTATCGCGCGACGGGCGATTTCGCAAAGGCCGATGAATGCCTCGCCAAGATTCATACGTTGCCCCAGAGAAAAGTGAATTGGCAGGGCAATTGGTGGCAGCAGATCATCCCCATGATTCAACAGTGGCTGCACGGAGGCAAGGCGTAGGGCGGGCGCGCTCTAGTCACGTCTGGTAAGTCTGTCGAGACGGTTACCTCGGCGCAATAGGCTCACATATTTCCCCGCATCGCAAAACTCCGGGCGGTGCTTGCGCAACCCGACGATGGCTGGCATCGCAGCTTGGCGCGAGCCGGAAGGTTGCGGATTGTTCTCTCGTGGTATTCTCATTTGAGGAACCTTATAGGTAATATCACTACAATTTTATTCTAATGACCAAAAACATCTCAGCAGCCGAAGCCAACCGGCAATTCTCCCGCATACTGCGCGAGGTTAGCGATGGCCACAGTTACGTTGTGACCAGCCACGGCCGGCCTGTGGCCAAGATCGTTCCTTTCGCGGAATCCATGAAACGCAAAGAAGCCGCCAAAGCCAGGCTCTTGGCCAGACTTGAGCGTCAAAGGGTTGTCGACATCGGCCCGTGGAAACGAGACGAGCTTTACGAGGGTGTTGGATGAGAGTCGCACTGGACACCAACATTCTGGTGTATGCCGAAGGCGTAAATGGCGTGTCGCGCAAACAGGCTGCGCTCGACGTTATACGAAAAGTCGAAGCATCGGACCTGGTGATCCCGGTACAGGCGCTCGGTGAACTCTTTTATGTTTTGGTAAGAAAGGCTGGTCGAACCGCTGCCCGAGCTCGCGATGCGGTTCGCGCCTGGCAAGAAATGGCTGATATCGCCGCGAGTTCCGGCACGAGTTTTTCGGCAGCGATGGACCTCGCCGTCGGTCATCATCTTGCCATCTGGGATTCCATCATCCTTTCTGCCGCCGACGAGGCACAGTGCCGCATTCTGCTATCTGAAGATCTGCATGACGGCTTTCACTGGGGTGGGGTTACGGTTTGCAATCCCTTCAGCTCACGACCACATCCTCTGCTTAAATCGCTGTAGCACGCCCAGGTACTCGATGACGAGGGTGGTCCATTCTCAATTGAGCATGGCTTCGCTTTACGGTAAAGTGTAGGCGCTCCCTCCGCTGTGGGCCAAGCCTCCGATGTCCAGGAACTCCGCCAATCTTGATGTACTGCGCGCCATGGCCGTACTCATGGTGTTCTGTCACCACATCCTGGAATACGGCTACTTCTCCGAGCGGCGGGTCAGCGGACTGGGACAGTTCGGCGTGCTCATCTTCTTCGTGCACACCAGCCTGGTTCTGATGATGTCGATGGAGCGCAACAGCGGTGCCGTGAACTTCTACATCCGGCGTTTCTTCCGCATCTATCCGTTGTCGATCCTCGTTGTGGGACTGGTCACCGTTCTGCACATCCCCTCGAACCCGGCGCGCGAGTGGGCGTGGCTGGGCGGCTTCAACCTGCTCTCCAACTTCGCACTCACCATGAACCTGACGCACTCACCCATGGCGCTGGCGCCGCTGTGGAGCCTGCCCATCGAAGTGCAGATGTACATCCTGCTGCCGTTGCTGTTCCTGGTGACTCGCACCGCGCATCCGCTCCGCAACCTGCTGCTAATCTGGGCGGCGCTGGTCCCACTGGCGTGGTTTCATCCCTGGATGACCGGGCCGCACAACGTCGTGCGATTCGCGCCCTGCTTCGTGCCCGGCATCATCGCCTACGTGCTGCTCGCGCGCTGGACGCCCAAGCTGCCATGGTTCATTTGGCCGGTCTTCGTAATCGCCGCGTATTTGGCATACCAGTGGTTTGATCCCCGGGGCGCGGGGTGGGCCGAGTGCCTCGCCTTAGGCTTGGCCGTTCCCTTGTTCCGCGAAGTACAGGCGCCAATCGTCCGGCGCGTCTCGGCTGCGATCGCCAAGTACTCATACGGCATTTACCTGTTTCACCTGATCGCGATTTACTACTGCTTCGACGGGATGACGGGGCCGACGTGGCTGACGATTGCGGCCAGCCTGGCATTCACCGGAGTTGCCGCAGTTGCCAGTTATCATCTGCTGGAAGAGCCGCTGATCGAGTACGGTCGCAGGTTGGGACACGCGCTCGCACCTCCGCAGCCGAAGAAAGCTATGGCGCAGGCCGTGGGAACGTAAAGGAGTGTCCTATCGAGGTGCTTCGTTAAGGCTGTACTGTGTGGGAGCCTCGTCAACCCTGAGCTTGTTCTGATGACTGCGGATCCGCCGCCACTTGATCTTCACCCTTGGCAACCGCTGCGCTCTTGCTCTTCGGCTCTTCCTCCTTGGGCGGAGGCGGAACAAAGTACAGTATCCGGTTGCAGTAAAAACAGGTCACGATCTGCTCGTTGCTCATCACGTCCTGGAACACCTGCGGACGGAGCCGGACGCGGCACGCCGAGCAGCTCTCGTCTTCATAAACCGCCGCCATAACCGAACCGCGCAGCTTAAGCACGCGATCGTAATGTGTCAAGGTCTCCTCGGCAACTCCGGAGCGCAGCTCCTTGCGGTGGGCGGCCAGATCCGCCAGCTCTTTCTCGTCTTCCGCGGTCTGCTTGCGCGCGTGCTCTTTCTCTTTCTCGTTCTCCGCCGTATCGGCCTTCAGTGCCGCTTCAGCCTGCTTCAGCGTGTCTTTACGCGCGTCGGCCGCGACCATGATCTCGAGGATCTTGTCCTCGAGCTTCGCTATCTCTTTTTCCGCGTGCTCGATCTCCGTGAGCAGCGCTTTGTATTCCTGATTGGTTTTGACTTTGAGCGACTGGTCGCGATATTTGCTGATTTTTTCCTGCTGGTCCTTGATGTCGGACTCATGCTTGCGGCGGGCGCCGTCGTCGGCTTTGATCGCGGCCTCGGCGGCTTCGACTTTGGTTTTCGATCCGGCCAGTTTGGCCTCGATTTTCGCCACTTCCTTGGGAAGCGCTGCGATTTCACTCCGCAGCGCAGCGATGCGCGAGTCGACTTGTTGCAGTTCAATCAGCTTTTGAATATCGGGATGCATGAAGACTGCTTGGATTCTAGCACGCGAAACCCCGCGCCAAATCGGCGGCTGGCGATCGTGGATTAAGGTTTTCGGCCTATTGAGCGACGGTTGCGAGGCAGCTTACCATTTCTCCATGCCACTCGAATTTGCGCGACTTCTTCTTGGCCTGATGATCGCCGCCTGCCACCGGCGCATCGCAGATTTCATCCTCGACCGCGAGCGATCGTTGGTGCTGGTTTTTCGCCAGCGTGGCCTGCCGCTGCCTGCCGCCATGAGCACCGAAACCGCGCGCAATCTGTACTTCGGCGTCGGAATCTTCGTGGTCCTGGTCGAATTGCTGCGGATCTATCAGATCGCGCACTAAGGCAGCCCGTTCCTCTTCAGCGAAACAGGGGTGTCCCGTTCCAGCCTTCGTTTTGGCTAGGGCGGGGCATTTTCGCAATATCGTCGACCTTTCCCGCCCTAGCCCACCCACGGCTAGAACGGGGCACCCGGATCGGATCGACGGACGAGTGCCGCATTCTTCCAGCTCTCCTGATATAAACTTTTCCGCAGCAAACTTCGGTTCGGGAGCCAACGTGAAAGCTCGTCTCGTGATCGTTCTCTTCGCTGCCTCATCGTCTCTGCTCTTCGCACAAACTACGGTGCCCGCAACCCCTGCGCCGCAAGGTGAAAAGCAGCTCACCATCGAAGACCTGTTCCAGCCCGGCGGCATTCTGGGCCGCGGTCCGGAGAACGTGCAGTGGAGTCCCGACGGCACCAAAGTTTCTTTCGTGCAGCGCGACGACACGGGCCAGCACGGTGAGCTCTACTACGTCGATGTCGCAACCGGCAAATCGGCCGTATTGGTCGCCAGCGGCAAGCTCGCTTCGCTTGCTCCGCCCACCACTTCCATGAAGGACGAACGCAAGAAGGAGAACGCGCAGCGCTACTCCATCGCCGCGTATCACTGGGCGCCCGACTCCAAGCACTTGCTCTTCGACTCGCTGGGCCAGCTCTGGTACTACAGCCTCGATAGCGGCACTGCCGTCCAAGTTACGTCTAGCAACGATGAGAGCGCCGATCCCAAGTTCTCGCCCAACGGCGATCGCATTTCCTACATCCGCAAACACAACCTGTATGTGCGCCCGATCAATGAAGGCGGCGAGCGCGAGCTGACGAAAGACGGCAGCGACGATCTGCTGAACGGCGAAGTCGACTGGGTGTACGAAGAGGAGCTGTATTCACGCAGCAATTATTTCTGGTCACCCGACGGCAAGCACATTGTCTTCCTGCAGATGAATGAGAAGGATGTGCCGACTTATCCCATCACCGACTGGCTGGGTGTACACGCAACCGTCGATCACGAGAAGTTTCCGCAGCCCGGCGATCCTAACCCCGGCGTGCGCTTGGCGGTGACCAGCACCGGTGGCGGCAAGATCAAGTGGCTCTCCACGCCCGCCAACAGCGGCGCGCTCCCCCTCGGCAACGATCCTGACGTGCTGCTTCCGCGCTTCGGCTGGGTCAACAATAGCGTGATTTGGGCCATGGTGCTTAACCGCGTGCAGGACCGCATGGTGCTGTACTTCGTCGATATCGACAACGGCAAATCGCAGCAGATGATGACCGAGACCACAGACGCATGGATCGACATGCATCCCGAAGTCGATTTCAAGCTGCTACCCGCAGGCGGCGGCTACCTCTGGACCAGCACGCGCGACGGCCACAATCACATTTACCTGTATCACTTCCGCAAGGAAGACCCGCTGGGTGGCCCGGCCGAGTTGACCACGCAGCTCACCCAGGGCGACTGGGAGGTGGAAAGCGTCGACGGCATCGACGAAAAGCAGGGCATCGTGTATTTCTCGGCGAACGACGACGACTGGCGGCAGCGTAATGAATACGGCGTCGGCCTGGATGGCAAGAACCTGCATCGCATCTCGTCGCAGGATGGCACGCATCGCGCCGACTTCGATCCCAAAAACACGAAGTATTACGTCGACAACTATTCCGCGCTGACTACGCCGCCGACGGTGTCGGTATGCAGCGTGGACGGAAGCTGTAATTCATTCTGGAAGGCGCGTAGCGTGGAAGCCTATAACCTGCTCACGCCGAAGTTCGTGGAGTTCAAAGCCGCCGACGGCGCCACCACGCTGCAGGGCACGATCCTGCTACCGCCGGAAGGCGGACCCATGATTGCCAACGGCAAAGCGCCGCTCATCGTGAATCCCTACGGCGGTCCCGGCGCGCAGACCATTCGCAACGCATGGCTGGGCGGCGATCTCTTCGACCAGGTTCTTGCGCGGCAGGGGTTCGCCGTGTTGCACGTCGACAATCGCGGCATGGCGAATCGCGGCAAGGTTTTCCAAATGCCGATCAAGCACAACCTCGGGCCCATTGAACTCGCCGACCAGATCGCCGCCATCAAGCAGGCGCTGCAACAGTTCCCGCAACTCGACGGCAACCGCATCGGCTTCTGGGGCTGGAGCTATGGTGGCTACTTCACCCTCTACGCCATGGAACACAGTGACCTGTTCAAGAGCGGGGTCGCGGTCGCGCCCGTTACCAACTGGCTGCTCTATGACTCCATCTACACCGAGCGCTACATGGGCTTGCCGAAAGACAACGAAAAGGGTTATCACGATAGCTCGCCGGTAAACTTCGCTGCCGACCTCAAGGGCAAGCTGCTGGAAGTGCACGGCACCAGTGACGACAACGTGCACATGCAGAACACGATTCAGATGGTCAACAACTTCATCGATGCGGGCAAGCAGTTTCAGCTGATGATGTATCCCGGCAAGACGCACGGCATCGCCGGCAAGGCCGCGCGCGATCACCTCTTCCACATGATCGACGACCACTTCCTGGAGACACTGGCGCCAGGAAAATAGCTTTCCGTGCGGAGTTTGGAGGTAGACCTTACTCGGATTTAGAATGTGACAGGTGCTTGTATGAGTGTTAAAGCCACGTACGAAAATGGCGTTTTTAAGCCTATAGAACCTGTGGAATTGCCCGAGCACACCGAGGTTGAGGTGCTGCTTCCGTCGACGGCGGCCATAAATCGCCAGGGTCGTGACGCATGGGAGGCTGCGCAAGGTCTTATTGGCTTGGTCAAGGACGCCCCCAAGGACATGGCAGAGGACCACGATTTCTATTTGTATGGTTGGGATCGATCGAAGCCGTGATCTTTCTCGACACCGGTTTCATATTTGCGTTGGTTTCAACCACAGACGCCCAGCATGAGCGTGTCGTCGAAGTGCTTCGCTCCTTCAGAGATGCCACAATCATAACGACGAACCACGTCGTCGCTGAGACCATCACCTTGTCGCGCCGCCTTGGGCACAGTGCTGCCGTCAAACGTCGGCAATCAACTTTATAGCCAGGAACTGGCGGGAATCTACTGGGCTACTCCTGAGGAGGAACGCACTGCGTTTGACTACTTCAGGCGCTATACCGACAAGAAGTACAGCTTCGTTGATTGTCTGAGCTTCGTTGTGATGGAGAAACTCGGAATCCGGGAAGCCTTGGCTGTCGATTCCGACTTTTCTCACCACTTCGTCGCACATCCCGGGCCGTTGCGCGCGAGTTAGGGCGCTCTTTCGCCCGACTTGCCCTTCCGCCTGCGTTTCTGTTTGAATTCACCAAGCCGATTCCCGTACTCCTCGGAGCCGGGGCCCCGCGACGTCGCCTTTGGACGTGATGGGGTGAGGGAGCGTCCACCTGGCGAATCAACTCTTCGCGTGTAAGTCCATCGACAAGCTGATCTCCGAGTCGGAGGAGCCGGAACATCGGCTCAAGAAGACGCTCGGGCCGTGGTCGCTGACCGCGCTGGGCATCGGTGCGGTCATCGGCTCCGGCATATTCACCGTCATCGGCACCGCTATCGCCGGACAGAAATTCGATACCTCGTCCATCCTCAACGCGCCGCTCGCCGACTACATCGTGCATCACTCGGCCACGCTGGGACGCCCCGGCGCTGGCCCGGCACTTGCGTTGTCGCTGATACTAGTCGCGATCGTCTGCGGATTCACCGCGCTGTGTTACGCCGAGCTGGCGTCAATGATCCCCATCGCCGGCAGTGCCTACACCTACACCTACGCAACCATGGGCGAGTTGATCGCGTGGATCATCGGCTGGGACCTCATCCTGGAATACGCGGTCAGCAACATGGCCGTCAGCGTCGGCTTCGCCGCCCACATGGCCGCGACCTTCCAGTGGTTCGGCTGGCACCCCGCGCTGCGCTGGATCACGCCCGCGTATCTGCCCGGCGGCCTCACCGATCTGCAAGGCAACGTGCTCTATTCGCCCGGCTGGCACTTCGGCTTCAACATTCCCGCGTTCCTCATCGTGATTATCCTCACCGTCGTACTGGTGCGCGGCATCCGCGAATCGGCCGAGACCAACAACGTGATGGTGCTGCTGAAAATCGCCGCCATCCTGGCGTTCGTGTTCGTCGGCATGCGTTTTATTCATCCCGCGAACTACCATCCCTTCATTCCCGAAGGATGGTCGGGTGTGCTTACCGGCGGCTCCATCATTTTCTTCACCTATATCGGCTTCGATTCCGTCTCGACTGCAGCGGAAGAGGCCAAGAACCCGCAGCGCGATATTCCTATCGGCATCATCGCGACACTCATCGTCTGCACCGTGTTGTACATCGCGGTCGCCGTCGTGCTGACGGGGATTGTTAACTGGAAGAAGCTCATCGACGATGCTGCGCCGGTCGTCAACAGCATGAGCATGCTGGCGGGCACCACAAAATCAGCGCTGCTGCATTGGACCGAACTGGCCGTACTCTTCGGCGCCCTGATGGGAATGATCTCGTCGCTGCTCGTGTTTCAGCTCGGTCAGGCGCGGGTGTGGTTCTCCATGTCGCGCGACGGCCTGCTGCCGGCGATGTTCAGCCGCGTACATCCGCGCTTCCGCACACCGGCCGTTGCCACATGGATCGCGGGCTTCCTGGTCGGCATTCCCGCCGGCATCCTCGATATCGGCACGCTGTCGGATCTTTCGAACATCGGCACGCTGTTCGCCTTCGTGCTGGTCTCGATCGGCGTGATCATCCTGCGCTACAAGCAGCCGGAGCGGCGCCGCGGTTTTCGCGCGCCCGGCGGCCTCGCCGCACCCGTGCTCAGCGTGATTTTCTGCATTCTGCTGATGGCCGGCCTACCCATCCTGACCTGGCTGCGCTTCTTCGTCTGGCTGATCATCGGCCTGATGGTATATGTGCTGTACAGCCGCCATCGCAGCGAGTTCAGCCCGCGGCGGGCGGGCTTGCTCGAGACGGTTCGCAAATAGTGAGCAGGCGATCCCCTCATCATCGGTTGTCATCCCGACTGAGGCCTTTAGGCCGAGTGGAGGGACCTGCTCTCGTCGCGCAGAAAACAGGTCCTTCGACTCCGTCCGCCGCGGCGGACTCCGCTCAGGATGACAACCAGTGCGGAGGTGCGAAGCTATGAGCAATTTCATCCGCGCCCTTCCCAAGGCCGAGCTGCACCTGCATCTTGAAGGCTCGGTCGATCCTCCCACATTGTCGGAGTTGAGCCGTCGCCATCCTACGCCACTGGTGACAACCAATTCGCGATACCAGGGGCTGGAGGGCAGTGCTCGCGTCTTCACCGAAGACCAAGCCCGTGCGCTCTACGCCTATCAAGATTTCACCGGATTTCTGCTGGCTTTCAAAGCCGTCTCCGAGCGCCTGCGCGATCCCGAGGACTACGAGCTAGTCACCTATCGCCTGATGCAGAAGCTACACGCAGAGGGCGTCGTCCACGCCGAGGTGTACATTTCTGCCGGCATCATCCAATGGCGGGAGCACGAATTCGCGCCGTTGTTTGAAGGTGCCGAACGTGGCCGCAAACGCGGCGAGCAAGACTTCGGAGTTTCGCTGTACTGGATTCTCGACGCCGTGCGTCATTTCGGAGTGGATAAAGCGCGGCGCGTCGTCGACGAGGCGATAAAGCTGAAGCGGCATAATGTCGTCGGCATCGGTATTGGCGGCGATGAGCGCCGCGCTGCGCCTGAGCTCTTCCGCGACGTGTACGCCCACGCTGCAAGTCACGGTCTGAAACTGACGGTCCACGCCGGCGAAACCGTCGGGCCGGAATCCATTTGGAACGCCCTGCGCGAGCTAAAACCACATCGCATCGGTCACGGGCTGCATGCGATCGACGATCCCGAACTGGTGCGCCACCTCGCCGCCAATCAGATTCCCGTCGAGGTCTGCATCACCAGCAACATCTTCACCGGCTGCTGTACGTTGCTCGCCGATCATCCCGCGCGCAAGCTCTTCGACGCAGGTGTGCTCGTCGTGCTGAACACCGACGACCCCGACATGTTCCACACCACTCTGACAAACGAGTACCACATCGCGCGCGATGTTTTTGGCTTCACCGAGGACGAACTGCAGGAATTGGCGAGGAATTCAATTCGCGCGTCGTTTCTGCCCGAGCCGAGAAAACGCGAGCTGATGGGCCGCTTCTAACTCGATCTGGGAAAGAACTCCGGTGGCCTGAACGCAAGCGGGTAGAGCGGCGCTTCAGCACAGCGTCTACGCATGTCACTTTTTCTGTGGAAGCTCGCTTTAGCGAGCGACACTATGTCGTCGGCTAAAGCCGACTCAGTTAGTAGTTGGGGATTTGCACGCGGGCGTAACGGCCCGCTCTACCGCGACACAGCTTTTTCCGGCATTTACTCTCCCGCCACCGTCATGCCATCAATGCGCAGTGTAGGCGACGCGACAGAGCTGCGGAATTGCAGGTCGCTGCCGATCTCCGAAACATTCAGGAACATGTCTTTGAGATTGCCGGCCACCGTTATCTCTTCCACAGGGAATGTAAGTTCGCCGTTCTGGATCCATAGGCCGCTGGCACCGCGCGAGAAATCGCCGGTAACCAGGTTCACGCCGAAGCCGAGGAATTCGGTGACGAACAGACCTTCCTTGATCTCGGCGATGATCTCCCGCGCCGTCTTCGTTCCCGGCTGCAGGAAGAAATTCCCCGGCCCGATTCCCGGCGTGCCCGCCAGCCCTCGCGACGCGTTGCCGGTGGTCTGCAGCCCCAGCTTCTTCGCGGTATAGGTGTTCAGCAGGTACGATTTCAGCACTCCGTTCTCGACGACCACGGTCTTGCGGCTGGGCACGCCTTCGGAGTCAAACGGGCTGGTGCCGAAGCCGCCGGGCAAGGTGCCGTCATCGACGACGTTGATGTTCGTGCCGGCGATCTTCTCGCCCAGCTTGCCGCTCAGGTACGACGCGTGCCGGTAGACTGAGTCGCCGTTCACCGCCTCGAAGATGTGGCCGACCAGCGCGCCTGCGATGGTGTGCTCGAAGACAAGAGGAACCTTCGCCGTCTTGACCTTGCGCGCGCCCAGCCGGCGCAGCGTGCGCTTGGCCGCGATCTGTCCGACTTCCTCCGGCGACTCCAGCTTCTTGAGAGTGTTGGCCACGGAATACCAATAGTCGCGCTGCATCGACGAGCCTTCGATCTGCGCGATCGGCACCGCCGACACTGAGCAATACGAACGCTGATAATCGCCAACGAAGCCGTGCGAATTCGCCAACACCTTGTAGCCGATGGCGGCGTCGAACGTTCCGCCTTCGGAGTTGGTGATGCGCGAGTCGACCTCGAGCGCGGCCTTCTCGGCGCGACGCGCGTAGTCGATACGATCGGCGGTCGAGAGCGAATACACGTCCTCGTGGTACATCTGAAGATCGCCTTCCAGTTTGCCCAGCTGCGCAGGATCAGGGATGCCGGCGAATGGGTCCTCGCTGGTGATCTTCGCTAACGCCAGCGCCGAATCGACCATTTGGCGAATGCCTTCGGGGCTGAGATCGCTGGAGTAGGTGCTGGCGGCGCGTTGTCCGAAGAAGACGCGCACGCCGATGCCCTTCGATCCCGATTCCTTCAGGGTCTCGACCTCGCCCAGGCGCACGACGGTCGAGAACTCGCTGCCGTCCATGGCAACGGCTTCGGCAGCGGTAGCTCCGCCCCGCATGGCGCGACGAATGACGTCGCCTGCGATTTCTTTCAGGTCAGTCGAGGTGGGTTGGGTTGAAGCGGGAGATTCTGCGATGGAAGAGCTCATTGGGATTTTCTTAGTCCTATGTTGTGGGAGTACCACGCTGTAGCATATTCTTGGATAGTGAAGCGTACTTTATGGGGCCGGGCGCCTCAGGTCTGGCGTCTCTCCAGACCTGGGTAGTCGCATCGACGGCAACCGACACCCAGTCTTGACCTCAAAGCTATCCGCCCGTACCGCCGACCGTCAGCCGATCGACCTTGAGGGTCGGAATTCCCACCCCCACCGGCACCGACTGTCCATCCTTGCCGCAGGTTCCAACGCCCTCATCGAGCTTCAAGTCGCTTCCGACCATCGACACCCTGGTCAGTACGTCCGGGCCGTTGCCGATCAGCGTCGCGTTCTTCAGAGGCGACGTGACTTTGCCGTTTTCGATCAGGTACGCCTCGGATGCGGAGAAAACAAACTTGCCGTTCGTGATGTCCACCTGGCCGCCGCCGAAGTTCACCGCGTACACCCCGTACTTCACCGAGCGAATGATGTCTTCAGGCGCGTCCTGGCCCGCCACCATGTAGGTGTTCGTCATCCGCGGCATGGGGATGTGCTGATAGCTTTCGCGCCGGCCGCTGCCGGTGTTGGGGATATTCATCAGCCGCGACGAAAGCTTGTCGGCGAGATATCCCTTGAGAATTCCCTTCTCGATCAGCACTGTGTTCGTCGTCGGATTACCTTCGTCGTCGACGTTGAGCGAACCACGGCGGCCTTCAATCGTGCCGTTGTCCACCACGGTGCACTTGTCGCTGGCGACTCGCATGCCCAGCATACCGGAAAATGCCGATGTCTTCTTGCGATTGAAGTCGGCCTCGAGGCCGTGACCAATCGCTTCGTGCAGCAGAATTCCCGGCCAGCCCGGCCCCAGCACCACTTCCATCTCGCCTGCCGGCGCGTCGCGCGCATCGAGCTGAATGATCGCCTGCCGCGCCGCTTCCTTCGCAAAATGCTCCGGCGAAGCGTCGCCCTGGAAATAGTCAAGCGAAACGCGTCCGCCTCCGCCGGCCGTCCCGCGCGCCGAGCCCGAAGCCTCCGACTTGGCGATGCAGAACACGCTCATGCGCGCCAGCGGCTGCGAATCTTCGGCGAAGCTGCCATCCGAACCAATCACCAGAATGTGGCGCAACTCATCGGCATAACTCACTCGCACTTCGTGAATCCGCGGATCAAACCCGCGCGCGGCCTTATCGGCCCGCCGCACCAAATCGACCTTGGCCAGCACCTCGGCCTCGACCGACGGCAGCGGCACCGGATAAAGATTGTGCGCCGGCTTATCGGTCAGCCCAACAATCGGCTGCTTGGCCGGACCGCTCGCGATCATCGCGGCGGTGCGCGCCGCATGCAGAATCTTCTCCGGCGCAAGGTCGTCGGTGTAGGCGTAGCCGGTGCGCTCTCCAGACAAAACGCGCACACCACAGCCTGCCGAGATGCCCTGGGACGCCGACTTCACCATGCTCTCGTCGAGCGAGACCGATGTCGATGTCTGATATTCGAAATAGAGATCGGCGAAATCGCCGCCGGCTGATAGCGCCGCCGAGAGATAGCGCTCCACGTCGGCTTGCGCCAACCCATAACGATCAAAGAAAAACTTCTTATCCATAGTCACACTCATTCGATGCCGCGGCGGTCAACAAAGGCGCGGGCCGCCATCATCCACCTGATCAAGAGGAACCTCGAGGGCAGACATTCATTATCACACGGAGTTGTGCCCTACGATGCTGCAGTCCCACGGCAGCCAAACTATGCTGGGATTCCGGGCACTATGCAATTCGAAGCCATCTCTCCCGAGTCCCTCGACAATCTGCTACAGGCGTTTCTGGCTGATGCACCCGCCGCATTCCTGATCGAAGATGGTGTGGTCCTGCTCGACTTCAGCTCCGCGAGATACTCGATCACCGGCGACGGCAAGTGCGTTTTGCACATCTGGTCGGAAGAGCGCAACATGGTGCGCCGCGTTGTCGGGGCCAAGGCCAGCCCGTTTTCCCTGGAGCTCCAGGTCCTGCGCTTCGGGCAGTCGCAACCCATCACGCTGGAGATCACCGCCACTGCCGACCGCCGCAGCGGAGCCGGCAAACGAGCGTCACGCGCGCGCTATCAGGCAATTCTCGAACGCACCCTGCAGCGCGAGTATCCCGGTCTCAAGCTGGAGCACTTCAGCGGCAGCCCTGACCTTGAGCACTCGCTGAGCCCGGTGTACACGCGCGGTCTGCTGCGCGCCGGGCAGCGCGCGTTCGCGGTTCTCGGCGTCAGCGCGGAGGAGACGCAATCGTCCATCGATGCCTCGCTCACCTTCGGCATCCTCTGGATGGAATACCAGCGGCAGCAACTCGCGGGCCGCACAGTCGTCGAGGGGCTCAAGCTTTTTCTGCCGCCGGAGCGCGCGCAGATCGTTCGCCAGCGCGCCGCGCATCTGGACGCCGATGCAGCCAAGTGGCAGCTGTATGAGCTGGACGAGGGGCCGGAGACCGCCGAGCCACTCGACCTGGCCGATACCGGCAACGTCATCAGCCGGGTCACCCGCGCCGTCGATGTAAGGTCAGCGCAAGAACGCTTTACCGCGTCGATTGAGCGCATCCGCGCTCTGATTCCGGACGCGGAGATCACGGTCGATTCTCCGTCGGCGATTGTCTTTCGCCTGTACGGCCTGGAATTCGCCCGCGCCTGCCTGACTCCGGTACCGGGCTCGTTCCGCAACCAGCAGATCATTAACTTCGGCATCGGCCCCGCCGAGTACGTTCTCGAGGAACGCACCGAGCCGGTTTTTCGCGAGTTGGTGAAGCGGATTACCGAGCAGCGCCAGGCCGGCGGTTCTCCAACCAACATGTTCTTTCGTCTGGCGCCCGAACGCTGGCTGGAATGCCTGGTCACTCACAATGTGCGCGTCATCGATGAGCGTCTCGATCCCGGCTTTGTTTATTCGCAGGTGCCGGCGTTCTCCTCCACTGACCGCGCCATGCTCGATGTGCTCACCTGCACCATCGATGGCCGCCTGGCGGTGCTGGAGCTGAAGGCCAACGAGGACATCCATCTGCCGCTGCAAGGGCTGGATTACTGGGCCCGCGTTCGCTGGCACCAGCAGCATGGAGAATTCGCCCGCAACGGATACTTCGCCACGGGGTCCGCGGCGGACGCCGCTTTCGGGTCGGCTGGGGTGAGGGGACGCGAGCTCTCCAGCGCTGCGCCGCTGCTGTATCTGGTCGCGCCGGCCCTGCATCTGCATCCCAAAACTGACATCCTGCTGCGCTACCTCTCGCCGCAAATCGAGTGGACTCTCGTGCAAGTCGACGAGCGCTGGCGCGATGGCGTGCGAGTGGTCAATCGCAAGCACCCGCGGAGCGATCGCCCGCAAACCTGAGTCATCTCCCGATCGGTGCGATGCCGGAGAATACGTGATTTCGAAAATTCCGTGTCTTCCGTGCTTCCGCGGTGGTTCTCGATGTTCGCAGCCGCAGACCGCACGTGCGCATCCTATACAATCGAGCTTCGCACAATGAATCGAATGATTTTTGCCAACCTGGTGCAACGTCCGTTTCGCACCATCATCAGCATCGTTGCCGTCGCGGTTGAGGTCACACTGATCCTGCTGATCGTCGGCATCATGCTGGGCATGCTGCAGGACAGCCGCGACCGCCAGACGGGCATCGGCGCCGACATCATGGTGCAACCGCCGGGCTCGTCGCTGCTGATGGGCGTGAGCGGCGCGCCGGTCTCGGTGAAGGTCGCCGACAAAATTCGCCCGCTGCCGCACGTGGTCGCGGTCGCGCCGGTCATCAATCAGCTCACGACCGCGGGCACCGTTCGCGTGATTTACGGCATTGACCTGCCGTCCTTCAACGCTGTGAGCGGCGGCTTTCGCTACCTCTCCGGCGGGCCGTTTCAGGGGCCTGACGACGTGATCATCGATGATCTGGAAGCGGCGTCGAAGCACCTGAAGGTCGGCGACACGGAGCAAATCCTCAACCACACGTTTCGCGTGTCGGGCATCGTCGAGCACGGCAAAGGCGCGCGCAACTTTCTGCCGATGAGCACCTTGCAGGACCTGATCGGCGCGCTGGGCAAGGCGTCGATTTTTTATGTCAAGCTAGACAATCCCAACAACGCCGATGCAGTCGTGAACGAGATCAAGGACATCCCGGGCATGCAACAGTATGGCGTGCATTCGCTGAAGGAGTGGCTCAGCCTGATGACCACCTCCAGCATTCCGGGCCTCACCACGGTTATCGACGTGGTCATCGGGATTGCGATGATCATCGGCTTCATCGTAATTTTCCAGGCCATGTACGCCGCGGTCATGGAGCGCACACGCGAGATCGGCATCCTCAAGTCACTGGGCGCGGACAAGTTCTACATCGTGAGCGCCGTGCTGAAAGAGACGCTGGTGATCGCAATTGGCGGCGTGGTGCTGGGAATCATGATCAGCTATCTGGCGCGTGCGGGATTGAAGACGCGCTTCCAGACTTTGCCGGTGATGATCACGGCGCATTGGCTGCTGCGGGCGACGATCATCGCGCTGGTGGGTTCATTGTTGGGAGCACTGTATCCGGCGATGAAAGCCGCGCGCAAAGATCCCGTAGACGCGCTGGCCTACGAATAGCTCTGGGTAGAGCAGCGCTTCAGCCGCGTCAACGCCGGACGGGAATTTCCGGGGGCGTTGCTGTAATTGCCTGAAGGCCGGCTCTACCGATCACTCCCGTCCCCGTTGCACAACAAACACGCCCTTAGCTCTTCGCCGAACTCCCAGATCTTGCGGGTCAGCTTCTCGATCGCCCTTTTAGAAGGCGGCTCGGGCATTCGCTTCAAACTCCTCGACTTTTTCTTAGCGTCCAAAATGCGCTCCGCTTTTTTGGCGACCAGCTTAGCAAACTTCTTGTCGCTCTCCGCCCGCTTCACAACCGCCTCGTACGCGCGCCGCACACTCTCTTCCTTCTGGCAGATGAGGAAGATGTCGGCCCCCGCGAGCAGCGTCTCCACCGCAGCGTCTTCGATGGACGCGGCCGCCAGCACCCCGCCCATGTCGAGATCGTCGGTGATGATAAGCCCGCGATAGCCGATCTTCTTACGCAGAATACCGGTCATCCACTCCTTCGAAAGCGATGCCGGGCGAGAATCCTCGGTCACTTGCGGGTAGGCCGTGTGTGCCACCATCGCGAACGGCAGCTCGCGCCGCAGCTCGCGATAGGGCACGAGGTCTTCCTTCCACAACCGCTTCCACGGCTTGTCAATCGACGGCAGTTCGGCGTGCGTGTCCAGGTTGGCCTCGCCGAGTCCGGGGAAATGCTTGCCACAGCCGAGAATGTCGCAATCGCGCAGGCCGCGCAAAAACGCATGCGCGTACGCCACCACCTGTTTCGGCTTCGGCGACACCGTACGAGTACCGAGCACGCCGTTGGACGCCTCCAGCTTCAGGTCGAGCACGGGAGCGAAATCGGTGTTGAATCCCAGCGCGCAGAGTTCTTCCCCGATAAGCCTGCCATGCTTGCGAAATAGCCTTTTGGAGTTCGAAGCGGCGACCTCCGCCACCGCCGGCGTCGGCCCGATTACGTCGCGCAGACGATCGACCGTGCCGCCCTCCATGTCAACGCAGAGAAACATCGGCGTGGCGCCGGCCTTCTGGGCTGCGCTGAGCAGCGCGTGCGTTTGCGTGGGATCTTCAACATTCCGCTGAAACAGGATGATGCCGCCGGGCTGGAAGGTCTCGAGCATCACCTGCAGCCGCTGTGACACGGCGGTGCTGTCGAAGCCCATGATGAGCAGTTGCCCAACCTGCCGGCGAAGTTCAAGGCTGCGTTTGGATGGCATAGGAAGAGAAGAGTGTACCGCGAAAGGCGGGGAATTCAGGAAAGTGGGACGAGCATTCCGGCCAGGCGAATCGCCAAAGCGCCGCCCTATCCCAACAACGCCCCTTCGCGAAGACGCGAAAGGGCGTTCACCAAAGAACTACGTTGCTGGAGGCCGGACTGGCTAGTTGCTGAACGCTGCGATGGCGCCGGCTTCGTCGTCCTTCACGTCGAAGACGGTGTAGAGCTTGGTAATCTGCAATAGGTCGTGAACCTTCTTGGTCAGATGCAGCAGCTTCAGCTCTCCGCCCTGATTGCGGACGGACGTGAACGCGCTCACCAACTCGCCGATGCCCGAGCTGTCGATGTAGCTCACGTCGCCCAGGTTCAGCAGGATCTTCTTCTGTCCCTTGCTCAACAGATCTTTGATCGTGTCGCGCAAAACCACGCTGCCCTCACCGAGGGTGATCCGCCCGCTCAAGTCGACGATGGTGATGCCGTCTACCTGCCGAGTGCTCGCTTTCATGCTCACGTTGGAAGCCTCCTGGCGGCCCAGGTCACTGCTCTGGTAGCCGCTTGATCATAGTGATTTCAGTGCCAGGCTCGAGTTTACGAAACCGAACCTCATCCATGAATGCCCGCATCAAGAATATTCCACGGCCCGACTGCTTCAAAAGATTTTCCGGGGCCAGCGGATCAGGCACTTCCTCGGGTATGAAGCCCCGGCCCTCGTCGCTGATGGTCACGATCATCTCGCGCCCATTCTGCTCGAAGGTCAGGCTCACGCGTTTCTCGGGAGCGTAGCCGTTGCCGTGCAGGATGGCGTTGATCATGCCCTCGCGCACCGCCATCGTCACCCCGCTGCGCGTGTCTTCATCGAGGCCGGCTTGCGCGGCGACCTGGTCGGCCATCTCTTCGGCCTTGTTCACGCTGTCCAGCGTGGACTCCATGCGATAAGAAACGCGTTGTGGCGCGGCCATCAAGGTTTGCCCGTTCCGCCCGAAATCTGTTCCGATTCGCGTCGCAAGCAACGGAATGGAGAGGAATGAAGCAGTTTGCCTGTTCGCGACAAGCTTGTCAATGCAAGCGATGCCGATGGTCGTCCCCACGAGACAAAAGTCGAGTGAGACGTGAGCAACTCCTTGGCGCCGGCGCCCCGGCAAGCGTCGTCCACATGCGCCGCCGGGAAGAGAATAGTAGCGCCGCGCGGCTTGCCGAAGGCGCATCGCACCCGCTAGAATTAGAACGATCGTTCGAAGTTTGCCGGACCTCCCGCCCATGACCGCTTCCACCACAACCCGGGCCCCAGAACGCGCCGCATCTCAGGATTCGCGCTTCGACCGCCGTCTGGCCGAAATTCTTGACTTCGCTACCGAGGTCTTCGCGGAAAAAGGCTACGAAGGCGCCTCCATGCGCGACCTCTCGCGCTTGAGCGGCATCTCCCTCGCCGGTCTTTATTACTACTTCGAATCGAAAGAAAAGCTGCTCTACATTATTCAACAGCACACCTTCAGTACCATCATCGAGCGGCTGCGCGAGCGCCTGGCAACGAGCCGCGATGCCCAGGCGCGCATTCGTATCTTCGTCCACAACCATGTCGAGTATTCACTGGCCAAGCAAAAAGCCATGAAGGTCCTCTCCCACGAGGACGACGTGCTGAAGAACAGCTACGGTGAGGAACTGACGGCCATCAAGCGCGAGTATTACCGCATCTGCGTCGGCTTGGTCGACGACCTGGTCAAAGCCGAAAGATTGAAATCCGCCGTCGGCACGAGGACTGCGGTGATGGGCCTCTTCGGCATGATGAACTGGATTTATACCTGGTATAACCCGCGCGTTGACCCTGGGGCTGACGACCTGGCACGCGAATTCAGCGACATCTTTCTGCAAGGGCTTCGCGGCGGCAAGCTTTCAGAGACGGCGAGACCCGAAGCCAAATCGGCAAGCGACAAGGTGGGACGTAAATTGTCTCAGAATTCGGGAGCCGCGAAGGCCCTCAGGAAACCTAAGAATGAGTAGCAGCGTTCAAACTGGCACAGCCCAGGCGGCCGAGCTGATCCGCTACCGCGCCGAAGCGGGGGTCGCGGTCCTCGAGCTCAACGATCCGCCGGCCAACACCTATAGCTATGAGATGAATCGCCAGCTCGACGAGGCCATCCTGCGCGCGCGTATGGACGAAAGCGTGCACGTCATGGTACTGACTGGGGCGGGCGAAAAGTTTTTCTGCGCGGGCGCGAACATCCAGATGCTGACGGAAGTTGACCCTACGTTTAAGTACTACTTCTGCCTGCACGCGAACGAGACCCTGCTGCGCCTGGAGAACACTCCCAAGCTGGTGATCGCGGCCCTGAATGGGCATTGTGTGGGCGGAGGATTGGAAGTCGCGATGGCCGCCGACCTGCGCGTCGCCCGCAAGGATGCCGGCAAGATCGGGCTCCCGGAAGTAAATCTCGGCGTGCTCCCCGGCACCGGCGGAACGCAGCGACTGTCGCGAATTCTGGGGAAGTCGAAAGCCATTGAGCTGATGGTGACTGGCCGCACTTTTTCGTTTGATGAAGCAAAGCAGCTCGGCCTGGTCAATGAGGTATTGGAGAAGGAAGGCTTCCTGGACCGCGTCTTGGAGTATGCCCGCCAATTCTGCCCACCCAATAAAGCCGCGAAAGCGGTAGGGCGCATCAAGCGCTCGGTGCAAACCGGGTGGGAGATTCCGTTGGAAGCCGGCCTGGCGCTGGAGCGCGAGAGCCAGCAGCTTCTGTTCGAGAGCGACGACGCCAAGGAAGGCCTGTCGGCATACATCGAAAAACGGCCGCCGAAGTTCTCCGGGAAGTAGCGCTTATGACAGCCATTGCCATTCCGACCTTCAGCCGTATCGCCTTCGAGCTGCGTCCGCCGGCGGCGCGCATCACGTTGAGCAATCCGCCGCTGAACGTCATCGACATGCCGATGATGGACGAGCTGCGAGCGGCCATGGAATTGATCGACATGCATCCGGAGATCAGCGCTGTCATTTTCTCTGGATCGGATAGCGCGTTCTCCAGCGGCGTGGATATCGCCGCACATATCCCCGAGAAAGTACGCGAGATGCTCACGCTGTTTCATAGCGTCATCCGCGCCGTGGTGGACACGAACAAACTGACCATCGCCAGCGTGCGCCGACACTGCCTGGGCGGAGGCGCGGAACTGGCGCTGATGTGCGACATTGTGTACGCCTCGCCCGACTCGGTGTGGGGCTTCCCTGAGATCAAGCTGGCCTGCTACGCGCCGGTAGCCAGTGCAGCGTTGTCCCACGTTGTCGGACATAAGCTGGCAGCGGAAATGCTGCTGACCGGGCGCACACTGTCCGGCGAAGAGGCGCTCCAGGCAGGGCTGGTGAACCGGTTGGCCGGCGATCCGGAGACGCTGGTTGCCGACTGTGTCCAGCGAGTTTCGCAATTGAGTCCCGCGGCTCTGCGCCTGGCGAAGAAGGCTTTCTACGCCTGGGACTCGATCCATTTCGAGAAAGGACTGGCGCGAGCTGAGCAGATCTATCACGAGGAGCTGATGCAAACTGCTGACGCGCAGGAAGGTATCGCGGCCTTCCTGGAACGTCGCCGGCCGAAGTGGGCGGGAAAGTGATCGAGTTGGACTACGAAATCGCGCCCGAAGCGTTGAAGGCGTTGCTGGAAATAAACTCTGACATTTTAGTACTCGATTGTCGGGAGAGATGGGAAGTGGACACCGCCCGGATTGATGGCAGCCGACATATTCCGATGAACGACATTCCGGCGCGATTCCAGCAGGAGCTCGATCGGGAGAAGCACATCGTTGTCGTCTGCCATCATGGTGTGCGCTCCTACAATGTGACAGCATGGCTGCGACAGCACGGCTATGGCAAAGTGCAGTCGCTAGCCGGCGGCATCGATCGCTGGGCAAGACAGATTGATCCGGAAGTGCCGCTGTATTAAAGGTAGCCATTAGCAGTCAGGGTTCGCCTCGGGGCGGCTTTGGCTAAGTGCTAAGTACTAAATGATGCTAAGTGCTCGATATGAAGAAACAACTGGTAGAACTCCGCGTCAACGGCCGCACCCACGAACTGGCGATTGAGCCCAACAAGTTGCTGCTCGACGTCTTGCGGCAAGACCTCGACCTGACCGGCTCCAAGCGCGCCTGCGACGACTCGTCTTGCGGCGCTTGCACGGTGCAACTCGACGGCATCCCGATGCTGGCTTGCACCTTGCTCGCCGCCAGTTGCGAAGGTCAGGAGATCACGACAGTGGAAGGCGTTGCGGACCGCGGCGGCCTGGCCGCCTTGCAGAAAGCCTACGGCGACTTCGGCGGCGCGCAATGCGGTTTCTGCACGCCAGGATTCATGATGACCATCAAGTGGCTGCTGGCCAACAATCCCGATCCGACCGAGGACGAGATTCGCAACGCGCTCAGCAGCAACCTGTGCCGCTGCACCGGCTATTCGCAAATGTACCAGGCCATCCGCGCCGCCATTGACGCGGAACAACAAGGAATGAAAGAAGAGCAACTCGCGGCTAGCAACTAGTCAACAGCTAACTTATGTCTGATTTTTCCATTATCGGCAAGCCTATCGCAATGGTCGACGCCGCGGGCAAGACTACCGGCGCCGGCAAGTACGCGGACGACTTCAAGCTTCCCGGCATGCTCGTCGGCAAGATTCTGCATTCACCGTGCCCGCATGCCCGCATCCGCAGCATTGATACGTCTCGCGCGAAAGCGCTCGAGGGCGTGGTCGCCGTGGTCACCGGCGAAGACGCGCCCAATCCCTACGGCATTCTTCCTGTCGGCCATGACGAAACTGCGCTGGCCGTCGGCAAGGTTCGCTATGTCGGCGATCACGTCGCGTGCGTCGCCGCGGTTTCGGAAGAGATCGCCGAGCAGGCCCTGGAGCTCATCGATGTTGATTACGAGCCGCTGCCCGCCTGGTTTGATCCCGAAGAATCGATGAAGGCCGAAACCGACCTCATCCACGAGAACCGCCCACACAATCTCGAGAAGGACTATCACCACGTTTTCGGCGATCCGGACAAAGGTTTTGCCGACGCCGATTACGTGCACGAGGCGCGCTACATCGCCAACGAAGTGACCCACGCAGCGATGGAGCCGCATTGCACCCTGGCCAGCTTCGAACTCGATCCGCACACCGGCAAGCTGGGACGTCTGACAACGTGGTCCTCGACCCAGGTGCCCTATTACCTGCAGCACAAGCTGTCGCTGGTGCTGGAAATGCCGATGTCGCAGATTCGCGTGATCAAGCCGCTGGTGGGCGGCGGCTTCGGCGGCAAGAGCGAGATCATCCCCCTGGAGATCATCGCCGCAGTCGCGGCGCGTGCGGCCAGGGCCCCGGTGAAGATCACGTATACGCGGGAAGAAGTTTTCTGGGCGCATCGTGGGCGTCCGCGCACCATCGTCGATCTGAAGACGGGCGTGAAGAACGACGGACGCGTGACCTCGGTGGCCTGCAAGGTCATTCAGGATGGCGGCGCGTACTGCTCCTACGGTGTGGTAACTATCCTTTATTCCGGCGCCCTGCTGGGCGCTCTCTACGACATTCCCAATATCCGCTATGACGGCTATCGCGTGCTCACCAACAAGCCCGCGTGCGGCGCGATGCGCGGCCACGGTACCGTCAACGTGCGCTTTGCCTTCGAGTCGCAGATGGATGAGATTGCGGTGAAGTTGAATCTCGATCCGGCGGAAGTTCGTCGCGTGAATTTGCTCAAGCCCCCTACAGTAACGGTGAATGGCTTGCGTGTGTTGAGCTACGGATTGCCGGAATGCATCGATCAGGTGGTCACGCGTTCTGCATGGCATGAGCGCAAGGGCAAGCTGCCGAAGGGACGCGGGCTGGGCGTTGCCTGCAGCCATTATGTGAGTGGGGCAGCCAACAGCATCATCCGTTCCGACATGCCGCACTCCACGGTGAACATCAAGATTGATCGCGATGGTGGTGTGGTGGTGTATACCGGCGCGTCCGAGATCGGGCAGGGCTCGGACACCATGACGGCGCAGGTTGTCGCCGAGGTTTTGGGATGCGATCTGGCGCGCGTGAGAGTCATCGCCGCCGATACTGACCTGACGCCAATCGATCTCGGCTCCTATTCCAGCCGCGTGACCTTCATGGCCGGCAATGCTGCGCTGCGCGCGGCGCAAGACGTTAAGAAGAACATCGTCAGCGCGGCTGCCAAGCGCATGGAGTGCGCCCCTGAAGATGTGATTATGCGCAGCGATCATGTGTGGCGGCAAGGCGCTGTGCCCGGCGATCGCGATCCGAGCGCTGCCGAGATCCTGGAAGAGGTCGATGCGCCCCGCGGCCGGGTGGATGGGCAGATCCTTCGCGGCTCGGTATTGCAGACGCGCAAGGACGAGAGCCTGAAGACGCACATGAGCTTTGAGGAGGCGGTGGTTTCGGCCATCGACTTTCATGGTGCGCTGACCGGAACCGGTTCCTACGCGCCTCCTGTCGAAGCGCGTGGCGGCAAGCACAAAGGCGGTGGCGTCGGACCCTCTCCTGCGTATTCCTATTCCGCGCAGGTGGCTGAAGTCAGCGTTGATGAAGAGACCGGCGAAGTCACCGTCCACAAAATCTGGGCGGCGCACGATTGCGGGCGCGCGCTGAATCCGGTCGCGGTCGAAGGCCAGGTGATCGGCTCGGTGTGGATGGGGCTGGGCCAGGCGCTGGAAGAAGAGATGGTCTGGAAGGACGGCTTGCTCATGAATCCTGGGCTACTGGAATACCGCAGTCCGTCATCCGAGGAATCGCCCGAAATCGAGTGCATCATTGTCGAGAGTATCGATCCGGAAGGGCCGTTCGGCGCGAAAGAAGCCGGTGAGGGCTCGCTCGCGGCAACCATTCCGGCTATCTCCAACGCGATATACGACGCTGTAGGAGTCCGACTGCGTGAGAGCCCATTCACTCCCGAACGAATTCTAGCGGCGCTGCGTGCCAAGAAGGGCATGAAGCGCATCGAGATGACGGAGTCGGTGGATCCGACGGCTCCGACGAGATTCCGCGAACACGGCGGTTCACTGTGGTTCAAAGGTAAAGGGCCGATGCGGCACAAGCTTGATCCATCGCGGCAGCCTGTCCACGCAGGAGGCGAACAGTGAGTCTGCCCAGCTTTCACCTTCTGCGCCCGAAAACACTCGATGAAGCGGTTTCTTTTCTCGCCAGGCACCATGGCGAGGTCAAGATTGTGGCCGGAGGTACCGACCTTCTGCCGTCGATGAAGCAAAAGCTGTTTACGCCGCCGTACGTGCTGGACTTGCGCGGCGTGAGCGAGTTACGCGGCATACGCAACGTTCCCGGCAAAGGGGTTGAGATTGGCGCGCTGACCACACTCGGTGCCATCGAGCATTCGGCCATCGTTCGCACGAAGTATCCTGTGCTGTATGCGGCGGTGAAGACCGTTGCCTCGCCGGTGCTGCGCAACATGGGCACGCTGGGCGGCAACATTTGTCTGGATACGCGATGCCTCTGGTACAACCAGTCGCTGTTGTGGCGCAATAGCTGCGGCTTTTGTTTGAAGAAAGATGGCGATCTTTGCCACGTCGCCCCCGGCGGAAACTTCTGCTGGGCGACCTTCTCCGGCGACACGCCTCCGGCGCTGCTGTGCCTAGAAGCGGAGCTGGAAATTGCCGGCCCGGACGGCGCAAGATGTACCCCATTGTCGGAGTTCTATATCAACGACGGCATCGTGCGGCTGCATCTTGCCTCCGATGAAATCGTGACCCGGGTCTTTCTGCCCGAGAGCGCAGTGGGCTGGAATGGCAGTTACCAGAAGCTGCGGGTACGCGGCAGCATCGATTATCCGCTGGCCGGAGTTGCGGTCGCGCTGAAGATGAAGGCCGGACAGGTTGAGGATGCGCGGATAGCGATCACGGCCGTCAATCCCGCGCCCCATCTGGTCAAGGACGCTGATAAGCAACTGGTCGGGTCGCTTCTCGACGAAGCCTTGGCGGAAAAGGTCGGTGAGATGGCCATGCGAACCGCCAAGCCACTGACCACTTCAGCGTTGACGCCGGAGTATCGTCGCGAGATGGTGAGGGTATTCGCCAGGCGAGCGGTATTGCAGGCAGCAACGAACTGACGACTCTCCATGATCACCGACTGCCACATTCACATCCAGCCGATTGAGCTTTTCAAGCCGGAGGCACTGGCGCTGATGAAGAAGTCGCGCAAGGACTTCGACAGGGTTGCCGAATATTGCCGCTCGCCAAGGGCGTTTCTCAAGCACCTCGACGAAATCGGCATCGATCGCGCGGTGCTCATCAACTATGTCGCGCCCGAAGTCATCGGCTTCACGCCGGCGGTGAACGAGTTCATCGCCAACTACGTAAAGGAAGATCCCGCGCGGCTGATTCCGTGCGGCAGCGTTCATCCGCGGCACACAACCAACGTCCTCGCTGACGTGGAACAGATCGTGCGCCTCGGCATCAAGCTCATCAAGATTCATCCCCCGCACCAGCTGCTCTATCCCAACGACTACGTCAACGGCGTGAAGGAGCTCGAGATCATTTATCGCGCTGCCGAGGCCAACGGCATTCCAATCATGGTGCACACCGGCACGTCAATTTTTCCCGGTGCCCGCAATAAATACGGTGATCCGATTTACGTCGACGACGTCGCGGTCGATTTCCCGCGCCTAAAGATTTTGCTGGCGCATGGCGGGCGGCCGTTATGGATGGATACGGCGTTCTTCCTCATCCGCCGCCACCGCAATGTCTATCTCGACATCAGCGGCATCCCTCCGAAGACTCTGCTGAAATATTTCCCGCGGCTGGAAGAGATCGCGCACAAGACGTTGTTCGGCACCGACTGGCCGGGACCGGGCGTTCCCGAGATCGCCAATAATCTCGCGCAGTTTCGCGCGCTGCCCATCAGCGAAGCCGCCAAGCAGCAGATCCTGAGCAAGACCGCGCTGGAGATATGGCCGTAAAAGCAGGGGGCAGTTGCCGGTTGTCAGCGTAGACGTCCAAACGGTGTACTACAATGTGGGATATCCACTTCTAGAACAGTTCTGCTAAAGCCAACCCTGATCTCTAGACCCTGATCGGTGGCCTTTTCATCCCGTCTTTGCCATGTCGTTCGAGCCTGGATCTTCGATGCCCGCGGCCTGTTTGATGGCATGCCATAATTCATTCTGTCCGGCGCGCGACTTGGACGAGAACGCTATGATCTGCTCGACACCGACCTCCAGCGTCTCGCTCAGCTTCTGGATCGACGCGCGTAGCTGATTGCTCGAGACGCGGTCCGCCTTGGTCGCTACCAGCACAAAGCTGCGTTGGTGATGGCGCAGCCAGTTGATCAGTTGCTGGTCGAGTTCCTGCGGTGGAATGTTTACATCCACCAGCATCACGCACAACACTAACGACTCGCGAGTTTCGAGATACGGATTGATGAACTTCGACCATTGCGCGGTAATTTCTTTGGGAACGCGCGCGTAGCCGTAGCCGGGCAGATCGGCAAAAACAAAATCGGGATGCGGCTTGCCGGGACGACGTACCTGAAAAAAGTTAATGGTCTGGGTGCGGCCCGGCGTGTTGCTGGTCTTGGCGATTTTGCTGCCGACGAGCGAATTGATCAGGCTCGATTTGCCGACATTCGAGCGGCCCACGAAAGCGATCTCCGGCGCGCCCGAAGGAGGAAATTGCCGCGGATCGGCAGCGGACGTTACAAAGCGCGTCAGGACCTTCATGCCTTACTATCGCGCGGAGCATAGCCAAAGTGCAAGCGCTGGAGGCCCGGGTTTTCGAGAAGCTGCGCGCGGCCTGACGCGCCCCCGCAGAGGAACTCTCTTTCTATAGTAAGATTCGTGTCGATGGCCGCTACCGATCTGCATGCGGCGCGACCTCAGAAGGTCCGCAGTTTTTCCTGGTTTCCGGCGATGCTTGCCGGCGTTGTATTGACGCTGCTTGCCCTCGGCGTCGCGGTGTGGGTGGTCGGCGGACTTGGGCTTCTGCAACTCGGCAGCTTGTTACGCGGCGCGCAACTTCACATTCATGTCGATCAACCGACGGTTGTCCGGCAGATTCGCGGACTCGAGCGGCTGGAAACTGTCAGCTATACGATGGACAAAATCGTTAGCGGCGAACGCGACAATCCCATCCTGCCGCAATTTCTTGCCGGCGATCGATTGTTGCTGGTCGTACATGGTGAGGCCGTCGCCGGAATGGATCTGTCGAAGGTGCAGCCCAGCGACGTCAGCGTGCACGGCAACAGCGTTCGCGTTCACCTGCCTCCAGCGGAAATCTTCACCACAAGTCTCGACAACGCAAAGACGAAAGTCTATTCGCGCGACACCGGGCTATTCTCGTCTCCCGATCCCAACCTGGAAGGCGAAGTTCGTGAAGAAGCCGAGCGCCAGCTTCGCACCGCCGCATTAGACGAAGGCATATTGAAAACTGCCGACGCCAACGCGCGGCAAACCATCACGAATATTCTGAAGAGCCTTGGATTCGCGAATGTCGAGATCAGCTAGCGGGCGAAGATTCGCGCATCCATAACATCCAGTGGTGAGTGAATACTGCTCATCGCATCCGCAAGCAACTACAATGTAGTCATGCCTCGTATAACGCGACTCGAAAAAGATCAGGTCGACAAAGGAACCGCGGAAATCTACGACGTCTATCTTCAGGAGCGCGGCAACGTTCCCAACATGTTTCGTACGGTGGCGCATCGGCCGGAGATATTGCGCACGATGATCGCCCACTTCCGCTCTGTCATGAACACCGGCACGGTGCCGGCGAAGCTGAAGGAGTTGGCGATCGTTCGCACTTCGCAGCTGAATCGTTGCGAGTATTGAATGGCCTCGCACACCGCCTTGGCAAGGCGGCATGGCTGGAGCGAGGAGCAACTCAAGGACCTCGCAAACTTTCGCAAGCGCACCGATTTCTCCGACGCAGAAAAAGCGGCAATCGAACTCGCAGAACGCATGACGCAAGATTCCAACGGCGTCGATGACGATTTCTGGAAGGAGCTGCGCAAGCATTACGACGAAGGCGAAATCGTCGAGTTGCTGGCGGCGATTGGGCTCTTCAACTATTTCAACCGCTTCAATAATGCGCTCAGAATGGAACCGACGAAGTAAAGTCGAACCGCCAAACTTGACGGTCGGCGGCTCGAAAAATTGTTCCACGTGGAACAATTTTGTGGCCCGCAATTTACTGATTCGCAAAGGCTTAGCATCAACCACATTGGTGTGGTAACTAAGGCCCAGCCAGCCGGTAACCATTTTTGCCCGAAAACCGTCTGAACGGCCGTCAAAGTTCGCCCAAAACGGGAGCCGGCTCCCAATTCCATTCGCTAAGCCCGTTGACCGCTCCTCGCCAGCTGCTCGCTGCTGATCCTCGGTGCGAAGCGCATTCCATAAAACAGCACGCCCGCCGAAAGCGCGACAGCAACAATCATCGAAGTCAGGCCCATCTCTAAGTTGCTGCGATCGGAGATGTAGCCGATCAGCGTCGGCGAAAACGCGTCGCCCAACAGGTGAATGGTAAAGATGTTGACCGCCAGCGCCGTCGCGCGGATGCTCGCGCTGACAGAGTTCACCAGCGCGGCGTTCAGCGGCGCGGTGTTCAGCAAAAGAAAAAACTCGCCGATGAAGATCGCTGGAAACATCGCCGGCCCGTGGCTGTAGATGGCGATCACGATTGCCGGGATCGACAGCGCCATACCCACCGCCGACACCAACTGATAAGCGGCGGGCGTGCGCCGCAGCAGACGATCACCCAGCCAGCCGCCGAGCAGTGTGGCCACGGTTCCGGAGATTACCGTCATACCGCCGAAGACGGTGTTGGCGTGGTCGAGTTGCATGTGCCGCATGCGCACCAGAAATGTCGGCATCCAGACCTGAAGGCCGCCGAGCGCGAAGGTCATCATGGCGCTGCCCAGGGTGACCGTCCAAAAGGCTTTGTTGTGTAGCAGGCCGCGCAGCGAGGCGCGCTCGAAGCTCTCGGCCACATGATCGCTGGCTCCGCGCTGCGGCTCGCGCAAGCCCAGCACCGCCGCGCCCAGAACAAAACCAGGCAGCGCCGAGATCATGAACGGCGCGCGCCATCCGTAGTGATGTCCGAGGGAGCCACCGATGAGGTATCCGAGCGCGCTGCCCACCGGCGTCGCCAGATAGAAGAAGCCCATCACGCGGCCACGAATGTTCTCGGGATACAAATCGGCGAGGAAAGCGGGCGAGATTGCGACGAAGGTCGCCTCGCCAATGCCCACGATGACGTGCCGCAGCAGCAGTTCGTCGTAGTTGTGAGTGACCGCGCTGAGCAGCGTTGCCGCGCTCCAGACGAATGCGCCGAGGGCGATGATCCAGCGGCGAGAAAGTTTATCCGCTAAAGGTGTGATCAGCGGCGCCGCGATCATGTAGCAGACAAAAAACGCCGACGTGAGAAAGCCAACCTGCTCATCAGTGAGATGAAATTCATGTTGAATGAGCGGCTGCACTGCGTAGAGCACGTTGCGGTCGATGTAATTGAGGAAATTCAGTGCAGTCAGCAGCAGCAGGGCGGCGGTGGCGCTGTGACGGTAAGACATGCGTTGCTAGATCCTAACGCAAGTTGTCAGTTGTCAGTGGTCAGCTGTAGCCGTCCGCATAGAAAGATTGTCATCACGAGGCCGTCGCAGGCGGCGAGGGATCTGCTGTTGGCCACGAGCCGAAGGTCATAGCGATTCGCGCGAAAAGCAGATCCTTCGTCGGGCTGAAGACCTCCTCGTGATGACAATCTCCTCGTTGCGCACGGTTCTACTGACCACTGACACCTGACTACTGATCACTGACAACCGACAACCGTTCCTTCAAAACTCTTTCGCATTTGAGGACGACCGAATATTCTGTCAGAGCACTTTCAGAACAAATTGTTGGAGGCTTAATGAAACGCCTGCTGGCGTTGTTCCTTCTCTCCCTGTGTTCCTGCGCTGCCTGGTCCCAGACTGCGACCGAAACGGCCACTACCACCACGCAAACCACGCCCACGGTGGCGACGGCGCCTCAAGAGCGCCTTTTCTTCCCGAAGGACTGGTATTGGGGATGGGCGGAGTTCGACCTGGCGCCTCCGCACAATGAGATCGATCCGAATCTGTGCGCTGCGAATGCCGGACAGTACGGCGGTGTCAATTCGAAGTGCAATGCCTTCGCCCGCTGGCAGATTGCCGGCAGCATCGAACTGCGTCCCATCGGACGAACCATCGCCCGGCGACTGATGTTCTTCTACAACCCGAATTTCCTCTTCGGCCGCAACGTGCCGCAAACGCTGTACACCTGGTCGTTCGACGGCATCGGAATGGAGCTGGACTGGGGCGTGGGGGTGGACTTGCCGAAGCGCTTTCAGTTCCGTTACACCAACCATCCGACCATCGTGCGCTTTGGTTCGCGCGACCAGCCGCTGGGACCGGCGTGGCTGGGCGCGAACGGCCCGTGGGGTCAGTACAACACCATCGGCATTCGCAAGTATTTCGGAACTCGAAGAGAGGGGACGGACTGACCCTCAGAATGTTGCGCGGCCGATGCCAGTGCCCGAGACTTCATTCGGTCAGCGGATCGACCACCTCAAGAAAGGGAAACCGATGGAAGTCGGTGTCCCGGGTACAGATCTGGCGAATGCCATGTTCGCGCATGAGGATTGCGGTGTGGGAGTCATAAAGGATGTTGCCCGCGAGATGAGGAAGCTCGGCTATGACCTGGCCAGCCACTTCACGGTGCCGCGATGTCGCGACCAGCACATCCAATCCCGGCGAGTCGAGCAAGGCTGACACAAACTCCCACGCCTGCTGCACGCTCCAAGGCTGCCTCATCACCCGTGGATGAGTGGTCACTCGCAGGAATTCGTACAGGATCGGCCAGGTCGTGTACCAAGCCTCCGACCTGCGGCGTTGGCGCTCGAGCCACGCTCGACCGACGGTATGGAAGGAAGAATCAGCGTCAGCGGCATAGATCAGGACATTGGTGTCGACGACGATCAACGCCTACCCGCCTTCCATCGCCTGGTACAGCGCCTCCCGATCGGCAACATCGACCGCGGTGCCACCGCTGTGAAAAACCGGCAACGGGGGCAGGTCGGCGTTTTTGTTTTTCTGGGCGCGAAACAGGTTTCGCAACGCCGTCTCGACCAGCTCCGACATGGTGCGCCCTTGACGGGCAGCCTCGCGCTTGAGCTGGGCCATGACGGTGTCGTCGACATTAAGCGTGGTCTTCATATGGCAAACCATACCAATGATATGGATGGATGGTCAAATGGGCGGGCATCAAAAAAATTACCCAGGTTTCGAACGGCGCGAGACCTGGGGCACCCCGGCAATCCGCAACTATGTTGCTCAGGTTCACAATGCTGAGGCTTTGCTCTCGATCAGGCCCTTCACGCGCTCGACGAACGCTTCCGCCTTCACCGAGCCCTCCGCTTTCTCCTGGCCGCGGACTCGGACGTTGACCTCGCCGGCTTCGGCTTCTTTGTCGCCGACGACGAGCTGGAATGGGACTTTCTGCATGGCGTGCTCGCGAATTTTGGCGTTCATCTTTTCGTTGCGCAGATCGACGTGCACGCGCACGCCGGCGGCTTTTAGCTGGTCGCCGACCTGGTTCGCGTACTCATGGTGCTTCTCGCCTATGGGGATGATGACGACCTGCGTCGGCGAGAGCCACACCGGAAACGCGCCCGCGTAGTGCTCGATGAGCACGCCGAAGAAGCGCTCGATGGAGCCGTACAGCGCGCGATGCACCATCAGCGGCTGATGGCGCTTGCCGTCCTCGCCGACATATTCAAGTTCAAAGCGCGCGGGCAGGTTGAAATCGAACTGCACGGTCGAGAGCTGCCACAGGCGTCCGATGGCGTCGACCAGCTTGACGTCGATCTTCGGCCCGTAGAACGCGGCTTCGCCGGGAATGAGCTTGTACGGGATGCCGCGACGCTCGAGAACGTTCTTCAGCGAATTCTCGGCCAACAGCCACTGCTCTTCGCTGCCGATGAAGTTCTTGCGATCGTTCGGGTCCCAGGTAGATAGCTCGACCTGGAACTGATCGAAGCCGTAGGTGTGCAGGATGGAGAGCGCGAAGTCCATGCAGCCGCTGATTTCGTCTTCGATCTGCTCCGGGGTGCAGAAGATGTGCGCGTCGTCCTGGGTGAATCCGCGCACGCGCAGCAGGCCGTGCATCACGCCGGAACGCTCGTAGCGATAGACGGTGCCCATCTCGCCCAGCCGCACCGGCAGATCGCGATACGACTTGAGCGAGTCCTTATAGATGAGGACGTGGAACGGACAATTCATCGGCTTCATGCGATAGTTCGCGTCGTCCAGTTCCATGGGCGTGAACATGTTGTCGGCGTAGTAGCCTTCGTGGCCCGAGATCTTCCATAAATCGGTGCGCGCCACGTGCGGGGTGTTGACCAGGGAATAGCCGCGCTTCAGGTACTCGCTGCGCATCAGGTCTTCCATCTCTTTGCGGATGAGGCCGCCCTTGGGATGCCAGAAGATGAGGCCCGGCCCGGCCAGCTCCTGAATGGAGAACAGGTCGAGCTGCTTGCCCAGCACGCGATGGTCGCGCTTCTTCGCCTCTTCGAGCTTGTGCAGGTAGTCGTCGAGGTCCTTCTTCGAGAAAAATGACGTGCCGTAAATGCGCTGCAGTTGCGGGTTCTTCTCGTCGCCCAGCCAATAAGCGCCGGCGATGCTGAGCACCTTGAACGCCTTGATGCGCCCGGTGGACGGGATGTGAGGACCGCGGCAGAAGTCGGTGAACTTGCCGGTCTTGTAGATCGAGATTTTCTCGTCGGGCTGGGTGAACTGCTCGATGAAGTGGCACTTCATGAAGTCGCCTTCCGACTTGAAGCGCTCCAGACCTTCGGTGCGGGGCAAGAATTCGCGCGCGTAAGGCAAGTCCTGCTTCACCAGCTCCTGCATTTTTTTCTCGATGGCTTCGAGGTCTTCGGGCGTGAACGGCTTCTCGCGATAGAAGTCGTAGAAGAAGCCGGCTTCGGTCGCCGGTCCGTGGCCGAGCTTGGTCTCGGGAAATAGTTCGAGGACGGCGGCGGCCATCAGGTGGGCGGACGAATGCCGATAGACTTCGAGGGCTTCGGGATCACGATCGGTGAGGATGCGCAGCTCGGTGTCGTCTTCCAGCGGGCGCGCGAGATCGATCAGGCGGGGGCCGTCGGTGGATGGAGCGTGGGCCGAAGCGGGAGCCGCAGCTGCGCCGGCTTCCTTTTCCGCAGACGCCGGATGATGGCCGTTGCCCCCGCTGCCGTTCGACGACAGCGGCTTGATCTGCGCTGCCAGTGCGGCGTCGGCCAGACGCGGACTGATGCTCTTGGCGATATCGAGTGCGGAGGTACCGCGTGGCACGTCTTTGACGCTGCCGTCGGGCAATTTCACATGAATGGTTTCAGCCATGATGACAAACCTATCTCATTTCAGGTAGAGCGGACCTTCAGGTCCGCGGTCATGGATACGAATCGATCCGCTTCAGGCGTCGAGATCCGTACGAACTCTCAAAGCCCATACCTACAATGTCGCGGGACGCAGGCTGAAGGCCTGCACTACCCGAAACTTGGAGTTTATCGGAGCGAGGAACGACGGGGCAATCGGCGTTACCGGGATGTTCGGGTGCGGGCGTGGACTTCCAGCACCGCCGCCCCGATGAGAGCGACGGAGCCAGCGATGAGTGCAATCGGGATGGCGACATGTCGATAGGCGTTGCTCATGTCAATCTGCCCTCCCCTGATCATGCCATAAATGACAGTGCCGAGGATACCGCAAAACAGCCCGACGGCCATGCCTCCGGCGGTGAACAGCAGCGTCGTAAACAACACGCGCATGACGGAAGTGAAGGCTACCGAGAGCTTGGAACGGCGGTCGGCATTCGCAACGGCAGCGTACATCATACTGCTCAAAATTCTACCGCTTCGACGGTGGACGTGTCAGCGTGGGCGCGAGCTCATGAAGCGGAGCTGCCGCCGGCGTGCCGCACCTTCTCTGCATCCTGCACGGCCGCGAGTACCACCTCGTCCTTATGCCTGCCTCGCGGGCGATGGATGCGCAGCAGCGACGCGTCCGCAATTCTCAGCACGTCCTGCAAGTACTCACGCAGGGCCATCAGGATGAACGCCGATTCGGCGGTGAGGAACATGCCCAGATAGCAGGCGGTGAGTTGCAGGCTGTAGGGGATCTCGCGATAGTCGACCGACTTCAGAATGTCGGGGGTGCCGTTCATTACGCCTTGTTGCGTGAACACCTGCAACGAGTGCATCAGGTAGTAGTGGTAAAGGGCTACCAGCCCGAGTGAGGACAGAATCAGGAGGAACGGCACGAAGACGAGAAAAGATCGTAAGACGACATGTCCGTCGGGACGCGTGGCGAACATCAGCCGTCCCAGCCAATGCCGTATGTAAAACAGGTAAGCCAGCATGAGGAAGCAAAACAGCGAGGTATAGGTCGCGAGAAACTTCTCCTGCGCCGCATAAGTTGGAATGAGATGGAGCGTCGCGACCGGGATGGGCAGCGATGCGGTCACCACCGACGCGGTTCCCATGTACGCCTTGAAGAACTTGGCGAAGGCGGCCAGGCGCACCGGCGCTTGCGGCTCCGAGCTGCCGGCGGCGGGCGTTATGGGACTGGTATTTCGCATTTCACCTTTTGGTCCTGAAACGCCGATACGCTGATGGGCGGAGTCTTCAGCGTGGTGCTTCCGACCTGCTTGGTTGCGTAGACCGAGTAAATTCCGGGGGGCAATCCCTGGGTGGTGGGCGTGCTCATTTTCGGGAACGCCAGCTCGCTGGTGTTCAGTCCGCTTACCGATACCCACTTGTACACCACGGTCCAGCCGGGATCGGGCTGGCCGTTCTTGACGGTGCTGGCGACGACCGTGACCAGCCGGCCTGCGCCCCAGTCCTTGCAGTCTTTGACTTTGACCTCGAGGTCTTTAGCGATGCTGGTAAGCACCTTTTTGGCGGCTTCGGTCTTGGTGGGGTCGGTGTTCAGGATGTTGGCCACCGCGAGGCACCATTGGGCTTCGTGGGCCAGATCAGCGACGTACTCCTTCGGCGGCGGCGTCAGCAACCATTCGCCATTGCGCTTGTATCCGCTGTTGCCGTTGCCATAGCCGCCTCCGCCGCCGGATCCAAACGAATTGGCGTACCCGCCTTTGGCCAGGCCATAGAAAAGCTGCTGCTGCGCGTTGTCTATATCGCCTGCGATGCCACCGGCTTTGCCGGCGGCATTCTTGCTACATTCATGGAGGGCGTTCAGGGCAGCCACCGTGGACGCCAGCTGCGGCGGAGGCGTGAGTACCTGCGCCGGCGCCGCTGCTAGACCGGCTAGCAGAAGAAGAGTATGGCCGAGGAACAGGCGAGATACCTGCAAGAGCGACATGCGATTGAGCGCCGCTGGCGAACGGTCCCACCGTGCTGGGCTGAACAACGGCATCGCGACTCCTTCCCTCCGCGAAAGCCAAGATGGTGAGCAAGATATAGCACAAAAAAGGCCGCCGCAGAGCACTCTCGTTAAGCGTTGATACCGGTAGTTGCCGCAGCAGCGACCCGGCTTGCGATATGGCGGTTGCGTTACAATCAGATTTTCATGTCTTCGACATCCCAAGCGATAACTCGCACGCCCGCAGAAGTGGTACGCATGGCGCCGGTAACGCAGGCTGCCAATGGCATTTGCTACTCAGTGATGGGCGAGGCGAACGCCGCAACCGCCGACCTGGAGCGCATGGTCAACGCCGTGCCGCGCACCATCGCGGCCGCGCTCAATCGCAAGGCGTACTACTTCGTCCCGCTCACGCTCAACATGGGCGACGAGACGATGATCGCCGATCGCTACGACGTGCATCTGTCCGACAGCGCCGTCTGTCATCGCAATCAGACGCTGGGCGACTCGCAGTGCGTGTTCATCTCGACGCGGCTGATGGAAGACAATTTCGCGATCGCCTTCGAGTTCTTCATCAACGTCGGACACAACTTCGTAGACTACGTCGGAATCTCCCAGGAGTTCGCCGATCTGGTTTGGAAGCAGGTCGAGGGCCGGGCGCGGGGTGAGACCTCGCTGGACGCCTACGAACTGCGGAAGGTTGCGACCACGAATGGCCCTGAGGCGGAAAAGGCACGACACGAATACCTGCTGGCGGTCTTCGCCGACGCGATTGCCGTGTACGCGCTGTCGCTCTACCTCGACGTGGATTACCAGGACCTGCGCGAGCGCGATTATCCCTTGCTCAAGCCCGAGGCGATGGCCGAGCGGCTGCGCAAGATCAATGAGCTGTTTCCGCCGAATCCGGGATATGAGTTTGCGGTGTACCACCGCCGACGGCCGCAATAACAGGAAATCTAATGGGTGCCCCAGGTCTCCCGGTTTTCGAGACCTGAGAGTCGTTAGAGCCGCGAGTACCCAAGACTGGAAAATCGCGAGACCCGGGGCACCGGGCGGATTGATAGTAAGTTCGCCCGGTCTCGAACCAAACAAGACACGGGGCACGAGGCACTGTCTGTATCAGGCGATGCACCCGTCCCGCCCTGCGGGACGACTCAGCTTAGCCCAGGACGAAGTCCTGGGTACCCCCCAAATTTGAATGAGGCGTCCCGGCAGGGACGCCACGTGCTTGCGTGTCGTGCGTCACGGAAGCCAATCCGCAAGTGTCTTAGCGTGACTCTATGTCGCACACCCATGCTTCTGTTTTGGTGGACTGCGTCTTCAGTACCAAGAATCGTGCCAACATCATTCCGGATTGCCAGGCACTCTGGCGATATATCGCCGCACTCGCTAAGGACTACAACATCACTCTCCTGGCGGCCGGGGGTACTGCCAATCATTTGCATTTGCTTATTGGAGTTCCGCCGGCGGTTCCCTTGGCGAAAGCCATGAAGGAGCTGAAGGGCAGCAGTTCGCGTTGGCTGCATAAGCATGGACACAGATTCGCATGGCAGGAAGGATATGGCGCGTTTAGCGTCAGCCAGTCGCAACGGCAAACGGTGATTGATTACATCGACCGACAGGCTGAGCACCACAGCAAATGGAGCTTCGAGCAGGAGTTCATGACGTTGCTGCGAAAATCGGAGGTGGAGTACGATCCGCGATTCGTCTTCGGATAGAGTCCCTGCCGGGACTCGGGATTGGATGAGGCCGCCTACCCAGGACTTCGTCCTGGGCTAAACTGAGCCGTCCCGCAGGGCGGGACGGGGGCGAACGGAACGGAAGCCGACATACGTGGGATACAGCATGCCCACTTGCGAAATGAAGATTTATCAACAGTTATCGTATTTCAGTCAAAGAACCGTTGCCCCGTCGGGCACTTGACCGCCCAAGAAAGCCTTTCGATGCTGCTCATTTCCTAAGTCCATCTCGAAATGAACCCACCGGCGATCTTTGAGGACGCCCATGTTCCACTTGCCGTTCGCATCGTCCCCAAACTGCCACAGGATCGTAAATCCTTCCTCATTGCAAAAGCCTTCACCATCGGCTTGGGGAACAGCCTTGAGCTTTGTGCCGAGAACCCGAATGTAATAGCCCATGATTAGACCGTAGGCAATGATAACGGTTGCGAACAGGCGATCTGCTAACTTACAGGAACTCGCGTGCTACTTACACGCACGCGATTGTTTTCGCTGCCTCGACCGGCTCCAGGTATGCCGTGAAGTGCCGCAGGAAGGGTGCTTCGTGGGTCACGCGCAATCCGCGAATTTGTTCGCGGCGCTTCCACACGGACAAAATCACTTCGATCACATAATCGATGTGGCTTTGGGTGTAGACGCGGCGCGGGATGGCCAGCCGCACCAGGTCCCACTTCGCCGCCTTGCCGAACATCAGAGTGCCGATTTCGACCGAGCGGATGCCGCCCCCCAGGTACAGCTCGGTTGCGAGCGCGACGCCGGGAAATTGCTCCAGCGGAATGTGCGGCAGGAAGGCGCGCGCGTCGAGGTAGATGGCGTGGCCGCCCGGTGGCTGCACAATGGGCACGCCTTCTTTCGTGATGTGATCGCCGAGATACGCGGTTGAGGCGATGCGGTAGCGCAGGTAGCCCTCTTCCAGCGACTCCTGCACGCCGACCGCGATGGCTTCCAGATCGCGGCCCGCGAGTCCGCCATATGTCGGGTAGCCTTCGGTAAGAATCAGCAGATCTTTTTCCTGCGCGGCCAGGACTCCGTCGTTGGTGCAGAGGAATCCGCCGATGTTGGCCATGCCGTCTTTCTTGGCGGACATGGTGCAGCCGTCGCCCAGGGCGAACATCTCCTGCGCGATCTGCTTCGGGGTCTTGTTCGCATAGCCGTCTTCGCGCAGCTTGATGAAGTACGCGTTCTCGGCGAAGCGGCAGGCGTCGAAGTAAAGCGGGATGCGGTGCTTACGGCAGACCGCGCTGACGGCGCGTGCGTTTTCCATTGAGACCGGCTGGCCGCCGCCGGAGTTGTTGGTGATGGTCAGCATTACCAGCGGAATGCGCTGGGGGCCGACGCGGGCGATCAACTCTTCCAGCGCGGCAACGTCCATGTTGCCCTTGAAGGGATGCCAGGCGGCGGGATGGCTCGCCTCCGGGATGGGCAGGTCCACGGCTTCGGCGCCGATGAACTCGATGTTGGCGCGGGTGGTGTCGAAGTGCGTGTTGTTGGGGACGATGTCGCCCTGCTTGCAGGCCACGCTGAACAGGATGCGCTCGGCAGCGCGGCCCTGGTGCGTGGGGATCACGTGCTGGTAGCCGAAGATGTCCTGAACGGAATCGCGAAAGCGGGTGAAGCTGCGGCTGCCGGCATAGCTTTCGTCGCCCTGCATAATCGCGGCCCATTGCGCGGTCGACATGGCGCCGGTGCCGGAGTCAGTCAGCAGGTCGATGAGCACGTCATCTGCGGGCAGCAGAAACAGGTTGTAGTGCGCGAGTCGGAGCAGTTCTTCGCGCTGCTGACGCGTGGTCCAACGGATGGGTTCGACGCTCTTGATGCGAAATGGCTCAATGATGGTTTTGGTGGGCATGGCGGCTTGCTCCGGAATCATGGGTGCCCTTCTCAGAACCAAGGTCTGGAACAACGCCAGACCTGGGGCATCCTCATGTCAAGCTCCATGCTGGGCTTTTTTGGGGGCAGGGCGCAGTGATGGGGGTCACAGGGGTTACCGACCGAATGAACGTGGGCATCAGGATTGACGCGAGTCAGGGCACGACCTTGATCGGGCCGTAAAAGCGCTTCCTGAGTTTGGGCTTTAGCCCCTGACCACGTCAGCTCGGAAAGGCTGTCGCCGACTGAAGTCAGCTGAGCATCTTTAGAGGGAACTCATGGGCACGACTGGAAGTCGTGCCCTGACTCATGCTCTTCCGAAGGAACGCAGGGATTACCAAGCGAGCTACTACCGCTTGCGCGATTTCACGGCTTTGTGCGCCAGGTGATTGGCTTCGCGGTTGCGCTCGCGCGGGATGTAGGCGATGGAGAACTCGACGTCGCGCGCCAGCTTGCGGCAGGTCCAGTTCAGCGAGTGCAGGCGTGGGCTATGGCAGGAGTATTCGCCGGTCATCTGCTTCACCACAACTTCGGAATCGGAGTAGACGTGGAGGGTGCGGGCGTTGACCGAGACGGCGTGCTGCAGGGCTTCCAGAAGGGCCAGATACTCAGCGACATTGTTGTCCTGATGCCCAATCCACTTGGCGATGCGGACGGTTTCGCCGGCGGCCTCTTCGATGATCACGCCAATTCCCGAGGGCCCGGGGTTTCCGTGCGACCCGCCGTCAACGTAGGCTACAAGATCAGGCATTCGCTCCCTACCAAGATGCGGCACAATGTGGCATTCGTCAAGAAACCGCTGTGGTTCCTCCACGTTTCTACAATTTCAATGCGGCGATTCTGTGAATAAAATGTGAACCGGCGTTGAAAATCAAGCGCGGGCACTCGGGAACCCTGCTGAATTCTATCGTTTGCCGAAATAAATACTCACACAGAAATAAGTTGCCATTGCACAAACCTTGGGCGTTGACATTTTCCCGTCGTCCGGTAGATTGAGTTTCGTCGACGGCAGAAAAGGACAGCGACGAAAAGTAGCTGCTCCGAAGTAAGCTGAGTGACCGGTTCGATCCGGGTGACCGGGCGCAACCGCCAGACCCGAAAAAACCGACTGCGCTGCGAGGTGTCAGCCGGGGTCCGGAACCGCGAAAGCGGTGGTCGCGCAGAAGCTGTGGCGGTGCACGTATCCGTGTCGTTGGCTCTCTCGCAGGAGCTGGCGTTCCGGAGCGTAACCAAGGCTCTGCTTCTTGTCGGCGGCGGAAAAA
Source organism: uncultured Acidobacteriaceae bacterium (assembly GCA_963731345.1). Taxonomy (GTDB): domain Bacteria; phylum Acidobacteriota; class Terriglobia; order Terriglobales; family Acidobacteriaceae; genus Bog-257. The sequence goes on along the minus strand of CAVSUN010000005.1, from coordinate 105,719 downwards.
GGACGGCAACTAAAAGCAGCCGCTCTGAAGTACGCTGGGTGATCGGTTCGATCCGGGCGACCGGAACAACCGCCAAACCCGAAAAAACCGACTGCGTTGCGAGATGTCAGCCGGGGTTCGGAGCCGCGAAAGCGGTGATTGCTCAAGGGCTGCGACGGTACATGCTTCCACGCCGGGGACTCCCTCGCAGGAGTGGTCGGCTAGAGCATAACCAAAGTCGCAGCCTTTCCTATTTCATCGCGACCTCATAATTAAGGCGCCCCGCAAAGGGCGCCTCTTCGCTGCTCGCCGGTTGACGCGGTTTCATTGCGATTGCGCCGGCTGCTTGGCTTCGGTGCGAATGAGAAGCTGGGTCCCGCTGTCCAGCTTCAAGTCCTTGTCGGTGGTGGTCAGGACGGAGTCTTTGCTGAGCTCGAGATGCCGGAAACCGGCGACGCCGTGCGCATTGGGATCCAGCAGAGGCGCTTGATTCGGCGTTCTCTGGCCGGCTCCCTGATTACTCGGCAAACCCGGATTATTATTCGGGTTGATGCCGCCGAGCGTCGAGCCGGGGCCGGGAACCGTGCTCCTCTGGTCTCCCGGGCCTTGGCTCGCGATCGTACCGCCGCCGCCGGCCGGACCCACGGGCGGCTCGGGCGCGGGATTCGGAGCTACGGCCTGAATGTAGCCCTGCATCGGCAGCTCTTTGTCGCTTGTCAGTTCGATCTTGTCAAAAATGATCCCGAGCGAGGACTGCGGGTCGCCTTTCGAACGGGCTTGGGCTTGGGTTACGTGACCGATGACCCTGCTGCCACTGGGAACGGTCACGCCGTTTCCCTGCAAAGCAATCTCGGTCCTGGCGACGACCAAATCACCAGGCTTGAGCTTCTTCGAATCCAGCGACTTCTCCAACTGGACAGGGATTGTGGTATGTACGTCGTTCTGCTTCGACTGTGGGGGCGCCTGCTGCGCTGTGCACACGAGTGCGGGCAAAATGACGAGTAGAAGGGCAGATATCGGACGAAACATCGCGCACCTCGACTAGGTCAGCAAAGCGGACACGTTTATTATGCGCTCTGCTGTGCCGTGATGCCGGCCGAGTAAGGGCGGGCGGCTATGGAGTGTCCGCCACCGCCTTCGCCCAAACGAGAAGCGCTCGTCAGGGAAATTGTTATCCGCCGGCAATCGCCCCAATAATCAGGAATGGTTCCTTGCCGTTCGCTACGGCCTCCGGGAGTGGAGTGTCGGGTGATTCGTGCGACAGGTCTTCTTCGCAGGCGAAGAAGCGCAGGAACGGACGACGCTGCTGGGTGACGTGATCGCGGATGGTGCCACACAGCATGGGGTAGCGGGCCTCAAGCGCGTCGAGGACCGAGCGTTGCGTCACCCGGCCCTCGACTTCCAGCTGAATTTCGCCATTGACGTGCGCCAGCGCGCGCAGGTGCTGCGGAATGACCACGCGAATCATGGCAGGGTCTGCACCTCGACCGAGAGCACTGCGGGAAGATCGCGCACGATAGGCGACCAGGTGTCTCCGGCGTCAGGCGAGCAATACACCTGCCCGCCGGTGGTGCCGAAGTACACGCCGCACGAATCGAGCGAGTCGATCGACATGGCGTCGCGCAGTACATTCACGTAACAGTTGGCCTGCGGCAGGCCGTTGGTGAGCGCCTCCCACTCGTTGCCGCCGGTGCGACTGCGGTAGACGCGCAGTTTGCCCTCCGGCGGATAATGCTCGCCGTCACTCTTAATTGGCACAACGTAGACGGTCTCGGGCTCGTGCGCGTGCACGTCGATGACAAAACCGAAGTCGGTAGGCAGGTTGCCGCTGACTTCGTGCCAGTTCTCGCCCGCATTATCGCTGCGCATCACGTCCCAATGCTTCTGCATGAACAACACGTTGGGGCGATCCTGGTGCATGGCGACATGGTGGACGCAGTGGCCGACCTCGGCATCTTCCTTCGGCATAAATTGCGATCGCAGACCGCGGTTGATGGGCTTCCAGGTCTGGCCGCCATCGTCGGTGCGGAAGGCTCCGGCAGCGGAGATGGCGATGTACATCCGGGCGGGATCTTTGCGATCGAGGATGATGGTGTGCAGGCACATGCCGCCCGCGCCCGGCTGCCAGTCGGGGCCCGTACCATGCCCGCGCAAGCCGGACATTTCCTGCCAGCTCCGTGCGCCATCGGTGGAGCGGAAGATAGCCGCGTCTTCGATGCCCGCGTAGACGGTGTCGGGATCGGTGAGCGACGGCTCCAGGTGCCAGACGCGCTTGAACACCCACGGTTTCTGCGTGCCGTCGTACCACTGATGCGTGGTGAGCGGAGCGCCGGTTTCCTGCGATTCGTCGTAGACAAACTTGTTGCTCTCGCCCGTCGCCCAACCCTGTGGCGACTTCTCGGGTCCGCCGCCGGGGGTCTCCCAGTTTTTGCCGCCATCGCTGGAGCGCTGGATCATCTGCCCGAACCAGCCGCTCGTCTGGGAGGCGAAGATGCGGTTAGGATCAGCCGGCGACCCTTTCATGTGATAAATCTCCCAGCCGGCGAAAAACGCCCCGCTGACGCTCCAGTTCTGCCGCTTGCCATCGGCTTCCAGAATGAATGCACCCTTGCGAGTGCCCACCAGTACGCGTATTTTGCTCATCGTTGCTCCCTTCTCGTTACGGTGAGGTAAGCGGGCCGTCAGGCCCGCGTCATGCTCGACAAATGTTTCTTCTTGGACAGGCTTTAGCCTGTCGCCGGCTGAAGCCGGCTCAGCCCAATCAAGGGGGCGTCGCGGGGCGCGGCCCTAAAGGGCCGCTCTACCCGCTCTACATTACCGGCGCCGGAGTTCCGTCCGACCATTTGCCGACCGAGATGACCCACACGTCGATGGGCTCCGCCCCTTCGAATTGCGGGTTCAGCATGAGCGGCGCGTTGGGCACGCCGTCGCCCCAGGTCGCCGGATCCATGTGAGGCGTGTAGATCATCACGTGAGCGAGGTTGCCGCCGTCCGCGGTCAGATACCCCCGCTTTGACATCATGTAGCTCATGGAACCGGGCTCCAGCCTAGGCAGTTCCTTCTTGTCGTAGGCCTGCTTGTTGGCGGCGACAATCTCGGACTTGGATTTGCCGGCAATAGCCAGCTTGGTCCTTTCCAGAGTCACCGGCAGGATGGAGCGTGCCGCTGGAGGATTGAAGCAAAGCGGCCCACGCATCTTGGGATTCCAGAAGTCCGGAGAATCTTCGGGGGACATCCACGCTCGCTCCACGACGCAGACGAAACCATTCTTGCCTTCCACCGCGGTCACGTAACCCTGTTCGGTCAGGACCATGATGGTCGCGTCGCGCGAGATGGCATCGGGAGCCGCACTGCGAGCCATCGCGATCTCGGTCTCACGATCTTCGAGATAAAGACGGAGTGGCGCCATGCTGGTGTACTGCGCCTTGGCATCGGGCGCCGCCTCTGCCGAAGCCGAGTTCAGCCCAATCAGCACAAGGAGTAGTACCGGCGCTGCGACCCTGGCGATCTTTGTAATTACTGACATCTCGTTCATAACCACCTCAGATAAGATTCCACTGCGTTCATGGTTCGCCGCATCACGCGGTTTCCGTCGCTTTCTGATAAGCCAGCATGACCACTCCCGAACGAAATACCTTCTGGCCCACCAGTTTGAGGCTGACGCTTTGACTGATTGGCTGGAATAGCTGGTTTCCGCGGCCCATGACGATGGGGGTGATGTAGACGCGATACTCATCCACTAAGCCGCGTTCCAGCAGCAACGACGCCAACTTGCCGCTGCCGAGCACGACCATGTCGCCGCCTGCTTGCTGCTTCAGTCGGGAAGCCTCTTCGCCGATGTCGCCATTCACCACGTGGGTTTTGTTCCAGTCGGCGCTCTTGAGCGTCGACGAGAAAACGATTTTCGTCAGGCTGTTCATCTTGTTGCAGATCGGGTCGGGTGGCGCGACCGTCCAGTAGGCCTTCATCATGTCGTAAGTGGTGCGGCCGAATAGCAGGGTATCCACGGAGTTCAGCAGATCGACCGAATCGTTGAAATGCTCCTGGTCGAAGCCAAACCAGTCAATCTCCTGGTTCGGCCCTTCGAAGAAGCCGTCGAGGCTCATATGGTTTTTTACCAGGATGCGTCGCATGCCAGTCTTTTTGAGGTAAGGAACTACGGCCATAGCCACTGTCCTGATTTGGCCTGCAACGGCCGTGAATCGCGATGCTTCCATCGCTGCCGCACTTCAGCGAGAAGTTCTTCCCGGTGTTTTGCCAACGGCTCGATCGCGGCGCATGGAACTCCGGTGTGCTCATGGCGCGCGCCCCAGACGAGCAATTCCAGCAGCGCCGGCGCGAGATCAATTCCCTTCTCGGTCAGCCGGTAGTTAATGCGCCGGCCATCGGTGACTTCAGGTTCTGCGCAGATGATGCCGGCGGCCTGCAGACGGCGCAGCCGCCCGGCAAGGATGTTGGTTGCGATTCCCTCGCCCGCATTTTGAAAATCCTTGAATGTCCGGAAGCCACGAATCATCATGTCGCGAACGATCAGCAGAGACCAGCGATCGCCGAAGATCTCGAGCGAGACACTGACCGGACAGCCCGACCGCTGCTTCGACTTGGCTTTCGCAAGCAATTTTCGAGACGTTATCAATATCACTTGCAAAATGCAAGTAGGCTTGGGACGACGTGTAGGCCCATCCGGATGAAACGCAGTCTTGCGCCGCAGGCTGCTTCTTCGACTGGGAGTAGAGGTGAAACCCCAACCAAACCCGGCGAATCTGTATAGGAAATGCCAACCAAAGTTGATCGCCGGACCGTAGACCTGTCGCAATATCCGAACCTGGTGGTTATCTATCTGGGAATGAGAGTCAACCGCATGACCGGTTTGAAGACTCTATTCGGCTTTGGACCGAAGATCGCGGCCTCGGCAGACGCACGGCCGGATGGCCTGCTGGAACACCAAGTGTTTCTGTTCTCCTTGTTTCCCGCACATGCCGGGATCCGGCAATACTGGCGCGATATGGAATCGATGCTGGCCTGGGCGCGTTCGGAGCCGCATCGTGAGTGGTGGAAGGCGTTTCTCAGGAATTCCGGAGGCACCGGATTCTGGCACGAGACCTACCTGATGAGCGGGGGCATGGAGGCGGTCTATGACGACGTACCGGAGCCGATCGGCTTCCTGAAGTTTGCTCCCGTGGTCCCGGCGCGGGGATCGATGTTTGGAGCGGCAGCCCGGGCACACACGGCAGGCGGGGGTGAGCCGGTTCTAACCGAGGCCGAGTTGTACGAGCGGTAGGCGGAAGGCCGCTGTTCGCTCTCGGCTTTTGGCTCTTCGCCAATCGCTCTTCGCCAGAAATGTTGCCCCCTTGCGAGGACGGAATGGATCGCGATCCTGAGGGAGCGGAGTTCTGTCAGACGCTGCCGTACCAGTACGGCGTCTTCTTCGTCCACTCCGACTTGGGATACTTGCGGTGCAACAGATTGAATGCCTCCCGACTGTAGGGGCCGATTGATCTGTCGACACAACCGAATCGGGTGGAACGGACGAAATAATGCAGCGCTTCCGGAACGCGGGGATCGTCGGGATGGGCCTTGGCCCAGTCCAGTACTGCGGGAGCGAAATATAGCGGAGCGGCGCCAATGGCCGACAGCTTGCGCCACTCCCGCTCGCCGGCTTGTCTTTCCGCCGCGGTCAACCATGATGGCGCGGGCGGAAGAGTGACTTTCGGTTTCGACTGCGTTCCCGATCCTTCAGCCCAGAATGGGCTCTGATACGAGCTGTGCTCCTGGTCCGCGCCAACGTCATAGCACCACCAGCTACCGGACGAAATTCCCGTGGTGATCAGCGGGCTCATTCCCAAGGCGTTCACGAAGGGCTGCATCTCCGGGAATTGCATCACCATGAACACCAGGGCGAAGCGCCGCGCCTCGGCCGAATCAGCGCGGTCATATGGTTCGATATGGCTGCGCATCTGCGGAAACTTCGCCAGCAGGTGCGGCTCCAGTTGGTGCGCTGCGGCCGTATCGTCGAGAATTGCCGCCCGTAACCAAGTCCGCACTGCCAGTTGGTCGCGCAAGTTCTCGGGCAGCGTCTCGCCGTTGACGGCCTGCACCAGCATGGACAGCGGCAGGCGCAGGTTGAAGATTTCCACCGAGTCCAGGTCCAGCTCTGGCGGCGGCTCGATAACCGAAGAGTTCTTCGCGCGACAGGTTCCGTTCATGCAGTAGTAATTGCCATAATCGGCTTCCACTAGCGTGCGCGGGGCAAAGCGCAGAAACTCCTGGAAACTTGTGGCCACGGCGAAGCGCTGCGCCGTGAAGGCATTCCGGTTCGACGGCGAAGCCTCCTCGATGTGCGCCCAGTTGGTATCCAGCAGCTTGCGCGCCGGCTCACTCTTGTTTTCCTCCTCCAGCAGGCGAACCCGGTGATACAGCGCCGTCTCATAGGCGGGAGAGTCTGCGGCGATGGCCGCAGCCGCTTTCATCAGCTCGTCCGTATGAGGATCGCCGGCGCGCATTGTCACCAGCGCGCTCAACAGCCAGGGCGGCGACTTTGTCGCCTGCCAGCGATCGAGGCGGTACTGCCTGGTCTGCGGGTCGTCCAGCTGAAACGTGAGTACCCAGTCGGTCAGGTCATCAAAACTTTGGGACTTTTGGGCATCGGTTCGCCATTGATTTGCCGGCAGGTCTTCTCTGAACTTCGAAATGTCGACCGGCTGTCCCGGATGGGCTTGCAGTGCTTGCTTCAGTTCTGCGTCCGATACTCGGTCCAAGATGTGGTCCAGCAGGAAGGTGTAGTCGAAAAGATCGTTGCTGAAGTTTTCACCAGCCCCGGAGGCAAGCTGCGCGGAAATCGCGTGTAGCCTCTGCTCGGGATGCAGCCGCGCCTCAACGTAGTCGAGCAGCTTCTTCGCCGCGGGATGCATGCCGGCCAGCGACTTGTCAGCCAGAATGGCCTGCAGCCGCTGTTCGGCAGCTTGCATCGGCTCGGGCGAGAAAGCGCTTTCGTCTTTGAGACCGAGCGTCGCCTTGCGGATATAGCAACGCGCCACCAAGTAAGGGGCCAGCTTGCGCCAAGGCGAATCCGTTTCGCGCGCGATTGCCTCAAAATCAGCGGCCGCTGTGTCCAGGTCGCGGGCGTAGAAGTTCGCCGCAGCCACCTGGTACTGCCGGTCAAGCTTCAGTAGCGCATTGTCCAATGTTGCGGGAGGCGGCAAATGCAGGATCGCAACCGGCCGCTTGTCGTTCGGACCGTAATCCTGAAGGTCGGCAGTGCTGCCGCAGTTCTGGAAGACCGCGTCCTGACCGGCAACCCAGTCGCGCATCAGTGCCGAGGCAATGCCGAAAGTCTGCGCCCGGCTCATCGCCGTGGCGGACGCATTGGTGAACGCATCGTCGCCACAATTGGGATACTCCGCGAAAACGTTCCTCCGGTAGCGTTGGATGTCGATCTTCTGCACCTCTTTCAGCCCTAGGACGTGGCTGCGCGTCTTCAGCCAGGCGGTCACGGGAGGATCGGGGTCGTAAGGCGTCCCAGGTGGGGTGACTTGGGGTACTGCGTCATCTCCCAGGCTGTGCCGCTCCTGCGCGCTCAGCGGCCTTTGCTCCAGATAACGATAGGCAATCACCAGGTAACGCCGGTCGAACTTGGGTCGCAGGATACCGAGCTTACCTTCATCGAAATTCTTCAAAGGGTCGTCAGGCTGGTGCTGCAGAACGAATGTCGCCTCAATCCAATAGCCGGACGAAAAGATGTTGGATGGAACCAGCAACACGCCGAAGAGCAGGAGTCCCAGCGCAAGACGCGGCTTCGGTTTCATGGCTGTAACCTCCGCTGGACCGCAGCAAAGCTCTCGGCAGTCCAGGCCCGCGGATGAAAGACATACACATGCCGACGCAGCATCGGCGCAGGCCACGGCTCGTCGGTGGAGACGCCCACGCTGCTGCGGCAGAGCGGCTCGCGAAAGTCGTCTCCCAAAGCCAGGGACTGCATGATGTCGGCGCGGTCCGCCCCCATGCGGAACAGCATGGGCACGGCCTCAGCGATGGGCAGACCGCTCATCCAGTCATCGCCCATGCACCATGAGCCGAGCGCAGTGATGGAGAGTGGCATGGCAGCGGGCAAACGCCGCCGTATATCGCTGATCAGCGCGCGATAAAAGTCGTGCTGCGAGTGGGTGGCGTCGAGGTCGAGCTGCAGCGAGGAAACCTGGGGCGCGGCGGAGAGTTGCACGATCTCCTCGGCTAATCGAGTGCGATATTTGTCGGAGAAAATTGCGGGGGTGTTCTTCGTAGGTTCCAGCCGGACAACGGCCGTGAGTGGGGTACGCTCGCCTACTCGAAGCGGTTGTAACCGTGGTCGCACGAGCGGCTCCTGGGCCAGGTACACCGAGCCGGCCAGATATGCTACTCCCACATTGTCGGAGTTAAGGAACCGCAGGTCTTCGGCGCGCTCCCACGCCCAGAGAGTCAGCTGGGGCGCCGTTCGTGCCTCGCCTACGCGCCAAAAAGCACTAGCGCCACCGAACATCAATAGCGCGAGCAGTGCAGCCAACCGTGCAGGCTTGTGCAAAACCGACATTGCCGTTGGGAGAACTCAAGAGTTTAGTCCGATTCGGTGCGGAGTCAACCACCCAGACAGCCGTTGAGAAGAGACTCATGAGACAGGCGCGAATTCCGAGATCTCGCCATCTGCCCGGCTGACTTGTCTCAGCTTCATCTCGCAGCGCAACGCCTCGGCGACACTCCACGCCTGGGCGATGCAGCCGCGCGGAGTAAAGGGCGGGTCGGCGTCGAAGATTTCGCTGATGGTGCCGATCCCGGCTGCGCTCATCTCCTCGTCGATACCGGCAAGAAAGCTTCGCGGGGTGTCGAGGTCGTCGGGATATGTCTTGAGCCAGGCATCGAAGAACGGGCCAATGAGCCATCCCCAAACTGTGCCCTGATGGTAGGCCGCGTCGCGCGAACGCAGATCGCCGTAATAGCTTGGCTTATAGTTTGGATCAGACGGCGCAAGCGAGCGCAGTCCGAAGGGCGTGAGAAGTTGCTCACGAACGATCTTCAACACCGGCATCCACTTGTCTTCCGCCAGCACCGGATGGGGCAGCGAAATCGCCAGTACCTGGTTGGGCCGCAGCGAGGGATCGTTGCCGCCGCCCTCTTTGTCGACGACGTCGAAGCAGTAGCCCAGATCTTCCGACCAGAACTTCGCGTTGAAACTCGCGCGCGCCCTGGCTGCCATCTCCGACAACTGATGGGCGCGATCATCATCACCGGCAATCTCTAACCACTCCGCCGCAATGCAGAGCGCGTTATGCCAGAGCGCATTGATCTCAACCGACTTGCCGCGCCGTGGCGTCACTACCCAGTCATCGACTTTCGCGTCCATCCAGGTCAACTGGTAGCCATCTGCGCCCTGACGCAGCAGTCCGTCCGCCGGATCAACGCTGATGCCAAAATCCGTCCCCTTCACATGCCAATCGATGATCTCCAGGAACTTGGGCAGGAGCACCTCGAGCGTCTCGCTGTCGCTGGTGGTGCGGATGTAGCGATCGGCAGCATGGAAGAACCACAAGGTCGCGTCGGCGGTGTGATACAGTCCGGAAATTTTGCCTTCGGGAAACATGTTGGGGATGAGCCCACGGCGAATGTATTTGGCGAAGCTGCGCAGAATGTACTCGGCCTCGAGCGTGCGCCCGGTGCACAAGGTGAGCCCCTCGAGCGAGATCATGGTGTCGCGGCCCCAATCGGTGAACCAGTGATATCCGGCGATGACGGTGCGTACCTCGTCGCCGATGCTGCGCGCCTGTACAGTGTCGTGGACGCGGCCGACCGGATTGATCAGAAACTGGTCCGCCGCCAAGACCAGTTCGGCAGCAATACCAGAACGCGCTTCCTCGGGAGCGGTGCGGAGCAGGCGTCGACGGCGTTCGTGCTCAGCCGCGAAGGCGTCATCCGGGGTCAGGGCATTGATGTGGCTCCAGTCTTCGGTAGATGCCACCAGTGACACGCTGCCGCCCTCGCTCAACACGACCGAAAAGCATCCCGGACTCCATAGATTGCCTTTCCAGTCGTAGCCGCGGCTTTGCTCCAGGCGATAGCGAACGTCCTGGAACTGCTCCAGCGCGAGTTGAAACGAAGTGCCATCACCTAACCAAGCGAGATGCAGCGCAGGCAGATCATTGGCCACCGAAAGTTCGTACCCATTCGCCACCGCGCTGAATCGGTAGTCCTCATGTTTGGGCCCACCGACGGAGCCTTCGTGCGGCCGGATATCGATGCCGGCCCGCAGCTCAAAACCTGCGCTTTTGCCTTTCAGCAGCCGATAACGGATGTAGGTGGAGTTTTGCGAGTGCACCATGCACACGCGCTTCTCCAGGATGAACTCGTCGCTTTCGTAGGTGAATACGGGCAGCCCATTCTCTAGGCGAAAGCTCTTCAGAAACGGGCTGACCGTGTCGTCATAGGTAGCGCGGCTGAGGTCTTCAGCCGTGAGCTGGTACGTGCGGTCGTCGATGCGCAAAGTTTCTTCGATCTGGTTCAGCATCATCATGCGCCCGTGCGGCGCGGGCAGCGCAGCTATCAACCAGCCGTGAAAGCGGCGCGTGTTCAGCCCGGCGATGGTGCCGGAAGCGTAGCCCCCCAGCCCGTTGGTGACGAGCCACTCACGGTCCAGCTCGGCCGACGTGCGATCGACGTTGATCTCGCGGACCAGTCGCGGCGCGCGAAAGATGGACATACTTTGCTTCATGGGTATGAATTCGTCTGGTCTGTTTCCGGGCACGACGTCATGCGGGCGCGCCGCTCTTCGCTTCTTCCGGCTTGAACGGCGCCGTCGTACGCACCGGTACAAGCAACTGTGTGCATTCGCCGGGCACATGCCACGCCCCAAAGCGGCCGGGCGCTGACGCTCCGCTGCCTCCGTACACCGGCGACTCGCTTGACCAGTGCAGCTGCCATTCGCAACCGGCGGGCGGCGCGACCAGCGGTTCGGGTAAATGCGGCAGGTCGACGCCGGTGCCGAGATTCACCACCAGCAGACGATCTTCCTCGTACGTGGGACTCAGGTATCGCAAAACGAAGCAGCTCTCGCCAAGGACCGCGCCGTCAATCTTATTGCAGCCGCTCAAAACCGGATCGTTGCGTCGTAGCGCCAGAAGGTCGGAATGCAAGCTGACGATCTCCGGATGGCGGTTCTGTTCCGTATCGTCCAGCCGCGAGCGGCGGAACGTTTCCGCATCCCCGGGGTCACAAAGACATGCCTTCATCTCCGCGGTGTCCTGACTGGCAAATTGCAACATGAACTCGCGCCGTCCTTTGTTGACGGCTTCGCCCAACTCCCCTTTGTGGCCGGCAAAGTAATAAAACCTAGTCTCCGCGCCGTATTCCTGGCCTTGGAAAAACATCGGCGTACCGGGACTCAACAACCACAACGCTGTCATCGCGCGATAACGCGCCGGGCTCGTCAAAGACCGTAGGCGTCCCGACAACCCGAAGTTTGCCACCTGATCGTGATTCTCCAGAAACGTGATGAACGCTTTGGGGTCGAGCCGCAGCGACGATGTGCCGCGCGGCTTCTTCTGCCACGCGTAATATTGCCCCTGATACAGATATCCGTACTTGGCGGCAGAAATGAACTCCTGCGGACGCCCCAAATGATCGCTGAAGTAGGCCTCGCGCCGCCCGGTTAGTGCGACCACCGCGCTGTGATGGAAATCGTCATTCCAAACGCCGTCCAGGCCGAAGCCATTCTGCTCGAGCGGACAGACGAGGCAGGAATCCTGCGGCTCGTTCTCGGCGACGATGATGATTTTGCGATCGCCCGCCGCCTGGCGTGCAGCCAAGCCAATCTCGGCCACGATGTGGCGGCCGTGCGAGCCGTTGTCGTGGATCGATTGCGTGGCATCAAGCCGCAGCCCGTCAAAATGGAATTCGTCGATCCAGTAGGCGGCGTTGTTGCGGAAATATTCGCGTACCGGCAGGCTGTTGGGGCCGTCAAAATTAATCGCATCGCCCCACTCGGTGTCTTTCCGCGAGAAGTAGTCGTGCGAGAACTTCGTCAGGTAATTGCCGTCGGGGCCGAGGTGGTTATAAACCACGTCGAGGATGATGCCGAGGCCGTGCTGGTGGGCCGCGTCGATCATCCGGCGCAGATCGTCGGGCGTGCCGTAGCGATGAAAGGGCGCGAAGAGCTGAACTCCGTCGTAGCCCCATCCCACATCGCCGGCAAATTCCGCCAGCGGCATGCACTCCAAAACGGTGACGCCCATATCGCGTAGGCGGGCGAATTCACCAATCGCGGCGAGGTAGGTACCTTCCCTGGTGAAGGTGCCAACATGAAACTCGTAGAACACCTGCCCGTCGATTGCTATGCCGGGGCGGCCGGTTTCCGTCGGGCTCCACTGATAAGCGGCGGGATCAACGATCTGCGACGGCCCGTGCGGACCTTCAGGCTGATAGCGCGATACGGGATCAGGAAAGCTTTCGCCGCCATCGGGGCGAAATTTGTACCGGTCGCCCGCGACGGCGCCGCGGAATAGACCAGAGAAATAGCCCTCCTGTTCTGGCTCCAGAGCAAAGTGCCGGCCGCCATCTTCCAGAACGACTTCAATTTTTTTTGCGAGCGGCGCCCATACTCGAAAATGGGTGCCGCCCGCTTGCGGCACGCTCCCCAGAACCGAATAGCGCACCTGCGGAGTGCTAGCGACACCTTCTGTCATAGATGAAGACCGCCAGGAGGGAATGCGTGTAGCTGACTTTTTTCAGATGCAACAAGTGCCCACTTGGATGGTCGAACTGGTGAATCACACCGTGGTTTCGGCGCGCTCAGCCGGCCCAGCGAAGTATAACCCCGCGTGCGGCGCAGCTTGTTCGACCCTCTGGCGCGAAAGCCGCGCTCGCCTCGCGATTGCGACTCGGGCGCTCCCAAATCGACATCCCGGCGTGCACGCTCTGGAATTTTGTAATCTGAACGAGCCAATTTCACGACTTAACGCAATGGAGTCGAGCTTCCCTGGGGAGGCCGGGCACCAGTCTATCGACGCATGGCGGCGAGACTAGGAGTAGACTGCTGATTATGGAAACCAACACAGACAAAAACCTCTTTCGCGAAGTCCATCGGAAAGTACGAGAGGTCAGAGACAAGGCCCGCGAGGTCCGAGACGACGCTGCGCGCCACAGTCAGAGAATTGCAGAGGATGAAGCGCAGAAGGAGGGCTTCGACCGTCCGGCGGCGCTCCCGCCAGCCGAAGGCGGGTCTCAATAATGCGACGTCGTGTAAATTGTCGGCCTTCTCGTAGTTCAAAGTGCAACCTTCAACACAGATATCTGAATCGTTCGGCCAGGAGCGGAATCTAAAAGCTATGGGAGCGAGCTCTCGCACAACATTTGCCAAGCGTCAGAAAGAGCGTGCCCGCCAGGAAAAGCGGGCAGAGAAACTGCAGCGCAAAGCCGAGCGCAAACAACTCGGCGACAGCGACGGTGTAACTCCAGAAACGCAACCCGTTGCTGATCTGGTGGTAACGCACGACGAAGATGGCCAGCCGCAGGGCTTTGATTTCCACGATTTCGGAAAGTAATTCCGGAATGCACGTTGGTGCACCTCAAAACTGGGTGCACTGTGATATAGTCCTAAGTAGACGCTATTGGCTACGGCCGCACGTAAGCGACATCTGATCCGCAACCGATCCGGTTTCCCGTCTTTCCTGCTACCGTTTGATTCTCCAGCGCTAATAACAAATCGAGCGGCTTCGAAGTATTTTCGCGACTCGCCCGCCACCGTTTGATCCGTAACTCTTAGAGATTCACCGGATCGACGAGAACGGCCTCCTCGCGAGACGCCTCTCTAAGAAAGAACAAATCGTTTGACGACATTTACAGAAATGCCCCTGTCTGCTGGGCTCCAGCAGAAGCTGGCACAACTCCATTTCACTACCCCGACGCCGGTCCAGGCGTCCGCTATCCCTCCCGCGCTGGAAGGAAAAGACGTTCTTGCCACGGCGCAAACCGGTACCGGAAAGACCCTCGCGTTCCTGATTCCAGTGATCGAAAAGATGCGAGCGCAGGAAAAGAATCGCCAGATCGCAACTCTCATTCTGGTTCCCACGCGCGAATTGGCCATGCAGGTTCATGAGGTGTACGAAAGCTTGCGTGAGCGTAAGGAAGCTCCTGCCGCACTGGTCATGGGCGGCACAAGCGAGCAGCGGCAGATCCAGGCCGTCCGCAACGGCGCCAACATCGTTGTGGCAACCCCGGGCCGGCTGGAAGATTATCTTCGTCGCAAGTTGGTCGATCTGCGCAACGTCAAGACGCTGGTGCTTGACGAATCCGATCGCATGCTCGACATGGGCTTTTTGCCCGCTATTCGACGCATTGTGGCGGCACTGCCACGCCAGCGCCAGACCCTGTGCTTCTCGGCGACGCTGGAAGCTTCGGTTGCGAACCTGGTCAACGAATACATGAACAAGCCGGTACGGGTTGCGCTGGGTTCGACCTCGAAGCCGGCGGAGACGGTCGAACTGCAGGCTTTTGAAGTGCCGCAGGCTGAAAAGTCAGAGGTGCTTCGTCAGCTTCTGTACTCGGAGAAGGGGCAGACGCTGGTCTTCGCGCGCACGAAGCGCGGCACGGAGCGCCTGGCCAAGAACCTGGTACGCGACGGGTTTAAAGCGGCAATGATCCATGGCGATCGCAGCCAGTCGCAGCGCACTGGCGCGTTGAGTGGATTTGAGGAAGGCAAGTTCCAGGTGCTGGTTGCAACCGACGTAGCTTCGCGTGGGATTCACGTCAGTAACGTTGTGCACGTCATCAACTACGACCTGCCGCAGATCCCCGAGGACTTCATTCATCGCGTGGGCCGCACAGGGCGGATGGGCACAACCGGACGCGCTTCGACGTTAGTCTCAGGCGCGGAGATTAGCGAGTTGCGCTCGATGGAACGGGCACTCAAGTTGAAAATGATTCGCCGGCATTTGGACGGCGGCGCGCAAATCTCGCCGGTAGTCCAGAACACCCTGCGAACGCGCACCCTGTCGCGCATGGCTGGAGAAGTATTCTCATAAACTCTGCCCAGGTTGGCAAAGCGTATAATCGATCCATCTCGCATTTCGAGAGGGATCGATTTGCCCTTCTGCGACGGCAAGAAGAAGGCACAATTTTAAACTCTCCTTACCGGCGCTCTCCGGACAGTCTTCATGAGAGTGTTTGTTACGATCCGCAACATCCTGCTGCTCTCGCAGCAGGTCAGTCCGTACGAACGCGCGACTCACAAGTGCCGAATCGAAGCTGGGAAATTTCGCAGATCGCTTCCCCATTGAAGGAGATACGATGAAAACCGAAGTTCCAACCACGCCGTGCGCGCCGCCGCAATCACTTGACCAGCTGTTGAACAGCGCGGTGGTGCTTAACTGGGATGCTATAACCGAGTCATCGACGCCGGGACGAATCAGGGTTGAATATCACATCGGAGCTGACGGCGCGATGGAATACCTGAAGCTTTGGAATAGCGCCCGGGAATATTGGAGCTTGATCTGCGAGTACTCTACCCATCTCAGCTGGTCGGATGGTCCGCGCTTCTGCAATGGGTATCACTCGCGTTCGCTGGCCCGACTGTTGCAATCCATCATGATGAACCAGAGGTTATGCAGCCATAGCCGCAGCCCGAACTCCAATGGGACGCTTGAAGTCGGTCCTCCGACGGCTGAAGAGATCGACGCCGCCAAATTGCAGGTCAGCGAGACCTTCCAGCCGATAACAGTTGCGGTTCGAAGCAAGCGCGGCAGTGAAGCTCGATTACTGCCGGCTCAGTCGTAAGATTCCATCCCGCAGCCGGCGGCCGTAATGCTGTTAAGGACTCTGCAATCAGGCAATCGAGATGTTGCGATCACATAAACAGGCACTAAGCGAAATCAAAACCGCCAGGCAACGGGTTGCGAAGGCAGCCGAAGAACGCGACAAGCTGAAAACCAAGTTGAAGAAGGCACAAACGCGACTGGCGGTGGAACAAGAGCGCCTTAAGGCGAGTGAAGAGAAGCTGGAAAGCTAGTCTCGAGCACTCATCTTTGAAGGGCCGCGCCCGAGTCGTAATCGGCGGCATCCAACGTGACATGCGAAAGAGGCTGATCTCAATTCCCGGCCGGGTGGGTGGCTCTCCGGCCAGTGATTGGCTGGAACTGGAAGCAGTGGCTCTGGTCGAAGTCACTTCGGAAGCGGACGGGTATCCGGTTGAGGGAGCCTTGCTGCCTCATGGAAAGAAAGGGTGGCGCGCCGCGACACCTGGAATGCAAGTTGTACGTCTGCTGTTCGATCAGCCCCAAACAATCCGCATCATTCGTCTGGTGTTCAAAGAGTACGAAACTTCCCGTACTCAGGAGTTCGTGCTGCGCTGGCTTCCGCACGGAACCGAATCATGGAAAGAGTTGGTCCGCCAGCAATGGAATTTCAGTCCTCCTCAAACCGTAGAGGAATGTGAGGAGTACAACTTCGACCTTGCTTCGGCCGCAGCGCTGGAACTGCGTATAAACCCTGATATCAGCCAGCAGGGAGTCCGGGCTTCGTTGGAAACGCTGCAGGTTTCGGTGGGGCAAAAGCATAGCTCCTCTCCCGACGCCGGAGCCCTCTGAACTTCACAGGTATAGCGAGACATCATGCAAAACGTCTTCGCAGACAACCTGGCTGTTGATACATCAGAGCAGTTTCTATTGACCGCGTTCGAAGCATTCGGGCAAGTGCTGACAAGGATGGTTGTCGCCGACAGCGACAGTGGATCCCACCTGGCTACAAACCACCTCTAGTTTCCCCGCCAATTCGGTAGCTTCCTCCTATTTAAGCCGCTCTCGCATGGCCGACCGCGCATGCCGCGTGGGTCAACACACTTTCGATGTCGCATGAGCGCAAGATGAACAATTTGTCATGTCGCGTCAAGTCGTTTCCTGTTCGTGTTCAATAGAAGCAGAGTCCGCGGGAGACGTCTCTCCGTCCGACCACAAAGAGGAAATCGAAAACTGATATGCGAATCGCGGGTGCAGGAAGCGCGTTTCCGCGGCACTACTATAGCCAGCCACAGATTGCCGCTGCGCTTAAACGGCATTGGGCCAACCGGCTGGAGAACCCCGGCGTACTCGACCGCCTGTTCTCGCGGGTGGGTGTTGAGGGCAGGCACTTAGCATTGCCCATCGAGCAGTATGACGAGCTGACGACGTGGGGCCAAGCCAACAACGCCTGGATCGAGACGGCCGAAGAGCTGGCCGAGCAGTCGCTTTGCAAATCGCTTACCCGTGCCGGGCTCTCCGAGCGCGATGTGGACGCAATCTTTTTTGTCTCGGTCACCGGAGTTGCCAGTCCCTCGATCGACGCGCGCCTGATCAACCGCATGAATCTTCGCCTGGACGTGAAGCGCAATCCTATCTTCGGACTCGGCTGCGTCGCGGGAGCCGCGGGCCTGGCTCGGGCTGCCGATTACGTGCGTGCATATCCCAGCCACGTGGCCGCGCTGATCTCGGTGGAGCTGTGCTCGCTCACCTGGCAGCGCGACGACTTGTCGATGGCCAATCTCATCTCTGCCGGCTTGTTCGGTGACGGCTCGGCGGCGGTGATCGTCGCCGGCGAAGACCGGCAAGCGAGCGGGCCGCGTATTCTCGCCACGCGCTCATCGTTCTATCGCGGTACTGAAGACGTGATGGGCTGGGACATCTCCGAAGAGGGCTTCCGGATTGTGCTCTCCAACGAGGTGCCGAACATGGTGCGCAAGCATCTCGCGCGTGATGTCGATGAGTTCCTGGCGGAGTATGACCTCGATCGCGACGATATCGAAAGCTGGATCATGCACACGGGCGGTCCTAAGGTGCTGGAGGCGACGGCCGAGTCGCTCGGGTTGCCCGAGGGCGCGCTGGATGCGTCGTGGCAGACTTTGCAGCGCGTCGGCAATCTGTCTTCAGCCTCGGTGTTGCTGGTACTGGAGGAATTCATGAACCGCCGCCGGCCGGCGCCGGGTAGCTACAGCCTTATGGCGGCGATGGGACCGGGCTTCTGCGCCGAAATGCTTCTGCTCCGCTGGTAAACCAATGACTGACGCGACGTACGAGACAGATGTTTGCATTGTCGGCGGCGGTCCCGCGGGATTGGCAGCCTCGCTGGCATTGCGCCAGGCCGGATTCGACGTGGTTCTCGTCGACGCTGCGCATCCGCCGATCGACAAGGCGTGTGGTGAAGGCATCATGCCGGATGGGCTGGCGGCACTCAGCGACCTGGGTGTGGACCTTGACCGCCGGCAAGGTGCGCGGTTTGCAGGCATACGCCTCATCAACGGCACGCAGGAAGTCTCGGCTCGTTTCCCGTGCGGCACCGGACACGGGCTGCGGCGCACGCTCCTGCATCAGCAACTCGTGGACGCGGCGGCGCGGGCGGGAGTGCGGCTGCTTTGGAAGCATCGACTTACGGGCCTGGCGCGCGGACACGTGTTGCTGGACGGCGACAGCGTGCGTTGCCGTTGGATCGTCGGCGCCGACGGCCAGCAGTCGCGAACGCGGTACCATGCCGGTCTCGAGCCGGATAGTCCGGGCAAGGTGCGCTTCGGAATGCGCCAGCATTTTCGCATTGCGCCGTGGTCTGAATTCGTCGAAGTGCACTGGAGTGGCTATGGAGAGATGTACGTGACGCCGGTTGGGCAGGATGAGGTGTGCGTTGCTTTTCTCAGCTCGCGAAAGAACCTGCGCTTCGAGCAGGCGCTCCCGCACTTTCCCGCATTGCAGGCGCATCTGAAAGACGCGATTGTGGATGAGCCTCCGCGGGGCGCGGTGACGTCGTCGCTGCGTCTGGATCGGGTGCAATGGCGTGACGTGGCGTTGATCGGCGAAGCAGCGGGATCGGTGGACTCCATAACCGGCGAGGGCCTGGCAATGTCATTTCGGCAGGCGCTTGCTCTCGCCGAGGCAATTCGCACCGGCGATCTCAGCGGCTACGAGCGTGCTCACCGGCGCATCATGCGCCTGCCCCGTGCCATGTCTGCGCTCATGCTGAGCATGGATGGACGGCCGGCGTTCCGGGCGCGCGTCTTCCGCACGTTTCAGGCACGGCCCGAACTCTTCGCGCGGATGCTGGCGCTGCATACGGGCTCGTTGTCCCCGGCCCGGTTCGGCGTGGCAAAGACGAGTCTCTCACTGGGATGGCATCTGCTAATGGCGCGAGCATGAAACCGGAGGAACTCCTGCACCGAACCTCGCATGCGAATCGGCGCCCTGTCTTCTGCGCGTCGGCAGTTATCGTCCTCCTGACGGCGTGGTCGAGCGCAGCGATTGCCCAGCAGGTGCAGGTCACGCTCGATCCAACGCACACGAAGATCAACATCGCCGTCCACGATGTGCACGGCGGCGTTCATGGCATTTTTGCCATGAAAGGCGGAACGGTGAGTTTTGACTCAGCAACGGGAGCGGCCAGCGGCGAGATCATCGTTGATGCGGCCAGCGGTGACACTGGCAACAACAGCCGCAACCAAAAAATGAAGAAGGACGTCCTGGAGACGCAGCGCTATCCCGAAATCACCTTTACGCCCCGCCGCATTGTCGGTCAACCCGCGCCACAAGGGGCATCGAACGTACAAGTGGAGGGCGTCTTTGCCATTCACGGCGCCACCCACAACCTGACGCTCGCCGTGCCGGTGCAGGTGAATGGCGACAGAATTACTGGAACCACCAGCTTCGAGGTACCGTACGAAACCTGGGGAATGAAGAATCCCAGCCTGCTGTTCTTGCGCGTGGACGGGAAAGCGGAAGTCACCGTGTCCTTCGCCGGCAGAATTGAGCTGTCGGCCACGACCGGCGGTCACTGATTTTTCGCGATTAACACCTCAGCCAGCGGCAGCGCGAGGATGATCATTGCGCCTCCGCCGGGACGGTCGTTGATGCTCACGCGGCCGCCGTGTGCTTGCGCGACGGCATCCACAAACGCCAGTCCCAAACCGTGTCCGGTGGAATGCGCGCCCTTCACGAAGCGCTGGAAGGCGCGCTCGCGCAGTTCGCGCGGGAAGCCCGGGCCGCTGTCTTCAATCACCATGATTGCGTGGCCAGGCTGCGCTCGCACCGAGATGCCGATCTGCCGGTCGGGAGGAAGGTGAGCGACTTCGTTGTCGAGCAGGTTGGCGATGGCGCGATTCAGCAGCGCGACGTCGCCCTCCACGATTGCGGGCTCCAGTGTCGCCTCCACCCTGTGGCTCTGCACATCCATCGCGGGCTTGTAGAGCTCGATGAGCCGATGCATGAGCTCAGCCAGGTCGACCGGCTCCTTGTGCAGGCGCAGCGCTCCGCCGTCGGCTTCAGCCAGGTCGAGCGTGGTATTCAGCATCAGCGAAAGGCGATCGAGGCCTTCGATGGCCTCTGCCACCCGCTCGCGCCACTGGCCACCGCGGTCATCGGAGAGAGCAACCTCCAGGCTGCCGCGAATTGAAGTCACGGGGCTTTTCAGATCGTGCGCGACGGAATCCGTGAGTACGTGCAACTGGCTCACGGACGCCTGAATGCGATCCAACATGCGGTTGAACGTATGCGAGAGCTGCGAGATTTCGTCAGAGACCGGGGTCTCGGGAAGCCGGGTGCCGAGGTCATCGGTGCCGATCTCCGACACGGTTTCGGTGATGCGCACAACCCGGGCGAGAGTGCGATGTGCGACCGTCCACGCAATTGCAAAGCCGAGGACGACAGTTGCAGCCCAGGCGAGCACACAACTCACCGTCAGCCGCTCCAGCATCTCTGAACCTGCAACGTCAGAGAAGCCGAGAAAAATACCGCCGCCATTCACCGGCGCACGATACACAACACGGAACGGCTTCTTCCATCCCTCAACCTTCAGACTTGCGGGAACGCCGGGGACAAGGTGCGCATTCTCGATCTGCCGAATGAAGCGCTGCTTTGGTTGAGGTCCTACCCAGATGGGTTCGAGCGTGGGCGTGATCTGGAGGAAGAAGACGGTATTTTGCTGGCGGTCGTCCGTCGAGGGCGCCACCTCGTGCGAGGCCAGCTCGGCCACTTCCTGCACCAGGCGCTCGTAGAGGCTGTCGCGGGGGGTATTGGCGGACACATCGGCCAGCGTCTCAGCTTCGCCGCTGAGCCATTCATCGCTGCGCTGGCGAATGTCGCCCGCAATCAGCAGATACATAAGGGCGAACGCAAGGGCACTGCCGATGGCAAACGCCACCGTAGGCCAGCCGGCAATCCGCCAGGCGGCTGAGGCCCGGCGTGGTTCACGACTCTCGGAGAACATAACCGACACCGCGGATGGTGTGTATGAGCGGATGCTCGGAGCCGAAATCTACCTTATTGCGCAGGCGATAAATCTGCACGTCAACCACGTTGGTCGCCGGATCAATGCGCATGCGCCATACCTCCTCCAGAATCATGGTGCGCGTCACTACCCGGCCGGCATTACGGCAAAGGTATTCGAGCAACGCGAACTCCTGGGTCGTGAGTTGCAGCAGAACATCGCCGCGTCGTGCCTCGCGTCGGACCAGATCGAGCTCCAAATCGCGCACCCGTAAGCGGACCGCTTCCTGTGGAGTGGACGAACTCCGCCGCAGCAGGTTGCGCAAACGGGCCAGCAGTTCGGCTAGCGCAAACGGCTTGGTTAGATAGTCATCGCCGCCCTGTTCGAGCCCGCGTACGCGCTCATCCACCGATCGGCGCGCCGACAGAATCAGCACCGGCGCCGCCTGCCCTTGCGCACGGCACTGCGCGATCAGGTTCAGGCCGTCTATGTCGGGCAAGCCGAGATCGATGACGAACCCGTCGTACACCGTCTCAGCTGCGGCGGACAGCGCCGACTTGCCGTCGGACTTTGTGTCCACCAGGTAGCCCGACTCGGTTAAGCCGCGCTTCAGAAACTCGCGAATCGCGCTGTCATCTTCCACCACCAGCAGGCGCACAGTTACCGCGAGCCTTTCTTTCTCACCCTAGATGTTGATGGTACGCCGTGCCAGCTTCAACCCGTCGCTCCAGAAGGCGGACGAACTGTGCACAGCAGTGAAAACGCGTTCGACGGCGGCGATGAACTCGTCAATCTGCTGCTCATCGACCACCAGAGGCGGAGCGGCTTTCAGCACCATAAAATTGTTGCCGCAGACCTGGGTGAGAATCTTTTCCTGCGAAAACAGCCGCATCACGATCATTTGCGCGAACATGCCGGGATGGATAGCCCGGAACGCGGTGAATGGGGCCCTTAGCATCAGGGACGCGGGGCTGGCGAATTCGATGCCGCAAATCAGACCGATCCCCGGGGCCGAGGCGAACATCTCGAAGCGCGACAGGGCGCGAGTGAGGCCGTGCCGGAGCCGCTCGCCCATGCGGCCAGCGCGTTCGCCGAGTTGCTCGTCCTCCAAAACATCAAGAGCAGCCATGGCCGCGCGCATTGCCAGACCATTTTCGCTGAACGTGGAGGTGTGAATGATCGCTCTCTGTAGAGAGCCGTAAACCGCGTCATAGATTTCGTCGCTCATTAACACTGCGCTCACCGGAACCAGGCCGCCGCTCAAAGCCTTGGCCAGAACGACCATGTCGGGCGCAACATCGTAATGATGCGCAGCCAGAAACCGGCCCGTCCGAAACATTCCGGTCTGCACTTCATCCAGCACCAGCAGCGTACCGTAGCGGCGGCACAACGCCTGCACCTGGGCAAGGTACTGCGGCGACGGCACGCGGATGCCGCCCTCTGATTGCACAGGCTCAACAAAGAATGCGGCGAACTTTCGACTGCGCAGCTTCTCTTCGAGCGCGTCCGAATCGTCGAATGGGACAGCTTCCGTCTCCTGCAGCAAAGGGCCGAAGTCACCTCGCCAGAACTCGTTGTCCATGAGCGACAACGCACCGCACGTCAGGCCGTGAAAAGCCCCCTGCGCGAACAGCAGGCCGTTGCGGCGCGTGCGCGCGCGCGCGAACTTAATGGCGGTTTCAACGCCTTCGCTGCCCGAACTGGCGAAGAAAACCTTGGTCAGTTTGCCGCCCGCGAGCCGGCACAGGCGCTCGGCCAGTTCGCCCGCCAGTTCCGGGACGTGGCTCTGTAACATGGCGGGCCCGTAGCGCTCCAACTCGCTCTGCAATGCGGAAATGATGCGCGGA
The DNA here is from genome assembly GCA_963731345.1 of uncultured Acidobacteriaceae bacterium. Taxonomy (GTDB): domain Bacteria; phylum Acidobacteriota; class Terriglobia; order Terriglobales; family Acidobacteriaceae; genus Bog-257. The sequence continues at coordinate 82,662 of CAVSUN010000005.1, read as the reverse complement.
TGGTTGTGACCGGTGTTATGGACACAATAACCAGAGAGAAAGTCGAGATAACGCTCGCCGTCAACCGAAAACAATTCGGCGCCGATGCAGCGTTCGTAGCGAACGTTCATGTTCAGCAGGTCGAGGAGACGCACCCACTGCGGATTCACGCGTTCGGCATACGGCAACTGAGACACTAATGCATCTGCGGGCATGACACTCCCTGATGTTATCCAGTTTAGCGGCCTGGAATGAAGCCGGAGTAGCTGCAACATGACAATCCGTTCATCTGCGCCCCCAGAACACGGGCAGTTTTGACCCCCGACGAGGCCCGTTTCCGATTAGCATTCTATTGGCGGGGGGCGGTTCTTTCTTGAGGGCGGATGTGATCACCAACGGTGACGACGAGCGTTTCCAGGACCGCGCGCAGGAGTACGCTGCCTACCTCGCGAGCCCCGAGGGACGATTGCGTGCCGACATGGCTTTTGCCAACCTGTGGGAGTTTCTTCCACCGCCGCACTCAGACGAGCAGAGGCATGCGTTGGATGTAGGAGGCGGCACGGGAGCGGCGGCGGTTCGTCTGGCAAGCCTGGGATACCGTGTCACTCAACTGGATTCGTCTCAGGCAATGCTCGAGATAGCCAAACGCACCGCCGATCAAGCAGGGGTTGCGGACAAAGTTACACTTCAAAACGGCGATGCTGCCCAGCTCACTCGCCTCTTCCCCACCACATCGTTCGACGTCGTTCTCTGCCATAACATTCTGGAGTACGTCGAGGAACCGGGCCGGGTGGTGCACCAGGCAGCTCGCGTTTTGCGAAACGCATCAGCGATACTGTCAATCGTGGTGCGGAACCAGGCCGGCGAAGTCTTGAAGGCTGCGATTCAGGCGGGGGATTTGGGGGCTGCCGAAGCCAACCTTACCGCGGAGTGGGGAGTTGAGTCCCTGTACGGTGGCAACGTCCGCCTCTTCACCCCCAACAGCTTACGCTCGACGTTAAGTCGGGCATCCTTGGAATTGATTGCTGAACGCGGTATCCGCGTTCTTGCGGATTACTTGCCGCCTGACATTTCTCGGGATTCCGAATACGGCCGGATTCTGGAGCTCGAGAGGAAGTTAGGTAGCCGGCCGGAGTATGCAGGGATAGCCCGGTATACGCATTGCTTAGCGCGTCGCATGGAGCCGCGGCACGTTGCGAGGGTAGAGGGGAGCGCCTCGTGAATACTGTTGCTAGCGCATCGCCGGTCGCAACCGCCCCGAGGGCGCCCGATGGAATTGCTCTAGGGCTGGGGCTCACGAATGAATGCAATCTCTCGTGTGTTTTCTGTTATCGGGATCCGGCCCGTACGGATCGCCTCGCTCTGGAACAGGTCAAGTCCGTGATGGAACGGCTGCCCGTTCGTTCGGTGAATCTGGGGACGGGCGAGAACGGAATGCATCCCGACTTTCGCGCGATCTTGGCGTACCTGAACACCCAGCCGGTCAAGCTCACCATCACTTCCAATGGCCACAGCATTGCGGTTTTAGAGGACAGCGAGCTCCGCGGCTTTCACGACATCGAGTTCTCGCTCGACTACCCCACGCAGGCCGAGCAGGATCTGCAGCGCGGTACGGGCAACTGGACGCTGATACAGGAACAAGCGGCGCGTTGTGTGAAGCTGGGCGTGCCGGTGACCATTGTCGCGGTAATGATGAAGTCGAATTACCTGCGCCTGGCCGAGATCGCGAGTGTAGCTAAACAGTTCGACGCTCCGCTCCGTGTGAACGTGTACCAGGCGGTGCGATCCGACATTTACGCGCTGTCGTACGCTGAGTATTGGGAGGGATTCCAGCGCCTGTTTGCAGAAACGGATATGATCGCCGTTGGCGAACCGCTGGTGCGGGCGATGGCTGGTCTGCCGCCGCTGCGAGGAGGATGTGGGGTGAGCACGGTACGGGTCACGCCGCGCGCCACCACACAACCCTGCGTGTATTGGCCTGGACCGGGAGAGCCGTTATCCGACTTAATCTCGACAGGCCCGGGCATTCTGAACTCGCCGCCGTTCGAGCAAGCACGAACCGTTCCCGACGCATGCCAGCCGTGCGAGTTCCGCGACTCGTGCCACGGCGGATGTGCAGGGCGCCGGCGTCTGCATAGTGCGCTCGGACAGCCCGATTTTTACTGTCCGATTGTTCGCGGAGAGCGGCCACGCATCGAGGTCCGCATGGCCTCTACCCGCGATCTGCCCAAGCTGAGCAGCTGCTGTACTACCGTCGTGATTGCCCGGTAGAGACTCGCCACTTACTTCGCGTCCATCCAGGTGTTTGACCCCGCAAGCTTGACGGCAACGTTTGTGAACCAGAGGTGAAACGGCTTGCCGTCGGCGGTGCCGCGATGTTCGGTTGAGATGAGCAGTGGACCTGCCATTTTGTAGTCTGCCCAAGTTGCGATCACCACACTAGGCTTCTTGGGGCCACCGCGGTCATATCGGAATTCTTCCACTCGCCCATCTTTGCCGACGTAGAGCGTCCAAGTGTCACCCGGCGTGTAGCCTACGCCGGATGGGTACTTCACAACCACCTTCTCAGCGGAGCCCTTACCCAGCGGCAGCTTCTGCATACCTTCATCGGACACGGTTGCACCCGTGTCCCAGTAAACGTGAAACGGGAAGATCAACCAATAATTATCATTTTGGAAGCCCGGGTCGACGTCGTCTTTCACGTTAGCCGGCTGGCTGCTGAGCTGTGAACGAAGGTAAGTGACCTTCACCGGCTTGCCGTCCTTATCTTTTCCCTCATAGGTGATTTGGCCAGTCTTCGGCTCCCAGGTCCATGTGCGAGAAAGATTCACGCCCGGAAACGCCACATTCCAGGTATAGCGGATCGCGTCGATCTGGCCGAATGAATCGAGACCATAGGTCTTGGCCAGCTTCTCAACGATGGGCGGACGCTGTTGCGCCCAGCAAGTTGCCGCAAGAACCAGCACCCCAAAGACCAGCAGAAGACGTATCCCCGTATTACAGCGCGAAGTTGTCATGGAGGTTCTCCTGGTGAATTTCACAACGGGTGTTGGATGACGGGCAGGAGCTTCTGGATACACGATGGAGGCGCTGGCTTTAGTCTCTTGAAATCGGGCAGAAGAGCGGCTTAGCACGGTGAACCGGGCTTGAAACTCGCTCTATGGGTCGGGTCGCGGCGCGGCTGAAGCCGTGCTCCTTCGCCGGCGCAACACGATGATCGCTGCGGTCATTGCGACGGACCCGTACTCGAGCAGCATGACCCAGCCCGGAAGCACCCACGGCCGTCCCAGCGTGCGCTGATGCCACACGATGTAGGTTGGGATAATGCTCACCGTCCAAATGATGAGTGGCATCGTTGCCTCCGATCGCACGAACGGCAGCAGCCAGAGCAAGTACCACGGATAAACGACCGGCGCGCATAGAAGGGCCGCGGCCATCGGCCAGGCAAATGCGTCTGCAGACAACGCCTCGATTTTGGCTCTGCACCACACCGCGATAAGAAGGCCGACGAAAGCTGCCAGGCCAGCCGCCAGCTTGGGAGCTGCCATTCGCTCGAGAACAGCAAACACCGGCGCATTGAAACGGAAGCTCTGAATGTACGTACCCAGCGAGCCGGTTGGAATTCGTCCGTGGTTAAGAAATGGCAAGTACAGGCTTGCGAACACGATTGCCCCCAGCAGTGCGTCGCGAACGCGAACCCGCCGCCAATACAACGGCAGCAGCACGATCGGGAGAAATTTCACCGCGACCGCCAACGCGAATGCCACGGCTGCAATCGCGCGCCAGCGGCGTAGCAGTGCTGCGAAAGACACCACCAGCAGCAGCGCACCGACGATATCGATGTGACCGCTGCCTGCCACTTCCGTCGCCAGCAGCGGGTTCCATGCGTAAGCCAGAATCCACTGCGCTCCCCGGCCATTACGCCGCAAGACATCGAACAAGACGATCACAATGGCAAAGTTGCAAATCACGAATGCTACTCGCAGCGTAAAAGCGGACTCGTGAACCGCGGTGACGAGGCGAAAGAAAAGCTCGGCGCCCGGTGGATAGGGAGTCGGTAGATCCGCATGGTTGAGCGCACGTGTTTCGCCGGTGTGCAAAGCGGCGACGGTCGGATCGGCGGGTACCACAACGTAAGGGTTATAGCCGAGCCGCTGCACGCGACCGTCCCAGACATAGCGACGAACGTCGTCATCGGAACCCGTCGGAATTGCCAGAAATACGACCTGCCATAAAGCGGCCAGGACGAGACCGACAACAATTACGCGCCTTGGGAAATTAGGAGTGCTGAAGAGTTCCCGAACAGCGGCAAGATATGCGATGCCTGCAACCGACAGCGGAATAATGGGAAACGCTTCGCCCTGGCCGCCAAACTGGCGGGAGCAGATCGCCAGCGACACAAGTAGAATGAGGCCGAGGGCATATAGCCGGTGAACCGGACCGAGCTTCACAGCTCCCCGGCAGTTCGCGACTGTTGCACCGCCTGCTCCCACTGTTTCAGCCACGCCGCCGTTCGCGGCGCGCGCTGCGGAGCAAGCAGTAGTTCCTCGGCTAACCGAACCAGATCGCCCTCAACGTCAATATCGTAAAAGGGCGCTGCGAAGCCCACGGAGAGTCGTAGCTTTCCGGCCTGCGCCAGCAATGAGTCCAGCGCGCTGTTCGTTCCCATGCCGTCGCCGTAGAAAAGTTCCTGGTGGGGTAGCTTCGCTCCGACCAGATAGTAGCCGCCGTCATGTGTTGGTCCAACAACTACGTCGTGCTCCGCTAGTATCGCGAACGCATTCGCCAAAACAGAAACCGGCAGATGCGGACTGTCGCTGTTGAATGCAATCACTGGCTCTTCACCGTGGGCCGCGAACCTTGCGAACACCGAGGTCAGTCCTGCCGCAAGGCCGTTTCCTTGTTGCGCCACGACCTGCGTGCCAGGGACAGCAAGTTGGGCCAATTGTTCGACATCGGGCGCAGGGCACATGATGGCGACTTTCACACTGGGCAACGAGTGTGCCAAGGCCAGCGTGTCGTTCAAGAGGCAGCGATAGAGTTCGGTTACAGCTTCCACGGGCAGGCTCTGTGTCAGCCGGGTCTTCACCATTCCGGCCCGTGGAGCTTTTGCCATGATGACGAGCGTGCCATCGTTGTTGCGCGGATGCTGAACGGTCTCGCTGGAGTCCATGCGTGGTTATCTGTGCCCGGCGGCGCCGAAGCGATAGAGAACGATCCGGCTGAGAATAAACCAGGCTGCTCCTACCGACCCCTTCAACGTACCACTGATCTTCGATTTCCCGATGCGCGGGTAGTAGCTGACCGGCACCTCGACGATGCGGAATCCTCCGAGCGCGCCCTTGAGGATCATCTCAACCGCCCAGCCGTAAGTAGCCTCTTCCAGCGCGAGTTGCCACAGAACCTCGGCACGGGCAGCACGAAACGGACCCAGATCGCTGATTTTCTGACGATACAACAGCCGAATCATTACGGCTGCCAGCCGGTTACCGAATACGGAGTGCCATGGTAGCGCGCCGGCGATACTCTGCTTCGCAAGCCGCGAGCCCAGCGTTATGTCCGCTCTACCTTCGAGAATGGGAGCCAGCAGAAGCGGTAGCTCATCGGGCCGATCGCTGTAATCTCCATCGAGGAACACGACCACGTCCGGAGCGTTGGTCGCGGCGAGTCCGGTCAGACACGCGCGGCCATATCCACGGCGTGGTTCGCGCAAGACGCGAGCTCCCATCCTCTCGGCGATTTCCGCCGTGCCATCGGTGGAGTTGCTGTCAACCACCAAGACCTCGGTGACGATGCCGGCAGGAAGATCGGCAAGCACACGTCCGATGGCCTGCGCTTCATTGTGGGTGGGAATAATGACGGAGACGCGCACTGGATCTAGACCAGATCACCACCACGGGGCGTCGGGGCGGCGCTTTGCCAGCCGTCCGTCGATGCCCCAGGCTCGGCCCGCACGTCCAATCGCCAGAGCGAGCGAGGCGAGGACAGGAACCAGCAGTTCCCAAATCCATGCGGTGCCCCATTCGGACACCCAAAGGCTGCCGAGGTACAGGAACGCCACAACAGCCACAGGTCGCGTGAGGAGACCGATGAGCAGCAGCACTCCGAGGCAGATCTCAGTCAGCGCCTGCATCGGAGCCGCCATGGCAGCATGGCTCGCCGCCAGAGCCATAATGGCTTTCCACGCTGCCGGCGAGTGGCCCTTCTCGATGTAATAGTGGATCAATCCTGCGTAGCCGGCCGGCGTGTAAAGTCCCTTGCCCAGATTTTCGAAGAACACCCAGACGAACATTGCCCCGATCGTCACCCGAACTAATGCCAGTCCGTTAGCCGCAGGCGTGGGGCTTGATGTGGTTGTAACGCCTGCTACCGTTTGTTCGCTGCGTCCATTCAAGACAGTTCTCTCGCGGTGTTCTCGTTTGAAGTAGCCGGAACCAAGCTGCAGCCTTCCGTGCCTGGCTATCTTCAGAAACAGTCGACCCGAGTATACAAGCCGTCTCCCCGGGAGAAGCACCGGCCGAGTCCCACCAGACCATGGTCGACAATCAAGAGATGCGCAGCAGGCAACGACAGTCGCATCGGAATTTACGTCCTTGTCATAATCGTATCGTAGCTTCGTACTTCGCCTATGCGAAGGCTTTGATCTGATTTACAACTTTTGATCGTTCGAATGAGGCGCCCATGATTTCACATCTTCAGACTCCCGCCGACAATTTGCTGGAGCAGTGGTCTCACTTGCGCCGGTCGGAGCGGATGCAGGCGTTTGAGAGCCTTCCGCGAGAGTACATCGACAACTTTTTCCTTGGCCTGGATTCCAAGGCGCAATCGGAGTTGGTGCTGGCGATGCCCGAGGAGGAGCGGCGGCTCTGCGTTCGCTTGCTGGCGCCGGATGATGCCGCGGATTTGATCCAGCATTCGCCGTCGCGCCAGCGCGAGCACCTGATGTCACTCATGGACGACAGGACCCGCGAGGAGACGCAAGCCCTGCTGCATTATCGCGAAGACGTTGCCGGTGGGTTGATGAACCCTCGCTTTGCACGTCTGCGGCCCGGTGAATCCATCGAGCAGGCCATCACCTACCTGCGGCAGCAATTGAACCAGGTGGAGATGATCTACTACGCGTACGTACTGGACGAGAACCAGCGGCTGCTCGGAGTCGTCTCGCTCAAGGACCTGGTTCGAGCCGACCGGAGCAAGACGGTCGCCGACGTCATGACGACGGCGATCTACAAGGTCGCCGACACCGCGAATGAAGAGGAAACCGCGCACCTGCTCACCAGTCACGGCATTCAGGCAATCCCGGTGGTGGATTCAGAAGGACGCATGAAGGGCATCGTTACCACCGACGACGTTGTGGACATCATCCGCGAGATGGACACTCGAGACATCCAGAAAGTCGGCGGCATGGAGGCGCTGGACGGGCCGTATTTCGAGACCGGCTTTGCCGCCATGCTCCGCAAACGCGCCGGCTGGCTGGTGATTTTGTTCCTTGGCGAGATGCTGACCGCAACCGCCATGAGCCACTACGAACGGCAAATCGAGCAGGCGGTTGTGCTGGCGCTGTTCATCCCGCTGCTGATCAGCAGCGGCGGCAACTCGGGCTCGCAAGCAACCACGCTCATCATTCGCGCCATGGCGCTGGGTGAAGTTCGCCTGCGCGACTGGTGGCGCGTCATCAGAAGAGAGTTTGCCGCCGGCGTCACGCTAGGCCTGGTGTTGGGAGCGATTGGCTTTCTGAGGATCGTCGTGTGGCAATCGGTGTCCCCCATTTACGGCCAATATTACGTGTTGGTGGCGGCCACGATATTTCTCAGCCTGCTGGGGGTAGTCGCGTTTGGAACGGTAGCGGGCTCGATGCTGCCCTTCATCCTGCGACGCTGCGGACTTGATCCGGCCAGCGCGTCTGCACCCTTCGTCGCCACGCTGGTCGACGTGACCGGACTCGTGATTTACTTCAGCGTCGCAAAGGCGGTATTGGCGGGAACCCTGCTGTGAACGACCATTTGCCACCTTCTGGTTCTTTCCGTCGAAGGTGACAAATGGCGTCCCTTCCTACGAGGCCTACGGCACTATCTTCTGGTAATTCGAGTTAGTAGTGGTCACGACCAGGTTCTTAGCTTTAGCATCCAGCACGCTCTGCTGCGTGTAGTTCGTGCCATCGGGCAAGCTGGCGAACTGGACATTCAGCGTCACCACCTGGTCCGGCGACTGGGTGTAAGTCTTCACGTCGATATGGCTGATCTTCTTGGCCGCCTCATCGAAGGTGACGGTCATCTGGTCATTGGGCTGGGCGTAATTCTTAAACACGATATTGACCGCACCGTTGACCGGGGTGAACGATACATTTCCGGACTGAAAGGCCCGCTGCATCTTCTGCGGATCGGGAGGCACATAGAGAGCGAGGACGCCCTTCACGTCGCCCATATAGTCCTGCATCTCTTCTTTCTTCTTCTCGACGATGCGCTGTTTCAGCCTTCCGCCTTGCGGTTGTTGCGGTTGCTGAGCTCCTAGCTCCGTCTTGTTGACCTGCCCGTTGGGGCCGTACTGACAGAGGAACTGCTTTGAGCCTTTGGGTTCGCCTTTCAACGTGATCTGCTGAGTTTCGTTCCACTGGTAGTGCATGAGCCGTTGCTTGTTCTGCGCTGCGGATTGCTTTAGCGCGGCGATTTTCTGTTGCAGCGCCGGGTTCTGGCCGAATGCGTAAGAGGCAACGAGCACGAGCGTCGCCGCAAGCGCAAACAACAGCCTGCGAGTATTCCTTCTAGTTGGCATACCAATCTCTCTCCCTTTATGTCCCACTTTTCTTGAAAGCGTTAACCACCGAGTCCCGCAATACTACTACTCAAGCTACCCGCTGGCCTGCGTGCCGTGCGCCGACAGTGCTGCGCCGGAACTCGCCGGCTCCTTTTCCGACCTGGTTTCCCAAATCAAAATCTTCAAATCCAAGACTGCGATGGAATACAGCACTGGAACCATCAACAGCGTAATGAAGGTCGCGACCGTCAGACCGCCGATTTGCGCGTAACACAGCGGCTGCCATAACGGACCGCCATGCATCGCCAGCGGAAACAGCGCAAGAACAGTTGCTCCAACCGTAATCATCACCGGGCGCAGGCGGATGATGCCGGCATCAATCACTGCTTCCTCGAAGGGTTCGCCCTTGGCGTGCATCTCCTCGATGAAGTCGAAGAGCACAATGACGTGGCTCACAATCACACCTATCAGGCTGGCGATGCCGAGGAACGCCATAAATCCGAACGAGGTGTTCATAATCCATAGCCCCGCGATCGCCCCCACAACCCCATAGGGCGCGGCGGCAAAGACCAGCAACGGCTTAATCGCGTTATTGAACTGAAACAGCAGCGCTAGATAAATCATGGATACCGAAATCGCCAGCACCACCGCCAGGTTCCTGAAGCCAGTCTTCTGCTTGTCGTATTCGCCGCCAATTTGCAGCGTGTAGCCGGGAGGCATGCGGTCCTGCAGCTCGCGAAGCTTCGGCAGCGCAGCATTAGTCACCTCCGACGCCAGATGCCCGCCTGCCGGAAAGGCATAGGTCGACATGGTGCGGAAGTGGTCGAGGCGGATGATGCGTTCGGTCTCCAAACTGGTCTGAATATCGGAAATTTGCACCAGGGGAATCTTGGTGTTGGTTTGAGACCCGTACACGTAGAGATTCTGAATGTCTGACAGCTGGGCCCGTTCGTCGAGGCGCAACCGCGCCGCCACGGGAATGTTCTTGTCGCCATCCTGTAGCGTGGTGACATTAACTCCGCTGATCGCCCCGGTAGCCGAGTCGGCGACATCGGCATTGGTGATGCCGGCAAGGTTGGCGCGCTCGGGATCGATCTTCAGCGATACTTGCGAGCTCTGGGACTGCCATTCGTTGCGCACCCGGCGAGCCTCGACGGTAGAGTTCAGTATGTCTTCCACTTGCCGGGCAATCTCGCGGAGATCGCGGATATCCTGCGCGCTTCGGGTACTGCTCACGTCGGCCTGGTCGCTGACCCTGATTTCAATTGGATAATTGACCGGATTGGTCTGCAGTTGCCGAAAATCGCATCGCACCCCTGGCAACGATCTGGTAAGAATTGGTTGCACCTGCCTGACAAACTCGGGAGTCGCGTCTTTACTGGTCAGCTCGACCAGCACCTGGGCGTAGTTCAGCTGGCGCGCCTGCGGCGAAAGCGAGAACCAGAAGCGCGGACTGCCTCCTCCCACCCATGTAGTCACATAGCGCAGGATCGCGCCGTGCTTGCTGGGATGCTGCTGGTCCCACTCCGCCGCCTGTTGGCGAATGATGTTTTCTACCTGCACGGCGGCGTTACCCGTGGTCTCCAGATTGGCGTCGTTCGGAAGCCAAACGTCGATATAAGACCAGTACTGTATGTCATCGGGAAAGAACGAGGTCGGCAGTTGCGAAAACAGGATGCCGCCGATCACCAGGAACGCAAGCGATCCGATGGCGACCTTCCAGCGATGCTGGATGGCAAATTTCGCTACGCTCGCATAAAACCCGGTGAAACCCTGAACGCGGCGTTCTTCGATTGGCTTCTCCGGCTTCTTGCTCGCGCGCAGAATGAAATATCCAAGCAGCGGAATGAAGGTCATGGACGCCAGCCGGGACGCGACGAGCGCGCATGTCATCACGATCGGCAGGCTATAGATGAACTCGCCGGTATCGCCCGTGACCAGCAGAAATGGCAAATACGCGACGATGTTGGTAATAGTCGCGAAAAAGATTGCGTTGGCGATCTTGGTTGGTCCTAGCCAGGGAGCGACGATTCGCGGCTGGCCTTCTTGCAGAGACCGCTTGATGGCGTCGCCGGCAACTACGGGATCGTCGACTAAGAGTCCCAGGGCGATAATCAGCGACGCCACCGATACCTGCTGAATGTCGATACCCAGCAGGTAAATCATGCCAAAGGTCATGGCCAGCGTAATCGGGATGGAGATGGCCATCAGCAGCGCGGAGCGCCACTCCCAAAAGCCGATGAGGGAGACAAACACCACCAGCAGGATCGCCTCGTAGAGCGCATCCATGAACAGGTCGATGTTCTCCTTCACCTGCAGCGGCTGGTCAGAGGTGCGGACCATGAGGAGATCTTCCGGCAGGTAATGGCGAACATTGTCGAGAGCCTGATTGACGTGTTGCCCGAAAATCCCGATTTGCTGGCCGTCCCGCATGTTCACCCCGAGCGTGATGGCACGCGAGCGTACCCACTTGCCGTCTGGGGTCTGCCAGGTGATGTAGTTCAGGAACTGCGGTGGGCTCTGATAGCTGCGCGAGATGTCGACCAAGTCCCGCAGGTAGACCGGACTATTTGAGCTGGAGACGCCAATAATAACGTTGCCCATGGACTGCGCATCCGGCAACAGGCCGGACGGGTTAATGCTGATGTCCTTAGCTCCGACGTCAAGTGAGCCGGCGGGCAGCGTGATATTTTGGGCATTCAAAATGTCTTTTAACTTGGAAGGCTCATATCCGTACTGCGCCAGCCGCTGTTGCGAGTAGTCCAGGTAGATCTGCTCGGGCAAAACGCCGGAGCGGCTGACCTGCGAAACTTCCGGCGCACCCTGCAATGTGCGCTGTATGAGATCGGTGTAGTTATCGAGTTCGCGGTAGGAGTACTTGGCGCCGGCAACTTCCGTCAGTCGAGCTTCAGTGTCCTGGGGATCGCGAACATACATGGCGACCCAGGCGTCGGGATGAATTTCCGAGCGGTTGACTTTTTCCTCAATCAGCTTGTTTCCGAGCGCGCGTAATTCGGCATCGCTCAGGTCCGTACTAAGATCGACACCGACGAAGCCCGGAGCTTCAAAGTAGTGCAGATCGCGCAGAACACCGTTGCGCGCGCCCAGGTTCACCACCTCCTGAAAAGTCTGCCGCACCAGGGTTGGTGAGATCGACAAGGGAAATGACGTGATGATGCTCACTCGCGGCTGAGGTGCCTTGGGCACTTCTCCGGCGCGGGTCTGCTCAATCTTGAGCCGGACCGCGCGAGCCCGAAGGGCGATCTCGGTCGGCGAAACCAACGGGCTAGCCACCGTCAGCATCAGGGCTGCGGTGTCGCCGAAGTCACTGTTGAACTGAATGGGACCGGCGCCTTGCGGCAGACGCGAGTTGAGCTGATTCAACTTCAGGTTGATGTCGGAGAATTGCTTCTTCTTGTCCTTCACGTCGTCGGAGAGTTGCACGTAGACGACGGCCATCCCCGGGAAGCTGAGGGCACGGATACCCCAGTTGGATGGGCTGGGGGCCCGAACCGTGCTGTTGAGCGCAACCGTCTGCTCGATCGGGCGGGTTACGAGTTGTTCCACCTGTTCGGCAGTAGCGCCTGGCCAATTGCACTGCGCTGACGCGACCCGCACTGGAATGTTGGGGTCTTTCCGCTTCGGCATGTGCTGATAGCCATACCAGCCCCATACGAAGGTTGCCACCAGCAGCATCAACGAGACTTGACGGTGCTCGGTGAAGAAGCGCGCCACATTGTGGGTCGTGGCAACGTACTCCGCGTCGGATTTGAACACGTGTGCCATGCGATGACCGGGCTAGTGAATAATCCGTACCTGCTCTTTGTCCTTGATCATGGTGGCGCCGGTGGTCACGACGCGAATTCCGGGCGTGAGTCCTCGTTCGACGGCGATAAGGTTCCCATAGGTCGTACCGAGCTGCACGTCTTGCAGACGAACGGTCACCGTGTCGCCGCTGCCTTCGATGAGGTAGACAGCGAAGCCGTTGGGGTCATCGAGACTGCGGACTACCGCGGTGAGCGGTACGACTGTGACGCGCTTGCCCGTGTCGCCGGAAGAGATGGTGATGGAGGCGATCATGCCCGCCTTCAACCGGTTGTCGCCGTTGGCTATCGTGACTTCCACGGAATAAACACGGCTCTTCGGATCGGCCGACGGAGAGACCGAAGTGACATGGCCGTCGAAGTTGCCCGGCACCGCATCGGTTGTTACCGTTTCCGGGCTCCCCAGACGAATATGGCCCATGGCGATATCGGGGACTCCAAAAACTGCCTTAACCGAGTGGACATCGGAGATCGAGAATCCATTGGTTGCCGGACCAACAAGCTGGCCAACGTCGACATTCCGCTTCACGATCCAGCCATCGAAGGGAGCGCGCAATTCGCAGTAGCCGAGGGCAATCTGCGACTCCGAGACGCTGGCCTTGCCCGATTCCACCGCAGCCTCTGTGTCCAGCATCTGCGCTCGGGTGTCGTCGTAATCGGGTTTAGTGGCTGCTCCTGCTTTGTAGAGCACCGATATTCGGTCGAAGGAGAGTTTGGCACGTTCCGCGTTTGCTTGGGCGCGGTCAAGTTGCGCATTCGCCTGCTGCAGCTTGTCTTTGTAATCGGCCTGCGAAACCACGGCGAGCACGGTACCCTTTGTCACCCAATCGCCTTGATCGATGTTGCGAATCTTGCCGGTTGCGTCTTTCACCTGACGGATGCTGGCGAGATAGCCGTCGGATTTAAAGGCGAGATCCACTTGCTGGTAAGGTTGAATGTTTGCCGAATAAGTGTTGGAGGTCCCGGCAGTCACGGTTGTCACTTCGCTGATGCGCACCGGAGTAAGCGGCTTCTGCTCGGAAGACCCCTGGCGACATCCCGTCGTCGCGGTAATGCCTGCAGACAGAAGGGCCGCCAGAAACATGACCAGCCAACCGCGACCTGGTGCGCTGTGAATCATTCTTCACCTAACGCTTTCTGAAAGTCCGCTCGGGCGCTCCAGAATTCTGCGATAGCGTTGTTGTAGTCGGAGTCAGCGCTCTCCATGGCGGCCTGCTGCTGCAGGACGTCGCGAAGCAGTGCCGTTTGCTGTCCGTATTTCAGGGTGACCTCTCGCAGCTTCTCGCGCGAGGCCGTCTGCTTCGCCTGCGCCACCGCGACTGCGGCACGCGCTTCCTGGAGAGAACGGAACGAATCGCTGACGTTGATCAGCAATTGAGACTTAGTGTTACCCAGCTTTAACTTGCTCTGCTCGATGGTGATGGTTTTCTCATTGACTTCATGCTTGCGGCGTCCCCACTCCCAAGGTTCCCAGCGAAATTCAAACCCGGCATTGGCCACATTTTGTGGGACGAAGTCGTACCCAAACGGCGACGTGTACTGAATCGAAAGGTTGAGGTCGGGAATGTACTGCGACTTGGCGAGGTCGCGCGCGTTCACCGCTTTGCTGACATCAATTTCGGCTTCAGCCACTTGGGGGTTGTGCTCCAGTGCGGTACTGCGGGCCATGTCGAGGTTCTGCTCGATTTCCTTGATGGGAGCAACGGCTGCGGTGCGGAACGGCGTGTCGAGGTCGCGCGCGAGCAGGTCGTTGAGGGTTTCTTTCGCGGTCGCAAGCTTGTCTTGCGCCTTGAGCAGCTTCAGCTGTTCGTCGGCCAGCTTGGCTTTCACGTCGAGGCTTTCCGATTGCAACACGACCTGCTGCGCAGCGTACTCCAGAGAAATGCGATCGAGCTCCTGATATTGCTTGATACTGGCGTTGAGCGAGTCTATCTGGTCTTGGATCTGCACTACTTTGTAATAGGCGATCTGCACCTGATCGATGACCGTAAGGCGCTGCTCCCGCAACTGCTGCGCGGCTTGTTCAACCGACAGTTGCTGGCCGCGAAGGTAGAGATTAATGCGGTAGAGCGTCAATAGCGGCTGCGAAGCGGTCAGCGCCACCAGCGCCGTCGGATGCGCGGGAGTCGTTATGTAGCTGTTGGTGGCCGGAATCGGACCAGTCGCGGTATATGTCCCAAACTGTCCGGCTGGGATGGTGTAAGAAATTGGAGTGAGTAGCTGCGATCCAAAGATGTAGCTGTTAAATGACGGCAACCGTTTGGTTTTGTCAGCGGCGAGCTTCTCGTTCTGAACATTGAGATTCAGCGATACGATTTTCAAAGTGCGGTTGTTGGCGAGCGCGATCTTGATGGCGTCGTCTACGCTCATCACGTCGGCCAGCTCGGCTGGTTGGGAGGAGCTTGGCTGCGCAATCCCGTATGGCGCCGCGATTACCGCCAGCAAAACAGAGATAAAGATCGCAACCCGGACTTTACAGGCAGGCGCAGTGTCGGGTACCGAAGAGATGCCGAAGTCACAAACACTCGTCTGCATCAAATATGCGTCTGGGCGGCCCGAAGGCCGCGCGCATGCAGGAATACTGCTTGCGAAGCGGCCCGCGCTGCAGCTGGCAGCAGCGAGGTTCGCCGGATGAGAAGAAGTTGAGCAGACGGAGTTTAACGTTAGACCGTCAGCGTCGCAAGCGGAAAGTAAGCCATCAACAACCTGCCAGAGATCGTTCTCCTCCCGCTCCAACGCCGATTGGGGTTGAGTCCCCTCGAGTTCGGCCAGATTTTTGGAGCTTTCCTGGGTCTTCTTTGGGAGAATAGGCGCTCCACCAAAGGAGCTTTTATGGCCGTCTCCAAACGCATTCTTGCCATTGTCGCGTTATTTTTCATCACGACTGTGGTCTGTGAGGCCCAGTGGGTTGCTGTGGCGCACGCGGTCTCCGGCCGCATTCAACAGATGCAACAGAAGAACGAGAACGGCGCAGGCGGGTACGACGTCGCGGTGGTCATCATTGAGGCCCAGGCACAAAAGGTTTACGACACCGCGCTCCAGCGCATACAGGCCCACCCGGACCAGGTCAAGGTCATCAAGCAGGACGCCAAGAAGCGCATGGTTGCTTTCACCAATGGCACGCAAACTGCCAGTCTCCAAGCCAACTCGCTGGGCGATAAGATTACGCAGCTCATGGTCGCCTCTACCCTTGACCCTACCCAGCAAAGCGCGACGTCTCTGGTGGTGAAGAGTATTCAGCAGGTTTGTACCGAACTGAAAGTGGAGTGCACTCTGGAAGATCAGTGATTTGGATCGTTATCCAATGCAATTCGAAATCTGATTGAAATAGAAAACTCACGCGTGACGCAGCTTCAGCTCTGGGTAATGCAACGCCGCTGTCTCGGGATTCGCAAACGTGCGCACGACGTCCTCATACAGTGGCGTGATAATCGAAGCTAGATTCTGCGTCAGCGTGAGCATGTCGAGAAGAGGCGGAGGGATTGGCGCTCCCGATGCTTCGTAATACTTCTTAATCTCGTCCTGATAGCGTAGCGCAGATTTTCGGACGTCAGGAGCGGCGCTGGATGGCTTTCCCGCTACATTATCGGCCATGGCTCTTGCGACTGCCGCCATGTCTTCTTCGAATGCTGCCGCCGCTTGCGCGATCGACTGCGGCAGCTCCGAAAAGCGATTTTGGTAGAGGTATTGCAGGCCCGTGACCTGAACCTGGACCAACGTGCCCAGCGTCGGCTGCCAGCGGCGGATATCGTCGCGAATTGCGAGCTTGCGTGCGCGGGAAGGTCCGAACTCAAAGACCACGGCGTCGGCCTGAGCTCGAACCACATTGAATCCGTCATTGATCTGATCGCGCAACTGGAGCGCACGCTTCGCTGCCTCTACCCGGTCCGGATTTAATGCTTGCTCGACCAGTTCGGCAAACATCTGCAGCGTGCGGGAGAAAGCGCTTTGCATCTCCTGCAGCGCGTCCCTCACCCATAGCCGATCGAAGACCAGCCACATGCACAGGAGGCCGAGCAGAACGCCGGCGATACGATCGCGGGCGATGGCCAGCGAACTCTGTATGGCGAATTCCTGCAGGTTGATCAGATACCAGGCCAGCGCCAGTTGCACGCCGAGGTACGACAGCCTCGCCGTCGCCGTGGCGATCCAGGCGGAGATCGCGGTGACGATGACAAAGACAAGCGTGAATCCGGCGATCGAATCCAGGTAAGGCAGCACGAAGACCTGCGCTCCAAACCCGAAAATAACGCCGCCAACAATCACTCCCCCGAGCCGAAGAAACTGTTTTTGCCGCGATGACCCAATCGTCGACAAGGCTGTGGCAACGCACGTAATCATCGCAGTGCTGATCCCGGTCCAATCCACCGATTGATAAACCACGTAGGCCAGTAGAGCGGCCAGTCCGCCCCGAATGGCAAACTTCAGATGGTCGGGATTGGAAAAGGCGTCGGGCACGATCAGCGGTGGCCCCGCCTGCGCCTCCAACGGCGCCGGACGAAACAAACCGTCCAGGCTCTCCGAGCCGGAAAAAGCGTGCGGTATCAGCGCGACGGTGCTCTCCATCTCAGGGAGAAGCGGCAGGCCGGAAGGCTGGCTCTGGCTGGGAATATTGATAACGCGGGGTAGTTCCTGTTGCGCCAGACTCCGCCGCAGCTCCGCGATCTGGTTCGCCAGGCGCAGGCATCGCTCGCGATCGGATGGCTGGATACTCCCGGATCCCGGGAAGTGAAGCACCCGCATGCTGGCTGCAAGATCGGTCAAGCGGCTCAACAGGGAAACGGCTACGTTCATGCGCCCTACGAATTGCTGCGGAAACCCGGAGCGCAGCAGTTGTCTTCGCGTCCGGGAAACCCCCAGCGCCGCGTACAACGAGAGCTCTTTTTCTACCTTGCTGCTAATGGGCAGGTCAGCTGCAATCTGGCGCAGGAGTTCTTCCACCACAGCCAACCTGCTGTCGATACCGTGGGCGAGGTCGGTAATAGGATGCACGCGCCGGAAAACATACTCAACCACAACCGTCACCGCCGACCCAATGATCACGGTATAGCCCAACCAGAGCGTGTTCTCGACACGGGTGTTGAGGGTGACTGAGAACTGGTCCCAGATGGTGATCGAGACCGCCAGGGTGAACCCGAAGGCAAGCGCCAGGGGATAATCGGAAATGATGCGAATCAGATAGAACACCAGGAACAATGCAGCCGCGACCCAGAGGAAGTGCGTGAGCGGCGAGGCCACCGTCATCATAATGGTGAGAATGATGTAAGCCTCGGCGATCGCAACTGCAATGGTTACACGAATGGCGCCGATCAGCGTTGCCCGGGGATTTTCGCGGCTGAGGAACAAGGTGTAGATGGCGCCCTGAAATCCGTAAGGAATACGAAACGTCATCACCAGGATCATGGTGAGGGTGGCGGCGATGGTGATGCGGGCTACCGTCCAGGCGCGGTTCGGATAGGGAGCAAGCTCGTCCTTGAGGAACTGCCAGAACCAGGACCCAGCCTCGTCCATGGCTCGCCAGGAGCCGGCAGCGGGCAGCGTTTGATCGTGCGACGCCATGCTACTGGTTCTTTCCGGAGCGATCCGGCCGCATGACAACGACTGCGGACTCGCTCAGGCGGAAGGGCTCGGTTTCAGCCGCTTGGATGCGCACGCGAACCGGATAGCGCGTTGCCAGGTGCACCCAGTTGAGCGAGCGTTGCACATCCGGCAGGCCAGGCGAGAAGGAACCGACCAGCGTGGAGTCCGGCTGTACGCCGTATCCCACGCTGTCGACGATACCGTCGTAGCGCACATTCGGGCGCGACAGGACGTACACGTCGGCATGCATGCCGGGATGAATGTGTCGCAGCTGCGTCTCGCGAAAGTTCGCCACCGCCCACCAGATACGCGTGTCGATCAACGTAAACACTTGCTGGCCGGTGTGGGCGTAGGCGCCTTGCGAGATGGTGAGGTTCGTGACTCGGGCATCGAAAGGGGCGTAGATACGCGTGTTGTTGAGGTTGTACTCCGCAGTGTGGATGTTCGCGACTTTGCCTTCACGCTGGCCCGTTAGGGGCTCAAGTGTTAATACGCTGTGCTGTGACTGCGCGAGTTGCGAATGGCTCTGGCTCACAACGGCCTTCGACTGCTCGTACTGAGCCTGAGCCGACAACACTTGCGCCTGGGCCAGGGCTAATTGCGAGCGCGCCTGGTCGACGGCCTGCTGCTGCGCCGTCACCGCGGTCCTCGCCTGGTCCACCTGATCGACGGTGACAAACTGCTTCGCCAGCAGCGGCTCGATGCGGTGAAAATTGTTGGTCGTATAAGCCAAGTCGGCCTGCAGGCGATCGAGTTGCGCTCTGGCAGCGGCGACATTAGCTTCCGCTTCTTTCACGGCTGCCGCCGCGCGATCGACATTGGCGGCAGCACTGTGGGTGTTGGCTTGTGCCGCCCCTACCGCGCTCTGTTGCGATGCGATGGTTCGCGTCTCGTCGGTGATCTGGCCCTCCAAGGTGCTCAGGTCCGACTGCGCCCGGTGCAGCGCATATTCGTAGGGACGTGGATCAATCTCAAACAGGAGGCCGCCTTGCTTGATGAAGGCGTTGTCCTGAACAGCAAGCGTGGTAATGGGTCCATCGACCTGGGGAGCGATGCCGATAAAGTTGGCGAATACCTCAGCGTCGTCGGTGCGAGGGTAGAGAGTTGTCTGATGCACCACGAGCAGGCCGGTTATCAACGCGGCCGCGGGGATCGCCACGCTCAGGATCCTCCCCAGACGCTTGCGTTGAACAGGATTGCCTTCGTTCTCAGCCATACCTCTCCTCGAAACTCAGCTGAAGAATATAAGCCATATCGTAAAAGTAAAAAACGCTGCCAGACACGGATAAACCACGATGAGAGGCGAGAGTTCCTCCTCCAGTTTCGTGCGCGCAAAGACAATTCGAACCAGCGCGGCGAGCAGGATTCCCAATACCCCGCAAAGGATCCACGCCGGGAAAAACGAGCCGAGAATATTGAAAGTTGGTGCGCGCGAGCAACCAGTGGCAATCACGAGGAGCGCTGAGCACACGGCAGCGGTCGCAAGCCGCCGCCTGCCCGTTCTGAACCCTCCACGCGAGCGGGTTCTCGTTCTAAGGAATCTTGGCATAAAGCAAATCACCTGTTTCGTAGGCGAGCGCGGCCAATCCGGTCAGCAGTTGGGTTCGTGCATTAACATCCGCGGTGCGCGCGTCGGCGAGCGTACGCTGCGCCGAGACCACGTCAATTTGGCTGCGAACACCATAGTTGTACGACTGTAGTGCGGCGTTGTAGGACTCGGTAGCCGACTCCAGTAGCGCAGCCGCCGCCTTTTGCTGGCGCAACGCCGTACGGGCAGTCGAATACGCCGACCACACCTGGTTCTCGATCTGATCGCGAATCGCATCCACGGCGGCAGCCGCCTGCTTCTGATCGGCATGCGCCCGCGCCAGACGCTTCTCGCGTGCCAGCCCATCAAATATGGTCCAGGTCAAGCTGAGCTCGGCGTCCCACGTTTCCTGCGTGGGTGAATAAATGCCCGGCAACTGCTCCTGCTGTCCGTAAGCGCGCGCCAGCCCAGCGTGGCCGTCGACGCTTAGCCGGGGAGAATACGCTCGACGCGCCGCCTTGACTTCCGCATCCGCAGCCCGAAGTCCGGCCACTTGCGCCATCAGGTCGGGACGCTGCGAAAGCCCTTTGTCGATGGAGGTTTCGATGGTCTCGGTGATCTTGTCCGGCAACTTCAGGCTCTGGATGCTCTCGACCTCGAACCGCGTTGTCGGCGATATGCCGAGCGCATTGGCTAAATCGCCATAAGCGATTTCGGTCGCGCCGATGGCTGCCTGCAGATTGTAATCCGCCTGCGCCGCGGCGCTGCGCGCTTCGAGTACGTCAGGCAGGGTAGCCAATCCGTTCTGCAGTCGAGCTTCGGCGGCCTGCTGCACGGTCTCGGCATTCTTCAGGTTCGCTTCCGCCGCATCCTGCTGGCCTCGGGTATCCAGCAGCCGATAATACGACTGCATGACTTGAAAAATGACTTTGCGATGCGTGTCATTGAACTGAAAATTCGCAACCAGAAGATTGCCCCGGCTGATGGCCACTTCCTGCGACCGCTGCCCGTAATCAAAAATGACGTAATCCAGAATGAATACGGGCGAAAAACTCTCGATGGTTTGTCGCATGAAAACCGGGCCAAAGAAAATGTCATCGCGAGTGGTTCCCGCCAAAGCGGCAGCCGCCAGCGTTGGATAGAGGGTTGACTCCGAGATGCCCAAATCTGCCGCGCGGGCCTTGGCATTCTCCCATGCGACGCGCGTTACAGGATTGTTCTGTTCGGCGAAGTTCACCAGCTCCGATAAGGTGTAGATCTTCGTCGGGTCCGGTTGGGCTACGGCAGCAACTCGCGGAACGGTCTTGAACGAGGGCCGGACGGAAGAATCGTCCCAGGGTTTGTTGGGAGCGGTAGGCGCTTTTTGAGCATGCGCGATGCAGCCCGCGACCAGTATGCAGAGCATAACGACTGATCGTTTGATGAACCCAGCCATTCGTAACCAGGACGCCGTATCGGCCGAAGTGATTCTGAGTGAAAGGATGATAGCACGGCTCTAGCGGCTGACCCGGTTGCCGAACGAAGGGAATTAAGAGGAGCTAAGGGCAATGGGTCACGTACGTACATGAGCAACCGGGCTGGGTTCACTTGGGCATGAAAGACAGCACTCCCACCACCGCTCCTGCGACCACCAGCAACGCCGGATTTACCTTGTACTGGAGAAGGATCAGCAGCGTCGCCACCGCGATTGCGCCAGTCTCGATTCCCGTAATTGCGCCTTTGGCCATGGTGAAGCAGCCGGCCAGCAGCAATCCGATAGAGACCGGCGCCAGCCCTTGCTCGATGGATGTGCGCCAGGGCCACTTCGCCAGCCGCTCCCAGAGCTTTGCGACTACGTATGCCAGCAGCGCTGTGGGGGCGAAGAATGCCAGCAAGGTGACGATCGCCCCGAGTCGCCCTCCCGCCCATTGCCCGATGACGACAATCATCATCATGTTGGGGCCAGGCGCCATTTGACCCACACTATAAATGTGGATCAGTTGCGGGAAAGTGAGCCACTTATGAACCTCGACGGTTAGATACTTCATCTCCGGGAATGCCGCCATCCCGCCGCCTACCGTCAGCAGCGAAAGGTAGGAGAAGACGCGGATGAGAGCGGGTATTTGATTCATCGGCTCACACTCGTTTTCTCCAATTCCTGGGTCCGGCGTGGATAGTGAAACAGGATGGAGACAATGCCTACAACGATGAGCGCACGTGGCACCGACCAGTGCAGACTATGCACGGCGAGAGCGGTCGCGGCGACGAAGACCAGATCGAAGTTGTTGGCCAGAGATTTCTTGCTGAGCTGCACCACCGTAGACAGCAGGAGCCCGACCGCGGCCGCGGCTACGCCCTTCAGTGCGGCCGTGGACCAGGGGTGATCGCCATGCAGGTGATAAAAGACACCGACCATATACATCAGTAACGCGCCTGGCAGACACATACCGACGATTCCTGCGACCGAGCCCATCCACCCGCGCAGTTTCTCGCCCACCAGAATGGCCATGTTGGTTGCATTCAGGCCGGGCAGCGACTGGCTGATAGAGAGCATCTCCACAAATTCTCTGTCGTCAATCCACTGCCGCTTACCCACCAGCGAATTGCGCAGATACGGGACGACGCCGCCAAAGCTCGTGGCGCCGATCAACAGAAACTCCAAAAATATCTGGGCCACAGTGGCCGCGGCCTTCGGGGTGTCGATGTCCCCGGCTTGTGATGTGGGTTTTGCGGCCGTGCTACTCATGGCTTTGGGGCTCATTGCCCTTCAGGCGATACACCATGCCTGTTTTGGTTACGCCCAGTGCAAGCCAATCCTGCACGTCCCATTGCAGGCTGATATAGAACTGCGCTGCCAGTTTCTTGGCTTTCTCGGCCACCGACTCCCTGCCGGGAAACTTCACCTGAAAAGCGAACTCGCCGACCAGGGGTTTGTGCTCGCCGCGGGTCCGCCACAATGCGACATCGCACTTGGCGACGTGCCCCTTGCCAAAGTCTATCTGGCCCAGCGGAAGCAGGACTTCTTCCACGATTCCTTCGTTCACTAGCGTGAGATGTTCTTCACCTGACAGCTTGAGCGACGTGAGCGCGGGCAAAACCTTCGCCATGGTCGCCACCGACGTCTTGTCAGGATCGTGCATCTGGCTTATGCCAAACTGACAATTATGCGAGTAGAGAATGCGATAGCCGCCCACCTCCTCCTTCAGCGGCAGGGCCTCGGCCTTAAACTTGATCTGGTAATTACCCGCAATAACCGGCCGCACGTCCATTTGCGTCGCCTTCTGTTCGTCCGGATGGCGATACTTAAAGACGATCTCCGGGTCGCCTACAGGAAAACCGTCGACATAGGAAATACGTCGCCGCAAGATGAAGGCGTTGTTGTAGAGGCGGAAGTCCGGAGTATCCATGAAGATAATCTCCCGTATCTCCGGACGGAGGTCGGTATGAGGATCGGGAACATATCCGACGTCCAGCTTCTTGGCCGTGGCCTTTACAATCTTGCCGAAGTCTCTGAAGCTTTGCACCGATGTGAAGCGGTCGGGCTTGAGAATCAGCTTCGCTTCCAGATAGGTGATCCTGTCGAGGGGCGTGCCGTCGGCGTATGTGGCCACCGCCGCAGTTGCGGTAGCCGCAGCCCCTGTCGCTATTGACGCAAATGTATCAGCGCCGGCGGCGCCTTTCTTCTCTTTCTTCCCATTCTTGTCCTTGGGCATCACTTCGCCTTTCCAGTTTTCGCTTGAGTGGAGCTCTGCCGAAGTCCTCGCAGTTGCGAAAGGTTACAACGGCTAAGGGAACATCTGCACTAGCAAAATTACCCGAACGTTAGTAAGACTACTACCCTAATCAGGCGCCTTCCTGGAGGAGTAGCGGATAGAGCGCTCGGCCGGATCGAGGGCGGTGGCCCACCCTTTCGAATCGTACGTGGGATCAGCCAACGCGATCTGGCTCCCTATCCTCTCGCCCTCGGTTGGCGAGGGTTGTCAACGCTGACGGAAACACCGCCAAGCGTAATCGGATTCCCGGCGACCCTCATCCGCCGCGGCATCGGCTCCCGCTTCCGTCCACTCCGACTCGATCTCCACGACTCCTTCCCGCATTTCACGATGTACAAAGGGGTGAAACAAGAAAATCAGTCGGCACGGCACCAGACGCTTATCCCACAATGTGCTATATACCACAATGTGGCAATCACAGCAGACAAAGCTAGCGGCCAGAAAGAGCAAAGGGCGAAAAGCCGAGAACTAACCTGGTCACCTTCCCGGTGGGCCCTAGTTACTGTACAAATTGGGTAATTGGCTGTAAGGTATTGACCTGCATAGACTTAGTGCGTCTGTCGCCTAAAATTGTTCCGCGTGGAACAATTTCGTGAAACACGAAGGACCCGCATACATTCGCAGTCTGTTTGTCAGGATGCAGACTTGGCTCTGCCTCAAAGCATCTGTGTTCCCCACAGATCATGCAGATGCAGAATGCCAAGAAGCCGGCCGCTCTCGTCAACCACCGGCAGCGAGGTGATCTTTTTCTGCTCCATGATGTCGAGGGTGGCGATGGCAAACATGTCGGGAGCCACCAGGTTTGGCGAACGCGTCATGCATGAACCGGCGGTCAGGTCGAGCACGTGTTTGCCGTGTCGCTCCAGCAACCGTCGCAGGTCACCATCACTAATGAGGCCGATGAGTTTCTCTCCTTCGATGACTGTCGTCATGCCCAGACCCTTGCGCGACATTTCGTAAATCACTTCGCTCATCGGCGTCTCAGCGGTGACGCGCGGGATGGCTTGTCCGGTGTGCATCAGCGACGACACACGAGCGAATCGCTTGCCCAGCTTGCCACCCGGATGCAGGTTCGCGAAATCCTCTTCGGCGAAACCGCGGCGCTCCGACAGGGCCACCGCCAGCGCGTCGCCGAGGGCGAGCATCGTCGTCGTGGAAGCCGTAGGCGCCAAGCCAAGCGAACAGGCTTCATGCGCCACCGAGCAGTCGAGCGCCACATCGGCTGCTTGGGCCAAGGTGGATAACGTGCGCGGTTGCTCGGGAACGCTATGCAGTTCGTCGCAGGTCATGGTGATCAGCGGAACTCCGAGCCGCTTCACCGTGGCCAGCAACTGTAAAATCTCGTTGGTCTCACCGCTGGCTGAGAGCGCCAGCACAATGTCGCCGCGCACTACCATACCCAAATCCCCATGCAGAGCTTCGGCCGGATGAAGGAATAACGCGGGGCTGCCGGTCGAGGTCAGGGTCGCGGCGATCTTGCGCGCGATGAGGCCGCTCTTCCCCATCCCGCTCACAACGATTCGGCCCTTGCAGTTGTAAAGCAGCTCGACGGCCCGTTCGAAGGATTCGGCCATCGGGCCCGCCAGACGATCGGCCAGCGCACGCAACGCTTCCGCTTCGATGCGCACAACATTCTCGCCGGTGCTGGTAGAGAGGGCCGGCTGCGTGCCACTGCGGGTCTTGCTCATTGTGCGGGCGCCTTGGGCAGCAGCCCACGCGAATCGAACACCAGAACTTTCTCGTCGTTCGATCCCCCAGTCATGGGAACGTCCTTGCCATCGAAGGCGACTTCGACTGCGCCCGCATTGCCGGTATAGAACACGACCTGATTGGTAGCGCGAACGGTTTTTACATCGGGAGGCTTGATGATCCCCCGAACCACAAAATTGCCGTCTGCTTTAATCGAGACCCAGGCACGGTCCTTGGGGCGCACGGTAATTTCGAAAGGTGTTTGACCAACTGCCTCGGTGCCGGCGGCAGCTCCTGGATGCAGAGTGGTCGCAGTAGCCGACGAAGATTCGCTCGTTGCTCCCGTCGCCTGCAAGCTGGTAGAACCAGACGCTGGAGGCTGCGGCTCGGCCTGGGCTGGAGCGGCATTCGAAGGGGTCGCGGGTGGATTCGGGCCGCTTAGCGATGCGGTACTGGGCGGCACGGGCGCTTGCTCAACCGGCACAGCACGGGACATCAGTTCCCGGTCTCGCTGCCGGTCGCGATACATCTTCCATCCGCCGACGCTGCCCACCGCCACGACCAGCAGCACCAATACCGGCATTAACGGGAAGCCCGAGCGCTCCGGACGACGATCGGAATGCAGGGAGGCATGCTGGTGGGCGATGACTCTGTTATCGGGCGGAGTCTCTTTGGCAGCTTGCAGGTACTCGGCAACCGCTTCTTCCTCGTTAATGCCCACGCACTTCGCGTAGGACCGCACGTAGGACTTGTTAAAAATCCCACCCGGGAGCAGTTCGAACTGTTCGTCCTCAAGAGCCTGCAAAAGCCGCCGGCTGATCTTGGTGGTGGCCATGATCTCTTCGAGAGAGATGCCTCGCATCTCGCGCTGCTGCCGTAGATGTTCGCCAAAGGAGCTCATGCCGTGGTCCTGGCTACCTGGCTCATGTGGAAAATCATAGCACTCGCAAGGCGGGCCTTAGCAGTTAGCATTTAGCACTTAGCATTTAGCGGCCGGAACTCAGTGTGTGCCAGCTGGGTTGTGTCTGAGCCTGGAAGCAAATCACTGCGGAAGAAACCAAATGCTGCATGCTGAATGCTGCATGCTGAATGCTGAATACTGAATGCTGAACGCTAAGTGCTAAATGCTAAGTGCTAAGTGCCAGATTCCGACCACCGCTCTCACTTCGCCGGCACAGGCTGCCAGGCATTCGGATTGGCGGGAGCGTTTGGATTGACGCCGAAGTCCCACACGTAGAGGTTCATCTCCTCTGGAGTGAGCATCTCCACAATGGCATACTCGCCGGGAGCCAGGTCCTGCGTCGGCGTTACTTTGATCCACGCGCCCGTGCCTACTTTCTCGACATTTGCGGGGACCATATTCGCGTCCTCGGACACCTTGCCGCCGGCGCTTACCTTCATCTGGCCAAGGATGCGGCTGCCGTTTTTCACGGTCGCGCGGACAATCCGGAAGCGTTCGCCTGGCGGGGTGCTTAGCGTGCCTTCGTCAATGTCGATATAGAGGGTCGGCCGAGGAATGTGGGATTGTATCTGCGCGTGTTCGGCTTTGATCTCGAGAGCTTGTCTGCTCGCAGCCAGCGGATTGATGGCCGAGCGCAAAACGTTTTTCTTGCGCGACGATTTGTCCACTTCGCTGCCATTCTGCACAATCTCAGCCAACTCCGGCTTGCCCTGAAACTGATCGAAAAGGAAGACGCCGCCGCTCCCGGGCAGGCGCAAACCGGACGAAATCTCAGGTGAGTTCGCTTCCTCTTTCTGGCGCTCGTCCTTTTCCTCGGGAGTCTCGGCGGGTTTCGTTCTCAGTTTGCCGCTGCTCAGCGCCTGGTTGTACTTGTTGGTTGCGTCCCAGTCCACCAGAGATGCGGGTATGTCCTCCCACTCGTAGCGTTCTGCGCTGAGATAGTGAACGCGATCTCCCTGCATTTCATATTTCGTGACCGATTGATAGCTGCCATCCTTCAAAATCAGGCGTTGCGCGCGCTGCTGAGAAATCGCGGCAGGACACAGCCAAGCCAAGGCCGTGACAACGAACAAGGCCCCGCGCAAGAGTCGAGGAGGCATCGATATCAGTTTAGACCCGCCTGCTTCTCGCGGGTAAGCATTAGCGGCTTAGCGCCCTCTGCGTACAGGGTGAGGGTCACGCCGCTAGGCGACATGGCATATCGCCAGGTGGTGGCGAGGATACTGGCCTTGCAGATGAAACTGCCTTCCTGCTGCTGATTGGAGGCCGATTGCATTATCTTGATCAGGTCTTTACTCACGCTGATATCAGAGTCGACGTGAGAGACCAGACTTTCATTGCCCTGAGAACAAATTGCGATCTGGCGCACCCTGTCCTGCCGTTCTGCCGTCGTATAGAAGACCCATCGCACCTGTACTCGCATTTCCTTGCCCTCAATCGGTGGCAGCAGCCAGGTTCCGTACAGGCGCTGGGGTACGGATGCGTCGTCGGTGTTCGTGTCGCGATCCAGTTCCAGGTAATCCGGATTGCCGCCTGGGTCGGTGAGTATCAGGTGCTCTCCATCCTCCGAAAAACTGTATCCCAATGTAGTGGGAGTAATGCTTATCTGGCACACCGCAGTGCCTTGAAGAGGCTCAGAATCGGAAGCGCTCTTCAGAACGCGAATCATGTCCGCCTTGATTTCTACCGGAGAAACCGCCTTGGCGACGGTGATGTGGGTACCTTCCGCACAAGTGCGGCTCACCACCATTTCATCGCCGGCGGTGCCATTGCTATGCCGAAACTCATGGCGCACCGGGTCGGTGAATGGATTGCCCAGTGGATAGGTGTGCCAGTTGCCGTATAGCTTCTGTGAAAAGCTGGCCTCCTGCGCCGGGACGGTGATTGCAAGAAGAGAAAGCGCAAGGAGAGGGAGAACGAACCGAAGACTTCCTTTACCGACTGACCTCATGGCACCTTTGGCATCGCCAAAAACACACTAACATACCGCGCCAAGGTACTCGGCAAAAAGGAAAAAGCCGGAATCGTGAATTCCGGCTTTGGGTGGTTCAATTCGCGGGTTACCGAAATTTAGAAGTTGAGTTTGCGCCGCGCAAATCCAACCAAAGCGACTCCGCCTAGCCCAAGCATGCTCAGCGTGCCCGGCTCTGGAACGGACGAGGAACCCTCGGTCACGTTATCGCTCAAAACCGAAACCGTTGCCAGGCCATTGGTGCCTGCTGCGACGGTCAGATCCTTCGCGATAGAGATCTCGTTCACGCCGGCAAAGCTGGCGCTGTCGGTCAGCTGCTGGCCAGCGGAATCATCGAACACGGTCAGAGTAATGATCTGGCCACCGGTGCAGGTCGGCAGCAAAGCTCCCAAACAGGCCGTCTCAGCCACGATCACTTCGCCCGTTCCGAGGAAGGACGCTCCACCGATCGAAAGCGACAGACCCGTAAGGGGAGTATTGGACGTGATCACCGACTGGAAAAGCGAGTCCTGTTCCAGAACGCCGCTGCCCGTCGAAGCTAACCACCCAGCGCTCCACTGCAGGCCAGGTCCAGGGGAGGTAAGTGGAGTTACGGCTATGGAGCCGGCTGGAATCGAAAATCCCGGAGGATTCGAAGTCCCGCTGTAGCTGAAATTCGACCAGGTTGTATCGCCGATGGTGCAAGAGTACCCAGTTCCGAGGTACTGATCGTAAGTTGTAGCTGGGCAGCTGCTGGCGAAGGCGACTGCACTGCATGCCAGAATCACCGCCAA
Organism: uncultured Acidobacteriaceae bacterium; assembly: GCA_963731345.1. Classification (GTDB taxonomy): domain Bacteria; phylum Acidobacteriota; class Terriglobia; order Terriglobales; family Acidobacteriaceae; genus Bog-257. The sequence goes on along the minus strand of CAVSUN010000005.1, from coordinate 53,850 downwards.
CGCAAGTGACGCTTTCTTCATAAAGTGGCCTTTCGAAAACCCGCGACTTAGCGACGGCTGACGGGCCGGACAGCGACACGGCAGCTCTGTCTCAACTCCATCTATGCATTTGCCATTCCATAGAGGCTGAATGTAAGTCTTTCCTTCTCAGCAGTTTTACGACAAGAAAAACCCCAGAGCGAAAACTGTTGCACATGCGAGGAACTCCGTTACTACTAGCACCTATGTGCTATACGTTCCAATTGGCTCGTCTTCACGATCGCAGATTGCTTGCGGCGACAGAGGAGGCTCGGATCAGAGGCTCATCAGGACGAGCACTCCGATTGGCCCTTTTGGCGGCATACATCGCACCGTCGGCGGCGGCGTGTAACTGATCAGCATTGCTGCCGTCATCGGGAAACATGGCGATGCCGATACTCAAGCCAGTCTGGACCTCGATGTCATCGACGACAACCGGTTTGGACAGGGTTAGCTCCAGGGCAGCCATCAACTCCTCAGCCGCTTTCCTGTCCTCAACGGTGCTGATCACCGTGAACTCATCCCCGCCTGAGCGGGCCAAGGTATCGCTGGGATGAATACATCGAGTCAGTCTTGTGGCCACTTCTTTCAATGCCACATCCCCGACGCGGTGCCCATAGGTATCGTTGATTTCCTTGAAGTGATCAAGGTCCAGTTGAAACACGGCGAGCTTCGTTCTCGCGCGACGTGCAAACATCAGCGCTCGTGACAGGCGATCTTCCATAAGCCGGCGATTTGGCAGACCAGTCAGCTCGTCATGATAGGCATGATATCTACTGGTTTGGATCTGGTCTTCAAACAAGGTGAGGATCATGCCTACCGCGACAAGGTATTTCGGAACGTTCCAAGCCTCCGGTCCAATAAGGGAAGGGGAGACATAGAGGGCGACCAGCACGGCGCCGGGAAATACCATTCCCCATAGAGCAAATCCTGTAATCGTCGTGATGACGCCCGCAGTTGCGCGGCGATAGGCATCGGCATAAAGGACCGCGACCGAGAAATTCAGCGCCGCCAGAATAACAACGAGCCCCAAAACTGGATCGCCGCGATTGATCATCCAGCCGGCAATCGCAATAGCCAGGACAGCGATCCCAGCCAGGCTTGTACTTATAATCTTGCGCCGGAGCAGTTGATCTCGGCAGGAAATGCACAGGGCAATTGCCGCGATTGCCAGCAGTCCGAAGTAGTAGGTCCTGCTGGTAACCTCCGCGACCGCCGCGGTTGCATAGGCGAGGGCGGGAACAGCAATTGCGCCCGCTAATTTCAATTGCCGGTTCCTGCCGGCAATTCCCGAAACTGAAATCAGGAACGCTACGGCCGCCAGCACCAGCGAATCGATCGATATAACCTCGGCTACCACGCCCCAAGGATTCTTAAGTACGGAAAGGAATTCCGCGGTGAAATGCAGGAGAACGAATGCCCATCCAGCGAGCCAAAGATAAAGGCGCTCGCTAGTGGTCTTTCGCGATATGGCCCAGAATACCGCTACGAGTACGGCCAGTGCGATCAGGTTCGGTAGGATGGCGAAGTTCATCGCGCCTGTAGGAGAAAAGAGAGTATGACACGGGTTTCAGCGCCTCATTAACAAAAAATCTCGCTCTTCCGTTTTTTTCTTAGCTTGGAATGTGATTTTTACTAGCGGACTTTCACGTCAGGCTCAACCGACATACCCGGTCGAAGCTTGCCGTCCTTGTTGAAATCTGGCTTGCCATATCCCTCGAAGTCGATGCGCACCGGAATACGCTGTACTACCTTCACGTAGTTGCCGGTGGCGTTCTCCGGTGGGAGAAGACTGAACTTCGCTCCGGTAGCCCCACCAACATCGGTTACATGGGCATCCCAGGTCCTGCCGCCATAGGTATCGACCTTCACCTTCACGTATTGGCCGGCGCGCATGTGGGCAAGTTGTGTCTCCTTGAAATTAGCCGTTACCCACACGTCGTTCAGCGGGACGATGGCCATCAGATCCTGCCCCACGGCAACGTTGGAACCTATCTGCACCGATCGTTTGCCCACGACGCCATCCACGGGAGCGACGATCGTCGTGTACGACAGATTAAGCTGTGCCTGGTCCAACGCCGCCTTGGATCGTTGCGCCTGAGCGTCGGCCGATTGCGCTTTGGCTTGCGTGGCAGCTACCGTTTTCGGAGTGACCTGCGCGTTGCGCTCCTCGGCGTTGGCTTGTTCGATTCGGGATTGCGCGTTCTTTATCTGCGCCTGGGCCGCCAGCAAGGCCGCCTGGCGCGATTGGACCGTCGCGTTCGATGCGGTCGCGGCGGCCACGGCGGCATCAAACTGCTGCTGCGAGATTTCGCGCTTGCCCAGTAGCTGGCGATAACGCTCCACGTCACGATTGAGTTTTTCCGCGTTCGCCTGGGCCTCTAGTATGTCGGCCTGCGCCGCGTCCGCCTGTTTTTGAGCCGCCGCTACCCCAGCCTGGGCGGCAGCCATATCGGCGCTGGCGGAGCGAATCTGGGCGAACGATCCCACGCTGGAGACAGGAACGCCGTAACGGGCCGCTTCGGCTTGCGCCTGCGCATCAGCGTAGTCGGCGCGGGCACGTTCCAGTGCAACCGTATAGTCCGTAGGGTCGATCAGCACCAGTACATCGCCCTTCTTCACCAGGTCGCCATCGTTGTAATTGACCTTGATGACATGGCCGGCCACGCGAGCGCTGATGGGGTAAATGTAGCCGTCAACCTGCGCGTCATCGGTATCCTCCCAGTGCCGGCTCTCCCACCAGAACCAACCCACCAGCACGATGGCGACGATGGCAACCAGAAATACGATGGGCTTGGCGGCAGGATGCTTCTGGAAGAAGCCTCGGCGGTCCTCGTCGTGGCGGACCTCCGGATCGTGGTGTTCCTGTGGGCGCTCGCCCTGGGTTTCGGCGCGCTCGGTCTCGTTCGGCTCGGTTGTTGTCGGACTCATCTTCGTCGTCACCTGTTCTGTTGTGCGTGATCGACCGCGGCTGTCGAAGGATTGGACCCAGGCTGCTGCGGTCCAGGCCCTGTCGGCGCAGTCGGTGGCGTCGGAGCTGCAGGCCCGCTGGGCACGGTTGCCGGCGGCGTATTGGGCTGTACGCTACCCGGCTCCGACAAATACTGCTTTACCGCCTGTTCCGCGTTGCCGATCGCGCGCGCCAGCAGCACCTTGCCGATGTTGTAGCCGTACAAGCTGTCGATGTACTGTTCGTTCGCCGACGCCAGCTGCTGCTGAGCTTGAATCACTTCTACGTTGTTGGTAACGCCTGCAGCGAAGCGATCCTGCGACTGTTCCAGAGCCTGCTGAGCATACGTCAGGCCAATCTTCGCTACTTCCACTTGCTGCGCCGCCGCCTTCAAGTCGAGCAGCGCGTCGTCGATGTCCTGCTCGATACTGCCGCGCAGGTTATCCACCTGCGCCTGCCGCTGCTTCAATACCGATCGCGCCTGTTGGATGTCTGATTCAATCTTGCCCCCTTGAAAAATCGGAATACTGAGGGTCGCGGCGGCGGTCCAGTTCGGGGCAAGCGAGCTCGGAGTGTAACCCAGCACTCCGTAGTCGCCACTGAATCCGATGGACGGCAGCCGCTGCTGCCAGGCGGAGTCGACGCTGTATTGCGCGGCTCTTAGCGAAGCTAATGCGGCCTGATAATCCGGACGCGTCTGCAACGCCCGCTCGTAGGCGTTGGCTACCTCCGATTCCGGCAACTCCTGGTAGGGCACGCGGTTGACCAGGCGAAACTTTTGCTTCACCGGCAGGCCGATGACACGCGCCAGAGCGATGCGCTGCTTCTCCAGGTCGTTTTGCGCCGTAATCAGAAATGACTGCTGCGTCTGCAACTGCACCTTGGCGCGCAGAGTATCAATGTTGGGCGCCAGGCCGGCATTTTCCTGATCAACCGCCAGCTGATACAACGCCTGCGCCGCCTTCAGTTCCGCCTCCGCAGCCGCCACGCGCGATTCGTTAGCGATAGTAAGCAGATAGTTCGCACCTACCGCCAGCACCACCGTATCGCGCGCATCGTGATAGCTGAATTGTGACGCTTTCACGTTCTGCGAGGCGGCATGAACTCCGCTGATGTAATGCAGATTCAGCGGGTTCCAGGTGCCCGCAGCCTGCAGCTCAAACAAACCGAACGGACCTACGGAGGTGGGAAATCCAGGGAAAGTGAACCCAAACGCTTTGAGGTTGATCTTCTCTGCTTCCTCAGTGACCGACCCATTCACCATAGGCAAAAGATCGCTGAGCGCGCGCAGGCGTGCTGCTCGCGCCTGTTCGGTGGCGCGATCGCTTAGATACAGCCCGAGGTTGTACTTCAGCCCGCGATCCAGCGCATCCTGCACCGACAGCTCGATGGCCTCGGGCGTTGCTTTGCCTTGCGGTATCGAACCTGAGAACGGATCTTGCGCTCGCTGAATAACCTGTTCGGCTGACGGTAGCGACGTAGGCCCCGGGGACTGCGTCTGTGCGAAACCTGGGCGACAGATGAATATCAGGACCGCGGCAACTGCTAGTGCGCAGCCGCGCTGCGGTGTGCTGGCTCTTCGTTCCATTTTCTTCAGTAGAGATATCGCATATATGCAACTATTTTGGTATTCGCAACTTAGATGTAGCGGGAGCCATCGGCGTTGCGGGTTGGAGTTGAAGCTGCAATTTTCCCTTTGCGACAGCCAGGGCAGTCGATTAATTTATCTTCTCTCAAAAGAGGGCAAATTCGCGAGTGGATGGCCGTTGCATCAGGTCGCGAATTGCCTCTTCCACGGGCTTGCCCTGCTGCAAAATCGCATGCATTTGCTCGGTGATGGGCATCTCGACATGGGCCTTCCGCGCCAGCCCCACGGCGGCGTTGGTGGTCAGCACGCCCTCGGCTACCATTCCATGCATGCCGGCGATAATCTCGTCCAGCTTCCGCCCACGGCCCAACTCTACGCCCACGGAACGATTGCGCGATAACCCACCGGTGCAGGTGAGCACCAGATCCCCAAGTCCTGCCAGTCCCGACATGGTGGCCGCTTTGCCGCCGCAGGCCACCACCAGTCGCGTGATCTCCGCCAGCCCGCGCGTGATCAGCGCTGCCGCAGTGTTGTGTCCCAGGTTCATTCCAAACAGAACTCCGGCTGCGATCGCCACGACGTTTTTCAACGCCCCTCCCAGTTCCACCCCGATCACATCGTCGTTGGTGTAAACCCGGAAGCGTGGATCGCTGAACTCCCGCTGCACAGTGGACGCGAGCTCCGCATCCTCGGAGGCGACGGTGATCGCCGTTGGATCGCCTTTTGCGACTTCCTTCGCGAAACTGGGTCCGCTGAGTGCGCCCAGGCGTGGCTGGAATCCTTCGTCTCCTGTGTCCAAAACCTCGGCGATCACCTGGGTCATTCGTAGCAACGAATCATTCTCAATACCTTTGGTCGCGCTGACGAACAGCATTTCTGAACCGAGGTAGGGACGCATGCTCTCGAACAGGCGGCGGGTGTGATGCGACGGCATGACGCTGACCACAATCTCGGCACCGTCCAACGCTTCGGCCAGGCGGTTCGTGCACCGGACGGATTCAGGAATGGATTGCCCGGGCAAAAACAACTCGTTGACCCGGCGTGCCGCAATGCTCTCGCGCACTTCGGCCTCGTGCGCCCACAGCCGTACATTGTGCGTCTGCTTCCGGCCCAGCACGACGGAAATCCCCGTGCCCCACGCGCCTGCTCCGATGACCGCGATCTCGCTCACTCGTCTTTCCTTATCGGAACCGGTTTTCGGTGCCCGCCAGCAGCCGGCGAATGTTGTCTTTGTGACGAACGATGACGAGCAGTGACGAAGCGGCAATCACGAAAAGAATTGGCCCTGAGCTCCGCTCCGCCGGATTCAGCCACCAGACACATAGTGGAAATGCCGCTCCCGCCACGATGCTGCCTAACGAGACATAGCGCGTGAGAGCAACGATCAGGATAAAAATGACGAACACCACCAGCATGGCGCGAGGCGCAAGCGCGATGAATGCTCCGGCAGCCGTCGCTACTCCTTTGCCGCCCTTGAAGCGCAGCCACACCGTGAACACGTGTCCCAGAATCGCCACGAACGCCGCCAGCGCGGCCAGAAAAAAAACAGTATGGCTGCTGATCGCCGGGGTCGTGGCGCGATCGTAGAGACCGGTAGAGAGCGTGGCTCCAAACCGTTGCTTCTCGGCAAGCCAGAACGCGAACATCACGGCCGCGTAGCCTTTTAGCGCATCCAGCAGGAGCGTAGTGACGGCCAGCCCTTTCGATCCCGTCCTTGCAACGTTCGTGGCCCCGATGTTACCGCTGCCCGTGGCTCGCACATCCTCTCCACGGAAGATGCGCACCAGCAGGTAACCGAATGGGATGGATCCCAGAAGATAGGAAACCGCAACGATGATGAGGACGAGTTTGGTCAACGAGCCTTCCCGTAATGCAGCAGCAAAAGGGAGATCCAGCCGACCGACTGTAGTAAGGGAATGCCAACCGCCAGCAAAATCGCAAGGCGGTTCCCAGAGATCCGCGGCAGTTTGCCCAATTCATAGAGAGTCTGGAAATCGCCGTAGGCAGCCTTCCTGGCGACATCAATTCGATCCAGCTTCGTTTTCACACCTGGGGCGTCGGCTCTGTTTAGCAGATCACCATTCGCAACAGCAAGATGATGGTACATGCCACGACGGAATTCGATCCGGTGGAAGACTTCGTTGCGAAAATTGTAGTAATCGCGATGGCGATGAAACCATAGGAGCCAGGTTCCTAGTACCAAGTAGGAGACAAGGTTCGCAATGATCAGCGTTGCCAGGGTCGGCCAGAACCTTTCATAGAGCAGGCGCACCGTATCCCTGTTAAATATGAGCCCTGTCAACACCAGAGTTCCGGCAATCAAGATTGAGCCGATCTGCCAATTCAAAGAGTCGTAATGCCTGAGCATCTCCTGGGCCATCTGGTATTCGAACTTGTCACGCTCCCAATCCAAGTCGGCCATTTGGTTCTCGGGCATCATCGCAGTGCATAAGTCGCGAGCTTCGTGTACTTCGCTCCGCTGGGCGATAACCTGCTCTGATAAAGACAAAACTCGCGTGCCGTCATTCTACCGAACTCAGCCGGCGGAACAGTTTCCAGCTTGACCACCAGGGCGCGCAATCCAGCTGATGCCTGTTCTCCTCGCACTGGCCTCGGCCGCCCACTGCCTGAACGAGCGAGGGTCAAATGAGGCTTGAACGGGCCCGGGTCGCGCTCAAATCCTACTGGCCGCAGCGACTCGCCAATCGACTCCGCCAGTTGTGGCAGGTTCTCGTCCGATTCGATGCCGACCCAAAACACGCGCGGCGACTTTGGATTAGGAAAGAATCCGGTGCCGTGAAATGACAGACCAATTGCGCTTCCACGCACCTGCTCCAGAGCACGCTTGATTTCGTCCAGCTTCTCGGTTTCGCCCAGAAACTGCAGCGTGACGTGAAACGTCTCGGGGGCGACCCAGCGCACGTCGCGCGCATACGCCCGCATCTGCTCACGAAACTCACCGATGCGTTGGCGAATGCCGGCATCGATATCGAGAGCAACAAAAAGTCTCATGCAAGCCAACGGCTAATGCTGATGCGGCACTTAGCAGTTAGCATTTGGCACTTTCGCCAAACCGAACCGCGCGTGCTGTTTTGGCTAAATGCCAAATGCTAAGTGCCGCTTCTCTCACATCAGCATTCGCCGCACCATGTCCAACGCCTGCTGGCTGGCCCAGCGTCGCACCCGCTCGCGGTCTCCGAAGAATCGGCGCTGTACCACATCCTGCCTGTGTCCAGTCGACACCGCGACAAACACCAGCCCGACCGGCTTCTCCTCCGTGCCGCCGCCGGGGCCCGCGATCCCGGTCACGCCCACGCCGATGTCCGCATTGCACAACTCGCGAATGTTCTCCGCCAGGGCCAGCGCTACTTCCCTGCTCACCGCGCCGTGCGCCTCGATCATCAGCGGAGGGATGTCCGCAAACAGCGTCTTCAACTCATTGGAGTACACCACCGCGCCGCCAAGAAACGACCGCGAACTGCCCGCGACCGACGTGATCCGCTCGGCGACCAGACCGCCAGTACACGACTCCGCGACCGCGAGTTTCGCGTTTCGCATTTGCAGGTAATAGTTGACGATTTCCTCCAGCGACTCGCCCTGCGACGAGAACACTGCGTCCTCGAGTTCGTCTTCCAGCTCGCCCGCCAGATGATCGACCTCGGCTTGCGCCTCTTCCTTCGTGGCGGCGGTTGCCCGCAGATGAAACTCCACTTGTCCTTGGCCGGCGAGAACTGTGGTCTCAATGTTGGGATATTTCTTGTAGATAGGCGCGGCGCGCAGATCGACCGCCGACTCGCCCATCATTGCGACCTTAAGCACCCGGCTGGCCATCGCCGCCGGAGGTACTTTCTCTCGCAGGCGTGGCGCGCATTCCGTATCCCACATTGTGTGCAGCTCGTGCGGAGGGCCTGGCAGAAGCGCAATTATGCGCGGCTTGCCGTCGAAATCAGTCTCCAACCATTGGCCGGGCGCTGTGCCTTTGGAGTTCGGCAGCACCGTCGCGCCTCGCAGCAGGTCAGCTTGCTGCGAGTTATTTTCCGGCATCTGAATGCGACGCTCCGCGAAGCGCTTGTACATTTCGGTGACCAGGTTATGATCGCGCTCGAGCTCGATGCCAAGTGCGGCAGCGACGGCTTCGCGCGTCAGGTCGTCTTTAGTCGGGCCCAGGCCGCCCATGAAGAGGATGACGTCGGCGCGGCTGATGGCGCTGCGCGCGGCCGAAATCAGGTGTTCCAGATTGTCGCCGACGATCGTCTTGAAAGCGACGCTGATGCCCAGTTCGTTGAGGCGCTCGGTGAGGAAAAGAGAGTTCGTATCCTGGCGATACGGAGTCAGCATCTCCGAGCCAATGGCGATGATCTCCGCAATCATAAAGGCAGCAATTAGCACCTAGCGATTAGCAATTAGCTCTAAAGTCCACTCTGCCACACACCCCACCCCACTGTCATCTATGTTCCAGATCGGTAGTGGTGCAGTTCCCGAGGGACACTTCGCCAGCCGGTACAGGAGCGTAAACTTTAGACATGAAGCAGAGAGGCTGGCCTGACCGGAGAGGCATGGGCGCGCAAAGCGACTTTATCTCGGAGCAATTCGTGCCGAGCCAGCGCCACCAGGCGCTGCAGCGTGCAATGAGTGAGACGATAGCTGCGGCGAACCCCGAGGAAACGATCCGCATGACCGGAACCAGGCTCCCCCCACATCTGATCGACTATCAAGGGGCAAAACGCTGCTCGATTTGCAAGATGCCGTTCCCGCCTGGTTCACAGCCGTCACTTAATACCGCATTCGCAGAGCATGTTGTAAAAGCACATCGCCCCTGATTTCGAACTGCACTACTCCTTCAACCGCTCAACAAGAGGCCATAGCTAATTGCTGGCTGCTTCTCTTAGCTCTCCGGCAGCAACGAGCGTCCTTCGATGCCCCACGAGAGGTGATGCACGCCGCTAATGGTGGCGAGCACGGCCGAGCGGCCGGGTGCGAACGCCAGGCCCACGAGGTTCTGCCCCGACACCACCAGTGAGGCTTTGCGGTCAGGCGTGATCTTCACGATCCCGCGACGCCCGTGCAGCGACGCCGCCACGTAGATGTTGTCGTCCACGTCCAAAGCCAAGCCCTGTGGACGCCCCAGTCCACGGTAGTACTCGGTGAGCGTGCCGTGCGGATCGATCTGATAGACGGCATCGAAGCTCGACGTCGTCGGTCCGGTCACATAGAGATTACCGTTGTCGCCGAAGGCGAGATGATACGCCGCAATGCTCGGCTCCATCGTCGCGAAAACGAAAATTTGCCGGTCGCGCGAGATCTTGAAGATGGTTCCGCTACGATCGCCGACGTAGAGATTGCCCTCGCGATCGAAGGCCATTCCGGTGGCAACCCCCATGCCTTCGGCATACGAAGTCATCGTGCCGTTTTGCGCGACGCGGTACACCGTTCCGTCGTAGCGCGACGAAACATACAAGCTACCGCTGCGATCGAGCGCCAGGCCGGTCGCGTTCATCATCTCGTGCAGAAATGGCTTTACGTTGTAGCTGCTGTCGATGCGATAGATCGCTACCGGAACTTTCTGCCCGCGCGATCCGGAAAACGTCGCATAGATGTTGCCCTCAGCGTCGACTGCAGGATTTGAGACCGGGTGCAGGTTCTCCGCGATGGGCGCGGCAACATGCACTTCGCTGGGATTGCTGCGCGACCCGTTGGTCGCGACTACCACTTCACCGGAAGCCGCGCCTTCCGGCACCCGCGCCACGATGAACTGCTCCGAGCTGATGATGACCGCGCCGTCGACATCGCCGAAGCTGACCCGCGGCCGCCGCAGCTCATGCGGGCCCAACCCGCTGCCGACGATGCGCACATCGCCGCCGGGCAGTGCGCACACAGGATCGATGGTATCGATGCGAGGCTTTCCGTTAACGTTTTTCATAGCTGTCTTACGGTCCACCATTCGCTTCGTGAGCGCCCGCGCTCTAGTGAAGAACCCCAAAATGCAGCAGCAGCTGCAAAACGATCAGGCCGTAGATTCCCGCCCCCAGATCGTCCACCACAATGCCGGTCCCTTCCGGCAGTCGCTCCAAGCTTCGTATCGGCGGCGGCTTCAGAATGTCGAATACTCGGAAAAGTATAAAGCCCGCGAGCAGCGCTGGCCACACGATGGGACACGCAATCAAGGTGACCAGTTGCCCGGCAACTTCGTCGATGACCACATGCGACGGATCCTTCTTGCCGCAGCCGCGCGCCTCCAGCGTCGACGCCGGGATTCCGATCGCAACCACCACAACGATCAACAGGAAAATGACCGGCAATCGCGCCTCAGGCGACAGATGCGATGCCAGCAACCACCAGAGCAGTGTGGTCGCCAGCGCTCCCCAAGTTCCAGGTCCGGGACGCAAACGGCCTGCACCGAAAAACGTAGCCACCAGCGTCGCCCAGCGTGGCGCCGGCGCCGCACTCACCTCTCGCTCCTGCAGCTCCGGCTCAATTGGGCTTCTTGACATGCGGATTCGGATAGCTCGAGTCGTCCGTCTCGGGATCGTTCAGAGGCGCCGAGATGACATACCCGTCGCTCGCCCACTTGCCGAGATCGATCAACCGGCAGCGCTCGCTGCAGAACGGAAACTCCGGCTCAGAACGCAGCACGATCTTACGGCAGGTGGGACAACGCAGGCTCACGGAGCGTTTCTTAGGCATTGCTAGCACTTAGCAGTCGGCATTCGGCATTCGGCCATAACAATTTGATGCTCGCAGTAACCGGCGTTTTGATATACGACAAACCGCATTTCTGAGCAACGCCTGTGAGAGCTTCTCCAAACCTCGCACCGGAATTAATGCCGAGTGCTGAAGGCTACAAAACCCTCGCCACCAAATCGTACTCATGCGCTTCGGTGATCTCGCACCGATAGAACTCGCCTTCGCGGGCATCGTCGCGATCCCCGAAGTCATTCACGAACACTTTGCCGTCGATCTCGGGCGCGTGCATCTCAGTACGGCCTTCCCACAGCAAATCGGTTTCCGAGGATGGGCCTTCGAGCACCAGATCGAATTGCCGGCCGATCAGCGCGCGCTTCTTCTTGCGGCTGATCTGCTTCTGAATCGACATCAATTTTTTGCGGCGTCGCTCAATCTCGCGTGTAGGAACTTTGCCCGCCAGCTCGAATGCTTTTGCGCCTTCTTCATCGGAGTAGCCGAAGACGCCGAGCCAATCGAACTGCGCCTCGCGGACAAAATCACAGAGCTGCTCGAAGTCGCGCTCCGCTTCTCCGGGGAAGCCGACGATGAACGACGTGCGCAGCGTCAGATCAGGAATAGCGCGGCGCATCTTCTCGATCGAGCGCAGGAAAATCTCTGCTCCCGCGCCCCGCTTCATCCGCTTCAATACTTCCGGTGACGCGTGCTGCAGCGGCACATCGATGTACGAGCAAATCTTCTCGTGCGCGGCGATCGTCTCCAGCAGCTTGCCGGTGATCTTGTTGGGATAGGCGTAGAGGAACCGAACCCAGCGGAGTTCCTCGATTTGCGCCAGCCGTTCGAGCAGCAACGCCAAGCCGTCCTTTAGTCCGAGGTCCTCGCCGTAGCAGGTGGTGTCCTGCCCTATGAGCGTGATCTCGCGGACGCCCTGCTGCGCCAATCGCTGCGCCTCGGCAACCACTGACTCAAAGCGCCGCGAGCGAAACTTGCCGCGCAGTTGCGGAATGATGCAGAACGAGCAAGGATGATCGCAGCCCTCGGCAATCTTGATGTATGCCGAGTGCTTCGGCGTCGCCAGCACGCGCGGCGTAGTTTCGTCGTAAAGGTAATTCGGCAGATCGGCGATTGCGCCGTCCCACGCTTCCTTGGAGAATCGCCCGGCTCGTTCGCGTGCCTCGCCTTCCGGCCGCGAGTTCAGAATCACGAACGGCGAAGATCCCAGGTTAGCGTCCGAAAGATGGCCGCGAACCTGGGGCACCAATCCCGCCGCACTCAGTATCTGCTCCAGCTCGCCGGTGCCCACCACCGCATCGACTTCGGGAATATTCTTCTGGATCTCGTTGCGATAGCGCTCGACCAGGCAGCCGGCGACAATCAGCTTCTGCGCCCGGCCGCTCGTCTTGTGCTGCGCCATTTCCAGAATCGTGTCCACCGACTCCTGTTTGGCGGTGTCGATGAACGAGCAGGTATTCACGACGATGATGTCGGCGTCTTCGGCGCGCGGCGTGATCTGAGCACCACCCTGCGCGAGCAGGCCCATCATCACCTCGCTGTCCACCAGGTTCTTGGGACAGCCCAGGCTCACAAATCCTATTTTCTTGGGAGCAGCTTCCGGTTGAGGCGTGTCAGACGCGTCCAGAACCGCTACAGAGTCGGTTTTCAACGGCATGGAATGTACTTATTCTAGCATTCGCGATCCTGCCGAATTGCTGACCACTACCGCGGAATCACACCCATCGAGCGCAGCCAGATTTCCACGAGCTCAGGCCACGCCGTTACCGGCAGCTCCGTTCGCCGAAGCCCGAACGCATGTCCCCCTTTCGCATACGAGTGCATCTCCACCGGGACGCCGGCTTTCTTCAGCGCCATGTAATACGAAAGCGAGTCCTCGACCCGATCTACGCGATCGTCTTCGTTCTGCAGCAGAAACGTCGGCGGGGTCTGCCCCGCGATATGCGCGCGGATGTCAGGGTTCAAAGCGACGCTGTTCGCCATCATGGAAAGATGTCCCGGATACAGAGCAACAGCGAAATCCGGACGGCAGCTTTGCTGATCGGCGGCATCAGCCGGCGCGTATAAACGCTTCTCAAAATGGACGCTCACCGCCGCGACGAGGTGCCCGCCCGCCGAAAAGCCGAGCACTCCAATCCTATGTGGGTCGATGTGCCACTCGGCCGCGTGAAAGCGCACCAGGCCGATTGTTCTCTGCGCATCCTGCAAAGCTTCGGGTGAACCTGGGTAGGGCCCCGACTTCGGCAGTTGGTTCTCGCCCGGGACACGATACTTCAACAGCACACAGGTGATGCCCCTGCTGGTCAGCCAGTCACAGACCTCCGTGCCTTCGAGGTCAATGGCCAGAATCTGGTAGCCTCCGCCGGGAAATACGATGACGGCAGAACCCGTATTCTCACCTTTAGGAGAGTAGACCGTGAGCGTCGGCTTCGATACATTTCCCACATAGCTCCAAGGCCTGCCCGCAACCAACTCGTCCTTTCCCGTGGTTGCAAACGTTTCCGGTCCCGTGACAGGCCGCGCGTTGGGCACGGCCCCTGGCCATATTGGCATCTGCGTATGTCCGGGCGACGGCTGCCAGACGGGCGTCTGCGCGCTCAAGCCGCCAGAAAGGCGAAGGGCGCAGAGAACAACCAGCGCGAAGTTCGTTGCCACTCTCACGGGTTCATGCGTCGCCATTGCAGTGCAGTCTAAGGCATCGGGCAATTCTCCCCTGGAAAATCTGCGTGCCTTTTCATCTTTGCTATTGACGCTTTTTGTGCTTAGCCCCCATGTCACCTGCCCGGTAAAGTGATGCTATATTGAAAAGTCGGGCGCTGGTCCCGCGCAACGCAATCTTGTGAATCCCGCCAGGTCCGGAAGGAAGCAACGGTAGCAGGCCAGTGCGTGTGCAGCGGTCAACTGGCGCCTGGCTTTCTTGAGCAATTAGCAACTGGCAGCCAGCAATTAGATCGAGCGCGCCGGTCATAGACTTTCCTGTCTGCATCCTTCAAAATGAATCTTTCACCCTGCGGAGCCCGATATTGCCTAATTCTCGTCGCGCCAAAATTACCGCCCTCGGCACCTACGTCCCGCCTCGCATTCTGACCAATCAAGACCTGGAAAAAATGGTCGAAACCACCAACGAGTGGATCCTGGACCGCACCGGCATTCGCGAGCGGCACCTGGCGGACAAGGGCGTGGCGGCCAGCGACCTGGCGGTGGAAGCAGTCAAGAACCTACAGAAGTCGCATCCCTTCGACTTGCAATCGGTTGACCTGATCGTTGTCGGCACGGTGACGCCGGACATGATGTATCCCTCCACCGCCTGCCTGGTGCAGCACAAGCTGGGCATCCAGCGGACCTGGGGCTTCGACGTTTCCGCGGGATGTTCGGGCTTCGTATATGCCCTTAACGCCGGCGTTGAGTTCATTGAATCTGGCCGTTACAAGAAGGTGCTGGTCATCGGCTCCGATGTTAACTCGTCGATGACCGACTTCACCGATCGCGCAGTGTGCATCATCTTCGGCGACGGGGCGGGCGCGGTGCTGCTGGAGCCGACGGAGGAGGGCGAAGACCTCGGCATCATCGATTGGGAAGCGCAGATCGAGGGTGTGGGTGGGCAGTTCCTTTACATGCCCGGCGGTGGCAGCCTGAACCCGGCGTCGCACCAGACTGTCGATCAGAAGATGCACTACATCCATCAGGATGGGCAGCAGGTCTTCAAATACGCAGTGAAGAAGATGGCCGAGATGACCGAGCGCGTGCTGCGGAAAAACGGACTCACCGGCCAGGATGTGGACTGCTTTATCGCGCATCAAGCCAACCGGCGAATCATCGTGGCCACCGCCGAGCGCCTGAAGATGCCCATGGAAAAAGTCATCATCAATATCGATCGCTACGGCAATACCACCGCCGGCACGATTCCGCTCGCCATGCAGACGGCGGTCGACGAGGGCAAGCTGAAGAAAGGCGCCCTGGTGCTGCTCGCCGCGGTGGGCGCGGGATTCACCTCCGGCGCGACGCTGGTGCGCTGGGCGTTCTGACCGCGAACTAAGTCCGTGCAATCTTCGTATCCATCGGTCATGCACAGAAGGCGCTGCTTCCTCGCATTGCTTCTACTCGCGCTTCTGATCTGGACTGAGAACGTATATTGCCAACAAAAGCCTGCTGATTCGTCAGACCTCGCGCTGGTTGGAGGCAAGATTTATCCCTCGCCGACGTCTCCGCCCATCGAGAACGGCGTGGTCCTGGTGCACGGCGGCAAAATCGCGGCCATCGGCAAACGCGCTCAGGTGAAGCTGCCAAAATCTGTCCCGACCATCGACTGCACTGGCAAAGTCATCACCGCCGGCTTCTGGAACAGTCACGTGCATTTCACCGAGCCGGTTTGGAGCGGAGCGGCGACGGCGCCTGCGGACCCGCTTGAGCAGCACATGCAAACGATGCTCACGAGCTGGGGCTTCACCACTGTGTTCGACATCGGCTCGAACCCTTATGACACGCTGCCGCTGCGGAAACGCGTGGACTCGGGCGAGGTGCCGGGGCCGCGAATCTACACTACGGCCGGTAATATCCTGCCCGAAAACGGTATTCCGGTTTATGTGCCGAAAGAAATCGCCGCTCAGTTGAAACAATTTGAAGCAGCAACTCCTGCCGATGCCGAGCGGATTGCGAAGCAGCAACTGGCGATGGGCGCCGACGGCATCAAGCTGTTCACCGGCTCCATCATGGGTCACGGCAAGATCACGCCAATGCCTACCGATGTAGCGCGCGCGGCGGTCGAGGTGGCCCACACCGCCGGCAAGCCGGTGTTCGCGCATCCCTCGAATCACGTGGGTACCGACAACGCTCTGGCCGCCGGCGTGGACATTCTGGCGCACACCATTCCCATCGAATCCGGTTTTACCCCCGAAGAGCTTACGCGCATGAAGTCACAGCACACCAAACTCATTCCGACTCTGACGCTGTGGGAGGTTGAACTGGAGAAGGAGCACGCCTCGCCGACCGACGAGCAGGCTTTTGTGCAGCGCGGCGTTAACGAACTGAAGGTCTTCTTCGAGCAGGGCGGGACGGTCTTATTCGGCACCGACGTCGGCTACACACAGCATTACGACACGACTGAGGAATACGTTCTGATGGCGAAGAGCGGGATGACCTGGCGCGACATCCTGGCTTCGCTGACGACGAATCCCGCGACCTACTTCAAGCACACCCGCACCGAAGAACTGGTCACCGGCGACGACGCCGACATTGTGGTACTCGACGCCGATCCGGCCAGCGACATGCGCAACTTCGCGAAGGTGGACTACACGATTCGGACGGGAAAAGTGATTTACCACGAAGCAGCCGTTAGTCATTAGCAGAGCACCGTCGACGAACGTCGCTCACTGATGTGCGGCTGGTACCTCACGAGCAATTCTGGTTGCGAGTTGGCAGTTGCTAGTTGCTGCCCTTGATCTTCTCCCGCTCCTTTGCAACCTCCAACGGCGAGGTCGGTTCCGTCATGCGCGCGGGATCAAGGATCTCCTTAATCTGCTCTTCGGTCAGCTCGCCGCGCTCGCGCGCGATGTCGATGATCGAGCGTCCGGTCTTCACTGACTCCTTGGCAACCTCGGCTGCCTTCGCGTAGCCGATGTAGGGATTCAGCGCCGTGGCCAGCGAGACCGTGCTCTGGACGTAGTAGTTCGTGCGCTGCTCGTTCACGGTGATGCCTTTAACGCAGAACTCCGTCAGCTGGCGCAGCATGTTGCCCATGATCGTGATCGACGTGAGCACGCTGTAAGCCATGGTCGGCATCATCACATTGAGCTCCAGCTGACCGGCTTGCACCGCCAGCGCGACTGCCGCGTCGTAGCCGACGACCTGAAACGACACCATCGCGGCGAGTTCCGGAATGACGGGGTTGATTTTGCCGGGCATGATCGACGAGCCCGGCTGCAGCGCCGGCAGGTTGATCTCGGCCAAGCCGGTGTTCGGACCGGAGGAGAGGAGGCGCAGGTCATTCGAGATGCGAATGACTTCCAGCGCCAGGTTGCGCAGCGCGCCGCTCACGCTCGACATCGCCAGATTCGATTGCATGGCATAGCGCATGTCGTCAGCCGCGTGTAGCTTTTGGCCCGAGATGCGCGCCAGCTCGGCGATGGCTTTGTGCCGGTAATCGGGATGGGTGTTGATACCGGTGCCTACCGCGGAGCCGCCGAGTCCCAGCTCCCGCAAGAACTCTGCTTGTTCTTGAATCGCTTTCTGCGCACGCTTGATCGCACCTGCGTAGGCGGTGAACTCCTGCCCCAGACGGATCGGCACCGCGTCCTGCATATGCGTGCGCCCGGACTTCAGGACGTGGTGGAACTCCTTACCCTTCCCCTCCAGCGCGGCAAACAGCCCGTCGAGCGCAGGATAAAGCTTCTCCAGCTCCAACAATGTCGCCAACCGCATGGCGGTTGGGAAGACGTCATTGGTCGATTGCCCGTAGTTGACGTGATCGTTGGGATGAACGTGCTTGTACTCACCGCGCGCGCCGCCCAACAGCTCCGACGCGCGATTGGCAATCACTTCGTTCGCATTCATGTGGAAGCTGACGCCCGCGCCCGCCTGAAAAACGTCCACTGGAAAGTGCTCATGCAGCTTGCCCTCCTGCACCTCCCTGGCTGCTTGAACGATAGCGTTGGCCGTCTTCTCGTCGATCAGCCCCAGCTCGCGATTGGCCAGTGCGGCCGCTTCCTTGACCATCGCGATCGCCCGAATCAGGGTGGGATGGGCGCGCAGTCCGCTGATGGGGTAGTTCTCCACCGCGCGCGCGGTCTGAATGCCGTAGTAGACGTGCGCGGGGACCTCTTTATGGCCGAGCGAGTCCTTTTCCACCCGGGTCGAGCTTGCGGATTGCGGCATGAAACACCCCCATACTAGAAAGATGATTGCGCGAGGCTACGTGCTTCATCCGAATCCGCCGCTGACCGGTATTCGGAATCACGAGTCAACAGCCTGCGTATCAGTCTGCTCCAGATTCGGCGTGTCGAAAACCGGCCGTATGAAGCGCATGGGCGAACGGAAGGCAGCGGCAGTAAGGGATCTCACGATCGCCCATTGCTCACGCGCGCTAACGTCGTAGGCACGAAGCGCGACGTACGCCGCGATGGTAAAACTCGTGAACAGGTTCAGCACGAAGATCACGGCAATGCCCAGGCTGGCATGGTAGAACCAGCGATGGCCAAGGCTCCCGGTCCCAAAGCGCGCTGCCGCCAGCGCCAGCGTTCCCGTCGACAAAGTCACGTGCCGGATGTCGATAGGCAGTCCGAAGAACGCTCCCACTTCCGGCGCAAAGCCCAGAAGATATCCCAGCACAATGCTGGTCGCCCAGCCGCCGATGTTGTGCTTCACCACCCGCGCCGCTTTCTTCGAGAACGCTTCGCTCACCCGCAGGCCCAGGGGATGCTGCGCAACCGCGTCGGCGAGCCGGTAGTACACCGCGGCATTCTCGGTCCAGCTTCCGGCCAGCGCTGCCAGCCACAGGATCACTCCGGTCTCGATGGCGAACAGCGCAGTGCCGGACGCAAACGGATTGAGCGTCTCGTAAACGTGGTTGGCGCTTAGTTCCGGCAGGTAGGATTCGCGGAAGATAACTCGCCACAGCGCTTCAAACGCGAGCGCGCCTATCGATACTGCGACCACATTGCCCAGCGCTGCCGCCAGTTGCGTGCTGGTGATGCGAGCTACAAACTCGGTGAGCTTGCTGGTGCGTTGGGCAGCGCCATTGTCGCGGATGATGCGCGCGAAGGCGGCTGCGGTCGTAGCCGGCTGCTTGGTTGCGAGCACGAGTCCGAAGACCTGCAACAGCACGAAGCTGACGGCGTAATTGGTGCCGCTGACGAACCCTTCGACGAACGGCGGCAGGTGCGCTTCAATGATGCGCAGCTTGATGGCAGCCGTGAACACCGTCAGCAGGCCGCCCCCGAGCGCAGCCCGCCACATGTGCCAGTAGTCAGCTTTGCTGGCGGCGATGTAATGCTCGCCGGTGTCGCCGGTGCGATCGACCACCTTGCGCGCGAGCAGATCGAGGTTGTCGTGCAGCAACGTCGACAGCCGCTTGTCCGCGATATTGCCTTCGATGAGCCGTACCAGCAGCGCCTGCACCGCGGCGCTTCTCTCATTCGCATCCGCTGCAGCCAGAGCCTTTGCGAGCGCCTCCATCCTGACCAGACAGGCCTGAATCGTCTTCAGATCGAAGACCAGCTCAACGCTGATGCCGGCGGACTCCATGTGCTCGTAGACGGTTTCCATCTCGGCGCGGCAGCGGATGACGATCTGCTTCCACACGTCGTACTCTGCCGTTGACGTGGACTCGCTGGCGGTGAGCACCGCCTCGGTCTTCGGCACCAGCTCATAGAAAGGAGAATGCGCCACTCGCGATGCGACCGAACGGTCGCGGACTTCAGGCTGCAATCCGAGTGCGCTGATGCGCGATGACAGCAGCCGCATGGCTTCACGCATATCGTGTTCCTGGCGGTCCCAGAACTGGGGCTCATCCTCTGGCGACAGAGCATTCACGATGCGCTGAAACAGCTCGGGCGGGAGGGCCGCGAACTGTCGTGCGTAGAACTGCGAGGAGTAGAGGTCGGCCAGGAGCTTGCGCGCGTCGGAGTCGTCGCGCGCTGACGGCATGAGTTTGCCTACCAGGCGCTGCACAACTTCCGTCGCGAAGGAACGCACTGAGGGGAGGCCGGCCTCAGCGAACAACGCGAGCGAGTCGATTTCCGCGAGCAATTTGCCAAGCGAGAGCTGCACCTGCGCGCGCATCTCATGATTGCTCTCCAGAAACCGCACCAGGCTGAGCAGTCGTGGAAGACCCATCGCACTGCGTTGGCCGGCGCGTGTCCAACGCACGATGTCGACGAACGCCGCACGGCGGGAAGACAGGGTTTCGGCCTGGCAAAATGCGGCGACGAGCTTCAGCAGATCCTCCGGAGGCGCGGAAGGATCGGCTGCGCCAGTTGTGAGTTGGGGTGCGGTGCTGCCGGCCAAATGCAATCACCCGGACTAAGGATGCGAAACGCCGAGGCTGAGATTAGCACAGAAGAGAACCCGTCTCGATCCTCTCTGGAAGAAGCTCGACGAGCAGCACTCGCCTAGCGAAGCATGGGTGCCCCGTTCAAGCAAAGCTTGAGCGGGTTTTTTCGAGTAAACCGCGACTTGCTTTATTGTGCACACGAAAAACCCCACTCAAGCCCAAAAGAAGGCCTTGAATGGGGCACCCGGCCGTATCGAAGGGCTCTTTCCGTACGGCATTCAACCAATCTCCACCAACTCCGCGATCTTCGCCCGCCACTCGCGTGGTCCAGTTTCGTGGACGGACTCGCCGTTCACGTCCACGGCGACCATCACCGGCATGTCTTCGACTTCGAATTCGTAGATCGCTTCCATACCCAGATCGTGGAAGGCCATCACGCGCGACTTCTTGATCGCCTTGGAGACGAGATACGCCGCTCCGCCCACCGCCATCAGATACACGGCCTTATGATCGCGGATAGCTTTGATCGCCTCCTCGCCACGCTCCGACTTGCCGACCATGCCCAGCAGTCCGGTCTCGCGCAGCATCTGGCGAGTGAACTTGTCCATGCGCGTGGCCGTGGTGGGGCCGGCGGGGCCGACCGCTTCGTCGCGCACCGGATCGACCGGCCCGACGTAATAGATGAAGCGATTCGTGAAATCCACGGGAAGCGCCTGCTTCGCCGTCAGCATGTCGGTCATGCGTTTGTGCGCGGCGTCGCGGCCGGTGAGCAGCTTGCCGCTGAGCAGCAGCACCTCGCCCGGCTTCCAGGTCGCAACTTCCCCGCGCGTAACGGTGTCGAGGTTTACGCGGCGTGCGCCCGCGGGATTATAGGTGAGCGTTGGCCAGTCTTCGAGTGACGGCGGCTTGAGCGCGACCGGACCGGAGCCGTCAAGCACGAAATGCGCGTGACGCGTCGCAGCGCAATTGGGGATCATCGCGATCGGCAGGTTCGCCGCGTGTGTGGGATAGTCCTTCACCTTCACGTCGAGCACCGTGGTCAGGCCGCCGAGGCCTTGCGCACCGATGCCCAGCTGGTTGATCTTGTCGTACAGCTCGACGCGCAATTTCTCCGCCGTGTTCTTTGGCCCTCGCGCCCTCAGTTCCTGAATATCGATTGGTTCCATCAGCGCTTCTTTGGCGAGCAGCATCGCCTTTTCCGCAGTGCCGCCGATGCCGATTCCGATCATCCCCGGCGGACACCAGCCCGCGCCCATCGTGGGGACCGTCTTCAGCACCCAATCGACGAGGGAGTCTGACGGGTTCAGCATGACGAACTTCGCCTTCGCCTCCGAGCCGCCGCCCTTGGCCGCGACGATCACATCAACCTTATCGCCGGGCACGATGGTCATGTTGATCACTGCGGGCGTGTTGTCCTTGGTGTTCCTGCGCGCGCCGGCAGGGTCGGCAAGGATCGAGGCACGTAGCGTGTTGTGTTCGTGCTGATAAGCGCGGCGCACGCCTTCGTTGACCATGTCTTCGACGCTCATGGTCGCGTCCCACCCGACCTTCATGCCGACCTTGAGGAACACGGTAACGATGCCGGTGTCCTGACAGATGGGGCGATGGCCCTCGGCGCACATGCGCGAGTTGATCAGGATCTGCGCGATGGCGTCGCGCGCGGCCGGCGACTGCTCCTTCTCATAGGCGGCGGCCAGGCTCTTGATGAAGTCGACCGGATGGTAGTAGGAGATGAATTGCAGCGCGTCAGCCACGCTCTGGATGAGATCGTCTTGTTTGATGATAGTCATGATGATCTGCCGGGAAAGCCTTTTCACCACGGAAGCACGGAAAACACGGAAGGTCTGAAAATACAGGCTCCGCAGTGCCCAAATTATATCGGGCAGCCGAACACCCGCTTGTGATGTATGAACATCGCAACTGTTTGAGGACACGCTCCGGGAGAAGGGGCTATCCGAGCCACTGCGGGTTCTGATACGTGCCGTCGAAATGATGGCTGGTTTTGTACAGCTCGTATTCGCCGGACTTGGCGACGGGCGCCGTCTTTGCCAGGATTGCCGCAACCTGATCAGCACTCATCGGTCGAAAACCGCGAGCCGCGCTGAGGGCCTGGTCGAGAATCTTCACCGAATCGCAGCCGGTAATCACCACGCTGACCGGCAAGTTCATCGAGTAGTGCAGGCACTCGATCGCGCTGACGGTCTTACTCTGTAGAATAAACGGATCGCCCATCGGCTTCATGGCCAGCGGACCGATGTTCGCTTTGTTCAAGACCGGCAGCACCTTCGCTTGAAAACTGTTGAAGTGATAATCCATCACATTCAGCGGCATCTGCACGGTGTCGAAGGTGAAGCCGTGGTCAGCCGCCGTCTTCAGCATCAGCAGATGGATGTCGGGACTCTTGTGACCGGTAAATCCGATGTAGCGAAGCTTGCCCGCCTTCTTCGCCTCTTGCACAGCTTCCATCGCGCCACCCTTGGCAAAGATGCGCGTAGGATCAGTGTCGCGAATGACCTCGTGAAATTGCAAAAGGTCGATGTGATCAGTCTGCAGGCGCGTGAGCGAGTCGTTGATCTGCTTCGTGGCAGTCGCCTTGTCCCGCCCATCGATTTTCGTCATCAGGAACGCTTTGTTGCGATAGCCGCCGCTCAGCGCCCGGCCCATGCGAATCTCGCTCTCGCCGTTGTTGTAGTCCCAGCAGTTGTCCAGGAAGTTGATTCCCTCATCGAGTGCCTTGCGCACGATCTGCGTCGCTTCCTGCGGCTCGACGTTAGGCCGCGCCAGATGATAGCCGCCGATGCCAACGATCGAGACCTTCTCGCCCGCACTACCCAATGTGCGATACGGAACCTCGCCTTTGCCTTCCGCACCCCACGCCGCACCGCCCCACGTCGAAGTTGCCATAGTCACCGCCGTAATCTCCAGAAACTCTCGTCGCGTTGTCATCTCAAACCTCGCATGAACCGATGCAGCTTACTTGGTTGAAGGCTGCCCCGCCGCATTCGGCCCATCACTCACTTTGACGCCATTCTTCCACACCGCCCGAATGGTCCGGGTATTGCGAATGTCCTGCGAGGGATCTTTCTCCAGCACAATGAAGTTGGCTTTCTTGCCAGGCTCCAGCGTGCCGTACTGATCGTCGACTCGGAGCAACTGCGCGCCGTTCCTGGTGGCCACGGTAATCGCCTGCAACGGCGTGAGCCCCGCCTGCACCATCAGCGCCAGTTCCATGTGTTCGGCAAAGCCCTGCACACGGATCGGCGTCGCTCCAGAATCGGTCCCCATCGCGACCAGAATGCCGGAGTCGTAGATCTTCTTCAGGTTCTTCATCGCGATGGGTAGCGCTGCTTTCTCCTGCGCGGTCACTTTGCTCGCCTCCACCTTCGCCTTGTACTCAGGACTGGTGATCATCTCGAGAACGCCGGGGTCCAGGGCCGCACGGAAGAACGGATCGTCGATCCAGTTAGGAGAGCCGCCATACGCGACCGCGAAATCGTCCAGCGACAACGTCGGGATGTAGGCGACTTGATTGGTCTTCATCTGCGTGACCAGCGCATCATCAACATAGCCATCGCGCACGCTATGCGCCAGGACATCGACGTGGTCTGCGACCAGCGTGCGTGCGTCATCCAGGTGATACACATGCGCTGCGACCCGCAATCCGCGGTTGTGTGCTTCGTCGATGATCGCCTTGTAGATGTCCCGCGGCATTTTGGGATACTGGCCCCAGAAATCATCCACCCAAATTTTTATGAAGTCAGGCTTCAGTGGCGCTTCCGCGGCAACTTCCTTCTTGGCTTCGTCGGCGGTTACGGGCCGAAGAACGTTGGTGAAACCCATGCTCTCCGGCGGCACTCCATCCTTTGCGCCGAATCCAATCCCGGCTGAGTAAACGTCGGCTCCGGGCATGATTCCGCGTCGAGACTCGTCCCTGACCTCTCCAAATCGATGCCCGTCGGTGCCCATCGACAGCACCGCCCCGACGCCATACTCCTGGTAGCGGAGAAGCTGGTGCCTGAGATTCTCATCGGTTTCGTTGTCCGGAGATTGGGAAGTACCCTTGGTCAACCCGAGATGCCCGTGCGTGTTGATCATCAAGGGCATGATCGTCTGCCTGTGCATATCAATGACGTTGGCACTGGGCGGCAATTGTTTGGGACTAGCCAGAACAGACTGAATGCGATCGCCGTCGATAATAAGAGTGCTGTTGCGATGGACCGGCGCGCCCGTACCGTCGATCACGTTCACGTTCTTCAGCACGGTCACTTGCTGTGCCTCGGCATGCTGTGAAAACGCCAGAATCAAAAGCAGGGCAACAAATCGGGTCATGCTACGGTGATAACGAACGATTGCACGCTCCACAGTTTCCATGTCCGCTCTCTTCGGCTTGCTCGCCTTAGTCTATGCAATGCCACGGCCGCCGGACCAGGGGCCAGTGCTTCGGGCTTGCTGTTCCGGCTCTCCAGAAAATCGCTTTCTTAGATGCCCTGTCCGGTAGAACGTCTCCACATACGTTCTTGCCGGGCGGCTCCGCGGTAATTACGATAGCCTCTCGTGGTTACGGGCTTATAAACCGCGGCAGTTGGTCGATTACTGTGTATGGGTGTTTGACGTCGGCAAGTAATCGCCAGCGGCGGATCTGATTTATGACGGACAGCGGTTCCTCTTCTGAAGGTCGCACGGACAACGGGGTGAGCCCGATCGTTAGCGCAACGGCGGAGAGCGGCCGCGAGCCGATGTGCGGGCTCGATTTGCTGCTCGTCCTGTCGCACCACAAGCGGGCCCTGCTCTACATCGCAGTCGTCACTCTAGTCGTTGCCACCCTCATCTCCCTGGTGCTGCCCAATATCTACACGGCGACGACGACGATCCTGCCCCCCGCGCCAAATGAGTCCTCCGCGGCGGCCCTGGTGGGGCAGCAGTTGCAAGCCATCAGCGGATTGTCCAACGCCGACCTGGGACTCAGGGACCCGACCGATCTTTGTATTGCGGTGCTGCGGAGCCAGACGATTCAGCAAGCCATCGTCGATCAATTTGGACTGAAGCACGTCTACTCCGTCCGGCACGAGGAGGACGCGCGCAAGAAGCTTGGCGCTCGTACGGCAATCCTGGCCGATAAAGAAGGACAGGTCTCAATCGGCGTCAGCGACCGTGACCCGAAGCGAGCTGCCCAGATGGCAGCGGCTTATGTCGATCAGTTGCGGCGACTCGGCGACAATCTTTCCCGATCCGAGGCGACGCATCGGCGAGCATTTTTCGAGCAGAAGTTAAGCACGGAACGAGGCGCGCTCGAGGCTGCAGAGCTGTCCTTGAAAGATGCTGAGGAGAAGACCGGCTTCGTCCAGCCAGACAAGCAAGCGCAAGCCATACTGGAGGCGGTGGCAAGCACCCGCGCGCAGGTGGAGATCGAGGAGGTCAAGCTGGCGGCGATGCGCCTCTATGCCACGCCTGAGAATCCCGACCTCAAGCGGGCAGAGCTCGAACTGGCTAGCCTGCGAGGAAATTTGTCGCAGCTGGAGCGCCGCACGGATGCTCTCGGCAATGGTGATCTGGAGATTCCGACCCGCCGTTTGCCGGAAGTCGAAATGGAATATCTTCGTCGTGCGCGTGATTTGAAGTACCACGAGGCGCTGTTCGAATTTTTGACCAGGCAAGCTGAAGTAGCGCGCCTCGACGAAGCGAAAACAGGCCCTGGTGTTGATGTGATCGATGATGCGACGGTACCGGAAACAAGGTTAGGCCCTCATCGCACCACAATCGTCCTGCTCACGATGGCGATCGTTCTCTTGTCGTCCTGCGTTTGGCTGGTGGCCTTGGCGTCGATCCGCTCTGATGAGCAGGCAGCGGCTCGGTTCGCCCGGTTGAAGCGGTCCTTGACGTGGAATTCATGACCAACTCTGGCGCGTACGCAACGATTCCCGTGCCAATCTCGCCCGGCTGTGCCGGAGCGGCCGTGGAATTGGGCATCCTGGGTGCGGCGCTCGCAACCGGCATGCTGGCCTTTGAGCTTGGCTGGCTGTCGCCGGAACAGGCGGCCGGCGGCACTGCGCTTTTCCTGCTGTGCCTTGATATGTTGGCCTGGAAGCGCTTCGATCAGGGGCGCCACCCCTGCTTTCTGTTCTTGTGCATTCTGACTCTCCTGCAGTCGGGAAGGGCACTGGCATACCTGTTTGGGCAGGACGCTCATCCTCTCAGAATTGCGGGAGTCGCTCCTCATCCTTTCGATCTTACCGGCGGCGAAGCCGGCACAGTCTTATTGTGCCTGTCGCTTTCGGCGTTTTGCATTTACGCAGTCTGCCGATGGAACTATCGGCCAATTACACCGCCTTCGAGCCTTCCGGTAGAGCGCTACCTGCCTTATCTCTATCTGGTTTTCTATGGCACCCTGCCTATTCAACTCTATAAAAACTATGCTTACTATCAATTTATAAAGCACCACGGCGGCTATGTATATTTTTGGGTGCATCATGCTGATATCGTTGCTAGCGTACCTCTAGTTGTGCGCGCTCTTGCGCTGCTCAATGGCCCGGCTTTTCTGGCACTCTTCGTTTTCGAGAAGCGCAAGAGATGGCTCTATCTGACCACTATCTTTTACCTTGCTTCCTCGATCATTACTCTACTTACAGGCTTTCGCGGTGGCGTGTTCGCACTCATCCTCGTCTTGTGGTATGTCTCCAGGATCAAATCTAGTAAGAAAACTAAACTGCTTAAGGTCGCTGCACTTGCCCTCATCTTGGTTGTCATAGGGGGCATGATAAAAACCATTCGCGAGAACAGCGAATGGTCGCTCGCAGACTACGCTTTCGCCCCGTTCGAGTTTGTTCGGCTGGAGGGAGACTCGATCGATGTTACGTCGGTAGCGGTCAAATACGATACGATATTTGGTCCTTATGGACTCTCTTACGTCTGGTACGACTTGCAGGATGCTTTCGTCCTGCGGGTGCAGGAAGACTACATCAGGGGGCAGCGACTGCCCAACGATGTCACGGTATTCATGAATCCGGTCGCCTTTTCACGAGGCAAGGGAGAAGCGGGTTCCTATATTGCGCAGATGTACCTTCTGGGTGGCGTTGCGGGAGTAACGATTCTTTCGCTTTTCCTGGGTGGCGGACTTCATTTGCTATATCGCTTAAGCCGGCGTCCGCGATCCCTCTTCATTGTAGCCAGCATTATGCCTGTAATTCTTCTTATGCCGAGGGGACAATTGCTGGACTGGGCCTCCGACCTGATGAAGACTGGCCTTATCATTTCCATTCTCTGGTGCGGATGGCTGCTTTATTGCACCATAGCATGGCTAATAGGGAGACCAATTATGCGGCCCCAGCTAACCTCTGAGGCCCGATGATATCTCTGATCGTGGCGTCGTGGAATCGCGTAGCTGAACCGGAGCGTTTGCTGAAGAGCCTGGATGACCAAACCTATCGCGACTTTGAAGTTATCCTGGCCGATCAAAACGAAGACCGCCGATTAGACGCCTTGGTAGAGGCTTACCCGCACCTGGAAATCAGACACTTGCGCCTGGAGCGCGGGCTTTCCAAGGCCAGAAACGCTGCCTTGAGATTTGCGCAAGGCGATCTCATAGCATTTCCGGACGATGATTGCTGGTATCCGCCGGAGTTACTGGCGAAAGTTGTGGCCTGGTTTGAAGAGCATGCCGAGTTTGCAGTGCTGTTCACCGCGACACGTGACCAAAACGGACAGCTCATGTCTCCAAAGTTTCCGCCGAAACGAGGGCCACGCACAAAAACCAGCGTCCTGCGATGTGTCGTAACATTTAATGCCTTCCTTAGAGCTGAAGCCGTACGCGCAATCGGTTTTTTTCGCGAAGATATCGGCCCGGGTACTTCCTCTCCCTATCAATCCAGCGAGGACATAGACTATCTGATTAGACCGGCTGAGCGTGGCTTTCCTACCTGGTACGAACCTGACCTGACTGTTTATCACCCGACACTGCAAGACCGGGGGCGCCTACTGCAAAAAACTTATCCCTATGCGCTCGGCCAGGGCCATATACTGCGCTGCCATAACTATCCGTTGTGGGTCATCGGCGATGCAGTAGGTCGATCGCTTTGTGGCGCCGCGGTCTATCTCTGCAAGGGCGATTTTGTGATGGCAAAGGTCTATGCACTCCGTGCGAAAGGGCAGCTTGAGGGATATTTTGGAACCAAGCCGACAGCGGATGTCAATCAATAGCCAGGCTTTCTTACTGCGACCTGATTTCGTCCCGCGGCATCAATTCACCGCATGAAAAGAGCGTTACAACTTAAGCAATCGTTTTGCGAGGCAATGCGCCGCGTTGGTCGCGTCGATCTCGGAACAGCGATCATTTTGCTCGCCATCACCGCGCCGAACCTTTGGGCACAGGAGCGGAGTATGCATACTCAAAATCCAACCCGATATCGGTCGATCAAAGTCGACGGCCTCAACATCTTTTACCGCGAAGCCGGCCCGAAGGACGCGCCGGTGCTGCTGCTCCTGCACGGCTTTCCGTCTTCGTCGCGCATGTTTGAGCCACTGCTCGGCCGGCTATCGGACCAGTATCACCTCATCGCTCCCGACTATCCCGGTTTCGGTCACAGCGACGCTCCCGATCCGCAGCATTTTGCCTATACCTTCGATCACATCGCCGCCGTGATGAACGACTTCACCGAGCAGCTCGGCCTCTCGCACTACACGCTGTATATGCAGGATTACGGCGGCCCGGTCGGATTCAGGATGATTCTGGCGCATCCCGAGCGGGTGCAAGCGCTCATCATTCAGAATGCCGTTTCGCACGACTCAGGTCTGGGGCCGCTGTGGGAGGCGCGTCGCGCTTTCTGGAAAGACCGCAAAGCTCATGAGGCGGAGTTCCAGAAGAAGTTCCTCTCGCTGGAAATCACCCGCGGGCGGCACATCGGACACGACCCAAACGTCGACCTATACGACCCCGATCTCTGGACCGATGAGCTGGCATTCCTCCATCAGCCCGGCCAACCACAGATCCAGACCGACCTTTTCTACGATTATCAGACCAACGTCGCCAGCTATCCCAAGTGGCAGCAGTGGCTACGCGAGCGCCAGCCGAAGCTGCTGGTCGTGTGGGGCAAGTACGATTCGTCCTTTGAGCCTTCGGAGCCGGCGGCTTACCAGGCTGACGTGCCTTCCGCCGAGGTGCACGTCCTCGACGCCGGACACTTCGCCATGGACACCATGCCCGACGAGGTCGCGCAGATCGTGCGCAACTACATGCAGAAAAACAATAAGTGAAGGAGCGAAGTCCACGCGCAAAAGCCGTCACGAACCTATGTTGCGCAAGGGAGAAGCCGGTGCAGATGGGCCACAACAAAACCGCCGCAACGCTGCGGGTGATGTTAGGCGGACGTGTCAGCCCTCGATTTGGGGGCAGTCGGAGCCGCGGCAACGGCGACACCTATTTCGTAACAGCCTGATAAGTGCGGACGGTGAGGTTGTGCCGTCTATCACTCGTCGTCGTTTCCCCGCGCGTCGCGCTTCTGCACTCGCCGCAGGATTTCCTCGAGTGTCCAGCCCAAACCGAAAGAGCCCATGAAAGCCAGGGCGCAAGCCGCCCAGATAAGTTCCGTAGAATGATTCACCCTTCACCTCAGACCACCGCTGTCCCGCAGCTCTTCGCCAACTAAACATCCAGGAAGGAATTGCAGCCGCGTCCGTCGCCGCATCTTGCAGGATCTCGCGATGGTGATTGCAGTATCGGCGAAGAAAGCAGAGCTGCACAAGTTACGAAAGTACTAAGGCGAATCACTCGGATTTCAAACGACGTGACAGCCGCCGTGGATAGCTTGTAAAGCGTCGCACCTATCCCCGCAGGGACAAGCTCGAAGCCCGCGAGACAGGATTGTGCAGAACCCGCAGTAGCTGGAGTGATTAGCACATGGCGGCAGCCCTGAGTTGGCGTTGATTGGAAGGAATTCCCGAAGCTTAGGTGCCTTTACTCTGTCCGCTTACGCTCGTTCTCAGT
Source organism: uncultured Acidobacteriaceae bacterium (assembly GCA_963731345.1). Lineage (GTDB taxonomy): Bacteria > Acidobacteriota > Terriglobia > Terriglobales > Acidobacteriaceae > Bog-257. The sequence continues at coordinate 23,639 of CAVSUN010000005.1, read as the reverse complement.
TCGGCCCTTGGCTACCGGTGGGAGCGCCGGAAGCAGGCCCCGAAGACGTCGGCTGGGGATAGGGTGTATTCGGCATGTTGCGCGCCGGCGAGTCGTTGTCCACCTCGCCCGGCAGGCGCAGCGTGGGCCGGTTCGCTGGCTCTGGCTCCGTCTTCTTCTGTGCGACTTCAGTCTCCTGCGACGCCAGTTCGACTTCCCGCTGGGTACGCACGATCTTCTCGCCATCAACCGTCATAATCTCCAGGCGCGAGACGAACGGGCCGCTGAAGCGCACGAAATCGACTTCCTCCGGCGGGGTGCCGTAGATCCACTCTTCGTAATCGACGCCGGTATCGTCCTTATCGCGGATCTTCTTCGGCGGGCGCCCCTTGGCGTAGATCACCATCTCGCGGTCCATGCCCACAAGCACCTGGTGGTTCTTGATGGCCTCCTGCACCTTGGGCGGCAAGGCCTTCTGATAGGCTTCGGCTTCGGTGAGCGCCTTGAAGTCGAAGATGGGCGTGAGCAGGTCGCGCACCTGATTGCCGGTCATCTCGGGAACGTATTTATCGAACTCCAGGGTGACCGACGAACCGGTGGCTTCAAGACTCTTCTGCGCGCCGCCCGGCGTTACTGAAGTGTTACCGCCCATGCCGACCGACATGTGCTGGTACCACTTGTCTTTCTTTTTGCTGCCGCCATTGATCTGGAAAACAATCGATTTTTCCTTGACGATGACGTCGGTGATGATGACGCGGTCGCCGGGTTTCGCGGCGAAACCATTCGTAGCCACCAGTTTCTCTACCTCGTGGCCGTCGGGCGTCAACTTGCCGTTCTTGATTTGCAGGCCTTGTGTGCCGCGGGGCAAGATCGTCCGCACAAAAACACGCTCGGCAGTGAGATCGCGCATGACCGCCAGCCGCGTTTGCGGTGTCATTTTGTCGGAAGCGTTGGGCGAGTTGTTGTCACCGGCGAACAACGTGAGCGGCAGCAGAGCGGCTGTCGCCAGCAGAGAAGCAAGAGCGCGGTTCATGGGAGCCCCAACTGCGAACAATTATATGCCCGTCCAGGAGGGAAGGTTGGATGAAGTGACAGGCTGCTGCTCTATCCAGCCGACCGGAGCTGACTTAGGTTTGGATGCTGGAAACAGTATCATGGAGCGCTGCCTCCGGAAGCTTCTGGACAACCGGTTGCGGCAGAGTTCGCAGAGGCAATTTCCACACGAGGAGAATACCTATCAGAAAAACTACGGTTGCGGATCCGCTGGCCTCAAGACCGTACGTCCCGCCAGTCAGCCAGGAAGGGCCGAAGACGTCGGTGTAGAGCCACAGGTTGAAGACGCGGAAGCCGCTGACCGGCAATCCGAAGCCGAATCCCAGCGCGGCGTTCCAGGCGAAGTGAATGCCCCACGGTAGCCACAGGGCGCGCGTTCGCAGGTAGGCGACTGAGAGCATAACGCCGATCAGCATGCTATTCGCCGCTCCCCACAAGCTGGCATGAGGATTCAGCAGATGCAGCAAGCCGTAAAGAGCGGAGAAGACGATGATGGCCGGCGCCGCTCCGATACCGCGCTCCAGATGCTGGAAGGGATACCCGCGAAATACCAACTCTTCGGCCAGGGCGCCCATCACCAGCATCGCGGCCAGCACGCCGAAATTAGGCAACAAGCGCGCAGACCACAGAGGGATAAATCGGAAGCGTCCGAGAAAGGCGATCGGCGCGAGCGCCAAGAACGTGAGGCCGGTCCCGATGAGGCAGCCGAGCATGAATTGCTTGAGCCACCCGCGAACCCGTGGCAAACCCTGCGCGGCGATGCGGTGATCTTCAATGTGATCGCCGACGGTCAGCATCCAGGCGAAGATGCCGAACAGCAACAACGCCCACAGCGAGCGGAAGATCAACTCGGTGCGGAAGGGGCGCTGGTCGCCGGCTTCGTGCGCGATGTTTCCTGAAACCCAGAACGCGACGGCCGAAAGCAGCAGCGACAGCACCGCCGCCCAAACCGGCTTGAGTTTGCCTTCGTTGTCCCTGAAGCTGCTCATACTTGTGCCGTTTGCCGCTTGCCTACAGAGTGGAAGCGAAGCCCTTCGGGCGCGACGCGAAAGTTGAGTGGCTCGCCACCGTTGATGCGTATCGCTTCCTCCACTCTACTCCGAGCGCCCGGCTCAATCAGCGTGATCACGCAGCCTCCGCCCCCCGCACCGCATACCTTCGCCGCCCGCGCTCCCTTACGCCTCGCCACCTCAATTAGTTTATCGATAATCGGAGTCGTGATGCCGGGAGCGTTGGCGCGCCGCAGCTTCCACTCTGCGTTGATCAGCTCTTCTACCGTATGCCAATCCTGCGCGGCGAGCGCGCGCTGCATGCCTTGAGCGATGTGAGAGATCTCCTCGAAATTGCGGATCACCCGCTCCTCGCCGTCAATGTGCTGCTTGAAGACTTCCCAGTTGTTGATGCCCGATTGCCGCGGCGCTCCAGTGTAGAAGAGCACGAAGCGCTCATCGATGTCGTCGAGCGAAAGGGCAATTTGCTCGCGGCGAATTCCAGCGGCGTCAAGGTGAATCGCGTTCACGCCGCCGTACATCGCAGGATAATAGTCCTGACAGCCGGTAGGTACCCGAATCAACTGCGCTTCAACGTTCTGCGCGATAACGCGGATCAGTTCCGGTTCAAGCTGCTGCTTTGTGAACCGGGCCAGCGCGGCCGTGGTTGCGATCATCAGCGCGGAAGAGCCGGAGATGCCAGCGCCCGCCGGAGATTCGGAATAAGTCTCCAGCACGAAGCCGTCGCGAGGTTGAAAGAAGCGCACCAGGTACGCCGCCAACGGATGCGCGTAAGAGGCAGCCGAGAGAAGCTCGTCGAAATTTGCGAAGCGCTCTTCGCGAGCGGTATCGTGCGAGCGCAGATGAATCTCACAATCCTCACGAGGCGTGATGCAGCAGGCCGTCTGGATATCGAGCGCGAGGTTCACGCTCACCGCTCCGGGATGAAACAGGTACAGCGGCCAGATGTCGAGAGTCCCGCCGGCGAGATCGGCGCGGCAGGGAGCGGTGGTCAGGATAGCGTCGTCGTGCGCTTGCCCAAGAAATTGTTTGAGAGACAGCATCCTATGATTCGGCCCCGTGAAACTCACGTTGATTAAGAATACCTTTCCGCGAAAGACAATGCGCTGCAAAATCGCGCGATCCGCAGCGTCAATTTTGGTTTCTGGGCGATTTGAAACACGGTGGAAACAAATCGCGGCATTACAGCTCGTGATAGCTGATCAATTCGATGCCGCGGCGGCGCAACCGCTCTTTCGCTTCCGGCGAGGTCAGCAGTTTCAGTTCCTGCTCGCGCGATTGCCGCAGGCGGGTACGCACACCGTCGAGCTCAGCGTCGTTGTAGCCGGGATGGCAGACAAACTCCCACGTGCCTTCGGGCATGCTCTCGATTATCGCCGTGAAGAGCTTCAGGTCGAGCGAGCCGGTGGCCAGCACCCCTAGCGAGCCGTCGGTTGTGCGGAGACCGTGACTTGCTACTTCGCTGTGAAATGTTCCGGCGAGTTTGCGGAGCACATTGAGTTGCGCAAAGCGCTTCCATACCTGATGCGTGCGCAGCAGATTGCCAAGCGGCAACGGCCAGACTTGTCCGAAGGGATTGCGCACTGCGCCAATGCCTCGTGCTTTTGCTGCCCGCAATAAAGGGCGAAGCACCGCAGGAAACATGTGCGCGTGCTTGTGCGTGTCGAAGTGCGTCGGCTGAATGCCACTGGCTTGCAAGCGTTCGATCTGCGCCGACGCTTCGGCCTCGATTTCGTCGGGATTAAGCTTGTGCCGAAAGGACGCGATCACAAAGTCGTTCAGGGTGTCGCGAAAGCGGTGTGCTCCGTTGTTACTGGGCTCCAAAAGACTGGGAACTTTATTGGCTGGGAGCAGCGGCTCTCCATCCATGAGGACGAGATGGCAGCCGATACTGAGCGGCTGATCACCTACGGCGGTGCGGTCCAACTCGGTCGCTTCGACGGCGGCGCGCGAGTTGGCCATGACGGTTGTGGAAGTGACGATGCCGTTCTGGTGAGCCTCAAGAATGGCGCGATTCACGCCTGCGGTAAGTCCAAAATCATCCGCATTGACGATGAGCCGTCGCACGGCTCAAGTGTAGCAACTGTCAACAGGTAGAGCCGGCCCTTACGCCAGCTCTACCCCACAAACTCTTCCATTTCTTTTTCGTTGATGATCGCGACGCCCAACTCGCGCGCTTTGTCCAGTTTCGATCCCGCTTCTGCGCCGGCCACGACATAGTCCGTCTTCTTGCTGACCGATCCCGCGACTTTACCGCCAGCGTCTTCGATGAGCTTCTTCGCCTCGTCGCGCGTGTGCCGCTCCAGCGTTCCCGTCAACACAAATGTCTTGCCCGCCAGAGCCGTCCCGAGCTGCTTCTTCTCGCCGGTGAATTTCACTCCCGCATCGCCGAGACGCTTTACCAGCGCAACATTCTTTGGCTCGTCGAAGAACTCCCGGATCGAGGCCGACACGCTTGGCCCAATCTCGTTTACCTCCTGAAGTTCCTCTTCACTGGCCTTCATGAGCGCATCGAGCGAACCGAAGTGTTCTGCCAAGAACTGCGCCGTGCGTTCGCCTACAAAGCGAATCCCCAGCCCGTAGATCACGCGCTCCAGCGGCGCGTCTTCTTTGGATTTCTTGATTTCGCGGAGGATGTTATCCGCCGACTTCTTGCCCATGCGCTCCAGCTTCAGCAGGTCGTCCTCGGTCAGCTTGTAGATGTCGGCGACGTTCTTCACCATCCCGGTCTCGACCAGCTGGTTCACCAGCGCGTCGCCCATGCCTTCGATGTTCATCACCCCGCGCGAGGCGAAGTGACGTATGGTCTCACGCAGCTTGGCAGGACAATTTGCGTTGATGCAGCGATGGTCGGCTTCACCTTCAGCGCGAACGACGTGCCCTCCGCAGACGGGACAGCGCTCCGGCATGTGAAATTGCTTATGTCCGCGCGGCCTGTCTTCGAGAACCTTGACGACCTTGGGAATCACGTCGCCGCCGCGTTCGACCTGCACCCAGTCGCCGATGCGCACGCCCAACCGCTCGATCTCATCCATGTTATGCAGCGTGGCGCGACTCACCGTGGTGCCGCCAATGGGCACAGGCTTGAGCCACGCGACCGGCGTCAGCTTGCCGGTGCGGCCCACCTGCACCTGAATGTCTTCGATCTGCGTCTCGCCCGAGTGTGCCGCGTACTTGTAAGCGATCGCCCAGCGCGGCGCCTTCCCCGTGTAACCCAGCTCTTCCTGCAGGCGAATGCGATCGACCTTCACGACAATGCCGTCGGTTTCGTACGGCAGGCTTTCGCGCTTGCCTTCCCACTGGCCGATGAAACTCCACACGTCTTCAATGCTGTGCACAAGCCGGTGATTGGGATTCACCTTGAAGCCTGCCGACTCCAAGGCTTTCAAAGCTTCTGAATGGCGATCAAAGATCGTGCGTCCCTCAGCCAGCAGACCGTAAGCAAAAAAATCCAGGCGACGTGAGGCCGTAATTCGCGGATCGAGTTGCCGAACGGTGCCGGCGGTCGCATTGCGCGGATTGGCGAATTTCGGAAGGCCCTTCTGCTCCTGCTCGTCGTTCATTCGCTGGAACGACGTGCTCGGCATCAGCAACTCGCCACGCACCTCGAAAGCCGCAGGCAAGCCGGCTTTCTTCAGCTGCTGCGCGGACACATTCAAAGGAATGCTTCGGATGGTACGCACGTTTGCGGTGACATCCTCGCCCTCGGTGCCATTACCTCGCGTAATGCCCAGCGCCAATCTTCCCGCGTCATAACGCAACGCCATCGACATACCGTCGAGCTTCAACTCGCAAACATAATCCACTTTGGTTTCGTCGGTAAGAACATGGATGCGGCGCTCCCAGTCGCGCAGTTCTGCCTCGCTGGTTGTCTTGGCCAGCGAGAGCATCGGGGTTGAATGCCGCACGCTGGCGAATTGACCGCTGACTTGTCCCCCGACCCGTTGGGTGGGAGAGTCAGGCGTAATCAGCTCCGGATGCTTCGCCTCCAACTCGATCAATTCGTCCATCAGGTGGTCGAATTCCCGGTCGCTGATTTCGGGATCGTCGAGCACGTAGTAGCGGTGCTCGTGATAGCGGATCTTGTCGCGCAGCGCGTCGATTTTGTGCTGCAGATCTTTCCCGGGAGGCATGCAGCCATTATGCAGGGGCCAGCGGCTGGTTGTCAGTCAGGAGGGGTTTTACTCTCCCGCCAGTGCCATAGCCCGAGGGTCGCGGGCTCGTGTGATTTCGTCGCGTAGAATGAATGTTTGAGGCTTGGTTCGGATTACCAACCGCGAACCTAGCCACTGATCACTAGCCACTGCCTTGAAACACCTTCTCGCAAAATGGAGTGCGCTGATCCTCTCGCTGCTGGCGCCGCTGGGGGCATGGGGCGTCCTGGGGTTCGCCGCCGTTGACGCCGCGCTGCTAGGCATGCCGCTCGATGCCATCGTCGCCGGTTATGCCTGGCATAACCCGCATAAGTTTCTGCTGTACGCTCTAATGGCTGCCACCGGCTCGGCGCTGGGCAGTATCGTCATCTACCTCATCGGCTACAAAGGTGGCGAGGTCTTTCTGGTGAAGCGCATCGGGCGGGGGCGCTTCGACAAAATTCGTTCGTCGTTCGAGCGCCACGAATTCTGGGCCATCATGCTCCCATCGATGCTGCCGCCGCCGACTCCGTTCAAGTTGTTCGTGCTCTCGGCGGGCGTCGCCGAGATGCGCTTCAGCCGATTCCTGTCGGCCATCTTCTTCGGACGATTCTTTCGCTTCGCCCTGGAATCACTGATCGTCATCCGCTACGGACCCGAAATCTGGAGCTTCATCGGGTCAGCATTTCACAACCACCTGCGCTATACCATCGCCGCGATTGCCGCGGGCATCCTGATCGGCTGGTGGATCGTTCGGCTCCAAAAGCGCCGTTCGCGGCGGACGCAAGACGCGAACAACCCGGCGTAAGATCGCGCTGCCTCGCTCCTGGAAAACAGCTCGGATGGCCATTCCTAACAAGAGGATTGTGCAAAGGTCCGTGACTAACTCAATATGGCGCGCAACGCAGCATCGAGCTGATCGTAGCGAAAGCGATAGCCCGCCTGCTGCAGCTTCTGCGGCACAGCTCGCGCCGATGTGAGCAGGAGCTCCTGTCCCATTTCGCCAAGCAGAGTCCGCACGACCAATTCAGGGAGCGGAAAAATTGTCGGACGATGTAGCGCCCGGCCGAGCGCGCGAACGAACTCTTCGTTGCGCACCGCCGACGGCGCAACAATATTGACTGGCCCGCTCAGGCTTGCGTTTTCCAGCGCGAGCAGCATTGCCCCAATCACGTCGTCGAGTGCGATCCAGCTCCAATACTGCTGTCCGTTCCCGATTCTTCCGCCGGCGCCCAGCTTGAACGGCAACAGCATCGGCTTCAGTGCGCCGCCATCCCGCGCCAGCACCACGCCGATGCGCAGGCAGACAACGCGAACACCGGCTTCGCTGGCCGGAGCAGTCGCATTCTCCCATTGTTTGCTGACGTCGGCCAGAAATCCGCTTCCTGCTGAACTCTGCTCGGTAAGCAATTCGTCGCCGCGATCACCGTAGTAGCCAACGCCCGATGCCGAGACAAACACGCGCGGCTGACCGGTGCGGCGAAAGGTTTCGGCAGCTGCGGTGGCCAGCGTTCGCGTGCCGGACACACGGCTCTCGAGAACTTCGCGCTTGAACTTTTCCGTCCAGCGTCCGGCGATATTCTTGCCCGCCAGGTGGACCACCGCGCTGCAGCCCGAGAGCTTTGCCGGGTCGAGCGGCTGCTCGGGATCCCACTGCACTTCGTCGCCCCGCGCTTCCCGGCGCACCAGGGCGACGCATTGATGGCCTGACGGCTTGAGGGCGCGAGTGAGCGCCGTTCCCAGCAGCCCCGAAGCTCCGCTGATCAGTATTCGCATCGATAGACAGCCTAACTCATCACACTTTTCGGGACTAAAGTCCGGTGCGAAATAATGAACGAAGGCTCGACGCGGACCTGAAGGTCCGCCCTGCCTCCGGACGCTGATCATAAAGACCGGCTCCGCACATCGTATAATTCGATATGGCGACATTGCGCCAACAGATCGCGACCAATGTTCTGACCGTTACCCGCTTTCGCGATCTTCTGCGCAAAGTCCGCTCCTACCGCCCCGGCGAAGACCTCGCGCCCATCAAGAAAGCCTACGAATTCTCACTGGAACATCACAAGGGCCAGGCGCGCATGTCGGGCGAGCCTTATCTGGTGCATCCGCTGCAGGTAGCCACCATTCTCGCCGAGATGCAACTCGATACCACGGCCATCGTGGCTGGCCTGCTGCACGATGCGGTGGAAGACACCTCGGTCACCATCGGCGAGATCGAGAAGGAATTCGGCGAGCAGGTCGCGCACATCGTCGAGGGCGTCACCAAGATCAGCAAGATCGACTTCGCGTCGTCGGAAGAGGCGCAGGCCGAGAACGTGCGCAAGATGGTACTGGCCATGATGGACGACATCCGCGTCGTGCTCATCAAACTGGCCGACCGGCTGCACAATATGCGCACGCTGAAGTTCCTCTCCGAGGAGCGCCAACAGAAGATCGCGCACGAAACTCTTGATATCTATGCACCAATAGCACATCGCCTCGGCATGGGCAAAATTCGCGGCGAACTGGAAGACCTGGCATTTCAGTACGTCGATCCCATCGCTTATGAGCAGGTGAAAAGCGCCATCGAACAACGCCGCAAGGAGGGCGAGGCATTTCTGGCCGAAGTGCAGGGTGTCATCGAGGAAAAACTGCGCGAGAACAAAATCCAGGCGCGCGTGCAGGCGCGAATCAAGCGCATCTACAGCATCTGGCAGAAACTGCAGCGGCAGCGCATTTCGGTCGACCAGATCTATGACATGCTGGCGTTGCGCATCATCACCCAGGCGGAATCGGATTGCTACGCGGTGCTCGGCCTGATCCACAATCAGTGGCGGCCGGTGCCGGGCCGCATCAAGGACTTCATCGCCATCCCGCGCAACAATTTTTACAAGTCGTTGCACACCACCGTCATCTCCGAGAAGGGCCACGCCTTCGAAGTGCAGATCCGCACCGAAGAGATGCACAAGATGGCGGAAGAAGGTATCGCCGCACACTGGAAATACAAGGACGGCCCGGTCTCGGCGCGCGATGAGCAGCGGCTGGCATGGCTGCGGCAGGTGGTCGAGTGGCAGCGCGACATTAAGAACTCGAAGGAGTTTCTGTCGACGCTGAAGATCGACCTCTATCCGGAAGAGGTTTACACCTTTACACCGAAGGGGCGCATCGTCATTCTTCCGCGTGACGCGACGCCGGTGGATTTTGGATATGCCGTGCACACCGAGGTTGGCCATACCTGCGTGGGCGCGAAGGTCAATGGCCGCATTGTCGCGCTGCGCTACAAGCTGCGCTCGGGCGATATCGTCGAGATCCAGACCCAGCCCGGCCATCACCCCAGCCGCGACTGGCTGCAATTCACCAAGTCGTCGCGCGCCCGGCAGAAAATCAAGCACTGGCTCAACCTGCACCAGCGCGAGCGCGCCATTGAGATCGGACGCAAGCTGATCGAGAAAGAAGCCCGCAAATACCGGGTCGCGCTGAAGTCGCTCAATGACGATGACATGATGCGCGTCTCGCAGGAGAACGGATTGGCGAAGCCTGACGACTTGCTGGCCGCCATCGGCTACGGAAAATTCTCGGCGCGCAGTATCCTGGCGCGGCTGGTTCCGGCCGATGAGGCGCAGTCTTTCTCGGGCCAAGCACCCCCATCGCAATCTCCCGAAGACAATGGCTCTGGCTTCACCAGCGTGGTGCGGCGCGTCTTCGGCGGTGACAGTTCGACCATCAAAGTCATGGGGCACGACGACCTGATGGTCTATCGCGCGGGCTGTTGTAACCCGATTCGCGGTGAAGCAATCGTGGGTTACGTCACACGCGGCAAGGGCGTCGCCGTTCATTCCAAAAGTTGCACCAACATCGACAACCTGATGTTCGAACCAGAGCGGCAGATCGCGGTGGAGTGGGCGCGCGACGCCGCCCCGGCTCCCGCGTGGCAAACCGGATATCCGGTCAAGCTGGTGATGGCTTGCGACAATCGTCCAGGTATGGTGAAGGCGATCGCCACCATCATCAGCGACGCTAATACAAACATCCGAAACATGGACGCCAAGACGGTGGAAGATAGTGCGACGGTGGAAATCGTAGTCGATATTGCCGACCTTAAGCACCTTGAGCGCATCCTCACCGGCGTACGCAAAATCCCCGGCGTGCGCGACGTGCAACGCGTGCAAAAACTGTAATCCTTACTTCCTTTCAGTGTTTGTTACGAATTGTTTCTCGCCGTTGCGTCGCCATCGTACTTTGATCTACTCTCAATGGCCGCAGGCCTCCGGGCAGCGGTGCCGCTTGGAATCACGCGGCCCTGAAACAGAGGAATGAATATGAAGTTCCGCACGGTGCCGGCCCTCCTCGTACTGAGTTTTCTCCTGGCAACCATCACCGCTTACGCACAAAGCCAACCAGCGGCTCCGGATAGCGAGACCCTCAGCGCAACCATCGACAACTCCACGCCGGGCACCAACGGACAGGGAGCGAAGACCGTCACCGTCGCCTATCACTACAAGCTCGCCAACGTTCCCGCCTGGGCCAATGCGGCGGAGATCAAGACCGCCTATCCCAACCTCGCCTCAGCCCTAAACGGCACCGGCACCGACACCGCAACCCTCGTCCAAACCGGCGACCGCTGGGAGTACACGAAGTAAGTGGCCGTCACGCTACTGCTGCGGTTCGTACTTCAGCTCCGGCATTGCGAAGCTCTTCAGCGCATCATTCACTAACTTCTTCTCCTGCGGCTGATCGTCAAGGTAGGCACGAACGGACGAGGTGTAATAGGTCGCATTATCCTGCTTGTCCGATTTGTAGAGATTGCTGAGTTGCAGGGCTGCATCCTGGGCAAGCTGCTCCAGCATGGTCGGGACCGTCGCTTTCTTGCCGAGCAACTCCTTGCGGGTGGTCAGCACTCGCAGCATGGCCTCGGCTTGCAAATGCACCAGGGTGAGATTGTGGTGATAACAACCGCTGCTACGGATGAACGGCCGGTTGTCCGCGAATGACGAGGGAAACCAGACCACGCGGCCGGTCGACGTGTGATAAAGCAGATCGCCTTTGGGGGCCGAGTCCCGCACGCGCAGCAGCGCCCGCTTGTATTCCGTAGGAGCACCGGTGCTTCGCATGGTGCTCAGGCCTTGCAGCATCTGGTGTTCGTCCCCACCCTCGCGCGGCGGGGCGTCGAGGAAGTCGGTCTCGCCGCGGATGACGGCGGCCGCCACCAAGGGCTCCGGCGAGCGCTCGCCCCGCTTGGCTCCCGGTCCCAGAACTTGCTCGCGCAGATAATCGAAGAGGTTATCTTTCAGCTCGACGATCTTCTGCGGTGCCGGCTCGCCGCCATTCCGCGTGACCGTGAATTGCTCCTGGTTGTATGCCTGCAGGGCGCTGTCCAGGGCGGTGCTGGGTTGCACGCCGCCGGAAGGATTGGTACCGCGATCCAGGAACAGGACCAGAGTGAGGATCAAACCGGCGCCATGGGGATAAATAAAGCCGTCGGCGATGAGGCCGATGGTTTTGCGGCCCGGCTTTATCGTCACCGGGAAGCCGATGTGAAACGGCGCGACTTTGCTGAGTGCCAGCTGGCCGTCGACGTTCTCCGGATTCTTGCCCAGGTATCGGATCCAGAACTTTTGCGGATGTTTGCTTTGTCGGATCGGCCAGGGCGGGGTCAATGCCGTCGCTTCCAGCATGGACTCGGGTATGGGTTTGCCGTCAAGCGGCCCCAGCACAGTCTGCTGAACGACCTCATCGAATTTCTTCTGGTAGGCGTCAGCGGTGCGCAGGAACTCCATGGCGATGGGATTGGCCGCGCTCCAGATATCGCCCCAACGCTCGAACCAGACAAGGGAAATCCGGACTTCTTGCATGCGCGTCGGTATTGACAAGGCTCACCTCGGAGCGTAATGATGGCTGTGACTACGTAGCGCTTTCGCGCTTTGTGTACTTCCAGGAAGTACGATCCCTTTGCAAAAAGGGTAGGCGAAAATAAGGGGTGCCGGCTCACGCTGGCGCCCCGTCTGCTTTTAGGCCTTCTCCAGAATGAACTCGTCGGGCTTTCCGGGCGCGGTCAGTGCATCTTTGTTGTCGACCAGTAGCGGCGGCTGATCCGGATCCCAGCGAATATGGATTTTGTCTTTCACCCCGTTCAACAGGTCATACAAAGCCTTGGTCTGCGCGCCGGTGTCGTCATTCAAAAGACTGCGAAACGTGGCTACGGTCGGTTGCAGTTCTCCCTCCGCAAGCGCCGCCGGGATCATCACCCTGATCCTTCCCGAAACCCACTTCTTCGCCGGATCGGGCGTCGGCAAGGGAAGTTCCCACAGCGGCTGCCCGGCCCTTCCAGCCATATTGGCTTGCGCCAGGCGGAAGGATTTTCCCGCCTTCTGTAAGCGATACAGCACATTCAATGGCTCATCCAGCGGGGTGGGCGTAATTTCTCGCTGACGCCTGGCCCTGGCTGCCGCCCAGAGGCGCGCACCGCCGCCGATCACTGCCCATGGCAGCACGGCGACAGCTACCGCGATGACCCAGATGTTGATGATGTCTTCCAGGCTGAAGCCGGAGAACAGATCACGGCTCGGCAGCTTTACATGCCACAGCTGCCAGTAGAGCCAGCGGCTCGCAGGGTGGTAGGCAAGCACAAACACCAGCGAAACCGCCGTTCCAATGAGGTAGAACTCAGGCTTCTTGTAATCGATCTCGAGTGTCGATTTGGGCCATACCTTGGTCAACAGCAGCCCGAGAATCGTCACCACCAGAAATCCCGGCAGCAGCAGAAAAGGCACGCTGGTTACGCCGACAAATTCCTGCTCGCCCAGCACCCCGGCCTGAAAGTCCTTGTTGGTCGTGATGCTGCTGTTCGTGGTGTAGCCGTCCTTGGTATAGCGCAGCTTCACGTCGAACAGCATCAGGTACTTTCCGGTGAGGACTGCGGTGTAGTCCGGAATCTGCAAGACCATGTGAAAGATGTGGTCCTGACGAGGAGGGATCATGAGCGGCGCAACTTGCCCGGCGGAGGAATATAACAAACCGGCGCCTTGAAAAACCGAGGAAGAGGTGACGGTGCTGCCCTGTGGAGTTGCGACCGATGTGTTGGACGTGGAAACGGACACGAACGCAGGAAGGTTTGCGCTGACCTCGGTGACTTCCAGCGGGACGTCGGTCAGGTTGGTGACCACCAGATACACATCCTGCGGCCGGCGCTCCTCCAGCTTGTCAAAGCTGGTTTGAACGACGGCCGTGGCAACTTCTTCGTTCTTGGGAAGCTGCTTGATTGTCAGGTCCAGCGCAACGCTGGCGACTCCGGGTACGGGCGAGGTTGGATCGCCGGTTTCGTACTGCGCCTCAAAGACGATGCGCGAGGCCGTCCTGCCATCGGCAGCTTTCGTGATCGAGACGGGCCAGCTCACGTCGCCGCGGACTTCACCCGGCAGCTTCGCGCTCCGGCCTACGTTGACGCGCGTACCAGGTTCCGACTGGGCGTGCAGCCGCAGCTTGCGCACCGCATTCCCGCTCACGCTGGCAATCACCAGTACCTGCCGTTGCTCACCGGCTGACATGGACAAATCTTTCGGGGCAACTTGCAGGGTGACGGGAGCGGTGGTCTGGCACCAGAGGGTGCCCGCGATTACAACGAGGAAAAGCAGTACCGGCCAGTATCTGCTTCGAGGGTCCATGTGAGGGGCTCTGCAGCTTATCGGCTTATCTTTGCATGCGGGGATGCCGGATTCCAGCAAAAACGTGCGGCTGGCGCCGCGTTTTTCAAACTCGCCGGGGCGGAGGAGGAGCTCTCAGGGCTTGATCACGCGCGCTCGAACGCATGCTTCAGATGCAGCTCTTCCAGCGCGCGATCCTTCGCGGCTACGAAGCTCTCGCGCTGCGCCAGCAATCCGTCGGTCGCACGCGCGGAATCGTCCGTAAGCTCGAGCATTCCGCGCGCCGCCAGATCTTTGGCCGCAGCCAGAAGCTTGTCGACGAGGTTCCCATCGGCAGCGCCGAGATATTGCGCGTCGAACGGGTCGGCGATCAGCACGGCTTCGCGCGCGTCGCCACTTCCCCAGAAAACCTTGCGCGCCACGAACTCGGCGAGCTGCTCCGGCGTTGCGTTGGCGAACCTGAAGTGCTGCAGGCGAATGCTGTAGCAGCGGCTGGAAACCGGAACGGGTTGCCGCTTGCCGCTCTTGAGCAACTCCAGTTGCTTGTCGTCGAGCGCCTTGCGCGCGGCGTTGATTGCGACCTGGAAAGCGAGCTCACTGTCGAGCCTGGGCAGAACCTCCCTGATCGTTTGCGAAAGGTTGAGCGCGATGTCGGCGTGCAGTTGACCGCCATCGTTGAGCGCGATCCGGCCGTGGACCACATACCCGTCGCTTCCGCCCGCGGACGGATGAAACGGCCATTCGAGCTCGATGCGCACCGGCAATCCGTGCAGCGTAACGCTGGTGAAGGTTCGGTCAGACATAATTCAGCAAGAGCGCTTTTCAGCAGCCAAGGATTATTATGCCGCAGTCGAAGAGTGCTTGGTAAGCTCGTCGATAACTGCCTATGACCAAAGACGAACGCAAACGCGTCGCTGCGCTGATCGAAGCCGCTGAATGTCTGTTCCTCGAGAACCTGGCGATGAAGCTGGTCCTTGAACATCGTGAGGTTCCCAACTGGCAGAAGCTGGTGAACAAGCTGATGGAAGACGAGGAGCTCATGAGCGGAGTTCGCCTGAAGTTCTCGGAGCTCTACCAGAAGCTGGAACGCGTTCCCGACGCAGAAGCGGCGCTTGATACCTTCATTGGACGACTGCCAAAGCCGAAGAAGCCGCACTGACCGCCTCCATTGTCCTGGCTTTGTGTCAGGGCACGGCTTCAGCCGTGCCGTAAGTGCGTGATTGTTTTAGGGGCATTCAGCACTGCGCAGCAGCGCTGAATGCCCCCATTCTTCTTGAGGCGTCGCTCGGCACGACTAAAGTTCGTGCCCTGATACAAAGCACCCTTCGCGTGGCTCTCACTCTGCTCTCAGTGTCTCTGTGGTTGGTTCGTACCCGCTACAATCGTCTGCGATGTCCTTCCGCTTCCAGATTGAGGCGCGCGATGGAAACGCGCGCGCCGGACGATTCGTCACGCCGCACGGCGAAGTCGAAACCCCTGTGTTTATGCCGGTCGGAACGGTTGCGACCGTCAAAAGCGTTCCCCAGGACACGCTGGAAGAGCTGGGCGTTCAGATCCTGCTGAACAACACGTATCACCTGTATCTGCGGCCGGGAGTTGAAGCGGTTCGCCGTCTGGGCGGCGTGCAGAAGTTCATGGCGTGGAACCGCCCGATCCTCACCGATTCCGGCGGATTCCAGGTGTTCAGCCTCAGCGACCTGCGCAAGGTGACGGAAGAAGGCGTGACGTTTCGCTCGCATCTCGACGGCTCGTCTCACTTCTTCAGTCCGGAGAGCGCGATTGCGGCGCAGATCTCGCTGGGCGCGGACATCATCATGGCGTTCGACGAATGCACCGAACATCCCGCAGAGTACGCGCGCACCCGCGACTCCATGGAGATGACGCTGCGCTGGGCAGCGCGCAGCCGGCAGTACTTCGAGGAGCACAAGCAGGAAGTGCCGTGGTTCGCCGAACGCGGCGAAAGTCAGGCGCTGTTCGGCATCGTGCAGGGCGGAATGTTTCCCGATCTGCGGCGCGAGTCGGCCGAGCAAACGGTTGAGCTGGACTTTCCCGGATATGCGATCGGCGGACTGAGCGTCGGCGAGCCGCGTCCCATGACCTACGAGATGGTGAACGCTGCCATTCCTTTTCTGCCGCAGGACAAGCCACGATATCTGATGGGGGTCGGAACGCCGGAAGAGATTGTGCATTACGTGGCGCAAGGTGTCGACATGATGGATTGCGTGCTGCCCACGCGCGCCGCGCGTCATGGCTTGCTGTTCACCTCCGCGGGGCGAATCACCATCAAGAACGCGCGCTACGCCGGCGACGAGGGACCACTCGATCCGCAATGCGGCTGCAAGGTGTGCGCGCGCTACTCACGCGCCTATCTGCGGCATTTGTATGCGTCGAACGAATTGCTGGCGCAAGTGTTGAACACGATTCACAACCTGGCGTTCTACCTCGAGACCATGCGCAAGGCGCGGCGCGCGATCGAGAGTGGAACCTTCTCGGAGTTTGCGGCGGGAGTTCCCGCGCCGCACGTGACCGCCGAATAGCCGCGCTACCACCCATTTCTACTCACCTTAATTCCCTCGTGCCGGTGCTGCCGCACAACCAAGCCGCGCCTGCGAGCCATCGAACAGCTCTGAATGGTTTTTGCGGGAGGCAGTCCCTTGACTTCGCAGTCGCCCACCACTTCCATCCCAACCCGCACCTACACGCGGGGCGGGGATCGAGGCTTCCCATCACGAGCGATTCCGCTCTCCGCGATCCTGCTGATCGCGCTGGCGGTGCACGGGCCGCTGCTGTTCATGCAGTTGCCGCTCAGCTCGTATGACGCGAACACGCACATCTTCTTTGCCGCGCACTATGCGCAGCACTGGTTCAATCCCTGGAATGTAAAGTGGTTCGGCGGCTTCTCGCAGACGACCTATCCGCCGCTGACCCACCAGTGGATCGCGCTGTTCTCGCACATCATGGGATTGAAGTGGGCCTACATGCTGGTGCAGCTTATCGCCGTGCTGCTGTTGCCGATCGGCATGTATCGCTACGCCGCGCTCTGGGTCGACGAGATATCGGCCAGCTACGCTGCGCTGGGTTCGGTGTTCCTCGGCTCGCTGGCGATGCTGGTGTACCAGTCGGGACAGCTGCCCACGACGGCCGCAGCCGCGCTCACGCTGAACGCGCTTCCCTATTTGTATTTCTGGTTGCGGACGGGACGCTTTCTTGATCTGCTCAAAGGTGTAGCCATTACCTGGGCGGCGGCCGCGGCGCACCACGTCACGCTGCTGTTCGGCGCAGTACTGTTCGCGATCCCCGTATTTATCCTTGCCCTGCTCGACCGTGACGCTTCCGACCTGCCGGAAGAAGAGCGCGCGTCGGCTGGCGGCGTGGTGATACGCGCGATCGTCTTCGCGGTAATCGGGCTGGCCGGAGTCGCCGTCGTTCTCTATCCCTACTGGATCGCGCTGTGGAAGAACCCGATCAACCAGATGCCGATTCCGCACGGCTCGCGCGACAACTACATTCTTCACCCCTTCAGCGGAATCAACTTCTGGATCGTGCCCATGGGCGCGATGATTCTTGCCATCCCGTTCATCATCTGGCGCGGATCGGCGGAGCGGCGCCTGCGGCCGCTGCTGATCGGCTGGTACGTCACCGCGCTGCTCGGGCTGGGCGGCACGACGCCCGCAGGCAAATTCCTGTTGGGACGCGCCTATCAGGTGCTCACCTTCGAGCGCTTCACCTTCTGGGCCACGCTGATGGCGATGCCGTTCGTCGGCTTGCTGGCGTTCGAGCTGATCCAGCGTTTCCGGTTGAAGGCCGTTGTCGCGCTTAGCGTCGCTGCCGTCGCCACCATGGCGGGCTCGGTGGCGTGGATCGAGATCAACCCCATCACGGTAAATCCCTTCAGCGTCGATCAGGTGATCGCATTCCTCAATCGCGACGATCACTCGAAGTTCCGCTACATCACGTTAGGCTTCGGCTCGAAGTTCGCAGAGGTATCGACTTACGCCAAAGCGGCCAGCGTCGACGGTGACTACAACTCGGCGCGTCTGTTGCCGGAGATGACCGCCTACGGCGCGGGCCAGCTCTATAACGCGAAATATTACGGCTTGTCGGGCATGGAGTCGCTGCGCGCGGTGCTGAAGCATGCCAATCAGTACGGACTGAAATACGTCTTCGTGCGCGACCGT
The DNA here is from genome assembly GCA_963731345.1 of uncultured Acidobacteriaceae bacterium. GTDB lineage: Bacteria > Acidobacteriota > Terriglobia > Terriglobales > Acidobacteriaceae > Bog-257. Next base: position 5,667 of record CAVSUN010000005.1, on the reverse strand, counting down.
TACTACGAGCCGCTGCTGGCCTTCGCCGGCTGGCGCGAAGAAGAAATCTACGACAACGGCAACGTGACGTTGTGGACGAAGGAAGACGTTCCGCCTGCCAAACGATTGGAGTTTTCCGGCTTCATGCCGACCGAAATGCAGGGACTGATGTGGGGCATTCTTCCTGTGGCCAGCAGCCTGTTTGCGCTGCTGCTGATCGTGCTGTTTCCGGAGCGGCGGCGAATGGGCACCACGCTGGAGTTTCCCGCTCCGGCCGAGCCTGTGGTTTTGCGGGAGGCCAGATAATGAAACGCGTTCTGCCCATCCTGATTATCGTTCTCACGATTGTGCTGGTGGCGATGGCCACGATTCAGCCGAATCAGTTGTCACCGGCGAAGTCGCCCGAAGGCGCGGTGCAGGCCTTGCTCGATCACGTCAAGGCGCACGACTATCGCGGCGCCTATGCCTACGTGGCGAAGAACAGCGACACCGACGAGCCGGCGTTCGCCGCCGATCTGGCGGGACGTGACGGCAGCCTGCGAACGTACTCCTCGCTGGCGCAAGCGGATACAAAGGTGCTGCGCGCAACCGATGATGAAGCCTTGGTGCGCGCGACGTTGGAGTACGCGACGGCGGTTGGCGCCTTCTATGACACGCGCGATCTGAAGGTGAAGAAGGAAGGCGACAGCTGGAAGGTCGAGTGGCCGGTGGCGAAGGAGGCGAACGTTCCGCCGCAAGTCATCCAGGAAAATTATCTGCGCTGGGACGTAATTACGCGCGGAGCGAGCGATGACTGGGGCGCGCAGAATGTCGAAGCGCCGCGCGTGCGCATCGTCTCGATGAACGCGATCCCGCAGCAGAACAACACCATCATCGTGGGCGAGATCGAGAATGAAGACACGGTGCCGGGCTTCGTCTCGGTGGGCGCGACCCTGATCGGCAAGAACGGCGACGTGCTCGGCGAGGAAACCAGCTTCGACAAGATTTCCCACACCCTGCTGCCGAAGGAAATTTCGCCCTTCCGAATCGATTTCCCTAACGTGAAGCTGGCGAACATCAAAAGCGTCCGCATGCAGCCCAACTCAATGCTGGTGCCGGCGTCGGCTGATCCGACGATTGGCGTTCTGCATCAGCGCGTCGAGACCGATTCGCGCGGCCGCCACGTGCTGAAGGGCGAACTGGTGGAGCAGAGCGGCGAGATCGTCAACATCCCGCATGTGCTGGCCACGTACTACGACAACGCCGGCAAGGTGATCTGGGTCTCCGACGGCTATGTCGATCAGGCGCTGCTGCCGCAGACGCCGGTACCGTTCGCGGTTGACCTGAACGACGAGGCGGCGGCGAACGTTCACAACTACCGCGTGACCGTGAACGAGTACATCCTGCGTCGCAAGGACCAGTGAACATGACGAGACTTGTGGCAGAGCGGGCCTTCAGGCCGGTAATGGTAGAGCAGCCCTTCGGGACTGCGTCCATGACATGCTTCGAAGAGTGGCTGCTGCGTCTGCTGTCCGCGACCTCAAACGCCGCAGCCAGGTTTTATGAGAGCGCGAGCGCGGGCCTGAGGGCCCGCTCTACCCGTCTTGGCGAGACCGTTGCGAAGGCGATTGCTGCCTGCGGAGCCGTTCTCTTCCTTGTGTGCTGTCTCGGTATCTACGGCTTTTCCGGCGAGCTGAAGGTTCCCGCGACGGTGCAAGCCGGCGCCGGGCTGAGCATTCCGGCCTCAGGCAGCGGCAATGCCACGCTGTATCTGGTTGGCCCGGGAACGGCCATCAAGCGCACGGTCCAGCTTGGCGGCAACGTTCAGCTAAGCTCCGACGAGCTGCAGAATGCCGGGCGTTATGTCGTCGCGCTCGACAACGACACCGCGACCTTCTTCGTCACCGCGGCCCCGGTTCATTCGATTGCATTTCTGGCGCGGCCCTCGCGCGTGCCGGCCGATACGCCCAACGTGGTCAGCGGCACGGCATTCCTTTTTGATCGTTATCAGAATCTGGTGTTGCAGCCGCAGCCGGTGAAGTTTGAACTCACGGCCAATGGCGAGACCGTCAGCCGCACCGAGACCGCGAAGTACGGCGTCGCCTACACCAAGCTGAACTCCTCCAAAAAAGAAGGGCCGGCGCAGTTCATGGCTTCGAGCGGAAGCGCTTCGGTGCGACGGGTGGTGCAGGAAGTCGCCTCCGATCCTTGCAGCATTCGCATGAGCGCGCAACGGGCGCAGAACGGAATCCTGGTGCGGACGGACCCGATTCGCGATTGTGCCGGCAATCCCGTGCCTGACGGAACCATCGTCACCTTCACCTCCACCGATTCGAAGGGCAAGAGCACCGTCGATGCGCGGATCAAGCGCGGCATCGCCGAGGCACAGCTGCCGGCCTCGCCTGACGCGACGATCTCCGTCGCCTCCGGCGTGGTTGTCGGCAATGAAATCAAGTGGAGGAATGAGTGATGACCTCCGGCTTACGAATTGCGTTCGCGACCGCCTTGACCGCGTTTGCGTTTGCGGCGGCGAACCCGAACTCTGATCATGTGCTGGCTGCCGGCTCGCCGTCGGTTTCGGTGAACGTGTCGCAAGCCGCGCCCCGAGAGGTAGAGGACACGACGGAACGATCGGTGGCGCGCGACTACTCTGCCGCATGGCAGGCTATGGCCGACGCGCTTGAGCAGAATCGCGCGGACCTGCTGGCGGCCAACTTCATCGGCACCGCCGATGAGAAGCTGACGGCCGGGATTGAAGCCCAGCGCAAGAGTGGGCTGCATCAGCACATCGTGGACAAGGGCCACAGTGTGAGCGTCATTTTCTATTCGCAGGAAGGCTCGGCGATGGAGCTGCACGACACGGCGCAACTTGAGCTGCAGGTGCTGGACGGCAACAAGGTCATCCACTCCGAAGATGCGACCGTGCACTATGTCGCGCTGCTGACGGCGGCCGAGAATTCGTGGAAAGTCAGAGTGCTGGAGGCGGTACCGCAGTTCTGAAGGCAGTGGCCAGTTGTCGGTTGTCAGTTGTCAGTTGTCGGTGGCCGCGCTGTGCTATTGCAGAAGCATCTGCACGTTGATGGCACGGCAGCACGAAGCACGAAATTGTCATCCCGAGCGTAGCGAGGGATCTGCTGTCTTCGCTAGTGCCGACAAACAGCTTCCCCGGCCCCGGCGCCCTGGTGATGACAATCTGCTGAACCGCGCCCGGTTCCGAACAACAGAACGCCTCTATTGCCAGCCTATCCGAACAAGCAGCACTCCCCCGGGCGCCCCGATTCCGAACCCAAACAGCGCTTTTGTCGCCCGTGTGACCCGCGACTCTGACCTTTCGCCCGGCAAACCGTCCAATCCTAAGCGCATTTACCGGAACTTTGCAGACTCTACCGGAGAAGGATTTACAAATCGTAATCACCGCAAGAGAGCGGTTACGAGCTAAAATATCTGTAGACTTCAGTGTGAGGCGCGGCATCCAATCGCTGTTGAGTGGCTGGTCCTGAATGATCCTGAAAAATATCCGTGTCTTCACCCTGGGCATGCTTGCAGCCGTATCGACCGCCGGCATCGCTCAGAATCCGCCTACTACCCAGGCGCCGACGATTGTCCTGCAGCCGAGCGCACCGGACCAGAATGCTCCCCAGAAGGCAGCGCCCGAGCCATCGACGGACGCAACTTCCCCGGCCAAAGCCTCCGATACCGCGGCCCAGCATCCCGATAAAGCGGCGGCCTATTATCACTTCATGATGGCGCACATGTACGAGGAGATGGTCTCGATGTACGGCCGCGCCGATTACGCCAACAAGGCCATCGACGAATATCGCGCTGCCATCGATAACGATCCAACTTCGGACTACCTGAACGCCGGACTGGCGGAGTTGTACGCCAAGACGGGGCGCATCCGCGACGCCGTCCTGGAAGCCCAGGACATCCTGAAGCGCGACGGCAACAATCTGGAAGCGCGCCGCCTGTTGGGACAGATTTATCTGCGCTCGCTGGGCGATATGCAATCGGGCACGCAGTCGCAGGAGATCCTGAAGCTGGCCATCGAACAGTACGAGCAGATCGTGAAGCTCGATCCCAAGAGCGTGGAAGATCATCTGCTCCTCGGCCGCCTGTATCGCCTGAACAACGAGCTGCTGAAGTCGGAGAATGAATTCAAGGCGGCGGTAAAGATCCAGCCCGATTCCGAAGAAGCGGTCACGACCCTCGCCTATCTCTACAACGAGGAAGGCGACTCCGGGCACGCGTTGCAGGTGCTGAACACCGTGCCCGAGAAGGCGCGGACCGCGAAGCTGTATTCCGCACTGGGTTACACCTACGAGCAGCAGAAGGATTACAAGCAGGCGGTCGAAGCTTACAAGAAGTCGACCGAACTCGATCCCGACAATCTCGACGCGGTCCGCGGGCTGGCGCAGAACCTGATGAACGATGGCCAGACCGACGCCGCGCAGGAGCAGTACAAAGCCATCGTCGAGGCTGATCCTTCCGACGCGCAAACCTACATGCGCATTGCGGAGATTGATCGCCGCAACGGCAAGTTCGATCAGGCCATGGAAGCGCTGAAGAAGGCGAATGCGGTGGTGCCGGATTCGCTCGAGGTGCAGTACAACATGGCGGTCATCGACGAAGCCCAGGGCAAGTACGATGATGCCATCCAGGTGCTGACCGGGCTCTTGCAGAAAACCGACCACGCTGACGGCGACTTCTCCACGCCGGACAAGAACAATCGCGCGGTGTTTCTGGAGCGGTTAGGGACGATCTATCGCGAGGCGGGACGGTATCAGCTGTCGGTGGAAACCTTCCGCAAGATGCTGGATCTCGGCGACGACAACGCCATCCGCGGATACCAGCAGATCATCGAGACCTATCGCGATAACAAACAGTGGCAGCAGGCGACCGATGTTGCCGAAGAGGCCGCCAAGAGGTTCCCGAACGATCGCGGACTGCAGATGGTCGCCGCATCGCAGCAGGCTGATATGGGCAACTCCGGCCCGGCCATCGAGCGCGTGAAGGCGATGTTGAAGGGTAACGGGAACCCCGACGATCGCGAGGTCTACATCGCCCTGGCCCAGATGTACAGCCGGGTGAAGGACTGGGACAACGCGGAACAGAACATCAATAAGGCCATCGAGATGTCGACCAAGCCCGACGACAAGGACTACGCCATCTTCGTCGCCGGCTCCATCTACGAGCGCCAGAAGAAGTATGACAAGGCGGAAGAGGCCTTCCACAAGGTGCTGGCTGACGATCCCAAGAACGCGATGGCGCTGAACTATCTGGGATACATGCTGGCGGACCGCGGCACGCGGCTGGATGAAGCGCTGGGCTACATTCGCCGGGCCGTGGCGCTCGATCCGCAGAACGGCGCCTACCTCGACTCGCTGGGCTGGGTCTACTACAAGATGGGCAACTACGATCTGGCGGAAGAGAATTTGCGCCGTGCCTCCGACCGCATGAGCAACGACCCCACCATTCAGGGTCACCTCGGCGAACTCTACGAGAAGACCGGGCGGCTCAAGCTGGCCGCAACCCACTTCCAGCGTTCGCTCGAAGAGTGGAACAAAACCATTCCTGCCGAAATCGATCCGGAGAGCGTCGCCAAGGTCCAGAAGCAGTTGGAGACCGCGCGGGTGAAGCTGGCGAAACAAGGGACAGGCGCCACTCCGGCGAAGCCATAACTCTCTTCTAGTTCACATCCAGGGCGCTGCC
>CAVSUN010000004.1:592500-981686 GCA_963731345.1 uncultured Acidobacteriaceae bacterium | reverse complement strand
CACACGGTGGAAGTCACAGGTTCGAATCCTGTAGCGCCCACCATTCGTCTCTACCAACTTCGCTTCCCGAGGTCCTTCGCCACGCTCGGGATTTCGCCTGTGGGCTCAGACGCCGCAAGCTCGAATCCTGTAAGACCCTCCCTATCCTCAGGCCACGCTTGCCGTCTCCTCCCTGAACGAGCTGCCAGTACTTCTCTTTCTATTATCCTGAAAGATACGTTTACCAAAATTAGACGTAACCTTCATCTCTCGTTGATGCCACTTGGAAATACTTAAGTCAAAGCTTTTCAACAATCGCGCGGAACTGGAGGACCTGTGGAGCGAAAAGTCACCTGCTTCTGGACCGAGCCCAGGGCGGCTGAGGCGTACCAGGCAGCCGTGTCCCTTCACGGTCATACTATTTACTCAAAAGAAAGCCTCTGGTTCGTTCCCGAATATCTGGGCAGGTACCGCGCGTTGCGTTGGATACTCGAGTATCACAACGCCAAGTCGCAGCGAAACAAGGCTCTGCCCCTCGACTTCGAGCGCGCCCACTGGACGCCACCGACCACGCCCAGTGCCGCCTACGAGCTGGAACAGCGCCAGATCAACGATGAGCTGGGGCTGCGCAGCATCATCTCGCTGACCGATCACGACAACATCAAGGCGCCCTTACTCCTGCGGGTGCACCACGACACCGCCGACGTGCCCATCTCTATGGAGTGGAGCGTTCCCTTCGAGGAGGACGAGCTTCACATTGGTCTGCACAACCTGCCCGCGTGTGAGGCCGAGTCCATGGTTGCGGCCATGAATGCTTATACCGCCAACCCGGCCGAAGACGCGCTGCGGGAAGTTCTAGCCGACCTCCACTCGCGAAAGGAAGTCCTCATCGTCCTCAATCATCCTCTGTGGGACCTGTTCCACAAAGGCGAGCTGCATATGCAGGCGCTCAACTCGTTTATGGCGAAACACGGCCAGTACATCCACGCCTTTGAGCTGGGGGGATTGAGATGCTGGGAGGAAAATCGTAAGGTATATGAGTTGGCGGCGCAGTGGAACGTGGCCGTCGTGGCCGGCGGCGATCGCCACGGCTTCGAGCCCAGCGCCTGTCTGAACCTGACCAACGCCGCTTCTTTGCCGGAGTACATTCAGGAAGTGCGGAAGAAGACGAGCCATGTTTTGTTCATGCCGCAATACACGCGCCCGCTGTGGGTGCGCATGATGCAGGTTGTGCTGGACGCCTCCCAGGAACAGCCGGGGCATCCCATGGGCGCCAATTGGGCGGAACGCACCTTCCATCCCGATCGCAGCGGCGTTCTCCAGCCCATCTGCCAACTGTGGGACCGTACACCAAAGTTCATCGAGACCACTCTAAAGGTGTTCCGTCTGCTGGAGAGCAAGGGCATGCGAGGCGCTATCGAAACCGAAGTACGCCGGCGGCAGCGTGTGTGGCTTCGCTTCGATCCCAAGGAGGCTTGATGCGCCGGCCTCGCGTCGCCATCTTCCCTTGCACCTACAAAGAAGTTGACGGAGTGGCGAACACCATGCGCCACTTCGTTGCCTACGCGAAACAGCAGCAACTTCCCATGTTGAATGTGCATGCCGGCTTCACGCGCGAGCAGGAAAAAGATGGCGCCTTCGAACGGCTGGAATTTCCGCGACAGTGGCCGAAGTTTCGCCTGGACACCAAGCTCTACTTCGATATGAACTTCTGGCGCTATCGCAGTGAAGTGGAGCGCGCGGTACGTGACTTTCGTCCCGACCTGATCCACGTCACCGGCCCCAGCGATGTCGGCCTGATGGGCGCGCGTATCGCACACCGGCTGCGTGTCCCGCTGATCGCGTCCTGGCACACCAACGTTCACGAGTACGCGCAGCAGCGGCTGATGCCGCTCATCGGATTTCTGCCATCGTCGGCACGGGAGACGGTGGGAACCAAGACCTGCGACCTGAGCTTGCGGGTTGCAGCGCGTTTCTACCGCTTCGCCCAGGTACTGTTCGCCCCCAACCAGGAACTGATGTCGCTGCTGGAGCGGCTGACAGGCAAGCCTTGCCACCTCATGTCGCGAGGAGTGAACACGGAACTGTTCAAGCCGGGGAGGCGGACCCGCACCGACGGCGAGTTTGTGATCGGATTCGTCGGCCGCCTGAGCACCGAGAAAAACATCCGATTTTTCGCGCAACTGGAAGATGGCCTCGTGGCCCGCGGCTGCTCGAACTTCCGCATCCATATCGTCGGTCAGGGTGCCGACGCTCCGTGGCTGCGCGAGAACCTGCATCACGCTGAGCTGCTCGGATTGAAGCAGGGCGAACAACTGGCCGAGGCCTACGCCAACTTCGACCTGTTTGCCTTTCCCTCGACCACAGACACTTTCGGCAATGTCGTGCTGGAAGCGCTGGCGGCGGGGACGCCCGCGGTTGTGACCAACAGCGGCGGCCCGAAGTTCATTGTCGAGAATGGTGTCAGCGGCCTGGTCGCGAATTCTGAAACCGAATTTGTCGCCCATGTCGCTGCATTGATGACGAACCGCGACCTTTGCCGGCAAATGGCGCAGGCTGCCCGGCAGTGCGCCCTCTCATTCTCCTGGGACGCTGTTTTCGGCCATGTTTACCAGGTTTATGAAGCCGAGCTTGCGCGACTCCAGACTGCCGATAATCTCGTGTCCCACTTTGCCGCCTGAACCATGCTGCCCAACTATCGTCCGCCCGCTCCCCATCCCGATCCGCCGCCCAAGCCGTTCGCCGTGTCTTCTGCGTCCGGCCGGGGGCCTCAAGTCTGGTCCGTGGTTGGGCAACTGCTGCGCCACCCTTTCCATTCCTTCATCGAGGATTGGAACTGGAAAGCGGCGATGCTAAGCTGCGTCCTGCGCGTCCCCATCTATCTCGGCACGACCATCAAGTCCGGATGGCACGCCGCTGCGGTGGCAGGACTCGTCGAAGCGTCGTTCAGCACCGCTACTGCCGGCGTCTACGCAGCCTTTACGGAAGCAGTCCGCGACGCGCAGCCGCAATCCACGGTGGGCGTGCTGCTCCTGGGCGTTCTTCCGGTGGTCATGGTCACGCTCGACGCGCTCGTGCATCGTGTGATGCACACGCCCCATTTATTTGCCGGCGTTGCCGTGTCGTTCGTGGTCTCGATCGCGTCGTCCGGCTTCAACTGGTACAGCATGCGGCGTGGAACGTTGCTGGTGGGTTCGGCAGCACGGCCCTTCGGCAGCGATCTTTCGGCTTTGCCGCGGTTGATTGTGAAGTTCATTGCAGAACCGTTTGTGCTCTTGTGGCGGGCCGCGCGGCAATGGTGCGCCGCCCTGATCTAACATCCCAACAGGCCTATACTTGAGACTTGTCGGGGACGCCAGTCAGCCAGCGGCACTATATCCTGAACGGAAAGGGACGACTTCGATGAGAATTCTCTGGACACTCCTCTGCGTTCTCACGCTGCAACCGCTGTTTGCGGCCGCGCCCGCCGACGTCCCGCAATCCGGAGGCAACCTGACCGCTCAGCAAATCGCCGTCCGGCTGGTCGAGAACAATCGCAAACGTCATGACGACCTGCGCGCCTACACCGGAGAGCGCGAATATCACCTGCTGTACACGGGCTTTCCCGGTCGTCATGAGGCTGACCTCGTGGTCCGAGTCAACTACCAGGCGCCCGCCGAGAAGCGCTTCACCGTGCTGTCGCAGAGTGGCTCCAGCATCATCGTCAATCGCGTCTTCAAGAAGCTGCTGGACACCGAGACGGAAACCGCCAACGCCGAAAGCCAGGCGGCCATCGCCGTGTCGCCGGAAAATTACGATTTTGAATTACTGGGCCAGGAACAGCTGAATGGCCGCCAGTCCTACATCCTGAAAGTCGAACCTAAAACGCAGAACCGGCTCTTGTATCGCGGCAAGATCTGGGTCGATGCCTCCGATTTCGCGGTCGCCAGGATCGAAGCCAAGCCGGCGAAAAAGCCTTCGGTCTGGATCAGCAACACCATGATCCACCACAGCTATGTCAAGGTCGGGGAGTTCTGGCTGCCGGAGCAGAACGAATCCACCAGCGAGGTGCGACTGGGAGGACGTGCGGTGCTAAGCATCAAGTATCGCAACTATAAAGTTATGCCGCAGAGCGCCACCGTCGCCGAAAAATCCGGCCAAGTTGCAAATCCGTGACACGATCAAACGCCCTCTCTGCCGGCAACGGGGAGAGCGATCGTCCCGCGAGCAACTCCGAGCCGCGAAGCGGTGGCTGTGAATTGAGCCCGGAGCGCAAGCCCCGGGTGGGCGACATGAAGTAATTTCGAGCCGCGTCAGCGGGGGCGCCCGCCATCCCCCGAAATGACAATCCGCCTCCTCACCCGCTAGCATGGAAGATTGGACTTTCCTGCAGGAGGCAATCTTATGGCGACCATGGAGCAGAAGACTCCCAGCATTCATACCGGCGCACAGCCGCGCACCTACAAGAACTTTATCGACGGCGAGTGGGTGGAGAGCCACACCGGCCACACCTTCGAGAACCTGAATCCCGCCGACACCCGCGAGGTCGTGGGCGTCTTCCAGAAATCCGACAAGCGCGACGTCGACGACGCCATCGAAGCCGCCAAACAGGCCTTCAAAACGTGGCGCCTGGTGCCCGCGCCGCGCCGCGCCGAGATGCTGTACAAAGCCTCGGAAATCCTCATCCAGCGCAAGGAAGAATACGCGCAGCTGATGACGCGCGAGATGGGCAAGGTCATCAAGGAGACGCGCGGCGACGTGCAGGAAGCCATCGACTGCGGCTACTACACCGCCGGCGAAGGCCGTCGCCTCTTCGGCCCGACGGTTCCCTCCGAGCTGCCCAATAAATTCGCCATGGCCGTGCGCCAGCCGCTCGGCGTCTGCGCCATGATTACGCCGTGGAACTTCCCCATGGCGATTCCGTCGTGGAAGCTGTTTCCCGCGCTGGTCGCCGGCAACACTGCCGTCATCAAGCCCGCCCAGGACACTCCGCTCTCGACGCTGAACTTCGTGCAGGCTCTCACTGACGGCGGCATTCCCGCGGGCGTGGTGAACATCGTGACCGGCTTCGGCGGCGAAGTCGGCACTCCCATGGTCGAGCACCCCGACGTGCGCGCGGTGTCGCTCACCGGCTCGACCGCCGTAGGCCGCATCGTGGGACAAGAAGCCGCGAAGACCTTCAAGCACTGCTCGCTCGAGCTCGGCGGCAAGAACCCGATGATCGTGATGGACGACGCCAACCTCGACCTCGCGCTCGACGGCGCGCTATGGGGCGCGTTCGGCACCACCGGCCAGCGCTGCACCGCGACCAGCCGCATCATCGTGCAGAAGGGCGTGTACAAGAAGTTCGTCGACGAGCTCGTCGCCCGCGCGCAGAAGCTGACGATCGGCAACGGCCTCGACGAGTCGGTCGACATGGGCCCGGCGGTCAACTCGTCGCAGATGGAGACCGACCTGAAGTACATCAAGATCGGCAAAGACGAAGGCGCGAAGATGCTGTGCGGCGGCCATCGCCTGGAGGGTGAAGCCCACGCCCACGGCTGGTTCGTTGCGCCCACGGTGTTCAGCGATGTCGATCCCAAGATGCGCATCGCGCAGGAAGAAATCTTTGGCCCGGTCGTGTCGATCATCCCGTGCAACGGCCTGGAGCATGCCATCGAGATCGCCAACGACATCGAGTACGGACTGTCGTCGTCGATCTACACCAAGGATGTGAACAAGGCGTTCACCGCCATGCGTGATCTCTACGCCGGCATCACCTACATCAACGCGCCCACCATCGGCGCTGAAGTTCATCTGCCGTTCGGCGGCGTGAAGGCCACCGGCAACGGCCATCGCGAAGGCGGCATCGGCGCCATCGATTTCTACACTGAATGGAAGTCGGTCTACATCGATTATTCCGACACACTGCAGCGGGCACAGATCGATCGCGGGGAATAATCAGTTGTCAGTTGTCAGTTGTCAGTGGTCAGTGGTCAGGGGTCAGGGGCGAAACGGCGGCCATCCGCGACACACTGGAGTGGTTATTCGCTCCCGTCCCGCTCTGCGGGACGACTCAGCTTAGCCCAGGACGAAGTCCTGGGTCAGCATCCCCCATTGTGGGTTCCTGTCCCGGCAGGGACTCACCCGAACACGAATCGTGAATCGCGAATCGTCCCTACCGGGACTAACTCAATTTTGGGGATCGTCTACCCAGGACTTCGTCCTGGGCTAAACTGAATCGTCCCGCATGCGCGGGACGGGTTCGACACCAATGAAACGTTCGATTCTGACAATCGTCCTGCTTCTATTCGTAGCGCGTATCGTCGCGCTCGCCCAAACCGCCCATTCCGCACCAATGAACGCGACGCCGTCCGGCGCCAAAATCACCGCCTCCGCTGTCTGGCAGCCGCCGCAGGATTTCGTCACCAAGGCCCACAGCGTCTGCGACAAGGCTGCCGGGCCCGCGAGTTCCCCCGTCTGCTTCATCAACCAGATGTCCGCCGCAGGCGCGCCCGCCGATGCCGTTACCTTCACTCGCACCCTGTTCAAGCAGAGCGACGGCCAGGTCGGCATCATGACCGCCTTCAAGAGCGTCGGCCCGGTCGACGAGGCGCAGATCTTCTATCCACTCCGCGCCAACGATAACTACGGCCTGCTGCTGGTCAACGGCGATCCCAGCATCCTCGACGTCGACGACCTCAAGAAGCTGGACCGGCGGCCCATGGAACAGAATTCAATGTTCCAGGCAATCAAAAGGAAGTATCCGCAAACCGATCTCTGGCCCGGCGACCGCAGCGGCAGTGCGCCCTGGCCGCGCATCGAGAGCCTGCCCGACGGCGGCAAGCAGTTCGTCGTAAGCTATCCACTCATCAACGGTTGCCACGCGTGTGAGCGTGCCGGCCTGGCGCGCTTTGCATGGGAGTTCGACGCCAAAGGCAAGTTCCTGCGCACCGTCTACATCCCCACACCGCCCCCACCCAAGCTGACACGACCGGTCCTCCAACCTCAGGAGAAGCCGCCGCCGCCGCAATCCTAGCTTCCGCAGTCGCGCGCGGGTCGGCCTCGATCCCGGTTCGGACTCCGGCACGAACGATCGTTGGCCTCGGACCATCCGCGCGAACCCGGGCAGCCTATCGCGAACCTCCGTCTTACGGCGTGATCTTCCAGACGACGCCCTGGAGATATACGCCGCCTCGCAGAGTGGTGCCGTAAAGGTCACCCGCCGCGTCGAAGCTCACATTGCTGTAAGGAAATTTCCCGTCGTTGCCGCCGGTGAAGTCGTAGAGCGAGCTGTAGCTCCAACCGTTGCCTGAAGGTGACAGCTCGAAAACGTTGCCGGCGCTGTTCGCCCCATCGCACACCGTGGTGCCGTAGAGATTGCCCCCGTGCAGGGCGAGCGGGGCCCACGGCCCACAATTGGCGCCTCCGCTGAAGCTGTAGATGAGGCTGTACGTCCAACCGTCGCCGGAGGGAGAGAGCTCGAAAACCGTACCGCCGCCACCCGTGCCGCCCACATTGGTAGCGCCGTAAAGATTGCCGGCCGCGTCGAAGATCAGCCCCGCCGTGGGATAACTTCCGTCGCCGCCGCCGCTGAAACTGTAGAGCACCCGCTCGGTCCAGCCGTTCCCCGAGGGCGACAATTCATAGACTGCGCCGTGGCCGGACGCACCGCCCGCCGTCGTCGTGCCATAGAGATTGCCGGCGTTGTCGAGGATGACTCCGCTATAGGGAGTGGCGCAGTCAGGCGAACCGGAGAAGGCGTAAATGGGCTGCTCCGTCCACTCGACACCCGAACCCACCATTTCGTAAACCACACCGTTGCCGCTACCCCCGGCGGAGGTGACGCCGTACATGTTTCCCGCCCGGTCGAAAATGAGAGCACCGTAGTTCGGTGTGTTGCCATCGGCGCCCCCGGAGAAACCATACAGCGGAGTCGGGGTCCATTCGCAGAGCACGCTGAAACAAACGGCAGCCGCCGGCGGACTTACGTTCAGAACATAGCCATGGTGATACAGCGTCAGGTTATTCGGACTGGTGCTGTAGAGCGTGCCATTCGGACCGAATACGGCAGGCGCTTCCAGAGCTCCGTCGAAAAGCGAGAGGTCGGCAAAGGTATAGCTCGATCCCGTGCGTTGCAGTTCATAGACCTGGCCCCAATTGGTGCCCTCGTTGCCGGTATGTGTCGTCCCGAAGAGGTTTTCTCCCCTGATGGTCACTCCGGAATAGGGCTGTCCCCCGTCCTCCCCGCCGCTGAAAGCGTAAAGCAGCTGGAAGCTTTGCGCCTGCGCGGTTGTAGCGCTGACCACGGTCAGCCCAAACACAAGCGCCAGCGCCAGTGCACCAGCCGTTGCGCCCGCTTGTAGTCTGGGCGTCAATCTCCGAACTTGTTTACAGTCCACCATAAAAATCCTCCGCGGGAATGTCGAACTACTACTTCAGCCGTTGTACGTGCGCGGAACCAACGCAGCGCTTCAGGAGTTTACGTCATCGGCGCGCGCCCGAGCGCAGGGGGAGAATTAATGTTGCCGAATAGTTGTTCCACTCGCGCAGGCAATTCGAAGAGAGACCGGGTGCCCCACTCATTCGCGGGTTTCGAATGAGTGGGTCTATATTCAAGCCGGGTGCCGGGTGCCCCACTCATTCGCGGGTTTCGAATGAGTGGATCTATGTTCAAGCACGACCAAACCCGGTTTACCGGCGCCTTCGGGCACGTCGTACCCAACGAAACTCTCAATGTTTCGTGGTATCGGAGTAGGAACCGCGACATGCAGAGCGCCGTAGGCGCGGCGTCAGGATAGCCCAGTACGGAGGCCGCCCCAGCGGCCGGAGTGCTGGGTAGGCATTGAGAAGAAGTCAGAGCCCCTTCAGGGGCGGCACGCTTTTCGATCCTCCACTGAACAAACTCTCGCGCGGGACGGATCGCCGCTGCCGCGGCTCTGCGACTTCTCTTGCTGCTACCCGGGGCTTGCGCCCCGGGCTCACTTCAAAGCCGCCGCTTCGCGGCTCGCGTGTCCGGTCCCAACCGCGTTACTTTCGTTTTCCTACTGTCGCATTCTGCTTGGCCTGACCTACCCGCCGGCGGTAGCTTGATATGTTGGGCTTAGTGTGCCCGATGCCTGTCGAGAGCTTCCTGGCGGGCTCTGGTCTTTGATAACTTGAGACCCGAGGCATTCGAGGCCGATTTCTGCATCCTGAGCACGCGCAAACCTGCATATCGCGCTAAAGTATTGCGAATTATGGGGCTTTAAGTCTATATTTCCGAAGGGTTTGCGGAACCATCGCAAACCACTGAAAACTAAACTGGTTTAAGTCCTTATTCCGGAATACTTTGATTTAAGCCCTTTCGAATCAATACCAAAAATAGTGTTTTCGAGGGCAGTGTCAAACCTCCATACTGGTTCTCCAGGAATTGTCATGAGAGTTCGTTGGCCGTCATTGCTGTTCTTCTTCCTCATTGTCGCCTCGGCGATTGCCGTCGCCCAATCGGAATCCACGCCGATCACCGCTTCCGCCGTGTGGCAGCCGGGCGCCGATTTCCTGACCCAGGCGCATGCCGCCTGCGACAAACTTACGTCGCAGAAGTTCGGCGACTGCGTGATCAGCCAGATGTCCAAGGCGGGAGCGCCTGCCGACGCCGTCAACTTCACGCGCGAGCTCTTCAAAACCAGCGGCGGCGAAGTCGGCATCATGGCCGGCTTTCAAAAAGTCGGCCTGGTGGACATCGCCTGGATATCGTATCCGCTGCGCGCCACCTACGGATTGCTTCTGGTCAACGGCAAGCCCCGCATGATCAATGCGGAAGATTTGAAGCAGCTCGACCAGAAAGGCATGCGCCAGAGCTTCCAGTTCCAGGACCTGCAGAACCAGTTCCCGCAGGTGGGCCTGTGGCCGGGCGACCGCGACGGCAAAACCTGGCCGAACTCGCAGACCGGGCAGAACGGCGGCCTGCAGTTCACCATCGGCTATCCGCTGCGCAACGGTTGCCAGACCTGCGCGCACGCCGGCTTTGCGCTGTTCAATTGGAACTTCAATTCCAGCGGAAAGTTTACGGGAACGAGTTTTCTTGGCATGACGCCGGCGCCGATCCCGCAGTCGGGTTCGGGCAGTCAGCAGTAGGCAGGCCGGGACGAGCAGATTCTCAGCATGCCGTCGGCGCGCATGGCGATGCGATCGCCGGGCAGCTCGGCCTTGCGGCGCTTGCCCAGGGCGCAGCGGCGTAGCTTCTCCACGTGCTCGAAATCGAGGGCCGGGCCGGAGCTCTCGGCGAAGCTCTTCAGCACGCGCCGCTGCAAGGCAACTGGCAGCGTGGCGAAGCCTTCGAGGATCAGGTCGCCCGAAGCGGTCGTTCTGAGGTGGCGCTCGACGAGTTGGTCCCAGTAGTCCTGCTCGGCTTGTGAGACCTCGGCGAGATCGCTCAGCAGCTGGCGCAGGTTCGGGTTGTACTCGCGTTCCAGCTGCGGCAGCAGATCGTGGCGAACCCGATTGCGCAGGAAGCGGCGATCGAGATTGCTCTCATCCTCGCGCCACTGCTGGCCGAGTGCGGTGAGGTAGCTCTCGACTTCGTCCCGCGTAGCGCACAGAAGCGGGCGAACAATGCGAGTGGCTCGAACCACACCCGTGTCGCGTCCACTCTTGGCGAACATGCGTTGCGGATAGATCCCGGCCAACCCTCGCGTGCCGGCGCCGCGCAGAAACTTCAGCAGCACGGTTTCTGCCTGATCGTCCCGGGTGTGCGCCGTCGCGATGCAGTCGAACCGCTGCTGTTGAGCCAGATGTTCGAACCAGCGGTAACGCAGCTCGCGGCCGGCGGCTTCGATGCTGAGTTTGGAGGAGGATGCGTGATCGCGAACGTCAGCGCGGCCGCTGAAGAATTCGAGGCTGTGTTGCCTGGCCAGCTCGGCAACGAAGGCCTCGTCGGCGGCCGATTGCTCGCCGCGCAAGCCGTGGTTGAAGTGGGCGATCGCCAGGACGATGCCCAGCTCCGGCCGCAGTTCGCGGAGCACGCGCAGCAATGCGACCGAATCTGCGCCGCCGGAAACGGCAACTGCGACGCGGTCGCCCGCGCGGAGCAGGTCCCGTTCTCGAACGTAGCGCAGGACTTTCTGGAGCACGAGGGTAATGTTATCGGAGCGGCCCGAGGTTACGGAATGACGAAAAAGAGCGAAGAGCGATGGCTACTTCGACAGCGTTCCCAGCGCGGTGCGGAAGATGGTGTCGAAGTTGTCTCGTCCCGCCGACGCCACGGCCCGCTCGACGGCCTTCTCCGCCGCCGCGCGCTGGTAGCCCAGGTTCGTCAGGGCGGAAATCACATCCTCTTCCGCGGCGGAGTGCATCGCGAGGGCTTGCGCCTCGCCGAATCCCTCAAGCTTGTCGCGCAGTTCGACGCACATGCGCTCGGCGGTCTTGCGGCCGACGCCGGGAATCTTGGTCAGCCGCGCGAAATCGTTGGAGCGGATGGCGGCGACCATCTCCGAGATTGCCATGCCGCTCAGGATCTTGATTGCCAGCGTCGGCCCGATTCCGCTGACCGTGATGAGCCTTTCGAAAAGCTGCTTCTCTTCGGCGCGCAGAAATCCGTAAAGCGCCAGCGCATCCTCGCGAACATGAGTGTGAATGTGCAACGCGACTTCCGCGCCAACTGCGGGGAGATCGGAAAATGTCGGAATCGAAATCGCGATGTCGTAGCCGACGCCGCCGGCCTCAACGATGGCCTGATTGGGATGTTTGCCGATGAGCCGTCCGCGAACGTGAGCGATCATAAAAGCAGTTGTCGGTTGCCAGTTGTCAGTTGTCAGTTGCCGGTTGTCAGCGGTTCAATTCTCGCATCTTTCTGCGGAACCGCGAACTGTGCGTGGCGGGCGCCCTGTCGGATCTTCCGAATCGAGCCCGTTCTATCTTGATTGTCATGTGGTGGGTTGTCGCAATCTGGCGCGCCGATCACGGCCGATGTTTCTAGCGAAGCCAACTCCGTCACCTCTACATCGAATCCTTGCAGTGATGCGGGTAGCTGCCCGATTTCTGTTCCCATGCCAGCCAATCGCGCCCAAGCTTTTGTTGACGGAGTGCTTCTATTCGTGCTCGTGGTTTCGGTGCCGGGCGGTGCGCAGTCCCCGTCGAACTCCTCGGTTGCGGACCAGCAGCAGGTATGGGATTTCGGCATCTGGGGGGCCGAAGCGATCGGCAAGGAAGATACCTTTTCGTTCGGTCAAGCGCGCATCACCATGGCCGGGTTCCACGTCGGACGCGTATTTCATCGCACTTCTCCCGACAGCGGCCTGCGCAGAACCTGGGAGTACACGTTGGACCTGCAGCCGCTGTTGCTGGTCACTCGTCCCCAGCATGCGTATGGCGGCGGATTTGCGCCGGTGGGTCTGAAATGGAACTTTGCGCCGCGGGGCCGCTATCGTCCGTATCTCGAATTCAACGGCGGCGCCATGTTTACCCAGAAGAACATTCCGCCGGGCAATACCTCTGCATTCAACTTCACCGCCGCGTTGGGTCCGGGCGTGACCATGGCGGTGTCGCGCACCCAGGCGGTGAGCTTCGCCCTGCGCTGGTGGCATCTGTCGAATGGGGGCATCGGCGTTTACAACCCGTCGTTCAACACTCTCGAGTTCGTCATCGCTTACCACTGGCTGACGTTCGGCCATCCATCGCATCAGCAGCTGTCCGGGACTCCTGCAAACACTCAGGCCAGGCAATAGGCACGGTGCGATTCTCATTCCCAATTTGCCATCCATTAGTTTGCCAATCATTAACGTCGCTGTTCTCAGCTGCGCCCGCTCATTTATACTTGAAGGTTTGCTATGAGTGGTCAGTGCACTCCTGAGGGGTTCCGGTGAAAATACTGGTCTGCATGAAGCAGGTACCGCAGAAAGATGCTCCGCTGAAGCTGAACGACAGCGGCACCTGGATTCGGGAAGATGTTTCCTACGAAGTGAACGAGCCCGACGCGTACGCGCTGGAAGAGGCGCTGCGGCAGAAGGAAAAGCACGGCGGCGAGGTGGTCGTAATCACCAGCGGTCCGGCGCGGTCGCAGCAGGCCCTGCGCGAGGCGCTGGCCAAGGGCGCCGACCGTGCTATTCATCTGGAGGGCGACCAGTTTGTCGCGCTGGACGCTTTCAATACGGCCAAAGCTTTCGCTGCCGCCGTTAAGGACGAGAGTTTCGATCTCATCTTCACTGGCCTGCAGTCCGACGACTACGGCTTTGCGCAGACGGGCGTGATCCTGGCGGAACTGCTGGGCTGGCCGCACGCCACGATCATCATGCAGATCGAGAAGAGCGACAGCGGCATCCACGTCAAGCGCGAACTGGAGGCTGGATTCTTTCAGTTCGTCGACATGCCGCTGCCCGCGGTGCTCACCATTCAGTCGGGCATTAACAAGCTGCGCTACGCCACGCTCATTGGCATCAAGCAGGCCAAGAACAAGCCGCTGAAGAAGATCGCCTTTGATGAGGTGAAAGCGTCCCTGGGCAATAATCTGCAGAAGATTGAAAGGCTTTATATTCCGCAGAAGACCAAGAAGACCGAGGTTCTGGAAGGGCCTCCAGCAGAGATTGCGAAGAAGCTGGTAGAGAAGCTGAAGAACGAGATGAGAGTCTTATAGCGAATGGCAGTTAGCACTTGGCACTTAGCATTTAGCCAAAGCTCAAGGTTTTGCGCTCCGGCTGTGCGAGTCCTCGAAAGCTAAATGCCAACTGCTAAGTGCTGACTGCCGCTGTTCTTCGCATCTAACGAGCAGGGTCTAATGTGTGAAAGGAGCTCTCTCGTTATGCCAGGATATGAACGCGATCAGGCCGCGATTGACAATACGGTCGAGAACCGGCAGCTCGGTTCCATCATGCTCACGCTGGGCTGGATTTTGTTATGGGGTGATGCGGTGCTCAGCGCCTTCTTCTTCATCAGCCTGCGTGACGGCTCGATGTTCTGGCCGGTTTGGTTGGCTATCGAAGGTGTCGCAGGGTTGGTGCTGGTGATTATGGGAACGCGCTATCGGCGCACGCTGGGCGCTACTGCCTTAGGCCGTCGCGACATGCAGCACACCTTGGCCGAAGAGCAGCGGGAAGCGGCGGAGCAGAAACGCGTGGCTTGATCCGCGGCGCCCCGAAGACGCTAAAAGGTTGGGTAGGGGAGGGTGGCAAGTCGCAGGTCGTAGCCGCTAATCGCCGATTGTGCGGTTCGCGGAATGAAGGGAGGCGACTATGTCATCGTCAGCAGAGGAGAAACGCGAGAACGGTTCGGCCATGATGGCTAGTGGCTGGATCATGGTGTTGTTTGCGCTCCTGGTATTTTTCTTTCACCCGGCGGCAAGGAAGCTGGGCGAAACGCGATTTGCATGGGTTGCCGGCTGCCTGCTGATGGTTGGGCTGCTACTGAATTTGTACGGCGTGCATGTACGCCGGCAAAATCGCTAGAACTGGCATTTAGCACTTGGCGCTTAGCAAACCGCCCCTGAAATGCGGCGGCGGTAACAAAATGCATATCGTCCATTTGTCAGTTTCTGTGACACGCGCTCGGACTTCGACTAAGTGCTAACGGCTAAATGCTAAGTGCTGCTAAACGCCAAGTGCTAAAGAACGGACTCAAATGTCAGACACGATCCTGGTTATAGTCGAACAACGTGAAGGTAAGCTGAATCGGGTTTCACTCGAGACTCTCACTGGCGCTCAGCTGCTGGCCGGCGAAACCGGTTGGACGCTGGAAGCCGCCGTGGCTGGGAGTGGCGTCGGCGAAATCGCCAATGAGATCGCAACCAAGAAGGTTGCGAAGGTGTACGACGTCGAATCGCCAAAGCTGGAGCCGTACACGCCGGATGGCTTTGCGGCGGCCCTGAAACAACTGATTGAGCGAACGCAGCCAAAGCTGGTCCTGATGCCGCATACCTATCAGGTACGCGACTTCGCTCCCAAACTGGCCACTGCGCTGAATCGCGCGCTCATCAGCGACGCGGTTGGGTACAAGTACGAAGGTGGAAAGTTGCAGTTCACGCGGCAAATGTTTCAGGGCAAGTTCGCCGCCGACGTCTCCTTCTCCGGCGACGCTCCCTACTTCGCGACTTTCCAGAACGGCGCATTTCGCGGCGATCAGGTGCAGGCGGCAGACACGCCGGCGCCAGTCGAAGCGGTGAACGTCGAGATCGCCGACGGCGTTATTCGCAACCGGCCGGAAGCGCCTTTCAAAGAGGCCAAGCAGGCAGTCGATCTTACGCAAGCCGAGATCATCGTCGCCGTCGGACGCGGCATTAAGGAGCAAAAGAACATTGAGCTTGCCAAGCAGCTGGCGGAAGCGCTGGGGGGTGAAATCGCCGCCTCGCGTCCCATCTGCGACTCGGGCTGGCTGCCCATGGATCGCCAGGTCGGCTCTTCGGGACAGACAGTAGCGCCAAAGTTGTACCTGGCTTTAGGCATTAGCGGCGCCATCCAGCATGTGGTGGGAATGAAGGGCGCCCGCAGCATCGTTGCCGTTAACAAGGATTCTGAGGCGCCGATTTTTGAGATCGCCGATGTCGCGGTCATCGGCAATTTATTCGAGATAGTGCCACCTTTAGTGGAAGAAGTGAAGAAAGCGAAGGGCACCTGAGAGCACCAAAGTTTGCGGTGACAGTGCGCACATTTTCATACTGTGGTTGAACAGATCGTTGCTATTCTTGGGTTGAGCGCACCGTAGTCGCACTCGCTTAGTCTCCCGGTTCAAGCTGAACGCAGCAACGCGCGCTCGCTTACGCTTCACGCAGTCACATCTTCTTCGTTATATTTCCAGCGGCACGCCGCATACGAGTACAGCGGCTTGCCGGTCCTCTGTCTATTGCGAAAAGTTTGCAATGATCGTTTTTCGTAAGCCGCTCCCGAATATCAACCGCCCTGTCATGGAGGCGGATGTCGTCATCGTCGGAGGAGGTCCGGCCGGCATGGCCTGCGCTCTCCGCTTGTCGCAACTGATTGACGAACACAACGCCAAGCATCCTGACGCCCAGCTGAGCAAGGAAAACATTTACCTGCTCGAGAAGTCGCGCGAGATCGGCGCGCACTGTCTTTCCGGAGCACTGCTCGATCCGCGCTCCATGCGCGAGCTGTTGCCGGACTTCGAAAAAGAAGCGCCGCTGGATGCGCCCGTAACCAAAGAAGCGGTCTACTTCCTGACGCGCACTGGGAAGTTCAAGTTTCCCGTCACCCCGCCGCCGATGCGCGACCATGGCAACTACGTCATTTCGATCAACAAGTTCGTGAAGTGGCTGGGCAGCAAAGTCGAAGAGGCCGGAGTCACTGTCTTCACTGGGTTCGCGGGCTCGGAACTTCTCTTCGACGCGGGACGCGTGGTTGGGGTGCGCACCGATGACAAAGGCGTGGACAAGAGCGGCGAGCAGAAATCGAACTTCGAACCGGGCTACGACCTGAAGTCGAGGATCGTGATTCTCGCGGAAGGTACGCGGGGCTCGCTGACCAAGCAGCTCGTAGGACGCTTCCAGCTCGACCGCGAGTGCAACCCCCAGACCTACGGCGTGGGCGTGAAGGAGCTGTGGGAGCTGCCGGCCGGCCGCATCGCTCCCGGCGAAGTCATCTACACCATGGGCTGGCCGCTGACCTTCAGCGAATACGGCGGCGCCTGGATTTACGGATCGAAGGACAATGTCGTCTCGCTCGGCATTGTGACCGGACTGGATTATCGCGACCCGCGCATCGACCCGCAGCATGTCTTGCAGGATTTCAAGCAGCATCCCTTCATTGCCAAACTTCTCGAGGGCGGCAAGATGGTGCGCTACGGCGCCAAGTCGTTGCCTTACGGCGGATGGTGGAGCATTCCTCCCGTGGTCGGCGATGGCTGGATGGTGCTGGGCGACTCCGCCGGATTCCTCAACTCGCAGCGGCTCAAGGGAATTCACCTTGCCATCAAGAGCGGCATGCTGGCTGCCGAGACCGCGTTCGACGCCATGGCGACGGGCGACTACTCCTTGCGAATGCTGGAGACGTTCCAGGAGCGCATCGAGAAGAGCTGGATCAAAACCGAGCTGTGGCCGGTGCGCAACTTCCACCAGGGATTCGAGAACGGATTTTTGTCTGGCATGATTCATGCCGGAATTCAGCAGTTCACCGGTGGCCGTGGCCTGCATTCCCGCTATGCCGGCGAGGCTGGACATCGTCGCATGCAGAGATTGACGGATTTGCCGGCGGACGGAGGAGCTCGCGCGCATCTGCTTGGCCCGGCCAAGGGCGATGGCAAGCTGACCTTCGATAAGCTGACCGATCTTTATCACTCTGGAACCAAGCACGAGGAAGATCAGCCCGCACACCTGGTTATTCACGATACGACCATCTGCAACGAGCGCTGCGTGAAGGAGTTCGGCAATCCCTGCAAGAACTTCTGCCCCGCCAACGTGTACGAGATGGTCGAGGCGACGGACACGCCCAGCGGGCTCGAGATCCACCTGAATCCCTCCAACTGCGTCCATTGCAAAACCTGCGACATCATGGATCCCTACGAGATCATTACCTGGGTTCCGCCTGAAGGCGGCGGTGGGCCGAACTACGAGGGTATGTGAGCGGCAGCAGTTAGCAATTAGCAGTTAGCACTCAGCAATTAGCAGTTAGCAAGATGAGACTTGTATCAGGGCACGACTTCAGTCGTGCCGATCTGCGCATGTTTGAGTTGAAAGCCGACTTCAGTCGGCGACAGCTTTGTCCTCGCCGAGGCGCCAGGGGCTGAAGCCCGCGAGACGACCCATGGCAGCAATCTGATTCCCCCGGAATATCTGCCGCCTCGTACACGCGAGCATCATCATATAATTGACTTATTGTTTCCGACCTCCGCGGCCTAATGGCATACCGATGGCTGCGGCGGCGGTGTCCCGCTGAAAGGCAGGGCCGAGGGTGTGGAGGGAAACGTCCACGCCTCCCGTGCTTGGAAAGGAAACGACCCGCAGCGCGCGTTCGTGCGCTTGCGTCTCGCCTCTTTTCCTGCACACTTGAACGAATCGCTTTCGCCGTCAGTCGGCGCCCGACGTTCGCCCATCTTTTGGGCTAACGTGGGCCAAGGTTAACGTCCAACCGAAGGACGCGAACCTGGGGCACCGACCTTCTGGCGAAAAGCGTAGAGCGAACAGCGTGCTACTCCACGACAAACACGGCCGTCGCATCAGCGATCTCCGCATCTCCATCACCGACCGCTGCAATTACAGGTGCGTCTATTGCCGCTCCGGCAGTGATGGCCCGCAGTTCCCGGAGATGCCGATCGCCGATTATCTGCGCATCGCGCGCGTGTTTGTCGGACTTGGAATTACGAAAGTTCGTCTCACCGGTGGAGAGCCGCTGCTGCGCAAGGGACTCGTGGAGATGGTGGACGAACTTGCGCGGATGAACACCATTGACGGCGAACCACTCGACATCGCCATCACGACTAACGGTCACCTGCTGGCCGAGCTGGCGCAGCCGCTGGCTGACGCCGGCCTTTCGCGCGTGACCGTCTCGATGGACGCGGTCGAGCCGGAACGCTTCGCGCGCATCACGCGTGTTCCGAACGGTTATGAGAAGGTGCTGACGGGTGTGCATGCGGCCCAGCGTGCAGGTTTGAATCCCGTCAAGATCAATTGCGTTCTGCTGCGCGGCTTCAACGACGACCAGATCACCGCGTTCGGTCGGTTTGCGCGCGACGAAGGGGTCGTGGTTCGCTTCATCGAATTCATGCCGCTGGAAGAGGACCGCGTGTGGTCGCCGGAGATTGTCGTCCCGCTGGAAGAGATTCTCGAAAAGATGGCGGAGTTCATGCCGCTACGCGAACTTGGACAGCTTGGGAGCGAGACCGCGCGGCGTTACCTTTTCGAAGACGGCATTGGCGAGATCGGCATCATTGCTCCCGTCTCGCATCCTTTTTGCGGACACTGCAGCCGGGTGCGCGTGACTTCTGACGGTAAGATTCGCACTTGCCTGTTCTCGGTGCGCGAGCACGACCTTGCTGCGCGAATGCAGGACGGCGCCGGCGACGACGAACTCGCCGACTTCATTCGCGAGACGGTCGACCAGAAGGAAGCGCGCCACCATATCGGCGAGCCGGGCTTTATGCCGGCGTCGCGGACGATGGTGCACATTGGCGGATGAGCCGGTCTGGAATTGTGAACTCCCGCACCGCCAACCTTACTCGATTCGTAACAGCGCCGCGAGCGATAGCTTTACCGCTTCGAGTGTGTCAGGGTGAGCATGTTCGATAAAGGCAAAGTGGCGTGCCCTCCAGTCCATGCTACGGACCTGGTCGGACAAGATCGCTCCCTGCACGCGACGGCTCTCGATCGGGATTTCGAAGGGATAGCCCTTAATTTTCGAAGTAATCGGGCAGACGATTGCCAGTCCGGCTCTCTGGTTATATATGCGCGGACTAAGAACGAGGGCGGGGCGCCGGCCGGACTGCTCATGTCCAGCCTGCGGCTCGAATGTTAGCCAAACGAGATCACCTAGTTCCGGGACGTAGGCTTGCTTTACCAGAATTCCCTGCCTTTTGCGGGGCCCCAGTCGACTTCTTCATGTGCGTTTTCCTGAGTGATGCGTGCCACTAGATCCTCAAGAACCGGCTTCTTCTTGAGAGGTTTCGCCACAAGCGTTCCGTTCTTGGCCCCAAATATCAGCGTGTCGCCTTCTTGCAGCCCGGCGTCGCGAAGCACGACCTTGGGAATCCGGACAGCCATGCTGTTTCCCCACTTTACGATTTTGCGCGCGCGCACAAACCCTCCGAACCGAGATTAGCACCAAAGTAGATACGTTGTATCTACTTTCCTGGAGCGGGTACAAATTCCGTGCCGGCCCTACGCTGCGGTTGCTTATTCTTCACCTAAGCGTAACAATGTAGTTGTTCGATGCCTACCGTCACTGCAGCCAGAGACTTTGCACCGCGTCATTGGACGCGGTTCTCGTTTTTGTAACGTACGCGATAGTGCGGTCATCGAATGAACTGAGATTACAGAAGCGTCAACTCACAGCTTCAACATCCCCGCAGGTCGGGTTCGCCACGGCGAGCAAGTGGATCTGCTGGAGCAGCGAGTCAGCTTTCAACATCCCCGTTCCGGGACGTGCTTCCAACTACATCGGAGTCATGCCGCCGGGACTGAAGGCAGAGACAAGAAGATGGCTACAGCACCCGTAACCGAAGCAGTTTCCTGCTCGCTTGAAAACTACCTCGTTCTTCCCGATCGATCGATGGATGAGCGCATTGCCGCAGCCCGGCGGGAGTTGGGCAACGAATGCGTGATCCTCGGACATCATTACCAGCGCGACGAAGTGGTGCGCTTCGCCGATTATCGCGGCGATTCTTACCGCCTGTCGCAGATGGCCGCGCAGGCCCGGGGCAGCTACATCGTGTTCTGCGGCGTGCACTTCATGGCGGAGAGCGCTGACATTCTGGCGCGTCCCGGCCAAGCCGTGGTTCTGCCCGACCTCAACGCCGGCTGCTCCATGGCCGACATGGCGGAGATCGGCCAGGTGGAAGACGCGTGGGAGCAGTTCGTCAGGCTCGGGCTTACCGATGACGAAGGCAACGGCATCACGCCGATCACCTACATGAATTCGACCGCGGCGATTAAGGCGTTCTGTGGCGAACGCGGCGGGTTGGTCTGCACATCCTCCAACGCCAAAGGTGCGTTTCATTGGGGCTTCGGCCGCAACGAGAAACTCTTCTTCCTGCCGGACCAGCACCTGGGCCGCAACACGGGATTCGCTCGCGGCATTTCGCTGGACGACATGGTCGTGTGGGACCCCTACCTGCTTCAGGGCGGCTTGACCGCCGAGCGCCTGCGCAAAGCCAAAGTGATTTTGTGGAAGGGCCACTGCTCAGTCCATCAGCGCTTTCTGCCGGAGCACGTGGACAAAGCGCGCGCGACCTATCCCGGCATTCAGGTCATCGTTCATCCCGAATGCCGCTGGGAGGTCTGCCAGAAGGCCGACGATATCGGCTCGACTGACCACATTATCCAGCGCGTGCAGCAGGCGCCGTCGGGGTCGTCGTTCGCGATCGGCACGGAAATTCACTTGATTAACCGCCTGGCGAGGGAGAATCCGGACAAGCGCGTCATCACACTCGACAACTCGGGATGCCTTTGCACGACCATGTTTCGCATTTCGCCGCAGCATCTCTGCTGGGCGCTGGAGAATCTGGTGGACGGCAACGTCGTTAACCAGATAACAGTAAAAAATAATGTCAAGATGTGGGCGCGCGCGGCTCTTGATAGGATGTTAGAGATACAGTGA
This sequence comes from uncultured Acidobacteriaceae bacterium, assembly GCA_963731345.1. Lineage (GTDB taxonomy): Bacteria > Acidobacteriota > Terriglobia > Terriglobales > Acidobacteriaceae > Bog-257. The sequence continues at coordinate 960,519 of CAVSUN010000004.1, read as the reverse complement.
TCATCCGCAAACGTCCTCGTGAGAAATTTCTGCGGCGCATCCCGCGGTATTGGTCAGACCTGCGGGCCCATCGCCGTCGGGTAATGGAGCGCCAGACGGCGCGAACTTTGGCCAGTCTGGAAGAGAACGGGATCGATATGGCTCGAACTTTTACTGTCGCCGAAGCCGAAACTCTGTTGCCGGTCCTGGAATCGCTGCTGCGCTCGGCGATTGCCGCCAAGACCTTGATCGAAGAAGTCGATGCCGAACAGCAGGAGTTGGCCAACCGTATTTTCCTGAATGGCGGAACGCTGGTCGATATCGTCAAAGTTGCCCGCCGCAAGGCCGAGCGCGAGAAAGCGCTGCAGAAAGCCAAAGACGCGGTCGCCGAAATTGACGCCACCGGTGTGCAGGTAAAAGACCTCGATATCGGCTTGCTCGACTTCCCCTGCGTCGTCGGTGACGACGTGATCCTGCTGTGCTGGAAGCTGGGCGAGAAAGCGATCACCCACTGGCACGGGATGCAGGAAGGCTTCGCCGGGCGCAAGCCGATCGACGAGAGAATTCTGAAGGGGCAGAAAAAGAGCAACTGAGTTGGCGCGAACCTTTAGGTACACGTCTAGCAGCACTAAACGAAGGGCAACTAGGTAGAGCGAACCTTTAGGTTCGCGTCTAGCCGCACCAGTTGGGATGAGCCGGGCTTTAGCCCGGCGGCACTGCATTGAAATTGAAAAGGACCCTGTCGCCGGCTAAAGCCGGCTTTGGTTTGAATGGGAATTGTTGACGCGAGCCTGAAGGCCCGCTCTACCGTGGATAGTCATCCGCTGTCATGATTCAACTCTCCTCTGCCGGCAAGCGCTTCGGCCCCAAGCTGCTTTTCGAAAATCTTGACTGGCTCATCACTCCCAACGAGCGCGTCGGACTGGTGGGCGCCAATGGCACGGGAAAATCCACGCTCCTGAAAACCCTCGCCGGCCTCGAGTCGCTCGATTACGGCTCGCTGATTTCCGCCAAGTACACGACGTTCGGCTACCTGCCGCAGGACGGCCTGCAGCTTTCCGGGCGGACGGTCTTCGACGAGTGCATGTCGGTCTTCTCTAACCTGCGCGGGCTGGAGCAAGAGATGGAAGACCTGGCGCACAAGATGGGCGAGCTCGATCCCACGTCTAACCAATACGCTCAGGTCGCCGATCGCTACGAGCGCATCTCCGGCGAGTTCCGCGTTAAGGACGGCTATGCCCTCGATTCGCAGGTCGGCACCGTACTCGATGGGCTCGGCTTCCGCAAAGAGGACTGGACGCGCTACACCGAAGAGTTCTCCGGCGGCTGGCAGATGCGCATTGCGCTCGGCAAGCTGCTGCTCTCGAAGCCGAACCTGCTGCTGCTGGATGAGCCCACGAACCATCTCGACCTCGAAACCCGCAACTGGCTTGAGCAATACTTGCTCGAATATCCCTTCGCCTATGTGCTCATCTCCCACGATCGCTACTTCCTTGACGTGACCGTCGATCGCATCGCCGAAATCTGGAACAAGGGCGTTCATTTCTATAGCGGCAATTACGAAAAGTATCTGCAGCAGAAGCAGGACCGCCGGGACTCGCTGGTGGCCGCCTATAAGAACCAGCGCGACCGCATTGAGCAGCTCGAGGCCTTCATCAACCGCTTCCGCTATCAGGCTACGAAGGCCAAGCAGGTGCAGAGCCGCATCAAAGAGCTCGAAAAGATCGAGCGCATCGAGATTCCACCGGACGAGCGGACCATCCACTTCACTTTCCCGCAGCCGAAGCCCAGCGGCCGGCTAGTGGTTGAGGCAACGGACGTCGCCAAGAGCTACGGCGAAAAGGAAGTGTTTCGCGAGGGGAGCTTCACGATTCAGCGCGGCGACCGCATCGCGCTCGTCGGCGTGAACGGTGCGGGCAAATCGACGCTTATCAAGCTGCTGACCGGCATTGAGCCGTTGACCGAAGGCGCGCTGAACCTCGGCCACAATGTCGATCCCGATTATTTCGCGCAGGACCAGTACAAGGAACTCGATCCCTCACGCCGCATGCTGGACGACCTTTCCGATGTCGCGCCGCAGAAATCGATCACCGAGCTGCGCGGCGTGCTGGGCTGCTTTCTGTTTTCCGAAGACGACGTCTTCAAGCCGATCGGTGTGCTCTCCGGCGGGGAGCGCAATCGCTACGCGCTGGCTCGCATGCTGCTGCATCCTTCGAACTTCCTGTTGCTGGACGAGCCCACCAACCATCTCGACATGCGTGCCAAGGACGTGCTGCTGGAGGCGCTGGAAAAGTACAACGGCACGGTGGTCTTCGTTTCGCACGACCGTTATTTCATCGATAAGCTGGCGACGCGCGTTTTTGAGATCGGCAATGGCCGGATCGAGGTATTTCCCGGCAATTACGAAGACTATTTATGGCGCAAGCAGCGTGAGGCTGCGGGCGAAGATTCCTCGAACGGCGACGCTGCTTCAGGCTGGGCTCCCACATTGTCAGACGTCCCAGGATACAACGAGCAGAAGACGCAGACGAAGAAGCGCATTAATCCCATCAAGCTGAAACAAATGCAGGACCGCCATCAGCAGATCGAGACAGGTATTGCGGAGCTGGAGAATGGCATTGCCGAATGCGAGCGCGAGCTGCAGTCGTTTGTCAGTGCAGAGGCAACCGCGAAGTGGACCGAGCTGCTGAACCAACGCCGCAGCGAATTGGAAAGCCTCATGGGAGAATGGGAGAGCCTGTCACAGGAACTGGAGGAGGCTAAGGCCTGAGAGACAGTTCTCCTCCCGCGGTTCTCGGTAGCGAGAAGCTACGCACGGATCGCCGATAGAATTTGCGTAGCCCGATCATTTCCACGTCTACTCCGCAACGACTACCCGGTCACGACCTTCGCGTTTGGCGCGATACAGTGCACCGTCGGCGGCGCTGATCATCTGGTCGGCTGAGTTGCCATGGGTCGGGAACTCAGCCACCCCCATAGACAGGGTAATGGGTTCTAGCGTCTCGCCTCGAAGCCGCACCGGCATGGTGGCCACGCGCGCGCGCAAAGTCTCCACCCGCTGGCAGGCCGTCTCGCTGTCCGTCTCGCTCATGATGAGCAGAAATTCCTCGCCTCCGTAGCGGCAGGCGAAGTCTCCGCCGCGGACCTGCAACCGAAGCAGCGATCCAAATTCCCGCAAAACCATGTCGCCCGCATCGTGTCCATGGGTATCATTAAATCGCTTGAAGTGGTCAATATCGAGCATCACCACCGAGACTGGTGTCGCTTTTCTTGCCGCACGGAGGAGTTCGCGGTTCAGCGCCTCTTCCATGTAGCGGCGATTGAATAAACCGGTAAGAGGATCCCGCACCGATTGATACTTCAGGGTCTCGCGTAGAGTGAGGTTGGCGAAGGCCAGCGAAATCTGCTCCGCCAGGGTCTTCGCCAGTTTCAGCCTGCGTTCGCAGCCATTCGATTGGCGGCGTCCATTGCAGAAGCAGAGGTCGTCAATGCTGAGCACGCCTACCGAAGCGCCCTGCGCAACCATTGGAATACAAAGATGGCAACCCGGCCGGTGCTCATCAGAGTGGCCGCAAACCGGGTTGTTACAGTGTGGGCCGGCAAAGTGCGTCTCGCCTTTGCGCAGGGCCCAACAGCTTTCCGGCGAAAATGGGCCGGGCCGCCCGGTGTCGGTTCCCCAGCTGAACGCCACCTCCAGCTGATTGCCCGAGGCATTCACCATCAGGACCGCCCCCGAGGGGAAAAAACTTTGCAACACCTTTGCCGCCTGTTGCCGCCCCTCGTCCAGGGTGAGACACGACTGAAGCAGTTTGGCCAGCTCGTTAACCGCCTCAATTTCTCCCGCATAGTCCCGCGTTTCTGCCAGAGACGCCTGCAGTTGACGCTTCGCAAGGCCCAATTCCCGGGTGCGCTCGGCCACCCTCTGCTCCAGCTGAGCATTCAACCTGCTTACCTCAGATTGCATGTGGGCGCGGATTCTCATATCCCTCGCGATTCGGCAGGTTGTAAACACCGCGATGGCCGCCGTCAGTAATGCCGCCACCCATTGCAGCGCCAGCCCGATGCGGCGCGTCGTCATGTCGTGCTGGGTGGCGCGTTCCGTGGCCGCGCCCATCTGCTGCAGCTCAAAGCCCGCTATATCCTCCAGCGCGCTGTGGTAGACGAAGAAAGCCGGGGCGGCTTCATTGATCACGACCGCTCGTGCAAGATCGTTATTCTTGCCGTCCACCAGACCGAGCGCGCGCCGATAACCGTTAACATACCTGGCCCTGGTCGACTTGGCGGTGGCCACGAGCTTCCGTTCCTGATCGCTGTCGCAATTGGCTTCTATCGCGCTGATGAGTGCCGTTATCTTGTTGCTGTTTTCTACTCTGTGCGCCAGCAGTTCCGGGGACACGTTTTTCTGCAGCAAAATCTCCACGATGATTCTGCTGTTCTCGCTCGAGTAGTGCAACGCGCCATAAACCATTTGCAGCGTGGCCGTCCTGCTGCGGAGATTTTTCTCCAGGTGCGCGTCGGCGGCCATGATGCGCCAGCTCATCCACCACCCAACAACCACCATGGCGAGAATCAGGATTGCGAAGGAGAGGGCGAGCGTGACGACGGCGCGGCGCCCGCTATCAGAAGCTAGCTTTGCCACATGCGAGGCCGAGGTGCTCTCCTCGTCGCGCCATGCCTTGCCTGGGTCTCCGCTGCCGGTCGTTGGGGCGGCTGCGGCCAGGGTTTCCGTATCCGTTTCCACATGCTCGACGAGAGCAGCCATTCAACTTCCGATCTGAGGGTCAGACTGAAAGCAGGACGCAAAGTCCTTCTGCTCAGCATATCGGCTTGATGGCCTTGAACCGGCCTCAATTCCTCCCGCTGGGGATGATAGAAACTCGCGAAAAATCCAGTTCGGGAATTATGCCCGCCGGGAACCGGCTCATCCACCATCGGCTACGGCCGCTGACCTGGCCGCCACTGCGGGGTGAAGGTGCTGTTGGCCAGCCATTCGATGGGCGCAATCATCGACCCGATCGCACGATCCAGATGCTCCCAATCGATTTTGTCCAGCGTGTCGGTCGGCTGGTGATAATCGCTATGCAAGCCGTAGCTGGATACCGTCTGCGCCACGATGCCGTCGAGCGCCAAGGCGTAGTTGTCCGACCGGGTGAAGAAGTGCTGCTGCGGATGCGGATCTTCGACCAGATTGGCTCCATGTTTGGCGAGCTCTGGTCCAAGATTGGTGCGCTCCCATCCGGTCAGCCAGAGCTGCTCGGGCTTGACCCTGGGGTCGGCGCGGCCAATCATCTCGAACTCCAGGTTGGCGATGATGCGATGCAAGTCGAAGGTCGGGTTCTTCAAGAAGTAGCGCGCGCCTACCAGGCCTTTTTCCTCGCTCCCCCACAACGCGAATATGATCGTGCGCCGCGGTCGCGGCCCGGCCGCCAGAGCCCGTGCCAGCTCCATCACCGCGACCGTGCCCGAGGCGTCGTCATCGGCGCCGGGATAGACCTTGCCCTTTCGCACGCCGAGGTGATCAAGATGCGCGCTGAGCAGGACAATCTGCGACGCTTCGGTCGTGCCATCGACTTTTGCCAGTACATTCCAGGTATGCGAAACGTCGCCGTTAGAGGCCTTGACGTTGGCGACTTGCACGTAAACCCCACCCACCGCCGGCGCCAGCCCGTAGCCGCGCAGCTGGCGCGCGATGTAAAGCGCGGCGTTGTATTCGTCCTGGGTACCGCTGCCGCGGCCGTGAAGCTCCGGTCCGGCGAGATAGCTAAGGTTCGCTCGTATGCAATCTGTACAAACGGTGGGAGCAGCGCTCTGATCACCCGCCGGGCATGGCGCACCAGCCAGCAACAGCAATAGACATAGACTTATCGACCGGCGAATCCAGCGTGAAATGGTGGAGGAATGCTGTTGCAAAGTCATCAGGCCTTAATCTGGTTGGAACGAGCGATTCGTATTTTACAACCCTGCTCCTTTGTTGCATTTTGCCGATCCGACGGCGCCCCTAAGCCTCACCCGATCAGGAATTCGCATCCAACCGTTGATTGCGGGTACGAACGATCCTGGAGGCGGCGCCGGGGCTTATGCCGGTCCGATTGTCATTTCCACTAATCACGGCATCTCTGGCGGGCATGGCTTACCTTTTCGTGTTCTGCGCCACCGGCCGCGCGCAATCGTTTCCCAGCCTGGGAGTTGACTCCTACGTCGGCCAGAATGTCTCCTCCGTCGACATCGCCGGCCGGCCCGACGTGACCTTCGACAGCGTGGCCAAAGACGTTGCTGTCCATCCCAACAAGCCCTTGAGGAAGCAAGAGGTCGACGCCAGCGTCGCCGCCCTGAAGCATGAGACCGGGGTTCGTGACGTGCATGTCGACTTGCAGCCGTCGGCTGAAGGCGTGCAGGTCACGTTTGTTCTGCGCCCGGCGATGTACGTGGGCATGCACCAGTTTCCGGGAGCGCTGAAGCAGTTCAGCTACACCCGGCTGCTGCAGGTAGCGAACTACAACGCGCAAATGCCGTACTCGGCGAATGATGTAAGCCAAGCTGAAGACGCCCTGGTACAGTTCTTCCGCCAGCACGGCTACTTCAAGGCCGAAGTGCACTCCGAACTCGACGAAGATAAAGAACACGATCTGGTCAATGTACTTTTCAAGACCGATCTCGATAAACGGGCCAAGTTCGGGCAAATCAATCTGGAAGGCTCCACTCCGGAAGAGACCGCGTACCTGCAGAAGAAACTGCGCTCGGTGATGGCCCGGCTGCGCGGCGACTCCCTCAAGCCCGGTCTGACGTACTCCTATTCGCGCCTGCAGGGCGCGACGAAGTATATGCAATCCGCGCTGACCGGTCAGAACTACGTCGCGGGTGACGTGAAGCTGGTCTCGGCGGAGTACGACGCTAACACCAACCGCGCCGACATCACCTTCCACATTGAGACCGGCCCGGTCGTGAAAGTTGCGACCACTGGAGCGCACATCTGGAAGCGCACGCTGCGCAACCTCGTTCCCATTGACGCCGAGAACACCGTGAATGACGAGCTGATTCGCGAGGGCCAGCAGAACATCCTGTCGTACTTCCAGAAGAAGGGCTACTTCGACGCCAAGGTCGACGTGACACAGAACCAGACGCCGCAGGGCTTGTCGATCGTCTATGACATCCACAAGGATGGCCGCTTCAAGGTGAAGGAAGTCGCCTTCCAGGGCAACCGTCATTTGAGCAGCAAGCAGCTGCAACCGCATGTCAGCGTCGAAGAGGCGAGCTGGTTGTTTTTCTCGCACGGAAAATACAGTCAGCAACTGGTGCGCGCCAGCGCGAAGAACCTGACCGACACCTATAAAGCTGCGGGATATAGCGAAGCGCAGGTGACGCCGAACGTCAGCGCTACCGACGGGAAGATCAACATCGTCTTTCAGGTGACGGAAGGCCCGCTCACAACGGTGCGCAATCTCACCATCGAAGGCAACAACACCGTGGCGGAAACGCAACTGGCGCCGCACGGGTTGAACCTCGGCCCCGGCAAGCCTTATTCGCAGGACCTGCTGGCCAAGGACCGTAGCCTGATCATGGCGCACTATCTGACATCGGGGTACCTGAACGCCGGCTTCCGCGCCAGCGCCAAGCCGGTGCCCGGCGAGCCGCACCAGATGGACGTGGTGTACCAGATCAGTGAAGGCCCACAGGTGAGGACTGCCACCATCATCACCGACGGCCGCGGGCACACGCAGCAGTCGCTCATCAATAGCCAGGTGAAGATCAAGCCCGGCCAGCCGCTCAGCTACAACGATATGCTGAGTTCCGAGAGCCGCTTATATAACCTTGGCATCTTCGATTGGGCGGAAGTCGATCCCAAGCGCGCCATCACCGACCAGCCCAACGAAGATGTCGTGGTCAAGGTTCACGAGAGCAAGCGAAACTCCATCGTTTATGGCTTCGGCTTTCAGGTGTTCAATCGCGGAGGCGCGATCCCCAGCGGCACTGTCGCGGTGCCCGGCCTCCCTCCAGTGGGCCTGCCGTCCAACTTCAAAACCAGTCAGGCTACGTATTGGGGACCCGATGGCACCTTCGAATACACGCGGCGCAACATGCGCGGCCGCGCCGAGACGCTGAACTTCAGCGCCTTCGCCGGACGCCTGGACCAGCGCGGCACGCTCACCTACACCGATCCGTATTTTCTCGGCACGCAGTGGCGCAGCAGCGCCATTCTCTCCGGCGAGCACAATGAGGAGAACCCGATCTTCACCGATCGCCTGGGTAGCCTTGGCTACCAGTTCCAAAGAGCGCTGGGCAAGACCGCGCAAGCGCGCAGAACCACCCATCTTTCCCTGCAATACAATTTTCAGCTCACGCGCATCAGCAACCTGCTGATCCCGGAGCTGGTGCCGCCGAACCAGTTGAACGTTCATCTGTCGACGGTCTCGGCGACGTGGGTACATGACACCCGCGACAACGTGCTCGACGCCCACAAGGGCATCTACCAGAACTATCAGGTTGGCATCAGCCCGTACTGGCTGGGATCGAACTTCAGCTTCGCCCAGTTTCTTGGCCAGACCGCGTATTACAAGAACCTCCATCAGACCGGCATCATCTGGGCCAACAGCATTCGCGTTGGCCTGGAGCAGCCCTTCAACGGCAGCGAGGTTCCGCTGAGCTCGGCGTTCTTCGCCGGCGGCGGCAGCACATTGCGTGGTTTTCCGCTGGATGGTGCAGGGCCGCAGGAGGTCATCCCGGTCTGCGGCAATCCCAGCGACCCCGCCACCTGCAGCAAGATCACCGTGCCGCGCGGCGGCAACGAACTCCTGATCTTGAACACCGAACTTCGGTTCCCGCTCAACGCGATTAAAGAAGGCCTGGGCATCGTGACCTTCTACGATGGCGGCAACGTTTTTCCGACCATCGGCTTTCATGATTTCACCTCGCTCTACAGCAACAGTGTCGGCGTCGGGTTTCGTTACGCGACACCGGTGGGGCCGATTCGCATCGACATCGGCCACAACCTGAATCCGGTGCCCGGATTGAATCCCACGCAGTACTTCATCACTTTGGGGCAGGCATTTTAGTCATGGCTATTCGTGATTTTGGACTTCCGCCGCAAGAACCTGAGAAACCGTATCTGATACCACCGCGCAAGCGTGCTCGCTGGAACCACGTCGTAGCCTGGATCGGCGGGATCCTCGCGGCTCTGATCGTAGTAATCGCAATCGGCGTCTACGCTTTGGTTCACAGCCAGCGATTTCATAACTACGTTCTGAGCCTCGCGCAAACCAAGGCCAGCGCGGCGCTGAATACTCGCGTGCAGCTGCAGAATTTCTCGCTCAGTTTTCACAATCTGGGCCTCGATCTCTACGGCTTAACGGTTTACGGCGTTGGCCCGGGCGCCGGCCAACCTCTGTTGCAGGTCGACCACATTGGATTAGGCGTGCGCGTCATCTCCGTTCTGCATCGCCAGTGGAACCTCGATAAGGTCAACCTGGATCATCCGGTCGCCGACTTGATCGTCGCTCCTAACGGGCAGACGAATGTGCCCAGCATGCAGTCCAGCGGCAACTCCAATAGCAACGTCTTCGATCTGGCGATTCGCCACATCGTGCTCGACCGCGGCGTCGTGTACTACAACGATCGCGAGACGCCGCTCTATGCCGACCTGAACAATGTGGAGTTTCAGTCCAACTACAGCCCGGCCGACAAAGGCAAGTACGTGGGCACGCTGGCGTACAGCAATGGACATCTTCAGTACGGAAGCTACGAGCCGATGGCGCACGACCTCAGGGCGCAGTTCGATGTCCGCCGCGATGGCATGAGCCTGACCAACGTCAAGCTGGCCAGCGGCCAGTCGCAGGTGCTGCTCAACGCTTCGCTCGACAACTATGCCAGCCCGCAGGTCCATGCAAAATATGTGGTCATTCTTGCCCTGGGCGAGCTGCGTAACATTCTGCGCGAGCCCACCGTACCCAACGGCGTCATGGTGGTGAACGGCACTGCGGATTACAACAGCGTTCCCGGGCGGCCGGCACTGGATACGACGTCGCTCGAAGGCAGCATTCGCAGCCGCTTGCTGCAAGTCCGCACGCCGAGCTTGCGAACTGACATTCGCGATCTCGATGCCGATTACACCTTCGCCGACGGCAATGCAGAGTTGCGCGGCGTGAGCGCGCAATTGCTAGGCGGAAGTCTTCGTGCGAATGCAACGATTCGCGATGTGACCGGTAATCAGCAAGGGCGCGTGGTGGCCTCGCTTCGTGGCATCTCGCTTGCCGACTTGAAGGCCATCGCCAATTCCAGCAGTCTCAAGCCGGTCGCGATTTCCGGGCAGATGAACGCCAACTCGGAAGCGACCTGGACCGGCAGCATCAAGAACCTCCTGCTGCACGCCGATGCGATGGCCAAGGCCAATGTCTCTCCTGCGCGCGGCCCTGCAAACGCCAACCCCGGCGCCGTACCCCTGAATGCTGAGGTGCACGCTCGCTACGACGGTCGCACCCAGGAAATCTCGCTGAACAAGAGTTACGTGCAAATGCCGCAGACTTCGCTGACGCTTGATGGCACGGTGAGCCAGCATTCCGCGCTCAACGTTCATTTGCAGGCGAACGATCTGCGCGAGCTGGAATCTGTCGCCGACATCTTCAGCCCGCCCGCGCAACCGTTGGACCTTCACGGCAGCGCGTCATTTGATGGTACGGTGCGGGGTTCAACCAGTGCACCGCAGATTGCAGGTCAGCTGAATGCCCATAACGTTGACGTGCGCGGGACGTCGTTCCGCGTGCTTCGTACCAGCCTGCATGCCAGCCCGTCCGGCGTCAGCCTGCAGAATGGCGATCTCGAACTTGCGGACCAGCAAGGACGCGTCGCGTTCAATCTGCAAACCGGACTGCACGATTGGTCGCATCTTCCGACCAGTCCGTTCACCGCGAAGATCAGCGCCAATCAGGTTGCTGTGGGGCCACTGGCGCGCGCGGCCAATCTCTCGACTCCGGTGAGCGGCACGTTGAATGCGAACATCGTGGCCCATGGGTCGCAGCTCAATCCCATCGGCCAGGGCGATGTGACGTTGCGCAACGCGAACATCGACGGCGAACCGGTGCAACTAGCTCAGGTTCATTTCAACGGCACCGGCGATGCGGTTCACAGCAATCTGCTGGTACGAATCGGCGCCGGGACGGCGACGGGACAGCTCACCTACTATCCCAGGCAGGAAGGCTACAATGCGGTGCTGCAGGCGGCGAACATTCATCTTGAGCAACTGCAGAGTTTGCGCGCGCGCAACCTGCAGGTCAGCGGCGTCGTGAACCTGAATGCCAGCGGTCGCGGCACGCTCAAGGATCCGCAGGCGACGGCGTCGCTCACCATTCCGCAGCTCACCGTACAGAACCAGCAGATTCGCGACGTGAATTTCCAGAGCAATATCACCAATCACACGGCCGCGTTCAATCTTTCATCCGCAGTCGCCGATACTCCACTGAAGGCTCATGGCAACGTCGCTCTTACCGGCGACTACTATGCCGACATCGCGCTCGACACGCCGGTGATTCCGTTGCAGCCGATACTCGCGGCGTACGCGCCATCGCAAGCCGCCAACGTCAGCGGACAAACGGAAATTCACGCCACGGTTCGCGGTCCGCTGAAGAACAAAGCATTGCTCGAAGCTCACGTGCGCGTCCCAACATTGGCGGTGAACTATCGCGCGGTCGCGACCCCCGGTGCGCCCCCGGCCGACCTGCAGATTGCCTCGGTTAAGCCGATTGAAGCCGATTACGTCGATGGTGTGCTATCCCTGCGGCCGGGCGAGATTAGGGGTACCAAAACTGATGTGAGCTTCCAGGGCAAGATGCCGTTGAGCGGCAACGGTCCCTCCACGCTCAGCGTGCACGGTGCGGTCGATCTGGCCATCGCCGAAATTTTCGACCCTGCAATTGCCAGCAGCGGCCAGCTTCAATTCGACATCAATGCCGCAGGACACAATCCCGCGGAAAACGTCGAGGGCCAGATTCGCATCGTGAATGCCGGCTTCTCCACGCCTGACGCGCCGGTGGGGTTATCCAGAGGTAACGGCGTTCTGATTCTGCGCCGCGACCGTATCGACATCTCACAATTTAGCGGCAACGTCGGCGGTGGCATGATCACGGCTTCCGGCGGCGTCGCCTATCGCCCCGCGGTGCGATTCAATCTAGCGCTGAAAGGCGATGGGCTGCGCTTGCTGTATCCGCAAACCGTACGCAGTGATCTTGGGCTCAACCTCACGATGAGCGGCACGACCGATGCCGCGCTGCTGGCCGGCCAAATCAACATCAACAGCATCTCGTTCACCCCCGACTTCGATCTGATGACCTTTGCGAACCAGTTCAGCGGCGTGGCCTCTCCACCTCCGACGCAGGGCTTCGCCGACAACCTGAGGCTCAACATCGCGGTGCGCTCAACCTCGGAGCTGAACGCGGTGAGTCCCACCGTGAGCATTCAGGGTGACGCCAACCTGCGCGTGATCGGCACCGCCAACGACCCCGTCATTGTGGGACGCGCGAACCTTTCCGGTGGCGATGTCATCGTGCTGGGCAACCGGTATACCGTCCAGGGTGGCACCATCGCCTTCGTGAACACGGTGCAGACGGAGCCGGTGCTCAACCTGCAAGTGAATACCACGATCCAGCAGTACAACATCGCCATGCGTTTCCGCGGGCCGCTCGATCGCCTGCAGACCAACTACACTTCCGACCCGGCGTTGGCGCAGGCCGATATCATTCATCTCGTCGCGTTCGGCAGCACCGAGGAAGCGGCCAATGCCGCGCCATCGCAGTCGACAACTCTGGGCGCGGAATCGCTGATTGCGTCGCAGGTAAGCAGCCAGGTCACAGGTCGCTTGGAGAAGGCGCTCGGCGTCTCGCAAATTTCGCTCGATCCACAGCTGGGGGCGACCACCGCCAATCAGCAACAGGGCGCTAGGCTCACGGTACGCCAGCGCGTCACCAGCAAACTGTTTGTGACTTTCTCAACCGACGTCACCACGACCGAGTACTCGGCAGTCCAGATGCAGTATCAGTTGAATCGCAAGTGGTCGGTCAGTGGCGTTCGCGACCAGAATGGCGGCTTCGGCCTGGACGGCAGGTATCACAAGGACTTCTGATTCAGCTCCAGCATTGCGATGGTTCGTGCAGCCGGATCACCACGGAGGCACGGAGTACACGGAGTACACGGAGTACACGGAGAAGAAAACAGCAAAGGCAATAAGAGACAGTTCGCAAGCCTGATCATTTCTTCCGGATCAGGACTTCGAAACTCCGTGCGCTCCGTGCCCCCGTGGTGAGAACAACCGCCGCGAATAGCGTCGTACCCCCGCTCTCTGACAAAAGTATTACAAACGGATCTCCCCTTACTTGTTAGTCTGAATACACCGCATTGAAACTACGGTTAGTCAGGGGAATCATGTCTCAGCCAGACGTCGCTCAACCTCGGGTAAAAGATACCAGTATCAATTGGATCACAGCCTCCATCATGGTTATCTTCCACATAGGCGCCATCGCAGCGCTGTTTATGTTCAGCTGGAAGGCCCTGTTCATCGCACTCTTTCTCTATTGGGTAGCGGGCAGCCTCGGCATCGGAATGTGCTATCACCGCCTGCTGACCCATCGCGGCTACAAGTGCCCCAAGTGGTTTGAGTACTTCCTGACCGTCTGCGCATGTCTGGCGCTGGAAGGCGGACCGATCTTCTGGGTCGCCACGCACCGCGTCCACCATCAGCTCTCCGACAAGCCCGGCGATCCGCATTCGCCGCGCGACGGTGGCTGGTGGGCGCACATGGGCTGGATCCTCCTGGGCAAGACCTTCCACAACAAGAGTACCGAGCTGCTGGCCTACGTTCCCGACTTGCGCAAGGACAAGTTTCATCTTTGGATCAGCGAATACCACTGGGTCCCGGTCACGGTAGTCGGCGTATTGCTGCTGGTACTGGGTGGATGGTCGGTGCTGATGTGGGGCTTGTTCCTGCGCACCGTGTTCCTACTGCACTCCACCTGGTTTGTGAATTCAGCGACCCACATGTGGGGATCGAAGCGCTTCGCCACCACCGATGACTCGCGCAATCTCTGGTGGGTCGCTTACATCAGCTTCGGCGAAGGCTGGCACAACAATCATCACGCCCATCCGCAGTCGGCAAGGCACGGGCTGGCGTGGTATGAGTTCGATCTGAACTGGTATGCGATCAAGACGTGCGAAATGCTCGGGCTGGTTTGGGACGTGAAGCTGCCCAAGCTGGGCGGCGCACGCATAAAAGAAGTCGCAGCCCAGACGCCGGCGCCGGCGGAGGCAGAAGCGATTGCCGTCGCCTACAGCGGCGATTAAGTCTTCGTTCCATCTACAGAATGTCGGGCGGCGTGCACAGCGCCGCCCTTCTTGTTTGTCGGCTCACCAGTGACGCGGTATAGAATTCTTTCGACAACTTCCGTCGGCCAGCGCTCGCATCCCGAAAATGGCGCCCTCAACGCGAACTCAGCCTCGCTCCCATGCCCGTCCGCCTGCGACTCGTGAGTCCCGGGGCGCGGCGGATGCGCCCGACTTCATCGGGCGGCATGCTTTCCTTTCCGGCCTGCTTCTGCTGCTGATCACCGTCGCTTTATACGTGCCGGTTCACAACCATCCTTTCGTGAACTACGACGACGACGTTTACGTGACCGCCAACGACCACGTGAAGGCTGGCCTCAGCTGGTCGACCATAACCTGGGCCTTCACTACCTACGACGCCGCCAACTGGCATCCCCTGACCTGGCTGTCTCACGCTACCGATTACGAGCTGTTCGGCGGCAATCCCAGCGGCCACCACGACCATAACGTATTGCTGCACGCTATCAACGTCGCGCTCCTGTTCTGGATATTAGCGCGGGCCACCGGGTGCCCCGGCCGCAGCTGGATGGTGGCGGCGCTCTTCGCACTGCATCCCATTAACGTAGAAACCGTGGTCTGGATCGCCGAGCGCAAGAACCTGCTGAGCATGATGTATTTCCTGCTCGCGCTCGGGGCTTATCACTGGTACACAACGACGCCTTCGACCGGCGCGCCAAAGTCCGACAAGCAGCGACGGCTCCTTAGGTATCTCGCCGTTATCTTTCTCTATGCGCTCGCCGTGATGGCCAAACCGCAAGTCGTAACCTTCCCGTTTGTCTTGCTGCTGTGGGACTACTGGCCGCTCGGAAGAATCGCTCTTCGCTCTTCGCTGTTCGCCGTTCGCCAGAATTCCTTGAGTGGCATCTCTGCTGGGAAACGAGTACAAAACAACGAGCAATTTTCCGGCGAAACTCGAAGCGCGAATGGCGAACAGCGGCCCTTATCCTTCCTGCTTATCGAGAAAGTGCCTTTCCTCCTGATGAGCGCCGCCAGCGCGCTGCTCACCGTGGCGGCGCAGCGCGAGGGTGGGGGCTTCAATCCCGACTACACCCTGCTCACGCGTTGTGAAAACGCGGTTGTCAGTTATGTGCGCTACATCGGCAAAGCGTTCTGGCCTTCACGCCTGGCGCTGCTGTATCCCCACCCCGGAACGTCATTGCCGGCATGGCAAGCCGGCCTGGCGCTGCTGGTCCTGATACTGATCTCAGCGTTCGTACTCTGGCAGCGCGACCGGCGCTACCTACTGGTCGGATGGTTCTGGTTCCTGGGAACACTGGTGCCGATGATCGGGATCGTGCAGGTCGGCCGACAGGCTTTGGCCGACCGCTACGCGTATCTGCCGTTCGTCGGATTGTTCATCATGATCTGCTGGGGCGTCGCTGATCTGGCCGCGAGCCGGCGCGTACCTTCTCGTTGGATTGCGATTCCCGCTTGCATCGTCCTGCTGATTCTGGCGGGGCTCACGCATAGGCAAATCGGATTTTGGAACGACAACGTTACCGTCTGGGCACACACCGCAGAAGTTACCAAGGACAATTTTCAGGCGGAAGACAATTGGGGCGAATCGCTGGAGAAGGCCGGCAAGTATGACGAGGCCTGGCCACACTACGTGCGCGCCGCCCAGATCAATCCATCCTACCCGCCGGGCATTATGTTCCTGGCCGTCCATGACCAGCGCGAAGGCGATCTGCCCGCGGCGATTACAAAGTACAAGCAGGTGATTCGCTTCACCGATAACGCTTCGTATCAGAACGCCGCCATGCGAGCGGTGGCTTTCGGCAACATGGGCCACGCCTATCGCGAGCTGGGCGACCTGGCGGCTGCCCGCAGCAGTCTCGAACAGTCCGTAAAATTGAATAACAAGAGCTTCCAGCCCTGGATGGACCTGGGGGTGGTATCGCAGCGATTGGACGACCCTGCTGAAGCGGCGAACGCCTATCAGAAAGCCATGGAGATCCAGCCCTACGATGTGGGATATCTATTGCTGGCGCGCGCCCTGGAGCAGGTCGGGAAGAAGGATGAGGCGGAAGAGGCGCTACGAAAAGGTAAATTGCTTACCAACAATTACGAGCATGCGCAGCAAGCGGCAAGCAAGCTGCTGACGGCTGCTCCTGGCCAATAGCACCGTCCTGAGCGCTGCTCCTGTGTACAATCCCAGCAAGACCGCGTGAAGACCGTCGCCATCGCCATCCCCGCGTTGCATCGTCCTGACCTGACCGCACGCTGCATTGAATTCATTCAACAGCAAACCCTTCCCGCCGACGAGTGGGAGATTGTCGTCATCGAAAACGAGGCGCGGGCCGGCGAGATGCTGCCGGATCCCCTGCCCCGCAACACACGCCGGATTGAACTTCCAGACAATGAGGGCACAACCGGATCGATCAATCGCGCCGTGGCGGCAACCGAATCGCGATACATTCTGCTGCTCAACAACGATGTCGAGTTGGAGCCCGGCTACCTGGCCAAGCTGGTCGGCGCCCTCGACGGTGATCCTCAACTAGGCTTTGCAACGGGCAAGCTGCTGCGAGCTACGCAGCGCACGCATCTCGACGGCGCCGGCGACGCCATGCTGATGGCGGGAGCGGGATATAGGCTAGGGCATCTCGATCGCGATGACGGCCAGTTTGACCGCCCGATGCCCGTGCTCGCCGGATGTGGCGCAGCCGTACTGTATCGTCGCGAGGCGTTCGCCGACGCGGGCGGCCTTGATCCTGAATTCTTCGCTTATCTCGACGATCTCGATCTCGCCTTGCGCGTTCAGCTCATCGGCTACCACGGCATTTATACACCCCACGCTGTGGGATATCACATCGGCAGCGCAACCTTGGGCGAGCCGCTCCATCCTCGCGTTGTCGAACTCCTCACCCGCAACCAGCTTTGGCTGCTAAGCAAAGACTACCCGCAGCCGGTACTGCGTGGTTTGCTGCCGCGCGTTCTGGCCTATCAAACTTTTTGGATGCTGTTTGCGATCCGCAACGCGGGCATCGCGGCGTACTTCCGGGGAGTACGTGCTGGGCTTAGCGGGCGCAGCGACATGCGACAGAAGCGTCGCGAGCTGATGGCTCGCCGCCGCATCAGCGATGCCGACTTCATCGAGCACCTGCGCGCCTCGGAGCAGCAGATTTGGGAGTGGCAGCAATCGCGACCACAGGAAGGCCGCTCGCAGCTCCTGAAGATATACTTCCGTCTCTTCGGCAAACCGTAGTCAGAACGTCGTGCTGAGGCGCATCGCAACGCTGCGGGAAGGCCCAATCGCGTTTCCCGAAAACAGGCCGCCGAAGTCGATCAGGTTGAGTGTGTTGGTCAGGTTCTGCCCGTCAATCTGGTAGCGAACATTCATCCGATCCGACTTGTACACGTCTACGCCCGCGGAGGCGCTGACCAGTAAAGAAGGATCAATTCGGCCTCGCGCAAAATTGACGCGGCTAACGACTTCCGGGCCGTATTCCTGCAGCGCTTCCTGCTCGGTTCCCTGAAAATCAAAGGGCAAGCCGCTGCCATACTGAATTCCTCCCGCGAACCAGAAGCGCGGTTTGACCTGATAGACCCAGCGGGTGAAGAGCGTGTTGCGCTGGTCCTGCGAATCGGGGAAGTGGCCTGTAGTCTGGCTGATCGCGGCCTGCGCGTCGTCTCCCAGAAACAATCCCCCCGACACCGGAAACCACGCGTTGCCGACCATGTAGGAATAGCTGAGGAAGCCGGAGAGCTTGTGCCACTGCGGCACGGTGATCTTGCCTTCCGCCCCATAGATGACCGCCTTCTGGAATGCAATCGGGAAACTGATCGTCGTATTTTGGATTTGGTCGTCGTCGGCGTAATTGGCCACCCTGCGCAGGTAGTAATTGACGTCAATGCGCAGGTTGTTGGCGAACGCCTTCGAAACTCCCGCCTCGTAGTAGTTGCCCTGCGATGGAATCACCGGTAAACGCAGAATGTCGGGATTGATGAACGCCGTTTCAAACGATGTGGCGAGGAGGAGATTCTCGAACGATGGTGTCTGGAAGATGCGGTCAAACGAAAAGTGAGCGAGCAAGCCGATCGCGGGAAAGTAGCGTGAGATCGCAACTCGTGGTTCGACCGCCTGCTTGTTCACTACAAGCTGGTAGTGGTCGTAACGCAAGCCCAGATTCGCCGTCCAGTTGCCCATGCGGATCAGGTCCTGCACGAATACGGCTTGCTCAAGATCGGGACGCTGGCCCTGGCTCGGATAGGCGCCGGGGAAGCTGAACGTGGGCGCGGTATCGGGATCGAATTGCGACGGATCGGTGATCTGGTAATAGAAGTTTTCGTGCAGGAAGGTATTGTCCGACTCCACGCCCATCTTCCATTCGTTGCGTCCGTGATCGACCGTCAGCGTTCCCGAGAAATAGCCTTCGTTGAACCAGTTGTGCTGGAACAGAATGATCGGCGTCGAGAGGTCGTTCGAGTAGAAATCGTTCCCATTGTTGCGCAGCATGCCGCGAAAATTGGCGATTACGTTGGGCGAAAAGATGTGCCGGTAGGAGACCACTCCCATGGTCTCGAAATTGTTCGCATTCTGTTGCTGGCATGGCGGTCCCTGCGTCTGGCCGGGCGCATAACACCACGTCTGCTGCACGATCTCGTTGGGGAGCAGATAGCGCGAAAGCTCATAGCGGCCGATGAAGTTCAGCCGGTCATTAGGAGTCAGATCGCGCTGGTAGTTGACCGAAAAATCGCCGATGGTTCCGCTGTTGGTATAGTTCTCCGGCACCACGGGATTCAGGTAGTGGTCCGACTGCGCGCCCGAGGCACTGAAGCCGAGAACATTCTTGCCCCAGGTGTATTGCCCCTGCGCAAAAATTCCCGCGCTATTGAAGCTGCCGCCGGACAAAACGAATTGCCCGTGAAATCCGGGCTGGGGATCGCGCAGCGTGTTGACCTCGACAACTCCGCCCAATTTTCGCCCATATTCGGCGGGAAAACCGGCGGTGTAGATGGTCATCGAATCGACGTCGTTGGCGCCAATCTCCGGACCGAAACTCGGCGAGCGGTTATCGGTAAGCGGAATTCCATCCACGACAAACTGCGTCTGGTACTCCGAGCCGCGCGGATGCAACACGGCATTGCCTTCGTAGAGCCAGCCGGGCTGCGTGTTCACCAGGTCCTGAATCGAGCGTCCCGGCAGCGACGTCAGGCGGTCCTTAATTTGTTGCGATCCAATCTGGCTCACCGATCCGGCCTGATCGGTATCCAGCAAGGTGGACTCCGATTTTACGGTGACGGTTTCGTTGACGGGCGCCAGCTTGAGCTGGATCGTGCGCTGCACCGGCGCCGCAGAATGTATATCGATAATTTCCGAGATCGCGACGTAGCCGGCTTGCTCAATCGTGAGTTGATAGACGCCGTAGGGAAGCCGTTGCGCATCCAACACGCCCTCGTCGTCCGTGCTCAAGTGATTCTGATACTGATCGCCCGCATTGACCAGGGTCACGCTGGTCTTTACCCCCAGGCCGGCAGGATCGACCACCTTCAAACGAAGCTCGCCGCGATTGCTCTGTGCGGTGAGCATGCTAGACCAAAGCACTAGGGTCAGAAGTCGCTTCATGAAACAACAACAAAGCTCCCCGATGAGAGCCGTTGGATGGATGCAATTCTACGAGAGAAAAGATGGGAGAACGTCCTGCTTGGCGAAATTCGCCAACGAACAGGACATTCCGATCTGGAAGAAGAAAGAACTATTCCCGGTAGTGCGCCCCGCCGTGCCGCACATCCGCACCGCGCACCCAGAAGATGACGTCCTCGGCGATGTTGGTGGCGTGGTCGGCGATGCGCTCCAGGTTGCGCGCAATCAACAGCACGTCGAGCGCGGCGCGGACGCTTTCGGGATCGTCGTGCATCCTCTGCACCAGGATGACGAACGCTTCATCCTTCATGCGGTCGACAATGTTGTCCATTTGCAGCACGGCCTCGGCCACTTCCGCCTTGCCATCCAGGAAAGACTCCAGCGCGCGCTGCACCATGGTGCTCACGGCGTCCGCCATCTTGGGAATATCGACCGGAAGGTCGACCGGGTCCTCGCTGATCAGGTCAAGAACGCGCTGCGCGATGTTGACTGCCTGATCGCCCACACGTTCCAGGTCGGCGTTGATCTTCAGCACCGCCAGGATGAAGCGAAGATCAATGGCCATGGGCTGCTGCATGGCCAGCAGGTCCAGCGCCAACTCGTCGATCTCGCGCTCGGCTTCGTTGATGGCGTTCTCGCCGGTCAACACCAGTTGGCAAAACTTGCTGTCGCGTGTACGGTACGCCTCGGTGGCGCGGTCGATGGCCTGCTCGGCCAGACCGCCCATGCGGAGGAGCTTTTCTTTCAGTTCGTCCAGTCCTTGCTGGAAGCGGCTGCGCATTATCCGAACCTGCCTGTCACATAATCTTCCGTCCGCTTGTCGGCCGGATTGGTGAAAATCTTCTCCGTCTTATCGTATTCGATAAGGCTGCCCATGAGGAAAAAGCCGGTCAGCTCGGCCACACGGGCCGCCTGCTGCATGTTGTGGGTCACGATCACGACGGTGTAGTGCTGCTTCAATTGGAAAATCAGCTCTTCAATCTTGCTGGTGGAGATGGGATCCAGCGCCGAGGCGGGCTCGTCCATCAGTAGCACCTCGGGCTCAACCGCCAGCGCGCGCGCAATGCAAAGCCGCTGCTGCTGGCCGCCGGAGAGGCTGGCGCCCGATTTTTTATGCAGGTTGTCCTTCACTTCGTCCCACAGTGCCGACAGCCGGAGCGACCGCTCCACCAGTTCATCCGTCTGCTTGCGGTTGCGGAATCCGTTCAGCTTCAGCCCCGCCGCCACGTTGCCATAGATGGACATGGTGGGAAAAGGGTTGGGCTTCTGGAAGACCATCCCGATCCGCCGCCGCACCTCCACTGGGTCGGAGCCGCTGCCGTAAACCTCCATCTCGCCAACTTTGACGGTGCCTTCAGCGCGCGCCTCCGGAATCGTCTCGTGCATGCGGTTGATGCAGCGCACGAAAGTACTCTTGCCGCAGCCGGACGGGCCAATCACCGCGGTCACATGATTCGCGGGCACCGTCATAACAATGTCGCGAAGCGACTGGTTCTTGCCGTACCAGGCATTCAGCCCGCGCACTTCGATTCCCACGCCCATAGTCGAGCTACGTTCCTTTCATCATTCCGCGGCTGGTCACAATACGGACCGCCGCCACCGCGCCCACAATCAGGATGATCAGGATCAAGGCGCCCGCCCACGCCTGCCTGTGCCAGTCGTCATAGGGCGAGATGGCATAGGTGAAAACCTGCAAAGACAGGGCTGCGGTGGGCTGACCCAATTTCACGTTCCAAAACTGGT
Organism: uncultured Acidobacteriaceae bacterium; assembly: GCA_963731345.1. Taxonomy (GTDB): domain Bacteria; phylum Acidobacteriota; class Terriglobia; order Terriglobales; family Acidobacteriaceae; genus Bog-257. The sequence continues at coordinate 938,855 of CAVSUN010000004.1, read as the reverse complement.
TCCCGAAAGCGGTGAACAGCAGCGGAGCGGTCTCTCCAGCAACGCGGGCGAAGGCTAGCATGCATCCGGTGATCACGCCGGCCGAGGCGGTGCGCAAGGTGATGGAAAGCGTGGTGCGCCACTTGGGAATGCCTAATCCGTAACCGGCCTCGCGTACCACGTTCGGCACCATCAACAGCATTTCCTCCGTAGCCCGCGCAACGGTTGGAATCATCATGATGCCGAGAGCGACACCGCCGGACCATGCCGAGAAATGCTTTTGCCGAAGCACGATCAGCGAGTACACGGTGACGCCAATCACGATCGACGGCACGCCATTCAGCACGTCGGCGGTAAAACGAATCATGTCGCCAAAACGATTCTGACCATACTCGGCGAGATAAATCCCCGAGCCGATACCCAGAGGGATGCCGAACAAGCTGGCCACGGCGAGAATCAGCCCTGTACCCAGGATGCCATTCGCCATGCCGCCGCCGAGTTCACCCGGAGGTTTCGGGGTCTGCGTCAGGAAGGCCAGGTTTACGGAACCGACGCCTTTGACCAGCAAGTAAACAAAAATAGCCACCAGGGGAATGATCACCAGAATGGCTGAGAGGATGGCGAAACCGGTTGCTCCCCAGTCGGTGAACCGGCGCCAAAGGCTGACTTCCTGCGAACTGGAGGCGGGGATCGAGTTAGGCACGCACCCTCGCAGTCCCGCCGGTGATGCTCCACACCAGCAACCGCGCCAGCGCATTCACGACCAGAGTCACCAGGAACAGCGCCAGCCCGATCTCCACCAGGGCGCTGAGATATAAATCTCCCGTGGCTTCGGTGAACTCGTTGGCAATCACACTGGCCATGGTGTAACCCGGTGCAAACAAGGACTTGGCAATCTGCGGCGTGTTACCAATCACCATGGTGACGGCCATGGTCTCGCCCAGCGCGCGGCCGAGTCCAAGGATGATGCCGCCCACAATACCAATGCGCGCATTGCGCAGGACGCCGATCCGGATCATCTCCCAGCGCGTAGCCCCCAGGGCCAATACCGCTTCACGCTGGTTCTGCGGTACCGCCGAGAGCACTTCGCGCGTGATCGATGCGATGATCGGAACCACCATGATCGCCATGATGATGGCCGCGGCGAGCATGCCAATGCCGTAGGCCGGACCGGTGAAGAATCCCGTCCAGCCCAGCGTCTTGCTCAGGAAAGGCTCGACGTAGTTGCGCAGCAGCGGCGCCAGAACGAAGATTCCCCATAGCCCGTAAATCACGCTGGGAATCGCTGCCAACAGCTCCACCAGGAAGGAGATGATGGCTCGCAGCCCTTGCGGACACATCTCCGTGATGTACACGGCAACCCCGATGGAAAGCGGCACCGCCAACAGCAATGCCAGAAACGAGGAAACCAGCGTGCCATAGATGAAGGTCAGCGCTCCGAACTCGCCGTTCACCGGGTCCCAATCACTGCCATAGAAGAACTTGATGCCGAACTGATGCAGCGACAGCCTGGACTTGTCCACCAACTCCCAAGCCACCAGTAAGACGATGACGAAAACGGAGACCGCCGTGAGCAGGATGATCAAACTGAAGATCTGGTCGGGAATTCGGCTGCTGCGAGGACTGGAGCTGCGGATTTTCTCCAGGACGCCACTGGGTCCCGCCTCCTTGCGCTCTACTTTGATCTTTGCGAGCATCGAGGCGGCAGACTTGGGTTGTTCTCCAGCAGGCTCGGGCGAGTTCATCGGCTCAACCTTAGCAGTCATGGATTACAGGAATGTTACACAACTCGGGGATGGCGCCACCACGCGGGAGCAGGTGGCGCCCACGCTTTCAGTCCAGGCTCAGGGCTTAATTTCCTTGGTGATGGCGGCCTTTTCCATCTCCACCACCTGCTTCGGCAGCGGAGCGTAGCTAAGCGCTTCGGTCATGGTTTGGCCCGGGCCAAGCATCCAGAAGAGAAAGTCCTTCAGCACTTTGCCCTTGTTGGCATCGGTTGGGTTGGTGGGAACCAACAGCCAGGTAAAACTCGAAATCGGGTAGGCTGTCTTGCCGGAGGCGTTAGTGATCGAGACGCGGAAGTCAGCCGGCATTTTCACCCCGGCCGCTGCAGCAGTGATGCTCGGGAGATCCGCCTTGACGAACTGACCGGAGGAGTTTCTCACGCTGCCATACTGAATTTTGTTCTGTACCGCGTAAACCAGCTCGATATAGCCAATGGATCCCGGTAGCTGGCGAATGTTTCCCGACACACCCTCATTTCCCTTACCGCCGATGCCAACCGGCCACTTTACCGACGTTCCTTTACCCACTTGCGACTGCCACTCGGAGCTGACTTTGGAAAGATAATCCGTCCACACGTACGTCGTTCCGCTGCCATCGGAGCGGTGAACGACGGTAATGTTCTGGTCGGGAAGGTTAATTCCGGGATTCACCGAGGTTATCGCCTTATCATTCCACTTGGTGATCTTTCCCAGGAAGATTCCGGCCAGGGCATCGGGAGTAAACTTGAGTTCCGCGTTCACGCCCGGAATATTGTAGGCGGGCACGTCCGCTCCCAGGACCGTCGGCACGTGCAGTATCTTGATCTTGGCTTCCTTCAGTTGTTCGTCGGTCATTGGGCCGTCGCTGGCCCCGAAATCCACCGTCCCCGCTATGACTTGGCGAATGCCGCCGCCGCTACCGATCGATTGATAGTTGATCTGAATGTCGGGATGAAGTTTGTGGTACTCGTCGAACCACTTGGAATACATAGGATAGGGGAAGGTCGCACCCGCTCCGTTCAGCTTTGTCTGCGCCCATGCGCAGCCGGCCAGTAACGCCATGCAGAGAACTACCCTTAGTAAGCGCATCGTCAAGATTTCCTCCCGAAAAATGGCACACGAATGTCGGCCATGGTTTTACACTTCGCCTATTACAAAACGGTTACATAAACGTGAATTTCCCGTAAAGACGGACCCCGACCTTGCTGCAAGTCATTCATACAGTGGTATTTGTTGGCCTAACTAGCGCGCACGAGAATAGGCGCGACGCTCCAGCAGATGGAGGAATTCCGCAATCAGCACCTGATACCACATCCTCAGCCAAAGCCGCAGGTTCCGGCTGAAGCTCGTCTTCGTGTCCACATCGGTTCGATCGGCGTTTTTGTCGAGTGCTGTAGCGGGACCGCTCGCGGTCATAAAATCACCCTCTGCCTTTTCGGTTGGATTCAAGCTGATGTGGCCGGGCTATGAAATCTGCATGAAATTCAAGGCCAAGCCGATTGCCGCTACTTCGCTTCCTTCTGCCGCCGCCTCAGGTCGTCGATGAACATCTGCTCCACCGGCCGGTCGTAGGCGCGCAGCACGTGCCGCACGCTGTGGCCGCTCACCAGGTGGCAGACTTCCTCCGCCAGGTTCTTGGCATGATCCCCGGCGCGCTCCAGCGACTGCGTCATGAACAGCACATGGAAGCTTTCCTGGCGAGGCACGCCCTCCTGGTTCTCCAGGTGGCGAAGGAAGATGAGGTTACGCATGCGATCGAGTTCCGCATCCGACCGCAGCACGGTTAGCGCGCGATTCAGGTCGCGCTGCTCAAAGGCGTCGTGCACGTCGGCCAGCATCTTTTCCAGCCGCGAAGCCATCACCGTCAACTCGCGAATGTCCTGCAGCTCGATGCGGCTGCCCACGGCCGAGGCACGATTGCTGCAGTTCAGCAGCAGGTCGCCAATACGTTCCAGATCGATGATGAACTTCAGACAGGCCAGCAGTTCGCGCGCCTGCTCGGGACCGGCCTGGGTGATGACCATCGTCACCCGCTCGTCGATCTCGCGGTCCAGCCGGTCCAGCTCTTTTTCCCGTTCGCGCACGCCTTCCAGGACCGATACCACTCCGGTTGCGATTCCCTCGGCCACGATTCCGGCAGCCAGGCGCGCCACCTTGCATGCCTGCAATGTCTGTTCCTGAATTTCTGCGCAGATTGCTTCCGGGCCAAGCGGGGGGGTGTGGGCCGTGGTCATCCTTTTCTCACAAACCTGCCGCACAGAGCAGCACGTTTGTCGGGGGGCATCCGTGAGCTGGCACTGCAGGTCTAAGGCGCTAAGGTCACAGTACGTGCGCTTCGTGAATTATCCATGAAAGTGCGGTTAACCACGGTTAAATTCACAGCGATGGTGTACTTGAATTGCTAACACTTTAGATTCCGGCGCCGCTGTCGCCGGCAGCCGCAGCGTTGGCCAGCGCCGGCGTCGCGGGAAGCGGCTCCGCGATCAGGGTCGCCGCCTTTGCCGTCCGGCCGGCCCGAACCGCTCCCCACACGATGAACAGGTTCGTCACCAGCACCACCGTGAACGCCATGGCGGGTAGAAAGCCGAACACCTGTCCCCGGTCATTCACGATCTCCAGGGCCAGCACCGCCGTAACCAGTCCGCGCGGCAACATCCAGAACAACAGTTCGCTCTCCTGGCGAGTCACGTCGCGCACCACAAATCGCGTGGCTTCGGCGGCTAGCCAGCGCGCTGCTACCAGCGCCAGCAGGATCGCGATGATCGGCAGAATATATCGCTTGCTGACGAACTCGGCCACTACCCCCAACAGCACAAAAAAGTACGATCGCACCAGGAAGCTCAGCTCCGCGTGAAAGGCGAGCATGCGCGCGCCCTGCCGGGTCACATGCGGCGTGCGCGGCAGGTTCGCCAGGGTCACACCGAAGATCAGCACGGTCAGAAGCCCGCTGCCATACAGGTAGTCGCCGATGGCGTAAACCCCCATTACTACCCCGAGATTCAGGATGTTGGTGTTGGGCTGGCCGGCAAGCATAGGCCACAGCTTCGACCACACCGCGCCCGCGGCAAAGCCCAGGGCTAGAGAAATGAGAATGTGTTTGGAGAAGTCCGTCGCCAGCCCGCCGATCAGCGAGCCGCCGCCTTCCAGATGAAGCAGGCTTCCCACCAGCAGCACGGCGATCACTTCTCCCAGCGCCGACTCCAGGGTCAGCGTGATCTTGACCGGCTCCGGTGTGTCGATCTGCGCCAGCGCAGGAATGACGATGGTGCCGCTGGTACACCCCAGGGCCGCACCCAGCAGGAGGCAGTCGGTCCAGTTGAGGTGCAGCATCAGCCGGCCCGCGCCGCCAATCAGCACCAGGCTCAGCCCAAAGCTCAACACCACCAGCAATAGGCCCGCCGGCAGATAACGCAAAACCTGTCGCAAGCGGAGTTCAATGCCGCCTTCGAAGAGAATCAATATGAGTGCGAAGGTGCCGAGGATTCGAATCGCGCCCTGGAAGTTTCCTGCGTGTACCCAGTGCAGACCGGGCCCCAGGGTGATGCCGATCGCCAGCAACACGATGATGTCGGGCACTCGCGTGAGCTTCGACAGCCGGTTCGCGCCGAACGCAATCAACAGCAATAGCGCTGGCAAGCCGAAAGTTTTTGCCATCTCCATGCGAGTACCTCAGCCGAGACACCGAATCTCTAGCGTGTGAGTTCGTCAATTTTATTACGAGATTGTGTCGCCGTGGCCCGCTTTTCACGACATCGGGCTTTGGAAAAACAGCCGGCCAGGACGCCGGCCATTTCCGCTGTTGCGCCGCATCGGCACCGCGCCGGAATGATGGGTGAGCTGCGCCCAGCTCACAGCACGTTGATCGCCCTCGCCGCCAGCAAGGCGATGATCGCCAGCGAGATGATCGACTGCAACATGGTCATGCCCTTCGCCCATCGCGATAGCACCGCCGTGTCCGTGGGCGAGAAGGCCGTGCTGGTGTTGAAGGCGAGAAACAGGTAGTCAACGAAGTTCGGCGCCCACGCCCGGTCCTCGTCGGTCACCGGGTGGGTCATCTGCGGAAACAGAAACGAACTCTTGAAACCGCCTTCCTCGCGGCCAAGTGGGCCGCCCGCGTCCAGCTTCCAATACCACAGCGCGAACACCAGAATGTTCGTGACCCATAACAACGTCGCCGAAAGCAAAAGCGTGCGTGGCGGATCCTTGTGCTTGGGCAGGCCTTCGATCAGCAGCGCCAGCGACCCGATCAGCGCGAGTGTGAGCACACCGATCGCCGTGAACGTTAGATTGCGAGCGATATCCTTGCGCCCCACCCTGAAGCTAAAAATGATGGGAATCAACAAAATCAGGATGATCGCGAACAGGATCCAGCGCGGCCCTAGCGATAAGCGATCGGGCAAAGCATAGTGAACCAGCGCGTCGGCGCCCATGGCGACGAACGCCGGCCATCGCGGCTCGAGTGCTCTCTGGATCTTCGTCGTTGCCAAGCAGAGAGCCTACCATTTCCGGGCCGCGCGTCTCACAAAACCTCGTAAGAATAGTGCGTTAGTTTGCACGTCTACTCAGGCAACATTGTCTGGAGCACGCGTTCAGAAGCTGTAGGAAAACTCCGAGTGGGAAGGACATGATTCAGGGCACGACTTCAGTCGGGCCGATAAGCCATCCATGCGATTCCAAACCCGCTTTAGCCGGTGACAGACATGCTGCTTCCCGTTTATTAGCAGCCTGTGAAAGGCGGCGCTCCACCCGCGGTGAGCGAGCGATTTTGGAACTCACCCTTGCCCCGAGACCCGCCGAGCAACGGCTAGAATAGATCCGTGGGGCTCCTCGCTTTCGTCAACCTGCATTGGATTTCCGCTGCCGCATTCAGCTCCACCACTCTCTACGTACTTGCCGTCATCTTCATCGCGACGTTTATCCGTTCCGCCATCGGATTCGGCGAGGCGCTCTTCGCCGTCCCGCTGCTGGCGCTGCGCATCCCGCTGGAAGTAGCCGCTCCCCTGGCCGTGCTCATCTCCATCACCATCGCGCTCATCGTGGTCGCGCAGGACTGGCGCAAAGTCCACCTGCGCAGCACCGGCTGGCTGATGTTCGCCACCCTCTTTGGAATTCCGCTTGGCCTGGCGCTGCTGACCAGCAGCCATCAATCGCTCGTCAAGATGGTGTTGGCTCTTCTGATCATCGGATTTTCGCTGTACTCGTTGGCCGGCAGCAGGCCTCCGGAACTAAGAGTCGACAGCCTGCCCTGGTTGCTGGGCTGCGGATTTTTTGCGGGAATCTTGGGCGGAGCCTACGGCATGAACGGCCCTCCGCTGGCGATTTACGGCTCCATGCGCCGCTGGTCGGCACAACAGTTCCGCGCCACCTTGCAGGGATATTTCCTGCCCGCCAGCATGCTGGGCATGATCGGCTACTGGCTCAAGGGGCTGTGGACGCCGGCCGTGACCCACTACTACCTATGGTCGCTGCTGCCCGTAGTTCCCGCAATTATGCTCGGCAAGTTCGTCAATCATCGCCTCCACGGCGACGCCTTCCTGAAGTGGGTGTACGGCGCGCTGATCGCGATTGGAGCAGTCCTGCTGGTGCAGGCTGTGCGCGGGTGATGCTCTTCGCCATTCGCTCTTCGCCAGAATGCAGCTGGCAGTGTTTCTGGCGAATGGCGAAGAGCGAATGGCGGGTTGTGTTTCATGGCCGGTGCCCCACTCATTCGCTCTTTTCGAATGAGTGGGAGTAGGATCGGCTTTTCCCGGAAAAATTGTGATCTGCGTCATAGTCCGCTGTTCGCCGGGCGCGCTATAGTAAGCGGGTTGCTGGCCTCCTGGCTGTTGGCTATTAGCTCTTGGTGCGACCGGTTGCGCGCAGATGCCAAGAGCCAACAGCTAAGAACCAGTAGCCTGAGATTCTTTATGCCGCAGAACTACGTACCGATTTTCATCTTCGCCTTCGTCGCCTTCCTGGTCGCGGCCGGGACGGTCGCCATCTGCACCCTCATCCGCCCCAGGAATCCCTTCAAGACCAAGCTGATGCCCTACGAGTGCGGCATCACGCCCTTTGACAACGCGCGCGGCCGCTACACGGTGCGCTTTTACATCGTTGCGATTCTGTTCGTCGTCTTCGACGTAGAAATCATCTTCCTGTTTCCCTGGGCGGTGCAGTTCAAACTGCTCGGCCTCTTCGGCTTGCTGGAGATGATGATCTTCCTCGGCATCCTGATCGTGGGTTACATCTGGATCTGGAAGAAGGGCGCGCTGGACTGGGCGTAAGCGCCCCCAGCCAATAAATTCTTGAAGGGGCGCAGCTTTAGCTGCGCCGTTCCAGCTTTCTTTTCTTGTTTGTCGTCCTGAGCGGAGGCGCGCTTCTTTTGCGCGCCGGAGAGGACCGCTATACTTGCGCGATCCTTGGTGTTATTTGAGTGCTATCGCTGATTTCGACAGTAAACAAGTCTGTGCCAGCAGCCAGATTACTGCGGTAGAGCCATCTTCTTGAGAAGTTCAAGGTAGCGCGGATTCTGGCGCACGGCCTTTAACAGCCCATCGGTTTTGAGACCCGACAGTCCGGAGTCGTGCTGTTGGTAGGCCCGGTCCAGCCAGTCGAGTGCTTTGTCCACCTCCCCGCGATATGCATAAACTTCAGCGATCTGATACGCCCCATCGTTACCATGGCTGGCGATGAGTTCTTGCAATGCGGCTTCCGAATCGTGTTGACGGCCCAGGGAGTGATAAACCATTGCCTCCCCAGCCAACTTCAACCCTTCGTTGGTTTCCTGCTGCATTTCCACCAGGGCTTCTTGCCGGCGCCCTCGTGCCAGTAAGATCTGACCCCGCACCAGGTGAACGAATCCCTGTTGCGGGTTCAACTCCAGAGCCTTCTGCAACGCCGTGTTGGCTTCGTCGTACTGTCCGGTTTCGGAAAGATCGACTCCCAGGAATACATAACAGGAAGAACACAGGGGATCCAAGGCAACAGTCCGTTTCCGTAACTCGATGGCTTGGTCCAGATGCCCCCGCGCATCCTCCAAAATTGCGCGAGAGAAAAGTAACTCAACACTTCCTGGTTGCAGCGCGGCCGCTTTGTTGAGGGCATCTTCGGCGCCTTCCCAATCGAAGTCATAAATCAGACGTACATTCGCTAACGAAAGGTATCCTGCGGCCGAACGCGGGTCCAGAGCAATGGCCTGCTCGGCATCTTCGCGTGCCCGGCGAAATCCTGACGCGGTATCCATGAAGTCGTCCGCGGCCATGACCGCAAATATGCCTGACCGCAGCGCCCAGGCGGCCGAGAAACCCGCGTCAAGCTTGATCGCCTGGTCGGTGTAAGCCAGGGCCTTGTCGTAGTTGGCCTTATCCGATCCTCGATTCGCGAAATACGCAGCCTGCAGATAAGCCTGGTAGGCGGCGGGATTGGTGACCTTCGACTCCGCGAGGGTGGAGGTCGCGTTGGCGCCGAGCAGCTTGATTTGCAGTGCCTGAGTGATCGCACGCGCGATTTCGTCCTGCACCGCGAAGATGTCTTTGAGATCCGTGTTGTATTCTTCTGACCAAAGCTGAAAGCCATCGTTCACTTTCGTGAGCTCGGCGTTAATCCGGACATGACTACCTTCCTGGCGCACGCTTCCCTCGAGGATGTTGGCAACGTTCAGCTTCTGTCCCACGGCTCGCAGGTCTTCGTTCTTGCCTTTGAACTGAAATGCCGAAGAACGCCCGGTTACCTTCAATCCCGGTACCTTGGCGAGCTCGTTGGTCAGTTCTTCGGCCAGTCCATCGGAAAAATACTCCTGATCTTTTCCCGGACTCATGTCGGCGAAGGGCAGCACCGCGATGGACGCCTCATTCACTCCGCCAGGGTGTGAGGCGGCGCGGCTCCGCCAGAAGTATCCTCCTACTCCTGCCAGAAGCAGGAGAAGGAGCAACAATCCTACCCATTTGCCTCGACTGATGCTCGCGAGCGGGGCAGTTCCGCTTGCGCTGGTCCTGCTCCGTATCAAGCGATCGGTCTCAAATCCGCGATGCAATCGCTGCAAGTCGGCCCGCATCTCCGCCGCACTCTGGTAGCGAAGCTTGCGATCTTTCTCCAGCGCCTTGCAGATCACCGCTTCCAATTCCGGAGAGACATCCGAGTTGAGCTGCGATACTGGCCGAGGTTCGTCCCGCAGAATGGCCCCTATAATCTCTCCGGAACTCGCATAGCCGAACGGCACCCTGCCCGTTGCCATCTCGTACAACACAGCCCCAAAGGAAAACAGGTCGGTGCGCCCATCCAGTTCCTTGGCCTTGACCTGCTCCGGCGACATGTAGGCCACCGTCCCGAGCATGGCGCCGGGGCTGGTTCGGTCGTCTGGATCGGAGGACGCTAGATTAGTTTCGGTTTCGCCGGTCCCCGTCCTGGGCTTTGTCGTCTTGGCTAAACCGAAGTCGAGAATCTTGGCGTGGCCGCGCCGGGTGACGAAGATGTTGGCCGGCTTGATGTCGCGATGAATGATGCCTTGGCTGTGCGCAGCGTCCAGCGCCTCGGCAATCTCCGCGCCCAAATCGATCAGCAGCTCCATCTCCAACGGCTGGCCGGCGATGCGGTGCTTCAGCGTCACGCCGTCAAGAAATTCCATGGCGATGAAGGCTTGCCCGTGCTGATCGTCAATCTCGTAAATGGTGCAGATGTTGGGATGGTTCAGCGCAGAAGCCGCTTGCGCTTCGCGCTGAAAGCGTGACAACGCCTGCGGATCGCGAGCCACATTGTCGGGGAGGAATTTGACGGCGACAAAGCGATGAAGCCGGGTATCCTCCGCCTTGTAAACTACCCCCATCCCGCCGCCGCCGAGTTTGGTGAGGATTCGGTAATGGGAAATAGTCTCGCCAATCATAGGGCCGAATCTTAGGACCGACGCTGGGGCAAGTCAATGAATGAACGGCGCTTAACTCCTGTGCGCGAGGATAAGTCTTGTAATATCGCCATAGCATTCATTAGACCCTTATAGCGATCCTTCGACTCCGGCGCGCAACAGCAGCGCACCTCCGCTCAGGACGACACCAACCTTGGACAACTAGAAACTCGAAAGTGGGGTTTCTACCGCGCCACCTGCTCCGCAATCCACGCTGCGCACTCGCGCGTGCCCAGCGACCCTCCGACATCCACCGTTGTCTTCATCTCGCGCACGGCAGCGAGCACAGCGCTTTCGATTTTCTGCGCCTCGGCGTTCAGCCCGAGGTGCGCCAGCATCATCGCTGCTGTCAGGATCGAGCCCATCGGGTTCGCCATGTTCTTGCCCGCGATCGGCGGCGCCGAACCGTGTACCGGCTCGAACATCGAAGTGCGCCCGGGATGAATGTTGCCGCTGGCCGCCATGCCGAGCCCACCCTGCAGCGCGGCGGCAAGGTCGGTGACGATGTCGCCGAACATGTTGTTGGTGACGATGACGTCGAGCGAGCGCGGCTCACGCACCATCTGCAGGCAGAGCGCGTCGACGTACATGTGCTGCGTCTGTATATCGGGATAATCTTTCGCAACGTGTTTAAACACGCGTTGCCACAAGCCGCCGGCGTAGGTCATCACGTTCGACTTGTCGGACATCATGACCTTCTTGCGGCCGTTGGCGCGCGCGTAGTCGAACGCGAAGCGAATGACGCGCTCCACGCCTTTGCGCGTGTTGATGTCCTCCTGGGTCGAGACCTCGTCCGGCGTGCCGAACTTGAAGTGCCCGCCCATATCCATGTACACGCCTTCGGTGTTTTCCCGGATGACGGTGAAGTTCACGTCGTCGGGCGTCGCGTTCTTCAGCGGGCAGAGTAACGCGTCGAGCAGGCGCACCGGACGCACGTTGGCGTACAGGTCCATCTTGAAGCGCATGCCGAGCAGGATTTCTTTGGCGTGAATGTTGGTGGCCACGCGCGGATCGCCGAGCGCGCCGACGAAGATGGCATCGAAGTCGCGCGCCAGCATTTCGAAACCGTCGGGCGGAATGGTGGTGCCGTCGACGAGATAGCGGTCGGCGCCCCAATCGAACTCGGTGAAGGCGACGGGAGCGCCGCTGGCGCGTACCACGTCCAGCGCGTTAGGGATGACCTCTTTGCCGATGCCGTCGCCGGGCACAACTGCGATTCGTTTGCGTGTAGTCACGGAAAATCAAGATAGCAGAAAGGCGGAGGACGGTTCTGCGGGCAAATTTCAAGCGACAGGCGGCGGATTGGCTGCGTTCAGGTTACTCTAACGGCAGGCCCTAGTTACGCCACATTGGTGACTTAGTTAAACCGTTTTGTATGTGTCGGTTACAGGGCACAAAATTGTTCCACGTGGAACAATTGTTGAGGCGCGAAAAATGGTTCGTTCCGGCTTTCTGATTCGCGATTGTCGTCGCAAAAAGCTCCCGCCCTCCTTACGATTTGCCTGCTTCGTGCTAAGCGCCCGCTCATCTCTCTTATAATTGAAGATTCAGTTATGACCGTCGCCACTTTCCAGGACAAGTTGATCAGCTCCGGCGCGCACCTCGTCAGTTATCGCGGCGCGGAAACCCCGGCGAGCTTCGGCGATCCGGCGTCCGAATCTCGTGCGCTGCTCAGTCGCGCCGCCATCTTCGATATGAGTTGGCAGGCGAAGCTCCTGATCGCCGGCAAGGACCGCACGCGTTGGGCAAACGGCATGGTCACCAACAACATTCGCGATCTCGAGCCGGGCCGCGGCGTGTACAGCTTCATCCTCACGCCGCAAGGCAAGAATCAGGGCGACCTCGTCATCTACAATCGCGGCGAGCATCTGCTCGCGACCACCGATCGCGCGCAGGCTGAAGCCATCACGACTTTGCTGCGGCGCTACATCATCATGGACAAAGTCGAACTCGAAGACATCAGCGACAAGCTCGTGTCGATCGGCATGGGCGGACCGCAAGCTATGGAGATATGGTCGAGCATCGGCATCGACGTCGCCGCGCTCGGGCCCGGGCAGGTTGTCGACACCGTCTGGCGCGAGATGGACATCTCGGTCGCGCGCAACGCGCATCCGCAATCGAATGCTTTCGAGATTTGGATTGCGGCGGAAAACGCCGACAAACTTTGGGACGCGCTGATCTCCGCCGGCGCAGAGCCGGTGGGCAGCGAAGCGCTGGAGATGTATCGCATCGCGCGCGGCATTCCGCGTTACGGCGTCGATTTGCGCGAGCGCGATCTGCCGCAAGAAACCGGGCAGGAGCATTCGCTGAATTTCAGCAAAGGTTGCTACATCGGGCAGGAGATCGTCGAGCGCATTCGCTCGCGCGGCAATGTGCATCGCGCGCTGATCGGCTTTGAAGTCGAAGGCGAGCCACCGCAACCGGGCACAAAGATTTTTGCCGCCGAAAAAGAAGTGGGAGAAATCACCAGCGCGGCTCGCGTTCCGTTTGGCGATGGCGGGCGAACATTCGCTCTGGGATACTTGCGACGCGAAGCGGCAACCGCCGGCTCGACGGTGAAGGTCGGCGAGCAGAGCGCAATGGTTCAGAGCCTTCCATTTGCAGCTGAGAATTAACCACAGAGACACCGAGGCACAGAGAATCCGAAGCCTGGAGAGATTGAATAGTCGCCGTTGATCAACTCTCAGAGATTGGCAGGTTGTGCAAAGTTCAAAGTGTCAAGATTATGCAAAGCCTTAACTGTTTTGTTCCTCTGTGCCTCTGTGTCTCTATGGTGAAATGAATTTCTTATGCCTGATAAAGAGAAGAAGCCCGAATTTGTCGTAACCGATCGTCGTCTGTTCAGTTCCGAAGGCGAGCTGCGCCACGATGTGGTCGAAGACGAGGAGCGTCGCGCCGAGCGCGAGCGCGAGAAGAACGAAGCGCAGCAGCGTCGCAATGACGAGCGCGCGGCGCAGAAGCAGCCGAACTCCGCTCCAGCGGAAGCCCCGATTGAGGAACCTGAAGTCGCGCCGCCGAGCGCGCAGGAACAGCAGGAGTCGGCCGCCGCTTATGAGCAGTCGGCGCGCGAGATCGATGCGCGCCTCGAAAGCGAACTGCGCAAGCAGGGCCGTACCGACACCGCAAAAGATTTTCAGGTGAGCTTCGACAAGTTCGCCGCCTCGCTCTACATGACGTCTCTCATGCAGCTTGGGCTGGCCGCGCCGCAGGGCGAAAAGCCTTCGGTCGATTTAATCGGTGCGCGTCAGACCATCGACACTATATCGATGCTGCAGGAGAAAACCAAGGGCAACCTGACACCGCCGGAAGCGAACATGCTGCAGAACATTCTGTATGAGCTGCGCATGGCGTACCTGGAAGTCACCAACCTGATTACCAATCCGCCCCCGCCCGGCGCCACGCCCAACCACCAGCGCTGATGCAGGCGACGCTCACCGTACTCGGCAGCGGAACGTCGATGGGAGTTCCGACCATCGGCTGCGACTGCGCGGTGTGCACCTCGGCTGATCCGCGCGACCGGCGCACGCGTCCGTCGATCATGGTGCAGTTTGACGGACGTACCGTCCTGATCGACACCACTCCCGACTTTCGCGAGCAGGCGATCCGTGAACACATTCGCCGCATCGACGCGATCCTCTACACGCACGGCCATGCCGATCACATACTTGGCCTCGACGATGTGCGACCGCTGAGCTTTCCGCGCATTACCGGCGGCAGCAAGATCCCGCTGTATGCCAGCGACAACACGGCGCGCGTGTTGCACAACGTGTTCCGCTACATCTTTGACGCCGATTACAAATACGGCGGCCTGGCGCAGGTGGAGCTGCACCCGGTCAACGGGCCGATCGAGTTGTTTGGTGCGACGTTCACGCCGATCGTCGTCATGCATGGCGATGTGCCGATCGAGGGATATCGCTTCGGCCGCGCCGCCTATCTTACTGATTTCAGTTGCGTGCCGGAGGAATCGCTGGCGCGGCTGGAGGGTCTGGACATTTTGTTTCTGGATGCGCTGCGTCATCATCCGCATCCGACGCATTCGACGGTGGAGAATTCGCTGAAAATCGTAGAGAGATTACGACCAGAACGAACGTTTTTCACGCATATCTCGCACGATTTGCCGCACGAGGCAACAAACGCGGCGCTGCCGGACAATGTGCGGCTGTCGCACGACGGGTTGAAGCTGGAATTTGAGCTGTAAAACGCGTGGTTCGCGATAGCCGTGGTTTCGGGCAATGGGCGCAACGCGCTCTGATTCGCACCAAGGGAATTGCCAGCCCGAAGAGCGGCACAATCGTAGCCCAGGACGTAAGTCCTGGGTCAGCATTCATCAAATTTGGGAGAGTCCGGCAGGACGTCACGCCTTTCGTGTCGTCGCTAAAGGGACTCGACATGAATTGCGACCGAATCCCCAGCGCTCACGTGCTGGGCTACAGTTGTACCGTTCGGGCTGGTCTTGCTTTAGCTCATGCAACTCTTCCGCCATCTCGGTGAAATCCCCGCCGACTTCGGGCCCACCGTAGTCAGCGTGGGCAACTTTGACGGCGTGCATCGCGCGCACTGCGAAGTCGTCCGGCATATGGCGGAGCGCGCCCGCAGCTTCGGCGGCAAAGCTGTGGTGGTGACTTTCGAGCCGCATCCGCTGCGCATTCTGCGTCCGGACGCGGCGCCGCGGCTGCTCACCCCGCTGCCCGCCAAACTGAAACTGCTGGAGCAGACGCATGTCGATGCCGTGCTGCTGCTGCCTTTTACCCGCGATCTTTCGATGATGAGCGCAGAAGACTTTGCGCGCGATGTGCTGGCGGGGGCGCTGCACGCGCGCGAGGTGCACGAGGGCTACAACTTTCACTTCGGCCACAAGGCCAGCGGCAACGTCAGCACCCTGGCGGATCTTGGGCGGCAGTTTGGATTCGAGACCAAGATTTTTCCCGAGCAGTTGCTGCGCGGGCATCATGTTTCCAGCAGCGAAATTCGCAAACTGATTGCCGCCGGAAATGTGAGCCGGGCGCGCGCGCTGCTGGGGCGTCCGTTCAGCATCCTGGGCAATCCTGGACGCGGACGCGGCTACGGGCACAAGTACACCGTGCCCACCATCAATTTCGCGCGCTATGACGAACTGGTTCCCGCCGACGGCGTCTACATTACGTGGCTGCGCGTGGGCAACGAGTGCTTCGAAGCGGTGACGAATGTCGGCAACCGTCCAACCTTCGGTGCCGAGTCATTCGCCATCGAAAGCCACATCCTGAACTTCCATCCTATCGAGCTGCTACCCGATACCGAGCTGGAGCTGAGCTTCCTCAAGCGGCTGCGCAGCGAAATCAAGTTCCCGTCAGTCGACGCGCTGCGCGAGCAGATCGCGAAGGACGTCGACAAGGCGAGAAGGTATTTCCGATTGGCGGGGACGATCCGCAGAGCGGCGGGATGAAGGCGCGTACCCAGCGCTTCCGCGCTGGGCTAATTACTTTCGCGTCTGCGACGCTTGTGCTCGCGATTCCTATCCAGGCAGGAAAGATGATCACCGTGCTGCTGGCCTTGCGGTTGGCCTTGCGCCTGCCCTCGCTGTACTATTTCCCTTCATGCCGCAGCTGCCCATCTTGCCGACGCAACCGCAGCACCACGAAGAATTGGTCCTGGTGGGCTTGCGCCTCGATCCGGCGCACGAGGGCGCGCAGTTCTATACGCTGCTGGCCGTGGGCGGCGACAACGAACGGCCCATCGTAGCCGAAGAGCGCATCCTGTTCTTCGCGCGTCCGGAGTTGGCCGGCAAGGCGCTGGCGCTCGATCCTAAGCTTTCGCAGCTGGGCCCGGCGCCGCAGGAGATGGAGACCTTCTGCGATGTGGCGCAGTCGCTGCATCTGGTGAACTCACAGGACGCCGACCCGGAAGGCGTCATTCTCGAGTGCCTGCTCATCTTCGACGATCTGGTGCGCGCCACTCGCCTGCACATGCCGGACCGCTACCAGGGGCTGCTGACCGAGTTGGCGGCACGGCTCACCGAGCGAGCCTCGCTGCGCGACATCTTCCGCAGTCATGCGCTGCGCGAGCACTGTGAAGATGCACTGCTGTGGTGCATTGGAGCGATCGCAGCCAAAGCGCGCATGATCGCGGAATGACCGCCGGGGCCGGAACATCGCCTCAATCGATGTTCGGCAGCCTTGAACGGCGCGCCATATCGACTCTCTCCTGGACCATTCTTGTAGGCGGCGCTATCACCGCCGGTCTTGCGCTGTACATGGTCGTGATCTGTTACAGCAGCTTGCCATGGTCGGATGGCTGGGCGCAGATCTTCGTCGCCGCGTCAGGCAAGAGTCCGTTTTCGCCGCACTGGCTGTGGCAGCAGCACAACGAACATCGCATGGTGATACCTAAGCTGCTCCTGGGAATCGACCTGCGGCTGTTTGCAGCGAGACAGACATTCCTGCTGGCGTGCATCTACCTCATTGAGTTCGTGCATTGGTGCGTGCTGGCCTGGAGCATGCGCGTGCTGGGCGGCTGGGGCGGCGCGCTGTGGCGAACAGGCGCGGGGCTGGCGGCGTTCTGTTTGTTCTGTCCCACACAGTGGCAGAACCTGGTTTGGGGCTTTCAGACGTGTTTCGTGCTGCCGCCGCTATTTGCGACGCTCTCGTTTGTTGGGTTGCTGCTCTACGCAAAAACGCAGCGCGGGAAATTCGTAGTGCTGTCGGTGATCGCGGCCATCGCGGCTGTGGGTTCCCTCGCCAATGGTCTTGTGCTGCTGCCGCTGCTGGCGATTACGGCGCTGGCGTTGGAGCTACGTAAGCCGGTGGTGCTCACCTATGCCACGGCTGCTGTCGTTGCTTTCGCCGTCTATTTTCACGGCTACACGCGGCCCGAGCAGAACACCGATCCGTTGTCGTCGGTGCGACTGCCGGGCAAGCTGCTTGGCTATCTCGCAACGTATTTCGGAAGCAGTTGGACAGCGGGACACAGCTGGGACGGGCACAATCTGAGAACGGCAGAGATTGCGGGAGCATTCGGTCTCGCCGCCCTGCTGCTGTTTGTCTTGCGCTTTCGCGCGCTGCGTGCGCGCGCGGGCGCGTTTTCGATTCAACTACTTCTGCTTGGGCTGTTCTGTGTGGGGACGGCGTTGCTGACAGCACTGGGCCGCGCGGGCTCCGGCAATGGGCAGGCGTTTTCTTCGCGATATCAGACTATCGCGCTGTTGTTCTGGTGGAGCGCTGCATGTCTGCTGCTGATTGCGGCGGAGGGTTATCGCCAGACGGCGGTCATGGCCGTTCAGGTGCTATTCCTGCTGGTTCTGTTGCGAGGAGCGGCGCTGGTGCGGTTGCCATTGGGCGACGCCCGGGAACACGCCTTTAATCGGCGCGCTGCAACTGCGGCATTACTGACCGGCGTCGACGATCGCCGGCAAATCTCGGAGGCCTATCCGTATCCGGAACAGGTTCTGCAAGTCGCGCCTTTCATGCGCCAGGCACGGCTGTCGGTTTTTGCCGGAGGGAAGGAATCGTTGCTGGGCGCGGCGATCGATTCGATTGCCCCGATCGGCGAGGGCCGGCGTTGTGAAGGCGAATTGCAGTCGGTCACCGCAATTGGAGCGGGAGATCTTCGCATCACCGGCTGGGCGTGGGACCGAAAGCAGCACCGGCCGGTGGATCGGGTGCTCACGATTTCGAGTGAAAAAGTTATCGGTTTCGGAGCGGTGGGAGAGTGGCGGCCGGCGATTCGCGCCGTCCATCGCGAGATGAACAGCAGCCTGGTTGGATTCACCGCATATGCGAGAAATGCGGCGCAGTCGAAAGTTGACATCTATGCCGTGGTCGACGGCGGCAGCCCGCAGGCGTGCACGATCGCCACAATCCAGGGCGGGCCTTATTCCGACGTGAAGTAGTCGACGGTGACCGGGTTCTCGAACAGCGAGTAATCGCGGGTGACCACGGTGATGCCGGTATCGGTGACATGATACTTCTGGCGGTCGGCATGGGTGTCGTAACCGATGACCGTGCCTTCGGGGATATGCACGTCGCGATCGATGATGGCTTTGCGAATGCGGCAATGGCGGCCGACGTTCACGTGCGAACAGAGGATGCTGTTCTCGATCTGGGCATAGGAGTTGACGCGTACGTCGGGCGAGAGAATGCTGTTGCGCACTGAGCCGCCGGAGATGACGCAGCCCATGGAAACGACCGAATCGTGCGCTTCGCCGGTGCGGCCGGGATCACAGAATACGAACTTGGCGGGCGGATATTGACGCATGTGAGTGCGAATGGGCCAGGCCTCATCGTAGAGATTGAACACCGGCGCCACCGAGATCAGGTCCATGTTGGCTTCGTAGTAGGCCTCAAGGGTGCCGACGTCGCGCCAGTACAGCGCTTCCTTCTTGTTCTCGTCGATGAAATTGAAGGAGTAGACCTTGTAATCGTCGACCATGCGGGGCAGCACGTTGTGCCCGAAATCGTGGCGCGAGTTCACGTCTTCGGCGTCCTTCAACAATGCCGGGATGAGGACATCGGTGTTGAACAGGTACACGCCCATGGAGGCGGAAACCATCTGCGGATTGTACGGGGAGCGCAGATCGGTCTGGAGCGGCTTCTCCTGGAAGCCGACCACGCGCCCGACGGAGTCGATCTCGACAACGCCGAAATGCCTGCTCTCGGAGGGCTCGATGAGGATGGTGGCGATGGTAACGTCGGCGCCGGAGTCGCGATGCTGGCGCAGCATCCGGCCGTAATTCATCTTGTAGATGTGGTCGCCGGAGAGGATCAGGACGTGCTTGGGCTGCTCGGAGCCGATGGAGTAAATGTTCTGGTAGACGGCGTCGGCGGTGCCCATGTACCAGTTCTCGCTGACCCGCTTCATGGGCGGCAGGATCTCGATGAACTCGCCGAGCTCGCGGCCAACGATGTTGCCCCAGCCTTCGCGGATGTGCCGGTTGAGCGACAGGGCCTTGTACTGGGTGAGGATGTAAACCCGGCGCAGGTCGGAGTTGATGCAGTTGGAGAGGGTGATATCGATGATGCGGTAGATGCCGCCGAAGGTGACGGCCGGCTTGGCGCGATCACGCGTGAGCGGATACAGCCGCTCGCCCGCGCCGCCCGCCAGTAGAACTCCCAGGGTGTCTCTCATGTCCTACACGCGAATGTCTGCTGGTTTAAGGCTTCTTGATTCACCACGGAGGCACCGAGGCCACGGAGGGGTTTAGAGATCAAGAGAACTCCGTGTTCTCCGTGGCTCCGTGGTGAAAATGATCTCTTGATCGTGCTGAGGCCCGAATATAGCACACGGCGGCGACTGGGCGGAGCGCCGGCGGCTATTCATCCTCCACTCGGATGCGCAGCGACTTCAGGAACTTCAGGTCCTGGGGCGTCATGTTGAAATTGGCGGAGGAGTGCTGCGGCGCCTCGCCATCGTCGGAGTCGTGCTGATTGAATCCGATGGTGGCCTCGAGGACGACAAACACGTCGTAGCCACCGGCCTTGATGCGCGAGATCACCTCGGCGATCTCATCGGAATCAGAGAGCGAGTTGTTGATGGCGTCGCCCAACTCTCGCATCATGCTTTTCAGTCGTTTATCCACGATCTCCACCCTGCGCCGTTACGGAAACCCGCACGCCGATACTGCAATCATACCGCTTTCTTGTGAAAGTCCGGCAACATCGGCGAGCCCGCCGCCTGCAGAATTTTGATGCGAAATGTTCGCAGAAGTTTTGCAACAGCTGCTGAAATCCCCGGAAAATCATGGGTTGCAGGTTGATAGAATACGGTTTTCGAGAGCGTGTTACCGGGCAACTCGAAGCTCGGAACCGAGGGGGGCAGGTGCCGGCGCAGCGATTCGGCAAGACGGGACGGGCGCTTCTGCGGGTCGCGGGAACCAAGACCGGCGAGAACCGCCTGGTGCGGGCGGTGTACCGAGCCGGCAGTGTCACGATGCAGAATACCGCGCGCATCCTGCACATCCTGTGGCTGGAGGTGACCGGGCTGTTCTTTCTGGTGCTGGCCTTCGTGTGCGGCGCGGCCGCGGTTCGCGAGCACCACCGGCAACTGGCGGGTGCGGGGTCGGGGGGAAAGATGCTGCTGGCGTGCGTCATCGCCGTGATGTTCGGCTACTTCGGGGTGAGCTCGATCTTTCGGTCGAGAAAGAAGAAATAGTTTCGAATTTCAGGTTTCGAGTCTGGCGAGACCAGCAACTCGAAACTGCTTTTGTGACGCGCGTCATTGCCGCTTTTTCTGCGGCGATTCACAATTAGGAGTCATCTTCCTTTAATCTCTAATCGAGGCCCACGTCTATGGCCGAAACCAAAGCTCAACCCTCCGTTCTGAACACGCCTGCCGAAACTCAGGAAACGTCGTCGCACATTCCGGTACATCCGCTGTACACGCCGGCCGATCTGGAGGGCTGGGACTATGACCGCGAGGTGGCCTACCCCGGACAGTTTCCCTTTACGCGCGGCGTGCAGGCGACCATGTATCGCGGGCGGCTCTGGACCATGCGGCAGTACGCCGGCATGGGCGACGCCGAAGAGTCGAACCGGCGCTACAAATATCTGCTTTCCAACGGCACCACCGGCTTGAGCGTCGCGTTCGACTTGCCGACGCAGATTGGGCTCGACTCCGACAATCCGCTCTCGATGGGCGAGGTCGGCAAGGTCGGCGTGGCCATCGATTCCATCGAAGACATGATGCGGCTCTTTGACGGCATCAACCTGGAGAAGATTTCCACATCGATGACCATCAACGCGACGGCGTCGATCCTGCTGGCGTTGTACATCGTCACCGCGCGACGTACCGGGCGCGACGTCAGCAAGCTGGCGGGCACCATCCAGAACGACGTGCTAAAGGAGTACATCGCGCGCGGGACCTACATCTATCCGCCGGCACAGGCCATGCGCATCATTACCGACATCTTTGCCTACACCAACGAGCACGTGCCCGAGTGGAATACGATTTCGATCTCCGGCTACCACATGCGCGAGGCGGGATCGACGGCGGTGCAGGAAGTCGCGTTCACGCTGGCGAATGGCATGACCTATGTGCAGGCGGCGATTGATGCGGGACTTGACGTCGACAAGTTCGCGCCTCGACTGTCGTTCTTCTTCAACGCGCACAGCAATTTTCTGGAGGAAGTCGCCAAGTTCCGCGCGGCGCGGCGCATGTGGGCGCGGATCATGCGCGATCGGTTCAGCGCGAAGAATCCGAAGTCACAGATGCTTCGTTTCCACACCCAG
Organism: uncultured Acidobacteriaceae bacterium; assembly: GCA_963731345.1. Taxonomy (GTDB): domain Bacteria; phylum Acidobacteriota; class Terriglobia; order Terriglobales; family Acidobacteriaceae; genus Bog-257. The sequence continues at coordinate 917,040 of CAVSUN010000004.1, read as the reverse complement.
ACAGCAGGCTCGACACTGACAGCGCAGCAGCCGGAGAACAACATCGTGCGCACGGCGCTACAGGCGATGTCGGCGGTGCTGGGCGGAACGCAGTCGCTGCACACCAACTCGTTCGACGAGGCGCTGGCGTTGCCGACCGAGCAGTCGGCACGCATCGCGCTGCGCACCCAGCAGATCATCGCGTATGAGTCGGGCGCGCCGCAGACCATCGATCCGCTGGCCGGGTCGTATTACATCGAGTCGCTGACGAATGAGATCGAGTCGCGGGCGGACGCGTATCTGGAGAAGATCGACGCCATGGGCGGCATGCTGAAGGCGATCGAGCGCGGCTACGTGCAGCAGGAAATCCAGAACGCGGCGTACGAATATCAGAAGGCCGTGGATGAGAAGCAGGCCATCGTTGTGGGCGTGAACTCGTTCACGCTGGAACATGAACATCCGGTCCCGCTACTGCACATGGACGAGGCGCTGGAGCGCAAGCAAGTCGAGCGGCTGCGCGCGCTGCGGGAGAAGCGTGATCCAGCCAAGTGGGCGGCGGCGGTGGGGCGAGTGGAAGAGGCCGCGAAGGGCACCGGCAACCTGATGCCGGTGATTGTCGAGGCGGTCGGGGCGAACGCGACGGTCGGCGAAATCTCCGACGCCATGCGGCACGTGTATGGGGAGTATCACGAGACGGTCGTGATTTGAGCAGGAGAGCGGCGCTGCATAGGCGCCGCCCCTGCGTTTCTGCTAGCCGCGTCGTTTCTTTTTCGAAGGGCCGGTGGGCTTCGACTTCGGTTTCGGCACTGGCCTGGACGCTATCGTCGGCTTCGGACCCGCTTTCAACTGAGGCTTCGTCTTCGGTTTCGGTTTCGCTTCCAGCTTAGGCTCCGGTTTGGATTCCAGCTTCGGCTTCAGTTCCGCCGGCGAACGGCGATGAGCGAGTTGGAACGACTTGCCGAATATGCTTCCCTTGGTTCCTAAGCGAGGGGTCAAACCCGGTGCCAGCCCACTCCCTGCCACAGTGGCGCTGAAAAGAGGATGGTGCGGGTGCCGTTGCCGGCGGTATGTCATCGGCTTCGGGCAGTTGTTCTGCGGAGGCTTCGCCGGCGGATCTTCCCACAGCAAAATATAGCTGCAAACGTTAAAGGTGCAACTATCCGAAGTGGCAAAATCGACAGTTACGAAAAATTGTCCGGTCACCGGATCGAAACCCGCATCCGCGATGTCGTCGATCGCATAGAGCCAGGTTTCGTCGGGGATACCTGCTATGAAGTGCACAGTCGGCGGACCCATGATGCTGATCCATCCGGTGGTTGAGTGCTCAAACTCGGGAATGTTCCGCTGATCGAAGTTGGCGGGAACAAAGTCCGAGTAGCCGGTAATCTGGCTATGCTGGACCTTGCCGTAATCGCCAGGTAAGGACAATTGCCCCGCAAAGGTACAGCAAACCAGCGTGTTGTACTTCGGACCCGTGACTGGAATTCGCGTAACTCCGGGAATACAGACATTCACCACATCGCATGCCATAAGTTTTCTCCTATTTCACGATCACGTGGCCGTTGAGAAAATCCACTCCCGTCACGCTTGGGCTGGCAGCTGTCAGATGTACGGGATAAGGTCCGGCGGACTGGTCAAAGTTCTCGGTCTGGGCCGTAAATGGCTGGCCCGGCGTGACGATAACGTAGATGTCCTCGTTGTAAGGGACGGCCGAGATTTGGTAGGTCACACCAACGTTGCCATTAGACACATTCATCCCGGTGATCGTTCCACCAACAATTTGCGTGTAAACGGTCTCGCCGAACGGGCCCCCGGCGGGCGGAGCTAAAAAGGTCGCACTATTGGCCGACACAAGGAAAAGGCGGCTTATTTCGTCGGGCGAGAGTTGGGAGGGATTGAAGAAATCTGTGGTGAAGCGGATGGTGCCGGAAATTCCGGTGGTCTGCGTCGTCGCGATGACCACCACCTGATAGCCAAAGCGGCTGAGATGCGCCGGGTCGCCCATCAACGCCACATCTACCTGCAGCAGCAACTCCTGCGAGCTCTCGTCCACGCACAGCGTTGCCGAATCGCTGGCATAAAGAAACGTCGTGCCCCCGCTGTAAATGCTCGCCAGCCCTAAAGAAATCGTAGCTTGTTTCACCGCCAGCACCGGGTAGCGCAGATTTACCGTGACGGTATCCTGGTGAAGTTTGTCCCCGTCTTTGATGTTCCACGAGGGAATGGCAATGCCGGAGAGAATTACGCTCTTCTGTCCAGGCTCGCCGGTCTGAAATTCAATATGGCTGGCGGATGCGACTTGCGTTGGATCGTTGGCGTCCAGCGTGATCGGCAAAATTAGCTCCTTTTTGTTATTACTTGTTGGTTTCGGACAAGGGGAGTATAGGCGAAGCTCTCGAAGGGGACAATCTGACTTATTTGACTCGGGTACTTGGTTACGCTTTCCGACGGCGGGTCGGCCCATCCTTTCCTTTGTATCCGAGGCTCCACTTCTAAAACGCGGGTGCCCAATCCTTTCGGCTGCCGTTGGCGAAAGAGTGGGAGGGCCGGGTCAATCCTGTGCCTCCCGTCAGCGACAACGATCACTCTTGCCCGGTAGCGCGTTGGGCGCTATCAAACACGAAGATCTCCGGAGGTCCGCCCAGGTTCTTCTTGATCCCACCAAGTTGACGATGACCGGTCGCACAGTCTCGTCTTCCACCCTTTCCCAAAAGATGGGAAAGGATGGGGTACCCACAGTGGCCAAAGGCTCCTTCACCGGCAACTACGTCCCTAACCAGGGACTGTCATTACGAGCGAAACGAGGAATCTACTTTCCTTCCAAGTCACGAAAAGCAGATCCCTCGCTTCGCTCGTGATGACAATCTTCAAATGTCGCGGCTGTTCCGGCTCGGCGGCGGTTGGGCACCGCATGCAGCTCTACCGTAGGCCAGCCGAGCGCTGGTTCCCGCATCAAAGCGTCGCACGTTTACCTTCGTGGTTCCAATCCTTCGGGTTCATCACGTCAGCCGCAAAAGTCGCGCCGTTCGCCGTATCAAAACGGTTATAGTGAGGCGGATAGCTGAAGATAGCGGCGTCTCCCAGCGGTTTCATGGCGCGTAAGAACTCATCCCCAGTTGCGGACGAAGAGCTTGAAGAGCGGATACGTGGGTCGGCGAAGCGAGCGGCGGAGCTCGACGAATCGCCACTCGACGCTCGCATGCTCGATCTCGACGATGACGTCGAGTCGCCGTTTCTGCGCGGACAACGACGCGTGCCGGTGCGGAGCGGTCCGCTACCGTTGCCGCGCGATACGCGCGGGCGGCTCAAAATCGCGCTTATCGTCGGCGTCATCACGGCCGCAGTGGCGACCATCGGCGTGGTGCTGCACCGCTATGGCACCGACTCCTGGCGCTTCCGGGTGGATTCCAGCGACAACATCAGCATCTCCGGCACCAACAAAGTGCCGCGCGCGCAGGTGATGGACGTGATGGCGGGCGACATCGACCGCAACATCTTCTTTGTGCCGCTGGAGCAGCGCAAGGTGCAGCTGGAACAGATTCCGTGGGTGAAGTCGGCATCGGTGATGCGGCTGCTGCCCAACCGGCTGAAGATCGTCATCAGCGAGCGCACGCCGGTGGCGTTTGTGGACATCAACTCGCATATCCACCTGATCGACGCGAGCGGGGTAGTGATGGACCTGCCCCCGGCGCAGACGGCCAGCTATTCGTTTCCGGTCATCGTTGGGATCACGGATTCCGAGCCGCTGTCAACGCTCGCGGCGCGCATGAAGATCTACATGCAGTTCATCAAGGAGCTGGACTCCGGCGGGGCGCGCTATTCACGCGACATCAGCGATGTTGATCTGTCCGATCCCGACGACTTGAAGGCGACGGTGACCGACCCCAAAGGCGCGATCCTGGTGCATCTGGGCTCGGAGAAATTCCTGGAGCGCTTCAAGAGCTATGTGGCGCATGTGCAGCAGTGGCGCGCCGACTTTCCGAATTTGCAGTCAGTGGATCTGCGCTATGAGCACCAGGTGATTGTGAATCCCGACCTGGCCGGCGCGCAGGCCAAGCCGCAGGAGAGTGCGGCGGCAGAAAGCACTGCGGCCCAACAGAATATCCCGGCGAAGACAGCGGCGCCGAGTAAGCACAAGAAGCATAAGTAGACGATGGCGAGCCAAACCGAAAATCTGTTAACGGCCATCGAGGTCGGGAGCGCGAAGACCAGCGTCATCGTGGTTGAGGTGAACGACTACGCGCTGCGCTATCGCGGCCACAGCATTACCGACTCGCGCGGCATGCGCAAGGGAGTGATTGCCGATCTGGACAAGGCGGTCTACTCGATCAAGCAGGCGGTGGAAGAAGCGGAGAACATGGCGCAGGCGCCGGTGGAGCACGCGCTGGTGGGGGTGGCGGGCTCGCATGTGCGCGGGGTGAACAGCCACGGCGGCATCAGCCTGGGCGCGCGCGCCCGCGAGATCACCCGCAACGATGTGCGCATGGCGGTGGAAAAGGCGCGCAGCATCAATATGCCCGAGGACCGCGAGGTGCTGCACCTGCTGCCGCAGGAGTTCATCCTCGACGGGCAAGGCGGAGTGCGCGATCCCGCCGGGCTGATGGGACGCAAGCTGGAAGTGCGCGTGCACATGGTGACGGCGAGTGCGACGGCCACGCAGAACGTGGTCACGGCCCTGAACCGCGCCGGCATTCACGTGAACGACACGGTGTTTGAGCCGCTGGCTTGTTCGGATGCGATCCTGCACAGCGACGAGCGCGAGTTGGGTGTGTGCCTGGTCGATATCGGCGCGGGATCGAGCGACCTGATTGTGTATTACGAGGGCGTGGTGATTCACACCGGCGCGATTCCCATCGGCGGCGATCATTTCACCAACGATATCGGCGTGGGTATGCGGACGCCGCTTCAGGACGCCGAGAACATTAAGAAGATGTTCGGCTGCGCCATCGTGACCCGCATTCCGGAAGCGAATGAGATTGAGGTGCCGTCGGTAGGCGATCGTCCGCCGCGGCTGATGCAGCAGCGGATGCTGGGAGAAATTCTGGAACCACGCAGTCGCGAGTTGATGGAACTACTGCGCGATCACCTGCGGCAGGCGGGAGTTGCCGATTTGCTGGGCGCCGGGATTGTGTTCACCGGCGGGGGATCGCGACTGAACGGCATGCTGGAGACGGCGGAAGACATTCTGCACCGCCAGGTTCGACAGGGCTATCCGGTGCCGATTGCGAAGCTGCCGTCGGAGCTGCTGGAGCCCGAATTTGGGACGGCGATTGGGATGGTGCTGTACGGGCATCGCGCCCGGCAGGCGCGATTGAATCTGGACCGCGGACTGGGCGCGAAGATCAGGTCGCTGTTTGCGAAACAAGGGGCGTGAGGGAGCCGCTGTTCGCGGTTCGCGGTTCGCGGTTCGCTTTTCGCTCTTCGCTTTTCGCCAGAGCGATTGGTCCGACGCCAGCGTGTGCGCGTGCCGGTTCGCTGTTGGCTTAAGTCTTTCGCGGAAGGATCGGTTGCTCGGTGCGTCAGTGCCTTAAGCCGAGTGATCAGAGCGCCGGAAGGCGCGGAGTTCAGCTTAGCCCAGGAAGGAGGCCGCCGGAATCCTGGGTAGGCGAATTGTGATGGCTGAGTCCCCTAGGGACGGCACGATTTTCGCGGCAGGACGAACAGCAGGTCCCTCGACTGCGCGTCCGCCCGACCGGCAATAACGCCGGTCGGAAAGTCCGGGCGGACGCTCCGCTCGGGATGACAAACTGATGAGGAATTGCGACACAACTTCGGCGAAAGAAATGTCGCGGGCTGAAGCCCGCTCTGACACAACTAGAACGCTGATCGGCGCGACTGAAGTCGTGCCCTGATACAAAGCACCGATACCAGCACGAATTGGAGTACCCCATGATCGAAGACTTCAACGACAAAAGCCAGGCGGAAAACGACATTCGCATTCACTTCAACGAAGAGCTGCTGAACACCGCGAAGATCAAGGTGATCGGCGTGGGTGGGGGCGGCGGCAATGCCGTCAACCGCATGATCGAGTCGCACCTGGAAGGCGTGGAGTTCGTGGTCGCCAACACCGATTTGCAGGCGCTGAAGGGATCGAAGGCGCCGGTAAAGATTCAGCTGGGCGTGAAGCTGACCAACGGACTGGGCGCGGGCGCGAATCCGGAAGTCGGCCGCAAGGCGGCGCTGGAAGATGCGGACAAAATCATCGAGGCGCTGGAAGGTGCGGACATGGTGTTCGTCACCACCGGCCTGGGCGGCGGCACGGGTACGGGTGCGGCGCCGATCATCGCATCGCTGGCCAGCGAGATGGGCGCTCTAACCGTCGCGGTCGTCACCAAGCCGTTCGCGTTTGAAGGCAAGCGGCGGCAGAACCAGGCCGAGCGCGGTTTGCAGGAGCTGATCGATTCGGTGGACACGACGGTCGTGATCCCGAATGAGAAGCTGCTGGCGGTGGCCAAAGACGCGGGATTCTTCGAGTCGTTCCGAGTGGCTGACGACATTCTGCGGCAGGCGGTGCAGGGTATCTCGGACATCATCACGATTCCCGGCATCATCAACCGCGACTTTGCCGACGTGAAGACGATTATGGCCGGTATGGGTTACGCGGTTATGGGCACAGCGATGGCTAAGGGTGAGGGTCGCGCGACGGCGGCGGCGCAGGCGGCGATTGCTTCTCCGCTGCTGGAAGCGGGCGCGATCGACGGCGCGCGCGGCATCCTGATCAACGTCACCGGTTCGAGTTCGCTGCGGCTGGCCGAGGTGAACGAGGCGTCTACCATTATCCAGAGCGCGGCGCATGAGGACGCCAACATTATCTTCGGCGCTGTCCTTGACGAGAAGATGAAGGACGACGTGAAGATCACCGTGATCGCGACCGGCTTCAAGGAAGTGCAACGGCGCCGGGAGCACGCGGAGTCGTCGTCAATGCTGCACGGCACACGCGCCGCGGCGGCGACGGTGAATGCGACCTATGACGTGCTGTCGAACATCGGGCGCGCTGGAGATCCCGGGCCGGCGACCCGCGAAGTTAAGCCGACCGTCGCACCGGAACATCCCAAGCCTGCGGAGATGATGGTCGAGCAGCAACCGTCGATTCCCTATGTGCCCGACACGATCGAGGACTTCGAGTCGGAGATTGTGCGCCACGCCGAGCCGCTGGAGGAAACGCTGGCGCGGCAACAGCTGGCGCCCGAGCCGATCGAGACCCGCAGCAGCAGCGTCGAGATTTCCTACGATGCGAACGACCTGGAGATTCCGGCGTTCCTGAGGAAGCGGGGAGAAGCGTAAAAGCAGTGGTTCGTGGATAGTGGACGGAGAAAAGGCGGCGCGAGTGCTCTCGCACGGTAAGCCGATCTTTTCAGATGCTTCGAATGCGTTTGCGGATCGACTCAGCGGCCGGTGTTGGCTGCCGATGCCATCGTGGCCTCACCTTCGCTGAAGCTGGCGATGTAGGCGCTGCGGCGGTCGTGGGTGCTCCACTCCGAACCCAGACCCTCACCCCGAAACTCATCGGTCAGCGCAACCGCCGAAGTGGCGTGCTCCACCTGAGTGAGCGGAGGATAATAATCCGTCTCGTTGCCGCAGATGTGATCGTGATGATTCAGCGGCCGGGTGATGATGGTCGCGAGATGGCCGGCGCGTAACACGGCGTGACCTTCACGGCTATCCTCCACGCCGGCTCCTCCAAGTGCGGGACGCGTCGGGGAGCCCGGATCCTGTGGCACGTCGAGCACCACGGGAACGTAGTCGACGCGGGCGATGTTCTCCAGCAACTGGCCGCCCTCATGCTGCGCGAGTGCGATGAGCGCCTGCCGCTGTTCGGCATTGGCGGCGTCATCCACCATCAATACCGCCTGGGCGGGATATGGGTCTCCGTAGGGATCGCCCAGCGTAGCGCGGGCGCGCACCGCCGCAGCCACGGTCAGGCCGTCGAGTTTGACCCCGTTCCAGGAACCATCCTGAACGTGCCACGCCAGTAGCGCCTGATTGCCGGTCAGTCCGGCCTCGCCGTTGGCGAAACACTGCGCGACGTAGACGTCGGTGGAGCGCGATTCGATATAGTCGCCGCGAATCTGCTGTCCAAACAGAGGAGATGCCCCCAAGGCAAGAACGACAGTCAGCACAGCAGCCTGGTACACAGATGCGGGCTCCTCACCCCCGTTGTGGTTATTGTAGACGAGGGAGCCCGTAGTGAAATGAGCGTTGCCGCCACGCCGGCCCCGAAATCAGCCAGGCCTCCTCACTGTGTCGCCATTGTAAAGGTGCCGTTCGAAGCGCTGCAGGTCACGCTGGCCGGATTGGTATACGTACCTGAGAGAACGTTTGTACCTGACGCCAGACTACCCGTCATGGTGATGACCGTCTGCGTTGTCGTGTCGGTGACCATCATGGTGAAGTTGCTGCCAGTGGTAGTTGCGGTCGCGTGGATGGCCGCAGAGTTGATGCACTGGTTGGTGGGCACAGGGACGGAACCGGTATAGGTGATGGGAGAACCGCTGTAATTGCTGGTGCCTTCCTGCGAAATCGCCAAAGCGAACACGTAGGATGGATTGGGACTCCCGGTGGGATACATCACGATGTTCCAGTTTCCGAACAGGCCCACGCTGGTGTTGTTGTTATTGTTGCTGCCGCAACCGGCGATGACGAGAACGAGCATGAGCGCAACCAGGCAGCAAAGAATACGGAACGTTTTGTTCCTTCGAGTGAGCATCTTCATAGGTGTTGATGGTAAGACGTGGCTATTCTAATCCAACATCTGGCAACCCTGAAATGACGCAGAAGTTGTGGTAAAGCGCAGCGTCTCCTGAAATGCAGCGCTTTTTGGGCAACGAATCAGGGCTTAGCGGGAGCAGCCGCCGGTACCGGACTGCCGGTCTCCACATAGCTCCTTAAGCGGGCCAGTTGTTCGGTCAGGACCTTATTGACAGGCTCGGCCCAGGTGTTCAGGCCGTCGGGAAGATAGCCGCCGACGGCATAAACCATCTCAACGCGGGTGTCTTTGTGCATGGGCTCGAGCACGATGGTCCAGGTGCCGGTGGCGCCAAACTTCTGCAGCGGCCCCAGCGCACCCGACAGTACCAGCAGCTTGTTGGGCATCACGGTGATCACTTCCGCGTGTCGCACTCCTCCGCCATACGGAAGCTTTTCGCAGAAGCAGCCCATGGGCTTGTCGTCGAGGCTCAGATTGTGGGCGTCGTTCGTGTAAGTGTGAGCCGGACTCCACCAGTCGCCGACATTATGCACCAGGCGGGCATAGACGACCTCGGGGGCGGCGCCACGGATGATGGTGTTGACTCGGATGGTGAATCCGTTCGGTGCCTGGTCGGCCACATCGGCGGAGAGCGGTATTGCGGCCACAATGCACAGGAGCAATGCCGGCATAAGTCTTGTCGAACGCATGTCGCTTACCTCAGGGATGTTGGGTGCAAGAAAAATCGCCGACCCAGTATGAACGGGTGGGAGGGCCGGCGACAAGCCGTCTGCCGATTCGGGCCGGAACCAAGAATCTCTACAGGGAAATGATTGACATTCGCCTTTTATTCGCTAACAATGAGGGCGGAGGTGCAGCGCACGATGGCACTCACCCGCCGACAAAAGCAGGTTTACGACTTCATCTCGAGTTTTGTCGACAAGAATGGCTATTCGCCGTCTTTCGAGGAGATCGCCGAGGGACTCGGCCTGAGCTCGCTCGCTACGGTCCACAAACATATCAGTAATCTCGAGGACAAGCAGCTGCTGCGCCGCGATTACAATCGCAGCCGCTCCATCGATCTGCTGAAGCCGCGCGGGCGCATGAAGCAATCGCTGGCTATCGCGGCGGAGAGCAGCATGACCCTGCCGCTGCTCGGCCGTATCGCGGCCGGCCGGCCATTGGAAGCGGTGGAGAATCCAGAGTCGATCTCGCTAGCCGACTTCACCCGCTCAAAGGAAGTTTACGTGTTGCAAGTGATGGGCCAGAGCATGCAGGACGAGGCCATACTCGACGGCGACTACGTCCTGGTGGAGAAGGCCGACTCAGCACGCGACGGCGACATTGTGGTGGCGCTGGTGGATGGCAGCGACGCGACCCTGAAGCGCCTGTACGTCGAGGGCGGGAAGGTCCGCCTGCAACCTTCGAATGCCACCATGGAGCCGATCATTGTGCCCGCGGGCTCGGTAAAGGTGCAGGGAAAAGTGATTGGCGTGTTACGGAAGTATTAAACCTTTCGCGATTCAGGCGGCGGCGGGGCCGCTCTCGGCAATGACCCGGAGAAGCGCGTCCGGGCCGTCGGCGCCCACGACGTAGCGGTCGGCTTCCACCTCCGGCCACTCCCCGTAAATGTGGGAGATAAAGACGACCTTCCCCGGGAGTTGCGCGTCGCGGAAGATGCGGATGATCTTGCGCGCCGTAGCCGCCGGCAGACGATGACACACCAGGGCCACATCAAACGGGATCGGCTTTTCCGCTGCTTCCAGGGCCTCTCTCTCCGTGCTCAGCGCCGTAACCTGATGACCGGCTGACTCCAGAACATTTTGGCGCAGGAGTGCCAACTCCTGATCGGTAGTGAGGATGAGAATGTTCATTCGACGAACCACACCGGAGGTGAAATACGTGCTTGCCGGAGAATACCAAAACGAGGGCCTGCGGGGGACGGAATTGTCAGATTGCAGCTAAGTTGCCGCAAGGCCGGGCTGGTCAACCGGCTGGAGCTCAGGAGCAACGCTGCCTGCAGTGTCAGCGCCACTACCGTGCCGGCTCGTGTGCAACCATGTTATATTTGCGCCAGCCATGCTGAATTCGCTCCTATGGTGGCTGCACGACCACGCTCTCCCCCTGGAGATCCTGGTGGTGCTATGCAGTGGGGTGCTGGCGATCTATGCCGACACGCTGCGGCATTTTATCTCGCTGCCACCGCAGCGGCTGAGCACCTGGTTCCTCAAGGCGCGTTTACTTTCGGTGAATTCGAAGCTCTTTAACCTTTGCGAATGCCACAATAATGCGTTCGCCACCGTCGTCTACATTGCCCGCTCCTTGGTGTTCATCTTGATCCTCATTGCATTGTTCCTGGGGGGCATTTTTCTGGAGATCGTCTCCGTGCGGTCGGCCAACCGCGCCATCGCGGACCTGGGACTGGAAGACGTGTACAGCCGCTTCCACGCCAATCTCGATATCGCGCTGGCGCTGGTGTTCATCGTTGTGGTCTGTTGCCGGCTGCTGCTGCTGGGCGAGTTCCTGTATCGCCTGCGCAACTTCAAGGGATACGACCACTACCTGATGGAGCTGGTCGCCGAACTGGAAGACAAGCTGGTGGTCGCCGAGAACTCCGACTCCACGTCTGTAACGCAATAGCGGATTCGCTTTCGCCCTTTTGCGGGCGCTAAACCGTCGACGGTTCCACCGGCGCAGGCGCCTGAACCGGCTGACGGGGCAGCGTGAAGTAGAACGTCGCGCCGTGGTTGAGTTCGCTCTCGGCGCGAATGGTTCCACCGTGAGCACGCACCACGTGCTTGGCGATCGCCAGCCCCAGGCCGGTACCCCCGGATTCGCGCGAGCGCGCCTTGTCCACACGATAGAAGCGCTCGAAAAGCCGCGGCAGATGCTCGCTGGGAATGCCTGCGCCGAAATCGCGGACATAGAACTGCACGCCTTCCTCGGTCTCGCCTGCGCCCAATAAAACTTTTCTGCCCTGGTCGCCATACTTAAGCGCGTTGTCGATGAGGTTGGACAGCACCTGATGGATGGCGTAGCGGTCAACCAGCACGGCCGAAGAACTGGTATTGATGACCGAGAGTTCCACCCCCCGGGTAGCCGCCAAATCCTGGAAGGTCTGCAAGGCGTCGTCGAGCAGCTCCTGGGGCAGGGCGTACTGCAAATTGAAGGCTTGTTCGCCGGATTCGACGCGCGCCAGCACCAGCAGGTCCTCGGTCAGGCGGCCCATGCGCAGCGCGTTCTTGCGGATAATCTCCAGGAACTCCCGTTGATGATTGGACAGGATATCGGCTTCGAGCAGGGTCTCGGCATAACCCTGAATCGAAGTCAGCGGGGTGCGCAGCTCGTGCGAGACATTGGCAATGAAGTCGCGGCGGGTCTTTTCCACGCGCTCAATTTCTGTCTGGTCGTGCAGCACCGCGACCGCGCCGCCGCCGGGCATGGGCGCGGCAGTAACGTCGAAGATGCGTCCGGAAGAGATCTTGGCCGCGCGCTCCATGACCACGTCGCGAGTTTCCAGCGCGGTTTGCACCGACTCCAGAATCTCGGGATCGCGAACCGATTGCACCAGGGGAGCACCCAGCCGGACACCGCTGGGCAGCAGGCGCTCCATGCGCTGGTTCGCCCACAGCACCCGGCCGTCCTGCGAGACCGCAACCACCGCTTCCTGCATGGAGTTCAGCAGCGTCTCCAAAGTCTGACGGCTGTTGTCCAGAGCGCGAAAACCTTCTTCCAGCTTGCGCGCCGTCTTGTCCAGCGCGGAGGCGACGTGAGCAATCTCGTCGCTGGCTCCCTCCTGAATTCGCGCTGACAGATCGCCGGCGGCGATGCGCTCCGCAAATTCGGTGATGCGCAGCAGCCGGCGTCCGATCGACTGGGTGGCGGCAAACGCCAGCAACAGGGCGATCAGGGCAGCAATGGCTGAACCTTTGATCAGATCACGGCGAATCTGGGCGTTGGCTTCTTGAATTGCAGTTAACCGTTCAGCCACGCGCACCGCTCCGCCACGAATCGGAACGGCGACGTACAGCAACTCAGCGCCTACGGTCTTACTGACGCGGGATGCGCTTGCCTCCTGGCCTCGCAATGCCGCGGCAAATTCCGGCCGGCCGGCATGGTTTTCCATTTTGCCGGGAGCTGCCTCCGAGTCGGCCAGGACCTTGCCGTTGGAATCGATGACAGTAACGCGGGCTCCCGAGGCTTGCGCCGCCTGTTGCACGATGGGCGACAGCTCAGAGGCGGGAACGCCGTCCACGCGGGCCGCCAGCATCCGCGCCTTCTGCCGCAACGAAGTCTCGATCTGGCTGCGCAGCATGGTTTCCCAAGTGCGGCCGATCAGGAGATCGAGCGAAATCGTGCAGGCTGCAATTACGACCAGTGCCGCAACGAACAGCTTGACGAAGATTCGACTCTTCACGGTTACTGCTCTTTAGGACTTGGGAATTTCGAAGCGATACCCGGCCCCGCGCACCGTCTTGATGTAACGCGGCTCATCCGGGTCCTTTTCGATTTTCTCACGGATGCGGCGCACGTAAACATCTACCGAGCGGGGAGTGACGTAGTGGGTGTCGCGCCAGACGGCATCCAGCAGTTGGTCGCGGGTGAAGACGCGTCCGGGATGGCGCGCCAGATACTCGAGGAGGCGGAACTCGGTGGCGGTGGTTTGGGTCAACTGCCCGCGCACGTTCAAGGTCATGCCGCCGCTGTCGATCTCAATGTCGCCGGCCTTGATGATGGACGGGGCCAGGGGACGCTCGAAGCGGCGCAGAACGGCGCGCACGCGCGCGACCAGTTCCCGCGGACTGAATGGTTTGGCAATGTAGTCGTCGGCGCCCAGTTCCAGGCCGATGACGCGGTCGGACTCGCTGGTTTTTGCGGTCAGGAAGATGACCGGGGTCATGGCCAGCGACGAGGTCTGGCGGATGCGGCGGCACAGTTCCAAACCGTCGCTGCCGGGAAGCATGATGTCCAGAAGGAAGAGCGAAGGCGCCTGTTTTTCGGCTTCGGCAATCACTCCGGCGCTGGCGGCAAAGGTGCGCACGCCGTAGCCGGCCGCCTCAAGATGGTGGCGCACCAAGCGGGAGATGTCAGCATCATCCTCCACGGCGAAGATGGTTTGCTTCACGGCTGTATTGTAGCCGACGGTAGGCAAGGCAGTGTCGTTGGTCGGAATCACACCATAAGGTTACACAAATCTTTGTTACAGGATGATGAAACTAAACCCGTTAGTCAAGGCGCGAAAGTGGAAAACCTGGGCCGGTACTCCCACAATGTGGCAGTTTTGATATTAAGTATCACAATGTGGGATGCCCTGCCGCAAACCGCGGCAATCGCCGGGTACAGCTGCTCAAAATCCGGCGGTGGCCCAATGGCGGGTCATGTAGTCGGTCAGCGTAAGCGAGAACATGATGAACAACCAGAAAAGCGCCGCGACCACCGTCACCATGGTCAGCTTGGTGCTGTAACGCAAATGCATGAAGAACAGCACCACCAGCGTGCCCTTGAAGGTGGCAATCAGCAGCGCCACCACGATGTTAAAGATGCCCAGGTCGACCGAAGCCGCGAACACGGTCAGGGCGGTACAGAATATCAGCGTGGCCCAGATACCCCAGTAGATACCTATGGGGACCACATGCGATTCGGGGGAAAAATGTGCGTTATCCGCTTGTGCCATGCTTAACCACCGCCGTGCTTCTTGCTGATCAAATAGAGCAGCGGGAATAAGTAGATCCAAACCAGGTCAACAAAGTGCCAATATAAGCCGACGATTTCCACCGGACTGTAGTACGACGGGGAGAATGCGCCCATCAGACCGGCGATGATGAGCCAGCTTACCAGGCCAACGCCAATCACCATGTGCAGCGCGTGCAGGCCGGTCATCGCCCAATAGAGCGAGAAGTAAATCTGGGTGTGCTGGGCGTCGGTCGGCGGCTGCTTGTCGATGGTCTGGAAATGGAAGTTGGGGCCGGGGAATTCGTGATTTTCCCAGTGCTCGTGATACTCAACTCCCTTGATGCCGAGAAAGCCCAGTCCGAAGATGATCGTGCCTATGAGCAGCCATACCATCAGCTTGTTCTTGCCGGTCTGCGCGGCGCGGACTCCCAGCGCCATGGTCAGCGAGCTGCAGATCAGCACGGCGGTGTTGGTCGCGCCCAGCCAGATGTTCATTTTCTGGCTGCCTTCGACGAAGGCCTGGTAGTACGAAGACCGGTAAACCAGGTAAGCGGTGAACAGGCCGCCGAAGAACATGATTTCCGTCAGCAGGAACATCCACATGCCGAAGGTGGAGGTCTCCTGCTGCTGCTCCATGTCCGCAAAATGGTGCTGCAGCGCGCGCTCAGCGATCTGGATATCGCTAGTGGCCAACGGTGACCTCCTCTTGCGGCTGATGCTCGTAGTCGTAGGCTTCCCAGGTGACGACCGGCGTCTCATCGAAGTTGAAGGTTGGCGGCGGAGAGGATGTCATCCACTCCAGCCCGACCGCATTCCAGGGATTCGGCGGCGCCTGTTCTCCATAACGCAGCGACCACAGGAAGTAAATCATCGGCAACACGTAGCCCACGGCCAGGATCGAGGCGCCCGCGGTGGAGAGCACGTTCAGCACCTGGAACTCCGGCGGATAGGCATGATAGCGGCGCGGCGCTCCCATGTAGCCGAGGATGAACTGCGGGAAGAATGTGGTGTTGAAGCCCACGAATACCAGCAGCGCAGAAAGTTTCGCCCACCCCTCGGGATACATTCGCCCGGTGATTTTCGGCCACCAGAAGTGCAGTCCTGCCATGTAGGCCATCACCATGCCGCCCACCATCACATAATGGAAGTGAGCTACCACAAAGTAGGTGTCGTGGATGTGCACGTCGAGGCCAAGCGAGGCCAGGAAGATACCGGTCAATCCGCCTACGGTGAATAGCCCGATGAAGCCCCACGCGTAGAGCATCGGCGTGTTGTAGCGGATGGAGCCCTTGTACATGGTAGCCGTCCAGTTGAAGACCTTGACGGCGGACGGGATCGCGACCAGATAACTCAGGAAAGAGAACACCAGCGCGGCGTAGACCGAGATGCCGGCAACAAACATGTGATGCGCCCACACGATAAATCCGAGCACCGCGATGGCGATGGAAGCCAGCGCTACAAACTCGTATCCGAAGGCGCGCTTGCGCGAGAAGCAGGTGACAATCTCGCTGATGACGCCCATGCCCGGCAGAATCATGATGTACACCGCCGGATGCGAGTAGAACCAGAACAAGTGCTGGAAGAGCAGTGGATCGCCGCCCAGCTGCGGGTTGAAAACGCCGATGTTGAAGGCGCGCTCGAGTGCGACCAGCAGCAGCGTGATCGCGATCACCGGCGTGCCCAGCACCATGATGAGCGCGGCCGCATAGTTCGACCAGCAGAACAGCGGCAGACGCCGCCAGGTCAACCCGGGCGCGCGCATGCGGTGAATGGTAACGATGAAGTTCAAGCCGGTCAGAATGGACGAGAAGCCGGTGATGAAGATGCCGATGGCCGCGCCGATGACGTGCGTGTTTGAATAGGTGGTGCTGAACGGAGTGTAAAAGGTCCAGCCGGTATCGACGCCGCCGGTAACCATGGCCGTGAGCGCGGTGATGGCGCCCGCCATGTAGATGTACCAGCTCAACAGGTTCACGCGCGGAAATGCCAGGTCTTTGGCGCCGACCATCAGCGGGATGAGGAAGTTGCCGAGCACCGCGGGCACCGACGGAATCAGGAAGAAAAAGACCATGATGATTCCGTGCATGGTGAACAGCTTGTTGTAGGTGTCTGAGGTCACCAGATCGCCGGCGGGCGTTAGCAGCTCCAGGCGAATCATCATGGCGAAGAAGCCGCCGATCCAGAACATGACCGTGATCGACATCAGGTACAGAATCGCGATCCGCTTATGGTCGGTCGTCAGCAGCCACGACTTGATGCCGTAGTTCGAATTCAGGTAGTTCTCGCGCTCGACGGTCTGTACTGCGGTTGCCATTTCCCTCACCCTCTTGGGTCTTCCGTGCGCCGGGTCAGAGCGGGCCTTCAGGCCCGCGTCCAGCACGTACGTCATTTTTATCTTGCGGCGCTGAATTCTTCGAGCTCAGCCCCGAAACAAGTCTCTAACTCTTCTCCAACGCCTGCTCTACCAAACCTACTGCGCCGCCCGACATCTACTGTGCGCTCGCCGGTTGCACCGCAGCCGACTGCTGCGGCTGCGCCAGCGACTTAATGTATGCGACGAGGGCGCCCACGCTCTCCTCCGACACCTGGCCCTGGAAGCTCGGCATGATCGGCTTGAAACCGGCAACGATCTTCACTCCGGGATTCAGGATTGATTCGCGAATGTAATTCTCATCGGCAACGACGGTGCGCCCGTCATCCAGCATGACCGGCTTGCCGAAGAGGCCAACCAGATTGGGCCCGCGGCCCTGGGTGTCGCTGCGATGGCACGACGCACATCCCAGCTGCTGAAAGAGCTGCTGTCCATTCGCCGCCAGCGAGCCGGTGTTGCCGCCGCTGCTCAGCCACGCCTGATACGCCGTTGGCTCCATCACGATGACTTCGCCCACCATCCCCGAGTGCTCGGTACCGCAATACTGCGAACAGAACAGGTAATAGTTGCCCGTCTTGATAGCACGGAACCAGGTCGTGGTGAAACGGCCGGGCAGCACGTCGGCCTTGATGCGGAACGCGGGAATGAAGAAGCTGTGGATCACGTCCTGCGAGCTCATGATCACTTTGACATCGCGGTTGACCGGGACGTGCAGCTGGTTAATCTCGCGTTGTCCGGTCTCGTGCTCGATTTTCCACATCCACTGCTTGCCGACGACGTAGACCTCCATGGCGCCTTTGGGCGGACGCGCCTCCTGGAAATAAATAAGCGAGCCCCAGGCGAAGAAGATCATGCAAATGCCCAAGGGAATCAGCGTCCAGGCCAGCTCCAGCGGCAGCGAGCCTTCGATCTGCACCGGATGCGGATGCGCCTCGCGCCGGTACTTGACGGCGAAGAAGAAGATGAGGGCAAAGATCAGCAGCGTGAAGAATGCCGAGACGGCAATCAGCAAGAAATAAAGTCCGTCCACCTGCCAGGCCAGCGCCGAGGCGCGTGGAGGAAAGAGTGGGAAGTTCTTCCACATATCGATCAGGCCCGTCCTGTTCCCTGGTTGCTGTCGTGCTTGTCGTCTACTCCGTCACGCGCAGCAGCGTGCGCCGAGGATCCCGGCTGTTCCCCGTCAGCGCGCGCAACGGCGCCGCCGGTCGGGTGCTTGTCGCGGCGGTACATGACAAGGATGAATCCGCCGAGAATCAGCATGGTGGCCGCTCCGGCCAAACGCATGATGTTAGTGATGACCGCGCCGTATTTTCCGGTCTTGGGGTCGTAGTGATAGCAATACAGCAGCACCTGGTCGACGACATTGCCGATGTTGCCTCGCGACGCCTCGATCAGGCCGAGGCGGATGTCCTTGGGTGAAAACTCAACCCCGTAGTAATACTGAGCGATCTTGCCTGTCGGGGTGACGATCAGAATGCCGGTGGCGTGAATGAACTGCTTACTGACCGGGTCGCGGTGATAGCGGAAACCAACCGCGTCCGCCAGCTGCTTGATCTCCGGCTGCTGCCCGGTAAGGAAATGCCAGCCTGAGC
This sequence comes from uncultured Acidobacteriaceae bacterium, assembly GCA_963731345.1. Lineage (GTDB taxonomy): Bacteria > Acidobacteriota > Terriglobia > Terriglobales > Acidobacteriaceae > Bog-257. The sequence continues at coordinate 898,739 of CAVSUN010000004.1, read as the reverse complement.
CGTCGGTCTTGTGATCGAGGTGCTCGTTGATGCGCTCGATGTACGTCTTCTTGGCGCCCGCCGCATCCTGCGACGTCTCGTCCGGATTGAAGCTGACAGAGACGATTTCGTATTCATTGCCAGGCGTGAACTTCAGCATGCTGAGTGCGCTGGCTTCGCCCGCCAGCTCCTCGCTGCAAAGCATCGGACAGGTGTAGTAAACCAGGTTCAGGATCACGGGGCGCCCGGACTGAAAATAGTCTCCGAGCTTGACCGTATTGCCGGCTTCGTCCTTGAATTGCAGATCGAGCGGCACTTGCTGGTTCAGTTTCTGATCGATACCGATGTCTTTCAAATCGGGCGGCGCAACCTGCGAAGCCGTACCGGCGGAGCGTTCCTGGAATGACGAGGGCGCCTGCGCGACAGCAAAAGTCGCGACCATCAGCAATGCGATTTGTGCGAAAAGCAATTTCACAGCGTTACATCCAATCTCAGCTACTGCATGCCGCCTGTGGGCAGCGACTTCGGTGCTTCGTTGCCACCCGGCGCGCCAATCTCCGGCGGCGGTGGTGCGTTCGGACGGGTCGGCAATCCGCGCTCGGTGATCAGCTTCATGGCCAGCGTAATCGGGATATGCACGGCGCCATTGGAATCGGTAAACGGCTGCGGCGGATTCAGCAGCTTTTGCTCCGAATCCACGTACTGCTGCATCTCCGCTGCGTCGTCCGCCTGCAATCTGGGCTGTGGAAACACCGACAGGTTTACATTCGGGGTGTTCTGCATGATGGCGCCGGGCTGGTTCTCCGGCACGGCCTTACGCTGCGCGCTCTGCATCGGGCTTACCGTTCCCTGGGGGAACAATGCCTCGCTACGCGCCAGGAAGTGGAACATCCCCCACATCACCAACTCGACGAAGAGCCCGGCCACGAACAGGCCAACCAGGAACAACAGAATGCCGCGCGGGCTCAGATCGCTGCGGTCGTAGTCGACCTGCGGGTTGCGCAAAGGATCGTGCGTGTCGTTGTGATTAGTGTCCATGGCCCGATCCTTGATGCAGGAAGTTCGCCACCTGCGGCTCATACAGCGGCAGCAACGGCCGCTTGCGGAAGTTGTAGAAGAACGCCCACATCCACAGACCGCCCAGCCCGATGGGCGCAGCGAAATACCAGATGCTGAACAGCTTCGCGTCCTTGAAATTGGGGATGGTGTACCAGTAGATGTCGACCATGCGCATAATCAGCAACAGAATGGCGATGGGAATCAGCCGGCGTCCGGCGCGCTTGCGATCGCGTGAAAGCAACAGCGCGAACGGCAGCGCAAAGTGCAGCAGAACGATGCCAATCATCACCCAGCCGAAGGCGCCATGAATGCGGTGCAGGAACCAGCTGATTTCGTCCGGCAAGTTGCCCGACCAGATAATCAGCCACTGCGAGAACGAGAAATAAGCGAACAGCATCACGAAGGCCAGGGTCAGCTTGCCGATGTCGTGAAACTGAGTGGGCTTGATGATGCGGTCGTAGGGGCTGTAGCGCGTCAGCACGGTGAGCATGATGATGCTGAAGCACAGCGCCGAGAGTCCCTGGCCGACCAGGAAGATAAGGCCGTAGATCGTCGAGCCCCAGTGGGGATCGAGCGACATCACCCAGTCGACCGCCGCGAACGATATGGTCAACGCGTACAACAGGCAGCCCAGGCCGGCCAGTCCCTGGAAGCGCGGCGGCGCTCCCACAATGGGGGAGTCCTCCCGGTCACCGCGCCGAGTGAGCGTGACGACCAGATATCCCCAGATAGCGAAGTACAAAACCCAGCGCGCCATCCAGAACGGCTCGTTCAGGTACCAATGGTTTTCCTTAGTCAGTGCCGGGTCGTTCATCCAGTCGTACAGGTGATACCGCAGGAACAGAATAGGCAGAAAGGCCACGAACATCAGCGCCAGGTTCTTCGCACCGGCTTCCAGAATGCGGCGAATGCTGAGGCCCCAGAAACCGCCCGACAGGTACTGCACCATCAGCAGTCCCATGCAGCCCAGCGACAGGCCGGTCCAGAACATGTAGGCGATCAGGTATCCACGCAGAAAATCGCGCAGGTCGATAACCGCTCCGATAACGCAGAAGATCAACCCCGCGATGCCGACAATCAACGCGCGACTCTGCCAGCTCGGGGTATCGACCGGCACAGCGAGATCGGAAGCGCGCAGCTCTATGGTTTGCTGACTCATTCTTCTATTTGCCTCCCTTCGCCGGCGTCGGCGTTGAGGCCGCAGTCGCTGTCTGCGTGTCGTATGGAGGCATCACCATCACACCCGGCGGTGGCGCATTCGCAATCTGGGTTCCCGGAGGCACGTCGGCCTCGGTCGCGTTCTGGCTCAGCTGCAGGGCGCGGATATACGCCGCAATGGCCCAGCGGTCGGCGGCAGGGACCTGCTCCGAATAATCGGGCATGGCGCCGTAGCCGTGGGTGATCACGTCGAAGAAGTAGCCGATGGGCGCTTTGCGCAGGCGGTCGATGTGATACGACGGCGGATGCTTGTATCCGCGCTGCACGATCATCCCGTTGCCGTCGCCGACTTCACCGTGGCACGGGGAGCAATAGATGTTGAAGCGCTGCTGGCCGCGCGCCATCAACTCCGGCGTGACCGGCATGGGCAGATAGTCGCCATTGTTAGTGCCGATCTTGCCCGTATAGAAATACGTGTCGCCATCGAGGTGCCCGCGCGCCACGGTGGTGGGAATGATGGGTCGGGCCGAGCGCTTGTCGGCGAAGAAGTCGCTTTCCACCAGCGGACGCTGATAGGGCTGTTCCTGCATGTCGGAGCGGCAGCCGGCGAGCGGCAAAGCCGAGCAGGCCAGCAGACCGGCTATAGTGACGCGGCGCCAGAAAAGCTTTGTGTCAGGACACGCCTTAAAGGCGTACGCCACCCTCATGCGAACATCGCGGACTAGACCTTGGAGGTTAATGCGGCACCTCCTCGATCGACAACGGCCTTAGGCCCTGCATGAATTTCTGCGTTCCCACCAGGTCAAACTTGGAGTCGGCGGCCTCAATGACCAGGAAAAACTTATCGCGCGTCACGGCAGAAAAGCGGTCGACATTAAATACCGGATGATGCGGCATGGGCAGACCGTTTAGTGCAAACATCCCGAACACGCCCGCCAGTCCGCCGAACAGTACCGTCATCTCAAACGTGGGCACGATGAACGCCGGCCACGAATGCCATGGTCTGCCGCCGATATTCAGCGGATACGAGATGACATTGATCCAGTACTGCAGGGCGTACACACCCAATCCGCCGAACAAGCCGCCTACTAACACAATCAGCGGCACGCGCGTCTTATGAAATCCCAGCGCCTCACTGGCTTCTTCGATGGGGAACGGACTGTACGCGTCCATCTTGCGATAGCCGGCGTCATAGGCGGCCTGCGTCGCCCTCACCAGCGCCGTCGAGCTGTCGAACTCTGCCATCAGGCCATAAATTGCGGGTGCAAGCGGCTGTTTCATTCGCTCTTCACCTCCGCGTCCGGCAGAAGCATGCGCATTTCAAAGATCGAGATCGAGGGCATGATGCGAATGAATAAAAACATGCAAAGACTGAAGAAGCCGAGGGTGCCGGTGAACACTGCCCAGTCCCAGCGGGTGGGAACGTAAACGCCCCAGGAAGACGGCAGGAAGTCGCGGCTCAGGCTGGTGATGACGATGATGAAGCGCTCCAGCCACATACCGATCAGGATGTCGAGCGAGATCAGGAACAGGAACGTGATGTTCCTGCGCAACTTGGGAAACCACAAAAGCTGCGGCAGGATGATGTTGGCGGTGATGAGTCCCCAGTACAACGGTGCGTAGGTGCCGAACCAGCGGTTCTCCAGCATGAAGCGCTCGTAGGTTGAGCCGCTGTACAGGCCGATGAACGTCTCGAAGAAGTAGCCGTAAGCCACGATCAGGCCGGTCGCGAGCATGATCTTCGCCGAGTTCTGCAGGTGCCGCATGGTGATCAGCGCTTCCAGGTGGTAGTACTTGCGAATCGGAATCGCCAGCACCAGCACCATGGCGAAGCCGGAATAGATGGCGCCGGCAACGAAGTAGGGCGGGAAGATGGTAGTGTGCCAGCCGGGCACGATGGCGATTGCGAAGTCGAAGCTCACGACCGTGTGTACCGAGAGCACCAGCGGTGTGGCCAAGCCGGCCAGCAACAGGTATAGCGATTCGTAACGCTTCCAGTGCCGCGCCGAACCGCGCCAACCCATCGCCAGCAGGCCGTAGATCTTCCTGGGCAGCGGATGAGTTGCTTTCTCGCGCATGGTGGCGAAGTCAGGCACCAGGCCGACATACCAGAACACCGCCGAGATGGTGGCGTAGGTCGACACTGCGAACACGTCCCACACCAGCGGACTGCGGAACTGCGGCCACACGCCCATGCTGCTGGGGTAGGGGAACAGCCAATAGGCCAGCCAGGGACGGCCCAGGTGAAGAATGGGGAACATGCCGGCGCAGGCCACGGCAAACAGCGTCATGGCTTCGGCGAAGCGGTTGATCGAATTGCGCCAGGTCTGCTTCAACAACAGCAAAATTGCAGAGATCAGCGTGCCCGCGTGGCCAATACCGATCCACCACACGAAGTTAATGATGGCGAAACCCCACGCCACGGGGATCTCGATGCCCCAGATGCCGACGCCGCGAATGAACAGATACGTCACCGCGACCAGCAGGAGCATGACGAACATGCCGGCGACCATCAACCCGCCTAGCCAGCCCATTCCGATGGGGCGCTTCAGGACCGCGTCGGCGATGGTGTCGGTGACCGTGTCATAGGTCTGTCCCGGCAACATCACAGGCGGCTCGTCGGGCCACGGCACGTCCTGAAGAAGCGTTTTTTCTTCTGGTCCTTCCCTCATCGCTAAGAAAGCTCCGGATGTTCGATATCAGGGTTCGGGTTGACCACCACTGCCAGATATGAAGTGCGCGGCCGCGTATTCAGGTCGTCCAGCAGCCCATAGTTGCGCTGCCGCTGCTTGATCTTCGACACCTGGCTGTTGGGATCGTTCAAATTGCCGAAGTAAATTGCCTCCGCCGGGCAAGCCTGCTGGCAGGCGGTAATGACTTCACCGTCGCGCGGCCAGCGATTTTCCTTTTCGGCGGTGATGCGCCCATTGGCGATGCGCTGGATGCAATACGTGCACTTCTCCATCACGCCGCGGCTGCGCACGCTGACTTCGGGATTACGCATCATCTTGAACTGCGGCGTAGTCCAGTCCTGCCATAGCAGGAAGTTGAAGCGCCGAACCTTGTAGGGACAGTTGTTCGAGCAATAGCGCGTGCCCACGCAGCGGTTGTAGACCATGTCGTTCAGGCCTTCGGTGCTGTGTACCGTGGCGCCCACCGGGCACACCACCTCGCAAGGCGCGTTCTCGCACTGCATGCAAGGTATCGGCTGGTAGTACATGTTGGGATTTTCCGTGCCGCCCTCGTAGTACACGTCGACGCGCAGCCATTGCATCTGGCGGCCGCGCGTGGTCTGCTCCTTGCCGACCACGGGAATGTTGTTCTCCGCCTGGCAGGCCACAATGCACGTCTTGCAGCCCACGCACTTGTTCATGTCGATGGCCATGCCCCACTTCAGCTCGGTGTACTGATAGTTGGGGTAGAGCGTCATCTCCGGCTCAGGCTTCTCGACTTCTTTCTGCGCGAAATCCGGATCTCTCAGGAAGTCTGCCAGCGTCGCCTTGCGAATGACGTGGCGGCCAGCGAGATTGTCGGCCAACGGCGGCAAATCGGAGGTGTCGATGTACTGGAATCCTTGTGGGTGCGCGAAGGTGTAGCCGGAATCGACCTTCTTGATCGTCACTTCGGCGAACGACGCCGCGTCGCTGGTGCGCAGCTTGTAGCCGCTGAAGCCGACATCCTTGCCGACACTGCCGGCGTTTGGCCGTCCATAACCCAGGAAGACGGTGATTGCGTTGTCGGGATGCCCAGGCTGCGGCCAGATCGGCCCCTTCACCTTGCGGCCGTTCACGTCGACCTCGATGATGTCGCCGGTCGCCAGTCCCGACTTTTTCGCCTGGCTGGGGCTGATGAGAACGCCGTTGTCCCAGCAGAAATTCATGACCGGCTTGGGCGTCTCCTGCAGCCACGCATTGTTGGCGCGGCTGCCGTCGAAGATCAGCGGGTCAGGCTGGAACATCACTTCCATCGCATTCGCGCCGAGAGCAGCAGTTGCGGGAATGTCGCCGCCCTTCGCTGCCACGGTTTTCGCCGTAAGAGCAGTATTGGCGATGAAGCCGTCGTTGAGCGATTTGCGCCAGGCAGTCTCGAAGTCGCCCTTGGCTTGCCCTTGCCAGGTCTTGCGAATCAGGTCGTAACCCGAAACTTCAGACGAGCCAATCAGCGCGTAAATGAATTCGTATTCGCTCTTGCCGTTGTAGAGCGGCGCAATCAGCGGCTGAACGATCGATGCCGTGCCGTCGAACGCGCGCACATCGCCCCACTCTTCGAGGTAATGCGTCCCGTTGATGTGCCAGTGCACCAACTCGCTTGTCTCATCGTGATACAAGCTGTGCTGGATGCGAAGCGGGACCTTATTCATCGCATCGTAGAAGCCGAAGTTCACTGGCGCGCCATACACAGGATTGCTGCCCATGATGATCAGCACATCGACTTTGCCGGCGCTCATCTCGCCCGCAAGATCTCTCAACGCGGCCGTCTGATCGGCCGGCTTCACCATGATCGGGTCGGTATGGATAACCGTGCTGCCCGCCGCGCCCAGCGCGTGATTCATCGCGTGGGCCAAGGCATGCACCGCAGGCGGCTGGTTCTCGCCCGCAATGACGACGGCCGCGCCTTTGTGCGCCTGAAGGTCTTTCACCACGGCGGCAACAAACTTCTGCTGCGGCGGATTGAGATTTCCTGTTGCTCCGCCGCCCGCGCCAACTCCCGCTGCAATTGCGCGTGCGATGCCTTCAATTTCGGAGGCGCGCACCGGCAGGCGATCGTCGGCCTTGCCGCTGGTGCACGTCGGCGTGCTCTGGACCGAGTAGAAGCGCGACATCTTGCCACCCTGCTCGGGCACGCGGCGTGCGGCGAATTGCCGCGCATACAAAAGAAATCCGGGATAGACGCTGGAGAGAAAATCGGCGTCCAGCGACAGGATCACGTCGGCCTTCGAGAGGTCGTAACGCGTCTCCACGAACTCGCCGAACGCAAGCTTCGCGCCATTGTTGGCGTTGTCGCGATTAACCGGCTCCCACTGGATCCATTTCGACTCGGGATACGCCGCCTGCACCTGGTCCATGAGCGACGCCATCGTCGGCGAACTGGTGGGAGCGCTGAGGATTCGCAGCCCCGCGCCGCGAACCGCATTCTGCGTGGTCAGCGCGCCCCGCAGCGAGGCGGTGAAGTCGTTCCAGCTGCTCAGCGCCCCGAGGTAGTTGATGGTCTGCGCGCGGTCGGGGTCGTACATATCGAGAATCGACGCCTGCGAGAACACGCAGCTGCCGCCCAGACTTGCGGGATGCTGGGGATTTCCTTCGATTTTGGTCGGCCGGCCTTCGTGGCTCTCTACCAGCACCGGCGCAGCGTACGCGCCAAAAGGCATTGCGCTGGCAAAGAACAGCGGGAGACCCAGCGTGACTTCATTGGGCTGGCGAACGTACGGAACGATGGGCTGCAGCGGCTGCTTGACGCAGGCCGACAAGCCCGCCAGCGCCATCGACGCGGTCATCAGCTTGAGGAAGTCGCGCCGCGACGAGCCCTCCGGCCAGACCGAAGCCTGCCGCGGAAATTCGCGGTGGAGCATCTCGACAAACTCATCGGTCTCGGCCAACTCTTCAAGGCACCGCCAGTACTGCGGGCCGCTCTTGGCGCGCGAGAGCTTGTCCCGGACCTCGGCCAATTCCAGCTTGCTGGGGCAGACTGCCTCAGATTTGTGGCTCTCTTTTTCCATTCCGTTGAAAGTTCCTAAGGCGCTTTCACAAATCGCTTCGTATCAGGGCACGGCTTCAGCCGTGCCAGAATCTTGAGAAGCAAGGCGCTTTAGCCCCTGCGCCTCAGCGGCTAAAGCCGTATTCTTTCGCTACTGTTCGGCACGACTAAAGTCGTGCCCTGATGCAAACCTCACCTGCCGCCGTTAGCGGTGGCAGGTGTTGCAACTGGTAATGTCTTCCACCGTGCGTACGTGGTAGTCGTGTTTTAGTACGTTGCCCATCTCGATCTGGTCGGTGAAGGTGCGGCCATCAGCCAGCTTCACCGGGGTGTTCGAGCTGGGCTCGACGTAATCCATGTTGAAAACCTGATCGCGAGGGCGCAAATACTTCTCCGTCGCGCGATGACAGTTCAGGCACCACTCCATGCGCAGCGAGTTGGCTTCATACATCAGCGGCATCTTGTTGACCGGCCCATGGCAGGTCGCACATCCCACACCCTTGGCCACATGAATGCTGTGGTTGAAGTACACGTAATCGGGCAGGTAGTTCACACGCGTCCACTCCAACGACTTGCCCGTGCGGTAGCTTTCGCGCACCGGCTCCAGCATGGGAGCATTCGTCCATATCTTCGAATGGCAGTTCATGCAGGTCTTGGTGGGAGGAATGCCCGCGAAGCTGGACCGTTCCACGGACGTATGGCAATAGCGACAATCGATGCCGTCGCCCGCGTTGTGGTGCTGGTGGCTGAACGGCACGGGCTGCGCCTGGGCCACGTCTTGCCATGTTGCATACGGCGAACGCTGAATCTCAAGCATCGCCCACAGCAAGACGGACACGATCACCACCACTCCGATGATCGAGAGCCGCGCCAGTGTATTCGCACTACGATGAAAGATCTGGGCCATTTATGTGAAGCGTTCCACTCTGCGGGTTCGGGGCCCGGCAACGCTATCGGGACCCACGTTGTTGCGGTACGGCCGCCAGGCACATCGTGTAGTGATGTGCGTCACGTAAACTGGTGATTATAGCAACTGGAATTCGATTTGTGGCAAGTGCGCGAATGCGCAGCCAATTTCGCTTACGCTATACGAAAAAATTAGCGCGCGACATGCGCGGAGCCAGCGCAATTGGTTACAGATTTTAACTGGAACTGGCGTTCCGGAAGCGCGGCAGCAGCAGCATCGCGCCAATATACGCCGCGGCGCCGCAAGCCAGTGTCGCCGTCATTCCGAATTGGATTGCAATCACAATCGCCAACACCGAGCCAAGCACGCTGGAAGCTGCGTTCATCGCCCAAGCCCATTCCACTGCGCCGTGATTGCCGCGATTCTTGCGTGCCGCTGTCTTTGACAACTTCCGCACCTGCGGTTTGTCGGCAGGGGCTAGCGCGCGCAGACCGCTCGGGAAGGGCATGCCCATGGCGAAGCCCAGCGGAATAAGCAGCAATGCGCTCATCAGCAGCTTGGCCGCGAACGGCAGCCCGATCATGGCGTCAAGCAGTCGAGGCAACGTGAAGACGTAGATCGCCAGCCCCGCGACAATAAACGTGAGCACAAAGCCCACTCTCGCCGGCTGGCGTAGCCAGCGTCGCGACACCAGGCTGCCGGCTCCACTGGAGAGCAGCATGAGAAACACGACTACGGTAAGCGCATAGGTGGGATAGCCAAGGAAGAGCACGAAGCGCTGAATCAGCGCGATCTCCACCATGATGTAACCCAGCCCAATCGCAACGAAGTACAGCACCCGAAAGCTGCGTCCGGAACGCGCCTCCGCTGAAAGCGCCAGTGGCAGCACCAGAAACGCAATCACCGCGACAATCGAAACCACGAGCACGATGCCCAGAATGGCGATGCCGAGATTAACTTTCCAGTCGATACCGCCGGCATCGGAGCCGCGAAATACTTGCTCCGGCTTCAGCGTGAAAAAGAAGAATGGCGCGTTATCGGTCACGGGTGCGACATTGTAGGAGTACGTGGCGGAAAATCCCTGCGGATCCTGGCCGCGAATCAATTGCGCGAACGCGGGATGCGCCATGCCAGGTTTGTTGGCACTTGCGGGCAGATATAAGACGTGCAGATTCAGGTTCGGGTCGCCGCCTACGCGGGCCGTATTGGAGTTCGCACCCAGCCCAGTTCCAGGATTGGTAGGGCTGGGATCAATGTGATCGAGCACTGCCAGCTGCTCTTCCAAAGTGAACGGCGACTTCTTCGCCAGGACAGTGACTGCTCTACCGTCTTTGTCGAGCGAACCGTCGCTGACAACGATGAAGTTGTCGGTGCTGTCTTGAACTCCAATCTCTCGCAGTGCCTCCATCGCCTGCGACACCACCCGCAGCGCCTCGCGTGGCCGGGCGAATTCCCAGCGAGTGATGGCGATCATGCCATCGGGCTTGAGGTGCTCGAAGTACTCGCGAAAAGCTTCGACGGTATAGAGGTTGTTCTCGCTAAGCGCAAACGCGCCCGCAGCGGTCGAAGCCCAGGTGTCGACCAGGGTCATCTCCACAACGTCATACCGGTCACGGCTATTGCGCACGTAGGAGCGCCCGTCGCTGACGTGCATGTGCACTTCGGGGGCCTCGTAGAGGTGATACGCGTAATCCGCGAAGCGGCCGCGCATGATGTCGTTCGCTATGATGGGATTGATTTCGATTCCGGTCACGCTGGGACTGCCGTTGGCGACCGCGCGCAGCACGTCGACGCCGCCGCCCGGGCCGATGATGGCGTAATCGCCGTGCGGCCGCAGCACGTTCGCCAGCGAGGCCGGCTCCGACATCAGCTTGCGGCGATAGGCGTCGTTCCAGTGGTGCGGATCGGTATTCATCAGCGAAGTCTGCGCGTCGGCGTCAATGACGATGGCGCGACCCGTTCCCTGCTGATCGACTTCGACTCGTGACAACGCGTTCCAGCGCGCAAACAGCGGCACCTGGCGCTTCATGCCCTTGGCGTACACGATGTCGATCAGTTTGTCGTGACGGTTGGCGGCGATGACCGCGACCATCACGATTGCAACCACCACGGGGACGTACCGTCTGCCGGCCGCCGACCAGAAGTATCCGGCAAGCGCGACGCTTGCTCCGGCAAACAGGATCGTGTTTGGTCCGCCGATCAGGTTCAGCAGCGGCACCAGCGCCAGACATGCCAGTGCTCCTCCCAGCAAGTCCGCGCCATAGAGTCGGGTGACGTGTTCAGGGTTGCGGGCAAAGACAATCGAGAAGACCAGCCCCGTAACCAAGAATGGCACGGCCGCGACCAGATAAAGAGCAGTGAGCCGCCAGAAGTTGGGCCAGGTCAGGCTGAGCGAGACGGACGTGTGCAGCACCACCTCCAACGCCACAAATACGAAGCAGGCGTTGGCGGCGCACAACGACGCTCCCAGCTGTTCGATGGTCCACTTGGACAACCACTCGCGCCGCAGATGCGCGAACACCGCCCCGGCGCCCAGCCCAAGTAGAGCAATCGAGATCGCGAGAAATGCGAAATGATAGAAGAGCACGACCGAGAACAGCCGCGTCAGCCCAAGCTCCAGCAGCAGGGCAGAAAAGCTCATGAGAGCAACGGCGACGGGAGTGCGCCAGGCGAGGGTTTTAGGAGTGGCGGCGGCAGTAGCGGCAGGACTATTTGCTGTGTCGAGCATGAAATTTGAGATTACTACGAAGCCGCTTTTGTCGGCCGAAGAAGAGCGGCCTGGCCCGCGCAGGCACCGTTTATCCCGATCCACTTTGGATTGAGCTAACCTTCAGAATCCGCTCCCGTCGATGCGGCGAGGTTTACCCCACTGTCTGGCCCTGCACCCCAGGTCGGGTTAATGTATCTCGTCGCGGGCATTGTCTTAGCCGCCGGCTTGCTCGCCATCTGGAGAGATCTGCTCGAAGCGCCGCCGGTTGAGAAGCTGGTTGCGCTCGGGCCGCTGCTTTACGCCATCCCCCTCGGGGTTTTCGGCGCACAGCATTTTGTCCAGACCGCCGGCATCATGTCGCTTATTCCGCAATGGATTCCCGCGCATCTTTTCTTCGCGCTGCTGGTGGGCGCTTGTCTGATTGCCGCCGGGCTCAGCATCGCGACACGAATTCAGGCGGGGCTGGCGGGGCTCCTGACCGCAATCATGTTTCTCTGTTTCGAGGCCCTGATGATCATCCCGGGCGCTGTGGCGGATCCGCATAACCGAATTAACTGGGTTATCGTTCTGCGCGAGTTCACGTTCTGCGCCGGAGCTTTATCGATCGCTGCGGCGTGGGCATCAATGTGGTCCGATCGCGCCAGAAATGCGGCCCGAATGTTTGTGCGCCTGGAGTTGGGCGTCGCCCTTACGTTCTTCGCTGTCCAGCAATTCCTGCATCCGGCTAACGTTCCGGGCGTGCCTTTGGAGCTAGTGACGCCGACCTGGATCCCTGGACACGCGGTCTGGACCTACGTGACCGGCGTGGTCTTCGTTATTGCGGGAGTCTGTTTGATCGCGAACAGGAAGCCATGGTCGGCGGCCATGGCGGCCGGCGTGATGCTCTTAGTGCTAATGCTTGCGGTCTACTTGCCGATGTTGATCGCGAAGCCGCTCGACATGGAAGCCATCGACTACTTCTTCGACACGCTGCTGTTTTGCGGAAGCGCTTTGGCTGTCGCCGGAGTTCAGGGCCGAAAGACGGAGCGGCTCTCGGCGTTGCACACGAGCGTCGTTCGGAGCTGAGCACAGAAGTTAAGCAGTACTGCGAAAGGCCAACCCTGCCGGGCAGCTCACGCGTCCATAACCAACCCGAGTACTCTTTAGTCGAATACCCCAGCTGAAATCTGGACGGCCAGAACCGAATCGAGCACGAATGATTTACGTCGCGCCCATGCTGCTGCTAATCTTCACCGTCCTGGCCTTCTTCGGTCTGGGACAGGGTGGATACGCGAATTTCGGAACTCCGCAGGTCGCGCTGCGCGTCGTCGTCGCTCTGCCGTTACTGATTTCCGCCGTTCTGCTGCACTTCCTTCACACCGAGCTCACGGCCAGCATCATCCCGCCCATCTTTCCCGCACGGCATTTTCTGGTGCTGATCACGGGAGTCTTCGAGATTGCGGGCGCATTAGGGCTGTTTCTGCCCAGCGTCCGCCGTCCGGCCGCCCTCTGGATCGCCATCATGCTGGTCGCCAGTTTTCCGGCCAATGTTTACGCGGCCGGCAAAGTTGTGGGCGGCCTCCCGATGCCGGGAGTTCCCCTGCGCACGGCGATGCAGATTGTGTATATCGTCCTCGTGCTGCTTGCCGGTTATGGGCTGCCCAAGCGGCTGCTTTCCGCCTGAATTCGATCAGTCACGACTCCAGAATCACCTGCGCAAGTGCCGACTCTTTGGTGTGCGTAATCGAGAGATGGGCGCGCGCCGCTCCTAAACTGCGGAAGAACTCTGCTGCCTTGTTGTGGAAGGCGATCGTGGGGCGTCCGCCCGGCACTCGTTGTACTTCTACATCCCGCCAGGTGACGCCGCGGTTCCAGCCGGTGCCGATGGCCTTCATGGCGGCTTCTTTGGCGGCAAAACGTCCGGCGTAGCGCTCTGCCTTGTTGGCCTTGGATTCGCAATAGCGGATTTCAGCGGGCGTGAAGACGCGCTCCAGGAAGCGCCGCCCGAAGCGCTCGATGGAACTCGCGATGCGTGAAACTTCTGCAATGTCGATGCCGGTGCCGACGATCATAGGAAATGCCGCTTCTTCGCCCTTCGCTTGTCGCCTGACTACTTCTATCATCTCGCAGAGAAAGCTGTGTAGCTCGCGGAGAAGTCCGAGACTTCGGGGCTGGAGATGCTAATTTGGCGACAACGTTAACGACGAGGATTCCTTTCTGACGCCTCCCGAAAGGCGGCCGTTTTTCTTCCCCATGGCGAACTGGCTCTTCCTAAGAGGCTGAGAGCTAAAGACTTGCCGGTCGTTCTACCGAAAATGCTTCATAATTGTGACATTCCCGTGTATGATGAAGCCGCTCGATTGATCGACGTTGTAAGCAGCAGTTCCTGCCTTTCAGCAGCATTCCCTGCCTGCATCACATCCCGATCGAATTGCAGCTATATCAACACATTAAGGAACATGCATCACCATGGAACAAGGAACAGTTAAGTGGTTCAATGACGCGAAGGGCTACGGCTTCATCAGCCGGCAGAATGGCGAGGACGTTTTCGTTCACTATTCTTCGATTCAGTCGAATGGCTTCCGTAGTTTGCAGGAAGGCCAGGCTGTGCAGTTCAACGTAGTCAAGGGACCCAAGGGCTGGCAGGCGGAGAACGTACAACTGCTGTAGATCTCGAGCTTGAAGGTTCGAAGAGGGCGGCTGAACAGGCCGCCCTTTTTGTTGGACTGCGCGCGGCCCACCCACGCGAACCGGCGTCTTACTTCTTCTCCTTTGGCGGGTAGTCGTCGAACAGCTTGGCGACGGACTTGTCGAGGCCCTTAAGGTTCTTGTTATCGTTATCGCTAAGCGTCCTGGAAACCGAGCCGCGCCAGAGCATTTGCTTTGTTTTCGCGTTTCCCAACTCCACAACCAACGTACCCTTCTCGAAGGTCATTGGTTCCCCGGGAACACCGGCAAAACCGGTTCCCCACCCTGGCCCCGGCACATAGCCGCCGCTGAGAGCGCTTCTGTCCTGTTGAAGGCTGCGGCTGTAGATGATCCAAACGTCAGGGTTCGAGTCGACCTTGGTCAGACCCTTGGCCCGCAGTTGCTCGTCAATCGCGTCGATGATGCGCTGATTCCAAACGCCCTTGCCCGGCTCGGGGCTCGGTTGCCAGCCGTAGGTGTGAAAGGCAGCGAAGTCTGAGTTGTGGTCATACTCGACGTGCGTCCGTTGAGCGAGAGCTGACGCGCAAACGGAAAGGCACAGAAATCCGATGGCCAGGATTTGTTTCATCTGAAAATTCGCTCCCCAAGGGCCTCGCGATAAAGGACGGCACCATACAATCCCCCACGGCTTGCGTGCTGTCAAATGCAATCAGCGGCCGGCATATCAGTTACTCGCGGTGACTGAAGTTTACCTCGAAGTGCTACCTCGTTCCGGTGGGAACGGGGCGCGATTCTTGTGCTCTTCGGTGGCCCGGCATTTCGCCATCTTCTGACCTTCTGAAAAATGCGAATCTCGGGTACAAGTTCTGGCTAAGGACAAACACAATCGGGGGAATCAAAACTGACATCACCGACCCGCGATTCGGGGAGTCCGCTGCACCGTAAGGTGTGCAACACTTTGAGTCATTGGGAGCTGACATGAGTTCATTGTGTCCATCTGCGTTGGCGTCTTTGGACGATTCGCTGGCTCTAGCATACGAAAATCTGCGGAAACTAGAGGCGGCCGAGTCGGTCGATGTTGGCGAGTTGATCCGGCAAATCGAGACGGCGGCGGAGTCTGCCCAGAAATTGCGTGCCTTAGTCTCATCGGAATTGCCGCAGGCATCGTGGGAGAACCGCGAGCAACTGGACGCGCTTATCGGGGCCGGCCAGGAGAAGTCCAACGGCGGCAAGTGGTATCAGACTTTCCTGCGTCGGGCGAAGGGCTAGCAATCGAGACTAAAGCAGGTCACCGAGTTGTGTAACGGCGGTCGCGTCGAGACTCGACCGCTGCCGCCTCCAGCACTGTCTTTGCTATCAGAAACGTCTGATCACCAACCACGCCTCTTAAACTCCCGCCGCTGCAATGCCTTCGTAATGACGCGTAGTTCGCGGGAGTTTCTGCGAGTATCCCAGCAAGAAGAAGAATGCGGTCGATAGCAGGCAGACCAAAAGGCGCACGCGCGCCAGCGGCATGGGCGCCAGATCCATGAACCTGCCGAAGCGCCACGCGCCCCAATTGATGACCTGCGTCGGGACCACGGTCCAGATGGCAACGTAGAACCAGGCGCGCTCGGCGCCTTCGCCGAAGGTGTCGCGACGCGCACGTGGCGTCCAGTCAAGGGCCGTGCCCAGCACCACGGCGAGCGCCAATGGATAGTAGAGATACTCGTACAACTGGCGCAGCATCCAGCGCCCATTAACGTTGGCGATGATGAGCCCAATAACGTTCAGCGCATAAGGCACCAGGATGTCAATCCACGCCGCGGTGTAGCAGACCACACGATATGGCAGGTTCGGCTGATGCACGCCGTAGTGGGTGATATAGGGGCGGTCCTCGCATCCCGGCACCCGGCCCACCAAGCCGCGCCATGCGACAGCGCTCACGACAATAGCTAGCCATATCCAGTGCCGGTGGTCAGGCCCGTGCGCGTAGAGATCATAGGTGAGCGGCCATCCGGGAAGCACCCAGAAGACCCATATCCAGATAGGTGTGTGGAGAACGCGATAGTAGCGCTTGTTGCGTTCCCGGAAAACGGCCTGCTTCATGCGTAAATTTATGGTAGCAGAGGAGCGGCAGTCGGCATTCAGCCATGAGGGACCCGAACCGGAGCAGAAGAATGAAAATTGTTTTTGGAGCAGGTAAATTCGTTGGCCAAGTGCCGAATGCCGAGTGCCGAGTGCCGAAGGCTAGAAAAGTTGCTGCGCGTTGTAAAGCAGTTGCCCGTTCACCAGGCGGGCTTCGGCCATCAGCTTGTGTGGACGTGGAGGATGTTTGTCGTCCTCGATGTGCAGGACAGTATGACCGTGCGCCGCGAGGTAGTCGCTTACCAGCATGCGATGGCATTGGAAATACATGCGTTCGGCGCACATGATGGCGGTCTTACCTCGGTCGGCCAGTTGCAGCAGCAGCTCGATCGTTTCTGCGAACTCTGGCGTGAGCATGTAGTCGGCATAGTTGCGAAAAGATTCGTTGCGCAAGCCGGTATTGGGCGAGTCCTCGCGGATTTTCTTGCGCCTGCCACCCATCGACTTCATCCAGACGTACTCGATACCGCGCTTCGGCAGCTCCGATTCCAATGACTCGCGATTGAAGTGCGGCAGACGGCGCGACATCGGGAAAGCGCGAATGTCCACAAGCGTCGCGATGCCGTACGCGTGCAGCGCGGCTGCCAGCTCATCCAGGGAGCGCGTGGAGTGACCGATGGTGTAGATGGTAGACAAGTTCGTAACCGCAGTCAGCACTCAGCCCCCGAGACATCCATGCCGACACACTTTTTCTCGAGTGATCAATGATAACGTTATGACTGGCAGCGAGTTGCCACCGAGTGCGAAATTCGGCTTCGGTCACGGCTGGCTAAGTGCTGAGGTTGAGGAGACCTGGATTGAACCGTCGGATCACCATCTTTCTTATTTACAGTCTCTTTTTTTCCATCACTGGAGCTGCCCAACAATCCACGAATCCAACTGCGGGCGGTGCGCCTTTCACTCCGCCGGACAAGATCTTCGGCTACCACAGTCCTGCCGCGGAGCTGCAAGCCGAGAAGACGTTCCTCGCGGTTCCCGATCCTATGCTGGCGAAGCAGCACCTCCAGTTCCTGACCCAATGGCCCCACGTCGCTGGCTCGCCGGAGGACCGTCGTAACGCGGAATATGTTCTCGACAAGTACAAAGCCGCGGGGCTGGACGCCTACATCCAGCCGTACAAAATTTGGATGGGCTTGCCGCTCGACATTCGTGTGGATGTGGTCGCACCCGAGGGCGTGGTGATGCACGGTCCCTCGCCCGAGCGCGTCAGCGAGGACGAGCCATTCCAGAAGGACCCGCGAATTCTGCCCGCGTTCAATGAGTACTCGCCGTCCGGCGACGTGACCGCTGAGGTGGTTTATGCCAACTACGGACGCCCGGAAGACTTCAAGAAGCTGAAGGACATGGGCATCAACATCAAGGGGAAGATCGTCATCTGCCGCTATGGCGAGGTCTTTCGTGGGGTGAAGCCGTCGCTTGCTTCGCAATACGGAGCTGCCGCCGTCATCCTCTACTCCGATCCGTGGGATGACGGCTACTTCAAAGGCGACAAGTATCCCAAGGGACCGTGGCGGCCCGACACGGCAGTGCAGCGCGGATCGGTGCAATATCTGTTCAAGTATCCGGGTGATCCCACAACGCCGGACATCGCATCGGTTCCCGATCTGCCGGCCGAGAAACGCACGCCGCCGGAGAAGGCTGTCGACTTACCGCGCATCCCCGTAACGCCACTCTCCTACGCCGACGCAACTCCGATCATGCAAAACCTGGGTGGGCCAGAGTCGCCGCGTAACTGGCAAGGTGCGCTGCCCTTCACCTACCACGTTGGACCCGGACCGGTGAAGGTGCATATGTCGATCAAGATGGCCTACCAGTACACGACCATCTGGGACGTAATCGGTAGCGTGAAGGGCTCGGAGCTGCCGAACGAATGGGTCGTGCTCGGCAATCATCGCGATGCTTGGGTGTTTGGGGCAGTCGATCCCAACAGCGGCACGGCGTCGCAGCTGGAAGCAGTGCACGGAATTGGTGCGCTGCTGAAGACCGGTTGGCGCCCACGACGCACAATCGTGTTTGCCAGTTGGGATGCTGAAGAGGAAGGCCTGATCGGCTCGACCGAATTCGCCGAGCAGCATGCCAAGGACCTCTCGCGCGCGGTCGCATACTTCAACATGGATTCGGCTGTCTCGGGACCTGACTTTGTTGCGTCCGCGGTGCCTAGCTTGAAGCAGTATCTGCGTGATGTGGCCAAGTCTGTGCCCAGTCCGAAGGGTGGCAGCGTTTATGACCAGTGGAAGGCGGCGCAAGACAAGCCCAAAGACGAAAGCCTGCCGGAGATTCCCGGTGCTAAGGTTCGCGAGCCGGCGGCGGTGGTCACCAAGGATGTACGGGTAGGAGACCTCGGCAGCGGCTCCGATTACACGGCATTTCTGCAGCATCTCGGCGTTCCCTCGGCCGACATCACCTCTCATGGACCTTATGGGGTCTATCATTCCGCGTTTGACGACTTTGCCTGGTTCACCAAGTTCGGCGATCCGACGTTTGTCTACGAGCAGGAGATGGCACGGGTCTACGGCATCATCGCCATGCGCATGGCGTCGACCGACGTTCTGCCCTTCAACTACGAGGAATATGGCAAGGAGATCACCGAGTACGTCAAGGCGGCAGAGGCCAACGCTAAGGCCGCCTTTGGCGAGCAGGCGCCGTCCTTCGCTGATGCCGCAAGCGCAGCTGCGCGCCTGCAAAAAGCGGGGGCGGAAGCGTTCCGGCGTCAAGGCCTGCAAGGCGACGCCAGCGGGTTGAATCTAGTGTTGCGCAATGCCGAACGTGGATTCCTGATTGACGGCCTGCCCGGCCGGCCCTGGTACAAGCACGCCATTTACGCGCCGGGTGAGAACACCGGATACGCCGCGGTGGTGATTCCCGGAGTGAATGAGGCCATCGAGAACAAAGACCTGGCAACGCTGAAGCAACAACTGCAAATCCTGACCGGGGCGATCAACCGCGCGGCTGGGATGCTGGAGTTTGGGAGATAGTCGGCACAGTCGGCACCAAAGTGGGCCAAGGTTGTCGCGCACAATGAAATGAAATCTTACCAGTAAGATCGTCTTATTAGTAAGATTGAATGCGCTGATCTTACTGGTAAGATTTGAACTCAAACTCCTCTCACAATCCCCCCGGCCTCGTATCAGGGCACGGCTTCAGACGTGCCACACGCAGCACAAAAGGAACGGGCTTCAGCCCTGGATCTGCAGGGGCTAAAGCCCTCGTTTTCGTAGCCATGTTCGGCACGACTAAAGTCGTGCCCTGATACGAACCACAGCGGACGCGAACTACGCTCCGGTCTGCTTGCCGATCGTCGCTGACTTGCTGTGTGGTTTGCCGGCGACGATGTGAATACACTCCTCGAGCACATCCATGGCAATGTCCGCCTGCTCCGCACTCAGAATGAGCGGGGGGCAAAGGCGCACGCTGTTGGGCCCGCACCCGAGGAACAAGACGCCGCGCTCGAAGGCCAACTCGACGATGCGGTCGCGCTCCACTCCGCCAGGTGTCTTGGCTTTCTTGTCGGTGACAATCTCTACACCGATCATCAGGCCGCGCCCGCGAACATCGCCAACCAAATCGAGCTGCTTAGGCCACTCAGCCATGCGGTCCATCATGTGCTTACCGACGACTTCGGCATTCTTGATCGCCTCGCGCTCCAGAACATCCATGGTCGCCAGTGCTGCCGCGATACAAACCGGATTGCCGCCGAAGGTCGAAGCGTGCGAGCCGGGAACCCAATCCATGATGTCCGCCTTCGACATCATGATGCTCAGCGGCATGCCGCTGGCGATACCCTTCGCCATGCAGACAATGTCGGGCTCGACGCCGGTGTGCTCAATCGCCCACCACTTGCCGGTGCGGCCGGCGCCCGACTGCACCTCGTCCGCAACCAGCAGAATGCCGTGGCGGTCGCAAATGCGACGCAATTCCTGCATGAACACTCTCGGCGCGACGACGTAGCCGCCTTCGCCTTGAATGGGCTCGACGAAAATTGCCGCAACTTCCTCCGGCGGCAGCGTCGTCTTGAACAGCTTGTCCTCGATGAAGCGCGCACAGCCCAGGGCGAATGCCTCCGCCTCCTGCTGACCGCCTTCGCACCCGCGATAGACATCGGGGTAGCGCACGTGGGTGACGCCCGGAACCAGCGGCGCAAAGCGACGGCGCTGCTGCGGCTTCGATGCAGTCAGGGAAAGCGCGCCCATCGTACGCCCATGGAACGCTCCGTAAAACGCTATGATGTTTTGCCGCTTGGTGTGATAGCGGGCCAGCTTCATCGCGGCCTCGATCGCTTCCGCGCCCGAATTGCCGTAGTAGATTTTGTGCGGCCCTTTCATGGGCGCGATGCGCGACAAGCGCTCGGCGAGCGTGACCATGTGCTCGTAGTAGAAATCGGTGCCGGACATGTGAATGAGTTCGGCGGCCTGCTTCTGGATGGCCGCGACCACATCGGGATGACAATGACCGGTCGAGGTCACCGCGATTCCGGCAGAGAAGTCGAGGAACTCATTGCCATCGACGTCTTCAACAATCACGCCGCGGCCGCGCTTTGCGACCAGTGGATAAGAGCGGGTGTACGAAGGCGAAATGTAGCGTTCGTCGGCTTCCAGAATGCGACGGGCGTTGGGTCCGGGCAGAGCGGTCCTGAGGTTCGGACCGGCGACAGACGACAGAACATTGGCGTTCATGATGTTTTCCTCCGAAGAAGGCTGGCGGCCCTGGTTGTGGGCCGGAGCTGCGGTCAGCCCGCGGATCGAGCCTGGTTCAGCTTTTCGCGCGGGAAGCGGAGCGAATGTCGGGAAACTTAGTCGCCGGAGAAGAGATTGGGACGGGCCATGCAGGGCGCCAGTTTTGCGTCCGCGCGGGACGAAATCGGGCGCGACCACGCTGCGCGCAGCTCAGCCGGCCGCATGATAGCGGAGCCGCAATAAGCCGAGTTCGTCAACGTTGCCCGATGCGTCATAGCGATAATCCTGCTACTTAGATTATAGCCAGTGGGCGGCCGTGCCGTAACCCCCAGGGACTTCCGCCCCTGAAGACTGGCCAAAATGAGGCATCGGAGGATCCGAAGCCTTGGAACACAGCCGGTCAAAGCACCGCCGAGACAACCGTTCAGCCGCTATTACTATCATCGATAGTAACGCCCAGTGGCTGCGCCGCATCTCTAACAACACGGCCACTCTCATCGAGGCTGGCGAGCCTCGCAGCTGCCTCCGGCATTCTCCGGAGAATGAAAGGATTATCCATGTCAAGGTGCAAGAAGCTGACGTTGTGTTTGGTCCCCTCGATTCTCTTTCTGCTGCTGCCAGTTGCGCTGAGTGCGCAGGACTCCATGAGCAAGCAGGACAACATGGCCAAAAAGATGTCCGCCACCGGCTGCCTGAAGCAGGGCACCAGCCCCGACGGATATTACCTCAAGGGCGACGACGGCAAAACCTATGAGCTTTGGGGCTACAAGAGTTTAAGCGAGCACGTAAACCACAAAGTCACAGTCACCGGTATGGAAAAGAAGATGCCGGAGTCGATGGAGAAAAAGAAAGAGACAAATGAAATGTCGGAAGCGGGAGGGCAGCCGCAAATGGATTTAAAGGTGAGCAGCCTGAAGATGGTAAGTGAGAACTGCCAATAGCTTCGCCGGTCGCACGAACGAATTTTGGAGCCCTGGTTAGTGTCCGCAGGCACGGGACACTAACCTGGGGCTAAAGAAATCTCACATCTCCGCCAGCGCGCGATGCACAAGATGGATCGCGATGGAGCCTTCACCCACCGCCGAGGCCACTCGCTTTACGTTTCCTGAGCGAATGTCGCCCACCGCGAAAACTCCTGGCAAGCTGGTCTCCAGCAGTTGTGGCGAGCGTGACAGCGGCCACGCCTTGGCTTCGAGAGTCGGCTTGTCGAGATCGTAGCCGGTTAGCACGAAACCTTTGCTGTCCAGCGCGAGACAGCCTTCCAGCCAATCGGTATGCGGAGAAGCGCCCGTCATGATGAACACGTGTCGAATCTGACGCGGAAAGCTTTGGCCGGTATCGCCATCGCGCCAGGTGATGCATTCCACGTGTTCATTGCCGTCTACCTGGGTGATCTCGGTGTGATAGTGCAACTCGATTCGAGGATTCTCCTCAATCCTGAAAATCAAATAGCGCGACATGGTATCGGCCAGTTTGCCCGAGCGCACCAGGATGTGGACCTTGCTCGCCTTCTGCGAGAGGAAAATGGCGGCCTGCCCGGCTGAGTTGCCGCCGCCAATGACCACCACCTCCTCGCCCTCGCATAACTGTGCCTCCATCGTGGTGGCGCCATAATAAACACCGCTGCCCTCGAACTTCGAAAGATTGGAGATGGAAGGCTTGTTGTATTGCACGCCCGCGGCCAGCACGATGGAGCGGGTGGCCAGCGGTGACCCCTGATCGAGGATGACCTGATACGGCCGCCGATCGCAATTCAAACGCACGGCGCTGCGCGCCACCATCATACGGGCGCCAAACTTCTGAGCCTGCGTCAGGGCGCGCCGCGTCAACTCACCGCCGGAGATTCCGGTTGGAAAGCCGAGGTAGTTCTCGATGCGGGAACTCGAGCCCGCTTGTCCGCCGGGAGTTCCGGTCTCGATCACCAGCACATCCAGGCCCTCGGAAGCCGCGTAAACAGCTGCGGCCAGGCCGGACGGGCCGCCGCCAACCACGATCAGGTCGCGAACCTGCGATACATCGATGCTGGTGTTGAGCCCCAGGCAATCGGCCAGATCGGGAATCGAAGGATTGCGCAACACACTGCGCCCATTGCAAACGACCACGGGCACTTCGTGCATCTTGACTTCGAAGTGGTCGAGAATGCTCTGCGAGCGATCGTCGGTATCGAGGTCGATGAACTTATAGGGATAACCGTTGCGGCCGAGGAACTCCCGTAGCCGAAGCGTATTAGCGCAGTGTCGCGAGCCCAGCACCAGCACATTGCCCGCGCCTTCGTTGATGAGCAGCATGCGGCGCAAAATGTAGGCCTTCATCAGGATGTCACCGAGCTCGGCGTCTTTGGCGACGACCGCGCGGAAGTCACCGGGTGCGATCTCCAGGAATTCACCGGACTCGGTGACCTGCCCACGCAATACTGCCCGGTGTCCCGAGATGATGGAGAATTCTCCGGTGACGCTTCCTGGAACATGGCTGACCAGAATGCGCCGGTCGCTGAGACAAGGCTGAAGAACGTCCAAACCGCCCGACAGAACCACATATGCCGAAACGTCGCTGTCTCCGGCCTCGAACAGTACCTCACCTGCTTCCACGTGACGCACCTTGCCGTAGGGACGCAGACGGTCGATCTGCGCTGCCGTAAGTAGGGGAAATGCCTCCGAGCCGGGGGCGATGGATATCGTAGAAGCTACTGCGGACATGCGCTTACTCCCTTAGAAGAATGCCGGACCGATGAACTGTAGATGACTTTCTTGGATAAGAAGCTGCAGACGAGTTTACAGAACGGGAAATTCGGTAGACGGGTTTATCGTGGCAGCATGGATTTTGAATTCACCGGCGTCTTCCGGCAGGTAGCCGAAGGCCATATCGGCTATGTCGGGGAATTGCCGGGAGCCACCCCCAAGGCGCTACCTTGGACGAGGCGCGCCGCAACTTGCAAGAAGCGGTGATGCTGGTGCTTGAGGCAAACAAGACCCTGGCTCCGGAGACTGCCTCAGAAAAGTGGTGTGATTCGGGAACCCCGTAGCCCGTAAGATCGGTACGGACTTAAATATTCCTTCCAAATAATCGTTTCCTGCTGAAGGACGGCCGCCTTCTCGTAGCTACTCGCTAGCCGCCGGCCTTTTCCGCCCGCTTCTGGCGCTGCGCCGGATGCACAAACCAGGCGATTCCAATGCTGATCACGTACAACACGATCATTGGGGCGGCGAAGATGCACATGTTCATGATGTCGGGTGTGGGCGTGATAATTGCGGCGATGATAAAGATCAGAAGAATCGCATAGCGGAAGTTGCGCCACATCCAGCCGGCGTTGATGATGCCCATTAGGGCGAGAAAGAACACCAGGATCGGCATCTCGAAAACAATGCCCAGGCCGGCGATGATCGTAAGGAACAGGTTGGTGTATTCCTGCACCGTGATCATCGGCGTGAACTGACCGCTGAATCCGATCAGGAAATCCAGCGCCGCTGGATAAACCATCCTATAGCCGAAGTAGCCGCCTGCCAGAAACAGCCCCACCGTGCTGAACATGAACGGCATCACGTAGCGCCGCTCATTCCGGTACAGCCCCGGCGCAATGAACGCCCACACCTGATAGAGCACCAGCGGCGACGCCACAAAGATCCCCGCCAGAAAGGAGATCTTCAGGTACATATTGAAAGGATCGGTGGGGTTGAGATAAACCAGCTTGTTATCGAGGTGATGAGCAGCCAGCGCCGTCAGGATGGGCTTCTGCATGATCCCAAAGATCTGCTCGTGAAACCACCAGCAGACGCAGAAGCCGCCGAACACATAAAGAGCGCTCAGAATAATGCGACGGCGAAGTTCCTCGAGATGCTCGAGGAAACTCATGCCGGTCATCTCTTCCGACGCGCGCTTCTGGGCGGTTTCGATTACGGGGCTGGTAATTGCCATGTTTATACGCGCCTTGAAAAATGCGACGGCGGGCGATTCGTCTCGGCGGAAACGAGGCTCATGGAACCATCATAACTTGCCGAAGTAGCTTTGTTCATCAGAGAGGAAGTCTTCGGCCGTAAGCTTCCCTGCGCAGACCTCCAGAAACTAGACGCGCCCAGTGCGAAGTTGGCATCCGCGGGGATTCAGGGGTGGGAAAGTCTGCGAGGCCCGACCTGGTCACAAACCGAGGTGCTTACCATATGGCCTCTGCGGCGTCTCTATACGGGAAAGAGGCTTCGTCGGCGGATTTCGCACCGTTAAGTTTTGGGCCAGCATCCAAGAATGTGGGATAGGCTGCTGCCGGCTGGATAAGGGCTGCATGTTATACTGCGGGCAAGTCTACGCTTCTGCCGCCAGCCCTCATCAGGCAGTCCCGCGCAAGTTGAGGTTACGGCGAGCATGAGGAAGTACCCGCTCCGCCGGTAGGTCGAAGGAAAACACATGGCACGTAGTTCGCGTCGCTCCGCTCTTCTGGTCGTCACCGTTCTTCTCGCTTGTGGCTGTTTGGGAATGTTGTTTGGCCAGAAGATGGCGTTCACCGCGTCATCCGGCGGCGACGGCGACGTTCGCGATAGCTTGCGCAGTTTCAGCGACGTCTATCGCGTGGTGCAGGAAAACTACGCCGAGCCGGTGAACCCCGATAAAGCCATTTACAACGGCGCCATCCCTGGAATGCTGCGGGTGCTTGATCCCCACTCCAACTTCTTCGATCCCAAGTCTTACGCGGCGTTGCGCGAAGAGCAGCGTGGCAAGTACTACGGCGTAGGAATGCAGGTTGGCCCCCGCAACAACAAGGTTATCGTGATTGCACCCTTCGCGGGCGCACCGGCTTATCGGGCGGGAATTCGTCCCGGTGATGTCATCATTGCGGTCGATGGCAAGCAGACCGACAACATGAGCACCAGCGATGTTGCCGAGTTGCTGAAAGGACCTAAAGGCACCAGCGTAAAAATCACCGTTCTGCGTGAGGGTTCCGACAAGCCGCTCGACTTCACCGTCATTCGCGACGAAATTCCCCGCTACAGCGTCGATGTGCACTTCCTCATTCGTCCCGGGATCGGCTATATCCACGTCTCGGGCTTCCAGGAGACGACGGAGAAGGAAGTTCGTGATGCGCTGGATGAGTTCGGCGACATCCATGGCTTGATTCTCGATTTGCGGCAGAATCCCGGCGGTCTGCTAAGCGAAGGCGTCGGCGTCGCTGACCAGTTCCTGAAGAAGGGGCAGGTCATCGTCTCGCATCACGGCCGAGCTTCAGCGGAGAAGGTTTATAAGGCAAGCCACGGCAACGGTGGCAAGGATTATCCGATCGTGGTGTTGGTGAATCGCGGCACCGCATCGGCGGCTGAGATTGTTGCCGGCGCAATTCAGGATCACGACCGAGGGCTGATCGTCGGCGAAACCACGTTCGGCAAGGGCCTGGTCCAGACCGTGTATCCCCTGTCAGAGAACACCGGCCTGGCGTTGACCACTGCCAAGTATTACACCCCCAGCGGCCGCCTGATTCAGCGTGACTATAACGGCGTCTCGCTCTATGACTACTACTACAACGATCGCGAGAACGCCGATGCGCCGGTTGCCAACCATGACGTCAAGATGACGGACAGCGGCCGCACGGTATACGGCGGCGGCGGTATCACGCCCGACGTGAAGATCCCGAACGATAAGACAAATAAGTTCGAGGACACGCTGCTCGAGAAGTACGCGTTCTTCAACTTCGCCAAGCACTACGTGATTAATCATCAGGTGAACAAGCAGTTTGAAGTTGATGACGCGGTGATGCAGGAATTCCGCAAGTTCCTGGACGAGCAGAAAATCCCCTTCACCGAAGCTGACCTGGCCCAGAACAGCGATTGGATCAAGTCGAACATCAAGGCGGAGCTGTTCATCAACGAGTTCGGGCAGCAGGAAGGCATGAGGGTCCACGCCGAGAACGATCCCGAAGTTCAGAAGGCTCTGGAACTGCTGCCGCAGGCTAAGGCCTTGGCCGACAATGCCAAGAAAATCATCGCGCAACACAACAACGCCCGGCTTACAGCGCAGCAAAGCGCGTCCGCTCCGAGCAGCCGCTGAGCAGAGTTGAATCTAAGGAAGAAAGCCCGCGAAAGCGGGCTTTTGTTTTCCGTCAACCTACTTCCAAGCGACGAGTTTCAGCCGCTGATTTCGAGTCGCCAGTTTGAACTGAGAGTTGCGTTCAAGGTAGAGCTGGTAGAGGTCAACGAACTAGTTTGTGCAGGCGATGCCGCCGAAACTCGGCGGAGCTGACGGACCCTTCAGGCGGAAAATGAGACCACCGCTAGAATCAGGCCGATTGCGAACAGTGCGAGCCACGCAATACGTACTTTCACCCGTTCCCTCCTCATGGATTGAATGCTGGACGGTTCAAGGCGTTACAGTAGCACAAATAAGCTGAGGTAATCGAAAGCCCAGAGGCACCAGCCACCCCGCGGTTGTGACCCGGCATCGCGTGCGCACAGCAACTGCCTGTACAAGGAGTTCAAAACTCGTTTCGCACGCCGTTCATCGCTTCTTTCAGGCTTTTCTGATGGCCGAACACAACCACCTCGCCGTTTTCCGTGGTGTCGGTGGTAGCGGAGCCGCAGGTGTTCCTGGCGACCATCCCCTCCTTCATGGCGTCGGCCACCACAAACTTCTCGGGAGAATAGCAGGCGACGAGCCCATTCGAAGCTAGAGTAACCTCAACTTTCGGTGGCCCAGGATCCGGCAGAGCAAATAACGCTGTGCCGCCAGAATCTGTCCGCTGACAATCTCGCGAACTCTGTACCACCGGATCGGTGGGACTAGTGGCCGGCCAGGTTATGCAGACGAGTTTTCCCTTCAACGCGTGGCCGTCTTTGCTGTCTAGCACCACGACTTTCAAATCGTCTCCAGCGTAGCTCCAGCGGCCAAGCGCAAGCAGTAGAAACAGCCATAAGCCATATCGGAAAAATCGTTCGGGCATCGCGATACCCTGCCTCCCCGGGGGACGCCAAACCCCAACGGTAACGGGCCCGGAAGCGGGTCGCTGCCGAAGGGATTCCAGCTCGAGACGTTCTGCCCTATCATGCGCGCTTTCATCACCGGATTGGGTGATAAACCTCACCACCGTAGAGTACGAAAGTAACCTGCCATTCCCAATCCGGTGCAGCGCAAGGACTTACAAAACCCGCCGGTTCTGGCTCCTGGCTTGCACCTGTCACCTGCTCACGGGAAGGAGCAGCGATGGCGGTTAGCCTCCTATCGATTCCTAAACGCATTCATAAAACTCTCTCTAATCTGCGCACAGGCGTGGTCCTTCTGATACTGACCGGCGTTGCCGCAGCATTGGGTACCTTCATTCTGCAGCGGCCGGCAACCGATCCCGAGAAGCTGACGCGGGCTTATTCACCAGCTACGCTGTACTGGCTCGACCGTCTTGGCCTGACCGACATTTTCCATACCTGGTGGTTTCTTACCTTGCTCGGGCTGGTGAGCCTCAGCATTATTCTGGTCTCGATCGACCGCTTTCCCAACGCCTGGCGTTTCTATGCGCGGCCTTATCGCAAGACGGACTCGCACTTCCGCGCAGTTCTACTCAACAAAGTCGAGCTACCGATTACCGACAGCACCGACGCTCTGAACGCAGCCGAGCGAGCACTGAAGAAACTGGGGTGGCCGGTGGAGCGGATCCCCGACCATAACGAACCCTCGTTGTATTCCGAGCGGCATCGCTTCTCGGTCATGGCGGTGTACATCGTTCACGCCAGCCTGCTGCTCATCTTCATGGGCGGCATGATCGACGGCATCTTCGGATACCGCGGCTACCTTCAATTGGAAAAAGGCCAGACCAGCAACCTGATCGAACTGCGCACCGGCGAGACAAAACAGCTTCCTTTTGCCGTGAAATGCTACGGCGCCGGCCAGGAAAACTATGCCGACGGCTCGCCCAAGCGCTGGTGGTCGAAGCTGGCGGTGGTGCAGGACGGACAAGAGATCAAGAGCAAAGAAATCGTTGTAAACGATCCGCTAATCCACAACGGATTGCGTTTCTATCAGGCCAGCTTCGGCAACACCGGCAAGTTGGAGGGCCTCAAGGTCGCGGCGATGCCGCCTGCCGGCAACTTGCGCGAGATTACTTTGACGCTAAATGAACCAGTTCAACTGGATCCGAAAACCAGCGTCATGCTGGCCGAGTACATTCCCGACTTCTTCATCCGCGACAACCAGGTTTTCAAACGCTCTGACGATCCGGTGAATCCGGCGTTCCGCCTGCAGGTGAAAAACGCAACCGGGGGCGATGCAAAGCTTTGGATCTTCCCCGCCTACAACAGCGCCGCCCAGGGGCAGGACACAGCTTACAAGTTCGATTTTCGCGATATGCAAATGGGCTACTTCACCGGCTTGGAAGTTTCGCACGAACCCGGCCAATGGCTGGTCTGGGCCGGATGCCTGCTGATGGGATTCGGGCTCTTCGTCGCGTTCTACCTGGTGTACATGCGGTTGTGGATTACGGCCATACCGGACGCGCGTGGAAACCTCGTGCTCTGGGTTGGCGGCCAGTCGAACAAGAACCGCGATCGCTTCGAACAGAAGTTCAACGACGTGGTGAACGACATTCGCACGGAACTGGAAGGCGCGGAGGTAGTACCGGTTTCCAAGAAGCGAGAGAAACCAGAGCTGACGCTGGCTGGCACGAAATGAGTGTCGGGGCTGAAGCCCCTTGAGATTCATGATTACAACGGGACGCGAACCTGAAGGTTCGCTCTACCTGAAGCTCGACCCGTACGGGAAGACGGAGGAAAGACGATGGCAACCCGGGCAAGAGTCGTACGCATGGAGCAGCCGGTCGCAACCGGCGGCAATGCCCTGCTCATCCTGGTAGGACTGGCAGTATCGTTTCTGCTGATCGTGGCGCTGTTCGGTGCGGCGAAAGCCGGCGGCAGCCTGTTTACCGAAAGCAATCTGCTCTACGTTGCGCTGATCTTCTATGCCGGCGCCGGCGCGCTCTATATGGGTTTCGGCGTTACTGGCACTCATCGCTATGTGAAGTTTGCTTCCGTGGCAACCGCGATCGGCTGGGTCGCGAACACCGCAGCGGTAGCGCATCGTTGGTATCTCTCCGGGCGGCCGCCGTTCGCCAGCATCTACGAGATGCTGCTGAGTTTTGTCTGGACCGTCGCGCTGCTCACGCTAATCACCGAAAAGAAGTTCGGTGTGAAGATCATCGGCAGCATTACGATGCCGCTGGCGGTGGTATGCGTCATCCTCATGCAGCTGCTGCCCTCGGAAGTACGGCCGCTGGTCCCGGCGCTGCAATCCACCTGGCTGCACGTTCACGTCACACTGGCGATGCTGGCCTATGCCGCCTGTGCCGTGAGCTTCGCGCTGGCCATGATGTTCCTTATCCAGGATGGCTTCAAGACCGAAAACTTCCTGGCCGGCACAACCGCGCTCGTCAGCGCGATTTACATCGGCATCGTCTTAACGCGTTTCGATAAGGGCGGCCTATCTGTCACAGCGTGGGATAGTACCACAAAGTCAGACATGTTCCTGGGAAGAGGCATGCGGCTGTTTGTCACCATCCCTGACCTCGGCTGGTTGTTCGTGATTGCGGCGCTGGGCGCGCTAATACCGTTGGCGCTCTTCGTGGTCGGCCGCTGGAGGAAAGACGAGTCGTTTTTCGGAATCGCCAACAAGGCCGTATTTATCGGCATCTTGTTGCAGGTTGTTGTTCTGGCTGCGTTCGTGATTCGGGTTCGCAATGCCAGTTACCCGTCACCCGACCAGGATGGACTCTTCCCGACCAGCCTGGCCGCCAGCCCCTTCCTCTTAGGCGGCATGGTGACGGGTATTTTCGCATCGCTCTTGTACCTGATGCTGCTGTGGCGGCGCACCGATCTGGAAGGGCTGCTGCCCCCGGCCGACACGCTCGATCGCGTCACGTACAAAGCGATTTGTATCGCCTTCCCGCTGCTGACCGGCATGATCGCCACCGGCGCCTACTGGGCGAACCGGACCTGGGGTTCGTATTGGAGCTGGGACCCGAAGGAAACCTGGGCGGCGATCACCTGGCTGGTCTATGCGGGATATTTGCATATGCGGATCACGCGCGGATGGCGCGGGCGTAGGGCCGCGTACTTCGCCATCCTGGGGTTTGGCATCGTGATCTTCACTTTCCTCGGCGTCACGTATCTGCTTCCCGGCTTACACGCGTACGCATGAGGAACTCCAGGGCTGAACGCGGCGGACTGAGGAAAAAGATGGCCCCAAAGAATCAGCTCCACTTCGCTCGGCCCTGGAAAAATTCGTAGAACGAACCTTCAGGTTCGCATTCCGGCGCGGCAGAATATCAGTAGGTAGAGCGAACCTTTAGGTTCGTGTTCGACGCGCCCTCAGAGTACGAGCCCGGCTGAGAATTCTTAATAGCAGCGGTGACGCGAACCTAAAGGTTCGCCCTACCGGAACTCTAATTTTGCGACGTAGGGCAGTAAGAATAAGTGAGTCCCGAAGGGACGACAGACTTCCGAAGAAAAAAACCATGCCTGCCTCCGCCACAGTCCGGATATCCGAAGCTGAAGGCGCCACCACAGTGGCGGCGGCAGCGCCCGCCCGCGAAGTCCCCGTCGCCCGCAAACGCCATATCAACTGGGCGCTGAAGGCGATTTTGCCGATCGCCGCCGTGCTTTTGAATGGATTGCTGCTGTTCATTCTGATCTCGCTCTCGCTGGAGGCCAACCAACGCCACATCATCATCACTGTGGCAACCGGGGGAGCAATCGTCATCTTCACCGCCATCATCATGGTGCTGGCCGTTTCGTTCCGACGTCCCATGGTCGAGCTGCAGGAGAAGATTGCGCGGGTTAGTCTCGGCGACCTGAATGTCTCCGTCGACTTTGCCAACCGCAACGATGAAATCGGGGATCTCGGGCGCGACTTCAACGACATGGTGGCGCAACTGAAAGCCAGCCGCGAAGAGATCACCCGTCTGCATCAGACCCAGATGTCGCGCGCTGAACACTTCGCGACCCTGGGCGAGTTGGCCGCGGGCCTGGCGCACGAAATTCGCAACCCTCTGGCAGGAATCGCGGGCGTCATTGAGATTGTCAGCCGCGACCTGCCGCCCGATAGCGCCGCCCGTTCCGTCATCAAGGACGCCAAGGAAGAAGCGGTGCAGATCAACCGCATACTTACCGATCTGCTGGAGACCGCGCGCCCCAAGCCGCCGCAGTTCCAGCTCAAAGATCTGGGCGGCACCGCCGAACACGCGGTGATGTTCGCGCGTCAGCAGGCTGTTACCAAAGGCATTCGCATTGAATTAGACAAGGGAGACGAGCTACCGCCGGTCGATCACGACCCCAACCAGATGAACCAGGTTTTGCTCAACTTGTTGCTGAACGCAATTCAAGCGCTGGACAAGGCGGGGTCGATTTATGTCACGTTGCGGCAAGACAAAGAATTTGCCCTGATCACCGTAGCTGACGAAGGCAAGGGCATCGCACCTGACGTCTTGCCCAACATCTTCCGGCCATTCTTCACCACCAAAGGTCACGGCACCGGATTGGGCCTCTCGCTCGCACGTCGCATCGTGGAGACCCACGGCGGCACCATTAATGTCCGTAGCGAAGTCGGCAAGGGGACACAGTTCACCCTGCGGCTGCCGATCGCGCACGAAGAGCAGCAATTAGCAATTAGCAGTTAGCAACCTGGCTTTTGGCTTTTGCTAGATGCTAAGTGCTAATTGCTAAGTGCCGGTTCTAATCAGCTTCGACAAGTCTACCGATCCATCCAGCTTCACCCCTAGTAATTGATCCAAACATCGCCGCAGCTCAGCCTGCGAATTCAGCTGTCTCTCTTCGCGCGTGCTGCCACGAGTAACAATCAGGCACATGTTCGCAATGGTAATGCGGCCATCCGCAGTGGCACGGCTGCAAATCCAGCTACGGGTGAAGTGCGATTCCGGCGAGCTCTGATGAAAGCCGCACATATCGCGATACTCACTCAGCTGATGCGGCACGTCGCGAAAGGCGTACAGCGGCACCTGCCCTTTGCCGTCCTCGCGACGCAGTTGCCACTCCCCACCGTTCGGTAGCACGACATAGCGATGCCCATTCACCTGGTCGGCGCCGCCGGCGTGAAAGACGATAGGATCCACAAACGAATCCCCGAAACCCACATCCACCAGCCAGGGCTCGTCGAGCCGCACCTTGAGCAGCATGTGGTCGAACTCTGGTCCGAAGCCACCGTCCTCGCGGCGCACCCGTGCCGAAAGCATCTCAACCTGAAAGCCGAGCTCTTGCAGCAGCGCTCCGAACAAGCCGTTTAGCTCGTAGCAAAATCCCCCGCGACGACGCGCGACAATCTTGTCGTAGATCAGCGCGAGATCGAGAACGATGGGTGTGCCGAGCGGTATGTCGAGGTTCTCGAAGGGAACGGTGAACAAATGCTGGCGATGCAGGCTGCGTAAGACTGCCGCGGATGGCTTGCGGGATCCGTGGTAGTTAATGCGTGCGAGGTAGGAATCGGTGTCCATGCACTTGGTTAAGGGCTCGTTTTCAGCCGGTGACTAATGGCTCGTGGCTTTAGTCAGCGGAACGGCTCACTGCTACTTACGATGCGACGTCGAGTATGGCGGTCACAGTTTGAGTTGACCAGCATCAAAATCCACCGTGGAATGCTGGTTACCGCTGGTAGGAACGCAGAGTACCAGCGAAACGCCAGGCAGGAACAACCGCCAAGAGCCAAAGGCAAGAGCCAGCAATCACACCGGCAATTCTTCCTGCAGCCAGCCGGTCTCCTGCAGCTTGGGTTCGGAGGTCAAATCGAGAACAAGATTTTCCAGCACCAGGCGCTTGCTCGGCGGATTGGAACGCAAAGCCAGATCAGCGCGTGCCACGCGGCGGATTGCACTGGTCAGCTCGCGTCGCGACTTGTATCGCCGCGCCTGCCGGATGACATCTTCGGCCGCAAACGGCGGAATGCGAAAGCCCTGCCACAAGGCTTGCCACAGGGCCCGCGAATCGCGAACATTGCGTTCCAGGATGACCAGCATCTGGCGAAAGGTTCGCGAGAGCATGTAAAGATGCCCGATGGCAGCTTCGTCGCCGTCGCCAGTGCTCAAAATCGCATCCAGCACCACCAGAGCGCGAGCGCAATCGCGCGAGGAAATCGCGTCCGTCAGCTCATAAAACGACCGCTGCTTGGCGGCCAGCACCAGCGTCTCGACATCGCCCAGCGTTATGCGCTTCTTTTCGCCGACAAACAGCACCAGCTTCTCCAGTTCGTTCGCCACCATCATCATGTCGCCGCCGAGCGAGTCCACCAGTTCGCGAGCAGCGTCGGTGTCGAGCTTCACTTCCTCCGCGCTCGCGTTATCAACGGCCCACTTCACCGCATCGTTCTCCTCGACGCGCGCGAACTCCAGCACCGGCACCAACTCGCCCAGGGTTTCGCGGATGCGTTCGTAGCGCTCCTTGTCGGTCAAATCCATGCGGCGCGCATCGGCGGGAATGCTGATGTGGTCCGCGACGAAAATCAAGAGCGCGGCTGGGTTGGGATCTTTGAAGTACTCTCCGATGGCGGCAAACTCTTCCTCATGCTTGCCGCGCCCATAGAGGTTCTTGACGCCGCGTATGAAGAAGACCTGAAACGGCGACATCAGCGACGGAGTACGCGCGCGATCCAGCACCTCGCGCAGTTCCACTTCGCTGAGGTCCATGTCGTACAGGCTTAGCTCGCGGACATCCGCGGGGACAAGATGTTGCAGGATGGCGTCGCGGCAGCGCTTGCGAAAGAACGCTTCATCGCCGACAAAGACATAGCCAGGCGCGAGCTTCCCCGACTTCACTGCGTCGACGAAGCGATCGGAAGCGGCAAAGCTGCGCATCTAGAACGCCTCCAGCATGTCGGCTACGAGAGTCTTCGCGAAGCTGTTCGCGATACGCTGCACGGCCGGCGCTGCTTCCTCAAAGAAGCTGGGCGTGTCGGTCGATTCCTGGTATTGCTCGCGATAGATGAAGTTGGGATTGCTCCACAATACCTTGCCATTTTTCCCGGTGAGGTTGGCATTGATGCCAATCGCCACCATCGACGACGAAATGCGCCCCGTCACCGAGTCATAGGTCAGTGGCACGATGTATACGGAAGTAACAGCGCCGGAAAGGGTTGCGTCGGCGGAGCCGTCGTTGGTCGTGACCACACGATAGTTCGTTCGCTCACGCAGCTCGCGAACCACTGCCTCAGTGAGCACCTGGCCGACACGATACGTCTGCGAGTTGTTGACGATGGTCGGGACATAGATGGTGTGCAGGTCAGAGGGCAACCGCACCGCCGAGCCGCTGGTGTGATAACCGCACGCGGCGGTAAGAAGCAGAGCTGAGGCGATGCCGGCCAACCAGAACCGGTTGAGCAAGCCCTTCATTGCACCTTGCCCCGTGGCCGCGAGGCGATCATGCTTTCCGCGCACTCCACCGCCGAAAGCGCGGAGATGCGCAGGTTGTCGGTCGCAGCCCAGAGCCAGAAGGCATTCGCATTTTGCACATCACGTCGCACAAAGACCTGGATCTGCTCCTGTCCCGCAGCATTGACGTTGCTGGGCGACTCCTCCGCACCCTGCAGCACATCGACGTGCTCGCCTGAAACTGCAGCTATCAGTTCCTCATTTTGGGCTGCGGTGTCCAGTTCAATGTAAAGCGAGAACGCATGGCCATGGAAGATGGGGGCCTGCAGCAGCATCAGAGAAGGCACGTTGAGCTTTCCCTGCACGATGCCGCGGAAGTGGCGCTGGATGCGCTCCTCGACCGTCGACAGCGCGGGCATCGACTTCTCGCCGTAACGGTCGACAATATTGAACGCCACCTGCGCGTCGAACACGCCCTTGGGCAATTGCTGGAACGACAGCAGGTTTACGGTCTGTTCGTGCAGCTCGTCCATGCCACGGCGCCCGTGCTCAGAGGCGGGCTCCAGCACCGTCGCAATGGAGCGCGCAAGCTTGCCGACCTTCTGCACCCGCAGAAGCAGCAGCGCCAGAACTATCGCGGCGGGGTGCGCTACGACCACGGGAGCGTCCGAAAAGTCGATCTTGGGCGTAGCGCCCAGTTCGCGCTCAACCCACGGCGCGCGCAGCAAGACTCCCGGTTCTTTTTCCAGCCCATACGACAGGTCGATGATGTCGCTGCCCGCGTCGCGCGACATCTTCCAGGTGTTGCGCGTGAAGCCCTCATCGGAAGCGAAAAAGGTGAAATCGATATTCTCCAGGTGCTCGGGAAGAACGCTCTGGATGAACGTCGGCTCCTCGCCCACTGCTTGCAACTGTCCGAGCGACTCTTCGTCGTCGAGCAATCGGATGTCGGTCGAGGGAAAGTTGCGGTCGCTGAGCACCTCTTTCAGTTCGCGGCCTTTCAGCGTCGCCGCCCCTATGATGGCGACGCGGAACATGCCGCCCCAGTGGCCTCCGTCGGTACGGATCTCATTTGTCATCAAGCGTGCGATGCCTCATCTCGCCGTGGCGGCGATGGCAGTGTGGGACGGCGGAACACAAACGAAAGCCGCGCCAAAACACCGGAAAGAATGTAAATCAGCGCCAGCGCGAACAGCACGTATTGCGAGGAAAACAGGATCAGGAGGATGGCCGCGCCCATGACGATGATCCAACGGAAGTTTTGCGGCTGGCGGAAGTTAATGCCCTTCAGGCTGAAGAAGCGCCAAGTGCTCACCATAAGGAACGCCAGCGCAAACAAGTAGACTCCCCATCCCACAGACAGCCACCAGACTTGCAAGGGAGTTCCCCGTACCAGGTGAACTATGGCAGCAATGGATCCTGCACCAGCCGGGATGGGCATGCCCACAAAGTACTTTCGCCCCGGCCGCCCGGGATTCGAGGGCTGAGGATTGACCTGAATATTGAAGCGAGCCAGCCGGGACGCACCCGCCAGCAGAAACACAAAGGTCGCTATTGCGCCCAATTGCAGCACGCGGATTCGGAGATCGTGATCCATGTCCAGAGGCAACATGCGGAAGCCCCACATCAACGCCAGCACCGCCGGCGCCACCCCGAAGGCAATCACGTCAGCCAGCGAGTCCAGCTCGCCGCCGAATGCGCTGGCGGTGTTCGTCAATCGCGCTATACCGCCATCGAAGAAATCCAATACGATGGCAAACCCGATCACCTTAGCAGCCAGATCGAAGTGCCAGGTATCGTTGGCTGTTCCCTGGATGGCCTGAGAAATTGCGTAGTAGCCTGCTGCCATGTTGGCGGCGGTGAACATCGACGGCAGCAGATACAGGCCCTTGGCCGGCCGCCGGCGTTGCGGCGTCGCGGGATGCGATTGCTGCGAGTCAACGCTCATCGGACCTCCGCCACATCACGCAGCCGCGACTCGGGAAGAACCGGTTGCGCAATCGCTAGTACGGTGGAACCGCCCTTCACGTAATCGCCTTGACGTACTTTCATGTCGACATGACCGCGGAAAATGACGTCAGTACGCGACCCGAACTTGATGAGCCCGACGCGTTCGCCACGCTCCAGCCGATCTCCCACTTGCTTGGTGAACACAATGCGCCGCGCCAGCAGGCCAGCGATTTGTTTCATCACCACTGTACCCGCATCGCTGCGGATTGTAACGATATTCTGCTCGTTGCTTTCCGCAGAATCAGCCGCCATAGCGTTACGGAATTTGCCCTTCTGATAGCGCACCTCTTCGATGATCCCGCTGACCGGCGAGCGGTTCACATGCACGTCAAAGACGCTTAGAAAAATGCTGATGCGCGTCCGGCTCTCGCCGTCCTCCTGGATGGTCGAGATGTCGGTTACTTTTCCATCGGCTGGAGAGACAATCGCGCCCTGTACGGCAGGAATGCTGCGCTCTGGGTCGCGAAAAAACCACAGAAAGAACGCAGCCAGCAGCAATGGAACGGCGGCCAGCGCCGGGATCGTCAGCCAGGCAACCAACGCCGCAATTGCGAGAAAGGCCAGCCCGTAATAGATGCCGTCGCGAACCATGGATTGGTTTGATTATAGAAGGTGTGACATGGGATGCGTTTCCGGCAGATTAAGAGGCGACTTAGCCACGCCCTCGCTACCGGTGTTTATTCCACGGGTGGACGCAGGATCACCAGCATGCGCAAATCCAAAGCTGCGTGAACGATCATGGGTGCAAGGAGGGTTCCGCTAAGAAGAAACAAGAGTCCGAACAGCAAACCGACGATGCCGCTCTGTATCGTTCCGGCCAGCCCCTGGTAGAGATGTTGCAATCCGAAGATGGCAGCGGAAATCATGAGCGCCACGGTAAGGCTCAGACCCCAGGGAGAGAAATGCAGGTAGTACAGCAGGAAACCGCGGAAGAGCGTCTCCTCGCAGATGCCGGCCGTTACGCAAAGGAAGGCGAACCATCGGCGTTCGAGCCAAGTTCGCGGAAGAAAGTAGTCGAGCGACTTCAACGCACTTTCCGAGCCATACTTCCGCGGCCGCCTCGCCAGCTTTTTCCAGAGCACAATCCCAACCGGCAGGACGATGCTCAACACGAGTAGTCCGATCACGGCTTCAACCAGATATCGCACCCAGGAAATTTGCAGCCAGAAAACGGAGCCCGGCGCTTGGAATAGCGACCGCCAACCGAGCATCAACCAGGCCGCTATGCTCGCACTCCACAGCCACGAGCACAGCGTTTTGTAGTAACGGAGCTTTGCGGGGGAGCTCGGGCTACGCTTCAGACGGCGCGTGTCCCAGTAGTCCCAGATGGGCGCGACCACGAGCAGGAAAATAAAGAGCAGATGCTGGAGCAACGTTGCCACAGATTGATATACGACGTTTCCGGCCGCGATCAGGCGTTCGCCTGCTTCTCCGCCATGTCGCCAATGATCGGCAGCTTGAAGATCTGGTGCTGATAAGCCTTGATCACCAGCAGCAACCATAACGCGAGTATTGCCAGTCCCCAGATCGGCCACATCAGGCCGGTAACAAACCAGCCGATCACGGGCACAAAATGCAGGATCGATGAGATGATCGCCAGCGCGATATCGATTACGATGATCGCCACGGCAGCAAAAATACACTGGAACGAGTGGAAGCGCACAAAGCGGTTGCGATTGTACGGCTCAATTAGCAGAAAGATGATGGCCGGAATGATGGTGAAATACGCCAGCATGCCGGCGATGTTCTCTTCCATGGGAGTGGATGCCGCGGACGGAGGTTGATAGGTTGGCGCGGGCGCAGGCGGCGCGGTGTAGCCTGCTTCCGGCACCGGCTGCGGAGCGACTACAGCTCCGGCACCGGGCTGGCCTGCCGGCTTACCGCAACTGGGGCAGAAACCAACATTGTCTGCTATCTGAGTACCGCAGTGTACGCAGAAGGCCATGCAAACCCTCCCTGAGAAAAGAACGAGTGTTTCGACTTTGCCGGTACGGCCAAGCCGGCTTTGCCGCGGACAATAGCAGAACAACGCTGCAAAGGCAAAGCAAATCGGGATCGCGACAGGATGAACCGCACCAGTTCGAGCCAGAGTTGGTGCTGGACGCTCACACTTCCAGGGTGTACCGCGTTGCGGCCAGCCGATAGAGCCTGCGCCACACCAGCCGATTCACCGTCACGACAACCATCGCCATAACAATCGTCGAGCCCAGCAGCAGATCGAAGTTGCCGGAGTCCGTCGCCCGCGAGATGGTCGCACCCAGGCCGATCGTAGTGTAGGTGTGGTCCTTCAGTCGGAAGTATTCGGCGACGATGCTGGCGTTCCACGCGCCGCCTGACGCGGTCACTAATCCGGTAATCAGGTAGGGAAAGATCCCCGGCAGAATCAGCGTCCGCCACTTGAGCCCACTACCGAACTTGAACAGCGACGACGCTTCCTTTAAGTCGGTCGGAATGGCCATCGCGCCCGCAATCACGTTGAACAGGATGTACCACTGTGTACCGAGCAACAGCAGCAAAACTGAGCCGATTCCCAGGCCGCCCCCGATGCGAATCAGCATCAGGAGCACAATCGGGAACAACGCCGTTGCCGGTACGGACGCGGCAATCTGCGCCAGCGGTTGGGCGATGCGCGCCAGCTTCGGGTTGAAGCCAATAGCCACGCCCACCGGAACCGTCCACAGCGTTCCAATCAGCAGCGCCGCCAGTACGCGTACGAACGTCGCCGTGGCGCCGGCAGCGATCTCCCGATATTCGCCCGCATTGAGCGTGGTCAGCATGCCGATGGCGCGTACCACGGCGTAGCACACCGCGAGCCCTACGACCGCCACAAGCAGTCGCCCGACCCAAACCTTCCATGCCGCCGGAGCTTTCTCTTCGTGCGATGCCTCATGCTGCTGCGCAAAGTGCATTGCAATCCGCTCGCGCAAAGGGCGCAACACCTGCTTACGCAGCCGCTTCAAAATGTGTGAATGCTCCACCAGATCGAGAAACCACGATTGCGGCGCATCGGTGCTCTCCACCTGCTCGAACTTGAACTTCTCCGCCCACGCGATCACCGGCCGCCACACAATCTGATCCATTAAGACGATCACCGCGACCATCGTCCCGACGCCCCATAAAATTGCCTGCGTGTCGCCCGCGCTGGCCGCTGTCTGCAAGTACGATCCCAATCCCGGCAGCCGAAAGTCATCATTTCCCAGCACGAACATTTCGCACGCCATCAGGAAGAACCAGCCGCCGGCGACCGACATCATCGAATTCCACACCAGCCCTATCGCCGCATACGGCAGCTCAAACTGCGTGAAGCGCTGATACCAGTTGAAACGGTAAATCTTCGCCGCCTCGCGCATGTCACGCGGGATGCTCTTCAGCGACGAGTAAAAACTGAACGCCATGTTCCACACCTGCCCGGTAAAAATGAGCAGGATCGCGCCCAACTCGACGCCGATCTGATGTCGCGGGAACAGCGCAACCATCGCAAGCATCACACCGGGCAGGAAACTCAGCACCGGAATCGACTGCAGAATGTCGAGCAGCGGAATCATGAAGCGCTCGGCGCGCGGGTTATAGGCAGCGACGTAGCCGTACACCAGCGTGAAGGCGAGCGACAGAAAGTATGCGATCCCTATCCGGAGCAGCGAGTACGCGGCGTAAATCGGCAGGTGCCACGGCGAGCGCGAAATCTCAACGTGTGGATTGAATGGCCCGAACCATTGCCTCGCCAACACCACAACGGCATAGAACAGCGAGAGCCCGGCAGCGAAAATGAAGAAGTCGGTGACGACTGACCAGGTCTGCGCCGGCAGCAGCGACCACGGTCCTTTGCCCAGAATGCGGACAGGTTGCCAAAAGGATGATGATGACGACTCGGAGCGCGCCATCAGGCCTCTTCCACTACGGGCAGCACGTCAGCATCTTCGCGATGGAAGAGCCGTCCGTTCTCGGAGTCGTAGTCGAAAATCTCGGCATAGCGTCCCCAGTTCAGCGCGGTATCGAACTGGCGTTCGACCTCGTCGGCGCTGAAGTGCTCGTCGAGAATGTCGCGGAAGAATTCCTCGCCGATGGCGTGGTCGCGTTTGGCGTGCAGGGTGTTCTCGATCAACCGCAGGATAGCAATGTTCTTCAGCGCTGCTTCGCGGAAGAGCTTTTTTTGCGTCTGAATGTCGGCTTCGCCAAACTTCCGACCTTCCGGCGTAATCTCGACATCGCCTTCATGCACGTGCACGAAGCTCAGCATCGCGGACGCTTCCACGATGGGCAGCAGATCGTCAACGTCCATCGCCAGCTCGTCCGCCAGCTTGTAAAGGTCGTCGCGACCGCCGCGATCGGTCAGCAGCTCCATGAATCCCGCGATGCCGCCCGGTCGCGCATGCGGCAGCATCTGAAACTTGGTCCGCTCACGCTGCTGCCCGTTGCTGGATACCTGGGCTGCGATCACCGGCGCCGCCGCGTGATCGTCCGGCTTGGTCAATGTCTTGTAGATGAAGTCGACGTAGGCAAGAAAGCGCGGCGACTTGCGGTCGCGATACTGTGGGATATCGATCTCGAAGTCCGAGCGAATGCGCGCCGGATTGCGACCCAGCACAATGACGCGGTCAGCCAGCAGCACCGCCTCTTCAATGTTGTGGGTCACGATGAAGATCGACTGCGTCGGCATCTTCTTGCTCAGCCACAATTCCAGCAGCTCGGAACGAAGATTCTCGGCCGTGAGCACATCGAGCGCCGAGAACGGTTCGTCCATAAACAGCACCTCGGGCTCGACCACTAGAGCGCGTGCGAAGCCGACACGCTGCTTCATGCCGCCGGAAAGCTCTTTGGGATACGCCGTCTCGAAGCCGTCGAGACCCACCGTGTCAATCATCTTGAGAGCGCGCTTGTGCCGCTCGACGGCATGAAGGCCGCGCGCGATCAGCGGCGCCTCAACGTTTTCCAGGACCGTCAACCACGGGAAAAGTGCGAAGCTCTGAAACACGATGGAAACATTCGGGATTTGCCCGTCCATCTGTTTGCCGTGCCAAAGCACGTGGCCGGACGACGGCTTCGACAGCCCGGTCAGCATGCGCAACAGCGTCGACTTGCCCGAGCCCGACGGTCCCAGCAGCCCCACGATTTTTCCTCCGCCGACCTCGAGATCGGTAGGGGCAATCACCTCAATGCGATTGCCGTCCGGCTGGGGATAGTACTTTTCCACCGCCTGCGCTTGAATGATGGCGTCCGCCAACGACTTCTCCTTTAGTTAATTCAGTCTAGGGGCAGACTCGTTCGGCGACAACCGCCGAATCCCGGCGAATTGTAAAAGGAAGATGAAATCGGCAGGGGAGTGCGGTCACCAGCCGCAGGGCGGCGGGATGAAGATAGGCGTGGGCGTGAGCCCACGCTAGCCAGCCTCAGTGCCCCGGGAGCGGCTGCGCGGCGACACCAGGCATTCGGCCTACGGAGTCTTATCGCGTGATCTCAAAAACGTTGCCATAGCCGATGGCGCCTTGCGAG
Source organism: uncultured Acidobacteriaceae bacterium (assembly GCA_963731345.1). GTDB lineage: Bacteria > Acidobacteriota > Terriglobia > Terriglobales > Acidobacteriaceae > Bog-257. Next base: position 855,975 of record CAVSUN010000004.1, on the reverse strand, counting down.
GTCGTCCCGAAAATATTGCCATTGGCGTCCAGGGCGACCGATGCCGCCGGCCACTTGCCGTCGTTGCCTCCGGCGAAATCCCACAGGTCGGTGTAGACCCAACCGCCATTGGAAGGCGACAGCTCAAACACCGAGCCGAGGTTGTTCACGCCATCAGCATAGGTTGTCCCGTAAAGATTGCCCGCTGAATCGAAGGTCAGGCTGGCTGCCGGTCCACCTCTGCCGGAGAGGCTATACAGGAGGTTGAAGGTCCAACTCCCGCCTGAGGGAGACAGTTCGAAAATCGTACCGCCAAGGTTCTGGCCGTTGTTCTGCGCCGAACCATAGAGATTGCCCGCGCTGTCGAGGATTACGCCGCCATACGGTGACCTGCCGTCCTGATGATTCTGGAAACTGTACAGCATTTGCTGTGTCCAGCCTTCACCGGAAGGAGACAACTCGTACACCGTGCCCCAGCCATTGGCACCGCCCGCGTTAGTGGTGCCATAAAGATTACCGGCACCATCGACGATGACGCTGGCAGTAGGCAAGCTTCCATGCGGTCCGTCGAAACTGTAGATCACGCTCTCAGTCCAGCTCTCGCCAGAACGCGTTGCTTTCCAAACCGTGCCGAAGTTGAACTGTCCGCCGTAGTAGGTCGTCCCATACATGTTGCCGGCCGCATCGAAAACCACATTGCCGTAGGGACCGCTGCCGTCGTTGAACTCGCCAAAGGAATACAGGATGCTGACATTCCAGGGGCAGGTGACCGAGCGGCAGAAGGTGGGTGGCGGCGTCACTTTGAAGATGGTGCCGTAGCCGCCAGAGCCTCCACCGGAGGTTGTGCCGTACAACACGCCATCAGGGCCGAAGGTGAGAGCACCCTCTGGATAAGCCCCATCGTTATGTGCGGTGAAGTTGTAGAGATTATCCAGAACGTATCCCGAACCAGCGCGTGCTAGTTTGTACACGTTTCCGTAGCCGCCGAATTCCCCTGGTCCGCCCTGAACCGTGGTGCCGTAGATGTTTCCCGCCCGGTCCAGAATAGGGCTGCCAGGGTCATTGCCATTAGTGCCGCCAAACGTCTGGAGCACGGTCAGCGTCTGGGAATGGCCTGCAACCGTGAGAGCAATTGTCAGGATAACCAGCGACGAAAAACATTCGCGAACGCGAAAACCTGTAGTTCCTGTCACGTTGGCCTCCTGGGCTTAAAAAAACGCTCGAATTATATACCCCTTAGCCTTTGCGGTCGTGTCCTGGACAAGCGCAAATGTTGGAATACAAGTAGCGGTGGCGCAGTTATGCCGGCATGAGTAGATCGAAAACTTCTCTGAATGAGTGGATTAGCTTCCCTTAACCGGCTTGCGGCTGATTGCTGTCCTAACAAGTCACGCCGTGGTATTCAGCTTCTTGTCATTTTCGGCCCCGGGCGAGATGGACGGCCAGGAACCCACCTGCTCAACGTGAGCTGATTCGGGGACCGGGAGCTGTGCGGAATGTTTTTGGTCAGCCGGAGATTTCTTCTGACGGCGGCTGCGCTGGTAGTTGAATTCAAACCATGCCGCGGCCGTGCCCACAACAGCGATAACTAGCCAGTTCATGAAGCTCGCACCGAAGAGCATTAGATGCCCGCTTCCAGTGGCGTGTTCGCTGGTTGAGATTCGCCTTTCGCGGTTTGCTGCTCGCGAGAAGGTGAAAGTAAGCGCCGCCGGCTGGAGCCGGCCTGGACATCGCCCATCTGGCTTATCGGCACGACGGAGGTCGTACCCTGACTTATGTCCTCCGAACGCGAAGCTTTCGGCCGAAGTGCTCCACTCGGTCGAATCTACTGCACCCAACAGCTCTGGCGAAAATCGAAGGACGGTTAACGCTTGCTCAGCTCGTCAAGATCCAGGTTCACCGCCAGCACATTCACCCGGGGCTCACCCAGAAATCCCAACTGCCGCCCTTCGGTGTGCCGCGCGATGATCTCACGCACCTGCTGCTCGCTGATGCCGCGCGCCTTGGCGATGCGCGGCGCCTGGAACTCGGCCGCGGCTGGAGTAATGTCGGGATCCAGCCCCGAGGCCGAGGTCGTCACCATATCAACCGGCACCGGCTGCCCGGGATTTTCCGCCTGAAGCGCAGCTGTGTCGCTCTTCACGCGATCGATGAGCTTCTGGTTCGTCGGCCCAAGATTCGTTCCGCCGGAGTTCGCGGCGTCGTAGCCATTGCCCGCCGCCGACGGCCGCGAATGCAGGTACCCCGGCGCGCTGAATCCCTGCCCGATGATCTTCGATCCCACAACTTGCCCATTGCGGTGGATAAGCTGCCCGTTGGCCTTATCGTTGAACATCGCCTGGGACAATCCGGTGACAACCAACGGATAAATAATGCCGAGTAATACGGTCGTCACCAACGTCATCAGGATCGCGATCTTCAGGTTCTTCATGGGGCCCTCTTAAAGCCGCTCATTCAACAACGCGAATGCGTGAGGCACCCGCAACGGCGTACGACTGCTCAGGCGCCCTCGGGATGCGCACATCCATTGGAGCACCGGATGCGATAAGCGGCGACTAAATAGTTCGTAAGTTTTCCGTAAAGAAGACCGCGGAACAGCACGCCGGATTCACTCTCTCGCTGCTTTTCGAACAAATCGCTATGAGTCGACGCAAAGGCAATCGCTAGTCTCTGCTGGCCGGCTTTCGCGCGTGGGGATGGGTCTTGTCGTAAACCTCCATCACATGCTTGACGGTCAGCTGGGTGTAGCGCTGGGTGGTGGAGAGGCGCTCGTGGCCGAGCATCTCCTGGATGGCACGTAGGTCGGCGCCTTCCTCCAGCATGTGTGTCCCGAAGGCGTGTCGCAGCGTATGAGGATGGACGTCAGGCGAGAGCCCGCGCGCGACCGCGATGCGCTTGACGATGCGCCCGACGCTGCGGGTGGTGAGCCGCGCCCCGCGCAGATTGACGAGCAGCGCCTTCTCGACGGTACGGCGCGCTTCGGCGATGACTTGTTGGCGCTTCGGTAGATAGTCTTGGAGAGCATTTTTCGCCGAGCCGCCGAACGGCACGTAGCGTTCTTTGCGGCCCTTGCCGCGCACCAGAATCATCTCATTCAACCAGCGAATGTCGTCGAGATTGATGCCAACCAACTCAGAATTTCGGATGCCGCAGCCGTAGAGCAGCTCGAGGATCAGGCGATCGCGCTCCTCGAACGCCGAGCACTCCGGCATCTCGGAATCCAATACCGCGTTGACTTCTTCGATGGTCGGAACGCGCGGCAGCTTCTTGGGCAGCTTGGGCGTCGCCACCAGCGCCGCCGGATTTTGCTCGACTTCGCCTTCCTGCGCCAGCCATTTATATAGCGACCGCAGCGCGGCCAACGCGCGCGCCACCGATGTCTTGCTCAGCCCGCGCTTATAAAGATCCGCAAGGTAGCCTCGAATCAGGATGTGATCGATATCGCCCCAACCCTGCGGGCCGACGTATTCGGCGAATTGCGCCAGGTCGGTGCGATAGGCCTTGATCGTATGCATCGAGGCATTACGCTCCTGCAGCGAACGCAGGAACTTCGCGATCGCTTTCTCGACGATGGTCGCGGATTGGGTCATGCGCTCTGTCATCTGCTCTGATCGGGTAGAGCGGACCCTCAGGTCCGCGGCCGCCCAGTAAGATAATTTTCCAGAGTCGGCTTCAGCCCACGACATTTCGGGGCTGAAGCCCATAACTAAATTGGCACTCGACACGGCGCTAAGGCGCCGTTCTACCGCTTCTCCGCTTACTCCTCGGATGATGCTGCTTGTATACCTGGTTCAGCCGATCCAGCGCCAGGTGCGTGTAGACCTGCGTCGTCGAAATGTCGGCGTGGCCGAGGATGGTCTGCACCGTGCGCAGGTCGGCGCCGTTCTCAACCATGTGGGTCGCAGCGCTGTGCCGCAGCATGTGTGGACTGGCATGTCGCGACTGCGCCGATGCATCGTTCACCATCTGCCACACCCGCTGGCGAGTGATCGGACGTGCGCTGCGTGCTATAAACAAGTACGGCGATTGCTTCTGCGCCGCCAGCACCGGTCGCGCCTCGCACAAGTACGATTGCACCACTTCCTGCGCGGCCCGCCCCAACGGCACGATTCGTTCCTTGTCGCCCTTGCCGCGCACCAGCACGTATCCGAGTTCCAGCTTCAGGTCTTCGAGTTTGAGGTTGATGATCTCCGAAACGCGCAGCGCTCCGGCGTAGAAGACCTCCAGCATCGCCCGATCGCGTGCGGCCAGCGACTGCGACACGCGATCGTCCTTGGCGCGCGGCGGCCCGTGCAGCACGCTCTCGACTTCTTCGGTCGCGAGCGACTTCGGCAGCACCCTCCATTGCCGCGGCGTGTCAATGTTCAGTGTAGGGTCGGCGGCGATGTAGCGGTCGAGGAGCAGGTACTTATAAAAATGCCGCAGCGCAGAGAGTTTGCGCGCAACGCTGCGCCCGTCAACGCTGTTCGAGAACAGTGAGTTCAAGAAGTCACGCACATCCTGCCGGCGCGCCTCGCCCAGCCCGCGCTTGCGCTTGCGAAGAAATTCGGTGAACTGACCAAGGTCGGAGCCGTAAGCAGAGACGCTCAGCGCAGCTAGACCCTTCTCGACTTTGAGGTAATCGAGAAAGGAGTTTGTCAATCGCGCGCTGGGATCGGCACTCTGCACGATAAAAGTATGACGCCGAAACTCCAGCCTGGGAATAATGATAGTGATGCATCTCTAGTGGGCAGCAGCTAACAAAAGCCTGCGCGGATCGTCGCGTCAAAAAAGAACAGCTGATGCTTTCTTTCCCGATTAGAATACGTCCATCAGTTTATCTGGCCGCCAACCTCCCTTCGTGGGCGAAGAAGCGCGACAATTCTTGACATAAACTATTTCTGCTGTGGCCCCCGGTTGCAGCAGCAGGGAGTAGTTGCGAAGAGTGTCGCTGTTTAAGGTCGGGGTTACAAAGAAAGGTAAAGAGCGAATGGCCGTTTGCAAGACGATGATGAATGTGCCTACTGAGGCAGGGTGTTATTTTGTTTGCGTCACGTGTCTTAGTCCAAGAACCTATGGCGATCGCCGGCCGGTGGACATCAGGTTCGAGCCCATGCTCTGGTGCGAGAACTGTCAATCTTCAACCCGTCACAGATTCCTGGGCGTGAGAAAGCAACGCGTAGCAAGCTCGAATCCCTCGTGAGATCGGTGCGCTTACTTTAATCCCGCCGGCGCTAACATCGTCCGCAACTGGCGCGGTTCGTTGTGAGATCTCGATTTATCGAACATCTAGCGAAACCACAGGCCTCAGAATTCCGCCAAATTGCTAATTCCTGCCCGTCTTATATAATCCTGTCTCTGGTCGGTTAACTTCTGATCAGGCGAGGAGAAGAGAATGAGGAAGACGGGATCTGTGGCATCGATGTTGAGTCTTGCGTTGCTGCTCTCGGCGGTTTCGCTGCAGGCGCAATCGAAAGATGCGGTAGAGAAAGCCTTGCAAAGCAAAGAGCAGTCTGGTTGGCAGGCGTGGAAGGACAACGATTCGAAAGCCTTCGACGAAATGTTGCCCGAGCATGCGATCAATATCGCCGGCGGCATGATGGACAGTGGCAAGAGCAACATCATAAAAGGCATGGCTTCGGCAAACTGCGCCGTCGCCAGTTTCAGCCTGTCTGATTTTGCTTACATGTGGCTCGACAAAGACACGGTCCTGATGACCTATAAGGCGAGCCAGGACGGAACCTGTGGTGGCAAGAAGATAGCGCCGAAGGTGATTGCCAGTTCGATCTGGCAGAAGCAGGGCGGCAAGTGGGTTTCGCCCTTCCATCAGGAAACCGTCACTCCGGGCATGTAAGCCAACCGCGTAAAATTCCAGCCAAGTCTTGGGCGCAAAAAGAACCGCCTAAGCGATGAGCAGCTTGGGCGATTTCTTTGCAGTCGGCCGGAACTTCACCAATAAGAAGTAACCGCCTCCTGGTGCAAGGCGACGTCTAAGCGTAGAGCCATGATTGAGTGGCGGCAAACCCCGAGCCTTCGTTGACTTGCCCGTTTCACAGAAGTTAAGATTCGCGCCAGTGATTGGGCAAACCATCTCGCACTATCACATCGTCGAGGAACTCGGCGCCGGCGCGATGGGTATCGTATACAAGGCCGAGGATGTGAAGCTCGGCCGCTTGGTGGCTCTCAAGTTCCTGCCCGACGAAGTAGCTAGTTGCTCCCTGGCAATGAGCCGTTTCCGGCGAGAAGCCAAAGCTGCTTCTGCGCTGAATCATCCGAACATCTGCACCATTTACGGGATTGACGAGGCCGAAGGGCGAACCTTTATCGCCATGGAGTTGCTGGAGGGCCAAACACTTCGCCACCAGATCAGCGGCAAGCCTCTGGAAGTCGAGACGGTGCTCGACCTGGCCATCGAAATCGCCGACGCTCTGGACGCTTCCCATTCCAAGGGCATCGTCCACCGCGACATCAAGCCTACGAACATTTTTGTCACCAACCGCGGACACGCCAAGATTCTGGATTTCGGCGTGGCGAAGATCTCTCTCGCCGCCAACGATGAATCCGAACTTCAGCTCACGACTCCGGGAATTGCGCTCGGTACCGCAGCCTATATGTCTCCAGAGCAAGTGAGGGCTGAGGAATTGGACGGTCGCACAGATTTGTTCTCGTTCGGTATCGTCCTCTATCAGATGGCTACGGGGACGCTGCCCTTTCAGGGCCCAAGTTCCGGCGTCATCGCGGAAGCCATCCTCAACCGCGATCCTGTGGCCCCCACGCGAGTGAATCCAAACATCCCTCCGTCACTCCAGGAGGTGATCCGGAAAGCCTTGGAGAAAAACAGGAACCTGCGCTATCAGCACGCGGCTGACATGCGGGAGGAGCTGAAACAACTAAAGCGGGACGTGGAGTCGGGAACAAGAATTGCCGAAGAAGCAGGATCGGTCCCGACACCCATCACCGGGTCGTCTTCCTCCGGCAAGCGGTGGGGCACCGGTGCTGTCGTACGAAGCGCTGCGCGCCAACCGCGAGTCCCCAAGGTCATTGACTCGCTAGCAGTTTTGCCTTTCGGAAATGCAGGCGGCGATCCCGAACACGAATACCTCAGTGACGGTATCACCGGAACCCTCATTAATAGTCTCGCGACTGTGCCGAAGCTGCGAGTGATGGCGCAGAGTACCGTCTCCAGATTTAAAGCCCGGGACATTGACCCTCAGGCCGTGGGACGCGAGCTCGGTGTCCGCGCCGTGCTCACCGGAAGAATTATGCAAAGTGGTGGCTCGTTGCGTATTGGGACCGAATTAGTCGATGTAGCCACAGGCTCTCAACTGTGGGGCGCGCAATATGATCGCAAACCAGGCGACATTTTTGTGGTTCAGGACGAAATCTCCAACGAGATATCGGGGAAATTGCGGTTGCGATTGACCCGAGCGGAAAAGAAGCAACTTACAAAACGCCACACGGAGAATGTCGAGGCGTATCAGCTTTACCTGAAAGGTCGTCACTACTGGAACCGTTGGACGGAAGAGGGGTTCTATAAGGCGATCGAGCAGTTTCGGCAGGCTGTCGAGAACGACCCCACCTACGCCATGGCCTACGCTGGTTTGGCCGATTGCTATGTGCTGTTGGGATGGAACAGCTATCTGCCGCCGAAAGAAGCATTCCCGAAAGGCAAAGCGGCGGCCAAGGCCGCGCTGCAGCTCGACCCGAATCTCGCCGAAGCCCACACGCCTCTGGCGGCCCTGTTGTGGCTTGACGATTGGGAGTGGGATAGGGCCCAGACGGAATTCAAGCGCAGCCTCGAACTGAGTCCCACCTATCCCACCGCCAACCACTGGTACGCCGAGTACCTGATGACTATGGATCGACACGAAGAAGCGATGGTCAGGATCAAGAAGAGTCAAGATCTGGATCCATTGTCGCTCATCATTAGCGTCGCCGTAGGATGGACCCTCTACTTTGCCCGCCGATATGACGAAGCTATCGAACAGCTCCGGCGGACTATCGATTTAGACGCCAACTACCCTGTCACCTACTGGATTCTCGGCGCGTTACTTAGAAAAACCGGTTGCTATGAACTGGCTATCGCTGAGGGTGAAAAGGGGGTGAGGCTATCAGACGGCAGCCCTCTGATGCGGGCGGCACTGGCCCATACTCTGGGCGCCGCTGGCAGAACCAAAGAAGCGCTCCAAATACTCGATGATCTCACCAAACTGGCGAAGCAGAAGTATGTCGCGCCGTACTTCTTCGCTGGGATCTACGTCGGATTGGGAGAAAGCGAACGCGCGATTGAATACTTGCAAGAATGCTACGATGAACATTCCCACTGGCTCATCTATCTTCATCTGGATCCGAGCATGGACGACCTGCGAAACAACCCAGGCTTCCAGGACCTATTGCGGCGGATTGGCCTCCCCACGCAAGCGACTGCCGTTCCTATCTAGACAAAGCAAGGGCGAAGCTGCGTGCTACATGGTGATCGATACTCTGGCAGTCCGAGTACATCAGCGATAGCGCAAGTAGTCCGGCCGACTGGTCCCGTCCTGGTAATTGTAGGTTACCTTCGTTCCTCAAACCACACTTTGCGGATCCTGCTGATCCCGCCCGCCGCATAAAACGAATGTGCCGGAGGCGAACTCGGCGCCGCAGACTAAGTATCGAAAGCGAAGACTGCTTATTAAAGAGGGGGGACGTGCATTCGAGTTCCCCGGAAATTGCTGGCCTTTGGACCCGGCTCAAACAATCCTCGCGCTCTACTTCAGCCCTGCCTGCGCCAGCATCTCCCGAAACTGTTGTAGCGTTCGCATATCGATGGATTGCGCTACCAGCTTGCCGTCGCGATCATAGACAAAGCTTTTCGGAATGCCTTCAACCTGGAACAGGCTGTTCACTTTTCGCCCGGGATCGAGCAAGATCGGATAAGTGATTTTGCGCTCGGCGATGAAGGGACGGACCTTGTCGGCTTCTTCATCGGAGATGGCCAGAATCACGAAGTGTTGATGATGAAATTGCTTGTAGAGCGTCTCCAGGTCCGGCATTTCTTTCTGGCACGGCGGGCACCAGGTCGCCCAGAAGTTCACCAGCACCACCTCGCCGCGCAGGTCCTTTAGCGTCCAGGTCTTGCCGTGCAAGTCGGTGAGGGTGAAGTTTGCGTCTTGACGGCTTTCGTCGGCAGCTTTGAGTGTCGCCATTGCCTGATCGAACTGTGGATCGTTTAGCGTAGCCTGCACGTGTTCATAGCGGACCAGTTGCGCCAGTTCCGAATAAGGCGCGAAGTCGGGTTTGTCTTGAGTCGGCTGCTGTCGCAAAGCATCCGCCAATGTGGTCGCGACTTCCTGCAGCGTGTCGTAGCCGAAGTCGCCCTCGGTCGCACGTGTAGCAAGTTTGTAAGCGAGCTGGAGCTTGCCAGGCGTCGGCGGCAAGGCGCGAATCTGCAGTGCGAGATCTTTGGTGGTCTGCCCGCGCACGTCGTCCGGGAGCCCGCGTAGCCCAATGATCTCCGCCTGAATGGGCTTCTCCTGTTCCGTCCAGGCCGGCGTTTGCTGTGCGGGAGATGGCAGCAAGAATAGGAGCAGCACGAATGCCAGGACTAGCGACGTGGCGCCTTCAGTGCGACGAATAAACTGCGGATGCATAGTCTTACCTTCGTCGGAATTGTACCCTGCGGGCTCGCTGCGCCGGGATCATGCCCTTCCAATTCGTGATAGCCAGCGTAATGCCGGTGCAAACCGTGAATCCGGATCAGTTTTCGGGAAATCTGCAATGTTGTTCGCAACACTCCGACTGCTGTGAAGAAGGAACGAACTATGGAAAAGGTGAGCCTCGCGCAAAAGTTGTCGCTATTCCACGAGCACTATCAGCCGAAAATTGTGGGCGAGATCAACGATAGCTACGTGAAGGTCGTCAAGCTAAAGGGCGAATTCCTGTGGCACCATCACGACCACGAAGACGAGCTTTTCTTCGTAGTGATGGGCGAGCTTCGCATGAAGTTTCGCGAAAACGGCAAAGAGCGCGAAGAAATCATTCGTCCGGGCGAGCTCATCATCGTGCCCCACGGTGTTGAGCATCTCCCTTCGGCGGACGAGGAGACGCACATCATGCTGCTGGAGCCGAAGACCACGCTCAACACCGGCAACGTTCAGAATGAACGCACCGTCGCTGAGCTGCAGCGCATCTAGCCGGCTCTTTGAGTCGACGGGTCCTACAGTTTGCGCACTCGCGCGTCGTCAGGGGAAAGCGCCCGCAGCAGTTCGCGCACCGTCCCCTTCAAGACGGGATGGTGTACCTCGGGCGCGATCTCAGCCAGTGGATCGAGCACGAACCTGCGTTGGCACATGGCGGGATGCGGCACTTCTAGTTCAGGGGTGCTAATTATCGCGGCGCCGTAGAGCAGAATGTCGATGTCGATGATCCGCGGGCCCTTGGCGTTAGTCCTGCGGCGACCCATCTGCTGTTCGATCGCAAGCAGCTTCGACAACAAAACCTTCGGCATCAGCTCGGTTTTCGATCGCGACCGCGCAATTTATAAACCAGGGTTGGGCGGTAAACTCAACCGGCTCGGTCTCGAAAAATGACGAAATAGCAGTCACCTCGCCCACCTCGTTAAGCTTGTCGATCGCGGTCCGAAGATTGGCTTCGCGATCTCCTACATTTGAACCCAATGACAAATAGACCGTCTTCGGCACGAATCCATCTTAGTCCGAAATGTTGGAAGGGGCCCGCCTGCCCGCCCGCGACCTCGATCAGAATCGTCGAGATCGCCGGGCGAGAAGGACGAGGTTGGCAGGATTACGGTTCGGACGCACCTACAATGGCAAGCTGCGCATCGCCGATGAGGATATCTGCACCGATTGGCAATCCATACACGTTGTTCTCACCCACAACCAGCTCGATCATCCGTATCTCGATACTGTCGGGGTTAGGTTGGTTGCGAATGATGTGCTTGAGGAACAAGGTGCCCAGGCCGGCCAGATCTACCTGAGTGTTGTACGCCACGTTGTCGCTGATTTCCGGATGGCCGGCGACGGAAATACCGACAAACGAGCCGGTCGCGTTTTCGAACACGCCATTGAATCCATTGATGACAGTATCGACGCGGCCATTGATCGCGTTTACTGTCACCAACCCGCTCAAGAGGTTCAGGTTCTCCACCGAGCTTGTCATCTCGCCGTTGGAGTACGGTGGAGTGAGGGACGACTTGCCCGTATCGGTAACCGTGCCGCTGCTAAGAATGCCGGTCAGGCCGAGCGAGGCGACGCTGTTTGTGATGGTCTGTCCCGCGGTCCCATAGCAAGGCAGATTTACCGGTGCTGTGGCAGTGGAGTTAAGCACGCCAGCGACAGAGACTTGGGTGCCGAACGATGTGCCGGTCACAACCGCGGGAGCGAAAGCGCGAACCATGCCGCTGGTTGCGCTGCCGATCACGATGTTGGTGCCGACCGGAATGCCGAGTGGGTTCTGGACGTTGATGGTGATGTGCAGCATGTTCACCGTCAACTGTGCTTCCGAGTTGTTGGTGAAGGGAATTTGCTCATTCAACACGACGTTCCCAAGCCCGAGAAGTGGGATTTGCGTGTTAGGGGCGGGAGTGCCGATGATCGGTACGCCGGCGACTACCAGGCTGGTGAACGTCGTCCCTGCGGAGCTGACTTGAAATCCGCTGCTGATGAGTGAAGTCGTGCTCACGGCCTTCAGTTCCTGTGCGCTGATCAGGCCGCCGAGCAGGCTGACGCTAACGACATCCGAAGTGGCCTGTGACATCTGGCTGGGAAAACTCTGGGCACTGGTATTGGTCGCCCCTCCTGTCACCAGCGGGAATAGGTTAACCCCGGCGGCGGTGCCGGTTACAAGGTTGTTGTCGTTGTCGGTGCCGCACGGCGGTTGCAGGCTGGCGGACGCAGTCGGTCCCGCCTGCACTACGCCGTTCAGCGTGACCTCAACGCCGTACGCGCTGCCTTGATACAGCACGGTCTGTACCTGAAATGGAGGCTTGGTGGCGGCAAAGCAGGTGCCGGCCGCGAAGAGAATCAGCAGTGACAAACTAACGAGTGGACTGGAGACCACCCATGTGGTGCGCAGCATAAGCATTCTCCTTATGATCTGGTGGCCGCCGCGGTTTGCGCGTTGCCGAGCGCGCGCCTACAGCTGACAACTCAGTCTTTGAATTGTGGGAGTGCTCCACACCCAGGTGCCCGATTAGATAAACGGATACGCCAAAGCCGTCAGAGGTAGGGTAGCTCCGTAATGGAGCTCAGTGAGCGGGTCCAGCTAAACCGTCCGAGACGAGGCGGCTCATCCTCGCCAGCTCCAACCTTGCGCTAGTAGGAGCCCCCGAACAGATGCGGATCTGGAATGCAATGCAAAGGCCATTTGTAAGTAGTTGACGGCAATGACAGCGGCCGGCGCGACTGTGAAAAAGATGTGCGTTGTGGGTAAAATATGGGTATCTATCTATCCATATTTATCTTGATCCGGCCAGTATTAGACTGGATTGGTTACCGGAGCCTGTATTTTCATCTCCAGCAATTGCAGCCCGACTTTCAGTTAATATTTATCTATAGCTGCAACTCCTCGGTTACTACTCAATGGGAATTATCCCTATACTGCAATCTATAAACTATGTCAACGAGTGCCTCTGCCGATTGGAGCTTGGTATTTGATACTAAGGGATTCCCCTATACCAGTAACATATCTGCGAGAGTCGATGCAGGACTCTGCTTGACTAATTTCTCTTTTCGCTATGGGGCGAAGTAACCGGAGATATCCAGGATCAAATGGCTCGGGGCCGCCGTGTAAGCGTCAATAGAGCCATTGCTGCTCGGCAAGACGCTCATGTTCGAGGTAACGAAGCTGTCATAAGCATTGAGCGTCGAAACATTGGGTTGATTTTCGCCGTCCGGCCACAGTGTTAAATAGGGCATCGGGCCGGGCGGCACTACCGTCGCGTTGAGGACGAATGCCTGCGCGTTGCGGGGAGGAGCGCAGACGCTGCCGGTGATATTCACTGTCAATTCACCCTGGACGGGCTGCCCATTATTTTGACGAGTGTCGAGCGCACGGCAAGGCGCAGCCGGATATAACGATAGCCCTCCACTCCCGGGAGCGGCGAAGTAGCCGTTGATGTCGATAAGCAGATCGGTGGAGTTATTGGGATAGACCTCAATGTCGCCGCCCGTGCCCGCCGGAACAATAGCTGCATTCGCGACTACGGTTGCCGTGTAATTGTTCAGGGTTGAGACCGTCGGCTGAGTCTGACCCTTTGGCCACACTGTCAGATAACCGAGCTGCTGACCAGCCGGATGAGGCACAACCGTCACGTTCAGCGAGTACGCCTGCGGACTAACGCCCGCGGGGATACAACTGCTCGTCAGGATAGGAAAATCGCGCGATTGTTGCGCCTGCAAATAAGGTCCGCCCAGAGGACCGTTGGCACCTCGCGTGTCTACGATCCGACAAGGCGGCAGCGGATAGAACTGATAGGTATCCGTGTTTGCCGGCGCGAAGTAGCCGTCAATGTCGAGGATGACGTCGGTGGTTTCGCTGGCATAAACGCTCAGATCGTCCTGATAACCGGCAGGGACAATGGCGGCGTTCGCCTTGACTCGCCCATCCAGGGAATTCATGGTTGAGACGTTAGGCTGCACTTCTCCGGTGGGCCAGATGGTCAGGTAGTTCAAAGTGCCGTGCGGGACCGCGGTGACGTTCAAGGAATAGGCAGTCGCACTGCTCGGGATGTTACAGCCGCCTAGCGATGGAATGTTGAAGTTCTGCGAAGTGCCACCCTGAATCGGATTGTGAGTTTGACGTGTGTCTACCAGACGGCAGGGAGTGGTGGGAACGAATTGCCACTTGCCGAAATTGTCGAACTGGAAAGCCGTCAACTGGCTTCCTGCAGGAACAACGAGGAGGCCGGCACCGGCCGAAAGACCTGCCAACGGAGGATAAAAATTCTCGCTGCAGGAAACGGTCCGCCCAAGATCGGCTGCAAATACCTGGCCCCCCGTATCGGCTAAATATCCGTACAGCTTGCCGTCAAAGGTAGTTGAGTACACCACTCCATTTACCACGATGGGAGCGCAGTAGTAGCTATCATACTGTTGTGGAAATTGGATCCACAGATAGCGCGAAGAATTGAGATCAAGAGCCGTTACATAACCATACTCGGTATAAATGGCGGTGTTTTGCCAAAATGCAGGAGCGAAGATGCTATTGAATGTTCCAACATAGCTTCCATCAAAGGTGTTAAGGGTGAAGCCGTCGGCATAGAGCAGTCCTCGGTACGGGGCAGAGCTTGCCCCTATTCTGCCGTTGCAATAGGCGTGGTAGGAATACCATATCTGCTGGCCGGTAGTAGGATTGAATTTGAATACCGCACAGCCGACGCTAAAATATGCCCCCTCCGAGGTCAGGGCCGGTAGGGACGAAGAGTCATATAGGGGTTGTACGGTCCAGAGTACTGCCCCATCAGACTCTCGAATGGCGTATGCCTCTCCCCCGGTGCCGCCGCCGGCCGTGTATACGACTCCATTAAACGCAGTCGGAGGATAAGAAAATCCAAGTTGACCAGGAAGAGCTGCACTCCAGATTGCGTGTCCGTCGACCGCCGAGAACGCAAACATATACCCGGTGAGTTCCTGATTGCTGGCGCAGACAACGAAAATCATGCCATTGTCATAAGCTGCGCCTACCCAGCCGTTTGAGTTACCCGGAGCAGGTTGTATCCAGAGAACATTCCCTGTCTGAGCGTCAAGCGCGTAGAGGGCCGAGTTTGATCCTGAGATGGATTCACTGACTACGAAGACCCTGTTCCCCACAACAATCGGAAATGAGAGGGTGGCCGGGAAATTGACTGTCCACCTCGGCGACAACGGCGGCAACATACCTGGAAAGTACAATTGCCCCAACTGATCGGGCGTGATCTGAAAGCCGATCGACTGGGCTAAAGAAACCGCGCTCGCAGCCAGAACAAAAATCAGGAGCACGCAAAACAACCCGCTACCGCCCTTCATCATGTTTCTCTCGACCATATATTTTTGCCGCAAACACACCATGAGTTATTCCGCGTCCGAGTACCACTTCACCGTCGTGTCGCTCCTACGGCCCAAAGTAGCTGGAGATGTCCAGTAGCAACTGCGTCAAGTCGCTGGTATAAGCATCGATCGAGCCGTTGGTCGTGGGCACGATCGCCATATTCGAGGTGACTGCTCCATCGTAGGCGTTCAGCGTGGAGACTACCGGCTGCGGCTGGCCATCGGGCCACAATGTCAGATACTGCAGTCTCGTGAGCGGCACCACGGTCGCATTCATTACGAAGGCCTGTGCTTCGGCGGGCGCCTGACATGATCCGGCCACCACGTTCACCGTCAGCTCCCCCTGGAAAGCACCGTCGCCCCCACGGGTGTCGAGCACGCGGCACGGCGCAAAGGCATACAGCGACAGGGGATGTGAACCGGAGCCGGCGGGAGCGAAATAGCCGTCGATGTCGATCAGCAGATCCGTGTCCGCCCCGTAGGGATAGACCTCTATGTCGCCGTTGGTGCCGGCCGGCACGATGCTGGCGTTTGCCGTCACTGTACCTGTCGGCGCATTTAGCGTCGACACCCCCGGCATGGTCTGGCCGTTGGGCCAGACGGTCAGGTATCCCAGGTTTGCGTGTTGCCGCGGCAGAGCAGTGACGTTGAGTGAGTATGCTTGGGCCGTGCTGGGAATATGGCAGCTTGTGGCTTGCAGCACGGGAAAGTCGCGGGTCTGCTGATTCATCAGGTATGGGCCGCCCAGCGGTCCGTTTGTACCGCGTGTGTCGACCACACGGCAAGGCGTCAGCGGGAAGAATGCCAGTGTGGATGCGGTACTAGGAATGAAGTAGCCGTTGATGTCGACGATGACGTCCGTAGTGTCGGTTCCGTAGAGGCTTATGGCCTGGAGATCGCCCGCGGGCAATATCGCCGCATTCGCTTTCACGCGACCATCGTAGGAATTGAGGGTGGAGATGGTAGGCCGGGTCAGCCCTGTCGGCCATGCCGCGAGATAGTTCAAGCTGCCGTGCGGAACCACCGTAATGTTCAGAGCGTACGCCGCCACAGTCGACGGGATGTTGGGACAAGGCCCCTGGGGTAGCCGAAAGTCACGCTGCTCGCCTCCGCGCAGGGGTGGTGCGCCGAATTCACCGATGGGCCCGCGCGTATCAATGAGGCGGCAAGGCGTGACAGGCACAAACTGCAAGGCAACTGGAACGCTGAATTCGGCGTGAACGGTGCGCGCAGAAAGGATGGTTGCGGTGCAGGTAAGTCCGAAGCTTTGGTCGCAACCGCGCCAGCCAAGAAACACCGAGCCCGGCGCCGCTGACGCGGTCAAAGTCATCGGCTGCTCAAGGTAATAGGGGGCGGAACAGGTAGTGCCACAATTGATTAGGCCGTCGCTGCTGGTGACCGTGCCGCTGCCCGTGCCGGACTTGTGGACGGCTACGGTGAATTGCTGGTTCTGCTGAATATCAAAACCCAGAAATTCGAGTTGCTCGATATTACCGGCGACGTCGACGCTATAGGCCGTCGCCTGGTTGTACCCCGGCAGATACGCATAGACGGGGCCCGTGTAAGGTAGGAACTGGCCGCTATTGACCACAAAGTAGGTTGCGGCTACGCCACTGGCATTGTCCGTGGCGCCCACCGATACCAGTACCGGCCCATTGTAATTACCGTTTTGTCCATTGCCGGTCAGGGTGATCGTTGTTACCGGTGGAAGGCTGTCGAAGCAGACGGGACCGTAGGCCGACAGAGACGAGTTACCGGCATTGTCCCAGCCGCGCACGAAAGAGTTATGACATCCTTGCGAAAGCTGCGCCAGCCCGCTCATCTGTCCATTAAGACCATAGCTTTGTGGGCCGTAGTAGTTATTGCCGGCGCCCGGCGTAGGTTGAGAATACGGGTCGCCCGGGTCGGCATCCCATGCCGAGCTGGATCCCACAACACCGTTTGGTAAGTGACCGTTTCCGCCGGTATCCGTCAAAGTCCAGCTCACGGTCTGGTCCGTTTTGTACCAGTGATTGAGTTGTGGCCCCGAAAAGGACGCGGTTGGCCCTCCACCGTCACCGGCGAGAGCGTAGTTGATCATCCAGGCGAACTGCAGCATGTTGGCCGAGCCCCAGCCCGTCACCCGGTCATATCCGGGCCCCGCGCAGAAGTATTGCAGCCCGTATCGCTGAGTATTGTCGTTGTTATTGCAGCCGCTGGTAATGTCGTAAAACGGATAGTGCGGGGCTGTCTGGTAAATGCCCTCGTTATAAATAAAAGGGTTGGCGCTCCCCATGGGCGCACAAGCCGCAGAAAACGACGGCCCGCAGGTATCACCGATTACGCTCTGGATGAATAACAGATAGGCATTCTCCTGCGCGTAAAAGCCCGCGATCTGCGGCGTGGCGATACTGGTGCCACCAGTCAGATACAGTTGTCCGTTGTAGAAGAAAAACTCCGGCTCGTTAACAAAATCCGAGTTGAGCGCAATGTCAGGCATGGTGCGCATGTTGCCGCTGCACGCTACCACTCCCTGATACCCCGGATTTGCGAAATAAGCGCTACAGCCGCCTCCGCTGCCTCCATTGTTATCAGAGCAACCGTAAGTGCCGGGCTCCCAGCTCCAGGTCGTCTCGCTGAAATACTGGTTAAGGAGCGTGGAAAGAGAAGTGCCGCCGACAGCAGTGACGTCGGGATCCGAAGCCGGATGACTCACCGCGACATAGTCTGCGCATCCCGTAGTAGAACCGTTATCGCCGGATGCTGCAACCAGCGACCAGCCCTGGCCGACCATCTGGTTAAACACCGAGTGGTACGCGGCCATCGACTGACGATTATTGTTGTAGAATTCCGCGCCTCCCCAGCTCATGCTCAGCACCCGCGCTTGCCCATCGGACAGCGCCTGGTTGATTACATCCAGGTAGGTCGAGAGATAGTCGTTCACACCTTCGTACATGTGAATCTCGGCCGTGTTTGCCGGTGAGCTGAAGCTGTTGGCCATCGCGGTTGACCACTCTACGTCCAGCGTTGCTTCGCCCGAGCAGCAAGGCGGTGTTCCATCCACATAATGCCGCTGAACGTTACTGGCAAGGAATGGGTTGTCCGACAGCCAGCCCTGCAAATCGGAGTCACGAAAATCCCCCGCGATAGCAATGGCAATGGAAGCTTCGGGTGGCGAATTGTTGGGGTTGTTCAGCGGATTGCAGCAATGCGCTAAGCTTTGCAGCGCTCCATAATTGTAGGCATAAGAGCTGTAAAGGAGGGGTGGAAAATAGGGATCGAAGGCGCCATACGTCCCACTCTGCTTCCTTCCGGAGGTCATTGCAGCGTCGAGTGTCCCGCGGTTGCCCTCGCTCTGAAGCTGACTGCCCTGCGAATTTGCCGGTCCCGGTGAATAAACCGGAAAGTATTTCAGGTCCTTCCCCGACGCGCTGCGCATCACCTCGATGTTATTGAGTCCCAGCACCGCTCCCACTACGTTCACCAGCGCTGCTGGAACCGACGGATCACGGTCATTGGAGAAATGTGACTCGCTGCCGAGCTGATACGCATTGATGGCGATCTTGAAAGCCTTTTCGATGGTGGCCACTGGCGCTTCGACATCGACTAGCAAGCGATTCGGATAGCGCTGGGTAATGGTCAAGCCCTGGCTTTGCGCCCACTGTACAACCGCCTGCTCACTTTCACTCGTCGGCGCGAAACGCGCATCCCACTCCGCCTCACTCAAGAACTGATGGAACTGCGGCGACTTCGGGTCCTGCAACGTGCGCAGGAACGATTCCTCCTCGTCAAGATGGGGTGGCTGCAGGGCAAGCACGAGCCGCAACATCTGCCGGGGATCGTAGTGTCCAACCAATTTCGCGGTGCCATTTTGCACCGCATAAGGAGTTCCGGAGAGCGAGACGGTCTGCTGCGCATTCAACGGCGCGCAGCAGAAGATCACTACGGCGCTCAGCCAGAGGACAGTGCGGGATGAAGGTCGTTCGATGAGGCAAACCGTAGGCGCGCTGACACGATATCCTGCAGAATGAGAACGCATTTGGATACTTCTCCGAAATAGATACGCGTGCGCGAATTCATTGGGGAGCTGGCCATCCGCGAGGTCGAACGCATGTAGCTGGATGAGGGTAACACGGTATTATCACGGTGCAAACATTAACTGTCAGTGACTGGTTCCTCGGCGTGATGTGATAGCCAGGGAGGTTGGTTAGGGCCTTCAATTCTTTCGCCTGCGACGACGACGAACTGACCACCGCTATCTTAGGGCTGACTTGATAGTTTCTCGACGCCCTTGGCTACACTTTTCTTCTTCGGCGTTAGGTTGCCGGGGTTACCATTACACGGGCTAGTGACGGCTCCTTGATTCGTGCCGCCTTTTGCGCGATTGGAGTAGTCACCCCCTCGGGTGATAGCAATCACTGCGAGTCCCGTGGCGCGGGGCTCAAATAATGCTGACCTCAATGACAAGATTGCCTGTGCTCCCCGGGGTAACGATTTGCGCCAGGTTTCGGGGCAATGCGTTGGTGCTCCCGGGGTATCCTTGTGCGCAAATTCCGTGCGATCCGAATGAGGTCGCCGGCGAAATGCTTTGCTCTCTGTCAGCCTTGAGTAGTAACGTAGCGCCGGCCTGAGTACGAACAACTGTATGTGGACCTGTGCACGGAGACGTGAAAGCCAGCCCTTGATCAGGAGAAGTGAAGTCGGCCGCGACGCAAAGAAGTGAACAGCCCCGAGTAAGAATCGGCCCCAAGTGTGAAAGACTCATCGGTTCGAGGAGGACCACTTATGAGCACAATTACTGCTGCACCCGGAATTAAGACTCCGGGCACGTACATCAATGACGTAATGGCCTTGGTAAAAGGCAAGAATCCAGCCGAACCAGAATTTCATCAGGCAGTCCAGGAAGTACTTGATTCGCTACGCCTCGTTCTGGAGCGCCACCCGGAATACATCTCTGCCCGCATTCTTGAGCGCATCACCGAACCCGAGCGTCTCCTGATGTTCCGCGTGCCATGGTTCGATGACCAGGGCAATGTCCAAGTTAATCGCGGCTTCCGCATCGAGATGAACAGCGCCATCGGCCCTTACAAGGGCGGCCTGCGCTTCCATCCCTCGGTCAACCTCGGCATCCTGAAGTTCCTGGCCTTCGAGCAGGTCTTCAAGAACTCGCTCACCACACTTCCTATGGGCGGCGGTAAGGGCGGATCCGACTTCGATCCCAAGGGCAAGAGCGACAACGAAGTCATGCGCTTCTGCCAAAGCTTCATGACCGAGCTGTGCCGCCATATCGGACCCGATACCGACGTTCCGGCCGGCGACATCGGTGTGGGCGGACGCGAGATCGGATTCCTGTTCGGCCAGTACAAACGCATTCGCAACGAGTTCACCGGCGTGCTGACCGGCAAGGGCCTGCACTGGGGCGGCTCGCTGATTCGTCCCGAGGCCACCGGCTACGGCTGCGTGTACTTCGCCGAGGAAATGCTGAAGACCAGCGGCGAGACCTTCCATGGTAAGACCTGCCTGGTCTCCGGCAGTGGGAACGTCTCGCAGTACACCATCGAGAAGCTGCTGCAGCTCGGCGCGAAGCCGGTGACTGTGTCCGACTCTGACGGCGCGATCTACGATCCCGATGGCATCAACGAAGAGAAGCTGGCGTGGATCATGGAACTGAAGAACGCGAAGCGCGGTCGCATCCGTCAGTATGCGGACCAATACAAGAAGGCCATCTTCATGCCGACTGATTTGAAGCTGGGCTACAACCCGCTTTGGAACATCAAGGCCGACTGCGCCTTCCCCAGCGCCACGCAGAACGAAATCAACGCCAAGGACGCGCAGAACCTCATCAACAACGGTTGCAAGCTGGTCGCCGAGGGTGCCAACATGCCAAGCACCCTGGAAGCCACCAAGCTGTTCCTGGAGCACAAGGTTCTCTACGGACCGGCGAAGGCAGCGAATGCGGGCGGCGTGGCCACGTCAGGCCTCGAGATGTCGCAGAACAGCGCGCGCTTGAGCTGGAGCCGCGAGGAAGTCGATCACAAGCTGCACAACATCATGAAAGCTATTCACAAGACCTGCTTCGAGACCGCCGAAACCTACGGCACCCCCGGCAATCTGGTGAATGGCGCTAACATCGGCGGCTTCCTGAAAGTCGCCAATGCCATGCTGGACCAGGGATTGGTGTAGTCTCGCGCTTCAGCATTTGATTATCATGCGGGGTGGAGCAATCCACCCCGTTCTCTTTGAGGGACTGTGTTGCCGAAGACTCGAATTTTGCGAGTTGCGATTAGCGCGGTTTTCCTGCTTTGCTTACGTGCCAAAGCACAACACCCGAGTTCCCCATCTGAGCCCACCTATTTTGAAGTGGGGCGGCACACTTTCTTTGACTTCGGTCCGCCATTCAATTTCTACGAAATCTTTATAGTTCGACCGACTCCAAGTGGAACGTCCATCGAACGGATAACAGCAACTCCGCCCGGAGATGCTTGCATACAGCCAGCGAAAGTGGAAACCGCATCCGGCGTTACCCACGACTCTATTGGCGCCTTGCTTGGGACAAACCCATGCTCGATTCCAGAAAAAGAGCTCAAACGTGTGCTGAAGAGATGCAAGAAGTGCCTTGTCTTCAGTGGCGCCAATATTTCGATTCGAGTTCGGTGTGGAACCGCAACACGCATTATCCGTTCAGACATCCTGGACAAAGATATGTTCGATTCCGCTCCAAATACCCCAAAGCACACCTCTTGGACGATGGTATTGCTCGAGAAACTAGACAGTGTCACAGGACCTGGGGTGATGGAGAGTCCGGTTTTCTTCAATCCAGACGGCAAGGAGCCGTCTTCGACAGAACCTGATTCCGAAGCTATCCGAGCGCTGAGTTCAGGGATGTACGATGCACTCTTTCAGGGTGCGCCAGACAAGCCCTCAGGCCTGTATCGCGCCGCGCAACAAGCTGTGCCTACCCCAACTGTGGAACTGATGGGCAGCGCACCACTCCGACCGGAGTTGTACATTCAACCAACCTATCCTCCGATAGCTCGCGCCGCTCACATTGAGGGTACCGTGACATTTACCATTGATGTTGGCGCTGACGGGAGCGCCACCAACTTCACCACGGTCGATGGGCATACAATGCTGCGTGAAGCAGTGCAGAAGGCGGTCGCGGATTGGAAATTTCCCAAAGGGAACGCAACGCAGGCGATCCATGCATCAATCCAATTCAAACTGAACTGCCCGGCCGCGATGCCCTAAAGCTTGCGCAGCCACTCAGATTCGCTGTGAACTCGATTTGGAGATGGAGGCTCTGCAGGGCCGAGTCGACAAACTCGAGCGGGAATGAGCGCAGCTCGAACGACTCAGAGGCTGTGATCTTGGGTCGTTGTTGCACGGGTGGACTCACGTCCACCCGTAATTCTTTCAGCGCAACTGTCTATTGCGTCTTTGTCGGCACAA
Organism: uncultured Acidobacteriaceae bacterium; assembly: GCA_963731345.1. Classification (GTDB taxonomy): domain Bacteria; phylum Acidobacteriota; class Terriglobia; order Terriglobales; family Acidobacteriaceae; genus Bog-257. The sequence goes on along the minus strand of CAVSUN010000004.1, from coordinate 833,563 downwards.
TGAAGTCTACGCCGCGGTCCTCGTTCTCGCGCCTGGTGGCGTTTAAGTCAAGGCTGGCAAGCGCGACCTTCCGGGCATGACTCTCGTTGAAGATCCAAAGCGTGTTGCCGACCACAGCGTAGTTCTCGATGGTTTCCTTGTGTCCGTCGCGGTAGACCAGCTCAGTTTCGGTATGAATCTGATCGGAGTAGCGCTGCTCCTGGGCGGCTCGTAGTTGGCTCACTTCCTGCTGGATTCGCTGCACCTCATCCTGCGAAGCGTAGGTCGCCGTGGAACCGCTGGGCGGCAAATATCCGTAAGGCGGATACTGCTGCCCATAAACCGGATACTGTTGTCCGTAGGAAGCGTCGTAGCCATCATCCGAGTAGTAAGACGAATCGTAATAGCCGCCGTACCATCCCCAGCTCGGGTACCAATATGCGCCGTAGCCCCACCCGGGATATCCGCGCCAGCCGGCGTAATAGCGGTAGGGATACCCGCGCCACCCCCATCCGTTACCGCGCCAGCCCCAGCTGCCGCCGTTCCAACCGTGCCCTGGCCCATAAACGCCGACCGTGTTCCCGTAATGTCCTCCGAATCCGGCCCCGGAAACACCATGGGCGCCGCCGAAACCCCCGTGCGCCCCGCCGCCCCCGCCGCCGTGTCCTCCACCGCCTCCGCCACCATGCTGCGCCCAGGTCGGCGCGGTCAGCAGAGTCACGCATATAATCGCCTTCAGAACCCAGTCGTTCATAACACCATTATCGCTCTGTTACGTAAGTGTAAATGTCAAATTTTTGATGAAGCTGTCCCATATTGGATTGCACGTTGTCAAAGAAGACTCAGCGGAATTAGCTAAATGAAAACGTCGGCGACGCCTCTGATCTCGCAGCGTTGTCTGCGCAGAATATCAAAAGTCCTGATTTCAAACTACTTCACTTTAGGAGGAAGCCTATGAAGATCGCATTTCTTGGTTTGGGCAACATGGGATCGCCAATGGCGCAAAATCTGATCCGCGCCGGACACGGAGTTACGGCATGGAACCGCACGCCTTCAAAAGCTGAAGCGCTGAAGTCGGAGGGCGCGACGGTCGCGCGGTCGCCTGCGGAAGCGGCGCAACACGCAGAAATCGCCATTAGCATGCTTGCCGACGACAACGCCGTGAGGACGGCCGTGTTGGGCGCGGATGGCTTGGCCGACAGGCTGCCGAAAGGCGCGCTGCATGTCTCGATGAGTACCATCAGCGTGGCGCTTTCAAGGGAGCTGGCGAGTGAGCACGGCAAGCGCGGACAACTCTACATGAGCGCCCCTGTGTTTGGGCGTCCGGAAGCGGCGGCGGCAGGCAAGCTCTTCGTGGCGGCCGCGGGCGATAAGACGGCGGTCGAACGCGCCATGCCTGTGCTGGAAAAGCTGGGGCAACGCGTGTTCGTGATGGGCGACAAGCCGGAGATGGCCAACGTGGTCAAGCTGAGCGGGAACTTCCTGATCGCGACGGTCATTGAGTCTCTCGGCGAGGCGATTGCCCTGGCGCGTAAATACGGCGTCGATCGACATCAATACGTCGAGTTCCTAACGAACTCGTTGTTCGCCGCTCCCGTCTATAAGACCTACGGCGGCCTGATTGCCGACGAGAAGTACACGCCGGCCGGGTTCCATATTCGCCTCGGCCTGAAAGACATACGCCTGGCAATTGCCGCGGCGGAAGCCGCCGACACCCCGCTTCCCATCGCGAGTCTGATCCACGACCACATGCTCACCGCAATCTCCCGCGGCATGAGTGAGATGGACTGGAGCGCAACCGCCAAGCTGGCCGCTGAAAATGCGGGCTTATGAATATACGTGTTATAACACGCATGCTACTTTTTGAGTCCTCCGGCATCCAATGGTGTGGAGCACGAAAATGATCACTCTCAGACCATCAGCGGAGCGCGGCCATGCCAATCACGGCTGGCTGGACACGCACTTCAGCTTTTCCTTTGCCGACTACTACGATCCCCGGCACATGGGCTTTCGCGACCTGCGGGTCATCAACGAAGACATCATTACCGCGGGTCGCGGCTTCGGCATGCATCCCCATCGCGACATGGAGATCCTTACCTACATCATCGATGGCGAATTGAGTCACCGCGACAGCATGGGCCGAGGCGCAACCATTAAGCGCAACGACGTCCAGCGGATGTCGGCGGGCACCGGGATCATGCATAGCGAAGCCAATCAGTCGCAGCAGCCGGCACACCTGCTGCAAATTTGGCTGCTGCCTGAGGCCGAGGGATTGAAGCCGAGCTACGAGGACAAGACGTTTGCGCCCGAGGAAAAGCAAAATCGGCTGCGGCTGATTGCATCGAACGACGGCCGCGACGGATCGACCACCATACATCAGGACGCCAGCGTGTATGCCTCGGTTCTTGACAGCGGCAAGTCCCTCCAAGCGGAGCTGAAGCCCGGACGTCACGGGTGGGTGCAGTTGGTCAGCGGCCAGCTGGATGTGAACGGCACCACGCTGCAGAAGGGTGATGGAGCGGCGATCAGCGGTGAATCCGCGCTGCGCATCGCCAGCACCAGCGGCAATGGCGCCGCCGAGTTCCTATTATTCGACCTCGCCTAATTTGGGTGGTTGTTGAGAGACGCGGCGCGAAGAGCCTGTCGCGCTGCGCCTCTTCTTTTACTATCCAGAGGTGCCCAACTCCACGCCGCAATCGAAGCACGACAACGTGGCGAAGTGGATAGGCGATGCTGTCCGCACACGCGGCGCTGTCGGTGCTGTGCGTTTCTATGCGGCAGGACTGCTCGAGCTTCTCCACGACCTGACGCCTAACCGGCGCAGGTCACGCTACGGCGACATCGATTTCGACTTCGAGCACGGCGTGGACACGACGTGGGCGACGGTGTCGCTGCGCACGCGCTTTCGCGAGTGGCTGCGCGGCGTGCAGTATCAGCCGTCGGAGCCGGAGTTGTTTCGTGAAATCCTCTCGTCCCTGCCAGACAACATGGAAGATTTCACGTTCATCGACCTCGGTTCCGGCAAAGGGCGCACGCTGCTGATGGCGTCGGACTTTTCTTTCCGTCGTATCATCGGCCTTGAGCTGCTGCCGGAACTGAACGATATCGCTGTACAAAATATCGCCCGTTATCGCAGGGATCGGCAGCGGTGCTTGATCATCGAATCCCATGCCGGCGACGCACGCGAGTTCGACTTTCCGGCCGAGCCCACCGTCCTATATCTTTTCAATCCGTTTCCCGAGCCTGTTCTGTGCGACGTGCTAAGCCGTCTCGAACGCTCACTCCGCGCATTCCCGCGGCCGGTCTACGTCATCTACCACAATCTTGTACATGAAGGCGTCTTTGCGGAACGGTCATGGTTGCGGCCTTTGCACCGGACCCATCAATTCGCGGTCTATGAAGCGCGATGAAAAAGGGCATCGAACGAGAGCGCGTTGTACCGTCGGAAGGCAATCAGAAGGAAGTACACCGCAGCATAGATCAGTTGCAGTCCCGCGACTTCCCAGTCCTGATGCAGTGTGCTGCCAAACGTGAGAACCACGATAAGCAGCGCCCCGGCGACCAGCGCGACTCGCGTGAACGCTCCGCAAAGGATGAGCAGACCGATCAAGGCTTCCAGCCAGGGCAGTGCATATCCGAAACTCCTGACCGCAAAGTCTGGCAGTGGCGTGCCGGCGAATTGCCTGGTCAAGGAAGCCGCGAAAGCTGAGGGACCTGTCAGGATGCGGCTGATCCCGTGCATCGCGATGTTGATTCCTAGCGTGAGGCGCAGCAGAGCGTAGGCCAACGCGAAATCGGTCTCGGATCCGGTGCGGCCCGCTTGCCGCTCTGCATCAGGCATTGACATTCGAAACCTCCTATCAGGAGATGAAGGTCAAATGCTGGGTGATGCAACTGCAAAGGTTTAATTGCGGGGATGACTAGAAGCGTAGGTAGTGGCTGGAGCAGGAACGCCCCAGCCAATCTGCAACTTCGCTACTTCGATACCGCAGCGAAAAGGTCGGTGTTCATCAAGGCCTGGAAGCGCTGATCGTCGGTCTTGAAGTGCATCGACACGATGTCATTTGAGCTATCGACGGTGGTGTTCTCCAGCGCCAGCTTCTCGCTTGAGCTGCCGGCCATCTTGCGATACAGAACGCCGGCCTTCATCAGTCCCGCCATACTTGCGGCTGTCACATTGTCAGAGGTCTTTACGTTCAGGTCGAAGGTGACGCCGTTGGTGAAGTTCATTACGTAGTCAGAGGCCAGGAGGCGCTTCTTGACCGCGTCGAAGTCCGTGAGCGAGCCGGCCTGCCCGAGAGCGGACCGCATCATGGTCTGCGTGCCCGCCTGATCGAGGACGCTCCACACCGCCGAGTTCTGCACGCTGGTGATCAGGTCGTCAATCGTGTTGTTCGAGGCCAGCGACTCCGCGCCGTTGTCGCGCACGTCGATGGCGCCTTTCACGGCGTCAAGATCTCCAAACAGGATTGTGGTCGGATCCAGGAACACCATATCCATACCCGAACCCATGGGATAAATGTCGGCCAGCAAATATTTCGCCGGCTTGATCTTGCGAGCCTTCGCCTTGGCCAGAAAATCCTTCTGCCTAAAGGGGCCCTGGGCTATACCAACGCCACGCAAGATGTTTTTCGGCCCCCGATAGCTAACGAAGGTGATTTGCTCAGCGTCCCTATCCGGATCGATCCCGACACCGCGCAGCGCATTCTCAAACTGCTTTACGTTCTCCGGCATCACCTTGTCTTTCAAAGCGCGGGCGGTCGGCGAGTCGCGCAGTTCGCGGTAGTCGACAGAAATGATCTGCTGAACCGCAGACGGCACCACGGTCCGTGCATTGTTGCTGAGCGGCGCCGCCACTGCCGGCAGGCAGAGCGCAGCTATCACGGTAAAGACAATTGCATGCTGCTTCATATGTATCTCAATTTTACTCGACTCTTCCAGCAGAGATGCTGCCAAAACAGCATCTGTTGCCTTTTTAGACGAACGGGGCGGGACAACATCAACCCTGATTTATCGGCTTCGCAACACTGCGATGATGTTCGAATTCAGCCGCCCGCCAAGAACAGTGGCCATGCCCTTCTGGACGATACACTCCGCCCAGCCTACCGGTCCCATGCGGTCGAAGATGCGGTTCGAGCCGACCATGTTCAACTCCTCGATCTCGAAACCCGCCTGCCTCGCCAACCGCTCGATCCGCCACGGCGTGTTCAGCGTGTAGCGGGTCGGAAAGACGTCCTCGGGGTGGCGCTGCTCCAGTTTCCAGATGATGGGCTTCTTGATTGCGTCCGGCGTCAGATACGCAATGGCTGTCAGCCAGAACAGAATGTTGGGCGTGTGAAATAGGAAGCGTCCGCCGGGCCGAAGAACCCGGCGGATGTCGGCGAGAAATTTCTGCGGCTTCTCGATGTGCTCGATGACCATGTTGGCGGTGACCAGATCAAACGTCTGGTCACGAAAGGGCAGCGAGCCGCCCAGGCCCTCGACGCGATAGGTCAGCAGCGGGTGGTCTTTGATGCGCTCGTCGACGTCAATTCCGGTCAGCATGTCCACCGACTTGACAAGCTCTCGCTGTGCCTCTTCCGGCATCGCCCAGAACGGCAGGACCTGATACCCGCAACCCACATCTAACCAGCGCACCCCGCGATACACATATCGCTGCAGCGCTCGACCATAAAGGACCTGCGGATGAGTCAGGTCGAGATTCATCGCGCGAGCGATCGCGGCTTTGCCTGTGCCCCAGTTCATGCTGGTTTACGCCTGGCGATCAAAGACTCGTAAAGCTGTTCCAACTGACCGATCGTCTTCTCAACTTCGAACAACTCCGAGCAGCGTTCGAAGCCTTTCCTGCCCATCGTGGCGCGCAGTTCTTCGTTGCGCAGAAGCTCGATCAGCGGTCGCGCGAAAGCCTCCGGAGTGCGGTCCGGCACGAGGAATCCGGTCTCGCCATGCACGATGGCATCGCGGTTGCCGCCGACGTCGATGGCCACAACCGGCAGGCCCGCGGCCATGTACTCCATGACGGCGTTGGAAAATCCCTCGCTGATCGACGTGAGGCATCCAATGCGCATTCCAGCGAGCCAATCCATAACGTTGCCTTCGCCTTGGGTAAAGAAGACCTGCTCGGCAATCCCCAACTCGCGCGCGAAACCGCGAAGTTCGTCGTACAGCTCACCACGTCCGGCCAGCAGGAAGGCGACATCGTTGATCTCGCGCGCCACCAGCTGCGCGGCGCGAAGAAACAACTTGTGGTCTTTGACGGGCCGCAGGTTGGCGACGATTCCCACTACGCGTGCGCCGCGCGGAATGCCGAGCCGTTCGCATGCCGAAGGATCTCCCAGGCCAGCGCTGAACTTGCTCATGTCCACGCCCTGGTAGACCACTGCGACCTCATCCGGGGCAAGGCCTTCGGTTTCAATCGCGATGCGCTTGGCCTCCTGCGAATTCGCCATGATGCTGTCGGTGCGCCGGTTCAACACTTGAAACATGCGGCGCAGCGTCGGCGTGTACCAATATCCCGTATTCAGGCGGCTGGTGATCACGATGCGATCGGATCCCACAGACGACATCACCGCGAAGGCCGCGGTCTTGTTCATGTATGCGTGCACGATGTCGAGACGATGCTCGCGAAGATATCGCCGAAAATGCCTGGCCTGCCGCAGCCCCGCCCAGGAGTTTGCGCTCGGAGTGGGAAACACGGCAATCCGGCAGACGCTTCGCAAAGCTTGCAACTGAGGGCTGTCTTCCAGGCAAACAACGTGGACGTCGAAGCGATTTTTGTGCAGGCGCCGGGCAGTTTCCGTCACCTGGCGTTCGGTGCCGGCATCAAGTCCCACAGTGTCGGATAGCAGGCAAACGCGGATGCGCTGGTCCGGCGCCGCTAGGCGGTCTTCCATTCCGCAGGCTTTCCTTTGACGATGCGAACCATATTGCGCCGCACCGTGCCGATAGAACGGAAGTAATCCAGGGTCTCCTGGTCGTACCACTCGAGCTCATGGTAACGCGCGCGATGGGAATTGAGCTCGAGGTGAAGGGTGCCGCCCCCGGCGACATGCGACAGCGCGTCGTCAACCCAGAAGCGCCACTCCGCAACGCCCCACTCGTCGGCCTGCTGGTGACGATTGAAGCAAATCCAGAAAGCCGTGATCAGGTCCAGATCGTGCTGCGCCAGCGGCATGGGCGTGAAGCGCTCGATCAGCAGCGGGCTGACGCGGTCCGAGCATGACAGCGCAGCTAACAGCTCGCTGTAGACTCGCGCCTCCACCTCGGTGAGCACGCCGGCAGGAGCATCGATGCCGAAACACTCGTGACCGCACGCCAGCGCCGCCGCCATAAAGTACCCGGGGCCGCAGCCAATATCGAGAATGCGCAGCGGTTTGGAATTGTGCAGTCCCAGGTTGCCGATTCGAGCCACGTTGAACGGAATCCAGTAGTTGTAATCGGCGTACTTGGCGGCTGACTCCGGATCGCAATCGACGATGTCGGCCATGGTTCGCCGGAGCTTCTGGATTCGAGCAACATCGGCGTTCGCCGTGAGGCGCGCCGGCAACCGGCATAGATCGAGCGAGCGGTGCCGGCTGATAGCGATCCAAATTTTGGCGAGCTCCAGCCTCTGCTCAGCCGAGCACTGCGACAACACCGAACGCGCAATGGTCCCCGCCAGAGACTGCGGTTGTGAGGACGGGCGCGTCTCGATCATGGAAGCGCTGTTCACGCCTGGGCTTTCAGAAGCTTGTATTGCTTGGCGGCGGCCAATTGGAAGGCTGCCGAAACACCTATGATTGCGTACAGAATGCCGCTGTAGGCAATGCTGAGGAAGAATGCTCCGACGGCGGAGGCTAACACCGCAATCTGAATACAAAGAGCCGCTCGTCGCACCTGCGAATTGGGATATCGATCTCGATATTGCGACAGCCCCCTGTAGGACCGCCAAAAAGCGATAAGAAAAATCACCATTCCCGGAATGCCGGTTTCGCTGGAGAGCTCGGTATAAGCATTATGCGTGTAATGCCACAAGCCGCGTTTACCAAGCTGCGCCGCTTCACCCGCCTCGGCATCCATAAACTCTCCCGGACCCACTCCGAACAGGGGATGCTCGAAAGTCAAGTCGACGCCGCGCCAGAACATGATCTTTCTCGCTTCGGCGGATGCGGCCGCTTCGGCGGCTGCGGCTGACGAACCGCCATTAAACAGCGTCGTGAATCTTTCGACGATCCTATGCGGCAGCATGGTAAGGGCGAGCATCAGGCCAACTGTGCCCCCGATAATGATTACCGCTCTTTGAGTGCTGTTGGCAAAGATCAGGAAGAACACCGTTCCCAGCGCAAGCGCCAGCAAACCCATACGTGAACCCGTGCGGGCGACTGAAGCCAACACCGGAAGCATCATCAGGAGCAATCCCACCTTAACGAAGCCCCGCTTCCAAGTAGAAGAGAACCATAGGAACGGTAGTCCAATCACCAGGTACAACGCCATGAAGTTCGCGTCGCCCAAGGTCTGCGTCATCTGATCACCCAGTGCCAAGCGAGGATCGCTCGACCTGTTACCGATGATGAAAGACAACACTGCGATCGTTGCCATGGCCAGCGCGACCACATAAATCACGCGATAGCAATCCTCCAGCGTACGGATGAACGCCGCCATGAAAAAGAGCAGGGCCAGCGCTTGTACCGCGAGTATCAGTATCTGTAGACTTCCGCCGCGCCACACGCTGAAGGGGACACAGAGCGCCACCCATATCGTGAACATCGTCATGACCCGCCCGACGTCCGTGCGAAAGATGGATTTGGTAGTCCCGGTCATGACCATGCCAATCAGCAGGATCGGCTGCAGCAGCAAGCCGATATGGAACCAGGGCATTAACTCCGTGACCCGGCTGCAATAGAAGTACAAGTACACCAGGAGGAGATAGTGAAATGGTTTGTAAAACTCGGGGCGCTTACCGCGGCGGACCGCCTTAGGCTTCTCTTCAACCGCCGCCGGCTGGGGCTCGACCGCCGCGGCACTGGGAAAGATGGCGTAGTCGTCCGTGGCTGCGGGTGACATTCCTTGATACATCGACATATTCACTTCGTGACCCCACTCGCTGCTAGTTGCGGCGAGACTTCCTTGATGACTCGTGCGGGATTGCCCACCGCGACCACCTGCGCCGCAATTGGGCGAACCACGACGCTACCCGCGCCAATGGTCGAGCCGCTTCCAATGGGAGCCATTATGATGGAAGAGGCCCCAATCCAGCAATCCGCGCCGATATCGATCCACTCAAATTCGCCTTCGGCCGAGCCTGTGATCTGCCCCCCGGCGTCCCGGCCATGCTGCCGCCTTCCGCTCAGCACCTGCACTTGCGACGCGATCTGCGTCCGGTCGCCGATCGAGCAGCGCCCCAGGATGCAATAGGAACCGATGTACACGCCGCGTCCCAGGGCCGCGTCGCTATGGGCGAAGAACGATCCGAACGAGACCCGGCTGTACAGCGAACACTGTTTCAGCGTCAGCTTGTAATAGGCAATCCGGAAGTAGTCCCCCGCAATGCCGGGCACCATCGCCGCCGCGTGCGCGCCCATGGCAAATGCCGCAGGAATGCGTCCGAAGCCGGAAATCGCCGCGGTGGGCAGCGCCAGCAAGAGAAACACCCCGTGCAAGATAGCTTTCAGTGCTTGTTTCATTCCCCGCGTAGGACTGTGGCTGGGGGAAGCCGCGAGCCAGTATAGCATCGGCCACACCGCCAAAATGCCGCGTTTCTTCAATTTACTGCTCTGGAAAATGCCCGTTTTGGCCTGGGCGCCAGCCGGTTCCCGTCCCCGAACTCCATGGCGCTGCCTAGGTCGAAGCGCTCGCTCAATCGGATACACTGCCCATGAGCATCGACCCATGCGCGTTCTCTACTTTTCGCCGCGGATTTGCTGGCCCACCATTTCGGGCGCGCATCTACGCGATTTCTATTTCGCGCGGCATCTGGCGCGTAACGCGCAGCTCACCTACGTGGGTCTGGTCAGCGAAGATGCCCGCAGCCAGGCAGAGCAACTGCGCGAGAAGCTCGGCGACAGTGCCGAGGTCATCGCCTTGCGGCGCGACCAGAGCTACAGGAAGACGAATATCATCCGCGGCTTCATCGGCCCTACACCCTTGAACGTTCTGAATTTCACATCGCCCGCTGTGATGGCTGATGTCGACCGCATCTTTCAGCAGCGCAGCTTCGATGTGGCACAAATCGAGAGCATGCACCTGATCGCCTACGCCCGGCACATCCGCCAGATCGCTCCCCGCACGCGAGTCATCCTCGATTGGCACAACATCGAATCGGAGATCCTCGCTCGCTATGCGGAAAACGATCGCAATCCGCTGCGCAGCTTTTACGCGAGTCGAACGTCGTCGCTTTCGCGAAGCGTCGAGACCGACCTGCTGCGGCTCTGCGACGCCCATACCGTTTGCAGCGAACGCGAACGCGAAGTTCTGCTCGCTCGCGTGCCCGCTGCGCGCGTTGAAGTCGTCGGCAACGGCGTCGACTGCGACTTCTTCGCTCAACCGGCTGCGGTAGCCTCCACGCGCCAGGATGTGCTCTTCCTGGGTCGCATGGATTACCACGCCAACATCGACGCAGCGCTATATTTCGTTCGCGAGGTTTGGCCGCTGGTGCGCGAACGCCGGCCGGACCTGCGCCTGGTGATTGTCGGCGCGCAGCCGCCGCCGGCAATTCTCGCCTTGCGCCAGCAAGGCATCACCGTAACCGGCACGGTCGACGATGTGCGGCCGTATTACCACAGCGCTTTGGCCTCGGTCGTGCCGCTGCGCGTTGGCGGGGGGACGCGTCTCAAAGTGCTGGAGGCCATGGCCGCGGGCACGCCCGTCGTCTCAACTTCGCTGGGCGCCGAAGGACTCGCGACCATCCGCGGCAAGAACATTCTGATTGCCGATAGTCCGAATGCCATGGCAGATGCGATCGCGTCACTGCGAGCAGACTCTCCACTTTGGCACGAGCTGGTGGCCAACGGCCGCAGCCTCGTCCGCGAGAGGTATGACTGGGCGGTCGTCGGCGACGTTCTGTGGCGCCTGCACACAGAGCAAGTGGAAAAAGGTGCGGCATGCCTCGAGGCGAAGTAGCTGACGAGCAGCACACCACCGTGACCGCATCGGGTTACGCGGCTAAGCGGCTAATCCTCGCCGGTGTCCTGGCCGCGCTCGCGGGCCTGGCGATTTACCTGTTTTCCAAGGCCGGCTCGTTCCTCATCGTCCATGCCCCCGAACGCTCCGACGTCATCGTGGTACTCGACGGCGAGTGGCCCCAGGCGCTCAAACTGCAGAAGGAAGGCTACGCCCCAACAATCCTGTTGGATGCGGGCACCAACCGCCTGATTTATGGCAGGACGGAGGCCGAGTTGGCCGGTGAATTTCTTCGCAACATGAAGCAGGGGGAGATGCAGATTTGTCCGGTTGCCGGCAATACAACGTTTGACGAAGTGGTGGACGTGAAGCGCTGCATGGACGCCCTGCACGCGACGTCCGCCGTCATCGTGGCCCCGAACTTCGACACGCGCCGCGTGCTCGAAACCTTCCGCGCCCGCTTGCCGCAGTATCGCTGGTCCATCGCGGCCTCCTCGGCGCCGTATCGCGCTGCCGAGGATTACTGGAAACATCGCAGCTGGGCCAAGACCGTTCTCAACGCGTGGGAGCAGTATTTGAGCTGGAAGCTAGGTGATCAGCAGCGCCCTGACCTGCGGATCCGATGATCGGCTCCGTCTGGAACCGCCTGGCCGGAGCTATCTCCGTCGGACGGCGCGGGCTTGCCGTGCGGCAGTGCGAGCCGGGCCGGTTCCTTTGGGCGGCTTGCGATCGCCTTCCATCAGCTGTTTCAGCACCGTAGCGTTGTTGCGCTCCAGGTCCCGCGAAGCAAACAGCAACGTGAGCTGGTGGTGCCCGTCGCGCATCGCGTACAGTTCTCGCAACGCTTCGCCCGCCTTCTCCGACGACAGCTCCTTCAGGTAGCGCTCGCGAAACTTGCTCCACTGCTCGGGATGCGCGTGATACCACTTGCGCAGCTCGTCCGAGGGCGCCACATCTTTGAGCCACGCATCGAGCGCCGCAGCCTCCTTGGACAGCCCGCGTGGCCACAGCCGATCGACCAAAACCCGCGCGCCGTCCTGCGGGGTGGGCAGGTCATACACGCGCTTGATGGCAACCATCATGCGAGGTGTATTCTAACTCTGGCAAAGACGCGTCAGCACCTTCGTAAGTGCATCGCATCGGAACGAACGTTGAAGACCATCTCCGCGCGACTTCTACTCACGACTGTCACTCTCATCTTCTTGTTTGTCCTCGGCGCCTGTGACGCCGAGCCGCGCAAGACCGACGCCGAGCTTGGACTGAATCCCGAGCAGGCGGCAGGCCGCCGGGTTTACGACGCGCGCTGCGCTGAGTGCCACTACGCTTACAGCACCCACAACCTGCGCGGACCCAGCCTGCACGGGCTATTCCGGAAGCAGTTCATGACCAGCGGCATTCCTGCCAACGACGATCGCGTGCTCGACATCATCATGCTCGGCCGCGCCAAAATGCCCGGCTTCCAGAATAAGCTGACGCAGCAACAAATCGACCAGCTCATGGCATATCTGCACACGCTGTAAGAGACTCTCGATAAAGGGTTTGGGTCTTTCGGCGCGCGCCTGGCTGCTGCTTCCAGGCGGCCCAGAAAAACGAAATCTTACTGGTAAGACGATCTTACTGGTAAGATTTTAAACCGAAAGTCAAGATTATGAGTCCCCGATCCCTATACGTTGTGCGCATCATCCAACAAGCAGCGACACTGCCGCGCTAGAATAAATAGACCATGGCCACCGCGCCTGAACTCATCCAGATCGACATCGCCCCGCGCCAGCCAGCCCCCAAGCCGGAGTGGCTGAAGGCACGCGCGCCCATGGGCGACAACTACCATAATTTGAAAAGCCTGGCGCGCAAGTTGGAGCTGCACACGGTCTGCGAGTCGGCGCATTGCCCCAATATTGGTGAGTGCTGGAACCATCGCACTGCGACCTTCATGCTGCTGGGCAACTTGTGTACTCGCCGATGTGGCTTCTGTGCCGTGCCTAAGGGGCGTCCGCAGCCGATCGACTTCGACGAGCCCCGTCGCGTGGCCGAAGCCGTTGAGCAATTGCAATTGAAATTCGCGGTCGTCACCAGCGTGAATCGCGACGATGACAACGTTGGCGGGGCGCGTGTCTTCGCCGACACGATTCGCGAGGTCCGCCTTCGCGTTCCCGGATGCCGTGTCGAAGTGCTGATTCCCGATTTTCAGGGGCTCGACGAACCGTTGCGGATTGTGATGGACGCCGAACCCGACATCCTGAACCACAACACCGAGACCGTTCCGCGTCTCTATCGTGTGGCCCGCTCCGGGGCGCGCTACGAACGAACGCTGCGTCTACTCGAACGCGCGAAAGAGATCAATCCGCTCATCCCGACGAAAACCGGCCTGATGGTCGGCCTCGGCGAAAGCACGGACGAGCTGCTTGAGGTCTTCCGCGACCTCGCGGCGCGCAAGGTCGACATCCTCACCATCGGCCAGTACCTGCGACCCTCGAAGGATCACCTTCCTGTCGCGCGGCTGTACCCGCCTGAAGAATTCCGGCACCTGAAAGAAAAGTCGCTGAAGATGGGCTTCCGCCACGTTGAATCAGGACCGCTGGTGCGCTCCAGCTATCACGCCCACGAGCAGGCCGACGCGGGAGCACCGTCCCCTTCAGAAGAAGTTAGCTCACGACACCGGTGGCCGCTAGTTTGAACGCGAGACCTCTCATCTGTTCTACTCGCGAAGCGGGCAGAGTTGGGTCGCTTTCGACGCTGACAATCCTTCCACGCTGGACATCCCAAATCGAAAACCAATTTTTGCTGTTATAAGCGTGGCAACCGCAAGTGGCCAATTCCCAAGGCTCCGGCAGCAGTGCGATCAAGATGTTCTTTTGAAGGTTGAGTAAGTCTCTTTGCATATGCTCCTCAGGCCGATTATCCCGAATGGGTATCAATTTGCAAGTAGTTGGCCGGGTTTTTTCGTGGCGGACCTCTAAAGGTTAGCTCCCTTGCTCACAGCAGCACTCCGCCTCCAAATTAGTTCACCAACTGCGCCGACCGCAGGAAATCGTAGCTCCCCGCCGGCCCCAGCTCAATCCCCTGCACGCGGTTGGTGTGGACCAGCACGTTATCCAGATACCAGAGGTTGATGTACGGCAGATCCTCGGCCAGGATTTGCTGAATCTGGTCGTAGATCGCCTTGCGCTTCTGCTGGTCGAGCGTGCTGCGGCCTTCGCGAATTAGCTCGTCCACGCGCGGATTGGAATAAAACGTACGATTGGCGCGCTTAGGCGCGAAGCTCGCCGTCGCGAAGAGGTTCTCGAAGATGTCCGGATCCTGGTTGCCGCCGATCCAGCGCAGCGAGTGCACCTGGTAGGCGCCTTTGCTGACGTCGGCCAGAAACGTCGCCGACTCAAACGACCGGATGTCGAGCGCAATGCCGACCTCGCGCAATTGCTGCTGCAGCACCGCCGCCAGCAAGCGCGTCGATTCCTCGGTCGAAGTCTTCATGGTGATGTGGAAGCGCACGCCGTTCCTCGCCGGGTAGCCCGCTTGGTCGAGCAACTGCCGCGCACGTTCGGGATCGTGCGGATACCGCGCCACGTCGGCGTCATAGGCCCAGTGCTGCGGGGGAAGAATGCTGGAGGCCGGCCGCGCTTCATCGCGCAGCAGGTAATGAATGATGGGCTGGGTATTGATGGCATAGGCAATCGCGCGCCGCACCCGCACGTCTTTCAGAATCGGGTCGCGCAGGTTCATCGCCAAATAGGCATAGATCGTACCCGGCGACTCCATCACCCTCAGATTGCGGTCGCGCTGCAGCGTGACCACTGTATCGGCAACCAGCGAGTTGATAGCGACGTCGGCGCTCTGCTTGCGCAGCTCAAGCGCGCGCGTCGTGGCATCGGGAATCACCTTGAATTCCACGCGCTGCAGCTGGGCCGGAGTATTCCAATAATCCGGGTTGCGCTCGACAATGACATTCCTGTCCTGCGCCGCGCTCACAAACCGGAACGGCCCTGAGCCGACAAGATGCTGGTTGAAATCCTCCCCACTCCCGTACGGCACAATGCCGGCAGCGCCGGAGAGGTTCCACAGCAGCGAGGCAAACGGCTGCTTTAGGTGAAAGATCACGGTGCAACTGTCGGGGGTCTCGATGCGGCTGACCGAGGCGAATGTGCCAGCTTTGGCGCTGCGGATTTTGCCGGCGATGAGCGAGTCGAAGGTCCACTTCACGTCGCGCGCGGTGAGCGGCTGGCCGTTGTGGAAGCGCACTCCGTGGCGAAGGTGGAAGACGTAGGTCAGAGGATCGACGATCTCCCAGCGCTCCGCCAAGCCTGGTCGCAAATTGAAATGCGCGTCGCGCGTCACCAGCGGATCGAAAAGAAGTTCGTCAATGCGCTGCGACTGTGCGTCAACACCGACTCGAGGATCAAGATTGATGGGGCTGCTCTCGATGATCATGACCAGCGTGTTGGGGTCAGGCTTCTGCGCGCAGCCTGCAAGAATGATAACCACAGAGACACAGAGACACAGAGGAAATGAGGATATTAAGAATGATCTTAAGTGATACCTCGCAACGACGTGCTGGACATACGTGAACACGGCTTTAAGCGTAGCTGATCTTGCCCAGGATGGCAGGACGGTTCGCGCCCGTTGCCGACGGTATATTCGACGGCCGGCGATGCCAGGTCTCGTATGCCAGCAGAGCGAACGCGGCGGCTTCCTTTGCTCCCGAAGGAATCCCGAACTCTTCGGTCGTGCGCACGCGCAGCTTCAACGGAGCGAGTTCCTCGCGAATCATCCCCATCAACGTCGCGTTTTTCGTACCGCCCCCAGAAACGACGAATTCGCGATAGTTGCCTTCGTTCCCATTCCGCGGCAAGACAAACTTTCGCAACCCTTCAGCCACAGATCGCGCCGTCAGCCCGGTCGCAGTCGCAACTATGTCGTGCTTGTCGGCCCTCCCGCAGAGGCGCAGAAATTCGTGCACAAACTCGCGCCCAAATTGCTCGCGTCCGGCAGTCCTCGGAGGCTTCTGCCGGAAGAACGGATTCCGCAGCAGTTCATGCACGACACTTTCGATTCGCTTCCCCCGAGCGGCCAGACGCCCCTCGCGATCGTATGGCTTGTCAAAGAAGCCTTCCATTACCGCATCGATCACCATGTTGCCCGGCCCGGTGTCGAAGGCGATCACTTCTTCCGGCGCAGCGGCGGCCGGAATCGCCGTGAGGTTCGCGATGCCGCCGAGGTTTTGGACGATTCGTCCCAAGCGTGCATGCCGATAAAGAACATAGTCGAGGAAGGGAACCAGCGGCGCGCCTTTGCCGCCGGCGGCCATGTCAGCAGGACGGAAATCAGAAACAACCGGAACGCCCAGCCGCGCGGCAATGACCGCTCCCTCTCCCGTCTGCCAGGTACACGCAACGCGACGGCCGAGAAACAGCTGCGTGCTGCCTTGATGGTAGAGCGTCTGGCCGTGGCAGCCGACGAGCTCACAGGGCTCAGCTGCTTGCTGCTGCGCCTTCAGCACTGCCTCGGCGTACAGCTCGCCCAGGAAGAAATTAAGCCGCGAAAGATCGCCAACGCTGGCCGCGCTCGCATCCATCGCAGCCAGCACCGCGCGCCGGACCTGCTGCGGATAAGGTGTGTGCGTATGCGCCAGCAGCTCCAGCCGCGAACGAAATCCCCGCCCCTTGACGCGCACAAGCGCAACGTCAATGCCATCCGCCGACGTCCCGCTCATCACCCCAGCAACGATCACACTGCTACGCCTGAATATTCTTCATTGAGTGCTGCGGAAGTTCCAGAGGAGCGATGATCATTCATTAGGGAAAGTGCCGCCTCTCACGCGGCTCTGTTTGGTCTTACAGCTACCCCGGGGCTTGCGCCCGGGCTAAGTCCTAGCCGCCGCTTCGCGGCCTCAGATCCGCATCGGCATGACGACGTAGCGGTACTTGAAGCCGTCGTCGCCGGCGTCGTCGGGGCGCATCTGACCGGCCGACTGGGCGTCCTTGAACTCCAGGCGCACGTCGCCTCCGTTGGATGCCTTGAGGAAGTCCAGTAGGTATTCGGAGTTGAAGCCGATGGTGATGGGATCGGCGGTATAGGCCGTCTCCAGCGAATCCTCCGACTCACCCGAGTCGGTTGATGACGACGAAATCTTCAGCTCGTTCTTCTCCAGCTTCATGCGGATGGCGCGCGAGCGCTCGTCGGCAAATTGGGCTACCCGCTGTATCGCCGTGTTGAGGTCGCTGCCGTGCACCACAACCGCCTTGCCCGGATCACGCGGCAGCACCGCTTCGTAGTTAGGAAACTGTCCGGTCAACTGGCGTGAGGTTAGCAGCCGTTCGCCGATACGGAAGAAGAGCGTGGATTCGTCCTTAGCAAACTCTATGAAATCCACCTCGCTGTTTTGGAGCAACGAGTACAGCTCGCTCATAGCCTTCTTCGGGACCAGTGTGCGGTTCTCGCCGCTCACATCAAACTGCTCGCCCTGCTTTTCGATGTGGGCCAGACGATGCCCATCGGTCGCAACCATGGTGATCGATTCCGGCTTCAGTACCATCAGGCCGCCGTTCAGGGTGTAGCGCGACTCTTCGCTGGAGATGGCAAAAATCGTGCGGCCGATCATGTTGCGCAGCGTCTGGGCCGGAATTTTCACCACTCCCGCAACCGGAAACACCGGCAGCCCGGGAAAGTTCGCGCGCGCCATGCCGACCATTTTTGTGTTCGAGCGCCCCGAGCGGATGTTGACCCAGTGGTTATCCAGCAGCTTGATCGAGATATCGCCGTCGGGCAGCAGCCTCACGTAGTCGTACAGCTTGCGCGCCGGGATGGTACAGGCGCCTTCGCGCTTCACCTTGGCGGCGCACGAAGTGCGCAGGCTCAAGTCGAGATCGGTAGCCGTGATGGTCAGGCGGTCATTGGCGGCTTCAAACAGAAAATTGGAAAGGATGGGGATGGTGGTTTTGCGTTCGACCACCCCCTGCGTGGCCGTCAGCTCTCGCAGTAACTCGAACTTGCTCACGCTGATTTCCATCGCTGTGCCCTGTACTGTTCCCGTTGCTTCGGCAGCCATAAGTCCCACCTCGACAGGTTTCGCCTGCATTTACTGCTTCTCCTTATATCAAATCAAAAACCTATAAAACCAGTAGTAACAGTAGGCGCTGCGGAAAAGTGGAAAGCGCGGCCCAAATCGCTCGGCTGGCAGCCCCGATAGAGCGCCGGCTGTAGAAGACTACAGCTCTGTCTTGGCGACAACTGTGCGGCAAAAGGCCCAAACCCGAGTCTCGCCCGCACCTTCCACCGAATCCACAAATCATCCACAGCTGACCGTGGAGAAAACCTCGCTCTAAAGTGAAAAACCGCGCTTAATGCGCGGTCGGGGCGCCCAACAAGCGCTGCTGACGACGGTGGCCAACAGCCGAGGGCTTTGAATTTTTGAGGCGAAACCTTGCTCTGGTTCGAACGGGAGTTCATAGGCCCAAGCTTTCGGTGAGCTTGTTGAGCACTCGGTTCAAATCCTTGTCGGTTTTCCGTTGCTGTTCGATTTTGTCCACCGAGTGCAAAACGGTGGTGTGGTGCTTGCCGCCAAACTGACGCCCTATTTCCGGCAGCGACGAATCGGTCAGGTGCTTGGCAAGATACATAGCGATCTGCCGCGGGAAGACGATAACATGCGAGTTATTCTTAGCTTTCAGCTCCAGCAGCTTCAAACCAAACTGCTCGCACACCGCCTTCTGGATCGAATCGATCGTCACCTTGCGCACTTGCGAGTCGATGACGTTCTTCAGCACCTCCTGCGCGGTTTGCAGGTTAATCTCGACTCCCGTCAGCGAGGAGTACGCGGTCAGGCGGATCAGCGCGCCTTCCAACTCGCGCACATTGCTGCGGATGTTCGAGGCAATGAAGAGAGCGACATCGGTGGGCAGGCTCACCTGGTCCAATTCTGCCTTCTTCTGCAGGATGGCCACCTTGGTCTCCAGGTCCGGCGGCTGGATGTCCGCAATCAACCCCCATTCAAAGCGGCTGCGTAGCCGGTCTTCAATCTCCGCCAACTCCTTGGGCGGGCGGTCGCTGGCGATCACGATCTGCCGCAAGCATTCGTGCAGGGCGTTGAAGGTGTGAAAGAACTCCTCTTGCGTGCGCTCTTTGTTCACCAGAAACTGGATATCGTCGACCAACAGGACGTCCATGGTGCGATATTTGTCGCGAAAGCCGGTCATCTTGCTATAGCGGAGCGCATTGATCATATCGTTGGTAAAGCGCTCGCTCGAGACATAGCAGATCGACTTCTCCGGCGACCGCTTCTTGATCTCGTGACCGATGGCCTGCATGAGGTGGGTCTTGCCCATCCCTACTCCGCCATACAGGAAGAGCGGGTTGTAAGCCTTGGAAGGCTTCTCCGCGACGGCGCGCGCCGCGGCCTGAGCGAACTGATTGCCGGCGCCGGTCACGAAGTCGTCGAATGTGTACTTGGGATTCAATTGCGCGGCTCCATCCCAGTCGAAACGCTGCTGGGCGACCGGACCGCCGGCGGCTTTGTCAGCCGAGGTCGAAACCGCTGGGCCGTCGCCGGTGCCGGCCGGTTGATCGCTCTTGCGTTGCGCTTCGTCGGTTACAAACTCAACGTCGCGGTATTCCATGCGCAGGTTCTCGATGGCTTCGCTGATCAGGTCCCCATATTTGTCGGCAATGTGGCAGAACTCCGGGTTGGGTACGCGCACGAACAGCGTCGGTCCCTCGGAATGATCGAAGCGCGTCGGCTTCAACCAGGTCTCGTAGGAGGTCCGGTTGATCTTCTTCTCCAGGGCATCAAGAACAAGGACCCATGGATTCGGCGAGGTCGCAACACCATATAGAGACATAAATAGCAGTCCTGAGGCGGAGGCCTCTCACAAGCGGATGCGTTACTGATTAGAGGGAAACGGAACGGCCAAACAAAGCGGTACAAACCGACCGGTATTCATAAAGTTTGCAAACCTAATTAGCGGCGTCAGGGAGCGGCTGCACCGCATTCATGGAGCCTGTTTTTGTTTTCGGCTCAACGGATACTAGCAGAAAAAAAATCGTGCGCCAGACAATTTCTCGCCGCAGCAATTTGATCGGCGCGTGAGACATTGATTCACTGAAAGTTACCGCGCAAAAATATTTTTTCCAGCTGCTGCACCGTGGTGCAACGACGCAAACAACGCCAGACGGAAACTCGTCTCAGCTACGCTGCCACAGTTTCTGATTCGCGCACGAAGCTGCGCCCTCGATTTTCCTTGCCGAAGATCAGTACCACGCTCAGCGCCGCAATCACGCACAACTCGAACGCGGTCAGGGCCCAGGCGTACCCGACACGCTTCAGCAGGGCGTGTTCTACGATGGGTGTCGGGGAAGCCAGCAGTATTCCTACCTGGTAGGTGAAGCCCGGCAGCAGTCCGCGCACCGAGTCGGGGGACAATTCGTTCAAGTGCACCGGGATGATGCCCCACGCGCCCTGCACTCCCATCTGCATCACGAACGCGCCAATCGCCAGCACCGCTAGCGTGGTGCCGAAGGCCCACGCAGGCATAATCGCCAATGCCACCACCAACGCACACAACATGCTATAGCGGCGTCCAATGCGTTCCGAAAGCAGCCCAAAGATGATGGCGCCGACCACGGCGCCCACGTTATAGAACATCGCGACATACGCGACCGTGTTGGCCGCGACGCCGTGCGCGTGCTTCAGGAAATCGGGATAGAGGTCCTGGGTGCCGTGCGACAAGCAGTTCATCAGGAACATCAGGCCGATGAGATAGAGCGATAGCCGCCAGTGCCGCAGGGCGATGCGCGGCCCATCGATGGTGCGCGCCACCCGATGCTGCTGCCAAGCCTCCGACTCGGGAACCTTGGTGCGGATATAGAGCGCCAGCAGCGCAGGGATGCCGCCCACCCAGAACATCGCGCGCCAGCCGAAGTTGGGCAGCACCAGCCGCGCCGCCACCGCAGCCAGCAGGTAGCCGATAGGATAGCCGCTCTGCAGAATTCCGGAGAGTACGCCACGCCAGCGCACCGGCGCATGCTCCATCGCTAACGATGCACCGACGCCCCACTCGCCGCCCATGCCGATGCCGAACAACATGCGCAGAATAAAGAACACGGTGAAGTTGGGTGCGAAGCCGCACAGAAATTCGATCGTCGCAAAGAACAGCACGTTTGCCATCAGCGGACGTCGCCGGCCGTAACGGTCGGCCATCATGCCAAACAGCAGCGCACCCACGGGACGCATCGCCAACGTCGCGGTGACGGTCAGAACGATGTCGGCCTTGGAGACGTGAAAGTGAGCTGCCAGCGTATCGAACAGGAAGATGACGACGAAAAAGTCAAAAGCGTCCAGTGTCCAGCCGAGGAAGCCAGCGGACATGGCGTGCCAGCGATCGGAGGTAGCCTGCACGTTTCCGGCGGTCATAGTGTTGAGCAAGTTAACAGATAAAGTGCATAGTGAATAGTGGTTAGTGGAGAGAAGTCCCGAGTTTCGGCTTTCGAGTTGCGGGACGCAGTTTCCGCGAAAGCTGCCCGAAACAAAGGACGCTTGTGGCACGAAGACTTGCAATCCGTTCCCGCCCGACGGGCCTCTTCGTCGGACTCGCCACCGTGGACCTCATCTACACGGTGGAAACGATTCCGCGTCGCGACGAGAAGATCTCGGTTCCGGGCCAGCAAGTCTCTGCCGGCGGTCCGGCGACAAATGCTGCGGCCAGCTTTGCGTTCCTCGGCGGCAGAGCTGACCTGGTCACCGCTGTCGGCTCGCATCCTATGGGCGCAATCATTCGAGAGGACCTGCGAGATCACTCCGTCCTTCTGCATGATCTGGCGCCGCGTAGCCGAACCATCCCGCCGATTTCGTCAATCATGGTTCATAGCGGAACCGGCGACCGCACCGTGGTCTCGCCCAACGCAGCCGTGTTCGCATCAGCAAAAGCCGGTTTCGAGGCGCAATGGCTGCGGGGCGCGTCGATCCTGCTGGTCGACGGACACTACATGCGACTCGCTATCGCAGCAGCTCGGGCGGCGCGTGCCAACGGAATTCCCGTGGTAATGGACAGCGGGAGCTGGAAAGACGGGATGGACGAGCTTCTGCAGCTTGTTGATATCGCGATTTGCTCCAACGACTTCCATCCACCGGGGTGTCGCAACATCCGCCAGGTCTTCGAGTTCCTCGAGAAGCGGAACATTCGCCGGATCGCCATCACCCGCGGCGCTTCTGCGGTACGCTTCATAGACCATGGGAAGAGGGGCAGCGCTCCCGTCGAGAAGATCAAGGCGGTCGATACGCTGGGTGCCGGCGACATCTTCCATGGCGCATTCTGCTATTACGCCTGCCGGCCAGGCACTTCCTTTCGCCTTGCCTTAGCCAAAGCGGTTCGCGTGGCCAGCTTCTCCTGCCGCTATCCCGGGACACGCCTGTGGATGCACGACTTTAGCCCAACTAACCACTGACCACTAACCACTGCTTCCCGGGCAGCACATCAGCTCTGCTGCGCATCACATTCGACGATCATGCGCGTACCCCGCATTCTCGTCTCTGCGGTGCTTGTTTGTGGGTTGTTCGCAAGCGCCTCTGACTTGCGCCAGATCGGCATGATCAATCTGCCCGGCGTGCCCGGCTTCGGCGGTGTCGCTTTTGCCAACGGAATGCTGTTGCTTGCGCATCCCGGCGCGTCGACGGTCGACGTCTTCGATCCGGGGCGCCGTCGCATCGTCGCGCAAATCACCGGCCTCCAATCGCCGCGCGCCATCGCGGTTGACGAGAAAGGCGGCCGAGTTTACGTCGCCGATCATGGCGCCAATTCCATAGCGGTGGTCGCGACCGACGGTTGGAAGGTCGTCGACTCCATCGCGCTGCCCGGCTCGCCCGACAATCTGGTGCTCAGCGGTGATGGCAAGTTGTTCTGGACCGACGCCGATGCGGAGACGATTTCGCTGCTCGACCTGCATACCAAGCAGGATGCGGCTCAAGTCGCGCTCGGCGGCCGGCCGCGTGAGCTGGTTCTGGATTCCCAACGCAATCTGGTTTTTGTGAGCTTGCAGGATGTGCATCAAATCGTGGAAGCGGTGCCCGAACTCAAGATCACCCATCGCTTCACGCTCAACGCCTCCGAACCAACCGGACTGATCTACGATCCGCAATATCACGAGCTCTACGTTGCGGTGCGTTACGCCGTACTCGCCATCAGCGTGGACACCGGAGCTGAGGTTGATCGTGTGGCTGCGCCCGCGGGCGTGGATTCGCTCTGGCTGGATGCCGGCTCGCGAACCCTCTACGCCGCCAGTGAAGGCTCACTGCTGGTGATGCATGCCAGCGGTCGGCTGTCGAAGATGGATGAACTGGCGACCGCCGGCATCAAGGGCCACGTCGTGGCCTACGATCCGGAAAGGCGAATGGTGTTGCTTCCGGGCGGAAGCGAGGGTAAATCCAAGATGCTGATCCTGCGCCCCACGACGCCCGCTCAGCCGGACGACACCGACGCGCGCGTGCGGTAATTACCCCAGATAGGCTCTCGCCATTGGCCGCCACCACGGCCAGTCGTGATAGCTGCGGTCGCCCCAGACGCTCAGCTCATGACGTATGCCGCGCCAGCGCATGATGCCGGCCATCTGCTCGTTATCGTTCCAGCACATATCCCATTCGCCGGTCGCGAGCACGGTGCGAATGTGGTTGTAGCGCCAGCCGTCGGTGCAGTTTGCCAGATAGTCCGGCGGGTTCACAAAGTACACGTCGTCGCTGTACCAGCCGTCGAGGAAGCGCCTGATATCGTACGCGCCGCCCATACAGATGCAATCCGTGACTTTGTCAGGATAGCGCATGGCGAAATTCAGCGCGTGGTAGGCGCCAAAGCTGCATCCCGTGACCATGGTGCGCGGGTTCCAGTTCTTGTTCCACATCAGCGGGAGCACGTCGTTCAGAATGTAGCGCTCGTACTGCAGGTGCCGCTGCACGCGCCAGTAGGGATGTGCCCACTTGTTGTACCAGCTCTCGCCGTCCACGCTATCGACGCAGTAAATCTGCAACTGGCCGTGTTCGAGGCGGTCGGCGACGGCCGCAATCATCTTGTTGTCTTCGTACTCATAGAAGCGGCCCTGCGACGTAGGGAACACGAGGACCTTCGGGCCATCGTGACCAAAGACCAGTAGATCCATGTCGCGTCCCAGATCGTGCGACCACCAGCGATGAAATTCGCGATTCAAATTGTGTCCGCCCCTAATGGAAAGATTTCTGTTGCCGGGAAATCGTCAATTCTACAGGAACGGCGGTTGGTTTTTGCTCTTACCTGGGTAGCCCGGGTCGGATGGCCGAATCCGTCGAGCGTCCCCGATCACCTGCTCATTCGAAACCGCGAATGAATGTTGCACCCTTCAAACTCCCGATCATCCGCATCTAACCTCGGGGCTTCACAAAAACACATCACAAATTTCAGGTGCCTGTTATCATGCCTATCGCCATCGACATGCCCGAGACCACCGCCGTTCCTGCGACCGACCTGAAGTCCCGCTTGCGCCTGCATCAACAGCTTCCTTCGCAAGTCACCGACGAGAAGCACGACTTCATCGTGTACCTGCCGCCCAGCTACAACTCCGAGCCTGACCGCCGCTTCTCCGTGCTCTATATGCAGGACGGCCAGAACCTCTTCGATCCGGCCACCGCGTTCCACGGCAACTGCTGGCACATGGGCGAGACCACCGATGCGCTGATCCTCGCGGGCGAGATTGAGCCGCTGATCGTCGTCGGCATCTATAACACCGGCGAGCACCGCATCGACGAGTACACCCCAGTCGAAGACAAGCGTCTAGGCGGCGGCCAGGCCGACGCCTACGGCCAGATGCTGGTCGAAGAACTCAAGCCCTTCGTCGACCGTGCCTATCGCACCCTGCCCGGCATCGCCAATTGCGCCATGGGCGGCTCATCGCTGGGCGGCCTGGTCACCCTCTATCTAGGCCTGCGCTACACCTGGATGTTCAGCAAACTCGCGGTCATGTCGCCGTCGGTGTGGTGGCGCAATCGCGCCATCCTGAAAACCGTCGGCAAGATCCGCCGCAAGCCCGAGCTGAAAATCTGGCTCGACATTGGCACCAATGAGGGCCAGCGCGCGCTTCCCGACGCCCGCGAACTGAACCTCAAGCTGGTCGAGAAAGGATGGGAGCAGGGCCGCGACCTCTTTTACCTGGAGGCGCAGGACGCCACACACAGTGAATCGGCCTGGGCCGCGCGCGTCGCTCCCATGCTGAAGTTCCTCTTCCCCATAAAATGAACCGGCTTATAGTTTCAAGCTTCTGGTGTGGAGATTTTCCGCACGCAAAACTAGGCCGCGCATTCTTGCCATCTAAGGGAACCTGGTTTGCGGACCAGGTAGAAAAAGCTATGCCAACAAAATGGCCCCGCAGGAGGCGGGAGGGTTCGTGCCTAGGGGAACCTGCCTCGGGCTGCGGGGCCGTCCGCTGCTCTGTAGAGGAGTTAAACACGACTTGTACTCCTGAAGCTATATATAAAACAATAGCCAAAGAGCGACCCATTAAACTTGCAACTATAGTGCCGGACTATCTTTTCGGATAGTCTCAACTCAGTCTGAACCTGTTTGCTGAACTGGATTTCCTCTCTCGATTTCAACCGCGGACTCAGGCGCCTTCAGTGTCGTTCGAATCGACCCTGGCGATTGTTCAGCTTGCGATACTTCCATTCGAGCTATTTCAGCGCTGACCTGATCCAGCAGTTCGCGTCGTATGCGCTGAAATCGCGCCAGGTATTTTCCAGCCTGCCCGAGAACCTGCGGAAGCTTCTTCGGTCCTAGCAGCACCAGCGCCAGCAGCAATATAAAAAGCATGTCAGGCATGACTAGCCTCAGCTTGCGCTCCGGGGACTCTACTCGTTTACCCTTCCTTTTGTACTTCGCCGATAGTCGCGCTCTCTTCTTTTTCTCTCATCGAATTCTTGAAGCTGCGGATACCGTCACCTAAGCCCTTGCCTAGCTCGGGTAGCTTCTTTGGACCGAAGACCAGTAGAGCGATGAAAAGAACGATGATCAGGTGCATAGGCTGAAATAAGCCTTCGAACATGGCGGCCTCGCTTAAGACAGAACTTAAAAGTCAGGTTGCAGAACCCACGAACCCCGTTGCCCGGGGGGATCAAGCCGCAGAATTCGTGGGTCCTGTCTATGAATTAGGTCGCCGGCGACAAGTAATCCGCCCGGCGATCATGGTTGTTTCTCCGGGCACGGTCTGTGA
Organism: uncultured Acidobacteriaceae bacterium; assembly: GCA_963731345.1. Classification (GTDB taxonomy): domain Bacteria; phylum Acidobacteriota; class Terriglobia; order Terriglobales; family Acidobacteriaceae; genus Bog-257. The sequence continues at coordinate 807,274 of CAVSUN010000004.1, read as the reverse complement.
CCGGACATCGCGTCGTCACCGCAATGCTAATGACCCGAGTCACGCCTGCCGCACCGCTGCATCGGCTGCCGTCGCCAGTTGGTTGAACAGGGCCAGAAATTCTGCCGACTGTCCGATGAAGAGGCCGTCGTTGATGAAGCTATTCGCCGCGGCCACAGCACCGGCGAACTGATCGTCGCTTGGCCGGATGGCAGCGCAGAGCGGCAGATTCGCGCTGATAAATTGCGCCGGCACCGGGAAGATCAGGCTAGGCTGAATCAGTGGATTAAGTGGGTTGAAGAAGTTGGGGAATGTCAGCTTGGTGATCGGGTCGGCGAACGGCGCGACCGGCGCCTGCACGCCGTTGCCGGCGAAATCGACCCACTCCAGGAAGTGAGCCACTTCGTCGCCGCCGATGCCCAGCGTGATCTTCAGGACCTCTAGGCTGCTCACCTTCTGGCTAAGCGCGGCATACAGGCTTGAGCCGCCCTGCTCGATGAAGCCGAAGTGAAATGCGGCAACGTTGGCGATTGCCTGAATGTGTACGTTGCCCGGAACGCTGGTGACATTTCCGAATGGAGGTCCATCAAAATCGCCGTTGTTGCGCGGGATGGCGTAGACGCCGTTGAGCGTGATGGCTTGCGGGAACGTCGCGCCGAAGTCGGCGTTGGCAGTGCTGCGATAGCGAACGTACCAACTGGTGTCGACATTGAGCTGCATCAGGTTAGTGAGACGCCCGACGTTCGCGGCCGGCGACGCCTTGCTACCCTGCAAGGTGCGGAACTTGTCAAGGTTGACAGGATCGGCGCCCTTCGATTCCAGATACGCGTTCAGGAACGCGGCATGGCTCTTCTCGTCCAGGGTGTTGCTGGAGATGTACTGCGGGGCGTCGCCGTCGAGGTTCGACAACGCGATCTGATAGTTGTTGAGGGACTGGTTAGGGTTAACTTCGATCGGCAAGTTAGTGCCGATGCCTCCCAGTTCGGCGTACTGCTGCCACAGGTCGCTCTCGACCAGCTCGGCTGCCGCCAGAAATTGCAGGATGGCGATATCGCCCTTGTTGAGCGTCTGGTTCGAACTGGGCTCTTGCGCGAAGGCAGTCAGACCGTGGCTCAACAGCCCGGCGCCTACGGTGGCAGCGCCCGCTGCTAGGGCCCCGTTCTTCATGAACGACCGGCGATTCACCGGGCGCTCCAGGATAGTGTCTGTGTTCTTCATGGCTATTCCTCTCTCCTGTCCGACCCTGTTGGCTGGACTGTATGGCAACGGTAAAGTCGCTGAGAGAGGCGCTTGTCATGGAGATGTGGAACGAATGTCAAAAGACAGTGGACAGTGGATAGTAGACAGAAGCACACCTTGGATGCCGACCAGAGTAGCGAGACTGATACTTGCAACTATCCACTATCCGCAGCCGTTTGACACTCTTCTGAGCGCAGACCTATACTCCGCTGCACGCTTCGTCGCGGAGGATGTCATGACGAAAGGTGTTCCAGCCGTTCTTGTCTTCGCCGTAATCGCCTTCACCGTCTTCACCACCCAATCAGCATTCAGTCAGGGGCCAACGCTCACCCCACAGACCAGCAACACGACTTCACTGCTCATCGCGGTCAGCCCGGTCGACGAGAACGTGGTGTGGGCGGTGGGAACTAGCAGCACCTACGTCGTCACGACCGACGGCGGCGCACATTGGCGCAGCGGTCTGGTGCCGACGCAGAATTCGGCTGACGTGCAGCTCCGCGATGTGCAGGCCGTGAGCGATCAGGTCGCATATGTGCTTGCCATCGGAAATTTCCCGCAGGACTTCGCGATCTACAAGACGGAAGATGGCGGCACGACGTGGACGCAGCAGTTCCAGAACCAGCTGGTCGGCGCCTTCTACGATTGCTTTGCTTTCTGGACTGCCGACAACGGCGTCGCGCATAGCGATTCCGTGAACGGCGTCTTCCCCGACCTGCGTACAACCGACGGCATGACCTGGCAGAGCATCGCGAATAACATGCCCCCGGCGCTGCCTGGGGAAGCTTCGTTCTCGGCGAGCGGTACGTGCATCGCTGCGCAGGGCATGACGAACGCCTGGATTGTCACCGGCGGAGCGAGCGTCTCGCGCGTTCTGGCGACGGCGGATGGCGGCAATACCTGGGCGGCGTACGACACTCCGCTGCACAGCTCGCCCAGCGCAGGCCCATTCAGCGTGGCGTTTCGCGATGCGTTGAACGGCGTGATGGGCGGCGGCGATCTTGCCGCTGAGAACACGATTACGACCGCCCAGTTTGCGACGTCTCATGATGGCGGCCACACGTGGCAGCTCGGAAGCGAGCCGCCGGTGACCTATCCCATCTTCTGCGCGTCGTACCTGACCAACACGACGGGCGTCGGAGGCGAACAGCACCAAAGCAGCAGCGCGAAACGCAGTCCGACCGACTATAGCCAGTACGTCGTGATCACCGCCGACATCGGCGGCACGGCGTGGTCGCCCGACGAAGGCGCCACATGGAACCAGTTGCCCGGCGTGACGGGATACTGGGGAGTTGCGTTCGCTGATGCGCAAAACGGCTGGATGGTCGGAACCAACGGCAGCATCCTGAAGGTCAGCTTCCCATAGAAGCAGTGGCTAGTGGAAAACGGCTTGTCGCGATGCGCGAGTCCCATCCTTTCCCAAAAGATGGGGAAGGATGGGGCAAACCGCTGGTTGCGAATTCCGAGGTGCTTACTTCACCGGCGCGAGCACGGCATCCAGGCGATCCGGCGTATTGCCCACACGCTCCAGATGCGGGTAGCGCATTCCACCGCGATAATCCAGCGAGATCGTCTTGTAGTCGTCGCCCCGCTTCAGCAGAAGCTTGATCGGCTGCTGGTTCTTCTCCGCAGCGAGTATCGTTTCCCGCATCAGCGCCGGCGTGTACTTCTGATCGTTGACGGCCTCCAGATGCATGTCAGGTGTGATACCGGCCTTGAACGCCAAGCCATTCCACACTACGTTGTCGATGTTGCCCTCGCTGCCGACCGAGAATCCCAGCGAAGTGCCGAAGCTGTTGCCACGCTGCGGATCGGAATGCTTTAGCCACTCCGGCTCAGTGTCGTTGTAGACCAGGCGATAGCCGCCCTGCGTGAATCCGTTCTCCGGCACCTGCGGCGCAACGTCGAAGACCCGCGCGCGGAAGAAGCCCGCCCAATCGTAGGGCTGCACAGCATTCAGCGCCTTCACCAGATCGTCGAAAGTGTAAGTCACAGTGATATAGCTGCCATTGTCGATGCCGAAGAACGCCTTGGCGAAATCGTCCAGCGATTTGCGGTCGTCGCTGAGCTCGCGAATCGTTGTATCGGCGTCCAGCCAGATAAGGTCAGACTCCGGGTAGTAGTCATAAGACCGCTGCCAGGTCGGCCAGGTTTCCGGGGTTGTGAAGTGCGAGCCTACGATGGGTTGGTTCGTCGTGTCTTCCAGTGAGCGCCAGGTGCGGCCCGGGCTGAGCTCGAAGCCGGCCGCGTATTGCGCCCACACGTCGCGTGCCTGCTCGGGGGTGCGCATGCCGGAGCGCGCGGTCAGCACGTTGCCGTAATAGTCGGTCAGGCCTTCATACACCCACAACAGGCTATTTCGCATAGGTACGTTGAAGTTCGCCGTCCACAGATCAGCCGGGCGGCGAAACTTGCCGCACCAGGAGTGGGTGTATTCGTGCGGCAGCAAGGCGCGGCCACCAACCCCCGCCGCCCAATCGGTGAAGTAGTTGGCGCGCGCGCCGTCCTCACTCGATTGATGATGCTCCAGACCTTTGCCGCTGACCACATCGCTGACGGAAAACAGAAAATCATAGTGATCGTAGTGATGCGAATTGAACAGCTTCTGCGCCTGGACAACCAGGTTCTTGTGATACTGCAACTGTTCCGCGGTGATCTCCATGTCGGACGGCTTGTCCGCAAAGACATCGAGGTACACCTTGTTATCCGGGCCGCTCGAAAGATCGACGCGCTTGAAGTTCGCGCCCGCATAGAGCGGCGAATCGATTAACGTGTTCAAGGTTGTCTCCTTGAACTTTACTTCGTTGTCGTTAATCGACGCGGAGCTGAGTGCAGTCGCATAGTCCCAGCCGTGCGGGATGCGAAGCGTGGTCGCGAACTTGATGTCGCGTGCGAAGTATCCTGCGGGATAGACCAGCACACTGTTCCATGTCAGATCGGCAAACTTCGACGAGACGCGTCCCCGCTTGGGATCCATCGGCCCGAGGTATTGGAAGTTGACCTCCAGCGCGCTTGCGCCCTGCGGTACATCGACGTGAAAGGCGTACATGTCGACGGAGTCGCGCTTCCATGACACTCGCTGCCCATTCGCGGTGACCATCAGTCCGGCGAAATTGGCTACGGCGTTGGAGGGCGAGTGCGTTCCTGGCAGCCACTCGGGATAGAGCAGTGTCACCTCTCCGCCTTGCACCGGGATGGTCTCGTGAACTTCAAAGATGCGGTCGTTGACGTTGGTCATATCGACCATCAACGCGATCGTGCCGGGATACGGCTGGTCTTCCGGTGCGACGATGGGCGGCGGCAGCGGTAGAGGTTGGGGCCCCGGTGAACTCTGAGCCAGCGCGGCGGCGCTCAAGAGCAAGCAGATGATAGCGATTGCAGAAGTGTGGCGAAGAGAGACGGACAAAGGTCGCACGAATAGCCTCCCAAATTAACGAAATACTCTACACCAGTACGGGAGTGAACCGGCGGGAGTTCCGGGCTGGGGGCGACTCTATGAGCAGGGTTTTTCGACAGACGTGTTTGCGTTCGCGAAAGACGCCTGCCGATTAGGCTGAGAGATGCCCTTCAGCCGTGTATCGAAAGCGCGTCAACACAGACGTAAACGCCCTCCGGACTTCGCCTAAGGGCGAGTGCCGGGGTTGTCCAGGTTAGCTTCGCGTCAGCCGGCAGCGAAACTCGCCTCGATCTCGGCTTCGTTCGGGCGGCGGCCGGCTACTGCGAGAACTCCATAAACGTAGCTACCGGATGTCCCAACGCGTATTGCCCCTCGGCCCTCACGTGCACAAGCGCTGGACCGGACGGCAGGGTCAATACCACCGAAGCATTGCCGTTAGAATCGGTGGTGACAAGATGCTGCGATAGCGAACCAAAATCGGTCGTAAAGAGGATCGTACCTCCCGCCGCGCTGCCCCCGGACTGTCCCGGGTTCAGCGTGATCGAAAGGTTCAACTGGGTTCCCCTCCGGCCGTGCTGCAGGTCGCCGGTCTTGAGCAACGATGCCGGCGGATTGCCTACCAACATCCATCCACCCTGCTGTTGCGCTACTCCCGCACTGTCGGTGCTTGGAACAGAGTAGTGATAGAAGCCGGGAGTGCTGCCCGCGGTGATCGTGATGGTTCCGTTCTGACCTACCCTGACGATAGGCTGATTCACCGTAACCGTGATTCCGCTGTCATATTGCGGCGTTCCCAAAGTAACGGTTGCCGAACCGGAGATGATGGTCGGGCTCAGCGTGACTTGGCCGCCCGCAGGCAGCATGGTTGTGTCGGGATTGAGGTCCCACTCCGCGCCCGGAAGCTGCGCCGAGCCTGTGATCACCAGCAGCGTGGCTGAGTACGGCGCGAAGTTCATGGTCGCACTCCATGAGTGCGGACCCGAAGGAAGGATTTGCGTGGGATTCGCCGCAGACAACGTGTAGGTCGTTACCTGTGACGGCGCGAATCCGTTCAGTGCAAACTGCACCTGGGCGGTATTCGAAGGGTCCTTGTTCAGAATGACTGCCGTCAGCGTGTTCCCGGCGGAGTTGAGCGAGGCATAGCTGCTGAACAGATTCGGATCGCCGTTGTTCGCAGCCGAGACCGATGTCCCCAGAAACGCGCTGTGCTGACCGTCATAGTTTCGATACAGCTTCAGCGCGAGGTAGTTCGGATTGCCCGGCACCGGAGCTACCCAGCGCGAAGCGAGATAGGCGCGCTCCCGGCCCAGAATTCCGTAAGCATCGGCATCCGCCAAGGCGGTGGAGAAGTCAGCTTCGCCGGCGAATGCGGCGCTCCACTCCGTAACGCTTAACGGCGTTTTGGGATAGATCATGTTCACGATCGCCCGCATGCGCGGCAGGCGGAAGGGGATCGTCTTATTAGGCTGGAGGAAGGTAGTCCAGTACTGGTTGATATCGGTCGACTCGCTGACATATGTCGGGTCCCAATAGTCGCGGTAGATTCGCGCGGAAAGCGCCTGCTTCTGCGCCTGTGTCCAGCTGGAGGTATCCGGCCCATCGGGGTAGGCGTGAATGTCGAAGACATCCAGCGACCGCGTCTGGGGCACGGTCAGTTTGTCCTGCCAATAAATCTCATTCAGCCACCAGGGCAGCAGATCGACTCCGGCGTGCGCGCCTTTGTCGTTGTTATTGGCGCCGTTCCAGTAGAACCACCAGCAACAACTCACCGGTCCCAGCCGGATCGCCTGTGGGTCCCAGCGCTTCAGCTTGCCGGCTTCGCTCAGATAGGTGTCGCGCAGCTCGCTGTAGGCTGTAGGATTCGGATGGACATCACGGTGGGTGCTGCCCCAGATGTCCACTTCGTTATCCATGTTGTAAAAGTGCGGAGCGGTCCCAAACGCGCTCGCCAGCGCCGCCGTCCACTGGTTGCGATAGACCGTTCCCGGCGGATCGCCATTGCCCGGCTGATCGTACAGAGGCACGTTGCCATCGTTGGGATCATTGCCCGTGATGTTGGTGGCGCAATCGGTGCGCACGCCGTCTCCGGCATCACCGTTGTACGGATCGCTGGCGCACTGCGCACCATACTTGCTGACCGAGAAGCTCCAACCCGAACTCTTCGCCACCCAGGGCAGCATGACCATCGTCATCAGCGGATTGCTCCCCGCGGCCTTCACGTCGCGAATGTATTGCGCAGAATCGCCATCGCCGATTTCGGTATAGTTGAAATCCTCGAAGTACCAGTCATTCGCTGCGTTGTAAGTGAACGTCTGCCAGTTGTACCGAGACGTCGCGTTCCCGCCCCAGCGCACAACGGTCATGCCGCTGTCCGTGATCGTGGACGCGTTTTGGGGATAGGCGCCCCCATAGACATAGGAGCTGATGGCATGGCGATTGGTCAAAGCATCAAGCGTCACGCTAACATTTGTCGTACCCGGAGCTCGGCTGTCCTGTGATTGATCACTTGATTTAGCCGCCGAAGACGCGATCGGAAGAAACAACGCAAGCAGCAGAACCGTGGCGACGCGAGGAAGAGGAGTCATGAGGCAGTCTCCTTCGCGCCAATCTACCACCCTTCTGTGCGTGACGTCGCGCCACAAAGGTGCTTGATTGACGGTTTGCGGCTCATGCGAAGTCACGCACTGTTAACCCGCGCCAGCTATAGTCACTCCAAGGTCACACTATGGCGAATCATCTTTCCTCCATCGAAAACATCGTTGTGCTGATGCTGGAAAACCGCTCCTTTGATCACATGCTGGGGCTGCTGTACTCGGCCAATGGAAATGTCTCGCCAACGGGTCAGCCATTTGAGGGACTCACCGGAAAAGAGTCGAACCCGGGCACGAACGGAAAAGCGGTGCAGGTCTACAGCATCAAGCCGACCGATAAGAATGCTTACTTCATGCCCGGTGCGGACCCGGGCGAGGGTTATTCGGCCACCAACTCGCAGCTCTTCAACAGCACTACCGCACCTACTCCACCGGTCGCAACCAACAACGGCTTTATCACCGACTACAGCTACACGCTGGGCTGGGAAGCCAAGGAGAAATGGTCGATTCTGTCCGGCACCGTTGCCAACGACATCATGGGAATCTTTCCTCCGACCATGCTGCCCATTCTTTCCGGCCTGGCGACAGGATTTGCCGTCTGCGATTACTGGTTTTCGTCCGTGCCCACCGAGACCCTGCCCAACCGCGCGTTCGTCAATGCCGGTACCTCGCAGGGCCACCTGAATGACACTGCGACCAAGTACACCATTCCGAGCATCTTCGGATTGCTCTCGGACAACAACGTGAGCTGGAGCATTTACGGCTACACTGAGCCGCCGCTGACGCGAATGGATTTCACCGATACCACCAATGCCGACGACAGCCACTTCGGCCTGTTCACCGATTTCCAGAACGCGGCTGCTGCCGGCACCTTGCCCGCGTACACCTTTCTTGAGCCCAGTTGGGATGCCAGTGGCAACAGCCAGCATCCGAATTACAACGTCGCATTGGGCGAACAACTCATTCACGATGTTTACTACGCGCTGCGTAACGGCCCGGCGTGGAACCAGACGCTGCTCATCGTCACCTATGACGAGCACGGTGGATGCTACGACCACGTCCCGCCGCCGCAGGGCGCTCTGCCTCCCGACAATTCCGTAGGCGAGTATGGCTTCGACTTCAAGCGCTTCGGCGTACGCGTTCCGACCGTACTGGTGTCGCCGCTGATTCCGGCAGGCACGGTGTTCCGGGTTCCCGCGGGCTCGACGCCGCTGGACCACACCTCAATTTTGAAGACAGTTGAGACGCGCTGGAAGCTGCCCGCACTGACTGCGCGCGATGCGGCTGCCCCTTCGATCGGGGGTGTGCTGACGCTGAGTAACGCTCGGACGGACGATCCGCTCGCCGGCGTTGCCGTGCCGCAAACTAAGCAAACCAATCCCGACGAGGACCGCCCATCTCATCTTCAGATGATCCATGCACAGCTCGTCGCCCAACTGCCCGTTCCCGACGACCGCGGCCATATGTTCCATGTCATGCCGCCCCTGAAGACAAACCAGGATTACAAGAACTACATCCGGTCGCGAACGGAGGCATGGAAAGCATCCCGGGTGCAGTCATCGAAAGCCGGGAAACAATCGAAGAACCGACACTAGCGCCGGGTACCCCAGTCTCTCGGTTTTCGAGACCCGAGCCAACATATTGACATTAGCGGCCGGACTGAAATCACGCGAGCGTCCGCCTTGTTCATGCCTCGCGCTTGCACCCATGTGATAAGCTTTCCGGCAAAGCCGTTGCTCTGAACCATCGGGATCTTGCACTACAAATTCTTCGTCTGGGCCCAGGCTAGTTCGGGGCGAATGTCTCACCAACAAGCCACCCGAAGTTAACGGGTTGGCGAGGCTTCTTCGCTCAAGTGGAATCGCGTTGACCGCACGGTTACCTACGTAACGTGCGCAGAGCCGGTCTTTGTGTTACCTGTGTAATCTAAGGACTCGGTAAATCGTGGTCACCAGGAGGCTGATTCGGTGAGAATGCCATTAACTGCGCCACGGAGAATTGATCCGTTGGCCGGGAGCACGGTTGGAACCGCTCTTCCGCCATCGATGAGAAGCCTGACCATCGCCGGATGTATCTGTGGAGTTCTGTCGCTCTTCGTTTTGCCTATCATTTTCGCGCCGCTGGGGATGATTTTGGGCGCGGCCGCACTTGCCAAAGGAAGAGTCGAGAATGGACTGGCGGTCATCATTCTTGCGGGCGTCTGCGGCTACTACGGCGTCACCAGTTCGCTTCACTTTATGAACATCTGGACCGCCGGCGATATCCTCAACGTGCTCAAGACGGAAGCGCCGCCACTGGCTCAGGCCGAAGGCAGTTGGCATGTGGTCTCGCTGCAAACTCATGTGAACACCAGCGACGACGACCCGGTGTGCTCATGGAAAATGGAAATCAAGAACGACTCCGCTTTGCCCGCCACGTTTCACGGCTCCATCGAATTCCAGGACGATCACGGCATGAAGATCTCGGAAGATCAGGTGAACAGCTATCGCGTAGCGCCGGGAACGGTGGGAGTGCTTACCGGATCGGTGGTAGTGAAAAGTAAAACGAAGATAGCGCGCGCCGTGCCGCAGATCACCGCCGGGGGATAACGGCGCCTCCGCAGAAGGGCAGCGTCGGTTTGCTACTGCAACGTCAGTCCTGCCTGTTGCAGCAGCTTGCGGAATTCCGGTTCGTCGTGCAGGCTGACCAGCGCTTCGTTACGGGCCCCAGCCAGGAACCGCTCGTCATGGCGATTGTAAGCCAGCTGCAAATAGCGCAGCGCTTCGGCTTTGTTTCCCAACAACGCTTCGGTCTGGGCGACGTCAAAGGGCGATAACTCTCCCTGCGCACAGAGTTTCTTTTGGACAATGAGCTTCTGCTCCAGCAGACCGTGCACGCCGCCGGCACGGTAGCCCTGTTCCCCGGCGTGCACGATGGCCAGATCGCGCTCGTCGTGCGCCAGTTCAGCTGCCTGCCGCGACTCGCTCAGGTAGTTGAGGTAATCGTGCTTCTGCCAAAGGACATAAGAATGATAGCGATGGGCTGACGAGAATCCCGGCTGGCTGGATTCGATCTGTTTGAGAATTGATTCGGCCTCATCGAGATGGCCTTCGTTGAATAACAGCAGCGCCTTGTCGGCGAGAATGGGCGCCGACGAGGGGTCGAGTTTCTGTGCCGCCTCGAACTCCCGCATTGCCTCGTCATTGCGGCCCATCGTCATCAGGGCGGTCGCGTACCAATGGTGCGCGGCGACATAATGAGGGTTTAACTCGATGGCGCGGCGAAATTCCGCTTCGGCGGCGGGTATGTCCCAGCTCCAGTAGAAAGTGACGAAGGCCAGTGAAGCGTGCGCCTCGGCCGAGCTGTCGTCGAGTTCAACCGCTTTCTTAGCGGCGGCGAGCGCTCGCGGGAAGGCTTCCTCGTTGGGCATGGCGGCGTACTCGCGCAGCAGGTTATAACAATCAGCCAAGCCCACGTAGGGCTGCGCATAGTTAGGATCCCGCACGATCGCCTGGGTGAAGTAGTCGACCGCTTTCGTCAGGTCGGCAGGGGTGCGGCGGTTCCAGTAGTAGCGGCCTTGCAAGTAAAGTTCTTCCGCCTCGGGATTCACCTGGTGCGTTGCCGCCTTGACCGGCGCCGTGATGGTCGAATGGCCCGGGCGGTAGCGCCAGAAAAGCAGAGCTCCGGCTGCAAGCAGCGCACAGACTGCCACAACCCAGATCTTTTGGCTGCGCCCCTCCGGAGCGACGGGCTGAGTTATCTTGAGACCGATCGGTGGAGCGGGTTCGGGCGCCGGCAGCCCAGCATCTTCTATCTCCGGCGCGGAGTCGTCGTCGTCCGCCTGAGCTGACGCTAACTCCAGCGAGCCCATCCAGCGCTCCAGCTCCTCGGCGAAGGCGAAGACGCGGGCGCGCGATCCTCCCGGCAAGCGATGCACTGGCAGTGAGCGTTCTTTCTCCCAGCGCTTGACGGTGCGCTCGTCGCGTCCGAAGAAAGCAGCGATCTCTTTCCACGAATCCAGGCGGCGATTCGTTCTTGTCCCATCCGGAGCCGAGGGTTTGGCCCCGAATGTCCCTGATTGCCCCGTCATGTCACTTGTCCAAAACGCAAAGGTGGTCAAGTATAACCCCCAATCTGCCGCACCGCCACATAAGTGCTCGCTTGCGGCGGGCTGAACTCACGCAGCCCATGACATGAACTTGGCCGAGATTCACTTCGGGGCTCGGCCTAACATCCACCTCCCCGGAAGAAGGACTTCAAGAATGACCTCACAAGCGACTACTTTGTGGAATGTAAGTACAATCCGATCAATCAGATTGGGGCTGTTTCTCGCGATTATGGCGGCGCTGGCCCTCGCACCGCCAGCCCACGCTCAAATGCAGATTGGTACCGTCCCCGTCCAGAACGGCGCGTACCTGATCGCGACCAACAACGCTACCGACACGGTATATGTCGTCAACAGCTGCGGCACCGATCCTTCTTGCAGCGGTACGACGCCGGGAACAGTCACCGTCATCAACGGCCAGAACGACACCGTTACTGCCACCGTCACAGTGGGAATTAATCCCGTATGGGCTACGGTGAACTCGGTGACTAACAAGATCTATGTCGCCAATCGTCATGACAACAATATCTCTGTCATCAGCGGTGCCACCAACACCGTCACCAAGACCATCTCCGTCGGAAGGCATCCGACGGTCATGGACGTTAACCTGGTGACCAACAAGATCTATGTAGTGAATAACGGCAACGGCCAAGGCACCACGATGAGCGTGATCGACGGCAACACCGACACGGTGACCGCTACGGTGACTGTGGGCAACTATCCCGTTTCAGTGGCCGTCAACCCGGTGATCAACATGGTGTACGTGGCCAATTACTGCGGCAACCAGTTTGGCTGCAATGCCACGCCGGCGCCGGGAACCGTCAGCGTCATCAATGGCGCAACTAATACCGTGACCCATACGGTGACGGTTGGCTACGGCCCGTCTATCGTCGAGGTCAACAACGTCACCAACAAGATCTGGGTCGCTAACTCCTGCGGTAACGACTCCAGTTGCGACTTCACCGGCGACAATACGAACGTTATAGGGACCGTGACCCAGATTGATGGCGCCAGCTTCGCCACTCAAACCGTCAATACCGGTAACGGACAAGTGGCCATGGCGAACAACGCAGTCGCCAATCTTGTCTTTGTCACGAATAACACCGACAACACGGAGTCGGTTATTAACGGAGCCACGCTGGGGGTTTCGACCGTGAGCGTGGGCACGGCGCCTGACGATGTCGAAGTGAACCCGGTCACCAACACCGCGTTCGTGTGCAACTCGGGATCGAACAACGTGACCCTGATTAACGGCGCAACCCTCGCCACAACCACCGTCAACGTCGGCAATACGCCGGTTGTGGCCTGGGTCAATCCCGTGGTCAATCGAGAGTACGTTTCCAACGTGGGTGATGGCACAATCTCTGTGCTGAGCGGCGTCCCGCCCAATGCGATTCAGTTTGTCAACGTGACTCCCTGCCGCCTGATCGACACCCGACAAAACGGCGGCCTGCCGATCCAGGGAGGCACTTCCGAAAACTTCTACGTCCCGCAACTAGGCGGCTGCAACATACCCTCGAGCGCTACCGCCTACTCGTTGAACGTTACCGTCGTACCCTCATCATCGCTGGGATATCTCACCATATGGCCGACCGGCCAGGCGCAACCGCTGGTGTCGACCCTGAACTCCCAGGATGGCCGCGTCAAAGCGAACGCTGCCATCGTGCCCGCAGGCTATGACGGCGGAGTCAGCGTGTTCGTCACCCAGACCGCCCACATCATTCTCGATATTGATGGCTATTTCACTACGCCCAGTTCGCAGACGTATGAGTTCTATCCACTGACGCCCTGCCGTGTGGCCGACACGCGCCAGACGAATTTTCCCCAAGGGTTGGGAGCGCCGTCGTTCGCCAACATGGAGACACGCTCGTTGCCGGTCCTGTCGAGCCCTTGCCTGTCGGGAATCAGCAACGCGCTCGCCTACTCCTTCAACGTGACCGTAGATCCGAGCCCCACCGGACAGCCGCTGAACTATTTGACGGCATGGCCCACCGGTCAGACGATGCCCGTGGTATCAACCCTAAACAATCCGACCGCGACGGTTGTAGCCAATGGCGCGCTCGTTCCTGCCGGAACCGACGGCAAGATCGACGTGTTCACCTATAACAGCACCGATGTCATCATCGACATCAACGGCTACTTCGCCGCTCCGGGAGCGAACGGCTACTCGTTCTATCCCACCACGCCCTGCCGCATTTATGACAGCCGCTCCAACAACGGCCAGCCGTTCCAAGGCGAGCGCACGGTCGATGTGGTCGACAGCCCTTGCGCACCGCCCACCAACGCTAAGGGCTACGTGCTGAATGCAACCGTCGTGCCCGAACCCACGCTCGGATATCTGATCCTGTGGCCGGATACTGAGGATATGCCGGTGGTATCAACCTTGAATGCTTATGATGGCCGCAATACTTCGAACCTGGCCATCGTGCCCAACGTCAATGGCAAAACCGACTCCTATGCCAGTGACCTGACGCACCTGATCCTGGATATCTCCGGTTACTTCGCGCCGTAGATTCCTCCGGTTATTGACCATCCAGGGCGAAGTGACAACTATGGCGTGGGGGAAGGGGAGCTTACGCCATAGCCGACGATCTCTCATCGCCCTGTACCCCGCTCAAGCCAAGCTTGGGCGGGGGTTTTTATTCCGTCGCTGATCAACGCGGACTTGCGCTCGACGCGCCAACCAGCGTTTCTCCGGTTGACGGCTGCACGGACGGAACCTCCAGCTCCGCCTCCGCGTGCTTCGGCAGCAGCACCACGTTGCGCGAGGCCGCGATCAGATCGCCGGCCGCATTCTTGAGTTCCACGGTGATAATCCCCAGCGTCTTGGTCGGCTTCTTGATGGTCTCGTCCAGCGACAAAATAAACTCCAGCGTCTGCCCGACCAGCGCCGGCCGCTTGAACTGAATGTTGTGTTCCATCCAGACCGCGCCCGGATAGGCGTCGGCAATCATCCCCGAAATCATTGCCGTGAACAGGCCGCCATGACAGATGCGGCCTTCAAATCCCGCCGCCCGCGCGGCCGCGGTGTCCATGTGAATCGGGTTATAGTCGTCGGCTAAGCGAGCAAAGGCGGAAACATCAGCAGAGGTGATATGTACGAACCGATGGATCGGTTCCACGAGGCTTTTCTCCTTCCAACCGCTCGGCGCAGGTTCGCGCTCTCTGTTAGCTATCGGCAGCGGGGTCGCAAGGCTTCAGACCAGGTTTCCATCGACCGCATCTGCGACAGCTATTTGGCGGAATGCCAAGCCGACCTACGCTTCCGCGTCGCGCAGCAAATCGTTGAGCGTCGATTTATGTTTTCCCGACTTGCTCTTACGCTTCTTGTCCCCGGGCTCGGTGCGCGTGGGAGGCGGCGTGCCAACCTGCGCTCGCGCCGCCGCCTTTACTGCGGTCGTCGCGCGAAACGGCTTGGGCTTGCGGAGCTTCGAAGGCATTGCTTGGCTAATTCCTAATTGCTAACTGCCGCTTCACTGGAAGCGATGCATGTGGAACGGAATCTGCACTACGGCTTCAATCGCTACCGGCTCGCCATTCTTTGTACCCGGCCGGAAATGCCACGCCGAGAACGCGCGCACCGCATTCGCATCCAGCCGATTATCCAGGCTGCCGAGCACGCGAATCCCATCCACGCTGCCGTCGGCACGAATCACCGCATACAGCGTCACCGTACCTTCGATGTGATCGCGCAACACGTCCGCCGGATATGCAGGATCGACTTTGGTCGTCGCCACCGGCGCGGTCAGCGGGCCTTTGTCGTCGCTCTGCTTCAATTCGGCAAAGCGGATGATCCAGCTCCCGGTCGACGACGACAGGTTCGGCATGTTCATCACCAGCGAGTAATAGCGCTTCCTGCCGAAGACGCGCTGCTCGATGCTGGCATCCGGATCATCGTCCAGCGTGGTCGGCGGCGCAGGCGCAGGACGCTCGCGCATGCTGGGCAGCGAAGGCTTCATGGCCTCGGCGATGATTCGTTTGCGTGCGTCAGCGTCCGCGGCTGAACCCCCTCCGCCGGGCTTTCCGCTCGCGCCAGTCGGGGTTCCCGTAACCGCAGCCGCGGTCGCACCCGGCGGCGGCGCGCCGACCACAATTCCCGCCGGCACACCGTTGCCTGCGCCGTGTCCGCCGCCCTGATCGTTCGTTCCAGTGCCGACCACATTTGGCGTGCCCGGCGCGTCGGCTTTGCCGCTCGGCGACGCATGGAACTCGCCGCTGCGGTTCCCCGCCGGCACGTTGATCGGCCCGCGCACATCGGCGGGATTCAGACCCAGCGCGATGAGCTGCCCCTGCCCCTGTCCGTTGCCGAGGTTCTGCACATTAGGCGCCGGTGGAATACTCTTTGCAGCCGCGGCGGCAGCGGAAGCGGCCGCACTGGCGGCCTTATCGGCAGCGGCTTTCGCGCCGCTATCGCCCGCCCCCGACGATCGCTGCGGCGTCACCGGCAACTTCGGCACCGCTACCTGCGGCTCCAGTTGCGCCATGTTCATCTGCCCGCTCTTCAGCTTCAACTGGTCGGCGGCCAGCGGCGGTTCCACCACCGACGGCTGCAGCGAGGGCATCGTTAGTTTGTTCTTGAGCTGCGCCACATCCGCGCTCGGCGGTACAACCTCCGGCTCCAATGTCGGCGCCGTGATCTTGCGATGCGCAACGTCCGCCGTGGGCGCGACCACATCCGGCTGCAGCTCCGGCATTTTCAACTGCGACACCGAGCGCGCCGAGGCTGCAATCGGCTGCCGCGCCGGAACCGGCGTCCACGCGACAATATTCGGCAGCGGCACATCATGATCCAGCTTGATGTTCGGCGGCGTGACGATGGTCTGATGATTGTTGTCAGCATTCGCCGGCACCGACAGGATCTCCTGCCTGGCCAGCTTGGGCGCACCGTGGCGTGGCTTCATTTCCGCCTTCTGCGCGGTGTTCATCGGCGGCAGATACTCGCTCAGCGGTACGTACGAGATTTCTCTATCGTCCAGCGGCGAATGCAGCAGCGGCTCGCGATTGAAGAACGGCAGCGTGCACACCAGATATATGACCAGGACAAACGCGACATGTGCCCCGTAGGATTCCACGAATCGCACCGGATCGATGCCGGTCTCGATGAAGTAATTGCGCCGCAGCGGGACAGGTTTGGCGGTGATTTCGAGCGGAGGAGGTTCTCGGCGTAGCAGCGTGTCGCCCAGATTGCGCAAGAAGACCCGGCGCCACGGCTCAAGCTCCCATCCGAAGACGGGAACGTCAGCTTCTGCAGCTTGTTTCTGGACCCCGGCTGCCGTTACTCCCGACATCATGCTCTCGTGACGCGCGTAGCTGGATTATATAAGAAAGATGCGGCCGAAAAGCAGTTCCAAGTTTCGAGTTTCACGTTTCGGGCAGCGAGTAGCGGCGCTGAGTCTTCGTTCCCAGCCGATACGGTTCGCATCGGAGGTGCCCCAGAGCTGTCCTGACTCTGCCGAAGGGTCTGGCGCTCTTCGAGACTTGGCAGAAGACTATCGCTACCCGGGTCGCGATTCTCTTTGGCGCTAGGACTCAGGCCGTCGGGTTCATGAGTTCCCTTGACCGCAACAAGCGCTACCCGAATTGTTAATTGACCCAGTCAAACGCGTGTGATATCGGTATGCTGCTGCGGAAAATAAAAGGTCTCGGGTCGAGGCGTCTGCAAGAATGTCCCGGCCGGGATTACCACACTGCGCAAATTCTTGGGAATTGTTTCTGGAGACGATACTATGCGGCGCCTTCGGCTTGCCCTGCTGCTTACCTGGTTCGTTTGCCTGTTGTCCTCCATCGCGTTCGGCCAAGCTGTTCTGACGACGCTGAGCCTGGGACTGCAACAAGCCCAGGCCGCAGCCGTCAACCCCTCGACGAACATGATCTATGTTAGCGGCGGCAGCGGTGATTTCGTGACCGTAATTGACGGCAGCACGAATAACATCGTCGCAAGCATCAGCGGCGCCGACGGATCTGCCTTCGCGGTCAATCCTTTGACTAACAAGATCTACGCCGTCGGGTACTACTGCAATTGTGTTTACGTGATCGATGGCGCCAGCAACACGGTGGAGGCAACGGTCACGGTAGGAACGTCTCCTGCGGCTGCTGCGGCAAATACGACAACTAACAAAATTTATGTGGTAAATAGCGGCGACAACACGGTCACGGTAATCGACGGCGCAACGAATAACACGACCAGGGTGTCGGTTGGGCAAGCCCCGACAGCGCTTGCCATCAATGCGATTACCAACAAGATCTACGTCGCCGATCAGAACGAGTCAGGCGGCGTTTACCATCAGGGAGACGTAACCGTCATAGACGGTGCCACCAACAACGTCCAATCCGTACAGGTGGGGTTCGCTCCCGTAGCGCTTGCTGTCAACCCGGTTACCAACAAGATCTACGTTGTGAACCAGGCAGACTATCCCGGTGACGTCACCGTGATCGATGGCGCCACGCTAAGTACGACTACGGTGCCGGTTGGATATAACGCTTCTGGCGTGGGAGTCAACTCCGTCACCAACAAGATCTACGTAGCCAACGAGTTTGCGGACACCGACAACTTCCGCGGCAGCATAACCCTTATCGATGGAAGCACCAACAACACTACAACCATTGCCAACACGCCTCAAATCGATGGCGCGGAGTGTGGTGCGCAGCTTCTGACGCCGGGCTTTTGTCCCACCGTCGTTGTCGATAGCCAGCGAAACAAGGTATACATCACGTCCGACTATCCCAATGTGTTGACCGCGGTCGACGGCGGCAGCAACGCGATCATGATGGTAGGAACCGGAGACGAACCAGGCACGATGGCATTCAACCTGACGACGAATAGAATCTACGTGCCGAATTCAGAGGACAGCACCGTCTCGGTCATCGACCCCAGCGCCAAGCTGCAATTTGTTCCGCTGGCTCCCTGTCGCGTGGTCGATACGCGCAGTCCGGACGGCCCTCTTGGCGGTCCACCAATTCAGGGTGGAGCGAGTCCCCGCCCTTTTCCGCTTCCTCAGGGCAACTGTAATATTCCCGCGAATGCGCTTGCCTATTCGCTGAATGCCACCGCCGTGCCGCATGGCAGGCTGGGATACCTCACCGTCTTCTCCAGCGGGCTGGTGCAGGCGCCCCCGACCTCGACGCTGAATTCCGACGGCCGCGTGAAAGCCAACGCCGTAATTGTGCAAGCGGGCGTCAGTTCCGGCGTGAGCGTTTATGCCAGCGACACCACCGACTTGATCCTGGATGTTGACGGCTACTTCGTACCTTCCACTAGTTCGACCCTGGCTTTCTTCCCGCTCGCGCCTTGCCGCGTGGTCGATACGCGCAGCCCGAACGGCGACCTCGGCGGGCCGCCGTTGACCGGAGGCGTGCCGCGCAGTTTCCCCCTACTAGAAGCCACGCAGTGCAATATCCCCAGCAGCGCACAGGCCTATTCGCTGAACTTCACGGTAGTTCCGGGTCACCAGTTGGGCTATCTCACAGTGTGGCCTACGGGAGAAACGCAGCCGCTAGTCTCAACGCTGAATGACTACACCGGAACCGTGGTTGCCAACGCAGCGATCGTGCCCGCGGGTACGAATGGCGCGATCAGTGCTTATGCCAGTAACGACACGAACTTGATTGCCGACATCAACGGGTACTTCGCGGCGCCTGGTTCGGGCTCGAATCCGCTGTCGCTGTACACGCTCTTTCCCTGTCGTGGTCTCGACACTCGTAGTGGACGGGGCGGTGAATTCAGCGGAGAGTTGGTAATCGACATTCTGGAGAACCCCGGCTTTTGTCCCATGTCGACGCAGGCGGAAGGCTTCGTCTTCAACGCCACCGTACTTCCCATCACTCGCCTGCAATATCTCACTCTCTGGCCGGATGGCGAAATGCAACCGACGGTCTCCACCTTGAATGCGTACGACGGCGCAGTTACCTCCAACATGGCGATCGTACCAACCAGCAACCAACTGATCGACGCCTACGCCAGCGATCTGACGCAACTACTGCTCGACATTTCCGCCTACTTCGCGCCCTAGGCGTTAAGGACAACCAAACAAGGCGGGTGCCCCCATGTCTCGCGCTTTCGAGACATGGGACTTCCTACGGCCCCGCGTAGCTCGCGCTGATGATCTTGCCTGAGTTCGCGCCATTCGGCGTGTAGGTAATTTCCACCATGCGATGGTTTTTTAAAGCAGCCGCCAGAACTCCCGTGCCGGCAGAGTTCAGCGTGGTGAAGATGAAGCCCGGCTTGCTGTCGAGCCGAGCGATCGTGATCTTCGGGATCGGTTTTCCCTCCTGGCTGTCGTCGCCTTCCAGCTCGAACCCGACCACATGCCCCGTGGCGCTGAGCGTCGGTGGCGGCGGCGGCGCGGTCGACCCGCGCGAGGTCAGCAGAAACACGCCGCGCCCATAGGCAGCCGCGGCAATCGAGCCATCGCTACGCGCCTCAATGTCGGTGATGTTCGCGCCTAGCGGAATGCCATTGGTGTACGGCACCCACGTCCACTGTCCTGCGCTGGAGCGTGTTCCCTGAAAGATGCCGCTGCCCCGGATGGCGGCCAGTATCGTCTCCGTCGTCCCCAGCGGATCGATGCCCACGGCGGTTACGTTGCCTGCGGGACTTTGCGGCTGAGGCCACGCGCTCTCCGTGGTGCAGCCGATCAGGCAGGTGAAGCGCGTGATGATGCCGCTTCCATTCGCATTGTTGGCGACATAGAACGTCGTCTCGCTGGCCATGGCGATGGCCGCCGCGCCCCCGCCACCGGGTGCGGTGAATACGTCGTACAGCAGGTTCGGCTGTTGCGCCGCGCCCCAGTACACGTGTCCTTTGGCGGTCGCCGCGACGGCAATCTGAGGATTGTCCGGCGCCAGCCGCAGCCGCACAAACTGATCGCCCGCGTTCGGCATCTTGATCTGGTTCCACGGCGGCCCGCTCCAGATTCCATTGCACGTCACCATCAGCGGCGGACTGGCGCCCGTCGATTCCATGCTCTCAAAGACCTGCCCGGGAAACTCCGAATACGCAAGGCAATCGGTGAGACTGCCGCGCTGCGTGATTTGCGAATTGCCGCTCGCCGGGTAGTCCTGAATTTGCTGCGTGCTCTGCCCCATCACGTAGACGCCCTTGTGATCGGCGCGGTTGAAGGCGACCAGAGGCACATCACCGCTGGCCAGCGCGGCGCCAATGTCGGTCCACACCGGCGAGCTGCCGTCCCATGCGAAGGAATCGTTGTCCTGCGAACCGCCTACAATCACCCGCGGCGGCCCGGTTCCATTCACGTCGATCTTCAGGACCTCGGTGTTGTACATGCCTTCGCCGAAAAAGTTCAGCGTGACGCCCTTGTCCGTCGAGCGATAGATTCCGCCATCACTGCCGAAGAACATGATGTTCGGCGACGACGGGGCAACCATCACCGCGTGCTGGTCAGCGTGAATTCCTCGAACCGTCGCCAGGTTGTCGCCCGAGGCTGACGAGCGGCACAGGCCGATTCCGCCCTTGAAGACCACCGTCGGGTCGGTGGGATGGGCGAAGACGTAGCTCCACTGGTCGTTATAGTCGTTGCACGCCGCTATGCTCACCTGCTGCCAGCCATGTTCGGTGAAGCCGCCGATGTTGCAGGTCTGGCTGGTGCTGCGCCACAGTCCGTAGCTCGGCGAATCGGTACTCTTGCCGCGAAAGCTGATCCACTGCGTGCCTTGCGATTCGGTGATCCAAACGTTCGCGGCCGCCGGAAAGCTGGGCAGCGGGGCCTGCGGACAGCCCTGCAACTGGTGCCACGATGTGGGACTCAGCCCGCCGTTCTGCGCTTCATAAGCGGCCGGCGGGTTGGCGCTGGAGGCGAACAGCTGGGTCGCATCGGTGGTGCCGAACTGCACGCTGATCACCGGCGAGCCGCTGGCCAGCTCCGCGTTCCAGGTCACGCCTCCGTTGGTCGACACTTGCAGGCCTTGTCCGGTTGTGACGTAAATTGCTTGGACCGGCTCCAAGCCGTTGATCGGGGGACGAATAACGCTGCGCTCGGCAACCAGGTTTTTGTTGGAGGGCTGTGAGTTGGTAATGAGCAGCTTGCCGCCATCGCTCCCATTGGCGTGAAGGTTTTGACTGGTGAGCTGTTGCCACATCGCGCCGCCATTTAACGACTGAAAGACGCCGGCCGGAGTGACCACCATAACGCGATTGGGATTGCCGGGATCGAGCGCGACCGCATCGATCTCCTGCGTGGGGAGCGCATCGGTGATGGGAAACCACGTCGTCGTCGCGCCGGTCGTCTTCCACAGCCCCTCATCGCGGCCGCCGGCATAGATGGTATTTGGGTCGAGCGGGCTCACCGCAATCGTGCTGACCCGTCCCGATTCACCCGGATTGGTTGCAATCCTCGACGGACCAATCGCCTCCCAGCGCCCATAGTCCCCCGCCGGATTCGCCGTGTACTGCATCACGTTGCTCGGCCCGTTGCCGGCCAGGCCCGTGATTCCCAGCCCTGGACTTTGCAGCTTCACATCGGGCGCGTTCACCAACTGTTGCGTGACGTTGGTTTGAATCTTGATGGCAACTTGTGCAGCCATGGTCTCCATCGTCTGGGTGAAGTAGACCGCGGCTTGCGGCGTCAACGCCGGCGTCGCATACGTAGTGATATTTCCCCCAACCGTCACTTGGGTGGTCGTAGTGCCCGCGGCAACTTTGCCGCTGTTGACCACGCGGAAGCTGATCGCCATGTGCCGCTGTCCATCCGGGCCCGGCAGCGTCGACCACACCGAAAAATTGGCGATGGTCAGGTTCGGTCCCTGGACCTGCGCCGATGAAGCCACACACAACAGCAGAGCGCAAAGCAAACCGCCGGCTAGTAGTCGTTTCATACGCCTCCGATAAGTCGTTAGGCCATAGGAGCACTAGCGTTGCACTCTATACACCATCCAGCCCGGCAACGCGCTACGCAAGGCCACTCGCTACATTGTTTATGCTGTGGATTCTGATGTCTGGAGGATCTAAGGGACACTACATCGAGACACTTGCCATCAGAAAAGTCGAAACCGAACTATCTCAAAGGTTAGTCACACCTTCAAGAATGGATAGCACTGATCACGAAGCGGCAGAGTAGGAATAGTAGGATCGGCCAGACGGCATCTTCGCTCTAAGGCTTAGATCACCCCGGGAGTGGCAACTCCACTGTGACAACGCTCCCCGGCTCGACGATCACGATCTTCGATGCCTGCACCGTCGCACCCGCCCGCTTGGCTTTCACCACAACCTTATATTGTCCCGGCGGCAACGAGGCCCGGCTCCATGCGGTCGCGCCTTCGACAGGGTCGGACTCGGTCTGATGGTTCGGCTTCTCCAGTTCGACCGTGAACGAGCGATTGTCAGCGGTGAGAGCGTTCGCCACCTTTAACTCGATAGCTCCCGGACGCGAAGCAATCGTCCTGGCTTTGAGGTCTTCCTCCACCTTTGTCCGCTGCTGCTCGAAGCTCGTCTTCACGTCCTTCTCGAGTTGCGCCAGGTTGCTCTGAAACTCCGCCGCCCAGGCCTTGGTCTCATCGAGCACCATGTTCGCGATGGAGGTGCGAAACGTCTTGGCGCGCTCGATCATAACCAGCACTTGTTCGCCGGTTGGAGGCGAAGAAAGATGCGCCGACAGAAGCTCCCAATCGAGCCGGAATTCCTCCAGCGCCGCCTGGATCCCGGTGGCGGTGACGACATACCGAATCCATCCGCTGGAGAATCCGAAGAAGTGGTCGAAGCCCACTACGCCCGCCGCCAGCCCCAGCAATGCCGAAACGATCAGGCCCGATTCCAGTCCCGCCGGCTTGCTCTTCCACAGCGTGACCACGATGGGCAGCACACCCGCCACGGTGCTCAGCGCCACCGCCAGAAAACGCAGGCAGCGCGACCACAACGCCTTCGACTTCTTGCTGTCGAAGTACCAGTTGATGGTCTTGGCCGCTTCGCTCTCGACGTACACGCGCAGACGCTCCAGCGAATCGGCTACATGCTCCGCGTCCCATACCAGCGACGTGGCGGCAGGACGGATGTCCTGATTGCTGCCCAGTAGCCACGTTGCCGGCATTCCAGCTCCTTGTCCTTCGTTGCTCAAAAACCGAAGGAGCTATTCTTCTGGCTGACTGCGGAATACACGGGAGTATACAATTGCCGCCGTATTTGCCGCGACGAAATATAGTTGTGCGCAGTTCAACCTATGCCTAAGGTGAGGATTACGTGGCCTTCCAGCCGGAACGTCTGACCGACACCAAGCTCTATCGGAAGCTGAGCGCGATGGGGCCGGTCTCCGGCGTTTCGCCGGACTACGTGAAAGGTCTGTGCGACGAAGCCTCCGCCCAGATGAAGATCGTCCCCTGGGTGCTGCCGCAATTCACCTTGCATGATGAAGTACACCTGCTGCGCGTCACCGAACTGATGTCGTTCGTGCTAGGGCCCACGCTTGAGCAGTTGAATGCGCTCGAGGTCGCCCTCCTTATCCTTGCGGCGCACTTCCACGATATCGGTATGGCGCCTGACGCCGCCGCCTGGGCGGAGACCGAAAAGTCTCCCGACTTCCAGCTCTATCGCGACTTGTGGCTGTCCGAGCATCCCAATGCCGCCGAAATCGAAGCGCAGATAGAGCGTGCGCCGGAGCGCGCCGCCGAGCTGGGCATGAAACGCGCGGAACTCGAATATGCCATGCGCGGCGAGTATGTTCGCCGCACTCATGGAGAGCGCTCCGCCGCGTTTGTTCGCGCCCATGCAGGCGATCCGCGGCTGACTCTCGGCGGGGTCTGCATTGCCGACGAGTTGGCCGAGCTGTGCCTCTCGCACGTCGAGGACGCGCCCAAACTCACCCGCTTCGCCGTCGACCAGAGCCTGGGCAATCACCAGGTCAACCTGCGTTACCTGGCGCTCATACTGCGCCTCGGCGATATTCTCGATTTCGATCGCGAGCGCACTCCCGATTCCCTGTTTCGCACCATCCACTTCACCAGCAACGTCAGTCTGACAGAGTGGGAGAAGCATCGCGGCGTGCGTGGCTGGGTGATCAGCCCTGAGCTGCTGCGCTTCGAGATGGAATTCGACCAGCCGATTTACGAACGCGCCGCCCGCCAATTCCTCGATTTCATCGACGCCGAACTCGACGCCGCTCGCGAAATGGTCAGCGAATTCCCCGCCAAGGTGCAGCGCTACACCTTCAACTTGCCGTGGCGCGTCGATCGCACCCGCGTGGGGCCGCACAACAAGGCTTACGTCTATCACGACCTGGAATTCTCGCTCTCCCGCGATGAAGTAGTGAAGCTGCTGATGACCGAGAGCCTCTACGGCTCGCCGTCATTGTGCGTGCGCGAGCTGCTGCAGAATTCGCTCGACGCGCTGCGCTATCGTTCCGCGCTCTGGCGCCTGGGCAACGCGAAATTCGAGGGCGGCGAGGTCAGCTTCACTCAGGGCATCGATCGCGAAGGCAACCAGTTCCTCTCCTGCCGCGACAACGGCGTGGGCATGGACGAGCAGATCATCCTCAGCTTCCTCACCAAGGTCGGACGCAGCTTCTATCGCTCGCCGTTCTTCGAGCAGGAGCGGCAGCGTTTCCGTCAGAAGGGCGTCGACTTCGATCCCTGTTCGCAGTTCGGCATCGGCTTCATGTCGTGCTTCATGCTGGGCGATCGCATCCGCGTGGAGACGCGTCGCGACTACGGCATCGGCAGCGAGCGCGGCAAACCGTGGATCGTCGAGATCAACGGCCTCAGCAGCCTGCTTACGTTGCGTCCCGGGCCGCCCAATCAGGAAGTCGGGACCTCGGTGACCATCACCATGCGCGGCCAGAAAGACGTGCAGTTGCGCGACACACTACAAAAGTATGCCGTCGCGGTGGAGTTCCCGGTGCACGGCGAGGTCCCGGGCCAGGAGCGATTCACCATTCCGCCCGAAATGCACCCGGCCATCACATTTCTCGAAGCCGCCGGAGTGAAGCAGTTGTTTCGTCTCGAGCAAACCATATCGCAACACGATACTTCCGGCACCGTCAAAGGACAGGTGGCCGACTCGTTCCTCACCGATGCCGAGGGACACATTGTGCTGGAAAATTCCGAGGCGAAATGGACCAGTCGCAGCGGAAACGAGGTGGTCTCCGTCGGTTCTCTCAATCTCGGCCAGATGAACGCCGCTTCGCTTTACCCGACCCTCCAAGTCGGAGACGACCAGTTTTCCTCCTACAAAATCGAGCGCAACACTTCCCGCTGGCTCTGCGCCGATGGAATTCTAGTCGACGAGAATTACATGCCCATGCCCATCAGCGGTGGGCCCAGACAGGCGATGGCCTGCGTGATCGATACCCGCGGCCGCCGCAAGCCCGGGTTGACGCCCTCGCGCAACACCACGCGCCAGGGTGCGGCCTCGAAATACCTGGAGGATCTTTACCAGACGGCGTTCGGACGGTTGTGGGGCCAACTGCTCGAAGTTGTTCCCGGCCGCCTCAGCCACGAAACATTTTGGAAACTCGCGGTCGTGCAAAACTTCCCGGTGGAGTTATGCCCACCACAAGTACTGTGGGACAAGGCCGCGTTGCCGGCGCGACTGGCAGATCAGGTGGATTTCGTGCCGCTGAATGGGATCGCAGATTTCGAACTGACGCGCAAAGGCGAATCGTTGGATCCTGTCATCGTCCTGCCCTCTGGGCATGAGGTGCAGAAGATAGCTGCCGGACTCGTGCTCGGGTTATCGGAATGGAACGCTAATGGCAGTCGTCTTAGCTGCCGCGTGCTGCCGCCCGATGTCTCGCTCACGCGACTTCCCTACACCGCGTCGTACGATCGCGCGAAGATTCGATTCGGTCCGTCGCTCCGCTCGGCCTTCGCCGTCAGGTTCGACAACCAGGTATACAGCAACCCGGCACACCCTCTTCGACAGGTGCAGGTTGCTAACCTTTTTCCCACACTGTTGGATTTTGCCCTGAGCGGCTGGGGCCAGAAGATGGCCGGAGATAGCTACCTCGATCTGGACTGGGACAATGCCGACCCCTGGCTGCGTCCGCCGTACAAAGTCTTCGTCGACGGCGAAGGCTGGACCGAAATCACCGACGCCGAAATCCGCTCCTGGGCCGCCCTCCCCGACGACACCAAGCCAACTGAGAAGACACGATCCGCCTGAGGCACGTCCACTTTATTGTCGCCCGGCTGTCCTCTGCTTACTGGTTCTTTGGGTGCGGCGGCCGAGATATTCATGACCCTCCGGCGCCACCGCAGCCAGCAAGTAGCAGACCAGCAACTCACGCGGGGTGTCAGGCGTGGCCAGAAACTGTGCCGTGGCCGCTTTCGCCGCGTGCTGCTGCCATTGCTCGATCGTGAGCGCCGGCGAATAGAGAAACTTGCGATCCTGTGCCCGGCGCTGGAGAAGGCCCTTGGTGAACAAGCGCGCCAGTGTGGTCATCACCGTCGTATAGGCGAGGTTTCCCGGAAGTTTGTGCATCACCTCGCGTACGCATGATTCGCCGCTGCGCCACAATATCTCCATGGCCTCGCGTTCAAGCGGCCCCAGCAGAGGCCGGAGAATGAAATCCTGTTCGAAACCGCGCTTTCTCGGCATGATCGGCCTCCAACAAGTTGCAAATGAGAGTAGGAATGCGTAGTGGCTGAATTTCACCTTCAGCCACTATCCAGGAATCCGCACCGCCAAATCGTCCGCAATCCGGGGCATCACATTGCTCCCGCCGCTATGCCCAGGCCGGCATTGGTCTGATAAGCGAAACCTGACAACAGCGTGGTGGCTTGCAGATGTTCGTTCTGGTCGATATAGGCGACAGTGCTCACCTTGAGCCAGGCATAGTGAATGCTTCCGTCCGAAGCTCGAAACTGCAGTCCCAGGTATCGATTCGGCAGATTCAGCCATTCGCCCATCGTGCCGATGCCGCACGTTCCCCAGTAGAGCTCGCCCAGGATCGTCTGGTCGGGGAAGAAGTTCTGCCCCGCATTCACCACCGCTCCATACAGCAATGCGGAGGCGTAGTCAGCCCCGGCCTGATTCGACGCAGTTTCTACCTCATTCCCATCCGCAGGAATCACCGACAGACTCCAGACATATTCATCTCCGGACTGGCAGTACCCCTGGATGAGTTTGCTTCTCAAGGTGAAGTCAATGACGCCATCGCCATCCAGATCGACGCTATAGGATCCGCCCACGGGGATCGATACGTTGACCTGGGTGTAGTTGATCTGCGCTTCGGCGGGCAGGACGAAACCGGATGCCAGTATCAGTATCGTGAAGAGTCTCCATCCGATCGCTTTCATTTTTCTCCTCCCTTCAAGGGGTGTGAACCTGCTGGAATCATCGGTTGAAAGTTAAGGGGCGATGCCGCGAAGACATCGCCCCGAAGTTGTTATCGTTGGGGTGGCGGGTTCTGGATCACGGTGTACAGGTTCAGGCCGTACACCACCAGGTCTCCCGTCGCGCCCGTGACCTGGATCGAAACTTCGGTGATCACTCCCCAGGATGAAGGGAAGGTCAGGGTCTCCCGCTGGGTGCCCACGAAGAAGTTCGCAGTGCCGACGTAGGCGCCATTGTTGTAGGCCGTCGCGGTGATGGCGGCGGGACCATAGCCGCCGGCCACGTCCGCGCTGACCAGCTCAAACTCTCCGGTCAGCGTGCCGTAGCAGCTGTTGCCGCTAAGCCGGCAGTATTCACCGCCGATGAAGGCAACATCCTGGCCTTCCTCGCCTAGTTTGTAGCCGGCGCCGGAGCCCGACCAGCCCCACGGGTTGACATAGAAGAAGTTGCCCCAGTTCAGCGTCCCATAGCCATTCGGCATGAGCGACGGGCTGTTTACCAGAGGCAGGCTAGTGAAGCTGAGTTGTTCCTGAGCAGTAGCACCTATGGCCAGGGCCAGCAGGAAAGCGAGTAATACAAGCGTCTTTTTCATAATCTTTCTCCTCGTTCTGAAGTCTTTGCCGATTAGGCCGCTATGAATTCCCGGGGTCTCTTACCTGTGTGTTTCAAGAACGAGGCGAGTTTGCGCGAACTGCTTCGAAGTGCCAATGCACCAGCGGTGAACCGTGGGTGATTTAGAAGTGAACCGGATAAGGCTCTGATTGCAAATAGGTTGGATAGTTAAGGATGCGAGATCAAGCTATGGGCGGGCCTCTAAATTCACGGACTCGGCGGTCGCGGCGCCCATAATTAACGTTGCATTAATCAACCGTAGCAAGGCGGGGACGCTACTCTCTTCCATTCTTTTGGGAAAAGACGGGAGCGACCGGCTGACCTTCAGTCCTCACCGTGTCACACACTGCTTCAAATTAATCAAAACGTTCCCAGACGCGTCACCTGCGAATTCACTAGCGCCCAACCAGCGAAAAGGATAGACTCTGCCACTATTCCTGTCCTTTATGGCCCATGAAGCCGACGCAGTCAGTCCGCGTGCGCATTGGTTCAGTTGAAATCGATTTGAGAAGCGGGGAGCTGTGTGCCGGGGGTGAAAAGGCACTATTGCGGCAGCAGCCGCTACAACTTTTGCGCATGCTGGTCGAGGCTGACGGCGAACTGGTCACCCGGCCGGAAATCATGCGGAGGCTGTGGCCGAACGGTACCATCGTCGAGTTCGACCACAGCATCAATGCCGCCATCAAGTACCTGCGGCGCGCGCTCAACGACTCCGCCGACGAACCCAAATACATTGAGACTCTGGGCCGCCGTGGATACCGGCTCATGGTTCCGGTCGAGCGGGTCTCCACGACCGATAGCAACGAGTCGCTCCAAGCCGGACCGCCCCAGCCAGCCAGACCGGGCTCCGATAGCGGAGGCACTCCGGACCCAGGGCCGGACACGTTGCAGATTCTGAAAAACCTGACGCCGCAGAGACTGGAGAAGATCATCGCCGCCGCCGGCTCTTCCACGCCGTCTCCACCCAGCTCGTCTGCGGCAACTCCCGCTCCTGCCCCCGATCCCGAAAGCCAAAGCATCTCGCCCGATCCCGACCCTAACGCGCCCATCTTCTGCGCTGGCGAAGTTATCGCTGAACGCTACCGGGTGGTTCGCTTCATGGCCAAGGGCGGAATGGGTCAGGTCTACGAAGTGAACGACCTGGAGTTGCAGTCGCATGTTGCACTGAAGACCATCGCACCCGCGCGCGCCTCTTCGCCGCGACAGGTCAACCGCTTTCGCCAGGAAATGCAGCTGGCCCGAACCGTGAGCCATCCCAACGTCTGCCGCGTCTTTGATCTGGGACGGCACCGCGACGATCGCCGTGGTGAAGTGCTGTTCCTCACCATGGAGCTGGTGCCCGGCGAGACACTGTCGACGCGGCTTCGCAGCCAGGGGCCGATATCGTGTGAAGAGGCCTTGCCGTTGATCCGGCAGATGGTCTCCGCCCTGGCGGCGGCCCACAACGTGGGCATCGTTCATCGCGACTTCAAGCCCGGCAACGTGATCCTGTTGCCTCCCGGCAGCGGCGTCAGTCTGAAGATCACCGACTTCGGCCTGGCCACCAACCCCGAGTTGCAGGAGACCATCTCCGTCACCCATCCCGAAATCGTCGGCACCCCCGACTACATGCCGCCGGAACAATTTCACGGCGAGTGCAGCCAGCGCACCGATGTCTATGCGCTCGGCGTCACCGTCTTTCAGATGGTCACCGGAACGCTGCCCGCCAAATCTCAAACTCCGTTCAAGTCGCCGAGCGGCGGCAAAGCCTCAGACAGCGACGGCAAAGGCCAGGCGGACGGTGGACGCAAGTCCTCCGAGGACAGCAGCAAGATACGGCGCATTCCGCAACGCTGGCGCGACACCATCAGCACGGCCATGGCAGTGAATCCCGGCGACCGGTTCGCGGGGGTGGAACAATTCTGGAGCGCCTTGTCCGGCGAGCGAATGCCGCTTCACGATCGCGTTGGCCGCAGCCTCCGGCGGCATCGCATCATTTATATAGTTACCGCCTGCGCGCTTGTGGCGCTCGTCGCCTTGCTGCTGGCCGGCGTCATCCGCAATCCCTTCCGGCCGCAGCCGAAGGAACGGCACCTTGCCGTGCTTCCCTTCCTGAACATCGGCGACGATCCCGCCAACCAGGCCTTTACCGACGGCGTCTCCGAGACCCTGACCAGCAAGCTGTCGCAGCTGGAGCGGTATCAGAAATCCTTCTGGGTGGTGCCCGCCAGCGACGCGCGAACGGTGAAGAGCCTGGACGATGCCCACCGCAATCTCGACGTGACGCTCGCCATCACCGGAAGCGTGGAGCACACCCAGGACGGCGTGGAAGTCACCACCGACCTGGTCAATGCCGCCGACCACCGGCAACTGGCTTCGCGCACTCTGCATGTTCCATCCACCAATCTCGAGGACCTTCAGCAGCAGGTGTGGGAGGCGGTGGCCGACATGCTCGACTTACAGGTCCCTCCCGAGGTGAAGGCAGAGCTGGCAGCCGGCGGCACCTCGCATCCCGAGGCCTATCGGCTGTATGAAGAAGGCAACGGATACGTGTTGCACGGCAACCCGGAGGATATCGATCGGAGCATCGACCTATTCAACAAGGCGCTGGCCGTAGATCCCAACTATGCCCTGGCCTACGCCGGACTGGGTAAAGCCTATGGACTGAAGTATGGAGAAACCAAGGATCCGCAGTGGGCTGCGAAAGCTACCCAGAACGCGGGACGTGCGGTCGAGCTGAACGACAAGCTCATTCCAGCTCGCATGAGTCTAGCCGCGGTATATAGACGGACCGGACAAAAGGACAAAGCGCTTGCCGAATACAAACGGGTGCTGGAGCAGGATCCCACGGTGACTGCGGCAGAAGATCTCGAAGCGCAAATCTATGACATACAGGGTCACTTTCGTCAGGCGGAGGATCTCTATAAGCACGTCATCTCTCGTCATCCAACTTACTGGGGAGGATATGCCGACCTGGGCTCTCTGTATTACGAAACCGGCCGCTTCAATGAGGCAGTTCAACAATTTCAAACCGCCGTCGATCTCGCGCCTGATAAACCAATGCCCTACTTCAACCTGGGAGCAGGGTACATCGCACTCGGACGTTACGGCGATGCCATCGCCGTCCTGAAGAAAGGCCTGAGTATCAAGCCCAGCGCCGAAGAGTGGACCAACCTGGGAGCTGCCTACATGTATCTCGGCAAGTGGGAAGAAGCTGCCGACGCCATGAAGCGGGCCACCGAGCTCAGCCCACATGATGACGTGATGTGGCGCAACCTGGGCGACGCTTACGATCAGATTCCCTCACGCTTGGCCGATGCCCGCGTGGCTTATCAAAGGGCGCTGGACTTAGCGACCGCTCAACTCAAAGTCAATCCCAAGGATCACGACCTCAGCGGAATCGCGCTCTATCATGCCCATCTCGGACAAAAAGCGGACGCGGAAACATTGATTGCTCGCGCTTTGCAGCTTGCGCCCAACGACAGCAACACGTTGTTTACTGCGGCCCTGGTGTACGAGCTTACCGGCCAGCGCGACAAAGCGCTCACCGCCGTTGCCCAGGCAGTGAAAGCTGGTTATTCGGTGGAAGAAATCGACAAAGAGCCGGAGCTGCGCGCCTTGCACAGCGACCCTCGTTACAAAGTGTGGCTAGGCCAGAACCGCTCCCACTCCAGCAGTGCCAACAATTGATGTGCGCAGGAGGAAGTCATGAAGCATTCCCATCTCTGGAAGTTCATGTTGCTAACTGTCACTCTGTGGCTTGCGTTTGCAGTTGCGAGTCCAGCACAAAGCCCGATCGGTACCTGCGGCTTCACTTGCAACTACACCGATATCAATTGTGGCTCCGCTGGGAAATGTACGATCAACATCGGCAACAACGGCACGGTTAGTCTGACCAGTTCAGCCGTCAACGTGAGCACCGTCTGCGTGGCCTCAGGCACCACGATCAATTGGACGGTGTCGTCGGGTACGCCGCCCTATCCACCCGCGGCCTACATCGTCGAGTTCCCGTCTGGTGCGAGTTTGAATCCGTTCAATATAGCCGGCACGCCTATATTCGCCGGCGACCAGAATTCAAGCGCGCAGGGCGCTCAACTTAGCTCAACCGGAGCGCCGGGCACCTGCTGGGAATACACCGTTGCGTACTGCGGCAACGGAAATGCTTGCGTCTCTGCAGATCCCCAAGTGGTGGTAGCTTGTTCCCCAGAGAATCCGTGTCCGCATCAGACGAAACCGCAGAAGTAGACCTGGGGAGTTCTTCCATCTTCCATCACGCGGGTGCCCCACTCATTCGCGGGGTTCGAATGAGTGGATGAATCAGAAGGAACGGCTCTTCCTTCCGCAACCGTGGCATCGAAGTCACTCGGATGCCCCACTCATTCCTGGTTATGGAATGAGTGGGACGAATTATCGCCTCTGGTTATGAGGGCCGCACTCCGCACAAGCTTGCACCCGGCTTACGCGGCCCAACCGTTCGCTTGTGGCTACGGAGCGAAATAGCTCGAGATATCGATGATGAGGTTCGTCAGTCCGTCGGCGTATGCGTCGACGGAGCCGTCGTTCGTCGGCACGATCGCCATGTTCGAAGTGTTGAAACCGTCGTAGGCGTTCAAGGTTGAGACCGTAGGTTGGTTCTCGTTGTGCGGCCAGAGGGTCAGGTACGGCATCCGCCCGCTGGGAACGACAGTGGCGTTGAACACAAATGCTCCAACGGTGGCCGGAGTAACACAGGGACTGGTCAGCACATCCACTCCGCCCGGCGCATTCCATAGCCCTACGAAGGGCCCGCCCACTCCGCGCGTATCCAGCACGCGGCAAGGCTGCATTGGATACAGCGACAGGCCTCCGATTCCGGCCGGAGCGAAGTAGCCATTCACGTCCAGCAGGAGGTTCGTCGGCTTGTTGTGGGCGTAGAAGGCGGTGGTGTTGTTGGCGCCGGCGGGAACAATGGCGGCATTGGCCACTACCGTCCCCGTGGAATCATTGAGGGTTGAGACGGTCGGTTGGGATTGTCCTTGCGGCCAAACCGTCAGGTAGTCCAGTGCGCCGTTGGTGGGCAACACCGTTACGTTGAATGAGTATGCGACGGCAGAGCTGGGGATGCCGCAGCTTCCAGCTATGGTGTAATCACGTTCGATGCCCGCTTGCAGCGGGCCTCCATTGCCGCTGCGCGTGTCCACCACGCGGCACGGCGTCAGGGGGTAGAACTGATAGGTCTGCGCGCCCGGCGCTGCAAAGTAGCCGTCGATGTCGAGGATGACGTTGGTGGTGTTCGAAACATATACGTTGACGTTGCCCTGGTAGCCCGCCGGGACGATGGCAGCGTTGGCTTTGACGCGGCCATCCGGTGAATTCAACGTGGAAACCACCGGCTGATCTTCACCCGTTGGCCAGATGGTGAGATAGCCCAAGTCACCCTGCGGTACGACCGTCACGTTCAGCGAGAATGCCGCAGCCGTACTGGGGATGTTGCACCCCCCCAGAGCGGGAACATTGAAACTGTGGAATTGACCACCCTGGAGCGGACCGCCGTTGCTCCGCGTGTCGATCAATCGGCACGGCGCCACCGGGACAAACTGCACCGCGTTGGAATTGGAATAGTAGATGACCGAGAAGGTGTTGTCATAACTATTGGCCGTGTAAATGCGATCCGTCACCGGATTGACGGCAATCGCTACCGGTTCGCGGCCCGTGGATATGTTCTGGATAACGGTCAGGTAGGCCTGACCGTCGCTGGCGTTGTCGTCAATTACGGAAACGGTGCTGGTGTAGTAGTTGTTATTGGCGACATAAACCAATCCCGTCACCGCATCGGCAGCGATCGCGATGGGCTGCTGTTCAGGTGTAAGTGGCACATTGGTTATAGGCTGGTTCACAGAACCGTCGATAACCGTGACGTTGTTGCTGCCATAGTTGGCCACGAATATGTGGTTCGTGACTTGGTTGACGGCGATCGCCCTTGGATTGTTGCCGGTGGTTATCCGGCTGGTATTGTTGCTACTTCCATCGATCGCTGTCGCAAACTGCGAGTTGTAGTTGGCAATGTAGATTTGGTTGGTCTGCTGGTTGATGGCGATAGCAACGGGATTCGTTCCCACGGCTATATTTAAAGTGTGATTGTTGTTGGTGGGGTCGATCACCGAAACACTATTACTGCTCCAATTGGCCACATAGACTTTGTTGGTAACCTGATTTACAGCTATGGCGCGTGGCGTGGTCTGAACTGCGACGGTAGCGATCACGGCATCGGTACTGCCATTAATCACAGTCACCGTGTTTGCATAATAGTTTGCAACATAGATGGTATCGGTGACTTCGTCGACCGCAATTGCATAGGGACCGTGACCGGTGGATATGGAGATTGTTTGGTTATTCTGAGAGGCTTTGATGACAGTCACCAGATCGGCCCCGAAATCGGCGACATAAATCTTGTTGGTGGCCGCGTTTATGCCAATCGCTACGGGATTGCTGTCGACCGGTATGAGCGTGCTCTCATTGTTCAGCCCGTTAATCGCGGTAACATTGGCTGAATTGTAGTTGGGGATGTAGATGACGTTGGTGACGGGATTGACCGCAATATCGACGGGATCCGCTCCTCCAGTAGCAATCGTGGTCACCATGCCTTGTGCCTGTCCGAAAGCGGTCACGGATAGTCCTGCCACAACACAAACGATCAAAAGCATTCCTGCTAAATGACGAGCGGCTCTCATAAGTATCCTCTCCTAAAAGTTGGGCGCACTTGTTTGTGGAAGAGCTCACAATTGCTGGCCAAAACGCGAGCCATAGTCAACAAAATCCTCGGGCGTCCCACCCAAACCGGCTTTGGCTTGGGTGGGAATCCTGCTACGTCGAAGGGTGCCGCCGCTCTGGCTTAGTGCGCCTGACATTGCGGTATAGGCAGCGAGCACGGCCCGACGCCCTGGCCTATGCTGCAATTCGCACCGCAGGAAAGCCGATACACCTTGTCGGAGTAGTCAAGGAAGATCGTGCCGTTGGATACATCCGGCTCGGCGAAGTCTCCTCGTGTGCCGCCGTTGGCGATAACCGTCAGTTGATTGGTGATCGGGTCGAGAAGACCAACTCCGCCGCTATTTGAGCCGTTTCCGTTGAAGTTGACGATGAGCATTCCATTGAGGTTGTTGTTGCTCGTAATCACGCCCGTACCATCGGGGTTGCCCAAACCCGCCCCGGTCAAGGAACCGGAGTCATAGACTTGTGCTCCGGTGGCAATGTCATAGCCAAGAACGTGTTGGTTGGTGTCGGATTTACCGTAGACGACCGTTCCGTCCGGCGATACAGCGACTCCATCAAAGCTTCCGCTGGTAACGGTTCGGGCCGAGCCCCTGCCGTTATTCGCCAAGGGATCAATGTCGATGATGCTGGGCACAGTCGTAGCTGCCAGCAAATGTCCATTGGTGGGATTAGTCCACAAACCGTTCTGGGGGGGCTGAGTAACGCTGGTAAGAAAGTGATTTACCGTCCCATCGACGTTGTACTGGCAAAACTGAGAGCCCGAAACCCCACCGTAAGCATTTCCTCCCGACGTAGCGTAGGCGATTCCTCCCGAAGGGTCCTGCGTAGTTGAGGTAATCGCGGAACTTGGGGTTTGGCCGTCGGCGTCGTGGAAGACGTACCGTGTCTCGTTGGCATTGTTATAGACCAGAACGCGGTCGGGCGCGGCGAGGGCTACTCCGAAGGGTCCGCCGCAGCATCCCGTCTGACCCGGATCCAGCGTCGCGAAAGTCGTCAGTGTGAACCCCAGGTTAACGCCGTCCTGGGTGAGGGTCAGTTGCTGGGCGGTTGCGCCGACGCTGCAGATTGCAATCCCTGTCACCAACGTTGCCCACAGAAGCAACGATTTCGACCATTGTTTCTTCACTGTCCTACCTCTGGAATTGAATTTCCTGCTCTGCTGTTTGCATGCGCAGATGCGAGGATGGCGGAGTCTGCACCGATTCGCGAAAATGAGTCAATGCAATGGAAATTAATTGGGGTAAAGGAAAGGTAAAATGAGCTAAGATACTTTCCAGTCACCAACTTCCATCTGCGCCGAATCGCACGTTTAACCCGGCTTCAGTTTGCGAAATAAATTCCGCTAGGATCCGCTCCCCCCTAGCAAGGTAGGGTCTGCCAGGATCATAAGCATGGATCTGAAGATGACTTCACCCACGCGTGTCCGGTTCGACATTTGGGAACTGGATCTACGATCGCGAGAGCTAATTACCCGGAATCAAAAAGTCCGGCTTAATACCCAGCCTTTTCTTCTGCTGCAGCTGCTTCTCGAACGCGCCGGTGAGATAACGACCCGCGAGCAAATACAATCCAGACTATGGGCGGATGGCACCAGCGTTGACTTTGAACATGGCATTAATGTCGCAGTGCGGAGTTTGCGCAAGGCGCTGGAGGACTCGGTCGAAAATCCCCGCTACATCGAAACCATCCCTCGCCTGGGCTACAGATTTCTGGTGCCGGCGGAATGGTTGCAGGATCCCTCGGGCGAACAACGTCCAGCGATGCAAGCAGAGGAAGTTGGACCCGGCGCGGCCATTTCCTCAGCGTATCCCGGTGGCTCGAAGCTTGACCTCGCGCCGTCGGCACGGCGACAAGGCGTGCCCGCCACTGCGGCTCACCCGAAACCGCTCCTCGGGTCCCGGAAGCTTGCGTTTCTAGTCGCAGTACTGGTGGTAATTGCGATGGTGGGACTCTACTATCGCTCCCATCGCATCAAGTCTCTTACCGGCCAGGACAGCATCGTAGTAGCCGATTTCAGCAATGACACCGGCGACGCCGTTTTCGATGGCACGCTGCGTCAGGGTTTGTCGGCGCAACTGGAGCAGTCGCCGCTCCTCAACCTGGTGTCGGATGCGCGGATCGCCAGGACACTTGCACTCATGTCTCAGCCGAAGGCGGCGACTCTGACCCCGAGTCTTGCCCACGAGGTCTGTCTGCGCATAGGGAGCGCAGCCACAATTGAAGGCTCCATCGCGCGGCTGGGCAGCCACTATGTACTCGGCATCAAAGCGCTGGACTGCCAGAGTGGCGACGTATTGGCCGACGAGCAGGTTGTAGCCAACGACAAAGACCATGTGCTGAAGGCGCTGGGACAAGTGGCAACCAGCCTGCGTAAGAAGCTTGGTGAATCACTAGCCACCGTGCAGAAGTACGATGTGCCGCTGGAAGATGTGACTACCCCGTCGATCGACGCGCTGGAGGCCTATACTCGCGGGTGCCGGGCGCTCAGCCTCGACGATTACGCCGCCGCAATTCCCCTGGCGAAGCACGCGACCGATCTCGATCCCAATTTTGCCATGGCATATTTGCTGCAAGGCATAGCCTCTCGCGACGTAGGCGACAACGAGGATGCGGCCGCCAGCATAGCCAGGGCCAACCAGCTTAGTAGCCGCGTGAGCGAGCGGGAACGATTCAATATCGAATCGATGTATGCGGCGCTGGTAATCGGAGACATGGAAGCTGCCCGTAACGGCCATAAGGTTTGGGCGCAGCTATATGCTCACGACAGCATTCCACCCGGCCGGCTGGCCAATATCGATCTAACTATGGGCAACTATGAGGAAGCCATCTCCGAGTATAGGACGGCGCTTAGCCTCGATCCGGAAAATGGCATGCAATACGTTAACCTTGCCAACGCCTATACCTTTATTAACCAGCCAGACCAGGCGGAAGCTGCGATACGGCAAGCACAGTCCAGACATGTAGACTCGGCGGCGACGGATGACATTCTTTATCTGGTGGCCTATTTGCGGCACGATATGGCGACCATGGACAACATCGCATCGCGCTTATTGAAAAAGCCGGGCTACGAAGATCAGATACTCAACTTTGAATCGGACAGCGCCGCCTATACCGGACACTTGGTGAAGGCGCGAGAGCTGTCCGAAGCCGCCATCGCGTCGGCGGAGCACGCTGGGGAAAAAGAGTTGGCCGCCGGCTATGCCGCCGAATCTGCGCTGCGCGATGCTCTGGCCGGCAACGCCGCCGTCGCCAAGCCGCAGGCACGCCGAACGCTTTCCATGTCCGATGGCAGCCAGGTCAAGGCCGTAGCTGCCATCGCGCTTGCACTCGCCGGTGAAGCTGCGCAGGCGGAACGACTGGCCGCAGATCTAAACCATCGCTTTCCGCAGGACACCGCCGTGCAGTTCAATTACCTGCCTGTAATTCACTGCGCCACCGCTTTGCCCAAGGATCCGGAGAGGGCATTGCATGCCATCGCTCCAGCGGAGCGCCACGAGCTCGGCTGGATGGGCAATAATCTGGATTTCAACGGCTATCCCGTTTACTGGCGCGCCGAAGCATTGCTGGCCAATCACCAGGCAGCATTAGCAGCTGCCGAGTTCCAGAAGATCATCGATCATCCTGGCGTCGTACTCAACGAGCCCATCGGAGCATTCGCGCGCCTGGGATTGGCGCAGTCCTATGCCATGTCCGGGGATACGGAAAAGGCAAAAGCCGCCTACCAGGATTTTCTCTCGTTATGGAAAGACGCTGACGCCGCCACTCCCGCCTACCAAAAAGCCAAGCTCGAGTATGCGAAGCTGCAGTAAGCGCTACTGACACAATGTGGGATTAACATTGTGTCAGTAAAATTATGTATTGCCGGCCGTCAGCGAACGAGCGGATGGGCCGCCCCTTCCGAATGCTCGCGACATTGAACGAACCGTGGGTGCCCCATCCTTCTCCCCTTCCTTTGGGGAGAGGATGGGCACCTCTAACAGCTAGTAAATGACGAAGGCCTCCGCTGGGATTGTGCCTATTTGATTTTCGGACGCGGACGATGGGCCATCATTCTGATCCCAATAAAGCGGATTACCCTGCGCGGTGACGCCGTTCTGCAGGTCGAGCCAGTAGCTACCTCCGGCGAGTTGGACCGGTCCCAGTGGCCCCGTGCAAGCCCAAACATTGGATTGTCCTGTGGGCTGGTGCGTAGGCGATACTCCGCAGGTGCCTCCGTTGTAGGATGTGCCCGCTGCGCAGACCAGCGTGCAGGACAGGTTAACTACTTGGTCCAGGAATGTTGTGCCTCCAAATTCCTGGCTCGTGATAGACGCTTCTACCGTCTGCGGAACGTCGCCGGGGGCGTCCCACGCATTAAAACAGAAACTCGAGATGGTGCCACCAGATGCGACGCTAAAGGTATCGCTGGTAACAAAGCCGAAATTGATCGGCCAGGCTGCCAGCGTGGCGTTGACCGGTCCGTCGTTATAGATGATCTGTCCCGTCGTCGGGCACCCGGCCGGCATTACGTTGTCTACGTTAGTAAACGTCACCTCAGTCGTGCCGGTGTCGATCATCGCAATGACAGTGTTGGCGGTCTTCGTGCCCTGCCGGTTCGGCGGAACGACCGCAATGTTGGAAACCGTAGCGTTGTGCTGCCCAGTTGGCTCGGCAACCAGCACCGGTGTTCCGGCCGGGAACGATCCAACCACCTCACAGTAGCCGCCGGGCGCCGGACCTGCCGGTACTATCACCGTCATCGGAGCGCCGGTGCCTTTGGCCGTGAACGTAAACGGATCGCCGATCAAATCGTTTGAGCCCGCTACCTTGCAGATCTTTAACTCTCCCGGACCTGACATGCAGTTGGTGAAGCCGACCACAGTTTCGGTCGAGACATCGCCCGACACTACATTTACATTGGCGTTGGTGAACGGCAGGTTCTCGGAATATAGCGCGTTGATCTGGTTTCCGAAATAGTCGTAGTCGTAAGCGACCACGCTTTGCAGCACCACGCCGCTGCGCGCCGCTTCTTTAATGTTGACCACGCCGTTGGGTATCTGCATAGGTCCCGAACAGGCGTTGACCGGGACTTGGAAGGGACCAACTACATCGCCGGAGTTGGTCGCGGTGAAACTAAAGTTTCCCGTGACCTGATTGTAGACACACGACAACTTGCAAACCTCAACGTAGCCGGTGTCGCAACAGTCCTCAAGAAAATGGACGTACTTTGGCTTTGGGGTAGTGCCACCGAGAGTGGCAGTAGAAATGTAATTCTGCAAAGTACAGGTTCCAGGAGGGCCGCCTGTACATGACGTCGGATTAATCTGCTGCACCTTATGCCCGTTAAACTCAGCGACCACGATACAGCCCTTACAAACATCGACCGGTGGGCCTGCGGGGTTGATGGGGCTCACGTCCAGCCCCAAAGGGAAAGTGTTTGCAGCGGTGACGGAGTTCAGCAGCGTTCCTGGAACCGGATTCAGGGAGCTAGGTCCGGCAAACTCGGAGACGCCGTCGGTACCGCCGCCCGCACTCGTGGCCCACAGATTGCCGCTGCCGTCGAACACCATCCCTCCCGCGGCGTTTAATTGGGTATTAGAGATGAAGACGCCGTTGGGCGGATACTTGGCAGTGTCGAGGGCGAGTCCAGGAACGGCGTTCATGGTCTTAAAGGCGACTACCCCCGTATTGTTGTCCCACTCGGTCCCGTAGACATCGCCATCCGGGCCCACAGCCACATCGTGGGAAGCTGAGGTTGCCACGTTGCAGTTACCTGAAGGTAAGCAAGGACCGCCATTGACATCGACAGCGTAGATATGTCCCGTCCCGCTGCTGACATAGGCAGCCGCATAGAGCCTGCTTCCCGTGATATTAAAAGCCAGGGCTGCTATGGATGCTGAGCTGGGGAGGGTGATGGTTGTCGGCGAACCTCCGCTCAAGGGAAAAACCTGGAT
The DNA here is from genome assembly GCA_963731345.1 of uncultured Acidobacteriaceae bacterium. Lineage (GTDB taxonomy): Bacteria > Acidobacteriota > Terriglobia > Terriglobales > Acidobacteriaceae > Bog-257. Next base: position 766,434 of record CAVSUN010000004.1, on the reverse strand, counting down.
GACGTTTGAATTATCCGCAACATAAATCTTATTGTTCGTCAGCTTGACGCAGGCAATACCTTCGGTAGAGCTATTGGTGTTGAACATGGAGACACAGGACGCGCCGTCCTCGGTGCATTTTTCCACATAGCCGGACTGATAGTTACTCACGAAGACTTGCGCATGGGCGCTGCCTGCCAGAAAAAACAAAGCAGCGGCAATGACGGACAACGGAACTAACGCGCGACTGCTCGCCGCCATCGTTCTTGCCGTCAGCGATTCCAGGTTGGGTCGGGATGGATTGGCCATGTACTGTTTCTCCTGTGGCGCCACCTCGGGCGCTCCGCTAAGGCCGGCAGCCTCGCGTTGCCGGAGTTGTAACCTAAGGTTGCCGAGCGCCGGTCAATCCTGGGTCCGGCGCGGCTACCTGCGGTCGATGTGTTCGCGCAACCAGTTGTGCGAGTGGCGTTTAATGGCGCCGTGTCCGCAAGAGCGATTGCGCAACTTTTCAGTGCTGATAGAGACCCGGCTTAGTGGAACCCCGGCCCTTGGCTCACAAAGGAGGAATCGCAATACCCACGCCGCGCATAGCCAAGGACAGAACGGCGCTAGTTGGAAATCGGGGCCTTTGGGGAAAGGCGTCTTTACTCCTGCTGATTCGCCGTTGGCAATGAGCGAATGCCTCGCAGGAGGTCCCTGCCTGTTGCTGCCCCAACCTTTAGGCCATGCGAACTCAGCACCAGGAGCGACGGTCGGAGTTCGACGAACCAGCACCTATTGGGGAAAGCGGCCTGATAGTAGCGCCGTTTTCAGATAGCGTCAACGTGTATTTTGACACAATCGTAATATTGGCCATTCGGTGGGAGGGCCCACCCTTTTGCTGGTCCCGCATAATAAAGTACCTGCGGGTGCCCCATCCTTTCCCTTCGTTTGGGAAAGGGTGGGAGGCGAAACTCTCCGATCCAAGATCTTCAGCCCTCGACGTGCGGGCGGGTGGCCCACCCAAGCTTCGTTTGCTTGGATGGGGCTTTTCCGATGCTATCGCCAAAACTGACCGGATAGCTGACGTTTTCGCGGGTGGCCCACCCAAGCTTCGTTTGCTTCGGCGGGGTTTTTCAGATGCTATCGCCAAAACTGACCGGAACGGCTGACGTTTTCGTTGTACCAGAGAGAATCCCTACCCTAGCCAAAGGAAGGCTAGGATGGGCTACCCGCCGGCCAGTTGCCCTAACTTTTGGTACCAGTCCTTCGGTTACGATCAGTGGAGTAACATCACGAAGTCCGGGAGCGTGGTCTTCAATCCCGGTTACAATACCGCGAACAACCATGCCAACGGCTTCAGCTACGACGCCATGGGAAATATGTCGAACGATGGCTCGAATTCCTACAGCTACGATGCCGAGGGACGCCCTATTGTCGCGGGTAGTGGTCAAAGTGTTGTGTACGACGCCTTCAACCGCCCCGTGAACTGGACGGCGAACGGCACTACCGCGCAGATTGTCTACGATGCCCAGGGCCAAACCTTTGCCTTCATGAACGGGGCGTCGGTGGTGCGGTACACGGTGCCGCTCGCGGCGGGCGTGCAGGCAGTGTACAACGCTAGCGGCTTGCAATATTATCGCCACGCTGACTGGCTAGGGTCCTCGCGCCTGCAGCTCGATGTGAACGGCAACCTCTACGGCGGCCGCGCCTTCGCGCCTTACGGCGAAGCTTTCGCCGAGACCGGAGCAGCCGACCGCGTCTTTACCGGACAAACCCAGGACGCGCTGGCCGGGAGTACGGGTATCTACGACTTCCTGTTGCGCCAGCAGAGTTCGGCGCAAGGGCGCTGGATGGTGCCCGACCCGGCAGGAATAGGAGCGGTGGACATCACTAATCCGCAGACATGGAATCGTTATGCCTATGTGGGCAACAATCCCCGGAATGCCATAGACCCTCTAGGGTTGAAGAAATATTGTCCCAGTGAGGACGGCTGTGCTTGGGACGTGAACGACAACGGGAACGGAGCGGGATATGGTTGGGGAGCGGGAGAATTTGGAGATTATTCTGGAGGGTGGACGGAAGGACCAGGCAACTCTCTAGTTTTCAATTGGCCTGTATTCCTTACCGGTATTTGGGACGTGCTCGATGGCATCGGTAGCGGTGGGTGGGGCGGCGGCAGCAATGGGCCGTCAGGCGTGGGCAGCGCAAGCAATCCCTACACCAATCCGAATCCCAGCGGCAACGGAAATGATGACGATCCGTATACCTTTCACACTTGGATAGCGTGGCCATTTCTGCCTGCGACGCCCTGGTATTGCCATTTTCCAAACCTGAATTGTTTCAAATATTACGGCAACTGGGGTGGTCCAGGATGGACCGGGGGTCAATTTAAGCCGTATGAAAGCCTTACGGCTCAAGAGAAGCAGTATCTGTCACCGCCTATCGATGCACAGGATGCTTGCTACATGGAACACGACCTGTGTTACTCCAACGCTCGTGTAACACATACGAGTACTGCAACCTGTGACTTTGAGCTGCAGCAATGTCTGCGACAGATAAATGGGCCGAGAATGGGGAACACCCATAGCTGGGTAGCTGAACCCTTATTTTCAATTTTAGAGCTAATCAAGTAGCAGAAGACTATGGCCGTTCTTTTTGTTGTCACAGTTTTGCTCGCTCCACCTGTTCTGATTGGCCTGTGGGGCAGCTGGAAAAAACGCCAAGTGGATCGTCAGCACTTAATTGCATTCGTGGGCTTTGGGGGCGGCCTGGTGGCAGTTGTGGCCGAAATCGCTGTGCTCGAAATGCAAATGCTAGGTAATCCTTCGGTTCTAACACAGGCGAAGCAAGGTGTTATTTTTCTCCTTAGTACCATCGGGCTCGCCTCCACTATTGTGGCATTTGTTGCTGGGCTGTTCAGCAACGGCCTGCAGCGGGTTATGTTGATCATCAGCGGAGTGTTGATGGGGTTTGTTTATCTACTCACAGCCTTTTCGAATTTCGGGGCTTAGAGGTTGTCCTAATACGGTGAGTGGTAGCGATTGGCTTGAGAGACAGAGGTTGAGAGGGAGAGAGACACGTCACCCCAGGTTGGGAGCTGCGGAGTAACCAGGGTTGCTGCTGGGGAACCTGTTCAGGATTAAGAAGCTAAGACGAAATCAGAGGAAGCGAGTTACTATAGGGCGGGTGGCCCACCCAAGCTTCGTTTGCTTGGGTGGGGGTGTTGCGTCACAGACAGAAGCTGCCCATCGCCACTACTCTCCAACTATGCCTTGGGGACTCAGGCGCTACCAGCAATCCGGCGATCTGCATTTCGTGACCTTCACTTGCTACCGACGGGAAGCTCTGCTGACGAGTGCGCACGCGAAGGGAGCGGGCGCGCCGGCAGTACGGTTTCTGGGTTAGCGGATATGTCATCATGCCCGAGCACGTGCATCTGCTCGTCAGCGAGCCGGAACGCGCGTCGCTGGCGACCGCTCTGCAAGCCTTGAAGCAGTCGGTGGCGCGACGCCTGATTGCCGGTCGCAAGCACTTCTGGCAGGCGCGCTATTATGACTTCAATGTATATACCAGGAAGAAACGGCTGGAGAAGCTGAGTTACATGCACTGGAATCCGGTGGTGCGTGGGTTGGTGAAAGCACCTCAGGACTGGGCCTGGGGTAGCTTCCGCCATTACCTGACAGGAGAAGAGGGCGTGGTCGAAATAGAGTCGGATTGGACGGGAAGAAAGCGCGAGCGGATGGGGATGGTGCCGCGCGTGCAGCTCGCGACTCCGGTCAGCTTTGAGGACAAGACCTGAGAACCCCCACCCAAGCAAACGAAGCTTGGGTGGGCCACCCGTCACCCGTCTATGATCCCGATAGGATTGCGGGGCGCAGGCTAATCTCACAATGTGGTATATACCCCATTGTGGGACTACACTGCTAGCTGCTTCTTCACTCGCTTCCTGATCTCGTCGGCCAATTGAAGATAGGCTTGCGCGCCGCGCGAGTTGGGGTCATAGAGGATCGCCGGCTTGCCATGGCTGGGCGCTTCGGCGAGGCGTATGTTGCGCGGGATCGCGGTGGTGCACATCAGCTCTCCGAAGAAGTTGCGCAGCTCGGCGGCGACCGACTGCGCCAGGTTGGTGCGCTCGTCGAACATGGTGAGCACCACGCCTTCGACGGCGAGCGTGCGATTGAGGTTGTGGCGGATGCGGTCGATAGTGTCGAGCAGCTCGGTGACACCTTCGAGGGCGAAGTACTCGGCCTGCATTGGAATGAGGACCGAGTCGGCGGCGACGAGCGCGTTGAGCGTGAGCAGGTCGAGTGCCGGCGGGCAGTCGAGGACGATGAACTCGAAGCGCGAGCGGATGGGCTCGAGTGCGTGGCGCAGGCGGTACTCGCGGTAGTCGAGCGTGACCAGTTCGATGTTGGCACCGATCAGATTTTTGTGCGAAGGGATCGCGCTGAGGTGCTCGAGTTCGGTGGGATGGAGTGCGTCGGCGGCGGCGAGCTCGCCCATCACTACCTTATATGTGTTGGGGCGGTCGGGGTCGCGCGCGAAGCCGAGTCCGCTGGACGCGTTGGATTGCGGATCGCAATCGACGAGCAGCGTCGGCGCCTGGCGCGAAGCGAGCGATGCGGCGAGGTTGATGGCGGTCGTCGTCTTGCCGACCCCGCCCTTCTGGTTGGTGACTGCGATGACGCGTGCCATGTGTCCGATTAGCAGGTTAGAGCCGAGAGGGGTTCTGGGGCAAGCAGAGGGGATGGATGGGCGGCGATTTTCGGAGGAAAAGCTGTGCAAAGTCGGGTCGAAGCGACGGAAGCGGCTAATTCTGAAGAAGCTATCGGAGACCAGGCGGTGTGGAAAAGCGCAGGAAAGCCGCGATCTGGGTCCAAAGCCCCTTCCCTTGCAGGGCGTGCCCCACAGAATTGTTCCACGTGGAACAATTTAAGGAGGTTCAGGAAGGCCCCACCCGCGGGGGGGAAGGAGCCTTCGTCGCGGCGGAAAATTCAGCCTCGAGACGAGGCGTTCGTCCATCAAGCGCCAAAATGTTCCACATGGAACATTTTCGTGCGAGTCAGGCTTCTGCGGGAGGGGCAGCGGCTTTCCCGGATGCGAGGCGCAGAAGCCTCTCCACCAGAAAAATGTTCCACGTGGAACATTTTTCGACCCGGACACTCGAAAAGGCATTCCGAGAACCCGACGCCGATCTCGCAATCGTTGCCAGGCAACCCCGTTCAATACCGACGAGAGTCTTCTGCCCAGCGACAGACGGCGTCAACTTGTTGTTGCGTCGGCTTCGCGGCGCGGTGTAGCCACAGATACTTCGGATCCGGCATATCGCCATTCGTGAGTTGCTCGCAGATCTCCTCCAGCTGCTGCTCACGCTTCTCCGATGAATAGCTACCCCACTCGGAAAAATTCATATGCCGCCGCCCGGTCCGGACGTCGTGCGCGACCATCCATGACACCGGCGCCACTCTGCTGTACCACGGCCACTCGGTCTGATTGGAATGGCAGTTCGCGCAGCTTCCCTGGAACACAGCCTGCACAGCCGACGGCAGCTTCTCCTTCGCTTCAATCGTTGCCGAAGCGTTGACCGCCGGATTGCTCCGCGACACCGGAACCAGCTGCGCAACTCCGAGCAGCACCGCGATCGCGATCCCCGCCCGCTTCAGCCAGCGCACCCGCATTCAGCGCGCCGCCTGGTCGACGTGCAGCGACTTGACATACATAATCACCTGCCACACTTGGGGGTCGCCCAGCTTCGCCCACGACGGCATACCGTATCCCATGCTGCCGTTGGTCAACAGCCAATGCAGGTCGCCATCGGTTGCCTGTTCCTGCACCCGATCGGTACGAAGCGATGGCCGTTTCTTGGTGCCCTCGGCATCGTCGCCATGGCAATGTGCGCAGTGATCCTTGAATATTCTCTGACCTGCCTGCACCGCGTCCGTCTGGCCGCGATACGGATTCGCCTTGTCATGTTCACGCGCCGGCACCTTCGAAAGCCAGGCGCCATTTGAAGTCGCGAACAGCACGGTCGCAGAGACTGCCATCGCGATAAGAATAACGAACGTTCGTTTGAATCCCATACCCCCGCCAAGACTACTTATGAAAGTGGCTGAACAGATCCTGGATCTCGTACGACACCCCAAACCGAAACAGCACTGGGACGCTATAGCTGTTTAATCCAAACTGTGGCGAGAAGGCAACGGTCATCCCGTTCGGCGCGGTCCAATTCACCGTCGGCCCCAGATACTGCGACGTCAGATGCGTGCCGAAACTGTCCGTCGTCCCCAGTCCGCCGTACATCTCTGCGCCTGCCGTCCACTTCTCGCGGCAAAAGACGCACTCATGCGCATTGGCGGCCAGCTGCAGTGGACGGCTCACCCCCAGCGCGTACCCAAACTCCCAAAAACTATCCGCGAAATCTTTTTCGCTGATGAAGTTCTCGCTGAAGTTCCACCCATGCACATTGCTGCCCAGGATCAGCTTCAGTTCCAGCTCACGCTGCTTGACCTGGCGCGCCAGGTCATTGGGAACCAGAAAGTCAGGCGCGCCGTCGTTGCCCACTACCTCGCGCAGCGTCTTATCTGCTCCATTAATATCTTCGAACTCGGCGTACAGCACGGGATTGACGCGGTGCTCGCCCAGCCACGGCCGAAAGCGGTTCTCCCAGCGAAAGCCGGTGAAGATGGTGCTCTCGTTCGAGGTGGCCTGTCCGTCGAGATAAAACTCCGTGGTCCACCACGTCTTCAACCCGTATTCAAGCTCAATGTCCGCCGCGATAAACGCGTTCGCCTGGTTGGGATTGCCGACTACGCTGTAGTTCTCGATGTCGAGATTGCCGGGCTCCTCCATGTCTTGCGAGTAAGTGACGAAGTAGGGCTTCTCTTGCGCCCGCGCCAGGCACGAAGCCAGAATGATCATGAGCAGGACAGCTGGCGCGGTCGAGCAAAGTGCTCGCCGCTGCCAGGCCGCTCGTGGTGCGGGTGTGTCGCTGGTGCATCGCTGATTACGCATCAAGACTCTCGCTTATGAAGTATGAGTTGCTTTGAAATCACGAGTCCGGGGACCCTTAGGATTAAGCACGACCCCTCAGCTGCGCTCAGGGCAAGCTTTCAGTCGGGTTGATATGGCGTTCATCCCCTGTGGCCGAAACCGGCTTCGGCTTCGAGTTCTTGGCGGCTCAGGCGCGCCGAACTCGGCGATATGCACGACTGAAGCTGCTCCACCCTGCATCGCTAACGGATCGAATTTCAAACTGACCCACCTCGTTTATGAATTGGAATTGACCGCCAAGGGGCCGAAGTCTATACTTAGGACTGAGATTACAGTTGCAACGCAGTTGCATTAACTACTCTTCTATTTAACGCTAGGACTGGGAAGAAGCACAAGCGACCGTGCCAGATTTTGTTGCAACAGGATTGCATCTTAGTGCAACTCAGCAGGACCGACATGTACGGCGGCCTCGCAAACTCGGCGCTGAAAAGTGTCGGGGCACAACCCATCGGCTGCGCTCAGGGCAGGCTCCCAGTCATGCCGAAGCGCCGTTCATTCCCGGATAGGTTTGCATGCTGCTGGCGAACGGCGGGCTCCAAGGGCATGAGTCAGAGCACGACCTCGACCCTGCGGACGGGGCATTTGTTTTCGTGTTTCATAGGCTGCCAAAAAATGCGCGTTCGGAGGACAAGTGCCAGGCCGCAGCCTCAGAGACTTGCAAGAGACTCCGAGCTTGGAAGGGCATGAGTCAGGGCGCGACTTCACTGGCTGCCAAGAAACTCCGAGCTTGGAAGGACATGAGTCAGGGCACCACTTCACAAGCAGCCAAGAGACTCCGAGCTTTGAAGGACATGAGTCGGGGCGCGACTTCACAGGCTGCCAAGAGGCTCCGAGCTTGGAAGGACATGAGTGAGGGCACGACTTCAGTCGGGCCGAAGAGCCGTTTTAGTTCCGTGTTCAGAGCCGGCTTCAGCCGGCGACAGATGTGCTGTTTCGAGGCCGCGTAGAGCTGTGCTGGTTGCAAAGTGACAACGTCGTGATGCGGAGCTATTCCGGCCGAATCCGTTCTTGGGGAGCCTGATTTCTTATGCCTTTTCCGCAGACCGAAACTCCAGGCGCGTTGCAGACTGCGCTGCTTTCACGCGGCATCCGCATGACCCGCCAGCGCCGCGTCATTCTCGGTATCATTGAGACCGCCACGCAGCACCTCGACGCCGCGCAGATCCTGCGCAAGGCGGTTCGCGTCGATCCTAACATCAATCGCGTCACCGTCTATCGCACCCTCGGCCTGCTCAAGCGCCACGGCCTGGTCGACGAGCTCGACCTGCTGCACGTCAAAGGCGAGGGCCACTTCTACGAGCGCCGTCCGCAACGCGACCACATGCACATGACCTGCCTGCGCTGTGGCAAGGTGCAGGAGTTCGAAAGCGACCTCTTCGACCGCGTCAAAGGCCAAGTCGAGCGCGACTGCCACTTCCATATTCTCGTGGCGCGATTTGAGATCGGCGGGTATTGCGCGGCGTGCCGGAAGTAATGACGCCGCTGCCGCGGCTCGGGGCCTTTCTTACCGCGTACCCGGCGCTGACGCCCGCCGGGCTCACCTCATCCCGCCGCGTTGCGGCTGTCCTAATGCGAATGCGACGGATCCGTGTCCCACGCATAAACATCGCAGACCTCGGTCGCAAAGATCACCAGAGGGGAAGACGAGCCATCACCACGCGGCCGTTCGGAAGGGGATTCGCATGGCCGCGATAAAGCCCGCAGGGCCGGAAGGGGTCTGCATGCCATGGTTAAAGCCCGCAGGGGCGGAAGAGGGTCTGCATGCCAGGGTTAAAGCCTGCAGGGGCGGAAGAGGGTCTGCATGCCAAGGATAAAGCCCGGATGGTGTGAGCCCGGCGTGTCAACGCCGGGTTTGCAGAAGTAACACCGAGCGAGCCGCGTCAGCGGCGGCACAGCCCGGTGTGATCATGCTCACCGACGCGCCGGCGAACATCTTTCACAGTTGGGTCGTGGCGCACACCTACACGCTCAATCTCGTTCACGTTGTCTTCAGCACCAAGCATCGCGCACCCATGATTCGTGACCTGGACGGGCTCATCAAGAACCTGCGCGGCATCGCGCGCAATAAACAGATGGAATTGCTCGCGGCGGGCGGGACCCAGAATCACGTTCATCTGCTCCTGCGTATTCCTGCGGTTCGGCGCCTGAGTGAATCCATTCGTGACCTGAAGGCCAACTCGTCGCGGTACATGGGCGAGACGACCGGGCATTTCGCCTGGCAGGATGGGTATGCCGCAATCAGCGTTAGTCCTTCGCAGGTGCCGCTGGTGAGAGCGTATATCGCAGACCAGGAACGGCAACACAGTCGGCGAACGTACGAGCAGGAGCTCATGGCGTTGCTCGACAAATCAGGCGTGAAGTACGAACGCGAATACCTCGTTTGATGGTGCCGCTCCACCCCAGCAAGCGCAAACCCAGCGCTTTCTGGGGACCCGGCTGACCCGGGTCGGGTGGTTATTTGCGGCGTACCCGGCGCTCACGCGCCGGGGCTCAAACCATCCCGCGCTCCTCCACCCCACCCACCGCAAAAGGTGTGGTTGTGGGGGGCCCCGGCTTCGGGCTGGTGCCCCACTGATTCGAAACAGCGCCTCCCCTGTGCCACCCGGCCATCCCCGACTGGGTATTATGGAAACGGCCCTCCTGAATAGAACGCTTCGCGAAAATCAGTTGAGTTGAGCCAAACGATGCCCGCTCCGAATCGGGGACCATTGCTCGGCGCACGGGAAGTCGAGAACTATTTCTTCACCAAGGGAGTTGGTGTCACACACGTATCGATAGCCGCCCCTCCAGATTTTTGCAGTGCTTGCATGGTGACAGTGCTCGGAAGCACTCCCGTCAGGACTAACTTGATACCCGGGTCCCTGAAAGCTGGTTTTAAAGCAGAATCAAGCTTTTGGGGCACAATCGCCGGATTGAAGGTAGTTCCGTTATATTGCGAAAGGGTGACGCTGTCGATCAGCGCTGTCTCGGCGGCACTCATTTTTGACACGCCGCAATCGATTTCATTTCCATTAACCGCAGCAGTGCAGGTTGGTGCGAGAGCATCCGCACCTTTTGCGAAGGTGGCTTTTTGAACTAAATTGCCGCCCGTCGCCACGATGGAAACTTGATAAGTTGATTTAGTCAGGTTGTTTAATTGACATGCCGGGAAAGAAACCGATCCCGCCGTGTTGTCGCCGGCGTTCGCCTGAACTGTACCAAGAGCTGTCGATCCGTTCGCGCCGCTGGCGGGATCCAGCAGTATTATCGTTGCGACCTTGTCCAAGTTAGTCCCCTTGACCTTGCACGTGACGGAACTGTCCTTGAACATCTCTTGTACTGAAGAATCACAGGTGAAGTCGGTGATAGTGCCAGTCGGCGTGACTTCTTGAACATGAACGCCAGCGACAAGGACCTCGATCGACTGTTGCAGGCGATTCATCTGGGCGGAGTCTAGGTCTTTCAGTTCTTTATCCCGATGCTTTACTTTCAACCATTTTTCATTGCGGATCTGGGGCGTCGGTTCACACTCGTATGGATTGGGCAGATCGGATTCAGCGCTCCCCGCCGAGTCAGCAGATTGCTGTGCGCCCCCCGCGTTCTTGGATTTTGAAGTGCCGCTATTATCTTTACTGCTTGGTGGCTTCTCAACACAGGGCCACAAGAATTGTTTCTGGGGCAAAAATGCCAGTACCCCAACAGCACTATTCTTTGGAATGACCATCGTGGATCCGCCTGGCGAGAAAGCTAAACTATCGATCCGAGCGACCTGACGGATCGTATTGTCCGGAAAGATCACCTTAAGTCCAGGAATAACCCCCGACTGCCAAATGTTCAAACCTACTTTTGCGTTTACACTGAGAATGCCATACGCCGCGCCGACCGAAGTACCGATTGCGGTAGCTGTATTAATTGCGACATTCCGAGGAGATGTTGCCTGCATCATCTCAGCCACTCCGCGCACTACATCGTGATCGTGCGTCGTGTAGAAGCGGCCAGTGTTCAAAAGAGCCTCGACGTCGTGCAGGAGAAACTCATGATCCGCACTGAGATTTCTTATTACGACTTGGATGACAATGTAGGTGTTCGCCACACGACGACCGACCACGTCCGATGCTTCATTCCAACTTAGTATTGATTCGGAGCAGAGTATGTGCTCCGGTGGGTTCGCCGGTGCGAATTGAGCAGCCGTATCCGTGACCGCTTCGAGGAGAGCATTGGCCTCCTCTTTCGTCAGCTTCAAGGTCTTATCTGGAGACGTGGGCTTAAAGTCAGGATCCGTGTTCTTGACGATTTCACTGAAAATCTCTTGCATTGTGAATGTCTTACTCGTGTCAAAAAGCCTCTCTACCTTCGCCTTTGCGGCATCTGAAGACGGGAAATTCTTTGGGAGAACGCCCTTTGAAATTTCGTCATTGTACGCTGCAGTCAGTGCGTCCACGGCCTTTTGCGCAAAAAAACCTACTTTCAGAGCCTTTCGAAAAGCGTCCTGCGCATAGGGCGGTAGCGAACACACGCTATAGTCGGCAAAGCTGCTAGCAGCCCCCTGGGCTGCATCTGTCACCGTCGCCTGCGACTGCATTTGCGCCGTATTGACTTGCTGTTTCGGGTTTTTGTCCTTGGCCGCACACGGATAGCTCGCGGCAAGGAAGAATGTCAGCCTAGCAAATGATATTGTTAATGACCGTCGTGAGTGTGTCATGGTCGTTTTTGTAATAACCTGAATGCTTGGTACTCATTTGCCCGCACCCGCGCGCTATTCAGAGGAGACGCTAATCTCCCGACAACACGAGCTTCCAATTTGCATCGCTTGAGCACAATGCAACGAAGCCACTAAGGCTCAGTCACTGACTTATGTCTTGCGGAAAGCAGCATAAAAATGCTGCCAAGCAGGGCAGGGGAGCGGGACGAACGAAGTGGCTGCACCCTCTTGTCTAACAGCAAATCTAAGGTCCCACGATTGTGCGGTCAGATTTATTGAATGTCAATGGCGCTGAAGTGGTGATTTACTCACTAATCATCGCTGATTGTACTGGTCTCTACTATCCGCTCAACAATTATATATAGGCGAATACATACACTCTGCTACCCTTTATTTGTGCCGAAGTTTTTGTTCTGGAATTTGAATCAGTGTGATCGGTGGGAGCTGGTGTGTGGGCTGGCGAGGCAGGAGCTGATCGACGTCTTTATTCTGGCGGAGTGCGGCACCGAGCCGTGGCACATGATGGAGGCGCTGAACGCCGAGCGCACCGAGTATCAGTTTGGCTTCAGCAATTGCGACCGGCTGCGGGTGTTTACGCGTTTCGATGCCGGCATGATGCCTCCGCTGGTCGAGACCGATCGCATCTCGATTCGGCGGCTGAAGCTGCCGGGGCGGTACTCGCTGCTGGTGGTGGGCGCGCATCTGCCGAGCAAGATTAATTTCTCCGACGACAGCCAGGTGTTCGAGTCGGTGCATCTGGAGCGGCTGATCGAGGACGCGGAGAAGAGCGAGGGACATCGGCGCACGCTGCTGCTGGGCGATCTCAACATGAATCCGTTTGAGCCGGGTGTGGTGGGCGCGCGCGGCGGGCTGCACGCGGTGATGAGCCGGCAGGTGGCGCGTCGCTTCTCGCGGACGGTGCGACGCGAAGACTATCGCTTCTTCTACAATCCGATGTGGAGCCACATGGGCGACCGCGGCGATGCGGGCGGCACGTACTATCATGATGGCGCCGAGGCGGTCTGCTACTTCTGGAACATGTATGATCAGGTGCTGCTGCGGCCTGCGCTGCTGGGGGATTTTGCGCCTGAGCATGTGCGAATTGTCACCGAAGTAGATGGAGTGCCGCTGGTGGCGAATGGGCGTCCGGATAAGTCGGTAGGATCGGACCATCTGCCGGTGATGGTGGAACTGGATTTTTAGAAAAAAACGAGCGGTTCGTTAACGCAGTCGCGGGCGGCAGACGAACTATGTTGCACGCGGAGTTCACGACCAGTAATATGCAATTTCAAACTAGCCACTAACCACTGATTATGCCTGACGATCTTTGGCCATCGAATATTGCCGACTCAAAGCTGACGACTCCTGTCATTATTCTTAAGGAGGAGGCGGCGCTGCTGGGCCAGAAGACTAAGAACCTGGTGATGGGCGAAATCGTCACCCAGGCAGTCGGCACTATGTTTGTCCATCACTTCTATCTTAATGCGCCGACGCTTAACTATAAATACCAGTTGTTTGAGGTATCGCACCATGTCAGTTTCTATCCACTGATGGTGCGGTATTTGAATCAGAGCACGAGTCTGGCTGATGAAGAGCAATTCAAAGAGACGCTAAAAGCGATTTTCTCGTCGGCGCAGACGCTGAACGTGGTGCATTCCATTCTTGCCCAGGTACGCTCGTAGAAGGCCGCCGGTTCACGGTAAAATAAAAAAGTAAGCCAATTTCTGGAGGTGGTATGTCGTTTGCAATCAAGTCGCGCGTCGCGCTGGCGGCCGTGTTAGTGATAGGAATGTGGCAGGGTGCGCTGGCTCAGGACGTCGTGCACGTCATGAAGGGCGTAGTGAAGTCGGTAGACAAAGGCACTAAGACCATGGTGGTGAAGACGTCGGATGGGGTCGATCATTCCGTCAAGTGGACGGACAAGACGGCGACCACGACAGGTAAAGATGTCGGCGACGGAGTATCCGAAGGCGCCAAGGTTTCGGTGAAGTACACCGAGAAGGCCGGAGAGAAGACGGCAGTCGGGGTGAAGGACCTGGGCACCGACACGAAGAATGTATTGAAGTGAAGGTGATGAAGTACCCACTCATCCGAAGCTGCCGGAAGGGCCGGAAGATGGTCCCGGCCACGGATGAGTGGGGTGCTTCTGGTTGACGCGCCACGCTTGTCGAAATAGCGGTACACTTTTTGGCTATTGACGCCTGATTGAACTGACTGTAGAGTCTCGATGCTTCACCAAGAGTGGGTCGGATTCCCGGACCGTTCTTGATGGGGAGCAGCCTACCGTAGTTCGCAAGGCCCGCCTGCTTCCACATTACGAGCCCAACCTGGCTTGAGCCGAGATTGAAGTCGTATTCTGCCGGACATTCCGTAAAATACCCGGACGGCTTCCTTTGCTGACCTAGACTTCCTGAGGAGATCGAAACTATGACCTGGTTACGACGCCGTGGTGCCGCAAGTCAGTGGATGGCCGTTCCTATCACGATAGTTCTAATGGCGGCCTCAGGGTGCGGTCCGCAAGACTACCAAAAGCCTATCCAAGGTTTTCAAGATGCTTCGAATACGGTGATTTCCGCGGAGCGCGCGTTTCTGGCCAACGAGAACACGATCGAGCAGGACATTTACATTAACCAGCAGGTATTCGAGCAGAAGCCTCTCGATCCCAAACAGATCGACGCACAGACGATTATTACGCCGGAGGAGATCAAACTTCGCACCGACGCTCTGGATGCGCTTTCGAAGTACACGGTTAATCTGGCTACCCTGGCTGCTGGCAAGGAAGATGCGACGGTAGGAGCCGACACCAAGACTTGCAGCACAAACCTTAAGAGTCTAGCCAACGATGCGGCCAGCAAGATGACCGACAAGATTAAGGACCAGAAACAGGCGACTGCCTTCGATGCAAAGTTTTCCGGCGTTGCCGGAGCGGCAGCCAGCGGCATCGGCGCGGTAGCAGAACTTATCCTGCAGCACAAAGCACGCACGGAAATCCGGAATTCAGTCAATAGCACTGACAAGGATGTGACGGCGCTCATTGATTTAATTGGAGCCGACGCTCAGGATTCCTATGAACGTCAGCGCACCAAACTAAGCGATTATGGTCTTCAGCTATTGCGAGACTATGACTGTGAAGTGAGTCCGGCACAACCTTCGCAGTCGGATTCCAGCACTTCAGGCCAGGTCGGGTGCCGGCAGACGCGAGGGGATACGGCCTCTCTACTGGCCCTGGCGGACAGAATCAAGGCATGGCGCGCCGATCAAACCACGCTGGCCGCCGCCAATCCAGCACCGGCAATCGACAAAATGAAAAAGGCGCACGAGGGTCTGGTTAAGTATGTGAATGCGCCGAATACTCCGCAGAACCTGCAGCAACTAAGAGATAGTGTGCAAGCGTTTATTTCTGCGGCGCAGCCTTTAGGGGAAGCTATACAACAGCTGGTTCAGGCGAGCAAGTAGGACAAGGGGACTAACTTATGACTCTAGTTCAACTGGTAACGCTTATTGGTGACGTCATCACGAAGATCGATTCGGTCCTAGCGGACCCGACGTTCAGCATGTCGGATCCAAGGTGGCAAACACTTTACGCTCTCAGAAAGCATCTCGACGACCTGCAGCGCGCGTTGGTCCAGGCCGATATCGTTGCATCCGATGCGGCGTTTCAAAGCCTTACCACGCAGATTAATGCGGCAAGTAAGGACCTGCAGCAGGTGATTAACGACATAAAGAATGTCGACAAGGTCATCGCCGACGTATCTAAAATCGCGGCGGGTGTGGACCAGATTCTAAAGCTCAAACCTTAGTCGGTTGGCAACAGCGTCCAACAACCAAGATGCCCTGAACAGAGAAAATAGACCCGCGAACTGTTCGATGCGTTCGCTCCTATCGGCCTTGAGCCAGGAGCAACACAAGCAAGACACGGGTCTATACCATGACGGCCAGGGAAGAATGGCATGGAGCAGAGCAGTGCGCAAGCGCCAGAATGCGACGCTATGGTGGTACGAGCTGGATGGCAGATAATGGCAATCCTGCCGGCAAAACAAGGCTACAGCATGCCACCAGTCTTAGTGGTCAGGATGCTGAGCGCCAGTTCGAGGTTGTCGATGGCGCGCCCCAGCTCGGGATGCTTGTCGAGGGGCAACTGCAGGGCGCTCAGGATGCGATGTGCCTCGGCGACGTGCTTGGCGGCATCGGGTGGCTGAGGGGTTTCGGGGGCGGGCTTAGGATCCTCGGGCATGGGTCACCTGACATCCATGTTAAATGGAGGCGAGGAAGATTTGTATCCCGGATTGGGTTTGCTCGTTTTGATGTGATCAATTGGGAGATTTGTGAACATGTCTGTCGACCCCAATCTGTCATCGCAGACCATGAACGATTCACCGTTGCGTGAGATCTACGTCAGCACGGATATAGAAACCGACGGACCGGTTGCGGGAAAACACTCCATGCTGAGCATTGGATCGGCAGCCTATCTGGCCGACAAAGAGCTGCTGGGGACGTTCTCCGCCAACTTGGAGACGCTGCCCGCATCGGTCCCGGATCCCAAGACCGCCGCATGGTGGGCCACACAGCCGGACGCATGGTCGGCCTGCCGGCAAAATCTCGAAGCGCCTGCCGTCGCCCTGAGACGCTACGTTGCCTGGCTCAAGGCGTTTGGCGGACGGCCAGTGTTTGTCGGGTACCCGGCCGCTTTCGATTTTTCCTTCGTCTATTGGTATCTCACCGAGTTCGCGGGCGAGAACCCATTCGGCTATTCGGCAATTGATATCAAGACCTATGCGATGGCATTGCTGCGCAAACCATATCGGGCGTGCGGCAAGCAGTCGATGCCCCCGGAGTGGTTCGATCCCGTGCCTCATACGCATGTGGCGCTCGACGATGCCATCGAGCAAGGACAACTCTTCTGCAACATGCTTAAAGCCAACTTCGACGCCTAGCCAGGCGCTCACAGCTGCTAAATGTTGGTCCATACCGCAGCCGCCCAGCTTGCTGCAGGACCGGGTAGCGAGAGATTATCTGGTCAATCACTGGCGCGATATCTCCGGCGACTGATCAGCTGGGCGCGAATTCCAGGATGTGACGCACGAGTTCCGCGGGTTGCTCCAGGTTGGGCAGGTGCCCACATTGTGGGATGATCGCGAGCTTCGAGCCGGGAACGAGTTCGTGAATGCGGCGGCCGATGGTGAGCGGGATCATGACGTCGTCTTCGCCCCAGAGGACGAGGGTGGGCACGGTGAGCGCAGAAATTTTGTCATCCAGGCGCTCGCGTCCATCGCTGGTGTTCTGCAGAATGCTGTGGATACTAAAGCCGTCGTTGCGTTCGAGGTGCTCACTATAGGCGAGCTCGATCAGGCTTTCGGTGGCGAGGCGCTTGTCGTAGAAGAGGAATTGGAAGATTTCGCGCATGTGGGCGAGGGTCGAGACGTGCAGGTCGATGGGCAGTTCGGTCATGTTGCCCCACACGCCGGCGGCGTCGACCAGCACGAGCTTTTCGATCTGCTGAGGGAACTCGAGCGCGCAGGCGGCGGCGATCCAGCCGCCAAGGGAGTGTCCCACCAGCGTTGCGGGTTCGAGGTTAAGCGTGCGCAGAAAGCGCTCCAGCATCTCGACGAAGCCGGCGATGGTGTAGTTGATGTGCGGCTTGCCGGAGCGTCCGAAGCCGGGCAGGTCGAGGGCGATCACGCGATGGGAGCGGGCGAGTGCGTCGAGGCAGAAGGCCCAATCATCGGCGTCGCCGCCGATGCCGTGGATGAGGACGAGTGTCGGGCCCGATCCCACGTCGTAGTACCTGATTGTGGTACCGAAGATAGTAGTGCTGAGGAGTGGGGGGAGAGGCGGGAAGGTGAAGGTTGACATTGGCGCGATCATTCTAACGAAACACAGGTATCATCCCGACCGGTGTCGACCGCTGACGCGGCTCGAGGGCGTGTCGCACACGTACCCGGCGCTAACGCGCCGGGCCAACCCCATCCCGCCGCGGTGCGGCTGGTTAATTCCGCTTCCTGCGAATAACCGCAGGCTTGTCAAAGAATCGAATCGTGCTTTTGAAGATTATGTCTCTTCGCGACGACACATCTCAATGTAGGCGATTATGTTGTCGCTTGCGAAATTGATTCGCTCGGTGGACATGGTGCTTTACAGGATCTTCTTTCCGAACGCTGACAGCGCCAGCTCGACCGCGAGTTCCGCCGTCTGGTTGCGCTCGTCGAGGACGGGGTTGACCTCGACCATCTCGAAGCTGAGCATGCGGCCGTGGTCGGCGAGGATCTCCATGGCGAGATGCCCTTCGCGATAGGTCGCGCCCCCCCACACTGGGGTACCAACGCCGGGAGCATCCTCGGGATCGATCCAGTCGAGATCGAGCGAGACGTGATAGCCGACGGTGCCGCGGCCGACCAGGCGCAGCGCCTCTTCCATCACGGCGCGCATGCCGCGCTCGTCGATGTCGCGCATGGTGAAGACGTGTACGCCCGACTTGCGAATGTTGGCGCGCTCGTGCTCATCGACATCGCGGATGCCGACCAGGGCGACGTTTTCCGGCCTGACCTTGGGGGCAAAGCCGTAGAGGTCGGTGAGCGGCGAGGGGAAGAGGCCCATGATGGCGCCGAGCGGCATGCCGTGCACGTTGCCGCTGGGCGAGGTTTCGGGTGTGTTGATGTCGGTGTGGGCGTCGATCCACAGCAGGCCAATGCGCTGCTTGTTGCGGCGATAAAACTCGGCGACCCCGGAGACGGTGCCGGCTGCAATGGAGTGATCGCCACCGAGAGTGAGCGGGATTTTGCCGAGTTCGAGTGTCTTGATGACCAGCTCGGCCTGGGCGGAACAGGTTTCGGTGATCTCGTTCAGATACTTGGCGTGGGGGTCGCCCTCGGTCTCGGTTTCGAGCATGGCGACGGGAACGTTGCCGCAGTCTTCCACGTCATAGCCGAGGGCTTCGAGCTTGGCTTCAAGGCCGGCGACGCGCATGGCCGAGGGACCCATGTCGACGCCGCGGCGCGACTGGCCGAGATCGAGGGGTACGCCGATGATGCGGATGTGCTTGGTTTCGATGTTCTGGAGCGGTTTGGTGATGGGACTGGTGGCCATAAGCGTTCGTGAGTTTTATTTCAGTTTGTCGTCGTGAGATGTGCCGTCCCTACGGGACTCGAGACCGTCAAACACAGCCCACCCAGCACTGCGTGCTGGGCGATCATGACACGCGCCAGCTGCGCTCTTTCTTGTCGTGCGTCGGATACCGATTTCGGCACCCGCACCATTCCACCACACGCGGACAGCAGGTCCCTCGGCTGCGCTCGGGATGACAACCTTCTGGTTCGCGCCGTTCAAGTGAGCCGAAATCTCTACGGCTCCGCGAAACTGCACATCCCTCGGCCGCGGCGCCCTCGGGATGACGACCTTCCGGTTCGGGCCTTTTAAGTGAGCCGCAAGCCCTGTGGCCGCGCGCAAACTCTATTCCGAATTCAGTATACCCGCGAGTTCCGGGTTGGCAGCGCCGGTCAGCCGGCGACGGGTGCAGCAGAAGGGCGTCCCGGACTATCACACAGCGGCTTGACCCTCGTCACCGCGCGACTGACAAGTCAAGAAGATGATCCGGATAGGTACGGGTGTGCTTCCGGAAGAGAGCCCTTCACGGAACATTCGCACCGGCCTCACTTCGAAGAGCCGCACTGGATCGCTGCCGTTGACGGTCGTCGCGCTTCAGCCACCGGGAAGTCGCGACGCCGGCGCCAGAGGAATCGAGGGAGCCACCGCATTCCGCAGGAGGAATCGCGAAAGGGGACCATGAATTCAAAACATCGCTCGTCATACGCACTATTGGAGCGCCGTTGTTTGAGCGTTTCGGGTGTAGTTCGGATAATCGCTTTGTCACTGATCTTGAGCCCGCTGATGCCGGCGCAAAGCCCAACCGCCAGCGCGCCTGCCGATGGGTTAAGTGAGTTGCTGGAAGTCTTGCACGCCAATGGGGCGATCAACCAGCAGCAATACGATGCGTTGCGGCTGCGCATAGCTCCGGCTGGCACGACGACGGGGGCGCCAACCGGTCCTCCGCACGAGCTGGTGGAAGCCACGGCGCCGGAGGCGCAGGCGAAACCTGAACCTCAGCCGAATCCGAAGATCATCACCATGATGGACAAGGGAGTGGGAGTGCACGTCGGCGCGGTCGATGTGACGATTTCCGGAGAGATCAACGGCTTCTACGATCATGACCGGGTGAGTAAGTCGCCACTGACGGTGATTGATGGAGGGCTGGCGAGCACCGGGAACACGGATTCTTCTTCGGTGCGCAACGGCCTGTTGCCGGGCAATTTTTCCATCAACCTGGCGACCCATCAGATGGGATATGACATCGGCGTGACGTTTGGTTTCTATCCTGGCCTGAATAGCGTGAGCGGAGTTGGCGGCGCGAATTCGGCGGGCAATGCGGCGGCGTTGGGCACGACGGGCATCGACTTCCGTCAGCAGTTCGCAACTGTGGGCAAGAAGAAGATGGGAACGTTCAAGGTGGGCCGCGATATTGGGCTGTTCGGGCAGGAGGCCATCCTGAACGACTTCTCGCTGCTGGGAGTGGGCAGCACGGGCGGCAATATTGCGCCATCGAATACTTCGCTGGGCCGCATTGGTATTGGCTATGTCTATACCGACTTCATTCCGCAAATTACTTACACCTCACCGAGCTTTTCTGGATTCCAGGCGGCGATCGGTGTCTTCACTCCTCTGGACTCAGTCAATTTCTCGGGACTGTCGGGCGTTCTTACGGCTCACGATGCACCGCAACTCCAGGCCAAGCTGACTTACAAGATTCCTGACACGTATCCGGTGAAGGTGAAGCTCTGGACTAATGTTGTGACCCAGAGCCTGCAAAGTGACGCGGCGAACCAGGCGCTGCCGGTGGGCAATGGCGCGCAGGGCACTGGTCTGGACTATGGGGGCAAGGTGACGTGGCGTGGGGCCGATCTGGTTGGGTACGGCTATTATGGCTGGGGGCTGGGCACGACCGGGCTCTTCTTTGACGCGGTTACGCCGACCGGGCAAACGCGCAATTCCTATGGCTACTACATTCAGCCGACCTATACCTTCGCCGGAAAGTTCACGCTAGGGGCGAGCTACGGACTGAGTCATCTTTCGCTGGCTCCGGGGGAGGTGAATTCCGATTTGTTGAACAATAATGGATCGGAAATTGGAGGGGCGCGATACAAGTTGACCAACTGGGTGAATCTGGTGGGCGAGTATACGCACACGCGGTCGTCGTCGCATAGCGGCGAGGCCACGACTTCGGATTCAGTCGCGGTGGGAAGTATCTTGTTCTTCTAGATCGGCAGACGTGCGAGGCGCTGGGGCGGCAGCGTCGGAACGCGGGGATGTGGTAGAGCCGGCCTTCGGGCAGGCGTCACAGCATCCCTGTCTTGTCATCCCGACCGGAGCGCCTGCGTGTTTTTCCTGACCGCATCGGTTGCGGTCAGGTCAGGCGGGCGCGGAGTCGAAAGACTTGCTCTCTTTCGAGGCGTATTGTGCCGTCAAAGACGGGACTCGGCTCCTATTGATTCTTGCTATCGTCTTGGGCATTCTCCGCCTTCGGAAACTCGCTCCCCCGCGACATGTAAGTCGGGTCATTGGCGCTTATGTCCAAGCGATCCCGCCCACAGACTGAAGGAGTATACGAAGAGTCTAGACACTGCTTGCAGCACGGCAAACGCCGCCAGGCCAAGCAATGTTTTCTCCCAGAAGGCCGGATCACACAACCGGGCAGCAAGGCCGGCCAAGTAGTTTTTCTTTGCTGCGAGTCGCTCCGCATTTGTCCACGCCACAGGACAAAACAGGAACACAAATACGAGGAGCAATAGGCTGGCAACCGTTTGCCTCCAGGAGCTTCTCACCAGCAGATACCATGTGCGCAATAAGGCCATAAGAGATGACTAGGCTTATGCAGCTACACACACATCCTACTACTGCCGGCGAACAGCAGGTCCCTCGACTGCGTCCGCCTCGGCGGACTCCGCTCGGGAGGACAATCTTCTATAGAACCTACAACTGCACCGCTGAAGCGGTGCTCCACCCCTACGGATACAACCGATACAGCATCCGCGGGAAAGGTATGGTTTCGCGCACGTGCTCGAGGCCGCAGATCCAGGCCACGGCGCGCTCGATGCCCATGCCGAAGCCGGCATGCGGCACCCCGCCGAACTTGCGGAGATCGAGATACCACTTGAACGACTCTTCCGGCAGCTCGTGCTGGTGAATGCGCTCGAGCAGCTTTTCGTAGGAACCCATGCGCTGAGAGCCGCCGATAATTTCGCCGTAGCCTTCGGGCGCGAGCACGTCGACGCACAGCGCCAGATCGGGCCGCTCGGGATCGGGCTCCATGTAGAACGCCTTCACCGACGCGGGATAACGATGGATCATGACTGGCCGCTCAAACTGCGACGAGATGTACGTCTCGTCGGGCGAACCGAGATCGCCGCCGTACTCGAACTTGTTCTCCAGTTCGCCTTTGGCGTGTGCTTCCTGCAACATCTTCACCGCGTCGTCGTAGGTGACACGCGGGAAGGGCGCGTCGATCTTCTCCAGCTTGGCGACGTCGCGACCGATGATTTCGAGCTCGGGCCGGCGCTTCTCCAGACAGCGCTTCACGATGGAGGTGATGAACTGCTCGGCCAGCTCCATCAGACCGTCGAGTTCGAGATACGCGACTTCCGGCTCGACCATCCAGAACTCGGTGAGATGGCGGCGCGTCTTTGACTTCTCAGCGCGGAAGGTTGGACCGAAGCTGTAGACCTTGCCGAGCGCCATCGCCGTGGCTTCGATGTAGAGCTGGCCGGACTGCGTGAGGAACGCCTGCTCGTCGAAGTAGTCGACGGGGAAGAGCGTGGTGGTGCCTTCGCAGGCGGCGGGCGTGAGGATGGGCGGATCGGTGAGGGTGAAGCCGCGGTCGTCGAAGAAGTCGCGCGCGGCCTTGATGATCTCGGCGCGCACGCGCAGGATGGCGGCCTGGCGCGGCGAGCGCAGCCAGAGATGGCGATGCTCCATCAGGAAATCGGTGCCGTGCTCTTTGGGCGTGATGGGATACGGGTCGTCGGGATTGACGCGCTGGATGACCTTTGCATCGGTGATCTCGATTTCGTAGCCGCCGGGGGCGCGCTTATCGGCGCGCACTTTTCCGGTGACGATCACGCTGGATTCCTGGGTCAGGCCCTTGATCGATTCGAACAGCTCGGGCGAGACCGCCTGTTTGGCGACGACGCCCTGAAGGATGCCGCTGCCGTCGCGAAACTGGGGAAAGAGCAGCTTGCCGCTCTCGCGCAGGTTGTAGAGCCAGCCGCGAATGGTGACGCTCTGGCCGTCGTGCTGGCCGATCTCGCGAATGGTTGAGACGGGTGACTCGGTGGTTGCGGTCGGTGTATCCATAAGAATGACGCGATGACTCGGAAAATCTCGGAACTTACGATTGTAATGGCTAAGGCGCGGACGGTTCCAACCGGGACGATTTTGAATCCAACGTCTTAATATTTATTGGTCGCCTCAAGGTGGAGGATTCCGCCGGGAAGCATGCGCCGAGGCGCGGAGGAAAACTTGCGTACTTCTATTCTTAATCGAGTGCTAGCGATCATTCTTGCAGCTACGGCCATCGTGTTTTGGATACCGGCTTTCGGGCAGAGCCCCGCGTTTCGCAATGCGCCTGCGTCAGCCAGCGCGATGAAGGATCCTTACGCCGGCAACGCTGCAGCTACGGCGGAGGGGAAGAAGCTCTACGGCCAGAACTGCTCGCAATGTCATGGAAATAATCTGCAGGGCATGGGACCGGCGCCCGGGCTGGACTCGGCAGCGGTGCGCACTGCCAAGCCGGGTGAGCTGTTCTGGTTCGTTACCAATGGCAAACCCGCTTCGGGGATGCCGGCGTGGAAAGGTTTGCCAACGAACCAGCGCTGGGAGATCGTGAATTACTTGCAGTCGAGTAAAGGCGCGAAGCAAGCGGCGAAATAGTGACGCGAGCTGATGCACTCTCCGCGTCCTTTCCTTTTTACCTTGTCATCCCGACCGGAGCGCCCGCGTGCTTTTCTCCGACTCGCTTTGCGAGTCGAGCGGGCGCAGAGTGGAGGGACCTGCTTTTCGTCGCAAACGATCCTCCTACCGCGGGCGAACAGCAGGTTCCTCCACGCGGACTAAAGTCCTTGGTCGGGATGACACTCTTCCATTTGCGCTTCGATTGGGGCATCGCGTTGGTTGCTGCATCGCCGCATCACTGCCGTATCCTCGCGAAATCCGCTATAACTGAAGCGTGGGTGCGAGCAATCCGTTTCTGGTGGCGAAGACGGCGCTGATTACCGGCGCCTCCAGCGGCATTGGGCTGGAGCTGGCGCGTCTGTTTGCGCGCGACGGCTACCGGCTGGTGTTGGTAGCGCGCAATCGCGGCGCGCTGCGCGCGCTGGGCGATGAGCTGCAGGCGCAGTACCAGATCGACGTGCGCATCTCGCCCAAAGACCTGGCGCATCCGGCCTCGCCGGTCGAGCTCTACCAGGAGCTGCAGGAAGCGGGCGTTGTGCTCGACGTGCTGGTGAACAACGCCGGCTTCGGCGGCCATGGGCCGTTCCTCAAGACCGACTGGAACAACGAAGCTGAGATGATGCAGGTGAACATGGTGGCGCTCACCCATCTGACCAAGCTCTTTCTGCCGCAGATTCGCGCCCGCGAAGGCAAGGTGATGAACGTGGCCAGCGTCGCGGCATTCCTGCCCGGTCCGTTCATGGCGATGTACTATGCGACCAAGGCGTTCGTGTTGAGCTTCAGCGAGGCGCTGGCGGAAGAGATGAGCGGCACCGGCGTCACGGTGACGTGCCTCTGTCCCGGGCCGGTGGAGACTGGCTTTCAGGAGCGGGCCGGGACGGCGGCCACCTTGGGCCGAAGTCGCCTGTTAGTTGATGTGGGTCAGGTCGCGCACGACGGCTACGAAGGCATGAAGCAAGGCAAGCGGCTGGTGATTCCGGGATGGAAGAACCGGCTCGCGGTCGAGTCGCTGCGAGTCTCACCCCGCAGCATGGTGACCAAGATGGTCAGCCGGATGCACGAGAAGAAGAAGTAGCGAGCAGCCGGCACTTGGCCCTTCGCGTCCGCGAGGACCTGCCTGGTTGCCATCGCAGGTGATGCACCGCCCAGCACGCAGCCGCAAGCGAAGTGCCGGTAGCTTGGCAATTAACGATTGCGAGTCCCGAAGGACGACAGCGCTCTTCGTAACTTGCGTTATGGCCTGATTGCGACAGTTAGCGACTGCCGCTGGAATCCCGCCCACAATCCGGTGTAGAGTTCC
Organism: uncultured Acidobacteriaceae bacterium; assembly: GCA_963731345.1. Taxonomy (GTDB): domain Bacteria; phylum Acidobacteriota; class Terriglobia; order Terriglobales; family Acidobacteriaceae; genus Bog-257. The sequence continues at coordinate 741,445 of CAVSUN010000004.1, read as the reverse complement.
TGCGTCAAAACTCCGAACGGGCCGCTTGTGAAAAGGAGGCCATCATGGCGAGTCCAGCCAACAATTCTCCGTTTACTGTGGGCAGCACAGTCAGGTCAACGGCTTTCGCCTTCCTGCTCGTGCTTCCATTGATGGCCGCGACCAGCCAAGTCACGCAGGCGCAGACCTTCACGGTGTTGCACACCTTCACAGGTACCAACGACGGACTAGCCCCGATCGGCGGCGTGTCGATCGACATGTCGGGGAACCTGTATGGCTCAGCGACCTTGGGTGGTGATTACTCTCCCGCATGCGCGCCTACCGGCTGCGGCATCATATTCAAGCTCACACATAGAGGCGGAGGATGGATTTTGAATCCGTTGTACAGCTTCCAGGGAGGAACTGACGGGGCCTATCCCGAAGCGCCGGTAGTCCGTAGTGAAGATGGGAGTTTTTATAGCACCTCCTCAGGTGGCGGGCAATTCGGCTACGGGACCGTATTCCGCCTGCAACCGCCTCCTTCAGCCTGCAAGACCGCACTTTGTCCATGGACAAAAACCCCGCTTTACGCCTTCACGAATGACGGGCTTGGAAACGCTCCCATAGGCGCTCTCCTTCTTTCATCGGGCGACATTTATGGGGTGAGCCTCGGCGGTATGGTTTACGAGTTGACGCCCGGCGGTGGTGGGTGGACCGAGAGTACTCTCTACAGCGGTTTGGACTCGCCCGAAGGCGGAGTTGTCTTCGATCGTTCGGGAAACCTTTATGGCACCTGTGCCACCGCCGGCGAAAACGGCCATGGCTTCGTTTACCAGCTCGTGCCATCGGGCTCTGGCTGGACGCTCAATACTCTGGTTTTCTTCGACGGCAGCAATGGCTCCAGGCCGTGGGGTGGCCTGGTTATGGACGCCTCAGGAAATCTCTTCGGCACCACTTCGATGGATGGCCCCAATGATGGTGGAACGGTTTTCGAGTTAACGCCACAGAATGGCAGCTGGATTTTCACTACCATTTATGCCTTCTCGGGGGCCGAGGGAGGACAACCGCTAGGCACGCTGACAATGGACCCGCAAGGCAATCTGTATGGCACGACCAACGGCGGATTCGGTAACGTTTTCGAGCTGGCTCGCGGAGTCGATGGCTGGACCTATAGCGTCCTACACAGCTTTACCGGTGGAAGCGACGGGGCGAATCCCAGCAATGCAGGCGTAACCTTGGACGCGAGCGGGAACATCTATGGCACAGCCGCCGGCGGTGGCTCGCCAAATTGCATTGACGGCTGCGGGGTCGTTTTCGAGATTTCCCCTTCAGCTGCGACACTCGCAGCAGGTAACTGGCGATAAGGTGTGGCCGCGGGACGGCGAATGGCCGCCCAGACTCCCGACTGTCGTCCCAACGGGACTCGGGCCCTCCTCTTATACCTACCCAGGACTCCGCTGCGCTCCGTCCTGGGCTATCATGACGCCGCGCCGACGGCGCTCTCGCGTTCGCGCCGCACACCACTGGCGAGTTGCGCATCGTTCCACCGCAATCGAACCGCAGATCCGTGAATGAGTGGGGGCCTGTGTCCCGGGCCAGTTGAAACCGGCTTTCAGGAGCTGGCCGGAACTTCGACCACCCTGGGCCGCAGCCGTTTGCTGGTTGACGTGCGCGACGTTGCGACAGGGCTACGAAGGCATGAAGCAAGGCCAGCGGCTGGTGATTCCGGGATGGAAGAACCGGCTCGCGGTCGAATCTCTACGAGCTTCGCTGCGGAGCAAGGTGACCAAGATGGTTAGCCGGATGAACGGGGAGAAGAAGTAGGCAGCAGTCGGCACTTGGCTCTTCGCGACCCGCGAGCGCCTGCTTCTTTGCCATCGCAGCATGGTGTACGAAGGTCAGAGTCCCGGTGGCGCCGCGTCACCGTGCTGGGTAGGGTACCAACAATGATCGGGAATCGCGTAGGACGCCACCCGTTATGGCCTGTTGTCGCCCACTATCAGCGGGGCGACTGGAACCGTTGATCAGCGTGCTGTTTACTGGCCCAGGTACCGGACTAGCTTAAAGGCGGTGTCGATACCGTGGAAGGGCACAAACACCGAATAGCCCCCGACGACCACGATCTTGCTGTCTGCCTGGATAGCGAGCCCGTTCGCACTGACGGAAGGTTCTTGAATTCCGCCCCCGAAGGTTGTAACCACCGTACCGTTAGTTCCGAATGTGGTATCAAGTTGACCAGTGGGTGTGTATCGCGCCAACGCGAATGCCGTCTGCAGGGTTTGGGTAGCGTTGCCCAGCATCACAAAGTCACCGCTTGCCTGCACCGCTAATGCCGAAGTTGCTACGCTTGGGTAACCGGAAATGCTCGTGAAGTTTCCGCCGTTGGTGCCGAAACCAGCGTCTATGACTCCCGCGGGCAAGTAGCTCGACACGGCAAAGCCCGAGATCGCTGCGCCATGAGACGGAAGAATAGAGTTGTTGACCAGACTACCGCCGACAACAAAATCTCCCGTACCCAGAAGTACTACCCCGGCTGCAGTTCCGGGGCTTGCCAATTGACCGCCGATTCCGAACGTGGTGTCCAGACTGCCATTCGACTCATACTGAGAGAGGAAGCCACTCGTTCCCGAAAGCGAGGACGCAACCAGGATCTTTCCACTCGGAAGAAGCGCTAGTCCGGTGGCGGGAAAACCAGCGGTTCTCGCCGTGCCTCCAGTCCCGAAGCTGGTGTCGAACTGCCCGTTGGACAAAAGGCGGATCAGGTAACGGTCTGCCACCAAAATGCTGCCGTTCGGCTGGATAACCACACCCTGTGGCGATGTGCCAATGAAGTCCGTTCCCAGCGACACAATTCCGCCGCTGCCAAACGCGGAGTCAAGAACGCCGGTTGAGAGGAACCGTGCCACGAAATTCTCGCCTACCGCTACTATCTTGCCATCACTTTGCAGCGCCATTGCGGTGAATGGAACGTCTTCTATGCTCGGTATTGACACGATGCCAGAAGTTCCAAAGTTTGTGTCCAAGCTGCCATTGGCGTTATAGCGGGCTACCGCCGGAATGGGAAAATCGTTGTGGCCCGGAATCCCCCCGCCGACCAGAATTTGACCGTTGGGCTGGATGACGACGGCGTTCGCGCTAGCCACGTTGTTCGTCTGGCTTTGATCGCCGAAGTCCGTGGTTACGATACCGCTATTGCCAAATGTCGGATCGAGTTGGCCAGCCTGGGCGAATGACGGCTGGGACGCGACGAGCAGAATCGAGAAAATCAAGAAGCCAGCGCGGTGCAATCTTGTGTCGTACATGACGCCTCCCGGTTCGACTGGATCGCTTCCAACGGCGACCGTCGAGGGCAGCCGCAAGCCTAGCTTTTTGACTGCAGGGACTTGTCACGAGATTGTCACCGCATGGTCAAAAGATCGTGCAAAAACCGCAAGATCTCCGTGCTGGGTGTTCGTGACGCCGCGCCTACGGCGTTCTTGCGTCCTTGTTAGCAGACTGATGCAGAATCGAACATCATTCCACCACCTACAAAACCGCAGATCCCTCGGCTGCGGCGACAACAGCATGTCGCCTTCCGCTCGGGATGACAAACAATGACCTTGCACAGGTCCCACTCATTCGAACACCAGCACAAGCGGCTTATTCGGGCCAAGACATACTTGACGCACAGTGTCAAAAGTACATACTTCCGATGAGGAGGAATCGGAAGATGGGTGTTACCAATGTCTAGGCCTTGGGCGAAGTTGTGCGCCGATATCATTCTCGTTCTTGGGGCGCTTGCGTGCATCCTCGTGTGGGCTGGCATCAAGCCGGGGGATTTGCGTATGAGTCCCACCGCGTGGCCCCATTGGGGATGGCTTGCTTGCGGAATAGTACTGTTTGCGATCAGCATCGGTTCGTCTATCTGGTCGCTTCGCGTAAACCTCAAGGCACGAAATCTAGCGGAAAACCAAGTTGCCAAGCTGGAATCCGATTTGGACAAGTGGAAGAGGCAGTCGGACACGCTCGTAAGTGAGCAGAGCCAAAAGTTAAGAGACGTAAATGCAGCGTGGGAGCAGCGTACAGCGGAATGGGTAAAACACACGACACAAGAGAAGAACACTGCAATAGAAGGGCTGAACAAGGAGCACACCGCTGAGATCGAGCGGTTAAGACTTGAGCACGCTAGCGAACTAAAGAAACTAGTGGGGTCAACCAGTAACACGATAGCCATGCAGTCAATGCAGAAATCCGAGCCTATTTTCCCTTCTCTTTCTGCACTGCACAACCAGACTCCGCAGGTAACGTTTAACTCGCGTGAATGGTTCAGGCTAGCTTATTACAGTCCTTTGACTGCTGAGGTTGAAAACAATATCAAAATCGTAGCCAACCAGTACGATCCAAAGCACCCGGAACTATTCTATTCCAGGTTCATAGGGGTCGGACTCGTCGCCTATCAATATGACGTTGTATGGGCTTACATCTATCGTAGTCAGCTACTTCTACTCACCGAGATTAACCGCATTGCAAAACCCGTGCCAATTTCTCTTGCGCAGAAGTATTATGACGATGCAGCAAGGGAATCCCCCAATGTCTACGAGAATTATCCGCTTGATCGTTGGTTGGAGTTTGTGCGAGTACATTCCCTTTTAGCACGCCATCCAACCGATATGCTGGAAATAACACATGCCGGGAGAGATTTCCTTAAGTATCTAGCTCATTGGGGGAGGGATATTAATGCGCGGAAACTGTGAGCATCACGAGGGGCATGAGGCTGAGATAGGTTTCGGGATCTAGCGACTGCATTCTGTTCGAAGCGAGATGGCTTACACCCTCGTCGGGGTCGTCCATTAGCTATGATGTCGCGGCCGCGCCCACGGGCAATCCTCTGAGCGGCGCAAGTCTGGAGATGCAGTTCGGCCAGATCATAGGTACGGGTCAGGGGAGGGTCGCTGCTGAACTCCAGCTTTCGACAGCCAGCGCGAGCGTCTGCGGGCCGGCACAAGTGACGCTCACTGTATTTCTGGACGCCAGTCAATCTAAGAAGGCAACGGACCACGGCCAACTTAAGGACCCGGCCCGGCAAGTTTGCGCCGTTACCACCGTGAGCATTGCGTCGGGGAAGAACGGATCCGCCAGTATGAATGGCTTCATGACCGTATTCCATTCGAGCGCAGCGTTGTCCGCTAGTTCTCCGTCACCGGCCCCGACGGAGGTGGGTCATTGATGCCCTAATAGAGCATTGGATCCATAGCCGAAGTGAGGAATAGATCCAGGTGAAATCTGCTCCTCACACCAAAAGAAATCATCACCTGACAACTGACCGAAAGGAGGTCATCATGAGCACGAACCATCGTCGAACACTTCAGACCGTCATGCTGATGCTGCTGGCGGGGGCAGCCTGCTTCCCGCAAAAGAGCCTGGCGCAAGAGGCCTCTGCGGCCAGGTCGCACGGCGGAAGCGCCGGCAGCCAAGGGCAGGCGCGCATCCTGATTCCGGCTCCGCTCGCCTCCTTGTGGGACTCCAAGAAACTCAAAACTGGCGATGAAGTGATCATGAAGACGGCTGCACCCATAGCCTTGAAGGAGGGCAACACGATTCCGCGCGGGACCAGGGTCGTGGGTCATGTCACGGAAGCAAAGGCGCGATCCAAGGGCGACGCCCAGTCATCGCTCGCGATTACATTCGACCAACTCAGCTTCCCTGACGGAAAGACCTTGGTGGTTAGCGGGGTGATCAGGGCGGTGGGTCCAGATTTGAGTGCGGCGAGTGACACGGGTGGAGGGGTCGTATACAGCAACGATGTGTCCCGGACAACCTATATGCCATCCGTCAGTGCACAGCCGCACACGGTGCCGATGCTGAACGAGGAGTCGGTCGGTGTAGTAGGAATCAAGGACTTGCGACTTGACGCCGATGGCGTGCTCAGCTCGGCTTCGAACTCGGTGAAGCTGGATAGAGGTAGCCAGGTGCTGCTGCAGGTGGACGTCCCCGCCGGCGTGCAAGCGGTAGGGGAGCGCTGACTGCTGCTACAACCCGAACAGTTCCCGCAAGCGTTTCGTTTGCGCGCGGCTGACCGGGATCTCGGTCTGCTTCTTGTCTTCCATGCGGATCTGGTAGGAGCTCTTGAACCAGGGCACAACCTCTTTAATGCGATTGATGTTCACCAGGTAAGAGCGGTGGGCGCGCCAGAACATGTTGGGATCGAGCGAGTCGAGCAGCTCCTCGAGCGTGCGGCAGTTTGACTGGCCTTCCATGCCGGTGGCGACGACGGTAATCACGCCGTCTTCAATCGAGGCGTAGCAGATGTCTTTCTGGTCGACCAGGAAAAGCCGGCCGGCATATTTCAGCAGGACTTTGGCTGCGGGCGGGCGTTGCTGCTGCTCCAGCAGTTTGACGATGGTGCCGATCTGGTCGGTGGGCGAGCCGGCGGTTTCCAGCTTTTGCCGCGCCTTGTCGACCGCCTGCGAGACGCGTTTGCGGTCGAAGGGCTTGAGCAGGTAATCGACGGCGTTGACCTCGAAGGCCTTCACCGCATACTGGTCGAACGCCGTCGCGAAGACGATTTGCGGCAGCGGCAGCTTGCGATCGAGCAACTTCTTGATCACGCCGAAGCCGTCGAGGCCGGGCATCTGCACGTCGAGAAAGAGCAGGTCGGGCGAGAACTCCTTGACCAGGTTGACGGCTTCGACGCCATTCTTGCCCTGGGCGACGATGTCGACATCGAGGCCGCGAAGCTGATAGGCGAGCTCGTCGAGGGCAAGCTGTTCGTCGTCGACAATGACAGCGGAGAGAGACATACCTATGTAGATTCAGAATAGCTCATTTTTGGAGCAGTTTGCGCGGCTGATTGCTTGCTTCCAACCGCCCCTGCCCGGGCCGCATCCCAAGCGTTTGAGGAGAACCCACACATATGCAAACGGCTCATGAACTTTTCGTTCACGAATTACAGGACATGCTCGACGCGGAACAGCAACTGGTCGAGGCGCTCGGCGCACAGGCCGACGAGAGCTCCCGCCCCGACCTGCAGAAGGCGTTCCAGTCGCATCAGGCACAAACCGAGAAGCAGGTGGAGCGCCTGCACCAGGTCTTTGAATCGATCGACGAGGAACCCGAGGAGGTCGAGTGCAAAGGCGTCCGCGGGCTCATCGAAGAGCATGACCACTTCAAAGAGGAAGAAGATCCGGCTGAGGACATCATGGACATCTTCAACGTGGGCGCGGCGGAGAAGGTGGAAAGCTATGAGATTTGCGCCTACGAGTCGCTCATCCGGCTGGCGCAACAGATGGGTCACAAGAAAGCGGAGAAGCTGCTCAGCCAGAACCTGAAAGAGGAGCAGCAGACACTAAAGAAGATGCAGGCCTTTTCCAAGAAACTGAAGCCGGAAAACCTGGGCATGGAGGACGAAGAGGAGGAAGAAGGCGAGGAAATGGAAATGGAGGAGACGGATTCGTCAGGTTCCTCGCGCCGGCAGCCGTCGTCATCCAAGCGCGGACGCAGCAGAAACGTAGCCTGAGTTTCAGGCAGAGCGGGCTTGACGCGGCGCTCTACCACGCTGTCAATGTCGCCTGATACACTTGCACGGCTGCATGAGCGAAACGGGTTCGCGAAAATCTTCCCCAACAATCAGGCTGGTGCTGTTGTGGCACATGCACCAGCCTTTTTACAAGGACATGGTGACGGGCGAGTATCGCCTGCCGTGGGTGCGGCTGCACGCGCTCAAAGATTATTACGGCATGGTGAAGCTGCTCGACGAGTTCCCGCACGTTCATCAGAATTTCAATCTTGTTCCGTCGCTGGTAAGACAGATTCGGGACTACGGTTCCGGGCTGGCGCACGATCCCTTCTTCGAACTGGTAGCAAAACCGGCGAATGAGCTCACCGCAAGTGAGCGCACTTTTTCCCTGCGATATTTGTTTCAGGCGAACCCGGTCAACATGATTGGCCGCTATCCGCGCTATCGCGAGTTGTGGGAGCTCTACCGCAGTAAGAGCGACACTCCGGAAGGCGCCGAGTCGTATTTCACCACGCGCGATTACGCCGACCTGCAAGTGCTCTCGCAGCTGGTCTGGTTCGACGAGTTTTTTCTTGCCGAACCCGACATTGCGGCGCTGGTGCACAAGGGAGAGGACTTCACCATCGATGATCAGCGCTTCGTCGTTGCCAAGGAGCGCGAGCTGGTTGCGAAAGTCTTGCCCGCCTATGCGGACGCGGCGCAGCGCGGCGCGATTGAGCTCTCGGCCACGCCGTACTATCATCCCATCCTGCCGCTGCTTTGCGATACGAATGTTGGAGCTGAGTCGTCGCCCGGCCTGGCGCTGCCGACGCGGCGCTTCAAGCGTCCCGACGATGCCGCACAGCAGATCAGGCTGGCGCTCGATTCGCATCAGGCGCTCTTCGGCCTGCGTCCTCAGGGACTGTGGCCGTCGGAGGGCAGCGTTTCCGACGAGGCGTTGAAGCTCGCCAGCCGCGAAGGCATTCAGTGGATGGCGACCGACGAAGGCGTGCTCGGCCGCTCGCTCGATTTCAACTTCGCGCGTTACAACAGCGATCATCTTTCGTCGGAAGGCGCGCAACGGCTGTATAACATCTATCGCTACGAAAAAGATGACACGCGAATGCACATGGTGTTTCGCGATCATCGACTGTCGGACCTGATTGGGTTCGTCTATTCCGGAATGCCCGCGGCGGACGCGGCGAATCATCTTATCCACAACATCAAAAGCTCGGCGCAGCCGGTGCTCGATGCCGGCCGCGACGCCGTGGTGTCCATCATTCTCGATGGCGAGAATGCGTGGGAATACTATCCGCAATCCGGGCGCGAGTTTCTGCGCCACTTCTACGACTCGCTGCAACGCGATGAGCGGATTGAGCCGGTCACCATCAGTGAGGCCATCGCGCGGCACAAAGACGCGGACTTCGGACAGCTCAAGCGACTGGTACCGGGCTCGTGGATTGATGCCAACTTCAATGTGTGGATCGGAGCTCCGGAAGACAATTACGCCTGGGACTTGCTTGCCGAGGCGCGCGATTATTACGATCGGCACGCGCATCGTGTCTCCGAAGCGCAGCGGAAAATTGCCTGGGAGGAGTTGCTGATCGCCGAGGGCAGCGACTGGAACTGGTGGTATGGGCCGGAACATCACTCGGCCAACGACCGCGACTTCGACGAGCTCTATCGCAAGCACCTGTCCAACGTTTATCACGCGTTGGAGGGCATTCCGCCGGAGGAGCTGAGCGCGCCCATCGTTCACGGCGTGGTGCGGCCGAGCTATATTCCGCAGACCGCGTACGTGCGCGCGCGCGTTGACGGCCTGGTGAGCGGCTACTTCGAGTGGATGGGCGCGGCCAGCTTCACCTCCGACCAGCGCACCAGCGCCATGCACGGCAAACAGTTTTTGCTGGACGCGGTGTACGCGGGGCTTAATGCGGATTCGGTTTCCGGGCGCCTCGACTTCCATCACGGCATTCCGGGCGATGCTTATCGTCTGGTGGTGAACCTGGAAGTTTCTCGCGGTGACCGCAAAGTTGCGCCGCAATCGTACCGATTGACGGTGGATGCCGAGGCACGCGAGGTGCGGGGTTGGACGCTGTGCACCGGGGAAGAATCGACGCCGCTGGCAACCTTCAGCAGCGGCGATGGCAGCTCGGATAGCGGGATCGAAGTGGCGCTGGAAGAGATCTTCGAGATGCGCGTCCCGTTTTCGCTGATCGGCGCCGAACACGGCAGCCGCATTCGCCTGCGCTTTTCCATCTGGCGCGAGCACTTGCCGGTCGACTCGCTGCCGCTGGAGGGATGGATCGATTTGTACGCCGTCGCCGAGGAAGAGCTGGAAACAAATCTGTATAGCTATTCGCCGCCGGAGTAAACAGTTTCGAATTGGTGAACCGGGTGAGCACGCCTCCGCGGGTGATTTTGAAAGAAGCCGTTTGGGTGCGTTTTGTAATTTGAGGCACGACTTTGTGTGTGCGGGCGAAACAGCTTTTCTTTGGATGCGGCGGAGCGGACCGCAAAAAGCGAGCGCCAAAGGCGCGGGAGAGTTTAGCCCAGCGTTTCAACGCTGGGAAGGCATGATATCTGAACTAGAGTCCCGCGAGGGACGGCAGGGTTCTTCATCCAAACACAAATCGCGCGTCATAGCTGATTCCTGACTTCTTCAAAAGCGTCAAATATTCCTGCTCAAAGCTCCACTTCGCATGATGCTGCGGTTGGCCGTCGATGTAATCGATCACGGTCTGCCGCTGCGACTGGCAAATGCTGAAGGCGCTGTATCCCTCTTGCCATGCAAATCCCGGCTTGAGCTCATTCAACCAACGGGAGGCATTGCCCTTGAGCTCCTGTACCGCCTTGGACAGGCTCAATGTTGGTGGCAAACCGATGAGCAGATGCAAGTGATTCGCTGTGCCGCCGGCGGCTAGGAGGACAATCTTCTTCTGGCGTGCAATTCCGCCTACATACTGCCAGAGACGTTGGAGGATCGAGAATGGAATTGCGGCGGTCCTTGGTGCTGAAGACGCAATGTACCAGGTTAGATGTGTGAGTGTGCGCCATTCTCGGAGTTTCGGCGCTGCGGCCTCGTCGAGTCCGTGATCTTGAGCACAGGGCCTTGTGCCTCGGAGGACTCTGCCGTCCCTGCGGGACTCGCCTTCTTGCTACACGCTTTCCCAGCGTTGAAACGCTGGGCTAAACTCTTTCGTCTCGCTTGCGCGAGACTCGGCCTTTCCCGTTCCAACAAATTTCGATCCGAGACGGGCGGACCAGGCCCGCGATTGGCCCAGGCAGACTATTTTCGAGACCCTCACGCTTTTCTGCAGGGACAGTACACTCAATCCCCCGGCTCGAAGCGGTAGCCGATCCAGGGTTCCGTCAGAATGTATTTCGGAGCGCTGACATTGGGCTCGAGCTTCTTGCGCAACTGGCCTACGAAGACGCGCAGATATTCGTTCTGCTCCATGCTGTTGCTGCCCCACACCGCGTTGAGGATGGCGCGATGGGTGAGCACCTTGTGCGGATGCTGCGCCATGTAGACGAGCACGTCAAACTCCTTCGGCGTAAGGCGCACTTCGCGCTCCCCCACGCGCACCGAGCGCGAATCGAGATCGATGCGAAAGTCGCCCGCTTCGATTTTCGTTTTCTGCTCGGGGGTGCTGGTGGGCGCGCGCCGCAGCGCCGCCCGCACCCGCGCCAACAGCTCGCCCGTGCTGAACGGCTTGGTGATGTAGTCATCGGCGCCGGAGTCGAGCGCCTCAATTTTGCTGCGCTCCTCGCCGCGCACCGACAAAACGAGGATCGGGACCTGCGAAATTTTGCGCAAGCGGCGACACAGCTCGATGCCGTTCACATTGGGCATCATCAGGTCGGTGATGACCAGGTCGGGTGTGAAGTCCTTCAGGATTTCGAGCGCGGTCTCGCCGTCATTAGCGACGCGAATCTCGTATCCCTGCGCGTTGAGCGTGGTGCGCAGCACGCGCGTGATCTGCGACTCATCGTCGACAACGAGGATGTGTGGACGGGACATCAGTTTCAAGTTTCGAGCTTCAAGTTTCGCGTTTCAAGCAGAATGGAGCTTCAGTCCAACGATCTTAGGGATCCAAAGACTTCATCAAGGCGTTCATCATTCGAAGCAGCTCCTCCGTTCTCTCGAGCAAGCGATCCGAGCTTTCCTTGTTCAGAAGGTGGAGTTCTTGAGCGATTTGCACCTGGGTTTCAAGCTCGAGCAATGATTCGCGCGATATCGCGAGAAACTGCCGGAAACCGTAACTTGAAACCTAAAACTCGAAACTCGAAACTGCTTCTAAACCTGCTGCTTCACAATATGCACATCCACCGCCGGAGCATCCCGCAGGAAGCGGTGCACGGCCGACAAAAACAAATACCGGCGCCAGCCGCTGGTGGCTGAGTGCCCAAAGATCATCTGCGTAATGTGTTTTTCGCGGACAAACTCCGCCATCGCGGAAGCGACGTCTTTGCCTTTCAACCTCACCAGCTGTGCGCCCAGGTTTTCCGCAAATTGAAAATTGGCCTGCAGCGATCGCTTGCGCTCGGGATCGTCTTCGTCGGCGCCGATATCAACGTACACCACGAATAAATCGCCGTTCGCGGCCTGCGCCATGCGCGCCGCGCGCGCGATCAGATACTGAGCCGCCGGATTCGAGCTTATTCCAACGGCGATGCGCTCCCGCACCTGCAGCTCGCGCCCCGGATCCATCTCGCTCTGGATGTACGGCTCCAGGCTGCGATCGACCACCTGCGCTACGTGCCGCAGCGCGATCTCGCGCAATGCAATCAGATTGCTGGGGCGAAAGAAATTGCCCAGCGCGCGATCGACGCGATCTTTGGGATAGATGTCGCCGCGCCGCATGCGCGTCTGCAGCGCTTCGGGCGTCACGTCCGCCAGAACGATTTCGTCCACCCGCTTCAGCACCCAGTCCGGCACGGTCTCGCGCACTACGATACCGGTGATCTTGTGCACCAGCGGCGTCACGCTCTCCAGGTGCTGCACGTTCATGGTGGAAAGCACATCGATCTGGTTGTCGAGCAGTTCGAAGACGTCTTCGTACCGCTTTAAATGTTTACTGCCGTCGATGTTGGTATGGGCCAGTTCATCGACCAGCACCACCTGGGGGCGGCGGGCCAGGATGGCATCGACGTCCATCTCTTCGAAGATAGTTCCTTTGTAATCGAGCTTCTTGCGGGGCACAGCCTCCAGCCGGCCCGCCAGTTCGCGCGTGGCCGCGCGGCCGTGGGTTTCGACTACGCCGATGACCACATCCTCGCCGCGGCTCTGGCGGCGAATGGCTTCGCTGAGCATCGAGTAGGTCTTGCCCACGCCCGGAGCGTAGCCAAGAAACAGCTTGAAGACACCAGCCTTTTTCGGCTGTGGAGCTTCCTCCAGCCACTGCTCCGGCGTCTTCTGCATAAGCCATTATTCTGCGGCACAGCCAAAGAAAAGTCGATTCGGTACAATCGTGCGCGTGAATGAGCGGACTCCATTGTCGCGCTCCAGCAGGCTTGACCGGCGGCATCTTCAGGTCTGGGCTGTCCGCTATGCAGCGGTGATCGGCACCATCGCTGCGGTGGTCTTTGTGTTTCGCCGGCTCCCGCTCAACCCCACTACCGTAGCGCTGACGTTCCTGCTGGTTGTGCTCGGGGTGGCTACCCGATGGGGTCTGACGATTGCGACCACGACCGCCCTCGTCGCCACCCTGGCCTTCAACTATTTCTTCCTGCCGCCAATCGGGAATTTCACCATCGCCGACCCGCAGAACTGGGTGGCGCTGCTGGCGTTTCTGATCAGCGCCATCCTCGCCAGCCGGCTGTCGGAGCGGGCGCGGCGTGAAGCCTTGAATGCGACTCGCCGCCGCAAGGAAGTCGAGCGGCTGTATGCCCTCAGCCAGCAGCTGCTGGCGACCGACAACGTGATGGAGCTGCTCAACTCCATTCCGCGATACGTCTGTGAGGCCTTTGGCCTGACGGCCGCCGCCATGTACCTGCCCAGCCGCAAAGAGGTCTATCGCATGGGTGTCGACCACCCCGAGCTAACGCAGGAGCAGTTAGAAGCCGTGAGCGGACGGGGCGAGCCGGTGGTAGATGAAGAGCGCCTGATCTGCTACGTCCCGCTACGCATCGGAGTGAAGCCGGTTGGCAGCCTGGGACTGGTGGGCGCGGTGCTTTCGCGCGAGACACTGGAGGCGGTCGGCAGCCTCATCGCCATCTCGATTGAGCGCGCCCACGCAGTGGAAACGCTCACCCGCAATGAAGCCGCCCGCGAAGGCGAGAAGCTGCGCTCCGCGCTGCTCGATAGCGTGACCCACGAGTTCCGCACGCCGTTGACGGCAATCAAGCTGTCAGTGACGACCCTGCTGGGCTCCGATCCTCTCAACGAGGAAGGACGTCACGAATTGTTGACGGTCATCAACGAGGAGACGGATCGTCTCGATCGCCTGGTGGGCGAGGCTGCCGAGATGTCACAGCTCGACGCGCATCAGGTCGAGTTGCGCTGTGAGCCGCATCCCGTGGGCGCGGTCGTCTCCGAGGCGCTGGAACTTTCGAAGCAGGCTTTGGCCGGGCGCGAGGTGAAGCTGCAAATCCCGGACGAATTACCGCGCGTGCGCGTCGACAAGGAACGCATCGCCGAAGTGCTGGTGCAGTTGCTGGAAAATGCCGCCAAGTACTCGCCGCCAGGTACGCCGATCACCATCACGGCCGAGGCCGCGAAGGCCCTGGTGCGCATCAGCGTTGCCGATCAGGGGCCGGGCATCGACGACATGGAGCAGTCGCTGGTGTTCGAGAAGTTCTATCGCGGGCGCGATCAGCGCTATCGCATCCAGGGTACGGGCATGGGGCTCGCTATCGCGAAAGCCATTGTCGAAGCACATCACGGGACCCTCGACGTGACCTCGCAACTGGGTAGCGGCTCGGTGTTCCACTTCACGGTGCCGGCGGAATCCAGTGTGGCAAAGTGAATCCAGGAGCGCCTAGAAAATCCCTTGCTTGTGCAGCTGCTCCATCACCACTTGCACGACTGCGTCGATAGCCTTGTCGATCTTCTTCGGATTGGGGTCGACGGTTTCGCTCAGGCCGGTCCAAATGAATTCGCTTTCGGGCGTGGAGGTTCCGTAGAGGCTGGTTTCGACGCGCACCGTCGTCTCCTGCACCAGGTATCCCGGCGAGTAGACCACCGGGTACACATTGCTGTAATAACCATAGAACGAGTTGTAGTAGGGATAGGGAAGCGTGTACGCCTGTCCGGGAACATAGGTCGTGTTGTTCTTCACACTGACCAGCCGCGCCACCAGCACGGCGTCGATGTCGTGCTCCTTGATCTGCTCCTTCAAGTAGTCGGGAATCATCTTCGCCGACTTCGGCCGCAGCAGGATGTTGTACCCGGGAACGGCATGAACGCCCGCGCTCTTGAGCCGATTGGACATGGCCTCTTCAAAGTCATCGCGAATGGCCGGGTCTTTGCTCATGCCGATGACCAGCACCTTCTTGAAATGCTGCCCCGAATAGGTGGGACTGAGTACGCTGGCCACCAGCTTGGTTTCCTTGCAATTGCCCAGGGCCGATGCGGCGAGCAACACCGCCATTAGCATCGTGATTCGTCTCAAATGGCTTCTCCTGCTTCCGGGTGACACTATCACTTTTCCGCACACGCTAGTTCTAAGAGCTTCTGTTGCCGGTCTGATTTGCTTGCCACCACTTTCGTTGGTAACGTAACCATACCCTCCCCCCGCTTACGTTACCCCCTTGACTCGACTTATGGAGCTCCTTCTTTCAGCCAAACTATTGTTCGCTGGAAAGTTATGCACGAATTGGAGGATGGAAAACGGATCGGGGAATGTTCGCGCCATGGTTACCTTCATTACCAGAATCTCCGCCAGTTGAATATTCCCGCATGGCGTCTGCGCGAATTTTACCGATTGACAGTAACCCAGTAAATGTTACTTAGGTAGAAGGCATGCAATTCGGCGGCCCGGGGACTGAGTAGGCTGGCCACCAGCTTGGTGTCCTTGCAATAGCCAGCGGCCGACACAGTCAACAGGACGGCCAACGCCATCGCGAATCGCTTCAAGGTTTCTCCCGGGTGATTAGTCTGGATGCGACAGGAGGATTGTACAGGGGGAGAATCAAAAGACCCATGTCTCCAAAGGTGCGAGACATGGGGCACCCGGCGGTGAAAGGATAAGGCACCCCGGGCGCGCGCCTCGCTCACACAGAAGGATTGTAGAATCGGTAGCAGTATGCCTTCCATCGCGATTGGCAATTCTCTCGCCGGACCGGACGGTGAAACATTCAAGATCACTGAATTTCTAGGCAACGGGGCGTTTGGTGAAGTTTACCGCGCGGTGGGAGCGAATTCGGCGAGGGTGATGGCCGTAAAGCTTCTCCCACTTTCATCTCTTACCACCGAAGGGGCCAAACTGGCCCTATTGAATGAGATTAAAGCTGCACAGCAAATTGCACATCCGAATGTCGTACAGGTGCTTCATGTTAATGATGGGATCCAGTCGCCCGTGGGGCCGTATGTCTTTATGGAATATGTTTCGGGCGGGACGCTCGCTAGGCTCCTCCGAGCACAGGAGCAGTCAGGCACCCAGGTGCCTCTCAGGCGTGCCGTCGAGATGATGATGGACATTGCGCAGGGTGCGAGAGCCATTAACGAAAGGCTAGTACATCGCGACATAAAGCCAGACAACATCCTGATTGAAGGTACTACTCTGAAGATCGGGGACTTCGGCATCTCAAAATTCGTGGACGAAACCACACGGTTGCAAACCTTCAAGGGAGGTCAGCATATCGCCTATATGGCTCCGGAAGCCTGGCAAAACCAAACAAACACCTTCAAGCTCGACGTATACTCAAGCGGCTTAGTTTATTACCAAGTGCTGGCCCTCAAGCATCCTCTGACGGACAAAGTCGCAGATCCCAGCAACTTTCTCGATTGGGAGAAGGCTCACCTTTACAAACAATGCCCGGACGTCCGTAACTTCCGCAAGGAGATACCAGTCTCTATAGCCCAATTGGCAAGTCGCATGGTAAGCAAGAGGCCAAGTGATAGACCGGGCTGGGACGAAGTGCTGAGCATTCTCAAGCAGCCCGAAACCGCCGATGCAGCCGATCACCCGTTGGTTACAGCGGCAGTGGAGGCCGTGATCAGCCGCAGACAAAAGCAAGAGCAAAAAGTCCTGAAGTCGCACCAGCAGCAGACCGAGCGCGAAAAACAACTTGCGCTATATCGGTACTCATGCGATGCGCTATTGCAGCAGCTACAGCCATCAGTTGAACAATTCAACCGGGCATCCCAACATGGCCAAATCACCGTTGATCGAGATGTGGGCTCCATTATTTACCACGTCCCATTGGGTCGTAACATCATCATTAGCTTTTTCGAGCCCAGAATCTCTGGTATCAAGGTCAGGGGTCGTGAATTAGTCGGTGGTGGATGGATCGGACTTTCCGAGGGCAGGAGTGCGAATTTGGTTTTGCTACGGGAGGGTCTCGATGACCTATATGGGAACTGGCTGGTCTGCGAGATTGGAATCATGGCGCTAGTTGACGGTCGTAAGCTCGTCGGTCGTTTCGGACTAACTCAGAAAACTATAGTGCCATTTGGATTTAAGGACGCCTATTTTTATGATCAAATGCAGTATGCTACGGGCACTACGCATGTTTTCACCTATAACTTCGCTAACGACGTGGGCGAGTATTTCGCGCAATTGTTGCTTGACGCGTGTAAGTAGATAGCCGGATGCTCTGCTCATACCCGGTGGTGGAATGAGTGGGGACTGATTCTATCGACGTGCGACGCTCGGCTTGAACTGGCTGTTCTATCTATCCCACACATTCGAAACCCGCGAATGTGTGGGGCACCCAGCTGATAGCTAGTTGCTCGTGACTAGTTGCGGCTTTTCCGCGTAGTGGGATTCGACGTAGTGGTTGAGGATGTCGATGAATTCGGCGACGATGTGGTCGCCTTTGAGCGTCAGCATCAGGCGGCCGTCGACATAGACCGGCGCCTTGGGCTCTTCAAACGTGCCCGGCAGCGAGATGCCGATGTTGGAGTGCTTCGATTCGCCGGGGCCGTTGACGATGCAGCCCATCACCGCAACCTTCATGTCTTCCACGCCGGTGTAGCGGCCTTTCCAGACCGGCATCTGCTCGCGCAGGTAGCTCTGGATCTGCTCGGCCATCTCCTGAAAGAAGGTGCTGGTGGTGCGGCCGCAGCCGGGGCAGGCGGTGACTTGCGGGGTGAAGCTGCGGATGCCCATCGATTGCAGAATCTGTTGCGCGACCGTGACCTCTTCGGTGCGGTCGCCGTTGGGCGCAGGAGTTAGCGAAACGCGAATCGTATCGCCGATTCCTTCCTGCATCACGACGCCGAGCGCGGCGGTCGAACTGACGATGCCCTTCGCGCCCATGCCCGCTTCGGTGAGTCCGAGATGCAGCGGATATTCGCAGCGGCGGGCCAGCTCGCGATAGACGTCGATGAGGTCCTGCACGCCGCTGACTTTCGCGCTGAGGATGATCTGCTCGCGCTTCATGCCGTGGGCGACGGCGATCTCAGCCGAGCGCAGCGCGCTTTGCACCATGGCTTCCATGGTCACGTCGCGCGCATCTTTGGGTTCGTCCAGCTTATTGTTCTCGTCCATCAGTCGGGTCAGCAGCGCCTGATCGAGCGAGCCCCAGTTCACGCCGATGCGTACCGGCTTGTCGTTCTCGATGGCGACCTCGATCATGGCGAGGAAGTTATTGTCGTCCTTCTTGCCGATGGAGACGTTGCCGGGATTGATGCGGTACTTGGCCAGCGCGCGGGCGCACTCAGGATACTTCTTCAGCAGGATGTGCCCGTTGTAATGGAAGTCGCCGATGATGGGCACCGGTACGCCGAGCTTCTCCAGGCCGTCGACAATGTAGGGCACGGCCTTGGCGGCGTCGTCATTATTTACCGTGACGCGCACCAGCTCGGAGCCGGCGCGGGCCAGGGCCATCGATTGCCGGATGGTGCCATCGATGTCCGCGGTATCGGTATTGGTCATCGACTGCACCACAATTGGTGCATCGCCTCCGACGCGCACGCCACCCACCGTGGCCTGATAAGTCTTTCTACGTTGAATCTGGGCCATACAGGACTATAGAAAAGTGTATCACGGTGCTCTTGGCAGTCGGCAGCCGGTGGTCGGCACTCGGTCGGTCGTCGGCGAGGGACAAGCCCGAATGGCGTCACAGTCGTAGCCCCGCACGTGAGTGCGGGGTTGCATATCGTTCTGGATTGCGAGTGCCTTCAGGCACGGCACGGTTTTGTGTCGTCCTTGAAAGGACTCTTACTGATGTCTCGCAATGTTCCCCGCACTCACGTGCGGGGCTACGATTGTACCGCCCTTCGGGCTACCGAAATACCAAAGCCATTTTGCTCACTGCCAATCCCGCCCCATATCCCATATATTGGCTGCGATGCCTTCGCTTGCACTTTCCGATCTTGTTGGTGCGACGGTGACGGACAACACCGGCGCGAACGCCGGCAAGGTGCGCGAGGTTGCCCTGAGTCCGCAGGAGAGCTCCAGCGCGGTCAGCAGCTTCGTGGTCAGGACGCGACAGGGCGACCGGCTGGTGCCGATGAAGGCCGTGAGCCTGATCGACAACGGCTTGCGTGTGGCAACCCACGCCACGGAGTGGAGTCCGTTTGGCAGCGGCGAAGGGCTGCTGCTGCTGGAGCGCGATCTGCTCGACCAGCAGATTATTGATGTGCACGGGCGCAAGGTAGTGCGGGTCAACGACGTCGACATTCACGAGGAAAGCAGCAACGGCAATGTCATCCTGAAAATTGGGGCGGTGGATGTGGGCGCGCGGGGTGCGATCCGGCGCCTGCTGAAGGGGGTGGTGCCTGGCGGCGTTCTGCATCCGCTGCTGGAAAAAATCCCGCCCAGGCTGATCCCGTGGGAATTCGTCGACCTTATCGAGACTGATCCCGCGCGGCGGGTGAAGCTGAAGATTTCTCTCGACCGCCTGGCCAAGCTGCACCCCGCCGACATCGCGGACATCGTGGAAGACCTGGCCCCGGCAGAGCGCGAGGCCGTCTTCGAAACCCTGGACGAAGGAGTCGCCGCAGAGACGCTGGAAGAGATCGATCCCAAAGTGCAGGTCTCGATTCTGTCCTCGCTCGATTCGGACCGCGCCGCCGACATCGTGGAGGAGATGGACCCGGATGCTGCCGCCGATCTGCTGGGCGACATGCACCCCGACGCCTCGCAGGAAATTCTCACCGAGATGCAGCCGGAGGAGCGTGCCGAAGTTGCGGAGCTGATGAACTTCGAGGAGCACACGGCGGCCGGGCGCATGACCACCGAGTACATGGCGCTGCGCCAGACCGCCAAGGTGGAAGATGCCATCGAGATGCTGCGCAATTTTGGAGGCGGCCTGGAGAGCTTGAGCACCATCTACATCATCGGCGACAGAGACAAGCTGCTGGGCGCGGTTCCGCTGGCGAAGGTCGCGCTGGCGCCTCCGGGCACGCCGCTGATGCTGCTGAGCACCGGCCACATGACCACGGTGCATCCCGGGGCGGACGAGAAGAGGGTTGCCGAGCTATTCGACAAGTACAACCTGCTCACGCTGCCGGTGATCGATGACGAAGGGGTGCTGACCGGCGTGATCACTGCCGACGATGTGATCAACATGCTGCGGAAGAAGCTGTAGTTTGAATGGCGCATCCACTCGCGCCCATTTATCCTGTCTGTTCTTCACGATCTCACCGTAAGTTCCCGTTACCATGAGTGAATCGCGGCGCCTGAAAGTCTGGAGAATCCGTCTGCTGATGTTCCTGGCCGTTATCGGCCCGGGGTTCATCACGGCAAACGTCGACAACGACGCGGGCGGCATCTACACCTATTCCGCGGCCGGGGCGCAATTCGGTTATCTGCTGCTGTGGGTCATGATTCCCATGACGATTTCGCTAATCGTCGTGCAGGAGATGTCGGCGCGCATGGGCGCCGTAACGGGCAAAGGCCTCAGCGATCTCATTCGGGAGGAGTACGGCTTACGCATCACGTTCTTCATGATGCTTGGATTGGTGATCACGAATTTCGGCAACGTGGTCGCCGAGTTCGCTGGCATCGCCAGCAGCCTGGAGCTGTTTCATATTTCGAGATATGTGTCCGTGCCGGTAGCGATGGTTGTGGTGTGGCTGCTGGTAGTGAAGGGCACCTACAAGAGCGTGGAGAAGGTCTTCCTGGCGGCGTCGTTCTTCTATTTCGCTTACATCATCGCCGGAGTGCTCGCCGGGCCGAGCTGGAAGGAAGCGTTCGTCGCGACCTTCAAACCGCCGCAAACCGGTCCCTTTCATGTTCCCGCGTACCTCTACATGGTGATCGCGCTGGTTGGTACCACGATAGCCCCGTGGATGCAGTTCTATCTGCAATCGTCCATCGTTGAGAAAGGTATTACGTCGCGCGAATACGGGGCATCGCGCTGGGACGTGATCGTGGGTTGTTTCTTCACCGACATTGTGGCCTGGTTCATCGTGGTGGCCTGCGCCGCGACTTTATATGCGCATGGACTGCACCAGATTCGCGGAGCTGCCGATGCCGCGCAGGCGTTGCGGCCGTTGGCCGGCGAGTATGCATATATTCTGTTCGCGGCGGGGCTGTTCAATGCGTCGCTGTTTGCGGCGTCGATTCTGCCGATCTCGACTGCGTACACGGTTTGCGAGGGACTGGGCTTTGAGTCGGGGGTGGGGCGGAAGTTCGGAGAAGCCAAAGTTTTCTACTGGCTGTACACGCTGCTGCTGATTGCCGGCGGCGGCGTGATCCTGCTGCCTAACGTACCGCTCATCAAAATCAGCATTCTGTCGCAGGTGGTGAACGGGATCGTGTTGCCTTTCGTGCTCATCTTCATGCTGCTGCTGGTGAACAAGAGCGAGCTGATGGGCGAGCACGTGAACGGCACGTGGTTCAATGCGATTGCCTGGGGTACGACTGTCATCATGATCGGGCTGACGATTGCGTGGTTTGCGACCGGCGGGGGCGGAGGCGGCTAGAGCACCGCGCCGTCTGCGATCCGCTGCACAAGTTGCTTGTCGGCGTCGAGGAAATCGAGTGTGGGCAGCTGGTGCCGCTCGACCCAGCGAATCTCGCGAAAGATGCGGTTCTGCAGCTCGCCCTGGTAGCGCTCCACGACAAAAAAGTGAAGTTCCACGGCATTGCCGTTCTGATAGTGATGCGTGAGCTGCGCGACCATGGGCCCGATCTCGGCATGTACTCCCAGCTCTTCTTCCAGCTCGCGGTGTAGGGCCGCGGGCGCCTCCTCGCCGGGTTCGATCTTGCCGCCGGGAAATTCCCACTTCAGCGGCAGGGCCTGGTACTCCGTACGTTGGCAGCAGAGTACTTCGTTTCCACGCAGGATCAACGCTGCCACTACTTGCTTGGTCATAAGAGAGCAGTCAGCAATCGGGCATGGCTGCTCATACACTATAAATGTGCTGAGGAAATGTGCTGAGGTTAGACGCCGCGATTCTGAGACCGCGCTCAATCGAACGCGTTTGGCCGACTCCCGAGTAGTACTTCTTACGTCGTCCGCTCCAAATACTGGCCGACAAGCCGGGCGCAGTGTTCTACGAGCTGACGGTCGTCGGGCGTGAATGCCGCGGGAGTGTGGCTGTCAATATCAAGTTCGCCGACCACCTCACCCTTGACAGCTATCGGCACCACAATCTCTGACTTGGTTTCGATAGAGCAGGCGAGATAGCGCGGGTCCTTGCTTACATCGTCGACCACCAGCGTGCGGCCGGTGGATGCAGCCGCTCCGCAGATGCCCTGGTTCAGCGGGATACGTTTGTGCTGGGTCACCGCGCCCACATAAGGACCGAGAACCAGCACCGGGTCTTCGCCGATGCCGCCCTTCTCGATCATGTAAAAACCCACCCAATCGTAGTGGCCAAGCCTCGCCTGCAGCCGGCCGACGACGATGCTCATCAGGTCTTCGACCGTGTCGGCGCTCTCGGCGAGGGTGGTCAATTCTTTGGCAAGCTCCTGTTGCGGGGTCATCCTGGGCTCCTCATTGCAGCAGCTGTTAATTCTTGTTTGGATGCAAACGGCGCGAGAACCGCAGCGGCAGCCGATTCAGCGCTGACTCGCGGTCGCCTTGTACACCTCGGCTGCGGCCATCACTGTATTGCAATGAATCGCAACCGTGTCTTCCACGTGGTTAGCATAGCCGCCGGCGTAGGTCACCATGATCGGAATGTCGCGTGCGCGGGCGGCGCGAAACACCAGCTCATCACGCTGCTTCAGCCCATCGATTGTCAGGTTCAGTCCGCCGAGCTGGTCCTCGAAAAAAGGATCGGCGCCGGCCACATAACAGATCAGCTCCGGATCAAACTGCCGTAAGCCTGAGCTGAGAGCGTTGTCCAGCCACGCCAGATACTCTGCATCGCCGCAACCATCCGGCAGGTTCACGTCGATGGACGACGCCGGCTTGGTGTAGGGATAGTTGTGCTCCTGATGCAGCGAAATGGTGAACACGTCCTTCGCCGGAGCCTCGTGCATGCTGGCGCCCGAGGGTGACCGCAATTCCGGCGCCGAGGTCGAAGGCAGCGCCGCGGGATTCTGCCTTGCAGCTCCGAAAATCGCGGCGGTGCCGTTGCCCTGATGAACGTCGCAATCGACCGTCATGGCACGGCGAATGAGCCCTCGGCGTTGCAGCGCACGGATGGCGACAGCGAAGTCGTTGATCATACAAAAGCCTTCGCCGTGTTCCGGAAAGGCATGATGAAAGCCGCCGCCGAGGTTGATGCACACTCCGTCCTGCAACGCGCGTTCTGCCGCCAATACGGAGCCGCCGGTATGCAACATGAATGCGTCGACGATCTGCGGCGAATAGGGGATCTCCATCTGCAACTCTTCACGCGCGCTGAGGCCGCCTTCCATCAATTTGTTCACGTAATGCGGTGAGTGCACCAGCAGGACCTCGGTTTCGCTGGCCGGCTCGGGAATGATGAAGTCGGTCTCGTCGGCCGCGCGCTCGCACAGCAGTCGTTCGCGGATGAGCCGGTATTTGTCCGCCCGGAAGACGTGGTCGCCGATTGGCAGGTAATACTTTTCGCTATAGATCAGTTTAAAGGGGAGCATGGACCTGTCGTTGGGTGGCTTCGCCCGCAAAACCAACCGTCTATTCTAGTCCGCCTGGGGCCGGCAGCACCATTCGTGGCGGTTAACCGGCCACAGCTCACACCCTTTGGTGATCGATTCAACTCCCACAAAGTGGGACTGCACCGCCGCGGCGACTGTCGAGTTCGAGTTTTCGCTTTACGACGGCGGAGAGATGAGGCAGACTCATCGCCGTACTCAACAATGGAGGCGGTATCGATGAAGAAAGCTGTGCTGCTTGTCCTGCCGATTTTATGCTTCTGCCTGCTGGCCACCGGGGTATCGATGGCCCAGGACCAGTACAACGAAGGTACGGTAACTCGGGTCGTGCTGCTGCGTGTGCTGCCCGGCCACGCTAGCGCGTTCTGGGAAGACGTAAAGACCAACTTCGAACCAATCTGGAATGAGGAAAAGAGCCAGGGTCTCATCGAGAGTTATGGCTTGTTCCTTAACCAGACGAAAGGCAATCCGGAAGACTGGGATGTTGGCGTCGAACTCACCTATAAGAACATGGCCGCGCTGGATGGCCTGAGCATGAAGGTCTTTGACCTGCGAATGAAGAAGTTCGGCAACAAAAGCAACGAACAGCAAGTGATCAACAAGCGGGTGGAGAACTACCAGGTAATAGCCAGCTACCTCACGCGGAACATCACGCTGAAGTAGTTTTGGTTGCAGTCACGGTCGCGGCGTCCCTTCAAGAGGACGCCGCTTGTCGTTTAGGATGGCAGCCATGGCTTCTGCCGCCCAGCTTACGACTCTCCGCCGCGCCGCCGGCTATAACGTGCTGGCGACTGCCGGGGTCATGTTGGTGATCGTCTTCGTAGTGTGTGCGCTGTTCGCGCCGTGGATCGCGCCGCAGGATCCGGCCCATATCGACCTGCCGGCGCGCTTGATGGGGCCATCGTGGTCGCACTGGTTCGGCACGGACGAGCTGGGACGCGACATCCTCTCGCGCATCATCTACGGCGCGCGCATTTCCATGCTGGTGGGCAGCTGCGTGGTCGCGGCTTCGCTCACCGTGGGGTTGATCCTTGGCTCTATCGCCGGCTATTACGGCGGCCTGATTGATCGCCTGCTTAATGTCGTGGTGATGAATGCCTTCATGTCGTTTCCCGGAATTCTGCTGGCGATTGCGTTCGTAGCGTTTCTCGGTCCGGGAATCTTTAATCTGATTTTCGCGCTGTCGCTGGGAGGATGGGTGGGCTACGCGCGCCTGGTGCGCGCGCAGGTACTGGCAGTACGTGAGCGAGAGTTCGTCGAAGCGGCGCGAGCGCTGGGTGCGAACGATGTTCGCATCATCACGCAACACATTCTGCCGAACATTATTCAGCCGGTGATTGTGCAGGCGGCGATCGGCATGGCGGGAGCAATCCTGGCGGAGGCGACCATGAGCTTTCTCGGACTGGGCGTGCCGCCTCCGACCGCCAGCTGGGGTACGATGCTGAACGACGCCCGTTCGCACCTGTTCGATTCGCCGCATCTGGTGCTGTTTCCCGCCGCGGCCGTTATGCTGGCTGTGCTTTCGTTCAACTTTATCGGCGACGGCTTGCGGGATTACCTGGATCCGAGGGCGCGGATCGAAGTGGGGATTTAGCAGTTGGCAATTAGCACTTGGCATTGGCCGAACCTACCCGCTGTGTAAGTAACCAGCCCGCAGGGCGACACAACGGTAGCCCCGCACGTGAGTGCGGGAAATATTGCCAGAAGAACTGTGAGAGTCCCTCTAGGGATGACACAAGACTTGCCGTGCCTGAAGGCACTCGAAAACCCCAAACCGACCCCAACCCCGCACTCACGTGCGGGGCTACGATTGTGCCGCCCTGCGGGCTGACATTTCTTCCGGATCGGGATGGCACGCGACAACAAGGCCCGCCATCGCGCGGGCTTTGGCTGATTGCTAGCTGCTATTTGCTAGTTGCTGGTTGCCAAGAGCCAAAATCCAAACAGCAGCATCAAACCCGTATGTCCACCGAAATTGCCTACCTCGGCGGCGGATGCTTCTGGTGTGTCGAGGCCGCCATCAAACAGCTTCAGGGAGTCGAGTCCGTCCGCTCGGGATACATGGGCGGACGCGTCGCCAACCCCACCTATCAGCAGGTATGCTCTGGGCGGAGCGGGCACGTTGAGATCGCCGAAGTCACGTTTGATCCGTCAATCATCAGCTTCAACGACCTGCTGCACGTCTTCTTCACGCTGCACGATCCCACGACGCTGAATCGCCAGGGCAACGATGTCGGCGAGCAGTATCGCTCGGTGATTTTCTATCGCGATGAGGCACAGAAGAAGACGGCAGAAGATGTCATCGCGGAGCTGACGCGCGATCAGGTCTTCAAGGACCCAATCGTCACCGCCATCGAGCCGGTGTCGACGTTCTATGTGGCCGAGGACTATCACCAGGACTACTTCGCCAACAATTCCATACAGCCGTACTGCATGTTCGTGGTCGCACCCAAGGTGAAGAAGATCCGCGAAAAGTACGCGCAGCGGCTCAAGGCGTGATTTTCACCACGGAGGCACGGAGAGCACGGAATTTTTGTACGTGGAGTTTCGTACTTCTGAGGTAATTACCGCACTTCGGAGACTGGGGCCTGATTTTCTAATGTTGAAGATCGCGGCCCCTAAAATTCCCAACTCTGTGCTCTCCGTGTCCCCATGGTGAACACGCCTCCGCACCCGATATAATCAAAGGTTTCGGCGCCCGATTGCGAGCGATTCTGTGGGACTGCCGAATGTTGGGCCCATGTCGAACGAGAGCATCATCGTACGCGGAGCACGCGTCCACAACCTGAAGAACATCGACTTCGAGATCCCGCACAACCAACTGACGGTGGTGACCGGGGTATCGGGTTCGGGCAAGTCGTCGCTCGCGTTCGACACGATTTATGCCGAGGGCCAGCGCCGCTACGTGGAGTCACTCTCGGCCTACGCGCGCCAGTTTTTGGAGCGAATCGAGAAGCCGGACGTTGACCTGATCGACGGCATCGCGCCGGCGGTGGCAATCCGGCAGAAGAACACTACGCGCAATCCGCGCTCCACGGTCGCAACCGCAACCGAGATTTACGATTACCTGCGGCTGCTGTATGCCCGCGTGGGCCGCACCTTTTGCCTGAATTGCGGTAATGAAGTGAAGAAGGATACGGTCGACGAAGTTGCCGATCGCGTTCTCGCTCTTGGCGAGGGCACGCGTCTTCAGGTGTTCTTCCCGCTGCAACCGCCGCCCAAGCCATCCGAGCCGGAGAAGAAGAAGGGCCGCCGCACGCCAAAGAAGAAAGCGACGAAATCGGCAGCCGACGACACCTTCCTCAAAGAGCGGCTGTTCGAGCTCCGCAAGCGGGGCTACAACCGGCTATACCAGAACGGCCAAATCTTCGAGTTCTCCACGCCCGAGTCGCTGCTCGACATAAACTTCGCCGAGCCGGTGCTGGTGCTGATCGATCGCATCTCGGTTGGACCGGATGCGCGGTTGCGCATCGTTGACGCGGTCGAGCAGGGTTATCGCGAAGCCGGCGAAGTGCTGTTTGAGACGGCGCCGCGTGAGGGCGACCCGGAGCGCCTGCGTTTCTCGCAGCGCTTCGAGTGCAAGCTGTGCGGCATCAAGTACGAGGAGCCGGAGCCGCGCCTGTTCTCGTTCAACAACCCGTTCGGCGCGTGTCCGCGCTGCCAGGGATTCGGCAACACCATTGACTTCGACCTGAACCTCGTGATCCCGAACAAGACGTTGACGTTAGCCGAAGGCGCGATTGAGCCGTGGACGAAACCGAAGTATCGTCCGTTCGCTACCGAGATGCGACGCTACGCGCGCGCCGCCGGCGTTCCGCTCGATGTGCCGTGGCACGACCTCACGGCCGACCAGCAGAACTTCATCCTGCAAGGGGAGGGCAAGTTCCCGGGCGTGCGCGGCTTCTTCGATTATCTCGAGCGCAAGAAGTACAAGCTGCACGTGCGCGTGTTCCTCAGCCGGTATCGCGGGTATTCGCGGTGTCCGGATTGCAGCGGGCTGAGGCTGCGCCGCGAAGCGCGCCAGGTAAAGATCGGCGGCAAGGACATCTGCCAGGTTTCGGCGATGACGGTAGAGGAAGCCGCGCGCTTCTTCGCCAAGGTCGAGCTGTCTCGCCAGGAAGCCGACATCGCCAGCAAGCTGCTGGAGGAAATTAACGATCGGCTGCAGTACCTGAATGACGTTGGGCTGGAATACCTCACGCTTGATCGGTTGTCCTCGACGCTTTCCGGCGGCGAGGCGCAACGCATCCAACTGGCAACGTCGCTGGGCTCGCGGCTGGTGGGTACGCTGTACGTACTTGATGAACCGTCGATCGGCTTGCATAGCCGCGACACGGAGCGGCTGATCAAAATTCTGCACGACCTGCGCGATCTCGGAAACACGATCCTGGTCGTCGAGCATGATGCCGAGATCATGCGCGCCTCCGATCGTCTCCTCGACCTTGGCCCCGGGGCGGGCGAGAATGGCGGCCGCCTGATCGCCGGCGGAACTTACGATGAGGTCCGCCGCGATCCTGCGTCGCTCACCGGACGTTATCTGAATGGCGAGCTGCGCATCCAGTTGCCCGCGGCACGACGCAGCGGGACTGGGCGAAAGATCAGACTGATCGGCGCGCGGGCGCACAATCTGAAGAAGGTCGACGTCGCGATTCCACTAGGCGTGCTGGTCGGCATTACCGGCGTTTCCGGCTCGGGGAAATCAACGCTGGTACACGACGTACTCTACAACGCGCTGGCGGCGGAGAAGGGTCAGACCACCGGAGGTGTAGAGGCCGAGGTTGATCGCGTGGAAGGCGCGGAATGGATCGACGAGGTGGTGCTGGTCGATCAATCGCCAATCGGACGAACGCCGCGCTCCAATCCCGTGACCTACATCAAGGCCTTCGACGCAATTCGCGAGCTTTTCGCTGCGCAAGCCGAAAGCCAGAAGCGCGGCTACGCCGCCGGCCACTTCTCATTCAACATCCCGGGCGGACGCTGCGAAGTTTGCCAGGGCGACGGTACGGTGACCGTGGAGATGCAGTTCCTGGCGGACGTCGAGCTGGTTTGCGAAGAGTGCAAAGGCACGCGCTATAAACCGGAGATCCTCGAGATTCGATATCACGGCAAGAACATCCACGAGGTGCTGGACCTCACCGTGAAAGAGGCGCTGCATTTCTTTTCCGGAGTGCCCAAGATCGTCGAGAAGCTGCGCGTGCTGGAAGAAGTTGGGTTGGGCTATTTGCGGCTGGGACAATCCGCCACCACACTCTCGGGCGGCGAGGCGCAGCGCATGAAGCTGGCCGCGCATCTGCAACCCAAGCTGCGCGATATCGGGCGGCCGCGCGCCGAGCAGAACAAGCGCCAGCCGCGCATGCTGTACATCTTCGACGAACCCACCACGGGTCTGCACTTCGACGATGTGAGTAAGCTGCTGGCCGCTTTCCGCCGTCTAATCGAAGCGGGTGGATCGATTGTGGTCATCGAACATAACCTGGATGTCATCAAGACCGCGGATTGGGTGATCGATCTCGGTCCGGAAGGCGGCTTTCGCGGCGGCGAGGTAGTGGCAGAGGGTCCGCCGGAAGTCATCGCCGATACGCCCAACTCGTACACTGGACAGTGGCTGGCGCGGGTGTTGCCAACCAACGGACATGACCAGGCGCAAGCGCATTCCGATGTCGCATCCTAAAATCGGCACCGGGTTCTTGGTTGTCGTTCTAGCCGTCGCCTTTGGCGTCGTGCACGCGCAGCAGAGCGCGCCCACCGTTCGCCATCATCGCGTGGAAGAGCCCGCACCCGAGCCCACGAGCGCACCCGAAGTCGAGCAGGCGGAAACGGCAATGCAGAAGAGCGACTTCGCCGCGGCCGAAGCGCTGCTGCAAAAAGCTATCGCTGGCAAACCCAACGACTATCGCGCCTGGTTTGATCTCGGATATGTATATAACTCACTACAACGTCCGGCGGATTCCGTGGCCGCCTACCGTAAATCGGTAGCCGCGAAGCCGGACGTCTTCGAGTCCAACCTCAACCTCGGACTGGTGCTGGCGAAGCAAGGCGACAACACCGAGGCGGCGAAATATCTGAAAGCCGCAACCCAGCTCAAGCCCAGCGCACGTCCGCAGGAATCGTTGGCGCGAGCGTGGCAAGCCTTGGGCCGGGTCGAAGAGCCCTCCGATCCGCAGAGCGCCACGGTTGCCTTTGCCGAAGCGGCGAAGCTCGCGCCTGGCGACCCCGCTCCGCATCTGGCGCTGGCAGCATTGCTGCAGAAGCAAGGCAACCTGGACGGGGCCGCGCGTGAGTATCAAACGGCAGGACAACTCGATCCCCACTCGAGCGAAGCGCTGTCCGGGCTGGCGAACGTTGCGCTTGCACAGAAGAAGTATGGTGACGCCGAAACCGCGCTCAGAAAGTATCTGGCCGCCGATCCGCAAAATATAGGCGCGCAGGTGCAGCTGGCGCGCGTGCTGGCTGTGGAAGGTAAGAACGAGGAAGCGGCGCAAGCTTTGAGATCCGCGCTGCAGGCCGACCCCAGCGATCCTCACGCGGCGTTGGAGCTGGGCACCTTGGACGTCAAGGCGGGCAACAACGCGCAGGCCGAACAGGAGTTTCGGTTGGCGGTGCAGAAGATGCCCCAAGACCCCGAAGCGCACTTCGCGCTCGGCTCGGTGCTGATGGCCGAAAAAAAATATCCTGAGGCGCAGCAGGAATTGATTGCCGCCATCCGGCTCAAGCCGGACATGGGCGAGGCCTATGGGAATCTTGCGATGGTGGCCGCAGCCAACAAAAATTACCCGATCGCGCTGCAGGCCCTCAACGATCGTGCCAAGTACCTGCCGGAAACGCCGGCCACGTATTTTCTGCGGGCCACCACCTACGACAGCTTGAAAGCAGTGCCCCAGGCGGTCGAATATTATCAACGGTTCCTGGCTACGGACGACGGCAAGTTTCCCGACCAGGAGTGGCAGGCGCGCCACCGGCTGATTGCACTCGATCCCAAACACGCCGA
The DNA here is from genome assembly GCA_963731345.1 of uncultured Acidobacteriaceae bacterium. GTDB lineage: Bacteria > Acidobacteriota > Terriglobia > Terriglobales > Acidobacteriaceae > Bog-257. Next base: position 710,877 of record CAVSUN010000004.1, on the reverse strand, counting down.
CAATTACCGGGTCAAGAAGTAGCTATGCGTTCCTACCTGCACTGCGCGTCTCTGCTGCTGGCACTCTCCGGCTTGGCTTTGGCAGGCACGCAGCCGGCTGACGAGTTGAAGGCCAAGGCCGATGCTGCGCATGGCGCCGAGCAAGTCAAATTGTGCCTGGAGTATGCGCGCATGCAGTTGGAAAGCTCCAACGCACTTTTCACCGAAGGCCAGGTTGACAAGGCGCAGGCGGAGATCCAGGAAGTGGTAGCCTACGCGCGCAAGGCAGCCGACGCCGCTTCCACTTCAGGCAAGCAGCTGAAGGAAACCGAAATCAAGCTGCGCAAGCTTGCCGAGCGCATGCACGACATCGCCCAAACGCTGGCATTTGAGGACCGCGCACCGGTGCATCAAGCGGTGGACGCGATCGAACAGATTCGCTCCGACCTTATGGTCAGGATGTGGGGGCCGCAGGCGGAGCCCAAAGGTAAGTCATGAAACGTCGTCGGCTTTTAAGCGCATTTTTTCTCGCTGTTTTACTGGGAGTGATCACAACCCACGCCGCCGCACAAAAGCGCGATCCTCTGAACGACAAGGAAATCGACGAGATGCGGGAGACCGCGGACTTCCCGGACAAGCGCCTGGAAGCGATGGTCCAGTTCACCCGCGCCCGCGTAGCAAAAATCGAGCAACTCCAGTCCAATGCCAAAAGCGCGAAGGACCGGCCCATGCAAATCCACGACCTGCTGGAGGACTTCACCGCGCTGATGGATGAGACCGAGGACAACATCGACATGTACGGCTCGCATAAAGCCGACATGCGCAGGGGTCTGACGCTGCTGATTGAAGCCAACAGCGAATGGCAACTCAAGCTGCGCCGGCTGAAGGAGCAGTCGCCACCGGAAGAGCTCGACCAGTATTCGTTTGTGCTCACCAACGCCATCGAGGCCGCGAGCGACATTGCCGACGACGCGCGCAAGGAGCTGCAGGAGCAGAATCAGTTGGCCAAGGACAAGAAGCTGACGAAGATCTATTCCGAGCGGAAAGATTAACGCAAATAACAAAGGCCGCCAAATTTCCCCCTGTGGCGGCCTTCTCAGTTTGTGTACAACGGAACTACTCATGGGAAAGTAGCAGTCTTCCATCCAGAGTTCAATAGCACTGAGACCTTAGTACCCGGTTCGTCACCGCGGGTTGCTGGTACCGTGGCGTTGAATCGCGCGGTGCATGCTACGTTAATACTGCGTGCACCAGAAACTACAGCACGTCTTCCAGACGACTTACCGCGAGCTGCGCCCGCGCGCGCCCATGCCGCAATTTCACGCCGATTTTTGTGCCTTCGCCAATGTGAACAGCACCATCCGCCTGCGCGAAGGGGTGATGCACGTGCGTGTCTCCGACCTGCTGGAGGGAGCGCCCGAGACGATCATTAAGGCGCTCGCGCATATTCTGCTCGCCAAGATTTATCGCAAGCCGATACCGCCGCTGCACGCCACCCGATACCGCCGCTACGTATCGAGTCATGACATGACCGCGAAAGCGCACTTGGTGCGGCAGATGCGCGGGCGTAAGCGGATCGCATCGGCGCGTGGCAGAATCTACGACCTCGACGAAGTGTTTGAGCAGCTGAACCGGCAATTCTTCCATGGGTTGCTGGGCCGCCCGCAGATGACCTGGAGCCGCACGCATGCGCGCAACAGCCTAGGGCACTACGACCCCGCGCACAATGCGATTGTGGTCAGCCGCGTCTTCGACCAGCCGCGCGTTCCCCGTTCCGCAATCGAGTACATCGTCTATCACGAGATGCTGCACTTGAAATATCCAGTGAAGTTGCGCGGCAGCCGGCGCTGCGTGCATGGGCCGGAGTTTCAGGCGGAAGAGAAGCTGTTCCCGCAGCTGGAAGAGGCGAAAGCCTTCCTGAAGACGCTCTAAGCTGCGCTGGAAATTCTGCCCTCGGCAATGTCCGCCAGCTCCTGCGCGGTGACCTCAACCCGATATAGAGGTCGTGAGGCATTCGCCAGCCGCATCTTGTAGGGATATTCGCCGGTCATGTAGTCGCAGCTCAGGCCTTCGCCCAACGATCGCGCAGTCACCTCATACAGCAGCGCAACTCCTGGCGAATAGCGCGCCCACTGGGGATGGAAGTAAATCGTGTAGCAGCGCCGAACCTTGCCATCGCGAAAGCTGAGCAGACCGGCGATCAGTCTGCGAGTTTCGTCCTCAAGGGTGAAGAGCTCGCAGCGGCTCTGCTCGATGGCCGCTGCTCTGACCATGAACTCGCGACGATGCTGATCGAGGAAGAGATTGTCGTAGTGCGCGGCGAAATCATTCTGCTTGCATTCATATAAACGGCGAACCGCGGCCGAGTCTGTCCCAGGATGAACGTGCAGAGAAATCCCCAGCTTTTGCAGGCGCCGTATTTGCCGCCCCAGGCGCGAATGCGCCCGCCGAAATCCGTGTTCATCGAGCGCCGAGCGCTCGACTTGGGGAGCATTCGCCAAGGGCGAGCGAGGAAAATCACGCCACCGTTTGTTTGTACCGGTCTTGAGCAGCGAGACCACTTGCAGCGGCTTGCCGTACGCCGCTAAATCGTGCCATGCCAGACGAAGCAGCTCAGGATCACCGGCGCAGAGAACGTCGCGGTAGTCAAATAGCGCGTCGCCAAGCAGTTCGAGCTGCGAGGAGGCGTGATTGATGACTGCAGGAATGATGGCTGCGCCCGCATCGCTCTCCGTCCAAACCACGCAGGGCGTGCAACGATGGCGAAAGACTTCCGCGGCGAGCCGGTTCCAGGCGAAGCTTTGGAAGATGGTGTGGTCCTGCTGTCTCAGGACTTCGTTCCATAGCGGCTCAATGCGGTCCATCTCGGCTGCCGAGCATGCGATATTGGCGCGCAAGGAGAGCATCATGGCCCCAGCGGGAAGAGCAGAAAAAGAAGTTAGACGCGGGCGCACGAAAGCGAGTTGTGAGCTGCTGCGGCTTCTTGAGAATCGCCGACTGTACAATGGAAAGTTTTCCCGGCAGTTGTGTGCCGAGAAGGAGCGCACTTGATCCCGCGTTATACCCGCCCCGAGATGGGCCGCATCTGGAGCGACCAGAACAGATTTCAAACCTGGCTCGACGTAGAAGTTGCCGCGACCGAAACGCTGGCCGAGGCGGGCATGGTGCCGCCGGAAGCGGCCAAAGCCATTCGCGAGAAGGGCGGCTTCGACCTCGACCGCATCAACCAGATCGAAGCCGAGGTGAAGCACGATGTCATCGCGTTCACCACAGCGGTCGCCGAAAAAGTTGGCCCCGAGTCGCGTTGGTTGCACTTCGGCCTAACGTCGAACGATGTTGTCGACACGGCCCAGGCGCTGCTGGTGAAGCAGGCGTCGGCAATCATCCGCGACGACCTGAGCAGGTTACGTGAGGTGCTGAAGCGGCGCGCTTTTGAGTTCAAGGATGTGCCGATGATCGGCCGCACTCACGGCATTCATGCCGAGCCGATCACCTTTGGCCTGAAGCTGGCGAACTGGTACTCCGAAGTACAGCGCAACATCGAGCGATTCGAGATGGCGGCCGAGCAGATGCGCGTGGGCAAGCTTTCGGGGGCGGTCGGCAACGCGGCGCATCTTGAGCCGGAATACGAAGAAGCAATCTGTAAGCGGCTGGGATTGAACGTGGCGGCGGTGTCGTCACAGGTCATCCAGCGCGACCGGCATGCGTTTTATGTGGCGACGCTGGCGGTGATCGCGTCGACACTCGACAAATTCGCCACCGAGATTCGTCATCTGCAACGCACCGAGGTGCGCGAGGCGGAAGAATACTTCAGCGAGAAGCAGAAGGGCTCGTCAGCCATGCCGCACAAGCGCAATCCCGTGACCTGCGAGCAGATCAGCGGACTGGCGCGTGTGGTGCGGGCAAACGCGCAGGCTGCTTTTGAGGATGTTCCGCTATGGCACGAGCGCGATATCTCGCACTCGTCAGTCGAGCGTGTGATCCTGCCGGATTCGACGATTCTCATCGACTATCTGCTCAACAAGACCACGAACCTGATCGACACCATGTTTGTTTATCCCAAGCGCATGCTGAAGAACCTGGAGTCGACCGGCGGGCTGGTATTCAGCGGACAATTGCTGCTCGACCTGGTGGAGGCGGGCGTACTGCGCGAGGACGCGTATCGGCTGGTGCAGTCCAACGCCATGCGCGCGTGGAAGGACGACCTGAACTTCCGCGACCTGATCCTAAGCGATCCCGAGATCACGTCGAAGGTAAAGCGCAACACGCTGGAGCACGCGTTTGACTTGCAGCGTCCCCTGCGCAACGTGGACAAGCTCTTTCATCGAGTGTTTGGAGAGGCCGGAAAGTAAGCTTGTCTTATCAGTCCGGCTTCCCTGTTTAATACGTGAACGACTGAATCTCGGTTACTCCGGAATTCGGGCCGTCGACGTATCCCGATCGCTGGCTGGGGTGCAGCGCGATGTGCACACCCACCACGTTGAAGGCGTTCGAGAAGTTGAATCCGTTGATGGTTTCCTGCAGGTTCCCGTGCGTGTCGTAAACATAGATGGTGCTGCCACTGGGCGCCGAACTCGAAACCGGCTGGGCGATCAGAAATACGTTGTTGACGGGATCGAACTCGACATCGGCACCGCTGAACTGCTGCAGCCCCTGCGATCCCGGCAGCGTCACGGTGAACCCGGTCTGCTGGGCGAGATTGTAGAACTCGACGGCAGCGTCATCTTCGGTATCGGTAACGAAAATACCGTCGGCTGAATCCACCGCGATGCCGTTGACAAAGCCAAACCCGATTCCTTCAAACTCAGTAAACGAGCCCGCGGTGAGATCGACCACACCGATGATGGGCCGGCGGCCAAACTCTCCGGTTCCTCCGCCCAGCACCGCCTGGTTGGTCACGCTGTCATACGCAATCGGCGGAGGCACGCTGCCAAAGTTGTTGGAGTCCGTGATCATGACCACGGGGCCGAACGTATTCTCGGCGACGTTGGAGCTGAATACGTAGGGAATGAAATTATCGCTGTTGTCATAGGCGAACACGGCGACGTTCGGCACTCCCTGGCTGCGGCTAACCCCGCCGGGCATGATGATGTGCTGCGGCCCGATCGGCGGCGTCCATCCCCCGGTCACCAGATTGGAGCTGAGAGGATTCAGCACGTTGAATGTGCGGCTGGTAACGAACCCGCGTGAGACGTTCTCGTGTTCCACCAGCCCAACACTGTTGCCGACCACGCCCATGGTGACGAAATCATCCTGTGCGTGGGTCGGCTGTGTGAGTTCAACTACCTTAATGATATTTCCGGTTGCCTGGTCAAAGGTTTCCACCGCAGCCAGTACATTACCGTTGGCGAGGCTCTTGGCTTCCGAGAGTAAGCCTTCGGTGCCGTTCTGATCGATATCGAAGCCAAAGATCTGTCCGCCGAACTTGCTGTGAACAAAGGTCTGTCCGGGACCGGCAGAGGGACTAGCTTTGAATCCATTCGCTTGCCCGAAGGCAATCGTGCTGCTGGCGATCATGAGAGCAATTGCGGTTAAGCAGAATGACATGCGCCTGGCGATGCCGGTAGTGGGACGCAGAGTAGTGGGGGATTTCCTTCTGTAGAGCACGTGTCTATCTCCTTACGAAAGTCAGGGACTAAGAGTGGAAGGCGGACACCATGCTAGGACAGGCCCGCCCGGCGTTTGCTTCAGGCTTGTCAAAGATTTGTAAAGTCTGACGGGAATCCGTGCTAGTATCGGCGCGAACATCGCGCCAGAGGCCCTCGATGCCTATCGTCCTTCGTCCCCTGACCCTTGGCGAACTGCTGGATCGTACTTTTCAGCTCTATCGCAGCCGGTTTGCGATTTTCATCGGCATTGCAGCTGTCGCCTACGTACCGGTATTTGTCTTACAAACCGTGACCCTTTGGGCCCCCAGAGTATTCTCGCCCTCGGTCAGAGCCGCCACGCTGTTGGGATTTCTTGTTTTGCTGGTGCTGCGATTGTTGGGCGTTGCCGCGGCGAATTCGGCGACCATCATCGTTGTGTCGGCCGCCTATCTGGAGCGAACCATCACCGTGGGCGAGGCTTACCAGTGGGTTTCCGGCATGCTGTTCCGTATTTTCTTCATCATGATCGGTATGGGAATCGGCATCGGAATCGGAGCGCTGCTGCTGATTGTTCCGGGAGTAATCCTCTTCCTCATGTGGGGACTGACGATTCCTGTAGCGGTGCTGGAGAACACAGGCCTGGGCGAAAGCCTGTCACGCAGCCGCCAGCTTACGGCGGGACATCGCTCTCGCGTGTTCGTCATTTATCTACTGTATTTCGTTCTGGTGTTCGCTCTACAGATGGGACTGGCTGCTCCTTTGGGGGTGTTGGTCGCCCTGAAGGGAGGAGCTGCAGCCCTGGTAGCGAAATCGCCCGTTATCGCGCTGGCAGGCGCGATTATCTCCTACGTAACCGTGTGTCTGGTGACGCCCGTACTGAGCATTTCGCTGTCGCTGATGTATTACGACGAGCGCGTGCGCAAGGAAGCCTTGGACATCGATCTCATGATGAGTGCACTCGGAGAAGGAGCGGCCGGATCAGCCGCTGCGACTGCCTAGAATGCGCGTGCTCCGGATTACAATCCTGTTTCTGCTGGGAGCCGCGCTGTGCTGGGCGGCGGACCAGCCGCTTTCGCTCGCCCATTACATTACCGCACTCGAGCAGTTGCGGCAGACCGTGTTGTCCACCACCGACGGCAATGCAGCGGCGTCGCTCAGGCATAGCCTGCCGGCCGAATGGCGGGTCGCGGCGAATGGCCAGGAATTCACCGTTCCGCTGCAAAGCTTGCGCCAAAATCTAAGCGAATACGCCGGGCAGTACACCCCTGCCAATCGCGACGCCATAATCTCGCAGCTCGACCTGTTGCTAGCGAATGCACGTGCGATGCAATCGCCAAAAAGCAACTTTACCTCCGAACACGATAAGTTGAATGAGATTCTCTCCCGGCGCGAGTTTCGCCAGGTTGAGGGCGAAACCTGGTGGGACCGGCTGAAGCGTGCGGCGCAACGCTGGGTTTGGAACCTGATATCGCGCATGCTTGCGTCGTCCGCCTATCCAGTGATTGGCCGAATCGTGATCTGGGGATTGCTGGCGCTGGCCATTGCTGTCGCTGCCTTCTGGATCGTGCGCAGCTATCGCGAAAAGAACATCTATACACAATTTTCAGGCGCGCCAGAAGTCGTTTCGGCCAAGCCGTGGCGCGACTGGCAGGCCGAGGCCCAGGCCGCGGCGCAAGAAGGCCGCTGGCGCGACGCCGTTCACTTGTCGTACTGGGCGGGAATTTCTTTCCTCGAGGGGCAAGGGCTTTGGCATCCGGATCTGGCACGCACACCGCGTGAGTATCTGCGTTTGTTGCCGGCCGGCGACCAGCATCGCGATCCGCTGCAGCAGTTGACGCGCAGCTTCGAGAAGGTCTGGTACGGAAAGGACGAGGCCACAGCACAAACCTTCGCGGGCACGTCGGCGCTGCTGGAGCGACTGGGATGCCGCTGAACCTCGGCCGGGAAGATCGCCGCCTGGTTTACGTCGCCGCGGGCGTGTTTCTGGTCAGCGCTGTACTTGCACTGCTATTGTCGCCGGCGGAATCCGATGCGCAGTTTGCGACGAGTTACTCCGCGGCTTCGGAGGGCGCCAAGGCGGCGTATCTACTGCTTCGCGAGTCGGGGTATCAGGTCGATCGCTGGAGCCGTCCTCCCGCCGATCTCACCGACGCCGCCAATACAATATTGATCATCGCCGACCCTGTCGGAGTGCCGGCTCAGGCCGACAAAGATGCGCTGAAGAAATTCCTCAGCGACGGAGGCGAAGTCGTGCTGGCCGGCAGTCTGAGTGGTCTGTTCGCCTCGGAAAATGCGCCGACGCCGATACCGGTGTCGCTCGGTTGGCAAAAATTCACCGCGCAAACGCCCTCGCGGCAGGCGCTCAACGCACCGGAAATCCAGCTGGATACATCAGCGTCGTGGACCAGGCCCGCGCCCGGTATCGGCCTCTATGGTGACGACGCGCAATATGCGGTGATGCAGTACCCACACGGGAAGGGGCGCTTGCTGTGGCTGGCATCGGCAAGTGTGCTCAGCAATGCCGGCCTGCGGCAGTCGAACAATTTGGAGTTTCTACTCAGCACCGTTGGCAGCAAATCGCGCCGGGTTCTTTGGGACGAATACTTTCATGGACATCACAGCGATGCGATGGCGACGGTAGCTCATCCGCAAGTGGCGTGGCTCCTCGCGCAATCCGGTTTCATCGCGGTTGCGGTGTTGTTGACCTTCTCGCGGCGAAGCGGGCCGCGACGTTCACCGCGGGCGGAATCAAGGTTGTCTCCGTTGGAGTATGTGCGCGCCTTGGGACAGCTCTACGAACATGCGCATGCGGGCAGTGTCGCCGTCGATGTCGCCTATGAACGCTTTCGTTATGCCCTCAGCAGAAGGCTGTGTCTCCGTCCTGCGATCAGCGCCGGTGAGTTGGCGCACACGATCTCGGAGCGCTGGACGGTAGATCGCGAGGACTTGCGATCACTGCTCGAGGCTTGTGAGTCGGCGCGCTTCTACCAGGACCTGAGCCAGAAAGACGCGCTCGCGCTGGTGCAGCGGCTGCATAAATATTCTGTGTTGTTGAAGGTGTTTCCGGAAGCTTCGGAAGAGGGTCGCTAATGGAAGCTGTTTCCGCGGTTGTCTCGCACATTCGCCAACAGATGTCGAAGGTCATCATCGGGCAGACCGACATGATCGACCAATGCCTGCTGGCCCTGCTCTGTCGTGGCCACGCGTTGCTGGAAGGTGTACCGGGCATTGCCAAGACGCTCACCATCAAGGCACTGGGCGATGTCTTGCGCCTGCAATTTCAGCGGGTGCAGGCCACCTCTGACCTGATGCCCGCAGACATTCTCGGAACCAGCGTGCTGAACCTCGCCACCAGCACCTTCTCGTTTCATGCCGGGCCCGTGTTCACCGATCTGCTGCTGGTCGATGAGGTCAACCGCATGCCTCCGCGCACCCAAGCTGCTCTGCTGGAGTGCATGGAAGAGCAGCAGGTAACCGTGGATGGCGAGCGTCACCCGTTGTCGTGCTTCTTTACTGTCTTCGCCACGCAGAACCCAATCGAATTCGAGGGCACATATCCGTTGCCGGAAGCGCAGCTCGACCGCTTCCTGCTGAAGATCAATGTGCGCTATCCCACAGCCGCAGAGGAAGTGCAAATTCTCAATCGCTTTCAGCAGGGGTTCGATTCGCGCAATCTCGCTGCGGTCGATCTGCAGCCGCTCGAGAGCATGCTGCTGACGCAGGCGCGCGAGGAAGTACGGGCCGCGGTGCGTGTGGAACCCGGACTTTTCGACTACATCGTTCGTTTAGTGCGCGCCACCCGCGACTCGCTCGCTCTTTCTCTCGGCGGCAGCCCCCGCGCAGCCGTGTTTCTGATGTCGGCCGCCAAGGCGACGGCTGCCATGGATGCTCGCGACTACGTGATTCCTGACGACGTGAAGAGCGCCGCGTTGCCCGTGCTCCGGCATCGTCTAGTGCTCAAGCCGGAAGCCGAGCTCGAGGGGTTGACGGCAGACCAGGTCCTTCAGGACTTGCTGCGGACAGTCGAGGTCCCGCAGTGAAGACCGCCTCGGCACTCACGCCGCAATCGCGTGAGGCGCAAGCTGAGCCCTACGGCCGCATCGGCTTTGCCTTCGGCCGACGCTTCTTTCTGATTGCGGCGGTCGGCCTGGTATGGATCGGTCCGGCTTTTCTGAACTATCGTTTCGCCTTCGGAATTCTCGCCTGGGACGTGCTGTTGTTGATCGCTGCGCTGGCCGATTTGTACCGCCTGCCGCGGCCAGGACAACTCATCGTGACCCGTCGTTGGAGCGAGCCGGTCGCGCTGTCCGTTCCGAGCAGTGTCGAGTTGGTGGTGCGCAACGACGGTCGCACGTCGGTCATCGCTGAGCTTTTCGACGAAGCGCCCGCGCAATTGCGAGACGAAATCCCGCGCGTCGAGATCAGGGCAGCGGCCGGCGGCGTTGGCTCCGCGGGATATGACATCGCACCGATTGCGCGCGGCGACACGCAAGTCGGCGACGTCTTCCTTCACTATCAAGGCCCGGTGCGCCTCGCCGAGCGATGGGCACGCGCAAGACTGGCGCAGACGGTTCGCGTTTACCCCAACCTGAAAGAAGTACGGCAACAATCCATCCATCTGGCGCGCAGCCGGCAAATCGAGATGCAGCAGCGGCAGGCGCGCATGCGCGGAGTAGGCCGCGAGTTCGAAAGCTTACGCGAATATCGCGAAGGCGACGAGTTTCGCAATATCTGTTGGAGCGCCACGGCGCGGCGTGGCAAGTTGGTGTCGAAGCTGTACCAGGCCGAGCGTAGCCAGACGATCTGGCTGGTTGTCGACTGCGGCCGTCTGATGCAGGCGCGTGTCCATGGTCTGGCCAAGCTGGACTATGCCGTCAATACCGCACTATGCCTGGCGGAGGTCGCGCTGTACTCCGGCGATCGGGTTGGCCTGCTCGCCTATGATCGCGCCCCCTCGCAGCGAATGCTCCCACAGCGTGGTATCGACCATTTGCGCCAGCTTATGGAGAAGCTGGTGGATCTTCGCACCGGACCGCTCGAGGCCGATCATCTGCGCGCCGTCAGCGCGCTGCGAAATAGCCAGAAGCGGCGCAGCCTGGTGATCTGGCTCACCGACCTCGCCGAGACTGCCATGACGCCCGAGGTCATCGACGCAGCCCTGCAACTGACGCCGCAACATCTGCTGCTGTTCACCGTTATCGGGCAGCCCGACTTGCTGGAGATGGCGCGGCAAGACCCTGTGAGCGCACCTGCGATGTATGCCGCCTCGGCCGCACAGGAAGTCCTTCAGCGCCGCCAGGTCCTGCTGGCGCGCATGCGCGACCGCGGCGCGCTGCTGGTAGAAGTCGATGCCGCCGAAATGTCGGCTGCGGTGGTAAACACTTATCTCGATATCAAGCAGCAGAATCGGCTATAGCCGCTCGCCTCACGGTCACTCCCGATAGATAGGCAATCAATAACGTGAACATCGACGCTGCGAACAGAAACTTCAGATGAGCAGAGATCTCGGTGGGCGACAGGAAGGCTTCGATGATTCCGGCGATAAACAGCATGGGTATGCAGCCGAGCAACAACTGCACCGCCTCGCGTCCGGCGCGGGCCAGGGATTCGCGACGCGGCAGCACGCCTGGAAACAGCAAGCCTGCGGCAATGCGCAGGCCGGCGCCGGCAGAAATGAAAATCGCCGGCAATTCCAGTACGCCGTGCGGCGCAACGAAGCTCCACAGTGGCAGGCTCATGCCGGCCTGCGCGCAGGCTGCGCCGATCACGCCCATCAGCACTCCGTTAAAGATGAGCATGTACATGGTGCCCAGCCCCGCGGTGATGCCGGCGGCGAAGGTCGCGAACGCGACACTCAGGTTATTGGTCATGATGGCGCTTGAGGCCAGCGGCTTAATCGCGACCACTGAATGCGTCCACATCTCGTGACGTTCGATGGTTTGCACCATTGCCGGCCCCATGATCTTCGAGCCGAAGTCCGGGTCCTGCAGCGTCAGGATGCTGCCGATCACCGCGCCTCCGAGAAACAGGATGAAGCCGAGCAGAACATAGTTGAAGTTGCGGCGAAAGACCTCGGGATAGGTATCGCGGTAGAAGTGCAGGGTGACGGCAAAATGGCTCGTCTTGTGGCCGGAATAGATGGTATTGTGTGCCCGAGCCAGCAGTTGATTGATGTAGGCGGTGAAGTGCACCGCGCTGGGATCGGCCCGCAGCACGGCGAGATCGGCTGCGACCTGGCGGTACAGCAGCCCAAGCTCGCGCAGCTCGCTGCGATCGAGGGACTTCAGCCCCGCCTCCTGCACACGGTCCATCAGCCGCTCCAGGCGGTCCCAGTACGGACGGCGCTTCTCAATCCAGTGAGTGGAGATCACAGGTGTACCCCGAAAGCCATGTGACGATCGAAACTCCCGAGCAGGTGACGATGGATCTGGCTCCTGCCGGAATCGGCAGCCGCTTCCTCGCCCTTGCACTGGATACTGTAATTCAGGTGCTGCTGGCGATCGGCATAATTCTGCTGCTGGTCTGGCTGGCGCCCAGCGCGCGCCTTTCCTGGCTGTCTCCAACTTGGGCCGGGGCGATCACCATGCTTCTGCTGTTCTGCATTTATTGGGGCTACTTTGCGGCCTTCGAAATCCTGTGGCACGGGCAGACGCCGGGCAAGCGCGTGGCCGGCATTCGCGTGGTCAAGGACTCGGGGCGTCCGATCACGGCCATCGAAGGTGTCGGCCGCAATCTGATGCGCGCTATCGACGGATTCTTCTTCTATCTGATCGGGGTGATCTCCATCGGTCTCAGCCGCCAGAACAAGCGGTTGGGCGACTATGTCGCCGGCACCATGGTCATTCACGACGCGCCCACATCCGAGGTCAAACCCGACTGGAGCTTCGATCAGCCCGCAGCAACAACCTTCACCCCCGAGCTGTCGAACATCTCGGAGCAGGACCTCATCCTCATGGAAACTTTCCTGCATCGCCGCTTCGATCTCGAAGGGAACGTCCGCTACAACACTGCTATCCGGCTTTCCGAACTGATCCAGCGCAAGTCAGGACTCCTGCGTCCGGCCGAACAATCGGATGAGGACTTTCTGCAGAGCGTCGCTCGTCAGGTGCGGGACCAGGCGCGATTGCGCAAGTGAACACGCAGTCCATTCGCCCCGCTCCCTCTGGGTTAGCCAAGTCAGTTATTACCCTCTAAGTTCCTCAGTCCTCGGCAAATCCAGTTCTTGACAATCGCAAATTGCAATAGCATAATTGCAATCCGTAATATGAAGCTGGGAGAGAAACTCCGCTACCTGCGCCTGGTCGAAGGCACGCTGCGCGGCATGGATCGCGAGATGACGCAACAGGACCTGGTTCGCGCGCTGCAGAAGGAAACCGGCACGGGGCTGAGCCAGTCGTACCTGTCGCAAATCGAAAGCGGCGCGCGGCCCCACTTGACCAACGCTTCGCGCATGCTGCTGGCGCGGTTTTTCAAGGTGCATCCGGGATATCTGGTCGATGATCCCGATGGCTATCACACCGAGCTGACCAGCGATTTGCGGGCGATGGAAGACCGGCTCGACCTGTGGCTGATTACCGGTGCCGAGCAGTTCGCCCACGACCCCGAGTTGAGTCATGCACTGCTTCAGGTCGCCAAGCACAGTGACACGCGAAAATGCCTGGTGCTGCTAGGCGCGATTCTGGAGGCGCCGGAGCTGGTGGAACGACTGGCGGAGGTACTGAAGCCGGGACCGGTCGCCAAGCCGACGCATGCACGTCGGCCGAAGAGATCGGCGGGAGCGAACGTATGACGGGCCTTGTGATCTTTTATCTGGTGTGTTTCGTCGTGGGCGTCACGCTGACCGTGCTGGCGTTTCTGGGCGGCGGCTGGCATGTGCCCCATGTCAACGTCCAGACTCCGACGTTCCATGTCCATACGCCGCACGTGCCCCTGCCAATGCAGCACGGCGGACACCTGGCGACACCGCACGCGGCTGGCGCGCCGCACGTGGGGCCGGCGCAAGGCGCGGAGATGCCATTCATCAATTTCGGCACGATTGCCGCGTTTCTGGTGTGGTTTGGTGGAGCAGGCTACCTGCTGACGCGCTATTCGACCTGGGTGGTCAGCGCGATTCTACTGGTCGCGGTCGTTATCGGATTGGTGGGCGCGAACATCATCTTCTGGTTCGTCGCCAAGCTGCTGATGAAGCACGACCGCGAATTGGATCCGGCAGACTACGAGCGCGTGGGTGTGCTGGGACGTATTTCCAGTCCGATCCGCGAGGGCGGGACGGGAGAGATGATCTTCTCGCAGGAAGGAACGCGTCATACCTGCGGCGTGCGCAGCGAGGCCGGCGAGGCGCTGGAGCGCGGTACGGAAGTCATCATCACCCGCTACGAAAAAGGGATTGCGTATGTACGCAGGTGGGACGAGATGGCAGAAAAGCAGCAATCAGCAACTAGCAATTAGCGGCTAATGGCCGGTGATCGCTTGGAGCGACAACTTAGAGATCGGGGAGGATGTCATGGTTGATTTGTCGATCGAAGGCGGAAGTTTGATGCTGCATGTGCGCGGAGCGGACAAACTCTGGGCGTTCAAAAGTTCGCTGGAAATCCCGTTGCAGCATGTCGTGGGCATTCGGGCTGATCCCAGTGTTGCGCGGGGATGGCGGCACGGATGGAGGGTGCCCGGAACCAATCTTCCAGGAGTAATAACGGCTGGAACGTTTTACCAGGACGGTAAGCGCGTTTTCTGGGATGTCCACAACCCCGACCAGACGGTTGTGATCGATCTGCGAGACGAACGCTATAACCAGCTCGTGGTTGAGGTCGCTGACCCGGATGCGGCGGTGGCGCTGCTGAAAGCAACGGCCAGTAGCTAGCAATTAGCATTCGGCAATCAGCATTCAGGTTTTGGCGCTAAATTGAAGCGCGGTGAACCCGAAGGCTGATGCAATCCTCCGGAAGAAATGCGATTGGCTGAGTGCTGAGTGCTGAATGCTGACTGCTGACTGCCGCAGTTAAGGAGACGTTATGCCGCACATACCGACAGAAGTGTTGATTATCGCGTGGACAGCCGTCGCTGCCATCATTCTGCTGATGGCTATCTTCGCCAAACTGTATCGCAAAGCTGGACCGAACGAAGCACTGGTGGTTTACGGCTTCCGCGGTCCGCGCGTGGTGAAGGGACACGGCACCGTCATTCTGCCCATGGTGGAAAGCTGCCGGCAGCTCTCGCTCGAGCTGATGTCGTTCGATGTCGCGCCGCAGCAGGACCTCTATACCAAGCAGGGCGTCGCCGTCACCGTAGAGGCGGTCGCGCAGATCAAGGTGAAGTCCGATCCCGAGTCCATCATGACGGCCTCGGAGCAGTTCCTCACCAAGTCGCCGCCCGACCGCGAGGCGCTTATCCGCCTGGTGATGGAGGGCCATCTGCGCGGCATCATCGGGCAGCTCACGGTGGAAGAGATCGTGAAGCAGCCGGAGATGGTGGCCGACCGCATGCGCTCGACCTGCGCCGACGACATCAACAAGATGGGCCTGGAAGTGATTTCGTTCACCATCAAGGAAGTCCGCGACAAGAACGAGTACATCACCAACATGGGTCGGCCCGACATCGCGCGCATCAAGCGCGATGCCGACGTGGCCACGGCTGAAGCGGAGCGCGATACCGCTATTCGGCGCGCCATCGCACTGCGCGAATCAGCGACTGCCAAAGCGCAAGCTGACCAGGAGCGCGTCGCTGCCGAAACTGCGTCGCTTGCCCGCCAGGCCGAAGCTCAGCGTGATCTCGAGGTGAAGAAGGCAACCTACAACGAATTAGTGAAGCGCCAGCAGGCACAAGCCGACAAGGCCTACGAGATCCAGACCAACGTCATGCAGCAGCAAGTGACGGCGGAAGCGGTCAAGGTGCAACAGGTGGAGAAAGAGGCGCAGATCAAGGTTCAGGAAGCCGAGATCAGCCGTCGCGAGAAGGAGTTGATCGCGACCGTGCTCAAGCAAGCCGAGATCGAGCGTCAGCGGATTGAGACGCTGGCCAACGCCGAGCGTTCGAGAACAATGGTCGAAGCCGAAGGCCGCGCCAGCGCGATTCGCGCGCAGGGCGAAGCTGAAGCCGAGATCATCTTCAAGAAGGGCGATGCCGAGGCACGTGCGATGAATGTGAAGGCCGAAGCCTATCAGGAGTACAACCAGGCCGCGGTCGTCGACAAGCTGATTACGGGATTGCCGGAGGTGGTGAAGGCGCTGGCCGCCCCTCTGTGCAATGTCGACAAGATTACCATCGTCTCGACCGGCAACGGCCATTCGGCGGGGATGCACAAGATCACCGGCGATATTACGGAGATGGCCGCACAGGTGCCGGCGCTGTTCGAGGCGCTCTCGGGCATGCAGATGTCGGACCTGCTGGGCAAGATTCGGACGATTGGCGACAAGTCGCCCAAGCCGGACAGCGGCGCCACCGAGCCAAAGAACCGGGGTTCCTTGGGTGGCCCGGACAGTCTGCCGCCAGGCGACGAGCCTAAGTCGAAGGCTGCGGGTGCAGGGCAGTAGGGTAGAGCCGACCTTTTGGTCGGCGTCCAGCGCTCTTTTCCCAGTCTGGCGGCTTCAGCCGCGGGGGACCGGATGCGAAGACCCACTCATTCGAAAACCGCGCATGAGTGGGGCACCCGAACGTCGAAGGATTGTTATGAACTGGCAGGATGACAGCACACAATTCGCAGTGAATCTGGTCTTGATCGGAACGCTGTTGGGCGTGGTGGTGCGATTCATCACTCATTCCAACGTTGCGGTCCTTGTGGGCGCCGTGGGAGGGCTGCTCGCCGCCTTCCTGTTGGCTGCAGTGCGGGGCGAGCAGGTCTGAACGGACCGGAAAATGGTTCGTATCAGGGCATGACTCCAGTCGTGCCGTTACGAGCTATGAACTGGGAAGGCTTTAGCCGCTGCACGCGGTGGTCAGGGATTAAAGCCCGACCAAGATAACGCTGATCGGCACGTCGAGAGGCGTGCCCTGATACGAGGCAAGGAAGGAGTTCATCATGGCATTACTCGATCGTGTGGCAACGCTGGTGCGCGCGAATCTGAACGACTTGATCGATCGCGCCGAGAATCCCGAGAAGATGCTCAAGCAGGTCATTCTCGACATGGAGAACCAGTTCATGCAGGTGAAGACGCAAGTGGCAATTGCGCTCGCGGACTTGCACTTGTTGGAGAAGAAGAAGAAGGACAACGCGGAGAAGCACGCCGAATGGATGCGCAAGGCGGAGCTGGCCGTCGACAAGAAAGACGATGAGCTAGCGCGGGCGGCGCTGGAGCGGGCAATGAGCTTTCAGCAGCTGGCCGACAGCTTCGATCAGCAGATCGCTGATCAGGAGACGCAGGTCGAAGCCCTGAAGGCGGCGCTGAAGAAGCTGGAGCTGAAGCTCTCAGAGGCGCGGGGCAAGGCGGACCTGCTGATCGCGCAGCATCGGCGCTCGCGCGCGGTCAGCCGCGCGGCCGACGCTCAGCTAACGCCGACGGGCGAGAATCACACGCTGGATCGCATGCAGATGAAGGTGGCTCATGCGGAGGCGATTGGCCGAGCGAAGCATGAGGTGCTGGGGGATGACATCGATGGCCGGCTGCACGCCCTGGACCGCGAGCAGAAGATCGATGCGTTGCTTGAGGAGATTAAGGCGAAGAAGAAGATGTTGAGTGCGTAAAAGGCAGCAGTTTCGGCAGCTTGGTGATCTCCTGTCCGGTCTGGCTTTCCTCTGGGACGTTCTGGCGGCTGCCATTGCTCAGGGGTTGAGGGGTTGCCGACGTTCTTCACGCCAGAGAACATTGACACGAAAGATCGGGAAAAAAATTGCCGAGCCGCGGCAGCACACCCAAACTATTTACTGACGCAAGAACCTGATCACTGTGTCGCCCGCCGCGCACCAATCTTGCTCGGCCACCACGTGAATTGCAGCGATGTTGTGAAGTCGCGCTGGCGTGTGGGCGCGAGTACGGGGATCAGCCAGGTTTCGTACTGCAGCAGCGGCTGGATTTCGAAGTTCTTGTGCACCCACAGGTCGCCGGAAACGTTCCAGTCCCATTGCGTACTACCGCCGGGGATGAAGTTGTCGGCGATCTTCGCGTTGCGCACTCCGAACTGAAGGTTGCTGCGCGGGCTGAAGTGGTACGTAGTCCAGCCCTGATAGCCATTCCCTTGGCGGCCGATCCAATTGCCCATAAGGAATCGGTCGTTGAGGTAGACGTCGTGGTAAACAATCTCCCAATAGATAAATTGCCCGTCTCCGGTGGTTGCGCCGGGAATGTTGGTGTAGACGGCTTCCGCGCGGAAATCGAGCTTGGGAATGCCGGGAATGCGCGCGAAGTAGATGCCGGGATTGAACGCCGCACGCTGCGGAGCGGCGATCGGGTTAACGTCGTCATGCACCAGCGAATCCGTGTAGAGCGTGACCGAGCGGTGCAGCAGCGGCAGGCGATAGGAGGCGTCGAAGCTGGCGTGGCGGGCGCCGGGATCCTTGCGCGAAAATTTCACTTCGGGCGTCACGTCATTGATGCTGGTGAAGGAGTTCCAGAACGAGCCGAAGGTGATGGGTACGTGGCCCTGGCCGCCGAAGACGTCATCGCGCGTGAAGCCGAACTCCAGGTTGGGCGTGGGCTTGAAACTGATCTTCTGCCCGAACATGTAGGCGCCGGGCGGAAACTGATGTCCGTCGAGCGCGCCGAAGAAGTTGGCGAACTCGAACGGGCCGGTAAATTTCGAAAGTCCGGGAATGTTGAACGGCTCAGTGCGATTGATTTGCAGGTTCCAGAAGGGCGCGGCGTTATTGCTCATCAGCATCGAGCCGCTGGTGGCCGGTCCCCAATACATGCTCTGCTTGCCGACGGAGAAGTCCAGGCCGGCGTAGCGAGCCAACGCATAGGTGTTGAGCAGCCGGAATTGGTTGCTGCTGATGGGCGTAGGCGGCTGCAAGGGATTATCGTCGACGGTGGCGATTACCTGGCGGACCGATAACGGATAACCGGGGATGGTGGGAGCATATTGATATTCGCCATCGACATAAAAGGCGAAACGGCCGTCGTTGGCGCTGGTGCTGAATCCCGTAATGTTGTTGAAGCCCTGCCAGTACGGACGCCCGTAGTCGTTAATCAGCGTTTGTCCGAAGTGATAGCTGTCGTTCACCGGCGTGCCCGCAATGTCCGTCACGCGGGTATAGACGGAGTCGAGTTGGATTGACTCGCTAGGATGACCTTCCCAGGTCGCAATCTCAGGAGCGAACTCGTCCTCAAGCGCCTTCTTCACCTGCCAGATATCCGGTGGAACGTCGGTGTGGAACTCCACCTTGGAGTTCATCTCGATGAGCATCTGCGCGCAATCCATACGCGTCCAGGGGCGCACGCCGAGAAACGCGGTGTCGATATATCCCTGTCCGATCAGGCGCTGCATGGCCTGGTAGACCCAATTATCGAGCGGCACGTAGTAGCTGCCGGCGTTGGTAGGCCGCGGCGCGGAGGTCTGCTCGGCGACGATCTTCAGGTCATCATCGATTTCCGGATTGTGCCGCTCCTTGTAGATGTGCCGTCCGATTCCATATCCCACCAATCCGCCTATGAAGACATCGGAGAGGAAGTGCTGGTCGGATGCGGCCCGCGCCAGGCTCACTCCGGCGGCCAGCGAGTAGGCGGCGATTTGCTCGGCAGGATGGGGATACTCTTGCGCAACCACGGACGCAAAGGCCCACATCACAGCCGCGTGGTCCGAGGGCAGCGACGTTCCGCCGTGCAGGAAGATATTCTGGAAATCTGAGGGAAAGGGGCGCTCGCGTCCGGTGATCGCCTTCAGCGCATAGTCGACGCCAATGGCGTTGACGATCGCCTCGGTCGCCAGCACGCCGGTCTCGCGCGCTCGTTCGTTGTGTGCGATGCGACCCCAGAAGTAGGCCGCGCCGGTCATTCCTGTGGCTGCGGCCACTCCCGCGTCAGCGAACACGTTGTACGCGTGCTGATTGTTCAGCCGCATCGCGTAAGAACTTTGCGGGTCGGTGACGAAAAGCCCGGCGGCAATGCCGCTCACTGGCACCAGCCACTTGGCGTCGGCCGGCTGGAGATGAAACGGACTGGTCCAGATGTCCTTCTGGTCTTCCGCCAGATGGAGGAAGAACTTGCTTTCGTTGGGATGAGGGAAGGTGCCGTCGAACGAGGGTGCGGCGGCTTGCGATTGCGTAGAGGGTACGGGCGAAGAGGCAGGCTGTTGCGCCGCGAGGCGGGCGCAGAAGCCGTTGTGAAAGGCGATAACAGCCAGCAGCGCGAGAAGAAATCTCAGACGCTTCGTATCGGGGCGCGGACCACGATTTGGCAAGGCTAAAGTCGTGCCCTGATACGAATCTTCGGCGACCGCGCGCGCCAGCCTCATGCAGTAGCTTTGTAGTAGCGAAAAATACGCGCCAGCGCGGTGACCACGTCGTTGATGTCCTGCGCGGTCATGCCCGGAGCCAGCGGCAACGAGAGGGTGCGCTCACCCACGAATGTCGCGTTGGGAAAATCGTCGTCGGTGAAGCGGAATCTCCCGCGGTAGTAGGGCTGCTGGTGGACGGGCACATAATGAATGCCTACGCCGATGTTCTCGGCATCGAACGCTGCGATAATCTGCTCGCGACTGGCGCCGATCTCCTCTAATGCCAGCAGCGGCGTGTAGAGATGGTACGCATGCCGCGACTCGGGCCCGCAGGGAGCAGGCAGTTGTAAGGGCAGCGCCGCCAGCCGCTCATCGTAGGCACTCCACAACAACTTGCGATGCTGCCAGTTCTCTTCGACCGATTCGAGTTGTGGCAATGCGAGCGCGGCGGCCACGTCTGTCATGTTGTATTTGAAGCCGGCGGCGACCACTTCATATCCCGAGGGTCCGCCCACGAAGCGGCTCCAGGCATCGGCAGTCATGCCGTGCAGCGACAGCACCTTCACGCTCTCGTACAGCGCACGGTCACGCGTGATTACCAAGCCGCCATCGCAGGTGGCAATATTCTTCGTGGGATAAAAGCTGAAGCACCCGGCGTCGCCTATGAGTCCGGCGGGTTGGCCGCGATACGTTGCTTCGATGGCATGCGCGCAATCCTCAATCACCCGCAAGTCATGACGCCGCGCGATATCGAGGATGGGATCCATGTCGCAACAGCGGCCGCACATGTGGACGGCAAGGATGGCTTTCGTTCGCGGCGTAACCTGGCGCTCGATCTCCGCTGGATCGAGGTTGAAGGTGTTGCGGTCGCAGTCCACCAGCACCGGGGCGGCGCCGACGTGCACGATGCAGTGAATGGTGGAGCAAAACGTCATCGCCGGAGCAATGACTTCATCGCCAGGTCCAATGCCCAAGGCGACCAGTGCCAGATGAATGGCGGCGGTTCCGCTACTTACGGCAGCCGCGTAGGGGGCGTCCTTGTATCGCGCGAAGGCATGCTCGAATTGCTCGACGCGCGGACCCAGGCCGATCCAGCGGCTGCGCAGACATTCCGTGACCGAAGCAATTTCCGCCTCACCGATTTCCGGGGCGCCGAAAACAATGCGGCTCTGCGAGGAGCGCACCGGCGTGCCGCCGGCAATCGCGGGCAGATCGTCTTCTTGCAGTGGGCTGGGGTTTCCGCCAGGCAGCGGAGCGGGTTTCATAGAGGATGTGAGCCTTGTTTTCTGCCGATTGTACTTGATTTCAGTGCCATAACCGATTTCGGTCGTCCGCTTGGCTCAAGCTATACTGCCAAAGAGCGATTTTTCCCGCGTCCTTTGATTCAGGCGCCGCTGCGTCACGACGCCCTGACCAACGTGAATGCCGTTCACGGTTTCTCATGCCGCCGCTGTACTGCCCTTTCGCAGGCTGAATCTGGTTTGGTCGGCATTCATCGTGGGCAGCATGGCGCCCGATTTTCCCTACATCGTGGGCACCACCGAATACCGCGATCTCGGACATCATTTCCCAGGCTTGGTGTGGTTCACCGTACCCGCGTCATTCGCTGCGCTCTGGCTCTTCCACAACGTCGTCAAGCGGCCGGTCATTGGGCTTATGCCATTAGGCATGCAGGCGAGGCTGCGAGCGCAAGCCGGCGAGTTCCGCTTCCGTGGACGCCTGCTAGCCATCCTGGGCTCGCTCATCCTCGGTATCGCCACGCATATCGTGTGGGACGCTTTCACCCATTCGCGCACATGGCCGTGGCGTAACATCGGATTCCTGCGCCAATCAGTACACGTGCCGTTTCTGGGAGCGGTACCGGGATTTGCGGTCATGCAATATGCCAGCACATTCGCGGGAATGTTTGCGCTCGCCATCTGGGTCTGGCTCTGGTATTGCCGGACCGCGCCATCGGTCAGCCTACAGCCGCATCGTCCGGCTCAGTCCAGATTTGTGCTCGGCGTGGCGATGTTCGTGGTCGCCGGCGCCGTCGGCTTCGCTCGCGCCGCGTTGGTCGTCGGGAAGCCGGCCAGCCGCGGCGGGGCGGACAAATTCTTCTTGATCTTCGCGGTCACCGCGCTCGCCCTGGCATTCTGGGAGTTGCTGCTCTATTGTGTGCTGATGTCGACTCACCAGACCTGGACTCTGACCTGAGCATGCCGCCAGTCAGCATCATCCTGAACCTGCGCAACGGCGCGTCCACCTTAGCGGAAGCCATCGACAGTGTGTTGACGCAGACCTTCGCCAACTGGGAACTGATTGTCTGGGATGACCGCTCGACCGACCAAAGCGCCGAGATCGTTCATGTCTACCGTGATCCGCGCATTCGCTACCTGCTGTCGCCCCAGGACGAGCCGCTGGGCAGAGCCAGACGTGACGCGATGGCGCATGCGTGCGGGGAATGGATCGCGTTCCTCGATCAGGATGATGTATGGCTGCCGCACAAGCTGGAAAAACAGATGGCGCTTACCAGCGACGGCGTTGGCCTTATCTACGGACGAACGATCCGCTTCTATCCCAGCGGCTTCGAGCGCGACTACGATCACGCGCACGAATATGCGTTGCTGCCCGAGGGCGACATCTTCCTTCGGCTCTTCACCGAGTCCTGCTTCATCGCCATGAGTTCGGCAGTCTTCCGGCGCTCGGCGATCAAGTCCGTGGGCGGCATACCGGACGAGGTGCGTATTATCCCCGATTATTACCTCTACGTCGCCGTGGCCAGGCAGTATGAGGTTCGAGCCGTGCAAGAGCCGGTGTGCCGCTATCGCACGCATCCCGGCAGCATGTCGCAGGTCACAGCGCTGGAGATGCACAAGGAGGCGCTTTGGCTGATCAACAGATGGTCGCCCGAGGTGGACACGCCGACGGTCGCGCGCTCCCGTCGTCATCATCTGACCGCAATTGCCTTGGAGGAGATGCGACAGCCCGCCAGTTTCGGGCGCGGCCTGACGCGCCTGTTCCACGAAGGCTCTCCCGGTTCGCAAATCGCGCGCCCCTTCCTGTTCCTGTTCCATGTCGTGCGGCGAAAGCTTCGCCCACCCTACTGGCGCAGGCTCGGCGAGAAGCCGGGCGTGTAGCATCGAGAGAATGCCTCGGGTCAGCATCATCCTGAATATCCGCAACGGCGCGGCGTTTCTGCCTGAGGCGCTGGACAGCGTGATGGCACAGTCCTTCGCCGACTGGGAGCTGATCGCCTGGGACGATTGTTCGACCGACGAGAGCGCGAACATTGTTGCTCGCTATCGCGATCCGCGGATCCGCTACTGCCTGTCGCCGGAAGAAACGCCGCTGGGTAAGGCCCGTGATCTCGCGATGCGCCAAGCTCAAGGCGAGTGGCTGGCGTTTCTCGATCAGGATGACCTCTGGCTGCCACGCAAGCTGGAGCAGCAGATCGTGCTGGGGGCACCCGGCGTCGGAATTATCTATGGCCGGGCTGTCTTGTTCGACGCGCGTCGCGGCAACCTGCGCGACTACGACTACACCCACGAATTTACGCCTCTGCCCGAAGGCGACATCTTCGCTCAACTCTTTCGCGACGCCTGTTTCATCGCCATGAGTTCGGCGATGTTGCGCCGCTCAGCGGTGGAGGAGATGGGCGGCGTTCCCGAATCCATTCAGGTAGTTCCCGACTACTATCTGTATGTAGCCATTGCCCAGCGATATCAGGCACGAGCGGTGCAGCAGGTGGTGTGCCGGTATCGCGTTCATCCCGGCAGCATGACAGCTTCGCGCGAATATCGCCTGCGCCTGCACAGCGAGCCGCTGGCTATCGTAAACCAGTGGGCCGAGCATCTCGATCCGCGGCTGGCCGCCTATCGCCGCATGACCTATTCCACCGCGCTCGCGCTGGAAGAGATACGGCAATTCAACACCGCGCGAGCTGGCCTAAGGAGGCTGTTCGCTGACGGTTCTCTACTATGGCTGCTGTCGCGGCCATTCGCCAGCGCCTGGCGTGCCCTTCGACGGCGGCTGCGGCGGCCCTGTTGGCAGCGATCAGACGTCGGATCCCGGCTGCGATAGCGACCCTACAACAACCTTCTCCAGCTGCTTGCTGGGCGCTTGGTGCGAAATCGCGCCCGGAACGCAGTCCGCAACCTTCTTCGGCGGAGCGCCAGGGCCCTTGATCACACGCTTATCGGAACTCAGGTAGTAGCCCAGGACCTTGGAATAGTAGCGAAGGTAAACTCCCAGCCGTACCAGCGTCTTGGTGAGACGGCCCCGGCCGAAATACTCGTACTTCTCATTGAAGTAGATAAGAGCGTCGCGCTGTTCGCACAAAGAGCGCAGAACGTTCTGGCTCGCCGTTTGCCCGCCAAAATGGATGACTGCCACCGACGGCATGTAGTACAGCTTGAACCCCCGTTTGTACAAGGTGTAGTTGTAAGCGATGTCGGGCATACACCAGCGGAAGTTCTCGTCCATCAGTCCCACCGTTTCCCAAGTCGAGCGCCGAATAATGTAGGCGCTGGTCCCGACACTCTCTACCGTCTGTACCTTCGAGTAATCGAAGTCGGTATTGTAGTAGCGGTTCATCCGTTTGTTCTTGGGAAACAGCCGGTGCCAGTTGAGGGTTTGCAGGAAGAAAACACCGGCCCCGGCAAAGCTGCGAATGTGGTGCTGCACACTGCCGTCGGGATTCAGCAGCTTGGGCCCGCATACCGCTGCGTCGGGATGTTCGTCCATAAAGCGCACCAACGGCGCGAACGCGTTTTCGATAAGCAGGGTGTCACTATCCAGCAGGCATGCGTACCGGGCCCGGGACAGACGCAACCCTTGATTGATACTGCGGGCATAAGACTCGTTGGAGGCTTTGCGCACCAGAATGACGTCGGGAAACTCTTGCGCGACCATATCGCCACTACGGTCCGGAGAATTGCCGTCGACACAGATGACTTCGAACGTGATTCCGTCCGTGTACCGATAAATGGACTCGAGGCAATTCCGCAGCAGAGTACGCGTGTTGTAATTCGGAATGATGACCGTGAGATCGAGTGGCGAACTGATCATTCTGAGGCCCTCACAGCTGGCGGCGATGGTCTAACTCTGGCCGGAACGCCCAAAACCGGCAAGCTCGCGGCGACCGATTGCATAACAACTCACTTATAATAGTGCCTCGACTCCGTCGCCAGACCAGCACTGAAGCGGTCTAGAGGCTCTGCGATGCGAACCGCCGGGGCCGAACCATCGAGACCTATGCAGCGCAATACGAAAGCCACTTGAAGCCACGAATCGTCCTTTCCGGTGTGAACTTGCGCGAGATGGGGCCGTTGGCAGTATTCCGTGACGCGCTGAAATCGTTGGCCGATAGCAATGGCAAGCGATTCGACATCTTCGCGCTGGTGCATCGACGCGATCTGTTCGACGTGAAGGGCGTAGCCTTCCTCGAATTCCCGCGTATTTCGTCCTCCTGGCTGGCCCGCCTTAAGTTCGAGTACTGGTCGTCGAAGCAGATCAGTCGCCAGCTGAAACCCTGTCTTTGGCTCTCCATGCACGACATCACGCCCAACGTTACCGCCGACGTGCGGGCGGTTTACTGCCACAATCCGGCGCCGTTCTACCGGCCACGCTGCTTTGAATTTTTCGCCGACCCCAAGATCGTCTTGTTCAGCCTGTTCTATGGTTTTCTCTATCGATTTCACATCCAGCACAACGACTACGTTATCGTACAGCAGAACTGGATGCGCGAGAAATTCCAGCGCCTCTACGGCGTTCGAGGTGTGGTTGTAGCCCATCCCTCGGTTGATGTCCCGAAGCCGCTGAGCGCCCCGGTTCGCTCGCTGTCGCCGCGCCCCTACCGCTTCTTCTATCCCGCAGCTCCAAGAACGTTTAAGAACCCCGAAGTTTGCCTGCAGGCCGCTCGCCTGCTCGAACAGAGAGACTTTACGAATTTCGAGTTGTGGTTGACGTTTGATGCCTCGACCAACCGATATGCCTCGACGCTGGCGAAGCAGTTCTCCGATATCCGGTCGGTACGATGGCTCGGTAGCCTTTCCAGAGAGCGTGTGTTCGAGCTCTACCAGGAGGCGGATTGCCTGCTCTTTCCTTCCCGCATGGAGACATGGGGCATGCCCATCACTGAATTTCGCAACTTCGGCAAGCCTATCCTTGTCGCCGACAAGCCTTACGCGTACGAAACCGCCGGAGGTTATGACTTAGCGAAGCTCTTCGACCCGGACGACGCCAGCAATTTGGCAAATCTTATGGTGCAAGCTGCGAATGGTGAGCCAATCTTTCGCAAGCTGCCCGAGGCCGCGATTGAGCCGCCCTACGCACGAAACTGGATGGAACTCTGGGAACTTCTTCTCGACGATTGCCCGCGGGTTTGAGCCCTCGCTCACGCGCGACTCCCAAAATCGCCGGCATCCAACTAGTCGTTCAGGGTTTCAGCCGTGGCGCCCCCAGCATTCACAACCTTCGCACTTCGGCGGCCAAGTTCGGTGGCGTACCATCCCGCCACGGTCAGGCTGGCCAGGAACACTACGTACGATATCAGCGTGTTGATCGCGGCCGCGGTTGCGCCATAGCGGGGAATCCAGATCAGGTTGAGGATGACGTTGCTGCCCGCAGCGACGGCCGTGCACACGAGCACCTTCCTCTCCATACTCCAGGCGAGATAAGCATTGCTCAGGTACGAGGTAAGAAAGTCCAGAGGGATGGCCCAGGCGAGCAGCGACAGCAGAAAGGTGGCTGCCAGGAACTGCCTGCCGAACACGATCGAGAGCACCTCACGGCTTGAGAATGCCAATATCAGCGCGAACACCGCGCCAGCGCCCACCAATGACAACAGGATTGCCGGACGCAGCGCACGAGTGCGTTGTTGCACATCCTGGCGAGCCAGTCGAGGATAGAGGATCGACGTCAGCAGGTAATAGGTAAACAACACCTGGTTCATAATGCGATAGGCTGCGCTATACAAACCGACCTGGTGCGCGTCGGACATGACCCCCAGCATAAGCATGTCGATGGTGTTGAACGCAAGATTGCAGAACCAGGCCAAGCCCATGACGCTGGTGCGCGACCAGGCCAGCGACTTCCGTACCTCCGCCAGCGATGTGGTTTCCTCTGCCGACGGCCGATGCTTACCCCACCAGTACCAGAAAAGCACGCCCTGCAACACATAGCCAAACGCATTGCCTGCGATCAGCCACCACAACATACGATCGCTGCCACTGCCGAGCAGCAGGAACAACAAAATGCTTCCCGGCACGATCATCTTGGAGAAGCCGAGAAGCCGCAGATGCTCTTTGCCCCACGCCGCCCATTCCAGCGAAACTGCATAAAAGCAGCTGATAGCCGAGAAGAGAAACAGGAAGACCTTGAAATTCAGGGGCAGATTGGCAATTGAAGCATAGACCAGAAGAAATGGCAGCATGCCCGCCGCCATCAGCAGTCGGCGCCGCTGCACTTGGGCGACGATCTCCTTGCCCGCTTGGGGAAATTTCGCGATCAGCCGCGCGCCCACGTGCCGCAACCCGAAATCGATGAATGGGTAGGTGTACTGGATCATCCCCTGCGCCAGCGCGTAAACGCCCACCATCATCACGCCGCCCTTGCGGGCGAGCAGCAGGAGCACAATGATCCCGCACAGCCGTGCCGGCAGCTCCCCGCTCGCCAGGCGGGCCATGCTGCGAATAATTTGCCGTAGAGAATCGCTCATGCACGACTGGCTCTCATTGTCGGAAAGATTCGATGCGGGACTGCCCGTCCTTAACGGGGCTTCAGCGAGTAGCGTAGTTTCGACAGCCGTTCGCGCTCCTGTGGGTTCTGTTGTTTGCGGCGCAGAGCCTCCTCCGCCAGGGCCCACAAGCACGCCAGCAGGAAGGCCGCAGCCGCCGCCACCAGCACGATCAGCGCGCGGTGTGGCCCCGACTTCCTCTCCGGAGCAACGGCTTTGTCGACCACTTGCACCACCACGGCTTCCTTAGCCTCGTCGATGCGCGCCGCCTCCAGCTGCTTGCTGAGGAAGTCATACAGAGCTTCGTGATACTTCATGTCGCGGGCGCGGCGAAGGTAGTCCAGCTCAACTTCCGGCAAGCGCTGCGTGGGAATCTCCGGATTGCCGTTACCCAGCTCGCCCTTGCTGCGTTCCAGGCGTGCCAATTGTCCGCGTAATCCCGCCAACTCCTGCTCCGCGCGTTTCAGGTCGGGATTATTCGGGGTGGCGTAGGTGCGCATCGCTTGCAGCTGGACTTCCTTGATTGCCACCTGGGCCCGGGCGTTGGCCACGGCATCGATGATGGCGCGGCCCTGCGCTTCCGGCTGGATCAGGCCACTCTTCTCCTGGGCTCGTTTCAGCGCCAGTTCCGCCTGCGCCAGGTCTTCGCGTTCCGACGCCAGCTTCTGCTCATAGAACAGGCGCCGCCGCCCCGCTTCCGACACGGCCAGGTCCTGATTCAGCGTTCGCAATTGATCTACATAAGCGTTAGCTATCCCTGCCGCCCGGCTGGGGTCGCGGTCGCGCACGCTGATGGTGATCAGCCCCTCGTCGGAGGCCGAAATGTCACTGCGATTATTAAGCTTCTTGCGCGCGTCCTCAGATCGCTTCTCCTCGTACACCCGCCGAAGGTCGAACTGTTTGACAACCCCATCCTGCACCGACCGGCTCTTCAGCAGGGCAACAAATAAATCGGACGGATTCCGCAATCCCAGATCCGAGCTGGACAGGCCACTTAATATCCCGATCTGCCCGGTAAGCGCGCTCACGGCCGACTGGTTTTGCTGTGGCGTCAGGAGGGTAGTCGTCGCGGTGTAGGTCTTGGGAAGCAGCAGGGCGACGATGGCCGCGAGAACAGCCGCTGCCAGAGTCACCGCGGCGATCGTCTTTTTGTTCCGCGAAAGCACCAGCAACAGATCGACTCCGTCGATTTCGCGGCTCGCACTCACGCCCTCGATGCCCGAAAGCGGTAGCGCGTCGGCCGCACTTTCGCTCTCCACATTGACCTCAGGCGTTTGATAAGTTTCGCGCATAACACCGCTTCCCAAACGATCCGGCCCACATCTTAAATGCACTAAGGGACGGAAACCTACTACTTGAGCACATTGATAGCAGCTGCCGCCAACCCGAAGTTAAACAGGATTTGCGAGAAGTCTTTGAAGCGCCGCCAACCGGCGCCGGGGTTGAACTGTTCGGGCACGATCACCGTATCGCCCGGCATCAGCACCATATTCGAGAAGCCGCCCGACCAGAAGCTGCCCGCCGCATCCTTACTTACCACCGCGCCATTGGCCAGCACGACAAACATACGGTTCCGGTCAGCGTTGCGCGTGGGACCGCCGGCATCGCGCACATAGTGAAGGACGGTCTTGCCCGGCCGCTGCAGGAACGATCCCTGGTTATACACATCGCCGAAGACGCTTACGACGATTGGACGGGCAGGGACATAAAGCTCATCGCCATCCTCCAGCGGCAGCGGCGGTACGGCATCGACGCCGGCGTCGTTGGGATGGAAGTTCAGCACCACCCGGCCGTCGGCCTTCACTTCCCGCAGCTTATTCAGTGCTTCGCGCTGGGCGTCGGCCGCCGCTCGGGCGGCGCTGGCCTCTTCGGCGTTTCTGGCGTTCAGCGCCGCCAGCTCCGCCTGTCGCGTCAGGTCCTGCTCCATTTGCGAGATCAGCAAATTCAGGCGCTGCTGCTGCTCGACGCGCGTCGATTCACGGGTGAACACGGCGGCATAGAGATAGGCCGAGGGTGCAAGCCCTCCGCTCTTGGCGACAACGTCGCGCAGGGTCTCACCCGGTTGAGCACGGTAGATTCCGGCTGCACTAAACTCGCCTTCCAGACGGACCAGCTTTGTCTGCTGCTCGCGAGGTACGCGCAAGTCCGCCTGAGAGAAGATGGTGACGATGTCTCCCGGCTGCAACGGCAGATTGCTGGCCTCATCGTGTTGCAGGACCGCCTTGCCGAGATTGAACGGCAGCAGCTCGGTC
Organism: uncultured Acidobacteriaceae bacterium; assembly: GCA_963731345.1. Lineage (GTDB taxonomy): Bacteria > Acidobacteriota > Terriglobia > Terriglobales > Acidobacteriaceae > Bog-257. The sequence continues at coordinate 680,977 of CAVSUN010000004.1, read as the reverse complement.
GAAAGATCCTGGTTGCTGATGCGCTGAATGACCGCATAGTCCCAGTTAATCTCGGGAGCGTTCCGGACTACATCGTTGAGCGTGGCCTTGGGAGCGGCGTTCGCAGAAGTTGTTGCATCGCCGTTGGCGGTTGCCGTGCCAAAGCTGTTGCTGCTTCCGTTTTGTTGCTGCTGCAGGTTGATCGCTGCCTGCTGGTTCCAGTACTCGCGGGTGATCAGAAACTCGCGGTTAGGGATCAGGTCGGTCACCCGCATTCCCTGGTGCCAGGGATATCGTCCGGGAGCCGCCACATTCCCGCGCAGAGTCACGGCGTCGACAAATCGCGGAGAGATGGCGCTGAAATTCAGAACATCGCCGTCTTTCAGCGGGCGCGCCAGACCGGCGTTGTCCAGCTTGACCTCATCAATGGTGCGCTCCTCGTGCTGCTTGATCTCCTCCACGTAAACCTTGCTGCCGGCCGCGGTAGTCGAAAGTCCTCCCGCGAGTCGCAATGCCTCACCCAGGCTGGTCTCAGCTTTCAGCTCGTAGATGGCCGGATTGTTGACCTGCCCAGCCATCGCCACTTGAGCACCGATAGGACTGAAGTAGATGACGTCTTCCGGCATCAGCATGACGTCCTTACTCTTGTCGCCCTTGATCAACAGGTCGTAGAGATCGAAGTCGGTAACCAGCTTTCCGCCGCGTTTCAACTGGATGTGCCGCATCGAACCGGAAGGCGATGGGCCTCCGGAGGCAAAGACAGCATTGGCCAGCGTGCTCAGCGAGCTGACCGTGTAGCGCCCGGGACGCGCCGCCTGCCCGACCACGAAGACGTCGATCGAGCGCAGGTCGCCCATGGTGACATTCAAATCGAAGTTCTGATAAATCCGTCCAATGTGCGACTTCAAAAATCCCTGCAGCTGCTGATATTGCAGTCCCGCTACATTCAGCTCTCCGACCTTGGGAATGTAGACGGCGCCATTGCGGTCGACGCGGGCGCGGATGTCGAGATCAATTTGACCCCAGGCGCGGATCAGAAGCTCGTCGCCGGGGCCAATCACATAATTGTCGGTGACCGGGATGCGATCAACCGGGGCGAATGTGGTTGGAACGCCCTGGAAGAGAGATTGGCCGTAGATGGGCAGCACCTGCCCCAGGGAGGCCGCGACCATCCTCTGGAAGTCGGACAAGGCGACCTTCTTTTGGGGAGTGCTTTCGGCCCTGTTGGCAAGAGGTGTCTGCTCCGTCTGACCAAGCGGCTTCGTCTGCGTGGGCGGCTGGCTTTCGTTTACTACCACGCTCGGCGCGGTAGCCGCCGCAGGGCCACCCTGGGTGCCGGATGTCGGCGTTGCCGGCTGCGGCAGGCATACCCCGGTTTTCGGGTCAATAGAACATGGGGCGGCAATGGATCCGGAAGCGTTCGTCGCCGGGGTTGAGTCCTGCCCCATGGCAATTGCCGAAAGAAGTACGGAGCAGGCGAATATAAGTATGACCGCGTGCAGGACCTTCCTACCGGGCCCAGACCGAAGGCGCCGCGGCGTACAAGGTTGGTTGTTTTCTCGCGACCAAATTTTCAAAGCTGGTCTCCAAGCATGCGTGTGATGACGTCGCATAGCGCATTCATGCATTGTTTGCGTGGCCATCTCCATTCCCGCGCGTGAGCGGCGGTTGCCGTCGTAATGCATTTAACCAGAACTGCGCGTATGCCGGCGCCAGGGCCTGGGCGTCCTGTAGCCGGTCCTCTGCGGCAAACAGGCGCCTCAGATTACTATGCGCACTTACCGCCCCGGCAAGTCCGAGGGTGGCAAACGTTGGCTCCAGCGCCGCAATGGCGCCGCGGGCGGCGCATCGGCCAAAGTAGGCGCTCACCGCATCGAAAATCGGCCCTAAATGTTCGCGGAACATGCGCTCGGCCCCAGGCAACTCGAAGCCCGCGACATACAGCAAACGCATCAACTCGAAATCGTCGGATATGTTCTCCATCAGGAACTCGACCAGCATGGGCAAAACAATTTCCGGCTCAAGGTCCATGGCCATGCCGGTCTGAAGTTCGCGGTTGAGTTTCAGGCGGGTCAGTCGCGATTCCGCGGCCGCCCAGAAGAGCTCAGCCTTGCGCGCAAAGCATCGGAAGACCGTCGCTTCGTTCACCCTCGCCAGTTGCGCGATCTGCCGCGTGGTGGTGCCTTTGTAGCCGTGGCGGGCAAACAGCTGGGCCGCCGCTTCCACAATGCGCACCTCGGTGACACTTCTCTCCGCTGCTTTCTTCACCAGCATCGGTCCTCTGGCTTGGGCTGACTTGGTCAGGAGATTACTTCCGAATGGGTTCAATCTCGTCGATGCCGATTTCCACGGCAACGCTCTGCATGATCAGATCGAGCGTGAGCACAACCCGTAACCATTTCTTCTTGCGCACCAGGACGCCGGCCATGCCCGCCAGCGGGCCTTCGACGATACGAACCTTGTCGCCGACCGCGAGGCAGGGATGGGGTTCGTAACGACGTAGCGCCAGCCCTTCACGCAGCGATTGAATCTCGTGCGACGGTAGGGCTGAAGGTTCTCTGCCCTTGCCGACAATGGATACGACCCCGGGAACCTGCAGGACTCTCACGGATTGACGGCGCTCGACGTGCACGAAGACGTAGCCAGGAAAAAGCGGCTGCTCGACGGCAACCTGGCAGCCATTTTTCCAGCGGCGAACCGAAGTATAGAGCGGCAGAAATGACTCAACCTGACGCACTCTCAGCTGGCGAACCACCGCCTTCTCGTGACGCGGCGTGGTGTAAGCGGCGAACCACTGGGAGGGATGTTCGGGCGGCGAATGCTCCGGCGACCCTGCGCAGGCCGGCACCGTTAATCCGGCATTAACACTCTCACCCGAGAACAAAGCTCCGCCATCCTCAATTAGAGAGGTGATCTTCTTTGCTTACTTTGACGATTGCGATTCGCTGCTTCGCAGCCTTCGATACTATCCTGCGGAGCACCGCCAAACCTCAGCCTGCATGCCTATTTGCACGCGAACCAGCGTGCAAGTGCCTACTTGCCTTATAAGCACTCCGCAGCAGAGCTGATCGCCCCGCCAGCATAGGGAAAGCGGCGGTTACGGTCAAGAGAAAAAGCCGGTTCGTCCCATTCGACAATGCAAAGACGGACAGCAATGGGAAGAGCTTCCGAAACGAAACAGCCGTGCGCCTTAATGAAGCGGCTGATAACCCAAAGCTCGGAGCTGGTCGGCAATAATCTTATGACCAGCGTCATTCGGATGGAAGCCGTCGACCGCCAGCAGGCCCAGGGAACCGGGATCGGTTGTGCCGTCCGCGCCGTTGAACGCCTGATGCACGTTGGCTACAGGAATGCCGGCAGCGACTGCCGTAGTGTGAATATAGCTATTCACCTCGTCCAGATACGATTCGGTGACGTCGAAGATACCCGCCTGCATGTCCGCCGCGACGAACGGATTGTAGATGTCCATGGTGCGGATAATGGTATTGCTGGTGCTGCGCAATGTAGTCAACTGGGTGATGATCGCGCTCCAGTTCTGCTCGAACGTCGTGACCGCATTCCTCAAGCAGTCCTGGCCATCGGTGCCGCCGCAGTTGTTCTGCGTAAATTGACTGTGCGCATTGTTGAGATCGTTACCGCCAATGTCCCACGTGACCACCTGCGCTCCACCCACCTGATTACGGGCTAATGGGTCGTTTTGCAGCGAGTTCAGCAGATCGCTGCTGGTCCAGCCTGGTATGCCCAGATTGAGGGTGGTAACGTTCGCACCGGTGTCGGTGTTGACATACGCCGCATAGCGCCCGACGTAACCCTCCTGCGCGATGAACCCGGCGGCAAGAGAATCGCCCAGAGCGGTGTAATCCCAAGTAGGCGCCGAAGAGTTGTTACCGGTTGTGCCTGAGCCGCAGCCTGCCAGGAAAGTCAGCAGAATGGCCACACTAAAGCAGAGGGAGCCCCAATAACCCGAAATCCGCAATCTCATGCTGGATTTCGATGCAGGCTCTCAGCCTCGTGTCTGCCGGAGTCTCAGTCTATTCGCCTTTGCCCAGAGCCAGCGTGATCAGCGTCTTTTGTTCCAGCTCATGCGCTTTGGCCGAACCGGTCGCCGGAGTAGCGTTCTCCGCCCGCTTGATGCTGCGTACCTTCGATCCCAGAATTTTCCTCAGCCGCGGCATCACGAAAGGCAGCGCCCCCATGTTTGCCGGCTCTTCCTGCACCCAGATGAATTCGGTCGCGTTCTTGTAAACCGCGAGCAGCGCCTGAATCTCGTTCTCCGGGAAGGGGTAAAACTGCTCCACCGAAACGATCGCCGGCCCCGCCATCTTCAGCTTCCTGCGTTCCATCCGGAGCTCATGGCCGATCTTACCCGTGCATAGCAGAACGCGTTTGGCCTCGCGTGCGCTGTCATCCGCCATGACATTCAGAAAGCGCGGCCGTTCCAGCTCGCTCACCGGAGAGGTGGCTTCCGGGTGCCGCAACATGCTCTTCGGGGTAAAGCAGATCAGCGGCTTGCGCCATTTGCGCAGCGCCTGCCGCCGCAGAAGATGGAAATATTGCGCTGCCGTCGAGGGCTGGCACACTTGCATGTTGTCGCGAGCGCACAACTGCAGATAGCGCTCGATACGCGCGCTGGAATGTTCGGGGCCCTGGCCTTCATGGCCATGTGGAAGCAGCAGCACGAGGCCGCTGAGCAGGTGCCACTTGTCTTCGCCGGCGGCGATGAACTGGTCGATGATGATCTGCGCGCCGTTGGCGAAGTCGCCAAACTGCGCCTCCCAGGCAACCAGCGCCTCGGGATAATCGCGCGCAAAGCCGTACTCAAAACCCATCACCGCGGCTTCCGAAAGCTCCGAATTATAGATCTCCACCCGCGCCTGCCCCGCAGCCAGATGGCAAAGCGGCACGTATTCCTTCTCGTCAACAATATCGATCAACACCGAATGCCGTTGATTGAACGTTCCGCGCCGGCTGTCCTGGCCGCTGATGCGAATCGGCGTTCCCTCAACTGCAAGCGCTCCCAACGCCAGCGCCTCGGCCATGCCGAAGTCCAGCGGACGCTTGCCATAACCCATCTCCCGGCGCTGCTCCAGCAGCTTCTGCACCTTGGGATGGATGTGGAAGTCTTCCGGGTACTTCGTCAGCCCATCGGTGATCTGCTGCAATCTCTCGGCAGGTAGCCCGGTATCGACTTCGTACTCCGGCTTGTACGGGCCTCCGACATAGGGAGCCCAGTAGCTCGGCAACTGGCGCATAGCCGGTTTCTTGTCCATGCTCTTGCCGGCCTTCTGTGCCTCATCCAGCTCTTGCTGGAACCTTTCGATAAACGGCTGCGCCTTGATCCCGGTACGTTCCGCATAAATCTGGTAGAGCATGGGATGATCTTTGATTTTGCGATACAGGATCGGCTGGGTAATGGTCGGATCGTCGACTTCTGAATGTCCGTGCCGGCGGAAACCGATGAGGTCCACGACGGCATCGCTACCAAACTCGTAGCGATATTCCAGCGCCATACGTCCGGCGCGCACGACAGCATCAGCATCTTCGCCGTTGACGTGGAAGATGGGAATCGGCAGGCGCTTTGCCAGATCGGAAGAGAATCGTCCCGAGTACGCGTCGTCCGGGTTGGTGGTGAATCCCAGCAGATTGTTGACGATGATATGTACTGTGCCGCCGACGGTATAGCCGCGCAGGTCGGCCAGATTCAGCGTTTCCGCCGTGATGCCTTGTCCTGCAAACGCCGTGTCGCCATGCATCAGCAACGGCAAGACCTTGACTTTGCCATCGCGGCCGAGCCGCGTCTGTTTGGCGCGCGCGCGTCCCATCGCCACCGGATCGACGGCCTCTAAGTGGCTGGGATTCGATACCAGGTGAATGCGCACCGGACGTCCGTTCGCTGCGGTGTAGATGCCGGTCGCTCCGATGTGATACTTCACGTCGCCGCCGCCCAGCACGCTGCGCGGATCGACATCCTCGAAGCCGGCAAAAATCTCCTCGGCCGGCCGCCTCACAATATTCAGGATGACGTTCAGTCGGCCGCGATGGCTCATGGCCAGCACAGCCTGCTCGGCGCCATAGTTGGCAGCCGAGCTCAGGATCTCGTCCAGCAGCGGAATCAGCGCTGTATTTCCTTCCAGCGAGTAGCGCTTGGTTCCGATATAGCGGGAGTGGATGGTCTGCTCGAAGGTGTCGGCGCGGACAAGCTGGTCGAGGATGCGCGCGCGGTCGATCGGCTCCTGCCGTTCCGATTCCATACGCTCCTGGATCCACTGCCGGCGTTCCGGATCGGCAATGTGCATGAACTCCACGCCGATGCTGCTGGAATAAATGCGCCGGGCGGCGTCAGCCGTCTCGCCGGAAATATCGAGGTCGGGATGGGCAAGCGGAGTGAAATGGCCTAGCGGATCGAGATTGGCTTGAAGATACCCCCAGCGGCGGAACGCGTCCAGTAAACGTTCCTCCTGCGCGCTGGCAACATTCATCAGTGCAGTAGACAAGGATCAATAGCTCCCCTGCGCCCAGTTTTAGGGAACTTGGGCGATCACTCATGGCGTCTACATATGTAGATTCCCGGCCGAAGGGGCGGATGCCTTCAGCCACCCGCGCCGGAACCCAAGCGCCAACTGTTCAGTATATAGTGTCGGGAATCGACTGATACAGCGCCGGGAACACTGTCGCTTCCTCAGTTCAGGGCTCCCAATAAGCGAGGAGAGTATTCATGCGCTCACATTGCAAGCTCAGCTATACCGTTGCCTTACTCGTTGTCCTCTTGGCTGCGCCCGCGGTCATCGCTGCGGACACGGCGGCCTCACCCGGCAAGCGGGAGGCCACCGATCCCAGGAGCGTCACTTCGTCTTCCAGTCCGTCGGCGCGTCCGGTTCCCATCAACGATCTGTTCTACAGTCGCCGGGTCTTCTCCCCCTCCTGGTCTCCCGATGGCAAGCAGATCGTTTTCAGCACCAATCTTACCGGCCGCATGAATCTGTGGAAGGTCGCTTCTGCCGGAGGATGGCCCCTGCAGCTCACAGTCTCCGATGACCGCCAGGGCAGCGCCGTCTGGTCTCCGGATGGGAAGTGGATCGTCTACGACCAGGATTTTGGCGGCAGCGAATACTACGACCTTTTTGCGGTGGCGAGCGACGGCGGCGCGCCCATCAACCTGACGAATACTCCCGACATCTCCGAAAGGGGCCCGCTTTTTTCTCCTGACGGCAAGACCATCGCGCTGGATTACAAGCCGAAGACCGCTTCGGTCGCTGACATCGCGCTGCTGGATTGGAGCTCGCGCCAAGTGAAGAAGCTGACCAATGAGCAGACCAAAGATCACCTTTGGCAGCTCACCAATTGGACCCCGGACGGCAAGTACCTCATCGCCACTCGCATCGATGCCGGATTCCAGGATGCCAGCGTTTACCGCATCGAAGTGGCCAGCGGCAAGGCCGAGGAACTTACGCCTCATCAGGGCAAAGTTCTTTACCTTTCGACCGGCGTTTCTCCGGATGGCAAGATCGTTCTTGTGAGCAGCAACGAGAAGGGCGGGTATCAGAATGTTGCTTTGCTCGACCTCGCCACCAGGAAGTTGCATTGGATCACAGACACGCAATGGGAAGCCTCAAGCGGCGATTTTTCGCCCGACGGCAAGCTGGCGACCTGGGTACTCAACGCCGACGGGATTACGACCACCTACTTGTATGACATCGCGACCGGACAATCACAAGCGATTGCCATGCCCACCGGCTTGACGTTTCCCGCCGGAACTCCGATTCCGTTTTCCCCGGATAGCAAGTCCCTGCTGCTTTCGCATCAGAGCTCGCAGCGTCCCTCGGATTTCTGGGTTTATGATCTCGCCTCACGCCAGCCGCGCCAGCTCAGCTACTCGGCCGTTGCCGGCCTGAATCCTGCCGACTTGCCGCCGTCACAACTGGTTCACTACAAGAGCTTCGACGGCAAGATGATCAGCGCCCTGCTGTGGGTGCCGTTCAACATGAAGCGCGACGGCAGCAATCCCGCGGTCGTCTTGCCGCACGGAGGTCCGACAGGACAAACGATCGACTATTTCAACTCCCAGGCTTCGGCGCTGGCGTCACGCGGCTACGTGTGCATCGCGCCCAACGTGCGCGGCTCCACCGGCTATGGCATGGAGTTCCAGAAGGCGAACTACAAGGACCTGGGTGGCGGCGATCTGCAGGACGAAGTCTACGCCCGGCAATTCCTCATCGACACCGGCTACGTCGATCCCAAGAAAGTTGGCATTACCGGTGGTTCCTACGGCGGCTTCATGACACTTATGGCCATCGGCAAGACTCCGGATTTGTGGGCCGCGGCCGTGGAAGAGTACGGCATCATCAACTGGTTCACCATGCTGCAGCATGAAGATCCGTTCCTGCAGGAGTACGAGAAACAGATTCTGGGCGATCCGGAAAAAGACCGCACGGCCTACGAGAATGCTTCGCCCATCAAATACATTCGCGACGAAAAGGCGCCGCTGCTGGTGTTGCAGGGGACGAATGACATTCGCGTTCCCAAGGAAGAAGCCGAGCAGGTAGTCGAGATACTGAAGAAGGAAGGCCGCACCGTGGACGCGCATTACTATGAGGCCGAGGGCCACGGCTTCTCCAAGCGCGAGAATCAGATCGATTCGCTGCGGCGCACGGTCGAGTGGTTCGACAAATATCTGAAGGGCTCGTCCACTTCGGCCGCGGGAGCACAATGATCGAGCCGTTATCGCCGCAGGACCGTGTATTTGTGTTGACCGGCGCCGGCATCAGCGCCGAGAGCGGTCTGCCTACCTTTCGCGGCACGGGCGGCATCTGGCGAGGCTACCGCGCACAGGATGTCGCCACTCCCCAGGCCTTTCACGCCAATCCTGAGATGGTGTGGCAGTTCTATTCGGAGCGGCGTAAGCGCCACTTGACGGTCACCGCCAATACCGCTCACTTCGCCCTCGCCGAACTGGAGCGGCCGTTGGGCGAGCGCTTCTTCCTGTGTACGCAGAATGTGGACTCCCTGCACGAACAGGCAGGCTCCAGGCGCATTGCGCACATGCATGGCCGTATCATGCAAACCCGCTGCTCGCGCGAAGGCTGCCGCAGCAAGCCCTTTGAAGACGAGCGCTTCTACATGAGCTATGCGGAAATTCCTACCTGCGAACAATGTGGAGCCATCATGCGCCCTCATGTTTGCTGGTTCGGCGAGGCGCCATATCTCATGGATCACATTTTCGCTGAACTGAGAAACTGCACGGTTGTGCTGACGGTGGGCACCTCCGGCGTCGTCGAACCCGCGGCCAGTCTCGTGCGGATCGCCAAGGGTCATCATGCCCAAACCATTTACGTTGGCGACGAAGCGCCCGCTAATTCCATTTTCTTCGATCATCTCGTGCTGGGTAAAGCGGGCGAAGTGTTGCCGGAATTGACGAAGCAGCTAGCGGGAAAGGAAGATCGCGAAACTAATGAGCGCTTCCGTTCTTCACCAGCTTAAGGAATTCCTGGTGAACGCGCTTGTCCTTCGATAGCTCAGGATGGAAGGTTGCGGCCATCACTATGCCCTGGCGCACCAGCACGGGATCGTCGCCGCGCCTTGCTAAAATCTCGACGTCCTTTGCTACGCTCTCGATGCGCGGCGCACGAATGAACACCATCTCTAGCGGCTCGGCACCCAGCGCGCTGGGCGCTTCGATAATGCTGGAGTCAATCTGCCGCCCATAAGCATTGCGCCGAACAATGATATCGATGGCATTCAGTCCAGGCTGGCGGGGATTCTCCACTTCGCGAGCCAGCATGATAGCGCCGGCACACGTGCCAAACGTCGGCTTTGAGTGCACGAACTCTTTGAGCTTCTGAAGGGTGTCTTCGTCTAAGAGCTTAAGAAACGTGGTCGACTCCCCACCGGGAATCACCAGCCCATCGATTCCATTGAAGTCTTCAGGATTGCGCACGAAGGCGACCTCCGCGCCGAGTTCTTCCAGGCGCTTACGGTGCGCATCGAAGTCGCCCTGTAGTGCTAACACACCGATTTTCATTGCCATCAGCTTTCAGCCATCCAGCGAAAATTAGCCGAGTCGCCAACCCTCAGAGATGCTGCTCAGAAATAAAAGGGCGCGGCCACCGCGCCCCACTGACAACCGACAACTGACAACCGACAACTGGTTTCTACCACCCTCTGGTCTGCAGTAGGTCCTTCTCTTCGATCGCAGCAATGGCCAGCCCCTTCATCGCGCCGGTCATCTGCTCGCTGACTTCGGCCAGCACTTTGGGATCGTCAAAGTGCGTTGCCGCGATGACGATGGCACGGGCGCGCGACTCGGCTTCTTCGCGTTCAGCTTTGAGCGTGAGGTCGAGCGCCGTCGCGCCGCCTTTCATGAAGATGCCCGAGCCGACGAACACGGCCTCGGCGCCAAGTTGCATGACGAGCGACGCATCGGCAGGCGTCGCAATGCCTCCGGCAGAAAAATTCGGCACCGGCAACTTGCCGGCTTTGGCGACCATCTTCACCAACTCGTACGGCGCCTGATGGTTCTTGGCGGCGGCATATAGCTCCTGGTCGCTCATCACCGTGAGCGCCTTCATCTCGCTGACGATCTGCCGCATGTGCTTGACGGCGTGAATCACGTCGCCGGTGCCGGCCTCGCCCTTGGTGCGGATCATGGCCGCGCCTTCCGCGATGCGCCGCAGCGCCTCGCCCAGGTTGCGCGCGCCGCAAACGAACGGCGTGGTGAAGGCGTGCTTATCAACGTGGTGCTCTTCGTCGGCGGGCGTCAGCACTTCGGATTCATCGATGTAGTCGACGCCGATCTCCTGCAGGATCTGCGCCTCGGCGAAGTGGCCGATGCGGCACTTGGCCATCACCGGGATCGACACGGCCGCCATAATTTGCTTGATGAGCTTGGGATTGGCCATGCGCGAGACGCCGCCTTCGGCGCGAATGATGGCGGGCACGCGCTCCAGCGCCATCACTGAGGTGGCGCCGGCTTTTTCGGCCACTTCCGCCTGCTCGACGCTCATCACGTCCATGATGACGCCGCCCTTCAGCATCTCGGCCAGGCCGGTCTTCAGGCGCAAACTGTTTTGAGTACCGTTGTTGTCAGACATTGAACTTCTCCCGATCGTAGATCTGGGGTTTGTATCAGGGCACGACTTCAGTCCTGCCGTAAGGGCCTTGGAGAGGCGGCTTCAGCCGCTGCAGAAACCAATTTCAAGCTCAGGGGCTAAAGCCCATGAAGATAGCGGGGTTCTGCGGCACGGCTGAAGCCGTGCCCTGATACAAATCTCTGTATCGCCGTACAATCCATTTTACTCTGCGCAGTGACAGCGCGTAAGCCGGGGCCGCTGTTCGCCGGTCGATTCTCGCAGCTCGCCACAGTGGGAGCTTGCTGCTCAGCTGTTCGAAACATCCTCTGGCGAAAGGCGACTAAGATCGATAGCGTTAGAGCGCGCCTTCAGGCCCGCGTCCGAGCCGTTGCTTTTGAACTGGAGTCGGCCATTAGCCGACGGCAGAGTGCCGCCCGCTCAAGCCGGCTCTCCCAAAAACTGGGGTCGCAATGACGCGGCGCTGAAGCGCTGCTCTACCCTCAATTATCCCTACGACGGGCAGCACATGACGCTGTTTGAAATCGCGCCGATGACCCAACAGCACTGGCCCGCGGTGCGCGAAATCTTCGCCCAGGGCATCGCTACACGCAACGCGACCTTCGAGACCGCGGTACCTTCCTGGGACGAATGGGATTCACGCCACTTGACCGCGTGCCGGCTTGTCGCGCTAAACGGCGAGACGGTGCTGGGATGGGCAGCGCTCAGCCCTGTCTCCACGCGGCAGGTCTATTGCGGCGTGGCTGAAGTCAGCATATACATCGACGAGAATGCCCGCGGCCAAGGCATCGGAGCCGCGTTGCTGGCCGCACTCATCGCCGAGTCGGAACGCAACGGCATTTGGACGCTGCAGGCAGGAATACTCGCGGAAAACTCCGTCAGCATTCATCTGCACGCGAAAGCCGGATTCAGGATTATTGGCACACGAGAACGAATTGCGTCGTTAGACGGCCAGTGGCGCAACACCGTGCTGATGGAGCGAAGAAGCCCAGTGGTGGGCGCGTGAAGGAGAAATTGCCAAATCTTACTTCGAAGCAGGAATCACCACATTCTTACCAGTAAGATCGTCTTACTGGTAAGATTTCGATTTTCCCTGCACGGTTACGTCGCGTCGCTGTGCTTCTTTTTCAAGAACTTAGCGAATATGCGCTGCGGATCGATCTCGATAAACTTGCCTGTGCTGGTAGCCAGCACTTCGCCCTCGGCATTCTGGATTTCCGCCGAGCGATAGTGTTCGCGGCCGCGCACCCGTTTCTCCCACCCTTCAACCACGAGGGGCTTGGAGAGAGGTACTGGCTTCAGGTAGGTGACTTCCATCGTGCTGGTGAGGCAGACGATGTTATGCAGCTTGTTCACCTTGCCCATCGCCTCGTCGAGGATGGTGGCGATGATGCCGCCATGCGCGTGCGCGGGCGGCCCGACGAATCGTCCCTGCAAACGAAAGCGGCAGACGAATCGCTGCCGCTCTTCGTCCAGAACGAACTTCAGCTTAAGGCCGGTGTCGTTTTGCGGGCCACAACCAAAGCACTTGTTGCCAAATTGACGCTGCTTGACTTGATGACCGGGGACCGCCTTGTGCCGGGGCATGCAACCAAGATGAAGCAGAGTAGCGGTTCAATGCAAGTCCGTGCCCCAGGGTCGCGCCCATTGTTTGGACGCCAACCTGGGCCCACGTTAGCCCAAAGGATGGGCGAACGTGGGGCACCAACTTTCTCTACCGCTTCGACGTGCCGCGCGCCAGCTTCTTCACTTTTCGCTTCTGCTCGCCGCGCGCGTAGGTGCGGGGGGCCTTGGGAGCGGCCTTCTTGCGCGCCGTGCGCTTGACCTTTTTACGTTCAATCTTGTCAGTGATGGTTTTGGTATTTGCCATGAACTCTATCTTTCCTCGATGAATGGATTACGCCTTCTGCAGCTGCGCATACTTCTCAACCAGCTTTTTCAAGCCGAACTTTGCAAATTGTACCGTAATCTTCGCGTCTTCCCCGTCACCCTCGCGCCGATACACCGTGCCCTCTCCATACTTGGGATGGCGCACGCGCTGCCCGGGACGAAATCCCGTGCGCCCGGTCTGCGCCGGCACCTCGACTTTCGGCCGCGTGAACTTCTTGCCCCGCGACGCGAAGAACTCGGCGATATTGTCGATCGAGTTGTAGGTCGGGCCAGCGTAAGAGCTGCGCTGCGCCGTGTTGCGACGCGCATATTGCGGCCGCTGATCTTCGTCTTCATAGGCGTAATGCCGACCGCCCTCGTGATGAGTTGGTTCGGAAGGCCGCTGCCGCTGGGGAGAACCGAGATCCTGCATCAGTTCCTGCGGAACCTCCTCGAGAAACCGTGACGGCACACTGGCTTCGGGCATGTCGGTACCGTAGCGGCGGCGATACCGCGCTCGCGAAAGGACGAGCGTGTCCATAGCCCGCGTCATGCCGACGTAGCACAAGCGGCGCTCCTCCTCGATGTCGTCGGGCGCCAGCAGCGTGCGCGAGTGCGGAAACAGGCCCTCCTCCAGGCCGATGAGGAAGACCAGCGGGAACTCCAGCCCCTTGGCCGAATGCAGCGTCATCAATGTGACGCGCGAGCTCTCGTCGTATTGATCGGCGTCGCTGACCAGCGCCGCGTGATCCAGAAACTCGCTCAGCGTCTCGCCGCGGTCGCGCGAATCCATGGCCGCGTTCACTAACTCGCGTAAGTTCTCAATGCGCGCCTGCGAATCTGGCGAGTCTTCCTGCTCCAGGACTTTGATGTAACCGGTGCGGTCCAGCAGAAATTTCAGCAGCTCGGCCGTATTCGCCGGATCGCCGGGCGCGCGGAAGCCTTCGACGCGCTCTGGCTGTTCCCCGCCAGCTGTTTCCCCACCCGCATTCGCGAATGAATCGGGCAAGAATGCTGTAACGTCCTCGCCATTGTCTTCGCGAGCGGAGCGAAGCGGAGCCGAGGGATCTGCGGTTCGCCCCGCAGCGTCGGAGATGTCGTCCTCGTCGAACATCTCTGGCGAGAAGTCCATCGCATGTTGGAGGTCGTCTTCTCCGGCCGAATCGACAATCGCATCAATGGGCGCCGCCGTTTCCGCCACCCGCTCGCGAAACGTTCCCAGGTGCATCGCTCGTGCATCTTCGATGAGGTCGCTGAAACTCTTCAACGCCGACAGCGCCCGCGGCGGCAGCAGTTTCTGACGAATCGTCTCGCCGATCGCCGTCCACAGCGAGGTCCCGGTCTCGAGCGCTATCCGCTCCACCGTTTCCATCGTGGTTCTGCCGATTCCTCGCGGAGGAGTATTTATGACCCGCTGCAACGCAATCGTGTCGACGGGATTGGCGATGACTTTCAGGTACGAGATCATGTCCTTGATCTCGGCGCGCTCGTAAAAACTGAAGCCTCCCACAACGTGGTAGTTGAGCTGATAGCGGCGCATCGCCTCTTCCATCAGGCGCGACTGCGAGTTGGTGCGATACAGCACCGCAGCCCGCGGCGTCTCGCCGTTCTCGGCGTGGCCCTGCCGTAAGTATTTCGAGATATAGTCGGCCACAAACAGGGATTCGTTTTCTCCGTCGGGCGCTTCGTAGTAGCCGATCTGGGCGCCACCGCTGCGTTCGGTCCAAAGGTTCTTGCCCTTGCGTTTGACGTTGCGTGCCACTACCGCCGACGCGGCCTGCAGGATGTTCTGCGTCGAGCGGTAATTCTGTTCCAGGCGGATGATGCGCGCCTCGGGAAAGTCCTGCTCGAATTCCAGGATGTTGCGGATGTCGGCGCCGCGCCAGGAGTAGATGCTCTGGTCCTCGTCGCCAACCGCGCAGACGTTGTGCGCGGTACCCGCCAGCATGCGCATCAGCTCGTATTGCGGGCGGTTCGTGTCCTGGTACTCGTCAACCAGAATGTAGCGGAAGCGCCGGTTGTAGCGCTCGCGAACCTCACTCGAGGACTTCAGCACCTTCACCGCGTAGAGCAGCAGGTCGTCAAAATCGAGTGCGTTGGCCTTCGCCAGCTCCTGGCGATAGACCTCGTAAATCTGCGCCACACGCTCGGTCTTGGGATCGTTCGAATTCAGGTAAACCTCTTGCGGATCGAGCATGTGGTTCTTGGCCCACGAGATGTTTCCCAGCACGTTGCGCGGCGTGACCTGCTTGTCGTCAATGCCCAGCCGCTTCATCGCCGCCTTGACCAGGCTCTGCTGATCCGTCTCGTCATAGATGACGAAGTCCTTGCGATAGCCCTTTCCGCCGATTTGCAGCGTCTCGATATCGCGCCGCAGCAGCCGCACGCAGAACGAGTGGAAGGTTGAGATCAGCGGCTTAGTGACCGAGCGCGTGCCCACCAGCGAATCGACGCGGCTCGCCATCTCGGACGCGGCTTTGTTGGTGAAGGTGACCGCCAGAATCGAGTCGGGCTGCACGCCGACCGTATCGACCAGATGCGCGATGCGATAGGTGATGACACGCGTCTTGCCGCTGCCGGCTCCGGCCAGAATCAACACTGGTCCGTCGACGGCTTCAACGGCCTCACGCTGCTGCGGATTAAGTTTGGATAAATACGAGGACAAATTTCAGGTTACTCGAAACAGATTTTATTCACCACGGAGGCACGGAGAACACGGAGTTCAGAATATCTGTTGAGAACCCAGGAATCATCGTGATTTCCGGGCCAGTGCGGAAAGGAAGAACAAGCCAAAGATCAAACTCTTAAAGAGTTCCGTATTCTCCGTGCCTCCGTGGTGAAAACACGGCCGGAAGTGCATCAATTTGGCTTGCTGTGCAGCGCCGGCGCTTCCATCGCGCGGCGCGCCTTGCATTCCTGGCAAGGACAATGCTCGCGAAGATACTCCCATGAATAGATGCCGTGCTGATGGCCGTCGTTCCAGGCGAAGCTGATGGCGTACTTGCCCACCGGCTTGGCTTCCGTCGGCCGCGCGGCTGCCTTGAACATCGGCAGCGCACCCGCAATCGGTTTCAGCGGATCGCCCGGTTGGCGGCCATCCTTCTCGCGCTCTTCGTTGCACAGCGCGCAGGGACAGGCATCGCGCAGAAAGGGAAAGCTGTAAGCGCTGAAATGCCCATCCTTCCACTCGATCTCCATGCCAGTGCCGGTGGTGACGTTCACTTTCACGGATTTGGGATCGGTTGCTTCCATAACGGCGGCGCTCGCAAAAAGCTGACCTATTCAGTATCGCAGAAATCGCGTGATGAAGAAGGCCCGGAGCCTCCCCTTCCTCCTCGCATCAGGCGCGCCGCCGCTCGGCGGCGATGAGATTTGCCGGCGACTATAATCGCGTCGACAGCGCCATTCTCGTTCGCGGCCTTGCCCCCCATCGACGCCCAACTGCAGCATATTTGGCTATCCGGTTAGATAGGGATTGCCGCGATTTGGATAGATGACTAGTCGCAAGTAGCTTCTTTGTGAGGCTCGACCGGCACTTGTCTGTAGCATTTCCAGCGAGATAGGGCTGGTGTTGCAGGGGCTTTTGTGCCATCCGAAAATGGCACCCCGTGTGCTAACACAACCTGCAGTACATACGAATCGCCGATTCGCAATCGTAGCCTGATCGCGATCCCAGCCGAGTTTAGGTTGTTCTTGCGGAGCGCCACCGTTAGCGCCCACGGTTGCCGCTCCGACGTGCGCCATGAATCGCAACGGCAACTCGATCCTCGCGGGAACGCTGCTGATCTCGCTGCTGTTCTCTCCCACGATGCGCTCCAGCGCGCCGGGGCAGACGCAGCAGTTCGAGCAGGAGCGATCAGGCCCTGTACATTCCCGGTCATCGAAGATTCCGGCGACCAGCAGTGAACTCTCTCCTGATGACGGGGAACGCATTGACCGAGACGCAGAGGCGGTCTATCTCCGCGACTTTCGCGCTTTGATTAACAGCGAATGTGAGAAGGGCGACCGTTCGGAGGTCAAGATCAATGGCGACCGCCATTCGCAGGTCAAAATCCCGGCTGCGCTGAAGAACGGGAAAGCCACCAAAGAACCCGGTGCTGCTCGTATTGGATGTCAACTCAAGCTTGGTAATTTCCTGATCGCACTCCTGCCGGATCCGGTGCATACCCATTTGGCGCTGCAATTCGATCGCGGCGTTGATGCGATCGAACAGGCATTGCAGGACGAGGGCTACCTGTTTGTCGAGTCCAAAATGCCATGGGACGCGAAGACCCATCCCGAGTCTGAAGACCACGTAGAACGCGAGGCCACGGAGCTGGCGGACGAGGCCAGGCAGAAGCAGCCTGGGGTGATGATATTTCGCGCACAGAACGCGGCTGACCCGACTGACCTTGATCCGCTAATCGTGCTGGTCGTCAGCGAAGCTCCCACCACAGGCATCAACAAGGACCAATTTCACAACGCGGTCTGGGAGATGGAGACGCTGATTGGGGCTGATCCGAATAGGAAGGCAAACCTCACTCTACAGCAGCGAAAAAAACTGTGGCCCGTTTCGCCCGGTCTGCGAATACTCGGGCCGACCTTTTCCGGGTCCTTGCAGTCGCTTCACGACCTTCTGGAATGCAAGGACCAAAGCCATTCAGCCGACTCGCCCCAATGTTACCCGATGGTCAGCATTCATAGCGGCACCGCAAGCAGTTATGGTGCGATCAAGGATTTCGACATCAGTGCAGCGGGCCTCGGCGTTCATTTTGTGAGTTTCCAGGAATCGGACGAGGTGATGATCGAGCGCTTCAAGCAATTTGTCACCGGCAGCGGTTACGGAAACCGGAACTACAAGGAAGGAAAAATTGCTCTGCTGTCCGAGGACGAATCGGCTTACGGCAACTGGGTCAAGAATCAAGACGATTCGCAGAAGGGCGGAGCCAGGCAGCCACCACCTCTGCGAGCAGAGAAGGACGGGGAAGCGTACGGAAACATCGCCGATTGGTGGCCGGAACCCATTTCGCGTCATCTTCAGTGGCTGAAACCAACCGTCCAAGACAAGGAACGACCCGCATACGGGAAGCAAGACGAGCCCGGCTCCCTGCTTACGCTGTATTTCCCACGGGAGATTTCGCAACTGCGTGCCGCCTATCAAAAAGACGTGGCGTCGGCTGCGACTACGGATGGACGGAATGCGCCACGCGACATTTTGCCCGACTACGCCGACGTCCCCGGCTCCGACGACGACACGGTGGCGTCGTACTCCGCGCGGCAGATGCCCATGTCGCAGGAAGCGGTGATGCTGGGCATCGTTTCCGAGCTGAGACGGCACAAGACCCAGTTCATTCTGGTGCGCGCCACCGACCCGATGGACACGCTTTTTCTGATTCGATATCTGCGCACAGCGTATGCGCAAGGACGAATTGTGACCTTAGACGCCGACCTGCTGTTCCGGCGCGAGGCCGAGGATCCGCGCTTCCACGGACTGCTATCGCTCGCCACCTATGGGTTGGCGACCGCCGCCAACCACGGATTTAGAGATTACGAAGAGCACGCTGCTGAACGCGTCTTTCCCAGCACCTTTGAGGCCGGCACGTACAATGCCGCCCGATCCTTGCTGATCGCTTGGGCGCAAGGATCGCCCTCGTGCGCTGCCCTACCCGCCAGTCCAGTCCCGTCGGATTTGCATTGGGAAATCGGGTCGGGGACCTGCGGACAGAAATTATTTTCGCATGTAAGTCATCCTCTTCAGCTCTATCAGTATGGTTGGCGGCAACAGCCGGAGGATGGCACGCTGTCGGATTACGATGCTCCCCCGGTTCGGTTGCTTGCTCTCGGACGCGACCAGTACTGGCCTGTTGCCGCACTGGGCCCTTATGAATTTGAGCCGACACGCACGCTTCTGCCCCGCATCAGCGACCAGCTTGTTGCGGCTCCGACCGCACCAGAGATTCCCAACTCATGGCGCGTCGTGCAATTGGCCGGCTTGGCCCTGGCGTTGTTTTTCTGCTGGAGCCTGTGGCAGTCGAGCGTCTTCTCGCGACTGCAGTCCTCGGCCCGCTTTGCTCCGGCGGTGCGCGACCGCCGTCTTACGCTTATTCTGATTGCCGGCTTCACTGTTTATTTCATTCTCATGATTCTGATGTGGCCTGCGCTGCATGGGGCAAAGCACTCCGGCGTGGGACTGGAAAGCTGCTTGCTGTTCGCTGCTTTCATCGTCGTCTTGACGACCTTGATGGAAGGCATTTGGCGGGCGCGGGCCGGAGCTCCAAAATGCGCCCTAGTTACTGAGGAAGGTCAACCTCGACCAAAAGAATCCAAATCCACGCCGCAAGTCAGAGGCGGAGAACAAGGAGCAGGATCAACGGTGGGCGCCATGCAAGCCACCGCGCCCCGGCGCTACGAATCGCCCGATGAAGATGATAAGAACATGGCCAGCACGGCGCGAAAAACCTGGGAGGAACGGGCCGCAGTGCTGAAATCAAACCTCGACGCCCGAGCCCTGCGTTGGAAGCCGTGGATCGGGCTTGGTTTGTTTGTTGTCGCCACCGGCATTCTGCTTTTCGGGGTGGGAATAGGCGAGCACGAGGAGGAAACGTCCGCACTGGTACGTTTCTATTCAACGTTGCGAGCCATACAGCTGACTTCCGGACTTTCCTTCCTCATGCCCACCTTCTTTTTCCTGACCGTATGGTTGTGGTGGGCCGAACAAGTCTCCTCGGGATATGCATTGTTGGATGACCGCAGGCCGCGGCTCCCCAGGAACATGAGCAACGAACGGTTCCGGCATGATCAACTCCCTGATTTGTGCGCCGTCATTACGCCCGGCCCTCTTCGTTTTCTGCGCTATGGTGTTGTTCCTATCGTGCTGGCGGCGGCGGGCGTCGTCCTGATGGGCATGCACCATCCCATCATGACGTTGGAGAGGCCATTGCTGGAATGGGCGATGACCATACTGTTTCTTCTCGCCATCTGCGGGATTGTGGTTTCCACACTGCAGACCTGGAGCGTGTGGCTCGGCTTACGCAAGCTGCTGGTGCGGCTCGACGCGTCTCCTCTGCGCGCCGGGTTTAAGACACTCGAGGGGTTTTCGTGGCGGCCGATCTGGCGCTTTGGCGCGGGAAGTCTGGACGAGTATCTGAGGGTGTTCTCACGCCACCGCGAAGCGCTGGACTCGGCCCTGAATACTGTGCCGCAACTTGCTTCAGTCCGGCCAAGACTGGAAACCGCACTCGGCCGTGTCATGACGCTGGTGGATGGAGCCAGGAAGAAAAGCCTCTTGTGGCACTTTTTCGCGCGACGAAAGCAAGAAGAAGAGTTGATGCGCGAGTTCGGGGAGTATCAAGAAATCGCCGCCGATGCCGCCGGATGCGCCTTGGAAATTCTGGCTGACGATTGGAAGTCGAAGAAGGAGGAGACTAAGCCATCGCGGCTGGAAGCCATGGTCCCCTGGGCAACCAGGGATGACATCAAAGCAGTGAGCGCAAAACTGGAAACTGAAGAGGACGATCGCCAGCTCCGCGCCTGCGAACGCCTCGTCTGCATGTCTTATACGAGCTTCATCATGGTGATGCTGGTGCGAATCCGGACCCTGATCGTCGCCATTGGCGGAATGTACGTGCTTACTCTGATTGCGATCAGCCAATATCCCTTCGAGCCCAAGGGCGCGCTACAACTGCTGCTTGTCGGTTTGCTGGTCTTCGTGATTGCCATCGTCGGCCTGGTCTTCGCACAGATTCATCGCGACACCGTCTTGAGCAACCTTACGGATACCAAACCCGGCGAACTGGGGCTCGACTTCTTCATCCGCATGGCGGCTTTCATTGCGTTGCCGCTCTTCAGTCTGCTGGCCTCCCAGTTCCCTTCGATCAACCGGTTCGTCTATTCCTGGCTGCAGCCCGCAGTTGAAGCCATCAACCGGTAACCGGCAAGCCTCAACTCCGCAAGCTTCACTTCCCAATGCAAAACGAGCTGAAGATCAGGCTGAGGATGTCGTCGGCGGTGGTGGCGCCGGTGATGTCGTCTAGCGGGCGCAAGGCGCTGTAGAGATCGAGCAGGACCATCTCGTGCGGCACGTGAATCGGTACGGCGGCTGCGGCGCGGTCGAGTGCCGCGAGGGCATCGGTCACAAGTTGCTGGTGACGAACATTGGTGAGAAATCCGCTTTCCTGCTGCCGCCCGCCGACGCCGATGAGTTGCAGAATGGAGGAGCGCAGTTCTTCGATGCCCGTACCAGTCAGGGCCGAAGCGCCTACAGTAGGAAGTGAAATCGATGATTCGACGGAACCAGCAACAGGGGAACTTCTGCCGCCCGCGTGCTCAGCCGTCACGGCCGCAGTCGCCAGGTCGATCTTGTTGCGCACGACGATCGCCTGTCGGTTTTGGGCGGCCCGCAGCAAGCGCTCGTCCTGCTGCTGCTCATCGGCGTTTAAAGGGTCTGTTCCTTCCCTCGATGCGTCCTGAACGATGAGCACGATGTCGGCGTCAGCCAGCGCCTCCATTGATTTGCGCACACCGATGCTCTCCGCTTCATCCAGCGCCTCGCGGATGCCAGCGGTGTCGATGAGCCGCACAGGAATGCCGCCGATAGAAACCGTTTCGCTGACCAGATCGCGCGTGGTGCCCGGCATTGCGGTGACGATGGCGCGCTCGCGCTCCACCAGCCGATTGAACAAACTCGATTTGCCGACGTTGGGGCGGCCCACAATCGCCATCGTCAGACCTTCATGGACGACTTTGCCGAAGGCGAAGCTGGAAAGCAGTTCCTGTAAGGGCGTGCGCACCGCGGTCACGCGCGAAAGAATCTGCTCGTTGGGAATCACCGACACGTCGTCCTCAGCGAAGTCGACTCCGGCTTCCATGGTGGCAATCAGCTCAACCAGCCTCTGCTTGATCGGCTGGAGGCGCTTGGAAAGCGAGCCTTCGAGCTGGCGAGCGGCAACCTGGGCCTGAAACAAGGTCTGCGAGTCGATGAGGTCGCGCACGGCTTCGGCCTGCGTCAGATCGATCCGGCCGTTGAGAAAGGCGCGCATGGTGAACTCGCCCGGCTCGGCCAGGCGCGCGCCTGCGGCCAGCGCCATCTCGACGAGATGCTTCAGGACAACAGGCGAGCCGTGGCAGGAGATCTCGACGACGTCGTCCGTGGTGTAGGAATAGGGCTTGGCGAAAAAGGTGACAACGACTTCGTCGATGCGTTCGCCGGTTGCGGGCTCGATCAGCTCGCCGAAATGCGCGCGGCCGGCCTCAAGGTTGTGGCTTAAACGCAGAATGGGACGCGCAATGTTGACTGCGTCCGATCCAGACAAACGCACCACACCGAGGCCGCCGCGTCCCGGAGGCGTGGCGATGGCGACGATGGTGTCGTCGACTTGCATAGAAGTCATTCTTCACGATGGGCCGCTCTACCCGATCACGGCCAGTTGATCTCGCATAGCAGCACAGCGACGTGCGCGATCGCCGCATTGTCGGTGCCCATGCCTTCCGGCGTCTTGGCCTTGATGCCGACACGGGAGGGCTCAACACCGAGCAGGTCAGCGACCTTCTGCTGGATGGCCGAAGCATGAGGCCCAATGCGGGGGGCGGCGAGGATCAGCGTGCTGTCAACGTTACCGACCTGATAGCCGGCCTCATCGACCAGCTTCAACGCCTGCTGCACAAACACTACAGAATCGGCGCCCTTCCACTTGGGATCGCTGGGCGGGAAGTAAGTTCCAATATCGCCGGCCGCAACCGCGCCCAGCAGCGCATCGGTCAGCGCATGCAGCAGGACGTCGCCATCGGAATGTCCGGCGAGGCCCGCATGATGCGGGATGCTGACGCCGCCAATCTTCAGCGGAATGCCGGGCTTGAACTCGTGCGAGTCCCAGCCATAGCCGATGCGTGGAATGCGAAGCTCGTGGGTCGCGGACATGATTTGCGACGTGCTGCAGTTGGTGCCCCACGTTCGCCCATCCTTTGGGCTAACGTGGGCCCAGGTTAGTCCGCCGCGGCGGATGAACCTGGGGCACCGCTTCACCCGCTCAGGCTTACCTCGCGGCGAGTCTCCAGCGCCAGAAAGAACTCGGCCAGCTCCAGATCGGCCGGCGTAGTGATCTTCATGTTGCGCGGCGAGCCCATCACGACGTGTACCGGCGCGCCGCTGCGCTCGATGAGCGAGGCCTCGTCAGTGCCCATGAAGCCGTCGGCATTGGCTTCGTCGAAGGCCTTCTTCAGCAAGCCAAAACGAAATCCTTGCGGCGTCTGTGCCAGCACCATTCGCTCACGCGGCACGGTGGCAATGACGACCGCGCCGTCGGCGGTGCGATCCACCTGCTTTACCGTGTCGACCGCGGGGATGCCGGCAATCGCGGCATCGTACTTCTTCACTGCCTCGATCACATTCACGATTGTTTCCTGATCGACGAACGGCCGCACCGCATCGTGTATCAGAACAATGTCGTCGTCAGCAGCACCGAGCGCCGCGATGGCATTGGCCACCGAATTCTGGCGATGTTCGCCGCCCTCAACCATGCGCAGGGCCTTGCCAAAATTCTCCTTCTCGATTTGCTTTTCAAATGTGGGGGCGTCGTTCTTGCGAAGCGCGACGACGATCTCACTGACCGCGTCGCAGCCGGCAAACTTGCGCAAAGTGTGAATCAGGATGGGGGTTCCCTGCAGCTCAAGAAATTGCTTGCTCTTGCTGGCGGTCACCACGTGCGGAGCGGTCATGCGAGTGCCCAGCCCGGCCGCCGGTATGATAACGATGACCTTCATGTCGGGTAGGCGAGTATAGCAGTTTCGGAGTTACAAGTTCCCAGGTTCAAGTCGGGTAACAGCGCATCCAAACGCGCGTTGGCCGGAAGAAATCTGCCTCGACACCGAAAACTCGAAACTGGAAACCCGAACCTGCCTCACTCCGGCTTGGCTGATTCCGTAATCGGGGTCGGCGTCACTCCCGTCTTTCGGATGTCGGTCCGATGTTCGACCGGCCGCGGCATAGTGACTGACCTTTCATCGAACTTGCCAAAAATCATCTTGCCGGCGGTTGTTTGCAACACCGAAGTCACGGAAATATCGATGGTCTTGCCGATCATCTTTCGCGCGTTGTCGCACACCACCATGGTTCCATCGTCGAGATAGGCGACACCCTGGTTATATTCCTTGCCTTCTTTCAGGATGAAGACCTTCATAATCTCGCCCGGCAGGACAATAGGCTTGAGCGAGTTCGCCAGCTCGTTGATATTGAGCACCTCGACGCCCTGAAGTTGCGCGACCTTGTTCAGGTTGAAGTCGTTGGTGACGATCTTGCCTTCGTAGACTTTGGCCAACTCGATCAGCTTCAGGTCGACTTCTCGCACCGCGGGAAAGTCGTCTTCGACAATCTGGATCGTCAGCGAGGCAATCTTCTGAATGCGTTGCAGTATGTCCAGTCCACGACGGCCGCGATTCCGTTTCATCGAGTCAGCAGAATCGGCTACCAGCTGCAGTTCGCGCAGGACGAACTGGGGAATGACGATCACGCCGTCAAGAAAGCCGGTTTCCGCAATGTCCGCGATTCTCCCGTCGATAATGACGCTGGTATCGAGGATCTTATAGCTGCGCTTGGCTTGCTTCTCGCCGCCAAAGATGCCGCCGAGAGCGGACAGGTTCAGCAAATCACCTTTTCCGGCCCCCACCGTCAGACCTACATAGGCCATCAGCAGCATTACGAAAAGTTGCAGGAAGCTCTGCGTCGCGCCAGCGACGATGCTGTTACGGATTACCAAGCTGAAGAGATAAGCGCCAATAATGCCGAGGATGCTACCGATGACCGCGCCGATCAGCCGCTTCAGGCTGACTTGACGCAGGCGAATTTCGAAGAGGATGACTGCCACTCCCAGGAGCACGCCCAAGCCGGCGGCTACCGGAGGTGTAAGTCCAAGCGGTTGAAGTTGGTAGCATGCAACTGCGGTAACAACGACGAATACGATTCGTATGAGAATTAAATCCACGCCACACCTCCCAAGGCTGCCGGAGGTCTGCGGTCGGAAGAATGTTCGCCGGAGGTATGAAAGCGGGATCTATGCCGGCGACCCAGTCCTGTTCCCTAGACGACAAGCGGCCTCGACTCGCTACCGTATAAATTAGCGGGGAAGAGATGAAAAAAGGTGGCCCCGACCCACCCAACCAATACAAATATAAAAATCCAGCAAGCGCAGTATATCTCAGCTTTTGGTCGACAGGGTGAGCTAAAGTGTGGCCGGACTTTGCTTTCCCTAAATGGAGGCTCAAAGTGGGGGGCTCTTCCGGCTTTGGGAAGAGGCTTACGGGCACCCGGGGCTGAGTCCCTCAGGAGAACGCGGCGGAAATCCCCGCGAGTCCGAGCACCCAGATGGCCCACCAGCCGAAAACGACGCCCAGGCAAGTCCCCACCTTGATCTTTGTCAGGCAGGCAAATCCGATGCCGGACAGGGCCAGCGTCCAGATCGTGAATACATCCAGGTTCAACGCGACGGGGTACAGGAACGACGAGTTGGGACTCACGAACGGGCTCAGATTGCTGGCCAGGGGATTCTGCAGCAGGAAGCCTTCGCCGCTGCCGACCGCCAGCGCCAGAATCGCCAGCAGCGACTTGATGATGCCCGGCAGCGAAGCGTACATCACCACCGCAACAGACTGATTGAAAGTCAGTTCCGCTCCGAAGCCGTAGTTGAAGGTGCACAGCAATACGGTCGCGACAATCAGCAGAATAACGACAATGATGGCCGGCGAGAGATAGGAAGAGACCGCCGTCACTTTGACCACCGTCTGCATCTGTTTATCACGCTGTTCCGGCGCCAACTGATCCAGCCGGGCCGCAGCTTTGGGCTGCAGGACCAGTCCGTTTTCCGCCATCTTCTCGAACCCGACCTTGCGGTCGGCGACGAAGACCAATGCCTCGGTGAAGATGATCAACAGCAATAACGGCACCAGCCAGTTCGCACTACGGCGTATGTCAGTAAATGTCTTGGAGGGAGCGACAAAGGTATCGACCACGCGCTCGAATCCCGACAACGGCTGAGGTCGTGGCGGCGGGACAGGCGCGGCGGTGGTCATAGGAGTCGTCCAGATTTGCTTTGAACAATTTGCGGCGAAATTGTAGCACTGCGACCAGCTCTGGGCGGTGACCGGCGGCCCATAAGTTGCCATGCAGGCACAATGGCCGTTATACTTTTTGTTTGCTCATTCCAATATTTGTCAGTGAGGAGCGCCGTTTTCGATGCCGAAGCGCACATTCCAACCCAACCGTCGTCGCCGCTCAAAGACGCACGGATTTCGTTCTCGCATGAAGACCAAGAGCGGCCGGGCGGTGCTGTCGCGCCGTCGCGCCAAGGGACGTAAGCGCGTCTCCGTCAAGCCCGGCTATCGCGAGTAAGTCCATCACCGGCCCGGTTCCACACACTCGTCAGCATGTTCTTGGAGTTCAACTTCTTGGCTGTTCCGGGTGTGTAGGTGTCGGCGGTAGCGAGCGCTGAATGTCCGCCAGGGTGTCCGCCTCCGGCAGCAGGTTTACCAGGTCCAATCGCCTGTTGAAGCATGCGGATTTTCAGCGCGTATATCAGGGCGGACGACGACAGTTCACAGGTAATATGACGGTTTTCTTCCTGCGGCGCGCACCCGAAGTAACCGAAGCTGGGCCGCGCGTGGGATTCACAGTGGGTAAAGTGCTGGGCGGCGCGGTCGAGCGCAATCGTATTAAGCGTCGCATGCGGGAAGCAGTGCGGGCTTCTTCCGCGCTGGGTGAAGGGCCAGTGGACATCATTTTCCATCCGCGCAAGAGCGTTCTGACCCTGCCGTTCGCAGAGTTGTTGAGCGAGGTGACGCGCGGCTTGCGTCTGGCGGAGCAGCGTGCCCGGGCGGCGGAGTCAAAGAAATAAAAACATGAAGCACGCGCTGCAGTTCGCATTGCGGATGTACAAGCGCTGGGTATCGCCCATGTTGCCGCACTCCTGCCGCTTCGTGCCGACGTGCTCGGAATACGCCACAGAGGCGATCGAGTGTCACGGCGCGATTCGCGGTAGTGCGCTGGCGGTTGGCCGTTTGCTGCGCTGTCATCCCTTTGCGCGAGCGGGATACGACCCGGTACCGCGGGTAGAACAGGCCTTAAGGCCTGCGTCCCGGACCGAGCAAGAATCAGTTCAGGTGCTGAGGTCTTATGACCTCAGCGTCTGAACTTTAGAGAATTATCTCTGAGAAGCGGGCCTGAAGGCCCGCTCTACCCGTGCCGCACAGATATTCGCTGCGCGTGCGCTAGTTGAATGGGAACCTGAACTTGGCTGAATATCGCAATCCACAGCAAGAGCCCGGCGGCGACAAGCGAATGTTGATGGTCTTCGCCGCTACCTTCGCGCTCATCATTTTGTTTCAGGTTTTCATTTTCAAGAAGCCACATCCCCAGCCCAATAAGTCGAACCCAAACGCGCCGGCGGAGACCAGCCAGACCGCGAACCAAACCCCGCCGCCATCTCAGCCGGCTGCCACAACCACAGAAGCCCCTGCACAAGCTGCCGCTGCTGCTGTGCCTAACGCGCCGGCTAAGGCCGCCGGCGGCGAGGTCCAGACCGTCGTCGAGAACGACGTCTTCCGCATCACCTTCACCAATAAGGGCGCACTGGTGAAGTCCTGGGTATTGAAAAAATACAAGGACGACAGTGGAAATCCCCTGGACCTGATCAACAAGCAGGCAGCTGCGAAATATGGCTATCCGTTAAGCCTCTTTACCTACGACCAGGGCCTCGGCGAGCAGATCAACAAGAATGCCCTCTACGTCCCTAGCGCGACCGGGACTATCACCGCGCCCGGCGAGCTGACCTTCGAGTACTCAGACGGTGGCGTCAGCGTTCGCAAGAGCATCGTCTTCGGCACTGGGTACGTGGTGTCCATCGAGACCCAGGTAGTGCAGAACGGCAAAGTGGTGCCGGCGCTTCCCGCGTGGCCGGCTGGATTGGGCGACGAGACCACGGCGGCTGCGTTTGCGTCAGAGCGCATCGAGTATCTCGGCATAGGCGAACGAAACCCCGAGCGCCTGGCAGCCAAGAAAATCAGTGGCGGCAACACCATTCGCGGTCCGTTTTACTGGGCCGGGACCCAGGACCAGTTCTTCGCCGCCATCTTCCTGCCGGAGAATCCCGACACGGCAACCATGGTCACGCTGCGCAACTCGCTGGTGCTGCCCAAGGATCCCAAGAAGCCGGATCCGAACGAGGTTGTGCATTATGACGTCCTCGGAGCAGCTGTCGGTGATTCCAGCGGTGTCGTCAAAGAACGGCTCTTCGTCGGACCCAAGGCGTTGAACATCCTCGAGTCGGTTCGTTCCAATACGGCGCCCGGTCAAATGAACGGTCCGGACTTGCGCAACGTCGTCGACTTCGGCTTCTTCAGCCTCATCGCCCGACCGCTCTTCCTGTGGCTCAAGTGGACCCACGAGCACATCGCCAGCAATTGGGGTGTGTGCATCCTCATCCTGACCGTCTGTATCAATCTGGCGCTGCTGCCGTTGCGCATCACCAGCACGAAGTCGGCGCTGAAGATGCAAAAACTCCAGCCGCAGATGAAGGCGATCCAGGAGAGGTACAAGAAGCTCCCCATGCGCGATCCCAAGCGGCAGGAGATGAACGCCGAAATCGGGGACCTCTACAAGCGCGAGGGCGTGAATCCGGCGGGTGGCTGCCTGCCGCTGGTGATCCAGATGCCGTTCCTGTTCGCGTTCTACACCATGCTGCAGAACGCGATCGAGCTGCGCCAGGCGCCGTTCCTGTGGCTGCACGATCTGGCGGCGCCGGACAAGCTGTTCATCATGCCGGTGCTGATTGTCATCAGCACCTACCTGATGCAGAAGATGACGCCCAGCGCGGGCATGGATCCCAAGCAGCAGCAGATGATGACCCTGATGATGCCGCTGATGATCGGCTGGTTCAGCTTCAATCTGCCGTCCGGCCTGAGCGTCTACTGGATTGTGGGCAACATTATCCTGATGACTCAGCAGTACGTGATTAATAAATCGCACCTCGGACAGGAGTTGCGCGCCGAGCAGGAAAAGCGTGCCCGCAAGAAGAACGGAAAATGAAGTTCGTTTTCACCACGGAGATACGGAGGACACGGTGATGAGTGTCAAGAAACTCTTGACCTTAGGCCCTCCTTCTCGGCAAACGGAATTTAGCTATTCTGGGACGATCGAGACAGACGTGACCCTGCACCAAACCGGAAAGCCAATCGTCAGCGCGCCTCTGTTCGCAGAAGGTCTGCGGCACTTTGCAGGTGGGAGGATGTACGGCAGGATAAT
Organism: uncultured Acidobacteriaceae bacterium; assembly: GCA_963731345.1. GTDB lineage: Bacteria > Acidobacteriota > Terriglobia > Terriglobales > Acidobacteriaceae > Bog-257. The sequence goes on along the minus strand of CAVSUN010000004.1, from coordinate 651,781 downwards.
CCGACCGCCGGAGGATTCGGAGAGTGGGTACAACGTGAATCACAGCGCCTGAATTCCAGAAGGCTATCGCCGCGTCACGGCTCGTTTATTGCAGCTATCTTGTGCGCCGAAGCTGACGTCCGCTGTGAATTGGAGGGCAACGCAGTGGTTTTGTATTTCCCAGAGGCGAGAACAACAGCCCGCGCGTAGTACGAATTCTAGAATTTCCTCCATGCGCTCCGTGCCTCCGTGGTGAACACAAATATGCCGATAACCGACAAAATCGACGCCGCGAAAAAGATCAGCCAGTTCCTCAACACCCTGTTCGCCGCCGGCGACTTCCGCCTGCGCTACAAGATCACGGTCGATCCGCCCGTCGCCGATCGCGAATGGGAACGCCCCGAGATTCTGGTCGAACTCTCCGGCTCCGACAGCCCGCTGGTGCTGGAAAACGGCGGCGAGTTGCTGCGCGCCTTCGAGCACGTTGCCCTGGAGATGTTGCGGCTTGCTCCCGACGAGCACGAAAAGATCACCTTCGACTGCCAGAGCTTCCGCGCTGCGCGTATTCAGGAGTTGCGTATGGCGGCTGACGTTGCCGCGCAACGCGTGCGCGAAACCGGCGTGCCCTACGCGTTCGCGCCCATGTCCTCGCGCGAGCGCCGCATCGTGCACTTGGCCATGCGCAATCTCGAAGACCTTCGCACCGAGAGCGCCGGCGAAGCCGCCGAGCGCCACGTGGTGGTCTATCCCAAGGACTACAAAGGTAAACCACCGGCGAGGCCGATGTCGCGAAGGCGGTAGGCCTCCCGCTCTTCGCCATTGACCCGAATGCCGCCAACTAACAGAGGCGTTTATGGCGCGGGTCTAACAGCCTGCCCTCAGCTTGCTGAGGGGATCCGCGCTACAGCCAGCGCCGCACTCTGCTCTTGTAGGTGAGGTACTCTTCTCCGAAGCGCCGTTCCAGGTAAGCCTCTTCGCGATTGATCACCGTCTGTTGCATTGCGATCACAACCCCCGGAAGCAGCAGTAGCGGCCAGGCGGACCGGCGCACCAGACTTCCGCCGATGTACATCGCGATGAATCCGACATAGATGGGATTGCGCGAGATCTGGAACGGGCCTTCCTCGACCAGCGCCGATGCGGCCCGGAAGGGAATCACGGAGGTCCCTCGTCTCAGGAAGAGCACCCGCGCCCACCCGGAGAGCGCGAGTCCGCCGGCAACCAGGCCAATTCCGGCTGCCCGCGACTCTCGCCGGCGCAACGGGAAGAATCGCTCCATGGCCACTCCCAACAGAAACGCTCCCGCAAAGACCAGGGGCGGGGGAAGTCTTACCCCGGGAGAATCGACTGTGTCCTCGGTCATCATCATTCCTCCTGCTTGCCACGGCAGTTGTACACAGCGCTGTAAGTGAGCGCTGCACGAGTAGAATATAGCTTTGGCGTGCGTCAGAGATTTGCCGCGCCACCTTCAACGGAGTACAGCCATAATGTCTGCACCAACCCGCGATGAAGAAGCTACGACAGCTTCTACCACATCGCCCGAACGTCCATCGAATTTTATCCGCGACATCATCCTCGACGACCTGAATACCAACAAGTACAACGGCCGGGTGCAGACCCGCTTCCCCCCCGAGCCCAATGGCTATCTCCACATCGGCCACGCCAAGTCGATCTGCATCAATTTCGGTCTGGCGGCCGAGTTCGGCGGCAAGACTAACCTGCGCTTCGACGATACCAACCCCGAGAAGGAAGAGCAGGAATACGTGGACTCGATCATCGCGGACGCGCGCTGGCTGGGCGCGAACTGGGATGACCGCATGTTCTATGCCTCCGACTACTTCGACCAGCTTTACTCGTGGGCGGTGCAACTGATCAAGCAGGGCAACGCGTACGTTGACGATCTCGATGCCGAGCAGGTGCGCCATTATCGTGGTTCGCTCACTGAGCCTGGCAAAGAAAGTCCATACCGCGACCGGTCCGTCGAAGAAAATCTTGATCTGTTCGAGCGCATGCGCGCCGGCGAATTTCCCGACGGTTCGCGCACCCTGCGCGCCAAGATCGACATGGCTTCGCCCAACCTGAACCTGCGCGATCCGGTGATGTATCGCATCCTGCGCGCCACCCATCACCGCACCGGCGACAGGTGGTGCATTTACCCGATGTACGATTTCGCCCACGGCCAATCCGACTCGATCGAGAACATCACCCATTCCATCTGCACTCTGGAATTCGAAGATCATCGCCCGCTGTACAACTGGTTCATCCAGCAACTCGGCATTTTTCCGTCGCAGCAGATCGAGTTCGACCGCCTGAATCTCACCTATACGCTGCTCAGCAAGCGCCGCCTGCTGCAATTAGTGCAGGAAGGGCGTGTGCGGGGTTGGGACGATCCGCGCATGCCGACCATCTCCGGCATTCGCCGCCGCGGCTACACGCCTGAGGCGATTCGCAATTTCTGCGCCGCCATCGGCGTATCGAAAACCAACGGCATCATCGATCTCGCGATGCTGGAGCACTTCGTGCGCGAAGACCTGAACAAGCGCGCCCTGCGGGCGATGGCTGTGCTGCGGCCGCTGAAGGTCGTGATCGACAACTATCCCGAGGCGCAGGTTGAGGAACTCGAGGTGGTCAACAATCCGGAAGAGGAGAGCGCCGGAACGCGCAAGGTGCCATTCTCACGTGTGCTGTACATCGAGCAGGACGATTTCCGCGAGCAACCGCCGAAGAAGTTCTTCCGCCTCTCGCCGGGGCACGAGGTGCGTCTCCGCGGCGGATACTTCATCACCTGTAAGAGCGTCGTGAAAAACGATCAGGGTGAAGTGGTCGAAGTTCATTGCACCTACGATCCGGCGACCCGCAGCGGCAACGCTCCCGACAATCGCAGGGTCAAAGCCACCATCCATTGGGTCTCGGCTGAGCACGCCATCGCCGCCGAAATTCGGTTGTACGAAAACCTGTTTGCGACCGAGAACCCCAATGATGTGCCCGAGGGCCAGGACTTCACCGTGAACCTGAATCCGAATTCGCTAGAGGTGATCGTGGACGCAAAGCTGGAGCCGTCGCTGGCTTCGGCGCAAGCTGGCGAACGCTATCAGTTTGAGCGGCTGGGCTACTTCTGCGCCGATCTGGATTCGAAGCCGGGAGCGCTGGTCTTCAATCGCACCGTGCCGCTGCGCGACACCTGGGCGAAGATCGAGAAGCGTCAGCAGGAGTCGCACTAAGTGCGGTCTGCAAGTCTGTCGCCCGTGCGTCTCCGCTTCGCGCCTTCTCCCACTGGCTACCTGCATGTCGGCGGGGCGCGCACGGCGCTGTTTAACTGGCTCTATGCGCGCCATCACGGCGGCACGCTTGTATTGCGGATCGAGGACACCGATCTCGAGCGCTCCACCCCCGAGATGGTCGAGGGCATCCTGGTCGGACTGCGCTGGCTGGGCATCGATTGGGACGAAGGCCCGCACTTCCAGACCGAGCGCATGGAGCTATATCGCGCCGCGGCCGGACGCCTCCTGAACGGCGGCCACGCCTACTATTGCTTCTGCAGCAAAGAGCAGCTTGAGCAGCAGCGCGCGCAGGGTCTTGCCGAAGGCCGCGTGCCTCGCGATTGCTGTCGCATCCTGAGTCGCGAGGAAGCGCGACGCCGGGTTGAGAGCGGAGAAGGGGCCGCCATCCGCTTTGCTGTCTCACAAAGTGGGAGTACCACATTCGAGGACGCGGTATTCGGGCCCGTCGAGTTTGCCAACTCCGAAATCGAAGACTTCGTTCTGCTGCGCTCCGACGGCGTGCCGACCTATCACCTCAGCGTGGTGGTCGATGACATCGACATGCGCATCACCCTCATCCTGCGCGGCGCCGACCATCTTTCCAACACGCCCAAGCAGATCATGCTATACGACGCGCTCCGCCAGCCGCTGCCGGTGTTCGCGCATGTGCCGCTCATCCTCGGCCCGGACAAGACGCGGCTCAGCAAGCGTCACGGCGCCACCAGCGTGATCGCCTACAAAGAGGAAGGCATCGTCCCCGAGGCGTTCCGCAATTTCCTGGCACTCCTGGGATGGTCGCCGCCCGATTCATCGAAAGAGATCCTGCACGACCGCGAGCTGATCGATCTCTTCGACCTCAGCGGCATCCAGAAATCGAATGCCATCTTTGATCGCGCCAAGCTCGACTGGTTCAACTCCGAGTACATTCGCGCGACCCCGGCGGTGCTGCTGCTGCCGCTGATTGAAGAAGAATGGAAGAAAGCCGACCTGGTTCCGTTTCAAACCAGTCGCGAGGCGATGGAAGCGACCATTGAGCTGGTCAAGCCGCGCGCCCGCAATCTGCAAGACTTCGCGAAGCTGTTTCGCGCCTACTTCAGCGACCAATACGAAATCGATCCCGCGGCAGCGGACAAATTCCTGCAAGACAGCTCGGTTCGCGAAATGTTGGTGGAGCTGGCGGCGCGCTACGAACAGGCGGCCGACTTTTCCGAAGCGGGCACGGAAAAGATCTTGCGCGACTTTGCCGCGGAGAAAAATGTCAAAGCCGGCGGACTCATCAACGGCGCTCGCGTGGCGCTCACGGGACAGGGCGTTGCGCCGAGTTTGTTTGCCGTGATGGCGAATCTCGGTCAGGAACGAGCTGCCGAGAGGCTCAAGCGCGCCCCGGGCATCAAGCCCACGATTAGCGGCGGCTGATCCGCTCTATTTAACGACGGTCACCTGAAACTGCACCGGAAGACTGCGCGGAGGATAGCACGCGCTGCGATCGCAGGCCTGAAAGCGCAGCTCGCCCTTCACCGGATAGGTTCCAGCCGAAGCGTTCGCCGGCGCCTTCACCTGTGCGTTGATGCTGAAATCGCCGCTGTAGACATTTAGCTTCTCGTCCGGTGAGAAAGCGAACGTCTCATCCTGACCGGCAGGATACTTCACGGCGGCCACTGTGACCGGAGCAGTCGGGTCGAGTTTTAGCGCGGTCGGAATCAGCAACGGCGACTTGGGAGTATGCGAGTTGATGTGGAAGTCCGAGCCGACGCGAAAATCCATAGAGACGTCCTTGGTAGCGCCGGCGCGAATCTGTATGTTTCCCACGGGCGCTACGATCACGAAGGGCTTATCCTCCATATTTTGCGCAAACAAAATTCCGGCGAGTAGAAGAGCAGGAGCCAGCCACAATTTCTTGCCTGTCATCGTGCGTCCTTATTTATCGATCGGTAGGTGCTGCGGCTGAAGGTTCATCAGGAGTTGGGTCCTTCGGTTGCAGGGACTTGCCTTCCACCCGCGCCTGGTTCTGCTGCGGGCCGACGGCGGGCGCGGCAGGGTAGTTCAAGGTCTTCCTCACCGCGGCTTCGATGTCCTTGCGGTCCAGCAGGCCGGTCATCTTGTCGACAATGACCCCATCGCGAGAGATGTAAAACGTGGTGGGCAGATATTGCACATCCCCATAGTCATCGGATACTTGATCGGTGCCCAGCAACACCGGATAGTTCACCCCTAACTCGCTGGCGAACTTGGCAATCGATGCCGGTTCGGAATCATCCATCGCCACGCCCAACACCACCAGGCCATCTTTTGCGTACTGTCTTTGCAGGTCCTCAAACCATGGCATCTCGACCCTGCAGGGCGGACACCATGTCGCCCAGAAATTCAGCAATACGGCCTTCCCGCGAAAGTCCGAAAGCTTGACTTTGCGGCCATCGAGGGAACTCAGCGTAAAATCGGGGGCCCGCACTCCTTCAACGTTGCCTATCAGCTTAATAGGGCCGTGTTTGCGCGTCTGCTGGGCGTACTTGCCGAACGCCAGCATGCCCATAATCGCCATCACCAGCGCCACAAAGACCAACGCATTTCGTTTCACAAAAACCTCTCTACAGCGCGAACCGGTTGAGGAATGACAGGTACCCGGAGAGCAGGCGAAGGTTGTTCAGAAAAATTAACACCCCTATCGCAATCAGGAGGACGCCGCTGCAGACTTCCACGGTGTGCAGATGGCGACGAAACCGGCTATAGAATGCCAGGAAGCGATCGACACCCAAGGATGTCAACAGGAATGGGACGGCCAGCCCGAGCGAATAGATGGCCAGCAGCACGACTCCCTTCCACACGGTTTGCTGCGCTCCCGCTAATACCAGGATGGTTGCCAGAATAGGTCCGATGCAGGGAGTCCAGCCAAATGCAAATGCAAATCCCACGGCGAACGAGCCCACGGCGGTGGCGCTCCCCTTCACCTCGTGCAGGCGCTTATCGGCATAGAGTGCTTTGATCTTCAATAAACCGGTCAGGTGCAACCCAAACACAATCACTACGATTCCAGCGATTTTCGACAGAATCGAGTGATATTCGTTCACGATTTGACCCACTCCGGTGGCCACCGCGCCCAGCGCGATAAACACGACGCTGAAACCCAAAACGAAAGTCAGCGAGTGCAGCATAACCGTGCGAAACATCCGCCGTTCGGAGGATTGCAGCTCCTCGACACTCGCCCCGGAAATCAGCGACACGTAGCCGGGCACCAGCGGCAGCACGCAGGGCGAGAGAAACGACAGGACCCCGGCCAGAAATGAGGCGAGGGGCAACGGCAGATTATGCATGGCTTATTGTAGCAACGTTACTGCCAGCACTTGCCGCACGCCAATCAGTCCGCGTGCCGACGCAGCTCGCAATAAGTTCTGTATTTTCAGACGTTCTGGGCCTATGAAGGTTACACCAAAGTTCCAGATTTAGCTACCGGTCTACGCGGCAGCGTGATCGTCGGTTTCCGCAACCCCGACCAGGTCTCTGAGATCACAATCGAGTCGCCCGGATTGTGCGGGTCATACTTCACCGAAGCCGGCAGACCCAACCGGCAGGAGTACAGATCAATAAACTGCCGCAAGTAGGTCACATCTTGTGAAGCTTCGTAGGTGACTCCGGCCACATCGTAGGTATAAACCAGCAGCACGATCTGGCGTCCCGTCTCCTCATGTTCCAATTCCAGGACATCAATAACGTTGCCATCGATAATGCGGCCTCCTCGCGTCAGTTCGGTACGCCGCTCGCGTTCTACATCGTCGTCCGGCCGCTTATTCTTGCGCGACAAGAGCGCATAGCCGATGATCGCGGCCGTAGCGCCGAACGCAATGACGGAGTAAAGACGAAAGGAATTCATGAAGCCGCTGTAGGAAAAGTCGTGCTTCCAAGATAACGGGAGTGCCCCCACAAGGGAACAGGAAAATATCGGAGGATTGAGCTTCTCGGTAAGCTGAGGAACAATGGGCCGGCCTCACGTCCTGGAAGCCGGCCTTACCCTACGGCGTGATCATCCAAATGACCCCGCATCCGTGCCCATCGCAGTTGGTGCCGCTACCATTGCTCGCCGTCCCGTACATGTTCCCGCTGCTGTCGAGCAGTACGTTACTGATGGGCAAACCGCCGTCGGTGCCATTGAAGTCATGAAGTGAGCTGTAGGCCCAGCCATCGCTGCCATACACCAGTTCGAAGACGGTGCCCCAGTCATTCGCACCGTCCTGAAAGCTGGTACCGTAGACCCTTCCAGCCGCATCGACGGTCACTGGCGCTTCCGGTCCGCCCGGGGCCCCGCCGCTCTGGTACGGGGCAAAACTGTAATCCGTGGTATACGGCACTTCATATACGGCACCGCAGCCGGTGAACATTCCGAGTCGACAAAATCCGGTTCCTCCGGCAAACGTGGTCCCAAAAAAAACGTGGTCGCCGCCCATTACTGCCGGCGTGAGCCCGGTAAGCGGCAGAGCGCCGTCGGTGCCATCCATGAACCTGTAGACCACGGTTTCTGTCCACCCATTGCTGCCTGGCGTCAACTCAAAGACGACTCCGTTGCCGGGGAGCTCATCCTGAGGATCGTAATAGCCGCCTTGCTGGGTGGTGCCATAAAGGTTCCCGGCAGGATCGAAGACAACGCCGCCCCAGGGATAATAGCCGTCGGTAACCCCCGGCTGTGGGTTGAAGCTATAGAGAACATTTTCCGTCCAGTGGCCGCTTGCCTCAGTCAGTTTGTATACCGCTCCGAATTGATACTGCCCGCCACGCTCAGTCGTGCCAAAGATGTTGCCCTGATTGTCGAACGTTAAGTCGCCAAAGCCAGGAGTGTTTCCGTCGGTCCCGCCAGTAAAGGTGTACAGGCTGGTCTTGGTCCAAGGACAACTTATGGAACGGCAAACCGTCGCTGGAGGTCTGAGGTTGAAGACAGAGCCCGCGTCCGTGTTGCTGGTGCCACCTCGGGTGGTTCCGTAGAGCGTACCGTCAGGCCCGAACACCACCCGGGACATTGGATATCCACTGTCGCTGCCACCCTGGAAAGAGTACAACGTCGTCAGCACCCAGCCTGTACCCCGGTGGGTCAATTTGAAAACTGTGCCGCAACCGTCGTTGCAAAACGCATTCCGAATGCCGCCTTCATAAGTGGTGCCATAGAAATTATCCGCAACATCCTGGGTCAGGCCGGCAGAAGGAGCCGCGCCATCCGGCCCGGAGAACGCGTGCAGCACGCTGTACGTCTGCGCTTCTGTTCTCGCCGTGAACAGGCTGCCGGTGACAACCAGGGACAGTGCAACGATCCAGGTCTTCAGGGGAGAGATCGAGAGAAGATTTCCGCGGGCCGAGCAGGACATAGAGCCTCCTTGCCGGAATGGCCACCGGAGCGCACCAAGTCTAGCGCTAAATCACCTCTTCTCGCGAAAAATTTCTGCGACTATTTCCGGTCGTGTCGAAACTCTAGCCGGGGCAGGACTACTACCGGTCCACCACAGGATTGGTCAGCGCCCCGACTCCTTCGACCCAGACCTCGACCACGTCCCCCGCATTCAGCGGCCCAACGCCGGCCGGCGTTCCGGTAGCAATAACGTCCCCCGGTTCGAGCGTCATCACCTGGGCGACGAAGCGAACCAGCAGGTCGAGCGGGAAGAGGAAATCGGCGGTGGTGCCGTCTTGCCGCAGCTGGCCATTGACGCGCGTCTGTACCTGCACCCCCTTCCACGGATCAAGGCCGCCCACCACGACCGGTCCCATCGGGCAAAACGTGTCGAAGCTCTTGGCGCGCGTCCATTGTCCGTCTTTGTTTTGCAGATCCCGGGTAGTCACGTCATTTAGGCAGGTATATCCCACAATGTAGGGTCTCACATCGTCAGACTCCGAAAGCCGATAACATTTCTTGCCGATGACGATGGCCAGCTCGCCTTCGTAATCGACGCGGTGCGAAAGGTCCATCGGGCGGCGAATTTCATCGCCCGGTCCGATGACCGACGACAGCGGCTTGAGGAAAAAGAGCGGCTCGGCAGGAATCGGGTGGTCGAGCTCCTTCGCGTGCTCGCGATAGTTGCGGCCGATACACACAATCTTGCCGGACTCGACGGGCGCCAGCAGGTGGACCGATTCCACCGTGAAGTCGCATTTTTCGGCCCCCGCGAAGTCCGCTTCCGAGAGGGGAGCTGTTGCCCGTGCGCGGGTGATGTGTTCATGGCCGCCGACATTCTCGATCAGGCCGTAGCGGCCCACGCCTTGATGCGAAAATCTGCAATATTTCATTAGCAATTCCTCGTTGATGTGTTACTTCGGCACCGTTTCGCTGGCCGTCGCGGAACGTGGGCTCTCATTGGCCCGCAAGTCCACGGCCGAAACAGCATAGAAGTACGTCGTGCCCGGTTCAATATTTTCGTCGCGATAGGACGGAGTCTGTATCAACGGCTGGTTGAGTTTCTTCGGCTCACCACCCTTGACCCAGCGAAATACGTTGTATCCCGCGAGATCGCCCTCGACGTTTGGCGCCCAGGTCAAGTCGATGAAAGGCTTCTGCCCGACGCTGGAGAATACCGCCTGCAGGCCGACGGGTTGCGCCGGGGGATAAATATCGCGAGCGAAGATCTCGACCGGCGGTGAATCCTCGCCCTCGACCGCCGCTGATCGTCCATCGGCATGCACTTCGCCCAGGGTCGTGATCCGGTACTCGTATTTCTGCTCCCAGCCGAAGGTCTTGTCGAGAAACGATCCGCTCGCCGATGGCTCGACATCTTCGATAACGATATAGGCCGCTGCCCCGGCGCCACGGCGTTCGATGCGGTAGCGATAGGTCACTCCCGCCGGCGGCTTCGGCGGCGCCGGCCCCGACCATGAGATGCGCACGCCCTCCGCACTTACCTCGGCGGATAACTTCTCCGGAGCCGCAATCACCGGAACCAGCGAGATCACCACCTGATTGGACAAGCCGGCGCTGCGTCCATTCGCATTCACCTCTTCGACCGCGTACCTGACGAATCCAGCAGGATTCTCAAGGCCGAGTTGCTCCGGCAGTGTGTCGACGTAGTGAACCCGGAGTTCCCCGATTGGCGGGCCGCCCTTGTGCTTTTGCGGCGCCTTGGCCGACGGCGGCTGCACCTCGGCGATGACATCGCACCTGGCCATAAGCGTCAGGCCCTCACGGCGGCAGACGCGGGTCACCGGATTACGTTTGATATTGGTGCGGTCGGTGTTCTTGCGCGACATCGTCCAGTCGAGGTCGACTTTTTGCCCGCGTCGAAACGCCGTCAGATCATCAACCGGAATGGCCAGATTGAGGGAAGGCGGCTGCGGCGCGCCCGGAGTTCCACACGCGCAGAACACCAAACTGAGCAGCACGCTTCCGATTAGCCCAAAGAGCCGCAGTCTCATGGAAACCTACAGAGTAACAAATTAACGACCGGTCGATATTGGTCAGGTGGCAGCGCATGGACATACGCACGATACCAACCCAGTGCCAGGCGAATCTCTTCAATCCACCGACTATTCACCGACCGCTACCCGCTATCCACCGCCTCCCTGTGGTTAAATCGACTTGCGCAGCCTGTACAGGGCTGATTCATTCGGAGTGATCGAGATGCGTTTCCGGCTTATAGTCCTTTGTGCTGTAGTACTCGCTTTGCCGTCTCTGGCGCAAAATCCCGCCGCGCAGCCGCCCACTGCTCAGGCTCCCAAAGAGGCGCCGAAAGCAAGCGCTGCCACCGGTGCGACGGTCGATCGCGCTTACCTCCAGAGTATTTGGGATGGCTGGGCCTCGGCCGACTTGGAGAAGCAAGCCCAGTTTTATGTCAAAGGTCCGGGACACCTCTTTTTCGATGTCGCGCCGTTGAAGTATTCCAGTTGGGAGGAATATAGGGACGGCGTTGCCCCGTCGCTGAAGGATGCGCCGAAAATCACTTACGCCCTGAACGACGACCTCCAGATTCATCCGGCGGGCGCAATCACCTGGGTGGCAGCAACTCTTACAATGTCAGGGCAGACGCCGCAAGGGCAAAAAGAAACTCTGTTCTTGCGCTGGACAGCTCTATTAGAGCAACAGGATGGCCGCTGGCTGATCACCCACGAGCATGTCTCTGCGCCCGCCGAGGCGCCGCCGCAACAATAAAATTAGGGGCTAGGGGTTACAGACGATTTCGCTTTCCGCTAACCGCTGTTGTCCAGCTTCTTCGCCAGCAGCTCATTGACCAGCCCTGGATTGGCCTGACCCTTCGAGGCTTTCATGACCTGTCCCACAAAGTAGGACATCACAGTTTTCTTTCCGCCGCGATACTGTTCGAGCTGCTTGGGGCTGGCGGCGATTACCTCATCGATGATCTTCTCAATGGCTGACGTATCGGTGATCTGCTGCGGCTTCTCTTTTTCGTAAACGGCCTGAAAGTCTTCGCCGCGCTCGAAGGCCAGATCGTAAAGGTCCTTCAGAATTTTGCCGCTGATCGCGCCGCTCTCCACCAGGTCTGCCGACAGCGCAACCCCCTTCATCGAAATCGGCGACTGCTCAATCTCGAGGCCCTTGGCTTTCAACCGCCCCATGAGCTCGCTCTGCACCAGGTTGGCAACGCGTTTGGGATTCTTCGCCGCACCCGCTGCTTCTTCGAACTGGTCGGCCAAAGCCTGGGTGCTGGTCAACGTCGTAGCGTCGTATTCGGTGATGCCGTACTGCGCGACCATGCGCACGCGCCGCGCTTCCGGAAGTTCGGGCAACTGCGAAACGATTTCCCCGCGCCATTTCTCGTCGACGATTAGCGGCAGCAGGTCGGGCTCCGGGAAGTAGCGATAATCATGTGCCTGCTCTTTCGAGCGCATCGCGTAGGTCCTGCCTTCGGCGGCGTTATAAAGCCGCGTCTCCTGCTCAATGCGTCCGCCCGACTCCAGCACCTGCTCATGCCGCTCGATCTCATACTCCAACGCCTGGCGAATGAATCGGAACGAGTTCACATTTTTCACTTCGGTCTTGGTGCCGAATTCGCGCTGACCGCGCGGCCGGATGCTGATGTTGGCGTCGCAGCGCAGAGAGCCCTCCTCCATGTTGCAATCACTCACCCCGGTGTAGAGGATGATCTCCTTCAACCGCGTCAGGTATTCGTAGGCTTCGTCAGGCGACGCGATGTCGGGCTCGCTCACGATTTCGATCAGCGGCACACCCGAACGGTTGAGGTCGATCGAGGTCCACTCGCCGCTGTCGGGCAAACCGTCGTGCAGACTCTTGCCGGCGTCCTCTTCCAGGTGCACACGCGTGATGCCGATTTTCTTCGCGCCGGCGGCCGTTTTGATCTGGATATAGCCGTGTTCGGCCAGCGGCTTATCGTATTGCGAAATCTGATAGCCCTTGGGCAAGTCGGGATAGAAGTAATTCTTGCGCGCGAAAATCGACGTCTCGCGAATTTGACAGTTCAGCGCCGTGGCGGCGAGCACCGCAAATTCGACGGCGCGCTTATTCAGCACCGGCAGAGCGCCGGGCAAGCCGAGACACACCGGGCAGACATTCGTGTTCGGCGGATCGCCGAAGTGCGTTGAGCAGCCGCAGAAAATTTTGGTGCGCGTCAGCAACTGAACATGCACTTCCAGTCCGATGACCGGCTCGTACTTCGTGTCCCGAGCGACTGGAGTTTCCGGCTTGGTGACCATCTTGCGATTATATCGGCGGCTTACGGTGTGAAGGTCAAACTGAACCAGAAGGCGCTGCCCCACATCGCTACGCCGGCCAGCCCCACGAGCACATAGAGGTTGCGCTCGAACGCGTTGTGCAGCGTCGGCAACGGCAACGGAGATCCGAGTGAGCGATGGAACGAGGTCACCAGCAAGCCGCCGAAGCCGATCAGAGTCACAGTTCCTCCGAAAGCCAGCCCCGCCATGATGAGAACATATCCCAGGGAAAACAAGGCACACCCCACTACTAGCCGACAGGTTAGACCCGGCAACATAACTTCTGCAAGTCACGGCCCTGGAGAGTCGCAGAGCTTAGTTCCCCGCGGAGGCAAAGGCATTCGCCGCCAGCAATATTCCCGTTGGCAACAGTACTAACTTTGTCGGGCTTACGACGTACAGCACGCCAAACTCCTGCCCGTTCTGATCGACCACGGCGCGCCCGGTCGAATCGATCTGATAGGTAAGCGTGAGATTGTTCGGTCCACCAGGTCCCGCCGGTCCGCTGGTGTACTGCGACCCGGTAATGTGTCCGGCACCATCGGCAAGCACCGCTGCTACGGAATTCGTCACGCTCGTCAGCACTGGAAAGATGGTGCCGCCGGCATACGTCCCGCTGACCGAGGCATTCGAAAACGGGCCGCCGGTCTGCGGCTGTAGCGTTCCCACGGCGATCTTGGAGTCAGTGCCGACGACGAACCCGCTGTTCGGCGCGTAGAGATAGAGGATTCGGCGTGTCGATGTGCCATTAACTCCGGCAAGAAGGAACCGTCCCGATTCCTGACCGGCGTTGTTCGTGCTGTAGGCGGCAACCGAGATCTGGTGCCGTAGCGTGCCGCCGTCATTTTCGTCGATGGTAAGAATGCCGTTGCCATTGCCGCGCGCGGTCAACAAGCCGGCAAAGATGTCGGGAGCGCTTCCGTTCGGGTCGACTCCGCTCGTCGCCAAGACATCCACGCCGCTCAAGCTGCCCAGGTTCCAGCCACCGCTTTGCGACTGGCGCACTGCATCCCACAATGTCAGATTGGCCGGTTTTGACAGGGGATTCGAGGAGAGCAGGAACATCTCCTGCTTATTGACCACGTAATACGCATAGCCGCACGAAGAGCTGAACGGGCAGTAGCCATGGGGATCGCTGGGAAAGACCATGTTCGCGAAAGTCCCCCGGCCCGTGCTTGCGTTTATATTCGCGGAGAAACTGCCCTTAATCGGGTTTGGGCCGGGTTGTCCGTTGTCGTCAATATCGAGGGGACAGCCGTCGAGGCCCCAGCCATTGCCGTTGCAGTCGATATCAACCTGCGTAGCCGGGTTGAAGCCTAAGGCGCCGGCGGCCGCATACCGTGCGCCGCCGGGATCGCTGCCCGAAACCTGCAGCGCAAAATTGCCGGGGAAGAAGACGCTCGAATTGAAGTACGCGCTGTCCTGCGCCTTCAGCACACCCGAGCCATAGCTCTGCGGGTTGTTGGGATCGCGCTGAATGAGATGTCCGCAGGTCGAGTACGAGGTGCCCGGCATACATGCAGAGGCAGAGGGAATGGCGATCGCAAACTGAAACGTCGTCGGATTTCCCAGATGATCGTCGGCAACGATGGTTATTGTGCCAAGCCCGTTACCCGCGCTCAGGTCGTAGGTCGATCCCGGCGACTGGACCACCAACGCTATAGGACAGTTGGGATTGCCGCTGCATTGCGAAGGGTTGTTGTACTCGCCCGATCCGTTGTTCAGATCGATCGCGCCGGAGGTGATATTTCCTGCGCCGTCGGCGACAAAGGCTCCCACCAGGATGAACGAGGTCCCATTGCTGTAGCCGCTGAAGGAGAATGCGTAGTGGCCATTGAGCGCGCCGTTGCTGACGGCGGGGGCAGCGTGAGGAGACTGAGCTTGGGATGCCGCAGTAGCAAAGACAAGCGCCAAGAGAGTGGACAAAAAAAAGGCTCGGGAGCGGAGCAGGCTGGGCATTTCAGGACCTCGGGGTATGCGATGCGGACGAAGCGGCCCGAACTAGGCTTGTTCGAAGCAGGATAGTTGAATTTAAGGCGCATGTCTCAAGGAACGCAGCACGGCGTAGCGCGTCCTAGAGGCAATACCAAGCTATTTTACTTTTCACGGACAAAGTATAATAGTCGCGGTTCCAATGCGACTTGTGTAACATAAGCCTAAGTACATGTATGGATTACGATTCCTTCAAAAATACACCTTGTGGGCGGCTTACGCCAACTCTGGACGGTCATTACGCATTCGTTCCTAAGAAGTTGCCGCCAGAAATCGAACTAAGTTGGGACTTGGTTTCTCGCCTAAGCGAGGCCGACAGGGCTCTAAGTGAGCTGTCTGGTGCAGCAAGCAAACTGCCAAATCCGCACCTCCTTATCATGCCATTCACGCGTAAGGAGGCTGTGCTCTCGAGCAGAATCGAGGGCACGGTTGCATCCCTATCAGATCTGATTTCGTTTGAAGCCCTCGGGCTGTTTCCCGATGACGACTTAGCCAGCACACAGGACTTGGAAGAGGTTGCAAACTACGTGCAAGCAATGGAGCTGGGCCTTCGACGGTTAGCAGAGCTGCCGGTGAGTCTCCGCCTCATGAAGGAAATTCATTGTCGCCTGATGAAGGGGGTTCGTGGCGAAAACAAAATGCCAGGAGAGTTCAGGAATCGGCAAAATTGGCTTGGCCCTCCCCATACGAGAATTGAAGATGCCATATACGTACCTCCGCCTGTCAGCGAAATGTTGGAGTTGCTCGACGATTTGGAGAAGTACATCCACGCGGAAAGCGCCCTCCCGCCGCTGGTTCGCATGGCGATCATTCATTATCAGTTTGAAGCGATTCACCCATTTCTCGACGGTAATGGCCGAATCGGCAGACTGCTGATAACGCTACTCATGGTGGCGCAGGGCTTACTCACTCAGCCGCTGCTTTATCTGAGCGCGTATTTCGAGCGTTCCCGCAGCAACTACTACGATCAATTGCTGGCGGTCAGCCAGCGGGGCGCATGGCAGGATTGGATCAAGTACTTCCTTAATGGGGTATCGCTACAATCGAAGGATGCGTTGGCTAGGGCTGACAAACTGCTGACGCTGAATCAAAGTTATCGTCATCGCGTTGGAGAAAAGCGCGCCTCCGCCCATCTGTTCGTATTGCTAGACAGCCTATTCTCCCGACCAGTGGTTAGCGTAAAGAGCGTAGCAACGCAACTTCGCGTCACGCCCAAGTCGGCGCAGCAGCACATTGACCGCCTATTGGCAGAGGGTATTCTGAACGAGGCAACGGGCAAGAAGCGAAACCGCGTCTACGTTGCGCCGGAAATCTTCAAGATACTAGATGTTTAGGTTCGGCCGTACGTCGTCCAGATCGCGCTGTCCTAACTGCAAGCTCATGCTGCTACTCGTCGAATAAGGGTTGGCCCCTCCTTCCGCCCTTGGCGCCGAACTTGGCCAAGCGGGCAGCATATTTGCCGATATTCATAGAAGTGATTCGCATCGAGACAGTTCCAAAAATTGAGGTACTTCCAGTACGGCAACGTCGAAATCCGCGAAGAGGAATTTGCAGGAGGCATACCGCGGCCGCTCTGCGCTAGAGCAAAGAAACGGCCGGAGCTGCGCGCCCCAGCCGTTCTGATGACTGCCCCGCCAGTTCCTATTTGGCGATTTTCTCGCCGATTGACTTCGCCTGGGTGAACAGCAGGAGGTAGTCGGGACCGCCGGCTTTGGAATCTGTGCCTGACATATTGAAGCCGCCGAAGGGATGCGCGCCGACCATCGCTCCGGTGCACTTGCGATTGATGTACAGGTTGCCCACGTGGAAGCGGTGCTTGGCAGCGTCGATTTTGTCATCAGACGTCGTATAGACCGCCCCGGTGAGGCCAAACTCGGTGTTGTTGGCGATCTCCAAAGCGTTCTCGAAGTTCTCCGATTTGATGACCGCCAGCACCGGCCCGAAGATTTCCTGTTGGGAGATGGTGCCCATCGGATCGACATCGGCGATCACCGTCGGCTGGACGAAGTAGCCTTCCCCTGCGTCGGTCGCGCGCTCGCCGCCGGTGATGAGACGGCCGCCTTCGGCGACGGCCTTCTGAACATAGCCCAGGATCGACTTCATCGATTTCTCGTTGACCACCGGGCCCATGTTTGGGTTGAGCGTAGGATCGCCAAGGGTGATCTTATCCACGCGCTCTTTCAGACGCTGAACGAAGCGGTCGTAGATGCGCTCGTCGACGATGGCACGCGAGCAGGCCGAACACTTCTGTCCGCTGAAACCGAAGGCAGAACTGGCGACGCCTTCGACGGCAGCGTCGAAATCGGCGTCGGCATCGACAATGATGGAGTCCTTGCCGCCCATCTCGAGCACTGTGCGCTTGATCCATATCTGGCCGGGCTGCTGCACCGCGGCGCGCTGATTGATGTGCAGGCCGACTTCTTTCGATCCGGTAAAGGCGATGTATCGCGTCTTGGGATGCTCGACGATGGCATTGCCGAAGCTGCTGCCGTGTCCGGGACAGAAGTTGACCACGCCGTTGGGCATGCCGGCTTCTTCCAGAATCTCGAAGAACTTCGCCGCAATCGCCGGGGAATCGCCCGAAGGCTTAAGGATGACCGTGTTGCCACACACAATTGATGCCAGAGTCATGCCGCCCATGATTGCGCCCGGGAAATTCCACGGCGGAATGACCGCGCCGACGCCGAGCGGGATGTACCACAGATGATCGCGCTCGCCGGGTAACTGCACCGGCGTCTCAGCCTTGGAAAGCCGCAGCGCCTCCAGGGCATAGAAATTCGTGAAATCGATCAACTCGGCGATGTCGCCATCGGCCTCGGCCCAGTTCTTGCCGACCTCGAAGACCATCCAGGCCATCAGTTCGAACTTGCGCTCGCGCAACAGATGGGCGACGCGGAAGAGCAGGTTGGTACGCTCCTCCCACGAAACATACCTCCAGGTGTGGAAGGCGTGCAGAGCCGCCTGCATCGCGGGTTCAACTTCGGGAGCCCCGGCGGCCGAAAATGTGCCGACCACCTCCGACGGCTTGGCCGGATTCAGCGACTGCGTCTTCTCTGCGGTCTTTACACGGCGGCCGCCGATGACCAGGTCGTACTCGCGCCCGAGCTCGTTGCGAACTTTCTCGATGGCGTTGCGCATACGGCGCGCGTTTTCCGGGTTGGAGAAATCGACGGAAGGCTCGTTCTTGAAGGTATCGGGAATGCGGACATCATTAACGGTGACGGATGAGCGCGTGCCGGTGCGGGCGGGAGTCATCGTGGTAGCCATAAGTGCTTCCTTTCAGCGGATCAGAAATCGGAGATGTTCAATAGATGACGGCAGCCCCGGAGAGATGCGGGGGCGGCCGAAAGTGTCATTTTACGCCGCTGAATGGTTTGCTGCTCGCGGCTGCGCCGCCTTTACCTCGACAACCAGATGCTTCGTCACCGGTTGCTCGCTTTGCGTGCTGAAATCAGCGATTCCGCAGAGGACATTTAGTTCCGGCATGTAACCGGCGGCACATCCAACCGGCAGTTCGTAGCGGACTGCCCGGTAGCCGTAAACGTTCCGCTCTGTCCCGTCCCTGGAAAAGCTCTTCACGTCGATGAGATCGAACTCTTTGATCCCGCGGCTCCGCATGTCGTCGTCGTTCATAAAGATCACGGTGCGCAGGCCCTTGAGACCCCGGTAGCGGTCATCGTTGGAATAGATCGTGGTGTTGAACTGATCGTGCGAGCGGAGGGTGGTGAGCATCAAACGCCCGTTGCCCGGATCGACATCATTCGCGAGCGGTGCGGACGAAAACTCGGCGCGGCCGGAAGGGGTCTGGAAGACAAGGTCCCGGGCCGGCTGCGCGATGCGAAAGCCGTGAGGATAGCGGGCGCGGGCGTTGAAATCGTCGAAGCCTTCCAATGCCTGTGCCATGGTGTCGCGGATTCGATCGTAGTTTTCGATGTAGTTCTGCCACGGCGTCTTGCTGTTGGGGAGCGACGCCTGCGCCAGACCGGCGAGGATGGCGCATTCCGAGCGCAGATGCGGCGATGCCGGCTCTTTCATTCCGAAGGAGATGTGCACCATCGCCATCGAATCCTCCACGGTGACTCCCTGATCGCCGCTTGCCTGGCGATCTTTGTCGGTGCGGCTGAGGCAGGGCAGGATCAGCGCTCGCTTCCCGTGCACGATGTGGCTGCGGTTGAGCTTAGTGCTGACTTGCACCGTCAGATCGCAATTCGTCAGGGCTTCGGCCGTATAAGGAAGGTCCGGGGCAGCCAGCGCGAAGTTGCCGCCGAGCGCAACGAACACCTTCACATCGCCGCGGCGCATCGCTTCGATCGTCGCCACCGTGCCCAGTCCATGCTGGCGAGGAGGCTCAAAACCACAGACATCGCGCAGCCTGTCGAGAAAGGCCGCGTCCGGACGATTGTTGATACCGCAGGTCCGGTTACCCTGCACATTGCTATGACCGCGGACCGGAGACGGGCCCGCTCCTTCGCGGCCGATATTGCCGCGCAGCAATAACAGGTTAACGATCTCGCGCACCGTGTCGACGCCGTGCTCGTGCTGCGTGACACCGAGGCACCAGGCAATGATCACGCGCTTCGATTGGATATAGGAGTTCGCGAGCTTTCGGATATCTGACTCGGAGATGCCGGAGTTCTGAACCAGTTCCGGCCATGGCGTGGAGGCAAGCAGCGCACGATACTCGTCGAAGCCCTTGGTGTGCACTTTGAGGAACTCCCGGTCAAGGACGTCGGGATCTTTCTCCGCGGCCTCCAAGACCGCCTTGGCAACGCCGCGCAGCAGCGCCATATCACCGCCGATCCGCACCTGAACATTAGTGGTCCCGATCGTAGTGGTGTGAAACGTGGCCATATCGACGAACTCGTGCGGCACGATCGTTCGCCTTGAGGCTGCTTCCTTCAGAGGGTTAATGTGGATAAGCTGGGCGCCGCGCCGGTCCGCCTCGGCCAGCCAGGTCAGCATCCGCGGAGCGTTGGTGGCGGCGTTGTCGCCCATCAGCCAAATCGCGTCGGCGGCTTGCCAGTCGCGCAGATCTACCGTTCCCTTACCAGTGCCGATCGCGGCCGCCAGGCCTCGGCCGCTCGCTTCGTGGCACATGTTCGAGCAATCCGGCAGGTTGTTGGTGCCGAACTCACGCACCCACAGCTGATACAGGAAAGTTGCCTCATTGCTGAGCCGCCCGGAAGTGTAGAACGATGCTTGGTGGGGGCTTTCCAGAGCGCGGAGCGCGCTGCCGACCAGCGCGAATGCATCCTCCCAGGAGATCGGCTCGTACTTGTCGGTCGCGGGATTGTAGCTCAGCGGCTCGGCCAGTCGGCCTACCGCCTCCAGATCATAGTCAGTCCAGCCGGCCAACTCGCTGACAGTATGTTGGGCAAAGAAGTCGCGGTCGGCCTTGGCCGGCGCAAGCTCCCAGGTGACATGCTTGACGCCGTTCTCGCAGATGTCGAGCCTCAGACCCTCGGGATCGTCGGGCCACGCGCAACCTGGGCAATCGAAGCCGCCATTCTCGTGATTCATCACGAAGATCGCGTGCACGCCTTCGGCAGGTTCGCCCGCACGCTCGAGAACGTGGGCAACACTGCGCGCCGCGCCCCACCCGGCGGCCGGATGGTCGTACTCGTGCCGCGAATAATCGCTGGTGGGCATTGGGCCCCGGCCAAGCGCGGTTCGCCCGGTATCGCGCCGAGCATTCTCTGTTCTGCGTCGTGTCGGTGCTTCGGTAAGGTAGCCAAGACTCCTCCCGGCGGAACTCAAGTCGAACTAGAATACCGCAACTACCAGCATTGGGAGCGTTGTTCAGTGCCATATATCCTTAGCAGGAGACTTGGGGACTCCCATCGTAGTACCCGCGCGTTGCCTCCCCTTCGTGGGTGTGGTACCTTCCGCTCGTCCCCTCTGTTTTTCGCATGGTTCGGCCTGTGAGCTGCTGCCGGATTGGAGGCAAGTGAATGATCGGTCTGATTGTCGTCATTGTTCTACTGGCAATCATCGTTTTCATGCTGATCGGTATCTACAACACCCTTGTACAGTTGCGAGTGCGCGCCGATAACGCATGGTCGGACATCGATGTGCAGCTCAAACGCCGGTATGACCTGATTCCGAACCTGGTCGAAACGGTGAAGGGCTATGCCGCGCATGAGAAGGGCACGTTCGAGAATGTCGCCAAGTATCGCAGTGCCGCGATGGCTGCGACCACTCCGGCAGAGAAGAGCGAAGCCGAAGGCCAGTTGACCTATGCCCTGCGCGGGCTGCTGGCGGTAGCGGAGGCCTATCCGCAATTGCAGGCGTCACAGCAGTTCCAGTCGCTGCAGGGCACGCTGAACGAACTGGAAGAGACCATCCAGAATGCCCGCCGCTACTACAACGCCGTGGTGCGCGATCTGAACACCAAGATCCAGGTGTTCCCGAGCAATATTGTCGCGGGAATGTTCCATGTCGAGCAGAGACAGTTCTTCGACATCAAAGACCCTGCGCAGCGCGAACCGGTAGCCGTGAAGTTCTGACGGCAGCACTTAGCACTTAGCACTTAGCATTTATCATGGGAGCGCCAGACCCTCAAATATTCGAGAGAAAGAACCTATGAAGGTCTTCCGAGATTTGAAGGTTTGGGAACGCGCTCATTCCGTTACTCTAGCCATCTATCGCTGCACGCGAGATTTCCCCCGCGAAGAGACGTATGGGATGGTCAGCCAGTTGCGCCGTTGCAGCTCGTCGGTAGCGGCCAATATCGCCGAAGGGTGCGGTCGATCGGGGAACCCGGAGTTCGCGAGATTCTTGACCATGGCGATGGGATCCGCCAGCGAGCTCGAGTATTTCGTCCTGCTCGCTCGCGACTTGCACTACCTTCCGAAGGAGAAATATAAGGGCATCTTGGACGAGGTGGTTGAGATGCGGCGGATGCTGAACGGTCTGCTCTCGAAGGTTGAGGCGGAGAGGACAAGCCCGTCGCAGCGCAGAGTGCCTGCCTCGAACGGTCGTTGAGCTTCAGACGAAAGACTAAGTGCTAAATGCTAAGTGCTAAGTGCTGGCTTCGAATCGCCGCAGTGGTCCTATTGCTCAGCCTTCCCGCCTTTGCCCGCGATTGGCGCATCACCCACTTCGATGACGAGTTGAATGTCGCCCCGGACGGCACTATGACCGTTCACGAGCACCTGGTGATCTATTTCAACGGCGAGTACCACGGCATCTATCGCGATATTCCCATCCAGTATCCCGGACCGCACGGCTCCAATTACACGCTGTTTCTCAGTGTGACCAGTGTGACCGACGGCTGGAATCACAACTTAAAGTACCAGTCGAGCGTCAAGGGCGACTACCGTCACCTGAAGATCTACATCCCCGACGCCGTGAACGCGAGCCGCACGGTCGATATCAACTACACGGTGAAGAACGCCATCCGCTGGTTCGATGACCACGACGAGCTCTACTGGAACCTCACCGGCAACGACTGGCCGGTGCCTATCGACGACGTCAATGCGAGCATTTTGTTTCCGCCGGGCGCGGTCAACAACCTGAGGGCGCAGGCTTTCAGCGGCATCTACGGCGCGGCGGAGCAGAACGCTACGGTGGTGGTCAACGGCAACCTGGTGAAGGTGCAGAGCAACGAGCCGCTCTCCATGCGCGAAGGGGTGACCGCCGATGTGTACATCAGCAAAGGTGTACTCACCGAGCCCAGCAAGCTGACTTTTGCGGTGTGGTTCCTGCGCAGCAACATCGTCGTCCTGCTGCCGCTGTGGGCATTCATCGTGATGTTCTTCCTGTGGTGGACGAAAGGCCGCGATCCCCATCCCGATACTTCTGTCGCACCCATGTACGAGCCGCCCAAGGGGATGACGGCGGCCGAGGTCGGCACCTTGATCGATGACAGAGTGCATCCCCGTGACATAACCGCGACCCTGGTCGACCTGGCGGTGAAGGGGTACGTGAAGATCGAGGAGACTCGGACAATGCCGTTCTCCGGGTCCCCGCCGGCGGTCCCTACAACCCGGCAGGGAATGCTTGGCGAGGCCGTCAGCATGTTGCCGATGCTGTTCAGCCATCGCGATTACACCTTCCACCTGCTGAAGGGACGCGACACTTGGAGTTCGCTCCAGCCACACGAGCGGTTGATGCTGAATCACATGTTCGGCGGCGGAGTCTCGCAGGCCTCCGCTTTACGGGATGGCCTCGCCGGGGCCCGGTTCGAAGAAGGGCCGGTCAAGCTCTCGTCCCAGGAAAGCGCCGTTTTGGACAGCATGGCCGCGGATTCAGAGCAGGTGCGACTGTCAGAACTGCGCAACCACTTCTACAGCGCAATTCCTACCATGAAGGAAGACATTCTTGCCGAGCTAAAAGGCAAAGGGATGTACCTGGTGGACCCCGACTCGGCACACGCTTATGTCGGTCTCGGGGTGCTGTTGAGTGCAGCGCCGTTTGTGATCCTGCAGTGGCTGCACATCGCGGATGTCGTGGGCGCGCCCGGCCTGCTGATCGGGTCAGGTATCGTCGCCGTGATCATCGTATTCTTGTTCGCCCGCATCATGACCGCGAAGTCGCTGAAAGGTGTGCGAACGAAAGTCGAAATCCTCGGCCTGCAGGAATTCATTACCCGGGTGGATTCCGACCGGCTGAAGCGCATGCCGCCCGACACGTTCGAAAAGATACTGCCGTTTGCCATGGCGCTGGGCATCGAGAACCACTGGGCCAATGCGTTTAAGGGAATCGTGCAGAATCCCCCGACCTGGTATGTCGGGCCGACGCCGTATGTCGGATTCAATCCCATCTTCTTCGCCGGCGCAATGCACAACATGGCGATGGACGCACACCAGGCGTTCGTCGCCGCTCCGCGCGCCAGCAGCACAGGGTCGGGCTGGGGCGGAGGTGGTGGCGGCGGGGGCTTCAGCGGCGGGGGCTTCGGCGGCGGAGGCGGTGGGGCGTTCTAGGGACGCCCGTCCGCCCTCCGCGGTCGGCCCTCAGCCAGCGAAGAGCCTTCCAGATCGCGGCCATCTCATAAGATGTCCTGTATCCAGAATGGAAATTGGTGTACGGCCAACTACTTTTCCTGATTGCCGCCGCGAATCCTACTCGATTACGCTATCTCACAGCGATGAACTTCAGCTGAGGCGGTTCCCCTTTAACAATTTGCCAGCATGCACCTGAACCTCAACGCCTTGCCCGCCCTGATTGCGCTCGCGATCCTGGTGGGAGTCTTTGCGGCAATCTCGCGGCACCATACGCGCGAGCGTGTGCGCCTTTGGCTGGCCGGTTGGATCCTGGTGCTGGCCCGGGCCGCGGTGCAATTCCTGACGCCACCGGGACCGCACGTTCATGCGAATTCGCCAAGTTCGGCGATCGGACTTTTCGCTCTTGAACTGGCCAGCGTGACGTTTGTCGTTTCGGTGGCACCACAAGCCAGCACATTCATCCGGCAAATCGTTCTTGCCGCCGTGCTCGGGCTTCCGACGCTGATTTATACGGCCGCCATGTTTGCCGGGGTGAGGGGGCCGGCCTTCTACTACGCGGTGATTGGCTTAGCTTGTATCGCGTCACTGGCGCTGCTCGGGGCATGGTATCGCGAGGTGACGCGCTATGTGGTTTGCGTTGTCGTGACCGCTCTCGTGGTGACCGGATTGGTCATTGGGAATATCGCCCTGGGCAGGGCTGACCAGGGCATTCACATCATTCTGACGGCCTTGAACCTTTTTGCCGCGGCGCTCTTTTGGTACCGGCTGCATCGGACGTCGGCCGGCGTGCTGGCCACCGTCTTCGGCTTCTTCACCTGGGGAATCAGTTTTCCCATCGCTACCATGCTGCACACCATGAATCCCAGCGGCCGTTTGGACGCGGAGATTTGGGACATTCCGAAATATCTTGTGGCCATTGGCATGATCGTGACTTTGCTCGAGGAGCAGATTCTGGAGAGCGAGCATCTGGCCTATCACGATGCGCTCACCGGGCTACCGAATCGCCGGCTCCTGCAAGACCGATTGCTGCAAGCCATTGCTCATGCCGCCCGCAACGGCCTGAAGGTAGCGGTTATGTTGCTCGACCTCGACGAATTCAAGGCTGTCAACGACACGTTTGGACATCGCATCGGCGACGGGGTTTTGCAGGAAGTAGCAAACCGGCTTTCCGCTCGCCTGCGCGCGGCCGACACGCTGGCGCGCACCGGAGGGGACGAGTTCACGGTAATCAGCGAAGTCTCCGATTCGCAGGGCGCGCAAACCTTGGTGTGGGCGCTGGAGGCGGCTCTGCTGTTGCCACTTAGGGTGGAGAAGAAGACGGTCAAGCTGACGGTGAGCGTCGGCTACGCACTCTATCCTGACGACTCCGCCGATCCGGCTGACCTCTGCGCTTTAGCCGACCGCGCCATGTATGTGGCCAAGCATGGCCGATCCTTGAAGCACTCCCCTGATCCGGCGTTCTAGCCCATATCGGCAAAGCTCAAATCGCTCTACAATCGAAACCATATGGAAGAAGTGAAGACACCACGCCTGACCGCGATGGTGAAAGCCGCTGGTTGAGCCAGCAAGCTAAGTCCGGCGGTGCTGGACTCGGTGCTTGGGAAATTAGCCCGGCAACACGATCCGAATGTACTGGTCGGCTTCGACACCGCCGACGACGCCGGAGTGTATCAACTCACGCCCGACCTGGCGCTGGTCCAGACTGCGGACTTCTTCACACCTATCGTCGACGATCCTTACGTCTTCGGTCAGATTGCCGCCACCAACGCCCTCAGTGATGTCTACGCGATGGGTGGCCGTCCCATCAGCGCACTGGCGCTGGTTTGTTTTCCCGAAGATGGCGATACTCACCTGCTTGAGCAGATGCTGGCCGGGGGACTTTCGAAGATGGTGGAGGCGAACTGCACCATCATCGGCGGTCACACTATTCGCGACCCGGAGATCAAGCTCGGGTACTCGGTGACCGGCACGATTCACCCCGGCAAAGTTCTGGCCAATAGCGCCGCCAAGCCGGGCGACCGCCTCATCTTCACCAAAGCCATCGGCACAGGAGTGATCTCGACCGCCATCAAGCGTGGGGAAGCCGATCTCGCCTGGATCCGCGCCGCAGTGCGATCGATGACCATGCTGAACAAGGCTGCGGCTGATGTTGTGACCTCCGGCAGATTCGCGGTGCATGGCTTGACGGACGTCACCGGATTCGGATTGCTTGGTCACGCCCGCGAGATGGCAGCCGGCTCCGGCGTGAGCCTCAGAATTTATGCATCGCAGGTCCCGCTGCTGGCGGGTGCGCTGGAATGCGTTCGCGAGAATCACGTGCCGGGCGGACTGAAGTCGAACCGGCAATTTATCGAGGGTTGCGTTGAGGCCGACCCGAGTATCCCGCCTGAGGTGCTAACTCTGCTGTACGATCCGCAGACCGCCGGAGGCCTGCTGATAGCCGTAGTCGAAGCGGATGCTGATACGCTACTGGCCGAGTTGCGGCACGCCGGCGTCGATGCTGCCTCCATTGGACAGGTCGTCGCCAAGCAGAGCCCCCTAATTGCGGTACTGGCGTAAAGGCAGTCGGCGCTCGGCATTCGGCCCTTAGATATCCTTCACAAATCGCCAAACCAAAACTCTTCCTGGACAGCGGACTCCTGTTGGATTTCGCAGGATCTTGCTTGACGGAGTGCCGATTGCCGAATGCCGAGTGCTGCTTTTCCAGCAGGTACTCCCGAATTCCCTCGCATGAGAGCTGGAACTGAGCAACGATAGAAATCCGGCCCGCTTCTGACTGATTGCTGTCCCCCCGTATGTCACACGGTTCAGACACGCTCCTGCTCCAGCTTTTCACCATCTTCGTTTGCGCGAAGATCTGCGGTGAGGTGTTCGAACGTCTTTCGCTGCCGGCCGTGCTGGGTGAAATCCTGGCCGGCATAGCACTCGGGCCGTACGCTGCGAACATCATTGTTCCCAGCGACACCATCGTCTCGCTGGCCGAAATCGGCGCCATTTTCCTGCTCTTCACCGTCGGTCTTGAAACCAGTCCTCACGAACTCATCCGCATCGGCGGCCGTTCGCTCAATGTCGCCATCGCCGGCATCGTTCTGCCCTTCGTCTGTGGTTTGCTCTACCTGAAGCTAAACGGCGAAACCACGCATGAAGCGGTTTTCGTTGCCGCCGCCATGGTGGCTACCAGCGTGGGCATTACCGCGAGGGTGCTGCAGGACATGCAGGTGCTGAAAAAGCGCGCGGCTAAGATCATTCTCGGCGCTGCCGTCTTCGACGACATTCTTGGCATGGTGCTGTTGGCGATTGTGGTCAGCATCTCCTCCGGCAGCGGCGTGCACTGGCTGCACCTCGGCGTTGTGGTAGCTGAGGCGGTCGGGTTTGCCGTCTTCATGATTTACTTTGGTCCACGCATGGTCGGACGCATGCGCCCGGGACTGCAGCAGCTCTCAACGCGCGATGCTCCACTGATGCTCGCCCTGGCCACTTGTCTGCTTTTATCGGTGGCGGCCGCGAAGATCGGCATGGCCGCCATCATTGGCGCGTTTTTTGCCGGGCTGATTTTCGCGGATTACTCGCCGGAGTGGGGAATACGATCGCACGTTTACGGGATCAACGAATTTCTCGCGCCGTTTTTTTTCTTCACTATGGGAGCGCGCCTGGATATCCGGGTCTTCAAAGGCAATGTTTTCGCCGAGGCGGTGGTCATTTCGCTGCTGGCACTGATCAGTAAAGTTGTCGGTTGCGGCCTGCCGATGCTTAAAGACGGATGGCGCAATGCGATGAAGGTAGGCGTTGGTATGACGCCGCGCGGCGAGGTTGCGCTCATCATCGCCTTGATCGGATTGCAGATGAACATGGTTTCGCAGCGGGCCTACGCTATCGTTATCTTCATGGCCGGGGTTACCACTCTGGTGGCGCCGCCGCTACTGCGCTATCTCTTCCGCGACGAGATGCCGGAACACGCCGTGCTGATTGAGCCGGAAGAAGAGCGGGTGCAGATCGGCTAGCATTCGGCATTCGGCAGTCGGCACTCAGCAGTCGGCACTCGGCACTCGGCAATCAGCACTCGGCAGTCGGCAATCGGCAGTCGGCCCTTGAACATCCCTGGACAAGCGAAAAACATAGCAAGTCGCATGCGGCGCTGTTCTTTGGCGATAGCACGACAGACTTGCGATTTGCAAAGGATGCTGACTGCCGAGTGCCGACTGCCGAGTGCCGACTGCCGAGTGCCGAGTGCCGAATGCCGAGTGCCGAATGCCGAGCGCCGAATGCCGAGTGCCGAATGCCGAATGCTATCCTTCCTCCACGGAGGCACTCATGCCAGGAGTGGAAGGCCGAGTCGCGCTGGTCACGGGCGCGTCGCAAGGAATCGGACGCGCATGCGCGCTGTTGCTGGCGGCGTCGGGAGCGAGGCTGGCGTTATGCGCTCGCAACCAGGAAAAGCTCGAGCGGCTGGCCGACGAGATCAAAGGTCAAGGCGGCGAGGCCGAGGTGTTCCCGCTCGACGTGAGCAACGAGGAGGCCATCAAGGCCACGGTGAAGGCGGTAGTTGCGCGCTTCGGCAAGCTCGATATTTTAGTCAATAATGCCGGCATCACGCGCGATCAGCTCATGCTGCGCATGAAGCGCGCCGACTGGGACGATGTGATCGCTACTAACCTGACTGCCCCGTTTTTACTGACCCAGGCAGCGATCAGCCCCATGCTGAAGCAGCGCTGGGGACGCATCATCAACATCACCAGCATCTTTGGACAAATCGGTCAGGCCGGCCAGACGAACTATTCCTCCTCGAAGGCCGGTTTGATCGGCCTGACCATGGCGGTCGCTCGCGAAGTTGCATCCCGCAACATCACCGCCAACGCTGTGGCCCCCGGCTTCATCGAGACGGCGATGACGGAAGTGCTCCCCGCCGAGCTCAAAGAGAATCTGCTGAAAAACATTCCACTCGGGCGTCCGGGCAGCGACCTGGACGTGGCCCACGCCGTGAAGTTCCTGGCCTCGGAGGAAGCAGGCTATATCACCGGCCAGGTGCTTAACGTAAACGGCGGCATTCTGATGGGCTGAGTGGCTTCGTCTAAACCGACTAAATCTTGGCCGACGAATGTCCAAAATCTGCTCGGGTCCGCTCATTCATCCGAATCAGGAATATTCCTGTTTGGGAGCTAGAACCAAATAAATCAACTCCTTGTCACTGCGGGGGACCGCCCCAATTTTCTGGTAACACGCGTGCAATTACTTCCGATACAGCACTCAGTTACCTGGCCGTCAGCTGCGATCCGAAGCTCGCCGCCAATGCGCCACTGTTTCCTTGAAACGGAAGACGGCATGGGACTGAGAATGGCGAAGCCATGCCTGAATCCGACCTCTACCCCCAATCTCTGGCCCCTGCCCCAACGCCCTGCGATGATTCCCCTTCACGATATTGGCTGGCGGCCTATACTCGCTCGCGTCACGAGCAGCGAGTTGCACAGCAGCTTCAGCAAAAACATCTGGAATGCCTGCTTCCGACATACGAACGCCTGACGCGATGGAGCGACCGCGTCCAACGCGCCCGCGCGCCACTATTTCCCGGCTACGTTTTCGTGCAAGTGGCGGACGTTGACCGGATCCGGGTGCTGGAGACCGCAGGGGTCGTGAACCTGGTCTCGCGCGGCGGCAGAGCGGTGCTGCTATCGCAAGACGAAATTTTGCAGCTTCGCGCCTGCTGCCTGCAATCGCGCCACATCGAACCGCATCCCTATTTGAAAATCGGACGCCGTGTGCGCGTGAAGCACGGCCCGTTCTGCGGATGGGAAGGTACGCTGGTCGAAAAGCAGAACGCACGCCGGCTGGTGATCACCATCGAGCAGATCATGAAGGCGGTTGCGGTCAACATCGATGGCGCCGATGTCGAGGCGATCAATTAGCACTCGCCTTGATCGTTAGAACCTGCGGGTGAAGCTGTCGCCCGCAGCGCCTTCAATAACATTGCCATGGCAAGTTCTGCCCGTTCTGCAACGACAATTCAATTTCCGCCATTGGCAGCCGCCGACTGGGGCGGCTACCTGGTGCGCTGCCTTGCCTCCAGTGAGAGGCTGCTCGATCTGGCCGCCATCATCGTGGCGCTCTATTTCGCCGAGGCCGTCGCCTTCGCCATCAAAGAGCGTGCGTTGTGGCACACACCTTCTGCCCGCTTTTTTTCTGCCGTGGGATTTGCCCTGCTATTCATCTTCCTGCTCGAGCGCCACGGCGCCTATCGTCCGTGCCTGAGCCTGCTCGGCATCCGCGAAACAGAACGAGTGCTGCGGGTTAGCCTTCAGGCATTCACCCTTGCGCTGGTGGTTGCCTCGGTATTCCGAATCGCGCTATCTCGAATCAATCTGGGGATTGCCCTTTTGTTCGTGCCCCTTTTGCTTACGACCGAAAAGTGGGAGCTGCAAAAGCTGCTGCGCAACTTGCGCGGCAAGGGATATGGAACGCGCCGAGCCGTAATCCTGGGAACCGGCAGCACCGCTCGCCGCATCTACACCGCGCTTATCAATTCGCCGAAGCTGGGAATTGAGCCGATGGCGTTCATCGAGGAAGACCGTTCCACTGCGCTGACGGAAATCTACGAGTGTTCTTACAGCCGCAGACACTCCGCGAAGGTCTTGCCTGGCCCACTCAGCGGCGAACTACTGCGCCAGCTACGTGCCTCGATCCTGGTGGTCGCCGATCCCTCTTTGGACCGCGAGACGATGCTGCTCACGATAAGTCAAGCCTCCCAGGCAGGAGTACAAACCTATTTCGCAGCGCAAGAGTTTCTCGATCCCGGACAGCAGATGGACTACGCCGAAATTGACGGCATCCTGCTGGCTCGTCCTTGCGAAGATGCTCCGCGTCTTCTGTATGAACTGGGCAAGCGGGCTCTCGACGTATCGCTTGCGGTGCTTTCCCTTGTCGCCCTGGCGCCTATAGCCGCGGTCGTCGCCATCTCGATCAAGAAAACTTCGCCCGGGCAGATTTTCTTCCGCCAGCAGCGGGTGGGCAAGGGCGGGCGCCTGTTCTCAATGTACAAATTTCGGACGATGTATGAAGACGCCCCGTCTTACGGCTACTCCCCTAAGAAAAGCGATGACGAGCGGATCACCCGAGTCGGACGTATTCTCCGCCGCACCAGCCTGGACGAAATACCGCAGCTGTTCAATATCCTGCTCGGGCACATGTCGTTTGTCGGTCCGCGTCCCGAAATGCCCTTCATCGTGGAGCAGTACTCCGACATCCAGCGACAGAGGTTGGCCCTCAAGCCCGGTTTGACGGGGCTGTGGCAGATCAGCGGCGACCGTTCCCGTTTGATCCACGAAAGTCCCGAATACGACGTGTATTACGCCTACAATAACCCGCGATTCCTTTGGCAAGTCGCGCTGCAACTCGCAGGCATAAGGAAGTTTTGACTTCCCAACTGTAAGCGTCGGAGGTGTGACCGCATAACTGTTCACTGGCTTCGGCATTCTCCTCTCAAGCGGACCGCGACCACGGTCCGCTTCTTTGTTTTCGCCCAAGGTTTTCTTTGACCGCCGTCTTGTGACCGCCATCACTGCCGGCTTTCCCGGATCCGGCGACGATGATTGCTTGCGATTTGCTGACCCGCTCTGGTCGTCGCTTCCGCCCGAAAGCGAACGCGCTCAGCAATTCCGCCGGTGGTGGGTTCTCGGCTCCCAAGCAGCACTCTGATTGCAGCCACGAAGTCCCTCGAACTACTCTTCGTGTTCATCCAACGCAGGAGTTTCCGTGGGCGAGAACCAGGTTGAATCACCGGCCAACCCTTCGAGCGACGCGCTCGACCCTTTCCAAGGCAGCAGTGCAGCCATCGTTCACCTGCGCGAGATGGCGACACGCGTCAAGGCGACTGCGAGCCCGGTTCTGATCGAAGGCGAAACCGGCAGCGGCAAAGGTGTACTCGCCCGGTGGATTCATCAGAACAGCCCCCGCGCCCGTCGCCCCTTTCTGGATTTGAACTGCGCCGGTCTTTCGCGCGAGCTGTTGGAATCCGAGCTGTTCGGCCATCAGAAAGGCGCCTTCACCAGCGCGACTGCTTCCAAGCAAGGGCTGCTGGAAGTGGCCGATGGGGGCACTGTATTTCTCGACGAAATCGGCGACATGGACTTGCAGGTGCAATCCAAGCTGCTGAAAGTCTTGGAAGAGCGTGTCTTTCGCCGCTTGGGCGATGTGCGCGACCGCGCCGTCGACGTGCGGCTGATCTCGGCTACCCATCGCGAGTTGGACCAATTAGTGCGCGAACAGCGCTTCCGGCGCGATCTGTACTATCGGGTCAATATTTTTTGGCTGAGAATTCCGCCGCTGCGCCAACGGGTCGAAGACATCGCCCCATTGTCCAAGCACATCCTGCGCAATCTCGGCCGGCAAGGTCGGCGCAATCCAGTGCGGATTTCGGCCAGCGCTATGAGAGCGTTACAAGCTTACCCATGGCCGGGCAATATACGTGAGCTGCGCAATGTTCTGGAGCGCGCGCTGTCGCTGATCGAATCTGACGCGCTCGAGGTTGAGCACCTCCAGTTTCAAGCCACCGTGCCCGCGGTGACATTTACATCGCAGGTCCAAGGCACACTGAAGCAAGTGGAACGCGCCTATATCAGCCATGTTCTCGAGGCCGAGCGCGGATCGGTCGAGCGCGCCGCCCGCAGGTTGGGAATACCCCGGAGCTCGCTCTATAACAAGATGCGGCGGTTTGAAATCCCACAAGGAACGGGGCGCCCGCGAGTAGAAGCTGCTGCCCGCGCCGCCGCCGCCGATTAGCGGCCAACCCCACGCCGGGGGCAATACTCATAGCGTATAGTACTTGGCTTATGTGGGCTCTTACTCGGCTGGCGGAATTCTATCGGGCACATCATCTGGCGGATGGTTCCTGGGACCCAACAGAAGCTGCCGCAAGCCTGCGATTCGCTGAGGGGCTGATGTTCTCCTGCCTGCTGGTCACGCCGTTTTGGACAGCTGTCGGACTTTTTCTCCATCACCTCACAAAGTAGCTCCTCGTTCCATCTGTGGTTGCGCTCGCTCGCGCCAGTATTATAAGAAAGCCTTTGTCTTCACCGGCGGCACCGCCGAGTCCACAGAACGATTGAATACATCAAAACTTCCGTGCTGTCTGTCCCCATGGTGAAGTCGACCCTATACCTGAATGAGATCCCGAATGTCAGACGCTTTCATCTGTGACGTGATCCGGACGCCTTTTGGCCGCTATGGCGGAGCCTTGGCGAGCGTCCGTACCGACGACCTTGCTGCCATTCCGCTTAAGGCGCTGCTTGAGCGCAATCCCTCGCTCGATCCGAACACAATCGATGACGTGATCCTGGGCTGCGCCAATCAGGCTGGCGAAGATAATCGAAACGTCGCGCGCATGGCATTGCTGCTGGCAGGCCTGCCGCAGACGGTTCCGGGCAGCACCGTCAATCGGCTTTGCGGATCCAGCCTTGATGCCATCAGTGGCGCAGCGCGTGCGATCAAGACGGGCGAAGTCTCGGTGGTGATTGCGGGCGGAGTCGAAAGCATGTCGCGAGCGCCATTTGTCCTGGGTAAATCTGACGCAGCTTTTTCGCGCGCGATGAAACTGGAAGACACGACACTTGGTTGGCGCTTCGTCAATCCGACGATGAAGGCGCTCTACGGTACGGACTCGATGGCGGAGACCGGGGAGAACGTGGCCGAAGAATTCAAGATCTCACGCCAAGACCAGGATGCCTTCGCTCTTCGCAGCCAGCAGCGGGCGGGAGCGGCCATGAGCAGCTGCCGGCTGTCGGAGGAAATTACGCCGGTAACCGCCACGCCGCCCAAGGGTCCGCCGGTAGTTGTGGATCGGGACGAGCATCCGCGACCGGACACAACGCTGGAAACATTAGCTGCGCTGAAGCCAATTGTGCGAGCTGACGGCACCATCACGGCCGGCAACGCTTCCGGCGTGAACGATGGGGCCTGCGCAGTATTGCTCGCCTCCGGCGAGGCGGCAAACCGTCACGGCCTCAAGCCGCTGGCGCGGGTGATCGCGGCCGCGGCCGCGGGCGTTGCGCCGCGCATCATGGGAATGGGACCAGTGCCGGCTACGCGTAAGGCGCTGGCGCTCGCGAGGCTTACCCTCGACCAGATGGACGTCATCGAGCTGAACGAGGCGTTCGCCTCGCAAGCGCTGGCCGTGTTACGCGATCTGGGAATTGCCGACGACGCGCCGCGCGTGAATCCTAATGGCGGCGCAATCGCCTTGGGTCATCCACTGGGGGCGAGCGGTGCCCGCCTGGTCACCACCGCCGTGCGACAACTGGAGCGCACCGGTGGCCGCTACGCGCTGTGCACCATGTGCATCGGCGTGGGCCAAGGCATTGCGATGGTCCTGGAGCGGGTCTAAGAATTCGGTTCGGCGCGGCGTCGTGCCAAGCACACTCCTAAGGAGCCGGCTCCAGCGGGCGACACTCTGCCCTCGGCGGAGGCGCTGACTTTTGATCCTGACATCGACCTAGACGCAGGCTGATGGCAAGTTCCACGTAAATCACTTCGTACTCGTCAGTTCGTAGTCCACCATCTCTTTTACGGCATCGTAGGGAACGCTGTTGGCAGAAAATCCGACGATACGACGGCCGTTGATGAAGAACGTTGGTGTACTGGTCACGTCCAGCTTCTCGCCCAACTTCATCGACTCGCGCACGCGCTTCTCCGTCTCCGGCTTGGCAACGCACGCGGCAGCCTCGTCGGGATTGCCGCCCGCCTCTTTCACATAGCCTTTGAGCATCGGCTCCACATTCTGCTCGTTGACCTCGGACTGGTGATCGTAAACCGTGGCGATGAACTTAACCGCCACATCATTGTTCTCCCGCGCCAGGCAGTCGACATATTTCGCAGCGGTCATCGCCCACTTGTGGACCGACTCCAGCGGGTAGTTCTGGAAGATCAACTTAGCCTTTGGCTCCTCCTGCATCAGCTTGGTAATGTTCGGCTGGGCAGCCTTGCAGGCTGGACACTGCAGGTCGCCGAACTCCACGATCGTAATGTCCGCGTCCTTGGGACCGTGTTCCGGACCATTGGCAGACTTGAGCTCCTCACGCGTTTGCGCGAACGGATCGGCGCCAAAAGGTACGAGCTCACCCGTGAAGGCGTACTTTTGATCAGGCGTGACATAGATACGAGTCACTTGCTGGCCTTGTGGCGTGCTGAAGACTACTGTAGCCTGCGAAATTCCTGGCGCCTCAGATGGTTTAATCTCGGCAACTTTCCAGGTGAGCTGCTGGTTCCAGCCGAACATTTTCTTAAGAAAGGCGTCGACGGTAGCTTCGCTGGGAAGAGAACTGCCGGCGGAACTGGTAGCCGTCGTGGCAGGTTTGGCGGAACTAGTCTTGGGAGAGCTAGTATTCTGGGCAACACAGTATACGCCCATTGTTGCAATAAGCAGTTTAATGGCGAGATTCGTGAGACGAGTCATGGTTCCTTTCGAGAGAGCAGTTAGCACTCAGCACTCAGCAGTTAGCAGTTAGCAGTTAGCAATTAGCAATTAGCAATTAGCAATTAGATGTTCAAACCATGTTGTACCGGGTTGCTAAGTCCCAACTGCTAACTGCTAACTGCTAATTGCTAACTGCTAACTGCTAAGTGCTGCCTTCCCCACACGCTTCCAACTTCGCAGCAATAGGATAACGTCTTCCAAATCCAAACGCTTTTTCCGAAATCTTTAGTCCTGGCGCAGCCTGCTGGCGCTTATATTCGCTTTTATCCACCATGCAAGTTATCTTGCGAACTAACTCAATGGGGTAACCATGCGTCGCAGCAATAGCTTCAGGAGCTTTATTATCTTCGATGTACTCTTCCAGAACGGTATCGAGCAGGTCGTAGGAAGGCAGCGAGTCGCTGTCCGTCTGGCCGGGAGCTAATTCGGCGGACGGCGGCTTGTCGATAGTTGATTGCGGAATGAGCGGCGCGCGCGAGTTCACAAACCTGGCCAGCCGATAGACCAGCGTCTTGGGCACGTCGGAGATCACGGCCACGCCGCCGCACATATCGCCATAGAGTGTGCAATAGCCGACGCCGAGCTCCGACTTGTTGCCGGTAGTCAGTACCAGACACCCGAATTTGTTAGACACTGCCATCACCATGGCACCACGGATTCGCGCTTGAATGTTTTCCTCGGTGACGTCGGGTTTGGTCCCAGCAAAGACAGGCTCCAAACTATCGCAATAAGCGCTGAAGATGTCGCCGATGGGAACCAGTTCGAAGCGGATACCTAAATTGCGCGCCAGTTGTGCAGCGTCGTCGATGCTGCCTTGCGAAGAGTACGGCCCCGGCATACCGACGCCGATCACGTTTTCGCGGCCGAGCGCGTCGACGGCAATGCATGCCGTCAGCGCAGAATCGATGCCGCCGCTGAGCCCGAGCACCACCCGCCGGAATCCGCATTTGTGGACGTAATCGCGGGTGCCGAGCACCAGCGCCGAATAGGCGCTCGACTCCTCACCTTCATCGCGTGGATGAATGTCGCCGGTCAGCGACTCGGTGTCAAATAGGACAAGATCTTCCTCGAACGACTTGGCCTGCGCGATGAGCTGGCCATCAGGGCCCAGCGCGAAACTTGAACCGTCGAACACCAGGCTGTCGTTGCCGCCGATCTGGTTGACCATGGCGACCGGCACGCGATAGGCGCCCGCAATCGCGGCCAGCATGTCATGGCGCAACTCGCGTTTGCGCAGGTAGAAA
This sequence comes from uncultured Acidobacteriaceae bacterium, assembly GCA_963731345.1. GTDB lineage: Bacteria > Acidobacteriota > Terriglobia > Terriglobales > Acidobacteriaceae > Bog-257. Next base: position 615,255 of record CAVSUN010000004.1, on the reverse strand, counting down.
GGTGAGGCCGAGATATTCAGCAGCACCTTGCCGCCAGCGCCAATCAGGTCCTCTACGGGATCGATGCCGTACAGCCGCCGGTCCCAGAAATTCTTGTCGTTCCACGCATCTTCGCAGATGGTAAGCGCGACAGGCATTGTGTCGGAACAGAACAGTTCCTGATGGTCGGCGGGCGCGAAGTTGCGCATCTCGTCGAAGACGTCGTAAGTGGGCAAGAGGCGCTTGGACTGTACAAAAGCAATTTTGCCATCGCGCAGCAGCGCCGCCGAATTCCTCACCGATTTACCGGTGGCGGAGTTCGCAGCTGTCACCAAGCCACAGATAACCGAGATGCCCTGAGTCTCACGTGCAATCGCCTGTGCCGTGTCCCAATTGCGCTGAACGAACCAGGGCCGCTCGACAAGATCGCGTGGCGGATAGCCGCAGATGGAAAGCTCCGGGAACATGACGAGCTCGGCGCCGGCGCTGCGGGCGCGTTGCGAAAAGTCGATGATCCTGGCCGAGTTGCCGGAGAAATCGCCGACGGTGGTGTTGATTTGGCCGAGCGCAATCCTCACCTCAGTAGTGTACGGGCGTAGGCTGGGGAGCGCCAAATCACCTGTCATCACCACGGGGGCTTCAGTCTGAGGAGGGATCGGCTTCTCGCCAGTCAGTGGATGGTGCTGCCCGCATCAAACAGCAGATCCCTCGCTACTCTGGTGATGAAAATCTTCCACTTTGCTCTTCGACTGACAGTCGTGCAGCGGAGCGACTACCGTTCGCAAAGTAGTTCTCGCCTTGAGAGCTGCTCGAAGCAGGGTTAACCCTTGTCACACACCCCTGTGACCTGCGGTAAAATTTAGAAGTGAACCAATCGCTGTTGAACCGCACTGTCGAGAAGCGCCCTGACATGGTCCGTCTGCAGGGGCGAATCCTTTTTCTTACCGAAGATCCCGAGCTGATCAAACGGCAACTGGCGGGCGAAGACCTGCCCTGGGACACGGCCCATCCTGAGCGCAATCCCAAACTGCGCGACGACATCTCGACCGACGAGATCACGCCGGCGCACATCTGCTTTTTCTTTGACGAAACGCTGGGCGAATTTCCCTATACCGGCCTGAAGTGCGGCAGCGAGACGCCGATCAAGCGCGGCGATGTGAAGAAGGGCGGCTTTGTCGCGGCAGTCAGCGGCAAGCGCCGCGGCAAAGGCTCCAGCCGCGAGCAGTCACCGTACGCCGAGATGTCGGCCGGCATCAAGCTGGTGATCGCAGAAAACATCGAGCGCATTTACAAACAGAACTGCCAGAACCTCGGCGTGCTGACCGCGACCGACTTCTCGCTCATCGACAAAGTTCGCCGCGGCGAGGAGATTCCACTGCGCGAATTCACCGAAGGTGAAGACGAGATCACGCGCCAGGTCATCGAGTATGGCGGACTCTTCCCGTTCAACGTTGCGCGCCTGCAGGGTAAGGTTTTCCTGCCGCCGATCGAGACCAAGCCGCGGCCGATGACGATTGCGGAGAAGATTTTCGCGCGCCACATGCTGCATGGCGCGAACCAGGTCGGAGTCGAGGCCGTGAAGCCCGGCGACACCGGCTTCGCGCGCACCGATCTGCGCTTCAGCCACGAGTACGTCACGCCGATGGCCGCCATCTTTTTCGAGCACTTCCTCGGCAAAGATGAGCCGGTCACGGACGCCAGCACCATCATGTTTTTCCGCGACCACCTCACGTTCCTCGACGAAGTGCTGTCGGAAGAGAAGCGGAAGATGGGGCTACTCGATCTCGCCGGACAGCTCAAGCTCAAGCAAGAGGATTTCGCGAAATCACGCGGCATCAAGCTGCACGGCGAGCTGAAGGACCGCAAAGGATCCGAAGGCATCTGCCACTCAATCGTCACCGAGAGCTACGCGCTGCCTGGCCAGCTCAACGTCGGGAGCGATTCGCACACGCCGCATGTGGGCGCGATGGGCTGCGTGGCCTTCGGCATCGGAACCACCGACGTCTTCAATTCGTGGTTCACGAAGGATGTGCGCGTAAAGGTGCCCGAGTCGGTGAAGGTCGTCATTCGCGGCCGGAAGCGCGAGAACGTCTCCGCCAAAGATTTCATCCTGAAGCTGCTATCCATGGAGTACATCCGGAATGGCCACGCACTGGCGAAAGTGATCGAATATTCCGGCGAGGCGATCGAGGCGCTGGGCGTCGATGAGCGCGCCACTATGACCAACATGGCGGCAGAAATCGGCGGATTCACCGGAATCGTCGCGCCCGACCAGAAGGTAGTCGAGTTCCTGATGCAGCGCCGCGGTATGAGCGAAAACGAAGCACAGACTCTGGTTGAAGGCCTGTACAGCGATCCCGACGCCCACTACGCGCACGTGATCGAGATGGACGCATCGGAGATTTATCCGATGGTCGCCACCCCCGGCGATCCCGGCAACGGCAAGTTCATTCGCGAGTTGAACACGCCTATACCGGTCGAGATCGCTTACGGCGGAACGTGCACTGCGGGCAAGAACGAAGACATGGACATGTACGCGCTTGTCCTCGCTGAGGCCGTGAAGCAGGGCAGAAAAGTTGCGGAGAGCTGCAAGTTCTATCTGCAGTTCGGCTCGCAGGAGACGCGCGAGTACTGTGTGCGCAAGGGATATCTCGAAATCTTCGAGAAGGCCGGCGCGCACGTCATCGAACCTAGCTGCGGAGCGTGCATCAATGCCGGCCCCGGAGTTTCGACGCGTCCTGATCAGATCGTGATCAGCGCGCAGAACCGCAACTTCCCGGGCCGGAGCGGTCCCGGGCAGATGTACCTGGCGAGTCCGCTGACGGTCGCGGCCAGCGCGCTGGCGGGTTACATCGTGGAGTACGAACCGGCCAGTGAGCGGGAACCGGCGCACGTGGCGTAAGGGCGAGCGGGCCTTAGAGCTGAGTCTCGACCTACTCTCCAAGCTGACCGGCGTTTAACGCCCCGCCACATTTTTTTGATACTATCGAAGCAGCAATTCTTACCCGGAATTCTCCAGAGATAGGAAGCATCAGAAGCTAGGAGACACTGTTTTATGGCCTATGTGATCGCGGAGCCTTGTATCGGCACGAAGGACACGGCTTGCGTCGATGCCTGTCCGGTGGACTGCATCCACCCCAAGAAGGACAGCGAGAAGTTTGCGGCAGAAGAGATGATCTACATCGATCCGGTCGAGTGTATCGATTGCGGTGCGTGCGTGCCGGTGTGTCCGGTGTCGGCGATCTTCGCGCTTGACGACCTGCCGGAGAAGTGGAAGGAATACACCGAGCGCAACGCGAAGTATTTCGGGCGCTAAATCCGGTTCAGAAAAAGAGAAGGGCACACCATTCCGGTGTGCCCTTTGTATTTGGCTGAAAAGCCTCCGCCCTTTGGAACGGAATGCTTCCGAGGGCAGCGCTGAAGAAGCCCCCACCCGGCTCACGACATCTTCGCGAAAGCCCAGAACAGTGTTGCCGACAGGATGATGGCGGCCGGGAGCGTTAGCACCCAGGCCATGACCAGGTTGCGAACCGTTCCCCATTGCAAGCCAGTTCCGTTGGCTGCCATGGTTCCCGCCACTCCCGACGACAGAATGTGCGTGGTGCTCACCGGCAGGCCATACATGTCGGCGGCGAAGATGGTCGCCATGGCCGTGATTTCAGCCGCGGCGCCCTGGCCGTAAGTCAGGTGGTCCTTGCCGATCTTCTCTCCCACCGTGATCACGATGCGCTTCCAGCCGATCATCGTGCCCAGCCCAAGCGCCAGCGCGACCGCAACCTTCACCCAGGTGGGGATGAACTTGGTGGCGTAATCGATGTGCTTTTTGTAGTTGGCCAGCACGGCCTCGTCCGGCGTGGAGATCGTCTGCAGATGAGTCTTCTGCATGATGCGCAGGGCTTCGCTCACCAGATACATGTCGTTACGGAAGTTGCGCACCTGGTCCTGCGGGATGGAGCGCAGCTCTTTATAGTTGGCGGTCTCGGTGGCGATGCCGTTGATCATCTCGCGCAGCGCCAGCACGGTGTTGTCGTTGAATTGTTTGGTACGCACGTATTCTTCAACGTCTTCGCGGGGGTCGCCCACCACCGCACCAGGCTTCACATACTTGTCGAGCACGTTGGCTGCCTGCTGCGAAACGGCGATGAAGTCGGCCGATTGCTGGGGAGTGATTGCGTGGTTCAACGCGTAAGCCGTCGGCACCGTGCCGATCAGGATGAGCATGATGAGGCCCATGCCCTTTTGCCCATCGTTGGAGCCGTGCGCGAAGCTGACGCCGGTGCAGGTGAGGATGAGCAGGCAGCGAATCCAGAACGGCGGCGGAGCATCGCCTTCCGGGGCCTTGTAAAGCCGGGGATCGCGGATGAAAACCTTGGAGAGACCGAGCAGACCTGCCGCCAGAGCGAAACCGATGATAGGCGAAAACAGCAGCGACTTGCCGACGTTCAGCGCCTGCCCCCAGTCCACGCCGCTGGTGGCCGTCTTCGCCTGCATCAACTGGTTGGCGATACCAACGCCGATGATGGAGCCGATCAGGGTATGGGAACTGGAATTTGGAATGCCAAAATACCAGGTGCCAAGGTTCCAAATGATGGCTGCGGTGAGCAGCGCGAAGACCATGGCGAATCCCGCGCCGCTGCCGACTTGCAGGATCAGTTCCACCGGCAACAGCGAGATGATACCGAAGGCGACCGCGCCGGTCGACAGCACCACGCCAATGAAGTTCCACATGCCCGACCAGGCCACGGCGATGTGCGGATCGAGCGAGTGCGTATAGATGACGGTCGCGACCGCGTTGGCCGTGTCATGGAATCCATTGACGAACTCGAAGCCGAGTGCGACGAGCAGCGCTACGCCCAACAGGAAAAAAGGGAAAATCGATGACGAGTGAACAACGGAAAGATCGGAGATGAGGTGATACCCGGCGTACACAAAGCCGATCGCCAGCGCTCCAAGAAAAACTGCGGTACCGATCGCGCCGGGAGACCTGTTCAATTTCGAATGAACGGCACTGGAAGCTTGCGCGGGCGTACCAACGGGCGAGTACGACGGGGCAGTAGCCATGCTTAGGTCCTTTTGCTTTCTTACAAAATCATTGAATGCGTTGGAGTTTGCGTGACGCCGAAATTACTACGTCGATATAAGCCGAATCATTAAAGGAAGGTTAACGGACGATGAATATTGACCGCCTCAGCGCGGGAAGCGGCCCATGTGCGGCGAGTCGCGGCCTCGAATCGACTGGTTCCAGTTCAGCATCTACAGGCCACGAGGTTTTCATGGGCTCTCTCAATTACGTGGCAGCTGACGCCGGGCCGGTCGCAGCCGGTCAGGAGCTGCTGCCAAACTCCGACGCTGAGATTCTGGACGCCTATTCGCGGGCAGTCGTGGGCGCAGTGCAGCGGGTGGGGCCGGCGGTAGTCCACGTCCAGGTGCGCCAGGGCCGCGGAGAAGGTGCAGGTTCAGGGCTGGTGTTCACGCCTGACGGATTCATTCTCACTAATAGCCATGTCGTTCACGGCGCTTCCGGGGTGCATGTGTCTACGGCGGGGGGCGACCGGCTTCCGGCGGAGGTGGTCGGCGACGATCCCGACACCGACCTGGCGGTCATTCGCTGCGCCCAGGGAGCGCCCTCGGTAGCGCTGGGCAGTTCCCGAAAGCTTGCCGTCGGTCAACTGGTGATCGCCATCGGCAACCCGCTGGGCTTCCAGAATACGGTCACCGCCGGGGTGGTCAGCGCGTTGGGACGCACCATGCGTTCGCGCTCAGGGCGGCTGATCGACGGCGTGATTCAGACTGACGCGGCGTTGAATCCCGGCAATTCGGGTGGGCCGCTGGTCGACTCACGGGGCCAGGTCATCGGCGTCAACACTGCGACCATCATGGGCGCGCAGGGAATCTGTTTCGCAATCGGCGCCGACACGGCAGAGTTTGTGGCCTCGCGGCTGATTCGCGACGGGCGCATCCGGCGCAGCTACATCGGCGTGACCGGGCAAGCTGTGGGCCTGCATCGCCGGTTGGTCCGCTATTACGATTTGCCCTCGGAAAGCGGGCTCCTGCTGCTCGAAGTTGTCGCCGGCTCGCCCGCGCAGCACGCCGGACTGCGGGAACGCGACCTGATTGTGCGCTTCGCCGGGACACCTGTGGCCAATGTCGATGACCTGCATCGTCTGCTCACCGATGAGCGCAGCGACGTCCGGTGCGAAGTGGAAGCGATTCGCGGAACCGAGTTGCTGAAGCTTGTGATCACACCGCTGCCCAGAGAGTAGAGCGGGCCTGAAGGTCTGCTCGACCGAACTGCTTCACCCGTGCATTCGCTCGTAATGCCGGCGCGCCTTGGCACGATTGCCGCAGCTTTTCATATCGCACCAGCGCCGGCTGCGATTGCGGCTGTGGTCGAGGAAAAGCCACTCGCAGTCGGGGGCCTCGCAGAAGCGAACGACCTTCAGCTCATCGGAAGTGAGCAGATCGATGGCCGCCTGACTCATCAGCCACAGGAAACGCTCGAGGGGATTCTTGCCATCCACAACCCACTGCCAACGGTACCCACCGTTACCGGGGGTGAGCGCCCGATGCCGCAGTGCCTCGATAGCAAACTCATTGATAACCGCTAGATCGTCATCCGCGACGGGCGTGCGCTGCGCAATCGCGGAAAACATGCCATAGATAGCCTCGCGCAGCCTGATGATCCTGGCGAAGTTGCGGCGCGCGTCGGCGGGATGATGCTGCGCGTAGTCGCGAAGGCTGGCCGCTTGCTCCGGCGAGAGGATCTTCGATTGCCGAAGAAATGAGATGACATCCGGATAGCTGTCGAAATGCTCCCTGCGCCGCACCGGATCACCGCGACGGCTCACCGTATTTGCCAGATCAAGAGCCAGGTGTCCGCCGCTGAGATCGAATACAAATTCAGGTTTTTTCGTCGCTGGCACCTCTTTTATTGTAGAGCAGTGGATAAGGGATAGCGGCTAGCGGATAGAACGGTCAACCGCTAACCATTCGAAACAAAACTATCCATCAATCACTATCCACTGCAGTGTTATGGCAGCAGCGTCAGCAGCATGACGGCGTCGGTGCGGGCGTACACCGCGTGCGGGACATTGGCCTGCATAAACACCCAAGAGCCGATCGACAGCTCCTTCTCATCTCCATCCAGGCTGAAACGCACTTGCCCTTGCAGAATCTGGACGATCACCGGGGACGCTGCCGTGTGCTCCGACATTTCCTGACCGCCGGCCAGGCCCAAAAGCACGACCTTTACGCGTTTGTCCTCGTGAATGGTGCGGCTGACGGTACCATCCTTGGGGATTTGGATCTGTTGTCGCAGGTCTTCGATTGCGTTGTAGTTGGCCACGCGCCCCTCCGCATTGTCAGTTGCACTGCGGAGACGATGATAAATGGCGCGATGCTCTACGGCTCGCCTGGGTTGGAGGAATGATGGTGGATCTTCTGCCAGACCTGAGGGACGAATTCGTTGAAAGCGTCCGACAAGAAACGCGCGCCAAAGCCTTCGCCGCTACGAACCATGGCGTGCTGCCAGTCGGACTCGCTGGGCGCCCGCCAGGAGTTCGAAAGGAAATTGTTGCCGAAGATGGCGACGTAGCGAGCCAACGCCGGGTGGCGCTGGCCGTCGGTGCGATAGGCGCGGAAGGTGAGATCGACAATGTTCTTCAAGCGGGCATTGAAAGGCTGGTTAACGGTGTGGAAGTAGCGCGGGTCTTCACCCCATGCCGCGCCCAGGGTCGACTCGATGGCATTGCTGGTGGAAACGCCGGTCAACCGAATGCCATAACGCTCACCAAAACCGCTCCAGTGAGTTCCGTACTCGTGCGGCCAGTTGCCGGCGGTTCCAATGCCCGCGGAAAAGATACCGCCGACCAGGCTCTTCGGACCTACCGTCGCGCGCACGAACCATTGCAGCCGCTCGTCCGGGGTTATGGGGCGATAGTCCCAGGGCGCCGCGGGTATCGCCGGCACGTGATGAACAACCTCTGAGTTCTGCCTGGGCTTCTTCCCCTCGACAGGTTGGTCGGTCTGCGCGACCGCCGGCATCAGCAGCAAACTTGCGGCGCAAACGACGGAAAAGCCGCGCAGCCCCGCACACAAGATCTTGCTCGTTTCGCCCACTCCCCCTCCAAACGGCAGGAACTCCTGTAAAGCTTGGACGGCAAACTCACTGCCTCGGTTGCTGCCGCAGCTGAGATGTGGCGCAAATGTAATCCTGAAGAGGCGCGACCGTAATTCAACGGTACGGATAAAAGACGAAGAACCGCAGCGAATGCGCGGCCAGCGCCGACAATCCCGGCCGCAAATGAGCAGCCTTACTTGCCTCCAGTTTGCAGATGGGATAAAGCGCAAAGCCGGCGCAGATACGGTGGCGATGTTGAAGGTGAACGCGGTCAGGGCGATGACCGAGAACGCCGGGACCGACTTGGTGTAATCGGTGAAATCGATCTCCACGAATAGGCGTGAGCATGAACAGCCGAACCACGCTCAGCGCCGGCCGGCAAACAATCGAGGGAATCGCGGAAACGATCGGGGACAAAGAGCAGCGTGAGGTGAAAATACCTTCCAGTGATAAACGCCGTCAGCCCGTTCCGCCGGCCTCGATCCCGGTTGAGGACTCGACGAACGCGCCGGAGGTGCTGGTGCCGATCGCGGGCGCGACGCATGTGCCGATGGCGTCCACTAGCAGGGGCGCCCGGTCTGCGGCAGGTGACCGGTTTCATCGAGGAAGCCGACGAGCGAAGGCAATGCGGGCACCCCCAAGAGCTAACCGGAGGCAGGAGACGGTGATTCACTGGCGTGACAGTCTGTGTCATAGGTGACACAAAATGCCATCTGTGTCATAGGTGACACAAAGTGCCATTGCAGCCAGATGCGCAAGATTCGGCACGAAACGCTCGCTTAGTACTGTTTCTCCCTTATATCGCAATAAAGTGCGGCTTTTCGCAATAATGTTGAAGCTAATCCACTGAATCTACTCGATTTGCAGTGGAATGCCTCTTGCTTTACGACGTTTAGAGTTTGGCGAAGACTCAACTCCGGAGGAGATATGCGAGCAAAAACCCTGCTGGTCGTCGTCGCCATGGCGATTCTGGCCTGCGCGCCGGCGGCTTTTGCCCAGAACCTACTTCAGAACGGAAGCTTCGAAACAGGCGACTTCACTGGCTGGACGACTGGCGGGAACTTTGAGTTCTCGAGTGTCACTAGCGGTGCCTACTACGTTTACACAGGCGCACAGGACGGGACGTTTTACGGCGTCTTTGGTCCGGTGAGCACTCCTGGCACGCTGAGCCAGGCGTTTACCGACAATGCTGGCGAGCAGTACACTCTCAGCTTTTGGCTGGCGGCGGTCGGTGACGATCCCAGCAGCTTCAGCGCTTCGTTTGATGGCAACACGCTCATCAGTCAGAGTGACCCGAATACCGGCGGCAACTGGCAGCAGTTCACGTTTACCGTGACCGGCACGGGACACGATACCGTCTCCTTCGGATTCCAGGACGACCCGGCTTATATTGCCTTGGACAACGTCTCGGTAACCCCGAACACGGGCTCGGCTCCTGAACCGAGCAGCTTCCTGCTCATGGGTTCTGGCGTACTCGGACTAGCCGGCGTCATTCGTCGCAAGTTTCGCGAGTAGCGCAGTATTTTCAGCGCCGGCAAGGGGCACTGAACCAAGTGCCCCATTGTCTTAAAACCTCTGTCCCGGCACCCTCGTGCTGCGTACCTCGATACCAGCGAACCGCAACATTCTGCATCTCCGTTGACAAAGTCAACCGTAAGTCACTGGATTTATTGGCTTGCTGCTGGCAGTCAACGTGCCTTTACATTGTTGAGTTTGGCCAAACTCAAACTCCGGAGGAGAAATGCGAGTCAAGACCCTGCTGGTTATCGTCGCTATGGCGGTCCTATTGTGCGCCCCGGCGGCATTTGCCCAGAATCTTCTGGCGAACGGAAGCTTCGAGACGGGCGACTTCACTGGTTGGACAACCGGTGGAAACTTCGGCGCTACGGGCGTCACAAGCGGCGCCTTCTATGTTTACACGGGTGCGGAAGACGGCAACTTCTATGCCTACCTCGGACCTGTCGGTTCTGACGCTACCCTCAGTCAGTCCTTCACCACCACCCCTGGTCAGCAGTACACTTTCAGCTTCTGGCTGGCGGCCGTAGGTGATAACCCGAGCGATTTCAGCGCGAGCTGGGATGGCAGCCAGGCCATCAGCCTGACTAACCCGAATACCGGCGGCGTGTGGCAGCAGTACAGCTTCACCGAGACTGGTACCGGAAGCGACAGCATCACGCTCTCGTTCCGTGACGATCCGGCGTACATCGCTCTGGACAACGTCTCGGTATCGCCGACTGCCACGGGCACGGTTCCTGAGCCGAGCAGCTTCCTGCTCATGGGTTCGGGCGTACTCGGACTGGCCGGCGTCATTCGTCGCAAGTTCCGCGGCTAACCACCCCACCAAGCTTCACGCGATTCAAGGGGCACCCAACCAGGTGCCCTTTTTTTTGCCTTAACAGCACCCCGGCTGAGCTTGGTTTCATCCCCTGAGGCGCTTCTGGATGCAAACTGGCGCAAACGAGCCAATCGCGGGACCCGCCCGGGTGAAGGATGGCGGCGGCGCGAGCATTCCAAGCCGCTTTCTCCCGCGCCTGGGTGCCGAAGCGGTCTTGCTCATCGTCCTCGTCGGAGCGACCGTGGCCGCCTACTGGCCGGTTACGACCCACCCTTTTATCGTTCTGGACGACCTGCCATATGTGGTAAGCAATCCACACATCACGCACCTGAACTGGGAGACTGTGAAGTGGTCGTTTACGGCTTTTCGCGGCGCCAATTGGTTCCCGTTGACCTGGCTCTCGCACGCGCTGGATTACCGTCTGTTCTCCCTGCGCGCCGGCCGGCACCACGACATGAACCTGCTGCTGCATGTCTTCAACGCCCTGTTGCTGTTCTGGGTGCTGTGGCAGGCGACCGGCTACATGGCGCGCAGCTGGATGGTTGCCGCCCTGTTTGCGCTTCATCCGCTCAATGTCGAATCGGTCGCGTGGGTTGCAGAACGCAAGAACCTGCTGAGCATGTGCTTCTTCTTGCTGGCGTTAGGGGCCTATTACACCTATGCGCGGAAACCGCGGGTGAGCAGCTACCTGGCAGTTGCCACGCTGTTCGCGCTGGGGCTGATGTGCAAGCCCCAGATCATCACCCTGCCCTTCGTCCTGTTGTTATGGGACTACTGGCCGCTGGAGAGATCGGCTTCTCGCGTTTCGCCTTTGGCTCTTCGCCAGAATGCCTCCGATGCCTTTTCTGGCGAAGAGCGAAGGGCGAACGGCTCTTGGCGTTTCTTGCTGCTCGAGAAACTTCCTCTGCTGGCGCTCTCGATCGCCAGCGCAATCGTCACGATAAAGGCCCAACGCTCGGGCGGAACGATGAACGGCGCCGTGAATTCGTTCTCCCTTGCCTCCCGCCTGGGCAACGCGATCCTCTCTTATGTCAGGTATCTGGGTTATGCAGTCTGGCCGGCACGGCTCGCGTTCTTCTATCCCCATGCGCGAACTGGGCCGCCGGCTTGGCAGCTGCTTGCTGCGGGCGCCTTCCTGGTCCTTGTTACCTGGCTCGCCCTTCGCAGCCGCGAACATCGCTATCTTGCCGTGGGATGGCTGTGGTTCCTGGGTACCCTGGTTCCGATGATCGGGGTGGTCCAAGTTGGCGGACAGGCGATGGCCGACCGCTACACCTACCTGCCGATGATTGGCGTGTTCTTCGCCCTGGTTTGGGGCGTGGCTGACGGCGTGGGACGATGGTCCTCTGCGAGAATCTGGTTGCCCGCAGTCGTTATCACTGTGCTAGTTGCCTTGGGGTTGGCCACACGCCGGCAGGTTGACTTTTGGTCGGATGGCCTGACGTTGTGGGAGCACACCGCCGAGATCACAAGCAACAACGGCTTCGCCCAGAACATGATTGGCGAAAATATGCTGCGCAATGGAGACCAGGAAGGTTCCCTACTGCACTTCCGCGCCGCCGCCGCGATGCAGCCGCTGGATCCCTTTCCTCGCCTCCACATCGGGATTTATGAGGAAGAGCACGGCCATCCCCACGAGGCCCTGCAAGACCTTCAGACGGTGCTGGATCTGACCCAGCCATTCGCGGCCTACACTCCGACGATCAGGAGTAGTGCCTTCGTCTACATGAGCTTCGCTTACAACCAGCTTGGCGATTATGCGGACCAACAGAAATACATGGCCATGGCCGCTCAACTGCAAAAGTGATCGGAAGGGAGTGCCGCCTCAACCTGCAATAGAATTGCTGGCGAGTGGCTGACCCTCTACACCCTGAGCCCGCGGCGGCTTCGCCCGCGAATATTCGCGATGCAGAATCTGCCGCAACCCATCTCGCACATCTCCGTGGGCTCGTGCCGCCCGGCGTTTACGCGTCTTTTTCTGCGCTTCTGCAAGGCTCACCGAATGCGGACGCAACCATCAACCAGTTTGCGCGGCTGGCCGAGAGCACGGCGCCGGAGCTGCTTGCGCTCCTCGATAAGCATCCGTCGCTGGTCCACTACGCGGTCGTGGTCTTCGGATACAGCTCATGGCTGGGCGAGACCCTCATCCACAATCCCGACCTCTTCTACACGCTGCTGCGCGATCGCAACCTGGACCGCACGCATTCCCGCGAGGAGTTACAAGAGAGCTTCGCGCGCATGCGCTCTCTCCACCCCAGCGCGCCAAGAGAGGGCGCGCCGGGGGCCCCGGCTGCGGATGCAACCTTCTATACCGATACGGCAGCCTTGCTGGCGCGTTTCAAGAGGCGTGAGTATATACGCATCATGCTGCGGGACGTGCTCGGCATCGCGACTCTGGCCGAAACCACGGCTGAGATTTCCGCCCTCGCCGACGGGCTCATTGAGGAGGCGCTCCGCGAAGTTGAGGCGCAACTCCAGCATCGCTTCGGTACGCCGCAATCGATTGACTCGCAGGGCCGCGTTGTGCCCGCGCGTTTTGCCGTACTGTCGCTGGGCAAGCTTGGCGGCAACGAGCTGAACTATAGCTCCGACATCGATTTGCTCTTTCTTTATGACGGCGGCGAAGAGCCGGCTGGGGCGGAAATCACCAACCGCGAATACTTCATCCGCATGGCACAGCAAACCACCGAGCTGTTAGCGCGCCACACTCGTGAGGGCCCGGTATTTCGCATCGACCTCCGACTGCGGCCGCAGGGTGGCGAGGGACTGCCGGCGGTCCCCCTGACGCACGCCGTCCACTACTACTCGCGGATCGCCCAGGACTGGGAGCTGCAGGCGATGATCAAGGCGCGGCACTCCGCCGGCGACATCGGGCTGGCGCGTGAGTTTATCCGCGCGATCCAGCCCTATGTCTATCGGCCCGAAGTGAACTTCGTCGCCATCGAGACCGCACTGCAGACGCGCCAGAAAATCGGCAGCCATCGCCGTCGCAACCTGCTGAAGGAAGTCCCGCAAACCGGAATTGATGTGAAGATCGATCGCGGTGGGATTCGCGATATCGAGTTCCTGGTGCAGTGCCTGCAGCGAATCTACGGCGGCACGGAGTCCTGGCTGCGCTCGCGCGGCACCTTGTTCGCCCTGCAGAAGCTGCGTGACAAAGAACACATTAGCGGCAAAGATTTCCAGAACCTCACCAACGCCTACGAGTTCCTGCGCAACGTCGAACATCGTCTGCAGTTACGGCACGGCCAGCAGACGCATCGGCTGCCGCAATTGCGCGTCGAGATGGAAACCCTGGCCCGCAGCCTGACGCGCGAGGGCACGGCAGCGCCTACGCCGGAGGAGTTTGTGGCCCATGTGCAACGCCGCATGGCCGCGGTGGCGGAGATCTATCAGCGCGTGATCTATCGCGAACAGAGTCAGGACCAGGGCGCAACGGAGTTCCAGCTTTGGCCCGAAACTGCGGCCACCCCCGAGAGCACTTATAGCCAGATGATGCAGCGGCTGGCCGTCGACTCGCCGCGCCTGCGCGAGATTGCTTCGCGGGTCGATCTGTCGCAGCATGCGCGGCGCAATCTCGACCGCTTTCTCAGCTCGGCGGGTACGACCTCCGATCGCTACGGCGCGGTGCTTCGCTCGCCGGACGCGGTGGAGAAAGCGTTGACGATCTTCGAGTACAGCGAGTTTCTGACCGACATCCTGGTGCGGCATCCGGAGACGGTTTCGCTGCTGGAGCAGGTCGCGACTCTCTCAGGCGAGGATGGCGAGACCTTGTTCGCCCTCGCGCGAGGTCCGGTCGCTGCTCAAGACGCGGTACTCGATTATCTGGCGCACGGCGCCGTAGATGCTTCCGAAGCCATGTCGATTTTGCGACGCCAATATCGCCGTCGCATGGTGCTGTCGGGCGGCCTCGATCTGTTTCACTGGCGCGATGTCTTCGACTCGCTGCGCGACAACACCGCCGCAGCCGACGCGGCGATGCGCGCCGCATTGGCCATTGCCGGTGCGCCCCACGGATTTGCCGTGATGGGCTTGGGACGCCTGGGCACGGCCGAGCTCGACTTGCTCTCCGACGCGGATGTACTGTTCGTCTGCGACGAGGATACCGATCGCGGTCTGATGCGCCGCACCGCCGAGCAACTAGTCGAGGCGCTCACCGCTTATACCCGCGAAGGCACGGTGTTCTCGGTCGACCCGCGGCTGCGTCCTCACGGGCGCGAGGGCGAACTGGTCATCACCCCGGCGCAGTTGCAGTCCTACTTTCGCGACGAGGCCCAACCTTGGGAAGCCCTCACCTACGCGAAGCTGCGCTATGTTGCCGGAGATCAGGAGCTGGGGCAGCGCACGGTTCAGACTGTACAAAGCGGCATCGCGGACATGGCAGACCGCGCGAGCTTTGCCGCAGAGCTGCGCGACATGCGCTCTCGCCTGGAGCGCAGCGAAAGTGCGCAGAACCTGAAGACCGGTCCCGGCGGTTCGTACGACATCGACTATCTCGCCGGAGCAATGCAGGCGCGCCATGGTTTGTGGCTGGCAGGCACCCTCACCGCCCGCTTGAGGATGCTTCAGGGTGAAGGACTCCTCAAGCAAGATGAGTTTGAGCTGTTGAGCGCCAACGCGCACTTCCTCCGCACTGTAGAGCACATCGTTCGGCTGGTGACGGGGCGCGCCCGCAAATGGCTTCCGGTGGCCGACCATCCACGACGAGCTGTGCAGAAGCTTCTATGGAGGATTCTGGGCGCCGACGACAGTTTCGACCCGGAGATGCGGCTCGCCGAGGCAATGCGGCAGACGCGGGAAATTTACTCCCGTTACAGCGGCGTTTGATGGCAGAACAACCCGCCCGCCGTAAACGGCAACTTGGACATGACAGATGTGTTCCCCGGTCCGCTATTGCGTGACTCACACCAATGTGTGACGCATGAACATGGCTTTCCGTTGAACCTCATACGGGCTGGTGATACCGTAAATAGGTTCGGCACAAGGTGGTAAGCGTTTCTGATCTGGACGCAGCCCGCTCTAAAAGCGGGCAGCGCCGCCGTTGTCTTATTTGATCGAACGTTCGCTGTCGCTCTGATCCAACGCCTGCCTTCTTCCGACACTAAATTTCTTCATCGCTACACATTGAGGTGGCTCGTGACGGATTCTTACAACGGAATTGCGCTGCCCTCCAGCGGCGCCAAGATTACTTTTGACGGCAAGTTCATCATTCCCGACAACCCCATCATCCCGTTCATCGAAGGCGACGGCACCGGGCGCGACATCTGGAAAGCTTCGGTGCGCGTGTTCGACGCCGCGGTTGAGATCGCCTATGGGAGCAAGCGGCGCGTGGCCTGGTATGAGGTGTTTGCCGGCGAGAAAGCCATGGATCGCTTCAAGACGTGGCTTCCTGATGAGACGGTCGCTGCCTTTCGCGACCTGCGCATCGGCATCAAGGGTCCGCTGACTACCCCGGTTGGCGGGGGCATTCGCTCGTTGAATGTCGCCCTGCGGCAGATTCTCGATCTCTACGCCTGCGTACGTCCAGTGAAGTACTACCAGGGCATCCCTTCGCCGGTGAAGCATCCCCACCGCATGAATATGGTCATCTTCCGCGAGAATACGGAAGACGTTTACGCCGGTATCGAGTGGAAAGAGGGTACGCCGCAGGCGAAGAAGCTGATCGACTTCGTCAATAAAGAAATGTTGGCGGGCACCAATAAGCGGGTGCGCGAAGATTCGGGCATCGGCATTAAGCCGATCTCGGTTACGGGAACCAAGCGCCTGGTGCGGCAAGCCATCAAGTACGCCCTGGCCAACGATCGCAAGTCGGTGACCATCGTTCACAAGGGCAACATCCAGAAGTTCACCGAAGGCGCCTTCCGCGAGTGGGGCTATGAGCTGGCCACGCAAGAGTTCCGCGACCAGGTTGTGACCGAGCGCGAAAGCTGGATCATCGACAACCTCGACAAGAACCCCGGTCTGACGGTGGAGGAGAACGCTAAGCTGGTTGAGCCCGGCTTGGAGTTCGCGCCCCAGGATTTCCGCGACGCGCTGCAGAAAGAAGTGCGGGGTGTGATCGACGCCATCTATCTCACCCACGGCAACGGCGCGTGGAAGCAGAAGCTGATGATCAACGACCGCATTGCCGACAGCATCTTCCAGCAGATCGTGACCCGTCCCGACGAGTACGCGGTGCTGGCGACGCCGAACCTGAACGGTGACTACATCTCGGACGCTGCGGCGGCGCAGGTCGGCGGCCTGGGGATCGCGCCTGGGGCCAACATCGGAGACCAGCACGCCATTTTCGAGGCCACCCACGGCACCGCGCCCAAGTATGCCGACAAAGATGTGATCAACCCAGGGTCCGTGATGCTGTCGGGCGTGATGATGTTCGACTTCCTCGGCTGGCATGAAGCCGCGCGGCTCATCGAGAACTCGATGGAGCAGACCATCCAGCAGAAGAAGGTGACCTACGACTTCGAGCGCATGCTGGAAGGCGCGACCAAGGTGAAGACCAGCGAGTTCGCGTCGCACATGATCCAGAACATGGCGCCCGTGGCAGCGGCGGCACGATAGGCGCGGCCCGAGGAACAATTCCAATATTGATCATCTCTCGTCCGGAGGATTTTGCCCTTATGCGTAGAAAAGTAACGGTTGTAGGTTCCGGCAATGTGGGCGCGACGGCCGCCCACTGGATCTCGGCCAAAGAGCTGGGCGACGTTGTGCTCATCGACATCATCGAAGGCGTCCCGCAAGGCAAAGGTCTCGATCTGCTCGAAGCCATGCCAGTCGAAAAATGCGATTCCTACGTTGTGGGTACCAACGACTATGCCGATACCGCCAACTCCGACATTGTGGTAATTACGGCCGGCATCCCGCGCAAGCCGGGCATGAGCCGCGACGACCTGCTGAACACCAACTATAAGATCATGGGCGATGTAGTGGGTAAGGTGGTACAGTACTCGCCCGATTGCATCCTCATCATCGTTTCCAATCCGCTGGACGCCATGGCGCAGGCGGCATACAAGCTGAGCGGCTTTTCCCGCAACCGCGTGATCGGCATGGCTGGCATTCTGGATTCGGCGCGCTTCCGTGCTTTCATTGCGCGCGAGCTGGACGTCTCGGTCGAGAACGTGACGGCCTTCGTACTCGGTGGCCACGGCGATACCATGGTCCCGCTGCCGCGGTACTCCACGGTCGCCGGCATCCCCATCACTGAGCTGATGGACAAGTCCACCATCGACCGCCTGGTGCAGCGCACCCGTGACGGCGGCGCCGAGATCGTCAAACACTTGAAGACCGGCAGCGCCTATTACGCGCCCTCGGCCGCAGTGGCAGAAATGGTCGGAGCCATCCTGAAAGACAAGAAGAAAATTGTCCCTTGCGCCGCTTATCTCGAAGGGGAGTACGGCATCCATGGTCTGTTTGTCGGGGTGCCCTGCAAGCTGGGCTCGAATGGCATTGAGAAGATCATCGAGATCAAACTGACTCCGGAAGAGCAGTCCGCTCTGCTCAAAAGCGCGGATTCCGTGAAGGAACTGGTCGCGGTAATCGGAGCGTAAGCTCGCTAGCCGCCGAACGCGGGATGGAGTGCGGGGGCCTCAGCCCCCCGCTCGCGTTTTCAATTCGACTAAGCCGCTACGTGGCTGGCCTACTTTGAAAATTCAGCGATTACGCGCGGTGTCGCGCGTCCAGCGCCAGTGAGCCGGCGCCGGCAATCAGCAGGAACAGCAATCCCAGCAGCATGCTGAAGTCGGCGCGCGCCTCATGCAGCATCGCCCAAACGCCGCTCTCGGCGAGCATTGGGATTTTTGTCGTTACAATCGCGACCGAGATCACGCACAGCAACGGGATGGTTGCAAGGCGAGTGAATAAGCCGGCCAGCACCAGGCACCCGCAGATGATCTCGATCGTCCCTACCAACGGGGCCATGACATGGGCCGCAGGAATGCCAATCTTCTCGAAGCGTCCAACACCCAGCAGCGCCGGAAACAGAAACTTCTGGATTCCCTCGGAGACGAACACCCAGCCCACCAGGATGCGGATCAGCAGAACCGCAGCGGCAACACGCCGTGACCAGGTGGGATCTGCGAAATTCATCTGCCCATCATAGCCGCCCCCTATCGAGTTTCAGGGTTCTGAAACTCGAATCCGTCTCTACTTCATTCCAATCATCAGATTGGCGGGGCCGGGCAGACGGACTCGCTTCGTCTCAGCAAAGCCCACTTCCTTCAGCCATGTTGCATATTCCGGTTCGCTGTAGCTGGAGCCGGCTTCCGTCCCCACCAGCATGTTGAGAGCGAACAGCGCGCCAAATCGCGGCGCTGTTTTCTCGGCCTCGAGCACGAAGTCGGAAATGACGACTCGGCCCTTGGGCGCGAGCGCGTCATAGGCCCGCTTCAACAGCTGACGGTTGTCTTCCGGCGAGAACATGTGGCAGATCGCCGAGAGCAGCACCAGATCGTACTTGCCGGCCTCGAGCGGCACGCTCAGCATGTCGCCTGCGCGCGTGCTGATGCGATCGGCCAAACCCGCTTTACGAATGTATTCCTGCGTGATCGGCAGCACGTCCGCGAGATCGACGATCTCGCACTGCAGTCCAGGCGCAGCTTTGGCAAAGGCGATAGAGTAGGCGGCCGATCCCCCGCCCATATCGAGCATGCGTTTCGCGCCATTCACTCCGGCAGCCTGCGCCATGGCGCCCGCCCGGCCTCGCGCATTGACGTCCATCGCGGCGATGAACGGCTTCACCCCGTCGCCCCCGATGCGCGGCGCCACGCTCGTGCCCGCCTTCATCGCATCGGTCAGCGTCGACCAGCGCTTCCACATGTTGGCCATGTGCAACTGTCCCAGGCGTGCGCTGTCCGGCGTGCCCTCGACGAAGAGGCGCGCCGACAGCGGCGTGTTCTTGTAAATCCCATCTTCTTTTTGCAGCAGCTTCAGGGCGACGAGGGCGTTCAACAGCATCTCGGTCGCACGTGCTGCGCACTCAATCTTGCCCGCGATCTTCTGCGGGGTCGCACCTTCGCCTATGGCCGTGAATACATCCAGCTCCAGCGCGGTAAGCACAGCGCGGCTGGGCATAAAACCGCGGATCATCTCAACCACGTCATCGGGCAACATGCCGGCGGCGTCTTTCGCCTGCACCATCGCCAGATATTTGTTGGTGTGGTCAAGGATCTCAGCCCGCATCGCGTCGTAATCGGTGCGCTCCAGGCGCGCGACCTTCTTGCCGTCCTTGAAATGCGAACTGACGATTTCCTTTACTTCGCTCGGTCCGAGCTTCACATACCAAGTGCCCTCGGGATAAACGATCATCACCGGGCCGCTGTCGCACTGCCCCAGGCAGCTGCAAGTGGAAACGTGTACTTTGTCGGAGAGGCCGGCGGCGCCCAGCTCGCGATGCAGGGCGTCGAGCACGCGGAAGGCACCTGCGGCCGAGCAGCACGGGACACCATCGGGTTTTTCCTGAGCGCAGACAAATGCGTGATAACGAAAGGGTGCCAAGAGAACCTCCAAAGCAGTGGCTAGTGGTCAGTGGTTAGTGGCTAGTTTCCTTATGACTTCCAATGTTAATGCGCCGGTGAACCAAGAATAAGTGCGATGCTCACAAGCGGACGTGATATGGAAGCTGCGGGCTGCGCCCCACCCTGGACACGAGTCTTACTGCGACGCGGAACAAGTGAGACAGATGCCAATTTTCAGCATTCCTGAGTTCGCGGGAACTGCGACGCTGAACACCAGCCCGGTATCGGCTTTGGTCAGGGTTCCCGGTTCGCCCGCGGTCTCCATCGCGATTACGGCGGGATGACTTCCGCCGGTGCTCTTCGCGCTGAGCGCAATGAGCTTTTTGTAGGCATAAGCCTGTTCGGGATGCGCGTCAGCTGCAACCGGTATGGCGAGCAGAAAATCGGGATTGGACGAGACACCGAGGTGATTTCCATCCTGCGGCAATAGCTGATAACGAAGCGTGTAAACGCCGGAGGGGACGCTTTGACCGCGAAAATCAGTGAACGTTTGCGCGAAGCTCACGAGGCCTACGAACTCGCCATCGCTCAGTTCGGGATAGAGCGCGCCGGCTGCTTCTCTTTTCGTGATGGTGAGATTCTTGGCGAACCAGAAATCCGCAGTGCCGCTCTGTAACGCGACGCGATAGCCTTTCGCCTGAACCGCCATCTTCACCGAGCTGGGCAAGTTGCTGGCAGCCGAAATCTCGATGCGCCCCACCGTTTGCGCCATGCACACCGCAGCCAGAATCAGCACAGAAAGAAGCGGCAACGCGTTGCGAATTCGAGTGGTCATAATGTTCATATTATGCGCTGCGCAATAGGTATCGAGCCGGGAGGATCGTGCCGTGCTGGGCAATAAACGCTTGCATCGCGAGAGCCTTGGGATTAGGCTCTCGCGCATGAAAATTTACTCGCTCCTTCTGCTGCTAGCGCTCTCGTGCGGCGCTGCGCTCGCGCAAGATACGGCCAAGCCCGCTCCGGCCGCCCCGGTTGCTGTTGCGGCCGAGCCCTCTCACCACCTCAAGGTCGAGAACGAATATGTTCGCGCCTACTTCGTCGAGATCGCGCCCGGTCAGTCCACGCTCATGCATCACCACACGACCGACTATGTCGCCGTAGCTATCGGTGCGTCCGAAGTCGATAGCATCGGCCCCGACGGCACGACGAAGCACCTCGTATTTCAGGATGGACAGGTGAACTATGCACCGGCCGGTGTGACACATGCGGTGGCGAACAAAGGTCCGGCGACCTTCCGCAATGCCACGATCGAGATGCTGCAAAACCACGGCCAGCCGGTATGCGTTAAGAACTGTGAGAACGATCCGCGCGCCAAGGACTGGCCGGCACCGCCGGATTTCGCAAAGGTGATTGGTTACGGAGATACTTTCCGGATCATCGCGGTGACGATCAAGCCCCAGCAGACGATCTCGATTACCGGTTCGTCTCCGCATCTCGTGGTGCCTTTGACCGACGTGCACATGCGACTCGTCAGCGAGGGAAAGACGCCTCAGGATGTGACTCGCCACGTGGGTGAGATCCAGTTCCATCAACCGCATCCTCCGGGTACAACTGGCACGAACACCGGCACGGAGGACATCCGGTTGATCGAGATTCACTTCAAGCCGGTGAACCCGTAGTGTTGTCGGGCCCGTATTCTTGCGAGCACGTGGTCCCGATTGACGGGGAGCCGCGGCACCAACTCATCATTGCAAACGAGTATGTTCGCGCGTTCGCGGTCGAGATTGCGCCTCATGACCGGACGCTCTGCCATCATCACCCCAACGACTACCTTCTCTATGTCGCTACGAATTCGAAGGTCGTCAGCGCCGCGCGGGGGGAAGAACCCAAGCACCTGAATTACGAAGACGGCGAATGCGAGTTGTCATCGGCGGGTCTCACACATGTGGTCGAGAACCTCGGAGACAGTCCGTTCCGCAACGTTGTGGTTGAGTTGTTGCCGGCGGCGAACGAGCTGCGGCGAGGCGAGGAGCCGCAGCGGGTCTGGGGACACTCACATATCGATCAGCTCCTGGATGAAGCCGAGGGCGCCGTATTTCGAGTCAGGTTTGCGCCGGCCGCCGAGATCGAGATTTTCGGCCCGGTGGTTCTCGCGTCGCCTTACGACGACAAGCTCATAGCGAAAGAGCTCGATGACTTCGACATTCCACTGGACAACTTTCGCAAGCTGATGTGGGTATGTGCGCCGCGCAAAGTCACAATCAGAAACTGCGGCCAATCATCCGCACGCGCGATTATCTTTCAGGTGGGCTATCGGGCCTGAATGGCAGGCAGCGATGCAGCTTATGAAACAGCAGAGGCGATTGCATGTTTACTTCGCGGCCGATTGGATACGTCAGCAGTCCGTATAAGAATGCGAGCGAAGTTCCCAAAGGTCTCGGCGCTGAGCATCAGGCAGAGGGAGTGCTCAAGATTCTTCCTGAGTATGAAGCAGGTCTGCTGGATGTTGAAGGCTTCTCGCATCTGTTCGTGATTTGGGAATTCGATCGTTCGGGCGGCTTTGAGCTGACGGGCACGCCGCCATCGGACAATCGGCCCCACGGAGTTTTTGCGACGCGCTCGCCTTATCGGCCCAATCCGATCGGTCTCACTGTGGTTGAGCTGCTGCGCCGCGATGGTGCCGACTTGCACGTACGCGGCGTCGATATGCTGGATGGAACGCCGATCCTCGACATCAAGCCCTATCTGAGCAGTGTTCCGGCTGAGAAAGTGCGACGCGGCTGGCTGGCGGAGGCAGAAGAGCGAAAGAAGAGGTGATGTGCAAAGCATGTGGGAATGATGTGAAATTCGGGGTGCTATCGCCCGAACCGCCC
>CAVSUN010000004.1:0-587500 GCA_963731345.1 uncultured Acidobacteriaceae bacterium | reverse complement strand
GTGAAGCTTCGAACTGAAGCCCCGGTGAACGGCGGCCGTAACTATAACGGTCCTAAGGTAGCGAAATTCCTTGTCGGGTAAGTTCCGACCTGCACGAATGGCGTAACGATCGTGCGACTGTCTTAACGAGCGACTCGGCGAACTTGTAGTACCGGTGAAGATGCCGGTTTCCCGCATCTAGACGGAAAGACCCCGTGCACCTTTACTATACCTTCACTATGAACTATGGCACTTGCTGCGCAGGATAGGTGGGAGGCTTTGAATCCAGGCTCTCGGGCTTGGAGGAGCCAACGGTGAGATACCACCCTGCGAGTTCTGTGGTTCTAACCTACTCCCGTGATCCGGGAGAGGGACATAGTGAGGCGGGTAGTTTGACTGGGGCGGTCGCCTCCTAAATTGTAACGGAGGCGCGCGAAGCTACGCTCAGGCTGTTTGGAAATCAGCCGTCGAGTGCAAAGGCATAAGCGTGGTTGACTGCGAGTCCAACAAGACGAGCAGGTGCGAAAGCAGGCCTTAGTGATCCGGTGGTTCTGTATGGAAGGGCCATCGCTCAACGGATAAAAGGTACGCCGGGGATAACAGGCTGATCGGAGCCAAGAGTTCATATCGACGCTCCGGTTTGGCACCTCGATGTCGGCTCATCGCATCCTGGAGCTGTAGAAGGTTCCAAGGGTTAGGCTGTTCGCCTATTAAAGCGGTACGTGAGCTGGGTTCAGAACGTCGCGAGACAGTTCGGTCCCTATCTGATGTGGGCGTAGGAGATTTGAGAGGACCTGTCCTTAGTACGAGAGGACCGGGATGGACGAACCTCTTGTGTTCCAGCTGTCATGCCAATGGCACGGCTGGGTAGCGAAGTTCGGTTGTGATAAACGCTGAATGCATATAAGCGTGAAGCACTCCTCAAGATGAGATCTCCCAACCCAAAAGGGTAATGAAGGGCACACGAAGACTACGTGTTTGATAGGCTGGATGTGAACGCTCAGTGATGAGTGAAGCTTACCAGTACTAATCGCCCGTTCGGCTTGACCATAAAATTTACTTGGCTACCACGAGTAAACCTATCGCTCCGCAGAAATTGGCGGCGCGATAGCTAACCCCGTGACATGCCGGCGCAAGTCGGCATGAGCGCTCAGAAGAAACTGTCTGAGCGAGGAGCTCGACGGAGCTCCAGCCTTAATGTAAAGCTTTGTAGTAAAGTCCTGATGCTATTCAGTTGTGAGAGATCGTTGGGTAGAGCGAACCTTCAGGTTCGCGTCCCGGGTCGTCTCATTGATTTGCCATCCTGAGGAGGGCTTTAGCCCGACGAGGGATCTGCGGCTCCCACGAGCCGCCAGCAAGTTCTTTCAAGATCGACGTAAAAGGTCCTGCGTGCAACCCACGCTTTGGGACCGAGCGGCACCACCGGTGCCCACGTCAACGATGCCGGTGATCTTACCGCGGGGGAAACACCCGTTCCCATCCCGAACACGGAAGTTAAGCCCCGCTGGGCCGATTGTACTGCACGCGAAAGTGTGTGGGAGAGTAGGTCGTCGCCGACATAAATAACGGCCTCACGTGAATAACGTGGGGCCGTTTCCTTTTGTGCAGAATGTCGCTCGGCTCCGATATTCAGCTATCGCTCATAGCGCTCATTCTGCCATTGTTCCGGCTTCATTCTGTTTGGTCTAGCTTGCTCAAGCACTGAGGGTCCGCGCGTCTTCGGCGGCCAGGCGTGGCATCTCGCTAACAGTGTCGGCTAACATTTCGTGGCGAACAAAAAGCGAATATACTGCGCGTTGAGATCAGGCCGTTTCACAGATCTGACATTGTCCTTCAGTTTACGGAGATACCGATGAAGACCCTTGTCATTTGCACGCTTTTGCTCGGGATTGCGCTCTCCGCCACGGCCCAGACAGACACGCCGAAGCCCGCACCCGAGCTGAAGAAACTCGACTACTTCGTCGGAACATGGAGCGCCGAGGGCGAAGTCAAGCCAGGCGCGATGGGCCGGGGCGGCAAATTCACAGGCACAAACCGCGTGCAGTGGATGGACGGCGGATTCTTCCTGGTGACGCACTCCGAGTTCAACGGCGCTATGGGCAAAGGCGTGGAAACGGCCTACATGGGTTACGATAGCGACCAGAAGATGTACACCTACGACTCGTTCAACTCCCTCGGCGAAGCCGACCACGCCAAAGGCAATGTGGACGGAGATACTTGGACTTGGCAGAGCGAGACAAGGATCGGACCACAGACCCTAAAAGCACGACTCACGATTAAAGTGATTTCGCCCACCGCGTACAAGTTTAAGTTCGAAACATCGCCAGATGGCAGTACCTGGAACACCGCATTGGAAGGAAAAGACACCAAGAAATAGCCCCGCCGGGCCGACTGATCTCCACCCCATCACGCGCAAATGCGACGCGTGCCGGGGACCACCGCTGCACGCGAAAGTGTGTGGGAGAGTAGAGCCTGCCCTGAGCGCAGTCGAAGGGTCGTCGCCGACATAAGTAACGGCCTCACGTGAATAACGTGGGGCCGTTTCCTCTGCAGCGCGCTCACGGAGTCGACTGCCGATATTAAACCCATCGCAGCGTGTCCCCGCGCGAGAATCCTGGTTTCCCACATCTCAGCGTCTACGTTCCCGGATTTCTCTTCAAGTCCTTGAGGTCACTGCTCCGGCCCAGCGCTTTTTTGTTGGCCACGAGGTCATCCATGGAGATGAAGTGCACCGGAACACCGAAGAAGGTGCCTGCGACCCTCTTTCTCCACGCATCGGGAAACTGGACGCCTGTGATTTCGGTGAGGATGTCGATGCGCACCGGCGCGATTCCGATCTGATAGACCACCTGTTTATCGGTGAGTGTTTCGCCGGTTAGCTTATCGTGGTCAACGGGAGCACCGAACTTTTTGAGGGCTTCCACCACGCGCAGAGAGTTCTGCCTGGAATTATGTACCCACACGTCAAGGTCCTTCGTATAACGCGGCTCGCTGTACTTCATCACTGCGAACCCGCCTACAATCAGATACTCGACCTCAAATTCGTTTAAGAGCTGTAGCAGTTCTTTGTAGCGTGGGTTTTCTGCCATGCTTGACTTCCTCAGCTAGTTCCACCAGCTCCCAGGCAGCCGCGAAGATGGCTTCATCCCCCTGCTCTTGCCAGAATTCGATATCAAAGGACCGATCAGGGAACCCGCCCTCTACCAGTCGTGTTTTCCACGCCGAATTTTGAGGAGCGCTCATCTCTGCCTGGCAGGACCTCCGTCTTCAAGACAATCAGGATATCAGGATAAGCTGGTCAACCATGCCAGTGATCTTACCGCGGGGGAAACACCCGTTCCCATCCCGAACACGGAAGAGATCCCTCGCTTCGCTCGGAATTTCGGGTGCGGGCTCCCGCTGCGCTCACGCCCGCAAAGCGCCGCAAGTTAAGCCCCGCCGGGCCGATTGATCTCTACCCCATCACGCGCAAATGCGACGCGTGCCGGGGACCCCCGCTGCACGCGAAACTGTGTGGGAGAGTAGAGCCTGCCCTGAGCGCAGTCGAAGGGTCGTCGCCGACATAAATAACGGCCATCAAGAGGAATCCTGGTGGCCGTTTCCTTTTGTGTCCTTATTTTTTATCTGCTGTGCTACATGTGAACGTCATGGAGCCGCTTCCTTCCCTCCAGCATTAAGTGCGGACTATTGTCAGTGCCAGAAACGGATAACCACCCGTCCGACCCCGATGTCTTACTCCGCACGATTCCAGATTGACTGCTAAACGAATGGGCCTTATCATCTTTTCGCTCCTAGCTGTTTGAGCAGTATGAAGTGGTTGTGCTGCTTAAGGCTGGTGTATAGCCAGCCTGGATGTATTGATAGGCACTCTCGGCCCTCCGCTCCGCTGCGCTACGCTACGGGCCGCCAATCGAAGTAGGAGCTATGAGATCGTGGGTCGAGCAGGCAAAGTTACGTTCGCCCTCGTTGAATGGTCCGTTCGCTACGTCCAGAGCCCTATCGCTTCCGGCGGATTTCGCCTGTAATCTTCATCTGCGGCGGTCTAAACAGCGCGCCGCGCAACACCCTTCGCGAGTACCTTAAGAGGCGAAAGCCAGATCTTCAGATTTTCTATGCAGAGCGGGTTTGGGAACTGATTTCTACGAATCCCGGCCTTGGGGCTTTGAAAATGGAGTCCGATTTAGCGGCCCTGTCTGATCTCATTGTCATAATTGTCGAGAGCCCCGGAACCTTCGCGGAGTTGGGTGCCTTCTCGCATGTGGAGACATTAAGAAAAAAATTGTTGGCAATTGTCGATCGGCGGTACCAGGGGGTACATTCGTTCATCAACACCGGCCCACTTCGGTGGATCGATGCCGAGTCGGACTTCCGACCCACAATTTGGACACGGCTCAACCAAATCCTTGAATGTGCTGATGAACTTGAGCTCAAAATCGCCTCTATTCCGAAGCCCAAATCGGAGAAGGTGTCCGATCTCGCGCGTAGCCGTAAACATCTGTTGTTCTTCGTTTGCGACCTGGTAGGCGTACTTGCTCCAACAACTATCGACGCTATCGAAGTTCTTATGTCGAAGATCGCACCGTCGGTGCCCACGACCGAGTTGGAGATCGCGCTTCTCGTTGGTCTGGCTGAAGCCATGGGACTTATAAGGAAGGACGACATTAATGTTGACGGCAAGATTGTTACCTTTTTTTCGCCGACGAATGCCGAGGCTCTCCAGCACCCCTACCATCGGATTAGATGGGGTGAGTCTTGCCGAATTGCGCACTGAATTCCTATCGGGCTTGCAGTCGATTCCGCAGGCTGTTGCGGTGCTGAGAAAAGTCAATTCAAAACTATGATCATGGAACGAATGGCACGGGAGCTATCGTTACCAGCGAATCACGTCGCGCGGCTCGTCAAAACAGCGTCGTACCAGTACAAAGAGTATTCAATTGCGAAGCGGGGAGGTGGAATACGAACCATCTTCCATCCTTCAAGACGCCTTAAAGCCTTACAGAAATGGCTGCTCGCTAATGTGGTTACACCGTGGCCTGTGCACAATTCTGCCACGGCATATCGAACTGGTCGGTCGATTCTCGATAATGCGAACGCTCACGTCAAGACGCGTTTCCTCCTGCGCATGGATATGCAGGAGTTCTTTCCGTCGTTAACCATAGACGACATGAAACTCTATAGGAGCAAGAGGCAACATCTGTTCAAAGACTGGTCCGACAGAGATTTTGAATGGTTCTGCTTGCTTGTATTCAGATTTGGCAAGTTAACAATTGGTGCGCCAACATCACCGGCGATTTCGAACGTTTTGTGCTTCGACCTTGACGTCCTCTTAGATGGCATTGCCCAGTCGCGGGGAGCGAACTATACGAGATACGCCGATGATCTGTTTTTTTCGACAAATGAGCCGAAGGTGCTCGCGCATGTCGAGAATGATGTAAAAGCATCGATAGCGACACTAAGTCTCCCCAGCAACCTTCGAATTAATGAAGGGAAGACTCGACATAGTTCCAGAAAGGGCGCTAGGCGGGTCACTGGAATCATCCTGGGTAGCGACGGCAATCCATACGTCGGTAGAAAGCTGAAGCGACAAGTTCGAGCCCAAGTGCTTCACTTAGATGATATTGTGCTGGCTGAGCGGGCTCGTTTCGGCAGGAATGATTTCGTTACATCATCGGGTTTGATCCCGAATTTATGAACACACTCGTTCGCAAATACGGTCACTTACAGGCGATCCGCGCGCGGGATGGTAGACCGTGAACGCCCCGGAGGGCGGGTGCCCCATTCGAGCTTCGTTTGCTCGGGTGGGCTTTTCATTTCGTGGCCGCAAATGCGGTGACATCAATCCGATTCGGCGCCCGGTTGTGCCTTCCTCGAAGGACTTCGGAATGCCGAGGGTATAGTCGTCCAGCAGGTCGGCATCTCAGGGGTTCTCGGTGACCGGAGCTACACTTACTTGCCATCCATCTCGGGAATTGGAAATTACCTTCGTTTCCGACTGTGCAGTTTGTCCTCAGTCCGACTGCTATCCATCCAATAAACTGAAATTGCCGAAGGCATCCCGCCCAACGCCTTCCGCGTTGCCGGCGCTTTGGCCTCCCGGATATTCCGGGTCCGCCAGTAAAGGTTGCAACTTACGGCGGCAACGATCTTTGCCAACCTGGCGCAGAACACCCAAAGACCTTAGTTACCATAGGTTCGATTGCTTTCAACAACTTATCGCCCTATCGAGTAACATAGGCAGGGGGGAGGGTATAGTTACGTTACTCGACTTAGGTGGCGGGTAGTCCAGCTTACCACCGCCATTGGCGGGTGCCGCTGCTCCAATCAAGCGGGTGCCTCACTCAAGCCGCTTCTGCTTGAGTGGGAGGTTTCTACAACTCCCCGGTCAAGAACTGAGCGCGCCCGTTGCCGAAGCTCCAGTCCTCATCCGTGTTAATCACGATCGAGACCATTACGTCGCTCGCTTCGATCCCGCAGGCATCCTTCAGTTCGCGGCATAGTTCGGCGTAAAACTTCTGCTTCGCCTCCTGGCTACGCGGCCGGCTGACCACCGTGACCACGATAACTTTGTCGGTGCGCGGAATGTCGAGGCCGGTGTCCTGCACGATGAAGTGTCCCGGCGCATGCTCTTCGTAAATCTGATAGCGATCGCGCTGCGGCACCTCGAACGCCGTCAGCATGGCGCGATGCGCGGCATCGAGAAGTAGCTTCACCTGCTCCGGCGTGCGCCCGGCTACTGCGTCAATGTGAATGAGAGGCATGTCCTTCCTCCGTTTTTTCGTGGGATGTGCGATTCTCCGTTTTTGTCTGATGATTCGGACAGTGCAACCGCTTCAGCGGTGCGCGCCCGGACACACATGGGGCAGGGCGCAATCCTTCGATTGCGTGAAGTCGCGGCTGACCGCTCCGATGAAGCCTGTTTTACAAACCTCTCCCCACCCCGAAGCAATCGCGAGTAAGCTATCCCCATGCAAATACCTCGACGCCTGACCATCGCCATGGCGGCGATTTTCCTTCTCGCGACGCCCATGCTTTTCGCGCAGCAGGCTGCGTCCATGAAGAGCGGCGGTCCCACGGGACAGATTCACTCGCTGACCATCACCGTGCTCTCCACCATGCTGGTGGGAGAGCCGGCCGGCGTGGGTGAATGGGGCTTCTCGGCTTTAGTCGAAGCCGATGGCCACCGCATTCTGGTGGATACGGGCGCGCATCCCGACACCGTGCTCGAGAACGCGCGCGATCTCGGCATCGATTTGTCGAACGTGCACGAGGTGATTCTCACCCACAACCACTGGGACCATGTGAGCGGCCTGATGACCTTGCGGCGCGAGATGATGAAGAAGGATCCGGCGGCGCTGTCGGTGGTGTACGTCGGCAAGGGCATTTTCTACAGCCGGCCCTCGCCCAAGGGCGAAGACAACAAGATGATCGCCATCCGCAAGGAGTACGAAGCCACCGGCGGCAAGATCATCGAGGTCAGCGATCCCATCGAACTCTTCCCCGGCGCGTGGCTGAGCGGTCCCGTGCCGCGCAAGTATCCCGAGCACAACTGGAGCGTGAAGGGAAAGGTGCAAACGCCGGACGGCCTGGTGGAAGACACCATTCCCGAAGATCAATCGCTGGTGCTGAATACCACGCGCGGCCTGGTGGTGGTCACCGGCTGCGGACATGCGGGCATCGTAAATATCCTGACCTATGCCACCTCGAAGTATGCGGATGAGCCGGTCTATGGCGTGGTGGGCGGCTTGCACTTGTTCCCCGCCAGCGACCAGCAGGTGGACTGGACCGCCGACGAGTTCAAGCAATTCAAAGTTGCCAATCTGATGGGCGCGCATTGCACCGGCATCGAAGCCGTCTATCGCCTGCGCGACCGCGCCGGCATGACGCGCAAAACGGCCGTAGTGGGCACGGTGGGTTCTACCTTCACCCTGACCGATGGAGTCGTTCCCGGCGTGTTGGCCAAGTAGAAAGAATCAGTTGGCAGGGGCGATCAGTTGCTCGTGTCATGGAATGGCCCCCGCTTTGTCATCCTGAGCGAGGATGCGCCGAACAGTGCGCGTCCGAGTCGAAGGATATGCGGTTCGCTTCGGCTGGCAAAACCATCCCGCGCTGCAAGAAATAGAGTTTGTAGACAGCGGGCCGTCGCCGACATAAATGACGGCTATCACGAGAAGAGCGCGTAGCAGTTCCGTTCGGGATTTCAGCTCATGGGCTGCCTCTTCTCCCTTTCTATGCGAACATTTCTACTCGCCCCACAATGGATCACGGGTGGCTTTTTGGAGTATAGGGACATACTATGTGGCTGCAGAGTACAACAGCAGCCTAGCCTGCGCGAATTGGTCAAGGGGAGTTAAGTCTTGCTGAAGCCAAAAGCTTTCCGCATCTACGACTTCAAGTCGATCAGGGACTCCGGCATCTGTGAGCTGTCGGGCGACAGGATTACCGTTCTTGCAGGCCAGAATGAGGCTGGCAAGACCGCAATACTAACAGCGCTTCGCGATTTCGACCTCGAACCCGGAGCTATACCTCTAACGAAGGACTTCTGGCCTGACCACGCGGACGACCATGTCAAACCGCGCGTCGCCGTCTGTTTCGAGAACGATGCTGCTGCCGGAATCTTGTCCCATCTGCAGGAGTCGAAGCTGCTTATCCCCCGAGGAGCAGTAAGTTGGTTGGAGGCCACCACACAAATTTGGGTCGAGCGGGACCTCAGTAGGGGTGAGTTTCATTTCGATCCTGTCCTAGAAGCCTTCTGGCATGAATTTGAAATTCCCGACGAACAACAGGCTGCGAGCGAGGGGGTTGAGAGCGAAGGTGATGCAGGCACAACTGAAGATGTGGCGGAGGCTCCTCCTCCTAGCTCAGGCGAGAAGCTGACTACATTAGCATCGTTTGCAGCGGAATTGCGCCGACTTTGGCCAAGCTTCGTATACTTCGATTCTTTTAATAACTCTCTGCCGCGATCAGTGTCGGTTTCCGCATTAGTCCCCTCAAATAGGAAGGCCCCCGCCACCAAAAACATGGCTGAGGCGCAGCCATCTAAGCCCAAGACTGAGGTTCCGCAGGCTGTACGAGACTTTATAACTCTCTCACTTATAGATGTCTCTAAGCTGAGTCAGCTCGCAAGTGATAATAAACGCATTGATAACTATCTGAGTGACAAGACGGCCTGCATAACTGGAGATTTCCTGAGTTACTGGAAACAGACAGTGGACGGGGATCAGACGGTTGAGCTGCGGGTAAATGCTCGTCGCGATGAGGAGGGAGATCTGCAGTTGAACTTCTTTGTCTTCGATTCGGCCGAGCACTATCCAGATCAACGAAGCAAAGGGTTCCTTTGGTTCCTTTCGTTTTACCTTAGACTCGCCGCCGCTCAATATCGTTCGCCGGACCATCGCCAACTCCTGCTGATTGATGAGCCCGGATCGTACCTCCACGCGAGGGCACAAAGAGACGTACTTCGTCTGCTAGAAGACAGATTAGCAAAAGAAGATCCAGTGATCTACTCAACGCATAGTCCCTTTCTGATTCCGGCGACTGACCTGCACCGCCTGCGCTTAGTGGTTAAACTCGCCGACGAAGGATCTGTAGCGATTAACCGGCTAACCGATCCCCGAATACGTGGGGAAGAATTCAGTGACACACTGTCCCCTGTTCTGGCTGCAGTTGGCATTGACATTCGCGAAGCACTCAGCTTGACGAAAAATAAAAATGTAATTACGGAAGGAATTTCTGACTACTTTTACCTGCACGCTTGGTCCAAGATTTTAGGGCACGATTTCACGGTCAGGTGCGGAATATTTCCTAGCATGGGCGCCATGTCCACCACGACCTTGGCGTCTCTCTTTGTAGGGTGGGGGCTATCGTTCGTCGTGCTCCTTGATCGGGACGATTTGGGCAATGCGGCACGAGATAAATTGATTAAGGAACTTGGCTTGGATGAACGCCGCATCGTCCAACCGGATCACGCGGCAGGCATTGAAGATCTCTTTTCGCCAGATGACTTTAAGAGCCTTCTTAAACAATATGACGAACAGTTGGTCCCGCAGTCCGGTGAGAGTCCCACTAAATTCATTAAACGCGCTGGCGTCGATAAGATTCTACTGGCGCGAAGATACTCAGAACTTTCCGGACAGGATGGCCGTGAGCTCACTGCCAAGACCAAGGAATCAGTATCTAAGTTGATCAGTAAACTGAAGGGGGCCTTTGAGGACGTTTAGGGTGGCGCAGCCTACAACGTGGGTGCCCCATCCCGAACTTCGTTTGCTCGGGTGGGGCTTTTCGTTTCGTGGTGAGGAACCCGCGACATCAATCCGATTCGGCGCTGGGTTGTGCCGTCCCTACGGGACTCGGGATCCCAACACTATGCGTACCCAGCGCTGAAGCGCTGGGCTATGATCTGCCGTCCCGCGTGGCGGGACTGGGTCATCGCGATCAGAGTAGCGTTGGCGGACGCCCGTGTTCAGAAAAAAGAAATCTTTTCCCGCGTAGCAGAATCATCCCAACAGCAGCTACATAGCCGCTGCCGACTGTAAGCGCCGGTGGCGCGGAGTGCGGCGTTGTCCACTTGCTTAGCCATAGGAGACCCGGAGCCGGGCGGGCTTCCGCCGGTATTTACGGCCATCTGTATGGTCCGGACGGCAGGTGGCCCAGGTGAAGACTCGGGTGCCCCGTTCAAGCTAAGCTTGAGCGGCGTTTTCCAGTGAACTAGCTCTGTCTGCTTGTTTCCCACGAAACCCCCACTCAAGGCCAAAAGACGGCCTTGAATGGGGCACCCAGCATGAGCATGATTCCAGGTTGATTCGGTACCGGCCTGCGGACGTGGTTACGGGTTCGACCAGGTCCATGCGGTGATGAGCCAGCCGGATTCGCTCTTATGCAGGGCGAAGGTAAAGGTGGCGCCGATTTCCCTCATCGGCTTGCCGTTCTGCTTCCAGGTGTAGCCGGCGGTCACGACCGCATAAGCGTGGTCGCCCTCAACCTCGATGGTTCGCACCTTTCCGAGGGAGACCGCGCCTTCGGTGATACCGTTCTTCTTCGCCCAGCCATCGTAGGCTTGTGCCCAGGCCGAGCAGGCGCCGGCGCCGTCCCAGTGGTAGGGAGCGAAGTCGTCGATGACCGATGCCTGATCGGCGCAGGCTGCCAGCGCCATCTTGATGTCGCCTTTGTTGAAGCCGTCCACAAACCGATGCACCGGCGCCATCGCGTCCGACTGCTGCGAAGCCCCTGCCAGTCCCGCTGCCAACATCACCACGCCGATCACGACGAGAAGTTTGCGCATAGTCCCTCCGATGTGAAGCGGGATGATAGCAGCCGGCAACATCAAACCTGAAGAGAAAACGGGACGGAGAGCCTGACGTCACAGATTCGCGTTCGTGTCTTCTGCACGCGACCCGGCAGTGTCGTAATGAAGGCGATCCTCGGGCACCCGCATTGCTTCCAATTCCGATCGGCGGTGAAGCTATCGTCCAGCGTTTTCGTCCGGCTCGAAGATTCCGAAGGTGTTGCCTTCCGGGTCGAGGAAATAGCCTTGCCAGCATTTTCCCGGTACGGCGAACTTGCCGAGCGCGGTCATGCCTCCCAGTTGGAGGATTCGCTGTGCAACCTCATCGAAGCGTCTCACCTCGAACGAGCAGACGAATGCGTTCGTCCCACACTGTGGGGCTTTGGCCGGGCGGCCTGCTGCAACGGCCGCGGTCGGGGGGCGCCTGGATTCGCCAGTAGGCGACGGAAAGCCCCGGCTCTTCGGTGAAGCCCCATCCGAAGATTGCGGAGTAGAATCGGATGGCGCGTGCGGGATCGTCAGCTTGAATCTCGAAATACATGCGATGGCGTTCTCCTTCTGCCGAATTCTAACGCGCGCGGTTGATGCAGTCGCCGCGGCCAGCGCTGCGGGATTTTTCGCTTCCGCCCGACGGCGCTGCCGTGGAGAATGTTGAGAGAAACTGGAGGAAAATTTCATGCGGTTGGGAGAGTCGCGCCGTAGCAGTCTGGTTGGATGCTTCATGGCATGCGTGTCGGTCACGGCAGTTGCACTTCTTGTCTCGTATGGCTCTGGTCTCACCGCCCAGGAACCGAGGGGCGGCGCGGAGCAAGCGTCAGGCAGCGGCGATGCAGTTTCGCGCGGCAGGTACATTGTGGAAGACGTCGCCATGTGCGGCACGTGTCACACGCCGCGGCTGGCGAACGGTGAGTTGGACCGTAGCCGCTGGCTTGCGGGCGCGCCCGTTCCCTATCTGCCGGCGCAGCCGGTTTCGCACTGGCCGATCAACGCTCCGCGACTGGCGGGAACGCCCCCGGCAAACGACGCCGGAATGATCACGCTGCTGACCACCGCGGTTTGGATCGATGGCAAGCCGCTCGACGATCCCATGCCCAAGTTCCATATGACGCGCTCCGACGCCGAGGCCGTGCTCGCTTATCTGAAGTCGCTGCGGTAAGAAGATTTCGCTGCGCGTGCTGGTTGCGTGCGCGATTGTGACGATGCGAAGCGTTTGGTAGCGGTGCCTTATTCGGCGACGGGAACGTTGCGGAAGGTGTACTCGAGGCTACGAGGATTGCTGAGGTCCATGTAGAGCGTAAGCGTACGGGCCTCGATATCGGCGTCGGGCACGGTGACCGTGAATTTTACGCGCGAGCCGGGAGGGATCGACGAGCTCGGGCCAGTCGGAAAAGCGAACTGACCTTTGCGGTCCAGGCTGAAACTGTTTCCCTTGCCATCGACCACGTCGACCCGGTCAAGCGAGACGCGCGAGTTGGCGCCGCCGAGGTTGGAAGCATAGCCCCAGCACTGGATGATCTTGGGATTGCCGCGATCGCAATTCTCCAGGCTGAGAAGAATGCTGTCCTGGGGACCTTCTGCCGGCTGCTTGTGAAGCAGTGAATTCTTGCCGGCGCCATCCGCGGAAGGGTTCGCCGCGGCATTCGGGGTATTTGTACCCGGCCCTGCGGGCGATGCGGCTAAAGCGTTCCCCACGCTTCCGGCAGGAGAGTCAGCGTTGGGCGTAGTGGCGACATTGGCGGTTGCGGCTTCAACCGTTGGGTTCGGCTTAGTGCTGCTACCGCCATGCAGATAATAGATAACGCCGAAGAGCAAAGCGCTCAGGGCCAGGAAGCCGGTTGCTATCGCCCAGGTAACTCCCGGCCGCTTGCGTGAAACAAGTCCACCGAGGAGCGAGTCAGGCTTCTCAGTTTCGATCTGGGTCTCGGCTTCGACGGCTTCGGAGATCAGCGGCTGTGCCTGGGCGGCAGGCCCCTGCTCCTTGGCGGGTCTCTCAACCGCAGGTTCGCTGGGCGCCGCATTAGCGCGGACCGCGGTTGGGACAGGCGCCGGAACCGGCTCGGAGCGGCGTTGCGCTTGAGCTGCAGCCGGCTCAGACTGCTGTTGCGCCGGCGCAGCTACGGTAGCCACTTCGGGAGATTTCTCGGGCACGGCGGAGGCCGGAGCCGACGGCCGCTGATAGGGACGCGAAAGCACTTCGACGTAATCGGTGGCCTGGGTTTTGCTCGTAGCACCGACTGCCACATTGTGGGATTTGCCAGTCGAGCTTCCGGCAGCGGAGCTGGGTGGCGAGGTGGCGGCCGATTTTCCCGCCGGCGCCTGCCCATCGCCCCGCGAGCTATCTCGTTCTTTTCCTCGGACCCAGTAGCCTTCCTCCATCTCGGCGGTGAAATGCTCAACCGCAGGAAAATCTGCGCCCAGAATAGCGAGGATTTCGGCGTCCTTGTCGTCCTGCAGGTCGAACGCCCAGATGAGCCACTCGTTTGTATTCGGACCAGGAAGCTCTTTCGCCGCCCCGGGTCGCGCCGCTTGCGCACGCAGCTCTTCGACAGCCTGGGAGCGCAATTTGTTCAGCAGAGTGGTGCGAGATTCGAGGCGGTGTTTGACCCGGCCGGAATCGAGCTCACCCGCAAGCTCGAGCAGCCTGGCGCGGCGCTGCTGATTGAGCCTCTCCTCAGCCGCAGCTTTCAATTCCTGGATCAGATGCTCCAAGGCGCTGCGATCGGCCCATCGAGCATCCGGCTGCTCAGCGTGAATCTGCCCATCCAGCGTGGCCGCGGTCTGGCAAGCGGCCTGGAACGTTTGGATTAGCCGTTCCTCATTGATTTGCAGAGCCGCTGCGAGACGGTCAAGCTGAGACTCGATCGCCTGAACATTGGTGTCGAGTTCCGCCAGCGTCGTATGAAGGGGAAAAGACATAGACTGTCAGCATATATTCTGGCTGACATTCGGGAGAATTGAAATGGGTTTTTGTCCTAATACGAAACCAGCTTGGCACGTTCCCCGAATTGGCCGTGTCGGCCAGTCACGTTTCGGCGAGCATCAACAGATGCGTGATGCCCGCGACATTGGTCTCAAAGTTCTAACTCAGTAGCCTTCAGTGTTCGTTGAAACTCACTGAGAAGCGAACTTAAGGTTGATCTCGACCTCCGCCTCCGCGGCCTCGCCGT
This sequence comes from uncultured Acidobacteriaceae bacterium, assembly GCA_963731345.1. Taxonomy (GTDB): domain Bacteria; phylum Acidobacteriota; class Terriglobia; order Terriglobales; family Acidobacteriaceae; genus Bog-257. Next base: position 573,073 of record CAVSUN010000004.1, on the reverse strand, counting down.
TCACCGCGAACGGCTTGTAACGCCATTGTCTTACGGCGTCGACTGCCGGCTGAATCAAGATTGGTGGCCCACGCAACGCCTTCACGTTTTGGACCGTTCCGTCTTTGCTGACGACAGCCTGCAATACCACCGTTCCACTGATCCCAGCCAGTTTCGCCTGCGGTGGATAAGCCGGTTGGACCTGGTGGATCAATTGACCTTGCGCAACCCCGGAAGAAACCCGGATTTTCTGCTGTGGCAGTCTAGGTGTCGACACAGGAACATCTTTGACCACGTTGGTAACGTTGCCCGAAACCCCACCCGGTAAGGCCCCCGGAACCGATCCCGGCGCCTCGGCCGTGGCAACTTCTTCGGTTCTTACGGCGGTCTTAGGCATCGCTTGTGGAGTACGCAATGAGCCGTCGTTGAGAACGTTTACTTGCTTTTCCTGCTGCGGTGGCGGAGCAGGCGCCGGTTTCGCATCGCCGACCTGGCTCTTGGAGTTTGCGTTCTTGTCTTTCACGTCCGGCGGACGCGCTGCCGGAGCCGTGGTCGTGGAGGCCGAAGCAGCCGGATTAACAGGCGGCACGACTTCCGCAGTGTCCGGGGTCTTCGCCTCGGCAGTCCGAACTGGGCTATTGCTGGCGTGAGTTCTGTGTAGCTGCCACTGCATGGCTGCTAGCAGAACAACCAGCAGCACTGCGCCCGGCAACAAAATGCGCCATTTTGCCCGCCAGAAGGAAGCAAGCTTTGGCGGAAGATTTTCGGATAGACCTGATGCGCCGCTCTTGGCCGAAGCCAGCACGCGGGAGAACGCTGCCGTTGCCGCGGCGGGCTTAAGGACCTTAGCCGGGCTCTGAGGCTTTTCGTGTTCCCCAGTTTCTCCGCGAGGTTTTTCATGTTGCGCTGCATCGCGCGAGGCTTCGGTCGATGTCGCCACAACTGGGTGAGGCGGCCCGGCCGGCACCCACATGTCGGGTTCCAGATTAGCCACGAACTCGTCCAAGTGCACGAAGCCGTCCCGCAGTGTCTGCAGAGCTTCGGCGTCGTCCGGTTCCTCTAAAGTGCACGCCCACTGGACCCACTTGTCCGGCTCGGGTCCAGGCAGGGTCGCCGGTTCCCGGGCTACTACAGCCTGAAACCGCAATTCCTGAATGGCCTGCTCTCGCAGCTGGTTCACCTGGGTCACGCGGATTGCGCGGTTATGAACGACGCTGCCGCGTTCCAACTCGGTGGCCAGAGCCAAGAGCCGCGTCTTCCGCTGCTCCATCTCGTGGGCGGCGGCGGCCACGGGATCAATTGCCGGTGCGGCGACTACTGCCGGCGCGGGTGGCGCTACCGATGCGGCGGTTACTGCGACCGGCGCTGCCGCTGGCGAAGGTGCCGGCATTGCCACTGGAGCAAGCGCAGGAGCAGCAGCAGCGGCCGCGCCTGCCATCACAGCTGCTGTCACCGCAGGCGCGGTTACAGATGGCTTCGGTACTTCGGCCGTGACCTGTGGTGCAGGAGTTTGCGACGCCGCAGGAGTTGCCGGCACCCACATGCCTGGCTCCAGCGCGGCGACGAATTCGTCAAGCCAAGGAAATCCAGACCGTAGAGATTGCAGCGGCGCCGTGTCGTCAGGCTCCTGCAAAGCGCAAGCCCAATCCATCCAACGATCCGCTGCCGGACCGGGCAGGTTGGGCGGAGCAGCTTCCGAGGCGGCAAGCTTCCGCAGCTCTTCGATTGCTTCGGTGCGGAGTTCATTTAATTGAGTAACGCGCGCCGCACGGCGATGGACAATGTTGCCGCGCTCCAGTTCGGTAGCCAGGGCCAGGATCTCGGAGCGCCGATGCTGGACATCGATAGCCTCCAGCAGTCCGTCGAGCCCTTGACGGTCCTGCCAGTCAGCGTCGGGCAGCTCGGATAAAACGTAGGCCCGTACGCCGCGCGAAGATTCCGCCGCCCCTTTCAGGCGTTCGATCGCTTGCGGCAGGTCGACCGGTGTGGCCGCCTCGAACTGTTGGGTGACGGCGTCGAGAGCGGCCAAAGAATCGTCTAGAGACGTGAGTGCGGAGGCCCACATCGAACTCATATAACCTCCTACGCCAAGACTTCCTTCTTGACCGTCCACATTTCGGGTTCGAGGTTCGCAATAAATTCGTCAAGCCGAACGAACCCGTTGCGCAGAGTCTGCAGTGCCTCAGCGTCCTCCGGTTCCTTCAACTTGCAAGCCCAATCGATCCATTCGTCCGCTTCCGGTCCAGGCATCGTCGGGGGATTCGGCAGAGCGGCTTGGGTACGCAGTTCCTTCACCGCCTGATCGCGAAGCTGTTGCAATTGATTTTGGCGGACGGTTCGGCGATGCACAATCGTACCCCGCTCCAGCTGAGTCGCCAGACCGGTGAGACGGAGGCGCTTCTGTTCCAGATTGCGGGCTTCGATGCGCTTGGAAATTTCCTCAACAATCCCGTCCAGTTCTTCACGGTTTTGCCATGACGCTTCCGGCAATTCCGCCAAGACCAGGGCACGCAGATTGCGAGAAGATTCCGCAGCTGCCTTTAGTTGCTCAATGACTTCCGAGAGGTCGACCGACTTGGCAGCCTTAATCTTGCCCAAGCTGCCATGCAGGGCGGACAGGGAGTCGTTCAAAGAGTTAATTGTGGACGGCCAGAGTGAGATCATCCTAGAGCTCCTGAGCTGAGACACCTCTCCCAGTCGAAAATGGCGCTGGGCTCCTCCACTGTAGGAGGTTACTAATAGTACTCTAGTTCTCAGCTTACGGCACGAAATTATAAGACTCTATAACGCAAAAGTGCTAGTGAAATCTGAGCCTTAATAGGCCCCATTTGGCCGGATTCCGCTGCACAGTAGAACTAAGATTCATAGGCCGAGGGGTTACCGTTTGCCAACCATGCGCAAGTTGCGGGCCCACTATGGTGTGCCTAGCAGAGCTCGCCAGCGGCGTCGGGAGCTGAATTTTGAGATCAAAACTGTAGTCCTTCCCACAATGGGACGGGCGGCCTAAGTCGGCAGTCCGCAATTGCCCACAGGCAGTCGTGCTCAACCCACCAATCGTAACGCCACGGGACACTTTGTGCTCCTCAGCCGTGCGAGTTTTCTCCGGTCAAGTAATAGTGAACAGCGGGAGTGATGATGAGCGACAGCACCATCGAGATCGAGATGCCGCCGATGACTGCGATTGCCAGCGGTTGCAGCATCTGCGAACCGGTGCCCAGCGCGAGCGCCAGCGGCAACATGCCGGCGATCGCGGCCATGGCCGTCATCACGATCGGGCGCAAACGTCGCCGGCCCGCCTGAATCATGGCATCGTATGCCGACATTCCGGAAGCGCGAAAGCGCTGATCGGCATCGAGCAGCAGAATGCCGTTCTTGGCCACGATGCCGATCACCATAATCAATCCCATGAATGAGGCGATGTTGAAGGTCGTGTCGGTGATGAGCAGCGCGAGCAGGACGCCGGAGGTAGAAAGCAGCGCCGACGCGAGGATCGCCAGCGGCGCAGCCAGCGTACGAAATTCAAATAACAATACGAGAAAGACGAGAAGAATCGCCAGCACCAGCACGGTCAGCAGATCGTGAAACGACTGTTGCTGTTCGGCGTAGGTGCCGCCGTACACCACGCGAATGGACGCTGGCAGATGCAAGTCGTTCACCACCTTCTGCACCGCCGCCACGGCGCTGCCCAGGTCGCGGCCTTCGAGTCGCGCGGTGACGACGACATCGCGCTGCAGGTTCTCACGGCGAATCTCCGTCTGCCCGGGCTCTTGCGAAATACTCGCCAGCGCACCCAAGGTTGCGGTGTGGCCGCTGGCGCTATTGAGCAGCGTGTTGCTCATCGCCGCTAACGAGCTGCGGTTCGTGTCGGGATAGCGAACGCGAATGGTATAGGCGATGTCCTGCGCTATAACCGGCGCGGTGGAAGGCTCGCCTTCCAAAATGGCGGAGGCGTCGAGTGCGACTTCTTCCGGCGTGAACCCAGCATGCGCGGCTACCGTGGGATTCACCTTGAACACCGTCGCCGGACCGCTGACGGTGTTGTCGATGCCGTTCAGAATATCGACCACTCCGGACACCTTCGAAATGCCATCAGCCACGCGAGGCGCCCAGGTGCGCAGTAACGTCGCATCGGGAGAAAACAGCTTGATCTGGATGGGCTCGGGCGCGTTCGAAAGATCACCAATCATGTCCTGCAAGACCTGGGTGAACTCGACGTCAACCCCCGGCTCCTGCTGGTTAATCTTCTGGCGCAGATCTTCCATGATCTGGTCAACGCTGCGACGGCGCTTGCGGTTGAGCTTCACAGCAATGTCGCCGGTGTTGGCTTCGGTCACCGCGGCCAGGCCGAGTTGCAGGCCGGTTCGCCGCGAGTAGCCTTGCACCTCGGGAATCTGGCTGATCATGTGCTCGATGTGCGTGATCATGCGATTGGTTTCTTCCAGCGAGGTCCCCGGCGGCGTGATGTAGTCGAGCACAAAACCGCCTTCATCCATCGCAGGAAGCAGGTCAGTGCCGAGCGCTTTGTAGCAGAGGAAAGACGCAACCACCAGCACACCCGCGAAGGCAGCAATCCAGCGGGGACGATCTAAAGCGAAGCGCAGCGAGCGCTCATAGAAATCGACGACCTTGCGAAACCGCGGGCCGACGCTGGCCTCTTCGGCCGCCAGGAGCCGCTCCTGCTCGGTCCTCCCGGTTGCCGCCTCAGCGTTATGTGCCCGGTGGATGAAGTACTGGCTCAGCGTCGGCGTCCAAGTCAACGCCAGGCCGAGCGAGGCCAGCAGCGACGCTCCAACGGTGATCGCGAGCGCGCGAAAGAACACGCCGGTCACGCCGGTAATCGCGATTAAGGGCAGGAAGACGACGATCGGCGTGATGGTTGAGCCGACCAACGGCACGGTGATTTCCGATAGCGCGCTGTGAATCGCCTGCAGCCGGCCTTGTCCGGCGTCGCGGTGCAGAGCGACGTTTTCCACCACTACGATCGCGTCGTCGATCACCAGGCCTACCGCCGCCGCCAGGCCACCCAGCGTCATCAGGTTGAAGCTCTCGCCCAACATCTTCAGCACGATGAACGTAACCAGCACCGTGGCCGGGATGACGAGCGCGGCCACCAGCGAGGTGCCCCAATCGCGCAGGAACAGCACCATGATCGCGGATGCCAGAATCAATCCAATGATGATCGCGTCGCGCACGCTCTTGATGGACTCGGTAACAATCTCCGACTGATCGTAAAAGGGCTGGATCTGAATGCCCGGAGGCAATTCCTGGCGGATGTTTTCGATCTCACTGTGCACTTCATCGGCGACCGCGACCGTATTGCTTTGTGGCTGGCGATTGATGTTCAGCAGCACGGCTGGTTTGCCGTTCGCGGTGACGATGGTGTAGACCGGCTTGACGCCCGGCTCGACTTTGGCCACATCACCCACGCGCACCGGCGCGCCGATCGGGGTCGTCTTAATGACGATGTTGCCCAGCTGCGCCGGATCGGTAACTTGCCCATCGATGAGCGTCAGATAGAGCTGGTGATTCTCCGGGAGCAGCCCGGGCGAGTCGATAAGGTTGGTGCGGCGGACCGAGTCGAGTATGTCTGACACTGTGACATTCGTCGCGACCAGCTTCGCCGCATCCGGGGTGATGTGGAACTCCGGTTCCTGTCCGCCTTGGACAATCACGCTGGCCACACCGTCGAGGCGATTCAGCCGCGGCTTCAGGTCGTAGGTCGCTAACGTCCAGAGCTGAGTTTGTGCCACAGTGTCAGAGGTGAGGCTATAGCCGAGAATCGGAAAGCTGGCAAAGTTGAGGCGATGCGTTTGGATCACCGCCGTCGCCGGCAACTCAGCTCTCACCTGCGAGACAGCCGCATCGACCAGTTGTAGCGTGGTCACCATGTCCTCGCGCCAGTCAAAAAACAGATCGATCTCGGCCGAGCCGCGGCTGGTGATCGAGCGCACCTGCTGCAATCCCGGAACGGTGTTGACCGACTCTTCCAGCGGACGCGTGATGGTGACCATCATCTGGTTGATCGGCATAACGCCGTTATCGACGCCGATGATGACGCGGGGAAAATCTGTCGTGGGGAAAACCGAGATCGGGATGGTAAACGCCAGGTATGCGCCCGCCATCGCCAGGATAAGCACAAGAAAGACCAGCGACTTCGAATAGCGCGTAAACCAGTAGCGCTCGTCGGTGCTGCTGGGCGTGCGGAGTTGGCGAAACCACTCCTGCAACCGGGAGGGCACTTAGTCGCTCTCCTTACCCGGCGCAGCGCGTCCCTGCTCCTCACCAGTCGATGCGACCTTTACCTGCGTGTTGTTAGGCAGCCCGTAGGCGCCGTTGACGATCACCGTCTCTCCGCCGGCGAGTCCGCGAACGATTTGCAGCTTGTCGCCTTCGCGGACGCCGCTCTCAACAGCGACCTGCTGAGCACGGTTGTCGCGCACGATCATCACGGTGCTCGCACCTTCTGGAGTTTTCAGCAGTGCCGAGGCGGGTACGACCACGACGTCTTTCAAGGTGCTGGCAATAATGGACACCGTCACCGCGGAACCCGGCCGCAGCCGGCCATCGGGGTTTGCTGCCTGTACCCAAATCTCCACGGTTGTGCTGCCGGGATCGAGCGCCGGGCTGACCAGCGAGACTTTCGCGCTGACATGAATGTCGCCTGCAGCGGTGATGGTGGCCGCGTCGCCGACCTTCAACAGCGCGGCCTGGCTCTGCGGGATGTGTGCGCGCGCCACCACCGTAGCTGTTTCCATGATGGTGAGCAGTGGCGCGCCCGCCGCCGGCATCTCGCCCGCGTAATTCGGGCGGTCGGTGACAACGCCGTCGATAGGGCTGCGAACTTCGCTGTAGGCCAACTGCGCGGCTGCGCCTTCATATTTACCTTGCGCGCTGGTGAGCTGTCCCTTGGCGGCCTTCAGTTGGTCCTTCTTGCCCGCCGATTCCAGGGCCATCAGGTGCTTCTCTGCGATTTGGTATTGAGCCTTCGCCTGTGCCAGCGACACGGCGGAGGCGTCAAGTTCTTTGCGCGCCAGCGCTCCCTCGCGAAAGAGCTGTTGCCGGCTATCGAAGACCTTCTGCTCGGCATCGAGCGCTTCCTTGGAGGTCTTGACGTCGAGCTCGGCCTTTTGCCATTCCTCGGGCAACGCCGATGAAGTTTCCAGCGCATATGCGGCCTGCGCCTGCTCATAAGCGCCCTGATTGTCGACGGTGGCGGCTTCAAGGTCGCGATTTTCCAGCACCGCAAGCAGTTGTCCCTGGTGCACGCGATCACCGCGGTTCACATAAAACTTCTTTACCGGTGCGCTGATCTTCGGAGTGATCGCGGCTTGCTGGATGGGAAACAGGATGGCTTCGGAAGTGACAATCTGCTGAATGGTGCCGCGCTGTACCGGCGCCGTTTGCACGGTGACGATCGGCTCCGGCGTCTCTTCTTTCTTCGCGCACGCCACGCACAGCACGATCGCGATTACCGCAAACGCGCCAAGCGCAACCCTTCGCTTCTGTGATCCGCTGCTCAAGGTCAGAAGCTCCCCGTTAGTGTCTGCAAGTTCGCGAGCGCGACGTGGTATCGCAATTCGCCGTCGCTGTAGCCGGTTCGCGCTGCTGTCAAGGTGTTCTGCGCGTCTACCACTTCGAGCGCCGTTGCCTCGCCCGCCTTGTATCGGAGATTGGTCAGGCGCAGGCTTTCCGCGGCGAGGTCGGCGCTGGTGTGCAAGCTCTCGAGCTGGTTGCGCGCTGTTTCGGCCTCGGCATAAAAAGTCTTCAGGTCGGCGACGGCCCGCCGCTGCGCCGCACTCAACTCAACCTTGGCTTGCTGCCGCTGCAATTCCGCCTGCCGCACCCGGCTTTCGATCGCGCCCCAATGCCAGACAGGAATGTTGAGAGTTGCGATTGCCGAATAGCCGAGATTGGGGGCGCCGAAGACCGTGTATCGGGCGAATTCGTTGGCGTCGATTCCGTAGTAGTAGTTCAGCACGAGCGTCGGGAGGTGCGCAGCTTCGGCTGACTGCACCTGCCGATTAGCTACGTCCACCGCAGCGAACGCGGCAGCCAGTTCGGGATTGTTCTTCTCTGCCATCCGCTGGACGTCTACCATCGGCGGCAGCACCGGAGCTGCGCTCAAAGCATCAGCCAGCGTGAAATCCTGAAAGAAGTTGGGGAAGACAAGGACCGCCAAACTTAATCGCGCCTCTTCGGCCACAAGCCTCACGTCCTGCAGCGTTCGCTGTTCCGCATCCGCCTGGAGTTGCGCCTTGATGACGTCGGCATGCGCCACTTCGCCGCCGCGCTCCAGATCGCGCGTGATTTGCAGGAACCGCTGCGCCTCCTCGGCTGCAGCCCGCGTGCTTGCCAACTTCGCTTCCGCCGATTGCACCGAGTAGTACGCCTGGACCACGGTCACGGTCAGCCCTCGGGCAGCTATATCAGCGCGCGCGCGCGCCAGTGCCCTCGCCGCAGAGGTACGCCGATATTCAGAATATTGAGCCAGCCCGACGTTTTGCGTCACCGCGCCCTGGCTCAGGTATTCATGCACCCCGTTGTTAGCGATGAAGCGGCCACTCGCGGTTCTGTTGCCTTCGGTGTAGATGTAGCCGTTGTTGTAATCCACGTTGGGCAGCAGCGCCGCGCGGGCTTGTACGTGGTCCTCGCGAGCAATGCCCAGTTGCACCAGCGCAGCTTGAAACTGCGGACTATTCGCCTTTGCGCGGGCGATGGCTTCGGCCAGAGTCAGGGCAATCGGCGCAGCCGTGCTCTGTGCCGGCGCAGTCTGCAATGCCGCAGGCATCGTCTGCGCAAACGAAGGTGTGCCTGCGAGCTGCAAACCCGCTACGACCAACAGCAATTGGCAGCTCCGATACACAGCGCTCCGAACCTCAGCATCGCAGATCAAACCTTAAGGGAAGCTGAAAGCAGAGCACCTCGCACGTCTATAGGTCTTGCAGGCCGTTGGCGGTAAACTCGCACTATATGCGGGCCTTGGTGGTCGAGGACGAGGAACGACTGGCGCAAAACGTTGCGCGTGGCCTGCGCGAAGGCGCGGGCTATGCCGTCGACATCGCCTCCGACGGCGAGGATGGCCTCTTCATGGCGCAGACCAACCAGTACGATCTGGTGGTTCTCGATCTCATGCTGCCCAAGCTCGATGGCTCCAGCGTGCTGCGGCGTCTTCGGCAGACGTCGTCGGTGCCGGTTCTGGTGCTCACGGCTCGCGACGAGAAAGAATCAATCGTTGCGCTCCTGAATACCGGCGCGGACGATTACGTGGCGAAGCCGTTCGATCTGGGTGAACTGCTGGCGCGTTGCAAAGCTCTCGTCCGTCGCGGCAAAGGACAGAGCCTGCCTGTGCTTAAAGTCGGCAAGCTTGAAGTGAATACCGCCGACCGCAGCGTGCAGCGCGATGGTCAGCGCATTGAACTGACGGCGATGGAATACCGTGTCCTCGAGTATCTGGCGTTTCGCGCGGGCGCGGTGGTGTCGAAGACCGAGTTGCTCGAACACCTTTACGACTTCAATTGGGAGCGGTTCAGCAATGTCATCGAGGTCTATATTTCCGGGCTGCGGCGCAAGCTCGACGACAGCAACCAGACGCGCCTGATTCATACTTTGCGGGGTCAGGGATACATTCTTCGCGACTGACATGCCCAGAACTTCGATTCAGCGGCGGCTCATTGCAACGGTTGTGATCTCACAGCTGCTGCTCGCCACCGGACTGGTCGGAGGCTCGGTCTATTTGAACCGCCGTCTGCTGCGACGCGCCTTCGACAACGCGTTGCAGGAGCGTGCCATGAGTATCGCCGCGTTGGTTCGATATTCCGAAGAAAGTCCGCCACGGCTGATTTTCGAGAACGATCTCGTTCCCCCGCCTCTGGAGCCAAACCATCCCGACCTGTATCAAGTCACCACGTCAGGGGGTGCGGTCGTCGCCCAATCGCCTGATTGGGACCGCGTGCCGGCATTCGGCGACGTCCATCAGAATGGATACCACGACCTCGAGTTTGGCAACCTCCGTTATCGGGTCGCGCGCTTCCAGGTTCCTGTGTTCGATCGCGAGCCCGACGTACACACCAATGACACGCTGATTGTCAGCTACGCCTCGCCGCTCGATCAGCTCAATCATCAGGTTGTGGTCGCGGGAGTCTACACGGCCGTGGGAACCGCCGTCCTGCTGCTCGTTGGGGTGGGCTTCGCGATTTGGGGAATGCGGCGCGGGCTTCGGCCATTGGCGGACCTCGCCGAGAGCGCAGCCCAGGTTTCTCCTTCTCACTGGCAGCTCAGCCCAAGTCAGGAAGTGCTGAATACCACCGAGCTCGTGCCGCTGACCGACACGATGACCAGCATGCTGGAGAGTTTGAGCCGCGCCTTCAATCAGCAGCGGGATTTTGTGGCCAATGCCGCGCACGAGCTGAAGACGCCGGTGGCGATTCTGAAGTCGACATTGCAATTGCTCCTGCAGCGGCCTCAGACAGCGGAACAATATCGTATTGGGCTGGAACAGGCGCTCGCCGATCTGGACCGCCTGGAGACGCTGGTGCATTTGATGTTGCGCTTGGCGCGCGCGGAACAGGCATCGGCGGGGAAGCGCGAGCTTGAGCTGGTGGAGATTGCAAGCAGTTGCCGGAACGCGATCGACATGCTCGCTCCTGTAGCCCGCGAGCGAGGCGTGCGCGTGGAGTTTACCGGCCAAGCTCCCGCTTATATGCGAGGCGACGTCGACGATCTGCGACTCGTCTGGAGCAATCTTCTGGAGAACGCTATTCGTTATAGCCCTCGCGGCAGCGAGGTCAGGATGCAGCTTTCCAGCGACGCTTCGCACGGACGGGTTGAGATTGAAGATCGAGGGCCGGGAATCTCCGACGCCGACCTGCCGCATATTTTCGACAGGTTCTATCGTGGCGACAGCTCGCGCGCGCGCGGCACCGGCGGCTACGGGCTGGGCCTGGCGATTTCGAAGACGCTGATCGAAGCCTACGGCGGCAGCATCAGCGCAAAGTCCGTCCCACAATGTGGCACAACGATTCTTGTCGAATTGCCCCTGGCCAAGCAGCCGTCGGGATCATCTGCGCCGACTCCAGCCGCCACATTCGCGGACAAAGAACCAGCTACTTCTGGCCTCGACTGACCACAACGATCTTGAACGTACCGGGTTTCGATGTTGGCCGCCCTCCCGGCTTCGCCGGTGGTTCGAGTTCCGCGGTCGGCAGATAGAGGGTGTGGGTAGCAGTGTCGACGGTCATGGTTCTGGCGCCCTCGGGGGTGACGACGACCTGTACGATCTCGAATTTTCCTGGCGAGGTTTCACTGGCAACGTGGAGCTTGCCATCGCGGCAGCTGGCGAACGCCTGCGACCCGTCGACCTTGGTTGCGTCGACGCCGGTGCTGATGGGCAAGTCAGCCAAAATCTTCCCTGTGTCCGCGTTCATCACGATCAGCTTCTGCGGATTTCTGCAGCCGACGAAGAGAAGCCGCTTCTTCGTGTCTATCGCCATGCCGACCGGCGTCCCACCGGGCGCGACCGGGTAGCGGGCGATCACTTTTCGTTGCTTCAGGTCGACGACGGCAACCAGACTTTTGTCTTCCAGATTGACGTACGCTTTGCCCGCACCGTCGGCAGCCAGGAATTCAGGGGCGCCGCCGAGCTCGATCGGCGCGTCGATCTTGCCGCTCTTGGGATCAACCTCAGGAGCCAACGTGATCAAGGCATTCTTGTCGCCCGAAGTGGCCAGCACAAGATTGGTCGCCTTGTCGTAGATGATTCCGTCCGCGTCGGGCAGAGCGGGAATCGTTCCAAGAATCGCATTCGTCTTGAGGTCGAAGACGACGATGGCGCCGTCACCGCCGCCATCGGTGATGAAACCGCGACCTGCCGCCGGCACAAGCGCGACGCCATGGGAACGCTTCTGGCCGGGGATGTCGGCGATGGTCTTTCCGCTCTCACCATCGATCACCATGGTGTGCGTGGACCGCGTTACATAGAGGCGATGGGTGCCGGGATCGACGGTGATGTAATCCCATCCACCTTCGCCGCCGACTTGGAAAGTCCTGGTGACGGTCCAATCAGTTTGTGCGAGGGCCCAAGGGCCGAGAACGATTACGAGTACGAGAAGAACGAATTGGATGGCTTTCTGTGCGACTGATTTTGACATACTGCCACTCCTGTTCACCGGTCTCCCAGTATGCAGCCGGAAACCTTAACCCAAGCTTAACGGCAGGTCAGCAAATCAGGCCCGCGTACCGACCTTGCTTCAGTAGCCCGAGTCGCCTTCAGCCGGTGGCAGAGTGCCGCCCGCTGAAGCGGGCTCTTTATAAAAAGATCGGGGGACGCGGCGCTGAAGCGCCGCTCTACCGGTGTCGGCTCGGGCCTAGTAATCGCTAAACTACGGATTCGTCTGCTGGGGAGGGTCGGAGCTGCTCACCAGCTTTCCGCAGCATTCGGGCCGTTGCGGGAGGCTGGAGCGGTCCCATCCACCACCCAGCGCCTCGATCAGCAGCACCGCGCTCGCCATCCGCCGACCCAGAATATTCACCGCGGTGACTTCATCGGACAAGGCTGCGTTCTGCGCGGTGATCACCTCCAGATAGCTGGTGACGCCGCCTTCATATCTGGTATTGGACAGGGAGAGCGAGCGCTGCGCTGCGTCGACTGCTTTGGCCTGCACGCCGGCCTCTTGTTCCAGAATTCGCAATGCTGCCAGATTGTCTTCCACCTGCTGGAAGCTGGTTAGTACGGTTTGCCGGTAAGTAGCAACGGTCGAGTCATAGGCGGCGATGGCTTGATCGCTCTGGGCGCGGCGACGGCCAACGTCGAAGACCGTCCATGTGGCGGAAGCCCCTACGGCCCACAATGCGGCAGGTCCCTGAAAAAGAGTGGTGGTGGTTCCACTTTCGAATCCGCCGGAGGCAAGGAGATTGATGACTGGATAGTACGCGAGTTTCGCCAGGCCGACCTGAGCGTTGGCCGATGCGACGAGACGCTCCGCAGCAGCAATATCGGGACGCCGCTCCAGCAGTTCAGAGGGAAGGCCCACAGGAATGGGAGGCGGCGGCGTCGTCAACGGCAGCGGAGGCAGCGTGAAGTCAGCGGGAGGCTTGCCGATCAACACGGCAACCGCGTGCTCGTACTGCGCGCGCGCGACTCCAACGTCGACCATCTGTGCGCGCGTGGTTTCCAGGATGGTGCGCGCCTGCTCGACGTCTACTTCGGAAGCCAGGCCTCCGGTATAGCGGTCCTCATTCAGTTGCAGCGCCTGCTCATACTGCACGACGGTGTCGCGAAGCAGTTTCTCTTCCGCATCGAGCGCCCGCGCCGAGAAATAATCCACGGCAAGGTCGGCGTGCATGCTGAGATTCACCACCGCCAGATCGGCGGCGCTGGCCTGCGCCTGCTCGCGGTAAGATTCGACATTCTTGCTCACCCGTCCCCAGGCGTTCGTCTCGTATGAGAGATTGAGCGGCACGATATAGTCGTTGAACGTTAGCCCGCGGCCAAGGTTCAGTGCGCGATTCGCAGAGTATTTCTGACGGGTGGCCGCGGGAGTCGCGGTGAGCGTCGGATAATAGTCGGCGCGAGCGTACCGCAGCACGGCGCGCGCTTCCGTGTACTGAGCGGCAGCAGCTTTCAAGTTTTGGTTGGAAACGTTGATTTGCGCTTCCAAGTCGTTCAACTGCGGGTCCTGAAAGATCTCCCACCAATTGCCGCCCAGGTTCTGATCATTCGGCTGCGCGGTCTTCCAGTCGCCGATCTCCTTGTAGGCCGAAGGGGCGGGCGTTGCGGGCGTCTTGTATTTGGGGCCGACGGCGCAGCCGATTAGTGCGATGAGCCCCAGGATGGCCAACCATGCCCAGCCGAGACGCGATTTGTCGTGATGTGATTGAGCAATGCATCAGTGCGCATCTCCCGGCAGCGTCGCCTGTACGATCTTCACTTCCTGCCCGGAGACCAGAGAGTCTGGCGGATTCACCACCACCTGATCGTCCGCTCGCAAGCCGGATACAACTTCGATCTCCGAACCCAGGTCATGACCGGGAGTGATGTCTATGATCGTCACCTTGCCGTTGCGCACCACGCCCACCTGCAGGTGGTCGGTCCGAAAGATCAATGCATTGCTTGGCACCAGATAGGTTGGCGTTTGCGACGGCACTTTCAGATGCACTTCCGCATAAGAACCCGACAGCAGCGTATTTTTCGGGTTAGGAAGATCAATTTCCGTCAGCAGGGTGCGGGTGATTCCGTTGATGGCCTCCGAGGTACGCACGACCTTCCCCGGGAACATCTCGCCGGGGAATTCGGCGAGCGAGATATCGGCTTCGGTGTTTCCCGGCTTAATCCCTCGCCAAAACTCCTCCGGAACGTTTATGTAGACGCGCAGTGTGTCGGTCTGCGCGATGTGAAACATATCTGTTCTCGCCACGGTGTTGCTGCCGGCGTTGATGAGATCTCCGATATCGGTGTTACGCGCGGTCACCACGCCATCGAAGGGCGCGTACACGTTTTCGAAGGAGACCAGCGCCTGATAGTGACGCACATTCGCCATATCGGCGTCGACAATGGCTTTGTTGGCGGCGTAGCTTCCGTTGGCATTGTCGGCGTCCTGCTGTGAAACCGCATGCTTCAACAGCAAGCCCTGATAACGATCGCGCGTAATCTCGGCCAGCTTCAGGTTGGCTTCGGCGGTGGCCAGCGTGCTGCGCGACTGCGACAGCTGCTCGTCGACCTCGGGCGCCTGGATTGTAGCCAGCAACTGCCCGGCTCTTACGTGCGCGCCAATATCGAAGTACCACTTCTTCAGGTAGCCATCGGTGCGGGCGTAAATGGGCGACGAAATGAACGGCTGAACGCTTCCCGGCAGAATGATTTCCTGTGCCGGTGCAGCGCGTTTCGGTTGCACCACCGAAACCGAAGGCACCGCCGCTTGCTCGGCCACCACACGCAGATTGGATTCGTCCTTGATCCGCGAGCGAATTCCGAGGAACAGAATTGCTCCGACCACGGCCAGAATAAGAACCAGCTTCAGCCAGGTGTGCCGCGGCCGCTTTGGTTGCAACACCTGCACCGGGCCCGGCTCGACCTCAACGGAGATGTTCTTGGTCACACTCATAACGCTTTTACCTTTGCAACTCTCAACCGCGCTCCGGCGTTTGCTTAGATTTGTCTCTTCCATGAAGGACACTGAAGAACGTCGGAACGAACAGCAGTGTCGATACCGTCGCGAAAAGCAGTCCACCAATTACCGCACGGCCCAGCGGGGCGTTTTGCTCGCCACCATCACCCAGTCCCAGCGCCATCGGCACCATGCCGATGATCATGGCCAGCGCGGTCATAATCACCGGGCGAAAGCGCGTGAAGCCAGCCTGCAAGGCCGCCGTCATCGCGTCCTGGCCGGCCTCCATCTGCTCGCGGGCGAAGCTCACCACCAGAATGCTGTTCGCCGTCGCCACGCCCATGCACATGATGGCGCCCATCAGCGCGGGAACGCTGAGCGTGGTGTGCGTAATGAACAGCATCCAGGCGATTCCCGCCAGCGCCGCCGGCAAGGCGGAGATCATGATGAAGGGATCGAGCCAGGACTGGAAGTTCACGACGATCAGCAGATAGTCGAGCAGGATCGCGAACACCAGACCCACCAGCAGGCCGACAAACGACGCCCGCATGGTCTGCACCTGTCCGCGCACGATGACCCGCGATCCGCGCGGCAGCTTGCTGAGATTGGCATGAATGATCCGGTTGATGTCGCGCGAGACGCCGCCCAGGTCGCGCCCCGAGTTGGTGCCGAAGATGTCGATCACGGGCGACACATCGTAGTGCGAAACCACCGCCATCCCGTTGGCGCGCTTGATGGCAACCAGGCTTGCCATCAGCGATGGCGGGGCGGATGGGTTTGTCCCGGTGACTGGAATGTTGACCAGGTCCTGCATCGTATCGGCGTTGTATTGCGGCGTCTGGCTCTCGATGTTGTAGCTGACACCGGTTTTGGGGTCGACCCAGAAGGTGGGCGCTGTTTGGAAGCTGCCGCTGAGCGAAACCAGCAGGTTCTGCGCGATGTCGCGCGCCGAGAAACCGAGTTCCTGGGCCTTGGTGCGCTCAATCCTCAGATTCAGATAAGGCTCGTTGAAGGGCTGCTGAATCCGCAGATCGGCCGTACCGGGAACGGACTTGATCTCGCGCAGCACTTCGTTGGCCCAGGCATGGTCGCCCTCGAGATCGCGGCCTATGACCTGGATGTCGATCGGCGCGGGCAAGCCAAAATTGAGAATTTGCGTCACGATGTCCGCAGGTAGAAAAGCAAACGTTACGCCGGGAAATTGCTTCGCCAAGGTCACGCGAAGCCAGTTGACATAGTCGGCCGTGGGATGGTGCTTCGGCGTCAGCGTGACCAGCACGTCCGCGTCCGATGTGCCAACCGGAGCCGAATTGCTGTACGAAAGATTGATGCCGCTGTAAGGCAAGCCGATGTTATCGATGATGCTCGACACTTCGGCTGCAGGGATTTGCTTGCGAATCGAGTCTTCGACCAGGTCGCAGAGGAAGGCGGTGTCTTCGATACGCATTCCCGTCGGGCCGCGCAGATGAAGCTTGAAACTTCCTGCGTCAACCGGTGGGAAGAAGTCCTGCCCTAGCCACGGAATCAGAATCGCCACGGAGCCCAGGGAAGCCGCGAAAAATCCCATCAGAAATATGGCTCGGTGATGAAGCGCCCTTTCCAGCACCTGGTGATAGCCCAGGCGGAACTTCTCGAACTGCGCTTCGAAACCCTTTTGAAACCTGGTTAGAGGATTACGGCTCGGGGTGTGCTCGGGATTTTCACGATGATGCCGCAGCAGATACTTCGCCATGGTCGGAACGATGGTTCGCGAAAGCAGGTACGAAGCAAGCATGGCAAATACCACGGCTTCCGCCAGCGGCAAGAACAGGTAACGCGCTACCCCGGAGAGCAGAAACATCGGCGCAAACACGATGCAGATCGACAGCGTCGAGACGAACGCCGGGGTTGCAATTTGCGCGGCGCTGTCCAGCACCACGTCGTCCAGCGTCTGCTCGGGATGCAGTTCGAGGTTGCGGTTGATGTTCTCGACCTCGACCGTGGCATCATCGACGAGGATTCCCACGGCCAGCGCCAGGCCGCCCAGAGTCATGATGTTGATGGTCTCGCCCAGGGCGCTCAGCGCGATGATGGAGGTCAGAATCGCCAGCGGAATCGAAGTCGCAATGATCAGCGTGCTGCGCCAGCTTCCGAGAAAGATGAGGATCATCAGTGCAGTCAGGCACGCGGCAATCAGCGCTTCGCGAACCACGCCGCTGATTGCGCCTTTGACGAAGATCGACTGGTCCGACAGCGGCTGCATCTTCAACTGCGCCGGAACGGTGGCGGCAATCTGCGGAAGGATGGCCTTGATGCCGGCAATCACACTAAGAGTGGAAGCGCTGCCGCCCTTCTGAATGGTCAGCAGCACCGAGCGCTGCCCATTTACGCGAACGATATTGGTTTGCGGCGGCGAGCCGTTGTGGACCCACGCGACGTCCTTGATGTAGATGGTCGTGTTGTCGATGGTTTTGATCGGGATGCGGTTCAGGTCATCCATGGTCTGCGGCGCAGCGTTGGGAACGGTGACCTGATATTCCGTGCCGCCGATCTTGGCCGTTCCGGTGGGCAGAATCAGGTTCTGCAGCGCGATGGCGTTCACCACGTCGAGCGCGGAAAGGCCTTTGGCCTGCAGCGCGCTGGGATTGAGGTCGACCTCGACCTGGCGCTGCTTTCCTCCGTAGGGATACGGCACCGACGCGCCCGGCACCGTGATCAGCTGCGTGCGGATGAAGTTAAGCCCGTAGTCATTGAGCTGTTGCTCGGAAAGCCCGTTTCCGGAGAGCGCAAGCTGCAATACCGGCACACTCGATGCGCTGTAGGCCAGGATTAGTGGCGGCGTCGTTCCCGCCGGCAACTGCCTTAGCTGCGTCTGCGAGACAGCCGTGATCTGCGCAATGGCGCGTTCAATGTTTGCCGTGGGCTGAAAGAAAACTTTGACCACCGCAATGCCATAAAGTGACTGCGACTCGATATGCTCGATGTTGTCTACGGTTGTGGTCAGCGAGCGCTCGGTCACGTAAACAATGCGGTCGCTCATGTCCTTGGGGACAAGACCGCTGTAGTTCCAGATAATGCTGACCACCGGAATATCGATGTTGGGAAAGATATCGGTCGGGGTGCGAAAGATCGCCACCGCTCCCATCACCAGGATAAGGATCGACAGTACGACGAAGGTATAAGGCCGGCGTAATGCTAGTCTGACAATCCACATATCAATGCCTTGCTAAGCCGACTGATCTGTCTCGACCGAGTGCCGCAGTCCATTTCTTTCTTGGACAATCCAGGCCCGTATGAATGCGGAGCAGTTTCTGAGCTTGGCGCCCTGGCTTTCGCTCTGCGCCAGGAAGCGCACCGCCTCGCGGTCGACGAGCCTTACTTGTTTCAGGTCGAGCACGAGGTTGTGGCCGGGTAACTCCGATCGAAGAATGGCTTGCAGCTCCGATAACTGGTCCGCCTGGATCCGTCCGCTCAGCGTGAACACCACCAGCTCGTGTTCGTCTGATCTCTGAATTCTTAAGGTCATTCGGGTTGGCCCTTCGCCCTGTCTCGAAGCAAAGCAATAGCCAAAGCTAATGCACTGAAAGCGGGCGCTTTAGCCCCGGTATGGAGTCACGATATTTCGGAAATTTCCGAATTCTCGGAATCGAGATAAGCCGGTTTGAACGGCAATGTGGTATGTCTTCCGAAAAACCAAGTGGGATGCGGTTGGGAAAACTCCAGCGCGCGTTGCTAAGCGCTGGTTTTGAAACGCTGTTTGTTGATCCTAAGCGCCTTAATTTTGGAATCGAGCGTCGACTGCGGAATCCCCAGCTTGGCTGCCGCTCCCCAAGGCCCGGATACTCGGCCACGGCTTTGCGCCAGCGCTGCCTCGATCATTTCCTTCTCTTGTGCCGCCAGCTTCTCAACAAGCGGCTGCGCCATCGAATCGGGCGACTCGCGCCGCACCAGCCAACTTTCATCGATCGAGAGGTTCTCTGACTCGCAGATGATGACGGAGCGTTCAATCACATTCTGCAGTTCGCGAATGTTGCCAGGCCATGAATACGATCGCAGAAGCTCCATGCTCTTTTTCGCGATGCCCGAAATTTTCTTTCCCGCCTTGCCGGCGAAGCGGTCGACGAAGTACTCCACCAGCAGAGGAATATCTTCTTTGCGTTCGCGCAGCGGAGGAACTTCGATCGGAAATACGTTCAGCCGATAGAAGAGATCGTCGCGAAATCTGCCTTCAGCAATCGCCGCGTGCAGGTCGCGATTGGTTGCCGCGACCACCTGAACGTCGGTCTTCAGGACCTCATTTCCGCCCACGCGCTGGAACTCGCGCTCCTGCAAGACACGCAACAACGCGATCTGCATCTCGGGCGGGAGTTCGCCGACCTCATCCAGAAAAATCGTGCCACCGTCAGCCGACTCGAAGCGTCCCAGGCGGCGCTGCGTCGCACCCGTGAATGCGCCCTTCTCGTGACCAAACAATTCCGAGGCAATCAAGTCGCGCGGGATAGCGGCGCAGTTCACGCTGACGAACGCTCGCGACGAACGCTGCGAGCGCCGGTGAATCGCTCGGGCCACCAATTCCTTCCCCGTACCGGTTTCGCCCGTGATCAGTACGGTCGAATCGGTAGGCGCCACTTTCGCCACCCGTGAAAGTACGGACTGAAGCGCAGGCGATGAACCTACGATTTCCTCGAACATCCGGGCGATGTCGATCTCTTCGCGAAGCGCCAGATTCTCTTTGTACAACTGGTCCCGCAACGCTCGAATTTCGTCGAAGGCATCCTTCATTGCGGTAATGTCCATCACCGCTCCGACCAGTTCGGGCTTGCCGGCTTGGCGATTGATGACATGACCCAGCACGTGAACTCTTCGGATCGAGCCGTCGGGCATCTTCAGGCGATGGTCGAAATCCAGGTTCTCTCCGCGTGAGGCGCCATCCATCGCCGCCCGCACCGAGGCGAGATCGTCGGGATGAACACGGTCAAGAACAAGCTGCAAAGTCGGGCGCAGCGCCGGATCGTAGCCGAAAATCCGGAAGGTCTCCGCCGACCAGGACAGCTCCCCGCCCGACAGGCACCAGCCAAAACTTCCGGTGTGGCTCAACGTCTGTGCCTCCGCCAGATAGGCTTGGCTCTTCCCCAATGCCTCGTTGGTTTTCTGAAGCGCATGGACCGTTTCATCCAGTTCATCACGGGTTTGCCGGAGCGCACCTATCGCTCTCCGCTGCGCAACACTTAACGCGCCGACAAACAGAGATGAAAGTACGAAGATGAAAAAGCGCGGCATCTGACCGGCCTTCGCCGCCAGCGAGTCGATCGGGGGAAGAAAGGCGTAGTAGAACGCGAGAGCAGAGAGAACGACAGCCAGGCAGCCGGGCCCCAATCCGCCAAGCCAGGCGCTGAAGATCACAGCGCAAAGGAACAGTGACACCGGAGCCGATTCCAGGTGAAACGGCGGCCAATGTGCGAGGAACAAGGCGGCAGCTACAAATAAGACAGCAATTCCATATCCCCAGATGACGGGCAGTCTGCGCCACAAAGCGGGAATGGAACGAGACATTCTTTACGCTCCCATCGGGGCAAGCGCTCGGGCTGCCAAAATCACGCGCAGAGCCCGTCCCCGCAGGACAGTACTGTGCCGTGAATTTTTTAGACGCGCCAGCTTCTAATCCGCCTCGGAGTAACAAAGGAAAGCCGAGGCGCGAAGCGACGCCGATCTGTCAGCTCTTCTTCGACTTCGCCGGCGGAGTAAGCACCACCACGGCCTCGGATGTCAGGAACAGAAATGTAAAAGTCTCCTGCAAATAGAGGCTGACAGCGGCGTCGGTGTGACTCAGATAGCCGATCGAGACGTCCTGTCCGATGTGCAGATCGAAATCGCCGCCGCGCGTGGTGACAACAAATGCGCCGTGAGTGGCCGGCGCCCAAATGATTTTGTCCTTGACCAGCCGCTTGACGTGCTCCAGGACGGGATATCCGTGGTCGCTGGTTTCGGCCAAGGCGGTGTAAACGTCGGAGTCAAGAATCGCGGCGTACGGGCCATTGACGCCCTCAAGCCGCAAGCGGCTTATACCCTGGGCGATGGCGTCGGGATACCCACGCACGTCATCCGGAAGGCTTATGGTTGGATTGCTCGTGCCCTGCCGCATTCCTACGATGCCGGCTGCCGCGTAGCCTTCGAAAATCGCGCCGTCCTCGGCGAAAGCGAGCTTCCGCGCGGCGTCCTTCGCGGGCTGCCAGTTCGAATCCTGGGCGCCGCGCTCCACGTCGTCGATGGTCTCCCGGTCCAATTCAAATACGACCAGGTTCTCCACCAGCGCTTTCACTTCGCGCTGGCGGGAGAGAATGTCGTCCCCTGCAGGCGCAATGGCCTGCAGATGTCCGGTAGCGACGGACGAGAGTCCCGTGCCCGCCGGCCCATGCACATCCACCACTCGCCGTCCTCCGACATGGCGCTTGAAGGTGCGCGACACCTCATCTTCGACTTGATCCCAGGCGGAGTCGGAAATTGGGGCGAGCTCTCGATGCAGGTTATTCATCGTCAATCTCTCCTTTCAGGGAGCCAATGCGGAGCGAACCATCGCTCTCGCGTTTGGGCGGCGAATCTTTGGGCGCAGGGTCTTCGGCCGGTGGCTCGGATGGAGTCGCAGCCGGCTCCGGCGTGTCCGCTACGCTGTCAAGAAATGTCGAAGACGGCACGAAGAACAGGTTGCCGGTTACGGCGCGACTGAAGTCGAGGATCCGGTCGTAATTGCCCGGCGGACGTCCGATAAACATGTTCTGCAGCATCTCTTCAATCGTGCTGGGCGAGCGGCTGTAGCCAATGAAGTAGGTGCCAAACTCGCCCTCGCCAACGCGCCCGAAAGGCATGTTGTCGCGCAGGATCTTGATCTCTTTGCCATCCTTCTCGATGGTGGTCAGCGAGCTGTGTGAGCAGGTCGGTTTCACCGACTCGGACAACTCAATATCCGATAACTTTTTTCGGCCGATGACGAGTTCCTGCGCCTCGGTGGTCAGCGCGTTCCATGCGGCAAGATTGTGCAGATACTTCTGGACGATCACATAGCTGCCGCCGGCGAACGCGGAGTCTTCTGCGCCGATCACCACGGCGTCAACCGCTTCGTCACCCGTGGGATTTTCCGTGCCGTCGACGAAACCCAGCAGATCGCGGTCGTCGAAGTAACGGAAGCCATGCACCTCGTCTACCGCCGATACCGCAGTGCCCAGATTAATCATGATCTGGGTGGCCAGCTCGAAGCACAGATCCATTCGCTTGGCCCGAATGTGGAACAGCATGTCACCCGGAGTTGCGACGGCGTGCCGGTTGCCGGAGCGAATCTCCTGGAAGGGATGCAGTTCGGCCGGACGCGGCGTCCCGAAGAGACGGTCCCACGCTTCTGACCCAAACCCCATGACGCACGAGAGCCCAGCCTCAATATCGCGAAAACCCACGGCGCGTAACAAGCCAGCCAAGTCGCCGCAGAAAGACCGAACCGCTGCCGAGTTCTCCGGCCCGGGATTGATGGTCACGACCAGAAAGATCGCGTCGCGGGCCAGTGGTGCGGCGACTGGTTGGGCAATGCCACGAGAAGCGCCTGCGGCCACTGGCGATATGGTTGGATTGGAACTCATGGTTGGTATGGTCGCGGCCGTGACCGATCAAGTCGGTCCCGACGCGTTGCCGCGTGAGCCCTGAGTTGCAAGTAGCTCCAGATACGATAACAGCCCCGCGGGATTCAAAGAAAGACGTTCCACGGCAGCGGGTCGGTTTGATTTAAGTAAGTAGTTTTGGCGGGTGGAGCACGCATTCAGGCATGCAGTTAAGGCCTTCCTCTGGAAGTCCGGCTTTAGCCCCGCTGAGGTTATAGGAGCACTTTACCTCAGGCGCTAAAGCGCGCTGCAATTCGGCGCGTGATTGCACGCGTGAAGGCGTGCTCCACCGAAATGCCGTTTCGGGAAGAAATCTACCTAAGTTGTATTCCCCTCCGCCAACTCGGTTGACAACGCCTTTCGCTAAGGTCTACAAACGAGCTGTCTGGTAGTTGGGAAGGCGGTGAAATTCCGCCACTGCCCCGCAACTGTGAGCGCGGAGGTCCGGCCAGAAAGCCACTGGAGCGAAAGCTCTGGGAAGGCGGCTTAGGACCGATGAGGCGCAAGTCAGGATTCCGTGCCAGGCACTTACCTTTGTCCGATGTGGCCTCGATGGGAGGGCCAGTCGGTATCTCGACGATCTGCCCTGCAGGTCATCTGGAAATATTGCGGCACGAGCTTTCCCGTCCGATACGCGACTTGTGCGCGGGAGCAGTATGTCTGAGCAGTCGGCACGAAGAACCACTCTCGTGCTGGGAGGAGTTCGCAGCGGTAAAAGCCGCTACGCGCAGGAGCTGGCTACGCGCGGCAAGCGCGTCGCGTTCATAGCTACCGCCGAGGCTTGCGACGACGACATGCGGCAGCGCATCGCGCGCCATCGAGCCGATCGTCCGGCCAATTGGACGACCTTCGAAGCTCCGCTCGCGCTGGAAGAAACGCTGCTGACCTGCGGCAATCAATTCGACACGATTTTGGTCGACTGCCTCACTGTGTGGACCTCGAATGTGATGAGCCACGAGGCATCGGACGATGTTCGCGTGCTCGCCCATGCCGATCGCCTGGCCGATGTCCTTCGCCGCATTTCGGCGTCGGTGATTCTGGTTTCGAATGAAGTCGGCAGCGGCATTCATCCCAATAGCGAAATAGGCCGTCACTTCCGCGATCTGCTCGGATTCGTCAACCAGCGCATTGCCGCCGCGGCGGATGAAGTCATTCTTCTTGTTGCCGGTTGCCCGCTCTTCGTCAAGCAGCCGGTGGAGGCTGGGGCTGGTCAGGCCATCCTTCGTACTCCGGTTCAGGAAGCCAATGCGGTTCGGCTTGGTGTTGGAACTACGGTCGGAGAGGCCGAACGCCTGCTCATTTTGAAAACTCTTGAAGCAACCGATAACAACAAGACACGCGCCGCCGAGATCCTCGGCATCAGCCTGAAGACTCTGCATAACAAGTTGAAGGAGTATGGTGCCCAGGGCGTGGAAGGTGTCCGCGCATGAAGGGCTTCGTGGTTGCCGGAACAGCCAGTGGTGTGGGCAAGACCACCATCACCGCGGCGTTACTGGCAGCTTTGCGCGCCCGCGGGCTGGCAGTTCAGCCATTCAAATGCGGCCCCGACTACATCGATCCCGCGCATCACGTCGCCATCGCGGGACGTCCTTCCTACAACCTCGACACCTGGATGATGCCCGCCGAGACCAACCGCTCCATCTTCTTCACCGCTGCGGCTGAGGCCGACGTTGCTGTGGTTGAGGGTGTGATGGGGCTGTTCGACGGCGTAGACGGCGCGTCCGATCAGGGCAGCACCGCCGAGATTGCCAAGTTGTTTGGGCTGCCCGTCGTGCTGGTTGTAGATGCCTCGAATGCCGCACGCAGCGTCGCGGCCATGGTGAAAGGCTTTCGCGACTTCGATCCCCAGCTTCGGATTTTGGGCGTGATTCTGAATGGCGCAGCCGGTCCGGCTCATGTGAGGCTGCTCCGCGAAGCGATTGCGCAAGTGGATATGCCGGTGCTGGGCGCGTTTCCCACGCTGTCGGATCTGACATTGTCAGAGCGACATCTGGGCCTGGTGACGGCGGGCGAAAAAACCTGGAACGCGAAGCAAGTCCAAGCCCTGGCGGATGCCGCCGCGAAGAATATCGATCTGGATTTTCTGTTGGACAACAGTGACATTCGCGACGCCCATGTCGCAGTGACGAAATCGAAGTCAACCTCGAGCGGGCGCAACGAAGATCCCGTCCGCATCGGCGTGGCGCGCGATCGAGCCTTCTCGTTCTACTACCAGTCGTCGCTGGACGCGCTGCGCTCAGCCGGGGCGGAGCTGACGAACTTCAGTCCTCTCTCAGACGCGTCGCTGCCGTCCTCGCTTGACGGGCTGTACTTCGGCGGTGGCTATCCTGAAATTTTCGTGGAAGAGCTTGCCGCGAATCGGCCATTTCTCGCGTCGCTGCGCGAATTTGTCGCCACCGGGCGTCCGGTTTACGCCGAGTGCGGCGGGCTGATGTATCTGGCCGAAGAGTTGACCACGCTCGACGGCCGTACGCACGCGATGGCTTCCGTTCTGCCGCTGGCGGTCGAGATGCTGAATCGGCTGGACGGCTTCGGTTACACCGAGGTCGAGCTGCTCGACGATTGCCTCATCGGCAAGCGCGGCACGCGGTTACGCGGGCACAGCTTCCACTACTCGCGGGTCAAGCGCGCTGGCGATCTCGAACGCCGCTACCGCACGCGCCAGGTGCTGACCGGCGCAGAGAATTACGAAGGCTACTGCACCGGCAACGTGCTCGCCACCTACATCCATGCCAGCTTCGCCGGCAGCCCCGATGCCGCCGCGAAATTCGTCTCGAGCTGCCGCGAAGCCAAGGCGGTGGCGCAATGAAACTGCTCAGGCGCTCCCTGCCGCTCCTCCTTCTCCTCACCTACTCCGCTTCCGCTTGGGCGGTTCGGATGGAGCGTGACGAAACCGGTCGCACCGTTGCCCTGCCCGATCACCCCCACCGGGTCATTTCGCTCTCGCCAAGCATTACCAACACGGTCTATGCCGTGGGCGCGGCTGGAGATCTGGTCGGCATCACGGACTACACGGAATATCCTCCGCAAGCTGCGCGCGAGAAGCCCAGCGTCGGAAAAGTCGTGAATCCCTCGCTGGAGAGGATCGTCGCCCTGCATCCTGATCTGGTTTTGGCCTTGCCCGAATTCAATGGCGCCGAAACCATTACCGGGCTGGAGCGCATCGGGATTCCGGTGTTCCTGTTCAGCATGGGTGACATTTCCAGCATTTATCGCGGCGTGGAAAGTGTGGGTCGCATACTAGGGCACGAGCGTGAGGCGAGCGCTCTGATTGCCGAACTCCGCGACCGCGAAGCCAAAGTACGCGCGCAGTCGGAAGGCAAGGTGAAGCCGTCCGGGGTACTGGTGCTCACCATCGACCCGCTCATCACCGCCGGCAAGAACGCGTTCATCACCCAGATGATTGAGGCGGCCGGGGCGCGCTCGGTCACCGATGACGTCGCGCAGGATTGGCTGCAGATGAACGTTGAAGCCATTCTGCCGCGCAAGCCGGATTACATCCTGCTGATGAAAAACGGCCCGGTCAGCTTGAAAGACATGCAACGCAGCGCCGGCTGGAGCTCGCTGGAAGCGGTGCAGCGGGGACGCGTGATCGTCCTCGACAACCGCATTCAGATTCCGGCCCCGGTAGCGTTTGATGGGCTGGAAGATTTCGCTCGGCAATTACACGCCTTGCAATCTCATTGAGACGGCATGGAAAACCACAACCACATCACGGGATGTTCGGGAAGCGCGGTGAAATTCCGCCACTGCCCCGCAACTGTAAGGGACGAAGCACCCACTGTCGACAACCACTGCGCCCAGCGGGAAGGTGACAGAGGGGTCCCGAGTCAGGAGACCGGTCCGGTGAACACTACGACAGACTTCCGAGGGGGAGTTTATGCGCAAAGCGTTCCTACTCGTTTTCTTACTACTTTTAGTCGTTCCGGCATGGCCGGAGCAGCAGCCTGCTATCACTGGAACGGTCAGTGATTCATTGGCCGCCGTCGTTCCGGGAGCTAAAGTAACTCTCGTCGAGAACGGCAAGAGCATCGCCACCACCACCAGTGACGATACCGGCCGATTTCAATTCAAAATCGAACACGCCGGACGCTACTCGGTTCGCGCCGAAGCCAAAACCTTCGCCGCCTCGCAGAGTGACGAGGTCTTCGCCCAACCCGGACACAGTGTCGACCTGAGTCTCACGCTGTCGCCTTCCGTTGTCGCCCAGAACATCGTGGTGACCGCAACCGGCATTGCCACGCCGGAAGCCCAGATGGGCACCACGATCAGCGTCATCGATGCCACCACGCTGGAGACGAAAATTAATATCGACCAGGCGCTGCGCAATGAGACTGGCGGCCAGGTAGTACAGACGGGGCAGATGGGCGGGCTCACTTCGCTCTATGTGCGCGGAGGTCCCAGCGATGCCAACAAGGTGCTGCTGGACGGCATACCCATCAACGACATTGGCGGCAACGTCGACTTTTCCTTTTTGCAGGCGGACGGCTTCGAGCGCGTGGAATTTCAGCGCGGCCCCAACAGCGCGCTCTACGGTTCCGACGCGCTGGCCAGCGTAGTCAGCATCACCACCACGCATGGCGACACCCCTCTGCCGCTGTTCACCCTGGCGGCGGATGGAGGAAGCTTCGGCACCTCTCACGAAGCGGCGAGCGTCGGTGGCTACTGGAAGCGCTTCGATTACTTCGCGGGATATTCCGGCTTCGACACGCAGAATGACATTCCTGCCAGTCAATACCACCGCGACGTGTATCTCGCGAACTTCGGATTCCAGCTCAATCCCAATACCACGCTGCGGGCCACGGCGCGACGCTTGTCTTCGGGATATAACGACGCCAACGCCTATGACGCCTATGGCATTGCCGACGATGCGTCGACCGACGAAGGCGATACCGATTTCGGCGCGACCCTGGAAAATCGCGCGTTCGGCAATCGCTGGCATACGCTGCTGCAATACGGCGGCTTGCGCATGCGCCAGCAGTATAACGACTGGTCCCCCACCGGCATTCCTTACGACCCATACGGCTTGGGCTATCCCTCGTACTATCTTGGATTGCCGTTAACCCAGCAGGGCGCGAACGGCTACACCATCACGCCGGCAGCCATTGCTGCGGTTCAGCCCACGCTGCCGCTTCCCGGGCAGCCCATCTATCAATACGCCGGAAGTTATCCCGAGCTGTCGTCCTATCTCACCAACGTCAACACGGTCTACGCCCAAACCGATTACCGCTTCAACGAGAAGCTGACCGCGTTGTTCGGCTTTCGCTACTCCAACGAAACCGGCTTCACCTACAACGGCTTCGAGGGTTTGGAATCCACCGACCGCAACAACTTCAGCTACCTGATGGAAATTCAGGGCGGGCTGTGGAACCGGCTGTTCTATACGTTGGGCGGCGGAATCGAAGACAATGCCGTATTCGGCGTGGCCGGCACGCCTCGCGCCTCGCTGGCGTATTACCTGGTGCGGCCGGGCAGCAGCTCGGTTTTCAGCGGGACGCGGCTGACCTTCAACTTCGCCAAGGGAATCAAAGAGCCCAGCATCTACTATCAGAATAATTCGCTGTATGGGCTGCTCAGCAACACCTCGCTGGTTCCCAACGGACCGCAACTGATCCAGCAATACCACATCCGTCCGTTCCTGTCGGAGAACTCGCGGACCTATGACGGCGGAGTGCAGCAGCAGTTGTTTGGCGGCAAAGCTGTTCTGTCGGCGATCCTCTTTCACAACGAGTTCACCAACCAGCCGGAATACGTTGACTCCAGCTATCTGGTGCAGTTGGGAGTGCCGGGAGAAGTGGCGCAGGCGTTGGGCATCTTCGGCGCCGCCGTCAACACTTTGAACTACCGGGCGCAAGGCGCGGAAGTCGGCTTTCAGTACCGCATCAACAGCTCAGTCAGCGTGCGCGGCGGCTGGACTTACACCGACGCTGTGGTACAGCAATCGTTTGCCAGCAGCGCGCTGGCGCCCGCCATCAATCCACTGTTTCCCAACGTCCCGATTGGCGCTTACTCGCCGCTGGTCGGAGCCCGGCCCTTCCGCATCGCCCCCAACACCGGCTACGCAGGCGTGGATTGGAACAAGCGGAAGTGGTTCGTCTCCGCGACCGGAACGTTCGTCTCCCGTCGCGACGACAGCACTTTCCTGAGCGACACCGAATTCGGCAATACCCTGCTGCTGCCCAATCGCAATCTCGATCCGGGCTATCAGTTGGTGAATGTCTACGGCAGCTATCAGCTCACCAAGCGGATATCAACCTATGCATCGTTCCAGAACGTTCTGAACCAGAAATATCAGGAGGTCTACGGATTTCCCTCCCTGCCGTTTAACGCTCGCGGGGGAATGAAATTCACCTTCGGAGGCGAATCGTGGAAGTTGAACTGAGATCCCCGGCCCAGCTGAACGCCGCGATCCAGCAGACCATTGCCGGTATCCGCGGCGTCGATGAGCGCTACCAGCAGCAGGCGCAACAGCGGTTGGATTCGTTAACCAAGCCCCTGGGCAGCCTGGGCCAGCTGGAGGCGGTGGCGGCGCAGTATGTCGCCTGGCGCGAAGAAGACGTCCCGAAGATTACCGGCAAGGCCGTGTATGTCTTCGCCGCCGATCACGGCATCACCGAAGAAGGGGTAAGCGCTTATCCGCGCGAGGTAACGCCGCAGATGGTGCTGAACTTCCTCCACGGTGGCGCGGCCATCAATGTTCTGGCGCGGCAAAACGATTCCCACATTGTGGTAGTCGACGTAGGAGTCGATTTCGATTTCAACGGCGCAATGGGACTCCGACATTGTAAGGTGCGGCGAGGCACGCGCAATTTCGCCCGCGAGGCAGCCATGACCGAGGCCGAGCTGAATGCCGCACTCCAGGCGGGCATCGATCTCGCCAACGAAGCTGCCGATCAGGGCGCAAGTTTGCTGGCCTTGGGTGAGATGGGCATCGGCAACACCAGTTCGGCAACCGCCATCACCGCGGCGCTGACCGGCGAACCGGTTTCGGCCTTGACCGGACGCGGCACCGGACTTGATGCCCAACGTTGTGCGCGCAAGGCAGAAATCATCGATCAGGCGCTGCACCTGCATTTTGGCGATTCCACGCGCACGCGGCCGCAGCCGCTGGAGATCCTGCGCTGCGTAGGCGGCTACGAGATTGCCGCAATCGCCGGCGCGGTGCTGGGCGCGACTGCCCGGCGCGTGGCCGTGGTCATTGACGGCTTCATCTGCTCGGCTGGTGCGGCGCTGGCCTGCGCGCTGGCCCCGAATGCCCGCTTCGGCATCATTGCCGGCCATTTATCGCAGGAGCCCGGACACCGCGTTCTGCTACAGGCGATGGGCGTGAAGCCGGTACTGCAACTCGATATGCGGCTGGGCGAAGGCACCGGCGCGGTGCTGACGTTTCCCCTGATCGAATCAGCGGTGCGAATTTACAACGAGATGGCGACATTCGGCTCGGCGGGCGTCAGCGAGGCACACGAAGCGTGAGAACTCTGCGGGAATTCGCGGCCGCGGTGCAATTTACGACGCGCATTCCTATGCCTGCGTTTCGCTATGAGCCGGACCTGGTGATGAACGGCGCAAAGTTCTTTCCGCTGGTCGGCGCCCTGGTTGCGCTGGGCGCAATCCTGATTGCGCACCTATTACGTGAGCACCTGCCCTCCCCCATTACTGCGTTGGCGGTGCTCGCGTATCTGGTCGCGATCACGGGGGGGTTCCATGAAGACGGTCTGGCCGACGCTGCCGATGCATTCGGCGGTGGCTGGACGCGCGAGCGGATGCTGGAGATCATGCACGACAGCCGCATCGGCAGCTTCGGCACGCTGGCCATTGTGTTGTCGCTGGCGGCGCGCTGGACACTGCTCTCCACGTTACCCGCGCCGCGCTTCGCGCTTTACGTGCTCACCGCTCACGTGCTGTGCCGCTGGACCACCCTGCCGCTGGGCACGTTGATGAACTCGGCGCGCGGCGACGGTTTGGGGGCGCGGCTGGCGCACAAGATTCCGTTGAGTTCGGCCGTGATCGGCACCGTGTTTGCCTTTGCGATTGCCGGTTGGGCGCTGCGTTTACAGGCTCTCATTCCGATTGCCGCCGTCTGCGTGGTCACGCTACTGAGCGGTTTGTACTACCGTTCGCAAATCGGCGGCATCACCGGCGACTGCTTTGGCGCGACCAATCAACTGGCGGAGATCGCAGTTTATCTGTGCGGAGTGTGGCGATGAGGAACATCGGTCAGCCTTCGGGCCCGCAAGCCACGTTGGTCCTGGTTCGGCACGCGCATACCGCGATGGCGGGGCGGTTCTGCGGAATCAGCGATCCGCCGCTCAGCGTGAAGGGAGTCGCACAGCTGCCCGGGCTGAAGCAGCGGCTAAAGGCTTATCCGATCACGCATATTTTCAGCAGCGACTTGCAGCGCGCCCGGCAAACCGCCGAGGCGATCGCCCGCCATCAGCGGCTACAGGTTGAGTATTTCGGACTTCTCCATGAGCTCGCCTTCGGGAGCTGGGAGGGCTTGGATTGGGAGCAGGTCACAGCGCGCGATCCAGAATACGCGCAGCGCTGGCTTGATAACTATCCTTCCGTTCCAGCTCCCGGAGGCGAGTATTTTGAGGATTTTCTTGAGCGAGTGCACTACGCCATGAGCGCGATTGCCGCTCAGATCGGTAGCGGCTGCGCGGTGGTGGTGACTCACGCCGGCGTCATACGGACATTTCTCGGCAGCATCGCGCGGGCGCATGGCGAGGCCGGCGAGATGTCGAACTGCGATTACGCGGAATTTCAGGAAGTTTGGTGCAACCAGGGGCAGTGGACGTTGCCGGAGGATTTTGATGCTCGGCCTGCGACCGTCATCGCTCCTGCGGGATTGACCGATCATCGGGGATAGATTGTGGAAGGGTTGACGGAAGAGCGAGCGAGGACCAGGCCGGCGGCGGATGGGGCGACAACGGCAGCCTGGATGGAGCCGCTCATCGCGCGACCCAGGGTGGTACAGACGCCGGTGCTGGTGACAGCAGGAGACCAATCACAACTGGAGAACAGAATTTCTACCACCACGCTCAACCTGCTGCTGCTGGCGTTGCTGGTTCTGTCCATCATCTTCGCCACGGCATTGGGAGCCGTGCGTCTGCCGGTGTCCGAGGTACTGCGCGCGCTGCTGCATCCCGCGCGCGCCGGCGATGCGGGGGAGATCATCTTCGGGCTGCGCCTTCCCCGCGTAATCGCGGCCGCGCTGGTAGGAGCGGCCCTGTCGGCAACCGGGGTACTGTTTCAGGGGCTGTTCCGCAACCCGCTGGCCGATCCGTTTGTGCTCGGCACTTCCGGCGGCGCGGCACTGGGAGGCGCGGTCGGAATCTTCCTGATCCCGACCCTGTCCTTCGCCGGCTTCAGCGCCGCCGCGGTGCTGGCGTTCTGCGGCTCGGTGCTGACCATGGTGCTGGTGTGGTACCTGGCCCGGGCCGGCGGTCGCTTCGCCATGGAGACGCTGCTGCTCGCCGGCTTTGCCATCGGCACCATGCTGAATGCGGCAACCGTTGTCTTCGAGCTACGCGAAGAAGCTTCCAACTCCGGTTTGCGCGTGCTGGCCGCATGGCTGCATGGCCAGCTCAGCATTCCCAGCTGGGCGCAAATTGGATTGGTTACGCCGGTGGTCACCATCGCCATTGTGCTCGGAATTCCGCTGGCCAACCGGCTCAACACTCTTGCCCTGGGCGAGGATTATGCCGCGCAACTCGGCGTCAGCCTCACCCGGGTGCGCATGGCGACGGTGGTTCTGGGATCGCTGCTTACCGCAGTAGCGGTTTCGCTCGGCGGCCTCATCGGATTTGTCGGACTGCTGGTGCCGCATTTCCTGCGCATTCTCATTGGGCCCAATCATGTTCGCTTGTTGCCCGCCGCCGCTCTAGGCGGTGCAACGTTTCTGATCCTGGCTGACACCTTTGCTCGTACCGTGTTCGCGCCCACGGAAATTCCGGTAGGCGTCTTCACAGCGTTTCTGGGTGGACCGGCTTTCTTGTACCTGTTGAATCATCGCTCGCGGGAGTCTAAGCCATGAACTCTTCCAGCGTTCTCGAGTTCCGCAATGTTAGTTTTTCGCGCGGTCCGCGCCTGTTGCTGGACCGTATCTCGATTGGCATCCGAAAGCAGGAAATGGTTGCCCTGGTCGGGCCCAACGGGGTCGGCAAGACCACTTTGCTGAAGCTGGCTTCGCGCCTGCTGCCGCTGGCATCGGGGGAGATTCTGCTGGAAGGCAAATCGCTGGCAGCGTGGACGCGCAAGGAGCTGCCGCGTGCGGTGGCGCTGGTCCCGCAGGAACTGGAAATCCCCTTCAACTTCCCGGTGGAGGAGATCGTCGCCCAGGGCCGCGTGCCTCATCAGTCGCTGTTTGGCACCGGCACGCCGCGCGATCGCGAAGCCGTGGAGCGCGCCTTGCACGCAGTCGATATTGTCAGCCTGCGGCGGCGTTTCTATTCCGAGCTGTCGGGGGGAGAACGCCAGCGGGTGAAGATCGCCATCGGACTCGCCCAGCAGCCCAAGGTCATGTTGCTCGATGAACCTACCCAACATCTCGACATTGGCCGCCAGATCGAATTGATCTCGCTGTTGCGCCGCCTCAATCACCAAGGCATCACGATTCTGGCCGCGGTGCATGACCTCAACCTGGTGGCTGAAAATTTTTCTTCCGTCATCATGCTGACGCCCGAGCCGTCGTGGATTGCCGGTCCCGCCGCCGAGGTATTGCGCCCTGATCTTGTCGCGCGTGCTTTTTCCATCGGCCAGGCGGCGCTGGATCGTTATTTCATGGCGCCTGCTTCGGTAACTCTGGCGCAGGCCTGATAAGGAGCCATTGTGTTTTCCCCGCACAGCATCGGGTCGCGATGGTTGGCGGCACTGGCGTGGTTGGGACTTAGTATTTTCGCCGCCGCGCAGAACCCTAGCGCCTCACTGCGGGGAACGGTTTCCGATGCCACCGGCGCTGTGATCTCGCACGCGCAGGTCTCGGTGCTGGACACCCACAACGGTTTCACGCGGAGCTACGATACGGATGGCAACGGCGCCTATCAGTTTGAGCAGCTCCCTCCGGGCGACTACAGCGTAACGGTGGCGGGCAAGGGATTTGCCTCGCAAAGCCGATCGGTCGAGCTGCTGATTAATCAGTCGGCCACGCTGGATTTCTCGCTGGCGGTAGAGTCAGCCGCCACCACGGTCAACGTCAGCGGACAGGCGCCGGCGCTCAACACCACCGACGCGTCGATGGGCGACGCATTCAATAGCGCGACCATCGAGGCCCTGCCGGTCGAAGGTGACATCCCGGACTTGCTCAGCCTGCAGCCGGGAGTCCTCTATCTCGGACTGCACAATGACCAGACGCATGACAGCCGCAGCGGCAGCGTCTCCGGCGCGCGCTCGGACCAGAACAACTCCACCCTCGATGGCGTCGACAACAACGATCAGGCGCATGGCTACGCCTTCACCGGAGTGCTGCGCTCCACGCTCGACTCGGTGCAGGAGTTTCGCGTCACCACCTCCAATTACAACGCCGACACCGGACGCTCGTCGGGAGCGCAAATCAACATCCTGACCAAAAGCGGAACCAATCAGTTCCACGGCAGCCTGTACGGCCGCACTCGCGATTTCATCACTCCGGCGAACGACTGGTTCAACAAGCAGGCCGAGCTTGCTCAGGGATTGCCTAACGTTCCCGGCAAGCTGGACCGCGACACCTACGGCCTCTCGCTGGGCGGGCCCATCGTAAAAAACAAGCTGTTCTTCTTCACCACCTACGAAGGCGAGCAGATCAACGAAAACAAGCAGATGACGATGATCGTGCCCACGGCATCGCTGCGCGCGGGCGAAATCAAGTATCCCAGCACGCAGAACGGCGTCAGCCAAATCGTCACCTTATCGCCATCGCAGATTGCCAGCATGGATCCGAACTGTTCCGCCAACGGCACTTGCCCCTGGGGACCGGGCGTGGATCCGTACTCGCTGTCGGTCTTCAACAAGTATCCGTTGCCGAATGGGTTCGCTGCCGGCGACGGCTTGAACACCGCTTCGTACACCTGGTCGGCGCCCGCTCCGGCGGCGCTCAATACCGTGATCGCCAAGGTTGATTACGCGGTTTCCAGCCGCAACTGGCTGTTCCTTCGCGGCAATTTGCAGGACGACCACTCGCTGGGCGTACCGCAGTTTCCCGGCGATCCAGCCAGCTCCACCAACATCGATACCAGCAAAGGCCTGGCCGCCGGACTCACCACCACGCTGTCTACCAATCTCATCAACAGCCTGCGTTACGGATACGTTCAGCAGAGCTACTCCACCACCGGGATCGGCCAGGGCGCCTACGCCAATTTCTACGGGCTGAGTTCGCTTCAGGCTGAGACCCGCGACACCTCGATCAACCTGCCGGTGCAGGACCTGGTGGACGACGTGACTTGGACGCACGGACGCCACACCATCAGCTTTGGCGGCCAGTATCGTCTGGTTCACAATCAGAGTCTGAGCAATGCACTGTCCTACGGATCGGGGGTCACCAACTCCTACGCCCTGGTGAATGGCGGCGTCGTTGGCACGGGATCGAGTCTCGATCCCGAGGTGTTCGGCTATCCCGCCGTCGATCCCAACTTCTCCGGCTCCTACAATTACTCCATCACCAACCTTGCCGGGCTGCTCGATTATGTAACCACGCAGGCCAACTATCGGGTTTCCGCTAACGGACAGACGGGATCACTGCTGCCGGCCGGAGCATTTCTCTCCCGCGATTTCAAGAACAACGAATTCGAATACTACGGCCAGGATTCCTGGCGCGTGCGGCCGAACCTGACCTTCACCTTCGGCCTGCAACACACGTTGCTGCAGACGCCGTACGAGGTGAACGGTCAGCAGGTCGCGCCCACCACCAATCTCTATCAGTGGTTTGAAACGCGCGGCCAGCAGGCGGCGCTGGGCAATAGCGTGCAGCCTTATATTTCCTTAGCGCCCGCCGGCCAGGCCCGCGGCCTGCAGCCCTACTGGCCGATGCAGAAGACCAACTTCAGCCCGCGCCTGGCGATCGCCTACTCCCCCAATGTGGGACAAGGCTTCTGGCACAAGATTTTGGGCAGCGGCGGCGATAGCGTGCTGCGCGCCGGCTATGGCATTTACTACGATCACTATGGCGAAAGCATCGTCAGCCTGTTCAACCAGTTCGGCTCGTTCGGGCTCACCGACAGCATCACCAACCCAACCAACGTGCTGACGCCCGATACTTCGCCGCGCTTTACCGGCATCAACAACCTGCCCAGCCTGACCCCAACGCCGGCGCAGCAGATCGGCTATCCGGCGCTGGCGCCCACCGATCCGCTGACCAATGGATTTGCCATCTCGCAGGGCATCGACAACAACATGAAGACGCCCTACGCGCACGTGATCAACGTGTCGTGGCAGCGCCAGCTTCCCGCCGGATTCGTGCTGGAGACCGCGTATTTGGGCCGCTTCAGCCGGAACACGCTGCAACAGATCGACCTGGCGCAGCCGCTCAACCTGGTCGATCCAAAATCGGGCATGAGCTACTTCCAGGCCGCTGACGAACTCTCGCAATACGGCTATGCCGGGGCGACCAACGTCCCCGCCATTCCCTATTTCGAGAACCTGTTTCCCGGTGCGGCGGGGAACGGCCAGAGTGCGACACAGAATATCTACAACAACATCTGGAAATACACGCTGGGCAACGAAACCGCCGCGCTCTACACCCTCGACATCCTTTGCGCCTACGGATGCTCGCAACAGGGACGCTACTGGCCCACCCAGTTCGCCAGCCTGTACACCTGGGCCTCGGTGGGATATGCCAATTACAACGCCGGCCAGGTCACGCTGCGCCATGCCTTGAGCCACGGCTTCCAGATGGAGTTCAGCTACACCTACTCGAAATCGATGGACCTGGGCTCGGACGACGAGCGCACGGTTTTTTCGCAGAGCACGGGCAGCAGCGTCGGCAGCAGCTTCAGCGCCATCCTGAACGCCTGGAATCCGGGGCTGAACTATGGGCCTTCTGACTACGACATCCGCCACCTGATTACGGCCAGTTGGGTATATCAGCTGCCGATGGGCCGCGGCCACGCGCTCGGGTCTCAGGCCAGTCCGCGGGTGAATACGATTATCGGTGGCTGGCAGCTCTCCGGTGTTGGCCGCTGGACCAGCGGACTTCCCTTCAGCGTCATCAGTGGCGCGGGCTGGAGCACCAACTGGCTGGAGAAGGGCAACACCATACAAAACGGCTCGGTCCAGACCGGCACGACCATCCTGCCCAGCGGAGCGCCCGACGTTTTCGCCAATCCTGCCGCAGCGCTGGCCAGCCTGGAGAATCCGCTGCCCGGAGAAGCGGGTCAGCGCAACAATTTTCGCGGTGACGGCTACTTCGGCGTCGACGCGCGGCTGGCCAAGAATTGGAACGTCAGTGAGCGCGTAGGATTGCAGTTTGCCTGGGATGTTTTCAACGTCACCAACTCCGTCCGCTTCGATGTTAATCCGCTGACGTCGCTGCAGAACCTCACGACCAGCGGCTCCTTCGGTGTCTATGGCGCAACCCTTACGACGCCACGGGTGCAGCAACTGTCTTTGCGAGTCTCCTTCTGAGCTGTCGCTTTCAGAGGAACCTGCGGCCAATTCTGCTTGACAAGAGGCTCGAAATCCCGCTGGATGGTAAGACGAATCATCCGACCATATGACAAGAGAGGCTGGTGACCCGATTCGGGAATTTTCACGGCTTTCTTGCCATCGCGGCGGGATTCGGCTTGTAAATCCTCAAACTGAGCATATGATATGACTGAAATGAGGGCGGTAGCAGCCCAATTTGCGCAGCTGGAGTCCAACGACAATCTCCATGGTCGTGTCACCCGGGCATTGGCCTTGCAGGTCATTGAGGCCGAACGCGAGCGGCAGTTGCTGGTTTTTCCCAACGAAGGCGAGTTGTGCCGGCAGCTGGGCGTCAGCCGCAGCATCCTTCGCGAAGCGGTCAAGGTCCTGGCGGACAAGGGAATGGTGCAGGTGCGTCCTCGTTCGGGGACGCGGTCGCTGCCTCGCACGGACTGGAACCAGCTGGACGCCGACATTCTTGGCTGGCAGTCGAGCCTCAAGCCTGATCCGCAGTTCCTGATGGACCTGTGTGAAGTGCGGCTGGCCATCGAGCCGGTCGCTGCCGGCT
The DNA here is from genome assembly GCA_963731345.1 of uncultured Acidobacteriaceae bacterium. GTDB lineage: Bacteria > Acidobacteriota > Terriglobia > Terriglobales > Acidobacteriaceae > Bog-257. Next base: position 535,208 of record CAVSUN010000004.1, on the reverse strand, counting down.
TTGCCGCACTGCGCGCCACTGAACAAGAAATCGTCACCATTCGTGAGTGCCTGGGAAGGCGCCAGCAGATCATTGCCGCGCGCGACCTGGAAGGCGCCGTCGAAGCCAATCTGCAATATCACACGGCGGTCATTGTCGCTTCCCACAATCCGCTCTTCCTGCAGTTGAACACTACCATTCGCGAACCCTTCCGCATGGCGCTGTCTTACACGCTGCTGCTTCCCGCCTCCGTTGCTCTCGAGTTGGAGGAGTATCGGAAGCTGACTGAATCCATCGAGCAGCGCAGCCCGCTCGAAGCCAAGCGCGCGGCGGAGGAGCTTGTCGGCTTCGCCATGCTGGCGGTCGAGCAGGTCATTCGCGATCACGAGCACCAGGCTGGCGTCCGTCCGGGAACCAAGGGTCACGGACAGGGAGATTCCCGCCTGCACATTGCACGATCGAGGCCTGAACCATGAAGCTTGCCATTTCCGGTAAAGGCGGGGTGGGAAAGTCCACCGTCGCGGGAACCTTGGCCAGACTGTACGCAGCCGATCATCACAGAGTCTTAGCCGTAGATGCCGACCCCGACGCCAACCTCGCCTCCGCCCTCGGACTACCTCTCTGGCTTCGCTCCCAGATTCACACCATCTCCACCGAACGCAAGCTGATTGAAGAGCGCACCGGCGCCAAGGTGCGCGAGTTCGGGCAGATGTTCAAGCTCAACCCCGATGTTTCCGATATCGCCCAGAAGTATGCCATCCGGCATGAAGGCGTCGATCTGCTGGTGTTGGGAGCGGTGGAGCGCGCCGCCGGGGGTTGTGCCTGTCCGGAGAGCGTGCTGCTGAAAGCCCTGGTGACGCACCTGGTGCTGCGCGATGGCGATGTCGTGATCCTCGATATGGAGGCCGGCATCGAGCATCTGGGCCGCGGCACGGCGATGGGCGTCGATCTGATGATGACGGTGGTTGAGCCCGGCCGGCGCAGCCTGGAGACCGCCGAGCGCGTCCGCAAAATGTCGAGCGAACTCGGCATTGACAGCTTCGGCGTGGTGCTCAACAAAACTACCGATCCGGCGGAGGATAGCCGCTGGATCGCCGGCGAGTTCGGCGCTGAGCATCTGCTGGGCGCCATTCCCTATGACGTTCGCATCGCCCGCGCCGACCGCCAAGGCCTGGCGCTACCCGACCTGGGCTATCCCGAATTACTGATCCCGTTTCAAGAGTTACAGAAAAATCTGCAGTCCTACTGCACCGAGAAGGAGAGCGTGTTATGAGCTTCGAGCCATGCTGCATGGCGACCGCCATCGGCAGTCTGCCGCACAAAGATCCGCGGGAAGCGGTCGAAGTTGTCCTGCGGAGCATTCCCAACGCGCCGATCTGGCCGCAGTTGCCAGCGAACGGCCTCAACGAACAAATGGAGATCCAGTACAGCGAAGGCCTGCCGCGGGTGGTAATCGATCGCGAGAAGGGCCGCATGTACTTCGACACCACCGGCGACACCAGCAACGATCTGGCCGCGTTCTACGAGAAGTACTGCGCCGACGACATCGAGGCGTTCAAGATCACGCCGGAATTTTCCAAGGGCATTTATGCGCTGGAAGAAGCCCTGAAGACCATTGGCGGCACGCGTCCTTTTGTGAAGGTGCAGACTACCGGACCGTTGAGCCTCGGGCTCAGTATCGTCGACGAGAACAAGCGGGCGATCTATTACAACAGCGAGTTTGTCGACGTGGTGGTGAAGGCCATGGCGATGAAGTGCCGCTGGCAGATCCGCAAGTTCAAGCCCTTCGCGCAAAACATCATCTGCTTTGTGGACGAGCCGATCCTGTCGGCATTCGGCTCTTCCACTTACGTCAGCGTGACCCGCGACGACACCGTGGCCAAGCTGGGTGAAGTCATCGAGGCGGTCCACGGCGAAGGCGCTATTGCCGGGGTTCACTGCTGCGGCAACACCGAGTGGCCCATCCTGATCGATGCCGGTGTCGACATCATCAACTTCGACGCCTTCGATTACGGGCACACCATCCTGCTCTATCCCGAGCAGATGAAGGCCCATCTGAAAGCCGGCAAGTATCTGGCGTTCGGAATTGTTCCGACCAACAGCGCCAAGATCCAGGCGCAGACGATTGACTCGCTGAAGGCCAAGTTCTGCGAACTGGTCGAGCAGCTGGCCAAGGTGACCGGGTTGGACGTTCAGCTCATCTGCCGCCAGGCATTCGTTACGCCCTCGTGCGGTACCGGGTCGCTGCCGGTGAAAGACGCCGAGCTGGTCTTCAAAACTCTGCATGAGCTCAGCGCGACGCTGCGTCAGGAAGTGGGAGCTCCGGCACTGGCGGGAAAGGTATAGGCATGGGCGAGGGAGGCGCGGCTGGTCGCGCCTTCCTCCAGAGGTGAAACAACCATGATTCTGGCTATGACAGGAAAAGGCGGGGTGGGCAAAACCACCCTTTCGGCTCTTGCCTTGAACTGGCTCGCCGAACACAACGGATCGCCGATTCTGGCGGTGGACGCCGACTCCAACGCAAATCTCAACGAAGCCCTGGGCGTGCAGTTCGACGCTACGGTGGGCGGCATTCGGGAGAGCGCACGCAAGGAAGCGTCGGCCCTGAAGGGCGTCTCCAAGCAGGAATTCCTCGATCTGCGGGTTCAGGAAGCCCTGGTCGAACGGAAGGGCTATGACCTGATCGTCATGGGTCGTCCCGAAGGCCAGGGCTGTTACTGCTTCGCCAACAACGTCCTGCGCGACGTGCTCGATAAGCTGGCGCGCAACTACAAAAACATCGTCATCGACAGCGAGGCCGGCCTGGAGCATATCTCGCGCCGCACCTTGCTGGCGGTGGACTGCCTGCTGATTGTCTCCGATTGCACCGTGCGCGGTATTCACACCGCCGCCCGCATTTCAGCGCTGGCCGACGAAGTCAGTTTGCCCGCGAAACGGCGCGGACTCGTCGTTAACCGCGTCCCTGGGGGAACCTTGACCGAGCCCATGGCCCAGGCGGTAGCGGCGAGCGGCCTGACTTTGCTCGCCACCGTACCGCTGGACCCGGATGTGGCTGCGCTGGATGCCGACGGCATTCCGGTCTCCACCATTCCGGCAAATGCTCCCGCACGAATTGTCATCAACCAGCTGTTAACCACGTTGTACCGAGCCCAGGAGGGGAACCGCTGATGTCTACTACCGGCCACAAAGCAGCGGGACAGCCAGTTTCCACCGATCCGGCAACCATCGACATGGTGCACATTGCCGGCACGGCCGAAATAACGACCGTCTTTGACCGATACCAAGCCCAACACCCGCAATGCAAATTCGGCACCGATGGCATCTGCTGCCGTCTCTGCCACATGGGACCTTGCCGCATTACACCCAAGGCGAAACTGGGGATCTGCGGCGCCGACGCCAACACCATAACCGCCCGCAATCTGCTGCGCGAGATCGCCGCCGGCACCGCCGCCCACTCCGATCACGGCCGCATGCTGGTGCGCACGCTGAAGATGGTGGCCGAGGGGAAGGGCGGGGAATACAAGATTGCCGACCCGCTGCGTTTGTACGAGGCGGCAAAGTTCTTCGAGATCGAAACCGAAGGCAAGGACGATCTGGCGATTGCCCTCGATCTGGCCAACTACTTCATGACCCAGTTTTCCTGGTCGGAAGAGCCCAACAGCACCTTGAAGCTGGCCCCGGAGAAGCGGCAGGCATTGTGGAAGAAGCTGGGCATCGAGCCCGACGGCATCGACTCGGCGGTAGTCGAGTTGATGCACCGCACCCACATGGGCGTTGACCACGATTACAAGCACCTGATCATGGGCGGGCTGAAGTGCAGCCTGGCCGACGGCTGGGTGGGGTCGATGATTGCTACCACAGTGTCAGACATCCTGTTCGGCACTCCCAAGCCGGTGCGCAGCCGGGTCAACCTGGGCGTGCTGGCCCAGGACAAGGTGAACCTCATCGTTCACGGCCATGAGCCCACATTGTCAGAGATGCTGGCGGTGGCCTCGCAGGACCAGGAGCTGCTGGACTACGCCAAATCGAAAGGCGCCACCGGCATCAACGTGGCCGGCATCTGCTGCACCGCCAACGAAGTGCTGATGCGCCACGGGCTGCCCATCGTAGGCAACTTCCTGCAACAGGAGCTGGCCATCCTGACCGGCGCGGTCGAGCTGATGGTGATCGACGTCCAGTGCGTGATGCCGTCGCTGGCGCAGGTGACCAAGTGCTTCCACACCAAGCTGGTCTCGACTTCGGAGATTGCTCACACCGAAAACGCCGAGTCCATCGAGTTCAGCGCCCTGAACGGCTACGAACAGGCCAGCCTGCTGATTCGCAAGGCCATCGACAATTATGAACATCGCGACCCGTCCCGGGTCCACATTCCCAACGAGTCGATGGAGCTGGTGGCCGGTTTCTCCAACGAGACCATCTTCCACATGCTGGGCGGGCGCTTCCGCTCGACCTTCCGTCCCCTCAACGACGCGATTATCGACGGCCGCATCCGCGGCATTGTCGGCATCGTCGGCTGCAGCAATCCCAAGGTCATCAGTGACCACGGCCACGTGCAGCTGGCGGAAGAGCTGATCAAGCGCAATGTGCTGGTGCTGCAGACCGGCTGCGCGGCCATCGCCTGTGCCAAGGCCGGGCTGCTCACCCCGGAAGCTGCGCTGGCCAAGGCCGGCAGCAGCTTGCGCGAAGTCTGCGAAGCGGTCGGCATTCCGCCAGTGCTGCACATGGGGTCGTGTGTCGACAACAGCCGCATTCTGATGGCGGCCACCAACGTCCTGCATGAAGGCGGACTGGGCGAAGACCTCTGCGACCTTCCCGTGGCAGGCGCGGCGCCCGAATGGATGAGCGAGAAGGCGGTCGCTATCGGTCACTACTTTGTGGCCAGCGGACTTTACGTCGTGCTCGGACATCCGCTCTACGTCGAAGGCAGCAAGCCGGTGCATGACCTGCTGTGCAACGAGATGGCGGAGATTACCGGCGGCCGCTTCGAGTGGGAGCCCGACCCGGTGATTGCGGCCGACAAGCTCCTGGCGCACATCGAGGCAAAGCGCGACGCGCTGCACATCAACACCCAGAAAGAACGCAAGATGTACGACATGAAATCGAGGCGCGAACTGCAATGAGCAAAATCATCTCGTCGTCGGCAATTCGCGGAGCTCACCAGATCGTGCGCGACGCGGAGGACTATCTAACCAGAGCCATCGAAGCCAAGGGAGCCGACTGTGCAGTCGGCTTCCCGGACACGGCGTATTCTCTGCCGGTCATCTATTCTCTGCTGGGCAAGCGGGTTGACAAGCTCGCCGATGCGCGCCCGGTCCTGGACGAGTGCCACCGCCTGCTGCCGCTGGTGCCCAGCGAGAACCTCTGGCTGCCTTACCTGGGCGACACGCTGGACGCGGGCGTCGCTACCCTGTTCGCTTTCGAGATCATCGAAGCGTGCAAATACCTGATCGGGCCCAACCCGGTCGACGGTATCTGGCTGGGAGCCGCCAATGACGTCATCATCCGCGAACGCGGCGTCGAGTTCGTCGATGGCTCGGCCCCGGGCTTTGCGGCCATCGTCGGCGCAGCCCCAACCACCGAAGACGCGGTGCGCATCGCGCGCGAGCTGCAGGAGAAAAACCTGTACGTCTTCATGTGCTCGGAAAGCAATGGGATCTCGTTTGCCGAGCAGCTGGCTGAGGCCGGCGTGGAAATGGGCTGGGACACTCGCCTGGTTCCCTACGGCAGGTCAATCTCGGCGGCCATCTATGCTCTGGGCTTCGCCAATCGCGTGGCCCTCAGCTTCGGCGGCGTCAAGCCGGGCGAGTACGTGCGTAATCTGAAGTACAACAAGAACCGCACCTTCGCCTTCGTTATGGCACTGGGTGAGGTGACGGAAGAGAAGTACGCGGCGGCCGCCGGCGCCATCAACTACGGTTTCCCCTGCATCGCCGATACCGATATTCCGCAGATCCTGCCTACCGGCATCTGCACCTACGAGCACGTGGTCTCCAGCGTCCCCATCGACCGTATCGTGGAGAAATGCCTGGAGGTGCGCGGCTGCAAGATCAAAGTCGCCAAGGTGCCGATTCCCGTGGCCTACGGCGCCGCCTTCGAAGGCGAGCGCATCCGCAAGGAGCAGACCTACGTTGAGTTCGGCGGCAACAAGACACCGGGCTTCGAGTACTGCACCACCCTCGATATCACCGAAGTAGAAGACGGCAAGGTCGAAGTCATCGGCCCCGAGATCGACGATGTCGTGGTCGATCCCGATGCCAAAGACCTGCCCGCGCTGCCTATCGGCATTTGGGTGGAAGTGGCCGGACGCAAGATGCAGCCTGACTTCGAGCCCATCCTGGAGCGCCAGATTCATCACCTGATCAACGGCGCCGAGGGCATCTGGCACATGGGCCAGCGCGATATCAACTGGATCCGCATCAGCAAAGCCGCCAAGGACAAAGGCTTCAAGATCGCCCACCTGGGCAAGATCCTGCATGCCAAGTTCCTCAACGACTATCCCGCCATCGTCGACAAGGTGCAGGTGAAGATCTTCACCACCCAGAAAGACGTCGAGGAGCGCATCGACATTGCTCGCCATTCCTATCGCGCGCGCAATGCCCGCATGGAATCGCTCACCGACGAGACGGTCGACACCTTCTATTCCTGCCTGCTCTGCCAGAGCTTCGCTCCCAACCACGTATGCGTCATCACCCCCGAACGTCTGGGATTGTGCGGCGCCTACAACTGGCTGGACGGCAAGGCGGCTTACGAAATCGATCCTACCGGTCCCAACCAGCCGCTGACCAAAGGCGAAGTCATCGATCCGGTGCGCGGCCAGTGGAAGGACATCAACGACTACGTTTACGCCAACTCCAAGCAGACGCTGGCGCGCTTCAATGCCTACTCCTTGCTGGAAGATCCCATGACCAGCTGCGGGTGCTTTGAGGCGATTGTGGCCCTGATGCCGGAAGCCAATGGCGTAATGATCGTCAACCGCGAGTACCTGGGCGAGACCCCGGCGGGGATGAAGTTCTCCACCATGGCCAACACCGCCGGCGGCGGCCAGCAGGTGCCCGGCTTCGTGGGCGTAGGCAAAGCCTACATCACCAGCCGTAAGTTTATCTCGGCCGAAGGCGGCATCCGGCGCATCGTGTGGATGCCGAAAGACCTGAAGGCTTTTCTGCGGGAAGACCTCGACAAAGCCGGCAAAGCCCTGGGCATCGAGAACTTCACCGACCTGGTGGCGGACGAGACCAACGGCACCGATGTAGCTTCGGTGCAGGCCTACATGCAGAAGGTCAATCACCCTGCTCTGACGATGTGGGACATTACCACTCCGTCGGAGGAGGCAGCTGCTGTCGACGCAGCGCGAGCTGCCGCCGGCGGTACAGTCGTTGCTGCTGCAGCCGCAGAAGGGGGCAGCTCTACCACAACGTCAGACAAAGCAGTTGCGGTTGCCGAGCCACCGGCTGCGCTGCCGGTTTCCGGGGTCAAGCCACCTGCAGCCGCAGCACTACCGCAGCCGCCGGCAGCGCAACCCGTCGCGGCCTCCCCCGCAGGTCCAACTCCGTACGGCGATGGCGTCGGCGCGCTCATTGCCATGCTGGAGAGGATGCGCCAAGCCCCTCCGGCCACCGAAATCCAGCCCGGCATGACTCCGGCACAGCAAATGGCGGTCCTGCAAGCCTCGACGGCCATGCACCTGCTGCATGCCGGGGCCAACATGCTGATGATGCAGTCGGGAATATTGGCGGCCGCAGCGGCAGCCGCACCGGTATCCGCTCCCGCCATGCCGGCAGGCTCGTGTCCGACCTGCTTTGAGGAGCCGCCGGCTGTAGGTTCGGTCAGCCCTCAACGCAAGATCGGTTCGCCGGGAATTCCAGCCAAAACGGAAGCGCCCGCCGAACGGCCCATTACCTCGGCAGCCATCGTTCTGCCGAGCGCGGTCACGATTGCGCCCGACAAAGCCAACGTCACCATCCGCACGGTGACGTTGGGCGGCAGCGGCACGCGCACCTCCGCCGTAACCATCGGAGGCGCCGAGGTCCTGCCCTTCCGGCACTTCGAAGGCAACCTGGGGCATAAGCCCGTGATTGCCATGGAGGTCCTGGACGCGCCGTCGAAGTCGTATCCCGATTGCCTGCGCCATCAATACGGCGACCTGCTGAAAGATCCGCCTGCCATGGCCCGACACCTGGTGGAAAAACTGGGAGCGGAGATCCTGAGCGTCAGACTCAGCACCACCCATCCCGACAACGGCGACGTCTCGCCGGAAGCTGCCGGCGACATCGTCAAGAGCGTTCTGGGCGCGGTGGGCGTTCCTCTCATCGTGACCGGATGCAACCACTACGAGAAGAACAATGCGGTCATGAAGCATATCGCTTCCGCCTTTGCCGGCGAGAACCTGCTGCTGAACTGGGTGGAGACCGACAACTACAAAACCATTGCCGCCACGGTGATGGCCTACAAACACTGTGTGGTGGCGCAAACCCCCATCGACGTCAACATGTGCAAGCAGCTCAACATCCTGTTGACGACCATGGGCGTGCCGGCGGAGAACATCGTCTGCGACCCGCTAACCGGAGCTTTGGGATACGGGCTGGAGTACACCTATTCGGTCATGGAACGCATTCGGAGCTCCGCTTTCACCGGCGATCCGATGCTGGCCATGCCGATGATCGTTAACCCCGGCTTCGAGGTCTCGAAGATCAAGGAAAGCCGCGCGGCGCAGAAGGACTTCCCGCTCTGGGGCAGTGAAGAAGAGCGTGAAGCGCTGCTGGAAATAGCCACTTCGATGACCTACCTCAATGCCGGAGCCGACCTGGTGGTGGTCTACCATCCGCTGGCGGCTCGCACCCTGAAGCGCAAGATCGACGAAATGATGTGTTGTGCAAAGTAGGTAAGGGGACCACAAATGGCAATGTCTGGCTTACAGATTTTCAAGCTGCTGCCCAAAACCAATTGCGGTGAATGTGGCGTGCCCACGTGCATGGCTTTCGCCATGAAGCTGGCGGCCAAGAACGCGGAGTTGGCAGCTTGTCCTTACGCTTCCGAAGAAGCGATCAAAACCGTAGGGGCGGCTTCCAAGCCGCCCATCCGCCTGGTGAAAATCGGGCCGCCTGAAAAAGAAGTTCAGGTGGGCAATGAAACCGTAATGTTCCGCCACGAAAAAACCTTCGTGCACTACACCGCGCTGGCCATCGCTTTTGCCGACAGCGATCCGCTCAGCGAGGTCGGCCACCAGATCGCCGAAGTGCGTGATTACTGCCTGGAGCGCGTAGGCGAGCAATTACGCGTCAACCTGATCCTGGTGGACAACTTCAGCGAAGAGGTGAAGCCGTTTGTCGACCTGGTGAAAACTGCCGCCGGTGCGACCGGGATGGGCATCATTCTTCGCAGCACCAATATCGAAGCGCTGGAAGCCGCGTTGAAGGAGCTCGAGGGCAAGCGCCCGCTGATCCACGCAGCTACGCCGGCCAATGCCGACGCGGTTGCGGCACTGGCGTTGAAGTACAACGCTCCGCTGGTGGCGCGCGCGGCTACCCTGGACGAGCTGGTTGCGCTGACCACCAAGCTGGCCTCGCTTGGACTCAAGGACATCGTGCTGGACCTCCCGGCCGACAATCCCGCGGCCACGCTGCAATACAACACCCTCATCCGCAAAGCGGCGTTGAAGAATTCCTTCGAGCCGCTGGGCTACCCCATCATCAACTTTGTCAACGAGCGGGACGATGCCGCGGTAGTGGCCGATGCCTCCACCTTCCTGTGCAAGTACGGGTCGATCGTGGTGCTCGATCGCATGAAGCTGGAGCTGCTGCTGCCTCTGATGATGCTGCGGCAGAACATCTACACCGATCCGCAGAAGCCTATCCAGGTCGATCCCAAGGTCTACCCCATCGGGGAGCCGGGCAAGGACGCTCCCTTGCTGGTGACCACCAACTTCTCGCTGACCTACTTCCTGGTCTCGGGCGAAATCGAGAACTCCGGGGTAGCGGCGAATCTGCTGACCGTCGATACCGAAGGCATGAGCGTGCTGACGGGATGGGCGGCGGGCAAGTTCTCCGGCGAGAAGGTCGGCGCGGCGGTGAAGGCCAGCGGCATAGAAAGCCAGCTGGAGAAAAAGCGCATCGTCATTCCCGGCTATGTTTCGCAAATCAGCGGCGAAGTGGAAGAAGCCCTGCCTGGCTGGGAGGTACTGGTCGGGCCCAGCGAGTCTTCCGACATCGCCTCCTTCATGAAGGTGCAAGCCGCGCGGTAAGACGATGCCATCGGTCCGCTTCCAGCCCGGCGATATCGTGGCCGAGGTGCCCGAGGGAACGCTGATTCATCAGGCAGCGGTTCGCGCGGGCATCCTCGACCTGGAGCTGCCGTGCGGCGGCGAGGGCGTCTGTGGCCTGTGCCAGGTGAAACTGGAGGGGCGCGACACTCCAGTTCTGGCCTGCCGGACCAAAGTCACCTCTGACATTGTGGTATATCTTCCCGATCGCCGGCAGGGCGCTCGGGTCATGGGCGACAGTCATGCGCTGGTCGACCCCGCGCTGCTGCCCGACCGCGAACATCTCACGCCGCTTTACCGGCGGCAGCGGCTCACGGTGCCGCCGGCCTCGCTCGAGGAACACTACAGTGACTGGACCCGGTTGGTGCGGGAACTCATCCCCGGCAACGGCACCCATGCAGTTGGTTGCGGGCTGGCGGAGCTACGCCGTCTGGGCACCGTCATCCGCGAGCAGGACGGCAAGCTCACGGTCGGCATCAACGAATCCGAGTCCGGCCTCTCGGTCCGCGATATCGCCGCCGGCCACCGGCCCTCGCCCGCCCTGGGCGTGGCCGTCGACATCGGAACTACGACGGTTGCGGTCCAGTTGGTCAATCTGGAAGACGGCTCGCTGCTGGCCACGCAAACTTCCTACAACCTGCAGATTCGTCGCGGTGCCGACGTTATCACGCGAATCGATTACGCCCGCACGCCCGAGCGGCTGGAAGAGCTCCGCGGCCTGGTGCTGGAAACCATCAATTCCCTGATCGAGCAGACCGCGCGCTCAGCCGCGGTGGACGCCGGCGAGATTCGCGCCGCGCAACTGGCAGGCAACACCACCATGACGCAACTTCTGCTCGGGCTGCCGCCACGCTACATCCGTGAATCGCCGTATGTTCCCACGGTGAATGCCGTTCCCGAATTTCGGGCGGGAGAAATCGGCCTCAACCTTGATCCCCACGCCATCGTTGCCTGCGCGCCCGGCGTGGGCAGCTATGTCGGCGGCGATATCACCTCCGGACTGTTGTGCACCGATCTGCCGCGCAACAATCAGGATGTCTTTCTCTTCATGGACATCGGGACCAACGGCGAGATCGTCATCGGCAATGCCGATTGGATGGTGGGGTGCGCGTGCTCGGCCGGCCCGGCGTTTGAAGGGGCGGGGATCAAGTGCGGCATGCGCGCCGCCGATGGCGCCATCGAGCGCGTCTCCATCGCTGAGGACCAAGAGACGATCGAGTACTCCGTCATCGGCGGAGGCGAGCCGGCAGGCATTTGCGGCTCGGGGCTGATATCGCTGCTGGGCGAACTGTTTCGCCGCCAGATCGTCGACCGCTCGGGGCGCTTCTTCGATTCCCCCGGTGTCGGCCGCGTCGTGCAACAGGACAACCGCCGCGCTTTCCTGCTGGCCCTTAGCAGCCAGACGCGCACGGGCAGCGATCTGTTGATCACCGAAGCCGACCTGGAAAACCTGATTCGCACCAAGGCGGCCATTTATGCGGCCTGCTCGCTTGTGCTGGAGAATGTCGGGCTCACCTGGGACGCGATTGCGCGCGTCTACATCGCCGGCGGCTTCGGGCGCTATATCCGCATCGCCGACGCCATCACGATCGGCATGCTGCCCGATCTGCCGCTGGAGCGTTTCAGCTACATCGGAAATTCTTCGCTTACCGGCGCCTTCATGGCGCTACTGTCGCGGGAGCATCGCCGCCGTCTGGCGGAGATCGCCTCCCGCATCACCTATATCGATTTGAGCTCCAATCCGCGATACATGGACAGCTACATCAAGGCTCTCTTCCTACCGCACACGGACTTGGGGCAATTTCCCACGGTTGCAGCAACATTCGAGAATCAAAGGAGAAAAGCATCGTGAACAATCTTCTGAAACGGCTCAAGGCAGGCGAGATCCTCATCTCCGACGGGGCCATGGGAACCTTCCTGCATGCCAAGGGGATGCAAGGCGGCGAATGTCCCGAGGCGTGGTGCATCAGCCATCCCAAGGAAGTGAAGGAAATCGCCGAGGCCTATATTGCTGCAGGCTCCGACATCGTCGAGGCCAATTCCTTCGGCGCCAGCAGCTTCAAGCTGAAGAATTACAAACTGGGCGACAAGGTCCACGACTTCAACTTCGCCGCCGCCAAACTGGCGAAGGAGGCCATGGGAAACAAGGGCTTCGTGGCTGCCTCGGTGGGCCCGACCGGACATATCGTGCAGGATGAGGGCGGCGACACTACCCCGCAGGCGCTCTATGACGCTTTCAAGGAGCAGGTTATCGCTCTGGCCGAAGGTGGCGCCGACGCAATTTGTATCGAGACCATGTCATCGGTGGTGGAAGCCGAACAGGCGATCAAGGCGACGAAAGAAAACACCAACCTGCCGGTGATCTGCACCTTCACCTTTGAATCAGGCAACAAGGGTTTCCGCACCATGATGGGGGTCAAGCCGGACCGCGCCGCGAAAGCGGCGGTGGCTGCCGGAGCCGACATCGTGGGCTGCAACTGCGGCAACGGAATCCGCAACATGATCGAGATCACGCGCCAGATTCGCGCCACGGTCCCCAGTACTCCGATTCTGGTCCACTCCAACGCCGGTCCGCCAATCATGGAAAACGGCAAGACCGTGTTCAAGGAGACGCCGGAATATATGGCGTCGTATGTATCGGAACTGATCGAGGCGGGCGCGAATATCATCGGTGGCTGCTGCGGTACCACGCCGGCGCACATCACAGCGATGTCGAAGGCGGCGAAAGCCGTCGCCGTTCACGTGTAGAGTTATCCGCTGGACAAACCGGCGGGAGCTTTCGATCGCGCTGGGGGGCCGATTGCAGCTCCGGGAGACGATATCGGCCGCGAACTCCTGGTGCGCCGGGCGGCTGTGTACGGCAGCCGCCTGGTTTTTCATGCCGCGTCCGGATAATCGGCCGCTGTGCGATTCTGATTCAGACAAAATATGTATTGGGAAACATTGATCGACACGACCGATTTTTGCGTTCGCCGGTCGGGACGCTACCTGGTCACGGAGCTGCTTGCGCCGCATCGCGTAATCAGCACCTCAGCGTATAACGGCGGACAGCGGGAGAACATCCGCTTCCTGCTCAATCATCAAAGCTGTGAAGGCTCAGGCCATCACGACCGCGCCGTCTGCCTCATGAAGATGGGGCTGGAGAAGTACCATCAGTCTGTTTGCGAGGAAGCGGGCATACCCGCCGATTTAACCGCGAGTATGGGCACCGCCGCCAACATGAACTACGCGGTCATACGGCAGGCCGGCAGCGACGACATTTCCGTCACCGCCATCGTTACCGCGGGCGTGCAGGGCAATGCGGCTTGCGCCGGCGATCCTGCAACCTGGGCGGAGACGCCGCAGGAGCCCTCAACAGCTGCCTTGCAGAACGGCACCATCAACATCGAGCTGCTGCTCAGCTGCCCGGTCACCGAAGGTGCGTTGTCGCGAGCGGTAGTGACCATGACCGAGGCAAAGAGTGCAGCCCTGCAGCAGCTGGCCGTACGCAGCCGCTATTCTCACGATCTGGCGACGGGCACTACCACGGACCAGTTCTGCGTTGCCGCATGTTTGCATGGCCCAGCTCCACGGAGGTACACCTCTACCGGAACCAAGCTGGGGGAATATATCGGAACTTCGGTTCGCGATGCGACCCTCGAAGCGCTTCGCTGGCACAATGGGCTCGAACCCAGCTACACGCGCGGACTTTTTCATGTACTGGGAGCGTATGGCGTGAAGGAAGACCGCCTTCTGGAAGAGATTGCTCCTTATCTCACGGAGAGCGAGCTTGAGCTGTTGAAGAAGAACCGCAACTCGGTCATGTACGAGCCTATGGTGGCGTCGGCTGCGTACGCCCTGGCCAGTGTCCTCGACCGCCATCGCTATGGCGTCTTTCCCGACAGTGCCGCGCAGGAGGCCTTGCGGCAACAGGCAGCGTCGCTCGCCGCCAGTCTCGCCGCCCGGCCGGACCGCTGGCCGGAGTTCCATGCGGCGCTTCCCGAGGTGAACCTGGAGAATCCCAAGCAGCTAATCCTGGCGGCCATCGCGCTTGGCTGGTCGAAGAAGTGGAGCTAAGCGTCCTACGCCCATCCGCGTCACTGCTCGTGGCAGCGGTTTTGCTGGATCTCCTGTCAGGCGATCCCGTTTATGCCGCCCATCCGGTGCGCCTGATGGGCTGGAGCCTGACCCAATTCGAAAAGCTGTTGCGTGCGCTGAAGCTCGACGGCTATGCCGGAGGCGTCCTGCTGTTTGTACTGCTGGCGACGGTATGGTGCGGCGGCTTGTCTCTGCTGGCGGTGCTTCTTGGCCGCTGGAATCGATGGATCGATTTTGCCTTTCAACTCTTTCTGATTTACTCGCTGATCGCCATGCGCGACCTCCTGAAGCATGGCCGGGCGGTTGAGGTCGCGATTCGTGCGGGCAGTCTGCCCGACGCGCATTGCGAAATATCGAAGCTGGTAGGCCGCGATACCGAACACATGGACTTCGCCGCTTGCCGCCGGGCAGCCATCGAGAGCCTCAGTGAAAATCTGACCGATGGGTTTGTCAGTCCAATTTTCTGGTACGTGGTCGGCGGTCTTCCGGGGATCGTCCTCTTCAAGGTAGTCAGCACCATGGATTCGATGGTCGGGTATAAGACGGCGCAGTATCTCCGCTTCGGATGGTGCGGGGCGCGGCTCGACGATGCCATGAACTGGTTGCCGGCCAGAATCAACTGGATCATGATCGCCCTCTGCGCCGCGGTCCTGCGGGGATATTCGGGAGTAAAAGCATTGCGGATTGGCTGGCAGCAGCATGCCTTGATTCCCGGCCCGAATTCCGGATGGAGCGAGGCCGCAACCGCCGGGGCAATTCAGCGCCGGCTGGTCGGGCAGATCTTTCGTCAGGGAAAATTGGTGACGGATTTGTGGCTGGGGGATGCGGCCGATCCGCCCGCGGGCGGTGAGTCGGACGTAGATCGTGCTTCCGTGCTGGTGACGATTACGGGCTTGTTTGCGACGGCGCTGGCTGTATTGGCCATCACCGCCATACACTAAAGCGTATTGGGCATTCTTTGCCGGAATGACAGGTGGAGCGGCGCTTCAGCGCCGCGTTACATCACCTGGGTTCGTTCCTTAGGAGCCCGCTTCAGCGGGCGACAGCATGCCGTCGGCTGAAGCCGACTCGCGCTGCAAGAAGAGCAGCCTGAACGCGGGCCTAAAGGCCCGCTCTACCAGCAAGGAACATTTATGAGCAGCATTGCGACGAAAAAAGGCGATAACGGCACGACCAGCCTTACCGGCGGCCATCGTGTCTCGAAATCTTCCATCCGTGTCGAAGCCTATGGCACAGTCGACGAGCTTAATTCCGTGATGGGATTCGCACGGTCCATCACCGAAGACGCGGACCTGCGCGAGCGCACCAAATTAATCCAGCGCGAATTGTTCAAAGTTGGATCGGCCCTGGCTACGCCCCCCCAGAGCCGCAAAGGAGAACCGCCGCTGAACCCGGCCATGGTCGATGCTCTCACCGACCAGGTCCACGAACTCGAGGCGATGCCGGGCATGCTTTCCGATTGGTCGATCCCTGGCGAGCACACCGCCGCGGCCGCTTATGATGTTGCACGGACCGTGTGCCGCCGCGCCGAGCGCTGCGTGGTGCGCCTGATTGAGAGCGGCGAGGAAGTCGAAGCCGACGTGCTCCCTTATATCAATCGTCTTTCCGATCTGCTCTGGCTCTTCGGGCGCAAGCTGGAGTTGGAAGCGGGAGTCAGCGGCTCGCTGCGCGAGGCGAACGCGAAGAACGGGCCACGCTGGTCGCGGGCATGGTGAATTGCCTCCCATTCATGGGGAGCAATCCCAATGAGATGACCTTATGCCTGCGCGCGCGTTGATGATCGGCGGAACGGCCTCGCACGTTGGCAAGAGCTGGATGGCCACCGCGATCTGCCGTTCGCTTTATCGCAAAGGCATTCGCGTCGTTCCCTTCAAAGCCCAGAACATGTCCAACAACTCCTACCCTTGTCCCCAGGGTGGCGAGATAGGACGGGCGCAAGTGGCGCAGGCGGAGGCTTGTGGACTGGCGCCCACGCCCGACATGAATCCCATTCTGCTGAAGCCGTCTGCGGACGCGACCAGTCAGGTGGTTGTGCACGGCCAGGTGTGGCAAAACCTCAACGCGCAGGAGTATTACCGCCAGTATGACTTCCTGTTGAAGAAGGTGTGCGAAAGCTATGCGCGGCTCTCTGCCGAGTACGACTTCATCGTGCTGGAGGGCGCGGGCAGCATCGCGGAATTGAATTTGCGCCACATGGACCTGGTGAATCTGGGCCTGGCACGGCGGCTGGATATTCCCGTATTGCTGGTGGCCGACGTTGATCGCGGAGGCGTGTTCGCCTCCATCTACGGAACCATAGCCCTGTTGGATCCGGAAGAGGCTTCCCTGGTGCGGGCCTTCGCCGTCAACCGCTTTCGCGGCGATCCAGCGCTCTTTGCCGATGCCGTCGCGATCCTCGAAGAGAAAACCGCGAAGCCTTGTATTGGCGTGTTTCCGAATATTCCCGATTTGCCGCTGGATGAAGAAGACAGCGTCGCCCTCGAGCATTGGCAACCGCTGGCGGAGGGGGATGTATCCATAGCCATCCTCCAGTTTCCGCATGTGTCCAATCACACCGATTGCCAGCGGCTCACACATGCTTGGTGGATTCAGCGGCCGCTTCGACGGCAGTTCGACGTGGTGATTCTGCCGGGCAGCAAGAACACAGTCGCCGATCTCGAATGGATGCGAGCGCAGAAATTCGACGTCTGGTTGCGGGAGCAATACGAGGGCGGGGCCCAGGTCCTGGGCGTCTGCGGAGGCTATCAGATGCTGGGCGAAAGCATCGACGATCCTCATCACGTGGAATCGGAAAAGCTCTCGGTCGCCGGCCTGGGAATGCTTCCCGTGCGCACCACCCTGCAGCAGAAAAAGGTCACACAATGTGTGACTGCTTCAACCCCCAAGGGACATAGCTTCTCCGCTTACGAAATCCACATGGGCGAAACCACGCGCCCCGAAAATGCCGAACCATTTGCTTACATCAATGGGCACGCAGAAGGCATTCGGCATGGCCGTTGCAGCGGAACCTATTTGCACGGCGCTTTGGAAAGTCCGGATGTTCTGGAGGATTGGATTGGCTTCCGTCCGCCGGAGCCGGTTGATCGCGATCAACTGTACAACCGGCTGGCTGATTGGTTTGAACGCTCGGTAGATACCGCGAAGTTTGAACGTCTCTTCCTCACGTGATGCACCTCACCGCAGCTCTCTCGAGCGGCTCGTAAGATCAAATAGGACCCTCCCAATCGCCGGCGTCGCCTGTCGGGCCGCGCGCCAGTTCGCCTTCGCCAAGTGCCGGATGTGCCGCAAAGTGAAAGTCTGGGCGCCGAGACTTTCCATAATCGGGAATTTCGAAGAAATATTGCTGCACCGCACAAATCATCATTGACTTTAGCGATGAGCAAGTTCGAAGATGATTCTTATTGAGCGTATCATATGATTAATGCTGAGCTGGACGCTCGGTGTTCCCATCCGCCCTGCCGGGCGAGATCTCTTTATCTTCTCTGCATTCCGCAGTCAAATCCTCAAAATCAACTCTTACTTAACTCATGGAGAACGTGTGCTCATGACAGACCTAAAACAGCTAAATAAAGCAATCGTCGACGGCGATGCTAAGAAAGCGGTTGAGGTCACGAAGGCAGCTCTCGCAGAGGGAGCGAAGCCTTTGGATCTCATCCAAAACCATATGATTCCCGCCATGGATCAGGTCGGAAAACTCTTCGAAGAAGAAGAGTATTTCGTACCGGAACTGCTGCTTTCGGGCAGGGCCATGCGCGGGGCATTCGATCTGATCCGGCCAATGCTGGCGGCCCAGGGCGTCCAACCTACCGGGCGCGTTGTGATCGGCACCATCCAGGGCGACCTGCACGACATCGGCAAGAACCTGGTGGGCGCCATGCTGGAAGGCGCGGGATTCGAAGTCTACGATCTCGGCGCTGACGTAAAACCCGAAGCCTTCGTCGAGTGCGTGAAGACGAAGCACTGCGACATCGTGGCCATGTCTGCCATGTTGACCGTAACCATGCCCAAGATGAAGACCACCATCGAAGCGTTGAAGGCTGCGGGCCTGCGTGACAAAGTGAAGGTCATGGTCGGCGGCGCTCCCATCAGCCAGGCATACTGCGACGATATCGGCGCCGATGCCTACAGCGACACCGCTTCCGGTGCTGCCACGATCGCGCGCGACATTATGGTCAGCCATAAAGTCGGCGCTGAATTCGCCAAGTCGGGCCTCGCCGGTGCAGGAAAGGGGGCAAAATGAGGAAAGAAACAATCTTCAAAACTCTGGCCGTAAAGAGCCCGAGCGATCTCCTGTTTGGGCATTCGCCTAAGCCGGTACACTGCGGCTTCGATCTCACCATCGGAAATGGAACCGTATTTCCGGAAGTGAACTTTACGCTCCCCACGATGGAAATCACCCCGGCGACTTGGCCGGAAGTGCTCGCCCATTACGAAGAAATGGCCACCAACATCCTGAAGCGCGCCGTCGCCATGAAGGTCCCGGGCATCGTTCTGGAGTTTGAACAGCTCCCGCAGATGACCGACAAGCCGGAATGGGGCGCGGAGATTACCGCTCTTCTGGAACGGCACCTGAAAGAGAACTACGAGAAGTATGGATTGAAGGGCGCTTGCCGCTGCACCCCGGCCGACATTCGCGGTCCGGCCGGCGTCAAGGGCGTAAAGCCCGTCATGCGTCATGGCGAACTGTGGGAGAAGCTGAATCGCTCCTTCGATCTCTGCATTGCAGCCGGTGCCGACCTGATGTCCATCGAGTCGATCGGTGGCAAGGAAGTTCACGACGAAGGCCTGATGATGGGCGATGTTCGCGCCATCGTTTTTGGCATGGGCGTTCTGTCCTGCCGCGACATGACCTGGCTGTGGAGCCAGATCTCGGAGAAGTGCGAGAAGAGCGGCCACACCGTTTCCGCCGGCGATACCGCTTGCGGATTCGCGAATACTTCCATGGTCCTGGCCTATCAGAAGCTGCTGCCTGATGTTCTGGCGGCGGTCGATCGCGCCATGGCCGGTGCGCGTACCCTGAAGGCCGTCGAGAACGGCGCCCAGGGTCCGTCGAAGGACTGCGGCTACGAGAACCCGATCGTGAAGGCCGTCAGCGGCATTCCGATCTCGCAGGAAGGCAAGTCGGCGACCTGTGCTCACTTCAGCCATGTGGGCAACATCTCCGCCAGCATGTGCGACCTGTGGAGCAACGAGTCGGTGCAGAACGTCCGTCTGCTCTCCGGCAATGCTCCCGAAGCCTACACCGAGCTGCTGGCGTACGACTGCAAGCTGATGAACATCGCCAACGCTCACAAGCAGGGACATATCTACCAGTCGTGGATGGTTGAGTCGGATGAGAACGTTTCCGCCATCGGCACCATTCTCACCCCGACCGCCGTCTTCGAGATCGCCAAGGCAATCGTGGCCGAGGATACCGATTATCACCGCACCGTTGCCGCCGGCAAGGCTGCGTTGACCGTTATCCAGAAGTCGGTCGACAACAAGAAGCTCGTCCTGGGCAAGAAGGAACTCAACTGGCTGCAACGCCTGCACAAAGAGTTCGCCGCTCTGCCGAAAGACGAAAACGAGCTGGCCGAAGAGATCGTTGCCTCGCTGGGTCATTTGTTTGATCCGGAGTGCTACGGCCTCCACGTCCATGCTGCAGCCGCCGCGAGATAGTTAGGCGGCGGGTAATCACTCGACGACGCTGCTTCCGCTTAGCCGGGGAAGCAGCGCCGTGCGACGAGACTTCCGCTTGCGATGTAGGAATGTGCTCGTAGTCACAGCAGCATGTGTGAACTGATACCGCACATGCTGCGTTTTTCTTGCACACTAACTACAACCCGAGACATTCGACAGCCGGACGGTGCGAGTATGTCCAATCACGACGCGAAGATGCCCAACAAAGTCCGAATCGAACTGCTGCCGATAGGTGCCGTGCTGGAAGTCGACAGAGGTACCCTGCTGCAAAATCTTCTCAGCAGTCATGGCATGGAATTTCCCTGCGGCGGCTTGGGCA
The DNA here is from genome assembly GCA_963731345.1 of uncultured Acidobacteriaceae bacterium. GTDB lineage: Bacteria > Acidobacteriota > Terriglobia > Terriglobales > Acidobacteriaceae > Bog-257. The sequence goes on along the minus strand of CAVSUN010000004.1, from coordinate 514,899 downwards.
CCTGCGGCGGCTGCCGGGTGCAAATCCTCGAAGGCCGGGTCGAAGCCACTCCCGAAGAGCGCGCGGTGCTTTCCCGCGAAGATTTATTGGACGGCTGGCGGCTGGCCTGTTTCCTGCGCGCCGACTCCGACCTGAAGTTGAAGATCGAGCAGTGGACGATGCCGGTGTTGGTAGACGATACCCAGCTCGACCGGACCCGCAGGCAGGGACTCGCCGTTGCCATCGATCTCGGCACCACGACCATTGTTGCCCAGTTGCTGGATCTTACTACCGGCAAATTACTCGCCTTCCGCACCGCTCTCAATCCCCAGGCCGTCCATGGCGCCGATGTGATGAGCCGGGTGCGCTTTGCTTTCGATAGCGACGGCCTGACCACTGTGATTCGCGAATTCCTGGGCAACATAGTTCTCGAGGTCGCGTCCCGGCGGCAAGATGAGATTGTCGAAGTGGTGTTGGTCGGCAACACAGTCATGCATCATCTGTTCTGCGGCCTCGATACCGAGCCGCTGTCGCATGTGCCGTTCGCTTCGCCGAATCTGGCTGAGCAGCATTTTTCCGCCAGGGACCTGAATTGGCAGCTTCCTGTCACTGCCGCAATTCGCTTCCTGCCCTGCATCGGCGGTTTTGTAGGCTCTGACATTCTGGCCGGAATTATCGCGGTCGAACTGCACAAGAGCGACAGATTGCGCGCGCTGATTGACCTGGGGACAAACGGCGAAATCTCCCTGGGCAATCGCGATCGTATTCTGTGCGCTTCGACGGCGGCCGGCACAGCCTTCGAGGCCGGTTCCATCAAGATGGGCATGCGCGCCGCCACTGGCGCCATCTCACGTGTTTTCCTGGACCACGGAAAAATGGAGTGCGATGTAATCGGCGACGTGGAGGCGCGCGGCCTCTGCGGGAGCGGCCTGGTCGATGCCGTCGCTGCCGGCTTGAACGCCGACATTATCGCCGCGCGCGGCCGCTTCACCAACGGCTCCAAGGAGTTCCCCCTCTCCGGCCTGGTGAAGTTGTGGCAGAACGATGTTCGCGAGTTGCAACTGGCCAAAGCGGCGATTGCTTCCGGCATGCGCATTCTGCTGGACCATTGGGGCGCCACCATAGAAGACGTAGAAGAGGTTTACCTGGCGGGCGCCTTCGGAAACTACGTGCGGGCCGAGAGCGCGGTGCGCATCGGTCTGATGGAATCTTCTATCGACAAATTGATTCCCGCCGGCAACACCGCGCTGCGCGGCGCCAAGATGCTGATTGGCGCAACCGACTTTTCCGTCCTCAACATGATCGAGCACTTCAACCTGGCGGCCGATCCCAACTTCCAGGACCGCTTTGTGGACTGCATGGCGTTTCCCGAGGCGAAAGTGGTCGCGGAGGAAGCCGAAGTTGCGCAAACTCCGGTTGCCGCGGTGTAGCATGCGCTTTCTGCTGCTCGGTTGCGGGCTGCTGGTACGCGAACTTAGCGACGCCATCACTCACTCTCCACATCTGGTTGACGTGAAGTTTCTGCCTGCCGGTCTGCACAATTCCGGCGGGCAGACCATGCGCCAGCAGTTGCAGCAGGAAATCGATTCTACCGACTGCTCTCACTACGACGCGATTCTGCTGGGATATGCTTTGTGCGGGACGGGAACGTCAGGTCTCACCGCGCCGGAGATCCCGCTGGTTGTGCCGCGGGCCCATGATTGCATCACCCTGCTGATGGGCAGCCGCCAGAAGTATGACGAATACTTCAAAGCAAATTCCGGCGTTTACTTTCGCTCGGTGAGCTGGACGGAACGGGCGGCTGAGATGCACGATCAGTTGCCCGCCAATGGCCTGAGCCAGGACCGCGACCAGCTTATTGCGCGTTATGGCGATGAAGCTGGGCAGTATCTCTACGAGGAAGCAACTCGCTACCTACGGTCGTACAGCAAGCTGACCTACATCCGCACGGGCTTGGAATTTGAGGACACCTTTGCCGCTCAGGCCCAGGCCGAAGCGCAAGAGAAGCAATGGAGCTACGAAGAGTTTGCCGGAAGTCTCACCTTGTTCCGCAGATTACTTCAGGGAAACTGGGATTCTGATTTCCTCATCGTTCCGCCTCATCACACAATTGCTGCCACCTACGACGAAAACATTACCCGCGCGGACTCTCCTCAGACGCCGAACCGTCTGCCGCTTCGCGGGTAGGAATGAACCCCGGATCGCTTGTGTTGCTCTTGGCTTCCCATCATGCGGCGGAACTTGCTGTCGCATCGGCTGCATTGTGTGCCGAAGCAGTGGATGAGAACAGCGCTATCAGTCCCTCGACCAATGTCGGATGAGTCAGGACAGCATCGCGCAGCGCGGTGTAAGGCAATCCGCCGATGATCGCAACCTGGACCGCAGCCATGATCTCTCCCGCGCCGACACCCAGCGCCGCGAATCCAAGGATGCGATCGCTTTCGACGGCCACCAGGGCTTTCATAAAGCCGCGAGTCTCCGAAAGCGTGCGGGCGCGCAGGTCGGCTTCCATCGGAACTTTGAACAAGCGATACGGCGTTCCTTGTGCCTGCGCCTCTGATTCGCTGAGGCCCACGCGCGCGAGTTCAGGATCGGTGAACAGGCAATAGGGAACTTGACGGCCCGTCGTTACACGGTGGCCTCCCGTCAGATTGGCATGCACCACGCGGAAATCGTCAACGCTGATGTGGGTGAACTGCGGGCTGCCGGCAACTTCACCGATGCCCCAAACACCCGGCGCCGTCGTCTGAAGCCGCTCATTGACCTTGAGGTAGCCGCGATCGGTCAGACCCACGCCCGCCACATCCAGACCGAGGCCCTCGGTATTAGGAGTCCTTCCAACGGCAACCAGGATATGACTGCCCGATAGAGTTTTCGCGGCGCCGTTCTGTTCGATCACAACCTGCACCGAGCTTCCCGACTTTCCCGAGATCTGCTTCGGGTGAGCGTCCAGGACAACTTCAAGACCCTCGTCTTCCAGCAAGGCGCGTAGTTCGCTGCATACATCTTCGTCTTCTCGCGGCAACAGGTGCCGATTAGGATCGACGATCGTCACTTTGCTCCCGAACCGGCGCATCGCCTGCGCTAGTTCGACGCCAACATATCCGCCGCCCAGGACCAGAAGGTGTTCGGGAACCTGATCGAGTTCAAGCGCTTCGATGTGAGTGAGGGGCCCGGCTTCAGCGAGTCCGGGGATAGGCGGAATGGTGGCGCGGGTTCCGGTGCTGATAATTACGTTCGTGCCGCGCAGTTGGCGGGTGCCTCCGTCGCGCAGCCTGACCTCGATGGTCTTGGGAGCCACAAACCGCCCGCTTCCGAAGATCAGCTCCGCGCCGGTGTTCTTGTAGTTCTCCAGATACATTGCGTTCAGGCCCGACACCATCTTGCGCTTGCGTTCACGGACGGCGGACATATCGACCGAGAAATTGCCGCGTGGAATCCCGAACTCCTCGCTGCGGCGAGCGTAGGATGCGACCTTGGCGCTGTGAATCACGTTCTTGCTGGGCAGACAGGCGATGTTGGGACAGGAGCCGCCGATATACTTGCGGTCCACAACCGCGACGCGCTGTCCTTCGGCGGCAAAAGTCCAGGCAGCGACAGTCGATCCCGTGCCACCGCCGAGAATCACCAAGTCGAACTGCTCTGGCTGCGGCGCATCTGTCGATCGCGCTGGGGAAGTGTTTTCCATGTTCTTCATCCAAGTTTGTCCTTTCCGGGCGGACCGGTCAAAAGTGATGCCGCGATTTCGAACCAGGCTTCGTCAAAACCGAAGATGTATTTCGGATAGGGCAGAACGTCACAGCCTTCAACAGAACAAGCAAGCTCGGCCCGAGAATGCTCAAGCGTCCCAACATCCATTCAGCATCCGCGACGCTGTCGTCTCTGATAGGCGGCGACCTTCAACCGGTTTCCGCAGATGTTCATGCTGCACCAGCGGCGCGACCCCTTCTTGCTGGTGTCGTAGAAGTGAACCACGCATGATTCTGCCTCGCATTTGCGAATGCGGGATGGCTCAACCTCGGAGAGCAATTTCGCCGTGGCAGCCACGATGGGAGCCCAAGCATCTTCGGGTGTTCGTGGCGCAGCCGACATGTCGAGCACCAACTCCGAGCCGTGTCTGCTGAGGCGGGCGTGTTGCGGGTATCGCCGCAGGAGCTGGTTCATCTCTGCCAGAAAAGCGCTGCCGGGTAGTAGCCCAATTTCCAGGCGGAGCACCGCGCCTCGCAGACGCTCGCGAAACGCAATTAGCCTCTTCACGAAAGCCTTTGCCTCGCGGGAGTTACGCCACCTCCGGACCAGCGCTCGATCTTTCTCGGACGCAACGATTCCGGAAGCGATCAGCCATCGTTCCAGCGCAGCAGCGTCCGCCAGGAGCTCTCGAGGCCCTCCCTCCAGGATCGGTTTTGTATTCAGGAAATCGAGAGCCAGATGATTGCCCACGAATAGAAAACCATCCACCCATTCCTGCTGCTGTCGAGATGCGTCCGCCATAGGGGCCTTTTCCATAAATATATTTGCAAAATTAACACCGATATAGAAACTTTTGGTGGTGTCTCGCAATCTTAGGGCGGGTGGCGGGGCAACCAGCCAGTCCCGGCGTAGCTCAATCCATTAACTGAACGGAGAAGGACACGATTATGACAACCTATCATCACGCCAATGTGAAGGGCCAAAAGCTCTTTTATCGCCAAGCCGGATCCAGTGATTCGCCAACCATCGTGCTCCTGCATGGTTTCCCCAGTTCGTCGCATATGTTCCGTGATCTGATCCCGCAGATGGCCGACAAGCTTCACGTCATTGCCCCGGACTATCCGGGATTCGGCTACAGCGATGCGCCGGGCGCGCAGGAGTTCCAATACACCTTCGACAACCTGGCGGCGCACGTTGAAGAGTTGCTGTTCGCCAACCTGGGCTTGAAGCGGTTCAGCATCTACGTTCAGGATTACGGGGCGCCGGTCGGCTACCGGATCGCCGCAAAACATCCTGATGCGATTCAGAGCATTGTGGTGCAGAACGGAAATGCGTATGCGGAGGGAATTGGAGCGGCATTCGATCCGATGAAGCCATTCTGGGCCAATCGCAATTCCGAAACCGAGAAACCGGTGCGGGCCCTGCTGACAAAAGATACGACCATCTTCCAGTACACCCACGGTGTTCAGGACCCGGCGCGAATCAGCCCCGATTCCTACACGCTGGATCAGTTGTTTCTCGATCGCCCGGGCAATGCGGCAATCCAGCTCGATCTGCTCTACAACTATCAATCGAACGTCGCCCTCTACGACCAGTGGCATGAGTACTTCCGCAAGCACCAGCCGGGAATGCTGATTGTCTGGGGGAAGAACGACCCATTTTTCACCGTCGAAGGAGCCAAGGCCTACCAGCGGGATCTCCCCAAGGCGGAGTTGCACTTGATTGACACCGGCCACTTCGCTCTGGAAGACTCCAGCGCCTTCATCGCAGAACGCATGCGAAAGTTTCTCGGCTAGAAGTGGCTGCCGGGCAGCGGCTTCTCTCCCCGGACGAGCAGAAAGGACCCGTGAAGTGACAGCGCACAGGGACGTCACCATAATTGCGGTTCACGGAGCGTGGGCCGATGGTTCGAGTTGGAATGGAGTAATCCTCCCGCTCGAGCAAGAAGGGATGCGAGTCATCGCAGCCCCCATCCCTCTGACCTCATTCGCCGACGACACCGCCGCGCTGCGCCGCGCCATCGCTCGCACGACCGGGCCGGTGATTGTGGTCGGCCACGCCTATGCCGGCGCGGTGATTGCTACCGCGAACGATGAGCGCGTGAAGGCGCTGGTGTACGTGGCGGCGCTGGCTCCTGATGAAGGTGAGACCGTCGCCCAGGTTTTCTATCGCGACGAACAACATCCGCTGGCGCCCAAGCTCGCCCCGGACGCTGACGGATTCATCTGGATGCCCGACGATGGTTTCAAGAACGCTTTCGCGCAGAATGCGACCGCGGACCAGATCGCGTTATCGGCAGCCGTACAAAGACCAATCGCGCTGAAGTGCATTCAGGAGCCGGTTCCAAAACCCGCGTGGCGGTCCAAGCCGTCATGGTTCCTGGTCGCCGAAGAAGACCGCATGATCAACCCCAGAACGCAACACTTCATGGCCGAGCGAATGCAGGCCACCACCCGGTCGTTTGCCGTCGACCACGCGCCACTGCTCAGTGCGCCACAGAAAGTTGTAGACATCATCCTGGAGGCAGCGGAGGCGGTGTCGCGCACCAAGGAGGCAGCATGAATTCTGTCGCAATTGTTACCGGAGCAAGCCAGGGCATCGGTCGAGCCGCGGCGATTCGATTGGCGCGCGATTTCTCGGCGGTCGTGCTGGCCGCGCGCAATGCCGATGCCCTGGAAGAGGCGGCGAAGCTGGTGAAGAATGCGGGAGCGGAACCGCTGGCTCTCGATCTCGATCTGAGCAGCGCCCAGTCGTCCGGAACACTTGTGAAGACCACGCTTGATCGCTTCGGCAGAATTGATGCGCTGCTGAACATCGCCGGCGCGGTGCCGCAGATTGACTTGTTCGAGATGACGGACGAACAGTGGCACGCCGGTGCGGAACTGAAGCTACATGGCGCAAGGCGACTGACGATACAAGCATGGGACGCGCTGAAGAAGGCGAAGGGCTCGGTGGTGTTCATGTCGGGCAGCGCCGCTCTCGATCCGAAGCCCGCCTTCGCAGCCGTGGCCGCGATCAATGCCGCGATTATCGCGCTGGCCAAGGCGTTCGCGGAGCAAGGTATTCAAGATGGAGTGCAGGTCAACAGCATTATTCCTGGTCCGGTGATGACCGGACGCCGTCAATCGTTCATGCAGAAGTGGGCGCCGGCACACAACATGAGCGTCGACGAGGCAATGAGAGAATTTCCGAAAGAGGTTGGAATCAGCCGCTACGGGCAGCCGGAGGAGATCGCCGACCTGCTGGCATTCATGGTATCGCCGGCAGCGAAGTGGATGACGGGCACATCGGTTCGGATGGACGGAGGCGAAATCAAAGGTATTTAATCGCGCTCGGAGTCGAAAAGGAGGTATGGATGGCCCGGCTGCTCTCGGTGAATGTCGGCCTGCCACGCGACGTCACGTGGAATGGCAAGACGGTCCGAACCGCGGTTTGGAAATCGCCCGTCAACGGGCGGCGAATGGTGCGCAGGCTTAACATCGACGGCGACGGGCAAGGCGATCTGGCCGGGCACGGTGGCGAGCAGCGAGCCGCATTCGTCTACCAGATGGACTCCTACCACTACTGGGAGCGCTTCCTGGGCCGCAGTGATTTCAGCTTTGGCCAGTTCGGAGAAAACTTCACCGTCGAAGGGCTTCTCGACGATGAGGTCTGCATCGGCGATCGCTACCGCATTGGCGGCGCACTGCTGGAAGTGAGCCAGCCACGCGTAACCTGCTTCCGCGTCGGCATCCGCATGAGTGAGCCCCGGATGCCGTCCTTGCTTGTCGCCCACCACAGACCAGGATTCTACTTTCGCGTGTTGCAGGAGGGTGAAGTCGGCGCCGGCGACGAGATCATAAAAGTCGCCGACGGGCCGGAGCAGGTGACGGTGGCAGAGATGGATGCTCTACTGTATCTGCCGGGCCACTCTCGCTTACAAGTCGAGCGGGCCCTGCGCATCCCGGCGTTGAGCAAAGGGTGGCAAGCTTCTTTTCAGGCGATGCTGAAACAAGAATCGAATCCGAATCCCGCGGCGAATCCCGGACTGGCAGATGAGGAGCAGGCGCCGGCATGGCCCGGTTTCAAGCCGATGCGAGTCGCGCACGTCGTCAAGGAAAGCGAGAGCGTCACGTCCTTCATCCTGGTGCCGGTTGACAGCCAACCGTTGCCGCTCGCGCAGCCGGGTCAGTTCATTGTCTTGCGGTTGAACGTGGCTCCGGATCAACCGCCGGTGCTACGCAGCTACTCGTTGTCCGATTTGCCGGCGAGCGATCACTTCCGCATCAGCGTCAAGAGTGAGGCGAACGGGATCGGCAGCTCGTTTCTTTGTAATCACGCGCGCGAGGGCGATGTAATCGATGTCAGTGCAGCGCGCGGAATGTTCACTATCCGACCGGGCGACAATCCTGTGATTCTGCTCAGCGCCGGGGTCGGCGCAACGCCCGTGTTGTCGATGCTGCACGCGCTTGCTGCGGAAAAGTCGCAACGGCAGGTCTGGTGGATCTACGGAGCGCGGGATAGCGCTAATCATCCCTTTGCACAAGAAGCGCGCTCTCTCGTAGAGCAGCTTCCTTCCGGACGAAGCTATGTCGTCTACAGCAGGCCCGCTGCGACCGACCAACCGGGGACGGGATTCGATGCTTCAGGGCACATTGACCTGGCCCTGCTCAATAAAATTGGAGTGCCACGGAAGAGTGATTTCTATCTCTGCGGACCGTCGTCGTTCTTGCAATCCATGCATGACGAGCTTCAACAGTGGGGTGTCGCCGCGGAAAACATACGCACCGAAATCTTCGGCGTCCAGGACGCTATTACACCTGGCATCGCGCAGGTCGATCACAAGCCGCACTTGCCATCGGGCGCCGCAGGGCCGGGGCCCTCAGTAGCGTTCGCGCGTAGCGGAATTACCGTACCCTGGGACCCTAAGTTCGCCAGCCTGCTCGAACTGGCGGAAGCGTGCGACGTTCCAGCCCGGTGGTCGTGCCGAAGCGGCGTGTGCCACACCTGCATGACCGGCCTGGTCAGCGGCTCGATCACTTATCACCCCGAACCACTCGAAAGACCGTCACCAGGAAATGTGCTCGTTTGCTGCGCGCAACCAGAGGCAGACGTGGTGGTCGATCTCTAGCAGAAACACGGCTTCCTGACTCACAGCTACGGCTCATACCAGCAGGTCTTCAATCCTCACCGGCAGCTCCCGCACACGAACACCGGTCGCATGGTGCACCGCATCGGTAATGGCTGCGGCGATGCCGGCCAGCCCGATCTCGCCAATGCCGCGCGCGCCGATTTCGTTGATTTCCTTGTCCGGATAGTCGAGGAAGTGCACGTCGATGGCAGGCGCGTCGGCATTCACCGCAACCAGGTAGTCAGCCAGGCTGCTATTGATCGGCGCGCCATTCTGGGGATCGTATTCCGTGGCTTCCAGCAGCGCCATGCCAACGCCCATCACCACTGCACCCTGGATCTGATTGCGGCCCGCCAGAGTGTTGATGATCTTGCCGCCATCGATCACGGTCACCACGCGACTCACGCGCAAACGTGCGATCTCCGCTTGCCAGGTGACCTCGACAAAGTGACAGCCGAAGGATTGAGTTGAGAATTTCGGCTGCGGATCGCCGAAGGTTGCGGCAGACTGACCATTGCCCGTAACCAGCCCGAGGTTGGCGCGTCGAAGCACGTCGAAAAACGGCACGCCCTTCGCAGCTCCATCCCCCTTCAGAAACAATGCCCCATTAGCAAAGCTCACATCCTCGGGCTTGTGATTCACGAATGGAGATCCCGGCGTGAAAACAGCAACCGTCTTGAGCGATTCAATCGCCTGGTCAGCTGCGGCGAATACCGCATTCACCACCGAGGGGGTGGCCATCGAGCCGCCTGAAAGCGGGCCCTCGGGGAGCGCGCTATCGCCGAGTTCGACTTCCACTTTCTCCACCGGAACGCCTGTTCTCGCCGACGCCAGCTGGGCGAGGATTGTATAAGTGCCGGTGCCGATGTCCTGGGTGGCGCATGCGACGCGGCAGGAGCCGTCATCGCGAAGCTGAATGCTAACGGCGGCCGGGAAGCGAGCCGCGACCCATGAGCACCCAGCCATTCCCCAGCCCAGAGTTAACCCATCCCGCTTCATCGAGCCGACCGCCGGATTGCGCTTGGACCAGCCAAACTTTTCCGACGCCACTTCAAAGCATTCGAGCATGTGCCGCGATGAAAATGGCAGTCCCTGGCCTTCATCCATCTTCGGCTCGTTGTTGACGCGAAGTTGCACGGGATCCATGTTCAGTTCATGGGCCAGTTCGTTCATTGCGGATTCGATCGCATAGAGGCCGGGCACCCGGCCAGGGCCGCGCATATCGGCTCCGCCGCCGATGTTTCTCCGGGCGCGCCCAAAGGTCACGCGCAGATTCGGCACACTGTACTGGAACGGCGTGCCCTCGCCGCAGCCTTCATGATGGGCATCCAGCATCGACCGTGTGTACACGTAATCCTGCTGCAGCGAAACCAGCTTCCCATCCTTGGTTGCACCCAGGCGGACGCGCTGTTGCGTGCGCGGCCGGTGTCCGACAGCGTGGAACATCATTTTGCGAGGCAGCACCAGCCTCACCGGTCTGCCGACTTGTCGCGCTGCAGCCGCAGCCAGCGGACACAGCGTCCACGGCCAGAGCTTGCTGCCGAACCCCGAGCCCACAAACTTCGTGATCACGCGGACGTTCTCGACCGGCAGCCCGAACATCTGTGCCAGCACACCCCGCAGGTTGACCACTCCTTGCGAGGACTCGTACAACGTCAGGGTTGAGCCGTCCCAGACCGCGGTGGTGGAATGCGGCTCGAGCGGGTTATGCGTTTCAAATGGGGTGACGTAAGTGTGATCGACCTTAACCGGCGCGCTGGCGAAGGCCGCATCGGGATCGCCGCGTTGACTTTCCACACGCTTCAGCGGCCCGAAGGTCGTCATCACTTCGTCGGGCTCGTCCTCAGCGACGAGGTGCAGCTCGACGTTCGGCTGTTCGGCGGCGTAAGTCGCGCGAACGGCATCGGCAGCGGCTTTGGCGGTTTCGAACGTCTCCGCCACGGCGACGGCGATGTACTGGCCGTAGTAGCGAACGACATCGTCTTCAAAAGGCGGACGCCGCTCTTCGCAGATGCCGGCGAAACCGGGGCCCGGGATCGAACGATAGATCCTGCCGACGTTGCCGCCGTGCAGGATCGCAACTACGCCCGGCATCTTCTCAGCGGCGGCGGTATCGAGCTTCGTAATCCGGCCATTCGCGATGGTCGCCCCAACCGGCACGGCATACAGCATTCCGGGGAAGTGGAAGTCCGAGGTGTACTCTGCAACTCCGGTGACCTTGCGCGGACCGTCGATGCGAACCGTGTCCCGCCCGATAGGCGAAGCAGTCGCTGATTCTTGCTGTTGTACCGGCATGGTTTTTCTCCTTCGGCAGGATCAGGCGTTGGCCGCGGTTTGCAAAGCGTGCACCAGGCAGCGCTTGGCCAATTCAATTTTGAATTTGTTTTCGCTCTGCGGCTTGGCATTGCGGAGCGCGGCTTCGGCGGCTTCGCGAAAATTGGCGGCATTCGCGGGCTTGCCGGTTAGCGCCGATTCCGCTTCCGGCGAGCGCCAGGGTTTCGTTCCAACTCCGCCCAAAGCGATCCGGACGTAACTGATGTTTCCGCGCGCCACCTTCATCACCACCGCTGCCGAGGCGAGAGCGAATTCATACGAGGCGCGATCGCGCAGCTTCAAGTAAGCCTGCTTACTTCCGGCGATCGGCGGGGGCAGCGTGACCTGGGTGATAAGGTCGCCCGGTTCAAGCACGGTCTCGCGATTTGGTGTATCGCCGGGCAGAAGATGGAAATCGCCGAACGCAATGGCGCGCGTCCCCTTGGGGCCTTGAACGTGTATCACCGCCTCCAGCGCTGCCATCGCCACACACATGTCCGACGGGTTGGTGGCGATGCAGTGATCGCTGGCTCCGAGGATGGCCATGGTGCGATTGCTGCCGGTGATGGCGGAGCAGCCGCTTCCCGGCTCGCGTTTATTGCAGGGCATTGCCGTATCGCGGAAATAGACGCACCGCGTTCGCTGCACCAGGTTTCCGGCGGTGGTGGCCATGTTGCGAATCTGGCCCGACGCGCCGGAAAGAATTGCTTGCGAGAGCACGGCATAATCCCGTAGTACCCTCTCGTCATTCGCCAGATCCGAATTGCGAGCCGTCGCCCCGATCCTCAGGCCGCCATCGGACATGGTTTCGATTTTGCCGAGCGGGAGGCGATTGATATCGAGCACGCGCGCGGGAGTCTCGACGTTCAGTTTCATCAGGTCGATGAGTGTCGTGCCGCCTCCCAGAAATCGCACGTCCGCGCCCTGCTGCGCTGTTTTCGATTGCGCGGCCGTTGCAATCGCTGCCGCCTGATCTGCCGGCCGGGTGAATTCGAAGATATGCATCGGGATCTCCGCTTGGGTTATGCGCGTTTTCGAACTTGTTGGATCGCAGCCACGATGTTGGCGTAGGCGCCGCAGCGGCAGATGTTGCCGCTCATCAATTCCTTCACCGCCGCGTCATCCGGACCACATGGCTCGTTGAGAAGCGCCACCGCCGACATGATCTGGCCGGAGGTGCAATACCCGCACTGATAAGCGTCGCAGGCGAGAAACGCTGCTTGCATGGGATGCATGGCTTCCGGCGTACCCAGGCCTTCGACCGTCGTGATCTCTTCCCCATCGTGCAGCAGGGCGAGACTGAGACAGGAGAGCACCCGTCTGCCGTTTACATGCACCGTGCATGCACCGCACTGCCCGTGATCGCAGCCTTTTTTCGTTCCGGTCAGTTCGACGGCTTCGCGAATACAATCCAGCAGCGTCGTCCGTGGATCGATCCGCAAGGCATGTTCCTCACCGTTAATGCGCAGAGTGATAGGGACTGCGATCCCGTCGGCAGGATTCTCCGCTTGTCCCGCCTCAAGCACACCGGATGAAGCACTGTGATTTACATGAATGGTCGCCACTGAATCTCTCCTGAGGGTTAGCGAGCTTTCCGCAAAAACTGAACCAAAGGCCCGACGCATCCGTTTTCGACCGCTACTCTGGTCGGCAATCCCATTCCTGGGCGCCGACTATTAAATCTTCATCGCGCGCATTTCTCAAGCCCGCCTTCAACTCTGGCTGGAATGTTTATTCCGCGGGTCGTCTGCGGGGTTCACGTAATCAAGCCCGAGCGGCCCAATAGCCGTTACCTGGGTGATGTATTCGCTCGACTTGGCCCAATGGAAGTGGGAGGTATCGCCGGGCAGCACCACGACCGCGCCGGGAGGATAAGCTTGCAACTTATCCGCATCGAACTGATCACCCAGCCCAATATAGAAGACGCCGGAAATGACGGTGTAGACACGGTCCTCGGGGTGCCTGTGCGGCATCAACTTCACCCCGTGAGGCACGTGCACCCTGATCGTGTAAGGGGCGCTCTCCGAGGGATGACCCACCACAACCGCGAGCCGCACCGACGGTGGAAACCCTGCAAAAGGCTCCCAGTCAATCTCCTCCGACAGAACCGCCTTGAAAACCTCTTGCCCGGGCTGATGGGATCGAACTTTACCTTTCGTCGCTTCGGTGCCGAGAGCCGTTTGCTTCTGCGACATAACAACCTCTTTTTTTATGATTCATTCTGAAGAATGGTCCTTGTTCGGGCCTGGCCAGGATTTCGACTCTGTCGTGATCGTGGCCAAAGCAAAAGGGGGAGCCCTTTCGGCCCTCGAGAGTAGGATGATAAACCTGCGCTCGACGCGCTTGAGATGTCTCTACGATGGGTCGGGATTCAATGACTTTGTTTGTGGAAAGCTCATTCTCAGGTGTGCGGGGAAATCACCGGGCGTCAGCTATTTCGTCGCCGCTGCTCGCTCTGCTTCACCATCTCGTTCAAATCCGCAACCGGCCGTATCTCAATCGGGCCCAGTCCATACTTGAAGCCCGGCAGCTGTGAGACCAACTGAATGGCGTGATTGAGGTCGCGCGCCTCCAGGATCTGAATGCCGCCAAGCTGTTCCTTGGTTTCCGCATAGGGGCCGTCGGTGGTCGCGACTTTGCCGTTTTTCCAGTACAGGGTCAACGCGGTCTCCGGAGGCTGAAGCGCAACTTCGGCAACCAGATGTCCGTTGGCCCGCAGATGGTCATTGTGCTCAAAGCATTCATCGAGCACGGCGTGTCGCTCGTCCTCGCTCATCCCTTCGAATTTCCCTGGCTCGATGTATCCCAGACAGATGAACTTCATCGCCCGTCTCCTCATGCCGCGGGCCAGCAGCACAGTCTTGCGCCCTGGCTCGTTCAACCTATAGTCGCCGGGCAATGAAAAAATCGACAGCCGCGCCAATTTATATTGCAGCTTCCTCAGCCGCCCTGGTCTACGCCGATTTGGAGCTATCCGTGTCATCGTCGTCGGCCCTTCCGAACGTAGGAAGGTACCGGCCGAAGTTCAATTCGAAGTCGCTGGGAACGCCGTAACCGATAGCGCGAATCTTGGCACGCCGCGCCTGCGCACCCGGCAAAGCCAGCAGTGGGAAGAACAGGTCGATGCTCGACTGAATCTCGGCAGCCGTCGGCCTCCCGAAGCGATTGATCTGCGCCTTCCCCGCGGCCAGCGTTTCGCGGTCAAATGAGGCCACACGCCGGGCGAGCGTATCGACAAACGAGTCGAGCTCGCCATCGTCCAGCGCGCGGTTCACCCAGCCATAACGCTCGGCGATCTCGGCATCGAAATCGTCGCCGCTGAGCACGATCTCAAGTGCGCGCGAGCGGCCGACCAAACGCGGCAGCCATTCCATCGCGCCGCCGCCCGGGACCAGTCCGACGCCGACCTCGGGGTTGCCGAACAGGGCGCTTTGCCGGCTGGCGAAACGCATGTCGCAGGCCAGCACGAACTCGTTGCCGATGCCGCGCGTGCGCCCGCGAATCTTGGCGATGCTCACCACCGGCGCCGACGCCGACGCGAGGCGCAGCACAAAGTCGCGCCAAAGGCCCAGCACCTCGGGCCGTTCCGCTGCCTTGGCCACGTCGAGATGGGCGACGAAAAAATCGGGATTCGCCGACTGAAACACCACGACCTTCACCGACGCGTCCGCCTCGAGCTCGGTCATCAGCGCTCCCATTTTGACGATGGTTGTGGGAACAAACATATTGATGGGCGGGTTGTTGAAGGTAACTCGCCACAGGCTTGCACTCTCGCGCGCAATCGATAGTTGCGGTGTCATCTTGAGAGCCTCCTGGATTCGATTTTGGGGGCCGACCTTGGAGTTGAGCCGGAATTGTCGAGTGTCGGGTGCCCCACTCATCCGCGGGTTTCGGATGAGTGGGTCCTATCAATCCATGCCAAAGTACCGGTTGGACGTTGTGGCAGGAACGTTCATTCCTGTGTCCCACCCACGCCGGTCGTTAACCGTATTTGAGATCGGTGCTCTGTCCGACTTCGATAATGTAACCGTCAGGATCGCGGATATAGCAGCGGATCTCGCCGTACTTGGGGATCGGCTCCGTGATGAACTCCGCTCCTCGACTTTTCCATAGTTTGTAGCAGGCTTGAATATCCGCCACGCGGAAATTCATAAAGCTGTTGATGTGATTCGGGTCGGGGACGCTCAGCGTCACCGTCGGCTTGTCAGGTGTCGGCCCGCCCCCAAGGTTCAGAATCATCCAGATATTCGCAAGCAGAAGGTACGCAGGCGCGTTGCCGTCACCCAGTGTCAGGATGCGAGCGCCGAAGACCTTTTCGTAGTAGCGAGCCGATCGCTCGATGTCGCCGACGGTAAGAAACTGCGCGATGCTGATTCCTTCCTTCGGCGGCATCTCAAAGCTCTTCTGTTCGATTTGTACGTTCATTGCTGGCTCCTTCGATACAGTGCTCATCAGAAATAGGGTGTCCCGGGAATCCCGATTCCGTTGGATGTGAGGGGGGTGCCTCAAGTCTCGCGGTTTTCGAAATCTGGGTAAGTACGCCGGGTGCCCCACTCATCCGCGGGGTCATGAGTGGGTGCCGCGAGTCACAACACGTCGAGTACCTTCCTCACCGACACTCATTCATCTCGACGTTAACTCGATTCCATGACCCAAGGCCTGGTCTCCTGAGAACACTCAGTCGTTTCGCCATTGTCCTATCGTCGACCCAGTTGGGAAATATCCGATACACTTTTCCCCTCCAATCACCCACTCATCCGAACCCCACGGACGAGTGGGGCACCCGGCACCCGGCGGGGTTCGGATGAGTGGGTCTTTCGAGTCACAAACATCGAGTACCTTTCTCACAGACACTCATCCCTATCCCCGTTAACCTCGATTCCATGACCCAAGGCCTGGAGCGCTGGTATGGCGGACACGACCTCCACTTCATCACCTGTAGTTGCTATCACCGCCAGCCGGAGCTGCGAACTGCCCAGCGCCGCGACCTGTTCCTGCGCGTGTTGGAGCAGGCGAGGTCGCGATACCGCTTCGTGGTCATCGGATACGTGGTGATGCCTGAGCACTTTCACCTTCTCATGACTGAGCCGGAGGTCGGGAACCCTTCCGTTGTGATGAAGGTGATCAAAGAACGTTTCACCAAGATGTTGCACCGGCAACCCAGTCATCCAGCCTCGGATAAGTGGGGCACCCGCATTCCCGCCAGGCGGATCTGGCAGAAGCGATTCTATGACTTCAATGTCTCCACACCAGAGAAGCAGGTTGAGAAGTTGCGCTACATGCATCGGAATCCTGTGAAGCGCGGGCTGGTTGCGGCGCCAGAGGAATGGAGATGGGTTAGCTTTCGGAGTTACGCGTTCCAGGAAGAAGGTCCGGTGCGGATCAATAGCCAGGAGTGGCCCTTGAAAGTAACGTTTTCTCCGGAGAAGGTTCAGTCGTTCCGTAATCGTCCGACCGCTTAGCCACCGGGTGCTGGGTGCTGGGTGCCCCACTCATCCGCGGGGTTCGGATGAGTGGGTGCCGCGAGTCACAGGCATCGAGTAGCTTCCTCACCGACACTCATCCATCTCGACGTTGACGTCGATTCCATGACTCTAGGCCTGGTCTCCTGAGAACACTCAGTCGTTTCGCCATTGTCCTATCGTCGGCCCAGGTGGGAAATATTCGATGCACTTTTCCTCTCCAATCACCCACTCATCCGAACCCCGCGGATGAGTGGGGCACCCGCACTTCCATCTGTAAATTCCGAAATGCCGAGTGGGCCAGATTGAATGTACCTCTTACTACCTAAGTAACATTTACCCCGTTCCCGCAAACCAGCTAACATTAAATTGTTCTGTGGGTAGGATTGCGCCTCGATCTTTTGATCCGGGGCGCACCTGCCCTTTTGTTTTTATGGGGGGAAGTTTTTATGGCTTACAAATATTGTCAACACATCCGCGAGAACGGGACCTTCTGCGCCTCTGGCGCGGTGAAGGGCCGGGCCTACTGCTATTTCCACCTGCGCGTCCGCGCCCGCCGTCTGGCCATGGCTCAGGCACAGTCGCAGGAGAAACCCTGGCGTCTGGAACTGCCGCCGCTCGAAGACATGCATGCGGTGCAGGTCGCGCTCATGCAGGTAGCGGAAGGGGTCGCCCAGGACGCTATCGATCCGCACCGCGCCGGCCTCCTGCTCTATGCCCTGCAGCAGGCCGCCTCCAACCTCCGTGCGACCACTGGCTGGCTTATGGGCAGCCCCTTCGAGGTCTCCTTCGACAAGGAAGGCGCGCTCGTCGCCTATCCCGGGCTCGAATCCGAGTTCGGTCTGCCCCCGCGCATCGACCTCGACGCTCGACCCCGCGAGCTCTTCCCGCCGCCACCTCCCACGATCCGAAATATGAGCGACGAAGAGTGGCGCCGCTCCACCGACCGCATCATCCAAGCCTCGCTTGCGCACGCGCCTGCCGCGCTCAAGAAGCCGCCGGAAATCGATCACTCGCAGAAGACGGCGCAGGCGAAGGTCGTCGATAGGTAACCATGGCGCGAGCGTTAGCCCATCGATTGTCCTTGCTATGAGGCGCGGCTAAGACCCGCGCCAAGAATGGGTTGGTGGCAAAACGGGCATTGCGAGCACCATCCAGCAAGGTAACATAACCGGGGGGGAGGGTATGGTTACGTTACCAACCAAAGTGGCGACTAACCGAGCAGCACGGCGACTGCAGGTCTTTTCTGTCACTGTTTCAAGTAGTGGAGCGCGACAGTTCCGGATTGAAAGGTCTTTGACTCGACAAGCTTTAATCGTAGTTTCTCTTGCAGGTTGATACCTTCAAACAACCGCCTTCCTTCTCCTACAACTATCGGATGCACCACAAAATAATATTCATCAATCAGGCCAAGCTCTGCAATTTGTGAAGGAATAGTTATACCGCCGGTAAGAATATTCTTGCCTGGTTCTTGTTTTAATTTAAGTATTTCGTCACGAAGATTCGTACGAACAATTCTGGTTTTATTTCCTTCAGCGCTGTCTAACGACTTTGAGAAAACAATAATTTTGCTGATTGCGTCGAATGCCTGGGCAAATTCGTAATCTGGTTTTGTCTGCTCAGCAGGGTCTTTCGCTACGTCGGGCCAATAAGGAACCATCAATTGATAAGTTTTACGCCCGTAGAGAAATGTGTCAGCCTCTCGCGTGAGGCGCGTAACATAGTCAAACGTTTCTGCATCGGGCATGAATTTGGTATGGTCGCAGCAGCCATCTAAGGTCATGTTAATTGCGAAGATTATATTTCTCATTGGATTGTCCTCTCTTGTGCAGCGCTGGTTTGCCCTTGGCGCAATTCCGGTTAACGAACTTCGGTTCCGTCTGACCACTGTCGCACGGGAATCACGAACTGCGTCAGGTGCTCCACCGGATCGCTTACACCAACGACGGGCGAACCCGGCAGATTCGCTCCCCAGATCGCGGGATTTGTATCCGTATAGAAGAACATGAGGTGTGAAGGCCAATGTGGTGCGCTGTCGCCGCCGTATCCTTGCTTGGACATCATGTAGCACATCGCTCCGGATTCCATCGCCGGCAGTTCTTTCTTCGCGAGGGCAGCGACGATGGACTCATTCATCTGTGCCGGCGTGCGTCCCGCGAGGCCCCATTCGGTCTCTTTGGTGAGGCGCAGAAGGTAGGAACGCGCGGCTGCCGCGTTAACACACATGGGAACTCGCACTTTCGGATTCCAAAAGTCAGCTTCCGCAGCCGAGGTCCACGAGCGTCCCACGATACATACGAAGCCGTTCGTGCCTTTGACCGCGGTTTCGAAACCATGACGTGCAAGAACCAGCACCTCGGCATCGCGTGAAATGGAATCCGGCGCTGCGCTTCGGGCCAGAGCTATTTCCGCCGCCTGATCGGTCATGAGGTATTGGTCGATCGGGGCCATTTTCGAATACGGTGTCGTGGCCGCTTGTGCCATCGCCTGGTAAGCGGTTCCCAGCACAACCAGCAGTGCGAAGCTCTTGATTGCGATTGCGATAATCTTCTTGGGCATGGTTTCCTCCTGAGAGCGGGCCTTCAGCCCCGCGTCAAAGCGTGACGCGGCGCTGAAACGCCGCTCTACTCGGCGTCGCCGCAGTTGTTGTCAACTGCCGCTCACTTGCTTCCCTTCGGGTCGGGGAAGAAAAGAAGTTCGCGTACCTCGCCGGCCACGTCGCAGGCGATGGCGCCTTTGCGCGCCCACGCGAGTGCCTCGTCCATATCGGCGCATTCCAGGATCCAAAACCCGCCCATGTGCTCCTTGGTCTCGGTGAATGGTCCATCGGTCACGAGCACCGTGCCGTCGGACTGCTTCCGCAGCGTCTTGGCGTTGGCGGCCGGGGAAATGCCGCAGGCGAACTTCCTGGCGCCGGAAGCGATCATTTCGCGGTTGAGCGCGTGGATCTCTTCCATCATCGCCCCGGTTATCGTGGACGGGTCGAAGTCGTCGGGGAGGTAATTAGCAACCAGATACTGTGGCATTGATTTCTCCTTTATTCCTGTAATGTCGGACGAGGCATCGCGAAATCGACAAAGCGCGAAGAGTTCCTTACAGTTTCATCTCAGCGGCAACGTCGTCGCCAAACCTCTCCTGGATGTGCTTCTGGGTTTCGGGATCGAAGTCGGTTAAATCAAACATGCGGCGAACTTCGACCATTTCGTTGTCTTTTCCGGGGATGCGCGAGGCCCATTCGAGCGCCTCTTCGCGCGACTTCACCTGGATAATCCAGTAGCCGCCGACCACTTCCTTGGCTTCGGTAAACGGGCCGTCGGTAACTTTCGATTTTCCGTTTTTGAAGGTGACGCGCGCGCTCATCGTCGCGGGCGGCGTCAGCCCGTCGAGCGCCAGCAGCACGCCGGCTTTCCCCAGTTCCTCGTTGTACTTGCCCATTTCTTCCATGCCTTTGAGGTCAGGCACCCAGCCGGGTTTTGCGGTTTGGTAGTCCTTCGGAAACATGATCATCATGAAGCGCATTGTGTTCTCCTTTAAGTGTTGAGCGGACACCGTATTCGGGCCGCTATCTTTTATATAAGAGCTTGGACCGCGCTTGCGCCTGGAAAGTTGCGAGGCGCCGAGCGCGCGTGTGCGGCTCTACTTGCTAGTCGAACGGGTGATGGAGAATCGACACGCCGATTTGGAAATTTTTCGCACAGCCCATCACCCGGGAAACACTTTCTGGCGGGCCAGTTGTCCGGCCTTCACGAGATAGTCGAACGGCCTGACGAAATTCGACACTCGTCCAAGATCTTTTCTTCTTCCGTGCTTTGGAGCTAAGTGGAGCAGCTCCCGAATGTATGTGTGCGGCGAAGAGGGCATGGTGAAGGTGAAGTGTCAGGAATGGCCGTTGAGGATAACTGATTCCGCCTCACCCGGCGCCACCGAACATCCCTTTATTTCAACTGCCGAATTCGGTCTTGCAGGAATTGGCGCTCTGGTTCCTGTTGGGTCAGGGCTAGAGCTTTCTCGTACGCGGACCGGGCCTCAGCCGGGCGGCCGAGTCTGCGGTACATATCGGCACGGGCGGAATGGGCCAGGTAGTAATTGGCCAATTCGCCGTGTTGCAACGCCGCGTCGATCTGCGCCAGGCCGGCCTCGGGACCATCGCGCATGGCAATAGCCACGGCTCGATTGAGCTCCACTACCGGCGAAGGCTGGATCCGCAGCAGCTGGTCGTAGAGCGCGACAATCTGGCGCCAGTCGGTCGCAGCGACGGATTCTGCCTCCGCATGAACGGCTGCAATCGCAGCCTGCACGGTGTAGGAGCCGAAGCGGCGGGACTGCAGAGATTTCTCCACCAACGCTACTCCCTCGGCAATCTGCTCGCGGTTCCAGAGCGAGCGGTCCTGGTTCTCCAGCAAAATCAGCTCTCCGGTCGGCGAGGTTCGCGCGGCGCGACGGGATTCCTGCAGCAACATCAGGGCAAGAAGGCCCGTTACTTCGGAGCCGAGGACTTCCGGCTGGAGTTCGGCCAGCAACCGGCCCAATCGAATCGCCTCGCCGGTCAGCTCGGCTCGGGTTACGTTCGCTCCCGCCGCAGCCGAGTAGCCCTCGTTGAAGACGAGATAGATGACCTGAAGCACCGCGTCCAGCCGCTCCGGCAACTCTTGCGGCGTCGGCACCTCGTAGGGAATGCGTGTCTCGCGAATCCTGGCCTTGGCGCGCACAATGCGCTGCGCCAACGTACGCGGAGTGGTGAGGAAGGCCTTGGCGATCTCCTCGGTGGTGAGCCCGCACACCTCACGCAAGGTGAGCGCAACGCGTGCCTCCGGCGCCAGCGATGGATGGCAGCAGGTAAAAATCAGGCGCAGCCGGTCATCTTCCAGGCTGTCCTCTTCAGAGGACGCTTCCGCGGAACTTCCTTGAGCTTCGAGATATCGCACCAGCTCGTCTTGCGACGCATCGAATCGTGCCCGTCGGCGCAGGGTATCGATGGCTTTGAATCGGGCCGTCGAAATCAACCATGGCCGCGGGTTGCCGGGTATTCCACTGGCCGGCCACGAGCTGAGCGCAACCGCAAAGGCTTCGTGCATCGCCTCCTCGGCAAGATCAAAATCACCGAGCAGGCGCACCAAGGTAGCCAGAATTCTGCCCGATTCGGACCGGTAAAGGGTCTCTATGGTTCCGGCGAGATCTTCGGGAACATTCTGAGGCACGCCGTCAAACTAACAAACCAGCGCACTCCGCACAACTGTGCGGCCGCTGGTCAAACCCGGTTCGAAGCCGTTCCGTTGATGACGCGACTACCTGGTTTGAGGCATGAAAAAACCCTCTCCCCGCTCATCGGAGAGAGGGCCATTGCGGCGGAAAGGTGTTTAGTCTTTATCGACGGTAGTGGGCGCCGGGTTGTTGAAGTCGCTCGGCGGCCGAACGGTTTTCTCGCCGGGATAGGGCCGCGTAAAGCCGGTGGCCTCATACCAGTCGTAATGGTTGACGGTGTCGGTGTCTTCGGAGTCGGGCTTGGTCCATTTGCCGGCGAAGATCTGCGCCTTCTTCTGGAGCCAAGCAGCCCTCAGAGCCGCGACCTTGGGACTGTCCTTGGGTTCGCGTTTCTTAGAGGCGACTACGGACGTGCAATTGGTGCCCGACGTCAGCGGGTATTCGGCGGGCACATGGGGCCACGGCTGGAAGTTGTCCTGGGGTGGATTGTTGGTGAAAAGGGGACTCATCGGCGAGGCCCACAGGTCGAACTGGTTCATGGGCGTCATACCGAGAATCTGCTCGATGGTACGCGTCATGTTGACTTGGGTGTAGAAGGTGTGGACGGCAGGGCCGTTCTGCAGGACATAGGGACTGATGACATAGCCCGGGCTGCGGTGACCGTCGACGTGGTCAACGCCGTTCTGGGCGTCGTCTTCCTCGACGAAGATCACCGACGTAGCCCACACCGAGCTATGGGTGATGGCGTCAACGTAGCGGCCAAGCGCCAGGTCGTTATCGGCCTGCATGGCCATGGCGTTCGGGGGCCCGCCGGTGTGGTCGGAGCTGATCCACATGAACTCCAACTGAGGCAGCGTACCGCTGGCCACGTCGTGATTGAAGTCCTGGCTCCAGATATCGAAGCGGAACTGGTCAGGAATACCCAGATCGAACTGCGGATAGTTCTGAACCGTGTGACTCAGCAGGATCGGGAGTGGGGTGTACGAGGAGACGGTGTTGAAGTAATACAGTTGCTGTTCCTGGCCGCTCTCGTAGGCCACGGTGTCGTCATAGAACTGGCACCAGCTCGGCTCCTGGTGACCACCGCTCGGCGGGCTGAACAGGTTGAACTCGACGTACTCGCCGTAGTTCTTAAAGGAGACTCCGGACAGTGCAGCCTGGTCCCACAGATGCCCCTTGTTCTGGTAAGCGATGGAATCGCCGCCGTTGGAGGGATAGTCGCGGACCCAGTCGGGAGACTGGATGTCGTCGGAATAGGGCGCCATGGCCTGAACGATCCAGTTGTGGCCATCGGCCGACTGGCGGCTCGGATCGTAGAAGTTGTCCAGAAGCGGGAAGCGCTGGACCAGCGAGTGGGCGTTGGGGGTGTAGATGCCGCCGAAGACCGCCAGGGTCGGATCGCCGTTGCCGGCGGATACGTCGCCCAGGATCTGATCGTAGGTGCGGTTTTCACGAATGATCACAAACACATGCTTGATCAGCGAGGGATCGCCGATCTTTGCCGGAATTGCGACCGGTGGGGTATTCGGGTTGCCGCCTGAGGCCGCCGCGATATTCGCCTGCAGGTCCCAGTGATTGTTCTGATAGACCTGGGTCGTGTCCTGCGCCAGCGCTGCGCTGCCCGGGATGGGAACGATGCTGACGGTGCCTTGGTCCTGGTGGCTGTTGAAGCCGCACACGCTGTAGTAGCTGGTGCAATTATCGGTCAGATCAACGTTCGTGGTGCCGATGCCTTTGTCGTTGGCAACGAGCAGCAGACCGTCGGCTGCGTCCAGCACAACCGAACTGGGCGCATAGCCGACCGGGATCATGCCTTTGACGGGCTTCGGCGCGCCGACGTTAAGGTCGACGACGGCGATCGCATTGGCGTTGTAATCCGCGACGTAGGCGACGTTATTCACGCTGTCTACGGCGATCGAGTTTGGCGCCGCGCCATAGGCCGAAGCGCCGGGCTGCCCGAATCTGGGGCCAACGCTCGAAGCGCCGAGCACTCCGATCGGCAGCCCAAGGTTGATCTTCCGAACCTCCGTGTTAGTGGTCGTGTCGATCACGGAGATGACGTCGCTGTAGGTATCGGTGGCTAACAGGTACTGCCCCCAAAGAGCCATCCCAGTGGGGTGCAAACCGGTCAACGTAATCGTGTTGGTGAGCGAAAACGAGCCCAGATTCACCACGGAAATAGTGCCAGTGGCGATGGCGCCCGTCGGATCCGTCGCCACGACATTGGTGCCGTTGGAATATTCCTGGAAGTCATCCGGAGTAGCAATCCGGCCGGCCTCGTTGGAGACGTAGGCGGTGCTGCCGTCGCTCGAGAGCACGACGCTGTTGGGGACGTTACCGACGCGGATTTCCGCAACCTGCGTCGGGGGGTTCGTGGTCAGGTCGATCTTGGTGAGCGTATCGTTCGTGTCCAACACGGAGTAGGCGGTGTGGCCATCCGCCGAGACCGCGAGGCCGAGAGGATAAGCTGTGTTCGAAGATACGGTCTGGCCGCAGGGAATGGGGGAGCTGCCCGTGGTTCCCGGAGGGCTGTTCGGAAAACAGGTGATGAAGTTAAGGTTCACCGGAAGATTGATTTGAGTCTGGTAGGTCAGCAGGCCGTCCGGGCCGACACTGGCGACGGTAACGTAGCTGTTGTCCTGGCTGAGCAGCAGGTGACTGCCGTCCTGCGTATAGGCGATGCCGGCGGTGCTGCCGTTGGCGTGGCCGTTCGGAACAAACTCCTGCAAAATAGCGCCGGTGGTTACGTCGAAGATCTGGACGGCGCCGGTCACCGGCTTGGAGCCTAAGGTCAGGACAGCGGCGGTGCGATGGCCATTGGCGAGTGGGTTGGGATTGAGTGCAATGGCTTTAGCGCGAACGCCGGTGCCGCTGCTTTCCGTGGCAATGAGGTTGACCTGGGTTCCGGCGGGGGTGATGATCTGCCCGTTAGCTACAACCCAAGTGCCGCTTCCCAGCGGGCCCGGGGTGTAGGTGGGGAAGTACTGGGACTGCGCGAGCGCGAAGACGCTCAGCCCCGTCCAGAGCAGGCCAGCCATCAGGCCCCTCAGGATCCGAGAACTATTTCGAAACGAATTCATCTGCATAATAATGTTTTCTCCACGAAGGAACTGGCTCAGGTTTGCACTGCCAAAGGTTTGTCAGTTAATCGGTGGCAAAGGTAATGCTGGACAGTCAGGCCAGCGTAGTGAGGAAATCCGCACGGGCAGATGACGCAAACATTACGTTCTTGTCATGTCGTGATTGGGCACTCCGGCCGCGTGGCCGGGCTCGGCGATGGGCATGTGGAGTATGACCCTCGTGCCGTGTCCAGGTTCACTGGCAATTTCAACTTTCCCGCCGTGCAGCAGCATGATGCTCTGCACGATCGCCAGCCCCAAGCCAGTGCCGCCCGAAGTCTGGGATCGTGAGGAATCAAGCCGGAAAAACCGGTCAAAAACTTTGGGAAGCGCCTCCGAGGGAATGCCAACCCCGGTATCGCTGACTTCGATGTGAACCGCCGAGTCTTCCGAGCCGGCCGCCAATACAACCGATCCACCCGGTGGGGTGTGGGCTACGGCGTTTGAGACCAGATTGCCCACCGCGCGCTGCACCAGGGTGCGGTCAAGTTGAGCGATTACCGGCGCCGGGCTCGCACTGGTCGTGAGCGAGACACCAGCCTCTGCCGCCGAAGCCTCGTAATACTCACGCATGCCGTCGAGCAACTCGACGATATTGACTGGCTCGCGGCGCACATGCGCTAACGGATTCTCGGCCCGGGCCAGAAACAGAAGGTCGCCGATTAGGTCGGAAAGGCGCACGGCTTCTTCCAGGCAGGACTCAAGCACTGCGCGATATTCAGTAGTCGTTCGCGGCCGCGCCAATCCAACTTCAGCTTCGCCGCGAATGTTGTTGACCGGCGTGCGCAGGTCGTGCGCGATGTCAGCGGAGAATCGAGAAATCCGTTCGAAGGAATCCTCCAGGCGGTCGAGCATTTGATTGAAGGTGCCGGCCAGCGATGCCAGTTCGAAAGGATAACCGTCGGGGAGAATCCGCTCCCGCAGGTTGGTCGAACTGATGCGGCGCGCGGTCGCGGCCATGTCCTCCACCGGCCGGATACCCCGGCGCGCGATTTGATACCCGATCAGCGGCAGGGCGACGAATGTTCCCAGCAGTATGCTGAAGAACAGAAGCCGGTAGCGCTGCAGGAATTCTTCCTGCTGCGAGACGTCGACCGCAATCTGAATCGTGTCAGTGTGAGTAGGAGGGGAGCCGACGGGCGCAGTCGCAGTCGCGACGCGAAAAATTCGGCGGTTCCTTCCCTTCATACGAAGGGTACGGTCAGGATGGGTTCCTAACCGCCTGGTGAGTTGCTCGAGGTCCAGCCCTTCCTCCATCCCGGGCGTCACCAATAGCGGCTGGTTTCGTTCGTCCAGCAGGCGAATATAAAACTGTTCGTATCGCCGCGCGGCAGTTTCCAGGTTGATTTCCTCTTGCAGCGCCTCCCAGTCGTTGGGGCGCTCGCGCAGCAAGGTACTTAGCACGTTAAATTTATCGGCGATAAACAGCCGCGTGCCTCTCTCCATCTCAGTGACGGTCAGGAGATAAAGGCTGGCGGTGGCGAGAAGCACCAGTAGGAGGCCGGCAAGAGCGTACGCGGCAGTCAATCGGAACGCCAAAGTTTTCCGGAGCCGCGAGACCGGGGCCAAGCTGTCAGTCGGCTTCCATGACATACCCTGAGCCTCGAACCGTATGGATCAGCTTCTGTGCGAAGGGATCGTCCACCTTGCTGCGCAGCCTGCGTACATTGACGTCGACCACGTTGGTATCGCTATCGAAGTTCATGTCCCACACGGCTTCCGCGATCAGCGTTCGCGAGAGTACCTCGCCGGCATGTTGCGCCAGCAGCGACAGCAGAAGAAATTCCTTGAAGGTCAACTCCAGGCGTTGTCCGGAGCGGGTGACGCGCTGGCGCCGCAGATCGATTTCCAGATCGGCCAGGCGTATGACTTCCTGCTGCCGTTGCGGCCCCCGGCGCAGCAAGGACCGCACCCGCGCCAACAGTTCGGAGAAGGCGAACGGCTTCACCAGATAGTCGTCGGCGCCGAGCTCCAATCCTCGGACCCGCTCGTGGATGGCGTCGCGCGCGGTGAGAAACAGCACCGGCGTCTGTCGCCCTGCTTGACGCAAGCGCATAAGCACTCCCCAGCCATCCAGACTGGGAATCATGACGTCAAGTATCACCAGATCGAATTCCACTTCCAACGCCAGGTGCAGCCCGTCCAACCCATCTCCTGACACTTCGACGCTAAAGCCTGATTCACTAAGCCCTTCCTTCAGAAACTTTGCGGTCTTCACTTCGTCTTCAATAACTAGAGTTCTCATATGCACGCTTTTGGCCGTGAACGCGGTGGCTGGAATTCGTGTCAAGGACAAACGTCGCCCGCCTTGGGCGATGCCCGGACGCTGATCGCACTTCGACTGCTCACGCAAGTCAAATCCGGAGCCATCAACACGAAACAGAACACCGCCCCTGACGCGCGGCCCATGTCGAGGGCGCCGATTACGGATTTGTCATCTATATAAGAGGCTAACAATGTGGCTGCAAGATGAAGGCACGAGGAAGGTTCTGTTAAACGTGCGCGAAGAGCCCGATCTGATCAAGCTTGCACAACAGAATCGTAAGTCCCCGCAAATTACAGGCGGGTCGATTTTGAAGCCCGGTGCTGCCTATGTTGTTGGAAATATGGCCGGGGAGAGAGGGTTTGAACCTCCGACCCCCTGGTCCCGAACCAGATTTCGCGCCTTGGTGAAATCTGGTGAAATCGAGCAATTCTAAGTGATTTCTATTGTGCCGATTGCAGGCTGCCTATTGAAATCCATTGAAACGTGGTGAAGTTTGGAGGCGCGACCGCCAAGGCTTGGCTTTCCCAGATATAGAACTCACGTTGACCGCCAGATAACGATAAAAACGTGAGCCCGGTTCCTTTCGCAGAAGCGCTAACGAACGGAGCGCGGATCTGTTGAACGGGTCACCAAGACGAGGAGCACGCGGAACAGCAACAATCCTTTAGTAAGGGAGGAAACCACGACAGACCACAACCAGGGAAGGAACTGCACCAGGGGAACTACCTCGCTGCTGGACCAAAGTTCCTCCTATGGTGAGCTATTCAGCGATAGGAATCAACAGGTTTACGGCGGTTAACCCCCAGGTCGCTGCGCAGCTCCCGACGCGGGGTGACGTGTCTCTCTCCCAACCTATCTCTCGCCCACTGAATCTCTCAATCTCTCTCAACCTTTTCCTGACGGCATAGAATGGGGTCGCGATACTTGATCAACGTCGTCGCGTTCATCAGGGCAAACTTCCAGAAGGTTGGGGAGTAGACGATGTTCTTGCCCGGCTCCGCCACTGCTCGCCCGAAGGCGTCGCGGATAATCGCCATTCTGGCTATCGAGACCGGACGCCCCGCAGCATCGTAGCTGTAGGTGTTGAGCAGATTGTCGCTCGTCATGTTGCCCATGCCATCGTAGGGGAGCAGTGATCCCAGGTTAGCCAACAGAGGGCGAACCTGGGGCACCAGGCTGCCCGGTGAAGCTGTAGAAAGGTCCGCTGCCGGTGGCCGAATACCGCTCGCCAAACGGAGCGTAGCCGCTGTCGGACACCATCGTCTGCGTCGTGCTGGTCACCAGGTCTTCCAAGCTCAGGCATCATACTAACCCAGGTCTCGAACCCCGCGAGACCTGGGCCACCCGTCCTGGTATGGGCTTGCGAATCGCCTCTAAGTCGCGCTAAGACCTACGGACTACTGGATATGCCAATCCCCGTTTCTCAACCAAACGCGCGATCTGGATAAGAATTGCAGCTCCGACGAGCAGCAAGTCCGCCTTGGAAGAGAAGATAATAATCGAAATGCGAGGCCAGCCCACAATCAAATAAAGAAGGTATGTGCCCAGTAAGTACCCCCATTGCAGAGCAGCACCAATCCGCAGGGAAGCAATGCTGATCAGGAAGACCGGCACCGCCAGGAGGGGCTGATACAGCAACAGGTAGCCACTTGTATGCACCGGAGCCTGCCCAATGAAGCTGATCATTATGCATCCAATCCAAGTGTACACGCAGCTTAGCGCTCCCGCGAAGGAAAGCAACATCCAGCTAAACTTGGATCGCTGCTTCAGTGGCATGCATTCACCGGGAACGGACCCAACTGGAAGGCATGCGAAATCGTCCAGCCCGCGGGTGGCCCACCCAAGCTTCGTTTGCTTGGGTGGGGCCTTTCAGATGCTATCGCCAAAACTGACCGGAATGGCTGACGTTTTCGTTGTGCCAGAGAGAATCCCCACCCTAGCCAAAGGATGGCTAGGATGGGCCACCCGCCGTGAGGGAAACCAAAAATGGGACTTAGCATTGTACTAACAGACTACAGTGGACACATCTTCGATAGAGTGGATGACACGAAGAATTTATTGCACAAGCTGCTCCCGCTGTCAGACGAGACATCGAAAAGCCTGCTTCCGAAGATCGACTGGTATGGCGATACCTACTTCAACTACCTTCAGATGAAGCATTTCCTCGAAGAATGGGACGAGTTAAGGCACCGAGCCGAAACAGAGGAGGAACTATCCTTGATCGAAGCCGTCAGGGGTCTGGCTTTGCGGTCTCAGAGCGACCGCACAGTTCTTCGTTTCATCGGCGACTGAAACCACGCGGGTGGCCCACCCAAGCTTCGTTTGCTTGGGTGGGGCCTTTCAGATGCTATCGCCAAAACTGACCGGAATGGCTGACGTTTTCGTTGTGCCAGAGAGAATCCCCACCCTAGCCAAAGGATGGCTAGGATGGGCCACCCGCCGGGCCACCCGCCCCGGAGACTCGCCGCATGGTTGAGCCTGCTGCCCCCCGACCCCGCCATGAGCGCAGCCGAAGAAGCCTGCCTCCACTCCGCCAGGCACACAGAAACAAATATGTGGTGGAACTCCAGAATTGGTATACAGTGTGGCACGCTTGGCAGCCTGGACTATCGGTCCGTAACTGCCTGGCGGAAAGCTCTGACGTCATCGCTCCCACCGAAAGGATTTCCTGTGCTTCACAAAATACCTTCGACTCTCTTGAGGGCGGCCCTGGCGATCCTAGCCACAACCTCGCTGGTGGCCAGCAGTCGGGCCTCGGTAAACGAAACCGTGCTGCATACGTTCAACCCGACTGGCGCGGAAGCTTTTCCGTACGCCGGACTGACTGCCGATTCCGCCGGGAATCTCTACGGCACTACTTACTACGGCGGCGCCTACAACGACGGGACGGTGTTTGAGCTGATGCCCGCGCAGGGCGGCGGCTGGACGCAGAAGGTTCTGCACAGCTTCAACTTCAATGGCACGGACGGAGCCTTTCCTTACGCCGGGGTGGTATTCGATGGCGCCGGCAATCTCTACACCACCACCCAGAACGGCGGTGCGCATTACGGCGGGACAGTTGTCGAGTTGTCACCGAACCAGGACGGCAGCTGGACGGAGAAGGTGCTGCATGATTTCAACCCTTCTACCAACGACGGGGTCAATCCTCTTGCTGGACTGGTCATCGACCATGCCGGGAATCTCTACGGCACCACGTACGAAGGCGGCGCCCATTACTCGGGAACCGTGTTCGAGTTGTCGCCCAACGGGAGCGGTGATTGGACGGAGACCGTGCTGTACCGGTTCACCTCCAGCAGTAGTACGGATGGCTCTCATCCCGAGGCCGCTCTGATCCTCGATGGCGCGGGCAATCTCTACGGGACCACCAGCAGCGGAGGCACGCATGGTGACGGAATCGCGTTCAAGCTGTCGCCTAACAACAGCGGCGGATGGACGGAGAGGGTGCTGCACAACTTCAACAATGACGGTTCGGACGGAGTGAATCCGTTTTATTCGCCTCTGACCTTCGACAGCGCCGGCAATTTATACGGGACTACGGATCAGGGCGGCACCTATAACGCCGGCACGGTGTTCAAGCTGGCGCCCAATGGCAGCGGCGGCTGGACGGAAACTGTTCTGTACAGCTTTCACTATAACGGCGTGGATGCAGCGTATCCCTTCAGTGGAGTGGTCTTCGACGCCGCCGGTAATCTCTACGGCACCACCAACAGCGGAGGCACTCACTACTACGGAGCAGTATTTGAGTTGTCGCCCAGCGGCGGCGGAGGATGGAGCGAAAACGTTCTGCACAGCTTCGTCCACGGTGGCTTCGACGGCATTGAACCCCAAGCCGGTCTATTCTCCGACGGCGCCGGTAATTTGTTCGGCACCACGGTGTATGGCGGAAGCTACAGCGTCGGGACGATGTTCAAACTGTCGAACGATGGGAACGGCAATTGGACCGAAAAAGTGTACAGCTTCAATTTTTCCGGCAGCGACGGGGCAAATCCCGAAGCCAGCCTGATTTCCGATGCCGCCGGCAATTTGTACGGCACCACCGTCGCGGGCGGGAACTATGCCGCCGGCAGCGTATTTGAAATGTCGCCTGACGGCGGAGGAGGCTGGACGGAAAAGCTGCTGTATAGCTTCGGCGCGGGTCTGGACGGGTCGTCGCCCCAGGCCGCTCTAGTCTTCGACGCTCAGGGAAATCTGTACGGCACCACGACCGGAGGCGGCTTTCATGGGGTGGGGACGGTCTTCAAACTGTCGCCTAATGGACGAGGGGGCTGGACGGAAAGCGTGCTCCACACCTTTGACCAAACCACCGGCTACGATTCGGTCGCTGGTCTTGTTTTCGATAGCGCCGGCAATCTCTACGGCGTAGCCGCTGAGGGAGGCGACAACTTTTACGGAACTGCGTTCGAATTGTCGCCCAACGGCAGAGCTGGATGGACGTACACCGTGCTCCACAGTTTTGGAGCCGGTACAGACGCAGCCCTTCCCGCGGGCACTCTGATTTGGGACGGCGCCGGCAATCTCTACGGCACGGCGAGTTACGGAGGTACGAATAACGTGGGCTCGGTTTTTGAGTTGTCGCCCAACGGAAGTGGCGGGTGGACGGAAACGCTGCTGTACAGCTTCAAGAACGATGGCTTGGATGGAACGTACCCTTACACCGGCCTTACCTTCGACAGCGCCGGCAATCTCTACGGCACAACCTTCTATGGCGGAGCTTACAACTACGGGTCGCTGTTCAAACTGACTCCTGGTGGCGGCGGGAGCTGGACGGAAACCGTGCTGCATAGTTTTAACTTCGAGTACCCCTACACGGACGGGATATATCCCCAAGCCCCAGTGATTTTCGATGCCGCCGGCAACCTCTACGGCACCACGGTCAATGGGGGCACTGGCTTCTACGGGACAGCCTACGAGTTTTCGCCAGACGGCCGGGGTGGGTGGACCGAAACCGTGCTGCACGACTTTAGCGAGGCTTCCGATGGGGGCGTGCCGGAAGGTGGATTGATCATGGACCATGCCGGCAATCTTTATGGCACCACAGCAGTAGGAGGAATTGGCGGCCCGGTTGTCGGCACTGTCTTCGAGATCACCCGTTAGGTGCCTTGTGCTCCAGGTTAGCTTCCATCGCGTGGCAGCTAACCTGGGCCTCAGCTTTTATTTCAATTCCTCAAGCCGCCTTGGACGGGTGGCCCGGCGGGTGGCCCACCCAAGCTTCGTTTGCTTGGGTGGGGCCTTTCAGATGCTATCGCCAAAACTGACCGGAATGGCTGACGTTTTCGTTGTACCAGAGAGAATCCCCACCCTAGCCAAAGGATGGCTAGGATGGGCCGCCCGCCCAAGGCATAGCTGGAGAGTAGTGGGGTTGGGCAGCTTCTGTCTGTGACGCCACCCGCCGACTATTCGGCCATGTGGCTTGCCAGGACTTATCGCTGAGCGCATCGGCGATTTACCACTCATCGCGTATGTCCTGGCGATCGTCCGGCAAGGATCAGTTGCCCAACCGGGCGGTGAGACACCGAGAAGGTTCCAGAGACAATCCGCATTCCTCCTGCCCCCGATGCCAGCGCCATAGCCCTGCCGCCTCGCCCCTCCTGCGCAGAGTATCAATCAGCGCAGTGGTCAGGACCAGAGATGAGGAACCAGAAATCAAGAATCGCAAAATCCACACTTGACATGGCCCGATAATCCACTACCATATGGTTGTGGATAGGTTGGGTACAACATTTGCGGCCTTGTCCGATCCAACCCGGCGGGCGATGGTCGAGCGACTTTCCCGCGGGCCTGCCTCCGTGCATGGCTTGACGGAGCCGTTTGCCCTCTCGCAGCAGATGATTTCAAAACACATTGCCTACCTGGTGCGGGCGCGGATTGTAATCAAGACGAAGCGTGGGCGAGAGAGTATTTGCACGCTCAGGCCGGAGGCGATCAAGACAGTCAGCGACTGGGCGTTCAGCTATCGCCAGTTCTGGGAAGAGAGTTTCGACAAATTGGATGCAGTTGTAAAGCAAATGAAGAAAGAGAAGGTCAGAGATGACAAAAAACACGGTGAATGAAACCGAGCCGATGGTTATCACGAGAGTTTTTGATGCCCCACGCGAATTGGTTTGGAAGGCGTGGACAGACCCGAAATATGTGATGCAGTGGTGGGGGCCGAAGGGTTTCACTGCGCCCTTTTGTGAGATAGATTTTCGCGTGGGAGGAAAATTTCTCCTTAGCATGAGAACGCCGGATGGGTGGGAGGGCTGGAACGGTGGTGAATACTATGAGATTGTTCCGTACGAGAAGATCGTCTCCTCCATGTACTTTTGCGATTCGAAGGGAAACAAGATTGAGCCTGAGCAGCTGGGAGTAGAGCTTGAGGCCATAGACGATGCGCACAACGTGATTCTTTTTGAGGATATTGGAAACGGCCAGACGAAGCTCACTTTCATTGGAAACGAAACCATGCAGAACGCAATCGAGAGCGGGCAACGCGAGGGCTGGGTGGAGCAACTCGATAAACTTGCTGCGGTTGTTGCGGGGCTGGCACAGGCGAAATAAGAAGCTGAGGCTTTGATTCGCGAAACTCAATCGTGGAGAAAGAAATGAAAAAAATCCCGTTTCTCGCAATCGTCCTGCTGGCATTCGCGTTTCCCGCCGATGCCCAAGATGCGATGAAGAAAGATGCAGCCGTCAAACCTGCCGATCCGGAATTGAAAGTCGTGCTCGATTCCTGGAATGAGATTGGCCGCAAGCTGACGGCGATGGCCGAAGATTTTCCCGAGGCCAAATATGACTTCAAGCCGACACCCGCGCAGCGCAGTTTCGCAGAGCAATTGCTGCATGCTGCGGGTTCAATGTATTACTTCACCAATCCTGTGATGGGGCGGAAGCCTCCCGCGGCAGAAGACCCGAAGCGCGACCAGTACAAAACAAAGGCCGACATCGTCGCATTCGTAAAGAAATCCGTTGCCGACGGCGCCGCTGCCCTTCAGTCAAAGGGCGAGAAAGGCCTGATGCAGACTGTCGTATACGGTGATCAGAAAGCGCGCGTTCTCGACATAGCATACGGCCTCATCGAGCATAGCGGTGAACACTACGGCCAGCTCGTCGTGTACTACCGCCTCGCAGGTCTTGTGCCGCCGGAGTCGCGGCCCAAGAAGTAAAGCTCAAGAGACCAGGTACCGCGAGCCCCCAAGGCATAGCTGGAGAGTAGTGGTGTTGGGCAGCTTCTGTCTGTGACGCAACACCCCCACCCAAGCCAACGAAGCTTGGGTGGGCCACCCGCGGGGCTATCCGCGTAAGTCCCCGCAAATTACAGGCGGGTCGATTTTGAGGCCCTGGTGCTGCCCTATGTTGTTGGAAATATATGGTCGGGGAGAGAGGATTTGAACCTCCGACCCCCTGGTCCCGAACCAGGTGCTCTACCAGGCTGAGCCACTCCCCGACGAATGCCCGCGCGCAAGGCCGGGCGCCAAATGATGGGAACGTTTGCCCGGACGAAGCCAGACAAAACATCTCCATAATTATAGCAGGCCGCAACCGCCAGGATTACCGCCGATCCGTAATCTGAAACTGCATTCGGGGGCGCAGCCGACACTTTCACCGCAAGGTGCACGGCGCACGCGGATCATGAATGAGTCGCAGGCGACCGCTCTGAACGAAGGCTCACGCTGCAAGACGTGGGGATCCAAGCCAAAGCCCTCAATCGCGCCGTCCCACGACAGCATACGCCGGAGCACCCACCAGGTTTGGGAAACCGTCGGGGAGGACCCGATCCTGATATTCGGGGTTGCTATTTGGTTCGCTCGTCGGCGCCATAGGTACCCGGATCGGTGCAAGAAAGCACACCTCAATATCTCGAAAGCAATAGGTGTCCAGGGCGGATTTCAATAGCTCCAAAGGGACGGGGCGGAGATGTGTCGGATCGAGATAAGAATTTCTTCCAAATCCTAGGGTGGACTCTGGATTTATAGTCTCTATAACAACAACCCCACCGGACTTCACTTTCTGCGAGCAAAGAGAAATGAACTCCATCTGCAAATGAGTTGGCAAATATTCAATTACCCGAGCCGAGAATATTCCCCCCAACGACCGATCGGAAAGTTGTCTCAGGTGATGGAACATGTCATCTTGGACAACTGTCACTCGCTTGCGACGCGCCTCATGACAGGCAAATTGATCGGAGTCAACGCCGTACCCTTCAATGCCTTTGTGTTTCAATAGCTCAAGAAACCCGCCACTGCCGCAACCAATATCTACGACCGGCGATAGCCCACGAAAGAGCTCGGCGTAAGGAACTTGTTGTTCCTGTATGGCGAGGTCCACTGCCTTCAATGATTCCCGCCAGGCCTCGGCCGGACCAACATTTTGCAGCTGCCGCACTTGCTCTTCCAGCTTCTTATACAAGTGCGCTATGGATTTGATAGCGCTCCCATGTAGCTCGATTGCCAAGGCGACTTTCTGGTGAAACTGGTCCAGCGATTCCGCTCTATGTTCAACTAGCCCCAGCGATTGCCCGAGAGACTCGATAGCGCTCCCATGTAGCTCGAGGGATTGCTCGATAGGCTTGATAGCACTCCCGTGTAGCTCGAGGGATTGTTCGACAGACTTGATAGCGCTACCGTGGAGCTCCAGTGCCAGGGCGACTTTCTGATGAAAGGCCTGTAGCGAGCGAGTGTACCAAGTCAAAGATCGCTGTATGATTTTCTTCAGAGCTTGAGCGAAAAAGTTTAATAAGCCAGGGTTCCTGGGATTGAGCTGGCCGACTTCGTCTCGCGATGACCGTACCTCTACTAAGAGCCTCTCACTCTTGAAGCCATCGGACTTTGAAACATCGAGTAGATATCCGGCGTAGG
Source organism: uncultured Acidobacteriaceae bacterium (assembly GCA_963731345.1). GTDB lineage: Bacteria > Acidobacteriota > Terriglobia > Terriglobales > Acidobacteriaceae > Bog-257. The sequence continues at coordinate 478,924 of CAVSUN010000004.1, read as the reverse complement.
CGGCGGTAGACTGCCTGATTATTTCCCGCAATAACCGTGCCTCGGCTAATAGTTCGTCGACCTGGGAGGACGCGGGGTTTGAAGCGTCCACAAGGGATTTAGAGGCGCTGCCCTTAGACCGTACGACTGCATCCCACGATGCCCCCACCTCTGCTGTCAGCCGGTCTATATCAACACTATCGAAGCTTGGCTGTGAGGGCGAGGGCCATTGCTCATCCTGACTGAAGTCCTGGTGGCTGGCAACATGCGCCTTTAAGCGCGCCAATATCTCTTCTTCGTCCATGAGGTGGACCTTCTTTGTCTTGTTCTGGATCGCACAAATACTACCAATCGGGATCGAACCACTAAATGAAAAACAGAGGCCTTCTGTTGATGGCTATGCTATCCGGCAGTAAACAATAGGTTCCTGAAAGGTCAGAGCGCCCCGACGAGCTCCGCGCTGGCTAGTTCCCTATACAAGGCGCTCGCTTCTTCCGGACGGCCATCAAAGATAATCGAGCCCCGATCCAGCAGCAGCGCGCGTTCACAGTGCTCTTGGATAACGCCCATCGCGTGGGTGACCAGCAGGATGGTCTTGGACGCCTGGCGAAACTTCCGGATACGCGTAAAGCACTTTTCCTGGAAACCGGCATCGCCCACGGCCAGGATCTCGTCCACAAGCAGAATCTGCGGATCAACCTCGGTAGCTACCGCAAACGCCAGCCTCATGTACATTCCGGAGGAGTATTGCTTCACTGGGGCGTCAATGAAGTCGCCGATATCGGCGAACTCGATAATGTCATCCTGCCGATCCAGCATCTCGCGCTTGGAGTAGCCCATCAGCAAACCGTTCAGCAGGATGTTCTCGCGCCCGGTCAGTTCATGATGGAAGCCGGCCCCTAGCTCGATCAGCGGCGCGATCGAACCCCTTACTTGCACCGCACCGCGGGTAGGTTTGTATATCCCAGCGATGATCTTCAGCAGCGTGCTCTTGCCCGAGCCGTTCCGCCCGATAATGCCCAGCGTCTGCCCCGCAGGCACTTCAAACGAGGCGTTCTTCACGGCGTCGAAGTCGTGGTAGCTGGACTGATGCCGGAAGAGCTTGGAGAATAGCTCCCGTACCGTATCCGGCCGCTCCTGAATGACGCGGAAGCGCTGCGTCACGTTCTCCACTCGAATAATGGGCAAGTCGCTGGACATGAGCAAGTCAGACATAAAAAACAAAAGTGTCCTGATACTTGCGGAAGACAGAATATCCGATGATCAGGCTGATAAAGGCGCACGCAAAAGAAGCGGCGATGGACCGCGCCTGTGGCAGCTGCCCGTAGTACACCGACAGCCGAAAACCGTTGATGACATAGATGATCGGGTTCAGCTTGAACAACCAGTGGTAACGCGCCGGGATGGCATCAAGCGGGTAGATGATGGGCGTGAGATAGAACCATGCGGAAAGCACGATCTGCAAGATGTGCGATACGTCACGATAGAACACGTTGGCGACGGCGAAGAAGAATGCCATGCCAAGCGTGAAAATCGCAAGCGCCAGCAGGGGCACGGGAAGATACAACCACGTCCAGTGGAACGGATGCCGCAACAGCGGAACCAGGATGGCCAAGGGGATGAGCGAGAGCAGTAGGTTAATAAGGTTCGACACCAGCGCGGCCATGGGAAACACCAGCTTGGGCACGGCGATTTTCTTTATGAGGTCGCCATTGCCGACGATTGCCTCGACCGCGTAGGAAAGCGATTGCGAGAAAAACGTCCAGGGTAGCAATACGCTTAGTAGAAAAATGGCGTAGTGCGGGATGGCAAAACGCATGATGGTGGAAAACACTAGCGTGAGCACCACCATGAGCAGCGCGGGATTCAGCAGCGCCCACATGAACCCCAGCACCGAGCGCTTGTAGCGGATCTTCAGCTCCTTGAGGGCCAGCGCCCAGATCAGCTCCCAGTAGCGATAACTGTCTCGGAATAATTCGGTCATAGGCCCGCCTGATTGCAGGCGGATATCAGATTCTAAATGATTTTGACGATGGGCATTACGTCAGCGCGAGCGAAATTGTTCAGTTGCCCGGAGCCGAGTGACCTGGAAGTTCGCCCCGCCGAGGTTGGCTTTGGCCCAGTGATCCGCAAGGAGTGCGGGGATAAAGCAGAGCGCGGCGCTATGCGATCAGACAACGGCATTCCCTACGGCTGGCTGCTCGGCGAGGCTACTCACCAAATCGAGGCTTCTTGCGGAAGAAAGCGATGCCCGATGTCCATTGGTAGGTGCCGTCGTCCAGGACTACGTGGCGGCGCACGCGATGAACGTCGTTGGTATTGACCAGGATGGGATCGGACATCCACGAACTGGGCGGCAACGTGTAGTCCATGGGCTCCAGCAAGATTAGCTGGTCGCTCGCGGACAGGATGTAATGCTCCCAATCTTTGCGGTCGAAAAACTCCGGATGCTTTCCGTTCCTGGAGGTAATGACGTACTCCGTTGCCACCACGACGAGGCCACCGGGCTTGATCACCCGCGCCATCTCGGCGATCGCCTGGCGCGACTTCTCGTGTCCTCCGAAATGCTCAATGGAGGACAGGGACCAGACAAAATCGAACGTCTCGTCCTCGAACTCCAAGCGGGTTCCATCCATTTCCATTAGTTTCAACCGCGAGGTCTTGTACTCGCGCGGACAATATGAAGCGGGGTTTTCAACTATCGCTCGATCGCCCTCCTTTCCTCCCGCTCGAGACCAGGTCTCGTTCCCATAGAGGTCAGTTCCTATGACGAGTTCGACTCGGTCGGCGAGATAGAATAGCAAGGGTTCGTGCCCGGACCCGACGCCCAGCGCTTTCGCATCAGGCCGGATCATGCCTTCGCGCTCCAGCCCATATAAAGCCTGCGTCCACTCCCATCCTTTACGGTGGCCCATTTCCGGGTCATCGGCGAAAACGTGCTTGTCGATGGAATAGGTTTCCAGCTCCCTGTGAATGGCCAGCCATTTCGGATTCGTCCATTTGGAGGGATTTGTCAGCTCGCAAAGCCGGGAAAGAGGATCGGTGGGGGGCCTACTTGCCGGCGCGCTCGCGGGAGCCATTAATAAGTCCAGTAACTTAGCGTAGTCCAGGCTCACTTTCTCCCAATTGGTCGCCTCGGCCCACTGCTGAGCCTTGCGCGACAGCCCTTCGGCAAGAGAGGGGTCGGTTAATACGCTGCGAACGGCGGCGGCTATTGCTTGCGGAGAGTTCGACTCGATCTGCAGGGTGCCTGCGGCAACGTCCGAGAAGATGCTTCCCGCAGTTGTAATCACGGGCCGTTGCACGCCGAGCGCAAATCGAACAGCGGCGCTGGAAGATTCGGCGGTGGACCCATAGGGCAGGACAATCAGGTCCGTAAGTTGCAGCAGCAGGGCCACCTCATCCGGTGAGAGGAAGTCAGTGGAAAGCCAGACGCGATCCTGCAGTTTGAGTTCGGCAATGCGCTGCCGGACTACGTGCTCGAACTCGCTGGAAACAGGGCTGCGATGCAAAGCGCATTGCGCAATGAGCCCTATTTTTGGGAACTCCTCGCCCAAGATCGCAACTGCCTCCAGCAGCTCTGAAAGGCCTTTGTGCGGCAACAGGAACCCAAAGGTGCCAAGGATGGGCTCGCGCGTGATGCCCCATTTCTTTCGCAGTTCCCGGTCCTCTTGTGGGAACACATGATTTCCGTGGGGAAACACCTTCACATTGCTGGTTATGCCGTACGATGCCAGCCGACTTTGATCGGCGGCGCTGTGAACCAGCAGCAAATCGGCCCGCTGCAACGCGTCTGAGATTTGCCCCAGGCTGATCAGCCGATCTCCCTCGCGCAAGTCAGCGGTTGCATGAAAGGTAATGATCACTTTCTTGCCCCAGCCCCTAAGTCGATCGATGGTGGCCGCCAGTTCGTCGAGATCGAAAAACCCGAAGTTGAATTGAAAGTGGATAATGTCGGCGCCGCTCGACATCACATGCTCGCGCAGGGCGTTCAGGCTTACCTGTGGCCGTTGATTCCAGCAAACGTGATTAGGCACCCCCTGCTCATCCCATATTCCTTCTCCCGGAGGACTGAGCACCTCGACCTCAATACGAGGACGGTTGCGCATCAGCGAGTTGATGAGATACCGCGAGTACTCAGCGATGCCGCAGCGCTCGTCCCAGGAGGTCACCATGGCGAGCAGGATTGAGGGCGTCGGTTCGGTGGAAGCGATGGCTTGTTTCGCGCGTTCGGCCACTTTGCTCCAGCGGAGGTTCTCTCTGACATGCGCGTACGCGGCCCCCACGCGGCGTTGCACCTCATCGGACTCCGGATTGTCATATAGGAGGCGCATATGGGCGCGCAACTGTCCCTGGTCGGGCTCGGCCCACTTCGCCCCTGGAATCCCAAAGTGGCTCTCCGATTTCACCAGTGCGTAGTCCAGCAGCAGCGCCGTTTCCGCGGAGCAGAAATCCGTATGTCCACTGTAATTGGTAACAATCACCGGTATTCGTTGCGCCATGGCTTCCGCAATGGGCAGGCCGAAGCCCTCGGCGCGCGTGGGATAGGCCAGGCAGTCCGCCTCGGCATACAGGCCATCGATTTCCGATACGCTCAAATCATGGTCGATGTGTACGCACTGCGGCGGCTTCGCTACTTTCTTCTGCCAATCCGCAATCTGTTGGGCTGTCGTGTTATGCGGGTTAGGAAAGGTTTTAATGACCAAACGAACGTTGTCGCCAGAGGTGAACTCGCTGAAGTACGCTGCCAGCAGTACATCGATACCTTTGCGGGGGAAACCGGAACTGATGTTGAGAAAGGTGAACCGTCGGTCCTTGCGACTTTTCTTTGCGGGCGGCCGGTTAAAGAAGCGATCGTCGACCGCTTCGCCGATCACATGCACCGGAACGACAACCCCTGACTCTACGGCTGCGCGCTGCACGTGCAGGCTGGGCGCCAGCCAACCATCAAGTGACTGATTGAAATCGGCAACCCAATCTGGCGGAATTACCGAATCTTCCCAGGCGAGGTACAGAAAATTTAGGCGCCCATTTGCATCGTTGACCCGTGGCGGGTAGAGATTGCGGATGACTACGTCGGGACGACCAGTCAACAGGCGCGACTTGCGCCAGAGCCAGGCAGCCGCCGGTTTGTCGGCAAGGTCTGCGGCCTTTGGTTCATAGTCGCCAGGCCCCTCGGTGCAGTAGATCGAAGTATCGAATTGGCGTCCGGCATCAAGAGCTTGAGCTAAGTTACGATTCACGACCGCCAAACTGTAGGAGCTTTCGAACGGCCCTTGCACTTGCAGCGTAGACTTCTCCAAGTCGACGGCCGAGGTCAGTTCCAGTCCGCGCACGCATTCCAGCATCTTGGCGGCGCTATGCTCAACATCGAGTTCCTGTAGTCGTTCGCGCTGCGCAGCCAGAATCCGGTCGCGGTGTTCCGTGTTGGTACGCAACTCCTCCAGAACCTGCGACCAGAGCTGTGGCTCCTTGCTATCGAGTAGGACCCCCGCTCGACCCAATGTTTCCGCAACGGCAGCCTGTGCGTAAGCAACCACTGGCAAATCGAAGGCCATTGCTTCGAGCAAGGGGACGCAGAAGCCTTCGTGTTCGCTGGCGCAAACCAGCACCTGGGCGCCGCGGTAATAGGCGGCCAACTCGCTCGCCGATACCTTGCCGGGAACACTGACGACGTCTCCCAGCTTGCGCTTCTTGACTTCCTCCATGAGAGGCCTGTGGTACTCCGCAAAGCCTTCTGCTGACCCTACCAGGTGAAGTCTCGCATTCGAGTTGAAAGCGGAGTGATATTGGTCAAAGATCCGCACCAGGTCAATCTGACACTTGTTCGGAGCGATGCGGCCCACGAATAACAGATTGAAGTGTCCACGCAGTTTGTCGGCAACCGATTCGCTCGGCGACTGGTCGAGTAGGGCGGTGGGACTGAAGAAGATCGGCAACACACCCGTGTAGCGGTATCCCAGCTCTTCCAATTCCGCGCGATTGTAATTCGAATCGCCGAATGCCGCCTCGACATACTCGCGGTATTCGCTAAGCTGCTCCCGACCCTTTTTCGAATACTGCTTGAGATACTCGTTGGGAAGGAATTCCGGCGGAGTTATGTTGTGGTATTTGAGGATCTTGCGGTCGGGCAGGCGGAGGACATCTTCCAGGCCGTTAAAGCCCATCGAGTGATGCACGATCAGCAGTGAAGAGACATCTCCAAAGTACTGTCCAACCGGTTTTGCCCGGTCCTTCAACTCAGCTTGTATATGTTCGCCAAAAAGCCGGCTACGATATCCCGCGTCTTGCAGAACACGCTGGATCTCAAGCATGTCGGAGGTGACTGCATCTCCGAGTGCCAAACTCGAATGGAACTGATTAACCTCAAGAAACCGCTTCGCCATCCCAACCCCTAATTGCCACGTTTGACACAAACAGCCATCACCACGGCAGATGGTGCCCCGGTGTCCGGCTCAGGTGGCAATCCATTGACGGCCTGCTCAGGCACAGGCGAAATCCAGGTCTTGCCATCGAGCTTGCGGCCAAACTCGAGCGTTTCGATCTCGAAGCCGGCCAGGACTTCGCGCAAGCCTTCGGAATCGAATACCCGGTGTAGCTCAGTTATCGTCGATCTGCCGAACGGCGCGGTTATCAGGAACTTCCCCCGGGGTCTTAGCAGGCGGCGAATCTCAGAGAGAGCCGTCGCCAGCAGATCGGAGCGGGAGTCTCCGTATGCGCCCAAACCAATGTGCTCGATTGTCGAAAGCGAGATGACGCCGTCGAAAAAGTCCGATGGCAACCCGGAATCGCAAATGTCGCCTTGTACAACCGTCAGGTTCGGATGGCGTAGTGGATAGGGCCGCACATCGATTGCCGTGACCTCATATCCATTGCTCGCCAGTTCGAGAGCCAGGGTACTCTCATCGCACCCTACGTCCAGGAGCCTGGCACCTGGTAGGAACGCCGATAGTTGCCGGGCGATCCACGTCCTTTCGACAACCCGTTCCGTAGTGCCCGTCCAGAGAGCTTGGTCTTGCTCATCGTATTCAACAGCAATCGGCGGATTAAACCATAAGCCCGCCTGCGCCCTGACACCAAGATGGCTGTCCGAAGTTCGTAGAATCTTTCGGCTCCATTGTTCCGCCGCGTTCAGTCGCTCTTCGAACCCAGCCAGACGGGCCCGAGTGGCATCAGATTCGCTGGAATGTTGTTCGGTGATCCTGTCGAGTTGCTCGCTGGTCCTCGCGAGTTGTTCACTCGTCTTGTCGAGTCGCTCGCTCACCCTGTCGACTTGCTCGCTCACCCTGTCGAGCCGCTCGCTCATCCTCTCGATTTGTTCGCTCGTCCGATGGACTTGAGGCTTGAGCCCCTCTACTCGACTAACCTGCCCGTGCAGTTGCCGGATTTGCTGATAGTTATGCTGAATTGCGTTGGAGCTCTGCTCCAGGCTGCGCGCCACCGCCCCCTGAAACTGGTGCAGCGGACGGGTGTACCAGCTCAAGCTGCGCCGCATGACCTTCTTCACAAACTGAATCGCCTGATTTACGAGCCCGGGATTGCGCGGGTTTAACTGACCCACGAGCGCGTGATAGGCATGTGCATCGAGAACATTTCGGCGCAACTGGCCAAAATCGAAGTCCGAAAGGTCACCAGGTTGCCGCTTGGCGCCCCGTCTAGGTTTCGCAGAAACGAAAGCTGACGGCCGCGGGCCACGTGCCTTAACGCGTTCACGAACGCGAGTAAGTATCTCCTGTATGGGTGGCTGGGTGCTCATTTCCTTACGCTGGCAGTATGGTCTGGCTGTTAGTTTAAGTTTGAGACGGCTTGTCGCAGGGCTTTAGTTTTGCGTCGAAGTACGTAGCGCGTCTGTACCACATTAGTCATCACTCTTGCGGGTCGAAGTGTACGTAGCGCGACTGTACCAGCATGTAGTCTTCACTCAGTTGCGTCGTTTCGCGCCTTTCTTGCCGCATGATCTGGTGTCGTGTCTAGGCTGCTGCCGGGTTCAGGAACTCCGGCTTCTATCGGACGGACTGCCACAGTGGCCAACCGTCCACTTCCTCCACAACAAACAGTTAATTCCTTCAATTTAGCACAATCCTAGAAAGGCCACATGGGCTGATTTGTGGGAACATGGAACCAGCCAAAGAGGCTGTGAAGAACGTAGGCGCCATCGAAGGGGAAGACAGACACTAAAGGCCTTCCACCGAATGCCCATGCCCAAGGCACGAGTACCCAAATGCCAAATATCCAGGATACGAACCGCCCATTCAGGGAGCGCAGGAACTCGGGGTCTAGGATCACGAAGGTTGCGATCAGGGGGAAGGTCACAATTGCCAAAACTCGTGTTTCATCGCTGACAATCGGAAGAAGTAACAGACAACCCAGGAGTGAGAGCAGGAGCGGCAGCGATCGCTTACCTCTTTCGGCAAACTTGGCGATCACAATCCACATGACCCCCAAGACCGACCAAAGTATGTATTGAAAGTGGTAGTAAAATAGTTCGGCGCAAACGTGAAAGTACCGTCGCAGGAAATATGGACGTCCGGAGTTTACCTGGATGTGATAATGCCTAAAAATCAAGATGAGAATCAGCTTGCCTAGAATGATCCCGAGCAATGACGCGACTCCCCATTGCAGCGAGCGATCGGCAGTGGTTGTAGCAGTCGTTGCAATCCGGCGCGATATCAGGATGGCGAGTAGCACAGCTCCGAATGCAAAGATGCCCTGCTCCGCATGTTGCATCCCCAGTAGAATGCCTGCCATAAGGGCTAGAAGAGGACGCTTCCTCAGCACTAAGACGAGCAGCATCAAGGCCAATGTCACTGAGTCCATCCCTACCCAGAAGTAAGCGGTAGCGGACGCCGGTAGGACCATGAAGAGTATGAACGCGGTGCGCGCTTCTTTCTCTTCTAAAGTTGCGAAAAGATACCATGTGCAGCCAGCGGTGAATATGATCGAGAAAAGCAGGTGAAAGTAGAGGAAAGAGCGCTCATTGTGGATATGAACCAACCAAGCGAAAAAGGGACTCAGCCAATTCCAGAAAATGTAATGTGCATCCGGGTCGCCGAAAGGGTTGTGAAAGGGATCGAGCCGCATCACGCTCCACATCTCGAAGTTTGGCATGTACCAAATCCCGGTCTTCGCGAAGGAGATGGCGAACGTGATAGCGAGCAGCCACTTTCGATTGGACTGATAAATCGAGCGTTCGAGTATTCCGATAAAACGCATTGACATTAAACCTTTGAACCGATCAAGAATCGCCTGTCCTCGGCTTTGATCCCCGGCGATCCATGCACCGCAACTACTTTCCTGCAGTGCTATGCAGCGACAGCCGTTTTGCGCCGTTGGGAAACCACTGATCTGCTATTGCGGGCGCGTCCGCAGCACGACTGCCGGCATGGCAAATCCGCTACTACCGACTCGCCACGAAGATCACGCCGATGGGGGTGTCGGGGCATACATGCTTCGTCAGCTTCCAACCGAATCGCGCCAGCGTGTCGCGAAAATAAGACTCCTTGAAGCCGAGTTCCAACCACTTGAATCGTCTTGTGCTCCACACCGACATGCCATCCAGCCGCAGGCCCCAGGGTACAGGAAATAAGTCGGTTATAGGTTCGCTGGCAAATACGGCAATGCCGCCTGGTTTAAGCATCGTTCCGAGATCGCGGATTAGCTTCAGATGGTCCGCGCAATGGTGAAAACTCTCAAAAAACAACACCGCATCGTACTTATCCGGCGATTCTTGGTCGACCGCATCGCTGAAGTTGCCGCAGATTGTTTTCACGGAAAGATGCAGCATCTTGGCGCGCGACTGAATAAGCGCAAGAAAGTTTGGCTCAATGTCGACCGCCGTCACGGCATATCCCATGCGTGCCAAATTGATGGTTGTATTACCCCAACCGGGACCGAATTCCAGGATTTTCGAACCGGACGGCAAATTCATCGTCTTGATGATGAATCCCAGCGCCATCAGTTGATCGCCCACGGTTTGCGGACTGCGAGTGTAGTACGGGAACGGCTGTCGCGCGGCCTCGTCTGCGTCAGCGAAAAAATTCTCGGAGCGCTCGTTATTCGCACTGTAGGATTCCATTCCGGAAATCTTCAGGTAAAGCTCATGTTGCTGCCGGCGGTAGGCTTCGCTGTAAGGGTCGGGGTTGGCGCTGATGTCCACCCGGAACTCGAATGACGCAAGCACTTGTCGCAGGGCATCATCAGACTGTTGTCCAACTTCATCCACCGTGAGCAACTGCGCGTCGAGCTCCTCAAGGGTTGTGATGATTCGGGTGGGCGCGGTTGCAGGGCTTGGTGGTGAGGCGGATGGCTGCTCCATTGGAACTGGATTAGCTTCGGGGATTTCCGAGTGGTTGCGCAGCTTTGCGATCCTGTAGCGCCATACATCTCTCGAATGCTTTAGATATCGGTAGGAGCGAGCCACGCGTGAATATACGCGGGGATAGTCGGCGAGAAGTCTCTTGACATTACTTTTGAGCATACATTTCTTGGCAGCAGCTGTCTGCGAACCGCTATTTTAGCCCCTCGCCGCGCTGAACCGACTGCAACCAGAGACGTGTGTCGTCGTACCTTGGTTCGCCGTTGGCGGTGCTGGCGGGCCTCCTCTAGCATAAAGCCTCTTCCATAAAGCGAGTTTACCTTGACGGGCACGCGCTGCGGAGGCATTTTGTTCGTCGCGTTCTGCGGCTATCTCCCACAGAGTCACATCACCCACGAGGCAGCAAACCCGCCTCGGGGGCGCTTCCCCGGGTCTGTTCCGTCCTATTCCGTCACCGTCACTGCGGCGCAGTTTTTCAAATCACAATCTGACCGAGCTGGAATATTGGCCGCTCGGACCGGCAATTCCTGATGGTGCTGTCTTCGAAGTGGCACGCTCGGCTGCACCTGCGTCACGCCGGCGGGTGACTGCTATCACTGCTGTGATGTCCGGATTAGACGAACGTGAACAGTGGAGAGGTCCATGCGCCAGGCCTCATTGAGCGGCGACGGCTGCACGACTCCAGGCCGCGCCGTGCGGTTCTTTCCGCCTCCCATGTTAAAGCTCAGTACCGAGATCGCCGGGCTGCTATTGGCCATGCAGGAGCATGCAGCGGCTGCGGATTCCAGATCGCAAGCGCTAAGCCAGGGATTTTGGGGTGGGGCTGCACTCGGCCTGGTGCTGGCCATCCTGATCGCGGTGGTCTTCCGTGCTCGCGTCAAAGGGGTCGAACACGAGATCGCTGAGTTAAAGGAGCTGGCGGATCACAGCGAGGGGGAACGTAATCTGGCGCAGCAGGAATTAGTGCGCAGGTTGGAGGAAGAACGCGAGCTGGCCAAAGAAAAGATGCAGTTTGAATCTCAGCTGTCTGATTATGAGAAGTACGCCTCGCTGGCGCAACTCGCATTGGGCGCGGCGCATGAGATCAACAATCCCCTCATGGGCATCATGTCGCATCTCGAGCTGGAGCGCAGGGAAGCCGACGCAGAGCGCCGGGAGGAGATCGATCAGTGCATCGAGGGCAGCAAGCGCATTTCCTCCGCTGTACGTGGACTGCTCGACTATGCTCGCCCGAATCCGCTCACGCTGAGCCATGTAAGCTTGCGACTGCTGGCCGAGGAAGCGGTCAACTTTGTGGCCCATCAGCCAATGTTTCGCAATATCGAACTACAGAATTGCGTCCCGGCCGATCTACCGACCATTACCGCGGACGCAAACCAGCTGTCGCAAATCCTAATGAACCTGTTGCTGAATGCTGCGCAAGCCACCGGACCCGGTGGCAGGATCACCATCCTGGCGGATAAGGCCAAGCATGCGGATTTAATCGAACTGCGGGTCTGCGACACCGGCTGCGGTATCGCAGCGGATATCTTGCCGCACGTGTTTGAGCCGTTTTTCACCACCAAGCGCGGCAGGGGAACCGGTTTAGGTCTAAGCATTACCCAGAATTATGTACGGAGCCATGGCGGTGATATCCAAGTGGAAAGCCTGTCTGGATATGGAACAACGGTTCGAGTGACGCTGCCGATTCAGCAAGCGGGAAAGCCGCTTGAGCATGATGAGGAGGTCGTCGCCTAGATGCCTCACTCGATACTCGTCGTTGACGATGAGGCCCTCACGCTGCGCACCATCGGACGCGCATTGCAGGCCGAGGGCTATGAGGTGCTGCCCGCATCCAGCGGCGAGGAAGCCCTCAAAATCGTAGCCGACGAAAAACCTGTTCTCGCGTTGCTGGATGTGGTCTTGCCGGGCATCAATGGTATCGAGGTGCTTCGACAGGCGCGTAAGATATCGCCCTCCACAATCTTCGTGATGATGAGCGCTTACCACCTGGTGGACAGGGCGGTTGAAGCGATGAAGCTGGGGGCTTACGACTATCTCATCAAGCCCTTCCACATCGCCGACATGGTGAACACGATCCAGCGGGCGACAGAGATGCTGGCATTACGCGTTCGTGTTCGCGACACCGTGGAGCACGCCAAGGGCCGTTACGATTTCGGGCGCGTGGTTACTGAGAGCCCCACGATGCGTGAAGTGCTGGAGATGGCGCGTCGCGCTGCCGAGACGGAACACACAACCATTCTGATTCAGGGCGAAAGCGGAACGGGCAAGGAAGTACTGGCGAAAGCGATTCACTACAACGGCCCCCGCGCGCAGGCGCCGCTCATCAGTCTGAACTGCGCGGCACTCCCGGATACGCTGCTGGAAAGCGAACTCTTTGGATTTGAACCCGGCGCCTTTACGGACGCGCGGCGACGAAAGGAAGGATTGATTGAGAAGGCTTCGGGCGGCACGCTTTTTCTCGACGAAATTGGAAATACATCGGCGAGCCTGCAAGCAAAATTGTTACGCGTTTTGGAAGACGGAAGCTTCTTACGCCTGGGGGGAACGAAGTCGATTCAGGTTGATGTGCGCATTATTGCCGCAACGAACAAAATCCTGAAGGAGGCGGTGACGAGCGGCGAGTTTCGTGAGGATTTGTACTACCGGTTGAATGTTGTTCCGCTTTTCATTCCGCCGTTGCGCGAAAGGCGGGAAGACATTCTGCCGCTCGCCATCGACATCATGCAGTTCTTCAACAAGGAGTTGAAGAAGAGCTTCGTAGGATTCACCGCCGCGGCCGCCGAATTGCTCCAGCGCTATCCGTGGCCCGGCAATATTCGCGAGCTTCGCAACGTGATCGAGAGAACCATGATCCTCTCCAAGGAATGCGAGATCACGGAGGAAGACCTGCCGGAAGAAGTTCGCGATTTTCATGAACAGCCCCAGGCAGAGGAAAGGCTGTCAGCATTCGACGTTTCGCCGACCGGCGATCAGTTTGTCTCCCTGCGAGAACTGGAAGACCGCTACATTCACGAAGTATTAAACGCCACCGGCCAGAACAAGACGCACGCCGCACGCATCCTGGGCATCCATCCCACCTCGCTGCTACGGCGACTCAAGAAGACCTCTGAGTTGGTGTAGCAACCTGCGCTCCTGCAAAGTGCGACGGTACCACTGCAAGATGCAGTGGTTTTGACGTCCACAGTTGGAACTCGCGCGCTATCTCCATGAAGAATCGACGCCCCTTTTGGGACGCGCCATTGCCCTCCACGTGCAGTTGTCCAAGTGGAGCGCAATGTCGTGAATGACTCGGCAGTGACGAGTGTAGGCGGACAAGAGGTGTCCCCTATCCCCGGTCTACTGCCCACGTACTGAGGAGGCGCCATGTCGATCCTATTTGTCCTATTAACGTTCTTACTCATTCTCACCGTTATGTACTTCCGGCGTCCGCAAGAAGCCACCGACAATTTGCAGGTGGCTCCCGCCAAGAAGATCGCTGCCCCGGCGATGCTGAAGCAAGCTGGTTTCGAGGTTCCTGAGGACTACTGCTTCCATCCCGGCCACATGTGGGCATTCGACGAAGGCCGCCAAAACGCCCGCGTTGGTGTCGATGCTTTTGCCGGCAACCTGTTCGGCAAAATCGATTCCATCGAGCTTGCCGAGTTGAATCGCTGGGTGCGGCAGGGACAGCCGCTCTGCAAGATCACACGCGACGGCCGCAGTGTCGATTTGCTGTCCCCGGTTGAAGGCGTGTTGACGTCGGTCAATCGTGAAGTCGTCAAGAACCCGAGTCTGATGGTCGACGACCCCTACCGTAACGGGTGGCTTTGCGTCATCAAGGCCCCGGAGCTGATGACCAACGTCAAGAATCTCCTGCAAGGTCCCATTGTGCTGCCGTGGATGCAGAACAGTCTGGCCCGGCTGAGCGCGATGGTGCAACAGTTGACGCCGGCGCTGGCGCAAGATGGCGGCCTGCCAGTTAAAGGATTGTTGTTCCAGGTAGACGCCAACACTCAGCAGCAACTGGCGAAGGAATTCTTTTTGAGCTGACGCCGATTGGCAATGGACCTGGAGGAGATCATGTCACAACAAAAAGCAATGCTTATCGATATCAAACGGTGCATCGGCTGCCTGAGTTGCGAGACCGCCTGCAAGCAGCTTCACGGGTTCGGTACCGATCCCGAACCCACTCTCTCCGACACCGCTTTCACGGTAGTCGAAACCCGCGGCGACAAGTTCGTGCGCAAGGTCTGTATGCACTGTGAGGATCCGGCCTGCGCGTCGGCGTGTCCGGTGGGTGCTCTCTGGAAGTCACCGCTTGGCCCCGTGGTCTACAACGCGGACAAGTGCATCGGCTGCCGTTACTGCATGCTGGCCTGTCCGTATCAGGTGCCACGCTATCAGTGGACGAAGTTGGCGCCATTCATCAAGAAGTGCGATATGTGCATCGATCGGGTGCGGGCCGGCAAGCCGACTGCATGTGCCGAGGCTTGTCCGGTGCAGGCAACGGTATTTGGAAGCCGCGACGGGCTGATCAATGAAGCATGGAATCGGATTCGCGGCGATTCTTCGTATGTGCCGCACATATACGGCGTCGAAGAACTCGGTGGCGGCTGCGTCCTGTTTGTCTCCGATGTGCCATTCGAGAAGCTTGGATTCAGACCCGCGCCTACCGGCAACCAGCCGATGCCAACTCTGACCGAGAGTGCGCTCGGCGATTCACCCAAGGTGGTCATCATGGGCGGAACGATTCTGTCCGCTTTGTATTGGGTGACCCAGCGGCGGCGGGACGTTGCGCTGGCAGAAGCGGAAGAAAAGGCAGTCATTGCCAGGGTCAAAGGGGAAAGGGGTTAGTCATGCTCGAACGAATTAAATCAGAAATTACGTTGTGGCGTGTCATCGTGGCAGTCATTTTTGTAACCGGTCTTTATGCTACTTATATCCGGTTCTTCGAGGGATTTCGGGCGAGCACGAATCTCAGTGACCAGATGCCCTGGGGCTTGTGGGTCGGGCTCGGCACACTTTGCGGTGTCGGCTTATCGGCCGCCGGCTTTGGCATCAGCGCGGCCGTGGAGCTGCTGGGGATGGAACGTTATCGGCCGATCCTGCGCGCCGCCATTCTGATCTCGTTCCTGGGATACCTGACGGTTTGCGTCGGCTACCTCTATGAGATCGGACTGCCCTGGCGCTTCTGGCATCCCATGGCGATGTGGAACCATCGCTCGGTGCTGTTCGATGTGTGCATCTGCATCATGACGTACACCACGGTGCTGACCTTTGAGTTCGCGCCAGCGGTAATCGAGAAGCTGCCATGGAAGGGGCTTCGCACCGCGATCCTGCACTTCCATCACAAAATCCTGATTGCAGTAGTCATGGCCGGCACATTGTTGTCGTCGATGCACCAATCCTATCTCGGCGGCCTGTATCTGATTGCGCGCGGCAAGGTGCATCCGCTGTGGTACTCGCAATACATGCACGCCATGTTTTATCTATCCGCTATTCCCGCGGGACTGGCGCTCACGGTAATGGCAATTTACCTTTGCATGCGATCGCTCAACGTCAGGGTCGATCCGACGATCCTGACCGACTGCGGCCGTATGATCCAAATGCTGCTGATCGTTTACGCCTTCTTCAAGGTGCTGGACCTGGTGGCGAACCACGCTCTTGGGTTTGCGTTTCAGCGCACACCAGAGGCGGGATACTTCTGGCTTGAGACCGTCTTGTTCCTAGTGATCCCCATAACGCTGCTCAGCTTCGAGAGCGTGCGAAGCAACCTGGAAAAGCTGTACTGGGGCTGCGCAATCGTAGTTGCCGGTTTCATGGTGGACCGGCTGAACGTCTCCATCAACGCGCTCCAGACTGCAATGGGTACGCATTATGTACCGAAGTGGAGCGAGTTCGCGTCGACAATTCTGGTGGTTGCAGCCGGAGTGATGGCGTTTCGCTATGCTGTGATCTACCTCGACATCCTGCCGAAGATGCCTGCTAAACCGGCATACCGCTGGATATCAAACGGCGGCCTCCCGGCGAGAGCGTAGAACGCAAGGGCGAGGCTCATGGACTGACTTAAGAGCCTCGCCCCATTTTGCTTTCGCCGGTGGCGCTTTCGCCAAACTTTCGATCCCTCAGCGTTACCTCTCCAGAGTAAAACTTTCCTGCCTCGCCGGGGAACAACCCACCTAAGCTGTTGCTCCTACAACGCACGGAGATTGGCAGGGCTGTTGCATATCCTCCTGCTGCATGCCTGGTTCAGATTGATTGAAGTCCGGAGCGCTGTGCCGGAGAACCGGGCCAAACCGAACGGAGTGTTAATGACGCAAAGTTCCAAAGCCATACTGTGCCTCTGTCATGACCGCGACATGCTCCTCATCCGGCGCATGCTATTGGAGCATTTTGGGTATAACGTCATGTCTACCACGTCAGCCGAAGACGCAAGGAACATGGCTGAAGAGCAGTGTCCGGATATGCTGCTGATGGACAATGGCGATTTGGGTGTCGACTATGCGCGGCTTGCTGAGCAAGTGAAAATGGCTTGCCCGGAAGTCATCACCGTCGTGTTATCGCCTTACTATCGCGTACCTGGAAATGGATCCGGCGCGGCAATTGACCGCTTTGTTGCAAAGGATGATGGACCCGCTGCGCTCATCTCTCAAATCCGAGAGTTGTTCGACGACAATCCCAGTCGCCACGACGACAATCCCGGTCGCCACATGGATGCGCTCGATTAGACACACGCCCGGAATCAACCTTTGGTAATTCCTTAAATGAAATCCCAGAAAGAACAACAGTTCCGGTATGGGAGCATTCGCGAGATGCCATCGTTTCGCTTTTTATTCGTATGTGATTGCACTTGCTGCTGTTCCTCCTTGCCGCTCGAAGCGGAGATCAACTTGCATCCTGTTGAGACCGTAACTCAGTTGCGAGCAGGGGAACGGCGATGGGAATGGAAAAGTGTGGGGAGTCTGTCACAGGAATGCGGCCAACTCCAAAGTCCTCCGTGGTGCTCCTGGTGGAGGATGAGCCCGTAGTGCGCGAGATAACAGCAAGAGTCCTCGAGAGTGCAGGCTATAAAGTGCTGGAAAGCACCGACCCGAAACATGCGTTGGGCCTCGTCGACGCGGACTGCGGCAAGATCGATGTTCTGCTCACGGACATCGTGATGCCCGGCATGAACGGTGTTGATCTGGCCGACCGCCTGCGTCAACTGCAACCCAGCCTGGTCACGGTATTTATGTCCGGCTATGCGGAAAGCGATATTGTCCGCAAGGGACTGGCCGGGTCGGCGGTCCACATCCAGAAACCATTTACGGTCAGCTTCCTGCTCTCCCGCATCGCGGAGGCTCTGGCGGCCGCAACCTCCGGCCGCACTCAACTTCATCCTACGGTTGTGCCGGAACTCCCTTCGAGGGAGCATCTGGCTGTGGCGAACGCGCTCGAGATGCTTCCGAACTCGCCATCGAAGTGAGGTCGGAGCTCTTCGTGGAGGCAGACAACGGCGTTATCGACCGATCCTTCAGGATCACCAAGTCAACTCTGCGATTTAGAGCTCGACCCTGACTCGTGTCGTTGGAAAAAGCGGGATGAAATTCGGCGTAGCCGGCGGCTGACAGCAGTTCGGGGGAGAGCCCATAGCCATCAGCCAGGGATCGCACCAAGCTGCTTGCCCGCGCAGTCGACAGCTCCCAGTTGGATGCGAACTGCGCGGTGTGGATCGGAACGTTATCGGTGTAACCTTCAATGCGAACGGCGCAGGAATGTGCTCGCAGGATGGCGGCGACCTTTGCGAAAGCCTCTTTTGCCCCTGGCTTCAGGTTGGCGGAGCCACTGTCGAAAAATCCTACCTCCCGAAGACTCACGACGAGTCCGTCCCGCTCCATGTGGACGGCAACTTCGTTGCGCTTGATTTGGGCAGCTAGCGCCCGCGCCAGCTCGCCATTGAGATTGGCGAGGTCTTCGGGCTTGCCGTTGCTATTCGGGTCCGAAGTCAGTTTTGGCGAGGAAGCCGGCCCCGTCGACGAAGCGATGTGCGGGTCGGTCAGCATTGGACGGGTTCCGGCAGCGGCGGATTCGTCCTGAAACGCTGCGAGCTGCTGGAACCCTGAGCGAATAGCGTCCGAAACTTGCAGTGCGCGCTGCCGGTCAACCTGGGCCGAGGCATAGAGAACGACGAAAAATGCGAACAGCAAGGTCACGAAATCTGCATAGGAAACCAGCCAGCGCTCGTGGCTGACGGGTGACGCACGGCGATGGTGGAAGCTCAGAGCCATTAGCCCCTCGGGAACATCCTCCTCTCCTTTGGCCTGTCTCTCAGGAAACCAATCAGCTTGGTCTCCAGCATCCGGGGATTCATTCCTTCCAAAATGGAGGCCACGCCTTCCAGCGTCATTTCGCGAATGATCTGTTCCTCCCGGATGCGCAAACGAAGCTTGCCGGAACTGGGAAGGAAGAACAGGTTCGCCGAGCCAACTCCATAGACCGTCGCCACGAAAGCGACCGCAATCCCTTTTCCGACTTCGTTGATGTTGTCCAGATGCTGCATTACCTGGATCAGGCCGAGCACCGCACCAATGATCCCGATGGTCGGGGCAAAGCCACCAGCCGACTCAAATACCTTGGGTATGTTGTCTTCATGCTCCGCCTGGTTGTCGATCTCCAGTTGCATCATCTTGCGAAGTTCCTGCGGCTCGGTGCCATCCACCGCCAGCATTAGAGACTTCTTAAGAAATGGGTCCGCTACCGACGCTAACTCGGCGTCGAGACTGATCATGCCGTTTCGTCTCGCCTTATCGGCGAAATAGACAAGTTGTTGTATGGTGGCCCGGGCATCGCGTTTCTGCTCCACGAAGACCTGGACCAGCCGCCGAAATGCACTGGCCACGATGGGAGTTGGGAACTGCAGCAGTACGGCGCCTAAGGTCCCGCCGAAGACGATGATGGCAGCCGTCGGTTGAAGCACTTGCGATATCTTCCCGCCTTCCAGCAGCAGCCCGGCGGTGATGCCGCCGATACCGACGAAAAGCCCAAAAAAACTGCTCTTATCCATCGGCCGGCCCCTCGCAGCTCACAGCTGAGTGCCCGCAGAAACCATTGTTTTCAGGACCTCGTTCGCTGGGCCGGCCACAAGCGTGGCAAGCGACTTCCAGGACCGAGCGGCGAAACTCTCGCACCCGGTCAATGACCTCGGCCGTGGTCTCGCGAACCACCAGCTTTTCGCCGTTCAGCAAAGTGATGACGGTGTCCGGCGCCTCCTCGACGTACTTGATGAGGTCGCAGTTGACCGCCAGCCGGGTATTGTTCAAGCGGGTGAGCTGGATCACGAACAGGCTCCTCCGCCGGGGGTGTGGATCAAAGAAAGCATCGGCAAAAGTTGCCGGGTACTTAAGGTGTGCTGGAAATCCAAGTGCAGTCACAACGGCGGTCAAGCGGTATGCGGCTGGAAGCGCATTTCGGACCGGGGGCAGGACGGTGCGCGTGGGCGTCCCCGTCGAGCTAAAGCCGACACCCCGGGCCGCCGATGAACTGGGTGAAACGCAACCCGGTTCCGCCGGTTAGAACAATCCGGCAGCGTACCTGCGGGAACGAACTCGAGTCGTACTCGGGCAAGGTGGAACCATGTGAGAGGAGCTTTACATGGCAATCAGTATTCTCAACAATATTCCATCGCTCGCCGCGCAGAACCAGTTGTCGATGACCCAGGCCAATTTGCAGAAAACTTTGGAGCAGTTGGCTTCCGGTTCGCGTATTAACAGTGGTGCCGACGATGCCGCCGGCCTGGCGATTGCGGATGGATTGCAAGCCAACGTAACCGCGCTAACCCAATCCGCCCTGAATGCCAATGAAGGCGTCGGCAAGTTGCAGGTCGCCGACGGTGCCCTGTCGCAGGTTACCGCCCTGCTTAACCGTGCGGTCACCCTGGCCACCGAGTCGGCCAACGGCACGGTCAACGACGGTTCGCAACGCCAGGCGCTGGACGCCGAGTTTCAGTCGATCAGCGCGGAAATCAACCGCATCGGCACCAACACCACCTACAACGGTTCGCAGATCTTCACTGGCGGGTCCACCAACTACAACCAGATTGACCACAATTTGGGCAGTACCGCGGGCCTGACCACAGCGGTCAGTGGCACGCTCAGTATTGAGACCGCCGGATCCACTCCAACGAACATTTACACCACCAAGTCGAGCGACTCCACGGTTGGCGATGTGATCAACGACATCAACGGCTCCGGGACCGGTCTGATAGCTGCTCTCGACAGCAACGGCAACCTGATGATCACCGACGCGGAAAACCGTGGTACCACGGCGGCGACGGCACTGGAAGCCAACGCGGCTACCGGGAGCTTCACGGTTGGAGCCGCCCATCAGTTCCAATACAACCAGGAGAGCAGCGGTACCACCACTGCCACATTGGCCTCAACCATCGCCGGCACGGTTACCATCACTCCCCATACCGGCACGGCTTTCACCAGCAGCGCCAACGATACGACCATGGCGGAGCTCATCAACGACATCAACACCAACAGCGGCGGATATCAGGCTGCGCTTGACGGCGGAGCGCTGATCATCACCGATCCGGCCATGGGAAGCACCAGTGCGAACCCGCTGGCGGTGACGAACAACACCTTTAAGATCGACGGCGCGGCTCCCACCTGGGCAGCATCCGATACGCAGCCGCTGAGCAATACCACCAACTCCAGCACCATGAATGTGTTCCTGAGCGACTCGACGACGGCGGGCAGCAGCAGCATCGGCGTCACGCTGGGCACCTTCGATGCCGGCAACATGAACGGCATCAGTATCTCGAACGATAATCTGCAGACGGCGGCGACGGCGCAGACCGCGCTGACCGATGTCAACAACGCGATTTCGCAGGTCGCTGCGCTGCGTGGCAACATCGGTGCCGGCATCAACCGTCTGCAGGCGGCCACCAACGTCATGAACAACCAGACCCAGAACCTGTCGTCCGCCGAGGACGGCATTCAGGCCGCCGACATTACGCAGACGGTGGCGAACCTGACGAAGTATCAGATCCTGAGCCAGACCGGCATCTCGGCCCTGGCGCAGGCGAACCAGATGCAGCAGAACGTGCTCAAGCTGCTCCAGTAAGTGGGGCCCTCGCGGGTTGCGGAAAATCGCCGCCAGCGGGAACGAGTTGCACGGGGGAGAAGGTGGGACTTTCGGGTCCCCCTTCTCTCGTTGTCAGGCGGAGACAGGCTGGGGCGTGAGTTTTGCGAAAGGAGCGGTGTCCTGATCTATGGCTACATTCAGCGCAGGTTACAGCGGCGCTCTCGGAGACATTCTCAGCCAGGTAAACAGCGCCTTCAGCGGCAAAACTTCGGGCATTGACGTCAGCAGCGTCGTCAAGGAACTGATGCAGGTCGAAGATGCGCCCGAAACTCAGCTCCAGTCAGAGCAGACGACGATATCGTCGCAGGTCAGCGCCCTAACCAACCTCAGCACAGAACTGACCACGCTCGGCGACAGCCTGAACAGCTTGACCGATCTGAACGGCGCGATGAGTCAGATGAGCACCGGCTCGAGCGACTCGACCATCGTTGTGGCCTCGGCGAATGCGACCGCCACGGCCGGGACGCACACCGTGGTCGTGAGTAATCTGGCGACCACCTCCAGCAGCTATTCCGCCTACATTCCATCGAATACGTCCCTGGACGGCACGCAGATCGTGGTCAATTACGGCAGCGATCCCAACAATCCGCTGAAGACGGACACCATCAACATTCCATCTTCGGACACAACATTGCAGCAGGCGGCGAGCTCCATTAACAGCGGAGGCTACGGGGTTACGGCCAGCGTCGTCACCGACTCGGTCGGCTCACGGCTGGTGCTGGTGAGTAATACCTCCGGCGCCTCCGGCAACCTGAATGTCACCGATTCGGCCACTACCTTCACCACTTCACCCGGCGTTGACGCTCAGCTTACGGTCGACGGCGTCCCAGTGGACAGCGGCAGCAACACAGTGTCCAACGCGATTTCTGGTGTCACGCTGAGCCTGGGAGCAGCCGACAAGAATACGCCGGTGCTGATCAGCGTGGAGCCCGATACCTCGCAGGCGACGACCGCGATCCAGAGTTTCGTTACCGCCTACAATGCCGTGATCGGTTCCATCAACAGCCAATACACGCTCGATTCCAACGGTAATGAAGGTGTCCTGGCCGGCGACAGCATGTTGCAGACGCTGCAAAGCCAGCTTCTCGATCTGGTTTCGACCACCAACAGCGCCGGGCAGTTTGTGAATCTGCAGTCTATGGGAATCGAGGTGCAGAATGACGGTACCTTGCAGGTCGACAGCTCTACGTTGAGCAGCGCGCTCAGCACCAATTACTCCGACGTGCAGAGTTTCTTCCAGTCAGCCTCAGGGTGGGGCCAGAGCGCTTCAAACCAGATGCTGCAATTGACGGATCCGACGTTGGGGCCGGTGGCAGCCGATATCAACGGCTTGCAGCAAACCAGCGATGACCTGACGAACCAGATCAACGATTTCCAGGCCAGCATGACCGAAGTGCAACAACAATTGACCACCCAGTACGACAGCCTGGATTCCTTACTGATCCAGTATCCACTGCAGATACAAGAGGCATCGGATCAGCTGGCCAGCTTGAGCGGCGGCAGCGGCACGAGCAGCAATGGATAGGCCAAATCTCTCGGGAAATATGAAAACCTTTGTTGAGGCGAAGCGGAGTTATCAGGAAGCGGCATTGGGCGGAGCGACACCGGTCGAGCTGGTAGTGGTTCTTTACGACACTGCCATCGAAGACATGCGGCGAGCCTTATTGGCGAGGCAGCAGAACGACATCGAAACCTGCGCCCGCCAGATCGGTCACGCTCTCATCGTCCTCCAGCAACTTCAAGGTACGCTTGATTTCCAGCGTGGTGGCGACGCCGCGCGGCAGTTCGAGAGGTTTTACAACCTGGTTCGCGCCAAGCTGCTGGAGGCGCAGATCCGAAACTCCGCCGAATTAATCGGTGAGCAATTACGCTACTTCTCCGAAGTCCGCGACTGCTGGATGCACGCCAAGCGAGCTTTGGAACCTGCGGCGAAGCCAGCGGTCCCGTCCGGACCGGTTACTGATGAGAATGGTGTCGCGAGAGCCGAATGGAGCGCCTAACCACTGCGATTTGCCTCGACGCCCTGCGACGGGCTAATGCCCAGCTGACAAACTTCTTTGCCCATTTCTCAGGTGTGCCGGTGGTCGGAACCAAGGAAGAGGTGGCAGCTCTTCTGCAAGTGGAGCACACGCTTCACTCGGTTGGCAGGCTACTGAAGCGAGGGGTACAACAGAGCAGCGACCCGGCGGTCCGTGAGGAACTCGCCAGCTACGGAACGAATCTGGTCCGCCTTCGCCGAGAACTGGCAATAATGCAGAACTCGGCCACAGGGTCCCGGGTGCGTCTCGTCGCAAAACAAAACCACCTTCATGGAGCGCAGGCGTGGTGCGCCGCTGCCTCGCAGGCAGGCCACTAAGTCCCGGTCGCGAGAATGCAACAACTGCGTCCCGTTGTCCGAAGCCGGACAGCGGCTGCTCATAGCGGACGCTAACGACGCCCAAGCCTCAGCTTTGAAAGTCATAAGTTAATACTGGGAAATGACTTAGGTCTGAAGCAGTTTGGCTCCTAACGTGTACTTAAGTTTGGGAAGCAGAACTCCGGCGGTTCGTCCCAAACGACATAACCCTCCGGTAACTGTAGCGTCTGAAACTCTGCAGGAGGCGGTATGGAGCGCGGATATCTGGTGGCATTGCTTTCCATAGTGGCGGTATTTACGGGAACTTCCCACGGCTTCCGCTCGCTCGAGCAATGGTCGGCGCGGCATCTCCGGCAGTTTGGTGTGGTGGCACAGCAGAAATGTCATTCCAACACTTCTGCGCGCGCCCTCGCGGAGATGAGCGCGCTTCCTCATGCTCACTTCGCAGAGGAAGCTCAGCTGTTGGCAGAGCTTAATCTACCCACTCGCGCACAGGCCGCTACCGTAGAAGAGATGGCCAGGCAGGCCGTCGATAGTGCCCGGTGTACGCGAGTCAGGGCGATGCAGGAAGCGGACCGCGCCCGCCGCGACTTGCAACGTGCCCGCCGCGACATGGTGCAAGTGCGAGTCGACCCCCTGTCGTTGCAGGTGAATCTCCCGCCCGATTTCCAGGAGCAAATCCAGCAAAGCACCACAGTTGCCGCGCGATTGGCGGAGCAGCAAATTAAAGTTCGGATACTCGAACATCAGTTTGACGGCCCGGCGAGGCAGTCACGTTCCGCCCAATAGAAAAGCGGGCCTTAGGCCCGCTTTCTGCTCAGATCCTGTTTACGGTCAATTACTTTGCTGCAACGGCCTTCAGTCTGGTGTTGAGTCGCGCCTTGTAGCGGCTGGCCGTATTCTTGTGAATCACGCCCTTCTGTACGCCCTTGTCGACGACGGAAACCGTAGCGCGATAGGCAGCCTGCGCAGCCTCTTTGTCGCCCTTCGCAATCGCGGTGCGTAGGGACCTAAGCGCCCCACGCAGACGTGACTTGTTAGCGCGGTTGCGGGTTGTTTTGGTCTCTGTTTGTCGGGCGCGCTTGAGCGCAGAGTAATGGTTTGCCATTCGTTGCTGCTGTCCTTGATGTGAGTATCTTGTAAACGAGAAACTCTTATTCTATCGAAAGCTGGAACAATGGGCAAATTGGTGGTGCGGGCGAGCCGCTCCGTCCCAACGTCGGGAATTCGGCGAAATTCTCGTAAATGATTTACATGCTGTTCACGGGGTTCGATTATGCTTGCCCTCAGCTGAAATTCAGAGCGGTCTGGTGAGTTGGGCGAAGGGCACGTTCCCTTTTGCCCGGTTGGAACATCTAATCACTGTAAGCTGGCCTCCGTAGAAGACGCGAGCGCATCAGACTGGATACGAATACGCAGATTGACTAGGGTTCAATTCGGGGGTACGCTAACCGCCAATGAGAGTTGTATTTGGGCGCAACCCAACCCTGATAAGCCACGTTCCCGCAACGGCAATACTTCCAATTGAAGCATTAAGCGGCAATCATGCTTGCCGTCTTGTCCGCAGTCTCTCCCGGGAGTCTAAGTCGGAGGTTATTTCCCTAGCCTAAAAATGAAAAAAAACATCGAGATCAGCCCGAATATCGAGACGTTATTTGGCACGCGAGACGAAAACTTGCGTCTGTTGGAAGATGGACTGAATGTCGCTATTAACCTGCGCGCCGACTCGATCGAGATCTCAGGAGCGGCAAGCGATGTGGACCGGGCCGAGCAGGTGTTTGCCGACTATCGCCACCTCCTGGGGACTGGTTTCAGCTTCGTCAATGGCGACCTTGGCGACATGATCCGCGTTCTCACGACGGACACGACGGCCAGTCTTCGCGGGCTGGCTGAGGCCGGGAAGCAGCGTTCCTTTGGCAAGCGCACCGTGCAGCCTAAGAGTATCAATCAGCGGCGATACCTGGACGCCATCGAAAAGCACGACATGGTGTTCGGCGTCGGTCCGGCCGGCACGGGCAAGACCTACCTGGCTGTCGCAATGGCCATTTCAGCGCTGATGTCGAAGCGCGTGAACCGGATCGTGCTGGCGCGTCCGGCGGTAGAGGCAGGCGAGCGGCTGGGATTCTTGCCGGGCACGTTACAAGAGAAGGTCGACCCGTATCTTCGCCCGTTGTATGACGCTCTGTACGACATGCTCGATCCGGACAAGGTCGACCGCTATCTTGAGAAGAACGTCATCGAGATTGCGCCGATCGCATTCATGCGTGGCCGGACCTTAAACGACGCGTTTGTCATTCTGGACGAAGCCCAGAACACGACGTCGGAGCAGATGAAGATGTTTGTTACCCGCCTGGGTTTCAACTCCAAGGCAGTCATCACCGGCGACATAACCCAGATCGATCTTCCCAACGCCAACCGCAGCGGATTGGTGGAAGCGCTCGATATACTGGGCAATGTAGAGGGCATACGCTTCTGCCATTTCGATGAGGGCGATGTCGTCCGTCATCACCTGGTACAGCGGATAATTCGCGCCTACGAGGACTACAAGGGCCGAAACGAACAGCTCTCGTTGTCGTTGGACGTGAAAAATAGCAACGGTTATGCGTCGCGGACCAATGAGATGCGGCCGTCTTTCTCGAACGGTGTGCATCGCGATTCGTCATTGGCGGAAGTACCGCCGGCCGAGCCATCCGCGACGCAAGACAACATCGTTGACTAAGAACTTGATACCATAGCAAGGGAGGGCGTAAGTTGCCCTCCCATTTCTTTACTGACGAAAGTGGTTGTTCTGGAGCAACAAGACGGAGACGTAGGCAAACGGGCCCTCTTCTTGTTCGCGTCACGCGCTCAACGAGCTGTGGGTTTGCGCGGTGAAGTGAGTATTCGCGTGACCACCGATGCCGAACTTCAGGACCTAAACCGCCGCTTCCGCCGTAAGGACAAGCCCACCGACGTTCTTTCGTTTCCCTGTGGAATTCCTGAGTTCGCCGGTGGTGATATCGCGATCTCCGGGGACATCGCGGCGCGAAACGCGGCCGAACTAGGTCACTCTCGCGAGACGGAGCTGAAGATTCTCATCCTGCACGGGCTGCTGCACCTGGCCGGCTACGATCACGAGACTGACCAAGGCGAAATGGAGGCGAGGGAACTGGCGCTTCGCCAGAAGTTCAACCTGCCGCTGGGGCTGATCGAACGCACGCGCTCTGAAAAGCACAAAAGCACGAGCGCCGGAGCGCGCAGGGCCGCTCCGCGCGTACGGGGGGCAACCAGCAGATGAGCATTCCGTTATGCATTCTGCTGCTGGTTCTGATGAGCTTACTGGCGCTGGTTTCCTACGTGGAGCGCCTCTACGCTGAGATGGGCAAATTCCTCGCGCGAGAATTCCAGGAAAACATCGAGGCGTATGAGGAGAGAGTCGAGCCGCGACTGCACGTTAGTCGCGCCCGCGCTGCGCTGTCGATGACTTTACTGACCCAGCTTTGCATGGCGACGATCGGCGTGCTGATCGGCTACGTGCTCTTCATGGAGAAGCGCTGGGTTGTTTTGGACCTGGTACAGGCAGCCGTCAGTCTCATCTTCATTATCGTCATTTTTCATCAGCTTCTGCCGTACTTGTTCTTCGTGCGCACCAAAGGTGAGTGGCTTGTGCACTGGACACCGGTATTACGCGGACTGATTTACCTGGCTATGCCGGCAACGCTGATACTTGGTTTTGCCTTGTCCGTCGCATCGCTTTCCCGAGAACATGCCGAAAAGCAACCCGAGCATCCGTCGGAAGCGGTTGACGCATTCATCGAGGCAGGCCAGGAAGAGGGAATTCTCGAAGAAAGCGACCGCGATCTGATTCAGTCGGTAGTGGAGTTCGGCGACAAGACGGTGCGCGAGGTCATGAGGCCGCGTCCGGAGATTGTGGCCGTGCCGATCTCGACAACGGTGGAAGGATTAACCGAGTTATTGAAGAAATATCCGTACTCGCGAATTCCGGTTTACGAGCACGACATCGACCACATCAAGGGTATCGTTTACGCCAAGGACTTGCTGCAAGTGACGGATGTCGACGCCCACACAAAAACGGTTCGCGATCTCATGAAGGCTGAGCTGACTTTCGTCCCCGAAACCAAGCTGGGGAGCGATCTTCTGCGCGAGATGCAACGCGACAACACCCGCATCGCAATTGTTATCGACGAATATGGGGGAGTAGCGGGCCTGGTTACGATCGAAGACCTGGTCGAGGAAATTGTCGGTGAGATCCGCGACGAGCACGAGAAAGCCGAAGTCGTGAAGGAGAGCGATACTTCTTATATCTTCAACGGCAACACCGATCTCGATTTGCTGGAGAAGCTTCTGGGAGTTCGCCCGGAAGACAAAGAGGCGACCACCGTCGCAGGACTGGTCAGCGAACTGGCTGGCCACATTCCGAAAGCGGGGGAAGTTTTCGAGGAAAGCGGGCTGCGCTTCGAGGTGTTGGAGTCTACCGAGCGACGAGTCGACCGCGTCCGTGTGAGCCTGCAGCCCCGGCAAGTGGGAGCCTAGGCCGCTTCCAGGCGCACAGGAATCTATGCCATTTCGCTCAGGATTTGTATCGATCATCGGCCGTCCCAATGCGGGGAAATCGACCTTGCTGAACGCATTGGTAGGCGAGAAGCTCGCTATCGTAACCCGCAAGCCGCAGACCACCCGCAATCGCATTCAGGGAGTGGTTAACCTTGAGCGCCGTGGCAAGCGGCCCGGCGGTCAGATTGTGCTGGTCGACACTCCCGGGGTTCACAAGCCGCTCAACACCCTCAACCGGCGCATGATGAAAGAGGTTTACGATGCGCTGGAAGGCTGCGACCTGCTCTTGCTCATTGTCGACGCCACGGCAAAGTTTGGGACTGGCGATAAGTTTGCCCTCGACATCGTGAAGAAAAGCGGGGTTAAGACCTTTCTGTTATTGAATAAGATTGACGGTCTGGACAAGCAAGAGCTGCTGCCGGTGATTGCCAGGTACAAAGAGCTGCACGAGTTCGAAGAAGTAATTCCCATCTCCGCACTGAAGCGCCAGGGTCTGGATGTGCTGCTTGATTCAGTGATCAAGGCCCTGCCGGAAGGGCCACGCTACTTCCCGAAGGACCAGATCACCGACCAGCCAGAAAGATTCCTGGTGGCCGAGCTCATTCGCGAGCAGGTCCTGCTGTGCACGGAACAGGAAGTGCCTTACGCGACGACAGTGCTGATCGAGCGCTACGACGAGGGCGCGAAGCTCACCAGTGTTGCCGCGATAATCTACTGTGAGCGCGAAGGGCAAAAAGCTATCTTGATCGGTAAGCGCGGCGAAACGCTGAAGAAGATTGGGACAGCAGCCAGGCTGCAAATCGAGCGATTGCTGAACACCAAGATATTTCTGGAGCTGTTCGTCAAGGTGCGGCCGGGCTGGCGCGACTCGCGGCAATTTGTTGAAGAAACCAATTGGCGCTCCCAACTCGAGCGCATGTCTGCAGACGGACCCTTGTCGTCGCAAAACGATCCGGAAGAGTAGCCGTATGCCAAGCATCCCCTTCGTCAAAGCGACGGCATGCGGCAACGATTTCCTGCTGATCGATTTTGCCCATGCGCCGGCCGATATCCACGAGTTCAGCAAGCGTATTTGCGATCGCCACAACGGCGTGGGCGCCGACGGAGTGGAGTGGCTGCTGCCCGCCTCAGATGCCGACATCCGCGTTCGCCTGTTGAATGCCGATGGTTCAGAAGCGGAAATCTCGGGCAACGGAACGCGCTGCGTTGCTGCGTGGCACTGCGCGGAGAATCGCCGCGGCTCGGTCGTCATACGCACCGGCGCCGGGTTAAAGATGTGTGAGCTTCGGTCGCAAGACGGCAACAGCTTTGAATTCCGCAGCTCCATGGGACATCCCGAGGTTGGCGACGGCTTCTCTATCAAGTTTGCCTATGGCGAGCTGTCCGGAACGCCAGTCTCCATGGGCAACCCACACTTCGTTGTCTTCGTTCCACAATTCGAATTGGGTTGGCAGGCTATCGCAGAGCAAATCTCCAAGCACCACGATTTCAAGCATGGAATGAATGTTGAGTTCGTGAAAGTTGTCGATCCCGGCACGATCGACGTGCGCTTCTGGGAGCGTGGCGTAGGCGAAACCATGTCGTCCGGAACCGGTTCCTGTGCGGCTGCGGTGGCGTCGATTCATCGCGCCGCAGTTGCCTCCCCGGTGCAAGTGCGAGCGCCAGGAGGCACGCAGACGGTCGAGTGGAACGACGAGGTTCACCTCACCGGTCCTGCCACCCTGCTCTGCCGCGGCGAGTTTTTCGTTTAAGATACCCCTTCGCCATGAGCGGCTTCCCCCAACCCGATCGTCTCCTCCCTGAGCCTCTGCGTGCGGGAGATACGGTCGGAATCATCGCTCCGGCAAGTGGCTTCCGCCGCGACGAGTTTGAAGCGGGTTGCGCCGAGCTGTCGCGGCTCGGATACAAGCCGTTCTATTTGCCCTCAATCTTCGAGCGGGACGGCTACTTCGCCGGCCCCGTACAGCGGCGTGTCGACGAGTTTCATGGGATGTTCTCTCGGCCTGAGGTCAAGGCGGTCGTTTGCGCGCGCGGAGGCTACGGCTGCAATTACCTGTTGCCGCATATCGACCTGCAGCTCATTCGCAACAACCCAAAGATCTTTGCCGGCTGCAGTGACATTACAACGCTTCTGACTTACTTGAACGATGCTGCCGGATTGGTCACATTCCACGCCCCGATGGTTGCCGGCGACTTCGCGCGACCGGGTGGAGTGAACGAAGACAGTTGGATTGATGCCGTGTCGCGGGGCGAAAACGAGATGAACTTCGGCAATGGCGAAGTCACGCCATTGTCGATGGGCGACGCCGAAGGTGAGCTGTACGGAGGTTGTCTATCCTTGCTCTGCGCTTCGCTGGGAACGCCCTACGAGATCCGAACCGAAGGTACGATTCTGTTTATCGAGGACCGGGCCGAGCGGCCGTATCGCATCGATCGCATGCTGATGCAGTTGAAGCTGGCCGGCAAGTTTCAAGGCGTGCAAGGAATCGTTTTCGGTGAAATGCTGGACTGTGACGAGCCCGGTGCGCAGAAATCCGCGCTTCAAGGAGTAATCACCCGGATATTGGCAGAATTAGAAATTCCGATAGTATTCGGCGTGAGATCTGGGCACGTCTCTGCTGGCGCCCTGACCTTGCCCATCGGAGTGCGGGCGAAGTTGAGCGTGGCGGAGACTGTGCGGTTCACTTACCGAGGCGCGGTGCAAACCGGCGCGGTATCAGCAACGCTACGCGCTAACCGGGGTCGATCCTAAGCATCACTGCAGGCTGGCATGCAGCACAAACATTTTCACCTGATCGGGATTTGTGGAACGGCAATGGCCTCGCTTGCTGGAATGCTGCAGCAACGCGGGTTTCTTGTCACTGGGTCTGACACTGCGGCATATCCGCCAATGTCAGACTTCATGGCATCGCTGAAGATTCCCATACAGCAGCCATTCAGTGCACAGAACCTTGAGCCCCGACCCGACCTGGTCATCGTCGGCAACGCTATATCACGCGGCAACGTGGAACTGGAACACGTCCTGGACCAGCGCATTCCGTTTCAATCACTGCCGCAGATACTGCACGATGAATTCTTGCATGATAAAGAGCGATTAGTTGTCGCCGGGACCCACGGCAAGACCACCACATCGTCGATGCTGGCATGGATTTTCCGGCACGCCGGGCGCGCGCCCAGCTTCCTCATCGGCGGCATACCGGAGAACTTCGGCAGCTCCTTCGCTCTGGATTCCGGTCGCGAGTTCATCCTGGAGGGCGACGAGTACGACACTGCCTTCTTCGATAAGGGACCAAAGTTCCTGCACTATTTCCCCGACGCGCTCATTCTCACCTCGGTCGAGTTCGACCACGCCGACATCTATAAGAATCTGGAAGAGGTGAAGACCGCATTTCAACGCCTGGTGAACTTGGTTCCCAAGCGGGGGTTGCTGGTCGCCTGGGACGGCCATCCCAATGTCACGGAATGTGTGAGCCGCGCTTTCTGCCGGGTTGAACGCTACGGATTCGCCGAAAATTCTACTTGGCGAGTCGAGGATGTCACTTATAAGCCCGAATTGACGACTTGGCGAGTGCTGCGCGAGGGAGAACTTTGGGCTGAGTTCCAGTTTCCGCTCGCGGGTGAATACAATGTGCTGAATGCGACAGCGGCTGCAGCCTTGGCAGCGGACTACGGCATCGAGAAGGAACAGATCGCCAATGCTCTGGAGACATTTCGGAGCGTAAAGCGCAGGCTTGAGGTCAAAGCCGAGGTGGATGGCATTACCATCATCGACGATTTTGCCCATCATCCAACAGCCATAGCGGAAACTCTGAGAGCTGTTCGGACGCGCTATCAAGGTCGGCGTCTATGGGCGATTCTTGAGCCGCGTTCGAATACCCTGCGGCGCAATATGTTCCAGGACGAACTGATAAAAAGCCTGGCGATTGCCGACCAGATCGTTGTGGCCGATGTCTTCCGGTCGTCGGCAATCGCAGAGAACGAGCGACTCGACCCAACCAAAGTCGTCGCCGGGCTGAACGCCCTGCAAAAACCAGCGCGGCTGCTTAACGATGCTGACATGATCGTGGGTGCCATTGCGCCGGAGCTGCTCCCCGGTGATGTAGTGACGATCTTGTCGAACGGCGGGTTTGGGGGAATTTACGAGAAGCTCCCGGCCCGTTTGAAATCACTCCGCGAGGTCACAACCGCGTCGTGAGCCGCCCGCGATCAAAACCTGAATCTCTCTACATTTTCCCCTTCATCCTTTTCTTTTCTGCCTTGAACGTTGTCGCCCAAACACCGGTCACGTGTTCCTCGCCTGAGACAAGCAGCCAGCCAACCGAATACTTCGTTTCCCTTGAAAATAGAGCGCAGCATCTGGCCCGCGTCAGCATTCGTGTAAAGGAAGGCAGCGGAACCCGCATCCTCAAGATGCCTGTGTGGAACGCCGTGTATCAAGTACGAAACTTCGCGGCTAATATCGAAGACGTGCGCGCGCAAGATGCCTCGGGCGCGCCCGCACAGGCGTCCAAGGCCGGCACGAGCGAGTGGCAGATTTCGGCGCCTGCCGGCTGCATCGTGGTTAGCTACGGCATTCATCTCGACAGTCCCGGCCCGTTCGGCAGCACCTTGAATGCCGATTACGCATTCTTCAATTGGGCGATGGTGCTGATGTATTCTCCTGCCACGCGCTATCAGGCTATGAGCATTCGCCTGCTGGATGTCCCCGCAACCTGGCAGATGCGGGACCTGCACGTGCTGCATGCAGCGGCCGCCGGAGAGGTCGATCGAAAGACGGGTGTGGCTGCTGGATATGACGAGCTCGTAGATAGCCCGGTGGAATTAGGCACATTTCAGCAGTCGGAGTTTCAACGCGACGAAGCAACATACCACGTTGTGGTACGCGGCAATCCTGTCGACTATGACATGGCCCAGATCGACGAGATGCTGGGCAAAATTACCCACGCCGCAGTCAATTGGATGCAGGATCGCCCATATGACGAGTACACGTTCCTCTACCACTTTCCCAAGGGCCCGGGCGGCGGCGGCATGGAACACGCGTATGGCACCGCGATTGACCTGAATGGTGATCGCGTCCGCTCCAACCTGCTTCCACTTGCCTCAGTCAGCGCGCACGAATTCTTTCATCTGTGGAATGTGAAGCGAATCCGGCCGCAATCGCTGGAGCCCATCGATTACCAGCATGAGATGGACACACGCGCTCTGTGGTTTAGCGAGGGCGTAACCAGCACAGTCGGAGACATGCTGCTGGCGCGCTCCGGGATCATCGACGAGAAAGAATATCTGCGCCGGGTTTCGGATGAGATCACGGACCTGCAAAACCGTCCCGCTCACCAATGGCAATCGGCCGAGGAATCAAGCCTGGAGGCCTGGTTCGAGGGCATACCGTTTTATCGTTCACCGGAGCGCAGCGTCAGTTATTACAACAAGGGCGAGATTCTCGGGATCCTGCTGGACCTCCGCCTTCGCCAACTGACCGACGGCAGGAAGTCACTCCGCGATTTGTTTCAGTGGATGAACCAGCACTACGCCAAACGAGGGAAATACTTTCCGGATTCTGCTGGAATCGAAGAGGCGGCGGAGACTGTTTCTGATCAGAGTTTCGCCGAATTCTTTCGCGACTACGTTGCCGGAGTGAAGGAGATTCCATACGATGACTTTCTTGCTTTCGCAGGATTGCACGTTGCTCCCCACGAGACCACGTACACGTCTACCGGCTTTACCGTGACATCGAACATCGGAGACCGGCCGGAGGTTTCTGCCGTCCAGCCCGGCAGCGATGCTGAGCGGGCGGGTATTTTGGTCGGCGATCGCGTGGTAGCTCTTAATGGCAAGTCGGTGGACGCGTCTTTCAGTTCTGAGATAACAGAGTCGCTTCCCGGCGCCGTGATCAGGCTGCAGCTTCAGAGCCGGCGAGGCAAACGGGAAGTGGATTTGAAGCTGGGTATGCGCACCGAGGTGTCTTATCAATTGCAGGACCTCGCAACTGTAACTCCCGAACAAAAAGCCCATCGTACCGCCTGGATCCACGGCGATGACGAAACCGGACGTGCCCCTTGATACGCGCGATCGTGTTGCTGTGCTTCTGGGCAATCTCCATACTGATTACGGGGCCGCCGCTGGTCCTCTACGCTGTTCTCACCGGCGATGCCAATCGCCTGTATTACTCCGCTTGCAGCTTGGCGCGATTCGGCGTCTTGCTGGTTGGCGTGAAGATTAATCTGCGTGGCCTGGAGCATTTACAGGCCGGCCAAAACTACATCTTCATGTCGAACCACGTTTCCAATCTCGACCCACCCATCTTGGTACCCAGCATTCCCGGCCGCTGTTCGGTGCTGGTGAAGAAAGAACTCTTTCGCGTCCCCGTTTTCGGGACAGGCATGCGACTGGGCGAGCTTGTCCCGGTCGATCGCGGCGACCGCGAGGCTGCAATCGAAAGCGTCCGGTTTGCGATCGGCGTCCTCCGAAAGGGATTACACATGGTGGTTTTTCCTGAGGGCACACGCTCTAGTGACGGCCGATTGCAGCCCTTCAAGAAAGGCCCGTTCCACCTGGCAATGGACTCGGGCGTGCCGGTCGTGCCCGTCACCATGCTCGGGACATACGAGTGTTGGCCCAAGACAAGATTTGCGTTGCGGCCGGGGACCGCGACCGTTGTGTTTCATCCGCCAATCGATCCCACACGCTTTGCCGACCGCGACGCTCTCATGAACGCAGTTCGGGATGCGATCGCAAGTGCTCTAGCGCCCGAGCAGCGGAGCCACGCGGCCACGTTTGCCTAAGATCGTTCGGTCCTTACCGCGTCCGCAATACGTAAAGCTACTTTTTCTCAATCAGCCGCGCCGTGAGCACGACGCCATCGCGGTCGTCGTGGAGCTTGATGGGGAATATCAAGACGTTCCACGTCCAGTGCGGGCTTTTGACGGGCAGGTGCGAGGCGCCGCGAAACCCGCGGCGATCGATATAGGTCTCGCGCGTGTCGGCGACGGTGCGAACGATTTCGCGCCACTCATCGCCCAGCTGCGGGAATTGCTCAAACAGGTTCTTGCCCACGAACCACGCCCGCTTATGTCCGGTCGTGGCGGCGAAGTAGTCGTTAACAAATAGCCAGTTCCCGTCGCGATCGAGAATCTCCAACACGATGTCATCGCCCATCGCCATGGAGATGCGCGAGTAGTAGAAATCGCGGGCGTCAACCACCACCGGGCGGCCGCGCTTCTTGCCTTCGAACGAGCGCAGTGCGTTCACCAGGTCATCCACCGAACTATAGCCCTTCAGCAGGTGCATGTCGGCGATGCCGCCAAACTTCCGCTCAAGCGTAGCCGACAAAATGATGATGGGAACCTGCGGACGCTTGCGCCGCAAGGTCTCGGCAACATCCGTGCCGAACTTGCCTGCGCCCAGATGATAGTCGAGCACCGCAATATCGATGGCGCCGAGCTTCGACTCGGCTTCCTCGATCGAGCTCGAGGTCACTACGCGATATCCTTTCTGGCGCAAGATGGCAGAGCGCAGAACCAGATTCTCTTCGCGATCATCGAGCAGCAATACCCGGATTGGGTTACTCGGAACAGCCTGTGGGCCCAAGGTCAAGCCGGGACTTGGATTGGAGACAGTTTCGTCCATTCATTAGTTAGAAGCAGCTTGGGTTGTTCGCGTAGCTTGATTTCTTCAGCGCGCGACCGCTTCTTTGCCTGGAGCGGCTCTCCTTAGTCACTTCTGGGGCCCGTTTTCGGCTGATGTGCCTTTTGGGGGATGGCTTTGCAGCTTTCGGACGGCTTTTGCAAGCTCTGGAAGTCTATTGAACAGACCAACGGCACGCAACCATTGTTTATGGTCGAAAGCGGGAGAGCCGCTCACCATGGTGCCAGGCGGAATATCACCATGAGTGCCGCTTTGTGCGGTTACGATTACGCCATCGCCAATCCGGCAATGACCGGCCACGCCAACTTGCCCGGCCAGGATCACGTTCTTGCCTATCACCGTCGATCCCGCTAAGCCGACTTGCGCGCACAGCAGGGTGTTCTCGCCCACGACTGAACCGTGGCCAACCTGAACGAGGTTGTCGATTTTCGCGCCCCGGCCAATGCGGGTCTCGCCAACGCTGGCGCGATCGATGCAGGAGTTCGCTTGCGCCTCAACGTTGTCCTCCAGAACGGCCGGACCGGATTGCGTGATCTTCTCCCATTGTTCGCCGTCGCGCGCAAATCCAAAACCGTCGCAACCGACGATGACGCCGTTTTGCAGAACGACGTCATTTCCGACCCTGCAATATTCACGAACTACGGAGTGCGCGTGAGCAAAGAAGTTATTGGCGATCTTCGCGCCACGATAGATGACGACATGCGCCAACAGCACGGCGTTTTCACCGATGAACACATCGTCGTCGATGACGACGTAGGGCCCGATGTGGGCATTCTCCCCGATGATGGCGCTTTCCGCAATAACTGCTGTGGGGTGTACACCACGCTGGTAGATAGGAGGTTGGTAGAAAAGCCGAATGGCTCGAGCGAAGGCAAGATAGGGGTTCCGGCTGCGAAGCATACCGGTCGGTATGCTGGGAAAATCTTCCGAGACAATGACTGCCGACGCTCGAGTCGTTCGAGCATCGGCAGCATACTTGGGATTCGCGACGAACGTGACCTGTCCCGCAGCCGCTTCTTCAATTCCAGCGACACCAGTGATCTCGGTGTCAGGGTCCGCATTTTCCAGCGCGGCGTCCAATGCTAAAGCGATTTCAGAGAGTTTCATAGTGACCAGCAGTTGGTGATTCACACCACCAGGCTGAGGAATTCTTCCACGGCTTTTCTTGGCGAGATTAGCAGATCGGCGATGACGGCAACCGAATCCGCTCCAGCGTCGATCACCGAACGGGCGTTAGCGCGGGTGATGCCGCCGATCGCGACTAGCGGCTTCGTAGTTGCTGCGCGTGCCGCGCGCAGACCTTCAAGTCCCACGACTGGATCGGGGCGCTCCTTCGAACGCGTCGAAAAGACGGGTCCGAGTGCCACGTAGGTTGCGAGCTCGAGATCGGCTTCCCGTACTTGCTCCAGGTTGTGAGTCGAGATGCCTAAGATTCGGTCCGGACCTATGATCGCACGCACTGCTTCGGGGGATAGGTCGTCCTGACCAACATGAACTCCGTCATAGGCTGCTGCCAGGCAGAGGTCCGCACGATCGTTCATGATCAGAGTGACGCCATCATTGAGAATACGGCGAAGCTCCCGCGCATCGCGAACGATCTCGCGGGCACTACCCGCTTTATTTCGGTATTGGATCAGCGTCGCGCCGCCGGCCGCAAGCTCGAGCGTGTATTCGGCAATTTCACGAACGCTGTGCGGTGACGCAAAACACGCAACGTCAACGATGGCGTACAGCTTTGTAAGCTTCATCCTTGTATAAAGCAGTTCTGGAGCGCACATTGTCGGGAGCATCGTCCGAATACGGACCGGGAGCTATGCTCCGATTGCCTGCTGAACTGCGCCGGCGATGGCGTCAGCATGGCGGCGCATTGTCTGTTCCGACTCCGCTTCAATCATCACTCGCAGCAGCTTCTCCGTCCCGGAATAGCGCACCACAACTCGACCGCGCCCGTTAAGCTCTTGTTCGGCGGCGCGAATGGCCTCCATCACCGCCGGCAGTTGTTCGAACGGCCGCTTCTCGCGCACATGGACATTCTTGATTTCCTGGGGGAAAGTTTTGAGGTCGGCAACCAGATCGGCCAGCGGTTTGCCGGTCCGTGCCATCACTTCCAGAACGCGCAAGGCTGTCAGGATCCCGTCTCCGGTGGTCGTATCCAAGTCGCGGAACAGAATGTGTCCGGACTGCTCACCGCCCAGCGTCGCGCCAGTCTTGAGCATTTGTTCCAATACATACTTGTCGCCGACCGGGGCACGCAACATGGCGATGCCGTCGCGCTTAAGCGCTGCCTCCAGCCCCATATTCGACATCGTGGTGGCCACGACCGTGTTGTTCGCGAGCCGACCATGGTCTTTCATGTCGCGGGCCGCCAGAAGGAGAACGGCGTCGCCATTCATCACGCGACCCCCAGCATCGGAGAACAGCGCGCGATCGGCGTCGCCGTCGAAGGTGATGCCGACGTCATACACGCCATTCGCGACCGCGACCGCTTGGGCGATGTGCTCGGGATGTAAAGCTCCGCAACCGGTGTTGATGTTTCTCCCGTTCGGCTGAATATGCAGGAAGTCGGCCTTTATGCCGCAGAGTTGAAACACCAGCGGGGCGATCGTGGTTGCCGCTCCGTTCGCGCAGTCCACGAGCACCCAGAATCGGCTGAAGTCCGCTCCCTGGACCAGGTCTGCAAGCCATCTGGCATATTGTTCGCGTAAGTCGGATCGGCCCGGAAGCATCTCGGAGGCGGATACCACGTTGTGGGAGGCGCTTTCCGCCAGCTGTTCGATATGCGCGAAGATGTCGGATTCAATCCGATGTTCGAGCTCGTCGGACAGCTTATAACCATCCGCGCCGAAAACTTTGATCCCATTGTCTTGCCAGGGATTGTGCGAAGCGGAGATTACGATGCCTGCGGAGAAGAGATTGGTTCGGGTGAGGTATGCGACGCCGGGAGTGGTGACGACGCCGGCGCTGACAACATTCACGTCAGCGGATTCCAAACCGGCGGCTAGCGCAGAACTGATCCACGCGCCAGATTCTCGCGTATCCTGCCCAATGACGACACCAGGCGACACTTCGCGCTTAGCCAGCCGCTGTCCCAACGCGCGCCCGATAGCAAGCACCGTCTTCTCGTCGAGCGGAAACTCGCCTGCGACCCCGCGAATGCCATCCGTCCCGAATAGCTGCCGCACCATCGCCGTTCCACCGCTCAAGGCTGTCCTTCCCGTCCCGAGGATTTACCGGTATTGACCGTAACATGGATTGCTTCCGGTGTCTGCACGCGCACCAACGGGTCAGCAACGTAAGCATGGGTGGTAAAGGTTCCAGAGCCCACGACGCCGGTGGCATCGACCGGGTCAGTCATGGCGGTTCGGATGGCCTCGACTCGTCTCTTCGGACCCACAATGGTGATGCTCGCCGGGTCCGACGTGACTTCGGTTATGCCATAACCGCTCAGCAGAGTGCCGATTACGCGCGGCTGCACGGGTACAGTCCGGGTGACGCTGTGGTCGAAGCTGATGTGAAATTGTGAGGGCACGACCTGCACGACGCGAACTCCTCGCGGAGTGTGAATGTCCTTCTCGGTCAAATCGAAGGTGCGCTCTCCAGGCGCCGCTCCGCGCAAGTCAAGGACAGCATGTACTGCCGAAGGGTTCATGCCCTGCAGCAGACGCTGCGTGCCGCGCAATGTGACGCGCGCCTGCAGCGGATAGTCCGAATTGATTTCCAGATCGGCGGGAGCGTGTTGAAATTCCACGGGTACGGACACGGGAATCTCGATGGGCTGATCGCGGCCGACGGCCCACCATAGCAGAATTGCGATGGCGAGAGACACCAGCTTAAACGGCAGGTTGTTGAAGACGTAATTGCGAAAGAAGTTGCCGACGCCGCTTGCCATCAACGCTCCGCTCCGTCGGCAAAATCTTTCTCGGCCGCGAGTCGCTCTACGCGGCGCTCGTCGCTGGCCAATTCGCGATCCGTGACCGACGTAGGAAGGGTCGACGCCGGCACGTATCGACGCAGCAGCTCGCTCAATCTTTCGCGCAGATACTCGACCGTGATATCGCGCTCGATAGCGCCTCCGACCGCGATGCTGATTGAACCGGTCTCTTCCGAAACCACCACAGAC
This sequence comes from uncultured Acidobacteriaceae bacterium, assembly GCA_963731345.1. Taxonomy (GTDB): domain Bacteria; phylum Acidobacteriota; class Terriglobia; order Terriglobales; family Acidobacteriaceae; genus Bog-257. Next base: position 438,847 of record CAVSUN010000004.1, on the reverse strand, counting down.
ACTGCGTCGGTCTCTTCGGTGATGCCGATTGCCGCGCGATGGCGCGTGCCGAATTGCGTCGACAGTACCGGATTCATGGAAAGAGGCAGGAAACATGCCGCAGCCGCAATCCGGCCTTTCTGGACGATCACGGCTCCATCGTGCAGCGGGGCGCTCGGACGAAAGATGGTGATCAGAAGATCGTAGGAGAGGCTGGCATCCAAAAGCACTCCGCTCTCGATAAATGTACGCAGCCCGATCTCGCGCTCCAGGATAATTAGTGCACCCGTGGCCGTCTGCGAGAAGTGCGCCGCGGCAAGCACGATATCTTCGTAGCTGTCCGTCGCCCCGAACACACCCGATCGCCCTGCGGACAATCGCCTTCCCAGGCGGGCCAAAGCATGACGAATCTCCGCGCCGAAGACGACAATCAGCGCAAACACCGCATAGGGGAATAGCGTGGTAATCAGCCAGTCGACCGTGCGGAGCTGCTCGATGTGCGCAATCCAGAATGCCGACACCAGCAGCACGACCGCAGCCAGCATCGGTATAGCCCGCGTACCTTTGATCAGCTTCAGGAATTCATAGATGAGAAACGCGACCACCAGAATATCGATGATGGAGATCACCGAAAACGGCGGGATGTGGAGAAGTTTCAGCACTGTCTAGTTCCGCAATCATGTCTATAGGCCATTCTAAAACAGTGGCTAGTATTTGGCAGAAATAGGGTTGCCGCGCGAACCCAGGCATCGGGTTTGCTGCTTACGAATCGTGGTCCACGATATCCTCTACTTCGGCTGTAAACTCACCTCGTCCCAGCTGCGTACGCACCTGATCGCCTGGGTTCAGTTGCGAGACCTCCCGTACGACATGACCATCGGCGGTGAAGACAAGGGCATATCCTCTTGCAAGAATGGAACTGGGCGACAGCGTCTGCAGCGTACTATGCAACCGTTCCCAGCGCGAACGTCGATGCATGAGCAATGCCGGGCCTACGCGATGCAGGCTTGCCGAGAGCCGATCAAGCTCGTTGTTGCGGGTCATCCTTGCTCGCGACATCGCCGCGTTCAGCTGCGCGATTCGCTCTTCTAGACGGCCGCGCATCGCGCCAGTGCGCACCCGCAAATCATGCTGACGAAGCTTGGCCTCGAGGAGCTCAAGCTGGCGGGTGTAGCTTTTCACCATTCGCAAGTTAGCCTGCGCCATGCGCAGGACGAGATCGTCGACGCGCTGATGCCGGCGGGCAAGGTTATCTCGCATGCGCACGAACCCGGCATGCTGCACCAGCTGCGAGAGCTGATTGTTGGCGCGCAGCAGCTTGTAATTCAAGGCCTGGGTCATCCGCTTGTGAAATCCCAGCAGCTTGTCGGAGAGCTCGCGCTTGGAATGGATCACCAACTCCGCTGCCGCCGACGGTGTGGGCGCCCGCAGGTCAGCTACGAAGTCGCAGATCGTGAAATCGATCTCATGCCCGACGGCAGAGATGACCGGAATGGTGGAACTCGCGATGACGCGCGCCAATCCTTCATCGTTGAAGGCGAAAAGATCTTCGAACGACCCACCGCCGCGGGTAACGATGATGACATCAACGTGGCCGTGCCGATTGAAATACCGGACGCCTGCACTTACCTCTGAAGAAGCCGCATCTCCCTGCACCTGCGCCGGGTAGACGAGCACGTTGACCGACTCGTGCCGGCGCTGCAAGACGTTGAGGATGTCCTGCACCGCCGCGCCTTGCGGCGACGTCACCAGACCGATGCGCACGGGCAGAACCGGGATCGGCTTCTTGCGAGCGGCGTCGAACAGACCTTCCGCAGCCAATTTGGCTTTCAGCTGTTCGAAGGCGACTTGCAGGGCGCCTGCGCCTTTGGGCTCGAGATACTCGGCTTGCAATTGCAGATCGCCGCGCTCGTCATAGACGGTCACGCGGCCGCGCGCAATTACCTGCAAGCCGTTCTCGGGACGAAATCGCAGCAGTCGCGCCTGCGTTCGCCACATAACCACGCGAAGCTGCGCCGAGGCGTCCTTCAGAGTGAAGTAAATGTGGCCGGAATCCGCAGGACGATAGTTGGAGATTTCGCCCTCCAGGTAAACGTCGGTGAAGCTGCGTTCCACCTGGGTTCTGACCGCGGCAACCAACTCGCGAACGCCATAGATCTTGCGCGGGGCAGCCTGGAAGACAAGCCCCAATTGTTCGGTGCCGGCCATAATGGCAGTGTATCAAGGTGTTGCCATTCGCTCTTCGCGCTTAGCTCTTGGCTCTTGGTCCGAGCCCTTGGATATCGCCCTCCACAGTTAACCAAGTCCTCTCAACGTGCGCGATCAGTGGCGGGAGCCAAAGGCCAAGAGCCAGAGGCCAACTTACCGCATGCGATTCACGAAATAGAGGACGAGCGAAATAAGCACGCTGAGCAGAATCGACGTCACTAAAGGGAAGTAGAAGGTAGTGTGTTTGCCGCGATAAATAATATCGCCTGGCAGCCGGCCGATGGGCAGGTTCATCTTGCCCGCGAGAATCAGGAGCACCCCTAACGCGAGCAGCAGCCCGCCCAGGAAAACCAGCGTGCGGCCCAGGTCGCCCATACGCGTTTAGACTACACGACGCCGGCACCCGGGAAGCGCTATTGTGTAATCACTCCGCACGCGATGCGATCCCCCGAGTTACCGGCCGGATCGGTCTTATAGTCGTCACCCTTGGCGTGAATCATAATCGACGTGCCGCCGTTGGCGAACAGTGAATTCGGCTCCGCGCCGGTTCCCAGCACCACATCGTCATCCTTTACCGTCGCCTTCGCGGTGCCGTTGTCTTTGACTACGAAGTTCCTCATATCGCCGGCATGATGACCCTGGGGATTGTCGAAGCCGTGCTGTTTGCTGGTGGGATTGAAGTGCCCGCCAGCCGACTTGAAGTCAGGCGGATCGCACTTGGCGTTCTGATGAAAGTGCACCGCATGCTCTCCCGGCGGCAAGCTCTTCAGATTGAGTTTCACTTCCACGCCCGAGCCCTTCGAGACGATCGTCGCGGTGCCGACGTCTGTGCCTTTAGCGTCCTTCAGTTCGACGGTCTTCTTCTTTACCGCCTTAGTCTGCGCAACCCCGGAAATCGCACAGGCTGTCAGGGCGATGCATGCGAGCCAAACGCGAAACACAGTATTGGAACTCATGGCTAGGGTTTGTATCACGAATCGAGGGACCTGAGCGCAGAAATCGTTGCGGCAGACTACTTGTAGATTCGTGCCGTCGTTATTCTGATAAACAGCCTGCTCTCGATCACGATTAATTCACCCATGGCCCACGCGAGTCGCCATTGCCTTTGCGATCCGGATTGGTCGGGTCGCGAAAGTTGCCAAATTCGTCGAAGTAGTCTTCGTGCTTGTAGTCGCCGCGATCATCATGCTTTCGCATGTACACTTCGAATTTGCGAGCGGCGCGGCGGCGCTTCCAGCGATAGTAGGAATTGCGCAGTCCGAAAACGCGTTCTGAAGCGGCATAGCCAAAACCGCGCCGGGGGACCAACTTGAGCCAGATGTATCCGAAAAGCAGGCCACCCAGGTGCGCCATGTAGGCCACGGACTCGCCCGGCCGGCTCGCGGACGACAGCGTGAGGTATACCTCGATGAAGATCAGGCCCATGATGAAGTATTTGGCCTTGATCATGAAAGGAATCGGGAACAGCATAATCTCCGATTCGGCATGAAGGATACCGAAGGCCAGCAATAGTCCGAAGATCGCGCCCGACGCGCCAACCGTGGGCACCCGGGGATCGGCATTGAGCACGCGCGTAAATGCCACAACAATGGTCGTAAGCGCGGCGCCGACGGCGCAGAAAAAATAAAACTGCATGAAGAGGTTGTAGCCCCAGTCCTGCTCCAGTTGGGCGCCAAACATCCATAAGGCCAGCATATTGAAGAGAATGTGCAGCAGCCCGTCGTGCAGAAATGCGTATGTCACCAACTGCCAGATATATCCATGGAAGATCACGTATGTGGGAACTAGCCCAAAGTAATGCTGCATCCACGGCTTGAAAAAGCCGGACGTGAAGGCGTCCACCAGCGCCACGGCGAGGAACACGAGCCCGTTGGCGATCAGCAGCTGTTTTACTGCGCGCGTGAACGGGGGAAAACTCAATCCCATCGGAGAAGATGTTCGTCGCATAACTGGCTCCCATGAACGCCGGGGCTGGTGCTCCGGCAGCGGCATAATCGGCAACCTCGATGACCTTGGCCATCGCCTGCGAGCGCCGCAAATATCGCCTGACCTTCGACGCGAAATGCCGCCAGAGTCATATCGCCCGCACAGCGCACGCGTCGGTTGGACGCGAGCAAGTCCTATCTTGGGCCTAACCGAAGGCCGAAGCAACCGCCGCAACACCGCCCTCATCACACCCGCGCGATTCAGGCCGGCGTGGTTGCTTGGCCCCTTACGAAACTTCTCGCAACCTCTGGATTTTGCCAGCGTCTATCACTTGACGCTGCTGCCAAGAGATTCTAAATATAAATGCACGGGCGGCGTCAGGTCGTCGAGCAACGGGAGGCAATCATGGTTATCTGTCCTGAATGTGAGAGTGATCTGGATATCGAAGAAGACGAGGTCGACGAAGGGGAGATCGTCTCCTGTCCGGAGTGCGGCAGCGATTTCGAGGTGGTCGCGGTCGAGCCGCTCGAGTTGACACGCGTGCAGGACGAGGACGAGGAAGAAGACGAAGAGGAGAAGGAAGAAGAGGAGGAGGAATATTAGCGCGCCCCGCGGAGCAGCACTCCGGCTCTACTGTGCTCTGTTGCTCATTCTCACTTCTGTCCCGGCTTTCTCTCAACAATCCCCGCAGACATCGAAGAAGGATTATGCTCTGATCTACGGGACAGTTTGGGGACCGGATGACCGGCCGGTGGCAGGCATTCCCATCAAGATTCGCATGATTGCCGCGAAGAAGTGGAAGTGGGAGCTCACGTCTGACCGGCGCGGTGAGTTCGCGCAACGCGTTCCGGTTGGGACGCAGGATTATGTCATCCAGGCTGACGTCAAGCTGCCGAAGAGCCAGCCGAAACCGGAGACCACCGTGCATGTCGACGGCAACGAACGCAAGGACGTGAGCCTGCATTTGACCAAAGACCAACTCTCGCCCAACTGATAGGTTACCCTGGTAGAAATGAATCGCCTGATCGGAATATTCGCTCTGCTCTTCGTGGCGCTCACATGCAGCGCCCAGCTGTCCATACCCGTGGGTGGTTCGCATTCCGACGATAACGGTAGTCACAAGACCACCCGTCCTACCTCTCGCACGTTGACCGGCACCGTCTTGGACAAGAGCGACAAACCCATTCCGGAGGCCATCGTCTACCTGAAGAACACCAAGACGCTGGCCATCAAGACCTACATCTCGCAGAATGACGGCACCTACCGCTTCCCTGAGCTTTCCCTGAATGCGGACTATGATGTCTTTGCCGAGAAGCAGGGCGCGAAGAGCAAGAGCAAGACGCTAAGCCAGTTCGACGACCGCGAAAAGCCGAATATTAACCTGCAGATTGAACCGAAGAAATAGCGCGAGTCCTTCCCAGCCAAGAAGCCGTCGATGGATAGCAATGCATTTGGCAAGAAAAACGGCCGCTCGCGCGGCCGGCTAACTTAGCAGCTAATTGTTGTCGGTTAACTAGTCTCCGTACACAGCTTCGCGTTCTTCCACCTCGGGCTTCGCTGCCGGCTTGATGCCGCCGAGGCTGTCGATGGGAATGAACGTGCCCTTGGCCTCCGGCTTCTCGCCTAGCACGTGTTCGCGGTAGAGCGCCATCATGCGTGCCTTCTCGGCTTCGGCCTTAATGCGCTCGTCGCGCGCCTTGAACTTCTCCTGGCGCGCGTTCTTGGCAATGCCCAGCTTGTCGAGGGTGTCGTTAGCTTCGGCGTTGACGTGCGCTTCCACCAGGTTCAGCGAGTGTGCCGTAGTCTCCAGGCCGACCTTCTTGCCACCGGCGAAGATCTCATGCCGCCCGTGCTCCTCGTACCACTTGGTCAGAGTCGCGGTCATGTGCATCTTCTCGACGATGTTGCGCCAGCCCACGCCGGTGTTGTAGGCGCAGAAGCTGATCTCGCCTTCCTGCGTGGCATAGGGGATGATGCACTGCTCGGTGCGGCGGAAATCGTAGTTGAACAGGTCCTGGAACCACATACCCGCAACAAACAGGAAGTTCCAGCGATCTTTGCGGCGACGCTCGATGTCGTCTACTGAGCGGTCACCGCTGACCTTGCCGTAATTCTTGCCGGTCGCGCCGAAGGTCTTGTCGAACTTTTTCAGCAGATCAGCAAATTTGAAGTGCGTGGGCGACTTGAAAGGATCGTAGTTCTTCAACAGCGCCAGCGTCATGCCGGTGATGGTCAGCCACTTGCCGCGCGCAGCGTCGTTAACCTTCGCCACGTCTTTGCCAAGATTGTCGCCGTTCAGGAACGCGGTCACGGGCACAGCTTCTTTCGTTTCCTTGTCGATCATCACCGCCATGCCAACGCCGCAGTTCGGGTGGCAACCGCAGCTCAACGCGCCCCAATCCTTGTCCGGCCCGTGGACCAGGTCGGCCCAATCCGAGAAGGTGCTCATGAACGAGATGGGGAACCAATCGCGCGTGGGCTCGCCCATGCCGGTCTGGTCCTTCACATCGTGCGCCAGGTGCGACAGCGTGTAGCGCTGCGCCTCACGACGCTCGTCGGTGATGGCTTCGTCGCGGCCAGTGAAGGAAACCGGCTGGAACGAGAGGAACGAAATCTTGCGCGGATTGTCGAGCGCGAACTGAATGATGCGTCCAACCTGCTCGTTGTTCACGCCATTCAAGATAGTCACGACCGGCACGATCTCAACCCCCGCCTTGTGCAGGTTTTCAATCGCCTGCAGCTTGACGTCGAACAGGTTGCCGACCAGGCGATGTGAGTTCGCGGCATTGCCGATGCCATCGAACTGCAGATAGGCGTAGCGCAAGCCGGCTTCCGCCGCCTGCTGCGCGAACTCGAAGCTCTTGGCGAACTCGATGCCGTTGGTGGCTGCCTGCACGCTGTTGTAGCCGACCTTGCGCGAATAGGCGACCGCATCGAGGAAGTACGGCGAGAGCGTGGGTTCGCCCCCGGAGAACTGTACCGACATCTGGCGGCGCGGCTTGATGGTGATGGCGTCGTCCAGCATCTGCTTAATTTCTTCCCACGTCAGCTCGTGCACGAAGCCGACCTGGTTGGCGTCCATAAAGCAGGGATCGCACATCATGTTGCAGCGATTGGTCAGGTCGATGGTCAGCACCGAACCGCGGCCGTGCTTCACCGTGCTGGAACCGTGATGATGCAGCCGCTCGTCATTGTGGGCGCGAATATCGCGGCCGGGAAAGACTTCTTCCAGGTGCTTGAAGAATGCAGTGTCCATGGCCATCACGTCTTCGAAGTGGCCGTGGGTCGGGCAATCCTTCACCATCAGGATCTTGCCGTCGCGCTCGATGATCTGCGCTTTAATCTCGCCGACCCGCTCGTTCATCAGGACTTCAACCGGCAGCTTGCCGTCGATAATCTGCTGGCGAATTTCGGGCACGCACTTAGGGCACAGCGAATCGGTCGCGCGCGGCCAACCCAGCGGGGGCTTCGACTTCTGATACGACTTCAACAGCGGCTTGTCTGACCACTTGGGCGTAAACGAAGGATTTTGATTAATACTGTTGACCTTGTCGAAGACAGCCCATGCGCCACGGGCGGCATAGGTTATAGCCTTCTCGACATACTTCACGGGTTTGTGCATTCACGCCTCTTTGATCGTTCGGATGTCCACCGCGCGGCAGCGGTGGTTAGAACATCAATGCTTTCCTACAGTTACTAGGGTAATGACCCGAACCCTTAGCGGCCAAGCAGGATGGGTCGAACGGGCGGAATCAGGGCCCAAACGGGCCGAATTCACATCGAATGGAAACCGCCAGAGCAGGGTTATGTTGTTGAAAAAGCTGGCGTAGTCCCTACGCCTGGCGATTGCAAGTGCCTCAATTGGACGCACTGCCCTTGACGGGTAGGTGGGCCATTTCGAGTTTTCACTTGTACCAAGAGGCCCACTGCATAAACGACCACAGGAATACAAGCGCGCACACAGTGATTGCGCTTAACGCCGCGGCCTTGGGAAGTTTGTGGGGACTGGAGCTAAGTTTGACGCGCCAGACGATCAAGGCCAGTAAGGTCATCGCAGTGGGGATGGCTACCCAACCCCAGAATGTATGGTCTTCCATTAGCCCACTGCCCTAACGAGATTCGTTTACCCAAAACTGCAAATGGGATTTATTATTCCAGTCAAACCCTCACTTGAGCGAACGCCTGGCGGGGTCCGGCGCTTCGCCCTAATCTGCCGATGAAAACTTTACTCATGGTCGTCGTCGGCCCTTGCACGGGTACGATCTCCGCTCTCGATCACCGGGAGTTTACCATTGGCCGTGATCCCTCGAACCGGCTCTGTATTCCCAACCCGCACATGTCGATGCGGCATTGCGTAATTTGCCACGAGGACGGGAAATACAAGGTCGTCGATCTGCGCAGCAAGAATGGCACGAAGGTAAACAACAAACTTATTGAGGAGCAAATCCTTCAACACGGGGACCACATCTCGATGGCCGGTTCCTCGCTGAAGTTTGTTTGCCAGGCCGATGCGGATGCCAAGTCCGTCCAATGGGTAAAAACGCCGCTGCCCACTGATCGTGCCATCCGGGTTCGTCAGCATGACACTTTGTACCTGAACCCAGCCAAGACGGCAGCCATTCCGCGACCGGCTCGACGCGAACGCGATTTACATCTGTTGTTCACCATCGCCACAAAAATCGCGGCTATCCGTGACCGCCAGACGTTGCTGTGGCAGATCATCGAGACCGTCTTCCACGGTATTCCTGCTCAACGCGGAACCATTGTGCTCACCGATCCTGAGTTCGCAGAGGTGAAGTTGTCCATCTCGTGGGACAACAAAACCGGCCCGGCGCAGACCATGCAGGTCGGCCTCGAAGTCGCTCGGGAAGCGATGGCCGAGTGCGTCAGCATCATGGTCTGCAATCCCGTCAGCGCTACCATGAGCCGCAACGCAACCGCTTCCGTAACCGGATTAATGTGCGCGCCGTTGATTGCTCCGTCGCGGGTGCTCGGCGTCATCTATCTCGAGACATCCCATCCGACCATCCGATTCGACGCTCAGCATCTGGAACTGCTCACGGCTGCCGCCAGCCTCACCGCTCTAAGCCTCAACTCGCTCGCTAGTGTGGAAGCCACAATGGCGGATAATCACCGACTGCGGGCGCTGCTCGACGATTTCCATCAACGAAAAAAAGTCAGGGCCTAGAACTGCCACCAGCTGACTTGTTTTTCGCCGCCGAGCTGCTTCCTTACTCCACCTTCCACTGATACGCCCCGGCCTGCGGTAGCTCGACATGCGCCAGCACCCGATTAACAAACTCGCGCGCGATATCATCCGTCGATTTGGGATGAAAGTAGAACGCCGGAATGATGGGGAATATTGTCGCCCCCGCGTCGGCCGCGAGCGTCATATTGCGAAGATGTATGCGGTTAAACGGTGTCTCGCGCACGCATAACACAAGCGGACGCCGCTCCTTCAGACAAACATCGGCGGCGCGCTCGATGAGATGAATCGCCATGCCGTTCGCAATCCGCGCCAGCGTCCCCATACTGCAGGGCAGCACAATCATCGCGTCGGTAACATACGATCCGCTGGCGACGTTGGCTCCGATGTCCTGGTTGTTCTGCTGCTGAATCTTCGCAGCAGGACGTCCCAACAGCTTGGGCAAGATCTCGTTTCGGCCTGAAATTCCGAGTTCCTCCACCATGACGCGCAAACCGCTGTCGGAGATGATCAGATTTACGGTACCCACGCGATCATCCCGCTCCAATGCATCCAGCAGGTGCTTGGGAAAGATCGAACCGCTGGCCCCGGTAACGGCCACGGTTAGCGTTCGGGATCCCGCGTTGGTAGAAGCGGACATCTCTGAGATGATAACCGCTAATGAATGCGAAGGCGCTGAAGGAACTGTTCGATAAGGTACGTCGCGGCAAGGTCTCGCCCGATGAGGCGATTGAGAAGCTGCGGCATCTTCCTTTCGAAGACATCGGCTTCGCCAACGTGGACCATCACCGGACGCTCCGCGTCGGCGTGCCGGAGGTCATCTTCGGCCCCGGCAAAACTCCCGAGCAATTGAGCGAAATCTTCAGCCGTCTGGCGAAGCGGGGCAACAATGTGCTGGCCACGCGCGTCTCCCCCGAGCAGGTGCGCGCAGTCCGCCGCAAGCTGCGCAAGGCCGAGTTCCACGATCTCGCCCGCGCAGTGACGCTGACCCAGGACGGCACCCGCTACGGCAGAGGAACAATCGCCGTGGTTTCCGCCGGCACAGGCGATATACCAGTGGCAGAAGAAGCGCTCGTCACCGCGCAGATTATGGGCAGCGAGGTACAACACGTCTACGACGTCGGCGTGGCCGGCATTCATCGCCTGCTAGCCCGTCGCGAGTTACTGATGCGGGCGCGCGTCATCATCGTCTGCGCCGGCATGGAGGGCGCTTTGCCCAGCGTGGTCGGAGGCCTGGTGGGTGTACCGGTGATTGCGGTGCCGACCAGCATAGGATATGGCGCCTCGTATCAGGGCCTGGCGGCGCTGCTGGGAATGCTCAATTCCTGTGCTTCAAACGTTACAGTCGTGAACATCGACAATGGTTTCGGGGCAGGCTACGTTGCGTCGATGATTAATCGTCTGGACTGACAGGCCGAAGTTGCTAGCGAGTGCTCTCGCCGAGCGATTTGGATTCGATGCCCAGCAGCGCGTCCAGCGAAAGCCTGCCCGGGCCGAAGATCAGGATGATCAGCCACGCCACAAGAAAGACGAACGGAGACGCGGCGGCAAACTTGTCGGGCGCGGTAAAGAAGGATAGAAACGCCTCACGATCGGCCGTAAGATAAGCGACCAGCATGTCACATACGCACAGCAGCGCCAGCAGCCGCGATCCGAAGCCGAGAGCCAGCAGGATTCCGCCGACAAGTTCCAGCGAACTGACGAACCAGGCGTTAGCTGCGGGAAGCGGGATGCCGAGGCTGCCGAAAAACTGAATGACGTGCGAAATGTTGTGCAGCTTGCCCCACCCCGCCTGAGCGAACTGCCAGCCCCAGTAGAACCGCACGGCCAGAAGAAATACCGATTGCAGCGAGGAGCTGGCTCGAACCAGCAGCTGATAACCAGCGGTGACGACATTCTTACTCGAGTCGCTCATCGATCTCCTTAGCTGAATCCGTCGCACCTTCCAGCCGGCTGCAAAACCAACCCATGGATTGCCACTGCCGGAACCACTGCTCCACGTTCTGGGCCTGCTGCTCCTCGCTCAAGTCGCTGTTGGCGAAGCCGTCTTCAATAGCCTTTACGAGGCTGACGCCGTTGCGAACCAGCGACAACATGGCGAACGCCTCGGGCTCCAGCCGCTTGAAGTGCACCGAGTAGTCCAGTCGATGCACGGCGACGAAGATGTCAGCGGTCGGCGCGTTCAGCATGGCAGCGACCGGCGGCCCGGTGCGCTTCTTGTCACGTACGGCAAGCAGCAAATTGTCGACGGGATACTGCAATCGCAGCAGTGAAATGTATGGCTGCAACTCGAGTCGCAACTCAGCTCCCGACTGCGCCAACTCTTCCGGCGTGATCGGTGGCCGTTGCAAACCGTCGAAGGCCTCGATCTGCGCCCACTCCAGTGCCACCATGTCCTGTATAAGTTGCGACTCGCGTCCCAGCCACTTCGGATTCGCGTGCAGCCACTCCAGCAAGCGCGAACCCAGATTGCGCAGGGTGAACGACCGCGACGGGCAATCAGCCAGGTAAGCCTCCGACATGCGGCGGAAGCGCTTCGCACCCATGATGGCGCGCACGCCGGGGAAGTCTTCGGCGAAACAATCGATCAGCCGAAACCAGTAACTTCGCTGATAGATTTCTACGCGCTCAAGGCTCGTGAGCCGGTCGTTCGGCTTGACGATCTTTTCTGCAGCGGCGCGGCTGCGCACGGGAATGCCTTCGCGTTTCGTCATGGGCTGCATGACTAGCTTTGCCATCTCGCGCTGCATTTCAAGAAGCGAACTCACGCCACGACCTCTGCGAGCGGCGAAGTGGTTGTCTGTGCCGCGGCCCACGTGTTCGCATGTCCTTGCAAGTAGCGGTTGGCCTTCAGCGCTTCCGCGTGTACTTCCTCGAAGGAAGGAATCTTGTCGTCCCACTCCAATAATGTCGCGGTCGGGCCGATGCGCGTGATCGCGCGATCGTACAGCGCCCATACCGGATCGATCACCGGATGGTCATGGGTGTCGAGAATGTACTTCTCATAGCGTGAGTGGCCGGCGATGTGGATCTGCGCCACCCGCTCGGCGGGAACCGAATCCAGATATTGGCGAGGATCGAAGCTGTGATTCATGGAGCTGACGTAGATGTTGTTGACATCTAGCAAAATGCCGCAGTCCGCACGCTCCACTACTTCATTGAGGAACTCCCACTCGGTCATGACCGACTCATGAAACTCAGCGTAGCTGCTGACATTCTCGACTACGACGGGAACCTCGACATAATCCTGCACCTGGCGAATCTTCGCCGCCGTAACTTCGATCGCTTCCCATGTGTATGGGATCGGCAGCAAGTCATGCGAGTAGCTGCCGTCGACGCTGCCCCAACAGAGGTGGTCGGACAGCCACGGCGTGTTGGTACGGCGCACCAGTTGTTTGAGACGGCGCAGATGCTCGCGATTCAGCGGCTGGACCGAACCGAAATACATCGAGACGCCGTGCTGCACTACCCGGTACTGCTCCAGAATCTGGTCGAGCACGGCCAGCGGATTGCCGCCGTCGACCATGTAGTTCTCCGAGATGATTTCGAACCAATCCACTACCGGCTTCTTCTCCAGGATGTGCCGGTAGTGTGGAATGCGGAGACCAATGCCGACTCCGTACTCCGTAAATCCGTTAAACCGATTGGCAGGCATGACGACCCTTTTGCTGTTGTGAAGTGAGGGCCGGATTCACCGCCGGCCCTCATGGATGCGCTGGCGAATTAGGCCAGATGGTTCTTGGAACCGTCGGTGGCGCAGCCGCCCTTGCCCTTGCAAGAGTTCTTGCCTTTGCAGCCGTTGTCGCCGGCCTTACAGCCGCCCTGGCCCTTACAGCTGTTCTGCCCCTTGCAGGAGTGCTTGTCGCTCTGGAATGCGCTCGCCATCATGCGCACAGCGCTGCTGCTGGCGGTCGGGCTGCTGGTGCTGTTGGAGGAAGCAAATGCGGGCGCTGCAGCCGTCAACAACCCAGTTACGGCAGCGCTCAATACGAGGGACTTCACCTGATTCTTCTTCACGGAATTCTCCTTCGAAGGAATTGACGCGAGTGGACATCTCGGCCATCTCGCGGCGGGATGGAGCAGCTAACTTGGCTGTTCCTGCCGCGCTAAGATACCCGAGCCAGAACAAAAGTTCCAGACTTCGGGAAAAATATGTGGAGCTCGCGTGCAGGCAATCATGCGTCCAAAATGGCCTGATCGCAGCCAAAGAAGAGAGAATGCTCGGTTCTGAGGGCGATTCGCTCGGCCCATGAGATCGGCAGTTTTGTGGTGCTGAGACAAATCACAAATGTGCTGCATGCCTAGCTGCGCTTCAACTCACGTATGCCTTGTGCGCTGGCCACAATCACCACACTGGTCAAATTGAGAAAAAGGCCATGCTCGACGATGCCCGCACGCGCTTCGAGCTGGCGCGCCAGCGCTGCAGCATCGGCAATGGGCCCAAAATCGCAATCCAGAATCATGTTGCCTTGATCGGTGCGATACTCTTCGCCACTCTTGGTTTGGCGAATGACGTACTTCGCGCCGAGCGACTCCAGAAATCGTGCTTGTGAGCGCCAGCCGAAGTGCAAGACCTCGATCGGGAGCACGTGCAATGTGCCCAGTCGCGGCGAGAGCTTGCTCTCGTCGACAACAATGATCTCGCGCGCAGACGCCTGGGCTACCAGCTTCTCGCGCAGCAGTGCGCCGCCTCCGCCTTTGACGAGGTTCAGCTGCGGATCGACTTCGTCGGCGCCATCGATGGTGACGTCGATGTTTCGCGGCAGATCGTCGGTAAGCATGGGGATCCGCAGTTCAACCGATGCGTCCCAGGAAGCCCGGGAGGTCGCGAAGCCCGTAATGTTCTTCAGCTCACCGCTTTGCAGGAGTTCGCCGATGCGGCGGATGGCGAAGATCGCCGTCGAACCTGTTCCGAGCCCAACCGTCATCCCCGACTGAATGTAGCGAAGGGCGTATTCCGCGGCTTCCTTCTTCAGCGCGGCTTGCGGATCGGACGATGCTGTCGGTGCGTGCATGAATAGCTTTTCATTGCTCGCTGATCGCCCCCGCGCATTCGATCAACGCCTGTGGTTCTGACGAAAAGCGAATAGCGAAAGGCGAACAACGGTATCTAGTTTTTCCTGCCCAGGGCCCGCCGATAGCGATGGACCAGTGTATTCGTCGAGCTGTCGTGCTTGAGTTGCGGCGCGGCATCGCTCTGCAGCTCCGGTATGATGCGCTTGGCCAGCACCTTGCCCAGCTCCACACCCCACTGATCGAACGAATCAATGTTCCACACCGCACCTTGCGTGAACACATTGTGTTCGTACAGAGCAACCAGCGTACCTAGTGCCCGGGGCGTGAGCTTGTCCGCCAGGATCGTGTTGGTTGGCCGATTCCCTTCGCACACCCGAAAAGGCGTCTGGAAATCCGGCGATCCTTCGGCCTTCAACTCCTCGGCAGTCTTGCCGAAGGCCAGCGCTTCCGCCTGCGCGAAAATGTTTGCCATCAGCAAATCATGCTGGTCCTTGAGCGGGCTCAGCGGCTGGCAGAAGCCGATGAAGTCGCAGGGAATCACCTTCGTTCCCTGGTGAATCAACTGGTAAAACGAGTGTTGGCCATCGGTGCCCGGCTCGCCCCAGATGATCGGTCCGGTTTGCCATTCCACGTGATTGCCCTGCAGATCAACGTGCTTGCCGTTGCTCTCCATCTGCAGCTGCTGCAGGTACGCGGGAAACCGCTTCAGGTTGTCGGAATAAGGCATGATACCGACGGTCTGCGCGCCAAAGAAGTTGTTGTACCACACTGTCAGAAGTCCCATCAGCACCGGCAGGTTCTTCTCCAGCGGCGTGGTGCGGAAATGCTCGTCCATGTCGTGGAAGCCGGCCAGCATCTCCTGGTAGTTCTTCGGGCCGACCGCGATCATCGTGGACAGGCCGATCGCTGAATCCATCGAATAACGTCCACCCACCCAGTCCCAGAAGCCAAACATGTTGGCCGTGTCGATGCCGAACTTCGCGACCCCTTCCGTATTTGTTGACACGGCGACGAAGTGTTTCGCGATCGCGCTTTCGCTCTTCAGCGAATCGACAATCCACTTGCGCGCTGTGGCCGCATTGGTCATGGTTTCCAGGGTGGTGAACGTCTTGGACGAGATGACGAACAGCGTTTCGTCGGCGGCAATGTCGTGAGTGGCGTCGTAGAATGCCGCACCGTCTACGTTGGCCACAAAGCGAAACTTCATCGCCGGATCGGCATAATCGCGCAGCGCAATGTAGGCCATCTCCGGGCCGAGATAGGAGCCGCCGATGCCGATGTTAATCACGTTCTTAATGCGCTTGCCGGTGTGCCCCTTCCACTCGCCGCTACGCACGCGTTCTGAAAACTTGGCCATGCGATCGAGCACTTCGTGCACTTCGGGCACAACGTCTTTACCGTCGACCTCGATCTTGGTGCCTCGGGGCGCGCGCAGAGCCACGTGTAGTACGGCGCGGTTTTCCGTGATGTTGATTTTATCGCCCCGGAACATGGCATCGCGGCGCGCTTCCACGCCGCACTCGCGGGCCAGCTGCAGCAGCAGCTTTACGGTCTCGTCGGTAACACGGTTCTTGGAGTAGTCGAGGTAGAGCCCGGCGCCCTCGGCAGTAAGCCGAGTCCCACGTTGTGGGTCATCGGCAAACAACTGGCGGAGATGAACGTCCTTGATTTTTTCGTAGTGCGCCTGAAGATCTTTCCAGGCTGGAATGTCGATGGGGCGCTGGGTGGTCATCCTGGCTTCCGGCATGTTGGCTCCTCTCCGTTCTCTGTCGTGAAATGAGCGCTGCCCGCAAACTTCGGGCGTTCGGGTGAAGCGCCGCCAGCGGTACATCGCCCGCGCGGCGAGGGCGCGGCCTCAGCCGCAGAGGTACCTGCTTTACCTCTTGCGCTAAAGCGCAATGGTTGCCTGCAGCTCATCGCCCCACCTGAAGGTGTGCTCCGCCCTCGGAACCGCTGCTACTTCAACGCCTTGCTCTTGCTTTCGATCGATTCCAGCAAGTCCTTCCACGAATCTACAAACGCTTTGGCGCCTTCGGACTGCAAGTCGGCAGCGAGTTTTGTAATGTCAATTCCCGCACGCGTGAACGCCATCAGCGTCTGTTCGCAGTCGCCGCCATCGCCCGGAACGGCCGTCTCTACCTTGCCGTGGTCCGCGAATGCCAGCAGCGTTTCTTCCGGCATGGTGTCGATGGTGTTCGGTGCGGCAAATTGGCTGATGTAAAGTACGTCGGAAGCCTTGGGGTCTTTCGTCCCGGTGCTGGCGAACAGCAGCCGCTGCGGACGCGCGCCCCAGCCTTCCAGGCGTTGCCAGCGCTCGGACTCGAGCACGTCCCGATACGCCTTGTAAGTCTGCAAGCCAATGGCGGGGCCAAGCTTGTTGCGCAGCTCTGCCGGAACCTTGTCCATCGTCGACTTGTCCCAGCGGCTGATGAACAACGACGCCACCGAGCGCACATCGGGGCTGAGTCCGGCTTCCACGCGGCGCTCCAACCCTCGCATGTAGGCGTCGGCCGCGCCCATGTAGTGGTTGCGGTCGAACAGCAGCGTGACGTTCACCGACACGCCGG
This sequence comes from uncultured Acidobacteriaceae bacterium, assembly GCA_963731345.1. Classification (GTDB taxonomy): domain Bacteria; phylum Acidobacteriota; class Terriglobia; order Terriglobales; family Acidobacteriaceae; genus Bog-257. Next base: position 421,945 of record CAVSUN010000004.1, on the reverse strand, counting down.
CGAAGATCGCCTCTTCGATGGCGAATCTGCCCTCCGGGGTCCCCGGAATCTTGATCAGGAAATTGGGGCGGGCTGCTTGCTTGTATAGCTTCTTGGCCACCTCTACCGTCATCTTGGCGTCATAGGCCAGCAGCGGCGATACCTCCAACGACACCCACCCATCCACGGTTGCGGTCTGTTGATGGACGGGAGCGAACAAGTCGGCTGCGCGCCGGAGATCGTCGATCGCCATTTCAAAAAAAGCGTCTTCCGTCGATTTGCCGCTGGACAGCAGACGCGCCATCTCGTCATTGTAGGCATCGCCCTTGCTCATGGCGTGATCGAAGATGGTGGGATTGGAGGTCAGCCCGGTGACCGACAGCTCGTCGATGTAGCGTTTCAGAGTTCCGTTGTCGAGAATCGTACGAGTTATATTGTCCAGCCAGAGGCTCTGACCCAGGTCATGCAGTTGTTGCGTCGGTTTCATATTGTTTCCGCCCATGTCCCTTCAGATTCCGTTCATGCCCGTTGAGATGCGGCGCGTTTGGCCGGTAGAAAATCGGTTTTCTTCATGTGCAGCATGTCGGCAATGCGGCGAATGCTGTAGTCGGCGGGAGAGTACTGCGCGATAGCTTTTTTGTCGTTGGCGTAATGGCCTTGTTTGACGAACACGGTCGTCACCCGGGCCTTCCAGATGTCCTTGATCGCCTGCAGCAGCCGCAACTTGTCGTCGATCATTACGTAGTGCTTCGCCGGATAGAATCTCTCCACCCAATCCAGCTCCCGTTCTTTGTGGATGAAGATCAACACGTTTCCGCCAAACGCCTCCCACAATCCGGACTTGTCGACTTTGCGCGGCTGAAACACGGCATCGCCATCCGAAAGAATCACGGCTTTGCCCCACCGCCGGCACTGGTCAACTACCTCGAATGCACCCGGGTAGACGCGCTTGGGAAAGGGATAATCAATCAGCCAATTGGAGACGCTCAGGAACCGCGGATCGTGCATCTTCTCCTGGCGATAGCGCTCCAGCGCGCCCAGGTAGTCGGCGTAACCCAGCTCCTTGCGCAGCTCTTCGTAAATTTCGAGGTAACGCTTGCGCGCCGCCGCTCCGAAATTGCGGCCGATATGGTTGAACAGATCGCCCGATGTGCGATCGTTGTCGAGCAAGGTGTTGTCGACGTCAAACAAAAAAACCAGCTCGCGCTCCGCTGTACGCGAAGGCGCGCTCCCGCTGTGCGATCGTGCTGCCGGCTTTGCGCTCATCAGTGTGCCACGGCCTGATACTTGGTTTCGTCCTGCGCCGGTTTGGGATCGATCCAGGGGCCATCGCCGCTGATTAGCTGCTGCGCCTCGTCGGGACCCCACGTGCCCGGCTCATACGGATATACCGGCGTCACGTTGTCGAGGATAGGCTGCACGATCCGCCATTGCGCCTCGACCAGGTCCTGTCGTGCGAACAGCTCACCGTTACCGCGCATGGCATCACCCAGGAGACGCTGATACGGCGGCATCTCGTGTGCAGCGTGGCTCTTGAGCAACAGCTCGACGTCCTGGCCGGCCATACGCTCGCCCGGCACCTTCACCCGCACGCCCAGTCCGATACAAATGTCCGGGCTGACCCGCAGACGCATGTGTGACGAGCGCAGCGGCACCAATTCGTGATAGGTCTCACGCGGCGGCCGCTTGAACTCGACGATGGCCTCCATGCAAGTCATGGGCATGCACTTGCCGGCGCGAATGTAGATGGGAACGCCGGCCCAGCGCCAGCTGTCGATGTACAGCTTGACGGCCACAAAAGTTTCGACGGTTGACCCGGGCGCGACGCCCGGAACTTGCTTGTATCCGTCGTATTGGCCGCGCACGACATCGTCTGGACCAAGAGGCCGAACCGCTTTCAACAGCGCTGCCTTGGAATCCCGGTCGGCTTCGTGGTCTTCGCCGGTGGGCGGATTCATGGTGAGGTTGGCAAGCACCTGCAGCATGTGATTCTGCACTACGTCGCGCAGCGCGCCGGTCTGATCGTAGAAGCTGCCCCGGTCGCTTACGCCGAAGTTCTCCGCCATCGTGATCTGAATGCAGCGAATGTGATCGCGGTTCCAGATGGGCTCAAAGATGGGATTTGCGAAGCGAGTGTAGATGATGTTCTGCACCGGCTCTTTGCCCAGATAGTGGTCGATGCGAAAGATGTTCTCTTCGGGGAAAACCTTGTGCAGGACGCGATTGAGCTCTAATGCTGTGGGCAGGTTGTGGCCGAACGGTTTCTCGATCACTACGCGGGCGTTGTTGGCGCACCCCGCTTTCTGCAGCCCTTGCGCTACGGTTCCAAACAGGCTGGGCGGCACAGCAAGGTAGTGCAGTGGGGCCTGCGATTTACCAAGTTGCTTGCGCAACTCGGTGAAGGTCGCGGCATCGTCGTAGTCGCCGTCAACGTAGTGCAGCAGGCTGGTGAGCTTCTCGAACGCAGCCTGCTCCATGCCGCCGTGCTGTTCCAGGCTGTCCTTGGCGCGCGCTTTCAGCTGATCCAGAGTCCAGCCGGCCTTCGCTACTCCGATAATCGGAACGTTGAACCCTTCGTCGCGAATGAGGTCCTGCAGCGCGGGAAAGATCTGTTTGTAGGCCAGATCACCGGTGGCCCCGAAGAACACAAAAGCGTCCGACATTCCGTTTGACATTGTTGTCCCTGTCTTTGGAACTGCGAAATTATGAACTCGCCTTCATCGCTTCCTTCGCCGCAGTGACGACGTGTTCGACCGTGAAACCGAAGTGCTCCATGACCACCTTCATGGGCGCCGACTCGCCGAAGGTGTTCATTCCCAGCACCACGCCGTGGCGGCCAGCGTAACGCTCCCAGCCGATTGGCGACGCCTCTTCCACCGTTACCCGAGCGCCGACTGCCGGCGGCAGCACGCTATCGCGATACGCCTGATCCTGCTTCTCAAACATCGGCCACGACGGCATGCTCACCACCCGCACCTTTATGCCTTCCGACGTGAGTTGCTCCCACGCCTTCACGCACAGACCCACTTCGCTGCCGCAACCAATCAGTATGACGTCGGGCTTGCCGTCAGCAGCGTCGGCCATGATGTATCCCCCCTTGGCCACGCCGCTCGCGGGGGCAAACTTCGTGCGGTCATAAGTCGGCAGCGCCTGCCGGCTGCAGATGATGGCGCAAGGATGGTCCTTCGCCGACAACGCAATCCGGTACGCTTCCACCATTTCGTTGGCGTCCGCCGGGCGGATGACCATCATCCCCGGAATCGCGCGGAGCGAAACCAGTTGCTCGATGGGCTGATGCGTCGGGCCATCTTCGCCCAGGCTGATGGTGTCGTGGGTCCAGATGTGCAGCGCGGGAATCTCCATTAGCGACGAGAGCCGAATCGCGCCGCGCGCGTAATCGGTAAAGATGAGGAAGCCCGACCCGTACGCGCGCAGTCCGGACAAGACCATGCCATTGACGATCGCGATCATGCCGTGCTCGCGTATACCGAAATGGAAGTTGCGGCCCTTGTAATTGCCGAGATTGTTCGCCTGGAAATCGCCGGCGAATTCAAAGTCGAGCCGCGTTTTCGTGCTGGGATAGAGGTCGGCCGCGCCACCCAGCAGCCAGGGAATTTTCTGCGCGACTGCGTTCAGCACCTTGCTGGATGCGTCGCGGGTCGCCATGCCGCTGGAGCTTGCCGGGAAGGTCGGCAATGCCGACTCCCATCCGGCTGGCAGGTCGCGGCTATGCATACGCTTGAGGTTGTCCGCCAGGTCGGGATACTGCGCCTCGTAGCGAGCGAACATCTCGTCCCAATCCTGGCGCAGCTTTGCGCCGCGCGCCGCCATGCCGTTGGCGAAGTGCTCGCGCACGCCATCCGGAACCACAAACGACTGGTCAGGCGAGAAGCCGAAGAACTCCTTCGTCAGCCGCACCTCTTCGGCGCCCAGCGGCTCGCCGTGTGCCGCCGAAGTGTCCTGCTTGTGCGGGGCTCCATATCCAATGTGGCTATGAACGATAATCAGGGTCGGCCGGTCGCTCGACTTGAAGCGCTCAAGCCCGCGGTCGACGTGCTCAATGTCATTGGGATCGCTGACTCGCACGACCTCCCAACCGTACGCCAGGAAGCGCGCAGCCACGTCCTCGGTGAACGCCAGATCGGTGTGACCTTCGATCGTGACGTGATTGCAGTCGTAGATCCAGCAGAGGTTCGACAACTTCCAGTGCGCCGCCAACGAAGCCGCTTCGCTGGAGACACCTTCCATCAGGCAGCCGTCACCGCACAGCGCATACACGTTGAAATCGAAGAGCTCGAAGCCGGGACGGTTGTAGGTCTTGGCCAGCCACCGGCTGGCGAGCGCCATGCCCACGCTGCAGGAAAGGCCCTGTCCCAGCGGGCCGGTCGTGGCTTCCACGCCGGTCGTCCAGCCGTACTCGGGATGGCCCGGGCAGCGGCTGCCTTGCTGACGAAACGTCTTCAAGTCGTCGAGGGTCACCGCCTCGCGATCGGCGCCTTTATAGCTGGCATTCGCCGCCTTGATTCCAGCTAGATAAATGAGCGAATACAGCAGCATGGAGGCATGACCGGCGGAAAGCACGAAACGATCGCGGTTCGGCCACCAGGGATTCTGTGGGTCGTAACGCAGCGCGTGCTGCCACACCGCATACGCCGTGGGCGCGGCTCCGAGCGGCGTACCGGGATGTCCGGAGTTGGCTTTCTGCACCCCATCGATCGCCAGCGTTCGAATGGTGTTAATGGCCAGCTGGTCCATGGCACTGGACGACGCTTCGCGTGCTTGTTGCGGGATCATAGACCGTCCTCGATTAACTCTTGCTTGCTATGGAGAGATTTGTTGCGGTGAACCTGCGCCTACTGAAAGTGCGGGAATTCTATCGCAAGTGCGCGCGAATAAGCAAAAATCACCAGAGCCGCTGGAGCAGCCAGCAGAACGCCTAAGCCGGCGCGTTGTACCGCTGGATAAACGCTATCGCCTGACGCTCGGCCCAGCGGCCGTCGTAGCCGTTGGGGCTGGCGAGAAAAGCGCAGTGGCCGCCGCGCGAGGTCTCCACGTAGGTGATATTGGGATTGTGCAGCAGCTTCTCGCGAGTCTCTGAGAGCACACGAATGAAAGGATCGTCGTCGGCATGCAGCACCAGCGTAGGCACCGCGATCTGGTCCAGCACATTGGCTGAGGCAGCCCGCGTGTAGTAGTCCTGAGCATCGCGGAAGCCGCAATAGCGCGCGGTAATCTGGTCGTCGAAGTCACGCAAGCTGCGCATCGAGCGCAGATCGCGCTGCTCAATCTTATAGTGCTCCGGATACAGACCTGCTTTCCGCAAAACACGCCGCCGCAGCCCGCGAAGGAACTTCCATTCATAAACCCGATTTACAGTTTCGTGCAGCGCGTCGGCGGAAGGCGCAAGGTCCATCGCGGGCGAGACCCCGACGCCGGCCTTTACCTCGCTCGGGGCCTGCTTGCCCCACTCACCCAAGAGCTTCAGCACCAGATTGCCGCCCATGGAATAGCCAACGAAAGCCAGTTCCCGTAGACCATCTTCCGCGATCAGCGTCTTCGCAATCGCCCCAACATCGCCCGACATACTGGAGTTGTAGAGCGTTGGGCCAAGATGCTCGGTGTCGCCGCAGTTGCGCATGTTCATTCGCACAACGTTCATGCCCGCAGCCCAGGCCTTGCTGCCGGTGCCGATGACGTACTGCGATTCGCTGGAGCCCTCCAGTCCATGCACGATGATCACTGTCATTGCCGTCTGTCGTTTCGATTGCCAGTGGCAATGGCACAGTACCTGGACCTCAGGGTCGACGCGGAACAGGCGCTCCTCGGGTTCCGGCAGCAAATTGCGACGCGGCAGAAAATTGCCTGCGATGGTTTGGGCATGCCCATTGACGACCAATCGGCGCGGCTTGAACGGCTCGACCGCGAAAGCGTGCGCGGGCGTGGCGTCGAGGCCTTCGGGCGGGGGCTGGGCTACTTCAGCTCTTCGTTTCTGGTTGTGATTTGTCGCCATGAATCAGAAGATTGTCATCCCTCGATGCGCTGGTGATGACAATCGTTCTTCGCGCAGCGCGCACCATCCCTACGCATCAGTGTCTATAATAACGATTGTTCCCGCACCTGACCCCGAGACGCGGCGATGGAGTAATCGATGCCAATTTTTGAGTACCGTTGCGAAGCCTGTGGTCACAACTTCGAAGCCATTCTGTTCGGCGAACAGACGCCGCAATGTCCCCAGTGCCACGCGGAAAAGCTGGAAAGGCAGCTCTCGGTGTTCGCCGTCAATAAGCCGGGTGGCTCGTCTGCGCCCGCGGCAGGTTGCGGTCAGTCCAACTGCTGCATGATGAATGGCGGCGGATGCGACCTGAACTAACGCCGGCTCGACGTCCAGCCTGGCGCTAAATCACTCCCAGGCGTGCGGACAATCACCCTTCCGAGCTCGCCCAGATCCGCGGGTATCTGAGCTAAGTCACTGCCCAGCAATACATTTCCTGGTTCAGCAGAGTTGGCAATGCAGGTGCATTTCTGACTTCCGGTTCCCTGCGCGACACCCCGCGCGGTCGGCGGGCTTCCGGAACCCAGGAGTTGCACGAGATGAGCGAAGGCACGGAAGTTCCAAAAGCTCCGGTGTGGAAGCCGGCACAAACCTACACGCTGGCTGTCATCTGTTTGGTCATCGGCCTGGCCATTGGTTATTTCCTGCGGGGCTCGGCCTCGCCCACCGAGACTGCGGCGGCAACTACCGCGCCCCAAGCGACAGCCGGCACGCAGTTGATGCAACCGGCGCAGGATCCGCACGGTGGCATGGCAGGGCAACAACGCATGCCCTCGCTCGACGACATGAAGCGGATGGCCGACCAGCAAGCCGCGCCTCTGCTCGCCAAGCTTAAGACGGATCCCAACAATGCCGACCTGCTCAATCAAATTGGGGTGATCTACCGCACCACCCACCAGTTCAAGACCGCCATCGACTACTACCAGAAGGCGCTCGCCATCAATCCCAAGAATGTAGGCGCCCGCACCGACATGGCGTCCTGCATGTACTACCTCGGCGATGCCGACGGCGCACTGGAGCAACTGAACAAATCGCTTGCCTACGATCCCAAACACATGGGCACGCTGATCAACATCGGTATCATCAAGTGGAAGGGTAAGGACGACGTCAACGGCGCGATCGCGGCATGGGAGCAGGCGCTGAAACTGGATCCCACCCCCAAGGAAAAAGAAGTTCTCGAGCACATGATTGCTCAAGCCAGCCAGCAGCGGCAGGCCAGACCGCCGGCGATCGCCGGCCTCAAAAACTAAACCGTCAAAAGCCGTTACCCAGCAAAAAGCCCGGAACAATCCGGGCTTTTCGTTCGAACCTGCGCGCCGTGGCCGTCTAGCTGGCGTGATGCGCGTGGTTGTGATGCGAATGTTGATGGTGGCTTTGATGGTGATGATGACTCGCAGCAAATGCGGGCACCGAAATTACAACCATCATGACGATCAGCAGCGGCAACAGCTTTTTCATGCGCGGATTATAGCCAAACTTTGCCCGGCATCAAGCGCCGCAAAGCAACCGGAATCAAGCACAGCAACAACTTTTCACCGGATGCTTCTGCCGCCGCGCAACCAGTCCAGCGAGATCGGTCCCGCACCGAAAAAGATCAATGCGAAAGCGATGGCGGCGCAGGCCAAGGGGAACTCAAAACCGCCCTGGCCGGTCAAGCCGTTCTTGAGGTGAACTTTCAGGATGGCGACCATCATGTCGATGAAAATGGTGGCTGCGGCGAAGCGCGTGAGGAAGCCAACCACCACCAGAATGCCGCCGCCAAACTCCGCAGCCACGACCAGATAGGCCATCCAGGCCGGTATACCCAAATGGGGGAGCATCCCCATGATGCCGTGCAGGTGCCCGGCAATCTTCTGCCAGCCGTGCGCGATCATAATCGCGCCCAGTACCAACCGCAAAATCAGCAATCCAAGCGGTTGCAGCCGATCCAAAAAGCTCAACAGATATCTCCTGACGGTGTCGAAGTTTGCACTGACCGCAGAATAAACCAGCCTGTGGCGTCAACCAAGTGTGCGGTGTTGATCATCTGCATCCGCCGTGACGCCGGCCGTCGCTATAATCTGCAGAATGTGGTTCCGACGCTTGTTGCTGGGCTCGCTCCTATCTGTATCCGTCTTGGCTTTCGCCGCACAGCAGGCTCCCCACGGGCCGCCGCTTCATGCGACTGGACCGACCCCATCGGCTGAAGACATCTCGGTCAAGAACGATATCCAGTACGGCACCGCCGGCGGGCAGAAGCTGCTGCTCGACATCTACCAGCCCGCGGTCGAGACCCTGAAACCGCGTGCGGCGGTCGTGATGATCCATGGCGGCGGCTGGACCAGCTTCGATAAGAGCACGATGCAGGGCCTGGGGAAATTTCTGGCGCGCCAGGGGTTTCTCGCGGTGTCGGTGGACTATCGTCTGCTGCGCGACAGCCAGAACCGCTGGCCGGCGCAGCTCGATGACGTGCAGATGGCGGTCCGCTGGTTGCGGGCGCATGCCGGCAAGTACAACATCGACCCCGGCCATATTGGCGCTTTTGGGCATTCCGCGGGGGCGCAGCTCGCGGCCTTGCTGGGCATGATGGACACACGCGACAATTCCGACGCGGCACTGGCCAAGTACTCCAGCCGCGTACAGGCAGTGGTCGATGTGAGCGGGCCTGCGGATTTCACTCGCGATCACGATCCGGAGGGCGATGCACACCTGGCGGACTTCTTCGGCGGTGACTACACCAAAGCCGCCGATGTGTGGCGCGATGCCTCGCCGGTGGATCACGTGGCAAAATCAGATGCGCCGTTTCTCATCATCCACGGCACGCGCGACGACTCTGTGCCCATTGCTCAGGCGCAGGAGCTATACGAAAAGCTGCAAGAGGCCCATGTCCCCGTCACCTTCGTCAAGGTGGACGATGGTCATACTTTCACCACGCCGGAAGCGCGCCGGCAACTGGCGCTGGAGACTCTTACCTTCTTCAATCGCTACCTGGTGGTAAATCCCTGAGCTGCGCGCAAGAGCTTCGACGCGTCTCGTATAATCGAGAGATACCCACCCGGCGAAATTCGTTTCTGTGAGGCCACACAATGAATTTGCCGCCGCGTCCGGGGGCAACTCGTCATGGAATTCCGGCTCGTCAGTTCCTACAAACCGCAGGGCGATCAGGGCGGCGCGATCCAATCGCTCACCCGCGGCATCGCCGACGGCGACAAGCATCAGGTGCTGCTCGGCGTCACCGGCTCAGGCAAGACATTCTCCATGGCGAAGGTCATCGAGCAGGTGAATCGTCCGGCGCTGATCCTGGCGCATAACAAGACGTTGGCGGCCCAGCTCTATCACGAGTTCAAGTCGTTCTTTCCCCACAACGCTGTCGAGTACTTCGTCTCTTATTACGACTACTACCAGCCGGAAGCCTACATCCCCGCCGGCGATGTCTACATTGAAAAAGAAGCCACCATCAACGATGAGCTCGATCGCTTGCGCCTGTCGGCGACCAAGTCGCTGTTCGAGCGCCGCGACTGCATCATCGTCGGCTCGGTCAGCTGCATCTATGGCCTGGGCTCTCCCGACGCTTACTTCGGCATGCTGCTGTTCCTGGAAAAGGGACAGAAGATCAAGCGCGATGACATCGTCCGCAAGCTGGTCGAGATCCTCTACGAGCGCACCGACGGCGACCTGCGGCGCGGCACCTTTCGTCTGCGTGGCGACGTCATCGAAATCTTTCCCACGTATGACGAAACCGCGTACCGTATCGAGCTTTGGGGGGATGAGGTCGAGTCGCTGGCGCAGATTGATCCACTCTTCGGCACGGTGAAACAGAAGTTCGGACGCCTGCCCATCTATCCCAAGACGCACTACGTGATGAAACCGGAGCGCAAGAGCGCGGCCGTCACGTCGATTCTGGAAGAGCTGGCCTGGTGGGAAAAGGAACTAGAAGGGCAGGGCCGCATCGTTGAAGCGCAGCGAGTACATCAGCGCACCCGCTTCGATCTTGAGATGATCAAGGAGATGGGCTACTGCCACGGCATAGAGAATTATTCGCGCCACTTCACGGGGCGCTTGCCGGGTGAGCCGCCGCCAACCCTGCTGGATTACGTTCCTCGCGACTATCTGCTGTTCATCGATGAGTCGCATCAGACTATTCCGCAACTGCACGGCATGTGGCACGGCGACCGCTCGCGCAAGCAGACCCTGATCGAGTACGGTTTCCGCCTGCCCAGCGCGCTCGACAATCGCCCGCTGACATTCGAGGAATTTGAGCACCGGGTGAATCAGGTGGTTTACGTCTCGGCGACACCGGGTCCGTATGAGTTGACGAAGTCTGCCGGAGTAGTGGTCGAGCAGATCATCCGCCCGACCGGTTTGATCGATCCTGAAGTTGAGGTTCGTCCGGTAAAGGGCCAGATCGACGACCTGCTGCACGAGATTCGCGACCGCGCCAAGAAAGGCGAGCGCGTGCTGGTCACCACCCTTACCAAGCGCATGGCTGAAGACCTGTCCGAGTACTACAGCGAGGTCGGGGTGCGCTGCCGCTACATGCACTCGGAGATCGAGACCTTGGAGCGCATCAAGATTCTGCGCGATCTGCGCAAGGGCGAGTTCGATGTGCTGATCGGCATCAACCTGCTGCGTGAAGGACTCGATCTGCCCGAGGTGTCACTCGTGGCCATCCTCGACGCGGACAAAGAAGGCTTCCTGCGTTCGGCGGGCTCGCTGATTCAAACGATTGGCCGCTGCGCCCGCAACCTCTACGGTCGCGCGATTCTGTATGCCGACAACATGACGGATTCGATGAAGAAGGCGATCGACGAAACCTACCGACGGCGCGCCATCCAGCAGGCCTATAACGAGGAGCACGGCATCACGCCGGAGAGCATCGTGCGGCCATTGGATATGACGCTGGTGGCCGTGGCCGATGCCGATTACACCGACCTGACCAACGAAGCCGAAGGCATGCCGGAGCTTCAGTCGCAGGAGCAGCTGGATGCGTATATCGCGAAGCTCGAAGGCGAGATGCGCGAGTGCGCCAAGCGCTTCGAGTTCGAGAAGGCGGCGAAGCTGCGCGACACCATCCGCGAGCTGCGCACCAAGGAATTCATGTTCATCTAGGCGGCGGAGCAGCCCTGCTCTCCCCTCACTTCGTCACAATCATTACCGGCTGCTGCAACGCGCACGAACTCGTACATCCGGGTTGTTGTGTGGGCGCGGCGATGGTCGCGGCAATCGTGTTGTCCACGGTCCGGATGATGGTCGTCTGCGAGGTGCCCTGATCGGCGACATAAACCTTGCTGGAAGTCGGGTCGGAAGCGATGAAGACCGGGTCGGAGCCGGAAGGGAGAGTCACCGTGGAGAGCGTGCTGAAGCTGTTCGCACTGACCACCGTCACGTCACTCGACCCAGAATTCGCGGTATAGAAGAGCGAGCCGTTCGCCAATGCCGTGATCCCGACCGGCCCGGTTCCTACCCGTACGGTCGCCAGCAGCGGAATAGGCGTTGAACCAGTAATGTTCACGTTCGACGCGTCGAAGACGCTCACCGTGTTGTCGCCCGTATTCGTGACGTAGAGACGGTTCAGTGAGGGATCGGCCAGAATGAACGTGGGCTGCACACCAAGCGGAACCGAAGCGGCAACCGTTGTCCCGCCTGCGGGAATAATGTCCAAGGCTCCGGGATTGACGCCGTCGCCCTTGGTGACGATGAATATGTAATTGCCGTCATTGCTGGCGGTGATCGCAATCGGATTTTGTCCCTGCTGCGGGGGGATCGTGCTGACCGTACCGCCATTGACGACCGAAACGCTTCCATCCCCATTCAACACGTAGATGAAGAAGTTGATGGAGGACTGCGCCATGGCGAAGGGGCTTGTCCCGACACAGGTGGTACTGGTAACCGACAGCGACGAAACTGAGATCGCACTGACCGACCCGCCGTTCGGACACGCGGAATTTGGTCCGGAGTTCAGCACGAACATATTGAGGGCCTGGTTCGAGGTCAGGTACACAGGGTGGGACCCGGAAAGCAGCGAAATGGTTGTAACCGTCCCCGCCAGGGTGGGCAGGTACTCACTCACCGTGTCGTTGTCACGATTGGCGACAAACAGGGCCAGCGAGTTAATCGGAAAGGCCTCGGCGATTGAACCCAGGCCCATGTTGTTTACCGCCTGGTTGGTGTCTCCTGAACCATTGATCTCTGTGGTCGTTCCCACGCCGCCGGGGTTGAAGTTAACCACCCAGGCGTAATGGGCTGTCTGCGGCTGCCCGCCAGGACTGATGATGGGATTGGCTACCGGGCGGTACTGGTCACCGCACCCGAGGTTCAGAATCCAAAGCGTCGCGGCGAACGCCAGCAGACCGATCTTTCGCAACAACTTCATTCACGCTCCCAAAGTGAACTGCCAGTCAGGCGCAAGTTTTGGCAAGAATGCTCATTGTACAAGGGCGCGTGCAGCACCGCCTACACAGCGCAGGAAGACACTGCGAACCCAGCACGTCCTCAATAGTTGTGGCCAAGGATGACGAGATGCCGCCAGGACAGGATCAAGTACGGCGGCCGTAAATAACAAGACCCCGCCCAAGCGAGCGGGGTCTGAGAACTCGTCTTTTCACTTACACGTTGAACGATGAGCCGCAGCCGCAGGTGCTCTTCACGTTCGGGTTGTCGAACTTGAACCCGGCGCCTTCCAGGGTCTCCAGGTAATCCACGCTGACGCCCTTCAGGTACATGAGCGAGGTCCCGTCGACGAAGACCTTGAGCCCGTCGAAGTCGAAGGTCTTGTCCATCATGCCGGCGCCGTTCTCGAAGGACATGGAGTAGGAGAAGCCGGAGCATCCGCCGCCGACCACGCCTACGCGCAACCCCGCTGGTACGGGATTCTGCTGCGCCATGATCTCTTTCACCTTCGCGATCGCGCTGCCGGTGAAATTAATCGGCTTGGAATCTACAGTTGGTACAGTGGTGGTGTTGGGTGTGGTTGTGGTTGTAGCCATTCTCCCTCTCTCCTGAAATCTCCCGCGATTATATCAAATCGTCCAAAAAGCCAGGACGCTTTAGCGCCTCAACAATTTGGATGCCAAGGAGGCGCCCCAGGTCGCACTTTGAGACTGGCCGCGACTGGCCTGTGACCACCCGCCCGGGACCTTAGCCGAATCGCGAACGCTATTGCGCCGCCGGGTTGCAAAAGTGCTAATATGTGGCCGTCGAGCTCCTTTCCTGGTGGGGGCCGACGGGTTCACTTCAGAACCGAGGTGGTACATGTCGACTCTGCAGATCCTGCTCATAGTCTGGGGCGTCATAACAGCCGTCCTGGTGCTTCTTTGGATCTACCGCAGCACGCTGAGCATGCATGAGGACGATGCCATGTTCATCGACGACTCCAGCAAGAATATGCGCGAAGAGCAAGAAGCGCTTCAGATCCGGATGAACAAGGTCACGCCATGGGTCCGAATCCTTTTGGCGAGCTCCGGGGTCTTGATCCTCATCATTGCCGGCCTCGCGGTGTACAACCAGTTGAACGCCGGTTCCTAATACCGGAAGACACCTGGCGAAGCTGGTAAAACCAACTCTGTGACCGCCGTGCGGCCTGATTTTCTGACGCGCAGCACCTTGCTGCGCGTTCGCATTTGCAGCCCGAATCCGCAAAGAAGAAGCCATGCAACCGCGCGGGCATCCCTTATACTTAAGGAACCCAGCAAACATATCTGCCGGCGCCCTGAATTGGGTTGCTGGTCTTGCACTTTCATAAGATTTCTCAGTCGAGGTAACCGTGGCTACACAAGAACTTCCTACTCGCATATTGGAGTTTCCCGCCAGTCCCGAAGTCGACTCCGAGGAGGAGATCGCCGAATGGATGGAGGCTTTTGATCAGGTCGTCGGCGACGAGGGCGCACATCGCGGCTGTGAGCTGATGAGCGCGCTGATGCGGCGCGCCCGCGAGACGGGTGTCCAGGTCCCCGTCCAGCTCAACACGCCTTACGTCAATACGATTCCCGTCGAGCAGGAAGTGCCCTATCCCGGCGATCGTCTGCTGGAGCGCCGCATCAAGAGCCTGATTCGCTGGAACGCGATGGCCATGGTGCATCGCCAGAACAAGAAAGACAACGGCATTGGTGGCCACATCTCGACCTACTCGTCGCTCGCCACACTGCTGGAAGTCGGATTCAATCACTTCTTCCGCGCCAGCTACGGTGACCAGCCCGGCGACTTCATCTACTTCCAGGGCCACTCTTCGCCGGGAGTTTATGCGCGGGCGTTTCTCGAGGGCCGGCTTAGCGAAGACCAGGTGAAGAACTTCCGGCACGAGTTGCGCGGCGAGCCCGGGTTGCCTTCGTATCCCCACCCGTGGCTGCTTCCCGAGTTCTGGCGCTTCCCCACGGTATCGATGGGCATCGGCCCGCTCAACGCGATCTATCAGGCGCGATTCATGCGCTATCTGGAGAACCGCGAGATTATTCCGGCGACCCCGCGCAAGGTGTGGGCGTTCGTCGGCGACGGCGAAACCGACGAGCCCGAATCCATGGGCTCGCTGACCCTGGGCTCGCGTGAGAAACTCGACAACCTCATCTTCGTGGTCAACTGCAACCTGCAGCGCCTCGATGGCCCGGTACGCGGCAATGGCAAGATCATCAATGAACTCGAAGCCGCATTCCGCGGCGCCGGCTGGAACGTAATCAAGCTGGTATGGGGTTCCGATTGGGACAAGCTGTTCGCGCGCGACAAGTCCGGCCTGCTGCTGAAGCGCATGGAAGAGGCGGTCGACGGCGAATATCAGACCTACAAGGCGAAGGGCGGCCAGTTTATCCGTCGCGAGTTCTTCGGCAAGTATCCCGAGCTGCTGGAGATCGTCGCCGACATGAGCGATGACGAGCTTCATCGTCTGACGCGCGGTGGCCATGACCCGCAAAAGGTCTACAACGCCTATAAGCGCGCGGTTGAGCATAAGGGTTCGCCGACCGTGATTTTGGCGCACACGGTGAAGGGCTACGGCCTGGGCTCGGCTGAGGCGCGCAACGCTACCCATCAGGAGAAGAAGCTTGCCGATGAGGCGCTGACCGCCTTCCGTTCGCGCTTCGCGATCCCCATTCCGGAGCAGGCGGCGCGCGACGGATCGCTGTATCGTCCGGCTGACGATAGTCCGGAGATCGCCTACATGCGCCAGCGCCGGAAAGAGCTCGGCGGCAGCCTGCCGTACCGGGACGGGTCTGTCCCGCCATTTGAGGCGCCGGCGCTCGATCAGTTTGCGGAATCGCTGGCCGGCTCCAAAGGCCGCGCGGTTTCCACCACCATGGGCTTCGTCAGCATGCTGCGCCAATTGCTGAAGCACCCCAAGCTGGGCAAGTTCATCGTGCCGATAATCCCCGATGAAGGCCGCACCTTCGGCATGGAATCGATCATCCGCCAGGTCGGCATCTATGCCAGCCAGGGGCAGCTCTACAAACCCCACGACCAGGACATGCTGCTCTACTACCGCGAGGAGAAGAACGGCCAGATTCTGGAAGAAGGCATCACGGAAGCCGGCTCAATGGCATCGTTTACCGCGGCCGGCACCGCGTACTCGAATTATCGAGTGCCGATGGTCCCGTTCTTTACCTACTATTCCATGTTCGGCTTCCAGCGCATCGGTGACATGGTGTGGGCGTTCGCCGACGCTCGCGGCAAAGGCTTCCTGATGGGCGGCACCGCCGGTCGTACCACTCTCTCCGGCGAAGGCCTGCAGCATCAGGACGGCCACAGCCTCGTGCTTTCCAGCACCGTTCCCACCTGCCACAGCTACGATCCGGCCTACGTCTACGAGATCGCGGTTATTGTGCAGGACGGCATTAGGCGCATGTACGAGAAGGGCGAAGACCGCTTCTACTACATCACACTCTATAACGAAGACTACGCCATGCCGGAGATGGCGGCGGGAGTGGAAGAAGGCATTCTGCGTGGCATTTATAAATATCGCGCCGCGGAGAAGGGTAGCGCTGCGGTCCAGCTCTTCGGCAGCGGTCCAATGCTGAACGAAGCCCTGCGCGCGCAGGAGATTCTGCAGCAGAAGTACGGCATCGCCGCCGATGTGTGGAGCGTCACCAGCTACAACGAGCTGCGCCGCGACGCGCTCGCGGTCGAGCGCTGGAACCGGCTGCATCCGTCGCAGGCGGAGAAGCAGCCGTACATTGTGGAAGCCTTGCGCGGAGCCGAAGGGCCCATTGTCGCGGCCACTGACTTTATGAAAGCCGTACCGGACCAGCTGGCGCCGTGGCTTCTGAATCGACTGGTGACGTTGGGCACGGACGGCTTCGGGCGCAGCGACAATCGCCATTACCTCCGTCAGCACTTTGAGGTGAACGCAGAGTCCATCGCGGCCGCGGCTCTATCGCGACTGGCGCGGGACGGGAAGTTCGACACCCAGCGGGCGGAGAAGGCGATCACCGAACTCGGCCTGAACGCCGAGAAGATCGATCCGGCAATCGCGTAAACGAGCGGTGTTAGAGCGGCGCTTTAGCGCCGCGTCGCTCCTTTATAACGTTATAAGAGAGCCCGCTTGATAATCGAAACGAAGTCGGGACGCGGGCTTAAAGGCCCGCTCTACCCGCGGCCATTCGATTCATCTGCCCAGCAGTTCCTCTAACCTTTGCCGCCGATAGTCGAAGATTTTCTCCACATCCCGCCGCACCATCAGAGCGTGCGCCATCTGACCAATAACTCCAAACGGCAACGCGTACTCCACGTCGTCACCGATGCGCGTGCCGCCATTCTCGGCAACGAACGTATGCTGGTGCCGCCACAGCGCGTAGGGCCCACGCAACTGCGTATCGACAAACCGGCTCGGCGGTTCCCACAGGGTAATCTCGCTCGTCCAGCGCATAGGAATGCCGCGCACCCGCAGCCGGTACTCGATGAGCGAGCCGGTGTGCAGTTCTTTCTCAGCGCGGACAACGTGGAAGTTCAGAAACGGCGGGGTGATCTCTTCCAGGTTCTCCGGCCGCGAGAAGAAGGCGAATGCCTCTTCCAGCGGCTGGGGAATCCACTGCTCTCGGGTCAGGCGATAAGCGGGCATCGCTGTTTGCATGCAGGCACGGCTATGGCATCATGCCGTCATCCATCCACTGCTTGAACTTCGCTACCTGCTCCTTCGGCCAAGCATCGTCGCATGGCATGCTGCCGTCTTCCACGCGCTCATAGATCGCCTCGGCGTTCTTCTTCACGTCATCGTAGGAAGACAAATCAAGGCCAACGTTCTTCATTACTTCCACGTCGGATTCGTCGCGAAACAGCGGGCGTATGTCAGCGGCGAAGCTCAGGGCCATCAGGAACCTCCGTGCATCAGTTGTGTAGGGATGTACAGCAGCGGGCGTGATTATAACCCGGCGACCCCCGCTCTGTGCGCACCTTGGGTCCGCAAACAGTGCCTTAGAGGTGAGTTGCCGATTGCGAACGACCAAACGGCCGCCACCACCTGCGGGGACCCCAGTGGTGTGCATGAACAGCGACGTTCGCCACCATGCCCGCGAGTGACAGAAGCAAAACGAGAATCGGAATAAGCCACGCGAGGAAAACTCTCATAGACAGAGCAACTCGCTCAACGAACTGGTCTAACCGACCAGCTCCGCCAGGCAGGTGTTGTAGGTCTCACCTTCGAGCCAGCGTACGAACTGGTTGTTCTTGTCCAGTACAATCTGCTTCGACTCAACCGGCTTCTCGGTCAGCTCGAAGCCCATGATGATGATCTCCTCGCCCTTCTTGATGAGGTGAGCGGCGGCGCCATTCATGCAGATTGCGCCCGAGCCGCGTGGGCCGGGAATGGTGTAGGTCTCGAGCCGCGCGCCGCTGGTATTGCTGACCACCAGTACGCGCTCGCCGGGGATGAGCCCCACTCTATCCATCAGTTCCTCGTCGATTGTAATACTGCCTACGTACTTCAAATCGGCTTCAGTAACTGTGGCTTGATGAATCTTGGAACGTAGCATCCATCGCATGGTTCTCGCGTTTGCCTCCGTGTCCCGCTCTCGCCAGGCGGATGCGGGCACTCCCCAATATGCTATCAGGCGCCCCAGCTTTCGCATAGGCCGTTTCACAAAGCGCTGTGCGCCGGGTCACTGCTAAGTTGCGAACCCCTTCCGCGGGTCGCCGAAAAGCCGCTGCACCAGGTCCAGCAGTTCCTGCGGGTGATGGCTATGCACCACATGGTCGGCCCACTTGAGCTCCCGTTCGGTAGGCGTGAGCGCGATAATCGGCATCTTCGGTGACACCTTCCTGACCGCCTTAATGGCCTCGCCGCCATCGAAATCGGGCAGCCCACAATGAACAATCAGGGCATCGCAGTTAGGAAAGAGTTCAACCATCTCCAAGGTCTCCCCCACGGAATGCGCGGTGATGACGTTGAACTTGAAGGTCTCCAGTACCAGCTTGCGTGAAGAAAGCGCCTGCTCCGGCTCAGGTTCGGCAACGATAAACGACGGTCTGACCACGCCCTTTTTACCTCACAAACGGCTTTGCGCCGCCATTGAACTCTCGTCTTTTTCGTCTCGTTAGATGCGAAAAATGCAACATGGCTTCGCTTTCAGTTCCGGCGAGCGCCGACCCGTGCCAACGCCCGGATCATTATCTCGCAAGAAAAACCGGCGAGAGCTTTTGGCGCTCGCCGGCGTGAGAGTTCCTGACTACTGCCTGGTTACTGCGACGGTGCGGCCCCCTGTGCGGCCGCTTTCTTGTGGTGATGCACCGGAGCCGGCTTGGTGGGGTTGAGTCCCTTCGGCCAGACCTTCTGGTTCGGCTTCACCACCGACTCGTCGACCGGCGTGGTGTTCTGCAGTTGCGGACAGCTGGTCGCGCTGCTTTCATCTGCGCCCTGCGGGACCCAGATGATATCAGCTGTCTTGGACTGACCGGTGCCGGTGCGGACTTCAACCCGGCTTGCATCGATGCCCTGCTCCTGCACCAGGTAGGCCTTGGCGTTGACTGCGCGCTGAGCCGCCAGGTCCATCGGATGACGCTTCTTGCCCGTGCCTTCCATCGGCGCCTTGTCGCCATCGGCGTAACCGATGATGACGATCTTGGCGTTCGGATCCTGCTTCAGGCGGCCGGCAATATCGTCGAGGATTGCCTTGGCAACGTTATCCACGCGCCACGGACGTTTGAGGTCCGGGAAGGCGATGGAGTTGATCTTGTTGCACATCGGCGGAGGCGGCTGCACTTCGACGTTCACCGTACAAGTTCCGGTCCCCGTCAAATTGCGCGCGTCGGTAGCCGTCGCGGTAATGGTTACGGGTCCAGCCGATAAGCCGGCGGTATCCAAACTCGCGGTCATGCCCGTCCCGCTGATCTTGCCGGAACTCGCGTTATACGAGTAGCTGGTGATCTGAGCGTTGTCGGGACTGGTTGCAATTACCGTGATCGTCGACGGCGTTCCCGACTGCACCGTGCCCGGATTCGGCGAGCAGCTTACCTGCGGCGGATTCATCGGTTTGGCCTTGACCGTATAGTTGGCCGTACAGGTCGCCGAGCCGCCTTTCCTGGTCTTCGGATCACTGATGGTGGCGTTGGCCGCATAGCTGCCGGCCGCTACTCCCGTCGTGTCAATCCGTGCTGACTGCTTGTCGGTTGCATCCAGCTTGCCGCCGTTCGTGCTCCAGTTGTAGGTGACGGTATGTTTGGGATTGAAATTCGCGCCCGTCGCGGTGACGGTCACCGGTTCGCCTTCGGTCACTTCCGTGGGTTGCGCGCTGCAGGACGCCGTCGGCGCCGGCACGTAGTAGCTGCCCAGGTTGAACACCACTCCGGCTGCCAGCCGGATGTTGTTCCACTGCGATGTCTGGCTGGTGGGAACGCAGGCTCCATTCACCACACCCGAACAATAGATGTCGTAGTTGGTGTAGATATAGTCTGCCTGAGCAATACGTATCGTAAACAGATGATTGATTTGATAGTCAAAACCTCCGCCGACTGCGGCGGCAAACTGCCACTCGTTATTGCCCCGCGGAGGGGTCGGAGGATAAGGCGGCGACAGATTAGCCGCGCCGATCATGGCGCGCACGAAGGGCGAGAACGAGTTGGTGTGATACTTGTACTGCAACCCGCCAAAAAAAAAGCCTACGCCGGTGTACGCGGGATTGCCGGTATTAAAGTGGCCGCTGCCGTCGGCAATGATGCCCAGGTTGTGCACCCGCGGGAAGTAGTACACGTTCGAGGCGTCGAAACCCTTGTTGATGTCTTGAACTTTGTAGCCGAAATCGGCGTTCCCGCTGATCCCCAGCCAGGAGTAGCCGCCGAAGATTTCGTCTTTGGGCTGAATGGTGACCTGCGCTGCCGCATAACAACCACAAAAGCAGACCAGCAGGACGACGAGGAGCAACTTCGTAGCTGCCTTAGTGTTCAACGACATCACGTAGGTCCCTCTCATTCCAGGTTGGCAAGAACTTACATTCTAAGCTGGATTTTGGAGTATTTCTGCAGCTTTTTCAGTGTCTTCTTTGGTGCGCGCTCCCATTGTTGGTGCCCGCTGCCAATTTAGGAAGCCCGAAGCTCAGCCATCCCATTCCCTATCTTGGCCCACGGCATGCCTGATCAGATCCCAAGTCCGAGCTTGAACATGCCATCACAACGGTAAAAAGGCAGCACTCATCTACAGCGCAGAAGCCCCGCGACAGCTATGTAATAGTTGTGTCATTTCAACCCGCAAACGGTCCTGCATCACAGCAAACTTCAGGGCTGGCTTCCTAGCATGGAAGCATGATCTCAACTTCTACCGCAGAGGCAATCATCCCTCATGTCAAGGGCACCAATGCACGCGTCCTGCTCAGTTCGGTGTTCGGCCCGTACGCGCACGACGACGAATTCGGCAGCCGCGCCATTAACCCCATGGAGTTGTATCACAATCAGGTCACCCGCGAGCAAGGAAGTTTTTCGTTGCGCATGTTCCATCGCTCCTGGGGGCTGATGATGATCCAACAGAACATCTCCGCCCCCAGCACCCTGCTCGACTTCCCCACCCTGGATGGTTTTGAGCGCGAGCTGCGCTCCTCCGACTACGACATCGTCGGCATCTCCGGCATCATACCCAACTTCGGCAAGGTGCGCGAGATGTGCCGCCGGGTTCGGAAGCTGTCTCCGAAGTCGACCATTGTCGTCGGCGGCCACGTCGCCGCGATCCCCCAACTCGACAAGCTGATCGACGCGGACATTGTGGTGCGCGGCGAAGGAATCTGCTGGATGCGGCGCTATCTTGGGGAAGATCCCAGCGCGCCTATCATTCATCCGGAAATCTTTTCCGGCTTTGGATTTCGCATTCTGGGCATGCGCGTTCCTGACTCGGCGCGCGACACAGCGGCCACCATCATTCCTTCGGTGGGCTGCCCCATGGGTTGCAACTTCTGCACCACCTCCTCGTTCTTCGGTGGCAAGGGCAAGAGCTTCCAGTTCTACAAGACGGGCGACGAGCTGTTTGAGGTGATGGAGAACATGGAACGCGCGATGGGCGTGTCCTCGTTCTTCATGATGGACGAGAATTTTCTGCTGAGCCGCCCGCGCGCCATGCAGTTGCTCGAGCGCATGCGCCAGGCCGGCAAGAGCTGGTCGCTCTATGTCTTCTCTTCGGTCAACGCCATTCGCCTCTACACCATGGAGGAACTGGTACAGCTCGGCGTTTCCTGGATTTGGCTTGGGCTGGAGTCGCCGCACTCGTCGTACGCCAAGCTGCGCAACAGCGACACCCACGCGCTGGCGGCCGAGATGCGGCAGCACGGCATCAAGCTGCTTGGCTCGACCATCGTCGGACTGGAGCACCACACGCCAGAGAATATTCGCCAGGAAATCGAGTACGCGGTCGCGCACGGCACCGACTTCCATCAGTTCATGCTGTATACGCCGGTCCCGGGCACGCCGCTCTACGAGCAGATGCAGCAGGAAGGGCGCATGCTCGACGGCATCGACCTCGCCGACATTCACGGGCAGTACAAATTCAACTTCCAGCACGCCGCCATCTCGCGCGACGAATCCAAGCGCCTGCTCGACTGGGCGTTTCGCTTCGACTTCGAGCGCAACGGTCCGAGCCTGTTCCGCATTTGCGACACCATTTTCCAGGGCTGGAAGCGCTACCGCGATTTCCCCGACGCGCGCGTCCGCCAACGCATGGCCAACGAAGCCGTCAAGCTGCGCACTACGTATGACGCGGCGCTGTGGGCGATGGAGAGGAGGCTGCGCAAGACCAACGCCGAGATCGCAGTCCGCATCCGCGAGCTGCGCCGCGAGATCGAAAGTGAATTCGGCACAGCGACACGTCTGGCGCGTGCCGTCGCCGGGCCGGTCTTGCTGTGGACGTCGAAGCGGGAAGACCGCCAGCTGGCGCGCGGCAAGACCTACGAACCACAGACCTTCGTCGATCGGAGGAATTGGGCGGTGTGAGTCAGGGCACGAGTTTACTCGGGCGGCAAACGAGAACTCCTTGTTGTCGTCACCAGCCGACTTCAGTCGGCGACACAAGTGGTCGCCGGAAAGGGCGCTTCGGTCGCGGGCTGAAGCCCGCTCGGAATCTAACAAAAGACGAAATCGGCCCGACTGAAGTCGTGCCCTGACTCATGCCCTTCCAGGAAAGCAGGCGCCTATGTTCGTGGTCCGGTTTCGGACGCTAGTCTGGGCTTAGTCGACCTGAGCACGCATTCGGTGTGAATGCTGACGCGCCGCCCCCTATTCGTAACTGGCACAAATCCTCATCCTGCCGCTATCATCGACATTCCCTGCTGTTTCTCTCCGAGGAAGGTCGAATGATTCATTTTCGTCGCCAGTTGCTGGCGTCCGTCACAGTCGTTGTTCTGTTCGCCGGCTTGCTCATCGCCCAGCCGCCGCAGGACAACTCAGGAAACTCCCAGACATCCCAGAATGCCGCGCCGCGTACCAAGGAACAGCGCGATGACTATCGCAAGGCGATGGAGGACGCCGATCAGAAAATTGACGCCGAAGTGAAGGCGCACTCTGAGCTGATGAAGAACCTCGAGTACCTGACCACGCAGATCGGCGCGCGCCTCACCGGCTCGCCCGAGATGCAGAAGGCCAGCGACTGGACGCTGAAGCGCTTCCGCGACTATGGCGTCGACGCGCATCTCGAGACCGCGGAGATCCCGCATGGCTGGACGCGCGGTCTGGAAACCGCCGAGATCACCAGTCCCATCCAGAAGCGCATCGGCATTCACGGCTTCGGCTGGACCAAAGGCACCGACGGAGAACTGAGCGGCGAGGTTATGCTGCTCAACATTGAGAAGCCGTCGGACTTCGATCAATACAAGGGCAAGCTGAAGGGCAAAATTCTGATGCTGCGCAAGCCCAGCGACGTGGCGAAGCTCGATCCGCATCCCGACAACGCCTACGACGCGGTGATTGCCCCGCAGCGCGGCGTGCCCCAGGAAAACACGGGGCGGTCGCGCGTGCAGCTCCTCCGGGAAGTTGCCGCCGAGGAGCCGGCGCTGATTCTGCTCGACAGCGGCAAGCCCGACAGCCTGTACACCATGGCCGGCGGATGGTCTTCGCGCTTTCTCCCTACCAACGTGCGCATGGCCTTTCTTACCCATGAGAACTACGACTTGCTCTATCGGCTGCTGCAGACCGGCCCGGTCACAATGAAATACAACTTGCAAGACACGACCACCGACAAGCCCGTGCCTGCTTCGATCACGGTGGCGGAAATTAAGGGCAGCGAGCATCCGGATGAGCGCGTCATCATCGGCGGCCACCTCGATTCCTGGGACCTCGGCCAGGGCGCGCTCGACAACGGCACCGGCGCCATGGCAACCCTCGAAGCCGCGCGCACGCTGAAAGCTCTGGGCTGGAAGCCGAAGCGGACCATCACCTTCGTCCTCTTCACCGGCGAAGAGCAGGGCGGCATCGGTGCCGACACCTTCGTGAAGAACCATGCCGCAGAAATGCCTAAGATCGATGGCGTTCTGATTCACGACACCGGCACCGGCAAGGTCTTCAGCATTGCGCTGGAGAACCTGTGGAGCACCGCGCCACTCATGCAGGAGATCTACTTGCCGCTGCAGGAGGTCTTCGATCTGCGGCCGCTCTCGACCCGCTACTTCGGCTCGTCGGACCATGTCGAGTTCCTCAACCAGGGCGTGCCGGCCTATTTCTGTCTGCAATTGCCGGCCGGATATCGTGCGGCGCATCACAGCCAGACCGATACTTTCGACAAAGTCATCCCCGACCAGATCAACGAGGGCGCCGCTTTCCTGGCAGCGTGGGCGTGGAACGTTTCGGAAATGCCGGAAGCGCTGCCGCACCATGCGGCGAAGAACGTCGAGTGAAGATGGCCGGCTCAGGCTGGTGGAAGCGCGTTATGTCGTGCGACACGATGCGACTTTCACCGGCTGATAACTCCTGACGGCTTGAGTTGCGGTAGAGTATTTCTAATCCGCGGTTTACCGACTTCGGACAGCTCAGCCCCGCAGTGTATAGCGAGCCTGCGGGGCTAAGTTTTTGCCGCGATGCGGGCGCGACGCGCGTCCAATTCCTGCGGTCATATCGAACTTCGAGCAAACCCATTGGCCATCGCTCAGCCTTCCATTCGGTCATTCTTCTTCGACGGCCCTGCCGGCCGCCTCGAGGCCCTGCTGAACGCGGGCGCCGCGGCGGCAACTCACGCCGCCATCGTTTGCCATCCTCATCCCCTGGGCGGTGGCACCATGCACAACAAGGTTGTCTTCCATGCCATGAAGGCCTTCCACCACTTCGGCTTTCCTGTGCTGCGCTTTAACTTTCGCGGCACCGGCCTGAGCTCCGGCCATCACGACGAGGGACGCGGCGAAATTGCCGACGTCGAGGCAGCGCTGGCCTGGATGAAGCGCGAGTTCCCGCTGCCCATATTCTTCGCCGGATTCTCCTTCGGCTCGGCGGTAGGACTGCGTGCCGCCTGTCCCGATCCTGACGTGAAGGCGCTGATCTCGATTGGCACGCCGGTCGAAGCCGAAGGCCGCGTGTATTCCTTCGCGTTTCTGAGCGACTGCGCCAAACCCAAGCTGTTCGTCAGCGGCGATCGCGATCAGTACGGCCCGCACGCGGAACTGGAAGCCGTCGTCGCCCAAGCCGCCGATCCGAAGGAGCTGGTGTTCATCCCCGGCGATCACTTCTTCGAAGGCCACCTGACCGAGCTGCGCATGACGATCGAGAGTTGGGTGGAAGAGCAATTGGCAGCTGGCAATTAGCAATCAGCAAGGCCAGTCCTTGAAGAAAGGTCGATGGATCGGAATTGTCGAGCTGGTTGCTGGCTGCTAGTTGCTAGTTACTTCCGTCTATAATCCCGCCATGTCCGACTCCGCTCCACCTTCGCTGGACGCGACCTCCGACGCGCAGTTTCGCGACATGCGCGACCGCGTGCGCGGCATCTTCGACCATGCGCTGGCCGAGTGCAGCATCCCTCGCGCCTTCAGCCGCAAGCTCGAGCAAGATCACCGCTACATCAAAGTCGGCGACGAACTGTATGACCTCGCAGTATTCTCCCGCGCCCTGGTGGTGTCCATCGGCAAGGCGGGGCACAGCATGGCGGAGGCGCTGGCGTCGATTGTTGGGACCGGGCTCAGCGGCATCATCGCAACCTCCGCGCCGCCTCCCGCGCAACTCTTCGGATTCCGTTACTTTGCCGGCGGCCACCCGATGCCGAATGAAGAATCGCTGCGCGCTGCCGAAGCAATCCTGCGCTTGCTCTCCGGGCTCACCGCGGAGACGCTGGTCATCTTCCTCATCAGCGGCGGTGCTTCGGCCATTGCCGAGAAGCCGATCAGCCCGTCGATCTCGCTCGCCGATCTCGTGCAAACGTACAAAGCGCTGGTACACTCGGGCGCGCCCATCGCCGAGATCAACTCGATCCGCAAGCATCTGTCGGCGCTCAAGGGAGGACGCCTGGCGCTGGCCGCGGCGCCTGCGTATCAGCTTTCGGTGCTGGTTTCCGACGTTCCCGACCACAGCCCTGACGCGCTGGCGTCCGGTCCTACGATGCCCGACAGCACCACCGTCGAGCGCTGCTACGAAATCGCCGAGCGCTACCGGATGCTCCCGCATTTTCCCGAGTCCGTACGCGGCTTGTTTGAGCGGCATGCGCTGCGCGAGACGCCGAAGCAGCGGGATGCGGCCTTCGCGCGCTCGCAGTATCTGACCGTGCTGTCGAATGCCAGTGCTGTCTATGCCGCGGTAGAGAGCGCCGCCCTGGCTGGATTCGCGGTCGAAGTCGACAACAGTTGCGACGACTACGACTACAAGGACGCTGCCGACCACTTGCTGCGGCGGCTGCGTGAATTGCGACGCGGCGTCTCCCGCGCCTGCCTGATTTCCGGCGGCGAAGTCACGGTCAAGGTCGGTTCATCCAGCGGTGTCGGGGGCCGCAATCAGCAGTTCGCGCTGTATTGTGCGGAGAAAATCGCCGGCGAGAATATCACCGTCCTGAGCGCCGGAACCGATGGGATCGACGGCAATAGCCCGGCTGCCGGCGCCGTGGCCGACGGTTCGACCGTCGCTCGCGCTCAGCAGCGAGGCTTCGCTGTGTCCACGGCCCTGGCTCAGTTTGACGGCTTTCCGCTTTTCGATGGAATTGGCGATGCAGTGATGACCGGTCCGACCGGCAATAACGTTCGCGATCTCCGAGTGCTTCTGGCCTACTGAAGACTTCGGCTCGCCTATTAGAAATCCGTCGGCGGATGAGCCCTGCCTAGGAGTCGCTGGTCCGCGTCGACCTTCTCATCCGCCGTTTCTAGCGCAATGAACGTAGCTTAGCGGGTCTCCGAACCCGAATTGTCAACAACTTGTAAACGCTTTGTGCAATTTCTATCACGCTCGTCAGGCTGTCCGAAAACCAACGGCCCTGCTCAGCAAGATTCAGTGCGGATGGGACCTTGGGCAGGAATAACGAAGTCGCCCTGCGCCTATTTTTCTTCGTGCTCCCGATAACTTGCCCGCAGTTCCGCCACAATCTCCTCTGCCGCCTGACGCGCCTCTTCGAAGCGGTTGGGGGGAAACGAAATTGCCCCCACGCGGGCGTGTCCGCCGCCGCCGTAGCGTTCGCAAATTTTCGCCAGGTTTTCCATGTACGCCGTCTTCGCCCAGGGATTCGAGCCCACCGAAACCTTGGTGCGAAAGCTGCTCTTGCTCAGCCCTACACTGTAGGTGCAGTGGGGATGCAGATAGTAGGGGATGAACTTGTTGTAGCCCTCGAGTTCGTAATCCGTGACGTCGAAGAAGATGGTGCCGTCCTGGCACTTGGCGCGCTCGCGCAGGATCTCGATGGACCGCCGATGCCGCTCCAGCAGTGCCGGCAGGCGCACGGCAATCGAAGGCTCGTCGACGATCTGTTGCAGCGGCTCATAGGCCAGCTTGGAAATCAGGTGCGGAATGAAGGAAGGGTCCTGATTGCTCTCGATCAGCATGGTTAGCCTGGTTGCCGGAGTCGTCATCTCGACCGCGGATTTGGCGTCCTGGTAGAGCGCGCCGTCAATGATTTCGGCCCACTCGATCATCTCCGCCGCCGGGGTAGGATCGAAGCCGAAGCGCTGCTGGGTGGTCACCGCAATGAACCGGGTGCAGGAGCGGAAGTCGGGATCGTAGAACTTGGTGTTGCTTTGCTCCTGCTCGAAGTGCGAGGCGTCCTCGGGCGTGAGGAACGCGCTCTGATGATGGTCAAACCACCAGGTGATACGCGGCGACGGCGAATATTTGAAATCGACGATGGCATTCTCGTCGCCGGTAAACTCGGCCTCATTAAACAGGGCACCGGCACGATGCACCAGCCCGTGGTACTCGACCTCAGCGTGCTCGCGAATGCGCTCGCGATAAAAACGCGTGAACAGCGCCGCTGAGCAGGCGCCGTCAAAGCATTTGTCGTGATAGAAGACCTTGATCCGCACAGATCCTTTCCCCTGGGGCAAAGCTGTTTAGTATAGAGGAGCCCGCGTCCGGCCGCTCGCAAAACGAAAAATAAATAGATTGTGGGGTTTCAAAATCACGCAGAGCGGCGCTTCAGCGCCGCGTCATGGTCATTCTTTTTTGCGGAAGAGCCCGCTTCAGCGGGCGACACTTTGTCGTCGGCTGAAAGCCAACTCAGGCGATGAGGGCGGGAGCGAACGCGAGCCTGAAGGCTCGCTCTACCATGTTCACTTGGCCACGATCTGCCGCGTGAGCTCGTCCATCCGCTGCTGCACTTCCTGGTATTTCTCGCCGGTGGACGGGCCGCTGAAGCCCGCCAGAATCGCCACCACATGACCGTTGCGATCGATGAAGATCGACGTGGGATAAGCGCCAAAGCCCACCAGTTGCGGCAGCGTCTTCGCGATCTGTCCCTGGTCCGTCGTCCCCGCCAGCAGCAGCGGGAAGGTGATACCGAACTTCTGGCGATAGATATCGAACTGCCGCAGGTTGCGCTGGGTGTCGTCGACGTACTCGTAGCCGAGTCCGACGATCACCAGCCCCTGATCGCGATACTTTTGATAGAGCTTCTCCAGCACCGGCGCCTCGTCGTGGCAGTTGGGACACCAGGTGCCGAAGATGTCGACGATCAGCGGCTTGCCCTTGAATTCCGGGCTGTCCTGGTTGACCATCTTGCCGGATGAATCGAGACCGCTGAAGCGGAACGGCTCACTGGGGTCCTTCACATGGGTCAGCGTCTCGGCCAGCGTGTTGGGATCGGCAGTTTTCGCATCGGTAGCGCGCACGGCAGTGAAGTTGTCGAGCCCCTTGATGCCGCCCTGCTGGCCTTTGAGGCTGCCGTCGGGAAGGAACTCGCCATCTATGGCCAGGACGTGGATACCGTCAAAGCGGCTGAGATGAAAATGCGCGCTGCCGTCAGCGTTCTTGGAAACGATCCCGTGCAGCAACCCCGTGTCACCGCTAACCGGTTGAATGGTTCCCGTCGCCTGGACCTGTTCCGGACCATCCATGTCCTTCTGCTGCTGGAAGCTGGCGCGCGTCGTCTTTTCTGCGCCGGATTCGCTTGGCCAGGTGAAGATCCAGTCGCCCGTCAGTGATGGCCCGTTCCACGGCTTTCCACCGGTCGCCTGGTGATGAGGCGTGAGCGAAACTGGAATGTGCACCGTGCCCTTGCTTGTCACACGTGAATATTCGCCCTCCATCGCTTCAGGACTGAGCGAATGTAACGTGAGCACGCCGTCGTAGTAATTCATTCGCAGGGTTAGGGTGCCGCTGTTCCACTCGGCGCTGCTGAACGGCTGACGGTCGCTGGCATTCGTGAGCGTGGCCTGAAGGCTGCCGTCGGCCTGCTTCACCAGTTCAATTCCGAAGTGCACCACGCCGGCGCGGCTCTGAATGGTGCCTTCCCACAGGCCGGTGGGGACCTGCGGCGTTTGCGCGAGGAGCGGAAAAGCAAAGCACGCAAGAACAGCAACGATCAGATGAGAACGGACGCGCGGTGGCAAGCGAAGCTCCTCCAGAGTTGATGCGCGGGCAAGCGCTAGGATACCGGATTGTGATTAGCTGCGAATTCGTTGGCTGGAAGTCTGGAAACAGACCGAGTCTGGCGGGGCAGATTTCGCGCCGTCATGGGGATAGGAATCGAGGTCGGTGACGAATCGGACGAGTCCGCAGAGTTCGGCAAGACATGAGTCAGGGCACGAGTTTACTCGGGCCAACACAAGGTCCCGTCACCTCTATTTGAGCCGACTTCAGTCGGCGGCAGGTGCGTGGGGCCGCCGGCAAAATCCGGCTCACAACATTTTGATGAGTCGTTTTCGGCCCGAGTAAACCCGTGCCCTGATTCATGCTCTTCTATATGTCGGGTACACAGGATTGGTCACCGGCGGTCTCCAATCCGTTTCGCATGAATGCGCGTCAGCTTTGTCAGGAGCGTTGCAGATACACTTCACGTGGGGGGCGAGCAGCCCCGAAGGTTTCCACCGCGTTAACGCGGCGAGATGTTCTTAAACAACCTGATGGCTGGCGCGGTAACTCTGCTCCAGGGTCTCCATCTGGTCCTTCAGGCGGAGCTTCAGCTTCTTCAGCCGCACTTCCTCAAGCTTTTCGTCTTCGGAGAGGTACTTCTTGTTAATCAGGGAATCGAGGCGCTGGGAATATTGCGTGTGCTCGTCCGCCAAGCGGCGGAACTCGTCGTTACTGGCGAGAAGCTGATCGCGTACCTGAGTTGCCATCCACGGTACCTCCTGTGAATCTACGATGAAAACGCTAGCACACGGCCTATTCTGCATCAAGCGCATTTGTCACATTTTTCGAGTGGAAAACCGTAGAAGCAGGGCGTCCTCCACCGGATCGTGATAATAGCCGGGACGCCGTCCAATCTCCACAAACCCAAACTTCTCATAGAGTTGGCGCGCCGCCGTGTTCGACTCCCGCACCTCCAGCAGGACTGCGGCTGCCGCCGCCCCAGCCAGCCGAACGACCATGCGGACCAGTTCACGCCCGATCCCCCGCCGGCGACGCGCCGGAGCGACGACTACGTTCTCGATCTCCCATTCGTCGACACCGCAACGCGCGACGACGAAGCCGCAAATCTGCTGCTCTTCGTCTTCGGCGACCAGCGCAACTCTCCGCGGCGCTTCGGGCGCAAACACCACCTCATATTCGCGCATGGGCCAGTGGGCCGCGTTGGTGGCCGGCTGTTCGAGGGCGCGAATGGCTGTGATGTCTTGCGGGGTGGCGGAGCGGATGAGCATTTGGTAGAGCGGGGGCTTGAGACCCGCGTCAGCGTTTGGGAGCCGAGAAGATCTCGGCGTCGGAGCGCCGAATGTAGTTCACATCGACGGTAGCATGGTCGGCAACCTCGCCCGCCAGCAGCTTGTGAATACCGATACGGCCGATCGCGTCCGCCTCTACCGGTGCGACCAGCCGGACCGTCGCGCCTTTCGGGCGCAAGAAATCCGCAACCGAATTGTCGGGCGTCAGCAATTCCTGCGGATCGTACCCGGCAACGTCGAATTCGCTGAGCTTGACGATGAACTCGCGAACCAGCCTCGCGCCGGTCGCGGCAAGCTCGTACTCGCCGACGTACACTTCGCTGCGACCGGCGTCGAGAACAGCGGTGTTGGTTTTCCCTGAAGCGCCGTGCGCGATGGCCACCGCCTCCAGCATCGACACCGCGACCAGCGGCTTCTGCAGGACTTCACACAATCCCTTCACGGTGGCGAGCCCTACGCGCAAGCCCGTGAAGGAGCCTGGCCCGGAGACGATGGCAAAGCCGTCGAGGTCAGCCATCGTGAGTTGGTTCTCCAGTAAGATTTCGTCGATAGTTGGGATCAGCCGCGCGGAGTAGGTGCCGCCTTCCAAGTGGGCGAGTTGCAGAGTTTCGAAACTGTTGGCATCGCCGCGGCACAGCGCAACGCTGCCGTGCCGGCCCGAGGTGTCGATGGCGAGCAGAAGCATGAACAGCCGAGTCCACCTGGGTGGAGCACGCCTTCAGGCGTGCAGTCTAAGTTTCTCAACATCCGGCTTTAGCCGCTGAGGTAACGGTGGCCTTACCTCAGCCGCTAAAGCGCGCACTACATTCCGGCTTCGCTATGCACGCCTGAAGGCGTGCTCCACCCGGTCAATCGTCTCACACGCCCTCGGGCGCGTCTTCCACCAGCTCCAGCAGCACGCCGCCGGCGCTCGAGGGATGCACGAAGACGTACAGATGTCCGCCCGCACCAATCTTGATCTCGTCCGAGACGAGCCGCGTGCCGCTCGCCTTCAGACGCTCCACCGTTGCCGACAGATCGTCGACTTGCAGCGCGACGTGGTGCAGCCCTTCGCCGCGCTTGGCCAGAAACTTCCCGATCGGTGAGTCCGGCGAAGTCGGTTCGAGCAGTTCAATGCGGCTCTCGCCCACGGGCACCATCGACAGCCGCACCTGTTCGGCTTCGACCGTCTCTTCCGCCATCGGACTCAGGCCCAACTTCTCGTAAAACTTTTTCGCCTCGGCCAGCGACTTCACTGCGATTCCAAGATGATCAATTGCGCTCATGCGGGCTCCCCAATCCTTCCACAATCTTTTCTACTAAAGAATAGGGATCGCGTCGGTGATCGGCAACCTCGGCGGCGTAGCGCGCGGCTTCGCTCTCACTCAGGTAGTAGGAGAGCACGCGCTGGAAGAGTGCGTCGCGCAGCATCTCGGCAATGCGCTCGCGCCAGTTTTCGATGCGGCGGGTGCGCGCGCGGCCGTCCTGCTCCAGATACGTGCGGTACTGCTCAATCGCTGCGACCAGATCCTCGATGCCCGCGCCGCTGCTGGCGACGGTTTTCACGATCGGCGGGGTCCAGTGGTCCTTGCGCATGGCCAGGCTTTGCATGGCGCGGATCTCGCGCTCCACCCGCTCCGCCCCGTCGCGGTCGGCTTTGTTGATGACGAAGATGTCGGCGATTTCCATGATGCCGGCCTTGATGGTCTGCACGTCGTCGCCCATGCCCGGCACCAGCACGACAATCGTCACATCGGCGAGCCGCACGATGTCGACCTCGTCCTGGCCCACGCCGACGGTCTCGATCATGACCACGTCGCGTCCGCTGGCATCGAGCACGGTCGCCACATCGGCGGTTGTCGAAGCCAATCCGCCGAGCGAGCCGCGCGTCGCCATGCTGCGAATGAAGATGCCGGGATCGGCATGGTGTGACTGCATGCGAATGCGGTCGCCCAGGATCGCGCCGCCGCTGAACGGGCTGGTGGGATCGACGGCAACCACGCCGACCGTCTTGCTCTGCTTGCGATAGGCGTGCGCTAACTGATCGACCAGCGTGCTCTTGCCCGCGCCCGGCGAGCCGGTTATACCCAGCAGCAGAGCGTGGCCGCTATGCGGGAAAAGCTCTTTCAGCAGCGCAGTCGATTGCGGGGTGTGATCTTCAACCGCAGAGATGGCGCGTGAGAGCGCACGAATGTCGCCGTTGCGAATGCGTTGGACAAATTCCGGGATGGGGTTAGAGTCGGCCACGATTTTATGGATATGCTGGGGAGGGTCAGCGATAAACTTCGCGCCGATGCCCGATTTCGATGACTAACACGACCAACCGGTCGTCTTCAATCCTGGCGATGATGCGGTAGTCACCCACCCGGTACTTCCAAAATTCTCCCAGCGTCTGCCCGTGCAGCTTCTGGCCAAGCAGTCGCGGGTTGTCATGGGGCGCGATCCGCTGTTGTAGAAACCTTCTAATCCGCTGGGCGACTGTCTTGTCCAGTTGTGCCAGTTGCCGGGTTGCGGTGCTGGTAAGCTCAATCGTCCAGGCCAAGACGTTTGGCGACCTCGTCTAGCGTATAGGTGCGTTCGCGGCCCGCACGGACGCGGTGCAGAATGCGTTCGGCCTCGTAGGCATCCTCCAGGTCCTCTATATAACGCAGGATCGCCTCACGGGCATAGTAGGTCTTGGTTCGGCCGCTGCGCTCTGCCAGCTTCTGCAAGCGCTTCTCGACGGATTGCGGGAGTCGAATCGCCAGCATGTGTTTCCTCGCTATACGAATATAGCACCGGCCGCTTCTTAATCCTTCAGCAACTGTCTTGCGATCACCAACCGCTGAATCTCGCTGGTCCCTTCGCCGATGGTGCACAGCTTCACGTCGCGATAAAACTTCTCCGCCGGATAATCTTTGATGAAGCCATAGCCGCCGTGAATCTGCACGCACTCGTTGGCCGCTCGCACTGCAACTTCGCTGGTATACAGCTTGGCCATCGACGACTCCAGCGTGGTCTTCATCCCGGCGTCCTTCATCGCGGCCGCACGATGCGTCAGCAGGCGCGCGGCGTCGATTTCCGTCGCCAGGTCGGCCAGCTTGAACCCAATCGCCTGGAACTCGCTGATCGGCTTGCCGAACTGCTTGCGCTCCTTGGAGTAATTCAGCGCCGCTTCATACGCGCCCTGCGCCATGCCCAGCCCCAGCGCCGCAATCGAGATGCGGCCGCCGTCCAGCACCTTCATCGCGTCGACGAACCCTTCGCCTTCGTGCCCGAGCAGGTTCTCCAGCGGAACCTCGCAGTCCTCGAAGATCAGCTCGGAAGTATCGCTGGCGCGCAGACCCAGCTTGTTCTCTTTCTTGCCGGCGCGAAATCCCCTGGTGCCTTTCTCAACCACGAATGCCGATAATCCGTGCGTGTGTGCCGTCCTGTCGGTGACGGCAATCACCACGGCGACGTCGGCATAGTGACCGTTGGTGATAAACGTTTTGTTGCCGTTCAGCACCCAGCCTTTTCCCTTGCGAGTCGCGGTGCAGCGGGCGCCGCCGGCGTCGGAGCCGGAGCCGGGTTCGGTCAATCCCCAGGCGCCGAGAAACTCGCCAGTCGCCAGCTTGGGAATGTATTTGCGCCGTTGCTCTTCGTTTCCGGCGACGAAAATATGATTCGAGCACAGCGAGGTGTGCGCAGCGATCACGATGGCCACCGAGCCGTCCACGCGCGCCAGTTCCTCGATGGCGGTCACGTACTCGACATAGCCCATGCCCGCGCCGCCGTATTCGGTGGGGAAAATCGTGCCCATCAGCCCCAACTTGCCGAGCTCCTTGATCGTGTCGAGCGGGAAGGTCCCAGGCTCGTCCCAGGTCATGACATTGGGTGCGATCTCGCGCTCAGCAAAGTCGCGCACCATCTTCTTGAGCTGTAGCTGCTCATCGGAAAGCTGAAAATCCAAGTGGTCCCTCCCGGTAGGCTGAAACTGGCAGGCACGGCGGAACGCGGTCCGGCGCGCAGGCAAACATGCGGTTATAACACAGGCGGAGGGGGATTCGAAATTCGGGAGCGAGGCGGAGAGACGCCGATCGCAGACAGCTCTGTACCTCGACGGCCGCGCGGCGGATGCGGGCGCTTCTAGCCAGTGACCGAATGCGTGGTCTGCACACGGCCCTTGTTCTGCCTGGCGTTCTGCTTGGCCTGCTTCTTCGCCATCTTGGCCTGGCGCTTCTGATCTTTCTTCAGTTGCTTGTTGTACTGGTTGGACGACTTCTGCACCTCTTTCGGGGTTTCGAGGTGCTGCTGAGTCTTGCTGCCGGCGTTGAGGAGTGCCGGCGCGGCCAGTGCCATGCCGAGGATGAGAAGCGCAACCCGACCTTGTTTTCTAGTCACAAATTCACCATTCGGGAGGGTCTGGCGGAATTGTACAGGAACAGTTGTCAGTTGTCAGTTGCCAGTTGTCAGTGACTCGGTTCCTGCCCCCTGCCCCTGACCCCCTATTTCCGATCCCTAGTCGCTGACCCGTGCCCGGTCAGTTCCTTGTAAACTGAAAACTGGCAACTGAGAACTGACAACCGCTCTGCATGAACATCGCCCTGTTTGGCGGTACCTTCGATCCTGTACATCGCGGACACGTCGTCGTGGCCCGGGCGGCCGCGGCGAAGTTCGGCCTCAAGCAGGTATGGTTCGTCCCGGCCGACATTCCTCCGCACAAGCAGAAGACGCCGGTCACCTCGTTTTATCATCGCTATGCCATGGTGACGCTGGCGGTGGCGGGCGAAAAGGAAATGCTGCCATCGCTGGTCGAAGCGCCCGACGTCGACTCGGCCAAAGCTGAGCGCAAACCGAGCTACTCGATCGAAACGGTGCGCCGGGTGAAGAAGTCGCTGGGCAAGAGCGACCATCTGTATTTCCTGATCGGCATGGACGCCTTCAAGGACATCGCCAAGTGGAACCAGGCGGAGGCACTGCTGGGCGAGTGCGACTTCATCGTGGCGGCGCGTCCCGGGTTCTCGCTGGCGGACGTGGCTACATCGTTGCCGGAGAAACTGCGTCCTTCCGCTGCTGTCACCAAGCTGTTTCGCAAGCAGAAAATGGACGGGCCGCTGGTGCTGCCAGGAGTCACTTTGCATCTGTTGCCGGAGACGCATGAGAATGTCTCGGCAACGCAGATACGCGCGGCGGTCGAGCGCGGCGCGGCCTTGAAACGGCTGGTGCCGGATGCGGTGGCGGAGTACATCGTGAAAGAGAAGCTGTATCGGAAGGCCAGAAGTGGTTAGATCGTCAGAGCCGACTGCCGGTGCCCCACGTTCGACCATCCTTTGGGCTAACGTGGGCCCAGGTTAGTCCGCCGGGGCGGCCGAACCTGGGGCACCGACCGAAGAGCGAACCATCAAGAGCGAAAGGCGCAGAGCGAAGAGCGAGAATCCTATGAGAGCCAACGCATGAAGAAGGACGAGTTGAGGTCGCAGGTTGCGATTGCCGTACGTGCCTGCCAGGAAAAGAAAGCCGAGAACATCGCCGTGCTACAGCTCGATGAGCAGGCCAGCGGCTTCACCGATTATTTTGTGCTCTGCTCGGGCTCGAACCCGCGCCAGGTGCAGGCCATTGCCGATGGAGTGGACCAGGAGCTGAGCGCGCTCGGCGTTGAGCCCAAGCATCGCGAAGGCTACAACCAGGCCGATTGGGTGCTCATCGACTACGTCGATTTTGTCGTGCACATCTTTTCGGAGGCGGCGCGCAAATTCTACGATCTGGAGCGGCTCTGGAAGACGGCAAAGCGGCTGGAGCTGGCCGATCTCGAAAAACCCGCGCGCAAAACCGCAGCAAAGAAATCGGCCAAACGAACTGCTGCGAAATCCGGCGACGCCGCGGCGAAGCCCGCTGCACGCAAGCGCAGTTCCAGCAAGCCCAAGAGCTCCGAGGCGTGAGGCTTCACATCGCATGGATCGGCCGCACCAGGAGCGCGCCCATCCAATCACTGACCGCCGAATACCTCAAGCGGCTGTCGCACTTCGCCGCCTGCGACGCGCAGGAGCTGTCCAACGAAGCCGCGCTGCTGAAGCTGGCGGAGAAAAGCGGACGCACATCGCCGGTGCTGGTGCTGCTCGATTCGCGCGGCCGCCAGCTCACCTCGGAAGAGATCGCTAACTTCCTCGAGTATCACCAGTCACACGATACGCAGGAGCTGCTGTTCGCCATCGGCCCGGCCGACGGCTGGAGCGACACCACGCGGGGCGCGGCCAAAACGGTTTTGTCGTTCGGCAAGATCACGCTGCCTCACGAGCTGGCGCGTGTGGTCCTGCTGGAGCAGCTCTACCGCGGATTTACTATCTTGAAGGGACACCCGTACCACGGGGGACATTAGGAGCTTTTGCGGTATGTTTTGTATCAGGGCACGGCTTCAGCCGTGCCGGATGAGTCAGAAGATGCATCGGGCTTCAGCCCCTGAAAGCGATTTGCAAGGGCTGAAGCCCGGTTCTATTACGTTTCGCGCGGCACGACTGGAAGTCATGCCCTGATACAAACCTTTACGTGGAGATTCGACAGGGAGTTGTGTGACAAAGCATCGGATTTTTACTTTCATTATTCTGGTTCTGGGGTGTATATCCTACGTTGTGGGGCAGGCCTCTTCGCCTTCAAAGTCCACCGCCCCCTTCGCTCCGCTCGAGCAGTGGAAATCCGCGGTCATTGCCGGCAATGCCTCAACTTTGAAGGCGATGTACAGCACGAGCCCACCGGCGAAGGTGCAAACGGTTTCCGGCGACAGCAGCACCGACACTGACATCTCCTTCTGGACCGGACTGAAGGCGCGCAAGATCAAGTTGAACGTGCTGGAATCTGTGACGCCGCAGGCGGGACTGCAACAAGTCGTGTTTGAGGCGGAGGTTCACACCGGCGCATCGTCGGCCGATCACGTGGTCTACGTCACCGAAGGGCAGCTTTGGCAGCAGCAGGGCGGCGGCTGGAAACTCATCGCGAGCAAACGCAGCGACGCGTCGAAGCTCGAGCAGCCCACTTCGACCAGCAAGATTATCTACGCGCCGGGCCTCGACGCGCACGAGGAGATCAAGCAGGCCCTGGCGCGCGCCGCCAAGGAGCACAAGAACGTGCTAATCGTCTTCGGCGCCAACTGGTGTTACGACTGCCACGTGCTTGACCTGGCGTTCCATCGGCCCGACACCGCACCGATTCTGCAGCGCAATTACGAAGTGGTACACGTCGACATCGGCGAGTTCAACAAGAACCTCGACCTGATGCAGCAGTACGGCGTGCCCATGCAGAAGGTGCCGTCGCTGGCGGTGCTGAACGACAAGGGCAAGCTGCTCTACAGCCAGCAGGGAGGCGAGTTCTCCAAGGCGCGCGCCCTGGCGCCGGAAGACATTCTGGCGTTCCTCAACAAGTGGAAGCCGGCGGCGTAGCGGGCCAAAGTGCTCTCTCCAGAATGTCCAATTACGCTTTACGTCAGGCGTAACTGGGCGCTATCCTGATCGGTGATCGTCAGCTATCGCGACAAGCGCACCCGAGACTTCGCTATAGGAAAGCGAGTGAAAGCGTTCGCAGCGATTGAACGGTCTGCGCAACTCAAGCTGGATCGGCTGGAGGCGGCAACTTCCGTCCGTGACCTGGCTGCTTTGCCCGGAAATCGTTTCGAGGCGCTGACGGGCGACCGGAAACGGCAGTTCAGCATTCGTATCAATGATCGCTGGCGCATCTGTTTCGAGTGGCCTGACGGCGACCTGGGCCCATCGAATGTCGAGATCGTTGACTATCACTAGGAGAAGGACATGGCAGTTCGTTTGATTCATCCCGGCGAGCATCTGGCGGAAGAACTCCAGGAGTTGGGCATGAGCGCCGCTGAGCTGGCGCGCAACTTGAACGTGCCTACGAACCGAATAACCGCCATCCTGCATGGGCAGCGTGCCATCACTGGCGATACCGCGCTGCGCCTGGGACATTTCTTCGGCACCGCTCCCGAGTTCTGGCTCAACCTGCAAAGCGTTTATGAGCTGAGGCTGGCCCAAAGCAAGTCTGGAAAATCTGTGAGTCGCCTGCCCAGGCTGAAGCACCTGGAGCGCATTCCCGCGTAGACCACGAGCCATCCCCCTTCTTACGGCCGCTGCGGCAGTGCGGCTGAGATCCGCTTGAACACGTAGAACTCCGTATCCAGATTGCCTTCGGGAAACAAGAGCTGTGCCCTTTGCTCGTCGGGCACGCGGAAATCGGCGACTCGCTCATAGTCGCTCACGATCCAGGTATTGCCGCGCCGCGACGCGATTCGATATTCCAGCGGCCGCAGGGCGATGTAGTCGGGCCGGAAATAATCCAACATGTCGATGAGGTTGCGGCGCTGCGGATGCTCGTGCACAAAGCGCACCACATCGCGGTTGCACATGCCGGGATAGGCGATCATCACCCGCCGCGAGTAGTACCCGATGTAGCCCAGCGGCTCGCAGCCGACCGTCTGGTCCGGCCGCGTCACTCCGGCAATATACAGGCCGACCTGCTTGCGCACGCCGTCCTCGACGAAGCGCTGCACGTTTCTTTCGCCGGTGAACGTCGCCGGCATCACCGCGACCAGCGCAGCCAGATACGCCGCGGCCAGGGCATACCCCACGACTGCGCGCGCGTGTCCGGTGAACAGGATCGTGAGAATCGCGTTCACTCCGATGGCCGCCGTCAACACGGCGATGGCGGCCAGCGGGATGCAATACCACAGCGCAATCACTCCCACCAGAAACAAGTAATACGCCGAGTAAGCGAGGAAGAAGCCGGCGATCGCCACGGCCGGAAGAGACTTGCTGCGCAGGGCCGCTAGCGCGCCGATCACCCCGAACAGCAGAACCACGCACGAAATCGTTCCGTGCGGATCGAAAGAAAAGTAGGCGTAGCCGGTGCCGTTGCCGCCGTAGGCCGGGCCGAGGATCGCGAATATGTACAACAGGCGCGACCAGAGCTTCGATACGATGCCGAACGCGGACAGCCCGGCGTACCAGTGGTCGCCAAATCCCCAGGCCTTGGCGAGAATCGTGTGCGGCAGCGGACCACCGTAGTACCACGTGGTGAACGCGACCCACGGCCCGCAGATAATCAGCAGCGCGAACACAATGGTTTCGATCGGGCGCCAGTCGCCCTCTTTCCAGCAGCGCCAGCCTACAAGGGCGAGCACCAGCACAACCCATGGCGCGAAGTCAGGCCTCGCCAGCGCACACAGCGCCAGGCTGATTCCGGTAAGCCACGGCTTCCTGTCGAACAGGCTGTAGATGGAGAGCAGCACCGCCGTCACCGCAATCTGCGTCTCCATGCCGGCCATGCCGAAGAGAATCTGCTGATGCTCGACGGCGAGGTAGCCGCCGGCCAGCAGCGTTACGGGGAACGATAGCCCCAGCCGCTGGCAAATTCGCATCCCCAGCCACACGCTGATGCCGCCGCAAATTGCTGAGACCAGTTTCAGCAGCGAGAGGCCGAAGCCGGGATGGATGACTTCGCCCAGCAGCGGAACCAGAACGCTGAGCGCGCTGGTAAAGCCGTGAACCGGCGGCCCGATAGGATCGTGGTTGAGCCCCAGGCCGCGTACGGCATTCTCCGCATGCTGCACCGTGATGAGAGCGTCTTCCCAAGTGCGCTGGGTGTAGAACCAGAAAAACAGACGCACCGCGATTGCGACGGTCGGCAGCACCAGCATTCCCGCCCAAGCCCAGCGCGGCTGGACAGCGGTGTGATCGGCGTGGGTCGCCGCGTCGACCGCCGGTGCTGCGCCGAGTTGTTCGTCGGTGGGCATGGAGGAAGCAATCAGCAATTAGCAGCTAGCCATCGGCAATCGGCAATCGGCATTCGGCATTCGGCAATCGGTCCTACCTGTTCAGCTCTTCGCGGCGCAGACATCGTCAACCTGCAGAATGCGTCGAAGCATGCGCCGACGTTCCCGCACTGGACTCGAGCTGCGAAGCAGCGACTCCGGTGTTAGCCCCGGGCGCAAGCCCGGGGTGAGGTGCGGTTTCCACCTCCCTCGCCGCGTAGCGGCCCATATGCCTGACCACGCCGCTATGCGGCCCTAGGTCTTCGGGGCAACTTGCACCCCGGTCTCGCGATCGGGGCTACGATCGCAGCCGCCGCTTCGCGGCTCGGTTGTCGTGCCCTGATGCGAGGCATCTATCCCGCCCCGACTGAAAAAAGCATCTGTCTGGCCGAGTACGACAAACACCTATGAAGCGGTTCTGAAGCGCCTCTACTGCCGTTTAGCGAAATTCTGCTTGCAAGCCGCTTCTACTGCTCACCTTCCGGTCGAACGGTTGCGATACGGCAAACGGCCTTGCCATCTGCGCGCGACACGGCGTACACATCGACCGCGTTCGTTCTCGACACATCGCGCACGTAGGCCGTGAATCCAGTGAAGCCACTGGTGCTTCGTCCGCGCACTTGCTTAGCCGGACGAATATCGCCGCCGACGCCCAGCCCCGAAATGATTCCGTCGCTGGTCACGATGATCTTTGACGGAGCCTTACCCTCGCGCGCATTCCACGCCCAGCCGTCGATTCGAAGCGTTCCCGGCCACGAGCCAGTTAAGTTTTTCGTCGATCCGACCGCGCCCGCGCAATCTTCGGCGCCCAGTATCTGAAACTGCGAGCTCAAGGGAAGCCCAAGCAAGAACGGCTCAGGGTCGGCGAACACCGAGAGGCGCGCGTCGCGCAGGAACGGAACGAAGCCGCGCGGATAGTCGGGCTGCGCATGCGCCCATCCCAACTGCGCCGTGTCCGGCGCTCCCATCTCGAGCGCGGCGGCCGCGGCATTTACGTTGAAGCCTTGCCAGCGCACCTTCAGCAGCAGAGGCTCGGCCTTCATGGCCGCGAACAGCATCGCCGCCAGCAGCGCGGCCTGTGACAGCACCAGGTATCGGCGTTCGGCAGCTGCCGAAGCGTACTGCCCCAGCAGCAGCACTGCCATGCATCCCCAGAACAGCAGCGCGAACGATTGATACCGTCCGGAGAATGCTCCTTCGAGGCCAAACACAACTCGCCCCGGCGCGGTGACCATTCCGGTGGCCAGCGCGAACAGCAGCAGCACTCCGAACTGTACGGAAATCCCCGGCGCCGATTTGAAGTACGACGGCATGCGCAAGGCCACGACCAGAAAAATCAGAACTCCGGCCAGTCCCAGAATCTCTGCCGTGCGAATGTTGGCTGTGACCCACGAGCTGCCAAAGTAGACCAGGATGAACTTCGCCAACGCGACGGGCTCGCCGGGTGAGCTGAGCGAGCCGGCCGTGATGTACACCGTGTAGTTATAGAAGAACGCCGCAATCCCCGCGGCGGCCACGCCCACGATCGCCACCAGGGCCATAACTCCCACCCGCAGCAACAGCGCCGCAACCACCAGAAGCGGCCACACCAGATTTCCGTTCGACAGCGAAAACGTTCCGCAGGTCGCTGCGGCAATGCACAGCGCCAGATACGGCCAGCGCGCCGAGAGCGGCTTCCCTTCACGCAAACCTCGCCAGTACAGCAGCAAGCCGGTCGTCGACAAGCTCGCGAACAACGGCGGCAGGAAGTTGCACAGCCCGGTGAATCCCATCACCAGGTTCGGCCACTGCGAAGGACAAAACAGGCAGAACGCCAGCAATCCTATCGCAGTGCGCCACAGCGGGCCGCGCCAGCCGCCGAGCACACGCAGGCTCCAGCCCAGCAGCGCCAGGTGCAGAAATTGCAGTCCAAAGTTGCTGACGATCTGCGACGTCTGCGTGGCGCGAAACCAGCGCAGATCGGCGAGCAGGAAAAGTTTAGGGATGACCACGCGATGCTGATTGAATTGCCGCCACAGCCAGTCGAGCGTATGGCCGGGGCCTTCATTGGCGGCGAAGTCGATCTGCATCCACTCGTCCCAGAAGGGCAGCTTGGAGTGGCCGAGCACAGCGACATAAATCGCCAGCGCGACGGTGATCGCGCCGCCGGCCAGCACGCCGTAGGACAGCGCGTTGGCCAAGTTCTCGAAGCGGCTTCCCGCGCTGCCCGTCGCAGCCGTCTGCGCGGAGACGGTCGACACTGCGGAACTGCTCATGCGCGGGGCCCCTCGCCTCAAGGAAGTTCGTTCAGCATTCTACTGCGGATGTGTGAATCCCTTGCGACGCTGGCTGCTGTAGCGGGTGAGCGCTTCCTCGATCACCGGCAGCGCGTGCTTCAGCGGCAGAATCTCGTCGACTTCGACGCTCTTCGCTTCCAGCTGTTTGTAGTCGAGGAAGAAGCGCCGCAGCATGGCCAGCCGATGCTCCGGCATCTCCGCGGCTTCCTGGTAGGAGTTGAATTCCGGGTCCTGCGTGGCGACTGAGATGATCTTGTGATCGCGCTTGCCGGAATCGATCATGGTCATCAGCCCGATGGCGCGGGCGTGAATGAGCGTAAGCGGGACGACCGCCTCCTGGCAGAGCACCAGCACGTCGAGCGGGTCGTCGTCTTCCGCCAGCGTCTGCGGGATGAAGCCGTAATTCGCCGGATAGTACACCGCGGAATACAGCACGCGATCGAGCTTGATGAGCCCGCTCTTTTTGTCGAGCTCGTACTTCACGCTGGAGCCGAACGGGATCTCGACTACGGTGTAGAACTCCAGCGGAACGTTCTCCCCGGGAGCGATGTCGTGCCAGGCGTGGGTCATGGGCGCAGGATCCCCAGCGATGGAGTCCAATCATTGTAGCTGAGCGATAAAGGAGAGCGAATCGGCGGGGGGAAAATGAAAAGGCGCGGTCACCCGCACCTTTGCGTACCCCGGGAAAACTCAGTAGCGATGCGGCAGCATCCGCTCGGTCTCGATCGAGCTGCTCAGAGATCCCACCACAAAGCTGACAACGATGATCACCAAAACAGCGATCGTCACCACGTCCATAACCCACCCCGTTCGGCCGCTAAGCCGGGCCCGTTTCAATTGGCACTGCTGTAGCTAACCCCGCTGATGCTCGAGCACCGGGAACTTGTGGTTCAATTTGCAACGAATCGGTATGCTCGATTGTGGGATAGAGTTTACAGCCTGCGAGATGGACTTGCACTATTTATGACGCATATTGACGCTAAGCTGGTGGACAGGAGAACGACATGCGATTGCTGCTGAACTGGCTGGTGAGCGCCATCAGCCTGGTGATTGTGGCCAAGCTGATGCCGGGCTTTCATCTGCGCGGCTTTACCGCCGCTCTGATCGCCGCGCTGGTGATCGGCCTGGTGAACGCCACCCTGGGGCTGTTCCTCAAGATCATCACTCTGCCGCTGACCTTCCTTACCCTCGGGCTTTTCTGGTGGGTGATTAACGCCCTGATGCTGCTGGTGGCATCGGCGCTGCTGCGGCCATCGTTCGAGGTCAGCGGATTCTGGCCGGCGTTTCTCGGGGCCATCGTGCTCTCGCTGGTGAATATGGTGCTGCGTGCTCTGGTGCGGGACTTGGATCGCGACTAGAGCGGGCTTATTATTTGAGTAGGGCGGCCTTCAGGGCAGCGACGGCCTTTGCGCCGGGAAGAGCGGGCCTTCGGGTCCGCGATCAGGCCGCCCGCAAAACTAGTTCGGCTGTGGGGCCGACACCACGCCTGCTGCCGTCTCGAATGCTGGCCTAAGGCCGGACCTACCTCGGCTGTTCAGTCACCTCGGTGAGCGGATGGCGAATAGCCGAACCCCGAAGGGGGTGACTGTGCCGTTAGCCCAGGACGTAGCTACCCGGATCCACGATTCGCGCTTCTTTTGCGCGAATTGGGGCGGGAGCGGAGTCCTGGGTACGCGCCCCCCGAAGGCTAGAGTCCCTTCAGGGACGGCACTAGATCGTTGGCTGAAGCCGGGTCTGCTAATGACCGCCGGTCGGCCGCTGGCAATCCGAGGCCAGCCCCTGCAGCCGCCGCACCGTTTCCCCGATCGAACCTGCTTGAAACATCCGTATCCCGGCGAGCCCGGAAGCCCCGGCCGCCAGACACTCGCCGCCATTCTCGAGATTGACGCCGCCCAGCGCCAGAATCGCAAACTCATCCGCAGCGGCGAATCCCGAGCAGGCCCCGCGCAACACTGCCAGCCCGAGACCCGTCACCGCCGTATTCGGCTTCTCAAAGATGGGCGCAAGCGCGGCGAAGTTCGCGCCGTGCGAAAACGCAAGCTGCACCTCGTCCACC
This sequence comes from uncultured Acidobacteriaceae bacterium, assembly GCA_963731345.1. Taxonomy (GTDB): domain Bacteria; phylum Acidobacteriota; class Terriglobia; order Terriglobales; family Acidobacteriaceae; genus Bog-257. Next base: position 377,199 of record CAVSUN010000004.1, on the reverse strand, counting down.
GAATGCGCCGATACTCCGATGATCGGGGCGCGCGGGCTGCATTTCATCCACAAGGCGCGCGCGTCCGAGGCGGCGATGTCGTCGCCCGGCAGGTGAACGCCATCGGCGCCGCAGGCCAGCGCGATGTCCGTACGGCTGTTGATCAGCAACTTCGTGTGACTGGAGTTGTCGCGCGCCGCGCGCACCGCCTCGTGCGCCAGCCGCTCCAATTCGCGGACCGGCAGGTCCTTCTCGCGAAGTTGGATGTAGTCGACGCCGGCGCGAGCCGCTTCAGCGATGCGACGAATCAGCGCGGCGTGTCGCTCAGCCTCGCTACCCGGAAAAGCCCTGCGGTCGGTGATGTAGTACAGCAACATAAGGCGAAGGTCGATTGTAACGGGCTGTCGGCACTCGGCATTCGGCAGTCAGCACTCGGCACGGGCAGTTCGCAGCTAAGGGGTAACACGTATTTCGAAGATTGTTTCGTATCAGGGCACGACTTCAGCCGTGCCGTTCCGCGGCTGGTTTCATCGTGTCATCCCCAGCGGAGCCGTGTAACGCTGGTTGCTGACTATGCCGACTGCCGAGTGCCGACTGCCGAATGCCGACTGCCAATACAATGGAATCGTGCGCACGCCCCACAGCTCGACACAGCTTGAGATTCTGCGCGCGCCTGCGCTGTCGGCGCTGCCGTGGCTCGCTCATGGATTCAGCACGCGGCAGGGAGGTGTCTCCACCTGCTATGGCGGCGAGACGCTGAACCTCGGCCTGACGGAACACGACACCGCCGTGAACGTCGAGCGCAACCGTGCGGTATTTCTGGGTTCGTTAGGCGCGGCCGATTCCGGCGGGCATCCCTGGCCGCTCCTGCAGGTCAAGCAGATCCACTCGGCCATCGTGCATCGCGTCGATGGCGCGAATCCCGCTCCCCTCATCGGCGATGGCTTGATCACTAACGCGCCCGGCGTGCTGCTTGCCATCAAAGTTGCCGACTGCGTGCCAATCCTCATTGCCGATACCAAACGCCGGGCGGTCGGTACGTTTCATGCCGGATGGCGCGGCACAGTCGCGCGCATCGCCGAAAAGGGCGTGGGCGACATGCGACGACATTTCGGCAGCCGGCCCGAAGACCTGCGCGCGGCTATCGGCCCCTGCATTCGGCGCTGCTGCTACTCCGTGGGATCTGAAGTTCGCAGCGAATTCGAATCGCAATTCTCGTATGCGAGTGAGCTGTTCGAGGAAGTGTTCGACTCCAACGCCATTCACGTGCGCTATCCGCTGCTGTTCCTGAACCAGCGCGCCCCCGGGCACGGTGATCTTGGGCCGGAGCTGCACCTCGATCTTGTCGAAGCCAACCGGCGCCAGCTCCTCGATGCCGGAATCCCCGAAGAAAACATCTCGGTCATCGACGGCTGCACCGCCTGCGACACCCCGCGCTTCTTCTCCCATCGCGCCGAGTTCGGCAGCACCGGCAGGATGATGGCGGCCATCGGAATTCGCCCGGAGTAGTTATGGATCTGCTGAAATACGCGGCGCTGGCGGTGCTGGTGTTCGGCGTGCTCTATGTAATTAGCCGGGCAGCCAACCTGTGGTCCACGTTTCTGACGCGTCGCGGCGAAACATCCAGCGAACCGGACGCGCATTCGCAGAGCCGCATACGAACCACGAAATTCGGCACGCGATTCTGATCGATACTGAGAGCGCGTCACAAATTCTCTGCCAAAAGTCCCCCGCTCGTTGTAGAATGCCGCCCGGCATCGTGCGAGAGGACTCCCGGCTTTTTCCCCGCCTGCACACTCTTCCTCTCCTGGGTGTCGATCGCCGGCCCGAAACGTCATCCCCACTGCGAGGAGCCCTAGCCATGTCCAGCTCAATGCAACCTCTCATCTCCGCGTTTCGACCACTCGCTCGCGCCATTGCTCTGACGGCGGCATGCGCGGCGCTGATTACGCCGGCTGCGCAAGCTCAAAATCGTGTCCCCGCCTCGGCGCTTGAGGCGGCAAGGACGCCTCAGTTCGCCGCCAAGCTGGCTCATGGCGCATCGCACTTGACGCAGGCCGCCCCGCCGCGTGCCAGCTACAAAAGCCCTGCGGATGCATTCAGGCAGAGCAAACGCGGCTGGCCGCAGCAAGGCAATGATCTCTACGACAATGGGCCCATCAACGGAACCGTCGACGCCTGGACGATCAACTTCGGATTTGTCGTCAGCGACACAATCACCCTGGGCAACGGCAACGGCCCCATTCAGGGAATGACGTTTGGAGCCTGGCTGTTCCCCGGCGACATCCTGAATTCGGTCGAGGTCTCCATAACATCGTCGGAGTTCGGCGGCACCACCTACTTCGATCAGGTCGTGAGCTTCACGCAGAGCGACTGCCAAGGCAACCAGTTCGGCTTCAACGTCTGCACTGCGACCAGCGCCAATATTAGTGGTCTGAACCTCGCCGGAGGGACATACTGGGTAAATCTGTCGAACGCAGTCGTGAACGACGGCGACCCCGTGTACTGGGATGAGAACTCGGGCATCGACTGCGATTCGCCGGGCTGCCCGTCGTTCGCCTCCAACAACTCGGTGGGAACCATTCCTTCGGAGGCCTTCAGCATTCTGGGCATGAACACCTGCTTCAGCCCGGATAATCAGAAGCCCGCGCCCGAAGCCAAGGCCGTGCCGGCGCCGCGCTCGCCTACCCAGACGTACCAGGTGCTCTACAACTTCACGGGCGGCGCCGATGGCGGATATCCGGCCGCCGGCGTGACCCTCGACGAGGCGGGCAATGTGTACGGCGTGGCGGCGAGCGGCGGCAATCCGGCGGACGAAGGCGGTACCGCCTTCCAACTCAAGCGCGGCGCGTCCGGCTACACCTTCCACCGCCTGTACACCTTCACGGGTGCGAACGGCGCCAGCCCTTTCAGCACTCCGGTCCTGGCTCCCGATGGGCGGCTCTACGGCACGACCGTTGTCGGCGGCGCGAACAGCGCTGGAACGATCTTCGGACTCTCGCCTCCACCCAATATTCAACCAAGCATCTTCAGCAGTTGGGACGAGACACTGCTGTACGACTTCCTCAACCTCGGTGATGGCGCTGCTCCCAATGGAACCATTGCACTCGACAGCTCGGGCAACATCTACGGCAATGCCACCACCGGCGGCGAGAACTTCGCCGGCACGCTCTTCGAGTACACCAGTAGCGGCTTGCAGGTGCTGCACGCGTTTCCTGCTTTCCGCGGCGATGGTGCTGCTCCGCTTGGCGTGGCCTACGGCTCCAGCGGCCTGTTCGGCATCACCAAACACGGCGGCACGAATGGCACAGGCACCCTATACACAACGGCCGGCGGCTACCGGGTCCTGAACAGCTTCGGGCCGTATCAGACCGGCGGCGGACCCACCAGCGTGACCATCGATTCGCTGGGCAATGTGTACACCGCTGATACCAGTCAGGCTTGCTTTGGGATCGACGTGAACATCTCCGAGTTCTCTCCCCCCAGCTTCACCCAGTCGGTGCTGGTGACGCTCGAAGGTTCGCCTCCGGCTGCGCTGACGACCGACGCGGCGGGGAACATCTACGGCACATCCCCCACCGGCGGACAGTTCGATCAGGGCTATGTCTTCAAGCTGACCTGTTGCTGGACCTTCACCGACCTGCACGACTTCGCCGGCGGCCCCAGCGATGGCGCAATGCCCATGTCCGCGCCCGTGGTGGACGCACAAGGCAACATCTACGGCACGACTCCTGAGGGCGGAGCTTACGGCCAGGGAACCAATGGATCGGGCGTGGTGTGGAAGATCTCGCCGTAGCAGAGGGCGGGAAGACGCTAGGGCGCCCGGCGAAACACCGCGAGGCCTCGGGCACCGGCACTTTTTCGCAGTAGAATGCTGCATGTGAACTCCCAACTGTGCATTCTTGCCGCGATTTCCGGGGTGACGATGATGGCAGCCTGTGGCGGAGAAGGGAACTCGATCTCCTCCGTCAGCGCCAGTTGCTCGCCCTCAACCTTGCAGGCAGGGCAAACCAGCCAGTGCTCAGCCACAGTCAATGGGACAGGCAACTTCAGTTCGGCTGTGACTTGGTCGGCGAGCGCGCCGGGTCATGCCGGCTTCGACCCGGGCACCATCTCCAACACCGGGTTATACACTGCTCCAATAACCGTGCTTAACCCGACATTGGGGGTTACTATTACTGCTACCTCCCAGCAGGATACGTCGAAATCCGGAACCACAATGGTGGTCGTATTCAGCGACGGCGGCTAGCGTTCGGCGGTATGTTGTGCGGAACCGGCGAGACTACCAAACCCGTCCAAAAACGCTATACACCCGCTTCCAGCTTCCCATACGCCGCGGCCATCTTCTCCGAAACCTTCGCGGTTTCGCCTTCGATCTCCAGCAGCAGCGGCGCTTGGGTGCCCCCCGTCTGGCGGTTTTCCAGACGTGGGTGCTCGCACTGCGGTACTCCACCCAGGTCTCGAACACCGCGGAACCCTTCGACTACGCTCAGGGCAGGCTCTGGGGCTTCCGGCGTTAGCGCAACCTTGCGCCTTCGGTTCGCGGTTTCACGGGTCAAGGAGCGCTATGGCGATGCTACGCCGGCTATGGCCACTCTCGCGCGGCCTTGCGTGCAATCTTAATTGTGCTTCTGCACGCTCTCGAATCCCCGTTCGAATTCCGTGACCAGCGGAGTTTCACCAGACTGGAGACCGCTGTGTGCCATGACGCGCCAGAGAAAACTGCCGCTGGGCGGCATATCGTATACGGCCATCACATCTTCGGAAGGCCGGCTCGTCACCAGGATGATGATGTCGGCTTGGGAGGGCTCGTAGACGATCGTCAGTTTGCCCCAGTCCTGAATGGCGCTCTGCACCGCGTTAATCGCGTCCCGATCTTCGGGAAGCAGGTTCGGAGCGAACTGGTCGCCATCATAGGAGGCAACGTAGACATACCGCGCATTGGCCAGAGTACCCGGGAACGCAGGTGTTTTAGTGGTGGTCGGATCGGGCGTAGCCCGGGCGGAGACCGCCGCGCACACCATCAAGCTGATAGCCAACAAACAGAATCGCTTCATATAAACGCCTCTGCCTGTTAGACGCTTGGCGAAATCACCTGATATCGCAAGTTACACCCGAAAACGGTACACCCGACCCGGTAACTTGCGATATGGGGATGTTACGCCAAGTATCTACCCTCTGGTCTACCGTGGCATAAGGTCGTGGAGCAGGTTATTCGGAGTATTCAAGAGAACGCTTTTCCCATCTTTCTCGAAATACAGCTTGAACTCTCCCTTTGGGCCGATGTCCTCGATGAAACTTTCACCATCAAGAACGGTGAACACGCTGAACAAAGCCATCTCAGCGGCTCTCTTCATGCAACGCTCAACGAACTCTTGATCGGCTGTGGTTAGTTCATTGAACCACTTCGATTCCTCGACGGCTGTGGACTGAGGCTTCCGGCCTGATGGCTTGTGAAGCTGGCGCAGACATCCTTCCACGCCGCCTGTAACGGCGCTGTCGAACATACGCTTTACAAAGGCTTCTGTGGTCATCGTGCCCTGCCTATCATATTGAGACCGTTGCATCTGACTGTCGGCCTACTGCCAAGTCTTAAAGTAGTTGATGTTAACAGGCCATTGCGCAAGTTTGCGCTGTTTCTTCGCCTATTGGCTGACAGCGATCTCAGCTGCATCCGGAAACGTTATACACCTGACTCCAGCTTCTTGTACGTCTCCGCCATCTTCTCCGACACCTTCGCGATTTCGCCCTCGATCTCCAGCAGAATCGGTGGCACGTGGGGCGCGGTGCGCAGCAGCTCGACCGCTTCCTTCCAGTCGATTGTGCCCTCGCCCGGCCACAGGTGCGAATCGCGGTCTTTGTTGTTGTCGTGCACGTGCGTCGAGCGGATACGGTCCTTCAGCACATCGAAGGCCAGCTTCACGCCGGGCGCGAGATGCGCATGTCCCACATCGAAGCACACGCCGACATCGGTGAAGCGCCCCGCGCGCAGCAGTTCAATCAGGCTCTCCGGCGTGGACAGCTCATTGGGAATGTTCTCCACCAGCAGCTCTACCCCCAGCGGCTTGGCGAAGGCGCGCAGATGCTCCAGCGAGCTGAGCGCCGCATCCATCTTGTGCTCGTCGCTGGCTTCGTTGCTCACGCCGACGTGCTGCACCAGAAACTTGAACGGCGCATGCTCGGCGACTTCGAGCGCCCGCTTGATCTCGTCCATGGCAGCGATGCGGTCGCGCTTCTCCACCGCCGCGATGTTGAGCCCCGGCGTTCCGCTGCGTCCCCACTCCTCATCGCTGTACATCGGCGAGTGCATGGAGTGGAACGTTATGCCGGTGGAGCGAAACCAGTTGGCGATCTCGCGCACGTGCTGGCGATCGGTGTAGTTGAAGTGGCCGCGCGCGGCGAAGATCTCGATGGCCTCGGCGCCGCCGGCGACGAACTGGTCCAGCAGCCCGGGGTGCAGCCGCTCCGAGCGCGCATAAATCAGCGTAGACATGGCGCGCCGCATCAGTAGCCCACCGCTTTTCCCTGGTTGCGGCCGTCGCTCGCGCCCAGCAGTTCGCCGGTCTTCTCGTCGACGGCGATGCATTCGGCGTCGCCCCAATACTCACGCCTGATGTTCACCTTGTGTCCCATGTGCTCCAGAATACCGATTGTGTCGGGCGAAATCCCGGTTTCTTCTACTTCGATCTGATCGGGCATCCACTGGTTGTGGAAGCGCGGCGCATTCACTGCCTGCTGGATGTTCAAGCCGTAGTCCACAACGCCCAGCAGAACGTTGGCGACGGTGGTGATGATGGTTGGCCCGCCCGGCGAGCCGAGCACGAGAAACAGCTTGCCGTTCTTCAGCACCATGGTCGGCGTCATGGCCGAGAGCGGCCGCTTGCCCGCGCCAATCGCGTTCGCCGGGCCCTGCAGCAGTCCGTACATGTTGGACGCGCCGGGCTTGGAGGAGAAGTCGTCCATCTCGTCATTCAGCAGAAATCCCAGGCCCTCAGCGGTCACGCGCGAGCCGAACAGATCGTTTAACGTCGTAGTCACGGATACCGCGTTGCCTTCGGAATCGACCACCGAGTAGTGCGTGGTATGGTCGGGCTCCGCCGTCGCGAGCGGCTGCGGATGCGCGCTCGCATAAGAATCGAGCTGGGAAAAAATCGATGGCCGCCGCAGGCTGGCGCTCGGGGTCGCTATACGCAGCGGAATCGTCTCGCGCCAGGCGTTGCCGTAGCGCTTATCGATAAGCTGCGCTACCGGAATCTTCGCGAAATCGGGATCGCCCATGAACTCGGCGCGATCGAAAAACGCCCGCTGATACGCCTCGGAGATCAGGTGAAGGCTCTGCGCCGAGTCTTCTTTCTCTTTGGCCAGGTCGAAGCCCTCGAGGATGTTAAGTATCTCGACCAGCGCCACGCCACCTGACGACGGCGGCGGCGCGCTGATGACTTCGTAGCCGCGGTAGGTGCCGCGAATCGGCTGCCGCTCCTTCACCGTGTAGTGCGCAAGGTCGTCGGCGGTGATCAGCCCTCCGCCCTTCTGAATGGCCGCGGCCAGCTCGCGCGCCAGCGAGCCGTGATAGAAGTCGTCAGGATTTTCGGCGATGCGCTCCAGCGTCTTCGCCAGCTCCGGCTGCTTGAAGACCTCGCCCGCGCGGTAGTAATCGCCATCGCGCTGAAAGATGTGGCGCGACTCGGAAAACTTCGCGAGGTCGCGATCGCGAAACGATTGCGCCTCGTCATAGTCCAGCACGAAGCCCTCGTGCGCCAGGCGAATCGCCGGCTCCATCACCTGCTTGAGCGAGAGCTTGCCCCAATGCTGCTCGGCATACACCATGCCCGCCACCGAGCCCGGCACCGCAACCGATTTGTAGCCGATCGTGCTCAGGTCGGGCACCACGTTGCCGTGGCTGTCGAGATACATGTTGGCTGTGGCTTTGGCCGGCGCCTTCTCGCGATAGTCGAGGAAGTGCAGCTCGCCGCTGGGCCGGCGGAAGAGCAGGAATCCACCTCCGCCGATGTTACCGGCTTCGGGGTAGACGACCTCTAGCGCGAAGCCCACGGCGACGGCCGCATCGATGGCGTTGCCGCCGGCCTGCAGAATTTCGACGCCGACGCGCGACGCCTCAGGCTGCACCGTCGCCACCATGCCATGCGTGCCGTGGCTGGGCGCGACCATGTCGCCGGCGAAGGCCGAGCAGCAAAGCAAGAGCAATGCGATGACAGATCGGAGGGGGCGGGCAAGACGACCGGCGGGGCGCGCAACCATCATCCGATTGTCTCATTCGCAAAGCGTCCCGGAGTGTCCAAGGTTTCTACCCAGACGAACACAGAACGAGTGCGCTACTTTGCCGCCTTCTCCTTCGCAAGCCGCTGCTGCAGTTGTTCCGGTTGACCGCGCATCCCGATGTCTCGGACGAGTGGGACGCGATCAAAGCGTGGCGGCTGGAGGGCAAGCCGCAGCCGCACTTCGATGGCTCCGCCTGCCGCAAGCTCGCCGACGATGCTGTCCTACATAGTAAGAGTCGCCGAAGATGCGAAACGGCGGCTGCGGCCGGTTCCAGTCGGCGCATTGCGAGCACGACAGCTTCGGCGCTTGCCCGAAGGCGGCGCCTGCGAGTAAGAAAACCAGTGATAGGAGCAGAAAGATTCTTCGCTTGCTAGGCATGGGTCGGCTGCAGGCGAGCTTCACGAAGGAATGTAACGCGAATCGCCCGCGCGACCGCTGCGGTTGGTCACAAGAGAACAAGGTTCGGCAACGGCACATCGTCTTCGACGAGCCCGCAAGCGAAATCAGCTCGCGCCGCGTTAGAACAGCTTCCGGCGCAAGCCGCCGAGCGCCAACATGCCTGAGGCGAACAGCATCAAGCCGTTGGGCTCGGGAATGCTGCCGCAGAGCGTACACGTGGTCGTCGATCCGCCCAGAACGGTGAACGACTCCGACGGAATGGTCCCGACCGAATTGTCCGAAGCCAGCGACGGCCCGGAGTTCTCGTCCCAGTAAATCGGATCGCCGTCGTTGACCACCGCATTCGATAAGTTCAGCCAATAGGTCCCGTTCGCGAGCGTCGGCCCGGCGAAGTTTCCGGTTTCGGTGCACACGTTGAAACCGAACTGATTGCCGGAGCAGCCGCTTTGGGTGAAGCTGACGGACTGGTCGAAATAGGCGGTGCCGCCCAATTCCGACGACGTAATCGAGACCTCTACGCCCTCCAAAATGTCACCGGGAAACGCCCAGGCGGCGAAGCTAAGGCCGCTGATGGTGTTGTTGGAGCCGTTGGTCAGGGTGAAGGTGTCGCTGACCGCAAATCCGGCGTTGATGGTCCAGGCATCGGTTGTGCCGTTGACAGGGCCATTGGAATATTGCGTTAGCGCGGCGGCGGGGAGGACGGCAAGGCACAGCGTAAGCAGAAGCGGCGAGACGGCGCGCAATCTCATGGTCCGAACCTCCGGTCCGTTGCGCAGAAGATTACAGCCAGGGTGGGGTCCGTTTCCAGCAAAATCCGCTTGCGATGCGTCTTGCGGGCCGGGTTTGCTGTCCGATTGCGAATCGGTGCGTTGACAGCTGGGTAGCATCGGCGTAGCGTGAAGATAGGATTCGTTTTACTCCTAATTCAGACCTTCTGAACTAAGTCAGTTCCTCTGAACTCTTCCCTCTTAGCTGCGACAAGAACGGAGCACGACGTGATTGACCCCAAAGTCCGCCTCCGGCAACCTTCCTCGTTTTCCGCACGAGCGCAGCCTCCAGCAGGGCCGAAACTTTCCGCAGGCGCAAAGCAGAGCGAAACAGCTTATCGAAAACTTCACCCGGAGGAGCTATAGGTGACCAATAGCGCAGAAGAAGCCGAGAACCCGACAGCCGCAATGCCCCGAGCCGCTGCAACCCCCCGCCCAGCGCAATGGCGTACCGCGGTCGAACGCGCAGACGGCATGCGGGCCAAGAAAAAGCAGAGACGCACGGCTCACCGAGCGACTCTGAGGCGATCGCATACCAAGGGCTAAGCGCGCCCTGAGCCGCCGGTGCTTGGTCGGCGGGCGTATCATCGCTGCAGTGTCTTTCTAGCCGAAGGCTTATCCTCAACTCTCCTCACCAGTGCTCTTTTAAACTCAGCAGCCAACGAGATAGTGCGGGCAGAAAGCGAAACGCTGGTTGCGTTTCTCATTTCCGCCACAGCTTCGGAGGGAAGAATGAAGAACATATACGTCGGAAACCTGGATTTCGCCACCACGGAGGATGAAATCCGTAGCGCCTTTACCACTTACGGAGCCGTACAAGCGGTCAGCGTTGTTACCGATCGTGAGACCGGCCGCCCGCGCGGTTTCGCGTTCGTCGAGATGGCGAGCGATAAAGAAGCCGACGAGGCGCTCTTGGCTTTGAACGGATCAACCCTGGGCGGGGCTACGTTGACGGTGAACGAAGCTCGTCCCAAGAAAAATCAGGGACGACGCTAACAGGAGGCGGTGGTGGCGATGGCTCACGTCCGAGCTAATTCCTCAAACGACTGCGCTTGCCGCTCTAAAGCGAGATGGCAATGAAACATGTCATTGTCGCCGCCAGTTCCCGATTGGCAAATGTGGAGCGAAAAAAGAAGAAGCATGAAATGACGCAAGCTGCGAACTCTTATGTCGTGTCGTTTGAAGTGGAGTCTTTTCACCAGAGCCGGCGGCATCATTGGATGATTTGCCGAGCCCGGAACCCTGAGGCGCTGGTCTCCTGGGGCCATGCACCTACGCATGAATTAGCCGAATGCGCCGCCGGGAAAGAAGTTGAAGACCTCTCTTCGGGAACGACGCGAGGCGGCCATGTGATCAGCCCGAAGACGGCGTTTGCGCATCGCAGTCCGCTGGTGCGGAAGCCGTGACTTCCGGGAAAGTAGAGTCAGTGCCACCAAGCAGCGTGGACTTCAGCTTGGTACTGCCGGACATCAGGCTCACCGCCGGCGAGGTCGACTCCCAGTTGACCCGGAGCGTCGACAGCTCTTCAACTCGAGGTTGTCACGGATCGTTGCCCTAACCGACCGTCAGCGTAAACAATTTCCGACTTAGCGGTTTGGCTTATGAGAGATTTTCGTTGTATATCTAGGTAGCCCCCGGCGAGCGGTTATGCCGAACTTTATCTTCTCGGTCGATGTCGAGGACTGGTTCCACATTCTGGACGTTCCCAGCGCCCCTGCGCTCGCGGAATGGAGCCGGTTGCCCTCGCACGTCGAGAGGAATTTCCTGCGGTTACTCGACATTTTCAGCGAACACAACGCGCAGGTGACCTGCTTTTTTCTCGGCTGGGTAGGCGAGCGCTTTCCGCATCTGGTGCAGGAGGCGGTGGCCCGTGGGCACGAGATCGCCTCGCACGGCTACGCGCATCGCCTGGTGTTCCAGCAATCGCAAAACGAGTTCTACAACGACGTGCGCAAAGCACGCCTTCTGCTGGAAGACGCTTCCGGAACGCCGGTGATTGGCTATCGCGCGCCCGGGTTCTCGACCACCAGCGACACGCCGTGGTTCTTCGAAGCGCTCAGCGAAGCCGGATACGTGTACGACTCGTCGGTCTTTCCGGCGCATCGCGGGCACGGTGGAATTCCCCAGGCGCGGCGCGATCCTTATCGCGTGGAGAACAGCGGAATTCTGGAGCTGCCCATCACCGTCGCCGACTTCATGGGCCGCGGCATGTGCTTTTTCGGCGGCGGCTATCTGCGCTTCTTTCCCTACTGGCTCATCAGCAAGAAAGTCGGCGAGGTCGTCGCCAACGGCCGGCCGGTGGTGTTCTACATTCATCCGCGCGAGATCGATCCCGCGCATCCCCGGCTGCCCATGAAGGCGGGGCGCGCGTTCAAGTCGTACGTCAACCTCGATACTACCGAGCCCAAGCTGCGGCGCATTTTGCGCGATTTTCCCGTCAGCACGTTTCAGCAGGTCATCAGCAACTATCCCGAATTGGTAAATTCCCATGTCGCCTGATCGTACCCAGACTTTTTTCCATCAGTATGCCAACGATTTCGACGCCATTTACGGCAACCAGAATGGCTTCGTCGACAACATCGTCAACAAGCTCTTCCGCAAGAGCATGCGCCTGCGCTACGAGAAGTCCGTGGAAGGCTGCGAGCCGGTGCAGGGCAAGAGCGTGCTCGATGTGGGTTGCGGGCCGGGGCATTACTCCATCACCCTGGCGCAACGCGGCGCCTCGCGCGTGGTCGGCATCGACTTTGCTGACGGCATGTTGAAGCTCGCCACCGAACACGCGCAGCAGGTCGGCGTCGGCGATCGCTGCAAATTCATGGTCGCCGATTTCTACACCTATCAACCGCAGGAGCTGTTTGACTACGTCATCGTGATGGGTTTTATGGACTACATGCCCGACGCCGAGAAAGTCGTGGAAAAAGTGCTGTCGCTGACCCGCAGCAAAGCCTTCTTCTCGTTTCCGGCCGCCGGCGGCGTGCTGGGATGGCAGCGCCAGATGCGCTACAAAAAACGCTGCGACCTTTTCCTCTACAGCGAGCAGCAGATCAAAGAGCTGTGCGCGAAGTTTCCTGATGCAAAGGCGACCATCGAGCCCATCAGCCGCGACTACTTCGTCACGTTGCAGAAAAACGGCGCGAAACAGTAGCGACAGTTCGTCTCGCCGGCTGCAGCTTAGGGAACGAACTGGTAGACCACGCCGCCGCAATTGTTCTGGTCCGAGCAGGTGGGGAAGGCGCCACCGTGCTGCGTCGTTCCATAGAGATTTCCGCTGGCGTCAAGCACCAATTGCCCGGAAGGCCCATCGCCATCCGCGCCGCCGCTAAACGAATATGGCACCGACTCGCTCCATTCGTTTCCGTTCGGCGTGAGCTCGAAGATGGCTCCATGGCTGAACGCGCCGCCCTCCGCCGTGCCCCAGAGATTTCCGGCAGCATCGAAGACCAACGGCCCGGTGGGGTATCCCGCGCTAGCGCCGCCTTGAAACGTGTAAAGCAGCGATTCCGTCCAGCTCCCGTTGGCGTTGTGGGTCAGCTTGAAGACAGTTCCTGCGGTGGCGGACCCCCCGGAGATCGTGGTTCCGTAGAGATTGCCGGAGCTGTCGAAGATTACTCCCGCAGCCGGAGCAGCGCCGTCAGAGGCGCCACGAAACGAGTAGAGCTGGGTCTCCAGCCATAGAGATCCGCCGACGTTTTGCAGCATGAAAACTGTGCCAAGGTTCTCGGCTCCTCCTGTCTGCGTAGTGCCGTATATGCTGCCGTTAGCGTCAAAGGTAAACCACAGTGCCGGGAGCGATCCGTCGGGCGTGCCGGTGAACAGATGCAGGACGGTGGTGTAAACGCTGGTAGCGCTCTGCCGGCCTAAGTACAGCATGGCACTGTTATTTCCGTTGTAGTCGTACTCGTCGGTGCTGGCGTAAAGACGGCTCGCATTGAATCCCAGGCCGCAGCCTCCATTGCCGCAGGTGTTGAAGCCATTCCCCCAGTAGCCCGCAAGGTTCAGCGGCGTCCAGCCGTTGGAGGTGCGCGTGACCTCAAACACGCCTCCGCCGGCGTGGCTACTGAAGCAGTCGAACGTACAGCCGTAGGTCCCGTACACATTTCCCAGCCTGTCGAGGACTACGGGCGCAACCGGCGTGCCGCCATAAAATCCTGTGAACTCAAACTGGGTCAGGAGCTGTTCCGTCCAGTTGCCGCCATTCGGGCTGAACTCGAAAACCGTGCCGCAGCCGGACAAGGGGCATTCCAGCAAGCCGCCGCGCTGGGTTGTACCGAAGAGATTGCCTTGCGAGTCGAAGGTCACGCCGGCGAGCGGAACTGCGCCGTCGGGAGCGTCCTGGAAGTTGTAAATCACATTCAGCTGCTGCGCCTGCACCGCGGGCGAGCCAAGCATCGCGGACGCGCAGATCGCTAGAACCAGGCGGCTGGCCAGGGAGAAATGAAATGCTTTCATGGGGACCTCCGGAATTGGCGATTGCTGAAGTCAGGTGGCCCAGAGACCCGGAACCCGTTAGCAAACGAGAGAGCGTTCTTGGGAGCGCGGTGTTCCGGCAACGATTGCGTGCGGTCGCATACAAATATCACGCGACGGAAGGAGCTCCATCGTCGGCCGGAGCGCACGAATCTTACCCCAGGCCGCGTCCAATTTCCAATTACAAAAACCACAATTCACACAACAGCCACATGTCACGAAGCCTGTAACATAGACTGATTCTATGGCCCCAACACAGCGCCGTGCGGTCGTGATCGGAAGCGGTCCCAATGGCTTGGCAGCGGCCATCGTTCTGGCGCAAGCGGGGTTGCAGGTTGAGGTCTACGAAGCGCAGCCGCAGGCCGGGGGCGGCGCTCGCACGTTGCCGCTGACGCTTCCCGGATTCATGCACGACTTCGGGTCGGCGGTCCATCCCATGGCGCTGGCCTCGCCGTTCTTCTCCACGCTGCCCCTGCGCGATCACGGCCTGGAATGGATTCAGCCGTCAGCGCCGGTAGCCCACCCACTGGACGATGGCACGGCGGTAATCCTGGATCGCGATCTTGGCGAAGCCGAGCGTGCATTAGGCGCCGACGGCAAGCAATGGCGGCGGCTGTTCGGGCCGTTTGCCGAGCGCTGGAACGAACTGGCGCCAGAGGTGCTGCGGCCGGTTTCGTTGCTGCCGAAGCATCCGTTTCTGCTGGCCCGGCTCGGGCTGTTGGGATTTCCCTCCGCCAGCTCCCTCGCCAATGTCTGGTTCAAGAGCCCGCGAACCAAGGCGCTGTTCGCCGGGCTGGCGGCGCACTCGATTCTGTCGCTGGAAGAACCCCTGAGCTCGGCCTTCGGGATCATGCTGGGTGCGACCGCCCACGCTGTGGGATGGCCCATTCCGCGCGGCGGCGCACAGTCGATCACCAACGCGCTGTGCGGATATCTCGCCAGTCTGGGGGGCGTCGTGCATACTTCAAGCCCGATAGAGAACCTGGCGGCCCTCGGCGAATTCAATGTCGCGCTGTGCGATGTCACCCCGCGACAGCTGCTGCAAATCGCCGGCGAGCGGCTCTCGTCGTCCTACAAACGCAGCCTTGAACGCTATCGCTACGGCCCCGCCGTCTTCAAAGTCGATTACGCTTTATCCGCGCCGATCCCCTGGCAGGCTGCCGAATGCGCGCGTTCGGTCACGGTCCACATCGGCGGAACGTTGGAGGAATTCGTAATCTCGGAAGATGCGATGCGCCACGGACGCCACGCCGAGCGTCCCTTCGTCCTTCTCGCCCAGCCCACGCTCTTCGATCCTGCGCGCGCGCCCGCGGGCAAGCACATCGCATGGGCGTATTGCCATGTGCCGAATGGCTCCGGCTTCGACATGCTGCCCCGCCTTGAAGCCCAGATCGAACGTTTCGCCCCCGGTTTTCGCGACTGCGTTCTGGAGCGCCGGATCTTCTCCCCGGCCGCGCTGCAAGCCATGGACGCCAACCTGGTGGGCGGTGACATTGGCGGCGGGCTCTCCAACCTGCCGCAGTTTCTCTTCCGTCCCACAATGAGGTACTACGCCACTTCCAACAGGAGCATCTACATCTGCTCGGCATCCACGCCGCCCGGCGGCGGGGTCCACGGCATGTGCGGCTACAATGCCGCCAAGCTGGCCCTCAAACGCATGTGAATAATGCATCCCAGTTCGGCACCTCCGGCAAGGTCGGCATGGCCCTGTCGCTCACCATTGTCGGTGGCTTTGTCGACGCGGTCGGCTACATCGCACTGTTCCAGGTCTTTACCGCGAACATGAGCGGCAACAGCATTCACATCGGCATGTATCTCAGTCAGCGCGACTGGCCCAACCTGCTGCGGCCGCTGTGCGCCGCCGTATCTTACGTTGTGGGAATGCTGCTGACGCGTATCAGCCTGGAAGCTGCATCTCGTTCCGGAGTAGCCCGCATTGCCTCGTTCACGCTGGGCATTGAAGCGGTTCTGCTGTTCTTGTTCGCGCGCGCCACGCCGGCAATGCACCTCGGACAGATCGCCGACTTGCACTCACCCGGCTACTTCGGGCTGGTAGCGCTGCTGGCGCTGGCGATGGGCGTGCAAACCGCAACCCTGACGCGGGTCGGCGCGCTAACCGTTTACACCACGTTTGTCACCGGCACGTTGACCAAGATGACGGAAGCCGTGACCCGCGTCTTGTTCTGGGCATGGGACGAGCTGCGAAAACCAGGCGCGACCTCGATTTTGAAAAACGCGGCGCTGCAAAAAGATGTGCGACAGGCGGCAATGCTGGCTTCCACCTGGACTGCCTATGTTGCCGGCGCAGCCTTGGGCGCGCTGGCTAAAACTCGCTGGGAGCTGCGCGCTCTCTACGCGCCGGTATTCGTGCTGGTGATGCTGGTCGTGATTGACCGCGTTATTCCCATCAGCGATGAGGAAGAACAGAAGCAGGCTGGCGGCTAATGAGCCTCTTGCTGCTATAGTGTTGCCTCAACCCAGGGCTGCTGCCCGGAGAGGCCAGCATGTCATCGTCCGCGCCGAACGCTCCCCATCCTCGTCCCCTCACCGTTCTCTGCCTGGCCAGCTACTACAAGGGCGTCGACTTCATCCGCGAATGCCATCGCCAGGGCTGCCGCACGCTGCTGCTCACCTCGCACAGCCTGCAAGACGAAGCCTGGCCGCGCGAGAGTATCGACGAGATGTTCTACATGCCCGACCGCAACAAGGAATGGAAGCTGGAGGACGCGCTGCTTGGCGTCAGCTACATGGCGCGCAAAGAGGACATCGATCGCATCGTGGCGCTGGACGACTTCGATGTGGAGACGGCGGCCACCTTGCGCGAGCATCTGCGCGTGCCCGGCATGGGCGACACAACGGCCCGTTATTTCCGCGACAAGCTGGCCATGCGCAGCCAGGCGCGCGATCAGGGCCTGCTGGTTCCGGAATTCATCCAGGTGCTGAACCACCAGCGCCTGCACGAGTTCATGCAGCGCGTGCCGCCGCCCTGGGTGCTCAAGCCGCGCTCCATGGCCGGCTCCATGGGGATCAAGAAGATTCACAACGAAGATGAATTCTGGGAGATCGTAAACGCGCTCGGCGATCAGCAGTCGTTTTATCTGCTGGAGCACTATGTGCCCGGCGACATCTATCACGTCGATTCCATCTTCTACGAGCGCGAGCTGCTGTTCTCGATTGCCAGCCGCTATGGCCGCCCGCCGATGGAAGTCTCGCAGCAGGGCGACATCTTCACCACCGCGACGCTACCGCTGGGCTCGCCGGAGGCGGAGCCGCTGATCGAGATGAACAAGAGCGTGATGAAGGCCTTCGGGCTGTTGCGCGGCGTCTCGCACAGTGAGTTCATCCGCGGCCGCGAGGACGGCCAGCTGTACTTCCTGGAAACTTCGGCGCGCGTCGGCGGCGCGCACATCGTCGACCTGATCGAAGTCGCTACCGGCATCAACATGTGGGCGGAGTGGGCGAAGGTTGAGATCGCCGGCGGCAAGGCGCCGTATCAGCCGCCGGTGCCGGGGAAAGATTCGGCGGGCCTGCTGGTGTCATTGGCGCGACAGGAGCACCCGGACACTTCCGCTTACAACGATCCGGAAATCGTCTGGCGGATGGACGGGAAGAAACATCACGTCGGACTGATCGTCAGGTCGCCCGACCCGAATCGCGTGCAGCAACTGCTGCGCAGCTACGCCGAACGCATGCGGCAGGATTTCCTGGCTTGGGAGCCGCCGCTGGACCGGCCCACGTTCTAGAACAGTTAGCAATTAGCAATTAGCAGCTAGCAATTAGCAATTAGCAGCTAGCGATTGGCTCGTAGCTTCTGCCAATTGGCTGCTGGCTCCCAGCCATTGCGCGATTGGTTTGCCGCTCCAAGCTCATCGGCATTAAGCTGCGGAGCAGCGGCTGTGGTTTAGCCCCGGGCGCGAGCCCGGGGTCCAATGCCGGCGCGATTTCCCTGGGCCGCGTAGCGGCCAGCGGCGATGTGGGCCGCATGCGCGGCCCCAAAATCTTTTAACGCGCAATCACCCCGGTCTTGCGACCGGGGCTAACAACGCAGCCGCCGCTTCGCGGCTCGTTTCCACGGAGCTTCATGCAAACAGCAGCTCCAATCGGACTAGAATCCTGGGTCGGGATGAGACCCAAAATAAAACAGCGGCAGTGACGCGACGATTTAGTGTTCGACCGATCCGAGCGAACGTTTTTCTGCCAGTCACCTCGATGCTTGCACACCCAGTTGTGAGCTGCGGAGCAGCGGCTGTGGTTTAGCCCCGGGCGTGAGCCCGGGGTCCAATGCCGGCGCGATTTCCCTGGGCCGCGTAGCGGCCAGCGGCGATGTGGGCCGCATGCGCGGCCCCAAAATCTTTCAACGCGCAATCACCCCGGTCTTGCGACCGGGGCTGACAACGCAGCCGCCGCTGCGCGGCTCGTTATGCGTTCGGACGCTCGTCAGGATCGTTGCCCGGTCGCTGCGCGCAGGGATTGCACCATCACTCAATCGAACAGATCTGTTTCATTTTTCGATCGTCGCTTCGTGTTCCAGCAGGATGGGAATGTCGTTGCGGATCGGATAGACGCGTTTGCACTCGTTGCACTTCAACGCATCGTCGCCGCGCAGCACCAGCGGCTTGCGGCAGACGGGACAGGCGAGAATTTCAAGCAGGTCGGGAGAAATCATAACGTCCAGTTATCAGTTATCAGTTGTCGGTTGTCAGTTGTCAGTTAAGAGAGGCCAGTGTTTCAGCCTTAGCTGACAACTGACAACTGACAACTGGCTACTGCTTATTTACTTTCCGTCGCGGCGTCAGAATGCCAAGTATCTCCTGCAGTCCCTGCCGCACCTTCTTCAGATCGGAGGCGCCACTGCGTGGCGGAAACGGCAGCCCCGTCTGCTTCTGCGCCGGCTTCGCCGTGTCCTTCAGATACTGGCGCGCGCCGGCAATCGTGAATCCCTGGTCGTACAGCAGCCGCTTGATGCTGAGCAGCACCTCGACGTCGCGCTGCCGGTACATGCGCTGGCCGTTCGAGCCCTTCACCGGCTTGAGCTGAGGGAACTCGGTCTCCCAGAAACGCAGCACGTAGGCCGGCAGGCTACACAGGCCCGCCACCTCGCCGATGCGAAAGTACAGCTTGTCCGGAATCACCGGCTCTGCGCTCTTCTTCCGTTGTGCCTTCTTCTCTGCCATTCGGAAACAGGTTGTGGGTTGCCGGTGGCCAGTCAGCAACAAAGGTTGCGCCTTCCCAATCTGCAACTTGTAGCACGAAGCAAAGGGGCAGAACAACCCAGAAGGAAGGAAGCAAAGGCGCGGGGTTGCCGATACGGATGCGCAGGCCGCTTGTGGAGCGGCGGAGTTTCACCCTAACTGGCCGCACGCGGCCGGAGAATTAACCTTCGTACCCTAGAACAGCCTGCGGCGCAGCACACCAGCCAGTCCCAGAATGCCGGAGCCAAACAGCATGATGCTGGCGGGCTCGGGAACCGTGCCGCTAGTGGTGGTCGTGGTGGTGGTGCCGCCCAGAACCGTGAACGATTCCGACGGAATCGTCCCCACGGAGTTCTCCGAAGCCTGTGACGGGCCGGAGTTCTCATCCCAGTAGATCGGGTCCCCGACATCCTCGAAGTTCTGCAGGTTCAGCCAGTAGGTGCCGCCGGCCAGGTTTACCGCCGAGCCAAACGTGCCCGTCTCGGTGCAGACGTTGAAGCCGTACTGATTGCCGGAGCAGCCGCTCACGGTAAAGTTCACGATTTGGTCGGTGTAGGTGGTGCCGCCGAACTCAGACGAGGTGATGGAGGCTTCCCCCACGTGAATATCGTCGCCCGGGAACATCCATACGCCGAAACTCAGGCCGGTGATGCTGGCGCCGCCGCTGCCCACGGTAAACGTGTCGCTGACCACGAAACCGAAACTAACGCTCCAGGCATCGGTGGTGCCGTTGATGGGACCGTTGTTGTAGACGGTCTGGGCCGCGGCCGGAACAACCGCCAGGCACACAACGAGAATTGACAGCGAAAGTATGCGCAGTTTTAAGGGTTGAATCCTCCTTCCAGTTGATTCCACTCGTGGTCCGGATCAGCTACCGTGGGGGGAGGGCCTATCCGGGAATCGAGCAATTCCGATGCCTGCCTAACTCCCCTATTTCCGTTGCCCGTAGTACTCGGATATGCAGGGATTTTGCGTAACAGGTCCAGTAAGTTCCCCCGCGCCGGGCCATCTGACGCCGCCGCTTCGCGGCTTGAGCCGGCTGCGGAAGGGTGGCGCGTTAGCGTCGTTCGAATGGCAGCCACAGCCGCTGAGCCCTTAGTCGGAGTCTCCCTGATTGCTAGCTGCTAATTGCTAATTGCCAACTGCTGAGTGTCCAACCGTCGGCATCCAACAATGCGAGGAACCTAACCATGAACCATCCTGACGAAGATGCCGGTAAGGGCGCAGTGGAGCAGGACCGCCGCGAGCAGAAGACCAACGTATCGCTTACCGGGCAGATCGGGCATCGCGACCAGGATCCGCTTCTGAAATCCGGCGACAGCGATTATCCCGAGGTGGGCCAGAACGAGGAGCACACCGGCGAGCCGCATACGCGCGACGAGGCCAGCGGCGACACCGAAGTCAATCCCGAGGGTGGGACCTAGGGCCAGGAGCCCGGCTTCGGCCAAAGAGAAAATCAGAACCAGTCGAAGGTAGAGCGACGCTTCAGCCGGCGACACGACCGGCGTCGGCTAAAAGCCGACTCCCACAATGAAAGACGGTCGGAACGCGGGCCTGAAGGCCCGCTCTACCGGTCAAATACAAAATCGGGAGCCTATTCCACAACGAAGAGGGCCGGGACGCCGCCCGGGCCAAGCCCGAAGCGGCTCGTCCCCCGCGATTCCCGATTGCCTGCCGCCGCCCGCCATCATAAAATCATCCCCGCGTCGATCTGACTCACTCGCTTACACGAACCCGAAGCGGGCGCGGATTCCGCCGTCTCCTGAGGCCACTTGAAGAACATCGTCGCCATCTATCCCGGATCGTTCGATCCCGTCACCAACGGACATCTCGACCTGATTCGTCGCGGCAGCAAGCTGTTCGACCGGCTCATCGTGGCCATTGCCCGCAACCTCGACAAGAGCGAGTCGCTGTTCTCCATGGAAGAGCGCCGCGAGATGCTGGTGGCCATGACCGAAGAGCTGGACAACGTTGCCATCGACACGTTTGAGGGCTTGCTCATGTCGTATTGCGTCCGCCAGGGAGCGAATGCAGTGCTGCGCGGCATACGCGCCATCAGCGACTACGAATTCGAGTTGCAGATGGCGCTGATGAACCGCAAAATGGAGCCCAGGGTGGAAACTATTTTCATGATGCCGGCCGAGCAGTACTCTTACCTCAGCTCGCGCATTGTGCGGGAAATTGCCAAGCTGGGAGGCCCCCTGAGCGGGCTGGTTCCTGCTATGGTGGAAGAAAGGCTGCGGGAGCGCATCACGCAGCGGCATATCTCCGTCACCGGGAAACATTTGTTATGAAGGATCACACGATGACTACGACTGTTGCCGCCGGAAAAGGATCTTCGTCGCCCGTGTCCTCAGGCGCCGCCGCTTCTGCGACGGCTGAGGTGGAAGCGCGCCCGCATGTGGTGCGCGAGGGTGAGGGAACTCAGCTTTCTTCGTTCTTGACCAATCGCATCCAGCGCATCGAAGTCTCGGCCACCATGGCGGTCGCCGCCGAGGCGGAGAAGCTGCGCGCGACCGGCGCGCACCTGGTCGATCTGGGCGCGGGCGAGCCGCACTTCAACACGCCCCAGCACATCAAGGACGCGGCCATCGCGGCCATCCAGAACAACGTCACCAAGTACACCGCCGTGGGCGGCACCGCCGAGCTGCGCGACGCCATCGTGAAGCGCCATGCCGAAGATTTCGGCTCCGACTATCGCCGCGAAGACTGCATCGCTTCCGTCGGCGGCAAGCACGCGCTGTTCAACGCCATGCAGGTGCTGGTCGATCATGGCGACGAAGTCATCCTGCCGGTGCCCTACTGGGTGTCATTCAAGGACATCGTTCGCTACGGCGGGGGCGAGCCGGTTTACATCGCGACCGACGAGCGCCACGACTTTGCGCTGACCGCCGAGATGGTGGAGCGCGCGCTCACGCCGCGAACGAAAGTCATCATTCTGAATTCGCCCAACAATCCTTCCGGCGCGGTGATGAAGCCCGAGCACATGACCGAGGTGCTGCGCCTGGCGCACGATCGCGGCATCTACGTTATCTCGGATGAGTGCTACGTCTATCTGAATCACACCGGGCAGAAGTTCTCTGCCGGCTGCGTTCACGAAGTGAAGGAGCGGCTGATCATCATCGGCTCGCTGTCGAAGACCTATGCGATGACCGGCTGGCGGCTGGGCTACGCGCTCGGGCCGGCACCGATCATTGCGGCAATGAACAAGCTGCAAAGCCAGAGCACGTCGAATCCGACAGCCTTTGTACAGAAAGCCGCGGTCGCCGCCCTCTCCGGCTCGCAGGATTGCGTGAAGGAGATGCTGGCGCAGTACATCGTTTTGCGCGACCAGGTCGTCGCCGGGCTGCGCGCGATTCCGGGCATCACCTGCGCCGCGCCCAATGGCGCGTTCTACGCCTACCCCAACGTCAGCCATTACTTCGATCGCGGGGGGATGAATTCCGCGTCGGATGTGGCGCGACGACTGCTGCACGATGCGCACGTCGTGGTCGTGCCCGGCGAGGGCTTTGGCACCCAGGACCACGTGCGAATCTCCTACGCCACGTCGCAGGAGAACCTGGCGCAGGGCTTGGAGCGCATGCGGGAGTTTTTCGCGAAGGTGTAGCAAGTGCATCGCGGTATTCGGGAGCCCGCAGGGCGACACAAGCGTAGCCCAGGACGTAAGTCCTGGGTGTTCGTGTTCAATCGACACTGAGTCCTTCAGGACGGCATAAACCTGTGTCGTCCCTGAAGGGATTCGTCAATCGAACCGATAACGATCCCCAGCACTTACGTGCGGGGCTACGATTGCGTCGCCCGGTGGGCTGGTTCGAGGCCGAACTGATGTCACCTTGGTGCCATAAACATGGCAAAATTATGGGCATTGACTAGCTATTAGCTCCAACCACGATTTTGCCGGTCGGCTGCTCCGTCCAGAGTGCCCCGTAATCGCGCCAGGATGCCCCAGGATCGACGATCGGGACCTCGGACGACTCATGGTACGTGCAAGGGCTGTCGGCGAGCTGTAACGGCCTGTATGAGCTAATTCCCATTATGGGAATAACTTACGGGCGAAGAGTCCCTCATAAACCCCCGTCACTATGTCCCGACTCTACCCATTCTTGATGCTCCCTATCTTCGACGAGCGCCCCTGGGGCGTTCGCGACCTGCGGCCGATTTACACCCGGGCCGTCAGCGAGCCTATCGGGGAAAGCTGGCTTACCTGGGAGGATAATCGCGTCGCCAATGGGCCGCTCGCCGGCCGCTCGCTGGGCGACCTTGCGAAGGAATACCATCGCGAGCTGGTCGGCACGCTCGCCTGTTACGAAGACCGTTTTCCGCTGCTGGTGAAGTTTCTCTTTCCCGGCGACAAGCTGTCGGTGCAGGTTCATCCCGATGACGCGAAGGCGCGCGCTATCGGCCAGCCCTGTGGCAAGACTGAGTGCTGGTACGTGCTGCGGGCCGAGCCGGGCGCGCAGGTTGCGCTGGGGCTGAAGCCGGGCGTCGCGCTCGACGAGTTTCGCCGCGCCATCGCCGAGACCCGTGCCGAAGCGCTGCTGAACTGGATCGACGTCTTTGCCGGCGACATGATCTACGTCGCGGCCGGTACGGTGCACACCATCGGCGGCGGCATGGTGCTGGTCGAGACGCAGCAGACCTCCGACATCACCTATCGACTGTATGATTACGGCCGCCCGCGCGAGCTGCATCTCGAGCAGGGCCTGGCCGCGATCAAGCTGCAGACGAATGCCGGGAAGGTGGCGCGCAGCGCGCCAGGCAAGTACTACGACGTGCTAGTCACGTCGCCGTATTTCCAAGTAGAGAAAATCAAGGTTGCCGGCCCGCTTCAGACGGAAGCGAGGACCGATTCGCCGCACATTATCGTGGCAGTGAGCGGCGCGGGCATTGTCGAATCGCACGGCATGGAGCCCATCACCTTCGCCACCGGCGATGCCGTCGTCATTCCCGCCTGCGTCGGCGAATACACGGTGCGTCCGCAATGGGAGCTGGAGCTGATGCGCATGTCGCTGCCTGCCGGCAAGATCCCCGAGCCCGAGACCAGTCAGCCGCAATCAACCGCCGCAAAATAAGCGTCGAGGCAGCGCCGGCGTCCGGCATAGCCATCACAAAGCAAGCTGTGTTGCGCAAGCTCCTTCACGCGCCGGTCTATATCTATCGCTGGCACCTCGGCCGTTTGCTGGGCAAGCGGTTTCTCTTGCTCACGCACATTGGCCGGCGGTCGGGCTTGCGCCGCCAGACCGTGCTGGAGGTGATGGAGTATCGCAAGGACGGACCCGAGGCGGTGGTGATGAGCGGCTTCGGCCGCGGCTCGGACTGGTTGCGCAACATTGAAGCCAATCACCAGGAAGAGGTGACGATCGGGTCGCAGCACTTCGTCGCGACGCATCGTTTCCTCGGCGAAGACGAAGCAGTCGCGATCGTGAGAGGTTACGAACGGCGCAACCGCATTGCTGGCCCGATTGTGCGCAGCGTCTTAAGCCGGCTGCTGGGCTGGAGCTACGATGGCTCCGACGAAAGCCGGCGGCGTCTCGTCCGGCAGCTTCCCCTGCTCGCATTTCGACCGAGGCAGGGATCGTAGAGAATCCACCGCCGAGATGCCCCCCGGCTAGCGCTCACCGCAGCCTCCGGTGCGGGAGGGCACGGATCGATGAAAAGAGCTTGCCTTTGGAAAGCCGCCCGTACCTGCAACGGTCAGAGCGCCGCAGGCGCGAAAGTGATTAGCCCAGCGCGGAAGCGCTCGGTCATCCGCCGACAAGGATTGCCGAGCCCCTTCAGGGGCGATACCCGTGACGCGCGCGCATGTGCCGCCCCTAAAGGAGCTCTGAATGTATCGGGGATCAGTCACCCACCGCTGCCGCGGTGGGCTAATTACTTTCGCCTCTGCGAGGCTCCGCACGCTTCGCGTCGGCCGCATTCTTCATTACAATCAAACATTCAAATTGCTCCGTGTTCTCCGTGCCTCCGTGGTGAAACCATCCGGCGCGAATGAGAAGGATCGTATTGGCCAATAACTTCTACCCTGTCATCCTCGCCGGCGGACGCGGCACGCGCTTCTGGCCGCTGAGCCGCCGCCGCCGCGCCAAGCAACTGCTACCGCTCAACAGCTCGAAGTCCATGATCCAGGAGACGGTCGAGCGCCTGCTGCCGCTGGCCAAGCCGAAGCAGTTCTGGGTCATCACCAATGACGATCTTCGCCAGCCGATCGTCCGCCAGCTGAAGAAGCTCGACAAGAAGCAGATCATCGCCGAGCCCGTCGGACGCAACACCGCTCCGGCGATCGGACTGGCGGCGTTTCTGCTGGAGCGCCACGATCCCGGCGCGGTCATCGGCATGTTTCCCTCCGACCACGTTATCGCCAACGAGAAGCGCTTTCGCGAAGACATTCGCCGCGCGGCCGAGATCGCCGCAGCGGGCGCGAACATCGTGGTCATCGGCATCAAGCCGACGCGCGCCGAAACCGGCTACGGCTACATTGAGGTGAGCACGAAGACCCAAGAGCCAAAAGCCAAGGGCCGAGTGCCGGATGCCGACGGCCGAGTGCCGAATGCCGTCTCCGTACGCCGCTTCACCGAGAAGCCGAATGCCGAGGTCGCCGAGCAATTCGTCGAAGCCGGCAATTTCTTCTGGAACAGCGGCATGTTTGTCTGGAGCGCCAAGACGCTGGCCGACGCCCTGCGCGAGCATCTGGCCGACACGGCGCCGCTGCTGGAGGAGATTGCTGCCAGTTACGGCACACGCAAGTTCGAGAAGATGTTCGCCAAGCTCTATCCCAAGTGCGAGAACATCAGCATCGACTATGCCGTGCTGGAGCCGCGCTCGGCCAAAGGCGAAGGCCGCTCGGGCGTCTACTGCATACCGGCCGGATTCGGGTGGAACGATCTAGGCTCGTGGGCGGCGTTGTACGAACACCGCAGCGACGGCAACAGGGAAGCGGGCAATGTCATCTCAGCGGACGAGAGTTTCACCTTCAACGCCGAGGGAAACTTCATTCATTCGGAGAAAAAATTTGTGGCGGCGATTGGCGTAAGCAACCTGGTCGTGGTGGAGACCGACGACGCGCTGCTGATCACCACTCGCGAGCACTCGCAGGATGTGGGAAAAGTTGTGAAGCATCTGGACGAGATGAAGATGAAAAAGCTGGTGTAGGTAGAACGGCGCTTTAGCGCGGCGTCCAGCCGCATTTGATTTTGATTGTCATCCCGAGCGTAGCCGCTTTAGCGGCGGAGTCGAGGGACCTGCTGTTTGCTTGCAGTGGATAGCACGCCGCGGCCAAAAGCAGGTCCCTCCACTGCGCGCCCGCCCGACTCGTCCGCCGCGAACGGGTCGGAGAAAAGCACGCGGGCGCTCCGGTCGGGATGACAAAATGAAGCGGGCGCGGCATAAAGCCAGCGCTGCGACGGCGCGGCTTCAGCCGTGCTGTCGGTTCTTTCTTTTATGATTGTCATCCCGAGCGTAGCCGCTTTAGCGGCGGAGTGGAGGGACCTGCTGTTTGCCTGCAGTGGATAGCACGCCGCGGCCAAAAGCAGGTCCCTCCACTGCGCGCCCGCCCGACTCGTCCGCCGCGGACGAGTCGGAGAAAAGCACGCGGGCGCTCCGGTCGGGATGACAAACCTTTATAGGAAAGCGCAACGGGCACGGCTGAACCCGTGTCCTTTCAAAGATGACCACTCCCATTAAATTTGGCACTGACGGATGGCGCGGCATTATCGCCGACGACTTCACCTTCGACAACGTGCGCCGCGTGGGCAACGCCATGGCGCACTACGTTCACCAGCATGAAGACGCGAGCAAGAGCCTGGTCGTTGGCTACGACACCCGCTTCGCCTCGCGGCAGGCGGCGGAGATCATCTCCGAAGTGCTCGCCGCATCGGGCATTGCGGTGCGCCTCTCCGACGACTACACGCCTACGCCCGCGCTGTCCTACGCGGTGAAGAATCTCGGCATGGCCGGCGGGGTGATGATTACCTCCAGCCACAATCCGTTCAACTGGAATGGGGTGAAGTACAAGGCCAGCTACGGCGGCTCGGGCACGCCGGCGATCATGAAGACGATCGAAGCCGAGCTCGATTCGCCGCGCCTCGAGCGCGCCGGCGGCAGCGTCACCATCGCCGACTTCAAGACGCCGTACATAGCGGCCATCACCAAGTTCGCCGACCTCGACGCCATCAAGAAATCCGGCTTCAAGATTGGCATCGACGTGATGTACGGTGCGGGGCGCGGCGTGCTGAAGGGCATCTTCAGCGAGCGCGGCATCGATCACTTTGAGATTCGCGGGGAACTCAACCCGCTCTTCCCCGGCATCAACCCTGAGCCCATCCAGCCGCACATTGCCGAGCTGCAGGAGGCGGTGGTCGACGCGCACGCGCAGGCCGGCATGGCGACCGACGGCGACGCCGACCGCATCGGCGCGGTGGCCGAAGACGGCAGCTTCGTCGATTCGCACAAATGTTTTTGCGTGATTCTGGAGTGGATATTGAAGCGCAAGCATTGGCCGGGCGAGATCGTGCGCGCCTTCAACACCACGCGCATGCTCGACCGCATCGCCGCCAAATACGGGCGCAAGCTGAATGAATGCGGCATCGGCTTCAAGTACATCTGCGACCTGATGCTGACGCGCGACATCCTAATCGGCGGCGAGGAGTCGGGCGGCATCGGCATCACGCGCCACCTGCCGGAGCGCGACGGCATCCTGAATTCGCTGCTGCTGGCCAACATCATGGCCGACGAAGGCAAGCCGCTGGGCGAGCTGGTGCGCGACCTGCAACGGGAGTACGGCGAGCACCACTACGGCCGCATCGACCTGCACCTCAGCAACGAGGTGAAGGACGAAGCCATGCGCCGCGCCGAGGCCAGGCCGGAGCGCATCGGCAGCTTTGGAGTGCTGAAGGTCGAGAACCTCGATGGGATGAAGTTCTTCCTCGACGCGCCGACCTATGACAACGGAGCCGACGCGTGGGTGCTGGTGCGGGCATCAGGAACGGAGCCGCTGCTGCGCATCTATTGCGAAGCAGCGTCGCCGGAGCTGGTGTCGCAAATTCTGAAAGAGACTGAGGCGTTCGTGCAGGCGGGACAAGAGGTGACGGCCCCGGCCAGCGCGGGGTAGAAAAATCAACCACAGAGACACGGAGGATTTGGGAGTCTGAAATACCTGCGGATCTCTGGTTCAACGTCACCTTCACCTGCTTCCCCACATCCTCTGTGCCTCTGTGTCTCTGTGGTTAATCTGCTCTTATTTCAAATGCACCGCCGCTTCGGCTTCCTTTGGCAGCGCTGACGAGCGCTCGCGCGGCTTGGCCACAACCGCTCCGTACTTCGGCTTGATGTCGTGGCACGAGGGATCGCAATACACGCCCTGATGCGTCTTGTCGGTCGCGGGATCGGGCATGGGTGAGGCGACGGCGGCGTCGCGATCGGCTTCCAGCTCGCGTTCGACGTCTTCGATCAGCTTGGCGTTCTCTTCCGCCGTGAGCCAGCGTTTCTCATTGATCAGGTAATTTTCGAAGCGCGCGATGGGATCGCGGGCGCGCCAGTACTCGAACAACGGCGCGGGGACGTATTGCGCGGCGTCGTGAATAGCGTGGCCTTTCATGCGCATCATCTTGGCTTCGATCAGCGTGGGACCTTCGCCGCGGTAGGCGCGCTCGCAGGCCTCGTGGGTCGCGTCGTAAACCTGGCAAGGATCGGTGCCGTCAACGATCACGCCGGGGATGCCGTAGGCGATAGCGCGCTCAGCGAGGTCCTTCACGTTGAACTGCATGTCGGCGGGCGTGGAGTAGCCCCAGAGATTGTTCTCGACGATGAGCACCAGCCCAAGTTTCTGCACGGCGGCGAAGTTCAGGCTCTCATAGGTGACGCCGGTGGACTGGCCGCCGTCGCCGACATACGTGAGCCCGATGATGTTCTTGCCTTGCAGGCGCGCGCCCAGGCAGACGCCGGCCATCACGCCGATCAGCTCGCCCAGCATAGAGATTGGCGCGCAGACGTTGCGTCGCTGGATGTCGCCGAAGTGCGACGAGGCGTCGCGGCCCCAGGTAGGCGAATCGCCCTTGGCCATGTACTGCCGCATGATGTCGCGCGCGCTGAAGCCGCGCACCAGCATCGCGCCCTGATTGCGGATCATGGGGCCGAGCCAGTCGTCGGGGCCGAGCGCGTAGGCGGAGGCGCACGAGCAGCCCTCCTGCCCGAGCCCGAAGTAGACGCCACCGACCACTTTGCCCTGCTTGTAGAGATTTTCGAGGGCGACTTCCATGCGGCGATTGAGCAGCATCCAGCGATAGATGGCGATCGATTGCTCGCGCGAAAGGTACGGCGATTCGCGAATGGGCGGCGCGGCGGCGCTGAGGTCGCCTTCGATGCGGTACTCGACGCTGGACCCTTCGCCCGACATAAATATGCGGAACTCGGGGCGCTCCAGGCGATAGTCGGGGATGCTGTAGGTGCGCAGTGAGGCGTCGCCGGTGCTGGTGCTGGTGCTGGTGCCCCAGGTTCGCCCATCTTTTGGGCTAACCTGGGCTTTGGCTTTGGAGCCGGTGTTTGTGTCAGTCGGCTTAGGGGAGCCGTCGGCCTGCTCGTCGGGAGCAGGCGTTTTCGGCGACTTCACCGGGGGAGCCAATGGGACCTTTGTCGTTTCTTTGCCAGGTGATTTCGAGTTTCCGCGCTTCTTGTGAGGCATAGGGCAGATGCCACGATAAATCGGCAGCGAACAGGGAGGCAAGTTGGGGTGAGCAGGCGGCGTGACATGGCACGCTGGCGCTTCCCGGCAGGCTGCGGCTTCTCTGTTCCCCCTGCATCTACTGGAGCATGGCAACCACCACTGAATTCCGCCTGGACGAGACCATCGCCTTGCTGAGCCGCACGCCGGCCGCCCTCGACGCACTGCTGCGCGGTCTGCCCGACACCTGGGTCCGAAGCAACGAAGGCGAGGGCTCGTGGAGCGCCTACGACATTGTGGGACATCTGGCCAATCTCGAGCGCACCGACTGGATGACGCGGCTGCGGCACATTCTTGAGTATGGCGATTCGCGGCCATTCGATCGGGTTGATCGCTTCGCACAGATGAATGAGGCGCAGGATCAATCGCTGGAGCAGCGGCTGGAGGATTTTGCGGGGCTGCGGAAGAAAAATCTGGCTGAGCTGCAGAAGCTGAACCTGCAGCCGGACGATTTCGCGCGCAAAGGAATGCATCCGGTGCTGGGGCCGGTGACGCTCGGCAACCTGCTGGCGACCTGGGCATCGCACGACCTCACGCACCTGCATCAACTCTCGCGCGTGTTGGCCTGTCAGAACCGGGAAGCGGTCGGACCCTGGGTGAAGTTCCTGGGTGTTTTGCAATGTGACGGCCACAGCGCCGCACCATAGACAATGCTTCCTGATGGGGCACGAGTTCACAGGCTGCCAAAAACTGGTTCTGCCTGTGCCGTCGGCTGAAGCCGACTCTGGAACAAAAACAAACGGCTTAGACGCCGGCCTGAAGGCCAGCTCTACCCGATCAGGTCGTATGCAGCTCTGGAGCCGTTGGCCCGGGGAATCCTGCCACCCTGCTTCCGCACGAAGCCCTTACCACTTTCTCCTTGACAGCTTAGGAGAGCGGCGGTAATCTCCTAACCACATTAGGAGAACGCATGCCCGAACAGGCGCAAATCCTTCCCGGCACTCTCGATCTGCTCATCCTGAAAGCTGTCTCGCTGGGCCCGCTGCATGGCTATGGCGTGCTGCTGCGTATAGGTCAAATCTCAGGACAGACACTTCTCATCGAGCAGGGCGCGCTGTATCCCGCGTTGTTTCGGCTGGTGCGGCAAGGGCTGCTGAAGGCGAGCTGGGGCACATCCGACAACAATCGCCGCGCGAAGTTTTATGAACTGACCGCAGCGGGACGCAAGCGCCTACGCGAGGAGACCGAGGGCTGGAACCGTCTCGCCGGCGCCATCGCGTCCGCTCTTTCCGCTCAGCCGGAGGAAGTATGAAGCTCGTCTCCTATCTTCGCTCTCTCGCCGGAAAGTTCCTGCGCCGCGCCGAAGTGGCGGGTGAGATCGATGACGAACTGCGCTCGCACATCCAGCTCCGTGCCGACGATCTGGAGCGTTCCGGCATGCATCGCTCCGAAGCGGAACGTCAGGCGCGCGTCGAGTTTGGCGGCGAGCAGCGCTTCAAAGAAGAGTGTCACGAAGCATTCGGAGGAAATTTCGTGGAGACCGTGGTCCACGATATCCGATACGCCGTTCGCGTGCTGCGCAAGTCTCGCGGGTTCACCATCGCCGCCGTCCTGACGCTGGCATTAGCCATCGGAGCGAACTCCGTGGTCTTCAGCGTGATGAACGCGCTCATTA
Source organism: uncultured Acidobacteriaceae bacterium (assembly GCA_963731345.1). Taxonomy (GTDB): domain Bacteria; phylum Acidobacteriota; class Terriglobia; order Terriglobales; family Acidobacteriaceae; genus Bog-257. Next base: position 345,786 of record CAVSUN010000004.1, on the reverse strand, counting down.
TTCGTCCGCTGAACGTACCGCAGGCGGAGAGCCTGCACGGGGTCTGGCGTTCGCCCGACGAGGGCATGCAGGAGTCCTATCCGGACTACCTGGATCTGCGCGACCGAAATCGCAGCTTCGAAGAGTTGATCGCGTACAACGTCTCTCTGGCAGGTCTGGATACCGGCGGCGAGCCTATGCGCGCCTGGATTTATGAGGCGAGCGGCAACTACTTCGACGGGTTGCGGCTTCGGCCGTTTCTTGGGCGGTTTTTCCACGCCTCCGATGAGCACGGCCCAAACAGCGCTCCCTACATTGTCCTGACGCACGCCTTCTGGCACGCCCACTTCAAAGACGATCCCGGGGTCATCGGACGCGTCGCCCGGGTCAACAAGCATCCCTACACAATCATCGGCGTAGCACCCCCCGCCTTCCATGGCACGCTGTTGTTCTTCAATCCCGATTTCTTTGTGCCGATGGTGCAGCATGAGGACTTGCTGGGTCTATTTGCTTCCTCGGACGGAGCAGGATCGGCGGCGACGGAGAGCCCTTTCAACAAGCGTGGTGACCGATGGATATTCATGACCATGGGCCACTTGAAGCCAGGCGTTACGCCGGCGCAGGCAGTTGCGGATCTGAACTCTATCGGTGCCCAGCTGGAGAAGACTTATCCCAAGGACGATTCCAAGGTCACGTTCAAGCTGGTGCCTCCCGGCCTTTACGGCGACTATCTGGGACAGCCGGTACGCGCGTTTATGACCGCGCTCATGCTGCTTTCCGCGCTCATCCTGCTGGCGGCATGCGCGAACCTGGGTGGCCTGTTTGCCGCACGCGCGGCCGACCGCTCGCGTGAAGTCGCGCTTCGGCTGGCGCTGGGATCGACGCGACGCCGCATTGTGCGGCAACTCTTCACCGAAGCGGTGCTGATCTCGCTGATGGGAGGCGCGGTCGGACTGGTCGGCAGCATCTTCCTGCTAGGACAACTCAGCGTGTGGCAGCCGTTCACGCGCTGGCCCATCCATCTGGAGGTCACTCCCGACGCCACTGTCTATGCAGTTGCGCTGTTGCTGACCCTGGCCAGCGGATTACTATTCGGCGCGGTTCCGGTGCGGCAGGTCCTGCGCACCAGCCCCTACGAAGTAGTGAAGTCGGGTGGGAACACCACGATCCGACGTCGCACCACCATTCGCGAAGTTCTCCTGGCTGTGCAGATCGCGATCTGCGCGGTGCTGGTGACTTCATCGATGGTGGCGGTGCGCGGCCTGGCGCGCTCGCTGCACAATGATTTTGGCTTTCGCGCGGAGGACACGCTGATCGCCGACATCGATGTGGGCATGGCGGGATACAAGGGCGCTCAGATTTTGCCTGTGCAGAAGCACATGCTCGACGCTCTCGAGGCCGTTCCCGGTGTTAGGTCGGTGGGACTGGCCGACAATATACCTTTGGGCGATGGGCAGAACGACTCCAATGTCTTTCGCGACGATACGGCGGATCTGCGTCCGTCGAATGCTGCCGCGGATCCTTTCGAGATGAAGGTTTCGCCGGAATATTTCCAGGCTGCGGGAACATCCTTACTCGCCGGGCGCGGGTTTACCTGGCATGACGACAAGAGCTCTCCTCCCGTTGCCGTGGTGAATCCCAAGTTTGCGAAGAAAATATTCGGCTCGACGGACAAAGCGTTAGGCCGCTACTTCAAGCTGCCGGACGGTACGCGCGTGCAGGTCGTGGGCCTGGTGGAGCAAGGCAAGTATGGGAGCCTCAACGAGGCTGCGCTGTCGGCCATGTTTCTTCCGCTCCTGCAATCGCCAGAGAGTTCGACGTATGTGGTGGTGCGCTACAGCGGCGATCCGCAGCAGGTGGCCACGGCGGTGCGGAACACGCTTCGCAAGTTCGATCCATCGCTGCCGGTCTTCGTACAGCCGCGATTCCAGCAGATGGACGCCGTTTTGTTCGGCCCGCGCATGGCGACTTTATCGCTGGGTGTGCTGGGCGTGATGGGCGCGATGCTGGCCATCACCGGCATCTTCGGCATGGCGGCATACTCGGTCAGCAAGCGGCGCAAGGAACTGGGAATTCGGGTGGCGCTTGGGGCAAAGCCCAGGGAAGTGTTGAAACCGGCTCTGGGGCGAGCAGTTCAGTTGCTGGCCATCGGCTCATTTGCAGGACTATTGCTGGGGATACTAGCCAGCCGCGTCTTGGCACTCATCGTCTACCAGGCAACGCCACGCGATCCGGTGGTGTTGGGGGGCAGCGTCGTGACCATGCTGCTGCTCGGCTTGCTCGCCACGTGGATCCCAGCGCAGCGCGCGCTGCACGTTAATCCCGTGATCCTGTTGCGCGAGGAGTAGGACAACCCACGAAGCCTCAAGCCGTTCCGATCTGGCGAGAAAGCGAGAGAGGAACAGGGTCCGGAAAGCCAAATTCTATCTACAGGGCGCAGCAACAGACCCACTGGCATCCGCCGTGGTCTCTACCGACGCAGGGTTCATGCAAGTTCCCGGGTCGGGCGTGTGCGTGGCAACCGCGCGAGCGGCCGGAGCTGGCAACAGCTCGGCATGCGGGGAAGCGGCGCCGGTGGAAGAATCCGGTTGCTGGTCAGGCGGGGTGCCGTCCTGCGGCGTGGCCGCCGGCTGCTTGTCATCCTGTGTTGGCGGCGTGCTGCCGGTCGTGCCCATGGTGGAGGGCGAAGGCTGGCCGTTGTTCTGGCCGCTGGCGTCGCCGGCTGAATTGGAGCCGTTCTGCTGGTCTTGAATCGCAGGATTCGGCACCGCCCCTGGGGACGATTCGCCTGATCCATGCCGCATCGCGTTCGGCGTGTCGATCTGGTCCTTTTCGCCATGCTGCGGAACGGAAGTATCGCTTTGCGCCTGGTTGGATGGATTGCTGGAGTTGCTGGGGTCGGAGCTGGGCCTGGTGCTTTGCGGGTTCTGTGCCACAGTGAGTCCGATTCCCAGCAGTGCCATCGCGGTGAGGTAGATCATTCGTTTCATGATCGTGTCCAGTTCGTGCAGGGATGCGCTCGGGCGGGCTTAAGGTGGAGCGCTGGTGGTTAGACGAGCGTCGTGCGGCCTGAGGTTTCTCACCTAGGTATGAAAAGTTTGAAAGGCGGCGCCGGAACAGAAGCCTCGGCGAGATGGCCGTCTGTAAATGCGCGAAGGCGAATTACTTCACTTGCGTGTCGCCGCGACTGGCGGAGATTTTCGAGCCCGCAGCTTCCGCGGGCTTGTGAGCCTCTTCTCCGCATCCATCCTTGTGGGTATGGCACTTGGTGAGGATGGCCGACCGCAAACGGCCGCGCAGATCTTCGGGCAGTTCGTAGAGGTGGGAATCGCGGTAGATCTCTATGGTCCGCTTGGTAGTGTTGCAGACGACGTAGCAGTTGTGGCACCACTGAAGATGGTCTTCTAATTCCGCCTTTGTTTGGGCGTCCATCGACTCGTCCAGATAGTCCGTTAGCTCTTTCAGAAAATCAGAGCAGGTCACTTTTTGCCATCTCCACCGGTTCGATTTCGGAAGTACTTATTCAAGCGCTCTCGCAACTGCAACCGGGCGCGAAGCAGGCGCGACTTCACCGCCGGAATGCTCAGGTCCAGGGCGTCGGCCGTTTCTTCGGTCGAAAGCCCTTCTACATCGCGCAGTACGAACACCGTGCGGAAGCTTGGCGGCAGGCCTTGAATGGTCTTGCCTAGAATCTCCCGCAGCTCGCCCTGCGTGTATAGCTGCTCCGGATTCGGCGCCCAGTCCGCGACTTCGCGCGGCATGGAGTCCTCTTCGGTCTTGATGTCCTCATCGAGCGACACCATCCGTTCAGGACGCCGCCGGCGCAGACGCATCAGCGCTTCGTTCACCGCGATGCGGACCAGCCAGGTGTAGAACTTCGACTGCTCCTGAAAGTTGCCCAAGTTCTGATAGGCCTTCAGGAACGCGTCCTGCACTACATCTTCTGCGTCTTCGCGGTTCTGCGTGATGTGCTGCGCAATCCGGAAAACATTGCGGTCGTAACGGCGCACGAGCTCCTCAAAGGCGCCCATGTCGCCGGCCTTCGCCGCATGAACCAGTGCGAGTTCTTCGGAAACCGGTTCAACTACCTTTGGTTGGATGGTACCCATGTTTATGCAGATTCAGGATTTTACGCCCGCAACCGACCGACTTGTCCATTTTACCGATTCAGAACGAGTTCGTGAGCAATCGGGCAGATTTTTGTTACGCCACGCAATTTGAGGCCACGCAGCGATTTAACAGCCAAGGTGGAGCTTCCGTTTCTTCTTATACGTTATAAGGACGCACAAGGTTGCCGGATGTTACGCCGATTGGGATAGCCGACGCACTTTTCCGGCTCACCGATCGAAGCCTTCGAACTCGGTGAAGACGACAGCACTGAAGGACTTGGCCATTGCCGTCACCTCGGGTCCAGGATCGCCATAGAACTCCATCAGCGTCGGAGTGACAACTCTTAGCAACTGTGGAACGAACTGCTGCACCGCCGGACCTTGGAAGTGCGTGGCCAGGGCGGCTGCGTCGCGATAGCCTTCCACCAGGCGGCTGCGCTTGCGGTCGGCGCTTAGAACGAAGTTGTAGGCGATCGTTCCGGGCTCCTTTTCGCTTACGGCGATCATCTGTTTCGCGATTGCCTCGAATTCCGAAAACTTGCCTTCATGGATGTCGAAAGCTACCAGCAGGCGTATACGGTCTGTGCTCATCGGCGTGTCTCCGTACTCACTTGGATTGGGGATCGATCAAGGTAAGGTCGGTCTCAGGATCGAGCTTCTTGTGCAGCGCGACCGGATCGACGGTAACGAAAACCTCGAGCGTCGGGCTCACCGTCGCTTCGATCACGTGTCCACCGCTGGCATGGCCGTCGCTGTGCCCCACCACCATATGAGTGTGCAGCGCTGGCTTGCCCTGATACAGCGCAAAATCGCCGATCATGGACAGCACTTCGACCTGCTCCTTGACCGGTATCGCTTTGTACAGCTTCTTCTGCGGATCAAACCAGGCCAGGACCGCTCCGCTCAACGCGCCGATGGCGGTGAAGTGGCCGCTGCTGACGTGATACTTGTCGGCAAAGTCCATCAGCCCGGAGAAGGCTTCGTCACCTTTGCTGAAGATGACGGCGTACTGTTTTATTTGTCCATCGCTGATTAATTGCACCTTCATTCCCGGAGCCTTGCCGCGCTCGACGGGATGCGACGGTGAGACGTAGCCGGCCGGCACCTCCTGTCCCGATGCATCGAGAGCTGCGAAGCAAAGCAACGCGACGAGGAGTGTTGCGAAGAAGCTCATAAAGGTCCTCCGGGGTCGAATAATTGCGGACGGTGTGGCTTTTATGAGTGGGCAATCGCGGCATCGGAAGTCAGAGCTGCTGCCCCAATCGTAGTCTGGAGAGTATACGTCATCGCGGCGCTCGAGGCCGCCCGGGGAAGCATTAATTTCTGCCATGGGCGGGGAATCGTTCATCAAGCAGAAGCAATGTGCGAAGATCCAGGCGTCTTTCTGTGGAATCACGCGAGCGGTTATCTGGATCGTAATATGTCTGCCGGGCGCAATCGCGCTAAACTGCTGCCAGTGAGTTTTCCGATTCGCCTTGTCGTTGCCGTTCTAGCTTGTGTTTTGACACTGCCGGGTGGCCGCTTGCCCGCACAGGACAGCACCTCTTCGTCGTCCAGCCAATCGCCGGCTCATAAGAAGAAATCGGCCGGCAGCACCCATAAGTCGTCGAGCACCACACACAAGACGGCGGCGAGCAGCCATGCTCATCCTCGTAAGAAGGTGACGGCCGCGCGGGCGCACCGCATGAACACCACATTCGTTGCGTCCAGCGATCTGCGGCCGATGGCGCGTCAACTGGTCGAGTTCCGCACGCCCGCGGCGTACACCGGCGTCGAGAACTATGCGCACTCGCATGCCGGTACCGAGCCCGGCGCGCTGGCCTGGTTCGCCATCGGCTACGCGCATTATCTTGACGCGCATTATCCCTTGGCGATTGCCGCGTTTCAGAAGGCGCAGCCACAGATCGGCGAACTGGCCGACTACGTCGCCTTCTTCATCGGTAACTCGTATGTATTGAGCAACAGTCCTGAGGAGTCGCTGGCGTATTTGCGCGAGTTCGGCACGCGCTTCCCGGATTCGCTCTACGATCACGACGCAATGATTGCCTACGCCAAGGCCTTGCTGGCGCTGAACCGCCCGAACGATGCCATCAAGCTGCTGGAAGCGCATCGCGCGCCCACGTCGGTTGAGACCGAGTACTACCTGGGCAAGGCTTATATCCAAAGCGGCCAGACCCGCACCGGCGGCGAGATCCTGCAGCGCGTCTATTACGAATACGCCACCAGCTATCTTGCCGACCAGGCCGAGATGGATTTGCGCAAGTTGCCCGAACTGAATGCCCTGCCTCCGGTCACTTATGCCGAACATCTCAAGCGGGCCGATGCGCTCTACAAGGCGCGACGCTACAACGCGGCCGCCAACGAATATGAATACGTTGTTGATTTTGCTCCCCCGGGTCAGCAGTCGGCGGGACTGATCCAGCTCGCCAACTCCTACGTGAAAGACGGCAACACGAAGATGGCGCGGGAGACGCTGAATCGCATTCCCGATGATGGCAGCGAGGCCAGCGCCGAGAAGTGGTATCAGCAGTTGGAACTGGCGCGCGAAGCCAACGATGATGCCTCACTCGATAGCATCCTGGCGCACATGCGCGCCACCACGCCGAAGTCGCCTTGGCTGGAATCGGCGCTGCTGAGCGCCGGCAACATGTATCTGTTGCGTAAGGACTACGACCGCGCCCAGGATTACTATCGCGAGATCCACGAGCGCTTCCCGACGGGGACCAAAGCGGCGTACGCGCATTGGAAATGTGCGTGGCTGACCTATCGCCAGAACCGCAAGGACCAGGCCAGGAAATACTTCGAAGAGCAGATCGAGTTTTATCCGGGAACCAACGAGGTTCCCAACGCCATGTACTGGCGCGGCCGCATGGCCGAAGATGATCGCGACTTCGGGGCCGCGCGCGCCTATTACCAGAAGCTCTCGGAGCGCTATCACAACTACTACTATGGCGTGCTGGCGCGCCGCCGCCTGGCGACGTTGCCGACGGCGCCGGCTGTGGTGGTCGCCTCGTTGCAGCATGTGCCGTCGTTGCCCGCGCTCGATCCTGTCTCGCAGATCACCGAACCTCCGGCCGACGATCTTCACTACAACCGCGCCAAGCTGCTACAGAATGCCGGCATGACCGACCTCGCGGTGCGCGAGTTGCAGGGTGGAACTTCGAATGGTCCGTCGTGGGAGATGGTAGAGATCGCGAAGATCTATACCAGCGGCGGCGAGTATTACCGCGCGCTGAAATATTTGAAGAAGGCGGTCAGCGGCGTCTTCTCGATGGATGTGAGCGCGCTGCCCATGCAGTATTGGCAAGGGCTGTTCCCACGTCCCTGGTGGGATTCGCTGCGCAGCTACTCGCAGGAGAACGGGCTCGATCCGTATCTGGTGGCTTCGCTGATTCGGCAGGAGTCGGAGTTCAACCCCAGCGCCATCTCGCACGCCAACGCTTACGGCCTGATGCAGTTGTTGCCCCGCACCGGCAAGGGCGAAGCCAAGAAGGAAGGCCTGCACCACTACAGCACGGACTCGCTGCTCGACCCGACGACCAACATCGAGCTGGGAACGCATTATTTCCGGCAGATGGTCGATGAGTTCGGTGGACAGGTCGAGTACGCGCTCGCCGCCTACAACGCCGGAGCCGAGCGCGTGGCCGATTGGCGCTCCTCGGGCACCTACCGCGACGTGGATGAGTTCGTCGAATCCATTCCCTTCACCGAAACCCGCGAATACGTGCAAGCCATCGTGCGCAACGCCGAAGTCTACAAGAAGGTGTACGGCACGCCGTAACGCAGTTGCCAGTGGTTTGTGGCCAGTTCAATCGTCAGCATCCTGCCAGCCGAGCATGGCGGCGAGGTTACGCCCGGGCTTATAGATTGACGTCCCTGTCACTCTGGGTGGAGAATCCCGTCGGCACTCATAGCAAATTAATCCGAGATCGAAGAGGACTTCGCCATGTCCCGCGCCTTCATGCTCCTGCGGTGTGTCTTCGCAATGGTTATAGCCTGCGCCGCTCTGCCATCGACCCAGGCCCAAACCTTCACCATTCTGCATACTTTCAGCGGCGGGGTTGACGGGGCAAATCCTGATACCGGCACTCTCGATGCCGCCGGTAACCTCTACGGCACGACCCAGGCCGGCGGCGCCAGCCAAAATTGCGCCACCGGTTGCGGAACGGTCTTCAAACTGGCGGAGAAGAATGGCGCTTGGATATTGAGCACCCTTTTCAACTTCACTGGCGGCAATAACGGTTTCGCGCCGCGAGCCGGCCTCACCATCGGACCCGATGAAGCATCTACGGTACGACCGTGCTTGGAGGCAACCAGAACTGCGGGTCGGGCTGCGGCACGGTTTACAAGTTGCAGCCGCCGGCCACGTTCTGTCGCAGCATACTTTGTCCCTGGAATGAAACCATCCTGTACCGATTCATGGCGGGCAGCGATGGTGCGTACTCATCAGGCGGAGTCGTCTTTGATAGAGCGGGCAATCTCTATGGGACAACCCGCGGTGGCGGCGGCAGCCAGAACTGCAGCAACACCTATGGCTGTGGTGTCGTTTATGAACTGTCTCCCGCTAACGGCGGGTGGACCGAGAGCCTGCTGCACACCTTCACTGGCGGGGGAGATGGGAGAAACCCGGCAGCCGGAGTTGTTTTCGACAGCGCCGGCGATTTCTTCGGCACATGCGGCACTTCCTCCGGCAATGGAGCGGTCTACGAGTTGACGCCGTCCGGTTCCGGCTGGAACAAGAGCTTCGTCTATCAGTTCACCGGCATGTCCGACGGCTACGCTCCCATCGGCGTCATCCTTGACCCAGCCGGCAACTTGTATGGCGCTACAACTTACGGCGGCGCGGGAGACGGGGGCACGGTATACGAGCTCTCGCCACAAGGGAGCAACTGGTCATACTCGCTGCTGTTTCCACTGCAGACGGGCAATCCCGGCGCCAATGGTCCTGGCGCTCGCCTGACCATGGATTCGGCCGGCAACCTGTATGGGACCACATCCCAGGGCGGTCAGTTTGGAGCAGGCTCCGTGTTCAAGCTGACTCCCGCGCTCGGCAGCTGGACTTACACCTCGCTCCATGACTTCACCGGCGGCGAGGACGGCAGTGAACCGGGAACCCGAGTTCTACTCGATTCGCAAGGCAACGTGTACGGCACGACGGTGTTCGGCGGCACTTCCGGGCAGGGCGTCGCGTTTAGAATTTCGCAGTAATCGGACTCGGGTTGGGATAGCCAGCAGCCAGGATTAGCCTACAGAATCCCTCCCGAGAATCCGTCTTACATTTCTGCTAGAATGTAAGCCATGAACCACGCCGAAGGAATTGTGACCTCAAAAGGTCAACTGGTAATCCCAGCGAAGCTTCGCCGAACCCTGCGCATTGGGCGTGGTACTCGCGTCCGCTTCGAGCAGATTGACGGCGGCCTCGCTATCTATCCGCAGCGTGAGTACGATATCGAGCGCTTCAAAGGCATCTTCGCCGATGCCGGACTTCCCGCTGACCTGGAGCGCGAGCCCGATCGCGAGTTCTGATGCGGACCCACATCCTGGACGCGAGCGCTCTGTTTCGATATCTCACGGCAGGCCCCGGCGCCGAGCAGGTCGCGGACGTCCTCACAACCGCCTCCCGCGCTGGCGCTGAGACTCTGATGTCTGTGGTCAATTGGGGCGAGGTGTACTACGCCATGGTGAAACGTTTTGGTTTGGCGACCACGCAACGGCGGATGGCGGACTTGCTGGAGCGAGTACCGATTGCGCTCGTCCCAGTGAGTCAGGAGGATGCCGAGCGCGCGGCACGCCTCAAAGCACAGTACAACCTGCCTTATGCCGATGCCTTTGCCGCCGCGATCACCACAGCGCAACAGGTGCTGGTCACCGCGGATACGGAGCACTTCTCGCGTGTCCCGAAACTTCGCCTGCTGAAATTGCCGCGCGCCAAGCATGCGCAAAATTAGCAGCGCGACCTCAACACCACTCACTTGCCGTTTGCTCCGTAGTTCCGGAGGAATGCGCATTCATTCTTCACCTCGCATTGCAGCGTGTCCTGCACCAGCAGGTTCCATCCTACGAATCCGGAGAAGACGTGGTTCTCCGATTGCTCCGGCGTTGGTGCGAGGCCTTCGCCGGTTTCGGCGTTGTAGTCCTCGTGCATCGAGCCCCATTTCGCAATGTCGGCCAGAACCATGCGCCCGAGAACGCCCGACAGCTCGCGCGCTTCTTTATCGAATCCATAGCGCTTGAGCGAGATGTAGTTCAGGTAGTTAGCGTTGATCCAGATCGGCCCCTGCCAATTGGAGTAGGGAACGATGATGGCCTGGTTGTTGTAGTCGGGATCCTGCTTGGAGAGGCTGCGGATTCCGTACGGCGCGAGCATCACATCTTTGTTTAGCATGTAGCGCGTGATCATCTGCTTCGCGCTTTTCTCCGGCAGGATGTCGTCGATCAGAGGAACAAAACTCGAATAGCTGATGCGCTTCACCGGCTTGCCGGTGTCGCGGCGGACGTTGTAGAACATCGCGTCCTGCGCGGACCACATGTGTTTCAGCATTGCCGTCTTCAGGTCGGCTGCCTTTTGCAGATACCGCAAGGTCTCGTCCGGCTTGCCCAACTTGGCGGCCAACGCAGCCATGGCTTTGTACTCGCGAAACTGAAACATGCTGATGTCGGTGGCGAGGATCGCGCTCTTGTCGTTGGGATCGTTGGTGAGCGCGACATTGTTGTCGGCGCCCGATGAGATGGCGTTCTCCCAAAAGAACAAGCCGTACTTGGGATCGAACTGGGTGCGCTCGCGATAGGCGATGACCTTGCGCATCGACTCCCAGATCGGCTTCACCCACTGGTAGTCGCCCAGGCCTTCCGACGCGAACAACGCGCCCTGCGCCAGGAATGGCTTCATGGCGAATTTGCCCATTAACGGACGCGGGCCCTTGGTGGTGATGCAGCCGGCGACGTAGCCGTCCGCGTCGATCGCGCCGGCGAAATCCAGTACCCACCACTTCAGATATTGAGGTTTGCCCTGTTGCGCCAGGTGCGAGCCGATGAAGAAGCCGTCCCAGTCCCACATCTGCTTGTAGTAGCCGGCGGGAATTAAATAGTCGTACTTGATGAAGCCTTCGGCGGGACGGATCGATTGCGGCTCCAGCCTGGCGTAGGCGACGGAAACGTGCGCGAGCGTCTGCGCCAGATCGTCAGACGGCTTGCCGGCGCTCGCCGGATTCAGGGCCGCCACGACCAAGGAAGTTATCAGGACAAAGCGAATCAATCGCATCGTGTCCAACATTGTCACAGCAGGGAGTAACCACGTCCAGAAACTGAGTGGGACCAAGTTCCACTTTAGTGGTTACCTTAGTTCTTAATATCCATCGTAGGTGCTAGTCTTAGCGGCCGTAGTTGGCTACACTCGCCAAGTCGACCCTTGCCCACTCCGTCGTGTGAAAGTACGTGAACTGAACGCAACGAAATTCAGTTCGCGTCCGGGGGCGCCTGATGCCATTCTCTGTAGGGGAGGAAAAGCGTCTGGCGCCCTATGGCGTTTAAGGCCGGTCCTCGGTTTCAACCGAGCAGGCGTAACCAAATGGGCCAGATGACGGAAGCAGCTTGAGGAGTTCCCCAACGGAACTCGAAAATCGTGGCTCCACTATACAGAAGCAACGATCACCACGAAACTGAAAAGATCGCGCGCCGGTGGTTTGCGGCGACTAATTCGGCTTGCGCGCCACGATCTGCTCGTCGCGAATAAAGAACTGGGCTGAGCACACGCCCGAGCCGCAAATGACCGGCAGCAACCCGCTCACCTGTTTGCGCGTAACCAGCCCGAGCTGGCCGCATTTTGGACACGAGAGAACTGCCCAGTAGGGATCTTCCTTCTCTCCCATTTCCCCGGCATTCTCCAAAACGAAGATGGTTCCAGGCTCCATTTGTTCGGGGATCCACTCGCCTAACACGCTCAGTTCTCCGACCATTGTGCCCTCCTTCAAGAATCCCCGCCGAGCACTGCTTCCGCGGCCAGCGGGGTTGTAGGACCGTTCAAGAAGCTTTGCTGTCACGCTCCTTAAGATGACGAACGGAACCATTTTGCCGGACCGCGGCATGCGCCATAGCGCGAACTGGCGGTCGCCGGCTTTTCGCGCCCCCTCGGTTGCCATTGGCTGGCTGTCCCGAGCCATCGGCGGCGCGCTCCAAAGGCGAAAGTATCCGCTGAATTGCGTCGCTCAAGCACACGGTTAACATCGGCTGGCGCGCATTTTTCAGCAGATCGACCACGCCGCGGGCGGAATCCTCCAGATAAATGTGGCGGCCATCGGTCAGCAGGTGGTACTCGGACGCAGCCGTAACCGTCTCTACCAGACGCTTGCCAAGTTCCTGGTGCAGGTAGCTAAGTACCCGCCGGATTCTTTGCAGTGAGAAGCCGCGCTGGCGTAGCTCGGAAAGTACGGCCATTTCGGCCAGGTCATCAAGCGAGTAGATCCGGCGATGCCGGTCGCGGGCGGGAACCACAATGCCTTGCTCGTCCCACCATTGAAGCTGGCGTGGGCTGATGCCGGTGAGTGCCACGACCTCGCTGGATGTGAACTTCGATTGCATCGAGTGCGGCCAAAACAAATCTGGCCTGAATTGTTTAACTCATCATAGTGCAGAAGCGCGGCGTGTCAATGCGCATTATTGACGAAAAGGGCACCTATGCGGTGAAGATCGGATGAAAAGTGGGGGAACGCGTTACAACGACACCTCAGTTCCAAGCTTGCGGACAAACCGGCCCACTTTCCGCGGCGGAGCGTTGCTCGCGACCAGTCACAGAAATATTTTTGCGAGGGTGGGCGACATCGGCCGATCCGTGCGCGAACGATGTAACGAAAGACAACTCCTGCGATGAGAATCGCAACAACGGCAGTCCTCGGCGCTGCTTGTCATCCATGCTCGTGAAAGGACTGCACTTCGCGAATTTCACTAGTCTGGAAAGCCCTGCTCGTATGTATTCCTGTTGCACAACTCAACGATTTGCGACGTTAAGAATTTCATCACCGACCGTGATGCATTCTGCAACGGTCTTCACAAAACATCGATTCCACAGCGATTTACCGACTCCGAAAGCCGTGATTTTCATTGTGCGACGTTGTGGCATACCGAATGCCTTATAGAGAGTGCCAGCGCGAGAAAAGAAAAGGCGCGGCAAAGTTCATCTTCGTCCAGGAGGCAGGCCATGACGGTACTACTCGTTCTTATGATGTTCGCGATCTTCCTCACCATCGATTTCTTCTATGCCAAAGCAAAGCATCCGGTACTTCAGGTTGCGCCCGCGATCAGCAAGAAGGCCGCAACGGCTGCGACTCTGACGCCGAGCCTGGTGGGAGGCTTCTCGATTCCCGATAACCGTCGCTATCATCCCGGCCACACCTGGGCGCTGAGCGAGAGTCCGAACCTGGTACGGATCGGCATCGACGATTTCGCCTCCAAGCTGGTCGGCAAAGTGGAAAGCGTTACCTTGCCGCAACGCGGACAGTGGATTCGGCAGGGACAAAAGGTTTGGAGCATCGTGCGCAACGGGGTGAAGGTCGACATGGTTTCGCCGATCGAGGGCAGCGTGTCCGACATCAACGAAGCGGTGGTCAAGGACCCGTCACTGGCCGGCAAAGATCCTTATGGCGAGGGCTGGATGGTAACGGTGCAATCTCCCGATGCCAAGACCAACTTCCGCAACCTGCTGGGCGGCGCGATGGCGCGGTGGTGGACCGAAGAGTCTTCCATGCGGCTGCAGCGGATCATGCCGAGCGCCCTGGGAGCCCTGGCGCAGGACGGTGGGGTAGCGATCGACGACCTCGCGAGCACCATGTCCGACGAACAGTGGACCAAGGTCACCCGCGAGTTCTTCCTGACATAGGCCGCCCTAAGATACCCGAGCCCCGGAGGCGCCTCCTGCTCCGGGGCTTCTTCTATTTGAGCTAACAATTCAATTGGCCGCGAGCATCGGACGGATGAGCCGACCGGGACTCGCGGCCAAACTTTGTACATCGTGAAAGAGCTAGGCGGCGGCGTGTGCGCTACGCCGCCCCAGCCGGGTGCGCGTTCTCGGCCAGTAGAAATTGATCGCGCTCCCTAACCTAAACTTCTGCCGTCACGGTCCCGTCAAGCCGGCCGTGACCTGCCGCGGGCGATCGTCTCAGCCCGGAATCTCTTGGCCGCCGGCATCCCTTCGAATGCACGGTCAGGATCAGAGTCATAAACGGTCCCAGTGTCACCGGGTCCCGGTCTCGGTCGCTGACATCGGCCACGCAATGCTGCAAAGCTCCCTCGTGTGCATTTGCCGGGGCCGCTTCCGGACATCGTGTGGCTTTCCTGAGCGTCCAGCCTGCGGGACAGCCGGGGCTCCCGCGGTTTCGGCTCAGGGTGAACAGCAATGTCAAGAACGGACCGAGCATCAAGTTGCGCGGATGCACCTCGTACATGTCCTCACCCTCACAACTCAGGGGTCGTCACCGCGACCCAACGGCGGGTGATCGACCCGCCGTCGGATTCCCCCTTGCGGAACCGAAAGCCTTGCGGTTCCTCTTCCGTGCGCCCTAAGAATGCGAAGTTTTGGCGTTCGACTCAATGTTCAAAGCATGATTTGCACATGAGAAAGGCATGAGCCGGCCATGAGCCAGCCATGAGTGGCAGATGAGCGCGAGATGATCGTGCAAATCGCTCGCCGCATGAGGCTTAGAGCGATAGATGATCGCGCGACGGAGGCTTACCCGTGTATAATTTCGCGCAAACAAGGCTTGCAGGATGGAACGAAAGCCGTGAGCGAAACTCAGAACCTGATACGTTTCGGGGTCTTCGAGCTCAACGTCACGACGGAGGAGCTCCGCAAGTCGGGTACATTGGTCCGTCTGGCGCCACAGCCTTTAAAGTTGCTGGCGTTACTGGCGCGTCGCTCGGGGCAGGTCGTGAGTCGCGACGAAATCCAGCAGGCGCTTTGGGGCGGCGAGACCTACGTCGATTTTGAACAGGGCATGAACCACTGCATCAAGCAGATCCGAAATGCCCTGAGCGATAGCGCCGACACCCCGCTCTATATCGAAACCGTTCCCCGGCGCGGCTATCGGTTTCTTGCGCCCGTGGTGACCAAGACCATACCCGCGCCTCCGCCACGAGTGGTTGAGTCGCAATCGGGCATTCAGCCCCAGGGACCGACGGTTGTGGCAGCCGGTTTGGCCCAGCCGGTGGTGACGGATCCCACCAAGGGCTTCAAGTCGCAAGCGCCGGCTGCGGTGACCACGGCGCAGGGCGCGACTCTCGCCGCCGAGTCGAAGCTGGTCGCCAGAAGTAATTCCTGGAAGCTGATTACGATTGTGGCCGTTCTGGTGCTGCTGGTGCTGGCCATGATTCTCTACTTGCGCTCGCTCAAGACTGCTTGCCTGCACAACCACGCGGTGATGGCGGCCGTCGCGATCATCGCGCGGACGACCTGAAGGCCCGCTCTAGGGGTCCCCACCCAGAACTATGCGACTTGCTTAGCGGCTTTGCTGCGCCGGGCAGGGGATGACTTGGTTTGAGGCTTGCGGGCGATTTGTCCGGATGGCCGTTCCTGCAGCAGCAGCTCGGTGGCTTGCACCCGGGCATCGCGCCGGAACCACTGTTGCACCACCTCGTCTTTCAGCAGGTTCGCGATCGCCAGCAGGCCCATGCCCTGATGGTGGGCCATCCACGAGCGCACCAGGGCGAAGCGTTGCCGGCGCGAGGTGCGCACGTCGGGGGTGAAGTCGGCGGCTTCGTAGTAGCCGTAGGCGCCGAACCATCCCTTCTTCGTCATCCAGCGTAGATTGCGAATCGCCTCGGCGGGATCGATAGCCAGCGCCAGCAGGGTTGCATAGGGCGCGACGACCAGCCGCTCTTCGTCCTGCTGGACGGCGAGCTGCGGCACTCCGAAGGCGCGATAACCGTAGGCGCCACTCTCTTCAACTTTGGCGTAGGCGCACTCTGAAATTCCCCAGGGAATGCGCTGGTCGTCGGCGTACATCTGTTGCGCGAAGACGGCGGCCTGCTGGCTCTTGGCCAGCATGGTTTCGGGATAGGCCCGAAGCCACAAGCGCGGCATGAGGTACTCGAACATGGTGCCGGTCCAGGAAATAAGTGCCGCATGACCCTCTACCACAACGTGGGAGCGGCCCATGCGAAACCAGCTTTCCTGCGGGATGTCGCCTTTGGCGACAGCGACAAACGCCGCGATGCGCGCCTCCGAGGCCAGCAGATCGTAGCAGGCGGCGTGGACCTTGCCGGCTTCACCGTCGTATCCGATGGAGAGCAGCTTGCGGCGCCGGTCCAGCAGGAAGTTGAAATCCATGTCGCGCACCAGATGCTCGCAGTCTGCGATGATGCTGCGCAGTTGCTCCACCAGGCGCAATGAGTTCAGGCGGGCCCCCGTCAGCCGGGCAAGCAAATTCTTCCGCAGCTCGCGGTTTTCCATGCCCAGGGTGATACTCACTTCCAGCTTGATTCGCAGCTGCTCGATGCACTCCGGCAATCGGCTGATGGAAACTTCCTCGCAGTTCAGCAGCGGCGCGATCATAACGTCATCGCGCATGGGCGCAAACTCCGGAAGCAGCCACGGCAGGTAGCCGGCAATATCCTGATTCATGTTCTGCACCAACTGGCTGGTCCGCTGGGAGAACCATTCGCGATCGGTATTACCCTCACCGGAATTTTCGTTCGCGGAAAGCTGCACCGGCGTAAGGACACGGTCGAGCCACGGCACCTCATTCGGGTTCTCGAACGAGCGTGCGACTCGTTTCGAGACCGCCCCCAAGTCAGCAAGTACGCACAGATGATCGGCGTAACCGTCCAGCAGTGCCGGCCTGAGCAGCGGTCTCTCCAGCAAATCCTGGCAACCACCCTTCAGTGCGATGAACGATGCCGCCAGATTGCCGCTATCGACGCTGGAGACGAAGCGCGGATGCATCGCTTCCAGGGTGCGCGTGTTGTACCAGTTGTAAAGATGGCCGCGATGCTTGGCCAGGCGCGCCACCGTTTGCAAGGTGTGCGTGGTCTGCTCGACGAATTCGGGGACGGTCAGGTATCCAAACTCCACCGCGACCTGGCGGGCATTCAGCAGGAAGCCCAGGTTGGTCGGCGAAATCTGGGCCGCGATGCGGGCCGGCTCTTCCTGCACCGTGTCCGGCACCAGCCAGTTGTGTTCGGCGTTGCTGTAGGTGGCGTAATAACGCCAGATGTAGAGCGCGGCGCGCCGCAGGAATCGCTGATCGGCGGCGGTCACGCTTCCATGAATCGGGCGCGGCGGCCGGTTCAGCCACACGCTGACCGGCTTGCTGATCGCCCATAGCAGCAGGATAGGCAGTGCGTCATACAAATTGTGAGGATGCGCGAGGTATACGATCACTCCCACGAGCAGCGCGACTCCCGGCGTCCAGTTCAACAGCACGTCGACGAAAGTCAGTTTGCCGCTCTCCAGCTCCGCCTGCGCCGCGGTTTCCCACTGCAGCAGCCGCTGCCGTGAAACCAGGCGGCGATAAAAGGTACGCATGACTGCATCGGCGGAGATCAGCGTCTGATGGGCCAGGAAGGTCAGAGTGAGAAGGACGCTGACCATCGAGTGCACGAGGGCGGCAGCGGCATCACGAATTGGCGCCAGCCGCGCCGCGGCCAGGGACCGCACCAGCGAAAACGCAAACTGGAACCACGGCGGCACAAACAGAATCGCAATGGTGACCAGCGTCCAATAAAGGGCGCTCCCCGGGAATGCGGTCCATCCCAGCACAAACAGCAGAAAAATTCCCGGCTCGACCAGGCTGCGACGAAGGTTGTCCAGAATCTTCCAGCGCGACAGGAAGGAAATCGGGTTGGGAACGCGCCGGCCGGTTTCGTCCGGCACCTTGCCGAACAACCACGGTGCAATCTGCCAGTCGCCGCGCACCCAGCGATGCTTGCGGCGATTGTAGGCGCTGTAATGCGAAGGATAATCGTCGATGACCTCGACGTCGCTGACTAAGCCGGCGCGCGCGTAAGCGCCTTCGATCAGGTCGTGACTGAGCAACGCATTGCGCGGAAAGCGGTGCTCGAGGACGCGAGTGAGCGTCTCAACTTCGTAGATGCCCTTGCCGGTAAAGATGCCCTCGCCCTTCAAGTCTTGATAGACATCAGACGTAGCGCGGGTATAGATGTCGAATCCGGTCTGGCCGGAGTAAATGCCGGCCAGGCGCGACTGCGACGCGCTCTGCACGCTGATGCCGACGCGGGGCTGCAAAATACCGTATCCCGCGATGACGAGGTTGTCGTGCGGATCGACGATCGCCTGATTCAGCGGATGGGTCATCGCGCCCACCAGCCGGTGCGCCGTGCCGCGCGGCAGCTCGGTATCGCTGTCGAGCGTGACCACGAAACGCACCTGGTGCAGCAAGGAGAGATCGCCGACCTTCACCGGGAAACTGTCGTACTTATCTTTAATGAGCCGGTTGAAATCGAGCAGCTTGCCGCGCTTGCGCTCCCAGCCCATCCATACGCCCTCGCGCGGATTAAAGATGCGATGGCGATGGAACAGCGAGAATGTGCCCCGGCCTTGCGCGGCGTACTTCTCATTGAGCTCGCGAATGAGCTGCGCAGCCAGATCGACCAGCGGATCGTCTTCATTGGGCGTCTCGGTCGAGTCCGACATATCGGTCAGAAGGGCGTAATGCAGATTGCGATAGTTGTTGCCCAGGTAGCGGACTTCCAGGTCTTCGACTAACCGCCGCACCTGCTTTTCACTCAGCAGCAGCGTCGGAACCACGACCATGGTGACGCAGTCGTCAGGAATTTCTTCAGAGAAATCCAGCTTGGGCAGAATGCGCGGATGCAGCAAGGCGGTGGTCAGATAGTTCATCATCTCCACCGCTGCTTGACTGGCGGGCAGCAGCAGAACAACGATGGCGAACAGGCGTCCGAGGAAGGAGTTGAAGCTGTTGAACACCGGCGTCATGATCGCGATGACGATCAGCAAGGTCAGCAGCTCGATTCCGCCGAGGTAGAACTCGTCGGGATGGCGACGCAGAAATTCCTGCACGCTCTCGGCAAAGGGCAGCCGCACGCCGGCCCGCGCGCGCAATGCCCGCGCGCCTTCCGCGATCAGGTAATAGCCCACGTGCGATTTTCGCCACGCCAGGCGAGGATCGGTTGCCGGGTGCTGGATCGATTGCTCGGCCATCTCCAAGGCGAGCTTTGCGATCTCCAACTCGGTGCAGTCGGAGTGCTCGGCGAGATGCGCCACGGTCTGACGATAGAGCTCGCGAGTAGCAAAATCCGAGCGCGCGTAGGCTTTGGCCGGATCGGCCGACAGGATGCGATCGAAAACAATCAGTCCTTCCAGCAGGTCTTTCCACGGCGCCTCGGACAGCTCGCGCATGCTGCCCATCAGCAGGCTGATCTGGCGCGGTCGCGCCGGCTCTGCCAACACACGTTCACCGCGCTCGGCAAATTCCTCCAGCACCACCAGCTTGAGAGCCGGAGGCAGCTGCGACAACTCATACATGTTCAGCGGCGCGATGGTCTGGAACGCGTTGACGTAGGCCGAAAAAGTCTGGTCGGAATAGCGGTAGTCGACGGTGTGCAGATAGTCTTCGGCGATGGCTAAGACGCGCGGCACAACATCGTTGTCGGGTATGCGCACGTGCGGCACGCGTCGCAGGGCGCCAGACGCCTGCTGGACTTCGGCCACGACGGCACGCACCAGCCGGCCGTTCTCGTGCATCCACAGCTGATCCTCGGGAAGCGGCGGATCGCTTTCGAGCGCCTCGGCTTTCTCCAGCAGCGGATCGAGGACGCGCTTGAGTGCCGTGAGCCGCTGCGCAAAGCGATCGGATTCCCTGGTGCCGGGCAGCCACACCAGGGTGTTCGCCCAGCGGCGCGCGGCATCGCTCAAGTCCTGATCCGGACCAGCCCCAACGGGAGCGGGCTCGACTCGACCAGCCATCTCCACCAGCACGTCTCTGTGATTGGTCACCATGATTGTTCGGTAGAGCTGGCTTCAGGCCAGCGTCCCCCGCGTTTACATTTTTCAAGGCGGCTTTAGCCGCGGATTCAGGGGCTAAATCCCTCATTATCCAGAAGACGCTATAACGGCGGCCTGAAGGCCAGCTCTACCTATAACTCGCCGCTTGCAGCTCAAACATTCCCGCGTACTGGCCACCCAGCGCCATCAGCTGCTGATGGCTGCCGTCTTCGGCAATCTGCCCCTCGGCCAGAACCACGATCCGGTCGGCCATGCGCACCGTTGAAAACCGGTGCGAGATGAAAAGCGCCATCTTGCCGGCGGTCAGCTCGGCAAATCGTTCGAACACTTCATACTCGCTGCGCGCGTCCAGCGCCGCAGTCGGCTCATCGAGAACCAGCAACTGCGCATCCCGCAAGTAGGCGCGCGCCAGAGCCAGCTTCTGCCATTCGCCGCCGGAAAGGTCGACTCCGTTTTCGAAGCGGCGGCCCAACATCTGATCGAACTTACCGGGCAATTTCGCGATTACCTCGTCGGCCAGGCTTTTGTGGGCGGCGGCCGCGATGTCGTCGAAGTTTTCTATTTCTTCGATGCGGCCAACCGCGACGTTCTCGCGGGCGGTCATCTCATAACGCATAAAATCCTGAAAAATAACTCCGATTTCCTTGTACAAGTCTTCCAGGCTGTACTCGCGCAGGTCGATGCCATCCAGCAGCACCTGCCCCTCGGTCGGGTCATAAAGCCGCGTAATCAGCTTGACGATGGTGGTCTTGCCCTGCCCGTTCTCTCCGATCAGGGCCACGCGCTCGCCCACGTGCAGGGTGAAGTTCAGGCGGTTCAGGATCAGCCGCGGACTGCCGGGATAAGCGAACGACACGTTGCGGAACTCGAAACCTCGCTGGATGGGCCGTGGGGCGGGCAGCGCGTTGGGCTTGGAGCGGATGGTCGGCTGCATCTCGAAAAAAGCCAGCAGGTCGGTGAGGAACAGCGCCTGGTCGGCAACTCCGGACAGGGTGGAGAAGATCAACTGGATATTCTGGCTGGCTTGGAGAATCGCGCCCGCCAGGAAATACAGGGTGCCGATGCTGAGCGCGCCGTTGATCGTGCGCCAGATAATGTAGACATATGCGCCGTAGTAGCCGAGCGAGCCGACAATCGAGAGCAGGCTGCCGGCCAGCAGCTTGCGTTTGGAGAGCGCGACGTTCTCCTCATACACTTCGTCGGAGAGCCGGGTGAAGCGCTCAGTCAGAAATCCGCTCAGCCCGAAAAGCTTCAGCTCCTTGGCCGCTTCCTTGCTGCCGCCCACCTGGCGCAGATAGTCGAGTTGCCGCCGCACCGGCGTCTGGCGGAAGTTCTTGGCGTAGCCCAGGAACGCGAAGTGACTCTCACCCAGGAATGCGGGAATCACGCCGGCAATCAATAACAGCAGGAGCCATGGCGAGAAATAGATAATCGAAACCGACAGCGTAATCGTGGTGATGACCTGCTGCACCAGACGGCCAAGCATCTGGATCATGGCCAGCCGGTCGGTGGCCTGTACCCGCGCGCGCTCCAGCCGGTCGTAGTACACCGGATCCTCGTAGGCCAGCACGTCCAGCTCGGCCGCATGCTTCATCACCCGGATGCTGACGTGGCGCATGTACTTATCGGCCAGCAGGGAGTCAAGATAGTCGATGATGCGGGCAAAGATGTTGCCCAGCACCGCAATGACGAATTCGGCCGCCACCAACCACCACAGCCGCCGGGGAATGGCCTGGTGAGTCGAGAGTGTGTGTACGATGGTGTCGATGATCAGCTTGCTGACGTAAAGAAGACCGACGGGCTGCAACGCCGCAAGCAAACGAAAGACGAAACCCAGGGCCACCGCCAGCGGTCCCGAATCCCACACGATCTTCAGCACCGGCGGCAGGTTGCGAAGCGCCGAGAGCCGCTCCTGCCAAGCGCTCGTAAGATTCTTAGGTTGCCGGGTCATCAGTTTCGGGGCGTTGGCGAACGGCCCACTTCAATATTGGCGATGAGGATTGCTTTCGAAAGCCGTGGCCTACTCATGGAGAGATGCGGCAAACAGAGAAGCAGTTTCATCGCAGTGCCCGCCTTCCTCTATTGTCGCATCGCAGAACCCAAGGAAGGGATATGTCGTCACTTGGGCGTGTGACATGGTCACACTGTTGGGGGTTGCGCTGCAGTATGATCACTGACGGAGTAGCCGGCAATCGGCTAAACTTTTGCCGCTCGGAGGTTGGATATGCGGCCCCCCCGTTTTCATCTTTTTCTTCCGCTAATGATCGCAGCGGTGCTGACCTGCAAAGCCCCAGCACAAGACACCCCAGCCCAAGACAATGGCGCGAGTGCCAGCGCGACCTGCAACTTCGACGAACAGAAACAACTGGTGGTGGAGTACCAGCCCTTCGCGCTTAACCCGAAGAAATCACTGTCCTCTCAGGTACCCTTCGGCAAGGTTTGGGAGCCGGGGGGCAAGCCGATGACCCTCTTCACCAATACGGCGGTCCAGCTGGGTTCTCGAATGCTGCCGATCGGGGCCTACACCATGTACCTCATTCCCAACTCCAAGCAGTGGACCTTGATCGTGTCGAAGAACACCGAAATGAGCGGGGCTTACAACGAGCAGCAGGACCTGGTGCGAGTACCGATGGATTCAGGCGAGTTGCCCAGCCCGATACCCAGCTTGAGCGTGGCCTTCGGGCACGTGGCTCCCACCCAGTGCAATATTCGCATCGACCTGGACAAGTACGGGCACTTCGTGAGCTTTCAGGAGAAGTAGCCTCGAGCACGTCACCTCTCCTTGAGACATTAGTCACTGACAAATGTTTGCCGCGGTCGTGTAATTCTGCCGAGTGTCTCGGAAGAGGAACGCCGGCCGGTTTTGCGTTTCACCGCATCGCTACCCTGCGCTGCCAGGACCCTGCGCCTGTTTTCTTCTCCCGGAATGTCCTTCCGCGCCCCCCGGGTCCGAGCTTTGAGCGCTCCGTCAGGAGGAGACCGCGATGCACACCAAGGCACACTTCCGCGATCACCATTTTGGAATCCAATGGAGTCCGGCAAAGGTAAGCGTCACCATCCTGCTGACGCTTCTGTTCCTGGTGCTGCTGTTTCTGTTCATGACGATCACCGCGACTTCAGCCGATGGACAGAACCCCGTGCCTCCCACCGCGCGCCAGGCGGCAAGCATCCCGCAATATGCTGCGAAGCTGGCGCATGGCGTTCGACCGGCGTCGCCGTACAACGCATCGCGGGTGGCTCGCCCCACTGACCCGCAGGCATCGTGGAAGAACCCGGCGGACCCGCGCCTCCGGAATCGTCGCGGCGGCCCGCTGGATGACACAGTTTTGTACGAGAACGGCCCCATCAACGGCACCACCGACGCCTGGACAATCAACGAGGGTTTCGTCGTCAGCAATACCTTCACGGTTCCCAGCGGCGGAAGCCCTGTCATTGGCATGAGCTTCGGCGCGTGGTTGTTCCCGGGCGATGTTCTGCAAACGGTCGAGATATCCATCAGTTCCCAGGCGCTGAATGGGGGCACGATCTACAGCGACCAGGTCGTCAACTTCACCCAGAGCGGCTGCAGCGGGAACCTGTACGGCTTCAATGTCTGCACCGCAACCAGCGGCAACTTCAGTGGCCCAAATCTCGCCGCCGGAACTTACTGGGTGAACCTGCAAAACGCCGTGGTTAACAACGGCGATCCAATTTATTGGGACGAGGACTCCGGCATCGGCTGCAATTCGCAGGGCTGCCCCTCCGAGGCAGAGCAAACGTCGACCGGAACGATACCATCGGAAGCGTTCACCATCCTCGGGGGAGCCACTACTACCTCGACCTGCGGCGGCGGTATCCATACCTTCACCAGCGACGAAGGCACTCCCGCTGCTGGTTTAGCCATTGACCAGCACGAGAACCTTTTTGGCGTTACCGTATCTGGCGGTACGAACGGCTACGGTTTGGCGTATAAGCTGTCGCAAGCCGGCTTCAACTGGGTTTTTACGCCCCTCTATAACTTCCTTGGAGGGCTGGGCGGACAGAATTCGGCCCCCCCGATTGTCGCACCGGACGAAACGCTCTACGGCGCCGCCGATGGCGGCCTGCAGACCTGTGGCAGTTCCGGTAATCAATACTGCGGGATTATCTACCGGCTCAGGCCTTCCCCTATCGCGTGCCGGAACGCCCTCTGCGGTTGGGGCCAAGAGGTGCTGTACCGATTTACCGGCGATCCTGACGGTTGGGCGCCGGACGGACCTCTCACGGTCGATCCATCGGGCAATGTGTACGGCACGACCCTCCACGGAGGAGCCTACGGGCAGGGCACGGTCTTTGAACTCACCCCTTCCGGCGGCGGTTGGACCGAGAAGCTCATTTACAGCTTTACCGGTGGCAGCGACGGTGGTTGGCCCAACTCACTGCTGTCAGGACCAAACGGCAATCTCTACGGAACGGCGGATGCGGGAGTTGGCGGCGGTGGAGTAATTTTTCAGTTGGCGCCTTCCGGCTCCGGCTGGACACTGACGGTTCTCTCCAGCTTTAGCGGTTGCTATCCCGGCGGCGGCGAGTGTCTTCCGGTATTGATTCAAGAGCGCCTCGGCAGGTTCTATGGCCTCTACCAGTACAACACGCAAGTTTGCGACCCCCAGTGCACCAATTGGACGTTGGGACGAGCCTTTGTGATGTCGCCAGGCGTCCCACACTTATTTTCCACTCTAGGTGATACCTACTATTTGTATTGCACTAGCTTCGGGTGTGAGGAGCCCGGGTCTGCCATCTTTCACGGTATAACGGTCACCCCAGCGGGCCAGGTGTATGCAACTTCAGGGTACGAGCAATGGATTTACGTCTTTGGACAACTGAACGCGCTGCCCTCCGGGCAACTCATAGGCCAAGCAGACGCTGACGTCTGGCGCGACGTGGAAGCGGGGCCCAGCGGGAGTCTCTACGGGACCGAGGGCGCGTGCGGCAGTGTTTCCGGTATCGTCTGGCAGGACCCATGGCCATAGCCGTCCGGCAGAATGAGATGTGTCTTGCGACCTTCATATGGTGACCGTTTCACCACTTATAGAGCCAGTGAACGGCCTTTGTCTCAGCCGCTTTGGCAGGAGGACCTCATGCACAGCCGCACGCGGCCACACGGTTCCTTATTCCTGAGCTCCGGAAACTCGGCGTTCAAAATCTTAGTCACTCTATTATTCCCAACCTACCTCCTGCTATTCATGAGCATCGCCACAACCCCGGCGCGGGGGCAAAATTCCGTCCCAGCAACCGCGCGCCAGGCGGCAAGCATGCCGCAATATGCTGCGAAGCTGGCGCATGGCGTTCGACCGGCGTCCCCGTACAACGCATCGCGAGTCGCTCGCCCCACTGACCCGCAGGCATCGTGGAAGAACCCGGCGGATCCGCGCCTCCGGAATCGTCGCGGCGGCCCGCTCGACGACGGCGTCCTCTACGAGAACGGCCCGATCAACGGCACTACCGACGGCTGGACGATTAATGGCGGCTTTGTGACGAGCGATACCTTCACTGTTCCCAACGGCGGCGCCCCTGTTACCGGACTGAGTTTCGGCGCATGGGCCTTCCCGGGCGATGTTCTCCAAACGGTAGAGATATCCATCAGTTCGCAGGCACTGAATGGGGGCACGATCTACAGCGATCAGGTCGTCAACTTCACCCAGAGTGCCTGTAGCGGGAATCAATATGGCTTCAACGTCTGCACCGAAACCAGCGGCAACTTCGCGGGCCCGAATCTCGCGGCCGGAACTTATTGGGTGAATCTCCAAAACGCCGTCGTCAACACGGGTGATCCGATTTATTGGGACGAGAACTCGGGTCCGTCGATGGCCTCAGAGAATTCGGTCGGCACGATTCCATCGGAGGCGTTCACGGTACTTGGGGAGGGCACCACTTGCCAGTATCCGCCCTGTCCGCAGTGCGTGCAAAACGACCCGCAATTCAACTTTGAGATTCTCCATAATTTCACCGCCAGCGAGCAATCTCCCGCTGCCGGGCTTTCTTTTGACCGCGCCGGCAGGGTCTATGGGACAACCGGTTCAGGCGGTGTTGACGGTCTGGGGCTCGCTTACCAGCTTGCGCAGTTTGAGCAGAATTGGATTCTCAATCCCCTGTACAGCTTTTTGGGAGGGAGTAGCGGACAGAATCCTTCGCCCGGAATCATTGGGCCGGACGGCGCGGTCTATGGCACCGCGGCCGGCGGAGGAGACATTTGCCAGGGGAACCAGCCGTGCGGCGAGGTTTACAGGTTGAATCCCGGTCCGACTGCATGCCTCACCGCCCTGTGCGGTTGGGGGGAAACCGTGCTGTACCGATTTAACGCTCCTGGGGACGGCTTCCAGCCCAATGGCAACCTTCTATTCGACCGCTCCGGCAATCTCTACGGCACGACCATCAGCGGCGGCCTCTATGGCCTGGGTACCGTTTATGAATTGACGCCTTCGAACGGCTCCTGGACAGAGACGGTCTTGTACAACTTCAATCCCGCCACCGATTACGGTTCCCCTACCACATTGCTCTTAGGTCAGGACGGCAATCTCTACGGAACCACCGGGTGGGAATTTCCCACCGGAGTTATCTTCCAGCTCGTATCTTCGGGTGGTACATGGACAGAGAATATTCTTTCCACGGCCGGCGGTTGTAACGGGACGAATGGAACTTGCAACCTTCGCCTCTACGGGGAAAGCCAAGGCAGCTTCTTTGGCGCTGAATTCTACGAAGAGCAGATTTGCCGCCAATGGTGCGTGACAGCCCTGTTTGCGCGGATCTTCCAGATGTCGCCCTCCCCGGGTGGATGGCAATTCAGCACACTGGCCGACACCTCTTCTCTTTGCCAGAACCAAGATATCTGCAATGATCCTGGCGCTTATGACGTTTTCTATGGGCTGGCGGTCGATCCCGCCGGCCACGTCTACGGCACGGAAGGGTATGGCGAACAAGATTATTTCTCTGGCGGCGACATCTTCCGCGTACTGCAGCCAGGACAACGGGGTGGGCTTGAGGGTTTTGTGGGAGACAACTTTCGGGATATAGAGCTGCGGGCCGACGGAAAGCTCTATGGCACGACGGGTACCTGCGGCAACTCCATGGGGACGGTCTGGCAACTCACGCCGCCGCCTCCGGAGCCAAAGTTTACTGTGCTTTACAACTTCACCGGCGGGGTCGACGGAGCTGCTCCCGGAGGCGGTCTAACCATGGACGCAGCCGGGAGTTTATATGGGACAGCTGCGGGAGGGGGGTCGAACAATTGCACCAACGGATGCGGCACGGTATTCAAGTTATCGAAGCAAACCTCGAGCTGGAGTTTTGAGCCGCTTTATGACTTCACCGGAGCTCCGAACGGGGACGGCGGAAATCCAGAGGCCAGGGTGACGTTCGGCTCGAACGGTGTCCTGTACGGCACGACCCAGGCAGGCGGAACGGGTCAGTGTTCCGGAGGTTGCGGGACTGTCTTCAGCCTGCAATCTGAATCGGGCAGATCGCGAGCTGGCGCGGGACCCTGGACGGAAACGGTGATTCACGAATTTCAGGGAGCCCGTGATGGCCGATACCCTTGGGGCCAAATCGCAATTGACCAGGCGGGCAACATTTATGGGGTGACATTGGAAGGCGGTCTGCAAGGTTCGGGCACCGCTTATCAATTGGCGCCTGCCTTAGGTGGCTGGACGCTAAACCTGCTTCACACGTTTACCGGCGGAGCTGACGGCGGGGACCCTTATGGCGGTGTTGTCCTTGATAGCAGTGGGAATGTGTATGGTTCGGCCCAGTACGGGGGGGGCGCCAGCGGCTGTGGGCTGGTTTTCCAGCTAGCACCGTCCGGAGGGGGCTGGACGGAGAACGTAGTGTATGACTTTCCAGGATCGCCAGCGTGTTCCCCAGAGGGCGACCTACTTCGGGACAATGCCGGCAACTTGTATGGCATAACCGGCCCAGTTTTCCCGGGCGTTGCCTACATGCTCTCCTCCTCCGGCCAGAATTGGAACTACAGCCAGATTTACTCGTTTGGCCCTGGGCCCGGGACCCAGCCGGGGAGCCTGACTATGGACGCCGCCGGCAACTTATACGGAACGTCGTGCTTGGGAGGAGCTTCCCAGGCGGGTTCCGTCTTTGAGCTTTCCCCGGGGCCAGGCGGCTGGACGTTCATTCCGCTGCACGACTTCAACAACACCGAAGGCCGTTGCCCGCGTGGCACGGTGCTGGTTGACGCGAACGGTAGTCTTTATGGCACGGCCAGTGGCGGCGGTGCGCACAACGATGGCGTGGTCTGGCAAATCGTACGGTGAGATGTAGCGATTTGGCTGCGACTTATGCGGTCGAAAGTTGCGGCGCGGCCAGTCGGGGGCGGCCTTTACAGTAGACCGTTTCGTAAGCTGTCATCCGCGAAGACCGGCACTTCTTCCACTTTCGCCACTTTCTTGTGCGAAGGCAGATGAGAGAACGAGCTTTGAGCACTCCGTCAGGGGACTGGATTCTCAACTCCCTGTACGGCTTCCTTGGCGGAACCGGGGGGCAAAATCCGCTGCCGGGAGTCGTTGGTCCGGACGGCGCGGTATATGGCACGGCTGATGGCGACACCGACTGCGGGCAACAGCTGAACTGCGGTGTGGTCTATCGCCTCAACCCGGGCCCAACCGCCTGCCTGACAGCCCTGTGCAGCTGGCAGGAAAGTGTAATTTACCGCTTCCATATGTCTCCCGATGGATTCGCGCCGAATGGCAATCTCGTCTTTGATCAGGCCGGAAACCTGTATGGCACGACTACGGAGGGCGGAGCCTACGGATACGGAACTGTCTACGAGCTCACGCGCTCCGGCGGCCAATGGACGGAGCGCGTCATTTACAGCTTCACTGGCCAGGGGGATGGCGGAGGCCCTAGTTCGCTACTGCGAGGCCACGACGGATATCTTTACGGAACAAGCTCCGCCAGCGTTTTCCGATTAGTTCCTTCGGGAATTGATTGGACCCTGCAGATACTAGCTGCCAATTTTTCATGCTCCGGAATGGTTCAAGACAGCGTGGGGAATCTCTACTGTTTCACGACGGCCACATGTGAAGAGCGGGACAGATATGGGATTATCTTCTCGCTGGCTTATGGCAGCTGGGGCGTGAGGGAACTGGAAGATGCTTCAGAATCCTCTGGCGCTTGTTCCTGTTATTACCACAATTGCTACGCCCTCTTCTACGCTCTGGCCGTAGACTCAGCCGATCGACTCTACGTCACCTTGGGAGAACAGCTCTGCAGCGGCACTTGTTACTACTACGGCGGTGACATTCACCGGGTGCCCTTTGGTCAATATCACGAAACACTGGTTGGCATCGGCGGCGACGTATTCCGCGATCTCGAGGTAGCGCCCAACGGAAACTTCTATGGCACAACCGGGGCCTGCCAAGCCTCGCAAGGTACGGTGTGGCAACTGAGCCCGTGAGGGTACCGCGCTAATCCGCGAAGACCGGTACTTCTTCCTCCTGCGCGACCTTCTTGCGCCGGAGCAGGTGGGCCAGCACCCAGTCTTTAAAGTGATCCATGTACAGGTACACGACGGGCGTCGTGTACAAGGTGAGTGCCTGGCTGACGATCAGGCCGCCGACGATGGCAACGCCCAGGGGGCGGCGAATCTCGGAGCCCACACCGTGGCCGAGCGCCAGCGGCAGCGCCCCCAGCATGGCGGCCATGGTGGTCATCATGATCGGACGGAAGCGAACGAGCGCGGCTTCATAGATCGATTCTTCGGCGGTCTTGCCGGTACGCTCCACTTCCAGCGCGAAGTCGATCATCATGATGGCGTTCTTCTTCACGATGCCGATCAGAAGAATGATGCCGATGAGCCCAATGACATCCAGCTGCATGCGGAACAGCATCAGCGCCAGCAGCGCACCCGTGCCCGCCGAAGGCAGCGTGGAAAGAATCGTGATGGGGTGAATGTAGCTCTCGTACAACATGCCGAGCACGATGTACACCGCGACCAACGCGGCCAGGATCAGCATCGGCTCGGACGACAGCGAATCTTGAAATGCCGCAGCTGTTCCCTGGAAGCTGCCGTGAATTGAGGCCGGCATTCGCAGCGCCAGCTCAGTTTGCTCGATGGCGCGAGTTGCCGTTCCCAAATCGCCCCCCGGCGCAAGGTTGAAGGAAATGGTCACCGCGGGGAATTGCCCCTGGTGGTTGACCGACAGCGCCGTGTTGGCGGGCGCGAAGTGCGCGAACGACGACAGTGGGACCTGGGCGCCCGAACTGGTGATCACATACACACTCTTCAGCGCGTCGGGCGTCTTCTGATACCTGGGGTCGACCTCCATCACCACGTGATATTGATTCAGCGTCTGGTAGATGGTCGAAATCTGCTCCTGGCCAAAAGCGTCATACAGAACCGCGTCGATCTGCTTGGGGGTGATGCCCAGCCGCGCCGCCGTCTGGCGGTCAATCACCACATTGGCTTCCAGCCCGCTGATCTGCTGATCGCTGTTCACGTCCTTGAGCTGCGGAATTTTGCGTAACTGGGCCAGCAACTGCGGCGCCCAGGTGTAGAGCTCGTCCAGATTCTCGCCCGACAACGTGTACTGATACTGCGCGTTCGACTGGCGGCCGCCGATCTGCAAATCCTGCACCGACTGCAGGTACAAGGTGGCGCCGGGGATGTGTGAAATCTTCGGGCGCAGGCGCGCAATCACTTGATCGGCGGAAATCTTGCGCTCATTCAGGGGCTTAAGAATTACGTACATGCGTCCCTGATTCAGCGCGGTGTTGCCGCCGACGAAGGCCAGCACGTTCTCCACCGCCGGATCCTTCTTCACGATGTCGATGAACTGGTTGGTCTTCTGCCGCATGGAATAGAACGAGACGTCCTGGTCACCCAAAATGGTGCCTTGCAGGCGGCCGGTGTCCTGCTGCGGAAAGAAGCCTTTGGGCACCTTGATATAGAGGAAGACGTTGACGAAGACCATGGCGATGGTCACCGCCAGGATGAAGCGCTTGTGCCGCAGCACCCAGCCCAGCGTCACCCGATAGGTTCGATTGAGCCACAGGAAGCCGCGCTCGCTCATGCGGTAGAGCACGCCGTGAGCGCCGGGATCGTGAGCTTTCAGAAAGCGCGCGCACAGCATCGGGGTAGTGGTCAGCGAGACGACCATGGACACGGCGATCGCCGCGCTCAAGGTCACGGCGAATTCGTGGAACAAGCGCCCGACCAGGCCGCTCATCAGCAGGATGGGGATGAACACCGCCATGAGCGAAGTCGACATCGAGACCACGGTGAAGCCGATTTCGCGCGCGCCCAGCAGCGCCGCCTGGTAGGGCCGCATGCCGGCCTCGACGTGGCGCATGACGTTTTCCAGCACCACGATGGCATCGTCAACCACGAAGCCGGTGGAGATGGTGAGCGCCATCAGCGACAGATTGTTCAGCGAGTAGCCGAACAGGTACATGATGCCGAAGGTGCCGACAATGGCCAGCGGTACGGCAACGCTGGGAATCAAGGTGGCGCGCACCTCGCGCAGGAATACGAAGACCACCAGCACCACGAGGATGACGGAGATGATCAGGGTGCGCTCAACATCATTCACCGAGGCGCGGACCGTGGTGGTGCGGTCGAGACCCACCACGAGGTTGATGGATGGCGGCAGCGAAGCTTTCAGGAAAGGCAGCGCAGCAATCACGCGGTCGGCGGTAGCGATGACGTTCGCGCCCGGCTGGCGGAAGATCACGATCAGAACGCTGGGCTTCCCGTTGAAGCTTCCCGCGTTATAGATGTTGGAATAGGAATCCTCAACATCGGCAACATCGCTCAGCCGGACGGGCGCGCCGTTGCGATACGCCACCACCAGGTTCTTGTAGTCTTTGGCCTTGGTGAGCTGGTCGTTGGCGCGGATCATCCAGGTCTTCTGACCGTCGTTCAACGATCCCTTGGCCTGATTCGCGTTCTGCGCGGCGACCGCCGTCCGCAGGTTTTCCAGGCCGAGACCCATGTTGTTCAGTTGCTGGGGATTGACCTCGACGCGTACCGCGGGTTGCGACGAGCCCCAGACAAATACCTGACCTACGCCTTCCACCTGGGACAACTTCTGACCCATGATGGAGTCGGCCGCGTCGTACATCTGGTCCTGGGTCATGGCCTCGGAGGTCATGACCAGGATGATGACGGGAGCGTCGGCGGGATTGATCTTGCGATAAGTCGGATTGCTGGGCAGGTTCGGCGGCAGATAATTGCGCGCCGCATTGATCGCAGCCTGGACATCGCGCGCCGCAGCATCAATGTTGCGGTTCAAGTCGAACTGCATGGTGATGCCGGTCGAGCCGAGTTGGCTCGACGAGGTCATCTGGTTGATGCCGGCGATGCGGCCGAACTGCCGTTCCAGCGGCGTGGCCACTGCCGACGCCATGGTCTCCGGGCTGGCGCCGGGAAGCGACGCGCCGACCGAGATGACGGGGAAGTCAATCTGCGGCAGGGGGGCGACCGGAAGCTGCACGTAGGCCAGGACCCCCGCAAGAAGCAGGGCAATGGTCAGCAACGTGGTGGCTACCGGACGCGCAATCGCTGGAGCGGAAACGTTCATACAACTTGGGTGCTGCCGTCTTCAGGCCGGCATGGTAGAGCTGGCCTTTAGGCCAGCGCCCACGCCGACATTTCTAAACTTCCAAAGCCGGCGTTAGCCGGCGACACCGGCGGGCTAACGCCCGCCATAAACCCATGGAGAACTCGCGGGACGCGGCGCTGAAGCGCCGCTCTACCCTCAATCTCCCACGGCTTCCGCCGGCTTGTGGCCGCGCAGATGGCGCAGCGCCTCGGCCAGGCGGTCAAACCACAAATACACAACCGGCGTGGTGTACAACGTCAGCACCTGGCTGAACAGCAGTCCGCCGATGATGGTGATGCCCAGCGGACGCCGCAACTCCGATCCCGTGCCCGAGCCCAGCGCCAGCGGCACTGCGCCGAACAGTGCGGCAAAGGTGGTCATCATGATTGGCCGGAAGCGCAACAGGCACGCCTCATAGATGGCGTCTACCGGGTTCTTGCCCTCGTTGCGTTCGGCTTCCAGCGCGAAGTCGATCATCATGATGGCGTTCTTCTTCACGATGCCGATCAGCAGGATGATGCCGATCAAAGCCATCACGCTCAAATCCTGGTGGAACAACGTGAGCGCCAGAATCGCGCCCACACCGGCGGACGGCAGCGTGGACAGAATCGTGATCGGATGAATGTAGCTTTCGTACAACACGCCCAGCACGATGTAGACGGTGACAATCGCGGCCAGAATCAGCCAGCCTTCATTGGCCAGCGAGGCCTGGAAGGCGCGCGCCGTACCCTGAAACGCCAACTGGATGCTAGGCGGTAAACCGAGCTCGCTGGCGGTCTGCTGGATCGCCTTCACCGCGTCGCCCAGCGAAGCGTCGGCCCCGAGGTTGAACGAAATCGTGACCGCCGGGAACTGTCCCTGATGGTTGATGGTCAGCGGGCCAGTCGTCGTCTCCCAATGCGCGATAGCGCTGAGCGGCACCTGCGCGGCGCTGGCCGAAAGAGCATTGGCGCTCGAGGTCAGGTTCTGCGGCTGGCCGACGATGGCGGTGTTCCCGCTGGACGCCGGAGTCTGCGCGCCGCCCGCGGGCACGTAAATGTCTTTCAGCGAATCAGGGTCGGCGGAGAATGTGGGCGCGACCTCCAGTACCACGTGGTACTGATTCAGCTGCGTAAACATGATCGAAATCAGCCGCTGCCCGAATGCGTCGTACAGCGTATTGTCGATGGCGCTGGCGGTGACGCCCAGGCGCGATGCGGTATCCCGGTCGATTACAAGCGTGGCCTGGGCCGCCTGGTTCTGCTGGTCGGTGGCAACGTCGCGGAGTTGCGGCAAGGCCTTCAACTTGTCCACCATCTTCGCCGTCCACTGCCGCAGTTCCTTGGCGTCGGCGTCTTCCAGCGTGAACTGATACTGGGTGCGGCTGACGCGGTCCTCCACGGTCAGGTCCTGCACCGGCTGCATGTACAGCGTGATGCCCTCGACGCCGGCAACCTCCTGTTGCAGTCGCTTCATGATGGTGGTGACATCGTCGTCGCGGTCGTCCTTGGGCTTGAGGTTGATCTGAATTCGGCCGCTATTCGGGGTGGTATTGGTGCCGTCGACGCCGATGAACGAGGACAGGCTCTCGACGTCCTTGTCCTTCAGGATGGCGGCTGCCAGTTGCTGCTGCCGTTGCGACATTGCCGCGAACGAAATGCTCTCCGGAGCGTCGGAGATGCCCATGATGACGCCGGTGTCCTGCACCGGGAAGAAGCCTTTCGGCACCACGATGTAAAGGATCACGGTGGCGACCAACGTAGCGATCGTCACTACGAGGGTCGCGGTCTGGTGCCGGAGCACGAATTTCACCGTGCGCCCATAGAAGGCAATCGTGCGATCGAAGGCGCGTTCCGACCACTGGTACAGGCGGCCATGCTTTTGGTGGTTCTGTGGCCGCAGCAACAATGAGCACATCATCGGCGTCAGCGTCAGCGAAATGACGGCCGATATCAGAATGGTCGTGCTCAGGGTGACGGCGAACTCGCGGAACAGCCGGCCGACGATGTCGCCCATGAAGAGCAACGGGATCAACACCGCAATCAGCGAGACGGTCAGCGAAACGATGGTGAAGCCGATCTGTCCCGCGCCCCGCAGCGCGGCTTCCAGCGGCGAGTGGCCCTCTTCGATGAAGCGATCGATATTCTCGATCATCACGATGGCGTCATCGACCACGAAACCGGTGGAGATGGTGAGCGCCATCAGCGAGAGGTTGTCGAGCGAGTAGCCCAGCAGGTACATCACCGCGAAGGTGCCCACGATCGACAACGGCACGGTAACGCTGGGAATGACGGTGGCCGCCAGGGTGCGCAGGAACAGGAAGATCACCATCACGACCAGCGCGATGGTCAGCATCATTTCGAACTGTACGTCCTTGACGCTGGCGCGGATGGTGTTGGTGCGGTCGGTCAGCACCGTGACTTTCACCGACGCCGGCAGGTTCGATTGCAGCTGCTTCAACCGCAGCTTGATGCTATCGACAACCTTGATGATGTTGGCGCCCGGCTGCCGCTGAATGTTCAGGATGACCGCGGGCGTGGTATTCATCCACGCGGCCTGATCGGTATTCTCTGGGCCGGTAGTGACCGTCGCCACGTCGGAGAGCCGCACCGGATTGCCGTTCTTGTAGGCAATGATGGTGTCGGCGTATTCCTGCGGGCTCAGAATCTGATCGTTGGCGCCGATGGTGAACGACTGCCGATTGTCCTGCAGCTGGCCTTTGGCCTGGTCGATGTTGACCTGGCCGATGACGTTGCGCAGCTGCTCCAGGCTCAGGCCGTAGGACGCCAGCGCGGTCGGATTGGCATTGATGCGGATCGCCGGCTTCTGTCCGCCGCTGATGCTGACCAGGCCCACTCCCGGCAACTGCGAAATCTTCTGCGCGAAGGTCGTGTCCGCCAGATCTTCAACCTGCGGCAGCGGCATGCTGTCGGAGGTCATGGCCAGCGTCAGGATGGGCGCGTCAGCGGGATTGACCTTGCTGTAGACCGGCGGCGTGGGCAGATCGTTCGGCAGGAAGGTCTGCGCCGCATTGATGGCGGCCTGCACTTCCTGCTCGGCCACATCGATGTTCTCTTCCAGGTTGAACTGCAGGGTGATGACCGATGCGCCGAACGAACTGCTCGAGGTCATCTGGCTCAGCCCGGGAAGCTCGCCGAACTGGCGCTCCAGCGGAGCCGTGATGGAGGAAGCGGTTACGTCTGGGCTGGCGCCAGGATAGAAGGTCACCACCTGGATGGTCGGATAATCCACCTGTGGCAGGGCTGAGATCGGCAACTGGCGGTAGGAGACGATACCTACCAGCAGAAGTCCCACCATCAACAACGACGTCGCGATGGGCCGGAGAATAAACGGCCGCGAAATACTCATGTCTGCGATCCGATTGCGCCGCTGGTCGTGCTGTTATGTTTAGCCGGGGCCTGCGGAGCGACCCGCATTCCCGCCGCCAGTTTTTCCTGGCCATCGGTCACAACCCGGTCGCCCGGCTGCAAGCCCTTGGCGATGACCACCGTACTGCCTTGCGTCAGCGCGACCTGAATGGGCCGCATCTGGACCGTGTTGTTGGCGTCAACCAGATACGTGTAAGTACCATCCGGCCCGCGCTGCAATGCGCTGGCAGGCGCGGTGACTGCGTTGTTCATCTTCTGCAGCAATAGATGCGCGTTGACGAACTGGTTGGGCCAGAGAGCGTTGTCGGGATTGTCGAAAATGGCTTTTAACTGCACCGTGCCCGTGGTCTGGTCGATAGTGTTGTTGATGGTCTCCAGCTTGCCGGTGGCGAGCTTCTGCTGATCGTCGCGGCTATAGGCGTCAACTTCGAGCGGACTGCCCTGGCGCATGCGCTGCGCCACCTGCTGCAACTGATCTTCGGGCAGGGTGAATATGACCGCGATTGGGTGCAGTTGCGTGATGGTCACCATCGGCGTGCCGCCCGCCGCCGTCACATAGTTCCCGGGATCGACCTGCCGCAGGCCCACACGTCCGTTGATAGGAGACTTGATGTAGCAGTACGTGAGATTCAGTTGCGCGCTGGCGATGGCCGCTTTGTCGGCCTCGATGGTTCCCTCGTAGGTCCCGAACGACGCTTGCAGCGTATCCAGGTCCTGCTTGGCGATTACGCCCTGCTCATATAGGACCTTGTTGCGCTCGTATTGCGCTTTGGCGTTGGTGAGCTGAGCTTCATCTTTCACCAGGTTCGCTTTCGCCTGTTCGAGCGCCACCTGATAGGGGCGAGGATCGATGACGATCAGCAGCGCTCCCTCTTTGACGTCCTGACCCTCACGGAAATTCACCTGCATGATTTGCCCGTCGATGCGGGTCTTCAAAGAAACCGTGTAATATGCCGTGACTGTACCCAGTCCGTTGAGGTAAACGTCGAAGTCGGTCTGCTTAACGGTAGCCACTCCCACCGGAACAGCAGGCGGCGGGCCGCTGGCTTTAGCGTTCTTGGATGGTTGCGAGCCACACCCAGCCAGCACGGCGCAGATGGCCAGCGCCAGTGCCAGCCCCAGGCAGGCTCCCCGGATGCATTTCCGGCTAGCTGCCCGAAGTGATGCCCCTGTTTGCACAATTCCTCCTCGGCACATCTGGTTCACCACGGAAGCACGGAGGACACGGAATGGTTGACCACGCTCTTTTCCGTGAGTTTCGTGTTCCCGTGGTGATTCCTCCCGCGGGCGGCTCTGCAGAGTGAAGCCCTGCACCACCCGACGTGTGCCCAATAAAGCTGTTACTACAAATTGTACTGTTCTTTGTAACTGCAGCCTGGCGCGCCGCTTGCAGTACTATTTACATCAATACTATTAGACTGGACGGGAACTCGCACTGCCGTTAAGAAAACGTGAAGGACGGTAAAGAAGTGTGAAGCCTGGCAGTACATCACGAAACAATTCTTCACCGCAGAGTGGCGCGCCGAAGGGCAAAATAAAACCCGTGAATCGCCTGCTTATTGTGGATGACGATCATGCCCTGGTCAACCTGCTGAAGCGCTTCCTCGAAGGAGAAGGCTTCCAGGTGGACGCGGCCTACGATCACGCCACCGGATTGAGCGCTGCGCTTGCCGCCGAGCACGAGCTGATCATCCTGGATGTGATGCTGCCGGGAGGCACCGGGTTTGAGTTGTTGAAGCTGGTGCGCCAGCAATCCAAGGTGCCGGTGCTCCTGCTGACCGCGCGCGGAGAAGCCGTCGATCGCATTCTTGGGCTGGAGATAGGCGCCGACGATTATCTCGCCAAGCCGTTCGATCCGCGCGAGCTGGTGGCTCGTATTCGCGCCATCTTTCGGCGCACGCGGGAAGCTGCGCCCGGCGCAAAACCAGACCACGATGAGGTGCTCACCGTCGGCGATATCGTAATGTCGCTGGCCACGCGCACCGTGACTTGTTCCAACGCGCCGGTCGAGCTCACCTCGGTTGAGTTCAATGTTCTGGAGTTGCTGCTGCGTAATGCGGGCAGCGTCGTCACCCGCGAGCAGATTGCCGAAGTCGCCCTCGGGCGTCCGCTGAATGCGTTCGACCGCAGCGTGGACGTACACGTCAGCCGGCTGCGAAAGAAGCTGGCCGGCTGCCCCACTTCCGCCGAGGAGTTGATCCGCCCCATACGCGGCGTGGGCTACTTCCTTGCGGCGGCGAGCGAAATTCCGGAAAAGACCAAAGTATGAGCCGCCGCCTGTTCTGGAAAATCTTTCTGCCGTTCTGGCTGGCGCAGGCGCTGCTGCTGGGCGCGTTGTATTTGCGTCTGCATTACCGGATTTCGTCGGAGCATCCCTGGTGGATCCAGCCGGAACGCAAAGAAATGCCGGTACTGGCGCAGCTGTCGGCGCTGCAATACGAACAGAACGGCTCAGCCCCCTTGCGTCAGCTACTGGACAGCCTGTCATTACAGCACCGATCGCGCTTCTGGCTGGTAGACGCTTCCGGCAACGAGCTCTCGGGCCAGCCCATTACCGGGCAGGTTTTGCGCAACGGCATCGCCGCCGAGAAGAAGGACGGCCTGTTCCACTCATACGAAGCCAACGTGCTGGCGGCGCGGGCTACGACTCCAAAAGGAAGTTATCTGCTGATCGGCGAGTTCACGCCACCGCCTCTTTCGGAGCGCGTGCCCGGCGACCTTCTCTGGACACTGAAACTGGGCACGCTGTTTTCGGCGATCATCTGCCTCCTGATTGCGCACTACCTGACCAAGCCCATCGAGCGCCTGCGCGACGCTACGCATCAGCTGGCGCGCGGCAACCTCGACATCCGCGCCGGCAAGAACCTGGGCAAGCGCAGCGATGAGATCGCCGACCTGGTGCGCGACTTCGACATCATGGCCGGCGAGCTGCGCAACCAGATTCAAAGCGAGCGCAATCTGCTGAGCGGCGTCTCCCACGAGCTGCGTTCGCCCATCGCGCGTATCCGGCTGGCCTTGGCCCTGGCGCGCACCGCCGACGAACCCGACCGGACCGAGATGTTCGATCGCATCGAGCAGGACACGGTGCAGCTCGACTCCATGCTGGAGCAGATTCTGACCGTCGCGCGCCTGGAGAGCGGCCAGCAGAAGCCGAAATTCGAGGAAGTGTGCCTGAACGACATCGTGGATGATGTGCTGGACGATGCCCGCTTTGAAGCCGCCGCCGTCGACGGCACCATCAGCTACGAGTCGAACCGCGAGGTCAAGCTGAAAGGCGACGCCGGACTGCTGCACAGCGCGATTGAGAACGTCGTTCGCAACGCCATCTTCTACTCCGGGAAGAATGGCCAGATCAAGGTCTCGCTCCTCGGCAGCGCGAGCATTGCCGTGATCCAGGTCCGCGACAACGGACCGGGCGTTCCGGAGGAAGCGCTGCCCTTGCTGTTCAAGCCGTTCTATCGCGTCGACG
This sequence comes from uncultured Acidobacteriaceae bacterium, assembly GCA_963731345.1. Classification (GTDB taxonomy): domain Bacteria; phylum Acidobacteriota; class Terriglobia; order Terriglobales; family Acidobacteriaceae; genus Bog-257. The sequence goes on along the minus strand of CAVSUN010000004.1, from coordinate 306,322 downwards.
ATTCGCGCGGCACCACCACCGGCGGCATGGGCCTCGGTCTGGCCATCGTACGCAATGCCGTGCTGGCACACGGCGGATTCGTCACCGCGCGCAACGTTTCACCACACGGGCTCGAGGTTGAGATTATGTTGCCAATCGGGCCGATCCCGCCGCCCAGCAAGCGCAGCAGCGCGGAAGTGAAGCTGGCTAAGGTTTAGGCGGTAGGGCGGGCCTCCAGGCCGCGTCGCTGTTCGCGGTTCGCTTTTCGCTCTTGGCAGCGGCTCTTGGTTTTTAGCTATTAACAATACGGTGGTTCTCGTGACTAGCTTCGCAGCTCGGTGAATCTTCTGACACTGCCTCCCGGGGCTTGCGCCCCGGGCTCACCCCGCAGTCGCTGCTCCGCAGCTCGGCCCGTCTGCAGTACGCATCTCTGTCGCACGGACGATCATGTTTCTGCTGCTCCCTGATGGCGCCAACAGAAAAGGCGCGCCAGCCTCGACGCGCCTTCTCACATATCTCCAAGTACTGATTGCTAATTGCTGACTGCTAATTGCTATTTGTACGCCGCGTTGGTGCGCGCCAGATAATCCCGATGGTCCTTGAAGTCCACCATCGACCCGAACGCCGGAGAGATCAGCGGGTTGGCTTTTAGAGTATCGCGCAACGATCCGCTCACCTTGTCCAGCGAATCCGCGTTGGCCCCGATCCAGAAGACCCAGAAGGTACCCGGCGAGGCGGTGTGTACAGATTCGGTGTCGATCTCGTACTCGTGAATCACGCCGTCGGCCAGCAACTTTTCCATGCGAGGGACAATCAAGGCCTTGGCCAGCATGTCGATGGCATCATTCGGCGCGTCCTCTTTCAGCTTGTAGGACGAGCCGTAGCTATACGTGCCCTGCCACGATCCGGGATGCCAGTTGTAATAACGGCTGACGTAGATGTTGTCCCAGTGCTTGGTGGCGCTTTCCTGCATGGGAGTGGTGGTCGCTCCGGACTTGTAGAACTGATCCAGAGTGTTCATAAGGCCAGCCATGGACATCGATTGGAACCAGTCGTCATGGGTTGGCGCATCGGGTTGATGGACGAGGTTGGTGTCGTCGCCATAGCTTACGATCGCACCGCTGGCCATCGCGTCCTTGAGGATCTTCTGGTCGGCGTCTTCGGCCTTCGCCCATTCCGCCCACTGCGCCCGCGGCAGCTGCCACAACGCAACGTAGGTATACATGCGCGGCTTCTCTTTCACTTCCTGCTGCGCGCTCGCCGGCAGCGCCAATCCGGCGATCATCCCCAGTACCAGTACTGCTATAAAACTCCTCCACTGCTTTTCGTTTTTCACTCCGCTCCCTCCGACGATTTAGTTTGAAGCCTGCAACTCCACTGCCTGAATAAATGCGACATCATCTTGCAAGCGGACCAGAAAACTGCCTGGATCGGCCAGTGTTTGAAAGCGGGAGCATAATTGTTAAAGGAAATGTCTTAGGACGGTACGGGATATCAGGTGCGATGTCCAGAGCACCTAAGAGGATGACAACCAAGGCACCTAAGCTACGAGCGGATGGTTACCACCCAGGCAACCGCTTCTCACTGACATGCTTTCTTCGCGCGTGATAGCTTATCCCTTTCATAACGAGAGTCATGTTCACCAACGACCTGCTGAAGAACAAACGCATACTCATCACCGGCGGCGGCACAGGGATTGGCCGCGCCATGGCCGAGCGGTTTCTGCAACTGGGCGCGAGCGTCTACATCTGCGGGCGCCGGCTTGATGTAGTCGAGCAAACCGCGCGCGAGCTCGCCGCCTCCACCAACGGCAAGATCGAGGGCTATGCCTGCAACGTGCGCTACACCGACGACGTCGAGCCGCTTATCGAGAAGCTGTGGGCGCAAGGGCCGCTCGACATCCTGGTCAATAATGCTGCGGGCAATTTTCTGGCGCGCACGGAAGAGCTATCGGAGCACGCCTTCGATGCGGTCCTCGGCATCGTGTTGAAGGGCACGATCAACATGACCATGGCGTGCGGGCGGCGCTGGCTCCAATCGGAGCATAAGGGCGTGGTGCTCAGCATCGCGGCCACCTACGCGGACAGCGGCTCGGCCTTCGTCGTGCCCAGCGCGGTAGCGAAAGCGGGGGTCGTTGCCCTGATGCGCAGCCTGGCGGTCGAATGGGGCGATCGCGGCATTCGCACCCTGGCTATCGCGCCGGGAGCGATTCGCACCGAAGGCGCGTTCTCTCGTCTGCTGCCGGTGCCGGAGCTGGAGCAGGCGGTGCTCGATCACAATCCGATGCATCGCTTCGGCACGCTGGAGGAGATTGCCAACCTGGGCGCATTTCTGGTTAGCGATCAGGCCGGTTACATCAATGGCGACATGGTGTACATGGATGGCGGCGAGATGCTGGCCGGCGCCAGTACCTTCAGCATGATCGGCCGCCGCTTGCCGGAATCAGCGTGGCAACTGATGAAACCAAAACCGAAAAAGAGCAGCTAGCGATCGGCAACTAGCAGCCGGCAACCAGCGGATGGGCTGAACCGGTCAGCCTCTAAAGCATGACGATGGGCTCTGCGTCGTCGCAAGAGATGTCGCGACTTTCTCCAGCCTTGATCGATATGGCTAAGCCAAGTTCAGATCAAGAGCCAGGAGCTAATTGCTAATTGCTAGTTGCTAATTGCTAGTTGCTAAATGCTAGTTACTATTGCTAATTCCGTCTTTCTTGACAATTCTTAACCGGGCCCGGATTGACTTGAACCACATTTCGAACCAGAATGTGGGCCAGTTCCATGACCGAGCTTACTTAGGAGCTGACGATGTCGAAGACTATCCGCAACAAGTACGTTGCATCGATAATCGGGATTTGCACACTGCTATTTGCCGGGCTGGCTTATGCGCAGGCAAGTGGCCAGGAGCAAGCGGGTGCTCCTTCTGCCATAACCGGGACAATACCCGCACTACTCTCCAAACAGCTCGATTCCAAGAAGGCGAAGGAAGGGGATCCGGTAATCTGCCAGACGGCGGGGAGTTTTCACGACCAGACCGGCAGATTGATCTCCACTGGAACTAAGGTCATCGGCCACGTGACCAAGGCACAGGCCCGTTCCAAGGGCGACCCAGAATCGTCGCTCGCGATCATGTTCGACAAAATTGAGCTGGGCAAGAACGAAGAAGTGCCCATCAATGGCACGCTGCAGGCGCTGGGGCCGGCGCTCGACATCAGCGGGCCGAACTCCGCTGCGGGGTATGGATCGGGCCCCGGCGCTCAGCGAGGCGGCGGGGCCGCGACCACAGCGCCTCCACCGTCAGGCGTGCAGGGTTTTCCGACTAACAGCGGCACCAAGGTACTTCTGAACTCGCAGTCGAAGGGAGCACTCGGGGTGAAGAATCTCGAACTGGGCGACAACGGCGTGGTGACCTCGCCCGGCAAAGAGGTCAAGCTGGACGCGGGAACGCAGATGATGATTCGCGCGCAATAGCCGCTCAGCTTACTTTGGGAGTTGACCAGCACGGAACGGATGCCGTCGCGGCCTTCGGTTCTTACCCCGGAGGCCACTTCAGGTCGCGTCCGCCGATCAGGTGCAGATGCAGATGAAACACCGATTGTCCTGAGCGCGGGCCGACGTTGTACACCGTGCGATAGCCGTCCTCGATGCCGCGTTCGCGTCCGATCTTGGCCGCCACAAGCTGGCAGTAACCGAGGATCTCGGCATCTTCTTCGCCGGCATGATCGAGTCCCACAATGTGGCGCTTAGGAACGATCAGTACGTGCGTCGGCGCTTTGGGATCGATGTCCTCGAAGACGTAGACCTTGTCGTCTTCGTAGACCTTCCGGGAAGGAATTTTTCCGTCGATGATCTTGCAGAAGAGGCAGTCGTCCATAGGTGAATAGTAGAGCAGATTGATGAATCCTGCGCGCACGGCTTTGGGCTGCTGAAACGGCATGTCCTCCGAAGAGAAACTTCTTCTCCTCTGCGCCTCACCCGTTCGAAGTACCCTTTCGATTCACCGCTCGAATAAGCAGAGGACTTTACAATCCTTCCCATGCCCGCGGTCTCCACTATGCAGCGTCTGCCGTATCGCGGACGGATCGCGCCGTCGCCGACGGGGCTGCTGCACGTTGGACACGCCTGCACCTTCTGGACCGCCTATCAACGTGCGGTCGCAAACCGAGGCGTGCTGGTGTTTCGCGATGAAGATCTGGACCCGCAGCGCGCGAAGCTGGAGTTTGCGCGCGCCATGATCGAAGATTTGCGCTGGCTCGGCATCCGCTGGCAGGAGGGTCCGGATGTCGGCGGCCCGTTCGCGCCCTATGAGCAAAGCCGGCGGCGCGAGCTTTATCTCGAGAGCTGGCGCAAGCTGCGCGACGACGGCTACCTCTATCCGTGCACCTGTTCGCGCAGGGAACTGGCAACAGCGGCGGGCGCTCCACACGATGAGGATGACGAGCCGTTATACGCCGGGCGCTGCCGCGGAAAGGCCGGCGAAGCACGGAGCTACGACGCGCCCGCGGGCGTGAACTGGCGATTCGTGGTTCCCGATAGCGAGACGATTGCGTTCGATGACCTGCGGCGGGGTGGGCAATCGTTTGTCGCCGGTCGGGACTTCGGCGACTTCGTCGTCTGGCGGCGCGACGATGTGCCGGCGTATCAGCTTGCGGTTGTGGCCGATGATGCGGCCATGCAGATCACGGAAGTCGTACGCGGCGCTGACCTGCTGAAATCGACTGCGCGCCAGTTGCTGCTGATTCACGCGCTGGGACTGCCGGTTCCCAGTTATTACCATTGCGATCTCGTTCGCGACGAACAAGGTCTTCGCCTCGCCAAGCGACATGACGCGCTCAGCCTGCGCGCGTTGCGCGAACAGGGACGGACGCCTGCCGACATTCTTGCCATGTGCGGCTCTGGCTTTCACCACTGAGCTCACGGTGCGCGCGGGGAAAAGAACCGCAACGCGTGGCCTTGGGCCGAACCTGCGCCACTGCAGGAAATAAGCACCATTGCACCATCGGCGTGGCAGGTGTATTGTCTCCCGTTGGCGTTGGAACGATAGATGCGCGTGAACTGGCTTGCCATCCTGATTGCCGCCGTGGCTGATTGGCTGCTGGGCGCGGTGTGGTTTACGGTCTTCGCCAATCAGTGGCGGGCCGGTATCCGCATGCCGGCCGAGCAATTACAGCAGTACATGTCCCATCCCTTCTTCTGGCCTTACATCATTTCGTTCGTGGCGAGCCTGATCATCGCCTATTGCATCGCCCGCGTAGTGGCCAGCTCGGAAACGCACGGCCTGTTTCGCGGCATCGTGGCGGGCATTCTCATCGGCTTAGCTGCGGCAGCGGCGATGGTTACAGAGATGGTGTTCGAAGTGCGCGCGGGGTCGTTCATTGTCATCTCAGCTGGTTACCCGTTAGCGGGTAGCGTTTTGATGGGAATCATCATTGGCGTCTGGAAGAACAAAGCTGCGCCTGACATGGAGGGCGCACTGAAGACAAAACCATGAAAATTGAAGGCAGGATCGTCGCAGGATATCTGAAAGCGCTCAGCGGTCTCGACCAGTTACCGGGACCCGATGGCCAGCGCTACATCGAGCTGTTTCGCTATGGAACGCTCAGCGTTGAACTCTACGCGCCGCGCGAAACCGATCCACAGACTCCTCATTCGCGTGATGAGATCTACGTGATTATCAGCGGCACAGGGCGCTTCCAGCGCGGCTCGGAGGGAACGACCTTCGGCCCCGGCGACGTTCTCTTTGTGCCCGCAGGCGAGGAACATCGCTTCGTCGAATTCGGCGACGATTTCGCCACCTGGGTGTTCTTCTACGGCCCTGAGGGCGGCGAAGGCAACACCGCCGCCGTCGAACATCCTTAAGCTCTCGCTGCAACCTCGGCGAGCGGTCCTGAAATCTCACTGAGAGCCGTCATCTTCCCTGCAGGAAGTTGGCGGAAGAAACGAGGACCGTTCCTTGCATCGCCTGAAGGCGCCAGGCTGCGTTCTGCTGGCGCTCGTCATTGTCCTGACCCCGGCTGTCGCGCCTGCGTATTCCGTGCTCACGCACGAGGAGTTGATCGATCTCGCCTGGGACGATAGTATCCAGCCGCTGCTGGTTGCGCGGTACCCCGGCATCACCGCCGCCGCCCTCAACGAAGCCCATGCCTATGCCTACGGCGGCTCCGCCATCCAGGACATGGGCTACTACCCATTTGGCGAGCAGTTCTTCAGCAACCTCACGCATTACGTTCGCACCGGCGACTTCATTGCCAGCCTGTTTCGTGACGCGCACAACCCTGACGAGCTGGCCTTTGCCGCCGGCGCGCTCTCGCATTATCTCGGCGACAACACCGGCCACAGCGAGTGCATCAATCCCGCGACCGCCATCGAATTTCCCAAACTTGCACACAAATACGGCGAGGTCGTTACCTACGACGAGGACCCGCACGCCCACGTGCGTACCGAGTTCGCCTTCGACATCGATCAGCTCAGCCATCATCGGCTGGCGCCGGCGGCCTACCTGCGGCACATCGGGCTGAAGGTGCCGCGCTCGTTGGTCGAGCGCGCCTTCTATGAGACCTATGGCCTGCCACTGCACGAAGTGCTGGGACCGGAGGTTGCTGCCATCCGCAGCTATCGCTCATCCGTGCGCAGCTTTATTCCGCGATTCGCGCATGCGGAAAATGTGCTGCACGGCAAACATTTCCCGCCGGACGTGAGCGATGAGGCTTTCGCACAATTTGCCCGCGATGTGCAGAATGCCGATTACCAGCGCCATTGGAATGGCAGTCGCAAGGACGCAGGCTTTATCACGCGCGTGATCGCGGTGTTCATTGTCATCGTTCCCAAGATCGGCGTTATCTCCGATTTGGCCATTCGCGGGCCCGACGAGCAGACGGAGCAGCTCTACGTGCGCAGCGTGAATGACACCATGAGCCAGTTTCGCGATATTTTGCACCGATTGAAGGAGCAGCCGGATGCTCCAATTGTGCTGGCCAATCGCGATCTCGATACCGGCAACCTGGTGCGGCCCGGTGGCTACGCGTTGACCGACCAGACCTACGCCGCATTGTTGCAGAAGATTACAGCCGACCCGGGCCGGCAGGTTCCCTTCGGCATTCGGCGGGATTTGCTGGCCTTCTACTCCGACCCGAACGCGCCGATTATCACGAAGAAGAACCGCAAGGCGTGGGAGCGGGTGGAGGAAGAGCTGGCGACGCTGCGGGCGATGCCGCTGCGGCAAGCGGAACAGCCGGGCATCGTCGCACCCGACCATTGACTTTTCCGGAAAGTGGCGGGCATGCAAAGCACGCTTCACAGTTGCTCAGCGGCGCTCTGTCCCGCCGTTCAAGCGGCGCGCAACAAAATCTGCCGTGTCGAATTTTCCTTCCAGCTTTCTCGATAGAATGTTGCGGGATTACGAGGTGGGTATGCGCATCGCAACCTTTCGCCGCATCGTCGTATCGGCTCTCTTTATTTCGTTCGCAGGTTCGTTGGCGTTTGGCCGGGAGCGAATTGTCGATCTCACCGCTGCCGATGGCACCAGGCTGAAGGCCACCTACTTCTTCACCGACAAGCCGGGCCCGGGCGTGCTGTTGCTGCACCAATGCAATCGCGACCGCCAGGCCTGGTATGGCTTGGCCGACAAGCTGAACGCTGCCGGCATCAACGTTCTCGCGCTGGATTATCGCGGCTTCGGCGAGAGCGGCGGCGTGCCGCACGAAAAAGCCACGCCGCAGCAAGGCATCGAGATGCAGGCGAAATTGGCGGGCGATCTCGAGCTGGCCTATCAGTACCTGGTGTCTCAGCCGGGCGTCACGCGCGATGCCATCGGCGTGGGGGGCGCCAGTTGCGGCGTCGGCAACTCGATAACGGTTGCGATGGCCCATCCCGAAGTGCGATCGCTGGTGCTGCTCTCCGGCAACACGAACTACGCGGGCCGCCAGTTTCTGCGCGGCGATCACACCGTCCCAGCGTTCTTTGGTTATGCCGATGACGATGAATTTCCTCCCAGCATCCTGGCGATTGAGTGGCTCTACAGCATCACCGCCGATCCGGGCAAGAAGCTGGTGCATTATCCGACCGGGGGGCACGGCGCGGACATATTTCTCGCCCATCCGGACATGATGACCGCGATCACGGATTGGTATGTCACGACGCTGATCACCACTCCCGGAAAAGCGCCGGCTACGACCCAGACCGTTACCTTGCCGCCCGAAGTGCAGATCCTGAACACCATCGACGAACCCGGCGGCGCAGCGAAGGTGCAAGCTCAGCTGGAGCAGGCGCGGCAACGCGATCCTAAGGCCCAGCTTTTTGACGAGACGCTGGTCAACCTTATGGGGTACGAGCACATGCAAGCGGGAGACATCAAGGGCGCGGTCGAGATCCTGAAGCTGAATGCCTACGCTTATCCGAATTCGCCCAACGTGTACGACAGCCTGGGCGATGCTTATCTGGCTGAGGGTCAGCGGCAGCTGGCGCTCGACAATGCAAAGACGGCGCTCGCGTTGTTGCCGAAGGACACCACCGATAATCCGCAGCGGAAGGATGCAATTAAGGCCAGCGCCGAAGCGAAGGTTAAGCAGCTTGGGGGCGCGTCGCAAGCCGCGCATTAGGGATGGAGCGGGAGACGGGGATCGAACCCGCGACCAACGGCTTGGGAAGCCGTGACTCTACCACTGAGTTACTCCCGCTCAGCGACGAGCAAAGTTTAACACCCTGCAATTGAGGCAGCAATTTGCGGCGAGAAGAGCGCGCGGATCAATGTTGCGGATTGCCGGTAGTGGCTGAAGGCTTCGCGGTTTCGTTCTTGATAGACGCCTGCCCGGTGACCATGAGCTTATCGACAAACTTCCGATTTCCATCGAAGGACTCGGCGATGCGCTCGGCGGTTTCCTTGTCCATGCTTGACGCCGCCGTGCCGGAGAGTTCGATCGTGCTATCGGTCACGTTGACCGAGACGTGACTTGCCGAAAGCGTTGGCTCATTGCGCAGGGCGTCCTGAATACGTCCCCGCAATGCCGCGTTTGCCGCCGGCTCAGGCTGGCCGAGCGGACTACCAGCAACGTTGGCGCTTGGCGAACTGTCCGCCTGCGGCGAGGCGGGCGCCTGCGAGTTCGGCTCGGCTTTCCGGACATCGGCGGAGCTTGCACTCATCGGCGAGTTCTGCGCCGCGGACGCCATCGCGACAGTCAAGAGTGCAAAGGTCAGCATCGCTCGTTTCATAACGCGGTTGGATGTGATCGGTGACCGATGGGCTGTCGAGGTGAGCTGATTTTGTTGGTAGAGCGGGCCTTCAGGCCTGCGTCCAGCATGGCCAAAAATAATTCAGGCGCTGAGGTCTCCACCCCAGCACCTGAATTCTCATCGCTATTGCGGGCCCGAAGGCCTGCTCCACTCTGCTACTTTCCTTCCGGCGGTACTTCTCCGCCGTGCCGGCTGGGAGGAATGTTATCCAACTCGCCGGGCTGTCTGGCCGGATGGTCCGACTTGATGCCCGGGATCGGCTGCTCGCCCGCCGAACTTTGTGGCGTCTCCTGGATCTCGTCCGTCGTGTACCCATAGGACGTGGTGTAGATGGCCTGCTGGTACAGTCCGTTCACCGGCTGGAACGCCAGCGAGTAAATCGGGAAAGCCCGGCCGCCGGCGGGGAAGATCGTGGCCACGTAATCGGCCGCCATCCTGCCGGAGAACGTGTTAGGCAGCCAGGTCAACTGCATGGACGGCGAAAGCTGGCGTCCCGGCGTCCAGGTCTGTCCGCCGTCGCGGGAGATCGAAAAGCCGGCGATGAGCTGGCAACTGTTCCCGCAATTCGAAACCGGGTAGTAGTAATAAGTCATCGCCACATGAGCGCTGCTGCCCGAGGTATTCAGGTCGGCGCCCATGCCGTTGATGAAGTGGTCGACGCCGCTGCCGATGGGGTCAAGCGGAATCCGCGACTTCGCCGTCCAGTGCGTGCCGTCGGTGGTGCTGCTGAAGACCAGATCGTTGGCCGAGCAGCCGCTTTCGAAGCTGCAATCCGACCACGAAAGATAAGCCCGGCCGCCGCCATCGATGGTGGCCGAAGGCAGGCCGGCACTGCGCAGGCCGCCGGCTTCGGCGTGGCTGGGCGCCTGCGCGATCTGCTGCGCCGCAGTCCAGCTCTGGCCGCCATTGGTGGAAGTGAAGCTCGACATGCCGCCGTCGAAATCGGCGAACGGCACAACTACGGTGCCGTTAGGCAGCACCAACGGATTGCCGCCGATTCCGTAATCGTTGCCTCCTGTCGTTTTGGGTGAACCCCAAGTCGCACCGCCATCGGTCGAGGTGCTCATGTAGAGCAAGTCACCGACGTCAGGATTGTCCCACTCGGCATAGCAGTTGCCGTAGTACGGGCTGCTCGGGGTGTTGTCACAGGTAATCCAGTTCTTGTCGGCATCCATATTGCTCTCGACATAAATCGGATTGTCCCAGTGAATGCCGTCGGAGGAGCGGTTGACGGCCACTGTATCCAGATTGCCGATGGGCAGGGTGCAGATCAGCCACTTGCCATACTTGGCGTTGTAAGCGACTGCGGCGTCGCTGGCAGCGCTATTGGGACCACCCCCGGGACCGTACTGCGTCAAGCCCGGCAGATAGCCGTTGGTCCACGCGATGCCGCCGTTCAGCGATGTCGCCCAGCCGATGTCGGCGCCCCCGCCGCTGGAGATACGGCCCACCTGAAACGCCGCTACGATCACCGGGCCATGCGCGGCCGCGCCCGGCTCAACTTCGGTCATGTGCTGGCTGCTCTGGTTGGTGAAGCTGTCCTGACTGATCTGCCGAAAAAGAGCTTGCGCGCTTGCGGGAAGAGCGCTCAAAACGATCAGGGCCGCTGACAGCGCGAGAATTGCAATCGTCGGGCCCCTGCCGCGACGAACAAAAGATGGCATTGCTTGCATGAGAGATTTTCCTTTTTGTGGGTGACGAATTGATTGCCGAGTCTAAACACCAATGCGAGATTTGCGTCGGACAGGGAGTTGGCGTGCGCTACCGTCGAGGCGCTAAAACTCTAGAACGCAGAGTTGCTGCGTGTCAACGAGAACGGTAGTAGCTGCGCAGTTTTGACAATGTTGATTTCCAGCGATTTTGTCCATTGGCGCAAAGCGGCTCGCCGTCAGCCGCAATTTGTTTCGCATTCCGCAGCGCATGATCAACCCTTCGCGAAGCAACTACCACCTGCGTTGCCGTGCTAAACTGCCACTTCTCATGCGACCTATGTTTCTCCAGCGAATTCGCTCCTATTTCTTTTTTGCAATGGTGGGACTTCTTGGCGTAGCGCCGGCTTTTGCGCAGCACGTCGAGACGCGGAATTCAGGCGGCGGCACCAAACTCGAGCTGCACTACAACGCTGATGGACAGGTCACCGAGACGCGGACCATCGGTGCCGACGGCAAGCTGCTGCAAAAAGATGTACTGGAGTATCCCGCCGGCGCATACGTGCCTGACTCCGAGACCACCTCGTACTGGCCGAACGGGCAAGTACACAAAATCACCCGCAATACGTACGACAATAATTCCAACTTCACCGGCGAATTCATTCAAATCTTCGACGACACCGGCAAGCAGATCGGCGGCCATCGGCTGAACCACGATCCGCAGACCAACGTCTACACCTGCGCCCGCTGGGATACGGCGGCGAGTGCCTACAAGCCTGAGGAATGTCCGGCAGGCGAGGAATCGTCCGGCACGCCGGAGACGGTGAAGAAGTTTACCGCGAACGAAGTGATGCACCAACTCGAGCGTGCACGGCAACCTGCGCCGCCGGCGCCCAACACCAAGCCTCCCACAGCGGTGAACACTCCCGACAATGTTAAAGAGGTGGGGCTGGTTTTACCCGTGCACATTCGTCCCGGTAAGCGCGTCTCGGGCAGCGTAGTGGAAGATCCAGCGGACTACGAAAACACGCCCGAAGTGATGGTGACCCGCTTCGCGTTACCGTTTGCCGCGTCCGGCAGTGCTGCGAAGCTTTCGGGCTGGCAGGTGGAAATTTCCGGCGAGCCGCCGCAACCTGCCGACGGGCCGATCGCGCTTACCGTGCCGGCGGGGCAGATCGGGTTAGCGGTGCTGTTTCGCCAGTCGGACAATGCGGGCACGCCGGTGTCGAAGGTAGTGAACCTGGGCGCGAGCAAAGCAAAGGGCGCTTCGCCCGGCAAGAACAAGGCCGGCGGCTATCTGGCTCCCGCAATCTGCGTGAAGGACCAGCTCTGCATCGTGAGTGGTCCATTCAACGGAAACAGCAGCAAGACGTTCGCAGCGTTTGAGACGCGTCCGGCCAAGATCATCGCCGAGAGCTCTACTGCGCTTTATCTGGCAATTCCCGACGCGGCCGAGCCGGGACCGCGTCCCTTGGCGATCGCCGAAGGCGCGAAAGCGATCGCCTTTCCGATGGTCGTCGCCGAGTTCACCCTCGAACCAGGTCGGCGCGATCTGCCCGCTGGCGAGAAGCTGCTGCTGTATCCCACGGTTGAAGGCGCCGGCGATCTGCCCGACCCGGAATGGCGCCCCGGCAATTTCCCGGCGTCGAACCTGGAGCAGGCGCGCAAGCTGATTCCGGGCTACCAGCCTCCCCCGGGGGCGAGTGCGCATGAGAAACGTGAAGCTGAGGAGCGGCGCGAAAAAGCGGAGCGCGCTGCCGCGAAGTCGGGCGCCAGCGATGCCGGCGCCAAGCCGGACACCGACGAGGATGAGGGCGGCGAGCTCTTGCTGGTGATAAAGAACCTCACCCCCGCGACGGCAGACTTCCGCGACTCCAAGGACGGCATGTACGTCTTTCATCTGAATGCGGCCAGCTTCAAGATGGGCGACTTCAAATATAAGTTCGTCGTGCAAGCCAAACAGACCGGCAACTTCGGGGCACAGGGCTGGCTGATCCCGTTCCTTGCGCCGGTCACAGGGCAGGAATTTCCCCTCGTAGAGGTCGGCGGTAAATGATTGGAGTGTATAAGCCTATTACCAGTTAGCCCCTCGTAATATCAGTTAAACGTAATAACCTTTAATTTTTATTGATTATTTGGTTGACACCTATTAGGTATTAGGGTTAGTGTTTGTGTATGACGTCGCCATCCTTAGCGCAAGATCGTCTGGACATGCTGAGGGCGCTATATAAAACAAGCGTTCCAGCGGCCAAGATGCTGGAAAACTTTGCTAATAGAAAGCGGGACAGAAGAATCGTCGAGGTCGGCAGGGTCCAGGAGATTCTTCCGGAGTTGGATCGGAGTTCGATCGTCGAGGTTTTCAGAAAGCTCGCCGAAATTGGGTTCGGCCACTTCGTAATCGGTCGGCGGGGAGCGCCCTCACGGTTCGAATGGACGGTTTCATTGCAAAGCGTCGGAAAAGCCGCAATGGGACATGGCGAAGTTGAAGCTGTAGCTGATAACGAGATCGAGGAAGAGGAAAGCAGCAGCCCTCAACCCGTACGGCACGAGTACCGCTTGCGACCGGATTTCACGGCGCGGCTGGAGTTGCCGGCTGATCTTACGGCACGAGAAGCGATAAGACTGGCCGATTTTATTAGGACACTTCCTTTTGACGAGTAAAGAAGGTGTAGGGCATAACATCACTGCGGAGAACGACTATGAAGGTATACGTAAAAAGCTTCGACGTGGACATGGAAATCAAGAACAAGGGCGTGGAGTTGGAGGTACGCGATACCGACGACACATTCTTGGGCGACCTCATCGTAACTAAGACGCAGATCATCTGGTGCAAGGGTAAAACGAGCCGTGAGCACGGCAAGAAGCTTACGTGGCAAAAGTTCGCAGCCGCAATGGAGGATAATGGCGCAGAGTAGACCTTGCACGCAAAGTGCTGCGTCGAAGCGCTGACAGTCGTAACAGGGTGCACCGAAACACGTAAGCGGCAATTGACATCACCAGCTGCCCTGCTTACCCTAGACTAGCGCCGTTGTGCGTCTTCGCCCGTCGAGGAACATCCAATTACCATGCGTTCTCTGCTTCGTCATCTGCGGTTTCTGATAGCCGTCCAACTTCTCCCCGCGCTTGAGAGCGGCGAGGAAGCCACGCTGGTCGGCGGTCAGGCCGTGCTGGAAGGCGTGATGATGCGTTCCCCGCACGCCTGGGGTATCTGCATTCGCCGCCCCGACGGCACATTGGCGACGCACGCCGAGCCGCTGGAAAAGCTCTCCGACAAGCACCCGTGGATGGGCCGGCCATTCGTGCGCGGCATCATGACGCTGGGCCAGGCGATGACGCTCGGCTTCCGCGCGCTGCGCTACTCCGCCGACGTGGCCATGGAACACCTGCAGCCGGAGAAAGCTAAAGAAGAGAAAACGGAACTCAGCGGCTGGTTGATCGCCGTCAATCTCATCCTGTCACTCGGCTTCTTCATCTTCATGTATAAGTTCGTGCCGCTGCTGGCGGCCACCAAGCTGAAGAACCACTATCCCGCATTCGGCAACCAGGTCCTGTTCAACGTGGTCGATGGTGTGATCCGCATCGCGCTGTTCCTGCTGTTCATCTGGGGCATCTCGCTGATGGCCGACATCAAGCGCGTGTATCAATACCACGGCGCTGAGCACAAGACGGTGTTCGCCTTCGAGAACAACGATCCGATGTCGGTGGCCAACGCGCAGAAGTATGTCACCTGGCATCCGCGTTGCGGTACCAGCTTTCTGATGACGGTGATGCTGATCGCTATGTTCGTCTACATGCTAGTTCCGGCGACGACCTTCTGGGCGCGCTTTGCCTCGCGCCTGGCGCTGCTGCCGGTGATCGCCGCGGTATCGTATGAGCTGATTCGCTTCGCCGCCAAGCATGGCTCGTCGCTGTTTGCGGTGCTGACCAAGCCCGGCCTGTGGCTGCAGCGCATCACCACGCAGCCGCCGTCAGACGACCAGGTTGAGACCGCCATCGCCGCCCTGAACGAAGCCATGGAGCTGGAGAAGCAGCGCGGCGGCGAACTGGTGATTGCCTAGCGGCCCCCGCCGCGAAAACCCCGCAGGTTTATTCGAAGCAGACAGAATTAGCAGATTGTCATCACGAGGAGGGCTTCAGCCCGACGAGGGATCTGCTTTAGCCGGCAGCGCATGGAACGTCGTGGCTGACGCAACACGCTGCAAAGAAGGAACCGAGTCCTGCGAAGCAGGACGGCAGAATGATAGCCCAGCATGGAACGTGCCCCGGGTTCGCGCGCTGCAGGCGGGCGAGCCCGGTAGCGGAATGCTGGGTAGCAGTCGGTCTCAGGTCCGAGTCCCGTAGGGACGCCATGTGACGCGCGGGGCTTCAGCCCAGCGCCACCGCCGGACTGAAGTCCGGCATGAAAATTTTGAACGGATTGAACGCGGACCTAAAGGTCCGCTCTACCCGTACAATAAAGTTGGTCATCATGTTTGAACGCTTAGAACAAATCGAATCGAAATACGAAGAGCTGAACCAGGCGCTGGCTTCGCCGGAGATCGTCTCCGACTCGCAGCGGTATCAGAAGACCGCCAAGGCGCATAGCGAGCTGCAGCCCGTGGTCGAAAAGTATCGCGAGTTCAAAGATCTCACCCGCGGTATCGAGGAGAGCAAGGCCCTGGCCGCCGACGAGACCGATCCCGAGATGCTCGCCTACGCCGAAGAAGAGTTGGGCAAGCTCGAAAAGCGGCTCGCCGAGGTCGAAGAAGAGCTGAAGGTTTTACTTCTGCCCAAGGATCCCAATGACGAGAAGAACGTCATCGTGGAAATCCGCGCCGGCACCGGAGGCGACGAGGCCACACTTTTCGCCGCGGAGATCTTCCGCATGTACACGCGCTACGCGGAATCCCACCGCTGGAAGGTGGAAGTGCTTTCCACCTCCGAGTCAAGCGTGGGCGGGCTGAAGGAAGTCATCGCCATCATCGAGGGCCAACGTGTGTACTCCAGCATGAAGTACGAGAGCGGCGTGCATCGCGTGCAGCGCGTGCCCGAGACCGAGACGCAAGGCCGCGTGCATACGTCGGCGGTCACCGTCGCCGTGCTGCCGGAAGCCGAGGACGTCGACATCAAGATCGAGGCCAAGGACATTCGCATCGATACCTTCTGCTCGTCGGGCCCGGGCGGGCAGTCGGTGAACACCACCTACTCGGCAGTGCGCATCACCCACTTGCCGACCAACACCGTCGTGAGCTGCCAGGACGAGAAATCGCAGATCAAGAACCGCGAGAAAGGCATGCGCGTCTTGCGCGCGCGCCTGTATGAAATGGAGCAGCAGAAGCAGGCCGACGCGCTGGCCAAGGAGCGCAAGGCGATGGTGGGCTCTGGCGATCGCAGCGAGAAGATTCGCACTTACAACTTTCCGCAAAATCGGGTTACCGATCATCGCATCGGCTTCACCGCGCACCAGCTGCCGGAGTTCATGGATGGCCGCATCCAGCCGATGATCGACGCGCTCATCACACATTTCCAGGCCGAGAAACTGAAGCAGGAGTCGGCGGTCATGGCGTAAGCGGTGGTGGCGTAAGCCATTGTCATCGCCTCCATTGTTGTCATCCCGAACAGAGCCGAGGGATCTGCGGTTCGCCACTTGGCTCAAAAATGTCGCATTCCATCGAACAGCAGGTCCCTCCACTCCGCTTCGCTCCGATCGGGATGACACAAAAAGAGAACGTTAGACGCTGGCCTGAAGGCCGCTACCCTATGCAATTGAAGCAAGCCCTAGCGTCGGCGGTTGATCGTTTGGAGTCTGCCGACGTAGGCTCGCCGCGCATGAACGCTGAGGTGCTGCTGATGTTCGTGCTCGGCGCGAACCGCGCCTATCTCTACGCTCATCCCGAGCGCGAACTCACTTCCGAGGAAGAATCCCGTTACGACGAAGCGGTCGCGCAGCGCGCGACCGGCCTGCCGTCGCAGTACATCACTGGACATCAGGAATTTTGGGGCCTGGATTTCGTGGTCTCGCCCGCGGTGCTCATTCCGCGGCCTGAGACCGAGCACCTGGTCGAGACCGTGCTCGAGCTCGCGCGCGAGGTTCCGCAGCCGAAAGTCGTCGACGTGGGCACCGGCTCGGGCTGCGTCGCGCTGGCACTGGCACACGAGTTGAAAACCGCCGAAGTTTACGCTGTGGATCTCTCAGCTGAGGCATTAGGAATTGCCCGCGCCAATGCGGCGCGGCTGCAACTGGATGGGCGCGTTCGTTTCCTGCAGAGCAACGTCTTACAGGCATTGACCGATGTTCACGATCTGGATTTCGTGGTCAGCAACCCGCCGTATGTCGGCTTCGGCGAAGCGGACAAGGTGCAGAAGTCAGTGCGCGATTTCGAGCCGCGGGTGGCCGTTTTTGCCGGCGAGCAGGGGCTGGACGTGATCGGGCCTTTGGTCGAACAAGCGCGCAACGTGCTGAAACCGGGCGGCTGGCTCGCGATGGAGATTGGCTACTCCATGCGCGATGCCGTGATCGCCCTGCTCGATCCCACAATGTGGGAGGCAGCTCGCGTCGTTCCCGATCTGCAGGGCATTCCGCGGGTTGTAGCGGCGAAGAGAATCTAGACGAGCGCTAGCAGCAGTTCCGCCGACCCGTATGCCGCCGGGTGAAGCCGGCTCAATATTTAGAAGATATGCCTTTCGGCACGACCGAAGTCGTGCCCTGACACTTGCCCTCCAAATCACCGGGTCTTTTAGCAGTCGGTAAAAAGTCGTGCCTTGACACAAAGCATGTGTGAGATTGCTCGTGCCCACTGGCGAAGGCTCGCGGCCCGTCGCTTGCGGCTAGTTGCTAGTTGCTGGTTGCTGTCTCTACAATCACCCTTCTCATGTTGCGCTTTTCAACTGCGGGCGAATCTCACGGCGAAGCGCTGGTGGCGCTGCTTTCGGGCATGCCGGCCGGCGTCGCCGTCGATCTGGAGTTCGTGAATCGCGAGCTCTGGCGGCGCCAGCAGGGCTATGGACGCGGCGGACGCATGAAAATCGAGCGCGACACGGCGCGCATTCTGAGCGGCGTGCGTCATGGCAAAACCATCGGCTCGCCGATCGCGCTGCTGCTGGAAAATCGCGATTGGAAAAACTGGACTGAGGCGCTGCCCGTGGAAGAAGGCGATCCGGCGAAGCACAAGCGTGTGGCATCGCCGAGGCCCGGGCATGCCGATTTGGCGGGCGCGGTGAAGTACAACTTCCCCGAAGCGCGTTATGTGCTGGAGCGGGCTTCGGCGCGCGAATCGGCGGCGCGGGTCGCGGCAGGGGCGATCGCCAAGCTCCTGTTGCGCGAACTCGGCATCGAAGTCGTGAGCCACGTGATTGCAGTCGGCAGCGCGCGATTGGACAAAGCGGCCACGTGGGATGCAATTGCGGCAGTAGCAAAGAGAGACGAGATTCTGCTGAGCTGCATCGATGCCGACTCCGAGGCGCGCATGAAAGAGCAGGTCGATGTCGCGCTGCGCACTGGCGATTCGGTCGGGGGCGTGTTTGAAGTGGTCGCGCACAACGTTCCGCCGGGTCTTGGCACCTATGCCAACTGGGATGAGCGGCTGGACGCGCAGCTGGCAGCGGCGGTGATGTCGTTGCAAGCGGTGAAGGCGGTCGAGATCGGCGACGCCGTGGAAGCCGCGTCTTCACTCGGCTCCGCGGTGCATGATGAAATAGGATACGAGCGGGGCCGACCCCAGGTTAGCCCCAAACAAGGGCGAACCTGGGGCACCAACGCGTTCACTGGATTCACGCGGCGCTCGAATCACGCTGGCGGGTTGGAGGGTGGCGTTTCCAACGGTGAAGACATTCGCGTGCGCGGATACTTGAAGCCGATTTCGACGCTGCGGCGTCCGCTGGGTTCGGTCGACTTCGCCACCCGCGAGCCGGTGAAGGCCGCGTACGAGCGCTCGGATGTTTGCGTGGTTCCGGCTGCCGGAGTCGCGGGAGAAGCGATGGTCGCACTGACGCTGGCGCGGGCTGGGCTGGAAAAGTTTGGCGGCGATTCGCTGGTTGAGGTGAAGCGCAATTACGAGGGATACTGCGAGCAGTTGCGGGATTTTTGAGAGCCATCGGGTAGAGCGGCGCTTCAGCGCGGCGTTTTGGCAGCGACACTCTGTCGTCGGCTGAAGCCGGCTCAGGGAGTTGATAGCGGCTGGACGCGAGCCTGAAGGCTCGCTCTACCCGGACGGGAACGGAAGGCTGGCTTTACCGAATCTGACAAAACAAAACTGGTCTGATGATCTATCCCATCGTGAAGTATGGCGACGCGGTGCTGGAAAAGCCGGCCGCCACCATCACCGAATTCAACGGCGAGCTGCGCAAGTTGGCTGAGGACATGTTCGAGAGCATGTATGCCGCGCACGGCGTCGGCCTGGCTGCGCCGCAGATCGGCATTCCCAAGCGCATCGCGGTCATCGACGTGACGTTCAAAGAAGACCCGGGCGCGAAGATCGTGCTGGTGAACCCTGAGATCGTCCATACCGAAGGCAAGCAGACCTCGAGCGAGGGCTGTTTGAGTCTGCCGGAGTTTCGCGAGAACGTCAGCCGACCGATGAAAGTTACGGCGCGCGCGCAAGACCTGGACGGCAAAACGATCGAAGTCACTGGCGAAGAGCTGCTGGCGCGTGCGCTGCTGCATGAAACAGATCACCTCAACGGCAAGCTTTTCATCAGCCACATCAGCGCACTTAAGCGCGACCTCATTAAGCGCAAGATTCGCAAGCTGGTGAAGCAGGGAGAGTGGTGAGAAGCAGCAATTAGCAACTAGCAGCTGGCTTTGGTCTTCCGCACTTCGAATACATGCGAATAGGCAAACACGCCGGGGCCGGAGGTTTTAGCTAATTGCTAGTTGCTAGTTGCTAGTTGCTAATTGCCTCTTATGCTTGATCTCGTTTTCTGCGGAACTCCGTTGTTCGCCGTACCCACGCTGGAGAAACTGGTGGCAGCGGGATTTCGCGTGAAGCTGGTGGTCACGCAGCCCGACCGTCCCAGCGGACGCGGCATGGAGCTAACTACTTCGCCGGTAAAACGCGCGGCGTTGGCGCTCGACCTGCCCATCACCCAGCCGGACAAAATCAAGAGCAACCAGGAGTTCAGACAGCAACTCGAAACCATCGCGCCGCAGGCAATCATCGTTGTCGGCTATGGCCGCATCATTCCGCAATGGATGATCGACCTGCCGCCGCTGGGCAACATCAATCTGCATGGTTCGTTGCTGCCGAAGTATCGCGGTGCCGCGCCGGTTCAGTGGGCGATCGCGCTGGGGGAGACCATCACCGGCGTCACCACGATGCAGATCGACGCCGGGCTGGATACCGGCGACATCCTGTTGCGCGCGGAAGAACGCATCAAGCCTGAAGACACTGCGGTGACGCTGGCGCCGCGGCTGGCCCAGACCGGCGCTGAGCTGATGATTGCCACGCTGGCCGGATTGCAGGGTGGAACGATCAAGCCGGCTCCCCAAGACAATGCGCAAGCGACGCTCGCGCCTATTCTGAAACGCGAAGATGGGGCGATCGATTTTTCGCGCACGGCAACCGATGCCTGGAACCGGCTACGAGGATTCCAGCCGTGGCCGGGCGCCTTCACACAATTTCGCGGGAAGATGCTGCACATCCACGCGGCGGTGCCGGCGGCGGATGCGACCGTGGTCGAACCGGGACATTTCGCGGTTGAGGGTGATCGCTTGCTGATGGGATTTGCCCACGGAACGGGGTTGGAAGTCCGCGAACTTCAGCTCGAAGGCAAGAAGAGGATGAGCGCGCAAGATTTCGTGAATGGATATCGGCCGAAGAGTGAAGAGTCCCTCGGCGCGTAAGAGCGATTTCACCACGGAGGCACGGAGGGCACCGAGTTTCGAATCGATTTCGTTCCACCAAATCCATCTCAGCGTAGCGGCGGACCGATGATGCCGACGCGTCCTCGACTTCCGCTTTAATTCACTCTGTGTCCTCCGTGCCTCCGTGGTGAATTGAATTTCTAGAACTTCGATTTCAGCCGCTTGTAGGTTGTCGTCAGGTCCTCGGGCAGAACACGCGTCTCGCCGATCACGCTGATGAAGTTGGCGTCGGCAACCCAGCGCGGCAGGGCGTGCATGTGGATGTGTCCGGCGATGCCCGCGCCCGCGGCTTTGCCGATGTTCATCCCGATATTTGCGCCGTCGGGATGGTAGAGGTCGAGGAGCGCCGTCTCCAATTTGCGAACCAGCGCCATCATCTCCATAGCGGCTGCTTCCGGCAGCTTGTTCAAGCGGTCGACATGCTCATAGGGGACGACCATACTGTGGCCAGAGGTGTAAGGGAAGGCGTTCAAAATGATGAAATTAGAGTTGCCACGATAGACGATCAGCGACTTTTCGTCGTCGCCGGCGCGCAGCAGTTCGCAGAAAATGCAGGTCTGGCCGCTGCTGGAAGTGTCCCCACTCGTGATGTACGAATAGCGCCATGGAGTCCAGAGATAATCCATGTTTGGCAGGGTAACATCGGTGCCCGGCCGGCCCAAGAAGCGAGCCCCGTGCAGTCACACGGAGGGGTGATGTGGCGCACCGTGGCAGAAGGTTAAAAGTCCAACAAAACCCTGCAAAATCAGCGTCGATGGCGTACTTCGATGTTTGACACTGCCCCCACCCATTGCTATAGTCGAAGAGTTCCCTGGAAGCGAAACCCGCTCCATCGGATCCGGCCGCTGGGTTGTCCAAACCCGCTATGAGCGGGACAATCATACATACGATTCAAACCAGCCGTCGTCGATATCAGGCTCTCGCTGCTTTCTAGGGGCGAGTGTGCGTGCGCAACCCATGTCTTTCGAAGAAACTCCCAACGCCCCGACCACCCCAACCCAAGAAATGCCTGCTCCCGAGCAGCGTGAAAACGTAGCTGCCGAACAGCACGAGCACTCGACTGCTCAGCCGAAAGCGGAGCAGGAGCAGACCCACGTCGAGCAGCCGACGCACGTAGCCGAGCACGAGCCGGCACCGGTCGAGCAGCCGACACAAGCAGCCGAAACGGCGACGCACGGCGTTCAAACCGAACAGCCGGCGCCGGTTCCTCGCGCCGAAGGCGCTCGGCCGGAAAAAGAGCCGAGCATGGAGGACTTCGCCAGCGCGCTCGAATCGTTCGAGCAGGAGCAGGCGCAGACCGAAGCCGCGCTCAACGAAGACCAGGTCGTCACCGCCAAGGTCTTGAACATTACTGCGCAATATATTGTTGTCGATGTTGGCTACAAATCCGAGGGTGTTATTCCGGTCGCGGAATTCCAGGATTCCGAGGGCAATGTTTCGCTCAAGCGTGGCGATGAAATCTCCGTCATGCGTGAGCCCGGCCACACCGAAGAGGGCTACATCCATCTCTCGCACCAGAAGGCGCAGCGGTTGCGCGCCTGGGACGATATCGAGAAGGGCTTCAACGAAAAGAGCCCGGTGAAGGCCAAGGTAATCGATCGCATCAAAGGCGGGCTCACGGTCGACATTATGGGCGCGCGCGCGTTCCTGCCGGGTTCGCAGGTTGACCTTCGCCCGGTACGCAACCTCGATGGCATGAAGGGCCACGAGATTGAAGTTCGCATTATCAAGCTGAACAAGAAGCGCGGCAACATCGTGGTTTCGCGCAAACAGCTTCTTGAAGAAGAGCAGTCGGAGAAGCGCGGTAAGACGCTGGAGAACCTGCACGAAGAGTCCATCCTGACCGGCACGGTAAAGAACCTGACCGACTACGGCGCCTTCGTCGATCTCGGCGGCATCGATGGCCTGCTGCACATCACCGATATGTCGTGGGGACGCCTGACGCACCCGCGCGACCTGGTTCAGGTAGGCGACCAGATTCAAGTCAAGGTGCTGAAGTTCGACAAAGACAAGCAGCGTGTGTCGCTTGGGTTCAAGCAGCTTACGCCCGATCCCTGGCTTGATGCTGCGGAGCGGTATCCGATCGGAGCGCACGTCAGCGGACGCGTGATCAGCGTGACCGACTACGGTGCGTTTATCGAGCTGGAGCAAGGCATCGAAGGTCTGGTGCACGTCAGCGAGATGACGTGGTCGAAGCGGATGAAGCATCCGTCGAAGATGGTGAACGTCGGCGACAACGTGGAAGCGGTCGTGCTCAACGTCAATCCGACGGAGCGCCGCATCAGCCTCGGCCTGAAGCAGCTCGAAACCAATCCCTGGGAGACGCTGCACGAGAAGTTCCCGGTCGGCACGGTGGTCGAGGGCAAAGTCCGCAACCTGACGGACTTTGGCGCGTTCATCGAGATCGAAGATGGTATCGACGGCCTGGTGCATGTCAGCAATTTGAGCTGGACCAAGCGCATCAAGCACCCCTCCGAAGTGCTGAAGAAGGGTGACCGCGTAAAGGCGATCGTGCTGGCGATTGAGCCGGACCAACGCCGTCTGTCACTGGGCGTAAAGCAGCTTCAGCCCGACGTTTGGGATACTTTCTTCGACCAGCATCGCATCGGCGACGTGATTCACGGCAAGGTGCTGCGGCTGGCCAGCTTTGGGGCTTTCGTCGAGAT
This sequence comes from uncultured Acidobacteriaceae bacterium, assembly GCA_963731345.1. Lineage (GTDB taxonomy): Bacteria > Acidobacteriota > Terriglobia > Terriglobales > Acidobacteriaceae > Bog-257. Next base: position 282,963 of record CAVSUN010000004.1, on the reverse strand, counting down.
CGCGGATGGGGTTGAGGGTCTATGCCACAACTCCGAAGCGGTGGATGAGCACGGCGCCCCCATCAAGCTGGAGCCGGGCCAGGAGCACGAGTTCAAGATCATCAAGATGAACCCGGCGGAGAAGAAAGTTGGATTGAGCATTCGGGCCGTCGCCGGAGAAGAGGCCACGCGCGCGGATGTGGAGTCCTACAAGGCGCCGGCAGCGAGTTCGTCCGGCACCGGTTCGACCATTGGCGAATTCATGTCGTGGAAGCGCGCCAGCAACGAAAACAACTAGCGCAAGCAGCATGCACGACATCGACTTCTCACCGCCGGAAGAGTTAGGGCGCCCGCTGTGGCGGTCGCTGCTCATTAACTTTGCCGACCGTTTCGCGCCGGAGCGGCTGCCTCCTCTGCAGCTCAGTTCCAAGCCGATCGATGTGGTGCTGCTGGCTGACAGCATCGAGGTGCCGTGGTTTCGCACGGTATTCACCAACATCGGCGACGTGGTTTCGCCCGAGCGGCTGCCTCCGCTGGAACTGGAGTCGCACCCGGTGGACGTTGGCGAACTGCTGGCCGACGAACTCAATCACGGCTGGTGGGATTCGCTGTTGCAGAACTTGCGCGACCGGCTGGCGTCGGAAAAACAGGCCCCACTGCATCTCACCTCGCAGCCAGTTGTGGGGTTTGGCAACGAATCCACGCTGCAGATTCTCGATTGGTCGGACCTGATCTCCGGTCCGAAGATATTCGCGCCCGACGCTCCGGTCGAGGCGCCTGTAGGCAGCTCCGCGCCGATGCAGGCAGCGGCGCCCGAGCGCGAGTCCCCACCGGTAAATCCGGCGCTGCTGATGGCCCGGATGCAGCTCGTGCGCGATATCGGACGCACCTCCTTCCGCCGCAAACTCTGGATCGGGCTCGCCGCCGCTGAGGCCGTCTTCCTGCTGGTGGCGATCTTCAAATTCCAATAGCCGATGACCAATACCGGGGCACAGAGGAATGCTCTTTCTCCTGCTGACTGGCTGGCTCGGATTGCAAATCTTCCCCAAGAAGCTGTTTTCCTTTGGCCGTGACTGGCCCAGGCTGTAGGATTGTCTCGCCTTCCCGAGCTGGTCGTGGGCCCGGGCCGACAATCTTAAAGTCGTGGAGAACCGTCGTGGGCATCAAGACCAGCACTCGCACGATCAGCAACGTGGTCATCGTCGATACCATCGGCGAACTGCGGCTCGGGGAAGGCACCGACGTGGTCCGCAGCGTGGTGCGTCAACTTTTGGACCAGGGTTACCACAACATTCTGCTGAACCTGCGTGACGTACGTCACATCGACAGCGCGGGCGTAGGTGAGTTAATGAGTTGTTACACTTCGACCCGCAACCAGGGTGGGCAACTGAAGCTCATGAACCTCAGCAAGAACGTCCACAACCTGCTGCAGATCACCAAGCTGTATACCATATTTGAAGTTGAGGACGACGAGCCTACGGCGGTAGCGTCGTTCGGAAAAGCAGCACTTGGCAATTAGCAGTTAGCTTGAGGTCCTCGGTTCGCGGCTGGTGCTTTGCCTGCGTTCTACCTGGTAGGTCGCAGTTTCGCAGCATACAGCCTCAGGCCTGGCTAGATGCCAAATGCTAAGTGCCAATGCTAAGTGCCAATGCTGTTTTCGCGAGGTGATATGAAAGGCGATCCTAAGGTCATTGCGTTCTTAAATCAGGTGCTGAAGGCGGAATTGACCGCTATCAATCAGTACTTCCTTCATGCCGAGATGTGCGAGAACTGGGGCTACTATCGGCTGGCCAGCCTGGTGCGTAAAGAGTCGATCGAAGAGATGACGCACGCGGAGAAGTTGATGGAGCGGATCCTGTATCTCGACGGCACGCCCAACATGAGCGACTACTTCAAGATCAATATCGGTCCCGACGTCCATTCGCAATTCAAGAACGATCTGCAGCTCGAGTACGACGCGGTGAAGCGTCTCAACGACGGCATCAAACTGTGCGTGGCGCAGGGCGATAACGGTTCGCGGGACCTTGCCGAGAAGATACTCACCGACGAAGAGCACCACATCGACTGGCTCGAAGCCCAGTTGCACGATATAGGCGAGATGGGCATCGCCAACTATCTGGCGCAACAGCTGAAGAAGGACGACTAAGCTCGTCCCGCTGCCTGCAAAGTCCCCGCCCGCGATACGTTACAATGAGGGAGCGCCGCGCAATCGGCGCTCCTGCCTAGCGCTTCCCTCGCGGAGAGATGGCCGAGTGGCTGAAGGCGCACGCTTGGAAAGCGTGTTTAGGGGAAACTCTAACGTGGGTTCGAATCCCACTCTCTCCGCCATACTCTTAATAACGTAGAGGCCGCTTCCGTCCAACTATCGTCCACTACCATTCTGGTGACGGCCGGACGAATCCCACATCTATCGACTTCGCGTAATCCACAGGTGCAATAACCATCCTTAGACTAGTTTCTCTCGAGCCTTAGGAGTGCAACACCAATTACGGCGGCCAGCCTTTCTAGGAAGACCGTACACGACGGATCAGATGGTAAATTGCCAGCAGAATGAAGGCGCCCACGAACGAAGCGATCCAGCCGGCGCTTTGAGTTTCATCGTAGTGGCCCATGGCCCGAAGGACGAAGGTAGCCAGCAGTGATCCGGCGATGCCCAGTGCCATCGTGACCCAGATCCCACCAGGGTCCTTTCCAGGCATGGCTAGCTTTGCCAACGCGCCGATTATCAGACCAAAAATCGCCATCCACAGCAAATGCAGCATGGCACCTCTCCTGTAGAACGGTTGAGGACTCGTGTTGACACGCGCGCGAGAATCGCAGGCTTCTGCGGCGCATCTTGGAATCGCGAGTAAATCTCAGCGCCAGCGGAGCGCAAGCAAAGCTGAAGTCTTAGTCTTAGCTCTTAGAGCGTCTTAGTATACCCGCACCATCATCAAGAACCTATGAAGTACTACTGAACCCATCACCTGTTGGGTAGCGACGGCCCAGTCTTTCGCAACTGCCAGGTTTGTCGAATTCGAATCCCTGCTCTCCGCCATGCTTAGTTAAATAGTGCCTCACTATGGAGCACTTGTTGGCTATTTTAAAGGCGCGATTGACGCACAAGTGGGCCTCTTGCAGTTGGCACTCGAAGTTGAATAATCTAAACAACTTAAACTTCGCTCATACTTTGCACGAACTTAAGACGGGAAACCCCCACTCCCGCGGTCTCATAGCTGGAACGGAAGATACCAACCGGGATGCTTGGAACGACGATTTCCCATTATCGTGTGATCGACAAGCTAGGCTCAGGCGGCATGGGCGTGGTGTATCGCGCCGAAGACACGCGCCTGGGACGCCAGGTCGCACTCAAGACCTTGCCACCCGAAGTCGACCGTGATCCACAGCTCGTGGAACGCCTGGTTCGCGAAGCGCGCTCTGCGTCATCCCTGAATCATCCCAACATCTGCACCATTCACGAAATCGATGAAGTCGACGGGCGTCACTTCATCACCATGGAGCTGCTCGAAGGCCACACACTGCGCGAGCGTATCGCCGAAGGTGCAATCCCCACCAGCGAACTCCTGCGTGTCGCCTTCCAGGTAACGGATGCGCTGGATGCGGCGCACAACAAGGGCATCGTGCATCGCGATCTCAAACCCGCCAATCTGTTTCTGACTAGTCGCGGCGACGCCAAGATACTGGACTTCGGCTTGGCGAAGGTGGAAGAACGCAAGCCTGCAGCCCAGGCTAGCGCCGATGTTACCGCGGCCGGGATTACCGCGGCCAGTGGAGTTTCGGCCGCCGGCGCCGACAATCCAAAATTACACTTGACCACCTCCGGCAAGACGGTGGGAACGATCGCTTATATGTCGCCGGAGCAGGCGCGTGGCGAAAAGCTGGACTCCCGCAGCGACCTCTTTTCTTTGGGCATCGTCCTGTATGAAATGTCGACTGGTGTCCTGCCTTTCACCGGCTCGACCACCGCGCTGATGTTCGATGCAATTTTGAATCGCGACCCGGTTCCTCCTTCCCAGTTCAATTCAACTCTCACGCCCGCCTTCTGCAACCTCGTCATCAAGCTGTTGCACAAGGATTGCAGGCTGCGCTACCAGAGCGCCTCGGAGCTGCTGGCCGACTTGCGCCGCCTGCGCGATGGGAGTCCGGTTAAGACTGCTCCCGCAAGTGCTCCAGCCGCGCGGAAGGCGGGCAAGCACATCGATTCCCTGGCCGTGCTGCCGTTTGTCAATGCGACCGGGAGCGCGGAGCTCGAATATCTGGGTGAGGCCCTGGGCGAAGGCTTGATCGACAACCTTTCGCACGTGCCCAAGCTTCGCATGGTGCCCCGCAGCAAGGCCTTTCGTCATCGCGATCACGCCGACGACCCCCACGCTGTGGGATGCGAGCTGGGCGTCCGCGCTATTCTGACCGGCCGGATCACGCTGCAAGGTGATCTGCTGTCCGTCCGGGCGGAACTGATCGACGTCGCCAAGGATACCCAGTTGTGGGGTTCGCAATTCAGTTGCGGCACCGACGACCTGCTGAATGTTCAGGAGGAAATCGCCCGGCTGGTGACTGAAAGGCTGCGAACGCCGTCGTCGTCGGCAACCAAGCGAGCTGCACCGCCCAAGTTCTCGCCTGCGCCGATGCCCACCTCAGCCGACGAACTGTTTGTTCGCGCCAACGAATACGCAATTCAGTGGACGCCGGAAGGCTTGCAGCGTGCCATCGAACTTTACGGCCGGGCTATCGAGGTCGATCCGAACTTCGCGGTGGCCTATGCATGCAAGGCAGTTGCGCATGCCATGCTCACCGCGGTGGCCAGAGTCGAATCGGCGCCGCATCTCGTCGAGGCAAAAGCCTGCGCCCAGCGGGCGCTCGAACTGGATGAGGGGTTGCCGGAGGCCCATTCGGCCTTGAGCCTTACCGCGGTGTACTGCGATTTCAATTTTGGCGAGGCGCTTTGGCATGGCGAACGAGCGCTTCAGTTGAACCCCGACTCAGCCATCGCGCACTACGCGTATGCCATGACCCTTTGCGCCTGTGACCGGCTGGAAGAGGCGATCGAACACGCCAGGGAAGGCTGCGCCGCCGATCCACTGATGGCGCCCATTAATTATTGTTTTGGTCTGGTTCTCTATTACCAGCGGCGGTGGGACGAGGCAGACGCGCAGCTGCAACACACCCTGGAGCTCATTCCGAGCTACCAGATGGCACGGGCGTTGCGCGGTATGGCTCTCGCCCGCTCGGGCCGGTTTCCTGAAGCTACCGGCGAGGTGAATACCGTCCTGAGTCAGGAGCCCGCATTAGCGTGGGAGCTGCTCATGGCTTACCTGGCCGCTCTTTCCGGCGACCGCGCGCAAGCCCAGGGCATCCTTACCCAGCTCGATTCTGCGGAGACGGCCGACGTCAGCTATTTTGCTGCCATCACCTACGGTGCGTTCGGTGATCTGGATCGCGGTTTCGCGGAGCTCGAGCGAACTCGAGACCTGGGCTTTGGAATGCTCGCCGCCGCGCTGGTCGATCCCGCGCTGGACCCGTTCCGCCCGGACCCGCGCTGGGAACCATTGCTGCGGAGCGTGGAAGAACTGGCACAGGCGGTGCGTGAGCTGCAACAGCCGGGGTAGAAGAGGTCAGAAGAGAGAGCGCGACTATCCATTGAGATAGCCGCATAGGCAAATCTGCTTGATTGGCAGACGCTTTTTGTTTGCACGTGTGGGTAAGTTGTTCAGACGATTCGCTAAGCGATTTTCAGCTGCGAATCCTGAAAATGGCACCACGCTTGCCCGGTGAAACCGTTACCGCGAGGCAACGAGGCGTCGAATCAGGCTTACTGTCGTTGATGAGTAGCGCCACAGGAGCAACACATGGATGACCTAGCCAGAAACGAATATCGGCGCGGCCCGCTGCACAGTTCGGGGTCGGTTGCCGCAAGGCGGACGGGGCTGGCCTCCTCGTCTGCCGCTGTGAAGAGCCCATTGCAGACTTCCGGATCCGTCGCCCCCAGCCGGACGGGTTGGTCTTCTCCCTCGAGTGCCAGAAATCCGCTGTACAGTTCCGGCTCGGTGGCCCCAGGGCGCGCCGGTTCGGCTTCGTCCTCTGGCGTCAGGAGCGCGCTGCGCAGTTCGGGCTCGGTTGCGGTCGCGACTGATCCGTCGAAGGTCGTGTACTGGCCAGGACCAGAGCAGGTCCCTGAATCGCTGGCCGATGTCGGCGTGCGCCAGTCCGTTCTCGAAGAACTGGCTTTGAAAACTCTCTACCTGTCCGGCCCCTTCTCACTGCGCGAACTGGTTTTGCAGATGCGCCTGCCTTTTTCGGTGGTGAATGAGCTGCTTCGCCGCATGCGCGCCGAGCAGCTTTGTGAAGTCACGGGAATGTCGGGAAGCTTGCCGCAGATCGCCATCACCACTCAAGGCAGATCGCGAGCTGCAGATTTGATGCGGGCGAACCTATACACCGGTCCGGCGCCGGTTTCTTTGGACCATTACAAACAGCAGGTCCAGGCGCAGAGCGCCCGCCATTTGGATGTCGATGAGTCGGCGGTAGAGACTGCTTTCGCGCATTTGGTGCTTGCGGCTGATGTTCTGGAAAAACTGGGGACGGCCCTGAATTCGGGCAGCTCCATTTTTCTGTACGGACCCAGCGGCGGCGGGAAAACTACGATCGCCACGGCGCTGGCGAAGGTGCTGGCCGTGGACCGCGTGTGGATACCCTACGCGGTAGAAGTTGAAGGCCAGATCATCTGCGTCTATGACCCTGAGGTCCACAAGAAGATCGACGACCCCGCTTCCCAGAGCGGCGACTTGCGTTGGGTGCTTTGTCATCGTCCAACTGTCCTGATCGGCGGCGAACTGACCCTCGAAATGCTGGAGCTGCAGTACAACCCGATCACCAAGTTTTACTCCGCCCCGGTGCAGATGAAGGCCAACAACGGCGTGCTGATCATTGACGACTTCGGACGCCAGCGTATGCGTCCGGAAGAGCTGCTCAACCGCTGGGTGGTTCCTCTCGATCGCAGAATTGACTTCCTGAGTTTGGCGGGCGGAAAGAAAATGGAAATTCCATTTGAGCCCTGCGTCGTATTCGCTACCAACCTCGACCCGTCTGCGCTAGGCGACGAGGCGTTCATGCGCCGAATTCAGACCAAGATCAAAGTGGGACATGTTTCGGAGCAGCAATTCCACGCAATCTTCCAAGGGGTGTGCGGCACCTGCAAACTGGAGTGCGATGCTGCCGCTATCGATGAGTTGATCAAGATCATCCGCAAGGAGCTGAACCAGCCGTTGCGGGCTTGCCATCCCCAGGACCTGGTGAATCGAATCTGCTGGAAGGCGCGCTACAAGCGCACCCAGCCTTGCCTGGACCGCGACACGTTGCTGGCTGCGGCGAATGCTTACTTTCTTCGCGAACCGGAGCCCGAGCCTGCAGATCAGGAATGCGCCTAGCTATGCTGCAGGGGCGCTTGCGTAACGCGTCGTCGTAGCCACGCGGGGACTAGCGGCAGGTCAAGAAAGATCAAGCGGCGGACGACTTGTGGGAGTCTTCCAGGTCTCATCCCAGCTCGCCCATGTAGGCGACGAGCGCGCTCACCGTGTCCGTAATTGCCAGCAGAAAGCCGACACCCAGCACAGCCACAGCCGCAAAGAACTGCGCATCGTTGCTCTCCGCCCGAAAATACAGGCTGATGGGATACGCCATTGCCAGAATGTTGACGATGGTGAGGATAGTCCAAAATCGCGTTCGAGATGGTCTGTGCGTCATGCCTGGCTCCCTTCCTTCTTCGTCCCAAAGTCTCAGTCGCTTGAATAACTAAGCAAATGGAGTGCCAGCCATGCGGCTCTGTAACCGAATGGAACAGAACACCTGGTGAGGAGCCGGTGCTCATGCGACAGGTGTCGAGCGTCGACACTGTCGATGGCTTAGACACTTCAGGGCGGTCATTCAACAGCGGCGCCGGCCGGCTGCGAATCGTCAGCCACTCGGAGTTCATCTCTATTACTGACAATTAGTAACAACAATCGGTATGCCTGAGAGTCATCGAACCACTAAGCAATTCCTTGTTTTCGCCCTGGTCTTTCAAACCGTTTTATTGCTGGCGCACTTCATCTTGTTGGAGACGTGGACGTTTTCGCTTTATGGCGCCAATGTCGCGCCTCCTTTCGCTCTCACGCTGGGTGCCGGCATTTTGGCGGTGAGCTTTATTGCCGCCTCCCTGCTGGCGTTTCGCTACACCAATGCTGCGGTGCGTGCCTTTTACAGGCTGGCGGCGGTCTGGGCTGGGCTGCTGAGCTTTCTGCTGGTTGGAGCAGTGGCGGCGTGGATTATTTTGGGAGCTGGGCGCCTGCTGGGGTTCCATGTGAGCTTCCATCGGGTGGTGGAGATTCTGTTCGGCGTCGCGCTGGTGGCTGGAACGTACGGCGTGTTCAACGCCAGCTGGACGCGGATCACACGAGCGACGGTACGACTGGCGAACTTGCCCGACACCTGGCGGGGACGCCGGGCCGCCCTCATCAGCGACCTCCACCTGGGGCATATTCGTAACCGCAGTTTCTTACGCCGGATGGTCGCCAAGATCCTCAACGAGGAGCCGGACGCAATCTTCATCGCCGGCGACCTCTACGACGGCACCGCTATCGATGCGCAGCGAGCCGCCGAGCCACTGAAGCAACTGGCGGCGCCGCATGGAGTGTATTTTGTCGCCGGCAACCACGAGCAATTCGGCAATGACAGCACCTATCTGGATGCCGTAGCTGCGTCAGGCGTGCGCGTGCTTAGCAATGAGAAAGTGGATGTCGATGGCTTGCAGATCTTGGGCGTTCCCTACCGGGATGCTGTGCACCGCAGCCGATTTGCTTCGGTTCTGCATGCCATTGGCCTGGACCGGGAGCGCGCCAGCGTCCTGCTGACCCATGCGCCCGACCATCCCGACGTCGCCGAGGCCGCTGGAGTCTCCTTACAGCTCTCGGGGCATACCCATCTCGGACAGTTCGTCCCTTGGAGCTGGATCGCGCGACAGGTTTACCAGCAGTTCGTTTACGGTCTGAGCCGCATCGGAAGCATGCAGGTCTTCACTTCCAGCGGAGCCGGAACCTGGGGACCGCCGCTGCGCCTGGGTTCGAAACCCGAGATCGTTGTGCTGGAGTTTCAGGCGGCGTGAGCCATTGCCAATGTGATCCTGGTTGCGACCAGCGGCCGTCCACCCGCTTCACCTGCGTCGGTCTTACGCCAGCCGCCGCATTTCCCGGCTCTTGTTGAGGATGGCTGCCACCAGTCCGGGGATGGTGTATTCCTTCGCTTCAATATCGACCGGAAGATTGAACTCGCGCAACGTGGTCGAAGTCACCGGACCGATCGATGCGCTGTATACCCCATTGTGGGATGTAGTCTTCTTCAACGCGGCGCGTGCGCTGCGCAACCCCAGCAGCTGAACGAAATTTCTTACCGTGGATGAACTGGTGAAGGTGATCGCGTGCGGCCTGCGGCGATCGTCGGCGAGCAACGTGCGCAGCCGCGCGGCGGAAGATTGCGGAACGACCGTCTCGTAAGCTTCGATGACATCGACCGCCGCGCCTGCTTTTTTCAGCTCGCGGGGAATCACGTCGCGAGCCACACGCGCGCGCACCAGAAGCACCTGCTTGCCCTTCACTCGACGGCGCAGCGCACTCACCACTGATTCGGCAACGTATTCCTTCGGCGTTACGGTAACGGTCAGGCCGCGCTGTTCGATGGCTTTCTTCGTTGCCGGACCGATGGCGGCGATTTTCAAATGCGCGAGCGCTGAAGGTTCGAGCCGTTTCTTCGTCATGCGCTCGAACAGTGCCTCCACGCCATTGACGCTGGTGAGGATGAGCCAGTCGTAATTCGACAGATTGCGTAAAGCGTCGTCTAGCGGCTGATACGAGCGCGGCCGGCGAATCTCGATGAACGGAATCTCGATGACCTCGCAACCGAGTTCACGCAGCTCCGACGACAGCGCGCCCGCCTGCTTCCGGGCGCGGGAGACCAGCACGCGGCACCCGGCAAGCGGGTTAGTGTCTGAATAATGTAGTTTTCGAGCACGCGTCATTTGCGATCGGGCACGGAGGGTCAGGCTAATGTCTTGTATCAGAGCACGGCTTTAGCCGTACCGGGATCAGCAAGGTCTCTGGGCTTTAGCCCCTCCGCATTCTCGGCGGTTAAAGTCGTCCGTCTTGTTGCTAACTGCACCGCTGTCAGGTGCCGTCCCTTAGGGACTCACAACCGACAACCGACTACCGGTCCGTGGCCCTGTTTCTATGGAGCAGCCGCGTCCCCGCCGTACACTTCCTCCAGAATCCGGTCGGCGCCGCGTTGCAACAACGCGTCTCCAACGGTTTCTCCCAACTCAATTGGATCGCCGCCGCTCTGGGTTTCGCGCAGGATGGTCGAGCCATCCGGCCGAGCCACGATGGCCGTCAGTCGCAACACGCCATCCACCAGCTCAGCGAAAGCGCCGATCGGCACCTGGCAGCCTCCGCCCAGCTTGTTAAGCAACGCGCGTTCGCAAGTTGTCGCCGCGCGCGCGTCAGCGTCGTCCAAAAACAAAAGATGATTCCGCGTCTCCGCATCGCCTTGGCGGATCTCGATGCCCAGCGCACCCTGTCCCGCCGCAGGACACATGAGATCTTCCGACAGCACCTGCTTGATCAGCTCGGTCTTGCCCAGCCGCGTCAGTCCGGCAGCCGCGAGCACAATCGCGTCGTACTGTCCTTCCTCCAATTTGCGCACGCGCGTGTCGACGTTGCCGCGTAGCGCCTCAATCATCAGGTCAGACCGCTCGACCTTCAATTGCGCCTGCCGCCGCAGGCTGCTGGTACCCACGCGCGCGCCCTTCGGCAGCGATTGAAGATTGGCATATTTTACGGACAGGAGCACATCGCGCGGATTGACGCGCGTAGTGATGGCTACCAGCTCGAACCCGGGCGGCAACTCCGTAGGCAGGTCCTTCAAACTGTGTACCGCAAGATCGACGCGCCCTTCTCCCAGCGCCTCCTCGATTTCTTTGGTGAACATGCCCTTGGTACCGACCTGCGCCAGCGCTACGTCGGTGATCTTGTCGCCGGTGGTCTTGATGATCTCGAGTTCGACTTCGTGCCCCTGCTCGCGCAGGAGGGCCGAAATGTGATTGGCCTGCCAGAGCGCCAGTTGTGAGCCGCGGGAACCGATGCGAAGCCGCGCCATCAGCGGCCCGCTCCGCGCTTTGCGCTCACCGTGACTTCAGCCTCGTTGGGTTCGCCAACCACGGCAGGTTTGGAGTCGCGCAATCCGAACATGCGCCGCACGAGATCCACGACGGTGGTCACCTCCTGCGATTGTCGGGCCGCGCTTTTCAGTGTGGTGATCGGTGTATGCATGATCTTGTTGACGATGCCGCGAGTCAGCGCTTCGACCGCCATTTCCTGTTCGGGGGTCAGATTGCCCAGCCGCCCGCGTACGCGATCGATCTCCGCCTGGCGCACAGTTTCGAGATGCTCCTGCAGCGAGACGATGGTCGGCACCACGTCGAGCGTCTGCAGCCGCGCCTGAAATTTTTCAACTTCCATCTGCACGATGGCTTCGGCGTGCTCCGCCTCGACATGGCGGTCGGCTACGTGCCCTGACACCACCTGCTGCAGGTCATCGATGTCGTAGACGAAAATGCCGTCCAGCTTGTTCATCTCCGGATCGACGTCGCGCGGCACAGCAATATCGATGAAGAACATCGGCCGGTTGCGGCGGTCCTTCAGGAAGCGCTCGCCGTGCTCCTTGCGGAAGATGGCGTGGGGCGCGCCGGTGGAGCTGATCACGATGTCGGCGCGCGGAACGGTTTCGTAAAGCTGCTCGAACGGCAGCGCCTCGCCGTTGAACTTTCTCGCCAGCGTGACCGCGCGATCGTAGGTGCGGTTGGAAACGTAAATCTGCTTCGCCCCGTGCGCCAGCAGATGACGCGCGGCGAGCTCGCACATCTTGCCCGCACCCACCAGGTACACGCTCTTCCCGTCCAGGTTGCCGAAGATTTTCTTCGCCAGATCGACGGCGACGGACGCCACCGACACCGCTGAAGTTGCGACCGCTGTCTCGTTGCGTACCCGTTTGGCGACCGCGAAGGCGCGAGTGAGCAGCGCATCCAGCTGCGAATTCACGGCGCCAACCGCCCGCGCAGTGGCGTAGGCTTCCTTTACCTGGCCCAGAATCTGCGGCTCGCCCACCACCATGGAATCAAGACTCGAAGCCACGCGGAAAATATGCCGCACCGCGTCGCACTCGCGATATTCATACAGGTACTGGCGATACGGCGCGGGATCGAAGCCGTAGAAGTTACGGAAGAAGCCGTCCAGCCCGGTGGAAGCGTCGCTTGTGCGCGCCAGGATCTCCACCCGGTTGCAGGTGGAGACGATCATCGCTTCCTCCACTCCGGGATGCGATGCCAGGCTCTTCACCGCCTCCGGCAGGCGCGCTTCCGGGATGGCGAACCGTTCGCGCACCTCGACCGGCGCAGTGCGATGATTCACGCCGATGAGCACAAGGTTCATGATGGCAGGAACCTGTGCACGCGGCTGAAATTGTTGGCCGCCCACGCGCAAATGGCAATGACGAACGCGAAGGTGGCCAGCACTGCCGCCCGCCGGCCGCGCCAGCCTGAGCTCCAGCGCGTGTACAGCAGCAGCAGGTAAACCACCCACATGATGAACGACAGCACGATCTTGGGATCGACGAAAAACATCGGCCCGTACTTCTCAATCGCCAGCACCGCGCCGGTGGCGATGCCGAAGGTCATGAACGGGAAGCCGAACAGCAACGCGCGATAGCAGATGTCGTCGATGGTCTGCAGCGGCGGCAGCCAGGTGAGCAGTGTAGTCGGGCGCTTGGACTTGAGCGTGCGCTCCTGCACGAGGTATAGCAGGCTGGCCCCGAAGCTGAGAAACAATCCGGCATAGCCGGTGAAGATCAGGAGGATATGAACGAAGATCCACCCGTTGCGCAGCAGCGGCGAGGTCAGGGTCACGGGATTCTGTGCGACCGCCGAGATGAACGTCAGGATGAAGACAATCGGGAAGATCACGATGCCCGGCGTGGTGGTGCGATAACCGACGAAGAAGGCGAAGAAGACCACCATGGCCAGGAACGCCAGCAGCGATTCGGAGTAGTGGATCGAAGCCAGCGAAAGATGGCCGATCCGGACCGTGTACTCCACCAGCGATACAAAGTGGAAGATCAGGCCGAGCCCGACCGCCGGCTCCACCACCTTGGCCAGCAGGTTGCCGCGCTTGCTGAGCAGGAGCAGCGAATAGACCAGCCCCACGGCGTAGAACCCAACCGCGACTCGAAGCCAAAGTAGAGGCATAAACCCCAGAATCGAACGGGCTACCCACATTTCCGTTCTTCTGGTTTAAGTATATCGGCTTGGCAAAATGGCCCGAGTATTCGCGTCACTGGCGGGTGTGATTTGCGTCACAGGGGTCAAGTAAGGTCGCGATCTTGGTATGGCCGCAGCGCCGTAGGCGCGACATAGGTTAGCCCAGCCGTTTACGGCTGGGGAAAAGGGCATTTCACGGACGCGAGTGCCGTAGGCACGACACGCCTCACCCCAGCACGAACTGCGGATCGTACTCAATCCGGTATTTCCGCAGCAAGCTGATGAACTCCTGCTCGAACGTCCACTTCCTGTGATGCTCCTCCTGATTGGCAATATAGGCGAGGACATTCGCGCGTTGCGATTCTCCGATGGCGAATGCGCCGTAGCCCTGCTGCCAGGCGAAGGGAGTCTTCGCGTCGTTCAGCCAATGCGAGCTGTTTCCCTTCAGTTGCTGGATGGCGTGCGCCAGGTACATCGTCGGTGGCAGATCGAGCAGCAGATGGACGTGGTTCGCCGTCCCTCCAGCCGCCACCAGCGGAATCTGCTTCGCGCGTCCGATGCCCGCGAGATAGCGCCACAACAATCGCGGTTCGCGGATGAGGTTTCTCCGCCCCTTGGTGCTGAAGACACAGTGGACCAGCACGGAGGAATAGGTGTGGGGCATGCACCGAAGGTAAGGAGCGCGTCTGACGGCGCGCAGTGACGAGCGGCACACGAGCATGGTTGGTGTCGTGCCTACGGCACTTCTCCCCAGATGCGCCCGTTTCCCAGCCGTGAACGGCTGGGCTAACCTATGTCGCGCCTACGGCGCTGGTGTTGGGCCATTAAAAATCTAGAGGCCCATCTCATAAATTGGTTTGTATGGGGCCACAGGTGAACTACCCTGACAGGAAGCTGGTCGATTTATCAGATGGATTCCAGCGGGATACCCGGTCTTAGCTGGGGTAGTGGAAGTGCACAATGTGCTGCGAGGCGATGTTCACGCCGTCGCGCACGGCGGGATGGAAGCGCCAGCGCTGTAGCACGTCCAGCACCTTCTGCTCTATGCCGTAGCCGATGCCCTGAATCAGCTTGGTCTCGACCACATTGCCCTGGGGATCGATCGTGACCTGCACGATGACATCGCCCTGTACACCGACGGGCACATCCGCTCGCGACACTGGAGGATCGGGATAAACCACCGGGAACGCCGGAACCACTTCGTCGAAGGTCATGGGCGAGCCGGGCGCACGCGCGAAAGGCGAGCCGCCGCGCGCGGTTTCATCCGGAGCGTTATCGGCCGTCTTGGCCGCAGGCTGGTGGAGCTCGGCAGGCTTGGGCTGCGGGGCTGGTTTGGGAGCTGCGCGATGCAGCGCCAGCTTGGGCTCTTCCTTGGCTGTCTGCGCTTTTTCAGCTCCGACGGGCGCAAGGTAGACGATGGACCGTGAGCCGTAGGAGTTCGGGATGCCGAGATCGGTTTCCGACGGATTCACGAACAGCGCGGGCGCGTGATAAAGCAGCAGGCCCAGCAACGCCGCGTGCGCCGCGAAGGACGCAATCTTGCCGACGTCGCTTCTCCCGCGCTTGGTCCGGGGCAGTTCTTCGAACATGGCCATCTCACCCGCTCACTGACAATTATCTTCCGGGTTCAGCCGGCTGTACAGCCGTGAGCCTGTTGCTCGTCCCAAATCATCCAAACGATTAGCACTCAGCATTCGGCACTCGGCAATCGGCGGTCAGGGTTGAGCCGATTACAGGCGCGCTGCCGGTAACTGGATTTCTTGGAGCGAAAACAGCTGAATTGGAAGGAACCAGCCGCGGAGCGGCGAGATGATGTGAGCGCGGGGCGACACATTCCCGAACCCGTGCCAAGAAGAGCAACGGTGTTCTTGTTAACGGCGCAGGATTCGCCGGCGTACCGGGTGTAATCTAACGGCTAATTGCTAAGTGCTAAATGCTGTTTTTATGATTCACGTTCTCCATCTCGGTCTCGTCCCCTACGACACGGCGCTGGAGCTGCAGCGCACGCTATCGAATCTGCGCAAGGCCGGCCGCATAGAGAACACGTTGCTGCTTCTGGAGCATCCGCCGGTCATCACCCTGGGACGCAACGCGCATCTGGAGAACGTGCTGGCTTCGCCTGAGTTCCTGGCGCAGCGCGGCGTCGAGCTGCACGAGATCGACCGCGGCGGCGACGTGACCTTTCACGGCCCCGGCCAGCTGGTGGCCTATCCCATCTTCGACCTGCGCAGCTTCGAGCCGCGCGTGGGCGCGGTTGAGTTCGTGCGTCGACTGGAAGAGGTGCTGATCCGCACCTGCGGCGACTTCGCGATCGGCGCGCAGCGCATCAAGGGCATGACCGGGGTGTGGACCTACGCGCTGCGCAACAAGCCCGAAGCCAAAATCGCCGCCATCGGCGTACACATCTCGCGCGGCGTCACCACGCACGGTTTCGCCCTGAATGTCGCGACCGATCTGGATCACTTCACGCTGATCGTACCCTGCGGATTGGTGGGCAAGCCGGTGACGTCGATGGAGCGGGAGCTGCAGAAAAAGGTGGACATGGCCGAGGTTGCAACTGCGGCCTCGCGTAACTTCGGGCGCGTGTTTCACTCGCAGATGCTGTGGCTGGAGTCGCTCGACGACTTGCTGGCGAACGTGGCCCCGCCGCAATCCGCACCGCCATCCGGCCCGTCAAATCAGGACATCCCCGCTCACCCGCCGAAAGAGCTGCGCGAGCTGCACGGCGACGGAAACGAATTCGCGTAAGCCAGTTTGAGCAGCGAGATCGCAACGCCCCAGCCCCTTCGAGTGTAAGACCACAGCCGGCCCTCGGCTGCAATTGCTCTAACTCCACTCCATCAGCCGGTCGATACTGTCCGTCCACTCGCGGAGTGGGAGCGCAAAGCGCAGTTTTCTTGTTTTCGTGGGAATAAAGAGGGCGGACGGCAGTTAACTACCGCGACGGATCACAAATCTGCCTCCGAGGAACAGCCATGAAGCGAGAACAACCTAATGCAGCCGTGTTGCCTGCAAGCGATGAACTTGCGCTCGACCACAATCACGACGGCATCGACCGTCGCGGATTTCTCAAGTGCATGGCCTGGGCCGGCACCGGCGCATTCTGCGTGATGAAGGGCGGCGTGCTCACCTCTTACAGCCTGAGCGGCTTTCCCTTCCGCGGCCACGACAAGGGCGAGCTCAGCTTCGTGCAAATCAGCGACAGCCACATGGGCTTCGACAAGCCCGCAAACACCGATGTGGTCGGCACCTTCAAGGCCGCGATCGACAAGATCAACGCCCTGCCGGTCGCGCCCGAGTTCATCCTGCACACCGGCGACATCAGTCATCTTTCCAAGCCCGCCGAGTTTGACAATGTCGATCAGTTGCTGCAATCCGCCAGCACGAAAAATGTTTTCTTCGTCCCCGGCGAACACGACGTGCTGAACGACGATGGTAAGCAATACCGGGAGCGCTACGGCAAGAGCGCGCAAGGCTCAGGCTGGTACAGCTTCGACAAGAGCGGCGTGCACTTTGTGGGGCTGGTCAACGTGATGAACTTGAAAGCCGGCGGCCTGGGCAGCCTGGGCCAGGAGCAGTTGGAGTGGCTGGAGAAAGATGTCAAGCGGCTGTCGCATAGCACGCCCATCGTGGTCTTCGCGCACATTCCGTTGTGGACCGTTTACCCCGAGTGGGGCTGGGGTACCGACGACAGCGCACAGGCGCTCTCGTATCTCAAGCGCTTCGGTTCAGTGACAGTGTTGAACGGCCACATCCACCAGACCATGCAGAAGGTGGAAGGCAACGTCACATTCCACACCGCCTCATCGACCGCGTTCCCGCAACCCAAGCCGGGACAGGCGCCGTCGCCCGGGCCAATGAAAGTCCCCGCCGATCAGTTGCGCAGCGTGCTCGGCATCACCCGTGTGCAGCAGGTGCAGGGCAAGCACGCGCTGGCGGTGACCGATTCGGACCTGGCCTGAAACTCGGCTAAAAGTTAGCGCACGCAACCTGAAGAATCAAAGTGCCGCAGGCACGGCATAACTTACCCCAGCACGGCGACCGCAGTGCTGGGTACGGTGGAACTTTGAGCCAGAGTCCCGTAGGGACGGCGCCTTACGGAGTGGTTTCGTGAGCTCTCGATCAACAGCAGAAAGTGAGCCACGAAGTGGCGGCATGACTCTAGCCCGGGCTGCAAACCCCGGGTAGGACGCGACATGGAAGCCGAGCCGCGGCAGCGGCGACACCCCGCGCCGAAACGTCGTAACAAACAATAAAGAGGTCGAAACGTGAAAGCCCAAAACTCGTTAACTGTACTGATCATTCTTATTATCGTGATGTCAATCGGCGCGACCAGCGCAAGCATCGCGGCCGATAACAACGCTGCGAAGCCGGTCGAGGTGAAGATCGACAATTTCAGTTTCTTGCCGGCGGCGATCACCGTTCCTGCTGGAACGACCATCCGCTGGACCAATCGCGATGACATCCCCCACACCGTAGTAAGCGACGACCACACGACCTTCAAGTCGAGGCCGCTCGACACCGACGAGCAGTTCACCTATACGTTTACCAAGCCGGGTACGTATAGCTACTTCTGCTCCATCCATCCCAAGATGACAGGCAAGGTCGTGGTGGAGTGAGGTCGTAATGAAACCGTTCGACCCACGCTCGGTCATCTTCGCCAAGCACGCGCAGCATGTCGTACTCGTGCATTTCCCCATCGCGCTGTGCCTGGTCGCCGTGATGTTCGATTTCCTCGCGCAATGGAAAAAGAGCCGCGTACTGGCGGAAGTGGCGTATTACAACCTGCTGGTCGCGGCGATCGCCACCATCCCGGTGATCGCCACGGGATTGCTGGCCTGGCGTTTCCAGCTCGAAGGCCAGCGGCTGAAAGGGACGCTGTTGCTGCATCTGGTCTTCGGCACGCTCGCGACCTGCATGATCTGGCTGGTGTGGAGCTTTCACTTCCGCGCCCATCGCGATCCTGAGCGGAAGTTATCAAGGTTGCGGATTCCGATCGAGCTGGCAGCCGTTGCGGTTGTGTCCCTCACCGCGCATCTGGGAGGATTTCTGAGCGGGGTGAATGGATAGATTGGTCGAATCAATCGCCGACCTCTACCCAACGGCAGCGTCGTAGTGCGAATTTAACTGAGTGGAATAAAACTCCGCCTTCTCGGTTTACTCTGGTAGACGTGGGGCGAGACCGCGACAAGGCGAAGGAGTTCGAACAGCTCGCCATGCCTCTGTTCGGGCCGCTGTACAACCTGGCGCATTGGCTCACGCAAGACCGCAGCGATGCCCAGGACCTGGTGCAGGAAACATACGCCAAGGCGCTCAAGGGGTTCGACTCGTTCCAGCCTGGCACCAACTTTCGCGCATGGATGTATCGCATCTTGCGCAACACGTTTCTCACTTCGCGCACCGGTCTCAAGGCGCCGGTTTCGCTGGATGACGAAGACGACCCGCACGCCGTCGCTCCGGCCACGATGGAAACGCCTGAGTCGATTCTTCTGGCGCGCGCCGATCACGACGCCATCCAGCGCGCGTTACAGCAGTTGCCGGTAGCGCACCGCGAGATCATTCTGTTGTGTGACGTGGAGGAAATGACTTATCGCGAAATCGCCGAGGCGCTCGGCGTGCCTATCGGCACCGTGATGTCGCGCTTGGCGCGCGCCCGCAAAGCCATGCGTCAACTGCTACAGCAGAAGAGCACAGGAGCGCACTCATGAGTTGCGATCGCTGGCAGGAGAAGCTCGACGCTTATCTCGACGCCGAACTGCCCGACGTCGAAGCGCGCGAGTTGGAGTCGCACTTGCAAACCTGTAGCTCATGTTCATCGGAGGCGCTGGCGCGCTCCGAGCTCAAGCGCGGCGTTCATCTCGCGGGTAAAGCGTTCGAGCCCGATCCCGAATTCCGCCGTCGGGTTCAGGAAAGCATCGCTGCCAGGCCTGCGCGGCGCGGGTGGCTCTGGGCTCCCGCTATCGGATTTGTGTGCGCGGCGGTGCTGCTGATCGTCCTCGGCCCGCTGCTTCTGAAGCGTGATGCACAACGCGAACGGGTGCTCAGCGAGCTGACCGATCTGCATGTTGCGACTCTGGCGAGCGCGAACCGCGTCGACGTGGTCTCGTCCGACAAGCACACCGTGAAGCCATGGTTCCAAGGCAAGCTGCCCTTCACCTTCAACCTGCCCGACCTGCAAGGTTCACCCTTCACACTGGTCGGCGGCAAGCTGACATACCTCGACCAGGACCCGGGCGCGGAACTGCTTTATACGCTCCGCCAACACGTGCTGTCGGTATTCATCTTCAAGGACTCGCCGGAGCTGGACCGCGCCATTCAGGACGCCAAGCTGATGCACAAGCTGTCGTTCAATATCGAATCGTGGAGCGGCGCCGGCCTGCGCTACTTCATCCTCACCGACGCCAGCAGCGCCGACGTCGACGATCTGCGCGCGCGGTTCGTGGCCGCTGCGCAATAGATTCGTCCGCGCTACTGCTCCAGGATCAGATACTGCTCGATCTTCCTGTCCGGCATCTGGTAGATCACAATGGTCAAGGTCTTCGACGGATATCGGACGCTGTACACCCGTTGGGTCATCCCGCCACGCAAAGCCGTGCGCGTTTGCGTGAAGGCCTCGGGCGCGCCCAGAGGAGCCAGGCCCGCGGCGTAGTCCTTCAGTGCCTGCTCAGTGAAATACGAGTTCGCGTTGTCGGTAAAGAGCGAGCGCTCGATTTTGCCCTGCTGCAGGCCGTCGTAAACCTTTCGCATCAGCTCGTCCTGCTGGGGATCGTTGGGATTCGCGGCATTCAGCATCAGCGCCGTAATCTGCTTGCCGATGTCCCCGGCAGCCGATGACGCGTCCTGGTTGGTCAGCACGACCACGGCGATCTTATCGTCGGGCAGCACGACGTTCTCGGCCACGAACCCCAGCACCTCGCCCCCGTGCTCCAGGATGCGATGGCCGTTCTGGCTGGTCACCGTCATGCCCAATCCGTAGCGTGTTCCCACACCATCTTTCAGCAGCGTCTCGGTCTCCATCTCGTGGTACGACGCCGTCTTCAGAACCTTCTGGTCGATGATGGAAATGTCCCACTTTGCGAGGTCTTCGGCGGTCATCGCCAGTTCGCCGGCAGCAAACATCCAGCCGCGGCCCTCCTTGCCCGCCGGACGCAGCGGTCCCAGCGCATAACGCATGTAGCCGGTGGGATCGGTGGCCGGAAGCCTGTTCTTATCGGTGTCGGCGACGCTGGTCATCCCCAGCGGCATAAACACGCGCTGGCTCAGAAACTGCAACAGCGGCATGCCCGAGACCTTTTCGACGATCACTCCCGCGATCACGTAATTCGTGTTGCTGTACTGCCACTTTGTGCCGGGCTGAAAATCGAGCGGGATCTTCGCCCACCCGTCCAGGATGCCGTCGGCGGTGATCGGCTTGAACATCATGGGCGGCGCATAGTCCTGTGGCCAGTAATCCTGATAGCCGGAGGTGTGCGACAGCAACTCGCGGATCGTGACCTTGTCGCCCTCGGTCAGGCCAGGGACGTACTTCGACACCGGATCGTCGAGCGAGAGCTTGCCTTCTTCAGCCAGCATCAGAATCGCCGTTGCGGTGAACTGCTTGCTGATGGAGCCGATGCTGTAGCGCATGGCGGTCGTCGCCGCGGTTTGCGGATCGAGCTTGGCCGAGCCGTACGCCTGCAGGTAGGCGATCTTTCCATCCTGAACGACGGCGATGGATGCGGAGGGAACGCCGCTCGACTTGAGCACTTGCTGTGCAATCTGGTCGATGCCGTTGCGCAACTGCGGCGAGAGTTTGGACTCGCTTTCCGCAGCGAGGACCGAAGGCGCAAGCGCGAGTAAGCAGACGATCGCGCCAAGCAGGATTGTCCTGCGCATCACTTGATTTCCAGGGAGCATTGCAGACCTCAGAGAGAAGAATCCAAACGACCACACTAACCCAAGGCCGCCGGGCGTAACAACTCGGAGCTTCGATGAAGGTCAGAGTTTATTGACTGGCCGTTTTACGATCTGAGGCTTGGCAGCCATCATCTCTATTGGCGGATTACCGGAACTGGCACCCGCAGAAGCCTGTGCGGCCGCCGCCTGCACCTCTCCCTCCAGCGGCACCGCTCCATCCGACTGAGGGTATCCGTAGCCGTCCAGCAGGCGGTGATGCATGCTGTACAGGGCCAGCTCCAGCCGGTCGGCGACGTTAAGCTTGTCGTAGATCTTGCGCAGATAGTTCTTCACTACCTGCTCCGTGGTGCCGACCTCACGAGCGATGTCTTTGTTCTTCATGCCCTGGGTGACGCCACTGATGATCATCATCTCTTTTTCGGTGAGCCGCAGCCGCTGTTGCGGAGCCGTGCCCTGCAACGACTGGTTGCGATAG
This sequence comes from uncultured Acidobacteriaceae bacterium, assembly GCA_963731345.1. Classification (GTDB taxonomy): domain Bacteria; phylum Acidobacteriota; class Terriglobia; order Terriglobales; family Acidobacteriaceae; genus Bog-257. The sequence continues at coordinate 261,280 of CAVSUN010000004.1, read as the reverse complement.
GCGTCGATCACCCAGTTCACGCCCTGCTTGTCGAGCCAGGTTTCGCCGCCTGCGACCTTGCGCACACAACGCACCAGCAGTTCAGGCGTGACCGCACGCGCCAGAATGCCGCGTACCCCGCGGCGCAGATAGTCGACCGTCTCCTGCTCGCCCGCCCGCGAAGTGACCAGGATGATCTTGGTGTTTGGCGCAACCCGCCGCGCCACCTCGCTGATGGCATCCGCCGGATTCGGCGAAAGCCCTGCCTCGAACAGCACCACATCGGCAGGCGTGGAAGAAATGGTGCTGATGGTCTGCGACAAGGTCTCGGTTTGCGCCACGACTTCCAAGTCAGGCTGGGTCGCGAAGATCTTACTCATCCCCACGCGGAAGATGGCCTCCGAATCGGCGATGATGATGCGCAGGCGAGACATGGCCTCGGCAGCAGCTTTGGACACCGTAGCATCACCGGGCTTGCTGTGGTCGCCCCGGCTATTGCTCTTCGTATCTTTGGAACCGTTTGAAGTGGTACTCATCGATAACCACCGCAACACCTTGCCCGGCCGCGTCGCGAAAGCAACGCACCACTCGACCCGTACAATTCACTTCCACTGAAGTGTCTGTTCCCAGCATCTCCCCCGGCATTTCGATCGCAAATTCCACCGGAGAGCCAACTTCAAGTGACGCTTCCAGGTGGAACAGGATACCTCCGGCAGATATGTCACGCGTTTTAGCGTGAAATTCACCTCGCGGCGTCTTCAGAGTGACCTGAAGCTGCAAAGGAAAGCGAACAGAATTGCGGAACTCGGAATGGCGGCCAGCCGGCATCATAGTGCTGTCTCGTTCGACAATATCGAAAAACCGGTTGAGTGGCAGCGAAACTCGTAGCGCAAGAATTACTAAAGTACTGTTACGGTAGGTTACTTTATGCCAGCCCGTTTTGACAATGCAATGCTTATTTAGTGGGATGTTGTTGATTTCGTGAGGCAAAAGCCCGGGATTCAGGGCAGATGTGGTAGCGCTGCGCCAGTTCGATCAGCCTGGGATCACGGCTGGCCGCCACGAACGAGCCGCAAGCCGGACAATGGTGCACGATCAGCCGCAGCTCTTTGCGGGTACGAGGGTCCTTGGCAGTCCTCATGGCGCGACGGCAACTCCTGGTCTGGCGCATTGAGGCCGAATCTAAGCTAGCTCTGTGCGGGAGACGGTTGTATTGGTTATACGCCGCCGGAGAGGCGCGCCTTGACGACAAATCGCGCCACCGCGCCAGGTACGGGATGGGCGATAGCACCTGAGGCTAGAACTTGGTTGTCTCGGTGAAGTTGAAGTCGCGCACCTTCATTGCCGGTACCACCATATCCATTGACTCCTCGCCGCTGGCGCGCCCGGGCTCGCTCATCGCTTCAACGTTCTGCAACATGTGAATCAGGCTCTCGTTGAAGCGGAAGTTGCGGATGCCGCGCCCGATTTTGCCTCCCTCGACCAGGAATGTGCCGTCGCGCGTCATGCCGGTGACGATCTTCTCGTAGGGATCGACTTCGCGGATGTACCACAGGCGCGTGACCAGGATGCCGCGTTCGGTCGAGGCGATCATCTGCTCAACCGATTGAGCTTGGCCCGGCGCCGGCGGGGCAAACACCAGGTTCATCGGCGCTTCACCCATTTCGTTCGGCAACGAGAAGCCGTGGCCGGTCGGCTTGACCGGTCCGACCTTGCCCGCCAGCTCCGAATCTCGCATGCGCCGCGCGCTGGCCCGGGCGTACGTGACCCCGCTGACAACGCCGCCATCAATCAGCTTGACGCGATGCCGCTTCATGCCTTCGCCGTCGAATGGCGCGCCGGCTTGCAGCGGATGATAGACATCGTCCCACACTGTGATATTCGGGCCGAAGAGCTGCGTGCCCAGCCGATCGTTCAGAAACGAACGCTGCTCCAGCAGCGCCGAGCCGCCGAAATCCCAGAACATGAAACCTACCAGGTCGAGCACCGCCGAAGGCTCCAGGATGACGGTGTACTTTTCTGGAGCAAGCTCGATCGGGTTCTGCGAGGCGACCGCTTTCTCCGCGGCAATCTGCGCCATGCGCGCGGGATCAAGTTCTGTAACGTCAGGCGCGTTCGCTTTTTGCCATCCCGACGACGAGTCGCCGATCATGGTGATCGATACTTCCGCCAGCGTTTGCTCGTACCAGTCGGCGACGCCGCGCGAGTTGAAGATGCCCTCGACCATCTCACTCGACGAAAAGATTCCCGCGCAGGTCAGCGCATGTTGCTTGGCGACGTCGACCATTTGCGCGACACTGGCCGCGCGCTGCTGCGGCGTGAGCGCTGCCGTGGGTTCGAAGTAGCGCTGCCCCGGCGGCCCGCCCGCGTCAGCCGCGTTCTGCTCGACTTCCTGCGGCGTCGGCATGGGCAACAGCTCGGGATCGTCCTGCTGCACTCGCGCCAGCGCCTCCGCCGATTGCACCACGCGTCGCAAGCTGTCGCTGTCGTGCTTGTTCGTAGTCGCGCGCGCCGTGCGGCCGCCGAACGAAACCCGCACGGAGATGTGCTGCGTCTCGTCCTCCATATTCTGATGGATAGTGTTATTCGCGAAGCGCGTGAGCGCACTGCGGCTGCCGGCCACGAGCAGCTCAACCTCGTCGGCAGTGGCGTACCGGCGAAGCTCGTCGAAGATATCGTTAGCGTGTTCGCGAGTTAGCATTCAGCAATCAGCAGTCGGCAATCGGCAATCGGCAATCAGCAATCGGCACTAGCAATCAGCAGTCAGCACAGGGCAAGCCGTTCATGGAATATAGTTCGCGTAATGCAACGCGGTCGGAACCAGAGTATTGTCATCACGAGCCCGCCCCGCGGGCGAGGGATCCGCTGTCTGTCCCGCAAGAGTTTCGTTGTGCGCCCAAAAAAAGGCCCCTCCGAACCGAAGCTCGTTCGTGATGACAATCTTCGTGTCACGCATTGTTCCGACCTCGAGCGCTAATCCCTTGTCCTTGGCCCCTTACCCCTGATCCCGACCGCTAACTACTCCCCTTGTACGCCGTTCCCACCGCAACCTTCCGGAACCGTGCCGGCGCGGCGCCATGTCCCGTGCCCATCACCTGCTGCGGCTGGCCTTTGCCGCAGTTCGGAATGCCCCACAACGTCCACTCGTCGCGCGAGCAGATGGCGTCCATCGAATTCCAGAACTCGGTCGTGATTCCCGAATACGATGGGTTCTTCAGCATGCGGCGCCGCTTGCCGGCAACGATCTCCCAGCCAATCTCGCACCCGAACTGGAAGTTGTAGCGCTTGTCGTCGATCGACCACGAGCGATTGGTCTCCATCAGAATGCCCAGCTCAGTCGAGGCGATAAGCTGCTCCAGTGTGAGAGGATCCGGCCCAGGCATAACGCTGACATTGGTCATGCGCACGATCGGCAGGCGGTTCCAACTCTCCGCGCGCAGGCAGCCACCGCTGCGCCCCGCGCCAATCGTCGGCGCGGTGTCGCGCGAGCTCAGATAGCCGGTAAACAGCCCATCGGTGATGATCGGAATGCGCTGCGCGGCCACGCCCTCATCGTCGAACGCGAATGTGCCTAGCCCGGGCCCGTGCGCTTCCGTCGCATCGGCGACCGCGTTCACGATCGAGCTGCCATACTTCAACGTGCGCAACTTGTCGAGCGTGAGGAACGAGGTACCGGCAAAATTCGCCTCCATGCCCAGCGCGCGGTCCAGTTCGATGGGGTGGCCGATGGATTCGTGAATCTGCAGGCTGAGCTGCGAGGAATCGAGCACGATGTCGAACGTGCCCTCGGGACACTGATCGGCCGCATGCAGCGCGACTGCCTCGTCGGCGATGCGTGGCGCGTTCTCCAGCAGCTTCAGCTCCTCGATGAGCTCATAACCGCGATTTTGATACTGCCCGCCGAACGAGTTGGGATACGACCGCTTCTGAATCTGGCTGCCTTCGAACGAGTGCGCCGAGTAGCCCGCGCCCGTGGTTACAGTTGTTTGATGGATCTCGGAACCCTCGGTCGAATAGAACCACTGCTCGTAACGCCGGAAGTTTAGGTTGGTTTCCGCCAGCGTCACGCCCTTGTTCTTGCGCAGCTCCGCGTCAATAGCAAACAGCAGCTCAAGGTTCTTCTCGATGGGTATTGCGAACGGATCGATTTCGCAGGGCGATGCCCACTCCGCCTGGTGCGCAGGCTCATCCGCCATGCGCAGCTGCTGCGACTTCACCGTCGCCGACGCCTTGGCGATATCGACCGCTCTGGCCGCGCAGCTCTGGACACCCTCGCGCGACAGGTCGTCACTGGCGGCAAATCCGAATGCGCCGTCGGCGATCACCCGAATACCGATGCCCAGAGACTCCGAATCCGAGGCGTTGCCGATGCGGCCGTTCTTGGTCGCCAGCGCGCGATGACGCTCGTCGACGATGCGCGCCTCGGCCAGCGACGCCCCGCGCAGCTTCGCCGTTTCCAGCGCCCATGCAGCGATTTCTTTCATCTGCAGATACCCGAGTTAGAGATGATATCGTGTTCGGCGGTAGTGCGGCGCTTCGGCGCCGCGGAATGAATTGAATTCTTGGGTGCCGGCGGCTTCAGCCGCTTCGCGTAATTGGATGTCTCCGCCAATCAAAACCGTGATCCTCAAAGAAGGCATGCCCAGCGTCGAGCAGGCCCGCGCGCGCCTCCACGGCGAGATCACCATCGCGCAGCAGAGCGGCGTGAAGTTCCTGAAGATCGTGCACGGCTACGGTTCCAGCGGCATCGGCGGTGACCTGCGCATTGCACTGCAATCGACGCTGCGCCAGATGGCGGCGAAGAAGGAAATCCACGACTGCATCTACGGCGAAAACTGGCGCGCCTCCGACGAGCGCACCTGGGAGCTGCTGAAGCGCCAGCCGGAATTGAAGACCGACAGCGACCTCGGCAAAGGCAACAAGGGCATTACGATCGTGCTGCTGTAACCCGCGTCCAGCGCAATCTCTTGCAGAGCCTGCCCTATAATCCTCACTTGGCCCCGCTCTCGGGCCAAGCTCGCCATTTCAATTTGAGGCCCGCGTCTTAGTCGATGAGCAGCACAGCCGCAATTGAGACCACTCTCACGACGACGCCAGCGCCGCCGCCGCACACCGCACTTGCGGCCTGCTTTCTTGCCGGTGTCTGCACCTACCTGAACATGTACTGCACTCAGCCGCTGCTGCCGTTCCTGCAGCGGATCTTCCATGCCTCGGAAATCGAAGTCAGCATGACCGTCAGCGCAACGATTCTGGCGGTCGCGCTGGCGGCGCCGTTCGTCGGCCTCATGGCGGAATCGGTAGGGCGCAAGAAAGTCATCGTGCCTTCGCTGTACCTGCTCACCGTGCCGACCATGCTGGTGGCCACCTCGCACACCCTGAAGCAGCTCATCTTCTGGCGCTTCATGCAGGGCCTCTTCGTGCCCGGCGTGGTCTGCGTCATCATGGCCTACATCTGCGAAGAGTTCGCCGGCGAACACGTCGGCCGCGTCATGTCGGCCTACGTTTCCGGCAGCGTGCTCGGTGGGTTCGGCGGCCGCTACATCTCCGGCGTGGTCGCCCATCATCTGCAGTGGGAGCACGCCTTCATCATCATCGGGCTCATCAATCTTGCCGGTGCGGTCGTGGTGCAGCACTATCTGCCCAAGCCGAAGCATTTCGTGCGCGCCACCGATTGGCGCAACTCGCTCGTCGAGATGTTTCATCATCTGCACAACGTACGCCTGCTGGCCGTATTCGCGATGGCGTTTTCCGTGCTGTTCTGTCTCGTCGGCGCGTTCACTTATGCCAACTTTTATCTGGCACTCCCGCCGTACCATCTGAACTCCGAGGACCTGGGCAGCATCTTCTTCGTCTATCTGCTGGGCGTGGGTATCACTCCTCTGTCGGGAAGGTTTCTCGATCGCTACGGCATGCGGCCCACCGCGGTAGGCGCATTCTGCCTGGCTGCCGGCGGTTTGCTGCTGACCATGACGCGACCGCTGCCGCTCATCATCGTCGGACTGGCGTTGTTCTCTTCGGGCATCTTCATCTTTCAGGCCGTCGGCACGGTGCAGACGGGCGTGGTCGCCGGCCGAGCGCGTTCCTCGGCGGCGGGACTTTACGTGACGTTCTACTACATCGGCGGCAGCCTGGGCGCGACCGTCACCGGCTACACCTGGATTGCCGACGGCTGGCGCTCCTGCGTGCTGCTGCTGATCGGCGTCTCGGCCATCGGACTGGTGATGGGTTTCGTCAGCAGCCGAAAGGAGCCAGAAGCCACGCCGATTGTGAGCTCCCGGGCGGCGGCCGCAGGCTAGAATCCGCGAATCGCGCGTCGCAGGCGCTACAATTCCAAGAAGCGAGGGAATGCCATCATGAGCAACAATCCTATGGAGCGTCCGCTGGCGGAAGCCGATCCGGAAATCGCGCAAGCCATCGAAAACGAGGAGCGTCGTCAGCACGAAGGGCTGGAGCTGATCGCCTCGGAAAATTTTGTGAGCGAGGCCGTTCTGGAGGCCGCGGGTTCGGTCTTCACCAACAAGTATGCCGAAGGCTATCCCGGCAAGCGCTACTACGGCGGATGCGAATTCACCGATGTGGTCGAGAACCTGGCGCGTGATCGCGCCAAGCAGCTCTTCGGCGCCGAGCACGCTAACGTGCAACCGCACTCCGGTTCGACCGCCAACATGGCCGCGTATGCCGCGGTCATTCAGCCCGGCGACACCGTTCTCGGACTCAACCTCGCCCACGGCGGCCACCTCACCCACGGCCATCCGCTGAACTTCTCCGGCAAGACCTACAAGATCGTTCCTTACGGCGTCACCAAAGAAACCGAAACGATCGACTACGACGAACTCGAGCAGATTGCCGAGCGCGAGCGCCCCAAGCTGATCATCGGCGGCGGCAGCGCCTATCCGCGCGTCATCGATTTCGCGCGCATGCGGCAAATCGCCGACAAAGTGGGCGCGATCTATCTCGTCGATATGGCGCACTTCGCCGGGCTAGTCGCCGGCGGCGCGCATCCTTCGCCCGTGCCCCACGCGCAGATCGTCACCACGACAACGCACAAGACGCTCCGCGGCCCCCGCGCGGGAATGATTCTTTCGAAAGCTGACTACGCTAAGGAGATCGACAAAGTTGTCTTCCCCGGAATGCAGGGCGGACCGCTGGTGCACATCATGGCCGCCAAGGCCGTCTGCTTCCGCGAAGCCATGCAGCCCAGCTTCAAGGACTACGCACGGCAAACCGTCGCCAACGCCAAAGTCCTGGCGCAAACGCTCGCCGACGAAGGCTTCCACATTGTCTCCGGCGGCACCGACACGCACCTGATGCTGATCAACGTCTTCGCCAAAGGCATGCTGGGCAGCGAGGCCGAGAACGCGCTGCACGAAGCCGGCATCACGGTCAACAAGAACGCGATTCCATTCGACACTAATCCTCCGATGAAGCCCAGCGGCGTTCGCATCGGATCGCCGGCGCTCACCACGCGCGGCATGAAGGAGCCCGAGATGCGGCAGGTGGGCAAGTGGATCTCTGAGGTGCTGCACAACCGCACCGACAAGGCGCTGCTGGCGCGCGTCCGACGCGAAGTGCTGGAGCTGGCCGAGGCGTTCCCGCTGTATGCGTCCCGCCGCGCGAAGCACGCAGAAGCGGTGCGGGCGTAAAGCAGGTTCGAGTTTCGAATGCGCGGAGTAAACGATTGCTGTGGCTGCTGAGAAGCTGCTTTTGTGTAGCGGTTTTCCCCCTCTTACTCGCTGAGTCGGCGCAGGTGCAGACCGCGCCCGTTCTCGAGCCGCGCGGGCAGCAAGAGCCAGCTCCCACGGTCGCGAAAGGTGCGGCCGCGATCACCCAGCTGCACGGCAAATGTTCCACGCAATTGATCGTCAATGCCGACGCGCTGTTTGGGCCGCATCGCTGGACGCTGAACCATGACGCGGGGCAAACTCTCGACGCGCTTGGCCCAATGATCACCCAGGTCGGCAAGCATCCCGCCCGGATTGACGCTTATACCGGAGCCGCCGAATCCGTCGCGGAAAATCAGGACGTCAGCCAGCGGCGCGCGCTCACCGTGCGTACCTGGCTGGTGAACCACCAGTTTCTTCCCGCTGCGACACCGATTGCCGGATTCAGTTCGAGTGGCCCATCGCAGGGCGCCGCATCATCAAGCGACAAGCAGCGCAGACAGAAGAACGGCACAGTGGAAGTCGTAATTCGGGCCTGCAATTAGCGATTTCTGCGGTTTTATAATCCTTCAGCATGAAGCAACTGTTCGCCGTAATGCTCGTTCGCGGCCCCACCTACCAACTTGGCCAGCCGCTGGAGAGCCAGGTCGAATGGGACGCTCACGCGAAGTTCATGGACGCGCTCGTGACTGATGGTCTGGTCAAGCTCGGCGGTCCACTGGAAGGGACCAACCAGGTCCTGCTCATCTTTAGGGCCGAGTCGGAGGACGAGATCAGGCAGCGGCTGACGCCCGATCCCTGGCACCGCATGGGGCTGCTACAAATCTCGCAAATTATGTCGTGGACACTGCGGCTGGGCAAGCTGGAGTGAGCATTCGCTAGCGGATGTTTTTGTTCACCACGGAGACACTGAGCACGCGGAGAAAGGAAAAGAAAAAAACTCCGTGCTCTCCGTGCCTCCGTGGTGAAATAAGACCGTACGAGCGACGGCGCAGTCGCTAGGCTGCCAACGCTGTCCGCCGCGCTTCCATCCCATCCAGCGCGTGCCATAAAGCCTTCGCCGCACTCTCGGCCGCGTTCAACGCGGCGTCCGTCTGCTCGGGATGCTTGGTCACTTCGGCGCTCAGCAGCTCGCACCACACGTGCGAATGCTCGACGTCGGCGAACTGATGCAGCTCAAAATATCCGCGGGTCTTGGCATCCGCGCCATAGCGCTGCGCCAGTCCGTCAGCCTTCTCTTTGGCGACGCGCGGAACCTGTGACTCATACGCATAAAACGCGGCCAGCGCCTCGGCGGTCGCGCCCTCGCGCGCCACGCGGCGAAACTCGGCGATCACCTCGCGCACTTCGGCCAGCGGCTCGCGCTCGCGAACTTCATCGCGATCGGCGCCCATGCCCTCGGCGAAATCCAGCCACAACTCGCTATGCGCACGCCCGTCAATCTCTTCTTCGCACAGATTGCGCAGCACGGCGCGGCGCACCTCGCCATCCTCCAGCCGCGAATGCAGCGCGCTCAAATAAGTCGGGAACGCAGCCACGTGATGGTAGTAGTCGGCAGCATATTCGCGCAGATCGTCGCGCGTGAGCTGGCCGGCGGTCCACGCCTTGTAATACGGATGGCACAGAAGATCGTAGCGGGCGATGCGCTCCTCGAGCGCCGCTTGAAAAGCTTGCAATTCCATCATTCACCCCACGTGAGAAATTAGGCTCGGAAAGATGAGAACACTATACGAGAGGAACGGCTACAGCTACAACCGACGTCGGTCATTGTCTGTGGATGAGTGCGAGCGAGCTCTTGGTTTGGAGAGCCAGCTTCCTGGCCTTGTCCTTCGCACTGGCCACCTGTTTCGCCGTAAGCCCGGCGGCCAGTTCGTCGCTTTTCTGCTTCGCGACAGCATCACCGCTATTGGCTGCGACAAGGTAATACGCGAGGGCTTTCTCTCGGTCGAGACTGACGCCACGCCCTACAGCGTACATGTTCCCCAGGGCGGTGAATGCCGGGGCAAAAGCAAGAGCTGCCGCCTTTTCGTAGTAATCCTTCGCTCTTGTAAAGTCAGCCGTGCCGCCCTTGCCGTTTTCATAAGCGAGGCCGAGTTCGTAGATGGCAGGCGCATAGTTCAGATCGGAGGCTCGTTGCAGCCAGCGTAAACTCGCCTGTTGGTTGACGGGAACGCCGATTCCACGATCATACATATACGCAATCTTCTCGCATGCAGCTCCGTCGCCCGCATCTGCTGCCGCCGAGTACCACTTCATTGCCTTGCCATAATCCTGTTTGATCAAATCGCCCGTCAGGTAGGCGGTCGCAGCCAGTACCTCACATTTGTTCAGCTCTCGAACCGATGTTTCGCTTCGCGTGCGCGCCAGCGCTTCCATCCCTCGTTGGTCGCCGGCATCGGACGAAAAGATGAAATAAGCACACGAATCGTCGATATTCACCGGGACGCCGTCGCCGTTGTAATAAGCCGCACCCAGGTTGAAATAGGCCTTGGCATAGCCTTGCCGGGCCGCTTTCAGATACCACGTCACTGCCTTAGCTGGATCTTTTTCGACGTCGGCTCCAATTCGATACCGCACGCCGAGCTCGTTCTGCGCAGCCGGGTCGCCGCTGTCCGCAAGTTTCTGTAGTTCGGCGATAGATGGGTTCGCGACGGACGTCGTCTGTTGAACCCGCGGGGACGCGGCAAGTACAGCGGTCGAGGCGATCAGGATAGCTACAAAATAATGAGGGCGCATGATCTCATCCCGGAGTCGAAACACGGCAGAGAATACCAGTAACATTCCAGAATGCATCCTGCAAGTTGGTAAAATCGAAGCACTGGCGATACCTGAGCCTGACGTGGGGAAGTTCTCTTTTGCCTCTGCAGTTCACAGAGACCTATGACGTTGTGGTAGTCGGCGCCGGCCATGCCGGATGCGAGGCCGCGATGGCTGCCGCGCGCATGGGCCTGCGCACCGCACTTTTCACCCTCAATGTCGATCTCATCGCGCAGATGTCGTGCAATCCCGCGATCGGTGGCATCGCCAAGGGACATCTCGTCCGCGAAGTCGACGCCCTCGGCGGCATCATGGGCGAGGTGACGGATGCGGTCGGCATCCAGTTTCGACTCCTGAATACCTCGCGCGGTCCGGCCGTGTGGTCGCCGCGCGCGCAATGCGACAAGCAGCAATACCGCCTGAAGATGCGCGAGGTGCTGGAGCGGGAGCCCAACCTGCATATCAAGCAGGCGGAAGTGGCTGAATTAGTTGTCAGTTGTCAGTTGCCAGTTGTCAGTGAAGACGGTCCGAACTGCGGACCGACAACCGACAACCAACAGCCGACAACTGCTTCACGCCGCGCTGTCGGCGTGAAGCTTCGCGACGGTCGGACCGTGGGCGCGCAAGCGGTCATCATCACCACCGGCACCTTCCTCAACGGCCTCATCCATTGCGGCGAGCAGCAATATCCTGCGGGCCGCAGCGGCGAGCCGAACGCCGTGCTGCTTGGCGAATCGCTGAAGAAGCTCGGCCTGCGTGGCTGCCGTCTGAAGACCGGCACGCCTCCGCGCCTCGACGGCCGCTCCATCGATTGGTCGAAGTTCGCCGTCCAGCCTGGCGATGCCGATCCCACTCCATTTAGCTTTCGCACCAGGCGTGTTGCGCACCACGACCAGCAGGTGCCGTGCTACATCGCCTTCACCACGCCGGAGACCCACCGCATCATTCGCGAGAACGTGCACCGCTCGCCCATGTACAGCGGGCAAATTCAATCCATCGGGCCGCGTTATTGCCCGTCGATCGAAGACAAAATCGTCAAGTTCCCCGACAAGGAAACGCACCAGCTCTTCCTCGAACCCGAGGGTCTGAACACGCACGAAATTTACGTCAACGGCATGAGCACCTCGCTGCCCATCGACGTGCAACTAGCCATCATCAAGTCGATCCCCGGCCTGGAAAACGCCGAGATGCTGCGCCCCGGCTACGCCATCGAATACGATTCCATCGATCCCACCGAGCTGCAGCGCACGCTGGAGACCAAGCAGATCGAGCGCCTCTATCTCGCCGGACAAATCAACGGCACCAGCGGCTACGAAGAGGCCGCGTGCCAGGGATTGATGGCCGGCATCAACGCCGCGCTCCGCGTGAAAGGCGAGCCGCCGCTCATTCTCGACCGCACCGAAGCCTACACGGCGATCCTCATCGACGACCTCATCAGCAAGGGGACGAACGAGCCATATCGCATGTTCACCTCGCGCGCCGAGTTTCGCCTGCACCTGCGCATCGACAACGCCGACCGCCGCCTCACACCGCATGGCCGCCGCGTGGGACTCATCAACGATGCAGCCTGGGCCGACCATCTCGCCAAGCAGGAGCGCATGAAGGCGCTGCGCGAGCTGCTCGAGCGGACGCGGGTGAATGAAGAAGTTGTCGGTTGTCAGTTGTCGGTTGTCGGCGGGGACGATGCGACAATCTTGAGCGTGCTCAGCGAAGCAAGGTCCTCGGGTCTGACGCTGGCGCAACTACTGAAGCGTCCCGAGGTGCGGATTGAGCAGCTGGCACCATTGCTCGCTCAAGTAATGCCCGCCTTCTTTGTTCGCGAGGCGGAACTCGTAAATCCTGCGTCTATGGGCGAACAGCAGGTCCCTCCACGCGGGCTGAAGCCCTTGGTCGGGATGACAACCCCAGAAGTGGGTACAAACGTCGATACCGATACGCAACCGGCAACTGACAACCGACAACTGACAACGCCGCGCCTAGGAGCGGAAATCCGCAACGAATTGAAAGCGGTCGAAACCGAAATCAAATACTCCGGCTATCTCGATCAGCAGACCAAGGCCATCGAGCGGCTGAAGAAATCGGAGCAGCGCGTCATTCCCGAGTGGTTTGACTACGGCAAAGTCTCCGGCCTGTCGCGCGAGATGAACGAGAAGCTCACACGCGTGCGCCCGCAAACCCTCGGCCAGGCCAGCCGCATCCCCGGCGTAACCCCTGCCGCGGTGTCGCTCATCAATGTCTATATTGAAATTCAGGCGCGGCAGCACGCCATGAGGCCGGCCGCATACTCGTGAAGGCGTACGCCACCCGCCCTGCGAGCGGCGCACACAATCGCTGTTATGCGTCTTTGCTGCCCATTATTCCGGCCACCATCGACTTGGCCTTATCCATCAGGCCGCCCTCTTGCGCGCCGGCATCCGCCGATGCCGAATCGCCCATCAGCTGGTCGAGTCCAGCCGACATGCCCGCGGGCATCTTCGTTTTCAGGTATCCCACCACGGCATTTACCGCTTGTTCGGCCACGTCCTGCGACAGGCCCGTCTTCTGCTGTACTAACTGCACTAATTCGTTCACGGTAGTTTCCTTTCCGGCCAGTTCTTTTTGGATGGAACCAGTCTTGATGTAAGGCGCCTGACGGAAAGAGAGATGCTATTGGCCACCCGAATTCCCCGGCGGGTGGTTCGCAAAGAGTGATCCCAGATTTATACACCGTTCTCAGGAAGCGGGGAACGCCACCGTTGTGCTCTTGCCAGCCTGAATGGCCGGAAGACGCACAGAGAAGCCGAATCCTGCATACCGCATTCTCTCTCTAAATCTGCTATGCAAGCTCAGAGCTCGGACGCCTTCCTCGAATACCTGGACAAGATTCATCAGCGCACCATGCGCGTCATCCGCGCCATCCCTCCTGACAGGCTGGAGTGGTCCTACGCCGAAGGCAAGTTCACCGCCGGCGACATCGTGCGCCACATGGGAGCGATCGAACGCTACATGTTTGGCGAGACCATTCAGGGCCGGCCCAGCCGCTACTGCGGATGTGGCAAGGAGCTGGCCGACGGCCTGGACGAAGTCATCCGCTTCAAGGAGACCATGGATCGCGAGACGGTGGAGATCATACGTTCGCTCGGCGACGAAGGCATGGCCCGCAAATGCGTCACGCCGGATGGCGCACAGATCACGATTTGGAAGTGGCTGCGCCTGATGGCCGAACACGAAATCCATCATCGCGGCCAGCTCTATTTGTATCTCGCCATGCTCAACGTGCCCACGCCTCCGCTCTACGGCCTCACTTCGGAGCAGCTCATCGAGCGCAGCGGGCGGCCGTAAACGGGCATTAAAGAGTCCGATCAGGATCCCGAGTTTCGAAGTGCAAGAGTCAGGGCACGACCTGGGTCGGGCCGATAGGCCGCCTATTCCTCTGATCCGAACCGGCTTTAGCTGGCGAAACACTAGCTGTTTGGCGTTTTTCAGCAGCCTGTTTCGACCTGCCGTTGGATCGCATAAAGACGAGAGCTTAGCCCGCGGCGATCCCGGACTTTACCGCGATGCCGAGTCCTCGGAAGTAATCAGGTAGTCGACACTCGCCATCGGAACGTAGCAGACCGGCTTCTCGGCCGCGACCTTGGCAAGCGCCTTTGCCCCAATCGGGTCGTGCTGGAGTTGGTCCATCAGATCGGGGCTTGAAATCCAAAACCCTTCGTTGTCGTAGTGCTCGAACAGCCCGAAGTACACGTCCAGCCCGCGTATTTTGAAAACAACCTTCTTGCCGATCAGGTATTCCTTGCCAATGGCCATTCTTGGATTCCTCGAGACTCATCATAAGCCACGCCACCGGGTAGAGCCGGTCTTGAGGCCAGTATCCAATGTGCTCGGGTAGAGCTGGCCTTCAGGCCAGCGTCCAAGCGGCTGACCAATTTCTCCGAGCCGGCTTCAGCCGGCGGCAGTATCCAATGTGCTCGGGTAGAGCTGGCCTTCAGGCCAGCGTCCAAGCGGCTGACTAATTTCTCCGAGCCGGCTTCAGCCGGCGGCACGACAAGTGCGAGTTTTCCGCGGCCTGTAAAGCTCGCGAATAAATAGGGGCCGTCCCGCAAGGCCAGCTCTACCAATCCTTCTGCACCCACGCTCGCCGCCTATAATCACTCTTTCTCATGCACCCCTACTTCGCGCGTCGCACCAACTGGGACCTCGCCACCAATCGCTACACCCAGGCGCTCGAAGCCCATCGGCGAGCGGGCAGGGAACTGCTCGACCTCACGGTCTCGAATCCCACGACCGTCGGCTTGCGATACCGCGAAGACGAACTTCTGCGCGCGCTGGCCAATCCTGAAGCGCTCCATTACGACCCGCAGCCCAAAGGACTGCCGACCGCGCGCCAAGCGGTTTCGGCCTACTATGCCGAGCGGGGCGTCCCGCTCTCGCCCGACGACCTGATCCTCACCACCAGCACCAGCGAAGCGTATTCCTTCCTCTTCCGCCTGCTGTGCGATCCCGGCGACGCGCTGCTGGTGCCCACGCCCAGCTATCCGCTGTTCGACTTCCTCGCCGGGATCCAGGACGTGCGGCTCTTCCCCTACGAGCTCATCTACGATCACGGCTGGCAGATCGAGCCGGTTGCGATGGTCGCCGCCGTCGATCACGCAGAAGCAGCAGGCGCGCGGCCCCGGGCAATTCTGGCGGTGCATCCCAACAATCCCACCGGCTCGTATGTTCATGCCCGCGAGCTGCAACTGTTGAACGATGTCTGCGCCGAGCACGACCTGGCGATCATCGCCGACGAAGTCTTCCTCGACTATTGGCGCGTCTGCGCCACCGGCGAGATGTCCGACGAAACGCCGCTCACGTTTGCCTCGAATGAAGATGTGCTGACCTTCACGCTGAGCGGCCTGTCGAAAATTTCCGCGCTGCCGCAGATGAAGGTCGCGTGGATCGCCGTCAGCGGTCCACCTGCGGTGAAGCAGGATGCGCTGGCGCGATTGGAGGTCATCGCCGACACGTACTTGTCGATGAACGCGCCGGTGCAGCTTGCCGCGCCGGCAATGCTGGAAGAGCGGCGCAGCATCCAACCCCGACTAATCGCAAGGCTGGGTACGAACCTGTTAGAACTCGACGCCCAGCTCGCGCGCCAGAAGCTGTGCGAGCGGCTTGAAGTTGAGGGTGGATGGTACGCGATCTTGCGCGTTCCCGCCGCCGGCACCGACGAAGAACTGGCCATCGCGCTGCTCGAGCAGACCGGCGTGCTGGTGCAGCCCGGACACTTCTACGATTTCCCCAGCGACGGCTACCTGGTGTTAAGCCTCATCACCGAGCCGTCAATTTTTCGGGAAGGCCTGGCGCGAGTTCTGAAGCGAATCGGGAGCGAAAACTCTAATTTGTGACGTCGGTTTTCTTGTAAGTCCTACGCCTGCAACGCACGGCCTGTAAGTCTAATGTGGAGAACAAGTTAGCGCGGATTGGTTACCATGTATTCCTTTGTTTTCAGCAACTTAGATGGTAACATAGGTAAGGGGGGAGTCTGGTTACGTTACCAACCAAAGTGCTAGAGACCAGCCTGTCAGTTGCCGGTTGTCGGTTGTCAGTTGCCGCTGGAAAAGAGATTCCGCCAGCTGACATCTGACAACCGGCAACTGACAACCGCTCCATAACGCGAGCGGTATAATGAAAATCTGTGCTCAAGTATTCCATCGTCGTCCCTTTCCACAATGAAGAAGAGAACGTCACCGAGCTTTACGATCGGCTGAAAGCCGTGATGGAAGCTGCCGGCGATCCGTTCGAGCTGGTCTTCGTGGATGATGGCAGCCGCGACAATACCTTCTGGCTGCTGCAACAGATCGCCAGCGTCGATCGCCGCGTGGTGATCGTGAAGCTGCGCCGCAACTTCGGGCAAACCGCTGCCCTGGCTGCGGGATTCGATCACGCTGAAGGCGAATATGTCATCGCCATGGACGGCGATCTGCAGCACGATCCCAACGACATTCCGCTGTTTCTCTACAAGCTGCGCGAAGGCTATGACATCGTCAGCGGCTGGCGCAAACAGCGCATCGACAACTTCGTCATGCGGCGCATTCCGTCGAAGATCGCGAACTGGCTGATGGCGAAGCTCAGCGGCGTTGAGCTGCACGATTTCGGCACCACCTTCAAGGCCTATCGCAGGCAAGTTGTGCAGGAAGTTCCGCTCTACGGCGAGTTGCACCGCTTCATTCCCGCGCTGGCGTCGGCTTATGGCGCGACGATTTGCGAGATTCCCATCCGCAACATCAACCGCGAGCGCGGCGAATCGCATTACGGCATCTCGCGCACCTTCCGCGTCTTCTTCGACCTGATCACGATTCGCTTCCTGCTGAAGTACATGTCCCGTCCACTGCATTTCTTCGGCACGGTCGGCGCGCTGAGCTCCGTGACCGGAACGTTGATCGCTTTCTGGATGCTGATCGAGAAGTTCCTTTATCGCGTCAATGTAATGGACGAACACGGGCCGCTGCTGGTGTTTGCCGCGGTGCTGATCGTTGCCGGCGTACAGTTGATCGCGCTTGGTTTGCTGGGCGAGCTGCAAGTGCGGCACTTCCACGAGCCCTCGAAACGTGCGCCCTACACGGTTGACCGCGTGCTGCGGTCCTCGCACAGTCAAGGCGCGCTGGCCGACTGAAGTTAGTGGATCGTTGCTATTGGGCGCGTAGAAAAGCGCTGCGCCGTGAGCGATTCTTGATCTCGATTTTCGTCGGGTTCACGAGATGAAAATTTCGACTGTATTTCTGAGCCTTCCACCAAACCCTGACCACTGTCGTATGCCGCTGCTTGCGTCTTGAATCTCATCCCGCGCGCGGATACCTGTTCATCGCTGCCGCCACATTTTGCTGGGGACTTTCCGCCGCGATGGGCCGCGCCATGTTCACCGGCAGATTCTTCGGCGGCGGCGCGCACGCACTTCGCCCTATCGATCCGCTGATTCTGGCGCAGAGCCGCAGCACATTCGCGCTGCTCATTCTGGCGCCGCTGCTGCTCGCGACTCATCGCTCCGCGCTCAGCGTCCGCAAGAGTCACTTGGCGCAATTCTTTGTGCTGGGCATTCTGGGACTCGCCGGAGCGAATTACTTCTACTACTTCGCCATCCAGAAGACGACCGTCGCGACCGCAATCGTGCTGCAATATGTCGCGCCGGTTTGGGTGCTGCTTTACATGCTCGCTCGCCGCCTTCAGCGGCCGACGCTGCAGCGCGTCAGCGGCGTGGTTCTCGCGGTCATCGGCTGCGCCTTCGCGGTCGGAGAGATCGCCACGCGCGGCAGCTTTCCGTGGCTGGCGATTTCCGGTGTGCGTTTCGACAAACTCGGCGTCATCGCCGCGGAACTGGCGGCCATCACCTTCGCCTTCTACAACGTCTATGCGCAGCATTTGTTGCAGCTCTATCAGCGCTGGACCGTGCTGGTATATTCGCTGCTCGGCGCGGCCGCGTTCTGGATCGTGGTGAATCCGCCGTGGAAGATCGCAGCGCAACACTACAGCAGCGGACAGTGGTTGTTCATGCTGGTCTTCGCCATCACCTCGATGCTGATCCCGTTCTCGCTGTACTTCGCGGGATTGCAGCATCTTGACCCCACACGCGCCATCGTCACCGCTTGCCTCGAACCGGTTTGGGCAATCCTGCTCACCGCGCTGATTATCGGTGAAGGCGTCGCGCCGATGCAGATTGTGGGAATCGCAATTGTTTTGGCTGCGACCATCCTCGTGCAGCGCCCCGATCGCACAGCTGCAGGCGAAACGAGAATCGCGGTTGAGCCGATCGAGTAGCAACCGGCAGTCGGCAATCGGCCCTTGACGTTTGCTGATTGCAACGGGGCGTTCCGTAAGGCGTGATCTCTGAGTGCCGACTGCCGAATGCCGAATGCCGAATGCCGTGAGCTCATTTACCATCGCTCTGTGCTCGATCTCTCGACCAGCGTGCAATACGTGAAAGGCATCGGGCCGCGCTTTGCCGAGATCCTGCAGGACAAAGGCATCAGCACTGTCGAAGACCTGCTCTACTATTTGCCGTTCCGCTACGAAGACCGGCTGAATCCGCGCGGCATCGGCGAGCTGCGCCTGGGCGAGATGGCCAGCGTCATCGCCGAAGTGCGAACCTTCGGACTCTTTCGCACGCGCCGCATGCCCATCTTCGAGATGACCGTCGGCCAAGGGCGCGACACGCTGAAGTGCATCTGGTTCAACGCGACGTACCTGAAAGACAGGTTTCGCGCGGGAATGCTGCTGGCGTTGTACGGCAAGGTCGAGGCCGGCGATCGCGGCGGGCATCGCTTCCAGATTCTTCAGCCCCAGTACGAAGTGCTGCACGATCCCGCGGAAGCGCAGAGCGACGGCGAAGAGAAAAACCTGCAGACGCTGGAAGTCGGGCGCATCGTGCCTATCTATGAAGCCGCGGGAAATGGACGAGTGACCGCGCGCTGGTTTCGCCGCGTCATTCACGGCATGCTGGAGAACCTGACCGGCGATGTGCCCGACGCGATTCCTGACGTCGTACGCGGACGCATGCAGCTCATCGATCGTCGTCGCGCGTTCTGGCAGGCGCATTGGCCGGAGGTTGGCGAGAGCATGGTCAGGCTGCAGGAGGCGCGCACGCCGGCGCACATCCGCCTGATCTTCGAGGAGCTATTCTTCCTCGAACTCGGACTTGAGCTGAAGCGCCGCAAAGTGCGCGCGCAAACTGGCATCGCATTCGAGATCAACGACCGCGCGCGCGCAGCCGTCAAGCGCATCCTGCCGTTCCATCCCACTGCGGCGCAGAAGCGCGTGCTGAAGGAAATCGCCGAGGACATGGCGCAAGCCGCGCCCATGCGCCGCCTGCTGCAAGGCGATGTCGGCTCGGGCAAAACCATCGTCGCGCTGGAGGCTGCGGTCATCGCCATCGAGAACGGCTACCAGGTCGCGCTGATGGCGCCCACCGAGATCCTCGCGACGCAGCATTATCTTTCCGCGCGGAGCATTCTCGAAGGCGCGGGATATCGCGTGGTGCTGCTCACCGGTTCGCAGGAAGCGGGACAGAAGAAGGCAGTGCGGCGTCACATCGCGCAAGGCAACGCGCAACTGGTCATCGGCACCCACGCGCTGATTCAGGAATCGGTTGAGTTCGACAAGCTTGGGCTGGTCATCGTCGATGAGCAGCATCGCTTCGGCGTCATGCAGCGCTTTCGCCTGATGAAGAAAGCTGACCAAGCTGAGCCTGACGTGTTGGTCATGACCGCAACGCCGATCCCGCGCACGCTGGCGCTAACGATCTACGGCGATCTCGATACCAGCGTCCTTGATGAGCTGCCGCCGGGACGAACGCCCATCACCACGCGCAAGGTCGCCGATGAGCGCGCCGACGAAGTCTGGCAATTCGTGCGCAAGCAGGTCGCCGCCGGACATCAGGCGTACATCGTTTATCCGGTCATCGAAGAGGGCGCGATGGAAGGCGAGCTGAAGGCCGCGATCAAGATGCACGACCGGCTGCGCACGCACGAATTCCCCAGCCTGCACGTCGGCCTGCTGCACGGGCGCATGAGCGCCGACGAGAAAGACGCGACCATGGCCGCGTTCAAGCGAGGTGAGCTCGAGGTTCTGGTCTCGACGACGGTGATCGAGGTCGGCGTCGACGTGCCGAACGCGAACGTCATGGTCGTCGAACACGCCGAGCGCTTTGGGCTGTCGCAGCTGCATCAGCTGCGCGGACGCATCGGGCGCGGCGCTGCCAAGTCGTATTGCATCCTGATGACCGGTGGCAAAGTGTCGCTCGAAGCGCAGGAGCGGCTGGAGGCCTTGGTTCGCACGCAGGACGGATTCGAGATTGCCGAAATCGATTTGCAGCAGCGCGGGCCAGGCCAGTTCTTCGGCACGCGACAGGCTGGAATGCCGAACTTGCGCGTGGCAAATCTGGTGCGCGATCGCGACCTGCTGGAAGCGGCGCGCAAGGAGGTACGATATGTAATGGCCGGTCCCAATGCCGACCTGACCAAGGAAGAAATCGCGCGCGCCGTGCAGCATCTGCGCAGCCACTGGAATCGCCGCTATGGATTGGTCGAGGTAGGCTGAGCGAGCATCTTATGAGCTGCGGCAGAGCTGGTCTTCAGTCCAGCGTTAGCGGCACCAGTGGAGCGCGGGCTTCAGCCCGGAATATTAAGGAGTCTTACATGCTTGATCCGAAAGAGATTCTTACGACGCTCTCCGATCGTTTCAGCACCACAGGCAAAGTGCAAACCGTATTCGGTGAACCCTTCGAGGCGCACGGACGAACCATCATCACGGTCGCCCGAGTGAACTATGGTCTCGGCGCGGGCGGAGGCGGCGAGAACAAGTCGCAGTCGGAAGACGCCGTTGGTGGCTCGGGCGGCGGCGGAGGCGTCAAGGTTCATCCGGTCGGCGTGTTGGAAATAACCGATTCCGGCACGCGATTCATTCGCTTCTTCGACCCGAAGATGGCCGCGCGACTGGTGGTCGGCGGCATCGTGATCGGGTTGATGTTGCGCCGTGTTCTTCGCCGGAGATAATTTCAGGTCGGAGCACAAAACGTAAACTGGAACGAAAATCGCTTTCTCGGCATTTCGGAGCTGTGGTCTAATGCTCTCAATCGAGGTTTGCGATGTCCTTTGAAGAAGCATTGAATCTCGCGTCCAGAGATGAATCGTTCAAGGCCACGGTGTACGCCATGAACACCCTCCTGATTGGAAAGGGGATTTACACCCGTGAGGAGTTTGAGGAGCTGTTCGTCGAGTGGGTCAACAAAGAACAGCGGCGCGCACGAGCTGCAAACCCGGCGAGAGATTCTATGCCTTGCTCGGCTTAGAGTACTTGGTGTGCTCGCACTGCGGTTTGCGGCAACAGTGAATGCCAATATCGCACGCCTTACATTCACAAGCGCACCGAGTGCAGGCTTGAATTCTTTTGTCCGTTTATCTGACTTTACGGCCATGCATCTCCTTATAAACGGCGGCTGAGAAATACTGTCGCTTGCACCATTCTCTCTACATACTTCTTAGAGTGCCGTAGTTCAATGGCTTGCATGCAGTCAAAATGCAGTCGAAAATGGAAAAGCTGTGCGTAACGTGGAAGTATCTGTTGATAACTGTGCAAATAGCTGACGTACTTGCGGTAATCAATTGTCAAACTTCAATAGCTGCATGATGAGCGCAAATTCTAGTGCAGATCTCTTCCGGATGCTCCCATCTGTCGACAAGCTGGTGCATCACGATCTCGTTCAGCACATCGCACAGCGCTTTGGCCATGCCGCCACTGTCATGGCGGCACGCGAGATAAGTGAAGGTCTCCGCGCTCGAATCGCGTCTGGTGAGATAAAAGAGGCAGAGTTGCAAATTGAGATTGAGCAACTGCCAGCCACGATTGAGCAGCACCTGCGCGCTGGACTTGCTAACTCCCTGCGTCCGGTGATCAATGCGACCGGAGTCATTCTGCATACGAATCTCGGCCGCGCGCCACTGAGCGACTCAGCGCTGCAACACGTTGTCGAGATTTCGCGCGGCTACTCGAATCTGGAATTCGATCTTGCTACCGGCGAGCGCGGCAAGCGCGATGTTCATGTCAATCGGTTGTTCGCGCAGTTGTTCAAGGCAGCCGGCCGCGACGTTTCGACCACCGTCGTCAACAACAATGCCGCGGCGGTGCTGCTGGCGCTGAACGCGTTGGCGGAAGGCGGCGAAGTCATCGTCTCGCGTGGCGAGCTGGTGGAGATCGGCGGATCGTTTCGCATTCCCGACGTAATGGCGAAATCCGGCGCGGTGCTTCGCGAAGTCGGAACGACGAATCGCACGCGGATCGGCGACTACGAGCAGGCGATCACGGAATGCACAAAGCTGCTGCTGCGGGTGCATCGATCCAACTTCCAGATTGTCGGTTTCACCGAGCAGCCGTCACTCGAGGAATTGAGTGCGCTTGGCCGCAAGCATGGCATCCCGGTGATGGAAGATCTGGGTAGCGGTGAGCTGTTCGACCTGCGCGAGCTGGGGATCAACGGCGAGCCCATGATCGTCGACAGCCTGCGCGCGGGCATCGACGTCGTGACCTACAGCGGCGACAAGCTGCTCGGCGGCCCGCAGGCCGGGCTGATCAGTGGCACGCCCGAGCTGGTGAAGAAGGTCCGCCGCAATCCTCTGTTTCGCGCATTGCGCGTGGACAAGATGTTCTATGCCGCGCTGGAAGCGACGCTGCTGGCGTATCTGCGCGAGGATTTCGACGCGATTCCGACTTTACGCATGATGCGCGTCAGCGAGGATGAATTGCAACGGCGCGCCGAGAGCATCGCCACGCAGTTACGAAGCGACGCGCCGGCAGTTGAGGTTGAAGTGGTCGAATCGCGTGCTCCGCTGGGCGGCGGCTCGGCGCCGGGAGCGACGCTGCCGTCGCGCGCTGTGGCAGTCACGTGTACCGCGCTCTCTCCGGATGTAATGCTGCAGCGGCTGCTGCAGTGGGCGACGCCGGTTGTTGCCCGCGTAGAGAACGACCGCGTGCTGCTGGACTTGCGCACGGTCGAGCCGGAACAGGATGCGGTGATTCTCTTGGCGCTCGCGAAGGGGATCGATGAGTCGTGCGATGTGACCGCGGATAGCTCCCGTCCCGCCCCGCGGGACGACTCAGCTTAGCCCAGGACGAAGTCCTGGGTTGCCAACGGTGAATTTCGAGTCCCGGCAGGGACAGCATTGCATGTCTCAGCATCCAGCATTCATTGGACGAGCGCGCTCGAGCGTCCATTGGTTGCGCACGCGTTCGGTCCCTCCCGGGACTTGGATTCTTTAGTCATCCTCTACCCAGGACTTCGTCCTGGGCTAGACTGAGTCGTCACGCATTGCGGGACGGGTGCGTTCGCAATTCGAAGACCGATGCATTCACCACGTCGTTATCGCAAGTAACTACGATTCGGCGCTCGCAGAGGCCAGGAGCGGAATCCCGACTGCTGATCGCTGATCGCCCATTGCTTGACTGCTGATCGCTCATTTGCCCGGCGATTCGCGCATTCGTTATAATCGAACTCTGCCGAGCGGGAGTAACTCAGTGGTAGAGTGCGACCTTGCCAAGGTCGAAGTCGCGGGTTCAAATCCCGTCTCCCGCTCCAGAATTGCTGCCCTCGCAAACCAGGCGAGGGTTTTTCGCATAGAGCGGCGCGGTCGCCAAGTGGTAAGGCCGAGGTCTGCAAAACCTCTATCGGCGGTTCGATTCCGCCCCGCGCCTCCAAGAATCAGCTGTTAGCCGCTAGCAATTAGCTTGTCCTGCCAGTCCGCACATCCAGCCCGAACCGTGAGGCTCTCCCCGTCGGGCTGGCGAAAACGTCACACCCTCTCGTGACTCGCCTCACAGACCCAGTGTTTGTCATCCCCTAGCCTTCTCATGGGTTCCCAAATCAGCAACTAGCAACTAGCCGCCAGCAACGAGCGCGTCGTCATAACGGCCCAGTGCCAGGACCACGTGGTATTTTGCGTTCATCGACACCTGCTCACCACTAATTGCTAATTGCTTGAATTTTCCATGCCCATCGTCAACGCCTTCTCGAAAGCCGTGGTGCGCGACTTCTCCATCGAGGAGTTGGAGCAGGCTACGCGCCTGATGCGCGGCTACGCCCTGGTGGCGCTGTGCGCAGCCGGTTCGGGCAACACCGGCGGCACGCTCTCGATCATGGACACTGTCTCCGCGCTCTACCTCAAAGTTGCCACGCATGATCCCAACATCCCGGAATGGCCGCACCGCGACCGCATCGTCTGGTCGGCGGGACACAAGGCGCTGGCCCTATATTTCGGCCTGGCGTTCGCCGGATACTTCCCCATCGAGGACGTGGTCACACTGCGTAAGCCCAGTCCGCCATGTCAGTGGCAGCCGCACGGCCTGAAGCTGCCCGGAGTCGAAGTCGGCAGCGGATCACCCGGCCAAGGCCTGAGCATTGCCGTTGGCATGGCGCTGGAGGGAAAGCTCGACCATGATGAGCACACCGTTTTCTGCATCCTGGGCGACGGAGAGCCGCAGGGAGCAAACATCTGGGAGGCGGTAAGGAAGGCGTCGTATCACGAGCTCCATAACCTGATTGGGATCATCGAGCGCAACCGGCTGCAAATCGGCCGGTGGGTGAAAGGCGTGATGAACGTCGAGCCGCCGGAGGAGCGCTATCGCAGTTTCGGCTGGGAGGTCATCGAAGTTGACGGGCACGACATGCCGCAGGTCGTCCAAGCGCTGCAGAGGGCTAAGAGCGTTCCGGTACTCGGGAAACCGACGATGATCCTTGTGAACACCGTCGGGGGGAAAGGCGTCAGCTCCATGGAGAACGTAGCGGGCTGGCACGAGGATGCGCCCAGCTACGATGAGATGGTCCAGGGACTCAAAGAGCTCGGATTGAAGAATGTCATCGCGTATGACGCGCTGTTGAACGAGGCGAAGAAATATCAGGCTGAAGTCGAGGCCGCGCTCGCGGCCAGAATGCCGGAGTTTTCGCGCGAGCACACGCATTGTTGAGCCGCCTGCTTCGGTGGTATCGTCAGAGCGGCGCCACCTGGCGCACGTCCTGATGCTGTTGCCAGTACACCGTTTCGCTTCTTTTTCATTTTTGCTGGCCCTTTTTGTGCCGGTCGGACTGCGCGCGCAGCAGCCGATCGGCGAACTGTATGCTACCGACGCCAGTGTGAAGGGCTCGGTTATTTTGGCGGGTTCGGGCACCAGCGTGCTGAGCGGGTCTTCCATTCAGGCCGGGGCGCAGGCGGCGACCCTCAAGCTAGAGCGTGGCGGCACCGTTCTTGTGTGCGAAGATACGAAGCTTACGATCAATGCGTCGCAAAATGGACGCGAGTTGCTGTTCAGCCTCAACACCGGAAACCTGGAGCTGAACTATGCGTTAGGAACCGAAGCCGACACGCTACTCACGCCCGACCTGCGACTGGCGCTGCCCGGACCAGGTAGAGTTCACGTCGCCGTAAAGGTAACTCCGCAAGGCGACACCTGTGTCCAGTCGTTGCCGTCGAATGTCGCGGCGATCACGCTCTCCGAAACCATGGGAGACGCAACTTACCAGGTGAAGCCGGACGAAGCGGTTGTATTCCAGGGCGGACATCTGACCCAAGCCAGCCATTCCCGGCAGAACTGCGGATGCCAGCGGACCGTGCCGCTGCAAGTGGCTCAGACACAGCCGCCCCCAGCGCAGCCGCAACCCGCTCAGACAGTGCCAGCAGCGTCGCCAAGTCCGAGTAAAACCGTCGCTACCGCTCAGCAGCAGTCCCAGACGTTAGCCGCGGCACCGCCGCCCCCTCCTGCTCCGGAGCAGCATTTGGCGGTTGAAGCTCCCTTTATTTTCAAGGGGAGCGATCCTCTGCCTGACCTCAGCCCGAACGTCGCCCAGCTCCGACTGGAGAACAACAAGCTTGTGCAGCTGGAGCCGGCGGTTCTGCCCCCGCCCAAGACGAAGCCGGCCAACAAGGAAACCAGCCAGACAGCGAAGAAAGATTCACATGGATTTTTCAGCAAGGTAGGAGCGTTCTTCGCGTCAATTTTCCATTAATAGACTATGACGATCCACTAGAGTGGTGTATTAATCTTACCTAGGCACTTGGGCACGCTCCCGCCTTGGAAAGCAAAATGTTGCCTAAGTTGTACTTGCCAACGGCGTAGTCAATTTGAGAGTATCCGTTGTGCTGGTAAGCTGTTTCTGGCGTCTGCGGGCGTCTGCGGGTGCCAGTGGGCGTGGTCTGTAACCGAGGGGCGTGCGAGATGACCAAGGCAGACTTGATCGACGAAGTTTCCCGATTGACCGAACTCACCCGCAAAGATAGCGAAGTCATCGTCGAAACCATCTTCGAGAGCGTGGTGCGCTCGCTCCGCGCCGGCGACAAGATTGAGATACGCGGCTTTGGCAGCTTTCGCACCCGCCAACGCAAGCCGCGCGTAGGGCGCAATCCCAAGACCGGCGACCGCGTCGAGGTGCCGGCCAAGAAGATTCCCTTCTTCAAGCCCAGCAAAGAGTTGAAGGACATGGTGAACAGCTATGTCGAGGCGCATACGCCGGCGCCGCCGGTTCCGACGGCTCCGTCCAGCGACAAAGGCAACGAACAGGGTAACGGATAATGCGGCGCAAAGCGGGGTTATCGCCTCAGCCAACTGGCTGAGGTTTTGTTCTTGGGGCGCAGTAAAGCTGGCCCTCAGCTCAGCGGTCGAGCCGAGTTGCGTCGGCTTGGAGCGAAAGCCGAACGGGCGCTGTCCTACCCATTGCTAGTGGATTTTGGCTGCTCCCACAGCTCTATCCGGTTGCCTTCGGGATCGGTAATCCAGCCAAACTTGCCGTATTCATGATCTTCGACCTTGTCGTCGACCTGTACGCCTTCTTCGCGTAAGGCTTGGACCAGTTCGGTCAGATTATCCACGCGGAGGTTGATCATGAAATTGGACGGGCCCGAGCCTAAATACTGAGTGTCGGCGGGAAAGATGGACAAGATGTTGAAAACCGGATTCTCGGGATCGGTGCCCTCCCACATCGCCCCTGCCTCAGGGGAGCTTTCGATGCCGAGGTGGGTGCGATACCACTCGTAGAGGGCCTTTGGGTCCTTAGCTTTAAAGAAGATGCCACCCAGGCCAATGACTCGCTTCATGCTTTCACCTCTTCGCGATCAGGCAGTGCCGCCGCGCGGCGGCTCTGCAATCTGATGGCGACAGGATACCGTGGGCGTACGCTCACGGCTAATACAACTTGCGCCCGTTCAGGGCTCCAGATCAACGGTTAGACAGTTCCGGACCCACCGTAGAATCGTTCCAGATCCACGGTTGAAACCAAACAAAAGGGGCACGTGATTAACTCCGTGCCCTCTGTGTCTCTGTGGTGAAAAGAATCTTACGCTTTGGTGGCCTGCGTTTTCAGCACCTCAATCGCTTTGTTGAGCTGATCGTCGGGCTGGTTCGCTTTCTGCCGCTCTTCCTGCGCCTGATCGTCAGAGTTGTCGTCCTCATCCGGCGCGATAAAGTCGTCGCTGCTATCGGCCACCAGGATATTGGGCGTCACCGCCGTGTCCTGCAGCGCCTTGCCCGAAGGAGAATAGTACTTCGCGACCGACAGAATCAGTGCCGAGCCGTCAGGCATATCAATGACCTTCTGAATCGCTCCCGAGCCGAAGGTCTTGTCGCCCAGCACATCGCCGCGAGCATTCTCCATGATGGCGGCAGCCACGATCTCAGCCGGTCCGGCCGTGCCGCGATTTACCAGCACCACCAGCGGCAAATTGCTTGCGACCGCCTTTTGGGGGTCAGCGTTGAACGTCTGCTTAGGATATTTCTGACCTTGCAGGTAAGTGATCGTGCCATGGTTCAGGAAGAGGTTCGCCGTCGCCACGCCTTCTTCCTCCGAGCCATCGCCGGAGTTGCGCAGGTCGAGGACGATCTTCTTGGCGCCATCTTTCTGCAGCGCCTTCAACTTGTTGGCAATTTCCTGCGAGCGGCCTTTGGGGAAGTCGTCGACTTTGATATAGCCAATGCCGTCCTGCATCATCTTGTCGGTGATAGGAGGATCGGCAACTATGGCCAAGGTCACCGCTGACTTGACCGGCGTCGCCCGCCGCGGACGGACCACGGAAACGTTTACTACCGATCCCGGAGCGCCCGTCAACCGGCCGTCAATCTCCGCCAGCGACATGTCGCGCGTGGACTTGCCCTCAATCGCCTCGATGATGTCGCCACTGGCGATATCGGCCTTGTCGGCCGGACCGCCCGGTATCACCGAGATGACCGCAGCGTAGCCGTAACGCTTAGAGATGGCAGCGCCGATCCCGGCCTTGCCTTCTTTTCGCGCCTTGTACTCCTTGAACTCTGTCGGATCGAGATAGCTGGAGTTGGCGTCGAGCGACTCGAGCAAGCCATGCAGCGCGCCATTGGTTACGGCCGAGATGTTCGGCTCCTCGACGTATTCGGTGCGAATGCGTGACAGCACCTCGCTATAAACGCCGAGCTGGCGGTAGGAGCCGTCGTCGTTGCTGTTATCGGCAGCCCGGACGCCGAATTGGCCGATGACAATAAACGAGGCAATCAGAAACGAGAGAACGATAACCGTAAGCTTGGTAGTTTTCGACATTTGCAAATCACTGATGGGAAGGGATGCCGCCCGCAGGCCCTAGGCCATTCTATCCCAGTTCGATGCCCATAGTGCCGGGAACGGATTCGGAAAAAGCAGGCCGAACCGGACGAGCCGCAGGAACCTTCAGCAATTTGGACGCGATTTAGCGGCAATTGTGAGCCTGCGGGCTGACGGATTCGTGATTGTCGAAAGACAATGCCCGGCCGATAACCCGCGCCTTGTGATAGCGGTCACGGCCCTTGCCGTTCAGCTCTTGTGTACTGAAGAAACCCGGGGATGCTGGCAGAGCAGCTGTGTCCCAGTTTCGGTAGGCCACGCAGTGGGGTTGGGTAGGCAGTTAGGCGACAACAGCTTATAGCGAGGCCTTAATGAGTAATTATCGAAAATGGTTCAGCAGCATCAGTGTTTTGGTGCTCATATTCACTAGTCTGTTGTGTCTATCCGGTCAGAAGACAGATACGCAGGCACAGCAGGGAACCACGGCGGCTCCAGCAACTTCTGCAACAACACCTCCAACGGCAAAGACATCCACAGCAAGGGCAACAGCGGCGTCGACGAACACTCCAAAAACTGCGGCGCCGGCAGGCGAGGAAACCCAGGGCCCGCGCACGCTGGAAGGGTATGTCGAGCAGGAAAAGCAATTCTACGATTACCTGAAGAAAAATCATCCGATGTTCAAGTACGAGAAAGATGGCCGCATGGTTGGCAAGTACCAGATCAGCGACCGCGAGGAGGAGTTCGTCGAGTTCGGCGGCGGCAAGGATTATGCCAAGACGCATAACCGCCAGGTTGCGATGACCTATCGCTTAGGTATGGAGTCGATTCTCGATCTACCCAATAAATATGTGGGCGCGAAGAAGTGCGGGGAGTGCCATCCTGCGCAGTACGAAAAATGGGAGCGTTCGCGACATGCCATGGTCGTCCGCTTCCCCGATGAGATGGTGGAAATTCCGAACAAGGACCTCAACGCCGGTCTTTATGGGACGAAGGCTTCGGTGTTGCCCGAGGGCATCACGCCTGACTCCGTGTTCGCCATCGTCGGAACGCCGCGCACCAAGTATGGCTACATCGATGGCTGGCTGGTTCGCGGCACCTATCACATTGAAGGCGGGCTACTGAAGGACGGCACGGGAACGCTCGTGGCCGGCGGCAATCAGCACTCGCGGCATTGGGCGGAATCGCTCACTCCGGAGATGGCGCAGAAGATCGCGGCTTACGTCCCGGGGTTCCCCACCACGCTCGAGCAGTTCGGCGGCAATGGTTCAGGCATCTGGGGCATGACCTCCTATGGTGCTTCCTATCGCAAGAACATGCTGTTCCAGCCGGCAAGCTCGTATTGCGAGGTATGTCACAGCTTCAAGTTCGACTACAAGAGCCAGGATGAACTCATCGCCGACCTGGGGAATCCGGTGGCCTTGCGCAGCCACGTGGTGAACAAGGGCATTACGTGCGAGGAATGTCACGGCGCGGGCGCGCATCTGTACGGGGCGCGTGGCGCAGGCATGCCCAGCAACTGCGAACGCTGCCACCAGCGCTTCGCCTGGAATAAGGACGAAGCCGAGAAGAATCCCCAGAAGCCGTTCAGCGTGTTCTTCAAGAGCAAGTGTCCAGCCTGCGGGACCGAGGGTTCGCAGTCTTACAACACCACGCATTACGAGAAAGGCATCCGCTGCGACACCTGCCACGATCCGCATGAGGTCACGGCCAACGATTGGCGCGATCCTTACACCGTGCCGGGCTTGAAGAAGAAGTGCGAGGATTGCCACAGCGAGCAGGCGGCCTACTTTAAGGAGAACACCATCCACGGCGGTAACGACTGCACCAGTTGCCACATGCCGGTGATGATGAGCTGCGAAAACTTCAACACCATCCAGTATCCCGACTACGCCGGGTTTGACAACACCCGCGCCGCGCACATCTGGAAGATCCTGGTCGATCCCGACGCCAAGACCCTGAATCCTCCCGAGGGCAAAGGCCGCGACTACAAGGATGGTGCATGGCGTCTGGCCAAGCTGAATGGCAAGCCTTACATCGACCTGATGTGGTCGTGCGGGCGCACCAGCTTCAGCGACGGCAACGTGCTCAAGGCCGGCGGATGTCACAGTCCGGCGCAGTCTTCCTTGCCGGTGGACCTGCACTTCACCAACCAGAAAATGATCTACGACAAGGTCATGACCTGGGAGACGCCGGTGAAGGAAGGCGTGAAGGAGGTAAAGGCTTCGCTGGCGAAGATCGATGCGGCACTGCTTACCTCCAAGCTGCCTCCGGCGACCGCGGCGCAGATTCAACTGATGGCCAACCAGGCCGACGAGATCATCCGCTCGGTCGAGAAAGACGGCTCGTGGGGCGTGCACGCTCCCGATTACACGCTGGCGAAAGTCAAGCAAGCGAAGTTGCTGGTGGACGGGGCACAGGCGGAGCTCTCTGCCAGGAAAGTTCAGGTAGCCTCCAAGGCGCACTGACGCAACTACCGATCGGCGGACCGGCGCTCACGTTGTCGGTCCGCCTGCCGTAGAGGAGCCATGCGAACCCGATCCAGCTCTACCCTCCAGCGCGCGACAGTAGCGCGATGGATTGCTACGCTCGCAGCTTGCCTGTGCGTGGTTACGCTAGTCGCTGCGGCGGCGTCGGCTGTTGCCCACGTCTCGATGCAGGAGGTGCAGCGGTTCCTCGGGAAACCGGGCGTGTTTATTTACGATGTCAATCTTCCCGAGATTTGGGCGGCCAATCACTTGCCCGGGGCCATCCACGTTGCCGATGCCAACCTGAGACACTATCTTCCCGCAGACCGCAATGCCATCCTGATCTTCTATTGCGCCGCACCCCGCTGCAGCGCCAGCGAATCGGCGGCAGCCGACGCAGTGAAGCTCGGCTACACCCGTGTCTACGTCATGCCCGAGGGGATTTTCGGCTGGGTAAAAGCCGGACTACCGGTTGAGAAATCGAAGTTGCCGGGCAAATAGGATGCTGTTCTCCATGGTAGCGATTGCAGTCGCATAGCGGTCGCCTGATAGACTCCTCTGTTCCCGCTGAAATCGAGGGGCCTCTGGCGAAAAGCGAAGGGCGAACAGCGCAAAGCGGCTCCAGCAGCGAAAGGCGAATAGCGAAATCATGGCTCGCATCCTCGGTGAATCCCGCGCCCTGCACAAACGAGCTGAGCAGCTCATTCCCGGAGGCGTGAACTCGCCCGTTCGCGCCTTCCGGTCAGTCGGCAGCGAGCCTCCATTTCTGGTTCGCGGTGAGGGTGCGCACGTGTGGGATGCCGACGGCAATCGCTACATCGACTATGTCGGTTCGTGGGGACCGCTGATTCTCGGCCACGCCAATCCCGAGGTGATCGAGGCGATCATCCAGGCGGCGCACAACGGCACTAGCTTCGGCGCTTCCACTCCCTCCGAAGCCGAGCTTGCCGGCCTGGTGATCGAGGCGTTTCCGGCGATCGAAAAGGTTCGCTTCGTCAGCTCGGGGACCGAGGCCACGATGTCGGCCATTCGTCTGGCGCGCGCCGCGACCGGCCGCAAGATGATCGTCAAGTTCGAGGGCTGCTATCACGGCCACAGCGACGCGTTGCTGGTGAAGGCCGGCTCCGGCGTGGCGACGCTCGGCATCCCCGGCTCGGCGGGCGTACCTGAGGAATTTGTCGAATTCACACTAGCGCTGCCATACAACGATGTCCCCGCGGTCAGGGCGGCGTTTGAGAAGTTCGATGGCCAGATCGCCTGCGTGATTGTCGAGCCCGTCGTCGGCAACATGGGCTGCGTTCTGCCCACGCCTGGCTATCTTCAAGCCTTGCGCCAGGTCACCGCGCATCACGGCGCGCTGCTGATCTTCGACGAGGTGATGACCGGTTTCCGCGTGGCCTTCGGCGGCGCCTCCGAGCTGTACAACGTCAAGCCTGACCTCACCACCCTCGGTAAGATCATCGGCGGTGGGCTGCCGGTCGGCGCCTATGGCGGCCCAGCGAAGTTGATGGACATGATCGCGCCGGTTGGGCCGGTCTATCAGGCGGGAACGCTCAGCGGCAATCCGCTGGCGATGGCAGCGGGGATCGCGACCTTGTGCCGGCTCAAGAGCAATCGCGAGCGGTTCTATAAACAGCTCGACGAAATGGCGGGCAAACTCGTAGCCGGCGTTCTCCAAGCTGCCAAGGAAGCGGGCGTGACCATGACCGCCAATCGCGTCGGCTCGATGTTCACGTTCTTCTTCACCGAGGCTCATGTCAAAGACTGGGACAGCGCGGCGAGTTGTGACACGGTGAAATTCGGACGCTTTCACGGCGCCATGATGGATGCGGGCGTCTGGTTGCCGCCTTCGCAATTCGAGGCGGCCTTTCTGAGCATCGCCCATACGCCAGGAGATATTGAAGACACCATCGCCGCGGCGCGCGAGGCGCTGGCGCTGATTTGAGAAAAGACGCCCACGTGCGCTCGCGGCGTTCGGCTTGAACAATGATTTTCGTCTTAGACAATTACGACTCGTTCACCTATAACCTGGTGCAATATATCGGCGAGATGGGCGGCGAAGTAGTGGTGCGCCGCAACGATCAGACCACGGTGGCTGCGATTGAAGCCATGCGGCCGGATCGCATCGTGCTCTCGCCCGGCCCGTGTACGCCGCAAGAGGCAGGCATCAGCATCGACGTGATCCGCCACTTTGCCGGAAAGGTCCCGTTGCTGGGAGTGTGTCTTGGACACCAGGCCATCGGCGCTGCTTTTGGTGGGACGGTCGTGCGTGCGCCTAACCTGATGCACGGCAAAACCAGCTCGGTCGAACATGACGGCAAGACCATTTTTCGCGACCTAACGTCGCCGATGATCGCAACCCGCTACCACTCCCTGATCGTCGAAGAGAAGAGCCTTCCCGATGAACTGGAGATTTCCGCGACCTGTCGCGACCGAGATGGAACGCGGGTCATTATGGGACTGCGCCACCGGGAGTTTCCCGTGGAGGGTGTACAGTTCCACCCGGAAAGCGTATTGACCGATAAAGGAAAGCAATTAATGCGAAATTTCCTCAGTCTCTAGACTTTCCTCGAACAGGATTACCGATGGCAGGAAAACTGACCGCCTACGTCTTCCCGGGAGTGCGATAGAGTAGATTCAGTGGCCCAATCCAACATCATTGCCCTGGAACCGCGTCAGGAAGGCACTGCGAATGCCGTCGAGCTCCGCGGGATTCGCAAGTCCTACGATCACTTCGTAGCCGTTGACGCTCTTTCCATCAGCATTCGTGAGGGCAGCGTGTATGGCCTGCTGGGGCCGAACGGCGCGGGCAAAACCTCGACCATCCGCATGATGATTGGCATCACTTTGCCGGATGAGGGCGAGGTGCAGGTTTTTGGCGAACCGTTTCATCGCGGGCTGCTACGCCGCATCGGCTACATGCCGGAGGAGCGTGGGCTCTATAAACGGATGAAGGTCCTGGACCACCTCGTGCTCCTTGGCCGGCTGCACGATCTTTCGGAGGAGGAGTCGCGCAAGCGTTCGCTGGAGTGGTGCGAGCGTCTGCAAATTTCCGAGTGGGTGCACAAGAAGGTCGAAGAGCTCTCCAAAGGAATGCAGCAGAAGGTGCAATTCATCGCTACACTGCTGCATGGGCCCGACCTCATCATCATGGACGAACCGTTCTCCGGCCTCGACCCGGCAAACGCGGTCATGCTGAAGGACGTGCTTATCGAGTTGAAGAAGTCGGGCAAGACCATCCTCTTCTCGACTCATGGTATGAACCAGGCGGAGCGGCTGTGCGACGCCATCTGTCTCATCGACCATGGCCGGGTGGTTTTGCAAGGCGACTTGAAGAAGATCAAAGCCAGTTACGGCAAGAATCACGTGCAGATCGAGTGCGAAGGCGATCCAAAGCTCGAAAGCAGCGAGCTGGTGCAAGCCGTCAACAATTACGGCAATTACGTGGAGGTGAGGCTGAAACCAGGAGCGGACCCGCAGGACCTTCTGCGTCTGGCTATGGATCGCGTGCGCATCAGCCGCTTTGAGCTGCTGGAGCCTTCGCTGGAGGAAATCTTCATCGCTCAGGTGGGCAAGCGTGCGTAACGTCTGGACACTGGTCAAGCGCGAATACCTGGAACGCGTGCGCTCGCGATCGTTTGTGATTTTCACCCTGCTCATGCCGGCGGTCATGGCGGCAATCGTTCTCATCCCGGCAAAGTTGGAGCAGATGAACACCGGTGGCGAACGCAAGATCGTGATCGTGGCGAATGACGCCAAGTTGGCCGGCGCGGTCGGGCATGAGTTAGGGAATGCCAAGACTCAACCGAATGAGCTGGGGATGAGCCGGCCGACGATCTACTCCATCCAGGTCGACACTGATACCAGCGACGCCGAACGCGCTCGTTTGTCGCAGCAGGTGAACAACGGCAAGATCACCGGCTTCGTGTGGCTGAGTGACGATGCCCTGGAGAACCATTCGGTCTTCTATAACACCAAGGAAGCTGCGGACTTCGTGCAGGCGCGCGAGCTGCGCAACGCCATCAGCACCGGGATCGCCCGCTACCACTTGTCGCAGAGCGGCATGAGCGGCGGCGATATCGACAAGCTGCTGACGCCGATCAAGCTCGATACTATTCGCATCGAGAAAGGCCACCAGGGCGCCAGCGGCACCACCGTGTTCCTCACCGCGTTTGCCATGGTCATGCTGCTGTACACCGTCGTGCTCATCTATGGTCTGGCGGTAATGCGCTCTGTGATCGAAGAGAAGAGCACCCGCATTCTGGAGGTCCTGCTCTCCACCGTCACTTCGAAGGAACTGCTGGCGGGAAAGATTATCGGCGTGGGCGCCGTGGGGCTGACGCAGATTCTGGTGTGGGTGACCTTCGCCCTGGTTTTTTCGGTTCCTGGGCTTGTGGCCGCCAAGTCGTTTCTTGGCGAGGTGCACATCCCACTGGTGGCCATTGTGGCATTTGCAATCTTCTTCCTGCTTGGCTACCTGCTGTATAGCGCGATGTATGCGGCCATCGGCGCCATGGTGAACACCGACCAGGAGGCGCAGCAGATGCAGTGGCCGGCGCTCATCCCGCTGGTGCTGGGCATCGTGCTGATGAACCCGGTCATTCAACATCCCAACTCAGCGCTTGCGTTCTGGCTCTCCATGGTGCCCTTCTTCGCGCCCATTCTCATGCTGCTGCGCATCGTGATCGAGCAGCCGCCGCTGTGGCAGATCGCGCTTTGTATCGGCATCATTCTCGCGACAATTTATGGCTTGCTGGTGCTGGCCTCGCGCATCTATCGCGTAGGCATCCTGATGTACGGCAAGCGGCCGACCCTGCCCGAATTGCGGCGCTGGCTGAAGTACGCAGGATAGAATTCTGCTGTGCCCGAACAAGCCCGCGTTGAGCCACGCTTCACCCTGCTGCAGCGCGTGCAACTCACTCTCGTCTCCTGGATTGTCCCCGCGCTTCTCACGTTGATCGGCTGCACCTTGCGCATGAGCATCAGCTACGAAGACGGCGCCGTTGCCGGCCCCGACCACATCTACCCCGGCATCTTCGCCTTCTGGCACCGCTGCGTCTTGCCCGCTGCATGGCTGTTTCGCCGCCGCCGTATCGCGGTCATGACCAGCCGGAGCCTCGACGGTGAGTTTATCGCCCGCGTGATTCGCCGCTTCGGATTCACTCCGGTGCGCGGATCGAGCACCCGCGGCGGCCAGCGCGCGCTGCTGGAGATGAACCGTATGCTCGCCGATAGCGGCGCCGTGGCCTTCACCATCGACGGGCCGCGCGGTCCGCGCTATGTCGCGAAGAAAGGGCCGGTGCTGCTGTCGCGCACCAGCGGCGTCCCGATCACGGCCTTTTACCTGGCGGTGCGACGCGCCTGGGTGTTGAACACCTGGGACAAGCTGGTGATCCCTAAACCCTTCTCGCCGGTTCTGGTACGAGTCGCGCGCAAAATCATGGTCCCAGCCGATGCCGACGACGCGGCGATGGAGAAGTATCACGCCGAGATGCAGGCCGCGCTGGAGCGGGTGACGGAGTTTGCCGAAAAACAGTTTGGCCGCTGAGGCCAGCTTATTAACGGCTGGCGTGTACTCGTACTCCCATCGATTGCGCGTCCTTGCAGGGAAGGTTGTCGATCGTCATGCCGGTGTACATGAAGGTGGAACCGGCTGCGCTGGCCGGCGGTGGTCCTACATTGACGGAGTTGCCGTTGGGACTGTCTACCGGACAATTGCCGGCCGACAGCGGACAGCCCACGAACTCGATCTTGAATTGCGATTGCGCGGTTGCGCCCTGATAGATGAGCGGCTGGCCGGCATAGATGTCGACAATGCCCGTTCCGCCGTTCTGTTCGCAGCTTCCGGCGTTGTACACCAGCATGATGTACTGCGGCTCATCGGAAGGGCCACGCTTGCGACAGCATGGGAGACAGACCAGCGAAGTCAGCAGAACAGCGAAAGCGCCCAGCCGATAAGCCGATGTCATGTGAGGCCTGTCCTTCCCCAATCGCTCAAACACTAACACGGCGCGATTGGCTGTCAAGCGCTTTGACGCGGTCTGGAGGCGCTCTACTTTCCTCGGAGGGGCCCACCCGCGACGCGCGCCCCCTTCACCCCAGATCGCTGGTCATGATGAACAGCGGCTTCATTTCGAAACTCTTATAGCGCGGACGCAGCCGCTCGGTGTTATACAGGTCCTTGACGTTGACCATTTTCTTGGTCGAGACCACAACCTCGATCGGCATGTTGTCGTAGCGCCCGTTGCGCAGTACCACCAGCCGGCCGTGAACATTGGTCAAGATCAAATCCAGCGCCATGTTGCCGTAGGCCATGGGCACAATCGAGTCGATGGCATCGGGATCGCCGCAGCGCACCAGATATCCCAGACTCTGATGCATGACATCGAGCGGCTTGCCGCCGTTGTAACGCGCCGATAATTCTTTCACGCGGTCAGCGACGATGTTGCCAATTCCGCCCAGCTTCTTGTGGCCGAAGGCGTCCTTTACTTCGCCTTCGAAGATCATGTCGCCGCCTTCGAACATGGCGCCTTCTGAAATCAGTGCGACCGAATACTTGCTGGGATTGTGATTACGGTCCTCGACCAGCAGTTCGGTCAGCTTGTCGATGCTGAACTTGAATTCGGGAATCACGCAGCGATTCGCGGCGCCCGCCATGGTCGGCAGCATGGCGGTGAAGCCGGCATAGCGTCCGAAGACTTCCAGGATCAGCAGGCGCTCGTGCGAGCCGGCCGAGGTGCGCAGCCGGTTTGACATCTCGATGGTCCGCGTCACGCAGGTGCTGAAGCCGATACAGTAATCCGTGCCCGGCACGTCGTTATCCATCGTCTTGGGTATGGCGATGACGCGCACGCCTTCCTGAAACAGCCGCACACCATAGCTGAGTGTGTCATCGCCGCCGATCGGAATGAGGTAGTTAATGCCGAGCCATTCCAGGTTCTTCAGCACTTCTTTGGTCAGGTCGTTGCGGTCCGCTTGATAGCCGTCACGCAGGTGCATCGGAACATCGGCCTTACTCACGCGGCCGGGATTGGTGCGCGAGGTGTGGAGAAATGTGCC
The DNA here is from genome assembly GCA_963731345.1 of uncultured Acidobacteriaceae bacterium. Lineage (GTDB taxonomy): Bacteria > Acidobacteriota > Terriglobia > Terriglobales > Acidobacteriaceae > Bog-257. Next base: position 223,301 of record CAVSUN010000004.1, on the reverse strand, counting down.
GCCGGTGCGGCCGGTGCGGTTCACCAACTCTTCCGTGAGGTGCTGGAAGTTGTCGCTGTTGTCGTAGTCCTTGTCGCGGACGATGTCGATCAAACCAGCCCAGCCGCGCCGCAGACCGATGACGTGATAGTTCTCGCTGATGGCCCGCAGGGTGACGGCGCGAATGGCCGGGTTGAGCCCGGGCACATCGCCGCCCCCAGTGAGAATTCCAATGACACCCTTCTTATCGCTCGGCATGATGACCTCTCTGTAATGATCGGCGAATAAGGCCGTACAGATAGTTTAGTCAAGCAGGGCGGGCGTGCGTGGTGAGCCGGGCCCGATTTTCGCGCTGTTTGCAATCTGTAAGCGCAATGACGGAGCGTTTCGTATAACGGCACGACTTCAGCCGTGCCGCAAAACTGCTAAAGAAAAGGACTGCAGCTTGGAGCCAGTTTGCAGGGGCTGCAGCCCGATCGGGCCAGCAATATTTGGCACCGCTGAAGCCGTGCCCTGTTACAAAGCTAATCTTTCGAGGTGTCTACTTCTTGATGATCGGGTTGTAGCCTTCGGCAACCAGCCTGGCCTTCATCGCCTGCGCGTCAGCCATGTTCGCGAAGGGCCCGACCTGCACGTGGTAAAACTTGTCGTTATTCACGGGATTGTTGACCACGAACACGTTGTAATTCTTTTTGCGCAGGGCGCCCGCCAGAGAGACTGCGTCATCTTCACGCGAAAGAGCTGCAATCTGCACCACGATGGTTCCCGGGCCGGTCACGGGCGAGGTGTGGCTGATGACGTCTGCAGTGGCGGCTCTCGTCTCGGCTGCAGAACTCGGCGGCATGGCCGCCTTTGGCGCTGCGGCCGAAGCTACTTCCTTCTGCTTTGGCGTGTCTGACGGCTTTTCCGCGGTCGCGTTCGGGCTTGTTTTCGTGTCGTTCTGCTGTACCGCCTTGTAGAACGTCATGCTCTGCTGAGGAGCGGCAGGCTCGGTCGTGGCCGGTGCTTGCTCCTGCGGCTTCACGACGGCGGCGGAAGGTTTGCTTTCGGTCGAGGCTGAACTTGAGCTGGACGGAATTGCGTCGGAAGCAGTGGTCACCTGTGGCTGATCGTTCGCGGCCTGTTCGCGCCCGGCGCTGCGGCCCAGCGAGTAGCCAATCGAGAAGAACACGCCGCAAATCGCCGCCAGCAGAAAAAACAATCCCAGCAACTTGCCGACGCCCAACGTTATTTCGGTGTCTTCCGACGATGCCATCGTATGCACAGGAAATCTTCGCCCCTAAACTTTCTCAGGCGGCGCCGCGCCGCCAAGCTTCACGTTGCCGGCCTTTAGCAGGCCCGACAGCAGATCCACCGGAACCGGGAAGATTATGGTCGTGTTTTTCTCCACGCCGATCTCGGTCAACGTCTGCAAATACCGCAACTGAATGCTGACTGGTTCGCTGGCCAGCAGGTGCGCTGCGTCAATCAGCCGCTGCGCCGCCGCGAACTCGCCTTCGGCGTGGATGATCTTCGACCGCTTCTCGCGTTCCGCCTCGGCCTGCTTGGCCATGGCGCGCGTCATCGTCTCCGGCAAATCGACCTGCTTCACCTCGACGTTGGTCACCTTCACGCCCCAGGGATCGGTGTGCTGATCCAGGATTGACTGCAGCCGCAGGTTGATCTTCTCGCGATGCGCCAACAACTCGTCCAGATCTACTTCGCCCAGCACCGAGCGCAGCGTTGTCTGCGCAAACTGCGAGGTCTGATACATGTAATTCGAAACTGCAACCACGGCCTTGTTGGGATCGATCACTCGCAGAAAGATCACCGCGTTCACTTTCAGCGTGACGTTATCGCGGGTGATGATGTCCTGCGGCGGCACCTCCAGCGCCTCCTGCCGTAAGGAGACGCGCACGATGCGATCGATGGGCGTAAACACCAGAATCACGCCCGGGCCTTTCGGTGACCCCAGCAGGCGCCCCAGGCGAAAAATGACGCCCCTCTCATACTCGGCCAGAATCTTGATCGAGTTAATGATGTAAAGAACGATGATGACGATTACAACAAGTCCAGCTATACCGGGCACGAGGTGCCTCCAGCTACTCAGAAGTGTAGAACGGGTACTACTGCGGATTGTAGGCTCAACTGCCCGGGAACCCAAATGGACAACAGCATTGCTTTGTGCGGGGTTGACGCAGCCCACTATGAATAGGCATTGCAGCAGGAGGAAGCTATTGCGCGCTGGTGGGCACCATGTTCAGCAGCTCCACCGCGTTCAGCGGGCTGCGGGGATCTTCCTCGTGCTTGAAGAACGCGTAGGTCTCCAACCCATCGGCAAGGCAGCGCTCCATGCGCTCGGCGAGCCGCTTCACTTCCTCGGAGGAATAGCTGGGCTCGCGAAAGCGGAAATAAATGTAGTTTGCGGTGCGCACCTCGGGCGTGGTGAGTTTCTCGGTCTCGGCGACGCAGAGCGTGGCATTGTGATCGCGCAGCGCTTGATAGATGTCTTCCGCGAACCACGACGCATGGCGAAACTCAAACGCCGCTTTGAAGTTGCGCGGCAGCAGCGCCAGAAAATCGCGCAGTAGGGCAGCATCGGCCTTGATGTTCGGCGGCAGTTGAAACAGCACCGGCCCAAGCTGCCTGGCCAACGGCTGCAGCGTGGCCAGAAATCGCTGCACTGGCTCTTCCACGTTTTGCAGGCGCTTGATGTGCGTGATGTATTGATTCGCCTTCAGCACAAAACGAAAGTCCGGGCCGACATCTGCAATCCATCCGGTAGCAGCTTTCTCGGTCAGGCTGCGGCGAAACGTGTAGTTCACCTCTACGGTGTTGAGCTGAGTCGCGTAGTGCTTCAGGAAGTTCTTCGACGCGACATTCTTGGGATAGAAGTCGGGCTTCCAGATGGTGTACGCCCATCCCGAGGTGCCGACATACAACTGCCCCGCCTGCTTGCCGCCCGCATTCGTGGAGAGTTCGCTCATAAACATCCTCAACCAGACGCTCGGATTGTATGATTCTACCCATGAAGCGCACGTCTTAACGCCAATTGCTAGTGGCTAGTTGCTGCCTTATGGACTTCGATCAGCTGGAGACGTTTCTTGAAGTCGCGCGGTTGAGCAGTTTCTCGCGCGCGGCGGAGCGTCGCTTTCGCACGCAGCCAGCCATCTCTGCGCAAATCCGCGCCCTCGAGGAAGAGGTAGGAGCGCGCCTGCTCGACCGCAGCGGCGGCAAGGTCGCAGTCACGGCGGCGGGCAAGGTCTTCCTGCAGTACGCGCAGGAAACCATCGAGCAGCGCCGTGTGGTGCTTATCGCGCTGGCTGAAATGCATCGCGTGCCGCGCGGCGAGATTGTGGTCGCGGCCAACGAAGGCACCTGCCTGCATATTCTTCCCGAGGTCTTCGCCGACTTCAAGCGCCAGTACCCCAATGTGGCAGTCGGAGTAAAGCGCCTGGAGCACGCGAAAATTCTCGAAACCATCATCGAGAACTCGTGCGACTTCGGGGTCATCTCCATGCCGGTGACCGACAAGCGGCTCACGGTGGTTGTCATCCATCGCGATGAGCTGGTGCTGATCACGCCGCCTGATCATCCGCTGGCGGCTCGCGGCAAAGCAAGGGTCGCTGAGATGGCGGAGTATCCGCTGCTGCTGCCGAAATTCGGTCGCACTCGCGATGCTCTGGAGAACAGCTTCGAAGAGCACCGGGTCAAGCCGACGATCTCGATGGAGCTGGATTCCGGCGAGCTGCTGAAACGCTTCGTCGCCGCCGGGATCGGCGTAGGGTTCATCGCGCGGTCCAACGTTGTCGAGGACCTGAAAGCCAAAGTGCTGGCTGCGGTCGAGATGGCAGACGCCACTATTCAGCGCGACTTGGCACTCGTCTTCCGCAAGGACAAAGCCCTGAGCCGGGCCGCGTTGGCGTTCATCGATATCGCGGTGAAATACAAGAACGTCAATCTGGCCGGCCCTTCGCCTTCATCGCGCCCTCACCCATAAGAAAAGGAGCCCTCATGGGCTCCTCTCTTTCGCTACGCTGCCCTTGCTTACCTCTGCGGGGGCGTCCCCGTCGTGCTGCCGTTGCCGGTTGTCGATCCGCTGGTTCCAGCGCCCATGTTTCCACTTGTTGGCGGAGGAGTGGTAGTCGTATTCGGGGCTGTGGTTGGAGAGTTAGGCGACGTCGTTGGAGTGTTCGGCGCGCCCGTCGGGCTCGAGTTCTTTACCCCGGGCGTGGTCGTGCCCGGAGAAGAATTGGCTCCGCTGGGCGTATTCGCGCCCGCTCCGTTTTCCGTGCCTTCCGTACCGGGGCTGGTCTGAGTTCCCGTTCCCATGGAACCATTCTGTCCGCTGTGCGATCCCATATTGCCCGTACCGGTTCCGGTTCCCATGCTGCCGCTTTGGCCTCCGGGATTAGCCGAGGCTCCCGTACCCGCTCCGGTCCCGGATCCCGCGCCCGCTCCAGCGCCTGCCTGGGCTATTGCCCAGCAGCCGCACAAGAAAACTGTCGCTGTCAGAAGTATCAGTCTCCGCTTCATGTTGTTAGTTTCCACCCTGTGTTCGGATTGAAATGGCCACAATCATTGGGATGGAAACTGGCGTACGCAAGATGCCCTAGTACTGGCGACAATCGAGAGCCGCGGGATAGGCACCGCTGCTGCCTGCCGTGGGCGAAAGCGCGCTGCGGCTCGGCCGTCGAGCCGAGAGGTAGAATCGTGAGTTCCCTGCAGACTCGCCGCAATCGTCGTTGAGCCTCGCGGCCTGGAAGGGTTTACACCGGCGAGCTGCCAAACATCCGAGGTCATCATGTCCTTCGTCCGTTTTCTGATGTTGTTGTCCCTCGTAATCTGGATTGGCGGGCTGATCTTCTTCGCCTTCGTGATGGCGCCTGCGCTATTTAATCCCTCGATCTTGCCGACGCGCCAACTCGCCGGCAATGTCGTCAGCCGCACGCTCGGCGTATTGCATTGGATGGGCATCATCTGCGGCGTCGTGTTTGCGATTACATCGATGATCGATTCCCGCGTGATGAACGGCGTAGCTCAACCGTTTGCCGTACGGAATCTGCTGATCTACGTGATGATCATTCTGACGCTGATTAGCGTCTTCGGCGTGGCAGCCAGGATGGACGACCTGAAGCGGCAGATGGTGGTCATCGACAACGTGCCACACGACGACCCGCGCCGCGTCGAGTTCAACCGCCTGCACGTGTGGTCGACACGCATCGAAGGCACCGTGCTGCTGCTGGGCCTGGCGGTGCTGTATCTGACCGCTCGCAGAATGACCTAGCAGGTTTCAAGTTTCGGGTTTCACGTTTCGAGTTTCAGGCTTCGAGCTGCAGGCTTCGACCGTCGAGCTGCGAGCTTCGAGCGTCAGGTTCTGGATTTCCAGACGCCATCGACCGATTTCATAAACCGCCTCGTATCAGGGCACGTCTTTCAGACGTGCCGCATGGGCCTGAAATCGAGCGGGCTTTAGCCCCTGAGCTTTGCTTTGCCAGGGCTAAAGCACCTGACATTCGTCCTTCGGCAAGGCTACGCCCCTGAACTTCTTTCCGCAGCATCGGTGTTGTACAAGAAACGGCAGAGCCCGCAAGGGCGGCGTCAGGATAGCCCAGGACGGAGGCACGCCGCAGGCGGCCGGAGTCCTGGGTAGGATTTTGCGTTGAAGGCGGAGCCGGCCCGCAGCCGGCGGCACAACGAAGCGCAGAGTGTCTCTCCCACCCTTTCGCAAAAGACGCGAAAGGATGGGGCACCCGACCGATGAGTGTAATGGCGATTGATCGCCAGTCATGCACGGCTAGACAAGGACTGGCCTTACGGCGTGATCTCGAACGCCACGCCGTCGCCGTATACGCCACCTCGATAGGTTGCGCCGTAGAGATTCCCGGCTCCGTCGATTGCCATTGTGCTGATTGGGCCAGAGCCGTCTAGCCCGCCGGTGAAGAAATGCAGGATGCTCTCTGTCCACTGGCCTCCGCCGGACGGCGTAAGCTTGAACACCGTGCCGCAGCCGGAGCTTCCACACGAGTTGTTGCCGCCATTACCGGTTGTGCTGTAGATGTTTCCGGCTTGATCGAATACGAGGCGGTTGACCGGGAACGCTCCGTCGCTGGAGCCACCGCGAAACGCGTACAGCGTAGTTTTTGTCCAAGTGCCATCTGAATTCGGTGTGAGTTTAAAGACTGTTCCGCACCCGAAGAAGCACTGGGCCGTCCCGAGAACCCCCCCGACCTGGGTCACAGCGTAGAGGCTGCCGTCAGGGCCAAAAGTTGCGCCGATGGGATAATAGCCATCAGCGCCACAGGCGAAGTCGTGTAACACCGTTTCTTTCCAGGAAATACTCCCCTGATTCGCCAGCTTGTAGACGACACCGCAATCATAAGCGCCACCTAGAATCGTCGCGCCATAGAGATTGCCGTCGCCATCGAGCGTGATCGCACCCTGAGGGCTAAGACCGCTGAGATAAGGGTAGTGCCCGTCGAATAACAGCAAAATTTGTTCCTGCCATCCCGACACTCGATTCAGCCTAAAAACAAAGCCAGTATCATTCATGCCCCCACCATCGGTTACTCCGTAGACATTGCCGGCCGGGTCGAAGGTCACTGCTCCCGGCCCATAGTCTTGAGAGCCGGGAAACTGGTAAAGAATCGATTCCGTCCAAGTGCCATCGGACGCTGGCGACAACTGGTAAACGACATCCGGAAATGTTCCCGCACCCGCGTGACCGTTAGCAGTACCGACAAGGTTGCCCTGGGAGTCAAAGCTTGGGGATGCAAAAGGGAATGCGGCATCGCTTCCGTTGAAGGCATGAATCACCGACTCCGCCCATGTCCCGTCTCCATTCGGCTTCAACTGGTACACCGTACCGCAGCCGGAGTCGCCCAAACATCCATTTCCTGACGGACCAATTTCGGTAACTCCATAAAGATTTCCGTGGCCATCAAATACCAGGCCCCCTAACGCCCATTGCCCGTCGCCACTGGCGCCGAAGGAATGGAGTACCTTGAAGGTCTGTCCCCAAGCGCCCGGAACGACCAAGAAAACCGCGAAGGTTGTCAGTAGCAAGCTTCGAGTGGCCGCGTATTTCCTGTTCAGCATCGTGAACCTCCTGTGTAGAGCCGAGCTGATTCAGATTTTGCCATGCGCAAACTCGCGCTAAGGCGATTTATCGCCAGCCCACGAGGTGGAAATCAAGTCCGAGAGCGCAGATGAACAACACAGTCCCGATGATCGAAGCAGCGACAACGGCTAATCCCGCGATGCCGAGCTTAGTCTTGCTACTCATGTGACCTCCGTGACCGATTGCTTGTGATATGGGGATATTACAACAACAATCCGCAACCCTCTGAATAATCCGCGGTTACTCAAGCGCGGCCCATCGTAGAATTCATCCGTGGCTGAACACTCGGAATCGAATGCAGGTCTGGTGAAGGTCGTCTTCGACGTGCCTGAGAAAGATGGCGCGGTCTACAAAACCGAAAGCCTCTGGGCAGAACCTGTTGGGGAAAGACAATATCGACTTAGGAACGTTCCTTTTGAGGTATTCGGAGTCAGTGAGCAGGACGTTGTTGCCGCACAGGAAAAGAATGGGGCGCTGATCGTAGTCGGTATCGTGGAACGTGGCGGCCACTCAACCTACCGTCTTGTGCTGCCACACGACACTAGCGAAGAGAAATTCCTGAAAGACTGGACGCCGCTCAGCGAACTTGGCTGTACTTACGAACGAGCTACACGGCGCTTCGTCGCCATAGATGTTCCGCCCCATGCTGATATCTACGCGGTGTACGACGCCCTAGAAGAAGGGGAGAAAGCAGAGCGATGGGAGTTTGAAGAGGGGCATTGTGGACACTTGGAACCGAAACCGGGCACGCACTAGTCGCTCAACTGGCGATAACAGGCAATAGCATAAGTTTGCGCCATTTGTTCGCGTACGCGCAACAGGCTATCGCCCTCGAGATCCTACAACGCTGCGCGCCGGCCATGATTGCTGTAACGTTCTCCATCACTGCGCCGAATGCCATTTTCATTTACCCTGAAAAATGCTGATCGCCCAGAACACACGGGCTAATTGCTAACTGCTACTTGCTAACCGCTCATTATGAAAACCGGCATTATTGGCCTGCCTCAGGTAGGCAAAACATCGCTCTTCGTCATGCTGACCAAGCAACAGGTGGCGCCGCGCAGCGGCAATCCGCGCGAGGCCCATCTCGGCGTCGCCAAGGTTCCCGACGACCGCCTCGACCGCCTGGCTGCTCAGTGCAACCCCAAGAAGCTGGTTCACGCCAGCGTGGAATACACCGACGTGGCCGCGCTCTCCAAGGAGGCGCTGAACGAGACCGCCTTCGCCGCCAACTTGCGCAACGTCGACGCGCTGGCCCACGTGGTCCGCGTCTTCGAGGACGATTCCATCCCGCACGTCGGGCCCATTGATCCCCTGCGCGACATCAAGAACATCGACTTCGAACTCATCGTCAACGATCTCGGCCAAGTCGAGAAGCGGCTGGAGCGCGTCGAAAAAGACCGCAAGAAGATGAAGTCAGACGAGATCGAGCGCGAGCACGACTTGCTGGTCCGCGCCAAGGCGCATCTCGAAACCGAGCGCCCGCTGCGCGAGATGGAGATGACGCCGGAGGACAAGAAGCGCGTGCGCGGCTTCATGTTCCTCAGCGAGAAGCCCATGCTGTACGTGCTGAACATCGGCGAAAGCACGACCCTGGGCAAGGATCTCGAGGAGGCGGTCGCGAAGTACGGCATCGGGGAAGTCGCATCGCGGCCGAATACCGGGGCGACGGCCGTTTGCGCGAAAGTTGAGGCCGAACTCGCCGAGATGAGCGACGAAGACGCCGCCGAATTCCTCTCCAGCTATGGCCTGACCGAGAGCGGCCTGGTGCGCCTCATCCGCAAAACGTATGAGCTGCTCGGACTGATTTCGTTCTTCACCGTCGGCGAGGACGAGTGCCGCGCCTGGACTGTCGAGCGCGGCATTAAGGCCGTGAACGCTGCCGGAGCCATCCACACCGATCTGGAGCATCACTTCATCCGCGCCGAAACCATTCACTGGGACCAGCTACTCGAGGCCGGCTCCGAGGCCGAAGCCCGCGCCCGCGGCACCCTGCGCCTGGAAGGCAAAGAGTACATCGTGAAAGACGGCGACGTGATGCACATTAGACACAGTGGATAGCGGCTAGAGGATAGTGGATCGTTTCACGGCGGTGCACCGGGTTCGCGTCCTTCTCCACGACGCCAACCAGGAAGGCCCGATCTACGGCACAATCACAAGTCGTTTCCCTGGCGTCTCGCGGTTCCACGCTTCTTCGATCTGCGCGAGCGGCACGGGCTCGGTAGCGATGCGAAGCTCTCCGCTGGCCGCATGAGTCATGACCTTTTGCAAAGCCTCAACCAAAACCTCGGGCGGCGGAATTCCTGCGGTGCCCATGATCGTCACCGGCATGCTCCGCAGAACTGCCGCGGGGAGTGAGATCGTTGAGCCTGCGCTTTCGCCCACTTGCACGTAGCGCGTCTCGACGCCGGCTGCAGCAAATTCCTTGCGCGTGACGGCGGCGAAGAACGTCTCTGCGGGTTTGCCCCACACGTAATCCAACACAACCTGAAAGCCTGACGTGCCGGCCTCGCGGGTGATCGCCTCTTGCAGATCACCGTCAGTTAGGTCGAGATGAATCGTCGCGTCAGCGCCGAGCTCACGCAATTCGTTCAGGCGTTCGCGATTGCGTCCGGCGGCGACGACGCGAGCGGCACCGAGAATCCGTGCGATTTGAATTGCCAGCTGACCGGTGACGCCGGTGGCTCCCAGAATCAGAACATTTTCTCCCGCCGTCAACTTCGCGCGGTGCGCGAGCGAAAGCCACGCCGACACTCCGGGATTGACAATTGCCGCGGCGGTCTCATCGCTCAGGTTGTCGGGTATTGGGAAAGTGAAGGCGTTGCGAACCACGGTGCGTTCGGCCATCGCGCCGTAAGGCGGTATCGGGCCGCCAAAGAAGACGCGCTGGCCGCCGGCGAGAGTGCCGACGCCGTCGATGCCGCAGATAAACGGAACTGCCCGATTGCTGGCATAGTGGGAGCCGCTTGCCAACTGCTTATCGACGGGCTTCAGTGCAGCGGCACGGACCTGCACGACGACTTCGTCGTCCTGTGCAACGGGTTCAGCGAACGGCTCGCATCGTGGCGCTTGACCGAGCGTGTGCAGAACGGCGGCATTCATAGTTCCAGACGAACGTTCGCTATTAGTTCCACGTGGAACAATTTCGGAATCGCCGCTCGTCCTTCGCAAGTCATTGAATCTTCAAGCAAAGTCGGGGTGGAACAACTTCACCGAATCTCGATTACGCTTCCCCCCGCCGATTCCTGCACTTCTTTCGTGCGCTCGACCACGCGGTTGGCAAACGCGAACATCGATTTCGCGTGCGGCGATTGATCGCCTTCCATCACGATGGGATGTCCGCCGTCTCCGCCTTTGCGGATTTCGGGATCGAGCTCGATGGAGCCGAGGAATGGAACGCTGAACTGCTCGGCGGTGCGCTTGCCTCCGCCCTTGGAGAAGATGTCGATCTCGTGATTGCAATGCGGGCAGACGAAGAAGCTCATGTTCTCGACGATGCCAAGAATGTCGACCTTCACCTGCTTGAACATCTCGATGGCCTTGCGCGCGTCCTGCAGCGAAACATCGCTGGGCGTGGTGACGATCACCGCGCCGGTTAGCGGCACGGTTTGCACCAGCGAGATGACCACGTCACCGGTGCCCGGCGGCAGATCGACGACCAGGTAGTCAAGCACGCCCCATTCGACCTGACTGAGGAACTGCTTGATGATCGAATGCAGCATGGGGCCGCGCCAAACCAGCGGCTTGTCGCCGGGCGAGAGAAAGCCAACGGAGATGACCTTCAGGCCGTAGCGTTCCGGCGGCAGAATGCGGTTCTCGCCGATGACGGTGGGCGCCTCGCTGGAGCCGAGCATCAGCGGAACGTTGGGGCCGTAGACGTCGGCGTCGAGCAGTCCAACCTTGTTGCCCATGCGCGCCAGCGCGATGGCAAGGTTGACGGCGAGCGTGGTTTTGCCGACGCCGCCTTTGCCGGATCCGACGGCGATGATGCTGCTGACGCCGGGCAGCGGCTGCGGTTCAGCCGATGCGGGGCCGTGCATGTGCGGGGTATGAGAGCTCACGTAGTGTTTTCCTGAGGTGCTTAGGATGAAGGGCGCAAACTTTGATTATACGACCCAATGCCCTGTTCGCAGAGAAACGAACTCTGCATCTGCCTGCCGGAAATCTGCTTCTAAGTCAGAAGTCTTGCTCGTGTCTTTATCCCATGACGAACCTTTACCTGGCACTGGTGTCTGCAAGTCCGCTGTGGACGTGGCTGCATCGCTTCGGCGGTCCCGGCTTGATTCTTCTGGGGCTGCTGGATAACTCCGCCATTCCGCTGCCGGGAAGCATGGATGTCTTCGTCATTCTGCTCTCAGCGCATCGGCGCAGCTGGTGGCCGTATTACGCGTTCATGGCGGTGGTGGGCGCGGTGGTTGGAGGCTACGTCACCTATCGGCTGGCGGCAAATGGCGGCGAGCAGATGCTGGAGAAGAAAGTAGGCAAGCGGCGCGCCGAGAAAGTCTATCGCCGCTTCAAGCAGCATGGCTTCGCCACCATCGCCGTGGGCGCTATTCTGCCGCCGCCGTTTCCTATCACACCGTTTCTGATCGCAGCGGGAGCGCTGCATTATCCGCGCAAGAACTTCATCGCGGCGCTGGCGACGGGCCGTGCCATTCGCTATTTCGGACTGGCGTATGTTGCACACATCTATGGCAAGCAGATCGTCAACTGGGGCGCGCGCTATTACACGCCCATCTTCTGGACGCTGATTGCGCTGGCGATTCTTGGCGGCGTCGCGGCGCTGGTGTACTTCGCTTGGTATCGCCCGAAGCAGCAGCGGAAGCAACGGCAACAACACCACAAAGTCGATGAGTTCCCCAATCCGTTTCACGGAAAAGAGAATGGCGAGCAGGTGCGGGAAGCAAGACGGCGGGCTCGTTAGCTTCTCTGATACGACCTATCTCGGACGCCGTATCTGAACGCGAGCCTGAAGGCTCGCTCTATCTGGAAACCGGGAATATCGAAAAGGCCATGGTGCTTCGAAAAGCCCCCGGTTTTGCGACACCACAACCTTCCCGTTACCGTAACCCGCCAATGCCGATTCTGCTCGTTCAGCTGTTCAAAGCTGCCTTTCGGCCTTAAAATATTGGGAGTTCTCCAGTTGCTCGCTATCCTTCGATAGGCTTGAACTGACTACCGTATCTGTGTCCAGCTGATGTGCTTCCACTCGCCCGCGAGAGTGCGGGAACAAAGCAGCGGACAATAAAAGGAGCTCGACGTTGTCCAACAAGCGTTACCTGTTTACTTCCGAGTCGGTGACGGAAGGTCACCCCGACAAAATTGCCGATCAGATTTCCGACGCCATCCTCGACGCGTGCATTAAAGAAGATCCTCATAGCCGCGTTGCCTGCGAAACGCTGACCGCGACCGGGCTGGTCGTCATCGCCGGCGAGATCACGACCAAAGCCTATGTTGATTTCCAGACCCTGGTGCGCGGCGTGGTCGCCTCTATCGGTTATGACAACGCGCTCTACGGTTTCGATTCCAACACCTGCGCGGTGATCTCCAGCATCAACAAGCAATCGGGCGATATCGCGATGGGCGTCGATACCGGCGGCGCGGGCGATCAGGGCATGATGTTCGGCTATGCGACCAACGAAAATGAGAACTACATGCCGACGCCGATTTTCCTGGCGCACAAGCTGACGCAACGCCTCACCGAAGTCCGCAAGAACGGCACGCTTCCTTACCTCCGGCCCGACGGCAAATCCCAAGTCACAGTTGAGTACGACGAGAACCACAAGCCGGTGCGCATTGACGCTGTGGTTATCTCCAGCCAGCATTCGGAAACGGTCTCGACTGAAGATCTGCGGGCCGACATCCTGAAGCACGTGATCCAGGCGGCGTTGCCGGCCGAGATGCTGGACGAAGACACCAAGTACCACATCAACCCGACCGGGCGCTTCGTCATCGGCGGCCCGATGGGTGATACGGGACTGACCGGCCGCAAGATCATCGTCGACACCTACGGCGGCATGGGCCGTCACGGCGGTGGCGCCTTCAGTGGCAAGGACCCGACCAAGGTTGACCGCTCGGCGTGCTACATGGCGCGTTACATCGCGAAGAACATCGTGGCCGCTGGCCTGGCGGACCGGTGCGAAGTGCAGCTTGCTTACGCGATCGGCGTAGCCGAGCCGGTGAGCGTGCTCATCGATACCTTCGGCACGGCGAAGATCGATGAGGACAAAATTGCCGAACTGGTGCGCGCGACCTTCAAGCTGACGCCGAAGGGCATCATGGAGTCGCTGGACCTGCGGCGTCCGATTTACCGCAAGACTGCCGCGTATGGACACTTTGGCCGCAACGATCCCGACTTTACGTGGGAGAAGACCGACAAGGCCGCCGCGCTGAAGCAGCAGGCGGGATTGGCCGGCGCGAACCAGAAGAGCGCGCAGGTCGCGAAGTAGGAAAGCAGTGACTTGGTGCCCCACGTTCGCCCGTCTTTTGGGCTAACGTGGGGGGCACCTCTGAAGGATCCCGCTTGAAACTCGAAACTTCGAAACTGTTCTAGGAGCTTATGTCTACTACATCCACTCGCGTTGCCGGCGATGTCGCCGATCTGGCCCTTGCCGATCTTGGCAAGAAGCGTATCGACTGGGCCAACCAGTCGATGAAAGTTCTGCAGATCATCCGCAAGGAGTTCATCAAGAACCAGCCGCTGAAGGGCATGCGCATTTCGGCTTGCCTGCACGTTACGGCTGAAACCGCCAACCTGGCCATCACCTTGCGCGACGGCGGCGCCGATGTAGTGCTGTGCGCCTCGAACCCGCTCTCGACGCAGGACGATGTCGCGGCATGTCTCGTCCGCGATTACGGTGTGCCCGTCTACGCGATCAAGGGCGAGGACAATGACACCTACTACGCGCACATCATGTCGGCGCTCGACCACAAGCCGCACATCACCATGGATGACGGCGCTGACCTGGTGACCACGGCGCTCACCAAACGCACCGATGTTCTCGATGGCGTGATCGCGGGCACGGAGGAGACCACGACCGGCATCATCCGCCTGCGCGCCATGGCGAAGCAGGGCGTGCTGCGCTATCCCATCATCGCGGTCAACGACGCCGACACCAAGCACCTGTTCGACAATCGCTATGGCACCGGACAGTCGACGATTGACGGCATCATCCGCGCTACCAACTTTCTGCTGGCGGGTGCGAAGTTTGTCGTCGCAGGTTATGGCTGGTGCGGTCGTGGACTGGCGAGCCGCGCACGCGGACTAGGCGCCGAGGTGATCGTCACCGAGATCGATCCAACGAAAGCCATCGAGGCCGTGATGGACGGCTTCCGGGTGATGAGCATGGAGGAAGCCGCCAAGCTCGGCGACGTCTTCTGCACCGTCACCGGCAACAAGAGCGTGCTGCGCCAGCAACATTTTGAGCTGATGAAAGACGGCGCGATCGTTTCCAACTCCGGCCACTTCAATGTCGAAATCGATATTCCGGCGCTGGAGAAGATGTCGTCGTCGAAGCGCACCACGCGGCCTATGGTCGAAGAGTATTCGCTGCGCGACGGTCGCAAGATCAATCTGCTGGGCGAGGGCCGGCTCATCAACCTGGCGTCGGCGGAAGGCCATCCGCCGTCGGTGATGGACATGAGCTTCGCCGATCAGGCGCTCTCGGTCGAGTATCTGGTGAAGAACCACAGCTCGCTGGAGAAGAAGGTCTACGTGGTTCCCGAAGACCTCGACAAGAAGGTCGCGCGGCTGAAGCTGGAGTCGATGGGCATCAAGATCGATCGCCTCACGCCCGAACAGGAAGAGTACCTGGCCAGCTGGAACGAAGGAACGTAAACCAGTTGTCAGTTGTCGGTTGTCAGCTTTGAAAGGGCACGGCTTCCCCGGTGCCGATCAAGCGTTGATGGAGGTTCGGGCTTTAGCCCGACAAAGGGCGGCAGCGATGCCGCCCTATTTCAATACAGCGGAGCTTTCCGACGGCACGCTTTCCGGCTTAGTGGTACTTCGAACAGCCGTTCCTTCGGAACGATGCCGGTAGCCTTATCGCACGCGCCGCGGAGCGGCGGCCGCGAATTGAGCCCGGGGCGCGAGCCCCGGGTTAGCTCTTGAGATGAGAATTGAGCCGCGTCAGCGGCGGCACGCGACTATCGAGTGACATCGAGTTATCTTCGCGACTAAAGCCGAATGTGATGGAGCCCTCCCAATTCGATCGGCAACCGGGACGGCGTGCACAGGTCGGCGGCGCGCTGGCCATCGGTATCGGCATCCTGCTGTTGATTTGCCTGCCGCACGCCATGCCGGACTTTCCGGTGGATCTTCACAAAATCGGCTGGCCGTTTGTTGTGGTGGGAGTCTTCTGCCTGATTGCCGGAACGATTGGACGTAGACTTTAATCAGGTTCCCGTGCCCACGTTAGCCCAAAAGACGGGCGAACGTGGGGCACCACACCTCTCGAACTTGAAACTTCAAAATCCTACCGGTACTTCTGCGCCGCGGCGCGCTCGTCAGGCGTCATCTGTTGCCAGATAAGGTCGCGATTCTGCTGTGCCCATTCGCTGCCCGGATCTGCCGTAAGCGCGGAGCTCAGCCAGCGATAGGCCTCCACGCGATTGCGCTGCACGCAGGTTCCGGTCGCGTACATCGAGGCCAGACGGTTGCGGGCGCGCGCGTTTTCCTTTGCAGCGGCCGTCTTCAGCAGCACCACAGCCTGCTCGCAGCTGCGAGGAACGCCGGCGCCCTTCACGTACATATCGGCCAGCTGTACCGGCGCATCGGGATTCCCCTTGGCGGTTGCCTTCCAAAGCCAGGCAGCTTCGGCCGCGGCGTCGCTGGCGTTCTTTGCCTTCGCCATCTCGTCCTCACCAGGGGCTGCCTTGGCGGACGCTGACGCGTCAGAGTCGGAGCTCTTGTCGCTTTGACGCTTCTCCGCCGCCGGCTGCGCGGAGCTGTCGTTGGCAGGTTTCTTCGTGGTCACATCAGGAGTTGCGGCGGCGCCCGAAGTCGAGGCGCTTGCCGGCGGGGTGGTTGTCGATGCCGTGCCGCTCTGCGTACTCGGTGCGTCGCTGGTCGTCGAAGGTTGAACTGTGGAAGGGGTCGTCGCCGCGGCCGATGAGCCGCTGCCCGGCGTTGCTGTCGCATTGTTCGGCTTGGACTGCTGGGGCGCTTGAGCAGGCTGCTGTTCCTGCACCTGCATCTCAGGCTTCGAACCGTCATTGTTGGACGGGTTCGCGTCGCCCGCAATTTGCGACATTGCGCCCTGCCCGATCTTGCGCAGCTTGGTCTTGATCACCTCGACCGGGCCGTTGTCCGTCTGATGGACCTGGGCGCGATACTCCAGCACGCCCAACCAGCCGAATACAAGCAAAACGGCAGCCACAAACCACAGCCGCCAGTGATAATTGCGCGGCGCATAGTCGCCGTCCTTTACGCCAACAGCCGCGGCCCAAGTCTGGGGCCGATCGCTTAGCCCCAGGAAGGAAGGACCGCTGATGGTCGTGCCGCTGCCGGCTACAGGCTGGGATTCGCTCGCGGGCCCGGCGTTTGTTTCCTTCGCCGGCTCATTGATGTCGAGGAAACGAGGTCGCGCGATGCGAGCTTCCGTCGGTGTCTCGGGTTCAAGCCCCAGACGGGTGTCGACATCTTCCGCAGTCGAAGCGATGGGGTCCCGCGGCGGCTTGACTTCGGCGGCGCTGCTGGAAGCGACGATGTTGTCGCCTCGAGTGATCGGAACCTCCGGCAAGGGTACGTCGGCGGGGACCGGAGCCGGAACATCGGGCGTCGCAAGGTGAGCGTCTCCACGCATGGTGACTTCGGCCGGATCTTTAGGCGGCTCGTAGCGGAACGATTCGACGTACTGGTCGAGAGGAACGTCGGGCACCAGCTCCTTCGGCGGCGCCGGCGGTTGCGCTTGTTCGACGGGAGTAACAGGCGCGAGGTCACTCACAGGTCCACCATTGATCGGAGCGCCAGGCATTTCGAGCACTACGGCTCCGCCGGGCTGCGAAGTGCTGCGCTCGCCGAGGGCGCGGGAATCCACGGGCACGCGGGTGAAGTTCAGCGTGCTATGCGCACCGGGCGCGGTTAGCGGCTTCTGCGGCAGAGGCATGCCGCACATCCCGCAAAAACGCATGCCCGCGGGACTCTCAAATGCACAAGCGCTACAAACCACAGTTCCTCCTGGGATGGAACACATCGTTATATGAATAATGCTGTAAAGGATGGGACTTTTCAATCAGATGAGAGCTGCCCCAGAGGGTTGCTCCAAGCCCGCGCCGCCGCGCCTGCGGTTCCTTCGCGAACTGCGTCCCGCCACGCACCTCTGCAGCTCGACCGTCCCAGAGTGCAACTTTAGTCGAAAACGGCTGCATTTTTCTCTGGAAGTCTGGCCCATGGAGGATTAAACTCCCGCCGAATTCGCCAGAGTTCCCGGCCATTCAGGGGGGCGTGCATGTCGGTACGGCGCCTGCACGAATTTGCGCGGCAAGTGTTGCTGGCGGCCTGCTTCAGCGGTCTGATGGTGAGCGCCGCCCCAGCGCCCGCTGCCGTCACCGCAAAACAGAAACTCGCAAACATCAGCGACAGCGATTTCCGGCAACTGCAGCACCAGGCGAGTCACGGCGACCTCGGCTCTGAAGTCCTGCTGGGCGTCGCCTACGAAGAAGGCCTGCACGCGCAGCAGGATATTAACCAAGCCATCCAGTGGTATCGCCGCGCCGCGCAGCAGGGAGACGCAGAGGTGCAGCATCACCTGGGGCTCATGTACGAAGAAGGGCGCGGCGTGGTGCGCGACTTCCAGCAAGCGGCGATGTGGTATCGCAAGGCAGCCGAGCTGGGCTACGCGCCGGCGCAATGCAATCTGGGAATGATGTATCGCGAGGGCCGGGGCGTGGCTCGCGATCTGGATCAGGCGGCGAAGTGGTTTGAGGTTGCGGCGCGGCAAGGAAATGTCCAGGCGCAAAGCAATATCGGCTACATGTACAACTACGGCGAAGGGGTGGCGCAGGACTACCACCAGGCCGCGCTGTGGTACAGCAAAGCCGCCGAGCAGGGGTTTGCCATCGCGCAGAAAAATCTCGGCACCATGTACGCGCTGGGCGAGGGAGTGGAGAAGAACGAGCGCGAGGCAATCCGGTGGTTCGCCAGCGCGGGTGAGCATGGGCTATCACGCGCTTGGGTGAATGAGGCGCTGGTCTATATGCAGGGATCGCAAGTTGGGCGGGATTATCAGCGGGCCCAGGAGTTGCTTACGAAGGCGGTTGCGGCTGGAGTACCCGACAGTCAGGCTGTTTTGCAGCAATGCCGGGAGCTGATGGCCCACGGAGGCGGGGCGGGCGCGGAAACAGCGGACGCGGCGAAGCCTAAGAGGTAGAGCCTGTCTTCAGGCTGGCGTCGAAGTTAGGACATCCTCAAGAGGACGCGGTTGTAAGCCAACGATGGCAATCTTCTGATTCCGGCGCCCTCGCCGCGGAACAAGGTCCTCTCAATCGGCTAACTGCTAAGTGCTAACTGCTGTTTTACGGCATCCTCTGCGCCAGTCCGGGCAGCGCCTTCATCACGTCGTTGTAGATTACAACCGCCGCAAACAGAATCAGGAACACGAAGGCCGTCTGGTAGATCCGCTCCTTGATGCGAATGCTGATATCGCGCCGCATGATGGCCTCGATAATCAGCAGCAGAATCACTCCGCCGTCGAGAATCGGGATCGGCAGCAGGTTGAAGATGCCGAGATTGAGGCTGATCATCGCGGTCAGGCCGAGCAGCGGAGTCCAGCCCGGCTGGCGAGCGGCTTCGCCGGTGGCGCGCGCGATGCCGATGGGCCCCTCCATCTGCTTGATCGAAACCTTCTGCTCGACCATCTTGCGCACCAGGTCGACGATCAGCAGGGAATACCGCTTGTTCTCCTGCAGCGACACGGCGAGCGCCTTGGGAAATGACAGGTTCTCCTTGATGGTCGGCGAAGCAATGCCAAATCCTAGCCGGTAACTCTTCAGCCCGTTGTCTTCTTTCAGCACCGGAGTCATGTTGAAGGTCAGCTCGCGGCCATCGCGCAGCACGGTAAGGCCGACGGGCTTGGCCCCATTCTTCTGCAGGTACGGGATGACTGACGATACTGAGCGCATCGGAACGCCGTTGATGGCCATGATCCGGTCGCCTACCTGAATGCCGGCTTTTTGTGCAGGCATGTCCGGCATCAGTTGGGTGACTTGTCCGACCTGTTCCGGCTGCCAGCCCACGCCGCCGTATTCATCGTTTGGATCAGCGGTGGGCTTCAACTGCTTCTCGAGGATCTGGTTCCCGCGCTGAACCGCGACATCGAGCGGCTGCTTGGGGCTCTCCATCATCTTCAGCAGCACGTCCTCCCAGGTGGGGTTGTGCGCGCCGTCGATACGGATAATGCGATCGCCCTGCTCGATGCCAGCCTGGGCAGCAGGTGAGCCTTCCGTCACCCAGCCGATGACCGCCGGCTTGTCGAAGAACTCAGGCCGCTCGTAGTGGACCATGTAGAGGCCGGTCAGCACCACGACCGCGAGAAAGATGTTCATGGCGGGCCCGGCGATGGCAATCACGAAACGTTGCCAGCGCGGATGCGACATGAATTCGTCGGGCGTGCCGCTGCGCGCTTCCAGCGGGTTCTCGCCCGCCATCTTGACGTAGCCGCCAAGCGGCAAGGCGCTGATGCGGTAGTCGGTCTCGCCGCGGCGGAAGCCCCACAGCCGCTTGCCGAAGCCGATGGAGAAAACATTCACGCGCACGCCACACAACTTGGCGGCGGCATAGTGGCCGAACTCGTGCAGCAGGATCATCACCCCGAGCACGGCCGCCATCGATATCACCGCTATCAGAAACGATTCCATAAACATCGTAAGAAGCAGTCAGTAATTAGCAGTCGGCAATCAGCCCTTTGCGAATCTGACCCAAAACTCCCCTCCACCACGCCGCATACATTGGTCGTCGCTTGGCACAATCTTCACCGGCTGAATGCTGAGTGCTGACTGCTGATTGCCGCTTGCGCCCGCCGCCGGGCGTCAGCATCCGCCTGCAAAACATCCTGTATAGATTCGGGTACACGGGCGGGCGTTTCAGCAACCACCGTTTTTATTGTAGTGGCAATCTCCGGAAATCCAATAGCGCCTTCGAGGAATGCCGAAACCGCGACCTCGTCAGCCGCATTCAGCGCGATGGTCTTGGCTCCTCCCGCTTCGACTGCCTCATAGGCCAAACGTAAGCAGGGAAATTTCTCCAGGTCGGGAGGTTCGAAGTCGAGCCGCCGCAACTCCTGCACCGGAAAGCGCAGATCCGATTCAATCCGTTCGGGATAAGTGAGGGCGTAGAGGATGGGTAACCGCATGTCGGTGACCGAGAGTTGTGCCAGCAGGCTGCCGTCGGCGAACTCGACCATGGAGTGGATGGTGCTCTGGGGATGCACCAGCACGCTGACCTGGTCGGGCGGCATGTCGAAGAGGCGGCAGGCCTCGATGACTTCGAAGCCCTTGTTCATCAGGGTCGCGGAGTCGATGGTGATGCGCTTGCCCATCTTCCAGGTCGGGTGATTGAGCGCCTGTTCGACGGTGATGTGCGCAAAGTCCTCGATGGGCGTGTGGAGGAACGGTCCGCCCGAAGCGGTGAGCCAGATGCGATGAACTTCGTCGCGGCGTCCGCCGCGCATGCACTGATGAACGGCGTTGTGCTCGCTGTCGATGGGCAGCAGCGGCTTGCCTTGGCGGCGCGCTTCGGTGGTGATGAGATCGCCCGCGGCGACCAGACATTCCTTGTTGGCCAGGCCTACGGTCTTGCCGCACTTCACGGCTTCGTAGGTGGCTTCCAGCCCGGCAACGCCGACGATGGCGCTGACCACGAAATCGGCGTCGGGATGGGTCGAGACCTGGACGGTGCCTTTCGAGCCATGCGTGATTTCCGTTTCGCTCGCGAGTCCGGCCTTTTTTAGCTTCTGTTGGAGTTGATCGGCAGCGTCGGCCGTGGCCATCGAGAGCACCTGCGGACGCCAGCGCCGCGCCTGCTCGAAAGCCAGTTCGAAGTTGTTTCCCGCCGCCATGGAGGCGACCGAGAAGCGGTCAGGAAAACTTTCGACGATGCTAAGCGTGCTGCGACCGATAGAGCCGGTCGAGCCGAGGATGGCGATGCGTTTCATGCGATCGGGCGGAGCGCACCTTCAGGCGTGCGCAACATTTGATTGTATAAGGGGAACGGCTTTGGACGACCTGCCTATCAGGAAGGTGCGTCATTTGGCACGCCTGAAGCCGTGCCCTGACACAAATCCACTGACTCAGGCGGTCAATCACCGCTGCTTGAAGTACCCGATCATCCCCAATAGGCCGAACAACAGGCCAACCGGCAAAGCGAACAGCAGGGCATCGATGCGATCGAGTACGCCGCCGTGTCCCGGAAGCAAGTTTCCGGAATCCTTTACTCCCGCTCCCCGTTTGAGCGCCGATTCCACCAAATCTCCCAATTGCGCTGCAACGTTCACGCACGCCGCGAAAACCGCAACAAACCACAACGGTACAAGCGGAAATGCGTGCGGCACATAACCTGGGGTCGAGAAATAGGGATCCGGGATGAACTCGGTGAGCAGATGAGCACTACGGAATCCAGCCGCGATGGGATTGATGTAGTGGAATAGCAAGCAGCCAACGATCACCGCTGCGACCACTGACGCGATTGCGCCCTCCCATGTCTTTCCCGGACTAATTCGCGGTGCGAGCTTGTGCTTCCCGACCGCAAGGCCGACATAGTAGGCGGCGATGTCGCCACACCACACGAGCAACATCAGATAGAGGACGTAGAGCGGCCCGTTCGGAAACTCCCTCAAAAACGGAAGCAAGCCTAGCGTGAAGCCAACGTACGGCAGCAGCAAGTAGGATATGGCCGCGTCCGGTAGTGCTTGCGAAATCGGATCACGCGCGAGGCTAAGCAGCAAGAAAATCAGCGGTGCGCAGATAGCAAACAAGGGAAACAAAGGAACAGCGAGGATCGGGCCGGCGGGCGAGCTCCCGAACAGCCAAGTGACCGAATAGGAAATCGCAAACAACAAAATCAGAAGAATGTAGCTGGCTACCCACATGGGCCGAAAGCCTTGCGCCTTAACGATGCCCAAGTACTCCCGCGCTGCCAGCAGCGCCACTCCCAACACCAGCAGCGTGAACAGCCACAGCGGCGCCCGGAAGAGCGCCAGGATCACCAGGGGAATCAGGATGGCCGCGGTGAGGACGCGCTTCACGAATGGTTTCCGTTTTCGCCGACCAGACCGCCGAAGCGGCGTTCGCGCTTCTGGAAGGCCTCGATGGCTTCCAGCAACTGGGTGCCGCGGAAGTCGGGCCACAGCGTCTCGGTGACGTAAATCTCGGCGTAGGCTGCCTGCCACAGCAGGAAGTTCGACAGGCGCATTTCGCCGCTGGTGCGGATGAGAAGGTCGAGCTCGGGCAGGCCGTGGGTGTAAAGATTCCGCGTGATGGCGCGCTCGTCGACCTTGAGGTGTTCGATGCCGCCGTTGCGCGAGGCCTCATGCACCAGCGCCGTGAAGCAATCCACCAGCTCGGTGCGCGAGCCGTAGTTGAGCGCCAGCGTGAGCACCATGCCGGTGTTGCGTTCGGTCATCTCGCGCGCCCACGACATGCGCTCCTGCACCTCCTGCGGAAGCTCGTGCTGCCGGCCGATATATTGCAGCCGGATGTTGTTCTCCATCAGCGTGGGCAGCTCCATCTTCAGGTAGCGGCGCAGCAGGTTCATCAGGTACTGTACTTCGGTCTTCGGGCGCTTCCAGTTTTCGGCAGAGAAGGAATAGAGCGTGAGCGCGGGAATGTCGACGCGAGCGGCGGTCTCGACGGTGGAACGGACGGAGGCCACGCCGGAGCGGTGTCCCGCGATGCGCGGCAGATGGCGGCGGCGCGCCCAGCGGCCATTTCCGTCCATGATGATGGCGATGTGGTGGGGCAACCGCTCCGGATCGAGGCGGGAGAAGATCTCGGCCTCTTTGCGGTTCAGCCCCGCAGGCACTTGAGTGCGCAAGGCGTACCTCGAATCATCTCGAAAGTAGCATAGGCGGGGTGGGGTTGCAATGAAGCGCTTGGAGCACTTACCGGTTGTAGTTCGGCAGCGGCCCGCGCAGATTGCGCCAGACCTCGTCGCACGCTTTCACCACATCCTCACTTAGCGCACCATCGTCAATCGTCGCCAAGTTCTCGTTCAGCTGCTCCAGGCGGGAGGCGCCGAGGATGACGCAATCCGTCACCGTGTGATGCAGCAGCCAGTTCAGCGCCAGGCTAACCAGCGAGCGTCCCGCTTCCTGCGCGATCTTGCGCAACTGCTCGACGGCGCGGAATTGCTGCTCGTGCCAGTAGCGGTCCTGATACATCTTGTTGTTGTCGAAGCGGCCGCCCGGCGTGAACGTCTCCGGCTTGTGCTTGCCGGTGAGCAGTCCGCCCGCGAGCGGGTTGTAAACCACGTTCGGGATGCCAAACTCTTTGCACATGGGCAGGAATTCCTGTTCGATGCCGCGCGCCAGCAGGTTGTACATGGGCTGCGAAACGTAGGGCGCGTGCCAGTTGTGGTCCTGCGCGGTCCACAGCATCTGGACGACCTGCCATCCGGCATAGTTCGATTGCGCCGGGTGGCGCACCTTGCCCTGCTTGATCAGCGACTCCATGGCTTCCATCGATTCTTCGATAGGCACTTTGTAATCGGGCAAGTGAAAATAGTAGAGGTCGAGATAGTCGGTGCCCAGGCGCTGCAGGCTCTCGTCAATGGCGCGCAGGATGGCCTTGCGCGACAGGCCCTGCTGGTCAGGCTCGTCGCCCATCTTGCCCTGCACTTTGCTGGCGATGATCAATTTGTCGCGCTTGCCTTTGATGGCATGGCCAAGCATGGTTTCGGCGACGCCCTTCTGGTACACATTCGCGGTGTCGAAGAAGTTGATTCCGGCATCGATGCAGCGGTTGACCATCTGCGTGGCGCCCGCTTGATCGAGCGGCTTGCCGAAGGTCATGGTGCCGAAGCAGAAACGCGAGACTTCGAGGTCGGTGTGCTTGAGAGTGATGGTCGGAATTTTCATGTTCTTCCCGGTAAGATCCTGTTTGAGAATCGCGATTCGGCGCCCTAAAGCTCCTTTGACATGGTAATGAAATGAACAGGGCGCGTGGCGCTCTTGATCATCTCCCCGGATTGGGTGCCAGTTTCGACAAATCCGAACTTACGATAAATAGGCAACAGCTCGGGCCGCAAATTGACCAGGCGGATATCGATTGCCTTACATCCGGCAGCCCGGAAGTAGTTTTCGGCTTCACGCATCATTCTGGCGCCGAGGCCCAATCGCTGCCGCTCGGGATCGACCGACAATGTGCCGAGATATCCGCGGTTCCCGGTTATCTCCAGCCAGACACACGCGACCATCGCGGTCCCGTCAATCAGCAGCAGGAACTTGCCGTTCTGAATCATCTCCTGCACTTGTTCGGGATTGATTCGGTCGCCGCTCTTAAAGAAGCGCTCGATCGCGAAGGCTCGATTAATGAGCGTCACGATGGCGTCGACGTCGTCAGCCGAGGCTTCGCGAAGAACGTATTGAGACACCACTTCCATACTCATTGGACGCAATCACAGCACTGCAGTTTCGTGCAGCAGTTCGCCCTTAGCGAAGCGCGCCGGGCTCAGAACTTCCACTTCGTCGACCACGGCCGTCTTGCCGTGGAGGATGAGATCCGCGACCATCCTGCCGGTGGCGGGCGCGTGCATCGCGCCGTGACCGCTGAATCCGTTGGCGCAATAGAATCCCTTCAGCTCCGGCACCGGCCCGATGATCGCGTGATGATCGGGCGACATCTCGTACAGGCCCGCCCAGGCGCGCTTGGGATTCACGGCGAGATTTTCGAAGCAGGGCACGCGATCGGCGGCCAGCGTGAGTACTTTCTCGATGAATGACGGTTCGAAATCGGTGTTGAAGCCCGGCTTCTGCCCCGGATCGTTCCAAGCGAGCAGGAAGCCGAGGCCTTCCGGGCGGAAGTGAAAGCCGGTGCTCATGTCGACCACCATGGGGATCTCGTGCGAGACGCCGTCGAACGGCTCGGTCGGAACGAGCATGCGGCGCATGGGCTCGACTGGAAGCGTGATCCCCGCCAGCGCGCCGACGTCGCACGCCCACGGCCCGGCGGCATTCACGACAACGCGCGTGCTCACTGGCCCGCGCGTGGTTTCGACGCCGCTGATGCCGGAGGCGTCCTGCGTTATCGCGGTGACTTCCGTTCCGCGCCAGACGGTCGCGCCCTGCTCGCAGGCGCGAGCGGTGAAGCCGACCATGACGCTGTAAGGATCGATGAATCCGTCGGTCGGGCAGAAGCTGCCGCCGAGCACGTCGTCGCAACGCACCTGCGGAACGCGGGCGGCAATCTCATCGCAGCTCACCATGTGCGCCTGGGTGAGTCCGAGCGACTTCTGCAAGTGCTGATTGGTTTCCAGATATTCCAGGTGCTTGGGCAGCGTGGCGACGAAAAGGTATCCCTGCGCACGGTAGCCCGACGGATGGCCAAGACGCTCCTCGAACGCAGCGTAAAACGGGATCGAGTAGAGCGACATCTGTATGTTCGGCTTGGTGGCGAACTGTGCGCGCACCCCGCCCATGCTCTTGCCGGTCGATCCCTTGCCCTGATGCGATTCGCGCTCGACGATGAGGACGTTGCGACAGCCTGCTTCCGTGAGGTGCCACGCGATGCTGGCGCCCACAATTCCTCCGCCGACAATGACAACGTCCGCCGTAGTCATGATGAAGGTCACATTGTATGAGCATTCGGCGACCGACAACCAGTGGTTAGCCGTTCGTTGGTCGCATCTGTTGAATTCGAGAATTGGATTTTCGTAATGGATCCGCTGGCCAGCGAACGTCGGAAGCAAATCGCCGATCGCGAGCTGCTAGTTGCCAGCTGCTGCCCTTGTGACCTTCGTCACAGCCAGCCGTGCCGTCGTCGAGGGACACTGAAACATGAGTTCCCGGGCTACCGCGCCGGGATTTCGGCAGCGGGCTCGGGCGCTCGCAGAACGTTTCAACATGAACCGCTTCGCCATCATCAACAATCGTAAGCGCGCCATCATCGCGCTGATACATTCCGTTTTCTTCCTGGGAGTGGCGGTCGTGCAACTGGCAGTTTCGCAGGCGATGCCGCTCGACATCCGCGGGCAGAAGGCAACAGCAGGAATGATCCTGCTCGGGATTTATTTCATCGTTACCACGGTACTACTGATACTTCTGCGATTCTCTGTCTGCGCTCGCGAGAAGCTTTACTTTGCTTTCTGTGCCGCCAGTGCCGGCTTTGGACTGGTGCGGATCGTGCTGGGCGATCCTGTGTTCCATGCCAATATCCTTCGCGTGCTTCTGTTATTCTGCGCGGTGATTGTCGGTAGCGGAATTCTGCGGAGCCATTCCACCCCCGCTCTCGGCCGCGAACTGGAAGCTCAATAAAACAAGCAAGCGCGCCCGAAGACGCGCCGTGCTTGTTACTGCATCAACCTCGAGTTACTTACCCTTAGTGGGCCTGAGCGTTGGTCACTTCAGCGTGGTTTTTATGCAGCGCCGCGGTGAACACATTCTTGCCCATCATGGGGTCCTTCACCTGGCCAGTGAGCGTCGGGCGGAAGCCCACCATGCGTCCATAATAGGAGCGCATGGCGTCGTCGTCTTCCTTAATGGAGGCGCCATTGAGGGTTGCTCCCGCAAACAATCCGCGCGCCCGCGAATAGGTGAGAATCTCGGAGTTCATCTTCCAACTGGTATCGGCTGCTGCCTGACGTCCCACCGGACCGGCAGACGCGCTGGCCGCCGCGCCGATCTTGAACTTGGCACTGAGCAGCTGGTTCAGGCCGTTGTCGTTCATGATCAACATCACCAGGTCAACGCCTTCGGCACCAATCTGCGCGCCCCAGCTTCCGCCGGTCACGACGAAGAACGCAGGTGCGCTCCAGTGGCCGTTCGGCAGACGGCAGGAAGCTACGCCTCGTCCGTGCTCGGCGCCGAAGATGAAGCCGCCTTTAATCATCGAGGGTACGACGGCTACGCACTTGGCCTTGGCGAACACTGAGTCTGGGATGCCATCGTCAGGCGCCGCGAGAAGCTGATCGACATCCTTCGCTGCATCGTCCATACGGGCCAGTACCTTCTGGTGCTCAGCGTCTTCTTTGCCTGAGGCATCCTTGGCCGCAGCTTTGTGGGCGTCGGCCGCATTCTCGTCCTGGGCGGCGGCGTTCTTGTCCTGCGCCTTCTGCTGATCTGATTGTTCCTGTGCCATCGACATATCATTGCTGGCCAGGGCCGTGGTCGTTTGAGTCTGCGCGGCATTGTCGTTTCCGCTAGTAGTACTGCTGGAGTTAACGTTACTGTCCTGGGCTGAAACTATGCATGCGCCGAGCATCAACAAGCCAAACAAAATCCCGAGTCGCTTCATAACCTTCTACTCCTCCGTAGAGAAAAGCTGCGGACGGTACCGGAATCCGTCCTGCACAGTTGGATTAAGTAGTTTGGGTAATGGTTGACAGCGGGTGGCGAAGTATTTATCAGACTAGTCCGACAACCAATCCAGGCGCTAAGCCATCACGCGCGACGCTTGGCCGGCGTCGGCGGCTCCTGCCAAGGCCGCTTGGGGCGCTGGGATTCGGGAAGGTCTCGGCCGCGGACGCGGTCGTACATGTAGGCTTCACTGACCGTACCTAGACTCTCATTGTAGAGACTGATGCCGCCTATTCCTTGCTTTAGTTCCTCGCTAAATTCATGGAGGGCCTTGAGGTGATCAGCAGTCGCAGGGTAGACACCCTTGGTGGTCTTAAGAACTTTCTGATAGCCCTCATCGATGAGCTTGGAAATTTCTCCGTTTACCAAGTATCCGGGGTAGGCGAAGATCTGGACCGCGCCATCAGCAGCGCGCTCAATCGCCGCAGAGACGTGATACTTCGAGAGGAAATACCGATTGGGTGAGCCTGGGGGCTGCGTCACCTCGAACCCATGATCGCGAAACCACTGCACAGCGTCTTCAAACGACAATGTCTTGACCTTAGCCATTCCTCTTACCAGCTTTCACGCCTGTGGGCGAGTGCCGCATTTGTGTGCTTGCCGAGGCAATCGGGAATCCGCAAACCTTGCCCCGCATCGAATGCGATATCCATTGTTCCACGGCATGTTGTCCGAGGAACCGAATTTGTTCGCGTTTCATGTACCCGAAGTTCACACTTTCGCATACGCAGGGCGAAACGGCAACTCACGGAGCAATAGAAGTAGATGAAGAGCTTGACCAATCTCCCCGAAGCGGCGAGCGCCGTTCTGAACCGGATCGGCAATACACCGCTGCTGCAACTTCGCCGCGTGTGTGCCGATGTGCCTGGGGTCACCATTCTGGGTAAGGCGGAATGGCTGAATCCCACAGGTTCGGTAAAAGACCGTGCTGCGGGAAAGATCGTGGAAGAGGCGTTTCGCTCGGGCGACCTTGGCGAGGGCCAGCGCCTGCTCGACGCCACCAGCGGCAACACTGGAATCTCCTACGCCATGCTGGGTGCAGCCTGCGGCTTCGGCGTGACGCTCTGCATGCCTTCGAATGTGTCGGTCGAGCGCAAGCGCATCCTGAGTGCTTATGGCGCAGAGGTGATCTACACCGACCCCGGCGACGGCTCGGACGGCGCCATTCGCAAGGCACGCGAGATTGCTGCTGCCGAGCCGGAGAAGTATTTCTACGCCGATCAGTATTCCAATGACGCAAACTGGCAAGCGCACTATTGCTGCACGGCGAACGAAATCTGGCGCCAGACGCGCGGCCAACTCACGCACTTCGTCGCCATGTTGGGAACGTCGGGAACGTTCGTCGGCACGACTCGCCGCTTGCGCGAGCTGAATGCCAACCTCCAATGCATTTCACTGCAACCCGATTCGCCCTTCCACGGCATTGAGGGGGCGAAACACATGGCAACCTCGATTGTGCCGGAAATCTATGATCCCACATTGGCGGACATGGACCTGGAGATCAGCACCGAAGAGGCGCATGCGATGGTCAGGCGACTGGCGCGCGAAGAGGGCTTGCTGGTCGGCATCTCCGCCGGAGCGGCGGTTGTGGGAGCGCTGCATATCGGGCGAGAAAATCCCGGCGCAGTGATTGTCTGCGTGCTGCCCGATGGGGCGGAGAAGTATCTGAGCGAGCGGTTCTGGGATGAAGTGTGAAGAGCGGCAATCAGCATTCAACACTTAGCATTTTGCCAAAGCCGATTGGGCTCGAGCCTATTCACTCGCCAGCGTGAAGTTCACGTTAATCTGGGTGTCCACCTCGACTGGTTCGTTGTTCAGGTAGTAAGGCCGATAGCGCCACTGCCTCACCGCGTTGATGGCCGCTGCTGTCAGCAGCGGGTGTCCACTCACGACGCGCAGGTCCTGCACCGCGCCGTCTTTTCCGATCGTCGCCTGAAGAACGACCGTGCCTTGGATTCTCGCCTGCACCGCCAACAGCGGATATTGCGGATTGACCCGGTGGATGAGCAAGCCTTGCGCCACCCCTGAGGAGACGCGGACTGTATGTATTTCGGCGCGAGGAACGGCCCGTGGCGTTTCGCGCAGCACATCGGCGAGGGTGTTGTTCGCAGGGGGGTGGGGGACTGCGCCTATTACGCCGGCCGACATTGGCGGATTCGATTCCGACCCCGACTGCTCATCGCGAATGATGGCGATCGATTTCGGAATTTGCCGCAGT
The DNA here is from genome assembly GCA_963731345.1 of uncultured Acidobacteriaceae bacterium. GTDB lineage: Bacteria > Acidobacteriota > Terriglobia > Terriglobales > Acidobacteriaceae > Bog-257. The sequence continues at coordinate 193,501 of CAVSUN010000004.1, read as the reverse complement.
ACGATCAGTACGCCGTGTTCAATTTCGCTCGGCGCTTGCGCGAGCTTCACCGTCCGGGATGCGGGCGCGACTTGCGCCGCCGGCGGTTGCGGGGCTTCCAGCGTACTCATCAGGCTGTGAATGGGCAAGGCGTCGGTGTAGAGCAGCGAGAGCAGCACCAATCCCACACCGAGGACGCTCTGCGCCATGAATGAAACGGCTGTCGTCCAGGGATTTCTTCGACGCAATCTTCCGCTCGATTCCACAAGGCTGTCTTCGAACATGACCTTGGACCTCCGTTGTAGTTATGTCCATAGACACCGGAAGAGGAGAATAAAGTTCCAGGACAACGGAGAATTGGCGATCGGGCGGAGCGTGCATTAAGTAGAGCGGGGCCTTCGAGTCCCGCGTCCAGGCTGCTCTAATGCAAATAGGAATGCTGTGACGCACCGCCGAAGCGCCGCTCTACCATCGCTAGTTGCCCGCTATTCATTTCGGCCAACGTTCGGAGGTGTAGTTGATGGCTTCCTGCACGTTGAGTTCCCGCGTGCTCACGCCGGTGCGCACATAGAGGCGGGGGGCGTCACCGTCCTTCAGATAGACGGGTCGTCGTGTGGGCGCAACGATCACGCGGCAAACTTCCAAGCTATCGAGTGTGTGGAAGATGACCTGAACGTTGTGGCAGGCGTCGGCGCCCAGCTTGGTTGCGATGGCCGTCATCAACGTCTGCTCGAAGCCGTCGCGATCGGGCTTCTTCAGGGCTGGATAATCGTGAGCGATGCCCAAAATGCTGCCGTCATCGGCTACGCCGATCAGCAGCGTCCCGCCATTGCCGTTCATATAGCCGGCGATGGTCTTCAGCACCACGCCCTCAAGCGCGCGGTTGACCTTGTTCTCGCGCAGGTCCCAGCGAAACGATGACTTGAACTCCAGCGTGGAGCTCTCACCTTGCGCGATAAGCCCGCGGAGATCGCCTCCCAGCGCCGCGCTGAGCTGCTCGATCTGCTGCGAGCGCCGTTGCATGCTGGAATACAAAGCCGCCCCGCCAAGACTTAGAACGATTCCGACAAGCGCATAAAACACAGTCTTCTTTGGAGTTTGGCCCTGCAGCGAGCGCCGCATTTGGCTGACCGCGAAACCGCCCGCCGTCGTGTCATGCGACGGTTGATATTCGTAGAAGTAAACGAACTCGTTCGTGGGATAAAGAACGAAGATGCCGACTGCGGCGCCGAGTATCAGGGCGACGGCGAAAATACGTAATCGCGATCGAAGTTGCCACTGCCTCTGCATTTCGAGATTGGGGACTCTGCCAGATGCTAATTGCTAGTTGCTGCTTTCAGCTTCTCCAATGCAGCGTAACCGGCCCGTCCATGGGATGGCGCATGGGTTCGCCCGCGGTTTGCGCCTCCAGGCGCGCCTGCTTGAGCGCGAAGTACCACTTTGCGGGACGGTCGGCATCGTCGATCAGCATGAGGCTTGGATTGTACTGCAAACCTTCCGACTGCTGGACCATGGTCATCCGGTCCTGCTCGACGAAGCGGCGCGCGAAGAACTTGGCGATAGCGGTGACGAACGGCACGTTGAGGAAGATATTCCACGACGCGCACACATCGATGCGGCAATGATTTTCGGTGGTGGGGGTGACGGTGGTCAGACTGGCAAACCATTTCTCGCCGGCGCGAATGATTTCGTAGCGGCGATTGGGCAGCACGAAATCGATGGTGGTAGTGATGGCGTCGCCGTAGACGCCGAGCAACTTGTAGGGCGCGCTGTTGGCCGAGGGCTGATGCGCGCTCATGCGAAAGCCGTCTGTAATCGGCTCGAAGTGCTTCTCTTTTTCGTGAATACTCGTGCGCGAACGCCACCACCACGACTGATGCACGAACGGCCCGTGCGCCGGGTCCATCAGCCCGATGATGCCGTGGTCGATGTTGCAGGGCAGGTCGGCGGTCAAGTATGCGGAGCGAAAGCGAGTGCTGAACTTTGGTACCTCGGGAACAGGAGGGAGCCGCGAGATGTCTTCGGCATGCAATCTCCCCCTCCCACTTTGTGGGACATAGACCCAGACGTGGCCGTCGCGCTCTTCGCAGGGAAACGCGTTGGCGAAAATGCGGCAAGGGTCGAGCTTATCGCGCGAAGTCAGCGATGGAATTTTCTGACATTGTCCTGAGACCGGCTCGAAGGCCCAGCCGTGATACTTGCAGGTGACGTGCTTGCCGTCGAACCATCCGTAAGACAGCGGGATGCCGCGATGCGGGCAGGCGTCGCGCAGGGCGAAGTAGCGCCCCTCGGCAGTGCGGCCCAGCACCAGCGGAATGCCGAGCAGCATGGCCTTGGCCATGGTCCTGCCGGAAATGCGCGAGGCGCGGATGGCCGGGTACCAGTCGTCGTAGATCCAAGAGGTGGTTGGACTGGATGGCGCAGGCGTCGCGCGTGTGACTTCGCTGAGCATGGATGCAAAGCCATACTACAGCGAAACGCAATTTCCTAAGAAACGTGTCGCGCCCTGAAGGGCGCTCAGAATGAGAAGAGGAAGCGTTGAGAGCGGGCCTGAAGGCCCGCTCCACCTATCCCAGCACCTGGCCGACGATGCACTTTAGATAGGCCGACTCGGGGACGTTGAGGAGCACGGGATGGTCGATGGCCGCGCCGCGCTTTTCGAGAATGCGCAGGCGACGTCCCGCATCGGCTGCGGCTGAGCCCAGCATCTCCAGAAATTCCGCTTCGCTGACATGGAACGAGCACGAGCACGTGACGAGAATTCCGCCCGGGCGCAGCATCTTCAGGGCGCGCAGGTTCAGCTCCTTGTAGCCGCCGAGCGCAGTGGCGACGGTTCGCTTCGACTTCGCGAACGCCGGCGGATCGAGGACGATGGTGTCGTACTCGCGTGCCGCGGCAGCGTAGTCGCGCAGGAGATCGAAGGCGTTGGCCTCCATCCACTCGATCTCACCGCAGCGATGTTGCACGTGATTCAGTTGCTCGTTCTGCTCGGCCACCTCCAGCGCCGGTCGCGAGGTATCGACCCCCGTGACGGCGTCGCAAACTCGCGCCAGATGCAGCGCGAATCCTCCCTGATAGGTGAAGCAGTCGAGCGCGCGGCCATGCGCATAGGCCGTCGCTGCCGCGTAATTCTCCCGTTGGTCGAGAAACGCGCCGGTCTTCTGGCCGGCGAGCGCGTCGAAGTGGAAACGAACAGCATTCATCGCGAATATGGTGTTCGACCGTTCGCCTCGCACGATCTGCGATTCGCGCGGCGGCAATTGCTCAAGCTGGCGGATGTGCGCGTCCACGCGCTCCACTGTGCTTGCGCCGGGGAAGCTCTCCGCCAGCGAGTCCAGCACGGCTTGCCGAAGGTCAGTGCGATCGAAGGCCTGCGTGAGCATCTGGAGGGTGAGCACGTCGTTGTACTTGTCGACAATCAAGCCGGGAAGCAGGTCGCTCTCACTGAAGATGACCCGGTAGGAATCGGAGTCGCGCACCCGGCGCCGGCGGAAATCAATTGCCGCATGGAGGCGGTCGCGAATCAAACGCGGCAGGTCGTCCTGCGTGACAGCCTCGGTGCTCAGCAGCCGAAGCGCGATCTGCGATGCGCCGCTGGAAAAAGCCGAGCCGAGCCTCCTTCCGCGCTCGTCGCAGACATGTACCAATGCTCCGGCGGGCGTTTCGCCGGACGGCACGTCCGAGCGGTAAACCCACAAATGACCAGCCCGTAGCCGGGTAGCTCCTTTCCGGCTGACGGTGACCACAGGCATTGACGCAGTCAAAGAAGTCCCTCGCTGTCAGAGACTTATCTTAGCGCGAGGAACCCGGCACACGAGCTTGGCCTAGCGATGTCAAAAATACTTGACATTATGTACACGTTAGCATACTTTTAGTTCGCAGAAGCTTACATCGGCTTTTCTAAACGCAAGGAGAAATCGCCATGGAAATGTCCTATCAGGAAAAGAGCATCGCCGGATCGCTGATCGTCATTCTGGTGGTTTACGGGTATTATTTTGCCGCCGTTTTACGCAGTCCCGGCCAGACCGAGTTCGCCGGCAGCGCGCTAGGACGGCTGATCTTCGCCGTCATCGCGATCATCATCATCGAAATCGTCTATCACATTGTGCTGAGCGTGGCGACCAAGCCGGAGAAAGACGAGCGTGACGCCATCATCGAGTTGAAAGCGTATCGCAATGCCTATTTTGCCTACGGCACGGGCGCTTTTTTCGTGATTGCGTGCGTAATTGCCGCCGGGTTCGCGCAATCCGTCGCCCCCACGCGGCTGATCTTCACGCCATTCCTGCTGGTTAACCTGGTACTGCTGTTCATGGTGGTCGCCGAAATTGTGAAGTTCGTCACCCAGTTGCTGTATTACACCCGGGGGGTGAGATGAGCCGCGGACGAATACGCAACAACGTTCGGCGCTTGCGCTTCGATCGCGCGGAGATGACGCAGCAGGAACTGGCCGAGAAGGTGGGCGTGACGCGGCAGACAGTCATTGCCATCGAGGGGGATAAGTATTCGCCATCGCTGGAGGTGGCGTTCCGCATCGCGCGCGTCTTCGGCGTACCGCTGGAGCAGGTATTTCAGTACGACGACACGGGCTCGGGCAGCAAGGAAGCGGCGTAGGGCGGCATTGATCTATACGGCAAGGCTAGGGTTCGCGGAAGCAGGCGGACCGACCGGAGGAAGCATGGCAGCAAACTCTTCGGGAGGCGTGAGATTCAGCAGGGTGCGCAACTCGGGCACGATGGCGCGCACAGCCTCTTCGCCCATTTCGATCAACTCAGGGGCGCGGTCGAAGCACTTATAGGAGTAACCGCTGACGTTGGGCTCAAGAACGCGGTCGGCATCCTTCTTCCAGGTCTCGCACATTTTGTCCTGCGCGATGGAGAAGCACTGGCCAATGACCTCGAACAGATGTCGCGGTTCTCGTCTTTGGGTCCAATGTGCGCTCAGGTAAACGCCGAGCACGCGCTCCGCACCCATCGCCCGCAGCGGCGTGGTCGGCACCGCATAGGCCAGCATGCCGTCGACGTAGCGGCGGCCATTCAGCTCCACAGGAAGAAACATGCCCGGGTAAGCGCAACTGGCGCGGATTGGGCCAACCAGCGGTCCCTCGCTGAAGACGGCAGCCTCGCCGGTCTGGAAGTCGGTAGCGGTAACGGCGAACGGAACTTTGAGCGCCTCAAATGTTGTCAACTTAAGGACACGCTCGCAAAACCCCTGCATGCGATCGTTGCTGCACAGCCCGTAGCGCGAGACCGTCCAGCGGGCGAAATGCTTGAAGCGGGTGGTCTGCGCGACCTGTTTCAAGTCCTCGGCCGTCATTCCAGCGCAGTAGCAGGCGCCGATGAGCGCGCCGACACTGGTTCCGGCGACGAAGTCGACCGGAATGTTAGCGTCCTCGAGCGCCTTGAGCACGCCAATGTGGACCAGCCCGCGGGCAAATCCTCCTCCAAGTGCGACGCCCAGCTTGAGCCGGCGAGGAGCCTCGGCGAAGGCCAGACGCTGCTGTCGCGCGCCAGGGTGGGCCAGCTCGCGGGAGAAGGCGTGCACCGAACGGACAAGTCCGCGAAACGTCGTCAAGCTGGTGTTCCTGGCGTGCAATGTTGATGCCCAAGTTCTGAGATGCTCGTATCGCATTAGATGATCTCTCATGAGCCGAGCTGCAGCGATTACGAGCCGGTGAAAATCCTTGCGAGTACCTGAAAAGATATCAGCGAATACCTCCGTTACTCAGAAAATTGTCGCCTTAAACTGCTCATAACGGTGCTGTGCCTGGTCCATCAGGGTTTTGAATTCAGGCTCGTCGTGCAGGCCTTGCAGCAGGGGATCACGTACAAAATAGGGGTAGGGGAAAAAACCGCCGCCGATACTATGGCGCAGCATGTGCAGGGCGGCCATTTTGTCGCCCAGAACCGCGTAGGCTTGCGCGACTTTGTACATGCCCTCCGGATCGCTGACTCCCCGCTCTTCGATTTTGTCTTCTACCTGTCCCAGAAACTTCAGGCCGCGTGCGTTCTCATGGGCGATGGAATAGCTGAGTGCTTTGCCTACATTGACCGGAAGCAACGCTGGATTCTTAGCATAGGCGTCGTTGAAGTCGGTTGCGGCCGGCTCGCGATTATTCATGTAGTACTCGGCGAGGCCTCGATAAAAGATGATGTAAGCCGAGCCGTTGGGGGGCAGACTGTCGAGAAACTTCTGGTACTCACCCAGATAGAGATAGCCGTTGATGGCCGAACTGGAGATTTTGACCTGGGGATTGTTCTGGCGCGCCTTCTCGCACTCGGCCACCGATTCCTTGAGCATTCCCGCGAAACGGTAGGCATAGCCCAGCTCCCAGTGAGCTTCCGCATTGTTCGGACTGTCTTTCAAGACCGATTGCAGCAAGGGCACAGCCTGCTCAACTCTTCCGGTATCCGTTAACAAGTTAGCGAGAAAAATTCGTGGCTCAAGCAGGGCCGGATTAAGTGCGATGGCCCGCTCGTAAGCGGCCTGAGCTTTGCCATACTGCTCGCTTCCGCCGAACTGCAGGGACGCGCTGGTGGTATAGGCGCGCCCCAGTTGCGCCCAGGCAGGCGCGTAGTTCGGCTCCAGGGATGTGGCCTTCTCCAGTTCATCGATCGCGGAGGGGAAGTCGTTCAGCGAATAGTAATCGACGCCGCGCAGATAGTCTTCGTAGGCTGTGTTGTTGATGGGCTTTTCCGGTTTGAGCTTGGCAGCTTCGGTCGCCGAGAGATTCAGTTCCAGCTGCTTGATAATCTGCTGTGCCACCTGGTCCTGGACGGTCAGCAGCTTGTCATATTTCAAGTCAAGGGATTCACGCCATAGGATCTTGTCGGGTTTCACGTCGATCAGTTGCGCGGTGATGCGCAAGTCATCGCCATCACGCATGAACGTGCCGGTCAGCAGGGTATCGACGTTCAAATCGGCAGCGACCTTCTGGGGATCGACCACCTGATCGCGATACTTGTCGATGGAGCTGGACGGGCGGACGGTGAGAGCATTTACGTAGTCGAGCTTGGTGATGATCTCATTCGCCAATGAGAATCCGAGGAAATCGGTTTTCGGGTCACCGTTGAGATTGCGGAAGGGAAGCACGGCCAGGCTGCGCGGCGCCGGCGGAGGAGCTGCTACATGCGATCTCGCCACAAACCAATAGCCAACCGCAACGATTGCCAACAGCAGCATTGCAAGCGGCCAAAAATACCGGCTCTTGAGCAACGACGGCTGAGTCGAAGCCACGAGGGTGCCGCGCGCGGGCGTTAGCCGGTCGGATGCGGCTTTGGCGAGCTGGCCTGCCGCAGGGCTCTGCAGCTTGGCCTGAAATTCCGCTTCCTTCCTGAATTCGCGCAGGTCCTGCAGCAAATCTGCGACGGCCTGGTAGCGGGCGTCACGGTCCTTCCGCAAGGCTTTGGTGATCATGCGCTCGATCTCCGGCGGCACATCGGGCGCGAATTCCGAAGGGGGTCTTGGATCGGCTTTCAGGATCTCAGCCATGACGTCGCTGGCGGTGTCGCCGTCGAACGCCGCGCGGCCGGCGAAGACCTCGTACATCACCGAGCCCAGGCTGAAGATATCGCTACGCGCGTCAACGGCGATACCGCGAGCCTGCTCCGGAGACATGTATTTGACCGTGCCAAGCACGATTCCGGGCTCGCTGGTCAGGACTGCAACCGCCGCCAAGGTCCCACGGGTCACGCTGCCCACGCGTTTTCGGGTGAGCTTGGCGATACCGAAATCCAGGACCTTAACGATGCCGTCGCTGCGGACAATTATGTTCTCGGGTTTGATGTCGCGATGAACGATTCCACGGGCGTGGGCCGCCGCCAGGGCACTGGCGATCTGGATGATGATGTCGATGGCGGTCTCCTGCGGCAGCCGGCCCGTAGCCATCTTCTGCCGGAGGGTTACGCCCTCGACGTATTCGGAAGCGATGTAGTGCATTCCGTCCGCCTGCCCGAATTCGTAGATAGTGAGAATACTGGGATGGTTCAAAGCGGACGCTGCATAGGCTTCCTGCTCGAAGCGGCGCAACCCGCGCTCATCGCCGGTGAGCTCCGGCGAGAGCATCTTCAGGGCAACCTTGCGCCGCAGTTGCAGGTCCTCCGCCAGATAGACCTCGCCCATGCCACCTGAGCCGAGCATGGAAACGATCTTGTAATGTGCTACCTGAACCCCGGCAGCGATGGGATCGCGCACCGGCGGCTGAGGGGAACCCGGGTCGGTGATCTCCCTGTCGCCGTGCGAAGTCATTTTGCGCGCCAGCCGGTACACCGCTTCCGGTACGAAGTCCAAGGGCTTTTCGGAAGACTGGAGCAGGGCCTCAACTTCTTCGAACAGCTTAACGTCGGGACCGCAAGCCTGGCGAAGGAAGCCCGTGCGAGCTTCCGGAGGAAGTTCCAGCGCCGCATGGAAGAGCTCTTCGATCCGCTGCCACTGCTCGGGCGATGCCATGTCGCGATCTCCCTACGACTGGCTCGCGGCCAGTTCCCGATGCAACCAGGCTTTGGCTAGTTTTAGTTCGCGATGGACGGTGGCCGGAGAGATATCGAGTGCGGCGGCGGCTTCCTCATAGGTGAGGCCGCCAAAAAACAGAAGTTGGATGAGTTCGGCTTTACGCGGATCCAGCGCGGACAATCGCTGCAGGGCATCGTCCAGCTCGAGAACGGTGGCTGCAGCTTCCGGTCCCACGACCATAGCTTCGTCCAAGGGCACCATCTCTTCGCCGCCGCCTCGCTTCTGGCGGGTGTGCGCTCGGGCATATTCCACCAGAATGCGGCGTAGCACCCGGGCTGCGACGGCGTAAAAGTGCGCGCGGTCCTGCCATCCTATATCAGCATCCATCAGCCGGAGGTAGGCTTCGTGGACCAGCGCCGTCGCGCGCAGCGTGTGGCCCGGACGCTCCGAGTACAAACACCGCTTTGCCAGGCGGCGCAGCTCGTCATAGACCACGGGCATCAACTCGTCGAGCGCTTCGTGGTTGCCACCCCTCCATTGCTGGAGCAGTTTGGTTACGTCCTGCCGGTCGGGCGACATCCTCATTTCCTTCCGACTTGAGGGCCCCCATTACTGCTTGGTCCGGTTGCCGGGTCCCTTCGATTCGAAACGATTGAGCTTCAGAAATCCGCCGAAACACAGGGGATGCAGAGCGAACGCACCATCTTGGAGTCTGCCATCTGTGGGGGGATTATACTCCAGCCTTTTCAAATTCCGGCTTCGCAGGCGGCGGCATTCGCGGAGTCTCTGAAAAAATTCCGGCCGGGTGAGGGAATCCGCTGGCCAATGTCACATATGTGAACGGAGGCGGCTGTGGCCGCGGCTGTTCCAACGCTTGCAGCGGGCTTCCAAAATAACTGGTTTGCGGCTCAGGCCCCAAACCCATTCATATTGAGGAGAAAGTCCATGAAACGCATTACCCTCGCTATGGCTTTCGCTCTGCTGCTGTGCACTTCGATGTTCGCGCAGAGCTATAGCTTCAGGAAGGTCGTGTTCAACGACCCTAACGTTTCTTTCACCCAGTTGTTGGGCATCAACAACAACAACATCATTGCCGGCTACCACAATTTTCAGCAAAACCAGGGATTCACTCTGGTGCTGCCCAACGCTTTCACCAGCGAGAACTTCCCGAATTCCGCGATGACCCAGGTCGTTGGCATCAACAACACCGGTACGACCGACGGTTTCTATGTCGACAACTCGGGCATCACCCACGGCTTCTTCAAGGCCAACGGCCAGTTCAAGACCGTGGACTTTCCCAACCCGCAAATTGCCACCGCCTTCAACCAACTGCTGAGCCAGAACGACTACTACGAGGCGGCTGGTTACTACAGCAACAGCATCAACAACACTACTCCTGACATCCCTTACATCTATGACGAAGTAGGTGGAGTGTTCCACGTGTTAACCATCCCCGGTGCGGTGAACGGTGCGCAGGCTACCGGGATCAACAATTCCGGCATGGTTTGCGGTTTCTTCATCGATGCCAACAACATTAACCATGGTTATCTGCTCAATCGGGGCATCTTCATGACGCTGGACTTCCCCGGCAGCACCTTCACCCAGGCGCTGGGATTGAACAACCAGGGACAGGTAGTCGGCTCCTATATCGATGGCTCCGGCCTAACCCACGGGTTCGTCTACACCATCGGCACGGCGAAGTTTGTCACGGTCGATGATCCGGATGGCGTCGGCACCACCCTCGTCAACGGCATCAACGATGCCGGCACGCTGGTCGGGTTCTTCGGCACTGCGCCCGTCAACACTGGCTTTGTAGCTACCCCAGTGGCGGGCGATGCCGCCAGCGGTGTGGAACGCGTCGAGAACCGCGCGGGTCGCCCCACGTCGGTCTCGCCCGTTGCCAAGCGCTCCACCAGCAACAACCTGCCCCCGTCCTACTCACCCAGTGCGGTCGAGTTCGGTCGCGGAACGGTAGAGCCGTCGGCTGAGCGCTTCAACAGCACCCTGCCCCCGTCCTATTCGCCCAACGCGATAGAGTCGGATCGCGGAACGGAAGAGCCTGCGGCCGAGCAGCCCACAGCCGAGCGGTATAACAGCAACGTGCCGCCCACCAACTCTCCGGTAGCGATTTCCCGACAGCTTGATTCGGGGCGTTTGACCGGCGGTTCGACGCTGCCCACGGCTGTGTCGCCGGTTGCGATTCAAGCCCGCTAACCTGCTGGCTTTCCCTTAACCTGTAACCTGCGGCGACCGAGTACACCAGCGGTCGCCGCTTCCCATTTTGTGGGATTGTGTCGCCCGATGGATCGCGGGGAACCTAGGACGCCGTGCTGCACGCCGAGCCTTCGTGCCTGAACCGGACGACGAACACCGTACCGGTTTTCCCTGCTCCTGTGCGGGTGCGGAAGCGAATGCTGCCGCCATGCTTCTCGACCAGCTGCTTAGTCACCCACAGCCCGAGTCCGGTGCCTACGTCTTTCTTCGTGGTGAAAAAAGGCTCGAAAATTTGACCGCGCACCGCCTGGGCGATACCCGCTCCGGCATCGGCGATCGATACCTGCGCTCCGTTTCCGGTCTGCTTAATGCGCATGCGGATTTGCGTTCCGGCCGGCGACGCATCCACAGCGTTGGTGAGCAGGTTGGCGAATACTTGCCGCAACTCACCGCCGACACCGTAAGCATAAACCGGCTTATCGGCTGCGACGTGGGTCGTTATCTGCCGCGATTCCAGCTTACCTTGCAAGATCTCAACCACGCCGCGCAATACCTCGGAGAGATCCACGGGCACGGGCGACGCGGTCTCGCGATAAAAACCGAGCGTCTGCCGGGTGATGTGCCCGATCCTCTGGAGCTCGCGATCCGCCATCTCCAGCATTTGTTTGCAGGAGGGGGAGGCCTCCTGCAACTTTGCCAGATAGATGAGGTTAGTCACAGCTTCCAGCGGATTGTTGATCTCGTGCGCGATTGTGGCGGCCAGGCGTCCCGCTGCGGCCAGCTTCTCGGTCTTGCGCAACGCTTCTTCGGTGCGCTTGCGGATGCTGATGTCCATGCACATGCCGAGTACGCGCAGCGGCTGGCCCTGGCTGTCGTACTCGATAGCGCCGCGTCCCGCCAGCCAGCACCAGGTGCCGTCGGGTCGAACGCTGCGATATTCGATGTCGTAGTCGCCTGCTGTCTGGCTCGCGCGACCTGGTCCTCTGGCCATGGTTTCCAGAGCAATGGCTTTCGCACGCTCGCTGTCCTCGGGATGGACGGTGCTGAGCCATTCATCAAAGGTACCTTTGAAGCCGCCGCGGGGAACTCCGTGCATGTCCTCCACCTCCGGCGACCAGCTTACTTTTCCGGTGCGAATGTCCCACTCCCAGTCTCCGATGTTGGCTGAGGTCTGGGCGACAAAGCGGCGTCGCAGCCGGTCCAGCTCCTGCAGCTTTTCGTTGGCCAAACTCAGCTCGCGGTTTGCCTGAGCGAGCTCGATAGCTCGCGCTTCCGAGAGCCGCCAGCTCTGGATATTCATCAGGACGGTCGGCATCACGACCGGGAGGGCGATTGCCGTGGCTACGGATGCCACGGCCGTCACAACTTTAACGTAGGAAGATACCCAATACACCGGGTCCCACAGCGTGATCGCCTCCATGAAGTGCGTCCCGCCGCAGGCAATGATGAAGGTGCCGAAAGCCAGGAACATCCAATGGAACGGTATACCGCCCTTGCTGGCGCGCACCAGATACACCAGGGTGAGAGAGATCACGACGTACGACACGCCGATCAGCAGATCGGAGACAAGATTGACGGCAATGACTGTGCTATTGCCGAGATAGCACGTGACGTGAGGCATGAACGGAAGGGGAGTGATATTGCGTCCCAAGGCCGGCCACGCCGCTGCTGTTGCCACCAACAGAAGGACTCCCCCGAGGAAGTAGCCAATTTGCCGTGGTCGTTGGGCAGGCGCCCCGATCGGATCACCCGACCGGGCAGGCCAGCCAGTGCTGGGCATGGGAACCCTCCTGAAAACCGGCCAGGGAGGCCAAAGTCTTATAGTGACCGCAAGTAGCTAGGCCAAAGTTCCCTGGGTGCCACCGCTCGCCGCCAACAGGAGCGGCCGGGCGCAATGAGCGCCATTAGAAGCTGCCCTGTTCGAGGAAGTCAAGCAGTGGCTCGGGCCACGTCCGGCCCAGGCACAAAAAAAAATCTCCCGAAAATGTGACTTGCGTCACTCCTAATTTCCGCTCTTCCAACTACCTTTTTGGATTGGCGCGCGAGACGTGTTAACATTCGCGAAACTTTCGCGGTCTCCCTTGCTCGGTGTGGCCTGAAAGTCTCTGTCTCCATGGCCGCCCCAGCAAACGGACCCACGTCTGGAGGCTCGTGTGAATACTTTTCCGATTATGCTGGGGACGCTGTGTGTATTCGCCCTCGGCTACCGGTACTACAGCGCTTTTATCGCTGCCAAAGTGCTCGCCCTTGACGACCGCCGCACAACCCCCGCTCATGTATATGAAGATGGGCACAATTATGTGCCTTCACCGAAGTGGGTGCTGTTCGGCCATCACTTCGCCGCGATTGCCGGTGCCGGGCCGTTAGTCGGGCCCACCCTCGCCGCGCAGTTCGGCTTCGCTCCCGGTTTCTTGTGGATTCTGATCGGCGCGGTCTTCGCCGGTTGCGTCCATGACTTCACAGTGCTGGTCGCCTCTGTCCGCCACAAAGGACGCTCGCTGGCAGACGTCGCCCGAACCGAGGTGGGAACCTACGCCGGCCTGGTGACGATGGTGGCGCTGCTCTTTATCTTGCTGGTCACGCTTGCAGGGTTGGGCATCGTCGTCGTCAACGCTCTCGCCAACAGCCCCTGGGGCGTATTCACCATCGGCATGACCATCCCCATCGCCATCGTCATGGGGCTGTGGATGTTCAAGAGCACGCCGGGCAAAATCAAGATCACCGGCCCCAGCATCGCTGGCGTCATTCTGCTGCTGGCCGCGGTCGTTTTCGGCAAGTCCTTCGCTGACTCCAGCTATGCCCACGCACTGAGCTTCAGCCCGCACGCTATCGTCTATCTGATGGCTGCTTACGGCTTTGTCGCCTCGGTGCTGCCGGTCTGGTTTCTGCTTGAGCCCCGCGACTATCTTTCCACCTACATGAAGCTGGGGACGATCTTCCTGCTGGTGCTGGGAGTTTTCATCGTCCATCCCAACATTCAGTTCCCAGCGATCACGGAGTTCGTTCACGGCGGCGGCCCGATTATCAAGGGCAAGCTGTTCCCCTTCCTCTTCGTGACTATCGCCTGCGGCGCCATCTCCGGCTTCCACGCGCTGGTCTCCTCCGGCACCACACCGAAGATGCTGTGGAAAGAGACCGACGCCCGTTTCATCGGCTATGGCGCCATGATGTGTGAAGGCCTGGTCGCGGTGCTGGCGCTCATCGCTGCATGCTCCATGTACCCGGGCGATTACTTCGCCATCAACGCCGCCCCTGCCGTCTTCGCCAAGCTCGGAATGCATACGGTGAACCTCGACGCGATCTCCGCGCAAGTCGGCGAGAAGCTGGCCGGGCGCACCGGTGGCGCGGTTTCACTTGCGGTCGGCATGGCGCAAATCTTCCGCGGCTTGCCCGGCATGCAGACCCTGACCGGCTACTGGTATCACTACTGCATTATGTTCGAGGCGCTGTTCATTCTCACCACGGTCGACACCGGCACGCGCGTCGCGCGCTATGTCCTGCATGAGCTGCTGGGCAAGGTGCATGCGCCTTTCCGCAACACCGCCTGGCTGCCCGGCAATGTGGTGACTTCGGCCATTGTGGTACTGAGCTGGGGATACCTGATTTTGACCGGCTCGATCTCCACGCTCTGGCCGCTGTTTGGCACTGGCAACCAGTTGCTGGCGACCATCGCGCTGGCGGTCGTGACCACGTTCATCATCAACATGGGCAAAGCCAAATATGCCTGGATCACGGCGATTCCCATGTGCTTTGTGGGGGTGACCACGCTTACCGCAGGGGTGGAGTCGATCCAGAAGATTTACTGGCCGCTGACCCACGTGCCAGGCAAAGAGTTCCAGGGCTATCTCGACACTGCGCTCATGATTATTTTCGTCACCGGGGTGGTGCTGGTGGTGATCGAGGCGGGACGGCGTTGCTGGAAGACACTGCACGGCGTGCCGATTCCGGAGGAGGCCTTCGGTCCGGCGGTCGAGCAGGAGAACGTTGCTGTTGCTAATTAGGTAGAGCAGGCCTTCGGACCTGCGTCGGGGCAGTGAATAACGGAGAAAGGCCCGGGCACTGGGGGCGAAGCTCTTGGTGCCCGGACCCCGTAACTAAGGACGCGGGCCTGTAAGCCTGCCCTGGGGGGCAGTCGAGGGGGCGCGCTCTACCAGAAAGACAAATCCACGAAAGGCCTGCCGATGTAGCAGGCACCGGTGAAACCTTATGAGCACTACCGCTCCCAACAAGACGGACACAACCGGTCCGCCCAAAGCCTCTCCGCCCGCTAAACCACTTACGTCAATTATTTTCGTCATCATTGCTGCGATCGTAGCCACTATTATTCTCAAAATACCGTCGCTGGAGTCTCCCTGGGCCCAAGGCTACGACCCGACCGGGAACTGGCTGATCTCAACTTTGATTGCAGCCCTGCCGGTGGCGGTGCTGCTGGGCAGCCTCGCGCTCGGGCACGCTAAGGCCCACTATGCTGCCTTGATGGGCTTGGCGACCGCGCTGCTGGTTGCCATCTTCGCGTTCCACATGCCGGCCCGATTAGCTGGGGCGACTGCCGTCTTGGGCGCGGGCTATGGCCTGTTTCCCATCGGCTGGATCGTGCTCAACGTCATCTTCATGTACCAGCTCACGGTGGCGACCGGCCGCTTCACGGTCTTGCAGCACTCGATGACCGGCATCACGCAGGACCGTCGCCTGCAACTGCTGCTGATTGCTTTCTGCTTCGGCGCGTTCTTCGAAGGCGCAGCGGGATTCGGCACTCCGGTTGCCGTCACTGCGGCAATTCTGATCGGGCTCGGCTTCCGGCCGCTACAGGCATCGGGCCTGTCGCTGATCGCCAACACCGCTCCGGTGGCCTTCGGCGCTCTGGCCACGCCGATCATCGCGCTGGCCAAAGTCACGGGCTACAGCGAAGTTACCCTGGGCGCGATGACCGGCCGCATTCTCGCACCTTTTTGCATTCTGGTGCCTTTCTGGCTGATATGCGCATTTGCGGGCTGGCAGGGGATGATGGAAGTCTGGCCGGCCATTCTCGTCGCCGGTGTCAGCTTCGCCATACCCGAAGTCCTCATCTCCAATCTTCACGGGCCTTGGCTCGCCAACATCGGTTCTTCAGTCATTTCGATGGCATGTCTGGTGGGTTTCCTCTTCATCTGGCATCCCAAGAAGGTCTGGACCTTCGAAGGCGAAGAAGCCAAGACCGAACACCGCGCCGATCACGGCTTCAGCGGCTCGGAAGTCACTCGCGCCTGGGTGCCGTGGATCATCCTTAGCGTGATCGTCTTCTTATGGGGGACGCAGAGTTTTAAGAAGATGGTGAACACTCCCGAGAAGGTTTTCACGTCGATGGCAACCTGGTCGACCCCGCCCAGCAAAATTACCAACCCGCAGTTCAAGGTCACAGCCCTGAACAATCTTTCGGAGCGCATGCCCCCGGTTGTGACTAAGCCGACGAAGGAGCCTGCCGTCTTCGGCCTGAACTGGATCAGCGCTACCGGCTCCGGCATTTTGCTCGCAGCGGTCATCTCCGGCCTGATCATGGGGCTGAGTATTCCCCAGATCTTCGCCATCTACGGAGCCACCATCATGAAGGTGCGCTTCTCGCTGCTGACTATTGCGGCCATGCTCGCGATCGGCTATATGACGCGCTATGCCGGGCTGGACGCGACCATGGGTCTTGCCTTCGCGCGTACCGGACACCTGTACCCGTTCTTCGGCACGCTGCTGGGCTGGCTCGGCGTCGCGCTGACGGGGTCGGATACTTCATCGAACGTGCTCTTCGGGAGTCTGCAGAAGATCACCGCGCAACAGGTGAACGTGTCGCCTATGCTCATGGCTTCGGCGAACAGTGCCGGCGGCGTGATGGGCAAAATGATCGACGCCCAGAGCATCGTCGTCGCCAGTACGGCTACGCAGTGGTATGGCCACGAGGGTACGATTCTGCGCTACGTCTTCTGGCACAGCATCGCGTTGGCCGTGCTGGTGGGCATACTGGTGTACCTGATGGCGTACGTAGCGCCATTCACCAACCTCGTGGTGCATTGACCGCAGTTTCGAGTTCTGAGTTTCGGGTTTCGAGTTGCTAAAGCGATTTCTGACTCATCTCGACTAGTAACATCCGGGTGCCCCGTTCTAGCCTGACCTCGGCTAGGGCGGGGCATTCTATTTGGAACGACGCACCTGCGTTTGAAGCCAAAGTCCGCCCAGTCATCTGCACTCGAAACTCGAAACTTGAAACCGCCTTGTGACTCGCTCACAAGCTGAGGCGACGCTCGTCACAGCGCCCTGTTTACCAGCCTGTCATGCTGAAAGTCGCTATTCGCCCGGCGCTTTTCGCCAGAGACTCCGGAGACGCATTTCCGGCGAAGAGCGAACAGCCAACAGCGAAAAGCCACTTTCTTATGCAAGCCATCTTCGATCAATTCAAACTTCGCGCCGAAGCAGTGAGCGCCGAGGTACATCGTTTTTCGGGCTCGGCCGCCGCGCTGCAATTCATCATTCAGTACCTGCATCAGGCCGGTGTATCCGATACCCCCGACTCCTACGCCGTCTGGGCCGACTGCCCCTTCCTCCAGACCATCAACAAGGAGCAGGTCAGCACGGTCGTTCCTGGCCTGAGCTTTGAGGTCACGCGCGAGAAGGCTGCCGCGGCGAAAGTGGGCATCAGCCAGCTCGACTGGGCGATGGCCTCGACCGGCTCGCTGGTGCAGGACGCCGCGCCCGTCGACCGCCGTCTGGCCTCGACCCTGCCCAACACTCATATCGCGATCGTCGAGACTAGCCACCTGCTGCCGGACATGCCTGCGGTGTTCCGCAAAATCCGCCCCGGACAGAGCAACTACGTCTCGTTCATCACTGGCCCCAGCCGCACCGCCGATATCGAGCGTGTGCTGACCATCGGCGTACACGGCCCGGAGAAACTCGTCATCGTCTTCGTCGACGAAGTGGCGGAGGTGAACTGATGCGCAAAGCGTTTCGTAGATCCATCAACACCGCTCTGCACAACCCCAATCTCACCGGAGCGCTGGGCCGCTTCTCTGAGGCCTATCGCACCAGCCGCGAGAAGGCTTACGAAGGCATCGACTTTGAAGCCGTGCGCACGCAGATTGCCGAGCGCAAAGGCTATGCGGCTTCCCACCTCGATGAGCTTGCCGGCCGTTTCACGCAACAGATCGAGGCGCGGGGAGCGAAGGTGTTTCGTACCAACGATCCCGCGAAGGTCCGCGAATACATCCTCAATCTCGCGCAGCAGAACGGCGTAAAGACCATCGTCAAATCGAAGTCGATGGCGTCGGAAGAGATCCATCTGAATAAGCACTTGGAGAGCGCCGGCATCGAGGTCCGCGAGACCGACCTGGGCGAGTGGATCGTGCAGCTCGCCGGTCAGACGCCTTCGCACATGGTCATGCCTGCGATTCACATGACCAAAGAAGAAGTCGCCGATGTTTTCAGCGACAAAGTTGAGGAGGGCCAGGCGCCGGACATCCCCAAACTCGTGAAGTTCGCCCGCGGTAAGCTGCGCAGCAAATTTCTCAGTGCCGGGATCGGCATCACCGGCGCGAACATCGCGGTCGCCGAAACCGGCACGCTGGTCATCGTCACCAACGAAGGCAACGCGCGCCTGGTCTCGACGCTGCCCAACATTCATGTCGCCATCGTTGGGATTGAGAAGCTTGTCGCCGACCTCGGCGATGTTGTTCCGATCCTGACCGCGCTGCCGCGCAGCGCCACGGCGCAGCTGCTCACCAGCTATCTCACGATGATCAGCGGCCCCGTCCCCAACACTGACGGCACGCCGAAGGAATTGCACGTCATCCTGATGGACAACCGCCGCACCGAGATGTCGAACGACCCGAAGTTCAAGCAGGCGCTGCAGTGCATTCGCTGCGCTTCATGCCTGAACGTATGCCCGGTGTTCCGGCTGGTCGGCGGACACGTTTTCGGCAAGATATACACCGGCGGCATCGGCACTATCCTTACCGCATGGTTCGACGCACTGAAGGCTTCCGATGAAATCCAGAGCCTATGCATTCAGTGCGGCAATTGCACGCAGATGTGTCCGGGCAAAATCGACATCCCGGGCCTGATTCTCGAGCTGCGCCGCCGCATCGCCGTGGAGAAAGGCCAGCCGCTGGCGCAGAAAGCGATCTTCAAAGTTGTTAACAATCGAAAGCTGTTTCATTCCATGCTGCGCGCGGCCTCGCTGGCGCAGAAGCCGGTCAAGAAAGAGGGCTTCATTCGCCATCTGCCGCTATTTCTTTCCGACATGACGGAGTTTCGCAGCCTGCCGGCAATCTCCGAAACTCCACTGCGCGACCGCTTCGCGAAAATCGAGCAGACGCCGCGCAAGATGAAAGTTGCGTTCTACGCCGGCTGCCTCATCGACTTCGCCTATCCAGAGATGGGCGAATCGGTGGTGAAGATCCTGAACAAAGCTGGCATCGAGGTCATCTTTCCCGAGGGGCAGACCTGCTGCGGCGCGCCCGCGCGTTTCAGCGGCGCTTACGAAGTTGCCGCGCAAAACGCGAAGGACAACATTGACGCACTGCTTGCCGACGACGTTCAGTACGTCGTCTCTGCGTGTCCCACCTGCACGGTCGCACTCAAACAGGACTTCATCCACACGTTCGAGAGCCTGGGACAAACGGACGCAATTCCTCGCGCGCGCGAGCTGGCGGAGAAAGTCATCGACTTCTCGAGCCTGGTGAAGAAGCTGGTCGATGAAGGACGGCTGACGTTCCGGGAAGGGCAGAAGCTCGGGAAAGTCACTTATCACGATTCATGTCATCTGAAGCGCACCTTGGGAGTGTCACAGCAGCCGCGCGAGCTGCTCACCAAAGCCGGCTACGAGATCGCCGAGATGTATGAAGCCGACATGTGCTGCGGCATGGGCGGCTCTTATTCGCTGAAGTTGCCGGAGATTTCCGCACCCATCCTCGAGCGCAAACTCACCAACATCAAAGACACCGGCACGCCGATGGTGGTGATGGATTGTCCTGGTTGCGTGATGCAGATCCGCGGAGGGCTGGACAAAAGTGGTTCGCCGATTAAGGTTGAGCACACCGCACAGCGGCTTGCCGAAGAGCTGGAATAGTCTCTAACCCTTGACCGGCGTCGGTTGTAACTCCGCCAGCTTCTTCTTCGCCAGCGGACGGGCGAATGCGTTCGTCGGATTGTGTGCGTTCACCGTTAATATTTTTTTGTAGTACTCGATCGCCTGCGCTTTGTCGCCAGATTTTTCATACGCCTGCGCCAGCAGGCTCAAGACGAACACGTCCTTCTGATCGGACTTCTGCAAGTCGGCAATGGCGCCCTTGTAGTCGCCGGTATACAGCGCCACGTATCCCGCCAGATAGGGATAGAAACGTGCCTGGTCGGGATTATTGTTCTTGTCGAGTATGGCCTTGGCCGCCGCCAAGTCCTGGCGGGCTTTATCTGCCTGGCCGCGCCGTGCCGCGATGCGCGCCAACGCCGCTTGCCAGCGAAACTCCCAAAGATCTTTTTCGGCGGGCGTGATGTTGGGATTCTTCAGCGCTGTCAGATGCCCGGTTTGATACCACTGGAAGGCGTTATCGAAGTCGCCGCACTCCAGATAAATGCGGGCCAGTTCGTCGGCCGTGCCCGCGGCATCGGTCAGCTTGTTCCATTTGTATTGCAGATCAAACGCGCGCCGCTCATATTCCGCAGCTTTGTCGGTGTTGCACTGGAAGGCGTACGACACGGCCATCACGCGCAAGGGTTGTACCGCGGACTGCGGTGGCGCCAGATCGATGGCTTTCGACAGATGTTTGCGCGCCTCGTCGTAGTTGGCCTGCAAATCGAGGGCGACTCCCATGAAGAGCTGCGCCTGATAAAGCTCAGGATTGATTTGTAAAGCGCGTTCATAAAGGGCCATCGCTTCGTCGGCCTTGCCTTCGCCCGCCAGCTTTTCGCCCTGCTTGACCAGCTCTATAGCATCGTCCTGCTGCGATTGCGAAGCCTGCGGCGCTGCTGGTTTCGAACTTTGCGCCACCACAGGGATGAACGAACTGAGGAAGAGTGCGGCGAGGATGTTACAACGAAGAATCGTAGCGCCCATAGCGTCGCAATTATTGCACATTAGGGTTGCAAGTTCGCGCCCGATGGGAGAGGCTAACACCGCAGTCAATGACCATGAATGGAGCTGGTATGAACGAATCTTCGGCAATGAATTTGTCTCGCCGCCGTATGTTGCAAATAGGTCTCGCAGGCACGGCCGCGAGCCTCGCGATGGGCGGCCTTGAGCTTGCTGTCCCCACGCCGGCCTGGGCGCAGGACGTTTCCACTCCCGATGCCGCGCTCGCCGAGCTGACCGCGGGAAACAAGCGATACGCTGACGAGAAACTCACATCACCGCAGCACAACCTTGAGATTCTGAAGCAGGACACAGCCGAGAAGCAGGAGCCGTTCGCCGCCGTGCTGTCTTGCGCTGACTCGCGCGTGCCGGTCGAATTGGTTTTCGACCAAAGCATCGGTCATATGTTCGTGACCCGCGTTGCCGGCAATGTCATCACGCCTGAGATCATCGGCAGCCTGGAATACGGCGCCGCGGTGCTGGGGACGAAGGTCATCCTGGTGATGGGCCATGCCAATTGCGGAGCGGTGAAGGCTGCCATCCAGGGTAAAGAGGTCCCCGGCCAGATCAGCTCGCTGTTTCCCCACCTCCAGCCCGCGGTCGACGAGGCGGGCCACAATCTGGAAGCGGCCATCAAGGCCAACGCCAAGATTCAGGCCAGGCTGCTGAGCGAGTCTTCACCGGTAATCGCGGGGCTGTTGAAAGACGGGAAGCTCAAAGTTGTTGCCGGATACTATGACCTGGCTAGCGGCGTAGTCACGATGCTGTAGTCTTCAGCAATGGCCAAAGCCGGCGGCTTGGGCTCGAGAGACTAGAGCGAGGTTCAAGGATACTTGCAGAGTGAGTTCGTATCACGACGCCCCGGCTGGCCATTGACAACTGACAACTGCCTTTGGACAACGCACTCCGTATCTACGCCTGGTTTCTGCTGATCGTCACGACGCTCCCCGCGTTGGCGCGGCTGGCAAGGCCGCGAGAGCTGGCGCGCATCGTGCTGGTTCGCTATGAGAACCCGAAGCGCCGTAAGCGTGCACGCATCGGCGGCATCATCTACTTTGGCCTGTCGGCCGCCGCGATTGTCTTTATCGTGGCCGAGCACATGCGGCAGGAGCGCTGGTTGATTATGGCATTGCTGGTGGGCATGGTCTCAGCCTTCGAGTTCCTGCTTAACAGCGGTGCCTTCGACGAAGAAACCCTCACCCGCCAGAATCGCATGTTCGGGGGTGCCTATGCCGCTCTGGCCATCGCGACCATTCTGCTACTCTTCACCCGATGACTCGCCGCCGTTGGATTGCCGATGAGTTCTCCGCCAATCACGCCGTCCTCACGGGAGCGCACGCAGCACATCTGGCGCGAACGTTGCGAGCACGCGTAGGGCAGGAGTTCGAGGTCGCATGCGGCGAGAAGGTCTATCGCGCTACGGTTAGCATCGTCGCCGATGATCGAGTGGAGTTCACGCTCGGCGAGGAGGTGGCGTCGCGCGATGTTGTGCCGGTCACGCTGCTGCTGGCCATCTTCAAGTTCGACCGCATGGAGTGGGCCATCGAGAAGTGTACCGAACTGAACGTAACCGAGATCATCCCCGTGATCGCCCGCCGCACCGAGAGGCACCTAGCGCAGGTCGCCGCGAAACGCGTTGAGCGCTGGCGCCGTATTGCCCGCGAAGCGGCGGAACAATCCCGCCGGGCTACGCCGCCAGAAATCACCCCACCGGTAAAGATGAAGGATGTGTTGTGGATTCAAGAGCCACGTAACGAAGGCTTGGTTGTTCTTTCGGAAGGCATCGATGAAACGCGCAAGAACGAGCCGCGTGGCGACGGAAGTGAAGTTGGCCCAGGGCGAAAGCCCGGGGTAGGATTGCTCTCTGGAGGATTGAGTCCCGTAGCGACGGCACAGAACGACGGCGAGATCGGCCAAGTCGAAGACAGCTCGCATGGATTGAAAATCGTTCTCGCCGAAAACGAACGCGACCTTATGCTGGCCGACGTTCTACGGGCTCAATCCGAGGTGCGTTCGCTTACGCTGGCCGTCGGCCCCGAAGGCGGCTGGGCGCCGGAAGAGTTGCGAAGCTTCTCGGCCGCGCAATTCGTCGCATGCTCGCTAGGCGATACGATTCTTCGCGCCGAGACCGCGGCCATTGCCGCGCTGGTTATCGCGCGGGCCGAAATCCAGTAACCAAATTCCGGAACTGCTGCGCAGAGAATTTTCGCCGGGTTTTCCACATCTGCTGACCGGCCGCATCGCATATAATGTTAGCTTCGCTTTTTGTTCGACTGAGGTTTGGCTCTGTCCAGCAACGGCCATCGCGAATTCCTCCCCGACCCTGAGCAGCGCCTCGCCATCGAGCACGTCCATGGCCCCATGCTGGTCGTCGCCGGAGCCGGCACGGGCAAGACTACGGTCCTCGCGCGCCGCATCGCGCAGCTCATTCAAAGCGGTGCCGCGAAGCCCGAGGAAATCCTTGCCGTGAGCTACACGCGCAACTCCGCCGCCGAGCTGATCGCGCGGGTTGCCGCAATCCTCTATCCCAGGCAGCAACCGTCGCTCTATCCGGACATGGACCGCCAGCGCGCCGCACGCCGTCTGCTGAAAGACGGTCTGCAGGCGCATACGTTTCACGGCTACTGCTACATGCTGCTGCGCGATGCCGGCGCGACGTTCGAGCTGCTCGATGACAAGGACCTGTTCGTCTTCCTGCGCCGGCGCATCGGCGAAATGCAGTTGCAGCACTACATCAAGGCCGCATCGCCGGGAAAATTCCTTGACGACCTGCTGAAGTTTTTCAGCAGCTGCCATGACGAGCTGCGCATGCCTGACGACTATGACGAATACGTTGCGAAACTGGAGCGACACGAACTCCCGCTGCCCCGCATGGCCAAGCGCAAGGACGCCGAAGCTATGACCGACGAAGAGGTGTTGGGCCGCTGCCGAGAGGTTGCGCGCGCCTTTCGCTTCGCCGAAGAGGAACTGAAAAGGGAAGGCCTGGGGACCTTTGGTCACATCATGACCCGTGCCGTTGACCTGCTAGTGCGACGTAAGTCCGTGCTGGAGCGCGCACGGCGGCGGGCACGCTTCATCCTCATCGATGAATTTCAGGACTCCAACGTCGCGCAGATCAAGCTGGCCAGCCTGCTAGCGGGCGAGGAAGCCAACGTCTTCGCAGTTGGCGACCCTGACCAGGCTATCTATCAATTTCGCGGCGCAACCAGCGGCGCCTTCGATCAATTCCTGCAGACCTTCGGTCCCGACCGCGTCAGGCGCGTCACCATGTCTGCCAATCGCCGCTCAACGCCGCCGATCTTGCGCTGCGCGTATCAAGCGATTCAGTGCAACCCTGCGATTCTTAGCGTTGATCAGAGCTGGACGCGCGAGCCCCTGAGCTGCGACCGGCTCGCGCGCGAGCCCGCGCTGTCACATGCATTGCCGGTGCAAGCCGTGGCGCACGGTGGCAGCGAACATGAAGGCTCATTCATCGCCGACACCATCGCGACCATGCGACGCGATGATCCAACGCTCGAGTACAAGCAGGTCGCAGTGCTCTATCGCAGCCACTACCATCGCGAGGAAGTCGTGGCCGAATTGACCCGCCGCGGCATTCCGGTACGCGTCCGGGGAGCAGACTTGTTTCGAACGCCCGAGCTGCGTGATGCCATGGCGGCATTGCGCATTCTTGATTCGTCGCATCCGGTGGCGCTGTTTCGCGTCGCCGCGTTGGGGAAATTCCACGTCGATGCGGAGTGCTTCCGCGCCGAACTCGCACTGTGCGGGCAGGGCGCGAGCGCAGAGGCAGCACTCGAGAAGGTTCCCGGTGGGTCTGCGGTCATCCAGACGATCCGCGACGCTCGCAGCGAAGTCCTCGCCGAGGGCAACACGCTTTCCGCGGCGATGAGCGTCGCGCAGCGCGGGTTCGAATTGCCGGACTCGATGCCGCTGCGCCGTCTGCGCGACTTTGCCGACCGCTGGTCGAAGAAGCCGAAGCAGATCAGCGGTGAAGGAACGCTGCACGAGTTCCTGGAATACGTAGCTACCTTCTGCGGGGAGGCTGGCGGCGCTTTGGTCGAAGAGAGCGACGAGGACGATCCGGTTGCAGCCCTGGAACCAAATGATCTGCGCGACGACATTGGCCACGACGCGGTGCAGTTGATGACCGTCCACGCCGCCAAAGGCCTGGAGTTTCGCCGTGTGTTCGTGATTCGCGTTGCCTCGCAAAGTCTGCCAAGCAACTACAAGGAATCGCTGGTCGAGTTCCCTGTCCTATTACGCAGCAGCAACGAACTTCTGGATGCCGATCCCAAAACGCGCCAGGCACAGGAAGAGCGCCGGCTGTTCTACGTGGCCATGACGAGGGCGATGGATGAGTTATATCTGTGCGGCAAGGTCGGAAAGGACAAGCAGCAGCCGGCGCCCCCTCCCAAGTACATGCGCGAGCTTGTGTATGCCGCGGCGGGGTTGGAGGGAGCGCTCAACTGGCGGCAACTGCCGCCTCCGCCCATCGCACAGATTCATGCCGGGGCTGAGGAAGCGCCGCTGGTGGTTTCGCGGTGGACGCAGCTTGCGCCGCGTGAGGATTCGCGCCTGCTGGAGTTGAGCGCCAGCGCTCTACAGACGTATGAACACTGCCCCCTGAAATACAAGCTGCGCTATGACTGGCGGCTGCCTGAGGATGCCAGCGCCCCTCTGCAGTTCGGCAACGCCATGCACCTGGCTCTGAAGGCGTACTTCGATGGTGTGCAGGCCGGCCGTCCGCCTGACGAACAAACCGTCATCACGTGTTTCCTCGACGAGTTCTCGAAGGCCAACATTTCCGAGCCTTTGCAGCGGGAGATGTATGAGAGATATGGACGAGAGCAGCTCGCCTCACTGTTGCGTTCGGAGCTGGCGCGCCCGGCAGGCAAGATCCTGCACACCGAAAAGCGGTTCGTCATTGAAATCGGCGGCGCGCGCGTGCATGGGCGGCTCGACCGGCTCGACGATCTCGGTGGAGGCGAAGTCGCGATCATCGACTACAAAACCGGCAAGCCGAAGACGCAGGAGGACGCCGACGACAGCCTGCAGCTTTCGATTTACGCCCTCGCCGCGCAAAGCATGGGACACAAGCCCTCGGGTCTGGTCTTCCTCAATCTGCAGAATGGCGCCGCCGTGGAGTCGCAGCGTTCGCTGAAACAGCTGCGCGACGCGCAGACGCTGGTGCAGGAGATCGCCGCGAAGATTGTTGCCGGGGAGTTCGAGCCCAAGCCAAGCCAGGGATGCGCGCGCTGTTCGTATAACAGCATCTGCCCGGAGCAGGAGGAGCCGCTGGCACGTCCTGCGAAACATGCGGTGAGCGTGAACTGAGTCTGTGAGCCAAAAACCAAAGGGGACGCTCGCGCGTCCCCTTTAGCTCAGTTGAAGATCAGGCTTAGTGCTTCTTGCTGGTCTTCTTTGCGGCCTTCTTACCGGCCTTCTTTGCAGCCTTTTTGGTTGCCATTGTTTCTATTCTCCCTTTTCCATTTTCATGGAACATTGCGACGTCACATCATCGCAATTTGATAGTTGTATAGAGTCAATAAAAAAAATAGTCAAGCAAAAAACGCGCGTCCAAGTGCGCAGTTCGGCAACGCTGCTCCTCGATCTCTTCCCTGTTCCTCATCCGAACCGGTCCTCGCGCGAGTTCGCTGGTTACACCACCGCCGGCGCGCACGCGGGAAGCCGCATGAACACTGGCGATTTCGCATGCTCAGGAAATGATGCACGCACATCGGTGATTGCTTGCGAGATTGTCGAGCGTCGATTCGGTCGCGCCCGCGCCCGCAGAGAGAATCAAAAAAAGTTGCGTCGGACGTGTGATTGGAAGCGATGTGCTTGCATATCGCCGTGAAGAATTGCGGTTCCTCCGGCTCGTTCATCGCAGCAGACGCAGCACAGCGCCGCTCAGTGCATCGTGCCACGAGTGGGCAATCATTCCCGGCCGCAGGCTCTTCCTCCACCATGCCAGCAGACCGAACATCAGACCGAAAACCGCAATGAGCAGCATGCGCGCCATGCCTTCATATCCGTGCGCGGCGCCGAACACGGCCGCCGAAAGGAGTACACCAACCAGCATCGAATTGCTCATTGCCGCGAACTGGCGTTGCAGATAACCGCGAAAGATGATCTCCTCGCAAATCCCGGCGGTGGTGCTGACGCAAAACCACACCGCCAGCTCCAGCCGGCTGCCCGGCGCGAGAAAGCCTAGCGACTTGCGCATCGCTTCCATCTTGCCGCCTTCGTCGAGATGCATCAGCTTGGCCATTCCGCCGAGTACAAACATTGCGCATCCCCAAAAGGCAGCGGCATAGACGACATCGAGGAAGAAATCCTCCCAGTTAGCCCAGCGCCCTCCAATCAGCTCGCGCATACTGACGCGTTTGCGAATGCCCAGCCACACCATGCCCACCAGCATCCACTCCCAGGCCATCGTTGCGAGGTACTCTGGCAGCTTGCTGCCGCTCGCCTCGGTTAGCGGGTGTTTGCCTTGCGTGCCATTGAGCGAAACCAGCAGAAGCACGGCGATCAAGATAAGCGTGTGCCACCACGGAGCCAGCAGTCGGCGCGGTGGGGTCGTAGCAACCGGCGGTTTGATAGGGATTTGTGCGTCGGAGGACAAGTCAGCTCCATCTTATAATGTTCGGTTGCGACTTCATTGCAGGAGCTATCTATGGCACTTGAAGATATTGTCATTGTGTCTGCTGTGCGTACTCCCATCGGCAAGTTTCAAGGATCACTTTCAGACTTCACCGCACCGCAGTTGGGTGCCCTAGTGGTGCGCGAGGCCGTGAAGCGCGCTGGCGTCGACCCCAATAGCGTCGATGAAGTCATCATGGGCAATGTCGTCAGCGCAGGGCTGGGGCAGAATCCCGCGCGCCAGGCTGCGCTCAAGGGCGGACTCTCGGACCGGGTCAGTGCCATGACCATCAACAAAGTATGCGGCTCGGGATTGAAGGCCGTGGCACTCGCCGCGCAAGGCATAGAGACCGGCAACGTAGAAGTAGTCGTCGCGGGCGGCATGGAGAGCATGACCAACGCGCCTTATCTGCTGCAGAACGCGCGCAAAGGATTCCGCCTTGGCGATCAGAAGGTCGTAGACGCGATGGTGCACGACGGCCTGTGGGACGTCTACAACGACTACCACATGGGTACGACCGGCGAGAATGTGGCCGAGAAGTATCACATCACCCGCGAGCAGCAGGACGAGTACGCGCTGAACTCCCATCGCAAGGCCGTCAGTGCAATTAAGGAGTGCCGCATTAAAGACCAGATCGTCCCGGTGGAGATTCCCGCCAAGAAAAAGGGGGCGTCTCCGGTGCTGTTCAACATCGACGAGTCACCGCGCGAGGACACGACCATTGAGGCGCTGCGCGCTTTGAAACCGGCGTTTAAGAAAGATGGCACTGTCACAGCGGGCAATGCGCCGGGCGTGAACGATGGCGCGGCAGCGCTGATGGTGATGTCGGCGAGCAAAGCGAAAGAACTGGGACTGAAGCCGATGGTGCGCATCGTCGCGCAAGCTGCCAGCGGTCTTGCTCCCGAATGGGTGATGATGACACCGGTCGAAACCGTGCGCCAGCTTTGGAAGAAGACCGGCTGGAAGAACGAAGACGTCGACCTCTACGAGATCAACGAAGCGTTCGCGGTCGCGGCGATTGCCGTAACCCGCGAGCTCGGACTCGACCTCAACAAAGTCAACGTAAACGGCGGAGCGGTGGCGTACGGGCATCCCATTGGTGCGACTGGAGCGCGGATTCTCACCGCATTGATCTATGAGATGATCCGCCGCGACGTGCACAAGGGAATTGCCGCGCTCTGTCTCGGCGGGGGGAATGCGGTGGGCATGGCGGTCGAGCGATAGCTTTGACCAGTGAGGCCCCAGGTCTCACGGTGTTCGAGACCTGAGTAGAATCGGGCTGCGAGTACCCACACGCCAGACGTGGGGCAGCCCGAATCACGAGTGCTCCTCGTCGGGCAATCCTCTACACTAATCAGGTGAGCTCTGTTCGCCTCATCGCCATCGACATCGACGGCACCTTGCTCGACTCCCGCTCGCAGATTTCGCCCGCCAATCTGGACGCGCTCGAACGCGCCCATCAGGCCGGGATCGAAACCGTGCTTGTGACCGGCCGCCGTCACGACTTCGCGCTGCCCATTGCGAAGTTGCTGGGCTTCGATCTCTGGATCATCAGCTCCAATGGCGCGCTGACGCGCTCCACCCGTGGCGAATCGTTTCACCGCGACCTGCTGCCGAAGCACACGGCAATCAATATCTGCCGCTCCATGCGCGAGTTCCGCGACAACACCGTGATCACCTTCGATCGCGACGGCATGGGCGCAATTATCTGCGAAGAGCATGAGCGGCTGTATGGCGTCATCCAGCGCTGGATGGAAAAGAACGCGCCCTACATCGAGTATGTGAAACCAATCGAGAAGTCGCTCGTCGAAGACCCCATACAGGTCATGTTCTGTGGCGAGGTTGATCTGATGAAGACCGCAGAGAGGCGACTGCAAGAGTTAGGCTTTGCCAACGAGTTCACCGTGCTTCGCACGCAATACGACCACCGCAACCTCACCATCGTCGACGTCCTCAACGCTGGCTGCTCCAAGGGGCACGCGCTGGAGCGCTGGGCGACACACCGCGGGCTTAGCCGCAGTGAGGTCATGGCCATCGGCGACAATTACAACGATGTGGAAATGTTGACCTTTGCTGGGCATCCGGTCATCATGGGAAATGCGTCCGACGACTTGAAGCAGAGTGGCTGGACGATCACGCTGCACAATGACGAAAGCGGCGTTGCTGCTGCGGTTGAGCAGGTACTCGGGTCGAGAGTAAAGGTGAATGCGTAGGTACTTACAAGTCGCGGTGGTCGCGATGCTCGCGCTTCCGCTTCACGCCGCCGAGCTGGCCAATCTGCGCAACGGCTTCAGCCTGCGCCACGAACATCACGAAGTCATTGGCGAAACCACGCGCTTGTACATGAGCAATGATCCGGCCGGCGGATACGTCGATGTCCCCACCGCCGAGATCGAAAGCTATGAGCCCGCACCGCGCGAGCCGAAGGAAGCCGCCCAGCCGACGTCCGCCAAAGACCTGAAGGCCATCGTTGCCGCGGCCAGCAGCCAACATCAGATTGACGCCGACTTCATCGCCAGCGTGATTGCCGCCGAGAGCGCCAACAATCCTCAGGCGGTCTCCCCCAAGGGCGCGCAAGGCCTGATGCAACTCATGCCCGCGACCGCCAGCAAGCTGGGTGTAAAGGACAGCTTCGATCCCGCCGACAATGTCGATGGCGGGGTGCGTTACCTGCGCGAGTTGCTGCTGCAATACAACGGCGATATTCCCAAGGCGCTGGCTGCCTACAATGCCGGCCCACAGCGGGTGCAGCAGTACAACGGCGTTCCGCCGTATCGCGAGACGCATGCCTACGTGGTGCGCGTCATCAATGACTTTAACCGCAAGAAGCTCGCCGAGCGGAAGAAGGCGCAGCAACGGGCTGCTCATCCCACGCAGGCGAAGCTAACCCAAAACAAATCGGCTTCTTCTGAGGGCAACTAAAAAGAGAGGTCGTGTCCCGACTTATGCTGGTTCTAGCATCTGCGCTGGGAATCATTGGACCTGCGCTGCGGGATCCTGGCTGCGGGAACGGATGTAATCGTCGACCGCGCGCTCAAGTTTCCCCTGCGCACGCAGGACGTATTCGATGGCGTCGCGCACGGCGCCGTGTCCACCCTCGTGCGGCGTGACATAGTGCGCCTCGCGCACGACTTCCTCGCGCGAGTTCTTCACTGCGATCGCCAGGCCGCACAACCGCATGACAGGCAGATCAATGACGTCGTCACCGACGTAGCAAACCTCGTCGGCGCGCAGCCCGCTCTTCTCCAGAATTTCGTAAAACGCGGCAGCCTTGTCCTGCTGGCCCTGATAGACGTGCTCGAGCTTCAGATCTCTCGCGCGCAGCGCCACCGTCTCCGAAATTCGCTTTGTGATGAGGCCGGTCTTCAGCCCGCCCAGGCGCGCGAGCGAGAACCCGGTGCCGTCGTGTGCGTTGAACCCTTTGGCTTCGATGACGTCGTGGCTGGCGATGCCGAAACCACCCGCGTCAGCCATCTTTTCGCGATGCTCATGCGTGCCGCGGCCGGAGCCCGCTCCGGGAGCAGGGAAGAGAAAGATGGTGCCGTCGGTCATCACGCCGTCGACATCGAAGAGCATCAGCCTGATCTTGCGCGCGCGCTCGTCGGACATGATGTAAGTGTAGCAAGTGAGTCAGCCTGTGCGGTCTCGCCTCCCCACGCGCTGGGGGATGAGATATAGCAGCCGGATCCCTCCCATAACTTCCTGCGACTTTCCACTCGAGCTATTGAGTGACCGCCAGAATTGTGGTTGCAATCTGGCCGCCGTAAGAAGCTTCTATGGTTGTCGTCCCAAGGGCAACGGGACTGGCTAAGCCGGTGGAGATGATGACCGCTACACCCGGGGCACTCGACACCCAGTCCACGAGACTTGTGACGTTGCTGAACGTTCCGTCAGAGAAGGTAGCAATCGCCGTGAACTGCTGCATCTGGTCAGATGAAAGCGAGATGGAAGCGTTCGTCGGGCTGATGGTGAGAGCCGTCACCGTCTTAGCGCTCACCGTCAACGTAGTGCTCGCGGTGACATTATTGCTGGATTTTGCAGTGATGCTGGTCGTGCCTAAAGCTACGCCAGTGGCCAAGCCGGAGGCGTTGATGGTAGCGACGCTGGTTTGCGACGACGCCCAGGTCACCGACGAGGTGACATCGCCTGTGCTGTTGTCGCCGAACGTGGCCGTGGCACTGTACTGCTCCGTTCCCTCCGGCACGATGAACGCCCCATTGGGAGAAATCGAGAGCGAGGTAATCGTGTTCTTGGAAGGGAAGAACCCACCGCACCCGGCCAAGGAAAGCGTCAACAGAAGCGCCGTTATTATTCGAAAACCGGCAAGCATTCGTTCGCGAATCATTTCTCTACCCAAGAGCTCTCAATGCCGAGAACCAATCTCAACCGCCCGTTTTCAGCAAACTTCTGCCCCGACATTGGAAAACCTTGCAAGCTAAGACGCAGTGTCGCAGCCGCGGTTAGCAGAGCCGGCCAGACTAGCAGCACTGGCTGAGCTTGTGTAGATGTTTTTAGACATGCATGCTGATCATGAAGCCTGCACACGCTGCGGTGAGTCATGCGTCACAGACACCTGCAACAAGCGGAGCGATGATCAAGCTGTAAGGCAGCCGGGTTCGACGATCGTGCGTGACGATCCCAGGTGTCTTCCGGTTGGTTCGGCCACAACAGGGCTGCCTTCATCGATTCCTTCCGAGGAGGCTTACGCTCATGAAGCAGGCACTGATTCTCCTCCTGGTGGTGGCAGGTATTCAGGCTGTAGCGCAAGACAAGTCCACCATTACGGTAAAGAGTTCGGCGGTGGTTAGTGACGTCGTGATCGTTAACGTGACACAAGCCAATGTGGCCGAGAGGGCCAAAGCATCGTTCGAACTGCGCTGTAATAAGGGGCCGGGTAGCTGTAAAGCGCCTGAGCCGGGCACATACCTGATGGTGCGGTTACCGAAGAATTGGGGCATGTACGACTGCAATAACGTCGACCTGTACGCTGCATCGGCGGACCCAGCGACAGACCAGAAGATCGGGGAATATTGCCTGATCGAAAAATGATGCGGTGCCGGCGAGCCCTCCCAAGGCCTCACATCGGTTTGCTGCTGAAGTCGAATAGTCATAAGTGGGGAATAGTTTGTGTTTGGGGCCATTTTAAAACTCTAATGTGGAGCTTCGTATCAAGTGATAGCCAAAATCACGGTCTTAAGTGGGAAACTTGGCAAAGATGTCCACCCCGCTGATTTTGCCGCAAGTGCTTCCAAGCTGCCCCTCGAAGATTTACAATTGAGTTGGCAAGGGAGAAGCCAGGGCTAGAGAATTGAGAAGAATGGATGTCCTTCTACAACGACGAATGTGATCTCGTCGACGATGATCAGTACGACCTTTTTACCTTAACCACTCTGTTTCAAAGACATTCGAAACGGCTCGACGGGCAGCTGAACGAACGGGCACCAGGGAGCAGCGCGGAACGTACGAGCGCGTCGGATGGCAGCAAGCGCGGTCAACGGCAGCGTTAAGCCTGAGCGGGAATAGTACGGAATCTCGGTAGTGGTTCACACGAGCCACTACCGATTTTCGTTTAGCCGGCTTTCACCCGGCTGGCACCGCTGCCGGCTGAGCATTGCGGCGCGGGCGGCGATTGGACTGGAGAATTTTCTTGCGCAGGCGCAGATGGTTTGGCGTCACTTCCACCAACTCATCGTCGGCGATGAACTCGATTGCCTGCTCCAGGTTCAGATTCTTGAAGGGCACCAGCCGGATTGCGTCATCGGCGGTCGACGAGCGCATGTTCGTCAACTTCTTTTCGCGGACGATGTTCACATCCAG
This sequence comes from uncultured Acidobacteriaceae bacterium, assembly GCA_963731345.1. Lineage (GTDB taxonomy): Bacteria > Acidobacteriota > Terriglobia > Terriglobales > Acidobacteriaceae > Bog-257. Next base: position 160,313 of record CAVSUN010000004.1, on the reverse strand, counting down.
GTCGTTGTCGCGCGAATTCTCGCCGATGACCATTCCCTCGTAGACTTCGACGCCTGGACCGACGAAAAGTTCGCCGCGTTCCTGCAGTCCCCACAGCGCGTATGCAGTGGTCGTACCGGCGCGATCGGCGACCAGCGCTCCGGTCGGGCGATGCGGAATGTCGCCCTGCCACTCCATGTAGCCATCGAAGAGCGAGTTCATGACGATCGTGCCACGCGTGTCGGTCAGTAGCTCGCTGCGCAGACCGATCAGGCCGCGGCTAGGTATGACGAACTCCATGCGCACCCGGCCGTAGCCATGGTTGTGCATCTTCTGCATCTGCGCCTTACGGCCGCCGAGCTTCTCGATCACCACGCCGACGAACGCATCGGGAACATCAATGGTGAGCCGCTCGACCGGCTCCATCAACTTGCCGTCCACATGTTTGGTGACGATCTCCGGCTTGCCGACCGCGAGCTCGAAACCTTCGCGGCGCATCATCTCGATGAGGATGGCCAGCTGCAACTCGCCGCGACCCATGACTTTGAACGAATCGGTGCTATCGGTGTCCTCGACCCGAAGAGATACGTTGGTCAGCAGCTCTTTTTCCAGGCGCTCGCGCAGATTGCGCGAGGTGACATACTGGCCTTCGCGGCCGGCCATCGGCGAGGTGTTCACCATGAACTGGATGGCGATGGTTGGCTCGTCGATGGTGATGACCGGCAGCGGCGCCGGGTTCTCGACGTCGGTGATGGTCTCGCCGATGTTGATGCCGGTCACGCCGGCGACGGCGACGATGTCGCCTAATTCGGTCGTGTCGATGTCGGTGCGCTTAAGCCCGGAGAACGAGAACAGCTTGGTGATCTTGATCTTCTCCAGCGATCCGTCGCGTTTAGCGATGGCGACATCTTCGCCAGTGCGCAGCGTCCCATTGAAGACTCGCGCGATCGCCAGACGCCCGAGATAGTCGCTGTAATCGAGATTGGCAACCAGCACCTGGAGCGGGCCGTTGGCATCGCCTTTCGGCACTGGAATCGTGTTCACGATTGCTTCAAACAGCGGTTGTAGATTGACGCCGGCCTGATCCACGTCGGTCGTGGCCGTTCCCAACTTCGCGTTGGTGTAGAGGACAGGGAAGTCGAGCTGGTCGTCGCCGGCGTCGAGGTCAATGAACAGATCGTAGATTTCGTTCAGGACTTCCTGTGAGCGCGCGTCAGGGCGGTCGATTTTGTTGATCACGAGAATTGGCGGCAGCTTGGCTTCCAGCGCCTTGCTGAGCACGTAGCGCGTCTGCGGTAGCGGGCCTTCGCTGGCATCCACCAGCAGCATTACGCCGTCGACCATTTCCAGCGCACGCTCCACTTCCCCGCCGAAGTCGCTGTGGCCGGGTGTGTCGACAATGTTGATCTTGATGTGGTGATAAAAGATGGCGGTATTTTTGGCCAGGATGGTGATGCCGCGCTCGCGCTCCAGCTCGTTGGAGTCCATCACCCGTTCCACGTGCGTCTCGTTGGCGCGGAAGATGCCGCTCTGATTCAACATGGCATCGACAAGCGTCGTCTTGCCGTGGTCCACGTGGGCGATGATGGCGATATTGCGAATGCTGGTGCTCAAAAAGAGTCCTTTCCTGACGCGAAAACAAGGCGGAAGCATTGCAATCGGCGCGGGGAGAATAGCCTGTATTCAGTTTACAACGTGTGCTCATGCGGACTCATCCGGACTGGGTTACAATCTGCGAGCCGCTTACGCACGTATTACTTATGGAGCCGATTACGAATAGCGTTCCAGGCCGAGGCGAACCAGCCGACGACATGAGGCTGGTGGCGCGTATTCGAGCCGGCGACCAGCAGGCCATGTCGGAGCTTTACGACCGCTATGCCAAAGTGGTGTATGCCGTGGCGCTGCGGGTGCTCCAGGAGACGAGCGCGGCAGAGGATGTTCTGCAGGACGTTTTTGTGCAGCTTTGGCGCAATCCGGACGCGTTTGACGCCAGTCGCGGCAGCCTGGCGGCGTGGCTTGCGGTAATATCCCGGCATCGCGCCATTGACCGGCTGCGCAAACGGCGGCCGGAGGTCGACATTGAAGATTGCGTCATCGCCGGCGGCCCTGACTTGTGTGACGAAGCCGAGCGGGGGCTGATCGTCGAGAAGGTTCGGGCAGTCCTGGCGGAGATGAGCCCCGTCCAGCGAACTGCTTTGGAACTGGCATATTTTCAGGGCCTGACACATACCGAGATCGCGGAGAAGACGGGCGAGCCGCTGGGGACGATCAAGACCCGGATTCGGAGTGGGCTGCAGCAGTTGCGGGCGAAGTTTGCGGGGTGAGATGGCCTTTCGGCCAGCGTCAAGCGGCTTTTAAATGGGAGGGGTTTAGGCCCCGAAAGACTAGTGAGCACGCACGAACAATTCGCTGACAATCTGGCGCTTTACGCGCTCGATGAGCTTACCGGAGCCGAACGGGTAGCGTTCGAAGAGCATCTGGAGACTTGTGCCGCCTGCCGGCGCGAATTGCAGACCGTGCGCGGCGATCTGGGATTGCTGGGACTGACCACTAGCGGTCCCCAGCCGCCCGCGCGCAGCAAGGAACGACTTATGCGGGCCATCGCATCCGAACCGCGTGGAGTCTCAGCCCCGGCCCCCGAAGCAACCACGCGGCGAAACTGGTTATGGTGGCTGATTCCGGCCTTGGTAATGCTGGTTTTCGTGATTCTGTTGTGGCGTGGCAATCGTACGTTGCGCGATCAGCTTGCCGAGTTGCAGAACCGCAATCAGGACCAGAGCATCGAGCTCGAGCGCACGAATCAGGAGCTCAGGCTGCTGACATCGCCGGACGCGGTGCATGTCTCGCTTAGTCCACAGAAATCGGCGAAGGAACCGTCGGGCACGGCCATCTTCAGCCCCACGCAGCGTCGCATGATGCTGATGGCCAGCAATCTTCCGGCTGTACCCGAGGGCAAGGCGTATGAGCTGTGGGTGATTCCTGCCCATGGAGCTCCAATTGCCGCTGGCGTCTTCAAGCCCGACGAGCACGGCAATGCGGTCGTAATGGACCATCCCATGCCCGAGGGGGTCCAAGCCAAAGCGTTCGCGATCACGATTGAGAACGAAGCCGGATCGGACAAGCCTACCTCACCGATTGTGCTGGTCGGAGCCGTCAGCTAGGTCGACAACCGATATCGGCCGGCGTGCGCTACTCCCCAAAGCTGGCGATCTCTTATGTCACCCTAGATGTCTAAAGCCCGCGGTTTTCGGTACACTTTTCTATAGATCACGTCTATTTTCCTTACTGTCTTTTTGATCGAGGAAGTTCATAGATCATGAGATTCTTGCGACCTTTCATTCTGGGTATTCTCCTCGCCAGCGCCTTCTACTGGATCACGACCCATCACCACGGTACCAATCCGATTGCTGACGTCTTATCGCGTCCCGGGCACGTCGAGTTGAGTGAGGCCGCCGGGCCGGAGAAGCTCGACCCGGAAGAGCAAAACAACATCGACGTCTATCACCGGGTCATACCCGCAGTGGTGAACATCACCTCGAAGACCGTGGCGTACGATTTTTTCTGGGGCCCCGTGCCGCAGGAGGGCCAGGGGTCGGGCTTCATCATCGACAAAGACGGCCATATCCTTACCAACTACCACGTTGTGGGAGATGCCCAGCAGGTCGACGTCACCCTGCACAATAAGAAGACCTATCACGCGACCGTGATTGGCCGCGACCGCGCGCACGATCTCGCCGTGGTGCAGATTAAGGCGCCGGAACTGACGCCGGCGGTGCTGGGCGAGTCCAAGAACCTGCAGGTGGGGCAGAAGGTATTTGCCATCGGCAACCCCTTCGGCCTTGCGGGCACGATGACACGCGGCATCATCAGCTCGCTGCGGCCCATTCGCAGCCCCGAAGGCGCATACATCGAGGAAGCGATTCAGACCGACGCGGCGATCAACCCAGGCAATTCCGGCGGGCCGCTGCTAAACTCGCACGGCGAAGTCATCGGCATCAACAGCATGATCGCGACCGGCGGCTCCAACCAGAGCGCTGGAATTGGATTCGCCATTCCGATCAACACTGCCAAAGCTGTACTGAATGATCTCATCACGCTAGGCACGGTACGGCGGCCGTCGCTGGGGATTGTTTCGCTGCCGATTGGGCCCGAGTTGGCCCAGGAGATCGGCTTGCCGGCCGATTACGGCGTGCTGATTATTCGTGTTGTCGCAGGTGGCGCAGCCGATCGCGCCGGACTGAAGGGTGGCGACCAGCGCGCGTACCTCGGCGCATCGCCAATCATGATTGGCGGCGATCTCATCGTGGCCATTAATGGCGATCCCATCGGAGATCAGCAAGATTTATCCAACGCGATGAACAAGCACCGCGCAGGAGATACTGTGACGGTCACCATCTTCCGCGGCAAACGGAAGATGAATGTACAGGTGCTGCTGGGCGAGCAGCGCGAACGGGCGTGACGAAGTTCAGGCGCGTTGGCGACGGGTTACCACAACGTCTGTTTTGAAGGACAACAACGCGGTGCATGTACTGACGGACGCAGAGGTTCGGGAGTTTGTAACTAAGAACTCATGGAGCACTGGCATTTGCGTCGGTGAGGACGGTGACCTGTACTACAAGACGCCGGAAGCGAATTGCATCACGCTGCCCTATCCCGAAACGCCCTTGCGTGTGACCTATTTCGCACGATTGGTATCAATGCTCGGCACCTCTGGCGACGAGGCAAATTTCTATGGAGCACTCCTTTGGCTTCGCTACTGGCACGCTGGCAGTTCGCAACTTGTGAAGAGTGGCTGGCGATTGATGGAGCGTATGCGTATGGGATTCGGCGAGTTGAGACCCCTCGGTGTCGCCAATGGCCACTGGTTTCGCGCCGACGAGCTTGCCGATCTAACAGCGTTCATTGTCCCGTGCTTCGTTTACGGCTGGGACGCATACGTTGTACCGTCTAATGGCGATTGCTTTGCGTTTATCAGCCACGATCAGTTCTGGTGCGCGGCTACTCGAAAGCCCGAGACGCATGCCCGTTTGTTGCACGATTTTGAGAAGTTAGAACCACGGGTAGATTCCATGAGACGGCGATTCTGTCGGGTTGAGAATGATGGCGCTGCGAATCTAGAATCTCAGCTATAGTCGGCGTCACGTCGCTATTAGCACAAGCAGAAAGCTCGTCGCCCGTTGCTCCTCTCCTTGGCTGTCAGCTATCATTCATGCTTATGTACGATGAGTTTCAGGCCATTGACCGCTGGACTGGCAAGCCGGTGCATTGCCGCTATCAGGCGCTGATCGTTGCTATCGCCACACGTCACGCCGATGCGGTCGACATCAAGTTCATGGCTGACGACCGCCCCGTCTGGATCGCTCTGCCGCATGTCGCCTGGGTGGAATACAACCGCCAGACGGGCAAAATCATTACCGACCCGATGGCCGTGCAGATCGCCGGCCACTACCTGAAGTGGGCCATCGAATCGGGCGAAGACAGCGGCCGCGAGATGTACACGCTCACCGTGCAGGAGACGCTCGATCACCTCAAGGCGATCATGGACGAAGCGCTCCAGCCGGCCGCCCGTTGACCACTTCGCTCGAGCGGCAACCCTTGCAGCTGAAAATCGAAAAACTGGTTTACGGCGGAGACGGACTGGCGCGGCTGCCCGCCGATGAACACGGCCGCGGAAAAGCCGTGTTCGTGCCGTTTGTCGTTCCGGGCGAGACGGTTGAAGCGACGATCACCGAAAGTCGCGGCGGATTCAATCGAGCGAGCCTCGACCGTGTGCTTGCGCCCGCACAGGAACGCGTCGAGCCCGAATGTCCCTACTTCGGCCGCTGCGGCGGATGCCACTACCAGCACATCGACTACCCCGCGCAACTGAAATTCAAAGAAGAGATTCTGCGTGAGACACTGCGCCGCACCGCGAAACTCGAACTCCAGCAGGAAATCGCAGTACATGCGTCGGAGCCGTGGGCTTATCGCAATCGCACGCGAATGCAGGTGCGGCATCAGCCGGAGTTTGCGCTGGGATATTTTCGCCACGGCTCGCATTCGCTGCTAGCGGTCGAAACGTGTCCGATTTCATCAACGCTGATCAACCGGGCCATCGCGGCGATCTGGACGCTTGGTCGTGAAAACCTTGTTCCGTCTAGCTTGCACGGACTGCAGTTCTTCGCCAACCAGGACGATGCCAAGCTCCTGGTCGAAGCCTATGTTCATCCGGGCACCGAGGCTCACGTTCTTCAGCCTTTCGCTGCAGCTCTGCACGCCGCGCTGGCGGAGGTCGTTGGGGTTGTCGTTTTCCCGTCGGCTCCGGTGGCTGATGAATCGCGGCAACGCGCGCCACTGACCGCGACGCATGCCGAGCCCTCCCACGCCATCGGGGAAGACAAGCTTTTCTATCGCGCTGCTGGAATTGACTATCGCGTGAGCGGCGGATCGTTTTTCCAGACCAGCCGGTTTCTGATCGACAAGCTGGCCGAGATCGTCGTCGGTAAGCAGACTGGCCGGGCTGCGCTGGAACTGTACTCTGGAGCCGGCTTGTTCACGACGCACCTGGCGCGCAATTTCGATCAGGTAATTGCGGTGGAATCGTCGCCGCATTCGTTCGACGACCTCCGCCACAACGTTCCGCATAACGTGAAGTGCATTCGCACGACGACCGAAGCTTTTCTCGCCGAACGCGCGGCCAAACTCGCGCCGGATCTCGTGGTCCTCGATCCTCCACGCGCGGGACTCGGCGAGAAGGCGACCCGAGTCCTGTGTCGTATGTCCGCCTCGCATGTGACCTACGTCTCCTGTGACCCGGCAACGCTCTCGCGCGATCTGCGCGCGCTGTTAGAATCGGGCTACCGGGTCGAGCAGGCGCACTTGGTAGACCTGTTTCCGCAGACGTATCACATGGAAACAGTGCTGCACCTGTCACGCTAAATCAACGTCAGTCACCCGGCCCAGGTTCGCAGTTTGCGCCGCGAAGGGCGCCCGGCGCGGGATATCCTCGGCGCGCTGAGGTAGGAGTCAGGACTCGGGCGGACTGTGTCCACGACCTTAGTTGACGAACCTGCGGTACGCGCCAATCCACAGACATTGACGTCGGACGCACCCGATGCTGCGTCGAAGACGAGCCCTCGCCCCTACTGCGGCGGACAGGAGCCGCTATTCCTCGCCGGGCTGGCGTTCGCTGCCGGCATCGTCGCGGCTGATTATTGGTGGCGCTCGCCCTGGGTTTGGCTCGCCGGTTTTCTGCTCGCCGCCATCTCGGCTGCGACCTCGCTTCGCCGCTCTCCGCAACTTGCTTTCGCTCTCACCATCGTTGCGCTGTTTCCGCTCGGCGGATTCTATCTTCAGGCGCGCGACGCGGCGCAGCCGACCGTCACCGACAATCTGGAACTGTTCGCCAACGGTGAGGATGCAGTCGAAGTTATGGGCCACGTCACTCGCGAAGGGTTGATTCGCGACAGTCCCTACGGCGGCAAGCAGGAGTCCGTCGATATGGAAAGCGAGCAGATTCGGGCGCGCGATTGCGTGCTGACCGACCCGATCGGCATTCGGCTTACGCTTTACAGCAAGAAGTCTGAGGAAGACGGCTCGCACCAGTCGGGTGCGGAGCCGCCGCTGCGTGTCTACCGCTACGGGCAGAGACTGCACATCATCGCCAAGCTTCGCCTGCCGCGAAATTATCGCGATCCGGGCGCAATGGACTTGGTCGGCTATCTGGGCTTGCAGGGGATTCGGCTAACCGGCTCGGCGCACGTGAGCGACGTAGAGGTGCTGCCGGGATTCGCCGGCAGCCGCATCGGATACTGGCGCAGCCGATCTCGCCGTAGCGCGCTTGATCATATTACCCAGCTCTGGCCGGGCGAGCGCGGCGCCCTGATGCAGGCGGCGCTGATCGGCGGCCGTGCCTACTTCGGCCGCGAGACTAAGGCCGACTTCCAGCGCACCGGTACGTACCACATCCTGGTTGTGTCGGGGATCAACGTCGGCATCCTGGCCTTCGCTGTCTTCTGGACGCTGCGGCGATTGCCCATGGGCGAAACATGGGCGACCGTACTCACGATCTTGCTCTCGTGGGGTTACGCGTTCGTCGCCGACCTCGGCTCGCCAATTGTGCGCGCAACCATCACGCTGAACATTTACCTGCTCACGCGACTGCTGTTTCGCGATCGTGCGGGGCTCAATGCGCTGGGAATTGCGGCGCTGGGCATGCTGATCGTCAATCCCCGCACGCTATTTGAAGCCAGCTTCCAGCTGACGTTTCTCTCCGTCATTGCGGTGGCGGGAATTGCTGTGCCAATACTGCAGCGCACGGTTTATCCCTTGCAGACGGGATTGCGGAACCTCGACTCGCCGGAATACGACTTCTCGCAGCCGACGCGTGCCGCGCAGTTCCGCGTCGAGGTGCGCCTGGTACGTGCTGCATTGCGGCCGGTGGTTGGACGCCGCCTGGCGCAGTTCCTCGTCGTGGGCGTCACCGGATTCATTTTGGCTGCCGCCCAATTGCTGTTCGTCTCTGTTGTGATCCAAGCCGCATTAGCCTTGCCGATGGCCTTGTACTTCCATCGCGCCACCACGTTGGCGCTGCCGGCGAACGCGCTGGTCATTCCCATTGCCTGTGTACTTCTGCCCAGCGCCGTAACGGCAGTCGCGCTCTCGTACGTCGCGCACTGGCCGGCCTATGTTCCGGCAGCGATTGCCGGATATTCGCTCGACGCGCTTACCGGAACGGTTCGTCTCATCGGGCATTTTCGCATTGCAGACGTTCGCGTACCCACGCCAGTCCTGGCCATCTCGCTGGCGGCGGCGGCCGCAGTCGCGGCGGCGCTTCTGCTGGCCAGGCGTCGCATGTTCGGGATTATCGGCGTTGCCGGTCTGGTGGGATCGGCAGCATGGATCGCGATATTTCCGCCGCCGCCCCGGTGGCATCCCGGCGTTCTCGAAATCACGGCTATCGATGTCGGTCAGGGAGATTCAATCCTGCTGATCACGCCCGAGGGCAAAACCCTGCTGATGGATGCCGGCGGCATGCCGGGGAACTCACACTCGGAGTTCGATGTCGGCGAAGAGGTCGTCTCGCCCTATCTATGGTCGCGGGGGATTCGTCACCTCGATGTAGTGGCGATCTCCCATGCTCACAGCGATCACATCGGGGGCATGCGCAGCGTGATCGCGAACTTTCATCCAGATCAGCTGTGGGTCGGGCTGCCATCGCCAACCCCGGCATTTGCGCTCGTCGAAGAGGCCGCCAAGTCGTCTCAACTTCACGAACGCCAATTTTCGCGCGGTGATTTCTTTGATTTCGGCGGCGTTCACGTGCGCGTGCTAAGTCCTCAGCCGGGATGGGAGGCGCGGGACCCGGCACAGGATGACGAGTCACTTGTGCTGCGATTTCAGTACGGCGACACGTCGGCATTACTTGTGGGCGACGCCCATAAACGCATCGAAGATTTTCTGGTGAACGAAGATCCGCAAGCCGACCTGTTGAAGATCGGGCATCATGGCAGCGCGACCTCCAGCACGGCGGAATTCTTGCGCGCCGTGAACCCGCGTTTCGCGGTCGCCTCGGTGGGCTTCTTCAACTCGTTCCGGCATCCGCGGCCGGAGGTGATGAAGCGCTACGCGGACGCGCACATTACCACCTACCGCACCGACCTGGCCGGAGCCGTTTCGTTTTATCTTGACGGCAAAAACGTGACCGCTAGGCCGGTTCCTCGCTGACGGCTTCGTCTGCATCGGTGGTGGGCTGGTTGCGGTATGTCTCGATGATCTGTGTGGCCTCTTCGGCCTGATCAGGGCGCACAAGAATCACCACTCCACCGACCCCCGGCAAGATGTCCTGAGGCGCCTCGCGGTTCTGAATCATGGCCTCGATGCCTTCGCTCTCCAGCAAGCCGCGAACCACCATCGCTTCAGATTCTTCATCGGTATCAAAGACTTTTACCAACTCGTCGTGTCCGTCTGTCACCTCTGCCATTCGCTCCTCCAGAAGCTTCGATGCAAAGGGCATAGCAATCGCCGTTTGCAGTGTGGTTCGTTTCGCGCTGCATCTGCGCGGTTTCGTTGTATGATGCCGTCCATCGCAACTTGCAAACTCGGGATGGGCACCACCTCGTTCGACGGACGCCGCGCAACGGCGGCAGCGCGAGGCACATCAAATTGTAACGGATACCAATCGGGAACGGCCTGGCAACCGCGAAGCGGCTGGTCTCCTGCAGGAGAATTCATGGGGCTATCGGAACGAAAAGAAATCGGCGTACCTCCACAGACCGCAAGCAGCCAGGAGCAGGAAGACGAGCGCCGCAAGCTGCGCCGCCTGCAAATCATGATGAACATGGTGATGTCGGTAATCAGCCAGGATGAGGAGCTTACCGTGGAGGAGGCGGCAGAACTTGCCGCCAATGCCAAGCGAGCCGCCCTCGCCATGTTTCCCGACAAGGAGTTCGCTTACGATATTCTGTACCGGCCGCGATTGCAGCGAATCATCGCGGAGCGCTTCCGTGTGCAGTAAACCGTAGAGCGGATATCCTTGATCCCGTCGAGGCTGGCTTTCGGCGCTGCACGCGCGCCAGCCGGACGGCGCTACCAACTATTTGCTGACGCTGGCTAGGTAGACCGTCACCGTGCCCCACAGCAGCTTGGCGCGCATCTGCACCGGAATATGACGGTCGTCATCGGTATACCATATCCAGATTCGCCCCTTGTTCTTCAGCAGTGCGCCGGAGTCGCCCTCCGGACCTACCCGAACCGCTTTGAACGTGCCTGCCGGGGTCTTGATTTCCTCTCTGGCTTCGACGTGCGCCTGGGCGGTGACCGTCTTTCCGCCATCGTTCACCGGGAACACATAGGTATCGCCCGGTCGCAACGGCAGGCTGGCGACGTAGAGAATCCCAGAGACGATATCGGTCACGCAGCCTGGAATGTCGCTTTCCGTCTTTTTCTGCTGATTGTCTTTAAGATTGCGTTCTTCGAGAACCGCTTTGCCGCGGCCATAGTCGTAGGTGACTACCGTCTCCCGCAGGCGCGAACCTTCCTCGCTGTGCTTGATCACTTTGTAGGAGCACAGCTTCCTGGCGTCGAAGTAGGTGTTCAGGCGGTCTTGAACGCGGTACAGAAGGCTGACAACACCCGAAGAGTCGGCGGTGGCGCTAACGTGGTTCTGGCCGCCGGATTGCTCGACGCGAAGGGTCGCAAGCCCAGCGGTGAAGAATCGCCACTCGCCTTCGTAATGAAGCGTTTGGCCGTAGGCGAACTGGAATCCGGGACGCAGGGGCTGAATACGAGAACCGGCGCCCGGTTGCGCGTCCAGCGGCTGGCTTGGCGGCCGGGCCGCGTGCAGCGGAGTGTTCGCCGGGACAGCGTAAGCGAGTAGTACGCCCAGCAACGCCGATGCGAGTATCGTCCGAATGCTATGGTTAAAGATTGTCACCGTGAATTTGCAAACCAGAGAATCTTTGCCACCAAAATCAGGAGCACGGCGGCGGCACCAAGCAGGGCGTTGTATTCGCGATGGCGGAAGTATAAATCACGCGAGAATCCTTGTGTGGCCCCTTTGAACCATATGGTGCGAGGCAGCAGGCTCGGCACACGACCGGTGTAGTCGTTGTACTCCGAGAAATGTTCGCGCAAGTAGTTCTGCTCGCCACGGATCACAGGGACATAGATCGCGAAAAAGAATACGACTAGCACGATGGCAATCCAGATGTCGCGAGCAGCGACGGCGAAGCCTACACCGATGATGATCGAACCCAAATAAAGGGGATTGCGGACGTAGGCATAAGGTCCGGTCATGGTGACTTCGCGGTTCTTCTTGACGTGACCGGCGGCCAGTGCGCGAAGCGCGATGCCGATCGAAGCAATGACCATTCCGAAGATCACGCTGATCCAATTCGGATGTGCCCGCCAGACGTAGAAGGCTGCGAATGCGAAGCCCAGCGGTACTCGGATGCGCCGCGCCTTCTGGGTCCAGGTCTGCGTCGATGAGATGGCAGTGGTTCCGTTCAAATCAGTAGTTAGTAATCAGCACTTCGCCTCTAGCCCCTATCGTTTCACAGCTCACGCTGGGCGTTCAAAACCAGTTGCCACTGGCGAAGCGCTACTTGTCTTTGGCCGGCCGTGTAAGAGCTAGAAAGTCTGACGTGGAATGGCCCTTAGGATCGCCCACGATCTCTACGCGACCTCCGTATCTGAGCACCTCGTCGCGTTCGGGAACGGTATCACGAGTGTAATCGGTGCCCTTGGCCTGTACGTTAGGCTGGATTTCGCGAATCACCGCGCGCACATCCAGCTCGGAGAAAATCACGACGGCATCAACGTCGGACAATGCGGCCATGATCTCTGCACGTTCCTCTTCCGGCATGAAGGGACGGCCATTGCCCTTGATCTGTCGAACGCTGTCGTCCGAATTCAACGCTACGATCAGCTTGCCGCCCAGCGCCTTTGCACCTCGCAAATAGCGAATGTGTCCTACGTGCAGCAGATCGAAGCATCCGTTGGCCAGCACGATTTGCTCGCCGCCAGCGCGCCATTCGGCAACACGCAGCCGCAAACTCTCACGCGAGAGGATTTTGTTCTGAGCAGTATCGGCGCTTGGCATTTGGCACTTGGCAGCAGCTCCCGGTCGCGATTAGTTGCCTGAAAGCTAAGTGCCAAGTGCTAAGTGCTAAGTGCTGATTCGGTCAATCGCCGCCACCAGTTCTTTGCCCGACACCGTCGCCGTGCCGCGTTTCATCACCACGATGCCACCGGCGATATTGGCCAGTTGTGCGGCGCTAGCGGTATCGGCTCCGGCGGCAAGCGCCGCGGTGAAGGTGGCGATGACCGTGTCTCCGGCGCCGGTCACGTCCACTACCTGATCGGAGCCGTAAATCGGTATCATCAGCGGCGCAGAATCTTTTTCGAAAGCCACCATGCCATCCCGCCCGCGCGTGATGACCAGCGACTCAAGCGCGAGGTCCTTCCTCAGGCGCTCGCCTGCACGCAGCAGAGATTCATTGTCATGTCCAATCCTGATGTGCAGCGCTTCTTCCACCTCCGGCTCATTCGGGGTGGCCGCGGTCGCCCCCTGATACTCCAGCAGGCGATAACGCGAATCAACCGTGATGGGCTTGTTATCCAGGCAGCCATTCGACTTGATGAACGCCAGCAGGCGCGGGCTGGCCGCGCCGTACCCGTAGTCCGAGACCAGCAGCGCGTCCGACGCCGTAGCGTATTCCCGGGCGGCGTTTACCAGACTCAGCAACGCAGGATGCAGTTCGCCAAGCGGCTCTGGTTCGCGATCGACGCGCACCACCTGCTGCCGGCTGGTGTGCGACATGCCGGCGAGTATGCGCGTCTTGGTTGTGGTGGTGTGGCCTTTCAGTCGCTGAATGCCGCTGGTGGAAATCTTCTTCTCCTTGAGGTGCTCGACCAGCAGGCAACCAGCTTCATCATCGCCCACTACGCCTACCGGCAGGACATTCACGCCGAGCGACGCCAGGTTCATAACGGCATTCGCGCCGCCACCGGGAAGCACCGTGCGCTCGCGGTGCTTCAGAATCAACACCGGCGCCTCGCGCGAGACGCGTGCGATTTCCCCGAAGACGAACTCGTCAGCCACCAAGTCTGCCAGCACAGTCACCGAGAGGTCGTGGAACGATTGAATGATCTGTTTCCAGCGCTCGCTAGTTTTGAGCTGTTTGTTCATCAGTTCGAAAAAACGCCCGGTGCATGGGCCACCGGGCGCGGTGCAAACTTAAATTGTCTCATGCGGCTGGGGGTTTCGCCGCAATACGCGCGAATAGCGCGTCGATAACGGTCGCTGCGTTGTCGATTTCCATGCGCACCGGAACAACATAAATGGGGGCCATTGCTGAAAAATAGGGCCCTAAATTCACGGCGTCTTTCTCCGTCGTGACAAATGCCGCGGCTTCCGCCTGCTTCCTAAGCTCCATCAAATTGTGAATTGCTTCGGGGTCGCGGTAGTAGGGGTAGTGGTCGCGAAAGCTAAGCGTGCCTGCCAGCTCAATGCCCGCCGCCCGGAGCTGGGCGAAGAAGCTCTGTGGCCGCGCGACTCCGCAAAACGCGAAGCACGGCTTGTCAATCGACGGCGCGACAATGCCGCGCGAAACGCGCCACACCTGCTGGTCGCGCAACGGCAAGCCTTCGGTGCCCGTCTCATTCGTGAGCACGACAGCATCCGCTCGCGACAGCGCCGAAAGCGGCTCGCGCAGCCGTCCTGCCGGCAGCAGAGTATCGGTTGCATCAGTTGGGGTAACGAGCACGATGTCGAAATCGCGCGCGAGTTGGCGATGCTGAAAGCCGTCATCGAGCAAGTGCAATTGTGGGCCGAATCGCTGTTCAGCGAACTGTCCGGCCGAGTAGCGGTCTTCGCCGACCACAACCGGTACGCCGAGCTTTCGCGCAATGAGCAGCGGCTCGTCGCCGAAATCGCGGACCGAGCCATTCGGATCCACCAGCGCGACCCCTTTGGTCGCCCGCCGATAACCGCGCGAGAGCACATCGAACTTTACCCCGCGTTGCTGCAACAGCTCGCCCAGGGCAATCAGAAATGGGGTCTTGCCCGACCCGCCGACGGCGAGATTCCCAATGCTCGCGACCGGGCCTCGCAGCCGCCGCGTTTTTAGCGTACCGCGGTCGTACATATCGTTACGCACGCGTGTTATGCCGCCGTATAGCCGAGCCAGCGGATTCACGCGCGGCTCTCCGAATGGAGCACCGCTGCGGGGCGGTTGCGGCTCAGAAGCTGCAAGAGCTCGCTTACGGTCTTCTCAGTCGCGCCTTGCTGCGAGCGCATGACCTCCAGAGCGCGCTGCCCTAGAGCGTTCCGTTCGTCGTGCTTGGCAAGAAGATTCAGAACGCCGGCAGCCAGCGCCTCCGGTGTGATCACTCGAATCGCATCAGCCCGGCGAAACAGACCGACGATGTCGCGAAAATTTTCCGTATGTGGTCCGACCAGGATGGCCTTTCCGAACTGCGCTGCCTCAACTACGTTATGTCCACCGCGCGGCACCAGGCTGCCTCCGATGAATGCGATGTCAGCGACTTCGTACAGGCCGGCGAGCTCGCCGATAGTGTCGAGCAGGAAGATTCCGGGCCTAATTGCACTTACCGCGTCCCAGCTGGATCGTCGCTGGTAGGGCATCCCGGACGATGCAATCATCTCTGCGACGCCATCAAAGCGTTCAGGGTGACGCGGCGCCAGAGCCAGCACCGCGGTCGCATATTGCGACCGCACCTGCTGAAACATCTGAAGCAGCATCGTTTCTTCTCCCTCGAGTGTGCTGCCGGCAACCATCACGGGACCAATTTCCTCGCGTCGTATTGCGTCCGCGAAAGCCGTGACGACGGCCGACCGCGCCGGGGCCTTCACTTCGAACTTCAGGTTGCCGCCCGCGTGCACATGCTCAGCCGGCGCCCCGACCTCAACCAGCCGGCGCGCGTCCTCGTCGCTCTGGGCCAGGAAAAGGTTGATGTTCTGCATCATCGGGCGTAGGAGGCCGCGATATCGGCGATACCCTGGCAACGAGCGATCAGAAATTCGTGCGTTCACTACGGCCACGGCCGCCCCGGAAAGCCGTGCCCAGCGAAGCAGGTTAGGCCAGAACTCGCTCTCCGCCAGCACGAACAGCTTTGGACGCAGGGCCTGAAAAAAAGGCCGCACAGCAAACGGCAGGTCCAGCGGCAGGTAAAAGACATTGTCTTCGCCGAATCGCTGCCGCGCCAGCTTCTGGCCGGTGTCGGTTGTCGTCGACACTACGATGCGCCAGCCCGGCAGTTCTGCTTTCAGCCGGTCGATGACGCGAGTCACCGCCAGCACTTCGCCAACGGAGACGGCGTGCACCCAAATCGTATCGTCCGCGCCATCACGCAGCAGCCGGTCAGGCACCGTGCCCAAGCGCTCGCCCCAGCCGCTGCGATATTTTCCGTGGCGCCACATCTGCAGCAGCCACCACGGCGCGCTGGCAATCAGCACCAGGAACAGCAAGAGGCTGTAAAGCGAATACACGGTGCGATTGTAAAGCTTCTGAGCTGGGCGCCGGACTTCCGCGGCAGGCAGCAATGGGCGGAAAAGCAGTGGCCGCCATTTCTGGCGGCCTACTCAGGCCCAACCTGAATCAAGCTTAGAAGAGCAGCAGGTGCTTCTTCTTCTTTTTCTTCGAAGAACTTTCGGTATCCGAATTCGCAGGCGGAGCTGACTGCTGTTGCGTCGAAGAACTAGCTGCCGCCGGTTGTGAGCTGCTGCCACTGCTGCTGGAACTCGTCCCTGCCAGATCATTCACTTGCGTCGGGGGAATGGGAGGCGCAGCCGCAGGAACCGCAGCGGAATTGGCCGGAGGCGCCAAGTCGTTTTTCATATCCGAGCCGGCAGCGGGACCGCTGCTGCCCGAGGCATCCGCTGCGTTCGCAGCTGGAGCGGCGTCGGCTGGCGGAGCGGTAGTCCCGGGCGTAGGTTCAGAACGAGGGACAGCAGAGTTTGCCGGAGGCGTGGTTCCGTCGCCCACTTTCTCCACGGTTACGGTATTGCTGCCGCCCGGAAGTAGACTGCTAATGCTGGCGCTGGCCGCTCGCACCATATCAGGCGCGCTCGCCTGTTTGGGATCGACCAACGTCGGTTCGCCCACCTTGGTCGCCTCGGAAACGTCAGGTCCGCGATGAAAATTCTCCATCACCTTGCTGATGGTTCCCATGGAACTGCGGCTGGCAATTTCTTTCTTGTCTTCGGCGACCTCTTCCGGAGTGGCCTTGGGCACTGGCTGCTTCATTGCCTCCAGCCGCTTCCTGGCATCCGACGCGCGTGGTTCCAGCGGATAACGGGTCAGGATGCGGCCATAGGCCGTCGTGGCATCCTGCGTATATTGCTTAATCAGCGCGCCCTTGGCAGTTTCCGCCAGCCTCGATTTGCGCACCAGTTCGACTTCTTTTTCATACGCATTGCCCAACTCGAAAAGCGCCTCATCGGCGTCGCTGTACAGGGGGTACGTGTCGGCCACCGATTTCAGCCGCGCTATAGCTGCCGGATAGCTGTCGCGCAGATAGTAGAAATGCCCGATTAAGTATTCGCGACGAGCCAGGATCTCCTGTACTTCCAGCAGCCGCTCCTTCGCCTGAGGAATGAGCGGGCTGTCGGGGAACTGGAGGATCATCTGCCGATACTCCTCTTCAGCGCGGCGGGCGTGCGTGGGATCGCGATCTGCCTTCTCCATCTCCCTGAAGTGGATGTTGGCGATCTTCATCTGCGCCTCAGCTGCTTCCGGCATATTGGGGAAGAAGGTGATGAAGTCCTTGTATTCGCTCTCCGCCTGCGCCATAGCGGCGGTGCCGCCCTCGTTGTACCAGGAGTCGCCGATCGCCAGCTTGGCGCGCGCCACATACTCGGAATCCGGATAGGTGTTGATCAGGGTCTGCAGACTGAGCCGCGCCACATCGTACTTGCCATGCTTCATCGCCTCTTCGGCGCGATCGAACAGCACCTTGTCCGGCTGCTTGGAGTCGACATTGGCGATCGGGTTAGCGTACTTCTTATTCTTCTTGCTCTTCTTGCTGCTGGAGTGCGTGGTGGCAGCGGCGCTTGTCTTGTTGCTGCTGGCAGGCTGAGACTGTGCAGAGCCGGTACTCTGGGTCTGCGCGGCGCTACCACTCTGCGCTTGGGCGCTCCCGGCACTCGGGGTCTGAGCGTTGCCGGCTGCCTGCGCGGCATTGGTATCCTGCGCAATGGAGCACAGCGAAACCAGGATCGATGCCGCTGCTAGGCTAAGAACTACTCGACGAAACATCCTAACCACCCTCTTTGGAAATTCTTGCCTCGTTCTCGCTCGCTACCGGCTGCCGGTAGCCACCTTCGTTCAGGCGCTTTGCATGACAGCGCCCTGGGCCGCTTTCATCAATTCCTGCACGTTGCGACCCGGCTCACCCTTACCGAACACGTGGCTGCCTGCCACGAACAATTCCACTCCCGCGCGCGCGGCTGACCCAACGGTTTCCAAGTCAATGCCGCCGTCCATTTCAATGCGGAAGTCCGCACCTTTGGCGTTGCGCATGGTCACCAGCTTCCGCGCCTTCTCCAGTGTCGATGGGATGAACTTTTGTCCGCCGAATCCCGGATTGACTGACATCACCAGCACCAGGTGCACGATGTCGAGCACCTCACCCAGCATCTGCACCGGCGTTGCCGGATTGATGGCCACTCCCGGCTTCATTCCGTGGCTGCAAATCAGCTCCAGGGTGCGGTTCAGGTGGACGCAGGCTTCCTGATGAACCGTAACCCAATTCGCGCCCGCGTCGGCAAATGCGGGAATGTACTCGTCGGGATTCTCAATCATCAGGTGGCAATCGAGCGTAACCTCGACCACCTTCCGCAACGATGCGACCACCGGAGGCCCAATCGTGATATTGGGCACAAAATGCCCGTCCATGACATCGACATGGAGCACGGTAGCTCCACCACGTATCGCCGCGTTGGCGTCCTCAGCCAGGCGGGCAAAATCGGCCGACAAAATGGAGGGCGCTATTTCGATCAAGACACAGTTCTCTCGCGAGTATTCAGCGCTGATTTTAACACGCGAGGGAACCCAATGTTGTGCCATGCGAGGTGACCCAAAGGTCGTATTGCAATCGATTTTCAGCAGCTTGCAATCCGGATTGCAGCCCGGAGTTTTGGTCGAAATCTGCTTCTCCGGACCCATAGTTTGACATCTGCTCCACAGCGCCCCTACTCTTCTTCTTTCACTTTGCAGTCAAATAGACGAACAGACGCCATGAAGGTCCTGGTTCTCGGAAGCGGCGGTCGCGAGCACGCGCTGGTATGGAAGTTGCGGCAGTCGCAGCGGATTACCAAGTTGTACTGCGCTTCTGGCAACGGAGGTATCGCCGCTGACGCGGAGTGCGTGGCTGCGGACCTGAAGGATGTGCAGTCACTGGTGCAGCTTGCTACGCGCCTGCAGCCTGATCTGACGGTTGTCGGCCCGGAACTGCCCCTGTCTCTGGGAGTGGCTGACGAATTCCAAAGTCGCGGCTGGCCCATCTTCGGTCCCACGCGCGCCGCGACCCGGCTGGAGTCCAGCAAGAGCTTCGCCAAGGAGTTCATGCAGCGGCACCGCATTCCCACCGCCAAGTACTCGGTCTGCAGCAGTAGCGACGAGGCGCGCGAGGCTCTGAAGTTATTCCACACCCCCGTCGTCGTTAAGGCGGATGGCCTCGCAGCCGGGAAAGGCGTTGTCATCGCGTCATCCAAGAACGATGCGCAACGTGTGGCCGAAGAGATGCTCACGGGCAAGATGCTCGGCGAGGCAGCGGGATGCGTGGTGCTCGAGGAATACCTGCAAGGCGAAGAACTCTCGTTTCTGGTGATGAGCGACGGCGAGCGGGTGGTTCCCCTGGTCGCGGCGCAGGACCACAAGCGCGCTCTCGACAACGATCAGGGCCCGAACACCGGCGGCATGGGAGCGTACTCAACCGACCAGATTATCGACGCCCAGATGCGTGACTGGCTCGTGGCGCACATCGCGCGCCCGGTGATCAATGGCATGCGCGCCGAAGGTGCTCCGTACAAAGGCATTCTTTATTGCGGCATCATGATGACCGCGACGGGACCGATGGTCCTCGAATTCAACTGCCGCTTCGGCGATCCCGAGACGCAGCCCATCCTGATGCGCCTGGAGAGCGATCTGCTCGACGCGCTCGAAGCCGCGGTTGCCGGCCGCGCCAGCGAGGGCGATTTTCGCTGGTCGCCTGAGCCGGCAGTCTGCGTCGTCATGGCGTCGGGCGGATATCCCGGCGCATTCGAGGCCGGCAAGCTGATTACCGGAATCGAAGAAGCTGATCGCATGTACGGCGTGAAAGTCTTTCACGCCGGAACGAGCCGGCGCGACGGCGAATACTACAGCTCCGGTGGACGAGTGCTGGGCGTGACTGCCCGTGGCAAGGACCTGCCCGACGCCGTGGAGCGCGCCTACGATGCCGTCATGAAGATTCGCTTCGAAGGCATGCACTATCGTAAGGACATTGCCGCGCGTGGGCTGAAACATCTGCGTTCAGGACAATAGGATCAACATGCAAAAGAACCCTCTCGTCTCCATCGTTATGGGCAGTGACTCCGACCTCGAGATCATGAATGAAGCCGCCAAGATCCTCGAGGAATTCGGCATCGCCCACGAAATCGACATCACTTCGGCGCATCGCTCGCCGGCGCGCACCAGCGAGTATTCGCGCGGACTGAAAGGGCGCGGTGTGAAGGTCGTCATCGCCGGTGCCGGAGGCGCTGCGCACCTGGCCGGAGTCATCGCAGCAGAGACCACGCTGCCGGTGATCGCCGTGCCGATTCCGTCGACCTCGCTGCTTGGCCTCGATTCCTTGCTGGCGATGGTGCAGATGCCGGCGGGCATCCCCGTCGCGACCGTCGCGATCGGCAAGCCCGGAGCTACCAATGCCGGGATCCTCGCGGCTCAGATCATTGGCACCGCCGACGAGCATGTGGCCAAGAAGCTCGACGCCTACAAGCAGAAGCTCGCGGACGGTGTAGCGGCGAAATCGCGCAAGCTGCAGGAAAGCCGCAAGAGCTAGCAACCTTTGAGGGTGGATAGGTCGGGTGGAGCAGGCCTTCAGGCCTGCGCCCCAGCAGAACCAAACTCCCGAACATTCCTACGCTCTCCTTCGACGCGTGGGCCTGAAGGCCCGCTCCACCCGGTTGCCACTTCCCGCGCTAATCCTGTAACGTTCGGCTAGTGGAGCATCCTTGCTACCGTTGCCACGCTGATATACCGGAGAACACTGCGTTCTGCCCACACTGCGGTGCGCCGCAAATCCGCGTGCTCGCGCCCGAAGGTCAGGCTGGAGTCCAGCCCGACACGGACACCACTGTTTCGCTTCAACCTAACTCGCCGGTAATGCCGGCCCAGCCCACTGCCCAGCCATGGGAGCCGGACCGCCCAGCATATCTGCCGCTGCCGGGCGTAATTCATTGGCCCGTTGCCTGGAAGGACGCCTTGCTTTGCGGTGTGGGCGCTGCCGTGCTCTTTGTTGTCACGGCACCCGCGATGCGTATGGGCGCCGTTATCTGGATGCTGGCCGGGGGCGCGCTTACCGTGCAGCTATACCGGCGACGTATCGCCGGCGCACCGGTCACGCCGGGGATGGGCATGCGGCTGGGTGCGCTCGCCGGGGTATTCGGTTTTTTAGCAAACGCGTTCACGTCCGTCGTGTCGTTCATCGCACTGCGCAACACAGGGAACTTCCGCCACGCCATGGAAGAGCAAATGCAGTCGCAGATAGCAGGAAACACCGATCCACGGGTGCAACAGGTGATGCAAAATCTGCTCGATTACATGAGCACGCCGCAGGGAGCGGCGACCATGCTGACATTATTCCTGCTGATCTTTGGTGCGGTCTTCGTATTACTCTCGGCCGCCGGCGGAGCGGTAGGAGCCTCTTTCCTTGGCCACCGGCGCCAATCGCATTGACTCTGCGATTCGGCAATGGTCACAGCCCGTACCGCGGCCTACAGTTGCTCCCTGGCTCTGCCATGGGTATGATTGCGAACGGCATGCCGAAAGTTTCCACCCAATCTCCCAACCTTCGCGAAAAGTCGCAGCTGTTGTCAGGATCGGAAATCGAGCGCACGCTCGTCCGCCTGGCGCACGAGATCGTGGAGAAGAACAATGGCGTTGCCAATCTGGGATTAGTGGGAATCATGCGCCGCGGCGTGCCCCTGGCGCAACGGCTGGCGAAGATCCTGGGCCGCATCGAGAAAAAACCGGTAGACGTCGGCACCCTCGACATCACGCTCTATCGCGACGATCTGTCGACCGTCGGGCCCCGCCCGGAGGTGAAGCCGGGCAAGATGGAGTTCGATATCCAGGACAAATACATTGTTCTGGTCGACGATGTGCTCTACACCGGCCGTACCGCGCGGGCCGCGCTGGACGCGCTCTTTCACTATGGCCGGCCGCGGCGCATCCAGCTTTGTGTGCTCATCGATCGCGGCCACCGCGAGTTGCCTATCGAAGCAAGTTTCGTTGGCCGAACAATCCAGACCACCCCGCAGGAACACATCGAAGTTAAGCTGCAGGAGACCGACGGCGCCGACAAGGTGCTGTTGTTGGAGCGGATGCCCGAAGCGCAATGAAGCCACTGGGTTCGCTGCTGAGCATCAACCAGCTTACGACGCAACAAATCGAATCGATTCTGGCGCTGGCGCGGCGCATGGATCCGAACCGGGCCTCACAAGTCCTGCGCGGCAAACGTGTGGTCCTGTTATTTTACGAAGCCTCGACCCGCACCCGCACTTCCTTCGAATTCGCCGCGAAAGCGCTGGGCGCGGTCACAACGCTGGTTACCGCCACCTCGTCGAGCATTGAAAAGGGCGAATCACTGATCGATACCGGCTGGACCATCGAGTCCATCGGCGCCGATGTCATCGTGATGCGGCACCCCAACAGCGGCTCCGCACACTTAATGTCACGCTACATGTCAGTGCCGGTGGTCAACGCCGGCGACGGCATGCATCAGCATCCCTCGCAGGCCCTGCTCGATGCCCTGACCATACTCAACCACAAGAAGCGTCTGCGCGGCCTGCGCGTGGTGATCGTCGGGGACGTCTACCACAGTCGCGTCGCCCGCTCGAATGCTGAACTGTTGTCGCGCTTTGGCGCCGAGGTGATCTTCTGCGGACCGCCCGACTTTGTTCCCGACATCGCGTCTACGCTCGCGCCCGGCGTCGCGGTCAGCCGCGATCTGAACTCCGCGTTGCAAGGCGCGGACGTGGTGATGGCTCTGCGTGTCCAAAAGGAACGCCTCCGCGACCAGCACCACGGTGTCGCGGAATATATCGTGAACTATCAGGTGACGCCGCAGCGAATGAAACTTGCCAAACCGGATGCCATCTTCATGCATCCTGGGCCCGCGATTCGGGGTATGGAACTAACCAGCGAAGTGGCCGATGGCCCGCAGTCCTGCATTCGCGAACAGGTGCGTAACGGCGTCAAGACGCGCATGGCGATTCTGGCCATGGCGCTGGGAAAGAAATGAGCAATGTTAAGGCGTCGGTACGAAGTAGATTTGGCCTTTAGAACAGTATCGGTGCAGGGTAGGGCTAGCCTTAGAACCAGCATCAGTGCATGGCAGAGCTGGCCTTCAGAACAGCATCGGTGCATGGCAGAACTGGCCTTCAGAACAGCATCGGTGCATGGTAGATCTGGGCTTCAGAACAGCATCAGTGCATGGCAGAGCTGGCTTTCAGAACAGCATCGGTGCATGGCAGAACTGGCCTTAAAACAGCATCGGTAGATTGGTAGAGCTGGCCTTCAGGCCAGCGTCCTGGCGCCCCAGTATTTGAAGAGCAGGCTTTAGCCTGCGGCACACAAAATGAACTCTCTCCTCATCCAACACGGACGGCTCATCGATCCCGCCGGCGGCATCGATCAGGAAATGGATGTGCTACTGAGTGACGGCCGGGTCGCCGCGGTTGCGCCTCCGGGCAAGCTGCACGGTAAGGTCGACGAAACATTCGACGCAAAGGGTTGCATTGTCGCGCCCGGCTTGATTGACGTTCATGTGCATCTGCGCGAGCCCGGCCAGCCCTACAAGGAGACCATTGCGACCGGCACCGCTGCCGCTGCGGCGGGCGGCTTCACCTCCGTCTGCGCCATGCCCAACACATCGCCCGTCAACGACTCGGCAGAAATTACGCGGTGGATGCAGGCGCCTGAACGCGGCGCGCTGGTGAATGTCTTCCCCATCGCCGCAGCAACCGTGGGCAGCATGGGCGAGGCACTGACCGATTTTGCCGCCTTGCAGCAGGCCGGCGCTGTCGCCTTCAGCGATGATGGCAAGCCCATTCTCGATAGCCGGCTGATGCGCGAGGCGTTGCGAACCGGTGCTCGGCTCGGAGTGCCGATTGTCCAGCACGCCGAAGACACGCGCGTGACCTCCGGCTGTTCGATGAACTATGGCGCGACCTCATTCCGCCTCGGCGTACACGGTATGCCCAACTCAGCTGAGGCAAGCATAGTGGAACGCGACATAGCCTTAACCCGCGAGACCGGCGGCCATCTGCACGTTGCGCATCTTTCGACGCAGGAGGCGCTGGCCGCCGTGCGCGCCGCCAAGAAGCAGAACCTGCCAGTCAGCGCCGAGATCACGCCGCATCACATCACCTTGCTCGACGAGAACGTCGGCGAGTTCAACACTCATTACAAGATGAATCCGCCGCTCCGTGCGGCCGCTGATCGCGATGCGCTGATTGAAGGCATTATCGATGGCACCATCGACGTCATCGCCACCGATCACGCACCGCACGCCTTCCACGAAAAACAGGTGGAGTTCGAGCGCGCCGCCTTCGGCATTACAGGCCTCGAGACGGCGCTGGGCATCGTGCTCACCGTGTTTCATCATCATTTCCGGCTGCCGCTCTCCCGTGTTATCGAACTGATGTCGACCAACCCGGCACGACTGTTTGGGTTGGAAGGGCGCGGCACGCTGGCTGTAGGTGCGCACGCCGACGTCACCATCTTCGATCCCAAGAAAAAGTGGACCTTCGATGCCTCGAAGTCGCTGTCGAAGTCGCGGAACACGCCGTTTGACGGCTGGAATTTTAACGGTGGCACCGTGGCGACAATCGTCGGCGGAAACCTGGTGTACCAGCGTTAGGGATGGCTGAGCCAGTCGGCTACCGCACGCGAATCGGGCCTCGGAATGCGACTGGCCCGCTACCCATAAAGAATGTCAGGCGATTTGTTTGCCCGCCTCCGGCCCGACCGACTGGTCGAACACCGAATCTACTGTGATCTTCACAACATGATGCAGCGGCGGCAGGCCCTTCGACGATTCCTGCAGGCGGCTGCTGGTTTCGTCGAACAGATGGCCGGAATCGACGATCTCGGCCGTGCCTTTTAGTTGATAGCCCTTCGCGGTTGCAGGATCAACGACTGTGACCGCGACATGGTGGTTCTCCAGCAGATTTTTTCTGGTTTTCAGGGAAAACAGGTCGGCGAACAACACATGCTGCTCGTCCAACAGCTTGAGCGAGCCTTTGGGAGTTACATTTGGTACTCCCTCGCGAGATACGGTTGCCACCCACGCCAGCTTGCCCGGTAGAAATTCCTGCACGTGCTTGGGAATGCTTATCATTTCTTACCTCAAAGATTAAAGAAGCTGCGCCCTGCAGATGAATTCAGGACACAGTTGCACCGTACGCCTTTTTGCGGGTTTTTTCAGTGACGATGGGGCTGTGGCAGACCCCTTACTTGCATGGGTGCCCCACTCATCCGCGATTTTCGGATGAGTGGGAGATGCGCAGAATCTGACGGCTTGAAATATTCAGCCCAGAATCCCCATTTTCTTGCCAACCCGCTTCAGGGTCTCCAAAGCCTGATCGAGTTCTTCCTTAGTGTGAGTCGCAGTAACGATCGTGCGGATGCGCGCCTTGCCTTCCGGCACTGTGGGAAACGCGATGCCGGTTCCCATCACGCCTTCGTTGAACAGTTCGCGCGAGAAGTCCATGGTGAGCTTGCCGTCGCCGATGATAATGGGCGTGATCGGCGTTTCGCTGGCGGGCGTGTTCACGCCGCCGATGTTGAACCCCAGCGCGCCCAATTCCTTCTTCCAATAGCGAGTGTTCTCCCACAGCTTCTCGATGCGCTCCGGCTCCTGCTCCAGAACATCGAACGCCGCGATACACGTGGCCGCGACCGACGGCGGATGCGAGGTCGAGAACAGGAACGGCCGTCCGCGATGATAGAGAAACTCGATCAGGTCGCGCGTCCCACAGACGTAGCCGCCGAGCGCGCCGATGGCTTTCGACAATGTGCCGACCTGGACGTCGACGCGTCCGTGCAGCCCGAAGTGATCGATGGTCCCGCGACCGTTGCGGCCCAGCACGCCTGAAGAATGGGCGTCGTCGACCATCATGATCGCGCCGTACTTCTCGGCAAGGGCAGTAAGCTGCGGCAGCGCGCCGATATCGCCATCCATCGAGAAGACGCCATCGGTGATGACCAGCTTGTGCCCGGGCTCGCTCTTAATTTCGTTCAGCAGCTCTTCCGCGTGGGCAGCGTCCTTGTGGCGGAACACTTTGATCTTGGCGCGCGAGAGCCGCGCTCCATCAATGATACTGGCGTGGTTCAGCTCGTCGGAGATGATGAAATCTTCTTTGCCCAGAAGCGCCGAGACCGTGCCCGCGTTCGCCGTAAACCCCGACTGGAAGACCACGCAGGCTTCGACATTCTTGAAGCGCGCAATCTTCTCCTCCAGCTCCATGTGGATCTTCATGGTGCCGGCGATGGTGCGCACCGCGCCCGAACCCACGCCGTACTTCTTTGTGGCTTCCAAAGCGGCTTCGCGCAGCTTGGGGTGAGTGGTCAATCCGAGATAATTATTGGACGCGAGATTGATGACCTTCTTGCCGTCAAAGGTGCACACCGCCGCCTGCTCGTCGTCGAGCACGCGCAGGCTGAAGTAGGTGCCCTTCTGCTTGAGATCGTTCAATTGATCGGTAAGAAACGAAAGCGGATCGGTGCGGGTAGCAGTAGTAGACATGATGACTCCGGAGTGCGACTGGTTATTCTATCGCGTGAACGAGGCTCGCTGAAGTCGACGCCGTGGAAAGGCCGGTTGACGGATTTTCGCGTGTCGTGCCCGTCCGAACTTCCAACTTGCAGGAGAGTATGATCGACCCGCCGATACGGAACCGAGCACTGCCTTCGATCGTATCTCAACGCGTTCATCTGGAGATCCAATGAAGAGACGAGGCTTTCTGAAGCGTCTGGCGGCGATGCCCGTGGCCGCAACATCGTGGCGAGATGTGCATGCGTTAATCACCCCGGGGCCGAAAGCCGTGCCGTTGCGCCGAGTGCGGCCCACGGACCCAGCGTGGCCGAGTGCCACAATGTGGGACAAGCTGAAGCAGCAGGTCGGTGGCCGCCTAAGCCCGGTGGAATTCCCCATAGCCGCGTGCCAGTCCTCATTCGATAGCGCCGCCTGCCAGGAGGTCGTTAAGAACATCAAGAACCCGTACTATGTCGGCGACCAGCCGGGACTCACCGAGACGTTAGGTTGGGTCGACGCCTGGATATCGAAGCCGAGCGCCTACGTTGTCTCCGCAAGAAACGCCGACGATGTGGCAGCAGCCGTGAATTTCGCTCGCGAGCACCGCCTGCGGCTAGTCGTCAAAGGCGGAGGCCACAGCTATCAGGGGACTTCAAACTCGGACGACTCGCTGTTGATTTGGACGCGGCAGATGGATGAGATCACCATGCACTCGGAGTTCGTGCCGCAAGGTTGCAAGACCGCACCGCAACCTGCAGTGACGCTGGGATCCGGCGCGATTTGGATGCGCGCTTACGATGCCGTGACTACGAAGGCAGGGAAGTACGTTCAGGGAGGCGGATGCACCACGGTCGGCGTGGCCGGACTGGTCCAAAGCGGCGGCTTCGGCAGCTTCTCGAAGCACTATGGCACGGCAGCGTGCGGCTTGCTGGAAGCCGAGGTCGTCACCGCGGACGGGAAAATCCGCATCGCCAACCCCTGCAAGAATTCCGATTTGTTCTGGGCACTGAAAGGCGGCGGTGGCGGCAGCTTCGGCGCGGTCACGAAGATTACGTTGCGGGTTCACGATTTGCCCGAGACCATGGGCGGAGCCATCTTCCATGTGAAAGCCAGCTCCGACGTGGCATTCCGTCGTCTCATACGGCAGTTTGTGGCTTTCTACGGCGAACAGCTTTTCAACAACCATTGGGGAGAGCAGGCCCGATTCGGCGATGACAATTCACTCGACATCCTGATGGTCAGCCACGATTTGGATACCGAGCAGACGAAGAAAGCCTGGAAGCCGTTTCTGGATTGGGTGGCGCAATCGCCAGCCGACTATTCGTTGGAGCAACCGCCAATCCTGGGGAGCATTCCCGCGCGATACTGGTGGGACCCCGCGTGGCGGCAGGAGCACCATCAACCCGTGTTCAAAGCGGATGACCGCCCCGATGCTCCCGCCGGAAATGTCTGGTGGACTGGCGACGGAGGCCAGGTGAGCTGGACGATTTACGGGTACGAATCGCAGTGGCTGCCATCATCGCTGCTGAAACCTGACGCGCAGGAGCGGCTGGCCGACGCCTTGTTTGCGGGCACGCGTCAGTGGGACATCGAGCTGCATTTCAACAAGGGTCTGGCCGGAGCTCCCGCTGACACGATCGCTGCGGCGCGAGATACCGCGACGAATCCTGCGGTGCTCGATGCGTTTGCGCTCGCCATCATCGGCAGCGGCGGCGGACCGTCGTATCCGGGCGTCAAAGGGCACGAGCCCGACGTGGAAGCCGCGCGAAAAGAAGCCGCCGCGGTTGGGAGAGCCATGAACGAGCTACGCAAGGTCGCTCCTGTTGCGGCGGCGTACGTCTCCGAGAGCAACTTCTTCGAAAAGGACTGGCAGCACTCGTTCTGGGGCCCGAACTACGAGCGGCTACAAAAAGTGAAGGCCAAGTACGATCCAGACGGCTTGTTCTTCGTCCACCACGGCGTCGGCAGCGAAGACTGGAGCGACGACGGCTTCACCCGCGTGCGCTGACAAAGGCCTGCATGACACACCGGTAAATTGGAAGGGGTCTAGCAGGTGAAGTCTGCTCTCTAGGGCACGTGGAAGCGAGCTGTCAGAGAAGCGGAAGAATTCGCGCCCGGGCCCTACTTGGATCGATTGTCACCAGCGCTCCTTGCTCCAGTTCGGCTGCGAGCTGTTGAAGCGCTCGGATGACCATTGCGCCCATTATGGCAGGAGTTGTCTCCTGGCTCCGAAGCTGAACTACGCTCGGTTTGCGACGAAGCGATGAGGCCAGCAACGCGCTGAAGTCTAGGTCGTGTGTGAAGATGATACTGCCCTCTTGTGCCGCCCAGTCCAGAATTGCATGATCCGGCGCATTAGCGGCGCCGAGCTTGCTCCAATGAATTACTTCCAGGTTCTCCCGCCGAAATAGGTCGACCCACGCCGGCGAGAGATTCATATCGACAAGGATCTTCACGCTTGGTTCAATTCAACCTCGCGTTCTTCCGAGCGCAGTGCGGCATACGAAAGAGCTTGAGCAATGTCCTCCGCCTCAAGATAAGGGTACAGCCGCAGAAGTTCGGTTGCGCTGTGCCCTTCGGCGAGCATTCCGACGATCATTCCGACGGTAAC
This sequence comes from uncultured Acidobacteriaceae bacterium, assembly GCA_963731345.1. Taxonomy (GTDB): domain Bacteria; phylum Acidobacteriota; class Terriglobia; order Terriglobales; family Acidobacteriaceae; genus Bog-257. The sequence continues at coordinate 131,200 of CAVSUN010000004.1, read as the reverse complement.
GCGCATCCCACGAACGCAGGGCTTGCCGCCCATAACTTGGGGGTCAATCGTGATTCGGTCTGTGGCCATTGGACAATTGTAATGCCCGCGGTCGAAATCGTTACCGTGCCCCGTTAGGGTATACCAAAATCTTGCTGGCCTCGCCCGTCTTCAGCAGTTCCATGCCGGAGGCGAAATCCTTCATCGCAATTCGGTTGGTGATGACCGGATGCAGGTCGAGCTTCCCCGCCTTCAGCAGAGCAGTCATCTGATACCAGGTCTGATACATGCGCCGGCCATTGATGCCCTGCACCGTAGCGCCCTTGAAGATCACTTCTTCTGCGAGGTTGAGTTCAACAGGGCGGGAGGGAATTCCGAGCAGCGACATGCGGCCACCAAGACGCAGGATTTTGAATCCTGTTCGTATGGCATCGGTTCGTCCCGCCATCTCCAGCACAACGTCCACGCCGGTGCCGCCGGTGTTGTCCATCACGATGCTGTAGACGTCGTCCTTGGTCGGGTCGAGCACGAAGTCTGGGCTCATCTGCTTGGCGATCTTGCGGCGATGCTCGTTGACTTCGAGGGCGAAGATTTGCGTCGCACCGCACGCGCGCGCGACAGCGATGGAGAACAGACCGATCGGGCCGCAACCTGTAATCGCCACGCTCTTCGCCGCAATCTCGCCCGCCAACACGGTGTGAACGGCGTTGCCCAGGGGATCGAGAATCGACGCGTACTCCTCGGGAATCGAGGGATCGAGCTTCCAGATGTTCGACTCGGGGATGACGACGTAATCGGCGAATGCGCCGTTAGCGTCAACGCCGATGATCTTCACGTTCTGGCAGATGTGCGCTTCGCCGGTACGGCACTGCAGGCACTTGCCGCAGGCCACGTGCATCTCGGCGGAAACGAAATCGCCTTCTTTCACGCTAGTGACGTCTTCACCGACCGCTTCAACGATGCCGCAAAATTCGTGGCCGGGAATCAGCGGCGGATGGATGCGGCGCTGCGCCCACTGGTCCCACTGGTAAATGTGCAGGTCGGTGCCGCAGATCGAGGCCATCTTGACCTTGACCAGAACGTCGGTTGGCCCGAACTTCGGCTTGGGAACTTCGCGAATCTCCGTGCCCGGCGCGGCCTCCGGCTTCACTACAGCTAGCATTGTGTCAGACATGAGGAATGGCTCTTCTGCGCCGAGCGGGCAATGGTCAGCAGAGCCCGGCGCTCGCCCAGCGGGATTACACATCAATGGGCAAACTACTTAGTTTAACACCGGCCTGAGTTCACAATTACGCGCTCACGCGATGGCAATTACATCAATCTCGACCAGCACATCTTTCGGCAGCCGCGCTACTTCCACCGTAGACCGCGCCGGCGGAGCTTCGGTGAAATAGCGGCCATAGACTTCGTTCATGGCAGCGAAATCCGACATGTTCTTCAGGAAGACTCCTGCCTTGACCACGTTCTGAAGCGAGCTGCCGGCACTCTTCAGGATTGCCGACAAATTCTTCAGCACGCGTTCGGTTTGCGCCGCCACATCGCCCTCAATGAGCTGTTGGGTTGCCGGATCGAGAGGTATCTGACCGGAAACGAAAACGAATCCGTTGGCCTTGATGGCTTGGGAGTATGGCCCGATAGCTTTCGGAGCGTCGTCAGTTGCGATCACGTCGCGCATGTTCTCTCCAGAGTAGTTCGATTCATTGTCACCGAAACCGGAAGTCGACGCCAGCGGCGGAGTCCCGTATAGGCGCCCAGCAGTCTCGGCGGCTAACTCCCATTATGGAATCGCCTCCGTATGTCGTTCGCGCTCCAATTGCGGAAACGCCACATGGGCGTTACAGTGAATGAAGATTCATTCGGAAAGACAGCGCTTGGCAATTAGCACTTAGCGGTTAGCTTGGTCATACGCCTTTAGCTGCTTGGGCTAAATGCTAAGTGCCAATGCTAACGGCTGATTTTCCATGCCCAAACAGGACCCTCAACGCTCCGCATCGGAAGAGCTTACCTCTCCGCCGGCAGGCCGTAATCCAGACAAGTACCAGCGCATTCTGGAAGCCGCCGTTGCGGTATTCGCCGAGAAGGGATTCTTCACCTCGCGCGTCGCCGACATCGCTGACCGCGCCGACGTAGCCGACGGCACCGTCTATCTCTACTTCAAGAGCAAGGAAGAGATACTGATGACCGCCATCAACACAGCGTTTGACGGCTTCATGAGCCTGGCGCGCACCGAGTTGAAGAAGCTGGCCGATCCGGCGGAGCGGCTGCGGCGGCTGGCGTTCCTGCACCTTGATGCGATGGGATCCAATCGCAATCTGGCGGTCGTCTTCCAGATGGAATTGCGGCAGAGTACGCGCTTCCTCTCCGAGTTCTCGCATCATCACATGATCGAGTATCTGCAACTCGTGCGCGATGCCATCACCGAAGGACAGCAGAGCGGCCTGTTTCGCCGCGAGATGTCGGACAAGTATGCCGCCAACTGCTTCTTCGGCGCGCTGGACGAGATGGTCACCTCGTGGGTGCTCAGCGGGCACGAGTTTCCGCTGTCCCACGCCGCCGACGTGGTGGTGGACATTTTCCTGAACGGCATGCGCCAGAGCCAACAGCCATGAGCCTCCGGACCCTGAATGACGTTTTCTTCAACCTGGTGCAGCGCAACAGCAACCAGGTGATGCTCACCCGCGCGAACGGCGTGTGGAAGCCGATCTCGGCGCGTCAACTGCGGAGCTGGGTCTACGCCACCACGCGTCAACTCCGGAGCTGGGAAATCGCCAAAGGCGACCGGGTCGCCATCCTGAGCGAGAACCGGCCGGAGTGGGCGATCGCTGATTTTGCATGCCTCCTGCTGGGCGCGGTTGATGTTCCGATTTACCCGACCCAAACCGCCGAGCAGTGCCTCCATGTTCTGCAGAACTCCGGTGCTCGTATCGCCTTCGTTTCCACGCGCAAGCAATATGACAAGCTCGCGGCAATTCGCCGGGAGGCCGGACTGGAATCCGTCGTCATCATGGATGACGAACCGGAGATCACCGGTGCTGTCCAGATGCAATCGTTTTTGCAGAACGCTCCGCCGGAAGAAGACCCCGAGCTCGACGCGATGGGAGAGCGCATCGAGCCCGACGATCTCGCAACGTTGATTTATACCTCCGGCACCACCGGCACGCCCAAGGGCGTGATGCTAACCCACGGCAATCTGGCCTCGAACATCAATGTCTCGCTCGATATGTACGATTTGGACAAGGATGACTTGTGTATTTCATTTCTGCCACTGTCGCATGTGACGGCGAGGCACCTGGACTACGCTTTATTCAACGCCGGCGTGCCGGTCGCTTATTGTCCGGTGATCGAAGAGCTGCCACAGACGATGAAGGAAGTGCGGCCGACGATGATCGTCGCCGTGCCCCGGGTTTACGAAAAGGTCTATAACCAGGTGCAGAACAAAGCCCACGGCATCAAGCGCAAGCTGATCCAGTGGGCGCTTAAGGTCGGCGCCGCTAATCGTGAGACCATTCTTCGCGGCGAGACGCCGGCGTCATTTTCGTGGAAGCTGGCCAACGCGCTGGTGTTCTCCAAAGTCCGCGAAGGGCTGGGCGGACGGGCGCGCATCTTCGTCTCCGGTGGCGCGCCACTCGGCAAAGAGATGGCGACATGGTATGCCGATATCGGCATTCGCATTCACGAAGGTTATGGCCTGACCGAGACCTCACCGGTGGTTGCACTGAACAATCCCATCAACCATCGCCTTGGAACGGTGGGCAAGCCGATGTCGAATGTTGAACTGAAGATTGCCGACGATGGCGAGTTGCTGGTGCGTGGCCCGTCGGTCTTCAAAGGGTATTGGAAGATGCCGGAGGAAACCGCGGCCGTCTTCGAGAGCGATTGGTTCAAGACCGGCGACATCGCCAAACTCGACGAAGAGGGGTATCTGTCGATCACCGACCGCAAGAAGGACCTGATTAAGACATCGGGCGGCAAGTTCATCGCGCCCCAGCCAATCGAGAATTCGCTGAAGGTGAATCAGTTCGTCAGCGAGGCCGCGTTGCTGGGCGATATGCGACGCTTTCCCGCGGTGCTGATCATTCCCGCGTTCGACTTTCTCGAATCCTGGGCGCGGCACCACGGCGTGAAGTTCTCCTCGCGCAAAGAACTGGTGAAGTCGCACCAGGTGCAGCGCCTGTATGAGGACATCGTCGAGGAGATCAATCACAACCTGGCGCAATACGAAAAGCTGAAGAAGGTGCTGGTAGTGCACGAGGAACTAAGCATTACTGACGGCACCATGACGCCCAGCATGAAGCTGCGCCGGCGAAGCCTCGCCGAACGCTACAAGAAAGAAATCGACGCTCTGTACGCCGAGGCCGAGTCGCACTCCCGAACACCCGCCGCAGCGAAGCGGTGAGAAATCGCTCTTCGCTTTTCGCCTGTCGCTTTTCGTCAGACAGGCGCCGCATAACTCGAATCCAGCCGATCGTATAGAGGAGCGAATCCGGATCGGGCTAAGCGCACAGGCTGGTTTACGGATTCTGGCGAAGAGCGAAAAGCGAATGGCGAACCGCGAGTCACGCATCCAACTTAAACGCGTGTATCGACGACTCATCAAGCAAGCCTTCGCCGTAGTCGCCGGCAATCTTCTTTACTTTCTTGTGCTGATGCCTTACTTGCCGCTGGCGGGACGACATCGGCCGGATCGGCTTGATTTGGGCCTGGTCGTCGATTTCTGGGTGTGCGTAGTTGTGTACGGATTGGTGGAACTGCTGGATCGTTGGCGGAGAGCCAGAGGCTCATAAAGGCAGCGGAGTGATACAGCGCTGGCTGTGCTGCTACGGATCGCTCGATTAGACAGTCAGCCTAGAACTCTTCCCGCCCGCCGTCCTGCATCTGGTTCCAGTCGAGCTGGTGCTGCTCCATCTGCTTGCGCAGCTCTTCCATCTGCTTCTGAAATTCCGGTTGCCAGGCTTTCATCGACTCCTGAATCTGTTTCTGCATCTCCTCGAAGTCTTTCTGACTTGGCATCGACTCGCGCACTTGGCGCGTCATCTCTTCCATTTCTTCTTTGCTGGGCACCGACGCCTGAATCTGCCGCTTCATCTCGTCGATGTCTTTCTGGCTGGGCAGTGAGTTCTGCCATTCCGCGCGCATCTTCTCCATGTCCTTAGCTAACGGCTTCGTAGACTTGGCCAGGTCGCGCGACATCTTTTCCATGTCCTTTTGCTGCTTCTTCATGCCCTTCGCGAAGTCACGGCACATCTTCTCCGTGTCTTTGTCGTTGCTGAGTTCCGCCGTGGCTGCTTGCTGGGCGCGCTCAATCTCCGGCTGCAGCTGTTCCATCAGCTGGGCAAAAGTGTCCGCGTCGAGCGAGCCGCTGGGCGTCAGCCGCGAGCTATCCCCAGGGCCGGCAACCATCATGGTGAAGGTTTGTTCGTGCTTATCACGCCACACGCTGACCGAGAGCTTCGTCCCCGGGGTCCGCATCCCACGCTGCCAGTCGGCCATGTCGTGAACGGCTTCGTTGTTGACCCTCAGAACGACATCGCCTGCCTTCAGTCCGGCGGCGGCGGCGGGACTGCCTGCCTCAACGGAGCGCACCAGAACTCCGTGGCCATGGGGAACGCCGAAGAAGTCAGCCAGCTGCGGACTGAGGCTCTCCACTACCAGCCCGTGCCGGGAAGCCAGCAGCGTGAACGCGGGTACATCAAAGTCGGGCGAAACCACGTGCGGCGGCGGCGGAACCGCCAGCACTGCGGCGTCCAGGGTGTGCGCGTGCGACATCATGTTCCAGCTGCCGAGCGTTACCTTCACGTCCTTACGCTGGCCGCCGCGCATCACCGTCAGCGTGACCGTCTTCTGCGGAGGCGTGGCGTGAATCAGTCCCTGGAGCTGCTGGGGATTGTCGACTTTGGCGCCTTCATACGCCACCACGACATCGTTCTCCAACAACCCAGCATGGCACGCCGGGCCATCCTGATCGACATAGGTGATCACAGCGCCTCCGGGGCCCTGTAACTTCAAGGCGATTAGCTGCGCCGAAGTTACCGGGGCGATCTGCACCCCCAGATAGGCGCCGGAATGCGCCTCCGGCCACGGCAGCGGTTCGCCCATTGACGGGAGAACCATTGCCATAGCCACTGCAGCAATCAGCGAAACTCTATTGCGCCTGTACATAGCCAACCCTGCTTTACTGACATTTCCGAAAGGCAATCTGTCCCATGGTGGTGCGAACGCGCAAAGCCGGGCCTCCGCCGTTCAGCAGTCCTTCCGCCGACATCGACTTGGGGGCATATTGGCCACCCTGCGAGGTGATATTCAATCCCGGAAAATCAGAGGCCAGGATGCCATGCCCAATCGCCATGTCCGACGTGGCATGCACCGTCACCGGAAAATTGCTGGCGAAGCATACGGTCACGTCGCCCGCCGCCGTGTGCAAGAACGAATCGGTAAAACCACGCTTGCCCATAAACTCGACGAAGATCGGACCCGCGCCGGTTTCGACCTGCGCACCGCGCGCCAGCTTATACAACTCCACGCTGCCGCCGCCGGTGGTGACGCGCACCGGGCCGCTGGCGCTGGCCAGCCGCACGCTGCCGCCCTCGGTCTCCGCCTGCACCGCACCGTCAACGTCGCCCAGATACAAGTTGCCGCCGCCGCTGCTCACATGCAGATCGCCAATGCACTTCTGCACCTGAATACTCCCCGCGCCCGTCTGAATGGTAGACGTGCGGGCCGAGCCGATGTAAACCCGGCCGCCGCCCAGGCTTACCTGTGTCTGCCCGCCGACATTGGCTACCCGGACATCGGCGGCACCACTGCTGAGCGTCAGGTCGCTCCCCAGATTGCCGGCCTCAACATTGCCGCCGCCACTGGCGATCTTCACCGGCCCGGCCAGGTCGTCCAACTTGATCAAACCGGCGCCGGTGCTCGCCTCGATGGTGGCCCCAATGGAACTGAACGCCAGCGACCCGTTGCGCGTCTGCACCTTCACCAGGCTCACTTCGCGCGGCACCTGTACCACAAACTCCAAGCCCACCCGCTGCAGGTTCTTCGACGGTATCTTGCCTTCAATCACGTTGGTATCGCCGCTTCGCAAGGTGGAAATCCGCATCTGTTCAAACTGCTTTCGCGCCAGGTCTTCGGTCGGTGCATACGACCGCTTGCGCACCAGGAACGAGATGCGCGGCGAGTTGCCCTGCACCTGCACCGAACCAAAATCGGTGACCACCCGCAACTCGTGCAACGTCGGTAAGGTGCCGGCGACCTCCTCTACCCAGGTGTTGCCATCACGATAAACTCGTCCTTGCTGCGCCCGAATCGGCAACGCCAGCAAGCACATCAGGACAGAGACCCCGACGCAGAGAGACGACTTGGTTACGGCTGACCTGACCTCCATTTCCGGCTGGTGCTGGTTTTCTCTGCGTTTCTGGTCGCCCATCGTTCAGTAACTCGATTCCTCTTGCATTAATCGATGTTTGGCATCGACGATAGCTCGCGCTGTGATTCGGTGCGAATGTATTCGCTGGGATCTTCTTTCGCCAACTGCTGCAATGCCATGCGAACGCTACTGTCGGCCCGCACCGGCTCCAGCGCAGTCAATGCTCCGCTGCGCACGCCAAGATTGCTGTCGTTCAGCAGCGCCTCCAACACCGCATTGCGCACCCGGATATCCTGCTTTACGTACGATCCCACACCCTCCAGCGCCTTCAGGCGAACGCCGGGATTGCTGTCATAGCGCAACGCATACGTAAGCGCCTCGCGCGCCGCCGGATCATCGAGCTTGCTGGTCAGCGCCTCGATCGAAGTCAACCGTACTCCGGGGTTGTTGTAATTGCTCTTTGCGGCGAAGGTCAGCAGGTCCTGGATTTGAGGATCGTCTACCTTGCCTTCGACGAACTCCGGCACGATGCGATCGTACTCAATCTTTACCTTGTTGGAATTTGGTTGCCGGTCGATCGAAGTAATGCCGCCGACGGAGGCTTCAATCGGAGGCGTCGTTGTGGAGTGTACGCCGCCGAGCACCTTGTACATGGTCCCCAGACCGGAGCCGAAGCCGATCATCAGCAGCACGGTCGCCAGCGCCGGAGAGAAGCGCACCTGCCGCAACCACGCCGCCGGCTCGAATGCGAACCGGTCATACCAGGCGCGACGCTGCTCCGTGTGCTCGAGCTCTTCCTGCAGCCGCATGCGCGCCGCCGCCAGAAAACTCGCCGACGGCTCCTCCACCGGCAGCACGTTCATCTGCGCCTGAAACTCCTGCTGGGCCGTAAGCTCCGCCGCACACGCCGGACAGCGCTGGATGTGCTGCTCAAGCTCGTGCCGCGCGTCATCCGCCAGCTCGTGGTAGAGGTACAGGGAAACGTTCTGTTGTACCCAATCGCAATTCATAAGAACCTCTTAGCAGTTAGCACTCGGCACTCGGCCTAAACTCGGATTCGCTCTCTTCAACCGACAGCCAAACTTCGCCGATGCCCACGCAGAACCTACGCTGGCTGAATGCCGAGTGCCGACCGCCGATTGCCTCACTTCATATCCTTCAATGCTGCGCGCAGCTTCTGTGTGCCGCGGAACAGCGTGTTCTTTGCCGTCTCTTCCGTCGTGTTCAAAATCTCGCCGATGGTGCGCAGCTTCAATCCCTGGTAGTGCTTCATCTCGAAAACCATACGTTCGCGCGGTGTCAGCTTGTTCAGCGCCCTGGCGATCCGTCCACCGAGCTCCCGCCGCATCAGGTCACGCTCCGGACTTGCGCCGGCGCGCTGATCGGCGACCTGATCGAGCAAATCGTAGGTTCCACCTTCCGAGTCGGTCGCGACCGGCGAATCCTCTTTGCGCACCTGCCGCTTGCGCAGCAGGTCGAGGCAGAGATTGGTCACGATGCGATAAATCCAGGTGTAGAACGAGCACTCGAAGCGAAAGTTATTGATATTGCGGTAGGCCTTGAGGAACGCTTCCTGGTAAATGTCCTGCGCGTCCTGCTCGGAGCGCGTGAGGTGATACGCCAGGCGCAAAACCGCGCCGTCGTATTGACGCACCAGTTCCTCGAACGCGGCATGGTTGCCACGCTGCGCTTCCCGGATCAGCTCCGTATCGTTCATGCGGCCCTTGGCCTGCGCCACCACACTCCCCTGCTGTGAGGGAATGGACGCCGTCTCCCGCCACGCTTCGGGAGAACGTAACGCCGGGGTTCCCAAATCGCGAGCTCGATTCGCGCTTTGAGGTGCAAGTCCCGAGCCAACCGTGAGTGGAACTGCTACCGCTTCGGCCGGCATGCTGGTTTCTACCTACTTTGCAAAGTGGCAAGCAATGCTAGTGCCTGCAACTACATAGACGAGCGCGGGGAGAAACCGTGAGCGCATTATAGACCGAGGTGCTGCCGCCCGGTTTGGGACGGCCCATGGCAGCAGGCACTTGACGTTTGGCAGGCAGGAAAAGTCTGATTAAGTTTCGCGGCCCAACCGGCAATCGCGCGAACTTCCAACGGGATCGTAGTCCCAGCAGGCGTCCCATGGGAGCTGGCGATCAAGACGCGGCCCGTGGAAAATCGGTGGGCAGGCGGTGCAGGAGATGTGGGAGAGAAAGCTCGGAGAGGAGGGCTTCTCCGAGCTGCCCATCGAGCCATCGCACGCCATTCGCGCCGGGCGGCTCCCCTTGCACCATCGCGATCCGTCGATCGAATGCTGGCCGCGCGAGCGCGGGCCACGGGATGGCCCCTCGTCAGCTCAGATCCGTGTTTGAGCGTTACGGCGTGCGCCGCATCGGGTAATCAAGGAAGAGCTGCCAACGGGGCTCTCTCGCCCCGGCAACCGCATGGCAACTCTACGCTTCAGCGCTCGCTTCTTCGGCCTGGAGCGGGGCCGCCGCTTCCGCCGACGCATCCTTCTGCACCTTCACCTTGATGGGTACGATAACGTCCTTGTGCAGCTTGATCAGGACGTTGAAGTCGCCAATGGTTTTCAGCGGCTCGTTCAGCAGCAGCTTGCGCCGATCGATGTGAAAGCTCTTGTGCTCGAGCTCCTGAGCGATATCGGCTGAGGTGACCGAACCGAACAACTGGTCGTGCTCGCCCGATTTGCGGGTGAACGTCAGCTCCACGCCCGTGAGCTGCTGGGCCAGCGCTTCCGCGTCGCCCTTCTCGCGCGCGATTCGGCGAACGGCTGAGGCTTTCATCTGCTCGATAACCGCGCGATTAGCGGCCGTGGCTTCGATGGCCAGCTTCTTGGGAAGCAGATAATTGCGCCCGTAGCCTTCGGCGACCTTCACCACATCGCCGCGTGAACCCAGCTTGGCCACATCTTCTTTGAGAATGACTTCCATGGAAAACTCCGTTCCTATCGACTCGGGCCGAAGCCTTCGTCACAATCTACGTCCCTCAAAGGGACTCGAATCTAGAATCTCCGCTCACCCAGCGCTGAAGCGGCGGACTACCGTTTTTCCCCAGCCGGATTCGCTGATCCCAAGGCAAGGCTACCGCCTTGAACTGGCAACTGATAACCGGCAACTGATAACTGCCCTATCGCCCGCCAAACGGCAGCAGCGCGATGTTGCGCGCCTGCTTGATGGCGTCAGTCAGGCGGCGCTGGTGGGGTGTGCAGACGCCTGTCAGGCGCCGCGGAACGATCTTGCCGCTCTCCGCCACAAACTGCGACAGCAGTCGCACGTCCTTGTAATTGATGCCGTCGATCTTTTCGACGCAGAACTTGCATACCTTCTTGCGCCGGAAAAACTTCCGCCCGCCTTCACGCGGTCCGCCCGGTCCGCCGGGACGCGGCCCGGTGCGCGGCCCACGCGGTCCCCCCTCACGGGGTCCGCCTTCGCGCTGTCCACCGCCCTCCGGACGTGGCGCCGGAGCGTCAGCTGTTGCCGCACCTGCTGCCGGTGCCGATGTCTTCACTTCGTCTGCCATGCTTCTCCTTCAAGGCCACTATGGCCCGATGTTTGCGAAACTCTCACTGCAACCCACCGCCATCGATCAGGCGAGGCTACACGCCTTCGCCGGCGGCCACCTAAGCGCTGACCGGAGCAGGTTCACTGCCTGGCGCCGGCGCGCTTTCCGTTGTGGTCTCGGCAGCGCTCCCCGCCGCAGCCGCGCTGGCCTCGGCTGCTGCTGCCGCTTCTGCCGCACGCGTGCCCCGGCCGCGAACCTTGGTATCGCGAATGGCTTTGACCTTCGCCAGGCGCTTCTGCTCTTCGTCCACGCGCACGGTCATGAACTTGATCACCGGCTCGGTGACGCGCAAGCGGCGTTCAACTTCCTTCACCATGCCGCCTTCGCCCTCGAGCGTCAGCAGCACGTAAATTCCGTCCTGAAATTTGCGCACTATGTATGCCAGCCGGCGCTTGCCCATCTTCTCCACGTGCTTTACCGTGCCGCCGGCGGTGCCGACTTGTGTCTCCACGGTCGAAATCAGTTTGTCCTGTTCCTCTTCCGGCATGTCGGGCCGGATGATGAACATCAATTCATAAGTACGTTGCATTTGTTCTCCTAAGCAACTAGCAGCTAGCGAGTAGCAACTAGCAAACCTCGTGTGATGCGACCGCCTTTTCCTGTGCGTCGCATCCGTTTTCGCTCTGCCAACGACTGGTTACTAGTCGCTAGCTGCTTCTTTTCCGTTAAACCGGTTCATCGCCGTCTGCACGCCATCGGCAAGTATTACCCGCACGGCGTCCCCCGCCTGATCGAGCATCTGGTCGACAATCTCGAGCTGCGCCTTCTTGAACTGCGAAAGCACATACTTGGCGCCATCGCCGACCGGATAATCCGGCCCAATGCCCAGCCGCACTCGCGTGATCTCCTGCGTACCCAATGCCGCGATCACCGATTGCGCGCCGTTATGACCCGCCGAGCGGCCCCGCGGCCGCACCCGTATCGTTCCGAATGGTAGGTCCAGTTCGTCATAGAGCAGCACCAGGTCCTGTTCCGGCTGCGCCTCATACTCGCGCACCAGTTCCGCCACCGCCATGCCGCTCAGGTTCATGTAGGTTTCCGGCTTCGCCAGCACAACTGCGTGCCCGGCGATGCTCGTGCGCACCGTCTGCGCCCGGCAGTGGCGATTACTTACCCGGACGCCGCACTGCTCGGCAAGACGGTCGACTACCAGGAAACCCATGTTGTGCGGTGTGAACTGATATTCGACGCCCGGATTGCCAAGCCCGACGATCAGCTTCACAGCGCTTATTTCTTCTTCTCGGACTTTTCTGCCTTCTCGCCTTCGGCAGCTTCGCCCTCGGCTTCCTGCTTGCCCTTCTTGATGACCTCGGGCTCGGCGGTAACAGCCGCGCCTTCCGCCGCCTCGGCCGGAGCAGCTTCCACCACTTCCTTCACCGCGACCACGTGCGCCACCAACTGGTTCTCGTCGGTCAGGAACTTCAGCTTGCCGCCATGGGGCATGTCCGAAACCCGAACCATCTGGCCGAACATCAGCTGGCTGACATCGACGTCGATGTGGCCGGGAATGTCCGCCGGCAGGCACTCGATCTCCACCTCGCGCAAAATCTGCTCCAGGATGCCGCCTTGCTGCTTCACGCCCGGCGCCTCGCCTTTGAGCAGAATCGGCACGCTGACGGTCAACACTTTGTCCATGGCAATGCGCTTCAGGTCGACATGCAACAGCGCGCCCTTGATCGGCTCGTATTGCCAGTCGACGATCATCACCTTGGCGCTCTGGCCGTCGAGCGTGAGATCGAAAATCGAGTTGTGCCCCGAATCCGAATGCAGGATGCGGTTCATCTGCTTGGGATCGACGGCCACCGCCGTCGAGTCCTGCCCGGCGCCGTACACCACGGCCGGAATCATGCCGGTCTTGCGCAGGCGGCGCGCGTCATTCTTGCCGCCGCCTTGCCGCGGCTTTGCTTCTACGTTTTTCTCTGCGGTTGCTGTAGCCATAATTTCGTTTGCTTCCTTTACAAGAACAGTTTGCTGACCGAAGTCTCTTCATGAATCGATTGAATAGCGCGTCCAATCAGGCCGTGGACCGACTGCACTTTGATCTTCGGCTCATTGCGAGCGGCCTCCGTCAGCGGAATCGTGTTAGTCACAACCACTTCGGTCAGTTGTGACTGCGAAATTCTCTCAATCGCCGGTCCCGAAAGAACGGCGTGGGTAGCACACGCGTAAACCTCGCGCGCCCCGGCTCCCAGCAGCGCCTGCGCCGTTTTCACCAGCGTGCCTCCGGTGTCGATGATGTCGTCGAGGACGAGACAAGTGCGGCCATGTACATCGCCGATGACGTTCATCACCTCCGTCTCATCCATCTGCACCCGGCGCTTATCTACGATTGCCAGCGCCGATTCCATCTTCTTGGCGAAGAACCGTGCACGCTCCACGCCTCCCGCATCCGGCGATACCACGGTCAGGTCCGGGACCTGCCGCTTGCGGAAGTAGTCCACCAGCACCGGTGACGCGAACAGATGGTCCACCGGAATATTGAAGAATCCCTGAATCTGCGGCGCGTGCAGATCGACAACCAAGGCGCGATCGGCGCCCGCCGTCGTCAGCAGGTCGGCCACCAGCTTCGACGAAATCGGCACCCGCGGCTTGTCCTTGCGGTCCTGCCGCGCGTAGCCGAAGTACGGAATCACCACCGTAATGCGCCGCGCCGAAGCGCGCTTGAGCGCATCGATGAGCAGCAGCAACTGCATCAGGTGCTCGTTCACCGGATCGCAGGTCGGCTGCACCATGAACACATCGGCGCCGCGCACGTTCTCTTCGATCTGCACATAGGTCTCGCCGTCGGAGAACTTGTCGATACACGCCTGCCCCAGCGGCAATCCCAGAAATTCGCAGATCGCCCGGGCCAGCCCGTCGTTGGCCGTGCCCGAGAAAATCTTCCACTTGTCGTCTGTGCGCGCACGCACAGGCTTAGGCTGCGATAGCGGTTTCTGTTGCGCTACCGGAGTCGCTACGCTGCTATCGCCGGTCGGAGTTGCCGTCGACACTGCGCTTGTCTTGGTCGCTGCATCCATCGCGTCAATACCCCGCTAAACCTGGTTTGGTTGTACGCCGGGCTCAACTACTGCCTTGCAAACCTGATTACTGACAACTTGGCCACTGACAACTGAATTCTGGCTGGGCGGCTAGGATTCGAACCTAGACAAAGTGCTCCAAAGGCACTTGACCTACCATTAGTCGACCGCCCAGTGAAGCAACAAAGATCATCTGGGTGACCCAGGTCTGGCGGTTTTCCAGAGCTGGGCGACTCGAGCAGCCGTCAACCAGGTCTCGAACAGCGCGAGCCCTGGGGCACCCTCGCAGCTCACAACTCGAAGCACGCGGCTTCTACTGCCTTCCAATACTCTGCCCGCCGGAGCGTCGTGGTCGCAATCGCCTTGTGTCCTTCCGCGCTCATGCGTTGCGCTGCGCCTTTTGCTTGAACGTCGGAGGCGAACAAGCCATACACGGTCGAGCCTGAGCCCGACAACGAAGCATAGCGCGCGCCTTCGCGCAGCAGCAGCTCTTTTACCTCACGCAACTCGGGATACTCAGGAAAGACGACGCGTTCGAAGTCATTCTCGATCCCGGCTCGGACGAGGTCGAGAAGCGGCGTCTCGGCCCGGTCCCCGCCAACTGCGGGAACACCGGATGCAGGCCCGGCCTCAGCCGAAACCTGCGGGAAACTATCACACAGCCACGTAAACACACGCTGACTGGACTCGTTAATTGTACCTGCGGCTCCGGAAGTGGTCAACGCTCCGTCATCTAGCGCACCAAAGGCGGTCGCGCCCGGCATTGTGGAGCCCCCTGCGCTGAGCTCGTCCCACTGCGCAAAAGCTTTCGGCGTAGACACGCCGATCGACGGCGTGACCACAACGACATGCATGCGCGGAAGATCCGGTAGCGGATACACTTCCTCGCCACGACCCACTCCCAGCACCGTCCCGCCGATCAGAAACAGCGGCAGGTCGCTGCCCACCTCGGCAGCAATGCGCAGCTTCTCGGCCGGCGTAAACTCGACGCCCAGAGCGCGTTCCATCGCGAGCATTGTCGCCACGCCATTCGACGAAGCCGCACCCATTCCACCCTGCACCGGCAAGCGTTTCTCGATGTCAATAATGATCCTGTTTTGAAGGGGCGCGGCTTCAGCCGCGCCGTTCAGGCCCTCAAAAAGTCTGTCATCCCGAGCGGAGCGTCCGCCTTCTTTTCCACCCGCTTCTTCTGCGGGTGGGCGGACGCGCAGTCGAGGGACCTGCTGTCCGTCCGGGGAACTGCGATCGTCGACCCGCGCTATCCCCGCCAGCACCCGCTCCGCGACCTTGCAGCAGGTGTTCGACTCATCCAGCGGCACTCGCGCGTCATTGCTGCGAATCTCGATCCCCGACCCCGGCACAACCTCGACGCGCACCACATCATGCAGCGCCAGCGTCTGATAGACCGTGCGCAGCTCGTGGAAGCCATCCGGCCGTCGCAGCCCGATCTTCAACCCCAGATTGATTTTCGCGAACGAAGGAACGCTGATCATAGGACGACGCGCCGCTTTCGAGCGGCAAGCGTCACCTTAGCTTACTTGCATTTCGGCGGCTGGCGGAAGTAGTAGCTCCGGCCACATGCTAGACTCAACTTATCCGAGGACTGGTATGGCTTTGGAAACCATCGACGATATAGAACGCGCCATCGACGCACTCACGCCGCAGCAATTGGTGGAGCTGTACGCGTGGCTCGACCAGCGCCATCCGCAGGTAATCGATGCTCGCCTGCCCATCGATCTCGCCGCGGGTCGTCTCGATGCCGCCATTCAGCGCGCTCTGGACGACGAAGAGACTGGCCGCCTCCGCCCGCTGTAACTCCCGATGGACCATCGCACCACGGCGGATTTTTGGCGCCAGTATTCCGCGCTCCCCCAGGAAATCCGAGTGCGTGCCGACAAGCAATTTTCCTTGCTGAAAACTAACCCGCAGCATCCATCACTGCAATTGAAGAAAATCGGAGAACGGCAAGACCGGGAAGTTTGGTCAGCCCGCATCACTTTGAGCTATCGCGCACTCGCGATCAAGCGCGGTTACGGATATCTCTGGTTCTGGATCGGGGGCCACAAAGCCTATGACGAACTGATCTCCTGAATTCAAGAAGCGGTTGCGAACATTAGCTCGAGGTCCGTTGATGCTGGCCGAACAGTTCTTCCGCCGCTCTAGCTAGTCGCTCGCTACTGATTCACCGGCACCTTAATAATCTTCTTCTGAATCGCATAGGTCACCAGCTGCGCCTTGTTGTGGATGTCGAGCTTGCGCATGAGATTAAACTTGTGCGCCTCGACCGTCTTCACGCTCAGCCCCAGCAGCACGGCAATCTCTTTGACCGAGTTGCCCTCCGCCAGCAGCTTCAGGATTTCCCGCTCACGTGGCGTTAGCGTCGACATGCGCGGCTGCATCCGGGTATCCCGCACTCGCGCGCGAAAATCTTCCACCAGCTTGCCCAGCACCTGCGAGCTCAAATACTTTCCGCCGCGATACACATCGCGCACCGCGCTCACCAGTTGCGGCGCAGGCGTGTCCTTCAACACGTAGCCCGCCGCGCCCACTTCCAGGCACTGCAGCAGATAATCTTCGTCCTCATACATTGTCAGATAGAGGACCTTCGTCTCCGGCCGGGTCTTCTTGATGTGCCGCGTGGCCTCAAACGACGACAGACCGGGCATGCCGATGTCCATCAGCACCACATCAGGCCGCAGGTCGCGCGCCTTCTCCACCGCGTCCCCGGCATCGGGCGACTCCCCGATAATCTCGAAATCACTCTCGGTCTCCAGCAAGCGGCGTACCCCCTGCCGGAACAGCGTATGGTCGTCAACTAACAAGCATCTTATTTTTGGCATCTTTTGCACCTAACCGGCCAGCAACAATCAAATTCCCCACGGAAGCACGGAATTCACGGAACGAAAGCTCTTTTCAAAACTTCCGCGGATTCCGTGTTTCCGTGGTGAGTCATCTTTATTGGCACTACGCTCCCCGCGCCACCACGCCGGATTCGCGGGCCAGCCTTCTTTCTTCCCCAGCCGCTTCGCCGCTCTCGAGGGGAGCACTTACTTCGATGCGAGTTCCCTTACCCCGAGACGAGGTGACCTTCATCTTCCCCCCGATATTGCCAATCCGTTCGCGCATTCCCGCTAAACCGAAGGTCGGGCGTCCCGGATTCGGCTTTTGCGGCGCAATTCCCACCCCATCGTCTTCAATCAGCAAGCGCACCGACCCGTTCTCCCGCCGCATCTCGATGTTCACCGTCGCCGCATTGGCATGTTTCGCCACGTTATGCAGCGCCTCCTGCACAATGCGATAAAAGGCCGCCTCGGTCGCCCCCGACATGCGCCCGAAATTCGGCGAGACCGTCACCCGCGCCTTCACCCCCGCGCTCTTGGTCAGGTCCTTCGCTTCCTTGCGCACCGCGGCAATCAGCCCCAGCTCCTGCAACACCAGCGGCGAGAGTCGCCCGATAATCCGCCGGATGCCTTCTATGGTGCGGTCCACCACCTCCAGCGTCTCGCGAATCTTGAGCCGCGCGCTCTGCTCGGTGACACTACTCTCCAGCATTCCGAGATAAAGACGAATCACCATCAGCGCCTGCCCGGTCTCGTCGTGCAACTCGCGGCTGATACGTTTGCGCTCTTCTTCCTGCACATACATCAGGTGCGCGGAAAGCTCTGCGATGCGCACCTCACGCTCGCGCAGTGCGTCGGTCATTCGCGCCCGGTCGATCGCCATTGCGGACCGGTCGGCAATGGCCCGCAGCAAGGCGCTGTCAGTCGGAAGGCACGCGTGCGGCCGTGAAAAACCGATCATCAGCACCCCGATAACCGAGTCGTTCCGCTTTAGCCGGATGCCCCACAGCGCTTCCGCCTTGTCGCGGAGCAGGGGATCGACAGTCTCCCGGCCGCCCCTCAGGTCGTGCAAGATCGTAGGCTCGCCGTTGGCGGCTACGGCTGCCGCCAGGCCGTCGGCCAGCGATGCCGAGCTCGTGTCGTCCAGTTCCTCGCCGAAACCAGCCTGTACCTGCAAACGCAAAACTTGGTCGGCGTCCCGCAGCAGAATTAATCCCAGGTTAGCGTCGAAGGTGTGCAGCGCGATCTCCAGCACCCGCACTAAAAGCGCTTCCAGACTGCCGGCCGACAACTCGGCATCGAGCACCGAAAGCAGCGTCTCCGCCTCACCCTTTTGCGCATCCGAGTATGCCGTGGACACCGCGACGTAGCTGGCCCACGACAACGTCTCCATCGCCGCCATCACCTCCGGCAAGCGGTCGGGCGAAAAAATCCCTTCCAGGCAACCATCAATGAGTTCCTGATAAATCTGCAGCGAGCGCACCACCGCACGCACGTTGACCTTCAGCTTGGCCAGCCGCTCGCCAAAGTGCTGCAGGTTGTCATAGAAGGTGGCGAAGTCCGTCTGCGAAAAGATAGAGAATCCCGTGCCTACGGTCAGCCGCTCCAGCGCCGCCATGGCGCGGCCGTCGAAGTCGAACTCGGAAAACATGAGCTGCCGCCACCTCGCCGTGATCTCGGGGAAGTGCGGCTGCAGCGCGCGCGTCACTTCTACTACCAGCTCGCGCGACGTTTCCTTCATTGGCAAGAGGGAGGACATGGGACACCTACAGCTACGAATGTTGATGCGGTGGGGGTTACAGCAGGATGGCGTTACTACCTACGCAACTCACAACCAGATAACATTGACAACATCTTAACTGATCCCGCGAGGATGTACAGCCCGCCCGGTAAACTCGACGGACATCGCGTTCCCCCCCAAAGTCAGGCTCACCACGGAGACACGGAGTTCACGAAGAATCTCAAGAGTTTTGCAGACGCCGTGTCCTCTGTGCCTCTGTGGTGAACACGCCCGTCGCCGGAGGCAGATGCGGTTGTCGGGCGCTGAATCCCGACCCCGAGCCTGCGCATCTCAACAGACCCGATGAAAATCCTGATTCCCACTCCGCTACGTCAGTATGCCGCCGGACAGTCCGCCGTCAATGTTCCCGCTTCAACGGTGGGCGAGGCGGTCGCGGCCCTGCTCACGTCGCACCCCGAGTTGCGCAAGCATCTCTACAACGACCAGGGCAAGCTGCGCGCCTTCGTCAATCTGTATCTGAACGAGGATGACGTGCGTTACCTGCAGCACGAGCTGACGCCCGTGGCCGATACCGACACCCTGAGCATCGTGCCGTCCATCGCCGGCGGGAGAGGTTAATGCCATGGCGAGTATCGCCGAACAGCCCGCGACCCTGACCAACGACGAGATCCTGCGCTACTCGCGCCACCTCATCATGCCCGAGGTCGGTATGGAGGGGCAGCTCAAGCTGAAGCAGGCGCGCGTGCTGTGCGTGGGCGCGGGCGGCCTGGGCTCGCCGCTGGCGCTCTACCTGGCCGCGGCGGGCGTGGGAACGCTCGGCATCGTCGATTTCGATGTCGTGGACTTCACCAATCTTCAGCGCCAGATCCTGCATTCGACCGCCGATGTCGGCCGCAAGAAGCTTGACTCCGCTGCCGAGACCATCGCCGGCATCAATCCCAACGTTGATGTCCGCAAGTTCGAAACTCGCCTGACCAGCGACAATGCGCTCGACATCTTTCGCGAATTCGACCTCATCGTCGACGGCACCGACAACTTCGCGACGCGCTACCTCGTCAACGACGCCTGCGTCCTGACCGGCAAGCCCAACGTCTACGGCTCCATCTTCCGCTTTGAGGGGCAGGCCAGTGTCTTCGCGACCGAGGGTGGCCCATGCTATCGCTGCCTCTATCCCGAGCCGCCTCCGCCGGGACTGGTTCCATCGTGCGCCGAAGGCGGTGTCTTGGGAATTCTGCCTGGACTGGTCGGCATAATTCAGGCGACGGAAGCGATCAAGCTGATTCTCGGCTCAGGCGAGCCGCTGATCGGCCGCTTGCTGCTGGTGGACGCGCTGGCCATGCGCTTCCGCGAGCTCAAGCTGCGCAAGAATCCCGACTGCCCGGTCTGCGGCGAGCATCGCACCATCACCAGGCTGATCGACTACGAGCAGTTTTGCGGAATCCGTGGCGAAGAAAAACCTGTAACTGATAAACTCGGCGACATGACCCCGGAAGAACTGAAAGAGCGCCTCGACCGCGGCGACAACCTCTTCGTCCTCGACGTCCGCGACCCCCACGAATACCAGATCTGCAACCTCAGCGGACACCTCATTCCGCTGAAAGACCTGCCGCAGCGCGTCGGCGAACTCGACGCCTCGCGCGAGATCGTCGTCCACTGCAAAATGGGCGGACGCAGCGCCAAGGCCGTCGACTTCCTCAAGCAGCAGGGCTTCACCAACGTGCACAACCTGGTGGGCGGCATCAACGCCTGGGCCGAGCGCGTCGACCCCAAAATGCCGAAGTACTAGGTGAACAGGTTTGACCATCCGCGCACGGCAGGATAAGTGAGCCACGACAAACAGAGCGCCGTAGGCGCGGCGGGGATGATAGCCCAGGACGCAGGGCGCCGCGGCGGCCGGAGTCCTGGGTAAGCATTGTTTTTGGATTGTGAGCCGGCTTCAGCCGGCGACACAGACGGCCATTCCTGGAGTGCGGTGTCGTCCGCCGAAGCGGACTCGGCTCACGCGCGAACGCCTACCCAGCGCTGAAGCGCGGGGCTATCCTCTTCCGCGCCTACGGCGCTCGATCCACTGCAGCACGCGCTTCCGATTCAACCACGCATTTGGACTCGTGATTGAGGCGCCTTCAGCCGCCTTACCCCTACTCCGTCCCGCCCTGCATCTCCTTCATCAAACTCGCCGGCGGAGGCGGAATCGCGATGTCCACATCCGTCACCGGCCCCAGCGAGCTGAGCGGCTTGTCAAACTCGGCGTCGTTGCCCACTACCAGCACCGCCAGCCGGTCCTTGTGGATGTATTTCTGCGCCACTCGTTCCACGTCAGCTGCCGTCACCTTCTCCACCTCTGTCCGATAGCGCTCCAGAAAATCCAGCGGATAGTGATAGAACTCGTACGCCATCTTTTCGCGCAGAACTTTCTCCGGCGTGTCGAACTGGAAGATAAACGAGTTCAGGATGTCGTCCTTGGCGCGCTTAAGCTCCTCGGCCGTCGGCGGATCCTTGAACAGGTCGTCGATCTGCCCGTACATACCCTCGATCCCCTCAACCGTGGTCGAGCTCTTGGTCTGCATCACGAAGTCGGTCAGCCCGGGATGCGTCCAGCCGGAACCCACGCCGCCGCCGACCGAGTACGCCAGCCCGCGCGCGGTGCGCAGATTGTTGAACAGCCGCGACGAGAATCCGCCGCCGAAAATCTGGTTCATCACCGTGACCGCGAAAAAGTCGGGGTTGTTGCGCTCGATGCCAAGGTCCAGCATGCCGATACTCGACTGATTGACGTCCCCCTTTTTCACCAGGTAATAGCCGGGCTTCGGCTGCGCAAACTTAATCTCCGGCGTCTGCGCCGAGGGCCCCTTCGGCCACGACTCGAAGACCTGCCGCAGCTTCGCCTCCATCTGCTTGGGATCGAAGTCGCCCGAGATGCCGAAGATGATGTTGTTGGGATAGACATACTGCTGGTGCCAGTTCAGCAGGTCCTGCCGCGTGACCGCCGCTACCGTCGCATACTCGGGCACCCGCGCGTAAGGGTTGCCCTTGCCATATCCGATGATCAGCGCCTCGCGATGCACGATCGACTCGACATCGTCATTGCGCCGGGAAATGACGGTGTACAACTGCTGCTTCGCCAGCGCCAGCTTGTCTTCGCTGAATTGGGGATTGTGCAGCACATCGAGATACAAATCGAAGACCGCATCGAAATCGCCCTTCAGGCAGTTGAGCGACAGGCTGGTCGAGTCCGACTGATTGTCGGCTTCAATCTTGGCCGCCCGGGTTTCCAGGAACTCGTCCATCTGGTCGCCGGTCATTTTTTTCGTGCCGCCGGTGCGCCAGACCTCGCCGTACAAATCGCCGAGTCCCACTTTGTCAGACGGCTCGTTAATCGAGCCACCGCGGATGCGCGCCACCGCGCTGATCAGCGGCAGCTCATGGTCCGGCTGAAGGAAAATGATCATGCCGTTCGCGAGCTCAATGCGCGTCGGCTCCTGCGGCGTGAACGCCGGCAGCGGCGGCGCCTGCACTTTGTTCCACGGCACGGGTTGCTGCGCCGAGGCGAATGTCGCCAGCAACATCACGAAGCAAGCCACGGCGGTGACCCAGGTTCGCGTCCTTCGTTTGGACCCTGACCTGGGCGCTTTGGTTCTGGCCAACGACCCTACCCCAAGAAGCTTGTCATCCCGACCGAGGGCCTCCGGCCCGAGTGGAGGGACCTGCTGTCCGAGCGAGGTGGAAGGAACCATCAAGTTCACCCTCATTGCTCCCCTCCCTTTCCGGTCGCCGCAGGCGCGGACGGCTGCGAAGACTCCGCCTGCGTCTCAATCACCCCGATGGTCCGGTTCGTGTCCTGAAACACCTGGTTTGACACCCGCTTGATATCCGCCTTCGTCACCTTGTCCACTCGATCGAGATACCTGAACAACTCGCGCCAGTCGCCGTATCGTGTCTGATAGATCGCGAGCTCCTCGGCCAGGCCCTCGTTGCTGGCCAGCCCGCGAATCAGGTCGGCCTCGGTGCGCGTCTTGAACATCTGCAGCTCCTCGTCAGTCACGTCCTGCGTCTTCAGCTTCTGAATTTCCTCGGCAAACGCCTTCTGAATTTCTGGAATCGTGTGCCCCGGAATCGGCACCGCATAAAACGTGAACAGGTGCGCGTACTTGTTGCCGGGAAAATCGCTCACGCCGGCAGCCACCGCGGCAATCTGCTTGTCACGCACCAGCGACTTATACAGCCGCGAGGTGCGCCCGTTGGACAGAATGTCGGAGATCGCGTCGTACACCACGTCATCGGGAGCGATGTAGTTCGGCCGGTGATACCCCTCGAGGTACAGCGGCTGCGACGGATCGGGCAGATGCACCTGGCGCACCGAGTTCTGCGCCGGCTCGGCGGTTGTGAGCTCCAGCGGCTTGGGGCGCGATGGAATCGGGCTGAAGTAGCGCTCGATAATCGGAAACACTTTGTCGGGATCCAGATCGCCCACCAGCCCGATCACCATGTTGCTGGGCACGTAGTAGCGATGAAAAAATTCCTCCGCATCCGTCGCCGAGAAGCCCTGCAAGTCCGACTGATACCCGATCGTCGGCCGGTGATACGGGTTGGCCATGAACGCCGTGCCCAGGAACTGCTCCAGCAGCCGGCCCGTGGGACTGCTGTCGGTGCGCGTGCGCCGTTCTTCCATCACCACGTTGCGCTCTTTGTAAAACTCGCGCATCACGGGGTGCGTCATGCGGTCCGACTCCAGCGCCGCCCACAGCTCGATCTGGTTGGACGGCATCGAGTACATGTAGGCCGTCTCGTCATAGCTGGTGAAGGCATTCATGCCGGTGCCGCCGTGCTCTTCGATGACCTTGCCAAACTGATTCTTGATGACGTACTTGTCGGCGTCCTTGACGGCGTCCTGCCATGCCTGCTGCAGTTGCTTCAGCTTCTGCGGATCGGGCGCGGCGCCGGGCAGCACGCGCATCTGCCGGACGCGCTCGGTCTCATACGCCGCGTATGCCTGCTCGACTTTCTCCAGCGCAACTTTCTCCGCCGCGTAGTCAGTCGTGCCGATGTCGGGCGTGCCCTTGAAGGCCATGTGCTCCATCATGTGCGCCAGACCGGTCTGGTGCAGCGGGTCCTGCGCCGAGCCGGTATCGACCATGGTGAAGAACGAAAACACCGGCGCTTCGGGCCGCCGCCACAGTACGACCGTCAGACCGTTGGACAACGTCTTCACCGAGACGCGCTTCTCGTAGTCGGCGATGTTGATCGTGCCGATCGGCGACTGCGCCGCACTGCCTGGTGCCCCAGATCTCGCTTCGTTCGAGACCTGAGAGACGAGGGCAATCGACCCGCGGGCAGGAGTTGCGGAACTTGCGCCAGACGCCGGCTGGGAACTCTGCGCCGTCAAAGGCATCGCGGCCGCCCAGAGCATCGCAACGGCCAGGGACACACACCAACGCTTCATCATGCCTCCAGAGCAGGAAGAACAAACCCAAAACTATGACGTTACGGATAGACGAGGGAATTCGTCAAACGGAGAGGCGGCATTCGGCAATCGGCAACCAGCGCTTCCAACCAAGGGTTGGCTCTTTAGTGCGATTTCGGTGCCACCGGGTTTGGCCGATTGCCGATTGCCGATTGCCTCCAAAAACACAAAACCCGGCCGCTAGACCGGGTGTTCTTATCTACTACTCTAACTACAGTATACCACATTGTAGGGGTATTTGTTCGGGATTTTGGAACTTTATATTTGTGCTGTTTTCATGCGATTGCAGCTTATTGTTGCATTTCGCAACTTGACACGTAAAAACTGCCTGCTCAGAACAGGCTGCTCAAGAAACGCCTGTCACCGGCTGAAGCCGGTTCGGCATCGCAGAAATAGAAGCCGTATCGGCACGGCTGAAGCCGTGCCCCGATACAAACCAAAATACAGGCCACGCTGATCTCGCCGAAAGCGCTCGACGCTAATTGCTAACTGCTGCTAACTGCTTTCCTACAGCAGCTCCTCGTTCCAGCTCTCCAGAAACTTCTTCAGCTCGGCCATGAACTGATCGGCCACCGCGCCGTCGATCACGCGATGGTCGTACCCGATGCTCATGTGCATCATGGAATGGATCGCGATCGAGTCGTTGCCGTCGCGGTCGGTCACGACGATCGGCTTCTTCTTGATGCCGCCCACGCCCAGGATCGCCACCTGCGGCTGGTTGATGATCGGCAGCCCAAACTCCGCGCCGAAAATTCCCGGGTTGGTGATGGTGAACGTGCCGCCCTGCACCTCTTCCGGCTTCAGCTTCTTGGTGCGGGCCCGCTCGCCCAGGTCGCTGATGGCGCGCTGCAATCCGACGAAGCTGCGCTCCTCGGCGCTCTTCACCACCGGCACAATCAGTCCCCAATCCAGCGCCACCGCGATGCCCAGGTTGATGGCTGGATGGTAGTGAATGTTCTCGCCCTCAACCGATGAGTTGATGATGGGGAACTTGCGGATGGCGTGAACGACCGCGCGCGCGAAGAACGGCGTGAAGGTGAGCTTGTTGCCCGTGGCCTGCTCGAACTTGCCCTTCATCGACTCGCGGATTTTGACGATGCGCGTGGCGTCGATCTCGAAGACGCCGTGCACGTGCGCGCTGGTGCGCTTCGACATGACCATGTGCTCGGCAATCTTTTTGCGCATCACCGACATGGGCACGACTTCGCCCGGCGTAACTCCGCCTATGGGCTGTAGAGGCGCCGTGACCGCAGGCATTGAAGGAGCCGCGGTCTGCGACGGAGCGGCGGGCTGATATGCCGGAGTCGCGGGCGGAGCATACGTCGGCGCAGGCTGGGCAGCCGCCGGTGCGCCGGCTCCGTGCTTCGAGATGAATGCCTCGATGTCGTCCTTGGTGATGCGGCCGCCAAGACCGGTGCCCGCGACCTTGTTCAGATCGACATTGTTCTCTTTCGCGATGCGCCGCACCAGCGGGCTGGAGCGCACTTTATCCCCCGCGCCGGCGTCGTCCATCTCCTCAACCTTGCCCTGCTGCTGGCGAGCCAAGCCTTCCTTCTCATCGCGAGAGAGATCCGATGGAATGTTCTTCGTCATCGAGCCGGGCTCTTCGCCGCTGGGAGGCTGCGCTGCCTGGGCCTGCACCGCTTGCGGCTGCTTCGCACCTGCTCCATCGCTGGCGGCCGGCTTGGACGCAGCCGGAGCAGAGGGAGCAGCGCCGGCAGCTTCGCCTTCGCCGGCAATCGTGCCCACCACGGTGTTGACCTGCACCGTCGCACCCGCCTGTACCTTGATGTCCTGCAACGTGCCGGACGCGGGCGCGGGAATCTCGGCGTCAACTTTGTCGGTGGAGATTTCGAACAGCGGCTCGTCGCGCTGGACTTTTTCGCCCGGCTGCTTCAGCCACTTGGTAATGGTTCCTTCAAAAATCGATTCCCCCATCTGGGGCATGATGACATCGGTCGGCATAGGTTCCTCTCGAGAACTGTCTGGCTGCAACGTGAGACTGCGGCAAATTCTTGATTATATCGCGGCGCGACGCGCTGGACACGGCCAACGCTTCCGGATATTCAGATGGGCGCAGGTGCGAAACGATGCAGGTTGCGCCAACAGGCTTTCCGTTTCGTGCAACGCTGTCCATCTTGGAAGATTGTCATCACGACGAGGGCCTTGGCCCGAGGATGGATCTGCTGTTTGCTCGCAGTAGATAGACATTCGTGCGGAAAGCAGGTCCCTCGTCGGGTCAAGGCCCTCCTGGGGTGACAATTCCGTGACTCTGGCGGTATCTGGCGAACTCCGCGTATTTTCGAGCGCGCTACAGCTCGCCTGCAATCCTGTATCTTGGTTACCGAAGATGTTGTCTCCGGCCCAGATCGTCTCCATCGCGGTCTTCACGCTGGCCTGCGCGGTCGCGTTGTACGCGCTCTTCGGTTATCCGCTGCTGCTGGGCTGGCTGGCCAGGCGTGTCCACAATCCGGTCCACAAAGACGACAAGCTGCGCAGCGTTTCGTTCGTCATCGCCGTCTACAACGGCGAAAAATTTCTGGCGCGCAAACTGCGCACCATCTTCGACCTGAATTATCCCCGCGAGCTGATGGAAATCCTCGTGGTCTCCGACGGCTCGACCGACCGCACCGACGAGATCGCGCGCAGCTTCGAGCGCCAGGGCGTGCGCTTCCTGCGCGTCGAACGCGGAGGCAAGGCCGCAGCACTCAACGCCGGCGTGCCGCTGGTTTCGGGCGAGATCCTCGTTCTCAACGATGTGCGCCAGACGCTTGACCGCGATTGCCTGCGCAACGTCATCGCTTGCTTCGGCGATCCCAAGGTCGGCGCCGTCAGCCCGCAAACCATCATCGTGAAAGGCGAGACGCTGGAAGAAACCAGCACCAGCCTCTACTGGCGCTACGAGCACTGGATTCGGCTGCGGCTCACGCGCATCGATTCCACCTTCGGCTACAGCGGCGCATTCGCCGCCCTGCGCCGCGAGCTGTGGGTGCCGCTGCCTCCGGGCACGCTACTCGACGATGTTTACGAGCCGCTGGTCTCGTTCTTCAAAGGCTACCGCATCCTCTACGAGCCAACTGCCACAATGTATGACTTCCCCACGGTGCTGCATTCGGAGTTCAAGCGCAAGGTGCGGTTGCAGGCCGGGCTCTACCAGATGCTGAAGATGATGCCCGAGCTGCTGAGCTCGCGAAACCGCATGCGGCTGCATTTCCTCTCCGCAAAGTATGGGCGCGTCGTCATTCCGTATTGCATGATCGCCGCGGCGCTGGCGACCCTCGGCCTGCCGCCGTATTGGCGCGCGGCAGCGGCCTGTGCGCAGATCCTGTTCTATGGATTAGCCGGGCTCGACGGCGCGGTCCCCGACGGCTCGTCGCTGAAGAAGCTGACTTCGCCCATTCGCACGTTTGTTGTCTTGATGGCGGCGTCGCTGGCCGGCGTACGCGTGTACTTCGTGTCACCGCATAGCCTGTGGAAGGAAGCCACCTATCGCCCCTCAATCGCGGAGCAACCGCATGCGGCGGAAAGCAAGGCCGGCAGCGGAACCTAGCAGCTGCTGGCACTTAGCCTTTAGCGAAAACCTTCCTCGCCTGTATCCCGCAAGCGTTCGGACTCTAAACCGGCGACTGCAGTTGCGGCATGGGCTTGGCCTGGAACAGTTTTCTGCACTGCTTGGCGGTCCACCGCGCCCATCTTTTCGATTTTTTCCTGCGGGCACTATCGGCCGAAATCCCCGTTCCTGCATACATCTGCCGATAAAGCTTCGACAGCAGGACGAAAGCGATCCTGGAGCGCAGGCGAGGAGCGCAGGCCGACCGCTGCCAGACCGCGCTCCAGTTATAGAACTTGTCCCAAACCTTCTGGGTGCGTTCGGCAATTTCGACCGAGCTCATGGAAGGGTGGGGCGTGAACATCTTCGGCCTGACCTCGCTGGGAATCAGCCAGTAGCGAGTTATCGGCACGTCTCCCACCAGCGTAGGATTTTTTTCCTGTTCCGCCTCCCAGCGGGCAAAATCCACGGTGCCGGGAAACGGCGTCATCATCAGGAACTGAGCGAAGCGCACCCCCGACTTCAGCGCTACTTCCACCGTCGCATTGAAGGTCTCCGGCTTATCAGTCGGGAGCCCGAAGATGAACGATCCCAGCACGTGCACGCCGTGCTGCTCGAAGATCAGCAACTGTTGGGTCAGAGCCTCGCCGGACGCGTTGAAGTCCTTGAAGACCGACTTGAGTCCTTCCGGGGTTACCGCCTCAACGCCCACCAACGCGCCCTTAATGTTGGCCTTGCGCATGGCGTCCAGAAATGTGGCGTCCTCGGCCGCCTCCATCGTGATCTGGGTGAAGAACACCATGTCTTTCGGCAGCCTGGCCAACGCCTCCATAAGTTGGAAGCGCTCCCTGCGAATCGCGGTCAACTCGGCAACTTTGGCGGCATTGTTTTGTTGCTGGGCCAGCCGGATGTCGGTCAATGTAACCGGGTAAAAATTGTCATCGGCCAGGGCAATAAACCGGAAACCTCTTCGCCGCAGGGTGACGATTTCGTCGACCACACTCTGAGATTGCCGTTGCCGGGGCTGCTGCCCATCGGTGCGCCAGACGCTGCAAAACGAGCAATGCTTCGGACAGCCGCGAATGGTCTGCACCGACGCCCACATGTACTTGTCAAGCGGCATAAGGTCCCAGCGCGCGGCCAGGAACTGGCTGCCCGGAATCCGGCCACCCTCGTAGATACGGCCTGGCTTGCCTGCCAGGCAGTCGGCGACGACCTTGCCCCAAGCCATCTCGCCGTCGCCCTTCACTACGGCGTGAGCCTGGCCGCGTTCCAGCGCCTCTTCCGGGTAGAGGGTTGCGTGAATGCCGCCGAAGATCACCCACGCGCCACGCTCCCGCGCCATCCGGCCAACTTCATATCCACGTAAAGCGTTGCCGGTATGGACGCTGATGCCGACGATGTCTCCCGGCACAATGCTTTCCGGCACAATCGGTTCCAGCGATTCATCCACAAGAATTGGGTCTCCCGCTGCGGCTGGTGTCGCCGCCGCCAGCACAAACAGCCATCGGGGCGTGATGACGGCCGTGCCGAAAGAATGATCGCTGGGATTTACAAGATGAACCCGCATCTGATCTGACTCCTAACGTTGTGAAGCGGAAGTGTGTAGAAAGCAACGGTTGAAAGCGTTAGGAGGATCCGCTGGCATATATGCGGGCGCGGAGTGGGCGTCGTCTGATTAGATCGGCCTACATGCGTCATATTACGCCAATCGGCCGCCCACGGGGCAGGAAAATGGTGCGATGGTCATTTTATTGCTCTCAACCGGCATTCGGCACTCGGCACTCGGTACTCGGCAATCGGCCATTCCCAATGGGTCATAGCGCCGCGCGGCCGTGGTCATGGGCCGCCGGGAGTTCAGCCGACTGCCGAGTGCCGAGTGCCGAGTGCCGAATGCTGAGTGCCGACTGCCGACTGCCGACTGCCGAATACCGACTGCCATTCCGCAACCACGAGTCTGTGACCGTCGTCACCGACTGCTTACACGCGCATCACAGCCCCACCGCCCATGCCCCGCCTATCGTGGGTCTTACTCGGGCTCATTCATATCGACCGCGCACCTTGCCGGTCATGGGGGTAATAGCAAGTGAAAACAACGGAATACTCTGCTCCGCCGGCTGCTGCCATTCATACCCATTCATCTGCAGCCGGCGAAGCCGTTCGCGAAACCTCGCCTGCGGGCGTGGTCAGCGCTGGAGGCGCCATGCCCAGAACTAAAGTCACGCTGGACGGCAACGAAGCCGTGGCCTATGTGGCCTATCACGTCAGCGAAGTTGCTGCCATCTATCCCATCACTCCGTCGTCGCCCATGGGTGAATCGTCGGACGCCTGGTCGTCGCAGGGCGATAAAAATATCTGGGGCACGGTGCCCAAAGTTATTGAGATGCAGAGTGAGGCCGGTGCGGCAGGCGCGCTGCACGGAGTTATCCAGGCGGGCGCGCTCGGCACCACGTTTACCTCAGCGCAAGGCTTGCTGCTGATGATCCCTAACATGTACAAGATAGCGGGCGAACTGACGCCCACGGTGATTCACGTTGCGGCCCGGGCCATTGCCGCCCACGCGCTCTCGATTTTTGGCGACCATCAGGACGCCATGTCCGTGCGCCCGACCGGCTTTGCCCTGCTCTCGTCCAACTCAGTGCAGGAAGCCATGGACCTGGCGCTGATCGCGCATGCTGCCACGCTCGAGTCGCGCATCCCGTTCCTGCATTTCTTCGACGGATTCCGCACCTCGCACGAGGTCTGCAAGATTGAGCAACTCTCGCTTGACGACATGCGCGCCATGATCGACGACGACCTGGTTCGCGCGTTTCGCGAGCGCGCCCTCTCGCCTGATCATCCCGTCCTGCGGGGCTCGGCGCAGAATCCCGACGTCTACTTCCAGGGCCGCGAAGCCGTCAACCCCTACTACCTTGCCTGCCCGACCATCGTGCAGAACGTGATGGATAAGTTCGCCAGCACCGTCGGCCGCCAGTACCGGCTCTTCGAGTATGTGGGGGCGCCCGACGCCGAGCACGTCATCATCATGATGGGCTCCGGCGCGGAGGCGGCGCACGAGACGGTCGACTACCTCGTCGGCCAGGGCAAGAAAGTCGGCCTGCTGAAAGTTCGCTTGTACCGGCCGTTCTCCATCGAACATTTCATCGCAGCGCTGCCGAAGACGGTAAAGAGCGTCGGCGTGCTTGATCGCACCAAGGAACCGGGCTGCATCGGCGAACCCCTATACCAGGACGTGGTTACCGCCTTCAACGAGGCGTTTACCGCCGGCAAGCTGGAGAATTTCCCGCGCGTGATTGGCGGCCGCTACGGGCTGTCGTCGAAGGAATTCACGCCGGCGATGGTGAGCCGCGTCTTCGACGAGGTTGCGAAAGTAAAAGCCACACCGCGGAACCACTTCACCATCGGCATTCAAGACGACGTCACCTTCACCAGCCTGAGCTACGACGAGAGTTTTTCAACTGAGCCGGAAGATACGGTCCGCGCCATGTTCTTCGGCCTCGGCGCCGACGGCACCGTGGGCGCGAACAAGAACACCATCAAGATCATCGGCGAAGAGACCGAGCTGAACGTGCAGGGCTACTTCGTATACGACTCGAAGAAGTCGGGCGCGGTCACGACCTCGCACCTGCGCTTCTCCAAGACGCCGATTCGCGCGACCTATCTCATCTCCCGCGCCAACTTTGTCGCCTGCCATCAGTTCAATTTCATGGAGCGGCTCGACGTGCTGAAGGCCGCCGATCCCGGCGCGACCTTCCTGCTCAACAGCCCCTTCGGCCCCGACGAGGTTTGGGACAATCTGCCGCGCTCCACGCAAAAGCAGATCATCGACAAGAAGCTGAAGTTCTACGTCATCGATGCGGTCGACGTAGCGCGCAAGGCGGGCATGGGCGGGCGCATCAACACCGTGATGCAGACTTGCTTCTTCGCCATCAGCGGCGTGCTGCCGCGCGAAGAAGCCATCGCCGCCATCAAGCACTCCATCGAGAAGACGTACGGCAAGCGCGGCGAATCGGTAGTGCGCAAGAACTTCGCCGCCGTAGATGCTTCGCTCGAGAACCTGCACGAGGTCAAGGTGCCGCAGGATGTCTCGTCGAAATTCGACCTTCGTCCGGCGGTCGCGGCCAACGCTCCCGACTTCGTGCGCAACGTCGAAGCCCTGATGATGATTGGCGAAGGCGACCAGGTCCCGGTCAGCGCCATGCCCATCGACGGCACCTTCCCCACAGCTACCACAAAGTGGGAGAAGCGGAATATCGCACTGGAAATTCCGGTGTGGGATGAGCAGCTGTGCATTCAATGCGGCAAGTGCGTGATGGTTTGCCCGCACGCGGTCATTCGCGCCAAGGTCTACGACGCCAGCTTCAACCATGCGCCCGAGGGCTTCCAGACGGCAGTTCCCAAGTGGCGCGAGTTCTCTGAGATGAAGTACACGCTGCAGGTCTCGCCCGAGGACTGCACGGGTTGCGGCCTGTGCGTCGAGATCTGCCCCGCCAAGAGCAAGAGCGAAGCCAAGCATCGCGCCATTAACATGCAGGCGCAACCGCCGCTGCGCGAGAAGTACAACGGATACTGGGACTACTTCCTGTCCATCCCCGAGCTGTCGCGCGAGAAACTCTCACACGGCCAGGTCAAGGACGCGCAGCTGCTGGAGCCGCTGTTCGAGTTCTCCGGCGCTTGCGCTGGCTGCGGCGAGACGCCTTACATCTCGACCATGACCCGTCTGTTCGGCGATCGGGCGCTGATCGCCAACGCGACCGGCTGCTCGTCGATTTACGGTGGCAACCTGCCGACTACGCCTTACACGGTGAACGCCGAAGGTCGCGGGCCGGCATGGAACAACTCTCTGTTCGAAGACACCGCCGAGTTCGGCATGGGCATGCGCCTGGCGGTCGACAAGCAGCACGAGTATGCGAAAGAGCTGGTGGTGCGGCTGGGTTCGAAAATCGGCGACGAGCTTGCAGTCTCAATACTCGATGCCGATCAATCGACCGAGGCAGGCATCTTCGCGCAGCGCGATCGCGTGAAGGCGCTGAAGCAGAAGCTGGCCAGCGACAGCTCGCCCGAGGCGCGCGACCTGCTGGCGATCGCCGACGAACTAGTCCGCAAGAGCGTGTGGATCATCGGCGGCGACGGCTGGGGCTACGACATCGGTTACGGCGGCCTCGACCACGTGCTGGCCTCGACGGCCAACGTCAACATCCTGCTGCTCGATACCGAGGTGTACTCCAACACCGGCGGCCAGATGTCGAAGTCAACGCCCATCGGCGCGGTGGCGAAGTTTGCCGCCGGCGGCAAGCACACTCCGAAGAAAGACATCGCGATGATGGCGATCAACTACGGCCGCGCATACGTCGCGCACATCGCCATGGGCAGCAGCGACAGCCAGACCATGAAGGCATTCCAGGAAGCCGACGCCTACGATGGCCCGTCGATCATCATTGCCTACAGCCACTGCATCGCGCATGGCTACGACCTGATACACGGCATCGACCAGCAGAAGCTGGCGGTTACCTCCGGCCACTGGCCGCTGTTCCGCTATAACCCAGTGCTCGCCAAAGAGGGCAAGAATCCGTTCGTGCTCGACTCGCGCGCGCCCAGCATTCCCCTGGAGAAATACATCTACAACGAAACGCGATACACCATGCTGGTGAACAGCAATCCGGAAGAGGCCAAGAAGCTGCTGGTGGCGGCGCAGGACAACGTGAACGACCGCTGGAAGCTGTACCAGCACATGGCCAGCATGAGCTTTGAGAAGAAGGAAGTTTAGAAAGACTGGTGCCCCAGGTTCGCGTCCGTCGTTTGGACGCTAACCTGGGTCCACCACGAGGCCCAGGTTAGCCCAAATGAAGGGCGAACCTGGGGCACCGGTGTCCGACCGATGGACGCGAACCTGGGGCACCGACAAAAATTCTGACGCGGGAACGCGAACCTGAAGGTTCGCTCTACCCGGGAGGCAATATCGTGATCGACCTGTCAACCAATTATCTGGGCCTGAAGCTGAAGAACCCGATCGTGGTCTCGGCCTCCCCACTCACCGAAAAGCTGGAAAACTTTGCGCGCCTGGAAGACGCGGGCGCGGCAGCCATCGTCATGTACTCGCTGATGGAAGAGCAGATCGAGGCTGAGGCCGAGAACATAGACAACGCGCTGGAGTATGGCACCAACAGCTACGCCGAATCGACCTCGTACCTGCCCGACATGCCGAAGTATCATGTCGGCCCCGAGCGCTACCTGGAGCTGTTGCACAAAGGCAAGCAGTCGGTCGACATTCCGGTGATCGGCTCGCTCAACGGCCGCTCGCCCGGCGGCTGGGTGCGCTATGCCGAGCTGATGGAGCAGGCCGGCGCCGATGCGTTGGAGCTCAACATCTTCGACATTCCTACCGATACCTCGATCACTTGCGAGGATCTCGAGACGCGCTATTGCAACCTGGTGCGCGCCATCCGCAAAAGCGTGCGCATACCGATCGCGGTAAAACTCGGCTCGTACTTCACGTCGTTCGCAAACTTCGCTAAGCGGCTGGCGGAGGCGGGCGCCGACGGTGTCGTAATCTTCAACCGCTTTTATCAGCCCGATTTCGACCTGGAGCAGATGGAGGTCACGCCGAACCTGGTGTTGAGCAGCCCGCATGAGCTGCGCCTCCGTCTCCACTGGGCCGCCATCCTGTATCACCAGGTCGAGACCTACATCGCCATCACCGGTGGCGTGCACGATCCCAGCGACGTGCTGAAGTGCATGATGGCGGGCGCGCACGTGGCCATGATGACCTCGGCGCTGCTCAAGTACGGCATCGAGCACATCGGCGTGGTGCTGGCCGGCATGGAAAGCTGGATGATGGAGAACGAATATGTCTCCATCCGGCAGATGCGCGGCAGCATGAGCCTGGTCAACGTCGAGAACCCAGCAGCGTTCCTGCGCGGCAATTACCTGAAGATGCTGGGCTCCTATACCTGGCGCGAGGGCGGTGCGGCGCTGAGCACGTTCTAAAGCTCTATTCTCCTCAACTCCAAAGGCCGGATTCCCGCGAGGGGCCGGCCTTTGGGCGTTAGCCTGGATCAATTTTTGGTCCGAGGCGAGAAGTCCGCATCGGGAATGTGACTACATATTATAGAATGTAGTCTCGGGGGATGTATGTCGGAGCGCAGAGTTGGTATTCGCGAATTGAAGTCGACCTTGAGCGAATGCGTACGGGAAGTGAAGGCGGGCAGCACCATTGTTGTAACCGAGCATGGCAAAGGAGTCGCCCGGCTTGTTCCCGATCTGCATTCGCTCGAAGAGCGCATGCAGACGCTCAAGGACGCTGGAATGGTCCTCTGGAGTGGGCGCCGCCTGCGCAGGATACGCCCAGAAACACACGCCCGCGGTAAACGGACCGTATCCGGCATCGTCGTGGAGAACCGCGAGTGATTGTCTATGCCGACGCCAGCGCGCTGGTGAAGCGATATATCGCGGAGGCGGGCTCGGACGGCGTAGTGGATTTGATGAATGAGGCCGCGATTGTGGCCACGGCACTCGTCAGCCGAGCAGAGGTGGCGGCAGCATTGGCTCGTGCGGTGCGGCTGGGGATCCTGCAACACCAGGGTGGACGGGCAGCGCAGCGCAGCTTCGCCCGCGACTGGCCGGACATCGCGCAAATTCCCATTGGTGAAGCATTGGTCGCGCGGGCGGAAACCTTGGCTTGGGATTTCGGCCTGCGGGGCTATGACGCGATCCAGCTCGCGGCCGCGCTCTCGTGGCGGGAGTCCGTCGGGCAGGAGGTCATACTCGCAACCTTTGACCGTCAGCTTTGGGATGCCGGTTCAGACGTCGGAGTGGAGGTCTGGCCTGTGCAACCGCCGGGCAGAAAGAGGTAAGGCGCCTGCAACGCCTATAATCGAGGTTCTTTTTCATCA
This sequence comes from uncultured Acidobacteriaceae bacterium, assembly GCA_963731345.1. Classification (GTDB taxonomy): domain Bacteria; phylum Acidobacteriota; class Terriglobia; order Terriglobales; family Acidobacteriaceae; genus Bog-257. Next base: position 95,790 of record CAVSUN010000004.1, on the reverse strand, counting down.
TCAGGACACACCGTGGCACTTGACCAGAAAATCTACGATCTTCGCAAGGACAAGCTGAAGCAGATTGAGGCGCTGGGGCAGAGCGCCTATCCCTATCGCTACGAATCGACGCACACGGTCCCGCAGATCGTCGAGGAGTTCTCCGCGAAGACCGCGCCGGAGCTCGAAGCGCCGAAGGTCAACGTCAGCGTTGCCGGACGCCTGATGTCGATCCGCATTCAGGGTAAGGCCGGATTCGCGCACCTGCAACAGGGCGGCAAGCGGCTGCAGATTTATGTGAAGCTCGACTTCGTCGGCGAAAAAGGTTTCGCGCTCTACAAGCTGCTCGACATCGGCGACTACATCGGCGTGAAGGGATATCTCTTCCGCACGCGCACTAATGAACTCACCATTCACGTCGAAGAGATCACGTTCCTGGTCAAGGACCTGCTGCCGCTGCCGGAGAAGTGGCACGGCTTGCAGGATGTTGAGACGCGCTATCGCCGCCGTTACGTTGACATGACCATGAACCCCGAGGTGCGCGAGGTTTTCGCCAAGCGCGCCCGGGTGGTGCAGGCGATGCGGCGCTTCCTCGACCAGCGCGGCTTCATCGAAGTCGAGACCCCGATGATGCATCCCGTGGCCGGCGGCGCCGTGGCCAAGCCGTTCACCACGCACCACAACGCGCTGGACATCGATCTGTTCCTGCGCATCGCGCCCGAGCTCTACCTGAAGCGGCTGGTGGTCGGCGGCCTCGACCGCGTGTACGAGATCAATCGCAACTTCCGCAACGAGGGCATCTCGACCCAGCACAACCCCGAGTTCACCATGCTGGAGTTCTACATGGCGTACGCGGACTATTACGACATGATGGACTTCACCGCCGAGATGCTGGCGCAGGTCGCGCGCGACGTGCTCGATCCGGTCGATGGCAAGCCGTCAGCGGTCGCGCACTTCAATGGGCAGGAAGTTGATTTCGGAAATATTCAGCGTCTGACTATGCGGGAAGCCATCATCAAGTTCTGGCCGGAGAACGCGGGCGCGAAGCCGGAGATGAGCGACTTCTCCAGCTCCGAAAAGATTGCGGCGCTGATCCGTCGCTACAATGCGGCCAACCCGCACATCCCATACGATCCCGCCGCGCCGGCCGGCAAGACCATCGCCGAGCTGTTCGAGTTTGTCGCCGAGCCGCACCTGATCCAGCCGACATTCATCTACGACTTTCCGCTGGCCATTTCGCCGCTCTCGAAGAACAAACGCGAGAGCCTTTCTGCCGACGCACGCGAGCGCCTTGAAAACGTCGACTGGGTGGAGCGCTTCGAGATCTTCGCCGGGGGCCTCGAGATCGGCAACGCCTTCAGCGAGCTGAACGATCCCGAAGAGCAGCGCCGCCGCTTCGAGCAGCAGTTGAGCGAACGTGCCCGCGGCGATGAAGAAGCCCACCAGATGGATGAGGACTACATCCGCGCGCTGTCGTACGGCTTGCCGCCGACGGCGGGCGAGGGAGTCGGCATCGATCGCCTGACCATGCTGCTGACCGACTCGCGTTCCATCCGCGACGTCATTTTGTTCCCACTGCTGCGGCCGCTGAAGCGCGACGAGGAAGAGGCGCTGGAAGACGAAGGACCGCAGCCACCCACCGCTTAAGTGCTAGATGGCAGCGCATGACGCATCTAACCAACGAATGCGCTGACTCTCAGGGTTACACCAATCTAGACTGGGAGCGCGAAGCGTCTTAGGATGTTACGCTCAAGCATCAACAGTCCGGCCGTAATCGCGGAACCTAAAGATGAGCTCAGCGAGATTTCGGGGCCACAGGAGTGGAGGCTTCGATGAGCGTCTATGACTTTTCCGCCAAGACGAGCGGTGGTCGCGGTCGCGAAAGGAAGCTCAGCGACTTTGAGGGCAAAGTCCTCCTGATCGTGAACACCGCGAGCAAATGCGGGTTCACGCCGCAGTACGAAGGTCTGCAGGGTCTCTACGCAAAATTCAAGCGGCGCGGGTTCGAAGTTCTCGCCTTCCCGTGCGATCAGTTCGGACATCAGGAGCCGGGCACCGACCGCGAAATCCTGTCGTTTTGCGAAACCAACTATGGCATTGATTTTCCGCTGTTCGCCAAGATCGAAGTCAACGGCGACGGCGCGCATCCGCTGTTCAAATATCTCAAGAGCCAGAAGGGCGGCCTTCTGGGCGACAGCATCAAGTGGAACTTCACCAAGTTCCTGGTCGATCGGCAGGGCAACGTAGTCGAGCGTTACGCGCCCATGACCAAACCCTCGCGCATTGCCGATGACATCGACAAGCTGCTGGATGATGTGGGGTAGCGGTGGTGCCGAGCTTCAGCTTCCCGTCGGCGGTTCATTCCAGATAAGCCGGACCTCAGTCCAGCGGCACCTGGCGTCAGCCGAATCAAGACTGCATCGACTCGGCTGGACGTTGGCCTCACGTTTCACCAACGAACCTTGTGTCATAGATTCGTAATGTTTCCGTACCTGTGCAATACAGTACAGCCGAGAGTTCCTGAAAATATTACAGTTGAAACACCGTCAAAAGATGGGAGGTGAAGCAGTCATGGAAAGCCTATTCAAGGGATTGGTCCTAGTCGTTGATGACGAGGCAAGCGTTCGCACGACCACGTCCATGCTGCTGAAGGCGGCAGGATACGGTGTCTGCACCGCGGAAAACGGCTTCGACGCCCTCTTGCAGCTCGGAAGCGCAATCCCCGACGCCATCATCTCCGATCTCAACATGCCGCAGATGTCGGGATTTGAGCTCCTCTCGGTGCTGCGTCGCCGCTTCCCGGAAATCCCGGTGATTGCGGTGAGCGGTGCCTACGATTCCGGCGATCAGGTTCCCGGCGGAGTCATCGCCGACGCGTTCTACAGCAAGGGACGGCACCATCCCGAAGAACTCTTGCGTACGCTTTCCGAGTTAATCGCCAACAAGGCGGCGCGAGCCATGGATCATCACCGCCAGTCGGCGCCGGTCTGGATACCGCGTAACGGCAAGGACTCCAACGGAGTGCCTTTCATCGTGCTGACCTGCACCCAATGCCTGCGTTCGTTTCCGTTGAGCGTCCTGAAGGAAAACGTGCAAGAAATTCAGGAAACCGCCTGCCTGTTCTGCGTCAATCCAGTCCGCTACGTCATCGATTTTTCGATTGAGGTTGCCTCCCCGAAAGTAAGGATCGCGGGGCAGAGTTAGCTGACTTCAGTTGAAATTGGCGGACATCGCGTGCCATGGGGTGCGGCTGGATGAGGATGCCCGGAAACTGTTGTCGCGCGATTGAGTGCGGTCACACTTGTGGCTCAGATAGTGCTCCGCATCGCGACAGACTAACTGGCATTTGTGACATCGAATGGGGCCCTTAACTTTAGAAGCAACCTTCCTGGGTTTAGCTTCCGACTCGTTAATTGTGCTCATTCCTTATGGTACGCCCCGCAGCAGCTAGCCGGGAGTTATTCCACTGCCCAAGAAACCTGCCGGCACCGTGCAGGAACCGCCGCAACTTGTCCGGTTAGGGTGCTTAAGCCGCCAACTCATCCCCGTCCTCGCTGCCGTTCTCAGCAGGCGGATCGAGGGCGACGGTACGTGCCATGAGTTGCGCCAGATTCGGATCGAGAGGCTCGAGCTCCAAGGCAAGGAAGTGACCGCCGAAGCTCCTCACGGCGGCAATCGAGTCCTCGTACACTTCAAACAGCGGTCCGATTCGAGTCAGTTCGAACATTGCAGCGGCCTGTGGTAACACGGCCGCAAGCTTAATATCGCCGTCGTACTTCATGACCTGGCACATACATTGCAGGAACACGTCAATGCCGATCGAATCTAGCTGGCGCATCTTCGACAGGTCGAACACGATCTGGGGTCGGTCGGAACTCAATGCCGGCAGGACTTCCTTGTAGAAGACGCGAGCTTCCCGGCCGGCCATGGTCTCAGGAATGTTCTTTATGATTACAGTTCGATGAAATGGCGCCATCCACTAACTATCGACTGTCGGCGTCCGCATTACTGTTCGATATTGACCGTCCAGGGTGTCGGCAGGTCAGCAGCTCACGGGTTCACCTCACCGTCACGCCCGAAATGACGTCATGGGCCGGAGCATACCACTGGTTGAGAGGCGACATCCGGCCGCAATCGAAGCAGCGCGTGACCGGAAACTGCGACGAGCAGTGGGGACAGACGCCCTGCGTCGCAAAGGTATCGAAGCTGTTTCCGCAGTTCGAGCAGCGCCACAAGTCGCCCAGCGGCGGGGCGTTTTTGCAAACCGGACACTCCAGTCCGGCGCGCCGGGGCAGCTTCGACATTTTCAGGAGCACAAAGGACTGCTTCAATCCTCCCCAGCAATTCAGGAGCATGAAAATGCCGAGCACGGCGAGCCAGATCGACCCCGCGCGAAATGCGAAGAAGAAAAATGCGGCAACGCCCGCGAAGCCGAGCAGGGTCGCGATCATCAAGCTGCGGGCGCGCCCCAGCGGAAACCACAGCAGCGCGCGCAGAATCTGACCGCCATCCAGCGGAAAGATTGGCAGCAGGTTGAATACCAGCAGCATGCCATTGATCCAGAACAGCGAATACAGAAATCTGGCTACGTTCGGATTGAGGTGGGCCCACCCCAGGCCCTGGCTGAACGTCATCAAGAGCCAGAGTATGGGCACAAGAACTAAGTTCACCATCGGCCCGGCGGCGATGCTCCATAGTGTGGCCCCGGGACGCGGCGGGGGATTCACGTACGCCACTCCGCCCAGCGGCCACAGCACGATATGGTCGGCGACGCCCCCTACCTGCCGGCACGCCAGCGCGTGACCGAACTCGTGCGTCAGCACGATGGCGAACAGCGCAAGGTACTCCAGAATGTTCCACGCGATAGAGGTGTATCGCCCCGAGCGCAACTGAATTTCATAGATCGCAATGAAGAACCACGACCAGTGCAGGAATACGTCGATCCCGGCAAGGCGAAAAAGATGAATCGACCCCTGGCGGCCGCTGGGCATAACGCGAGATTATCACGCGGCGGCATGGGATTTCGCGGCAACTCCGCGGCCGGACGGCAGCTCACGGCCTGGCGACGGCAACCGGGCCCCCGTGATGGCAGTCACGTGCGGACGTGACCCAGAACACCGCCGCCTGAGACCTCCATCCTGTAACTCTAGAACGAACGTTCGCACCAGCCTTGCCCTTGCTCCGGCCATGAGAGGCAGCGCCACGGTTAGCGGAACAGCCGGCGGTAGCAACTATGAAATCGTTCAAGGATGCCGAGCACCTCTTCCGCCTGGCGGCGTTTTTTCTCGCCGGATTGGCGGTCTTCCTGATCGTGCGCAGTTTGCTGGTGCCGCACAGCTTCGGCCGCTACGGACACTATCGCGCCGACGCCATCGCGGAAATCGCAGCCTTGCCGGTCTCTTACGCCGGGCACAAAGCCTGCGCGGACTGTCACAGCGACGTGGTGGACGTGAAAAGTCACGGCAAGCATAAGGGCGTCAACTGCGAGTCGTGTCACGGGCCGCAGGAAAAGCATGTGGAGGATCCGGGCGCGATAACCCCCGCGAAGCTGGATACCACGATGCTGTGCCCGCGTTGCCATCAGGCCAATCTCGCCAAGCCCAAAGACTTTCCGCAGGTCGATGCCGCCGACCACTCCAATGGCATGGCCTGCAACACTTGCCATAAGCCGCACAGCCCGGCAATGGATTCGGGAGGCGCGCAGTGAACATCACCCGCCGTCGCTTGCTGGTGCTGCTGCCCGCAGCTGCCGTGGCCTGGAAACATGTGCTGGCGGGAACGCCGGAGGCTTCGCCCAACTACAAGATGTCCGAGCACTGGTGGGGCATGCTGATCGACGTCACCAAGTGCATAGGCTGCGGCAGCTGCGTTCGCGCCTGCCAGCTGGAGAACCACGTTCCCGACGGCTACTTTCGTACCTGGGTGGAGCGCTATCACGCGGCGGATTGGCAAACCGAGTATCCGCTGGTGGATTCGCCCGACGGCGGAAAGAACGGTTTTCCCGCCGCGAAAGAAACTGGCGGCAAGAACTTCTTTGTTCCCAAGCTGTGTAATCACTGCGCAGAATCGCCGTGCACCCAGGTGTGTCCGGTGGGAGCAACCTTCGTTACTCCCGACGGCGTGGTGCTGGTCGACCAGACGTACTGTCTCGGCTGCCGCTACTGCGTGCAGGCCTGCCCGTATGGTTGCCGCTTCATTAACCCGGCGACCATGACCGCCAACAAGTGCACGCTGTGCTACCACCGCATCACCAAAGGGTTGACGACGGCGTGCTGCGAGAACTGTCCTACCGGTGCGCGGCAGCTTGCCGACCTCAAGAACCCGAACGATCCCATTCACGAGTTCATTCGCACTCATGCGGTGCAAGTGCTGAAACCGCAGATGGCCACGCGGTCGAAGTGTTTTTACTACGGCCTGGACGGCTCGGTGCGATAGGAGACGGTTATGCATGTTCCGGTCGAAGGCTTCATGTATCCCAACGAAGTGGAACTGCAGTGGAGCGTGCTCATCGTTCTGTATCCGTTTCTCACGGGACTGGTGGCGGGCGCGTTCATCCTGGCTTCATTGGAGCGCGTCTTCCGGGTGGATGCGGTCAAGCCAACCTATCGCCTGGCGTTACTGACCGCGCTCGCGTTCCTGCTGGTCGCGCCCATGCCGCTGCAACTGCACCTCGGGCATCCGGAGCGCTCGTTCGAGATGTACCTCACCCCGCACCGCTCGTCGGCCATGGCGATGTTCGGCTTTGTCTACCTGTGGTACTTGCTCGCCGTACTGGTGGTGGAAATCTGGCTGGATTATCGCCGCGACATTGTCGTGCTTTCGCAGAGCACAACCGGGCTGAAGCGGCTGTTCTACCGTGGGCTCACCCTGGGCTCGACCAACGTCAGTCCAGGCGCGCTGGCAATCGATGACCGCGCAGGATGGCTCATTACCGTCGTCGGAATTCCTTCGGCATTTCTGCTGCACGGATATGTGGGATTTATATTCGGCTCCGTGAAGGCGAACCCGTGGTGGTCATCGCCGTTGATGCCGGTGGTCTTCCTGTTTTCTGCGATGGTATCGGGCATTGCCGCCGTGATGCTGCTGTACATGCTGCTGACGGCGTCGCGCCGCGAACCGATCGACATGCCTTGCGTCGATACCGTGGCCAAGTATCTGTTCTACGTTTTCCTCATCGACTTCAGCCTGGAGATGCTGGACCTGGTGCACCGTATCTACGAGGCGGACGAGTCCTTCCACAGCCTGGATTTCATGGTGCACACCAAGCTGTACTTGCCGCACATCGTGATCCAGATTCTTGTGGGCACGCTGACGCCGCTCATTCTGCTGGCGCTAACCCAGGTGTTGAAGCTGCCCGAGACGGTGCGCAAGCAGCTTTACGTGGTCTCCGGCTGCCTGGCAATGATCGGCATCTTCGCCATGCGCTGGAATGTGGTGATTGGCGGGCAGCTCTTCTCGAAGAGTTTCCTCGGCTACACGACGTACAAGATGGGCTTCATCGCACGCGAAGGCCTGCTGACGGCGATCCTTCTGACCATCTTGCCGTTCGTCTTCTTGTGGATCCTGCTGAAGCTCCTGCCGCCTTGGCCGGAGAATAACGCAACTCATCTGGCTGCCGTTCACGCCAGTGGTGATTAATCCGCTGCGCCTACTGCGGTTTACAGGTGCAGGGCTTTGCTTCGCCTGGGCGCCAGGCCGTGCCGAGGGCGTGCAGGATGAGCGTGTCTTCGATCGTCAGCGTGTTGGCGTCCAGCACCGCCTGATACGCGTAAGCGACAGCGGAATTGCAGGTGATGCACCACTCTTCGTGGCGCACCACGCCGCCACAGTGTTCGCAGGCGGTATCGGCGGCGTACTTGTTGGTGTGATACCAGGTCTGGCTCTCGACGGTGTGCGACATATAAGTGCTCCGGCTCGCCTTGCCTTCCTGAACCAGCATGCGAAGCAGGTACAAAACGATTACCAGAACACAATGCACCAACCGCGATGGGATGCTATGTGATTGCGGTCACAACGCCTCTACCACTTAGGGGCATCGCAAATACAACCAAGGCGTGATTGCCGCGCCATCGCACTGCATCGCCGCACGCGGAGTAAAATCGTCAGCAATGCCCGAGCTCTTCAGTCCGGCCAAACAAGAGACCCAAGCGCGCAACTGGACGCCATTCCTCATCGGTCTGGTGGCTGTGCTGGTGGTGGTCGGCGTCCTCGTCGCGCTCACGCGCAGCCAGGCGCCCTCAACGGCACAGGTCAATCCCTACGTAGAAAAATTGCAGATCTCAGACGCCAAGGTGAGCCAGGCGGAGAACTACGTCGGCGGCACCGTCACCTATCTCGACGCCACCATCACCAACACCGGTCGAGAAGGGACTCGTCGGGGCCGACATGAACCTGGTGTTCAAGAACACGCTGGGTGAAATCGTGCAAAAAGAGACGCCGCCCCTGCACGTGCTGGTGCCCAATTCGTTGGCGGGATATCCCGACCTGCTGGACCTCAACCGCTCGCCCATTGGGCCCGGGCAAAGCAAAGTGGTGCGCATGACGCTGGAGCACATTTCCGCCGACTGGAACCAGGCCGCTCCCGAGATGCAGTTGGTGAATTTGAAGTTGAAGGGATAACGGCCGTCGCCGGCGATTCGTTCTGAATTGTCATCCGGACTGCAGCCCGCCAATACTCTCGGAGCGAGGGATCTGCGGTGTGTATCAGGGCACGACTTCAGTCGTGCCGATAAATTCCCAACAAAAACCGGGCTTCAGCCCCTGCACACCGCTGGACAGGGGCTGAAGCCCTAAATTTTCGGAGTTTAATCGGCACGACTGAAGTCGTGCCCTGATACGAAGCCCTCGGCTGCGTCGCGATACGGGCCGAAGCGCTTGCGGCAATCAATACAACGCTTCGTTCGTATTGCGACGTGTGACGCGGCTTACGTCACGAGGTACGAGTTGGCTTCGTCTTCTCGCGATGCGATGCCCTCGGGCAAACGCCCGCCATTGTACTCAGCCATGCGGTTCTTCCATTTCAGAAACTCGGTAATGGTCTGCGGCTCGATGCGCACCTCGACGCGCCGCAAACTCGCGAGCAGCAGGTTCATCTCCTTCATCAGGCCAATGGGAGTTCGCAGATCGGCTTTGCCCGGCTTCACGATGAGCGCCACCTCGCGGCCTTTGCATTCCAGCAGTCCCCAGTGCTTCGGCAGCTCGGCAGGCGAGAGGATGGCCGCCGGCGCCATGTAGAGACGCTTGCTCCCCAAGCCTTCTTCCGGCGTGAGGCGGAACGACTTATGCGCGTCGGCCAGGAAATCGCTGCGCGTGACTTTGCACTCCACCAGCACGGATTGGCCCGAGGCCTTCCAGCCGATAACGTCGGGAACCTCGCCGGTCGCGCAATACTGCTCCGACAGCACGATGCCGCATCCATACCTTGAGCGCAGCCACTGCTCGGCGCGGGCGACAAGGTGGGCGTGCTTCATCTGCGCGGATAATTTCGCCATGATGACGTTGTAGCGCGAAAGCCGCGGCCAGGGGAGTGCCTGAAAAGGCGCATTCATCACGGAGGCACCGAGGGAACTCAAGCTTATGGATCTCCGTGATCTCTGTGCCTCCGCGGTGAATGACTTTGCAGGGTAGGGAGCCTGAAGGCCAGCTCCAGCTTTCGTGTAAGATCGAAGATTCGCATGGCGTGGATGATTGAAGCTGACAAGGTTTCCAAGACCTACCACATCGGTAAGGTCGACGTGCCCGCGGTTCGCGGGGTTTCGCTGCAAGTGGAGCGAGGCGAGTTCGTCACCATCGTCGGCCCGTCAGGCAGCGGCAAGTCAACTCTCTTCTACATTCTTGGCGGCCTGACGCACGCCGACTCGGGGCGGGTCATGATCGACGGCGTCAACTTCAGCGAGCTCTCCGACGCCGCGCGTACACGTCTTCGCCGCACCAAAATCGGTTTCGTTTTTCAGAAATTCAATCTGCTGCCGACGCTGACGGCGGAAGGCAACATCGAGATAGCACGCGATATTGCCGGCAAACGGGACGACCCGCAGGATCGCGAGCGCATCGGGCGCATCACCCAGCTGCTGGGCATCGACAAGCGGCTCGATCATCGCCCATCAGAGATGAGCGGCGGCGAGCAGCAGCGCGTGGCGCTGGCGCGGGCGCTCATCAATCAGCCGGCCATCGTGCTGGCCGACGAGCCTACCGGAAATCTCGACACGCAGAATTCCGAAATTGTTCTGAGTATGCTACGGCGATCGAACAAAGAGCTGGGGCAGACGGTGTTGATGATTACGCACAATCCCGAGGCCGCAGCCTATGGCGATCGCGTTATCCACATGCGCGATGGAGCGGTTGTGCCGGCGGAGAAGGACCCGCAGTGGAGCTTCGCGCACGACTGAAGGGTAGAGCGGCGATTCAGCCTATTCCTCCCCGAACACTTCAGCCGTGAACGCCTGCAGTTCGGCGCCCTGCCGCCATGCGTCGGGAGCGAGCCCTGCCTTCAGGCAGGTCTGCGACAAAAATGTCTCGCGGTCCCAATCCCACTCCAGCGGTACCTGCGGCAGGAGCAATCCACGATGGCCAGCCTGCATGGCGACCACCCCGTGCTTGCCGACGACGACCTCTTCCGGACGGATCGGCTGCAACGGCGAGAGCACACTGATTTCAACCTTAAGCTCAGGGGCTTCGTCCAGCGTGACCGGCTCGAAGCGTGGATCGTCGAAAGCAGCGGCGCGCGCCGTTTCCGCCACCGTGCTGTACAGCGGCTCCGTGGAAAACACGTGGCCGATGCAGCCGCGCAACTTTCCGTGAAGGTGCAGCGTGGTGAAGGCCCCGCACGATTCGGCCAGATGCCGGTTGGGCGGCGTGAGATCGAGGGGAATGTTGTTCAGCGCTGCTTCGATCGATTGATGCGCCAGACGCAACAAGATTCGGCGTTCGTCCGAGGAATACTGGGCAGCGTCGCGGACGAGCGTAGGGCCGGCGTCTTCAGGTGACGGGAACATTGTTGCGCTTCCTGCGGCGGCTCAGCACAAAGGAACGCCGGCGGCGGCGCCGCTCCGATGTCTGATCGATGCGTCGCCAGAAGGCATAAAAGTAATCGGCGGCCGACCACAGCGAGAGCCCGACCATCACCCAAATCGACACCAGCGCGACGGGATGGACGGGAACGCCGGGCAGCCACCACACATACGTCCAATGATGGTCCACGATGGCCGCGACCACCGAGAAAATCTGCACAAACATCTTCAGCTTGCCCAGTTCGCTGGCCTGGATGGTGAAGCCTTCCGAGGCTGCGATCGAACGCAGGCCGCTCACCAGAAACTCGCGCCCGATGATGATCACCGCCATCCATGCGGGCACGATGCGCGGGTTGAACTGCACCAGGGTGATGAAGGCAGCGGCAATCAGCAGCTTGTCGGCGACAGGATCCAGCAGAATGCCCATCGTCGTGACTTGCGCGCGACGGCGTGCCAGATAGCCGTCAATGGCGTCGGTAAGGGACGCGGCGATGAATACGAACGAGGCCAGCAACTCGCGTTCGCCATGGGCGGAGCTGAAGCGGTTGCTGGACAGGATCCAGATCAGCACGGGGATGCTGCAGATGCGGGTGAGCGTGATGTAGGTTGGGAGATTCACAGATGATGGAGACACCGCCGTCCGCCGCGGCGGGCCACTGCCAAGGCGATTATGCGCTCTTGGTTAGATCGAAAGCAATCCGAGTAAGAAGCCTGCACTACTCGTCATGATGCACCGCAATTTCGTCCAGCATGACCGGCGCTTCGTACTGCTCCCAGTAGCTGTAGCCCACCGGAATGCCGCGGGTCCAGTCCATCACGCTGAGCCAGATGCGCAGAGGCACGCGCAGGCTGCTGGCGCGCGGCGATTGCGAACGATGCCTCAGGGACGCGAACGCCTGGGCCAGTGTGGCGGCGGCGATGTAAAGCGCAATCGCGGGAAAAGCAATTGCGATTGCGACTAAGCGCAAGCTGAAATGCAGACGTGACATGATGACCTAGCGAGAGGCAATCCGACGATTGCAATAACTTGGACGCTATTATGCCCTAAGTGGAGGCGCGGAGCAGGCGTGTAAAGCAAAATTATTTTTGCCGCAATCGGGAATAGCTCCCAACCGGGGAATGTGGTAGAGCAGCCCTTGCGCGCGCGTCCCGACAACCGAAAAAGCTCGGAGGGGGATTCAAGCCTGCGGCAGCCGCTTGAATCCCCCTCAATTCGCATGCGGTAGGAACGCGGGCCTGAAGACCCGCCCTAACCGCGCCGCTAGGCGTAGATGCCGCGTTGCCGGATAGTGTACGCAACCCGGTCGATGGCCAGCATGTAGGCCGCAATGCGGTTGTTCACATGATGGGTCTCGGCGTAGCGCACGACGTCTTCGAACGACGACACCATGATGTGCTCAAGCTGCTCGTTCACGACCGACTCTTTCCAGAAGTAGCCCTGGCGGTCCTGCACCCACTCGAAGTAGGAGGCGGTGACGCCGCCGGCGTTGGCCAGGATGTCGGGCATGACGAAGACGTGCTTATCGGCGAGGATGTCGTCGGCCGCGGCCGTGGTCGGACCATTGGCGCCTTCGACCAGAATTTTCGCCTTCACCTGGTCAGCGTTCGCTGAGGTGATCACGTTCTCGGTGGCTGCGGGAATCAGGATCTCGCAATCGGTGACCAGCAGGTCCTCGGTCTTGCGGCGCTCGGCGCCCTTGAAGCCATGGATCGTGCCTTCCTTTTGGCGATGCTCCTCCAGCGCCATGATGTCGATGCCCTTGCCGTTGTACAGGCCGCCGTCCCATTCGCCGATGCCGATGATTTTGTAGCCCGCATTGTGCATGAGCAGCGCGGCGTTGGAGCCGACGTTACCGAAGCCCTGAATGATTACGCGGGTGCTCTCGCGGGACATGCCCAGCTTCTTGATGGATTCGTCGCAGATAATCATCACGCCACGGCCGGTGGCTTCGCGGCGTCCGCGCGATCCGCCCATGTTCAGCGGCTTGCCGGTGACGACCGCGGTCACCGTCTGGCGCATGTGCATGGAGTAGGTGTCCATCATCCACGCCATCGTCTGCTCGTTGGTGTTGACGTCAGGCGCAGGCACATCTTTTTCAGGGCCGATGAACTCGATCAGCTCGGAGGTGTAGCGCCGGGTCATGCGCTCCAGTTCGCCGCGCGACATGTTTTTCGGGATCGCAGATAATGCCGCCCTTGGCGCCGCCAAACGGGATGTTGACCACTGCGCATTTCCAGGTCATCCAGCTGGCCAACGCGCGCACTTCGTCCAGGGTGACGTCGGGCGAATAGCGCACGCCGCCCTTGGCCGGACCGCGCGCAATGGAATGCTGCACGCGATAGCCGGTGAAGACTTCCAGCTGGCCGTTATCCATGCTGACCGGAATGTGGAGGATGATCTCGCGATTGGGCTGGCGCAGCACGCGCCATAGGCCTTCGTCGAGCTTTAACTTTTCAGCCGCCAGGTTGAAGCGCGCGGCCTGCTGTTCCCAGGGATTATGTTCTTGTTCAATGGTATGTGCGATAGCCATAGATTCTCCGAATGAGTGCGGAACGATTGCAGCACGATAGGCGCAGCGACGGATAGTGAGCGTATGCGGGCCAAACTTACAAATTATAGGCAGACCGGGGCGTGTCTGCAACAGGAATGTCGACGAGGCTGGCAGGTGCTTAGCCTCTCGTATAATCTCGATGGCTCTTCGCCCATGCTCACCCCCGACTATCGCGGCTTTCTGGAGCTCAGTCGCAGCGCCACGCTCATTCCCGTCGCCAAGACGCTGAACGCGGATTTGCTCACGCCCGTGGGAGCGTTCCTCAGCGTCGCGGCCAAGCAGAAGTACGCGTTTCTACTCGAATCGGTCGAAGGCGGAGAGAAGATCGGGCGGTATACGTTCGTCGGCGCGCAGCCCAGGACGGTGATTACTGCGCGCGGCCAGGAGCTGACGGTGCGCGACGGTTCTTCGGTGCGGCGGACCAAGGGAGCGGTGATCGAGCTGCTGCGCCAACATCTGCGGCAGCATCGCCCGGCTCAGGTGGCGGGGCTTCCGCCGTTCACCTCGGGAGCGGTCGGCTACTTCGCCTACGATATGGTGCGGCAATTCGAGCGCCTGCCCGAGCGCACCAAAGACGATCTCGGGCTGCCGGATTGCGTGTTTACGTTTTACGACCGGCTGCTGGCATTCGATCATCTGCGGCATCAGCTCCACATCATTGCTGCTGCTGATGTGCGCGCCGAGTCGCCGCGCAAGGCCTACGACCGCGCGCTGGCGGACATCGAGGCCATCGAGAAGAAGCTGGCGAAAGGACTGCGCGGCCAGCATCTGCGCGCCGGTCACGACGGCAAGCCGCGGCCGATTAAGGTGCACAACAGCACCTCGCACGCGGACTTTGTGAAGAGCGTGCGGCGCTGCAAGGAGTACATCGCTGCCGGTGACATCTTCCAGGTAGTGCTGTCGCAGCGGCTCGATTTCAAGCCGCCGGCCGAGCCGTTCCAGATTTATCGCGCGCTGCGCACGGTGAATCCTTCGCCGTACATGTTCTTCCTCAAGCTCGACGATCTGCACGTGCTGGGCGCGTCGCCGGAGATGCTGGTGCGGGTCAGCGGTCGCAAGCTGGAGTATCGGCCCATTGCCGGCACGCACAAGCGCGGCGCCGACGCGGCCGAAGACGAGCGGCTGATCGAGAAGTTGCGCAACGACGAAAAGGAACGCGCCGAGCACGTGATGCTGGTCGACCTGGGACGCAACGATCTGGGGCGCGTCAGCGAATACGGCACGGTGAAGGTGCGTGAACTGATGTACGTCGAGAAGTATTCGCACGTCATGCACCTGGTGTCGGCGCTGGAGGGTCAGCTGCGCGGCGATCTCGATGCGCTGGATGCGCTGGCGGCGTGCTTCCCGGCGGGAACGCTAAGCGGCGCGCCCAAGGTGCGCGCGATGGAGATCATCGAAGAGCTGGAGCCGGTGCGGCGCGGCGTGTATGGCGGCTCGGTTCTGTATGCGGATTATGCGGGCAATCTCGATTCCTGCATTGCGATTCGTACCATGGTCCTGCATCGCAATCGAGCGTATGTGCAGGCCGGAGCGGGCATCGTCGCCGATTCCGACCCGGAGAGCGAA
Source organism: uncultured Acidobacteriaceae bacterium (assembly GCA_963731345.1). Lineage (GTDB taxonomy): Bacteria > Acidobacteriota > Terriglobia > Terriglobales > Acidobacteriaceae > Bog-257. The sequence goes on along the minus strand of CAVSUN010000004.1, from coordinate 80,684 downwards.
TATCAGGAGTGCATGAACAAGGCCAGCGCGCTGCTGCGAGCGTGTGAGGCGGCGCGCGGGTAGGGACGGTGCAGGGGCTAAAGCCCACTCCACTAGAAGAGGTGGTCGACGTCCCGACCAAGGTCGTGCCCTGACTCATGCCCTCCGGGCGCGTACGTCTCAATGGCTTGCTGCCTGGCGCCCTGTCTCACGCCAACCCGAAGAATACTGCGTACTGTGGTGTAGTCTTGTCTTGAAGTAGCGTGGCAGCCAGGGACGTCGCTGCAACGTGTGAAGAAAGTCACATCGCTTCGTCTTACTCACAAGTAGAATCGCATCGCGAGCCCAGGCCAGACATGAGTCAGGGCACGACCTCTGGTCGGGCCGAAAAGGCGATGAAGAAAGATCGGGCTTCAGCCCCTGCCTATGGCCAAACCATTACGCCACAGCACTCCGCAAAACATTAGATCGGATCTTCGTACTTTCTTTATTACCAGCAGAACGTCAGAAGGCAAAGCAATACTCCAGAGCGATCGTATGGCTTCGCTTTTTGCTGACGTGCTTCGCGCGTACATGCGGGCAGGCAAGTTCAAGGTTCACGATTTTGTGGTGATGCGAAATCACGTTCATCTGCTGATAACGATTGGGGCTGACATGACGGTCGAGAAAGCCATGCAGTTGATCAAAGGAGGCTTCTCTTACCGCGCAAAAAAGGAGCTGGGATTCCAAGCAGAGATTTGGCAGCGCGGGTTCTCAGATGTTCAGGTCAGAGATGAGGCCGCATTCCACACGCATCAGCTCTACATCTACAACAATCCCGTGAAGGCTGGTATGGCGCGCGAGCCAGAACAATATCCGCATTGCTCGTTGTATCTTCGCAAAACGAAGGAGCAGGGGCTAAAGCCCACTCCACTAAAAGAGGTGGTCGACGGCCCGACCAAGGTCGTGCCCTGACTCATGCCCTCCGAGCGGGAACGTCTCAATGGCTTGTGGCGTAGAGCCCTGCTCATCTTCGGCCGAAGCGGCGCCTTGCGTCGTAGTTGCCGCATCTTTGGAAATGATGCATGCACAAGCCATCGCCAACGCGCCATACAGCAGCGGAAGCTGGGGGCAACTGCCGTAAGGTCGGATCGCTAATTGCTAGTTGCTGATTGCTGATTGCTGCTTCATCATCTCCGGAATTCTCACAAACTCGTACCCTTCCGCTTTGTAGCGCGTGAGGATGCGATCCGTGGCCGCAATGCTGCGGCTGCGGTCGACGCCGATGCGGTGATACTCGCCGTCATGCAGCAGGATGACGTTGCCGCCGCGAATCTGGCGCTCAGCGCGAGCAACGATGTCGTCAGTCGAAATCTTCTCCCAGTCATGGCACGAAACGTTCCACATGATCGGCTGCAGCCCCATTTCGCGGGCGATGCGCAGCGTGACCGGACGGCGTCCACCAAACGGTGGGCGAAAGAGATGAACGTCAACGCCGGTCGCGTCGAGAATCGCCTGCTGCGTCCCCTGCAATTGCCGCTGCACTTCGCCCGTTGACGCGAAGATCAGATTGGGGTGGTCCCAGGTGTGGCTGCCGATGGCGTGGCCGGCTTCGACCACGGCGCGCGCAATATCGGGCCTTTGCGCAACGAACCGTCCGATGAGGAAAAATGTCGCCTTCACGGCGTGCCGCTCAAGCACTTCCAGAAGCTGCCAGGTGTAAGGATCATTCGGGCCGTCGTCGTAGGTGAGCGCCAGCTGGCGGGAGCCGGGCCGCAGGCCGATGAACGTCGGGCCGTAGAGCTGCGAGGTCGGCCACATGGTGTGGAAGCCGGCCCAGGTGGCCACGGCGGCAGCAGCGACTCCACCGGCGAGCGCTTTAATCATCGTCTCGATTGTAATGCGCGGGGCCATGGGGTCGGGCTCGGCGTTTGGCGAAAGGCGAAGAGCGAGAAGCGATTAGCCGGCATTTCCACACGTTGCACAATTCGGTAATTGTCACGGACGGCGGCTCAAGATATTCTGCGAATCGTAAGCTCTCTCCGGCCATGGCAAACCTGTTTGAACCACCGCGCTACATTGCAGTTGAAGGCCCCATCCGAGTCGGCAAGTCGACGCTGGCGCGGGTCATCGCCGAAACCCTGCACGCACAACGCCTCGGCGAGCCCGACAACAATCCGTTTCTGAAGCCGTTCTATCAGGGCGAGACGGGAGCGGCGTTTCAGGCGCAGTTTGCTTTTCTGATCGCTCGCTACGAGCAGCTGGCCGCGCTCGACCTGAAGCGCAATCCCAACAAGACCTATGTAGCCGACTACATCTTCGAGAAGGACAAGCTCTTCGCCTGCCTGAACCTGGGCGATGCGGAGCTGGAAGTTTACAACCGCTACTACGAACTGTTTCGCCAGAACGTCCCCACGCCCGACCTCGTCATCTATTTGCAGGCGACGCCCGAGGTGCTGAAGAAGCGGCTGAAGAAGAAGAACGCGCCCGGCGAGAAGGCCATCAGCGACGACTATCTGGAAGAGGTCATTAAAGCCTATGAACACTTCTTCTTTCACTACACGTCGTCGGATTTACTGATCGTCAATACCTCGGAGATCGATTTCGTGGAGCGCAGCGAGGATTTGCAGGCGCTGCTGCGGCGGGTGAGCGAACCCATCCGCGGCACGCAGTACTTCTTGCCGCTGAGCTCGGACGAGCAGGCCGCGCGGGCGTGAAAAGCAGTTGTCAGTGGTCAGTTGTCAGTAAAGACAGCGCTACCAGCGTCCCGGTGAAGGCGACAGCCGTCGAAAAGACTGGTTGCACGTCGGCCGAGCACGGGTAGAGCGGACCTTCAGGTCCGCGTCCCAGCCGCCATTAGAACAGCGAGTCGGCTTTAGCCGACGGCAGGGTGCCGCCCGCTGAAGCGGGCTCTGGGATAAGAAACTACGCGCTGGACGCTGGCCTGAAGGCCAGCTCTACCCGATGCCAGAACACCGCATTAACACTGGCCTGGGGGCCAGCTCTACCTGATGGAAGCACACCGCATTAACACAGGCTCGAAGGCCGGCTCCGCCACCATAACCACTGGTTCTAGTGCTTCGCCGCGGGGCCCGGCGGCGGCGACATGCGGTAGAAGAACACGTTGCGCGCTTTCTCGATCACGTCCTGGTCGTAGCCTTCCATGATGAGCAGATCGTTGTCGTGCCACTCGATCAGCACCGGACCCTGATTGCTTGCGCCTTGCTCGATGTTGCACGACTGCTGCGCGTCTGAGCTGGCGCTGGGAATGGCGCAGCTCGAAGTCCAGTTGACCTTCTCGGTGTAGCGCTTGGGCAGGTAATCCAGATACAGCCTGGCGAAGTCGCGCGCCGCCTCAGGCGAATCCCACTTCGAGTAGTACAGCATCGCGATGCGGTCCTTCGGCGAGGTCTTGGGATGGGTGGCGAAGTAGTAGCCGCCGCGCCAGTGGCGATAGTAATTCGGCGTATCCTCCGCGCCATATTGCTTGGCCAGCAGATAGACATCGAACTCGCCCATGCTGCCAAAATCAATGCGCTCGTATCCAGGGCCGACCAGCGCGTTGAGGTCGGGAATCGGTGGCGGCGCGACCACCTGGTGCAGCAGATAGGTCTCGGGCTGCATGATCTGCCGCGTATCCACCGGCGGCTCATGCAAGAGACCCGCGAAGGCCGCTTCCTTTCCCTTGTTCGCCAGCACCGCGCGCACAAAGTCGAGGCCAAAGGTGTACGGCATCAGCAGCGATTCCTTCAGGAACACGGGAGCGGCGGAGAACACCGGCGAATCTTTGTTGTCGCCCATGGCGGCGCGCACCGCGTCTACGAATTCCGGCGCGGTGAGGATGTTCTTACCCATGGGCGCGAGAGTGTAGTCGAACCACACCACCTGCGCCTGGCCTTCGGTGATGCATTGCCGCGCCGACTGCGCCTCCTCGACGGCATATTCCTGCGGGTCGGGCAAAGGCGTGGCATCATCTTTGGCGCCGGCCAGCTCCCACTTCTCCAAGCCGACCGCCTGGTCCTGCAGGGCGTGCGTCAATTCGTGCGCCAGCACCGGCTTCTGCGCATCGGCGGGCAGCCAATCGAGCAGGTTCACGCTTTGCGTCTTGGGATCGTAATAGGCCGCGACCTGCTCGGCCATCAGGCGCAGAAACTCGGCATGCAGGTCGTATCCCTTGGGCAGCAGGCCGAACTTCTCCAGTACCAGCCGCGCCTGCTCCACGCGCTTCGCGTCCTTGTCATCCTTCATCCGCTTGGCGACGTACTTCTCGACTTGCTCACGGGTGATCAGATTGCGCTTGACGTTGTGCTGGATGGGCAGCAGCGTGTCCACGCTGGCGAAGTGCAGGATCTCATCGACCGAGCGGAACAGGTCCTTCGCCTGCTGCTTGGTGATGTGGGTTTCCGGCTCGGGCGGCTGCGAGGCTTGGCCGTTGCTGCTGGCCGGGGTTTGCGCGTTATCGCCGCTACCTGACTGCTGAGGGGCTTGGGATTGTGCGGGCGGCGTTTGCTGCGATGGCGGGTTGCTTTGCGAATCAGATGGGGATTGCGACGTCTGCGCCCAAGTCGTTGCCGCCAGCGGCAACAGGACGAGAAGTGCTATGGAAACGATTTTCAAGCGGAGAGATATCGTGAGTCGTGCTAACCGGTGAGCGGGCATGCGGAAATAAAAGCATACAGGAGAAAGCGATCAACGCGGGTGCCGCACCCATTCCCGGGTTCGGACGCGTGGGTCCGCGCTAGCCTGAACCTCGCTTGCCGCTTTACACTGCTGGGCGTCGTCTGGCAGAGTGAATAGTGGAAACACAATCAATCGTCGTCCTCGACTTTGGCGCGCAGTATTCGCAGCTCATCGCACGCCGCATCCGCGAACAGAACGTCTTCTCCGTCGTGCTGCCGTGCACCGCTTCGCTCGACGAAATCAAACGCTACTCGCCGATAGGAATTGTGCTGTCGGGTGGCCCGTCGTCTGTCTATGACCCCGACGCTCCTCCGGCCGACGAGCAAGTCTTGCATCTGGGACTGCCGGTGCTCGGCATCTGCTATGGCCTGCAGTTCATGGTTTACAAGCTGGGCGGCAAAGTGCGCGCCGCCGACAAACGGGAGTACGGCCATGCGCAGGTTGAGCTGCTGAGCAACGACTCACCACTGTTCAAAAGCCTGCGCGGTCCGGTGGCGGTGTGGATGTCGCACGGCGACGAGGCATTAGAGCTTCCGGCTGGTTTTGAGTTGGTCGCCGCAACGTCGAATGCGGTCGCCGCGATCCAGTATCCCGCGAAGAAGTGGTACGCGGTGCAATTTCATCCCGAAGTGCACCACACCCCGCAAGGCACAGAGATCCTACGCAATTTCGTGTTCGATATCTGCGGCGCGAAGGCGAACTGGACGCCGCAAAGTTTCATCGACGAGACCATCGCGAGCGTGCGCCAGACGGTCGGCAATGGCCGCGTGATCTGCGGACTCTCGGGCGGGGTCGATTCGTCGGTCGCGGCTGAGCTAGTGCATCGCGCGGTCGGTGATCAGCTCACCTGCATCTTCGTAAATAACGGCGTGCTGCGGAAGAACGAGTTCATCAACGTCCAGCGCAACCTGCGCGACAAACTCGGCCTGAAGATCGATGGCGTGGACGCCAGCGAGCGCTTCCTCTCGAAACTTGCTGGCATCACCGACCCGGAGAAGAAGCGCAAGATCATCGGCAATGAGTTCATCGCAGTCTTCGAAGAAGAGGCGCACCGCATCGAGCAGATCGAGGGCAAAGTCGACTGGCTCGTGCAGGGAACGCTGTATCCCGATGTGATCGAGTCGCGTTCGGTGCGTGGGCCGTCGCAGGTCATCAAGAGCCATCACAACGTTGGCGGCCTGCCGGAGAAAATGAAGCTCAAGCTGATCGAGCCGCTGAAAGAGCTGTTCAAAGATGAAGTGCGGCGCATCGGCCGCGACCTCGGCATGCCGGACGACATTCTTGGGCGCCAGCCGTTCCCCGGGCCGGGCCTGGCGGTGCGCATCCTGGGCGAGGTGACGCCCGAACGCGTTGCGCTGCTGCAGGACGCCGATGAGATCGTCGTCGCCGAGATCAAGAGCGCCGGACTGTACAACAAAATTTGGCAATCGTTTGCGGTGCTGCTGCCGGTGATGTCGGTGGGAGTGATGGGCGACATGCGGACCTACGCCTACACCTGCGCCATCCGCGCCGTGCACTCCGAAGACGGCATGACCGCCGACTGGGTGCCGCTGCCGCACGAGGTGCTGAAGACGATTTCGAGCCGCATCGTGAATGAGGTGAAAGGAATCAATCGCGTTGTGTACGACGTAACGAGTAAGCCGCCGGGTACGATTGAGTGGGAGTGAAGGAAGCTAGTCTTAGCTCTTTAGGCCTTAGCGGTGAGCTTGTGAATCGTGCGGTCCCGGAAATGTTGCTACGAATCGGAAGATTGTCATTACGAGCGAAGCGAGGAATCTGTTTTCCGTGCTTCGGAACGACAGCAGATCCCTCGCTTCGCTCGTGATGACAATCTTCCGGTTTGGGCGATGCCGCGCCCGTGTTGTTCGTCTAGTACAACCGGAAGTTCACTTCCACGTTAACCTGCACCGCGACGGAAGGGCCGTCCTTCTCGGCGCGCTGGAAGCGCCGCTTGCGCACAGCTTCGATCGCATTCTTATCCAGGCCCATCCCTAGCGGGCACTGCACACGAATCTCGCGGGCATGGCCATGCCCAATCACCACACAGAGAAACGCTGTTCCCTGATGCTTCGCCTAGCTCGGCTCGATGGGGCGGCTTTAGTCTTCGTCGACCTTCGCGCCCTCCATGTCGTGAATCATGTCAACGATCACGGCCAGCGTGCGGCGGGTGCAATCGAGGTCGTCTTTTCCAACCTTGGCGAGCACATCGGCATCGAGCTTCTCGCGAGCGGCGCGCTGGGCTTCGGCGGCGGCTCGGCCGCGCTCAGTGAGCGCGACGGTCAGCTTGCGGCGGTCGTCTTTATCGGCCGAGCGCTCCAGATAGCCGCGCATCACCAGCGTGTCGACCAGTTGGCCTGCCGCCTGCTTGGAGATGCGCAGCTCGCGGATAAGCTGGCCCAGCGGAACGTCTTCGCGATTGAGCGCCAGGCCGCCGATCACGTACAGGCCGTTGCCAGGAATGTCGTCATAGCCCGCTTCAGCGAGCGCGCGGCGCATGGCCATTCCGTAAGTGTTGCGGGCGTGCCGGAGCAGAACCGGCGTCGGGATGTTTTCGAGGGCTGCATCTGGGTGTTCCATGCGGATAATGTATTGTCAATTAAACTGACAGTCAATATCTATGACAGTTAACTTTTTATGGCGAACTCGGCGCGCACTTGGAGATGTGACGGGCCTCCTACTCATCGGTCGCTGCAGTTGTGATAAACAGGAAGGTAGCAAGCCGGCCGCAGACCGGCGCGAGCCAACTATGAGCCAGTTCGTTTCGCGGGGCAGCGACCCCGCCTTCCCGTGCCGCCGGCTGAAGCCGGCTCAGAAAAGAGATAGGCAACTTGGACGCTGGCCTGAAGGCCAGCTCTACCCTTTCGTTGTGCGCCGGCTCCTGGACAAGCCGGGGGCAGTATTAGACTACCTGCTCTATCCAATGCAGAGGGCCGGATGCTGAGGTCGGTCTTCATTGGTCTTTCCGAAAGCAAGTCCCTGCGCAATTTCGCCGAACAATCACCGCTTGGGTTGCGTTTCTCGCAGCGCTTCGTCGCCGGTATGGATGTGCAGGATGCGATCCACGCGACCCAGGTGGTGAACGATTGGGGTGCGGGCGTCAGCATCGACAACCTCGGCGAGAACGTCACCAACGCCGAGGAAGCCAGGCACAGCTCTGAGCTTTACCACCACATGCTCGACGAGATCGACAAGCGCAAGCTGAACGCAAACATCAGTCTCAAGCTGACCCACATGGGCCTGGATGTCAGCGAGGAGCTGGCCTTCAGCCTGGTCACCGAACTGGTCGACCATGCCGTGCGCATCAACAATTTCGTGCGCGTCGATATGGAGGGCTCGCCCTACACGCAGCGGACGATCGACTTCGTACGCGGACTGCATCGCCTGCCGGGCCACGCCGGACGCGTGGGCACGGTCATCCAGTCGTATCTCCATCGCAGCGAGAAGGACGTCAACGATCTGCTCGCCGAGCGCATTCGCATTCGCCTGTGCAAGGGCGCTTACAAGGAGCCGCCGGACATTGCGTTTCCCAAGAAGGCCGACGTCGATGCCAACTATCTGAAGCTGGCACGCACGCTGATGAAGAGCGGCGTCTTTCACGGGCTGGCGACGCACGACGAGAACATCATCGCCGAGCTGAAGCAGTTCGCGCGCGCCGAAAACATCCCGTCATCGGCGTATGAATTTCAAATGCTGTACGGCGTGCGCCGCGATCTGCAGCAGCAGCTGGTCCGCGAAGGCTACGGACTGCGCGTTTATATTCCGTTCGGCTCGGAGTGGTATCCGTACTTCATGCGCCGGCTGGCCGAACGTCCGGCGAACGTGCTGTTCATCGCCAAAAACATGTTCCGGCAGTAGAAGGCAATGATCAGCGGTCAGCTTCACCGTAGCCAGTATCGACTAACCACTTGGCTGCCTACGGGTCGCAGCCTACTGAGACTGGGCGAATCAGAGGATTGTCATCACGAGCGAAGCGAGGGATCTGATTCTTTGCCAGTAGTGGCTGAACAGCAGATCTCTCGCTTCGCTCGTGATGACAATTTTCTAGTTCGAATGACTATTGGTGTACAGCCGGCAGAAGCTAACGGCCGGCAACCGCCCCATGACCGCTGCTTCACTTCAGCTTGGCGCCGACCGGCACGTCCTCTAGGAAGCCGGCGAGCACCGGCAGACCGTCGTCTCCGAACGAAGCTGCGACGATCATTCCGTTCGACTCGAGGCCGCGCAGCTTGCGCGGTTGCAGATTGGCGACGATAACGACTTTGCGACCGATGAGCTTCTCCGGGTCATAAGCTTTGGCAATACCGGCGACGATCTGCCGCACCTCGCTGCCGATGTCGACTTCCATGCGCAGCAGCTTATCCGCGCCTTTCACCTTCTCGGCGACTTTGACTTCGCCGACACGCAGCTCGACTTTGAGGAAATCGTCGATGGTGATCTTGTCGGTACCTGATGACGTCCCACTCATCCCAACCGAGGGGATGAGTGGGGCACCCGATGATTGACCACCCGCAACACCCGATGATTGACCAGCCGTGAGGGCTTCGGTGGCGCGCTGTCCGGCTGTTGCTCCTGTTCCGGCGGGCTGCGGCTCGGGCGCATTCGCGGATGTCCCACCCCCTTCTTTTGACGAAGGAGCCTGCTCTGAGCTTGGCGAAGGGGCGGGTTCGGAGCGTTGCTGTTCCATCTGTTGCATCCTTTCGATCATGCTCTTGTCGGCGCGGGGAAACACCGGCTCAACCTTTCCGGTCTGCGTGCCATTGGGAATTTGTCCCCACGCAAGTTGTCGTAAGTCCAGTTTCTGAATGTCGCCGAGGCCCAACTGGCTCCAGATTCGCGCGGTCGCTTCCGGAAGAATCGGATGCACCAGCGCGGTCACAATCCGGAGCGCCTCGACCGAGGTGCGCAGAATGGTCGCCAGCCGCGCCTTCGAATCATGGTCATCGCGCTCGGCGACGGCCCAAGGTTCGTTCTCCACGATGTACTTGTTGACCGCCGCGACCAGTCCCCACGCGGTCTCAAGCGCCCGTGAAAACTGAAACGCGTCAAATTGCGCTCGAAATTCGGCGATGGTTTGCGCCGCGAGCGTCTCGATGGCCTCGTCGGCCGGGGCCCGGGTCACCGAGGAGTACGGAATTTCTCCCTCGAAGTAGCGGGAGATCATGCTGAGCGTGCGGCTGGAAAGATTTCCGAGATCGTTGGCCAAGTCGGCGTTGAAGCGCTGCACCAGCGCGTCGAAACTGAACGAGCCGTCATGGCCGAAGACGATTTCGCGCAGCAGAAAGTAGCGCAACGCGTCCTGGCCGAGGGTGTCGAGAATGGTTTCGCTGCGCACGATGTTGCCGCGCGACTTCGACATCTTGCTCTCTTCAAACAGCAGCCAGCCATGGGCGATGATCGAGCGCGGCAGCGGCAGATCGGCCGCGAGCAAAAACGCCGGCCAGTAGACGCAGTGGAAGCGCACGATTTCCTTGCCGATCATGTGCACGTCGGCGGGCCAGTAGCGCGCCAGCTTCTCCTGATCTTTGGGATCGTCGGAGCCGTAGCCGATCGCGGTCATGTAATTCGCCAGCGCATCCAGCCACACGTAGATCACATGCTTGGGATCGCCAGGCACGGGAATGCCCCACTTGAACGAGGTGCGGCTGACCGAGAGGTCGCGCAGGCCGCCGCGCACGAACGCGATCACTTCGTTGCGCCGCGTTTCCGGACGGATGAAGTCGGGATGCTCGGCGTAGTACTTCAGCAGCGGCTCCTGCATCGCCGACAACTTGAAGAAGTAATTTTCTTCATGAACGGTTTCGGTCGGCCGGCCGCATTCAGGGCAGGGCGCGCCGGGGCCGACGGAATCGACGTACAACTCATCGAACACGCAATACTGCCCGCTGTAGGAGCCTTTGTAGATGTAACCACGCTCCCGCAGCCGCGTGAACAGCGCCTGCACGCCGCGCATGTGGCGCGGCTCGGTGGTGCGGATGAAGTCGTCGTAGGTGATCTTCATCCGGTCCCACAGCGCGCGGAACTCACCCGAGACCTTGTCGGCAAACTCTTTCGGCGAGCAGCCGGCGGCGGCAGCCGACCGCTCGATCTTCTGCCCGTGTTCGTCGGTGCCGGTGAGGAAGAACGTGTCGATGCCCATCATGCGCTGGCGGCGGGCGATGGTATCGCACACCACGGTTGTGTACGTGTGCCCAATATGCGGCCGCGCGTTGACGTAATAGATGGGTGTCGTGATGTAGAACTTATCGGGGTTATCCATGCTGTCGGTCCAGATGCTTTTCCATATAAAGACGAAGAGCTTCCTGCATGACGTGCTTCAGCGGCACATGATGCTCCGTGGCGATGCGCCGGCAGTCCTCATACTCGGGCGCATATTGCGAAGCGGTGCCGTTCACGCCCGCGACCTTCATGCGCACTTCGCCCCACGGCGTGCTGACGGCTTCGTGATGACGCGGCAGCACGTAGCGTGTTTCGTAGCGCACGCGCAGGCCCAGTGTGCTGCTTTCGCGGAAGAGCAGAGTGCGCAGCTGCTGCTCTTTGCTGAGCGGCGCGAGAATCGTGAGCACCGAGCCGGGGCGGTTCTTTTTCATCTGCACCGGCGTGGTGAAAACATCGAGCGCGCCATCGGCGAATGCCTGATCGACGATGTAGCCGATGAGCTGCGGGTTCAGATCGTCGAGATTGGCTTCGAGGATGGCGATGGTTTCTTCCTGCGCGAGCGTGTGAGCGGCGACCTCGGTCGTCGCGAGTTCACCAATCGCGATTCGCAGAACGTTAGCATGACCGCTGAAATCGCGGGCGCCGGCGCCGTAGCCGATGGTCTCGGTAGTCATCAGCGGCCGGGGCCCGAAACGCGACGCCAGCACCTTGACGATCGCCGCACCGGTGGGCGTGACCAGTTCTTTCTGGATCTCGCCTGAATAGATGGGCGCGTCCTTCAGCAATTCGAGCGTCGCGGGCGCGGGAACGGGCAGCGTACCGTGCGCGCAGGTGACCGTTCCGCCACCGACGTTGAGGGGCGAGCAGACAAACTCGTCGACGGCGAGCGCTTCTGCGCCGACGGCGGCACACACGATGTCGACGATCGCGTCGGCCGCGCCGACTTCGTGGAAGTGGATTTCTTCCAGTCCGATGTTGTGAATCTTCGCTTCCGCCGTCGCCAGCGCGAGAAATATTTCGTTGGCGAGTTGCTGCGCGCGCTCGCTGATGTTGGCCGCCGCAATGGTCTTCAGAATGTCGCCGAGCTTGCGGCCGTGAGCGTGCTCCCGATCAGCAGTCCGAAGAGTCTTGTCGTCCCGACCGGCGCGAAGAGGAGCGGAGGAATCTGCGCTATGGCTCGAGTGCCGATGTTCCTGCCCTTCATGGCCACGCCGCGTCGCCCAGAATTCCTCCCGCGGCATATCTTTTTCGCCGCCGACAATCACGTCCAGCTTGGTCGCGGCCAGTCCCGCACGCTGCACTTGCGATCGTTCCAGAGTTGCACCGACATTCAGCTTCGCGACCGTGTTCTCGAACAGCTCGAACGGAACTCCGGCATCAAGCAGCGCGCCCAGAAACATGTCGCCGCTGATTCCGGAGAAGCAATCGAGATAGGCTATGCGCATGGGGGATGCTCGAGGACAGCAGAGATTTCATCATAGGTAAGCGCAGTTGGAGCGTCAAACGCAGAGGCCGCTGTTTGCCATTCGCCTTCGGCAGAATCGCGCTTCTCTTCTTGGCTGGCTCCCTCATATCTGCACAGCCGGGCAGCGGGCCCACTTTGCTATTCTGGCGAAGAGCGAAAAGCGACCCTCATGTACCTGGAGCAACAACGTAAACTCGCCGCCCACGTGCGCGCCTTTCTGCGCGAGAAGCACGACCTCGACCTGCCCAACATCGTCATCGACCAACCACCAGACGTGACGATGGGCGAATTCGCGCTGCCATTGTCATTTGAGCTGGCCAAGCGGCTGCGCAAGCCGCCGCGCAAAATAGCAGAAGAATTTGCCGCTGAGATGCCGTTGCCCGAAGGATTCGAGAAGTTCGAGGTCGCGGGCGCGGGCTACATTAATGCGCGATTGAAGCGCGATGTCGCAGCGCGTGCGCTGGCAAGCGGCACAGTGATCGTTGCGTCCAGTCATGCTGACGAGGGTGCGGCCAACGTCAGCGGCAAAATCCTCGTCGAACACACCTCGATCAATCCCAACAAGGCCGCGCATATCGGGCATCTCCGCAACGCAATCCTTGGCGATACGTTCGTGCGCCTGCTGCGCGCTGCGGGGCACGTGGTCGATGTGCAGAATTACATCGACAACACCGGCGTGCAGGTGGCAGATGTGGTCGTCGGATTCGTCGAACTGCAGAAGAAATCGAAGACGCAGATTGCGGAGCTGATCGCGACCACGCAGCGGTTCGATTACTACTGCTGGGACCTGTACGCGCGGGTTTCGCAATGGTACGAGCAGGACAAGGAGCACCTGAAGGCGCGGTCGAATGCACTGCACGCCATCGAGCAGGGCGGCAACGAGCTGGCTGAAATTGCGGAGATGATCTCGGTCGCTGTACTGCGTCGGCATCTAGAGACGATGGATCGTCTCGATATCGAGTACGACTTTCTGCCACGCGAGAGCGAGATCCTGCGCCTGCATTTCTGGGAGGCGGCGTTCGAACTTCTGAAGCAGAAGGGCGTGCTGTACTTCGAGACGGAGGGGAAGAATAAAGGATGTTGGGTGATGACGAGACCAGGGAAAGGTCCTGGATCTTCCTCTCCCACCCTTTCGCCAACCGAAGGCGAAAGGATGGGGCAACCGCAACCGGTAACTGACGACGAGAGCGATCTGGATGATCTCTTAACAACCATCGGCACGATGGATGGGGTTGACTTGCGACCCGAGCGATCCGGCCCGGATGAAGACGCGAAGGTCATCGTGCGGTCCAACGGTACCGTTGGTTATGTTGGCAAGGACATCGCGTATCACCTATGGAAGTTCGGGCTGCTGGGCCGCGACTTCGGCTATCGCCGCTTTTACCAGTATCCCAATCACCATGAGGTATGGATTTCGGCGGAGCATGGCGAGCCCGAGCATCCGCATTTCGGCGGCGTCGAGGCCATCTACAACGTCATCGATTCGCGGCAATCCGATCCGCAGAACACGGTGATCGAAGCCCTGCGTCTGCTGGGTTACACCGAGCAGGCGGCGCACTACACGCATTTTTCGTACGAAATGGTAGCGCTCACGCCACGCTGCGCAATCGAGCTCGGCTACGACGTCAAAGAAGAAGATCGCAGCAAGTCTTACATCGAGGTATCTGGCCGTCGGGGGTTTGGCGTCAAGGGCGACGACCTGCTGGATGCGCTGATCGGCGCCGCAAAGAAAGAGGTTGATGCGCGCCATCCTGAGCTGAGCGACGAGGAACGCACGAAAATCGCCACACGGATCGCCATTGGCGCACTACGCTACTTCATGCTGAAGTTCACCAAGCAATCGGTGATTGCCTTCGACTTTAAAGAAGCGCTGGCCTTCGAGGGGGAAACCGGGCCCTATGCGCAATACGCAGTTGTGCGCGCGACCAATATCTTCCGCAAGGCCGGTGTCGAGCCCGAGCAGGCACTTGCCGCCGACATCGATTATGCACGCCAGTTTGCCGACGCCAGCGGCACCGAGATCTGGGAGCTGTGGCTGCTGGCGGCCAAGACGTCCTATGTCGTCGAGCAGTCGATTGCGACCACGGAGCCGGCATTCGCGGCCAAACATGCCTTTCAGCTCGCGCAGCAGTTCAACAACTTCTACCACCGGCACCATATCCTCACGGAGGCCGACGAGGACCGCAAACGCTTCCTGCTGGCTACTGCAGCGGTTGTACGTCGCGAGCTGGTCGGCGTGCTGGCGGTGATGGGCATCAGCGTTCCCCCCGTCATGTAGCTACGAATCGCGTGATTCTGCGCGGCTTTTGTTGTAGACTCCGGTCTCATGCAGCCGGCCATCGCGCAACCAACTCTGCTTGACGAGTTCACCACCGCAGCAACCCAGGCTGTCGCCACAGTCGAGGTGATCGAGCGCTCGCCTGCCGCCCTGTGCGACGCGATCCTGAAAGCCGCCGGCAGCGCGCCCTGCATCCTCTACTCGCCGCCCCAGGAGCTTCCCGCGAGCCTGTTCGCCGATTTCGCCAGGGACCCGCGCGTGCGCGTGGACGCGTCGCCGGAAGAGATGGTCAACAGCGCCGCCGGGGTGACGGAAGCCTTCGCCGGGGTGGCGAGCACGGGATCGGTTTGCATCGACATCAGCTATCAGCGCACGGGAATGGTAAGCCTGCTGACGCCGCTGCAAATCGCGATTGTGGCCGCGGAAGCCATCGTGCCGCAGCCGCGCGATCTGTTCCGTCGCGACGTTCTGGGCGCGCGCGGAATGGAGCGCGATTTTGTCTTCGTTACCGGTCCGAGCGCGACCGCCGACATGGGGCCGCTGGTGCGCGGCGTGCACGGACCGCACAAGCTGAACATCATTGTTCTGAGGTGAGCATGGCGAGCGTTGCGAATCCGGCCGACATCCAGCCGCGCCAAGTGGCGAACAAGAGTGACAAGCGAGCGCTGCTGGATGCGATCCGCATGACGCTGGCAGTACAAAGCGCAGCCGTGCGGCACAACACGCAGACCTTCAATCGCAACCGTTACGCCGCAACAGCGCGTCTGGCGGATTACGAGCAGTTGAAAGATCGAGCGCGCGACATCAAGAAAGCCGCTATTGCTAATCTGCCTGCGCTCTTGCGGCAGCTTGAGGCCAGCGTGCACGCCAATGGCGGCCAATTTTATCTGGCGAAAACGGCGGCCGATGCTGACCAGTACATTTGCGATGTGCTTGCACGCCACCAGGCCAAGCTGGTGGTGAAGGGCAAGAGCATCACATCGGAGGAGACCAAACTCAACCACGCTCTGGAAGCGGCGGGCATCACGGTCGCCGAGACCGACCTGGCGGAATTCATCCTGCAAGTCGCTGACGAACAGCCCTCGCATGCCATCGCGCCGGCGCTGCATTACTCGCGCGAGCGCATCACTGCGCTGTTCAAGCGCAAATTCCAGACCGATCTACCGCTTGACACCGGCGAGGAGCTGACTGTCTTCGCGCGCGAGAAGCTGCGCCAGCAATTCATCGCCGCCGATGCAGGTATCTCGGGCGCCAACCTCATCGCTGCCGACAGCGGCTCACTCATGCTGGTGGAGAGCGAAGGTAACATCCGCATGACGATGATCCTGCCGCCACTGCACATCGCGATCGCGGGCATCGAGAAAGTAGTGCCCTCGCGCGAGGATTTCGGCACCTTCATTGAGCTGCTCCCACGCAGTGGGACAGGTCAGCCGCTAACCTCCTACGTCAGTATTTTGCACCCGCCGCTGAAAGCGCCGCCGTTTGTCGCACCCGGCAAGGAAGGCAGGCCGCGCGAGTTCCACCTGGTGCTGATCGACAATGGGCGCAGCCAGATGCGCGAGGATCCGGTGCTGCAGGAGGCACTGCGCTGCATCCGCTGCAGCGCTTGCATGAACTGCTGCGCCAATTTCGAAACCGTCGGCGGGCACGCATTTGGCGGGGAAACCTATTCGGGCGGCATTGGCGGCGCGTGGGAGGCAGGCACCGGCACGCTGCTCAACGCGCGCTTCAGCGACCTGTGTACCGGCTGCTCGCGCTGCGTGAACAACTGCCCGGTACGCATCGATATCCCGTGGCTCAACGAAGTGTTGCGGCAGCGGATGAATCTCGAAGAGCCGAGTTCTCCAGCGAAGTCGATGTTGGGCGCAATGACCGGCAGTGCCACGCAAGATCGCGTTGCTTCGCTGCAGAAGCAGTTCTTCGCCAATTACCATGCACTCGCGGAACGCGCGACGGGCTTGGCCTCGCTGTCGAATGCGGTCACGCGACTGCCTTTTGTGCGGGGCTTGATGGAGAGTACGGTAGGGCTCGATCGCCGTCGTAAGCTGCCGGCCTTTCCGGAGCACACCTGGGCCGAGTTGTATCGCCGTGAGCCGGCTCCCACAACGTCGCAGTCCGAATCGCCGAGAGTCCTCATGCTGGCGGATGTGTTCACGAACTACGGCTCGCCGGAACGCGGTATGGCAACGATTCGGGTGCTGCGCAAAGTGGGATACGATGTCACCCTGAGCCCGGTGCTGCCGGATGGACGAGCGGCGATTTCGCAAGGCATGATTGCGACGGCGCGCGAACAAGCCAGAGCGCTGGCCGTGATGCTGCTGCCGCACATCGATGCCGGCGAGACAATTTGCGTGCTCGAGCCCAGTGTGCTGGCCATGCTGCGATTGGATTGTGCGCATCTACTGGACGAAGCGACGTGGGCGAGAGTGGCGAACGCCAAGACCGTCGAGCCCTTACAACTGGTATGGTCGGTGATGCAGGGCCATCCTGCGGAACTCGCCGGCATCTTTCCGGCCCGGCGCGCCCCTCAGGGCACGCGGATTTTCTACCACTCGCATTGCCAGCAGCGCACCTGCAACGCCGCCAGTGAGACGGTAGACGTGCTTCGCGCCTGCGGCTTCGACGTGGTCACGTCCTCAGTCGAATGTTGCGGTATGGCGGGAAGCTTCGGCTACAAGAGCGAATACTACGAACTGAGCATGGCGGTTGGTGAGGACCTTTTCGCGCAAGTGCGTGCCGCCGAACAAGACGGCCCGCGGACACTGGTCGCGAGCGGCACATCGTGTCACGAGCAGCTGTGGGCGGGCATGGAACGCCAGGTGTTGCATCCGGCGGAACTGTTGATGAGTACGCTGGCGTGATCAGCCTGCGCTTAGATCTTCAATAAGCCGGAATAGATTGCCATCCCAACGACCGCGTCCACGCCCATTTGGTCGAGTTCCTCGATTTCGCTCGCAGTCGTTATCCCTCCGGCCGCGATCAGGCGCCGCGAGGTTATCTGACGCAGTTGGCGCACCGTATCCAGTGGAATCCCCCGCATCAGCCCTTCGGTCTCGATGTTGGTGTAGAGGAATGCCGAGCAAAATGGCTCGAGTTCCCGCATCATGTCCGCAGGCGGAGTTTCTGTGATCGTCTTCCAGCCATGAATCGCGACTCGGCCGTTACGTGAATCGACGGCGAAGATCAGCCGCTCAGGGCCGAAGCGGTCGCTCAGCTGTTTCGCGAAGTCGGTATCCACGGCTCCATCTTTAATAAGCGACGAGCCAATAATTGTCTTTCTGGCGCCGCAATCAAAGATCGTCGCAGCCTCATCGATGGAACGAATTCCGCCGCCAACCTGACACGGGAGCTTGCGACAGAATTCGGCGATGAGTTGCCGGTTCGATCCTTTGCCCATCGCGGCATCAAGATCGACGAGCTGTACCACTGGGTAGGACGAAAACCGTTCCACCCAAACCTCGAAATCGTCGAACTCCAATGCCTTCTTCTCGCCTTGCACCAGTTGGACGATGCGTCCGCCCATCAGATCGATCGACGGGATCAGCATGGCAGTCTCACCGGGACGCCGGCGCGGCGCAGTTCGTCTTTGATGGCTCGCACCGACTCGAGTCCGAAGTGGAAGACCGAGGCCGCGAGCGCCGCATCTGCTGCGCCTTCCTGAAAAACCTGCACGAAGTGCACGGGTTCGCCCGCGCCGCCGGAGGCGATGACCGGAATGCGCACGGTGGTTGAAATCGTTCGTGTGAGCGCGCAGTCGAAACCTGACTTCGTGCCATCGCGGTCCATCGAGGTGAGCATAATTTCGCCGGCGCCTCTGGACTCGGCTTCCACCGCCCATGCTTTGGCGTCGCGCCCGGTCGACTGGCGACCGCCGCAGACGTAGGCTTCCCACCCGCCCACGGATTGCCGCGCATCAATTGCCACCACCACTGCCTGCGAGCCAAAACGCGCGGCTATGCCGGTGATCAGTTCCGGATCGGCGATAGCGGCCGAGTTGATGGTCACCTTGTCGGCCCCGCAATCGAGCACCGCCGCAGCATCGGCGAGCGAGCGGATGCCTCCGCCAACGGTGAAGGGAATGAAGAGCTGGTTGGCGGTGCGGCGCACCGTGTCCAGCAGCGTCTGGCGCGATTCAGCGGTGGCGGTAATGTCGAGCAGCACAATTTCGTCCGCACCGGCTTCGCTATGGGCGGCGGCGAGTTCGGCCGGATCGCCGGCGTCGCGCAACTCGACGAACTGCACGCCTTTCATCACGCGTCCGCCGTGAACGTCGAGGCAGGCAATGATGCGTTTGGCCAGCGATTCAAAGGGCACAAAAGGTCTCCAGAATCTTTAGTCCCACATTGCCAGACTTCTCAGGATGAAACTGCACGCCAAATAGATTGGCGCGTTCCACCGCGGCCGCAAACGGAGCCTCGTAGGTGCAGGTCGCGACGGTGCCGTCGCAAACCGGAGCGCGATAGGAATGGGTGAAGTAGACGTATGTGCCTGATGGAACGCCGCGCAGTAGAGTGGAATGCGAAGCGATTTCGATTTGATTCCAGCCGACATGAGGAGACTTCACCCGATCGGAAAACCGGGCGCAAGTTCCCGCGAATTTGCCCAGCCCCTTCCATTCGCAGGCCTCTTCGCTGCCTTCAAACATCCATTGCAGGCCAAGGCAGATGCCCAGCACGGGCTTTCCGGTCGCCAGGAATTGCTGCAGTTGTTCCGCCAGCGGACCACGTGCCAGCGGTTCCGTTGCAGCGAAGTTGCCGACTCCAGGAATGATGGCTTTGTCTGCGCGCCGGAGATCGCCAGCTTCAGCGGTCACGGTGCACTCGTGCCTGAGATGCCGGATGGCTTTGACCACTGAGGCCAGGTTTCCCGCTCCGTAGTCGATAATGGCGATCACAGCAGTCCCTTGGTGCTGGGCAGCATGCGCCCGAGTTGACGGTCCTTCGAGCAAGCTACGCGCAAGGCACGGCCAAAGGCCTTGAAGAGCGATTCGATTTTGTGATGGCTGGAGCGGCCATACATGACCTTGGCGTGAACGTTGGCCCTTGCGCCGCGTGCGAAGCCGTCAAAGAAGTCGGCCACCAGTTCCGATTGCAGGTCTCCCACCAGGCGCGCGCGAACTTGCGTATCGATCACGGCGGCGGCGCGGCCCCCAAAATCGACCGCGGCTACGCCGAGAGTTTCATCCATGGTCATGACGAAGTAGCCGGCGCGCCAGATCCCGCGCTTGTCGCCTAATGCCTGGGCGAACGCCTCGCCCAACGCGATGCCGACGTCCTCCACTGTGTGATGCTGGTCGACATCGAGGTCGCCCGTAGCCTTCACTTCGAGATCAAAAGCTCCGTGACGCGCGACCAGTTCCAGCATGTGATCGAGAAATCGAATGCCGGTTGCGATCTTTCCGCGGCCGTGGCCCTCGATCACGAGCGCAACTCGAATCTCGGTTTCGTTAGTCTTACGATGTAGGTGCGCGCGCCTCATGCCGGTCCTTTCGATATCAGCCGGAGCTCGGTGCCGACCTCTCGCAACACCTCGATCAAGCGGTCGGTCTGGGCTTGCGTTCCGAGGGTGATGCGCACACAGCCGTCGCAGCCCGGATCAGCGGAGCGATCTCGCACCAATATCCCACGTTGTCGCATAGCAGAGACGAATTCGTGGTGCCGGGCGCCAATCTTCATCAGTAGAAAGTTGGCTTGACTGGGCCAAAAGCGGATTCCGAGCTCCCCCAGTTCACACGTCAGTCGCCGCCGCCCTTGTTTAACCTGGTAAGCGTAGTCCTCGACGTGCCTTTTGTCTTCCAATGCGGCGGGCAATGCCAGCAATGCAACAGCGTTCACGTTGTAGGGAGAAGAGATGCGCCGTAAGGCGGGCATCTGGCTCGTCGGCCCGCAGAGCAGTCCGATGCGCAGGCCCGCCAATCCGTAAGCTTTGGAAAATGTTCGAGCGACGAAAAGATTCGGCGTGGTCTCGATCTCTGTGATTACTGTTTCGCCATGAAAGTCGTAATAGGCTTCATCGACCAGCAGGGCGACGTCAGGCGCGATCGAAGCAACTTGGAGCAGCTGCTCACGTGAAGCCACCGTCCCGGTCGGATTGTTGGGGCTGGCAATCGCTATCAGGCGGGTCGCGGGTGTGATGCTGTTGATTAGCTCCGGCAAGGGAAATCGGAAATCCGCGTCGCAGTGCACACGGATGACACTCGCGCCGGTCGCCGCCGCATAAATCTCATACATACTGAAAGTGGGCGCCACGATGAGCACTTCATCGCGCGGCTCGAGATAGCTTTCGCATAGCAAGTGAATGGCTTCGTCCACTCCGTTGGTGAGCAGAACCTGCTCGGGCGCCAGACTGACATGCCGCGCGGCCAGTGCCTCGAGCGGTTGGCGCTCAGGATAGCGGGCAAGATCCTCAGCGGTGATCTGGGTCAGACGTTGTAGGACTCGAGGCGAGCAACCAGACGTGTTCTCGTTGAAATCCAGGCGCATGCCTTCGCGGCGCGCCAGAGGCGGATGATATTCCTGCAACTCCTGAACGACCCGACGCGCGCTAAGCATAGGCAGCCTCGCCTGTCGACGCAGCTTGGCGATCGACCGCACATCTCACCCGGATTGAATCCGCATGGGCGCGCAGACCTTCGGCGTCAGCAAGTGTCGTGATTGTCGGTGCCAGTTTCTTCAGGCCGTCGGCGCTGAAGCGCTGAACGGTGATCAGCTTAACAAAATCGTTGACGCTGAGACCGGCGCGAAACCGAGCGGCGCCGGCCGTTGGAAGCACGTGGTTCGGTCCGGCTGCATAGTCGCCCGCGGACTGCGCTGAATAGTCGCCCACGAACACGGAGCCGGCATTGCTGATCAGGGGGACGAGGCTTTCGTCGTCAACTGTGAGGTGCTCCGGCGCGATGCGGTTCACCCACTCCAGGGCTTGCTGCTGTGAAGACGCCACCAACAACCTACCATTGTCACGAAGTGCTTTGTGCGCGATAGGATTTGTGCGCGAGGCGGCGTCCAGCGCGACCTGAACTCTCTCTGCTAACTGTTTTCGAGCGCTCACCAGGACTACCACTGCGTCGGGGTCATGTTCAGCCTGCGCCAGCATGTCGGCCGCCAGGAACAGCGGCTCGCCGCGGTCGCTGCAGAGCACGGCTTCGGTGGGACCGGCCAGCATGTCGATGGCGCAGTCGAAGCTCACCAGCTTCTTCGCGGCGGTCACAAACTTATTACCGGGACCGACGATCTTGTCGACACGAGCGATGGTTTCGGTGCCATAGGCAAGCGCAGCGATGGCTTGCGCCCCGCCGCAGCGATAGACCTCAGTCACCCCTAGCAGTGCCGCAGCCGCTAAAGTCACCGCGTGCGGGCGCGGCGACATTACGCAGATGCGTGGAACGCCTGCCACCTGTGCGGGAATGACGGTCATCAGCAAGGTGGAGGGAAGTGGATACCGTCCGCCGGGCACGTAGCAACCGATGGATGCCAGCGGTCGGAGAATCTGGCCAATTTCCCCACCTTGTACCCTCTTGCGCCACTCGCGAGGCATTTGCCATTGGCAGAACTGGCGGATGTTTGTGGCGGCTTGCTTCAGAGACTCCCGAATCTCTGGCGGCGTATCCCGCCAGGACTGCTCGATCTCTTGCCTGGTGACCCCAATCGATTGCCCACGTTGTAGGCCATCCCACTTTGTGGCATACCGAATGAGAAGACGGTCGCCGCCGTGTCGTATATCGCGAATAATCTTGCGGGCGACCGGTTCAACGTCGTCCAGCGACGTGCTGCGGCGCTCGAGCTTCGCAACCGCGCGGGCGGCAGCCTTGCCCTCCAGGATCCGCGTCATAAAACCACCTTATTGAGCGGATATTCGACGATGCCCTGCGCCCTGGCTGCTTTCAGCCGGGGAATTACCTCCCAGCACGCCGACTCCTCAAGAATGGTGTTTACGGCCACCCAATTACGGTCGCTCAGCGTGGAGATGGTCGGGCTATTCAGTGCGGGCAGCACGTCCAACACCGCCTGTAGATCGCCCACCTGCACATTCAGCATCAGGCCGACACGACCCTGGGCTTCCATAGCGCCACGCAGCATGAGAGCGAAGTTCTCGATCTTTTGCCGCTTACATGGCGTCGCCCATACGCCACGATTGGCTATGATTTGCGTATTGGATTCCAGAATGGTTTCGATAATGCGCAAACGGTTGGCCTTCAGCGAACTGCCGGTTTCCGTGACTTCTACGATGGCATCCGCCAATGTGGGAGGCTTGACTTCAGTCGCGCCCCAGGAGAACTCGACCTTGACGTCAATGCAGCGTTGCGCGAAAAACTTGGTGGTTACGCTTACCAATTCGGTTGCGATTTTGGCCCCGTGCAAGTCCTCGGCCCGCTGGGCGGGAGAATCCTGCGGAACCGCGAGCACCCAGCGAACCTTGCCGCGGCTTTGCTTGGCATAGATGAGATCGGCAACACTGACGACATCCAGGCCGCTCTCCAGCACCCAATCGAGGCCGGTGAGACCCGCGTCGAGCGCGCCATGTTCGACATAGCGAGCCATTTCCTGCGCACGAATCAGCATGCATTCGATTTCAGGATCGTTGGTGGAAGCGAAATACGAGCGCGGGCTGACGTACACCTGCAATCCGGCGCGTCCAAGCAAAGCGAGAGTAGCGTCCTGCAGACTGCCTTTGGGAATGCCGAGTCGCAGCGTCATCGCGTACCCTCCACCGCGGCGGCGACCGGCAACGGCGTGGTGAAGCAGCTGCGGCTTCCGGTGTGACAGACGACGCCTTCGCCCTCGACGGCCACGCGGCACAGAATCGTGTCGAAGTCGCAGTCGGTCGCAGCCTCGATCACGCGCAGTCGATTGCCGGAGGTTTCGCCCTTCGTCCATAGCTGGTTGCGAGTGCGGCTAAAAAACGTCACGTAGCCGGTTTGTAAGGTGATCTCATAGGCTGTCCGGTTCATGAAACCGAGCATCAGGACTTCGCCGGTGGTGGCGTCCTGCACCACTGCCGGGGTCAGCCCGTCCATCTTGTCGAAATCGATTTCTACCGCCATCACGTCATCCTTTCGCGCCAAAGCAAAAACCCCGCTGAGCTGGTCAGCGGGGTCATCAGATCTTGGATTGCTAGCTGTTATCTGGTGATCTCCGCCGACACGTCCGCCACGTGATGATGGTGATGAGGACGATGGGTCAGCGAAGTCATCTTGCCAACGACACTACCGGACATGCGCGGGCGCTGTCAATACGACCTTTCGGCAATGCGAGCGCGGGGCAAAGATTCCTCGATGCCACAAAACAGCGCCAGATTCGCGCTATGCGGCCGATCCCGCCGATGAGGCCGCCCCGCGGTTCTTCAGCATGGCGCCAAGTTTTTCGCACATGCTGGCGGGACCTTCGACCTTACTGAGAAACATATCCGCGATTTCGGCTCCTTCGGGCACCTCGTTGACGCCGGAGAACAAAACGACGGGAAGGTGCGGCTGGCGCAGCTTGATCTCGCGCGCAAGATCGGTGCCGCTGAGGCCCGGCATCAACAGGTCGGTGAGCACCAGATCGACCGATTGCGCCTCGAGTATCTGCAGAGCCTCCGCACCGGAAGCTGCGGCGATTACCTTGTAGCCAAACTTTTCCAACACGCGCTTGCGCAGGGTCAGCGGGATGGCTTCGTCGTCGACGCAGAGAATGACGGATTGCTCTTCAGGCAATGGAGCCTCCATTGGTTCGGGCGGCCGAGTCGGCGGCGTTGGCGGATGCTTTCAGGACATTGGCAGAGGCATGCTCGGGTAGAAACACGCGGAAGCAGGTTGCGTGACCTTGCGAGGTCCGGAGGCTGCGGAAGTGAATCGTCCCGTCGTGCTTCTGAACAATTCCTTTGCTGATCCACAAACCCAGCCCGGTGCCTTTGGTCGACTTGGTGCTGAAGAAGGGTTCGAACAACTTCTTCGCCGATTCGGGCTTAATGCCAGATCCAGTATCCGATATGCACACGGCGATGCCGCGGAGCTGGGTTTTGGGATCGGTGTGTTCACAGACTCGCAGCCGCAGGCGGCCGCCGTCGGGCATGGCCTGGACCGCATTGCCGATGAGATTCAGGAACACCTGCTTCAGCTCGACAGGAAATCCCAACACGGTGGCGTCAGTTTGATAGCGCTTGGTCAACTCGATGCGATTCACCTGCAAGTGACGCGACTGAAGCTCGAGAACGTTATTCAGGACTTCGGCAACAGAGACCAGCGTCGGCTGCTGCGACTCGCGATAGAAGCTGAGCGTCTGGCGAACGATGTGGGCGACGCGCAGCAGTTCTTCCTCGCCCAGACGAGCGTAGCTGCGCGCCTCATCGTCGAGTGAGGGGTGATCGCGCAGCAGGTAGAAGGCGTTGATGATTGCTTCTAACGGATTGTTGATTTCGTGGGCGATGATGCCGGCGACGCGGCCCATGGCTGCGAGCCGTTCGGCTTTGCGCAGGGCCTCTTCGGTTTGCAGCCGGGAGGTGATATCGCGATTGATTTCCAGGATGGAGCCGGTCCGACCTTCTGTATCGGTCTTCAGCGCCTGCCGGCTGGCTACGATCACCTCGCGATCATCGCGGGTGCGGTGAATCAAATTGCCATCCCACTTTCCCTCGGAGAGCAATTGCAGCTGCCAGTTGCCGTTGACACTCTGTGTTTGCAGCAGCTCCTGGATTTTCTTGCCGACAGCTTCTTCCCGGCGCCAGCCATATAGTTGCTCAGCGCCCGAATTCCAGAACTGGATCACGTCATCCAGATCGCGGACGATGATGGCTTCAGTGGCGAGCTCAAGCAGGTCGGCGCGCTCCTGCAGCGCTTCGGTGCGCTCGCCGACAAGCTGTTCCAGCCGCTGGTTCAGCGCTTCCAGTTGCCGGCGTTTGCGATGCAGCTCCGCGAACACGCTGACCTTGGCGCGCAGCAATTCGGGGATGACCGGAACGGTGATGTAATCCACCGCGCCTTGCCGGTATCCCTTCACACGATCGACGTCGGTGAGGTGAACGCCGGAGATGAAGATGATGGCGGTCTTCTGAAACCGGGGATGCTGGCGGATCATCTCGGCGAGATCGAAGCCGTCCATGTCGGGCATGCTGACATCGGTCAGCACGATGCCGATATCTTTCTTCAGCAGGTGTTCCAGGGCTTCGGTGGCGGAGGTTGCCTTGATGAGGTTCTCGCCCAGGTCAGCCAGAATGACCTCGTAGCTGAGCAGTTTAGACGGCTGATCGTCGACCATGAGAATGTTGACTTTCTCAGGATGTTCCGCCGGTCTTGCTGCGTCGTTTTCCAAGGGTGGGGCTCCCCAGGCTGTTGCTGCCATAAAGTCCTTTATCGGTGTAACCACATACGGAGTGCCGAGAGCAGTTGCTCGGTGTTGACCGGCTTGGCCAGGTACTCGGACGCGCCCGCCTCCAGGCACTTCTCGCGATCGCCCTTCATGGCCTTGGCGGTCAGCGCGATGATCGGTAAGCGGCGGAACGCGGCGTTCTGCCGGATCACCTGCATCGTCTCGTAGCCGTCCATCTCGGGCATCATGATGTCCATAAGCACGATGGCCAGGTCGGGCGTGGACTCGAGGGTTGCGATGGCCTCGCGTCCGGTGCTGGCCGTGAGCACGTTCATCCCACGTCGCTCCAGAACACTGCTGAGGGCGAAAATGTTGCGCACGTCGTCGTCCACCACAAGCACTCGTTTGCCCACCAGCGCCTCGTCCGAACGATGTAAGCGGTCGAGCATATTCTGCTTCTCGACCGGCAAATCCGAGACGACACGATGCAGGAACAGTGCGGTCTCGTCCAGCAGACGCTCCGGAGATTCTACGTCCTTGACGACCACGCTGCGCGCCAGCGTGTGCAGCCGCGCGTCTTCTTCGGGCGAGAGTTCCTTGCCGGTGAAAACGACTACCGGCAGGTCGCTCATCGATGTGTCATCGCGGAGCTGCTCCAGCACTTCGAAGCCGGTCATGTCGGGGAGCCGCAAGTCGAGCACGGCGCAGTCAAAGCCTCCTTTCGCCATGACGTCGAGAGCTTCTGCTCCCGTCGAGGCCACGGTTACGTCGATGTCGTCGTAACCCAGCAGCTCTTTCACGCTGAGCTGCTCGGCGGGATTGTCTTCCACAATCAGCAGGCGCTTACGCCGCGGGCTGGAGTATTCCTTGATCTTCATCAGCGCCGCGTCCAGGCCTTCCGTGGTAGTCGGCTTGGTGACGAACGAGAATGCCCCGCGCGACAGGCCGTGATGGCGGTCTTCGTCCATGGTGAGCATCTGCACCGGGATGTGTCGCGTGCTCGGGTCTTGCTTGAGGTGGTTCAGCACGGTCCAGCCCAGCATGTCGGGCAGGAAGACATCGAGAGAGACGGCGGCCGGATGGTACTCGCGGGCCAGTGCCAAGGCGTCGGCGCCGCGCATGGCAACCAGCACTTTGAATCCCTTGTCGCGCGCCAGGTCGCAAAGCACATGGGCGTAGTGGGGATCGTCTTCCACAATCAGCAGCACTGCGTCCCCGGGTTGCAGCTGGTCGCGATCGTCCTCGATTTCCTCGTGCGGGCGCTCGACCACGACCTTGGGTGGAATCTGCAGAGCGGTAAATCCGGCGGCACTGGCCCTCTCAGCCATGAGCCCGGCAGATGCGGGACCCACGTAGGTATGCGGCAGGTACAGGGTGAACGTGCTGCCCTTGCCGGGCGTGCTGCGCAACTGGATTTCGCCGCCCAGCAGGGTCGACAACTCGCGGCTGATGGCAAGCCCCAGGCCGGTGCCTCCGTACTTGCGGCTGGTGCCGGCATCGGCCTGCTGGAAGGCCTCGAAGATGATCTTCTGTTTCTCCTGCGGAATGCCGATGCCGCTGTCGGCAACTTCAAACGCGACGACGGAGCCGGCGTTGCTCAGAATCGGATGATTATCGCTCCACCCGCTCTCGACCTGGAAGACCGAGAGCCGCACGCCTCCTTGATCAGTGAACTTAAACGCGTTCGACAGCAGGTTTTTAAGCACCTGCTGCAAACGCTTGGAGTCAGTGACCAGGCTGCGGCTGAGGTGCGCGTCGGTGTGCACCTCGAATGACAGCTTTTTGTTTTCGGCTTCGTGGCGGAACGGCCGGGCGGTCATTTCCAGCAGGCCGGCGAAGAAGACCTCTTCCGCTTCGACCGACACCGTACCGGATTCGATCTTCGACAGATCGAGAATGTCGGAGATCAGGTTGAGCAGGTCGGTGCCGGCGCCGTGGATGGTGCGCGCGAATTCCACCTGCTTGCCGCTGAGATTGCTGTCGGGATTGTCGGCGAGCTGCTGACCCAGCACGAGAATGCTGTTGAGCGGTGTGCGCAGCTCGTGCGACATGTTGGCCAGGAACTCTGATTTGTACTTCGAAGTGAGGGCCAGCTCCTTGGCCTTTTCTTCCAGCGCGCGGCGCGCCTGCTCGATTTCCTGGTTTTTGCGTTCAACTTCGACGTTCTGTTCGGCGAGTTGCTGCGCCTTCTGCGCCAGCTGCTCGTTGGTTTGCTGCAACTCTTTTTGCTGCGATTGCAGCTCAGTCGCCAACTGCTGCGACTGCTTCAGCAGTGCTTCCGTCTGCATCGTGGCTTCAATACTGTTCAGCACGATGCCGATCGAGGCGGTCAACTGCTCGAGGAAGGCGAGATGCGAAGCGGTGAACGAACTCAGCGTTGCGAGCTCGATCACGGCTTTCACCTGGTCTTCGAACAGTACTGGTAAGACGATCACATTGCGCGGGACGGCTTCAAATAGTCCGCTGCGGATGGGCACGGTGCGGTCGTGCGGCAGGTCGGTGATCAGCATGCGCCGCTTCTCGAAGGCGCACTGTCCCACCAATCCTTCGCCGAGCTTCACGCGTTCCAGATGCCCATCGGGCGCGTTGGCGAAGGCCGAGAGCAGGACCATCGTGTCCGATTCTTCAGCGGCAGTCTGATAGATCAATCCCTGCTGCGCGTTGACCAGCGGCGCCAGCTCCGAGAGCAACATCCGTCCCACGGTTGTCAGATCGCGCTGACCTTGCAACATGCCGGTAAAACGGGCGAGATTGGTTTTGAGCCAATCCTGCTCGGTATTGCGCTCCGTCGTCAGGCGCAGGTTGTTGATCATGGTGTTGATGTTGTCTTTGAGCTCGGCGACTTCGCCTCGCGCTTCGACCTGAATCGACCGCGTGAGGTCGCCCTTGGTCACGGCCGTTGCAACTTCCGCGATCGCGCGCACTTGGTTCGTCAGGTTGTCAGCCAGCAGGTTGACGTTGTCGACCAAGTCCTTCCACGTGCCGGCGGCGCCGGGCACGTTGGCCTGTCCGCCGAGACGGCCTTCCACGCCGACTTCGCGGGCTACCGTCGTCACCTGATCGGCAAAGGTCGCCAGCGTGTCGGTCATGTTGTTGATGGTGTCGGCGAGCGCGGCTACTTCGCCCTTGGCGTTCACCGTCAGCTTCTGCGTGAGCACCCCGTTGGCGACGGCGGTCACCACCTTCACGATGCCGCGCACCTGCTCCGTCAGGTTGGCCGCCATTACGTTGACGTTGTCGGTAAGGTCCTTCCAGGTTCCGGCGACGCCCGGCACCTGCGCCTGACCTCCGAGCTTGCCGTCGGTGCCGACCTCGCGGGCCACACGCGTGACTTCGGCGGCGAAGGCGTTGAGCTGATCGACCATGGTGTTGATGGTGTTCTTCAGCTCCAGAATTTCGCCCTTCACGTCGACGGTGATCTTGCGCGAAAGATCGCCGCGAGCCACGGCTGTCGTTACCTCGGCGATATTGCGCACCTGCGCCGTCAGGTTTCCGGCCATGGCGTTGACGGAGTCGGTGAGATCTTTCCACGTTCCCGCAACTCCGGGCACGTTAGCTTGTCCGCCGAGACGCCCGTCGGTTCCGACCTCGCGAGCCACGCGCGTCACTTCGGCGGCGAACGAGCGCAACTGCTCGACCATGGTGTTCAGCGTTTCTTTGAGCTGCAGAATCTCGCCGCGCACGTCCACGGTGATCTTCTTGGATAAGTCGCCGTTCGCGATTGCAGTCGCGACTTCAGCGATATTGCGCACCTGTCCCGTCAAGTTCGACGCCATAAAGTTCACGTTGTCGGTGAGATCTTTCCAGGTGCCAGCCACGCCGGGCACTTCAGCCTGCCCGCCGAGTTTGCCGTCGGTACCGACCTCGCGGGCCACGCGCGTCACCTCACCGGCAAAAGCGTTGAGCTGATCGACCATGGTGTTGATGGTGTTCTTCAGCTCAAGAATTTCGCCCTTCACGTCGACGGTGATTTTGCGCGAGAGATCGCCGCGGGCAACGGCCGTCGTTACTTCGGCGATGTTTCGCACCTGGCCCGTGAGGTTGCCAGCCATCGAGTTCACCGAATCAGTCAAGTCTTTCCACGTGCCGGCAACACCGGGGACGTTCGCCTGGCCGCCAAGGCGCCCTTCGGTACCGACCTCGCGGGCCACGCGAGTTACTTCGCCGGCGAACGCGTTGAGCTGATCGACCATCGTGTTGATGGTCTCTTTCAGCAGCAGAATTTCGCCGCTGACGTTCACCGTGATCTTCTTCGACAAGTCGCCGCTGGCAATGGCGGTTGATACTTCCGCGATGTTGCGGACCTGTCCCGTCAAGTTACTGGCCATGGAGTTTACGGAATCCGTAAGGTCCTTCCAGGTACCGCCGACACCCGGCACTTGCGCCTGGCCACCCAGCTTGCCGTCGGTTCCGACCTCGCGAGCCACGCGGGTCACCTCCGACGCAAACGAGCGCAACTGGTCCACCATCGTGTTGAGGGTGTCTTTCAGCTCGAGAATCTCGCCCTTCACGTCCACCGTGATCTTGCGCGACAAATCGCCGCGGGCCACAGCCGTTGCCACCTCGGCAATGTTGCGCACCTGTGCCGTGAGGTTGCCGGCCATGAAGTTCACGTTGTCAGTAAGGTCCTTCCACGTTCCCGCCACGCCAGGCACCTGCGCCTGCCCTGCAAGCTTGCCTTCGGTTCCCACCTCGCGGGCTACGCGCGTCACTTCGCTGGCGAACGCGTTGAGCTGATCGACCATGGTGTTGATGGTGTTCTTCAGCTCCAGAATTTCGCCCTTCACATCGACGGTGATCTTGCGCGAGAGGTCGCCGCGGGCCACGGCCGTCGTCACCTCGGCGATGTTGCGAACCTGCGCCGTGAGGTTGCCAGCCATGGAGTTGACCGAGTCCGTGAGGTCCTTCCACGTGCCGGCCACGCCGGGCACGTTCGCCTGGCCGCCGAGTCGTCCTTCGGTTCCGACCTCGCGGGCCACGCGCGTCACTTCGCCGGCGAAGCGGTTGAGCTGGTCGACCATCGTGTTCAGCGTTTCTTTCAGCTGCAGAATCTCGCCGCGGACGTCTACCGTAATCTTGCGTGAGAGATCGCCATTCGCGATGGCAGTTGCAACTTCGGCGATGTTGCGCACCTGACCCGTCAGGTTCGAGGCCATGAAGTTGACGTTATCGGTGAGATCTTTCCAGGTTCCGGCGACGCCGGGCACGTTGGCCTGCCCGCCGAGCTTGCCTTCAGTTCCCACTTCGCGGGCCACGCGCGTTACTTCGCCGGCGAAGGCGTTGAGCTGATCGACCATCGTGTTGATGGTCTCTTTGAGTTCGAGAATTTCGCCCTTCACGTCTACCGTGATCTTGCGCGACAAATCGCCGCGGGCGACGGCGGTCGTCACCTCGGCGATGTTGCGCACCTGCGCCGTCAGGTTTCCGGCCATCGCGTTGACGGAGTCGGTCAAGTCCTTCCACGTGCCAGCCACACCGGGCACCACGGCTTGGCCACCCAGCTTGCCGTCAGTGCCGACTTCGCGGGCCACGCGCGTTACTTCCGACGCGAACGAGCGCAGCTGATCGACCATGGTGTTGATGGCTTCTTTGAGCTGCAGAATTTCGCCGCGGACGTCGACTGTGATCTTGCGCGACAGGTCGCCGCTGGCTACGGCAGTTGCCACCTCAGCGATGTTGCGCACCTGGCCCGTGAGGTTCGAGGCCATGAAGTTGACCGAGTCGGTTAGATCTTTCCAGGTGCCGGCGACGCCGGGCACCATGGCCTGGCCGCCGAGCTTGCCGTCGGTGCCGACCTCGCGGGCCACGCGCGTCACCTCCGAGGTGAAGATGCTCAGCTGCTGAATCATCGTGTTGACGATGTTGGCGGAGCGCAAGAACTCGCCTTCGAGCGGGCGGCCGTCCACGTCGAGTCGCACGGTCTGGTTGAGATTGCCTTGCGCGACCGCGGCGATGGCGCCGGTAACTTCCGTCGTGGGGCGGAGCAGGTCATCGACCAGGGTGTTGATCGAGACTTCCATCTCGGCCCACGCGCCTTTCAGCGTCCGGAAGCGGGTACGCTCGCGAGTGCGGCCTTCTTTACCGACAGCCTGCCCAACCCGCTTGAGCTCGTGCGCCATGTGCTCGTTGGCGGCGATGATGTCGTTGAAGGTATCGGCAATCTTCCCCGGCAGGCCGGTCCACGTGCCGGGCAGGCGAACCGAAAAATCGCCCTGCTGCATTCTCTGCAGGCTGCCGAGAATGATTCCCAGCTCCGGAGCCGAAGCTTCCGCAACGGCGGCGCCATTGCCGTTTCCTGGAGTCGTCTGTGTTTCCAAGGTTGGGGCGGCGGACGCAGCAGCGCCGCTCGAAACGTTTCTCTTCATGATGTACGTCTCCACGACCACTTCGTGTGGCGGCGAAAGCGAGCCTTGTGCGAAGGCTGCGAATCACGGCGGAATCTGCAAGTACGGAGAGGGGCCAGGATGAAATACGACCGTGGCATGTCGCTTCCTTGAAGGAATGAATTCGACTTGCACTGGCGGGAAAGAATTTGTGCCAGCCCCGCCGTTACTCTAACCGCTGGCTGGACTTCCCACACAACGTTTTTGACTTAACCCCAACTAAGGCCCGACGTTCGACTGCTCGGCGCTGAACAGCGAGTGGCTCCCGTCGAAAATTCAGAGTTCCTGATGAACTTTCCGATGCGCGAGCAGGCTGAAAGGTTGGCTCCGGAAATTTTCTTGCGGAATCGAATAGCAAGCAGCTTCCGCGGGAGATTAGGAAGCGGCCCGGCGTTCGGTTCCTATTTACCGCGCAAAGTACAGCAGGCCGAGGATGTAAACCCAGAGCAGGCCCATGAAGTGCCAGTACCACGAGGCGACGTCGATCACCATGCGGCGCGTCTCCGGTGGTTTGTGCAGCCAGTTGGTGATACCGGCGTAAAGAAGCGCCAGGAGGCCGCCAAGGAGGTGCACTGCATGGACTCCGGTGAGGATGAAAAAGAAGGAGCTGCTGGCGTTGAGAGCAAACCTGGGATTGAAGCGCTCCAGGGCCCGCCAGGCATAAGCCTGACCGCCAAGAAAGCCGAAGCCGAGCAGGATTGTGCTCCAAAGCCACGGCAGCGCGTGATTGTAGCCCACGCGAATCCCCGGAATGTCGGCAATTGGGGCGAGCGCCACATCCTGGGCAGCGCGGCGTCGCGCCAGCTCGAGCGTCGTGCTGCTTAGCAGCAGGATGAAAGTATTGACGAGCAGAATGTTGATCGGAAGATTCAGAGGGACCCAGTTGCTGATGTAATCGTTGCGTGCGGGGTCCCATACCGCTCCCGCTTTGCGCACCACGTACGCTGTGGTGAACGAGACGAACAGCATCACCACCGACGAGAGCGCGAGCAATAACCCCAGGCGATAACGGCGCAGCCGTTCGCCGTAGCTGGGCTGGTCGTCACCGCCGCGACCGCCTCCGCCCCATCCGCCGGGCCAGTTGGCCGTGGGACCGCGGCCTCCATTTCCCTGGGAAGTCTTCGGATCGCGAACGTTGGTTCCACGACTCATAAGGCAGTGTCGGGGTTCAGGTTTCGGAGTTGCGCGCAGACACTCTTATCGCGGCTTGTGGCTATCCCGTCACAAGCCCTTGTGATCTTATGATGCGCGCCGAAGGTCGTTCGCACAAGCGCCAGGAACCGCAATTGGGCCGAACTACCGTCGCGGCAGCTTCATCGCCGCGCGGACCTCGCGCTAACTTACAATGGATTCGCTTTGGCTGAACAACGTCGAAGATTTTCGTGGAAGCGCCTGCTCCTGATTGTGGCCGGCGCCTGCGTCGTGATCTACGCGGCGGACTTTGTGTCGTTGCACGCCGGTATTCCGCGCCGCGAGAAGCTGGGCAGCGTCACCATGCATACGTATTACGCGGTGAAGCTGAAAAATGGCAAGACGGAGTACGACTATGCGGGAGACCAGGCAGTCGACTGCTCGAACTCGCTGTTCCCGCAAATGGGCGTGAGCCCATGCTGGTACGCCATCCGCCACACCGACCAGCAGATCACCATCGATTCGGGTAACCCAAATAATCCCCACATCTTTTAGGAAGGGCTAAGGACGCTAGTGGCGGGCTTCAGCGAAGCCGACCGGTAGCGCGGACCTTCAACGAAGCCGACCGGGTGGAGTGGCGGGCTTCAGCGAAGCCAACCGGGTAGAGCGGCGATTCCGCGAAGCCAACCAGGTAGAGCGGCGCTCCAGCGAAGCCGACCGGGTAGAGCGGCGCTTCAGCGCCGCGTCAGCGACCTTCTTCCCACCGAGCCGGCTTTAGCCGGCGACACTTTGCCGTCCGCTGAAGCCGACTCAGATCGTTATGGCGGCGGAACATTGCCCTGGGCGCAGCCGACGGGGCCGCTACTTCGCCGCCAGGCTGGACACTCGATTGCCCCGTCGCAACGTTGCGGCTTTCACCGTGTTGCTCATCAGCATGGCAATTGTCAGCGGTCCGACGCCGCCGGGTACGGGAGTAATCGCTCCCGCCACTTCCGCGACTCTGGGATGAACGTCGCCGATCAAGGTTGAACCTTTGGCCGCAAAGTCGCGTTCGCGCTTTTCGTTTCCGGCAAAGAATTCCTTGAACTCCTCGGGATCGGTGACGGTGTTCATGCCGACGTCAATCACCGTCGCACCGGGTTTGACGAAATCGGGAGTGATCATGCCGGCCTTGCCGATGGCGGCGACCAGGATGTCGGCGCGCCGGCACACGCCAGGCAGATCGCGCGTCTTAGAATGACAGACGGTCACCGTAGCGTTGGCGTTGAGCAGCAGCATCGCCACCGGCTTGCCCACGATATCGCTGCGCCCCACCACGACCGCCTCCGCACCGGCAACCGGAATGTTGCTGCGCTTGAGGATCTCCATAATTCCGGCGGGCGTACACGGCACCAGCCCCGGCCGCTGCGTCGAGAGATAGCCGACGTTCATGGGATGGAAGCCGTCCACATCTTTCGCCGGCGACACCGCTAGCAGCACCTGCTTGGCGTCGACCTGCGGCGGCAGCGGCAACTGCACCAGGATGCCATCGATTTCGTCGCGACGATTCAGGTCGTCCACCAGTTCCAGCAACTCGGCCGTGGTGACGTTCTCCGGCGGCGTGTGCTTCTCGCTGTAGATGCCGAGCTGCTCGCAGGTTTTGACTTTGTTGCGGACGTAAATCTCCGACGCGGGATTATGTCCTACGAGCACGACCGCGAGTCCTGGACGAAGCCCAGCTACCGTGAGCTCTTTAACTTCTTCGGCGACTTCGGTCTTGATCTGCGCCGCGATCTTTGTACCGTCAAGAATAATGGCCGGCATGGCTACCCCTTCCCGCTGACAAAAGATGAAGTAACAGTCTATCGCGCGCCGAGCGACAGCTCACTTCCCCACGTAGCTCACCCGCCAGATGGAGTTCGAGGCGTCGTCGGTGACCAGCAGCGAACCGTCGGGCGCGACGGCCACGCCTACCGGCCGGCCCCAGACATCGCCGTTCGGCAGTACGAAGCCGGTGAGGAAGTCTTCGTACTCGGCGGCGGCGTGACCCGTCTGATGCAGGGGGACGCGAATTACTTCATATCCCGCGCGCGGATTACGGTTCCACGAGCCGTGCTGCGCGGCGAAGATGTCGCTGCTGTACTGCGCCGGGAACTGCTTGCCCTCATAAAATGCCATCTCCAGCGATGCATTGTGCGGCTGGATGAGCACATCCGGCACGATCACTTTGCTCTTCAGCTCGGGATGCTTGCCCTTGAGCCGGGGATCGGGATTACCGCCGATGTAGTAATACGGCCAGCCATAGAATCCGCCCTCCTGCACGTGAGTGATGTAGTCGGGCACCAGATTGTCGCCCAGCCCATCGCGCTCGTTTACCGACGCCCACAGTTCTCCGTTCTTAGGGTTGAAGGCCAGGCCACCTCCGGGATTGCGAATGCCATACGCGTAAACGCGCAGGTTTGAGCCATCGGGGTTCATGACGAGAATGTCGGCGCGATTCTTCTCCTCGGGATGGGTGTCCGGATCGTCGACGTTCGACGACGAGCCCACCCCCACGAACAGCTGTTTGCCGTCGGGCGAGAACACCAGCGAGCGCGTTTCGTGGCCTTCGTGATCGGGCAGCGTGGCAATCTTCTCCGGCCTGCCCGTCGCCTTCATGTCCCCGTTGTGATACGGAAAGCGGACTATGGCATTGCTCTCACCGATGTAGACGTACTGCGGATTTGGCCCCGGCGGATAGAAGGCAATGCCGAACGGATCCGTCAAATGAAGGGCGAACATCTCCGTCTTCTCGGGATTGCCCTGCGCAGTGATGCCACGGAAGACACGAATATTGCCGTCGTGCGTTTCCGCGACGAAGAAGTCACCATTGGGAGCGGTGATGATGGTGCGCGGCTGCTGCACGAACGTTGAGTAGAGTTCGACCTTGAATCCGGCGGGTGCCTGCGGCCACGCGTCCTTGGGCCGATCAATGACATGGGGACCGTTGGTCGCGGACTTGGTCGCGTACGGTTGTGGCAGGTCCTGCGGTCTGATCGTGTGCGTCGTGCCCGGCTTCTCGTAGCGATAGTCGGTAAAGGGCGCAGGAGGCGCCGAAGCGGAGTTTTGAGCACAGGCAGTAAGCGTGACTCCGATAACAACCACAAGAAACGAAAAGAACTTGCTCATCGGTACCTCGAGATTGATATGGAGTAATGGATGCGAGCAGGTGGGGAAGAGCTACATGGCAGTTGCAAGAGACAGATGCCGCTGGCGATGACAATTTTCTTGGGCGCAGCGAATGGCGCGCAACTCGATCTGGGCTGCGCCGTACGCTAGACCGCGACCGTAACCGTCGTCTCCGTCCGGGTCACGGGGCGGTACAGCGTGTCGCGCTCGAAGGGAATGCGGCCGGCTTCGGTGATCAGGCGGATCAGGTCCTGCCGTCGCAGGCCTTGCGGTGTGGTCGCGCCGGCGTCGTGATAGATCTTCTCTTCGACCACTGTTCCGTCGATGTCGTCGGCGCCGAAGCGCAGCGTGATCTGCGCCATCTTCGGCGTCACCATCTGCCAGTACGACTTGATGTGCGGAAAGTTGTCGAGCACCAGCCGCCCGACGGCGATCTGCTTCAGGTCGCTCATGCCGGTGGTCGT
The DNA here is from genome assembly GCA_963731345.1 of uncultured Acidobacteriaceae bacterium. Taxonomy (GTDB): domain Bacteria; phylum Acidobacteriota; class Terriglobia; order Terriglobales; family Acidobacteriaceae; genus Bog-257. The sequence continues at coordinate 43,740 of CAVSUN010000004.1, read as the reverse complement.
CGGCAGGTGTTCCAGTGGCGTGTTGGCGGGATGAAACGCCAGCGGGATGAACGTCTGAAATCCGTGCGTGTCGTCCTGCAGCGCGCGCAGCTTGAGCAGATGATCGACGCGGTCCTCATCGCTCTCGACGTGGCCGTAGAGCATGGTCGCGTTCGACTTCAGGCCTACTTCGTGCGCGGTGCGCGCAATCTCCAGCCACTCGCCGCCGTCAATCTTGTGGTCGCAGATAATGTGGCGTATGCGGTCGGAGAAAATCTCCGCGCCGCCGCCGGGCATCGAGTCGAGCCCAGCTTCTTTGAACTTCAGCAGCACCTCACGCGGTGTCATCTTCCCGATCTTCGAGAAAAAGGAGATCTCGACCATGGTGAACGCCTTGAGGTGCACCTGCGGAAAGCGCTCCTTCAATCCGGCGATCAGGTCGACGTAGTACTGGAACGGCAGGTCGGCATGTAGGCCGCCCACGATATGGAACTCGGTGATCGCCTCGGTGTAGCCCGTCCCGGCGGTGTTCCACACTTCTTCCAACGCCATGGTGTAGGAGCCGGGCGAGTCCTTCTTGCGGCCAAAGGCGCACAGCCGGCACGCCGCCACGCAGACGTTGGTGTAGTTGATGTGCCGGTTGACGTTGAAGTAGGCGATGTCGCCGTGCATACGCTCGCGCACATGGTTGGCGAGCCAGCCCAGCGCGAGGATGTCGCCCGAGCGGTAGAGAGCCAGCGCGTCGTCTTCCGAGAGACGCTCCTCAGCCATGACCTTGTCGTGAATCGGCCGGAGGCGCGGGTCGTCAGTTTGAAACGGGTGGCGGGTGCCTTTGGATGGTGCGGGCATCACTTCCATGATATCGCAGCACGGCGCCCGACATTCACAGAACGAGCTGACGCTCTCTCAGCCGGCAAATAAAAACTCCTGCGAAAGGTCGCGAGCGGCCCAAATGGAGATAAAATACCGCCCGTATTTTCGGCGTCTCAATTAGACGCTGCTCTCGCCGGCCGACCCTGCACTCATGAAAGGAGGCCCAGTCATGAGACTCCTGCAGCAATTCAGCCCAACTCCACAGCTCGCCACCATCGTAGCGCTCGTTGCCGCCGCGCTCGATCTTTGCTTCGGCGGCGCAAGCCCAAAGCTACCACGTGATTTACGCCTTCCACGGAAACGACGGTGCATCTCCCATTGCCGGCCTGACTTTGGATGGAGCTGGAAACCTTTACGGCACCACTTCGCAGGGTGGCTCCGCCGGTGCCGGCGTGGCATTTCAGCTCATCCACCGCGGCACGGGATGGGTTCTAAATCCACTCCATGAGTTCGTCGGGTCGCCTGACGGATATTCTCCGTACTCCAGAGTGGTCTTCGGCCGGGATGGCAGACTGTACGGAACAACAAATTCCGGTGGAATACAGAATACCGACTACTGCGGTTTACCAACCGGCTGCGGCACAGTTTTCACCCTGACCCCGCCGCCGACGGTCTGCAAAACCACCCTGTGCCCTTGGACGGAAGAGGTGATTCACGCCTTTTACGGTCAACCCTACGATGGGAGTCAACCCGGCTATGGCGGTGTGGCATTCGACCAGAACGGCAATCTGTACGGCACTACCTGGATTGGCGGGCCTACCAACTCAGCGTGCCCCTTCGACCGTAGCTGCGGTGTCGTCTACCAGATGTCGCCGTCGCAGGGTGGGTGGACGGAAACCATTATCTATGATTTTCAGCCGGGAGCTCCCAGCGGCTCGAATCCGTGGAGCGGCCTGGTCGTTGACAATCTTGGCAATCTGTATGGAACGACCGGGAGCGCAGTTTATGAGTTGACACCGGGAGGTGATGGCTGGTCCGAGACGACCCTCAAGAGCGGCGTGGGGTCGACGGGGGGCGTAATTCTGGATCAGTCAGACAATCTCTACGGGACGTCCGATAGCGTTGCCTTCGAGCTCTCACCGACGGGCAATGGATGGACATACACTCCGCTCTACACCTACGGGCAGGACCAGGGCCAGATTCCGATAAATGGCTTGGCTATGGATACGGCCGGCAATCTGTATGGCGCCGGTAGCCAAGGAGGTCTCTACGGGTACGGAGCGATCTTTAAGCTCAGTCCCGCTGGAGGACAGTGGACCTATCTCTCGCTGCATGACTTTACCGGTGGAAGCGACGGGCGGTATCCCTACGGGCAGGTGATCCTTGACGCCAACGGGAATGTGTATGGCACGACGCTGTATGGCGGGAACGTTAGCGACTGCCCAGGCAACAACGGCTGCGGCGTGGTGTTCGAGATCACGCTTTAGCTAAGGCGAGCGGCAGGCTACTTCTTTACCGTAACGCTGTCGGCGATTTTGTTGTATTCGTCGCGGGAGACGATGTGCCGGTCCAACAACTGGTGCTCGCTGGAATACGGACGTCCGGCGATGATGCGGTCCGCAGTTGCGTCGTCGATCCCAGGCAGACCCATCAGCGACCCCTTGGACGCGCTGTTCAGATCCAGCGGCTTGTCCGGACTGGGGCGCGTCAGTCCTTCGCGAATGCCCTCGCCGACTGCTTTGGCGTCGTCTTTCAGCGTAGCTGTGGCCTCGGCAGTTTGCCGTCGCACCTGTTCCGGGCTCGGCGACTGACTGTTATAGCAGGCATTGCAGCCGGCAAAGCCAATGGGCAGGGCGCTCACCACCAGCGCCAGCGTAATCGTTCCTACGCGCATGAATGATGGGATGCCAATCCAGAGTCTCGGGATAGCCTGCGCACACCTCGGGGGCGGATTCTCTACGCATGAACTTCTGATCGGCATTCTCTGGGCCCTGCTCGCAGCGGCCGGACTAGCTGGATCAAGCCTGCACGATTCCGTTGCGGATGGCGAAACGGATAAGTTCGGCCAGGGAGCCGAGCTTAAGCTTGCGCATGACTTCGCTGCGGTGTCCTTCAGCGGTACGGGTTGAGATGCCAAGGCGATCGGCAACCTCCTTATTGCTCTTGCCTTCAGCCAGGAGCTGGATCACCTCTCTTTCCCGGGCAGTTAAAGGTCCCTGACCCTGATCATCAGTTGTTTCGGAAGGAGCTCTCTTCGACAGATATGCCTCGACTACGGTTTCCGCGACGCGTGAAGTAAAGAAGCGTCGTCCCTTGGCGATGCTCTCGACTGCCGTAACCATGTCTTCGCCGATGTCAGATTTCAGGACCACGCCGCGCGCTCCTGCCTCCAGAACCTCAAGGATGACTTTTTCCGTCTCATGCATGGTGAAAATCAGGACCTTAAGTTCGGGGTGCTTGCGCAGAATCTGGCGGGTGGCTTCCAGTCCGTTCAGCTCCGGCATACTTATATCGAGAATGACAAAGTCCGGCCGAAGCTTTTCGGCCATCTCGACTGCCATTCGGCCATTGGAGGCTTCGCCGCAAACGATCCAGTTCTCGTGCTTCTCCAGCAGATAGCGAAGGCCCGATCGGGTTAGCTCATGGTCATCGGCCAACAGAATGCGCAACATGCTGCCCCTGGTCGATCGGCAAGGAAACCATTACTTGTGTGCCGCTGGCGATCGAACTGATTGTGAACTTACCCTTGAGTTGCCGTACCCGCTCCCGCATCCCGGCGATACCGACACCGAGAGAAGCCATCCCGTCGAGTTCGGGGAGCTGGTCCGGACGCATGCCCGCGCCATTGTCGCTAATCTCGAGCGCAACCATCTTTCCGCGGTTCGATAGTTTGACGATTAAGCTGCTCGCACCGGAATGCCGCAGCACGTTATTGATGCTTTCCTGCGTGATCCGAAACAGGGCGCGCTCGGTCTCGGGAGAAAGCGCCCCGAGATCCGGCGGCTCGTCGAAGTAAATTTTGAGCGGCGTCCGCTTCCGCAGCCCGTCAAAGTACCAACTCAGCGCCGCTACAAGCCCGAGGCCGTCGAGAATAGGCGGATGAAGGACGTAGGAGACCGTGCGCACTTCTTCCAATGCCTGGCGGCTGGCGAGATGGGAATCCTGCAAGAGCTGGCGCAGACGCTCGTGGCCTGGCGGGAAGTCGGCAAGCACCTGCCCGATGCCGAGAGCCATTCCGGAGAGATGCTGACCGGTTCCGTCGTGAAGATCGCGGGCAATACGGCGCCGCTCGTCGTCTTGCGACTCCAGTACTCGGCCCGTTAGATCGCGCAGCGAAGCTTCCGCCCGCGCGCGCCTTCGGTCCAGGAGCAACAGTCCCAGGATCAGGCAGAACTGTGCCACCACCAGCACAATGATTCCAACGATGCGCCAACGATATTGCTCCCACATGCTCGCCGTTTTGAACAGAACGATACTGTCGCCCGGCAGATCGTGCTCCGAAAAACCCCAACGTTTAAGTTGCCGCCAATCGAAAACGTAAGCCGCCGCGTCCTCGGGAGGAACCGAAATCTGAGCCGCGGCCTTGCCGGCCAGCGTCTCCACCACGATGTCCGCAACCACCGTTCCCATCTTTTCGAAGTCAACCACGTAGCCGCCAACCGCCCCGCTTCCCATCGTGGTATCGGCCATCGCATATACAGGGGCGTTGGATAACTGCGAGAGAGAAGCTACTACGTCGCGGGTATAGTAAATGTTTCCTGTTGGGCCGCGCGTGTAAGAGACCGGCAATACGATTGTGTCGCGCGGTAAATGGCTTACACGCTGGATTAAATCCTCAACGGTTGCGTCCGCAAGATATTCCACAGGGAGGTCGGAAGCTTTCAGTTGATCGCGGACTTCTTCGAGAAGAATCTTATCGCCATATCCGGATCCGGTGATTACCAATATCTTCTTAGCTTGCGGCTGTAGCAGGCGGGCTGCTGAAATCGTCTTGCTGACGTCAATTTTGAACCACACCGCGACCTTTCCATCCTTGCCGGTATTATTAGCGGGCAGATTGAAAGAAGTATGTCCGGCGTAGACGGTGGGCACGCCAGGCAAAATATCTATGGGAACTGAGCCTATGAAGACGACTACATCGATGGCGCGGCCGGTATATCGGGTCCGGACCCAGGAGATGGACTGCTCCTGAGATTCAGGGAGGCGAGTCGCCTCAAGCTGTTCTCCGAAGAACACCGTACTCTGGCCCAGTGTCGACCGCAGTCGATCAAGGATGCCACGTTCAAATTCCAACGTTACAGGGGAATAGTCCTCGTTCTGCAACACCAGCAGCACCCGCTTGGGCAAGGCAGACTGACTCTGCGCCACCAGAGTGGCCATGGCCACAAACAGCAACACTGCCAGCGCTCGCCTTGTGACAGGCCGCATGCTCATCACTCAGACACCTGATGTAAGAAGAGTTGAGCAATTCTATGCGCTCCGGTATCGAGCCGCAACGGTTTACCGACTAATCCCAGGTGGTGCCCCTCTCACTTTCTCTAGTCTGGCAGTTCGCGAAGCGCGTAGATTCCGGGACCAAACCACGTAGTTCTCCGGGTTCCCTCATTCAGTGCAGATTCATATCTTGAGTCCACGCTGTTTTTTCGCTGCAGTCCGTATTCCACGGAAATGCCCGGCACATTTTGTTAGGGACTACCGCAACGTTCTTAATCAGTAGGGAACTGTTGCGCACAAAGATGGCGTTGTCCGCAAGATTTCAAAGCAGGCGCACGAACAGGGGCGAGGTACGAAGGTGCAAGAACTGGTAGTCATGGGTTTTGGGGACAAGCATCGTGCCCTGGAAGTATTGCCACAGTTGCAGAGACTGAAGTTTGCGTGGAGTTCGGATTTGAATAACGCCGTTGCGGTCGAGGTCGAGTCGGATGGCAGGTTACGGCTGTTGCACAGCCACCTGCTCGATCCCGCCAGCGACGTCGATGAGGTTGCGCGCTGGAAGGCACTGCTTAGTGCCATCGTGCCCCTGCCACACACTCCGCCATCGAGCTCGCCCGAGGTCAGCTTCGAGTTTCGCGGGATGAACTCCGCTGCCAGTCGCTGGCTGAAGCACTCCTCGCTGGACAAGGACTTTGTGAGAAATGTCGCAGCCGTGCTGCAACCAGGAAACTCAGCGATATTCGCGCTGATTCGGGATTGGCCATCGGCTGCCCCGGTGCTATCGGGCTACAGCCACTTAGTGCTTCACACCACGACGGTTGAGTGAAACAAGAACAAGCAACGTAAGCCGTCCACTACACAAGACGGCAAAACTGAGGCTGCGACCTTCGTAGCCTCACTCTGGAGGAGGTAGGTATGGATTTCAGCCACATGAGCACCCTGGCACAACAGGGATACGCGATACTGATAGCGCTTGGCATCAAGGTTCTGGAAGCGATTGTTTTATGGATTGTGGGGCGCTGGCTGATCGGACTATCGATCAGGATGATCGCCGGCGCAATGACGAAGCAGAAGATCGATCCCACCCTGATCCGCTACATCAACAACACCGTCGCTGCCATTCTCAACATCGTGTTGGTAGTCGCCATTCTAGGTTTCTTTGGAGTGGAGACGACGAGCTTCGCCGCCCTGCTCGCCGCCGCCGGCGTTGCTATCGGCATGGCTTGGAGCGGGCTGCTGGGAAATTTCGCGGCCGGCGTGTTCATCATCATTCTCCAGCCTTTTAAGGTGGGCGATTTTGTGCTGGCGGGTGGAATTATGGGCACGGTGGAAGAAGTCGGGCTCTTCGTAACTTCCATCAATACACTGGACAATATCCGGAACATCGTCGGCAACGGCAAGATTCTGGGCGATGTCATCCAGAACTATTCGCACAACGCGTATCGTCGCGTTGACCTGCAAGCCCAGCTGTCCCATGGTGTCGATCCGCATCAGGCTATGGCTCTCCTTAGAGCCGGGCTACTCAAAATTCCCAACGTGCTGGCCGATCCAGCGCCCTGCGTCGAGATTCTGACCTTCACCCTCGCTGGCCCTGTGCTTGCCGTCCGTCCGTTCTGCAATAACGCGCACTACTGGCAGGTCTACTTCGACACCAATGCGCTGATTAAGGACTCGTTCACGACTGCGGGATTTGCCGTTCCCGAACAGCATTACATGGTCCGTACTGCGGTCGCGGCGGCGCCCGGAGTCCGTCCTTCAATGTAGTGCTCGAGCGCCACGCTTCTGCAGCGATGGCCGGAAGCGTGGCGCCCGAGCCGAACGCGGGAAAAGTTCAATTCCAGGTCGAGAGGTCGGTCGTGTTGAAGCTTACGAAATCTGTACTGATCTTATCGTTGTTCGCCGGCGCTATTTTGAGCGCCGAGCAAGTTTCGTTGAAGAATGGGGACCATCTCTCCGGGACCATTGTCAGCATGGACTCCAAGAAGTTGGTACTGAAGACGACCTACGCGGGAGAAGTCTCCATCGATTGGGATTCGGTCGATCAGTTCACCGCAGGGCCTGATCCGATATGACCACAATCTTACGAAACGCCTGTTCGCCTATGGCGTGTTTGCCGGCGGATACGACGAGTTGCAGGACCTTAACTATCGCCTGATGCCAGGCGGTGGCTTGGGCTTCCATGCCATTGCGACTCCAAAGACGACACTCGATCTGCTTGTTGGCCTGGGCTATACCCGTGAATCCTTTACCACTGGGCTTACAAATAACTTCATCAGCGCCACCTTAGGTGATGAATTCGGCTATAAGCTCGGCGCTCATACCACGATTATGCAGAACCTATACTATCTGCCCTCGCTGAACGACACGAGCAACTACCGAGTTACGGGAAACTTTGGCATAGCAACCAAGTTGAATGGCTGGATGACGGCGAATCTTTTGTTTAATGATCGCTACTATAGCCAGCCGGTGTTAGGCAACAAGAACAACGACATCCTGTTTACCACTGGCCTTGGATTCACGTTCGGAGCCAAGGCGAAATGAGCTGCCGATGCAGTCGTGGGTGTACGAGATTCGATTGTGCACGCAGCTCACCGAAAAGACGCAATGGAGAATTCATGAAGACACGTATTTCCTGGATGGTTTGTCTATGGATGCTGGTCACAGCATTGCAACTCAACGCGCAGCAGAAGCAGCCCAATATTCTGGTGATCTTTGGTGACGATATCGGCTACTGGAATGTCAGCGCCTACAACCAGGGAATGATGGGCTACAAAACGCCCAACATTGACCGGTTAGCTCACGAAGGCGCGCTATTCACCGACTATTATGCGCAGCAGAGCTGCACCGCGGGGCGCGCTGCCTTTATCACGGGGCAGAGCCCGATCCGCACGGGCCTGACCAAGGTCGGTCTTCCTGGTTCACCCATCGGCCTGCAGAAACAAGATCCCACGCTTGCGGAGCTGTTAAAGCCGCTCGGCTACATGACCTTTCAGAATGGTAAGAACCATCTTGGCGATCGCAATGAGTTCCTGCCGACAGTCCACGGCTTCGATGAGTTCTTCGGCAACTTCTATCACCTGAATGCTGAAGAAGAGCCAGAGAATGTCGACTATCCCAGGAACCCGAGTTTCCGGGCGGAGTTCGGGCCGCGGGGCGTTTTCAAGTGCAAGGCTACCGCTACCGATAACCCCGCTCCCGCCGATCCGCGCTTCGGCCCATGGGGCAAGCAGGTATGTGAAGATACTGGCCCGCTTACGAAGAAGAGGATGGAGACCGCGGATGATGAGTTTCTTGCCGCCACGCTGGATGATATCGATCGCTCGGTGAAGGCGGGTAAGCCTTTCTTTATTTGGCATAACACCACCCGTATGCACATCTGGACCCACCTGCCGCCGAAGTACCAGGCGATGGTGAATGAGAAGGGTTTGTACGGCGCCGGCATGACTCAGCTCGACGACAACATCGGTGTGATCCTGAAGAAGCTTGATGACCTGGGCATTGCCGACAACACCATCGTCATCTTCACCAGCGATAACGGCGCTGAGGCAATGAGTTGGCCCGACGGCGGCACAACGCCGTTCCGTGGCGAAAAGAATACAAGCTGGGAAGGCGGATATCGCGTGCCTTTCGTCATTCGCTGGCCGGGAACTATCAAGCCCGGGACTCTGGTGAACGATGTCTGCGCGCATGAGGACTGGGTTCCGACGCTGGTAGCCGCAGCCGGCGTGCCCGACGTTAAGGAAAAGCTGCTGAAGGGATATCAGGCCGGCGGAATGAACTACAAAGTTCACCTGGATGGTTACAACCTGCTGCCGTATCTCAAAGGCGACACGCAGGAAGATCCTCGTCATGAGTTCCTGTATTGGACCGATGACGGCGATCTCGCCGCGCTGCGTTACAACCGGTGGAAGTTGATGTTCCTGCTGCAACGTGCCGAGGGATTCGCGGTGTGGCAGGAGCCCTTTGTTCAATTGCGCGTGCCGCTTCTGATTGATCTGCACGCCGATCCCTTCGAGCGCGCCGAATTGGAGAGCATCGACTATTCGCATTGGCGCATTGACCGCATCTATCTGCTCACGCCCGCGCAAGTATTTGTAGGGCAATGGCTGAGCAGCTTCAAAGAATTTCCACCGCGCCAAAAGCCGGCGAGCTTCAGTCTTGACCAGGTCATGACCGAGATGGCAGCGGCCCAGAACGACTAAGTCGCGTTCGGGGCGAGGCTTTTCTGCCCGGAAAGCCTCGCCTTCCGAAAGTTTCGGGACATCAGGGCGATTGATTTTCGTTCATGCGTTCAAACTGAGACACAACTTCACGCACTTGACTCGCGTACTCCGCTGACATAGGCTCGCTCTGCCGCAAAAGGACCGCCGAACATGAATCTTCTTGAATTGTGCGATGAGGGGCCGGCAACCGTGCCCGTCGAGGCAACGGTCGAGACCGCCATACAAACCATGATCGACAACTCGGTGGGCGCAGTGGCTGTGGTTGACGAGCAGGGGATCGTCGCGGGGATGTTTACCGAGCGCGACGTGCTGGCCAAGTTCGCGCTCAGCGGACGCGATCCCAAGTCAACCCCAGTGCGCGAGATGATGAGCCTCATCGTGGAGATGGGCACCGAGGCCACTACGCCGAGCGAAGCGCTACAAGTAATGGTGGAGCGGCATTATCGCCACATGCCGATCGTCGATGAGCGCGGCAAGGTGCTCGGCATCTGCTCGATTCGCAACATTCTGCAAGCCCGTATCGACGATTTGCTTGCCGAACTGGACAAGAAAGCCGCTGCCAGTGCGCGATAATGTCGGGCGCATCGGCGAGCCGTAGAACCACGTTGTACCAAGGAGCTTGGCGATGATTCGCTTTACGAATTCCGCCTGCCGGGGCGGGCTGGGTGCGGGCTTCGCTCTGCTCTGTCTGTCATTCATCGCTGGCATTACAACCCTGCCGGCCCAGGCACAAACGCTGACTACGCTGCACAAGTTCACCGGCCAGATGGACGGGGCCGGCCCGCAAGGACTGGTCGCGGTGGATCGTGCGGCGAACGTGTATGGCTCGGCTCCTGGCGGCGGCAGCTACGGCGGCGGCGCCGTCTTCCGCGCCAGCAACAGGAATGGCGCGTGGACCTTCACACCTCTCTACGATTTTCAACGCGGCCAGGACGGCTCCGGGCCGCAGGCGGGTGTGACGCTCGGTTCCGATGGTGTCATTTACGGCACAACCTGGTTCGGCGGCGGGACCGGATGCGGCCAGAACTCCGGCTGCGGTACGGTGTTTAAGCTCACCCCGCCGCCCACGTTCTGCCGCATGGTGCTTTGTCCCTGGACGGAGACTGTGCTCTACCGCGCCACCAGTCCCAGCGATCCCTGCTGCTTTGTCGGCGGGGTGATTCTGGATAACGCGGGCAACATCTACGGCATGTCGTCGGGTGGCGGCAGCGGCAACTGCTTCGGCAAGGGTTGCGGCGCGGTGTACAAGCTGACGGCTTCGGGAGGCAGCTACACGCCAAGTGTGATCTATAACTTCCAGGGTGGCAACGACGGGGCTGCCCCCTATGGAAACCTAGCGATAGATGCGGCCGGCAATCTCTACGGCACTGCGACCTATGGCGGCCAATTTGGCTTCGGTACAGTCTTCAAGCTGGTGCGCTCGGCCGGCGGATACACCTTCCAACTCCTGTACACCTTCACCGACGGTACAGACGGGGCGATGCCGCAAGGCAACGTCGTCCTCGACAGCGCCGGGAATCTGTACGGCGGCAGCGGCGATGGTGGCGGAATATTCCAGATCACGTCCTCTGGGACTTACACGCTGATCGATCCGATCCCGGGCGGGATACAATCGCCGATCACGATCGATGCTGCTGGCGTTATCTACGGCACGACCTTCGCCGGGGGCACGCGAGGCGATGGCACGATCTTCAAGCTGACATATTCGAACGGCGTTTGGACGCACACTATCCTGCACAGCTTCGATGTAGTTGATGGCGCGCTGCCCTTGAGTGGCGTCGGCTTCGACGCCGGCGGCAACCTCTACGGGACAAGCACTTCCGGCGGGGAACCTGCGAACGACGGGACGCTGTGGCAACTCACGCCGTAAGATACTTCATTCATAAGGAGCACTCACAGGAATGATTGAACGACTGAGGGAGAGTTCGGGCGGAGTACTGGGTTTCAAAGTCACGGGCAAATTGACCGATGAAGAGATCAAAAGCTTCGAGCCGCAGATCGAGTTCCTCATCCGCGAGCGCAAGCACAAGCCAATCGGCATTCTCGCCGATCTGTCCGAGATGAAGGGCGCGGAGTTGAAGGCGCGCTGGGATGAGATGCGCTTCCTGCAAAAGCACACCGACCATATCGCGCGCATGGCGGTGGTCGGCGCCGACAAGTGGGAAGAGGTGATGGCCATCCTCACCGCCGGTGCCTCGGTGCTGGAGGCGGAGACGCGCTACTTCGACGAATCGCAGATGGTGCGTGCCTGGGAGTGGGCGCGCAGCGCCAAACATGCCGAAGACATGCCGGTGCAACAGATCTCGGCAGGGAAGGGCATCTGGAAGGACTACCATCCGGAATATATGAACTTGTAGAGCGTGCAAGTGCCGTCTACGCCGTTGGTTGTAGGCGGCTCTGCGTCGTTCCTAGCAGTGCTGCATCTAACGTTAAGCTGGGATGGTACGATAAAAAGTAAGGCCCCCGTAAGCCTGACGGGGCGGTCGAGTCCCGCAGGAGGAATCATGGCAAGCAATGCAATTGTGGAAGTAACCGACGCCAACTTCGATCAGCTGGTGCTGCAGTCGGAGCAGCCGGTCATCGTGGATTTCTGGGCGACGTGGTGCGGCCCCTGCCGCGCGCTGGCGCCCATCGTGGATGAGGTAGCGCAGAGCTACAACGGCCGGGTGAAGGTCGGCAAGATGGACGTCGACAAGAACGCGGCCACCCCGCAGCGTTATGGCGTGCGCGGCATCCCGACGCTGTTGGTATTCAAGGGCGGACAGGTGGCAGAGCAGATCGTGGGCTACGTCTCACGCGATGTGATCGAGAAGGCCCTGGACAAGCAACTGTAAACGTTGAATTTGCAACGAAGGCGCGGCCCAGGCCGCGCCTTTGGTGTCTGTGCTGCATTATGCAATGGGGTCTTGCGTCGGTTCAGCTCACTGCGAGTTCGGTCCGACGCTGGTGCGGTTGCCCTGACTGCTCGCATCCGGTACGGCTGCGCGATCAGGAGCTTTACCGGCATTAGGGTTACCGTTGCTGGCGTTTGGGCTCACGGTCTTCGCGGTTGGTGTACTGGTTGCGTTCGGCTGGACCACTCCGCCCGTCCGACTGCTGGAAGTACTCGAGCCCTGACCAGCCTTGATGCCGCTATTGGATACTCCCGTGCCATTGGTTGCGTTGGGCAAACGCGCGCCTGGCATTGTGCCACCGGTGGCCAATCTCTGACGTTGCGCGAAGCCCACGGTCGAGAGCAGTCCCAGCAACATTCCACAAGCCACTACTGTCTTCCAATTCATCGGTCATTCCCTCCGCTATTTCCGGCGCCGAGATCGAAAATCATCGCGTGCGTGGCTGGCGCCAGCGACTCAGGTTGTCGGCACCACAGCTGGAGAGAGCCGACCGATGGTGGTGAGAAATCTGCACTTACGAGGACAAGGGCAGGGAAACTTTGCCGCAAAGCGGAAAGTTTGTCCCAAGCGCAGCGGCGGGTGGTAGCGCTATGACGGAGATCAGGTGTGTTATCTATTACGGGGCAGGATTCAAGATAAGAAAGCCTGTTACTACACGGAACGCTTATACCGGTCTCTCTCTTCGCTGACAACGAAAACCGAGCGCACCCGCGTTTCGTATCGCAGCTCTAGCCCCGAGGGCGGCACAACGGTAGCCCCGCACGTGCGGGGTTCACACGCCCTGCGGGCTGATATTTCTCTTCCGTGCCGCTAGTTCGTCAGCCCGGTGTTGAAGATATTCAGCGCGGGCGTGTTCCCGTTCGGCAGAAGCATGACCTCGCTGGGTGAGACCACGTACATGAATCCCCCAGGAGTGCCGGTCACAACCGCGCGTCCCGTCGAATCGACCTGGTAAGAGGCGGAGTAGACCACTGTGCCAGTTCCTGATGGTGCGCTGGTGTTGCCCATGCCGTTGAAGTTACCGTTGCCATCAGCCAACAGATAGCCGACCGAATCAACAATCGCCGAGATCGACGGTTCAAGGGTCCCTCCCAGGTAGGTACCGAGGATGGACGCGTTGCCGAAGGGCGGCCTCGCGGTTTGCTGCAGCAGATTGCCGAAGGCCACGGAGTTGTCCTGGCCCAGGAGGAAGCCCTGGTCGAAGTTGGCCAGGTAGAGCAGTGGCGGATTGCCGCCAAAGCCGCTGAGCGTCGTTCGTCCATTGGCTGCAACGTTGTAGGTGCCGGTGGAGGACTGCACCAGCATCGTTCCACCTCGGTTTTCGTCAAGGCTGAAACCGCCGTTACCGTTCCCGTCCCAGGTGCCGAGTCCCAGCACCACATCGGCGAGCGGGCTGCCGTCGTTAGGAGCCAGCGCCGTTGTGTTGAGGATGGTCGCGCCTTGCAGCGAACCCTTACTAAACGCGCTGGTTTGCTGCACCAGAATGGTCCCCAGGGTCATAGGATCCGTGGCCGACAACGGGTCAATCCCGATAATCAGGACGTGCCCCTGGCGAATGGTGTAGTACGCATAGTTGTTGACCGCACCGTTGAAGGTGAAGACCGCGAGGTTGCGGCCATCGCGGGTATTGATTCCCGAGAACTGGCCGGTGTAGGTATCGTTCCCGAGCACCCCATTGTCATTCACGTCCTCGCTTCCCGAACTCACAACGCCGCCGGTCGTGACGGTGAATTGTCCGGCCTTGGCGTAGCGGTTGAGGCTGGAATCGACACCGAAGGTGCCTATGGCGAACGAACCCGGCTGCGGCGGATAGAAGTCCACCGGGTTTTGCTGCAGGAAGAGGCCCGAGCCGCGCGGATTGGGATCAGCGTTGTCCCAGATGATTTGTCCCTGCCCGTTCGCAGCAAGTACGAAGTGGAAGTTCAAAGGGCCGGAAATGCCGACTGCATTTAGCGACATGGTTCCTACGCCATTGCCGCCGAGGCTATAGGTCCCGGTGAAACCGGTACCGGCGCTGGGCGAGCCGCTTCCCGTATTCAGGTCCAGCAGTCCGGAGGTAATGTTGCCGTGGCCGTCGGAGACCAGCGATCCGGCGAGGAAGAACATATTGCCGTTCTGGTAGCCGTTTATGGCGAACGCGTAGTTGCCGGTAAGAGAAAAATTTCCCAGGGCAGGGTTAACGCCGATTTGCAGTGCCGCAGTCAAGACTTGCTGCGCCGAGTCGGTCACTTGCGCGACGAAGTTCGAAACTCCCGGAGAACCGTTCGGCGTGCCGGAGATGACGCCACTCGAGTTTAGCGAAAGTCCCGACGGCAACGAACCGGAAACAAAACTCCAGGTATATGGCGGGACGCCTCCCGACACTCCTAATGCAGCGCTGTAGGGGACACTCACGGTGCCGCTTGGGAGTTGGCTCGTCGTGATCATGTATAGCGACGTTTCGACCACCAGATTTTCGGTCCCCGAGGCCGTGTTGTTCTGGCTGTCGGTGATCTGGACGGTGAATGGAAACAACCCCAGGCTGGTAGGTGTTCCACTGATGAAGCCCAGAGAGTTCAGCGACAATCCAGGCGGCAGGCTGCCGCCCGTCATCATCCAGGTATAGGGTGGAACGCCGCCGCTGCCTTGTAGTTCTGCGCTATAGGGCTGATTGACGATTGCCGTCAGCGGGTTCGGAACAACGCCCAGCGGGGCTGCGCCCATGTAGCTGAAAATGTCGATCAGCAGATTGGTATTACTTGAGGCATAGGCTTGGAACGTACCATTCGCCGTGTCGGCTGGAACGATGGCCAGATTCGAAGTCACGGCGCCGTCGTAGGCATTCAGCGTGGAAACAACCGGCTGCTGTCCGTCAGGCCACAAGGTCAGATATCCCAGCCTGGTTTGCGGCACGACAGTAGCGTTAACCACATAAGCCTGCGCGGTAGATGGAACACTGCACGGGCTGCTCTCCGCATGCACCGTAATGGCTCCGGTGAAGTAATTGGGGCGCGTGTCCAGCACACGGCACGGCGGAAGCGTGTAAAGAGCTAGCTGGTTCGACTGGCCCGGCGCCGCGAAGTAGCCATTCACGTCGATGAGGAGGTCGGTATCGTTATACGCGAAGACTGAAATTTCGCCGCTGGCTCCGCCTTGCACCAGCGCCGCATTGGCGGTTACCGCTCCTGTAGGAGCGTTCAAGGTTGAGGTGCCGGGCTGCGGTAGTCCCGCCGGCCACGCGGTCAGATAGTTCAGCGAATGAGTCCGCGGCAAGGCCGTCAAATTCAGCGAGTAGGCCAGCGCATTGCTGGGAATTCCACACAAGTTCAGTAAGGCAAAGGTCACCGTCTGCATCGCTTGGATGTAGTTGCCCCCGCGAGTGTCGTACAGGCGACAGGGAGGCAGTGAATAAAACCCAAGGGTCAAGTTGGTGCTGGAGACGAAATATCCATCGATGTCGAGGATCAGGTCGGTGGTGTTGGTCGCGTAGGCGTCGATTTCGCCGCTGGGGGTGCCGGCAGGAATGATGGCCGCCACCGCCTTCGTGCGTCCATCATAGGAGTTCAGTGTGGAGACGACAGGTCTCGTCTGGCCGGCGGGCCACACGGTCAGGTAGTTCAATGAGCCGTGCGGAACTACGGTCACATTGAACGAGTAGGCCATCGCGCTCGATGGAATTCCGCAAGCTCCCTGCACCTGAACGGGCAAGGTTTGGCCGCCCATAAGCGGCTGGCTCTGGCGTGTGTCCAGCAGGCGGCAGGGAGTGATCGGATTGAACTGCAATGCAGTCTGGGAATAGGCGCCGGTGGCTAGAGCAAGGGAAAACACGAATAGGGGAAGAAAATGGCGGATTTTAGGCATACGCGTTTCGGTTCTCCTTCGCAAACCGGCGATCGTGAAACGGGAGTTCAAATCGGCCACCAATGGAATGCCTTGGGCGCGAGTCGGCTGGGTTAAGGTCTTCGACCTAAACCTAGGTGGTAGTCGAAACATACACCTGAGTAGCCGCATTGACCAAGAGGGGAACTGGAGAAATCGAAGGTTGCGTTCCTAGAAAGGCACTTGATTCGGCTCTGGGAAGGCCGAGGCGAGGCGCGACGCAACCGGAAAGCCCCGAGAATTCAGGGCTTTCCGCTTATAACAGGTATTTTTTCGGCGATCAGACGCTTTCCAGCACCGCCTTCAGGTACTTCCAGAATCCTGCTACCGACGAAATTTCCACGGCCTCGTTGGGGCTGTGTGGGCTAACGATGGTCGGCCCAAACGATGCCATCTGCATGCCGGGATACTTCTCGCCAATCACGCCGCACTCCAGGCCGGCATGCATGGCAATGAGTTTCGCTGGATGCCCGAAGACCTTTTCGTGAACCGACTGCAGCGTCTCCACGACCTTACTGTGGGGTTCCGGCTTCCATCCGGGATAGCTGCCGGAATTCTCCACGTCGAAACCGGCCAGCCGGAAGACGGTCGCCACCATTTGCGCTGCCGCCAGCTTGCTGCTTTCGATGGCGCTCCGCTGGCTGGTGACGATCTCGACCGTGTCGTCCTTAGTGGCGATGGTTGCGAGGTTGGTTGAGTTCTGTACCAGGCCGGGAACGTCGGGGCTCATGGCCAGAACGCCATGGGGCACGCTGACAAGCAAGGCAATGGTTCGATTCGTGTCGTCGGTGTCGAAAACTTTGGCCGGCCGCCCGACTTTCTCCACACCAATCTGAAGTTCGGAATCGAAGCTGCCGAGGTCCGTCTGGAATTCGTCTTCGAGCTTCTTTACCAGCGTGCGCAAGGCTTTCTCTTGCGATGCATCAAGGACCACGACCGCGGACGCCTCGCGCGGAATCGCGTTCTGGGCGCTGCCGCCCGTGATAGTCGCGACATCGGCCTTCAGTTCCGACAAGATTCGCTGCAGCGCTCCGCCTAGAATGCGCAACGCGTTGCCGCGTCCCAGATGAATGTCGATACCCGAGTGGCCGCCCTGCAGGCCGGACACTTTGATTCGCCAGCCGCTGTCGCCACGCGGCGCTACCAGCTTCACCCTGCGTCGCGCCGTGGTCTTGATTCCGCCCGCGCAGCCGATGCAGATGGTGTCCTTTTCTTCATTGTCGAGGTTCAGGAAGTATTTTGAGTGCAGCAGTCCCGGCGGGAATTCGGCCGCGCCGGTCAGGCCGGTCTCTTCATCGATGGTGAAGACGAACTCCAACGGTCCGTGGGCGATGTCGGCGCTTTCCATGACTGCGAGGGCGGCAGAGACGCCGACGCCGTTATCGGCACCGAGGGTTGTGCCTTCGGCTTTCAGCCAGTCACCTTCGCGCTTCACGCGAATGGGATCGCTGTCGAAGTTGTGCTGCGTGCCTTCGTTCTTCTCGCACACCATATCGAGATGGCCTTGCAGCAGGGTGATGGGCGCGTTTTCGCGGCCGGCCCGAGCAGGCTTGCGGACGACGGTGTTGCCAACGGCGTCATGCTTGGCCTGCAGTCCGTTTTTCTTGGCAATGGACAGAACGTAGTCGCGGGCGGCGGCTTCTTTGGTCGAAGCGCGCGGTATCTGAGCGAGCGCGGAAAAGTGCTTCCAAACTTCTTTGGGTTCGAGCTGTGCGAATGCAGGTGTTGTCATAGGAGCTCCATGAATGCACAACAATCCTAACCCGCCGTCGCGACGGTGACGAGCGGCCGGGGGAGGAGTGACGATTCCCGTTCTTGCACTCGTTCCAAAATGTTTGTGCCGGTCACCGAACGAGGAGCTGGTTTCGCGCTAAGCTCAATGCGAACTCCTCATCCTTGTGGCAGGGCGGCACGAGCGCTCTCATCCGTTGGCGCTCGTGCCGTACCGATTCCTGACTCCCGATGCCGGCTGCAACCGCCGTCGGCTCGCTCCAAAGATCCTCCAACTTCATTTGCGGGTGAGCAATGCGAACTCTTGCAGCCTCTCCAAAGTTGAGAGCGGCGCGAACATCCGTCGGGAGGATGAATTTATGAGCAGGGCGACAACGACATTATGGTTGATTGTGGTTTCGCTGCTGCTCGGTGCCGCGCTCGCATGTTCGGCACAGACGCTTCTGACGACGGTTCCCACCGGCAGCAATCCGACGGCCGTCGCGACGAATGCCGCGACGAACAGCATCTACGTCGTCAACCAGAACGGTAATAGCGTGACCGTCATTGACGGGTCGACGTATTACACGGCCACCGTCTTCACCGGTGCCGCGCCCAATGCCATCGCGGTGAACTCGGTTACCAACAAGATCTACGTTACCAACGGCAGCGCGGGCAATGTCACGGTGATCGATGGCGCCACCAATCGAACTTCGAGCGTCACCACGGGTGCCGGTCCTATTGCCGTGGCCGTGAATAGCGCCACAAACAAGATTTACGTCGCGAATTACTATGCGAACTCGGTCACGGTGATCGACGGCGCGACTGACAGCGCCATCAGCGTCGCCGTGGGAAGCCACCCGTCCGCTGTTGCGGTCAACAGCACGACAGACACCATCTTTGTCGCCGATTCAGGCAGTGGCGATGTGGCAGCGATTGATGGTACGAGCAACCTTGTCACCACCGTCTCCGCTCCAGGATATCCGCACGCCGTTGCCGTCGACGAATTCACCAACCGGATCTATGTTGCCGACTACGAAACCAGCTCGGTCGCGGTGATTGATGGCTACAGCTATCTGGTGACGAATGTTCAGGTCGGGCAATATCCCTCCGCGTTGGCGGTCGACCTCGTCCGCAACCAGATCCTGGTCGCGTCCAGCGGATACGACTCCGGGACCATCATCGATGGTGTGACGCTCAGCACGACGTTCATCAATGCCGGCGCCTCTCCCGTGGCTGTCCAGGTCGATGCGGTGACAGGCAAGGCTTACTTTGTCGACAACCTCTGGGATGGCACCGTTACCATGTACGACGAAACCACCGGCGCCATCAGCAGCGTCGCGGTTGGCACGTATCCAGGAGCGCTGGCGATCAATTCCGTCACCAACACCGCGTATGTAACGGTCGCATACGACAACGAGGCGGCAGTGATCGCGGGCGGCAGCGCCGATCCGCTGCAATTTGTCGCGTTGCCTCCGTGCCGCGTCGCCGACACGCGATCACCACACGGGCCTTTTGGCGGACCGTACCTCTCGGGCGGAACGACGCGCAGCTTCCCCCTGCCGCTGGGGCTTTGTAGCCTTCCATCGGCCGCTGTTGCGTATTCGCTGAACGTAACCGTAGTGCCCCACGCAAGAAACTTGGGATATCTGACGATCTGGCCTTCCGGCGAAGCGCAACCGCTGGTATCAACGCTCAACTCGCCCGATGGACGGGTAAAAGCGAACGCGGCGATCCTACCCGGCGGCGGCGGGGGAGCGGTCAGCGTCTATGTCACCGATTCCAGCGACGTGATTCTCGACATCAACGGCTATTTCCAGCCCCCGGGACCGCAGACGCTCCAGTTCTATCCTGTGCCGCCGTGCCGCGTGCTGGATACCCGCGGCGCCAGCGGCACGCTCGGAGGCCCACATCTTTATGGGGGAGTGGAACGAGACTTCCCGATACTCGCCAGCAATTGCCAACTTCCATCTAGCGCACAGGCTTATTCCATGAACTTCACCGTCGTGCCGGTCGCCGGCAAGGCTCTGGGATATCTGACGGTGTGGCCTGCGGGAAACTCGCAGCCGGTTGTCTCGACGCTGAACAATCCCACGGCTACGGTCGTCGCCAACGCCGCCATTGTGCCTGCGGGTACGAACGGCGACATCGCGACGTTTGCCGACCAGGACACGCAGCTCATCGGCGATATCAATGGTTATTTCGCCGCGCCGGGAACCGGCGGCTTATCGCTGTATCCGCTGGCGCCCTGTCGCCTGATCGATACCCGCTCGTCAGGTGGGACATTCAGCGGGGAGCGCAATCCCCCCGTCAACGTGGCAGCAACCCGTTGCGGCATTCCCGCCAGCGCTCAAGAGTATGTCTTCAACGCGACCGTGCTTCCCGTCGGCTCCTTGGGATATCTGACATTGTGGGCGGACGGCCAGCCCATGCCGGGCATTTCCAATCTCAACGCCAGCGACGGTGTGACCGCGTCCAACATGGCGATCGTCGGTAATTTCGACGGCCAGACCGACGCCTATGCCTACGGGGTCACGCAACTGATTCTGGACATCGCCAGCTACTTCGCGCCGTAGCTTTGCATACAATCGAAAGGTGAAGACCTGGGACGTCGTCATCATCGGCGGAGGTGTGATTGGGTTGTCGCTGGCGTGGCGCTTGCGCCATAGCGGTGTCAGCGTGCTGGTGGTCGAAAAGAGCGAGCCGGCGCGCGAAGCTACTCACGCCGCGGGAGGCATGATCGCGCATTGCGATCCGGGAAACCCTCCGCAACTTCGCGAGCTGATCGCCGCCAGCGCGCGCATGTATCGCGCGTTCGTCGATGAGGTGCGCGCCGAGGCCTTCGAATCGCCCGACCTGCGCTGCGACGGCACGATCTTTTTTTCAGCCGAAGGCGACCCGCCGCAGTGCGAAGGCGCCCGGCCGCTCAGCGCCGCTGAATTGTCGGAACTGGAACCGCTGATCGCGCGGCGCGGGCCGGCGTACTTCCTGCCCGAGTGCAGCGTCGATCCACGCAAGCTGGGCAGCGCGCTGGAAAAAGCCGCACGCACACTCGGGGCAGACGTCGTTAGTGGCTCGGGCGTGAAAGAGGTCGCCGTGTTGGCAGGCCGCGTCACCGGCGTGCGCACTGTCAAGTCCTATTACCCAGCGGAAGCAGTGGTGAATTGCGCCGGCGCCTGGGCTTCGCAAGTCGACCCGTTTGGCTTTCCCACTCGGCCGGTGAAGGGCCAGATGGTGTGCGTCATACCCCCTGCCGGAGCGCGCACAACCGGGCCGTTGCTTCGTCACGTGGTGCGCACACCTGACGTGTACATCATTCCGCGTAGCGATGGACGCTTGCTGCTGGGCGCGACCCTGGAAGAGGCGGGGTTCGATAAGCGCGTCGATCCCGATACCGTGCAGCGGCTGCATCGGGCTGCGATTGAGGTCGCTCCCGAGATCGCCAACATGCGCATTCACGATGCCTGGGCGGGGCTGCGTCCGGGTTCGCCCGACGGCCTGCCGATTTTGGGCGCGACTTCGCTGAAGGGCTACTACGCCGCGACCGGGCATTTTCGCGACGGCATCCTGCTGGCGCCCATTACCGCACAGTTGATGACCCAGTTGCTGACTGGAAAAAAGCCGGAGCTGGATTTGGAGCGATTCTCGCCGGCGAGGTTTGCGTAGCAGTTAGCATTCGGCACTCGGCAATCGGCATTCGGCATTCGGCAAGCATTACTCGGTGGTTCGCAACGGCTGTGAGGCTTCCTAAATCTGAAATGTGCAAAGGTTCTAGGCTTCGTATCAGGGGCACGTCCTCGGTCGTGCCAAATCGAGCAGCAAAAGATAGGGCTTCAGCCCCTGATTGTCTTGCCAGACAGGGGCTAAAGCCCTTCCAAAAAATCGATTTGTCCGGCACGACTGAAGTCGTGCCCTGATACGAACCGACTGCCGACTGCCGACTGCCGAGTGCTGACTGCCGACTGCCGACTGCCGAGTGCTGACTGCTGACTGCTGACTGCTGAGTGCTGACTGCCGAGTGCCGACTGCCGACTGCCGACTGCCAACTGCCAACTGCTTCTTACTTCTTCTCTTTCGGCGGGTAATTCTTGAACAGCTTGGCGATGGCCTTATCCAGGTTGTTGATGTTTTTGTTGCTGTTGTCGCTGATGGTATCGGTTGCCGAACCACGCCACATCAGCTCTTTGTCTTTCGCGTCTGCCAGCTCCACCACCAGCGTGCCCATCTTCGTGACATAGGTGTTGTAAGTCACGGTGTTCTGCCCGTATCCCCAACCCCAACCCCAGCCGGGCCCAAAGCCGTAGCCCGTACCCACCACCTGCTTCTGGTCATGGATGCTGTTGCTATACACCACCCAGACATCGGGATTGGAATCGACCTTGGTCAGACCTTTGGCCTGGAGCTGCTGGTCCACCCCGTCGATGATGCGCTGGTTCCAGAAGCCCTTCGCGGGATGCGGGCTCGGTTCCCACGAATACGTGTGGAAGTCGGCAAAGTTGAGGCTGCGGTCCCAGTCGACATTGATCTTCTGCGCGAAGGCCGCGGTGGAAACAAGCACGCAAAACACGAGTCCTGCCAGTACACGTCGATTCATTGCCAATGGCTCCATAGAGTTGAGTTGCTGACTGCCCGGTCTTTACCTGACCCGTCGCCCCTCTCGGCTGCAAACCGCCTTAAGAATTTGAGGCAAGGCCTCGGCTCATTCCCAGCATCGACCGCAAACATACTACCTCAAATTGTCTATATCAGCTGGCACAAAAGCGATAGGTCGACGGGGAACCATTTTTCCGGTTGACGCGTAAACTCTTCGAGTGATGGCAATGAGCGCGATGACGATTTGTTCCTTTTTGTGGGTCGCGTGGTTGGTGATCTGGATGGTCTGGGCTTTCGGAACGAAACGCACCGAGCGGCGTGAGAGTACGTCCTCGCGGCTGTCCTACACGGTACTCACTGTGGCGGCATTCTGGCTGATGTTCGCCGGCGACGTTCCGCGAGTCTGGCTTCGCACCCGGCTCTACCCGCCCACTTCATGGACAAACTGGCTAGGTATCGCCGTTACGGCGGTCGGCCTGGGATTTGCGATCTGGGCGCGCGCCTATCTGGGCCGCAATTGGAGCGGCATGGTCAGCGTAAAGATCGGGCATGAGCTGGTGCGCAGCGGTCCTTACCGGTGGGTGCGGCACCCCATTTATTCCGGCATGATTCTCGCCATGCTGGGCACCGCCGTGGTGCGTCATCAAGTGCGCGGGTTGATTGCGGTTGTGCTGTTGTATGCCGGCTTCACCATCAAGAGCAGAATCGAAGAACAGGCGATGACGGCGACCTTCGGCCCGGAGTATGCGCAGTATGCCAGCACCACCGGAGCTATCATTCCGAGACTGCGCTGATAACACACTCAGCATGCCGCAAGGCGGCCTCGCGTTTCCTCCTCGCATCCGAATGAAGGTACTGAACGCTACAAACGAGGAGACCTTTATATGGCCCACTATGGAATGCTGCGCGCTTACCGCTTCGCCGACAACGTCGATGACATCCGCGGAGCAACGCTTTATGGTCCGGACAACGACAAGTTGGGCAAGATTGACGATGTGATTTTCGATCACGCGACGGGCGCGATTCAATACGCTGTGGTCGATACCGGCGGGTGGCTGAACAGCAAGAAGTTCCTTGTTCCGGCGGATCGCATTCGTCCCGACCCGAAGAACGAAGACGACTTCGCCATCAACGCAACCAAGCAGCAGATTGAGTCACTGCCCAAATATGACGAAGACACGATGAAAACCGATGCGGCGTGGAACGACTACGACACGCGCTATCGTCAGGCGTGGGAAAGTGGCCCGCTGCTACAGAAGAAGGACAGCACCCACACCATCACGCCGGAGCCGAGCGAGTTGCCTGCCGGGACCGGTTCCGGGGTTGACGATCAGGCGTACATGCCCGAGCGGCTGGCGGGAAAGTTTCCGGCGGCGAGCGAGGATCCCAGCAAACTGCGCATGCGTCCTGCGGGAACCGCGGCCAGGGCCGAAGACTCGCGCCTGCCGGGAACCTTTGTCGCCGAAGAGAAACCGACGCTCGCAGCCGAGGAAGCGGAAGACCGCGCCGTCGAAGCGCAACGCGATCATCTTACGAATCCCGATGATGTCTATCTGACCGAGCGCGAGCGCCACGCGCGCTGGTCGGCGTTCGAAAATCATTTGCGGCGTAACCGCGTGGACATCACGGCCGCGTGCCGGAGCTGCGGGACAGAGAACGACAAGGTCGCGTAAGAGACTACACCAAGTGCGGGCCGCAGGGCCCGCTCTACGCTTCTACTGCCGCCCGCGGACGCGGCTGCCCCTTCACGGCGAAGAACAATATGTAGACGTAGCAGATCACGGGAAGAATAAAAGCGTGGTGCAATCCCACGCGGTCGGCGATCACTCCTTGCAGCTCCGGAATGATTGCACCACCGACAATCGCCATAACCAGCAGGCCGGAGGCTTCGCCGGTGAGCGGGCCCAGTCCCTCGATGCCCAAGGTGAAGATGCTGGGAAACATAATGGAGTTGAACAGGCCGACCAGCAGCAGTGACCACATCGCCAGATGCCCGTAGCTGAGCATCGAGAAGCACACCAACGTCGCGGCCACAATCGCGTTCAGCCCAAGCACCACCCGAGTCCCGATCCTCTGCAGCACGGCCGAACCGATAAAGCGGCCGATCATCGCGCCGCCCCAATAGAACGTCAGATATTTGGCCGCAACCTCCGGACGCAGATTGCCGATGTCGGGCAGGTTCATGAAGTTGACCAGAAAGCTGCCGATGGACACTTCGGCTCCAACGTAAGTGAAGATAGCGACCGCTCCCAGCACCAGGTTGCGGTGCGCCCACAGACTGTCGTTCACGACGGCGTGCCCGCCCTCGGCTTCCGGGATATGCGGCAGATTGAACTTGGCGATGACAATTCCCAGGAGCACCAGCGCTAACGCGATGCCAAGATACGGAAGCTTCACGGACGAGGCTTGCTGCAAGCGATACGTGTGCAGCGCCGCCGGCGACATGGTCAAGAGCTCGGGCCCGCTTTTGGGTGCGGCGGCGGCGCCGAGAATGAACAGCCCGCCAAAGAACGGCGCGACCGTAGTACCCAGGGAGTTGAACGCTTGCGTGAGATTCAGCCGGCTCGATGCGGTGCGCGCCGGCCCAAGTACAGCCACGTACGGGTTCGCCGCGACCTGCAAGGCGGTGATGCCGGCGGCCAGAACGATCAGCGCGGTCAAGAAAAGCGCGAACGACGGAACACTGGCGGCAGGGACAAACAGCAACGCTCCCAGACCCATGATGAGCAAACCGGCCACCATCATCTTGTGGTAGCCGATGCGCTCGATGATCTTGCCTGAAGGAATCGAGAACACCGCATAAGCCGAGAAGAAGCAGAACTGGACGAGGATGACCTCGGCGTAGTTCAGCTCGAAGATTGATTTCAGGTGAGGGATCAGAATGTCGTTGAGGCAGGTGAGAAATCCCCACATGAAGAAGAGGGTGGTGACCATCGCCAGCGGCCCGCGATAGTTCCGCTCGGCGGCCGCGGGATTGATCGCCGTTGAGTTCGGTTGTGCCTGCAACGCCATAGTTATCCCGAGAACTTAGATGTCGCCAGAGCCCTCCAAAGGCCCTCGAGCAAGAAGATTGTCATTACGCGCGAAACTGCAAAGTCCTGCAAAGTGGGCAATTTTCTGGTTCGTACAGTCTTCCTTCTACCACGTTCTCTCGATGGGATGCGCCTCGGTGTTGAACACTACTTTGTGCAGGTCGAGCGTCGACTTCGGCGCATACAGCAGATAGAGATACTTTAGAGTTTCGGCCAGGAAGAAGCTCTCCATGTCGTCGCGTTTTTCTTTGGTTTCGACGTTGAGTAGCGCAGCGAATCCGACGTCCGTCTTGCAGTACTTCTCCAGGCTGTCGGCATAGGTTCGTCCCATGTCCAGGTAGCGCGGCTTGCCGGTGAAGTAATACAGATAGTACGTCGATTCGATGATCTCAGGCCGCAGTTCGTATCCGGGCGAAGTTACTTTCATCGTCGTGTAATCGATTTCCTCCGGCTCAACGCCGAAGGTAGTCCACATCTTGTAGCTGGATTCCTGAAGTTGCTCAGCGCGCATGAGGTCGCCAGAGAGCGCTAACTCCGCCGGAAAGAAGGCATCGAGCGCGCCATAATGGGTTGAGATTCTCTGTCCGGTATTCATGTTGACCTGCGCGTACCACAGGCCGTTGGGAGTGTCGTCAGCGACATACTTATTTACCGCAGCGAAGCTCGTCTTTGCCATGCGCTCGCAATCCTTGTCGCCGAACAGAATCGAGCACTTCAGCAGATACTCGTAGTAAGAATCGATACCGCCGCTGATGTGGCTGGTGGGATCGGTCCACTTGCCGGTTTCGACATTGATGCTGGATCCGACCAGCCCGATGGCAGAGCGGCGGTCATAGACCGCGACCAGCGCACGCTTGGCTTTGTCGTAATAGACCTGCTTGCCCGTTAGCTTGCTTAGGGTGCCGAACTCGATCAGCAGCGATCCAATTTCCGCCGGATTGCTCTGCACGCCTTTTGTAGCTCCGGTCTTCAGGTTGACGTTGACATACGGCATGCCTGTCGGCGAGTTGAATGCGGGCAGCAGTCGCATCCCGAGATCATCCGCTAATTCGAGCAGGCGCTTGTCGCCCGTAAGCTGATAACCGCTGAGCAGTCCACCGAGCAGGCGGATCGTGATCTCGAAATTCTTGACGTAGATGTCTTTGTCGAACGAAAGCTGCTTGTCGATGAGCTCGCGGTCTTCCTTGGCTTGCTCGCTCAATCCCATCAAGACCATGGTGTCCAGCGCATCGACGGGCGTCATCAGCAACGATGTGCCGTACCAATCGCGGTAGCTCTTGGACAGCGGCTTGAGTTCATCATGGCCCCAGGCGTATTGCTTGTAGCCGTTCCAGGCATGCAGGAAGTCGTCGCGCACGCGCTTGGCCATTGCGGACTTCTGTGCGTCGGTCCAGGAGTTCGCATCAGGCGACGCAGTTGATTTGGTGTTTTGGGCGGGAAGATCAAACGAAGTGATGGTCACGAACGCGAGAAGAAGGATGACTGCGAGGGAGCTCGGGAAGCGCACGATCACCGCGCTATTCTAACGGGCGACGAAGCTGTGCGGCTGCTATTTGATCTCTTTCATCGGCAACAGCGAGCCGTACTCGTGGCCGCTGCTGTCCATCGCGCGCGCAATCACCGAATCGAAGGCGTCACGCAGCTCGGGATGCTTCGCCACCACCGCCCGGATCACCGCCATGTTGTCCTGAAAGGCAACGCCCGAATTGCCCGCATCGGGGTTTTGATACGCGACTCGAATATCCAGCTTGTTATCGACCGGTACCGCCGTCAGCTCCGTCACTTTGAACACCTTGCCGTTGGCGGAGACGCTCATCGGTGCGTTCTGGCTGGGCAGGTCAGCAGGACGCGCACTCTGCATCTCCTCGGCAATCTTGTCCAGCTGCGGGGTGCTCATAAAATTCACCGGCGCCGTCAGGTCCCACGCTGTCAGATAGTAGAACCACGCGTCCAGTGACTTCCCCTGCGACTTGTAGGCCCGCGCCTGCGTCAGATACCACTGTCCGTCGCGGCCGCCAATGGAGTCCAGCCGGGGATAATATCCTGCCAACTTCCACGCCCCGCCCAGGTTTTGCAGCACCAGGCTCAGCGTAATCGGATCCTTGCCGTTCACCTTCTGGACGACGACGGCATATTTGCCGGGAGGCAGGTTGTTGATGGAAAACGAGAGCCGGTCGGGCGAGTTGTAAATGCCGCAATAAAAATCGGCGCGCGGCAAAGCGGCTTTCGCTTGCGAGGCGTCCAGGAGATAAGTTCCGGTAATCGTGGCAGCGCCTCCGGCCAGGTAAGGCTTGTTGGTAACCACAGCCTGCTCGATGGAGCCGAAATCGCCGGCAATGGCGGGAATCGAGTTGGCCTTCAGGCCGGCAACGTCTCCGTTTTTCGACATTTCCATGTACTGCTTGCCCGCGCCGTCTATGGCCGACTTAGTGGCGCTGTCGAGATCCGGACCGGACGAACAGGTTTGCGATAGAAGCAGTTGCGATCCGGGCAGTGCGATGGAGAAGAGCACAAGGGCAAACGCGAAGCGGCAGGCACGAATGCGATTCATGAGGTTCATGGTAATAATCGCCCTCTGGCACGGCGTTTCTAAGGTAAGATGCTGAACGCGACGCGAGTGGCTCCGCGCGTGAGAACTTCTATCACGGGCGAAACACTCCGCTGGTCGCGGGTTAGAATAGAGGTCGGCAAACCGTACGCTGACTGAGCCGTCCAACCTGTTATGGTACGCCTGAATACAAAGCTTGCGAGACTGGCGCTGCTGGCAATCGTGCCGATGATTGCTGCCTGGCCTGCCCACGCCCAGTGGAACCTGCCGCCATCTCTTCAGCAGCAACCGGCTCCGCCGCGGGAAGAGCAACCTCCGCCAACGGAAGAGCAGCAGCCTCCGCCGGCGCAAGAGCCGCAGCAGCCGCCAGCTTCGGGTCCGATGCACTGGAGTGCGCAGGGAAACACCGTCCAGCCGATGACCCAGCCCGCGCAGCAAATCCAGGGAGTGCCTTCACCCCAGTCGACCACGCAGCCGCGGGTGCAACCGGCAGCGTCGGCTTATACGACGGGAGCGGCTGCAGCTACGCCTGCTGTTGCGAAACCTGCAGTGACACCAACTTCGCGCAGGCGATCGGGGCGTGCTGGTAAGGCGCAGGTGGCCGAGGCTCAGCAGACGCCTCCACCGCCGCCGACTTTGGATCAGTTACCTCCGACTCCGCCACAAGTGCGTTATCAGAACGGGCAGCTAACCATTAATGCTCAAAACTCTACCCTCGCGCAGGTTTTGCGCGCAGTGCAGGCACAGACTGGCGCCTCCATCGACGTTCCCGGTATGGCCAACAGCGAGCGCGTGGCTACGCAGATCGGTCCGGGACAGCCGCGGGATGTGCTGAATACGCTGCTGAACGGATCGAAATTCGATTACGTGATTCTGGGTATCACCGGCGATCCCGGTGCGGTGCAGAGGGTGATTCTGACGCCCCGGCAGTCCGGTCCCACGGGCGTGGCGACCGCGCAGAACAATTCAACTTCGCAATCCCAGGAGTCGGAAGCCGACGAAGGAGTCGCCGAGAACTCCGAGCCTGAGTACCAGGGTCCCGGCGGAGAGCAGCAGCAGGGGCGTACGCTGCCGGGAGCATTCCACCATCCCGGCGTGCCAGGCCAGCCTGTGAATCAGCAGCAGCAGAACGCGTACGTGCCGGAGGACCAGCAGCAAAATAATGGCGCTAAGTCTCCGGAGCAGCTGATGCAGGAGCTGCAGCAGATGCAGCAACAACAGCAGCAGCTACAGGAGCAACTGAACCCGGCGAATCGACAGCAGCCGCAATAAAGCAGTGGATGGTGGGTCAGTGAATAGTGGTGAGTTGCGGCCGCCTGCTTTCGGCTGGCTGAGCTCTCACGTCCTACTCACGGCTGAGGGACGGCGACGGAGCCGCAGTGCAGATTGACCTCAAATGAAAAGGGCGCGACGCGCGCGCCCAACAAATAAAATTCCCTAATGCATTAATCTTCCAGGCACCGTGTCTGCAGCTCGACGTACTGCTGCAGCTTGCCCTTGCGCTCCAGGGTCATCAAGTCGTCGAGCAGCGGGTACTGCACGCTGGGATCGAAGCGCTGGATAGCGCGATAGGCGCGCAGCGTGCCCGCCAGACCTGCGGCCTGAATCGCGGCCGGATCCTTCACCTTGGGATGCTCCAACTGGAACGCGGCCTGCGAGTAAATGGCCTGCATGCGGAGCTGCTGGGAATAAGTGTTGTTGATCGCTTCCAGCGAATTCAGCTCTTCGCAGCAGGCGGGTACGCTGATCTTCGGGGTGTTCACGATCCACTCCGTCAGCCACATTCTCTTCTGTAGATTGTCCTTGGCGAGCGGATGCTGCTCGAGGCTTCGCGTGTAATCGACCACGCGCCCGCGCTCGGTTTCATGCAGACCGGGAAGGAGCCGCGGCTTGGCGGCGCTGGGAAGCGCGAGAGCAAGTACAACTAGCGACAGAGACGCAACTAATCTGCGAGCCATAAAGCCTTCTCCTCCACCATGAGAGTCGGCCAAGACAAGTTCCCACGATGATACTCCGATTCGGGGTGCACGAAGCAAGGGGAATCCTCAAGTGTCAACGCGCCAAAGTGCGCTTTGCCCCGCTTGACGAGCGACTGGTCACAGAGCTGCTGACAAATTCGTGACAAAGCCCTCGCCGGCCGCCCGCAAACCGCAGATTCCTCGTGGGATAATCAAACCGGAGTTGCCATGAAACACACTGTCCATGCCGCCTGTCCGCACGATTGCCCCGATGCCTGCGCGGTGCTGATCAACGTTGAAGATGGACGCGCGACGCGCATTCAGGGCGACCCCGATCATCCGGTCACGCGCGGATTTCTCTGCGGCAAAGTTGCGAAATATCTGGACCGTGTTTACGCGCCCGACCGCGTGCTCTATCCCATGCGCCGGGTTGCTGCCAAAGGCGAGCACGGCGAGAAAGCGTGGCAGCGCATTTCATGGGACGAGGCGCTGGATGAGGTCGCTTCGCGCTTGAAAAAGGCTGCGGACGAGTTCGGGCCGGAATCGGTGCTGCCTTATTCCTATGGCGGCAATATCGCCGTGCTGAACGGCGGCTCGATGGATCGGCGTTTCTTCCACCGCCTGGGCGCCTCGCAACTCCATCGCAGCATCTGCTCCGAGGCCGGTGGGCAGGCGCTGATTTCGATTTATGGGCGCAAGCTCGGCACCGAGCCGGAACAGTTTCGCCATTCGAAATACATCATCGCCTGGGGCGCGAACATCCACGGCAACAATATTCATCTGTGGCCGTTCATCGAAGAGGCCCGCCGCAACGGCGCCAAGCTGGTGGTCATCGATCCGTATCAGACGCGCACGGCGCGCATTGCCGACTGGCACATCCCGATCAATCCCGGCACCGACGTCGCCCTGGCGCTAGGCATGATGCATGTAATCGTGCGCGAGGGCTGGCATGACGCGGATTACATCGCGCGCTACGCCGATGGCTTCGACGAACTGCGGAAGCGCCTGCCCGAGTACACGCCGGAGCGCGTTGCGCAGTGGACCGGCGTTGCCGCGGAGGACGTCGAGCAGCTTGCCCGTGAATACGCGCAGACGCGGCCCGCAGTGATTCGCCTCAACTACGGCATTCAGCGGGTGCAGAACGGCGGCGCGGCGGTGCGCGCGGTCTGCATGCTGCCCGTGATCACAGGCTCATGGAAAGAAGTCGGCGGGGGACTGCAGCTTTCGACCAGCGGCGGCTTCCAGCTCAATCGCACGGCGCTGGAAATGCCCGAGCTTATGCTGAAGAGCCCGCTCAAGCGGATGGCGCGCACGGTCAACATGGTCGAGCTGGGAAAGGCACTGATCGACCTGAACGATCCGCCGGTCAAAGCTCTTGTCGTCTATAACTCCAATCCGGCCGCGGTTTGTCCCGAGCTGCACCTGGTGCGACGCGGCCTGATGCGCGACGACCTGTTCACTGTGGTGCACGAACAGTTCTTCACCGACACCACCGACTACGCCGATATTCTCCTGCCGGCGACGACGTTCTTCGAGCACAAAGACCTGGTCCTGGCTTATGGCCACTACTACCTGCAGGTGTCCCAGCAGGCGATTGATCCGCCGGGCGAGTGTAAGTCCAATGTCGACCTTTTTAGCGAGCTGGCGTTGCGCATGAACTTCGAGGACGAGTGCTTCGGCGACAGCGTTGACTCCATGATCGAGGCCGCGCTCTCTTCCGGCGCGCCACAGCTTCAGGGAATCTCGCGCGAACGGCTGGAAGCCGATCCGTATGTCCGGCTGAACTTGAATGGCGATGGCAAGAACGATGCATGGCTGCCATTCGCGCACGGATTCGCGACCTCCAACGGCAAAGCACGCATATTCGACGAGAGCCTGATCGCCTACGGCATGGATCCCGTCGCCTCATTCGTTGCGCCGGCGGAATCGCGGCACACCGCAACCGACGACCGCTTCCCTTTGGAGCTTCTGGCGCGCAAGGCCGACAACTTTCTTAACTCGACCTTCGTAAATTCGCCGACCCATCAGAAAATGGAACCGCATCAGCACGACCTGGAAATCTGTTCTGAGGACGCTCGCACACGCGGCATCGTCGAGGGTGATCGTGTGCGCGTCTTCAACGAGCGTGGCGAAGTTTTCTTGCGCGCTCATGTGAATGGAGCGGTGCGTGCGGGGGTTGTAGGTGCGCGTCTGGGCTGGGCCAAGCTGTCGGAGCAGGGAAACAACATCAACGTGTTGACCTCGGCGCGCTTGACCGACCTCGGAGGTGGTGCAACTTTCTACTCCACCTTGGTTGAGGTGGAGCGAGTTGTGTGAAATCTCCGTTCCTTCCGTCACATCGCTTCGCAACTTCCCTCGGCAGCAAGGGTTCGCGTAAGCGTTGCTGAGGTGTGCACTGCCACATCGGTTTCCGAACCCGAGCAGCCGTACCGTATAATTGCGCTTTCATTAACACACGTAATCGAGGGTTTCGTTATTTCTTGCCCGGTTCAGGTGAGACCCGCGAGTTTGTTGCTTCGCGGGCAACGTGGTTGCGCCACGATAGTCGCGCTTTTTCTGGCACTCATAATTCTCGCCGCATCCTGCGGGGCGCAGCAGCAGGAGGTGATTGCCGAGATCGTGATCCACGGCAATCGCCGCATTCCTGCCGAAACTATCAAGGCGCGCATGTTCAGCAAGCCAGGTGATGTCTACGACCAGGCTGCGCTGGAACGTGACTTCAACTCCCTGTGGAACACCGGATACTTCGACGATGTGCGCATCGAGCGCGAACAGTCGCCCAAAGGCTGGATCATTCACGTCTACGTGAAGGAGAAGCCGACCATCCGCGAGATCAAGTACGAGGGCTTGAATTCGATCACGCAGAGCGACGTGCTCGACAAGTTCAAGGAGCTGAAGGTCGGCCTCACCCAGGAGAGCCAATACGATCCCACCAAGGTGAAGCGCGCCGAAGTTGTGATCAAGCAGTTGCTGGCCGCGCATGGCCGCCAGTTTGCCACCGTGCGCTCCGAGGTGCGGCCCATCCCTCCCGCCGCCGTATCGCTGACCTTCGTAGTGAAAGAAGGGCCTAAGGTTAAGGTCGGGAAGATCAAGTTCGAAGGCAACAAGGCGATCAGCAGTCGCGAGCTGCAGAGCGCGATGAAGAACCTGAAGCCCATCGGCATTCCGCATTCCATCTTCCTGGAAAACCTGTTCGCGCGTACTTACGACTCCACCAAGCTGCAGGAAGACGCCGAACGGGTGCGTTACTACTATCAGACGAAGGGCTACTTCAAGGCGCTGGTCGGCGATCCCAAGACGCAGATTCACGACACCAGCGGTGTGAAGTGGTATTTCCCGTTCAAGGCTTCCCCGGGAAAGGCTGTCGATATCACCATGCCGGTGGAGGAGGGACAGCGTTACCGGCTGAAGGAGATTACCTTCACCGGCAACAAAGCGGTAAAGAACACCGCCGGGCTGCGGATGCTGTTCAAGATTAAAGATGGCGACATCTTCGATACGGAGGCTATCCGCAAAGGCCTGGAATCCCTGCGCAAAGCCTACGCCGCGCTGGGCTACATCAACTTCACGCCTGTCCCCAACACTGACGCTGATGATGAAAAACGTTTGATCAGCTTGCGCATCGATCTCGATGAAGGCAAGCAATTCTATGTGCGGCGCATCGAGTTCCAGGGCAACACCACCACGCGCGATAAGGTCATTCGCCGCGAATTGGCGCTGGAAGAAGGCCAGGTTTACAACGGCAATTTGTGGGAGCTGAGTTTGCTGCGCTTGAATCAGCTGCAGTACTTCGACCAGCTCAAGCCGGAGCAGGATTCCGAAATCAAGCAGAACGTGCAGGACGGCACGGTCGACATCACTCTGAAGGTCAAGGAAAAAGGCAAGAACAGCATCGGCCTGACCGGCGGCGTCAGCGGGCTGTCGGGCGCCTTTATCGGCATCAACTACACCACCAACAACCTATTCGGAAAAGGCGAAAGCCTGACGCTGGAATTCCAGATCGGACAATATCAGCGCAACGAAACCTTGGCCTTCACCCAACCTTATTTGTTCGATCGTCCGCTGCAGTTCGGATGGTCGGTGTATCACCGCAGTTACAACTACAACCAGGCGGCGCTCACCCAGATTCAGTTGAATGAAACCGTGAATCTGCCGCAGAGCTATCAGGCGCTGCTGCAAAACTTCACCCAGACCAGCACCGGCTTCACGAGCTCGCTCAGCTACCCGATTAAGCGCTCGTTCAAGCGCGTCGGCGTCACGTACTCGTTCGACGACTCGTCGGTGCAGACGTTTAGCGCCGCCTCGACCGACTACTTCGAGGCATTGGACTTCCGCGGCATCTCTGGCCCGAACGCGTTGAACGGGATCATTACCAGCAAAATCGTTCCTAACTTCTCCTACGCAAGGATCGACAATCCGCAGCGGCCTCACACCGGACAGAGCTTCTACGCGGCCACCGAATTCGCCGGCCTGGGCGGCAACGTCAAATACGTGAAGCCGGTGGCGGAGTACAAGAAATTCCTCCCGGTAAACAAGGGCCGTAATACTTTGGGCTTCCGCGCCCTCGGGTCATGGATCACCGGGTACGGAGGCCAGGTCGCGCCGCCGTTCGATCGTTTCTATATGGGTGGCGATACGGACATTCGCGGCTTCGATATCCGGGCCATCTCGCCGGTCTCGTTCTTCCCGCAGGTGGTGGCAATTCCGCTACAGAATCCCGACGGCTCTACTGTCCCGCTCAATCCGGCAAACCCCCGTCAGGGCGTTTACACCATCAATATTCCGGTGGAGCAGATCATCTTCCCCGGCGGCGACACCAACCTGGTCACCAACCTGGAATATCGCGTCCCCGTGGTTGGGCCGGTTACGCTGGCGCCTTTCGTCGATACCGGGCTCGATTTCGTCTCGCGTGCGTCACAGCTCCAGATTGCTGGCGCGCAGGTCGATACCCTGAACTCAACCGTGTTCGGCTGTCCGGCTGTCAATTCCGCCTTCCAATGCGTGGGCGGCACCATGATCCACTTCAATTCGCAGCTGCCGGTTATCTCCGGTACCAACTACCAGCCGCGCATGTCAACCGGCATCGAGCTGCAGGTGATATTGCCCGTGGTTAACGCGCCCTTCCGCGTCTATTGGGCCTACAATCCGCTGCGCCTCAATGAGTTTGTGAACTCACCCAATCCCATTACGCGCTCTATGTTCCCGCCAGGTGCGGCCGGAGACTATACCTACGCGCAGGCTATTTCCACCTATCAGCCGAAGTATTTGCTGGCTGAGCCTCTGCACACCTTCCGCTTCACGGTAGCGACTACTTTCTAGGAGAAATCGTTTGTGAGACGAACCGTGGTCTTGATCATGTGCCTGGGTGTCGCGGGCGTGGGTTGGGGGCAGTCGTCGCAGGCGCAATCCGCAACCGCGCCGAGTCAGCAGCAGTCAGTGATGGCCTACTTCGCGGGGCTGTGGAAGATCACCGGCACCACGAAGATCAGCCCCAGCTCTCCCGCGGTTGAGTTCAACGCAACCGCTAGCGGAGAGTGGGTACCCGGAAACTATTTTCTGGAAATTAAGACGAAGACCCACGGCCCGCTCGGTGACGTCCACACCGTCCGCATGATGGAATACAACAGCAGCGATAACGTGTACACCTTCAACGAGTACAACAGCCTGGGCGAGCATGTGATCGGCATCGGAAAAATCGAAGGGCAGAAATGGATTTGGGACACTACCAAGAAGTTGAATGGGGGGGTAGTCAAAGGGCGCTACATCACGACGTTCGTCACCGGCGATGCCTACTCCTTAAAGTCGCAGGTGCAGAAGCCGGGCGGCAGTTGGGTGACCGTGACCGAAGGCACGGCAACCCGGCTACCTCCTCCGCAAAACCAGTGAGAATCAGGCTTCGGATTCGATACCTACCCGGTTTGTTGCAGTGTTCTGGTTTGACGCTGAGAAGCTGCTTTCCTATAATCGAAGAATCCGCACCGCCGAATTTTCCGGTCGGGAAGCGCTGTGGGCGAAGTGTGAGCCGAGCGCGGTACCCGGCAGTCCAGAAAGAGGCAGTTCATCACGCCGCCGTCGCTGGAACACCTGAAGAATTCCCGGAGCAGTTCAAGGAGCTACACCAACGCAATGAAGCGCACCCTCGTAGGTACAGCCGCGCTCGTCCTGGTTATGGTAACCGCGAGCTTGGCGCAATCGGCTCCCGCCGCCGGCACTGCCGCGCCGGCCGCCACAACTTCCGCCGCTACCCCTGCCCCTAGCGGCAGCGTCAAGGTCGGCATTATCGACATTCAACAGGCAATCGTTGCTACCAACGAAGGCGGGCGCGATTTTGAAGCGCTCCAGAAGAAGTTCGAGCCCAAGAAGAACGAGCTGGCCAGCCAGAACACTGAAATTGAGAACTTGAAGAAGCAGCTCAACACCCAGGGCGACAAGATGAACGACGAGGCGCGCGGCACCCTCGTGAAGTCCATCGAGACCAAGCAGAAGAGCCTGCAGCGCCAGGTGGAAGATGCGCAGAACGAGTATCAGCAGCAGCAAAACGAGATTGCGCAGCGCATCCTGCAGAAGATGGCGCCGGTCATCGACAAGTACGCCAAGGCCAACGGCTACGGACTGCTGTTTGACTCCTCGAACCCCTGGCCGCAGGGTCCGCTCCTCTGGGCAACCGCCGGTGTCGACCTGACCAAGACCATCGTCGACGCTTACAACGCGCAGTCGGGCGTTGCGCCTCCGGCAAACCGGCCTTCTCCAGGCGGCGCTCCCGGAGCGAGCACTGGAAAACCGGTAGGATCGGCAACACCTCCTGCCAGGCCGTCGTCTTCGACCTCAGCCAAGCAGTAGCCGACGACCACCTTATCGATAAGGCCGCCCGCAATGGGCGGCCTTTTTCGTTGCTGCGAGCTCCAAGGCCAGCCAAAAACAGCCCTCTCAGCAGAATTCCTCAAATCTGTGGAAAACCCTGTGCAAGAAAGAGCCGTCGCTGCTCTAGCGTCACTTTTTTCAGCTACTTACGCGCTTTCCCCAAGGGCTGCTGCACACCGTAAGTCTCTTAACATCAACGGTATAGCTTGATTGTCATAATTCTGGGCAACTGCTGAAGCAATCCTGGGAACCAGAGACTATCTCGGACGATATTCACAACCTTAGGACACAAGTGCTATGCGTCCGGGTGTCCACATCGCGGCTCTTACGCTCCCGAACCGCCCTCGAAGACCTTCTGCATTTCGTAGGGAAACACGCGATACAGGCTGTAGTTTATGCCGGTGTCCGAGTACTGGCGGAAGAGCAGATCGCCGCGCCCGTTGGCATCGGCATCAACCGCATCGACGATCTCCATGCGCGGGAATGCGTCCAGGTGATTGCTGTCGGTGACCGAGGTGAAGATCTTGATGGGATTGCCGTTGAAGTCCTCGCGCGCGACCAGCGTCACGAAGTAATCGAACTCGCCCCCGCGATACGGCTTGGCACCCGGGACGGCCAGCTTCGCGGTGATCACCAGTGTGGGCGAATTGCTGAATTCCAGATCGTAAGCGCGGAGATTGTAGTCGGTGATTGCGGCGTTCTTAGGCAGTGGCGGCGTGTGCCGCGCCGCGATGAACTTTCGGATCTCATCCAGCGCCAGCGTGCTCATCTGATCAGACTTCGAAGCGCGTTCCTGGGGACTCATCGCATACAGCAGCGAGCGCATTTCGTGCCGGCCAGCGTCAGAGACAGCGGGGAAGGATGTGCGGACAATGCCGGTGAGAGGGTCCGGTTTGCCCTGAACGGCAGGAGCCGGCGATGCCAGGTTCGGCCCGGCCACCGAAGCTGGCGCCGACGCTGAAGATGCTGCCGCCATCGTTGGCTCTGGCTTGCCTCGCCGCAGCACCGGGCGGCTGGGGTCGTTTTCGTCAGGAGACGCGGCGCCGGCGGAAGACTTTCCGGCGTTTGCAACCTGCGTCGACGACGAAGTGCCGCCGGTTGCGGCCGACGAGTCGTCGTTCGTGGATTCGCTCGGCTTCTTCAGCGTCGGGCGATTGGGATCGGTATCTTCCGCTGGGGCTGACGACGATCTTGTCGCGGACGGGGCCGAGTCTGTCGTTTCTCCAGGTTTTTTCAGCGTCGGACGATTGGGATCGTTCTCTTGCGCCGGAGAAGTTCCCGAGGAGGCGGTGCTCGGGGAGCCTGATGGCGCGCTGGCGCTTGAGTTGCCGGTTCCCGAACTGCCACTGGAAGAGGATCCTCCTGAAGATGATCCGCTCGGTCCTGAACGGTGTAACACGGGGCGGCCGCTGTCCGAGTCTAGATCATCAGTCGCCTTCGGTTTCGGCTGCTTGGCTGCTTGCGCCGCCAGCTTCTCATCCAGCGCCTGATGAGGCCGCCAGTTACCCAGTGCGATCCAGCTTCCCTTCAACTCTTCCGGAGTGGTGACGGTAAACAGGCCCAGCGATTCACCGTTGTTCGTCGCCTCGTAGACCGTCTCCGGCTGCACCGCCATGGGAGCGGGGTTTGCTCCATAGAGGCTCGCGTCGTAAAAGCGGTCGTTGATCCAGAGCGCAACCGGCACCAGGCGCGCGCTGCCACCGGGGAGAAACTCAACCACGGCAATCGCGCGCGGATAGTTCTTCGGCTTCTTGGCGTTCAGCTTCGATTGATTTTGGTCGGGCGTTTGGGTGTCATCGTGGGGCCGCTTTAGCACCTGCGCACCCAAGTGCGTGCTGAGCAGTGCGGCGCCTATTGCCAATGCAATCGCGACTCGAACGAGACGCGCGACGCGGGCGCGCCTCAACTCCCCTAAGGGTGCCCCGTCCAAGCTTCCTTTGCTTGGGCCGGGGTTTTCGACGAAGCCCCAACTCATGTATAGATATTCCATGCCTGCCATCAACTCGAAAGCTCCCGACTTCACCCTGCCCGACGAAAACGGAAACCCGGTTTCGCTCGAGCAGTTTCGCGGCCACAACGTTGTTCTGTTCTTCTATCCTAAGGCCAACACGCCGGGATGAACCATCGAGGCGCGCGAGTTTCGCGACGCATACGCCAGGATGAAGAAAGCAGGGCTGGTGGTCCTGGGCATCTCGCCCGACACGCCCAAGGCGCAATTCAAGTTTAAGGAAAAAGAAGCCCTGCCGTACACCCTGCTAGCCGACGACAAAAAAGAAGTCGCCAGGAAGTTTGACGTGCTAAAAGAGAAAAACATGTACGGAAAGAAAGTTATGGGCATCGTGCGCACGACCTTCCTGATCGATGCCGACGGCAAAATCGCCCACATCTTTTCGCCCGTTAAGCCTGAAGGCCACGCCGAAGAGGTGCTGGCGGAGGTGAAGCGGGCGAAGTCGTGAGCGCAAACGAAGTTGCCAACGGCCCGCGAGCGCCTAACCAAACTAAAGTTCGGCGGCAGCCGCGGTTCTAGCCGGTGGCTCGGTAGGTTGCGTCAGAAAAATCACTGCCGCCAATAGCATGAATCCGATGCCGCAGGCACAGACTCCGTGCCACTGCCAGCGGCCCCAACTCCATGAGCCCAGCAGCGAGCCGAGCGAGCCTCCGGTGAAATAGCAGATCATGTAGACCGTGTTGACGCGGTTGCGCGCCTCGGGCAGCAGTGCCAGCACGCTGCTCTGGTTGGCGACCTGAGCGGCCTGCACGCCCGCGTCGAGCAGAATCACGCCCAACACCAGCCCCCACAACTGAAAGCCGAACCACCAGAACAGTACGAACGCGGCGAGCACGATCAGGAGCGCGATGCCGACCACAAACCGTGGGGAACGCCGGTCGGCCTGGCGTCCGGCCATGGGCGCCACCAGGATGCCGGTTGCGCCGATCAGCCCGAATAAGCCCGCCGTCTGGCTACCGTAGTGGTAAGGCGGAGTTTCCAGCAGGAATACCAGCGTGGTCCAGAAGGCAATGAACGAAGCGAAGAACATCGCTGCCAGAAATGAGATCCGGCGCAGCTTCGGCTGTTCAAGCACCAGGCGGAAGATGGAGAAGATGAGCTCGCGGTACGAGATGCGTGATTTAGGCGGCACCAGCGGCAACTGAACTCGCAGCAGTGCAGCAAACACGAGCGCCAGCAACGAAGCGATCCAGTACATCACCCGCCAGCCGAAGAAACTCGCCACCGTTCCGCTGACCGTGCGCGCCAGCAGAATTCCCAGAAGCACGCCGCTAAGGATAATGCCGATGGTGCGGCCATGCTGGCCGGGCGGCGCCAACTCTGCGGCAAGGGGAATCATGATTTGCGCGATCACGGTGGTGACGCCGACCAGGAAGCTGGCGGCGACAATCCAGACCAAATTTTGTGCAGTAGCCGTTGCCACCAGCGATGCGGCCACGGCGAGAAATAACGATACAAGCAGCCGCCGCCGTTCCACGAGATCGCCCAGCGGGACAAACAGCGGCATGCCGACCGCATATCCCAGCTGGGTAAAGGTCGCCACCAGCCCGATTTGATGCGGCCCAACGCCGAAGCTTCGCATCATGTCGGCCAGCATCGGCTGGTTGTAGTAAATGTTGGCGACCGCAACCGCCGAGGCGAGACTCATCACCCACAACAGCGCGGGCGAGAGGCTGGCAGTCACGGGCGAAGCAGGCGGCGTGGGCGCGAGTTCTTGCGGCATGCAATCCGGAGAGTTGGGAGTATCAGCTTAAGATGCTGCCGCGATGAACGGGACGCGGCAGCAGGAATATTTCGCGTTAAGCATATCTGGCGCCGGCGCTCATCTTCATCCCGCGAGCCGCCGCACCTTGTGGGTGTAGCCCTCAGTGCCGGCTTTCAACGTGAGCTCGAGGCTGGCGCCGCGACGCGGATTGTAAACCAGGGCGGGACGGAAGCAGACCAGGCAATAGTGTCTCGCCCGGCGGACGCTCTCGTACACAATGCCGTTCGAAGCACCGTTCAAAAGGAGGTTCGCCAGCATTTGCGACGTGGCATAGCACTGCGGTACTGGCTCGGGCTGCAGAGACTCGGCGAACTTCTCCCGCGGCCGCAGCACGTGAAACTCGGCGCGAAAATCGGCCAGCCAATCGTCGTAGGTCGTAACCTCGAGGTCGGGACGACGGTGCGGCAGCTCCGGCACGACAATCTCGGCCAGCCGCCGCGCCTTGTGATATGCGACTTCGGCGACCGAGGTGTTCAACTCATCGGCTGCGTACCACGCCCCGCGAGTCGCATCATTGAACCGGCCGCCGGACATGCCTGCATGGGTGAACGCCGCGTTAACGATGTGTGCGTTGGGAATGCCATACACCAGCTCGTGAATTCCAATTCCCGCCAGCCCGCGCTGCTCGCCCTGAATGCGATCGTTGGTCACGCCGTCCAGCAGGATGACATCTTCCAACGTGGTTTCATTATCGGCAATTTCGGAGAGCACGGTTTCGTCGCGGCTATAAAGCGACGGGATCAGGCGATGCATGCCGCGATACTGGACGGTGCGGCGAGGCGGCAGTGTCGGGTCTTCCGCACGCGCTGACCTGGCGCGAACCGGGGCTGTCATCGGCCGCCGCGCCACGCATCGAGCATGCGGCGTACCTCCAACATGCCCGGCTGGCCGTGCCGGATCATGAAGTCGAGGGGAGCGCGGCCGGCAAACAGGGCACCGCGATTCCCCAGACGAATCCAGCGATCGGCCCAGGCCTTGCTGAAATAAATGTGGAGCGCCTTGTAGATGCCGATCACGAGCGAGATGCGGACGAGCGTATCCTGGCTGAGCTTCTGGCTTTCCGGGTCAGCTTTCCACGCGTGAAAGGTGGAAGATGCGATTCCGCCCAACAGCGCCCGCGCTTGCGCCTCGTTCAAGGCCCATTTGTCGCAGATGCTCAGGAAGGCGCGAATTGCTGTGGGAGTCAGGCGCTCGCGTTCGGTTGCACTAGTGAGGTCAGCGGCTTTATCAAACTTGTAACCGGGCGCGACCTCCAGCCCGAACGGCAGGAGTTGCCCAATCGGCGATTCTTTCATCTCGATTCCGAAGCATATTCTCCACGATTTCGGAGAGCCTATGCAAGTGTTCGAGTAGGTTCACTACGTAGGCACCGAGAG
The DNA here is from genome assembly GCA_963731345.1 of uncultured Acidobacteriaceae bacterium. Lineage (GTDB taxonomy): Bacteria > Acidobacteriota > Terriglobia > Terriglobales > Acidobacteriaceae > Bog-257. The sequence goes on along the minus strand of CAVSUN010000004.1, from coordinate 1,688 downwards.
CACTGAGGGCCGTCGGTGACGTGGATCCACGAGAAACGACCGGAGACTCCGGATAGTGCGGCAAGCGAACCCGAAGGTAAAAGCTCGGTGTTCTCGGTGCCTCCTGGTGAGCTATCCGCCCGCTTTCCTATCCAGCGGTACGATGAGCGAGCCAATCCGGCCGGTGCCGTTGTCGCGTAGAACGTATTTCATCGCCTTGGTATTGCCGGCCTGCGGCTGGTCGGTGAAAGACCATCCTTTGCTCAACGCGGTCTGGGTCTGCTCCTCCGTCAGGTTCAGGTGGACAATGCGAAGGTCGGCCGCTGGTTCGCCCTTCGCGTTTAGCGGCACACTGACAATGTCATAGCTAAGCTGCGGATGTCCCGGCGAGAGCAGCACGCTGCGCGCCGGCACGATGATTCTCATGGCCGGCTTTGCGGGATCCCCCGCTTGCGTCTGAACGGCAAACCCAATGCCCGTGTAGTCGATCTTGGCGTTGGCTGCATCGCGCAGTTCGCGCGCGACTTCTTTGCCCGAAGGCGCCGTCGTTGACGCCAGATAATAGCTGGAGCGCGAGCGAACCGTGCCGCGCTCGCTGGTCAGCTTAACTTCCAGCTTGTGCCGTCCGGGCTTGCGCTCCTGCTGCGGCACGTAGAAACCGAGCAGGTAGTAGCTCGCGCTGTCGGCTACGGCCTGGTCGATGCAATCTTTGAGATCGGCGTTCGCGGTGCACGGCTTGCCCCCGGTCGCGTCGGAGATGAGCTTGATGGCGTCGTCATTATCGGAGAAGGGCGAGACCATGCCGGAGTTGGCGCGAGTCTGGTAGTAGGGATTGTGGATCACCGCTTGCATGCCGCTGCCTTGATAGGTGCGATTCGTCGAGATCCCCTTCAAGTTGATTCCATAAATGGCGACATTTGAATTGTTGAGTGCGGTCCAGGCCTGTTCGTAGTCGTCGAGCAGGTCGGTATCGGCATTCAGTGCCGAGTTCCCCTTAGCGCCGCCCGCAACCGGGTCGTACACCAGAATCGGCATGCCTCCGGTTAGCCAGATGACCGACTTGCGGCCCGGAACTCCCGCGTAAGCCTGGGCAATTTGCATCAGCGCGGCTAGCGTGGCGCGCGCGGCAATCTTTTGCGCGTACGCGCCATAAATCTGCTCATTCTTGAATGCCGCCAGCATGGCCGTGTATTCATCCGTGAACGTCAGCTGGCTGGAGAATTCCGCGGCCGTTACCGCAGTGTCGAGCAGCGTCTGCTGGTCGGCGATATCCTTGTCGCTGGTGGACTCGACGCGTTTCAACGCCTCGAGGAGCACCGCCGGGTCGGAGCTGAAGTTGTGAATCGGACGCAGCCCGTCTTTGGTGACGGCAACCACTGCGAAGTGTTGTTGCCGTGGTTGCGCGGAGAGGTATTTCATCAACTGCTGCTTGGCCCGCGTCTGGTCCAGGTAAGCCGTATTTACCAGATCAATTGCAATGATGAGGATCTGGTCAGGCATGCCCTGGTTGGGGACGTTTAGGACCAGGTTCGCCGGAACTGGCGCCGCCGGCTGTCTGGCAGCCGTGGGCGGCGTCTCGCACGGTCTGTTCAAAGACGCGAATGGGCTGCGGCTTGCCGTCGCTTCGTAGTACGAAGTCTTCCTGCTTCAAGCCAAGGAGCGGCTTGCCATCATGGCCTTTCACTTGTGCCGGCACTAGCACCAGTTCC
>CAVSUN010000003.1:0-110047 GCA_963731345.1 uncultured Acidobacteriaceae bacterium | reverse complement strand
GCCATGTTGTACTGCACCTCGAGCGAATCCGGCACCACCGCATTCGCCTTCTTCAGCGCCTCCATGGCCTGATCGTACTTGCCGTTGCGGCGATCAATCTCCGCGATGCGCATGTAGGTTTGCGCGTCGGAAGGATCAGCCTCGACGATGGCTTTGTACTGCTCCAGCGCGGCATCGGTCTGGCCATCGTTCATCAGGTTCTGCGCCAGCCCGCGTACCGCGTCGAGATTGTCGGAATCGAGTTCGGTCGACTTCTTGTAAGCTTCGACCGCCTGCTTGTAATCCTTCTGCTGCTCGTAGGTGTAACCCAGTGCGGAATACAGCTTCGCGGTCCGCGCCTTCTCCGGCACGGTGTTCAGCACCTGCACGCGTGCCCGGAGTCGCCTTCCTCGTTGTAGAGATAGGCGAGCGTCGTGACCGCTTCTTCGGAATCGGGCTGGATCTTTACCGCGGCCTTGAATTCGTTCTCCGACTTCAGCAGCTCGTTGTTCAGGCGATACAGGCGGCCGAGGAGCAGATGATCTTCCACGCTCTTGGGATCGAGCTTCACGATCTGCTCGTACTGTTCGATGGCCAGCTTCAGGATCTCCTGCGACTGCGTGCCCGATTGCATATCGCCCAGCGAGCGCAGATAAATCTGTCCCAACAGGCGGCGCGCTTCCAGATTGTTGCCGTCGCGCTTCAGGATGTCCTGGGCTTCCAGGACGGCGTCGCGGATGCGCCCCGTCTTGGCGTACAACTCCGCCAGTCCGGCGTTAAGGTAGTCCGAAGTCGGATCGTTATCGATGGCGGCGCGATATTCGTCGATGGCCTTGTTGGCGTAATCGGCGCGGCCGTACATCGAGACCATCTCCTCGTACATGTGCGCCATCATGAAGTGATAATAGGCGGCCGCTTTGTCGGGATGCTGGGTCGCGGTATCGGCTGCTTTGGCCGGGGAAGTTGCGTCCGTCGATGGCTGGGGCGCTGCCTTCTGGGGAGCATTCTGGTCCGGTGCGGTCGGCTGCAGGACGATCGTCGGCGCCTGGGTAGTAGGCGGATTCTGAGCGATGCCGGCGGTCGATACGGCTGCAAGCATGCCCAGGGTGAAGACACGGATATTTTTCAGGATCATTCAGGACCAGCCACTCAACAGCGATTGGATGCCGCGCCTCACACTGAAGTCTACAGATATTTTAGCTCGTAACCGCTCTCTTGCGGTGATTACGATTTGTAAATCCTTCTCCGGTAGAGTCTGCAAAGTTCCGGTAAATGCGCTTAGGATTGGACGGTTTGCCGGGCGAAAGGTCAGAGTCGCGGGTCACACGGGCGACAAAAGCGCTGTTTGGGTTCGGAATCGGGGCGCCCGGGGGAGTGCTGTTTGTTCGGATTGGGCTGGCAATAGAGGAGTTTTGTTGGTCGGAACCGGGCGCGGTTCAGCAGATTGTCATCACCAGGGCGCCGGGGCCGGGGAAGCTGTTTGTCGGCACTAGCGAAGACAGCAGATCGCTCGCTACGCTCGGGATGACAATTTCGTGCTTCGTGCTGCCGTGCCATCAAAGTGCAGATGCTTCTGCAATAGCACAGCGCGGCCACTGACAACTGACAACTGACAACCGACAACTGGCCACTGCCTTCAGAACTGCGGTACCGCCTCCAGCACTCTGACTTTCCACGAATTCTCGGCCGCCGTCAGCAGCGCGACATAGTGCACGGTCGCGTCTTCGGAGTGGATGACCTTGTTGCCGTCCAGCACCTGCAGCTCAAGTTGCGCCGTGTCGTGCAGCTCCATCGCCGAGCCTTCCTGCGAATAGAAAATGACGCTCACACTGTGGCCCTTGTCCACGATGTGCTGATGCAGCCCATTCTTGCGCTGGGCTTCAATCCCGGCCGTCAGCTTCTCATCGGCGGTGCCGATGAAGTTGGCCGCCAGCAGGTCCGCGCGATTCTGCTCAAGCGCGTCGGCCATAGCCTGCCATGCGGCAGAGTAGTCGCGCGCCACCGATCGTTCCGTCGTGTCCTCTACCTCTCGGGGCGCGGCTTGCGACACGTTCACCGAAACCGACGGCGAGCCGGCAGCCAGCACCTGATCAGAGTTCGGGTTCGCCGCCGCAAACGCAAACGCGGTCAAGGCGGTCGCGAACGCAATTCGTAAGCCGGAGGTCATCACTCATTCCTCCACTTGATTTCATTGCCGACAACCACGCCGGAGGCGACAGAGATCGTCGCGTCAGGCGAGGCCGGCAGCTGTGCCTCGGCGATGCCGCGCTTGATCCGCGCATCGACGGTGCTCTTGCCCTTCGAATCGGTGGAGGTGAAGGTGACGATGGTTCCGTCAGGCACGGGATTGCCGGCACAATCGCGAATCGGGTCCGTCCGCACCAGGATTCCGTTCTGCGCCCGTTGCGCGCTCATGCGAATGCTGCAAGGATCGGAGGCGACTTCCTGCACCACCCGTCGCACCGAAGCGCTGCCGCTCGAAGCCATGAACTGCGCCGGCCCTTCTTTTTTGGAGGAGTTCAGCTTGGTGTAGGCGACGCCGTACTTCGCCGTCTCGGTGCGGCTGACGGTCTCGCCGTTGGCGGTGAGTTCAAACTTCACCGGCTGCGGCTGCAACACCAGATTCTGATAGCGATCAAAAAGGAATGCCGTGCCGCTGACCACGTTGGGCGTATCGGCCGGCACGCGCGAGGGCCGCGCCAGAAATGCAATCGAATGAACCGGGGCCGCGGTGACAAAGAAGGTCGCGGTGTCGTTGTCGAGCGCGACGACATAACGCCCGGCATTCTGCAGGTCGTCGGAGCTCAGCTGAACGTTGCCGCCAAGCTGGACCGTGCGCTTGACGGCCGTTCCCGGGCCAACCAGATACAGCGTCGCATTGCCGCTGCCTGAGGCCGGAATGCTCAGCCCGGCGCCGGCTTGCACCGTGGCCGGAACCTTCAGCTCGCCGGAAAAGCCGTAGATACCGAGACAGCACACAAGGAAGAGAACAGCTACGCAGGCAACAATCGCCTTCGCAACGGTCTCGCCAAGACGGGTAGAGCGGGCCCTCAGGACCACTCTCGCGCGCTCATAAAACCTGGCTCGGGCGTGTGATGTCGCGGACCGCAGACGCCGCAGCCACTCTTCGAAGCATGTCATGGACGCAGCCCCGAAGGGCTGCTCTCCCATCACCGGCCTGAAGGCCCGCTCTGCCACAAGTCTCGTCATGTTCACTGGTCCTTGCGATGCAGGATGTACTCGTTCACGGTCACGCGGTAGTTGTGAACGTTCGCCGCCGCCTCATCGTTCAGGTCAACCGCGAATGGCACCGGCGTCTGCGGCAGCAGCGCCTGATCGACATAGCCGTCGGAGACCCAGATCACCTTGCCGGCGTTGTCGTAGTATGTCGCCAGCACGTGCGGGATGTTGACGATCTCGCCGCTCTGCTCCACCAGTTCGCCCTTCAGCACGTGGCGGCCGCGCGAATCGGTCTCGACGCGCTGATGCAGAACGCCAATCGTCGGGTCCGCCGACGCCGGCACCAGCATCGAGTTCGGCTGCATGCGCACGCTCTTGATGTTCGCCAGCTTCACGTTGGGAAAATCGATTCGGAAGGGCGAAATCTCCTTCGGCAGCAGGGTGTGCGAAATCTTGTCGAAGCTGGTCTCTTCGCCGAGTACGTCGCCGTTCTTGCCGATCAGGGTCGCACCCACCGAGACGAAGCCCGGCACCGTGTCCTCATTCTCGATCTCGCCCACGATGATGGTGTTGTTCTGCTGCGGGATCGCGTTCATCGAGACGATGCGCACGCGCGGCGCTTCGACATTCTGCGCGCCCCAGTCATCGCTGGCTCCACGAGTAATTACGTCCCAGCGCAGATAGTTTTCCTGGATGACCTGCGGCGGAACGTTTGCCTCCTTCGCCACCGGCCACTCGACCTTCCAGCTGTCGCCTTCCTTCTCCACTTTCAGATCGCGCGTGTCATAGAAGGCGCCGACCGCGGTCGCGTACTCCAACGTCGCGCGCACCAGGGCTTCGTCATCGGTTGCGTGCAGCACCTTCGTATCCGCCTGCGCCAGCGAGGAGTACGTTCGCAGGCTGCCGTCACGTCCCGCCAGATCGGCGGCGAACGCCGGTTCGTCGGTGTCGCTGTTCTTCGCCACGTAGGCATAGGCGCCGCGATAGTCGTGCGCCTTGACGTGATCGAGCAAGGCCTGCACCGCGCCTTCGGGCGACTTCGCCGGCGACAACTGATTCGGCTGAATCGTGGCCATCGCCACCAGCACAATCGTGAGAACGATAATCAGGATGGGCAGAACGCGTTTCATTATCTGGCCTCCCGCAAAACCACAGGCTCGGCCGGAGCGGGAAACTCCAGCGTGGTGCCCATTCGCCGCCGCTCCGGAAACAGCACGATCAGCAGCAGCGCGAACAGGCTGCTGGCCACAGGAAGAATGCCCCACATCAGCCCCTGCATTTCGGTCGGCATGAAGCCGGAAAATTCCAATCGTTTGGCGGGCGGAACGTCTTCCTTCGTCCACAACGTTACGTTGCCGTTGTCGTAGATTTCCTCTTCGCGCCAGCCGGCGAAGGCCAGCAGCGGCTCGTAGTAACGGTCGCGCACGAAGACGTACTTCAATCCGTACTGATTGGCGTGCTTCAGCACCGCGCGCAGCGACTCCATGCCCGACAAGCCGTAATACTTCGCGTTATAGAGCTGGCCCGCGCCGTAGGCGGTCATCTCCGGCAACAGACGCGCCGAGTTGTAATCGCCGTCGACGCTGGCTGCTTTGGCGTAGGTCGAGACTTCGGCAAACTTCGAGCCGAATCCCAGCGTGATGTAGCGGAACTTCGAGTGATCGTCGCGATTGAGGAATGCGATCACCTGATCGACGCTGAAGGGATTTACCGTGATGGGGTTGATCTCGATCCATGCCACCGAGCCCGCCATGGTGGCGACGGCAGCGACGCTAAGCGCGACAATGGCCTTCAACCGGAAACGCTGGATCAGCTCGAACGCCAGCAGGCCGACGAACGGCATCGCCATCAGCGTGGCCCAGAAGGTGAAGCGCTCGAAGGTGAGCACCTGATACGCGCGTCCCAGCAGGAATTTGCCTGCGGGCGTCGTGCCGCCCAATCCGAGCAGCGCGGTGACGTACCAGCCGATCAGCAGAGGCCGCAGGCGCCGCTCCGCCGATCCGCGCCAGATGATGAACGGGATGGCAAGAATCATCGCGCCCATGGGCACGATCCAGAAGTTGATTCCGCTGAAGGGATGAAGAATGTAGTTGTCGCGCGAGCCGTGCGGAATCGGCATCTGGTTGATCGGGTTCTTCCACAGCGCGATCCAGTAGGGATAGAGAACGACGGCGACTCCGGCCAGCCCGATCACCGCGAAGACGATCGCGCGTATCACCACGCCGCCAGCCGACGCGCGCTCTTCTTCCGGCAGGTCGGAAGCGTCACGGTCGAGCAGGGCAAGGATAAATACGGGGATCGCGAACAGTACCGCGCCGAACAAAAGCGTGACGTGGTGCGCCGCAGCCGCCGCCCAGGTAATGGCTACACCTTTGAGCAGATCAAGAAAGCGTCCCGCCCGCAACCAGAAATACAAATAGGGAAGCGCGTTCAGCGTGAGCGCGGCCGCCGCCGTCGTGGGCAGCTGTCCTGACTGGTACACCAGCATCGCCAGCGAGCCGAGGAACACCGAACCAAGCGCAGCGTAGCTGGCCGAGATCTCGTCGACCCAGAGCGCGGCGTAGCGATACATGCCGATCGGCAACAGCAGCACGGCGATAAGCTGCACCAGCATGTAGGCCCACTTCAATCCCATGATGTGCGAGAACAGCGCGATCCACTGGTGCGTCAGCGGCGGATAAGTCGTCTGCGAGAAGCCGCCGAACCACTTTACGTTCCAGGGATTGAACCAGTGCTGCGCATAGTGCGCGGCAAAGAAGATGTGCGTGTTCGCGTCATACGAGCTGAGCGGCAACTGCATGAACAGCAGCGGCCCGTGCACCGCCAGCGCGATCAGCAGGATCGCGGACAGCGGAATCGCTCGTGATGGGAAGCCTCGATCCCCACCCCGTGTGTAGGTGCGGGTTGGGATGGAAGTGGTGGGCGACTGCGAAGTCAAGGGACTGCCTCCCGCAAAAACCATTCAGAGCTGTTCGATGGCTCGCAGGCGCGGCTTGGTTGTGCGGCAGCACCGGCACGAGAGAATTAAGGTGAGTAGAAATGGGCGGCAGCGCGGCTATTCGGCGGTCACGTGCGGCGCGGGAACTCCCGCTGCAAACTCCGAGAAGGTTCCACTCTCGATCGCGCGCCGCGCCTTGCGCATGGTCTCGAGGTAGAACGCCAGGTTGTGGATCGTGTTCAACACTTGCGCCAGCAATTCGTTCGACGCATATAAATGCCGCAGATAGGCGCGTGAGTAGCGCGCGCACACCTTGCATCCGCATTGCGGATCGAGCGGTGCTTCGTCGCCGGCGTAGCGCGCGTTCTTGATGGTGATTCGCCCCGCGGAGGTGAACAGCAAGCCGTGACGCGCGGCGCGCGTCGGCAGCACGCAATCCATCATGTCGACACCTTGCGCCACGTAATGCACAATCTCTTCCGGCGTTCCAACGCCCATCAGATATCGTGGCTTGTCCTGCGGCAGAAAAGGAATGGCAGCGTTCACCATCTCGTAGGTCATGGGACGCGGCTCGCCGACGCTCAGTCCGCCGATCGCATATCCGGGAAAGTCCAGCTCAACCGTGCGCTCGGCCGACTCGCGCCGCAGATCGGCAAACATTCCGCCTTGCACAATGCCGAACAGCGCCTGACTTCCGCCGCATTCGCCGAACCACGGCACTTCCTGCTTATGCTCCTCGAAGTACTGCTTGCTGCGCGCTGCCCAGCGCAGCGTCATCTCCATGGAGTCGCGGGTGCGCGCGTACTCTGCGGGATGTTCGGTGCATTCGTCGAACGCCATGATGATGTCCGCGCCCAGCGAGATCTGCGCCGCAATCGCGCTCTCCGGACTGAAGAAGTGAGACGAGCCGTCGAGATGCGAGCGAAACGTCACGCCTTCTTCCGTCACTTTGCGCAGATCGCTCAGGCTGAACACCTGGAATCCGCCGGAATCGGTGAGGATCGGGCGGTTCCACGCCATGAACTTCTGCACGCCGCCCAGACGGCGAACCGCTTCAACTCCCGGCCGCAGATACAGGTGATACGTGTTGTTCAGCAGAATCTGAACGCCCAGCTCTTCCAGCGTGTCCTGGGGAACGCCTTTGACGGTCGCAACCGTTCCGACCGGCATGAACACAGGGGTTTCGACTTCGCCGTGAGGCGTGACGAATCGTCCGGCGCGCGCGTTTCCATCGCGCGCCTCAATCTGGAAGCGGAAGGACATCGCAGACGATTGTAGCGGGTACGAACCAACCACAGAGACACAGAGAGCAGAGAGAGCCACGCGAAGGGTGCTTTGTATCAGGGCACGTTTATTCTTTCCTTTTTTTTTTTTTTTTTTTTTTTTTTTTTTTTTTTTTTTTCTCTATAATTAATACTTTTAAAACTTTTTTTTTTTTACTTCACAACTTAAACCTTACCCTATTACAAAACCTTAAAAATTTCACTCAATCCTTGCGTCTTCTTCGCCTTCGGCAGTCACCCTATGAACGTCTCCAGCGCTGCCACCGCATCTAACACACACTCCAACTTCTGGCAAAAATCCGAGAAACACTCACGACGCCACTCATCAGTTCCTCTTCTTCCATCAGCCAGTCCACCAGCTTCTGCCAATTAAGCACAGCGCGATGCTCCAGCACTAGCTTCAGTGCCAGATTCTCCAGGAAGAGACACTCCCCTAAACTAGGCGTTATCTTGGTCATAGCAGTTATCGACGAGCTTACCAAGCACTCTTCGACTGCGGCATAATAATCCTTGGCTGCAGAAAAGCGGCGCTTGCCGAATCATGCCAAACCGAACCTTCACCAGCGTTACGCTGCACGGATTGCCGGTGCGCATCGAGCTCGAATGGCCGTTTCATCCGTCCGCAGGCGGAAGCGACGGGTATGTGGTCCACGGCCGGATCGCGCTCAACGATGGCGGTCAACTGCACGCCGACATCGCGCTCAACCTTTCGCAAACGATCAGGGAGGTTCTGCCCAGGCTCGACAGTGAGCTCGCTTTCCAGGTCGCAATCAACGCCGCGCGCAAGGCGCTCGACGACAAGCAACTGGAGTTGCTCAAGAGCGGCAAGCGGCAACCCGTTCCGGTTTCCAGCCGCTGCTACAGCATTCGCCTGCAGCACTTCAGGTTCGCCAACGCAACGCCGGAGCAGCTCGCCGAGTTCGTGGCGCGCAAGGTTTTCTGGGGAAGTGGCGACGCGCGCGAAGCCGTGCTGATCGCCGACCCGTTCGACGCGCAATATCTCGGCGCTGCCGACGCGAACCTCGTCGACAAGCTTCTGGCTGCGGCCAAAGATCTGGCGGCGCGCGGAATGCTCGAGCTTACGGACGATTCCGCGCGTGCGACCGACGGATTGCTGGCGCAGCGCGAGAGCTTCGTCGCCGCAAAAGATCGCGCGCTGGAAGAGCTGCATCTGAAGCATGCGTTCGAGCGCGCGTGATCAAACCCTGATAGCTCCACCGCCGCCCCGGCGAGTTTGAAAAACGCGGCGCCAGCCGCACGTTTTTGCTGGAATCCGGCACCCCCGCATGCAAAGATAAGCCGATAAGCTGCAGAGCCCCTCACATGGACCCTCGAAGCAGATACTGGCCGGTACTGCTTTTCCTCGTTCTAATCGCGGGCACCCTCTGGTGCCAGACCACCGCTCCCGTCACCCTGCAAGTTGCCCCGAAAGATTTGTCCATGTCAGCCGGTGAGCAACGGCAGGTACTGGTGATTGCCAGCGTGAGCGGGAATGCGGTGCGCAAGCTGCGGCTGCACGCCCAGGCGGAACCTGGTACGCGCGTCAACGTAGGCCGGAGCGCGAAGCTGCCGGGTGAAGTCCGCGGCGACGTGAGCTGGCCCGTCTCGATCACGAAAGCTGCCGATGGCAGGACGGCCTCGCGCATCGTGTTTGAGGCGCAGTACGAAACCGGTGATCCAACCTCGCCCGTGCCCGGAGTCGCCAGCGTTGCGCTGGACCTGACAATCAAGCAGCTTCCCAAGAACGAAGAAGTTGCCACGGCCGTCGTTCAAACCAGCTTTGACAAGCTGGAGGAGCGCCGGCCGCAGGATGTGTATCTGGTGGTCACCAACCTGACCGACGTCCCGCTGGAAGTCACCGAGGTCAGCGCAAACCTTCCTGCGTTCGTGTCCGTTTCCACGTCCAACACATCGGCCGCAACTCCACAGGGCAGCACCGTCACCTCTTCTTCGGTTTTTCAGGGCGCCGGTTTGTTATATTCCTCCGCCGGGCAAGTTGCGCCGCTCATGATCCCTCCTCGTCAGGACCACATCTTTCACATGGTCTTGCAGATTCCGGACTACACCGCGGTCCTTACCGGAAAGTACCTGATGCTGTTCGACGTGAAGCTGCGCTATACCAAGGACGGCTACACCACGAACAGCAGCATCACGACCAACAAGGAATTTCAGGCCGGGGTGCTGGGCGAGCAGGAATTTGTCGGCGTGACCAGCGTGCCTTTCCTGCTGCTGCCGGGATTTCTGGTGGTGACGATTCTCGGGCTGCTGTTGACCAAGGTATGGCCCAAATCGACACTCGAGATCGATTACAAGAAGCCTGAGTTCTACCTCATTGGAACGGCGGTTTCGCTGGTGTTTGTGCTTGCCTATCACCCTGCGAGCCGCTGGCTCTACTGGCAGTTGTGGCATGTAAAACTGCCGAGCCGTGATCTGTTCTCCGGCTTCAGCCTGGAAGACATCATCAACATCTGGGTCATCGCGGTAGCTGTCGCCGTGCTGCCATGGGCTGTGATCGGCGGCGGCGCGCGCCTCTGGGCGGCGGCCAGGGCCAGGCGTCAGCGAGAAATTACGCCCACCCCGCTGGATGAGCCATTGAATGTGCTGTATCGCTTACAGAAGGCGGGAAAATCCTTCCGCCTGGCGCAAGCCAATATGGCTGGAAGGGCCGGGCAGCCGCTGTGGGAACTTCCCTTGCCGACGCCCGATCCGGCGAAGAAGTGGGTTTCGGGAAGGATCAGGGTGATGATCCCGGCGGCGCTTGCGGAGGGAGAACTGCAACCGACCGTAGCCACGTTTCGCAGTCTTTTGAATGACGACACCGGCGCGCAGACCAAGGCCTTGTATGACCTGTTGAACGGGGTGAAAGACAAAATCCATATTCGCTGGGATCCGGATCAGCCGCCGCTACTGGTCGACAACAAAGATGCACTGACCGCGCCCGGAAAGCCCGACGAGTTCATTCTGGAGAAGGCCTGAAAGCAGACGGGGCGCCAGCTTGAGCCGGCACCCCTTATTTTCGCCTACCCTTTTTGCAAAGGGATCGTACTTCCTGGAAGTACACAAAGCGCGAAAGCGCTACGTAGTCACAGTCATCATTACGCTCCGAGGTGAGCCTTGTCAATACCGACGCGCATGCAAGAAGTCCGGATTTCCCTTGTCTGGTTCGAGCGTTGGGGCGATATCTGGAGCGCGGCCAATCCCATCGCCATGGAGTTCCTGCGCACCGCTGACGCCTACCAGAAGAAATTCGATGAGGTCATTCAGCAGACCGTGCTGGGGCCGCTTGACGGCAAACCCATACCCGAGTCCATGCTGGAAGCGACGGCATTGACCCCGCCCTGGCCGATCCGACAAAGCAAACATCCGCAAAAGTTCTGGATCCGATACCTGGGCAAGAATCCGGAGAACGTCGACGGCCAGCTGGCACTCAGCAAAGTCGCGCCGTTTCACATCGGCTTCCCGGTGACGATCAAGCCCGGCCGCAAAACCATCGGCCTCATCGCCGACGGCTTTATCTATCCGCATGGCGCCGGTTTGATCCTCACTCTGGTCCTGTTCCTGGATCGCGGTACCAATCCTTCCGGCGGCGTGCAGCCCAGCACCGCCCTGGACAGCGCCCTGCAGGCATACAACCAGGAGCAATTCACGGCCACGCGGAATGGCGGCGAGCCGGCACAGCAGAAGATCGTCGAGCTGAAAGATAACCTCTTCGATTATCTGCGCGAGCAAGTTCTGGGACCGGGAGCCAAGCGGGGCGAGCGCTCGCCGGAGCCCTTGGTGGCGGCCGCCGTCATCCGCGGCGAGACCGACTTCCTCGACGCCCCGCCGCGCGAGGGTGGGGACGAACACCAGATGCTGCAAGGCCTGAGCACCATGCGAAGCACCGGCGCTCCTACGGAATACAAGCGGGCGCTGCTGCGCGTCCGGGACTCGGCCCCCAAAGGCGATCTGCTTTATCACACGTCCACCGGCCGCGTGGTCTGGTTTCCCTCGTCATTCGCGGACAACCGGCCGTTCATCCGTAGCAGCGGTTGTTATCACCACAATCTCACCCTGGTGCATTTGCAAGCCGAGGCCATGCTGCGAGTGCTGACCACCCGCAAGGAGTTGCTCGGCAAGAAAGCGACGGTCCCGGCCATGCTGGAGCAGCTTGCCCAGGACGCAGCCCTGCAACTCAGCAATCTCTACAAATCGGACAAGCAGGACAATGCGACCTATTACACCTCTTCCGTTCGCGCCTACCTTGACGATCAGCCGCAGGAGAAGAAGTTAGTAAATGACGCGCTGAAGAGCTTCGCAATGCCGGAGCTGAAGTACGAACCGCAGCAGTAGCGTGACGGCCACTTACTTCGTGTACTCCCAGCGGTCGCCGGTTTGGACGAGGGTTGCGGTGTCGGTGCCGGTGCCGTTTAGGGCTGAGGCGAGGTTGGGATAGGCGGTCTTGATCTCCGCCGCATTGGCCCAGGCGGGAACGTTGGCGAGCTTGTAGTGATAGGCGACGGTGACGGTCTTCGCTCCCTGTCCGTTGGTGCCGGGCGTGGAGTTGTCGATGGAGGTCACTTCGCGATTGCCGTAGCAGAAGTTGCCGTAGCCGGGCTGGCCGGTGTCGGGCGTCCAGGTGGAACGGCCCTTGTCGGAGAGATCGTAATTGTTCTCCTGCCTGGAGACGATGATGATCTTCTTCTCCGACGTGGTGCGAGTGAGCAGGCCTTGCTGGGTGAGCGCGTCGAAGCCCGCGGTCTTGGCGTCGTCGGAGGTAGCGGCTTGCACCGGGAACTTAATGGGCTGCGACCACAGACAGGCCGGGAAGCCCTTGAAGTGGTCGTTGATGGCCGCCTTGTAAGCGACGTCGGTGTTGGTGGCGTTGTTGCAGGCGGCGATGGGGAACAGGGCGAGCGCCAGCGCAAAACCGGCGGCGCGCATTTTCTTAGTCAGCATTCTTTATGTTTGCCTCAAGATAGGTTCGATGCGGCCACTGTGCTGCTTAGCTGTATCGGGGCTCGCCGGGGACAAGGGGCGGAAGGATGGGGACGGCGCCGATCATTCCGGAGAAAAATTCCCACCCAAGCGGCTGGATGGGGCACCCGCACCCCTACTCTCCACGCATCTTCGCCTCCCACCCTTTCCCGAAGGATGGGAAAGGATGGGGCACCCGAATCCCCACTCTCCACGCATCTTTGTCTCCCACCCTTTCCCGAAGGATGGGAAAGGATGGGACACCCGCGGCGCTGGCTATACTGAAGAGGATGATACGGATTGCGTGCGCCATTCCGCAGAGCAAGATCAAGCTGGTGATATTTGACCTCGACGGTACGCTGATCGATTCCGAGCGCGACCTGGCGGCGTCGGTGAACGCTATGCTGGTGCGCTACGGGCGCAAGGAGCTGCCGATGGAGGTGATCGGCACGTATATCGGCGACGGCGCGCCCATGCTGATTCGGCGCGCGCTGGGCGACCCCTCTGACCGCGACTTCCTGCAGGAGGCGCTCAATTTCTTCCTCACGCATTATCGCGAGCACAAGCTGGACACCACGCGGATGTACGACGGGATTCAGGCGATGCTCGGGCAAGTCGGCGACCACGGCTCGGGACGCAAGCTGGCGGTGCTGACCAACAAGCCGGTGCGGGTGTCGCGTGACATCCTCGCCGGGCTGGGGCTGAGCGGAACGTTCTTCCAGGTGTATGGCGGCAACAGCTTCGAGACCAAGAAGCCGGATCCGCTGGGAGCCAACACGCTGCTGCGCGAAGCGGGCGTTGAGCCGGGGGATGCGGTGATGGTTGGGGATTCGCAGGTCGATATTCTGACCGCGCGCAATGCCGGGTTGTGGAGTGTGGGCGTGACCTACGGCTTCGCGCCGAAGTCGTTGGAGGTGGTCGTGCCTGATGTGCTGGTCGATAGTCCGGGGGAATTGGCGACGGCGTTGGCGGGGGAGCCCAGGCCGTGAGGCATGTCATTGCCGCCCGTCGGTGTCGCCGCTGCCGCGGCTCGGATTCTTGATTCGCGGTGACCGCGAAGCGGCGCGTTTCCAAACCGGGCGGGAGGCCGTGCCCTTCAAGACTCCGTTTTCCATGCTGAGAGCCAGGCGGCGGCCAGCAGCAGCACGACGGGATAGCACTCCAGGGTGTAGCGCGGTTCGGGATTGGGCAGCGTGCCCAGGAACAGAGTGCGCAGCAGGACGAACCAGAGCATCATGCCGAGGTATTGGGGACGCGGGCCGGCCAAGGCGCCCATCACGGCCGCAGCCAGGAACAACAGGTTCAGCGCTCCCCACAGCATTGCCAGAATCGAACTTCGAGGGTCGTTGGCGAACTCCCACCAGCGCGAATTCAGTGGCAGCATCTCGGTGCGCGGGCGCAGCCACATGTCGGCCATGCGCGCTGCCGGAAGCCAGACGTAATAGCGCAGCGGCCGCTGAAGAATTCGCAGGTTCGCCAGGTGGGCGAATTCCGAGTTGATCGCCGGATTGACTACCAGGACCCGGTTGTAGTTGTTGATGATGGCCTGGGTCACGCGGCGCTCCCAGGGGCTATCGAAGGCGCGCGAGGGCAGCACGGCGGCGTTGAGTTTGTCGCCGGGCACGACCCAGTACACCTCTTCGGTGGAGACGTAGTCGACGGCCCAGGTGCGCACCCATTGGTCGAAGCCGTCGGGGACGAACTCGTCGGGATCGCTGGCCGACTGCGGCACGAGCGGCTGAAAGCGACCGAAGTCCTGCCAGTTGCGGATTGTCCAGGGGACGAGCGGAGCGAGCGAGATCGCGACCACCAGCGCTCCTGCCCAGAGCAGCCGTACGCGTTTGCCGGGGCTGCGCCACATCTTCCAGCAGAGATACAGCGCGAGCGCGATCAGTAGAATGCCGGCGTCGGGGCGGAGCAGAATTCCGCAGGCGATGGCGACGCCACACCATGCCCAGGGCGCCCGCGCGTCGGAACCGGACGAGAGGCGCTTCAGCGCTGCTGCCGCGGCGTCCAGCGCAACGGCGACGAAGAAGATGCTCAGCGTTTCGGCCAGGGGAGCGACGGTATAGTTGGCGGTGAACGGGCAGAGCGCGGCCAGAAGAAACGCGATTCGCGCCGCACGCTCGGAGACGGTGCGCCGCGCCAGGTCGGCGATGAAGAAGCAGGTCACCAGGTCGACGACGATCTGCACCAGCAGTACCGCGTTGTAATGCTCTTTGCCGAAGAGCAGGAAGCAGGCAGCGAGGAACGCGGGATAACCGGGCAGGCGAATCAGTGTGGGGCGGACGCCGTCGGAATGCGTGAGCCCGTAGATGCCGTGGTTCAGCCAGTTTTTGGCGATGTCGCCATAGATGAGCGAGTCGCCGGTGACGTGCGGGAATTTGAAGTAGAAGAGCAGCCGCAGGGCGAGAGCCGCCAGTGTCAGGAGCAGGAAGTATTGCCGCCGCTCACGAACCAGGCGCCAGAACGGCAGGGGAGCTGCGAAATTCGAGGTATTCACCTGCGCCACGGACACGAGGCGAATATAGCATTCCCGGGGCGCACGTCCAGCGGCTGTCCGGCGGCTCAATTGCAATGGGTGGGAAGCGAGTCTTTTGCGGCGGAGGCGTGTTCCTACTGTCAAGAAACGACCGCAGAAGGGGCGACACACCTGAGTTGACCTGCAGGCAGGCGCAGATTTGCCCTTGCCCCTGCCGCCAGATACGATTAACACGACTCCGCCACCAATGCCGCAATCCAAACAAGTCTTCTTCGATCCAAACCGCGAGCGCTGGCGCCGCCTGCGGGTCATCCTCGACGTCAGCGTGATTCTGGTCACGGTGCTGGTGGCGTTGTTTGTGATCTCGGTATTGCAGCGGCCAGCGGTGCCGGCGGTCACGTTGCCGGAAGTCAAACGTTCCTATCGCGCGCTGAAGGCCGATCAGAAGCGCAAGCCTCCGTTGCGCCGGCCGAACACCCACCGCAAAACCAAGGCACCGGCCTCGCAAGTGGTGATGAACTCCGATGAAGGCATTCGCGGCGCGTTCTACGTGCAGTGGGATGCCGCCAGCTTCGCCTCGTTAAAGGAATACTATCCGCAGATCGACATGCTCTTTCCGGAGTGGATGCATGTCCTCACCGCCGATGGCCGGCTGCAAGCGGTCACTGAGCTGAACACGCTCTACAACGTGGTCGACGACAAGGGCAAGGCGTTGCCCATCGACGAGAAGGTGATGGCCTTCCTCAAGAGCGAGAAGGCACAGACGGAAGTCTTTCCCCTGGTCAACAACTACGACTCGGTGGACAACAAGTGGGACCCCGATCTTACGGCGAAGTTCATGGCCGATCCCGAGGCGCGGCAGCGCTTCCGCAACGAGCTGCTGGGGTTTCTGGCAACGGACCAATATAAAGGCATCACCCTGGACATCGAAGCCTTTCCCGAAGATTCGCGCGACGATTATCGCCAGCTGGTGCAGGAGCTTTACGGCGATCTTCACGCCAAGGGCATGAAGCTGTACGTCGCGGTGCCGGTGAATGACAAGGACTTCGACTACGCCTCAATCGCTGCCGTCTCCGACGGCCTCATCCTGATGAATTACGACCAGCACTATCCCGGCGGCCAACCGGGGGCGGTGTCGGGTCAGGACTGGTTCGTCAAGAACCTGCAGGAGGCGCTGAAGGTCATTCCCAAGCAGAAGATCATCTGCGCGGTCGCCAACTACGGTTACGACTTTGCGATGAAGAAGGGGCAGAAGAAGGGCACACCGCCGGAGAACAATCACACGGTGACGGTGCAGGAGGCGTGGCTGGAAGCGTCGGATTCGGACAGCGACGTGAACTTCGACGACGATGCCATGAACCCGCACTTCGCCTATCTCGACGAGAACAACATGCGTCACGATGTGTGGTTTCTCGACGGGGTGACCGCGCTGAACCAGATGCGCGCGGCACATGCGCTGGGCATCGATACCTTCGCGCTGTGGCGGCTGGGCTCGGAAGATCGCTCGCTGTGGGCGGTATGGGACAAGCCGTTCGAGGTTGGTGCAACGACCCGGCTGGATGCGGTTCCACCGGGACAGGATGTGGACGATGAGGGGTCGGGCGAGATCATTCGCATCCAGTCAAAGCCGTCGCCGGGCGAGCGCACGATCACGGTCGATCCCGATACTCACCTGGTGAGTGACGAGATTTTCAAGACGCTGCCCATGCCCTACGTAGTCGATATGTATGGCGGCACGCAGCAGAAGAAAGTTGCGCTGACCTTCGATGACGGCCCGGATCCGACCTGGACGCCGAAGATTCTCGACGTGCTGAAGGAGCACAACGCCAAGGCCACGTTTTTCCTGATCGGGGCCGAGGTGGAGAAGTTTCCCGGCATTGCCAAGCGGATTTATAACGAAGGCCACGAGATCGGCAACCACACCTTCACCCATCCCGACGTGAGCGCGATTTCGCAGCGTTATTTCGATGTCGAGCTGAACCTGACGGAGCGGCTCTTCGAGAGCAAACTCGGCGTGAAGCCGGTGCTGATGCGGCCGCCGTATGCCATCGACGAAGCGCCGGACACGGCCGACCAGGTGCGTCCGCTGGAGTGGTCGCAGGAGCTGGGCTACATCACGGTGGGCGAGAAGATCGATCCCAACGACTGGCGCGAGAATCCGCGGCCTTCGGCGCAGCAGCTGGCGAACGATGTACTGAAGAACCTGCCGCCGTGCGCGCCCGACAATCAGGTGCGTTGCGGCAACGTCATCCTCTTCCATGATGGTGGCGGCGACCGCAGTCAGACGGTCGCGGCGCTGGCCATCGTGCTCGATCAGCTGCAGCAGCGCGGCTATCAAGTGGTGCCGGTGTCGGAGCTGATGGGCAAGACGCGCGCCGATGTTATGCCGCCCATCACTACCAACGAGCGCTGGGCGGCGTGGATCAACAGCCTGAACTTCTCGCTCTTCGGCTTTGTGCAGTCGTTCATCATCTTCGTTTTCTTTGTCGGCGATCTGCTGATGAGCGGCCGGCTGATCGTGGTAGGCGCGCTGGCGATCTATGATCGCGTGCGGCGTCGCGATACCGGCTTCGATCCAAACTATCGTCCCGCGGTCGCGGTGCTGGTGCCGGCCTACAACGAGGAGAAGGTGATCGAGCGAACGGTGCGGTCGGTGCTCGACTCCGACTATCCGTACTTGCGGGTGATTGTGATCGACGACGGATCGAAGGACGCGACGCTTGAGATGACGCGCGCGGCATTCGCGCGAGAGATCGAGGAAGGCCGGGTTACGGTCCTCACCAAGCCAAACTCCGGCAAGGCCGACGCGCTGGACTACGGCCTGGAGCAGGTCACGGAGGAGATCTTCGTCGGCATCGATGCCGATACCCTAATCGCGCCGGATGCAGTCTCGCGGCTGGTGCCGCATTTCAGCAATCCCAAGGTCGGGGCCATGGCGGGCAATGCCAAGGTCGGCAACCGGGTGAATCTGTGGACGCGCTGGCAGGCGCTGGAGTACATCACCAGCCAGAATTTTGAGCGGCGCGCGCTGAATACGTTGAATGCGGTCAGCGTGGTGCCCGGCGCGATCGGCGCGTGGAGAACCGCAGCGGTGCGCGACGTCGGCGGTTATCAACAGGACACCGTGGCCGAGGATGCGGACCTGACGATGGCGCTGCTGCAGGCCGGCTATTACGTGAACTATGAAGACCGCGCGCTGGCTTATACCGAAGCGCCGACTACGGCGAACGGCCTCATGCGGCAACGCTTCCGCTGGTCGTTCGGCATCATGCAGGCGGTGTGGAAGCACATCGGCGCGGTGAAGCAGAAAGGCGCGCTGGGCTGGGTCGCGATTCCCAACATGATCATCTTCCAGATCCTGCTGCCGCTGGTGTCGCCGTTCATCGATATCATGTTTGCTGTCGGCGCCATCACTTACCTGGTCGACCGCTATCGTCACCCCGAGACCGCGAATCCCGCCGACTTTCACAAACTGCTGGTGTACTTCCTGCTGTTCATGGTGATCGATTTCATCGCATCCACCATTGCCTTCACCCTGGAGCGGCAGCAGCCGGGCGGCAAGCGCGACTTCCTGCTGCTGGGCCACGTGTGGCTGCAACGCTTCGCCTATCGCCAGTTGTTCTCGCTGGTGTTGATCAAGACGCTGAAGCGCGCGATTGAAGGCCGCAGCTTTGCCTGGGACAAGCTGGAGCGCACGGCGAGCGTGAGGCAGCCGATCACTCTGGCGCGCGAGAGGCAGGCGCAGTGAGTTCGATGCCGAACCCGAGAGCTGCGCTCGATATGAGCGTGAATGTCGCGGGCATCGCGCTGAAGAATCCGGTGATGGCGGCCAGCGGCAGCTTCGCCTATGGCGTGGAGTTCGAAGATGTGGTGACCTTGAGCCGGCTGGGCGGCTTCGTGACCAAGGGGCTCTCACGTGAGCCGATGGCGGGTAATCCTCCGCCGCGCTTGTTCGAAACTGCAGCTGGAATGCTGAACGCGATCGGGCTGCAAAACATCGGCGCGCGCGCGTTTCTGGAAGAGAAGCTGCCGGTACTGCGCAAGATCAAGGACATCGTTTTCCTGTGCAATGTCTTCGGCCACTCGCAGGACGAGTACGAAGATGTGGTGCGCCTGCTCAACGATGGCGAAGGCATCGCCGGATACGAGCTGAACGTTTCCTGCCCAAATACAAAATGCGGCGGCATCGCGTTCGGCAGTGATCCCAGGATGCTGTTCGAGGTGGTCAGCGCGGTGAAGAAGATCGCGGCGAGGCCGCTGGTGGTGAAGCTGTCGCCGAACGTCACCAGCATTCCTGAGGTTGCGCGCGCCGCCGAAGACGCCGGCGCCGACGCGATTTCGCTGGTCAATACTTTTGTCGCCATGGCCATTGACGCGGAGACGCGCAAGCCGCGCATCTCGAACGTCACCGCTGGACTCTCGGGGCCGGCGATTAAGCCGATCGCCGTCCGCATGGTATGGGAGGCCGCGAAAGCGGTGAAGATTCCGGTCATCGGGCTGGGCGGAATCAGCACGGCCGAAGACGTGATCGAGTTCATGCTCGCCGGAGCGACCGCGGTTGAAGTGGGCACGGTCAACTTCTGGGACCCGTGTGCTTCGGAGACGCTGGTGGATGCGCTGGAGAAGTGGTGCCTGGAGCATCGGGTGGAAAAAATTTCGGATTTGACCGGCGGGCTGGAGCTCTAAGTAGAGCTTCCGAGCCAATACCCAAGGCCGTGCCCTGACTCATGACATACCAAAGTCGAAACCTTTCCTTCGGCTCGCTTGCGGCACGCCTGAAGGCATGGCCTTTCAAAACGGCGTGACTCTGGAGCAAACGCGTGACCCCCGTTGATGTCGATCCCGTCCAGCAGAGTCACGCGCCCGGATTGACTCGACGAAACTCCGCGATCCAGAACCTTCTTCTCGCTTGTCTGCTCGCCGTCGCCGTGGTGGCGGTTTACTACCCGGTCCACCGGCAGCCCTTCGCCAACTACGACGATCCCGACTACGTGAGCGACAACGTTCACGTCCGGGCCGGCCTCACCTGGACGACGATCCGCTGGGCGCTAACCGCGCGCGACGCGGCGAACTGGCATCCGGTGACCTGGCTGTCGCACGCGCTGGACGTGCAATTATTCGGCGTCACCCCGGCGGGCCCGCACGATGTCAATGTCGCGCTGCATATCCTGAATGCGCTGCTGCTGTTCTGGGTGTTGTTGCGGGCGACGGGCTTTGCCGGGCGCAGTTGGATGGTCGCGGCGCTGTTCGCGCTGCACCCCATCAATGTCGAGTCGGTCGCCTGGATTGCCGAGCGCAAGAACCTGCTCAGCATGTTGTTCTTCCTGCTCGCGCTGGGGGCGTACCGAAGGTATGCGACGGCGCCCCCGCCCAAGCCCGGAGAACGCGACCGACGGGGCTGGCGCTTTCTGATTGTGATGGCGATGTTCGCCCTGGGGCTGATGTCGAAGCCGCAGATCATTACGTTTCCGTTTGTGCTGTTGCTGTGGGACTATTGGCCGCTGGGAAGAATCGCTTTTCGCTCTTGGCCTTTCGCTTTTTGCCAGAATGGCCTAACTAACGTCTCTGGCGAACAGCGAACAGCGAACAGCGAGGAGCGGATTTCTGGCGAACAGCGAACAGCGAACAGCGAGGAGCGGATTTCTGGCGAAGAGCGAAGAGCGAAGAGCGAATGGCGGGTTTTGTTGCTGGAGAAAGTTCCGCTCTTCGGCCTGTGCCTCATCAGCGCCGTGTTCACCGTGAACGCGCAGGCTGCGGGAGGCGCGACCAGCTATTACCCGCTCCACTTGCGTCTGGAAAATGCGATCGTCTCCTATGCCCGCTATCTGGCGAAGGCGGTCTGGCCGTCGCACCTGACGCTGTTCTATCCCTATCCGCTGAAGCCATACCCGCTGGCGGGAGTGGCGGCTGCGGCGCTTCTGCTGCTGGTCATCAGCGCGGCCGTTGTGCTGGCGCATCGCCGGCGATATCTCACCGTCGGATGGCTGTGGTTTCTGGGCACACTGGTGCCCATGATCGGCGTCGTGCAAGTTGGTACGCAGGCAATGGCCGACCGCTATGCGTATCTGCCGTTCATCGGATTGTTCATCATGGTTTGCTGGCTGGTGTCGGATTGGGCCGCGGAGGCGCGACTCTCGCCGATGCTGGTGCGTGCGGTAAGCGTCGCGGTGCTCGCGGCGCTGGCGTTCGTCAGCCATCGCCAGGTGGGCTTCTGGAACGATCACATTACGCTGTGGACGCATGCCATCGAAGTCACGCATGACAATTGGGTGGCGGAAAACAATCTCGGCACCGCGTTGCTGAAAATGACGCGAGTGGAAGAAGCCATTCCGCATTTCCGTGCGGCGGTCGCGCTGTACCCGGCGGATCCCAACAGCAACCTCAACATCGGCACCTATGAGCAGATGCATGGCAATCTGCCCGCGGCCATCGAGCGCTATGAACTGGCGGCGGGCTACGCGCGTAATCCCAAGACCAAGGCACGGGCCTACAACAATCTGGGATATGCCTACAAAGGCATCGGCGATCTGACAAGCGCGCGCGACAGCTTTCAACATGCGGTCGAAGCCGACCCGAACTATTCGGGAGCGTGGATCAGCCTGGGGATCGTGGCGCAGCGCCTGGGAGATATGGCGCTCGCGGTGAAGGCGTATTCCCGTGGCGTGCAGGTCTATCCCTCCGATTATGGATACGCGCTGCTGGCGGGAGCTCTCGAGCAAAGCGGCGAGCATGCGGAGTCGCAAGCGGCACGCGAGAACGGCCAGCACATCTCAAGAAATTTCGGCGCGGCAGAGCGTTACGCGAACGAGTTGCTCTACCACTAAGAGGCAAGCCTTGTGCCGCCGGCTGAAGCCGGCTCGCAATAGAAACGGGGCGCGGACGCTGACCTAAAGGTCAGCTCTACCGAGTCGAATAGCACACGCTGTGAAGCGCGTCACAGGCGGGTAACCTTTGCTCGCATATAATTCGGCAGGCAAGGGGACCCGATGAGTTCTGCCGCCGTAAGTTCCAGCCCGGCAACGCGCGTGATGATGGTGTCGAGGCCGACGCTGCCCTATGGCAAAGCGATTGGCCTGAGCCTGGTTCTGGTCATTGCCAGCAGCCTGCTGTACCTGCCGATCATTCATCATCCATTCGCCAACATCGACGATTCCGGCTACGTGTATCAGAACCTCCACGTGCAGGATGGGCTGACGTGGGACACCATCAAGTGGGCGGCGCTCAGCCGGGATGACAACAACTGGCACCCGATAACGTGGCTGTCGATCGCGCTGGATTGCCAGATGTTCGGCATCGATCCGGCCGGCCATCACGCCATGAACATCGTGTACCACACCATCGATGCGGTGGTGCTGTTCTGGATGTTATTGCTGGCCACCGGCCTCGTCGGGCGCAGCTTCATGGTGGCGGTGCTGTTCGCCTTGCATCCCATGAACGTCGAATCCGTCGCCTGGGCGGCGGAACGCAAGACCCTGTTGAGTACGCTGTTCTTTCTGCTGGCGCTGGGAGCGTATCGCTGGTACGCGCAGCGTCCCGGCGTGGTGCGCTACGGAGTTGTGGGAGCGCTGTTCACGCTGGGTCTGATGGCCAAGCCGCAGATCATCACCCTGCCGTGCGTGTTGCTGTTGTGGGATTACTGGCCGCTGCGTCGCATGTTCGCCGATCAACCGGGGGCGTCGGACGATGGCGAACCCGTTCCCGCGCTTCCGTCCAGGAGCCTGAAGTGGCTGGTGCTGGAGAAGATTCCGCTGCTGGTAATTTGCGCCGCCAGCGCATTCGCCACCATGAAGGCACAAGGTGTCGGATCGCCTCAGAACTGGCAATACACGGGCTGGATCCGTGCGGGCAACGCCATCGTCTGCTATGTGCGCTATATCGGCAAAGCAATTTGGCCGTCGCATCTGGCGATCATGTACCTGCACCCGGGAAATTCGCTGCGCTTCTGGCAGGTTGCGGCTTGCGCACTGATGTTGCTCGCGATCACGGCACTGGTACTGATCGGACGGCGCTATCGCTATTTGCCGGTCGGCTGGTTCTGGTTTCTCGGCACGCTGGTGCCGACCATCGGGCTGGTCCAGGTTGGCAGGCAGGCCATGGCCGACCGCTATGCCTACCAGTCGTTCCTCGGGCTGTTCATCATGGCGGTGTGGGGTGTTGCCGATTGGGCGCGTGAGAAGCATCTGCCCAAGCTACTCGTGCCGGCGGTCAGCGTTGCGATTCTGCTGGCTTTGAGCGTGGTCACGCACCGGCAGATCGGAGTCTGGCAGGACAACCTGACTCTCTGGTCGCATGCCTTGCAAGTGACCGACAACAACTGGATGGCCCACGACATGGTGGGAGGCATACTGCTGAGCCAGGGGCATCGCGAAGAGGGCATGGCGCATTACTATTCAGCCTCTGCGATCAAGTCCGACGATCCGGCTTCGAATCTCGCGATCGCGATCTACGAGCAGAACCGGGGCAACCTGCTGGAGGCGGTGCGGCGCTACAAGCGCGTAGTCGTCGAGTTGGACGATCCCGAAGAGCTGGCCAAGGCCTATCAGAATCTGGCGGTCGCCTACCGCGATCTTGGCGACATGCAGGACATGGCGGACTCCATGCGCAGGGTGGCGAAGCTGCGAGCGCTGGCCCCGAAACACTGAACCGGGCGCGCGCACTATTCCGTCGAGAGCTGAATATCTATTCAGTAGCGTTGCTCTGCGTGCTATTGCCCAGCGAGCGGCGATTGCTGGTGAAAATCTCCCAAGTGTCGCGGCAAGTGACACCGCGGCGAGCGGCGCAGCGGGCTGGATCGCCGTGATCATGCCGCAGATTTCGGCACGCAGCGACGGCGATTCGTCCCACCTGGGTGGGACGCGGCACGGTAAATTGCGGCCGCGCCATCCGCGTCCTACAACTTTTTCGTAGTAAATGTGTTGGAACTAGCAACGGATTGGGGTAATCAGCGAGGCTACAGGCGAGTTTGGCTTTTAGATTGCCTGCAACTAAATGTCTGATGATTCCGTCTAATAAGCAACGCCCGGAAAGGGTCGGAGGTGAGTATGATGGCCGAGAAATTTTCCGTCCCCGAACTCGCGGCGCTGAGGAGCGAACTGCTCCATGGGTTCGACTCCAAAGATGCGGCCGAGCTCGTACAGATGTTTCTGGCAGGACATGGATACGGGGTCTCCGCCGAAGAGGCGCGGACCGCCGTAAGCAGAGTAGGTCTTTTAGGCAGCACGTTGGAAGCCTTCCAGCGCGAGCTGGAGAGCATTGCGCGGGTGATGTAGTAACTACCAAAGTGACGAACGCAGGTGACAGGGCCAGCAACTCCGGATGTAGGCCATAGCGGGAAGGTGACAGAGATTCGCTAAACCGAAAATCGGAACGGACTGCGATAACCGCCAGAACCTGGACGCAACGCAATCCGAAAGCGAAAAGTGAACAGCCCGGGCAAAACGGCCCGGGCTTTCCTTTTGTAAAGCAGTGGTTAGTGGCTAGCTTCAGCCACGTGCAAAGTGCCAAAGGCTGACCGCTATCACGCGTGCCGTCAGCTCCACTTGGTTACTTTCACCCCGCCGCGCACGCGATCTTGCAGCACCTCGTCGAAGAACATGTAGGGATGCACGGACTCGATGCGGCTCACCTCATCCAGCTTCTGGCGGAGTTCGCCGGGAATTTCGAAGGTGATGGACGCCAGGTTGCTCTCCAACTGCTGCAGCTTGGTTGCGCCGATGATGGTCGAAGTGATGCCGGGCTGGGTTGCCACCCAGTTCAGGGCGACTTCGGCAGGCGTGCGTCCGAGCTGCTTGGCGACCTCCTTCAGCACATCGATAATTTGCCAATTGCGATCGGTGAATTTGTTGAACACCGGGTTGTTGGATTCTTTCAGCACTTCGAGGCGGCTGCCCTGGCTGCTGGCGGCGCCGCCTTCGCGGGTGTACTTGCCGGCGAGAAAGCCGCTGGCCAGCGGGCTCCACGGGCAGACCCCCATGCCGAGCTCGCGCGCCGCCGGAATGTGCTCGCGTTCAATATTGCGTTCGACGAGCGAGTACTCCAACTGCAGCGCGATGGGCCGCTCATGGGTGCGATCTTCGGCCACGGTGTGGGCGCGCGAGGCATACCACGCGGGCACGTCGGAAAATCCGTAGTAGCGAATCTTACCTTCGCGTACCAGATTGCTCAGCGTGTACACCACCTCTTCCACCGGGGTGATCATGTCCCACACGTGCATCCAGTACATGTCGACATAATGCATCTTCAGGCGGCGCAACGAGCCTTCGAGCGCGCGATAGATATTCTTGCGGCCGTTGCCGCCGGCGTTGGGATTGCCTTCCTGCGCGTTGAAGGTGAACTTGGTGGCAATCACCAGACGATCGCGCAGGTTCTTCTCCGCGACGAAGCGGCCAAGTACCTCCTCGCTTCTGCCTTCCGCGTAGCCATCGGCGACGTCGAGGAAGTTGCCGCCGTGTTCGACATAACGGTCGAAGATGCGCTTGGATTCGGCATCCTCGGAGCCCCAACGATCGTTGCCGAAAGTCATGGTACCCAGCGCCAGC
Source organism: uncultured Acidobacteriaceae bacterium (assembly GCA_963731345.1). Taxonomy (GTDB): domain Bacteria; phylum Acidobacteriota; class Terriglobia; order Terriglobales; family Acidobacteriaceae; genus Bog-257. The sequence goes on along the minus strand of CAVSUN010000003.1, from coordinate 84,691 downwards.
GGGCTGACGCGCAGTCCCGAGCGCCCCAGGGTGATGTATTCGTTCAATGGCATGATGACGGTCCTTTCACTGGAAACAATCTGAAAGTGTTTTCGATGAATGTGCGTGGAGGAAGTTGCGCGCGGAATGCTATTCGTAACGCAGGCTCTCGATGGGGTCGAAATGCGCGGCGCGGGCGGCGGGCGCGGTGCCGAACAGGATGCCGACGAAGCTCGACACCAGCACCGCAATCACCACCGACCATCCCGAGATGGGCAGGCGGTAATTGGTGAGAAAGCGAACCGAGAAGGGAAGCCCGAGGCCGATAACGATACCCACCATGCCGCCTGAAAGCGAGATCAGGACGGCTTCGGCGAGAAACTGCGCGAGAATCTCGGCATTGGTTGCGCCTACCGCCTTGCGCACGCCGATCTCGCGGGTGCGCGCGTTCACCGTCGCCAGCATGATGTTCATGATGCCCACGCCGCTGACGATCAGCGTCAGCACGGAAATCAGCAGCAGCACGCGCGACAGCGTGTTGGCAGTTTTCGCGGCCACGTCCAGCAATTGCGTGAGATTATCCACGCGGTAGACGGACTCCGGGCGATGGCGCGACTGCAGGACCTCTTGAATTTCCCGGGTCGCGCGCGGCACCTCGTTGGAATCGGATACCGAGAAGAACAGCTGCTTCACCTCGTCGCTGTTGGTGAAGTAGCGGGCCACGGTATAGGGCACGAGGATCGTATCGTCGGAAATTTCGGTTTGGCCCAGCGTATCTACCCGCTCGCGAAAGGTGCCGATCACGGTAAAGGGCAGCCCGCTCAGCTTGATCTCTTTGCCGATGGCCGCGTTTTCGGAGCCGTAAAGGGTTAGGGCCAGCTTCTGGTTGACCACCGCGACCTTGTTGCGCGCCTGGGTGTCACTGTCGTCGAAGAAACGTCCGGAGAGAATCACCAGATTGCGAACAAACATGTACTCCCATGAGACGCCGAGCACGACCACGTCACGCTCCTTGCCGCCGGGGACGGTGATGCGATCGTGATACTCGATCATGGGCGACGCATTGCTGATGCCGGGAACCTGCTGGCGCACGGCGTTCAGATCGTCGAGGCGGAGAAAGTCGCTGGAGGCATCGCGCCCGTAGATGCCGCCGCCCAGGTACTGAGCCACCATCATGTTGGAGCCGATGTTCTGGATCTGCTGCAGCAGATATTGCTTGCCGGTGAGGCCGATGGTTACCACCAGGATGAGCGACGCGGTACCGATGACCATGCCGATCGAGGTCAGGATGAAACGCATCTTGCTGACCCGGAAGGTCTCAATGGCGACGCTCAGGATTTCTCCCAAAACCAGCTTGGGATAGTGGCGGCGGGTTCGCTGCCTCCGAACCGGGGCCGAGGTGGCGCTCGAACCGGGAATCGGTCTGGTATCGGTGGCCATGCTGCTGTGGTTAGACTACTGCACCGCAGGTAGAGGTTCAACGCGCGTGACGCGGCGGGAGAATTGCACAAAACAGAATGGGCCCCGCTGCTGGTTGACAGCGGAGCCCCATCCCCCAACTCACCTCGTTCGTGGAAGCGGCTACTTCTTGCTGCCTCCAAAGGTGAACAGGTCGGTCAAGTCGCCGATCGCCGGAGCGTTCGACGGCGCATAGGGATTCTGCGTGCTGGGTATTGGATTGGGCAGATTGTCGCGGCTGCGGCCGGTGACCGGCGGCAGGCTCCAGTTGTACTCGATGAACTTCATGATCGAGACGTGGTCGTTGTACTGGTGCGAGATGTGTCCCGGCGTAGTGTAGGGCGAGACCAGGATCATCGGAATGCGGGTACCGTCTCCGAAATAATCTACCGGCTGCACGTAACCGGAGTCGTAGTAGCCACCGCCTTCGTCGAAGGTGATGAAGATGGCGGTGGAGGCGTACAGCGTGGGATTGGCCTGCACCAGGTCGACGATCTTCTTGGCGAATCCTTCAAACAGGTCGAGCTTGGAAGACGCCGGGTGTCCATCGACGAAGCCGCTCGGCTTCACGAACGACACCGCCGGCAGATTGCCGCTCTGGATGTCGGCATACAGGTCGGAGGTGTCCTTCAGGACGGTGGTGCGCACCTGCTGGTTGGTCATGATGTTGCTGGAGTACTGGAGGAAGTTGCAGATGTTGCAATAAGCGTTCAGCGGATTCAGGTAGTACGGGTCCTGCAGATAGCGGTCAAACTGATCGCCGAAGTAGGCGAAGGGAATGTTGTTCGCCAGCAGTTCGTCGCCGATGCCGACGACGTTCGACGGCGGAATGGTGAACACCGTGTTGGCGTTGTTCGGGTCGGTATAGGCGTTGGTGCCGTCGCCGAAATAGCCGGGGTTGTAGTTGTTCAGCAGATAGAAATGCCCCTGCTGGCAATTCGGATTGGGCTGGTAAGGCAGGGCCGACAGATAGTTGAGCACCGCGGGCACGCCGGGCTGGGTTGAATCAGCGCAGTTGGTGTAGGAACCGCCGCCGTACGAAGGTGATCCGTAAGAACCGCCACCGTAGCCGTCCTCGGTGTACCAGTTGTTGGTGGCAGGGGCGGGATTCGGGTTCTCGATCTCATCCACCCAACCCTGGTTCTCGGTGCCGACACCGACCAGCTGATAGTGCGGTGGCTGCTGGGGATTGCCGTTGCCGTCGCTGAACCAGAGCGCGTCGCCATAGCCGATCATGAGGTGATTGGCGCCGGTGCCGCCCATCACCGCCTGATGGTAGTTGTCGCTCATGGCGTAGTTGTTAGCCAGATAGGTCAGGTACGGGGCATCGCCCTGCTGCACGTTGTAGAACGACATGGAGGTTGCGCCTTCGCCGGTGGAGGCGTCGGTGAAGTTCACGGCAGGCGCACGTCCGTTGCTGCCCGCGCCGATGGTCACCTCAACCCAGGGAAACAGGCTGGCGGCACAACCGCTGGGATTCGCAGTGGAGATGTTGCTGGCGTTGCAGGCGAGCTGCTGCCACATCTGATAGAAGCGGTGCACCGGGCTGTTGTCATAGACGTCGTAGGGGTGGGTGGTGGAGTTCGTGAGCTGGAACGGTCCCGAGGGCAGGTTGAAGACGTTGGTGATGCGCGTGTCCGGCTGCACGGATTGCAGTCCGGTACCGCCGGTCAGCAGGTACTGGTAATACTCCGGAGACAGCCCGTTCTCCGCGAGCATAGCCTCCTGCAGCGTCTGGAAGTAGGGATTGGTGGGACCGCCTACCAGCGGAGTCGGCAGGGTGGAATACGGCGATTGTAGGGCTGGGCTGATCTGGTAGTAGTTGGTGATCTTGTTGATGGCCGAGTTCTGCTGCGATAACGAGAAGTTCGGACCCGGCGTGCCATCGGCGTTGACGATCCCCTTGGAGAGCAGGTTATCGACGGTCTGGTTTCCTGAGGGCTGGTAGGTGCCGTAAATCTCATCGAAGGTACGGTTCTCCCCAATGATGACGATCACGTGCTGGATGGGTGTCTGCGTCTGGTGCTTGACCGGGGTCGCGGCAACGGCCGGCAGGGTTGAGCTGAGGAGAGCAAGCGCGGCGGCGACTGACGTCACGCGCCACTTCCTGGGCGTAAGCTCGTGCAGCTTCATGAATATCCTCCGCTGTGGACAGTAAAGAGGGCAGCCGGAGGTTTGGTGAACGGCCCATCAAAAGCCGATGAAATTAGAGTTGCAGAGTCGCTGGACTGAACACCTTTCGAAACAGGTTGAGATCAAAAGCCGCGCTCATAGCCAAATCGTGTACCGATCCGGCCCGGGCGGGGATGCTTACGGCTTGCACCCGCTGCTCGCGACGGTCGCGATGGGCAGCGCTGTTGCCTTGCTGCCCGCCAGCATGGCATTAAACGCTGCCATGTCCTGCTGGTTGAGCTGCTGCCACAGCGTCAGACTCTTATCCAAAGCGTCGCAGTTTTGTTGGACGGCACCGCGAACGGTTTCCGTGGGCCGGATGTCGGCGCTTTCGACGCTGAAGATCAGACGCGCCAACTCGCGATTCACCGGGCCGACGCCGGGCGCAGTCCGAGTCCCTTTGTCCACCGCATCGAGTTTCTTCGTGAGCGCTTCGGCCGCCGGCTTGACCTTGTCGGCGTCGGTGCCGGTGAGTGCCTTCTGCGCATTGGTCAATGCGTCGCGCGTTGCCTTCACTTGCAGAAATGCGTCGTAGCTGGATTTCATGCCGCGAGTGATCGAGAGCGCGAGATCGCGTTGCTCCACCAGATCAGCCTGCGAGGCGTGGATGCGCGGGTCGGCGGTAACCGTGAGTGGCTGCCGAATCGTCTGCCCCGCATAGCGCAGCTCAAGAGTGTAGCTGCCGGGCGCGACCAGCGGGCCGCGCGGCTGTACTCGCGGCGTGTCTCCCGGGACCGCATGATCGGCCAGCGTGTACTCGGTGTACTCCAGCAAGTTGCCGTAGTAGCCGTAGGGCAGCGTCAGCGGCGCGGGATAGCGCAGGTCCCAGGCAAAGCGATTCACACCGGCGGACTTGGTCAGCGCAGTCGCAGGCGCGAACCAGTATTCGGGAACGTTCGGCGGCGGAAGTTCGACCGGCTTGGGATTGCTGGTGAACTGCGCGACCTGGTTGTTCTGGTTGTCGTAGATGGTCAGCGTGAGTTCGCTGGTCGCCGCGTTCTTCAGGTAGTAGTCGATGATTGCGCCATCGGGAGGGTTCTGGCCCGCAGGCGTTTCGACGGGAAACGGCGTGTCCTGATAGTTCATCCAGCGCACGCGGACCGCGGTTTCGGGAATGAACATCACGCTTTCTGCAGCCCTGATCTGATCCTTCATTTCGCGCAGCAGCGTGATGTCGTCCAGAATCCAGAACGAACGCCCGAAGGTTGAGACCACGACATCGTTTTCATGAACCGTTAGATCGGTGATGGGCGTTGGCGGAAGGTTAAGCGAGAACGGCTGCCAATGATCGCCGTCGTCCCACGAGATGAACACACCAGTATCGGTGCCCGCGTAGAGCAGACCGTTGCGCTTGGGATCGTCGCGCACGACCCGCACCATCTCGTCCGGCGGAAAACCGCTCACAATCTTCTGCCAGGTGTGGCCGTAGTCGTGAGTTCGCAGGACGAACGGCGAGGTGGACTCGCGCGTGCCGCCGATCGTCGCATATGCCGTAGCGGCGTCGTGGTGCGAAGGTTCCACATAGAGGATCTCCAGCGGCTCCGCCAGGCCCGGCGGGGTCACATTCTGCCAGCTCGAGCCGCTGTCGCGAGTGAGCTGGAGAATGCGGTTGGTGGTGCCCGCCCACATAACGCCGGCTTGCAGCGGCGATGGCGCCAGTGCAGCGATCGCAGGTGGCGGCCGCTTTTCGGTCCCGCCCTTGCCATCTTCTTCCTCCGGCTTCTCGACGTAGCCTGTCAGATCAGGGCTGATCTCCTGCCAGCTGCGCGCCCCGTCGGAGCTCTTCAGCACCATCTGCATGCCCATGTACAGTGTCGACGGGTCCTGGGGCGAGAACACCAGCGGCGGCATGCCGGCGGCGCGATATTTCTGCCCGCGCTCAAACATGGTCGCGATCTCGCCGGTCGCGCTGTCGAAGCGCACCACCGATCCGTACCAGCCGTTGCTGAAAACGAAATTGGGATGAGCGGGATCGGCCGTGATGAAGGCGTATTCGAAGCCGCCGATGGAGTACCAGTCCTGCAGCAGGATTTCGCCGTAGTCGCTGCGGCTCAGCACGCCTGCCGTGCCGCTGTCCTGCTGCGCGCCGTAGACGCGATAGGGAAACTGGTTGTCAGTCGAGACGTGATAGAACTGGCCGGTGGGCTGGTTGTACCACGAAGTCCAGGTCTTGCCGGCGTCCACGCTGATGATCGCGCCCTGGTCGACGCCGAAGATCATGCGCGCAGAGTTCTGCGGATCGATCCAGGCGACGTGAAAGTCGTCGCCGCTGGGCGCGCCGGTGAATGCCTCGAAGGTCTTGCCGCCGTCAGTCGAGCGATACATCGAGGTCTGCGCCACGTAAAGCGTGTCCGGATTCTGCGGATCGCTGAAGACGCGGCTGAAGTACGCGTTGCCGAGAATGCGCGGGTCCTTGGTCGACTGATACCAGTTTGCGCCGCCGTCGTCGGAGCGGAAGAAGCCCTGCTCGACGGTCGCGTAAAGACGCCGGCCGCCGGTCTTCGCCGCGACTGAGATGCCGAGCCGCCCGCGGCCTTTCTCCGGCAGGCCCTTCACTTCGAGAGGCGCCCAAGTCACGCCGCCGTCGGTTGACTTGATGATCTGGGAGGTGGGCGCCGCCTCGTCCGGCTTGCTGCCGGAATTCGGAGTCGCTTCCGACTTGGCGCCGCTGGGCTCGGGAATGTAGACCGACGCATAGATCGTCTTAGGATTATCTGGGTCGGCGCACATGTCCATCACGCCGAGATTGGCATCGCTTGCGTATACCTTCTTCCAGGTTTTGCCGCCGTCTTCGGTGCGAAAGATGCCGCGGTGGTTGCTGGCGGTGGATTTCGGCAGCGGTCGCCACAGGATCTGAAATCCCAACGCATTCGTTCCGGCTACCACAATGTCGGGGTTAGACGGATCGACCAGTACGGCCTGAATGTAAGGATTGTCGTCGAGGCCCGCGCTTGCCCAGGTCGCTCCGCCGTCGGACGAGCGATACATCCCCTTGCCCCGCGTCTGTTCGCCGGTGCCGGCATAGATCACGTTCGGATTGGAAGGCGCGACAGCCAGGGCGCCGATGGAAGGAACGCGGACCTGGTCAGAGATCGGCGTCCATGTGCGTCCACCGTTCGTGGTCTTCCAGATGCCGCCGCCGGGAGTCCCGAAATAATAGGTGCGCGGGTCGCCCGGCACGCCGGCTACAGCGGTGACGCGGCCGCCGCGAAACGGGCCGATCAGCCGCCATTTGAGGCCGGGGAACTGGTTAGCCGCGGACTGCTGGCAAATCAACGCGGTGGATGTCGAGAAAAGGACGGCGGCGATCAGAACGATGCGAATCCGCAAAGGGTGCGGAGAGGTCGTGCGCATTCATGGTCTCCAGTTACAGAACGCCAAAGCGAAGAGCCTACACTCCGCGCGAGCAATGATCAATTGCTTCGGGGCCGGGCGCGGATGGGATCAGCGGCAATCGTCTATGATCGGGTCGGGATGCAAACTGCCCGCTCCATTCGAATCAGCGGCATCGTCCAGGGAGTGGGGTTCCGTCCTTTTGTGTATCGACTGGCGCGCCAGCACAATATCACCGGCTGGGTGCGCAACGGCGAAGAGGGGGTGGAGATACACGCCGAGGGGCGCGATGAGGCTTTGCCCGCGTTTCTCGATCAATTGCGAACTCACGCACCTCCCGCGGCGCAGATCGCTCAGATCGATATCGAGAATGCGGAGCTATCGGGTTTCACCGACTTCACCATCCGCGAGAGCGAACACGGCGGGCATCCAACCGTTCGTATCACGCCCGACCTGCCGATCTGTGCCGCGTGCCTGAAGGAGCTGTTCGATCCGGCTGATCGACGGTTTCACTATCCCTATATCAACTGCACTGACTGCGGACCGCGCTACACGGTGGTCCTCGCGCTCCCGTACGACCGTCCGAATACCACAATGAAAGACTGGCCGCTGGATTCGTTTTGCGCGGAGCAGTATCACGATCTGGCCAATCGCCGCTTTCACGCGCAGCCGGTCGCGTGTCCGCAATGCGGTCCGCACTACACGCTGCATTACGGCGACGAGATGGTGCGCGGCGACGCTGCGGCCGTGCAAAAGTCAGTCGAGCTTCTGCGCGAAGGAAAGATTGTCGCGGTCAAAGGGCTCGGCGGCTATCACCTGGCGTGCAATGCCCGCAATGCCGCCGGGGTGAATGCCTTGCGCGAGCGCAAGTATCGCAAGGAAAAGCCGTTCGCGGTGATGGTGAAGGACGTGGATGCGGCGAGAGCGATTGTCGATGTAACGGCTGAGGTCGAGGCGCTGCTGACCAGTGTTGCCCGCCCCATCGTGCTCGCCCCGGCGAAGCTGGAGTTGCCGGGCGTCGCTCCCGACAACGACGAACTGGGCGTGATGCTGCCCTACACGCCGCTCCATTATTTGCTGTTTGCCGCGGGCGCGCCGGAGATTCTGGTGATGACCAGCGCCAATCGCTCCAGCGAACCCATCGCCTACACGGAGCGGGACGCCTTGGAGCGCCTGGCTGGCGTAGCCGATGCGTTTCTCGCCGGCGAGCGTCCCATCGCGCGCCGGGTGGACGATTCGGTGGCCCGCGTGGGCGCCTTCGGCCCAGCGATTCTGCGGCGGTCACGCGGCTACGCTCCGGGGGCCGTGGCCAAGCTGCCGACGAGGCGTCCCATCCTCGCGCTGGGCGCCGACCTGAAGAATACGGTGACGCTGGTGGTCGACGGCCAGGCATTTGTGAGCCAACACATCGGAGACCTCGACCACTATCAGGCGTTTCAGGCCTTCCAGGAAACGATTCGCGATCTGGTCTCGATGTATGACGTGAACTGGAGTGAGTTGCTGGTGGCGCACGACTCTCATCCGCAGTATCTGTCGACAACCCACGCCGCAGGGCTTAAGGCTGGCAGGAGAATTTCCGTGCAGCATCATCGGGCGCATGTCGCTTCGGTGCTGGCGGAGCGCGGGGAGTGGGAACGGCGCGTCCTGGGGGTGAGTTGCGACGGCACCGGCTATGGCGACGACGGCAGCATCTGGGGCGGCGAATTCTTCGCCGGCAGCGTGCGCGAGGGCTTCCAGCGGGTGGCTCATCTGCGGCCAGCGGCGCTTCCCGGCGGAGACGCTGCCGCGCAAAATCCGGTACAAGCGGCGGCGGGATTTCTAGCGCAAATCGAAGGACTGCCCGACGTCGGCGCGGCGCCATTCGATTTCCCGGTTCGTTATCGGAGCGCTTTGCAGCTGGTCACGAAAGATGTGCGCAGTTTTGCCACGACTTCGATCGGCCGCCTGTTCGATTCCGCGGCAGCGCTGCTGGGCTTCACGCGCCCAATTACCTTCGAAGGCCAGGCCGCTATGTGGCTGGAGGCCTTGGCCCGCAAGAGTTCGAGCTCGCAAGCCTACCCATTTCCCTTTGCTGATGCAGAGCTCGACTTCCGCCCGCTGCTGCTGGCCGTGGCCGAAGATCGCAAGCGCGGCCGCTCAGCATGCGACATCGCGAGGGCGTTCCAGCGCGGGGTTGCGCAAGGGCTGTGCGATGCGATCGTGGCCCTCTGCGGGAGCTACAACTTGGATACTGTGGTGCTGTCGGGCGGCGTCTTCCAGAATGAGCTTCTGCTCGCGGATGTGCGTAGTCTGGTCGGCTCGCGACCGCTGCGACTCTGGACCAATCATGCGGTCCCGCCGAACGATGGCGGCATCAGCCTGGGTCAGGCGACGCTGGCGGCATTCGACACGGAAGGTGAATTCAGCAAGCCTACAGAACACAGTGCCGCTTCGTCGGAGCAGCAGGTACAATAGCAGATTCTATGTTCGCTCTCATCCCGGCAGGGGCCACCCTCGTTGAGCATTTATTTCGGCACCTGCTGTGGTACCTGGCCTTCTTCGGTTCGCTCACCTCGACCATATTTCTAGCGATGGCCCTGATCGCGGCCCTTCGCCACGAGCGCAAAGCCCGCCGGCTACATCAGCAAACGGATTCGGTCGAGTTGCAGAGCCTGCCGCCGGTCACGGTGCTGAAGCCGGTCCATGGCATGGAGCCGAGGCTGGAGGAGACGCTGGAGAGCTTCTTCCGGCAGGACTATCCCAATTTCGAGATCATTTTCGGGGCGCGTAATAGCGAAGATCTGTCTCTGACCGTCATCGCGAAGCTCTGCGCCAAATATCCGAACGTGCGCACCCGGGTGGTCATATCGGGCGATCCATCCTGGCCCAACGCCAAGGTTTTTTCGCTGGCGAAGATGATGGGTTCCTCCGACGATTCCTACTTCGTGATTAGTGACAGCGATATCCTGGTGCGGCCTGACTTCCTGCGCAACGTGATCCCGCCGCTGCTGCAGCCGGAAGTGGGGATGGTCACCTGCCTCTACCAGGGAATTCCCGCGGAAGATTTGTGGTCGCAACTGGAAGCGCTGGGCATGTCGGTGGAGATGCCGGCGGGAGTTATGGTCGCCGACATGATGGAAGGCATGAAGTTCGCGCTGGGCGCGGCCATGGCGGTGCGGCGCGATGCGATCGACGCCATCGGCGGGATGCGGGAGGCAGCGCAGTTCTACTCCGACGACTTCGTGCTGGGCCATCTGATCGCCGGCGCGGGATATCAGGTCGTCCTTTCACACTACATTGTGGGACACGTGCTGGCCGGCCGTTCGCTGCGGCGTACCTTCGGCGATCAGCTGCGCTGGATGAAGAGCACGCGATTCTCACGACCCTGGGGCCATGTCGGTTCGGGGCTGACCTATGCCGTGCCGTTTGGCCTGCTGGCCTTGTTGCTCGGCATTGGCAGCCAGCACAACGTGCAACTCGGCGCGGAAGTTTTTGTTGCCTCGTGGCTGAACCGCATGTTGCTGGCTCTGGCGATCGGATGGGGCGTGATTCGCGACCGGCGCTGCCTCAGGCTTTGCTGGTTTTATCCGGTGCGCGACCTGCTGGGCTTTGGCACATGGGTGCTCAGCTTTGCCGGCAACAAATTCTTCTGGCGGGGCGAGCCTTACGAGTTTGGCGAGGAAGGCCGTATAACCCCGGTGCAGCGCTCAATTGAATTCGTGCGTGACCGCGTTCCACAGGCCCACGATTAACAATACCGAGCCCAGACGGAGTTATTCACCACGGAAACACGGAACACACGGAATTCTTGACTCCAAAGCCTTCCGTGATTTCACTGCTTCCATGGTGATCCAGTGCTCTCCCTCGTAATTATTCAAAGGTGTTCTAGATTTTTTCCAGCTTGCCTTTTCGCAGTTTGAATCGCAGTCCCCGCCATTCGACGGTATTGCCGGCAAAACTTGCGAACCAGATGGCCAGGGCGGCGAAGTCGCGAAGCGGTATCAGCCAAAGATCGCGGCCGACATAGTCGTCCTCTAACACGCCGCGACCGACAACGATTGCCGACGCGAACCGCGCCATCACCGCCGCGGCCAGCGCCAGGCACGACCACCAACTCAGCCAAAACATTACGGACAGGATGGCCCAGGGCAATCCGAACGTGACCGATAGTCCGAAGTATTGCGCGGGACGGCGGTCTTTGATGTTGCGCGCCCAGCGCAACTGGTGCTGCCAGAAGTCGCGAAGGGAGTAGTTGGGGAGCGCGGTTTCCACCACGGCGTCAGACAATTCAACCTGGTGACCTGCGGCGGCAATGCGCGCCCCGATCTCGTAGTCGTCGCCCAGATAGTCGGCCAGCGACGCGAGCCCGCCAATTTCGTGCAAGATGGTTTTCGTTGTCGCGATGGTGGCTCCCAGACCGAAGCGAATGCCGCCCTCCAGAGCGCGTGCAACCAGCACTCCACCGGCAAAATCGCTGCTGATACCGAGCGCCTCCAGCCGCGATCCCAGAGTCTTGCCGGGTAGCGCGCGATAGAGGGTGGTCACCATGCCAACCTGGGGCGACGCCATCGGGGCGAACACGCGCAGCAGATAATCCCAATCCACCACAATGTCGCTGTCGTTGATGATGATGTGCTCGTACTGCGCCTGCGGCAGCATCTGCGCCAGCGTGCTCACCTTGCCGTTTAATCCCAGCACTTGCGGACAAGGCACGATGCGCAGCTGCCGGTCGGGAAATTCCGCCTGTAATTTCTTTACCAGCTCCAGCGCCGGTTCATTCAAATCGTGAACGCCGAACAGGACTTCGTACTCGGGATAATCGAGCACACAGTGGCTGCGAAAGGCGTCGTACATGTGCGGGTCAAGCCCCTTGAGCGACTTCAGGATGCTGACGGGAGGCGTGAACACGGCCTCCGCTTGCGGGCGCACCTCGCGCTGGAACCGCAGCGCCGCCCGGATGACCAGAGCGAAGTAGATGGTTCCGGCGGCGCTTAGAAGCGCGCAAATCGCCGCGATCAGAAAGAGGGTGGGAGGCATCCGAAGCTGTTCAGATTAGCAGACGGCATGAACGGTTATGGGAAGGCGTGTTCCGATCCCGGATGAAACTTCAGGAAATCGCCACCCTTGGGGTGCTGGGAGCCGGCACATCCGGGTTATTATGTTAGGGCTCGGCCGGGGCTACTCATGATCAATGGCAAACGTGTGGCAGTCGTAATGCCTGCTTATAACGCGGAGAAGACGCTGGAGGCGACGGTCCGCGAGATTCCGGACATCGTTGATACGCGCATCCTGGTGGACGATTACAGCAAGGACCAGACGGTTGCGGTGGCCAAGCAACTGGGCCTGCTGGTTTTCGTGCACGACAGGAATTACGGTTACGGCCGCAACCAGCAGACTTGCTATCGCGAGGCGCTGGCCGCGGGCGCCGACGTGGTCATCATGGTGCACCCGGACTACCAATACACGCCGCTGCTGATCACGGCCATGGCGAGCATGGTGGCGTACGAGGTCTACGATGTGGTGCTGGGCTCACGCATCATCGGCGGCCAGGCGCTGCACGGCGGCATGCCGCTCTATAAGTACGTCTCCAACCGCTTCCTGACCGCATTCGAGAACATCTTTCTTGGCGTCAAGCTGTCCGAGTATCACACCGGCTATCGCGCCTTCAGCAGCCAGGTGCTGACCACGCTGCCGCTGATGGAAAACTCTCCCGACTTCGTCTTCGACAATCAGATGCTGGCGCAGTGCGTGCATTTCGGCTTTCGCATCGGCGAAGTCTCATGCCCGACGAAGTATTTCGCTGAGGCCTCGTCGATCAATTTCCGTCGCAGCGTGAAATACGGCTTCGGCGTGCTGGGTACCTCGCTGGAATTCAAGTTGAACAAGTGGGGAGTAATGCATCAGCCGCGCTTCAGTCAAAAAGGCCGCAAGCTGGAGCTCCCGCCGGAGGTGGCGCGCGCCTCGTCGATGGTGGGAAGCACTTAAGCAATCAGCAGTCAGCGCGTACGGTTCGTCCGCGAAAACATACGCCGCGATGCCGCACAAGGCATGATCTCGCAACCGGTGATACTGCCAATCCATACCTAGAGTATTTTGGCCGCAGTCTTCCGGCGGTGATAGAGCGTGAGCAGCAGGATGATCAGCGGCACCATGATTTCGAGATACAGGAAGATTCCGGAGTTGTTGACGGCGTGGTTGTTGTACTCCTGCATTTGTCGAATGTGACCGACGGCGTCGCCTTCCAGCCAGACGAGATTGGCGATTGCGGTTGCCAGCCAGAAGTTGCCGCGAAACCAGACGCACAATACACCCAGCACTCCGACGGTCAGGTCGGCCATGCCGACCTCGTACTCATAGGGGCTGGTGGACCAACCAATGGAAGCCGAAGTCTGCACCGGACGGAACACGTGCGCGTAGGCCGTCAGCAGTCCCATCAGGCCGACATAAATGACGAAGAGGTAGATGAGGTAGGTTCCCGCGATGGCTGCGCCGCTGGCGCGCCGGCCAGGTGAGACGGCGACGTGGATGCTGGCGGCGACCACGGCAATGGCGACGAAGAAGAGTTGGAACATGGAGTCGCAGTCCCTTGTGCGCTCCGATTGTACCCGCGATTGCTCAGGGCCTCTGATCAGCGCACCTTTACGGACTCTTCCAATTCCGAGTGGAAGCTTCCGCGCTGGGCTAATTACTTTCGCTTCGGATAGAGGTCTGAACGCCTACGCACTGTCCTCCAGCGCCTCCAGCACACGGTCCGGCGTGAGCGGCAGGAACGGGACGCGCACGCCGATCGCGTTCGCCACGGCATTCGAGATCGCTGCGCCCGGCGACACCACCGGCGGCTCGGCCAGTCCAATCACGCCGCGCTCGTCGTAGCCTTTGCCGGTCATCATATGGACCTTTAGCTCGCCAATGTCGGCGATGCCCGCCAGGCGATAAAACTCCATATTCGGATTCAGCATGCGTCCGGTCACCGGGTCGAGAATTTTCTCTTCATAGAGCGCGTAGCTGATGCCCATGATGAGCGCGCCCTTGACCTGGCTTTCCGCGGTCGTAACGTCGGCGACGAGGCCGCAATCCTGCACCGCGACCATTTTGTTCACGCGCACGATGCCGGTCTCGGTATCAACGGAGACGTCGGCCATCTGCACGCCGCCGACGCCGCTGTTGGTAAGGTCGGGAGGCTTCGACTTGTCGGGATTCTTGCCGCGTATGGTCAGCGGCATCGCGCCCATTTTGCTGCAAGCCTCTTTCCAAGATAAGACGCGGCTGGGATCGTTCTTCACCCGGACAGTCCCGTTCACCGCTTCCATATCTTCGGGCTTGGCATTCAGTGCGGGTGCAACCTTGGCAAACAGTGCATCGCGTGCGTCAACGGCAGCGCGGCGGGTTGAAGACGTTACGCCGCCCGAGGTGGTGCTGCCGCCGCTCGCGCCTGAGACGGGATAGCGGCTGTCGCCGATCAGCAGATTGACGTTGCTCATTGGAATGCCGAGCGTATCGGCGGCGACGATCATGATGATCGTCCGCGCGCCGGTGCCCAGGTCCTGTGTGGCCATCTTGATCTCGACTGAGCCATCAGGATGAATCGTCAGGTCACAATCGCTGTTATGGCCGCGGCCGCCCCAGGTGTGAATCGAAAGCCCGAGGCCGCGCTTGACCGGTCCGGTGGCCTTGTCGCCGCGCGGATGCCAGTACTTTTTCCATTCCATCAGTTCGGCAGCAATGGGCAGCTCATCGCGATAAATCTTGGCGCGGGGGCCAGTGAGTTCGAGGTTGCGCGCGAGCATCTCTACCGGATCCAGGTTCAGTTTCGCCGCGAGATCTTCCATGGCGCACATGGTGATCGCCGCGGCCTGCGGATGGTTGGGCGCGCGCCACGCGCGGGCGCTGCCCTGGTTGGTCGAGATCGCGACATGCTGCTTGCGCTGGTTGGGAATCTCGAAGATGTAGGGGAGCGGAGGCGTACCGCCGCCGCCCATGCCGCCCGTACCCCATGAACGCGATTCCCATGCGACCAGCTTGCCCTGTTTGTCGGCGGCTATCTTCACCCGCGCGAAGGCCGAGGGCCGCATACCCGCGACCTCCTGCTCGGAGGCGCGGTCGAGCATGATCTTCACCGGCTTGCCGTTCGCCTGTTTCGACAACTGCACGGCCGCGATGCCCCATCGATCGGGAGAGAATTTGCTGCCGAACCCGCCGCCAACGTAATGCTGAATGACCTGAATGTTTCCCGCAGGAATTCCGACCGGCTCGGCGATCTGCGGCGCGATGCCGGAAAGGTTCTGGGTCGAGATGTGAACCAGCAGGTCTTTGTCGCTGGTCCACTCCGAAGCCATTCCGTGGGTCTCGAGGCAGCAATGCGTGATGCACGACGCGCCGTAGAGTCCTTCGACGACCGCCGCTGCCGACGCGAAAGCTTTGTCGGGGTCGCCCTGCTTCTGGAGCGCGGTCTTCTTGTAGGGCGATTTTGGCCCGGTTGCTTCGACATACTTTGCCGTGCGCAGCGCCTGAATCACCTTGGGATCGACGCCCGACTCCTGCATTTCCTTCAGATACTTCTCTTCGGGATGAAAGCTGATGCCCTGATGCTTAATTGCCGTTATGACTTGATCGTCGGGCACCTGGTTGTCTTCCATGTCTTCGAACTCTTCCTGGCTGACCGGGCCGGCGGTCGCGGCGATGTTTCTGGGGGGCTCGGCGTCGGAAACGAAGTGCGGCAAGACCTCATATTGAACCTTGATGGAACGGATGGCGTCTGCCGCCGTGCGCTCGTCAACTGCGGCAACGGCGACGACCTCATCTCCTGCCCAGAAGATCTCGGTACCGGGCTTCTGGACGCCGACTACCGCTCTTACCCCGGGCATCTTCTGGGCAGCCGAGGCGTCGATGCTAACGATTCGCGCATGCGCGTGCGGGCAGCGCAGAATCGCGCCTGCCAGCAGACCTTGGGGGTTGTAGTCGTAGGTGTATTTGGCGCGGCCGGAGGACTTAATCGGCCCGTCCACGCGTGAGATGCGCTTGCCGAGGAGGGGACGAGATGCGGGATCGGGCCAGGAATATTCGCTCATGAATGCCTCATTACCACGACGTCAAGGTGGTTCAGGGTCGGTGCCCCAGGTTCGCGTCCCGTCTTTTGGAGGCTAACCTGGGCCCAGGTTAGGCCAAACGATGGCCGAACCTGGGGCACCACCGGTCAAGACTGTGCCTCGTTCGTCTTTCGCGCCAGCGCCACCGCGCGAATGCCATCGTATGTCCCGCAGCGGCAGAAGTTCCCGCTCAAGCCTCGGCGGATGTCTTCCTCGGTCGCATGCGGATGTTGCTCTAGAAAATGCGTGGTCGCGATTACGAATCCCGGAGTACAGAATCCGCACTGCTGGGCATCATGCTCGACAAAAGCCTGCATGACCGGGGTAAGCGAATCACCTTCAGCCAGGCCCTCGATGGTGGTGATTTTCTTGCCTTGCACGTCGATGGCGAGCACCATGCAGGCATAGACAAGCTTATCTTCCATCAGCACGGTGCAGGCGCCACAGGTACCGCGATCGCAGACGCGTTTGGCCCCGGTGAGATCGAATTCGTCGCGCAGCGCGTCGAGCAGCGTCACGCGAGGCTCGAGCTCCGCATTCAACTTATTGCCGTTGACGTTGAGCGCGATGGGGACCTTTCCCGGCCCATGCACCACGACGTCTTCGCCGGCCGCGCGCAACAGGGTTGGCCCGACCAGCGGAGCCGCGACTCCCACTCCCGAAATCTTGATGAATTCGCGCCGCGTCAGCCCGGAAGAGGGATCGGGCTTCGGTGCTGGGTCGTCCTTCATCTCGCCTCCACTACGCACATTTGGGGAATCGCAGCCAGCTTGCGAGTATAGCTCCGCGAGCAACACGGGAATGCCAAAAGCCGGCACTGTCTGAAATCAGACTTCAAACGGCACCCAAAAACCGGGCTGGATTGACCATGGGTCTCCTGCGGGAGTATAGTCTGGCGCCAAACGGAGGGACAAAGCTTGATACCAATCGAGTTATTGCAGCAGCTTATCAGCGTGGTCACGAGCATAATCGGGGCTGGCAAGTCGGCCTACGATCTTTACCAGGAAGTGTTCGGGAATCAGAAGAGTGGTTTCGCTGGGATGGTATCAACACTCGAAACAGACCTGAAGCAGATCATCCACCTTGAACTGGAATCGTCGGCCATAAGTTCCGCTCAGGCGAGCGCACAGACCGGTATCGACTTCCTCTCCGTCAACCTACCGAACGAAAAAAGTGGTGGTCAGAGCAACAGCACTATCTTTACTTACCTGAATGGCTCCGATGCCTCTAACGCATTGAATGACGCCGACACTCAGGCCAATACCATGGAGGAATGGTCTCTCGAAAATGGCCTGACGGATACGGAAACCATGCAGGCGATCCAGACCCTGCCCCTGTATCTAACGTTAGGCCACATCTGCCTTGCGATTTACCAGGCCAGAGCCATGTTCGCCACCGACAGCGCCGACCAAAACACGAACTGGCAGAATGTTGCAGATTACGCCAGCCGCTTCCAGGGACGTGCCCAGGCGATTCTGAGCGTGCTTACCGAGGGGACGACTCACATATATCTCGGCCTACACCAATACGGAAACCAGCGGGGACAATCCTCCCTATTCGTCCTGGTCAAGCGGGTACCAACAGCTGGATGACCAATGGATCTTGGATGGGGGGTCCCTTTTGAAGTACTCGTGGGCCACACAGACGAACGAGAGTGGGACCAAAAGCAACTTCTCCCTGGTGGCGGGACAGATCGATACGCTGATCGGCTTGCACGAAAATCTGCTTGCGTCCCCGACATACGAAAACTGGCAGGCGATGCTTCAAGCCGCCAGCAAAAGCGACCAGTTACCGGCCGCCACGCACATTGAGGACTATTTCACGAAAAAGCCGGCCTATCCTCCGACCGGCGGTTACGTCATGCAGGTGTACCTGTATGGTCTGTTCGTCAGCTACCTGAGCAATGCGATTAACGGGCTCGCGACGATTGCCGCCAACCCGAGCAACGCAACCAGCGCGATCGTATCGCCCGGGGCGCCCTCCTACGACCAAAGTGGGTTTCAGGCACAGTTTCAGAACGGACAGCCTGGGCCGGGGAATTGGGCTCCAGGATACCAAGTACAATACGCGGTAACATTTTTTCTGGGAAACAATCCGACCAGCCCGGAATACGAGTCGGCTATCGAGAATTGGTCCCAAGCCATCTCCAGCGAAACTAGTTATTACCCGCTTGTCATATCGATCCAGGTGGATCCGACGGGTCTGGCTTTTGGCCGAAAGATCTACCGTCAGTTTCAGAACCAGGCAGCCGAGTATGTCGGTTGTATTCCCGACAATATCTCGACCAGTTACCAAGACACCAGCAACTAGGGTTCAGGCCAGAACCTCGCGGTTTCGAAACCTGGGCGAGTACGAGGATGATGAGTGGGGCACCCGCCTCAAGATCGTCTCCCCTTGATCCAAGAAAAAGGCGGCCCACGAAAGGAGCCGCCAAGGTTGTCCCGCGCACGCGCAGGTCAGATTACTTTTTGAGGGTGCGGATGTATCCGACCAGGTCTTTGATCTGGGCATCGGTGAGCTTGCCTTTGTAGGCAGGCATCTTGCCTTTGCCATTGGTGATCGCGCCGTCGAGATCGGCGTCGGACATGCCCTGTACTTCGGCGCCATTCAGGGGCTTGGCGCCCATCATGCTCTTGCTACCGTCCGCGCCATGGCAGCCGGCACATTTAGCTTTGTAATCGGCGGCCGCGTCGGCTGCGGCAATCGGTGGTAGGGCGAGCGCGAGCATCATGCTCAACAATGCGATGCAGGTTAACCACTTGTTTCTCATCAGGTTCTTCTCTCCTTGAGCAAGCGCTTCCCGTGGGCGCGGAGGTTCAGATAAGCGCGTGTATTACTGCAACGCCAATTTACTCCTCCGAACGCCCTGTTCGCCAGAACATTTCATCTGCTGGCCTCACATGTAACCTCGCGTACCGGGAGGAGGGTCTTACCTAACGCCGGCTGCCAACTCGGGGCAAAAACCCGCTGTCGGCGGGTGATATGCCGCTAAAATTCGCCGGCAACCGTTTGTTTATATTTCGCGCTGAACGATAAATCCCGCCAAGACCTTTACTTAGCCTCTATTACACGCGGTTTCAGGAATGGCATGACCGGTGCTTTTGTATTCTGCAGACCCGAAGGAGAGGTGCCCTTGGAACCCACATTGGCAGTTGTTGGCCTGAACTTTCGCACCTCGCCGGTCGCGGTCCGCGAACGCTTCTGGATCAGTCCTGATCGCCGCCCGGAAGCCTTGATTCAACTGGTCCGCTCCGAGGGGATCGAAGAAGTTATTGCTTTGGCCACGTGCAATCGCACCGAGTTCATCGTTTGGGCAAGCGACGTTCCCGCGGCCGCCAACTCCGTGCTTCGTTTCCTGACGCAGCAGTACCAGCTTAAGCTCTGCGAGTGGTCGCATTTCTATCGCCTGATGGATGACGTTGCTCTTACCCACATGTTCCGGGTGACCTCCAGCCTCGACTCCATGGTGCTGGGCGAGCCGGAAATAACCGGCCAGATGAAGGACGCATGGGCGCAAGCCCAGGAAGCGGGTACCACCGGCCGATTTCTCGACGCAGTAATGCAGAAGGCGCTCACGGTTTCCAAGCGCATTCGGACCGAGACCGCCGTGGGGGCTTCGGCTGTATCGGTGCCCTATGCTGCAGTCGAACTCTCGCGTGAAGTTCTGGGAGACCTGACCGGGCGGGAGCTGTTGCTGGTCGGAGCCGGAAAGATGAGCGAGCGCGCCGCGCATTACCTGATGAAGGCTGGCGCGAACCGGGTGAAGGTGTTGAACCGGACCGCATCGCACGGCGAACAGCTTGCGAACCAATTGGGTGCCACGTCCGTTTCCTGGGCCAACAGGATCGAGCAGCTGAAGATTGCCGACATCGTAGTGAGCTCGACCTCCTCTCCGCATTTCATCCTGACGCGGCAGGAAGCGATACAGATTTCCAAAGCACGGAAGCAGAGGCCGCTGGTCTTAATTGACGTCGCGGTTCCCCGTGATATCGAGCCCGGAACACGAGAAGTGGAAGGCGTACATCTTTTCGATATGGACGACTTGGAGTACGTCGTCAAACGCAACTCTGCCGGCCGCCAGGCAGCCGCCGAGAGTGCCGAAAAAATCGTGCAGGCTGAAGTGCAGGGCTTTCGCAGCAAGCTAATGGCGGAGCGGATTGTGCCCACTATCATTGCTCTGCGCAACCGGCTGGACGAGCTTTGCCAGCAGGAGCTGGATGTGCTGCGGAAAGAATTCGGCCCCTTTACCGAGGACCAGGATGTGGCGCTGACGGCGCTCACAGCACACATCACGCGGCGCATCGCCGGCTCGCTGGCGCGCGAGTTAAAGGAACTCCCGGAGCGGGCAGAGCAGGAAATGCTGGCGGCCGCGGTGGGACGGTTATTTCACTTGCAGCAATCGATGGTGGCGGAGAAGAATTAGCGGTCAGCAACCAGCAGGCAGTGAAGTCCG
The DNA here is from genome assembly GCA_963731345.1 of uncultured Acidobacteriaceae bacterium. Taxonomy (GTDB): domain Bacteria; phylum Acidobacteriota; class Terriglobia; order Terriglobales; family Acidobacteriaceae; genus Bog-257. Next base: position 64,231 of record CAVSUN010000003.1, on the reverse strand, counting down.
TCAGCGGAGCTTTCAAATTGAACAACAAAGTGACAGCGCTAGTTGCTGATTGCTAGCGGCTAGTTGCTACCGAAGGAGTAACTACGAAATGTCCAAATCTGCGCAAACAGCAACCGGCTTCACCACCGCGCAGGCGTATACGCTAGCGGTTATTACACTCGCCATTGGTATTGCCGTTGGTTATTTCGCCCGTGGTTCGGCGACCACGGTTCCGGCAAGCGAGAGCGCACAAGCCGCCGCGCCGGCAAGTATGGTGCCGGGGGCTGCGCCAATGAGTTCCGCTCAACTTCCCGGTATTGGCTCGCCGCAACAGCAACCGGCAATTTCCCCAGAGGCCTTGGCCAAAGCCGCGGAGCCGTATCTGACGCAGCTGAAAAGCAACCCGCAGGACTTTGAGGCGCTAAGCAAGGTGGGCAACTTGTACTACGACGCTCAGGCCTATCCGCAAGCCATCGGATACTACGAAAAGGCGCTCGCGGTTCAGCCCAACAACGCCGATGTTCGCACCGACCTGGGCACCGCCTACTGGTACACCGGCGATCCCGACAAAGCCATCATGAACTTTGAGAAGGCGCTCGCGGTGCGGCCGAATCATCCAGGAACGCTCTTCAATCTTGGCATCGTCAAGTGGCAAGGCAAGAACGATCCCAAAGGGGCGGTCGTGGTGTGGGAGAAACTGCTGGCTACCAATCCCGATTATCCGCAGAAGGACCAGGTACAGAGCTTGATTGAGCGCGCGAAGATGCACGGAACTGGCGCCGCTAAAGGCTAGATTCGTGTTGCAGTCGCTCAACCCGGGACCAGCTGGCGCAGAGCTGGTCCCGGGTCTTTAATTGCAGCCCCTGGCGATCGGCATCGAGTAGCCAGCAACAAGCGCTGAGAGTTGATTGTCCCGGCCTTGACGGTTAGACCCGCAACGTACCAAATATCAAGCGCCAAGGGCCAAGCGCTCTTGTACAATCCTGCTGCAAGCGATTGCCCGCCTCCGACCGTGAATGTGCAAAACCAACTTGCCGGCTTGATTCTGCTGTTGTCAGTCGGCTGCGCTGATGCGCTGGCCAAGCTGCCTCCACAGGACCATCCACCGGCGCGCCACTGGCCGTTATGGCTTCGCATCCTGGCGGTCATTGCCGTTCTTGTATTCATCCGGATTGTGGGCAGCTCAATGCGTGGGGGCGCGAGCGGGCCGGGACCGGGCCCGAACGATCGCCAATAACCTCCAAACGGTCAATGCGATTGGCTGTCGCCCGATAGTGACGAATCAACTATAATCCTGCCTCAAATGGTCCTGCTCCGCATCTGGCCGCCCGAGCGCTCTCCTTGGCGCTGGTTTGGTCACCCTACGTGCCTATATTTGGAAAGAGGGCTTACTTAGTTCTCGCAACCAGGTACTGCGCTGGAGGGTTTTTCTGTGGAACCGCGCGATCAGCCCGGGGAGAATAACGGAGTTGTCGCAGCCGGCTCGCGCGATAGCCGGGTCCCCCTCTCTGAGTCCGCTCCGGACGCTCCAATCTTTTCGCCCGACGAGATCATCGGCGACCGCTACCGGGTGGTGCGTTTCATCGCCAGGGGTGGAATGGGACAGGTCTATGAGGTCGATGACCTGGAGCTGCGTTCCCGTATCGCGCTGAAGACCATCCACCCGTCGCGGGCCTCATCTCCGCGTCAGGTCGATCGTTTTCGCCAGGAGATTCAGCTGGCGCGAACCGTGAGTCATCCTAACGTTTGCCGGGTCTTCGATCTCGGCCGCCACAAAGACGAAAAGCATGGCGAAGTTCTCTTCCTCACCATGGAACTGGTACCCGGAGAAACTTTGTCGGCGCGGCTGCGCGCGAAGGGACCGATGTCGTGCCAGGAAGCGCTGCCTCTAATTCGCCAGATGGTATCGGGCTTATCGGCGGCGCACGAATTGGGCATTGTGCATCGCGATTTCAAGCCGGGAAACGTGATGCTGCTGCCCCCGGGCACTGGCCCCAGCCTCAAGATCACTGATTTCGGACTCGCCACCAATCCCGAGACGCAGGAAACCATCTCCAGCACACACACCGAGATTGTCGGCACGCCCGACTATATGCCGCCGGAACAGTTTCGCGGCCAGTGCAGTACGCGCACCGACATTTACGCCCTGGGCGTAACCGTGTTTCAGATGGTCACGGGAACGGTACCCAACAACTACGAAAATCCTTTCAAGGGACAAGCCAGCAGCAGCAAAGCGCTGGCCAGCGGCCGGGGTCTATCAGCCAGCAGCAAGCCGTCGGCCGGCGCGAAAGTGCAGACCAGCGGCAGTACCGGCCGGCGAGTTCCACAGCGCTGGCGGGAAGCCATCACCAAGGCGATGGCGGTAACTCCCAGTGAGCGTTTTGAAACCATGGAGGACTTCTGGTACGCACTCTCCGGTGAGCGGCGGTATGGCCACTCCGTTCCAAGAGCGGTCCTGGAAAGTGTGCGGCGGCACCCTCTCCCGTACGCCGCGACTGCCTGCGTTCTGATTGCGGTGATTGCACTGTTTTGGTCCGGCGTTGTTCGAAACGTTTTCCGCCCGCCGGCAAGCGAAAAATCTTCAACCTTGTCGCAGACCTTGCCCCAGAGCCTGCCACAGATCCCGGTCCTGGCTGTCCTACCTTTCAAGGACATCGCGGGCGATGAGAAGCTCACTGCCTTGGGGCAGGGCGTGGTGGAGAGCGTGGCCGCCAAGTTGGGACCCTTGAGCGAGAACCGCGCGCTGGAAATCATACCGGCGCGCAATTTGCAGGAGCGTGGCGTCAGCTCGCTTGCCGAAGCGCGCAAGCAATTCGGCGCCAACGTTGGTCTGGTGGTTATGTTGGAGCGGTCGGGAGAATTTATTCGCGTCAGTTATTCATTGCTCAACGCCCAGACCGGCAGCGTCATTGGAGGTGATTCGCTTACCGTCCCGGCGACGGATGTGTTCTCGGTTCAAGACGACGTGGCAGCGGGTGCAGTGAAGGCGCTGCGGCTCAAGCTACAGCCGGAAGAGCAGGCGGCGCTTAGGATTCACGGCACCAGCAATCCTGCCGCATATAGCTATTATCTTCAGGCCCGTGGCTATCTGCTGAATTTCGCCCGCGCGGAAAACGTTGAGAACGCCATTTTGATGTTGAACGAGGCGCTGAAATTGGATCCCAACTTCGGCACCGCCAACGCCGCTCTCGGCGAAGCCTATTGGCGCAGGTATTGGCTGACCAGAGACAAACACTGGACGATTCTTGCCCGAGAGGAGTGCAACAAAGCGGTCGCGCTGGGCAATGCCGGGGCTGCCGGCCATACCTGCCTGGGCCTGATTGCCGACGGCAGCGGACAATACCGCGAAGCTGTCACCGAGTATCAGCAGGCGCTCGAGCTGGAGCCGGGTAGCGAGAATGCTTTTGTTGGCCTGGCGCTCGCCTATGAGCACCAGGGCGCCATAACGGAGGCAGAGCAAACCTATCAGCGCGCAATCGAGGCCCACCCCAACAGTCCCTATAGCTACAATTCGCTGGGTACCTTCTATTATCGCCGCGAAGAATACGCAAAAGCGGTGCAGATGTTCCAGAAGGTCATCGCATTGGCTCCGGAGGGCCACGCCGCCTACGTCAACCTGGGCGCCACCTATGTGAACATGGATCGCAACGCCGACGCCATCGAACCACTGAAGAAATCAATCGCCATCCGGCCAACCGTTGCCGCCTACGTCAATTTGGGGGTCGCGTATTTTGGACTGCATCGCTTCGCCGATGAGGCCGCGGCTTACGAAGAGGCCATCAAACTCGATCCCAAGGAGTACGTGACCTGGGGAAATCTCGCCGAGGCGCGTTACTACGCAGGGGCCAAGAGCGCTGCGATGGATGCGTACCATAGGGCCATAGAACTGGCAGAGGAAGAGTTGAAGGTCAACGCTCATGACCCCGATGTCCTGAGTAATCTGGCGAACTACTATTCCGTAGCCGGGCAGCGCGAGGAAGCTTTATTTTACTTGCAGCAAGCTCTCCAGTACGGACACAATGACAAGGAAATCCTGGTGGACGCGGCTTCGGTTTACAACCATCTTGGCGAAACCGGCCTTGCCGTGGAATGGCTGGCGAAGGCGGTCGGGGCTGGCTATCCTGCGAGCCGGGTGGCCAACAGCCCCGAATTCAAGAATCTCGAGAATAATCCTGGATATCGGCAAATAACAGAAAAGGGCCGATCATCTCGATAATTAGCTGGATGCGGTCGGCGGCGTGACGCGTGGCCGGCCATGCGACGCTCAAGACAATCAATGAAAGGAAGTTACCCATGTCACAACACACCGAACACAAGCATGAGAAACATGAAAGAAAAGAGGGAGCAGCTATGGCTACAGTGACTACCAGCGTTTGCGATAGTTTTCACGGCAGTCCTGGGGATACAGTGAACTTCACCAATCCGACAAGTACGGTTACGTACACCATAACCCCGGACCCCAACAGCACCTGGCCGTTTACCGCTACTAATCCCGAGTCAATTTCGGTCCCACCCGCGGGAGGCAACGCCACCATCGCCAATGTTCCGAACGCCATCTACTACTACGACGTCAGCCCAGACTGTCCCACTGCGACCCGAAAGACACTCACTATCCCTTAGTGCCAATCTTCTGCGGCCGAGGGGCGCCGACCTGCACAGTTGCAGGTAATCGGTAAGATCACACAAGCAACCCTGAAACTATTAGTACAACCGGAAGTTCACTTCGACGTTGATCATGACGGGCACGGGTTGCCCGTCTTTCTTTGCCGGCTCGAAGCGCCACTGGCGCACCGCTTCGATCGCCTTCTCATCCAGACCCATGCCCAGCGAACGCTGCACGCGAATCTGTTGCGGCTTGCCGACCGACTCTGAGCGCGACCGGGCGAGGGCATGGTCCCTCGGATAACGGATAGGATTTATCTTTTTCCACTTAACTGCTGCCCGGCAGCAGGGGATCGGGCTATAATCCTGCGTCAAAGGCCTGCTCCCGCGTTCGACCAGTACTAGCGCCCATTCTGTTCCTACTGGCCGGTTCATGTGCTCACAGTTTGCCGGGCGCGCTGTCTAAGTCTCTGACCTCGGTGACTTCGCTTGGAGGTTGGTGTGGACCCAGGCCCGCTGCATGCCGCCAAGGACCTGTTGGAAGCTGCCCCGTCGCAAGATGGCAGGACTTCCTGCGCGGCTCCCACCGAGCGACTCGATGACCCTAGAGCGCCAATTTTCTCGCCCGCCGATGTCATCGCCGGCAGATATAAGGTAGTCCGATTCATCGCCCGGGGTGGTATGGGCGAGGTCTACGAAGTTGATGACCTGGAGCTGAAGTCAAGGGTAGCGCTTAAAACCATCGCCCCGGATCGGGCGTCCTCACCGCGGCAGATCGCGCGTTTCAGGCAGGAAATCGCGCTGGCGCGCAGAGTAAGTCATTCCAACGTCTGCCGTGTCTTCGACCTTGGCCACCACAAGGATAGTGCGCGGGGCGATGTTCTGTTTCTCACCATGGAACTGGTTTCGGGCCAGACCCTGTCTGCTTACCTTCGCCAGCATGGCCCATTATCGCGCGAGCAGGCGTTACCGATCGTTCGGCAGATGTTCACTGCGCTCTCCATCGCCCATCAGGCCGGTATCGTGCATCGCGACTTGAAGCCGGGCAACGTGATGCTGCTGGAGAGCGCATCGGGCCTGACGGTGAAGATCACCGACTTCGGCCTCGCCACCAGCCCGGAGCTGGATGAGACCCTCTCGTCATCGGCACCGCAGGTAGTGGGCACGCCTGAGTACATGGCGCCGGAACAGTTTCGTGGCCAATGCAGTGTGCGCACAGATGTCTACGGCTTAGGCATGACGCTCTACCGTATGCTTTGCGGGAAGCTGCCGGCCACGTCTGACGAACCATTCCAGGGCGTCGACGCCGAGACCCGAAAGCGAATTGGCCCGCGATGGCAAAGCGCGATTGCGAAGAGCCTGGCCACGCGCCCCGAAGGCAGATTCGCCAGCGTGGAGGAGTTCTGGACCGCACTGTCGGGAGAGAGCATCGACCGGGGCTGGCGAGCCGCGCTCATGGGGTATCGCGCCCTTTCCATTGGCGCCGCCCTGGTACTGATCATCGCGGTGGTGACGCTGCTTCGCATAGAAGCGGTTTCCCGGCTTTTTCGCCATCTACCCGAGCAGAAACACATTGCTGTACTGCCCTTCGCTAACATAGGCGACGATGCGGCCAACAAGGCGTTTGCCGAGGGAGTGGCCGAAAGCCTCACCAGCAAGCTGTCGCAACTGGAGCGCTATCAGAAGTCGTTCTGGGTGGTACCGTCGAGCGATACGCGCAACGTGAAGAGCCTCGACGAAGCCTATCGCAACTTAAACGTTACCCTGGCCGTGACAGGAAGCGTGCAACACACCCAGGACGGCGTAGACCTTACCGCCAACCTGGTGGATGCGGCCAACCATCGGCAAATAGCATCGCGGTTTATGCACGTGAAGTCGTCCAACTTGGATGACATGCAGCAACGCGTGTGGGAGGCTGTAGCGGACATGCTCGACCTGCAGGTCAGCCCCGAGATCAGGCAAGAGCTGGCGGCCGGTGGCACAACTCATCCCGAGGCCTATAAATTTTATGAGCAGGGGGTAGGATACACGGAACGCTTCGATGTAGGAGATACGGATCGAGCTATCGGCTTGTTCAAGAATGCGTTATCCACAGACCCCAATTATGCCTTAGCTTATAGCGGTTTGGGTAATGCTTACGCAAATGAGTTTATCTTGACGAAAGATCCGAAATGGATCGAGCAGGCGACGCAAAATGCCAGGCGAGCCGTGGAATTAAATCCGAGACTGCTCTCAGCGCACATAACTTTAGGGAAGGTTTATCAGCATACAGGACAGCTCGACCTGGCTATTGCCGAGTATAAGCAGGTCCTCGAAGAAGATCCCTCAATGGTGGAAGCAGAGTTCCAGCTCGCTCAGGTTTATGAGGTAAAGGGAAAATATCCCGAGGCTGAAGCCGCGTATAAGGTCGTTATTGCCAGGCGCTCCGGACACTGGCTTGGCTATAGCGGTTTGGGTTCACTCTACTATAGCCTGGGAAGGTTTTCGGAAGCCGCCCAACAGTTCAAGACCATGATCGATCTTGCGCCCGACAACGCGCTGGGCTACTACGACCTAGGCGGCGTCTATATAGGTTCGGGTCGTTATGAAGATGCTATCGCGGTCTTGAAGAAGGGCCTGACTATCAGGCCGGATACGGATGGCTGGACCAATTTGGTAGCTGCCTACATGTATCTTGGCAGATACCAAGAAGCGGCTGATGCTGCTGCGAAGGCCGTAGAATTAAATCCCCACGACCATAACCTGTGGAGAAATCTGGCGGACAGCTATCATCAAATTCCAGGTCGTCAAGCCGAGGCGAGACAGGCTTATCAGAAGGCGCTGGAAGCCGCTGCTGCTCAACTCCCGGTGAATCCAAACGACACCCAAGTACTAAGCAGTATGGCACTTTACTACGCACACCTTGGCAAAGCTGGAGAAGCAAAGAATTATATCAGCCGCGCTTTGGAGCTTACGCCTAATAATAGCTATAGTTTGTTTACATCCGCACTGGTTTATGAGATTATCGGCAGCCGCGAAAAAGCGATCCTATCCGTTCGCAAAGCGGTGAACGCTGGTTACTCACTCGACGAGGTCGCGCAAGAACCTGAGCTTCAGGGTTTGCGTTCCGACCCGCGTTATCAACGCTGGTTCACCACTAGGAGTAGTCGGGCTCCGAGGTCGAAATCTTAGACACAAAGGACGATTCATGAAAATCGCGTGGTTTCAGACGCCTGCCTTTGTCCTGCCGTTTGCGCTGGCGCTCTTAAGCTGTTCGAGCAGCGCACAAACGGCAATTAACGTGGGGAAGTGCCAGGACTATGACTGGCAAAACGACTGCACAGCAGCTAGTAGCCCCACATGTCCCAGCTCGGGCCATGGCCCTTGCATGATGGTGATTCGCGACCGCGGTGGCGTGGCGATCGCGGCGCAACAAGGCAGTTCGGCCTCCAACTATATCTGTGTGGAGCGGGACACTATGATCCAGTGGATGGAGGGCACCGCCACAAATTCATTTGTTGTGGATTTCGGCACCTCAACTCCATTTACGAATAGTAAGGCAGTGTTCACAGGCAAGCCCGGAACGAATGATAGCGGCTCGATCGTGCACGACCCTAGTACTGTGCCCGAGTGTAACGAGTACGTAATCCTGCATTGCGGCACAGCGAAGTGCACCATGGGCGACCCCATCGTGGTTGTACACGGTGGTCAAATGCGTTTTGACAGCCCTAACGACCACCAGGAGAAGAGGTAACGTCAATTAATTAGTACAACCGGAAGTTCACTTCGACGTTGATCATGACGGGCACAGGTTGCCCGTCTTTCTTTGCCGGCTCGAAGCGCCACTGGCGCACCGCTTCGATCGCCTTCTCATCCAGACCCATGCCCAGCGAGCGCTGCACACGAATCTGTTGCGGCTTCCCGTCGGGACTGACGACCAGCCACAGAACCACGGTTCCCTGATACTTGGCCTTGCGCGCCTCTTCCGAATATTCCGGATCAGGATCGTACAGCACCTTGGGAGCGCTGACTCCGCCGCCCACGCGATAGGCGCCGCCGCCGTAGCCTCCGCCATGTCCCGGACCAACGCCCGGTCCGGTACCGGAGCCCACACCGCCTCCGCTACCACTGCCGATACCAGCACCTGAGCCAGTTCCGTTCGACGGCGGACCCATGATCTTCGAAAGCGGATCGCCAAGATCGCCGACCGTTGGCAGCTTGAGCTGCGGAGGAACCACAACCGAAGGTGGAACCGGAAGCTTGGGGTTGTCGTTGCGGATGACGATCGCAGGAGGAGTTATCTGCTCTTTCGAGAGTTTCGGCAGCGCGCCCTTGGGCGCCTGTAGCTTGTCGTGATCGCCGCCACCGCCGCCACCGCCCGCCCGCGTCTTGGAGATCGGCAGCGGGAGATATGGGCTAATGTCGGTCACAATCCCTGTAACCTGTTGCTTGAGCTCGTCTTTATGCTCGAGAACCCAGTTTCCCGACCAAATCAGCAGACCCACCGCCACCATATGCACAATGAAGGAGTAGAGGAAGGTCTCTTTGCGCTGGGGATAAAGTCCCTGCCCTTCGCCAAACAGCGAAGGCATGATTGGGTCCTGCGGCGGGGGCGCTGGGGAACCATTCGCAAGAGCCGCAAGGCGTTCCTTTAGAGGAGCAGGAGTGGGGGTTGTGGCCATGGAATGCTGCTTCCAGTATAGACCCTTACTGAACGGAGAAGTTCCAGAATAATTCACCGAGGAGCCGGAGTTCCATCCCCAAAACGTAGCGGTTCCTCACGGAATCTGCGAAAGCACCGCTTGCGCACGCTCTCTGTTTGATTCCTGCATTTTCTCGAATCGGTGTAACATTTCACCCTGCCCCAAGGCGCCCATGATCAAGGTCTCGTCGCTCGCGCTCTGCATCGTGCTGCTGTTGACGCCCTCGGTCGCCCAGGAGACGCATGAGCACGGCGTTCCTGAGCAACTCGGCGCGGTATCTTTCGCGACGTCATGCACCGCGGCGGTGCAGCCGCAATTTGAGCGCGCAGTTGCGCTGCTGCATTCGTTCGCCTACTCCGCCGCCGAAAGCGCCTTTCGCGAGATTGCGGAAGAAGATCCACGATGTGCGATGGCCCATTGGGGAATTGCCATGAGCTACTTCCATCAGCTTTGGGACCCGCCGATTGCGGCGTCGAAGCTGGAGCCCGGTCATCAGGAGATGGAGCACGCGCAGCAGATTGGCGGAGGGACGGAGCGGGAGCGCGGCTTCATCAACGCGCTGAGCTTGATGTATGCGACGGACCCTAAGCTCACCTACCGGAGCAGACTCCAAAGCTACACGGAGGCGATGCAGAAATTGGCAGCGGCGAATCCGCGCGATGTGGAGTCGCAAGTCTTCTACGCGCTCGCGTTGCTCGCCTCGGCTCCGCCCAGCGACAAGGCGCATACCTACCAGAAGCGCGCAGTTGCGGTGCTGCAACCGCTTTACCAGCGGCATCCGCAACATCCCGGCTTGGCGCACTACATGATTCACGCTTGCGACAACGCCGAGATGGCGCGCGAGGGATTGGCCGCCGCGCAGGCTTACGCCAAGATTGCGCCAGCGGCGCCGCACGCACTGCATATGCCGTCGCACATCTTCACCCGGCTCGGCATGTGGGACGATTCGATCCAATCGAATCTGGCGGCACAGGCGGCCGCGCGCAAGCACGGTGATACCGGCGAAGAACTGCACGCCATGGATTACATGGTGTATGCGTACCTTCAGAATGGCCAGGACGATGAAGCCGCCGGCGTGATCGGCGAGTTGAAGTCGATGCCTGAGTTGAACAGCGGAGACTTCAAGGTAGGTTACGCGGCAACCGCCATGCCGGTACGTTATGCCGTCGAGCGACAGCAGTGGGCCGACGCAGCCGTGATCCAGCCGCCGCCATCAAGCGCGCCTCCTCACGTGATCGCAGTTGCCGTATGGGCGCGGGGGCTCGGATTGGCGCACACCGGACATGTCAGTGACGCTCGCGCCCAAGCCGCGACGCTTCAGCAGCTCGAAGATCAGCTTCGCAAAATGGGTCGCGACTACTGGGCGGGGCAGGTCGATATTCAGAGGCTCGAAGTCCTGGCGTGGGCGGCGCAGGCCGAAGGCAAATCCGACGACGCGCTCGCGCTTCTGCGCCAGGCTGCTGACACCGAGGATGCCGTCGAGAAGCTGCCGGTCACTCCTGGGCCGATTGTTCCCGCGCGCGAGCAGCTCGGCGATCTGTTGTTGCAGATGAAGCAGCCGCAGTCAGCGCTGAAGGAGTTCCAGGTGTCATTGCAGAATTCTCCCGGACGCCGCGGCTCAGTTACAGGAGCGGCACGTGCAACGCAACTCGCGGAAGTTGCAGACAGGGATAGTCAGGCGACTAGTCCGGCACGATGAGGCGCAATGCCTCGCGCCGCACGCCGATTTCTACCGGCGCTTGGCAGATGTATTCTCCATCAGCGAATATCTCCATCGGCCGGTCGGTCGAGATTCGCAGGCGTGAGGCCTGAAAATATTCCACCTCCTTCATGCCGATGTGGCCACCGCGATAGACGACATAAAACAACCGCAGCAGTCGAAGCTTACTCAGGGTGCGCACGAAGCAGACATCGAGCAGACCGTCGTCCATGCGCGCACGATGCGCAAGGCGCATGCCGTGTCCGTATTGTGGGCCATTGCCGGCCGCGATCAGAAATCCGGCCTCGTCGACCCGCGTCTGCCACACTCCATCACTCTCAATCGAAACGGTGACGTGCGGCGGCTGAAAACCACCCAGCGTCTGCACCAGTGCCAGCACGTAGCCTCCATGTCCGCGTAGCCAATGCGACTGCTGCAAGGTGCGGCGGTTCACCGCCGCGTCCAGCCCCGTGCCCGCGATGCAACAGAAAAAGGTTATGCGCGCCGCCTCGCGCTCGGCTTCGGTCAAGCGCCGCAGCTGCGACTGCATGATGCGTCCGCCAATCTGCGGGAGATCACGTCGCGGCCCGTCGGGAACGAAGTGCAACGTCTCCAGCGACTCGCCGCGCCAGGGCTCGCCGTCTTTGACAGCGCTCGCAACCTCTGAGCCTTCCTCATCGCCGTTCAGCGGCTGTATGGTTCCCAGGTCAATCGCTCGCACGTTGTCCGCCGCCGCGCAGAAGCGCTGCCATGCCGCCAGGGAGTGACCCACACTACGCATTCCGATGGACTGAGCGAAGTCGTTGGCGCTGCCGATGGGGACAATCAACGTCGGCACTTGCTTCGCGAAAAGAACGCCCAAGTGGCGATGAATCGTGCCATCGCCGCCGAAAATCAGCACCGCGTCGGGCGTGTCGGTAGGATCGAGCTCGTTGCCGGAAAAGAGGTTGACTCCGGGCAGCTCGAAGCTGCCCACGTGAGTCTGGTTCGCGTATGGTCCCATCAGCGCTGCGGCACGCACCGCGCTACTTTCGCATACAGCGCCGCAAAAGCAAAACGTCGTGCACAGCAACAGCGCTTTGGGCTTGGCGTACTGGGGTAGAGCGGCGCTTCAGCGGCGCGTCAACGGTGGCTTTCTCTTTTTGGTTTTGCATTCCGCAGTAAATTGCCGCAGGATGCAAAACCATTTCATTACGGTGCAGCCGAACACCGGCCTGAAGGCCCGCTCTACCTGAAATCGATCGAAAGCGCCGCTCAGGGGTGAGTCACACGAGGAAGGTTCCAGTGTCGCCAGACTGCGACCATGCGAAGCACGAAACACGAGATCGTGCCCAGAACCGTCATCAGTGTTGCCGGAAGCTTGGCTCGCAGTCCGGCCACTGTGACCGCAGCGCCTGCCAGCGCCGCCACCGCATAGATGTCGGAACGAAGGACGGTCGGCACCTGCGCCAGCAGAATGTCGCGCACCGTTCCTCCGCCGACGCCGGTGATGCCGCCCATCAACACCGCCAGGAAGGGGTGAATTCCGTAGTCGAGCGCCTTGGTCGCACCCGCAACCGCGAACAGCGACAAGCCCGCCGCATCCACTACCATCAGGAACGATTGCGGAACCTGGCTGACCAGGCTATGCCACAGAAAGACGACGGCGCCGCCCAGAAACGCGACCGCCGGATACCGCCAATCGCGAACGCTCGCCGGTGGAATGTCCCCGATCAGCAGATCACGAATGATGCCTCCCGCCAGCGCCGTGGCGAACGCCAGCACCAGAATTCCAAACAAATCAAGATCGCCCTGAATTGCCGAGGTTGCGCCCTCAACGCCGAAGACAAATGTCCCGACCAGATCGACGACAAGCAGCAGTTTGGCGGCGCTATAGGTCACGAAGACGCTCGCATGCGAGAGGCGCAGTTTTGGAGTGTTTGATGTTATCACCGACATTTCGCGGTCCAGCTCCGAGCCCGAGGCTCACGGTCCGCAGCTAGTACAATGCTGTGTTGACCTGTGCCATCTGCCATATTCGTAAAGAGAAGCGCTTCTGCCTGGCGCTGCACGATCGTATCTGCCCGCAGTGTTGCGGCGAGCAGCGCGAGGTCACGCTCGAATGTCCCGCCGAATGTCCTTACCTTCAGCAGGCGCGGCAGCACGAGAAGCCGCGCGATTTCGGCGAGACGCTGTCCGACGAATTTTTCCCATCGGTCGAGCTGACGCAGGAATTTCTGCACCGTCGCGAGGCGCTGATTGCGGGGCTGCTGCAAACACTATTGCGAGTTGCGCAGGCGGACCGCGCTCTCAAGGATCGCGAGATCATGGCCGCGCTGAGCACGATGGCCAACAGCTATCAGACGCTGGTCACCTCCGGCTTGGTCTACCAGGAAACATCGGCTAACCCTGCCCAACTGACCATCGTCGACACACTACGGGCATCAGTCGAGGAGTTCCGCAAACTGGAGCAGCAGCACATCGGCTACACCGCGTTGCGCGATGGCGATGTACTGCGAGCGCTGGTCTTCATGATTCGGCTGGCGCACCTGCATACTTCCGGCCGGCCGCTCTCCCGTGCTTTCATCGATAGCCTTCGCGAACGGTTTGCGCCCGCGAGCGCACCGGGAGAACTCGCGACTGAAACCGGCAGCCGCATTATCCTGCCGTGAAGCCGTGAGCTATCGATTCAGCCGCCAGATCCCAAGGTTCAGATAGCTCGCATACGTCACCCATAGCCAGTAGGGCAGCAGCAAATAGGCGGCAACCGGGAGCAATAGGTAGAAGACGAAAGTATTGAAGCCGATTGCGAGCCATAGAATAACGATTTCGGTTAAGGCAATCCCCGGTCGCCGCGAGCCGAAGAAAATTGCCGACCAGGCCAGGTTGAGCAGCAACTGAGCGAAGAAGATAAGAAGAGCGGCGCGGGCCCCGTTGTGGTACTCGCGCCACACCATCCAGGCGGAGATAGCCATCAGGACGTAAAGCGTGGTCCAGACCGGCCCGAATACCCAACTGGGAGGCGTGCCGGGCGGCTTTCGCAGCCGGGGATACCAGTCGCGAATGCTTCTGGCGGTGAAAATGGAGCCAAGGCCGCCGATGCCAAGGCATACTGCGAAGAAGACGATCAGCACCAGCCAGGGTTCGGCGTTCACGATGTCAGCACTTAGCACTTAGCATTTAGCACTTGGCATTTAGTACCTGGTGTTGCGAAGGGTGCAGGAGAACAAATCCGACAACTAACTGCCAAACGCTAATTGCCGATTTTCAACACAATCTTTCCGTAATTCGCCCGCTGCAACAGCAACCGATGCGCCTCGCCCGCCTGTTCCATCGGCAACGTGTGACCAATCTCGGGATGCAGTTTGCCGGCTGCGATCCACGGCTCCATCGCCTGTAAGCTGCGATTCATCAGGTCACGGTTCTTGGCCAGCACACTCAGCCAAAGACCGTGCGCACTCAGGCTTCGTCCCATCATTACGCCAGAATCGAACTGATGCGGCTCTCCAGTTGCCGTGCCGTAAATGATCACCCGGCCGAAGCGCCGGCAGCAGCGCAGGCTCTTGGCCGTATGCTCGCCGCCCAGCATCTCGAAGACCGCGTCCACACCTTCGCCGTGGGTTAGCTCCTTCACCTTTTGCTCGTAGTCTACCTCGCGATAGTTGATCCCGTGATCGAGCCCGAGCTTCTTCACCCGCTCCAGCTTCTCATTCGATGAAGCCGTGCCGTAGGTCTCGATGTCCAGCAGCTTGCCGATCTCGACCGCCGCTGTGCCGACACCTCCACCCACAGCGTGAATCAGCACGCGGCGACGATGATTCTCGGTCCAGCGATTCGGTTCCATGGAGTCTGCGGTGATGCCGGCCTTCCAGTAAGCAAGATATGCGGTGAAGAAGTTGACCGGGAACGCCGCCGATTGCGCTGAAGTCCAGCCCTTAGGTTGCGGCCACAGTTGTTCCGGCTTGACGGCGATCTTCTCCGCCGCCGCGCCCCACTGCACGTAACCCATCACACGCTCGCCCGTGGTTTCCACGACCCCGGCGAACTCGCGGCCGGAGATGAATGGCGGAGGCGGGGTGCCGCTATAGGTGCCATGGGTGCTCATGGTGTCGGCGAAGTTGACTCCGGCCGCTTCCACGCGCACCATCACTTCGCCGTCAGCCGGTTGGGGTACGGGCACGTCGCGAACTTCCAGAACTTCGGGACCTCCCGCGCGAGTGACGACCACAGCTTTCATAGTGAGTTTGATTCCAAGGCCACGAAACGTTCGCGCTCACGCGGGCGTCTGCATGAAATCCAGAGAGCGCGAGATGTAACTCTTCAACTCATGCCGTCGGACCACGGCATCCAGCATGCCGTGCTGCAGCAGAAACTCGCTGCGCTGAAATCCTTCGGGAAGCTTCTGCCGGATCGTCTGCTCGATGACGCGCGGGCCGGCGAAGCCGATCAACGCACCGGGTTCGGCGACATTCAGGTCGCCCAGCATGGCGAACGATGCGGTCACGCCTCCGGTTGTAGGATCGGTCATCACCGAAATGTAAGGGACTTTGGCTTCATCCATCCGCGCCAGCGCTGCGGAGATTTTTGCCAGTTGCATCAGGCTGATGGCGCCTTCCATCATGCGCGCGCCGCCTGACGCCGAGACCACGACGAGCGGCACCTTTTCCGCGGTGGCTTTCTCGACCGCCCGTGTAATCATCTCGCCCACCACGGCCCCCATCGAGCCCCCGATGAACGAGTACTCCATCGCGCTGACGATCACGTTCTTGCCGTCGAGCTTGCCCCGCGCGTTGATCACCGCGTCATTCAAGCCGGTTTCCTCGCGCGAGCGCTTCAGCCGTTCGGCATAAGGCTTGAGATCGGTGAAGTGCAGGGGATCGGTGGAGACCAGGTTGTTGTCCTCGACCTCGTACTTGCCATCGTCCAGCAGATACGTCAGGCGGGTGCGCGCGTCGATGCGGAAGTGGCGATCGCACTTAGGGCAGACATTGAAGTTGCTGTCGAGGTCCTTCTTCCAGATGATCTGGCGGCACTGATCACACTTCACCCACAGACCTTCGGTCTTGACCTTCTTTTCGCCTGAGGTGTCGAGGGGTGCGGACTCTCGTTTGAACCATGCCATGGGAGTAGTAAGCCAGTGTAGCCGACCGAAGCTGGAGTTGTCGCGGCGACGAGACGGCCGCGCCAGGTTGGCCGGCTGGGAATGCGCAAGCTTTTTTGGCTGCCGCCGATAGAACCATTGGAGGAATTCGTCACATGCCGGCACCTTAGACGTGCATGCGGGAGTTCGTTTTGGCGGTCAACCGCGAAAGAAAAAACTCACTTCGAAAGGATTTCAGGAAGCCGCAATCATGTTCGTTATCGTTGGCATTCTAGTGGTGTTTGGCGCCGTGATCGGGGGTTTCCTGATGGAGCACGGTCCGCTGCGCGTCCTTGTGCAGCCGTCCGAAGCCATTATTATCGGCGGGGCGGCATTGGGAACCCTGCTGATCGCCAACCCTCTGCATACCCTCAAAGGCGTAGTGAGCGGGGTGCTGCGGGTGTTGAAAGGATCGAGCTTCAACAAGAAGCGCTACCTCGATTCGCTGAAGCTGATGTACGAGATCTTCAACAAGATCCGGCGCGAAGGCCCCAACTCGGTGGAGGGCGACGTCGAGGAGCCGGCCAAAAGCAAGCTCTTCTCCCCCTATCCCACGGTCGCTAAAGACGGGCACGCGGTCCACTTCATCTGCGACACCATGCGCATGGTGCTGATGGGCGGGGTGGAAGCTTTCGACGTCGACCAGATGATGGAAGCTGACATCGAGGTGCACTCGCATGAGACCGAGCAGTCCGTCGGCGCCTTGAGCACGGTGGCCGACTCGCTTCCCGGGCTCGGCATCGTGGCCGCGGTCCTGGGGGTGGTGATGACCATGAGCGCGCTGGGCGGACCGCCCGAAGAAATCGGAAAGAAGGTGGCGGCGGCGCTGGTGGGCACATTCCTCGGAATCCTGTTGTGCTACGGGCTGATTGGTCCGATTGCCGCAAATCTGTCCAAGCTGGCTCACGAAGAGCATGAATATCTGTACGTGCTGCGGGTCACCATGATTGCCTTCATGAAGGGTGTCTCGCCGCTGCTCGCCGTGGAGATGGGGCGCCGTGCGGTACCCGCACACATGCGGCCCAGCTTCTCCGAGATGGAAAAGCACTGCAAGCAATCGGGTGCTGCCGCGGCGGGTGCTGGTGCCGAAGCGGCTTCCCCGGCCGCGGAGCCCGCGGCAGCGGCAGGCTGAGATGGCGGGCGCTGCACAACCCATCGTCATCAAGCGCGTCAAGGGCCACGGCGGCCATCACGGGGGCGCCTGGAAAGTGGCTTATGCCGATTTCGTTACCGCCATGATGGCGCTGTTTATCGTGCTCTGGCTGATGAACACCAGCAAGCCGATTCAACAGGCCATCAGCGGCTACTTCAAAGACCCAGCCGGCACGGGAAAGTTCACTGGCGCGAAGGAGCCTTTGCCTAAGCCCGCGAGCAAAGAAGATCTCGCCAAGGTGAAGCAAGACCTGGAGAAAGTAATTCAGCAGGTCACCGACTTTAACAAACTCAAGAACCACATCGAGATCACGGTCACCGCGGAAGGGCTTCGCATCGAGCTGATGGAATCGGCGAAAGGTACCTTCTTCGAAAGTGGTCAGTCGGAGCCCAACGCCAACGGACGCGAGTTGCTCATCCCTATTGCCCAGGAGTTAGGCAAGGTCCCCAACAAGATCTCGGTCGAAGGCCACACCGATGCGGAGCCGTTCTCCGGCAAGGACAACTATACGAATTGGGAGTTATCGACCGACCGCGCCAACGCCAGCCGGAGAATCATGCAGGCGCATGGTCTCCGGCCCGATCAGGTGGCGCAGGTGCGCGGCTTCGCTGACCAGCAGCCCCGCAACAGCAAAGACCCGGGCGATCCCGGCAACCGCAGAATTTCGCTCATCGTGCAGAACCTGGGCGGTGATGCTCCCGCTGTTCCAGTTGCCACGCCTGGAGCCCATGAAGGCGCTACTCCGTCCGCCTCAAAGCCCCATTAGCGATTGACGCTCCACGCCGGGTGCCTCAGGTCTCGCGGTTTTCGAGACTTGGGTACGGGCAGCATTCAGCTTGATAAAATCATTACTTGCCTTCCGTAAAGAAAACCGCCAAATCAGCCACCGTCTCGAGCGCCGCCAAGCCTGCGACTGCGGTCAAGCCTTCGATCGCGCTGCCGGCTGAACCGTCGGATTCGAAAGGCCGCATTTACCTCATCGATGCGATGTCATTTATCTTCCGCGCCTACCATGCCATGGCGAGGCAGCGGCCCATGTCCACCAAGACCGGCATTCCCACCAGCGCCACCTACGTCTTCGTGAACATGCTGCGCAAGCTGCGCGCTGATTTCGACCCGCGATACCTGGCCGCCGTCTTCGACGTGAGCGCCAAAACGTTTCGCGATGAGCAGGCTGCGGCCATCGTCAGTACTCGCAAGTTCGACAGCAAGACGCAGACCTTTGTCGATAAAGCCTACGACGGCTACAAGGCCAATCGCGCCGCCATGCCCGACGACTTGGCGCAGCAAGTGCCCTACATCCGGCGCGCCCTCGATGCTTATCGCATTCCGATTCTCGAGATGCCGGGCTTTGAGGCCGACGACGTAATCGGTACACTCGCGCACAAAGCGGCCGGCGCCGGCTATAGCGTATTCGTTGTTTCCAGTGACAAGGACATGATGCAGCTGGTCAGCGACCGCATCTGCGTCCTGAATCCGCCCAAGGACAACCTGATCTGCGACGCTGCCAAGGTTGAGGAGATCCTCGGCGTGCCGCCGGACAAAGTCGTCGACGTGATGGCCCTGCGCGGCGATTCCATCGACAACATTCCCGGCGCCCCCGGCATTGGCGACAAAGGCTCGGTGGAGCTCATTCAGCGTTTCGGCAGCGTCGAAGGCGCACTGGATCACGCCGCCGAAGTCGATCGCAAAACTTACCGCGAGTCGCTGCAGAACAACCGCAACGCGATCCTGGTCAGCAAGCAACTGGTCACCATCGACACCAATGTCGCCGTGGATTTCGAACCTGAAAAAATGAAGGCACAAGAGCCCGACGCGACGGCGGCCCGGAGTCTGTTTACCGAGTTGGAGTTCAGCACGCTGGTGCAGGATTTTCTCAGCGAGAGCGTGGAGCTGGGCGAAACGGATTATCGGGACGCGAAAGAGGCCGCCGAGATACTAGGACTCATTGCGGAAGCAAGGAAGAAGGGTGCGTCGCTCGCGATTGCGCTGGAATCGGCGTCAACCTCAGCGGCTGTCCCGGCGGAAGATGACGAGGTGCAGGATGTCGACTCCGACCAGCTCTCCTTGGGAACGGCAACCCAACCCGTCGCGATGCCCGCGCGTGAGGCCTGCCGAGTTGCGATCAGCGCCACCGAAGGCAACGCGCTGGCTGTCGCACTCGACGATGCCCAGCTCGGTCCAATACTTAAGCAGGCGCTCGCCGACAACTCGCTCGTGAAGGCAGTTCACGACTTCAAGTCCGCGAGCCATGTCTTGCGAGAGCAGGGCATTGAGCTCGCCGGCGTTCAGCACGATCCACTGCTCTACGCTTATCTGCTCGATCCGACGTACTCGACCTACGATCTGCCGGCGGTTGCGTTTCGCAAATTCAATCTGAAGCTCGGCCCGTCGCCGGCCGAAGCCGCGGATTTGACTCTTAGACTGGCGCGACGCCTTAGCGATGAAGTCGATGAAGCGGGGCTGCGTAACGTCTACGACGAAATCGATCTGCCGCTTGTGCCCGTGCTGGCGCGCATGGAGGCAGTTGGCGTGAAGCTCGACTGCGATGTGCTCGCAACAATGTCGCAGAAGCTCGAGAGCGACATCAATTTCAAGGCGCGCGAAATTTACGACAAGGCGGGAGTCGAGTTCAACATCAACTCGCCCAAGCAGCTTGGCGACGTGCTCTTCAACCAGCTGAACCTGCCGAAGCCGATCAAGTACGGCAAGGGCAAGACGATCTCGACCGCCGTTGACGTATTGGAAGGACTGGCCAGTGAGCACGAAGTCCCGAAGATGGTGCTGGATTATCGCCAGCTCTCGAAGCTGAAGTCGACTTATGTCGACGCGCTGCCCGCGTTGCTCAACTCCTGCACCAGGCGCCTGCATACGACGTTCAACATGGCCGGCTCGGCCACCGGACGGCTATCGTCGGTCAATCCCAACCTGCAGAACATACCCATTCGCACCGAACTTGGCCGCGAGATTCGCGCCGCCTTCGTGGCTGAATCCGGCAATGTGCTGCTGAAAGCCGACTACTCGCAAATTGAATTGCGCCTGCTGGCGCACTTCTCCGGTGACAAGCTGCTGGTCGAGGCCTATCGCACCGGCCAGGACATTCACACTCTCACCGCGTCGCAGGTCTTCGGTGTGCCGCCGCTGATGGTCAATGCCGAACATCGCCGGCGCGCCAAGGCGGTGAACTTCGGCATCGTGTACGGGCTCTCGGCGTTTGGCCTGTCGCAGCAAATTGGTATCGACACCAAAGAAGCCAAGCGCTTCATCGATGCCTACTTCGAGAAGTACAGCGGAGTGCGCGAGTTCATCGATCGCACGCTGGAGCAGGCCCGCCGCGACCAGAAAGTTTCAACCCTGTTCGGGCGCGTGCGTCCCATTCCCGACATTCACAGCAAGAACTTCAATCTGCGCGGATTCGCCGAACGCACCGCCGTCAACACCCCGCTGCAAGGCACCGCGGCCGATCTCATCAAAGTGGCCATGATCCGCATTGACGCCGAGCTGCGCGCGCGAAAAATGAAGTCGCAGATGCTGCTGCAGGTCCACGACGAACTGGTATTCGAGGTGCCGGAAGACGAAATTGATACCATGAAGCAACTGGTCGCGTCGCAAATGGAAAACGTGCACGAACTCAGGGTGCCGCTCAAAGTCGATGTAGGGGTTGGACCGAACTGGCGGGACCTGGAGTAGTTCACATCCGTACAGGTAACGAGAAGTATGAGCGGCGAATCCGAATTCCAGCCGGCACTGTCACCGGAGCAGATTGCGTCGTTCACTGCGGCGGTGGCGCAATACATCCGTACTCAGCGCGAGCATTACTATGGCCGCGCCGTCCCGCTCACCTTCAGCGAACTCTGGTCTCGCTTCTTCTCGGCTGACGATCTGCAGCGCATTCGCGCGGTGCAGGCGGGAGCGCCGGTGCACCCGGCAAAGTTCACCACTATTGAACGCGTCCCCAATCCTCCCTTCTACGGCGAACTGGAGAAGCTCGGATTCACCGGGCTGCCCGATTTTTCCTCCATGCCGGCCATCTGTTTCGACGACGTTGTCGTCTTCCACGAGCCGCTTACGCCGCAGCTGATTTTCCACGAGCTGGTGCACGTGGTGCAGTATCGCCTGCTCGGCATCGATCAGTTCGCGCAGCTGTATGTTCGCGGATACCTGCACGGCGGCTATTCCGGAACGCCGCTGGAAATCTGCGCCTATGACCTCGACGGCCGCTTCATCATGGGCAGCGTAGGCTTCGACGTAGAAGCTGAAGTGCGGGCGTGGATGGAGAGCGGAAGATTCTGATTTCGCGAAAAGCAGATTCTTCGGGTTCGGGCGATTTATTCACCACGGAGGCACGGAGTAAACGGAAAAGCTCAATCAATAAGCCGCCGAAAAACTGCGCTGGCTCGAACGATAATGAAAAGCCCTAATAGCAGCGAGCGCGTCGCAAGCTCTTCTGCCGAAAAACTCCGTGCTCTCCGTGCCTCCGTGGTGAAAACCTTTTACTTCGTTGCCAGTGCCGGCTGCGCCAGGAAGCGCTCCATGAACTTCGTATCGAAGTTGCCGGCGCGGAAATCGGGATCGCGCATAATACGTTGGTGCAGCGGAATCGTGGTGTAGATACCTTCGACTATGAACATCTCCAACGCGCGCGACATGCGCGCAATCGCCTCATCGCGGTCGCGCCCACGTGCGCACAGCTTCGCAATGAGCGAGTCGTAATACGGCGGGATCACGCCTTCCGCATACGCGGCCGTATCCACCCGAATCCCCGTACCGCCCGGGGTGTTGAACACCGTGATCTTGCCCGCCGACGGCGTGAAGCGCTCGGGATGCTCGGCATTAATGCGGCACTCGATCGCATGTCCACGGAAGTAAACATTCTCCTTGACGACGCTGCTCAGCTTCTCGCCTGCTGCAATCAATATCTGCGACTTCACCAGGTCGACGTCTGTCGTCATCTCGGTCACCGGATGCTCCACCTGAATCCGGGTGTTCATCTCGATGAAGTACAGGCTGCCGTCTTCATCCATCAGGAACTCGATGGTCCCGGCGTTCATGTAGCCGATGTTGCTGAGCGTCTTCACCAGAATGCCGCCGATGCGCTCGCGCAACTCCGGCGTCATCTTTACCGACGGCGCTTCCTCCAGCAGCTTCTGATGGCGGCGCTGGATGCTGCATTCGCGCTCGCCCAGACTCATCACGTTGCCGTGCTCGTCGGCCAGCACCTGGAACTCGATGTGCCGCGGACGCTCGATGAACTTCTCCATATAGAGGTCGCCGTTGCCGAAGGCCGCCGCCGCCTCGGACTGCGCCGAGTGGAATAGGTTGGGCAGTTCCTCTTCACTGCGGATCACGCGCATGCCGCGCCCGCCGCCTCCGGCCGAGGCCTTGACGATCACTGGAAATCCCACGCTCCGCGCCCACTCCAGCGCCTCATCGGCCGAGGCGACGATTCCATCCGAGCCCGGCAGAATCGGCACGCCCTGCTTCTTCATTGTGGCGCGAGCTTTTTCCTTCTCGCCCATCAGCCGCGTCACCTCCGGCGGCGGCCCGATGAACTTGATGCCGCATGCCTGCGCTACCTCGGCGAAGTTCGCGTTCTCGCTGAGCAGGCCGTAGCCGGGATGGACGGCGTCGACATTCGCAATCTCGGCGGCGCTGATCACGGCGGGAATATTAAGGTAGCTTTCATTTAGCCGCGGCGGCCCAATGCAGATGGCCTCATCCGCAAAGCGCACATGGAGGGAGTTGCGATCCGCTTCGCTGTAGATGGCAACGGCGCGGATGCCCAGCTCTTTGCAGGCACAGATGACGCGCAGGGCAATTTCTCCGCGATTGGCAATCAGGATTTTCTTGAACATGGAGTTTCGATGCTTATGTTGCGCTAGGTTTCACCACGGAGGCACGGAGAACACGGAATAATGAAACTCAATTAACCGAACGGCACACGCTCAAGGCCGATCCGGAAAAACTTATGACCGCTACAAGCACAACAGTCATAACTCGACGCGGTGGCTATTGACGTAAACGAAAATCGGAGCTCGCAACAGGAGCGCCGAGAGTACTGCCATGCTTCCCAGCAAATAAGCGCATAGCCGATCATCTCTCCAGCTCCCCTCGTCAAGACACTCCGTGCCTCCGTGGCGAAAATGCCTTCCGGGGAGAATTACTGCTTTCGTATCCCGAACAGCGGCATGCCGTACTCGACCGGGCTTCCGTTGGTTACGAACATCTTGGCCAGCACGCCCGAAACTTCGGCCTCAATTTCGTTCATCAGCTTCATCGCTTCGATGATGCACAGCACCTGCCCGTCTTTCACCGTGTCGCCCACTTTGACGAACGGCGGCGTGCCCGGCGAAGGCGCTTCATAATAGGTGCCGACAATTGGCGATTTCACGATGAACAAGTCAGCGTCGGGGGCTTCCGCGGGCTTCTCGGCCGGGGCCGGCGCTGGCTGCGTTCCGGCAGCTTGCGGAGCACTCGGAGCAGCGGCTGGGGCGCCCGGCATGGCAACCGGCTGCGCCGCGGGTACAACCTGCAGAACCGGCTCCACAGCGTTTCCCCGCCTGACATGCACCTTCACATCGCCTCGTTCGAGTTCGAACTCGGTGATATCGTTCTCGACGAGAAGCTCGATCAGTTCTTTGATTTCTTTCTGGTTCATTCAAATCCGTTCGGGTAAGTTGTTGCCGCAAACAGAAACGCTTTCACCACGGAAGCACGGAATAGATATCAAATTGCGGCCTCGCCCCTACGCAGCGAAGCCCGCAGAAAACCGGCGTCAGCGCAGATCAAAGAAAACTCAAACTCCGTGCATTCCGTGCTTCCGTGGCGAACAAACAGCCTCAGATTTCGATCAACTCTTTGCCTATCGGCGTCAGCACCTCGCCACCGCCCGCGGTCACCAGCACCATGTCTTCGATGCGGATGCCGCCTCGACCCGGAATGTAGATTCCCGGCTCGATCGTAATGACCATTCCCGGCTGCAAGATTTCCGACTGTCCTTTGCCGAGTCGTGGTGGCTCGTGGATTTCCAAGCCAACTCCATGGCCGGTCGAGTGAGTAAAGAACTTGTCTAGCTTACACTGACGAAGTACCTGGCGGGTCGCTTGGTCCACTTCACCCGCCGTTTTGCCCGGTTTTACCGCGGCAATGCCTGCCAACTGAGCTTCCAGGACAGCTTTGTACCACTTGCGCTGTTCTCGACCGATTCGCCCCACATGAACGGTCCGAGTCATGTCGGAGCAGTAGCCCCGCAGTATAACACCCGAATCGACCACCACGAAGCCGCGCTGGGGGATAGGCTCGGCCGAAGCGCGGCCATGAGGAAGCGCCGAGCGCGGGCCGCTGGCCACGATGGTTTCGAACGACATGCCTTCCGCACCCGCCCGCCGCGCGGCAAATTCCAGATCGCCGGCTATCTCCGTCTCGCGCACGCCGGGACGAATCGACTCCAGCGCCTTCTCGAAGACCTCGCCGCCCATGACGACGGCCAGGCGAATGATCCGCAGCTCGTCTTCGTCCTTGATGAGCCGCTGCCGCATCACCAGGCCCGAGGCCGGCTTTAGTCGCGCATTTTTCGGCAACACCTTGCGCATCGCATCCGCCGCAGCGACAGTCGTATAGTCCGCCTCAAAACCAATCTTGACCGGTTTCGCCGGTCGCATCAGCTTCGTCGCCGCTTGCAGCAGCGGTCCCTTGGCGATGACCACACGCGCGCCCCGAACTTCCTCGCGTGCTTGTGCGGTGTAACGACCGTCGGTGAAGAACGTTCGACGGTCACCATAGAACAGCAGCAGCCCGTTGCTGCCCGTATAGCCACACAGGTAGCGCAGGTTGGCTGCATGCGTAACGACAAAGCCGTCGAGCCGCTCGGCCGCAAGAGTTCGTTCGAATCGTTGTTGGCGAAGGGCGTAGTCCATGGTCAGGAATCTCTGATTGTATAGCTCTGAGCCGATGGGTGGCCGCGTAACGAGCAACAGTAAATGTGAGCTAACTCAGAACTGGGCGACTGTTATCGTATTCGTCGTTTGTTTGCCGGCGCGGTAAACGTGGTGGTGACCGGGCCGGTGCGCAATGGCATCCACGCGCACATAGTAGGTTCCAGGTCCCGGCGCGGAACCAAACGGAATGACCGGCGTTATCGATTGCCCGGACAGCTTGAGATGCTGGTACCCCAATGTGGTAGCTCGCCCGATCTGATTGATCGCCACTATAACGACGGTCAGGTCGAACTCGTCGGGGGTCTGATTAGACACGATTGCCGACCCGGAGATCATCGCGCCCTGGACCTTCGGAGGTTCCTTCCAATCAACGGTCAACCCGGCGATGACATGGATGATGATGTCGCGCTGTACCTGCAACTTCGGAATGCTCGAATCGGCCACGGCAATCGTGAAGTTGTAATCACCGGGAGTTGTCGGTACACAGCTGATATTCCCTTTATGCGGGTGAAGCCGGCAGCCAGGCGGAAGCTCGCCGCCAGTCATTTGCCAGCTATACGGCTGAGTTCCTCCGGTGGTCGTTAGCGGCAGCGTGTAGTTCTGTCCGACAATCGCGCCCTGTGACGGCGGCGCCTGGAACTGCAGCTCCTGTGCGGAGAGCAGTACGCTTGCGTGAAGCGCGAAAACAAGCAAGACCGGCAGCCGAAAAGCCATGGCAGGAATTATAGGATGGCGCGGGTGAAGCGACTTGGATCCGGCTCTCGATTGTCTAATCGACTGGCAAGAAAAGGGACTCCAAGGAACCCGCTAACCCCGTTTGCGAGCCGAGGTGCTCTTCTTCGCAGCTCGCGCGCGAGGTTTCCCTGCCGTTTTGCGCGCAGCTTTCGCAGGCCCTGCTTCGCTGCTGCCGCCCTCTGCCGCCGAACTCTGACCGCTAAGCTCCTGCAATGCCGCGACCGGCGGGAGCTTCTGCTTAAGCTTCAGCACCGGCTCGAACAAATCGCCGTGCTCCTTCACGCGCGCGAGCACCTGCTCCGAGTCAAAGACCAGCAGCGTCGGATCGGCCTTCTTCAGGCAAGCTTCGACTTCCTTCCACGCGACCGGTGTCGATACGGTAGGCCGCTCCTTGGCGCGCAAGGAGTAGACGCAGACCGTGGTCTTGTGGTCGTCGTTCTGGCTCCAGTCCACCAGAACTTTTCCGGCGCGCAACGCCTTCTTCATATCCGAGACGACGAGCTCGGGATGCTGGCGCTCCAACACACGCGCTAGTTCGTGTGCGAAAGGCTTCGTGTCGTCGTACGACACGGTGGTGTTCAGCGGAACGTAGATCTGCAGGCCCTTCGAACCTGATGTCTTGGCGAAGCTCTCCAAACCAAGGTCGGCGAAAACCTGGCGCACCCAGAGTCCCACCTGGCAACACTGCACAATGTTCACGGGCGCGCCGGGATCAAGATCGAAGACGATGAACGTCGGCCGCAGGATTTCTTTGCCTAGCGATAAACTGGTGTGCAGCTCGAGGTCGGCGAGGTTCGCGGCCCACACAAGCGTGGGAAGCTCCTCGATCAGACAGTAATCCATCCAGCGATTGTTGCCCTCGCTCCAGACCTTCACCGTCTTCACCCAATCGGGGCGGTGCTTGGGGCAGTTCTTTTCGTAGAAAAACATGCCGCCCACGCCGTTCGGATAGCGCTTCATGGTCAACGGGCGTGCCTGTAGGTGCGGCAGCAGCGCTGGAGCGATGCGTACGTAATAGTCGATCACCTGTCCCTTGGTGAATCCCACATCGGGGTACAGGACCTTGTCAAGGTTCGATAACGTGAGCTTCCGACCGTCCACTTCGACTACGGTATCTTTTGGCATCGCCGCCTCGTGCTTACGAATGATGCCGTGCAGCGCGGCGGGTATGCAAGCGGTTGCCGGCATAAAATCGCCGGGCCCGCCCACCTCTTTTTCACACCAGCAACAACGCTACAGGCATGCGCGCCATCCAACGGAGAGCTGTGGCCGCCGAAACCGAGCTTCCGGTAAGCAGTTCTGTGCCTCCGAATTTTCCGCCGGAGCAGCGCGCGCTGTTCTGCGAGGTGTTGCAGCAACTGAATCGCGCCGGCGTGCCCTATGTCGTCTCGGGCGCATTCGCGCTGCAAAAACACACTGGCATCTGGCGCAACACGAAAGACCTCGATTTATTCTTGCCGCCGCAAGCGGTACCGGACGCCCTACGCCACTTGCAGGAACAGGGCTTCGAGACGGAGGTCCGCGATCCGGTCTGGCTGGCGAAAGCGCATCGCGACGGATACTTCGTCGATCTCATCACCGGCATGAGCAATGCCATCATCACCGTCGATCCGTCGTGGATCGAGCGCAGTTCGGAGACCGTGGTGCTTGGTGTTCCGACCCGTGTGCTCGCACCCGAAGAACTGATTGCGTCCAAGCTGTTCGTGAATTTTCGCGAACGCTTCGATGGCGCCGACATCTCTCACATCATTTTTGGCACGCAAGGCCGGCTTGACTGGCAACGGTTGCTGCAGCTGGTGGGCGACCATTGGGAGCTGCTGCTCTGGGAGTTGATTCTGTTCCGCTACGTGTATCCGGCCAAGCAGAACTTTGTGCCGCGCGAAGTCTGGGACGAACTTCTGGAGCGCTTGCGGCGCGATCTGGATGCACCGGCGGGCACGCAATTTCGCGGCAGCTTGATCGACGAGAAGATGTTCGCCATCGATGTCAAAGAATGGGGCATGGAGAACCTGCTGCAGCAGCAACGCGGCCGACGCGAGCCCAAGATGCAAGAAGACCCGGCTGAGCGGCTGCGGCTCGAACAAGACGAACTATGAAGATTGCCGCGGTGGCTGATTTGCATTTCAGTCCGCAAGTTCACGATCGCGTTCGCGACTACATGAATCGCGTGCGCGATGAAGCCGACGTGTTGGTGCTCGGCGGTGACCTCACCAACTTCGGCAACCCGCCGGAGATGGAGTCGCTGCTGAATGTTCTGGTGCGGTTGCGCATTCCGACGGTCGCAGTGCTTGGCAATCACGATTACGAAAGCGGTCGCGCCTCAGAGTTGATGAAGATGATGACCGAGGCGGGCATCAAGGTCCTCGACGGAACGGCATACGAGCGCGACGGCATTGGCTTCGCCGGGACCAAGGGATTTCCTGGCGGTTTCGGGCGCGGCGCGCTCACCGCGTTTGGTGAGCCGGAAGTCAAGGCCTTCGTTCAGGCTGCCATCGACGAGGCGCTCAAGCTGGAGCGCGCGCTCTCGCAGTTGCGAACACAGAAGCGAATCGTCGTTCTGCACTACGCCCCGATCGGCGATACGGTAAAAGGCGAACCGCCGGAAATCTTTCCTTACCTTGGCAGTTCGCGATTGGCCGAAGTCATCGATCGCCACGGAGCCGATCTGGTTCTCCACGGTCACGCGCACGCCGGAAGTCCCGAGGGGAAGACGACTGCAGGCATTCCTGTGTATAACGTCGCCCTTGCGATCAATCAGGCGCGCGGCAACGGAGCCGTGTATCGAATCTTTGAAGTGTGAAGTTGTCTCCGGGCTTGCTCGTCGAAGACGGCCCCGTTAAAGCTTGTTCAAGCCATCCAAAGCGGCGACCTTGTAGGCCTCCGCCAATGTGGGATAGTTGAATACCGTGTCGCGGAAGAACTCGATTGTTCCGCCCATGGCCAAAACCGCCTGCCCGATGTGCACAATCTCTGCGGCGCGCTCGCCGATGATATGCACCCCAAGAACTTTCAGGGTAGCGGGATCGAAGATGAGCTTCAGAAAGCCCTGATCGTCGCCCAGCATCTGGCCCTTGGCCAGTTCCGCGTAACGCGAGATTCCGACTTCATAAGGAATCTTGTCCTTCGTCAATTGTTCTTCGGTCGCGCCCACCATGGAAATCTCGGGGATGGTATAGACGCCGTACGGAATCAGGTTGGGCGGTATGTTGATGGCGCGGCCAAAGATGTGGGAGCTGGCAAGCCGTCCCTGTTCCATCGAAGTGCTGGCCAGGGCGGGGAATCCGATGACGTCGCCAGCGGCATAGACGTGGGGCACGGAGGTTTGGTAATTCTCGTTGACGATCAACTTGCCGCGCCCATCAGGCGAGAGGCCGATGGCCTCCAGATTGAGCAGATCGCTGTTGGCCTGTCGCCCCACGGCATAGAGCAGTGCCTGGCCATGCACGGTTTTTCCACTCTCCAACTTGGCGAAGACGCGGTCGCGCTCCTCGTCCAATCCGACCTGCACTACCTTCTCGCCAAGGCGGAACACCGTGCCCGATTGGCGCAACTGGAAACACAGGCTCTCGACGATTTCGCGATCGGCAAACTCCAACAAGGTGGGACGCTGGTCCAACAGCGTGACCTTCACGCCCAGGGCCGCGAACATCGAGGCATATTCCAGGCCGATGATGCCCGCCCCGACCACGATCAGCTCGCGCGGCAACTCCTCCAGTTCGTGCACCTGGTCGGAGTCGAAGATGCGCTTGCCGTCAATCGGAATGTCGGCGCTGTGCGCCGGGCGGGTGCCGCAAGCAATCACGAAGTGGTTGCCGCGCAGCAGCGTGTAACCCTCTTCGCTGGAGATTTCCATGCTATGGGGATCGATGAAGCGTGCATTGCCCTCGTACACCACCACCCGATTGCGGCGCAGTTGTGACTTGATGACCTCGATCTCGCGCGCCATCACGGAGTCGGAACGAAAGACGAGGTCCTGCATGGCGATGTTTTCCTTCAACGCGTAGCCGCGTCCATAGAAGGTGCGCTGTCGCAATCCGCTCAGGTAGAGGATGGCCTCGCGAAAGGTCTTGCTGGGGATCGTGCCGGTGTGCACGCAGACGCCGCCAATGGTGCGCTTGCGCTCAATGATTGCAACCTTCTTGCGCAACTTGGCGGCGCAGATGGCAGCCTTCTGCCCTGCCGGCCCGCTGCCGACGACAATCAGATCGTAAACGTTATTGTTGGTGCTGGCTTCGGTTGCAGGCAAAACCGTGCTCCTGAGCAGATTGACCGGCAGGAATCGAAACTAACATCAAAAGGGGCGGAACGGAAGCAGGGGCGCGCGATTGTGCCGACGGGGAGCCTTAAATTCATCGGGGGTTCACATTTGCGAAGCGTATCCTTCCCAACCCAACGCCGCAGGCGCGGCATATCTTATGCCCAGCGTTTCAATGCTGGGTGATAGGCGAGATCGATGCCGGGTACACCGAGTCTCGCGGTTTCGAGACCGCGAGGCAAGTGTGATGCACGACTCATCTCCGCTCTATCAGCTCCCATTGGTGACGAACACACCCAGGTCTCGAACGGGGAGCGGCCAGAGGGGCACCCGGCGCGGAAAGAATCGTGCTTCCCGCTGGGATATACTTCAAGGTTTGCCTGTCAGCAATACTGAATTCGAAGGAGAACACCTTCATGTCCACTACTGCCGCATCCCCAGCAATTTCGTTTGCCCGCGATAATCAGCAGCGCTTCCTGGATGAGTTGAAAGACCTGCTGCGCATCCCCAGCGTCTCGACCGATCCCGATCGAAAAGAAGATGTCCGCAAGGCTGCCGAGACCGTTGCCGCCGAGCTGAAGCGGATCGGTTTTGAGAACGTCGAGATCATCAAGACCAGCGGCCATCCTCTGGTCTATGCCGATTGGCTGCACGCTTCCGGCAAGCCGACGGCGCTCTGCTATGCGCACTTCGACGTGCAGCCGGCGGAGCCGCTCGACGAGTGGAAATCGCCGCCGTTCGTCGACAAAGATGCGTACAAGGTGAAGGGCGAAGAGGCAGAAGCCGCCAAGAAGAATTGGACCGAGCCTGCCGAGCGCAACGACAACATCTATGCGCGTGGCGCGGTCGACGACAAAGGCCAGCTTTGGATGCAGGTGAAGGCTTATGAGTCGTTGTTCAAGTCGGGCGGCGGCAAGCTGCCCATCAACGTGCGGGTGATCTTCGAGGGCGAAGAGGAAGTGGGCGGCGAGAGCATCGAGGACTTCGTGAAGAAGAACGCCGGCACGGGCAAGCTGAAGTCTGACTTCGCGCTGGTCACTGATACGGAGTTGTTCGCGCCCAATCTACCGACCCTGTGCGTCGGACTGCGCGGACTTGTCTATACCGAAATCGAAGCGCAGGGCGCGATGACGGACCTGCACTCCGGTGTCTACGGCGGCGCCGCGCCCAACGCGATCTTCGGGCTAATCGAAATTATCAGCAAGCTGAAAGACGATAACGGCAAGGTGCTGATCCCCGGCTTTTATGACGCCGTGCAGAAGCCGACCGATGACGAACTGAAAGCGTGGGAGCGGCTGCCGTTCAACGAGGAGGAGTATCGCAAGGCCGAGGTCGGGTCAGATGTGCTGACCGGCGAGCCGGGGTACTCGGTGCTGTATCGCACATGGGCGCGACCAACGCTGGAAGTGCACGGCATTGTCGGAGGGTTTATCGCGCCGGGAGCGAAGACGGTGATTCCCGCACGCGCGTCGGCGAAAGTTTCGATGCGGCTGGTGCCCAACCAGGACGCTGACGACATTTTCAAGAAGTACAGCGATTATGTGCAGAAGATCACGCCGAAAGGGATCAAGACGAACATCAAGATTCATAGCAAAGGGCCGGCCTGCGTGGTGAACACCGACAATCCTTACGCCCGCGCCGCGGTCGAAGCCATGCACGAGATCTTCAACAAGGACACGGTATACATCCGCTCGGGCGGCTCGATCCCGATCGTCACCCAGTTCGACAAGGACCTGAAGATTCCCAGCATCATGATGGGCATGGGCCTGCCGGACGACAATCTGCATGCGCCGAACGAGAAGTTCCACATCCCGAACTTCCATCGCGGCATTGAATCGATCATCCGGTTCTTCCAGATATTGGGAGGACAGTAGAAGCAAGAAGTGCTTTGTATCAGGGCACGACCTTTGTTCGTGCCGATCAGCGGCTACTTAATAAACCGGGCTTTAGCCCTCGATTCGGTTCGGGTGCTAAAGCCCGTCGTATTTTCGGCCTTTTCGGCACAACTGAAGTCTGTCTTGATACGAAGCTGTTTGATTTATTGAGATAGGCCCCACTAACCACTATCCACCCATCACGACCTTCACCCACCCAGGCTGATTTGGCCTGGGTGGGGTTTCATTTTGTGCGCAGTTGCACGGCGGCTAGGGGGTCATGCCGATTGGCTGAACTGCGCCAATGTAGCCTCCGTCATGAGCGGCGCCGACGAGTTGCAGGTTTCGAGGAGCCCAACCGCGGCGGATCCATCCCCACATTGCCGGGATGCTGTAGCACTGATTCATGATTCCTCCGAAGCCGCTGCGGCGGGCGAAGTTGAGGAAGAGGTCAGTGTCCGTGCCGGGGCCACCGCATACCGCGTCCCATCCGGCAGGACGGCGTGTGGTGTCCAGGAAGCGAGGATCGACGCTGAGGTCACCGTACTGTGCGTAGCTGGGATGGTGGATGGAACCGTTATCGAATCCCGGACTGGTTTGTGCATTGACGTATGACGCCTGACTGGCATCGTAGTCCAGATTGTGATGAACGGCCGCGCCCCCATACTCGATTCCCGAGCTGAGGTTCCAGGTGTTGTAGCTGTTGTTGTTCGCGTAGCCGTAATTGCCGCCGTAGGAAATGTTGGATCGAGCGTAGCTGTTCACGACGCAGGTGTAAGGACTGCTGCCTCCGTCGCCCCAGAGAAAGTTCATGTTGGGATTGCCGGTGGGGTTGGAAGGCGCGTAGATAGTGTTGTGGTCTTGTCCTATGGACGCGACGCAATTCTGGTCGCTATAGGCGAGATTTCCGATCATGGCATCCATGCCGTCGGAATTCTCCATGACGAGTACGTTGTAGCTCTCATAGATGGTGCCTGAGCGGGTAATGATGGCGCCCTGGGCCTCCGCGTCCTCTTTCCACTGCGAGATCCAGTTGTAGCTGAAGGTGGGTGTGAAGAGCGGGTCCTCGCCGATCTGCGAAATGCCGGCGTGTCCGCCCTGAATGATGTTGAACGAGACGGCGGTTGTGTTGTCCATGCCGGAGCCGGCGATCTGGACGCAGGGATTCAGTGTCTGCCCCGGCGGCTCGGGATTGACACACAGGTTGAATTCGACGGTATTCGAGGATCCGCCAAGGATTTGTGCAATCGAGAAGGGCGCGGTCGACGAACCTTGGATCGCATTGCGCATCACCTGCAACTGATAGCCCCCATCCGCAGCGTAGACCAGGAAGCTGGAGGTCTGGGCGCTGGTCACCGTGTTGTCGTTGATCGCCGAGCCGGTCGGACCGCTGATGAGATAGATCAGTGCTTCGCCGGGATTGGGCCGGGGAGTATCGAACCAGTTGGTCGTGATTCTCCAATTGCCGGACTGAAGCGCCGATCCGCCGTTCACGATCTGGTACAGATCGGTAATGTGGCTGTTGGAGATGGTAAGCGAGTTGACCGGTGTCATGCCAGCCGTCATGTCCCAATCGACTCCATTGAAGTAGGGGACATCCGTTCCCATATGACTGGCGCTTGCGTTCTGCAGATTGAGCACGGCACCGTTCGCGGCACTGCCGCCGTTACAGACATTCCCAGAGATTTGCGTGCAGCCGACGTAATCCTCCAATGCGTGATGGATGTACCAGGGATGGCTCTCATCCGCGCTGGTGATGGTGACGTTGTTCGGTTGCGCACACGACAGGTTCAGGGTGCCGAAGCTGGCGAAGAAGCCAAACATCGAGGCGTCGGCACCGGGGTTGCCGATACTGCCCGAGCCGATGGGGTCGGTGCCAGTAGAACCGAAGTAAATGGCGTGAGGCGCAAGGCAATCGGAGTTCAGCTGGCCGCCGTTCTCGATGCGAATCCAGCCCATGCCGGCGCCGCCTTCGGTGCCCAGGTCCTGGTTCACGGTTACGTTATGGCGAATGACGACGCAGTCTCCGTCGCTGGGAACGGCGCCGCCGACCCAGGTGCTGGGGCTGCTGGCGTTGCCGTTCTGGGCGGAGAGGATGAGAGTTGAGGTCGTGCAGGGAAAGGCTGCCGCGGAGGCCGCGTGTGAGAGCGCAATGTTAATGAAAAGTAAGGAGATAGTTAATGTGAACGAACGGACGAATACCCGAGCACCCAAGTGCATGTTTTCTCCATAGGGGGTCCCGCTGCGAGGGAATCGGCGGACCGGATTGGCTGGGAGCCGTCGGGCGAGCGCACGGGAGCGGCACCGAAAGACCGGTCGTATGCGGGTAGACACACGTCTGCCTTCGCTGCGCTGGCGATGACGAGCTCAAGTTACGAGGGTGCTTTGTGCTTCCGAGGCTGGCGCGGTAACTAGGGTGTCCGCGGAAGGGTAACTGATTTACTTTTAACAGGAAGCGACGTGTAGCTCAATCCGTAATTGTTCTAAATGGAAACTAAAGTTATTGCCATGCATTACTATAGTAACTATAGTCTATTACTGCAGCAGTTTTGAGCTTCTCAGGAACTCCTGAGCGACAACGGTGGCATCTCTCTTTCGCCCGTCGACGGCATAATTCATGGCGCGCATCTGGTCGGCAGTGATACGCCCGGCGAGCGAGTCGAACGCGCCCCGCACTGGCGGACACTTCTGGAAAAGATCGGGCCGGACGATGGGAACGGCGTCGTACGGTGGGAAGTAGTGCAGGTTGTCTTCGAGAACGACCAGGCCTAGCGCGGCTATCAAGCCGTCTGTATTATTGCCGGCTACGATGTCAACTGACCGGTTCTGCAGCGCGCGATACAACAGCCCGAGATCCATCACGCGCGGGTCTTCCGCGAAGTGTAGGCCATAGGTTCTTACCAGGCCTTTGTACCCATCCTGCCGCTCGAGGAATTCGTAGCCGACGCCCAACCGAAGCTGCGGCGCCACAGGCTCAAGTTGCGAGAGGGTCTTCACGCCGAGACGCTGCGCATCCGCTGCCCGCATCACCATCGCAAAGCTGTTGTTGAATCCAAGGGGCGGCATGACATCGAGGTGAAATCGTTGCCGGTACTGCCGCTCGACCTGCTGGTATACAGCCTGAGCGTCGCCCTCGGATTGCTCCTTCAGGATGGCGGCCAATGCTGTTCCGGTGTATTCGACATAGGTATCGATTCGTCCCGCGAGGATGGCCTGCTGGCAGATGTAACTTCCCGCAAGGTAGAAGCGTCCCTCGACCGGCGAGTGGCAGGCGGATTCGAGCAACTGCTTCAGGATTTCGCCGAGGATGAGCTGCTCGGTGAAGTTTTTCGAGCCGACGGCCAGTTCATTGCCGGGCCGCGTGCATCCGGCGCACGCAGCTAAAGCCAATCCCGAGAGAAAAGTTCTGCGATTCATTCTTAGCAATTAGCAATTAGCAACTAGCAATTAGCAATTAGCAATTAGCCAAAGCCGCATTTCCAGTTGGGTTGGCTAATTGCTAAATGCTAACGGCTAATTGCAAGCTGCTAGTTGCTTCTTTTCACCAGCAGTTTTTCGCAGGCGCTCAGGAGCAGATCTGCGGCCAGCGCCATCAAAGCGGCAGGGATGGCCCCGGCGAGAATCACGCCGTTATCGACCATGGCGATGCCGCGGAAGATGAACTCGCCCAGACCGCCGGCGCCGATGGCTGCCGCAATAGTGGCAACGCCGATGGTAATTACTGCGGCCACGCGGATGCCCGCCAGCATTACGGGGAGCCCCAAAGGAAGCTCGACACGCCAGAGGAGTTGGCTGGAGGTAAGTCCCATCGCGGTTGCAGCCTCGCGCACGGGCGCGCTGATTCCCGAGATGCCGACGTAGGTGTTGCGCACGATTGGGAGGAGGGCGTAGAGCGCGAGTGCGACGATGGCCAGACGATCGGCACGCGCGCCCAGCCAGGGCAGCGGCAGAAGCAGTCCGAACAGGGCCAGGCTGGGTATGGTCTGAATGATGTTCGTGCTGCCGAGTACGAGCGCCTTCCATCGCGGACGCCTCGTCAGCAGAATCCCCAGGGGCACGCCAATCGCGATCGCCAGCAGCATAGAGATACCGACGAGCCAGAGATGTTCGGCGGTCAGGGTTGCGACTTCGCGGGGATGGGTCAAGAGGAAGTGCATTGAACAACGCCAGCTTTCGATCAGTGGGTGCCCCAGGTCTGGAACACCGCCAGACCCGGGGTACCCAGATGAAACATCGAAACAGACCTAGATCATTCGCGAAACATTCGCTGACTCTCGCGGAAGACCTGCGCGTACGCTTGCGCCGACTCGTTCGGACTCTCCAGGAATTCGCTGGCGGTATAGATACCACGGAGCTTACCGCGCTCCATTAATCCGATTCGGTCGCCCAGCAGCAACGCCTCCGCGATGTCGTGAGTCACGAACACGACCGTCTTGCGCAGCCGTTGCTGTAACTGTTGAAATTCCATTCGGACTTCAGCCCGCGTGATCGGATCGAGCGCGCCAAACGGCTCGTCCATCAATAGAATCGGGGGATCGGCCGCCAGTGCGCGCGCAAGGCCGACCCGTTGCCGCTGACCGCCTGACAGCTCATGAGGATACCGGTCGCCGAACTCTTTGATGGGCAAGCCCACCAAAGCCGACACCTCTTCCACCCGCGCGCTAGTTCTCGCGGCATCCCATCCTTCAATGGCGGGAACAATCGCGACATTCTCCTTCACCGTGTAGTGCGGAAAGAGGCCGACATCCTGGATGGCGTATCCGATGCGGCGGCGAAGCTTGATTACATCCCATTGATTGACGGGAGTTCCTTCGACCATTACCTCGCCCGAGGTTGCGGCGAGTAGACGATTGATGAGCTTAAGCGTGGTTGTCTTGCCCGAGCCGCTGCGCCCGATCAGGGTCAAGGTCTCTCCAGTTGCTACGGCGAGACGTAGATCGGAGACGAGGGATTTCCCTTCCGCGGTGCTGAAGCCGGCATCAAGGAACTCGATGGAACTGCTCGCCATGGGAGACGATAGGGTAGCAGAAAGGGGCATTCGGCACTCGGCACACGGCAGTCAGCACTCGGCATTCGGCATTCGGCAGCCAGTCCTTACGTGTTTGGTTGGCATAGCAGTGTTGCTGCAATAGGGGGAGATTCCATCTCCAGAAATAGTCATCTGAGTGGGGAGCCGCCATTTGGCGCGAACGCCAGGGGCTGAGTGCCGAGGGCTAAAAACAATGCCGGCGCAGCCCTATGAGCTTGCACCGGCACAAAGATTTGATTGTCGAACTGGAAGTTAGTAACGTCCCCAGCCGCCGCCGCCACCACCGCCGCCAGAGCGTCCGCGACCACCACCGCCGCCACCGCCGCGCCCGAATCCGCCGCGACCACCACCACCACCGCCGCCATCGCGCCGGGGTCTGTCGGCTTTGGGCCGCGCCTCATTCACGGTCAGATTGCGACCTCCCAGGTTGGTGCCATTCAACGCTTCCATCGCTTTGCCGGCGGAATCGTCATCGGGCATTTCGACAAACGCGAATCCCCGTGGCTGACCGGTGTCACGATCCGTAATGATGCTGACCCTCTCGACCGGGCCATACTGCTCAAAAATGCCGCGTACCTGGTCTTCTGTCGCATCAAAGCTCAAGTTCCCCACATAGATATTCTTCATCGGCGTCCTCGCTTTCGTGGCCGCTTGCCTGTTCGCCAGTCCGGCAGGCGGGGTAGGTTGGGGTTCTGTTCAACGACCGAAGACTCAGCGAATGGGTGGTTAAAGCAAAAAGCGAGGACAACCCGTTGTGTCCTCGCCTGACATGCAGATTTAGAGGACCTGAACGTTCTCGGCCTGCCAGCCCTTGGCGCCGCGCTTTACTTCGAAGCTGACGGCCTGGCCTTCCTGCAAGCTGCGGAAGCCATTTGACTGGATGGCGGAGAAGTGTACAAATACGTCCTCGCCATTCTGACGCGAAATGAAGCCAAATCCCTTGGCATCGTTAAACCACTTTACTGTTCCTTGTTCCATGTTTCTTTTCTACTTCCTTCAATGTGATATCGCGTTTGGTGAATCGGAAGGTTACAGGCAGGAATCGCTCGACAACTGAGGAGGGATGGCTGCTAGACGCGCCGTTCGAACATACGCAAACCCAGTATACAACAGCGCTATGAAAATGGTGGAACCAACCTGCGGAGAAGAGATTTCTTGACAAGGGGACGGAAGCACCGCACAATGCCGCCAACTGCTCGGCAATCTATGACATAGTGGATTGCACACAAACCAGCGCCTGTCGTACGTAAGCGTAGACCCCGGTGGGTTCGTACCGCGGCGTGGAAAGAAGCTACAATGCGACACCTTCGAATCCTGCTGCTAGTCTCCCTGGCCCTGCCCTCATTGGTTGCACCGGCAGCGGCCCAGCAAATCCGGTTTATCCCGGACTTCACAGGCGCCAGCACACTGGTCCAGTTCAACAACAGCCAGCTTGCGCAATACAACAACCAGAATGTCCTGCGCCTGACTCCGCCGGTGACACAATTGGCGAGCACGGCTTACTTCAAACTCCCGCAACCAGTGCAGATGGGCTTCTTCACCTACTTCTCGTT
The DNA here is from genome assembly GCA_963731345.1 of uncultured Acidobacteriaceae bacterium. GTDB lineage: Bacteria > Acidobacteriota > Terriglobia > Terriglobales > Acidobacteriaceae > Bog-257. The sequence goes on along the minus strand of CAVSUN010000003.1, from coordinate 25,614 downwards.
CCAGATGCATGCGCCGACGCAGTGTTGCAGTCCGGGGGACGGGTTTGCCTTCATCCTGCAGAATGCCAACGCAGCCGATGCGACACAAGGCGCGTCCGGACACGGCCTCAGTGCGGTCGGGGCGGCGATGGGAGGGGTTGGCTACTCGGGGATCAACGATAGCCTGGCCGTGGAATTCGATATTCTGGGAAATGACTGGGACCCGAATGGCAACCACATCGCGATTCAGACCTGCGGCGGCGACCCGACGAAGTTCAACAGTCCGGTGCACGAGCCCGGGTCATACACCATCGGAAACAATGACAATGTCACCAGCTGCCTGCTGAGCCAGAATGCGATCAACTCGAATCTGGCAAGCGCTCTGGGCCCGACCTGCTCCGATAGCGGTTGCACGGATGGTCCGATGCACCAGGTGGTTATTGAGTACACGCCGCCGGCAAGCGGTCAGCGACAAGGTTCGCTGCAGGTTTACCTTGATCCTCAGTTCCAGCCGGGCACCCATACGCCGGTGAACGGCGCTCCCACCGTGCTGAACGTGCCCTACAACATCGCCTACTCGCCGTCGAATCCTTTGGGGCTGCAGCCGGCCAACATTGATACGCTATATGTCGGTTTCACGGCGTCGGTCGAGAACGGTGGTACGACTACCGACATTCTTTCCTGGGAGTTCACGCCCCAATCGCCTTCGCAGATCACGCAGCCGATTCAACCCGGAGGCACGCTGACCGACTTCCCGTTTGGCGGCCATCAATTCGGCGTCACCTACCCGACTGGGTTTATGAACAATTGCCAGCCGGGCAATCAGGACTGCTTCTTGATGACGGTCACGGCGACTCCGGTCAACCAGCAGACGTTCTATACGCAGCGGCTGCAGGGAACGCAGTTCGCCAATGAGAATTGCATCATCTATTTGCAGACCGGCGGCAACTGCGTCGATTACAGCGTCACCTGCTCAGAGAATGGGCAGCCAGTCACCTGTCCGGAAGAAGCGAACGACGACATCGCGATCTGCAGCCAGTTCGAGTCATCGCAGTATGTCTCGCAACTCAATACCGATTTTCTGAAGGCTGATCCCATCGGGTCGAACAACTGGTGTAGCATCTGGACCGGATACCAGAGTGGTCTACCTCAGGACGGAATCATCTCCGGAAAAGGTCAGGGTTTTTCCGACATCGTGGCGACGTTGAGTCCCACCGGACCAGGGCCGGCGTGCTTCGGAGGATTGAGCGATCTGACGACGATCATGGCGCACGCAACGAACCCGCCCCCGACCAAGCAGCCTCAAGGTGGTTTCTGCCCACCGATCGACTAGATACAAACCAGAAGCAAAAACAAACCCCGGGCGACCGGGGTTTTGTATTTGCGGGTCAATGAATACTGAGCGCGGGGAGAGGATGTCGCTTACGCAGATCCCTGGTACCCTTTGGCGGCCTCGTGATAGATGTCCTTCAGGTCGGAACGGTCGAGCACGCGTGACGCGCCATCCTGTTTGCTGATAGCTTCCAGAATTCGTACCGCTTCGCGGTAGTGGGGCACGGCGTCTTTTGGCTTCCCGCTGGCTGCCAAGGCAGCGCCGAGGAAGTATTGCGCACGCGCCTGCTCGGTGCGCAAACCGAGCTTCTCCGCACTTCCAACCGCGGAATCCAGGACGCTGAGCGCAGCCTCGGGTTGGCGCGTCGCCAGCAGGGCTTGTCCTAAGTAGATCGCTGCGCGTACCGAGTCAGCCTTCAGGCCGATGCTGTCAGTCTGCTGCTGCAATTTCTTGAGTACAGGGATCGCCGCCTGCGAGCGGCCCTGAGCGACGTCGAGCTGAGCCAGATTCAACTTCGCTACCATCGCCTGCTCACGGACATTGCCCTTCGTGGCCACTTCCAGCGCCTTGTCATACTGCTGATGCGCAGCAGCGAAGTCCCCGCCATAGAAGTAACTCTCGCCCAGCGCATTCAGAGCGGTTGCGGTTGCCGCATCGTTCTTGGCTTCGGGGGCAAGCTTCAGCGCTTCTTCGATGTTCTTTCGGCCTTCGTCCTCCCGGCCCACCGCCGACAAGGTACGCCCGTACTGCGCCGACGCCAGCACCATCTGATAGGTTCGATCGCCGAGCTGTTGATAGGTGTTCACCGCTTCCTGTTGCGCCTTAAGGGCCGCATCGTAGCGTCCCTGCACGGCGAAGAGGGCACCCATGTCTGCCGACTCGACGGCGATTCTGCTTCGGTCTCCCTTAGCACGCTGCGCATCCAAGGCTTTCAGATATTGTCCCAGCGCAGTGTCGTATTGGCCGAGCAGAACGTTGGTTGCGGCCAGGTCGTGCAGTTCCTCGCTCGCATCCTGATTGAGCTTGGAGCGAACGTCATACGCCTGCTGGAAGTAGGTCAATGCATCCTGGAACTCGCCTTTGTTGAAATGCGCGACGCCGATGTTCATCAACAGGGTAGCCAGATCTCTCTGGTTTCCGGTATCGCGAGCGATCTGGAGTGCTTCGTTCGTGTACTGCAGCGATTTATCGTTCTGGCCGTGGTCCAGGTAGAACGATCCCAGACTCATCAAGTTTTGCGTGAGGCCGTTTTTGTCGCCGATGGCACGGTCGACCTTTACTGCTTCCTCGTAGCTGGCCAGCGCCGCCTTGGAATCGCCCATCGCGTCCTGCACCTGGGCGATTTGCCCCAAGCTGGTAGCAACGCCGCGCTGATCGTTGATCTTCTTGCGAATCGCGAGCGCCTGATTGAAGTTGCGTAACGCGTCTTCGGGCTTGTTGAGGGTCTGGTAGGCCACGCCTAAAGCCTGTAATACCGCGCCTTTTTGCTCCTCATTGTCGAACTGAATGGTGAGGCTGAGCGCCTTGTTCAGCGGGTCGAGCGCAGCCTGAGAATCCCCGCTCCTGATATCGACGCGCCCGCTGGCCAGCAACGCCAGCACATAGTTCGGGTCAGCCTTCAACACCTTGGCCAGGTATTTCTTGGCTTCGTCGAAGTTGCCCGAATCTTCATACAACTTGGCCAGCGCGAACTGAGCGTCGGTGTCGTCGGGATTGACTTTGGCCAGCTGCTCGTAGGCCGCAATCGCCTTGGCGGGATCGTGCATGATGCCGGCATGAGTGGCTTCGATCAGGAGCCGGTCCTGCGCCGGCAGGTTGTCGCTGAGTTCCACCGCACGCCGCGAGGCCTGCTCCGCTTTGTCGTCATAACCCAGCGCGGCATAGGTTTGCGCCAGCTTCGAGAACGCCATCGCGAAGCTGGAATCCTGGGTCGTTGCTTCTTCGAACTTAGCCACAGCCTGAGTGTTATTGCCCGCGCGGACAAGCTGCAAGCCTTCGTCGTAAGCGCGCAACGCCGGGATCGACTTGGTGGTCACATGCTGCGAGTGCGATTGCAGCTCCTTCAGGATTTCCGGATTGGCAGCCAGCTTCTCGCGAAGCCCGTCCGCCAGCTTCTCCACCGAGCCCAGAAGGTCTTTCTCGTTGGCCACATCGGCATTCAGCGAGGCCTCGCGATCGTTTTTCAGATCGTGGATCGTCGCTGTGATTCGCGTCGCCGCTCCCATCCGCTCATACTGGCCCGAGACTACGGTGTCGGCGCTGGTGTACTCCGCGATGCGTTTCAGGATCGACAGATCCATCTGAGACTGCGAGGAGACCCGCAAGTCTTGCAGCACCTGTTGCAGGCGCCCGGGTGACACCAATCGCACATGGGACGACTGCCCGATGTCCGAACTGAGCGCCTCAGCGATGCTGCCGCCCATCCAGTTCATGCTGGAGTCACCGGATGCGTTGTAAAAGGGAACGATCGCCAGCGACATGACCGGGCCTTGGGTGGCGGATTGACCGCCCTTGGGCGTGAGGTAGCGGCGTCCGACAACCGCGCCCGCCGCCAGTACCACGACCGCAACACCGATGCCGATCCACTTCAGCGGCAGCCGCTTGGCTTGAGAAGTAGCTGCCACCTGGGACCCTGCCCGGTAGACGCTCGACTGTCCGCTGCGCGGCCGTTTTCCCTGCCAGACCTCCAATTGCTCAGCCAGTTCCTGCACGGAACCGAAGCGCTGTTGCGGATCGCGTTCCAGACAGCGGCAGACGATCTCGCTCAGTTCAGGCGGAACGCTGGAATCAACGTCCACCAGTGGAGTGACACGCTCCTGGGTGCGTTTTACGAGGCTGGCGATGGCGCTGTCGGCCTGATACGGCATGAAGCCCGTGAGCAGCTCGTAGAGAATCAGGCCAACCGCAAACTCGTCGGAACGCGCGTCCAACTCTTTGCCCATGGCCTGCTCGGGCGACATGTACTCCATGGTCCCGATCATCATTCCGGTCTGGGTCATGCCATCGCCCTGAAGACTGCGCGCCAGGCCGAAATCCATGATCACGACGCGGCCAGCGCCGTCGCGCATGATGTTGCCGGGCTTCAGGTCACGATGGATCACGCCTTCGGAATGCGCTGCCTGCAACCCGCCACAGACCTGCAGGATGATGTCGACCGCTTCCTCGGGCGCGAGCTTCCCTTTGCGGGTAAGGATGGTGCGCAAGTCCTCACCCTCGATGAACTCCATGGTGATGAACTTCACGCCATCAGCTTCGTTCAGGTCGTAGATGCGAACGATGTTCTTATGCGTGACCTGGCGCGCCAGCACCAGCTCCTGCTTGAAGCGAGCCAGGATTGCAGGATTGCCGGCGAGATCCGGACGAATTACCTTCAGTCCGACCACGCGCTCCACTTCCATGTCGCGCGCTTTGTATACCGCGCCCATACCGCCCATTCCCAGCAGCTTCTGAATTTCGTAGCGGGCACCCAGGACATCGCCTTCATGGAAGATGGTGGCGCCGATGTTGGCGAAGATTGGGTGCGACGGGGACTCGGGCTCCGGGCGAGGTCGAATCACGGGCGTCGGCGAGATGATGGTCTCAGCGTCGGAAGGAGGCTGGGCTCCACTTGCTGCGGTGCCTGAAGGAGCTTGGCGCGATGCGTCTGTCGAATCGATCTTTAGCGGAGCAACTCCTGGAAGCGTGGCTTCGGGGTCAAGGCTAGGCCGAGGCGTCGATGCCGAGCTTTCCCCGCTCGATACACCAATGCCTTCTTGCGCCCGACGCGCTGCGCCATCGGATTCCGAAGCCAATTGACCTACCTTCCCTGCGGGCCAGAGGCCGGAGACAAGCGGTCCTCACCCAAGCCCTGTTATCCGAAAAGTATACCTTTATTTGCGCAGGTCTCAGCGCACCAACTGCCAATCCGGCGGACAAAGCCGGTGTCGGCGTGGATACCGGCTTTGCTCCCGCGAGTGCTATCGACCGTAGGTGCTTAGTCTCGGGTTCGGGTCCAGAGTTGCTGTTCCGGCTTGCTGATTGACAACTCCGAAGTTGACTCCTACCAGCCCCGCCTTGCCTCCAGTTGCTCCGACGGTGCCTCCTCCAGAGATGTAGACAATCTCGACTGGAGGATTGCTCGGGTCAAAGCTGAACGAAGTGCAGTACGCCGTGGTGTTCGGGGCACAGATAGCAAATCTGCCAAAAGCCGCGCCGTACGTGGGATCCAGATTGTAGATCCCATTCAGGGTCAAGGGGGGCTGCCCGGACGGCGGCTGAGGCCCGCCAGGACCGCTGGTCTCATATTGCTGGTTCCACAAGCCGCCCGGTGGAGGCGTCCCGGCCACATCAATTTCGTTGGTGATACTGCCGAGCGTAGGCGTGACGGTGCCGCCCAGATACGAACCGAGCAGCGAGGGCAGAGTGAAGCCGCCGCTGGGAGGAGCTTGCGGTTGCAATACGCCTTGCAGAACATCGGCGTCGCCACCCACGATAAAGCCTTGAGTGGTCGTGGACAAATACCAGACGGGCTGGTTGGTAAGGCCCGGCAGACTGATCGTTATACGTCCACAGACGCTGGGATAGTCCGGTCCACAAGTAGCGTCAATGCTGTAGGTGCCGCTGGGGTACGTGATCGTGTTAAACGTCCCGCCGACGCTCTGGTCAACGTAGTAGACCGGCAGAGTATCGCTACGCATGAAGGCGCCGGCGCAAGGCGTTCCACTACAGGGGGCGAAGCTGGCCACCCCAAGCTCTACTTCGGGGACGGGGTTGCTGCCACTGTTCGCAATTCCTCCGAGTTCCACCGCGCCCTGGCACATCGATCCCGTCTTGCACAGTACGAGACCCCCGCTCACGCCGGCGGCCTGTTGCTCCTGGATGTCGACCAGGGTGAAAGGGCCATCGGTATCGGTTTCGACTGCGATCAGCTCGTTCGGGTTCGCCACATAGTAGGCGTAGGTGTTGGTGTTGGTCCCTATGGTGAACGTGGCGGTCCCGCGACCCGTGCTGGGATCGGGCGGCGTGAAGCTGCCGCCGGTAATGAACTGCTCGCCAGACAGCGTGCCGTTATCGTTTGTGTCTTCCGCTCCGCCTGTAACCGCCAGGGAAGCATTGAGGGCGAACGCGCCAGCGCCCGCAAACCTGTCTCCGGAGGCGTCACTCCCAAATAGTCCGAAGGTGTAGGAATTGATTCCGCCTGGCAGAGTGATCGCGGTTTGCTTCTTCAGCAGGCCGGAGCCCCAGCGTACGTTGGCGGTGTCGACCTGAATCAGCTTCGAGTCGCTTGAGGTTCCGGAGAGAGCAACATCAAACATGTAACTGACGTTGTTGTCTGACCGAGTAAAGGCAATGGTCCCGAAATTTGAGCCGGCCGGAATGCTGTATGTTCCGGTCACCGGGATGTTCGTCGCAACGATCGCGCCGGGCCCATTCTGGTCAACCACTCCCGTAATCGTACCAGCGCCGTTCATGTCGTTAGCGGCCGTGATTTGGCCGACCAGGTTGTACGCCTGGCTGTTGGCCGGCTGCGAAGTATCGAAGCCGTTGAAGCTGATGGCATAGGGACCTTGCAACCTGCCTACGACGGTAAGGGTGTAGACGGCAGTCGCGGTTTCCGCGCCGGGCGATGCCGAATCCGTAACCTGCACGGTGAAGCTATACACGCCGGCAGTGGTGGGCACACCGGAAATGGTGGCGCCGTTGCCGCCTGCGCCCATCGGCTGGATCGTGCTCAACGTGAGGCCCGGCGCGGGACAGGTCGCTGGCGCATTATTAACCGTGCAATCCGTGCCGAACGCAACCGCATAGTTGTAGGGCGGCACGCCGTTGGCGGCCATGATTGTCATGGTGTAGGCCTCGCCCACGGTGGCCGTGCCGAGACTCACAGGGCTCAGGCTCAAGGGCGCGTTGATGGTGATGCTCAGGCCCGTGCTGGCAATGGCGTGGATGGGAAGTTGCGAATCGATGACCTGGGCGGCAAAGTTGCAGGTGACCGGGAAAGTATTGTTAGTCGCCAGGCAGCCGCTCGCCGGATATTGAGTGGGATCGCTGCCCGGGGTGCCGCTGATGATTCCGTCGGAGGTCAAGCTTAAACCTGCAGGCAAACTGCCGGAGGTAATGGACCATGTGTAGGGAGTCTGACCTCCGGATGCCACCAGGAGTTGCCGGTACGGAACACTGGCCGCACCCTGGGCGAGAGTGAACTGGGCGATGTTCAATGCGCCCGGGCTGTTCGCTGGAGTCTTAGCGGCACAACCAATGAGCAACGAGCAAGCCAAAACACTTATCGCCAGGAACACAACGGAATACAGCCCTCTCATGGATCTCCTTCTCGAATTTGCAGCTGGTTTGGACAAGACTCTGGGGGACCGGTGCGCCCGGCCGGGCGTTCAGTGACGCAAGTCAGCCGTTACGGCGAACCGCAAAGTCCGTATAGCGTAGCAGAGTAACTGAATCGATACTAAATGCAAGTTTTTTCTACCGCTGTTCGCGCTTCCGCGCTCCGCTCTTGGCGTTTCGCCCTGCGCTCTTCGCCAGACTTTCCCCCGATGGGACCCCGGACGACGCGAACTGGAGAATACGGATGAAGGACTTGCTTGCAGAACAATCGTTTTCACTGCCGGCAGTGGTAGATTGGGCCCTGCATTCCCATAATGGCTCTGGCGGGCAGCGAAAATCGAAAAGCTGAAGAGCGAGCGGCGAGCGGCGAGATTAGCGAACCACAAATACCCTCTGCTATGCTCATTCGTTCTGCGGAGCCTGTTTGTGAAACGCAATGTAATTCTTCTGCTCCTGCTGCTTCCCATCGCCGCGCTCGCTCAGCAACAAAGCGCCACTCCACCGGCGACGCAGATGTATGTTGAGCCCACCATGGCGTACACGCCCAGTCTTGACGTTACGTCGATGGACCGGTCGATCGATCCCTGCGCCGATTTCTACACCTATTCCTGCGGCGGCTGGCAGAAGAACAACCCAATACCTCCCGACCAGACTTCATGGAGCGTTTACGGGAAACTCTACGAGGATAATCTCAAGTACCTGCGGTCCATTCTGGAGCAAGCCTCGACGGCGAAGAACCGGGACGCAGTCACGCAAAAAATTGGCGACTATTACGCTGCCTGCATGGATGAGCCCGCCATTGAGAAGCTCGGGGCCAAACCGATTCAGCCCAACCTCGCGGCAATTGCGGCCTTGAAGAGTGTGCAGGATGTGGCGCCCCTCGCAGCCCAGCTACACTTGCAAGGCGACACGCTTTTGTTCGGCAGCGGATCACAGCAGGACCCGGATAACTCCGACGCGATGATCGTGGCCCTTGCGCAGGACGGCCTGGGCCTGCCCGATCGCGACTACTACACCAAGGACGACCCGAAGTCGAAGGAAATTCGCGAACGCTACCTGCAGCACGTGCGGAATGTGTTCGTGCTGATCGGCGACTCTCCCGCTGCGGCGACGCAGCAGGCTGAGACCGTAATGCGCATCGAAACTACCTTGGCGAAAGCCTCGCTTACGCGAGTCGACCAGCGCGATCCCTACAAGATTACGCATAAGATGAAGGTCAGCGATCTGAACAAGCTGGCGCCGAATTTCGATTGGGCGGCGTACTTCAAGACCAGCGAGGTCCCTGCTTTCGAAATCCTGAACGTAAACAATCCAGACTTCTTCAAAGAGCTGAATTCACAGCTCGCGGCAACATCGCTGGCCGAGTGGAAGAGCTATCTCCGCTTCCATGTCGCCAATTCGAACGCACCGTATCTTTCCTCTGCATTTGTGAACGAGAACTTCGACTTTTACCGAAAATATTTGCATGGTGCGAAGGAATTGGCCCCGCGGTGGAAACGCTGCGTGGAATGGGTGGACGACGAACTGGGCGAGGCACTGGGCCAGGAATATGTGCGCAAAACCTTCCCTCCGCAACTGAAAGATGCCACGCTCAAGATGACCCGAGAGATCGAAGACGCGATGGCCATGCGCATCGAGCAACTGGACTGGATGAGCCCGGCGACCAGGCAACAGGCGCTGAACAAGTTGCACTCGATTCGCAACAAGGTCGGCTACCCGGATAAGTGGCGTGACTACAGTTCGGTCAAGATTCTTCCCGACGATTTTTACGGCAACTCCGAACGCGCAACCGAGTTCGAGAGTCATCGCGAGTTCAACAAGATCGGCAAGCCGGTGGACCGCACCGAGTGGGGCATGACGCCTCCGACGGTGAATGCTTATTACGACCCGCAAATGAACGACATCAATTTTCCTGCCGGCGTTCTTCAGCCGCCACTCTACGATGCGAAACTTGACGACGCACCCAACTACGGCGACACCGGCTCGACCATTGGACATGAGTTGACGCACGGCTTTGACGATGAAGGGCGCCAGTACGACGCCAAAGGGAACCTCAAGGATTGGTGGACGACACAGGACGCAGCGCAGTTTGTCAAACACGCAGATTGTGTCGCCGATCAATACGCGAAGTACGTGGTTGTCGACGACATCCACATTAACTCGAAGCTGACGGAGGGCGAAGACATCGCTGACCTTGGCGGAACGATCCTGGCTTATGTTGCCTGGAAAGATGCTGACAAGGGAATGCAACTCACCGATCGTGACGGCTTAACGCCTGACCAGCGCTTCTTCGTCGGTTTTGCGCAATGGGCATGCGAGAACGACCGTCCCGAAGATCTGCGGGCTCGTGCCATCACCGACCCGCATTCGCCGGCAAAATACCGGGTTAACGGCGTCGTCGTGAATGTGCCGGAATTTGGCGCTGCTTTCGGATGCAAGCCAGGTTCGCCGATGGCGAAACCGGCCGACAAAGTTTGTAAGGTCTGGTAAGCACCAGTTGTCAGTTCCACCCATCGAACGGCCTCAGAAACCTGAGCGTTATCTTGGGCGCCCAAGGCCTGATCCAACTCCTCGCGGGCCAATCTGCTCTAAACCCAATTGTCTCTCGGACGAAGTCGGTTGCTGCGCTTGGCTGATGGGCCGGCGCCCGACGAAACCGTCCGCAACCGCAACCCGGAAGCCTATGGGAGGAGAAAGATGCCGCAAGAGCGAGTTGTGAAGGAAGGCGATGTCACTCAGCGGGTCGGAGTAGAAGTGATCCGCGCGCGTGGTGTCGATGTCGAGAAACTTATTCGTATGCTGGTCGCGAATGCCGCCGCCGAATTCGCGAGCACTTATTACTACTACACCATCCTGCGCATGCACCTGGCGGGTCATGAAGATTACAAGGAGATCTGTGAAGATGCCCGGCTTGAGGATCGCGCGCACTTCGAGTTGATTGTGCCCCGGATATACGAATTAGGAGGCGAACTGCCCAACGATCTGCCCGCGTTTCACGACCAGGCAGGCTGCCGCGCCGCCAAGTTGCCCGATCCGCCGACTGCGGTGAACATCTTGACGTTGCTGCTCGAGTCCGAGCGCTGCGCCATTCGCAGCTGGATCGAAATCTGCGATATGACCTTCGGCAAAGACCCCCGCACCTATGACATGGCCGCGCGCATCCTGAACGAAGAGATCGAGCACGAGGCATGGTTCATTGAACTGCTGGCGTATGAGCGCGACGGCAAGTCGATCCCCAGCGGCCACTTCCGCCGCGGCGAACCGGGTCACGCGCCGTACAGCAAAAACGCTTCGTTCTACATCGGTAGTTAGCCGGTCCGCAAACCGCAGAACTGGTATTCAATTGACTCAATGCTGCCCGGTGAGAGGCCGGGCAGCGTGGCTTCACTACAGGCTTCGTGAACCAGAAAAATTCCTCGCAAAAATTCGGCGTGACTCTCCGCACCGCGGCTGGAGAGCGCAGCGTTCAAGTCGGTGCCAATGAGCACATCTGGGATGCCGCCTTCAATCAAGGGCTGCAACTTCCGGCGCTCTGCCATCAGGGCTGGTGCCTGACTTGCGCGGGAAGACTGGAAGGTCCGGGCGAAGTCGATCAGCAGGACTCGCTTGCTTATTTTCCTGAAGATCGCGAGGCAGGATTCGTTCTGCTATGCACGGGCAAGGCCTGCTCGGACTTGATCATAAAGACAGACCAAGCGACGGAGATGCGCCGCCACCGGCTGCACAACCGCTTGCCTGCGCCCTACTCGCAAGGTCTCGAGCCATAGAACACGCCAAGCTCATGGTAGCGCTCGATTTGTCAGCGCGAAGCGCCCTTAGGTTCGCAAGCCGCTTCCACTTCGGTGGTCTCGGCCTCTCCATTGTGGGCGCGGACCAGTACGCACGTGGAGTTGTCCTCGCCCCCGCTTTCGTTCGCGGCGTCGATCAGCGTGTCACAAGCCGCTTGCAGGGAAGGCAGTTGTAACAGAATGCTGCGGATCTCGTTATCGTCGACGTGGCGCAGAACGCCGTCGGTGGTCAGCAGAAGCATGTCTCCGGCCTGCGCCGGAAACTCGCCAAGGTCGGGCAGGGTACTTTCATCGGTGCCCAGCGCTCGGGTGATGATGTTTTGGGCCGACGAGTGTCGGGCTTGCTCGAGCGTGATCATGCCACGGCGCACCTGCTCCATCACCAGCGAGTGGTCCTCGGTCAGCTGGAGCAGTTGGCCTTCACGGAAGAGGTAGATCCGGCTGTCCCCAACGTTGGCGATGCTGAACAGGCCGTTGCAGAATCGCGCAGCCACCAGCGTGGTCCCCATGCCGGAGGTGTTCTTGTGCTCCTCGGCATATTGCAGGATGGCGTCGTTGGCGCGTTTGACGGCTTCGGCCAGCAGACGGGCGCCTAGCGGGGCATCATTCAAAAAGGCATGCTCTTCCACCGTCGGTGTCAGTTGGCGAAAAAACGAAAGCACGGTATCGACAGCGATTTGGCTGGCAACCTCGCCGGCCGCGTGTCCACCCATTCCGTCGCAAACCACGAAAATACCAAGACGTTCGTCGTACCCGAAATGATCTTCGTTCGACGGGCGGACGCGACCCACATCGCTTCGACCCGCCACTTCCAGTGAAAGTGACATGCGCGCAACAGTTTACCCCCAACGTCGCAAGGCTGCGAGTGCCTAAAGTGCCAAAACTTCGATGATACTTGTCTACAACTCCCGCGGACGGTCGAACCCATGCGGCGACGGCCCGACAAATGTCGTTGCCTGCATCTAAAAAGCTATGCCTATCTCTCACCAGGTTGTCTGGCTATTTGTCCTGGCGCTGCCGATCGCCAGCATTGTCTGGACGGTCACGCACGAGGAGATCTTTCGCGAGCCGCGAGATTTTTGTTCACGCATGAGCCGGGACTCGCGGTCTTTGGCGTGCCGTAAGTTTTTCTACCTGTTCACTTGCGAGTACTGCTTCAGCCACTGGGTCTCGGCTGGGTTCTTGGTCGTCACCCGCTATAAGCTGCTCTATTCCGACTGGCGCGGGTATCTGGTGGCGCTATTTGCTCTGGTTTATGTATCCAACTTTTACATCGGCTTGTTTGGCCACGTGAAGCTGGAAGTAAGAAAGGATCGCGCTGAGATCAAGGCAATCGAGGCTCAGGTTGAGCAGGCAGAGACGAGGAAAGCAGCGTAAAGGCAGTTTCGAGTTTCCAGTTTCGAGCTTCCAGGGCCAAGGTCCATAGCGACGGCGCTGCTCGTCAGTTACTCGAAACTCGAAACTTGAAACTCGAAACTGGCTTACGGTCTGGTCTTCGCAATGTCGGGACCCTTATCGCGATAGCGTTGCGGCTCCAGATGATAGTGCGTTAGCTCTTCTTTCAGACATTCGAAAGCCTCTTCCGGCGTATTCGCCCAGTGAAACAGGTCCAGATCGTTGTGGGAGATCGTGCCCGCATCCACTAACGCCTGGAAGTTCACCATTCGATCCCAGTAAGACTTGCCGTAGATGACGACGCAAATGCGTTTGGCCAGCTTCTCCGTTTGCGCCAGGGTCAACAGCTCGAACAGCTCATCGAAGGTGCCGAAGCCGCCTGGGAAAATCACCAGCGCTTTCGCCAGGTAAGCGAACCACAGCTTGCGCATGAAGAAGTAGTGGAACTCGAAATTCAGTTCGGGGGTGATGTAAGGATTCGGCATCTGCTCGAACGGCAGGTTGATGTTCATGCCGATGCTCTTGCCGCCGGCCTCGAATGCACCCAGATTGGCGGCTTCCATAATGCCGGGGCCACCGCCGGTGCAGATGACAAAACGGTGCCGTGCCTGATTGATGGACTTCGTCCACTGCGTGATCATGAACGACAGCCGCCGGGCATCTTCGTAATAACACGCCATCTCCACATCGGCTTTCGCGCGGCGAATGCGCGCCTGTTCTTCGGGCGGTGCGGGCGTTGCCGATCCCGGCTTATCGAGGAGCTGCAATTCCTTTTCGGCTTGCGAGCGGCTATGGAACCGGGCCGAGCCGAAGAAGACGATCGTGTCCTGAATGCGCTCCCGCCGAAAGCGCGACAGGGGCTCCTGGTATTCCGCCAGAATGCGAAGAATGCGGCCATCGGGGCCGTTAAGGAATTTCGGATTTTCGTATGCTAACGGGGCGCGGTGAGCGTGCGAATCGTTCTTATCAGGCATGGTAGCTGGGAACTTAAAGCCGCCAGGCCCGAGCTTCGAGCCGCGAGCGACAAGCTAAACCTAGATGACGAGCTCCAACATGAGGGTGAATATTCAACGACACGTCGGTGGCAGTCGGAGCTCCTCGACGAATGGCCGCTGCTCGAAGCTGGCAGCCACTCATTCGGAATACTCCCGGTATCGGACTGCTTCGGCGATAGCCACCCACACGTCAACCAGTCCAAGGCCGCTGACCATCCCACGAACAAAGTCGTTCATCAAGAATTCGCGAAGTCGTGGCGACCCGGCGACCAGCGAGTTGTTACTCCACAACAGGGTCCAGGGCGCCGCGATCAATAGGATGCCGATCACCAGACAAACGAAGATGAACTCTACGAGAAAGAGCCGGGCCCTCCAGATCTCCCAGCGACTGGGACGGCTGCGTGGGGGTGGTATTACTAGCACTGGGCCTTTGCGATCTGGATTCCCACCATCAGGGTCGTGCTCAGCAAAGTTGATCATAAACCGGGCTGGACGTGACGTTTCGATGCTGTCGTCGTGAGCACGATTGATCGCAAACGCTTACGCCTTTTGCAAGGATACTACTTCAGGCCGTAGAACCCGATTTTCGCGCATATCGTCAGCACCGTCAGCCGCCGAATCTTACGGCGGCACGAGCTTTCGCCTTGGCAGCTTCTTCTTGCCGGTCGCGCGGTGGGGCGTGAGTCTCCAACGAGCGCAGGAGGCGGCCCGAGGCCGCCGTCACTTCATCGACAGCGGCCATGAAAGCGGCTTCGTTCGCCTTCGAGGGCTTAGCGAATCCGGATATCTTCCTTACATATTGCAACGCCGCGGCACGCAACTCTTCGTCGCTAACCGGAGGCTCGAAGTTAAATAGCGTCTTGATGTTCCTGCACATTGGCTGAACTCACTGCTTCCTGGGTGTGGTGTGGCGCTGCGTCGGTTTGCTGCGCTCTTTGTGACCGGCTTCGATGTCGCCAAGACGAATGACTGCGGCTGCGGCGGCATACTGCACCTCCTCTTGCGGATCCTGCAAGCCGGACACGGCCGTCCCTTTCAGTGAAGGATCGCCGCGTTTGGCGATCGCATCGTACGCCGCGGCCCGCACCAGCCACTTCTTCTCTTCCAGAGCAGCATTGGCGAGAGCTTCACCGCTTTTCGGATCCGGGTCCTTGGCCAACGTCAACGCTGCTGCCGCCAGGACAGGAGACGCGTCATCCTTGGTGAAGAATTTAAACGCCGAGACCCCCACACCTCCGAAAGGAACGAAGCCCAGTCCAGTTTGAAATCCCAAACCAGCCAGCTTCTTGGGGTCGTCGAGCATCTTCTTTTGCTGTGCCACTAAGCTGTCACCGCTTTTCTGCTGGCCCGTCAGCACAGCATAGAAGACGTTGTAGCCTCGCTCGTCCTTCAGCAGCACGAGAGAGTGTGCGGCCGACAGGATCACGGCAACGTCGGTGTCGTTGATTGCGTCCACCAATTGGGGCTTGGCGCTCGTGGCGTTCATTTCCCCCAGCGCCTGCGCTGCGGCGGCTCGTACTTCCGGCTTTTCGTCCTTCAGGGCTGTCAATGCCGCATCCAGGGCCTGCGAATCACTCTGCAAGAGCCCGAGCTCGCCGACAGCTTTGGTGCGTTTTTCAATACTTTTGTTGGTGAGGCCGGTATTGAGGACGGTCCACGCCTGCTCTCGCGGATCCTGCGCTGTAGATGTGCCTGCCAAAGCGCACAAAACCATAGCCATGGCCAGGAAACGAAGCGGAAAGCTCATTGCAATTACCTCGGGGGTGATCGTGGAGCAATGAGCCAGAGTCTAAGCTCTGAAGCGCAAGAAACTCAAATAGGTTAGCAGCCGGTGACCAAGGTCCGAGGCGGTTTGACCGTCATCAGGCCGAGTGCTAGCGTCAAAGCTTAATCCTTCATGTTCGACAAGTTGCAATACTGGCCGGTTGCGCTGCTGGTACGCGTGCTCGGCGTGATGCCGCGTCCTATAGCGCAGGGCATCGGCATTTTCATCGGGGGGCTGGTCTATCATCTGCATCCGCGTTTGCGACGCGCGGGCCGACGCAACTTGGAGATGGCATTTCCGGAGAAGGCCCCGGCTGAGCGCGAGAGGATTCTGCGCGCGGTCTACGTTTCTTTGGGGCGGCTTCTGGGAGAAGCTTGTCTGTTCCCCAGGTACACCCAGGAAAACGCTCCCGAAATAGCGGTCTATCAGGGCTTCGAGAATTTCGAGGCAGCCGAGAAGCGTGGCAAGGGAGTTCTGTTGCTCACCGGCCACTTTGGCGGATGGGAAGTCGGCTCGTTCTTTCATTCGCTATCCGGCCATCCCATGCAAATCGTCGTGCGGCCGCTCGATAATCCGTACGTCGATGCTTTAGTCACTCACTATCGCGGATTGCATGGCAACACCATGATCGGCAAG
This sequence comes from uncultured Acidobacteriaceae bacterium, assembly GCA_963731345.1. GTDB lineage: Bacteria > Acidobacteriota > Terriglobia > Terriglobales > Acidobacteriaceae > Bog-257. The sequence continues at coordinate 9,405 of CAVSUN010000003.1, read as the reverse complement.
CAGGAATTTGCCAGAGGATTGATTTCCGCCATGCGCCAGAACGCGACGGTTGGCATCTTGATGGATACGAACATGACTCCGCCGCAGGGGGTGTTTGTTGATTTCTTTGGCATCCCTGCGTGTACGGCAAGCGGATTGGCGCGCGTGGCCCTGCATACGGGAGCGACGGTGGTTCCGGCGTTCACCATTTGGGATCCGGTGCTGCGCAAATATCGCGTGGAATTCGACCGCCCGATGGATTTAGCGCGTACCGGAAATGATGAAGCTGACGCAATAGCCAACACCGCGCGCTTCACGAAGATCATTGAGGAGTATGTGCGCCGTTACCCGGATCAGTGGCTGTGGTTGCATCGGCGTTGGAAGACGAGGCCGGCGGGGCAGCCACCGCTGTACTGAAGTTTCGAGTTTCAAGCAAGAGTGCTGTCACAAGCAACGCTCCCGGTTAGCGCTATGGTCCCCGCTTGGGCTGGCTAGTTCTGTACTTGAAACTTAAGACTTGAAACTGGACACTCATTTCATGCATACCTTGCAAGAACTGGCGGAGTTCACGGCTGCACGGCTGATTGGCGACGGCAGCGTCGAAGTGGCAAAGGTAGCCAGCATCGCTGAGGCTCAGAGCGGCGATCTGGTGTTTGTGCAGGACGAAAAAGATCTGGCCGGGGCAATGGGCTCCCACGCGACGGCCGTAATCTCTGGAGAATTTGCTGTACGCTCGGCGGGTATCAAGCCGCTCCTGATCGCGGATAATCCTCGCTTGATCTTCTGCCGAGCCGGCGCTCTTCTGCATCCATCGAAGACCTATTCGCCGGGAGTGCATCCTACCGCTGTGGTAGATCCATCGGCTGTGGTTGCTTCCAGCGCGGCCATCGATGCTCATGCCGTGATCGCCGCCCATGTGATCCTCGGCGAGCGAGCTCACGTTGGCGCGAATTGCAGCATCGGCGATGGAGTCGTCATCGGCGACGACTGCGATCTGTTTCCCTGCGTCGTGGTCTATTCGGGCACGACGCTAGGCCGCCGTGTTATCGTTCACGCCGGCGCGGTGCTGGGATCGGATGGGTTTGGCTTCGTGCGCGACCAGACCTATGGGCGCTATCAGAAGTTTCCTCAAATCGGCGAACTGGTGATCGGCGACTATGTTGAGATCGGCGCGAACTGCACTATCGATCGCGGCGCGCTGGAGAAGACCGTGATTGGCCCGGGGACTAAGCTGGATAATCTTGTTCACATCGGACACAACGATATCGTCGGCTCGAACGTGGTTATTGCGGCGCAAACTGGAGTTTCGGGCAGTTCAGAAATCGGCGATGACTGCGTAATTGGCGGCCAGGTTGGAATCGGCGATCACGCTAAAATCGAAGCTGGAACCATGCTGGGTGGCCAGGCCGGCATTCTGCCGCACAAGGTTCTACGCGGGACGGGGAAGCTATTGTGGGGAACTCCGGCGCGGCCTGTGCGTCAATACTTGAAGGAGCTCGGTTCTTTGGCGCGGCTGGCCCGCAAACAAAAACCTGAGTGCTGAAAGCCATCGCGGATCATCCAAACGATGGGCCAATAGGCTTGCACTTATGTCACTAATCGTCATCGGCGGACATTCTCGCAGCGTAGGCAAGACCAGCGTGGTGGCCGGCCTTATTGCCGCGCTGCCCGAGTTCCGCTGGACCGCCATGAAGATCACCCAGTACGGGCACGGAGTCTGCTCAGCCAACGGCAAACCGTGCCAGTGCGCATGCGACGAGAGTTCCTGGGCGGTCACGGAAGAACGCGACCGCAGCGGCGAAAGCGATTCTTCGCGATTCCTGGTTTCCGGGGCCGCGCGTTCGCTGTGGGTGCGCACGCGGCAAGGCATGCTGGATGAGGCGATGCCACGCATCCGTCAGGAGATTGCCTCCGCGGAGAACGCGATTCTGGAGTCGAACAGTATTCTGCGGTACATGCGCCCAGACCTCTACATCACGGTTCTTGATCCGGCAACCGCGGACTTCAAGAAGTCGGCCGAGCAGTTTCTCGATCGCGCCGATGCTGTTGTACTGCACGGCGATGGAGATACTGTCGCCTGGAGCAATGTATCGTTGCAGCCGGTAAGCGATCGGCCCATGTTCCGCGTTCAACCGCCGCCCTACGTCACATCGGAGCTGATCGAGTTCGTGCGCGACAGAATGACCACCGCCAGGTGACTAACATCCCGCCAACTCGTCGCTTCGAGATTCTGTTCGACAAGGCGGAGCCTAGCCCGATCGAGCACCCGGGTTACGAGCCGTATGGAAGCCTGGGATTTCCCTCGCCTCCCGTTGACCGTCCCTGGATCTACACCAACTTTGTTCAGTCGCTGGACGGAATTACCACCCTGCTCGGAAAGCATGCATCCGGCGGAGAGATTTCGCAGTCGGCTGACGACCGTTGGCTGATGGATCTGCTCCGGGCACATGCGGACGGCCTGCTGATGGGCATGAACACCTTGCGGGAAGAGCAACGGCAGCGCGGGCCGGACAGTCGCGGCATTGTTTTTCAGGTTGCCGATCCCAGGTTGCGCGATCTGCGCACAAAGCTCGGCAAGGCGCGGGAACGAAACATTTTCATCACTCGGGGCGCCGATCTTGATCTCTCGCGCTACAAGGTTTTTGACGGAGATGTGGTCGATGCCGCCATCGTCACCTCGCCCGCGGGCGCGGCACGGCTGAAAGCTCAGGAAACGCATCCTCATGTTGCAGTGATCGCTGCTGGAGATGGTGAGCGGCTGGATCTTCCGCGAGCGATTGCAAAGCTGCGAGAGCTCGGCGTTAGCTGCCTTCTATGCGAGGGTGGACCGACGCTCTATGGGAGTCTCGCTCGGGCAGACCTGGTCGACGAGAAGTTTTTGACCATCGCTCCCGTAGAGACCGGCCAGCTCGTACCGAAAGAGCAGGAGCGGACTGAGAAGGAGAAGGCCATCCCAGTTCTCCTGCGTCCGACCGTCTTCGGAGGTCCGGGCTTCACGGGTGACTCCCTCAGTCGCTGGACATGGATGAGCAGCCGCAAAGCCGGCGATCACCAGTTCAATCGCTATCGGCGTAACCGAACCGGCAAAACCTGGAGTTAGTCGTTAGCGCCAGCAATTGCGAACGCCGCAGCGAGCAGCTACACTGCCTAACGCGATGATCCGACAGTTTGCGATTGTTCTACTGCTCTTTGTAATTGGCGGTTCCTCCCTTCACGCCCAATACACCGACCGCGCGGCTATCCAGGATTTGGGTGGTCCGCAAGAGTTCGCGGCGCGTCGCACCGAGCTCGCCGGGAAGTTGAAAACCGGCTACGTTCTGCTGTTTGCGAAGACGCAGGAACCTCCGGCCGATCATTACCGCGAAGATAACGACTTCTACTACTACACCGGCCTCGGCGATCCCGGCGCGGTGATGTTCATGAACGTTGCTAGTGGGCGCGTAACCATTGCTGAGCCGCAGCAAAGTCCTCGCGAGATCCAGGTTTACGGCGCCAACCTCTTGTCCATGTCAAAGGACGAACAGAAGGCGCTGGGCTACGATTCAGTGATGCCGCTATCGAGCCTCGACGGCACGTTGAGCTTTCTCTTCGGCAACGGGGTCAGCAACGACCTATGGGTACGTTTAGGCTTCGCCGATAAGCCCGACGGCGCGCGCTTCGAGACTGGCCGCGACTACGCTGCCGAGTACAACAACCCTTACGGTCAGGATCTCCCCGGCGACCGCGGCGTGCTGCAGAAGTTGCGCGAGCGCTATCCTGCCGCCAACTTTCGCGACATCACGGGAACGATGGATCAGATGCGCAACATCAAGCGTCCAGGCGAGATTGAAGTGCTGCGCCGCAATGGACGCATCAGCGCGCAAGGCGATAAGCAGGCCATTGCTCACGCTCATCCCGGAATGTATCAATACCAGATCGAGGCCGAAGCGGCCTTTGTGTATCGCAACTCCGGCGCGCAAGGCGTCGCCTACCCGGCGATCGTGGGTTCGGGCAAGAGCGCCAACACCTGGCACTACTTCTTCAATCGCGACAAGATCGAGCCGGGCGACGTCGTGGTGTTCGATTACGCCGCCGACCTCGATCACATGACCATGGATATTACGCGCACCTTCAACATCGACGGCAAGTTCACGCCCGAGCAGGCGAAGTGGTACAACGTCGATCTCGAATGTCAGAAAGCGATCATCGATATGCTGCACCCGGGCAATACCTACGAGCAGGCAGAAGCGGCGGGCAAGAAGGTGTTTGAACGCGAGGGAATCGCTTCGCAGTGGTATGGCTGGCCCGGACACTTCGTCGGGCTGGCGACGCACGATGTGATGTTGGCTAGAGGACCGATCCTCGCTGGACAGGTGGTGACGGTTGAGCCCATCGTGGAGTTTCCCGACAAGCATTGGCACTTCCGCGTTGAAGACACCATACTCATAACGCCTAACGGGCCGGAGGTCTTGTCTTCCAGCGTTCCCAAGGAAATCTCAGACGTGGAAAAACTGGTGGGCAGTGCGCCGGAGATCGAACCGGTGAAGTAAAGCAGTTGTCGGTTGTACGTTGTCAGCTGTCAGTGAAAGGCCAACCGTGAAGAGCCTTTCCCGCTAAGCGCGAATAGCGAAGACCGAAGAGTGCGAGCCCAAAGGCTGTACCATAGGAGCTTTGCAGGAGAAGCCCTCCCGTGCCGGAATTACGTAAAGATCCAATCGTCGGGCGCTGGGTCATCATATCCACGGACCGCGCCAAACGCCCTTCCGACTTCACTCGCGAACCGGTCAAGATGAAGAGCGGCTTTTGCCCTTTCTGCACCGGCAATGAAAGCAAAACACCGCCTGAGGTGCTGGCGTACCGGCCGAATGGTGCTTCGCCGAATGCGGGCGGATGGACGGTGCGGGTGGTGCCGAACAAATTTCCGGCGCTCGGCATCGAAGGCAATTTAAGTCGTCAGGCCGAAGGCATGTTCGACAAAATGAGCGGTATCGGCGCGCACGAAGTCATTATCGAGACGCCGGAACACAATGTGAGCTTGTCGGAGCTCTCGGAAAAGCGCATTGAGGACGTGTTCTGGGCGTTTCGCGATCGCATTGTTGACCTGAAGAAGGACCGCCGCTTCAAGTACATCCTCATCTTCAAGAACCATGGACCGCTCGCCGGCGCCACGCTGGAACACTCGCACGGCCAGCTCATCGCCTTACCCATCGTTCCCAAGCACGTAGTTGAAGAACTCGAAGGCTCGAAGCAGTACTTCATCTACAAGGAGCGCTGCGTCTTTTGCGATATCATCCGCCAGGAAACGGAGTCGGGTGTGCGCGTGGTCGCCGAGAACGACGGATTTCTTACCGTTGCTCCGTACGCTCCCCGCTTTCCGTTTGAGACCTGGATCCTGCCTAAGCGTCACGAGTCGGCGTTCGAGAATTCCTCGTCGCAGGTCTACGAAAGCCTGGCCAAAGCTCTCAAGACGCTGCTCATGCGCGCTGATCAGGTGCTAGAAAATCCTGCCTACAATCTCGTGATCCACACGGCGCCGGCGCAGGAGGGTTCGATGGAGTATTACCACTGGCATGTGGAATTTATGCCGCGTCTGACCAAGATTGCAGGATTTGAATGGGGGACCGGCTTCTATCAGAATCCAACCCCGCCCGAGGAAGCGGCGAAATATCTAAGGGAAGCGAAGATCGAACAGCAGCAGCCGGTCGCTGCCACCTAGAATTCAGGCGCTCAGGGCACGGCATTCGAGACGCAGAAACCGTATCTCAGCAAATTGCAAGTCGGCATCGAGCTATAAATCGCTCAACCTACAATTTCTTCAAACTTCATGGGGTCGGGCGCGACAAAGGCGGGCGGCGGTTCGATCTCCCGCAGCACCTGATAGGTATAGCGAATGCGATGGATGACTGTGATCGTGCTGAGGACAGCGATGACCCAGAGCACCGGTCCCATGCGATTGAAGAGCGCCCCAATGATGACCAGCACAATCCGCTCCGGCCGCTCCATGAATCCGACCTTGCAACTCGGGATGAGCGATTCGGCCCGGGCCCGCGTGTAGCTCACCATCACGGAGCTGACCATCACCAACGCGACCATGACCACATAGAAGAAGCGATTCGCGCGCGCGTAGTAAACCAGCAATCCGAAGAACAGCGCGACATCGCTATAGCGGTCGATGACTGAATCGAAGAAGCCGCCGAATTGCGTGACCTGATTGGTCGCGCGAGCCACCCGGCCGTCAACCATGTCGAAGATGCCGGCGCCGATGATCACCAGGCCGGCATAAAGGAAGACCCGCCGCTGATTTTCGGCGTGGGCGTAGCCGAAAAGAATGCCGGCTACGATGTTGATGAGCAGCCCAATAAAGGTGAGAGCATTAGGCGAGATTCGGGTGAGTGCCAGGCCGTGCACGATTTTGTACAGCAGCCACTTGCAGGACCGCCCGACTGCGCTCGTCCAGGTCATGCCGCCTTACTACCCTTCGTCGTAAATGGTGACCAGCTTCAGCACCTCAAGTTCGCGCTTGCCGGTGGGCGTCACCACTTCGCTCACATCGCCAACCTTCTTGCCCATCAAGGCTCGCCCGATGGGCGAACTGGTCGAAATCAAGCCTTTCGTAACATCTGACTCTTCGCTGGTTACCAGCTTGTATTCGATTTCCTCGCCCTTGGTGGAGTCATATACCACGACCGTGGAGCCGATGGCAGCGCGGTCCTTAGGAATATTGGCCATGTTCACCATCGATAGGTCGGCCATCCGCTGCTTCAACTGGCCCAGGCGGGCGCGGACGAACTCCTGCCGTTGCTTGGCCATGTGATATTCAGCGTTCTCGCTGAGATCGCCCATGGCAACGGCCTTTTTAAGCTCTTTCGGTAGCTCGTGGTTCAGTTCGTGCTCGAGGACCGCGATTTCCTCGGATAACTTCTTCTTGATATGTTCTGGCATACTTCGCAGTTGATGTGTTCAGGCCAGCGGGCGTGCGCCGGAGGCGTATTTGGATTATACCTGACAGCCTTCGGCGGAATAGAACGAGGCCTTTGTTACCGCAGAGTAAAACGTTGCAGCAGGCGGTTTTCAGCGAATTGACCGCGCTGCGAAAGCCGGTTTATACTTAATTTATAAATGTCGCAGTTCCCCTCTTAACTACCCCAGACAGACTCTGGGGCGCAGCATCTCCGGCCCTCATGAATAGCCAGAGTTTTAGCATCGGAGACAAGGTCGTCTACCCGAACCACGGGGTAGGCGTTATTGAGCAGATCAGCAGTCGAACGATTGGCTCACAGATCGAACGATTCTACCTCCTCAAAATCAAAGCCAGCAGTTTGAAGGTCATGGTGCCTTTTCAAAACGTGGGCAGCGTGGGCCTGCGGCGGGTCATTCGCAACGGTGAAGTGCAGAAGATCCTGGATTTCCTCATGGACGGTAAGTGCGAGAACAATGCCGACTGGAAATACCGCTTCAAGGAAAATTCGGACAAAATGCGCACCGGATCACTGCTGGATGTGGCCGTGGTTCTCAAAGGGCTGCTGCTGCTCGGACAGGGCAAACCGCTCAGCTTCCGCGAGAAGAAGATGCTGGAACGAGCGCGCTATTTGCTGGTGAGTGAGTTGGCAATGGCGAAGAGTTTGGAGGAGCCGCAGATTGAGGAGCTATTGAACCGCGCACTTGCAAAATGCAAGCTGCGCTTCCCGGAAGCATCTCCCATGGAGTCGTAAGCCTGGTTGTTTGGCCTTGAGGGGCGGGGAATTGACCCCGCTTTTATTTTGCTCATCGAGCAGTCTGAGTGGTAAGTTTATCGGCCTCCTCAGACCAGGAAAATCTCTGCTGCGATTGGAAATCGAATGCCAGGAAACCTGCACATCTTCCGCCTGAAGGCCGATCCCCTGCAATATCAAGTTAACTACAATGTCGGCGCGCACTCATGGGTTCAGGTTTTCACGCCTGTGGGCCTTGGGGAATTTTTGTCGCACAGCACAGGTTTGCCGCCAGACGAAGTTGACGCAATGCTGGTGCAGCTGCAAGACGAGAATCACACCACCGAGGCCAATGTGGATCTGTCGGAGAGCCACCTGCCCGAGATGGGCTTCGCCGAATCGCCCAGCGACGAGTAGGCGCGCGACGGCACGCTATAGCTTCGAGTTTCACCCTACCAGAACAGCCCCACCGTTCACATTGAAGATCTCCCCGGTGATGAACCCTGCGTGCCGTGTACACAGGAAAAGAATGGGCGCGGCGATCTCCTCCGGGGTGCCAACCCGGCCGAGCGGGATTGTTCCAAAAACTCGTTTGCGGCTGTCGGGGTCGCTCAACGTCCCAGTGGTCATGTCAGTTGCCACCCAACCGGGAGCGACGCAATTCACCCGGATCCCGAAAGGCGCCAGCTCCGTCGAAAGTCCCTTGGTCATGCTAATGAGTGCGCCCTTGGTTGCCGCGTAGTCGCAGTGCCCGGCCTCGCCTCGCTGACCGGCGGTCGAGCTGACCAGCACGATGCTGCCGCCCTGGGCCTGCTGTTTCATTTGCGCCACCGCGTGCTTGATCAGAGCAAAGGAGCTGTCGAGGTTAATAGCGATGGTCGTGCACCATTGCGCGTCACTCATCTGGTCGATCGGAACGTCGTCGGAAGGCCAGATACCGTGATTCACAATTAAAGCGTTGAGGCGGCCGAAGCGCCCGACCGCTGCCCGCACCAGAGATTCGGCGCCTGCCGTGCCACCCAGGTCCGCTTGAATTGCGAGCGCGTGCTCCTCCCCGCATTCCTGTACCAGACTCTCAGCTTCCTTCCGGGCGCGCTGGTAATTGAAGGCGACTAGCGCACCCGCAGCCGCGAACATCCGCACTGCCGCCGCGCCGATTCCGCGGGAGCCCCCGGTAATCAGCGCCACTTGACCATCGAGCGAAAACTCAGGCTTCTTGGACATGGCGAAGAACTTAGCACAACCCGACTTCGAGCGCGTGTCGTTTCCCAGCATCAAGATGGAAGCTCTCTTAAATGCTCGTGGGGGCGCGGGGTGATTGTTTGTGCCGGACGGGAAGGGCCGGGGCCACCAGGGGAGTAATAGATTGCGTCGTGTAAGGCTGGAAACTATCCTAGCTTCTTCTCGCGTCGTTCCTTCAGACTGAGGAACCAAAGATAGATTTCGTCGGCCCTTGCGATGTCCTCGTTCAGCACCGGTTGGTCAGCATATTTGTGAATGTCGGCTCCGCTGTGCCGCCGCTTTAGGTTGGCGACGATGTGGTACAGCTCGTCGACTTTGGAGTGCATGATCCGCAAGTCGCTTACGAGTCTGATCTCGTCAATGTCCAGCCAGCGATCCTGGACCGGCTTGGTCGCGTGATCGGATTTTTTCATCGGAAGTCCCATGGCGGAGAATGCCCGGCGCACCGGCAGCGGCTGTAGTATACGACAAAAGTGGCGGAACGCCTGTGATCGTATGTAGCCGGACGCGGCGA
>CAVSUN010000002.1:0-1824803 GCA_963731345.1 uncultured Acidobacteriaceae bacterium | reverse complement strand
TGCGAAAGCTGGTGCCCACAAGCCGGTACGCAAGACTAATGTCGGGAGTTGAGCCGAAGTCGTCATTTGGCCCCCTTACTGAACGCGACCGTTGACGGTTGCTCTTTGACGTTTCGAAGTTTACACCCAGATGCGGCGGACGTGCGCAGAATCGCGATAGCTGTTATAACCAGGCGTTATCATAAACGACCCGCGCCCTGCCGGATTACTGGTGATAAGGGGATATTTCGCCAGCGACCACGTTTGGAAAACCAGAGGCCGGCAGTGAAACACCGCCTGCATGGCGCGCCAAACACGCGACTGCCGCGCAAAACGCTCCGCGAAACCGTCTGGGCAATATACTTGCCCGTAGGAAGGGCAGGTTTACGTGGAGCCGGCGACCGTAATTGTTGCATTCGCGATAGTCATAGGCGCATTCATTCTCATATGGAAACTGCGTCGACCAGATTGACTGGTTGGCTCGTTCTGATTTAGTCGCTAATCGCAGATGGAAAAGCCCCCGTTTCGGCGAGGGCTTGGAGTTCCGTCTTACCTTCGTTGGGTTGTGAGTCGACGCGAATCATCGCATTGGACGGTTTACGTGTCAAGGTACTGTTCGACAGTCACTGGAGGTACTTGCCCCACGCCCGGATGGCCCTTTGCTGAGACGCCGCGTGAGCGATCTGCCCATGGAGCGCGTGGGGCATGGGGATGCTATCTCAGAAGACGCCAGCACAAGCAGGAACTTGGAACGGAAACGATCCATTCGTAACAAGGTGGCCTGTTACTACTAGGTTGCTAGTCGGCGTCCAAAGTCAGCACAGTTAGATTACTTTTGTGGCATTGTAGCCGCGATAGAGCGAGCATACAGTTCCTCTACTCGGAACTGGTCTTCACGGCAGGGGCAGTTACCGAGTAAAGCCCTGCACCGAGCGCCACGACGCAGGGCTTTTCTATTTACACTCACTGCTTCGGCGCTCACGGGGGAGGAACAGGGAAGAGATCGATAAGATTTGGAGCGAGATTAGCTTCCAATATCAAAAGGGTTCTTTTCGGGACGATGGCGAAGCTGACTTCTGCTCGAACACGGCAAAGATGTGCCAGCGGGTACAGCGAAACAGCAAGGCTCCGTTGACCGACCTTCCATTCAAGTTATCAGCCGATAGCGTGACACCTTCGATTCTCTCAACTCCGTGATCCCAACAGACCGGACACACGACTGGCCCCTGATCTAGCGCATCTACGGTTTCTCGCTCGGCCAACTGTCGCATATTGCAGCATCGTAAGCGAGAGCAATATGGCAGTTCATCGAACGACTGTGGGAATGCTCATGCAACTTTCAGGGGAGAAGCCCTCCTGTACAGCGCTGGGCAATGTTGATCAGTCTTTGGAGCAGCAGCGGGGTGCGCATTCCAACTGGGCTGTACTGCTTCTGTCAGCGCGGCTAGTTTTTGCTTCGTATCGGATTCCGCCATTGCTCTGCCATTTATCGTTCGGCAGTATTCTCCCGATTTGGCGCGGCAGACCGGACAATCGACATGCGTCGCTTTCATGGCTCAGATGAAATCGGCCGCTCTCGTATCTAGAAAGCGGCCAGTATATCGCCTAGTTCCGTTCTCCAAAGGAGAATCGTTTTCCGTCGCAATGTTAACAACTTGCTACTGGATGTCAACAGCTCAACCACGAAAGGCACGGGCCTTACATGAACGGGATGGCGTAAGGCCGCGCGCGCGTTTAGCCATATTTACTCCGCTCCTACGGCTCCCAAACTCGCACCATTTTGGTGCCCGTTGACTCGCGGTAGAGCTTGGCGGAATTTCGGAGAATGTCGGCCTTGGCTTGTTCGCTCGGCGGCAGGAGATTGGCTTCTGCTTCGAGGGACTCGGCAAGGAAATCGTCCGCGCGCAAAACTCGCGCCGTAAGCTTATTTCCCATGTCCGAAGTCTACGCTGTTTGTGCCGCCGGGAATTCAAAACTGAGGCACAACCGACGTGTCGCTCGGCGACATTGGTATTTAACGAAATCAGGCGCTATCGTGACGCGCGGTTACTTGTGTAATGGGGATATTTCAACGGTTACCCGTTCCCGCGAGTACCCCCGCTACGGCGCGAAGTAGCCCGAGATGTCGAGGATCAGCTGCGTGGTTCCATCGCCGGCAAAGGCGTCCGTTTTGCCATTCGAGTTCGGCACGACCGCCATGTTCGAAGTGACAAACCCGTCGTAGGCGTTCAAGGTCGAAACAGTTGGCTGCTGCTGGGTGTCCGCCCACAATGTCAGATATCCCAGTCGCGGACTCGGCACCACCGTGGCGTTAAACACATAGGCTTCTGCGCTTCCCGGCGGCTCGCAGGCGCCGCCGGCAATGTTCACTGTCCTCTCGCCGCTAAACGGTTGGCCGTTGTCGTTGCGGCTGTCGTAAGCGCGGCAAGGTGCCGCGGCATAGAACGACAGTCCGCCGGGAGTCCCGAAATAGCCGTTGACGTCGATGATCACATCGGTGCTGTTGTAGGTGAATACGCTGACATCACCGTTATGGGCGGCCTGCACGATGGCGGCATTGGCGACCACCGTTGCCGTCGGATTGTTCAGGGTGGAAACGGTCGGTTCCTGCTGGTCGCTCGGCCAAATCCTCAGAAAATCCAGCGTCTGTCCCGCCGGCTTCGGGGAGGCCGTCACGTTGAATGAGTAGGCCAGCGGCTGGCTGGGCAGGCCTCGAAAACACGGGCTGTTGGTGAACACGGGCAACTCGCGCGCTTCCATGTTGTCGAATGACGGCGCGCCCAGCCCCTGCGGGAAGTTCATCTGCCGCGTGTCCACTACCCGGCATGGCGCCAGCGGGAAGAAGCGAACGGTCTGCGACACCGAGGGCTGGAAGAAGCCGTCGACATCCAGGATCACGTTGGCTGCGTCCGTGACATATACGCTAACGGCATTGTTCCCGGCCGGCACAATCGCCGCATTGGCCTTCGTGCGGCCGTCGGAAGAGTTCATGGTGGAAACGTAGGGCTGAATTTCGCCCGCGGGCCAGATAGTCAGAAACCCAAGGTGTCCCTGCGGGAGAACCGTGACATTCAAGGAGTAGGCTCCGGCGCTGGTCGGAATGCCGCAGTTCCCGAGTTGCGGCACGGTGAACGTGCGCTGAGTGCCTCCCGGTATCGGGCCGCCGCTCTGGCGAGTGTCAATCAGGCGGCAAGGGTTTATGGTGGAGAATCGCAGCGCAGTTTGAATCTGGAAATCTGTGTTGCTGTTGAATGTGCCGCTAGGAGCCGTCACCTGCACCGTTCCCGTGGTGGCGCCAGTCGGCACTGTTGCTGCGATGACGCTGGGCGCAAGCACGTTAAAGGTTGCCGGCGTGCCGTTGAACTTGACGCTGGTTGCGCCCGTGAGGTTCGTCCCAAGAACAACCACCCCCTCTCCGAAGCCGCCGAAGCTGGGCACCGTCTCGATGAACGGACTCAGACCTACGCCCAGCTTGAACACCGTGCCGCAGCCGTTTTGTTGGCAGTTGGTGCTGCTTCCTCCCTGGCTGGTGGTGCCGTAGAAGTTGCCGTCGGTGCCTTGCACCAATCCGCCCTGGGGAGCAGCGCCGTCCGAGCCACTGAACTGGTGCAGCGTTGTGATGGCGCCGCTGTAGTTAGTTTTGAAGATCGTGCCGCAGCCGAAGGTACAGTTGTTATTGCCGCCTTGTTGCGTGGTGCCGTAGAGGTTGCCGTCGGTGGCTTGCATCAGGCCAACCGGCAAGAATCCGTCGTTGATGGTGAACATGTGTATGGTGGCAAACATGCCGCTGGGGTTGACTCGGTACAGGTAGCCGGCGTTCACTCCGTACAGATTTCCGTCAAGGGCTTGCAGGAGCTGGCCGGGAAGACTTCCGTCGACGCTGTTGACGAACTGATGTAGCGTCGTCAAAACGCCCGCCGACGTCAACTGAAAGACGGTGCCGCAGCCCATCGAGCATCCATTGTCGCTGCCTCCGGTTTGCGTTGTGCCATAAAAGCTCCCGTCGGCGCCCTGGACCAAGGCGGCACTTGGATTGGAGCCATCAGGAGCAAGGAATTGACAGTTACCGCCGGGACAGAATGAGTAGAGTGTGGTCAGGGTACCGCTCGGCGTGATCTTGAAGATCGTGCCGCAGCCCATACCCCCGCACTGGCCTGAGACGCCTCCATGCTGGGTCGTTCCGTACAGGTTTCCATCCTTGCCCTGCACCAGCGCCGCCGCGGGGAAGAATCCATCCGCGCAGTTTGGTTTAGAGCAGAACGTGTACAACGTAGTGAACGCGCCGCCCTGACTAATCTTGAAGATCGTGCCGCAAAGACCGTTGCCGCGCGGGCAGGATTCACCGCCACCCATCACAGTCGTGCCATAGACGTTCTGGTCGGTCGCCAGGATCAGTGCTGAAGGTTCATTCCCGTCGGTACCGTTGAAAGCGTGGAGCGTGGTCAGCGCACCGGCCGGACTAATCATGAAGACGGTGCCGCTGCTGTTCGTTCCTCCGGCATAGGTGGTGCCGTAGAAGTTGCCGTTCTGCCCCTGCACCAGCCATCCGTTTGGAGCGTTTCCGTCAGGGCAATTCGATTGCGCGCAGAAGCTGTAAATACTGGTGAAGCTTTGCGCTGGCGCGTACTGGCCACCCATGAGCAGCCACAGGATCCACGCGATGGTGGGCGGAGCGAACTTTGCGACTAGCATGCGGCAGCTGCGCATGATTCCTCCCTGCAAACGCCCCCTATGGCGAGCGGGACTCGTCACTAAATTTCTACTTGTGGTCGACCGGACGGAGCGGCAATGCTGGAGCAGGCGACACTTCTTCCCTTGTCGAGAGCCCTGAACTGCGGCCGAATGTTAGCACTGCTCGCACGTCGTTGCAACAAATTCTAGCCAGCGGTCGCTGTTCGTGCATCGACCGTATAACGACCGTGATTGAACTCACGAATGGATCAGGGGCCAGCAATCACGTCGCTGCTGCGGCCGAAGCGCGAATACCAAAGCCGATAGTTGGTTGGATTCGCCGCAACGCCGTAGCCGGTGGCGCTAAACAGCTTTCGATTTTTGGGGTCGCGGCGGATAGTCAGATAGTCGCCCCAGCGCGCCTTAGTGGCTGCCGCGCCGGTATCAGTGTCATTGGCGAATGTGCCGGTCAGGAGCGATACCCCGTAATTGGGAATACCGTCTTCAACTCCGGTCATCTCCACCATTCCTACCTCCTGATTGCTGTTGGTGGACAGCGATGGGTACGCCCAAGCAAAATCCGGGTTCCAGATGAGCTTGTTTTCCAGCAGGGTCCAAGTTTTCCGGTCGATGCGAGCGATTTGGATATAAGGCCGCGGGTAGCCGTGTCCGCGTCCGGCAGTCCAGCCGAACCAAAGCTCGGGGTTGGCGTTCGATGGGAAACGTTCGGCGGCGCCGAGGATTGAACTCCTCTTACAGCAACTGAGCCACTGAGGCTCGTTACCGCCAGCGATGGTATAAGACTCCGGTAAGCCGACGTACGATGCATGACCGACGTTACGCAGGGTCCAGGTCTTCGCCAAGGTATCCCATTCGCTGACCCGCAAGGTGCTGTTATTAATATGGGATGCAAAGTGCGGGCTCACCATCGAATCCTGTGTCAGCCGTTCCCCGGTGCCGTCATTGGCTGGGTTGTTCCAGAAGAGCAGATACCAGGTAAAAGGGGGCCCGTTGCGAAGGTCTATAAGCCGCAGGATTAGCGTGTAGTAACCACGGTATTTGTCCTCGATCTCTCCCCCGTCCCCGGCTACCTTTTGGTAAATGTTTCCAGTCACCTCTAAATAACCCACGCCAATCGCGACATCAGGGTAGTCCAGCCACATGTTAGGTATGTTCAGAAAGTTACTGTCCTTGGTGTAGATGCCGCCGTTTTGCCAGGCATGATTGGTGGGCGGATCCGCCATTCGGTCCGCTTGGATATCGGCCGGGCGGGCCACCGCGATCCGCAGATCGTTTATGGCATTGGCGGCAGTGGGTGGTATCGAAATGGCCACGTACACGAATCGGTCAATGGAGGGGGCGTAATGGACGACCTGATCGCAACAAAAGTCGCGCTCTGCAGGAAACGTCCCAAAGACCGTGGTTGGATCCAGTGAGACGAAACCGGGGCTTTCGGCATCGGGTGGGGCGCCGCCCGTCAGCGAGACGCCTAAATACCAATTGCCGGAGGCCAGCACGACGTCTCCATTATTGCGGGCAACGCTAGGATCCAGAACCTCGGGCGACTTGTTGAAGCGGATTTCGTCATTGAAATCTCGCTGCAGGCTGAAGCGCAGCGGGTCCGTATCGGCGGGTGGGCTTGCACCCGGCTTGGACCTGAACCCTCCGCCGCCAGAGTCGAAGTTCACATCGATATTGGACGGCAGTACGTTAGGGACTGAGCGGGCCGGTCCTTGCGGCACCTCCGGTTCACCGCTTTCGTCGTCGTCCAGGGGATAAAAGCTGCCGTGCGGACAGAAACCGTAAGGATTCTGACCGCGACAGGGAGGATCGTGGGCCAGCACCTCAATGGGTTGCACCTCAGTGGTGCCGTCCGGAGTGCCAGCATCGAGCACAGTGAAAGGAATGCTCATCTGGAGGCCATAGGTTGAATTGCCCTCGACGTAAGTGCCTTTAATCGTCAGCGTTGTTTTCAAGCCGGTAGGGAAATAGCTGCGATCAAAGTTTAGCTGTAGATCGGCTGCACTACCGGGCACAATCGGACCTAAGCTGACCGGTAAAGACGAAAGTGTCATCTGGCCGTTAGCTGTGGCACTGGTTACGACGACGTTCGAAGCGGGGACGGTGCCTCGGTTGGTCACCGGAACATGCAGCACCAGCCGAGATGCACTGCGCGGAAACGCCTGCCCTAAGATCCCCGGCACCGGAAAGAACCCCGTCTGCTGTGCCTGAGCCAACGGAACACTGATAGCGTTACTGAAATTGCCCTGCGGATCCGAAACAACTACATCAGCTTGGTATGTGGCATTCGGGTTCCCGCCGAGTGCGAGCCCTAAATCGAACAAGGTGACGAGGGGCGAGGTCGTTCCGTTTTGAATAAAGAAATTATCGTTGTTCGGCAGCGGCTCAAATAAGCTGATCTTGTTGGGGTCGAAGGCAAAGAAATTGAACCCGATGTCGGAAGTATTGAAGTCGCCACCCGTAAAGTTGCCTAGGCTACCGAGGAAGTCGAAAACTCCTTCGGATAAAGGTGGTGACTGCGGCGGAGTCTGGATATAGAGAACGATGTTTTGCCCGGTAGCAGGCTGCTGGGCGAAACCGGATACCGGAGCCAGGAATGCGGCTGTAGATAGGAGCAGTCCGGCAAGCACTCGCCTCATATCAATACTCCTGCCGATTAGGCCGATTCTCCAGATGAGGCCTAAACCAGAGTCTCCATTTGGGCGCTCTGGGTGGCAAGCACTATACACCCGAATTACCGCCAAGTTTTTTCAACTTTATGAATATCTACCTTGATAGAAAAGGCGGAGAATCGAATCGCTTATGCCGGCGGCCCTGGCCGGATACACCTTTAGGCTTACTATCTCAAAGATAGCTGGATGTTAAGCGATTTCTACGATTTCAGCTTTTCGCTCCCAGCAGGCTTCGCACGCGAGTGGCTGTCCCTACTGAACGGAGGTCTTAAAGAAAATGGGATCGATCTTGTGAAAGGGGCGTCCAAACGGCTGCCATCGCCCGAGAAGACGCCGTAAAAGGTCGAGCCTGCGGTTTTCATCTGTTGGTAATCACCCAGCGGCCGCGGACCCGAACCCCCAGGTGGTGCGTTATCAGGAAAAAGAAACGTCTGCAGCAACACAGTCTGAAACGCATTTCCGTGGTCCTGGCTGGTGGCGAGATGCACTGAGAAGTAGGGACGCGAGGTATCCGGATTCAGGCCGTCAGCTGTATCGTAAAGCACGGCGATTGTACCTGCTGCGTTATTGGGGACGGCGATAGTGGGAAGCGCTGATTGATGTTCGGTTCCACTGACGAAGTGCGGCGTGCCAACCTGTAAAGTTCCATTCGTCTGTTTAGTAAGTTCGACGATGGCAATGCGATCGCGGTTCACCGACGGATCGTACTCGCCGAAGACGACGTATACATTACCCGTTCTTGGATCGACGGCCAGAGCGTCCACGCCGCCTCGGAGGGGGTTGACTCCGCTGAGAATGTTTCCCGGCTCCGGCTCGCCGAAGGCGTAGGTTATGACATTTTGATTACTGCAAGCTTCGGCTGCGGCGATGCCGGTAGCGCTGCCATTGAGTCCCCCAGGTCAGACCGCCGTTAGTCGAGCGATTCAGGCTGTAGCGAATAGCACTGCCGCTGCTGCACTGAAGATTTCCGGCGGTTTCCCAAAGGCTGTAGACCGCGCCCGATGAGCGGTCGACGGCGATACGATGCGCCGCGTTCCAACCTCCGGTGGTCGCTCGGCCCGAAGGGCGGTTGATGGTGAAATCGGGCGGGACTTGCGCGGAGGCGACGGCGATCTGCATCAACGCCGATTGATAGCCGACATATACGTTGTCCTGCGAGGGATTGAACGGATTCTTATTCACCAACAGCCATGGCTGGTCGGAAGGCTGAAATTGATTGGTGTACTGGACAATGCCATTCGGTGCGACCCACCGCCAAGCATCGGCTGATGCCGGATTCGTAGTAGCGCCGCTGACGATGCCAACTTCGGCGCTCTTGCCTTCGGCTTGCGACGCGTCTTCCATGCTGCAGTTGGTGCCTTCATCTCCCTTGCCGTCGAGCAGAGACGTTCCGTAGAGAACGCCATAGCGATCGAAGTCGAAGGTCGCGTCGCAGGGTGACGTTTCGATGCGATTGCCGCTGAGGCCGGTCGGCGACGTGATCGAGAATTCCTTCGTCCACAGCAGGCCACCGGTTTGCGAATACCAGAGTGGAGCGTTCTGATACGAGCCGTTGCTGAACTGACTCCAGGCGCCGGAGAAAGAAGAAGCAACGATGTTGAGCGGATTTGTGGGATCGACCGCGATGCCCGGCTCGGAGTTGAAAAACATATCCGTGTTCTTAGATTGCGGTCGGTATTGCTAACGACGACGTCGGCACGGAAGACGTTTGGAAAGTGGAAAACGGCATTCCCGCTGCGCTGGCTTGCGGGAGAGGCCGCATGCACTCCAAAAAGGGTGTGCCGTCTTAGCGCAGCCGACTCTGCTGGAGGCGCCGGCTTTCCCGCGAACTTGGAAATTGGTTTCGCAGAACCCTGTCGGGCTGTTATCGCACGGATTGAGCCTGCCTTTAGCGATCTCGCGGAGGGGCATCACGAAGAGCGAGGAACCGACTAATGTACTTAGACCCTTCCTTCTCGTAAGCAACGAGACCGGCGTGAAGAAAAGCCTCGCATATCTGAGCAACGCTCCTGCTCTCTGAAGCGGCAACAAGTTCGAGTTTCTTCTTGAGTTCAGAGCGGACCCGGAAAGTCAGCCTTGTGTTCTTAACCGTCATCCCGAGGCAGATTTTACCACCTCATTTGGTGAGATACCCATTGACAACCTAAAGTCCTAATGTCATCCTTTATGTGTCTGACGGATGACATTAAGCGACACCTCGAGGAAAGGCTATGAACAAGGATCAACCGTCTGACGGCACGAAGGGTCGAGAAAAAGGCGACCTGGGATTGTCAGTCTTTCGCCGGAATGTTTGCGCGGCGAAACGAAACCTGGGCTCTCCCCTCGGATCGCGCATCATCACCCAACTCAAGACCTTGAGCCGAGACTATCGGTTCTCTGTTGAAGCTGGCGAGCTCCAAATGCTGAACGGCAGTTGGTACGTCACCCACACCGGCCTGCTCCGCCTCGCCCGTCGGAAACGATGCCGCGGCATCCATGTGGAATCCGTTGATTCGCTGTGTGACTCTGCGGCGAATCGGTTCGTTCTCAAGGCAACGGTCTACCCGTCCAAAGGGTCCACTGGTTTCGTCGGCTACGGCGATGCCGATCCGACGAACGTCTCCACCCTGGTCCGCGGCGCCGAGATGCGGATCGCTGAGACTCGTGCCGTCAATCGGGCACTGCGTAAAGCGTACGGAATCGGAATCTGCTCAGTCGAAGAGATGGGCGCGTTTTCAACCCCAGCTGTCGCTTCTCCTCCGCCGAAGATCCCGCCGAATCCAGCCAACGGCAGCAACAGCACCGGCAATGGCCACAAAGTCCGCGACCGTCTTTGCCAGATCATTCGCCAGCACAAGCTTGACGCGGAACTGGTGAAGGCCTATGCCATGGACTTCTGCGGCACGGCGGCATTAAAGGACGCGAGCCGCGAGTTGGTCGAGGAGTTCGTCCAGCACCTTTCGGATTCGGCCCAGAAGGACCGTGCGGCCCTGTTATGTCACCTCAACAGTTACGGACGCCGGGTCGAGGAGGTCGTGGTATGAAACGACAATTGCCAGGCCTGTCGGCAACGGTGGCAGATTCTCGTCGTGATCTTCCTGATGGCATTTTTCTTGTGCGCGTCGAGAGCGCACAACACCGCTGGCACGCTCAGAAGCCCTTCTATGTTCTCCGGCTGTCGGTCATCGAACCCAAGCCGTTCGCAACAAAACCCATCCTCGGCAGGCTTTACTGCACTTCGAAAGCAATGTGGAAGTTGGGATGGTTCTTGCGCGACTTCTTGTACGACCCGGAGCTTCTCAGCCACGACGAATTAGATGAGCGAGCTCTTCGCGGACTCGTGGGAGTGGTGAAGATCAGCCAAGTGGTGAGGAACGGCGTCTCGTTGGTCAGCTTCGACGCATTTGCTCCTGCCAGCCAGTGGGAAGAGCTCTCGGCGTCCACCCGCCTTCCGCCGCAAGCCGCATCAGCAATCAGACTCTCCGGAAGGGAAGGGAAGTCGCGATGACCTATAGTTACACGCAGATGTCACAGTATCTGACCTGCCCGCGACGATATCGTTACCGCTATCTAGATGGCTGGCGGGAGAAGGAAGTCCGAGCGGCCATGCTCTTTGGCCGAGCCTTCGAGCAGGCGATCGCGGCGCTGTTTCGTCGCGAAGATCCGGGGGCCACACTCTTCGAGCAGTGGGCGGCCTGCAAGAACATGCCGCTGGTGTACTCCGCGCACGACACTTGGGACAGTATGCTGCGGCAGGGTTTGCTATTACTGCAGCGCTTGGTTCAGGACGGACGAGTTCAAGTTAACTGGCCCACCCAGCAGCAGGTTCAATTCAGCCGCACTCTGAGCTCCGGCAGCAGCTTTGTCGCCTTTGTGGACGCCATCGGCGAGCTGGACGGCACACCCTGCGTGCTGGAATGGAAAACGTCGTCCGCACGCTACCCCGAAGAGCCAGCGGGGATCGCGGCACTCGACCCGCAGCTCATCTGCTACTCCTGGATGACCGGCATTGAAGCCGTCGCCCAGGTTGTGTTCGTGCGTAAGCGCACGGTAGAGGTGCAGTATCTCTGGGCGACGATCAGCGACGAACAGAGGAGGGAATTCGAAACTCTGGTCGAAGACACAGTCCGCGGGGTCGAGGCAGGATTGTTTCTGCCGCACAGCGGCATCCGCTTCCCGCAGAATCCCTGTACGACCTGCCCTTTCCTCGGGCTTTGCCTGGAACAGCGCGATCTGATCGATGCTGCGCTGGTGCGTAAGCCGGGAGCTGATCTTGGTGTGTTTGACGAGCTTGGTTACTAAGAATCCGCCGATGCCTCCGGAGCTGAATCGCCGCCGAGCCCAGCTGGTTCTCAGCCGTATCGATGCGATTCTGACGTGGGAGACCCAGCACGAGAACGAGCGCGACACCAAGTTCGTGGAACTCGGCAAGTGTCTGTGCGAGGTGCGAGCAGGACAGTATTGGCGCCTGGAGAACCTAAAGTCGTTCGACGATTTTCTGAATCACCGTTTCCCGGAATCCAGGCGCAAAGCGTACTACCTGATGTCCATCCACGAGAACTTGCCGCCACAGGTTCGGAAAGAGTTGAAGCAGGTAGGCTGGACCAAGGGAGTCGAATTAGCCAAGCTGGCGCGCAGGCAGGGGGAGCGGTTCGAAAGTGCAACCTGGTTGCACAAGGCCCGCCAGATGCCGAAAGAAGAGTTCAAAAGAGAAGTGGGAAAAGCGCTAACCGGCGTGGACAATGAGCCTGCCGAGTTGATTTTTTTCAAAATTTACAAAAGTCAGATCCCCGTCATCGAGCAGGCGATCGAAACCGCGGGTCTGATGCTGGGATCTGATAGATCTCGCGGTTACTGTCTGGAGATGATTTGCGCTGACTTCCTGGCCGGGGCGCATATCGAGGGTGGCGATCCAGCAATTCTACTGCAATCCCTGTCTCGCTATTACAGCTTGCTGCCCACAGAGCAGCAGCGGACCTTTCTGGCCGAGGTTCGAGATCGAGTTCAATGAGCGAAACGCATTTTAAGAAGCCGCGACTCCGGGTCGATTCTCAGGCGTACCGTAAACTGCAGCAGCATGTCTTACAACGAGACGGCTGGCGCTGCCAGGTATGTGGAAGCATGCAAAACCTGCAGGTTCACCACATGGAGTTCCGAAGCCATTCTGGCGACGACTCAGAGACGAACCTGATCACATTATGTGCCGGATGCCACGCTAAAGTACATCACTCTAACTAGGGGGGAGTGTCCTAAGGTTGCGTTGCCGGTCAAAGTGGGAGCGTGCGTCCAATCGTGCCCGCTACAACGCAAAATAGACCGACGGCAACGAAAGCGTAACCGATGCGGTGAATGTCTACCGGCGAGCCCGGAGCAGGAGTGGGGAGAAAGATAAACAGAAGTATGCCAATGCCGAGCGCAAGGACGCCTCCGACCTGCATTCTTCTCCCAGGTTGGCGGTCGAAGTCTTTCGGCTCCACGGCCGCGGATTCTATATCCCCGCAGCAATTCTGCAAGTCGCTCTCCAAGTGTGGAAGCAGCTAAAGCAGGTGGGCTGGACGAAGGGAGTGGAGTTGGCGAAGCTGGCACTATCTGGTTGCACAAGGCAACGCACATGCCCAAAGAGGAGTTCAGAAGGGACGTGGAGAAGGAGTTGACCGGCGTGGACGAGGGACCGGCGGAGCCGATCTTCTTCAAAGTTTACAAGAGACAAGTTATCAGTGATCGAGCAGGATCGAGACCTCGAGCCTGCTGTTGGGATCGAATAAATCACGTGGCTATTGTCCGGAAGATGATATGTGCCGATTTTCTGGCCGGAGTTCGCGGCAGATTCTGCAACGAGACGACAGGCGCTGCCAGGCCTGCGCAACGGGCTACGTCTCTCCAGCTAGCTATACACATCGACTGGAGCTCTAAAAGGCAAGGGCTGCCCCCGTTTTACCACGCGAGCACATGGATCAAGTCGCTATAGTCATCCGTCCACAATGGAAAGCGGGAATTCGCAGCTCGCCTCTTCATTGCCAGTGGCGAAAAGAGGCAAGTCGGATCGTTACGCGGAACGATGACCCATGTGCTGGGAGCGCTGGCCGGACCTGAGGGATGTGAGTGCGACTACAAGGCGGACATTTTCACCTCAGCGGCAAGTCGTGCCACCACCGGGGACAGATCGCGGGCGTTGTTGCCGATGTGGAAGGGAGGAATGCGTCAGTATTGAGGTGCTGCAAGTACAAATGCAAGACTTCCCCTAGTCAGCAGATGCACGGGGATAGCGTCCCCGCTGAAGGCATCGACGTCGAGAATATCGAAATTCTGGTATTCTCCGCGATACAGTTTCTGCTCGAGCGACAGCCGCCCGTCGCCCGGAACGATATTGATGTGCGCGGAGCTGTCGGGAATGAAGCTGAAGAGACGGTTAGGCCCTATAACCGCCAGATGAATGACTTCGGGGTTGATTTCGTAATACCGGATGAAGTCGCCGGGCTTGCCATACGCGGCCATCGTCCCAACGCCCAGCTCTACAACACCAATGCGAAGATTCGTTCCTTCATTTCGCCCGGGGTAATTTGTGAGCCATGATGGTCTTTGAGACGGTCCGTCCGTTTGGCCCTCTCGATGGCAACTTCGGCCGCTATGAAAGTAAATCAAGATGACTTTATTTCTTGCTATTCTCTAGCCAGAGGCGTTCCCCCCGCACATGAGCTTTTTGCCAGTTAACGGTTTGCGAATGCTGGCCATCGAGACCGGCCTCTTGGTTGCATTAACTATATTAGCTTACCTTTTTCTCCGCCTCGTACCGGCGTCGGTGCGCTATCCGGAGTGGCTGCATGCAATCCTAGACAAGCGGTCGAGATCGGTGCTGCTGGTCTTCACTGTGGCTCTGGTTGGAAGGGTACTGCTACTGCCATGGGTTAGTACCCCACAGCCGCACATGAATGACGAATACAGCTACCTGCTCATGGGAGATACCTTCGCGCATTTCCGGCTGGCTAATCCGACCCCATCGGCCTGGCAGCATTTCGAGACGTTTCATGTCAACATGACTCCAACCTACCATTCGAAATATCCGGTGGCACAGGGAGTTTTCTTAGCCGTTGGCGAGATCGTATTCCACCAGCCTTGGGTCGGTATTTTGTTGAGCACTGCCCTGATGTGCGGGGCCATTTGCTGGGTGCTGCAAGTGTTCCTACCGCCGGAATGGGCGCTGCTGGGCGGCCTTCTGGCAACAGTTCGGTTCGCGTTTTTTTCCTATTGGGTGAACTCGTATTGGGGTGGATCACCGGCGGCGCTCGGCGGGGCACTCGCGTTAGGCGCGGTGGTACGACTCTTCGACACGAACCAGACGCGTCGACATCGTACCCTGATCGCATCCGTATTCGCCGTTTCGTTATTACTTTTGGCTACGTCGCGGCCTTTCGAAGGGCTGGCCCTTTCGCTGCCGCTGCTCGCCTATTTCGCCTATCGGCTCACGCGCGGGGTGTTACGCCACGAAATTCAATTGTCTACCGCACTGTTGCCCATAGTAATCATCTGGATTGCCGGGTCGCTGCTGATGGGGTTTTACAATCGGCGAACGACAGGGAACGCTTTGGTGATGCCGTATGTTTTAAATGAGCGTACCTACGCTTCTATACCCTTGTTTTTCGGACAAAAGGTAAAGACGATTCCTCAAGCGCATGACCCTGTTTTCGCAAAATATTATGAGGTTGAGGCGGCCGAGCATGATACGGCAAGAGCCGGCACGGTCCCCGGACTGATCGGTCTCGAAGTTCGGCGAATATGGAGCGATTGGTTCTTCTACGTTGGTGTGGCGCTCTCGTTTCCAGTTTTTATTGGCGTGTTGCTCTGTGTGAAACGGCGCGTTCTCTGGCTGCCACTAGCTGTCTTGCTAACAACGGGAGCCGCTGTTGCAATGTGCAGCTTTACACAGGCTCATTACTTATCTCCTGCGACAGCTGCAATCTACGTCCTTGCTGTCTCCGGCCTTCAATACCTGTGGGAGCAGCGAAATACCGGCGAACGCGCGTTCGTGGTCGCGGCGTGTGCCACCGTCGTGATCGTCTCCCTTACGCGAAACACTCCGATAGCAGCCATGAATGCGGAGTACCGGTTTCCCAATATTCGCGAAGAAGTGACTCGAGAGTTGAAAGCGCAGGGAGGGCGACATCTGGTCTTAGTCGCTTACGATATGGCGCGGCACTATCCAGGCGACGAACTGGTTCACAATGGCGCCGACTTCTCAAGCGAACGGATTCTATGGGCGCGTTCCAAAGGTCCTAGCAGTGACCTCGAGTTGTGTCGAGCCTACCCTGATCGCACTCTTTGGGAACTGACGACCAACGACGTGAATTATTCCTTGGAACCACTCGACGTCTGCCAACCCCATCGGTCGCAAAATCGCTGATCCGGGTTTCAGCCAGCGGGGATCATCACCTGTGCCGATGCATCCAGATTGTGCACTTGTGGACCGATGCATCCAGCGGCGCACCGTCTCATTTCATGGCGGTCAGCCATGTCTGGCTTTCATGATCGTGGACGAGAGTTGAGCGCTCGGTAGGCGGCAGTGCAAGAAGAAAGCACCCTAGCCACGCGGTTGTAGTCCAAATATAAAAGGGCGACGTTATCTGTACGCCTGCGAACATCTCGATGATGGCAATTATGGAAGCAGCGGCGAGGCATCGTAGCGTATTACGGGAGCGCCCCTCATAAAAAAGTAGCAATAGAGCTGGCAGAGCGAGCAGCTCATCAGTGGCCCAGCTTCGCGGCGCGACCCATAGGGATACTAGTATGAGAAGGTAGCCGTTGTAGCCATTCCACACCCAACCATTTCTGTTGCCGAGATAATGCCAAGCCGCCCAAATACATCCAAATAGGGCAGGCACAAGCTGTAACCACGCCGATCGGGGGTAAATCGCCAGGCGTAGCAAAGCGGAAGGCGTGGGATAAAACTCGCTAGCTAACCTGGCGGTATGCAGCATGGAAAGGTACTCGCCCCATACAGAAGGCCGAAGCAAGGATGCAATCACCGAAGCCGCGGCTATACCTGTAAGTACGCCCAAGCCCAGCCGTACATTTTTTTCATAGACCAGCCAGAGTCCCAAGGCGGTTAGAAATGGAAGCAATAGGTGCGGCTTAATTGCGCAAACGGACAGGGCAACCCCTGCAAGGAAGGGCCGGACTCGGTAAAGCACGAGGAATAGCACAAGTGCAAGTAGTACAACAGCTACAATCTGTCCAGCTGCGATACAGATCAGCGTGGGTGCAAATGCATATCCCAGAAGATGTACGTGATCTGTCGCGTCGTCATGCAGGGTACGAATTAAGTGTAAAGATAGTACAATTGAGGTCACAACAGTAAATATCCATAACATGTTTGCCGTTCTGGTATTCATTGCACCGAGCGGTGCAATCCAAGGAAGTGCAACTGGAGGGTTTCGTAAGACCTCCGCCTCGTCAGCGGTGTATCCTGCTGATCGTTCAACCGGTAAGACAGCAGAAGCGCTGTATGGGTTCTGGCCATGGAGAAGGAGTTGGGCTGACGCCCAATAGCAAATAAAGTCGCGCCGGGCTGCTCTGTCGCTCGGCACGATAACGCCTAATAGACATGAGAGGAAGGCAATGAAAACGAGAAGGCGAGCATACTCGCGTATTTGACTATCGCCTCTCAGACTTGGCATGCGATCAGCACCCCTAGGTATTTGAATGTGCATAGCGTAAAACGTGGCATTAGCCCGAGTATCTCGTAGCGCAAGTAGTCATCGGTTCTCATCGATTCTTCTCTTGAATGGAGGTCATAGGTCAGGGGCCGGACATAGGCGTTGCACGCTCAAACAGGACGGCAACGTGGTCCGCGTAGATGGTGCGCCACTGCATTGAGTTTTCGAGCAGGTAAGACATAGGCTGCTTGGGCTGAATCAGGATGTAGTCAATTCGATATTTGTCGAGCGTCTCAAAAGAATGCTGCAAGGCCATGGCGTCCAGGAAGTCGTGAAAGACGCCGTTGTAAATAAATATGTCAGCGCGGCTGTCGATACTTGTTTTGACCTCAGGCATGTGCCATTCCATGTAGCCGCCCCACCCGTAGCGATTGAAGATCCTTCCATTAATGTGCTGGCGCTGCATAAACTCAACAGCCGAGCGAGGATAAACATCGTCTATTCGTTGCTCAAGCTGTGCCTGGGTTGGGAAGAAGTAAGCCATTCCGCTGATCACCGCGGCTATGATCGCAGCATTGAGCCACGGCTTGTCGAGGTCTCGGTCGTACGGCGGGAAGAGCGTCAAATCGGGCGCTAAGATAGGTGCGATAATTAAGCCGGCGAAAAACATGAAACGTGCATGTAAAAGCGCTTCCCAGAGAGCAAACGCGGTTAGTATCGCTTCGTCCGAAGCCCAACGTCTTTTAGAGAAGAGAGCTGCCGCTAGAACGGCAAGGATTACGATCAACGCCAGCTTGCCGTTAGTTGTGCCGAAGTCCACGGGCTGCCATTCTTCTATGTACTGAATGACGCCCTGTTGCCGAAACAACAGGTCAAACGGGTAGAACACTAGCTTGTAGCCAAAGGGATTGAAGAACAGAGCCGCAGCTGAAACCAGAACGGCGAGGAGAAGCTTCTTGAGTTCTGAACTGGACCATCGCCGAGCTACGACCAAGCCCCATTCTCCTTCGACGAGTCCCGCCGCGATAGTTGCTCCAAGAACAACAAAACCGAACACCCACGACCCGTGAAAGTTGATCCAAAGCATGAATAGCGGTGGCAACAGCCAAAGTGCATCGCCAGTTCGCTTGAAATGATCCAGTATGAGCAACAACCCCATCATGCACAGCCAGCCAAACAGCAGCATCCGCGGAGCGATGGAAACTCCGCCTAGACAGATGGCAGCGAGGGTAGCGATTGCGGCATCTTTACAATCGGCACCAGCGCGCCAACACCGATAATAGACGCCGACGTAGATCAGGATCAAAACGACGAAGTAGACCAGCAACAGGCCTTGTAGACCGGCAGCTTTGTAGCCCAAATAATACGGAATCTCAGAAAGCCACTCAAAGTTGATCCAAGGAGTTCCATACGTGGTGAAGGAATATGTATCGGAGCGCAAGAAAATACGGTGTTCCAGCAAGGTACGCGCATCTCGCATGTGCCACCAGATGTCAGGCTCGTCAATTCCCCTTATAGAGTACTTGAGGATGACCGCAACTAGCAGAGTCATGCACATTACAGGAAAAGAGAAGACGTCGGCCAGCCAGACCACGCGGGAGCGGGTTGGGGTGGGAAGTTTCTTTTCCTGAGCTAATTCTGAGGCCGTCGACACAACATATCTCCTGATGGCTCTAGACGCGTCTCTTAGGCGTCGAGCCACGTCCCAGGCATGATATTCTCGCCAAGGTTAGGGCGAAGTCGGCGAAGTGAATTGGCTCGTGTCTCGCACGGTCGAGGTTCGCCCGAACACCACGGCTACGTCATCCGAGTAAAGTTTTTGCCAGCCGTGACTATGCTCCAAAATGTAAGTGAGAGGCCTTTGCGGCTGCAAAAGAACATACGAGATATGATACTTGTCCAGCATTTTCAGAGGGTCCTCGATCGTCATGATCCTTCCGTGGTCGTCCAATGCTCCGTTGTACACGAAGATATCGGTGCGTCCGTCGATGAATGGCTTCAATTCTGGGGCTTTCCATTCCATGTAACCGCCCCATAGGTATGAATTGAAGATATTCCCCGTAAGCTGTTGGCCCCGCATAAAGCGTAAAGCGGATGATGGGTAATGGGCGTCAATTGTGCTCTCCAGCAACTTCTGAGAAGGGAAGAAGGCGATCATGCCCGCCACGATACAAACTATGATTCCGGCATTGAGCAAGGGCTTGTCGATTTCGGGATCATAGGGCATGAACAGCTCTACACGTTGAGCCAGAACCGTCGGTAGAATCAGCCCGGCGAAAAACAAAAACCGGGCATGTAGCAAGGCCATGGAGAGCGCAAATAGAGTCAGAAGTACTTCGTCGAGTCTCCATGTGCGCCGAGACAACAGTGCGACGGCTATCAATCCGATTAAAACGAGCAGCGCCAGTTTGCCATCGCCAGTCGATAAATCCACGCCTTGCCATTCTTCAATATACGCGGCAGCACGTTGCTGGCGGAACAAGAAATCAAAGGGATATAGCACCAGTTTATAACCGAAAGGATTGGCGAACAGCACGACAAATGACATTACGACGGCGAGCGAAAGTTGTTTTAGTTCAGCGCCAGTCCATCTAACAGCAATAACGCGCCCCCACTGGTGCTCCACGAGTCCTGAAGCGACTGTAAGTAGCAGCACAACCACACCAAATACCCAGGATGGGTGTAGGTTGATCCACAGGACAAATAACGGAGGAAGGACCCAAAGTCCTGTTCCAGTTTTCCGGAAACGATCCAGCACAATCAGCAGTGCGATCATGCAGAGCCAGCCGAAGAGAAGGGTTCTAGGTCCAATCGAGACTACACCAAGAAAAATTCCGAGCAATGTGGCAAGAGTGGCATTCTTGCAGTTCGAAGCAGCCTTGCAGGAGCGGTAGTAAACGCCGCCGTAAATGAGAACCAAAATGCCAAAATAGATGATGAGAATACCCGGTAACAGAGCGGCCCGAAATCCGGCAAGATACGCCAGTTCCGACAACCACTCGAAGTTCATTCGGGGCGCTCCGGCAGCCGTGAACGAGTAGGTATCAAGAGGGACAAAATTGTGGGTTTGCAGGAGATCCTGGGCCGACCGCAGGTGCCACCAAATGTCCGGCTCGGCGAACTGCTTGACGCAGAAAGCAAAAATCACGGCCGACAAGAGGAAGAAGCACATCACGGGAAAGGAAAGGATGCCTGCCAGACCGGTCGGATAAGTTTGGCGACCAGCCTGCGGAGTCGAGTGCGTGACTTCTGATACCGCGCTGTTCATCGATTCGTTTCCAAACCACAGCCGCTCAATGGCAAGACGCAAACCGTCTTTCGAGCTAGCAAAACGCAGCTCAGGTAAGCGCCCAGTTCATAGCATATAGGCTTCGTCCTCTAAAAGCCCCGGAAATCTAATGCGACGGCACAAATGGTAACACACCCATGGGATGACCTCGTATCAGCGATTAGCCTGAGGCCCGAGTGTTGGACATTGACTAGCATGATGCATCGGAGGGCGCTCCTGCGAATGACATGATCGAAACCGAAGCAGGAGGTCGTACAATGCCAAGGATGAACTTGCGGGCCCTCAGCTTATGACGCGTTCGGCCAAGCTGTTACTGATACCAATCATCGGCCTGCAGATCTGGTTCTTTGTATTCATAGCGCGTCATCGCTTCATCGATGGAGACGAAGGGTCCTACCTCCTAGCTTCGCGTCTGGTTCTTGAACACAAAAAGCCTTATCTGGATTTCTTCTATAACCAGGCGCCGCTATTACCCTACGTCTACGGCTATTGGATGAAGATGGCCGGCGTGTCGTGGATCTCGGGCCGCATGCTTTGCGTCTTGCTCACGACACTTCTGGGAGTACTTGTGTATGAGCACGTATGCCGTCAAACGCAAAGCTGGAGTATTGGCCTCGCTGCAGTGACCTTGTTTGCCTCGAGCACCCTCGTATTTGCGTGGTTATCGGTAGTAAAGACCCATTGTCTGACAGTTGTGCTGCTGTTCGGCGCCTATGCGCTGGTGAGCCGAAAAGATACGGCTTGCGGGATGGCCCTTGGCGGCTTACTGCTCGCTCTAAGCGTGGACACTCGCTCATATGTCATTCTCATCGCCCCAGTGTTCGTGGTATGGATCGTCCGCAATGTCGACGGAGAGCGAAGACTCAAGCTGGTATGCTGGTTCTGCTCGGGATTCGTAGTTGGTCTTCTACCCTCGATAGACCTATTTCTAGCGGCGCCCGACATCTTCCTGTTTGACAATCTGCTCTACCACGGCGTGCGGTCCAGTCATGGGCTCATAGGCTGGTGGCAAGAGAAAGTAGTGGTTATCGTACAGTTATTTCTGGGAAGCCACGAAAGTAACGGCTTGCAGTGGGCGGTGTTGTTTTTTGCCGCTTGTGGCCTTAACTCTGGAGGACCCAGACGGTCGTCCAGTCGATTGGCGCTGCAGCTTGCGATCGTAACTGCCATCATCTGCCTTCTGCCGACACCTACATATATACAATACTTCTCAACATGTTTGCCTTTTCTGATTGTCAGCGCGGTATGCGGTGCTAATGAGTTCACTAAGGATCTGGATGCATCTCAGCACCGTGTTGCGGCTGGGGTAGCGTGTGCCCTCTTACTAACGATGTACTCCGGTCTCGCTCTGAGCGATCTTAAGCGCTACCTTTTTAGTGGAGATGGGGTACCTGGTTTGAGGCTTGCGCGGGACAAAGACGATTGGAGATTGCGGCGAGTCACTGAGGTCTCGCGCGCTGTCGATCAGCTTGCTAAACCTGGCGAAGTAGTCGCCAGCTTTTGGCCGGGAGATATTTTTGATACGAAATCGGCTCCGTTAGCGGGGCTGGAAAACCATTTTGCTCTGTCCATTGCCGGGAAGCTCACGCCGGAGCAAAGAGTCCGATACCACATCGTCTCACTGGCCGATATCGAGTCAAAGGTTGCTTCCCATAGCCCACGAATCATAGTAGGACGAAGTCAGGTCGTGTCGGCCATTACCGCAGAGGATGCGCAAAGCATGGGACTAATGTTCGAAAGCTTGCGACGATCGCTTAACAGAAACGGTTACAGGCTGATACGCTCAATCGGCGACGTGTCGATTTACATCTTTTCTTCGGGATCATGACGGTAACAGGCGTGCGGTCAAATGTGCAGGAGCGGTTGGCGTCACGTATGTGTGAGCGCATAGCTTCCGCTCTGGAACGTGATTTCTGGAAATGGGCTGCTGTGTTTCTGGTCTTCTGGCTGATCTGCTGGATGGTGCAAGACCTGCAGCTGAAAATGTGGAACGACGAGATCTTTACGCTATATGCGGCGCAGCAGGGAAGCCCGGCCGCGATCATAAGAGGCATTCGAGATGGGATGGATGCAACTCCTCCCCTCTATCCCACCATCGTGTCGGCAATCCTACCGTTCGTAAGGCCCGTCGCCCTGGCTGTCCGCTTGCCATCCACGCTTGGCTTCACGGCGATGCTGCTATGCATCCTGGCATTTTGCCACCGTCGAATGCCAGCACCCTATGCGTTCATCGCAGCATCGCTGGCGATTATGTCGTGCGCCTTTTATGCCACCGAGGGGCGCTCTTATGGACTGGTATTGGGTTGTGCGGCAGGCGCACTGTTCTGCTGGGCCGCGGCCGAGAGCGGACGACGGAGAATTCTGTGGCTAGCAGCGTTTGGTTTCTGTCTGGGTTGCGCGACTGCGCTGCATTACTACTCGGTTTTTCTGCTTCTACCTCTGGGTGTCGGTGAACTGATGCGCTGGCGAACAGAGAAGAAGCCCGACATCGCAATGCTTGCGGCTATGCTGCCGGCAGTCGCTGTGCTCGCGCTCCATTATCCCCTGATCGAAGCGGGGAAGCGCTATCTTGTGCACTTCTGGCGTCCTGGCCTGGCTTCCTGGCGTCAAATACCAGATTTCTATTTGCAATTCGGCCTGGCTCCTGTAGCCGTAATAATCGTCG
Organism: uncultured Acidobacteriaceae bacterium; assembly: GCA_963731345.1. GTDB lineage: Bacteria > Acidobacteriota > Terriglobia > Terriglobales > Acidobacteriaceae > Bog-257. The sequence continues at coordinate 1,801,877 of CAVSUN010000002.1, read as the reverse complement.
GGCTTATCGTTCTCGCCCTTCGACGTGCCGACACCGACGGCGATAGTCGTATTCAAACTCTGCCAACTCATGAATGGGCCGCTTTGGCGACCTTGTCACTGGCTCCGGTGTTTGTTGTCGCCATCGCACTATGCACAACCCACGTTTTCCTTGCGCGCTACACACTTTGGGCCGTCATCGGGCTGGCGATTCTGAGCGCGGCGGTTCTTCGCGTCTGTTCACGATGGGCGCCGCTGGTGGGAAGTGCTGTCGTTGTCATTTTGCTGAGCATTGTCGTGGTTCAGCAGATTCGCATTGTCCGCGAGAAGCCTGTCCTACGCCAGGGCAATGCGATTTTCCATGAGCTACAAGGGCTACCGAGTGGGCACGAACCCATCCTGGTCGCGTATAGCCATGCGTTCATTGAGATGTCTTATTACATCGGTCCGCCTTTGCGTGACCGACTTGTCTATGCTCTCGATCGCGCAGCGGAGCTGCGATACAGAGGCTCAGATCTGGATTATCTTTTGCTGTCGGGAATGCGCGCCCACAGCGACTTGAGAATCGTCGATCTCGAGACATTTCTGAAGACAAATTCCGACTTTATGCTTGCGGCTAGACCGCAGGATTACTTGCCTCAACAACTGATCGAATCGGGCTACCTCCTTACCCCCCTTATCTCCAACAGCGATGCTGTGATCTATAAAGTCCAGGCGCACCATTAGGCCGAAGGGCTTAGTGCGAGATAGGTACTCGCGGATGCCTGCAATCTAAAGATTGCTGCGCGGTCACGGCGTATTGGTTTACTTCCGCGGCCCGCTCACATCCTGAGGATTTTCTCGATCTCGTCCGAACAGCGCCGCAACATCATCGGAGTAAATCAAGCGCCAACCCGAAGAGCCCTGTAGGAAGGACGCTAGCGGCCAATTTCGCTCCAGGAGGACGTAATCGATTTGATATTTGTCGAACACCGCGCGAGGATCGCGCAGTTCCGTCGCCTTCGCATAATCTTCGAGCACGCCGTTATAAATGAAGATGTCCCCCCGTCCATCAATAAATGGCTTTAAGGCAGGCGCGTTCCATTCCATGTAGCCGCCAAACTCGACGGAGTTGAAAACCTTGCCGCTGAGCTGCTCCCGATCCATGTAATCCAAGGCCGCTTTCGGGTACTCGTGTGCCATCTGTGCCTGCAGAGTCGCCTCGGTAGGGAAGAAGAAGACAATAGCGATCGCGGCACCCGCCATGATTGCCGCGTTGAGCCAGGGCTTATCGATCTCCGGATCGTAAGGCGGGAACAGACTCAGACTCGGGGCGAGAATCGGCACGATGATGATCGCGGCGAAGTCAAGGAAGCGCACGTGCATCAACCCTGACCACAGCGCAAAGGCAACCAACAACAGTTCGTCCAGCCGCCAGCGCCGAGCCGAGAACAGGGCGGCGGCCAGAACAGCGAAGATCATCGCCAGCGCCAGCTTGCCATTCCAAGTGCTGAAGTCAACCGGCAGCCAATACTGCGAACCCCGCATGACTGCCTGCTGGCGAACCAGGAAGTCGAAGGGATACAGCACAAGCTTGTACGCAAAGGGATTCACAAAGAGGGTCGTGAGGGATACAAGTAGCGCCAGCGAAAGCTTCTTTAACTGCGGCGGGCTCCAGCGAGTCGCAGTGACCGAGCCCCACTCGCCATCAATCAGTCCGGACGCAATCGTCAGGACGAGTATCACGATTCCATAGATCCACGATCCGTGCAGGTTGATCCAGAGCAGAAACAGCGGAGGCAGAAGCCACAAACCCCTGCTGGTTTTTCGAAAATGATCCAGCACGAGCAAAACGCCGGTGAGGCAGAGCCAACCGAAGAGCACCGGACGAGGACACAACGAGACACATCCAATGCAAATCGCACCCAACGTGGCAACTGCGGCGTCTTTACAGTCAGCGCCCGCCCTACAAGAGCGGTAATACACGCCGGCGATAATCAGCGTCATCGCCGTCGCGTACACAACAACTATGCCCTGCAGTCCGGCGTGCTGGAACGCCAGGTAGAAGGGCACCTCCGAGAGCCATTCGAAGCTCATCCACGGAGACCCGGAGACGGTAAACGTGTGTGTGTCGATGCGCGAAAGCGAGTGATGCTGAAGCAGAGTACGAGCGTTGAGCAGATGCCACCAAATGTCGGATTCGCCGATGCTGATGCCTCGCGGCGCATAGCCGAAGATGACCGCGGCAAACAGGAACATGCACATGACCGGGAAGGAGAAGATTCTGCGCTGCCAGCTCAAGTGAGCCGTCGCGACCTGCGATGCGTCCGCGGTTGCAGACATCCTGACCTGCACCTCGTCCTGATCGGCCTGGGCAATCTGCTTTGGAGTCATCTCTCAGGTCAGTCGGACTGCCTCGAATCGCCTCACGAAGTGTCCCGGAAAAATGTTCCACGTGGAACATTTTGTGTGGCTGTAAGTCTCGGCCTTACAATGGTTTGGAGTGCCCCACATTGGTGTCGTAACTAAGGTTGCCCCATGGAGTAACCAATTTTGGGTCGATTCAGTGCTAACTGCCCCCACCCATGCCGTGCGGCTTACAATTCTGCGCCGGCCAACGTCAGCGGTCTGGCTAGTTCCTGCGCTTCGGCCATGATTTCAGCGATCCGACGCACCGCCTCAGCTTCAAGCGAACCGTAAATCGGCAAGCAAAGCACCTCTTTCGAAATGCGCTGTGCGACCGGCAGATGCGACTCCGCCGCCGACGGCAGAGCCGAATAGCACGACGCCGTCGAAATCAATGGATAAAAGTACTTTCTGGCAAAGACATTGCATTCGCGCAGCAGGATCGTGAGAATGTCCCGTGTCATTCCAAAACGCGTAGCATCGATCAAGACCGGAAAATACGCACAGTTCGATTCCGTTTCGGGGATGTCAGCCGGCACGACAACGCCGGGAATGTCGGCGAGGAGTTCTCTATAGAGAAGGGCCAGATTTTTTCGGTTGGATATCTCCTGACCGATGAGCTCCATCTGCATCAAGCCAAATGCCGCCTGAAATTCATTCATCTTGCCGTTGATGCCGGGGCCGATGACCGTCTCCTCGTCGGCAATGCCAAAGTTTTTCAGAGAATTCACGCGTCGTTGACGGTCGTTGGAACCGCAGACTAGCGCACCGCCTTCCGCCGTGGTGAACAGCTTGGTCGCATGGAAGCTGAGAATCGAAATATCCCCGTAATTGAGGATCGAAGTGCCCTTATGTCGCACGCCAAAAGCATGGGCGGCGTCGTAAATCACGTGGAGGCCGTGAGCGTTGGCGATTTGTTCGATGGCGTCCACATCGCAGGGGCGACCATAAACATGTACCGCGAGAATGGCGCGGGTATCAGCGCTGATCAGCCGCTCGATTTTGGAAGGATCGAGATTGAACGTTCCGGGATCGATGTCGCAAAAGACAGGCCGGATACGATTCCAGTACAGCGAATGAGCTGTGGCCGGAAAGGTGAAGGGCGTTGTAATCACCTCGCCGCTGTTGAGACGCAGCGCCTCCAGGGCGACCAAGAGCGCGATCGTGCCATTGCAAAACAGGCTCAGGTGCTCGACGCCAAGAAAACTACTCAGCTTCTTTTCCAGCTCTTCGTGCAACGGCCCCTGATTAGCCAGCCACTTCCGCTCCCAAATGCCCTCCAGCAGATGAACGTAACCTTCCAGGTCGGGCATCGTAGGGCGGGTGACGTAGACCGGCTGCGGCAGCTTCAGGCGGCGCACCAGGTTGGCCATGTCCTTGGCGGCCATACCTGAATCGAGTTCAGACATCTGCGGTGTTCTCCTTATAAATTGACCAGCAGGCGGTCGGCCGCGCAGAGACAGCTATGCCGAACGAACCTCAGCATAGCGAACGGCTACGCGGGACTCAATGGAAAAGATGGCTGGGAAAAACTGTAGTACTCAACGTGGGACACTACCCAGCGGGGGAAAACATTTACAGCAGAACATAAATCCGCTAGATTGAGTTGCGAATGCATCCCGAAATCTCGAAGGACGAATATGCGTCGGGGATGGTCCACTGGAGCGAAAGCGAACTCGAGCTCACGCCCACGTTAGATCGATGGCAGTTCGAATTGCTTGAGCCGTACCTCGGACGCAAGTGCCTCGAAGTGGGAGCGGGAGCGGGCCGGATTACAGCGTTGGCTGCCAACTCCGGACGTCCCGAGGAGTTGATGGCCATTGAGCCGTCACCACATTTCTTCAGCCTGCTCCAGAAACATGCCGGCGGTTCTGCCAAGACCACCCTTATTCAAGCGGAGACGGCAAAGCTATTGCCGAACTACGGTTCACACTTCGATTCCGTCTATTCCGTACACGTCATGGAGCACATTGAGAAAGACCGCCAGTTTCTCGAGGAGATGCTTGCGTTAACTCGTGCTAGTGGCAACGTAATCATCTTGGTGCCCGCCTTACCTTTTCTTTTCTCCGAGTTGGACCACAACATTGGCCATTACAGGCGATATAACAAGAAGATGATTCGTGCCCTCATCCGAGGACTGCCTGTTGAAATCGAGCACTTGGCGTATAACAACTTTCTCGGGGCACTTGGGTCCCTTTGTGTCAGCAAGATTGGTAAGGCCAATTACCAGAAAAGTGATTTTTCCAGAAAGAAGTTCTTTGGCGCTTACCACTTTTTTTCCGAGTACGTAGTACCAGGCGCTCGCGTCATTGAGAAATTGATCCCGGTCCCTGTCGGCCTTAACCTTACGGTCGTACTACGCAAGAACCAGTGCGTGTGAAACCATGACCACGAACGCGGTGTTCTCGGAAAAGGGCCAGTCAGATGTCGAGTTTTCAGTTCTCGTCACCTGCTACTACGAGGAAAACAGCATCGATGAATTCTACCGGCGTCTGTCAGCCACGCTGGAAAACCTGAATCGTTCCTACGAGATTGTTTTCGTCAATGACGGCAGCCGGGACGGCACCTGGGAAAAGCTCAAGGCGATCTTCGCCAGAGATCCCCACGTCCATGCAGTGATTGATCTCTTTAAGAACTCGGGCCAACAGGCCGCCGTCACAGCTGCGTTGAACGAATGCGGTGGCCGGGCTCTGGTATTTATCGACAGCGATTTGCAACTTGCTCCAGAAGAATTGCCTGCCTTGGTCGCCGAGTATGACCGGGGATTCGATCTGGTCACAGGCTACCGTAATAACCGGAAGGACTCCTTATTTCGGATCATTCCTTCGACTCTGGCGAACGTCATTATGCGGCACGCTTCGCACAGCAAAATTCGGGACTTCGGATGCACCTTCAAGGTATGTAATGCGCTGCCGGTGCGCGCCTTTCAGTTCGGACCGCGTCATCTGCTCAGCTTTGTGGAGATGATTTCGAAGATTGATCGCATTTCTGAAGTACCGGTGACGCACTTCCCAAGGCGGTACGGCAGCTCGGGTTGGACATTCGCCAAGCTGCTGAAATACAACATGGACAATATGGTCATCCTGTCGGAGCGACCATTTCAGGCTACTGTCTTCCTTTGCCTCATAGTCGCCCTGCTGCTCGTCGTCAGGGTTGCGCTGTATCGGTTTTATCCGTTCGTCATTCTAACGAGTGTCTCCAATGGGCTTTTATTAAACGCGATCGCAGTCGCGTTGCTAATCAATGTAGCTCTGCTCTCACTCGTCGGCGAGTTTGCTATTCGATCTTTCTTTGCACACAGAGCTCTTCCTCAGTACATCGTCAAGGAAAGACTTTCACGATAACAATGACCGGTGCGCCCGGGCGCTGCGATTAGGCTTTACTTTTTTATCGGCTTGGCGGGGATACCGACTACGGTAGTACCAGATTCAACATTTTTATTGACGACGGCGCCAGCTCCCACAGTCACGTTATCGCCGATCTTGACGTATTGGAGAACCTGGGCCCCCGTACCGATTAGGACTCCATCACCAACCGTGACTCCGCCGGAAATATTGACGGTGGGATTTAGTACCGCACCCCTTCCGATCACAGCGCCGTGACCTATAGTGCACAGCAGATTGACCATCGAGAACTCTTTGAATTCCAAATTCACGGTGCCTATGCTGCCGGCGCACAATACGACTCCGCGCTCAAACTTCACACTGTCGTGGTCAAACTGCACAGTCGGGTGAATCAGCGTTGGCCATTCCAGACGGGGAAAATGATGTTCCAGTTCTGCGGCAAGATCCAGTTTAGCTTGAGGCGTGCCGATTCCCATGACGAGTGCATCTGCGCGATCGCCCCCATCTAGCCAGTTAAAGTCTCCGAGCACCTCAGCCCGGCTGTCTGTTTCGCGAACGAAAGACATATCACTAACCAAGTAACCTAGGAAGTCAAACTGTTGCGTAACCCGATTCAAGTCACGAATCAACCACGCGACCTCACGAGCAAATCCGCCTGCACCCACGATAGCTATCTTTTTCATTGGGTATTCGCTCCGGAAGTTTCATCAACTCTTTATGTCGCATTGCGGCTGGACGTATCTGCTGCGGTTCGCCGTGCGAAAAATCTCACCGGCTTCGCTCCCGGCTGTAGTGTCAGCTCATCCACCAGAACATAGTTATCGTCGATAAACTTCCGCAGGTCGGGGTCGGATTCGTAGCCGTCGTCCTCAGTCCAGTTCCCTCCCCACATGTTCGCCCCCTGCACAACGGCGTCGATGAACAGGTCGGGCGGATTGCCACGCAAATCAGCCAAATAGCGCGCACGAAAGTAGTTGCGATATGGGTCCCCACTGTCGATCTCGAAGAAAGTAGCCGACTCACGCGTTGCGGAGATCGTGTTGGAGAGGACATAGATACTCGGAACCCATCCCCACACACTCACGGTCCGAATCGGACGATTGTTGCGCATGGTACTGAGAACCGCGACGATTCTATCGCCCCCATAATCCATTATTGCCCAGTTACGCGATCCGATGGAGTCGGCGAGGCTGCGCTCTAAGCTATTGTCCTTTCCTTGGGCGCTTGATACCTGAGCTGCAAGCCCGATAAGTCTCCCATTTGGATCTCGGCGCCCTTGCGATAGATCGTGAATTGTACGAACCATCTCGACATATCGCACGCCATATCCGATGCAGAGCGCCACCATGCAACCAAGTAGGAATAGACCGAGCCAAGACAACAGGCTTCGCGACATTCGCTCTGCGGGAACGTGATTGTTGTTAGTCCATGCGTTCACACCCATCGAAGCCAATACTGCCGCTAAGTATGTCATCGGCGGGATAAAAAACATATCCTTAGGCCAGAAGTGCGTCGCGCGACATGCGGTATAGAGTCCTACGCCGGCGTAAACAAGCAACCCGGCAAGCGCCCATCTATTTTGCCTTGAATGAGCCAGGGCTTCTCCGGGTGGAGAAGCGTAATCGCACACCCCGATCCCGAGGACAGCAGTTAGCAGAAGCAGATGTACCGGCGTAAAAACAATTAGAAGGAGAAGATTTCCCAACATATGTCCGAGTCTCAGCTTACCTGCGTACGCAATATTGTTGAGTACGTACGAGTACCAAAAATCCTTCGTCGCTCCTGATTCAACTACTATAGTCAGGATGACTCCGGCCATCAGGGCGGCGCCGCAGCTGAGTGCCATCACTTCCGCCGCCCGTTGAGCACGGCGGCCGCCGGAATCTCTGGCGCGGAAGGTTGATATCAGTAGCAGAAGGCCCAGCGCTGCACTTAAGGGCGCGGCCTGCACCTTGCACCACGGAGCAGTGCCTACGGCCAAACCGCCAACGAATATTAGGAAAAGCCGCCTGGGACTGCTTAGTGCAGAAGATTGTTCCAGGAGCAGGAAGACATAAAAGGCCAACATCAGCAATAAAGTAGGCAACAGTTCCGTGTTGTAGTGGAGATACTGTTTGTTGGTGTAAAAACCAAATACCAACACCAATGGGAGCACGCCCAACAGCGCCGCTTTGTCCGATACGAGCCGTCGAAGGGTGAAGTATGCAACTAGCAATTGCGAACAAACCAAGAGGCTGGCCAGCATGTGCACCAGGATATAGCTCGGCTCGAAACCCAAAAATAGGAAAGCCGATATAAATAAAGAGTTCACTGGCCCGGAGGTTCCACCGTCAATCGCCTTCCATGGGCGAGGATCGACCATGTATTTCATCGCCTCGCTGAGCAGCTGGCTTTCATCAACCGCCAACTCGCGAGGTAGAAGCGCGCTCGGCAGGCGAAGCAGGAAGACGCATGCCATCAGCAGCGGGACCCCGATGTTAGGGGAGGGAAGCCCGGTTCTTGCCAGCCGCTCAAACAGTCTACCATCTGTTTCAGGACGGATTATCGACGCATCGGACATCTTCACCTGACCTACCGAGTGCGGATTGCTGCGATTGTTCGACAGAGCACCGAATTGCCCTCTTCATGCAAGAAGCCGCATTGCTGTTATCCGCTTGGGTTGACCTCTACTTCCACTGCGGAGCGACGTGGTATGTTATCACCAAATTGCAGCAGCTGAGTGGAGCGGTGAAGGGTTCTTCGCCATGTGATGACGAAGGCGCCTACCCAGCTTGAAGCATTGCTGCTAGGCGCGCGAGAGATTGTAGCACCAGGTGAATCAAGTCGTTTGGTAGGGGGGCATTCTGTTGCCGAATACGCTACCTGCAGTGAAATGGGTCGCCCGCGTCGGATAGACGGGCGAAGCCTCCAATATCGTGGCATCAAGACACGACTACGCGTAAGCTCGCATACGACAGCACTTCTTCGCGGTGAGGATTGCCATATCGTATTTTGGCTGGAATGCCCCCTCGATGCGAACGACGGCTACCTCAGCATTTGTTGGGCGGCCGCAGCACCAGATGCCCCTTCCAACGCGGGCGATTTGAGCTTACGAGGAGCTCACATCTGAGGCCCGTTTTAATGGTAAGCCTGCTGTCGTGCTGGCAAACATACTAGGCCGACGCCCCAAGCGGATCATCGGCTTCTCAACGAGGAAGTAGGACCCGAGCGCACAGGCTCCTAGGCTGAGCAAACTGAAAATTGCAGAGTGCGTGCGCGTTACGGTGAAAGGCTCCTGCCACAAGTAAAGTGAATAGCTGGTTACTCCGATGAAGTTGGCTACAGTATTGTTCACAATCCAATCGCGACGCTGAATCATAAGGAAGACCCACAGTGCAAGAATCATGGGTACCGCAAACCAAAAGACGGCTAACAAGCGACTAAACACCGTGGAACCGCCCCAGCATGCCGAATACAGCACCCATGCCACCAACGGCAGGGCAATCACTATCGCTGGCGATTCCGCCATCCAACCCCATCGCTCTCGAATGTGGGATTCGTAGATTGCTACCAAACAGCCGGCAGCAATACTGTCCATCGCACCAGGGAAAAGGAAGTGAATACTCGCGATGTACGCCGCTCCGCCAATTGGGCTCAAGGCGAGCGAAAGACGGAAGAGCGCAGCGAGCCCTACTACAGAGATTGCAATCCTTCCCCGGTAACGAAAACCGCTGATCAGCGCAAGCGGCCATAGCAGATAAAACTGCTCTTCGATCGATAGCGACCATAGATGCCGAAAGATTGCTGGTATAGAACGAAAGTCGTAGGAGACTGTGTATGTCAGTGCGTAAGGCAGTCCGGAGCGCGATTCCGGAACCAGTGATCCAATGACAATAATGTAGGCAAATGCTGCAGGTAGAAGCCGAAAACAACGTCTCCGATAGAATGCCGGCAGGTTTATTCGGCCGGTCACGATATGCTCGGTTTGCAGTAACCTAGTGATGAGGTAGCCGGAAATAACGAAAAAGACATGCACGCCCAGACCCGGAAGAAAGACGGCGGAATCGACGTGATAACCCTCAAGCAAGTGCCCAATGATGACACATAAGATTGAAAGAGCGCGTAACCCGTCGAGCGAAGGAATCCGCGATGCTTCGCGACCTAGCGTCGACGAGGTGGCCGAAGGTTTCGCCTGATCCATCAAGTCCTGATTCCAGGATGGCCGAGTCACTACTTACCCGTCAAAGGCAGAGTTTGATCACCGATCGGCACATACACGAATTCTTCACTAACGACTGACTGAAATCGATAGTGGGTTGTCAACACTACTACGAAACGTCTGCGGCCGCATCCGCGGTGCGGCGGTTCGACTGACGGCATCTCCGTCTACGTAGAACCCGAGGTTATCTGCTGCATTGCTGGTTCCAATTGCGAGGGTGCACTGCCCTCGGCCGGAGAGCCCCGCGCAATGAGCAATACGAACCCCAGGAGGGGGACTGCCATGAGGTACTGCGTCTGTATTCCTAGCCAAACCAGTAGCAGCACCGGCAGGATGAAGCTCACTGAAACGAGCGCAGTAAAGTACGCGCCTGCCCTATTCGCGAGCAGAGCGATTGGAAGCAGCGCCAGCGTGAGGTCGTGAATATGCAAGTAATAGCTGAGCAATAGTGCCGCGATTATTGCCAGTGCGAAACCAGTGGCTTGGTTTCGCTCCCTCCGAAGGAGAAAGGTAACCCATAGGAGCAAGGCCGCGGATAGACCTAGCGTAAGACCAAGCAGCCATGAATGAGGTAGGTACTTTCCGCCCCAGCCATAAAGCAGCCCTCTCAGATTCGGCATTGATGGAGGGGGCAGGCCAGCGGCGGGAATTTCAGACGGTCTTTCCCGCACGATGAGGCTACTCGCCATCAACAGTTTTCCAAATGCCTGCATACCGCGCACACTCACGAGCCAAGTGCTGAGGCCGGCCAGTAGTATCGCACCCGATAGAAATCCCGCCAGAAGCCGGCGACCACGCCAAAGAATCAAGAGTAACCCGAGTGGAATGATGACCTGCATCTTGAAAAGCGCCAGAGCAAGAAGCAGACCCCCGCTAAAGTCCTTACCGCGTTTCAGCAGATACCATGTCGAGCAGCAGAACAGCAGGAGACGAACGGAACCCTGGCCCTGGAGGACGGCCAAGAAAAGCGGGAGGAAGAAGAAGAAGAGCAAACCTGGCCTAGGCTGCCAAGGGTCTACCTCATGTGAAAACGCGTCCCGCGCCAGCAGGAAACAGGGAACGATCAGGGCTACGTTGAAGGCGAGATATAGCAGATAGGCGGAGCGGTAAGGGAGCAGCGAGAATGGAACGAGCAACAGCGCCTCGTATGGCGGCTGAATAAAGACGGTCCAGCCGTTTTCCGGGCCGACCGAGTTAACCTGAATGTTCATCTGCTTTGCGACATTGTAGAGTTGCGACGGCTCGGTGCGCGCCAGAACTCCGGCCGCGTAAAAGCAGCTAAAGTCAGCTTTTTCGGGAATATGGAAACGCGAGAGAAACACAACCGGGATCAATTCCATCAGGACCAGATACATGGCCCATACCATCAGGAATGGCTTCATCGAACGCGGCGGCGAGTATATGGCCATTTTCAGCCCCCAGTGATGCTGCTATTCTGCGACCGCCTCTGCACCGACATGCATCGCCTCGAGTCTCCTGTCGGTCGTCCGAGTGGCATAAACATAGCAGCCCAGCCAAGCAGGCACGGTCCACAGATACGCTTTTGAGGCGATGTGGCCGTATGCGCATACTTCAATCAGTGCGATCAAGCCCACAAAAGCTATAGGCAGCAGGGAGCGTCCGGCTCGGGCTGCGCGGTAGACGCCGGACAGGACCGCGGGAAGCAGCATCGCCTCATCCGTGAACCAGGCGTAAGGAGTGGCCGCCGCCGAAACCAGCAACACCCAGGAGCTGTGGTCCAGCCAGTTCCACTGTCTCCGCAACTTCCAGAAGTACCAAATGGCCCAACCACAAGCAGCCGCTTCCGGGAGGAGTTGTATCCACACGGCGTGGGGATTGATGAGGAAGCGCAAAGTTGCACTCAGGGTCGGTATGTATCCCTGTAGATGTCCGGTGTTGCTCTTCAACATCTGCAGGTACTGGGACCATATGTTCGCATTAAAGAATATTGTTACAGCACAGCTGGCCAGCACAGTTGCACAGAATCCCGCCAGAACTCGGAACTCTTTGCCGTACACCGACCAGAGAACCAGCACGATGAAGAAGGGTAGAAACAAGTGGGGCTTCCAGACGCACGGCAGGAGTGCAGCCCCAGCCCAATAGGGCCGCGTTTGATATAGATAGAGGAAAAGAGCGATTCCAAGGAGGAGAAAAATTCCAATTTGGCCAATTCGCAGACACGCAACCGCGGGGGCAAAAAGATATCCGCAGAAATGATATCCATCATCTGGACGCCCGTTCAGCATCCAAATTATGTAGATGGAGGCGAGCAGGCTACCGATGAGCGCGAGCAACCAGAGAATGAGGCCAGTCTTCGGGCTGAGCAAACCGAGCGGCAGAAGCAAGCATATAGCGAGTGGCGGGCTCAAGGTAATCTGCGGTTCATTGTCGTTCATGCCGGCCGCACGTTCGATGTGCAAGATACTAGCTGGATCATAAGGATTGGCATGATGAACGAGTTGCTGTCCGGCGGCCCAGTACTCAACAAAATCGCGGCTCGCAGCGTACTGGTCGGTGATGCCCGTTGCCAGCATTCCGACCAGCAGGCCGGTAGTAGCGAGAACGATTGCGCCTGCTGCCAGAGTGCGCCAAGGACTTTCATTCATCGGAGCACCGCCCCTCCAGGCGATCTTTCATATAGCTTTACAACATTGTCAGCGTAGATCGTTCGCCAAGTCGAGCTGTGATCAAGCAGGTAATTCAAGTGCTTACCAACAGGGAAGAGCACATAGTCGACCTTGTACTTGTCCAGCAACTCAAGCGATTCGTCGATTCCATTGATCTTCAGGTAGTCGTCCAAGACGCCGTTATAGACGAAAATGTCGGTGCGGGGATCGGCGAAGGTCTTGATGTTCGGAGCGAACCACTCGATGTATCCGCCGTAGGCGTAATAGTGAAAGAGGCGTCCGGTGATCTGCTTCTGCTGTATGAAACGCAAGGCGTCGCGGGGATACTGGGTATCAACAATCTTTTGAAGCTGAGCTTCGCTCGGATAACTCCAGGCAATGATCGCAACGATGATCGCCGTTGCCACCAGGTTCAGCCACGGTCGCTGCTTCGGAGTAGTTTCATACGCGAGGAGTTGGAGACGCGGAGCGATTATCGGCACCAAGATGATTCCCGCGAAGAGCAGGAACCGAATGTGGGTAAGCGAAGACCATACGGCGAGCGTGGCCAGGAATATGTCGCGCAGGGGCCAGGGCTTCGGAGAGAACCAGGCAGCCGCAAGCAAACCAAGAATCATGAACATGCCCAGCTTGCCCCAGAATGTGTGGAAGTCGACAGACTGCCACTCGGTCAATTGCTCGCGAACAGCCGTCTGGCGGCTGAACAGCTCAAACGGATACCAGACCAATTTGTAGCCGTAGGGATTCACAAAGAGCGCGGCGATTGAAGCCGCAGTAGCAACCAGGAGATTTCGCAGCTGATGGGGGGTCCAATGGTCGGCGAAAACACGAGCAGAATGAGTCGTGATCAGCCCACAAACGACATAAATGCCCAGCACCACAAAACCAAGAACCCACGATCCGTGGAGGTTAATCCACAGGCCAAAGATTAGCGGCAGGGTCCAAATACCTTTTTCGGTCCGCTCGAAGTAATCCAGAACCAGCAGCAGGGCAACCAGGCAGAGCCAGCCGAATTGAAACATGCGCGGTCCGTAAGAAAATGCTCCAATGAATGCCCCGCCCATTGTGACCAGCGCGGCGTCGGCAGGATCGGCGCCCCTGCGCATGGCCAGCCAATACACCCCGCCAAAAATGAACCACAGAAGTACGAGATACACGGCCAGCAAACCCCGAAGATCCCACATGGTGAAGGTCAGATAGTAGGGCAGCTCCGAAAGCCATTCGAAGTTTATGAGGGGTGCGCCAGAGCTGGTAAAGGTGTAGCCGTCGGCGTGTAAGAAGGCCCCGCGCGCCAGTAGCTCCTTCGCATTGCGAAGATGGACCCAAATGTCGCCGTCGGCAATGCGGAGGTAGGCTGGTACCGAGATCGCGAGGGCTATCACGGAGAACCACACCCAACTGAATGGGAAGAACGTGCGTGTCACGGAAGTGGGTGCCGTCGAGGCGAGTGCGTCAGCTACTGTCGACCCATCCATGAAACCCGTGGTTACTCCGTATGACTGCAAGTTGGCGGCCTGTAGGCGCCGCCAGCATACCACTGCAAATTCAGGAGCACAAACGGTTTCCCCGGGGAGTCCAAAGGTAATGCAATTCGCGTGCAATCGTGTAACCATGGTGCCGGTTACCTTAGTTTATGACCACATAAATTTTGCTTGCCTAGCACTAAGGTCAGTGCTATGTTTGCTTCGCCGTTTACTTTCAATAGGTCCCAGTCCTTAACCTGATGGCGTTGCCAACGGGGGAGGGCGGAGTGTTGGAAGATCGCGGCGACTTCAACCTATCATTTACGAAAGGACACTGCACAATGATGAACCTTCTGAAGCAACTGCACAAAGAGGAAGCTGGTCAGGACCTGATCGAGTACGCCCTGATCGGTCTGATCATTGCTCTCGGCGCGCTCGCTGGTATGGGCTCGCTGGCTTCGTCTCTCAACAAAGAATTCACGAAGATTGCGGGCAGCTTAACCTAGAAACGTGTTGTCTCTTTCTTCTGCGGATCCGAGTTAGGGAGGAGGACGTTACGATGATCAATATTCTCAAGAGGCTACACAAGGAAGAGCTTGGTCAGGATCTAATCGAGTATGCCTTGATTGGGCTGATCATTGCTCTTGGAGCGCTTGCGGGTATGGGCTCGCTGGCTTCGTCTCTCAACAACGAGTTCACGAAGATCGCCGGCAGCTTAACGTAGTTCCTATTCGGCTGCCTCGGTTACGTCGAGAGTTTGCGACGGATCGCCCGTAGCCCAAAGTAATTCGATTAGTGCCTGTGGGAAGCAGGCTATGTAGGCAGAGCGACGGCCTGGTTGGATCGGGCCGCACGCATGACACAAAGGGGCAAACATGCTTGGCCGAGCGTGTCGCTACGAGTAGGTTGTAACCTCGTAGCTTGCTTCCATAACTTGAGTTCGCTGTAACAGTGCGCCATGGATCGAACTAGTATTCTGCTTTTGGTCGCGGTGATACTTGCTGTTGTGGCCGCGATCTTTGATCTGCGGCAGCATCGGATACCCAATTGGCTGACCTATCCTGGAATCGTTCTTGGCTTCGTTTTGCGAGGAGCGCTGATGGGTTGGAAGGGGTTGGCAACCGCGTTAGCCGGCTGTCTCTTGGCTGGCGGTGTCATGTTCTTGTTCTTCGTGGTGCGAGCCATGGGAGCAGGGGATGTCAAGATCATGGCCGCGATTGGAGCCTTTGTCGGACCAGGTAATGCTGTAGAAGTGCTTCTGGCGACCGCGATTTGCGGGGGGGTGCTGGCCATCGGCTACGCCTTGTACCGGAAGCGCATGATTTCGACCCTCAAGAATTTGGCTTCGGTGCTGCGCTTTCACGCCTGGGCGGGTGTACAGGCTCACCCCGAAGTAAATCTCGACAACCCCGAGGCCTTGCGCATGCCTTATGGGTTGGCAATCGCACTTGGAACGCTGTACGCGTTCGCAGTAGTTCGGTGGAGGTGATTTACGAAGCAGCGTCGCCTTGGATTCGCTTTGTTAATGGCGCTGGTGGTCTCCCTCGTTGTGTCTTGGTTCCTATACAACCGGATTCGGCGCGAGTACGCCGCCAGGGTTCAACCTATCAAGATTGTGGCCGCGACGAAGCCGCTGGACGCTGGTGCGACGATCACGGCTGATGCGGTAACCCTGGTCGACTGGCCCGTCAACTTCCCGGTCGAAGGGGCAATGAAGAACACCCAAGATGCGGTCGGCAGGATGGTAATGTTTCCCATCGCTGCGAAGGAGCCTATTCGCGAACCCTTATTGGCGGCTCCGGGGGCCGTGGGTTTGACGGCGAAAATTCCTGATGGAATGCGAGCGGTTGCCGTGGAGACCAATGATGTTGCCAATGTGGCTGGTTTCCTGTTTCCTGGCTGCCGTGTAGATGTGCTTGTAACCTTCCGTCCGGAACAGCAAGGTCCCCACGCCCAGGAGGACGTGACGGCGACTGTGCTGCAAAATGTCGAGGTACTCAGCACTGGAGAGCGGGTGCAGCCTGATCCCTCCGGCAAACCGCAAAAAGTCCGCCAGGTAACCATGCTGCTGAATCCAGATGACTCGGAAAAGCTGGTCATGGCTGCCAATAAGGGAACTGTGCAGTTTGTGCTGCGCAACGGTACCGACCAGGCGCAGCAGGCACACCGCCCGGTGCTGATGAAGGACCTGGAGACCCTCAATGCAGCGCCCACGCCGGTGGCGGTAAGGAGAGCGCCTCCTCCGCCTCCCAAAGCTCCGAATGTATATGAAGTTGAAACTTACGATGGAAGCAAGAAGAACACAGTAAAGTTCTGAAAACATCGCAACTACTGGAGCACTGCCGTGCGACTTTGGAACCGTAGCGAGAACAGTTGGTCCTGGCAAGGCATCATCTGCTTGCTGCCCTTGTACGCGGTAATTTTCCTTGCAATTTCCTGCGCAGCGCAGCAGGCTGCTGCGCCTGCGGCTGGTCTGCCGCAGGTGGCTGCCGCAGTGCGGCAAAACGCCCCGGCACCTCCTGCTCAGGCCGCCGCCCCGCCGCAGCAAGCCTCTCAGTCGGCTCCGCCGCCATCACCAGGTACAGAGAGCGTCCACATTGTCGTCGGGCACTCCCTGCTCATTCACACCCCGAGCCGAGTAAAGCGGATTCTTACGGGCAATCCAGCGGTGATCGAGTCAGTGGTAACGTCGCCGGCGGAGTTGGTGATAACCGCGAAAGAGGCCGGCAGTAGTAGTCTCATGCTGTGGGACGAGTCCGGACGCAGCCGCTACTTGGATGTTTACTCCGATTTGGATGTGACTGCGCTGCGAGCCAGTATCGACCAGTCTTTCCCGTCTGCAAACGTCGACGTCCAGTCGGAGGGCGATAAGGTTGTGCTGGTAGGTGTCGTTCCAGCCAAGGATGTTGCCGACCAGATGCTGGATATGGCCAAGAAGTTTTCCAAGGAGGTCGTCGACGGCCTTAGGCTTGCGGCACCGCCTCGCGACAGGCAGGTCATACTAAAGGTGCGGTTTGCCGAGGCGGATCGACAGAAGTTGTCGCAGTGGGGGTTCAACCTTTTCAGTACGGGCGCGACCAACACCATCGGTAGCGTAAGCACCGAGCAATTCAGCCCGTTTTCGATTAACCAGGTCAACAGCGGGCAGAGCCAATTTACCACTTCCGATCTGTTGAATATTTTCTTGTTTCGGCCAGATATTAATCTCGGTGCAACGATCAAGCTCCTGCAGGAAAAGAACGTACTGCAAATCCTCGCGGAGCCCGACTTAATGGCAATCAACGGGCAACCCGCGCACTTCCTGGCGGGCGGTGAATTCCCCTATCCCGTGGTGCAAGCTGTGTCCGCCGGTACAGCCCCTGCGATTACGATTGTGTTCAAACCCTATGGCGTTAAGCTGGAGTTCACCGCGTTTATCAGTGAGAACGGTACCATCCGAATGAAGGTTTCCCCGGAGGTCAGCTCTCTCGACTATTCGAACGCTGTGACTATCTCAGGATTTATCTTGCCCGCTATTTCCACGCGGCGCGCGGAAACCGAGATCGAACTCAGGGATGGTCAGAGTTTTGGCATGGCCGGTTTGCTTGATCACCGCACGACGGTGCAGCTCAGCAAGGTTCCGGGGATCGGCGACATACCGATTCTGGGCGAGTTGTTCAAGTCGAGAAATGCCAATTTCACGAACACGGAACTACTTGTACTCGTCACGCCAACCATTGTGGACCCTGTCGGAACGGGAGAGGTGCCGAATCCACCACAGCCTCAGGTAAATTTCGGGATGCAGAATGGCGTGGAGGACAGGCAGTTCGACAAGAACTTACCCTATACGGCGAAGCCAGAGGCATCCAAGTGAGTACCAGCGGCCAACAGTCATTTATTCAGGGTTCGCGCAGCTCCGAGTTACGCATCGGTATTCTGTGTATCAACGTTGACCCAGTCTCGCGCGAAAGCCTTGAAGTTCTAGTTGCGCAAATGCCGGGAGCACACGTTATCGACAACGTCGACCGGCTGGTGACACCACGCGAAGTTATGCGGATGTTGGACCAGTTCCAACATCGCGTGTGTGTCATCGACTTTGACGATGGGGAAGAGAGCTCTCGGATTGCGCACAAATTGCACGCCGGATGCGGCAATACCATTACTCTGATCGCTGCCTCGAGCCAATCGGGGCCGGACCAAATCATCGGCGCCATGCGCGCTGGATGCACGGAGTACTTGGTAAAACCCTTCCAGGCGGATCGGGTGCTCGAAGCCTTGTCGCACCTTGAATCCTTGGGACAAGGCAGGTTGCCGGGCCAAAAGGGCCGGGTAGTGACCTTGGTGGGAGCAAAGGGAGGTACGGGCGTTACTTCTTTGTCGGTACACCTGGCTCTCAGCTTGGTTCAGAGACATCAGAAGAGCGTTCTGCTGGTAGACCAACATCCTGCTTTGGGCGAGATTGCGCTGTGCCTTGGTCTCGGACGCCATCAATATAGCTTCTACGAGCTCGTTCACAATATGGACCGCCTCGATTCGGAGCTTATGCAGGGCTTCCTGCTGCAGCACCATAGCGGACTCCATGTGCTTGATGCCCCACAATCTATGCAGGCGTTCCGTGATACTCCAGCTGACGCCATCGAACATACGCTTGCGTTTCTGGCCGATAATTATCAATTCGTTATCGTCGATTGTCCCCCAGGCTTAAGCGACGACACTTGCGCGGCGATTCGTCAATCGGACCGGCTGGCTATCATCATCACTCCCGAGCTCCCCGCAATTCACAATGCAATTCGGTCGATCGAATACCTGACCGGGCTGCACTATCCGGGCGAGAATATTGACATTGTGCTAAACCGGCACTCGGGAAAGAACACCTTGCATGATCGTGAGATCGAGTCGTCGCTTCGCCGAAATATCACCGCAAAAATACCCAACAACTACGCCCAGATTATCAGTGCCATCAATTCGGGTACACCGATTGACCGCACTCGCCGGTCCGACCTGCCCGACGCGTTTGATGCCTGGGCGGACCGGCTTGTGGGCGAAGAACCGGTGGATCAAGCTCAGAATGGATCGCGCAAGCGGTTTAGTCTCTTTGGGGCAAAGTAAAGGACTTCGATGGCGAATACCAAGACCTTCGGTCCGGATATGCGTGTCGGTAGCGGCGTTTGGACCACGCCGCGTAACGTCGGTGTAACGGCAAGAGCATATCAAGAGCTGAAAACGACCCTTCACCGCGAGCTAATCAGCCAGATCGATCTGGAAAAACTGACAACCCTTGAGGATGTTCGGGCGCGTTCGCAGGTTCGCGACGTGATCCAGAACCTCATCCTTAAGCTGGACACGCCACTCAGTACCGGCGAAAAAGACCGCTTGGCTCGCGAGGTCCTGCACGAAGTTTTCGGTTTGGGGCCGCTGGAACCTCTGCTGGCTGATGCCACCGTTAACGACATTCTTGTCAACACTTCGAAGCAGGTATACGTCGAGCGCGCCGGAGTGCTCGAGCTGACCAATGTTACGTTTAAGGATGAGGCTCACCTGCGGCACATCATCGACAAAATCGTTTCCAACGTCGGCAGGCGCGTGGATGAGTCCTCACCGATGTGCGATGCGCGACTCGATGATGGTTCCCGCGTAAACGTGATTATTCCGCCTCTGGCCGTGGACGGTCCCATTCTCTCCATACGCCGTTTCGGAAAGATTCCCCTTGGCACCCAACAACTGCTGGCCAATCGCACGGTCACAAATCCTATTTTCGAAGCGTTGAAGGGCGCAGTTCGCGCCAAACTCAACATCGTGATATCCGGCGGTACCGGTGCAGGCAAGACGACGCTGTTGAACGTGATGAGTGGTTACATCGGAGAGAACGAGCGCATTATCACGATTGAGGATTCCGCTGAACTTCAGTTGCAGCAGTCCCATATCGTGCGGCTGGAGTGCCGACCGCCAAATCTTGAAGGTAAGGGCGCAGTTCGGCAACGTGAACTCGTCATCAACGCACTTCGCATGCGACCCGATCGCATCATCGTTGGCGAGGTGCGTGGCGAAGAAGCACTCGATATGTTGCAGGCCATGAACACCGGCCACGATGGTTCGCTGACCACGATCCACGCCAATAGTCCTAGAGACGCCGTGTCTCGCTTGGAGACGATGGCGTTGATGTCAAATCTGAACCTGCCGGAAAAAGCTCTGCGCCAGCAAATTGCATCGGCTGTCGCCCTCGTCGTGCAGATCTCCAGAATGAGTGATGGCACGCGGCGTGTAACCTATGTCACGGAAATCACCGGCATGACAGGAGACGTGGTCGCGATGCAAGACATCTTCGTCTTCGAGAAGCTCGGGATCGATGTCAACGGTCACGTGGTGGGAAGGTTCCGGGCTACGGGGATATCGCCGAAGTTTGCGGAGCGGCTCAAAAAGGCTGGCATCTCCCTTCCCAGCAATACATTCGAGCATTCTTTCGAGGTTTAGAAGGGGGGGCAAACCGCATGTCGATTATCACTATTTTCCTGATTCTTCTGGTCGCTGCGTTCGCCACCATTGCGTATTTCACCGAACCGACCGAGGCCGAGAAGCGAACTCAGGAGCGGCTCAACAACCTAAGTCGTCCCGCGATGCGGGACGACGACACCGAACCGGAGATCGTTAAACGTCGGGTCACTTTTACACGTATCCAATGGCTTGACAATCTCCTTCGCCAGAACAAGCCCGCATTACAACTACAGTCATGGCTGCAGCAAGCGAAAGTCCCTTGGACGGTGGGTCGCTTCTTCTTTTATTCAGCCTGCTTACTCCTGGTGGGAGCAATCATCGGAAACTGGTGGATCCCATTTGGTATCGTTGGATGGATTCCAGGATTGATTCTCGCGTTTGCTCCTCTCGCTTGGGTAGGCTACAAGCGTAACGTTCGCTTCCGGCAATTCAACGCGCAGCTTCCCGAAGCAGTCGATCTGATAGCGCGCGCCTTACGCGCCGGACAGTCGTTGCCCGGTGCCTTGATGACGGTTGCAGAAGAGATTGAAGAGCCTTTGGGACCGGAATTCCAGACCTGCGGCGACGAAATGAGTTACGGATTGCCGTTTCGAGAAGCGATGAACAACCTGCTCGACAGGTTTCCCGTTCAGGAGCTGCAGTTCCTGGTGTCTGCCATGCTGGTACAAAGAGAAACTGGCGGGAATCTCCCAGAGCTGCTGGACAAGACGGCAGCGGTGTTGCGGTCGCGAATTCACTTGCAGCAAAAGGTGCGCGTCTATACTGCCCAAGGTCGCATGACCGGAGCGGTCCTTCTAGCCCTACCGTTTATTGCCTTTATCCTTACGAATCTAATGAAACCAGGCTACACCGAGCCGCTGTTTGAGACGGAGTCCGGCCACAAGCTGATTTATTACACCCTAGGCAGCATGACGCTCGGAAGCTACTTCATACGCAAAATTATCAGGGTCAAATATTGATATGGAGTTGTTGCTCATCTCGGTTTTCCTGGCGATCGCGCTATTCGCCGCAGTAGCGCTGTTGATCTATATTGTCGTGGGAGAGCGCTCGACCGCCGAAACGCGACTGGCGGAACTTACGACCTTGACTGACATCGGCGAGGATATCAACTCGGTGGGCATAGCGCGCCGGGTCCGGTCGCAGGATACGTTCCAACTGGTTACCCGTCCGCTGGCACCATTTCGGGACTGGCTGCGCTCCAAAGACGACGATTTGGCCTATCGCCTAACTCTGGCTGGCTTTCGCAACCCGGGCGATGCTGATACATTTCTCAGTTGTAAGCTGTTAGGCCCTATTGTTGGAGTTCTACTAGCCACCTTTTTCGGCTCTGATCAGTTCTTGTTCGCGGCATTGCTGTTGGGAGTTGGCGGTTTTTTTGCTCCCGACGTCTTTTTGTTTCTCGCCATTGATAAACGCAAGAACAAGATTGCGATCGCGCTGCCAGATGCGTTAGATCTACTCGTAATATGCATGGAGGCAGGCTTAGGTATAGACCAGGCAACTCTGAGAATCGCCAAGGAAATACGAATGGTTTACCCAGAGCTCAGCGAAGAGTTGTCTATCACGTCTTATGAGCAACGCGCTGGTAAGCCGCGCTTGGAAGCTTGGCGCAGCATGTCGGATCGCATTGACTTGGATACTATGCGGCAATTCGTTGCGATGCTGGTGCAAACTGACCGCTTAGGAACGCCGATCGCCCGTGCGCTGGGAGTGTTTGCCGACACCTTGCGCACGAAGAGACTAATGCTCGCCGAGGAACGCGCAGCCAAGACGACCATCAAGCTCATTTTTCCCTTGGCGATTTTTATCTTCCCGGCGCTATTTGTCGTGCTGCTTGGGCCGGGCATACTGTCGGTAGTGAAAGCGATCCAAGATGGTGGCCAATAAAATAAATGGGAGATTAGTAAATTATGGATAGCGTAACCATGGTTCGACTGGCGGCGGGAGTGTTGGCAGTAGTTCTGCTCGGCGTCATCATCACCCGTCGTAAGCGTATGTCGTCGGCTCGCCGCCCTACATCCAGGCGGTAAATGGCTGCCGAAGTCGTCACGGTCCTCAACACCACCAGAAACACGGCATTGGGAGACCGCATCCGGGTTGCGGAGACGAGCCTCAGTCGGATGATTGGGTTGCTGGGCCAGGATGGCCTGGAGCCAGGTACCGGCTTGCTCATTATTCCTTCACAGGCTATACACACCGTGGCCATGCGTTTTCCGATTGATGTGCTGTTCGTTGATCGCCATTGGCGGGTAGTACACACGCGGCCAGCAATGGTGCCGTACCGGCTCACTGGTATCCATTGGAGAGCTCAGTGCGTAATTGAGCTGCCCATTGGCACGATCGTCAAAACCGAGACACAGGTTGGAGATCAGTTGTCCGTTCCGGAATAGCGAATTTGGCGGCGACTCGAATCTCTTTGTTGCGATCTTTGATTTCAACGTGGGGCCGTCGAATAGTGGGGGTGCCTTAGGTTACCAAAGATTACCTAAGGTTACCTTAAAGTTATATTGACGAAGCACTTAGAGGTGTGAGTACAATAGCATCCGTAGAAAACAACTAAGTGCAGGCGAGGAGTAGAGCGGCGACGTTTTCCGACCTCTTCGAACTCTGCGGGATTTGTTTCAGGCAGTACGGGGCCATATGTGCGCTGGCAAGGTGATTCGCTCAAGGTCAGGTATTTGAGGGAGTGAGCGCAGCATGCGGTCAAGCGTGATCTCAGCCACAAAATAGAAGCTGATTCACGTGCTGCTGGTTCTTACTCTCCTCAGATTCTTCAACTAGGCCCTCATTGTTGTTTGGTCGGATTCCGGTCCGTCTCCGGTTCGAGCGGGGCGGCTGGTCCGCGAACGCAAGGTTGGAAAGAGAAGCTGGAACGCAGAGGATTCGGGCGTTGCTGGCTAATCGTCGAAGGAGGTTCAGAGATTTATGTTGCGCTTAAGGTGGAGATTTGGACGCGATCTGCGAAAAGGCGACTCGGGCCAGACGATGGTCGAGACTGCGCTAAGCGCCACGCTTTTTCTGTTCTTCCTCTTTGGGATCATCAATCTTGGATATCTCTACTACAGCAAGGTGACGCTGCAGAACGCGGTCCGGCAAGCGGCTCGGTATGCCGTTACCGGCAACTGCGGTTCGGGCACCTGCCTTGATGGCGGCCAGGGTTCCGGCGATCGGTTGAACACGATCATTCAGGTGGTCAAGCAATATTCATTCAACCTGAATCCCACCATCTCGGTCAATTGCACTGGCGCCTGTCCGGGATACGCTGGCTCTGGGACGGAGAACGCTGGTGGACCCGGCGATCTAGTTCAAGTCTCAGCTACCTATACCTTCTCACCCGTGTTTTTCTCGAAGTTCCTGCCAGGCAGCAGCTATACCTATACCGTCAGTTCAACGTTTAAGAACGAACTATTTCCACCACCGAGTAACTGAAGGAGAACCGTATGACCTTCTTTAAACGAGATCAGTCAGCGCAAGCGATTTTGGAAATGGCATTTATACTGCCGATCCTTTGCGTCATGGTGCTGGGAGTGGTGGACTACAGTCGCGCGATCTATGACGAAGAGGTGATCACCAACCTCGCGGGCGAGGGAGCTGGTCTGGCGTCGCGTACCACGTCGCTTCCCAACACTGTCACAGCTGTGGTAGGTGACTCCGACCTGAACTTGAGTGCCAACGGATGCGTTATCGTGACGTCGGTTTCGAGTCCCTCGGCCGGCCACTATCAGGTTACGGGGCAGGCCCAGTCGACGCCCTGCAATGGCGGCACCAGCCAGATCGGTTGTTTTCCTCCACCCGCCAGTTGCGGGACCGCTAGCATTCCGGCGGGCGTTATGTCGGTTTTTACGGGCGGTGCGCCGGCAGGTTATACCGTCTACATTACCGAAATCTATTACAACTTCAGCCCCGCCACTGGTCTCGGCTCATTCCTGCACGGTAGTGGGCTGCTGCCGTCGCGTATGTACGCCGTCGCATACTACTAGAAAAGGGGGCGATCTATGGCGAAAAAACTGTTGCATAAGCTCCATCAGACAGACGGACAGATCCTCGTCTGGTTCGCGCTTAGTCTCGGCATCTTCATCCTGTTCTGCGCCCTGGCGGTAGATATGGGTATGATCTATCTCACCAAGGCCAGGCTGGCCAATTCCGTTGATGCGGCAGTGCTCACCGCTGCAAAAAACTACGGCCTCGGACAGACAACGGCGCAGAACCTTGGCGTTGACATGTTCCAGGCAAACTATGGGTCAAGCGCCCCAACCCTTACCTGGACATGGTGCAACGGTACGCCCGCCTGCAACGGCGTGATTTCAGCGACGCTGCACGCTTCGACTAACTACCACACTGCGTTTATGCAGTATCTGCCGAACCTGACGTTCTGGACAATCGGCGATACGGCTGCAGCCCAACGCAGCACGCTGGTGATGATGCTGGTGCTTGATCGCTCAGGATCGATGAGCTCGGACGGTGGCGGGACAGCGTTGCAGTCCGCAGTTCCGCAGTTTGTTGCTGACTTTACCAACGGCAGCGACTACGTCGGCATGGTCAGTTTCGCCAGCCACTCGTCGATCGATGTCCCCATAACCCAGCAGTTCCAGACAGCGATCGACAATAAAGTTTCCGCTTTTAGTTTTACCGGCGCAACCTTCGGAACCGGCGCAGGTCCAGGCACGGTCCTGAGCACCACTAATGGACCTCCCATAACGATGGCGGACACCCAACTCAACAGCGTCACCCTGCCGAACGGAACGCCGGAAGTCAAGGTGATGGTGTACTTCACCGACGGCCTGATGAACTCCGTCCAGGACCAGCTCACCTGCAATGGAAACTTGATAACGATCAATTTCGGAGGGGCTGATCCTACCTCTCCCGATGAGGCCTCACCGTATCCGCCTGCCACCGTGTACAGTCTGAATCCAACCGCCGAAATCGCGACCACCTATTACAGTTACTGCGCCAGTGGCTGTACCCGGAACGACACTCTGCCGATGTACAACAACCAAAGTCAGCTTTGCAAGTACAACGTCAATCAGGAAGGCGTCTTCTATTCTCAGCACATGGGGACCACGGAGCCGATGACGCGGTACTGGGTAACCGACGACGCCGACTACCGGGCCAAGTACACCGCGAAACACATGCAGCAAGAATCTATACCGACCTACATCTATACCATTGGGTTGGGCAATGCCGTGAGCGGTGACGTTTGCACCAAAGCGCTGCTGGCGACGATTGCAAACGATCCGGCTGCCCCAAGCTACGTAGGGGCCCACTGTCCTGCTGGTACCTACGATAACACCTTACCCGAAGGACAGCTCTTCATCATTGCAGGCTGCCCGGGTACTCAGTGTACGCAGGAACTGAATGCGGCTTTTCAGACGATCGCCTCGCAAGTCTCGCTGCGGTTGACTCAGTAGTCCATCTCACGCAAGCAGGTTCGAACAGAATTTACGAACCTGCTTGCGTTCTCACCTCGCCTGCCTCATTATTGTCCCCAATGACTAAACCTATGGTGTTCGTCGCTGTCTTGGCGCTTTCTTGTATTGCCTGCGCGCAAGAGGTCGAGGTTTCCTCCATCAAAGGAGGGGGAGTCTCGCTGGCTGTATCGGCGCAAAAGGGTTATCAGATCATGGGCCAGGATAGAATTCCCACTCTTGCGGTGGAGTGCGCCCACAAGGGGAAGAAAGGCGGCCACCTGTTGGTCTTCTCGCCAGGCGGCGAAATGTTGCTGAGTGATACCGGAATCAATGCATCGTCTGCGCCGCAGAGCCTCTCCGTGATCATCAACGGGAAGACAGAAAGCACCTTCTGGGCGCCCTATGGCGATGTTGCCAACTTCACCTACTACGGCAAGACCGAACCTGAGCGCATAGAGTTCATACGTGCGATCCTCAGCGCAGGAAGCATTACCATCGAGTTCAAGCCGTTCATGACAGGCGTAAAACTCAAGAGCACCTTCGATCTGAGCCAGCTTCGTGAAGAATTCAACAAACACTCCGAATGCAACAGCGAGCAGTAGTCCCCGTTTCTCGTCCACCTTGCTACCGGCTCCGGTTCAGGCCCGGCGAGGTCTAGTGCGCCAGAGCCGGTGCAGGCTTCCGCGGAACTCTTTCACTTACATTTCTTGCACTCGGCGAAGGTCATGTTTTCTACCTTGCACTTCGTCTTACGCTTCCATTCGAAGAAAAGTTCCGGATACGACTTGGTGATGTACTGCTGCGAGCCAACGCCCAGCGCGCGCGCCGTGCGGTCGATCCAGCGCGATTTGCCTTCGATCTCCGCGATATTGGCTATCGGCGTGTGATCGAGCACCACATGGCCTTCGCCGTCGCTCCACTCTGAGCGAAACTTCTCGTACACGAACGTCGGCGCGAAGCCAAGCGCCCGTAGCAGCGCGTCCATCGTCTTGCCGTCGGAAACGCCAGTCTCCAGCTCGCCGCGCGATTTGTGCTTACCGGGTTTTCCCTTGGCTTTGTGCGTCAGCTTCCACTCGTCGCCATACTTTCGCAAGCGCAGGAGTTCTCCCTTGCCGCGGAGCTTCTGGCCTGGCAGGTCATACAACGTATTGACCTCGTGCGTGGAAGGTGTCTCGCACTGAAATCCCAGCCCGGCGAGCTCTTTCTCCAGTGCCTTGAGGTCACTGACGAGAAACTTGATTTCGACTTCTTGCGGTGTAGCCACAGCAAGAGTGTAAAGCAACGCCATAGTGCATTCCCAACCACAAGGAAACGGCTACGACCTCCGGGGCATCCATGTCAGCAGGAGATAACGATGACGAAGCAACGAGAAGTTGTTGTGATCACCGGCGCATCAGCCGGAGTAGGACGCGCCGCCGTCCGCGAGTTTGCCAGGCACGGTGCCAAAATCGGCCTGATTGCGCGCGGGCGCGACGGCTTGCAAGCGGCAAAACGCGAAGTCGAAGCCGCCGGGGGGAAAGCAGTGGTGCTTGCCACCGACGTTGCTGACGGCTCCCAGGTGGAAGCTGCAGCCGCGGCCGTCGAGAAGAAGCTCGGCCCCATCGACATCTGGATCAACAATGCCATGGCGTCTGTCTTCTCTCCCATCAAGGAGATGACGCCAGAGGAGTTCGAGCGCGTCACCCAGGTTACCTATCTCGGCTACGTCTACGGGACGTTATCGGCCTTGAAACGCATGCTGCCGCGCGATCATGGGGCGATCGTACACGTTGGCTCAGCGCTGGCATATCGCAGCATCCCCTTGCAGGCTGCTTATTGCGCCGCCAAGCACGCCATACTGGGATTCCATACCTCTTTGCGCACCGAGCTGCTGCACGACCACAGCAACGTCCACACGACCATGGTGCAGATGCCGGCGTTGAACACGCCGCAGTTCGGCTGGGTGAAGAGCCGCTTGCCGCACAAGGCTCAGCCGGTACCTCCCATCTATCAGCCCGAGGTCGCGGCACGCGCCATCTTTTACGCGGCGCATCATCCCCATCGGCGGGAGTACTATCCGGCATGGTCCTCGATCGAAGCGATCTTCGGCAACAAAATCGCTCCTTCATTCGCCGACCGCTATCTCGCCCGCACTGGATATGACGCGCAACAGTACGACGGACCGGAAGACCCTAACCGCCCAAATAACCTGTGGGAACCGGTTGCCGGCGACCACGGCGCACATGGGGCCTTTGATAGCCGTGCGCGCTCGTTCAGCACGGAGAATTGGGCGGAAACCCATCCCGCACTGTTCGCCCTGCTGGGGCTCGGAGCTTCGGCGGCATTGGTCGGTCTCGGCCGCAAGATCAGCCAGGCGAAAAGCAACCAAGGCTCGCTCTCGACCCCCAAATGCCGGGCAGCGTGATTTGCCCACCGAAGTTTCAGGCAAGTTTCATTGGCTACGGGCGTTGGACTGGCGGCCCCGTCAAATATCGAATCGCCTTTCCGCACATCGGAATCCAACCTGCCGGTGATATGCCGCGCCGGCCCTGACTGAACCGCATTCCTAACTAAGAAAAAGGAGAGCTATGATGAAGAAATCCGGAAACTCAACTGCAACGCTGGAACGCAGGCAAGCGGCTCCGCTGCACACTCCAAGCGATCTCGGTGCAGAGGCGACGAGAGACATTGCCGGCGCCATGAACGCCATTCTTGCTGATGTATTCGCGCTCTACCTGAAAACCAAGAACTTTCACTGGCACATGAGCGGGCCGCACTTTCGCGACTATCACCTTCTCCTCGATGAGCAGGCCGACCAGATTTTCGCCATGACGGATCCCATCGCCGAGCGCGTCCGCAAGCTTGGCGAACTCACGATTCACTCCATCGGACAGATTTCGCGCCTGCAGCGGGTGGAGGACAACGACGCGGAATACGTCGAGCCCGGCGATATGATCGCCGAGCTGCATGAAGACAATAAGGATCTCGTCAGTCGCCTGCGCGAGGCCCACAACGTGTGCGAAAAGCACGAAGATGTTGCCACGGCCAGCCTGATCGAGGTGTGGATCGACGAAACCGAACGCCGCGCGTGGTTCCTGTTTGAAGCCGGCCGCCGTCCGGATGCCCAGGGACACTAATCAGTGAGCTGTCCCTGAATTCGAGCCGCTTGCCAAACGTGAGCGGCTCAGAGTTGTCCTTAGCAACCCTCAGTATTCGCACCGGCGATCTCACCGGAACAGCCGCAGCTGCTCCTCCTCTGGAGGATAGTCGATCTCGCTTCGTGAGCTGAATGGGTGGGAGATGCCGTGCTTCTTCCGCAGACTTTTCATCAGCTCTGAAATGCGCTTGCTATACGCTTTGCTGACAAAGCCGTTGCCCGCAAACCGTTTTCGATAGTCGTCCACTAGGTGCGGAAACTCCTTCTCCAGGAAGGGCAGGAAGACACTCGCCGAGCAAGGCTTCAGGAACAGGGGGTTAGCATAGATGTACTTTCCGCCGACTTCCTTGGTCGCGCGCACCAGGGCATCGAGCGCGGCAGGAGAGTCGGTAATGCCCGGCAACACCGGGGCGCAGATGACGCCCGCACTAACCCCACCAGAGCAGAGTTCGCGCACGGCTTCCAGGCGCAGATCTGGCCGCGGCGCTCGCGGCTCCAGAATTCGGGCCAGATTGGTGTCCAGCGTCGTGATGGTCAAGTTCACGTACAAGGAGTTGTGCTCCGCCACGCGTCGCAGGAGCTCGATGTCGCGGACGATCAGGTCGGACTTGGTGACGATGCCCAGCTCCAACCCGTGGTGCATTGCGAGCTCCTCCAGAATGCGCCGCGTGACTTCATAGCGTTTCTCGGCCGGCTGGTAGGGATCCGTCGCCGTGCCAAGCGCGATCTGCTCGCCTCGCTTCACCTTTTTCAAGTCCTGTCGCAGTAACCAGGCAGCCTCTTCTTTGACATAGATCTTGCGCTCGAAATCGACGCCGTCGCGCATCTCCATGAACTCGTGGGTGTATCGCGCGTAGCAGTATTTGCAGGCGAACTCGCACCCACGATATGGATTGATGGTCCAGGTGAAAGGCACGCGCGGGGAAGTGCAGCGGTTCAGCAGCGCGCGCGTGGGCAGGGTAAAGTACTCAACCAGATGGCCTTGGCGGATCGACTCGCCTTGCGACGCTAACTTCGCGATGCCAACCAGCTTCTGCTCGGGTTCGTCGTGTTCGAGGAACAGTTCTGCGGGGTACATACACCGGCTACTCTGATTCGCCTTTTCTTCGCCTATTAAAGTAACACATTCGGCCGAGCTTTGCACCCCCGGAACGGGACCAAACCCATCGTTTTTACGCGTGCCAACCGGCGGCCGGTAACTGCCATCCAAGTTCCGGGACCTAGCTGTAAATAGGATTGAGGAGAACCGTATGCCAAACAGCCAGCACATCGTCGAGGAACTGCAGGATCTGATTGAAATCTGCCGTGACGGCCAGGAAGGATATCGCGACGGCGCCGAACACGCGAAGGACCCGGAATTGAAGAGGCTTCTGAACGAGGTCAGCCTGGAGCGGGCGAAGTTTGCCGGCGATCTGGAGGCGGAAGCCGTTCGTTGGGGCAAGCCGGACGTCGATCGCTCAGGAACTGCGCTGGGTGCCGTACATCGCGGGTGGACTGACCTGAAATCTGCGCTCGGCGGCGGCGATGACTCAATCCTGTCGTCGATGGAGACCGGGGACGAATTCGCCCGCAAGCACTACGACGAGGCAATCAAGGACGAGGGACTGCCCGCCGAGGTTGTCGGCATTCTACGTAACCAGGCGCAGGCGATTGTAGGAACTCTGGATCGCGTCCGCTCCCTGCGGCGGAATCGTGCGGCATAGCCGACGAATTTCTTACCGCTTTTCGATCGCCAGGTAATGGTTGGGATAATCCGGCCCGTGATAATCGGCGCGTGGCCGGATTAGCCGGTTATCGTTCAACTGCTCGATCACGTGCGCCGTCCATCCCGATACCCGCGAGACGGCAAACACCGGCGTGAACAGATCGATGTCGATGCCCAGCGTGTGATAGGTCGAGGCCGAGTAAAAATCAACATTGGCGTTGAGCTTGCGGTCGGCCACAACGAACTCTTCGATCTTGTGCGAAATCTCGAACCACTTGGTGTTGCCGCTTGATTTGCCCAAGTCCTCCGACATGCGGCGCAGATGCGTCGCCCGCGGGTCTTCGGTGTGATATACACGATGGCCGAACCCGGGAATCTTCTTCTTCTGCGCCAGCATGCCCTGCACATACTCGGTAGGATCGGCGCCTGAGGCATCGATGGCCTGCAGGATGTGGAAGACCGCTTCGTTAGCGCCGCCGTGCAGCGGCCCCTTCAGCGCTCCAATCGCCGCCGTGATTGCCGAGTGCATGTCGCTGAGCGTTGCTGCCACCACGCGCGCCGCAAAGGTCGACGCATTCAGTTCATGATCGGCATGTAAGATCAGCGCGACATCTAACGCATGCTCGGC
The DNA here is from genome assembly GCA_963731345.1 of uncultured Acidobacteriaceae bacterium. Taxonomy (GTDB): domain Bacteria; phylum Acidobacteriota; class Terriglobia; order Terriglobales; family Acidobacteriaceae; genus Bog-257. Next base: position 1,770,534 of record CAVSUN010000002.1, on the reverse strand, counting down.
CGTCTCGCTCGGGACTTCGCCATTCAGCAGATAAAGGAAGTTGCCCGCATGGGAGAGCGAACGATCCGGCTCGATCAGCGGCTTGCCCTTGCGAATACGGTCGTACGCGGCGACGACATAGGCCATTTGCGCGGTCAGTCGGATCGCCTTGCGCACGTTGGCTTCGTGATCGTTGACCTTCTCCTCAGGATCGTAATAGGACAGCGCCGAGATGATGGTGCGCAGCACGTCCATGGGCAGCGCATGCGCCGGCGCCTGCCGCAGCAAGCTGATGATCGACGCGTCCAGCTTGCGTTCGCGCGCCAGGTGCAGCTTCAGCTCATTGAGCTCGGCACGGCTGGGCAGCCTGCCGAACCACAACAGATAGCAGACCTCTTCGAACGTGGACTTGTCGGCCAGCTCGTGAATGTCGATGCCGCGATAGGCAAGCACGCCCTGATCGCCGTCGATATAGCAGATGCCGGAATTGGCTGCGGTAATACCTTCCAAACCCTTGGGGCCCTGTACTGTGGTGGACATGATTCCTCGTGCCAGCATTCAGAAATTGGGCGCATAAGGCGCTGGCGGATGCAAAGGTGCAACCCACTTTTATACTCCCCGCATTTCACACAAGTCTATGACGCGAGGGTGGGACTCTTCCCTGGCAAAGGCGACGGTGTACAATTGTGCATATCATGGATTTGGAGTGGGATCCAGCGAAGGCGGATGCCAAACTTTGCCAAGCACGGAGTTCGCTTCGCCGATGCGGTATTCGTGCTGGAGGACGATCTGGCTTTGACGATGCGGGATTCCCTTGTAGAGGACGAAGAACGATGGATCACACTCCGCATGGACGCACAGGCCACGCTTCTGGTCGTTATTTACACGTGGCGCGGTCAAGCCATTCGTCTCATCTCGGCGCGCCGGGCAAGCCCTCGCGAGAGGGAACAATACGAGGCACAGCGATGAAACGCGAATACGATTTCAGTAAGGCGAAACGAGGAGCGGTGCTGTCGATCCCCAAGGGCAAGACGCGGATCACCATTCGCCTCGACGACGACATTCTAGACTGGTTTCGCCGGCAGGTGGAACATGCCGGCGGCGGCAATTACCAGAGCCTGATTAACGAAGCGCTCCGGCAGCACATCCGTCGCGCCCATGAGCCGTTGGAGGCCACGCTTCGCCGTGTTATACGTGAAGAGTTGAGCCATGCGGGCTGAGGTAGCGTCCCACTCGTTCGAAAACCGCGATGAGTGGGGTGCTCAGTCGGGCTTTGATTCGAAAAACGAAGGGCCGCTCTCATCCCCCTAAACTGCGTCTCCGTGGCCTCCGGCATCATCTCGTCACTCTGCCGCTCACGATGGTAAACGCCGCTAGTCCAATTTCCTCGAAGAACCTGGGGCGAGCCACGTTCTTGCCGGTGTCATTCATTTCTGCCAAGAGAGGTTGTTCCCATGAGTAAGCTTCGCTTTCTCCTGTTCCCGTGTCTGCTACTCATCGCTGCCTTCTGCAGTGCGCAATCCACGCAACTGAATCTGCCGTTGCAAAGCCAGGCGGCGAAGATCACGCAGACCATTGGCATTACCGACATCACCATCAACTACCATCGTCCGCTAGTGAACAACCGCAAGGTCTGGGGTGGGCTGGTGCCTTATGGACAGGTGTGGCGCGCCGGGGCGAATTTGAACACCACCATTACCTTTGCCGACGACGTGACTATCGACGGCAAGCCGCTGGCGGCGGGAACCTATGGCCTGCACATGATCCCGAACGAAGGCGACTGGACGGTGATCTTCTCTAATCAGCACACGGCCTGGGGAAGCTTCACCTATAAGGAGTCTGAGGACGCTCTGCGCGTGACGGTGAAGCCGCAGCCCGCCGACTTCCACAACGCGCTCACCTACGACTTCAAGCAACTGGAGCCCGATTCCGCGGTTGTGGTCATGAGCTGGGACAAGCTGGCCGTGCCCTTCAAGGTCCAGGTCGATGTCAACAAGATTGTCGAAGCCAGCCTGCAGAATCAGCTGCGCGGGCTGTCGCAGTACACATGGGATGGATGGGACGATGCCGCGACCTATCTGGTCGATAATAAAGTCGACCTGAACGAGGCGTTGAAGTACGAAAACAATTCCATCCAGCAGGAAGACCGCTTCGAGAACGAGATGACCAAGTCGCGCATCCTGGCCGCGATGGGCCAGACCGCTGAGTCGGAGCAGGCAAAGCAGAAGGCGCTCACGCTGGCCAGCGCGCAACAACTCTATGGCTACGGCCGCCAGTTGCAGCGGGAGGGCAAGCAGAAGGAAGCCTTCGCGGTCTTCAAGGAAGCGGCGCAGAAGGACCCCAATAACTGGCTATCGCATGCCGGACTGGCGCGCATCGCCGTGGGAGCAGGGAACTATCAGGAGGCGACCAAGCAGATGCAGCTTGCGCTTGCGGTCGCCCCTGACAATGCGAAGACCGGCGTCGAAGGCCTGGTCAAACGCTTGCAGGCCAATGAGGACATCAATAAGTAGTCAACCGGTGCCTCGGGTTCGGGTAGAGCGGCGGGCGAAGCACGGCGGCAAACCCGCTTCGCTCAGGCTGCTTTTCTGCTACAAACAACAAATGCGCGTACCCATTTTCCAGCTCGATGCGTTCGCCAGCCGGAGGTTTTCTGGAAACCCGGCAGCGGTCATGGTGACGGAGAGCTTTCCACCCGACGAGACCATGCAGGCGATTGCTGCGGAAAATAATCTCGCCGAAACGGCCTTCCTGGTTCGTAGCGGCAGCGACTACAGCCTGCGCTGGTTTACGCCGCGAGTGGAAGTTCCGCTCTGCGGACACGCCACGCTGGCCACAGCCGCTGTCGTCATGGAACGGCTAGAGCCTGATCGCAAGGTCGCAGCGTTCCACTCTGCCAGCGGCCTGCTCACGGTGCGGCGCACAGGCGACGGCTATGTCATGGATTTTCCCGCGCGTCCGTCAGAGTCAATCGCGGCTCCGGCCGGCCTGGCAGATGCTTTGGGTGCCGCGCCGGTTGAGGTACGCGTGAACCAGTTCAACTACATGGTTCTGCTGCCCAGCGAGAAAGCAGTGCCCACTCTTGCGCCTGACTTGGCGGCGGTAGCTCGTCTGGATCGTCCGGGCATTATCGTAACGACCGCGGGTGAGCGAGAATACGATTTCGTGAGCCGCTACTTTGCTCCGGCCAAAGGCATTCCGGAAGATCCCGTGACCGGCGCGGCTCACTGCATGCTGGCGCCGTACTGGGCCGAGCGGCTGAATAAGACGGACTTCCGCGCTTTTCAAGCGTCGCCGCGCGGAGGAGAGGTAGTTTGCCGTCTGCGGGGAGATCGCGTGGAGTTGGAAGGGAAGTGCGTCTTCTATCTGGAAGGCGAGGCGGAAATTTGACGCCGCAATCGAAATGTATCGCTTTACGCGAAACTGCACTGAATTGGAGACTGATGATGGATCGCCCTGCCTTGCTGCTATGTGTTCTGGCACTGTTGTTCTGCTCGCCCGGCGTTCTTGCCCAAACCGACTCAACGGCGACGAAAGCCTCCGCCGCTGCACGCGACGGCTCGCATGACTTCGATCCGCTGATCGGAACCTGGAAGTATCACTTGAAGCGGCGTGTGCATCCGCTGACCGGCTCCAACCAGTGGGTTGAGTTCGAAGGCACCGGCGTCTGCCGCGGCATCTTCGATGGCGCGCAGATCGATCAGGGCGAGTGGAATGGTCCCTCCGGCCGCATCGTCGGCCTCACCCTGCGCGTCTACAACCCGCAATCGCATCAGTGGAGACTCTATTGGGACAACCAGAAAGTCGGCGTACTCGACCCACCCCAGGTGGGTGAGTTCAAAGATGGCGTCGGCGAGTTCTTCGCGCAGGACACCATCAACGGAAAGACCATCCTGATCCGATTCCGGTGGACCAACCTTACGACCAGCACTCCGCACTTCGAGCAGTCCTTCTCCGACGATGGCGGCAAGACCTGGGAGGTGAACTGGATCACCGACCAGACGCGCGTGAACGACGCCTCAAGCAAGACGCCATAGTGAGCTGCTCATCAAGGTTGAAGTTCATATGGCAACGATAACCAGACGGGAAGCAGTGCGATTGTTAGGAGCAGGCGCGGCGGGAGCGTGGCTGGCTACGCGGGCTGGAGCCGGCTTCGCTATGTCGCCGAAGCGGCCGGCTGCGGCAGATGGCGCTGTAAGTCCCCAACTCGCCCCCGGTGCGCCCATGTCGCCGGAGCGGATCGCGTTGATCGAAACCTTTAAAACAAAATCCGCTGGCCTGGACAAGCTTTATGAGGCGCATGTCTACAAGAGCGACCTGACCATGCCTTATCGGCTGTTTCGGCCTGCTGCGACAGGCAAGCTGCCGCTGGTTATGTATCTGCACGGCAGCGGCGGATTGGGCGACGACAACCTGAAGCAATTGCAATTTGGCAATGTTTTCGGCACACGGGTTTTTCTGCTGCCTGAAAATCAGAAGCAGTTCCCATGCTACGTTCTGGTGCCCCAGACGGACAGCGGTTGGGCGAACTATGGCCTGCGGCAGGAAGCGAAAAGCATCGTTGGATTGCAGCCCGGCTTGGGTGACGGGGCGCGGCTCGCGCTGGAGATCATCGCCGCGCTCACACATGAGTTCTCGATCGACGAACGCCGTATCTACGTTACCGGACAGTCGATGGGTGGCGCGGGCGTGTGGCACATGACTGCCCAGCGGCCTAAGCTGTTCGCCGCGGCGGTCGCCTGCTGTGGCGGCCAGACCGACGAGCCGGCCACGGCGTCGCTCGGCACTCCGCTGTGGAACTTTCACGGAGCTGATGATCAGACGGTTCCAGTTTCGTTCTCCCGCGAACGCATTGCTGCATTGCGCAAAGCCGGTGGACATCCGCTCTACACCGAATACACGGGCGTGGACCACAATGTATGGCAGTGGGCTTACACAGAGCCCGAGTTGCTGAAGTGGATCTTCGCGCAGCAGTGCGCTGGGTCAGGTTGAAATTCAACCGGTTCAGATCTCGGGTGGAGCACGCCTTCAGGCGTGCAAGTGCTGGATGCGCGCTTCAGCGCCTGAGGTGAACGCCACTCTTACCGCAGCGGCTCAAGCCAGACACTCCAGAGGAACACCTTGAAAGTGCACGCCTGAAGGCGTGCTCCACCCATCAGCGACTTCAACGTCAGACGATAGCTAGCGGTGCAAAGCCTCCGCGTAGGCCTCGAAATAAGTACCCTCATTCAAGTCGGCGATCAGACCTTTGTGAGTTGGGTGCCATCCCAGCCGCTCGCGGGTTTTGGCGCTGGAAGCCGGACCGTCTATACCGAAGAACATTGCCATCCAGCCGAAATGCTCCTTGGCCTCGTCCGGTGTTTTAGAGATGACCGGCAGGTTCAGCCGTCGCCCGATCACTTCAGCAATTTCGCGCGTCGGTATGCCATCGTCGCCCACGGCATGATAAGTCGCTCCTTCCGAGCTATTCTCCAGCACCAGTCGGTAGAGGCGAGCCGCATCGACTCGATGCACGGCCGGCCAGCGGTTCGCGCCGTCGCCAATGTAAGCGGCAGCGCTCTTTTCCTTCGCCGTCGCGATAATCATTGGTACGAAGCCATGATCGCCATCACCGTGAACCGACGGAGGCAGTCGCACGATCGACGCGCGAATTCCACGCGACCTGAGAGCCAGCGCCGCTTGTTCCGACTTGCGAGGGAAATTCGGATTCGCGGGAGCGTCTTCCGTCGCCACGTGTCCCGGCGCCGCAAGTAAGGTTCCGGAGGTTACGAGCAAAGGGCGGTCCGAGCCGGCGAGCGCTTCGCCCATGGTCTCGATGGCCCTCTGGTCTGCCTCGGCGGCGGGGCCATAATTATTGAAGTCGTGAATGAACGCCAGGTGGGCCGCACCGTCGCATGCGGCGGCTCCGCTGCGCAAGCTCTCGAGGTCTTCGAGCGAGCCGCGATGCACCTCGGCCCCCGCTGCCGCCAGCATCTTGGCCTTCTCGTCCGAACGCGCCAGGCCGAGCACCTTGTGGCCTGCGCCGAGCAACTCCTGAACCACCGCGGAGCCGATGAATCCTGTCGCCCCAGTAACAAAAATACGCATAATGAAAAAGTCTCCTTTTGTTGAATGAAGAAACGAATAGGCCCGGCGCTGCCTATTCAGCACTTTTCAGCAGCTCAGTGCGATACTTCGGCGCAAGCTCCTTCACCTTTTTGCCGAATGCTGCCAGTTGGGCTTCGTCAAGCGTGGGAGGTGGAGTTGTACGCGTCGCTACTGCAACTCCCACCTCTTTAAAGAAGTCTTCCTGCCCGGATGGTGAACAAATACAGAGCATGCGAGCAGGTTGTGCCGAAGAATTGTGGAACTGGTGAGGCGCGTTGGCCGGAATGTGGATCGTCTCCCCGCTTCGGACGGTGCGCTTCGCCCCGCGAAACGTGGTCTCCAACTCGCCCTCAAGAAGGATGAAGGTTTCCTCAAAATCGTGGCGATGAGGAGGAGGGCCACCGCCCGGCGGAACATACATGTCGATCAGGCAGAAGCGGCCGGCGGTGTCCGTTCCCGACAGCAGCACGGTGTACGTGTCTCCCACCAGCCCCAGATGCAGTGCGTTCTTGCTGTCGGAGTTTTGGACCGCCATGTTCCGCCGCGTATCGTCGGCTGGAATGGCGGCAGTAGTTGCGTTTTCGTTGGATGTCTCAGTCATGAATCACCTTTCACCCCTTGCTAGGAAAACTTCACTAGAACGATTCGCCGACCATCGCTTCACTTTTCTTCCAGAGGGCCTCGGCACTGGCCGGATCCAGAGCATACCCGCGAACTCCCTCACTGACGGCGCTGATGGTCACGTCGTCCGGCACAATATTGCCGACATGACAGTTCTCGCAGTAGCGTCCACCGATCTCTTCCGCAGGAGCAACAACGGCCGCCCATACTGAGGTTGCTGCACCTTGCGGAATGGTCTTCCACTGGAACGGCCCTTTGCCCTCCGCCGCCAGTTGTTGATTCATCTGCTCGACCATCGCGTTCAGGCTGTTGGGATCCATATGCCGGCCGAGCTCGGTTGCGATTCCGCCCGGATGCACTGCCGCGGCGCGTACGCCACGATCACGATGCCGTTTGTCGAAGGCAACTGCGAAGAGTACGTTCGCGGTCTTCGATCGGCCATAAGCAACAAAAGGCTCGTACGGAGTGTGCTCGAAGTTGGGATCGTTCAAGTCCACGTTGGCAAAACGATGACCGGAAGAAGCAAGATTGATCAGCCGGCCGCCATCGCGAATCAGCCGCGCAATCCGATTGATGAGAACAAAGTGACCCAGGTGATTGGTACCGAACTGCGTTTCGAAGCCGTCGACGGTGTGGCCAAGCGGGGTGGCCATCACGCCTGCGTTGGCAATGATGACGTCGAAGGGTTCGCCTTTGGCCAGCAACGCATCAGCGCAGGCACGCACGCTCTTCAGATTGGCAAGATCGAGCGCAACCAACTCGAAGCCGCCGCCGTTCGCCGCCGCGTCTTTTTGCACTTGTGCGGTCGCCGATTTCGCTTTATCCAGATCGCGAGCCGCCCCGACAACGTGTGCACCGTGCGCCGCGAGTGCTCGGGCAGTCTCAATTCCCAGGCCGGCCGAAACGCCGGTAACAAGAATTCGTTTTCCTTTTAGGTTCACCCCCGACAAAACATCTTCTGTCGTCGACGTCGCCCCAAAGGTTTTACTTGACGTTGCTGAAGGTACATTCGCCATTCATCTTCTCCTTGTAATAAATTTGTGAGCTGTCGCTAGTGAGCGACTTTTGTTGTGGGACCGGAACTCCGGCCGATGCCATCGAGTTCGGTCAGTGCATCGGACGGGATTTTCAGGCTTGCCGCCTTGAGGTTCTCGCGCAAATGCTCGACCGAAGACGTTCCCGGGATGAGTAGAATGTTGGGTGAACGCTGCAGAAGCCAGGCCAGCGCCACTTGCATCGGCGTAGCATCAAGACGTGCAGCGATATCGGAAAGCTCCGACGACTGCAACGGCGTAAATCCTCCGAGCGGGAAGAACGGCACGTAGGCGATATCATCGCGGGCAAGATCGTCGATGAGCGCATCGTCGGCGCGTTGCGCGAGATTATAAAGGTTTTGGACGCAGACGACCGGAGCAATCTTGCGTGCTTCGGCGACCTGCGTAGCCGTGACGTTACTCAGCCCGATTTCACGTATCAGACCTCTCTGCCGCAGCTCAGCTAGAGCGGTGATTTGCGGTTCGAGCGATCCTTCAGCGGGCTCATGGACGCTGTACATGCTGCGCAAGTTCACCACGTCGAGAACGTCGAGGCCCAGATTGCGCAGGTTGTCATGCACCGCCGCCGTCAGCTCTTCGGGCGAGAACGCCGGAATCCACGATCCATCCTCACCCCGTTTGGCGCTTACTTTGGTAACGATCACGAGGTCGTCCGGGTAAGGTGACAGTGCCTTGCGGATGATCTCATTGGTGACGTGGGGGCCATAGAAATCGGCAGTATCAATGTGGTTTACCCCACTGGCAACGGCTTCTCGCAGAACAGCAACTGCCCCCTCGACATCGCGGGGAGGTCCCCATACAAGCTTGTTGCCATCTTTGCCGGCGAGTTGCAGCGCCGTAGCCCACGCGCTTCACGGTCATGGAAGTGCCGGGCAGTGTGAAGCTGCCGCTGAGATCAATTTGTTGAAGCATTCCGTTCCTCCTGCTCATCATTTGCAGTATTTGCCGTCTGTGTGATTCGATGAAGAAACCTTCAGGTTAGGAGTTCGCATTTGTCCCATCGTTCGCAACGGCTCCTGGAGCCGCGAAAATCGCCCGTTCAAGCCCGTTCGGCAGTCACCGTCGACGCCATTCTCGACGCCACCATTCAGGTTTTGCTGCGGGTGGGAAAGGAGCGGCTCACCACCACCAGAGTCGCTCAGCGGGCCGGAGTCTCGGTCGGAACTCTGTATCAGTACTTTCCCAACAAGAGCGCCATGCTGAAAGCCGTCTTGAAGCGTCACCTCGATCACGTCATGGACGCGGTGGAACTCGCCTGCGCCCAGCAGAGAGGTCGATCTCTCGAAGAAATGGGGACGGTGCTGGTTACGGCGTTTCTGGAAGCAAAGATGAAGAACTACAAAACCAGTGCTGCGCTATACGCGGTGAGTTCAGACATCGACGGAGCCAGGATTGCGCAGCAGGCGGCAGACAGGATCAACAAGTCGATTGTGGCCATGTTGACGAGTGCCACCGAGGAGCTCACGACCGATCCGCAACTGGTCGCTGCCATGCTGCAAACGGTATTGGCGGGGGTCATGCGAAGGCTGCTGGAATCGGCCTCTCCCGAGCAGGAATACGACACCTTGCACCGCGAGTTGATCTTCCTCACCTGTACTTACTTGCAGGCTTGTTGCGCGCGTGCGCCGCTTCAGGCTGAGAGCGCCGCCGACAAGTTCAGTCGCGCGATTCATTGAGCTACGAGCAGCAAATTGGAGGCTTCGGCAGGCGAGGACTGCGCCGGTCGAAGTGTCCTGGGTTATCATCTCCACCACCCCTCCGGGCCGGCTCTGGCGTTTGGTAGTTCAGCCAGCAGTGGGAAGAAACCGCGAGCTCCGGGGCGCCCACGTCTCATGTCCACTGCAGAGCTTAACGAGGTGATCCACATGGCGCAGAGAGTCGATCTCTACGACAACGCATATGCCAACTACGGATCTGAGGTCTACCGGCAGATACGCATCGAGACGTATGGCCGGGATTTTGGACAGACAAGCTGGGCCACAACCGAAGAGTCAGACGAGATTCCCCGAATGCTTCATCTGGAGGGCGGCTCGTCGGTGTTGGAGATCGGGTGCGGATCTGGCGGATATGCCATGCACCTTGCGAAGGACGTGGGTTGCCGTGTCATAGGCTTGGACGTGAATGCACCAGGAGTTCGAAATGCGAATGAGCTCGCGACCACGTGCGGGCTCTCAGAACGAGCGCGCTTTGAGCAGTGTGACGCTTCAAGCAAGCTGCCGTTCGACGATAACGCCTTTGACGCGGTGTTCGCCAATGACGTGTTGTGCCACATTCCAGGGCGGCTCAAAGTGTTGTGCGAGATGTATCGGGTCCTGAAACCGGGTGGGCGAATGCTGTTTAGCGACGCGCTGGTGGTGGGGGGAATTATTTCCTACGAGGAGATTGCTACGCGCAGCTCGATTGGGTATTACCTGTACAGTCCGCCAGGCGAAAATGAGCGACTCGCCGAGCGTGCGGGGTTTGGCGATTTTGCCGTCACCGACACAACCGAAAATGCTTCCCGCATCGCCGGGCTGTGGCGCCAGGCCCGCCAGGCGCGGCAGGACGAACTGATCGGACTGGAAGGGACGAGCAACTTCGAGGGATTGCAGGCGTTTCTGTCCTGCGTTCATAATCTGACGGCTGAGCGTCGCTTGTTGCGATACCTGTACGTCGCCGAAAAGAGCAGCTGAACCTACCCCCGGCTCGCAACAACACATCCTCCGTAGCGCGATATACTGTGCCCATACCCTACAGACCGCAAAGCGGCGATGTTGGGACGCGTTTCTTCGAGGATGGCTGTGAGCGCTGCACAGAAAACGTTTTACATCGAGACCTTCGGCTGCCAGATGAACTTTCACGACTCCGAAAAGGTCGTGGGCTCGCTCATCTCGCAGGGCTACCGCCGGGTGGAGCGCGAAGAGGACGCCGACCTGATCTTCTACAACACCTGCTCCATCCGCGATAAAGCCGAGCAGAAGGTGTTTCACCGCCTGGCCGATGTCAAGAAGCTGACCAAGGAAGGGAAGCGCTTTGCCGTTCTCGGCTGCGTGGCGCAGCAGGAGGGTGAGCGCATCTTCGAGCGAGCGCCGCATGTGTCGCTGGTGGCGGGCTCGGCGTCGTATCGCAACTTGCCCGAGATGCTGGTGCAGATCGAGGCAGGCGCTCAGCGTGTGACCGGACTCGACGACCGCGAAACTGATCAGACCTTCGATACCGAATTCACGGCGCGCTCGAATCCGCATCGTGGCTACATCACCATCATCGAGGGCTGCGACAAGTTCTGCGCCTATTGCGTTGTGCCTTACACGCGCGGCAAGGAGCGCAGCCGGACCTCGCAATCGGTGCTGGACGAGGCGCGGCGCATGGCCGACGCCGGGTACACCGATATTCAACTACTCGGGCAAAACGTGAACTCTTATCGGGATCCGCTGGCAAAAAAGAGCTTTGCGGAATTGCTCAGTGCGGTCGGCGAGTTAGCTGGCATCCGCCGCGTGCGGTTCACCACCTCGCATCCGCGGGACTTTACCAAGGACATTATCGATGCGATCGACGCGGTGCCGGCGTTGTGCGATCACGTCCATCTGCCGGTGCAGAGCGGTTCATCACGGGTGCTGAGCGAGATGTTTCGCGATTACACGCGCGAGCAGTACCTGGAGCGCATCGCGTGGATGAAGTCGACTCAGAATAAAGAGATCAGCATCACGACCGATGTGATTGTTGGCTTCCCGGGTGAGACCGAAGCGGAGTTCGGCGAGACGCTCGACTTACTGGACGAAGTCGGCTACGACGGCGTGTTCTCGTTCAAGTACTCGCCGCGTCCCAACACGCCGGCGTTGCAGTATGCCGATTCGATAGCGGACGAGGAGAAGTCGCGGCGGTTGCAGATGTTGCAGGAGCGTCAGCGCGAGATTCAGAGGCGCAATTATGCGCGTCACTTAGGGCAGGTACTTGAAGTGATGGTGGAGGGGAAGAACGCGGCTCGGGCTCAGGTGAACGGCCGCACTTCGCAGAACAAGACGCTGAATTTCGTCACCAACGGCGCGCCCGAGCCTCGCATCGGAGACTACGTGAACGTCGAGGTCACACAGGTGTTTCCGAATAGCTTGCTGGGGGTAATGCGTGATTAGAAGAACTTATTCACCACGGAGGCACACAGGACACGGGGTGATTGGAAAGTGTTGCCAATGCGGAGAGTCGTCCGGATTCAGGGAAAAGATCTAAAAACTCCGTGCTCTCCGTGCGTCCGCGGTGAACAAGGGTTTTGCAGTGAAAGAAAGTCAGAGAGGAGCCCACGATGGAAGTCGAGATGAAAATCAGCGGAATGATGCCGGACCCGATGACCAACATGCCCATCGTGGTGCTACGCGACCTCGCCAACGGCGTGGTTCTACCCATATGGGTTGGCGTCTTCGAGGCCAACGCCATCCAGATGGAGATTGAGAAGATGACGGCGCCGCGCCCGATGACCCACGATCTACTGAAGAACCTGCTGATCGGGTTGGAGACGACCGTGCGCAAGGTGGTCGTGACCGAGCTGCGCGATGACACGTTTTACGCCGTGATCTGGCTGGAACGCGATGGCCAGATCATCAGCATTGACGCACGGCCGTCGGACGCGCTGGCGCTGGCGCTGCGCATGGATTGTCCCATCTTTGTGGAGGACGAGGTGCTGAAGAACAGCAAGGTCGCGAGCAATGTCAACGACCGCGCCTCCGCCGACGACTTGCGCAAATGGCTGGAAAACCTGGGCGAGGATGACCTGGGACGATACAAGATGTAGGAAGGCAGCACCTAGCAGCTAGCAACTAGTAATCATGTGCTCGGTGCGGTTGCTTGCGGGGCGATCGAAGTCGGGCAGGCTCTTGCTGGTTGCTAGTTGCTGCTTTATGGATTCTGCCGAACAACTGCAGCGCATCTATCTTGCGGGCTTCGAGCTACAGACGTTCGATCGCTATCCCACCACGATCGGTGTTATCCGCGACGGCTGCATTGCGTTGCTGCGGGCGACTCCTCGTGGTCTGGAGATCGTCGGCACGCCCGGTTGGCGGATGGGAGAAGTGCTGGGCGTGCTGATCGAGAAGAACGGGCGCCAGGTCTTCCAGGCGAAGTCGGAGATCGTCGAGGCCACGCCGGAAAGGCTGGATGCGCTGCGGCGTTTCAAGGCAGATCTGGAGGAATTGCTAAGCGCACAGGCGTGAAAGGGCGCGGTTTTGCTGGTTGCAATTGGCACTTAACATAATATCTGTTATCGGACATTGCCGGCAATGGGTTGCACATTGGAGAATTCGCATCAGTTGGCTACAGCAGCACTACCTTGGGATGGAACAGCGTCCCAGCTACGCGGCTAGCCAGGCATACCAGCTCGGCCTGTCCGGCGAAGACCTTGATCCACGGTGCGCGTGACATATCTGGCAGGTTTACCGAGCGGCCGTGACGGATCCTGCCAAGCTGCTCCTCGTTGGCGGTGACGCACGGCATTTGCGGTAAGATGCGGCGCGGGTGAATCAGCAGGTCGTTCAGCCTGCCGTGTGCGGCCGCTTCGGCGATCCCTTCCACAGTGTGCGCCTGCTCGATCGTGAATTCGGCGGCTGCCGTTCGCCGCAAACTAGCCAGATGAGCGCCAGTTTCCAGCCTCCGTCCAAGCTCATGCGCCAGGCTGCGGACGTAGGTTCCTGACGAAACGCGGCACTGAAAGTCGACGCTGTCGCCGCTCAGGCCGCGAACCGTAAACTCCTTTACCTCAATCTCGACTGGCTGCAGGTCGACCTCCTGTTTCTTGCGAGCCAGCTTGTAGGCCGGAATCCCACCGATCTTTTTAGCGGAAAACGGTGGCGGAACCTGTTGGAGCATCCCGATTAGCGGTGTTGAGGCTGTCATCACCTGTTCGAGCGTTACTTGAACAGGCTGCGCTGCTCCGATCCGATCACCGTCCGCATCATATGTGTCGGTCGCAAATCCGAGCCGGATGGTTCCCTCATATGTTTTCTCGGAGGACGTGTAAAACTGACAAAGCCGGGTCATGCGCCCGATAACCAGCGGAAGAACGCCCGTGGCCAGCGGATCCAGAGTGCCCAGATGCCCGACCGAGCGCTCGCCTACCAGCCGCCGAACTTTGGCGACAACGTCGTGCGAAGTCCACCCCGTGGGCTTGTCCACGACCATCACTGCGTTGAGAGGCATCCTTCTGCTATCGTGGAGGCTCGCGAGCAGTTTGGTCAAATCCCGCCGCTGCCACCGTAGGAAAGAAACGTAGTCCGATATGATCCCGCTGAAAGACGACGCCCCGCGGATCGGCACGCCGTTCATCAATTACACGCTGATCCTGCTGAACACGGTTGCGTTTCTGTTCGAGGTGTCGCTGAATAGCAACGCGCGTCAGGGTCTGGTATTTGCCTTCGGTATGGTGCCTGCGCGCTTCACGGTGGTGCTGTTCAATCACGGCTATGTGCCGTGGGACCTGATCTCCGGCCTGGGAACGCGTTACGTGCCGGCGGCCGGCGCCATCGTACCTATCTTTACCTCCATGTTCCTGCACGGGTCGTGGCTGCACCTGATCTTTAACATGTGGGCGCTGTGGATCTTCGGCGACAACGTTGAGGATTATCTCGGGCACATATGGTATCTGGTGTTCTATCTGGTCAGCGGAGTCGCGGCGGCGCTGTTGCACACGCTTTTCAACATCGGATCGACCGTGCCGAGTGTCGGCGCCAGCGGCGCAATCGCGGGAGTGATGGGGGCGTATTTCGTTCTGTACCCTCGCGCGCGCGTGCTGACTCTGGTGCCGCTGTTCTTCGTGTTCTTCCTATGGCTGCCGGCCTGGATCGTACTGGGCTACTGGTTCGTGGCACAGTTCTTGAGCGGCGCAGCGACGTCGATTGCGGCCCACGGCAGCAGTACAAGCGGGATCGCCTTCTGGGCGCACGTCGGTGGATTTATAGCAGGTGTTTTTCTCATCAAACTCTTCCCTGCCCAGCCCCGGCGATACCACTACGGACTTTAGTCTCACCGCGGAAGCACGGAATTCTTAGGGTTGAGTGCCGTGTGCGGGGCGTCCTGGATGCTGCTTGGGCGCCGCGCAGTGAACCGTTCCCTGAAATTTCGGTGCTCCCGTGGTGGGACTACACCGCGCCCAACAGCGGCGTGACGATGATCTCCGACAGGTTTGCTTCGGGGGGAAGCAGTACGGCGTAGAGAACGGCTTGGGCGATGCTTTCCGGCTTGACCATGTGCTCGAACGGAGCGTTGGGCATGATCTGTTGCCAGATGTCGGTGGCGGCGGCGCCGGGCATAAGCGCGGTAACGCGAATGCCGCGGTCCATCATCTCTGCCCGCAGCGATAGGGTAAAGCCGAGCGCGCCGGTCTTCGCAGCCGTATAGCCGTAATAGTTCGGGAAAAGCTGTTTTGCGGCCAAGGACAGATTGTTGATGATCGTCGCGCCCGACTTCATGAGCGGAAGCGCGGCACGGGTGCAAAGGAACACGCTGGTAAGGTTCGACTCGATCAGGTCACGCCACAATTCCAGCGAAGTTTCCTCCAGCGGCAGCGGAGCCTGACTGATTCCGGCGTTGTTGACGAGAATGTTGATTTTGCCGAAGCGCTCGCGAATCGCCGCGAAGAGCTGGTCGACGGAAGCCGGGTCTCGTACATCACACGCAATCGGGATGACTTCCGCGCGTGTTTCGTCGCGTAGTTGCTGCGCGCTGGCGTCGAGCGCCGCCGCATTGCGCGCGCTAACGACTATGTTGCAGCCTTCGGCTGCGAGCCGGCTCGCGATGGCATAGCCGATGCCCTTGCTGCCGCCAGTGATAACAGCGACTTGGCCGGCGAGCCGCCCGCTGGATTGGGGCGATTTTTCAGACTGAGACTGCGTCTCGTTCGCGGCCACCGATTAGATTCCGTTCCCGTTCTTCGCGTGAATCAGCGATAGAAACTCCTGGCGAGTCTGCTGCGCCCGGAAGGCGCCCAGCATGGACGAGGTAACCGTCGCGGAATGCTGTTTCTCCACCCCGCGCATCATCATGCACAAATGGCGTGCTTCGACGACGACGCCGACCCCAAGCGGCTGAAGTACCTTCTGGATGGTCTCGGCGATCTGTACCGTCAGACGCTCCTGCACCTGCAGGCGGCGGGCGAAGACTTCCACCAGGCGCGCCACTTTGCTCAGCCCGATCACTCGCCCTTTCGGGATGTAAGCGATGTGCACCTTGCCGAAGAATGGCAGGACGTGATGCTCGCACAGGCTGAACATCTCGATGTCTTTGACGATGACCATCTCGTCGTAATCGACTTCGAAAAGGGCCCCGCGGATAATCTGCTCGGGGTCTTCGTGGTAGCCCTTGGTCAGGTCGCCCAAAGCTTTAACGTAACGTTCGGGAGTGCAGCGCAGGCCGTCGCGGTCGGGCTGCTCGCCCAGGCGCACCAGGATCTCTCGTGCGAGGTCTTCAAAGCTGGCGCTGGTTAGCGTGGGAGTTGCGGTTTCGACAGTATCTTTCATAGGAGTACTCAGCACTTAGCATTTAGCGCTCAGCAAAAGCCCTTGTCGAGGACCGCTACATGCCAAGTGCTGATGGCTAAGTGCCGTTATATTCAAAACTGTTCATGGCTGTTTCTTCCAGCCTAACCTTCTCTAGATGAGCTGCGTTAAAGCTTTGCTTCAGAATGTCAAAGATCAGCTTATTCAGGGCCTCGGTTGTCGGCACCTGAGCGGCAAATTCCGGACGTAGATTCAGGTTCGCATGGTCGAAGCGCTCCAGGATTTCCTGAGCGACCGTCGCATCCAGATCGACAAGGTTACAAACCATTCCGGTCTTAGTATCGACGTGGCCACTCACCGTAACTTCCAGCGCATAGTTGTGCCCGTGCCCGTAAGGATTGTTGCATTTACCGTAGACGACGCGGTTCTCTTCCTCGGTCAGTTCATCGCGGTGCAGGCGATGCGAGGCGGAGAAGATATAGCGGCGAGTGAGATGGACCTTCATGCTTCTCCGTAGAAATCGACGAACAAATCCGGCAACTCATACACGCGAACGCGGTGCAATCGGGCAATTCGTAGCTGATTTTCAAGACGCTTCCAGATCGCGATGGCGAGATTCTCAGTGGTGGGAATCTGACGCGCGAACTCCGGCACTTCCTTGTTGAGATGGCGATGGTCGAAAACGTCGATGACCTCGCGATTCAGAATGTCTTTCAGCTCTTTCAGATCGACGACGAAGCCGGTGTTGCGATCAACCTCGCCTTTTACCGTGACTTCCAGAGTGTAGTTGTGACCGTGGCCATTGAGGTTGGCGCACTTGCCGAAGACGCGCTGGTTTTCTGCTTCCGTGAATTCTGGATTGTGGTAGTAATGCGATGCGGAGAATTCACACTTGCGGGTTAAGTAGACCATAGGTTTGTTAGTTGCCCAGTAATATACGGTTCACCACGACCGCCGCTCCGCGGCTCGGGTTCACCTTTAACTCTCACCCGGAAGCTTGAGCCCCGGGCTCAACCCATCGCGCCGCTTTGCGGTTAGTTCTCATCGACCTTAGACTTTTTCGACCGCATCGCAGATTTGTTGCGCCTGCGGGGTGTTGGCCGTCCCATTACTTACGTATTTTCGTCCCTTCCAGCTTACAGCGCCGCGCTTATGACAGATGTAGGAGTTGAGCAAAAGTATCGCGAAGAGCGGCACGCCAAGAATCGACAGCGCATTTGACAACCAGTCGAAATGTCCTGCTTGAACACGTTCGATAGAGAGCCAGATGAATTCAGCGGCAATCACTGCGGTCGCCGCGGCCGTGGCCGACCGGCCATGTGACAGTTCGCCAACCGCGACTGAGGCTGGAACGAGAATAGCCGCAAACTGCAGGAGTCGGAGCCAGGCCAGCTTGCGCGGATGCGGAAACAGCAGCGCAAGGTTCTTGGTCCAGCCTTCCCACATCTGCGGGAAGGTGCGGTACATTCGCGTGGAGACTACGTGCGACCAGCGGAATTGCAATCGGTACCCTGCCTGCTTAGCGCGCTTTGCCAATTCAACATCTTCGAGGATCGCGGTAGCCACAGCCGCGTGTCCACCGATAGCTTCATAAACATCGCGCCGAATTAGAAGATACTGTCCATTGGCTGCCGCGGCCGGCGACTTCGGATCGGAAACGTCCCGCGGCCTATAGGTCGCCGCCAATTCGGCAAAGATGACCGCCATTAGCGCGCGCTCCCAGAAGCCACAGACCTCCTGCTTGGGAGAATACGAAAGCAGTCCGGCGCAAGAATTCTCAGCTTCGCGAAGGCCGGATGCAATCGAGTCCGGCATGTGTTTCGTGTCCGCGTCTGTGAACAGCAGCCACTTCCCTTTCGCGAGCTGCGCGCCAGTCCAGG
Organism: uncultured Acidobacteriaceae bacterium; assembly: GCA_963731345.1. Taxonomy (GTDB): domain Bacteria; phylum Acidobacteriota; class Terriglobia; order Terriglobales; family Acidobacteriaceae; genus Bog-257. The sequence goes on along the minus strand of CAVSUN010000002.1, from coordinate 1,752,456 downwards.
CGGCGTTGCACTTGCCGGTCCAACTCATGGGCAGCGGCTTGGCAGGGATTACTCGCACGGCGAAACTGTCGGCAATCTCACGGGTGCGATCAGTCGAATGATCGTCGACCACGATGACTTCGTAGCTCACACCCCCTTGGGCTGCGAGGCTGCGCAGGCAATCGCCCAGGCACGCTTCTTCATCGCGCGCCGGGACGATGACCGAAACTTCGGGATGGCTGGCAGATTGAAGGATGGCTATGCAGCTTTCGTTGTATGCGCCTGCGTTTGGATGTCCGATTCAGCGATTCCTCTCCTTTATTATAAGAGTGTGAAGCGTCTGCTCGGTTCAATTACGCTGCTGTTGGTGGCTTTCCTGGTGAGCTGCAATAGCGGCTCGCATCCGCCGCGCATCGGCAGCACCGCTCCCGATTTCGCCATCAAGGACTCACATCAGACCGTGACGCTGAGCCAACTTCGCGGCAAGCCGGTCGTACTGAACTTCTGGGCGACGTGGTGCCCGCCGTGCATAGAAGAAATGCCTTCGCTCCTGGCTTTACACAAACAGCTGGGAGACCAGGTGACCATCCTGACGGTCAGCGAGGATGCGGACGATGCCGCCTTCAGGCAGTTCATCCGTGACCACGGTGTCGACGTGCTGGCCGTTCGCGACACGCAGCATAACAATGAAGTCTATGGGACGTTCAAGTTTCCGGAGACCTACATCATCGATCGCAACGGAAAGATTGTGCGCAAGTTCATTGGCGCGACAAACTGGACGTCGCCCGACCTCGTCGATTACCTGAAGAGGTTGTAGGTTCGGCAGCTTGCTATCGGCAAGCGTTCCCTCTTATCGCGCACGAAAAAGCCCGCCTCCGATGGAAGCGGGCCCAGTGGAGGGGACGATGCTTGACTACTTTCCGGCGAATCCGTTATCGACTCCCACTCCGGTGCAGAAGTCCCAACCGCTGCCGGCACTATGCGTGCCGCAACTGCCGGACGTGATGTCGGTGAAGTCTGAGCTGTTGCCGAGATTGCTGTAGATCAGGGTATTCTCGGCATTGCTGCTGGTCTCGAAGTGACCGGCGCTGTTGACGATTCCCGCGAGCGAAGGGGACGCCACGCTGGTTCCGTACACCTCAAGCCATCCGCCGTAACAATTGGAGTTGTACACAGCCACGGGCGAGCCGCCGCTGGCGTCAAACGAGAGGTCAGGCGTACCCCGTTTGCTGCCCACGATGCCGGAGATCGAACTCTGGAATGACGGCCGCGATTCGTACTTGCTGGCGCCCCCTCCGCCATCGCTCCAGGCGGTCTGGTTGGTATAGTTGCCGTTGCTGCGGTTCACCTGCGTGCCCCCGGCGGAAACAACATTCACCGAAGAGCTGGGGTAGATCACACCCGGCGAATCGCCCGACGACGCGAAGTACACCACACCCGACTGGGTGAAGTAGTGGTCGGAACTGCTCTCGTTCGAGGTCTCACTGCCGCCCCAGCTCATGGAGACTTCGCCTTTGCCGCCATGCGCGGCGATATACGAATTGGCGGCGGTTACCGCCTGATACAAAGCGCTATTGCTGGCGGAAGACGCTTCCATCAGGACGATCTGAGCATTTGGCGCCATGGCATGCGCCCACTCGATATCCAGCGATTCCTCACCCTGCCATCCCGAGCTGCATCCGTTCGACGGCTTGCGCCCGCTAGCATAGACAACGGAGAAGTTCGCCGCGGGCAGTCCGAAGGTGCTGGAGAAGGTCGCCAGATCGGCGGCGGCGCTGGGATAGTCGTAGGCGTCCACGATCACGATCACACCGCTACCACCGGAAGGAACCTGGTTGGTACCGTTAATCGGACATCCGGAAATCGGGTTGGAAACGACGTCGTAAACACAACCCAGTGACGCCGGAGTTTCGCCGGCCGGCTGCGTCTGAGGAATTATCGAGCCTTCGGGTGCGTAAATAATGTAGTTGGTGTGCATGTTCACGCCAACGTCCCACGGATGCTCGATGCTGGAAGGCGGGTAAATACCGATGTTTTGGGCGCTCAACCACACCCCACACGACAACAGCGCCATCAATCCCACGATGACGCGGACCATTGTTCTCGTTTGGAACACCATAGATATGCTCCTCCTAATCGGCGGTTTTAATTCGGTCAGATCTAACGACAGCTGTCGCATGTCGCACGCGGAGTCGTGCATGTCACAAACCTGTCGCAGTGCGAAATACGGGTGGCCAAGTGACGTAACACTCTGAATCCGAAAGCAGGCTTCAGACACCAGAGTGGAGCGGAGTATAGCCCAATTCTGGTGATTCAGCTACCCCCGAAAGTGCCATGAGCGAGCTTGCGAGAGTTCACGGAAACCCGATCTGGATTCATGCATTCTGCCCGAAAGTAATCCTTACTTGTTTTTTAATTCTGCAGGCCAGTTCTGGACGAGGGTCAGCGACTGTGAAGTGCCTTCGCTGGAGGTGATGGCGATGAAACGCTGTCCATCCTTGGAGGGCGAATACTCGCGGGCGATGATGCCGCGCATGGGAAGCCGGAACAGAAGTTCACTGTTGCCAACTTGAAAAGCCGAGCCGGAGCCTTCCACCTCCACCGCCCGAATGCCGTTAAGGTCGAAGTAAAACAGCTCCTTGCCGTCGGCGCGCCAACGCGGCGAGGCGCCCCCGCCGTTCGATATCTGCCACTTCGTCCCTGTCCAGGGAAAGGGCGCGACAAATATTTCCGGGCGGCCGCTCTCTTGTCCGACGTACGCCACCCAACGCCCGTCGGGAGAAATTGTGCCGCGCGATGCGGCCTTTGCGTACTCGAACGGTTTGCGGTCGCCGAAGAGCGGCAGCACCCATTGATCGGTATTGAAGCCGCTTCCCTGCTCATACATCAGATAGCGGCCGTCATGCGACCAATCGGAAATCGACTGAAAGATTGGATTGGGCGAACTCAACAGGGTTTGCTCTGGTGCGCTGCTGCCAATGGTCTTTAGTGAGATCGCGGACTGCTGGTTGGAAGTGAAGGCGACTTGCTTTCCATCGGGAGACCAGAGGGGCGTGAGGTGTGCGCCGCCGCTGAAGGTGAGCCTGGACTTGCGATTGTTGGTGAGATCGTGGACCCAGATGGTCGCGGTTGCCGTGTTCAACTCTGTGGTTGCGAGTTGCTTCTCGTCGGGCGAAAGATCCAGATCAAAGAAATCGCCTTGCCCGCCGACGGTGCCCAGCCTCTTGCCGGAGCGATCATACCAGGTCAGGATCTCGGTCCCCGATGACGTCCCGGAAGCGTACGCCAGCATTCCGTCGTCGGAGGCGCTGAGATTCATGCGCCACAGGCCGGCGTCGAACTGAACATTCTCGGCAAGGGTTTGGAATTCGCCGGAAAACTTGCCGCTGGAGGGATCAAAGGCTCGCGCGACCAGCGAGTTCTCACGCTGGAAGAGGAGGCGTCCCGAAGCGTAGATCGCGTTGGACAAAGTGTGCAGTAGGAGGAGGTTCTCCTTGCCATCGAGCGATGCCAGAAAGACGCCGGTGTCGGGACTGGTGGGCGCGTTGTGCTTTACCGCAACGTAGAGAAAGTGCTTGCCGTCGGGCAAGAACCAGGGCCAGCGATGCGAGGAGTACATAACGTTGTCCAAGGTGGTAACCGGGGTTGGCGTTCCTCCGTTGGCGGGAACTTTCGAGATACCGGCGTTATAAGAGAGCGCCGCAACAATGATCCCGTCGGGCCCCCAACTGCCACCTCGTCCCAGGGTCGAATCGCAAATCGTCACTGGGGTTCCACCGTTCACTTCAATCCGCTTCAGCTTGTCGTCGGTGAAGAATGCGACGGAGCGACTGTCGGGCGACCAGAAAGGAAAGGTCCCGCCTTCGGTTCCCGGTAGCGGCACTGGAGTAGTCGAATCGAGAGCGCGCAGAAATAGTTGCGGACCGCTAGAACTGTAGGCTGAGAAGACAAGATAACGGCCGTCGGGAGAGATTACCGCAGGGCCGCCGTGATCGCCCGACAGATTGAACTGCATCTTGTCCGGCGGATTGATCTCGACGCGCAGAACCGGCAGCTGCTTGCTGTTCGCCCGATAAAAGAGGAAGAACAGCAATCCCGCAGTTGCGGCGAAAGCCGCCGCGACCACCCACGGCAACACGCTGACCCGTTTGCGTGGGAGAACAACCGCTGCCGACGAGGAGACTGATGAAGTTCCCTCAGCAATCTGCCTGAGCTGCAGCTTGACGTCGCAAGCAGTCTGCCAGCGTTCTTCGGGATCCTTAGCGAGGCAAGTCCTGATCAACCGCTCAAGGGCGGGCGGTACCGTCGGTTGTATTGTGGAGATCGGCGGAGGATCGCGCTCCAGCACCGCAGCCATCGCACTGGCCGCAGTCTTCCCTTCGAATGCCCGTTTGCCGGTAACCATTTCATAGAGCACCGCGCCGAGGGCAAAGATGTCCGAGCGAGCGTCGGCCGGCTTGCCTTCGATCTGCTCTGGCGACATGTACTGGAACGTGCCCACGACCGTGCCCTGGGCAGTTAACGGATGGCTTCCCGGAGGCGTGCTGTGAGTTGCGGTGAGTCCTGAGGCCGCCACTACGTTGGCGACCGATGGTTTTGCCAGGCCGAAGTCCATCAGCTTGGCGCCGCTCTTGGTCAGCATGATGTTGCCGGGCTTCAGATCGCGATGCACTACACCGCAGCGATGCGCCTTTTCCAGTCCATCGCAGATATCGGCGGCGTAACGCAGGACCTGCTCTATGGGCATCGGTCCCTTCGCCAGCCGGTCGGCCAGAGTCTGGCCTTCCATGTACTCCATGACCAGAAAGTCGGTCCCATCGTGATGTCCCACATCGTGAAGGGTGCAGATATTGGGATGGTTGAGCGAGGAGATGGTTCGTGCTTCGCGGTCGAAGCGCTGCCTGGCTTCAGGATCTTGCGAGAGATGCGAAGGAAGGATTTTTACCGCAACGCTACGATCGAGGCGCGTGTCGCGCGCCCGATACACCTCACCCATGCCCCCAGCGCCGAGTGGCGAGACGATTTCATAGGGGCCCAGTCTCGTGCCTGAGCTAAGAGCCATTAGATCGCGCAATTATAGTGCAAGATTACGCAAAGTAGCCCGCGCGAATATCAGGTCAGGACTTCTCTTGCGAGAGGTGCAGCGTCAGTGCGGTCAGCGGGAGACCGACGACTTCGACCGTCCAGCGATTGTCGCCGGCGGCTACATGTCCTGGGGTGAGGCTGCCCGAGCTGATAATCTCTCCCGCGCGCAAAGGCTCGTTCGGAAAGCGCCGGAGGATAGCCGTGCTGAGCTCCGCCAGGCACAGCGCCGGGCTGCCAAGAATGCTCTTGCCGGCGCCTTCCTCCACGAACTCACCGTTCTTCGATACGCGTACAGTGAACTTAGGCAGCTCTTCGAGCAGCATGTCGATGGAATCGGCCCGCACGGGCATCCGCTCTCCGACAACCAGCGCGGCATGCAGCCCCAGGGCCGCGACGAAATCGCTCGGCTGAAATTTCCACTCGGGAAACGGGTTGTCGATGATCTCGAAGCCGATGGCCAGCCAATTGGTAGCTTCCAGCGCGGTGCGCGCATCGAAGCCTTCGGTCGTAATAGCTTCTTTCAGGCCGAAAATAATCTCCGGCTCGACTTTCAGCGCGCGAGTGTGAGGCAAATTCAGCGTGACGGAGTTACCGTTGCTGTAATGCACGGTGTCGTCGTACATGTGGCCCCAGAGGAGAGTTTGCAACTTCAACGCGCGCCATAGGGCCCTGTTGGCGTAGCCGGCCTTCAACCCGACAGCGTGAGCGCCTTGGGTTTCGCGCATACGCTTGATTGCCGCTGCGACGGCATAGGCGGTGTCAAGATCGAAGCCTGCTCGCGAAGATGGAAGCGTCGTTACCAACTGTCCTGATTCATACGCGGAGAACAGTTCGCCCGCGATACTTTCAATTTCGTTTTGCTGCATCACGAAGGTCTGCCTCCCAGGCCTGCATACCCATCTGGCGGAACCGCGAATCGAGGGCCGCACGTATGACGAGACAAATGCCAGTATGCTAACACCTGCTTCCGATTTACGATGATGATCGCTTAATCGATTCTTATTGGCATGCCCCCTGAGCACGGAGGAAGAATGCGCCTGGCCCTGATCCTGGTCTGCGTGGCTGGCCTTGCACCGCCGGCGTTAGCCCAAGAGCTGACGACTTCAACGAAACCTGACAGCAGTTCGCAATTCGGCGCGGTGTCCGACGATAAGGCTCTGAAGGACACCTTTGAAGCCAAGGTGAGGAGCGAGTGGGAGGCGATCAAAAACCGGGACAAGAAGGCTTATGGCGATCTCTTGGCGGACGATTATCAGGGAGTGCAAATTGACGCGCGCGGCGAACGTAATCGCATTCAGAGCATGAATGACCTGGCGGACCAAATGCCCTTCACCTATACGCTGGAACGACTCAAAGTGCAGCCCCTGGGCCCGGACGCCGCTTTCATTATTTATGAGGTCACGATGCAGTATCCGCCGAGGGCGCAGGTGCGCTTTTCGAGGGTCTACATCGGCGAGCTTTGGGTGAAGCGGAGCGGTCAATGGAAGCTGGTGCACTACCAAGAGACGCACGTGAAATAACGCGGCTGCTAACTTGACTCGCAACCGCCGCTGCGCATACACTCTCGAGCGCCCTACTTGTTAGTGGGTACGGGACGCTCGGCACATTCTTTCGCAATCGTCTTAATCGAAGTCACCTGAATCATCACCGATGCCGGCGAACCGCCAGTCGCCATTGCATCAGAGCTGGTGGGCATCGCAGGGGACTGGGTCCCAGTGATCTGCACTCTTTGTCCCAAATAATTTCGCAGCTTTGCTTTGCTGGTGCCCTGCAGTTGGTAGGTCGCGCCAGGGTTCTGCTGGATCAAGACATAGTCGCCGCGAGACCGGTCGATGCAGCCCTGTAAGGTCACCGTCCCGTTGGAAGAGGCGGAGTTACTGCTCTTGGAACTGTCCTGCGCCAGCAGAAGCGTGTTGCAGAGCAGGAGTAGAATCGCCAACCGCGCCATACATTTTTCCTTTCGCACGATGTCTTAACCGCAATCCGGAGGCATGGCTTGGATCTCGGATTCGGAGCCACAGGGCTTCTTAGTCCGCGAAGGCTCGAGCAATGCACCGCGGCGGTAACGCAGAATCCACAGCCCTTCGTTGTTGGTGAGATAGATTAAGCCGTGCCCGCCATCGGGCAGCACGCTGGTCACACCATCGAATTCCTGCAGGGTCTTCGGATTCTTGGGATCAGTCAAATCCAGCACGCGAACTGTAGAGCTGGGATGTTTAGTGCTCGCGAGAGTCGGCGTCCTGGCCTCCGGAGCCTCGGCGATAGCAACCTCCGGGCTGAGCATTTGCAAATCCCCGGCAGTGGCCGCGCGGGCCGCGGCTGTACGCTTTACGAGGCTGGGATCTTCCGGCTTGGTGACATCGACAATCATGAAGCCTTGCCTACCGGCCTGCTGCACGTAGAGGTAGCTCTTGCCCTCGTCTTTCTGCAGCAACATCTGGCTACCGGTGGCGTGGGGCAGAGGCAGATGTGCGATCACGGTCGCGGGAACATCAGTGGGCTTCTTGTTGGACTCGTCCTGCGCCGGCGCGAGTTTGCCGAAGGACGCGAGTAACGCGAGCGCAGCAACTGTGCATGCGATTTTTCTCTTAAAACTGTCCATGGGTGACACCAACTTTAGGCCTCATGCTATCGCGTCACATGTTGCATTTTCAAACCGGGGTTGATCGCGACGCCAGTTTGTGCGTCGCGATCAGCACGAACCGGCGTCACTGCCTAGCGTACACGCCTATGCAACCGTTACTGCTCTGGCTGGTGCATATGCCACCCGCCTGTAACGGCACAAACGCGTGGTTGGTCACGGGGTCAACCGCGACACTGTGGGAGTTCGTATTGGTGGTGACGTTCTGTAGCCAGAGATGATTAATGGCATCAATCACGCCCAGCACAGGTCCGTTAGGCATGTCACGTGCCGCAACGTAGTAGCGGTTGTCGCCCGGGTTATACCAGACTTCGTCCACGCCGCCGACCGTGGTGATGTTGGCAATGATTGTGCCCGCACTTCCGTCAATGATGTACTCGTTGGGCGGAAACGCCTGACCGTCGTGGTCGGCACAACCGACAAGGAATTCGTTGCCCGGCCCTTGCACAACGCCGGTCGCCATACAGTCAGGCAAGACAAAACTGTTTATGACGACGGGCCCATTCCCGGTACCCAGCTGGGGGTCGATTTCGTCGATACCTCCGATGCTGGTGATGCCGATGGAATTGGGATTGGTTAGCAGCAGGTGGCCAGTGTTGGGATTCCACGCCATTCCACCCAAACCAGCAGGCGATATGGCGCCACTGCAATTACCTCCGGGTGTCGTCTGATTGCAGAATGTTCCCAAGGTCTGATCGATGATGGGTCCATGATGACATGGGATGGTGTATGGCGTGCCGCTGGGTGTCACCCCCACACCGGGTATGCCGGAGTTGACTGATCCGGAAACGCCGCTGAAGATCGTAGGATTGGTTGCCGCGTCAGGACAAGGGAAACTTCCGCCAACCGTGTCCACCGGGACGTTCGCGGTCAATCCAAGTCCACCGGAAGCGTTGCCGCCCGCCCCGTCATAGTAGATCTGCCCGATGATGCAACTTGGCGGATTGAACGATGCGCCCGTAGCGGGAGTCAGCGGGGAGGTCGACGTGCCTTCATTGGGGTAAGGGCTGGGCAGCGGCGCCGGAGGGTAGGGACCATACGGTGACGCCTGATCAATCGGCAGGCAATGCTGCTGCTGCAGCGTGCCGCTCTTGCTCACGATGTGCGACATATCGATCAACGTGAGAAACGGCAGACCCGGATCGCCGTTGATGATGGCGAGCACCTGATGAACGGGATCGTAGGCCATCTCATCAGCGCGGTCATCTCCGCATCCGGCGTTGGACCCCGCGCCTCCGTTCCACGAGGCAACACAAGGAGCAATGCCGAGCGGTCCGTCATAATCGGCGGAAACGCCCGTCGGTATGTCGGCGAGTACCGTTGGTGGAGTCGGCGGGTTCTTGGTCAGGTCCATGGTGCTGAGATCGAAGACCACTACTGAGGAGCTGCCGTTGGCGGTAAACAGAATTTTTCCGTCCGGGGTTACTTCCTCGCCATCCGGTCCCGACATGGGGTTCACGCCGTTGCCGCGGGAAGCACAGCATTGCGCTCCTGGAAATCCGCCGAAGTTGCCGTTCGCGCCAAATCCTGATACCAGATGGAACGGTGGATTTCTGCACCCGAAACGGGTGAAGTTGCCGAACGAAGAGATCAGGGGAGGGATGCTGGGGTCGCAGGGGCTGGCCTGATCGCCGGCTCCGCTGACCGCGTTAGAACCCTGAATCGCATTGACCGCCAGGTTCTGGTTGGTATCGACCACAACCACAGCCAGGCCGATGCGATCTGAAACATAGTCCAGCCGGGTGGCGGCATTGATCCAGCTGATATCGAACGAATTGAACGGACCGCCGGGTTCGCCGGTCGGGTTGTGCTCCGGCACTGGGATGTTCAGAATGTCGGCGTATCCTGCGCCTGTTGGTGCATTGCCGCAGGTCGGACAATTGGCGACGCCGCCGCAGCCGCTCATGATCAACAGCACAGCCGCGAAGAAAATGGTTAGTGCAACCCGCGATTTCATCAAAGCTCCTCCGCATTCACCATGTACGCCACAGCCGACCCGTTAGAAGCGGTACTGCAGCTCCTGTAGAAACACTACGAAATCACCCGGCTCTTGCCCTGTGACACTGGGCTGGTGCAGCCGGTCAACGTTGATGTTGAACTGGTACTTCACCCAGTAGTTCAAGTACCAGTTAAAGCCGAACGTAAATTGATCGGTGCGATAGCTGTAAGTCGGAACGAAACCGGGCGTGTATATGTTCAGGTCGTTAGCGCCGGGCGCGATAGCCTGAATGGCAGAGTAGCGGACGCCCAAGCCCCATGCGCCCCAGCCGCGTTCACTCTTACCCTCGGGAGTGTCAGGACCGAATAGCGGCTTCCGAACGCGAGGAGTTCCGTTTTCGGGCTGCTTCTCACCCGTGAGCAGATAAGTGCTCGACAAGTTCCAGGCTTTGGCGCCCACGCCGGGGTAGCTGAAGAACGCCAGGCCGCCCGGCGTTTCCGAACCCACGCCTTGCCGCTGTTCCTGCACCTGAACGTACTCACCGCGGAACGCGAGAGGCCCGTGCAGGTAGGTAGTTTCAGCTTCGTACCTCCAGATGGCGCCATTGATGCGCAGCAGGGGGAAGAATGTGTACGTCAAGTCCGGGAGCTGGGCATTAAAGCTCACGTCGTTGGACTGGCCGCGCGAATCGGCGTGCGCTATGGAGCCGCCGAACGCGAATTCCTTCAACCACTTGCTGCTAGTGTTACGCCAAGGGTAGGTGCGTACGCGGCCGACGATTTCCGGCTCGTTGACAACCGCTGCGGTAACGCCGCCGCGTCCGTTGAACGCCCCCACGAAATATTGAATGGCGCCATGCTTGATGTCGCCGTGAATGGTGATGCCAGGACTGCGAAACGCAGTGACCAGGGATGGATACAGCAAGGCCTGCAGCCCGCGCTCAACAAAGTCGAGGTTGGTGGCGCCGGTTGCGAGTTCCTGAGCAAACGGCTCCTTAAACTGACCGGCCTGGAACTGGAATTCAGGGATGACGCGAGTGTTGAGGTAGACGTCGCGCACGATGGCGCCGGTGGTCGAATTGGCGTCGGTCAGGATTGCGAAGTCAAAGCGCTTTCCGTAATTACCCTGGAATCCGAAGCGGGCGCGGCGCACGACGAACGTATTCGCCGGAACAGCGTCGCCGGTGTAGGCGCGGTAGTCCAGGTCGACGTATCCGTAGGGATTGATGCTGAACTGACCGTCGGGACTACGGATGAAAAAGTGCTCGCCGTTCCAGCCGGCGGTGAGGGGCGCGCCGCCGCCTCCGGTGCCGCCCTTGGAAGCCTGTTGTTCGATGATCATGGCATCGCCATCCGGGTACGGCTCAACCATGACCGCATTCATCAATTGCGGCGTGACCGCTCCCGAGGAGGAGTCGGTGACCAGGTGGCTGGAGGCTGCTCCATTGTCAGCGGGCTCACCTTGCGCGTCCACCAGCCTGCCGACCATCTGCTTCAACTGCTCAATGGTCTGCCGCTGGGCGGCAATCTCCTTCCGCAATTCATTGACTTCGGCCTCACTGGCACTGGCCGCAGCCGAAGCAGTGGTCTTGCTATTGGTTGGGGTCGTTGACGCGACCTCTTGAGCGTGGACGGGCAAACCTGAAACTATACAAGCGAACAGAAGTGCGAAAGACGCTTTCGACAACCGCATGTTTTTGTCTCCGCCGTAGTTTGCACAAACGTGACCCTCTCCACCTTGCAAGAGAAACCCGGTGTATCCCAGACTGCCGGACGAAACTGGTCTGAAGAGCCGACCAGTTATCTACTCCTCGAAATTATGGTTGTCAAGAAACTTTCTAGAAAATCGCCAAAACGGGAAGGAACGGCGTGTTGAATCAGAGCACCGCGGGAAAAGCTGAGCGCCCGTGATGTACAATCGCTCGTTTACTGACGTGTCCTGATCGCCCTGTTGCCCTTGGACATATTTCAACAGCAACTTTAACTTTTGCTTCCTAAGTTAAACAGCCTAGGCGCGGGTCCAACGAGTCTGAGAGGCTAACATTGCGGAAGTGGGCTGCCGTGGATACCTGCAGGTTACCGGCGACCCCTGAACACCCGGGACAAGGAATTGCGGATGACCCTGAAGTCGGTAAACACGCTTCTCGACGTTCTCCATTTTGCTGACAGCCATACCGCCGTAATCGTTCCCGAGGTAGGAATTCGGGTGACCTACGACTCGCTGCGGCAACAAGTGTGGGACATGGCGAATGCCCTGGCCTCGCTCGGTATTCAGCGTGGAGATGCCGTGGCGCTGGCACTTCCGAACGGACTGCCCGCGATTGTCGGATTCCTTGCGGCTTCGATCGCAGGAACCGCCGCGCCGCTGAATCCTGCGTATCCTTACGAGGAGCTTCTCTTCTTCTTACGCGACACCAGCGCGCGCATTCTGCTCTGCCCTCCTGTAGGTGCGGAGTTTGCGCGAAGTGCGGCCGCCGATTGCAACATCCCGGTCTGTTCAGTGGAAATGACCGAAAGAGGCGAGGTTCGGCTGCAGGGCGCGCCGGGAGGAGCATCGGCCACCGAGCCTACAGCGGAAGACATCGGCCTGGTGCTGCACACCAGCGGAAGCACAGGCCGACCGAAGCGCGTGCCGCTGCCGCATTTCAACCTGGCTGTTTCATCCGCCAATATCGCCAACACCTACGCTCTGACGCAGAACGACGTTTCCCTGTGCATCATGCCGCTATTCCACGTTCATGGATTGATCGGCTCGACCATGGCAACCCTGGTTTCAGGAGGGACGGTGGTCGTCCCGACCAAGTTCAATGGCCTTACCTTTTGGAAAACAGTGCGCGAGTACGGCGTGACCTGGTACTCGGGAGTTCCGACCATGCACCAGCTTTTGCTGTCGCGCGCTCATCACAAGCCGGTGGAAGCGGCATCTCTGCGCTTCATCCGTTCTTGCAGCGCGCCGCTGTCCTCGGACCTGATCCATAAGATCGAGAATTTGTTCGGCGTGCCGTTCGTGGAAGCCTACGGCATGACCGAGGCCGCGCATCAGATGACGTCGAATCCATTGCCTCCGCGGCATCGCAAAACCGGCTCGGTTGGAGTAGGCACAGGATTGCGGGTGAGAATCATCGATAGCCAGGGCAACGATCTGGGTAATGAACAGCGCGGCGAAGTCGCGATTCAGGGAGCCAATGTGTTTAGTGGATACGCCAATAATCCTGAAGCGAACGCCAAGGCCTTTGTCGGTGGATGGTTCCGCACCGGCGATGAAGGCTGGCTGGACCGTGACTGCTATCTCCATTTGAGCGGACGCATCAAGGACATCATCATTCGCGGCGGGGAAAACATCGCGCCGCATGAAATTGACGAGGTCCTGCTTAAGCATCCCGCTGTGTCGGCGGCGGTAACGTTCGGTTTTACCCATCCCACGCTTGGCGAAGAGGTAGCTTCTGCGGTCGTGCTGCACGAGAATCAGAGCGCAACCGAAACCATGCTGATCAAGCATTGTCGTGAACTGCTGGCCGACTTCAAGTGTCCCAAGAAGATCTACCTGGTTAAGAGCATCCCCACCACAGCGACCGGGAAGATCCGTCGCCGCGCGGTTGCGTCGGCCCTCGTGGGAACTCAGGAATGAAATTTCTCGTCGCGGGTGCGGGGGCCATAGGAGCCTACATCGGCGCACGCTTGGCGCGGGCCGGTTACGATGTGACGTTATTTGCCCGCGGTCCACATATGCGCGCCATGCAGGAGCACGGCGTACAGGTGAAGAGTGGCGAAGGTGATTTTGTTGCGTGGCCGAAAATCGCAGACTCGCTCGAGGAAGTCGGTCCGGTGGATGTAGTTTTTCTCGGTGTCAAGGCACACGGCCTGCCGCAACTCGCTCCTCACCTGGCGCCCGTGTTGGGACCGGATACCGTGGTGGTGAGCACGCAGAACGGAGTTCCCTGGTGGTACTTCCAGGGCTTCGGCGGCGAATGGGATGGATTGCGGCTGGAGCGCGTCGATCCCGGCGGCGTGATTTCGTCAGCCATCGAGGCGGACCGGGTCATCGGCTCGATTGTTTACTTCTCCACGGAGGTTATCGCGCCCGGCATCGTCCAGCACATCGAGGGCAACCGCATCTCGCTGGGCGAACCTGATGGCTCGCGCTCTGAGCGCAGCCGCCGGATTGCCGAAGCGTTGATTGCGTCAGGTCTGCGGTGCCCGCTGACCGCTCGCATTCGCCATGAGATTTGGGTGAAGGTGCTGGGCAATGCTTCCTTCAATCCTGTGAGTGCGCTGACCCGCGCCACGCTGGTGCAGATGGTGCGCGATCCCGGAGTTTGTTCGGTGATTCGCAACATCATGCAGGAAGTCGAGCAGGTTTCCGGCAAACTGGGAATGGAGCTGCCCATCTCGATCGACCAGCGAATTGCGGGCGCGGAGAAGGTGGGCGAGCACAAGACTTCTATGTTGCAGGACCTGGAAGCCGGGCGTCCGATGGAGTTGGAGGCGCTGGTGGGAGCTGTGGTTGAATTGGGAGAGCGGATGGGTGTCCCGATGCCTTACACACAAACCATCTACGACTGTACCAAGTTGCTGGCGCGGAGCGCGGCTGCACCGACTCGCAACTGATGCTTCCTCGCGTCACGCGCTGGAGCGCGTGTTCGCTCTCTTGCCGAAGGCGCTTTCATTGGGTGTTGGCGCGCTTAAGTTACGCATGGGGCGGTCGGCGGCTGTCGAAAAACCACGAATTTGTTAAGTACTACTGCGGTAATAGACGGAATTCCTGCACAATAAGTAATTTGTCGTGATACCTGTTGCTGAGGCTACGACAATTGGGGTATAGTACCGCAGTCAGCTGGTCCACTTAGCAGACCACTAACATGGTTGAGCCAGTCCAAGCCGAGTTCGAAGTGGTTCGCAGACAAAAGGTCTACGAAGCCGTCGCCGAACAGATTGAACGCCTGATCATCAGAAGACTGAAGCCGGGCGACAAGCTGCCGTCGGAGCGTGAACTGGCGGAAGCCTTGCATGTAAGCCGCAGCTCGATTCGCGATGCGATTCGCAGTCTTGAGCTGATGGGATTGGTCGAGCCCCGCCAAGGGGCCGGGACAATCGTTCGCGAGCCAACGGCAGACTTGCTGATCAGTCCTTTCGCGGACGTGCTTCGCCACAAACAAGAGCTGGTTTTGGAACTCCTTGAATTTCGCAGGATGCTGGAGCCTCCGATGGCGGCGCGCGCGGCTGAGCATGTTTCCCGCGAGGATCTGGCGGCGATGGACGAAATTCTGCGGCGCCAGGAGAAGAAGCTGTCCGCGGGTGAGGATGCAATCGCCGAGGATGCGGAGTTTCACTACGCCATCGCCAAGGCGTCGGGCAATAGCGTGGTTTTGCGAGTGCTGGATCTGCTGATGGATTTGCTTCGCAATACCAGACAGCGCGCGCTGCAGGTGCCGGGAAGACCGCAGAAATCCATGACCGGACATCGCAAGATCTATGCCGCGATTAAACGGCACGATGCGGAAGCTGCTAATGCTGCCATGTGCCGTCATATCGCCGACATTGAAGACATTGTGTTCAAGAATTTTTGACCTGGGAGTGTGGGGCTCCCCGCTTTGCTGCTACTTAGTTATCATCCGCAACGCTTGAGGATCGTGGCGTAAGTCCTGAAAGACGGCTGCCAGGCGTGGGTGTGGGGACAATCATTTTGACCGAGTCACGCAATGGCCTCGAACTGTGTACGCAGGCGTCTGCGGGGACAATTCCCTCTGCGCCAGCCGACCAGGTCGGCACTTCGCCTTCGGCTGCCACTTCCCTCATCCTTCGCGTCGCCGAAGCGCGCATTGAAGACATTGGTCACGCTGTTTGCCGGCTTGCGCCAGCTGACTTGCAGAGCATCGGCGCACAGGCTGGAGACGTGCTGAAGATCACCGGCCTGACTCCGGCCGTTGCTCGCGCCGAGGTTTCTGACGATTCTTGTTCCGGACTACTGCAGATCGACGGCACAACCCGCAGCAATTGTGGTGCAGGGCTGCAGGAGCAGGCCACGGTTGCCCGGGTTGAACATGAACTGGCAGTCGCGGTCCGGCTTACGCCCATGTGGATTGGGGCTGCGCCCGCGTCGGTGTCGCCTGATCGCATGCTCGAGGATCTGGCGGGCGTGCCGGTCATGACCGGCTCCATCGTCCGGGTTCCCACCTTCACCAAGGCCGTCAATTATCAGGTCGTGCGCACCATACCGTCGGGACCGGTAGTCATTGGCAAGCGTACCGATATTCGCATCGTTGAAGGCGAGTCGACGATAGCCCGCGCTCCCGCAGTTTCCTACGAAGACATTGGCGGACTTGAACGTGAGGTCGAGCGCGTACGCGAGATGGTCGAACTGCCGTTGCGGTACTCGCGGCTGTTCGAGCGGCTGGGAATTCTTGCCCCTAAAGGCGTGCTGCTCTACGGCGCTCCTGGCACCGGCAAAACGCTGCTGGCGCGGGCCGTCGCGGCGGAGAGCCGCGCGCACTTCATTCACCTCAACGGGCCCGAGATTATGCGCAAGTATTACGGCGAAAGCGAGGCCAAGCTGCGCGAGGTGTTCGAAGAGGCCGCACGGCATGCACCCGCGATTCTCTTCATCGACGAAATCGATGCTGTCGCTCCCAAACGCACCGAAGTGCTCGGCGAAGTGGAGAAGCGCGTTGTAGCGCAGCTTCTCAGCCTGATGGACGGTTTTGTGGCGCGCGGGCAGGTGGTCGTGATCGGTGCAACGAATATTCCAGAAGTGCTGGATCCAGCTCTGCGACGTCCGGGCCGCTTCGATCGCGAGATCGAAATCGGCGCACCGAATACCGAAGCGCGGCTGAAGATCCTTCGCATTCACACCCGTGCGATGCCGCTCACAGCCGATGTCGATTTGCGCGAGATTGCTGAACACTCGCACGGTTTTGTCGGCGCCGATCTGGAGGCTCTGGGACAGGAAGTCGGCATGATCGCCTTGCGCCGCTTCCTCTCGACTACGTCGGTCGATAGAGATGGCGCCGCCGAAGACCTTTCCGAACTGCATGTCACGCGCGATGACTTCCTGGCCGGCCTAAAGGAAGTAGAGCCGAGCGCGACGCGCGAATTCCTGATCGAAAAAAGCACAACGACGTTTGCGTCTCTGGGTGGCCTCGAGCGAGTGAAACGCCTGCTGGATGCCGTGATCGAGCATTCGCACGTGCATTGCGAGCTTTACGATCAAGTTGGGCTCAACCCGCCGCGTGGCATCTTGCTGGCCGGACCATCGGGCACCGGCAAGACCGCCATCGCGCGTGCGCTTTCGGGCGAGAAGCAGATTCCACTCATCGCCATCGATGGCCCGCAGATGTATTCCAAGTGGCTCGGCGAATCGGAGCGAGCGCTCCGCGAAGTCTTCAAGAAAGCACGGCGAGCTGCGCCTTGCATCCTGTTCTTCGACACCTTCGACGCCATCGCCCCGCGCTTTGGCAGCGATCAATTCGCCAGCGATGTTCAGCAAAGGATTCTGAGCCAGCTGCTGCGCGAGATCGACAACCTGACCGATGTGAAGGGCGTAATTCTGCTGGCCGCCAGCGATCGTCCGGAGCGGATTGAGCCAGCACTCCTGCGTAGCGGCCGCTTCGACTACGTGGTTCCGTTCACTCTCCCGGATGCCGCCGATCGGGCCGCGATTATTCGGCTGTGTTGTCGGCAGGTGCCGCTCACGTCCGACGTCGATGTTGACGAGCTGGCCGAGCGGACGGAAGGATTCACCGGCGCGGACATCGAAAGCTGGTGCAAGAAGGCAACTTTGTTTGCCATCGTGGAATTTCAGAACGGTGCTCGAGTCGCACCGTTTGTGGTGTCGCGAAGCGATTTTTTCAACGTTCTGAATACCGTCAACGGCAGTCCCAAACAGCTGGAACAACGCACGGCACTACCGACCGCGTCTGGAATTCGACCTCCAGCGCGCCGCGGACGTGCTCACGAGGGTCGCATATGAGTTATACCGAACTAACGGTCTGGACGCGCGGCATCATCATGGATAAAGAAGGCCGCGACATCGTCAACTCCGTCGCTGCGGCTGCCCGCCAGGAAGGCAAGTACTCGCAGGCAATGGAAAACTACGTCGACAACCCCGACCGCACGAACGCTCCCACGCGCAAGTATTGCCGGGTGAGCGATGGGGTGATCGAGAACGCTCTCACCTACGAGAACGAAAATCCCAACATCGTGGTGTTGGTGGAGGGGACGATGGTGAAGGGCTGGGATTACATGCGCGGCATGCCTCTCGGCGGAACGCTGATCATTAATACGCATTACACGCCGGACTACATGATTCGCTTTGTTCCTGGTCCGGAACGGCTGGCGCAACTGGTTTGCGTTGATGCCGCCAAGCTCGCCGATCACAAGTGGTTGTATTACCGGCTGGGCGAACTCGGCCTCGATCGACTGTCGACCGAAGGCGCGGCCGAGCGCAGCAAGCTGGTCGCGCCCGACATCGCAGCGCCGCTGATCGCTGCCGTGGTGAAGGCCACCGGCATCGTCAAGCGCGCGACGATTGAGCCCATGATTGCGAACAGGAAAGCTTTCGATATGGCGTTCGAAGAATTACACATCATGCCGCTACACGCGGTGGAGCAGGTAGGAGCTTAGGCATATGTCAACCAAGGGCACTCACATACCCGAGCGGCTGAAGATCACGTTTGGGGGCATCACTCCCGCTCCCACGCAGGAAAAAGGTCAGGACCTGTTTCCTACCGGCAACTGGCGGGCGATTCGACCCGTGTACCGCGACAAGTTGCCGCCGTGCAACAACGCGTGCGGCACGAACGAGAAGATCCAGGGCTATCTCGACCTCGTGAAGCGCGGCAAATATCTCGACGCATATGCGCTGATCAAGGAAGACATGCCGTTTCCGTCGGTGACCGGCCGCGTGTGCTATCACCCGTGCGAGCAGGCTTGCAATCGCGGCAAGTACGACGAGGCCATCTCGATTCGCGCGGTCGAACGCTTCCTTGGCGATCTCGGTCAGGCGCTGAAGCAGGATGTGGTCAAGGCCGGCAAGCCGAACGGGAAAAAGGTTGCGATCGTCGGCTCGGGTCCCGCCGGACATAGCGCGGCCTATCAGTTGGCGCGCATGGGATACAAGGTCACGATTCTCGAGAAGTCGCCGAAGCCAGGCGGGCTGAATCGCGGCGGCATTCCGGTTTGGGTGCTGCCACCGGACATTCTCGGTCGCGAAATCGAGCGACTGGAGCAGATGGGCATCGAGATCAAGTGCAATGTCGATGTCGGCAAGGATGTCACCTGGGACCAACTGAAGAACGACTACGACGCTTGCGTCCTCGCCGTTGGTCTGACCGATCCGAACAGCGTGCGTGCCGAAGGCGAAGACAAGGACGGCGTGATCTACGGTCTCCCCTTCCTGCGCGACATCGGCATGGGCGAATCGAAGGTGAAGCTCGGCGCGCGCGTGGCCGTTATCGGCGGCGGCAATACCGCCATCGATTGCGCACGTGAGGCGCTGCGCCAGGGCGCGGCGGAAGTCACGATGATCACCGTCGAGTCCAACCAGAGCGAGATGCCGGCGGTTCCCGAAGACCTGCACGACATGCTGCAGGAAGGCGTCGAACTGTTGCACAGCAAGGCTATGACGGCGGTCCTCGGCAACGGGAAGGTCGAGGCTCTGCAACTACATCCGGCGCGCTTTTCAGGCGCCATCAATGCATCGCCGATCAACGTCGATCGCGATGCTCCGGCGCAGAAGTTCGCTGTCGACACCGTTATCATCGCGGTCGGACAGCATGCGTCGCTGGCATGGCTGCCGCAGGAGTTCAAGAACGACCGCGGTACCATCAAGACCGACCGCTTCGGACGTCTTGGCGATACCAACATCTTCGCCGCCGGCGACATCGTGCAGATCGGCACCGGGCAGCAGTTGATGGTGGTGAATGCGGTGGGCGACGGCAAACGCGTGGCCTTCAATCTCGACAAGATCCTGCGTGGCGAAGCGCTTCAGCCGCGCACCATCGCGGTCGACGTGATCTTCGATTTGAACCGCATGAACATGACTTACTTCCCGCACTTCCCGCGCGTGCAGCAGGAGCTGCTGCCGCCGAATACCCGGAAGAAAACGTCGCAGGAAGTGATCCAGGGATACAGCGAAGAGCAGGCGGTGGAAGAAGCGGGCCGGTGCTTCAGTTGCGGCACCTGCAACGCCTGCGACAACTGCTACCTGGTCTGTCCGGAGCCATGCATCGTGCGCGGCGATCGCTCGAACGGGATGTACAAAATCCTGGTCGATTACTGCAAGGGCTGTCGCGTCTGCATCGAGGAGTGTCCAACGGGCTGCCTAGAAGGCGTACCCGAACTCGACTTCGATACCGGTGTCGTGCGCATGGACACCGCCTTCGCGATCACGCCCGGCATGCACGGACGCCAGGCAGAACAGCTGCGAACCATGGCCGACCAGCCGGCGAAACAAATTTAGACGGAGCGAACTATGGCAACTGCAACACAGTTAACCAAGAAGACGGTGCGGATCAACGGATGCGTGGCGGCAGCGCAGGCAGCTAAGTACGCCGACGTTGACGTCATCACCGCATATCCGATCCGTCCTTACACCGCGACCATGATGGCGCTGGCGCAGATGGTGGCCAACGGTGAGCTCGACGCCGAGTACATCGTGGCCGACAGCGAACACTCGCAGCTCAGCATCGCGCATGGCGCATCGTCGAGCGGCGCGCGCGTCTTCACCGGCAGCTCGGGCGTAGGCGTGACCTATGCCTACGAGCTGTATTCCCCCATCTCCGGCAGCCGTATGCCGGTGCAGATGATGATTGCCGACCGCACGCTCGATCCCCCGGGCGATTTCGGCTCCGAGCATACCGACGCGCTTTCCACGCGCGACATGGGCTGGCTGATGGGCTGGTCGTGCGACGCGCAGGAGGCATTCGACAATCACCTGATGGCGTATCGCATCGGCGAAGATCCGCGGGTGCTGCTGCCGCAGATGGTATGCCAGGATGGCTTCTTCGTCTCGCACATCACCACCGACGTTGAGCTGCCGGATCCCGCGCAGGTAAAGGAATTTCTGCCGCCATACAAGCATCCCTACCCGCTCGACCCGCGGCATCCGGTATCGCACGGTCCGCAGATCATGCCTGAGCAGGGACCTCCACTGCAGTTGGAGCGTGCGCGTGCGATGGAAGAGGCAATGCCGGTGATCGCGGAAATCCACGAGGAGTTCGCGCGCATCTTCGGCCGGCGTTACGATCCCTGGCTCGAAGAGTTCATGACAGATGACGCTGACGTCGTGTTCTACCTGCAGGGTGGCCACGCCGTCACCGCACGCTATGCGATTCAGCACATGCGCAACGAGGGCATCAAAGTCGGCATGGTGCGCTTACGCTGCATCCGACCCTATCCCACCGACCGCGTGCAGGAAGTGCTGAGCAAGTTCAAGGTGGTTGGCGTAATCGAGACAAACCTTGGCCTGGGCAGTGTGAGCAGTGGCGGATCGCTATATGCCGAAGCGGCCGCAGCCCTGTATGAGGCGCCGTCGCGTCCGCTGGTCATGTCGTTTATGGCCGGGTTGGGCGGCGAGGCCATCGTGCTGAAAGAGTTTTATTGGATGACGCAAAAGATGACCGAAGCGATGAAACGCGGCAAGATCGAGAAGCGTACGCATTGGGTCGGCTTTGAAGAATAGGAAGCAGACATTTCACGGCGCGGCGAACCCGCGTCTCTCCGAGAACTAAGGAGGAATGAAGATGGCAACCATTGAAGTTCAGCGGCAGGTGCTGCCGATTCTCGATAGCCCGAATCAGGGCGCGCGTTTCTATAACCCTGAGCTGCCGCAAAGCGAGCCGTTCGTGCCCGGCCATCGCACTTGCGCCGGCTGCGGCCCGTCGATCCAATACCGCATGACCAGCAAAGCGGCGGGCGACAATACCATACTGATCGGACCGACCGGCTGTATGTACGTCGCCAACAGTTCGTACCTCTGTACGCCCTATAACGTTCCGTGGGCGCATACGCAGATTGGCAGCGCTGGCAGCTTCACCGCCGGGGTCTCGGCCGCGTATGAAGCTCTGATCCGCAAAGGCAAATGGAAGGGTGCATTCCCCAACGTCATTTGCGAAGCCGGCGACGGTAGCGCCTCCGACATCGGGCTGCAATCGATTTCCGGCGCGCTGTATCGCAACCACGATTGCCTGATCATCTGCTACGACAACGAGCAGTACGCCAACACCGGCATTCAGGCGTCGTCGCGCACGCCGTATGGTGGTATGACGACGTTCTCGCCGCCCGGACCGAAGATTCCCGAGGCGAAGAAGCTGTTCCCCAAGGACCTGGCGCGCATGATGGCGGCTGGTCATCCGCACTGCTATGTGGCCACGGCGAGTGTGGGATATCCCATCGACTTGATGAACAAAGTGCGCAAGGGACTTAACCACAAGGGCGCGGCGTATTTGATGATTTACACCCCCTGCCAGAAGGGATTCGTATACGAGACGCCGCGGTCCGTCGACCTGGGCCGGCTGGTGGTCGAGTGCGGACTCTATCCGATGTGGGAGTGGAGCCCGGAGAAGCGCGAGTTCGACTACAGCTTCCGCCCGCAGAGCATGCGGCCCGTCTCCGAGTATCTGAAGCTGCAGGGACGTTTTGGACATCTGCACGCCGAGCACATCGCGATCCTGCAGCAGTTCGCGAACCAGCAGTGGCAAATGATGGGCGTCGCGCTGCCTGAGGCTTTGATTCTGGCCGCCGATGCGAAGAACGTAGCTGATATGGCAGCCGCAGAGGAAGCTGCGGTAGTTGCGGAGACGGTATGAGCGAGAGAGCGACAGAACCTGGAAAAGGACCTGAGGTCGAACCCGAAGGTCAGGAAAGCTACATTGTCTCGGAAGGCAAGAAGCGTGGCTCGACGCGCGATGTGCGCCCCGAGGCGGCTTACGATCGCTACTACACCGTGCTGCGCGTGCACGCCGGTGATGCGATTCTGACCGACAACTGGCACACCAACGAAGTGTTGAACCATGCGCGCAACAACTTCGAAGGCCGAACCTTCGCCATGAGAACGCTGGAAGCGTGGGGCGCATCGGTCGAGAACGACCGGCGCGCCTACTACACGGCCGGAGGGCGCATCTGGGTGATGGACCTGGCACCTACCGACAGCCAAAAGCCGCGGATGCCGGGCACGGGCAAGAATTAAGCCATTGCCGCGGATACTGCTCATTGACGATACGCCGGAGACAGCCGAGCTTCTGAGCTTCGCCCTGCGTGACCGTGGCCACGAAGTGGTGGCCACCGGCTATACCACCTCGGTCAATGAACTACTTGGCGAGGGCAAGGCTGCGGCGCTGGTGCTCAACTGCTCGACATGGGACATGAGCGAGTCCATCTTCGAGCAATTGCGCGGCGACTCGGAGCACGCCGATCTTCCGGTCGTAATCATCAGCGACACGCCGGAGCGCGCACAGTCTAAGCTCCGCGAGCAGAGGGCCCGCAATGTGCTCCTGGTGCCGAAGCCATTCACCGGCAGTCAGGTCGCCAAGGCGCTCGCTCAACTACTGGAGTAACGATGCCGTTGTGGAGCATGGATCAGTGGCGTTACTTGCAGCGCGAGGTCATCACCGATCCCAAAGGTAAGCAGTGGACGGTGGCGCTGATGGACGTCCTGGGACAGGAGGGAGATCCCGAGCTGCCAAGCCGGTTGCTGGAAACGCAGTATTCCTCCGGGCGCTATTACACGCTGATCTATTCGGCGAGCGGCGGGCTGCAGCGCGAGCGTGGCTATACTTCCTTGGAAGAAGCCGAAGAAGCTTATGAGCAGATGCTCATCGGGGTGATCGAAGGCAGCCTCGATCCCGCACAACCGGTGTTTCGGCAAGATTTGGAAGATTGAGCTGTTGGTCTTATCTTCCGGGATCTAAATCTCTCATGATCACGTGCAACACCTGTCCGGTCAGCCGCGCATCGCGTTCGGAAATACCAAGCATGATCCCGTGCCCCTGGTTGCCGTTACCAGTCTCACGATACCTGCGAGCGGCCTCCGGCAATCGCGCGCTCCCACGTCCGATCACGCCGCTCTTCTCGGCTATGTCGAGGCGCGTCGCGAACGGCCAATCCGAGATGTGGGGCGCCGAAGCGTCTTCGGTCTGCAGCTTGGTGATTCCCTTGTGCTGAAGCGCGTCAGTAATAATCGCCTCCAGAATTCCGGCGAACGACAGCAGCGCCAGGTCGTAGTCGCCTTCGTCGAGCGCCTGCCCGCCATCGCTGTACGCCTGCTCCAGGATCGGCCGGATTTCCGCGTCGTGAACAAAGTCGAAGCGGTGAGGCGCCCGCGCCTGCGACGCCGCCAACCGGGCAGCAACATTGTCGCCGGAGAGCGAAGCCAGCGCCTGCTCGAGCACGCCAATCAGGCGCTGTACGATTTCTGCAGGAGGGACGCCCTCGACGGCCGGGCCCTCCTCGGCGCGCACCAGAAATGCGTCGCTAAAGGCTCGGGCCAGCCAATGGGCCTTGCTGCCTCCGGACAGCTCGTTGATTGCGACTCCACAGTCCTGCTGCCACAGGCGAGCAGCCATGGCCGTAGTTGCGTTCGAAGGCTGTTCGGCCAGCGCGTCGCGCACATCCAGGCCGCGACGAATCAATACGTCCAAGCGGCTGCGGTAAATGTCGATTTGTGCTTGCAGAGTTTCATCCATGCAATTGGCTCGTTCGTCCCAATTTGTTACCGGGTAGTTTCAAGTGGCCGACAAAGACCTTGACACTCCTTATAACTGGGTGCTAACTTTTTCGACCGAAGTGGTTCGATGACCAGACCAATGTAGCACACGCGCTTTGCTCGCGTCGCTGCGTCGGCTTGCATTCTCACTAATAACGATCGTGCTCTCAGCTTTTCGACACAACGCGTTACAATCCGAAACTCATGCTGCGGGGGAAACCACCGCCAGCATGCCAACGACAGACCCAACGTTTGCGCGGCAATTTCCGCTGATGGCGGTTCGGTGCCGCTGTTGACGTCTGCAAACTCCGTTCGGAGGAAGGTAAATGGCGGAAGCTCCGTCCACTCTGATCCACCCGTCCCGCATTCCCAATCGCTGGATTCAACTTTCAGCAGGCATTGTTGCGATGATGGCAATCGCGAACCTGCAATATGCCTGGACGCTGTTCACCAAGCCCATCCAACAGCATTTGCATGTCTCCCTGGTCGCGGTGCAGTGGACGTTTACGCTCTTCGTCGCGCTGGAGACCTGGCTGGTGCCCTTTGAGGGCTATCTGGTCGATAAGATCGGACCACGATTCATGTTGGGGATCGGTTCGGTCATGGTCGCTCTCGGCTGGGTCGGCTCGGGATACGCGGAGACTATCGGGGGCTTGTACTTCTGGTACAGCATTGGCGGAATCGGCGCCGGCATCGTGTATGGCGGGACCGTTGGCAATGCGCTCAAGTGGTTTCCCGATCACCGCGGCCTATGCGTTGGATTGACAGCGGGTGCGTACGGCATCGGAACGGCGTCCACCATCGCCCCGGTTGCCAATATGCTGAAGACCTCGGGCTATCAGCACACGTTCATCGTGTGGGGCTTCATTCAGGGGACCGTCGTATTGATATGCGCCCTATTTCTAGCCCGGCCGCCGGAGGGATGGACGCCGCCCAACTGGCAGCAGAAGCTGACCAAGATCAAGGCGAAGGTGAACACGTCGTCGGTCAATATGACGCCGTTCGAGATGTTGCGCCAACCGTCGTTCTATGTGATCTATCTGATGATGACCATGCTGGCCTTCGGCGGCCTGGTGGTGACGGCGCAACTGAATCCGATGGCGGCCTCGTACAAGGTGGACAAAGTCGTTATGGTCTTCGGCATGACGGCAGTGGTGCTGGCCATCACGATCGACCGGTTGCTCAATGGATTCACGCGTCCCTTTTGGGGATGGGTCTCCGATCATGTGGGCCGGGAGAATGCTATCTTCGTGGCCTTCATTCTGGAGGCAATCGCGGTGTACGCGCTGCTGCAGTTGATCGCGCATCCGGTATGGTTCGTAGTGCTCTCCGGCCTTTGCTTCTTCGCCTGGGGCAACATTTTCTCGCTGTTCCCATCGCTGACCGGCGATTTGTACGGGAGCAAGTGGGCAACCACCAACTATGGCGTTGTCTACACTGCAAAGGGAGTCGCAGCGGCATTCGCGGGTCCCGGCGCTGCCTGGATTTACTCGAAGACCGGTTCGTGGACGAAGGTCTTCTGGGCGATGATTATTTGCGACGTTGTGGCGGCATTCATGGCGCTGCTGTGGTTGAAACCGATGGCCGCTCGCGCGGTCAGGGCTTCGGACAGCAAGCTGGCAGCGGCAGAGCTAGCCGAAGCGAACAAGCTGAGAACGGCCGTATAGAGATCCCCTCCCCCAACTGCTGCTTAAACAAGTCAGCGCTACGATTGGACCGTAGCGCTGATTCTTTTTTGCGGACTCTTGCGCAGATTACTTCTTTGCCTTCGTCAGACGCTTCTCGAGCGATTTCAACTCCTCCCGGAGTGCGTCCGGCAGATGGTCGCCAAAGTGGTCAAAGTGTGCTTGGATCGACGGCACCTCCGCCAACCATCCATCAACGTCCACGCTCAGAAGTTCTTCCAGGCTGCCGGCGCTCAGCTTCAAACCGCTGGTATCGAGGTCCGCAACTTCAGGAATGCGCCCGATGGGTGTCTCCTTTGCGTGTACCTTTCCGTCGCAGCGCTCGAAGACCCATTTCAAGACGCGGCTGTTCTCGCCGAATCCCGGCCACAGATACTTGCCATTTCGATCCTGACGAAACCAGTTGACGTAGAAGATCTTGGGCAGCTTGGACGTTTCCACGGAGGCTCCCATCTTGAGCCAGTGGGCGAAATAGTCGCCCATGTTATAGCCGCAGAATGCCAGCATGGCCATGGGATCGCGCCGCAGCTGTCCCACTTTGCCGGCTATCGCCGCGGTGGTCTCACTGCTCAAAGTCGACCCCAAGAACGTACCGTGCTGCCAGTCGAACGCCTCGGTCACCAGCGGAACGATTCCCGCCCGGCGGCCGCCGAACAAGATGGCATCGATGGGCACACCGTTGGGGTCCTCCCATTCAGGCGCGATCACCGGACACTGCTTGGCAGCAACTGTGAAGCGCGCATTGGCGTGGGCCGCTTTACGTCCCGAATCCGGCGCCCAGCGGCGTCGTAACCAATCGACGAGCCGCGAGGGAGGCTGCTCGGTCATTCCCTCCCACCACACGTCTCCGTCCCAGGTCATGGCGCAGTTGGTGAAGATGGTGTTCTCGGCGATCGTGAGCATGGCGTTGGCATTGGACTTCATGTTGGTGCCCGGAGCCACGCCAAAAAATCCGAACTCAGGGTTGATGGCGTAAAGCCGGCCGTCTTTGCCGAACTTCATCCAGGCGATGTCCTCGCCGATCGTCTCCACCTTCCAGCCGGGAATGGTGGGAATCATCATCGAGAGGTTCGTCTTGCCGCACGCGGAGGGAAATGCGCCCGTGATGTACTTCACTTCACCGGAGGGGCTGATCAGCTTGAGGATCAGCATGTGCTCCGCCATCCAACCTTCATCGCGCGCCTGCGCTGAGCCAATGCGCAGCGCATGGCATTTCTTTGCCAGCAGCGCGTTGCCACCGTAGCCCGAACCGAAAGACCCGATCTCGCGCGTCTCCGGAAAATGGCAGATGTACTTCTGGTCTGGATTGCAGCGCCACGTGAAATCGGGCTGATTAGGCCCGAGGGGCACGCCTACGGAATGGAGTCCACGAACGAAGTCGCCATTCTCTCCCAGCGCTTCAAGCACGTGGCGGCCAACTCGCGTCATGATGTGCATGCTCACGACGACGTAAGTGGAATCGGTGATCTCGACTCCGATCCGCGCCCGCGGCGAACCGATAGGGCCGAGGCTATACGGGATCACATACATCGTACGGCCAGCCATCGAGCCGCTGAACAGCTCGCTCAGCTTCTGCTTCATCTCCGCGGGATCCCGCCAATTGTTGGTTGGGCCGGCTTCCTCTTTCGTCCGTGAACAGATGAACGTCTGCTCCTCTACACGTGCCACATCGGCGGGGTCGGAACGGACCAGATAACTGTTCGGGCGTTTGGCCTGGTCAAAGGGGATCGCTGTACCCGTTAGAACCAGCAGCCGCAGCGCCTCCTCATATTCCTCGGGTGAACCGTCGCACCAATGAATTCGAGCAGGCTTGCACAACTGGGCGACGTCCTCGACCCAGCGCTCCAAACTGGGATGCTTGCGGCCATTCGCAGCCGCAACTTCTATCGTAGTAGTTGCCATATTTGATTTCTCTCCGGAGAACGAACTGCGGATTAGAACTCATACTAAAAGATGACTTGGATGCAAGGTGTCGCTTGCAAGGCGACGTGACATGCCCGTTGCGCTCAAATGTCCACGCAACTGATACGTCAGGGTACAGTGGGGCAAATCAGCATTGGAGGTCAGGTGCACAAAACGCCGGAACTCGGCACGCTCGCGATCGCCACGGCAGATAAGAAAGCCAAGCGCCGTAGGCTGCAACCTCAAGCCCTGTGCTGCCTGCCAAGCTGGACCGTTCGTCAGCAGTCAAGAATCCGCGCAGCCCAGCCCGCCAGTGGGAAATACGGAATAATCAAACCCACGCCGTTCCCTGAAAATAGTGTATCCCTTGGGGTTCGCCGGACGCCAGCTATTCACTTGTCTTTCGGGAATGGGGCGGCGCGGTGGTGTTCAGTCAGGGGTATAGCCAAGCATATCTTCGTGGCCTTCGAAGATCTTGCCCAGCTTGGTGATGCGAAACAGCTCCTTCAGGCGCTGATTCAGATTGATGAGCTTCAACTCGCAATTCTGCCGCCGGGCCGAGACATAGAGGCCGACGATCGCACCTAAGCCAGAACTGTCCATGTAGCTTACGTCGCTTAGATCGAGCACCAGCAACTTCGTCTCGGACAACAGGCCACGTACATTGCTCTGCAGCTGCCCGGTTGTTGCCGAGTTGATCCTGCCGCTACAGCGGACGATGATCTCGTCGGGATTTCTAGTTGTTTCGAGGGTCAGGTCCGAACTCGGCGTGGGATCTGTTGCCATCGGAGTGTCTCCTTAAAGAAGTGATTGCGGGTGCCCCGCCAATCGCAAGCAGGTATTTCGATGAGTCAATCAGGCTTCCGAGACCATGCTAAATCCGGCGGCGCAAAGAGCAATAGTAGAGTGAAGGTCGCGCCGCAGCAAAAACACGTTTCAGACAAAATCGAACTGTTGGCACAATGCGCCTTGGCGCTTACCGGGCCTTTATGAAGTAGTAGGCCGTCATGATCAGTCCGATGACGATCACTACGCGTCGCACTTTTACCGGATCGGCCCTCTGCGCAAAGTGCGCGCCGAACCAGCCGCCCGTGGTTGCTCCGGCAATCATCACCAGGCACTGCGGCCATAAGACGGCGTGCGCCACGACAAAGATCAGCACCGCAGCGGCATTGATTACCACCGCCAGCAGAGTTCGAATGGCGCCCATGGCATGAATGTCGTGCATGCCGATGGCCGCCAGCATTCCGAGAGTGATAAAGCCGATTCCCGCTCCGAAATAGCCGCCGTAAATTCCGATCAGCAACTCGACGAACGAGATGGCTGCGATGACCCCCCAGGATGCGTGGCGCCAATCCTTGGCGAAGGCAGTCTTGCCCGCGAGCGCCCGGATCTGATTGCCGAACGCGAATAACAGCGTCCCTCCCAGCAGCAACCAAGGGACAAGCCGCAAGAACACATGTTGTGGTGTTTTCAGCAGCAGCAGCGATCCGGCGAAGCCGCCTACAACACTGGTCAGCACCAGCGGGATCAGCAGCCGTCGCGGTACGTCGAGCCGCTTCAGATAGGCACCCGTGCTGGCCGCCAGCCCCGGCCACAAGGCGACCGTGTTCGTCGCATTCGCTTCGACGGCGGGCAGGCCGGTCGCCAGCAACGCTGGAAACGAAACGAATGTACCGCCGCCCGCAACCGCGTTTAGAACTCCGGCAGTAGCCGCCGCGAAAAACAAGAAGATGGCGTAGCCAAAGTGCAATCTCAGTTCGATGGGCTCCTCCGGCTCATCCTGGCGGGCATGGCTAGATTGTCCTTTTTAAAACGCGCACCAATTGGGGCCCAGCGCGTGTCTTTGGCTGCTCTTCGCCACCCTCTGCCCGTATGTTACGAAACAAGTTGACATGAACGAAATGACTTGATGTCATGGCAATCATAAACGCAAATTATGATTGACCTCGACCGGCTGCTCGTCTTTCATGCCGTGGCCCAGGCCGGCAGCTTTACACGCGCCGCCGACGCCCTACATCTCACCCAGCCGGGTGTCAGCAAACACATCAAGCAGCTCGAAGAATATCTGGGAGTGCCTCTTTTTGATCGGCTGGGCAGAAAGGTCGCCCTGACCCAGGCTGGAGAAGTGCTCTTTCAGGCCTCCGACGAAATCATCGCCTCGGCCGGAACCGCGGAGCATCGAATCCGGGACCTTACCGGCATGCACGCCGGGCGGCTTCGCCTGGGAGCCAGCTCGCCCATAGGGCTGTACACGCTACCGCGGGTTCTGGCGGCATACCGTAAGGCCTATCCCGCCGTCGAGGTCACGTTGGCAATCGCGACCAGCGCCAGTATCGAAGCCAAGGTGCTGGCCAACAAACTCGACATCGGTCTGGTCAGCAGCGAGGTCCACGATCCGAGACTACTCGCGCGACAGTTCATGAGCGATGACCTTGTCGTGATCGTTCCCGGCGATCATAGCTGGCCCAACAACCGGCGGGTGAAGGCGAAGGACCTGATCAGCGAGACATTTATTGTTTCGGCCAGGGGCGCCGGCGCGCGGTCCATAGTGGAGGAGCGGCTCAGGGCAAAAGGTGTCGGCCTCTCGAACGTTTTCGACTTCGTCAACTCCGAGGGAGTGAAACACGCCGTGGAGGCCGGGCTGGGAATTTCGATTCAGCCTCGAAGCATTGTGCAGCGCGAAACGGCGACCGGCACAATCCGGACGCTGGCTTTAGCCGACATTGACGCCAGTATCCGCTATCGCTACATTCGTCTCAAAAACAAACATCTGTCCGCCGCCGAGGATGCTTTTCTGGCTCTGCTGCTGAAGTCCACTGCCGAGGCTGCGATCAAACGACGCTAGACACCTGCGTCAAAGATGTCGAAGACGTAGTCGTGCACGGCCAGCACAGATTTATCCATCGTGCCCGCGTCAACTCGTTTGACCACTTCGTCCCGTGACAGATCGAAGAGCGCGTCCAGTATCTCTGCGCGCCGGCGTTCATCGCCCTGGGCAACGGCGAACAGCACGCGCGCACTATGCTGAATGTATCGTGGCGATAGCAGTTGGCGCTTCAACAGCTCCATGATCACCGGTGCTTTGCTGCGATCAAAGCGTCCGGGGTCGCCGATATGGTCGAGTTCAGCGAAGAATGCCGCGGTCCACTGGTTGTGCAGCTCCCATAACTTGTTGAAGAGCTCAGGCGTAAAACGGGTTCCAGCTTTCACCTCAAAGGCGTTGCGCGCCGGAATGATGCCGTCTTCGGTGAGTTCGGGCGCTTTCAGGTGGCCGTCCCTGGTGATTACCGCCTGGTGATGTGCGAGAGTCCAAAGCCACGAGACGTAGATTCGATAGGTGGCCAAGTCGTTCATGAAGCGAAGGCCAAGTTCGTAATCGTCAATCGCGGCGGCGAAGTTGCCGTTCAGGATCTGGTAGCCATAATTGGCCGCCATGTAGAACGAATGCTGGATGTGCTCGATGGTGACGTCGCCGCTCGGCACGTCGTAGATAGCGTCCCAGAGTTGCGGGCTGAGAAGCTTTTCCGGCGTGTCCAGGGATTCTTTGGCAACGACCAAGGGAGTGATCTTCCCTCCCGAGTTCAGCAGGCCGCGCGCCTGGAAGAGGCTGCGCTCCGCTTCGACGAGCCCGCTGGCAACCGCGGGCACAGCCTTCCCGTTCACCTCTACCGTGTCCTGCGGCGCGTCGACCATCGCTTGCAACTGGTCAAGTGAAGCGCGCAACGGCACATTGCCGGCCTGCACGTAGCCGGGCTCCGGACTTGCAACCCAACTCTGCCGATAACTGTCATACAACTTCCCTTTCGCCCGGCCGGAGCGTATATCCTCCAGCGTGGGCTGCCGACCAGGAGCCAGCGGAGATTCGGGGACGAAGATCAACCCCAGCAGCCGCTCGCGCAGCTTGTCGATCGCCATGGCACGCAGGGCGAGCGGATTGTAACGCGCGCGGCCATAGTGATCGCTGGGCTGATAGATCATTACGGCGGCCATTCCGCCGATGGGCGCGGCATTGCTGAGTTCGCCCGCGTTCATGCCGCCCATGAGCATCATCAACGCGTTGTAACGCTGATAGGCAATCATGTTGGGCGTCGCCATGCCGATGGTCTGCGGATCGGGGAAGATGCCCTCAGGATCGTCCTTCCACATTTCGATAAGGCTGCCCAGGTAATCCCAGCGGCCGACGTTGGTGCCCAGCAAACGGCGGCGAAGGACCCAGGCAATCGCCGGGAGATAGAGACCGGCGTTCCCTTCTTCGTAAAGCATCTTGATCTTGAACGATCCGATGGGCGCGCCGACCATGGCTTCCACTCGCGAGAGCAGCTTCTCGAAGATCAGCGCCTCCTGCGGAGTCTGAATCTTCGGAATGTAGAAATACACGCCCGTGCCAAGCTTCTTAAGCGCATCGTAATTGTTCACCACCCAGAGCAAGATCGTGGGGATCATTCCCGGGACAGCTTGATCGTCAACGGTTATGTGGTCGTAGACAACGTGGATGCTCGGCGGCCGCACCAATCGAGTGGGCCATTTCGGAGGCGGGTTGTTGATCCGGTACTTGCGAAGCTTCCCTTTCTTGGTCACATCGTAGGTGCGATCACTCCAGCTGCCTTGAAAAATCTCTCTGGCATTGTGCAACGCCGCGAAGATGCCAACCGGCTCGTTGCTCGGGTTGCCGTCCGGCCGAAAGTGCGGTGGCGAGGCGTCTTCGAAGTCCGGCATGTTCATTGGCGCGGCGCTGTTGAGCGCGTTGAAAGCCATGTCCAGCGGATGCCACGGTCCGGTCAGCTCAAGTCCCGGATTATTCAACGGATGGACGTCATCCGGAATCGGTGCCTCGTCGTTGAGCCGCCAGCGCCACTCGCTCTCTCGCCCGAGAAAGTTGTCGATCAGGCCCTGAACGATTTGATGGTAGGTCCAGGGTTTGCCCGAAGCCGGGTCTTCGAACTTGTTGTCCCACTTCGGCCACGCATAGCGCTTTCTCACTGGCTCGGTCGACTGCAGCAGCTGGCGGCGTGCCGTCAGCGCTTCCGCGATCGCCGGGCGCAGCTCTCTGGTTAGTGCAGTTATCGTCGCTTCAACATCGACTTCCCTGCCG
This sequence comes from uncultured Acidobacteriaceae bacterium, assembly GCA_963731345.1. Lineage (GTDB taxonomy): Bacteria > Acidobacteriota > Terriglobia > Terriglobales > Acidobacteriaceae > Bog-257. The sequence continues at coordinate 1,719,433 of CAVSUN010000002.1, read as the reverse complement.
TTCACCTTCTTGGTCCCAAACAGTTCGGGAAACTTCTGGAGAATGTCCTCGCGGATCATGTTGGTCTCCTAGGCTGTGATCATGAAACCGTATACGAGAAGCGCCGTCTGGACGCCGATTCTCTGCGGCGACAGGAAAGATTAACAGACAATGAAGCCGAAATCAGTGAGCCGTGGGGTCCATCGTGGGCAGAGGTTTCACAACGCGCCGAAGGTGCGATGATCGTTCTTGCGGATTACCATGGTGCGGCTATCATTCCATAAGGAGATTCCATGAGCAGGGCGCTGGTGATAGGCAAACCGTCGGAGACGACCCACTCGATTGTGGAAGCCATCAAGGCCAAAGGCTGCGAATGCATACAGGTCGACGGCGCGGCCGGAGCAATTCGCCGTTTGCGCCGCGAGTCCTTCGATGTGGCCATCACCGACCCGGACACCACGATCGAAGAAGACCTGGCGCTGCTCGACGAGGTGCGGGATGTCCGTCCCGGCGTGAAGGCCATTGTGCTGGCGCCGCACATGACGTCCGCGGATGTGATTGCGGCGCTACGCGCGCGTGTCTTCGTTTGCATGAGCGCTCCGTTTGACGCCGACCAGATCGCACATTACGCACATACCGCCGCCGAGGATTCCGATTGGAGAATTGACATTGAGGTGTTATCGGCACAGCCGCAATGGATATCGCTGCGGGCGAACTGCCGCATGCTGACCGCCGAACGCGTTATCACCTTCTTTGGCGAACTACATTCCGAGATTCCGCAGGTTGAACGGGACAATCTCCTTCTTGCGTTTCGCGAGATCCTTCTGAATGCAATGGAACACGGCGCGGCGTTTAATCAGCACAAGATAGTGGAGGTTGTCGCCGTTCGCACCCAGCGGGCCCTGGTGTTCTATGTCAAGGACCCCGGTTCGGGTTTCCATCGCGACGGGTTGGCTCACGCCGCCATTGGCAACGCTCCCGGAACTCCGATGGCCCACGTTGAGCATCGCGAGGAGCTCGGCCTGCGTCCCGGAGGGTACGGTATCCTGCTGGCGCAAGGCGTCGTGGACGAGCTTATCTACAGCGAGATCGGCAACGAGGTGCTTCTCATTAAACACACCGCTTGAGATGCTCTGTTCCCCCGAGGCTCAACTCGTCCTCAGTACCAGGAGTGTGGCATCATCGCTCTGATGTCCGTTTGAAAATTCGTCCACGGCCTGGAATATCTTCTCGACAATCTCGTTGGCGTCTAACCTCGCGGCGTGAGCGGCAGTCTGACGCAGTCGCTCGACTCCAAATTCGTCCCCTGCAGAATTCGTAGCCTCGGTTATGCCGTCGGTATAGGCGATCAACAGATCACCTGGCCAGAGCTGGACCTCGCCTTCTGAATACTTGCTGTCCGGGAACATTCCGACCGGTAGGCCTCCGGCGTTGAGACAGGTGTCAGAGCGGTTATGGCTGACGATAATGGGAGCATTGTGACCCGCATTGACATAGCACAGGCTTCGCGTCACCTCGTCGAAAATTCCGAAGAACAATGTGGCATATCGGCCCGCAAGCGATGACGCGTGCACCTGCCGATTCACGGCTTCGACTACTGCGCCCGGATCATTCCCGGCGAAGCTGACCGCGGTACGCAAGGAAGATTGAAGCCCAGAAATCGACAGCGCAGCGGCCATGCCTTTCCCGGAAGCGTCGGCGATAGCCACGGCCAGGCGGTTGTCCGGCAGGCGGATAAAGTCATAGCAATCACCGCCCACATTACACAGTTGCCGGCAGCGAGCGCTGTAACGCCACGCGTCTTTCTCCGGACTCCAATGCTGCATGAACCGCTGCTGCACGGCGCAGGCTGCCGCCAGATCGTTGTAGGATTCCAGAACCACCGGGTTGCCCGTCATCTTAGGGGCCTCTGTGAGTATGTCGATTCGCAGGGTGAAAAATCGACAGCCAAGGGGCGCAGAAAAATTATTTATTGAACATGTCGAGGACGAAACGCGTGCTCCGACTACCTTGTGAAATGCGTGGAACAGCACGCATACGGAAGGAGCCAGAACAGAATGAAGTACATGCTGCTGATGAACAACATGACCACTGGAGACATCTACGCCGGAGTTTCTGGCTGGCGAGAAGAAGACATCCAGGCGCATATCGCCTTCATGAAAGAAATCTCTGCCGGGCTGCGCGAATCCGGGGAGCTGGTTTCCACCGAAGGCTTGGAACTTCCGAACGAGGCCACAATGGTTCGCGCCGGAAAGAATGGCGAGCCGGTCACCGACGGCATATTCCCCGAGTCCAAGGAGTTCCTCGCCGGCTATTGGATCGTCGAGGTGAACGGTGCCGAGCGCGCTTACCAGATTGCCGCCAAAGCTTCAGCCGCTCCCGGGCCGAACGGGACGATCCTCAGTATGCCGATCGAGGTGCGCCGCATCATGAGCACGCCTCCCGACGGACCTGTCCCCACGGTGCGGAAGTAAGGCCGGCGTGGCTGGAAAGATTTCTTCCTAGGGCGTGTCGAGACCGCTGAACCGGCTCCGACTACCAGATGAAGCGCAATAAGAATAGCCGCTCAACGAAAGGAGCACACACGTGAAGTACATGCTGATGATGAACACTATGAAGCCAGGCGCCAACCCTTTTCCGGGCTGGTCGAAAGATGACATTCAGGCCCACATTCGTTTCATGATCGACATCGATAAGGAGCTCAGGGCCAAGGGCGAGCTGGTTTCGGATGAAGGCCTGTCCTTCCCCGACCAGGCCAAGCTGGTTCGAGCCGACAGCAATGGCGAGCCCATCACCGATGGCGTATTTCCGGAATCGAAGGAGTTTCTGGCCGGCTTCTGGATCGTTAATGTTCCTACGCCGCAGCGGGTCTATGAAATCGCGGCGCAGATCTCGGCAGCGCCTGGGAGCGGCGGCCGTCCAGTGAATATGCCGATTGAAGTACGGCAGGTCATGAGCGGGCCGCCTCCAGAAGCCAGCAGCGGCAGTTGTTGTTCTTAGTTTCTTTCGCACAATCGACCGGGCGTTTTCAAAGGACCTTGCTCGCGGTCACGCCAGAGAGGAGGAAAATTCATGAAGTACATTCTGATGCTGTCAGGTACCAAGGCTGACTTCGCCTGGTACGCCAAGTGGACGAAAGAAGAAATGCAAGCGCAGGTCGCTTTCATGCACGCCTTCAACAAGGAACTTAAGGACGCCGGAGTGCTGGTGGCCGCCGAAGGCTTGGCATTCCCGCACGAGGCGAAAACTGTCCGTGCCGGTGACGACGGGAAACCCATCACCGATGGTGTCTTTCCGGAATCGAAAGAGTTTCTGGCCGGCTACTGGATCATTGACGTTGACAGCCCGGACGAGGCATACAGAATTGCTGCACGTGCTTCCCTGGCGCCCGCTCCAAAGGGCAGGGGGGCAATGCCGGTCGAGGTGCGGCCTGTGATGACCGGGCCTCCTCCGGAATTCCTGTGATGGGCGATGCCGTGCTGCCGGGGCAATGGGACGCTGATACCGAGCATCTGCTACGCGGGCTTGCTCCGCAGGTGCTCGGCGCGGTGATTCGACGCTTCCACGACTTCGCGTCGGCGGAGGATGCGGTCCAGGAAGCCTTGCTGGCGGCCTTCATGCAATGGCCTCAGGAGGGCGTTCCCGAGAACCCTCGCGGCTGGCTGATTCAGGTCGCCGTCCGCCGCATGACCGATCACATACGCAGCGAGAGTGCGCGCCGGAACCGCGAGAGTGCGGTCGCCATGGAAGCAGAAACCGCCGCTCCCGCCGTCGATCTTGAGCCTGACATGAACCCTGACGACACGCTGATCCTGTTTTTCATGTGCTGTCATCCCGCACTCACTCCCTCCTCGGCGATTGCTCTGACCTTACGGGCGGTGGGGGGCTTGACCACCACCGAAATCGCGCGCGCCTTCATGGTGCCGGAGTCGACCATGGCGCAACGGATCAGCCGGGCCAAACAAAGCATCAAGGCCTCGGGCGTGCCATTCCTCTTACCCGGCCCTCGCGAACAGTCACAACAATTGCGTTCCGTATTGCACGTGCTGTACCTCATCTTCAACGAGGGCTACACCAGCAGTTCCGGCACGCGACTGCATCGAGTTGAATTGGCGCAGGAGGCAATTCGTCTGACGCGGGCGGTCTATGGCGTCATGCCGGACGATAGCGAGGTTGCGGGACTGCTTGCGCTCATGCTGTTGACTGACGCGCGCCGCGCCGCCCGCACCGGAGTAGACGGCGAGTTGATTCCGCTCGACAAGCAGAATCGGAGCCTGTGGGATCGGGCTGCGATCTCCGAGGGCATCGCATTGCTCACCATCGCGTTGTCCAAAGGGGTGGTTGGCTCCTATCAACTACAGGCCGCGATCGCAGCCGTGCATGACGAGGCCGACCGCGTTGAGGATACCGACTGGCCACAGATATTGGCGATGTATGAGCTGCTGAAGCGAATCTCCGCCAATCCTATGGTCGTGCTCAACCACGCCATCGCCGCAGCCATGGTACATGGGCCGGCAAAGGGTCTGGAGTTGTTGAAGGTACTGGATTCCGATCCGCGCGTCTCCGGGCAGCATCGTCTTGATGCGGTGCGCGCCCACCTGCTGGAGATGGCAGGTGATCATGCGGCCGCGATTTCTCATTACCGAGCCGCTGCGGCGCGGACAACGAGTATTCCGGAGCGAAACTACCTTCTCACTCAAGCGGCCCGGCTTGGCGACAAATCGACCACTTAGTCAATGTGTCGCAGCAGGGGCCCAGAGCTTGCTTCCGGGCACAGACACACACCTTCAGGGTCGCATCTTCCTGCGATTTGTCTGCACCGTCCACCAGAGCGCAGCGCCCCCAGCCACTGCCAGTGTAGCCATCAATCCGGCTCGTGACATCGATTTGCGCTGGGCAGCTGTCCGCTTTGCAATCGTGGGCTGCTCCGGATACATCCAGGACATTCCGCCGTCGCCTTGGTGCAGCGCCATCTGCATCACCTCGGCGAGATGCAGCGCGTGCCGTGGCGTGTCCTGCTCGATCTGCTCCTTGCAGCTAAATCCATCGGCCATAATCAGCGTTGAGAGTCCGGCCTTGCGTACCGCCGGAAAGAGCGCCCGTTCCCCGCAGGCCATCGACACGTCGTACTTGTCTGCCTCGTAACCGAACGAGCCTGCCATTCCACAACACCCGGAGTTCAACATCTCGACATCGAGACCGAGCTTCTTCATGACGGCTTCGTCGTCTTCCATTCGCATGATCGCTTTTTGATGGCAGTGCCCCTGCACGATGGCTTTGCGATCCAGACTCGGGAGGTCGTAGTCCTTCGCTTTCCTTTCGAGGATCTCGGCGAGAGTAAAAGTGTTCTCCATCAGCCGGTGTGCTGGTTGCGAGTCGGGCATCAGCCCATTCAGTTCATCGCGAAACACCGAGCAACAACTGGGTTCCAGCACAACCATCGGAATTCCGGCCTCAATCTCGTCTGCGAGTGCATCGAGGATCTTCCCGAGATACTGCTTTGCTTCCTTCAAAAATCCGTAGTCGTACAGGGGGCGGCCGCAGCACAAGTGCTGCATAGGCACATGGATCTCAAACCCGAAGTGCTCGAGCACTTCCACGGCAGCTTGCGCGGTTTCCGGAAAGAAGTAGTTGTTGAAAGTGTCTGCCCAGAGAATCACTTTTTGCTTTCCCTGGTTTCGCGGAGCCCGTTTCTCGAACCAAGCTCGAAACGGCTCGGCGGCAAACGCCGGGATCTGCCGCTGTAGCGGAATCCCCACCGCTTTCTTGGCCAGCGTGCGAAGCACCGGGAGTTGGGTGAACAGGTTGAAGAACCCCGGCGCTATGGACGCCAGGCGTGACCAGCGATCGATCAGCCCAAACGCGTAGGCGTAGCGGGGGCGCAGCCTTCCCTCCCAATAATGCGAGAGGAATTCCGCCTTGTAGGTCGCCATGTCGACGTTGACCGGGCAATCGCCCTTACAGCCTTTGCACGCAAGGCAAAGATCGAGCGCCTCTTTCACGTTGTCATCGCGCCAGCCGTTCGCGATGACATCGCCGTTCAGCATCTCCCACAAATGATGAGTCCGGCCACGCGTGGTGTGGCGCTCCTCGCGGGTGACCATGAAGCTGGGACACATGGTGCCGTCCTCGGCGCTCTTGCCTTCTTTCCTGCGACACTTCCCTATACCAACGCAGCGCAGTGTGGCATGCGCGAAGCTTCCGTTATCGTCTGGAAACTGAAAATATGTTTTTGGTTCCCAGGGCTTGTAATCGGCCCCCAGCCGCAGGTTCTGATCGATACGATATGGATCCACGATCTTGCCCGGGTTCATCTTCCAGTCGGGGTCCCAAATCGACTTGAACTCGCGGAATGCCTGAATCAATTCGTCGCCGAACATCTTGTACAAGAATTCTCCGCGCGCCTGGCCGTCGCCATGCTCTCCGCTCAGGCTGCCGTCGTACTTCACGCAGAGATCGGTCGCCTCCTCCATGAAGGCGCGCCACTTGCGAATGCCGGCCTCGCTGGTGAGGTCGAAATCCACGCGGCAGTGGACGCACGCCTGCCCGAAGTGTCCGTAGAGAGCGGGATTGTACTCATACTTAGAGTAGAGCAAGCGCAATTCGCGTAGGTATGCGCCCAACTTGTCCGGTGCGACCGCAGAGTCTTCCCAGCCTGGCCATGTGTTCGGCTCGCCCGGGACAAATGCTGTCGCACCCAAGGCTGACTCCCGCAGCGCCCACAGATGTTCCATGTCAGTTTTGTCGGTGTAAAGCTGCATGTGCGGAGTGCCTGGCTTGCGCTTCAGCAATTCCATTGCCCGCTGCGCAATTTCCAGTGCCTCGGCGTGCGTATCGGCGCCGAACTCCGCCAGCAGCCAACCTTTGCCCTCCGGCAGCATGTGGATATATTTGCGGTGCGGTCCACCCTTCTTCTCCATGTTGTCTCGAAGGCGGTCGTCAATGCCCTCCAACGCGGTTGGGTGGAACTGATCGAGATCAAGGACGTGATCGGCTGCTTCATAGACATCGGGATATCCGAGCATCAGGATCACGCGTTCGGCCTTGGCATCGATCAGCCGGCACTTCGCTTCCAGGATCGTGACCAGCGTTCCTTCGCTGCCCACCACAGCACGCGCCAGGTTGAAGCGGCCGTCCTCGCCAGGGATAAGCTGGTCGAGGTTGTAGCCGGAAATGCGGCGCGGGATCGTCGGGTAGTTCTTCCGAATGAGGTCAGCATAGCGGTCTCGCAGGGAACGCAGGTTGCGATAGAGATCGCCCACACGCCCGCCTCCACGGATAAGCTTGTCCCCATCCGCATCGTTCATCCACCCGAGCGTCAGGCGTGTTCCGTCATAGAGCAGCACCTCGAGTTCTTCGATGTTGTTGTCGGTCTTGCCCGACATTTGCGCGTGCGCGCCGCATGAGTTGTTGCCGATCATTCCCCCGAAGCTGCAGTGATTATGAGTGGCCGGATCGGGACCCCAGGTCAGCTTCCTATTAGTCTGCTGCAGGGCGGCATCGCGCAGTTCGTCGCAAACCGTTCCCGGCAGCACGCGCGCCCAGCGTTCCCCGGGTTCCAGGTCCAGTACGCCGTGCATGTACTTTGACCAATCGATCACGATGGCAACGTTGCAGCATTGACCGGCCAGGCTCGTGCCGCCGCCACGGGAGAGCACCGGCGCTCCAAAGTTGCGCGCGGCCGCAACCGTCCGCACCACATCTTCGGTCGACTTCGGAACCACGACGCCGATCGGAACTTGGCGGTAGTTCGATGCGTCCACCGCATACATTGCCTTGCTGCCGGGATCAAAGCGTACCTCGCCTTCAATGTTCTTGCGCAGCTCGGCTTCGAGGCCGGCAGCGTCTACTTCTGACGCGGTCGTCCAATACGGATGCCGAGTTTCAACTTGTTGCTTGACGAGTTTTTCAGGCGCAATCAGCGGAGACTTGTTGGCAGACATCTCTCTTCTTTCTTTCCTTGCCTCATGCGGCAAACTTCTGCGCGTCGGCGCGCTTCAGCTCCAGCCCGATTCCCGGCCGTGACAGGTCAGGGCGGAGTTCCCCATCAACCATCTGCGGGAAGCCGTCAAAAAACATGCGCTCGATACGCACGTGGTCGTGAAAGTATTCCAGGTTCTTGAACATCGGTATCGCGCAGGCCACGTGCGTGTGGAGCGCCGGAGCAGTGTGCCCAGAAAAAGGCACATTATTTGCCTGACACAAAGCCGCAACCTGCAAGATTCCGGTCACACCGCCGCAGCGCGTAACGTCGGCCTGCTGCACGTCCACTGCTCCGGCTGCAAGCATCCGCTGAAAGTAGAAGATATCGTAGCCATATTCGCCCGCTGCAATATCCATTCCGGCGGGAGCGCGGTCGCGAATTAAGTGCAAGCCATCCAGATCGTCGGATGACACCGGCTCTTCAAACCAGCCCACACCGAACTCATCCGCGAAGATCTCGGCTTGTGCCAGCGCCAGCTTCCGTGTATACGCTCCGTTGGCGTCGACATAAAGCTCGGCTAACGGGCCAATCGCATCGCGTGCAACCCGCACGCGCTCGATGTCGGCTCGAGCGTCGCGACCAATCTTCATCTTTACGCGGGGAATTCCCTGCCTGACCCACCCGCCCAACTGCTCCGCGAGTTGCTGATCCGAGTAGGAGCTGAAACCGCCGCTTCCGTAAATCGCCGCGCCCGGCCGAAGCTGACCCAACAAGGTCACGAGAGGCACGTCGAGCAGCCTGGCCTTCAAGTCCCAGAGCGCGCAATCCACCGCCGAAATAGCCATCGAGCAGATTCCCGGCCGTCCCAGGTTCCGCACGTGTTTCCAATTGTCCGCGTATGTCGCGGATGGCGACATAGCGTCCGCCCCAACCACGTATTCACGCAACGTGTGGTGGATCAGAGTTGCAGTAGCTTCGTCCGCATAGCTGTAGCCGATTCCGGTCTTGCCTGCCGCCGCAGCCTGCACCAGCACCATCGTTGTCTTGTCCCACTCCAGAGTTCCGTCGGATTCCGGAAAGTCAGTGGCGACCGTGTAGACGGCTACCTCGAGTCGCTCGACCGGAACACTCTGAGGAGAGGCTCTCATCGCGAGCCAGCCATTCGGTTGCGGGTGTGGTTATAGTGGCGGCGCATTGATTACTGGTAAGGATGAGTCGAGCGTGGGGCAGGTTATCTGCTGCGGCGCTGGCCGTCCGGATATATGCCGCAAAGCGACATGTTCTTCAGAGCAGAGTCGCGGGTTGCTGAAACATTCGCGTTGTGAACCGCTTCGAGCAAACGGGAAACGCGCGCCCGCGCATCCATGCTTATATTGTCGAATCCATCCGTCCACACGGAAATCAGCAGAAAGGATTCATAGATATGAATGCGTCAGACGTGCTCGTGGAATGCCTGATCGACTGGGGCGTTGAAGTAGTCTTTGGCCTGCCGGGCGACGGGATCAACGGCATAATGGAGTCCTTGCGCACCCATCAGGACCAGATCAAGTTCATCCACGTTCGGCATGAGGAATCCGCAGCTTTCATGGCATGCGGCTATGCCAAGTACACAGGCAGGCTGGGAGTTTGCCTCGCGACTTCCGGCCCTGGCGGCATTCATCTCCTCAATGGCTTATATGACGCGAAGATGGATGGTGCTCCTGTGCTCGCCATCACCGGAATGCAGTTCCACGATTTGATCGGCACCTACACCCAGCAGGACGTCGCGCTCGACAAGCTGTTCATGGATGTCTGCGTCTATAACGAACGCATCATGGGCGCTACGCACGTGCACAACATAGTGGACTTGGCCTGCCGCACCGCCCTGTCTTACAGCGGAGTTTCCCATATTACGATCCCTGTGGACTTCCAGGATGAGACGGTTCACGGCGGGGACCGTTCCAAGCGCAACATCAAAAATCACACCAATGCCGTGCAGACAAGTACCTACAAAATTCCTGACCGCGACGAACTGCAGCGCGCGGCCGACATCCTGAACGAAGGCAAGAAGGTTGCGATCCTCGCCGGCCGTGGCGCGCTGGACGCTACCCATGAACTGGAACAGACCGCGGAAATTCTTGGCGCTCCGATTGCAAAAGCTCTGCTTGGCAAAGCTTGCGTGCCGGACGACAGCCCTTACACCACCGGCGGGATCGGACTGCTCGGGACCGCGCCCTCGCAGGAGGCCATGGAAGAATGCGACACGCTGTTCATGGTCGGAAGTTCCTTCCCCTATATCGAATATCTGCCTAAGCCGGGCCAGGCGCGCGGAGTGCAGATCGACATCAACCCGATTCGGCTCTCGCTGCGCTATCCGATGGATGTTGGCCTCATCGGCGATAGCAAGACCGTGCTGCAGACCTTGATTCCTTTGCTTAAGAAGAAACAGGACCGCAGCTTCCTCGAAAAAGCACAAGAAAGAATGAAGGAATGGTGGCAAGCCATTGAGAAACGCGCCACCCGCATGGATAAACCGATGAAGCCGCAAGTGGTGGCATGGGAGCTCGGTAAGGGTCTGCGCGACGATGCTATTGTGAGCTGCGACAGCGGCACGATTGCGACCTGGTGGGCGCGCGAGATCCCGGCCAAGCGAGGTCAGAAACACAGCGTTTCCGGAACATTGGCAACCATGGCTCCAGGATTGCCATATACCCTGGCGGCACAAGTGGCATATCCGGAGAGACAGTGCATCGCGTTTGTGGGAGACGGGGGATTCTCCATGCTGATGGCCGACTTCTCGACCGCCGTCAAGTACAAGCTGCCGATCAAAGTTGTGATTATCAAGAACAACACTCTCGGTCAGATCAAGTGGGAGCAAATGGTGTTCCTGGGCAATCCGGAATATGGAGTCGATCTGCAACCCATAGACTTCGCCGCGTTCGCTCGCGCTTGCGGCGGCGTGGGTATCTCGGTCGACGATCCGGCGAATTGCGGCGACGCTGTCGACCAGTTCCTAAACACACCGGGTCCTGCGATTCTGGAAGCCGTCGTTGATCCGTACGAGCCCCCACTCCCCGGGAAAATTATGGTGGAGCAGGCGCTACGATTCGCCCAGTCCCTGGCGCGGGGTGAGCCCAATCGCAGCAAGATCGCCCTCACGGTGGCATCCGACAAGATACGTGAGCTTGTCTAGGAAGGCGTAGTTAAAACGTACTAATAACCGCTGCGGCGTATGTGAGGTGAATTGTGTTCGGTGCGGTTGGGGTTAAAGAGTGGGTCATTGCGGAGGGATATATTCCTCCCGACAGTCACGGGCCTGAGCCACAGATGACAAGTCACGAGACGGTTTGCATCCTGAATGCCTCGGACGAGGATGCACATGTTGAGATCATGATCTACTACCCGGATCGTGAGCCGGTAGGCCCGTACCGCATCGCCGTACCCGCCAGGCGCACGCTACATCAGCGGTTCAATGAGCTGCGGGATCCGGAAATTATTCCGCGTGGTAAGGATTATGCCAGCGTGATTCGCTCCGACGTTCCCATCGTGGCGCAGCACACAAGATTGGATTCGCGCCAGGCAGAAAATGCTCTGATCACGACGATCGCTTATCCCAATGCGGCCTAGCCTTTTGACAGCGCTACACACGAGCGAGAACAGTGTGGCAAGGATTTCAACGTGCCTGAAAGGATGGCGCGCCCTGAGAGATTCGAACTCCCGGCCTTCTGGTTCGTAGCCAGACGCTCTATCCAGCTGAGCTAAGGGCGCTCGCAAAGCAGCCAAACGATTATAGCAAACTTATTGCAGCTGCCGCAGCGCGGCACGGACCGATTGGGGCACGGCTAATCAGGGGCGGTTGTTGCTGATGGCTGCACTTCGAGGCAGGCGCGTCCGCTCATGCTGGCTGGATTCCCCTGGCGGATGAATGCGCTGTCTCCTCGTTTCGGCAGCACGAAACCATCGCGCTGCATTCTTACAGAGGCGCAATCGGCCACATGGGATCGTTCATAGGAACATTAAACCAGCCGAAGTGCTGATGCAGGAAGTAGGCGAGATTGTACGGAAACATGGATACAAGCGGCTTGGCGGCCAACACCCATGGGTACGGAACAAGCAGCCACAGGCCAAAGATCGCCGCAACGAAACGGCCGTTCAAAGAGCGCAAGAAACCGGGATTTAACAGCAGACAGGCGGCCACGAGCGGAAAAGTGACAATACATAGCACGCGCGTTTCATCCCCCACAATCGGGAGCAGAAGCAATAGCCCACAGAGTGCAACGAAAAAATGTACTGCCGCCTTCCCCCGCTCGGCATATTTCACTACCGCAATCCATCCCACCCCAAACACAGACCACAAAATGTATTGAGAATGATAGTAAAACCAGGAGGCATACTGACCTTTAAAGGTTAGCGCCATATAGAGCCTTCCGGAATTCAGGTGAATTCCAAAATGGCTAAAGATAATAAGCAGAACTATCTTCCCCAGAATTACTCCCAACAGGGAAGCTGTGGCCCATTGGATGGAATATTGGCTTTCAGTCTTCAGGACGAATGTGACCAACCACGCCGCCAGGAGCGCCCCGAATGCGACGCCGCCCTGCTCGAAGTGCTGCATCCCCAGCAACACACCAATCGGTAGGGCAAGCCATGGACGCCGCCGCACGAGCAACATCAGTAACATGAGAAAAACAGTTACCGAATCCATGCCGATATTGAAATATGCCGTGGTCGAAACCGGGAAGGCCAGGAATAGAACCAAAGAGGTCCGCGCATCTCGGTCTTCGAATTGCCGCCACACAAACGCAATAAAGATACAAGTGAATGCAATCGAAAACAGCAAATGAAAATACACAAATGAGTGCTGATTACGGATATGCAGGCACCACGCCAGAAAAAGACTGAGCCAACTGGTGACCAGGTAATGGAAGTTGGGTAGGTCGGGAAAAGGATTACGAAACGGGTCGCGGGAAATAATCCATGAAGCCTGGATATTGGGGATGTACCAGAAGCCGGTCTTGAAAAACGAAACGGCTAAGACGATTGCGATCAGGCGGCTCGGCTTCGACTGATAGATGAATCTCTCTATGGCGTCTATGACTCGCATAAGCTCCCAATGATGCCGGCACTGTACTTTATAAACCGCTGAAATACTGTCGCATCATCGTTGATGCCCTCAGATTGGCAGATGCAAGCTGACGGGTTCAACTGTAGCAGTTCGATACGGAGTATTGCCAGATAGCCAGCAGTCCGCAGCCAGGCTGCCCACGATGGGATAGCGCTCCAGTCACTTCCAACGTTCCAAGAGTGCGGCTCGGCGCTCTATCCAACTGAGATAGGAGCGATGGGCAAAGGCAGCATGTGGATTGTAACAAAGTCGTTGAACGGACCTAGGAGCGCGTGCCGGAGGCAACGCATTAGTCCCTTCCGCTCATCGCTATCAACCCTTCCGCAACAGGAATTTCGTTTAGCGCTGGCGACGTATTCTCGACAACCAACTTCTAACGTCTCTGTGGATATGGAACTTGCAGCTTCCCAAAGCCCACGCTACAGACACGAGGAGAAAACAGTGAAAAGAAGGCTTGGAACCCTATTCTTGATAATTGGCTTGGGTCTGGCTCCCGTTTATCTTTCGCCCCTGCCGGCACAAGCGCAACAGGACGAAGTGCAGCGCGCCTACAACACCGGCTATCAGAATGGCGTCAACGCTGCGCGCCGCAACCAGCCGATGAACTTAAACACCGGCGATTGGCACGGCGACCGGCTAACCTCCTATCAACGGGGATACCGTGAAGGCTATGACAGCGCCGCGGGATACCACGGCACAGGCGATCGCCATACCTTCGCCGATCCCGAGGCCCAGCGTGCGTATCAGACCGGCTATCAGAACGGGATACGCGATGCGGAGAACAGACGCCAGATGAATCCCAAGACCGACGACTGGCATGGAGATCGTTTGACGGCTTACCAGCAAGGCTACGACGAAGGGCATCGCAGCTCCGGTCGGTAAGTGGCAGGGTTGTCCGGCATTCACCCGAAATCTTACCAGTAAGATCGTCTTACCAGTAAGATTTTGAAAGGGGCGCATTGGTATCTGCGCCCCTTAGTCCTGCAAACGGTGATCTATCCCGCGATAATACCGGCTAGCGCCGGCCGCGGCCGCGATCGCCGCCACGTCCACCACCCCCGCGTCCGCCGCGGTCGCCTCCTCGTCCACCGGGACGATGGCCGCCGCCGGCGCCACCCGGGCGGCTGCCGGCATGCTCCCGCCGTGCGCCATCCTCGACACGATTGAAGTTCTGCTCCGGCTCGTCGGCACGCTCATGTCCGCCTTCGAACGTCACGGCGTCAGCACTGCCGCCGTCGGTGGGAGCTTCACCACCTGCCTCCTGCGCCATCTTGGCGCGCTGCTCCTTCAAGATGGCCTTGCGCGACAGCTTGATGCGATTGCCCTCGACCGCCAACACCTTCACCAGGACCTGGTCGCCTTCCTTCAGTTCGTCGCGAACATCGTTAATGCGGTGCTCGGCAACTTCGCTGATGTGCAGCAGGCCGTCGGTGCCCGGAATGATCTCGACAAACGCCCCGAAATCCGCCAGTCGCGTGACCTTGCCAAGGTAGGTCTTCCCTACCTCAGCGGTGGCGGTAATGTCGCCGATCATCTGCAGGGCTCTGGCCGCTGCCGCCTGATCCGACGACGAGACGTTGACCTTGCCGCTGTCTTCGACATCGATCTTTACGCCGGTCGCCTCGACGATGCCGCGAATGACCTTGCCGCCGGGCCCAATCAGGTCGCGAATCTTGTCGGTCGGAATGGTTAGTGTGTAGAAGCGCGGCGCGAATTCGCTGATCTTGGTGCGCGGCTCCCCGATGACCTGGTTCATTTTGTCGAGGATGTGCAAGCGCCCGACCTTCGCCTGCTGCAGCGCCTCGCGCATGATCTGCGGAGTGATGCCCATCACCTTGATGTCCATCTGCAGCGCGGTGATGCCGTCACGTGTGCCGGCGACCTTGAAGTCCATGTCGCCGTAGTGATCTTCGGCGCCGGCGATGTCCGTCAATACAGCATACTGATCGCCTTCCTTAACCAGACCCATGGCTACGCCCGCGACTGAAGCCTTCAGCGGAACGCCCGCGTCCATCAGGCTGAGCGAAGCTCCACAGACGGTCGCCATCGAGGACGAGCCGTTTGACTCCAGAATGTCAGAGACAACGCGCATCGCGTAGGGCCAGTCGGTATCGCTGGGCAGAACGGCGAAGAGCGCCCGCTCGGCGAGGGCGCCGTGGCCAATTTCGCGACGTCCTGCTCCGCGCAGAAATGCCACTTCTCCAACGGAAAACGGCGGAAAGTTATAGTGCAACATGAAGCGCTTCTTGGCTTCGCCCTCGAACGCCTCCAGCCGCTGCATGTCTTCGGCGGTGCCCAAAGTCGTGGTCACCAGGGCCTGCGTCTCGCCACGGGTGAAGATCGCTGAACCATGGGTCCTGGGCAGTACTCCGACTTCGATCCAAATATCACGAACCTGATCGAACTTGCGTCCGTCAGGGCGGCGCCGCTCTTTGATCACCTGCTCGCGGAAAATCTGCTCGCGCAGGATATCGAAGTAGCTGCCAGCCTTCTTGCGCCCGTCCTCGTCCTCGTCGTCGATGGTCGCTTTCAGCTCGTCCTTCAGCTGCTTGATGAGCGAGTAGCTTTGGTTCTTGGGATGCTTCTCGGTGTTGGCGGCATCGGCCAGCCGCTCGGCCATCCGCGTTCGCAGGTCGTCAAGATACTGCTGATCGACAACCGGGGGCTCGACCTTGCGCTTTTCTTTGCCCGCTACTTTCACCAGGTCGTTAATCGCGGCGCAAATCTTCTTGACCTGCTCGTGGCCAAATTCGATGGCCTGGACGACAACTTCCTCGTCGACCTCGCGTGCGCCCGACTCAATCATCACGATTCCCTCGGACGTGCCGACGACCATTAGATTCAGATCGCCCGAGCGTTGCTCGTCGTACGTGGGGTTGATGACGAACTCACCGTTGACACGGCCGACGCGGACGGCGCCGATGGGGCCGTGAAATGGTATGTCGGACACGCTGAGCGCAACCGACGCACCGTTGATGCCGGAAACATCAGGATCGTTCTCCGTATCGGCCGAGAGCACCATGGCAATGACCTGGGTCTCACAGCGGAAGCCTTCGGGGAACAGCGGACGGATGGGCCGATCAATTTGGCGGCTGGTCAGGATTTCGCGCTCGCTGGGCCGGCCTTCGCGCTTGATGAAGCCGCCGGGAATGCGTCCCGCGGCGTAGGTGTATTCGCGATAATCTACCGTGAGGGGGAAGAAATCGATTCCCTCGCGAGGCTCGGCGTTGGCGCAGGCCGTAGCCAGCACAACATTGTCGCCGATGCGCACGATGCAAGAGCCGTGGGCTTGCTTGGCCAGCTTTCCGGTTTCGAAGCGGATGGTCTTGCCACCGGGCAAGTCCACGCTGATTTCATGTTTGTTGACCCCATGCAGAGCGGTGGTCATTGTGTCTTCGTTCATTTCTCAGTTCCTTCTGTTTGAGCGCAACCGCGAGATCCTCGAAGGGCACGTCTTCAGGCGTGCCATCAACGTTCATCAGGAAAAACGGCCTTAGCCGCCGTGGGGACACGGCCCAGGGTCTCAAAGGCTCTCCGGTCGCCCCCCAACGGCACGACTGAAGCCGTGCCCCTTCAAGGCCATGCTCACGATATGGGAGATGGAGTGAACTACAAGTCAGCCGAGAGAAGCTGTGGTTTAATCGGCGCACACCGCGCCCTTACAATACATCGGCCCCGTTTCACTGAGTCCGGCACCCACCGTACCGCGACGTGAGGTGCAATACGCCCGAAGCGGAGTTCAGGCCAGCAGCCACTACTTGCGGATGCCCAGCTTCTGAATGACGGCTTTGTAGCGTTCGGTATCGGACTTTCTGAGGTAGTCAAGCAAGCTGCGACGCTTGCTGACCATCATAAGAAGGCCGCGCCGGGAGGCATGGTCCTTCTTGTGGGTCTTGAAATGCTCCGTCAATTCACCAATCCGCGTACTCAGAATGGCGATCTGAACTTCCGGTGAACCGGTGTCGTGCTCGTCTCTCCGGTTATCGGCAATCAGGGCGGCTTTTTTCTCTCGGGCTAACACTGAATCGGCTGCGCTCCTACTCTTTTTATCGTATGTTGTTACGCCTTAGAGAATACCATGCAGCAGCACGAACGGGCAAAGACTGTTGCTGCCGGTACCGGATGAATACCGCGAACGTTGTACAATCCTTCGCATTTCACTCGATAGCGCCACAGGGCTGTTGCTGTATTTTTCAGATGGATATCTCCAATAGCACGGCCGAACCGCAGATCAAGCCCACTACGAAACGCCTGTCGCTCATTATCGGGATGGTGTTCGGAATAGTGATTGCCTCAGGCTTCGGCGTGTATTTCTTCTGGCCCAGCCAGGTCTCTGTTCCTGATCTGCGCGGCAAAACACTGAACGACGCACTGACGAGGCTGCAGGCCTCCCACCTTGCTGTCGGGCGCAGGACCACGCAGGGCGACCCGTCACGGGCGAATGTTGTGGTATCGCAGTTCCCTTCGCCCGGAACCAGCCTGGCCACGGGTTCGACCGTCAATCTCGTGCTGACCCAGGCAAGCCCTGTCCCGCTGCTTATAGGTAAATCCCTGTACGAGGCGCAGCGAACCCTGGCCCAGGCAGGCCTGCAACTTGGCCGGATCCAGTGGACTTCCGGCTCCAGGGCAGCGCATAACACCGTGCTGCTGCAAGCTCCGGCTGCCGGTCAGAATATCCTTTCTGGCTCAACGGTCAACCTCACTGTCGCCGGCGCGGCCCAGCAGAACGCTCCACCGAACCCAAGATCGCTACCTCAATCGGCTCCGGGCCGAGCGACTTCTGCGCACGGCCAGAATGCCAATATTGGCGGTGCCTGGCGCGATGCGGGTGGCGCCGTCGTGCGGATTCAGCAGAACGGCAATTCACTGCAATATACCGCCCATAGCGCCGTAGGAAATTGCCAGGGCAGCGGCACGGTTTCCGGAACAAATTTCGAAACTTCCTATAGCTGCGCTAGCCTTGTTATGGGCGCCCGTAGCAGCGGGCGCTGCGCCGGCACGGTCTCGAGTAGGGGAAACACATTTCGCTTACAGTGTCTCGACTCCCTGATGGGACGAACGAACGATATGTTCACACGATGAAAAAGCCCACCCGGCGATTCACCTGGATGGGCTTCGTGGTTGGATTTCAGGATTAGCTCACCGGGAGCTCAATACTTACTGTCCTCCCGACATCACTTTATTGACCTTGATCGTGTTGTTGGTGGTGTTGAACTGGAATTTCACGGTGACGTTCTGGTTGTCATAGCTCTTCAAGGCGTTTGGGTTGCTTACTTGCCAGACCGTGTTGTCGCTGGTGAAGGTCTTGCCGCCTTCACTCACCATACCGACCATCGTATGGACCGGAGAGGTGTCGACCCCATCGACTTGGTCCTCAGCTGCCTGATTTGCAGACTGCTGCTCTGCCTGCGATTGCGTGTCCGGCTGGCTCTTGTTTTGAGCGAACGCGATAGCCGGTAACGATAAGGCCAACGCCAATAAAGCTGTGAGAAACTTCGTCATCTTCTGCCTCCTTGTCGCATTCGACGGGAGTTCCGCGATGCGGATTTGTCTCACTGATTTGACGGTAGTTTTGCGCCCTGGGTTTGCTGTTCAGGGCCGGTGCGGCAGCTCCGGCTGGAAATTAAGCTGCCAGCGTAGACTCGCGGCCGCAGCTTGGGATGGGCACAGGTGACACTCTCTAGTTTGACGTACTCCATCACAATCGCGTAGTTTCTCCCTCACATTGCAACCAGCGCAGCGCGCACCCTGAGGAGATCCCAATGTGGCGTCACCTGTTGGACGCTCTGATCCTGTCGGCCATCGTGGTCTGCATTCATGCGACAGGCACTTACCTTAATCTGCACTTAATACTTCGGTCTTTAAAGGCTCGGCCGCTTCCAGGTCTGGCACATGGCTGGTTTTACATCATCCGTTTCGTCGTGGTTCTTGTGCTGATACATTCGGCAGAAGTCGCTGTCTGGGCGGAGTTTTATCTGCTGCAGCACTGCTTCCACGACATCAACACAGCCTATTACTTTTCGCTCGTGACCTACACCACTCTCGGGTATGGCGACGTTTTGCTGCCGCCGGCGTGGAGAATCATGGGTGGTTGGGAAGCGATGCTGGGCGTGCTGATGTTCGGTTGGTCGACCGCGACGTTGATGTCGATCATCCATCACGTCCAGGGAGCCCGGATTCGAAAATACTTCCCGGATATCGAGGACTGATTTACGAATTCAGAATCGCTCTCGCCCGCGATCGGCAGCTGCAAGAACAGACTAGCTCTTGTGGGTGCGCCGAGCAGCCGATTTGTGACGGGAGGCACTCGCAGTCCGCACCGTGGCTGCGCGCCGACGCCGCGTGTGCAAAGGGTGCACCTCAGCCCGGACCTTGGCCTCCGCCTGCCACGGAGCGACGTCGTAGCTTGGGTCGAACATTGCGATGACCGAAACAGCGCGTGTACTGTACCGCCTTGCCCAGTCACTGTGGATCAACGTACCTTGCACGCTATTCCAGTACTCGGCATCGCTCATGAACGCCGCGCTCGGAGGGAAATCAAGGCCGGCCGTGCCCACGGCTGGCGTCTGTGAGGCATAGCTGACCGCCGCTGCTTCCCTGCTCGCGTCGCCAGTGGAACTCGCGCTCGCAGCCGCCACCGCTATGTGCGGTTGAGGAGTTGCAGAGCCGGGACCATGGTTGACGGCGTACAGGAACTGCGAGAACTCCTCAAGGTTCACGCCCATTTGGAACACCAACTGAGTCAGTGCCATCTGCTGCGGCCCGGTGAGCTGATCGAAGTCCCGACAATATGCTCGCGCGTTGTGGATCGCCTGAATAGTGGAGATGCGCAATAGCTTCATCGCATCTTCTTCGCTGATCTCGGGGAACAACTCGTGCGACCGGATCTTGCGGCGAAACTTGTTCTTCTTCCAGGTATCGAGTTCGCGATCGAACTGCTCCAGCATTGTCTGGAGCCGCTGAGGCTGAAGGCCTGCCGCCTGCCACAACTGGGCCGAGGATGGCTCCAGAAACTGATTCGAGTTCAGTGGGTCGCGCTGGATGTGCTCCCGTGACGGCAGGTCCAGGCTGAATCCGGCGCCAATCAATGGCCGGGTGGTCTTGGGGTCGGGATAGGCCGCCAGGACCCAGCCCTCATGGCGGTTGTCCCGCAGCGTGTTCATCAGCGTCTGCAGGTTGAACTTGATGTCTGAATCCTTGAAGTCAAGCAACGGCTGAAGCGGAGAAGTCGACGGCGACGCACTTTGGCGGTCAACGATCGCGGACGGATTCGCGGTTTGGCCCAGTTCTGCAGGCGGGGCGGTGCCCTGGTTCACGCTTACCTGGACGAGCGCCGAGACAGGAATCGCAAGCAATATGCCCGCGCGCGTCAGCCAACGAACTCGTCTTAGCAGCGTCACCGCAGCTCCCGGAATTGCTCTCTACGAAGTACAGAGTAGCCGAAGACTTGTTTGGTAAAAAGAAATTTCGGTTGATGCAAGAGGTTACCTCGGCTGACAACGACCTTCTGAGTCTCGGCTTCATCCCCCGTCCATCTTGCGAAGACATAAAATGGCCCACCTAAACTCGAGAGTCCGGGTGGGCCAGTGAATCGCCACATCGAACAATTACCGCGACGACAGTACCGGGGTGAAGGACACGCCGCGCAGCACTTCGCCGAAGCCTGCGGCCGCGAAGGTGGTGAAGCTCTCGCTCGGGGGCAGTGTGGTAGCGCTAATCTGATCGTTGATGACGACCAGATTGTTGGGATCGGCGCCCTGATCGCCGTTTCCGCTGACGGTGGAAGTAATGGCGTAAATGGTCGCCGTGCCGTCACCGTTTACCACGCCCGTGATATTGCGCAGGCCATCGGTTCCCGGGGCCCAGGGCAGGTTCGTCGCCGGGTTGTTGCCGGTCGGATAATTCGGCACGATGTAAGGAATGCCCAACTGTAATCCAGACTGAAGGACATAAGCCAGGTTCCACTGGCCAGCGTTGGGATCATAAATCCACTTTTGCAGGCCGGCGGTCGTCTGCGCGGCAGCCATGGTGTAGGCGCCGTTGGAGTAGGTGTTGTCTCCGTTGCCTTCATCAGCAACGTACAGCGTGGTGGAATTCGCAAACCAGATGCCGAACGGGAATAGCGTGGCGTGCTTTGCCAAGGTCGTGGGCAGGCCCTTCAACACGCACATGTTGTTGGGATCCAGACCCTTCGACTGCAGCAGATTCGGATCATAGTCGAGCGGCGCCGTGGGCAGAGTAGCGTTCGCCGGCGGGATGCCGATCCCATTGTTGTCATTGCAAGTCTGCAGGGTGGGGTCAACCCAGTACACGGTATCGATGCCGTTGCTGCCGCTTCCCTTGGTGAAATAGACAACGTTATTGAAGATGGTCAGGCCGCGGAAGTTGTCGTCCTTGCCGATCTTGTCCTGCATATCGCCGAGTTGCGTAACGTTGAAACTGGACAGCGGCGTCGGCATACCCACACGCTGCGAGACCTCCGACTGGAAGAGGGGCGTGATGAACTGCGCGCCGGCGCCAATGATGATGCCGTCAGGCTGAGGATTGCCGCCATTGCCCGCGTTGCCCGCGGTGTAGAAGAAGCTGTCGCCGTCCGAGTTATTCAGAATGGCGGCGCGGCCGTTGTTACCGCTGTAGGCGTTGGTCTGCGTGAAGTTGAAGTTGCCGTTGACATCCACCTGCGCCACCGCACGGTAGTTGATGGTGCCAACAGGGTTGGTCGGGTCCACGATCTGGTTGGTGTTTGAGTTCGACACATCGATGTTGTCGATACCGGCGACATAGCCCATGAAAGTCAGGTACTGGCCATCGGTCGAGAGGTTCAGGGCTACCTCAGACTTCGATGAAAAGCTGGTTACCAGCTGATCGCCGAGCAGCGCCGTTCCTATACTCCGGCTGTTCGGAACCTCGAGGGTATTCACCAGCGATCCGGCCACCGTGTACTGGTCGAGGAGGATCTTCGAAGTGATTCCGAAGCTGCCGTCAACCAGGTCGTTGTTCCACACCGTTGGATAGGTGCCATCGTTGGTTGCTGGTCCGGAGCAGCCGCCCTGCGTGTTTTGGCAATTGGGTGGCAGAATCTGGCCGACCTTCACGTTATTGGGGTTGTTGTCGTACACGCTGCGGCTAACCACCAGGTTGCCGGGCTGGAAGTAAGTTTGTGCAGAAGCGCCTATGGCGCCGGCCATGATTACGGCGGCGCACATGAGACCACGATGGGCGAGCAGACGAGCTGTCACAGGGTATCTCCTTCTATTCACTTCTTTGTATGGAGTGGGATCCACGACGAACACGGATCCCTTCGCCTAAGAAGATGGTGACAGCATTATGTTGCGCTTCCGTTAACTATCGTTCGTAGTAGCGGGAATGTGTGCCCAAGCGTGTCGATTTCAGGGAGAAATCTTTTCGTAAGAAGTCCGCCGTCAGCGATGCTCCGCCCTGGTCACAACAAAAGCTGGGCAAATCCAAGCTAACGCGTGGCCCGCTCCAGCAGATAAAGATACGATCGGTAGACTTGCCCGGTGGCGCGGGACATGCCGATTTCGCAGGTACGGCTGCTGGAATAGCATCCTTCGGGATGCTTGGCTTTCACCTCGGCCGCTTCCAGCCGGGTCGCCGACTGCGTCAGTTCAGGACGGATGAAGCCGCGATCGCCGGCAAAGGCACAGCATCCGGCGTCGATAGGAACGATGACTTGCTTACTGCACGCCCGGGCGATCGCTTCCAGTTTTCCGCCGATCCCCATCTTGGTCACCGAACACACGGGATGCAGCGCCGCACTCTCGCATTTTGTTTTGACGGTCAGTTCAGGCAGCAGGCTGTCGTGTACAAATTCGATGGAGTCAACGAACTCCATTCGATCGAAGCGTTCTTGATTCTCGGACGTGAGGTACGCCCGAGCATTCCTAAACCCATAGGTGCAGGGGCTGGTGTCGACAACGATGGGAAGCCGTCCCTGTTCGGACCAACGCCAGAACCGCTCGATTGCGTGATTTACCGCGATTCCGTGTGCTGCGGTGAATCCCTTCGAAGAGAATGGCGTACCACAACAGGTTCCCCGCACGTCGGACGGTACGTGCACCGGCCTGCCCGCACGGGCGGCGAGGCTCACCAGCACTTCCATCGGCGATTGATCTTGCGGTTCTCCCGGGAGCCTTCCCATCACCCGTGAAATGCACGACGGAAAATACACGGCTGCCGCACCAGTCTTCGAGGTCCTGGGAACCGGGCCCGCCGCAAATGGAGTGTCCGGCGTCCACTCGGAGACGAGCTCGCCGAAAATCCCATTCATCGTGCGCGTAAGTGAGCGCATTCCCTCAATGCCAACTACACCTTGCATCCCGTGACCAAAACGCAATCCGAGGTGCAGCATCCTCTCAGTCAGGCCAAAGTTGCGTGCGATGCGAGCCGCCCAGCTGTGGGCCTTCGCCGAGGCGCGGATGTTGCGGAAGCGCTTTACCAGTTGCCCAGTATCGATGGTCACCGGACACGCCGTGGCGCACAGTCCATCGGTCGCACACGTGTCCAGCGCCATGTAGGGAAATTCCGCGTCCAGGTTGTCATACAGTTGCGCGCCGTCCGGCGACTGCCGTAAGCGGGCCATCTCGCGCCGCACCACGATGCGTTGGCGTGGCGTCAAGGTCAGGTCGCGGCTGGGGCACTTCGGTTCGCAGAAACCGCACTCGATGCACTTATCGATCTCTGGCTCGACCGAAGGCAGCTGCTTCAAATTGGCGAGGTGAGCAGTGCGGTCGGCGTTGATGATGACGCCGGGATTCAGCAGGTTCTCGGGATCCGTCAACGCCTTGAGGCGCCGCATGATCTCGTAACCCTCGCGACCCCACTCACTCTCCACGAACGGCGCCATGTTACGTCCCGTGCCGTGCTCGGCCTTCAGCGCACCGTCATAACGTTCCAGCACCAGCTTCACCAGGTCGTCAATGAAGTACTTGTACTGGTCGATCGCCGCATTACTGTTGAACCCTTGTGTGATGACGAAGTGAAGATTGCCGTCTTTGGCATGGCCGAAGATGATGCCGTCGTCATAGCCGTGGACTTTGAACAAGCCGGTGAGCGCGTCCGCGGCGTCGGCGAGCGACTCGACGGGGAATGCCACGTCTTCGATAATCACCGTCGTACCGCTCTTGCGCACCGAACCAACCGACGGAAACATGCCCGCTCTGATCTTCCACAGCAGCGCCTGCTCCGCGGCCAAGTGAGTGAACTGCGCCGGCTCGAACAGCTTCAAGGTCGCTGCGGCTTCAACGGCCAGTTTCTCCAGATCCGGCCGTTCACTTTCATTGGCCGACTGAAACTCCGCCAGCAGCCCGGCTGCACCTTCCGGTAGCGAGCGGATCGAAGCAGGTATGCCCGCCTGGTTCTGCACCGAACGCAAGGAAGCGCGGTCCATAATCTCCAGCGCCTTCGCGCCTGCCTGCCGCAACGGCACAATCGAATCAGCCGCAGCATATAAGTCTGGAAACAAGAGCAGGCCGGTGTACTTCACCGGAAGATCGGGAACCGTGTTGAGCACAGCTTCGGCGATGAACGCCAGCGTGCCTTCGGAACCAATCAGCACATGCTGAAAGATGTCGACGGCGCGGTCGAAATCGATGAACGCATTCAACGAATAGCCGGTAGTGTTTTTCATCCGGTACTTACTGCGAATGCGATCGCGCAACGCGGAATTCCGCTCAATCCGTGCTTTCAACTCGAGAATGCCACGCGCCAATTCCGGTTCGCGCGCATGAAATTCATCATCAGCCCCCGGTGCCGCGGTGTCGATCAATGTACCCGAGGGCAGCAGGAACTTCATGGATCCCAGCGTGTGATAGGCGTTCTGCTCCACCCCACAGCACATGCCGCTGGAATTGTTCGAAAGAATGCCGCCGATGGTGCAGGTCGCGATCGACGCCGGATCAGGTCCAATCTTCGCGCCGTAGGCGGTAAGCGCCTGATTGGCGCGGGCCCCCAGCACACCCGGCTGCAGGCGAATCTGCTTGCCGCTTTCTTCCACGCGCAAGTCGCGCCAATTGCGCGCCACCTCCACCAGCAGCCCGTCGGAGATCGCCTGCCCCGATAAACTGGTACCGGCAGCACGGAAAGTCATGGGAATTCGGTTCTGCTGGCTGAAGGCGAAAAGCGCACGGATCTCCTCGACGTTTTGCGTTTGCACGACAGCTTTCGGGATCATGCGGTAGAAGCTGGCATCGGAAGCCCATGCAATCAACTCGATCGGCCGCACCAGAATGCGCTCGCTGGGCACAAACCCGTTCAGGGCGGACTGAATTTCGTGAGAGGTCATTTCGGCGGGTGCAACAAGAGTGGTTGCCATCTTCATTCTGTCTCAATAGGCAGCCCGATACGTCGATCGACGGACGCGGACTCCAGGCTGCACCAACTTGAGGTTAGAACAAGTGCCGAGGCGAGGCGCGGAATTAAGTCACAGCGGGGTGTGATGAGCCGCACAGTCAAGACAATCTCAATTCGCGCGTTCGGAGCTTTCGGCCGCCGGACCGACCCGGAGCAGCCAACCGCTTCCACCCTCGATGTGCACATTGCTGCTGGACTGTAGTACGATCTCGCCCTCGTTCCCCGGCCCCGGGTGGACAATCTTCAGGTCAGAAAGCCCATAGGTCCCGCACGACCAGGGCGAGAACTTCCACAGCGCCTGTTCGCCGTCGCTGCTGCCAAAACAGCCGCGCTTCGGCGCCGCGATGAGTTTGGCGCTTACTGCGCCATCATCAGTGGCCCGGCCAACGACCTCACCGCCTTCGACAACCTCGCCGTTACCTCGATATACGCCTGCGCCGCCGATCTGCACGGTATTCCAGTCGCTGGGCGAGGTGCCGTAATCGTCCCAGGCATTCGTCGGCATTCTCGCTTCGTAGACCTCATTCATCGAAGCCAGCGCCCGCAGGTGCGTGGTCACCGGAATGCGAATGCCCGTGCTTTCAACCTGGTCGAACTTAAGCTTGAGCTGCGAGGGATTGGAGGCAGACGCAGGCTGCACACTGACGATGTGACCAACAACTTTAGACCCACGAGGGATTGTTTGCCCCCCCGATAGGGGCACGTCCTGCATGATCTTACCCGTGATGAGACGGCCGGGCTTGTCGTGGCGTGCGTCGAGCGTGGAGCTCAACATCACCGGCAGAACAGTTCCGGAAGGAATGCCCTGTGCCGCGGCAGTCGAGATCCCCAATGCCAGCAGAAGAGCGGAAGCCAATAGAACCGATCGCATCTCTGCCCCGCCAACTTGGATGCCGTGACCGAATCAGAGGGATCCTGCGGACGCTTCAACGGCTAAAACGTCCGCGCGTCGATCCGCCCGCGGTCAGCAAGCGGATCGACCGTAGCCCGTAGCCAACTTCACTGCCCGGAACAACTGTCCGCGACCCATTTCACGGTTTTGACCCTGAACACGTGTTCTTCCTTCACGGAAGACTCCACGCCCTGCTGCGATGAGTCTCTGGTCCGCGTGCCGGCCATGCCCGTCAACTCGACCCAATGGCCCACTTGTTTCTGCAGCTTGTTAGCTTCGTTGGAAAGTTGATACACCTGTCCACTATTGTCGGTAAGCTTGTAACGACCATCCTTGAATGCCAGACAGCCTTTGATTGTGGAGGTGTTGCCGCCGGTCTGAGCTGCAGCTTTCGGTTGCAGCCAAATGGCCGAGGATAGCAGCACCAGGGTGAACACCATTGTCTTGCGCAAAGGTCCCTCCCCTTCTTGGTAATTCGGCCGGATGCTGCTGCCGGCCTCAGCGGATTATCGCCCGACTTTCGGGAGAACACAATTTTGAGTAGCGGAATCGGCGCCGCGTTCTATTGGCCGGGTGTGGTGCACTTATCCGCTAGATGTTTGACAGTTTTGACTTCGAAGACCCGCTTCTCCACGGCCGAGGAAGCGCCGCCCGGCAAGGTACCGTCTACCGTCCTGATACGCGGCTTGCCGATTACCTGAATCTGGTGGTCTATCTCGTGACGCAGCTTTCCTGCGCTGCCCACCAGGTCATGGGAAGTACCCTCCTCATCGATAAGAGTGTATTGCCCCATCTTCTGCGTAAGACATCCGGTAAGCGCGCTCATGTCCCAGGGCAGATTGGCCGGCGCCTGAGCATCGGGTGAGGAACTGGCGGATTGAGCTGCAGCCAAGCCGGCAAACGTGAGAATCAGAATGCCGAGCAGAACTGAGTTGCGCATGAAACGCTCCTGCTGCTTGCGCAGAGTATGGTATGGGCGCGATGCGGTTCCGTCAATCGCAGCCGGTTTGCTGAGCGACTGCGACTAACGGCGAGACACCGCGATCTTTCCAAACGCCGGTCTTAACAGCTAACAGGAAGGGCGGCTGCTTCTGGCGCCGCCCTTGGCTGTCACAGCTGGTTGGAGGTTAGAAGGTGAAGACTGGGCCAAATTCCGAGCGCCAATCGGTTGCACTGCAGCTTGGCTTGCCGGCGACCAAAGTGCCGTTGCAGACGCCCTTATCGGCACCGCTGCTCGCTGGTACACCATAGCTTTCGTACTTGCTCTCTTCAAAGCCGAACTGCACCCAGGGGTTCATCTTGTAAAAGACGGTCGCGGCCTTGATCGTGCTCTTGATGGGCCCGCTGCCGGTCGCGCCAATGTCTTTAGCAAGGTAGAAGTCGTGGGCGTTCACTGCGTCCAGACCGTATTCGAAGTAAGCCTGCCATCCGGCATTTCTGCCTTTTGGATCGGCGTTGAACCAACGCGAGAGCGGAAGTCCGAGCTGGACGAATCCGCCGTAGCCACGAATCGGCTCTTGCGGCGCCACTGTGGGCACGCCATTCCTCAAACCAAATGTGACCGCGTTGTAGTCGCTGGAGAAGCCGCTCGCAGTACCGGTGAGCCCGGCGCCTTGCGAGTAATAGGAAAGAGTCTGGCCACCAAAGAAGAATCTCAGGTCAGCTCCCGTGTAGCCGCTGGCTACGACTGTCGCCCAGCGGGTCGGGATCGAGATTGCTACTTGATTGCCGTAGCCGTTGCTATGGGTAGTGGCGCCGTCAGGAAACGCCGTCAGAAAAGCTGCAGGAACGCCTGCCGAGGTCACGATCTGCTGCCGGCCCGCGTAGAAGCCGCTCCACAGGATCTGCGCCGGCACCACGCCGGGAGCTTTGTCGGGTTGGAATTGCAATACGACCCTGGATTCGATTTCCGGTTTACCGTTGTCGGCGCCCTCGCGCTCGCCATAACCGATCTGGCTGGCAAGTCCGAGATTAGCCAGGGTGCAAACGCCGGTACTACCCGGCGCAGTGCCGGGGCAGGTGATCCTGGTTCCCGGAGTGTCGCCCTCAGACGGCATCATGATCGCGAACTCGGGCGAGAGCTTCCAGTCAAGGGAGCCACCCAGTTTTTGAACGAATCCCAGACGGAACTGAGGAGAACGCTCGTAGATGTTGCCCCAGTAGGCGCCGAAGAATGTCGTCTCAAACAGGTTCATGAGCGCGCTTGAGCCGAAAATCGTCCAATCCTGTCCAGCTTCGAAGAACATGTCGGTATTCGGCCTAAGTGTCCAATCGATGCGTCCGTACGCCAAACGCAGTGACAACGCATTGCTGCGAAGGGTGGAGACGCTGCGGTTGTCGACGGCGCTGAAGTTGCCTTCGAAGTCGGCCTCGATCTGGCCGGTGATCGTGATGTTCTTGGAGACGTCAGGCCACTCGAACTTGGAGCCAAATCGAGTGGAGCGCGCCTTCAGGTGGAATTCCGAATTGCTGCCCGGGCCGGAGTTGGTGCCGCCGGCCAGGAACAGCGGCTTGATGAAGTCATCACCGTAAGGCTGGTAGGAATCGTATGCGGCGGTCGACTTGATGAAGCCGTACGGTGCCAGAAACGCGCCCGAGCCCAGCTTGAGCGCAGGACCAATGCCTTCCTTGACCGGTGGGCCCAAGGGGAGCACCCGCAGTGGCGCGATCGCAGGAACGACACTGGGACGCGTCTCTGCCGGCTTGGTTTGGGCGGCTGCCTGAGGACTGCTCAGGCTGTAGTTGCCCATCCCGGAGGACTCGGTGTCAACGATGGAGTGGGTTGGGTCGGCATCGGCGGCGGCCTTCAATTCCGCTGCCTCCGAGTCATTGACCACACCTTTGGCCTTCAGCAACTGCAACAACTGGTCCATGCCTGCCGACCCGGAAACGTTTCGCAGGCTGCCGGCCTCCGAAGAGGTCAGAATGCCTTTCTTCACGAGCAGGTCGAGCAGGGTTGTATTTGCGGCGCTTCCAACAGCAGGACTGGCGCCACTCGCAGGTGCTGCCGATGCAGCGCTAGCACCTGTTGCACCCGTCGCAGTCGCGGCGTTGTTATTGTTGTCCGCCGCGCATAGCGCCGCCGGCAATAACAAACACCCAACTACGGCCAGGATCACTATCACTAACCGGAAAGAATCTCGCATCCTCGCCTCCGCAAGAGAGTGGCGCAATCCGGGCCCAGTTATGCTGCTGGTGTCACCGAGACGAGAACAGGCGTCTCCCCAGGGTATTGGCCCTCGGCGGAAATCTAGAAGAAGGGGACAGATAGGGAGGCGGACATCCCTCACGACAGTTTGTGACGCGCATCACAACCTGGATGTACACCGGGTTACAATGTCAACCAGAGAAAAGCAGCTATGATGCTGATTACACTGGCGTTAATGGGATTACAGACAATTCCTCTACGCTCCATCCCACGAAATACAACTTTTGGGGGATTGAAATCAACAGCGGCTCTGTTTTGTCAATTCCATTGCCTGGACTTCTTCGCGAGCGCGAGCGACAAGGCCCCCGCGGCCCGGGTAACAAGTCACACGTATCCGTGACGTGCGTCGCCAGTCGCCATGTCGTCGATGTGGTAAACAAGGCTCCATCGCGGCCCATTTTCTGTAGCAGGAGCTCCTATGCCGGAACAGACTCTCTCCAAGCAAACCAGGATGGCCATGACTTCCCAGTTTCTGGGATTTGGGCTCGACGCCTACGACATGGCTATGGTCATCGTCATGGCGCCCATCTTGGGCAAGATTTTCATCTCACCTAAAGGCAGCGCGCTGTGGCAGTACATCGCGATCGTGCTGGGCTATTCCATTACCATGGCCGCCCGTCCGATCGGCTCGGCTTTCTTCGGAGCCTATGCCGATAAGATTGGACGTCGCTTCCTGCTGATCCTCACCATCGGCGGCGTAGGTGTCATGTCGTTGCTGTCCGGCTTTTTGCCCACGTATGCGCAGGCCGGCGCGGGGGCTTATGTCCTCTACTGCGTGCTGCGCTTCTTCATGGGCTGCTTCTTCGGCGGCGAATATGCTGTGGGCCACACCTTCGCCATCGAGTACGCTCCACAGCAAAAGCGCGGTAAGATTAGCGGCTTTATCCAATCGGGCTTCCCGATGGGCTATGTCCTGGCGGCCCTGGTGTTCGCGGCCATCTCGGCGATTGTCGGCAAAGAAGCATTGTCTGCATATGGCTGGCGCATCGCGTTCGTGACCGGCGTCATCCCCGTTTTCCTCGCCCTCTACATCCGGGGTAACCTACAGGAGTCGCCGGAGTTCGAGAAGACTAAGGCTGCGGGCAAGATTGAGAAGGCGCCATTTCTCAGCCTCTTCAAGGCTCCGCAAGTGTGGGACTTCCTCCAGGTCTTCGTCTTCATGACCGGCCTGTTCCTCACCGACTACTCGGTTTACGGATTTCTGCCAAAGATCCTTACCCTCGGGGGGCGCGGTTTCGACACCACCACCTACAGCCTCATCTACGGATTTGCCCTGTTCCTCTCGTTCCTGGGCTATAACTTTTACGGCTGGCTTTCGGACTATACCGGCAGGAAGATCCTGACCCAGTGGTACTGCGTGTTTCTCGTGATAATGGGCGTTCCGGTTTATTACGTCCTCTACCATGCTGCCCTGGCCCGGAATATCGGAATGGCGATCCTGGGGTGTTGCATGGCGGGCATGCTGAAGCTCGCGTGGGGCATTGTTCCTGCCTATCTCTGTGAGCGCTTCCCCACCAAGCGTCGCGCAGCGGGTGTGGGTTTCGGCTACTCTGCCGGCGCCATTCTTGGAGCCTGGTTCCCCATATACACCCTTTGGGCGCACAAGATTCCCTTCATCCACGCCATCGAAGGCAATGACACCTGGCTATCACCCGCGGTCATCTTGACCATCGGAGCCATCATGACGTTCGTCAGCTTGCTGTACTCGCCGGAGACTAAGCATCTCCAGTTGGATGAAGTCGGCGAGAAGGAGCGCGCCAGCGACGCTCTGAAGGCAGCCGGGCGAGAGAAAGAAACCGCTCTGGTGCCCTAGCGCTCATCGCGGTCCCGGAATCACGCCACGGCGAAGGTCGTGGCGTTTTCTTTCGCCTGCTTGTCAAATCCGGCTTCGCGTCTCGTCTTGGTTGAGCAAGTCATTACCTCGATCGATTTCCTGGAACCCCTGGCCTCACGGATCTGAAATGCCAACAGAGGAGCCGGGCGGATGAGCACTGGCAGGAGAGTCGGGTATGCGACAAAACTTAACCTTGCGTAACCAGACTTTACCGCCGAGTTCCTGCCAGCCGGGTTCGGACAATTGACAGACGATCTGTCGAGAAGGAGAAAAGGTATGAAGGTTAAGTTTTTCGGTACGGCGTTGCTGGCTCTGATGCTATCGGGTACGGGACTGGTGTCGTATGCACAGGGCCCTGGCGGCTTCGGCGGCCACGGTGACTACATGGGCCATCTGGCCACGGTATTGAATCTCACCAGCGCTCAAAAACAGCAGATCAAGACGCTTGCTCAGGCGCAGCGGGCGACCATGAAGCCGCTGATGCAGCAACTGGGACAATTGCACATCCAGATGCTGAATGCCACAGCGGGCGGCGCATTCAATCAGACTACGGTGCAGTCCATCGCTACTCAGGAGGCCCAGATTCAGGCCCAACTCGCAGTGCAGCGCGCGTCTCTGAAGAGTCAGATTTACAATCAGGTGCTGACCCAGCAGCAGAAGGCCCAGGCTGATCAGCTGCGGCAGAACGAGATCAGTCAGATCACCGAACACCTGCAGAATTCGTCGCAGGCAGAGGCGCCGGCTCAGTAACACTCTGGCTTCTGATCCGTCAGACCAAGTATGTCGCAAGTGCCGACTCGGCGGTCCGTCATGCGGACCGCCTTCGCTTTTGCGCGCGCCGTTGCCGCTCGCGCGCAAGTGGGCAGCGGTTGCGCGATATACTTCCTCTTGCAACCATGCCTCGCCTACCTAAACTGTTTCGCGGACTCATACTCGGCCACGTTCTCTTCTGCCTGACCTGTTTCCTTGGCTTCTCTCAGGATGCGCCGCAGCCGCAACCCGCGCCTGGACTGGGGAATCAGCAGGTGAAACCCACGGCCCCCGTAGCGCCACAACAGACGCCGCCGCCGACGCCGGCTTCGACGGATAAGCAGCCCGCGAAAGTCATCCCGGCCGCTGCCGAGCGCCACTTTCACGAGGCTATGGTTTTTGAGCACGATGGCAATGCCGCCAACGCGATCGAGGAATACAAGGCAGCCATCAAGGAGTACCCCGACTACTTCGAGGCGCACTACAACCTTGGCCGCTTGTATCTGGACCGTCAAGGCTATGCGGAAGCCATCGCGGAGTTGCAGACTGCGGTGAAGGTCCGGCCAGACGATGCCAACGCGCATAACAATCTTGGGCTCGCGCTTAAGCACAACCGCGACATAAACGGAGCGTTGGCGCAATATCAGCAGGCCGTGCGCCTCAATCCGAAGCTCTCCAGCGCGCAGAACAACCTC
The DNA here is from genome assembly GCA_963731345.1 of uncultured Acidobacteriaceae bacterium. Lineage (GTDB taxonomy): Bacteria > Acidobacteriota > Terriglobia > Terriglobales > Acidobacteriaceae > Bog-257. Next base: position 1,686,675 of record CAVSUN010000002.1, on the reverse strand, counting down.
GCCAATGTTCTCTACATGAAGCGCGATTTCAATGGCGCTATTGAACATTACCGTGCGGCCCTGGCTTTGCAGGGCAAGGGGAAGCTGACGGATGCGGAGCGGGCCAGCCTCGCTGACACCCACATGAATCTGGGTAGTGTTCTCGACGACGCCGGACATCCCGATGAGGCGATCGCCGAATACAAAGAAGCGCTTTCCCTGCAGCCTCGAGATGCCAAGGCCCACTACAATCTGTCCATCGTTTATCAGAAGCGCAAAGACATGACATCGGCGATATCTGAGTTGCGAATCGCTGCCAAGCTTGCTCCAGATTGGCCAACTCCGCACATCATGCTCGCAAGATTGCTGAAAGACTCAGATCCCAAGCAGGCACTGGATCAATGCATCATTGCCGACGGCCTCACCGAGGACGCCAAACTCCACAACCTGTGCGGAGAGTTGCAGAAGAAAACGCAGTGAACGTGGGAGGCTCCCGGCGCGCTTAATCGATTGATGGCCTGGAATCTTCATCGCTCAAAAGAAGTGCCACGCCTGCGGCGTTTGTCCCCCTGCAGAGGCGCCGGCCGATCGTAATAGTCAATCGCCGCTATTCACTCTGTCCTAACAACGCGTTAAGATGGTTAGTTCCACCCTAAGTTGGAATCCGCGCCCTCTCCTACATCCTCAAATTAGCTAGAAGGGACCATCCATGAATAGCTTTGGCAGTCGCTCCGTACTGCGCGTGGGCACGCGCGAATTTGAAATCTATCGTCTTGACGTTCTGGAGAGACAGGGCTGCGCTACGAAGCACCTGCCGTACTCGCTTCGAATTCTGCTGGAGAACCTCTTGCGCCGTGAAGACGGCGCGACCGTGGAAGCCGACGACATTCGCGCGCTCACCTCGTGGAACGCGAAATCCGTTCCGGAGCGCGAGATCGCCTTCATGCCGAGCCGCGTGCTGATGCAGGACTTCACCGGCGTTCCCGCGGTCGTCGATCTTGCGGCCATGCGCGATGCCATGAAAACTCTGGGCGGCGATCCCAAGCGCATTAATCCGCTGCAGCCTGCGGAGCTGGTGATCGATCACTCCGTACAAGTCGACGAGTTCGGTACCCCGCAAGCATTTCAACTGAACGCCGAACTGGAGTTCCAGCGCAACAAGGAGCGCTATGCTTTCCTGCGCTGGGGACAAACGGCGTTCCAGAACTTCGCTATCGTTCCGCCAGACACCGGCATCGTCCATCAGATCAATCTCGAATATCTCGCGCGCGTGGTCTTCGTCGGCGCGAATGGCGAGACTGGCAAGCCGCTCGCCTATCCCGACACGCTGGTCGGCACCGATTCGCACACCACCATGATTAACGGACTCGGCGTGCTCGGCTGGGGCGTTGGCGGCATCGAGGCCGAGGCTGCCATGCTCGGCCAGGCGGTCTCGATGCTGATCCCGCAGGTCGTCGGCTTCCGTATCAAAGGCAAATTGCGCGAAGGTTCGACGGCAACCGACCTCGTCCTGACCGTCACCGAGATGCTGCGCAGAAAAGGCGTCGTCGGCAAGTTCGTCGAGTTCTTCGGTCCCGGCCTGCACAACATGCCGCTCGCCGATCGCGCCACCATCAGCAACATGGCGCCGGAATATGGTGCGACCTGCGGCATCTTTCCCGTCGATGAAGAGACGCTGCGCTATCTGCGTCTCAGCGGTCGCGACGCGGATCTGGTCTCGCTGGTCGAGGCCTACTTCAAAGAGCAGGGCCTCTTCTTCACGCCCGATACACCGGAAGCGCAGTACAGCGATGTGCTCGACCTCGACCTTGCAACCGTCGAGCCCAGCATCGCCGGTCCCAAACGTCCGCAGGACCGTGTCACGCTTTCCAAAGCCGCCAAGTCGTTCGAGGACGCGCTGCCCAGCCTTTTGAAGCCCGGCCAGGAAGTTCCTCCCAAGCAAGAATCGCGCTGGGAGGGCGAAGGTGGACATCCCGCCGGAATGGATTCGCAGCAGGACGCGGTTCAGGAGCACGTGAAGCTCGATGAAGCGCTGCATCACGGGGCTGTCGTTATCGCAGCCATCACCAGCTGCACGAATACCTCGAATCCCTATGTGCTCGTCGCTGCCGGACTGCTGGCCAAGAAAGCGGTCGAAAAGGGGCTTACCGTTCCCTCCTGGGTGAAGACCTCGCTCGCACCCGGATCGATGGTCGTGACCGAATACCTGACCCGCTCCGGACTGCTCCCCTATCTCGAAAAGCTGAAATTCAATGTCGTCGGATACGGCTGCACCACCTGCATCGGCAACTCCGGGCCGCTGCCGCAGGAAGTTTCCGAGGTCGTGACCGGCAAGGACCTCGTAGTCGCCTCGGTGCTGAGCGGCAATCGCAACTTCGAAGGCCGTATTAATTCGGAAGTTCGCGCGAATTACCTGATGTCTCCGCCGCTCGTCGTGGCCTATGCGCTCGCCGGCCGCATCGACCTCGATGTCTACAAAGAGCCGCTCGGTTACGGTCGAAACGGGAATCGCGGCCCGGTCTATCTGAAAGATATCTGGCCGACCAACCAGGAAGTCGATGAAGTGGTGCGCCAGTACATCACCGGCGATCTTTTTCAGAAAGCTTACAGCGATGTTTTCAAGGGCGACGAGCGTTGGCGTGGTTTGCACGTTCCCGAAGGCGAGACCTTCACGTGGGACCAGCAGTCGACCTACGTCAAGCATCCGCCGTACTTCGAGAACATGCCGGCACAACCGGCGCCCGTCGAGGACATCAAGAACGCGCGCGTGCTCTGCTATCTCGCGCACAGCGTTACGACTGATCACATCTCGCCCGCCGGGTCGATTAAGCCGAACAGCCCAGCCGGAGAGTACCTGATCGCACATGGCGTAAAGCCGGTGGACTTCAACTCCTACGGCTCGCGCCGGGGCAATCACGAAGTGATGATGCGCGGCACTTTCGCCAACGTTCGCCTGCGCAACAAGCTCACGCCGCATCGCGAAGGCGCCTTCACCCGTCACTTCCCTGATGGCGACGAAATGACGATTTTCGATGCCTCGGAAAAGTATCGCGCTGAAGGCACGCCGCTGATCGTGCTTGCCGGCAAGGAGTACGGCTCGGGCTCGTCGCGCGACTGGGCGGCAAAAGGCCCGCGTCTGCTTGGAGTGCGCGCGGTGCTGGCCGAAAGCTTCGAACGCATCCATCGCTCGAACCTCGTTGGCATGGGCATTCTGCCGCTGCAGTTCCTGCCGGAGGAGAACGCCGAAAGCAACGACCTGTGCGGCGAAGAGAGCTTCGATATCGTCGGGCTGACCGAGGTGCTCGCGAACTTCGGACCGGGTAAGACGGTAAGGGTGCTGGCGAAAAAGTCCTATGGCACCACCATCGAGTTCGATGCCACGGTGCGCATCGATACGCCGCAGGAGGTGCTGTACTACCAGCACGGCGGCATCCTGCAGTATGTGCTGCGCCAGTTGGTCGGTAAACCCGGCTCGAAGGCGTAAATTTAGCGCACTACCATCTGGGTCTGAGTGCCCCACCCTTCTCGCTTCGGCGAGAGGGTGGGCCGCACCTACGCTGCCTTTTTTGGCGGCACCTTTGCGCCCGAGCGCCGCGCCTCGCTGAGTCCGATCGCGACTGCCTGCTTGCGGCTCTTCACCTTCCCGCCTCGGCCTGATTTCAGCTTGCCCTGCTTGTACTCGCGCATCACCTTGCCGACTTTGCTCTGCGCCTTCTTGCTGTACTTGCGATGACCGCTGCTCGATTTCTTTGCTGTTGCCATGGTTGCCTAGCCTCCTGCAAGGATGAGACGCCAGCCGGTGTCGCACGGGTTGTGCAGACTGGTGCCGTGGGTGCCATCACTGCAACAGACTCTCCACCACGCCGTAACTGTCGGCGAGCGCCGCATCCAGCGCAGCGGGATCTTTGCCGCCGGCCTCGGCCATGTCGGGACGTCCGCCGCCGGAACCGCCGACTTTCTTCGCAACCTCGGCGATGATCTTGCCCGCCTGCACACGCTGCGTCAGATCTTTGGTCACGCCGACGATCAGCGCGACCTTGCCGTCGGCCACCGAGCCCATCACGACCACGCCAGAGCCCAGCTTGTTGCGCAGGTTGTCGACCAGCGTGCGCAGCTGCGTGCGCTCCAGGTTGTCGGCGCGCGTGGCCAGCACTTTCACGCCCTTCACCTCGCGCACGTTTTCCGTCGCCGACGACACCGACGATGCAGCCGACTTCATGCGCGCCTGCTCCAGCTCCTTGCGCAGCTTCTTCAGTTCCTCTTCGCGGCGTTCAAGCTCGCGCTTCAGCGCGTCGGCGGGAGACTCTTCATCGCCGCGCACCAATGTCGCGACGACACTTTCCAGCTTGTGATCTTTCTGGAACTCGCGCAGCGAGCCTTCGCCGGTAACGGCCTCCAGCCGGCGCACGCCGCTGGAGACGCTACCCTCTTTCAGGATCTTGATCAGCCCGATCTCGCCGGTCGCAGCGGTGTGCGTGCCGCCGCACAGCTCGGTGGAGAAGTCGCCGATCTTGATGACGCGCACGCGGTCGCCATACTTCTCGCCAAACAGCGCCATCGCCTTGTACTCGTTGACCGCGACGTCGATGGGCACGTCCTCGATGACCTCGACGCGGTCGTTGCGCAGCACTTCCTTGTTGGCGAGGTCTTCGATGTCCTGCAGCTCCTCGTCGTCGACACCGGCGAAGTGCGAGAAGTCGAAGCGCAGGTGGCCGGGATCGACCAGCGAGCCCGCCTGCTTCACGTGCGTGCCCAGCACATTGCGCAAGGCTGCATGCAATAGGTGCGTGCCAGTATGGTTGCGCATGGTCGAGTTGCGTACTTCGGCGTTGACCATCGCATCGACTTTGTCGCCTACGTGAATCGGCTGGCGGGCGATGACGCGATGCGCGCGCACACCCTGCACGGGGTAAGTAACGCCCTCGACCTCGGCGACGATGGTGTTGTGATCGTCGGAGTAAAGCCAGCCCACATCGCCAACCTGTCCGCCGGCATCGGCGTAGAAAGTGGTGTGGTCGAGCACGATCTCGCCGCGCTCGCCGGGCTTGAGCTCCTGCGCTCCGACACCCGAGCCGTTGTCGGATTTGATGATCGCTAGCACTTCAGCCCCGGTCGTGAGCGTCTTGTGGTAGCCCTCGAACTCGGTGCGCGGCAGGGATTGATACAGCGGAGATGCCGTGGCTTTCGAGCCGCCCTTCCAGGAAGCCTGTGCGCGCTTGCGCTGCTCTTCCATGGCGCGATCAAAACCTACGGAGCCGAAGGATATTCCAGCGTCGCGGCAGGCGTCTTCAATGAAGTCACGAGGCAGCCCGAACGTATCATACAGCCGAAACGCACTCTCGCCTGGGTAGGTTGCGACCTTTCCCATCGCTGTGAGCGCATTCACGGCAGCCTCAAGATCCTTCATCGGGCGAACGCCATAAGCCCCTCCCCTGGCGAGGCTGAATTTTTTGAGGCGCTCTTCCTCATCCCTTGACGTCGTGGCTGCGGCGTCGGGGAGCGCTGTAAGCTCTACAAGAACGTTTTCCATCAGGTCGCTCTCTAGGAATTTCAGGCCCTCGCTAAGCGTGTGCGCGAACCGCGTCTCCTCCCCCTTGATCATCTCCGCGACGCGGTCGGCGCTCTCGACAAGCTCCGGATACGCATCCTTCATCAAGTCGCGGACGGCGAACACCATCTCGAACAGAAACGGCTTTTCCTGCCCAAGTAATCTTCCATGTCGAATTGCGCGGCGGATAATCTTGCGGAGCACGTAGCCTCGGCCCTCATTCGACGGCAGAACGCCATCGGAGATGAGGAACGTCGATGCGCGCGCGTGGTCGGCAATCACACGCAGCGACGCTGCTTGCTTGTGCGACTGCTCGACATCTTCTTTCTGTTTCTCCTGATCGACCGAAACTCCAGTCAATTCCGCCGCGCGCTTGATCAGCGGCACAAACAAATCCGTGTCGTAGTTCGAGATCACGCCCTGCATCACCGCCGTCACGCGTTCCAGCCCGGCGCCGGTGTCGATCGACGGCTTGGGCAGCGGGCGCATCTCTCCATTGGGCTGCTTGTCGAACTGCATGAAGACCAGGTTCCAGATTTCGACGTAGCGTCCGCACTCGCAGCCGAACTCGCAATCGGTATGGCCGGCGTCGCTGGCCGCGATGCCCATGTCGTAGTGAAGCTCGCTGCACGGGCCGCAGGGGCCGGTGTCGCCCATCATCCAGAAGTTGTCCTTCATTCCCATCTCGTGGATGCGATTTAGGGGGACGCCATCTTTCTCCAATACCGCGCGCCAATGTTCGTACGCTTCGTCGTCGCGCGCGATTCCCTGCTCGCCCTTGAAGATGGTCACGTACAGCTTGTCGCGCTCGATGCCGTACCACTCGGGCGAGGTCACCAGCTCCCACGCGTAGGCGATGGCGTCTTTCTTGAAGTAGTCGCCGAAGCTGAAATTGCCCAGCATCTCGAAGAAGGTGTGGTGGCGATTGGTGAAGCCCACGTTCTCCAGGTCATTGTGCTTGCCGCCGGCACGCACGCATTTCTGCGACGAGGTGGCGCGCGAGTAGTCGCGCTTCTCGATGCCAAGGAAGACGTCCTTGAACTGGTTCATGCCGGCGTTGGTGAACAGCAGTGTGGGATCGTTCGCCGGGACGAGCGAGGACGAATGGACCTCCTTGTGTCCCTTGGAGATGAAGTAGTCCAGAAACATGCGGCGAACTTCAGAACCTGTGAGCTTGCGAGTAGGCATGGCGATACAAAAATTCTAACAGCTTGTTACGCGGTCTCCAGTTGTGCGGCGAGGTCGAGGAAATCTCGCGCAATGATCTCGGGGCGCGGATCGGTAGGCGAGAGCACTTCGCCCGGGCGGGTGATGAAGGCACCACGACAGCCGGCGCGCATTGCGCCGACGGTGTCCCAGTTGTGCGCGGCGACCATCATCAGGTCGCTGGTCGCAACCCCCAGCTCGCGCGCCGCCGCTTGATACACCCGCGGCCAGGGCTTGTAGATCTTCACCATTTCGACTGAAAGAACGCGCTCGAAATATTCGGCAATGCCGCCGCTCTGGAGCGTCGATTCGCCGCCGCGGAGCGAGGAATTGGTGAGCACGACGAGACGGTATCCGTTGGCTCGGAGCTTTTCGAGCGCGCCCTTGACCTCGGGAAACGGAGGCAGGCTGCGGATGCGGTCCATAGACGCGGTGCTTTGCTCCCCGGTGAGCGAGACGTGGTAGCGCTCGGCGAGCATGTAGATCGCAGCTTCGGATAGCTTGCTGAACTCAATGAACTGGCCCCTGGCGGTGCAGGCCATCGCCAGCTCGATCAGCTGCATGTACCATTCGTGACGCCGCTCGGCCGAGCCGAACGCCGAGGCAAACAACGGGTCAAGCGCGCCGGTGTCAGTAATCGTTCCATTCAGGTCAAAGGTGAGGATAGGCTTCATAGTTCATCAGGGTACTCTCTGTGTTGCAATTGCGATGTGAGCGCACGCCTTCGGATGCTGATGAAAGATTCGAACTCGCGCGTGTCGTGTCGCCGGCTGAAGCCGGCTCGGAGATTTCAAGAAATAATGGATCTGGACGCTGGCCTAAAGGCCAGCTCTACCTGACGCTGAACTGGAGGCCAGCTCTACCTAGGGCTGACCAGAAGGCCGTCTCTACCTGACGCTGACCTGAAGGCCAGCTCTACCTGGGACTGACCTGAAGACCAGCTCTACCTGACGCTGAACTGGAGGCCGGCTCCACCTGAGCCCGGCCTGTCCCTCCCCGGAATGACCACATCGATGCACTTGTGAGAACATGGCGAGGATCACGGTCGTGAGGACCTTATGAAATCCTTCTTGCTTGCCGCTCTCATGCTGCTGCTGGCGATCTCGGCTGCGGCCATCGAACCACAGGATGTTACCTACCGCAGCGGCGACGAAACGGTTCATGCCCTGCTCTATAAGCCCGCGGGCGAGGGGCCGTTTCCGGCGCTAGTGGTCATCCACGAGTGGTGGGGGCTGAACGACTGGGTGAAGCAGCAGGCCGATCACTATGCCAGCCTCGGCTACGTGACGCTGGCCATCGATCTCTATCGCGGACAGGTGGCCACCACGCCCGACCAGGCGCACGAAATTATGCGCGGCGTGCCTGAAGACCGCGCGCAGCGCGACCTGCTGGCGGCAACTGCCTATCTACGCGCGCAGAGCTTCGTCAACGCCAAGCGCGTGGGGGCGATCGGATGGTGTATGGGTGGCGGCTATGCGCTCGACCTGGCGATCGCCGATCCGAAGCTGAGGGTTGCGGTCATCAACTACGGCCACCTGGCGACGGAAGACTCAACCTTGAGGAAGATTCACGCCTCGATCCTCGGCATCTTCGGAGGCCAGGACCAGGGGATCCCGGTCGCCGATGTCCGCAAGTTCGAGACGCGGCTTACCGCACTTGGCAAGAAGGTCGAGATTCACATCTATCCCGACGCCGGCCATGCCTTCGAGAATCCCAATAACACTAAGGGCTATCGCAAAGACGACGCTGAGCAGGTGGAAAAGATCACCCAACAGTATCTAGCGAAAAACTTGAAGTGACGCTCTAGTCAAGGCGCGCAATGAACAGGAAGGAAGCCGGCTTCGGCCGCTGAGGTGACCCTTCGGGGGACACTCAGCGGCCAAAACCGTATCTCAACTTAGCCGGATGGGAAGCACACCCGAAGGCGTGCATCACCCGGGTTCATCTTCAGTTGCCGCCGGCGCTCATGGTCGCCGACTCGAAGGTCACGCCGGTATTGCTGTGCGCGAAATCGATTTCGCTGATGCTGGCGCGGCCGTTGCCGTCCTGGGTGAGGACCTGGTTGCTCTCAGGGACGCTGGTGAGCTGCTTTACCTGTCCCGTTGCGGTGACTACTTCCTTGCCATTGCGCAGGAAGGTCACCTGACTGGTCGAGCCGGTGTTGTTGCACTTCACGGTGTACTCGCCGGCGGGCAGTGTCTTTCCGCTCAGCTGTGCGTCCTGGTAAAGGGTAATCGTCTGCGACTTGGAAGCCGCAAAGGCGTTGATCGAAAGGGTGAGGGCGAGAACCAGAAATGTGAAACGAGCCAGTGTACGAGTCATGCTCAATCTCCTTGATGACAATCGTTCTGGCGGCCCATGCGTATTGGGGCGTGCGAGAGACTTGCAATTCCCGCCGCGCGGCATAGAATGTGACTCCGGGGTTAAACAGCAAGGGGACGTATTCACGCCCTCCAAAGTTTGTCTCGCCTGGGCCGCCAAACCGCTGGCGAAACATTCTGTTTAGCCCCAAAGTTGTTTCTGCATCTGAACTGCCATCCGCGCAGAGCGCGGCCTGGCTCCCTTTAGCTATTTACGTTCTGCCGGAACATAAAGTTCACTACATCGCGAAATTTCCGCGACGAGGCTTGGACGAAATGCCCACCACTGCGTGAGCGCAGTTCGCCGGCATTTCACCTTTCTTAACGGATGATTCAAGTATGGATCTGGATTCGCCACACCATCACGAGGGCGAGAATCGCGAGGATTAAGCTGTTGGCGATTCGGATTCGGTGTGTGACGGTGCGGCACTCGTCGTGAAATTCTGCATCCCGTCCCACTTCTAGGAACGCACGTCCCACAATGTGTCAGAGCTGTGCCGCGGCAGCTCGCTGATGGTTCCATCCCATGCGCTCACGCAGCGAGGTGATGTGCGCCAGATGGTGTTTGGAATGCCATGCATACATTGCCAGCATGCGATCGAGCGTGACTATGCCGTGTTCGGGATGGTACAACGTGCGTCCGAAATCGGACGGCTGCAGGGCTTGCAGCAGGTCGACCCAGCGCGCATGTAGCGCGGCCAGCAAATGCAGCGAGACTTCGATGGGCGTGATTTTGCTGTCCGGCAGCTTCGCCCAATCAGCCTCTTTGTACGGCTTGATCGGCGGCTGCTCTTCGGTGAGCGCCAGCTTAAAGCGGACATACGCGTTCATGTGACTGTCGGGCACATGATGCACCACCTGGCGCACCGTCCATCCCTCGGGCCGATACGGGGTATCGAGCTGTTCCGGCTTCAGATCCTGAACTGCGCTTCGCACCTGACCGGGCATTCTGGCGATCACATCGATGTAGCTAACGCGATCTTTCGCGGCCTGCTGTTCAGTTTCCGGCGCCGTCCACTGGAATTTTCCGACGGGATATCGCAAATCAGACATACACAACTCCTGCTTTGAACACTCTACTCCAGTGTGCGCACCTGGGCTGATGGAACCAACTCCAGCGTACAAGGTCCGGAAGCCGTAGTCCCACATTGCACGACTGCGCGCCGTACCACGTGCGACTGCGCATTGGGTGGGAATTTCATTCCTATGTCAGTCTTCTGCAGCACATCGGTGAAGCTCTTAAGATTTTCGTCGCCTTTGATGAACTTCACCTGCTCAATTTTGCCGGGGGACACGAGCAGGTAAAACTCCGCCCTGCCTTTATCGGCCTTGTTCAGCGAGACCGTACGGTCGCGCGCCAGCTCCGGGCGGACCTTGGCCGTCTGGGCGTCGATGTCTTTGACGCCCAGCGCCGTCAGCCGCGCACGCCCTTCGATGGATGGCGCTTCAGCCGCAACGGACAGCAGGTAGTAATGAATGGCGGCGTCGCGCTTGCCGGCCTTTTCCGCAATCTCGCCCAGATGTTCGGCTTCGTCGCCGCTGCCGCCTGCCAGCCACGACGGCAGAATGAACTTCTCGGCGGTGTCGGCGTTGCCGCGCTTGAACTCAACCCATCCCTTGGTGTCCCAAACGGCAAACAGCAACTGAGTCACACCCAGGTCCTGCATCGTGAGCTTGTCAAGGCTGACGTCGCGCAACTGCGTTTCGACGGCATGGATCGCCGTATCCGCGTACAGGCTGGCGCGGTCCAACTGTGCATTCTGCTCGGCGAGCGAATATGCGATGTTGTTCCAGGTGAGCGGCGTGGGCGAAAGCGCGATCGCTTTGTCGAACGCCTTCATGCCGTTCTCGGTTTGATTGTTGCCGAGGTAAGCTTGTCCCAGCTCGATTTCCATCACGCTGTTTTTGGGCTGAAGCTCGACCGCCTTCTCCAGCTCGGGCACGGCCTCGGCGTACCGCTTCTGGTTCAAATAAATCCGCCCAAGATTCCCGTGCGCCCACTGATCCAGCGGATTCACCTCAAGCTGTTTCTTGAACTGCTGAATCGCCTGCTCGTATTTTCCCTGACGCCAGTAGGCGCTGCCCAGATTGTTGTAGGCGTATTCGTCGTAGGGATTGATGGAAATCTGCGTCTGAATGGCGGTGATAGCCTGCTCGGTTTGTCCTAACGCCAGGTAGGCCCGCCCCAGGTTGTTCCAGTCATATTTGTGCTTCGGCTCCAGCTTCACCACCTGCTGGAACAGATCGATGGCCAGCCGGTAATTCTGGTTTTGCAGCGCCTGCACACCTGCGGCGTGCAGATCGTCCACGGACCGGTTTTCATTCGCGGCCGCGCCGCCACCTCCGGGCGACTGGTTCTCCAGCGACATCTCCTGCGCCTTGTCGGCCTCCACCACCCGCCGGAAGGCAGCATAGTCTTCGGCACGGCTGTGCGGGATTTCGGTCATCAGGATCTTCAGCGTGCGCGTGCTACTGAACTGTTGACCATCGACCTTGTAGGTGGAGTGATACTCCGCGTAATCGCGCTTCACATCGACACCAATCGGGGCCCGGAGCTTGTACTTGGCGGGAAACTTGACGTCTTGCTCTTCGGTGAATTCCTCAATTGCGCCCAGCTTGATGGGCTCGCCTGAGTCCGAATCCGAATCGTCATCGTCCGAGGGAGGAAGGCCGACCACGCTGAGAGGCAGCGGGAACTTCGGCTCGGCCGCCGACCAGTCGAAGTAATTGTTGTCGGTTATGTCGAAGGTGACCACGAGCGGCTCGTCGGTCACGCTTGGGTCGGTAGCTTTCAGGTTGCTGATCTCCGCCCCGCGCAGGCTCGACTGTCGCAACACGTGATCGAAGATGTCTTTCCAGCGATTGCTGGGCAGGCGCCGCAGGGCGTAGCGCAACAACACCTCGGAATCACCGCGCCCTTTCATGGCTACTTGCCCGGTGAGACCGCCGGTGTCGTTCAAGGTCACGTCGATACGGCTGCGGTCATACGCCACAAACGGAAGGCCTGTCGGTGTCCACACCAGCTCGGCATTGCCCGTGGGAGGGATGGCCAGCGCCTCTTTGCCGCGCAGGCTGTACGACAGCATGCGAAACGGCGCCACGCCGGGCGTGCTGTCCAGCCAAATCTCTTTGCCGTCGACGGGAACGCGGGTGATGACATGATCGAACTGCGACGGCGACGGCACATCGGGATCGAGCTTGATCTTCGAGCCGATCAGCACCGAGGATGAATGAAATCCTTCCGCCTCGAGCAGGGCCGCCAGCAGCGTGTTCTTGTCCTTGCAATCGCCGTAGCCGTTGGCCAGAACCTCGCCGGCCGCGTGCGGCTGAAATCTCCCTAGTCCGAACGACAGGCTCACATAGCGAATGTTGCGCGACACGTATTCGTAGAGCGCCTGCACTTTCGCCATGTCATCGGTCTTGCCCTTAACCAGCGTCGCGGCTTCGGCTTTCACGGTGTCGTCGGGGATCCGCCGCTCCCGCTCCAGGCTGCCATACCACGCACCCAGTTCTTCCCAGCTTTTGTAGGTGGTCAACTGAACCGACGGGATCTCGTCGTCCGGCTTGCTGGCCTTCTTCTTTTTCTTGGCGCTTTCCTCGTCGTCCTTGGTATGCGAATGGGTCCAGCTATAAATGCGGCGGTCGCCTTCCTCCGTCGTCTTCGGATCAAAGCCTGGCTTAGTCTTCAGTTTGATCTGGCGGTCTTTCGGTACGTTGATCTCGAGCTGCTCGTCGAGGATGACGCCTTTCTCCGAGAAGTTGAAGCTGGTCCAGAACTGCCCTGGCGAAAGCGGGTTGGCGATGGTGCGGACGAAACGGTACTCCAACACGTCGCCCGGCCGCAGCGAGGGCACGCTGATGTGCTTCTCGTGATAATCGGTGTAGACCGGCGCGTCCGGAAAGGTCAGGTCCTGGATGGCCGAGTCCTGCGCCGTGACCACTGTTCCGTCCGGCTTGTGCACGCGGACGTACGGAATCTCCAGTTTGTCGCTTAGCGCGCTGTATCCCACCTTGAGTTGGCCCAGCGCCTGCACTCCGCTCTCGCTGACGATTTTGATCTTCGCGTCAGTCTGGATGACGCCACTGCCGTCATTCTCGAAGCGAATCGACTCGCTGTAATGCTCGACGACGTACGCCTCCTGCGAGTAGTCAGGCGGCGTGGGGGCCTGCGCGGGACCGGCCTGGGACGTGTCCTTGCCCTGGGTTTGCGCCGCTGTACCGCTGGAATTCTGTGGAGTCGAGCCGGCAGGAGTGTTCGGCGCCTTCGCGCCGGCGTTCGGCGATTGCGCGGCCGCTTGGCCGGAAGCCGACGGAGTCGCGCTCTTGCCCGTGGTTTCCTGCGCCAGGAGCATTGAGCACTGCAAAAGAACGACGAGGATCGCGGCGAGGACCTGATTCATGACGGTGGCTGGATGCGACTTCATGTTACGCGAGTCACGTCGCTCTTCGCCATTGGCCTGTCGAATGACGCAGAGCATGTTTTTGTGCGACATTGTGCCGTGCCTCGCTTGACCTTCTTCATCGGCAAAGGAGGAGTCGGCAAAACCACCGTCTCCGCGGCTTACGCTCTGCATCGCGCCGCCGCGGAGCCTCGCCGGCGATTCCTTCTGCTCTCGACCGATCCCGCGCACTCGCTGGCCGACGTGTTGCAAACGAAGGTTGGGGATCGTGCGAAGCGTCTGCGCAGTCAAGGCCAGGTATGGGCCCGGCAACTGGATGCCGATCGTCAGATCGAGCGCTTCCTGGCCAATGAGCGCGACGATCTGCTCGCGCTGCTCAGCAAAGGCAGCCTCTTCACTCGCGACGAACTTGAGCCGTTGCTCGATGCCAGCCTGCCTGGCATGGCCGAGGTTGCAGCGCTGCTGGCGGTGGACGAACTGCTCGACAGCGATTACCACGAGGTCGTGGTTGATACCGCGCCCATGGGACACGCCATCCGCCTGCTGCAAATGCCCGAGCATTTCGCGCGGCTGCTCGACGTCCTGGAGACGGCCGCGGGGCGAGATCGAGTCTTGGCCACGCATTTCCAAGGCCGCGTTCAACGCGAACCGGCGCTTGATCGCTGGGCTGAGATGGTGAACCGGGTGAGACGCGCGCTGTCGGCCGAAGGCTCGCGGCTTGTACTGGTCACCACGCCCGAACCCTTCTCGCTGAACGAGTCGGTGCGCGCAGCATCAGTTTTCGCGGCTGAAGGTGCCCAACAAATCGCCGAGGTGGTTTTGAACCGCGCCGTGATCATGCCGGGCAACTGCTCGCGCTGCCGCACGCAGACAACGCAAACAGCGGCGGCCAGAAAATTCCTTGCCAAGCACTTCCCTTCGACGACGTTGTTTCTCGCACACGATCCGGGCTCGCCAATTCTTGGCATCTCCTCGTTACGTGCTTTCGGTGCGCACGTATTCGAACATCGCAGACTGCCATCCAGCATTCGCTCGCTGCCTCCGAAGGCCGCGCGCATCAGCCTGCAACCCATGTCGTGGCCCGACCTCAGCACGCCATTGACTCTCACACTCGGCAAAGGCGGGGTCGGCAAGACGACGATTTCTGCGGCGCTGGCCTTTAACCATCGCCAAGTCGTCAGGCGCGACGCTGTCACCATCTGTTCGATCGACCCCGCGCCATCTCTGGGTGACGTCTTCCTGGCAAAGGCCGGCAACAAACCCACACCGGTGCTGCGCGACAGTAAACTGCTTGCGGTCGAATTCGATGCGGTCGCCCAATACCGTTTGTGGACCGAAGAATTGCGCGCCCGCCTCAACCAGGCGATGACCGCCAACGACCGTGGCGTCCATATCGATCTCAGCCTCGATCGAAAATTCCTGCTGGCCCTGCTGGATGTCATCCCGCCAGGCGTGGACGAACTTTTTGCGGTTTTTCGCATTCTTGACCTGCTACACGGCGGTGGACGGGTGGTCATCGACATGGCGCCGACCGGCCATGCCCTCGAGGTGCTGCGAACACCCGCGCGTCTGCTTGCATGGTCACGGCTTCTGCTGAAGATGCTCGCCGCGCACCGTTCGCTGCCGATCGCGCAAGACGCTGCGGTCGAAGTCGCCAAGCTCTCGCAGCAAGCCCACGAACTGGCCGACATCCTGCGCGATCCCAAACGCAGCAGCGTCGTGGTCGTCACTCTTCCTGAGCCGTTGCCGAATTACGAGACGCAGCGCCTGAGGCAAGCGCTCAAGGACCTGCGCGCACCGGTTCGCGCCGTCATCGTGAATCGCGTGCTGTCCGAGCAAACGCGATGTCCGCGATGCAAACTGGCAGCGCAATGGCAGGCATTCTCGCTGGCCAAGCTGAAGCGCGACGAGCGAACCCGCGAGATTTTGATTGCTCGCGAATCCGGCGAGCCAATCGCCGGCGCCAAAGCTCTGCGAAACTTCACGCGCGAACTGTGGCGACTCGAGTAGGTAATCAAGCCAATCCGGTACAATTTTGATCGACTGCGATGCCCACGATTACAAAGTCCGCCGCCAAGCCGCCTAAGAAAAGAGCCGCGTCTGCGCGGGTTCTTTATCTCTATGCGATTTCGCGATTGCCGGAGCGAACTGCGCCGCCGGTTAACGCCGAAGGTATCGATGGCTCGGCGCCGGTGGAAGCGGTACGCTGCGAAGATAATCTCTGCTGGATCAGCCGCGTTCCCAAAGCTGACTACGCTGACCGTATCACCGAGCGCATGCAGGACCTGGAGTGGCTCGCCGCTGCGGGACTGCGGCATCAACGCGTGGTTGCCGAGATCGCGAGTCAGCTCCCGACATTGCCGGCGCGCTTCGCCACCGTCTTCCTCACCGAGACCTCGCTGGCCAAGCACATCGACAAGCGCAAGAGCGCTTTACGAACGGCCTTCGCTCGCGTTGCCGACGCCGACGAATGGGGCGTCAAAGTTTTTGCTCTCGCCGCCCCGAAATCTAAAGCTACAGCTGCCCCGGCCAGCGGTGCGGATTATCTGAGGCGCAAAGCCGCGATGCAGCAGCCGGGCACGGCCAGGAAGCTCGATGCAGACGTCGCACAATTCGTCTCTATGCTGAAAGACATCGCCGTCGCGGACACTCCCGGAGGGAAGGCCAGCGCCGGACAGCCCGGCCTGGTGTGGCATGGCGCTTTGCTGATCCGCCGCAAGGACCGCAAGAAACTGGAAGCGACGCTGAAGAAATACGCTGCTCAGTGGCACGGCAGGCGCCGCATCGATTGCAGCGGGCCGTGGCCGCCGTATTCGTTTGTGGGGGAGCATGCCTGAGGCGGTCCAAACCACATTCGCCATCGACGGCGACGGCGAGACGTCACTCCTCGACATCCTCGACCACGTGCTGAACTCCGGCGTCGTCATTCATGGCAGCATCGTTATCTCGCTGGCCGGCGTCGACCTGGTCTACGTCGGGCTGAACGTTATTCTCACCTCGGTCGAGACCGCGCTGCGCAACCTGAACGCTCACACCGGGCCTGCGGCGGAATAATGCCAGCTCTTCTTTATTGCGTTACACAGCCGGCTTCGCCGATCACGGTTCAGGCCGGTGTCGGCAACGCTGCAGTTGAATCACGTGAGGTGCTCGGGGTTCGCGTTTACTGGAGCACCCTTGAAGACGTTGAGGCGAGCCTTGGCAGCCCCGAGGTGATGAAGCAATCGGCGCTGCAGTTTCATCAGGTGCTGCGTGAGATTCTCGCCGTCACCACGCCGATTCCCTTCCGCTTTCCGACCATGCTGGACAGCAGCGACAATCTGGAACAGCACCTCGCATCGGAGCAGGAACTGTATGGTGAGGCTCTGGCGCGGGTGGAGAACGCGGTGCAGTACGAAATCGTCGCTACCTGGAGCGCCGAGGCTCCTGCCGACACAGCTGCGCCGGTTAGCGGCCGCGAGTACCTGAAGCGACTCCAGGAATCGACGGCAAGGATTTCGTCCGTCGAGAACAAACTAAAGAGCGTGACTGGAGATTCGGTTCGCGAGTGGCGCGGACGGCTGGAGCGCAAGACCTATCGCTGGTTCGCGCTGGTGCCGCGGGATTGTCGCGAGCGGTTCCTGGCTTCGCTGCGTACCGCAGGAGGGTCAGAAGGCGTTCGCTTGCGGCTGAGCGGTCCATGGCCGCCGGGTGAATTCGTAACTGTGAAGGCCGAACGTGGATAAGCCGAAGCAGCTTACTCCCGAAGAAGTGGCCTCGACTGTCGCGGAGCTGCGGCGTCAATTGCAGTCCAGCGCACACCAGCCGGTGGAGCGCATCGACTGCAATCAGGAAACGATCGAACAGGGGCTGGCCAAGCTCGTCCTCGGGCTCATCGAACTGTTGCATCAGCTACTCGAACGACAGGCCATTCGCCGCATGGAAGGCGGGACGCTGACCGACGAGCAAGTCGAAGAAATGGGACTGGCGCTGATGAAACTCGAGGCCAAGATCAAGGAGCTCGCCGATCAGTTTGGGCTCAAGCCGGAGGACCTGAATCTCGCGCTCGGTCCGCTCGGCAATCTCCTTGAGTAACGCTGGTTACGATACAATTTTCGCAGTCTCAATGCCTGCCCCATCCTCACCGGCGCGCCTCGCGCCGACCTCCGCAACAACTGCATCAGCGCCGCAGCCCCAATGGCAAGCCATGCTGCATTCGCCGCTGTGGATGGTCATCGTCGGCTTCGCCGTGCGCGTGCTGTGGATCGCACTCGCGCACACCTATCGCATCCGCACCAACGAGCACAACTTCGGATTCGGGTGGGAGATCGGCCGCATCGGCTACGCGCTGGCCCACGGCCAAGGCTTCAGCTCGCCCTTCGGCGGCAACACCGGCCCGTCGGCGTGGACCGCTCCCATTTATCCATGGGTCGTCTCCATCGCCTTTCGCGTCTTCGGCAGCTACACGCGCGCCTCGGCCTTCGCGATACTGACTTTTAACAGCATCTTCGGCGCGCTTACGGCCTGGACGGTCTACCGCACCGCGCGCCGCATCTTCGGGCTGAAAGTCGCGTTGTGGTCCGGCTGGGTATGGGCGCTCTATCCCGACACTATTTATTGGTCCGTGAAATGGATTTGGGAGACCAGCCTCTCAACCTTCCTGCTCAGCCTGCTCTTTATGCTGACGGTCGAGATGGAAGGCGACGAGCGCGCCTCATCGTGGCTCGGCTACGGACTGCTCTGGGGAATCGAGGCGCTGACCAATCCCGCCGCGGTAACGTTTCTTCCCTTCGCTGGCTGCTGGCTGGCGTACCAGCTCTATCGTCGCGGCAAGCGCTTCATCATACCCGCTGCGGTGGGCGCGGTAATGTTCTGGATGACCATCATGCCGTGGCTGGTGCGCGATTACGTGGTCATGGGGCAGTTTGTGCCTATCCGTGACAATGCGGGCAACGAGCTGCGCATCGCCAACAACCCGCTGTCTGAAGGCCAGTACGTGCTCGCGCTCCATCCCAGCCAGAGTGACGTGATGCTGGCGAAGTACAAGCAGATGGGCGAGCTGGCCTTCTGCGCCGAACAAGGGCGCCTGGCGCACCAGTGGATCCGCGAGCACCCGCAAAAATTCGCGGTGATCACGTTGCGCCGCGTTTGGTTTTTCTGGAACGGACTGCCCCGCCTCGCAAAATGGGGCTGGCTGGCGGAGACCAAAAACACACATACTCTCTTCTTGTCAGTGATGGGGATTTGGGGCTTGCTGCTGGCCCTCAAGCGGCGGGTTCATGGAATGTTTCTGTTCGCAACGCTTCTGGTGTTTTACCCGCTGATTTACTATATCTGCTTCCCGGAACCTCGTTACCGGCATCCTCTCGATCCGTCGCTGATCATCCTTGGAGTGTATTTGGTTTCCGAAACTCGCCCTCGCACCGCGTCAGAAAATCGCTCCGAAGATCTCCCGGAGCTCGAGCAGGACGAAGTTCTGCCGCAGTATCACACCTTGTCGGTCATCATCCCGGTCTATAACGAACACCGCACGGTGATGAAGCTTCTGCGGCAGGTGGCGCGGCAGCCGCTCAGTCTCCACAAAGAAATGATCATCGTCGACGACTGCTCGTCAGACGGCACGCGTGAATTTCTACAGGAAACCGACCTCCAGAAACTGCTGGGAGGCAACGGCGCCAACACCGTGAAGCTGATACTGCACGCGAAGAACATGGGCAAGGGCGCCGGCGTGCGCACCGGCCTGGAGCATGCCACCGGCGAGCTGGTGCTGATCCAGGATGCTGACCTGGAGTATGATCCCCGCGATTATCCGGCGCTCATCGCCCCCATCCTCGAAGGTCATGCCGACGCCGTCTTCGGCAACCGGTTTCACTTCGGCTCGCACAAGGTGCCACGCTTCCCGCGGTATGTGCTGAACCGTATTTTCTCCCTGATGTGCAACGTGCTCACCGGCCTCGCTATCCACGACGTCACTGCCTGCTACAAGGTCTTCACCCGCGAGCTGCTGGTCAACATGCATCTGCACTCCGATCGCTTCAGCGTTGAGACCGAGATGACAGTGAAACTGGCCAAGCTGGGCGCTCGCATCTACGAAGTGCCGATCGCATATCACGGGCGCACCTACGCCGAAGGCAAGAAGATCAGCTGGAGCGACGGTGTGATGGCGGTATACGACCTGGTGAGATACCACTTCCGGGACTGAAGCAACTCTCGAATCTAGTGACTAATCAATCTGCTGCACTTAGGCGTGAAGCTTTTGCGACAACACTATTGACCCTAGGTTGTGATCCACACTCCAGAGTAGCTGCTGAGCCACACGGGCGCCGTATACTAAGGCATTGAACTATACAACTCTCCTTTTTCCTGCGCTTCACACTCAAATTAAGGCACTCCACATCATTACCAGATAACTGGCGCCTGCAGCAGCTAAGACAGGTATAGAATCCCCACCATCTCGCCAGTCCGCAAACAAGTTAACAAACCAACCCGATGCTCCACCTAGTCTGCTCACAGTGAACCTGGAGCGGGTAGCTGCTACCCGCCGGCATTTTCGGCCCTGCAACTTACGAAAATCTCGAGGAGAATCACATGAACAAGATATTTCGGTCCCTGACGATCTGCACAATCACGGTTGTGTTTGCGACACTATCCAGCGCATGGGCGTCCACCACCTACAAGCAGGTTGATTACCCTGGAGCTGTTCTCACCGAAATTGTTGGCGGCCCTAACCTGCAAGGTACGAGCGTCGGCATCTACAACCTCACCGCGGGCGGCGCTAACCATGGTTTCTCGCTAACGGCGAACGGCGTATTTACGCCGGTTGACGTTCCGGGAGCGACCAATACTACCCCCAACTTTATTAATCTTGAGGGAGTCATCGTGGGCAGCTATACCGATTCAGCCGGCACCAGCCACGGTTTCGTCCTTAGCCGGGGTAGATATACAACCGTGAGCTATCCAGGTGCGCCCGGTAGCGGAGTCAGCAGCATCAACGACCTGGGAGAGCTTTCAGGCTTCTACTGTAGTGATGCCGCGTGCGATACATCAGCAACATTCCATAGTTTCGTGTCCCGGAATGGCAGTTTCACCAGCTTCGATCCACCCGGAGCAACGGGCAGCGAGACCAGTACCGTGAGCCTGGTTGGTGCAGTGGCCGGTAGCTTCGACACTACTGCGGAGCCTACCTGTACTACTACATGTCAGGGATATCTGCTGGTCCATGGCAACTACACGACCATTAATTATCCGGGATCGTCGTTTACCTTTGCGGGTGGAGGTAACGTGTGGAACACCGTGGTTGGTATCTACGTTGATGCTTCCGGCAACGGACACGGCTATATCTGGAGCTCTGGCTCTTACACTTCGTTCGACTATCCTTCGGCCAGCTTCACCGAAGCCAGCGGAATTAATGCCCTTGGTGTTATCGTCGGCATTTTCAGCGACTCGGCGGGCAATGTCCACGGATTTATCCGGACGCCCTAAAGCATCAGGGTAGTCAGAGCATGGAGGCGCCGTCAGAGGTTGGCTGGTTCCGATCCAAGAATCTAGTAGCCTTCCGGCGCCTTCGGGTAGGGTCCGCGATAGCCTAACTGATGCGAGATGCGGCGTGCCGCCTCTTTGATCATGTCCGCCAGATGGGGCACAGCATCACGCGGTACCGCGTTGATGGTACCGGTAGAAGCAATCGCCGCCCCCACATTGCCCTCGCCGTTGAAGATGGGAGCGCCCACGCAACGCGCGCCCAGGCTGTTCTCCTCGTCGTCCACAGCGTAGCCCAGCTCGCGCACGCGATTCAGCTCCTGCATTAGCCGCGGCAACGTCGTGATCGTATGGGACGTCAGCTTCTTCAGCCCGCCGCGACGGCGCAAGATCGCGTCGCGCTCCTTGGAATCCAGATAAGCCAGCAGCGCTTTGCCGACAGCCGTGGAATGTACTTCCATTCGCCGGCCCACCCAGGTGTTCATGCGGATGAACCCTGGCGCCTCGACCTTCTCGACGTACACCGCCTCGCCATGATCAAGGATCGCCAGATGGGTGGTGATGTGAATGCGGTCGACGAGGTGCTGCATGATCGGTTGCGCCACCTCGCGAACGTCTACCCCGCCGAGAGCCGCGCGCGACAGATTCAGCACCTTCATTCCCAGCCGGTATCGGCCGCCGTCGCCATCGCGCCGCAGGTAGCCGTGCTGCTCCAGGGTTCGCAGAATATAGCTGGCAGAGCTCTTTGGAATCTTTAACTTACGGCTGAATTCCGCGTTTGACATGCCGCCCTCGCGCTGCGCCGCAGCTTCCAGGATCAAGAGCGTGCGCTCGACGGCGGTAGATGACGTGTCATTTTGTGGCGCCATAGCCAACCTAGTTTACCAATGGAAGAATCGGAATCCATCGTACGTGATTATGAATTTATGTTCAATATTCTGAACAGTGCTCTTGCTCCAAACTTTTGCGGGCGCGTAATGTGTGTACACCTTACCGAAGGATTGTTCGGCATGGTGAACAACGTCCGGCAGGAGCAAGAACCGAGGAGATCAGAACGATGGCGGCTCAACCGAGTGCACAGCAGCTGGCAAAATCATGGAAAACCGATCCTCGCTGGAAAGGGATCGAGCGTCCTTATGCCCCCGAAGATGTGATTCGATTACGGGGCACGCTGCATATCGAATACACCCTCGCTCGCACGGGCGCCGAGCGCCTGTGGGATATGGTGAACAATGATACTTACGTCAACGCGCTCGGCGCCGTCACCGGTAATCAGGCTGTGCAGATGGTTGCCGCCGGGCTGAAGGCGATTTACGTCAGCGGCTGGCAGGTTGCCGCCGACGCTAACAACGCGGGACAGATGTATCCCGACCAGAGCCTCTACCCTGCCGACTCCGTGCCGAATCTGTGCCGCCGGCTGAACAACGCGCTCACCCGCGCCGACCAGATTCATCACTCCGAAGGCAAGAACGGAATCAACTGGTTCGTTCCTCTGGTTGCCGATGCGGAGGCTGGTTTTGGCGGCACGCTGAACGCGTTCGAGCTAATGAAGGCGATGATCGAGGGGGGCGCGGCCTGCGTCCATTTCGAAGATCAGCTGTCGTCGGCCAAGAAGTGCGGCCATCTGGGCGGGAAGGTCCTGGTGCCGACGCAGGAAGCCATCCAGAAGCTGGTGGCGGCGCGACTCGCGGCTGACGTGCTCGACGTCCCAACTCTGGTGATGGCGCGCACCGACGCCGACAGTGCGCGTCTGCTCACCAGCGACGTCGACGATTACGACAAGATTTTCTGCACCGGCAAGCGCACGGTCGAAGGCTTTTACGAGATTCAGGGGGGCCTGGACTCCGCCATCGCGCGCGGCCTGGCCTACGCGCCGTATTGCGACCTGATCTGGTGCGAGACCTCAGAGCCGAACCTGAAGGAAGCCGAGCAGTTCGCCGACGCCATCCACAAGATGCATCCCGGCAAGTTGCTGGCGTATAACTGCTCGCCGTCATTCAACTGGAAGAAGAAGCTTGACGACGCGACGATCGCGCGATTCCAGCCGGCGCTGGCCGAGATGGGCTACAAGTTCCAGTTCATTACCCTGGCCGGGTTCCACGTCCTCAATCTCAGCATGTTTGAGCTGGCGCGCGCCTACAAAGAAACCGGCATGACCGCCTACTCGCGCGTACAGGAGAAAGAATTCTCGCGTGAATACAGCCATGGCTACGGCGCAGTGAAGCATCAGCGCTTCGTCGGCACCGGCTACTTCGATGCCGTCACCCAAGTCGTTGCCGGCGGCAAGTCGTCAGTTACCGCCTTAGAGCACTCAACCGAGGCCGAGCAGTTTGCCGAGCTGAAGGTTCCACCGACGGTCATTGAGGTTGGCGAGGATCCGGCTTGCCGGCCGATTCTCGGCGAATGCCCGGTCGGCTGCGGGCATCCGCACGTCGAGCATCCGCACCTCGAGATGGGTCAGGACTAACGGTCTCTCAGCAGAGAGCGTGCTAACCGGCACGCAACGGCACGGGTTCTCTCCTTCCCGTGCCGTTGTTTTTTGGCTGCCCAGCGGGCTCTGCTACCATAGCGCACATCTTCACACGCAAGAGGAACTATGCGACGACTGTCTCCCATTTTCCTTGGCCTGTTGTGGACGGCGCTATGCGCAATGCTGTTCGCCGCTGACGGCAAGCCCAGTCCGAAACAGGCGTCGGCCAGCGATCCTCGTTTGGCGGGGGCATTCCGCCGTCCCACCGAGCAGGGCTGGACTTACGTGCACCTCGCCGGAACTCCGGCGCAGATCGGTTTCCAGCACGGCTACCTGCTCGCACCGGAGATCGACGACGCGTTGCAGGTCGAAAAACTTGAGCTATCGCATGACAATCACAAGGATTGGCAGTTCTTTCGCAATGCCGCTCAGAACATGATGTGGCCGCAGATTGAAACCGAGTATCGCGAGGAACTGCAGGGCATCACCGACGGCGCCAACGCCGCGGGAGTGAAGTTGGACATCTGGGATGTGGTCGCGCTGAACGGTTTTCTCGAGTGGAGCTACTATGTCGAGCGCTACGACAAGCAGCACAACATCAAGTCGGCGGCTGCTGCGCCCGGCGACCATTGCAGCGCCTTCGTCGCGACTGGCAGCTACACCAAAGACGGGCGGGTTGTGATCGCGCATAACAACTGGACCAGCTACCTCGATGGCGAACGCTGGACCATCATCTTCGACATCGTGCCCGCCAAGGGCCAACGCTTCATCATGGACGGCTTTCCCGGGCTGATTCACAGCGGCGACGACTTCGGCATCAACGCCGCCGGCATCGTTATTACCGAGACGACGATCGGCAACTTCCACGGCTACGATCCCAAGGGAATTCCGGAGTTTGTGCGCGCCCGCAAGGCCATGCAGTACTCGGAGTCGATAGACGACTTCGCCCGCATCATGAAAACCGGCAACAATGGCGGCTATGCCAACGATTGGCTCGTGGCGGATACGAAGAAGAACGAGATTGCCAGCCTCGAGCTGGGCCTGAAAAACGTCACCCTGGAGCGCAAGACCGACGGCTATTTCGTGGGCTCCAACTTTCCCATCAACGAAAAGCTCGCGCGTGAAGAAACGACCTTCAAGAGTGGCGACCCCAGCATCAGCGCCAACGCGCGCCACGTCCGCTGGGAACAATTGATGGCGGAAAATAAGGGGCAGATCGATCTGGCCGCGGCGGAGCACTTCGAGAGCGACCACTACGACGCCTATGCCAAGCAGAACCAGCCTAGCGAACGCACACTTTGCGGGCACATCGATCTCTCACCGCGCGGCATGGGTGAGTGGCAGCTACCTTACGCGCCGGCCGGCACGGTACAAAACAAAGCTACGACGGCTGCCATGGCGGAAAAGATGCAGCTGGTCGCCGCGGCGGGACACGCCTGCGGAATTGATTTCAAAGCTCAGCGGCATCTCGCAGCCCATCCCGAGTTCGATTGGCAGAAGGACCTGCTGCACGATATGGACTCGCAACCGTGGACCGAGTTCGAGGCCACGAAGTAAAGGTAGAGCTGGCCCTCAAGCCTGCGTCCAAAGCCCTTCATCTGTCCTTACCCTGAAGGCCTATGCCGGCGTCAAGGCCGGCAGTGCCCGACTTGGCTACTTCGCCATCGGCACCTTGATTCCCTTCTCCTTCGCAAACGCCTTGGCCTCATCGTAGCCGGCGTCGACGTGCCGCGCGACGCCGATCCCAGGATCGTTGGTCAGAACTCTTTCAATGCGTTTGGACATTTCGTCGCTCCCATCGGCCACCGTCACCTGTCCCGCATGCTGCGAGTAGCCGATGCCCACACCGCCGCCATTGTGGATGGAGACCCACGAGGCGCCGCTGGCGGTGTTGAGCAGCGCATTCAGCAGCGGCCAGTCGGCGATCGCATCGCTGCCGTCCTTCATTGCTTCGGTTTCGCGAAACGGCGACGCCACCGAACCGCAATCGAGGTGATCGCGGCCCATCACAATGGGCGCCTTGAGCTTGCCCCGCTTCACCAGATTGTTCAGCGCCAGGCCGAACTGCGCTCGCTCGCCATAGCCCAGCCAGCAGATGCGGCACGGCAGCCCCTGGAACTTGATCCGCTTGCGCGCCAGGTTGATCCAGCGATTGAGAAACTGGTCCTGCGGAAACATCTGCAGCACCAGCTCATCGGTGGTGTGAATGTCCGCCGGATCGCCCGAGAGCGCCGCCCAGCGGAAGGGGCCGCGTCCTTCGCAGAACAGCGGGCGAATGTAGGCCGGCACGAAGCCTGGAAAATCGTAGGCATTCTTCACTCCGTGCTCAAAAGCGAAGGTGCGGATGTTGTTGCCGTAATCGAAGGTCACCGCGCCCATCTTCTGCAGTTTCAGCATGCCTTCGACGTGGCGGGCCATGGTATCCAGCGAGCGCTCAACGTATGCCTTGGGATCGCGTTTGCGCAGCGCGAACGCATCTTCGAGCGACATGCCGCTGGGCACATATCCGTTCAGCGGATCGTGAGCCGAAGTCTGGTCGGTAAGAATGTCGGGCACCACGCCGCGCTCGGCAAGTTCGGGAACGATGTCGCCGCAATTACCGACCAGCCCGACCGAGATGCTCTCCTTCCTGCGCACCGCGTCCTTGATGATGCGCAGCGCCTCATCGAGCGTATTGGCCATGCGGTCGCAATAGCCCGTGCGCAGGCGCTTCTGGATCCGCTCGGGATCGACCTCGATGCCGAGGTAGCAAGCGCCGGTCATGGTCGCCGCCAACGGCTGCGCCCCACTCATGCCACCCATGCCACCGGAGACGATCAGCTTGCCTTCCATCTCGCCACCGAGGTGCTTTCGCCCAGCCGCCGCGAACGTCTCGAACGTTCCCTGGACAATGCCCTGCGAGCCGATGTAAATCCACGAACCCGCCGTCATCTGCCCGTACATGATGAGGCCGAGCTTTTCCAGCTCGTTGAACTTCTCCCAGTTCGACCAATGGCCCACCAGGTTCGAATTGCAGATCAGCACGCGCGGCGCATAGTCGTGGGTGCGGAAGATGCCCACCGGCTTGCCCGATTGCACCAGCAACGTCTCGTCGTTCTCGAGCGACCTTAACGAGTTGACGATGGCGTGGTAGCACTCCCAATTGCGGGCGGCGCGGCCGGTGCCGCCGTAGACGACAAGGTCCTGCGGACGCTCGGCGACATCGGGGTCGAGGTTGTTCATCAGCATGCGCATGGCGGCTTCCTGCGCCCAGCCTTTGCAGGAGAGTTCGTTGCCGCGCGGCGCATGCACCGGCACGTAGGAAGAGACAGGCGTATCAGTCAGAACCGACATAACAGAAGATGGTAGTGAAAGACAGTGGCCGGTGGCTAGTGGCCAGTGATCAGAAAGTTGGACCGGCGGGTCGCGGGTGGCTCGGGTACCGCTGCGGGATGGGGCCGGCGGGCCACTGACCACTGGCAACCAGACACCGCAATAAAAATCGGGGAGCGGCTGTTTGGCCATCTCCCCTCTCTCTCCGATCAGGTTTGCAATTGATAAGAGAGTACTGGAAGGGCACAGCGCGGCACATCAAAGGAAAGTAAAAATGTTGTGAAAACCGTCAGACACCCTACGGACTCCCACGTTCGATGCCATACCGCATTGTGTCTCTCACAAGGTGGGACACGATAGCTCAGAATTGCTTCCCTACTACAACGTGGGACGCCACATTGTAGCTCCCCCACCCTTATGCAAAGACACTGGCTAATTCAGTGTCTCTGACTGTATCTTGCCAAGCAAGCGTCAGGGCTCATCCGCTGGCGCCAGCTTGAGGAAAAACCATGTCCAGCTCGCGCAGACAATTCTTGACGCAGCTTTCTCTCGCCACAATGGCCGCTCTCACGGCTCGCGCCCAGGAGCAGAACCCGACCACACCCACTCCGGGCGCTCCACCGGCGTTCGGCACCGCCCCGGCTGTGGGCCCCGAGGTCTCGGTCGCAACGTTCAAAGAAGCCGAAAAGCTGGTCCAAATCAACTTCAGCCAGCCGGAACTGGAGCAGGCGGCCGGCAACTGGCGAATGGCCATGGCGCCGCTCTACGAACGACGCGTGGGGCCGCATAAGGTAGCGATTGCCGAGACCGTTGCGCCGTGGTCGCGATGGGACCCGGTCTTGCCCGGGACGAAGCAACTGCCACAGCGCAACGAATTCGTCCCCAGCAACGCCGATCCCGGACCGCTTCCGGCACACGACGAAGACATCGCTTTCGCCAACGTCACGCGGCTCTCGCGCTGGATCCAGGCGCGCACGCTCACCTCCGAGCGGCTGACCAATATCTACCTCGCGCGGCTCGAAAAATACGATCCCAAGCTTCGCTGTGTGATCACGCTGACCAAAGAGCTCGCACTGCAACAGGCGAAACAAGCTGATCAGGAGATCGCCGCCGGCAAGTATCGCGGACCGTTGCACGGAATCCCCTGGGGCGCGAAGGACCTGCTCGACACCGCCGGCATCCCAACCACGTACGGCGCCGAGCCATTTCGTAATCGCGTGCCGAAAGACAATGCCGTGGTGGTGCAACGATTGAGCGACGCCGGAGCAGTACTGGTTGCCAAGCTCAGCCTCGGCGCGCTGGCGCTGAACGATATCTGGTTCGGCGGCCAGACGATGAACCCCTGGCTGCTGGAAGAGGGATCGTCGGGCTCGAGTGCCGGACCGGGCGCAGCGACGGCTGCGGGGCTGGTTGGCTTTGCCATCGGTAGCGAAACCGGTGGCAGCATCGTCAGTCCCTCGATGCGCTGCGGGATCACGGGACTGCGTCCTACTTATGGCCGCGTCGCGCGTACCGGCGCGATGACCTTGTGTTGGTCGCTCGACAAGCTCGGCCCTATGGCGCGCAGCGTGGAGGATACGATTCTGGTACTGAACACCATCAGCGGCCCCGATCCAGGCGACGTCAATAGCATTCCCAGCAAGCTCGACTTCAACGCCAACACCAGCGTGAAGGCTCTTCGCGTCGGTTATTTTCCTGCCTGGATGAAGGACGCCCCGGCCACCGATGTCGACCGCGCGGCGCTCCAGACCGTGAGCAAGGTTGATATGGTTCCGGTCGAAGTCTCGCTGCCCGACTGGCCCTACGATTCGCTCGACCTGATTCTCTTTGCCGAAGCCGCGGCCTCCTTCGAGGAGCTCACCCTGAGCGGCAAGCTCGGCGAACTGAAGATGCAGGTCCCCGACGCGTGGCCCAACACCTTCCGTCAGGCGCGCTTCTTGTCCGCCGTCGACTTCGTGCAGGCCGATCGTTTCCGCCGCATGGTCGCCAGCGAGATGGGCCGCATCTTCTCGCAAGTCGATCTTTTGCTTGTACCCTCGCTGCGCGACGAGATGCTGACGCTCACCAACTTCACCGGACATCCTTCTTTAACCTTGCGCGCGGGTTTCGTCGAAGTGCCGGAGGCGCGTAGCGACTGGGCCCCCGATCCCGCTCACCCGCTGCCTAAATTCTCTCCGCCGCGACGTGTCCCACATGGTGTGACATTGATTGGCCCGCTTTTCGAAGAAGGAGTGCTCTGCGAGGCCGGTATTGCGCTGGAGCGCGCCTTCCACGTGTCCGGCGAGCGTCCGCCAGGTTTTTGAGCGATGCAACAGCCGGTTCAACAGCGCCGAACCAATTGCCGAGGCCGGCAATCGCGACGTCTAAAATCTGTTGCTGACGATAGCCGCTTTCGAGCATAGAATCACCGCAATACCCCGCCACTATGCGCGCAAACATGACGCTCCACGAACTGGTCGCCTCCGTCAAGAAGCTGAGACCGCCATTTCTTCACGATCTTGAGCAGCCCGACCTCCACACGGTCCTGAGCCTTGCGCGCCAGCGGCGTTTTCTGGCGCACTCCATCGTCACCAATCAAGGTCACCCGGCGGCCCACCTCTTTATGGTTCTTAGCGGCGGCGCTCGCAGCTTCTTCCTCACGCAAACGGGACAGAAAATACACATTCACTGGTATCCACCCGGCGAAATGTTCGGTGGCATGACCCTGGTTCTCCGCGAGGGCGAATACATTGTGAGTACGGAAGCTATGAAGGAAAGCCTCGTCTTGATCTGGGACCGCCAGTCCATCCGAAGCCTGACGGCGCGGTACCCCAAACTTCTGGACAACGCTCTGGTGATCGCTTCCGATTACCTCAACCTTGCGATCGCAACGCAGGTGGCTCTGAGCTGTCACACGGCACGCCAGCGCCTGGCAGAAGTGTTGGTGAACCTCGCCAGTGGAGTGGGTCACAGAGTTACCGGCGGAATTGAACTCGCCGTCCGCAATGAGGAACTAGCCGCGGCCGCCAATGTCACTCCTTTCACCGTGAGCCGGCTCATGAGCGAATGGCAGCGTAGCGGAGTGGTAGCCAAGAGTCGCGGCAAGGTACTGCTGCCTTCGCCCGAGCGCCTTCTGCTGCAGGACATCTAGCAACTTCTCCAACCGCCGATAAGCCCCGGCACGCAACCGCGGAAGAAATAGCTTCGCGGCACGAAAGAGTTACTTTCTTCACATAACAATGGTTACTTTGGTGTCACGAACGTGCACTAATAATTAGCTCTATGGTGACTACATCACTAGACTAATATCTCACACGAAAGTGAGGCATTCTATGTCGGTGGTGCGCCATTGTCGCGAATAGTTCTGGCCCTTCTGTTTGTTGTTATTCTCCTATCTTCCTGGCAACTTATTGCAGCTCAGTCATGTACGATCACACCTTCTACCCCGGTGGCAGTGCCGGCCGGCGGAAGCTATAGCTTTACGGCCAACTGTGGCTCGGGCCTTAGCTGGCAGGTGACCGGCCCGGGAACCGTCACCGGTTCGGGATATTACTCTGCGCCCGCCTCGGTTACTGCCCAGAACCAGACGCGCGGCTGCCAGGAGCTACCGAATAATAGTCCCTTCAATATTCCTGTAAGCAGTTTGCCGGTGGACCCGCATAGTTCGCGATGGCTCACCCGCGCTGCCGAGAATGGGACGCAGTATTTGGCGCCATACCACAACCTGAAGCTCTATCCCGAGCTAGTCGCCTTCTATGACAATCCCATCACCAGCAGCGCTCCGCAGCAGTTGATGCACTTCTACTACCTGGGCAACTCGAACGGGTATCAGGACACGAACTTTCCCATACCGCCGGAGCGAACGCTCGTGATGGAGACGGGACGCAGCATCGATGCCTACGGCACCGGCGACCGTCACTTATTTACCGTCAATAACACCACTTGTCAGGAAACTGAGATCTACAACCTGTATGTGGATTTCCGGACGGTCTCGTTTACTTCCGGAAATCCGACCAGCGCGACCTGGACCACCAATACGGTATGGCCGATCCCGCAAAGTTATATGGTCAACATTTCCGGCGGGACCGGCGCCTGGGCCGCGGCCAATGGCAGTTGGCGCATGACCATCACCGGCAACAATTCCGGCACACTCCCGTTCGACTCCTCACAGTGGGGACCGGCGCCTGGCGGCACAGTCATGACTTCGTTGCCGGCACCCTTCAACGGCGCCAATTACAACAGCCAGGGCGGACAGAAGTTCTCGCCCACATCGTATGCCCAGCTTGGCGGAGTGGATGCTGCAGGAATGCCGATGAGTGCGCTGTCGCTGAAGCTGGAGGAATGGTATGCGGCAACCCAGGCTGGACGCAGCGACCTCGGCCATGCCATTCGCACTACCCTGTCGAACTCCTACTTGTCAGCGCGCAAAGTGTGGCCCGCCACCCTCTATGCCGGCTCGGTTGCCGGATTCCAGAATGTGCTGCTGGCGGCGGCGAATGGAAACACCACGACCTTCACCACACAGAGTGACATTTCACAAGCGCAGCCGTGCGATAACTATACCTATGGTGCGGGCTGCCAGTTTTACATCAACATCACGGGATTGACCGGAGCCTGGGCAGCAGCGAACGGAGACCAGACCGCTACCGCAATCGACAACTACCATTTCTCCATACCGCTAAACTCCGGCAGTTTCGGCTCCTTCCCTGCAGGCGGATATTTCGTTGCCGATTTCTTCCCTTATGGCGCCACCATCCGGCTGAGTTCATCCGTGGATCTGAGCCAGCTTTGCACCAACACCGATCTCAATAGCTGGTGTCCTTACGCCAAGGTGTATCTGCAGACTCTGCAAAACTACGGCATGGTTGTAGCGGACGGCACGTCGCCCAGCGATAACTGGGACAACGGAACCGTGTCGAGCGAATTTCATCCCAACGTGCTGGAAGATGCGGCCGCAAACATCCGGAGTTGGTCGGGGATCCAGCCCATCGAAGGTTACCTCCAGGTAGTCGATCGTTCCTCGCAGCAGCTATCCAACAATCTGGCTACGTATCAGCAGACGAATACCAATCGAACTTACGTAACGGTGTGCGGATCCAGCGGCTGCGCCTCCGATGATGTGATCCTGCAAGGAACTACCGTGGGTACCGACCACGAGCGCCTTACCGTTGCGGCCCTGGCCGCTTACCAACTGAATGTCTGGGTGAACGGCAACGTCAATACGGCCCTCAATTATGCAATTGATTCCGGAATACCCGGCGCCAGCGTATCGTCCTCCGGGCTGTTGACTATGCCGAACTGCGCGGTCAAGCAGCGGGGAATGATAACCGTGACCTCGGCTGATCCAAGTGCCTTGCCGCTCTATATCGAAGCTACATGTTTGCCGGTCGGCGCCGACGGCTCTTATCGCCTCGCGCTGGGTAACTACACCGGCGACTATACCGATTCCACCGGCGAAGTCTGGTCTGGAAGCTGGCAGAACAACGGCTTCGATAATTCCTACGAATCGCCCGGCTTGCTGTGGGGTACGCAGAACGGAACATGGCAAGGATTTCCGCTTTGTCAAAATGACACCTGGACTGGTACTGACTCCCAGCTTTACAGCCGAAGCACCAACATTTCTAACGATACCCGCGTCGACCTCATCGTCCCCAACGGGCAATACACTCTTACTTTGTATGGCGAACCGGGGTTTGGAGGCTTCAGCAATAACCAGACCTGCGGCAATTCCGCGGCCCAGAACGTCTATGACTGGGTAGTGCAAGGACAGACCGCGGGCTCATGGCTCGACGGCTACGTTCTCGCCGGAATGCAGCCCTACAATGGCTACACTCTCACCGCGCAGACTACCGTCAGCGACAATTTGCTTTCCACCGTCGGCCGCATGCGTGTGTACGGTTCCACCTATGGCATGTCCTGGAGTTCGCTGCTGATCACGCCGGGCGGCAGCTTGCCGCTGACCATTACCACTGCGACCCTTCCTGGCGGCACGATCGGCACTGCCTACTCGGCAACTCTGACCGCCAGCTACGGCACGCCGCCATACTCCTGGTCACTCGCGAACGGTTCCGGTCCGCTTCCGCCGGGGCTCGCGCTCGCCGGCAATGGGATCATCTCGGGCACGCCGACCACTACCGGCACCTATCCCTTCACCGTTCAGGTCACAGACTCAAACATGAACACGGCGACCAAGGCGCTGAGCGTGGTGGTTTCAACCCAGGGGAGCTTCCGGCTTGTTGGCACGCCTGTCTTGCTGACCGTCGCCCAAGGCAATCAGGGCAAAGGGATGGTCACGTCCATCATCAGCAATGGCTTTAATAGCTCTGTTGTATTGTCGGCATCGGGCCTGCCTTCGGGTGCAAGTGTGACGTTCAATCCCAGCACGCTCGCCGCTCCCGGCAGCGGCGGCTCAAGCCTGCTCGTCATGGTTGCTTCGAACACCCCTACGGGCATCTATCCCATCGCGATCACCGGTAACGGCGGGGGTCTACAGCAGACCACCAGCATCACCCTGAACGTCACTGCAAGTGCGGGCAACTTCACTATCTCGGCGTCCCCAACTTCCCTCACCCTAACCCAAGGGACGCAGGGAATGTCGACGATCACAACCGCCATCAGCGGCAGCTTCAATAGCTCGATCGCGCTCTCGGCATCCGGCCTACCGAGCGGCGCCACCGCGACCTTCAACCCCACCAGCATTTCGGCGCCGGGCAACGGTTCGTCAACCATGACGATTACGGCTGCCGCCAACACGCCGACTGGAACTTATCCCATCGCCGTCAAAGGCAGCGGAGGCGGCCTGCAGCAGAGCACGACGGTGACGCTGACTGTCGTCGCGCCGCCTAGCTTTACGATCTCTGCCTCGCCAACTACGCTGATCGTTGCTCAGGGTAATCACGGAACATCAACCATCAGCACAACGGTGACTAACGGATTCAACAGCTCGATCGCACTGTCGGCTTCGGGGCTGCCGTCCGGCGCGAGCGCCAGCTTCAACCCGACTACCATCTCGGCGCCCGGCAATGGGAGCTCGGCCCTCAGCATCTCGGTCGCATCGGGCACTCCTACCGGGAGCTACCCGATCACCGTGACCGGCAACGGCGGAGGCGTGCAACAATCCACAACGATTACCCTGACCGTAACTGGGGTGGCGAATTTCACTTTGTCTGTCAGCCCGCCGAGCCAAACCGTCATCCGCGGCAGCCCTACCACCTACACGGCTACGCTGACCGCCGTGAACGGGTTCAACAACAGCGTTAGCCTCAGTCTGAGTGGTTGTCCATCGCATGCAACCTGCAGCTTTAGTCCATCGTCTCTGATACCGCCAGGCACCTCAACTCTGACCGTTTCAACCGAACGCAACACGCGCGCCGGGAATTACACTTTGACGATTAGTGGCGCCAGCGGAAGCTTGCGCCATTCCACGACCGTCAGTCTCACCGTGAGCGACTAGTCCAGGCCGACGAAGCCTGGCCTGCTGCGGCAGCTCCGCGCAGTCTATGCCGCAGCAGCTATCAAGCAGGATCTCCACTAAATCGCCGCATCCTTGCTACGTCGCAAGTTTGGACTTGCGAAACCGCAACGACACTTTAGTTGTTACATGCGAAGCTAGGGAGAGTTGTTTGCCCTGGACTTGAGCCCAGCCGTAATTGAGTCCGGAGCAAGCGATTGAACGTACCCGGAAGGCTAGGTTCCTCCCCCTACTCATTCGTGACCACTCCCGCGCAGGATCGGCTCCTGGCAATACTTCGGCTGGATATGGCAGCGGTCTTGCGCGGCTACTTCCCAGCAGATGAGGCTCGCGAACTCAGCAGGGACTGCGAAGCGCTGGTGCGCACGCATCTCAAGGCTGGCGCCGTCATGCGCAGGGTCGCGTTTACGCCGGCCGCCTATACGCGGCCGGTACCAAAATCGGAGAAATGAAGCCTTGCTTAGCACTCGTTGTTTAGGATCGATGGAGATTTTGGTGTCAGATACCACACCGTTCGTGATTTTGTGCGTCGATGACGACCCGATTGGATTGACCACACGCCGCATGCTGCTTAATGCGGCCGGCTACCAGGTTTTCACGGCCGTTTCCGGCGCCGCTGCACTGCGAATGCTTCGGCGCAAACCCATTAACCTCGTCATCACCGATCATTTCCTCCCCGGAATGACCGGCTCTGAACTGGCCGCCGCCGTTAAGGCACGCAAGCCCGACGTTCCCGTCGTTGTCCTGACGGGCGCGGTTGAGCCGCCGCCCGGCTCCGAAAGCGCCGACCTTGTGCTCATCAAAGGCATGTCGCCGGAAGAGTTCCTGGCCGCCATCGCCAAACTCGCACACCGGAACTAGCTGCCAGCGTGGTGCGCAAGCACTCGGCCTGGTGATGCCAATGGATATCCCACTCACTCGCCCCACGCGGGTGAGTGGATTACAAGTTTGAAGCCGGCCGTGACAAATACCGGCGAAACAGCCTCAGCCCGAAGAGGAAGCGCTCTTGAGCTCCTTCAGATGCTGGATCGTCTCCGCCGGATCAGGACGCCTGGTGTAATCGGCATTCACGTCCGCGGCGCGAATCACGCCGCCGGAGTCGATGACATAACGTGCGGGCATCGGCAATCGATACTCCGGCTCGTCGTTAAACCGGTCGAGCGTCACCCCGAACGACTGGTACAACTCACGTAGATATTGCGGCAGCATAAATACCAGGCCGAATTGCTCTGCGGTCTTCAGATGAAGATCGTTGAGAATGTCGAACGTAAGATTCAATTTTCGGTGAACCGCGCGTGTGAAGCGTTCCAATTCCGGGCTGATTGCAATTGTGCGCGCCCCCAAGCCCCGGACCTCGCTATCGACCTGCTGTAGAGCCTCCAGCTCCATCATGCAGTAGGGTCACCAGTGTCCCCGAAAAAAGCTGACCACCAGCGGTCCCTCGCGCAGCAGGTCGGCCGACGCTACCAGCACTGCGTCCTGATTGGGAAGCGTGAACTCGGGCGCACGATCCCCCACCTTCAGCGCTTTAGCTTCGAGCCCTGACGCCTTCAGCTCCGCCGTGGCCCGGTGCATTTTTTCGATCGCTTCCGGCTTCACGTTCTGCGGAGGCGCTCCCGATTCAAACGTCCGCTTATACTCGTCCAGCCGATCCTGCAATGTCGCCATCGTCACTAAACCCCTCCGCGAGTTGAGGTCCTGCGTTGAACGCGATGCGCTGCCCTATTGCTGCGCCGGCTTCTGCTCCGGCTTCTCGATCGACAGCAGCTCGACCTGGAAGATCAACGTTTCATTTGGCCCAATATCGCTGCCCGCACCGCGCGCTCCGTATGCCAGATCTGGTGGAACGAAGAGTTCCCATTTGGATCCGACCGGCATCAGCTGCAATGCCTCAGTCCACCCCTTGATGATGCGGCCGACGGGAAAGGTCGCGGGGCCGCCGTGTTTTTCCGAGCTGTCGAATTCCGTTCCATTAATGAACGTGCCGCGATAGTTAACCTTCACGGAGTCCGCTGCCGTCGGCTTGGGTCCGGTGCCCTCTTTCAGGATCTTGTATTGCAATCCGCTGGGCAGCGCGACGACGCCCGGCTTGGTTTTGTTCGCCGCCAGAAATGCGTCGCCCTCTTTCTTGTTGGTTTGTTCCGCTTGTGCGCGTTGCGTTTCCGCCTTCTGCCGCAGCTGCTCCGACAGCTCCCGGATCTCCGCCTGCGCCTGCTCATCGGTCAGCTGGGTCTTACCACCGGCCATCGCATCTTTTAAGCCGCGTAGCAGCACGTTGGGATCGACATCGACGCCGTCACGATGCAAGCCTTTGCCGACATTCATGCCAATGGCATAGCTAAGTTTGTCTTTGTCGGTGGGCAAAGCTGGGTTGCTCGGGCTTGCTGCCGGCGAGGACTGTTGCGAGTGTGCCGCGGGAGCCGAAGACTTCGCCGCCGGCTGTTGCGCCATCGCGCTGCCAACCAGGACGACGCCGGCCATGAGTGCATATGCTGAGGTAAAGGTTTTGAGCATACCAGCATTATGACATCAAGCTGGTAGATGGGCGCGGCACCCCTGCACGGTCCCCACCAGGAAAGCTCGACGCATCTGGAAAGCTGCTGAACCGCTGGGTTCTGCAACCGAATATTCATTTTGCCCCGGAATCTTCTGTGAGGACTACGACTCGGATACTTCGTACTCGCTCTTGACCAGTCCGCTGGGATAATGCCAAGTGGCTATGTGACGGAGCCGTATATCCTGCGGCAACGTACCGAACAGAGGAACTCCCTCTCCGATGAGCACCGGCACGCGAGTAATGATGAGTCGCTGAACCAGCCCCGCCCGCAGGAAGCCTTGAATCGTCACCCCTCCGTCGACGTAAAGATGATGGGCGCCGCT
The DNA here is from genome assembly GCA_963731345.1 of uncultured Acidobacteriaceae bacterium. GTDB lineage: Bacteria > Acidobacteriota > Terriglobia > Terriglobales > Acidobacteriaceae > Bog-257. Next base: position 1,649,615 of record CAVSUN010000002.1, on the reverse strand, counting down.
GGCAGCCAGCCTCGAAACAATTTCAGCCGGAGCTCCGGCCATCTGCTCCACAACGCCACCAACCCCGTGCAGATTCAAGGGGCGACTACTCAGAACCACCACGCGTTTGTCGGCATAAGGCCACTCTTCCATGGCCAGAACCGTCTCGAAGGTCCTGCGACCAATCACGATCGCGTCGACGCTTGCTATGAACTCGGCGTAGCCATGGGGTTCGCCGCCGTCCGGCGGCAGAAAATCGAGCTCACCGTTCGGTCGTGCAAGGAAGCCATCGACGCTGGTGCCGACGAAGACAGATACCGTAATAGCTCTACTCCTCTTGGGCAGAAATCAACTTACGACTTCCCGGCAATCACGCTTGCTCGCCGCATCACACTATATCTCTCATAACCTCGGGAGACGAAGCCGGGACCCTCAATGAGCGACGCCATGGTGTAATTCTACGGAGCAGGTTGCATCTGCGGCTTCTTCCAGGTTCCGTTCACCACCTCGGACGCAGGCATATAAATTCGCAAAATCGCGTAGAACGGCCCATTCGGAGCTGGCACCCAGTTCGCCTGCCTGGCAACTCCCCTCTCGACTGGCGGGCCCGTGTTAGAAAGAAACGCGGGTCTCGAACAGCGGGCGACAACACTATTCTGCATTCTCTTTGACCCGGTCGCGATAGAATCTCTTGCGGGTCGTGGACCCTGGCTCGCAAGTCCGCTTCAAGATCGGCGATCAATCTTTGAGTCTTCGCCTCAAATTTCTCGTTTGTGCTGCTCTTCTCTTCGTCTGTACAGTCCTGCCCGCGGAAAAATTAGCCGACATCCGTCCGCAAGGTTACGTAACCGACCTGACGCAGGTAATTGATCCGGCCACCAAAGCAAAGATCGAGGCGATGTGTACCGAGGTGCAACAGAAAACCGGGGCTCAGATTGCCGTCGTCACCGTGAAGTCTCTTGACGGCCAAAGCAAAGAAGATTACGCAGCCGATCTCTATAAGCACCTGGGGGTGGGCGCGAAAAAACAGAGCGATGGCGTGCTGCTGCTGTTGGTGCCGACCGAGCGTCAATATCGAATCGAGGTAGGATACGGACTGGAGCCGGTTATCAATGACGCGCGCGCCGGAGATGTTGGTCGCGCGATGATACCCAGCTTGAAAAGCGGGGATTACAGTGGAGCAGTGCTGACGGGCGTCACCATGCTGGCGCAGATGATCGCTGCCGACAAAGGTGTGCAGCTCACGGGCGTACCGGCTCTGCGCACAAACCGTCAACCGGCTGGCGGAAGCGGACTCCCTTGGTGGCTGGTCTTCCTCGGTTTTCTGGCAGTGTTCTGGCTGATTCGAGCCGCCAGCCGAGGCGGCGGTGGCGGGCCAGGGTCGCGCTTCGGTGGCGGGCGCGGCGGAATTCCACCAGTGATTTTCATGCCTCCGATGGGCGGCGGCGGTTGGGGCGGAGGCGGCTTCGGCGGCAGCTCCGGCGGCTTCGGCGGTGGTGGTGGATTCGGAGGCTTTGGCGGCGGCATGAGCGGCGGTGGCGGCGCCGGCGGCAGCTGGTGAGTAGCGAAGGGAGCGGATTGCGATGAAAAAGCCGGAAGACAAACTTCAGGAGCTGGTGAGCCGCTTACAAGCCGCCTGCGGTGACAATCTGGTTTCTGTAGTCCTGTACGGTTCGGCCGCTCGCGAGGAGTTCCATGAGCGTTACTCCGATATAAACTTACTGGCTGTATTCCGCGACCTGAGTGCCGGTCAGATTGCCGTGATCGCTCCCGTAATCCGGTGGTGGACCCAGGATGAGAAGTTCACACCGCCGCTGATGATGACCGAAGTCGAATTGCGGGAATCGGCTGATGTCTTCTCCATCGAACTGCTCGACATTCAGCAGATGCACAAGACGCTGTTCGGCACAGATATCGTCAGCGAGGTTCGGGTTCCCATGAACCTTCACCGGATCGAAGTCGAACACGAGTTGCGCACTACCCTGTTGCGCCTGCGCCAGCACTTGCTGCTCAACCCGGACAATCAGGACGAGCTGCGAAAGGTGTTGGCGAAATCGATCGCCGGGGTGAGCACGCTGCTGCGGCATGCACTGATTGCGGTGGGAGAGAATCCATCGCATGAAAGGCCGAGAATTCTGGAAGAGGCGGCGGCCGTTTTCGGATTGGACGTCGGGGTGCTGAGGTCCGCCCTGGCTCTGCGCCACGAGCACGAACCTTCCACAAATGTTTTGGAAACCTACGATGCATACATGAGCGCAATCGGCCGGGTTGCTCACGAACTCGACGGCCGAGCGCCAAAGCGGCACCTGCAGAAAATCTCCTCGACTGCATGAGAGATCAAGCGAAAGCGAGACGCAAATGAAAATCGGACTGATCATCATCATCATTCTGGTGGTACTGGGATTCTGGGTGGGCAGCACCTTCATCGGCCATCGCAACGAGATGGTGCGCAAGAAAGAGGCGGTAAACGCCGCGTGGTCGCAAGTTGACGTCGTCCTGCAGCGGCGCTCTGACCTCATCCCCAACCTGGTTGAAACGGTGAAGGGCTTTGCCGCCCACGAGGAAAAAGTCTTCGGCGATATTGCCGCCGCCCGCGCCGCGATGATGGGAGCCAAAACTCCGCAGGAGAAGATTGCCGCTAACGGGCAGCTGGATTCCGCCCTCAGCCGCCTGTTGGTGGTCGTCGAGAACTATCCGCAGCTTAAGTCGAACGAGAACTTCCTGCGCTTGCAGGATGAACTAGCCGGCAGCGAGAATCGAATCGCCATCGAACGCCGCCACTATAACGAGGCAGTCCAGGACTACAACACCTATATTGGATTGTTCCCCAACAATATCGTGGCAAGTCTGTCGGGATTTACCCGCAACGATGCTTATTTCAAGACGGAAGAGGGCGCACGGCAAGCTCCCAAGGTGAACTTCGGAACGCCAGTCCCACAGTCTGCTCCCGCGCCGGCGCATTAGACGAGCAAACGCAAGGAGCGGTCAGCTGCACATTCTCCAGGGCCGAATGCTGAGTGCTGTCCGCTCGCGCGGTTTGACCCGCTCTCTTCTGCCTGATAGGTTCGTAAGTTTGCCTGACTCGCAAAATTCCCGTCAGGGAGAACAAGCATGGCACTCAAATTCAAAGGCGTAGATTTCATCGAGTTCGATACGCTGCTCACCGACGACGAGCGGCTGGTGCGCGACACCACGCGCAAATTCATCGAAGAAAACCTCATCCCCATCATCGAGCAATGCAACCGCGACGGCCGCTTCCCCAAAGAGCTGATCCGCCCGATGGGCGAGCTGGGCTTTTACGGCGCCAGCCTCAAAGGCTACGGCTGCGCCGGCATGTCGAGCGTGGAGTACGGACTGATGACCCAGGAACTGGAGCGCGGCGACAGCGGCGTGCGCTCCTTCGTCAGCGTGCAGTCGGGCCTGTGCATGTATCCCATCTACGCCTTCGGCAGCGAGGAGCAGAAGCAGAAGTATCTGCCCAAGATGGCGCTGGGCGAAGTCCTCGGCTGCTTCGGCCTGACCGAGCCGGATGCGGGCTCGAACCCTTCAGCGATGCGCACGCGGGCGAAGAAAGACGGCGATAGCTATGTCCTGAACGGCGAGAAGATGTGGATCACCTCGGGTTCGATCGCCGACATCGCCATCATTTGGGCGAAGGTGGAAGACGAGAAAGAGCTGATTCGCGGCTTCATCGTGCCGACCGACACGCCCGGTTTCCGCGCCGCCGATGTGCATGGCAAGTGGTCGCTGCGGGCGTCGGTAACTTCAAGTCTTTCTTTACAGGATGTTCGTATCCCCGCAGAAAATCTGCTGCCTAAGTCCGGCGGGTTGAAGTCGCCGCTGAGCTGCCTGAACCAGGCGCGCTACGGCATCGGTTGGGGCGCGATCGGCGCAGCCATGGCCTGCTACGACTGCGCGCTGCAGTACGCGCAGTTCCGCAAGCAGTTCCACGATATGCCCATCGCCGGCCATCAACTGGTGCAGGAGAAGCTGGTCTGGATGATCAGCGAGATAACCAAAGCGCAACTGCTGGCGCTGCAGGTCGGCCGCCTGAAGGACGAGGGCAAAGCCAAGCCGTACCACATCTCGATGGCGAAGCGGAATAATGTCTGGATGGCGCTGGAGTGTGCGCGCCTGGGACGCGACATTCTAGGCGGCAACGGCATCGCCGACGAGTACCCCATCTTCCGCCACATGGCGAACCTCGAGTCGGTGAAGACCTATGAGGGCACCCACGACATCCACACGCTGATTATCGGCGAGCACATCACCGGTCACGCCGCATTTTAGAAGCAGTTGTCAGTAGCCGGTTGTTAGTTGTCAGTAAGACAACGTCGCACACGAATGTCATGAGGAAAATCGACAGTCGTTGGCCTGTGGATGGGTGGAGCACGCCTTCGCGAGCCCCTGAGAAACTCCGGCTTCGGAGGACGTCAGTCGGAGCACATGAGTCAGGGCATGAGTCGGAGCACACGAGCCGGAGGACATGGGTCAGGGCACGACCTCGGTCGTGCCGATCAGCGCTCAATTTGATTTGTCATCCCGAGCGAAGTGAGTCCGGTCGCAATGCGACTGGACTCACGTAGTCGAGGGACCTGCTTTCCTCGCGACCGACTACACACTGCGAGCAGGAAGCAGGTCCCTCCACGCGGGCTGAAGCCCTTGGTGGGGATGACAAATAACTAAGGAATTGCGAAGGCGCGGCCGAAGCTGTTGGTTATGCGTGCAGTGGCGCGATCTGCACCACCTGCTGCGCTGCACTCGGGCGGCGAAGGGCTGTCGACTTCGGCAGCGTCCCGCGATACATCGCGATCTCGTCGCAAGCGTTCTGCCGCGGGCACTTGATGCAGTCCTTCATCGCCTTATCGGGCAGCTTCTCTTTCTCGACTTCGTGGAAGCCCAGACGCGCGAAGAATCCCGGAATGCGCGTGAACAGGCAGACGCAGGTCACGCATTGCTTCTGCGCCTCGCGTAGCAGCGCGTTGATCAGCACCCGGCCCGCGCCCCTGCCTTTCGACTTGTTGGTCACGGTGATGGAGCGGATTTCCGCCAAATGCATGCCGTAGAGGTGCAGCGCGCCGCAGCCCACGATCTCGCCTTCGTTTTCGACAACGACGAAGTCGCGGATGTTCTCGCAGATTTCCGCGAGCGTACGCGGCAGCAGGGTGCCGTCGGCGACGTGGACGTGAATCAGTTGCTCGATAGCGAAGGCATCGGGAAGTTTGGCGTTACGTGCATGCATGGGCGACTCCAAAATATTGGGATAGTGTTGCTTTCGCCGTCTGTAAGGACTCCTGCACGCGGGCAGGAGCAGTGCCTCCTTGGACGTTGTGAACGGCCAGCACTTCTTCGAGTGCCAGCGCTTGATAGAACTGCTCGTCGGCCTCTATGCCGCAGAGCGCGTAGTCGTCTTTCGACAGTTGCTGAAGTTCGCAACTGTGCTCGACACAAAGGCGCACAGCCTTGCCGATTTGCTCATGAGCGCGGCGGAAAGCAGTTCCCTGCCGCACCAGATGCGCCGCCGCCGCCTGAGCGTTCATGAAGCCAACACTGGCTGCATGCTGCATGCGGTCATAGTGAAAATCAACCGCCGACATGAAGCCGGTGGCGACGCGAACCATGCTGGACACCTGCTGTGCCGCGGCGAAAACCGGTTGCTGCGTCTCCTGCAGGTCTTTGTTGTAGGCGAGCGGTAAGCCTTTGATGCCGACGAACAGCGCAGAGGCATCCGCAAAAACCTTTCCCGCCTTGCCGCGAATCAGCTCCAGCGCGTCGGGATTCTTCTTCTGCGGCATCGCGCTCGAGCCCGTCGAATATTGCTCGGGCAGCTTTACGAAGCCGAACTCCGTTGTCGAGAAGAGGATGAACTCCTCGGCCCAGCGGCTGAGATGAAGCGCAACCATCGACAACGCCTGCAAGAACTCCAGGGCGAAGTCGCGATCGCTGGTCGCATCGAGACTGTTCGCTGTTGGCGCGTCGAAATCCAACTGAGCAGCGATGGCCTCGCGATCCAGCGGCAGGATCGTTCCGGCGATTGCTCCCGAACCCAGCGGACAAACGTTCAGCCGCTTCCGGCAGTCGTTCAGCCGATCGATGTCGCGCAGGACCATCTCGACATACGCGAGCAGCCAATGCGCAACCAGCACCGGCTCGGCGCGCTGTAAGTGCGTATAAGCCGGCATCGCACTGTTTGGACCCAGGTTAGGCCGAAAGAGGGCCGAACCTGGGGCACCCGCTTCCGCCTGCTGCACGAAGGCACCGGCGAACTCCGCCAGCAGTCGCGTGATCTCATCGATCTGCTCGCGCACATAGAGCCGCAGGTCGGTCGCGATCTGCTCGTTGCGACTGCGGCCGGTGTGCAGCTTCAGTCCAACTTCTCCCGCAAGCGTGACCAGCCGCTGCTCGACGTAGTGATGCACGTCCTCAATCGACGGGTCGTCGTCTTGGGGAACGCCTTCGCGTCCGATCTGGTCGAGCGCGGAGAGCGTTGTCGCCAGCTCCGGGCAGCTCAGCACGCCGGCCTTCGCCAACGCGGAGGCGTGCGCCTTGCTGGCCGCAACTTCGTACGGCAGCAGCACGCGGTCGAATGGAAACGACCGCTGCCACTCGTCGAATTCCGCGTCTTGCGCCTGGCCGAAACGGCCCGACCACATCTTCACTGCGCCACAACCTTCTCCGCTACGCGCAGCGGCACGACGTTCTCAGCTTGCTTGCTCTGAATAATCGCCCGTGAGCGCGCCGGCAAGCCGAGGATGCGAATGAAGCCTTCCGCATCCTTCTGGTTGTAGCTCGCGCCCATGGTGAAGCTCGCAACATCGGGACGATACAGCGAGCTCTCGGACTTGCGCCCGGCGATCTCGACATTGCCCTTGTACAGCGCCAGCGTCACGCTGCCGTTCACATCGTGCTGCGAGCTCGCGACGAACGCCTCCAGAGCCTCGCGCAGCGGCGTGAACCACAGGCCGAAGTACACCAGCTCGCCATACTTCAGTGCGATGTGCTGCTTGAAGTGCGACAGCTCGCGATCCAGGCACAGGGCCTCCAGCTCGCGCTGCGCGGCGAGCAGCAGCGTGCCGCCGGGAGTTTCATAGCAGCCGCGCGACTTCATGCCGACAAAACGGTTCTCGACCAGATCAATGCGGCCGATAGCATTGCGCGCGCCAATTTCGTTCAGGATCTCAACTAGCGCGACCGGATCGAGCTCGACGCCATTCACCGCAACCGGCAAGCCTTGCTTGAATTCGATGGTGACCTTCTCGACCTCGTTCGGCGCGTCCTGCGGCGACTTCGTCCACGTCCACGTGGTCGGCAAAGGCGCGTTGTTGGGGTCTTCCAACTCGCCGCCCTCGTGACTCACGTGCAGCAGATTGCGATCGCGGCTGTGAATCTTGGTGCGGCTCTGCGCCACCGGAATTCCGTGCTGCTCGGCGTAGTCGAGGCAATCCTCGCGCGACTGCAGCGTCCACTCGCGCCACGGCACGATGACCTTCAGCTGCGGAGCCAGCGCCTGATAGGCGTGCTCGAAGCGCACCTGGTCGTTGCCCTTGCCGGTGCAGCCGTGAGCCACCGCCGTCGCACCTTCGCGCAGCGCCGCCTCGACCTGATACTTCGCAATGATGGGACGCGCCAGCGAAGTGCCAAGCAGGTACTTGTGCTCGTACACCGCGCCCGCCTGAATGGCCGGGAAGACGTAGTCGGTCAGGAACTCCTGGCGCAGGTCCTCGACGATCACCTTCACCGCTCCGGTGTCATACGCCTTCTTCACGACCGCGTCGATGTCGTCGCCCTGGCCAACGTCGGCCACGAACGCGATGACGTCGTAGTCATAATTTTCCTTCAGCCACGGGATGATGATGGACGTGTCGAGCCCACCCGAATAAGCAAGAACAACTTTTTCACGCATTGGCGGTCCTCGGCGGAAAGCGGTGAGCACCACCTTCCAGCAACAAAACAAGAATGGATTTCTGGACGTGCAGGCGGTTTTCTGCCTGATCGAACACAACCGAGCGGGGCGAATCGATGACGGAAGCCATAACTTCGTCGCCGCGATGCGCCGGTAAACAGTGCATAAACACCGCGTGTTTCGCGGCACGGGAGAACAGCTTTTGATTCACCTGGAAAGGAGCAAAGATTTGGCTACGGTCGGCAGCTTCCTGTTCCTGCCCCATGCTGGCCCAGACGTCGGTGTAGACGGCATCAGCGCCCGCAACGGCCTCGACGGCATCGTTGGTCAGACGAACGCTTCCGCCTGAAACGTTCCCGAGATGACGCGCTACATCGGTAACTGCCGCGTCAGGCTCGTAGCCCTTCGGAGTGCCGACTGTGATTGAGGCGCCAAGGCTCGCGGCCGCAAGCATGAGCGAATGCGCCACGTTGTTGCCGTCGCCTACATAGGCAAGCCGCACGCCGCGCAGCTCGCCGAAGTGCTCCTGCAAGGTCAGCATGTCGGCCATCGCCTGGCAGGGATGCTCCAGCTCGCTCAGAGCGTTGATGACTGGAATGCTCGCGTGCCGTGCCATGGTGGTGACGGTCTCGTGCGAAAACGTGCGCAGCACGATGCCGTCGATCCAGCGCTCCAGGTTGTGCGCTACGTCGCTGAGCGGCTCGCGCGCGCCCAGCCGCGACTGCGTCTGGTCGACAAAGAACGAGGCGCCCCCAAGCGAGTTGATGCCTGCTTCGAAAGTGAGGCGCGTGCGCAGCGACGGCTTCTCAAAGAACAGCGCAATCTGCTTGCCCGAGAGAATGCCGCGAAAGTCCGCGGGCCGCGCTTTCATAGCCGCGGCAAGTTCCAACGCGCAGCTGAGCTCGTCAGGCGAAAAATCGTGAATAGAAATCAGGTCGCGTCCAGTCACGCCGCGATCGGCATAGGTGCTGGGACTTGCGCCTGGGGGAATGGTAGTTGCAATCAATGTCGCGCCTCCTTCTGTCAATGCAGAGGGTCAAAGTCAAATAAACGTTGGGCCGGAATGAGAGACACCAGGACGGTGTCTACGAGCGTCGCTCCAGGGCGCGATCGAAGCGCGGTCCCGGCCACGCGCCATCTTTGCGCTCGGTCGGGTGCAGGACGAGATGATTCAGCTGGCTCACGATGCAATCACCTCGGTGCCACATTCGATGGACTGGGTAAAAAACTCGGGCAGAACTTCGGCGCAAGCCGCAGGCAGAATGCGCACGCGGTTGACGCCTTTCTTCAAGGCCGTGGTGCAGGCCTGCAGTTTCGGCAACATGCCCCCGCTCACCGTTGCCTGCTGGACCATGTCGCCGATGGCTCCCACCTGGAGCCAGCGAATCACCGAGCCCTCGGCGTCTTTCACGCCGGCAACGTCGGTAAGGTAAATCAGCGCGTGCGCTCCGCAGGCAACTGCGCAGGCGGAAGCCATCTGATCGGCATTGACGTTGTAATATTCGCCGTCGTAGCCGAGCGCGAGGCTGGAAATCACCGGCACAACGCCGGCAGCCCAGAAGTGCTCGATCCACTGCGCATCCACCGCGCAAATTTCGCCGACGTAGCCCAGGTCGGGCTGCTGCTTCTTCGAGGCCAGCACCATGCGCAAATCGCCGCCGCAAATGCCCAGCGCGGGCTGTCCGGCTTCGCCGATGGCAGCCACTAACTGCTTGTTCACCTGCCCGGCAAGAACCATGACGGCCACGTCGCGCGTCTGCGCATCGGTGACGCGCAGGCCGTTGATGAAGCTGGTTTCGCAGCCCAGCTGCTTCAGCGTGCGGCTGAGGGCAGCGCCGCCGCCATGTACGATCACCAGCTTGTGACCTTCTCGAACGAGGCTGGGAATCGTCTTGGCAAACCTGCTGACGAGTTGCTTGTCGTCGAGCGCTGCGCCTCCGATTTTGATTACCAGCTTCATTGCAAGCCCGCCCTTTCGTCGATTCCAAACATCAGGTTCATGTTCTGCACGGCCTGTCCCGCTGCACCCTTCAGCAAATTGTCCAGGCACGAAACCAGGACTGCCCGCTTGCCATCGGGCGAAAGCGAGAAGCCAATGTCGCAGTAGTTCGTGTTCAGCGAAAACTTGATTTGCGGCAGCCGCGCCGCACCAAAAATGCGAACCCACGGCTTTCCTGCATAAAATTCGCGCAACGATTTTTCCAGCTCGTCCGCGCTGACCGGCTTCGCCAGTCTCACGTAGATCGTGGACAAAATTCCGCGCGGAATCGGCAGCAGATGCGGGGTGAACTGCAACGAAGCGCTGCCGATCCCGAGCTGCTCCAGCACTTCTCCGGTGTGCCGATGTCCAAAAACGCTGTAGGCCGCAAAGTCGCCGTCCACCTCGACGAAGTGCGTCTTCGAGGAAGGCGTCTTTCCTGCTCCCGAAACTCCCGACTTAGAGTCGCAAATGATGCCGTGCTCTACGTCGATGTAGCCCGCGCGAATCCAGGGCGCAAGCGCCAGAATGATCGATGTCGGATAACATCCCGGATTGGCAAGCAGGGTTGCGCTCTTGATCTCGGCCGAATGCAACTCCGGCAATCCGTAGACCGCGGCGGCATCGAGGTCGGCATTCTCGCCGCTTCCCGCAAAGCCGTATACCTTGCGGTTCGCCTCATCCTTCAGGCGCCACGCGCCGCTGAGGTCAATCACGCGAAAACCTTCTTCCAGAGCCTCCGGCACCAACTCGCGCGAAAACTCGTGCGGTGTGGCGAAAAACAAAACGTCAACTCCGGCGTCCCTCATCCGCTGCCAGGAGAAGCTCTCGAACGGGAAACCACCGTTCCCTGCCAGTTGCGGATACGCCTCGGCAAGATCCCCATAACCGGCGCTTTCGCCGTTGCGGCGCACCAACTTCGGTTTCTTCGCTTCGGGATGCCGCGCCAGCAGCCGCACCAGCTCGAAACCGGAATAACCGGTTGCACCGAAGATCGCGGGTTGGAGCTTGCCATCCATCGTTTAACCGATTAACTTTCGTAGCCGCTGCGCCAACTTCTCGGCGGCGCGGCTATCCGTGGTGACGGCCAGGATGGTGTCGTCGCCGCCGATCGTGCCCACAACTTCCTCCCACTCTTCTGCGTCGATCGCCGCCGAAACCGGTTGCGCACTACCAGCGCTGGTCTTGATAACCACCTGATTCAACGCCGTTCGCACCTCGTACACGAAGGTTTGAATCAGGCGCTCAATCGAGGGTAGCGCCAGCTCACCTTCCTCCCCCTGCGCCAGCTTGTAGCCCTCGGACGTTTTAAGCAGCCCGAGTTCGTGAATGTCGCGGGACAGTGTTGCCTGCGTCACCCGGTGTCCCAGCCGGAACAGCTTGCGCCGCAACTCGTCCTGGCTGGCGACTTCGCTGTCGGCCACCAGGCTTCGGATTGCAGCGTGACGGGTCAACTTCGACATTGCATAAATATTACCACAAACGCATAAATATACTGCGCAGTGAATAATAATTCATTGGACTCAAGTGTCAAGGAAAGGTTTGGTCAATTCAGGGCTTTTTCGCATGTCTCTCGCCAGCGGCCGCAACGGTTCCCCCCCCGTCACAATTCACGGCAGCCTCTCCCCTGAATTCCTCATCCAACGTGAGTTGAACAATTAACGTCTCGGCCTTAGCATCGTCTGTTTGTTCAGCGGCCATTCCGAACTCGTTGCCACATCATGAATCTGCTCCCAAACGTTACCTGGTACAAGGACGCTGTCATCTACGAAGTTCACGTGCGCGCTTTCTTCGACAGCGTCACCGACGGCATTGGAGACTTCGGTGGGCTCACGCAGAAGCTCGATTACCTGGAGGACCTCGGGGCCACGGCCTTGTGGCTGCTGCCGTTCTACCCATCGCCGCTGCGCGATGACGGCTACGACATCGCGAACTACACCGACGTTCATCCCTCCTACGGCACGCTGAAGGACTTCCAGCGCTTCCTCCGCGAAGCGCACCGGCGCGGAATTCGCGTGATCACCGAACTGGTGCTGAACCACACCTCCGACCAGCACGTGTGGTTTCAGCGTTCGCGACGGGCGGCGCCGGGAACCCGTTGGCGCAACTTCTACGTGTGGAGCGACACGCCGGAGAAATACAAAGACGCGCGCATCATCTTCAAGGATTTTGAGACCTCAAACTGGACCTGGGATCCACTCGCCAAGGCCTACTACTGGCATCGCTTCTACTCTCATCAGCCTGACTTGAACTGGGACAACCCGGAGGTCCGGCAAGCGATGTTCGAGGCCATGGACTTTTGGTTCGATCTGGGCGTCGATGGGCTGCGGCTCGACGCTGTGCCCTATCTGTTCGAGCGCGAGGGCACCAGCTGCGAGAACCTACCCGAGACTCATGGCGCCCTGCGCGAATTGCGCAAGCACGTCGATGAGAAATACCGCGGCCGCATGTTGCTGGCCGAGGCGAACCAGTGGCCCGAGGACGCGGTCGCCTACTTCGGGAACGGAGACGAGTGCCACATGGCCTTCCATTTCCCCCTGATGCCGCGCTTATTCATGGCACTGCGCATGGAAGATCGCTATCCGGTCACCGACATCTTGAAGCTGACGCCGTCGATTCCCGAGGGCTGCCAGTGGGCCATGTTCCTGCGCAACCACGACGAGCTCACGCTGGAGATGGTGACCGACGAAGAGCGCGATTACATGTACCGCAGCTATGCGCGCGATCGCGAGATGCGCATCAACCTCGGCATTCGCCGCCGCCTGGCGCCGTTGCTGGAGAACGACCGCCCGCGAATCGAGATGATGAACGCGCTGTTGTTCGCGCTGCCGGGCACGCCGGTCCTTTATTACGGCGATGAGATCGGCATGGGCGACAACATCTTTCTTGGCGACCGCAACGGGGTACGCACCCCCATGCAGTGGAGCTCGGACCGGAATGCCGGATTCTCGCGCGCCAATCCGCAGCGGCTCTACCTGCCGGTGAACATCGATCCGCAGTATCACTACGAGACCATCAACGTCGAAGCGCAGCAGAACAACTCGCACTCCTTGCTATGGTTCACCAAGCGGCTCATCCAGCAACGCAAGCGGTTCAAAGCGTTCGGGCGGGGCACGCTGGAGTTTCTGTATCCCAGCAATCGCAAGGTGCTGGCATTCATCCGCCAGTATGAAGACGAGACCCTAATGGTCGTCGCCAATCTCTCGCGCTTTGCGCAATGCGTAGAGCTCGATCTCGCCAGCCGTCAGGGAATGGTGCCGGTAGAGGTGTTCGGGCGGGCCAAGTTCCCCGGCATCACCGAGAACCCGTATTTGCTCTCGCTCGGGCCGCACGCGTTTTACTGGTTTCATCTTCAGCCGCGTGAAGTATTGCAGGATTCGTTCAGCCCAACCGGCGCGCAAGACGAGAAGCCGGTGTTACACGTGTCGTCGATCGAAGAGGCGTTTTCGGAAGACGCGATGCTCCAGCTGCAGGCGATGATTCCTCGCATGCTGCGCAGCCGGCCATGGTTTCTGAGTAAGCGGCGCGATATCACCGGCCTTTCTCTGCAGCGAGTGCTGACCTTCCCCAACACGTCGGCCCATCTGCTATTTCTGACCGTCTCCTTTGGCGAAGGCGATCCTGAGGTGTATCTGGTGCCGGTATCAGTCGCGGTGGCCGAGAAGGCCGAAGCGCTAATACACGATGCGCGAGGCGCAGTGATTACGCGGCTTCTCGGATTGCCCGGCGATGCCAAGGCGGTCCTCTACCCAGCGACGCTTGATCGCGATTTCGGCGACAACCTGCTGCGTGCGATTGTCCGCCGTCGCCGATTCCGCGGCGAAACCGGCGAGCTCGTGGGCTCGCACACGCGCGAGTTCCGGGCGGCGTGGAGCGAAGTGCAATCCAATTTGGAGCCAGTTCCGCAGCAAACCGACGACGTCCTCACCGTGATCAACTTCGGCACCGACTTCGTCCTGAAGCTCTATCGCAAGCTGGAAGAGGGCATCAACCCGGGGCGTGAGGTGCCGGAATTTCTTTGCGAGCGCACCAGTTTTACCGCCGTTCCGCGTGCTCTGGGTTCGCTGGAGTATCGCACGTTGCACGACGAGCAGATTGTGGAGACATCGCTGGGAACGCTCAGCAGTCGGGTGCCAAACGCGAACAGCGGCTGGCACTATACGCTCGATCAGCTCGGACTGTTTTTCGAGCATGCGTTGGTGATCTCGCAGCAGGACCCGCGGTTGCGCGACCTGAACGCTCCCGCTCTGTGGTCGCGGGAGGAGTCTGTGCCGCAGATTATCGGAGAGTTGCTGGGCAACTACCTCGATAGCGGGCGCCAACTGGGGCGGCGCACCGCCGAGCTGCACAACGCGCTGGGTTCTCGCCCCGACGTTCCGGAGTTCGCACCCGAGCCGTTCACCACCTTCTACCGCCAAAGCATCTATCACGGCATGCTGGGGCAACTGAACCGATCGTTTGAGATGCTGCGTGGGCAGCTGCGCTTCCTGCCGGCGAATGCTCAGGCGGATGTGAACCTGGTGCTGGAGCGGGAAGGCGAAATTCGCGGGCAATTGCTGACACTGCGCGATAAGCGCATGTCCGGAGCGCGCATCCGCACTCATGGTGACTATCACCTGTCGAACGTCTTGTTTGCCGGCAGCGACTGGTTCGTGACCAACTTTGAGGGCGATCCGACGCGGCCGCTCAGCGAGCGCCGCATCAAGCGCTCAGCCTTGCGCGACGTGGCCACCATGCTGCGGTCGTTTCATTATGTGTCGCACGCCGCACTGTTCGGAGACGTACCCGGCATCGTGCCCAGCCGCGAGGCCCATCCGCAGCTCGAGCGCTGGGCGCACGTGTGGTATCGCTGGGTAAGCGCGCAATTCTTGAAGGAGTATCTGTCGGCCAGCGGCACGGCAGCGTATCTGCCGCAGCAGGCGGATGAGTTCAAAATACTGCTCGCCGCGTACATGGTCGAGCGCGCGCTGATTGAGATTGAACACGAGCTGGAAGTGCGCCCGGCGTGGATCAGGATCCCGGTGCACGGAATTCTGGAGCAGCTCGACGGCAAAGAGTAGGTCAACTTCTCAAAGACAGCTTCGCCAACTCAAGTTGCGAGCTGCTGCCTAGCGCTTCGGCGCCAGCCGATAGTTGTCGCCTTTATTGAACACGGCGTTCGCGCCGATGTGCGCGGGCGTTCCCGACAGCAGCTGCTCTTTGCGGTAGATCAGATTGCTGGCGTTGTAGGTGGCCAGTTCGAAGCCGTGGCCGTGGGTGATTGCGTCGGTGGGGCAGGCCTCGACGCAATAGCCGCAGAAGATGCAGCGGTTGTAGTCGATGTTGTAGACCTTGGCGTAACGCTCGGCGCCGCTGATACGATGCTCGGCCGTATTCTCTGCCGCCTCGATGTAAATGCAGTTCGAGGGACAGGCCGCCGCGCACAGGAAGCAAGCCACGCACTTCTCCAGCCCGTTCTCGTCGCGCTGCAGGACGTGCATGCCGCGGAAGCGGTCCTGGAACATGGCACCGCGCGTGGGGCCGGGGCCGTCGGGATAGTTCTCGACGATCGTCGGGCGGAACATTTCCATGAAGGTTACGCTCATGCCCTTCGCGATGGCGGCTATGTTCTTCGCGATTCCCATACGAGCTCAGTATACCAATGGCCGGCCCTGCCCGCAGTCGGCCTAACTTACAAGTTGCGCCTTCAATAATTCGTAATGATGCTGCGCGTGGCCGGCGATAATATACGCCAGCGCGCGCACCGTCACTGGATTACCATTGGCCACTCCCTTTCGCATCTCGGTTCCAGCCGGGAGCGAGTTCAACAGCGCCAGAGTCGATTTGCGCACGCTTTCAAGTTCATCCAGCAACTCTGAGACGCTGCGCGTATTCGAGTCGGCCTCGCGCACGTAGTCGTCCTGCTCGAAGCCCTGCAATTCTTTCCCATCGCCGCGCGCGAAACGCAGCACACGATAGCTGATGACGCGCTCGGTGTCGCAGAGGTGGCCCAGAATCTGCTTGATACTCCATTTGCCCGGTGCAGTCGGGGCGGCGGCAGCGTCGTCAGCCAATCCACTCAGGAGTCGGCGGTAGTCGCCCGTCTGTTTTGCCAGGAAGTCGAGCAGCGGCGCGTCAGGAACTCTCGCAATGTAGCTCCGGTAGAACTCAGCGTATTCAGTGTTTTCAGGGCGAGTGAGCATCAGCACAATTTGGCACAGGCAAGCCCGCAATGGCAAACGTCCCAGGAATTTGCACAACTCGGCGGTTCTTCTTCTTAATCAACTTGTAAACTATCCTGTTCTGTCTTTTTATCGGCGGGTGTACCTTTACGTAAGGATTCATGACCTTCGAATCATTTGTACCTGGGGAAGTCGAAACTGCATTGGGCGGAAGGTATGCCCTCGCTACGGACAGCGCGACCGGCGGTCAGGGAGCGGTATTTCGGGCGACCAGAACTTCCACGGCGGACGGCACTCCAACCAATGACGTGGTCGCTCTGAAGTTGCACTTCGATCCCCGCCAGGCCATTCTGGTGCAGCGCGAGGTCACCGCGCTGGAGCACCTCTCGCATCCCAACCTGGCTCGGCTCATTGAGCACGGTTATTGTTACGTGACCGGCCGCAAAACCCGCTACATCGCTTACGAATTCATCGAAGGACAATCGCTGAAGCAGCGGCTGAAAAAGGGCGGGCGATTGCTGGAATCGGAGATTTTGCCCATCGCGCGCGATATCTCAGGCGCAATCTCAGCGCTGTGGTCGCAACGCATTGTCCATGGCGACGTCAAGCCAGGGAACATCATGCTTCGCAATTCCGGCGAGGCCGTCCTCATCGACCTCGGGGTTCTCCGGTTCTCCGAAGATTTCGGCGCGCCGCGGCCCTTCACGCCGGTCGGTTCCTTCGCCCCGGGACTGGCCAGATGGGGCACGCCCGGTTACTTATCGCCGGAGCAGGCTCGAGGGGAGACCTTGACCTGCGCCTCCGACATTTTCTCGCTGGGCGTCGTTATGCTGGAAAGCCTGCAGGGCTGGCATCCCACAAATCATGACCAGGGTGCCCTGACCAATGGCATCCAGGCGAGCGGCCTCAGGCTCGACATCAGTTCAGGGTTGCTGAACATACTGGACAAAATGCTATTGCCAACTCCGCGGTTGCGCGGCAGCGTTACCAAGCTCAGCGGCTATTTCCAACTGCTCTATCAGCGGATGGAAGAACAGTTCCCACGGGAAGTTCACACGCCTCAGAAAGCTGAAGAATAGGCGCGACCGCAAGTATCTTACTCATTCAAAGACCTCGAATGAGACAGCCACCCCGGCGGGACGCTACTGCCTCTCAGTGAAGCAGCTTAGAGGCGATAGCTTGAAAAGCCGCGTTTAGTTCAGCGGTGCAGGTCGGCGAGGGACAATCCGGTATATAGAAAAACTCTCCTGCCGGCTGGCTTGGAATGTAAGTCGGATAGGCAGGGTCGTTTGCCAGTTGGGCCAGGAAAGCTTGCGTGGGCAGAGATACGCCGGAACCTAAGCCGATCATGTAAATAACTGTGGGAACGGGGCTCTCGCTGCGCATGAAATTTGCAGTGTAAATTGCGCGATACTGGGCCTCAGGCGTGATATTTGACTGCAAGAATGACTTTTGTGACCCATCGATCTGCGACGTGAAACTCGTTACCAACCTGCCGCTACTGTCTCGGCAGAGGTCCCCCTCGGCGTCGTACGGGAATCCGACATAGCTCGCAGTGCCGTAAATCGTCGATTCGCTCCTGGGATCGAAGATGTCAGCGTATTGCTCGCCTTGGGTGTCAAATCCCCCATAATTGAGAAGCACCAGGTTCGGACAGAAAAAGTTGTCCTGTACGGTGTTCATCAATCCGTCGGTGAAGTAGACCATAACCTTCACGAACTTCTGCCCCGGGTTGATAACGATGCTGTCGTTCTGCAAGACGGCGAGCGACATTGGCGCGCCGACGGTGGGGTTCAGGATTGGCCGCTTACCCGCCCCCGTACCGAAGGTGCCACCGTAAAAATTCAGGCCTTCAACAGAATTGATGATTGGCGTTATGAAGTTGTGACCGATGGGAACGTCGATCTCCGCATTATCGGCGAAGCTCACCAATCCGACATCGTCAAACGAGTCATTGAACAGACTGATGAACATCGGCGCTGCCGCCTGTAGCGCCGCTGCTCCACCATCCGAAGCCATTGAACCGGAACGGTCCACCACCAGCGACATAATCACCCTGGGGCGTATCTGGCCGATACCATCGCTGGAAACACCGCCGCTCTGAGCAAGGGCCGTAGTGGTTGCAATGGCGATCAACGCAAGTAGGACCGAGAAAACAGATAAGCTTCTGCCGGTTTCGCGAAACATAGAGCGACTCCTGTCCATGCGCACAATACTGGGAGGGTTGGAGACTATCTTGCGCAGAATTCTTCAAGTCACCGCGATAAACGAGAGGGTCCTGATTCTTCGCGGAGGAATAGCCGTAAAGTCTGCGTCAAGCAAAGTAGCTTCGGCTAACTGGCGAGTATAAGAGCCGCTACACTTATGTCAAATTAATTTTAGGAAGGTCAATCCGCTCTCCGGCCGCGAGGCGTCGGAAGCAAGACGGGACGCGGGTGATTTGACCCGAAGTCCCGGGTCTCGAACCGCGCGAGACCCGGGGCACCCGGCGTCACATGACGGACAGCAGCTTCCTCCACGCGGGCTGAAGCCATGGTTCACGCCGCATGGGGCAGACGTTGCGGAATGACTGCGGTCTGCGGCCGCAACATGATCCGAAACACCAAGGCATGCGTCACCAGCAGAGCTGGCACAACCAGCGTCGTAATGAAGTATGCGGCGCCCATCACACCCGGCGCATTCGCTATCGAGATGCGGCTTCCCTGGTAATAAGCATTCAGCAGGTCCAACGTGCCCACAATATTGAAAGTCCAGATGGGCAGAGCCGAGCCTTTGCTGTTCAGCATCGCTAGTGCCAGCACGGCCAGAACCGCCGTTGCCAGGTCCCCGTATGCGACAGGGCGCGCGAACGACGCCGGCAGGTCAGCCGCGACCACGCCAGGTATCAAAAACGAAAGTCCCATGAAGCGGAATGCATGCAGAAACAGGATAGGCCTCACCGCGTCCGCCCGTTCACGCCCGCGGAGCGCCGGCCAGAGATAATGGCGTGCAACCAATCCCCACACGACAAAGCTGAAAGCGATGGTGATTCCGAATAACGCTGGATACAACATGTTCAACTCCTTTCAAGCTGCAACAGCCCTGGTTACATCGTTGCTGAGTTTCATGGCCTCGTCCCAGCGGCGCTCTCCCAGCTTCTTCCTGGCGAGAGCCTGGGCCTTCTCCCATCGAGGGAGCGCGCGCTCGAACTTGGCCTTCCCTGCCTTCGACAATTGAATTCGCCACTCCCGCCGGTCCTCGCCCTCGCGCCGTGCAATCCAGTGCTGCCGCTCCATGATGGCCAGCGTCCGTGTCAGGGTGGTGCTGTCCATCGCGAGCACATGAGCCATCCGTCCCTGCGTGAGTTCACCGGCAAGCGCGAGCGTCTGCAGGATGGTGAACTGCGAGCCGCGCAGTCCCACAGGCCGCAGCGCCTCCTCGTAGATCTGGGTGAGCGCCCTGGCTGCCCGCCGCAGATTTGCACACAGGCAAGGCAGGTCGGGTAATGGCATCGTTCTCATGGAGCAATAGATGTATATACATATATTTCGTATGCAGGAATGTGATGCCCGCGGGGCCGCGGGGGGCGAATCGCTCGAATGTTCATGCAAATGGATTTACGGGAGAGCCGGCTGTAGCCGATGCCGGGAGAAACGGTCGCGCTGGACAGTCACCGCTTCTGATTCACCCACTCATTCGAAAGCCGCGAATGAATGGGGCACCCGGCGATACTCCAGCGGCTGCTTCGCCAAAATGTCGAGCAGCGGCCCATCGGGAACACGGGCGATGTAGCTTTTGCAATACTCGGCATATTCCGTGCTGTCGGGACGCGTGAGCATGGAGACAAGTTGGCACTGGTCGATGAGCCGAAGCAAACGGTCACTTGGAATAACGCTTCAACGGCTCGTTCAGGAATGCTTCCGGTCTGTACCCCTGCCGTAACCACACCCCCCTCCCCCCTGATTACGTTACCCTCAAAATTCCGCAGCATGTCTGAAACAGCCTCTCCACGTTAAGGTTACGGGACAATCGGAAGGTAACTAAGGCCCGCGCGCTGTGGTTACTTCGGGTAGCCAGGTAACCTCTCCGAGTCAGAAATGTCAAAGACCACGGCTGCAGCTGACTTCGATGCGCGCCGGACACTCAATCCGGTATTTCAGTTTATCTGTGGCAGACGAGTGGGCGCGAGAAGCAACTGCGGACGAGCAAACGAAGGTAACCGGCAATTCCCGAAATGGATGGAGTGTAATCCGAGCAGGTCGGTCACGCGCGGTACAGGAGGGACAGCAGGTCCCTCCACTCCACGTCCGCCCACCCGCAAATGCGGGTGGAAAAAAACGCGGACGCTCCGGTCGGGATGACACTCTTCTGGGACCACGGCACCGGCGAACACGGCCTGGCGAACACGGCACCGCCCCTTTTCATCAAGGTGTCATCCCGGCCAAGGGCTTCAGCCTGATCCGTTTGTCATCCCGACCGAACCCGCTTCAGCGGGTGAGTGGAGGGACCTGCTGTCCGTCGCAGTGGCAGGATTTCGCTTGATCAGCTTCACCGGCTTTCCCCACTCCGCGGCCAGGTCTTCCCACGTCGGATTCTCGCGCTCGATCAGCCATACTTTCTTTTCGCGGCGCCAGCGCTTTAGTTGTTTTTCCCGAGCGATAGCGTTTTGGATCCAGGCATGCTGTTCGTAGTAAACGAGCCGGTGGACCTTGTACTCGCTGGTAAAGCCGCTGATTTCGCCGCTGCGGTGCTGAAGAATTCGTGCGGTCAGATCGTTGGTGACGCCGATGTATAGCACTCGCGACTTGCTGGCGAGGATGTAAACGTAGTAGCGGTGCTCCACGATTTGATACTGGGGCAAGTTGGTTGGGCAGGTCGGTGAGCTGCGTCACATGACGGACAGCAGGTCCCTCCACTCCGCGTCCGCCCACCCGCAAAGGATGCGGGTGGAAAGAACGCGGACGCTCCGGTCGGGATGACACATCAATGGCGGGTTGTCGCGAAGCCCGGAACTCGAACCGCGCGAAGGTAGGGGCGGCGCCGGAATTCGCTCATCTTCGTCAGTGTGTCATCCCTACCAAGAGCTTCATCCTTATCCGTGTGTCATCCCGACCGAACCCGCTTCAGCGGGTGAGCGGAGGGACCTGCTGTCCGTCGTGTGGGCAGACCCTCGTCGCGTCAGCTTTCCCAGGCCGCGGAAAGCAGGTCCCTCCACTCCGCGTGCGCCCACCCGCAAAAGATGCGGGTGGAAAAAACGCGGACGCTCCGGTCGGGATGACACATTAATGAAGGGCTATTGCGAAAATGGAGGGTTATCGCGAACTGCCGGGTCTCGAACTCGTGCCACCTGGCGCGCCGAGACTTACCCGGTCTTAAACTGACAACTGACAACCGGCAACTGACAACCGCTTCTTCACCCCAGCCCAAACTCTTTCCACCGCTTCGTCACCCGTTCCTTGGTCTTCTCGTCCATGCGGATTTCTTCGGGCCAGGGACGGGTGAAGCCCTCCGTCGGCCATTTGCGCGTGGCGTCTACGCCCATCTTTGAACCGTAGTCGGGGAGGCGCGAGGCGTGGTCGAGTGAATCGACGGGGCCGAGGGTGAACTGGATGTCGCGCTCGGGATCGATGTTGTTCAGCACCTTCAGCGTCACTTCGCCGATGTCCTGCACGTCGACGTCTTCATCGACGACGAGGATGCACTTGGTCGACATCGCCTGGCCGAGCGACCAGATGGCGTTCATCACCTTGCGCGCCTGTCCGGGGTAGGACTTGCGAATCGACACGATCATCAGGTTGTGAAAGACGCCTTCGATGGGCAGGTTGATGTCGACGAGTTCGGGGATGGTGAGGCGCATCAGCGGCAGGAAGATGCGCTCGACGGCCTTGCCCATGTAGGCGTCTTCCATGGGCGGCTTGCCGACAATGGTGGTCGCGTAGATCGGGTTCTTGCGGTGCGTGATGCAGGTGACGTGGAAGACGGGATAGAGGTCTTCGGGCGTGTAGAAGCCGGTGTGGTCGCCGAAGGGCCCTTCCATGCGGAGTTCGTCGAGTTCGACGTAGCCTTCGAGGACGATTTCAGATGACGCGGGGACTTCCAGATCGACGGTCTCGCACTTCACCAGCTCGACCGGCGACTGGCGGAGGAAGCCGGCGATCATGTACTCCTCGACGTCGGGCGGAGCGGGCACGATCGACGAAAACGCCATGGCGGGCTCGGTGCCGATGGCGACGGCGACGTCCATGCGTCCCGCGACCTGCTTCCCTTTTGCGATGATTGAGCCGCCACCGGAGCGCGCCATCATGTCGAGCGCGGCGCTCGTGGGATGCGCCTCTCCTGCGGCTGCGGCGCGCCGCATCTGCTCACGATAATGTTCGGCGCCGATCTTCTGGCGCTGCCAGTGCATGCCGGTGGTGCGTTCGTCGTAAACCTGCAGGCGATACATTCCGGCGTTGCGCTTTCCGGTCTTCGGGTCCTTGGTGATGACCGAGGGCAGGGTGATGAAGCGCCCGCCGTCGTGCGGCCAGCATTGCAGGATGGGGAAATCGAGCAGCGAAAAATCGTCGCGCCGGATGACCTCTTTGCACGGGCCGGTCGAAACCTGCTTGGGGAAGAACTTGCCCATCTCGGCCAGCATGGGGAGCATTTTGATTTTGTCGAGCAGCCCCTGCGGCGACTTCACGTCCATGAACATTTTTATGCGGTCGGCGACCTGGTCGAGCGCGTCGACCTCGAGCGCCATACGCATGCGGTATTCAGAGCCGAACTGGTTGATGAGCAGCTTCGAGCCGGGATAACCTTTGACGTTCTCGAATAGCAGCGTCGGGCCGCCGGGGCCGTGTGAGCCGCGCGGTCCCCACTTCGAGACGCGGTCGGTGATTTCGGCGATCTCCAGGATGGGATCGGCTTCCGCCTTGATGCGGATCAGCTCTCCGGCTTTGTCGAGTGCGGAGATCCAGTCGCGAAGATCGTAGTAGGCCAAGGGTGGGTCCTCAGTGTTGGTGAACGGACGATTATAGTGCGCGATGTCCCAGGTCTCGAAAAACGCGAGACCTGGGGCACCCAAGGGGGCGCATGCAAGGTCATAGTTGTCCACCCGGGGCTGGCGCCCCGGGCTCAATTCTTGGCCGCCGCTTCGCGGCTCGTGCTGCTGGCTGCACCCATCCTTCGCTATCGGAGGATTGTTTGGCTAGGCGACCCACCCAACTTATAAGCAGCTGTCGATGTCGAAGCGTGTCACCCAGGTCTGGAAGGCGCCAGACCTGGGGCACCCGGCTCGTGCGGCTCGCTGCCGGCATTCTTCGTTATTGAGGATTGTTTACCTACATGACCCACCCAACTCATCAGCAGCAGCCCACATCCAAAATCAGTTGCCCCTAATTTCGATCCAAGTCTCCCTATGCCGACTTCAGAGAATTCGACCGTTAAGATCACGCCCGAGCTCGATGTGCTCTCACGACTAACTCTTGATCCCGAGCACGCCCAGGGTGCCGTCGACTACGTTGCCGCCTTGAACAGCGAGCAGCGTGATGCTCTCGTAATGCTGGCCGACTCGAACCATGTGGTGATGCGTGCGTTTCAGGTGGTCGCGCGGGGTACCGCGAATACGCCCCAGATTCACACCTCGCCAACCGGAAAAACGGCGATTGCCGGAGGGCCTGATCTTGCCGGTTGGGCGCAGAACGTACTTGCGCGAGAGCAGCAGCGCATCCAGAACGCGCTGACCTTCCTGCACAAAATCTGCGATGAGCTGGAACAGGGCGGCTGCCCAGTCACGGTGATGAAATCGCTCGACCACTGGCCGGACCTGGGCAACGATCTCGATCTTTACACCACGGCCGACGAGAAACAGGTCGCCACCGTGATGCTGAGTCGGCTGGGCGCGCATATCGAGCCGCGCAGCTGGGGCGACCGGCTGGCGAACAAATGGAACTTCGCCGTGCCCGGGCTGCCGGAGGCGGTTGAGGTCCACGCCCAGCGGTTGGGCCAGACGGGCGAGCATACCGCCATGGCCCGTCGCTTCGTCACCCGGCGCGTTCCCAAGACTCTGCAGGGGTTAACTTTCATGGTTCCTGCGGTCGAAGAGCGCATTATCGTGGCCACATTGCAGCGAATGTACCGGCATTTTTACTTCCGGGTGTGCGACATTTTGAACACGCTTGCGCTGCTGGAAGACAGCCAGATCGATTTCGTCGAGCTGAAGAGAGCTGCCGACCTCGGCGGCATCTGGTGGGGAGTGGCGACGTATCTGAAGATTGTGTGCGATTACGTTCGCGAGTACCGGGGTCACGCTCCGGAGTTGCCGCCTGCTGTACTCTCAGCAGCGCGCTTCGGGGGCGAAGTCATCCACGCGCGCGGGAAATTCCTGCGCGTTCCCCTGCTGCCGAACGGCGCTGAACTGTACACGCGCCAGATCACCGACACCGCATTTCGCGGCGACGTGCCTGCGACACTACGCTTATCTCTGCTTCCCTATCTGGCCTCGGCCGCCGCTGTTGCCTTTCGAATTACCGGTAGCGACAAAGGAATTTGGTGAACCCCATAACCCGGCGTGGCATCTACAGCCGCAGAATCGCCCTCAGGTGGCCCGGTGTCGCCACTCACGTGCTAGTAACGGTTGCAACTGGGTTGCCAACATTTCCACTTGTATCCCTTGCTGTGACGTAGGTCACTATTGATAATAGGGACCAAGTCCATGGGGCGAGGTTCCGTTGTTGCTTTCCTGCAGTGTGTTGTAACAAACTCTTGTCATATCGCACGAACGACAACGCAGTGAGAGTTATCACCCGCATCGGCCGTACGCAAAATCGCTACACTCTAAGTCTGTCTGCAACCGGCAGCCCTAAAAGCAGGCGTGCCGGGGGCCCTGTTTCTGCGCCGCACCTTATCGAGTGCACTACCAAGCCATTGACAAAATTACAATCGAGCCCACTCGAGGAAGAGGAATTGCACTATGCCAGTCTCTCGCATCGATTTTCCAGTTGAAGAACTGACGCGTCCTCACAGCGAGGAAGAGATTCAACGCAAGCTGGCGCAGGAGCGCGCGCGGCTGGCCAGCATGATGGGACTGGACTCGGGTCCGGTGCATCACTTCAAACGGCCGGTAGAACGGCCTTTCGGCGCCGAAGAGCGCGGCAAGGTCACCATCCTGTTCGGCGGGCTGACCTGGAAGCACGAGCGCGTGATTCAGGCAGTGTTCCAGGGCTGCGGCTACAACTGCGACGTGCTGCCGGTCCCGAACGTCAACGCCTTCCAGCTCGGCAAAGAGTACGGCAACAACGGCCAGTGCAATCCCACGTACTTCACGGTGGGCAATCTGGTGCAGTACCTGCAATTCCTGGAATCGCAGGGGCAGACCAAGAAAGAAGTCTGCGACAACTACATCTTCTTCACTGCGGGATCGTGCGGTCCGTGCCGCTTCGGCATGTATGAGGCCGAGTATCGCCTGGCGCTGCAGAACGCGGGCTTCGGCGATTTCCGGGTGCTGCTCTTCCAGCAGAACGACGGCGTGAAGGCTGCCTCGGGCGAAGCCGGCCTGAAGTTCACCGTCGACTTCGGCTGCGGCATGTTCAACGCGCTCAATCTCGGCGACATCATGAACGAGATGGTGTATCGCATCCGTCCTTACGAGGTCGAGAAGGGTAGAACCGACGAAGTCTGGCAGAGCTCGATGGATACGCTTTGCGCCATGCTGCGCGAGCGCAAGCCGTTTGAAGATCACGAAGACCTGCCGGAGTTCCTGGCAAAGAAGTGTCGCGACAACAAGGGCAAGAAGTGGGAAGTCACGGTCAACTCGCTGCTCAAGCTGCGTGAACAGCTTTACGGCAATCCGTATAAAGAGGCTATGGCCGCGGTTCGCGACGAGCTGAGCACGATCGAGGTCGATCGCCTGCGGATTAAGCCGGTGGTAAAGATCATCGGCGAGTTCTGGGCGCAGATCACCGAGGGCGACGGCAACTTCCACATGTTCGACTTCCTGGAGCGCGAAGGCGCACAGGTGCTGGTTGAGCCCATCGGCACCTGGATCATGTACATGATGTATCAGTGCAAGGCGCGCGCTTCGGCTCGCCGCGAACTCGACGCGCCGCACAAGAACCCGAAGTGGTACGAAGCGAAGAAGCATTTCGCTAACTACATGAAGTACAACTCCAAGCAGTGGATGTGGTCGGTGGGCGAGCGCATCTACGCGCGGCAGTATCAACGAGTGGTCGAAGGCTTGGGCAACATTGCGCACGAGCTGATCGATCAGACTGAGCTGGCGCGGCTGGCCGATCCCTTCTACAACGAATTCGCGCGCGGCGGCGAGGGACACCTCGAAGTCGGCAAGAACGTTTACTACACCAAGAACCACCTCTGCCACATGGTGCTGGCGCTGAAGCCCTTCGGCTGCATGCCGTCATCGCAGTCGGACGGCGTCCAGTCCGGCGTTGCCAATCACTTTAAGGAGATGATCTTCCTCCCGATTGAAACCTCCGGGGAGGGCGAGATCAATGCCCACAGCCGCGTGCAGATGGCGCTGGGCGAAGCCAAGGTGAAGGCGCGCATGGAATTTGACCAGGCGCTGAAGTCGACGGGCAAGAGTCTCGACGATATTAAGGACTACATTGCCAAGCATCGCGAGCTGCGTAACGTCTTCTATCCGGTGCCGCACCGTGAAGGCTATGCTGGGGTGGCGGCGCAGTTCGTGCTCCACGTCAACGACCTGATGAACGGCAAGAAGAAGCTGGCGCGAGTTCCTGCGCCGGCGGCTCGCAAGCTGGAGACGGCTGCCGCATTCGGCGATTAGAATTGGGTAGAGCAGGCCTTGGGGCCTGCCTTGAGAACTAAGTTAGCTCCACGTCCGGCGCTGAGATGAGACATTTCAGCGCCGGACCAATCAGATTAGCGGCTGGGACGCGGGCCTGAAGGGCCGCTCTACCTCCCGGCGAAAGGATTGCCTAGCTAGATGCCGACTGATGTGCAGCTACCGGAGGGGACAACCGCGGCCCCTACCCATCGCCTTGATGTTCAACTGCACGACCTTTTAATGAAGCCGCCGGAGACGCCTCGGCTGCTGCCGCCGCCTCCTGACGGCAAGCTGCAGACGCTGCCAGCGCCGGTGTTCCCGCAGCGCCCCGAGCTGATGGAGGCGCGGGATGAGGATTTCTTCCCCAAGAACGGCCGGCGCACCTGGTCCACCAAGCACATCGTTCGCGCCATGCGCGGTTGGGCCGTGCCGTGGATTCGCTCGCGCGTGCTGCCGGGCGAATTCCATCCGATCATTGCGTATCTGTTTAACGAGTGGAAGTGCAACCTCGATTGCCATTACTGCTGGGCGTTCGACAACAGCGTGCGCGGCATGACCGAAGACACTGCCAAGCGGTCCATCGACTGGCTGCGCGATTCCGGCGCCGGTGTACTGGCGCTGATGGGCGGCGAGCCGTTGCTGCGTCCCGACTTCGCGCACAAGATCATTTACTACGCGGCCAAGAAGGGCTTCTGGATCTATCTGCCGACGAACGGCCGCCTGATGTGGCCAAAGGTCATCGACAAGATTGCCGATGCGGGTGTGGGCGTCGTGAACCTGGCAGTCGATGCCTGGGATGACGTTCCGGGACGCGGCCTGCCTAAGGCTATGGTGCCGATTCGCAGCCACTTCGATTACCTGGTCAAGAAGCAGTACAAGTACGGCTACTCGGTGTTTCTGAACATCAACATCTGCGCCAACAACATGGACGATGTTCGGCAGTTGACGGAGCTGGCCCACGACAACGGCATCGCGACCGACTATCACATCTGCGAGTCGCCGATGACCGAACAGCCGCACTTCAAACACCTGTACACCAATCCGACGTTCATTCGCGAAGAGCACCACGCTCAGGTCGGCGAGTTGATTGACTGGCTGGTCGAGAAGCAGCAGTCGGGTTACCACATGGTGAACTCGGTCGAGCGCCTGTCGCAGATGAAGAACTTCATCCACGGCGATCTGCACGACTGGGGATGTCGCGCCGGGCACAACTCGCTGATCGTTCGCGTGGACGGCACACTGGCGCCGTGCTTCCCGATGTACTCCGCCGGTTATGACTGGGGCACCATCGAGAACCAGAAATTCGAGACCACGCAGCTTAAGGAAATGAAGAAAGAGTGCCAGAAGTCGTGCTTCTCGACCCTGAATCACATTCTGGCGTTCTGCTACAACGATCGCCGAGTGATCAACTGGATGCTGAAGCAGGCGAAACACGGCTTCCGCAGGGTCGAAGGTAACTTCGGCGACGCGTAAAAGGGCGCGCTTACCGGCGCGCGTCTCGCCGGAGGTTGTCGGGGACTGGTAGAGCGAACCTTTAGGTTCGCGTTCGGCGAACTAATAAATTAAACGCGAGCTTCAGCCCGCGCGGATATTGTGCCGCCGGCTAAAGCCGGCTCATGATTTCAGAATACGTCGGGACGCGGGCCTGAAGGCCCGCTCTACCAGATACGTTGTAGACGCTGACCTGAAGGTCAGCTCTACCAGAGCGCCGTCGGCGCGAAAGAGGTTAGCCCAGCGCTTCAGCGCTGGGTAGCTGATCGGTAGATTGTTCAGTCCCGTAGGGACGACACCCGGGCGATGGGGTTTCAAACCCGAGCCCGAATCATAGAGCGGGCAAAGACCCGCAGCATCATGGAGGCTTAGTGGGTCATTCTCACCAACACGGTTCGGGACACGACGGTTGCTGTGACACTGCCAATCCCAAAGTTGACGTCTCCCTGAGTTCCTTAACCAATTCCGCGCCCGCTGAGGATTCCCTTCCCGCGCGCATCATGGCGAAGTCGCGCGAGGTTGCTGCGCAATCCGGCCACCAGGCCGTCTACACCGTCGGCATGGATGTGGGCTCGACTACCGTTAAGGCCGTCATCGTGGAAGCGGCGACCGATCAGATGATCTGGTCGGACTACCAGCGCCACGAGACTAAGCAGCCGGAGAAGCTGCTGGAATTCCTGAAGCGCATGCAGGACGAGGTTGGCATAGCCCCGCACAACTGCCGCATCTTCATCACCGGCTCGGGCGGCGGCGCGCTGGCCAACCTGATCGGCGCGAAGTTTGTGCAGGAAGTCACGGCGGTTTCGCTCGCGGTCGAGAAGCTGCACCCCGAAGTGAACTCGGTGATCGAGCTCGGCGGCCAGGACGCCAAGATCATCGTCTTCAAGGAAGACGAGAACACCGGGCGCAAGAAGAAGATTCCGTCGATGAATGACAAGTGCGCCGGCGGTACGGGCGCGGTCATCGACAAGATCAACGCCAAGCTGAAGATTCCTGCCGCGGAGCTCAGCGAGCAGGGTTACACCGGCATCAAGCTGCATCCCGTGGCGGGCAAGTGCGGCGTCTTTGCCGAGACCGACATCAACGGCCTGCAGAAGCAAGGCATCCCACCCGATCAGCTGATGGCGTCGCTGTTCGACGCCATCGTCTTGCAGAACCTGACGGTGCTGACGCGCGGCCACACGCTGCGTCCGCATGTGCTGCTGCTCGGCGGCCCGAACACCTTCATCCGCGGCATGAAGGAAGCGTGGCAGCTGAACATTCCCCGCACCTGGGAGGAGCGCAAGGTCCAGATTCCCGAGGGCGCGACGCCGGAAGAGCTGATCAAGGTCCCGGACAATGCGCAATACTTCGCGGCGCTGGGCGCGGTGGAGTTCGGCAAGGATGAAGAGAACGAAGTAGGCATCTACATGGGCACCGAGTGCCTGGAGGATTACATCTCCGTCGGTCGCATGGCCGAAAAGGCGAAGTCGGGCGCAGCTGGCCTGAGCACTTCGAACGAAGAGCTCGCCGCTTTTCGAGAGAAATACAAAGTGCCGAAGTTCATTGGCGCCACGTTTACGCCGGGTGAGGTCGTCCGCGGATTTGTTGGCCTTGACGGCGGTTCTACCTCGACCAAGGCCGTGCTGCTCTCGGAAGCCGGCGACGTGATGTGCAAGGCCTATCAGTTGTCCGGCGGGAACCCGATCCAGGACACCATCGACATGTTCGTCGCCTTGCGCAGCCAGGTGGAATCGCAGGGCGCGACGCTGGAGGTCCTCGGCGTCGGTACGACCGGCTACGCAAAAGATGTGTTGAAGGACGTGCTCAAGGCCGATGTGGCGCTGGTCGAAACCGTGGCCCACACCGAGTCGGCGATGAAGTTCTATAAGAACCCACATGTCATCGTCGACGTCGGCGGGCAGGACATCAAGCTCATCGTCCTCAAGGACGGGCGGGTCAAAGACTTCAAGCTGAACACGCAGTGCTCGGCGGGCAACGGCTACTTCCTGCAGGGCACGGCGGAATCGCTGGGCTACAAGGTCGAGGACTACGCCGACATCGCGTTCTCGGCGGGCACCATGCCGGTCTTCGGCTACGGCTGCGCGGTGTTCATGCAGTCTGACATCGTGAACTTCCAGCGCCAGGGCTGGCGTGGCGAAGAAATTCTCGCCGGTCTGGCGGCCGTGTTGCCGAAGAACATTTTCCTCTACGTTGCGGGCATTCCGAACCTGGCGAAGCTGGGCTCGCGCTTCATCCTACAGGGTGGGACACAGAAGAACCTCGCGGCCGTCAAATCCGAGGTCGATTTCATCCACTCGCACTTCCACGGCGTGGGGCATGAGCCGGAAGTTATCGTTCACGAGCACTGTGGCGAGTCGGGCGCAATCGGCGCGGGCGTCGAATCCATTCGTCTGTATAAGAACGGCCATCGCACCACGTTCATCGGCATTGAGGCCGTGCAGAAGATCGGCTACAAGACCACTCGCAGCGAAGAGACGCGTTGCTACTTCTGCAAGAACAATTGCCTGCGCACCTTCATCGACGTCAGTGTTGGAGACGCCGACAGCGTGATGGAACCCGCTTCCCCGCTGCCGGTCTTCAAATCGAAGGTGCCGCTGCAAGCCGGCGAGCGCCGCCTGATTATCTCCACTTGCGAAAAAGGCCAGGTCGAAGACGTCAATGCCATGCGCGGCATCAAGGCCGGGCTGGACGAAGTCAAGAAGAAGAATCCCAACTTCGTAGACATCGCCGCCAACGAAGTGTGGCGCCCGCGGAATTCCGCCAGCGTTGCCGACACGCCTCCGGCTCTCCCACGCTGGGGCAAGAAGGAAGCCATCAGGCAGCGCATCGACTTGATGGAGAAGCGCAAGACGCTGCGCATCGGCATGCCCCGCGTGCTGAATATGTATCTGTACGCGCCGATGTTCAGCGCCTATCTCGAGAGCCTGGGCGTGCAGCCGGAGAACCTCGTCTACTCCGAATTCACCGGCCAGGAAATGTATCGCCAAGGCGCAGGCCGCGGCGCCATTGATCCTTGCTTCCCGTCGAAGATCGGTATTCCGCACGTCTACAATCTGATCTTCGTTAAGCATCAGAAGAAGCCGCTCGACGCCATCTTCTTCCCCATGATCGACACGCTGCATCAGCCGTTCAAAAATTGCAGCGGCTCAAACGCCTGCCCGACGGTGACCGCGACACCCAATGCCGTTAAGGCCGCCTTCACGAAAGAGAACGACGTTTTCAAAGAGAACAACATTCAGTATCTCGATCCCATCATCAACATCCACGACGAGAAGCTGTTCGCGTTGCAAATGTTCCGTACCTTTGAGCCGATCCTTGGTCTGTCTGAAGAGGAGAATCAGCGCGCTATCGAGGCCGGTTTCAAGGCTCTGGAGGACTTCGATAACAGCATGAAGAAGCGCTCGCGAGAGGTGCTGGACGAACTGGAGCGCGAGAACCGGCTGGGTATCGTCATGCTGGGCCGCGTGTATCACCACGATCCCGGACTCAACCACGAGATCATGGAGGAGTTCCAGAAGCTCGGATACCCAGTGTTTTCGCAGAGTATGCTGCCGACCGACGAGGACATGCTCGACCGGCTGTTTGGCGAAGAAGTACGCTCCGGCGCGATCACCCACGCGCTGGACATTCGGGATGTGTGGAAGAACGCATATTCGGCCAGCACCAACCAGAAGATCTGGGCGGCCAAGTTCACGGCGCGCCATCCGAACCTGGTGGCGCTCGAGATCTCGAACTTCAAGTGCGGTCACGACGCGCCCATCTACTCGGTGGTCGAGGACATCATCGAGAAATCCGGCACGCCGTACTTCTCGTTCAAGGACCTCGACGAGAACAAGCCGACCGGCTCGATCAGGATTCGCGTCGAGACCATCGACTACTTCCTGAAGCGCTATCGCGAGGACCTGCTGAAGAAGGCCGAAGCCGCGAAGACGCTCGACGAGCAGCTTGCGGAATATGAACGCCAGTTGCGCATGTCGCTTACGCACAAGTCGTCGCGGCGCGAGGCTGACGTCATTCCCTTCCCGCAGCATGTGGAGGAGCCGGAAGCGGCGACGGCCTCGGGAGACGATTAAGGGTAGGGCGGACCTTCAGGTCCGCGTCTCAGGCTGGCTTTGGATTGAGCGCGGGCTTCAGCCCGCGCATGGGTTTTTCGCAGATGGGCGCCGGCTGAAGCCGGGTCTATAATGTAAAATCAATCCGCGACGCGGACCTAAAGGTCCGCTCTACCACCCATGCCTCTGACCAGCGACACCAAGAAAGTCATGTTCGAGATCTACCGCGAGGCGGATTTCGGCGGCCGCTACAAAGTCGTGTACTTCACCGAGTTGGGCGAACACGACAAGGAAACTGAGATCGACAACGCTATGCGGGGCCAGCACATCTTTGACGGCTTCCTGCTGCATCGCGAACGCAATACCGCCAAGCAGGTTGTGGATGAGATTCTCGTCCGACTGAATCAGGGTGAGACGATCGACGAAGCCGCCATCCGCCAAAGCCTGCAGCCGTATCTAGCCTGAGCGATTCGCCCGCTCTTACGCCGCTTTGTGCTCGTGCAAAGCCTTCGCCACAACTCTTAGATCGTTCACGAACAGCTCATATTCGCGGTGCCGCGATTCTTCGTCTTGCGCGCGCAGGATTGATGACGGGTGTACGGTAGCGAGGATCTGCGGCGCGCGGTCGAAGGGCATGAGGCGCCCACGCTGTTGAGTCACCCGGAAGCTGCGTCCCAGCAGCGCCTGCGCTGCCGTTGCGCCCAGGCAGACAATCACCTCGGGTTTAACCAGTTCGATTTCGACATCGAGCCACGGTCGGCAGGCCGCGACCTCCAGCGCACTTGGCTTTTTGTGAATGCGCCGCTTGCCGCGCGCCTCCCACTTGAAGTGCTTCACGGCGTTGGTGACGTAGGTCTGCTTGCGATCGATGCCGGCTTCGACCAAAGCCTTGTCAAGCACCGCACCGGCGGGACCGACGAATGGCTTCCCTTCCTGGTCTTCTTTGTCCCCTGGTTGCTCGCCCACGAACATCACGCGCGCGTGTGGCGCACCTTCCCCGAAAACGGCCTGGGTGGCGTTCTTCCAGAGATCGCACGCACGGCAATCCTGTGCCGCTTTGGCAGCGGCTTTAAGGTCTGGATAGGAAGGCGGCAGGAGCAAAGATTCGCTAGATTGCACCGGCCTGCGGGGCATGTCTACAAAAGATGCGCGGGCAGAAGCGAGAGTTGTAGATTCTTCGGCGCGCCGCGAGTACCCAGGTCCGGGAAATCGCCAGACCTGGGACACTCACCCGCTGTTGCTCGAAATTTACGCTGCGTCTGACACCACGCCTCGAACTGCCAGCGACACCATCAGTCGAGTGATGCCCGAAATGAAGATGCTGATTCCGAACAGCGTCCCCACCACCCACTCGGAGTTGATGGGCCAATGCGCCCAGATCAGAATGCCCAGCAGGATGGTGATGATGCCGTCGAAGAGCACCCATCCCCAGGCGCGGCGCGGCCGCATCTGGAAGGCCAGCACCAGGGCGAAGACGCCGTAGACCAGGAGGAAGCTGGCCAGAAACAAAGTCAGGGCTAGCAGGCCGGCGCCCGGATGCAGCAGCAGGAAGATGCCGGCAATAATGTAGACGACGCCAAGGACGATTTCCCAAGCGATGTGTAGGCCTCCATGAGTTCGAAAGGCGAAGATGATCTGCGCAAAGCCATTGAAGATGGCCGACCAGCCGATGACTAGCGTGATCACGAATCCTGCTTCCCAGGGCGCGAACATCGCGATGATGCCCGCGATGATCATGAGAACAGCGAGCGCGATCGACCAGCCGGTCGCGCGCTTGATACCGCCAACCAGTGCTTCAGCCATAGTTCCTCCGTGTGTTGGGCGCAGGCGGAAAGGTGCCGGCGCTGAAGCTAAACTGCAAGATCAAACTTCGTGGTGAAAACCCGATTGGAGAGTCGAAGCTATTGTGCGTGACCAGCGCGCCATATTCAACGATTTAATCGCTCGACAACGGGTTCGATAATATCGAACAGGCGCATATCGACGGCGACCTTGCCGCCCTTGCGCCGGCGTTTGGCAAAGCGTTCTGCGGCATGGGCCATGAAAGCGTTGGCAAAGCGTGCGCCCCACACAATGTCGTCAATAGTGTATGAGGTGCGAGTCTGCACGATCGTGGAGAAAGTCTCGTCGAAGGCCTTGAGAAGCACCAGTACCTCCAAGCCTGAGTCCCGCAGCGACTCCGCCGTTTCGCCATGCAGTATGCTGTCCTCGTCGATGGGGTGAACCACGGTCCAGGTCAAAGGAAGGAAGACGACGCCGTCACGTTCCAGCTTGAGCGGATAATAGCGGCGGGTGTGGATGCCGTCGATCTGCTCAAAGCGGCTCAGCACAACCTTGGCGTTGACTTCGATCAGTTCGTTGGAACGGGCGTTAGCCACGCGAAACTCCAGCGCGGTGATCGCCTGATAGGGCGCGACGACGGCATGGCTGCTGAACAGCACGTTGGCCGTGGGGCGCGAGATGCGGGCGAATAACAGGCCGGTGAGGATGGCGAATCCGGCAAGCCCGGCCAGCGCCTCGACCGTGACCACGATGTTCGCGCCCAGGGTGACCGGCACTACGTTTCCATAGCCGATGGTGGAAATCGTCTCGACACTGAAGAAGAACGCGCGCCAGAATGGGTGCTGCGAAATGCCGGCACTGGTGCTCACCAGGGCCCCGCTGCCGCAAGCCATGTAAGCCAGGGCAAACACCATATTGGCAACGAAGTACCATCCGGCGCACAGCAGGAAGAACACCGGCCACGACATGGTCAGCAGCACATGATAGGGACTGACCGACTCCCACAGAGTCAGCCCTTTGCGCTCGACGTTGAAGCTGCCATCGCGATTGAGCAGGCGCTGCTGGCTCTCGCGGGAGACGACCGACCCGAAACCGAGATCGCGAAGGTCCTGCTCGTTCAGGGGTTGGACGCGCGTGGCCATGAGTCTTCGATGCTATCGCAGAAGGCGGGCTTCAGACGAGATGAGTTTGCGCTGACCTCTGTTTTAGCAGGGCCACGGCGGAGTCAAGGACCCTTTGCGCGATGTCCAGCTTGGGGGCCTCGGCGATGGGGACCATCCCGGCTGCGGTAACGATGGTTACCTGGTTCTGGTCGGAGTTGAAGCCGATATCGGAGCGGGAGACGTCGTTCAGGACGATAGCATCAACCCCTTTTTTCGCGAGCTTGGCGCGAGCATTCTCCAGCAGGTTCTCAGTCTCGGCGGCAAAGCCGATCAGGATCGGCGTGACGTTGCCGCTGCTCCGGCGCAGGCTGCCGAGCTCGGCCAGGATGTCCGAGTTGGGCTCTAATTGCAGAGTCATAGGCCCGTTGCGCTTGATCTTCTCCGCAGCCACGCTCTCCACCCGATAGTCGGCGACAGCCGCGGCCATGATCACTACGCTCGCCTGTTGCCAGCGCTCGAGAACGGTGACCCGCATCTGCTCGGCGGTTTCTACGAAGACGGTTTCGGCTGCGCTCGGCGGCTGCAACGCGGTCGGACCGCTGACCAGCATGACCTTCGCCCCTCGACGAAGCGCGGCTTCGGCCAACGCATAGCCCATCTTGCCGCTGGAACGATTGCCGAGGAAGCGCACCGGATCGACCGGCTCGTGGGTAGGGCCGGCGGTAATGAGCACCGTTTCACCTGCCAGATCCTGCGCAATGCCAAGCCGCTCCAGCGTCGCCGCCACAATCTCTTCGGGCTCCGCCAGACGTCCCGCGCCGACCATGCCGCACGCGAGATATCCCCTTCCCGGCTCAACCACGCTGACCCCACGATCGCGAAGCACTTTCAGATTCGCCTGCATCGCCGGATGCTCCCACATGTTTACGTTCATCGCCGGAGCAATCACGACGGGCGCCTTGGTCGCGAGGTACAGCGTGGAGAGGAAATCGTTGGCGATACCTTGCGCGAATTTGCCGATAACATCCGCCGTCGCAGGCGCGACCAGCAGGCAGCCAATCGACTGTGCAACCGAGATGTGCTCAATCGCCGAGTCAAGGTTCGCATGCTCGGCTTCCGAGCCGAACATACCGGTGATGACCTTCTCGCCCGAGAGAGCAGCGAAGGTCAAGGGACGCACAAATTCCTGCGCTGCAGTGGTCATGATGACCTGCACCTGCAGCCCGCGCTCCTGCAAGTGGCGAACGATTTCCGCGGCCTTATAGGCTGCGATTCCGCCGCTCACGCCAAGTGCGATTTTCATGAGGCTTCCACCGCAAGAGATGCCGAGCGAACCGCCGGCGATACGCCTAGTCGTCGGCCTCGCCGCCGACCGGTCCTTCCTGCTGCTCCGGAGCGGATTGCAGCGCAGCTACCCCTGGGGCCGGGACCTCCCATTTGACCTTACCGGCCTGGATTTCCTCTTCCGCGATGCGGCAGGGCTTGCGTGAATGCGGGTCGACTACGGGATGGGCACCATTCTGAATCTGCCGGGCGCGGCGCGCTGCCACCAGCACGTAGCGATAATTGCTGTCGAATCCCTCAACCAGTTTCATACGTTACTCCGTGACGCTGGGAAATCGGGAAAGATCAAAGGTCGCCAGGACCGCCTCCACTTGTGGCAGCATGTGCGGACGCAGGGCCCGGTCCGCCGCGGCCAGTATGAGTTCGTCCCTGGAAGTGGGAGTCTGATGCGATTGCCTCAGCCGCTCCGCTTCCACGATCGACTTGAGGATATCAATCGACTCCTTCAGCCGATCGTTGACCAGAATATAGTCGTACTGGCAGAAATTCTCAATCTCCCGCGAGGCGGTTTGCAGGCGGCGTTGAATGATCGCCTCGGTGTTGAAGAGTCGAGCGTTTTCACCCAGCAGCTCGCGCTGCAGAGTGTCGTCGGCCTGGGCCCGACGGCGCAGTCTTCGCTCCAATTCTTCCCTTGACGGCGGCAGCACGAAAATACTGATCGCGTCGGGGAGCCTCCGCTTCATCTGCGCTGCGCCTTGTACGTCGATGTCAAGTAGCAGGTCGTGCCCGCGCGCCTGCGCTTCCCGCAGAAATCGCTTCGCCGTGCCGTAGTAATTGCCGAAAACCTCGGCCCACTCCAGAAACTCATCCTCACGAATCATTCGCTCGAACTCATCGCGGCTGACGAAGAAATACTCGCGTCCGGATTGTTCGCTGCCGCGCGGCGGACGGGTGGTATAGCTGATGGAAAAATCGAGGTTGGGAACGATGCGGCGCAGCTCGTTGGTGAGGGTCGATTTCCCCGAGCCCGACGGCGCCGAGATGATGAAGATGTTTCCGCTCATTCCAGGTTCTGAACTTGCTCGCGCGCCTTCTCGATCTCCGACTTCATGGCCAGCCCCAGCTCGGTAATGCGCAGCGCCTCGCCGGCGACGCCGGTGGTCTTCGACATTAAAGTATTGGCTTCGCGGTTCATTTCCTGCAACAGGAAATCGAGCTTCTTGCCGACTTCGCCGCCCGCCTCCAGCAGCGATAAGAAGTGCTGGATGTGGTTCTTCATGCGCACCAGTTCTTCCTGGATATCGCTGCGCTCCGCCAGCATGGCAGCCTCTTGCAGAATGCGATCGCGATCGATGTGCGAGCTCAGCAGCTCCTGCATGCGGCTCTGCAATTTTTCCTGGTAGGCCCGTAGCACGCGCCCGCGAAGCTGGTCGATCTCATGCGTCGCCGACGAAAGGTGCGTCATGCGACTGCGCAGCTCGGCAGCCGCTCCCCGGCCCTCCTCTTCGCGCATAAGGTTGAGGCGTTCGATGGCCCGCTCCAGAGCTTCGGTGACATGCTGCTCCAAAGCGGACAGCTGATCGCCGTTTTCAGCTGCGTTCAACGCTCCCGGCATCTTCAGAACGGCATTCAGGTCGGGTTCGGCGCTGACGCCAAATTCCTCGGCCACTTCGCGGAAGGTGCGCAGATATCCACCCACCAACTCGCGATTCACCGCGAAGGCGGCTGCGCCGCCGCGTTCCAGGTTCAAAGTAACTTCCAGATGTCCGCGATGCAGCCGCTCCTTGAGGACGCGGCGAATCTTCATCTCCAGTGGGTCCATCTCGTTCGGCATGCGGAGATGGAGGTCCAGGAAGCGGTGGTTCACCGACTTAAGGCTCAGGGTCAGCGCGAGTTCGTCACTCACCTGCGCCTTCACCTGCGCGTAGCCCGTCATGGAGCGGATCTGCATAGAGTGGCTATTCGGTCCCGGATGACGCCTCGATGAATTGCATATCATACAGGCGGCGATAGGTGCCCGTATGTGCGATCAGCGACTCGTGCGGCCCTTCGTCAGCTATCGTGCCATTCTCGAGGACCAAAATGCGGTCCGCGTGGCGCACAGTCGACAGCCGGTGAGCAATGACGAATACGGTACGGCCGGCCATAAGATTCTGCAAAGCCGATTGCACCAGGGCCTCGTTCTCGCTGTCGAGCGCCGAAGTTGCTTCGTCGAGAATCAGGATGGGCGCGTCTTTGAGAATGGCGCGCGCGATGGAGAGCCGCTGACGCTCGCCGCCGCTCAGGCGCAGGCCGCGCTCGCCGACCAGCGTGTCGTAACCGTCGGGCAGGGCCATGACGAATTCATGCGCCATCGCCGCGCGGGCCGCGTCTTCCACCCGCTGCAGCGGAACGTGCGGCTGCCCATACGCAATGTTGTTGCGCACCGTGTCGTTGAACAGGATGGTGTCCTGGGTGACGATGGCGATCTGCGAGCGCAGGGAGGCGACCGTCAAGTCCCGCACGTCGCGACCGTCGATGAGCAAGCGGCCTTCGGTCACGTCAAAGAAGCGCGGCAGCAGATGCACCAGCGTGGTCTTCCCCGCACCGCTCGAGCCAACGATGGCAACCACCTCTCCGGGAGCAACTTCGAGATTAATCTCGCGCAGGACCGCTCGCTCGTCGATGCAGCCGGAGTACGCAAACGAAACATTATCGAAGTGAACGCCGCGATGGAACGGCGGCAGCTTGACCGCGCCCGGAGCCTCGCGAACATCGTCCTGCTCATCGAGAAAATTGAAGATCTGCTCCGATGCGCCCAGCGCCTGCTGGAAGCTGTTATTGAATTGCCCGAACTTGCGCACCGGCTCATAGAGCTTGAACACGGCCACGATGAAGGCCATGAAAACGCCTTCGGTGAAGAAGCCGTGCTTGATGTATTCGCGGCCAAGATAGATGAGCAGCGCGATTGCGACCGCGCCGAAGATGTCCATCAGTGGCGAGCTGACAGCAAACGCTGCGGCCGAGCGCAGGTTGGCCCGGAACAATCGCCGGGCGGCGTCGCGGAAGCGCCGCGTCTCCCACGCTTCCATGCAGAACGCCTTCACGATGCGGACCCCGGTGATGGTCTCGTGCAGGATGTTGTTGATGTCGGCCAGTTTGTCCTGGCCCTTGCGGGTGGTGGAGCGTACCCGCTGGCCGATGCGCTTGGCCGCCATCACAACGAATGGAACGAAGAGCAGCAATACCCAGGTTAAGCGGCCGCCCAATCCAATCACCACCAGCGCGGTGAAGATGAAGGTAAAGAATTGCTGCAGAAACTCGGCCAGCACGCTGGACATCGCGAACTGCACCTTCTCGACATCGTTGATGATCGCCGACAGCAGTGTGCCGGTAGCGTATTGCTGGAAGAATGCGACCGACCGTTTTAGCGTGGCTGAGTAGAGATCGTTGCGCAAGTCGGTGATCATGCCGTAGCCGGCGTAGTTCACCAGGTACGTGCCGGCGTAGTCGAAGATGCCCTTGAGCACCGTTGAGACCACCAGCGCGAAGGCGACCATAGTCCAGACATTGTGGAAGTGCTCGGGAACGAAACTCCCAAGCTGGATGACGTGCCCGGTGAGCGGAATGCGAATGAGGGGCAGATTATGAGTGGGCGACGACGGATTCAGCACCCGGTCGAACACCGGGCCGATCAGCAGCACACGAAAAGCATCCAGCAATCCCACCAGCGCCATGAGGACCACGGACGTCAGCAGGAAAAACCAGTAAGGCCGGACGTATCGAAATAGTCGGCTTAATCGGTGCATAAACTCCGCGGGGTAAGGCAAAACGCTGTCGCCCGCAGCGCTGGCCGGAACGTATTTCCACAAATGAGGTGCAAAGCTTGATTTTAATGGAAATGCGCAAAGCTACGAAATGGTAACCATCCGCCCCAGGTTGGCAGTGAGGCACCTGCCTTTGTCGGAAAGCTGCCTTCCGCTTCGCATCCCGTCCGCTCCCGATGTACTCTGATACGGCCATGGACACTTTTCTCACGCACGCAGCCCAGCTGGTCACGCTGCGCGCTAAGCACAATGGCAGCGGACCACGCCGCGGTGCGCAGTTGCGGGAGTTGGGCATCGTCGAAGACGGGGCGGTGCTGATCGCCGATGGAAAGATCGCGGCCGTCGGTACGACCGACGGAATCGGCAAACAACTCTCGGGCCGCAGCGGGGATATTGAGGAGATCGACTGCAGCCACAAAGTTGTCCTGCCGGGCTTCGTCGATTCCCACACGCATCCCGTATTCGTGGCGCCCCGCCTGGTTGATTTCGAGAAGCGCATCGCCGGCGCCAGCTATCAGGAGATTGCCGACGCGGGCGGAGGCATTCGCGCCAGCCTGAGCGGGGTTCGCGACGCGCCAACCTCGACCTTGGCCGAGCACGTTCTGCGCGCATTGCGCGAGATGGCCGCCCAGGGAACCACGACCGTCGAAGCCAAATCCGGCTATGGACTGAGCCTGGAGGCGGAAATCAAGTCGCTGGAGGCGATTCAAGAAGCCGCGCAGCAATGGAACGGGACCGTCGTCCCCACGCTGCTCGGCGCCCACGTTGTGCCGCCCGAGTTTCGCGATGCTCCTGAAGAGTATGTTCGGATTATCTGCGAAGAGATGATTCCGGTGGTGGCGCAGCGAAAGCTGGCAGAGTTTGTGGACGTGTTTTGTGAGCGGGGGGCCTTCACCGCCGAACGGACCCAGGGCGTTTTTCGTGCGGCCGCCAGCCACAAGCTTGGGGTGCGTGCTCACGCCTGCCAGCTGACAACCATAATGCTCGAACCGCTCATGCAGTTCGACCCCGCCTCGCTCGATCATATGGACTTCGTCAACGACGATGATCTGCCCTTGCTGGCCAGCGGCAACACGGTGGCAACTCTGCTTCCCGCGGTGAATTATTTTCTCGGCCATTCGGACTTTCCGCCGGCACGCAAGTTCATCGATGCCGGAGTGGCCGTCGCGCTGGCTACCGATTACAACCCGGGCACCGCGCCGACGCCGTCGATGCCGTTCGTGTTGTCGGCGGCATGCAGTCGAATGAGGATGCTGCCCGCCGAAGCCATCACTGCCGCAACCTTCAACGGCGCATGTGCGCTCCGGCTGCAGCACCGCAAGGGCAGCCTTGAGCCGGGGAAAGACGCCGACATCGCGATCTTCGAGGCCGGCGATTATCGCGAGCTGGCCTATTGGTTTGGGGTGAATCGGTGCTGGAAGACGATTCTCAACGGAAAACCAAGCCCTGCGTAATTCGCGCAAACAGCAGCTCCTTCGCCGAGGTGAATCCTCCCTCGGAATGACAATATTCAGGAGCTATCGCCGGTTGTCGGTCTGCGGCTCGGGATGGATCAGCACGCGGAACAGTTCCGGCACTTCCTGGCGGAAGCGCCCTTCGACCGCGGTCTGAATATCGTGCACGCGCGATAGCGGCAGATCATCCTGCATGGTCATGTGCATGGAGAGATAGAGCCGGCCACCAACCCGCTTGAATATCAAATCGTGCAGATCGACGACCTCGGGGAAGCCCACCGTCACCGATTGCAGGCGCTGCTCGAAGCCGGGGACCCGCAGCAGGCCATCGCTGGTTTCAATCGTCGCCGGCTCGCTTTCAATGTGGGTCAGCACGCTGGAGATCTCGCTCATCTCCTGCTTCATCTCATTTTCCAGCCGGGTCACACGGTCGTGCGCTTCTTTCAAGCTCAGGCGTTCATCCAGTTCGACATGCTGTTCCACATGCAGGCTGCCGGCAACATCCTGCACGCTGATGTCGTGGACGTTGAGGTTGTTGCGCGTGGCAACCGCGCGAATCCGGTCAAACAGGCTTTCCTGGCGGCCGGCGCGCGCAACCGCATTGACCACCACGTCAGCATCCGGCAACCGCTTGCGAATGCGGGCGGCCACTTCGTTGGCCATCTGTTCCGATTTCTGGAAGGTCACGCTGCGCGACATGGCCACCGCGATGTCGGCAAAATAGCGGCTTCCCGCGCGGCGAATGCGCACCCGATCGACCGCCAACACGCCATCCACCCGGTAGACCTCTTCAATGATTTGCGAACGCACGCCCTTGGGAGCTGCGTCCAGCAGGGCGTCGATCGTCTGCCGCCCCAACTGCGAACTCACGTAGACCACGATGCACGCCACCACCAGCGCCGCAACCGGATCG
Source organism: uncultured Acidobacteriaceae bacterium (assembly GCA_963731345.1). Taxonomy (GTDB): domain Bacteria; phylum Acidobacteriota; class Terriglobia; order Terriglobales; family Acidobacteriaceae; genus Bog-257. The sequence continues at coordinate 1,606,941 of CAVSUN010000002.1, read as the reverse complement.
GCCTTCATCAGCCAGGGTATGGAATACGCGCGACCGACGACGACGCAAACCAATCCCAGAATGACCACCGCGCTCGACCAGACGTCGGTGCTGAAGTGCAGCGCGTCGGCCTGGAGCGCCTGGCTGTCATATCGTTCGGCGATGCGGCCCAGTCGCCGCGAGCGCCACACATCGATAACGATGGAGACACCCATCACCAGAAACGCCCACACCGTGGGCTCGATTTCAACGGAATGGAAGAACAGCCGTTTGCCGGCCTCGTAGACAATCCAGACGCAGGTGAGCAGCAGCAAGCCGGTCTCGACGAAAGCAGAAAAGCTCTCAAATTTCCCATGACCGTATTGATGATCGGCGTCGGCTGGCTTATCGGAAACGCGAACCGATAAATAGGTGACTGCGGCGGCCAGCAAGTCGAGCGCCGAGTGCGCCGCCTCGGAGAGAATTCCCAGGCTGCCGGTACTGATACCGACAACCACTTTCAATGTAGTGATCGCGACTGCGGCAAGGATCGAGTTCAGCGCGACCTTCTGCTTCTCGCGCTGCATCTCCCCCGTGCTGACGCCGCTGGGCATACCGTTCGATTATTCAGCATCCGCGCCGCTACGCCAACTAGCCGAGCGTGATTTGCGGCCCGGCGCAGACTCTGGTAGTGGGCTAAAAGTGTGTTGCTTTCATTTTTAGCCCATTCCGTCCAAGGGTGCTTTCAGTGACTCCGCAAACAGGGAGATGCAACACGACCCTACTGTTTCAAGGGAGGAGCTTCTTCGTCTACGAGTCGCACGAGCTCCGGACTGGTTGAAAGGTGAACCTCGGTCCAGAGACCGGTATGCCCCTGAACTGTCACAACGTGATTCCGCATGGTCAGTAGTACGTCGCCTGTGTCGCTCGTGTATTTCTCGCACTCAGCCTGCTCAGGTCTGGGAAGGGAAACTGATATACAGGCATCAGCTAAACCCGAACCTGGTTGCCGCTGTAGGGGAATATGAAGCGTTTGTTGTTCTACCAGCGGTCGGAACCCGCTGGCGTATAGGCGACCGAGAGGCCACAGTACCAGCACGGATATATCTACTGCGGCAGATTTTTCGGCTAGTGCGGAAACTTCTTTTTCCCATTCCCACAGGAACAGATTGTCAAAATGTGGGCGCTTATCTACCATCACCACCCCCTACGCTAAGTGAACAAGAAAGACAGCGGGAGGTCGTCGAGTGCCTCCCGTTATCTCTCACTCTCAAGAAAATGGTCAGCAATCCGGTTATCTACCCTTGGCGAAGAATAACTCTCCAAGACCCCAAACATGATCGGTCAACCCTGCCTGCATAGCGGGCGTGACACGCAGTGTTTGATGAACGCGACAAAAGTTATACCACGCGACGTAAAGGGCAACAGCGGCTTTCAGATTGTCAAGTTTCTTGCTGAAAGCATTGGTTAAACGGGTAAAGCGGCGCAAGTGCATACGCAAACTCAAATTCGACCGCTCCACAAAGCTAGTCGAGATGTGTTCGGGGTCGGGGCGTCCGTCACGAATCTTGGATATAACCCCCGAGATGCGTGGTGGGGAGTACCTCGCTTCGGCAGTATCAACCTGCCAATCGCCAAAGATTTTCAGCAATTGTGCGAAGTCGCAGGTTCCCGCGAACACGTCCTCGACTCCACGCGTATAGAAGTGAAAGCCGTCAGTCGTAAGCTGAAAGCGGCGATCTTCGGCCAAGCGGTCACGCAGATCAACGAGGAATCGGTACGTAGTTTCGCGAGTACGCTTGCCGATAACGTAGGACAAAATCATCTTGCTCTCGGCGTCCAGCGCGACGAACATCCAAGCGTCGCCAAGCTCCGGCGAGTCTCCTTGGCGGACGCGGCGTTGCTTCTTACCGCAAAATCCCCACACTTCATCAGCTTGAAGGTAGCGGACGCGGACGTTGCGAACGAGCGTATCCAGAACGGCTGTCGCCCGATCTGCCGCTGTATTCATCAGCGCCGGAATCGTTCCCTTGTGCATTCCGGTAAGCCGCGATGTGGCGCGAACGCTCATCCCCTCAAGCATCATTGCAAGGGCTTTTGCAGCCGCTTCCGGGTCGGTGTAGTGGGTTCCGAGCTTGGGTTCGTACTCGGAGAATGTAGCTTTGCAGGCAGTACAGCGATACCGCTGAACGCGGCGCTTGCCGTAGCACCCGAACTTCTTTGCTGTGTGCTGGCAGCGTTTGCAGGTCATGGCGATTTCCCCTTGCGTTGGGGCGGGGAAATTGCCACAATGAGATTGAGGTTCGGATCGTGGCTAACCCCGCGATTTGAATTAGCCCCGCAACCCGTTGACGCGGGCGGCGGGGCGCTTAGTTACATCACTGGTTTAGGGTGGTGGTTCAACCGTAATTCTCACGGTTTGACCGTCAGCGAAGCGAATCTCGATAGTGATTTTCACCGCTGGTTCATCCTTCCTGAGAGCCGCGTGTCAGCGCGGCTTTCGTATTGCAATCCAAACTCACTTTTTCTTGCCGCGCTTGGCGTTACCGTCTGCACTGCGAGCTTTGTCCCTCGCTTGGTCATCAAGCATGTTGGCGAGGCTGCTAGAAGCGCCCCAACTCGGCCCCACCCACTTGTATTCAGTCGCTCCAGGATTACTGCGACGGTCAGGAATAACTTCGCCGTATTCCACAAGCCGATTAACGGTTGTCGAAACCGAAGCGGCAGGGGCCTTGTATTTGTTGAGAGGGAAACCAAGTTCCTTAAGAGCGGACATTATCTCGCTGACCGTCATCCACGGCTTTCTGGACGCGCGGAGCGCAGTTCGACAAGCAGAAGTGAGTCCGCCCAATCCCAGGTCGGGGAGTTCCACATTTTCGTCCTCTTCGCTAAGCTCGGCCAAAATCGCCAATCTGCGCTTCTTTCTGGCAATTTGAACCTCCGTTTGCTCACGCTGCTCATGGAGTTCCGCAAGCTCTTTGCTAAGCAGGTCAATTTCTTTCTTCGTTTCCATATACAGGAGAGTATACATAATGTCTACAACTGTCAAGACAAAAAATCTATCAGATTTAGAGATGTGGAATCAAGCGATCCGAGAGGCGGAGGCAATGCTTTCGCGAGTCGAAGACAAGGCCGAACGACTACGGGTGAACATTCGGAGTTTGCGAGAATTGCGAGATGCCGGTGAGCCGTGGCAAAGCGCAAATGTACTTACCCGGCAGGAGGCAAGGGAGTAATCTGATGGCGGTATGCATCACGACGAGAAGCGACCACTTCAGTTGCTCGAAGAGTTCATGAATGCCGACATTGATCTGGAACACGGCATCGGGAACAAACTCTTCGTCCGGTTTGTTCGCCTGTTAGTCGTGTTGGCACACTTCGCCGTGGTGTTCGGAATTTTGGCGGCGGGCGGCTTGGCTGTGTGGCTGTATGGAGGTGGCGTGATCCTCTATCGTCACTGGCCGTGGACGCTGGCAGGATTCGGTTTGCTGACTATGTTCGTAATCTTGAGAAGGAGAGCGGTTCGGGCGAGAGCAGCAACACGGAATTAGCCCACTACCCAGACTCTGCTGAAACCCGCTTTTTAACGTAATGTGGTACGATTTTCGCATCCATCGCCCCCGCTACAAGCGGTACATTTCCGGAGGATTACCACTTCATGTTACGTCCCACACTGTTGGTACTTGCGTTTTCGTGTGCAATCGCATGCACCAGCTACGGCCAACAACCGAGCTCTACCGCGACCCCAGACCCTGCACCGTCTGCTTCCGGGCGGCCTGCTCAGACAGCCACCGGTCCCGATGCCAAGACCACCCCGCCGCCGGCCACCAACGTTCCCATGAGCGAGCCCGTGATCACCCTGAAGGGCGCTTGCCCGGAGAAGAACGGCGTGAAGCCTGCCGGATGCACCAGCTCACTCACGCGCGAGCAATTCGAGGAGCTGACCAATGCGATTCAGCCGCCCGATCGCGGCCCAGTTCCTCCTGAGGTGCGGCGCAAATTCGCTTCTCAGTATGCCAAGCTGCTGGCTATGGCCGACGCTGCCCGCGAAATGGGATTGGAAAACGATCCCAAAGTGAAGGAAATTTTCACCGTCGTACGCAACCAGGTCCTGGCTGAGGCCCTCAATCAGCACGTTCGGGAAGAGTACGCTCATCCCACCGATCTGCAGATTCAGGAGTACTACGATAAGAATCAGAGCAAGTATCACGAAGTCACCTTGCAGCGAATCATCATCCCCATGAGCCAGAACAGTCCCGATAAGCCGAAGCTGACGCCGGAAGAGCAGACCGCTTATGCAGAGAAGGTTCGCGCCCGCTGGGTAGCAGGCGAAGATGCAGCCAAGCTGGAAAAAGAGGCCATGGAGCACGTCGGCCTGACCACGACCTCGCCCGATGTCAACGTAGGCGCGCGCCGTCCCGGCTCTCTGCCCCAGGCGCATGAAAGCATTTTCGAGCTCAAGCAGGGTACGGTTTCCCAGGTCTTTTCCGACCCTGCCGCGTTCTACATCTACAAGGTCGTCTCCGAGCGCCAGGTACCGTTAAGCGAGGTGAAGACACAGATCTCGCAGACGCTCCAGAACCAGATGTTCAATGACAAAATGCAGGAGATCCAGGCCTCGGTAACGCCGGTGTTGAACGATGCCTACTTTGGACCCGAGACCGCGCAGACCGTTCAGCCTGGCATTATTCATCCCGGTCATCCTGGTCCGCCTCCGGGAGCTCCGGGCGCAGGCGCGCCGCCTTCGGGACCGGGTGCCCCTCCGCCGCCCGCGCCGAATTCAAGCAGCTCTTCCAACCCAAGCAAGTAAGGTGAGATGCCATCCAAGCGAACTGTCCTGGTCACCGGAATTTCAGGAAATCTGGGGACCAGGATGCTTCCCTTCCTGTCCGACTTTGACGTAGTGGGCGTGGACTTGCGCCCACCGTCGAACTCGTCGCCCGCGCTCTTCCAGCAAACCGACCTTGGCCGCGAGGCCTCGTGTCGTCAACTGATCGAGCTTTTGCGCACCACCGGCGCGCGATCCGTCCTGCATCTCGCCTTCGTTCTCGATCCCCAGCAGATGGGAATTCTTGACCCCGAGCGCATGTGGCAGATCAACGTAGCCGGCACCGCGCGGGTGATGGAGGCCATCAGCGTGGTGAACCGCACCGGCGGCAGTGTGCGGCAGTTCATCTTTCCCAGCAGTGTGGCGGCTTATGGCCCCGAGACCGGTGGTCCGGTCAAGGAAGACGCCCCTTTGCGCGCCCATACGCTGCCCTATGCCATTCATAAGCGCGAGAGTGACGAGGTGGTGCGTTATCGCGCCGAGAGCCTGGGCGAGTGCCGCTGCTATATTCTTCGCCCCCCCATCTACACCGGCGCCAGCGTGCAGAACTACATGGTCGGCGCGTTGCGCGGGACCTCATTTGGCAACAGCAAACGCGCCGCTCGCATGCGCGCCGAAGGCAAGCGGCTTCCGCTGATGCTGCCCCGCGGCCCCAAGTATCTTGAAAAACGATTTCAATTCGTCCACGTGGACGATATGGCGCGCCTGCTGACCATGCTTCTCTATCGGCCGGACTCCGATCCGCCGATGACCATCCTGAACGTCGCCGGCCGGGGCGAGCCGATCACGATGCAGCGCTGCGCCGAGATTGCCCATGCAACCATCAAACGCGCGCCCACGCGGGCTGTGTTTCGTTCCGTGTTGCGCGTCTTGTGGAAGTTCGGCGTCTCCTCCATTCCGCCCGAGGCGCTGCCCTACCTCATCGGCTCCTACACCATGGACACGACGCGCCTGCAGGAGTTCCTGGGCGAGAATTATCCCCGGGTGATTCAGTACACCGTGGAAGACGCGCTGAAGGACAGCTTCGACAGCAGTAAGTAGCGGTCAGTGGGAAGCTGGATATATTACAGGCTGGATTGGCGGAACGATTTCTAGTGCGTGCGCACTAGAAGATTTGTCATCACGAGCGAAGCGGGGGATCTGCTTTCCTTCCGAGTCACGAAAAAGCAGGTCCCTCGCTGCGCTCGTGATGACACTCTTCCAATTCAAACGGCTACTTCTTTCCTCTATACAGCCCGGCAATCCCGAACGTATACGGCCTCCATGAGACGTCAGCGAATCGCGCGTCGCGCATGCGCTGCAGCATTTCGTCAGGCGAAGGAAAACGCGACACCGAAGCCGGAAGGTAGGCATACGGTCCGCTCACGCCCGATAGCAGCGTCCCAATGCGCGGCAGTACCTGCTTGAAGTAAAGGCGGTAGACCTTGCCGATCAGTCCCTTCGGTTCGCCGAAATCTAAAATCCCGATCTCGCCACCCGGGGCAAGCACGCGATAGATCTCGGCCAGGCCGCGGTCATAGTTGGCCAGGTTGCGAAAGCCAAACGCAGTCGTGACCAGATGAAAACTGTTCGTCTCGAACGGCAGGTTCAGCGCGTCGGCTTCAATCCAGCGAATCTTCGATTTGCGTCCGCCCGATTTCTCTTCCGCCCGCACCAGCATGGCATGAGAAAAATCAGCCCCGACCAGACCCGCGCCACCGCCCGTCATGCGGCGATACAGCGCGAACGTCATGTCGCCGGTTCCGCAGCACAGATCGAGCACCTGGGCATCCTCGCGCCCCAGAATGTGCCGGAAGGTCCGCGCCGTGCGGTTCCACCACAGCCGGTCCACGTTCATCGAGAGAACGTGATTCAGCAGGTCGTAGCGCGGAGCGATGGAGCTGAACATGTCGCGGACGGCTATCGCGGCGCTCTGCTCGTCACCGGCGCCTGCCGGGGCAGCCCCGGTCACGCGCTCGCTCTGCTGCTCTTGAGAGGCCAAACTCACCCCTTCGACATCCGCCGAATCGTTTTCACCGCGCCAATCACATATTCCGGCGGCACATCATTCGCCACCTCGGTCTGCCCGATCGCACTGGCCAGCACGAAATGCGGCACCCCGCCAACCGACTTCTTATCCGACAACAGGCGCCCGTAAATGCGCTTGGGATTCACCTCAACTTTGGGCAATGGCCCGTACGACATCACCAGGTCGATCACCCGCTGCGCCGTTTTTTCCTCGGTAATTTCCATGCTCACACCGATGATGCTGGCGGCAATCATCCCCCACGCGACGGCTTCGCCATGCAGATAGCGTTTGTAGTTGGTCTCCGCTTCCAGGGCGTGTCCCACAGTGTGGCCAAAGTTCAGAATGACGCGCTCGCCGCTCTCGCGCTCGTCGCCGCTCACCACTTCCGCCTTGATGCGGATGCATTCGGTGATCAGCGTCTCGAGCAGTTTGCTGCGGCGCTGCAGCAGCGGCTCGCGATTTTCCTCCATCAGCTCCAGGATCGCGGGATTGCGGATCACGCCGTACTTCATCGCCTCAAACAATCCCGAGCGATACTCGCGCTCCGGCAACGTCGCCAGCACATCGGGATCGGCCAGCACTGCCATCGGCTGATGAAAGGTGCCGAGCAGGTTCTTCCCTGCCGCCAGATTCACGCCGGTCTTGCCGCCGATGGCCGAGTCCACTTGCGCCAGTAGGGTCGTCGGCACTTGAATGACGGGAATACCGCGCATGAACACCGACGCCAGAAATCCGCCGACGTCGCCCACCACCCCGCCACCCAGCGCGACCAGCACCGAATGCCGGTCGGCGCCGTAACTCACCAGCTTGGCGCCCAGCCGTTCCAGTTGCGCCAGCGTTTTGGCGCGCTCGCCGTCGGCCATGATGAGCATCTCGACTTCGTGCCCCCCCTTGCGAAAGCTTTTGCGCAGCGGAGCGGCCCAGTGCCTGCGAATCGGCGGGGAGGTGAGCAGAAAGATTTGTGCCCCTGACGGCAAAACGTGACGCAACGCGGCGGCGGCCGAGCGCAGCAGGTCGCGCTCAACCAGCACGTCATAGGATCGCGAGGGCGTTTGGACTGGAATGCGGGTCAAGCGAATAGTGTAATGGATTGTCGCAGCCGTTTTGCTTCCATTTCCGAAAGCCAGCGCACGTCACATTCGCCGCCCAGACCGCGTGCTACCATAAATTCCTCGTCATGCCGCCTCTCCCTGCTGAAACCGATTTCATCGTAGTTGGCGCGGGAATTGCCGGGTTGCGCGCCTCCGTCGAGCTGGCGTCTGCCGGCCGCGTGCTTTGCCTGGCGAAATGCGAAGTCACCGAGTCGAACACGCAATATGCGCAGGGCGGGATCGCCGCCGCGCTCAGCGACGACGACGAAGTCCGCCTGCACCTGGAAGACACGTTGAAGGCGGGCGACGGCCTCTGCAACGAAGAGGCTGCCGCCGTGCTGGTGGAAGAGGGCCCGCATCGCATTGAAGAGCTCATGGAGTGGGGCACGGAGTTTGACCGCGCCGGCACCAAGATTGCCTTCACTCGCGAGGGCGCGCATAGCCGTAGCCGCGTGCTGCACGCGAACGGCGATTCCACTGGACGCGAGATCGGACGCGCGCTCTATCTGAAGGCTTCGGCGCTCAAGCCCATCACCTTTGCCGACTTCGAGTTCACCACCGACTTGCTGCTGGAAGACGGCCGGGTCGTTGGCGTGCGCGTGCTCGACAGCGCGGCCCAGCTACAGGAGGTCCGCGCCAGCTCCGTGCTGCTGGCCACCGGCGGCTTGGGGCAGGTCTACAGCAACACCACCAATCCTGCCGTGGCCACCGGTGATGGCGTGGCCATGGCCCACCGCGCGGGCGCCGAAATCAGCGACATGGAGTTCGTGCAGTTCCATCCCACGGCGCTGTATCTGAAGGGCGCGCCCCGATTTCTACTTTCCGAAGCGCTGCGGGGCGAGGGTGCCTACCTGCGCAATCTCGAACTCAAGCGCTTCATGCCCAAGTATCACGAGCTCGGTGAGCTGGCGCCGCGCGACGTGGTGGCGCGCGCCATCGTGCACGAACTGGAGCTGGTAAAGCGTCCCGACGCCGTGGTCTATCTCGACCTCACGCACCTCAAGCCCGACCACGTCCGCACACGCTTTCCCACGATTTATTCGACGTGCATGCGCTACAACATCGACATTGCGACCGAACTGGTGCCGATCCGCCCGGCCGCTCACTACTCCATGGGCGGCGTGCGCACCGATTTGTTTGGACGCACTTCCCTGCCCGGCCTCTACGCCGCGGGCGAGGTGGCCTGCACCGGCGTACACGGTGCCAATCGGCTGGCCAGCAACTCTCTTCTCGAGGGCCTGGTTTATGGCGCGCGCGCCGCCGACGACATGCGCAAACACATGGGCGAGGGGAACCCTGCGGCGCCGAAACCAGCGACGGCAACCGCTCCCGGCGGCAGCAACAACGGCCGGAATGCCGAACTCGACAAGCTCGTCCAGAAGGTCCAGTCCTTGATGTGGGACCAGGTGGGCGTGGTCCGCGACGGCAAGGCGCTACAGAACGTAGTCCCGGAGTTGCGCAGCCTGAACGCGCAGATACCCGCGACCGGCCAGCGGCATTCCTATGAAGCGATGAACATCGTGCAAACCGGTTTGCTGATTGCGCGCTCCGCCCTGGCCCGCGAAGAGAGCCGCGGCGCACATTATCGGCTCGACCATCCTCTTAAGAACGACGCCAAGTACCGCAAGCACTCCATCATCAGCGGGGACAATCTCACCTTTGCGTGAGTTGTCGGGCGTTGCGAAGCAGCCAGTCGCAGATCGGTGGAGCACGTCTCACAGGTTTCGGGTAGAGCTGGCCCTCAGGCCGGCGTCCAAGCCGTTTGGTTTTTTCCCAGAGTCGGCCTCAGCCGACGCCACAGGAGTCGCAGAACCAGTTTTTCCGCAGCCGGCGAAGGCGCATCCACGATGTTATTTTGCTGGTGCAGCATTCGTCTGCGGCAATGTCGTAAACGTCAGGTCCTTCATGGTGGCTTCGAGACCGGCTTTATCCACCGAGCGCGCCCGGAAATGATAGGTCGTCCCCGGTTGCAGGCCCTTGATCTCCACCGAATGTGATGTCACCAGTGACTTATCGATCGGCGTACCCCGCAGTGAATTGGCATTCGTCCCGTAGCCGACTTGCGAAGTCGCAGGCTTGTAGGTCGTCCAGAAGATCGTCGCTGTCGTGCTGGTAATGCTTCCCGGCTTGCATCCGTGGAAGTAGTTGGGATCGCAATTCACCTTCTCCGTAATGGGCGGCACGCTGTCAGCGTAGGGGCCAGTGTACGGGTTATATTCCTGCGTCATCGTCGACGTCTTGTCTCCCTTGCGATAGCGCACAAAATCGAAGCTGAATTCGTACAGCTGGCTGAATTGCTTGCCGCTGTAAGCGTAGGCGTCGGGCACATCGAGGGCATGTTCGAACGCCAGATCACCGTGATCGCGCTCCGTGGTGTCGCCAGTCTGCACCCAGTACCACGCATACGCCACCGACACCATGTTGTTGAGCGCCGTGTACGTCGCATTTTGGCTTTGCGGCTGCTCATAGAGGTCGTACAGGAACATCTTCTCCTTCTCCGACCAGCCGTAACGCCACAAGCCGTCTAATGCTTCCTTGATCACCGGCAGAACGCGATAGTCGGGCTGCCCTTCGGCCAGGTTGAGGTCGTACCATTGGATGAGCGCCTCCATGCCGATACCGGCCATGAACGGGTGCGCCGGCCCTGCCTGTCCATTGGCGACCATGTTGAGTTGCCCCATGATCTTGTCGATGTTGCGCTGCAGTAATGGCGCTCGCGGGGCTCCCAACATTTCGTCCGTCATCCAGGCGTTGCTGCGATAGGAGTTCTCGCGCAGCCCCGCCGGATCGATGTATCCCACATGTATGCGCTGCGGTCCCCCAACCGCCTTGACCGCGTCGCGCATCACCTGCGCGTGCGTGCGCCAGTAGTTCATGGTCATGCCGGCGGTGAAGATCGAATATCCCGCCATCGCGCCGTTATTGGCCACCAGATAATCCGCGTAGGGCTGCAGCAACGACAACGCGCAATGCTGCCAGTGCGCATGGTCGGCATGCCCGGCCGCAGCCGTGTAGCTGTCGATGTTCTCGTAGCTGCGGCCGCCGTCGTAGAACCAGGCGTCGCCGGTCCAGCCCCAGGCGGTCACGAAGCTCCCTTGTGCGTTCTGCTGGTCGCGATACGCGCACCACTTGTTGCCCAGCCCGACCATGTTTTTCTCCCAATTGGAAAGGCCCGGGATAGGCTTGCTGGCCAGTTGCGGCGTCGCCGGAGCGCTCGGGACTGCCAGCACATTGAAGTTGTGGGTCGCGGTCCGCTTCACGCCGGCGGTTTCCAGCGTGAACGTGACCGAATACTTGCCAGGCATGGTCTCCGGCTTGGCGCGCAGACGGAACGACATATCCCCCAGCTTGTTGACCGACTTATCGCAGTAGCCGAGGTCCCGTCCGCGGTCGAGCGTCTGCTCTTCGCTATCGTTGCCGCTGGAATTGCTCCAGTTGCAGGAAAAATGCACGCTGATGGTTTCAGGGTTCCCCCGCCCTTCGCCCAGGTATTTCACCACGCCGTCGCTGCTGTTGTTGTAGCCGCGCTGGTTGTGGACATAGATGGGACTGATCGGCCCGGCCACCAGCGCCACCTGGCTCGCGAAGTACATATCGTGCCCGGCAAAAACTTCGTTCGGCCCCATGATGTAAATCTTGAAGTCGGGAGCGCCGGTGAAATTCGTCGGCGCAGTTTTCATCAGCATCAGGGGATTCTTAGCGTCCGAGGTCGCCGGACCTGGCGCGGTTGACATGCTCCCCTTCTGATCCACCGAGGCAACGTAGACGTAATAGCCGTAATCCGGGAACAGGTGGTCGACGGTGACACGATGCGTGGTCACCAGCGCCGAATCCGCCACCTCGGGGATTCGCCGCTCGATCTCAAAATCCTGACTGCGCGCTAGCAGCACCTGCGACGTGCCGGGATGTGCCGTTTCCCACACCACGTCCACCGACGTCTGGGTGACATTCTCGAAGTGTATGTTGGATATCTCGTGCGCCCGGCCGGTGCTGGCCGTCGCCTGAGAAATCACCATCATCAGCAGCAAACCATAGCCCACGCACTTGTACAGCAATTCTGGGATTCTCATGAGTCAAGAAGTATGTTCCGACGCCTGCCATGATATACCGCGCCGTCAGCCCGACGCGGGCTCTTCCGGCCGTCATGCGCGACCCTCATCCCGATGTCGGCCTCGATTTCGACTCGAAACCCCGCTCAGTGTGGAACGTCCAACGTTGTAGAGACGGGCCAAAGCGCATCCAAGCTGTTACCGGGGTAGCGCGCAGGTCGGGGTTTCGGCGGCGTCTATAATGAAGCTCTTGATGAAAATTGTGGCAATTCTGGCTTTGGCGATGGCGCTGCAGGTCGCACTTTTCGCACAAAGCGGCCAACAGCAGCAGCTCCCGGAAGCTCCCTCAGCCAGCAAGTATCCGCCGCCTCGGCCCGCGCCGCCTCCGGAGCCCCCTGCAAGCCCCAGCCAGCAGAGCACCGGCACAACGCAATCGGCTCCTGCGACCAACACCAGCTCATCCACGGGATCGTCCAACTCGCAAAGCTCGAGCCAGAATGAGCCTGGCTCGCAGTCCGCGAAAGCCGACGCCCCCTCGACTCCGGCCGCGACCGGAACGAACTCCTCGGATACAGACGATCTGCCGCTTATCCGCAAGCGCGTCGACGAAGTCAACGTCGTCTTCACCGTCACCGACAAGCGCGAACACTTCGTCAAGGACCTTACCGAGAACGATTTTCGCGTGATGGACGACAACAAGCCGGCGAGTATTCAGTCCTTCAGCCACCAGACTAATCTGCCCTTACGCGTCGGCCTGCTCATCGACGCCAGCAACTCCGTTCGCGATCGCTTCAAATTCGAGCAGGAGTCGGCAATCGAATTCCTGAACCAGATCGTGCGGCCCCGCTACGACAAGGCCTTCATTATCGGGTTCGACACCACGCCCGAGGTCACGCAGGATTTCACCGACAGCACCGAGGCGCTGTCCCACGGGGTGCGCATGCTGCGGCCCGGCGGTGGCACCGCGATGTATGACGCCATCTATTACGCCTGCCGCGACAAGCTGATGAAGGAAGACAAGGGCGTGATCGCCACCCGCCGCGCCATCATCCTGTTGAGCGACGGCGAAGACAACCAGAGCCGCATCTCGCGCGAGGAAGCCATCGACATGGCCCAGCGCGCCGAAGTCATCATCTACGCGATATCGACGAATACCAGCGGCCTGAAACTGCGCGGCGACAAAGTTCTGGAGCGCTTCGCCGAAGAGACCGGCGGCAAGGCCTTCTTTCCTTTCAAAATCGAAGACGTGGCCAACGCCTTCACCGAAATTTCCGACGAGCTGCGCAGCCAGTACGCGATTTCCTACAAGCCCGCCGACTTCACCGCCGACGGCAAATATCGCAGCATCCAGATCATCGCCGAGAACAAGAAGTACCACGTCCGCGCGCGCAAGGGATACTACGCGCCCAAGCAGTAAGAACCAGCTGTCGGTTGTCAGTTGCCAGTTGTCGGTTGCCAGTGTACGCACCCGCAAGGGGTAGCACGCTCCCAAGCGGTAAAAACCGGTTGCCGGTTGTCGTCCCGACCGGCGCAACTCCCTTGGCAAGTCTCGTCAATAACGCAGGATGAATGCTCGCCGAGGCCCGAGCGGCGCAGCCGCGGCCACGAATTGAGCCCCGGGCGCAAGCCCCGGGTGAGCATTCAGAAAATGGGGCCAGAGCCGCGTCACCGGCGGCCACGACGTTAGCGATCCCGAATTCGCTGCAAGAAGCTAGCTTGAACGGCTGGAGTTATGCGGAAATTTGTTTCCCCCACAAGACGATAAAAAGCTGGCTCCGCATCGACCAAACTGCGCTCAGCCGCGGCGAGCAACACGCCGAGCGTTCCAGTGGTAGCCAACCCACGACGAGCTGCCTCGACTCGACCTCTGCGCTCGTCGATCAGTAGCAAGTCGGCATTTTGCTCCTGCGCGAGTTGAATCGCTTCTCGCTCGCCGGATCCAAGGACTCGCAATGCAGAATCGGCGGCAGCGGTGATCGTTTTGACCTCAACCCAGCCGGGAAAATTTGATAACCACTGTCTCACAGCTGCTGGCGCACTCGCATCGTGCAACTCGGCTACAACGGCTGCGGGTATGAGCACAGATTTATAGAGTGCGGGGAGAAGCGAGTCACACTCGATTTGAATGAGATAGTTGAGCGGAGAGGTGTCCGCGACGACCATCATCCTTCGAGAAGACCCTTGTCTCGGAGCCGCCGAATTGCCTCTTGGTCCTGCTCCAGGTCTTCCACATCGTAGGCGTGCTCGTGAATGTCGCGGCGCTTCAGAAAACCGTCGAATTCCAGGCGCGACATTCCGAGAAGCTGGCCGCCTTGATAATGCGAGAGCGCGCCCGAACGGTAGCCTTCGATAACCAACGCCTCCAAAGCTTCACGCCCGGGATCGGCGTGCTGGATCAGGTCGTCGGGCAGCTTGACCGTGATTTCCATAAGCCGAGAATAGCATGGCTAGAGCGGCGAAGCCTGCCGCACTATTACCGGCTACTGACCACTGCTTCTAGTGTACCGTCTTCGTCTTCCGCGACATGTAATCCATCAGCAGATACTGCCCCAGCGTGTACGGCGTGGTGAAGTAGGCTTTGCCCCGGCACATCTCTGTCACCTTCTGCACGAACTGCACCAGCCCGTAGTCTGATGCCAGCATAAATGTATTAATCAGAACGCCAGCTCGCTTACACTTCGAGACTTCCTTTAAGGTTTCGCTGACCACCAGCGGATCCAGTCCAAACGCGTTCTTGTATATCCGCCCATCTTCCAGCGTCAGCGCCGAAGGCTTGCCATCGGTGATCATCACGATCTGCTTCATGTCTTTTCGCTGGCGCTGGAGTATTCGTTGCGCCATGCGCAGGCCCTCACGCGTGTTGGTGTAGTACGGGCCGACCTTCACCCGCGCCAACTGCGAGAGCGGCAGCTCCTCGGCCGAGTCGTGAAACAGCACGAGCGAGAGTGAGTCGCCGGGATACTGCGTGCGAATCAGGTGCGAGAGCGCCATCGCGACCTTCTTCGCCGGGGTGAAGCGGTCTTCGCCGTAGAGGATCATCGAATGCGAGCAGTCGAGCATCAACACCGTCGCACACGACGATTGATACTCACACTGATGCACCTGCAGGTCGCTGTACTCGATGTTGAGCGGCAGGCTGAGCCCGTCGCGCTGGATCGCATTCGACAATGTTGCCGTGATGTCGAGGTTCAGCGTATCGCCGAATTCGTACTGCTTCGACGCGCCGCTGGCTTCAATGCCGGTCGCCATGTCGCGCGTGTCGTGACGCCCGAAATTCGATTTGCCGAGAGACCCCAGCAGATTGCGCAGTGCCTTGTAGCCGAGGAAGTCGAGACCCTTGTCGGTGATCTCGAAGCGCGCCTGCTGCTGTGCCTCGCCCACCTGTCCGCCGACGCTCGACTGGCGCGATGGATCGTGCGGCTGATCGACCGTGATGTAGTTCTCCTGCTCCATGCGCTCAATGAGCTGCTCGATGAGTTGCTCGAGTTGTTCGCCGCTCATGCTCTCCAGCTGTTCGCGCATCCGATCGTCGAGCATGTCGCTGTCCATGAGTGCCTGGGCGATGGCCTCGCGCAGCTGATCGAGCGTCTGCTCGGCGTCATTCAGGTCATACCAGTCGCTGAACTGCTGCTGGAAACCGCTCTGCAGCAGGTAATCCGACAGCGCATTGAGCAGGTCCTCCATGCTCATCTCGGAGGCCGGCTCGGGAACGTATTTTTTGTAACGAATGAATCTCGCCATTGGCTAATTAAACGGCCGCCGTTGCCGTCTAAACTCCCGCTCATCTTCTTCGTCACGGAAGCTCGGCTTCTCGCGCTTCGGCTGCTTCTCTCCGGCGGTAAATGTCCGCTCTTCACTGCGGCCGATTTTCTTGTGCGCGTACAAGCCTTCGAGGATGAACTCCGCCCCCGAAACCAGCATCTCGGATGGTTCTTTGCCGCTCAGCCCGAGCACGCTCAGCTTGTCCATCAGGCCTTGAATACTGCGCAGCTTATGCAGCATCTCCTGCGCGCCGGAGGAATCGCGCAACTGGATTTCGCCACCCAGATCGAACCACTGCACCACCTGGTTCATGTTGTTGCTACCGTGAAAACGCTGGTCGTAGGCGCGCGCCACCGCGCTGCGAATGATCTCGCGTACCACATTGTCGGCGCCCTTCAACTCGCCTTCATATTCCAGTTCGAGCTTGCCGGTCATCGCCGGCATCGCCGAGTAGATATCGCCTACCCGCGGCACCACGAGTTTTTCGTTGGAGCGGATCGCGCGCCGCTCGGCATTCGAGATCACGTTTTCCATCACGCTGATCGGCAGCCGTTGACTCACGCCAGAGCGTTTGTCGATGCGCTTGTCGTCGCGCGCGACGAATGCAATCTGCTCGATGACTTCCTTGATAAAGTCGGGCAATTGCAGTTGATGGCCATTGCGCTCAGTCCACGCTTCCTGCGCGGTGATGGCGATGCCTTCATCGACGGTCGCTGGATAATGCGTGCGAATCTCCGAGCCGATGCGGTCCTTCAGCGGGGTAATGATTTTGCCGCGCGCCGTGTAGTCTTCCGGATTCGCGCTGAACACGAGCGCCACATCCAGCGGCAGGCGCACCGGGTAGCCCTTAATCTGCACATCGCCTTCCTGCATGATGTTGAACAGGCCGACTTGAATCTTGCCGGCCAAATCAGGCAGTTCGTTGATGGCGAAGATGCCGCGATTGGCGCGCGGCAATAGGCCGTAGTGCACCGTGTATTCGCTGCCCAGTTCGTGTCCGCTTTTGGCCGCCTTGATGGGATCGATGTCGCCGATCAGATCAGCGATGGTTACATCCGGCGTCGCCAATTTTTCCACGTAGCGCTCTTCCTGCGTCAGATACCCGATCGCCGCGTTATCAGAATTCGTGGCCAGCATCTCGCGGCAGCGACGGCAGATGGGATCGTAAGGATTGTCGTGAATCTCGCAGCCAAGCAGGTACGGCAGCTGCGGATCAAGCAGCGTCGTGAGCGCGCGCAGGATGCGGCTTTTCGCCTGGCCACGCAGTCCGAGCAGAATAAAATTATGACGCGATAAAACGGCGTTGATGATCTGGGGCACAACCGTATCGTCATAGCCGACGATGCCGGGAAATATCGGGCCGGTCGCACGCAGCCGTGCGATCAGGTTGTCGCGCATTTCGTCCTTGACGCGGCGATTGCGTACCCGCTCCGGAGAGAATTGCTGGCTGCGGCGAAGCTCGGCCAAGGTCTGAGGAAGATTGCTCAAGGGCTGGATACCTCCATTACGTCGCAGCGTGCGCCATCGAAGCACGCGCGAATGTTCGTATTCTACGCTAGAGATCAAACACCAGTTTGATGACGCGAGCGAGAGAATCGCTTCCGCTCAGCGCAACAGATCCTCGAGAGTGACGCCGCGGTCGGTGCGCTCGTCGCGATACTTGACGATGACCGGCGTGTACAGCGAGAGTCCCCACTCCGCGGCCTTCCCTTTCGTGATCGCGCGCGCGCCGGGCACGACCACCGCTCCTTCCGGAACCCGCAGCGATTGTTCGTCGCCGGCGCGATACACTTCGCCGCGAACCGTATCGAATAGCGGCGTTGAGCGCGTCAGCACCACGCCGGAACCGAGCACCGCGCGCGCCCCTACCTGCGTGCCCTCATAGATGCCGCAGTTGCCGCCGATCATCACATCGTCTTCGATGATGACCGGCGAAGCGTTGATCGGCTCCAGCACGCCGCCGATCTGCGCCGCGGCGCTGATGTGTACGCGCTTGCCGATCTGCGCGCAGGAGCCGACGAGCGCGTGCGAATCGATCATCGTGCCCTTATCGACGTAGGCGCCGACATTCACGAACATCGGGGGCATGCAGACCACCGAAGGCGCGACGTAGGCTCCGCTTCGAATCGACGAGCCGCCGGGCACGACGCGCACTTGCTCGCTGGCAGTGAAATGATGCAGCGGGTAGGTGTCCTTGTCGACGAACGCGAGCACTCGCGCGTCGCCGCTTTCGGCGAGCTTGCCGATACGGAAGCCGAGCAGGATGCCCTGCTTCACCCACGCATTCACCCGCCAACGATCGCCTACTTTTTCCGCGGCACGAATTTGTCCCGCAGTAAGCGCGTCGCGAAACTTGATGAAGGTCGCGACTGCTTCCAGATCGTCGGCGGCGCTTGCACCTAACTCGTACAGCCGCTCGATTGCACTCTGCATTTCATACATGGCGGGCAGTATAAAGCGTGCCGGAAAATCCCGACTTTGAGGCGATCGAGCCGTTCAAAAAAATGTTCCACGTGGAACATTGTGCGTGTCTGTAAACTACTGACACGACGTGGCTTACGACGCCCCACATTTGGTGTCGTAACTAGGGCCCTCCCGCAAGCAGCCATTCCCGGCCCACGACTGTCCAATCCAGTCGCGAGTCTCGCGCATCGAAAGCGGCATGGCCTGGATCGACGAGCTATGTGGCCGAACCCTGGTGCTGATCGCGCATCCGGATGACGAGTGCATTGCCTTCGGCGCGTTGTTGCAGCGCATGCGCGAGCCGGCGGTGGTCTTCGCAACCAATGGGTCGCCGTCCGATCCCTATTTCTGGAAGAAGCACGGATCCCCTGAAGCCTATGCCGCGTTGCGCCGCCGCGAGGCGCTTGCGTCGATGCATGCTGCCGGCGTGAAGGACGTAATCTTCCTCGCCGATTTGCCGGGCGGGGAGGCGCTGGTCGATCAGGAGCTGTTTCGCAATCTCTGGCCGGCGTTCGATCTGCTCGCCGACATCATCCGCCGCCGCATGACGACTGCGCTGCTCACGCTTGCCTACGAAGGCGGCCACCCCGATCACGATTCCTGCAGCTTTATCGGGGCGCAGCTCGCCAGGCTCGCTTCGATTCCCTGCTGGGAGGCTCCGCTGTATCACCGCAATGCTGGCGGCAGTGGCACGTTTCAGCAGTTTGTAACACCCAACGGCACGGAGATCGACGTTTGCCCAACTCCCGAAGAGGAGGAGCAGAAGCGCAAGATGTGCCGGGCTTACAGTTCGCAAGGCGATTTCCTGAGTAACTTCAACGTGTCGCCGGAGATCGTGCGCCCGCAGGTCGCGTACGACTACACTTGTCCTCCGCATGCGGGAAAGACGAACTATGAACTGTGGCAGTGGAAGATGACGTCGCAGGAATTGTCGGCGGCGTTCTCGGAATTTCTGCGCTCGGCTAACGCGCAGGCCGCCGGCCGATGATGAGAGCGCTTTCCATCTTGTATGTTGCGTATCCGCTTCTCGCGGTGACTGAGGAAAGCGCGGGCGGCGCTGAGCAGATGCTGCTTACGGTCGAACGCGAGATGGCGAAGGCGGGACATCGCACCACGGTTGCTGCGGCGGATGGCTCGCGTGTCTGCGGCAAGTTACTCGCGACCGGAGCTCCCGCGAGTGCGCCCGATCAATACGACGCGCGCGAACGCGAACAAACCGCTCGCATTCTCGATTATCTGCGTTTGCATGGCGACGAGTTCGATGTGATTCACGACAAGAGCGGCAGCTTCTTTCGATATGCGGCGGAGTGTCCGGTCCCGGTGCTTGCGACGCTGCATCTGCCGCGCGGATTCTATCAGCAGCAATGGTTCGCGACGACCCAGGTTAGCGGCGAACTGAACGCCGCGAACCCTTCGGCAAGCTCAGGGCAGGCTCTGGGGCACCCACAGGACTTCGCGTCGAATCTGCACTTCAACTGCGTCTCGGAATCGCAGGCACAGTCGTTCCACGACCTGCCGAATCTGCTCGGGGTGGTCGGGAACGGAATCGCCGTCGAGGAATTTCCGTTCACCCGCGAGAAGCACGGATACGTTCTTTGGCTGGGAAGGATCTGCGAGGAGAAAGCGCCGCATCTGGCGATTGCCGCCGCGCGAAGCGCGGGCTTGCCGCTGATTCTCGCTGGACAAGTTTACCCCTTCCGCTACCACCTGGACTATTTCGCGAGCGAGGTGCGGCCGCACCTGAACGGGCGCGTTCGATTTGTCGATAAACCGCTGGCATCGCAGAAAGCCGATTTGCTGCGTCATGCGCGCGCTCTTTTACTGACGAGCACCATCGAGGAAACAAGCTCGCTGGTGGCGATGGAGGCAATGGCGTGCGGCACGCCGGTCGTGGCGTTTCGTCGCGGCGCATTTCCGGAGATCGTGGCCGACGGCAAAACGGGCTTCGTGGTGGACACACTCGAGATGATGGTGGCAGCTCTGGACGACGTGGAGGGTATTTCGCCGGACGCGTGCCGCGCCCGGGTGGAAGCGCAGTTCAGCGCCACACGGATGGCTCAGGAGTACGCGGAGCTTTACCGGCGAGTGCTGCTGTCTGCAAGGGAGCTGGCGGCGTGATCACCCGCCGCTAAGTCAAGAATGAGTAGCTCTGGCACACTCGCAGACAATCCCTAAATGCGGCTCAATGAGTGTAACGGGGATGTTTCACCAGTCGACGCAAAGGTGAAACAATGCCCCAATGGCGACATTGCAAATTGCGACTCCGGACACAGTGCGCCTCATTCGCCGCATCCAAACCATAACCATCGCTTGGATGACTATCGAAGCTTCTCTCTCGCTCTGGTCGGCATGGAAGGCCAGCAGCCCTGCGCTAGTGGCCTTCGGGGGTGACAGCGTCATCGAACTGCTATCCGCTGTCGTTGTGCTCTGGCGGTTTCATCACCATGCAACAGAGTACGCTGAAAAGCGCGCCGCTCGCATGGCTGGCGGGTTGCTCTTTCTGCTTGCCGCATGCGTAGTTCTGGTCTCGGTAATGTCACTGGGCAGCTTTAGTGAGCCCAAGCCAAGTTACTTGGGTATGGCTGTGCTGGCGGTGGCTGCGTTGATAATGCCATGGCTTGCGCGGGAGAAGCGTCGCCTGTCGACTGTAACCGGCAGCGCCACCTTGAGAGCGGATGCGGCACAATCCGCAATTTGCTTTTATCTTTCCATCATCGCTCTCCTGGGTCTCGCGGCTCACGCGCTCTTTGGCATCGAATGGGCGGACCCGATAGCGGCTTTAGCGATAACTCCACTCATTGTGTTTGAGGGCCGTGAGGCTATACGTGGAAGAGCATGTGGATGTTGTTGACGCGAAGCATGGTCGTCATTTGGGCTGACGACAACAGGCGATAGCGCAGGTTTGCGCTGTCTGTTCGCCTATCTGGCCATAGCACTCAAAATCCCAACGGGTGGTGAATCCCTAGCCCGTGACCGCAGGCTGCGCGTGCAGCAATCCAACTTCTGCCGCAATCTTCTCCAGCCGGGCGCGGGTCTCTTTCTTCATCGGCACCAGCGGGAGGCGATAGACCTCTTCGATGCGGCCCATCATCGCCAGCACGGCCTTTGCGGGGCCCGGATTCGATTCGATGAAGTTGGCGTTCATCAGCGGCAGGTATTTGCGGAAGAGCTGACGTGCGAGGTCCCATTTTCCCGCAAGCGCGGCGTTTGCCAGGCGCGACATCTCAGCGGGAATTTCGTTGGAGACAACCGAGATGATGCCCACGCCGCCGAGCCCGATGACGGCCAGCGTGATGGCATCATCGCCGGAGAAGACCAGGAAGTCTTCCGGCAACGTCGCGCAGACTTCGGCGATCTGGCTGATGTTGCCGCTGGCTTCCTTCACGCCGATGATGTTGTGGGTTTCCGCCAGCCGCAGCAGCGTCGAGGTTTCGATGTTCGTTCCGGTGCGCCCCGCGATGTTGTACAGGATGAGCGGCTTGGTCGAAGCTTCGGCGATAGCCTTGAAGTGCTGGTAGATACCTTCCTGTGTGGGTTTGTTGTAGTAGGGCGTCGCGGTCAGGATGTAATCGACGCCGGTGCGCGATGAGGCTTCTTTCGCCTTGGCGACGGCCTCGCGCGTGTTGTTGGAAGTCGCGCCCGCCATGATGGGAACGCGTCCGGCCGCGGTTTCAATCGTCAGATCGATGACGTGCAGCCATTCGTCGTGGGTCAGCGTCGGCGTTTCGCCGGTGGTGCCGCAGGGGACGAGGAAGTCGATGCCCGATTCGACTTGCCAGCGCACCAAATCTCGAAGGGCGGGCTCATCGATGCTGCCGTCTTGTCGGAAGGGCGTGACGAGGGCGGTGCCGCAACCACGAAGTTTCATCCCGTAAGGATAACTCGTCTGTCGCAATCAAGAAATGGTAGAGCGGGGTGCCCCAGGTCTCGCGGTGTTTGAGACCTGGATGACGCTAGGGCGGCGACAGACCCAGGTCTGGAAACCAGACCTGGGGCACCCTGCGCTGAAGCGCCGCTCTACCTAAATTCAAAAGGCCGCCCTCCGGAGGGATGGCGGCCTTTTCCAGTGGCCTTGCTCATGGCCATTGGCTCCGGGCTGAGGGGAGATTGAGGAACTTTAGCTGTTGGGTGTCGCCGCTGACGCGGCTTGCACCTTCTATCATTCTGCACCCGGAGCTCGCGCCTCGGGCTCACTTCGAAGCCGCCGCTGCGCGGCTCGTCGCACGTAAATCAGCCGACTTGCTTCCACCACGAATATCGTTTCCGGTCGCGGACAAACTCTGAGGGCTGCTCCGCTTCCATTACAACGTGTGGTTCGGTTGCGGAATCGTCTCGAAAAGCTGTTCCACTTCGACCGCTTCCGCCTCTACTGCTGTGCGGGCGCCGACCCGCCGGCCTGCGCGGATTCGGTCAGGCTGTTGGCCATCAAGCGCACATCCACCCGGCGATTTTCCGCGCGGCCCTTGGCCGTCGTATTCTGCGCCACCGGGTTGTCCTTGCCCAGGCCGATCAGGAAAATCTTGTGCGCGGGCACGTTGTACTTGGTCGCGAGATAGTGGATGACGGCGTCGGCGCGGCGCTGGCTGAGCTGATAGTTGTAATCGGCAGCGCCGGTCGAGTCGGTATAGCCTTCGACCTGGATGATGTAGTGCCGCTGGCTTTGCAGATTCGCGGCAAAGTCGTCGAGCGTCTGCTTGTCCTTGCGCGTGAGCTCGGCCTTGTCGAAGCCGAAGAGCACCGTTGTGTCCTGAACCGATTTGTAGTTGTCCAGGTTCTCGACTGTGCCCGCCAGGCTGGTCACGCGGTTGGAGGCCTGGGTGGCGTTCTGGTTAGCCTGATCGGCGGTCTGGCCGGCGGCCAGCGCCTTCTGATCGGCAGCGGCAGACTTCTCATTCACCTGCGCGATGCCCTGCTGGGCGCGCGCGTCGACGTCTTTGATGTCGCGAGTATTTTTCGCCGTCTCGTCATCTAATTCATTAACGTTGTTGATGATGGGCGTGGTCTGGTTGCGGACGTAGTTTTTGGTGGCGCAACCCACAGTAAACGGCAGGCTGCCCGCGGCCAGCACTGCAACGGCGGAAAATCGCTTCATCGAGTGACTCCCTTGCGACGTACTCAGCCTCTCGGCTACTGGTTCTGCAGCAAGCGGGATGCCACTGTAGGCGCCGCGTCGGGTCGAGTTGAGCCTTATTCTTCAGTGAGTTGCAAGGGTCAGAGTTCGTGGCCTGAGGATGCCGCGAGGGTGGCCCGATAATCCTGACCCGAGGCGTAGAATTTTTACGTGGGTGAAGCCGGCGGTACAGCGTCACGAGCCGCAGAAGCTCGCGAGTCAGGAAGAGCGTGAGTCAGGGCACGACCTCGGTCGGGCCGCTCCGCATATTTCCTTTTGTTTGCAGGGGGCTTCAGCCCCGGTAATAGGGCAGGTAGTGGGTCGCCGGCTGAAGTCGGCTCGTCGAAAAAGGAGGAATGCGTTTGTCGGCGCGACCGAGGTCGTGCCCTGACTCATGTCCTCCGAGAACCGGGCCCTTTACCTCTGATTCTCAACTGTCATGGATCTGCACCAGAAAATTCGTACTCTGCCGACCTCGCCGGGCGTGTATCTCTACAAGAACGCCGAGGGGCAGATCATCTACGTCGGAAAGGCGAACAACCTGCGCTCGCGGGTGCGGTCGTATTTTCTGGAAGGCAAGTTGGCCGACGCCAAAACTGGCTCTTTGCTGCGCGAGGCGGTCGATGTCGATTATGTCGTGGTCGATAACGAGAAGGAAGCGCTGGCGCTTGAGAACAACCTGATCAAGCAGAAGAAGCCGCGCTACAACATCCTTCTGCGCGACGACAAAACCTATCCCTATATCAAGCTGACCATCAACGAGCGTTATCCCAAAGTGTTTCCGACGCGGCGGCTGCGCAAGGATGGGTCACTGTACTACGGGCCGTACTTCCCGACGAGCCTGGCGTATCGGATCGTCGATCTCATTCATCGGCACTTCATGATCCCGTCGTGCAAGCTGGACCTGAACCGCTACTATCCGCGGCCGTGCTTGCAGTACTACATCGGGCGTTGTCTGGGGCCGTGCGTTGAGGGGTTGACGACGCCGGAGCGGTACTCCGAAGCGGTGCATGACGTGAAGATGTTTCTGGAAGGCCGCGGCGCGGATTTATCGCGCTCGTTGCACCAGCGCATGGCGGCGGCCGCCGAGGCGCAACAATATGAGCTGGCGGCGAAATATCGCGACCTCATTTCCACGCTGGAACTCTTGGAACAGAAGCAGCGAATTGCAGCGGTCGAGGGCGACGACGCCGATGTGTTTGGCTATCACTACGAAAGCGAGATGCTCGCGGTGAACTTGTTTCACATGCGCGGCGGGAAGATCGTCGACAAGCGCGAGTTCTTCTGGGAAGACCTTAGCGAGATGGTCGGCGGGAGTTTTGATCCGGGCGAGTTTTTCTCGTCGCTGCTTAAGCAGGTGTACCTCGATCAGCAATACGTGCCGCACACGATCTACGTGCCGGTCGATTTTGAAGACCGTCCAACCCTGGAGGAGTTGCTATCCGAAGGTCAGAAGCGACGAGTACAGATTCACGTGCCGCAGCGTGGCGAGAAGCGGTCGCTGGTGGACCTGGTCGGGCAGAATGCGAAGCAGGCGTTCGATCAGCGCTTCCGGGTGATGAAGCCGGCGACCATGGTCATCCAGGAGGCCCTACAGGACGCGCTGATGCTGCCGGAGCTGCCCAAGCGAATCGAGTGCTTCGACATTTCGCATATTCAGGGTGCGGAGACGGTGGCATCGATGGTGGTGTGGGAGAACGGGAAGATCAAGAAGTCGGATTATCGCAAGTTCATCATCCGCAGCGTCGAGGGCGTGGATGACTTTGCCTCGATGCGCGAGGTGATAACGCGGCGCTATAAGCGGGTGCTGCAATCGGGGTCTCCGGCCAGCGCCAATTCTGCGCTGGATGGGGTGAAGGTAGAAAAAGAAGAGATGCCGAGCCTGGTGCTGATCGACGGCGGCATCGGGCAGTTGCACGCCGCGGCGGAGGCGCTGGAGGCCCTCGGGCTCGTGAATCAGCCGTTGGCATCCATCGCCAAGCGCGAAGAAATCATCTATGTGCAAGGGCAGGAGGACGACCCGATCGTTCTCGACCGGCATTCACCGGTGCTGCACCTGGTGCAGCTGATACGCGACGAGGCGCACCGGTTCGCGGTGACGTTTCATCGCAAGCGGCGCGAGATTCGCGATCGCAAGACTGAGCTGCTGGAGATAGCGGGAGTCGGGGCGCGCACAACCAAGCGCCTGCTGCAGCACTTTGGGAGCTTGCAGGCGGTGAAGGATGCCGATGTGGCGGCGCTAACTTCGGTGGTGAATCGGGCGCAGGCGGAAGCGATTTTGCGGCATTTCCGCAAAGACGAAGCGGCGCTTGCGGCGTCAGTAGAATCGAAGACGACAGGGGCGAAGTGAGAGTAGGCCCGACATGGATTTGAAGAGCGATTCAAAGAAGCGACTGTTTTTGCTATGCCTGTTTGTCGTGCTTGTGGTCTGGGGAGTCGGTTTCGGCTTCGACCGTCTGCTGGCCCGCGACGGCGTGACCCGCACGGAAATTCTTGTCACCTCCAACGCGCTGACCGGGCTGGTCACCGGCTGCCTGTTCTACACTCTCGCGTTGAATGAGCGCATCCGGCGCAATCTGATGCGCGATCAATTGCGCACGGTCGCCGAGATGAACCATCACATCCGCAATGCCCTGCAGGTGATCACTTATGCCGCCGAGGTCGACAAGAATGACGCCTCGGTGGAGATGATTCGCAATTCGGTCGAGCGGATTGAGTGGACGCTGCGCGAGGTGTTGCCGGGACATGTGTCCCCTGACGCCTTGATCACGCCGGAGCCGCGTGAGCGGATACGGGCGTAGAAGCGCCGGCGCTTGCTCAAACGCGGCGGCCACGCTTGTCTATAATTGAGC
Organism: uncultured Acidobacteriaceae bacterium; assembly: GCA_963731345.1. Lineage (GTDB taxonomy): Bacteria > Acidobacteriota > Terriglobia > Terriglobales > Acidobacteriaceae > Bog-257. The sequence goes on along the minus strand of CAVSUN010000002.1, from coordinate 1,580,820 downwards.
TTCAGGACGTCCCTCTCGCTTGCGCATAGCAGTTCGAAAGCGATTGCGCAGTCCTGCGAGTTCAGATTCCCCATGATTCAGACCCTGTTTGGCAGCACCGAGGAAAAGCCCAGTTTCCTTAAGCGCATGAAGGAGGCGGTCACGCGGACGCGTGAGAGCCTCAGCGAGCGCATTGAAGATGTGGTGGCGTTCCGCAAGGAGATCGACCGCGAGACGCTCGACGAGCTGGAAGCTACGCTGATCTCGGCGGACCTCGGAACCGCGACCACCGCGACTGTTTTGGACGCGTTGCGCGAAAAGGTAGATCGCAAGCAGGTAGCGAATGTCGACGAATTGAAGCGCGTGCTGAAGGAAGAGCTGCTGGCGATCCTGAACGCCGCGGAGCAGCAGCCGGTGCGGAAGGTCGACGGCGAGCCGGAAGTGATCCTGGTGGTCGGCGTGAACGGCACGGGAAAGACCACGTCGATAGGAAAGCTGACTCACCTGCTGCGCGGGCAGGGCAAGACGGTGCTGCTGGCCGCGGCGGATACGTTTCGCGCGGCGGCGATTGAGCAGCTGGAAATTTGGGGTGATCGCACGGGCACCGAGGTCATCAAGAACAAGCCCGGCGGCGATCCCGCGGCGGTACTGTTCGACGCGCTGCAAGCGGCTAAGGCACGCAACACCGATTACGTAATCGTGGACACCGCCGGCCGCTTGCATACCAAGAGCAGCCTGATGGAGGAGCTGGCGAAGATGCGCCGCACCGCGCAGCGCTTCAGCGCCAGCGCGCCGCACGAAACGCTGCTGGTGATGGACGCGACAACAGGGCAGAACGGATTGCAGCAGGCGCGACTGTTCACGCAATCGGCGGGCGTAACTGGGATCGTGCTGACCAAGCTGGACGGCACCGCCAAGGGCGGCGTGGTGGTCGCCATCTGCAAGGAGCTCGGGCTGCCCGTGCGGTATGTAGGCGTGGGCGAAAAGGCCGGCGATCTGCTGCCGTTCAATTCACAGGATTTTGTGAACTCCCTCTTCGATTGATGACGACTCCCACACGCGACGACCAGTTCATGCAGCGGGCCCTGGAGCTTGCCCGGCAAGGCATCGCGCTGGCTTCGCCGAATCCCTGCGTCGGCGCGGTGATCGTGAACGCGGCGGGCGAGGCCGTCGGCTGCGGCACACACACCTACGAAGGCCGCAAGCACGCCGAGGTTGTGGCGATCGAGGACGCGGGTTCGCGTGCGCGAGGAGCAACGCTCTACCTCAACCTCGAGCCCTGCTCACATATCGGACGGACCGGTCCTTGTGCGGACGCAGTAATCGCCGCAGGCATACAGCGCGTTGTCGTTGGGATGCGTGATCCGAATCCTCTAGTTAGTGGCGCGGGCATCGAGAAGCTTCGGGCGGCCGGAATCGAAGTTCGAGAAGGCGTTCTTGAAGCAGACGCGCGCAAGCTGAATGAGGCATTTGCCAGGTACATTCGCCACAAGATCCCGTTCGTGACGCTGAAGACGGCGATGACACTGGACGGCAAGATTGCGCCGCCTCCGCCGGAGCTTGAGGTGCCCCCCGAAATGGCGGTGCCTGCGCCCAGCGGCGGGTGGATCACCAGTGAAACCGCGCGCGCGCATGTGCAGGAGCTGCGGCACGCTAATGACGCTATTCTTGTCGGAGTCGGCACCGTGCTGGCCGACGATCCGTTGCTGACTGATCGGACCGGCTTGCCCCGTCGCCGCCCCCTCCTGCGGGTCATTCTCGATTCGCGTCTGCGGCTGCCGCTGGACTCGCGCGTGGTAAAGACTGCGCGTAACGACGTGATTGTCTTCTGCTGCTTTGCCGAGGAGAACAAGCGGCGCGAACTGGAAGCACGCGGCATCACGGTAGAGCAGGTGCCCATGCGGCAACCCGCGGGAGATGGCACGCTGCTGTTCCCTGTGGGCACCCCGATGGTGGACGGCCGTCCCGACCTTGAACGTGTGATGACTGAACTTGGCAAGCGGGAGATCACCAGTCTTATCATTGAAGGTGGCGCCATGGTCAATTGGGCCGCGCTAGCTGCCGGGGTTGTGGATAAGATTTTCTTCTACTATGCGCCGAAGATTCTGGCCGGCACGGGATCGATTCCGTTTGCGACCGGCGCGGGATATCGGCGAATCAGCGAAGCGGCGTCGGTAAAGTCGCTCACCCTGCATCGGTTCGGCGAAGATTTCGCGGTCGAAGGATATTTGCGCGATCCGTATGAAGTTAGCTCATCGTAGCCTTGGCTTGGGCGGTTGGCTGTTGGCTCTTGGCTCTTGGCTCTTGGCTTCTTCTCGTCTCGTTGTGTTGCTGTGGCAGGAATATGAACTACCGGGGCGATCATGAGAAATTTTCGCGACTTGGAGGTCTGGAGTCGGGCGCACCAACTAACTCTTGATCTCTACAGGGCCACCGATAGCTTTCCTACATCGGAGAAGTTTGGGATAACGAGTCAGATCCGTCGCGCCTCCGCATCTATCCCGACAAACCTCTCGGAAGGATGTGGACGCTGGGGCGATGGAGACATGGCGAGGTTCATCCAGATTGCGATGGGGTCAGCCAGCGAGCTTGATTACCTTCTGCTACTTGCGTTCGATCTGGGTTACTTGAACGAAAAGGAATATCAGAAGCTGCTGACGGAATTGAGCCGAGCTCGACGGATGCTGACGGGCTTGTATAAGAGCGTGAAGGACACTATCAACGCCACGACGAATAAGAGGCCGAGCAGAAGCTAAAGCTCGCGACTGAACCAAGAGCCAACGGCCAGGAGCCAACAGCCATGTTTACCGGACTTGTCGAAGAAGTAGGAACGGTTTCCAGCATTGTCGAGAGCGGGGGCAACCATCGCATTACCATCCACGCGCCGAATACGGCCAAAGAACTGAAGACTGGCAACAGTGTCGCGGTCAGCGGTGTGTGCCTGACGGCGCTGGATATCAAGCCGCTTACTTTTTGCGCTGATCTGGCGGCCGAAACCTGGAGCCGCACTTCCCTGTCGCGCATCACCGAGGGGGCGCAGGTCAATCTGGAGCTGCCGTTACGGGCCGATGGCCGCCTGGGCGGTCACATTGTGCAGGGGCACGTCGACGGGGTCGCGCGACTCGCCGGACTGGAACCGATTCCGAATGCCGACGATTTCTGGCTGCACATCGACGTTCCCGAAGAGCTGGAGAAGTATCTGGTGTTCAAGGGATCGGTTTCGGTCGAAGGAATCAGCTTGACGGTGGCCAAACTGGAAGGAATGCGGCTGACCATCGCCATCATCCCTCACACCATCAAGATGACGAACCTGGGCTCCCTCAAGCCCGGCGATCCGGTCAATATCGAGACCGACATAGTCGCCAAGTACCTCGAGAAGTGGACGCGCCGCGACGACGCGAGCGGTGCGTTGACGGTTGATCGCCTGGTCGCGCAGGGGTTTTAGCCCGCTACGCTGCCGCAGCTGGTGCAGAACCTGTTCCCCGCGATCAGCACCGCTCCACATTTTGTGCAGAAACCCTGAGGGCCCTGCGTGATCGGTGGCGCCAGGGTTCCAGCAGCAGCCGCTTGCGCCATTGCCGGCACGCCCGGGGCGCCATAAGGTGCGGCGGCGGCCATAGCACCTTGGGAGCCGTAGCCTTCCTGCTTCGGATTCGGACCATACTGGTTGGGGCCCGGATTGCTATCGAGACACATGAAGATGAGCAGCACCAGGCCGCCCAGAGGTATCAGCCCGATCAGTAGCCACCACCCGCTACGGTTGATGTCGTGGAGTCTTCGCACGGTGACCGCGAGGCTGGGAATAAACGTAGCAAGCGTGTACGCGCCAATCAGCAGGTTCGCACCCATGCTGCGCATGCCGGTGCCGAAGTCGAGCATGACCAGAACAGCCGCGATGATCAGATTGATGAGCTGAAACATCCAGTACTCTTTGCGGCGCGCGCGACCGTCAAAGGTCGCGTACTTGCTCAAGACCTGTAAGTACCAGTGCATGCACCCTCCTGTTGTCCGAGTGGGGATTCGCCTATAGAAACAGAAGCGAAATTGTGTGTTGCTTTTGGGATAAAAGCAATAGAAAACGCGCGGTTACTCTGGTAACAGGAGGCGTGGCAGTACGGCGGGGCCTAGGAGATGTCGAAGCGCGGCTGGTGGAGCGGTCGTTGGGCGCCGAAGTAGGCTTCAAAGTCGAGCGAGTCGAGTTGCAGGAACTCCTGCACAATCGGCTCGGGACACTTGGCCATCTGCTCGAATGTCCCAAAGAAAATAGCTCGGGCTTCATACAGAAAGAGCAGGCGGTCGGCGAGCTTCTTGGCCAGGGCCATGTCATGGGTTACGACAATGCTGGTCAGCTTCAGCTGTTTTTTTAACTTTTTAATCAGGTCGCCGAGCAGATGCGCCATCAGCGGATCGACCATGGTTGTGGGCTCGTCGTAGAGGACAGCGTCGGGCTGCGCGGCGAGCGCGCGCGCAATGGCGACCGAGCGCTTCATTCCGGTCGACAAATCCGAAGGCAACTGGTCGCGAAATTCGCGCACGCCTACCATCTCAAGCAGGCCGTCGACGATCTGGTAAATCTGCTCTTCTTCCAGGCCACCGCGCTCGCGCAGGGGAAACGCGACATTCTCTCCCACCGTGAGGGAGTCGAAGAGCGCGCCGTTCTGAAAAACCATGGTCACTTTCTTGCGAATGCGCTCCAACTCCTGTTCGGGATAGTCGGTGATGTCTTCATAGGCGACCCAGACGCGCCCGCTGTCGGGTTTCAAGAAGCCCATGATCTGATGCAGAGAGACGGACTTGCCCACGCCGCTGCGGCCCAGGATGCAGACGGTCTCGCCGGGCATAACGTCGAAGCTCACGCCGTCGAGCACCACGTTGCTGCCGAATGCCTTGTGGACATTCTGGAACTCGATATACGGCCTGCGCGCCTCATGCTCTACGAGGGCGGCATCTGAGTTTACGACCGACAATTTGCGTACTCCTCAGGAGTATTGACGTTCTGGAACAGCCCGGGCGAAAAGCCCGCCGCCAGGATCTCGCTCTCCCTGATGATGCGAGTAGGTACTTGCGAGAACAGTCGCCCAACCTTGTACTCGCCCCGTTGCAATGCCTGTTCGGCGATACCCGCAACCGCCTTGCGATAAGTGGCGCAGAGTGGCTGCAGGCTGCCTGCCGCTTCCGGAACCACGATCAACTCCGACTGCGCAGCCGATTTGGCGAGAAGCCAGCGCAGAAAATCCTCCGTCATTCCCGGCATATCGACCGAGATTATCAGGTTCAGGTCGGTATCGGTAGAGGTGAGTGCGGCGTGAATTCCGCCTAGCGGCCCACATCCCGGGTAGATGTCCTCGATGATTTCGCCGAACGTCCCGTAGAGCTGCTTCGATCCCACAATGCAGGTCCTGGAGGAAACCTCGCCCGCGGTGTGCAGCGCCCGCTGGAGCAGGTTTTGCTCTCCCAGCGAGAGCAGGGCTTTGTCGCGGCCCATGCGTGAGCTGCGCCCGCCGGCGAGAACGAATGCGGTGATGGGAATGCCGTCATTCGCCTTTCGCTGTTCGCTCTTCGCCAGAGCCATTACCGAACTTTCACTCCTAAAGGAATAGAAGTCAATCTCTTCCGACGCGGGGGCGCGACTCCAATGGAGTGTTAGCCGTGATCTCGGACGAACAGCGCAGAGTGATTGGCGAAGAGCGGCTTCTATGCGTGGGCCGGGGTGAAGGTGCTGGTCTTGGGGATGCAGCCGTTGATCTCAATCGCCACGATGCGGCCCGATTGATCGAGTTCCAACGTTGCCGGGACGTTCATCACGGCGTCGCCGTTCAAGCCCGGCAAGGCAATAAACACTCGATTCTCGACGCAGGAGGCATTCGGATCGCGCTTCAGATAAGAAAGCGAATGCTCGTTGCGGCAGGCTTTGGGCAGGATGAAACTCAGATCGGCCACGTCGCCGGTCTCCGAAAGCGAAATTGCCGCTTCGACTGAGATCCGCGACTGCACCTCATCGCCATCCACTTCGCGCGCGGGCTTGAAGCAAATGTAATATTCGAATCCCGACTCGGGGTTGAATTCGCTTCGATCGACCTGAAAAACCATCGCACGCCTTTCCGAGGGCCGGACAGCTAGGCCTTGGATAGTAAATCACGGATGGCATCCCTGAAAAGTGGGGTGTATCGGATAGGCACCGTGCCGCCAAATCCCGGCGCAACGGTGACATGGCGCCGGGGATCCGGTATTGCCGGGCGGGGGCCGGCCGTCGCCTCTGGTATAGTTCGTGTTTACGCTGTCCGATCGCCAGCATGCCCATCTTCTCGCTCACGGACTTTGTTAAAGAACAAATCCTGGCGGCGCAGGAGTATTTCCTGCTGGCCGGCCGCTCGGTCAGCAATGTCTTCAGCAAGCCCCGCTACATTGCTGACACCATCATGCAAGCCGACCTGGTCGGCGTAGGATCGCTTCCCATCGTAGTGCTGACCGGCTTCTTCACCGGCGCCGTATTGGCATTGCAAACTTCCAGCACACTGCAGCAGTTTGGGTCGCTCTCGCTGACGGGACAGCTAGTGTCGTTGTCGATGGTGCGCGAGCTGGGCCCGGTGCTGACCGGCTTAATGGTGGCGGGCCGCAACTCCAGCGGCATGGCCAGCGAACTCGGCTCGATGAAAGTGACCGAGCAGATCGACGCCATGCGCGCGATGGGGGTCGATCCCTCCAAGAAGCTGGTGACGCCACGCGTGGCCGCGACCGTAGTCATGCTGTTCTTCCTCAGCATCATCTCCGACCTGGTTGGGCTCACCGGCGGATTTATGATTTCCTTCCTTCTGCTGGGACTGAATGCCAACCAGTACTGGACGACCGCATATCAGTCGCTACGTCTGGGCGACGTGGTGATGGGACTGAGCAAGCCAACCTTGTTCGGCTTCATCATCTCTACCATCGGCTGCTATTACGGACTGTCGGCCAAAGGAGGAACCCAAGGCGTAGGCCGCGCCACCACCCAGGCCGTAGTGGCCGCGTCCGTGCTCATCCTGGTGAGCGATTTCTTCGTGACCCGCCTGCTTATGGGCGTCTTCCAATATTGATGATGGCAACTCCTCCGGTTACCGCCGACCGTCCGGCCGCCACTCCCCTGAAAGATGGGGAGTCCGTTATCCGCTTCGACGACGTGTCCATCGCGTTCGAACATCCTGTCCTGGAGAGCATCTCGTTTCAGCTTCCGCGCGGCGAAACCAAGATTCTGATGGGGGTTTCAGGGACCGGCAAAACGCTGACCCTGAAGCTGGCGCTAGGGCTGCTGAAGCCGGACTCCGGCCGCATTACGGTCCTGGGCGAAGAGGTCACGAGTATGCGGGAAGAGGACCTCTTCGGTTTGCGCCGCAAGATTGGCATGGTTTTCCAGGAGAGCGCGTTATTCGATTCACTTACCGTCGAAGCGAACGTTGCCTATCGGCTGATCGAAGAGACCGGGAAAGTCACCGACGAGATCCACCAGCGCGTGCTGGAGGCGCTGCGCTTTGTCGAACTCGAGCACACGGTCAATTTGTTCCCCTCGGAGCTCTCCGGCGGCATGCGCCGACGCGTGGCCATTGCCCGCGCCATCATTACGCAGCCAGAGGTGCTGCTTTATGATTCGCCTACCGGCGGACTGGATCCGGTCACGTCGAATACCATCATCGAATTGATCGTGAAGCAGCGCGACGTTTATCAGACCAGTTCCCTGCTGGTGACCCATCGCCTGCAGGACGCCTTCACCATGGCCAGCCACTGCTTCGACCGCAAGCAAAACAAGATGGTGCCCATCACCGAAGGTGAGGTCCGCGACGTGCACACCCAGCTTGTGTTGTATCGCGATGGCCAGATTCTCTTCGAGGGCACGGCGGCCGAGATGCTGCAGGACCACGACGCGTATGTGCGCGAATATTTGAGCTAGAACGCTGCCGCTCCGGCCTCCGCCACCGCGTGGTCCTGGTCGCCTGTCCCGCCGCTCACTCCAATCGCGCCTACCACTTTGCCGTCGCGCTTCAGCGGGATGCCTCCGGCGAAGATCATGATGCGGCCGTGATTGGACACGTGGATACCGAAGAACTGATCTCCCGACTGCGAGTGCGTAGCCAGGTCCTTGGTAGAAACATCGAAGGCGCGCGAGGTGAACGCCTTGTTGATGGCGATATCGACGCTGCCGATCCAGGCGCCGTCCATGCGCACGTGGGCCACGAGGTTGCCGCCTTCATCGGCCACCGCGATGTTCATTGGCTGCCCAATTTCCTGCGCCTTCTTCTCCGCCGCAGCAATTACGCGGCGCGCATCTCCCAGATTTACTGCCGCCATGATTCCTCCTTACGTTGAGCCGAATAAGCTGTACAACAGTATTGCCAGCACGATTAACGTTATGACTACGTACATGTAATCGCGTTCGATGCCGAACGCGATCGCCGAGAATACCACCCGCGCTACGGGCGTCGCGATCAGCAACAACAGTCCAAACTGAATGATCGAACGTGGATCCATGGCGCCGACTCCACGAACGATATCGCTCATACTCTTCAATCGCTCGGGCTCGCCATGAAATGTGCGGTAGTTGGGGGCGTTGTGCCCATAGCGCATCAGATACAAAATCCCGCCGAACAGAACCACCGCAGCAGCCAGGATGACGCCCGTCCGCAGAAGCGCGCCGATGATAATCTCGATGCGCTGATCGTTGAAGCCGGGCGCCCTGGAAGTTGAGCTTTCGGAAGTCACACTTGCCCCCTGACGGCGCTCACGATCATCTCGATTCCCAGGGCCACAATAGCGGCGGCAAAAAGATAACGCAAAGCTTTAACTTTTGCCCGTACCAGGAACTTAGCGCCCAATATGGACCCTGCCAGCACTCCAAGCATGACGGGCATGGTGATACCTGGCGCGATGTATCCGCGCGCCAGATACAGACCGGCACTGGCCGCCGCCGTGACCCCAATCATAAAGTTGCTGGTGGTGGTCGACACCTTGAAGGGAATCTTCATGGCCTGGTCCATAGCCAGAACCTTTACCGCGCCCGACCCTATACCCAACAAACCTGAGAGGACGCCCGCGCCGAACATCAGGCCATATCCCGCAGGTACGCCCGTCACCGCGTAAGGCTGCTTCCCTTCCGGCGTCGGATAGGTTCCATCCAACCGCAACTTCTTGGCCAGCGGAGATGAGGTGAGCTGCGGGCCATGTTCTTCGCGATGGCGGGTGGAAAGATAGGCAGAGTACAACAGCACCAGTCCAAAGACCATTGCGATGGCGGTGGGGCGTACGTGAAGCGCCACGACCGCTCCTACGATCGCGCCGGCGGTGGTCGCCGTCTCCAGGAACATGCCAATGCGAATGTTGGAGTACCCTTCGCGCACGTAAGCCGCCGCCGCACCCGAGGAGGTGGCAATGACCGACACCAGCGAGGCCCCGATGGCGTAGCGGATGTCCACATGAAACAGCAGCGCAAGCATGGGCACAACCACCACGCCGCCACCCAGTCCGGTGAGTGCGCCAAGGAAGCCGGCAAGCAGCGAGCCGAGAGCCACCAGTGCGTCGAATTCGAGAATATTCATGCGTGCTTGCAACTCCGGCGCGGGCCAGACCAAGAAAGCCGATTACGGATTGTACATTCCCGATATGAAGTGTCTGTATACGCCGGTGTCGGCGGCGTTATAAGAATGTATCTCGGCTTGGTCGCTGGCCGTTGGAATCCGCACGAGGCGCTTGAGTATTGCCAGGCGAACGCTGTAGCTTAGAAGCAGGGCGCGGTACCCAAGTGGTAAGGGAGAGGTCTGCAAAACCTTTATGCGTGAGTTCGATTCTCACCCGCGCCTCCAGCCTTTTCTGGCCTCGAGGATGGCCATCAGGCCCGCACGCCAACTGCAATGCCGTGGCGAATGCGGAACACCCCATACCAGGCCACGTGCTCCTCAGCTCGATCCACCTGCAAGCCGGCTTGGTTCATCAGCGCGACCCAATCGGCCAGAGTGCGGTTCGAGTGCGGATGCCCGGCAAATTCTCCGTTCATGACGCTGTCGAAGAACTTGGTGGCCTCCAGCTCGGCCGAACTTCGGTAAACGTCTTCCATCACCACGAGCTTGCCGCCGGGCTTCAGGACGCGGGCCGCTTCCTTGAGAAATTGCGGGTGATCGGATTTAGGCACGTGGTGCAGGACTGTCACCAACAACGCCGCACTGAAGGTCCCAGCCAGGAACGGCAGCTGCTTGCCGTCGCAAAGCACATAGGGCAGCGGCAGCATGAGCAGGTCCATGATGTCGCTGGCGACCACGGAGCGCGCTGGCGTCTGCAGCAGTGCGGCAACGTGCCCGGTCCCTGCGCCGATATCCAGCAACTTGCCGGAGGCAGGAAGGAACGACTCAAAGCACGATGCCACAGTTCGCGAGCGTTGCCAGGTTATCGAGTGAAAGGCCTTACCGAACCAGGTATTCCGCCTGGCGAAATCAACCACTCTGTGTTGGAACTGCCGTCGCGCAGGTTTGGGCCCAGGGGTCACGCGCCGCCGCCAGTCCTCGATAATTTCGGGGCCTCTCGTCCGGCGATCATGTTGAACACGTAGGTGAGGCACTCATTCATTCCTTCGCTGAGCGTTGTGGCGCTGCCGGCACGGCGATAGGCGTCGGCAATCTTCATGCGGAACTCATCGGAGGAAACCAGTTGCGCGTTCACAAAGTTGTCCAGCAGGTTGAAGGTGTCGGTGGCCTTAAGCGACGGGGTGGCGGAAACCACGCGCGTATTGAGGTCTGCATCCGCATGCTGGGTGAGGAAGTGCTTCACCGCCCCTTCGTCGAAGAAGCGAATATTGGCCAATAACTCGACCACGGTTTCGCGCAGCTGTGGCCTGAGCGGAGCGACAACCTCCTGCAAGGCAAGCAATGCCAGGTCGTGGCGGCGGTACGAGTGGGAGAGCACGCCGGCGGCGCGAATCGCACGCCGCGCATATTCCATGTCGCCCTCAACCAGGGCCTCGCGATAGAACTGCGGAATGAACTGTGCCTTGCCGGTGGGGCGGTGTTGGTCGAAGATGATTTCCGCCCAACCCATGTGCGGCAGCAGTGGATAGCTCTTCTTGTTGGGCGTGACGAACAAGCCGCGCGTAGAAGATACCGTGTCGCGCGTCATAGTGCGATAGGTGTCGAGCCAGGTCTCCTGCGCATCGGGAAGGTTGCTCAGGATGTGAAACGTGGTGTAGAGCGTCGACTGATGAAACCAGGGACAGCCCTCGCGATAGATTCGCCACAGCGCGTCGATGATGCGCTCGGGATCGCGGCAGCCGTGAGCCAGCAGAATCCTCTCTGCCGCTTGCATGAGGAAGACGTCGAACTCCGTCTGTTTGTCCAGCAGCACGGCGATGGTGCGCTCGCAGCCGTCATCGAGATTTTCCATTTCTGCCAGACACTCGACGCCCAGCCGCCGGCAGCGAATCTGACCGGCGCGAACAAACGTGGCATGTAGCTCGTCAAGGTTGAGCGGCTGAAAATCGGCCTGAGCTCCCAACATGTGGCGCAACGCATGTCGCAGAAGATAAAGTGCTAGCGGTCGCGAGAGAACCGAAGTCACCTTTCCAAAGGAATTTTCGTTTCCGATCCATGCCTCCCGCAATCGACTACTGATCTGCGGGTCGTCAAAATGTGCTGCCATGATCTCCAGAGACATCAGCGTACAGCTCTCGAATTTGCTGAGGGCGAGCCATAGGTTGAAGCTCAGAACATCGTGGCTGAGATCATCCAGGAGTTTCCAACCCGGCTCGCGGTCTTTCTTCCAGAAACGATAGAGGTACGGGCCCGTGAGGATGCGAACTGCAGGCGAGCGATCGAGGGCATTGCTCTCCAGCTTATCGCCAAGGCTGAAGTGATAGGAAGCTTCGATAGCCACTCGTCGCGCATTGATTGCCGCGGGAGGCAGTTCGCGCCCAAGCAGCATTGCCCAGAGTGATAGCTGCGAAGACTTCAGCAGCAACTGGACGATGGCGGCTACTCTCGGCTGGGGCATGTCTGCTGCGGCGCGCAGTCCTGAAGCCAAGCCGTCGCGGTAGAACGGTTCTTCTCGAAACGCCAATGCCGCGACATCCGGATCACGGTTGCTCTGCAACAGCACGCGGACCAGGTACGACACATCGTCGGCCGCCAGAAATGGGTCCTCCAAACGGCGGACCTTTTCCGCAAGAAAGTTCGTCCTGGTAAGCAGCTGCTCCAGTTGCTGATTCTCGCCCGCCTCGTACAGGTGGCCGGAGTAATAGCGCAGCGGATAACGGTCTTCGACGCTGGCCCATCGGGCGCAATACTCCAGCACCCGGCGCCGCATGCGCTCTAGATACTCGGGTGCGATGACCGGTTCAGCAGCATGACCATCGTTCAGCCGCTTCGCCGTAGCCGGAATTCTACCGGTGAATAACGACACCAGGAATTCACGAAACTTGGCATGAAACAACTGGAACATGGATACGCGCCGAGAATTCTCGGCCATGTTAAGCAATGCACCTAACTCGTAACCGACTGCCGAGTCCACCTCGGCTTCAGGCAGGCCTGCGACGGCAGCGATCTGAGCGATGGTCAGGAACCCATGCGCTACGCTAAGCAACAGCAACGTGTCGCGAAGCACGGGCCATTGCGAGCTCGAGGAGAATCGCTGCAACAGCTTCTCGAAGTAGCCCTCGATGCCGAGGGGTAGCTGATCGACTTCGTTCAGAAACAAGCGGCCGAGGGTGAAGTCTTCCGCCAGCATCCGGATGTAAAGTGGGTTGCCGGCCGAGACACGGGCAATTGCCTTCACGTGCCGATCTTCCAGCTCATACTTGGACACAACGCGACACAGCAGCCGGCGGATCTCCTGCTCGGTGAGGCCTTGCAATTGCAGATTGAGCGCGGGCACGTCAGGATCGCGGATCGGAGGGACGGCGCCGCGGCGCGCTCCCAGCAGCACGAAGACGTTGGAGGGCAAGCGCTCGTCGGCAAACAGCAACGCGTTGAGGATGGTCTCCCGCTCAGCGTCCGTTCGTCCGGCCAGGGCCTCATCCACTCCGTCGACGACCAGCAGCAGCTTGCCGCGGGTTTTTTCCACGGTAGCGCGCGCCGCGTTCGCCAGGTCGGAAGCGACGAGAGCGGTAGCGCTGCTTCGAGCCGGCAATTGATTGATCAAAGACGAGAGAATGGACGACAGTTCCTGGCTGTTTTTATCGGTTCCGCAAAGGTGAAACGCAACCTCCAGTTTGCCATCGTGCAAGCGAGTGGCGAGGTCACCCAGTTCGTCGGAGCGCCCGTAAGCCGACTTCGGTCCGAGCAGGTCGTGCACGGTTCGCGAGAGCAGTGCCGTCTTGCCGATGCCGGGGTCGCCATCGACAATCAGAAATCCACGGTTGCGCTCGACTAGAAATTCCAACAACTGCAGCTCTTCCGCAACGCGTCCTACGACTTCGTCCGAGCGCGCCTGCAGCAGCTCCCATGAGGCGGCGCTGGCGCCTTCGGGAGCGGCCAGGTCGATGTGCTCAGCGCTGTGCTCGACAATGGCGCGCAGGCGGTCGGTCATTTCACCGACAAGATGATGGTGCGACATCCAGTAGTCGAGAAAATCCGGCCGATGTTTCAGGCTGTTGAAGAAGAAAATCTTACTGATGGAACACGGGCCATGGTGGGTGTGATAATCGCAACGCGCAAATACCAGCAGGGGTGAGAGCGGCAGGACTTGGTCCTTCTGCACGAGGCACAGCTGTCCATGAGCGACTTTCGCCGCCGCCGCAGGAAGCTCTACCACCTTCGGCTCGGTGCCCATCAGCAGATTCGTGGAGCCGTCCACGTCATGCAGGATGAGGTCATACGAAGCCAGAAAACTCAGATCGGTAAGCAAGGAGGCGAGTGTAGGCCAGTTCTTGCGGAACTCGTCGTCCGAGTCCTCGTCCGAAGGGCGCGCTCCGTGAGCAAATCGATTGCGTAGCGCCACCAGTTGGCTCACCCGCTCCTGCCGGCGGTCCAGCGCGCGGCCGCGTGGGTCGAAATAAAAATCAACGAGTGCGGGCATGAACAGCTCATGCCGCAAGCCGCGAAACGAGCGCAGGATCTCGCGCAAGAACGCGGTCCAGTTGCCGAGTTTGGGGATGCGAAAATGACGCGCGACTTCCTCGTCTACCGCGGGTGCTCGCACTCCCAGGCGAACGTATTCCTGAATGGCGATGATGGCGCAGTATTTCAGCGAGACTTCGAAAACATCGATGAGACCATACAAACGGTGGAGCGGGGTTTGCGGTTGCTGCAGCTTGGATTCGAAAGTGCGAGCAATGGGCAGCGGGTACTTCGCCAGCACAATTTCTGGATCGAAGCCGCCAACCCCCGACGCTGCACTGTTCGCCGCCGTATGAACCTCCAATGAGCCGCGATATCCGACCGTTACTACTCAGTGCTTAACCGGCAACAATGCCCACAGAATTGCTGCGAGGCAAGCGATGGCCACAAAAAACAAAATGTAGGCCGGCCGGGGAATGCGCCCGGGCGCTTCTTCGGCTTTGCGTTTCCAGGGTTGCAGAATAAATACAACCATGGCGAGGAACAATGGCACGCCACCAATGATCAGCCACTTGTGCGAACCTTCTTCGAGTTTCAGCCGCTCTGCGTAGGCGTTGATCATCTCGATGGCGTACACGCCAATGATGAAGACTTCCAGCCACTCCAGCTTGCTCTGGACTTCCGCCACGGTTTCCGTGCTTTCGCCCAGTTTGCGCGCCTGCTCCTCCATCTTCTCGCGGCGGATGTGTTCAGCCGAGTTTTGATTGAGATCGCGGAGCGTCGACAGCAGATCGTCGATTCCCGTCGCCTCATAAAACCGCCGCAGCAGATCGCTTTCCGGCAAGCTGAGATTGTGTTTGATACGTGCGGCATCGCGGGCCAGCTTTTCGCCGCGCGCAGCCAGATCCTCGGCACGATTGAGCCGCGCTAAATCAGCCTGGGAGCCGGGCTCGTCTGCAAACCGTATCTGCGGCTCGCCCGGGGCCGCGCCATCCGAGATCAACGCGTCAATTTTCCGGGCCACGGTGATCACATCCCGGAAATCTTGCTCGCCGCCGTCGTCTTCATCTGTCGCTGCCGCGTGTAGCTGCGGCTTATACGCGATAGCGATGCCGCGATCGCCCCATACGCCTATGTATCGCGGCGCAACAACGAGATGGCGCTGAGCGAAGTCCGGTGGTGCAGCGCCGTTGAGGTCCGGATACAACACCTGCCACATCGTTTCGCCAATTTGCAGCGACAAGCCGCCGCGTGCTCCCACGGGAGTAATAGGAACATCGCCGCACAGCTGTATTCGAGCGAAGCGGAAGCGACGCCCCTTGGGCGGCGCTATGTCGCGCAGCCTTGCGATGGACAGGTTGCGAGCCGGCACATCGGCCTCGGCATCCAGAGGCGAACAATCGAGCACTGTGATCTTTGGAGTTTCACCGTCAGAACCGGACTTGTAGATCGAATGTTCGAGCTCGCTCCGCACCAGCTCAACCACCAGATCGTCCTGCAGACCGGGCTCCGTGCCGGGCGTGGAGATCAGCGTCCCACGATTAGGCGTGGCAACGATAGTGCAAAGGTAATTCTGCCCATCGAACCAGGGATCGGCAAAAAATCTTCTCAGCTTGCCGGCGCGCTGTTCAAACCCGTGACGGGGCTCGAGGTCCGCCGGTTGCACGTTCGCCCGGCCGCGCTCCAGGTCGAGCAGCGCGGCTACTTCTCTGCTCTGCAGGAGGGCCCACATTGCATACAAATGCCTGCCGTCCGCGCGCTCAGGGTCAATGGCGAAGAAATAGTCGGTTTGATTGATGCTTCCCTCGGGACGTCCCGCCGAGTACGCTACCGCGGTAAATTCAAAGCCCTTTCCTAGTGAAGAATTATCCTGATCGAGTCGCGCCCACTCCTTGAACAGCAGACACTCCGGATCGCGAAGATAAATGCCGTCTGTGGCGACCCTGGGATGCTGCGACAGGAGCTGCTCCGGCGCGATGGTCAAGCTCTCATCCGCTTCCTTGAACAATGGCAGCCGCTCCAGCTTTTCCAGGCAATCTTCAAAGGGTTCGTTGCATCGCTGCAGGTACACGATGGATTTGCGCGCGCGTTGCAAGTCTCGTTGGTAAGACTCGAGCTCGCGGTCCAGCATCGCCAGCTCGGGAGCGAACTCGACACTGTCTTCCAATACTGAGTCGTAAACGGGATTGCGCTGCTTATCGCGAATCGCCAGCTGGATCTCGTCGAAGAACTGCCGTGCGCCGCTGGTCTCGTTCAGGTAATCGCGTCCGCGCTTGAGCGCAGCGTACAGGATTGAATGCAAGGCGCGGTTTCGAGAACAGGGAAAGCGCCGGCTGTTGTCCACGATCGCGGCATAGCTGGCCAGCAACAACGGCCACCGCCGCTCAGAAGGAATATCGTGAAGATCGAGATCGAACCATCTGACCTTCCTTACGTTGCCCACGTCCGACCAGCTGTCAGCCGCAAGCCCGTAATCCTGCCAGTCGACAATTGCGTTCGCACCTTCCAGAATCCACCGCGCCAGATACATCGAACAGAACGCGTCGAAGTCGGGCTGCTTGTGTGTGACCAGCCAGAAAAGTCCGTCGTGGCCGGCAAAACGGCCGCGAATCAGCTTGGCTTTGTGCAGAACAGCTGCCGAGGCCGAAGGAAACTGTGCCTCGCGGCTGAAGTGGTGGTCGATGACAGCCAGGGGCTGGTCAGTGCCGAAGCAAACGCCTCCAACATCGGCGACCAGCTCGTTGCTGAACAGCGTGCCGGGATCCTGCGATCCCTGGCCGGCATCTCTGGTGCCGTCTGCGGGGGAAAACCGGGTACCGAAGTCGACGAAGCGATAGCGAAAGGTGAGAGCCATGGCGTCCAGGTCATCACCGCGATCATAGCGTCGTGGCGTGGCCTAGTATTTTGCCAGAGACCGATTGCAGTGAATAGAGGGTTAGTATTCACCGATCAAGCGCGGCTTCCCTCCACTCTGCCGTTGGTTTAGTCGGCAACCGCTGCACCGACGCAGCTGCCTTTGCCGGCGAGCTCGAATGCCGCCCCGAGGTCTTCGATCAGATCATCGACATCTTCAGCCCCTACCGAGATCCTGACCAGGTCGCTAGGAATACTTTTCTGCTGCCGTAGATGCTGCGGAATGCTGGCATGAGACATGTAATTGGGCAGGCTAATCGTGGAGTTCACCCCACCGAAACTGACCGTGATATTGAACAGTTTGGTCGCCTCAACTAAGCTGCGCGAGGCCTCGGGATCGCCGGTGGTGAAGCTGAGAACGGCGCCGTCACCCGCCGCCTGCGACTGTCGAATCTCCCGCTGACGTCCTTCAGCCAACCCGGGATAGTAGACGCGCTCTACGGCTGGATGCGCAGCCAGGAATTTGGCTATCTTCTGCGCATTTTCCTGCTGCCGGTCCAGCCGCAGGGCCAGAGTCTTCATGCCACGCAGTAAGAGATAGCTGTCGAAGGGCGAAAGGACTGCCCCTTCGCCGTTCTGGATCAGGTAAAGCTCTTCGGCAAGCTCGGGGTCGCCGGCCACAACCGCGCCGGCCATGACATCGCTGTGCCCGCACAGGAACTTCGTGGCCGAGTGTAAGACGATGTCGGCACCGAGCTCCAACGGCCGCTGCAGATAGGGAGACAACGTGCTGTTGTCGACGCAGACCAACGCTCCGCTGCGATGTGCGATAGCGGCAATCGCGGCGATGTCGATGATCTGGAGCAACGGATTCGTTGGCGATTCCAGATAGACCAGCTTGGTTCTGCTGTCGATCGACGAAGCCAGTGCGTCGGGATCAGTTAAATCCAGATAGCGCACGTTGATTCCGCGGTTGGCGAGAATGCGCGAGAACAATCGATACGTACCACCGTAGAGATCGTCGCAGGCAAGAATCTCCTCACCCGGCGAGACCAGCCGTGTTACCGCGGTGATCGCTGCCAGCCCGGTGGCGAAGCAGAAGCCGCGTATGCCGCCCTCAAGCGACGCAATCTGCTTTTCGACGGCGGCGCGCGTAGGATTGCCGCTGCGCGTGTAATCGTACTCGCCGAACGCGGTCGCATCCTGCTGGCGAAAGGTCGCTGTTTGATAGATAGGCGTGTTGGCCGGGGTTAGGCGGTCACCCGGTGCCGGATCAAAGTTGAGTAAGCGGGTCGCGAATTTCACGCCACACCTCCGAAATCAGCGGTCAGTGGATAGTGGTCAGTTGTCAGTTGAGGCAGCTCGCGACCAAGCGAACCCTCCCGCGCACGATTGATGAGATCGAAGCAGGGGCTGACGCAAGGCTGCCTCGGGTCGCGAAGCTCGATATTCAGAGCTGCTAATTCCGACAGCTGTGGGTACGCGATCTCCTGTTCGGGTGACGTCTCGCGGCTCGGAGCTCGAAGCTCATTGCTCGCGGCTCGATACTCGCGACTCAGATCAAAGAGGTCCGCCATCACCGCTGCGGTGGTTGGCCAGCGTCCCGCTCCGCGTCCCGTCCACACGTGTTGTACGCCCTGCCCTGCGTCGATCAGCAAGCAGTTCTCTTCATTCCTGATCTTCGCGAAGGGATGTGATGCGTTCACCAGCTGCGGTTTGACTTCCAAGTGAACTCGGCCGTCTTCGAGCTGCGCGGTGCCTACCAGGCGTGCGCGCCCGCCATTACGAGCCGCCGATTGCACCCAATCGATGTCGATGGCGTCGATGCCAACGGCACTGACGGTTTGACCGGCAACGGCTGGGAACGCCCAGCGAGCCAGCAAGCGCAGCTTGCAGATGGTGTCCGCCCCGGAGACATCCGCTCTCGGATCTTGTTCGGCAAAGCCTTTCGCCTGGGCTTCGGCAACCGCATGGTCCCACGAGGAGCCGGCAGCAATGCGGTCGAGAATGTAATTGCAGGTTCCGTTCAGCACGCCCGAAAGGGAAACGATTGGCGCGCGCTTGCCTATCGCCTGCACCGCCTCCAATGCAGGAACCGCGCCGCCGACAGCTGCCGAATAGCGAAGTGCGCTGTGGCTGCCCAACTGCGCATCACTCGCTACCAGCAGTTTGTTGGCAGTGACGACCGGTTTGCCCGATGCCAATGCCGCACGCACCAGATCGGCCGCCGGATCGCTGCCGCCGATTAGCTCGACAACCACATCGACGTCATTAATCACGCTCCAACAATCGGACGTGAGCAGGTGGCGCGGGGCGTGTTCGAAATGCAGCTCGGGATGACGAACCGCGATTCCTGTCACCTCGAACAAGTCAGGACGCTTCCACAGCTCCTGGAAAACGCCCAGGCCGACAGTGCCAAGGCCGAGAAGCCCAACTTTCAACGGAGCTTTCGAATGAGTACGAGGCGATAACACTGAAGACTCGGCCCCGACCAGGGTTGCATAATTCTCGCCAACCGCCGCAACTTCGAAGGCCACGCCGGTTTTTCTGCCAAAGGAAATGGCCTTGGGCTGGACAACCTTGCCGGCCACGGACAGGGCCTCGCTAAAGCCGATCCGGTCGTAACGCTGTGCACCTCGGGAAGTCGCAGGATCCGCAGTATAGATTCCGTCCACGTCCTTGATCAGCCGGCAACGTGCGTTGAGTTGTTTGGCGAGGAACAGTGCCGAGAGATCGGAGCCGCCTCGCCCGAACAGGGCCACCCGGCCGCTGCGATCGCGGGCCACGAAGCCGGGAATCACGGCTACCTTGCCCTGGTTCAGTACGGCTTCGACGGCTGCTGTCTCCGCGCTGACCGGTTCCGCGTCGTTGGAGGCGGCATCGACGACTAGTTGAATCTGGCTGGGATCGAGCACTTGGGCCGGGATGCCGAAGCAATCGAGCTCCAGCACGAGAAACGCAGTGGCCACTTCTTCACCCGTCGCCACAATGCGAGCGATCGCTTCCGGGTTAGCATCGCGATACTCGGCAACGGTCGCTAGCAGACGATCGGTCTCTCCGGCGAATGCAGATACGACTGCGACCACTCGATACTGCTGCCGAATCCAGCGATAGACTTCATGTACCGCATGCGTCAGGGTGTCGCGCGACTGCAACACTGAGCTTCCGAACTTCAGCACAATTACTTTGTGAGACATGGTTCAGCCTCCCGGGTCTCAGCGACGTTAGCGATTTCAGCCAGTGCGCCCTCGATGTCGGCGATGATGTCTGCCGGATTCTCCAGTCCGACCGAGAGCCGTACCAGGCCGTCGGTGATGCCGGTACGCTCCCGAATCTCCCTCGGAACGTCGCCATGGGTCATCGACACCGGGTGGGTAATCAGCGTCTCGACTGCACCGAGGTTCTCGGCCAGCAGACACAAGCGGACCGTGTTCATCAGCTGAATGCCGGCTTCCGCGCCGCCCTTCAGCTCGAACGACAACATGCCGCCGGGAAGAGCCTGCTGCTTTTGAGCGAGGGCAAACTGCGGAAAACTGGTGAGGCCGGGATAGTGAACGCGGGCGATTTTGGGATGCTGTTCGAGCCATTCGGCGACGCGTTGCGCGTTCAGCGAGTGCTGGTGCAAGCGCAGAGGCAGTGTCTTCAGTCCCCGCAGAGTCAGCCAGGACTCCTGCGGAGACTGGATACAGCCCAGGGTCTTGCGCACCAACCGCAGGCGCTCGAGCAAAGCCTCATCGCGAGCCGCAATCGAGCCGCCCACCGTGGAGTTGTGGCCTTCAATATACTTGGTGGTCGAGAGCAGAGAAATATCGGCGCCAATATCAAGAGGCCGCTGCGCAACCGGAGTCAGGAAGGTGTTATCGACCGCGAGCTTCACGCCAGCGCGGTGCGCCACCTCCGCGATGGCGGCAATGTCGGTGAGCTTGAGCGTCGGATTCGCCGGCGTCTCGATGAACACCAGCTTGGTGTTGGGCTGAATCGCCTCCGCCACCGCGTGGGCGTCCGATGTGTCGACGAACGAGCCTTCGACCCCGAAGTTGGCCAGCACCTGCTGAAACAGCCGCACCGTTCCGCCGTAGACCACGTCGGAGACGACCACGTGATCGCCCGACTTGAGCACCGCCAGAAAAAGCGTCGAGATCGCAGCCATTCCGGTGGCGAAGCAAACTGCGGGCGGGGTATCTTCCAGCGCACCCAGCGCCGCTTCGAGCGCCGAAACTGTCGGGTTTGCGGCGCGCGAGTAGGTAAATCCTTTATGCACGCCCACAGCTTGCTGATGGTAAGTAGTGGATTGATAGATCGGCGTCAGAACCGCGCCGGTTGCCGGATCGGGCGCAAGTCCGCCCCGTACTGCGGTGGTGGAAAATAGCTCAGGTGAGAACGTCATCAGAAACTCCAATCGATTGCCATTGGCCTTTTGCCCAGAAACAGCAACGCCGCCCTGTCATCCTAGGCGGCCGGTCACGATTGGAGTTTTCTGCTTGGGCTGTCAGGCTCCGAACGTGGACAAGGCACCGCCTAGGGTGCACATGGCCATGGTCATTCGGATGGTCGCTGACAACATGCTTAGAAAATACCGGAGCCGCCGTGCCAGTGTCAAGCTCCCCACAATGAATTCTCTACAACAAAACAGGTACGACCAGCGAAATCTTTCGAGCTACTCAGGCATCGCCACAACCTATTCGCCGAATCCTAAACAACGCACCGCTCAGCCCATGCGGGATCGCGTGCGCCCTTAATCTTTGAGCGGTAGCAACCCACGAGGACAATATCTCATGCCGAGTTTTGTAATGGATGTGGAAGAGATTCGCCGGCGAGCCACTCAAAAGATTGAAGAAGGAGCGGTCACCGATACCTATGAAGGAGATGTGGAGCAAACGATTTCGATTTTGAACGATGCGTTGGCCACCGAGATCGTGTGCGTATTGCGATACATGCACCATTACTTCATGGCGACTGGGGTGCACGGCATGGCGGTGCGCGACGAGTTCAAGGAGCATGCCGACGCCGAGCGCGAGCACGCCGACAAGATCGCCGACCGCATTCAGCAGCTCGGCGGCAAGCCGGATTTCAATCCCGCGTCGCTGGTCCAGCGTTCCGCTTCGCAGTATGCCGAGGGCAAGAGCTTAGCCGACATGATCAAAGAGGACCTGATCGCCGAACGGATTGTGATCGAGGTTTATCAGAAGATGATTCGCCATTTCGCCGATCACGATCCGACGACGCGCGTGATGATCGAGGGCATTCTGCGCGACGAAGAGGAGCACGCCAGCGACCTCTCCGACCTGCTGTTCATCATCGATCCGCAGAGCGGCAAGACCGAAGGCGAAGATCCCGGCACCCATCCGCTCGATATGCACCACAACGAACAGTCGCGCCAGCAGCGTGGCACCCACTTTCGACTGCAGGCCGATGCCGGGCGGACTAATCGCCAGTCCGCCGAATCCGGCAGGGCAGGCAGCAACCAGAAGATGCAACGCCGGGAACTTGACGTTCCGGCAACGCCTCGCCCCGGCGGAGGACGCACTGAGCCGACGCAGCCGCAGCTGGGCGGTGAACGTAACGAAGAGGGCGTGGGGAATTTGATTAGCCGAGATAAGACGCTGCTGGAAGGTCCCGAGCGCGGGAAGCGTGCGCCTTCGGCTGACCGCGGTGCGAAACTCGTTGGGAAGAACGGCAAGAACAAGAAGAAAGGCGCGGCGTAAAGCGGTTGTCGGTCCCGGTCGCCGACAACCCACAGCTAGTTCCTGATTCCCGCCAGCAGCTGCTCGACCTCTTCCTTCTTGTCCGCGGTGAGCGGTAGCAGCGGCAGGCGGACTGATCCGCCGAAATAGCCGTTGTAGTCCATCGCGTACTTCACGCCGGGGATACTCAATCCGCCGACGATGCGCTCAGCGGCCTGGGCAATTCGTTCCTGCTTTTCGCGTGCGAGCCCAGCGTCGCCATCTTTCCACGCGGCGTAGATTTCGTAGCATGCAGTCGGAGCGCAATCGGCAAACGCGAGAACAGCGCCGACTGCTCCGACCTCAAGCGACGGGTGCAGTTTCTGCGCCGCACCGACTAATACCTGGAATCCTACTTCCTTCTGCCGGGTCTTCATCTTCCCAACAACGTTCACGGCTGAGGATGAGGGCCTCGGCACAGGGGCCTCGGTCAACGCGCCAACGCTCACCAACTCCCCACCCTCGGAGCCGGCCGATACCGCAGATGCGGCTTTGAGCATGCGTCCAGTCACCGCCGCGAATGTTTGGGTAACGGTCGCGTTGCGCTTGATGTGATGCGTGCCTGCCACCATCTTCTGCACCTTCTCAATCGACCCCGACGACTCCTTGATGCCAATGAGATTCGGGTGCTCGGCCAGTTCAATCACCAGTTCGGCGGGAACGTCATAGCCGGTGGCTTGGGGGAAGTTGTAGATGATGACGGGTAGCGGTGAGCGATCGCAGACGAAGCGATAAAACGCCAGCATGTTCGCGGGCTGTGCCATCTGCCCTTTGTAGTAGTGCGGCGTGCGCACCATGGCGACGTCGTAACCCAGCTCCGCCGCGTACTCGGTCAAGCGCAGGGTTTCGATCGCCGACTCGATTCCCGTGCCAGCAATCAGCACTTTCTCGTTGGCGGCTGCATCGCGCGCAGATTTCAGCACATCGCGGCGCTCTTCGTCGCTCAGGAGTATGGCCTCGCCGGTCGAGCCCTCGACCACAATTCCAGCTATCGGCCCGCGCGAATACTGCTCGACATTCTGCTCGAGCTTGCGAAAGTAGACTTTGCCATCGGGATAGAAAGGCGTGGTGATTGGAGGAAAAATACCATGTAGCAGCATAATTCAGACCAGTTTGTCACTTACCAGTATTGATTGTAGCGGCTACGCCTCACCGCGGCGTTCGATGAAGCTAATTCCAGAAGACTGTAAAGCATTTTGATCCTCTTCGAGCTAAGTGCCAACTGCTGACCGTCAAGGAATTGTCAGCCGCCCACCTTCGGGAACAGTGGCGTTGTTCCTTCGGCCTCGATATTCATACTGAACGTACAGTTGTTTTGATTGTCCGACCGCGGGGTCGCCTCCCATATTCTGGTTGGTCACCGTTATGTCGATGCGGTTGTTTCTTACCATGCCTTGCAGACGTTGCGTAACATTTCGATTCCCTCTGCCGCCGGTTGCACCGTAGCTGGCCTGTACGATGCGAAGCGTGTTGTTTCCCCCACCGTTCCAGCCTCCGCCGCCGCCCCACTGCGTGGCGACAAACATTCGCGAGTTGACGCTTGCACCTTCCTTATAGGTGAAGGTACGAACGGCGCCGCTCTGATCGCGGCCGATGATACGGAGGGTCTTGTCGGCGCCGACCGCCGGGTCAACGCCCATATTCTGATTATTGGCCCGGAAGTCTCCGCCGCCGACCAGCCGCCGAACGGTATTGGTGACATCCTGGCGGCGATTGCCCGATCCCCAGTCGGCACTCTGGACGTACCAGGTTTGTTGCGCAGCTGCGGTCAGCGTTGCGCAGACTAGAATGGCGAGAACAGCAAAAAGCGTTCTTGTGGTACGCACGTCATCCCTTCCTGGCGGTTAGCATCCAACACTTAACTGCTCGTCGCCAGTTGCTGCTTTCTTTCCGCGTGCAATTGTTGCAGCGCGTATACCTTGGCCTCGCCGCGTTGCAATGCGGCTATGCCGTCGCAGGCCGCTTTCGCAGCTGACAGTGTCGTGATGGTCGGAATCCGCGCCGTCACGGCGGCGCGGCGAATCGCCTTCTCGTCGAACCAGGGCTCCACGCCATGCGGCGTGTTGATGATGAGCTGGATGCGCTCGCCCTTGATGAGGTCGACGACGTTCGGCCGCCCCTCTTTCACCTTGTAAACGCGTTCGACGCGCAGACCAGCGTGTTCCAATACGCGCGCAGTGCCGTGCGTTGCGACGATGCTGAAGCCCAGCTCGACGAACCGCTTCGCCAACTCCGGCATGAAGGGCTTGTCGCGATCGTTACCGCTCATGAAGACTGTCCCCGATATCGGCAGCTTCTGTCCGGCAGCCAGCTGTGCTTTGGCGAACGCCTCGCCGAAGTTGTCGGCCACGCCCATGACTTCGCCGGTCGACTTCATCTCTGGCCCCAGCACAGTGTCAACGCCGGGGAACTTGCCCCACGGGAATACGGGCGACTTCACAAAGTAGAAGTTGCCGGTATCAAGATCGCTCTGATGCCTGATGTTCTCCGGCAAGAATTCGCTCAGCTTGCGACCCGTCATCAGGCGCGCGGCAATCTTCGCCAGCGGCACGCCGGTCGCCTTCGAAACATACGGAACGGTTCGCGAGGCGCGCGGGTTCACCTCGATCACGTACACCCGGTTGCGCTGAATCGCATACTGCACGTTCATCAATCCGATGACCTTGAGCGCGCGCGCCAGTTGGAACGTGTATTGCCGGATGGTGTTGAGCAGATGCTTGGGAATGTCGACCGCCGGCAGCACGCACGATGAATCGCCGGAGTGGATGCCTGCCTCCTCGATGTGCTGCATGATGCCGCCGATGACCACGTCCTCGCCATCGGAAATCGCGTCCACATCAATTTCGGTAGCCGACTCGAGAAAGTGATCGATCAGCACAGGACGTTCCTGCGAGTATTCGACCGCCTCCTTCATGTATTGAGTGAGCGACTCGTCGTCGTAGACGAGCGCCATCGCACGCCCGCCGAGCACATACGAAGGCCGCACCAGTACGGGATAAGAGATGCGATTGGCATTCGCGATCGCCTCGTCCAGGCTCGTAGCTGTGGCGCCGCGCGGCTGGGGGATTGAGAGCTCTTCAAGCAGCTTGCCGAAACGCTTGCGATCCTCCGCGAGGTCGATACACTCCGGCGAAGTACCGATGATCGGCACGCCGGCGGCCTTGAGCGGCAGCGCGAGATTTAGCGGGGTTTGGCCGCCGAACTGTACGACGACGCCTATCGGCGCACCGCCTGCCGCCTCGTGCTCATACACCGCCATCACGTCTTCGTAGGTCAGTGGTTCGAAGTAAAGCCGATCGCTGGTGTCGTAGTCGGTCGAGACGGTCTCAGGATTGCAGTTGATCATGATCGTCTCGTAACCGTCTTCGCGCAGCGCGAACGCAGCGTGACAGCAGCAATAATCGAACTCAATTCCCTGCCCGATGCGATTCGGGCCACTTCCCAGGATAATGACCTTCTTACGGTCAGTCGGCGCCGCCTCGTCTTCTTCCTCGTAGGTCGAGTAGAGGTAGGGCGTATAGCTCTCGAACTCGGCGGCACACGTGTCCACGCGCTTGTACACCGGCGTGACCCGGTGCTGCTTGCGAAGTTGATGAATCTTCTCAGCACCAGAACGGCCATTTTTTGCCTGCAAGGCCTCACCCAGACGCGCGTCGGAGAAGCCCATGCGCTTGATCTCACGCAGCCGCTCGGCATCGATGGCTTCCGTCCCGAGCGTAGCCTGCACCTCGGCGATCTCTTTCAGCTGATGCAGGAACCAGGGATCGATATTTGTCATCTGCGCGATCTCGCGCACGCTCATGCCCTGTGCGAGCGCGTAGCGGATGTACTGCAGGCGCTCGGGATGCGGCGTGACTAGTCGTTTGGTCAGGATCCGCGGCTCGATCACATCGGCATCGACCCGCTTGCCGGTCTCCAGCGAGCGCACGGCCTTCAGCAGCGCCTGTTTGAATGTGCGGCCAATGGCCATGACCTCGCCCACCGACTTCATCTGCGGGCCGAGCGATTCATCCGCACCGGGGAACTTTTCAAACTGCCACTTGGGAATCTTGACGACGACATAGTCAAGCGTCGGCTCGAAGCAGGCCGGAGTTTTGCGCGTGATGTCGTTGGTGATCTCGTCGAGGGTATAGCCCACGGCGAGCTTGGCCGCGATCTTCGCGATGGGGAAGCCGGTCGCCTTCGAGGCCAGCGCCGACGAGCGCGAGACGCGTGGGTTCATCTCGATCACCACCATGCGCCCAT
The DNA here is from genome assembly GCA_963731345.1 of uncultured Acidobacteriaceae bacterium. Lineage (GTDB taxonomy): Bacteria > Acidobacteriota > Terriglobia > Terriglobales > Acidobacteriaceae > Bog-257. The sequence goes on along the minus strand of CAVSUN010000002.1, from coordinate 1,554,017 downwards.
TGTGCGGATCGACGCCAAACTGAATGTTCGACCCGCCGGTCTCCACGCCGATCTCGCGAATCACGGCGATGGCTGCATCGCGCATGGCCTGGTATTCGCGATCGGTCAGCGTCTGCGCCGGCGCTACCGTGATCGAATCGCCGGTGTGCGTGCCCATGGGATCAAAGTTCTCGATGGAGCAGATGACGATGACGTTGTCAGCCAGATCGCGCATCAACTCCAGCTCGTATTCTTTCCAGCCGAGAACCGACTCCTCAAGCAAAACTTCATGCACGGGGGAAAGATCGAGGCCGCGCGCCAGCAACTCCAACAGCTCTTCGCGGTTGTAAGCGATGCCGCCGCCGGTACCGCCAAGGGTGAAGGATGGCCGCAGAATCAGGGGAAAACCGATCTTGTTGCTGAAGTCGATGCCGTCCTTCAGATTGTTCACCAGCGATGACTTCGGCACATCCAGGCCAATCGCCGTCATCGCATCCTTGAACAGCAGGCGGTCCTCGGCCTTCTTGATAGCGCCAAGCTGCGCGCCGATGAGCTGCACGTTGTATTTCTCGAGTACTCCGCCGTCCGCCAACTCCACTGCGAGGTTCAATGCAGTCTGACCGCCGACGGTGGGCAGCAGAGCAAATACGCCCGGCTTGCCACTGTCGCGCAGCATGTCAGCCTCGACCCGGATGATTTCTTCCAGATACGTCAGGGTGAGCGGCTCGATGTAAGTCCGGTCAGCCATCTCGGGATCGGTCATGATGGTCGCCGGGTTCGAATTGGCGAGCACCACCTCGTACCCCTCTGACTTCAGCGCCTTGCAGGCCTGCGCTCCCGAGTAGTCGAACTCTGCCGACTGGCCAATTACGATCGGCCCCGAGCCGATAATCAGTACTTTCGCGATGTCGTTGCGGCGTGGCATCAGCGGCCTTTCCACTCCTCCATCATCTTCACAAAATCCTTGAACAGGTAGTGCGAGTCGTGCGGCCCAGGCGCGGCCTCAGGATGATACTGCACGCTGAACAGCGGCAGCGAGCGATGCCGCAGGCCCTCCAGCGTATTGTCGTTCAGGTCGATGTGGGTCAGGTCTACCTCGCTCTGCTTCAGCGAATCGGGATCGACGGCGAAGTTGTGGTTGTGCGCCGTGATCTCGATCTTGCCCGTCGACATCTGCTTTACCGGATGATTGCCACCGTGATGGCCGAACTTCAACTTGTAAGTCTTGCCGCCGAGCGCCAGCCCGATGAGCTGATGTCCGAGACAAATCCCGAAGATCGGCACTCGACCCATCATGTCGCGAATGCTTTGCTGTGCATACGTCACCGGCTCGGGATCGCCGGGTCCATTCGAGAGGAACACACCGTCAGGCTTGAGCGCCAGCACATCTTCGGCGCTCGTCGTCGCCGGCACCACCGTCACATTGCAGCCTTCGCCGACCAGCCGGCGCAGGATGTTCTGCTTGATTCCGTAGTCATACGCGACGACGTTGTACTTAGGCGTGGCATCCTTGACCCCGACAACCTGCGTCGGCTCATGCGAGCGCACCCCCTCATCCCACTGATACACGCTGCGCGTCGTGACTTCCTTCGCCAGGTCAGTGCCATCCATCTTCGGAATTGAGCGCGCCTTGGCTATCAGCTTCTCGGTATCGCTCTCGAGCGTCGAGACCACGCCGCGCATGACGCCGTTGTCACGCAGATGCCGTACCAGGGCTCGCGTATCAATCTCGGCGAGCACGGGAATTTTGTAGCGCTCCAGATATTCTTCGGCAACTTCCTGCGAGCGCCAGTTCGAGCTGACACGCGAGAACTCGCGCACGATCAGCCCCTCAATATAGGGACGCGTGGCTTCGTTGTCGTCAGAATTTGTACCGTAATTGCCGATTTCAGGGTTGGTGAGAACTACGATCTGTCCAGCGTACGAAGGGTCGGTGAAAATTTCCTGATATCCGGTGATGGAGGTGTTAAAAACAACTTCCCCGTAACATTCACCTTTCGCTCCGTAGCCTTTGCCGCGGAAGATGCGGCCATCTTCCAGCGCAAGGATTGCCTGCATTGGATCTCCGGGGAGTGGATTTCTATGATTTTATCAGAACCGCGACGGGCGTAAGCGGCGTGTTCTTCCACTGCACACGCGACGGTGCAGCAAGCGAAATCGCCTTGGTGGCAATGCCTTTCCCTTTTCGGAACTCCTTTCAAGAACAGGTTGTTCTATTCGCTGATCCGTATCCCGCCGGCTGTATGCTGCTCGCGAAGCCGGAGTTCCACGCGAAATCCCAGGAGTCATCCCATGAATCGATCCTCGCTAGTCATATTGCTGTCGCTGATCGTTGCCTTGCCTGCGTCCGGTAAAACCTACAAGAGCACCTACACCGAATCCTGTAGCGACCTGTGGCCCGCAGTCAAAGATACCCTCAGCGATCCGAACAACTACAACGTTACCGGCACGGACGACGCCAGGATGCACGCTGACTACGACGTGAAGCACGCCGCCCACGTTAACGTCTCGGGGGCGCTTTTGCAGCGCAAGAACCACGTCACCCTTGTCTCCCAGGGGACAGGCTGTCAGATGCAGGTCGTCTCGAACTACAGCGGCTGGGAGCACAACGATGAGGGCGATTTTAAGTCGCGCGTCGATGAGTCCCTGCTCAAGCTGAAGGGCGCGGCCAAACCGGCGGAGGCGGCCAAGCCCGCGGAATCGACCACCACAACTGCTCCGGCGAATAAGTAAAGGCTGGCTCAGGGTGTGCGAGCCAACGAAGGCCAGCGTGCAGCAGGACTCACTGCTCCTGTTTCCTGACCATCGGCGCACCCTTGCCCTGCTGGTTGTCCATGGTCTCGCCGGGACGAAGCAGCGATGGGTGGGAACCAGCTGCAGATGTTTCCGGCTGAGTGGAATCGGCCGCGGGTTGTTCAGCTTGGCTCGCCGCGGTAGGCGCGTTGGAAGCTGCTGCGCGTGCGGGCGCTGATGAAGATTGCGCCGGGACAGCAGAACCCACTTCAGAGGGCGATGTAGCAGCCGTGTTCGCGGGTGCCGCTTCGCTCGCAACCCCGCCTCCGGGCTGGGGCGCACTTGCCACCGTGAGGTTCCCGCCGCGATCAAAGCTGACGCGCTCATTGGTCAGCGTTCGCAACTCGCTCTCGTGGGGCGCAGCGAAAAACCACGTCAGGAGATAGCCACGCCGCTGCGTAACCGCCAATCCGACCGACAATCTGCGCGAGAGCTCGTCGTCCGGCACCTGAAAGGCAACCGTTCCCTCGAGGAAGAGAAACGTCATTCCATCCTGGGCAAAGACGTTGCCGTCTCGCATGTCGTCGACGATGGGATGAGTCAGCGCAAACTCGCGCAGAAAATCCTTGAATGCGTCCCGGTCGACACTGTGTTCCGGAAACTTCATTGTCGGAAAGCAGGCAAGCGAAGTGGCAGAGACGGTGACCTCGCCAAAGTCGTCGTAGGTAACCACGCCATCGGCGCCGGGGCGCTTCGCCCAGGCGGAAAACAGCGTCTTGCTACAAGCGTCCGCTAGCTTGCGCTCGACCCGCCCCATCCTCGGACGTCCAAAGTCCTGCGTCGTCCGATAGCGTTCGACGGCGCTCTGTACCGCACCCTCCGACTCAATCGACCATCCCTGGGGGATACGATAGCTGAACCCCAGCATCGAGTTCTCGTAGAAGTCGCCGCTGACATTGCCATTATCAATATGCTTCGCCGGAGGATCGCTCTCCAGCAGGGCCAGACGATGCGACGAGATCGACGGCCCATCGTAGGGTTTCGCGTTCGCGACAACAAATGTTCCGGCTACGCTCGGGGAGAAGAACACCAGGTGCAGGAACGAAGCTTCCAGCTTCTTGACCGTCTTCTCGTCGTGTGCAGCCAGCACAATTCGGAGAATGTAGTCTCCGCTGGCGGTGGCCAGCAGCATATGCTGCTCAATACCTCTTCGCGTCTCGAAGTAGTAGAACTGATGTCCGGACAAGCTGGCCTTGGTCAGGCCGTGCAACTCCTCCACCCCTCGATACAATTCCTGATCGAGCGCCTGACGCAGAAACAGCTTCGCGTCGTCGTTTTTGCCCGCGGCCGGAAACGCCGCGATTGCAATCTCCGCGTCGGCCGGCGCGGGCCCGGCCAAGTCCAGCAGAGGAATGCTTCCGTCGCGGGCGGCGGGCTCGGGCAGAGGAGTGAGTCGCACTTCTTCAGGAAGATCGAAGCTGAACCCAAAGTACTGGTTAACGTAGCGCGAGGAAGATAGATATGCTTGCTCGGGGTAAGTCGCTTCCGCTCTGGCGGCATCTCTCGCCGCCGTACTTTGGGCGGCCAGCCATGTGGCCACACCCATGACGCCGCACAGGCAGAGAACACGCAGCTTAAGCAGGGTAAGCATTAGTCTTCAAAGGGCTGGCAACGTCTATTCTTCGCCCATCGGCCTTTACCAGTCAATGCTACGGGAGCAAGTTGCTGACATTAGCCACAGGATTAAGGTCCCGCTCGCCCGACAATTCTCGCCGTTCAGCGGGTTGGCGACAGCGTTCGTTGGCAAATCGTTCAGCCGTAGCAGGCGTGCGGTTTACTATCAAGCACAGAGATGCGAGAACACTATCGTCGCTGGATCCACGATTGGGAGTCGCGCATGACCTCGCGCGACAACAACCGCGTGGTGCGTCCATTCGAGTGGGGTGTGGAGTGGACCAAATCCTGGCCCGGAATTGAGCAGGTTCCCTTCCCCCTTGATCCGGAGTCTCGCGAGTCGATGATCGACTACCTGACGGCGGTGAACGAGCGCCTGGTCAAGCACAGCGACGAATTCTTCGCTTATCGCACGCCGACGGATTTTCGCCTCGAACATCGCAAAGTCGAGTTGTTCCATACCGGCAGCGAGCCTCCCAAGAAATTGCCCAAAGACGAGTGGGCGAAGTTTCTGCGCTTCACTTCACCCATCCGATCGCCTTATCCGGAGAACAACCTTGTCAATGCGCGCTGGTTCCCCGCCAGCGGAAAACGTGCGGTTGTGCTCCTGCCGCAGTGGAACGCCGACGGCGTCAGCCAGAGCGCATTGTGCCGCCTGTTCAACATGCTCGGAATTGCTGCGTTGCGTCTCAGCATGCCATACCACGATATTCGCCGCCCCCAGGGTCTAACCCGCGCCGATTACGCCGTGTCCTCCAATATAGGACGCACGGTTGACGCTGTCCGGCAAAGCATCGCCGACATCCGCTCGTGCCTCGATTGGCTGGAAGAGCGTGGATACTCGCGCTTGGGCATCGTCGGCACCAGCCTTGGATCGTGCTACGCGTTTCTCGCCAGCGCTCATGACCCGCGCATCCGGGTGAACGTCTTCAACCACGCCTCAACCACGTTTGGCGACGTGGTCTGGACTGGACAGTCAACGCAGCACATCCGCAAGTCGCTGGAGACAGTGCTGACGCAGGAAGACTTGCGGCGGGTATGGCTGGCAATCAGCCCGATCGTTTACTTCGATAAGTTCAGGCGATGGCCGAAGAAGTCATTGATGATCTATGGCCGCTACGACCTGACTTTCCTGCCCGAGTTTTCGGTCCAGACCGCGGGGGAATTCCTGCGCCACGGGCTGGACACCACGATTAAGGCGCTACCCTGCGGACACTATTCGCTCGGCGAGACTCCGTACAAATACATGGACGCCTGGCACATCTCGCGCTTTCTTTCGAAAGCATTTGCGGGATGAAAAGCGGCACTTAACACTTCGCGCAAAACCAGTCCATGTAGTTTTTATCCTCTCATCGGTGCGTTGAGGTAGACGGACAAGATTGCGGAAGGCCGTGCCGCATGATGGCCGAGCACGTGGCTAAGCGGAGTGCTGGGTAGGAGTCAACGTGGACTTCTTAGTCCCGGAGGGACGGCCGACGAAAAAACCGATAGCTACGCCGCCAGAGACTCCTCTTCGTAATAATCGAAATCAGTCAGGCCGGTGATTACCGTCTCCGCCAGCGCCTCGATGTTGAAGAAGCGCGCTTCGCGATCATCATCAAATCTCAGCAGCTTCGGCGCGGCCGCCGTTAATCCCGCGATCACGGAATCGTTCCGCCCGTGCGTGCGGAAGCTGATCTTGCTCACCACGCCTCCCGGATAGTCTGTCACCAGAGCATTGGCCAGCGACGCGCCACCGCAGATCAGCGACGCCGTCGCCGCCCGCCGATGCCGCTTCCAAAGCACCGCCGCCTTGAGCAGGAAGCTGCCCACAACCAGATAGTCCAACACCGCGTGAGTTGTCGGATTGATGACCTTGGGCATCCTGCGCACGGCGAACTTCGCTCCCTGGTACAACAGCGGCATAGTGGACCTCGTGAAGGATTGTTGGACGGCAACAGAATTCTACGCCCGTCCGAATGAAGGATGCTGGCCGACACGCCGGAGTTGGCGGATAACCGTGAACCGCATCAAGCTAACTGGCCTTCCCTCTCGCCAGCGCGCGCTTGATGGTCTCGTCGAGAGCCGCTTTAGCTTTGCTGTATTCCTCAAGGGGAATCTTGCCTTGTTGGCGATCCACCTCGAGTTGGAAGAGTTCCTCTTTCATCGCCTCCAGCAGCAGGGCATTGCGGTCGCGGGAGGGCGCGGAAGGTTCAACGAAGTCGGCGAACGCTGCCGCCGCCTCGCCGCTCTCCGCCACGACCCTGCCGGTACCTGCCGGCGCGGCCGCAGGATGGGGATGGTTCGATCGTGAGACAACATAGGCTCCGCCCATCACTAGAACCAAGGCGAAGGCGCCAAGGATGTACACACGATACTGGTGCAGCGGGTCGGGTGCATCAATCGGCGCACCCAGTCCTCCGCCGGGACGGTTATCGGTCGCCGCCGCCTGCGATCCACCCATGCTGCCGCCAGAACTGGCCGCAGGTTGTTGATTGTCAGCCTGAAACACCGCCGACCCGGAAATGCGGTAGCTGAGATCGTCGTCCGGCTTCACGTTGGTCGCGACCATCACCGTCGTGTTTGGGTCGGCCATCTGGGGATCGGTCATCACCTGGTACCGTTGCTGATCTTTAGCGCTAAAGCTCATCCCCTTCGGCAACATCACGACGAAATGCTGTACGTCACGAAAGACCTTGGGCGAGAAGCTGGCTTGACCGGAATAGGGCACATGGTATGCGACCTGAAATTGCGTCTCGCCGGGGCGCAATGGATAGCTCAGGAAGAAGTGCCCCTTCTGCGAGCCAGGCTGGGCTTCAACGGAGATTGGCTGGCCGCCAGGCCCTTTGGCCTGCGCGCTCTCAACATCAGCCCCTTCCGGGAGAAGGATTTCAAATGTTCCCTTCTCATCGGCCAGCGTACGCGGAGGCTGCGATTTGTTGGTGATTGCGTAAAGTGTGACGCCTTCTAGCTGTTTTCCATCACTTTGCAGCCGATCAACCTCAACCGTCTGGCTCAGGCCGTCAATCTTCTTTGCGGAATCGTAAATGGTCAGCTCGGCGGTTGTACTGCCGGGCATCAGCGGCCCACTCTGGGGAAAGTAGCCCACACCCTGATGTGTCACCCGCACCATGTGCGGCCCCTGATCCTTGGGAGCGGGAAATGAGAAGTGCCCCTGCGCGTCCGTCTTGGTGTTGCCGATCTCCTGCATGCCCTGCGACAACGAGAGCAGGGTCACCTCTTCGCCGACGGCGGCCTTACCGGTGGTGCCGTTGGTCACCGTGCCGGTGATGTTCTGGGCCGCGGCGCTCAGCGTGGCCAGCAGAAGCGCGCCCATCAGGGTCGTCAAAAACCTCCCTATCAGACTCTTCACGCGTGCCCTCCGCTCGGTCGGACACCCGCGCGCCGTGTCGCTTGCCGGAGAACGGCTCTCGCCTTTTCGATCTGCTCCAACTCGGCCAAAATTCCCGCCGCCTCGTCTTCCAGCGAGGCCTGCTGAATCGCATAGTCCCGCTCACTCAACTTGCCGGCCTTGTATTCGAAATTGAGATCGCGCAAATTTTCGTAAGTCGCTTCTTTGCGCTCCAGCAGATAGGTCTGGCGCGTTTTTTCTTCGCCGGCTTCCACCTCTCCCGGCTGATAGAACACATACACGAACAAGGCGGCCGCGAACAGCGCGCAGCCAAAGAGCGCGAATACACTTCCCTGGTCGAAAACGCCAGTGGCAATGAATGCTGACATTAGAATTCGGTCTCCTGACGCGCCCGCTTGCGCAGCTCGTCGAGTTGCCTGGCATCCACCACCGGACGCGAGACGGGCTGGGCAATGGCGCGCGACTTCCACAGGCGTACGAGCCACACTGTCAGAACCACGGCGGCTGCGAACACCGCGAAGGGCGTGACCCAGGCCACAATATTAAAACCGCTGCTGGTCGGCGCAGCCAGCGAGGTATTGCCGTATTTCTGCACGAAGCTTTGCAGCACGAGCGAGTCGTTGTCACCGCGGTCGATTGCCGCGGCCAGTTCATTACGCATGCGGTCGGAGTAGGTGCACCCGACGTGATTGCATTCCAGCAGAATCTGGTTGCAACCGCACATGCACATCAGCTGATGGCCAAGCTTGTTGAAGCGGGCGTCGCTATCTGCTCCCATGAAAGCCACGGCCAGGAGCGCGATGAGAACGAGCTGCGCAATGCGAAGTTTCGAGTTACCAGTTTTCAGTTTCAAAGGCCGTTTCCAGACTAATTGCTACTTGCTAATTGTTGTTTTGGATGCGCGGCAAAGAACTTCCACATCACCGCGGCCAGCACCACGATCAGGACAATCGCGAATCGCTTCATTCGGAGAGTGTGGCGCTTCAACCTCTCAATCAAATTTGTCATCCCGAGCCGAGCGCCCACGTGTTCTTTCCGACTCGCATGTTTGGTGAGTCGGACGGGCGCGCAGCCGAGGGACCTGCTGCTCGACCGCATTGCATGTTACCCAGCAATCAGCTTGGGCACGTGCTGGGCTAAGTTATGCCTTCCCGGTTCGCGTGACTCATCGCTGCTTAATCTCCGCCCACTCCCACGACCCCTCTCCTCACTGCCTCTTCGGCCGCGCGCTCCTTCTCGCGCACGGCGACCCGCTGCGGCTTCATATTCGGGAACAGCGCGATGATGGTTCCGATCAGCACAATCTGTACTCCGATCCAGATCCACATCACCAGCGGATTCACGTGCGCCTTGATGATCGGCCGGCCGGTGTCCTGATTGCGACCGGTGTAGACCAGGTACAAATCTTCATTGGGACGCGAGCGATTGGCCACCATGGTCGCCGTCTGCTCGCTGGCCTTGTAGAAGCGCCGCTCGGGATACATGGTGTCAATCTTCTTGCCGTTCTTGTAGACGTCCATCACGGCCCATTCGCTCGAGTAGTTCGGCTTGTCGTCCTGGGTGTACGACTGGCAGACCAGCGTGTAGTGGCCGATCTGCATCTTGTCGCCGAAGCCCATCTCCTGCTCTTTGTCCTGATTGAACGGCAGGCCGGCGAAGCCAATAACAATGAGCACCACGCCGATGTGGATCAGATATCCACCATAGCGACGGGTGTTACGGCGCGTAATGACGACCATGCCCTGCGCGATGTTTACGCCCGTCTGACGCGCGATCACGCGTCCGCCTCGCCAAAACTCGCCCACCACTGTCGCGACCACCATTACCGACAGCGCTATCGCCACCAGCGAGTAGAAGTAAGCTGAGTCTTCCCACGGCTTCATGCCGCCGACGATCAGAACCACGACGGTGAGCACCGCAAGCGCCGTTGGCCACACGAAGTTGCGCTTCACTCGATCAAACGAGGTTTGCCGCCACGCCAGCAGCGGTCCAACGCCGGTCAGCAGCACCAGGAAAATTCCGATCGGCACGTTCACGCGATTGAAGAACGGCGGCCCGACCGTGACCTTCGATCCCGTCACCCACTCCGACAGCACCGGGAACAGCGTGCCCCACAGCACGGCAAAGCAGGACACCAGCAGAACCAGATTGTTAAACAGGAAGCTCGACTCGCGCGATACCAGCGATTCCAGCCGATGTTCACTGCGCAGCGTCTCGCGATTGCGCACAAAGAAGTAAACGCAGGCTGCGAAGGCAATCGCCAGGAACCACACGAACCACGTTCCGATGCTCGATTGCGCGAAGGCGTGCACCGAGCTCACCACGCCGCTGCGCGTCAGGAAAGTCCCGAAGATGGCCAGCAGGAACGTGGTGAAGATCAGCCACATGTTCCACATCTTCATCATGCCGCGTTTCTCCTGCATCATCACCGAGTGCAGGAAGGCAGTCATGGTCAGCCATGGCAGCAGCGACGCGTTCTCCACCGGGTCCCAACCCCAGTAGCCTCCCCAGCCCAGCACTTCGTAGGCCCAGTGCGCGCCGAGGAATATGCCGCAGGTCAGGAACAGCCATGCCACCATGGTCCAGCGGCGCGTGATGTGGATCCACTTCTCGCCGGGATACTTCATGATCAGCGCGCCTAGCGCGAAGGCGAACGGAATGGTCACACCGACGTAACCGAGGTACAGCATCGGCGGATGGATCACCATCTCGGGATATTGCAGCAGCGGATTCAGGCCGTTGCCGTCGGCAGGAATTGTGCCGGTGACCAGCCCGAAAGGATTCGCCGCGAAGTTCACCAGCAGGAAGAAGAACACCTGCACGCCGGCGATAATGACCGAGGCGTAGTTGAACAGCTGCGCATCGACCTTGTAGCGAAGTCGCAACACGAGCGCATACGACGACAGCAGCCACGCCCAGAACAGCAACGAGCCTTCCTGCCCCGACCACAGCGCCGCGAACTTGTAAGCAATCGGCAGGTCGCGATTGCTGTGGTGCATGATGTAGGAGATCGAGAAGTCATTGCCCAGCGCGGCCATCACCAGCGCCACGCCGGCGATGGTCACCGCGGCCCAGGATGCAATGCCCGAGCGGCGAGCGGTTTCCGTGAGGCGATCGTCCTTGCGGGCGAGGCCCAGCGCGCCCGCGATAAACGAGTACGCCGCCAGCGCAAGGGCCAGCAACAGTGCAAAACTTCCTATCAATGCCATGTGGTTCGAGTACCTGTAACTGCGATCAACCCCATCCCGTGCTGCAGCAATTCTACTCGTAATGACAAGCCGGACGGCGGAATCCCAACCGGCGCACATACAACTTTGCGGGAGCAGCAGCTGTTATCAATTCAGCCCGTTCCCCAAGAAGCTACTTGAACTTGGCTCTATTGTCTTGCCGGTTCCGGATCTTTCGGTGCCGGATGCTCCGGCGTGCATGGCGCAAGCTCCGGATCCTGAATCTCACCACCGTCTTTCGGCGGCGCAAAGACCGCGGTATAGCAGCCTGCGTCCTTATACTTGCTGCTTTCATACTTGTACAGCGTCAGCCGGTTCGCGTTGGGGGTGACATGGCGTGCGATCACCAGATCGGAATAGCCTTCGGACGAGGTCGCCTGGGTAGTGTAGCTGGCGGCAACCGTGTCAAGCATCGCAACGTAGCCGCTATCGCCGCGCCTAAAGATCCAAAAAGGACAATTGGCCAGTACGTCGCAGCCTCCTTCGCCGCCTAGTGAAGTCGCCAGGATCACCGGCTTACCCTCGCCGAGTTCGACGAATCGCAGACGGGTGGTTGATGCCACCTCGCGAATACGCTCATCGTCATAACCGGCTTCGCTCATCGGCTTCATCAGACGGACGATGATCGCGTCGAGCAGTTGGTTACGTTCCGGCTCAGTCAGCTTTGACGTGGTGTTGAGGCTCTGGTCGGTTCGGCCGATGACCTCCTGGCTGCGCCAATCCCAGGCGAAGTCGGCGGCCCACACGAAGGCGCAAAAGAGAGCTGCAACAACCCCAATACGGAATATGTGCTTCACACTGCGCTTTTATCTGATGGCGGGTTGTGTTGTCCAGTGGGCTAAGGTGTTGGGGTAGAAGGGTGTACACTAGTGGTGGAAAGGTTTCCCGTGGCACTGAACATTAAGAACCCGGAGACCCACAAGTTGGTGGAGGAGCTCGCTCGCCGCACCGGAGAAACCTTGACTGAGGCGGTAACGATTGCCGTCCGCGAACGGCTGGAGCGACTCCGGCGGGCGAAGAATTCCAGTTTGGCCGAGCGGATCATGGCTATCGGCAGGGACTCTGCGGCCCGTTTGGAAGAGCCGCTAAAGTCCCTCGACATCGACGAATTGCTGTATGACGAGAAAGGCCTGCCAAAATGATTCTCGACAGTTCAGTGCTGATTGCGATCCTGCGCGGCGAACCGGAAGCGTCCACATTTGCGGCGGCTATCCAACGCATTCCTGAGCGCCGCATTTCAGCTGTTAACTACGTGGAAGCGGCCGTGGTAAGTGACCGGAGCCGCGACCCGATCGCAAGGCACCGATTCGATGAGCTGGTTCGAGAAATAGATGTCACGGTTGAGGCGGTTACGCGCGAACAAGCCCGCATCGCACGCGAGGCCTTTCGCGATTTCGGCAAAGGCAGCGGTCACCCCGCGCGGCTGAATTTTGGAGACTGCTTCGCATATGCGCTGGCCAGAGAGACCGGCGAGCCCTTGCTTTTCAAAGGTGAGGACTTCTCGCACACAGACGTGACCGCAGCGATCCCATGATCGCGCAGCGCGCGCGCAAGAAGAATTGGCCGAGGGCTCGCGAGTCTGCTACTCTCGCCCCAAAGGGACTTCCCAGCAATGTCATCTACCAAGAGCGCCGCCAAGCGCCACCCGAAGACCAATGCCGCTGCCAAGTCGTCGCGGGCCACGCCCCGCGACCAGCATGAACTGGTCATCATCTCCGGCATGAGCGGCGCCGGCAAAGCGTCCGGGTTGAAGACGTTCGAGGACCTGGGCTATTACTGCGTCGACAACCTGCCGGTTGGCCTGATCACGAAATTCGCCGAGCTTGTGCTCGACAGCCTGGAGATCCAGCGCGCTGCCCTGGTGGTTGACATTCGCGAGGGCGCACGGCTGGACAAGCTGCCCCAAATACTCGCTTCGCTGCGCCACTTGCTGAAAACTACCTTTATCTTCCTGGAAGCCGATGAAGAAGCGCTGCTGCGCCGCTACAGCGAGACCCGCCGGCCGCATCCGCTGGGACGCAACGCCTCGGTGCGCGCCTCGCTTGTCTCCGAACGCCGCCGCCTGACCCCGGTTAAGGCACTGGCGGACCTCGTCGTCGACACCACGAAGTTCAACGTGCATGAGTTGCGCTCGATGCTGACGGAACGCTTCCAGCGCGGTAATCGCGACAAGAACATCCTTATCTCCTGCGTCAGCTTCGGCTATCGCGAAGGCGTACCGGAAGATGCCGACCTGGTCTTCGACGTGCGCTTCCTGCCTAATCCTCACTTTATTCCCAAGTATCGTCCGCACACCGGCCGTCATCCCGCGGTCGCCAAGTATATCCGGTCGTTCCCGCAAACCCGCGAGTTCATCCGGCGCATCTCCGAACTGCTGATCTACCTGATCCCGCATTACATCGAGGAAGGTAAGAGTTACCTGACCATCGCGTTCGGCTGCACCGGCGGGAAACACCGCTCAGTGATGATCGCCGAAGATGTGCAGAGGCGGCTCGGCAAGGCAGGCTACAACGTCAAGGTATTGCATCGGGATTCGCCCACAGGCTAGGCGAAACGTATAACCAGGTTACTTCTTGCCGCTTCCCTTCCTGGCGCTCTTTGACTTCTTGCCCGAATTCAAAGTTTTCCTGGCTGCATGCTTGGCGCTGCCATCGCCGAGGGGCCGACGGCTCCCCGCAGCGTCCAGCTCTTCGAAGCTCAAAACCGTCAACACCACGCCGTCGATCCGGTTATCGCCAGTGCGGTACGGAGTCAGCCGGAGGTCGCACCACTGGCCTTCGTCGTTGCGCACCTTATGCTGGGTAGCCCGCACCTCGGAGATTACGTCGAGCAGAAGTTGTTCCAGGTTCCGGATCTCGACCTTCAGCCGCAAGCGCGTGATGGGCCTTCCCACGTCGGTGGCTGCCAAGCCGAGCGCCTTGCCGGCTTGCGGCGTAAAGCGGCGCACACTCAAGTCCGGCCCCACCATCACCATCGGCAGGTTCACACTATTCAACAGGTTGCTCAGGTCGTTGTTGAGCTGCGACAGCAGTTCGTTGCGATGTTGCATCTCCTCATTCACGGTGTGCAACTCTTCGTTGGCCGACTCCAGCTCTTCCTTCGAGGTCTGCAGCTCTTCGTTGGTGCTTTGCAGCTCCTCGTTACCTGACTGGATTTCCTCGTTCGCCGACTGCAGCTCTTCGTTGGTCGATTCCAGCGCTTCAATGATGGACTGCAAATATTCCTTGGTGGCCGCCAGCTCCTGTTTCAGCTGCGCAATCTGCTTGTCTTTCAGGTTTCGTTCATCTTCGGCGAGCGGCGAGATGGCCGTTTCGTTCGAGGTCGAAACCGAGCCGCCGTTCACCGTCTCGAAAGCGACCAGAAAGCTTCGCCTGTCCTGCGCCGGGGTCGAGAACGGCGTCACGCGCAGGGTCGTCAGGGTAGTACCACCGTCGCTCTCCACGTGTATGTTGGTGCGCACCGAGTCGATACCGCTTTGCCGCGCCTCGTCAACGGCACTCTGCAGTTCGTGCAGCAAACCCGGGCGCGCCATCTTCAGCAGATTGAAGCTGATCTTACCTATGGGTAATTCCAGAAATGGACCCGTGCGCCCTTTGATCTGCGCGATCTCGAGATCGTCGTTTACGACTACCGAGGGCGGCGCATACCGCACTAGCAGCAGGCGGTCGGCTTCACGCTGCAGATCAACCGCAACCCGCGGCAGCTCCGCCGGTTTGGCGACCGCACCTGCAGCAGGACCATCCTGACGGGGTGGCGTCACATGGAGAGCTGTGCCAAACGTGACACTGACGCTGACCGCCTTTCTGCGATAGATTTTGTGCTTCTTGTCGGCCATCTCGAAGAGCTCCGAACCTGAGCCCAGCAGGCCTTCCGTGTTCCCAATCATCAGAAAGCCCGCGGGATTCAAAGCATAGTGAAATACCGGGATCACCCGCCTTTGCAGCGCCTGGCTCAGGTAAATCATTACATTGCGACAACTGACCAGGTCGATGCGGGAAAAGGGCGGATCGCTGAAAACGTTCTGGATGGAGAAGATGCACAGGTCGCGGATGCTCTTGCTGACCTGATACCCGCTGTCTACCCGGTGAAAGAACCGCCGCAAGCGAATAGGCGTTACGTCAGCGTGGATGGTTTCCCGGTACATCCCGGAGCGGGCGCGCTGGATGGCGGGTTCGCTCAGGTCGGTGCCGAAAATCTGCACCGGAACTTCGAGGCGCTCGTCGCCCAGGACTTCCATCAGCGCGATGGCATGGGAGTAGGTTTCTTCGCCGGTCGAGCAGCCCGGCACCCAGATACGAATCGGCAACGTGCTGTCCTGCCGCCGCCTCAACAGCTCGAGGTATACGACTTTCAGCGCCTCGAAGGCCTCCGGATCGCGAAAAAAGTTAGTAACATTGATCAGCAGGTCCTGATACAGAGCACTGATCTCGCCCGGATCGCGCTGCAACAGGGCGATGTAGTCGGCCAGCTGCTCGATCTTGTGCAGCGCCATGCGGCGGGCCACGCGCCGGCCTATGGTCGGCGGCTTGTATTCCGAAAAGTCCACCCGGGTAGTGCGCCGCAACATGCTGAACAGTTGCCCCATCTGCGCCTCAAGGGTATCGCCGACTGCTTCCAGCTCGATGCCGCCGGAGACGTAGGGATGATCGGCAATGCGCGCCAGTTCTTCGGCGATGCCTTCGGGGGGAAGCACCAGGTCGACTGACCCCGAAGCGATAGCGCTCGCCGGCATGCCGTCATACTTGGCCGAGCTGTCTTGCGCGAAGGTAATCCCGCCCTCGCCTTTGATCGCTGCCAGGCCGATGGTCCCATCCGAGGCCGTGCCCGAAAGAATGACGCCGATTGCATTGCTGCCCTGGTCGGCCGCCAGCGAACGCAGAAAAGTGTCGATGGTCGTGTTCACCGGACGCGGATGTTCGCGGTCGGCAATTCGCAGCACGCCGCCCGAAATCGTCAGGTCACAGTTACGGGGAATCACGTAGACATGGTCGGGAGCCGGGCGCATGCCGTTCGTCACTTCCTCTACCGGCATCGAAGTAGCGCGCGCCAGAATTTCGCGAAACGCGCTCTCCCGCGAGGGATCCAGGTGGGGCACGAAGACGTATGCCATGCGCAGATTCGCCGGCAGCGCCTTCAGCAGCAGCTGGCACGCTTCCAACCCACCGGCCGATGCGCCAATGCCAACCACGGGAAACGTGGAGCGATCGGCGCGCTTGCCTTCGGTCTGCTTGCCGCTCTCAGGGGAAACTGCTTCCCTATCGCTCATCAGATTGCCTCTTCCACGGCGCCGGGGCGGCAACGGATCTCACTCCGTAACCGCTAGAGCAAGCTTGCACTCACGGTTGAGACGCTATTTTGGTTGGTCGACCGGTTGCAGGGGTATGCCCGTCAGATGCCCGGCTAGGATCTGGCACTCGTTGTGAAAGTCCTTCAGGGAAGCTCTCACGCCAGCCACCAGCATGCGATGTTCATTCCTCAACTCTGCCCATTGCTGGATGCTGGCGCGAA
Organism: uncultured Acidobacteriaceae bacterium; assembly: GCA_963731345.1. Taxonomy (GTDB): domain Bacteria; phylum Acidobacteriota; class Terriglobia; order Terriglobales; family Acidobacteriaceae; genus Bog-257. The sequence continues at coordinate 1,537,544 of CAVSUN010000002.1, read as the reverse complement.
CTTGGTCAATATAAACAGTATCGTGGCCGTAGGCGTGCGCGAATTCTTTTGGCCGCTGCGACCACTGACTTACCAGCCAGGCGTCGAGCTCTTGCCGCGTGGCGTGGACAATCCCTTTGGCTTTTTCGTTAGGACGGCGTACGGGCAGACCAAATTGCTGCTCCCACCGCTGGACGGTGCGGACTCCCTTGCCCAGATATGAGGCTATCTCTTTCCAGGAAGTCAGCAGCTCAGACTGTTGAGTGGCGATGGACGCGGACATATCTTATTCCCTCCCACGACCTTCCAAGATAGTAGATGCAAGAAGGTTGTCTGGCAATCGTACGTGCGCCCCAATTTCTGCAAGTTACTGCTTTTGTCATCAGGAGGAATCTGTAGGTCCAGCGGCCCACATCTAACCCGTCGTGCCTGATCGCGACCTCCCCGCATCGCCATCAGGACCGCGGGGTGGCCACCGGCGGCCATTCAGCCCTACTTTCTTTTCCGTCCCCGGGATTGCCTGTAATCTAATTCTCCGTAACTAATTTTTGCGAGGTTGCACTTATGCCAAACCAAACCCTGGAAACTACGTGCTGCGTTGCCGGCGGCGGCCCAGCGGGCGTGATGTTGGGCTATCTGCTGGCGCGGGCAGGCGTCCCTGTCATCGTGCTGGAGAAGCACAAGGACTTCAATCGCGACTTTCGCGGCGACACCGTGCACCCCTCCACGCTTGAAGTCATGTACGAACTCGGTATACTCGACGACTTCCTGAAGGTCCCTCATCAGCAGCTGACCCGGGCGGGCGGCGTCTTCGGTGACTTCCCTTTCACCGCCGCCGAGTTCAACACCCTTCCAACACGCTGTAAGTTCGTGGCCTTGATGCCGCAGTGGGATTTTCTGAACTTCCTGTCTGGCAAAGCCAGGCAGTTTCCCGCGTTCACCCTCCGCATGGAAAACGAGGTTGTCGACTTGATCAAGGACAACAACCGCGTGCGGGGCGTGGTGGCGCACACCCCGGAAGGCCCGGTCGAGGTCGTCGCCGATCTGGTTGTAGGCTGCGATGGCCGCCATTCGCGCGTTCGCGAAGCGGCAGGGTTCGAGGTGCGGGAGTTCGGCGTCCCCATTGATGTGCTGTGGTTCCGCATCAGCCGAACCGACAACGACCCCGAGCAACTGTTAGGCAATATCAACTATGGCGAAGTGCTCATCCTCATTCCACGCGGTGATTACTTTCAGGCAGGGCTCATCATCCGCAAAGGCTCGTTCGAAGAGATGAAGCAACGCGGACTCGACGAATTTCGCGAAAATCTTCGCCGCATCGCACCCTACCTCGGCGACCGTGTCAACGAGCTGCGCGACTGGGATCCGGTGAAGCTGCTCTCAGTACAAATTAATCGGCTGCAGCGTTGGGATAGGCCCGGCCTGCTGTGCATTGGCGACGCGGCCCACGCCATGTCTCCCGCCGGAGGAGTGGGAATCAACCTCGCTATTCAGGACGCCGTCGCTGCCGCGAACATCCTCTCGGAACCGCTACGCCAGGGCCGCGCGACCGCAGCTCTGCTCGCCAGCGTGCAACACCGGCGCGAGTTCCCCACTCGAGTTACGCAGTACATACAGGTGCAGGCGCATAAAGCTTTTGAAGTCGTGTTCCGAAACCCGGGTCCAGCCCACGCGCCGTGGCAGATGAAAGTTGTGGTGAACATTCCTGGGGTACAGCGTGTGGTCGCTCGCTTGGTCGGCATCGGCGTTCGACCCGAGCACGTCGCCGACGCAAAGAAGCGAGTGCCCTGCGAGGGACAACGGCTTAAGCGAATCGCTGTGGCAGCCGGGCTGGGGCTGGCTGGGATTGCGATTGGACTGCGGCTTCTGCGGCGGACCTCGATTTCCGGTTGGGTTTAGCCGCACTGTTGCCGCGAATGGTGCATTCATCAACTCTCAATTTGACGCCCGCGCGAGGCGATGCTAACTTCGGAATACACTGGAAAGGAGGGTGATCCAACATATATGAAATCTGACTGTAGTAGTTACTCAAGTGAGGTGGCTGAGGCTTAGGGCTTCCGCTCTATTCCTCGCAAGACAGCTGTTATCAGGTGTCTGCCGCTGGGGCCACATCAGAGTGGACAGCCTCAGGCCAATTTCAACAGCTAACCGGAAGAGACCCGCAGAGCGTCATACGCCGCGGGTCTTTTTCTTTGGGGCGCAGCGTCTCATGCCAGCTCAGGAGCAAAACAATGGGCGGCCATTTGCCTCTAGCCGCCCGGTGTGCGCGCATCCCTCGTTTGACCCTCTCCCAGGTCGCGCAGACTAACTCACGATTTGCGTCTTGATCTTTGTCCGGTCTTAAGAACCCGTCATTCCCTGGAAAGTCTCGCTCGATGCTCTTCGCCCAATGAGTCGGAAATCTCTCGTTGACTCTACGACAACCCTCCGCTATTCACTCCCTGAGCGGGAGTTCCTGCCATCATGCCCTGCGCCATCACCAGCTCTCGCGCCTCACGCCGAAATGACGGCAACTGCGTCCAGAAGAAAGCTGCCCCGATCATGCAGGCAAATCCACCCACAGCCACCGTCCAGGGCGCGCCAACGCGGTGCGCAACCGCCCCCGCGCCCAATGCGCCAAACGGCGCCATGCCCATGAACATCATGGTGTAAACCGAAAGCACGCGGCCGCGCAATTGATCGGGCACCATGGCCTGGATGAGCGTGTTGGACGACGCCATCTGCACCATCATGCAGAAGCCGACCGGCAGCAGCAGTACGGTCGAGAGCCAGAAAATTCGGGAGAACGCGAACAGCACCAGGCTCGCGCCAAAGCCTACGGAACAGATGGCGATCAGCCGGCCCAAGCCGCGCACTCCCACTCGCGCCGCCAGACTTGCCGCGCCCAGCAGCGCGCCCACTCCGGTTGAGCACATCAGAATGCCTAGGGCACGCGCCCCGCCGTGCAGGATCTTGTCGGCGAAAACCGGCATCAGCACAGCGTAAGGCATCCCCACGAAGCTGACCAGCGCCAGCAGCAGCAAGATCGCGCGAATCGGTTTGGTGTTCTTAACAAAAGCGAAGCCTTCCAGAATGTTCTGCAGCGGCGAACCTTCGGCTGCCAGCTTCGCTGCATGCTCGATGCGCATCATTAGCAGGCCTACAATCACCGCAATGTAGCTTACAGCGTTGGCGAAAAAGCACCAGCCCTCGCCAATGGACGCGACCAGAATGCCCGCGACCGCCGGCCCGATGATGCGCGCGCCGTTAAACATAGATGAGTTCAGCGCAATCGCGTTCATCAGGTCTTCACGGCCGACCATGTCGATGAGGAACGCCTGCCGCGCCGGAATATCGAAAGCGTTCACCACGCCGAGACCAGAAGCCAATACCATGATGTGCCAAACCTGCACCCGTCCGCTGAGGGTGAGCGCGGCCAGGATTCCCGCCAAGATCATGGAAGCAGTTTGAGTAGCGATGACCACGTGCTGCCGATCACGGCGATCGGCCACAATGCCGCCGATAGGCGCAATGATGAACACCGGAATCTGGCTGGCGAAACCCACGGTCCCGAGCAGCAGGGCCGAATTCGTCATGCGATAGACAAGCCATGACTGGGCGACCGTCTGCATCCAGGTGCCGACGAGCGAAATGAGTTGGCCGGCGAAAAAGAGCTGGAAATTGCGGTGCCGCAAAGCGCGTACCGCCAGCGCCAATCTGGACTCCCGCGACGCCGGCCGTGCAAACTCCTGCCGTTCCTCTTGCAGCACTTCGCGCAGAGACTCGTGCTCCGGGTTGTCGACCACAGGGCCCATGGTTTCAGCTTGAGACTGCGTTGGCGGCTCCGGCCTGTCTAGTAGATGCGACGATGAAATGCCGGTCCGCACCGTTTCGGTGGCGGGGAGCCACTGACTACTCAGGATACTTCAATTCGCCAGGATTGGAGCTCTCCCGGAGGGATGAAAGGAGCGCTCCGTCGTGTTATATCGCTGGAATTCGCAAGGGTCGCGATTACTTGCGAATGTATTCGACCACCGCGATTCCGGTGAAGTCCTTGTTTGCAACCGAATGGTATTGTTCCGTCAGCACTTGCGAAACACCCCTCGCCTCGGCATCGTCTGACTTGGCGCGATACAAGACGAGCCAAACACGTCGCGCATTCCCAATATCGCCCTGCCACGCACCGTTTGTCGGATTTATTCCGGTGGAGGCGGGCTTCGGCAGGTTTGAGGGTTCCAGCCATTCGCGATAGCTATCGCCTGCAAACTGTCCTACGGATTGGTAGTAAAAAACACGATCTTCAGGATGCGTGTTTGCGATGAGATACTTCACTGCACCACGCCAATCCTCTGTGGTATGCCGGTACATCACTATTGTCGCGGCGAGTGATATTGCGGACACCGCAACGATCGCCGTGTTGCGCAACTCCGGCGAACGAAGCTGCATGACGCCAACCACCAGCATCAGTAGCCATCCCGGCAGACAGATGATGAGGAAGCGATGATAGAACGCGGGCCTCACAATCGACACCAGCAGCGTCAGCGCGATGGGAGTAACCACGGCGCTTGCTGCCAGCGCATAGCGCCAACGCAGCAGCACGTCACCGCCGCGCCACGTGCGCCCGAAAGCCGCGATGAAACAGGCGGCTAGCACCAGCTCCAATGCCAGCAGGATCGCGCCAATAGCTTTGCCCCCATCGGCTGCAAGAAACACGCCGAGGTGATACAGCTCCAGCCATGAGGGCGGCTGCAACCACGAGATGTGCCCCACATCCTGCGCGTGAATGAGCCAGAGGATTGGCGACGCAAGTACTGCGATGATGGCCCACGCCGCCAGCATCGGCTTCCACCGCCTGTATCTTTCGGGCAACGCAACCATCGAGGTAGCGTGCGCAGCGGGGACCAGCACGCCGAAGTAGTGGAAGTAGCACGTCAATCCCGCGACTAGAGCGTAAGCTACTGCGCGCGAGTAGGTCGGCTGTTCGATGAACTTTGTGAACACATATGTCGAGAGCAAGACCAGAAGCACGACGAAGCTATAGGCCCGGGCCTCCTGCGAGACCGCTATGGCGCACGCGTTTATCGCAAGAAATGCGGCGCTCAGAATTCCTGCTTGTCTCCCGAAGAGCCGCTCCCCCAGCAAATACATCAACCCAACCGACAAGACACCAGCAATCACCGAGAGGAGCCGCACTACAGCTTCGCTGTATCCGAAGTGCAGCCACGGCTTCAGCAGTACGTAGTACAGCGCCATGTTGCCTTCGTCGTGCCAAAGGAAATGCCAGAAAAATGCTTGCGGCCGACGGGAAATCGCGACGCTCGCGATTTCATCGAGCCAGAAACTCTTATGCCCAAGCGCGATCAATCGCAAGCCTGCGCCAACGGTCAGGATGATCCAGAGGGAAAAAGAGCGGCCGCTCCGCAGCTGCTCGCCGCGCGTTTGCTGCGTGCTGGTTCCGCTCGCCTGGGTCGCAGACAAGGACATGGTCTCTGACTATAGCAGTCCGTTCCGGGCCAACTGATAATCTGGTACGTCTCTCATGCCCACCTTCGCCGCCATCGATATCGGCTCCAACTCCGTCCGGCTGAAAATTGCCAAAGTTGTGCGCGGCCGTCTGCAAACGTTGCATGAAGACCGGGAAGTCACTCGCCTGGGCGAAAGCGTCTTTGCCGACGGGGCGCTCGATCCTCAGGCCATGGCCCACACCTTGCGCGTGCTGCGCCGCTTTCATCGCGCTACCCAGACCCATGCCGCCGATCGCGTACGGGTCGTCGCCACCAGCGCTTTGCGCGATGCTCGCAACACCCGCGCCTTTGTCGACTGGGTCCGCACCGCAACCGGCTGGAAAGTCGAGGTCATCTCCGGGCTGGAAGAGGGCCGCCTTATACATCTTGGGGTGCTGGCCCATGCGCGCGTCGCAAACATGCGCGCGTTGCTGATCGATCTCGGCGGCGGAAGTTGCGAGCTGACCATCTCCATGAACGGCCACATCGCTGAGATGGTGAGCCTGCCCATCGGCGCGGTGCGCCTCACGCAGACATTTCTGCATCACGATCCACCGTGGCGGACGGAGTTGCAACAGATGCGCGCCGTCATCCAGCGCGAAGTATCGCGCATCAAGAAGCGCATCATCGACGCTGAGATTCAATCGACGATTGCCACTTCGGGGACGCCCGCCGCGCTATCCAGCCTGTACTCGGCCAAGCGTCGCGGCTACAACGAAAACAAGCCGCAGACCGTTCCCCAGTTAGCCGTCACTACATTCGCCGAGGAGCTCAGCCATCGCAATCTGGCGCAGCGCCGCGCCATGCGCGGCATCGGTCCACGCCGGGCGGAGATTATCGTTGCCGGGGCCATGGTCTTCGATGAGTTGATGCAACTTTGCAAGTTGCGGAGCTTCCGCTATCTGCCCCTTGGACTGCGCGACGGCCTGCTGGCGCAGATGATGGCCGACTATCACGCCAGTACCGCGATGCGGGAGCGAGTCGAGTCTGAGCGGCATGACGCGCTGCTGGCAGCCGCCAAGCACTACGGCGCCGACCTGCAATTCGCCCAGCGCATTCGCGATCTTGCGCTGGAGCTGTTTCGCCGCCTGCAATCCGTGCATCAATTGCCGCCCGAGTGCGCCGACTGGCTGGAAGCCGCGGCAATGCTGCACGAAATCGGAGCGTTCATCAACCGCTCGGGACGCCGCCGTCACACCTACTATGTCATCTCGAATTCCGAGATTTTCGGTTATACGCCTTTGCAGCGGCGCATTATCGGAGCCATCGCTCGTTATGTCGGCAAGTCGCTGCCCGCACCCAGCGATCGCGTGATGCGTATCCTGCCCGGAATGGAGCAGATTCATGTCGCCAAAGCAGTCTCTCTGCTGCGGCTGGCTCGCGCTCTCGACCAGGGACGCCGCGCGGCCGTCGGCCAGTTGAAGGTACGCGTTCATCAGGATGGACGCGTCCGCCTGATGCTGAAGCCGAGTTCCGACGAAGGCATCGACCTCGAACTCTGGGCGGTGGAACAGGAGAAGACTTACTTCGAAACTGTTTTTGGCCGCGAGCTCCTGGCCGAGGCCTGCTGAAGCACGCGCATCACCTTCGGAGGCATACTCCACTTGAGGATGCCGGGCTTGTCCAGCTCCCGGTCCACCCTGGCGATCGCGCCTTTCTTTAACTCGAGCCTCTCAACGCTAATTCCGCACACCAGCCGGCTTACGAATTCCGTCATACTGGGATTGTGGCCCACCAGCATGATCGCGTCTTTGTCGTTATGCCGGGCCAGCAGCTGCTCGAATTGGTCGTAGCTCGCCGACGGCCGCAGTGAGTCGTCGAGAATGATTTTGTCGACGTGCCCGATCTCCTCGGCAACAATCGCCGCCGTCTCCGCCGCCCGGGCCAGCGGGCTGGAGATGATTTCGTCGATTTTGATTCTCATGGCAGCAAGACCGCGTCCCACAATGTGAGACTGTTCGATTCCAAGCTCGTCGAGCGGACGCTTGTCATCCTTGCCGAGATTCAGCTTAGGTTCGCCGGCATTCGCGTGGCGCAAGAAGTAAATTTTCATGCCAACTATTTTGCTCTGATTGACCGTGAATGTGCAGCCAACTACTTTGGCCGGGACGGAATCTGCACCGGCTGTGCAGCGTGTGACACAGATGGACTGCTGAATGTAACGTCGCGGTGACGAGCTTCCGTTGAGCGAGAGCTGGATGGGGTTGTGGCCGCCTGCGACGCAGCATGTTTCGCCTGCGGCTGCGCCGAAGGATGAAACACCGTATGATCGCGTACCTGGTAGCGTTGCGCGAAGAGCGAGCCGCTTAACAACGTCGCTAGGACAAGCGATTGAATCGGGAGCAGCTTAGGCATCGCCCTGAATGGCCTCGAATGTCCCCATTTTACGACACTAGCCCAAGAGCAGAAAAGGAAAGCTTTCAATCCGCCTCTACCACTTTCGGCGAACATGCTTTTCGGGCGTCGATCCCTTCTGCGCCGCCTTACCGCCAGACCTTTTCGCTTTGGAGAATCGGTGCTCGAATTCCGCCAGGTCGACCTTACGACCACGGAAGCGGACCTGTTCGGCTTCGAGCAGGAAGCGCTGCTCCATGGCCGCTTCTCCGCGCAGCGAAATACGGCCGCCGGAGCCCACGATGCGCTGCCACGGCAGGCCCTGTATCTGGTTTAGCACCCTGGCCACGTGGCGCGAGCAACGGGGATACCCCGCCGCTTTGGCCACGGCGCCATAAGTACTGACCCTTCCCCGCGGCACCTGGCGAATGGCCGCGGCGATGGCGGGGACGAGTGGAAGCTTCTTAGTTGGCATATGGGAGTCAGGCCGTCAGCAGTCAGGCTGCCAATGCTAACATTTCTCCCATGCCCTCACCCGTTCGCGACGCCCTGACCCGCTTTTCCGATCGGGCCGAAGACTACGCCAAATATCGTCCTCACTACTCTCCGGATGTCGTACACGCGCTGCAGCAGGCTTGCGATCTTCGCGCCGAACATCTGTTGGTCGACATCGGCTGCGGTCCAGGCATGCTGGCAGAAATTTTCCTGCAAAACGGCAACCGTGTGATCGGCGTCGAGCCCAATCGCGAAATGCGAATCGCCGGTGAGCAGTACCTCGCCGGGTATCCCAAATTTAGCGCGTCCCACGGCAGCGCCGAGTCGACGACGCTGCCCGACGCCAGGGCCGATTTTGTTGTGGCCGGACAAGCGTTCCACTGGTTCCGGCCGCCGGAGGCGCGCGCCGAGTTTGCGCGCATCCTGAAGCCTGGCGGATGGGCAGTGATGGTCTGGAACGATCGAGATACCGAATCGACGGCATTTCTGCGCGCCTATGAGGCCTTCGTCCTCCAGTTCGGCACCGACTACGAGCAGGTCACGCACAAATACGTTGCAACCTACGGCGCTCTCCGGCAATTCTTCTCTCCCCATGAAATGGCACTCATCACACTGCACAACCAGCAGCACCTCGACTTCGACGGACTGCGCGGCCGCCTGCTCTCTTCGTCTTACATTCCCAAGTCGGGCGAGGGCTACGACCGAATGATGCAACAGCTGCCACAGTTATTTGCCTCGCACGCTGTGGATGGGCGCATCCTCCTCGAGTACGATACGAAGATCTACTACGGACGCCTGGGTTGATGAACACAGCGGGCGGCGCGCCGATTTTGCGAGCCGAGAATCTGTCGCGCCGCGTGGGTGAGGTCGCGATCGTCGACAACATCTCGCTACGCGTCGAACCTGGCGAGCTGCTGGGAGTGGTCGGCCCTAGCGGCTCCGGCAAGAGTTCCTTCCTGCGCCTCCTAAACCGCCTGGATGAGCCGACCAGCGGTACCGTCTTCCTCGACGGGGAAGACTATCGCCAGATTCAGCCACGCGAGCTGCGACGACGGGTAGGCACGGTCACGCAGCGGCCATTTCTTTTTCCCGGCGATGTGGCGTCGAACCTGCGTTTTGGCCCCGCACAGCGAGGCGAGACACTTTCAGAGGCTGACGTTTCCACTCTCCTCGACCGTGTCGGCCTACCCGGATTCGCCACGCGCAACGTCGGCAATCTTTCCGGTGGCGAACAGCAGCGTGTCTCTCTGGCGCGCACGCTGGCCAACCAGCCAGAGGTCCTATTGCTCGATGAGCCCACATCCGCGCTGGATGACAAGTCGAAGGCCGAAGTCGAGGAGCTCATCCGCGGTCTCGTAACCAGCGATGCTTTCACCTGTGTGATGGTGACGCACGATCTCGATCAGGCGCGCCGCCTGTGCGATCGCGTGGCCATTGTGGAGGCGGGTCATCTGCTGCGGGTGGGAACAACCTCGGAGGTGCTGCGTGCTTAAGTCGCTCTTTCACTCGCAAATCGCCCTGGGATTCGCCCAGGCGGCCATCGCTTCGGTGCTGGCGCTGCTGGTGATTTTGCTCGCCCGGCGGCGCAACATTCATCTGGAAAGCGACGCCGCGATCGCACTGATACGCGGCATCGTGCAGATCGTGATCATGGGCTCGCTGCTGGTGTTGCTGCTGAAGGCGCCACGCTGGGCGTGCGTTTTTCTGCTGGCCGGCATGATCGTCGCCGCGGGATCGATCTCCGCCCGTCGCGCCAGGAATATTCCCGGCGCACGCAAAGTTTCCATCTATTCCATCGCCGCCGGCGCAGGCCTGGTGACTGCGGTGATGACCTGGGCGGGCGTCATTGATACCGCCGTCACTTCCCTCATCCCGGTGGGCAGCATGATCATCGCCAACGCGATGAATACCAATGGGCTGGCGCTCAACCGCTTTCGCTCAGAAGTGGTGGCGCACGCTGGTGAGATCGAAACCGCACTGGCGCTGGGTGCTGCGCCCGAACGCACGATTGCCAGCTACACCGAAGCCAGCATTCATTCTTCGCTGATTCCTGCCATCGACAACCTGCGCTCTCTCGGCATCGTCTGGATACCCGGCCTGATGACCGGCATGCTGCTCTCGGGCGCCGATCCGCTGTACGCCGCCATCTATCAGTTCGTGGTGATCGCGATGATCCTGGCGTCATCGGGGCTCACTTCCCTGCTCAGCACGATGATGATTCGCGCATACATTTTCTCGCCGGCGGAGCAGCTGCTGCTAAAAGACAGCGCGTAAAGCGGTACCGCGACTTCCATTCGGCAGGGGAATTTATAATTAGGGAGTTAGCTGCTGGGCCGGACGGTCGCTGCGGGCGCGAGCCCGTAGAGGAAAGTCCGAACTCCACAGAGCGGTGTGCCGGATAACGTCCGGGCGGCGGTCCTCAATGGACCGTTGACGGCCAGTGCCACAGAAAACATACCGCCGGCCCGATTCACGTCGGGCAGGTAAGGGTGAAAAGGTGCGGTAAGAGCGCACCGCGCCGCCAGCAATGGCGGTGGCAGGGTAAACCCCACACGGAGCAAGACCAAATAGGGGAGGATCCGACTAGCTCGGAATCGTGCCGGCTCGGCGCGTCACAACTCCCGGGTAGGTCGCTAGAGCCGTACAGCAATGCACGGCCCAGAGGAATGACCGTCCCCCGTCCCTTTGTTTCGCGCCTGTCATCCGCTGCCAGGCGCGATAGAAAGGGGCGGGGACAGAATTCGGCTTACAGGCCCAGCAGCTAAGCAATACCCTCAGGCGCGGCCCCAAGCTGCGAAGCGGATGGGAGCTAATTGACTAGCCTTTCCCCTCTCGGCTAACTTTCGCAAAATCAGCAAGTTCCGCTAGTCTGCTGTCGACCTCATAGCCTGACCCCATTTTCTGTCATACATAGAGGGCGCAAGCAGGCTCGCGTGTGCGAGATCTTGAATCGAATTCGCGCTGGCTGATATCGTCCCTGATTCCGACTCTGCCGCAACCGACTGCCCGGTCCTTCTCATAGCTCGCACCCAATCGCCCTCTCTCGCAACAAAAAACCGGTGAGAGCTTGCGCTCTCACCGGTGGTACCACGTAGCAGTGGTTCCGCGTCGGTATTACTGCTGCGTCGCGGGTTTCGCCGACTTCTTCGCGTGGTGGTGGGGAGCGGCTGGCGTTGGATTGGACCCCTTCGGCCAGACCTTCTGGTTCGTCTTCACCACCGATTCGTCGACCGGCGTCGTGTTCTGCAGTTGCGGACAGCTGGTCGCGCTGTTCTCATCTGCGCCCTGCGGGACCCAGATGATGTCGGCCGTCTTGGACTGACCGGTGCCGGTGCGGACTTCAATCCTGCTCGGATCGATGCCCTGCTCCTGCACCAGGTAGGCCTTGGCGTTGACTGCGCGCTGCGCGGCCAGGTTCATCGGATGACGCTTCTTGCCCGTGCCTTCCATCGGCGCCTTGTCGCCATCGGCGTAACCGACGATGACAATCTTGGCGTTCGGGTCTTGCTTCAGGCGGCTGGCAACGTCATCCAGGATGGCCTTAGCCGTGTTGTCCACGCGCCACGGACGTTTCAAATCCGGGAACGCGATGGAGTTGATCTTGTTGCACATCGGCGGCTGTTCCGGCTGCTCGACCGTTACGGTACAAGTGCCGCTGCCGCTGAGGTTGCGCGAATCGGTTGCAGTTGCGGTAACCGTTACCGGTCCAGGCTGTGCGCCGGCGGTGTCAAGAGTCGCCGTCATGCCCGTGCCGCTGATCGTGCCCGCGCTTGTGGTGAACGTGTAGTTGGTGATCTGCGCATTGTCGGGGCTGGTCGCGATCGCCGTGATCGTCGATGGCGTGCCCGAACGCACCGAACTCGGATTAACCGAGCAGCTCACCTGCGGCGGATTCATCGGCTTTGCCTTGACCGTGTAGTTGGCCGTACAAGTTGCCGAGCCGCCCCTCTTCGTCTTGGGGTCGGTAATGGTGGCGTTCGCCGCATAACTGCCCGCTGCTACGCCCGTGGTATCGATGTGTGCGGACTGGGCGTCAGCCTTATCCACCTTGCCGCCATTGGTCGTCCACGCGTACGTAACCGTATGCTTGGGATTGAAGTTACTTCCCGTTGCCGTCACCGTTACCGGCTCGCCTTCGGTCACTTCCGTAGGCTGAGCGGTACAAGCCGCTGTCGGGTTCGGAGTGTAGTAATTGCCGAGGTCAAGCACCACGCCGGCACCCAGGCGGGCGCCGTTCCACGTCGGATTGCGATAAGGAATAACCTGACTGAAGTTAGTGTAGACGTAATCCGCCTGGGCAACGCGGATCGTAAAATGATGGCCGACGTAATAGTCGATACCGCCGCCAGCGCCCAACGCCGGGTTCCACTGAGAATTTAATGGGAACACCTGGTGAGCTGCCCCCACGAATCCGCGGACGAACGGCGAAAACGAATCAGTGTGATACTTGTACTGCAATCCAACGTCGTAGTACTGGATGTTTTCGTACTTCACGCCCCAGTGCTGGCTGGAATCGAACAGAAAGCCCAAGTTGTGGGCAAATGGCGTGTAGTAGACGAATGATTCATCAACACCAGAAGCATGATCTGTGGTCTTGATGCCGTCGTCATAGTATCCGCCGGGATGTAACCACGAATAGCCGGCAGAGATTTCGATCTTCGGCTGGATGGTAACCTGCGCCGCGGCGTAAGTACCCAGCAAACACAGCGCCAACAGCAACCCGATCGATGTGGCAAGGTAGCGTCTCGGGACAACTCCAATACGCAAAAACATTCTTGATCCTCCGGAACTCAGCAGTACCGTAAGCAAATGGCCCAGCTCGGTATCTTTAAAATCGTTGGTACAAGTGCAGGCAAGTGTCCTGCTTTCAACAGCAGGCAATTGTACAGCAACAGCGGAGATTAACAAACTTTTTATCTGGAAGCCTTAGTCGAGTTTGCCGCGCTATTTACTAACTTTGTACTTAGCGCCAGACCACCTCACTGCGCGATTTTAGCATGCTTGTTCGCGAATCGCCGCAATCTCGGCCGCATTCGCCGTTCGTCTCTCTTCGGCAGAGGAATTTTCTCGTCGCGCGTACTGTGTTTTCGGGCATCCCATGCTGGGATGGCAATGTTTCCCTGCGTCTAAACACAGCAAGAAATGCGCACTTTGCTCGAGCCGCACCTCCCAACCCGCTCGAAAGTGTTACCTTTAGTCGGGGCGCGTCGATAACCGGCTCCCGCCAGGCGTCGGAACGACGACACGGACTATGACACAATTCACCAATACACGCATCTAAGCTGTTGCGAGTGTTTGCTGTCTCGCCAATCCACCTTGGGACGCTCCCATGGCTCAAGAAAAAATTCTGATCGTCGAGGATGAAGAGAACGAACGCTGTGGGCTGGCCGAACTGGTTCAGGCCTGGGGCTACGATGCGCAGACCGCCGTCGACGGCGTTGAAGGACTGCTTGCGGTCGAAACCTGGAACCCAGGTATCGTCATCACCGATTTGCGTATGCCTCGCATGGATGGCATGCAGTTGTTGGAGCACATCGCAGCGCAACCGCAACAAGTTGCCGTTATTCTGCTCACCGCGCAAGGCAGTGTCGATGCTGCAGTCACGGCCATGAAACTTGGCGCCTTCGACTTCATAGAAAAGCCGGTCAATCCCACCCGGCTTCGCAATATTCTGCAGAACGCATCCCGCTTGCGCGGCACCGAGCGCGAACTGGAGGCCAGCCGCCGCAAGCTGCGCGATGTCGGCGTTCTCGGCGCTTTGGTCGGTCCCTCTAAGCGCATGCAGGAGGTCTTCCGGCTGATCGAAATGGTAGCGCCCAGCACCGCATCGGTGCTGATCACGGGCGAGAGCGGCACCGGTAAAGAACTGGTCGCTCGCACCATTCACTCGCTTAGTCCTCGCAAGTCGAAACCTTTTGTAGCCATCAACTGCGCCGCCATTCCCGAAACCCTCATCGAGAGCGAGATTTTCGGCCACGAAAAAGGCGCCTTCACCGGCGCACTGGAGCGCCGCATCGGATGCTTCGAGCTGGCCGAAGGCGGGACCTTGCTGCTGGACGAGATTGGCGAGATGCCGATCGGCACCCAGGCGAAGCTGCTGCGCGTGCTGGAAGACCGTAAGCTCCGGCGGCTGGGCAGCAAAAGCGAAACTTCAGTCGACGTGCGCGTGCTGGCCGCCACCAACAAGGTCCCGGAAGACGCGGTCTCCAAAGGCCAGTTGCGTAACGATCTTTACTATCGCCTGAACGTCTTCAATATCCAACTGCCCCCGCTGCGCGACCACAAAGAAGACCTGCCTGACCTGGTGCAGGCGCTGCTCAGCGAGATGAACGAGAAGCACAATCGCAACGTCGGCGGCATCAGCGATCAGGTGAGCGGGGCCTTCAGCTCTTACGCCTGGCCGGGCAATGTCCGCGAGCTGCGCAACACCCTCGAGCGCGCCGCGATCGTCTGTGACGGAGCGGTGGTTGAGATGAAGCACCTGCCGCCGGGCTTCGGCCAGGTCATCCCGCGCGCTCCCGTGCAGGAAGCCAATGCCGTGCGCCTCGGCGTTGGCACTACCGTCGGCGAAGCCGAACGTCTGCTCATTCTCAAGACGCTCGAAGCCACGAACAACAACAAAACGCGCGCCGCCGAAATCCTGGGCATCAGCCTGAAGACCTTGCACAACAAGCTGAAGGAATATGGCGCACAGGCCGCCGAGGCTGACGCCGCCGCAAGCTAGGAATGTGGCTTTGAGCTTTGTCCCCCGCGTACGCTTCTGAACTCGGCGTGCTCTAAGAGAAGCGCGAATGGTGAAGCGCGGAATTGCGAACTGCCGCTTTGCACCTGTACAATCAATCTGCTTCCTGAACCGCGGGTTGCAGTCGCAGCTCGCTCCATCCCGTGCCGAAGTGGCGGAATTGGCAGACGCGCATGGTTCAGGTCCATGTACCCGCAAGGGTGTGGGGGTTCGAGTCCCTTCTTCGGCACCAATTCCGTTTGATCAGCTTCTCTGTTGCAGATTCTTTCTTAGGAACCGCACCGTTCGCTGGCCTGCATCCAGCCATTGCAGGCCGTTGAAACCGTGTCCGGCGCCTGGATAGAGCTTCATCTCATACGGTGTACCTGCGCGTTCGAGCAGTTGCTGAAGGCGCATTGCCTCAGAGACGGGAACGACCCGGTCTACCTCGCCATGCAAGATCAGCACCGGCGGCATGCGTGTGAAACCATGCAGCATCTCCGGAACTCCGCCGAAAAACTCCACCACTGCCTTGACGCGGGGCTCGACCGATGCCACAGACAATGCCAGGTAGGCTCCCAGAGAGAAGCCGAGCAGACCGATGCGGGTGGGATCAACGAGCGTGTGTTGTGCGGCGAAAGTGATGGCATCGCCAACCGTGCCCATCCACACCGGAAAGTTGGTTTGGGTAGTGTCGCGATCGGCCCAAGTCGTACCGGTCCGGTCAAAGTAGTGGATGACAAAAACGGAATAGCCCTGACCGGCCAGCAACCTGGAAGGCTGATCGGCCCAGCCCTCTCGGATGCCGCCTGATCCGTAGAGCGCCAAAACAGCCGGATACCGGCCCGGCGTCACCGGCACAAATTCCTGAACCGTAATTGAGCGTCCACCGCTCTCGAATGCGGTGTTCGCAACTCGAACTTCAGCCCCGAAAAAGTTCACTTTGAATGGATGCTTTCCATCGACGCCAGGTGAAACGAAGACGATCTTGGGAATCTACTATGCCGACACCGTTTCTCAAAACCTTACCGTCTAGAGCTTGCGCGCATCCGCAACAAAGAATGGTTCCCGCTCAATTCTTGAACATTCGAATCCGGCCCTCTTGAGCGCCCGGCGAATACCGGCTTCCGTCTGAAATGTCTCGGTCCGTCCGCGCGTCGTAAGTTGCTTTCCCATGGTGTTGAACAGCAGGCTGTTCACCCCCAGCCATCCACAGGACAGCAATCCTTTGACCTCGCGACGCCGCACGGCATCCGACACACGCTCCCGATACATGCGCAGAGGATGCAACACCAGCCAGGCTTCACCACCGGGCTTCAGCACGCGATGCATCTCGCCCAACGCTCGCGCGATATGCATGTATGGCAGCGCCACCCGGCAAATCACCTGGTCGAAATAGCTGTCAGGAAATTGCAACTCTTCACCTTGCCCGACCGACAGGTGAACATTAGCAGGTGCAATCCGCCGACCGGCTTCAATCGCTGCAGCATCGGGATCAACGCCATGCGCGATGACGTCGAGCGGAAGATTGGCCGCGATCAGCGTCTGCCCCATGCCGCAGCCCACATCCAAAATGCAACGCTGGTGCGGCTTGAATGCCGGCATAATGTGCCCGGGATGCGATGGGTCGCGGGCAGCCGCCAACTCTTGCAGGTGATATTGCGAAGGGTCCTCGATGACTGGCTTCATTTTTCGGCATTCTAACCCGGCTGTCACCACGCCGTTCGTGCAATCGCGCTATCTCGGACTAGACTCACGCGGTCACGGCTCCTGACGCACTGCGCCGTCCCGCCGGAGCATATTGAATCGCCAGGAGCGTTTCATCGTCCGCTCGCTCCGCGCGTCCCCGGAAGGCAAACAGATTCTTCTTCACCGCTTCGATCAGCTTGTCTGGACGGTACGAGCGATTCTCATCAATTAGGCTGATCACCGCATCAATCCCATACTCCTCATCGCTCTCGTTGGCCGCTTCCGAAATACCATCGGTGTACAGCACCAGCGTATCGCCCGGCGACATCTTCCCTCGGGCAACGCACACCGTTTCATCCAGAAAAAGTCCCAGCGGGCTGCAAGTGCTGTCATAGCGCTGAATTCCCGACTTCCCCGCCACAAATGCCGGCAGATGACCGACGTTCACCAGCTCCAGCTCGCCGCTGTTGGAGCTGCGTCCGAAAATCGTGGTTGCATATTGCGCCGGCAGCGCGCTCTCGCGGAACAGCCGATTGGCGCGCAGCACAAACTCCTCGACTCCCAGACCTAGCGGGATCAACGACCGGAACACCGCCCGCAAATTCGATGCCAGCATCGCCGCCGCCACTCCCTTGCCCGACACGTCCGCCATGATGAAATACAAATGCCCGTTCTGGCGAATCACGTCGCAATAGTCGCCGCTCACCACCCCGGCCGCCTGATAATGATGCGCAATCTCCCACCCTTCAAACGCCAGATCGGCCGACGGCAGCAATCCCTTCTGCAGCTGCGCCGCCACTTCCAGGTCGTACTCCAGCGCGCTTCGCTGCTTCGGCGTCATGTGCTCGATGCACACCGTGGTCAACGGATTTTCGCGCAGCCAATCCTCGCCGATCTCGGTGTGGCACTCTTCGCAAATGCCAAACGTGCCCTCTTCAATTCGCTGCAGCGCCTGATCCACCTCGCCCAGCAGCCGCTCGACATGTTCCTTTTCTCCGGCTGCCAGTACTTCCGCCAGCCGGGCTCGCCCCACCAGCAGCTGCTCGCGGACGCCGTTCACGTAAGCCGTTTCCCCAATCGCCATAGCTAACCGCCTTTTCTACTTTAGAGGGTTACACACGAGCGCCGGATTCAGTGTTTTATCGTCGTTTTCAGCGCGCCGGAAGCAACTTTTCATCCTTTGACAAAATACTCTACGCCAAGCTCTCCAACGATCTCGCTCCGCTGCTTGCGCTCAAAGCGAATTTCCAGCGTCACGCGCTCGGTTCGTGGCTCCCGGCTCTCGGGCAATAGCCTGTCCGTTTGACTACATGCCAAGTTCTAAATGCCACGTGCCTCCCTTTCCGTTCGATTGACCGTCGCAGCACCATCCCGTACCCTAGAAAGTTCGCGAAACTCGCCCTCTTGAGCCCTCATGAAGACTGCTGAAATGGCCGTACCTCGCATCGCCGAAGAGATCACCGAACTTGTCGGCGAAACCCCGGTTTTGCATCTGCGCAAGCTGTCCCCCGCCGGAGGCGCCGACATCTACGCCAAGCTTGAATATCTGAATCCCGGCGGGAGCATCAAAGACCGCGCCGCCTTGGGGATGATCACCAAGGCCGAGCGCGCCGGCCGGCTGAAGCCGGGCGCAACCATTTTCGAAGCCACGGCCGGCAACACCGGCGTGGGACTCGCGCTCATCGCCACCGGCCGCGGATACAAGACCGTGCTGGCCGTTCCCGAGGGATTTTCGCAGGAAAAAGTCACGCTCATGGAAGCGTTCGGCGCTGAGGTGATCCGCACTCCTCAAGCCGATGGCATGCAGGCCGCCATCGACCTCATCAAAGCTCGCGCCGCCCGCACCCCGAACTCCTTCATCGCCGGCCAATTCGAAAATCAGGACAATCCCGACTTCCACTATGAAACCACCGGCCGCGAACTTTACGAGCAGATGGCTGGGGAGATCGACGCGATCGTCATCGGATGCGGCACCGGCGGCACGTTTTCCGGCGTGGCGCGCTATTTGAAAGAACGCAATCCCAAGACACTGGCGATTGCGGTCGAGACACAGGGCTCGGTGCTGGGCGGCGGCGAGAAAGGCGACCACGAAGTGGAAGGCATCGGCGCCAGCTTCATTCCGAAGACCTTCGACGGCTCGCTGGCCGACGAGATCATCGCCGTCAACGATCACGACGCCTTCGACATGGTGAAGAAGCTCGCGTCAGTAGAAGGCGTGCTGGGAGGCTCGAGCGCGGGCGCGAATGTCTTCGCGGCAATCGGCATCGCGAAGAGGCTAGGCCCCGGCAAACGAGTAGCAACCATCATCCCCGACTCAGCGGAGCGCTATCTGTCGAAGGACATCTTCCACTTCAACGAAAAAGGCTGATTCACCACGGAGGCACGGAGTGCACGGAAGAACTTAGTTAGGGCTGTGCTTCGGTTCGGGCACGTGTGCTGCTAAGAGCGAACGGAGATCGTTCAATTGACTGGCTGAAAGAGCGCGTTTCGGAACCATGTTGAAAACTGCGGGAGAGATGTACAGCAGAAATCCATCCTTGGCTTCTAAATAGCGGGTAACATTCTTCCACTCAACGTCCGCCGCACCACCATCCCAGCACCAATGCATGCCCTTAGAATCCAAAGTCAGGGTTCGCGGGCCATGTGCCGACGGCTGTCTGCGGAACTGGTTTCGGGCGGCCCGCCATGGAGCTATCCACGTGCAGAAGACTAAGAACGCAATCAGCGCGACCGTCGTGACGGCATTCGTAGTGGTGCGTAAAGCGGGCTGTGCCACAATGACCACGACGAATACTGCACCGGACAGGAGCGCAATGCCCAGGGCTATCCTAAAAGACCACCTCGCATTGCGATGTGCAATGATCGAGTCGAAGAAGTCTTTCTGCGTAAGCTCGTAGGTTATTTCCACGCGGGGATTGTGCCAGAAACACTAACAGCAACTCAATGACTTTGAAAATTCCGTGTCTTCCGTGCTTCCGTGGTGAAATAGATCTTTATGCCTAATAAGAAGAACGTTGGTTTTTCCACTCGCGCCATCCACGCCGGCAATGAGCCCGACCCCTCCACCGGAGCCGTCGCTCCTCCCATCTTCGCCACCTCCACCTACGCGCAGGAAGAGCTCGGCAAAACAAAGGGCTACGACTACTCGCGCGCCCGCAATCCCACTCGCACGCGGCTGGAGGAGAATCTCGCCGCACTTGAAGGCGGCATTGCCGCGCGCGTTTTCGGCAGCGGCATGGCCGCTATCGGCGCGATCTGTCACCTGATGAAAGCCGGCGACCACATCGTCGCCTCCAATAATCTCTACGGCGGCGTGCCGCGCCTGTTCAACCAGATCATGACCAACTTCGGGCTGGAGTTCACCTACGTGGACACAACCGACCCGCGCAACGTCGAGCGCTCCATCCAAAAGAACACGCGCTACGTCTACATCGAAACGCCCACCAATCCGCTGATGGGTCTGACCAACATCGAGGCGGTCAGCAACATCGCGCACAAGCGCGGCTGCGAGGTCGTCGTCGACAACACCTTCATGTCGCCATACTTTCAGCAGCCGATCCGCTTCGGCGCCGACATCGTCATGCACTCGACCACGAAATTCCTCAACGGACATAGCGACGGCCTGGGCGGCGTGCTGGTCTGCACGACCAAGGATCAGGCGGAGAAACTGCTCTTTGTACAGAAGGCTGCCGGCGCGATCCTATCGCCGTTCGAGTGCTGGCTGGTGCTGCGCGGCACCAAGACGCTGGCCGTGCGCATGAAACAGCACGACGAAAACGGCCGCGTCATGGCCGACTTCCTCTCGCGCCATCGCAAAGTGAAGAAGGTCTTTTATCCCGGACTGAAGAGCCATCCGCAATACGAGCTGGCCTGCCGCCAGATGTCGGGCTTCGGCTCGATGATCACGTTTGAGACCGGCTCGCTCTCCAACGCCAGGCGGCTGCTGAAGCGCGTGCGCCTGTGCACCATGGGCGAGTCGCTGGGCGGAGTCGAAACGCTGATCTCGCACCCCGCGACCATGACCCACGCGGCCATCGGCGAGAAGGGCCGCAAAGCCATCGGCTTGACCGACGGCATGGTACGCATCTCAGTTGGCATCGAAGATGTGCAGGACCTGATCGCAGATCTGGAGCAGGCGCTGGCGTAAGGCAGTTGTCGGTTGTCAGCTGTCGTTTAGACGGCATTATTTGGGACGGTTTGAGCAAGCCGAAGATCAGCGAATGCGCGGGACAACCATAGCCCGGCACGTGAGTGCGGGGGGAGTGCGACGGACGTTAGTGTGAGTCCCTTCGGGGACGGCACATGCCGGGAATCACATTGAAGTTCCCCGTCGGCCATCTGTCGTCCCTAACGAGACTCTGACTTTATGATGGATGTGTACCCAGCACTCACGTGCTGGCTACGTTTGTGTCGCCCTCTCGGGCTAACCTAGGACGTTCTTGACCAACATCAACGACCCTGATCGCATCACCGAACTGCTGAACAGCGCGAAGACCATCGCCGTGGTTGGCCTCACCGACTCGCCGCTGCGCCCCAGCTATGGCGTGTCGCATTACATGCGCTCGCAGGGATACCGCATCATTCCCGTCAATCCCAACATCACGGAATGGGAAGGCGAGAAGGCCTATCCGTCGCTGCTCGACGTTCCCGGCAAGATCGATATCGTCAACATCTTTCGCCGTCCCGATGCTGTGCCGGAAGTCGTCGAGCAGGCGATCCAGATCAAGGCGCCAGCGATCTGGATGCAGGAGGGCGTTATCCATGAAGAGGCCGCCTACCAGGCGCGCCAGGCCGGCATCTTCGTCGTGATGGACTTATGTATCCTGAAAGAGCACCGCAAACGTCAACGTTGAACTGAAACAAAATCCCATTTGAATCTCCCAAGAGGAACGGTCTTCTTACCAGTAAGATCGTCTTACTGGTAAGATTTTGATTTTATTTGGCGCGCTCCGCCCAGCTAACTGTCACTTTTTCATGCATTTCCTAACTTCCGCTGCATACCGGGCAGCATCTCTAACAACCAGGCCCTCGTCAACGCATCAGCATCTTTAAACATTGGAGAATCTCTCAAATGAGCGACAAGGTGAAACTAACGGCCAGCGACAGCCACGATCTGGACGCATATGTCGCGCGTCCGAGCGGCGCGCCCACAGCAGGACTGGTCGTCATCCAGGAAGCGTTCGGGGTGAACTCGCACATTCGCTCCGTCGCTGACGGCTACGCTCGCGACGGATTCCTGGCGATTGCGCCTGCTTTGTTTGACCGCTTCCAGCGCGGCGTTGAGCTGGGCTACACGCCGGAGGACCTGCAAAAAGGCATAGCGCTGGCGCAACGGATTAACGACGACGCGGTGAAGGACATGGATGCCGCGATCGCCTGGCTGCGGGAGCGGAAGGCCGCCAAAATCGGCGTCATCGGATATTGCTTAGGTGGAACGATGGCGTGGCTGGCGGCAACGCGCCTCAACATCGCCGCAGCCGTTGGCTATTATGGCGGCCACATCGCACGATTTGCCCAGGAGACGCCGCACTGTCCAGTGATGCTGCACTTCGGCAAGCTCGACAAACACATCCCGAAGGAAGAAATCGATAAGGTGCAAGCCTTGCATCCTGAGGTGCAGGTCTTCTGGTACGAGGATGCCGATCACGGCTTCAGTTGCAACGATCGCGCCAGCTACAACCCCGAGGCCGCAAAACTCGCGCGCGAACGGTCGCTGGCCTTCCTGAAGCAGCATCTTGCCAGTTGACGCTCTCTTTTCACCACAGAGACACAGGGACAAAGAGGCACAGAGGAATTCTCTTACGAGAACGATTGTTCGTGGGCTTCCTGGAAGTGGAAGGGCGTTACACTCCAACGGGACAATCTTCTTATTCGTGCTTTGATGTTGTCTCTGTGTCTCTGTGTCTCTGTGGATTTGTCTTTGACTTTCGAATCTCTTCCAGCCGCGCCTTGATCCTCTTCTCGATTCCCTCTTCCGTTGGATGGTAGTACACGCGATCCTTCAGGTTGTCGGGCAGGCATTGCATGTCGGCGACCTTCGCTTCCAAGTTGTGCGCATATTGATACCCCTCGCCGTAGCCGAACGCCTTCATCAACCCCGTGGGCGCGTTGCGCAAATGCAACGGCACGGGATCCTGCGCCGTGCGCTCCACGTCCGCCTGCACCGCTGCATATGCGACATAGACGGCGTTCGATTTCGGCGCGGCACATAGGTAGACGACAGCCTGCGCCAGCGCCAAATCGCCTTCTGGAATGCCGATAAAATCAAAAGCCTCTTTGGCGGCAAGCGTGATCGCCAGCGCGTTGGGATCGGCAAGGCCGATGTCTTCGACCGCCATGCGAACCACGCGACGAGCAACGTACAACCGGTCCTCGCCAGCTTCCAGCATGCGCGCCAGCCAGTAGAGCGCGGCATCGGCATCGCTGTTGCGCACGCTTTTGTGCAGCGCGGAGATGAGGTTGTAGTGCTCCTCGCCGGCCTTGTCGTACATCAGGACGCGCTTCTGCAGCGCGTCGGTGACGATCGCGTCCGTTATGCGCGGCGTCTTCTGCTCAGTCGCCAGCGTCGCGGCAACTTCCAGCGCGTTGTAGGCGCTGCGCGCGTCGCCACTGGAATAAGCCGCAATCTTCCCTAGCGCATCGTCATCCGCTTCGAGATGAAGTTCGCCCAGCCCGCGCTCTTCATCTCTTAATGCTCGCTGCAACAAGCCGACGATCTGGTCTTCCGTCAGCGGCTTTAGCAGGTACACGCGAGTGCGCGACAGCAGCGCCGAAATCACCTCAAACGAAGGGTTCTCGGTGGTCGCACCGATCAGGCGAATGCTTCCCTTCTCAACGTACGGCAGAAACGCGTCCTGCTGAGCTTTGTTGAAGCGGTGGACCTCGTCGACGAAGACGATGGTGCGCGTACCGTACTGCCGCGCGCGTTCGGCGTCGGCCATGACCTGCTTGATTTCCTTGATCCCGGCGAGCACGGCGGAGAATTCGATGAAGTCGGCGTGGGTCATGCGCGCCATGATTTTTGCCAGCGTAGTCTTGCCCACGCCCGGCGGTCCCCAGAAGATGAGCGAGCCGGTATCGTCGCGCTCGATCTGCACCCGCAGCGACTTGCCCGGCCCGAGAATGTGCTCCTGGCCAACAAATTCGTCGAGCGTACGCGGCCGCATGCGATCAGCGAGCGGTCTTGTCTTGTCGACGGCTTCTTCGGGCGGATTGGTTTCAAACAGATTCAAAAAACGTTCTCACCACAGAGGCACAGAGAAGTCAAAGCTACACTTGTCTGAGCATAAGAACATTTGATGCCTGTGATGCCTGCTCGGAATTCCTCAAACCGCAAGCTTTGAATAACCTTCTCATGCCTCTGTGTCTCTGTGTCTCTGTGGTTGATTTGTCCTTTGCCGCGCGGCCTCGTACAGCACAACCGAAGCGGCAATTCCGGCATTGAGCGATTCCACGTTGGGCGACTGCGGAATCGCGATCAGCTCATCCGCCCGCGCCAGAATTTCTTTCGGCACTCCCGCTCCTTCGCCACCGATTAGAATTGCGACCGGCTCGCGCAAGTCTGCCTCCCACACTGGCGTTCCTTTGTGAGATGACGTAGACAGCACACGGATGCCGCGCGACTTCAATTCCGGCAGAGCCTCGAGCAGTGGCACCTTCACGCTCGGCAGCCGGAAGAGCGAACCCGCGGAACCCCGCACCGCCTTCCAGTTCCACGGGCTGACGGTTCCCTCGCCCAGCAACAAGCCTGTCGCTGCGAACGCTTCCCCGGAGCGCGCGATCGTGCCCAGGTTGCCCGGGTCCTGGAGACCAACGGTCATGAGCAACAACGCTGGTTGGCTTTGGAGCACATCCCCAAGGACGAACGATCGCACCCTCACCAGCGCGGCAATTCCTTGCGGCGTTTCAGTCGGCACCGCCGACGCAAACATCTCGTCGGGCAGGAGCAGAGCCTCCGTGTGCGCCGAGAGTTGCGGCAGCAGTTTATGCGCGCGCGGACGCGCTGCGTCGCTGAAGAAGACCGTCGAGATCCGCAGCCCGCTGCGGATGGCTTCTTCCACCAAATGCATGCCCTCGACAGCAACTTCTCCGTCCGCGTTGGGCGCGGCCTCGCGGAAGGCTCTCCGCAATTCCTTCACCCGCGGGTTATGCCGGCCTTCCACTCGCCGCAAGCGCGCTTCGAAGCTGATGTCAGTGCGCATCACTGTATGCAAGTCGTTGTATATCGTACAATGCCAACTCGTCCGGCAATCACCGCGAAGGTTCAGGGCGTCGTGGTAATCTGCTGGTTGCCGTTGTGCGGAGCCGTGTGGTAGGGTTCGCTCCGCGAACACCTCGCAAGCGAAGAGGCTGGGTTGCGTCCCGAAATCGTCAAAATCAACAGTCACGAGCCGGAGAGCTCACTAGTCACCTACGTTGCCGAGAAAATACGCGCCGGCGAGGTGCTGGGCATGCCCACCGACACCTTTTACGGCCTGGCCGTCGACCCCTTCAATCTGCACGCAGTCGATCTGGTTTACGAAATCAAGAGCCGTTCCCGGCATAAGCCGTTGTCGCTGCTGATCGAGTCCGTCGATCAGGCGGCAGAGCTTGCCTGGCCAGTTCCGGAAATTTTCTACCTGCTGGCGCGCCGCTTCTGGCCCGGGCCGCTGACCATCATCGTAAAAGCCGACCCCCGGTTGCCGCTGAAGGTGACGGCTAACACGGGCAATGTCGCCTTGCGGGTGCCGAACGCCGAGGTACCGCTGGCCATCATTCGTTCCGCCGGATTGCCTATCACGGCGACTTCTGCCAACTTGCACGGCGAAATGGAGTGCACCAACGCCATGGAGGTGCGTGACCAGCTCGGCGATTGCCTGTCGATCATCGTCGATGGCGGCCAGGCCCCCGGCGTGATGCCAACCACCATCGTCGATCTCACTAGCGAGGGCTCCTGGCGTGTGCTGCGGCATGGCGCCATACCTGAAGAACAGATTGTTGAGCTCTTGGGCCGGGAGTAGTCGCTACGCCCGAAGCTACCTCCCAATCTCATTTCCTTGCCGTTCGCTGGATCGCGCTGCTGCTGGCGCTCGGCGTGATCGCATTCTTCTCATACATCGGCATACAGATTATGCGCGAAGCCGGGCTCGACGAAGAGCACACGGCCGATGCCATCGTCGTCTTCGGTGCGGCGGAGTACAGCGGCCGGCCTTCACCGGTCTATCGCGCCCGGCTCGACCACGCTTACGCGCTTTATGAGCGCGGGCTGGCGCCGGTCGTCATCACCACCGGCGGCGCGGGCAAAGACCCGCAATTCAGCGAAGGACAGGTAGGGCGCGATTATCTGGAAAGCCGCGGGATTCCCGACGCCGGTCTCATTGCCGAGACCCAGGGCGGCGATACCGACCAATCGGCGCAGCGCGTAGCGGTCATCCTGCGCGCCAACGGCATGCACAGTTGTGTACTGGTGAGCGATGCTTACCACATGTTCCGCGCCAAGCAGATGATGAACGCACAGGGCATCACCGTATATATCTCGCCGCGGCCGGACTCAATTCCGAAAACCACGTTCGGAAGGTTTCTGGCGGCGTTGCGCGAGAGCTTCAGCTATCTGCTGTACAAGGCGCACGTGCGGTGAAGGCTAGTGATCTTTAATTGTGGGATAGCCCTTGTCCACCCAGCCTGTGCCGAAATTATCGGCGATGTACAACACTTTCACGTTGGTGAACCGCAGCTTGTTCAGCTCGTTGTAAGCGGGACCAACGTTGGGGCAGTGGCTCCAGGGACAGCATCCGCAATAGAGCACGATGAAGGTACCCTTCGGCAGCGTCTTCACCCGCGTGCGCAGGGCCTGCATTCCCTGCGGACTGGACGCCGAGCCGATGTACTCGGCACCGGGAATGTGCGCCTGCATGTAGAGCAGCGACGGACCGACGTTGAGGATCAGCGGCTTCTCGCCATTGGGCGCCTGTATCAGCTTAAGCAGATCGTCAGGGTTGAGAAGTTGCGGGCTGCCGGGCGGAAGATCCGACTGCGCCAAGGCGAGACTGCCGGCGATGAAAACAACGCTGACAACAAGCGCCAACTTACCGCACAGTCTCATGTGATTTCTCGCTGTGATTGGGAAGTTCGCAAGTAGTCTGGTTTGTCTTAGACCCGACCGGGCCAGCGCGCTTCGCTCAGGGAGAGACGCCGAACCGCGGCAATACGCAGCGTGTCACCACGATGTAAGCCGCAAAGATCAGCACTATCAGCAGCCAGCCGGGCATAGGTACCTCTTGCTCTAATTATGCGCGCAGATGCGCATCGGCGCACGTTGACCAGCGTTACTGGTACGTCACCCGTCTTTCGCCTTTCACCACGCGCCCGATGGTGTAGGGTTTCTCGCCGCAGCGATCGAGGATCGTCTGCACCTTCTTGAATTTCTTTGCCGGCACAACCAGGATCATGCCGATCCCCATGTTGAACGTGCGCAACATTTCTTCTTCCGACACGTTGCCGATCTTCTGCAGGTGCTCGAAAATCGGCGGCACCGGCCAGGAATGCATCTCTACGATCGCGCCGGTACCCTTGGGCAGGACGCGCGGCAGATTCTCCGTGATACCGCCGCCAGTGATGTGCGCCATCGCCGAAACCGCATCGGCGTCGATCATGCGCCGCACGATCGGCCAATAGCTGCGGTGCGTTTTCATCAACTCTGTTCCGACCTTACCTTTGATCTCGCTGACGTAGGACTCAGGCGTGTAGCGCGCGGTTTCGAAGAACAGCTTCCGCGCCAGCGAATATCCGTTGGTATGCAGCCCGCTCGAGGTCAGCCCCACCAGCACGTCTCCCGCTTCCACGTTCTTGCCGGTGATTATCTTTTCGCGGTCGACCGCTCCCACGATGAAGCCCGCCAGGTCGTACTCGCCATCGGCATAGAAGCCCGGCATTTCCGCCGTCTCGCCGCCGATCAGCGCGCAGCCGTTGTGCTTGCAGGCGTCGGCGATACCCGCTATGACTTTCTCTGCAACCTCTGCTTCCAGCTTGCCGGTGGCGAAGTAGTCCATGAAGAACATCGGCGTCGCACCCTGCACCGCGATGTCGTTCACGCAATGGTTAACCAGGTCGGCACCGATGGTGTGGTGCAGGTTCATCTCAAACGCAATCTTCAGCTTCGTACCCACGCCGTCGACGCTAGACACCAGCACGGGATCGACAAATTTCTTCTTGTCGATGGCGAACAGACCGCCGAAGCCGCCTATTTCGCTGAGTACGCTGCGGTTGAAGGTTTTGTGCGCGAGATACTTGATCCGCTGCTTGGTTCGATTGGCGCGCTCAATATCCACGCCGGAATCGGCGTAGGTAATGCTGCGAGGTTCCGTCGTTTGCGGTGCCAAGAATAGGAGTCCAGTCTAGAAGGCGCATCGCCGCAGGTTGTTGCGGAGCTTTTATTGTAGCAAAGCGGTTTGTAAGGCAGTCACTGGTTGTCAGTTGCCGGTTCCCGGTTGCCAGTCATCACTCGGGTGTGAATGGAATACCTCGCGGCATAAGACCGTCTTTACTGACAACTGACAACTGCTTCACTCCCCCGGCTGCTGCTGGGTCATGCAATGCAGCGCGCCCAAGCCCCATATGAAGTCGCGGCAATAAACGCCCACGATCTCGCGATCCTCGAACACCTCGGCCAGAATATCGAGCGCGATACGATCGTTGGCATCGCCGAAGATCGGCACCAGCACCAGCTTGTTCGCCATGTAGAAATTCGCATAGCTGGCAGGCAGGCGCTGGCCTTCGAAGTACACCGGCTTCGGCATAGGCAGCCTGATCACCTTCAGCGGTCTCCCCGACTGGTCGCTGCTCTTCTTGAGCCAGCGGAAATTGTCGCGCAGAGGTTCGTAGTTGGGATCGTCAGGATCGGGCTCGTACGCTGTCACCACCGTGCGCGGGCCAACGAAGCGCGCGATGTCGTCAACATGACCGTGGGTATCGTCTCCCGCGATGCCGCGCTCCAGCCATATGACTTTCTCGATGCCTAGATAGTCGGCGAAAAGTTCCTCAAGGTGTTCCCGCGACAATCCCGGGTTGCGCTGCTGCACTTCACTGAGCAGGCACTCTTCCGTAGTGATGAGTGTGCCGCGGCCATTGACGTCGATGCTGCCGCCCTCGAGCACAATGCGGTGGTGATGCTCGCTGTTCAGGCGCAGCTCGGGCTGCCAGACAGGTACGCGCAGACGCTTCGCAATCTCCACTCCCGCCGGCGCGTCCAGCTTCCAGTCGCTGTATTTCGCCCAGGCGTTGAAGCGCCACGCCGTCGCGGCAACAGTCGGCAGATCGCCCTTACGCGAATCGCGACGCACGAAGATCGGGCCATAGTCGCGCGTCCAAACGCGATTGGTTGGAATCTGCCAGAAACGGACATTGCCTATCGATTTTCCCGGCTTCAGAGCTTTTTCAGGCAGAACATTTGACCGCACCAGCACCTGCCGCGCTCTCACTTCGGCAGCCTCGTCGTCCACCAGAATCTCCACGCGTTCCACGCTCGCCAGATGGCGAATGATTTCGGCGTAAATCCAGGGAACAACTTCGAATTTATCCGGCCAGTCGGAGCGGTTGTGCGGCCACGCGATCCAAGTTGCCTCGTGCGGCTCCCACTCGGCGGGCATGCGGTAGCCGAGGGCTGCGGGCGGTTGGGCGAGTTGGATGGGGCTTTTCGCCACAGGCGTGCTCTACCCTATACCATGAACCTTTGCGTGATCGGCGCGTAGGCATCGACCCGCCGGTCGCGCCAGAACGGCCAGTTGCGCCGCACATCTTCCATTCGCCTGAGATCGACCTCGGCAACCAGCAACTCTTCTTTGTCGTGCGATGCCTTCGCCACGATCTGCCCGAATGGATCGGCAATAAACGAGCCGCCCCAGAATTCCAGGCCCTTGCCCGGCGCCTCTTTGCCGCGGATGTTGCCGGTCTCGAAACCGACGCGATTGGGCACAGCCACATACACACCGTTAGCGATGGCATGTGCGCGCTGAATCGTCTGCCAGGCATCGTACTGCGCCTCGCCGTACTGCGCCTTCTCGTCGGGATGCCAGCCGATCGCCGTGGGATAGAAAAGCACGTTCGCACCCTGCAACGCCGTCAGCCGCGCGCCCTCGGGATACCACTGGTCCCAGCACACCAGCGTGCCGAACTTTCCGAACCCGGTCTCGAACGACTTGAACCCCAGATCGCCCGGCGTGAAGTAGAACTTCTCGTAGTAAAGCGGGTCGTCAGGAATGTGCATCTTGCGATAGATTCCCGCCAGCTTGCCGCCGCTGTCGATAATGGCCGCTGTGTTGTGATAGATGCCTGCCGCACGGCGCTCAAACAGCGACGCAATGATCGTGACCTTCAGCTCGCGCGCGAGATCGCCGAGGCGCACCGTTGCCGGACCGGGGATCGGCTCGGCCAGATCGAACAGTGCGACGTCTTCCCGCTGACAAAAGTACTGCGTCTGAAAAAGCTCCGGCAGGCAGATGATCTCTGCGCCTTTTTCGGCGGCGGTTCGCACATGCGCTATGGCGCGCTCCAGGTTCTCGTCGGGCTCCGGCGTGCACGACATCTGCACAATGCCAATTTGAAAATTGCGTTCGGCCAATCCCTGCTCCGTGAAAAACGAATCGCTAGGATAGCATTCGCTCATTACAACTCAGGTGGAGCGATGCTTCAGCATCGCGTCCCGCGTCCTACTTCTCTTCTGAGCCGCCTTCAGGCGGCGACTCTCTGCCGTCGGCTACAGCCGACTTGAAGCCTCGACAACGCTATGCGCGACGCAGGCCTGAAGGCCTGCTCTAGCCCGTCAAACCCGCTCCGGCGCGAGCAGATCGTCCACCGATTCGCGTTTGCGAATCAGCTTCGCGCGTCTCCCATCCACTAGCACCTCGGCCGCTCGCGGCCGCGTGTTGTAATTCGATGCCAGCGACATGCCATAGGCTCCAGCGTCGAGAATCCCAACCAGATCGCCTTGCTCGACATGGCTGATTTCGCGCCCGCGCGCGAAGAAGTCTCCACTCTCACAAACCGGACCAACAACATCGACCATTTCGCGCCGCTCTTTGCCGCGCCTCACCACCGGCACAATCTCGTGATAAGCATCGTAGAGCGACGGCCGTATCAGATCGTTCATGGCCGCATCGACGATCACGAATTGCTTACCATCATTCCGCTTCCGATATACCACGCGCGTGATCAGCGCCCCCGCAGGCCCGATAATCGCACGTCCCGGCTCCAGCAGCAGATGCACAGGCGGGCTGCGCAGCGGCTGCATGATCGCAGTCGCATAGCGTTCGCTCTCGGCGGCAAAGTCCCGCGCGGGATGATTGGCGTAGGGAATTGCCAGGCCGCCTCCGGCATCGACGTACCGAATGTCATGGCCCTCGGCACGCAAAGAGCGCACCAGCACAGCCACTCGTTGCAGTGCTTCGCCGAATGCGTCCACGTCGTCAATCTGCGATCCAATATGAACGCTCACGCCCGCGGCACGCAGATACTTCTTCCCTGCCCCCTGGCGATACAGCTCGGCTGCTTCCCGCCAGGGCACGCCGAATTTGTGCTCATGCAACCCGGTGGAGATATATGGGTGCGTGTTGGCCGCGACGTCGGGATTTACGCGAATGGCAAAGTTAGCGACCTTGCGCAGCTGCGCGGCGCGCGCGGCCAGCAATTCTAATTCGCCGGCGCTTTCCACATTGAACATCAAAATGCCGGCACGCAGTGCCGCATCCATTTCGGCCGCGAGCTTGCCCACGCCGGAGAAGACGATCTTCGCCGCCGCTCTCTTATCGGCCGCCAGCACACGCTGCAATTCGCCGACTGAAACGATGTCGAAGCCAGAGCCCAGCTTCGCCAACATCCGCAGAATCGACAGGTTCGAGTTGGCTTTTACCGAATAGCAAACGGTGTGCGGGATATCCTGGAAGGCCGCGTCGAAAATCTGGTAACGCTCGCAAATCGCTGCCGCCGAATACACGTACAGCGGCGTGCCGAAACGTTGCGCAAGCCTGCTTATCGAGAGCGACTCGGCATGTAGCTCGTGTCCTGAACTGTGAAATACCCGCGATTGCCGAACATATGCGAACCCGGGCGCGCGCGATGGAAGCTGATCGGCCTTCACTTCTTGGCTGCCGGTCCTTTCACCTTCAACGCCACGATGGTCTGGTCATCGAATGCCTCTACCCCTTTGGCATGGGCACACACCGCGCTGAAGATAGCGTCCACCAACTCCTCGGCGCTGCGTCCGGCGTTAGCCTTCGCAATGTCCTCCAGCCGATGTCGCCCGAACATATCGCCCTCGGCACTGGTGGCGTCGAGTATGCCGTCGCTGATAAACAGGAAAACGTCGCCGCGCCGACATCGCAAACTCAGCTCATCGTAGGTGGCATTCGGAAACAGTCCGATGGGAAGGCCCGTCGCCTGAATCTCCTCTACCGTTCCATCATGGCAGTAAAGCGGCCGCGGCAAACCCGAGTTGGCGAGCTGCAGCGTCTGCTGCACGTCGTCCCAAATGGCATAGATCATGGAGACGTACTGCCCGTCAATGGGCCGCTCCGACAACGAAAGGTTGATCGCCTCCAGCATTCCGGCTGCGCCCGGCTCTTCCACCGCGTGCGAGCGCGCGATGCCGCTCACCAGCGCCGCGTAAATCGCCGCCGGCGCACCTTTGCCGCTCACGTCTCCAACCGCAATGCCGGTGACGCCGTGGCCGCTGTACTTCAGGAAGTCGTAGAGATCGCCGCCTATCTGTCGTGCGGGCACGAAGCGAGATGCCACTTCGGCATTCTTGAACACCGGTTGCTTCTGCGGCAGTAGCCGGAACTGCAGCTCGCGCGCCAGCGCCAGGTCCTGCTCCAGCCGCTTTTCCTGGCGGGCGATGCGCTCGTACAGCGTCGCGTTCTCGATGGCAATCGCCATCTGCGCGGCCATGGTGGTCATGATGCGTACGTGGTCTTCGTTGAAGTAATTGCGCCGGGTATGCTCGATGTCGAGCACTCCAATGACCTTGTCCTTGTAGATGAGCGGAATCGCCAGCTCCGAGCGCGTTTCCGGGTTAGCCTCGATGTAGCGCGGATCTTTCTGCACGTCGGGCGCGAGGACCGGCACGCCGTGCTGCGCGGCGTATCCCACCAACCCAACGCCCAGAGGGATCTCGTGCTTCAATTGCACGCTCTCTTTGAAGCGCAACGAGAAACGATGCTGCAGTGTGCTGCCGCTGGGGTCGAGCAGCAGAATCGAAAACATCTGATAGTCGATGATTCGCGTCAGCAGATCGGCAATACGCTTCAGCAGTTGATCGACATTGAGAATCGACGTAAGCTCACGGCTGATTTCCGTGAGCAGGGTGAGCTGGCGTGCCTGCCGCGACACCCGCGTATACAGCCGCGCGTTCTCAATACCAACCGCAATGCGCGATGCAAAAAGCGTCAGCAGCCGCTTGTGTTCCTCGCTGAAGGCGCCCGGCTGCGCCGCCTCGACGTCGATCACGCCGATAACTTTGTTCTTCGCAATCAGCGGCACTGCCAGTTCCGAACGCACCCCCAGCGCTGAGTTAACGAAGTTGTCTTCCGCGGCGACATCGTTCACCAGAACAGGCTCGCGGGTCTGCGCCGCCCGTCCCGTGACCCCCTGACCAACCTTGATGCGGATGCGTTCGGCCACCTCCGGTGGATGCCCTACCTGAAAACGTATGCGCAGCTCCTGGCTTCGCTCGTTGAGCAGGAGAATGGCAAAGACCTCGTAGTCGATGAAGCGCTTGAGCATCTCTGCCACACGCTGGAGCAGAGTGTTCAGGTCGAGCGTGGTGTTGACCGCGTCGGCAACCTCGAGCAAATACGAGTCCAGCGTGGAAGATACCAGGGGTTGTTGGGTGACAGAGGACATCGGTTCTGCCTCAGATAATAGCAGTCGCTCGCGAGGGTTGCGGCGCGCATCTACTGCCAATAGAATCTTGCCTGCGAGGAACGCGAATGGATTTGCTAGGAAACCAGCTCACGTGGCTCGGCCACGCTACATTCCGCATTCGTACCAAGGACGACGTCGTTGCCTATATCGACCCGTGGCTCAGCAATCCGCTTTGCCCGGACGATGAAAGGGAAGCTAAGAAGTGCGACGTGCTGATCTGCACCCACGGCCACTTCGACCACATTGCCGACGCGGTGAAAATCGCAAAGCAGCACAATCCCATGGTCGTTGGCATCTTCGAACTGTGCACCTGGATGAAAAAAAAGGGGGCCGAGCAGATCGCGCCCATGAACAAGGGCGGCACGCAAACCGTTGCAGGCATAAAAATCACCATGGTGCACGCCGTGCACTCCTGCGGCATTCAGGACGACGACGGTAGCATCGTCTATGGCGGCGAGGCTTGTGGCTACGTTCTGGAACTTCCCGGCGGAGTGCGGATTTATCATGCCGGCGATACCGCCGTATTCGGCGACATGCAGATTATCCGCGAACTCTATGGCCCGGAAATCGCGCTGCTGCCTATCGGCGACCACTTCACCATGAGCCCCCATGAGGCGGCATATGCTTGCAACCTGCTTAAGCCGAAGACGGTCATCCCCATGCACTTCGGAACATTCCCGCAGCTGACCGGACGTCCCGGCGAGCTGAAGAAACTGCTCGGACCCGGAGGCATCGAGGTGCTCGAGATGAAGCCGGGACAAACGATTTAGAGCAAGTAGCAACTAGCAATTAGTTAAGGCGCGCGGTCGGGCCTGCATTTGGAGTTCAATTAAGCTGATGGCAGCGCGCTTTTGCTAATTGCTACTTGCTAACTACTAACTGCTTATGATCAGCTTCACTGACCAAAAGGTCGAAAACTACCTCTACGCCATGCTTCCGCCCCGCCCTCCCGTGTTGCAGGAGATGGAGCGGCAGGCGAAAGAGCGCGACATTCCAATCATCGGACCGGCGGTCGCGCGCCTGCTGTCTCAATATGCCAGGCTCATCAACGCCAAGACCGTTTTTGAGATGGGGTCGGCCATCGGCTACTCCACCATCTGGTGGGCGGAAGCCGTAGGCAAAGACGGCAAGGTCCACTACACCGACGGCAGCCGCAAGAACGCCGACGAAGCGCGCGGCTATTTCAAGCAGGCTGACGTGGCTGACCATATCGAAGTTCATGTTGGCGATGCGCTGGAGCTGCTCTCCGAGCGCAAAGAACAGTTCGACATTCTCTTCTGCGATATCGACAAACACGACTACCCGCGTGTATTCAACATGGCCGCGGCGCGCGTACGCAAGGGTGGACTGTTCATCACCGACAACACGCTGTGGAGCGGACGCGTGGCCTACGCCGCGGGCAATCCCCACATGCCCGTACCCGAGCCGGACAACAGCACCAAAGGCGTCGTCGAGCTGAATCGCCTGCTGTACACGTCGCCGGATTGGTACACGTCGATCATTCCGCTGCGCGATGGAGTCACAGTGGCGATGCGGCTGTGATTTGTATCAGGGCACGACTTTAGTCGTGCCAAAGACAGCAGCCAAGGAGTTGGGCTTAAGCCCCTGCGCGCGGAATGCTGGGGCTAAAGCTCGGATTCGATTGTGCCATTCTCGGCACGGCTGAAGCCGTGCCCTGATACGAACTAATGGCCGCATATAATCTCGCAGCAATGGATAATTTTCACGCTGACATCCTTGCCCTCGCCGCGCATCGCGACGACGTTGAGCAGACCTGCGGCGGCACGCTGGTGAAGATGGCCGGACGCGGCTATCGCACGGCGATCCTCGACCTGACGCAAGGCGAGATGGGCACGCGCGGCACCGTTGAAGACCGCGCGCGCGAAGCTGCCGAGGCTGCGAGCATCCTAAAAGTCGGATGGCGGCAGGCACTCGACATCCCCGATGGCCGAGTCGAAAACACGTACGAGAACCGGCTGAAGGTCGCGCGTGTCATCCGCCAACTGCGCCCACGGGTGCTCATCCTGCCGTATTGGCAAGCGCGGCACCCCGATCACGCGACCGCGTCGCCGCTGGGATACGAAGCCGCATTTCTCGCCGGTTTGACCAAGCTTGATCTCGGCGCGCCGCCGCATCGGCCGTTCAAAGTCCTCTACGCCAGCCTTTATGCCGACGTGCGTCCGACCTTCGTCGTCGACATCTCCGAACAATTCGAGACGCGCTTCTCGGCGCTCATGGCCTATCGGTCGCAGTATGAAGATCAGAAGGCCGGCAGCGGACTGTTCCCTCGCCAGGCGGAGATTCGCGAACGGATCGCAGCCATGGCCGCGTACCACGGCTTGCTCGCCGGCGTGCGCTATGCCGAGCCGTTCGTGTCGAAAGATGTGGGGTTAGTCGACGACCTGCTGCAGATCCCCGTGCAGTCGATCTAAGGTAGAGCGGCGCTTCAGCGCCGCGTCAACGCTGTTTGTTTTTCCCCAACGTACCGGACGTTGGCCCAAAGGCCCGCTCTGCCAGTTTTATCCGGCCAGCGGAAGCCCCTTTCACGAGCCCACTCTACCGATTCACCTCGCCCGCGGAAACTCGCTCAGCACGAACGACAGCGCTTCCTCCCGCGTGTGCAGCGCGCCTTCGAGTTGCGCATCTTCGACCGCGGAAAGAATGCCGCGAAATTCCGGGCCGGGTTTGTATCCCAGCTCGATCAAGTCGATGCCGGTGAGCAGCGGCGCAGGCCGGATTTCTTCCTCGGAAGTCTGCGCCATGCGCCCGCGAACAAATTCGTACAGCCCCAGATTTCCGTGACTGCTGGTGACGTCCATGCGGTGCAACTGCATGTGCTCTTCGAACTTCGGCAGGCGCAGAAACCGCTTCAGCGTCGACTGCTTCATGCGCTCGACATCGGCGAAGCGCATGTGGTTGGCGACCAGTGCTGCAATCTGTTTCGAGTCGTCATTTGAGAAATGCAGGCGACGGCAAATCTCCTCCGCCATGCGCACTCCAACTTCGACATGCCCGTCGAAGCGAATACGATCGGGCGCGACGCGAAATGTCGGAGGCTTGCCCACGTCGTGCAGCAGCGCGGCCCAGGCGAGGGTCCGTGATGTGCCCGGCGGCAGCTTTTCCAGTAACAACAGCGTGTGAACCCACACATCGCCCTCGGGATGAAACTGCGGCGGCTGCGCGACGCCCTTCATGCGGGCGATCTCCGGCAGCACTTCTTGCAGCAGGCCGCTCGCGTCGAGCAGCTCGAACGCCGTACGCGCGTGGCCTTCGGTCAGCATCTTGGTCAGCTCATCGCGCACACGTTCGCGGCTTACCTGATGAATGAACGGCGCCAGCTCGCGAATGGCGGCGAACGTCTGCGGCTCGATGATGTATTGAAAGCGCGCGGCGAAGCGCACGGCGCGCAGCATGCGTAGCTTATCTTCCTGAAAGCGATGTTGCGGCGTTCCGATAGCGCGAACCACCCCGGCGCGCAAATCATCGCGGCCGCCAACAAAATCCAACACGCGCTCGCCTTCCAGCGGATCCATTAACAGACCATTGATGGTGAAATCGCGCCGCTGCACGTCCTCCTCGGGGCTTTTGGAGTAGCGCACCTGATCGGGATGGCGGCCATCGGAGTAGGAACCATCGCAACGAAACGTCGCTACCTCGACATAGTTCGGGTGCTCCGAAGGACTGGGAACACGTGGCGTGTCGGGGGGCGCCGGCACCAACACGACGCCGAACTGCGCTCCCACAGCGTAGGTGTCGGGAAATACGCGCATGACCTCGGGCGGCGTGGCGTCGGTGGCGACATCGTAGTCGGTGGGAGTAAGCCCAAGCAGCGTGTCGCGCACACAGCCGCCGGCAAAGTACGCGTGAAAGCCGCGCCGGCGCAGCTCGCGAACAATATTGGTGGCGTGATCGCGCATGCAGGACTTGATGATAGCGCGTTGGATGGAGACGCCGGGCGAATGAAAGGGTGGAGCATGCCTTTCAGGCGTGCATGTAATGCGCCCTATTAGATTGCGCTAGCGCCTGAGGTAATCCGATTTACCGCAGCGGCTGGAGCCGTCCCGATTCTTCGCCACGCTGCAGCTGTCCCCTTCCAACACAACGGCGGTTTACACTGATCTCTCGTGCGCGTGGCCATCGACATTCGTCGCATAACAGAGTTTGGCGTCGGGACCTACACCCGCAATGCTATTCGCACGCTTGCCCGCCTCGATCACGACAACGAATATTTTCTGATCGGCAACCCCGATAAGATCGGCCCCCGCGGCAAACTGGGCGACCTGGGAGACTTGCCGCCAAATTTTGTGATCCTGCCGGGCCAGCCCAATGAGCTTTCCCTCAGCAGCTATCTTGAGTTGCATCGAATTCTCAAGACCAACCGCTGCGACCTCTTGCACGTGCCGCACCTGTTCTGGAAACCGCAGGGCATTCCCTGCCCCTATGTGGTCACCGTGCACGATCTGCTGGACCACATGTATCGCGTGAACAGCCACTCGACCGTGAAGCGGAACCTGCACTTCCAGTTCACCCGGCGGGTGCTGCACCGCGCCGCCCGCATCTTTGCGGTGTCGAATTTCTCCAAGGCCGACACGGTGCGACTCTTCGGGGTCCCGCCGGGGAAGATCGAAGTCATTTACAACGCCATCGACGAGCGCTTTCTTATCGGCCACGCCAGCGAAGCCGAGCGCGAGTTCATCGCCGAGCGCTATCAGGTTAACTGTCCGTTCCTGCTTTACGCCGGACGCATCAGCCCACACAAGAATGTCGTGCGCATCATCGAGGCGTTCGCCGCGCTGAAGTGCGAACTGGGCAAGGAGGGGCGCTTCGACGACCTGAAGCTGATCATCATTGGCGACGAAGTCTCGAAGCATCCCGACCTGCGCCGCGCCTGCGTGAAAGGCGGCGTACAGAACGATGTGCGCTTCCTGGGATTCGTGCCCATCGACGTGCTGCGTATCTTCTATGACCAGGCAAAAATCTTCGTTTTCCCTTCGTTATACGAAGGCTTCGGCCTGCCGCCACTGGAGGCCATGGCACAGGCCACGCCCGTGGTCACCAGCAATACCTCGTCGGTGCCCGAGGTGGTAGGAAATGCGGCGGTCATGGTCAATCCCGAGAACGTCTTCGAGATCATGCGGGCGCTGCATCGCGTGCTGCTCGATCAACCCTTGCGCGAGAAGCTGAAGGCGCGCGGCATCGAGCAATCGGCGAAGTTCTCCTGGGACGCCAGCGTCCGCCGCATGCTCGACATTTACGGGCAAGTCGCGCGATAAGCAATTAGCGGCAAGCAAATTAGCAACTAGAAGACCCAAACAAAAAGGGCAACATTGCTGTTGCCCCTTTGGTCACCGCACTATGGCCCTTCCACCGCCTCAGTAGGAGCAGTTGTGGCCCGGTATGCAGACCTTAAGCGTAAGCGACTGGGTTGCGGTATTTTGCGCGGAGTCTGTCACCTGGGCGACGAAAGAGAACGATCCCGCCAGTGGCGTGTTGCCCGAGATTACACCGCTCGAGGCGTTAAGGTGATAACCGGGCGGCAGCAAGCCGTCACCGTTGACCAGGCTCCAGGTATACGGCGGCATACCGCCGGCTGCGGACAGCGTCGCCCTGTAGGGCACGATCCAATACGCGCGGGGCAGCGTTGTGGTCGTGATCTGCAGCGGCGGTGCACTGTTCGGGCTAACCAGCAGCGAACTCCAAGACATGCCGTAAGTGGAGATGACGCGGATGCGGCCGATGGTATCGAGAACGTTATCGCTTACCGTCGCCTGCGTGGAAAGCGTGTAGCCGTTGTAGGGCTGATTGCCGGCAAGAACGTAGCCGTCGAGCCACGATCCTATCGCCTGCCCTTGCATGATCCAGTCGTAAACATTCTGTCCGGCGGTATTGCCGCACAGATTGTTCGGCTGGAAGCCGCCGAATCCGGGTTCGCCGTAGAGAGTTACGTTATATGTTCCGTTCGGCAGGACCATTTCCACCTTGGTATCGCCGTTGAAGGAAGTCGAGCGGCTGTAGAGCTGGCTGTCGGTTCCCCCCCAG
The DNA here is from genome assembly GCA_963731345.1 of uncultured Acidobacteriaceae bacterium. GTDB lineage: Bacteria > Acidobacteriota > Terriglobia > Terriglobales > Acidobacteriaceae > Bog-257. The sequence goes on along the minus strand of CAVSUN010000002.1, from coordinate 1,497,911 downwards.
GTGTCGCCGGAGCACGGCGCGAAGCCCTGCCACGTCCCAGTCTGCGTGTCCCACCCGATACCAGGACCTTCGTATCCGTTATCGAAGCCCCAGTTGGACCATGCTCCCCACCAGGTGTTGTTGCCGGAATCGACATAATTGCCGGTGTAGTTGCCCAGCGCCAGGCGATAACCGCCGTCGCCCGACACCGGCACGCAGTTGACCTCGATATACAGGGGCAAGGCGTCCGAGTCGGCCGTTGACGTAACCGTCACCATACCTTTCTGCGCGGCCGTGCAGCTCGGCATGGTGAGCACTCCTGTGGACGAAACGGACGATCCCGGGATCCCCTGGTCAATCGCGTAGCTGATCGACGTATTCACGTCGCCGCGGACCCACACGTTCAGCTGGTACGACGCGTTGGCCGCAACCAGCAACCGTTCGCGATCAGTGCCGATGGTCGTGCCCTGGAGGAGAACGTCATCCGAGGAGCAGCCCGACGAGCCGCAAACCATGACCGTGGTGCGGTTCACGTTGCTGGCCTGATAGCGAGCCAGATCGGTATAAACCTGCTGCGAGGAGCGGTCCACTACCTCCAGGTAATTCTCCACCGGCTGAAGCCCGGTCCAGCCCTTGATGTTCTCGGCTGCGTCAAGCAGCACATTGGGATGAAATTCGCTGGTTATGGTGCCGTTATCCCAGTTGTCGGAAGGTATGGTACCGTCGGCCACGATCATCCCGTAATTCTTGATTGTGTTCAGGTAAACCTTAGCGTAGGGACACCAGTTGTTCAGATCGGTCGAGGTGCATAGGCCGTTCAGGTCCACCGATGACATGAGCCGGACCGTCGCCCCGTAGGGGAAAAAATCGAAAACGAAGCTTGCCCCGGGGAAGACACCGAGGTTGGTGGTGTCCACAGGAACGCTGTAATGGAAGTTATCGATAGCGGTGGCCGTCTGGTCGCCTATTAATGGCGCCCACGGGGAGCCCGTGCCGATGCCGGAAATATTGACGTTAAACTGGCACCCCGGCGAGTAGGTGTAGTTATCGCAGGGTTGCGACTGCGACAGGTCGTTGTTGCTGGTGATAATGACCGGATTGCTGTTGCTAGCCTGGGTGATCTGGGTGAGGGTCCCGGCTACGCCCAGCGCATATAACGTCGCCGGCCAAGTGAAGCGCGAGGAAAGATAGCTGTTCGACAGCGTGGTGCGAATTGCGTGTCCGAGGTCGGTGCGGCCCGCTTGCGTAGCGGCGTACCACTCCTCCATCTTCACCGATCCCGCCCCGATAGGCATGCCTGCCGCATCTACGCCGCCCAGTTGCGCATAGGACGCAGGCGAGAACTTCTGCCCCGCCTGGGCATTGCAGGTAGGACAGCCAGTCCCCAGGGTGGTCATGTTGATCCCGCTCGGCGGCGCTCCCCACTGCGAAGAATCAAAGGGCAGCGTGCCGGTGTTGTTTCCCGTGACCGTCAGCCGCCAGTTCCCGTTGGCGGCCGCCCATGCGCCTGTGCCACCTGAGATGACCACCGGGTACTGCTGCGGGACGTTCCACACGGCATGCGTCGTCCACGTGACCTGCGTGGGACTGGCCGCGGTGAAGCTGCTGGTATCGAAGTCAACGTAGGGCGCGTAGATCTCGCTGGCCGTGCAGTCGACATTGCTGATGCTGAACAAATGCCGGTCATAACCGGCGCCGGGATCGAAGTTCGCCCCGGTTTCCATCATTGCGGTCCTCTGCGACGGAAAGGCGAAGCTCGTGTTTTCGTATCCGTTCGACTCCACCGGATAGAAGAAATTCATCAGCTGCTGCTGGGAATTGGCGTTAACCACATTGGAGTAGAACGTTACCTCCTGCGGATAAAACTTCAGGTTGTGATACGGCATCGGGTACTGCGTGCCGTTTTCGGCCGCGCGCGCCAGCCACCGGGAGCTGTGCGGATCCACCGGCAGCGTACTCACCGGAACATTGAAGGCGCTATTGTTGGGAGAGACCTGGCATCCGCGGTCCTGGTTTTGCACATGTACCGTCGCCGGTGCAGAGTAGTTCCCGCTTTGGTCGATCGTTCCCTGCCCCGACACGCTCCAGCTCAGACCGGTGCCGCATCCCACCGCGCTGAATCCGTAGCTGCCGCCGGCCGGTACCGCTACCGGATTGCTGGGTATCAGCAGACAGCGCTGCGCAACGGCGGTCTGACAGGTGACAAAAACTAAAGTAATTAATATCAGGAATAAGACTGGATGGTGCTGACGATGATCGATCCGAATGCGCTTTGAACTGGGGGCGTTGGGCTGGAAAAGGTTCTTCGGGTTGGTTTGCAGACTACCGTTGCTCGGCTGCAACCGTAGCCCAAATCTGTCGTTCTGCAGTATCGGGAGATTTGTCATCTAAGCCGCCCTTCGCAACAGCAAAAATGCATCCTCCAGACGACCGCGAACCGGCTGCCTTCCGGCACAAAAATCGCCGGCGAGGACCGATTGCAACTAACCCAGAACGAGGCTGACTGAAGGGATGACCTCAGTATCAACTCCCACTTGAGTAATGGGGCCAAAGAACTGTTACGAGAAAGCACGAAAGTAACTTGCCGGCAATTACTTAGGCTGTAGCAGCATGCCTAAATTGCAGAAGCGATGTGGAAAACTTGCGGGATTGCGCCGGAGCTGATGCAAACCTCTGGAATTCGTCTCCGTGTGCGCGAGCGGCGGCAAGCTGCTGGATGTGACCCCCGATGCCCAAAGTGACTGGTGAATGTCGGGGCTTGCGACTGGACAGACAGGGAAAATGAAGCAGAAACGCGCGCCTGATGACAAAGAACGATCGCGAGTGGCAGGAGGAAATGCCAGCCGTCAGTTTTCGTCCATAATCTGCAGCGCTCGATAAAATGCCAGGTCGCTGACGTGGACAGCGCCTTGGAACGGCCGGTCAATATCCGCGACCGACACCAGGCACATCGAGATCATGAGGGAAAAGGCGAATACCTGCAATGCGTGCAGCCGCGAGCTCTCAGCCCCGAACATGCAACAGGACATGATGGTGAGCCCTCCGCCTACCACCAGCACACACCAAAGCACTCCCGGCAGACGGCCCGTGCTCTGCAGCAACCGGACGCGGCGGTATTCGGTCAGCTTGCCCAGCTCGGTAATGGTTTTGTCCTCCACGTCCGAGGACGGAGCCGATTGCGGCGAGATCATCGTGTGCCACATTCGGTGGTTGATCGCAAAGGTTTCTTCGGGCACCTGCCCCGCTGCCATCTTCGGCCAGTCGCTTTGGATGGCGGCGTTGGCGTAGTCGTGCGCCAGCTTTTGTATCTGAGTACGGTGCGGCTCGGGCAGCGCGCTGGCCACAGCGTAAAGATTGCCCAGGGCGCCCGCCTCCAGCTCTACATTGGCAGTGGCGGTCTCGAAGTTGGTCCAGACAGCGTAAAGCATGAAGCCCAGAATCACCGCATACGTGGTGCCAAGAATGCTCAGCTGCCAGCCGATGAGATCGTTGTGGGCACGTCGTTTCTCCCACGGCCAGGCCAGGTTCACCGCGACCATAAACAAAAGTGCTGCTGCCACGGTGACAAAAACGATGACTCCATCTTGAAAGAAGTTCAGCATATGGGTACGAGGCGAACGGTTTTCTAGTGTACAGCGAGCCGCAAGACGGGACAGCCTTCACGCCGGTTGATGGAGTATCAGGCGTGACATTCTCGAAGTGATCCTGTGGGGTATCACATGAAAACGGCCACAGTTCGCGACTTGCGCTTCGACTTCAAAACAATCGGAAAGCTGAAACTCAACTGACGCGATGTCACGCCGTGTGGCTTTCCCGCTTGTACTCGTCGAACGCATCCAGGTAGCGATCAATGTCCTTCTTCGACAGGTAGTACGGTGTCGATAGCCGCAGTTTTGACGGATCGCCGCCGCGGACGCGGATCTTCTTCGTCGTCCACAGCCAACTCTCCAGCTTCATGCGCTCAATGGGCGGCACATTGACGGTCGCGATCGCGCAACGCAGCCTGGTATCCGGCGAGGTCCACGACTCGGCGCCGCGCTTCATCATGCCCGCCAGCATGTGGTCGCATAATTCGCGCTGCCGCTGCTCGATGCGCTCCATGCCGATGTCGTTCGCCATTTCGATTGCCGCGCGCAGCCCGTGCAGCGACGGAACATTCGACGAGCCGATGCGCTGAAACCGTTCGGCGCGAATAAGCTTGTTGTTCCAGCCCTCAGTCACAATGGTGTTCCACAGATAGTCGATCACCTCGTTGCGTACGTAGAGAAATCCCGAGCCTTTCGGTGCCTGCAGCCATTTATGCGGGCTGGAGCTGTACGTGTCGCAACCAATGTCATGCACGTTGAGACGCATCATGCCGGGCACGTGTGCGCCATCGACCGCCGACAGAATGTTCTTCGAGCGCGCCAGAGCGCAGATGTCTTTCGCGGCAGCACCACGCCGGTGACCGTCGTGATATGGCTGAAGAAAATCACGCGTGTGCGCGGCGTGATCGCGTCATTGAAAAGATTGAGCACCTGCGGCGCATCCTGTACTGGCCTGGGCAGCACGACTTTTTTCACCACCACGCCGTAACGCTTGGCCTTCAACTGCCACGGCTGCTCGCCGCCGGGATGCTCCTGATCGGTCATCAGCACCTCGTCGCCGGGCTTCATGTCCAGGCCGTTGGCGACATAGCTGTTCGCCTCGGTGGCGTTGCGCACCAGCGCGATCTCGTCGCGGGAGCAGCCGACAAATGCCGCCAGCGGATCGCGAAATTCATTCCATGGCCCATAGCCCCAGATGGGATAGTCCTCGGGATCAGTCTCGTCGAGCTTTTCGGTCGACTTATAGGCGTCGAAGACGGCGCGCAGCACCGGCGCAGGGCTGGAACCGACAGTGCCATTGTTCAGGTAGATTTCGTCCGCTGGGATGAGGAACTGTTTGCGCAGCTCGGCCCAGTAAGCTTCTTCGTTGTTGGTATAGGCATTAGGATCCGGCAGCGACGAGGGCGCATTCTGCAGTTGCGCGAAGAGTTCGTCACGAAAAGCAAGCGCGGCGGCAAGTCCCGCGCTCGCAGTAAGAAACCGGCGACGATCGAGCAAGCGGCCCTCCAATGCGAACGCCATCTTACAGTTCTCAGTTGTCGGTTGCCAGTCTTGTGCGGTCTGAGATATTTTCAGGATTTAATCGTAGGTAGCCGCTCAAAACTGACAAACGACAACCTTCTATGACCGGCACTCGCCTCGATAAATGGCTTTGGGCAGCGCGCTTCTTCAAGACGCGCTCGCTGGCGGCGCGCGCCTGCGAACTCGGCCGTGTCGAGTCCAACCATCAGCCGGCCAAGGCGGCGCGCGAGGTGCGCGTCGGCGACACGCTGCAAATCAAAACCGATGGCGGCGACTTCGAAGTGAAAATTCTGTTGCTTAGTGAGGTTCGCGGCCCGGCCGCAGTCGCGCACACGCTCTACGCGGAAACTGAGACCAGCCGCGAGGCCCGCATCAAGGCCGCCGCAGAGCACAAGTTGCTGCGGGATTTCTCTCCCGCGCCCCCCACTCGTCCCTCCAAACGCGACCGTCGCCACATCATCCAGTTCCGCAGCGGCCGGGGGTAGAGACCAGGGTAGTGCCCGCCTTCAGGCCGGCGTTGAGGCTCCTGCCAAGGGCTCAGGCTGGGATGGTCATCCGTGATGACCATCCCAGCTAATAGTTTGTTGGCTTCCGGACGCGGCGCTGAAGCGCCGCTCTACCCCCAGAGTCTCTCCGCCGACGGCTATATCGCGCATAGAAATTATCGATTGGACTTCCCCTCCGCCCTCAGACAACCTGTGTCCCACGGAGATCGAACCCATGGGCCTCAGCGCCGTACCTCTCTCTCAAGATCCGTGGTGGCGCACCATCAGCGAACCGACGTTCCTGATGTGCCCACCCGATTTGTACGACGTGAATTATGTAATCAATCCCTGGATGGAGGGCAATGTGAACCGCTCGTGCCGCCAGCAAGCCCGGACACAGTGGGAGAGCCTGCACTGCGCGCTGGCCGAAGTGGCGCAGGTGGAACTGGTCGAACCGCAGGCCGGCTCGCCTGACATGGTATTTACCGCCAATGCCGGCCTGGTGCATCGGGGTGTGGTGGCGCTCGCCAGCTTCCTGCATCCCGAACGTCAGGGTGAAGAGCAGCACTTCCGCCGATGGTTTGACGAGTGCGGCTTCGGCGTTTGCACGATGCCGCGCGCCACGCCCTTCGAAGGCGAGGGCGACGCGCTGTTCGCGGTCGATGGCTCGTGCCTATGGGCGGGACACGGCATTCGCACGCTGCTGTCGAGCCATCGCCATCTGGGCGACACCTGGCATATCGACGTGGTATCGCTGCGCCTCATCGACTCACGCTTCTACCATCTCGATACCTGCTTCTGCCCGCTGTTCGGCGGATTCATTCTGTATTTCCCCGGAGCGTTCGACGCCGCATCGCAGTCGCGAATCGAAGCCCATTATCCCGAGGAGAAACGGATCGCAATCGGCGAGGCCGATGCCCTGCGATTCGCCTGCAACGCGATCAATGTCGGCTGCACCATCATCCTCAACGAAATCAGCAACGAGCTGCGCGATCGCCTGGAATGCCTCGGCTTCCGTGTCCTGCAAGTGCAGTTGAGCGAGTTCCTGAAGGCCGGTGGCGCCGCTAAATGTCTCGCCTTGCGCCTGAGCGAGATGGACGTCACCCACACCGCGGGCCGCGCCACGCACCCGCAGCCTCCCGCCTACGACACGCCTCCCATGCGGCCCACCGAAGATGTGCGCTATAACACTATGTATGAAGAGAACCGCATACACGTTGCTCCTCGTCTTCCTGGTATCGGCTCTTACCTGGGCGGCTGACACCTACAGCCCAGGCCAGATCGTCAAATGGGACAACGGCACCTATGCCGACGGAAAGAAAACGAAGAACTGGGTCGTCTATCAACTGCAAACCGACATCAGCACCTACTCCATCGCACGCCACAAGGAAACCAAGCCGCAGATGCAGGCGGGCGAAAGCGTCCGCTACCAATTGAAAGGCAACAAGGTCAACGTCATCGACTCCAAAGACAAGAAGCGCGAATACCAGATCGTAGGACAGTCGGCGGGAACCGCTCCGGCCCAATAACCGTGACCGCGGATAGGTGTACGCCGCTTCTTTGGAGATTTGCCGATCACGAAGCACGAATTGGAGACGGCGGCACTACCACCTCAACCCGTCCGGTCTCCACGTCGTACACCAAGCCGGAGACGATCCACTCGCCCGGCAATCCGGGAATCGTCCGCAACCATGCAACGTCGGCGGCGACGGCAACGTGAGGATCGGTAACCGCTTTCGCCTTGAGATCGGCCTCCGGTACTTGGAAATACTGCGCCAGCATGGCCGTCTCGTTTGCAAGGCGAGTGATGCCGCAATCGGTGTGCTGCAGAAGGATGAGGTGGAACTCTCCGCCCCCGCCAGGTATCTTGCCGGCAACTTCACCGATTCGCCCAAGTAATCCCAATTGCTGCAGTAGTCCTGGCGTGATACGACCGCCGATGTTCCGCAGCACAACCGCCTCTCCCGGTGCGGTACCAAGCACATGAGCAGGATCCACGCGCATATCCGCGCAACCGATGATGAGGGCCTTCACATTTGGCAGCGCGCCCGGAAGCGAAGACATCAGTGTGCCCGCCGCAGACTGTTGAGCTGCGAATTTCTTGTTGCGCTCCAATAAGCTGTCGAGAGTGTTCACGTGCGTTCTCCTGGTAAGACGTTTCGCGATGTTGTGCTGTAAGGTTTCTCAACCTCAAGCTGCTGAGCGGCGTGCTTGCTTGTGCCGGATTGGATGACGCGCAGTGTCAAGAGACGCTACCCTCTTCCGGTCCGCGCCAGCCGCCGACGCTCAAGCTCGTTATGAATAGCGTTCAAGGCGGTTGAAATCTCCGCGGCGGAGTGACACAATTCCAGAATCTCTCGTGGTCGGGCCCGCTCTTCCAGGTATGTATGGGCAATCGGCCAAACCAACGGCGCACCCTCCGCCGCCAGCCGCCCACCCTCGGCCTGCGCTGGTGCTGGCTGCTTACTGCCCTGCTTCTGGCGAGCGCGCTCAGCGCATCGTCCCAAGCTGTTCCGCCGACTCCGCCGACGGTCGAACTCCATATACAGATGAGCTGGAATTCAGCTCTCACCGGCCACGACGCAGCGGAAGTCGTGCTCGAGCCCGCTAATCACTCAGTCGCTCCGCAACAACTTCAGCTGACACTCTCGTCAGCTGCGACGGTAAGGCTCGCCCCGGGACGTTATCAACTCACCACCACCACTCCGCTGCTAATCGGCCGCCAGGCTTACGGATGGAACATTGAGCTCGCACTCTTCGAGCCTGTTAACAAGGTTCGCCTGTCGCAGGAGAACGCAGTCCGTCTCGCCGCAGGCGACATCATCGAGCCGGCGTCGCCGCGTCTGCTGGCGGCAAAGGCGGCGACGGCAACAGCCGATGGCACAGCCATCGATGCTCGAGCCCAACTTATCGCTCTTCTCCACCGGTGGGCCGCTTCCCTACGCGCGCGCAATGTTCGAATGCAAATGTCCTGCTATGCCCCGCAGCTTCCGCGCTATCTCGAACGACGCAACGTGTCCTGGGCGCAGGTGCAGGCGCAGAAGCGACGGCTCTTCGATCTCTACACGCAAATTCGCATGCTCGATCTGAGCGACGTTGATCTGACCATCGACGGCAGCCGGGCGGCGGCAACTGCGCTGATGAGGTGGGACTTCGACAATCACGAGGTCGAATCGCGCGGCAACGCCCAGGTGAATTTTGAATTCACGCAGATTGGTTCGAAGTGGGTGATCGCCTCGGAGTGGCAGGGACCTGCGCCGGAGAAGTTGAATTCTGCCGCGGTGCGGTGAAACTCTATTCCGGTAGGGGTGGAGCGCGCCCCGAAACAAGCTGCGAAAAGACAGCCAGTGCGGAGACATGAGTCAGGGCACGAGTTCAGTCGGGCCGATAAGCCGCTTGTTCATGCTGCGGCCTTGCCAGCTGAAGTAGACGCTCTCTTTATCGCTTGGCTTTCAGCTTCGCCACTACCCGTCGCGGAGGGCGAATCGGTGTCGCCAGAATTCCCGACAAGTGCTCGACTTCTGTCACCACGCGGTCAAGATCGTCGATCAGCGGCTTCAAGCGATGGGTCACTCCGCCCAGGCGATACTCGCGCACCAGCGAGCGGTAGTACCAAAGCGTTTTCGCCTTTGGCGCTGAGAAACGCGAGAAGGCAACTTCGCCGTCATAGCGCAGATCACGCAGAACGGCGCGCACGTTGTACAGCTTGTCAGCGGCCGAGACGAAGCGCGTCTCCGCGTCCTCATGGCGCACGCGATGCAGGTAGCGCAGCTTGCGCTTTTCCCATGGCTCTTTCTTCTTTGGGTCTTCGATATACGAGTCGGTGCAGCCGTCGACAATCTTCGCCACGCGCGGCCCGAAGATTTGCTCGATCATCTTCAGCATGGGGCGACCGCCGTGGTCCTCGACCGCGTCGTGCAGCAGCGCGGCGATGGCCATGTCCTCATCGCCACCGTAATCCATCACGATCGAGGTCACGCCCAGCAGGTGCGAGAGATACGGGATGCCACTCTTCTTGCGGTCCTGATCGCGGTGCACCTGTGCCGCGAACAGCAGCGCGTGATCGAAACGTGTGGTCAGGGGAATGAATTTGCGGTCGAACGAACTGTGGACCTTGGTGCTCATAATTTACGCCGGAAGATAACGCAGACAGGATAGCGGAAAACGCGAGCAGCAACTAGAAGCGATGTGCGGTTGGATTTCAACAGCAAGGTGCTAAACTTTCGCCGCAGCTTTTCGGCAGTTACGGCGCACATTGGCCACAGGCGATCCCGGTCATGACTCTTCCCAGTTCGGAGTTTCAGCAGAGAATCCGGCGCATTGAAAGCGGCCTCGATCAAGTCGGCAGCCTGCTTGTGCCGGTCGAAATCAGCGACGGGATCAAGAAAGCCATCACCCTCTGCAGCATTGATCAGGAGATGGCGCTGGGCCGCGCGCGCAAGGTGCTCGACTTCATCATCGCCGACCTCTACAAGCGCGAACTTGGCAAGCTGCCCGGCACGCAGCCGCTGGAAAACCTCATTCAGCAACTGGCGCGCGCCGGCAAGCTGCCGCGCACCATGGTCGCCTACGCCAACAGCGTCCGCGAGCTGGGCAACGTAGGTATTCACGCCTCCGGCGAAGCCATCACCGAAGACGACGTTGTCTCTTCGCTGGAGAACCTGATGCGGCTGGTGGCCTGGTATTGCGAGCAGGTGCGCCCGACCGCCGACGAAAAAAGCATAGCCATCATTTCTCCTAGGGAAGACATCAAGCCGCCGGTCAGAACTGAGAACGACACCGGCGTGACTCCCATGATCACGCCGCCACCGGTGGAGATCGTTCCTCCGCTGCCCCAGCCGCAGCCGGTCGAGCAAGCGCCGCAGCCGGCGCCCGAGCCCGATCCAGCGAAGCATGAGGCCGAAGCCGAGCCCCCGGTTGGTCCGTGTGAGCAGGAGTTGCTGGCTGACTCTTACAGCGAGAAGGCCCGGGCAGAGCCGCTCAAAACTGGTGGCGCCGTTCCCCATCTCGACTTGGCCATTCGCGAATATGAGGAGCTGCTAGCGAAAGCGGACGAGGTCTGGTCGGCCGACGCCATGTATCGAGTCTCGGGCCTGGACAAGCCGCTCAAGCTCAGCAAGAAACATTGGATCGACAACTTGCAGTACAAGATCGGCGACGCTTACGTCACCCGCGCTATGGCCAAAATCTATGGCCCGAAGTACGGCGCTGCCGCCGCCAAGCCCGACCTTGATCATGCTATTCCGCTGCTCGAGGAAGTCGAGCAGGCAAAGATCACTCCGGATATGACGGTCCTGGATGCCAACATCCTGCTGAATGTGCGCAGCTCTCTGTCGCAGGCCTACTTCTTCCGCGCCAATTGTCCCAATCCCTCGACCGCCCAGCTGCACGATATCGATGAGTACGTCCGGCGATGGGAAATCAGCTTTGGCGAGACCGGCCTTCAGGAGTTGCTGCAGACCGTACAGTTCAGCTGGTTTTGCATGATGCTGGAGCGGCGCGCCACCATCAAGTCGGAGCTGCGCGATTATGCCGGCGCCATCGCCGACCTCGAACGCGTGATCAGCATGTTGGAAGCGGCCCGCCAGGCGCGGCCCACCGATGCCAGCATCGCCAGCGAGCTGCAGTCGGCCCGCGAGCTGCTCGCCGGAACCAAGTCGAAGGCCGCCGTCAGCAAGTTCACCAGCTGGTTCAAGCGCAAGTAGACGCCGGCGTGGCGGCCGTATCGTTGACCGCCAAAAATCGCGCGTGTTACCGTACTTGGTTACGCCATCTTATGCCGCGTTTTCTATAGCTGAAGGACCCTGAATTGTCTTCAATTTCGGATTCGGAAACCCAGGTAGCTGCCCCGCCACGCAAGACTGCGCTCAACGCTGTTCATCGCCAGTTGGGCGCGAAAATGGTCGACTTTAACGGTTGGGACATGCCCGTCGAGTACCCTTCCGTTGGCGGCCTGATGAAGGAACACCTGGCCGTGCGCAGCGGCGTCGGCGTCTTTGACGTCAGCCACATGGGCGACATTCGCATCGCCGGCCCGCAGGCGCTTGAGGCCGTGCAGCACATCACCATGAACGACGCCGCCGGCATGGCGATCGGCCAGTGCCGCTATTCGGCCATGCTCTATCCCGAGGGCACCTTCGTCGACGACGTCATCGTGCATCGCATGGGCGAAGAAGATTACATGCTGGTGATTAACGCCGGCACGCGCGAGAAAGATGTCAACTGGGTCACCGACAACACCCGCCAGTTCGACGTCAAGGTCGAGAACCTCAGCGACAACTACACGCAGATCGCAATTCAGGGGCCGCGCGGCGTCGACACGCTACAGAAGCTGACCGACGCGGACCTGTCGAAGGTTAAGTTCTACTGGTTCACCCATGGCACAGTCTGCGGCCTGCCGAATATTCTGATCGCGCGCACCGGCTACACTGCCGAAGACGGCTTCGAGATCTACGTCCCAACCAACGAAGCCACCAGCGCGCGCGTCTGGAACGAGGTGCTGGAAGCCGGCAAGCAATTCGGCATTTTGCCCTGCGGACTGGGAGCGCGCAACACACTGCGCCTGGAAGGCAAGCTGCCGCTCTACGGACACGAAATCTCGCAGGACATTAATGTCTGGGAAGCCGGGCTGGACCGCTTCCTCAAAATGGAAAAGGGCGAGTTCATCGGACGCGACGCGCTGGAGAAAGCCAAGGCCGCTGGCCTCAAGCGCACACTGGTCGGGCTGGAAGGGGTTGATCGCGGCATCCCGCGCGACGGCTATCCGGTATCCGACACGAGCTGCAACGAGATCGGCTACGTCACCAGTGGCTCCTACGCCCCGTTCCTGAAGAAGAACATCGCGCTGGCGTACGTGCCGGTCGAGCAGTCGGAGATCGGCAACGAAGTAGTGGTGCAGTGCCGGGCTACAGCAGTGAAGTGCAAGGTCGTGCCCACGCCGTTTTACAAGCGGCCGAAGAAGAGCTGAAGCCGTTGTCGGGTGTCAGTTGTCAGGTCTCGGCGATGCAGAGTTCGCCCGAAAACCGACAACCGGAAACTGACAACACTGCGACAAAATCGGATGCCAGGAGGCATAGAGATGGCTTATCCCGCGGATTATAAGTACACCAAAGAGCACGAGTGGTTGAAGGTCGACGGCGGCGTCGGAACGATCGGCATTACCGACTATGCGCAGAACCAGCTGGGCGACATCGTATTCGTCGAGCTGCCGAAAGCGGGCACCGAAATCGCGGCCGGCAAAACCTTCGGCTCCGTCGAATCGGTGAAGGCCGTCAGTGACCTGTTTGCGCCCGTGACCGGCACTGTTACCGAGGTCAACGAAGCCCTCAACACCGCCCCCGAACAGGTGAACAAAGACGCGAACAACACCTGGATGATCAAGGTCAAGCTCAAGGATCCGGGCGAGGCCGGCCAGTTGCTCTCCAACGCCGATTACGACAAGTTCATCGCCGAAGAGGGCGGGCACTAAGGGCAGCAATTAGCAGCTAGCAATTAGCCGAAGTGCCGCTCGCGAGGATTTGCCTGAATTGTTGATCTCGGCTGCTCCACGCTATCGATGTGCGAACGATTGGATCGAGCGCCGGAAGGCGCGGAGTCAACTTAGCCCAGGGCGCAGCGAAGCGGAGTTCTGGGTAGCGTAACCTTGAAGACAGAGCCGCGCAGCGGCGGCACCAAACCATGGATCTCGCGAATTTCGAAGAATTCACGCAGACGATGGAGCGCCTCCGCCAACAGACGCGAGATCTGTCGCGCAACCGGAAAAGATCAGAGTCCGGCCGAACGGCAGCAGAATCGCTTTCGCCTGAAGCGCTCGTCAAGGTCGCCGATCGGTTCGCAAAGGATGCCGGTGAGTTGGCGAGGCTAAGCCGCGCCAAGTCTGCCCTTCTGTTGCGGCGGGACAGAGCGTTGAAAAGAGCGCCGCACCTGCGCGATTCGGCTCAGTCAGGATGAGCACTCTGGTTCAGCCTGCATCCGATATCGCGCGACCGTTATCTATATCGGGTTCCAGTCAAAAGATTCCTCGCAGGCCGAAGCCCGCTGGATGAAAATAATGATCGTGTCGTTCGGCACGACTCAACTCGTGCCCTGACACAAGGCAAACAACACGACGCCCAGGAAAGCTACAGGTACCCATGCGCTATCTTCCTAAATCGCAGGCCGACCGCGACACCATGTTGCGCGAGATCGGCGCGAAATCCATCGACGATCTCTTCGCCGCCATCCCAGCCGAGTATCGCCTGAAGGGCGACCTCAACATCCCGCGCCAGTACGCCGAGAGCGAGATCGTGGAATTCTTCCGCGAGCGCGCCGCCAACAGCGCGCAGGGCTTCGCCACCTTCCTCGGCGCAGGCGCATATTCGCACTATCGTCCGGTGGTCATCGACTCGCTGGTTTCGCGCGGCGAGTTCTTCACCGCCTACACGCCCTACCAGCCGGAGATCGCGCAGGGCACGCTGCAATCGATCTTCGAATTTCAGACCATGATCTGCGAGCTGACCGGCATGGACGTGGCCAACGCCTCCATGTACGACGGCTCGACCGGCGCAGCCGAGGCGCTGATGATGGCCGCGCGCGTCACCGGTCGATCCAAGTGCGCCGTCGCGTCAACCGTGCACCCCGAGTATCGCGAGGTCATCACCACCTACTCGCGCTACCAGGGCATGCCCATCACGACCTTCGGTTACGCGAAAAATGGCCGCGTCGACCTCGACACCCTCGACATGGCGCTCGACGATGACACCGCCGGCGTGCTCATCCAGTCGCCAAACTTCTTCGGCACCATCGAAGATGTGGCCGCGCTCGCCGATATCGTGCACAGCAAGGGCGCGCTGCTGATCGTCTCCATCGCCGAAGCAGTTTCGCTGGGCATCGTGAAGCCTCCAGCCGAGGCCGACATTGTCAGCATGGAGGCGCAGTCGTTCGGCGTGCCGCTGGGCTTCGGCGGACCGTACTGCGGCGTCATCGCCACCAAAGAAAAGTTCATCCGCCAGATGCCGGGACGTCTTGTTGGCGAAACGCGCGACAAGGAAGGCCACCGTGGCTTTGTCCTGACGCTTTCGACGCGCGAGCAGCACATTCGCCGCGAGAAAGCCACATCAAACATCTGCACCAACCAGGGCCTGGTCGCTCTGATGTGCGGCATCTTCATGAGCATCTACGGGCGCGAAGGCCTCAAAGAACTGGCGAAGCACAACCTCGCCAAGGCGCACTACGCGGCCGAACAGTTCAAGAAAGCCGGAGCGACGCTGCTCTTCGACGGCGCGCCGCGCTTCAACGAGTTCGTCATCGAAACCAAAACCGATCCTTACGCCATCAACGACAAGCTGCTGCACGAGAGAATCATCGGAGGTTTCCCACTGAAGAAGTTCTATCCCGAGCTGAGCAATGCAGCCCTGTGGTGCTGCACCGAGACAAGCACGAAAGCCTCGATTGACGCGGCTGCGAAGGAGGTGGCGCTGTGAACCCGAACGCCAAAATCAAGAAAGCTACCACCCACATCAGCCAGAACGAAGGCTTGATTTTCGAGAAGTCGTCGCCGGGTAAGCGCGCCTGGAAGCTGCCGCCGCTCGATGTACCCCAAGTCGATGCCGCGGAACTGCTGGGCGAGCACGCGCGCGAGGACCTGGGCGAGATGCCCGAGGTCAGCGAGATCGAAATCATTCGCCACTACACCCGCATCTCGACCTGGAACTACGCGGTCGATCACGGCATGTATCCGCTGGGCTCGTGCACCATGAAGTACAACGCGCGCGTGAACGAGTACGTCGCGCGGTTGATGGGCCTGGCCGAAGCGCATCCGTATCAGCCGGAGCGTATCAGCCAGGGCGCGCTGCGCATTTTGAAGATGCTGAGCGAGCAGCTCATCGAGATCACCGGCATGGACGCGATCACACTGCAGCCCGCGGCGGGCGCGCATGGCGAGTTCACCGGCATCCTGATGATTCGCGCCTATCTGGAATCGCGCGGCAATCCGCGCAAGAAGATCCTTATCCCCGATTCGGCGCACGGCACCAATCCCGCGACCGCCGCGATGTCGGGCTACACCGTCGAGAACATCAAGTCGAACGCTGCGGGCATGGTCGACATTGCATCGCTCGAAGCGCAGGTGAATGAAGATGTCGCGGCGCTGATGCTGACCAATCCCAACACTCTCGGCGTCTTCGAGCAGGAGATCCACAAGATTGCCGACGTGCTGCATGCCAAGGGCGCGCTGATGTACATGGACGGCGCGAACATGAACGCGCTGGTCGGCAAAGTTCGTCCGGGCGATTTCGGCGCCGACGTCATGCACCTGAACCTGCACAAGACGTTCTCCACGCCGCACGGTGGAGGCGGCCCGGGCTCAGGGCCGGTGGCGTGCAAAAAAATTCTCGAGCCGTTCCTGCCCACGCCCATCGTGATCCAGAAGCCCGACGGCACGCTCGGCTTCGACTACAACCGGCCGAACTCGATTGGCCGCGTCCGCATGTTCTACGGCAATTTCGGAATGCACGTCCGGGCGCTGGCCTACATCATGGCCAACGGCCCCGACGGCTTGCGCCAGACCACCGAAGACGCGGTGCTTAATGCCAACTACATTCGCAAGAAGCTGGAAGGCGTCTACGACCTGCCGTACTCCACACCAACCATGCACGAGGTGGTCTTCAGCGATCGGCTGCAGAACCGCAAGGGCATCAAAACCGGCGACATCGCCAAGCGGCTGATCGATTACGGCTTCCATCCGTACACGGTCAGCTTTCCGCTGGTGGTTCATGGCGCGCTGATGATCGAACCAACAGAGAGCGAGTCTAAAGAAGAGCTCGACCTGTTCATCGACGCCATGAAGTCGATTGCTGAGGAAGCCGAGCAGGATCCGGAGCTGATCGTGACCGCGCCGCACAACACGCGCATCTCGCGGCTGGATGAAGTGAGCGCCGCGCGCAAGCCGGTGCTGCGCTGGAAGCCACAGACCGAAGCAGTAGCGAAATAAAGGACCTTTCACCACAGAGGCACAGAGACACAGAGGGATCTAGAAACTCCAAGAGGTTTGTTTTTGTGGTCACACCAAGAAAATGGGGGCTGATTGGAGCGACGGTCGGGTTTTGGATTGCGCTCTTGGTTGTGGCTTTTGCATACTACGCGAACTCCCACTTTCCCAATCGCGATTTTTCGGTGTCCTACTTCATACTCGCTCCGACATCGCTTCTCAGTCCACCCATGTCTTACATACTTACGACCACGACCACTTCGCTTCGCTGGAAGCTGGCTTTGATATTTGCCCTTTCAAATGCGCTTCTGTACGGAGCAGCGTTTCTATTGGGTCGGAGATTCTTGGGCCGAAGACTTAAGAGCTAATGAATTGATTCTCTGCGCCTCTGTGTCTCTGTGGTTGATTGCTTTTTGACGGAACCAGAAGGCTGCTCTTTCCGTCTATCACCCCAGCTTCCTACATTGGGGTGCGCGCATGTATTCCTTCCGCCAGGATTTTCGTTTTGCGCTGCGGCAACTGCGCAAGTCGCCGGGATTCACCATCGTCGCCGTGCTTACGCTGGCGCTGGGTATCGGCGCGGCCACCGCGATGTTCAGTGTCATCTACGCCACCGTTCTGCGGCCGCTGCCCTATCCTGAGCCTGACCGCCTCGTCTACCTCGAGACGCGCGCCCCCGCCGGATACAGCCAGCCGGCATCGTGGCCCTCTTACCTCGACGAGCGCGAGCAGAGCCAGACCTTTGAAGCGCTGGCGGGCTACGCCTCGTTCGGCGGCGTCAATCTCAATACCGGTTCGCAGATTGTCCACCTGCACAACAGCGCAGTCACCGATCACTTCTTCGATGTCTTCGGGGTGAAGCCTCTGCTGGGCCGGACATTCTTGCCCGGCGAGGAGCAGGATGGCCGCAACAGCGTGGCGGTGCTTAGCTACGAGGTCTGGCAGCAGGACTTCGGCGGCAATCCCAGCGTCGTCGGCCAGTCGGTGCACGTCGACGGCTTTCCGTACACCATCGTTGGCGTGATGCCGGCGGGCTTCCGCTTTCCCATCAGTATGCCGAACCTGCTCTATACGCCGATGCGCATCCCCAAAGAGCTGCGCACGTCGCGCGGCGATCACTGGATGCGCGTAATTGGCCGTGTGAAGCCGGGCCTCAGCGTGGCGCAAGCCCAGGCTGACATGAATCACGTGCTGGCGAACATCGGACAGGCCCACCCCGATACGGACAAAGGACGCACGGCGCGCGTGATGCCGCTGAGCATGTTTGTGACCGGCAAGGACCAGAGACAGGCGCTATGGATCATGGCCGCGGGCGTCGTGTTCGTGCTGCTGATCGCCTGCGTGGATGTTGCGGTGATGCTGCTGGCGCGCGGCGTTGGCCGCCAGCGCGAGATGGCCATTCGCACCGCACTGGGCGCCGGCCGCGTGCGCATCCTTCGCCAGGTTCTGCTGGAAAATTGCGTGCTTGGCCTGATATCCGCCATTGTCGGACTGCTCATCGGCTGGGGCATCACCATCGCTCTTGAGCAGTTCCTCAGCAAATCGTTCCAGCGCGGCGGCGACATTCATCTCAACCTCACAGTCTTTGTCGCGGCATTGGCAATTGCGATTGTCTCCAGCCTGATCTTCGGAATTCTGCCGGCGCGCAAGATGTCGACCAGCGATCCCAATCAGTCGCTGAAATCCGGCGCGAACGCCGGCACGCAACGCGAGGATTATCGCGTGCGTTCAGCATTTGTGGTCGCCGAGGTTGCGCTGTCGTTGATGCTGCTGGTTTGCACCGGGCTGGTGCTGATGCAGCTCTGGCGCATGCAGCACCTGGACTTCGGCTACACCACCGACCACCTGCTCACGCTGGAGATCAACGTCTCCCCCGGCGACTACGCCGGCAAGGACCTGGATGTGGCGCTGTATCGTCCGCTGCAAGAGAAGGTGCGCGCGATGCCGGGGGTGAAGGCCGCGGGATATAACCGCCTGATTCCGCTCATCGAGTGGGGATGGAACACCGGCATCCAGATGGTGGGCAAAGCTCCGGACCCGCCCGATCGTGAGCGACTGGCCGAGGTCCGCATGGTGTCGCCAGAATGGTACCAGGCTATGGGGCTGCGCCTGTTGCGCGGGCGGCTGTTCGATCCGGCGATTGACAAGCCCGGCGCGCCCGACGTGGTGATCGTCAACCAGAAGTTCGTGGACACTTTTCTGCCCGGCGAGGAGCCGCTCGGCAAGCAGATCAAGCAGGACCACGGTAACCAGACCATCATCGGGGTGGTGAGCAATGGCCGGCAATCGTTCGAGGATCCGCCGCTGGCCGAGGTGAACTATCCCATGTCAGCCGTACCGGTGAACCAGAGCGGCGACATGCTGACGCCGATGGCGCTGTTCGTGCGCACCACGGTCCCGCCGGACACGATTGTGGGAGCGCTGCGGCAGGCGCTGCATGAAGTCGGGCCCACCGTTCCCTTCCAGACCCCGGAGACCATGGACGACGTGCTGGCCGACGCGCTGGTCTTCAACCGCATGCAGGGCTGGCTGTTCAGCATCTTCGCGGTGATCGCGGTGGTGCTGGCGCTGACGGGAATCTATGGCGTTCTCAGCCAGGAAGTCAGCCTGCAGACGCGCGACATCGGCGTGCGCATGGCCCTGGGGGCGTCGCGGCCCGAGATCCTGCGCCTCGTGCTGAGCCGCGCGACCCTGTTGATGGTCTCCGGAGTTGTTATCGGCGTGGTGGGCAGCATCGCGTCGCGGCGCTTGCTCATCAGCATCATTCCGATGGCGGTCACGCGCGATGCCATGGCGATTGGCCTGCTCGCACTGGGACTAACGATTGTGGGCCTGGCCGCCAGCCTGATTCCGGCACGGCGCGCCGCATCCATCGAGCCGATGGAGGCGTTGAGGAACGAGTAGGAGCAAATCCGCGGCGGAAATCTCAAACTGATTGTCTGGCTTTCGTCATCCTGGGCGGAGTAAGGCGCCCGGCGCCTTATTCAGTGCGACCTGCGGTTCTGATTATTCAGCGGGTCGCTTCGGCGTGTGCCAGGACAATTGCCGTTCCCGCAGACATCGCCTCGTAATATCCCACGAAGCGTTGCGTTTCGGCCGCCTCGTACGGCGCGAGGTTGTGCGCCCAGCGATAACCGATGGGTTGATACCAAAGCTCAGCCTCAACGTGATAAGGGCCGGCCGCGTCCCCCAGCGGCACCGAATACTCCACGCGATCGCCGGCGCCGGTGAAGTTGGGATCGCCAGCCGCGTCGCCGATGACCGCAATGTCGTGGTCGGCGGTCAGCTTGTCAAAGCCGTGAGGCAAGAGGCGATTGTCCTTCAAATAGCGCACGGCATCGAGCAGCCCGGTAGTTACACGCCCGGCGGAATCGCCCATGATCGACTCGTAGATCTCGACCTGATCGCTGCTGTCAATGCGGCGATAGTGTGGCGCGTAGCGTTCGGGATTGACGTCGTTCGGATTGCCGGCGATCGAGCCGTCGGGATTGAGCGCGCCCGACTCAAACATTGTCTTTCCATTGCGGTCACGCACGGCCAGATGCAACCACGCCCGGCGAGACGGAAAAGCTGTCGGCATTTTGTGCCCGGTCAGGTTTTCGACCAGCACCTCGATTTGCAACCTGCCGTTCTCGGTGGTCACCCTGGGAATCGAGACCCACGCGGAATAGGACTGCAGAAACTCCGACGTGCGATCTGCCGCGCTGGTCAGCTCCTGCGACAACGCGGCAACCGCCAGTTCATCGCGATAGTTGTTGAGCAGCCGCTGCATAAAAAAGTTGCCGCCGCTGAAGTAGTGCTGGCGGACGCTCAGCCGGTCGACGCCCAACACGGCCGCGATGGGCGCCGGCCCATTCACCTCGGGCATGTGGCACGACTGGCAGCTCTGCTGTCCCCCATAGTCGCTGTGCAGCCACTCCAGGTACGGCATCTGTTCGGGAAGCACGCCGATGGGCTTGCCGCCCTCGCCGTACGCCGTGGTGTACAGCGTGTGACAAGTGCCGCACAACGCCGAGTCCTCAACGTGCGAGCCATGTGTCGGCCGAAATCCGCCGGTCGAGCTTTGCATGATCAACGCCTGGCCGGGCTGAATCAGATATGGCCCGTATTCTGGATGATCGTCGCGCGTTGCGGGCTTTTCGACGACGAAACCTCCGGTGAAGCCCTCCTTCGTCCCCAGCTTTTCCTTGCTGATCTGGTGGCAAACCGAACAGGTGACACCGTCCTGGGCCTGCGCGCTCTGCTCGTCGGACTTGCTGTTGAACGGCAGGAAGGCAAATATTTCGCCTTCGCGCCCCCGCAGCTTCGCCTCGTAACGGGTGACGGGCATGTGGCAGATGGAGCAGTCGTCCTGCACCTTGGCGCTGACTTCAGGATGGTCGATGGCTTCGCGGCGCGCGCTCGCCTGCCAATAAGGATCGCGCGAGGAGTTCGCCATAATGCTGGCGCGCCACGCGTAGCCGATGGAAACGTCCTTCCCATCCGGCGTGGTTAGACCGTTGTGACACGCCAGGCAGCGGTCTGCGGTGTGAAACGCCACATCCGGCGAGTGGTCATTCTTACCGGCGCGGGCCGATTCCCAGAACCAGGGCACCAAGGCAATCGCCAGCATCATGTACAGAATCTTCCTCATCACCAACCCTTCAGCAAGCTGCCTTCTTGCCAATCCCAGAGAACATAAAACAACACCTGCGTCGAGCGGCCTTGCGTGTTGCTGACCGGAAAGCGCACGCCCACATTGCCGCGCACATGTTGCCGCTTGCTGAGCGTCACCTGCATCTCGGGCAAAACGTCCCAGTCGGTGCGCGCGTTATTCACCAGATCGCGGTCGGCCAGAAATTCGACCATCGGCGACCACAGACGCCCCAGACCATTGCCTTGCGGAAACATCTGCCCAACCGCCGTGTGCCAGAACACCGACTGCGGAGCCTTGCTGGTATCAACCGGCAAGGTGGCGCCGGTTTGAAACTGAAAGAATGTGTTGGTGCGGAAGAGCTGACCGGCTTCAGCCAGCGGCTCGAATTCCGTGGTGCCCGACCCTAATCCGTGCGCGCTGTTGCCGGTGGGAAGGTTGATGTTGCCTTGCAGGCTGAAGATGGTGCCCGCGCCCAGACCTTCACCCGTAGCCAGATGCGAGAAGATCACCCGCTTCACTCCCATCGATACGTCGCCCACGCCGCCATACCAGGTGCGCTCCGGCTGCATGAACGAGATCGGCACATCGACTTCGAGCTGGTTCTTAACCCCGAAACGTTGCTCGTAGATGACGTGACTGGTAACCGCTCCCGGGCCCGTGGCGTTCACCCCTGACGTGAGCACAACTTCATCCTCGGGGTAAGGCTTCTCGGTGACCAGCGCCAGCGGCAGATTCAGTTCGCCGCGAGGCCAGCGTGCCGTATTGCAAAAGCCGCGAAGGTAGCGCACCACCTCGTCGATTTGCTGCGCCGTAAGCGCGTCTTTGAACGACGGCATGATCTGCGAGAAGCCGCGATACGGCCCGCCATTGGTGACCACCGCACGGTAATCATTGTTGAGTTCCGAGGTGGTCTGGTCGCAGCGGGTGAAGTCGGGGAAGGTCGAGGGCTGCTTGAATCCGCGCTGTTCCGCCGGCACGCCTTTTCCCGCAGGACCGTGACAGGCGATACACGCGGCACGGTAAATCTGCTCACCGGTGTTGAGCTGGAGTGCGCTGCTGGGCTGTGGCGCCGATTTGGCGACCGTCGCCAACACGCCCCAGGCGAACGCCACGGCGACCACCATACAGAGGGTGGCGAAGCGCGGCTTAGCCTCGCTCGTAAGCGTGGGACCTTGAGGCAAAGACATGGGCTCGGAACCCGGTCCTCGTGGGACTCGGAATACGCAAAAGTATGTTGCAAGATTCTTGCCACAAGTTGCAAAGGCTTTTTACGCCAGGTGACGCCGCGCACTGGAACTGGATATCAAACCTACCGGAATGCTTTGTCTCCCACCTTTTCACAAGGAAAGCGAAGGGATGGGGCACCCGATGCAAGGACCGGGAACCCGGCAATCTTCGAGTGAATCAATCTGCCTATCACTCTCACTGCGTTAACTGCATTTTTTCCAGGAGGTGGAGGTAGCGCGGGCCCTGGTGTAGGCTCTTGAACAGCCCATCGGACTTGAGATATGGCAAGCCGGAGTCGTGCTGTTGGTAGGCCCGGTTTAGCCAGTCGAGTGCTTTGTCCATCTCTCCGCGATATGCATATACCTGGGCGATCTGATATGCCGAATCGCTACCATGCTTGTCGATGAGTTCTTTCAACACGGCTTCCGCCGCCCGCTGACGGCCCAGGGAGTGATAAGCCAGCGCCTCTCCCGTCAACTTCAACCAGTCGTTGGTCTCCTGCTGCATCTCCACCAGAGAGTCTTGCGGGCGCCCTTGAGCCAGTAAGATCTGTCCCCGTACGAAGTGAACGAATCCCTGTTGCGGGTCCAGCTCCAGAGCCTTCTGCAATACCTTGTTGGCTTCGTTGTACTGTCCATTGTTGAAAAGATCGTTTCCCAGGAAAAAATAACACCAAGCACAGAGCGGATCTAAGGCGACTGCCCGTTTCCGTAACTCGATGGCTTCGTCCAGACGCCCCCACACTTGCTGCAAGTCGGCGCGAGAGGAGAGCACGTCAACACTTCCTGGTTCTAGTGCGGCCGCTTTACTCAGGGCATCTTCGGCCCCTTCCCAATCGAAGTCATACCCCAAGCGTATATTCGCCAGCGATAGGTATCCCTCGGACGAATGCGGGTCCAGAGCGATGGCCTGCTCGGCATCTTCGCGCGCCCGGAGAAATCCTGACCCGACGTTCATGAATCCGTCTGCGGCCATACCGGCAAATATGGTTGACCGCAGCGCCCAGGCGTCGGCGAAATTCGGGTCCAGCTTGATCGCCTGGTCGGCGTAATCCAGAGCCTTGTCGTAGTTTGTCTTGTCCGATCCCCGATTCAAGAAATAGGCCGCCTGCAGATAAGCCTGATAGGCGGCGGGATTCGCTACTTTCGATCCCGCAAGGTCGGGGGTTGCGTTGCCGCCGAGCAGCTTGACTTGCAATGCCCCAGTCACCGCGCGGGCGATTTGATCCTGCACCGCAAAGATGTCTTTGATCTCGGCGTTGTATTCCTCTGACCAGAGCTGAAAGCCATCATTCGCTTTGGTGAGCTCGGCGGTGATGCGAACGCGGTTGCCATCCCGGCGCACACTTCCTTCCAGAATGTTGGCTACGTTGAGCTTCTGTCCGACCGTCCGCACATCTTCGTTCCTGCCTTTGAACTGGAAGGCGGAAGACCGGCCCGCCACCTTCAACCCGGGCACCTTAGCGAGATCGTTGGTGAGTTCTTCGGCAAGTCCGTCGGAGAAATATTCCTGATCCTTGCCCGCACTCATGTCTGCAAAGGGCAGAACTGCGATGGACGCGGTATTCGCGGAGGCGGCGCTGGCGTGGCGTCGACTTTGCCAGAAATAGCCTCCCACCGCCGCTGCCAAGACTAGCAGGACCAAGGCCAGCACGCCCAGCTTGCGAAGGCGATCCACTCGCTTCGCCGGCGCGTGCGCCTCACGATCGCGGCCAATGTCGCTATTCCAACCTCCGCGGCCGGAGTCCGATCCCCGCTGTAACCTTTGCAGGTCTGTCCTGATTTCGGAGGCGTGCTGGTAACGCAGCCCAGGATCCTTTTCCAGGGCCTTCAAAACGATATCGTCCAGCTTGGTGGGCAGCTCGGGATTCAAGCGCAGAGCCGGCGCCGGATCGCGATTGAGGATGGCGTCGTAGATGGCGGCCGCGGTGTCGCCCCGAAACGGCATCGTCCCGGTCGCCATCTCGTAGAGCACTGCGCCGAAGGAGAAGATGTCGGTGCGCGCATCCAGTTCCTTGCCGCGGGCCTGCTCCGGCGACATGTAGCGCAGGGTTCCCATGGGAACGCCGCGGACCGTCAGCGAAGATAGTTTCGTTTCGGCGTCATCGGGGCTGGGTGCGGCCACTGGTTGCGCCACTTGGGCCAAGCCGAAGTCGAGTATCTTGGCGTGCCGGCGCTCGGTGACGAAAATATTCGCCGGCTTGAGATCGCGATGGACGATGCCCCGGGTGTGAGCAGCATCCAGCCCGTCGGTGATCTCGATGGCCAGCGACAACAGCGTCTCGGTCTCCACCGGCCGCCCGGCAATAAAGTCCTCCAGCGTCTTACCTTCAAGGAACTCCATGGCGATGAAGGTTCGACCCTCCGCCTCGCCAATCTCATAAATGGTGCAGATGTTGGGGTGGTTCAGGGCGGAAGCAGCCTGCGCCTCCCGCTCAAAACGCGCCAGGGCGTGCGGATCGTGCGCCGACTCATCCGGCAGAAACTTCAGCGCGACGAAGCGATGCAGGCTCAGGTCTTCGGCCTTGTAGACAATCCCCATCCCGCCGCCGCCCAACTTCTCGACAATGCGGTAATGCGAGATGCTCTGGCCGATCATTGCCGCGAATCTTACGTTGGCTAAACAGGCAAGTCAACGAACCCTGGACGTTGGTGGGGCGTGGAAATCGATGGCTGGCGCGAAATCACGGAGCGAACGTTCCACTGCCCATCAGTACTTGAACGCAAAACGCGAGAGCTCGCAGCCGGCGTGGGTGGAGATGGCCTTAAGGCCAGCGGCGCGCGCGTTGTTAACGCGTCATCCCGTCTTCGGCGCGACTCATGCCTTGTCATCGATAGGCAATTACCCGTCACGCTAATCCGGCAGCTCATGCTTGAACCTGCTTACCAGGATCGCCACTGTAATCGCTATGTAGAGAACTCCGGTCACCCCCTCCAGTGCCGCCAGCATACGCGTTTCCCCGCTCACCGGCGTCACATCGCCATAGCCAACCGTCGAGAGTGTTATCAGGCTGAAATAAAGCAGTTCACTCTGACGATCGATTGCGTGGCTTCCCAACTGGATTGAACCTGGATAAAGAGCATCCGTCGCACAGTAAATCGCCGCCCATAGCATCCCAAGCAGCAGATAAATATTGATGGCAGTGAAGAGGTGCGAGAAAGTGATCGAACGAGACTTCCTGAGATAGGAAAAAAGCCCCGCGGCAACGACGGCGAAGAACACGGCCAAAAATCCCCATCGAATCGCATTGAGTACTGGGCTGTGGAAGAGGTTACTTGCCACCAGGGTGATCAGAGTGCCCACCATCAACAGAACCGACGGCCACACCCACACTCTGATTTGCGACAATCTCACCGTGGATAACATGACTGGAATGAAGGTGAGGGCCGCGAGCACCAGTCGGCGCCAGCCGCCGTGGTCCATCACGGGAGTGAACAGAATCAGCAGCAGCAAAGACAGGAGGAGCAACAAGTCCGGTCGCGATTGAAGTTTTGTCTGCATGAAAAGACCTCAGCATCGCGCATTCTATCGAGTACTTATCAAGAATCGCTTTAGCGGGTGGTGTCCTGATAGGGCACTACCCTTCAGCACAAGCTGCGAGAACTATACCGGAACTGGTGCGGCTGATGTCGGAGGTCGCGGCACAGCAAAAGTACGCAGCGGCTAAAAAACCGGCGGTCACCGCAACATCGGAGCCGCAGGACGCAAAGCAAACGGCGTAATGCGGGCGCATCCGGCGAAACGCGAGGGATGAAAGAGGGGCATGTGAATCGCGGTCCGCAGAACCGGCAACTGACAACCAACAGCGCTTCCCCTTATCCTGTCTTCATGGATCGTGAAGCCACAGAGAAGTTCTCGTTCGATGTGATCGTCATTGGCGCGGGTCCGACCGGACTGGCGTGCGGCATCGACGTCAAGCGCGCCGGCTTGACCGTCGCCAACATCGACAAAGGCTGTCTGGTAAATTCGCTGTTCAACTATCCCAGCAACATGACGTTCTTCACCACGCCCGAGCTGCTGGAGATTGGCGACATTCCGTTTTCCAGTCCAAACCAGAAGCCGACCCGGCAGGAAGCGCTGGAGTATTACCGCAAGGTCACCGAGCATTATCAGCTCGACGTGCGGCAGTACGAGCCGGTCGCAAAGATCGAAGGCTGCGATAACAACTTCGTCGTGCATACCACGAACATTCATGGCCACAAGCGCGAATATCGCGCGCGCAAGCTGATCCTTGCCACCGGCTATTACGATCGCCCCAATCAGATGAACGTTGCCGGCGAGAACCTGCCCAAGGTGCTGCACTATTATCGCGAGCCGCATCCCTTCTTCGCGCACGATGTGCTGATCGTTGGCGGCAAGAACTCAGCCGCCATTGCCGCGCTGGAATTGTGGCGGCACGGCGCGCGCGTGACCATGGTGCATCGCGGGCCGGGCATTTCGCCGTCGGTGAAGTACTGGATCAAGCCCGACATCGAGAATCGCATCAAGGCCGCACAGGTCAACGCGTACTTCAATAGCACGGTGCGCGAGATCACGCTGGAGCATGTGGTGCTCGCGACTCCGGAAGGTGAAGTCACGCTGCCGAACGATTATGTTTTCGCGCTGACCGGCTATCATCCCGACTTCGAATTTCTGTGCTCGCTCGGGATCAAGCTGAGCGAGGAAGCCGACAAGAAGCCGGTCGTCGATCGGCAGACACTGGAGAGCAATGTGCCGGGAATTTATCTGGCGGGCGTGCTGATCGCGGGCATGCGCACCAGCGAGATCTTCATCGAGAACGGACGCTTTCACGGTCAGCTGATCGCCGCCGATTTGAAGCACAAGCTGCGGGAGCAGCAAGTGCCGGTGTAGTTGCCGACTGAGGTCGGCATGGTAGTTCGGTCTTTGACAATTGCATCGTGGAGGGAATGTCCCACGCTCACCTGGGTCACCAAGTCTAGTGGCTTCCCGCCTGGCTGGCGCTCCGGAGGCGCGCGAACTCGTCACCGTCGCGCCACTCGACTTCATCGCTCTGGTTCGCGGCTTCCCAGCCCAGCGCGATGCCGAAGCGCGCCATCACAGCGTCGCCGCGAAAATCCATGGACGGGCGATATTCGTCGCTGGGCTGATGATAATGATGCGCGACGTAATCTTCGGCCTGCTGCGTTCCCCACTCGCGATCGTGGCCGCGATACTTGTCGCCCTCATCGATAGAGAACGCCGGAACTCCAGCACGGGCGAAGCTGAAGTGGTCGGAGCGATAGTAATGACCGGCTTCGGGACGCGCGTCGGGCACGATGGTCAGTCCGAACTGGCGCGCGGTGCGCTCGACCGCGGGATAGAACGTAGTGCGCTCGGCGCCGGCAACGTTCACCTCTTCCGGCACGCCGAGTGGCGGAACGTCATCGTAGTTCAGCGCCAGCGAAATGTTGCGCGCCGCGATGGGCGGATGCTTGCCTAGATATTCCGAGCCGAGCAGACCCTGCTCTTCCGCCGTGACCGACGCGAAGTAGACGGAGCGCTTCGGCGGCTGCTTGGCTGCGGAATAAGCGCGAGCAATCTCCAGCAGAATCGCGACGCCGGTCGCGTTGTCCTGCGCGCCGTTGTAGATGTTGTCGCCCGCCATTCCGGGTACGATGCCGAGATGATCGTAGTGTGCGCTGTACACCACGGCCTCGTCCCGCAATGTGGGATCGCTGCCCGTCAGCCTGGCGATGACGTTGCTGGAGTCGAAGTCGCGAACCTTGCTGAGGATGGTGGCGCGAGCTTTCGCCGGAAGCGCGACCGGTTTAAATCCGCGCTTGCCCGCCGAGGCGATCATGTCGTCAAGATTCATGCCGCAGGCCTGCGTTAGCGCGCGCGCCGCGTCGAGTTGGATCCATCCAGCCAGCGCGAGCTTAGGCGACGGATCGTTGCGCAGCTGCGAGCGCTCGCCCGACCACGAGTTGCGCACAACGCTCCATCCATAACTCGCCATTTCGGTTTTATGGATGAGAATCACGCCTGCTGCTCCCTTGCGCGCGGCCTCTTCGAACTTGTACGTCCAGCGGCCGTAATAGGTGAGCGCTTTGCCGAACGACTTTGGGTCATCCGACTGCGGCTGATTGACCAGCATCAGCAGCACCTTGCCGCGGACATCGACGTCGCGATAGTCGTTCCAGCTAAACTCCGGCGCGTCGATGCCGTAACCCATCCAGATCAGACCTGCATCGATGTCGGCGCGCGTCTTGCCGGTGTTGTCCATGGCGACGAAGTCGGCGCGATACTTCAAGTCGATCGGCGCGCCGTTGTTGGGAAGCAGCGCCAGCGTGCTGTCGCTCTGGGTTGCGATTCCTTCCAGCGGCACCTTCTGGAGAAACGTGCCGTTATCGCCCGCGGGTGCGAGGCCATACAACGCGAATTGCGTGGCGATGTACTCAGCAGCCAGATCGCCGCCGCGTTGTCCAGTCCCCCGGCCCTCTAGCAGATCGCTGGCGAGAAAGCGAACCTGCGCGCGAATGCGCGACGCATCGATGGCCGCCATGGCCTGCTCAGCCGAAGGAGCAAGTCCGGCAACTTGTGGAACCGGAGGATCGTTCCTGGAGTGAGCAGAATCGGAGGCGCGATTGGCCTGCGAAACAAGCAGACCCGCGGAAAGACAAACGATGATTGCGACTGACGAGGTCCGGGCTAACAAAGAGTCTCCTGTGACTGCCGCGATGCGCAGGGAGAATTCTCATTGTAGAGCCAACCGCGACTGGATTGGGTTGTCAAAGCGATCCGCACACGGCGGATCAATTCTTGGAGGTTCAACCAGCGCGGAAATCGCGCACGTCATCGCCTTTGCGCCAAAGAACTGCGGGCGGCTGCTGGAGGCGTTCGGCAAGCTTATGATTGATCGCCTCAACATCGGCCTTCGACCAGCTCACCGACGAGACGTCGATCTCACCGCCAGGCTCGATGTAGAACAGCGTGGGAACGTTCGTCAGGCCGTAGGCGTTGGAGACGGCGTAATTCGCCGGGTCGTCAAGCGCAACCGGGAAGGTCACGCCGAACTGCTTCATGAAAGCTGCCGTATCCTTCGCGTTGTCCTGCGAGACGCCGACGAAGCTGACGCCGGCATTGCGGTTCGTCTGGTACATCCGCTCATAAAAGGGGAAAGCATACTGGCAAACCGGGCAACCGACCTTAAAGAACGCCAGCAGGACCGGTCCCTTCTTGAGCTCGTCGCTCAGCGACACAACTTTGCCATCAACCATGGGCAGCGAGAATTCCGGCGCGAGAACACCGGCCTCAAGTGCGGGCATCGACCTCGACCTCCTGAAGAAGAAGCGGATAAAAGTGCCTGGGGCACCAATAAATTTCATTCCGCTTTAATTAGATACGGCGAGAGCCGCTCCCGATGCAAGGGCAACACGGCGCAGGATTTTGCGCGCGAGTCCGGTGAGCGCCAAGCGCTCACATTGGCGGCTGGTAAACCACTTCGCGTCAGTTGCACACTCCCGCAACTGATCGGCCGCTACGGCGAAGACGGCAACGCGATAATCGGTATCGGTAATGGAATGACGAAGGCGAACCAGCGGCGCGTCACAATTTACCTTCCCGACGGAAAGCTCCGGCAGCTCCCACATGCCTGCCATAAGCGAAGCCTCGCCCGAGCGACGCACCAGCAGCACGGCGTCGTGGTCGCGGGCCAGCGCATAATGCAGCTCCCTGCTCTTCCGGGCCCCCGACGCGGGCCGCGCGCTCGTGCCTCGGGTTTGGCAATACGAATTCAGCGGACACAGCGGGCACTTGGGCGCACGCGGCGTGCAGAGGGTCGCACCCAATTCCATCATTGCCTGATTGAAATCGCCAGGCCGATTGCGGTCGAGCAGGGCTTGCGCCCGTCGCCAGGCGGTCTCTCTTTCGTCGTTTCTGGAGATTGGGTGCGCCAGGTCTGGCGATCTTCCAGTCCCGGGTACTCGCGGCGCAGTAGTTGTCACCGAGGTCTCGAACCCTGCCAGACCAGGGGCACCCTCGTGGGAACTGCGACGCCCTGGCCCGAACAGCCGCTGCAAAACCCGCTCGACGTTTCCATCAACGACAGCGACCGGTTCTCCGAACGCGATGCTCGCAATCGCGGCCGAGGTGTATCGACCAATACCCGGAAGTTGCAGCCACTGTTCCGCGGTGTGCGGAAAGTCGCCGCTTCGTGTCCTGGCGATCACCTTCGCCGCCTGATGCATGCGCCGCGCGCGATGGTAGTAGCCGAGCCCGCTCCATGTGGCGAGCACCGACGCCTCACGCGCCGCGGCCAGAGATTGCACCGTCGGAAAGCGGCTCATGAAGCGCGAGTAGTGATCCAGCACCGCGGCAACGCGCGTCTGCTGCAGCATGATCTCGGAGACCCAGACGCGATAAGGGTCAGTATCGCTCCGCCACGGCAAGTCGCGGCGAGCCTGCTCGTACCAGCGCAGCAATGCGCGACGGAACGAGCGCAGTTGACTGGCTGTCAGCGGAAGTGCGCGCTCGCTCATGTGGTTGCGATTGTAACGTTTGCTCTCGCAAGCTTCATTAACCGCTCATGGGCGCTGTGAAGGGCGTTTCTGGGCCGTCCGCAGAACATGGCGAGGGTAACCGCCAACTCGCCACTTTCGTAGAGACGGAAGCATCGAGAGACATACGCAAAATGCTGCCAGACATGATATCGATACGACACTAAAGGGCTGGAAGGCGCTAGGAATCAAGATGTTACACGCATTTCACTTGACTTCGCCCGGTCGGAAGTACGAAAAAAGATCTACTACTAATCTGGCCTCGCCACTTACTTCATTAAGACTCTCAGAACTGGCTTATGACCTTGAACTCGCTTTTCAAGGACGCAAGTCATTTGATCCCATGAATTCAAGGAGGCATCGCGTGGCGCGGTCAGAGAGGTTCCCGGCAGTTCGTAATCGGTGCAGTATTACTCTCGTCTTCAACACAGTGTTACTCATGCTCTTCGGGGCGCTAACCGCCCAAGCGCAGCTGAGTGTCCTTCATAGCTTCCACAACAGTCCAGACGGTGCGTCGCCGTGGTCGGGCCTGGCGCGGGACGGAGCCGGCAATCTCTACGGCACAACCACTGCCGGGGGCCAATTCGGTTTTGGAATGGTCTTTAAGGTCACCAAGCGGGGCACCGGCTGGGTGCTTGATCCGCTCTACAGTTTTCCTGATCCGTCTCAAGGTAACGATGGAGCGTTGCCGAATGCACCAGTGGTCATCGGCCCGGGCGACGCCTTATATGGAACGACTACTACGGGCGGAGATAACCAGGGCATCGTGTTCAAGCTTTCGCCGCCGGCGCACGTTTGCGAAACCACCTCGTGCCCGTGGGTAGAAACCATTCTGTATCGGTTTACAGGCGGCAGCGACGGCGGCAATCCCTACAGCCCGGTGATACTCGACACCGCGGGAAATATTTATGGCACGACGCAGTCGGGTGGAACGACGGGGTTGGGCACGGTGTTCGAGCTGTCAGCCTCCGGTTCTGGCTGGACCGAGTCCGTGCTGTACAGCTTCACCGGCATTCCTGACGGTTCGCAGCCCGAAAGCGGCCTGCTCATGGACGCGTCCGGCAACCTCTACGGAACGACTGCCGATGGGGGCGCCGGCAACTCCGGAACCGTGTTCGAAATTGTGCCCTCCGGCGGAAGCTGGACCGAGAACATTCTCTACAACTTCGGCCCACAAGACGGATACGCGCCTTACGGCGGATTGATTTTCGATAGTGCCGGCAATATCTACGGCACCACTGCCTACTCTTATGTCGGCAACGGGACGGTCTTCGAGCTGAGCCCGGAAGGCGGCAGTCAATGGAATTTCCAGACCCTGTACTTTCTGACCAGCGGCGCACCGACCGTTCCCGGTCCCGTGGGCACGCTTCTCATCGACCGCAGCGGCAATCTCTACGGCACGACGTTCGAGGGCGGGCTTGCCGGATGCGGACTGGGATTTGGATGCGGCACTCTCTTCGAGCTCTCACCGGGCGCGGGTGGCTGGACCTACAACTTGCTTTACCAGTACACCGGCGAGTCGGACGGCGGCTTCCCGGTCGATGGTCTGGCGAGCGACTCGCAGGGACACCTGTATGGCGCTGGCTGGGGCGGCAACTCGGGCAATGGCGTGGTCTTCGAGTGGACGCCATAACGCTGCTCGGATGGCTTTCGCCTGCGTGGGCATGGGGTGCTGTCTTATGCAGATTTAAGGCAGCGTCCAGCATTCAGGAACAGCCGCTCGCCTAACACGCTAGCTGTCGTGATGCTTTAAGGCGACCACGCTCATGCGGCCGAGATCGTAGACGCTGTAGATAATGTTGGCCCGCCAGATGTCGCTGCGGAAGGTGAGGATTTGACGCCGGAAATAGCGAAATACCTTGTTGCCCGGCTTGTAGGGCGCAGGCGGAGGGACCGTCGCCAGTTCCGGATCCGGGCTTTGGCACGCCTTCAGTTCGACTACCGCGAGCGATCCGTCAGTCCTGATCGGATCTCCAGTGGCGTTCTGGGTCAGGTTGGGCACGTCGGGCCTCTGCACCATATGTACGGACTGCACGCAGCCGGCCGCGGTCAAATCGCGAATGACTTTGCTGCGCTCATCGTCAATGTCGGGTGAGACATGATGCAGGAATTGATGGTGCCGCAGCGAGAGCGCGGCCGCTGAATCGTGAGTTGATGCGCTGAGCCATACGGTCGTGCCGTCGGTCGAATCCGTCCATTTCCACATGCGCAGATGGTCGCGGCGAGCATAACTGTTCAGGCTCTTCTGCCAGTTCATGTCGGCCTGGTTGCCGTCCAGCAGGAATGGCCGCATCGGCGACTGCGCGTAACCGCTATTGTTCAGGAACGCGTAAAATTCGCGCAGGAAAGAATGGCGGCTCAGCACATCGCTGTTCACCCAACCGGCGTCGTGAAATGCGGTCTCGATCTCCCCGCGCGAGCCGACAAATGCCAGATTGACGATGTCAGCGCTGGCCAGCGCTGTCGTTTCGGAGCGCTCAGGACTCGACCGCCAGAATTCCTGCCACTCAAAATCGTCGATCGTTTCTGTGGCAGCGACCACCTGGGCCTGCGCCGGCGGCAGCGGAGCCATGATGGGTTTTTCCAGTTCCAGGCGCAAGTCAGTCCCAGCCGGGAGATAGATTTCCGGTTCGGGAAAGATGGGGAAGGTCGCCTTGTAAACAATCAGTCCCAAGTCCGAATAGGGATTCAACGTCGGCAGATGCCGCAGGCGACTGCTGATCCGGCCTTCCGGCGTGTCGCTGCTGCGAATGCCTTGGATTGTTCCCTTCGACACGTGTTCACGTGCGTTCTCCACTTCCGTTACCAGGGCTGCGAAGGCTATGGACGATCCGTCGCCGGGATGCAGTTGGTTGAAGGCAATGTCTAAGGCGGCAGTTTCGTGGTGAATGCCCCAGCCCACCTTGCGCACCGAATGCACTACACCGCTGACGTGCGTACCCACCGGGAAGTCCGCATCGTTGTCACACTTAATCGCTTCGGTAAGGACGGCCTTGACCGCGTCACCCGGCTTGGCGGTGTAAGTGGACACCGGCGAGACGAGCCGTATCCAGATGGTCTGACCAGCGGGAATCTGCTCGCAGGAGAAGGCCGCGGAAGGGACGAACACAACCAACAGTGCGAATACCGCGTAGCGGCCAAACCAAGCCGGAAGTCTCATACTGGGTAAGAAGAAGCTCGCGTCGGGGAATCCATGCGGGTTCTTCAATGATAAATGAGGAGGACCGGGCCTGGCGCTCCCCTTGTCATCATTCTTTAACCTTAACCTCTTGGTTCCCGATGGCCGATAGATTCAGAGGGGCGCACCCGGCGGTGGCGATGATATCGATCAAGCGGTACATGGACGTGAGCGGCGGCAACCTCTATCGGCCCACGATCGAGCTACTGGCCGAGACGGTTTCCCGACATCCGTTTGATTTTGACCACGCCGAGGCTACACGGTTCAAAGCAGATATCGGCGGAGTATTGGACCGGCTCGGCGACGAGGTGAGCGACGAGCAGTTCACCGACGCCGTCGAAGGCATTCATCAGGCGCTCGATCGACACAACCAGGCGGCCAGTGAGCTGTTTCGCGACCAAAGCAACGAGTTACAAAACATGATCGTCATGTTGACTCAGGCCATGCGATCTTTAATGTCGTCCAGCAAGATTTCAGCTCAAAACCTGGATACGATTGCATCTGACCTCAAGCAGGCATCCGCTCTACCGGACATCTGTCGGCTGCGCTTGCGCTTGTCCGAATGCCTGAAGAAAGTCTGCGACGAAGCTTCCCGCCATAAAGATGTCAGCCAGGGTAGCCTGCAAGTTTTGAAAGAGAAGCTGGCGGAGTCACAGCAGCGGCTGTCGCTTCACGGCCTTGCCACCGACCTCGACCGCGTCACCGGGTTTGCCGGCCGGGCTACTGCCGAAGCCGCAATTCGCCGCGCGATTGATGAAGGAGGCTCGCGCTTCATCATCATCGCAGTCCTGGAGCGGATGCCCACCATCAATGCTCTGTTCGGCTACGCCGTCGGCGACGAACTGCTATGTGAGTTCGCGGCCGCGTTGGCCGGACACATGGCCAGCCGTGCAGTGTTTTATCGCTGGAATGGTCCGGCGGTGCTCGGCATCCTGCAACGCTCCGTCCCCATTCACGTAGTGCGCGCTGAGGTCGGCAGAGTTCTCTCCGAAATACGAATTTCCAAGTCGATCGCCGACCGCGACCAGAATGGTCTTATCACTACCTCTGCCGCCTCGCAGGTGGTGGTGGCCGCGGCGCCGGTCGATGCACTGATCGCCGGCATCGACGAGTTCGTATTGTCGAAAAATCAGGAGAGGAACCCGCGCCTCACGCCTTCCCCACCACCGCCTTCGCGGATTACCTGCAGCTGATTCTCTTGATGGTCGGCAGGCCGGCGATCTGTTGCTGCGGGTCGTAGCTGACGATGCAGCTTGCAATTTGCGGCGGCAGGCTACGCGCGAGCTCGACCGCCGTGCCGGCGTAGCTGCAGACCAGCCAGATTCTCCGGTCTTCCTGGCGAACGAAGGTCCAGGTTGCCAGTTGTTGGCCCTTGTCGCGTTGAATGCGGTCATACGCAAGCGACGCTTTCTCCGCAGGCGGTCCGTCGTAGAAAGT
Organism: uncultured Acidobacteriaceae bacterium; assembly: GCA_963731345.1. Lineage (GTDB taxonomy): Bacteria > Acidobacteriota > Terriglobia > Terriglobales > Acidobacteriaceae > Bog-257. Next base: position 1,462,400 of record CAVSUN010000002.1, on the reverse strand, counting down.
CATGCCGGCGAGGTTGTGGGGCGTGTCGTTCAGCAACGGCGTCCAGCCGTTCGGCGGAGACGCAAGCTCCTGGCGCGTGGTGATGTTCGCCGGGCAATTGATGCCGTCGGCAGCTTGGCAAAGCGTGGCGGGAACCAGTATCGACAGCCAGATCGAAGCGAGCAGCAAGCGAGCCATAAGGTCACCGTCAAAACTATCTCACAGGTGAGACGCCCGCTCCCCCGAAACAATCGCAAATGACCGCAGATCCCGGCGGCTGCTTGTGCAATAGAGATGTTGCATAAACCAATCTCTTTGAGACCTCGCCAACTCCCGGGGCCTTAATTGACTGGCCCTGTTCACAGCCGTAGGATTCTGCTCAAGTGATCGGCCAAACCATCTCGCATTACCGCATTGTCGAAAAGCTGGGCAGTGGAGGGATGGGTGTGGTTTACAAGGCACAAGACACCCGGCTCGACCGCTTTGTAGCCCTCAAGTTTCTGCCCGACGAACTGGCCAAAGATCCTCAAGCAGTGGAGAGATTCCGGCGTGAAGCCAAGGCCGCTTCCGCATTAAATCATCCCAACATCTGCACGATTTATGACATTGGTGAACACGAGGGCCATTCGTTCATGGTGATGGAGTTGCTTGAGGGGATGTTGCTCCGCGACTGTATTGCCGGGCATCCCCTGGAAACCGAAGTCACCCTTTCACTTGCCATTGAGATAGCCGATGCTTTGGAGGCGGTGCATGCCGTAGGCATCGTCCATCGCGATATCAAGCCCTCTAATGTCTTCGTGACGGGACGCGGAGACGTCAAGATACTGGACTTCGGCCTGGCAAAAATGACGACCCACGTTGACTTGCAGAGTGGTGACGTGCTCCACGAGGCCAGCACGGTGGAAAATCAAGATCTCACCGCCGGGGGCGCTACCCCAGGCACCATCGCCTTCATGTCTCCAGAACAGGTGCATGGCGAGGAGCTGGATCTCCGTACCGACTTGTTCTCCTTTGGAGTTGTGATCTACGAAATGGCTACTGGGCGTTTGCCGTTTGAAGGTAAGACCGTCGGTGCGACCTTTGCCGCCATACTGCATGAATCGCCAGAACCCGTGACCCGCTGGAATTCCCAATTGCCGGTGAAACTCGACCAGATCGTTTCCAAGGCGTTACAAAAAGACCGGCAGCTGCGCTATCAGCACGCCTCGGAGATCCGTAATGATCTGCAACAGTTGAAAGCCGTCGCCAAATCAACCCCAGCGGGTCCTGAAGGCATGGCGACACGGCCCCGCGAATCGTCGATTTCCCGAAGAGATGCATGGAAGATTGCAGTTGCAGTTGGCGTCATACTGTTGGCATTGCTTGCGGCGGCCATCTTTCGCCTGACGCACAGACCTGCACTCCACGCAACTAAGCTCAACGAGAAAGACACCATTGTGCTCGCCGATTTCACAAACTCCACCGGCGATCCCGTTTTCGATAACACTCTGAAGCAGGGGCTTGCCGTTTCTCTGCTCCAGTCACCATTTCTCAATATCCTTTCTGACAGCAAGGTCGCCGCCACCCTAACCATGATGACTCGCCCGCCAAATACTCAACTCACGAGCGACGTGGCGCGCGAAGTGTGTCAACGCGCGCATGCCAAGGCTTACATCGGAGGGTCCATTTCCTCGCTCGGTAAAGAGTATGTCCTGGGGCTGAAGGCGGCATCCTGCGAATCCGGCGATGTGCTCGCAGAGGAACAGGCAACCGCCGATCGCAAAGAAGAGGTGCTCAACGCATTGGGGAAGGCAGCCGCGACGCTGCGCGGAAAACTTGGCGAGTCACTGGCCTCGGTCGCAAAATACAACAAACCTCTGGCAGAGGCGACAAGCTCATCTCTGGAAGCTCTGAAGCAGTACAGCGAGGGGGCGAGAGTACAGCATGAACAGGGCGACGCCGCGGCGATTCCCTACGTGAAGAGAGCGATCGACCTGGACCCGAACTTCGTGTTGGCCTATGCTTCGCTGGGCGGTATTTACAGCAATCTGAACCAGGCGAGTCTGGCAAGAGAGAATTTTCGGAAGGCCTATGAATTACGGGACCGCGTTACTCAGCGGGAGCGCTTCTTCATCGAGGCTTTCTATTACAGTTATGTAACCGGCGAAATCGATCGGGCGATTCAGACCTATACCGAATGGGCACGTACTTATTCGGCGGATTATGTAGCCCACGGCAATCTGGGAGACAGCTACAACTTGCTCGGACAATACGAGAAGGCAGCCGAGGAGACCAACGCAAGCCTCCGCATTCAACCCGACGACGCGATTGCCTACGGAAACCTCGCCGACGATTACCTTGCTCTAGATCGAGTCAAAGACGCTAAAGCCGCCTTGGACGAGGCCAGCAGGCGCAACCTGGATACTCCGGACCTTCACCTGTATGGATATCACTTGGCGTTTCTGGAAAACGATTCATCCGCCATGCAGGAGCAGTCCTTGTGGGCGACGGGGAAATCCGAGGAAGATGGGCAGCTATCCGATGACTCTGACACGGAAGCCTACTATGGGCGCCTAGGGAAGGCGCGTGAGCTTACGCGACAGGCGGTGGAATCGGCCAAGCGAAACGGAAGCACCGACACAGCGGCACTTTGGCAGGTCGACGCGGCCTTGCGGGAAGCCGAGTTCGGCAACATCGCCCTCGCGCGCAAGGCTGCTGCCGATGCGCTGTCTTTGAGCTCCAAGCCCGACATCGAGCTGTTAGCAGCGCTGGCCCTCGCACGCAGCGGCGACACCGTACAGTCTTCGGCTCTTGCCGACAAAGTCGCTGCGGAATTCGACCGCGACACGATGATTCAAGACTATTGGCTCCCAAGCATACGCGGCGCCATTGCCATCGATCATGGCGATCCTCAAAAGGCGGTCGAACTCCTGAGTATGGCTTCCGAATACGAACTGGGGGAGCCCGTCCAATGGCCGTCTCACGGAACCCTGTACCCGGTGTATATCCGCGGCGAAGCCTATCTACGCGCAGGCGACGGTAAGCAGGCCGCAATTGAATTCCAGAAGATGATCGACCATCGCGGCATCGTGGCGAACTTTCCACTGGGCGCGCTCGCCCATCTGCAATTAGGACGCGCCTACAATCTCGCTGGTGAGGTCGGAAAGGCCCTTGAGGCTTACGCGGCATTTCTGGCGGCTTGGCAGAACGCCGATCCCGATATCCCGATACTGAAGCAGGCGAAAACGGAATACGCGAAGCTGCAGTAGCAGGAAAGCCGCTTCTTGTCGGTTGGGATTGCGATAGCTGTTGTAATCAGGCGCTATCGTAAACAACCCGCCCGCCGGGCCGCTCAGCGTGTGCCGACTCAGGCATGGGTCCCTGTCACTCGGAACGCTGTTACATGACCGCCGGGGGCTCAGGCGTTTCGGGCTGCGGTGTCTGTTCCGGCACCTCTTCCGGCGCGCCGTGGCGACGGAGCAACTGCGCCAGGTTCTGTGAGAACGCCGAGCGCGGCAGCACCATGTCACAACCGGCTTCCTGCGCCTTCATCTTCAGATCGCCCTGCACGTGCGAGACGAATCCGATGATGTTCGTGCCCTTCTTCAGCTTCGCCTTCAGCTTGGGGATCAGGGCCAGGGGCTTGGCGCCGGCGTTGTTCAGGTCGAAGATGATGAGCGACGGCTTGTCGGCACCGTTCTTTCCCATTTTCTCCTGAAGCTCTTTGTCCGTCTTAACGAACTCAACCTTCACGTTGATCTTGCGCGCCGTCTCCTGGATTTTCGCCAGAAAGAACAGGTCATCGACGAACGCAAAGATGCGCGTGGGCGACGTCTCGGAGATCGCCGGCAGCGGCTCCACCTCGGGCTGCACGAATTGCCGCCCTGGCCCGCCACGATTCGGGCGTCGCTGATTGCCGTTATTGTTCCCCTGCAGCGCGCGATAGCTGTGATCCATGGGCGCCGTGAAGATGCCGCCGCCCGTCTGGTTCGCTCCGCGCTGGCGAGGGGGCCCGGACTTGCGCCCGTGGCGGTTCTTGCCCGGCTGGTGATTGGGACGATTCTGTCCAGGTTGTTGCGGAGCTGCGCCGTGTGCGACGGGACCGCGGCGCCCGCGCCGCCGTCTGCGTCCCTTCCCGCCCGGATTCCCGGAGGGAGGATTCGATCCTTGATTCATGTTTCTCTCTTAAGCTTGACTTAACTTGACCCGCAGGCTGCAGGTTTCCCACATTCATGAACCGCTGATTACGCCCGCACAACTTCTCGCAATGTGATGGCTGCGTGGCTGCGGTTGGATACTCGTGAAATCGACTCAGTTACGTCCGTCTGGCGCCTGGAAAATTTGGCGCGAGGAACGCCGGCGCGGACCGCGCGGCGATTGGAGGACGTCTTTATCGTAACCAGCTTTAGGGCCGGAATGCAAGCCCAAAAGCTGTGTTAATGAGATGCACCTCGCAGGTAAAGAGCTGTTATTTCTGCGAGTTCATTCTCAATTTTGTAAAGGGCCGGTCGCAGTTGTGACAAATTACGCCATCGATTTACTGCGCCGCCCTGAGCACTGCCCGCAAGGTGTCGATAGCCAGCTGTGCGGCGTGACCGGACGCAGGAGGCAGGCCGCCGACCGCACTCACAACGTCACCGCGTTCGATGACGCCCGCATCCTCCAGCGACTTCCCTTTCGCCAATTCCGCGACCGCCGAGCCGCAGGCCATCGCCGGCACGCAGCCCTTGGCGCGAAAACGGATGTCGTCGATGTGATGATCGACAATTCTGACCGACAACTCCAGCACGTCACCGCACGCTGGATTTTCGATGCGGGCGCTCGCGGTGCCATCCGTCAGCACGCCGGCATTGCGCGGATGTTCAAAGTGATCGAGAAGCTGGGGAGAATACATGGTGGTAGAGCACGACCTCAGGCTGCTTTTCGCGGCTATACGTAGAGCGGGCCTGAAGGCCCGCTGTACCTCAAATCGTCCGCTCAACCGCAGCCGCAATGATCCGCAGCTGATCCATCAACTCGGCGAATTGCTGCGGAAACAGCGACTGCGCGCCGTCGGACAGCGCCTCATCCGGCGAGGGATGCACCTCGATGAGCAACGCGTCCGCTCCCGCCGCAACTGCCGCGCGCGCCATGGGCGCAACCTTGTCGCGCAGTCCGGTGCCGTGCGACGGATCGGCCGTGATGGGCAGATGCGACAGCTTGTGCACCACTGGGATGGCTGAGATGTCCATAGTGTTGCGCGTGTAGGTCTCGAAGGTGCGAATGCCGCGCTCGCACACGATGACGTTATAGTTGCCGCCGGACATGATGTATTCAGCCGAGAGCAGCAGCTCTTCGATGGTGGCCGCGATGCCCCGCTTCAGCAGCACCGGCTTGCGTACTTTGCCCAGTTCGCGCAGCAGGTTGAAGTTCTGCATGTTGCGCGCGCCCACCTGCAGGATGTCGACGTACGGCATCATCGGCTCAATCTGTGATATCTCCATGACTTCGCTGATCACCAGCAGTCCGTAGCGGTCGCCGGCCTCGCGCAAGAGTTTCAGCCCATCCAGGCCCATGCCCTGGAAGGTGTATGGCGAGCTGCGCGGCTTGAACGCTCCCCCGCGTAGGATCTTCGCCCCCGCCTTGCTGACCTGCTCGGCAGCGGTAAAGATCTGTTCGTGCGATTCGACCGAACACGGGCCGGCCATGACGACGACCTCTTTGCCGCCGATTTCAACGCCGTTGGGGAACGACACAACGGTCCCTTCCGCGCGAAAGGTGCGTCCCACCAGCTTGTATGGCGCGCTGATGCGGTGCACCTTCTCGACCCCGGGCAGCACTTCCAGTTCGCGCGTGTCGAAATCGATACGGCGGCCGACCGCGGCCAGTACGCTCTGGCGCGCACCGGTCGTGCGATGCACGGCAAAGCCCATCTTCAAGAGGTGATTGGTGACCTCTTGAACCTGGTCTTCCGAGGCTGTTTCCCACATGGCAACGATCATGAATGCCGCTTCTCGCCTCTCGCTCTTGGTTTATTGGCTATTGGCTATTGGAGATGCTGAATCACCGCTTTGACTAGCCACTGACCACTAGCCACTGGCCACTGCTCTTAGTCGTTTGGCTCCATCTCGGTTCGATCCACTTGCGCCTGCTCATCCGCCAACGCATCCACCTGTTGAACTTGCCGCATGACGTCGATCAACCTCTCATAGATTTGCCGCAACTGCATGTTCGACAGCGGACCCGCGTTGATGCGCGCGATGTTTTGATAGATGATTTTTTCGCGGTCGGGCTCGTAGACCGGCATTGCCGAGTTCTGCTTGAGACGGCCGATCTGTTGCGCACACTCCGCCCGCTGGTTGATGAGGTCCACCAGGCGAAGGTCCAACTCGTCGATTCTTTTGCGCCATCCCTCGATGTCCATGGTCTCGAAACTGTCTGCTTGGGTAGAGCGGACCTTCAGGTCCGCGTCCCGGATCAATATCTAGATTGAGTCGGCTTCAGCCGACGACAGATTTTGGGCTACAGCCCGCTTCTTTCAAATCTATCGCAACACTGCGGTCACGGTGCCGCGCTACCGTGCACGCTGACCTCTCCGTAAGGCATTGGGCTCGTTAACGACGACAGAAATTCTGCCACGGCAACGGCCTCGCGTCCCGGATTTTGCTCAATGCGTTGCACGATAGCGCTTCCGATAACCGCCGCATCGGCGAAGCTGCCCACTTCGGCAAACTGTTCTGCAGTGGAGATGCCGAATCCCAGCGCGATCGGCAACTTGGTAAGCGCTCGTAAGCGCTCAACCAACGCTCGAGCATCATCCGTCAGCTCCTGTCGCGCGCCCGTGATTCCGGTGCGCGAGATGGCGTAAACGAAACCACGAGAATGTCGCGCGACCGCCCGCAGACGCTCGTCGGTGCTGGTGGGAGCTGCGAGAAACACGGGCTCCAGTTGGTGCGCCTTCATCGCGTGCAGATATTCGTCGGCCTCCTCGACGGGAAGATCAGTAACGAGAGCGCCATCAACACCGGCTTCGGCAGCGGCAACGGAGAACTTTTGGAGGCCGAACTGAAGAATCGGATTCAGGTAGGAAAAAATGACGAGTCCGGCGTCCGCCTGGCTGCGAATCTGTTTCGCGATGTCGAGCACCCCACGCAAATTTGTTCCCTGCTTCAACGCGCGCTCGCTGGCCCGCTGAATCACCGGTCCGTCCGCAACCGGATCGCTAAACGGAACACCCAGCTCGATCACGTCCGCGCCCGCGCGGATTGCGGCCAGCGCCACCTCGCGCGAGGTGTTCAGATCGGGATCGCCGCAGGTGATGTAGGCGACCAGACCGGGACGTTTTGTGAAGCGAATCGGCATATATGCTCAAAACCCCAGGTTCTCCCGCAGTATGCCGATGTCTTTATCTCCGCGTCCCGAGACATTTACTATCACAATGTCAGACTGAGACATTGTGGGAGTCCGTTTGATGCACTCCGCCACCGCATGCGCCGACTCCAGTGCCGGGATGATACCCTCCAGCTGCGCCAGCTTGCGGCATGCGTCAAGCGCCTCCTGGTCCGTGGCTGAGACATATTCTGCCCGCCCCTGATCGTGCAATAGCGCGTGTTCCGGGCCGATAGCGGGATAATCGAGCCCGGCCGACACGGAATGCGTTAGCGCGATCTGCCCGCCTTCATCCTGCAGCACGTAGGAGTAGGTTCCCTGCAAGACGCCCGGGCCGCCGCCGTCGAAGCGCGCGGCATGCTCACCCAGTGCGCGCCCCCGACCACCGGCTTCGACGCCGATCAGCTTCACGTCTCTGTCCTTGATGAACTCGTAAAACGCGCCGATCGCGTTCGATCCACCGCCAACGCATGCGATCACGGCCGACGGGAGCCGCCCTTCCGTCTGCAAAATCTGCCGGCGCGCCTCCTGGCTGATCACACGATGAAAGTCGCGCACCATCGTCGGATAGGGATGCGCGCCTAGCACGCTGCCCAGCAGATAATGCGTGTCGCGGACATTCGTCACCCAGTCGCGCATGGCTTCGTTGATGGCGTCTTTCAGCGTGCGCGAGCCCGACTCCACCCCGCGCACCTCGGCCCCCAGCAGCCGCATGCGGAAGACGTTCAGTTCCTGCCGCCGCATGTCTTCCGTGCCCATGTAGACGACGCACTCCATGCCGAAGAGCGCGCACACGGTGGCCGTGGCCACGCCGTGCTGGCCCGCGCCGGTTTCGGCGATGATGCGGTGCTTACCCATGCGCCGCGCCAGCAACGCCTGCCCGATGCAGTTGTTGATTTTGTGTGCGCCGGTGTGCAGCAGGTCTTCGCGCTTCAGGTATATCTTCGCGCCGCCGAGCTCGCGGGTAAGCCGCTCGGCCAGAAACAACGGTGTGGGCCGGCCCGCAAAGTCGTGCAGAAGCCGGTGGTATTCATCGCGAAATGATTTGTCTTTTTTCGCCTGCGCGTACGCGCCCTCGAGCTCCTGCAGGGCCGCCATCAGCGTCTCGGGAACATAGCGTCCGCCATAGGCGCCGAAGCGTCCCGGCGCGGTGCGCTGTTTCGAAGGAGCGCTTCGAGTAGCGTTGGCGGCCATGTCGTGGGTCGGTTCCATCAGTCCTTTCGTTTCAACGAAGCTGTAGTCTGCCGCACGGCGGCGATGAAGTCATGCACCATCATCTCGTCCTTCTCGCCCGGACGGCTTTCCACACTAGAGACCACATCGACGCCCCAGGGATCGAAGCGCTCGATGGCGCGGGCGACGTTGCCGGCATTCAGGCCTCCGGCGATGATCAGCGGCATCGCCTCGCGAATTTCCTCGGCAATCGGCAAAGCCTGATCCCAATCGTACGTCGCGCCTGTTCCGCCACGACGTTGTACAGAGCCTGAATCCAGCAGGACACAGTCGAAGCTTGCGCGCGCCGACAAGTATTCGGAAAGCCTTCCGCCGCCGTTGCTGAGCAAATCGTTCGCGTGCAGCGTCTTGATGATCTTGCGCTTACCCAGCGCGCGGCGAAACTCCGGCAAGCTGTCGGGCCGCTCATCACCGTGCAGCTGGACACCCGTCAGGCCAATTTCATTTGCGATATCGGCGATCCTCTCCGGAACCTCGTTTACAAAAACGCCGATCATCTCGGCCTGGCCGGAAAGCGTTGCGATGATCTCGGCGATAGTTTCAACCTCGACCCGGCGCGGGCTTCGGGCAAAGATAAAACCCAATGCGTCAGCACCCGCAGCGATGCTCAGCTCCGCGTCGTGGAGACTGGTGGTGCCGCAAATCTTCACCCAGGTCATGATTCTGAACGTCGTCAGTCCGCGGTGTAACGAACAGCATCCTAGCGTTCGAGTGGCGCTGGATAATTTACGAATTCTTATTCGCTATAACAATCATCGAGCGACTGCCGCTTGTGCCAGCAAACTGCGCAGCGATTCTCCCGCGGACGCTGCGCGCATCAGCGACTCGCCGATCAGAAATGCGTCGTATCCCGCCTGGCGCAGCCGCCCGATGTCATCCGCGCTCTCGATCCCGCTCTCCGCAACCTTCATGACTTCAGCCGGGATATGCTCCGCCAACTTCAGCGACGTATTCAGGTCAACCTGAAACGTGTGCAAATTGCGATTGTTCACGCCAATCAAATCGCATCCAGCGTCCAGCCCGCGGCGCAGCTCTTCGGCGTCATGAATCTCGCAGAGGACATCCAGTTCCAACTGGGTCGCGCGGCGGGTCAGACCAGCCAACTCGCTCTGCTTCAGCGCGGCCACGATCAGCAGCACGGCATCGGCGCCGTTCGCGCGCGCTTCGATCAACTGGCTTTCGTCAACGATAAAGTCCTTGCGCAGGCATGGCAGCAGGGTCGCCTGTGACGCCGTCTGCAGATTCTGCAGCGAACCCTCGAAGTACTGCTCATCGGTCAGGACCGACAGCGCGGCCGCTCCCGCCAACTCCAATTCGCGCGCCAGATCCGCTACCGGAAAATCAGTGCGTATGCGGCCTTTCGATGGCGACGCCTTCTTCAATTCTGCGATAACAGCGACGCCGGATTTCGCAACTTTTGCCAGATTTCGCCGAAATCCTCGCGGTTGGTGCCGCTCCACACCCAGGCCATCGAAGCGCCGGGTCGCCTTGCTAACGGCAACTCTGGCGCGGGCTGCGGCCACAATTTCTTCCAGCTTGGTCGGCATGGGATGCATCGAGTATATCCGCTGCACCCACCAGAAAGTTGTAGCGTCTCAGGCGAAACCACTATTTTCTAGTGGCTGTTAATCGGCTACCCTGCTATTTTCTTCTCCTACAAAAAAGAAGCGCCTTTGATTCGTCTGCGCACCTCGTCGCGACAGAAGCTCGGACTCGAAATGATGAGTGGTCGCCTAGCTCTGGCCCTTGGCATTGCACTCGTGCTCGCCTTGCCATCGCCCTGCCAGCAGCAAACCATTGCCAAACTCAGACCCGAAACCCGCACCGATATCCCCAGCGCTGACATTCCGCGCGGCACACCAGCGGCACAGAATTCCGGAGTTCTGCGTGACTCTTTAACTTCGCGCGCGGCCGCTGATGCTCTGTTCGCGAAGTCCGATTTGCAGCGCGCGCGTCTGCTGACGGACAAAGCGCTGTTTCGTGATATCGGCGACGCAGAAGCGCTCTTTGTCCGGATGGAGGAGGCGGCGATCGAGGGGGACGACACCACGGCCCTCTTTACCGCCGTGAGCTTGTGTGAACTTGGCGCCTATGCGCGCAGCGATGCGCGGGTGCGACTGGCGGCGGCGCGAGTGCGAGAGGCGGCAAACAACACTCCCGAGTTTCGCCGCGCAATTCCTCGCCTTCAATTGCTGCTGGCGAATGCGCAGCTGCCATGGCCCGATCTCGAATTGGCGCTGCTCAAGGCAGCAATGGACGGGACGCCCGGACTCGATGCCTCCGCTGCCGCGCGTTCCGCCGGCATCCTGACGGACTGGCGCGTCGTAGGTCCCATCGGCGCGCGCCCTCTCTTGGACGTCGACCGGCAACTGATTTCGCCCGCCGACGATCTGACGCAGGAATATTACGCCGGCCGCGCAGTCGAGAACTTTCAGTTCCCCGATGGCTGGGTCCGCCTGCCGGATTATCTGCAGCGACATGGGGTGTTCTATGCCGCGGGGCGCTTCGCGTCGCTGACCGCCGAGACGCGACAGGTAACGGTTGAGTCGGCCGGCCCACTGGCACTGTTCATCGATGGCCAGCAGGTACTGCCCAGCGATGGAAACGGTAAACGCGAGACGGTCAGCGTTACAGTCGTGCCCGGGCCTCATCGCGTGCTGTTGAAGTTTGCGGCTTCAGCTGCGCCGCTGCGAGTTACCGTTTCGCACGCCGCATCCTTCACGCCCGCTGCGTTTCGTGCACGGCTGTCGCCCCAGGAGGCGGTTTACCTACTGGCCGCCGAGCATTATGCGGACGATGAGTTTGCCACCGCCGCAAAACAGATTCAGGCCGAGCCGTCCTTCGCAAAGTCGATTGCACTGCAGTTCCTGAGCGGGCAGGCAATATCGATGATCGCCCAGAGTTCGCAATCGCACGGACGGCCTACCCACGCGGAGGTTGCGCGAACCGTGAACGGTAGCGATCCAGAGAGTCGATGGGCGCAGACCATCGCGCATCACCCTTCGTGCCAGAACCTCCTGGGCGCGATGGAGTTTTATCAGTCGCGAGGAGAGCGCGAAGAGAGAACCGCGACGCAACAAAAGTTGGAAAGCTGCGCTCCTGACTCGTTGGCGTATGCACGGAGCCTGGCTGGGGATGGAAGGCATGCCGAGGCGGCAGGGTCTTTGCGGCGCCTGCTGGCAGGGGCTCCGCTGAACCGCGATGCCCGGCTGATGCTGGTCAGCGAACTGCAATTGTCGGGTAACGATGAGGCGGCACAACGCGCGGCAGCCGATTGGTTGCGCATCGCTCCTAACGCGCCGAACTATCACCGTCTGGCTGCGAATTCAGCGGAGTTGAAGGCTGCGAACTCCTGGTCTGCTGGCGCTGAATTCTATCTGCCGTATCGTCGCGATGCTGCGACCATCGCGCGCCGCACCCAGACCGAAGGTTCCGCGGAGTCGGCGCTCGTGCTGCTCGACGATCGGGTGGCGATTGCGCGTCCGGACGGAAGCGTCTCCCTGTACGTGCACACGGCCCGGCGCTGGCCGAGCAACGGGACGGCCGGCAGGACAGAATTGGCCGAGATTCCACCGCAGGCGCAAGTGCTCACGCTGCAGGTCCTACACGCCGACGGGGCTGCGACAGCACTTGGAAGCAGCACTGCCGCCGCCTCCGCCGTCGCGATCCTGCCCGCCGACATCCTCGACGTGGAATATGTCCTGCACTTCACCGGCGATGGTGGGATTCCGCAACACGCGGAGGCATTTCAGTTCGTCTTCGGAAGCTTCGCCGGGCAGGTGGCAAACGCGCGCTTTGTCGTTCTCACCCCTGCTGATCACGGCGACGGAGGCGTTGTCATCGCCACCGGAGCTCCTCCCACAATGTCGGCCAAGGTGCGAAATGGCATGCTGGAACGCGTGTGGGAAATGCGCGCGCCAGAAGATGTACCGGCCTATGCTGTGGGACTCGCGATCGTGCGGGTAGTCGAGGAGGACAATGGTTGGTCGGTGCCCAGCGATGCCGAACACCATAAGCGGATCGAGACCATTCACCCCGGGCCGTGGCCTAAAGATTCGTAGCAAGAAGTTCACTACAGAGGCACAGAGAACACGGAAGTCCAGAAGAGATCAGGATAACCTCGGTGACCTCCGTGTCTCCGTGGTGAACAATCTCTTTCCCGTGCGGCGAACATCTGCGCGGCTGTTACGACCCGAACTCTGAGCGCACGCTGCGCCAGGCGCCTACGCTGCGCCGTTCGGTTTCCTCGGCGAAGCCTTCTCCGAGCTTCTGCAGCGTCGAAAAAATCTGCATGCCCTTGTGCAGATAGTCGGGAGCGTTCTCCCACACGGCTTCGAACTTTTCGGGATACTCGGAGGCCAGTACCGCCAGGCCGGCAGCGGCAAATGCCATTCCGATGGGACGGCGGCCGGTCAGAATAAGAACAGCGCCGGTGCCAATGGTTCCCATGACGATTGCTTTTTTCCAGTTCTGCATAATCACCTCAAGCTGAGTTGGAGCCGCGAAATAGTTTAGAGGGATTCAGGAGCACCGCTGTTGTACGCCGGCCTCCCGGAATCGCACAAGTCCGGACAACCGCTTCCGCTAGGGGGCTGCTTTTCCGGATGGCTTACTCGCCCCATTCACCAGCAGCATCCAGCCGCTGCCCCCGCGTACTTCCAGGTTCTTCGCCGTCGACTCCAGCGTGATCTGCCCTAATGGTTCGCTATGCCCGTCGTGCGTGATGGTCAGCTTCTTCTCGTACCCATAGACGCCGCAGGCATCGGTGGAAAACACCCACAGCGACTGCTCATCCTTGTTAATGTCGGCGTCGGAACAATCGGCCCCAGGATCCAGCCTTCCCCAAACACCCTTGCCATCCCAGCGGCCTACCTTGCCCTGGGGCGATGAGATGTAGCCACGCCCGCGAAACACAAAGTCGCCGCCTACCTGCTGCGTGACCCAGTCGTCGGAAGCTTCGGAGGTGGAGGCGCCGACCGGCACTGCCGCCTGAAAGACTTCAGCGGATGAGGCCAACGCGCGCAGGCTGACGTTCAGGGGAATCGTCTGGTGACCGTCCTGCAGCTGGGTGAATTCCACGGTGATACTTTTTGGCGCCTTCACCGCGATCACTTTCCCTATTACCTTCGCGCCCTTTTTGAGGGTGAATCCGGTCGAGATCGGCACATCCTGCATGAGATGGCCTTCGATCTTCTGCCCAACCTTGGCGCTCTTGGCTTCCACGCCGGAACCCATCATGACGGGCAGCGCCGTGCCGACCGGAAGCACTTGTGGCGAAGTCACCATCATGAAAGACAGGATGGCAGCGGTGAGCAGGTAGAGAGTGTTCATGATGGATGGGGCGAATGGCAGCAGTATACAACGGTAGGAACAGACACCTGGCAAGCCGGAGAACCCGCCGGCGGCGTTCGCAAAATCCGAATGAAATGTTCTGAGTAAGCAAGCAGCGCACCGCGCGATGCGCTGCTCCGGGCCAGCCTCGCCTACTTGCCTGTGGTGTCAACCATCGGGATCACCGAGGAAAGCTGCAAGTTGATCAGCAGGTCGACGCGGTGGTCGATCTGATAGAACAGGGCCGTCTTCTTGGCCGAGATGACCTTCTCGAAGATGGGAACATATTTCATCCGCAAGTCGAGGAGTTGCTGCTCAACGGCCGTCGAGCGCTTCATATAGTCCTGCGCCTGCGCGTCGGTCATGGTGTTGTAGTTGGCCGCATAGTCCTTTATCAGAGCCCAGCGTTCGTCGTTGGGCTTAATGGCTTCCATGCGGTACTGAGCGAAGATGGGCCAGAACTTGGTGGCCTCGTCTGGGGTCAGGGTCATGTTGGCGGCCACGATCTCTTTGCGCTGCTGGCGAAGGTTATGGCGCAGCAACTGGACGTCCTGGTCGTCGATGGTGTTTGGTGCAGCCTGGTCGGTTTGCGTCGCAGGCTTCACCGCCTGGGCAAACATCGATACGTTCGACACGAGCAGGAGGCTCGCGAAAACGAGGGCGAGGATGAGGCTCTTCTTCATGGGATCTCCATTGCGTACGAGAGTGAGTTCATATTCCACGACAGCAAGTCCGAGCGCTACTAGGGGAATCCCTAGTTGTGCCTGGGACATCGGCCCGCACAAGCGCTCATCAAGCTTGTGCACCATGGCGCGGACGTCGAGGCCGAGGGCGCTCGCTTCCCGGACACTGGCCCGGCCGGTATCCCCGGTGGCGCCGGTGATCAGCACCACAATTCCCGGCTTTCAATGGCAGTTTCGGGCGAAGCTACTTGCTTTCCAACACGACGCGGTCATACAGCGGCTCGGTTGGACGGGCGTTGTCTCGATAGAGTTTCTCGAAGCGTTTGATTTCTGCCGGCGACACGGTTACGGGCTTTTCCAGCACGAACCAGGTAACGTTCTCGGTGCACGGCGGCGTGGTGAGAGATCCCGGAAAGGTGTAATAACTCAGGTCGGAAGGCAGCAAGGCTTTCACATTGATTTGAACATTGTCCAGCTGTTCTTCGTGCTCCTTCTCTTTCGGCAAATCGCTCCACAGCTCCTCGACTAATGCGTTGTCCTTGCCCTGCTCAAGCAGTACGGCCACAACCGCAAGATTCCCATGCTCGTCGGCGTGTACCAGGTGCAGCGACATGTCATAGCCCTTGCCATTGATGCGCTCCTCACTCGGCCGGTGGAAGTGAAACTGCTTCAACTGATACTTCCTGTCGCCCACCTGGATGAAGCTGCCCGGGGCGTAGTTGATCATGACGGTATGCCCGTTATCGATGATATGCAGGGGCGACGGCTTGTAATTCACCTGAATGGGGGGAAGATCGGCCTTGCGCGGGTCGCGAATATCGATGGGCGACTGCCGGTGACCGGATCCGCACACAGCGAAATCCGGATTCAGGTCAGCCCAGTGATTTGGCCCCTCGGCTCCGGTGTAGCCCCAATGTCCGGACTGGTGTTGCTGGGCGACCAGCGGAAGGGCAAGCACCATCAGCACTAGCGCGCCCGCAAGGCAAGTTCCGCGTTTCATAATCGTTCTCCAGGTGAAGCGACGCTTGACCGCAAGCTATACCAGGGTCATCTGTTCGCGCACATCGACGCCGGCTTGGCGCAGCAGGTTCTCCACCGTGCGCTCGTTCAGCCGGGTGGCGTCGTATTCAATGCGGATGGTGCGGTCCCCTTCCTTTATCTGCATGCGGCGGATGCCGTAGACCTCGTTCATCTTGCCCAGTGCGCTCATTTCTTTTTCGCCCGGAGGCATTCCGTAACGAAACATCACTTCTAAGGTGGTCATTGATCCGGCCTTTCGCAAACGTGCAATGATAGGAATGCGGAAGCGCGACTTTGCACGGCGCTGCGTCCGTGGTCAATATAGAGCATCATGATAAGAGTGAAAAGCAGAGTCTGACGCGCGCCATGAACCAGCCGGACACACCCCTCGAGAACCTGACGCTGGATTTTTCCGCCAAGGACCCGGTATGCGGCATGATCGTCGACCCGCCGCAGGCGCGCGGCAAAGCGCGTTACCAGGGCGAGACCTACTTCTTCTGCTCGCCCGGTTGCATGCACAAGTTCACCGCCAATCCGTCGAAGTACGTCACGGCGGAGGGCGAGTCCGCCAACGGAGCGGTCTCTGCGGCTATGCCCGCGCCGAAGAAGCTGGAGAAAGATCCGGTTTGCGGCATGAGCGTCGACCCTGCGGGCGCGGCCTCTTCGGTGGAGCACGAGGGCAAGCTATACCACTTCTGCTCAAGGGGTTGCGCGGAGAAGTTCCAGCGTGACGCGAACCAATACCTGTTCCCTCAAGCGGCCCAGAACTGGCGCGGCCCAGTGACTGCGAACCTCGACCCAACTCAGAAGCCGGCCGCGATACCGGGCATGGTGCAGATTGGGGCTCCCGTGCAAATCGGTGCTACCCCCAACTTGGAGAAAGACCCGGTCTGCGGGATGAATGTCGATCCCGCCCATCCGGCGGCCACGGCGGACCACGCGGGCAAGACCTACTACTTCTGCTGCCGCGGATGCGCCGACAAGTTCAACGCCGATCCGCAGAAGTATCTTGCGCCGTCGGGTAATAGTGTGCCCCAGGTTCGCGTCCCTCCTCTGGACGGTAACCTGGGTTCGACAGCTTACGTCTGCCCGATGGATCCCGAGATCCGGCAGGACAAGCCCGGAGCCTGTCCGAAGTGCGGTATGGCGCTGGAGCCCGAGCTGCCGCTCGCGCCAACCAGGACACAGTGGACCTGCCCCATGCATCCCGAGATCGTGCGCGATGCGCCCGGTTCGTGTCCCATCTGCGGCATGGCGCTGGAGCCGATGACGGTCACCACAGCGGCGGAGGAGAACCCCGAGCTCCGCGACATGACGCGCCGCTTCTGGACCAGCGTTCTGCTGGGCATTCCCCTTGTGGCGTTTGCCATGGTCCGCATGTCCCCCATTCTGCATGCGGTGCCGGCACGCTGGGGCAACTGGATCGAGTTCGCGCTGGCGACCCCGATCGTGCTGTGGTGCGGCTGGCCGTTCTTCCAGCGCGCCTGGGCGTCGGTGAAATTCCGCAGCCCCAACATGTTCACGCTGATTGGCATGGGCGTAGGCGTCGCGTACATCTACAGCGCGGTCGCGACCGTCGCTCCGGGAATTTTTCCACCAACACTCCGCGGCGGCATGGGCGGCCTGCCCCAGGTATATTTCGAAGCCGCCGGCGCAATCATCGCGTTGGTGCTGCTTGGTCAGGTGCTGGAACTGCGCGCACGCAGCCGCACCTCGAGCGCGATTCGCGCCCTGCTTGATCTTTCGCCCAAGATGGCGCGCATCATGCGCGACGATGGCAGCGAATATGATGTGCCCCTAGATCAGGTGAAGGTCGGCGACAAGCTGCGCGTGCGGCCGGGCGAGAAGATTCCCGTCGACGGTGTCGTGCTGGATGGTCTGACCGCGGTCGACGAATCGATGGTCACCGGCGAATCGATTCCCATCGAGAAACGCGCCGGCGACAAGGTGATTGGGGCGACCGTAAACGGCAACGGATGGCTGCTGATGCGCGCCGAACGCGTAGGCAGCGAGACCATGCTGGCCCAGATTGTAAAGATGGTAAGCGAGGCGCAGCGCAGCCGCGCGCCCATCCAGAAGCTGGCCGACAAAGTTGCCGCATGGTTTGTGCCCGCGGTGCTGGCGGTTGCGGTCATCGCCTTCGTCGTATGGTTCGTTGTCGGGCCGGAGCCGCGCCTGGCAAACGCCATCGTCAATGCGGTTGCGGTGCTGATCATCGCGTGTCCGTGCGCGCTGGGGCTGGCGACGCCAATGGCCATCATGGTGGGCACCGGACGCGGCGCGCATGCCGGCGTCCTCATCAAGAATGCCGAGGCGCTGGAAACCTTACAGAAGGTCGACACCCTCGCGCTCGACAAAACGGGTACGCTTACCCAAGGCAAGCCGGAACTGATGTCCGTCGTCGCCGTCGGCGGCGAGACCGAGGAGCGCGTGGTGCGGCTGGTCGCCAGCCTGGAGCGCGGCAGCGAGCATCCGCTCGCGGCAGCCGTGGTTGAGGCGGCGGAGGCGAACAAACTTTCACTGATTCCTGCCGATGAGTTTCGCTCCATTCCCGGTCGCGGCGTGGTGGGCCGCTTAGGGGGACACGAGGTCGCCGCCGGAAACGAAGAGCTGCTACAAGAGCTGGAGATTGACACCGAAGAGCTGCGCTCGCGCGCTGAAGAGCTGCGCAAAGAGGGTCAGACGGTCATCTTCGCTGCCGTCGACCATCGCGCCGCAGGGATCCTGGGCGTTGCCGATCCGGTGAAGCCGGAGGCAGCGCAGGCCATTCGCGATCTGCGGTCGGAGGGACTGCGGGTGGTGATGTTGACCGGCGATAACGCCACCACCGCCGCCGCCGTCGCCAGCAAGCTGGGCATCGATCAGTTCGAGGCCGGGGTCTTGCCGGATGGCAAGGCCGAAGTCGTGAAGAAGCTCCAGCAGCAAGGAAGAATCGTTGCGATGGCGGGCGACGGCGTTAACGATGCGCCCGCGCTGGCCCAGGCGCAGGTGGGAATCGCGATGGGAACGGGCACCGACGTGGCGATGGAGAGCGCCGGCGTCACGTTGCTGAAGGGCGATCTGGCGGCGCTGGTGCGAGCGCGGCGGCTGAGCCGCGCGGTCATGCGCAACATCCGGCAAAACCTGTTTCTGGCGTTTGTCTACAACTCGCTGGGCGTGCCCATTGCGGCCGGAATTCTGTATCCCAAGTTCGGCATCCTGCTAAGCCCGATTGTCGCCGCTGCCGCCATGAGCCTCAGCTCAGTTTCGGTCATCAGCAACGCACTGCGGCTACGAAGCGTGAAATTGTAACGCGTGTTGCCGCTGATAATGAGACGCTCCTTCATAAGATTCAGCTTCGTATCAGGTCACGACTTCTGTCGTGCCCTGACTCATGCCCTCCAAATTCGTAGTTTTTTCACCGGGCCGCGAAGTCCGGCCGGCTCCGGAAATAAGAAGAGGGATTGACCTTCGGCACGACTGAAGGCCTGCCCTGGGCGCAGCCGAAGGCTCATGCCCTTCCCCACTCGTGAGAATCTCGCTTATTTCTTGCCCCCGAAACCGCTCCTTAACTCCAGTTAACCCTTTCTGGTACACTATGATGAACCTGGCGGTTCTCGTCGTCCGGCCCCTGCAACTAAAGTGCCCACTTTCTCGAACCCGAAGCTCAACCAACGGTCCGCTGCCTATGCCGCGGAGAATGGCAGCGTCTCGCTGGAAGGCCTGCACGGCACGGTCGCGGTGCCGCATCAGCAGGCCGGCTTCTGGGAGCAGTGGCGCGCTTTTGTTGGACCGGCCATTCTGGTCAGCGTCGGCTATATGGACCCCGGCAACTGGGGCACCGATCTGCAAGGCGGCGCGGAATACAAGTACGGGCTGCTGTGGGTGATCGGCGTCGCCAGCCTGATGGCGATTTTCATGCAGGTGATCGCGGCCCGTCTGGGCGTGGTGACCGGCAAAGACCTGGCGCAATGCTGTCGCGACTGGTATCCGCGGTGGACGCGCTGGCCCAACTGGATCCTGAGCGAGATTGCGATTGGCGCCTGCGATCTGGCCGAGGTTCTGGGCAGCGCGGTGGCGCTGAATTTGCTGTTTCACATTCCTTTGCTTTGGGCCGTCATCATCACCGGGCTCGACGTACTGCTGCTGCTGGCTCTGCAGCGCTTCGGAATGCGCACCATCGAGGCGATTGTCCTGCTGCTGGTGGCGACCATCGCCGTCTGCTATTTCATCGAGCTTTTCATCCTGCCGCAGACCCGGCCCAGCTTCCTCGAGATGGGACACGCGCTCATCACCCCGCACTTCCGCCAGTACGGAATGCTGTACGTCGCCATCGGCATTATTGGCGCCACCGTGATGCCGCACAATTTGTATCTGCATTCGGCGCTGGTGCAGAGCCGCAAACTGCAGAAGGACGAGGCGTCGATCCGTCGCGCCGTGCAATTTAATACGATTGATTCGACGGTTGCACTGACCATTGCGTTCTTCGTCAACGCCGCAATTCTGGTGCTGGCGGCGACGGTTTTCTACGGCAAGCAGAGCGTGGTTGTGCCGGGAGGACAGGTCGTCCACTTCACCGCCGACTCCGATTGGATTCGCGTCGCCTACCTTACGCTGGCGCCACTGCTGGGCGCCACCATCGCGAGCACTCTTTTCGCCATCGCATTGCTGGCCAGCGGCCAGAGCAGCACCATTACCGGAACCCTGGCCGGTCAGGTGGTGATGGAGGGCTTCATGCGCTGGCGCATTCAGCCCTGGGTGCGGCGGCTGATCACCCGTACCCTGGCGATTTTGCCCGCCGTGCTCGTCATCGGACTGCGCGGCGACAGCAGTGTCACCGACCTGCTGGTGCTCAGCCAGGTGGTCCTGGCACTGCAGCTCCCTTTCGCCATGTTCCCGCTATTGCACTTCACCACTTCGCGCAAGATCATGGGCCGGTGGCGCAATGGATGGCTTCTGCTGATTGCCGGCTGGGGCAGCGCCCTGCTCATCACCGCTATGGACATTTACGGCCTGCCGGACTCCTTCAAGTCGGCATGGCACGTCATTACCGGTGGATAATAGTGTGAGTGGCGGAATACCCATGTACGACACCATCCTGGTCACCGTCGACGGCACGCCATCCGATCGCGCCATCATCGAGCACGTGAAGCGCCTCGCCAAGCTGGCTGGCAGCCGCCTGGTGCTGCTCCACGTAGCCGACGGCTGGGCCGCGCGCACCTACGGCCGCGACGCCGTCAGCCCCGAAATTACCGAAGACACCGCCTATCTGGAGCAGGTGCGCTCCGAGTTTCAAGCGGCGGGAATCCCCACCCAAGCCGAACTCGCCTTCGGCGATCCAGCGAACGAGATTGTGAGATGGGTGCAACAGAAGGGCTGTGATCTGGTGGCCATGAGCACGCACGGACATCGCTTCCTGGCCGACCTATTCCTCGGCACCACCGCCAGCCGGGTGCAGCACAGCATCAGCGTCCCGGTGTTGCTGCTGAGAGCGAAGTGAGCGATCAGGAACTGCCGGTTTTGCCAGCTGCTAATTGCTAGTGCTTCTAAATCAGGCGCGCGATGCGCTCGATCAGCACCTCGGGCGGATCGCCTTTGGTGATAAAGGCATTGGCTAGTTCGAGCGCAGCAGGCGGCAGCGAGAAATAGGCAGAAAGAAAGATGATCGGGATCTTCGGCTTCCGTCTTCGAACCTCAGCGGCAACATCACCGCCATTCATTCCGGGCATGTAATAGTCGAGCACCACTAGATCGACGTCGTTCTTGTCAAGCAGAGAAAGCCCCTGCTCACCGCTGGTGGCGGTCAGCACCTTAAAGCCCGCACCTTCCAGCATGATCTTGCGTACCCGCAGCCCGACCTTCTCGTCGTCCACGCATAGCACCGTCTTCGTTGCTGCGCTCCTCATCCACTCCACCGCCGCTTCGAACCGCGGTTCAGATTTCTCTGGCGGACGGCCCCCCGATATAACTGTGTCGAACATTACTTATCTACGGATCAAGCTGTTAGGAAACGACTCTAATCATTTCTTACCTCAATCACCCGGAATACGACATCCCGATAAAGTGGTAGACCGAAATGTCTTCTGACGCCATCCCCCAGGGCAATACTGTCCCAAACGCATGGAGCCGCCAGGCACGCGCGAATCGCGCAGCGGCCGCAGGCGTACGTCCGACTTTTGACGGTACCGGCTTTTCAACGCGGTCGATAGTAGTATCGGGTGGGCTTTCATCCGTTTAGCGCGACATGGTATTTTCAACAACTTAGTGGATGGTGTCAGCGGTGGATTGGCCTCTGTGCCGACGGCCGTCTGCTGGCCGGAGTTTCTTCGAGGAACTATGATCCGCTCCTACAAAGGAATCAGCCCGACGATCCCCGCTTCCTGTTACGTCGATGAATCGGCGCAGGTGATCGGCGACGTCGTCCTGGGCGAAAACGCCAGTATCTGGATGAACGCCGTAGTGCGCGGCGACGTCCACATGATCCGCATCGGCGCCAACAGCAACATTCAGGATTGCAGCGTGCTGCACGGTATGCTCGGTAAGTGGCCGGTCATCGTCGGTGACTGGGTGACCGTCGGCCATTCGGTCACGCTGCACGGCTGCGTCGTCGAAGACCAGTGCCTGATCGGGATGGGCGTGGTCATCCTGAACGGCGCGCGCATCGGCGCGGGATCGATTATCGCGGCGGGGACGCTGATCCCTGAAGGCACGGTGGTTGAGCCGCGCTCGCTGTGGATGGGCGTGCCCGGAAAATTCCGCCGACAGCTCGGCGACGAAGATCAGGAATCGATCCTGCGCTATGGAAGGAATTATTTGGGATACAGAGAGCAATATCTGAAAGAGAGGGGGTAGTCAGCATTCGGCACTCGGCATTCGGCCCTTGCACGTTCCTTGGCCGAATGCCGAATGCCGACGGCCGATTGCTCACCGGAACTGGAAACTCGAAACTGATGCTTAAAGCCGTTCGTGGTACTCGCGACCTGCTGCCGCCCGACACCGACCTGTGGAACCGGGTGGAGTCGAAGGTGCGCAACATCTTCGCGCGCTACAACTACCACGAGATTCGCACGCCCGTCTTCGAAGACACGCAGCTCTTCTCGCGCAGTGTCGGCGAAGAAACCGATATCGTCTCCAAGGAAATGTTCACCTGGGAGGATCGGGCGCGTGCACAGAGCGAGAAGGCGCAGTCGCTCACCCTGCGTCCCGAGAACACCGCCGGCGTAGTGCGCGCCTACATCGAGCACAGCCTGTACAAGACCGGCACGCTGCAGAAGCTGTATTACATTGGGCCGCAGTTCCGCCGCGAGCGTCCGCAGAAGGGACGCTACCGGCAGTTCTATCAAATCGGCGCGGAAATGATCGGTCCGCCGACCGCGGGCAGCGAGTCGCCGGCGCGCGACGCCGAAGTGCTGGAGATGCTGGCCACACTGCTGGATGAGGTCGGCCTGCGCGGCTGGCATTTGCAGTTGAACTCGGTCGGTTGCGCTGAGGATCGCGCGCGCTACAACCAGGCGTTGCGCGAGGCCCTGCGCCCGGTCGTGCACCTGATGGATCCCGATTGCCAGCGGCGCGCTGAGACCAATCCCTTACGCGTCCTCGACTGCAAAGTTCCCGAGGACCAGCCCATCATCGAGAGGTTGCCGAAGATCAGCGAATATCTCGACGAGCCGTGCCGCGAACACTTCGCGGCGGTACGCGCGATGCTCGATGCGGTCGGCGTGCCCTACACCATCAACGAGCGCATGGTGCGCGGGCTCGACTACTACACACGCACCACCTTCGAGTTCACCCACGGCGGCCTGGGCGCGCAGAGTGCGGTGCTGGGCGGCGGCCGCTACGACGGACTGTCGGAATCGCTCGACGGACCAAAGGCTCCGGGAATCGGCTTCGCCATCGGCGAGGATCGTCTGATCCTTGCGCTGCAAGCGGAAGGCGAGCAGGCGACCTCCAGCCTGCAGGCTTACATCGCTCCGCTCGGCGAGGGCATGAACCCACACGCGCTGAAGCTGGCGCGCGAATTGCGGCAGGCGGGCGTCACGGCTGATCTGGGCGATGAAGCTTTCCGGCTGAAAAGATCCTTCGAGCTGGCCGAAAAAGCCGGCGCCAAGTACATCGTGATCGTCGGCGAAAACGAAGTGGCCGCCAATCAGTTCGCGGTGAAGAACCTTGCCAGCGGTGAACAGGTCAGCGTGCCGCGGGCCGAACTCGTTGAACAGTTGCGACGGTAACGGTTCCGCGGATTCCCCGCAGGGCGTGGATATGCAACTCCGAATCCGATGGACGGCGGAGCGGCACCGATGCAATCCGCTCGCGATCTCATCACAGCAAACTCCCTCAAGACCTGCGACAATAGAAAACTCAGTTCAGCACTCAGCCTTCAGCCTGCGCAGTGTGGGCTAGTTGCTAATTGCTAGCTGCTAATTGCTCCTATGCTCGACTTCCTAGGCGAACTTAAACGAACTCATATGTGCGGCGAGCTGCGCGCTTCCGACGCCGGCTCCAAAGTTGTTCTCATGGGCTGGGTCAACCGCCGTCGCGATCTCGGCAATCTTATCTTTCTTGACCTGCGCGACCGCACCGGCATCACACAAGTAGTCGTCACTGCCAATGCCGGCGAAGCGCACGACAAAGCCACCGCGGTGCGCTCGGAATTCGTCGTGGCCGTGATCGGCCAGGTGAAGCTGCGCGATGCCGGCACGATCAACAAAAATATCCCCAGCGGCGAAATCGAAGTCGTGGCCGACGAACTGCTCCTCCTCAACGACTGCAAGCCGCTGCCCTTCACCCCCGCCGACACCGTGCTGGCTAACGAAGAAGTGCGACTGAAGTATCGCTATGTCGACCTGCGCCGGCCGGAGATGCAGCACAACATCGAACTGCGCCACCGGGTGTCGATCGCGATTCGCGAATACCTCAACTCGCAAGGCTTCTACGAAATCGAAACGCCGTTTATGACACGCTCGACGCCCGAAGGCGCACGCGATTATCTTGTGCCCAGCCGCGTCTATCCCGGCGAGTTTTACGCGCTGCCGCAATCGCCGCAACTGTTCAAGCAGATTCTCATGATCTCGGGCTTCGACAAGTACTTCCAGATCGTGCGCTGCTTCCGCGACGAAGACCTGCGCGCCGACCGCCAACCTGAGTTCACCCAGATCGATCTCGAAATGAGTTTCCCGCGGCCCGAGACCGTCTTCAAAGTTGTCGAAGGCTTCCTCACGGCGGCGTTCGCAACCATCGGCGCCCACATCGAGACGCCGTTTCCGCGCACGCGCTACGACGATGCGATCCGACTCTACGGCAGCGACAAGCCCGATCTGCGCCTGCCCCCGATGACCGATGTCCGCGAGACGTTGGCGCCGGAGAATCTCGAAACCCTGAACATCGATGCCGAGCTGCCGGTCGTGGCGATCGTCATCCCTAAGGTTGGCGAGCTCTCGCGCAAGGAGCGCGACGAGATCAAGGCGATGTTTGGGGACCGCAAAGAGCAGAAGGTCTTCGAGGATATTAAGCGGCTGGAAAAATCTTTCCCGGACGCTGTCGCGAAGATTCGCCAGTCGGCCAACGCTAATGCCGATGACTTGCTAGTCGTGGTCGCAGGCGCGAAGCGCACTGCGGCGGCAACTGCGATCAAAGTACGCCAACAGGCGGAGGCGGTTTATGTCGCCGCGGGACAGCTGCGTCTCGCGCTGGGCCAGAAGTATGCTGAGCGTCATGGCGCGTTCAAGCACGGCAACTTCCGATTCCTCTGGGTCACCGACTTCCCCATGTTTGAATGGGACGAGGCCGAGGGACGCTGGAACGCGGCGCATCATCCCTTCACCTCGCCGCACGATGAGGACATGGACAAGCTGGAGAGCGATCCCGGCGGCGTTCGCGCACTGGCCTACGACATCGTGCTGAACGGAACCGAGCTCGGCTCGGGCTCGATCCGTATTCACCGCCAGGACATTCAGGCGAAGATCTTCAACGCGCTCGGCATGTCGCCCGATGAGCAGCAGGCGCGCTTCGGCTTCTTCCTGGAAGCGCTGCAGTACGGCACGCCTCCGCACGGCGGCATCGCGCTGGGGCTGGATCGCATTGTGATGATCCTGGCCGGCGCCGATAGCCTGCGCGAGGTAATTCCCTTCCCCAAGACGGCCAAGGCTGTCGACCTGATGGTCGACGCGCCCACGCCGGTCAGCGAACGGCAGTTGAAGGAGTTGGGGATTGTGGTGAAGAAAGCGGCAACCAGCAATTAGCTGCTGCTTGTAATCTACCTGGGCATACGCGATCGATTGGCTCCCATGTCCTCACAAACAATTCGCACCGAAATTCAAGGACTTGACTTGGTTCTGCATCAGGATTCCGTCCTGATCACACAGTCCGGCCGTCCGCTCATTGCTGCGGTCGAGCTCCCTGTGGCCGATGCCGAGCGCCTGCGCCTGGAGATGGCCAAGGCGCGAATGCCGGAGTGGAACCAGATTGAGCAGCTGAAATCGCGCGCCGAGCTGCGCTATCGGCGCTATCTCGGCTCATGGCTGGCGATCTGCGTGGCAGCCTTCAGCTCGTATCTCGGTTATCCGGAATACGTCTTACCAGTTGCTTTTTCCCTGCTCTCCATCTTCCTATGGTGGCGCGCCGGACACGAAGAACAGCGCGCCGAGCGCGAAGCCCAGGCGCAACGCAATACCTTCCGGCCCGATTGGGACTACGTCCGCCAGCGGCTGGAAGAAGAAGGCGCGGAGCTATAGCCGCTGAAAGCGCCCGAATCTACAGGTTCCCGCATCGAGAGCAGAGATACAAATTTCGCCGCACGCGCCCGAACTTCCCCGCGAACTCTCTCCAACTGCCTTGATATCATAGCCACGTGAGCAGCCCGACGCAGCGCGGGAAATTCATCACCTTTGAAGGCCTCGACGGCTGCGGCAAAAGCACGCAACTGGAGAAGCTCGCTCATGCCCTGCGCGAACGCCTCATCGACTTGGTGACCACGCGCGAGCCGGGTGGGACAGAAATCGGCGAACGCATTCGCGGTTTACTGCTGGATTCGCGCACCCGTGGCCTCGATCCGCACGCCGAGATGGCCATGATGATGGCCTCGCGGGCGCAGTTGACTGGGGAAGTTATTCTGCCGGAGCTGAAGGCCGGCCGATGGGTGCTGTGCGATCGCTACGTTGATTCGACTGAGGCCTACCAGGGCGCCGGCCGCAAACTCGGCAGCGAAGCGGTGCTGCAACTGCATCGCTTGCTCTGTCGCGACCTGTGGCCAGACCTGACGATCCTGATGGACTCCGACGTCAACGCCAGCGTACATCGCGCGCGCCAGCGCAACCGTGCTGCGGCTTCGCAGGTTGATGAGAACCGCTTTGAACGCGAGAGCCGCGCGTTCTTTCAGCGCGTGTACGACGGCTACATGGAGATTGCCCGGCGCGAGCCGCAGCGCGTGGTCGTCATCGACGCGCGGCCGCCCATCGAAGTGGTGCGTGAGGAAATCCTCGCCGCGGTGAAGGATCGGATCGGCTTCAAAGTCGGAGATTGAGTCCCGGTGCAACATCAGGGTGCTGGATCAGGTTCATAAGTTTCGATCGGTAAATTGCGTTGAGTGGCCCGATTCTGCTGCTTCAACAAAAATCGTCGCGGTAAGCCATGCCTTTTTCTGACTTTCACGGCAATCCCGAAACCGTCCGCACACTGCGCGAGATGCTGGCGCACGAGCATTTCCCGCACGCGTTGATCCTCTCCGGCCCGCAGGGTGCAGGCAAATACACGCTGGCCCAGATGGTCGCCAAGGCGATGAACTGCCTGGAACGGCCGCTCACCGATGGGCTCCCGGACTTCTGCGGTCATTGCCCCAACTGCGTCCGCATCGGAGAAGCTGATGCACTGGAAGAGCGCTTCGCCGAGGCGGTCGAGGCGCGCGAGAACCTGCGCGAGACCGATAAGCGCGAGACCCGCATCTTCGTCCAGACGCACCCCGACGTGCTCATCATCCCGCGCGATCCGCCGCAGATGCTGGTGAAGGTGGACCAGGTGCGGCACGTCATTCACGAAATTTACTTTCGCCCCATCGAAGGCGGCGAGCGCGTCTACATTTTCAGCGACGCCGATTTCATGAAAGAAGCTGCGAATGCCCTGCTGAAGATTCTGGAAGAGCCGCCGCAATTTGCAACTATCTTCCTGCTTACCGACAATCCCTCGGCGCTGCTCCCGACCATTCGCTCACGTTGCATGCACTTGCGGCTGGCGCCGGTTGCAGCTTCCGACATCGAGCCGTATCTGGCAACGACTCGTCCCGAATGGAAGCCGCGGGAGCGCGAGTTGGTTGCTCGCATCTGCGGCGGCGGCCTGGGACGCGCGCGCGGCTTTGACCTCGCGGCCTATCTGGCGGCGCGACAGGATGCGCTGACGCTCCTCGCGCCGGCGATGGCAAGAGGCGATCACAGCGAGCTGTTTCGCGCCACCGACGGGTATCGCTCGGGCGCGGATGGCAAAGCCAAAACCGAGCGGCTGATTCGCACTCTCTACTCGCTGCTGGAAGACATGCTGTTCCTGCGCTCGGGCACCCCGGAGCTGGTGCGCAATCACGACATCCAGCTGGAGCTCGGGCGCATGGCGCAGCAGGTGGGCTTCGAATGGATTGTCGATGCCACGCAGCGGCTGGGAGAACTGGAGAGCGGCATGCGTCGCAACCTGCTGCGTTCGCTGGCCCTCGACAACTTTGCCACTGCGCTGGAACACTCGGCGCTTGCACCAAAGTCGTAAGAACAACCGATTGTCTTGCCGTGACTCCTGTGTTAGGGTATCGCTAAGTTCACACCTAGGAAGATCTCGGAGCAATTTGCGCCCGATACCTTGCCCACGAGGCGCATTAGTGTTTGCTGCGAGAGAACGATCGCCGCAAAGGCTGGTGTGCGTACGCAGGAGTAAAAAGCATGAAGGATTCCGTGGATGCCACCGCCGTCGGACGAGCTGTCGATCCTGAGGTTTTCTCCAACCGAAAACTGATTCGTCCGGCGCTCAATCGCAACGATCATCCGCGAAACGATGGCGACCGACGCGAGCGCACCGACCGCCCGGAGCGCTCCGATCGCACCAACGGAAAGAAGCTGCCCCCACCCGAGCAGACCCATGCCGAGAATTTCTATTATCAGAAGCAGATGCAGACCAAGACGCCCATGGTCCTGGTGCTCCAGGACGGCGAAGAAATCCACGGCATCATCGAGTGGTACGACAAATACTGCCTGAAGGTGAACCGCATCGGCGCTGCGAACCTGCTGATCTACAAGCCCAGCATCAAATACATGTTCAAAGAGAGCGAAGCCGAGGCGCGAAGGTAGCCATCAGCTTCATCCTCGAAACCACCACAGCACCGCGAAGCCGACAATGATGCGGTAGATCGCAAACACCGCCAGCCCCTGCGTCCGTACCCACCGCATGAACCACGCGACCACTCCATAGGCCACTACGAACGACACCACGAACCCGATCGCCAGCGTGATCCAGTGCTCGGCGTCGTTGGGCATCGAGCCGATGGCGCTTGGTTCTCCGTGATGGGGCAGCAGCGACTTCAGCAGGTCGTACACAGTCGCAGCGATCATCGTAGGCATCGACAGAAAAAACGAGAACTCCAGCGCCGCCGCACGGCTCAGTCCCGCAATCTCGCCGCCCGTAATCGTCGACATGGAGCGCGAGGTCCCGGGAAACACCGCCGAGAAAATCTGGCAAAAGCCGATCCACACCGCCTGCCCCACCGACATGTCCTCCATGTCTTCGGTCAGTTTGCCGTGGGTGAACACCTCCGAATGCTCATAGATGGCGTCCACGGCCCACATCACCACCCCGCCGGCGATCAGCGCGAGACAGATGATGTGCAGGTGTTCGAGGTTCTTTCCGATGACCTTGGTCAGCAGGAAGGCGGGAATAGCCGTGACCACGAAGGCAATCATCACCAGGCTCAGCGGGTGAGTCAGGATCGTCCGATTGCCTTTCTTGCCGCGCGGAAAATCCCGTAGCAACTCGAGAATACGGTCCTTAAAGTAAATCGGCAGGCAGAGGATCGCGCCCAACTGGATGACGATGGAAAACATCTTCCAGTAGCTGTTATCCAGCCCGATACTCAGGAACGCTTCGGCGATGCGCAGATGCGCCGTCGAGCTGACCGGAAGGAACTCCGTCAAGCCCTCGATAATGCCCAGAAGCACGGCCAGCAAGAAATCGTTCAAAGGGTCCTCGTTGAGAGTTGTAGATGGTGTCGTACAGTGTACAAGCTGAAAATATTTTTTGGGTGCGTCAACGCCTGATGGCCTATCGTCCTTCTCCTAGGCCACGGTTGCAACCGGCGCGGCCGCAAACCTGAGGCTACTGCGACCCGTTCCCCCAGGTAGGCATTTTATTCTGCACCATGTAGATCAAGCGCAAGCCGCGATTCGACCAGTCGGTGTCGTTGGGAAACTGCGAAGTTAACCTCTTGGCCACGCTCAGCGATCGCGCCGCGGCTTCCTCCGCTTTCTTCGGCTGATTGTCGGTGGTGTAAATCTGGATCAGCGCCGAATATCGCCAGGCCGCCCGGTACAAGGCTTCCGGCGCTTTCGGCGACTGCGGATGCTCCTCAACGTACTTCAGGTATAAGCCCGCTTCCATCTCCGGACACTTGGCTTGCGCCTCCCAGTCGCCGCACAGTTTGTTCTCGATCAGGTGATACGCCGCCAGATCGGCCCACTTGGTGTGCGGAAATTTCTTCATCACATGGCGCATGTAGTCTTCATCGATCTGATAGCGCAGCGCAGGATCGCGCATCTTGGAGGATGGTCGCGTCGCGGCATCGGCGGCTTCGATCTGCCAGCGAATGTCGGCGGCGCGATAGGCCGCCTCCGCCGCCAGCGGCGACTGCGGAAAGTATTCCGGAATGCGCGCGTACAGCCGCATCGCGTCTTGCGCCGCACCATGTCGTCCGCCGCGCTTGCTGGCTTCCAGTTCGGAGTCGAAGGCTTCGCCGAAGATAAGCTTGTCGCCGTCGGGCGTCGAAGTGGTAATGATTCCCTTGTCGACCATCCATCCCGTCACGTTACGATCACTCGACTCCTCGTCGGCCGCATCCAGGTTCACGTCGACCGTGCCCACCACATTCGCCCATCCCGGCGAACGCTCCAGAACGGCGACCTCGCGACCGCGGCCGATGGGGGACAACTTGGCTGAGTCGGCGCTGGGAGTCACATAGATCACGCTCGAGCTGATGGTGACGCCGCGCTCAATGGCCAGCATCGGCAAGGCGAGCACAACCAGGGCGAGCCCTAGCCCGCAGCGACAGATTTGCTTGTACACGTTGTCTACTCCTGATTGAGAACACGATACCCGATTGCGAGCGTCCGGCGAAAGCGGGCGGAAACAACCCGTCTTCAAAAGCCTGTCATCCCGGGCCGCCAGCGGGTGCTCCCGGGTCTCGCGCGGTTTCGAGACCCGGGTAAGATCACCGCTCCGAAGGCGGGGGCCATTCCACCTGCGACCCTTCCGCCGCAAAAAACAAAACCCGGTCGCTGGACCGGGTTCTCTCTGAGCTTCAACTCTACTTTCAGGCTAGCATAACCGGAGGGGTAAAGTGCAGTTTCCGGCAAGAATATATCCTGCGCAGAATGAGACGATTGCAGCTTATTGTTGCATTTCTCACTCTTGACATGTAAAAGCTACACCCCAACACCGAGCCGTAGTAGTACTGCAAACAACAGGAATATTCGAGAAAGCTCTATTGGACCATTCATGCGCCATGTGCACCCGGGACAATACTCATCCCAGTACGCTGCCCACCGCAACGATGTGAAGCAGCACCGCCAGTCCGATCATTTGCCATGCCGCTCGCCATCCAATCCAGTGTTCCTTGACTGCCCTTCGCAGCACGTAAATGCCAAATGGCAGGTTGATCAGCGCCGCTGTAATCACTCCCGGCACGTACCCGTGATTGACCACCGCGGCAAGTATGTGCCAACCGGCATTCACCAGCAGGACCGACTCCAGGAAGAGTGCCGCCACCAGCAGGGCTTTGCCTGGACGTAGTACGGCCCATAAGACCACGGCTCCCGGCAGAACCGTCGCCATCAGCAGTGCCAGATGCAGGTGCCGTGGGTTTTGCAATAAGACAGGCGTTGGCAGCCAATGTAGCAGTCGGCTTGACGACCGGAAGAAGGCCGGAAAGGTGAAGTACTCCTCGGTATTATGCAGTACCAGACTGACTCCAATCAGAACCAGCACCGCAGCGCGCGACGGAGAGTGCATCAGGTCAGATCATCTTATTCGCATTTTGAGGCGCGTACGCGGCGTGAGCGTAGCGGGAGCCGCGTGCCGAAATCCCGAAGCAAAGCGAGGGACCTCTTACAATCAGACTGACTCTAGGGTCCTGGTGGCCCCTGCCGGACTTGAACTTGAGGCGTTTACGCGGCGTGAGCGTAGCGGGAGCCGCGTGCCGAAATCCCGAAGCAAGGCGAGGGACCTCTTACAATCAGACTGACTCTAGGGTCCTGGTGGCCCCTGCCGGACTTGAACCAGCAACCAACGGATTATGAGTCCGCTGCTCTAACCATTGAGCTAAGGGGCCAGCTTGCCCGATTGTAATTCATCACGAACAGCGGACGATGCTGAGTTATCGCCGGGAGCGTCTCGCGATGAGAACAACCACCAGAATCACCGCGAGAATTACTGCGCCTACTCGGATGATCGTTACGCTATCGGTTGTAGTCCACATGCACAGCTCCGGGACCTTTCCAGCTTACTCCTCGTGTTCGATGAGGAAGGGCAAGTTGGTAAAAAACGATTGTCGCTTGAACTTATTGGTGCCGCCTTCGATCGAGAAATTCACCACCCCGTTTTCAACCGAGTTCACCTCAACGTTGTCGTAGCTTTGTTTCCCGTCAGGGCGGAAGATTGTAATTGTGGCCACGCTCATCTCCTATTCGTGACAGCCAGTTTGGCGGATAGTGACATATCGGGGAAGGCTTGTTCAATGCCTTTCATTGCGTCTGCCCGTGTCGAATTCCGCTTTAGGAAATCGCCGCCTCACGTTTTGCAGGCCAATCCCGCCATCGCGCGTTACAATACCGCGGATGGCTGACTCCCTCTATTTGAGCATTTGGTTCCCCAGCTTCCGCGAGGGCGAAATGATGTCGCGAACCGCCGCGGTGCTGCGACAGTTCCCTTTCTCCGCCACGCGCGAAGGCATCACGTACCTGTCGGTGCACCCGGTAGCCTGGACCGAGCCGACGGTGCTGGAGCGGCGCTTCAATCCCGGCGTCTCGCCCGAGGAGGCCCTCGACGTAGCCAGCGAGTTCGCTCACGACGATTTTGCCTTCGTCTTCGAAGCCTTCTGGGACCTGTGGATCCCCAACGACGACGAGCACGGCGATAGTTGGGTGCAGCGGCCGACTGCTGTGAAGTTTCTGGTTCATGGCGCTCAGTTTGACGACGGGATCTACGCCGAGGACGGCCACATCGAAGTGGACTTCGGCCTCGACTCGTCATTCCTCTATGAAGCCGGCAATTTCAATTCGGTCGCCGAGCAACACGTCCGCGCCAACATCGTCAAACTGGTGGCGTTCTCGAATGCGGTAGAAAAAAACTGCGGCATCAGCGGACGCGTGCTGTGGTCCGAGTCGGAAGAGAACCTGGCCCAGAAGCTGATCGCCAAGCTGCAACAGGTACAGTAGAAAACCAGTTGTCAGTTGCCCGTTGTCAGTTGCCCGTTTGAGCTTTGAAATTTGTGCTGGGATGGCAATATTGCGATTGCTGAAGTTGGGTAATGCAAAGAGGCCGCATCACGCGGCCTCTTCTGACAACTGAAAACCGACAACTGACAACTACTTCGTTCTTCCACCCTCCATCTTCAGCTCAGCCGCGGCTCCGGCTTGCGCGGCTGCCAGTCGCGCGGTGAGCACGCGAAATGGTGAACACGACACGTAGGTGAAATCGTTCTGCGCGCAGAACTCTACCGACGATGGTTCGCCGCCGTGTTCGCCGCAGATACCGATCTTGATGTCCGGCCGCGTCTCGCGTCCCTTCTCCAAACCGATTTTCACCAGCGCGCCCACACCTTCGCGGTCCAGCACGATGAACGGGTCCTGCTTCAGAATCCCCTCGGCCAGATAGAAGTTCAGGATCTTGCCGACATCGTCGCGCGAGAAGCCATACGTCGTCTGCGTGAGATCGTTGGTGCCGAAGCTGAAGAACTCAGCGTCGCGGGCGATCTCATCGGCCACCAGGCAGGCGCGCGGCAGCTCGATCATCGTGCCCACCAGGTATTCGACCTTGTATTCCTTCTCGGCGAAAACCTCGTCGGCCACCTTGCGCACCAGCGCCGACTGGTTGGCCATCTCTTTCAGGCCGGTGGTCAGCGGAATCATGATCTCCGGCTTGACCTTCACGCCTTCCTTGGCAACTTTCACGGCAGCCTCGAAAATGGCGCGCGCCTGCATCTCGGTGATCTCGGGATAGGCGATGCCGAGCCGGCATCCGCGCAAGCCGAGCATGGGATTCTGCTCGTGCAACTGCTCCACACGGTTCAGCACCGTGCGCAGCTCTTTCAGCTTGGGTGACTTCGGCTTGGTTAGCTCGAACTTGGTGATCTCCACCATAAGATCTTCGCGCTTGGGCAGAAACTCGTGCAGCGGCGGATCGAGCGTGCGAATGGTGACGCCGTACCCGTCCATGGCGCGGAACAGTCCGATGAAATCGTTGCGCTGCATGGGCAGCAGCTTGCGCAAGGCGTTGCGGCGATCCTTCTCAGTGGTCGCCATGATCATCGCGCGCATATGGGGCAGCCGATCTTCGGCGAAGAACATATGCTCGGTGCGGCACAGGCCGATACCCTCGGCGCCGAACGCGCGCGCCTGCAACGCATCGCGCGGGATGTCGGCATTGGCGCGCACTCCCATGCGGCGGAACGGCTCCGCCCAGCTCATCAGCTTTTGCAGCTCGGCATCGTCCGGCCGCGCCGCAACCGTGTTCAGTTTGCCATTGATGACGCGCCCGGTCGTACCGTCGAGCGAAATCCAGTCGCCGTCTTTTAGCGTCTTGCCCTTGGCGCGCATCACGCGGGCATTCTCGTCGACCTCAATATCGCCCGCGCCCGCGACGCAGCACTTGCCCATGCCGCGCGTCACCACCGCAGCGTGACTG
The DNA here is from genome assembly GCA_963731345.1 of uncultured Acidobacteriaceae bacterium. Classification (GTDB taxonomy): domain Bacteria; phylum Acidobacteriota; class Terriglobia; order Terriglobales; family Acidobacteriaceae; genus Bog-257. The sequence goes on along the minus strand of CAVSUN010000002.1, from coordinate 1,427,691 downwards.
GTCATGCCGCCCCGTGCGGTAAGAATGCCGGCGGCAACCTCCATGCCCGCGATGTCCTCAGGCGTGGTTTCGCTGCGGACCAGAATCAGCTTCGCCGATTTGTCTTTGTTGTATCGCTCGACGGCTTCCTCGGCGGTGAAGACGATCTGCCCGACCGCAGCGCCCGGTGACGCCGGCAAACCCGTCGCGAGCACCTCGATGTTCTTGCCCTTCTCGTCAAGCGAGGGCACGAGGAAGTCATACAGCTGATTGGGCTCGACCCGGAAGATCGCTTCCTCTTTCGTGATCAGCCCTTCCTCGACCATCTGGATGGCGACCCGCACCGCCGCGCGCCCGGTGCGCTTGCCGTTGCGCGTCTGCAGCATGTAGAGTCGGCCATCCTGGATGGTGAACTCGAAGTCCTGCATGTCGCGGTAATGCTTTTCCAGCCGCGAGGTGATCTCGCGGAGCTGGTTGTACGTGTCGGGCTGTATGTTCTCCAGCTCAGAGATGTGTATCGGGGTGCGAATGCCGGCGACCACATCTTCACCCTGCGCGTTCATCAGGAACTCACCGTAAAATTCTTTGACGCCGGTCGCGGGATTGCGCGTGAAGCCGACGCCCGTGCCGCTGGTCTCTCCCAGATTGCCGAAGACCATGGCCTGCACGTTGACCGCGGTGCCCAGCATGTCGTCGATGTTGTTGATGCGGCGATAGTGCTTGGCGCGATCGTTCTGCCACGAGCGGAAAACGGCGTCGCGCGCCATCACCAGCTGCTCATGCGGGTCCTGGGGAAAGTCGCGCTTGCTGTGCTGCTTCACGACTTTCTTGTATTCGGCGATCACTTCCTGAAGCGCCTTGGCGTCGAGGTCGGTATCGAGCTTGACCTTCTTCTGCTTCTTCTTGCCGTCGAAAACTTCCTCGAAGGCTTTCTTGTCGATGTCCAGCACCACGCTGCCGAACATCTGGATCAAGCGGCGGTATGAGTCATAGGCGAAGCGCGGATTGTTGCTGCGCTTGGCCAGCCCCTCGACCGATTTGTCGTTGAGGCCGAGGTTGAGGATGGTGTCCATCATGCCCGGCATGGAGAACTTCGCGCCCGAGCGCACGCTGACCAGCAGCGGATTGTCGGCGCCGCCGAGCTTCTGACCCTGAAGCTGCTCCAGCCGCTTCAGCGCTTCGTCCATCTCGCGCTCGACTTCGGCCGAGACATTACCGTTGCGCATGTACTCACGGCAAGCCTCGGTTTGAATGGTGAAGCCGGGAGGCACGGGCAGACCTGCATTAGTCATCTCGGCCAGGCCGGCGCCTTTGCCGCCAAGCTCGTCCTTCATCTTGCCGTGGCCCTCGGCATGTCCGTCGCCGAAGAAGTAAACGTACTTCGCGGCCGAGCCTTTCGTGGTCGCTTGATTCAGTTCAGTCGTTGCGGTGCTCATGGAGGATTCCTTTACATGTTGCGATTCATGATCGCGGTTACAAAGCCGTGGTAGCGCAGCCCGGAGGGCGGCACAATCGTAGCCCAGCACGTGAGTGCTGGGGACGGGACGCCCCCTCGGGAATGAGTCCGCCAGGACGGCACAACCCGGTGTCGTCCCTAAAGGGACTCGGAATGTCAAACCGATATTCGCCCCAGCACTCACGTGCTGGGCTACGATTGTGTCGCCCTTCGGGCTGACGCGTTCGCCGTTACGCTACTTTCCTTCCGTCACAATCTCGCTGAAATCGGCGATGGTCGAGAACTCGCCTAACAAGTCGCGCAGCAGCGCCAGCCGATTGGCGCGCACGTGTTCGTCGTCCACCATCACCATCACCTTGTCAAAGAATAGGTCGACCGGCTGCCGCAGTCGACTGATCTGCGCCAGTGCCGGACCATAATTCTTCTCTTCACGTAACTTCCGGAAAGCTGACGCGGTATCGGGAATCGCCGCCGCCAGCCGCTTCTCCGGCTCTTCGGTCAGCGCCGACGCGTCAAGCTGTTCCGCAATCGCCTTCTTCGTCTCCCGCGCCTGCCGCAGGATGTTCTTGGTGCGCTTGAACGCGACCGAGATTGACGCGAAGTCTTCCGATCCGCGCACTTCACTCACCGCCTCGGCCCGCGCAATCGCATCTACCACGTCGTCAGAGTCGGCGGCGAGCACTGCATTCACAACGTCGTAGGCGAAGCCACGAACATCGCGCAGATAAAACTCCAGCCGCTCGCGCATGAAGCCTGCGATTGCCTCTTCACAATTCAGTTTAGAGTCGAAGCGCCGCTCCGCTTCCGAGCCCGCATACTCCGCTCGCGCATCCGCGAAAACCTTGCTCAGCGGCAGCGGTAGCTTGTGCTCGGCGATGATCTTCACGATGCCATTGGCCGCGCGCCGCAGCGCAAACGGATCCTTCGATCCCGTCGGCTGCAAACCCAGCGCGAACATTCCCGCAATGCTGTCGGCCTTGTCGGCAAGGGCCAGCACGCCGCCTTCGGCGCTGCGCGGAACCGAGTCGTCCATCGACTCCGGCTTGTAGTGATCGTAGATCGCGTCGGAAATGGCCTCGACGGTCGCACGTGGCAAGATCGGATCGAGCTCCTGCACCCGCGCGTACAGGCCGCCGACGATACCCTGCAGTTCGGTGAATTCCTTCACCAGTTCGGTCGTGAGATCGGTCTTGCACAGGTGCGCGGACTTGAACACGATTCCGGGACGAGCGCTGCCGCCCGCGCTGCGAATCGTTTCGCAGATCAGGCTGCCCAGCCGCTGTACGCGCTGCGTTTTCTCGTAGTAGCTGCCCAGGTCTTTCTGGAATGTCACCGACCGCAGCATCGGCACGCGATCACGCAGCGGGACCTTCTGGTCGGTGTCCCAGAAAAAGCGCGCATCGTTGAAGCGCGCGCGCAACACACGCTCGTTGCCGTGGCGGATGAGCCCATCGGGATCGCCGTCGGTGTTGAGCACCGCCAGGAAGTGCGGCAGCAGCTTGCCGTTCGCGTCTTCCAGCGCAAAATACTTCTGGTGATCGCGCATCACGGTGACCAGAACTTCTTCGGGCAGCGTCAGAAATTCCGCATCGAAGCTGCCAAGAATTACCGAAGGAAATTCCGTCAGGTTGACCACCGTGTCGAGCAGATTCTTATCTTCCCGCCAGCGGGCGTTGGCGATCGTGCGAGTTGCAGCATCGAGCGCCTTGCGAATGCGTTGCTCGCGCTCGTCGGCGCTGACGATCACCCAACCGCGCGCCAGCGCCTCGGCATAGTCTCCCGGCTGCGCAATCGGTACTTCGCCCGACGACAAAATGCGATGACCCTCGCTGGTGTCGCCACCACGAATGCCGGCAAATTCCAGCGGCACAACTTCACCATCGAGCAGCGTGACCAGCCAGCGCACCGGACGCACGAATCGTTCGGCCGACTTGCCGCGCCAATACATGCTCTTCGCCCAGTAAATGCCGGCGATTTCTTTGGGCAGCGCCTCGGCAAGAATCTCGCTGGCGCTGCGGCCCTTCTTCTCGACGGTTGCGGCAAGATACTCGCCCTTCGGCGTGGTGATTTTCTCCAGCGCCTCAACCGGGACATTGACCTTACGTGCGAAAGATTCCGCCGCTGCCGTCGGCTTGCCGTCTTTGTAGGCGACCTTCAGCGACGGGCCGGTGACCTGTTCGCTGATGTCGGGCTGCGCGGACTCGATCTCGGAGACCACGACGGCCAGGCGGCGCGGCGTGGAGTACGCCTCGATCTCCGGCGCATCGCTCAGCCGCTCGCGCTGCAGCAGTTCGCCGACGCGGCGCACCAGCTCTTCGCGCGCACCATCCATCATCCGCGCCGGAATTTCTTCGGTACCGATTTCGAGTAGGAAGTCCATAAGAAGCAGCAATTAGCAATCAGCAATTACCCGCTGTTCGCCGGTTCACACCGTGATGTACTCCGTTTCAGTGCTAGGAACAGGAATGGGGTCGCCGTGTTGTCGCATGCCCTCCAAATGGAATTCGATAGCCTCGCGGATGAGTTGCTTGGTCTCTTCCAGCGTTTCACCAACCACACCTAGTCCCGGCAGATCGGGAGCATATGCCCCCCAACCGTTGGAAGACTTCTCGTAGACGACAAGGTATTTCACTTCAAACCTGCCTGTTTCAAAATGTTGTTCAAAGTGCCCGGTGGAATGTCCCCCGCCGGACGACCCGCCACTGTCACTGTCCCGGGCTTCAGATCGTGATGAAATTGGCGATGGCTGCCTTTGGTGCGAACCAGCTTCCACCCGTCCTGCTCCAGTTGCTTGATAACATCCCGGACCTTCACCTGCCGGCCGCCAACTGTTCCGGCTCTCTTGGAGCACCAGTCTTGCGCGTCTCGTCCGCCTCGCTTAAGGGAGAGTTCTCCGACGCCGCTTTCTGTTGGTCGACGTACGCCTTGGCTACGCCCACGGCCAGCGCTCGAATTCGCGCGATCACGCCAACCCGCTCGGTCACGCTGATCGCTCCGCGCGCATCGAGAATGTTGAACAGGTGCGAACACTTCAGGCATAGGTCATAGGCGGCTATGACCAAAGGAGCTGGATTTGTCACCGAAAGCTCAGTTCCGCTCTCGAAACCCGGCTGTCCTCGCCAAATTCTTATCGGACCGCCTAACGAGACTCCGTACGGATGCTTCGGATCACCAGGCGTCACTTCACCTTGAAGATACTCAACCCGGCCACTCGTCCGATCAAAAAAGGGATAGAACGAAAATGGGTTTACTTCTGGACTTAGCTGGTCGAATACTTTCTTGGCGGCTCCGATCGTCTTAAATCGCCCATCGTCAAAAATAGTGAATTGAGAGTGCTCAATGCGAATCTGATCCGGAGTGCTCCGGCCTTCAAAATGCACCCGAAGCAGGTGGAGGCACTCATCCTCGTACGAATCCAGGAGTCTCCAAGTACGCTCAACATCAGCTGCTTCGAAGTTGTATACCGAAAACTGCAGCTCGTCCTGCAGCCGAATCTCGCCGTACTTCACCGCGCGTCCATCGGGATCGACCACCCACGTGATGTCGTAGATCGAATCCACATCCTGCAGAAACGCCGCGATGCGCTCCAGGCCATACGTTAATTCAGCCGAAATCGGATCGAGATCGATGCCGCCGCACTGCTGGAAGTAGGTGAACTGCGTGATCTCCAGCCCGTCGAGCATCACCTGCCAGCCGATGCCCCACGCGCCCAGCGTCGGCGACTCCCAGTTGTCTTCCTCGAACTTGATGTCGTGCTTGCGCAGGTCGATGCCGATGGCCGCGAGCGACTTCAGGTAGAGCTCCTGCACATCGGCCGGCGGCGGCTTCAGGATCACCTGATACTGCATGTGCTTGAACAGCCGGTTCGGGTTCTCGCCATAGCGGCCGTCCGCCGGACGCCGCGAAGGCTGCACGTAGCCGACGCGATACGGCCTGGGACCGAGCACGCGCAGGAAAGTTTCCGGCGCCATCGTCCCGGCGCCGACTTCCACGTCATAAGGCTGCTGCAGCACGCAGCCATTCTCAGCCCAGAAAATTTGCAGCCGAAGGATCAGCTCCTGAAACGTCAGCGGATTGGAAGTGGAAAGCAAGAGAGACTCGTCCTGACTGATGGCGCAACAGAAAGTTTGACCATCCAGTTTCAGGCGTGGAGGCAGGGGCGGTCAAGTTCCGTTCACAGCCGGGAGAGCATCGCCGCGGTCACCAGCTTCTTCTCGATGTGGCGCTCGACGATTTGCAACAGAAAACGTCGCAGGTCCCGCAGCTGCGCCCCCGCCAGATCGTGTGGGCGCTTGCTGTCTTCGTCGAGGTCGCCGGCCACAATGGCGGTTGTGATCTTGTCGACCGGCGCGCGAAACATTTGCGCTGCCGTGGCGCGCGATTCCGGCCCCAGTTGCGACGATGCCAGCCGTTTGTGCTGCTCGCACATGAGCCCATCGGCCAGCGCGTGATAGAACGCCCGGCCGCCGTTCAGCGTTCGACCACACGCCAGACACTCGCCCAGCTCGGGCAAAAATCCTACCAGCCGCACCAGCCAGAGCTGGAAGTAGGTTAGCGGCGTCCAGATTTCGCCCGCTTGCAGCTCATGCAGCACCGAAACCGCCAGCCGGAAGATCGCATCGTTGGCCTCGCGATCGGGCAGCAACTCATCCAGCAGCTCGGCCACATGTTCCAGGGCGACGACACGCGGATAGTCCAGCTCGGCCGACATCGGCGACCACAGAATGTCGCACGAATCCAGGCGGCAAAGCTCCTTGCCTTCGCGATCGTCGTAGTGCGCCCGCACCAGCGTCAGCGGCTCCAGCGCGCCGCCAAAGCGCCGCCGCGACTTCTTGGCCGCGCGCGCCACGCCTTTGATCTTGCCTTCAGCGCGCGCGAACAGCGTCACCAGCAAGTCGGCCTCACGCAGCGGATAGGTTCGCAACACGATCGCTTCCGACTGCTTCAGTGACATGGAGTCAGGGCACCGCGGTCAACACCCGATTCTACCGTAACTCACCTGTGCAAGAATGGCTGTCGGGAGACCGATGCATGCAAAAGATCGTCACGTTTTTGTGGTTCGACGATAAAGCGGAAGAGGCGGCGAACTTCTACGTCTCGATTTTCAAGAACTCGAAGATCACCAACGCCAGCCGTTACGGCGAAGCCGGTCCCGGACCGAAGGGCAGCGTGATGGTCGTGGAGTTCGAGCTGGAAGGTCAGAAGTTCATGGCGCTCAATGGCGGTCCGGTGTTCAAGCTCACGCCCGCGGTCTCGCTGGTGGTGAACTGCGAAACGCAGAACGAAGTCGACGACCTTTGGGACAAGCTGCTGGCCGGCGGCGGTAAGCCGAGCCAATGCGGCTGGTTGGAGGACAAGTACGGCCTGTCATGGCAAATCGTGCCGACCGTGCTGGGCAAGCTGATGAGCGATCCCGATCCCGAAAAATCCAAGCGCGTCATGCAAGCCGTGTTACAGATGGTCAAGCTCGACATCGCGAAACTGGAGCAGGCTTATAAGGGCTGAGGCGGCTTCAACGGACACCTCAGGTTTCCAGGTCGGACTGCTTCGGACTTGGTTTCTATTTAGACGAAATGTCCCACGGGTTGACCGCCCGAATGCCGCTGGCTTCAAAGTGCGCGACGTTGCGCGTGGCGAACGTTGCGCCGCGAATTTCAGCGATAGCTGCAATTTGGGCGTCGGCATGAGCCATCGGTCTTCCCGCTTTTCGGCATCGCGCCAGGATTTCGGCATATGCCCGCGCTGCCGCGCTGTCGAAGCTCAAGATGCGATCCCGGAAGACTTCGCCGAAGACAAGCTCGGCAGCGGACATGAGGGCATCGCGGCGCTTTCCCTTGCTCACCAGCTCGATGCCGAAAAAGATCTCCGCTTCGGTGATAGAGGTCGTAAACAGCTCAGTCGGGGTTTGCCGGGAAGCCCAGGCAGAGACCTGTGGAGAGGGCGCCGGCCGCATCAACTCCGATAGGACGTTGGTGTCCAGTACGATCACCGTTTGAAGTCCGGGGCCCGGCGAGGCTGGTCTCGTTCAATGGCCGGCAACTCAACCCCACCGAGGGGCGCAAAGCGCCGTCGAATCGCATCTGCAATATTTTCATGCTGAACTGTGGAGTGCGACAGCGCAGAGCGCAGGATCTCCCGCGCCTCTTCTTCCATCGAGCGGCCGTGATGCGCAGCCTGCACCCGCAGCCGGGATTTGAGGCGGTCATCGAGTTTGCGGATTACTAATGCTGCCATGCTAGCAATGATATCATTGCTGTGCATGAGAGGCAAAGCCGATGATTCAGTGGCGCAAAGCAAATCCAAGCAGCCGCGTCGGCTGGGGAAAAAGATAGGCTGGCCGACCCCCAAGTCGGAATTGAGCCCGAAAGGGACTACTGCAACCTTGCGTACTCGGCTTTGGCTTGCTTGTAGATGGGGATGTCAGGATCGGCGTCTTTCCAGAGGGTAAGGAAGTCCTGGTAGGACTTGCGGGCGGCGACCTTGTCGCCCATCATCGTCTGCGCGCGGGCGAGTTGCAAACGCGCCAGTGGTGCATTGATCGAGTATGCGACTATCCCAGGGTGTTCGAGCAACTTGCGAAATTCCGCCGCTGCCTGCTGCCCTTTCCCTGCTTTCAAGTATGCCTCCCCACGGACATAAGCGGGTTCGAGGCCGAAGAAATCGGAAGACATCAGGTCGTACGGAGCCGCCCGCGCCAGCAGCTCGACGGCAGAAGCCGGATTGCCTCGCTGTATTTCGATTTCGGCGCGAATCGTTGGCAGATAAACTTCCTGCACTCGAGTGTTCACCGGGAACTGACGGTTGAGCTGTTCTGCCACTTGCAGCGCGTGGGTTACGTCTCCGGCTCGGGCGAAAGCCAGCCCTACGATGTCTCTATACTCCTCCTTGGAATTCGCTGACTCGGCCTGTTGCGCCAGTTCCAACGCCTCAGTTGTTTCCCCGAGCTTTGCCGCCCGCAAAGCTTCCGCCGCCTTCCACTCCGCGACTCTCTCTGGTGCTCCTGCCCGGGCTGCCGATGCCGCAGCCTGTCGCGACAGTTCATCGGCTTTGCGCAGCTGGCCGTAATAAGCCTGTGTGGCGGATTCTTCCGCCAGAATGAAGTCCCCGACGCCGGGATTTTCAGAAGCCCATCGCAGCTGCTCCTGCATGCCATTTTGGTCCTGCTGCAGGAATGCCAGGTAGTAGAGGTCCGAATGCAGGCCCCATTGGTCGGCAACCCGCGTCTTTGCCTGTTCCAGCACAACTTTCGCTTCGTCCAGGCGGTCCAGTGCCATATAGGACCACGAGAGAGCGTCATAAGGTATCAGTTGCTCGGGCGCCAGGCGCAGCGCATCCCGTGCTGGGGCGACCGCTTTCTCATATTGCCCAAGGGAGTTCCAAAGAACGGCGAGAGGCATGCGCGTCGGACTCTGATCTTGCGGGAACTGCTGAATTAGTTGCTCCATGGTCGAAATTGCCTTGTCATACTCACCAGTGCAAAACTGGTAGTAGCGACGTTCGACATCTAATCGATCACGGCGGCTAAGCCGCTGGCGTAACTGAAAAGCCCTGGTGAGATTTTCGGACGCAAGAGCGGATTGATCGAGGTTGCCGTAGGCCATTCCAAGGTGTCGGAAGGCTAGCGCGAAGTTTGGATCCAACTCCGTGGCGCGCTTGTAATAGCCAACTGCTTCCGGTTTGCCATACAGCGCCGATCCCGCAGCAAGAGCTTGTAGTGCTTCCGGCGAAGCGCTTGCGGCCTGATCGAGCGGCGCGTCGAATTGCCGGAGTGAAGTCGGAGGCTCTCCCAGGTTCGCCCTCAGCCTGCTCCCCGCCTCGCCCAGCTCCCTGACAATTTCGTTTCGGTTCGCCGTTGTCGCCGTCGAATCGGCTATCGTGTTGCCAGTCTTGCAATCGACAGCTTTGACTTCGATTCGATATTGGTTCCCCTCATCGGAAATCGAACCTTCTATCGTCGCCTTGCTGTTCGTGCGCTCGCATACCTGGCGCGCGAGTTGAGTGGTCAGTCTGTCGCTCTCCGGATGACCAAGGAGCTTAACTGTCTCGCGCACCTTGGCGGGAGAAAGTATGTTCAGGAAGGGTGTTTGCCGCAATTCGATCCCGAGTGCCGGATTTAAGGCGGTGTCAAAGACCGGATCGCTGGTGTGATTGGCAAAGTCGGCAAGGACAACAGTGTCGTTTCCCGTCAGCTTGGGAGGATTGTGCCTCCGCCAGTACAAAACCCCCGCGACTAAAGCTATCGCGGTCACGGTCGCTGCTGTCCTGGCCATCAGCTTCCAGCGCCGATGCACAGGTACGCTGCGGCCGACATCAACTTCTTGCAGTGCAGCCTGCATCTCTGCGGCGGACTGATAGCGCTGCTCCGGGTCCTTCTCCAGCGCCTTGGCGATGGTTTTTTCCAGCTTTGGCGGCAACGCGGAGTTGAGATCGTGTACCGGGATTGGTGGAGTGTGCAGGATGGCTTCTTGGAGTACGGCTTGGGTTTCGCCGCTGAAGGCGCGCAGTCCTGTCGCCATTTCATACAGCACCAGCCCAAGCGAAAACAGGTCGGTGCGTGCATCCAGTTTGTCGCCGCGTACCTGCTCCGGCGACATGTAGCCTGCCGTGCCCAGCATGGCGCCGGTTCGCGTCAGAGGGTTACCAGTGGCCCCAAGGTTCGCACATTCGGCTTTCCTGTCCGTCCGGTCTTCCGCACCTTGCTCGCTTTCCGTACCCATCAGTAACTTTGCTACTCCGAAATCCAGAAGCTTCACCTGCCCGCTGCTGGTCAGAAAGACGTTGGCCGGCTTGATGTCGCGGTGGATGATGCCCTTCTCATGTGCCGCCTGTAGGCCTGTTGCTATTTGCATTCCTACATCCAGCAGTTGATCGAGCGGCACGGCCTGGTGAGCAACGGTGGCGCGGGCCAGGCGATCGCGCAGCGTCTCGCCTTCCAGCAGTTCCATTACGATAAAGGGTTTGGCCTCGTGCTCTTCAATTTCGTAGATCGTGCAAATGTTGGGATGGTTGAGAGAGGACGCCGTCTGCGCCTCGCGCTCGAAGCGCTGCAGCGCAGCCGCATCGCCGGCCAGTTCTTCCGGCAAGAACTTCAATGCTACCTGCCGGCCAAGCTTGAGGTCTTCCGCCTTGTAGACCAGCCCCATTCCGCCCGCACCGATGACCTGTAGCACACGATAGTGCGAGACTTTCTTTCCAATCAGCGCGGGCTCGGGCGCGAGTCGAACCGCAGTTCCCGCGGCCACCGGCACTTCAGCCGACGAGTCACCTTCACTCAACCACTCGACCGGAACCATCAGGCGGTAGCCGCGTCGGGCCAGAGTCTCTATATATTTGGGATTGTCGGCACTATCGCCCAGTGCCCGCCGCAGGTTCTTGATGGCGGCATTGATGCTGTGGTCGAACTCGACGATGGTGTCGTTCGGCCATAGCGCTTTGCGGATATCTTCGCGGGTTACAAGGTCGCCGTTGAGCTCCACCAGCATTCGCAGGACTTGGAGCGGTTGTTCCCGCAGGAGGGTCCGTTCCTCGCCCGTGCGCAGCTCGCCGCTGCGGAGGTCTAGTTCAAAGACTCCCAGGCGAACGCGAGCTGACTGCGTGTTCTTCATGGAACGCGAAGCGCTGGGAATCCGTTCAGACTCCGTTAAGAATCGAAGACAAGTTTAATCACGATCGTTCTTCGATACCATAGGCAACAGGGGCAGTCCCGGCAAGTGATAATGCAGGTCTTTCAAGTACCAAACAGAATAGCCACTCAAGGCCTGAGCAAAAGCAGTGTGTGGGGAATCCGAGCGGGCTGACGCCCGCGAAACTATTCGTGGGAGCGCTTGGACGCTGACCTGAAGGTCAGCTCTACCTTTCAAGGCCGGCGGTTGCGGGCCTCAAGGTCAGCTCTACCTGTTCCTACAAGCTCCCCATATTCGACAGGAACTCGCTGTTAGCGCGGGCCTTGCCGAGCTTGTCGATGAGCAACTCCATCGCTTCTACCGGTGAGAGGGGGTTGAGGATTTTGCGCAGCACCCAGATTCGCGCCAGATCTTCCTTCGGGATCAGCAGCTCTTCCTTGCGCGTGCCCGAGCGCTGAATGTCGATGGCCGGGAAGGTGCGCTTGTCGACAAGCTTGCGGTCGAGAATGATTTCCATGTTGCCGGTGCCTTTGAACTCTTCAAAGATCACGTCATCCATGCGCGAGCCGGTTTCGATCAGCGCAGTCGCGATGATGGTGAGCGAGCCGCCTTCTTCGATGTTGCGGGCCGCGCCGAAGAATCGCTTCGGACGCTGCAGCGCGTTGGAATCGACGCCGCCTGACAGGACCTTGCCTGACGGCGGAACAATCGTGTTATAAGCGCGCGCCAGTCGCGTAATGGAGTCGAGCAGAATCACGACGTCGCGCTTGTGCTCGACCAACCGCTTGGCTTTTTCGATCACCATCTCGGCAACCTGCACGTGGCGCGCGGCGGGCTCGTCAAACGTCGAGGAGATAACCTCGCCCTTCACCGAGCGCTGCATGTCCGTGACTTCTTCCGGGCGCTCGTCGATGAGCAGCACGATCAGCACGACTTCCGGATGATTCGTCGTGATGGAGTTCGCCAGGTTCTGCAACAGCATGGTCTTGCCGGTACGGGGCGGCGCGACGATGAGGCCGCGCTGGCCTTTACCCACCGGTGTCAGCAGATCCATGACGCGGGCGCTGATGTTTTCGCGCACCGTCTCCAGCTTGATCCGCTCCTGCGGATAGAGCGGAGTCAGGTTGTCGAAGAGAATTTTGTTGCGCGCCTCTTCGGGCGATTCGAAGTTGACCGCCTCGATCTTCACCAGCGCGAAATACTTTTCGCCTTCATGCGGCGGACGCACCTGTCCGCTGATGGTGTCGCCGGTCTTCAGGTCGAACTTGCGAATCTGCGACGGCGAAACGTAAATATCGTCCGGGCCGGGAAGGTAGTTGTAATCGGGCGAGCGAAGAAAACCGTAACCATCAGGCAGGATTTCCAACACGCCTTCGGCGAAGATGTGACCTTCTTTTTCGCTTTGGGCCTGAAGGATCTTGAAGATGAGGTCCTGCTTGCGCAGGCCGCTGGCGCCGGGCAGCTCGAGAGACCGAGCTATACGGGTCAACTCGGTGATGTTCTTTTCTTTCAGTTCAGAGATTGTCATTGGGTGTCACCTACGGAGGATTTTGCGGAAGGGCAGGCCGGAAGGCTGGGTTGCGGAAGCGCCCGAAGGCGCGGCGCGCTTACGCTGCGCGCCGCTGAGCTTCGGAAACCTTTTCGGGTTCAACGAGCACCGCGCGCCGATCGGAATCGGCAATGCGATGCAGGACCTCGTTGGTCGTATCCTGAATCCGCGTGTTCGGCTTGTGGAACTTACGCGTCGCCTTGGACGCCAACTGGCACAAAGTATAGCGATTGCGCAGGGTATGGACTGCGTCGAAAACCAGTTCAGACCTCATCGTCATAGTTCTCCTCATGATATGAATGATGTTCCGGGTTCCCCGGCGCGCCCTCCTTCGGCACGTTGGGGTTGGGAGCCGTATCTGAGCGGAAACCGCTGCTCCTGATATGAATGCAAGGACGGGAAACCTACTGCGAAACAGGAGCCAGTAAACTTAGATGCCAAGGTTCCCGCTTTGGTTCGGCAATTTTTCGCCCGCATCTTGCGGCTTCGACTTACAACAAATACTTGTTCAACAATAACTTACAAGGTGCTGTCCTTCTGTTTCGGCGCGCGGACGCAATTGCCTTGTCTTCCTTATTCCCTGCTTGAAGACTTTCAGCGGAGGCCGATTCGGGGCAGGACTTGCCTTGGACTGGAGTTAGGGACTACACCAACCGCAAAAGCAGTAAATTAGACCCTTCCAGCCTGCTCCGTCAAGCAAAATCGTCTGCCGAACTCTGTAAAGCAACACAGCTGTGTTCCGCACAACTTCCCACTTAGACGTAGCGCCGTGATAAAGGTTCGTAAAGAATTGTAACCTGCAGGTGATCAATAAGTTACTAAGCGGCGTGGCTGTTCCCAGCCAGGCGCCCCTGGGATTCTCAGACCCACCCGTCTGGCACCAGAGCAGGCCGGGGATTATCGCGCGCCCGATAGATTCGGGTAATGGGCTGTTTTCCTGCAAAATCTTGTAACTGCCCGAAACCTAGTGAACCCCGCGTGGAGTCCTCCACGTCCAACTCATGTAGGCCAAAACAGCCCTCGGCGGGCCGCTCAAGTAATTGACAGACATGTATAATTGTCTTTCGTTGCGACAGCAACGCCCCATAGTAGGGACATGTTTATGGCCCCAGCCCTGAGAGAAGCAAGAGGCGTGAGAGAAGCAAAGCAGGAGGGGGTTACCGTGTCTTCACACCAGAATACGGGCGCCATTTTTGACGCTGTGAACCGCCACAAGAACCTGGTTCTGTCTTCCCCGTTGGTCTTGGCCGTGGTGCTCATGGTTTGGTACGCGCTTGGCGGTTCTGATGTTCGCAAGGTGCTAGACTTCTTTGCCCCGAGACACCTGTTCTAAGTAAGCAAGATGACTAACAATGAGGCTTTTTGGTGGGGAGCCTTCGGCTCTCTGTTGCCAGAAGTCCTGCGATTTTACAAGATCGCCGTCGGCGGCCAGCCGCTCCCAAAATTGGAGTGGCCACTATACGTTTTGATGGTCGTCATTTTCTTTGTGGTCGCTGGATTTTTCTCGGTTGCGTGGGGACCAGAAAACAAATTTAAAGCTGTTTGGGTTGGTGCGTCCGCTCCTACGTTAATCGCAACTTTGGTTCAAATTGCCCCTACCCACACATAAGCCACTACCGTTCAAGACAGCCTCCGCGCAGATTTGACTTCAAAATCACCAAACACCCAGGCGATCAAAATAACACCATCGCCGCCGGAAGGCGCTTGTCTTCCGCGGCACCGGGAGCCTCCCGATGCGTGAGGCTCTATGAGGATCCGCCAGGTCTGGCGGCACGGCGTCGCCGGGGCAGTTCGCGCTCGACTTCTGTGAGCCAGTGCAGCTCAGTTTCGAAGTGCGCGATCATCAGCTTGATCATCCAGACCGCCTCGTGATTCTCATGCCCGACCTCGTCCCGTACGGCGAGAAGCGTGGCGCGCTCGTGCTCGATCTGTTGCTGGAGATATTTGCGCCGGCGTTGAAGCTGCCGCTTGGGCACACCGGGACGCGCCAGCCAGGACAGGGCCATCCAGGTCAAGAACGGTGGGCGTTCGCGCTGCTCGGCCCAATGCCCACGTTCCAGAGCGGAGGCGAGCGCCTCGCGTCCGCGCGCGGTAGTGGCGACCACGCGGCGCTCCGGGCCAAGTTGCGGCTCGTCATCGCCAATGGCGCGCACCATGCCCAGACGCAAGAGCTTCTCCAGCGAATAGTAGACCTGGGGACGCGAGATGGCTGCCCAATCGCGAACCTGGCGGCGTCCGAGCTCCGCATTGGCGGCATAAGCGTGCATCGGACGCTCAGCCAGGAGGCTCAGCAGGACCAGATCGGGCGTGGTTAGCTTCGTCGCCTTAGCCATTAGCGTGCCGCCGAGCGCCGCTGGGGCAAGGCTTGCGCTCGCCGTTGGGCCGAAGTAGCGGCGGCGCGCCTGCGTTCGCGGCTCCAATACCACCACTGGCGCTGCGCCGGCGGAAGCTCGGGATCGCGCGCTTGCGCCACCGCTGCGGTAAACACATCAAGAACGCAGGGATCCTGGCGGGCGCCGACGATCCGGCCGAGGCGCTCATACATTTCCTTCGGCTCCTCGCGGGCAAGCTGTTCAACGCTTTTCACGCCCAGCATCTCGAAGTCCCGCAGCATGGCAGGGCCGACCGAGGTCAGCTCCGCTAATTGTCTCGAATGATTCTTGATTGTCATTGCCAGGTCTCCCTTGACAGCCGGCTCGCTGTCGCATATTGTGCCGGTAGTCTAATCTATACTAGCAAGACCAAGCAAGCCGATTCGGGGATGGTTGCGGGAATCGGGTTGGGGATTGGTTGCACTGGTGGTTTGGCAATTACGTGCGCGGTGAGCGCCAAGGAGAAGACTATGACAACCCAAGTGAAACGAGTGACGCCGGTATTGTTCGCACAAAATATTGAGCCCTGCCTGGAGCTCTGGGAGCGCCTGGGATTCCAGCGGGCGATGGAAGTGCCCGATGGTTCAACCCTCGCCTTCGCCGCAGTGCAGAAGGACGGGGTGGAGGTGATGTACCAGTCTATTGCGTCGGCGATGAAGGACCCCTCGGCCTCAGCCGCGACCAGGCAGAAGCTTGATTCCAGCTCATTTCTCTACGTCGAAGTAGCGGACCTGGACGCGGTTCTGACCGCACTGCAGGGGACGCGGCTCGAGGTGGAAAAGCACACGACGTTTTATGGGGCGACAGAGATCGTGGTGCGCGACCCCGGCGGCCACTTTATAACGTTCGCCCAATTCGCGCATCCGGCACAGTGAAAAGTGTATTCACCACGGAAGCACGGAATACACGGAATTATTGAAAAGGAACTTTCCGTGACTTCCGTGCTTCTGTGGTGATCTCGCTCCTGGGCTAAAGACGGGGCCGCGTGGGGCGTGTGTTCACTCAAGTCGTCATAGGACTCTTCTCACGATGCCTTTCGGCAAAATGGGAACGTTGAAGTTGATGAGTAGGCCGACGCGCAGCTTGCTTAGCCGAAGGTAGGTGAGCAACTGCGATTCGTGGATAGGTGCTAGGCGTTCGACGGATTTCAGTTCGACGATCACGCGATCATCCACCACAAAGTCAATCCTGTACCCGCAATCAAGAAGAATGCCTTTGTAGTGGACGGGCAAATCAACTTGGGAGCGGAACGCGATCTGTCTTAGCGATAGCTCGCGGCTCATGCAAGCCTGATATGCAGATTCCAGCAGGCCGGGCCCCAGTTCGCGATGGACAGCAATTGCAGCTCCTATGATTTCTTCCGTAAGACCCGCTTCCATTAGGTGCTGACGGTCTGACCTGCCGTGTAGTTGCCGATTCGTAGTAAGCTGTGCGACTTCAGATTCCACTTTCAAATCTCCGTGTCCTCCGTGCCTCCGTGGTGAAAACGCTTCTCACGCCCAGAAGGTACGGTCGAGCGTGCGGTACTGGATGGCTTCGGCGATGTGGCCGGGCTCGATGACATCGCTCTTGACCAGGTCAGCCGCGGTCCGCGCAACTTTCAGGATCCGGTCGTGGGCGCGGGCGCTCAAGCCTTGCTTGACCATGGCGCGCTCGAGGAGATGTTCGGAGTCGGTGCCCAGTTCGCAATACTTGCGGATTTCGCGCGAGCCCATCTGCGCGTTGGCGTAAATGCGCTCTCCTCCGGCGTGGAAGCGCTGCAACTGCACTTCGCGGGCTTCGATGATGCGTTGGCGAATGTCGGCTGAGCTTTCGGGCGCCGTGCCGCCGCCGCGCAACTCGCGATACTGGACGGAAGGGACGTCGATGTGAATGTCGATGCGGTCCATCAATGGGCCGGAGATTTTGGAGACGTAGCGCTGGATCATCATCGGCGTGCAGTGACACTCGCGGGTGCGGTCGTTGAAGTAGCCGCAGGGGCAGGGATTCATCGCCGCCACCAGCATGAACCGCGCCGGGAAGGTGAGCGACATCGCGGCGCGGGCGATGGTGACGGTGCCGTCCTCGAGCGGCTGACGCATCACTTCCAGAACGTTGCGCGGGAACTCCGGCAGCTCGTCGAGAAAGAGCACGCCGTTATGCGCGAGCGAAACTTCGCCGGGGCGAGGAATCATGCCTCCGCCAATCAGGCCCGCATCGGAGATGGTATGGTGCGGCGAGCGGAACGGCCGCGTGCCGACCAGCCCGCTGGCGGCGTCGAGCACTCCGGCAACGCTGTGAATCTTCGTGGTTTCCAGCGCCTCGTCGAAGGTCAGCGGCGGAAGGATGGTCGCCATACGCTTGGCGAGCATGGTCTTCCCTGACCCGGGCGGGCCAATCATCAGCAGATTGTGTCCGCCGGCCGCAGCGATCTCAATGGCGCGCTTGGCGCTTTGCTGCCCGCGCACATCGCGAAAATCGACCAGAAAGTCCTGCGTGCTTTCCAGCAGCTTGTGGGTGTCGACTTTCACCGGCGCGATGCCGTTGCCCGTGTTCAGCAAGCTTACGACTTCCATGAGCGAGCGGATGGGATACACGTCGACACCCTCAACCAGCGCGGCCTCGCGCGCGTTCGCCTCGGGCACAATCAGTTTGCGGATGTTGTTGGCTCGCGCCGTCACGGCGATGGGCAAGGCTCCGCGCACGCCGCGAACGCCGCCGTCGAGCGACAACTCTCCTACGAACAGCGCGTCGGCTGGAGGTTTGTTATTCAGGCCGCCGTAGGCGCCGAGAATTCCGAGCGCCATGGGCAAGTCGAAGCCGGATCCTTCCTTGCGAATGTCGGCGGGGGCGAGATTGATGGTGATGGTGGTGAAGGGAATGTCGAAGCCACTATTCTTCAGCGCAGCGCGGATGCGGTCGCGGCTCTCGCGCACGGTGGCGTCGGGCAGGCCAACGGTGGCGAAGTAGTCCTTATCGCTTTTGACCGGGGCAACATCGACCTCAACCTCGATGAGACTGGCGTCGATGCCGTAGACGGCGGCGCTGAGTGTCTTGTAGAGCATGCAAGGGAGTCCGGGGTCCCCCGGCGCGCCCGCGTTTGGCGCGATGGGGTGGTTGCACGCCTACCACATTGTTTCTAGGAATATCAGGTTGGTGGGCGGACGGGTGTGAGCAGGCGCACGCTGTCGGGTGATAGGGCGTGGAAACCACCAAATGGCTCATCGACCCGTAACTTGGCGAACAGGCGGCGCAAGCTTGCGCTATCGCCTGTTCACAACAGTAATCATCTTTCCAATACCCGCCGATAGGGTGTAAAGTTTCAGCGCCTCAGGAACGTCAGTCACTCGGGATTCGCGTCGTACAGGAAACCATAGTGAAGAAACAGTCAGAACTTTCCTCGGCAGTTACGCACCGCCGTTCGTGCCTACTAGTTTTTGCACGAGTTGCGTTGCTCTGTGCGCTGGCAATGATCGTAATGCTATCGGCGGAAGCGCAGACGTACACCGTTCTACATAATTTCACTGGTGGACGGGATGGCGCATTTCCCTTTGCTGGCATGACCATAGGAGGTGCGGGAAATCTCTATGGCACAGCGTCCGAAGGAGGCGAGTATGGCTACGGCTCCGTCTTCCAGTTGAGGCGGTCAGGCCCCGACTGGGTATTTTCACCCATTTATGCTTTTCAAGGAGGTAACGACGGATATTGGCCATCGGCCAGAGTGATCATTGGACCGAATGGTAGCTTGTACGGCACGACCTTGGAGGGTGGAGGAGGGGGATGCTTTCTCTACGGCTGCGGTACGGTTTTCAACCTGCAACCGCCGCTGGCAACGGTCTGCCGAAGTGTGCTTTGTGCATGGACGAAGACCGTACTTTACCGCTTTACGGGATTCCAGGACGGCTCTACCCCTTTAGGGGATATCATCTTCGATCGGAATGGCAATCTCTACGGCACGACGTCCAACGGCACCTTCAGCAGCTCGGGTACTGTTTACGAGCTTACCCCCTCCTTTGGCTACTGGACGGAAGACACCCTTCACACTTTTACAAACGGTAGTGACGGCGCGAAGCCCAACTCTGGGGTGATCCTTGATAATGCCGGTAATCTTTATGGAACTGCAGCGATAGGTGGCGGCGGCTGCTTCGGCAACGTATGCGGGATGATTTTCAAGCTCTCACCGTCTGGCTCCGGTTGGACGGAAACGATCCTCTATGCCTTTCAGGGCGGGAGCGACGGACAGTCACCCCTGGGTGGCGTCATCTTTGATCAAGCGGGCAATCTTTACGGCACTGCGAGTACTGGAGGAGCCGGTGGGGGTGGCACGGTTTTTGAACTGACCCCTTCGGGCAGCGGCTGGACATTTAATCTGCTTTACAGTTTTAGCGGAGGCTACGAAGGCGGCCCAAATGCCAGCCTAAGTTGGGACACAGCAGGGAATCTCTACGGCACCACGACTGGAGACGGCACGTACCAACACGGCTCGGTCTTCAGACTGGCACCCTCCGACGGCGGATGGACGGAAACCGACCTATACGACTTTACAGGTGGCACCGACGGAGGATCTCCGCGAAGTATTGTGACCCTAGATGTGAATGGGAACTTGTACGGCACAGCATCCACAGGCGGGGCATACGACTGCGGGGAAGAGGGCTGCGGCGTCGTCTGGGAGATCACACCGTAGCTGCTAGTTCGGCTGAGAGCGTTTCCATGTAACTGTTGTTATATCGCCATTACACAAGTGACTTGGCGGAGTGAAGGCCTGCCCTGAGTTTGCCGAAGGGAGCCGTTCTGCCTTAGTCGAACGACAAAATGAAAAGGGCGGAATTCGAGTCCGGAAGCGCAGCGCCCAGTTGCACATCCGATGCCGTGAGGCCAAGAATTCCGCCAACCCAAGAAATGGTCTGCTTCGATGAGGAGTTACGCTCTGCTCTTGCTACCCTGCCTTGCCTCGCCTTCCCTGACTGATAAGGAGTCTGTCTCGATCCCGATGCACGCATTCTTGCATCGCACTGTCACCAGTGCCAATGCCCCATATGAGGTAGAGAGCTACAACTTCCGTCGTAGAAGCGGCGCTTGGCACTTAGCATTTAGCGCTTAGCATTTAGCATTTAGCGCTTAGCATTTAGCCAACATCTCTCGATTGTCGCCACCCTTGAGCGTCATATTGGATCCCGAGGCACTTTGGCTAGGTGCTAAGCGCCGCTGCGCTGGATTTGATATCTTCGAGCCATGCCCCTATCACCCAGCATCTGCGGCGTCATTCTGTCTGCCGGCTTCTCCAGCCGCATGGGCCGCGACAAGGCGCTGCTGCCCTGGCCGCCGGTCGCCGAGGGCACTCCCGCGGCCAACACGTTCCTGGGGGCGACCATTGATTTGCTGCAGCCGTATACCGACCTGGTGATCGTCGTCGCCGGCAAAAACGAGCCGGCCATCGCTCCCGTGGTTTACGCCCATGGCGCATTTCTGGCGGTGAACCGGCAACCTGAGCGGGGGCAGTTCAGTTCATTGCAGATCGGTCTGCAGGAGGTGCTGAATCACGGGCGCGACGCCGCGTTTGTTGCGCTGATCGATCGGCCTCCGGTGCTGCCCGGAACGGTTCGCACGCTGCGCGAAACATTTCTCTACGCCGAGCCTGAGGTTTGGGCGGTCGTACCCGAGGTCACGCGCAACGCAGAGGCCGTGCACGGACACCCGATTTTGATCAGCCTGGAGATGATGCGGTCGTTTCTGCAGGCACCGGTCACGGCCAACGCTCGCGATGTTGAACATGAGCATCAGCAGCACATCCGCTATGTTGCGGTCGATGATCCGCGCGTCGGCGTGAACATCGATACGCCCGAAGACTACGCGCGCCTCGCCAACGCCGAGATGATTTCGTCGGAGAAGCAGTTTTGAGTCTCGTGTCGGGTAGAGCTGGCCTTCAGGCCAGCGTCCAGGATGCGAAAAGGAGACGGCTTTAGCCGCTGTGGTACTTCCTGCAACAGCCACCGAATTTGTGGAATCCGTCCTGGCGCTCCGGCCCTCAATCGCCGTCTTCGACTGCGACGGCACTCTTTGGAGTGGCGATGCCGGCGCCGACTTCTTCTACTGGGAGATCGAGCGCGGGCTGGTAAGCCGCGAGGTCGCAGAGTGGGCGCGCACTCGCTATGACGGGTACAAGGCCGGTACCGTCGGCGAAGAGCAGATGTGCGGCGAGATGGTCACGATCAATCGCGGTGTTTCTTGCGAGGTGCTTTACCGTGAGGCCGCGGAGTTCTTCGATGAAGTCGTCAGCCCTCGAATTTTTCCCGAACTTCAAGAGCTGACGCATCGACTGAAAGAGCAGGGCTGCGATTTGTGGGCCGTGTCGTCAACTAACAACTGGGTCGTCGAAGTCGGCGCCGAACGCTTCGGCATCGCGCGCGATCACGTGCTGGCGGCCTGCGTCCACGTCGACAACGGCTGCGCCAGCGACCGCCTGCTCCGCGTGCCAACGGATGAGCTGAAAGCCGTCGCCATTAGCGAGGTCATCGGCAAGCCGATGGAAGCGGTCTTTGGCAACTCGGTCCACGATCAGGCGATGCTGGAGCTGGCGAAGTGGCCCTTCTGTGTCAATCCAAATCCTGACCTGGAGCAGGTCGCCGGCGAACGCGGCTGGCCGGTGTACTGGCCGGCAGCTGGCAGAATAAATTTGAGCCTGTAGACGGCGCAGAATCTGGCCGAAGTGACCAACAGTAACGAATAGCAAAACCGCAAGGAATTGTTCCGGAGTAAGGGTGAGCGATGCTGCATTCCACCGTTACAGGTAAAGGACAGAAGACCATTCCCGAAAAAATTCGGAAGGCATTGCGAATCAAGCCGGGTGACAAATTGGAGCACGAACTGGTGGGGGAGCGCGTCAGCCTGCGGGTACGTCCGGGAACCCGGTCGCTCAAGGGCGCGCTGGCCAGCAAGAAAGGGAAAGGGATGTCCTTTGCCGAAATCCGCCGAGCTGCGGCAGGCTGTAAATCCGAGTAGACGATAAGCTCATAGGTGTGCGATGCCGGAGTGGTGGACAGATTTCTTTGACGCCGATTACTTCCGCGTTTGGGGGAACTTCACCAATGCGGAGCGCACAGCCGGCGAGGTGGATGGCCTGTGGCAGCTCCTCGACTTGCACGAAGGCAGCCGGTTGCTGGACGCCCCGTGCGGGTTCGGGCGTCTTTCGCGGCCGCTCGCCGAGCGCGGGGCAATTGTTCTCGGCCTGGACCAATCCGAAACGCTACTGGAATTCGCCGAGAAACAACGGGGCAATCTGAGCACGGAGCGGCTCCGCTACCGGCAACATGATCTGCGGCAACCGTTGCCCGACGGCGATTTCGATGCCGCCATCAACGTGTTTTCATCGCTGGGATACGGTACCGCGGAGGACGACCTGGCGATACTTCGCAATCTGGGCTCGGCGTTGCGACCCGGTGGACTTTTGCTGGTCGAGACGGCCCATCGGGACCTGAATATCGCGAATCTGGTGCGCGGCGCTGGGATGTCGCAGCGTTTGCCGGACGGCACGCTGGTCCTTCACGAGTTTAGCTTCGAACCGATAGCCGGCCGGGCTTCGGTGACGTGGTTCTGGTCTGGACCGGCGGGCAGCGGACAGAAATCCGCGTCGATACGAATCTATTCGGCGACGGAGTTGGTGGCGCTCATCGAACGCGCCGGACTGCGGTTTCGCTCCGCACACCGCGGCTGTTCGCCCGAGCCGTTCAGGTTCGAGCCACCGGATTTTAGCGCGCGGCTAGGGATTCTGGCGGAGCGGATGTAAAGCGGTATTCAAAGAGCCGCTCTAACTGAGCTGCGCGAAAATTGCGGACAGATCGACTCTGATCGGAGAGCCCTCAATCGCGAACGATTGCGCTTCGATCCAGCTGCCCGTGGAACAATCGAATCCGCGGCGAGTTTGCGGATCGACGATCCAAACGTGGCGTACTCCCATCGCTCGATAGTCATCGATGCGCTGTTCGTAGCGCGAGACGCGATCCTCGGGTGAAACAACTTCTATTACAGCCAGCGGGGGAAAGGTGGGTATTCGCTCGCGCGGCGCGTCCCATGAGATGAGGCAGACATCGGCGACACGAATACGGGTAGGCGCGACTCGAATGCGAAGCGACAGCAGCGTGTGAGTTTTCCATTCCTTGCCATGGCTGCCGAACCAATAGGCGAGAGCACCCTGCGTTTCTGAATGCTCGAGTTCGCCCCACAGGCGTTCTTGAACCTCGCCGTCGACGAAGTCGCAATCGGGATGATAGCTGGTGCGTTGATATTCTTCGAGGGTGACCGGCGACTGTATTTCGGGATCGCTACAGTATGGCATCGGGGGAAAAGCCTTCCTCACGCGGCAAATAGCAGATCCCTCGCTCTGCTCGGGATGACAGTCTTCATGGAGGAGGCGCTGACATGGAACAAGAGCCGCGTCTTTACGCCTTCTCCAAATTCATCGCGCGCTTGAACGAGCCTTGGTCGTTTTTGATCTTCTCCTGCAGCAGCATGATCGCGTAGATCAGCTGCTCGGGACGCGGCGGGCAACCAGGCACGTAGACATCAACCGGGATCCACTGGTTCACGCCCTGCACCAGCGCGTAGTTATTGAAGACGCCGCCGGAGGTCGCGCACGCGCCCATCGAGATGACCCACTTGGGCTCAGGCATTTGCTGGTAGAGCTCGCGGATGACCGGCGCCATCTTCTGGGAGACGCGGCCGGCGATGATCATCAGGTCACTCTGGCGCGGCGAGGGACGGAAAACCTCGGCGCCGAAGCGCGCAATGTCGAAACGCGAGGCGCCCATCGACATCATTTCGATAGCGCAGCAGGCGAGGCCGAAGGTCATCGGCCAGATGGAATTGCGGCGCACCCAGTTCACTACCGCGTCGAGCGATGCCAGCACCACGCCCTCATGCTGCTGCTCGCCAAATGTCGCGCGCAGCGTGGCCAGGCGATCGTTCGGATTGCCGACCAGGTCTTCGAAGCGCTCGTGCCCGGTAACCGGGTTCTCGAAATGGGTGTTACTTTGGTCGCTCATGACGCTCACATTATACCTACTGAATTCGATGCGTTGATGGGCTGGGAGACGCAACTCGCCTACACCGTGAGTACTACTTTGCCGAACATCTCGCTCCTGGCCAGGTATTCGTGGGCGGCGCGCGCTTCGCTCAGCGGGAAGGTGCGGTCGACCACCGGCTTCAACTTGCCGGCGAAGACGTGCTTCAGCACCTCGTGCAGTTCGCCCATTGCGCCCATGTAAGAGCCGAGCAGTGAGAGCTGCTTGGCGAATAGCACGCGCAGATCGAGCTGCGCTTCGTATCCCGTGGTCGCGCCGCAGGTCACCAGCGTGCCACCGGGTCTGAGCGAGCGCAGGCTGTCGGGCCAGGTCGCCACCCCAACGTGCTCAAAAACGATGTCGGCGCCGCGCTTGCTGGTGATGCGCCGGACTTCGTCGGCAATCTTCTGCTTGTAGTGGTCGATGGTGTGGTCGGCGCCGAGCTCGCGCGCCTTGGCCAGCTTGCGCTCGTCGCCGGCAGTGGTGATGACTTCGGCCCCAAGCATCTTCGCGATCTGGATCGCGGCCGTTCCCACGCCCGAGCCTGCGCCCAGCACCAGGACGGTCTGTCCGGCACGCAGATGCGCGCGGCCCAGCAACATGTGCCATGCGGTGAGGAAGACGAGTGGCACGCTGGCGGCGTTCACGAAGTCGAGCGAGTCGGGAATCGGAATGACGTTGACGCGGGGCACGGCGATCAGCTCGCAGTTGCCGCCGTCGACCGTGTTGCCCAGCACCGCGAACTTCGGGCACAGGTTGTGAAACCCCGCCATGCATTGCTCGCAGTGATTGCAGAAAACCATGGGCGCCAGCAGCACGCGGGTTCCGGGCTTGATGTCAGTGATGTATTCGCCCACGTCTGCGACTTCTCCCGCAACATCGCTGCCGAGAATGTGCGGCAGCTTCACACCGGGCAGACCTTTGCGCACCCACAGATCGAGATGGTTCAGCGCACAGGCGCGCACGCGAACCAGAACGTGGTCTTTGCGCAACTCGGGATCAGGCACATCTTCGAACTTCAGAACCTCGGGACCACCGAATTCATGAATGCGGACGGCTTTCATTTTTCCTCGTCGTTTGATTATCCAACCAACAACATACATCGCACAGCGCTCAGAACGCTCCCAGCCACTTAACCGGAAATCGTGCAGCCAATGCATTCGCCAAACGTTCGTCGGCGGTGACTAGTTCGCACTGGCTCTGCAATGCCAGAGCGACATATACGCTGTCGTACATCGTGCGATCGAACGTAATGGCAATGCTCAGCGCCTGATCAAGCAAGCCATAGGACGTCAGTGTAGGCAGCCCGCGGCTACGCATTGCGCTCATGCCCTCCGCCGCATCCGCTGGCGCGCACCTCCCTATGCGAACCGCCTTCCAGAGAGCGTTCCCCAGCTCAATCCAGAACAGGTCCGGTACGATGAAGTCGACCTCAGCTTTTCCGAACCGGTCCAGTAGTTCCAGCGCTTCGGTTGTCAGCCTCTCGCCCGCCGGAGGCAGCGCCCATTTGACCGCGACGCTAACATCCAGAACAAACAGACTCACCGGGAGCGGTCCTCACGCACCATCTCTTCGGCAGAAGGAAAGGGGCCGGGAGACGGCGACGGCTTGGAACGAAGTCGCTCCAAGCGGCGAATAAACTCGCGCCGGGCCTTCAGCTCGCGTTCGGTGGGAACGAACCGCTCAAGCAGTTCCAGAACCTCGGCGGCAATCGACTTTCGCTTCTTGCGCGCGCGTTTGCGCAGCGCTTCGTACAGGTCATCCGGTACGTTTTCCACGTATAGGGTCGCCATAGGAATATCCTAGGAATAGTCTAGCACTCTCGTCCTCGGCGTTTCTCGCATGATAAGGGCCACCCGTGAGCTCGCACGCCCGAAAAGGATTGTAGACGAGGAAGACCAGAGAAACGTTAATCAAGGCTGATTGTGGAGCTCGGCGCACTTGCCTACAATTGTTGAGGTAGGTGTCTCCCAGAGAAATCGAGGGCCATTTTGCAGCAATCCAGGCTTGGCAGCGTACTCTTGATCGCAGCAGTTGTGTTTGGATTGTTTTTTCTCAGGGACGCCAACCTGAACAAGCCGGCGCCCGCATTTTCGCTGCCCGAGACCGATGGCGGGCGGGTCGATCTTGCGTCTTATCGCGGACGCCCGGTGTTGCTGGTGTTCTGGACCAGTTCCTGTCCCATCTGCCAGCGCGAGCTTCCGATGCTCAATCGGCTGGAGCCGGAGCTGCGCGGCAAAGGCATCGCCGTGCTGACCATCCTGGTCGGTGGCGAGAGCGAGGCGCGAGATTTTGTGGATTCCAACAGAATCGGCCTGACATCGCTCTATGATTCAGAAGGCACGGTGGCGCGCACCTATGGCGTCAGCGGCGTGCCGAGGCTGGTGTTGATCGACAAAGACGGCAAAGTGAAGCGCAGTCATTCCGGCTGGACCGACGAAAGCGTGTTGCGCCACTGGATGGATAGCGTGTGATTGCGCTGGGCCTTGACGTCCTCTGGCGATGACCTGCTTCCGAATCCTGAAGAACACATCTAAACTAATCTCACGCTAGTTGCCAATTGCTAGCTGCTGTTTATGGATATCTACGAACAAATCGTGCAGCTTCGCCGCGAGGGACGGCGCGGAGCGGTCGCGACCATAACCAACGTTCGCGGCTCGATTCCGTCGTTCCAGACCGCGAAGATGCTGGTGCGCGATGACGGCTCGATCGCGGGGACGATCGGCGGCGGCTGCGTGGAAGCCGAGGTGTGGCAGGCGGCGCGCGAGGTGATGGAGCAGGAAAAGCCGCGCTCGCTCACTTTTAATCTCAACAACGATCCCAAGTACGATACCGGCCTGGTCTGCGGTGGCACACTGGAGATATTCATCGAGCCGGTGCTGCCGCCGGCACTGCTCTACATCTTCGGTGCGGGACACGTTGCCTACAACCTGTACAGAGTCGCGACCACCGCGGGCTTCGAAGTCACGGTCATCGACGACCGTGAGTCGTATGCTAACCGCGAGCGCTTCCCTGAGGCGCGCGAGGTCATTGCCGAAGATTTCGAAGCAGTGACGGCGCGGCTGGACCCACCGGAAGGGTCTTACATTGTCATAGTCACTCGTGGCCACCGCGACGACATGCGCGTGCTGCGCTGGGCGGTCGACACGCGCGCCCGGTACCTGGGCATGATCGGTTCCAAGCGTAAGACGATCTCGATTTACAAGGAGCTGGAGAAGCAAGGCATTCCGGCGGAGAAGTTCGCCAACGTGCATGCGCCGGTGGGGCTGGAGATCGGCGCGGTCACGCCGGAAGAAATTGCCGTGTCGATTGTGGCGGAGATGATTGCCGAGCGCCGGCACGCCACGCCCGATGTTGCCAGCAAGAAGTATGAGAATCGGCCGACGCGCGACGAGCAGGATGTGGTACGGGAAGAGCCCGCGCGGTAAGTTCTGTTCACGGACGGAGCACGCCTTCAGCGTGGACAAGGAGCCTGTGGAAGAAGCCGGCTTTAGTGGCTGCGACTTAACTTACCTTACCGCAGCGGCCCAAGCCGAATTTGCACGCATCAAGGCGTGCTCCGCCCGAAGGAATCACGCCGTAACGGCGGCTTTCTTCTCCGACTTCGCTTGTTTTTCTGCCGCTACGAGTTGCTTTCTCAAGATTCGGATCGCGGAATCGACGTGCTTTTCTTCAATAAGGAATGGTGGGAGGAAGCGCAGCACGGTGTCCTGCGTGACGTTGAGCAGCAGGCCGTTCGCGTGGCATCCGTCCAGTACCGACTTGCCGGGAATGTTGAGGTCCAGCGCCTGAATTGCGCCAACGCCACGCACTTCCGTCGCGATGTTGAACTTGTCGACCAGTTCACCCAGCTTTTGCGAAAAGTGGCCGCCGACGCGACGCACGCGCTCCAGCAGGTTTTCGTCTTCGATAATCGCCAAATACTCCAACGCGACACGGCAAGCCAGCGGGCCGCCGCCGAACGTGGTTCCGTGCTTGCCGGGCGTGATGTGCTGCGCGAAATTTTCTTTGGCGAGAAACGCGCCGAGCGGTAGACCGGCCGCGATCGGCTTGGCGACGCAGACCACGTCGGGCGTTACGCCGAAATGCTCGAAGGCGAAGAGCCGTCCGGTACGTCCCATGCCGCACTGAATTTCGTCGAAGATGAGCGCGGCCTGATGCTGGTCGCAAAGCTCGCGGCAGACGCGGAGAAACTCCGTCGTCGTCTCCTGAATGCCGCCTTCGCCCTGGATCGGTTCGAGCACGATGGCGCAGACTTTCGCGTCCATGGCGGCGCGCAGCGCGTCGGCATCATTGCGCGGGACAAAGCGCACCCCCTCCAGCATAGGATCGAAATCTTTGCGGTATTTCGGCTGGCCGGTCAGGGCGAGCGCGCCCATGGTACGGCCATGGAAGGAATTGTCGAGCGCGATTACCACCGACTTCTCGTGTCCGCCGGTGGCGTGACCCGCGGCGCGCACCAGTTTCAGCGCGCCCTCGATCGCCTCAGTGCCGCTGTTGGAGAAGAACGCGCGATCGAGCCCTGACAGCGTGCACAGCCTCTCGGCCAGCAGCCCCTGGTACTCGTTGTAATACAGATTCGAGAAGTGGATGGCCTTCGCCGCCTGATCGCGAATGACTTTTACGATGCGCGGGTGCGCGTGGCCGAGGGCATTGACGCCGAGTCCACTCAGGAAGTCGAGATAGCGGCGTCCGTCGACGTCATAAACGTAGACGCCCTTACCACGCGCCAGAGCTATCGGATATCGGGCGTAAGTGTTCAGCAGGTATTTCTTTTCGCGTTCGACGATTTCTTCGTAGGTGGACATGAGCACTCCGTATTGATGATCAGCACGTGGCAATTAGCAATTAGCACTCGGCACTCGGCACTCGGCACTGTCGGCACTTGGCACTTGGCACTTGGCACTTGGCCAGATATCAGCGGTGCAGGCAATCTCTTCAGTATAAGGATCGGGAAACTAAATGCTAATTGCTAATTGCTAATTGCTAAATGCTAATTGCTGATTGCTGATTGCTGATTGCTGCCTTCGTGACCTACATCACAGCCTGGCGTTCGCCGCCCGCCTAAACTGGAAGCATGTTGACCGAGAAGCAATTTCGCGAACGTGCTCGCAGCGAGCTGCGCCAGGTCGGCGAACAGCTCAAGGGTCTGGCGATCGACCGCGATGTTTATCGCAAGCTGGAAAGTGAGATCGTCGAGCCCAATCCGCAGCTCCGGAACGACCGCAGTACGTTCCTGGACATGCTGCGCGGTTGCTATGTCGACGCCATGACCACCCGGCTGCTGCGGCTGCTCGAGCCCGCCGATGGCGACGCTTCCCTGCCGCGCATCCTCGACCAACTTGCCGCCTATCCTGAGTTGCTGCATGAGCGGCTCAGCCCGGGCGAGTTTGCCGACGACCGCAAGGCTCTGGAGCAGGCGGTGGTCAACATCAAGTGCAGCGCCGTTCCGCGCGCCGCCCATCATGAGCGGACGCTCTCGGCGCTGGCCACGGCGCATCGCGAGCTGGATGCCGCTCTCGACCTGATGATCGCCAGCGTGAAGAACTACTACTGGATCGTCAGTGACGGCTATATCGATCTGGACGTCAGTCACGAGGGTGACCCGATGTCCATCTTCCAATTCGCCTGGGCGACGCCGATGCTGGCGAGGTGATCCGACGCTCACCTGCGACCGCCTGCTCCACGGTTTGACCAGACCTACAGCGTAGGACTATCCCTGATGGCAATTACAGGGAAACTCGCACTCCCGATTCCCTGCTCATTGGTAGCTATTCTGCGATAAGATTCCAGACCGATGTGGGGTCTCCAGCGCACAGCGGCGAGCGCCAGATCGGCGCGCAGAATCGCCGGCTTCAATTTTGCGGGCAACCATTTGGCCGCAGCTGACCTCGCTATTGGGAGAACCGCTCGGCAACTTCCGGACGCATTTCGTCGCGCACGGTTCGGGCGCGGGCGGCGGCCCTCGGTTCCTACGTCATCGTGGTCTCGACTTCACATTCCGGAGAGTAGCTCATGTGCCTCGCAATTCCCGGCAAAGTGCTCGAAGAGTTTGACCGGCTCGGTATGCGCATGGCCAAGGTGCAGTTTGGCGGCATCGTGCGCGAGGCTTCGCTCGACTACACGCCGCAGGCCAAGGTCGGCGACTATGTGCTGGTGCACGTCGGCTTCGCCATCAGCACCGTCGATGCCGAAGAAGCTGAGCGCACGTACCAGCTGCTCCTGGAGATGGACCAGCTGACCGAACTGGA
This sequence comes from uncultured Acidobacteriaceae bacterium, assembly GCA_963731345.1. Lineage (GTDB taxonomy): Bacteria > Acidobacteriota > Terriglobia > Terriglobales > Acidobacteriaceae > Bog-257. Next base: position 1,397,426 of record CAVSUN010000002.1, on the reverse strand, counting down.
CGCGCCGGTGGTCGATGAGGTGACCGCGAGGAAACCGCAATGAAGTACATCGACGAGTATCGCAACGCGCGTCTGGCACAGGCGGTGGTGCAGGAGATTCGCCGCATTCAGACTCGGCCCTGGGTCATCATGGAAGTCTGCGGCGGGCAAACGCACTCCATCGTGAAGCATGGCCTCGATCGCCTGCTGCCGGAAGGCGTCGAGCTGGTGCACGGCCCCGGCTGTCCGGTGTGCGTGACGCCGCTGGAGACCATCGACAAGGCGCACGCGATCGCAGCGCGACCGGACGTGATCTTCTGCTCCTTTGGCGACATGCTGCGCGTGCCCGGCTCGCATGGCGATTTGTTCACCCTGAAATCGCAGGGCGCGGATGTGCGCGTGGTCTACTCGCCGCTCGATTGCCTGAAGATTGCCGCTGCTAATCCTGACAAGCAGATCGTCTTCTTCGCTATCGGCTTCGAGACCACCGCTCCCGCCAACGCCATGCTGGTCCATCGCGCCGCACAGGAAGGCTTCAACAACGTTTCTATCCTGGTGTCGCATTCGCTGGTGCCCCCGGCGCTGCGGTTTCTGCTGCAAGCGCCGGAGAATCGCGTGCAGGGCTTTCTCGGTCCGGGCCACGTTTGCGCGGTGATGGGATACAGCGACTACGAGCCGGTGAGTGCTCGATACAAGGTGCCGATCGTCATCACCGGCTTCGAGCCGCTCGACATCATGCAAGGCGTGCTGATGACCGTCCGCCAGCTTGAGGCAGGCAGCGCCGTCGTGGAAAACCAGTACTCCCGCGTCCTGAATCGCGATGGCAATCTGCCGGCGCGCAAGCTGGTGGAGAGCATCTTCGAGGTGACGGACCGCAAGTGGCGCGGCGTGGGCAATATTCCCGAGAGCGGTTACAGGCTGCGCAGTCAGTATGCGGCTTACGATGCCGAGCAGTTGTTCTCAGTGCAGGAGATTGACACCAACGAATCGACAGTGTGCATCAGCGGTCTGATTTTGCGCGGCATCAAGAAGCCGCATGATTGTCCGGCGTTCGGCACGATGTGTACTCCGCTGACCCCGCTGGGCGCAACCATGGTCTCGGCCGAGGGCGCGTGCGCCGCGTATTACGCTTACGGGCGGCATCTCGACGGACACAAGGCGGAGACGGCAGAGCACGCCGCAATAACTGGGTAGAGCAAGCCTTCAGGCCTGCGCCCGGCAGCGGCACTTTTATAGGGTTCCAAAATCTGGACGGCCTGGACGCGGACCTGAATGCCCGCTCTACCCGTAACGAACGTACTTTGAAGGCCGTTCTAAAGCGGCCACTGAGGGCGCACGTGAGAATGCCCGAATCCGAAACAGAAGCCACTGGCGGAATGCCCGGCGCATCCTGTCCGCTGCCGCTCGCGCATCATGAGCACATCGTGCTTGGTCACGGCAGCGGCGGCAAGCTCAGCGCTGAACTGATGGAGCGCGTCTTCCTGCCGGCGTTTCATAACGAATTTCTGGACAAGCTCGACGACCAGGCCGTGCTGCAGGTCGGCAACGCGCGGCTGGCATTCACCACCGATTCCTTCGTGGTCACTCCCATTTTCTTTCCCGGCGGCGATATCGGGCGGCTGGCCATCAATGGAACAGTGAACGACCTGGCGATGAGCGGGGCACGGCCGCTGTATCTGGCGGCGGCATTCATCCTGGAAGAAGGTCTCTCGACGGCAGAGCTGCGCCGCATCGTGCAATCGATGAGCGAAGCTGCCAAAGATGCCGGCGTGCAGCTCGTCACCGGCGATACCAAGGTCGTGAACAAGGGCAAGGGCGACAAAGTCTTTATTTCGACGACGGGAATCGGAGTAATCGAACGCCCGGTCAACATGTCGGCTGATCATGCGCGTCCGGGCGACAAGATCGTTCTCAGCGGCTACATCGGCGATCACGGTATGGCGATCCTCTCGCAACGCGAGAACCTGGAATTCGAAGGCATGATCGAGAGTGACTGCGCGGCGCTGCACCAGCTGACGAGCGACATGCTCGACGTCAGCGTTGACATTCGCTGCATGCGCGATCCGACGCGCGGCGGTGTCGCCACCGTGCTGAATGAAATCGCCGGCCGTTCCCATGCCGGTATGCTGCTGCGCGAAATCGATATTCCGGTCCGCGAAACGGTGCGTGGCGCTTGCGAGCTGCTGGGCCTCGATCCGCTCTATGTCGCCAACGAGGGGAAGCTGCTCGCGATTGTCCCGGCCGAATCGGCTGATGCCGTAGTTCGGGGCATGCGTCAGAATCCACTCGGGCAGGACGCGCGCATCATCGGTGAAGTGACGGCTGACCACCCCGGCATGGTGCTGATGGAAACCGAAATCGGCGGTACCCGCGTGGTGGATACTCTGTTCGGCGAGCAATTGCCCCGAATCTGCTGAGGGCAGGCAACCCCTCCACCAGGCAGCGAATCAGGGTACAAATCGCATGAAGTCAATGCGGGAGGCTGGATTGCCGGTTGGGTGCAATCCGATTCTTTCCAGGCAACGGGTTCTCTGCCCGCTCGTCGCAAGATTATTGTCTGATGTAGCTAAAGCCGGCCTTCAGGCCGAGCGGCAAGACCAGCTCAAGAATGAACCGGGGCCGCAGTCGTCGTGGGATGACGATTGCGGTCCCGGTTTTGTGTTTCGCCCAATTAACGCGACGCTGACGCGCCGCTCTACCACCGGCCGGCTGAGAGGAGGTCGTAATGCCAGTTGAGCCGATTCCGTTTCAGAGGCGCAAGAACGACGCGCCCTCGCCCGTTGAAGAAGTCCACATTGTTTGGCTCACCGCCGGTCTTAGCTGCGACGGAGACTCTGTTTCTGTGACTGCGGCCGAGCAGCCCAGCATTGAAGATGTCATCCTCGGCGCGATACCCGGCTTGCCGAAGGTGTATCTCCATAACCCGGTGCTCGCCTACGAAAACGGCGATGACTTCATGAAGTTTTTTTACCAGGCCGAGCGCGGCGAGATCGATCCCTTTGTGCTGGTGGTTGAGGGCTCGATTCCCAACGAGCAAATCAAAGACGAAGGCTACTGGGCCGCGCAGGGCACCGATCCGAATACCGGACAGCCCATCAAGACTACGGAGTGGATTGATCGCCTCGCTCCCAAAGCCCTGGCCGTGATCGGCGCGGGCACGTGCGCGACCTATGGCGGCATTCACGCCATGGCCGGCAATCCCACCGGAGCCATGGGGCTGGCCGATTATCTTGGCTGGAACTGGCGCTCCAAGGCCGGCTTGCCGGTGGTGAATGTGCCTGGCTGCCCGGTGCAGCCCGACAACTTCATGGAGACCGTGCTCTACCTGCTATTCCAGGTTGCGGGACTCGCGCCCATGATTCCGCTCGATAAGCAGCTCCGCCCGACCTGGCTGTTCGGCAAGACCGTCCACGAAGGCTGCGACCGCGCCGCCTACTACGAGCAGGACGACTTCGGCCTGGAATACGGCTCGCCCAAATGCCTGGTGAAGATCGGCTGCTGGGGTCCGGTGGTGAACTGCAATGTGACCAAGCGCGGCTGGATGCGCGGCGTCGGCGGGTGCCCCAATGTGGGAGGTATCTGCATCGGCTGCACCATGCCCGGCTTCCCCGACATGTTCATGCCGTTCATGGATGAGCCTTCCGGGGCGCGCTTCTCAACTGCCGCGCTGACGCTCTACGGAAAAATGATCCGGGCGCTGCGCGCCATCACCAACAGCACGGTAAACGGCGAGCCCGAGTGGCGGCGCCGCGGACGCGAACTTATCACCGGCTATCAGCCCAGACCCGGCGCGTACCGCTCGCGCTACAGCCGCAACATCGCGTAAGGGAGAGGAATTGAGATGGCGACTACCACAGAGCCGTTGACACAGACGCCAACCAAGAAACGGAACCTGGTGGAGATGAACTGGGACCCCATCACTCGCATCGTGGGCAGCCTGGGCATCTTCACCAAAATCGATTTCGAAAACAAGCAGGTGGCGGAGTGCTATTCCACTTCGTCCATCTTCCGCGGGTACAGCATCTTCATGAAGGGCAAAGACCCGCGCGACGCGCACTTCATCACCAGCCGCATCTGCGGCATCTGCGGCGACAATCACGCCACCTGCGCCCTCTATGCGCAGAACATGGCCTTCGGCATCAAGAACACGCCCATGGGCGAGTGGATCATCAATCTGGGTGAGGCCGCGGAGTACATGTTCGACCACAACATCTTCCAGGACAACCTGGTGGGCGTGGACTTCTGCGAGCAGATGGTGAAGGAGACCAATCCCTCATTGTGGGACAAGGCGCAGCGCAAGCAGGCGCCCAATGCCGACAAGCACGGCTTCCGCACCATCGCCGACATCATGACCGCGCTGAATCCATTTACCGGCAGCTTCTACCGGCAGACGCTGGAAATCAGCCGCATGACCCGCGAGATGTTCTGCCTGATGGAAGGCCGCCACGTCCATCCTTCCACGCTCTATCCCGGCGGCGTGGGTACCGTCCCCACTATCCAGCTCTTCACCGATTACATGGTGCGGCTGATGAAGTACGTGGAGTTCATGAAGCGCTGCGTGCCGCTGCATGACGACCTCTTCGACTTCTGGTACGAGGCCTTGCCCGGCTACGAAAAAGTGGGACAGCGCCGCATTCAGATGGGCTGCTGGGGCTCGTTCAACGATCCCGACGTCTGCGACTACAAGTATGAGCACATGTCGGATTGGGGTAAGGGCATGTTCGTCACCCCGGGCGTCGTTCTCGACGGCAAGCTGGTGACCAACGACCTGGTCGACATCAATCTCGGCATGCGCATCCTGCTGGGCAGTTCCTATTACGACGACTGGCAGAACGAAGAGACCTTCGTCCGCCACGATCCGCTGGGCAATCCCGTCGACAAGCGGCACCCCTGGAACCAGACCACCACGCCGCGTCCGCAGAAGCGCGATTTCAAGGGCAACTACACCTGGGTGATGTCGCCGCGCTGGTATCACAAGCCGACCGGCGAGCACCTCGCGCTCGACACCGGCGGCGGACCGATCGCGCGCCTGTGGTCGACCGCATTGTCGGGCCTGGTCGATATTGGCTACATCAAAGCCACCGGCAACAGCGTGATCATCAACCTGCCCAAGGGCGCGATGCTGCCGGAGACGACTTTCGAGTGGAAGATCCCGAAGTGGAGCAACGCCATCGAACGCGATCGCGCGCGCACGTACTTCCAGGCGTATGCGGCCGCGGCAGCGCTCTACTTCTGCGAGAAGGCGATCGAAGAGCTGATGGCTGGTCGCACTAAAACGTGGACCCCGTTCAAAGTTCCTGAGTACGCGATTTCCTGCGGCTTCCACGAGGCGGTGCGCGGCGTGCTGTCCCATCACGTCGTCATTCGCGACGGGAAGATCGCCAACTATCATCCGTATCCTCCGACGTGCTGGAACGGCAATCCGCGCGACAGCTACGGCACGCCCGGACCCTACGAAGATGCGGTGCAGAACACGCCCATCTTCGAGGAAAACGGCCCGGACAAGTTCAAGGGCATCGACATCATGCGCGCGGTGCGCAGCTTCGATCCCTGCCTGCCGTGCGGCGTGCACATGTATCTGGGTGACGGCAAGGTGCTGGAGAGGCGGCACTCGCCGATGTTCGGCGCCATGGGGCACAAATGACCAATGGGGAATTTCAGGCGCACGCGGAGAAGGTCGAGCGCTCGGTCGAGCGCGTCAACGAATTGCCGGACGATGACGCCCGCGCCGTTGCGCTCGATCTCATGCAAGCGCTAATGGACCTGCACGGCTCGGCGATGGCCCGCATGGTCGAGGTGCTCAGCGAATCGGGAGACACGGGGCGAAACTCGCTCAGTGAGCTCGGCCGCGATCCTCTGCTGTGCGGACTGATGGTGCTATACGGCGTTCATCCCGTGTCGCTCGAAGATCGCGTGGCCCGCGCGGTTGAGAAAGTCCGCCCGCAGATACAGAAGCAGGGCGGCAAAGTAGAACTGCTCGACGTCGGCGACAGCCTGGTTCGCGTGTCGATCAGCAGCTCCGAAAGCGGCTGCCATTCGTCACCCGATGCGCTTAAGTCTGCCGTCGAGCAGGCCATCCGGGAGGCCGCACCTGAGGTAATCGATTTTGTCGCCGAAGGTGTGGCCTCTGCGGCCAACGGATTCGTTCCGCTTAGCAAGATTGAACCAGCGTCGAAGGAGATTGCCGCGACGCCATGAACCCTGGTTGCTAGAAAAGGAGAGCTGACATGAAGAATCCACCGCGTGATATCGACGCGCACACTCCGGGGACCAAGCGTGGAGAAGAGTGGGCGTACGAAGGACGGCGCGAGCCGGGACGCGAAGGCAAAGGACGCACCTCGCGCGACGCCACCGGAATTAACGCCGACGACCGGGCGCCGATTGATCCGCGCATGCCGCACCTTCCGCCGGCATAGGCGGCGCAACGGAGGACAACATCAGTAGGTCGACCGGACACAACGCACTCACCATGCTGCAGCGCTACGTGCGCAAGCCGCGTCCACGCGTCGAGCTCTGCGAGATCTGCGCCGCGCCGCTGGCTGAGCCTCATCAGCATCTCCTCGAACTGGATGAGCGCCGCGTGAGCTGCTCTTGCGATCCATGCGCCATCCTATTCAGCAGTAACTCGCGCCAGCGCTTCAAGCGCATTCCGCGCGACGTCACCCGCCTGCACGATTTCGCCATGGACGACCACGAGTGGGAGAGCCTGCTGATTCCGATCAACCTGGCGTACTTCGTTCATAACAGCGCGGCGGGACGAGTGATCGCGCAATACCCCAGTCCCGGCGGGGCGATGGAGTCATCGCTCGATCTCGAATATTGGAACGCTATCTTCGAGCGCAATCCCGTGCTGCGGAAGTTCGAGCCGGATGTCGAGGCGCTTCTGGTCAATCGTATTGGCGATGAGCCGAGTTACTATCGCGCGCCCATCGATTATTGCCTGCGTCTGGTGGGCATCATTCGCACCCAGTGGCGCGGCCTGAGCGGCGGAGTTGAAGTGTGGAAAGAAATCGGCATGTTCTTCGAGCACCTGGATCAACTATCGGGAGGCGAGCTTGCCTGATCTGCAGTTTAAGGTCGAGGATGCCTTTGCGACGCCGAACTCGTGCGTCCCGCAACTGACGTTGAAGGTGCGCATCAACGACTCCGAGCCCGATCGCATCCACTCCATCGCGCTGCGCGCGCAGGTGCAGATTGAGCCGGTCCGCCGCCGCTACACGCCTGAAGAGCAGGAGCGGCTGCAAGAGCTGTTTGGCGAGCCCGAGCGCTGGAGCAAGTCCGTCCATCCTCTGCTTTGGACCAACGCCAACGTCAACGTGAGCGGCTTTGCGGGCAGCACGGTGATCGATGTGACGGTACCTTGCACCTTCGACTTCAACATTGCGGTCACGAAATATATTCACGGGCTCGAAGGCGGCGAGCTGCCGGTTTCGCTGCTATTCAGCGGAACGGTTTTTCATGTCGGCCGCATGGGTTTGCAAGTCGCGCAAATCCCATGGGACCGTGATGCCAGCTACAAGCTGCCGGTGCGCGTCTGGAAAGAGATGATGGACCTGCATTATCCCAACACCGCGTGGCTGTGCCTGCAACGCGATGCTTTCGACCGGCTGGCTGAGTTCAAGGCGAAGAACAATCTCGGATCCTGGGAGCAGGCGCTGGAGCGAGCACTGGGACTCGCCGCGGGGGCCAAGGCATGAATCGTGAGCGCGCCATGAAGGTTGCGAATGCCGTGCTCTACGAAGGCTACATGCTGTATCCCTATCGCCCGTCGGCATTGAAGAACCGGCAGCGCTGGAGCTTCGGCATACTTTATCCGCCTGCCTATCACGAAGTCGCCGCCCACACCGAGCGCTCGCAGATGCACTCAGAGGTCCTGGCCAAGATCACTGGTGATCATCCGGAGCTGCAAGTTGAGCTGCGATTTTTGCAGTTGGTCGAGCAGGAGAATGGCGACGAAGGCGTTGAGCGTTCAACGAATTTCGATCTGCCACTGGATCACATCGGTGATCAAACCCGGGTGCCGCGTTCCAGCCATCCTTTAGCTGGGGCGGGACAGTTCGGGTCCGAGTCAACGGCCCCACCCCCGCCAACGGTCGGCGAGCACGGGGCACTCCAGGTGTTCTCACATCGATTTAACTTCGCCGGCTCGGAACACCAGGAGGCTTGCGGAACAATTTCGGTGAATGCACGCCCGGTTGGTGAAAACATTCTGAAGCTCGCTATCGATGTCGCCAACACCAGCTCGATGTCTGGTGCCCCGGATGATCGCAACTCCGCACTGCTCACTTCCCTGTTGTCGGCACATACCATATTGAGCGTCACCGACGGGGAGTTCATTTCGCTGCTTGATCCTCCGGAAACTCTTCAAGACCTGGTTAGCCAGTGCCAGAACGTAGGAAATTTCCCGGTCCTGGTTGGAGCCGAAGGGGAGCGCGACATGATGCTATGCTCTCCCATCGTTCTCTATGATTACCCGCAGGTTGCGCCCGAGAGCGCGGGCGACTTTTTCGACAGTACAGAGATGGACGAGATGCTCACGCTGCGCGTAATGACCATGACCGACGAAGAGAAGAACGAAATGCGCGCCGCCGGTGACCATGCCCGCGAACTTCTGCGGCGCACCGAAGCGAGCGCGCGTGAGCAGTTGATGCGCACCCATGGTACGACTCGCAGCATGCGCCAGGTAGAGGAGCCATGACCGACTTCTGGAATCCCGACGCGCCGGAGAACACCCCCTTGACCAGCGTCACCATTTTTGGGGTGGAAGTAAAGTCGGGCGACCGCGTGCGTCTGTGGCCGCAGAAGAGCGCCGACATTCTGGATATGGCGATGAAGGGCAAGGTCGCGATCATTGAGGCCATCGAGCGCGACTTCGACGACCAGGTGCATCTGGCGGTGGTGCTGGAAGACGATCCGGGGCGCGACCTCGGTATGTTGCGCCAGCCGGGACACCGATTCTTCTTCTCTCCCGAAGAGGTCGAGCCGTTGGCGTTGAATGGAGAGCTGTCGCATGAGCGGTAGGGTGCTGGTGGCCGGGATCGGCAACATTTTTCTCGGCGACGATGCCTTCGGCGTGGAAGTGGCTAAACGCCTGGCGCAGCGCGGCCTGCCGGAGGCGGTCACCGTCCGCGACTTCGGCATTCGCAGCTTCGACCTGGCCTACGCGCTGATGGAGGATTGGGAGCTGGTGATTCTGGTAGACGCACTGCCGCGTGGAGGCGAACCGGGCACGCTTTATACGCTTGAACCGGACCTGCCGAATGGCGAACAGGTCCCGCCGGATCTGAACGCACACACGATGAATCCAGTCGCCGTGTTGCAGATGGTCAGCGCGCTGGGTGGGCAGGTGGGACGCATGCTGGTGGTCGGCTGCGAGCCGGCCAACCTGGAGCCCGATGCGGAAGGAAATATGGGATTGAGTCCGGCGGTCGCGGCCGCGGTGGATGAGGCAGTCCGCATGGTCGAAGAGCTAATTGCGCGAGCGCGCGGAGATGCTGCCGTGGCGTGACAATCTTACTCGTGAGATCGCGGTGCGGATCCCATTGGTTGGAAATTAATTCGAAAGAGGAGAAACCATGAAGGGAAAATTGCTGTTGCTGGGCGCGCTGGCGGCCACCGTGATGAGCCTGGTCTATTTCCGCGGCGATATCCAGCGCTACACGAAGATGAAGATGATGTAGACCGTTGTCGCAATAGTCAAACCGGGGTGACGTGCGTCTTCAGTATTTTGTGCACTAGTCACTTCCGGCGAGATTGCGCGCTTGGGAATCCACCAATACCGGTACGGAGACGTGAACACCAGAAAGAAGCGGGCGGTCTCCCGATAGTTCACAAATGCGTTCCACTGTAAGTGGGATGTACCTGTAGGAAAAGTGGCGGTAACGCCTTGTTCGTTCACCGTGTAGACGAACTCTCCTTGAACCGAAGGGCTGCGCCGAAAGGCACGGCGTGCTTGGAATCGAGGAACTTCATACATGGCCATAGCAAGTACAACGGTCACCACCAGCCAACCCCAACCGGCGATGGCAATGCCGTGCTCAATCAGATGTATCGCCACCAGGAACGACAACAGCAGCAAAAGAAGAAAAAGGAACGTGTACCATGTCGGGGTCAAATTGATCCGACAGAGATCGCGAACATCCTCTTCCGTAGGCGTGAAGCGCAGCTCCATTCCCGAAAAGTGTAGAGCGAGCGAGTCTTGTTGTCACCAGCCTTTGTATCGTGGTTAAGAAAACAAAGCCGGCGGTTCCAAGCCGCCGGCTCGCACGAATCAAGTTTTCCTTATCAGAACGAAACTGGCCGCGCCGCTGCGTAGTCGTCATCCCGCCGTTGCAGCGTCGGACGATCGTCGCCATTCTGCCCCGGCTGGCCGTTTCCATTGCCGCTGTCTGCCGTCTGCGTCTTGCGCAACGTCGGCTTATTCAGATTATCGGCCGGTATGGCTTTCTTCCGATTCTCAAACGCGGCCAGTCGCGCCTTCACCTGATCGAATTCCGAAGTATCCACGATGTACTCGGGACGCGGCGGCAACACTTCGCGAATTTCTTCCTGGCTCTTCAGAATGCGCTCCGGCGTGGGCGGATGCGTGGAGAACGCCTTGGACAGCGTGCCCGGCTTCTCTTTCTCCAGCGCCTTGATCTTTTCGAAGAAGTCGATGAAGGCTTGCGGGTCGTAGCCTGCCTTGTACATGTATTGCAGGCCAAGGTAATCGGCTTCACCTTCGAAGCCGCGCTCGAATTTCAGGAACGTCACCGGCAACGCCAGGCTGAGGCCAATGTTCGCGGCTTCATACAATCCCCAGCTGTTGATCACGAAAATCAGCGGAATGGTGGCGAGGTTGACATACTGCATGCGCGTCATCTCGCGCGTCTGGTGACGGGCGGCAACGTGCGCGATCTCGTGCGCCATCACGCCGGCCAGTTCGGCTTCGTTGTCGGCGGCGAGAATCAGCCCGCTGTTGACGTAGAAAAATCCGCCGGGCAGCGCGAACGCATTGATCTCGTCGGAGTCGACGACTTTGATGGTGAAGGGCACCTTGGCGTCGGAGTTGCGCACCAGGTTCTGGCCCACGCGATTCACGTACTCGGTGATCACCGGGTCTTGAATCATGCGCGCGCTCCCCTCGACCAGCATCGCGTACTGCTTGCCGACTTTCACGTCGGTATCGATCGAGTACCAGTTGCCCAGGCTCTTGCCGGTGTTGCCCACCTTGCGGTCGCCGATATCGTCGATATCGTTCTTGTCTTTGTTATGGGTTTCCTTCGGGGCGGTCGCGGTGGGCGCGGTGGCCGCTGCACTGTCGACCGGCGCTGCACCCGGCGCCAGATGCGACTGATCGGAGCCGGCGGAGGACTGGGTTGACGGTTGCGACTGCGTGTTGTCCTGGGCCGATGACGGAATTGCCAGGACGGCACTCAGCAGCACTGCGATCACGACTGCGAGAGCAGGCGACTTCATGGGGAAACTCCAGTGCCGAAACGCCGCACCTTGCCGGGGTGCTTTCTGCGCACATTATATGCTTGGAATCGCAGCGCGGCGTAAGGGATTTCCGCAACTCTGCCGGCGGTAAGGTATTTGCCTGCGCACGTCCTTGCCGAAAGTGCAACCGGCAGCACGGGCCTCGCGGAAACTGGTTTAGAATGAGCGCTTCGTCCCAGGAGGTATCGTTATGGCTGCTGGCACGTCGTCACAAAAAACTCACCAATCCTTGACCATCGATGACTTCGTCGCGGGCTTGCGCAAGCTGCGCGAGGAAGACTTCACCGGCGTCCGCGGCACGCTCGAATACCTGCGCGGAAATCCCGTCGATCCGGAATCGCTCAGGCCATACCTCTTCTGGAACGCGCAGCACTACACCCGAAATCTCATCGACAAGACCGAGCTCTATGAACTGCTGGCCATCTGCTGGGAAGTCGGCATGAAGAGCTCCATCCACAATCACAAGGGACAAAATTGTTGGATGGCCGCGCCGCTGGGTAAGCTCGCCGTACACAACTATCGCGTGCTGCGCGAAGACCTGGCCGCGCATTCCTGCAACATCGAGCCCACGGACGTGGTCGAGATCACGCCGGAAAATCCGGTTGCGGTCGATCCGCTGAATCCGGTGCACGATGTGCGCAATCCGCGCGAGTGGGACCAGCGTGCGGTGAGCCTGCACGTGTACTCGCGCCCCTTCGATTCCTGCGTGGTGTATTCGGTGGAGCAAGGAACGTGCGGCGAAATCGGGCTGGGCTACACCTCGACGTACGGCAAGGAGTGCGCGTAGATCGGGGCCAGCGGATCAGTCCACCAGCGCGGCTTCTTCTTTTTCTTCGGCTTCGGCGACGGCGCGAATCGACACGTGCTCATGGCGGGCGATGGCCAGCCCGGTCGGGATGACGGACATGAAGGTAATCGCCCACAGCATCATGCCGCAGCTCACGGCCAGTTCGTGTTCGACGTGAAAGCCGGCGCTTAGCATGCCGATGGTCGCCAGCTGCGAGCCGCCGCCGACCGCCGGCAGCTGCAACATCGAGCCGACCATGCTCGAACCCATCAACACCACCTCGCGCGCCATAGACATGTCTCGCATCGCCGGATACGCATGCGTGATGGCGTAGTAGGCGAACATGACGAGGACCCACATCATGATGGAGACGGCGACCAACTGCATGGCCGAAGCCATGTCCTGAATGGTCTGCAAGCCGTGGCTGAACGAGAGCACCTTCTCCCGCAGTTGATGTGCGATTTTGGGCGAGAAGCCGACAACCCGATCGTGCAGGAACTCGGCCACGCGATCGCCCGAGCGCCGCACGACCACGCAGAACACAACCAGCGCCACGACAAGCCCCATCAGTGCGAATGCCGCTTCGCGTAATTGGTGATAGAACGCCAGGCCGCGCAAGTCAGGCGATAAGAAGCTGACCGCCAGCATCACCGCAAACGCGCCCATGTCGAAGATGCGCTCCACCCCCCACACCGCCATCTGCGAGGTGAAGGCCAGGCGCTCTTTCTTGGCGATGATGTAGGGGCGGATCATCTCGCCGGCGCGACCAAGCAGCGCCAGCGCCGCGAAGCCCACGAATTGCGGGCCCAGAAGCCGCACGGTAGTCGTCTGGTGAACCGGCTTGAGGAAGATGCGCCAGCGGACCGCGCGCAACGCATAGGCGATATAGGTGAACACCAAGCCGTAAAAAATGTAGAGCCAGTTCACATGCTCGGTCTGGGTCCAGAACATCGCCCAGTCAAACCTCTTCCACGCGCGCACCTGCAAATAGATGAGCAGACACAGCACGGCCAGAACACCGGCAAAGACCAGTAGACGTTTTCTATTCATGAAAGACGATTAGTCAATTCGCCCGCGAGCACTACGGTCAAGGTAAATGAGCGAAAGGGGATGGTCAAACCGCGCGATGGTAACAAAGTTTTGGATCGATACGACGAGACATAGCCCAAAGCAGGCCGTCTGTCTCGCCTTCGCAAACAAAAGCCCCTCCGATGAACAGGGGCGAATTGCGCATCGGAGGGGTAGTCGTTTTGTTAGAACGACCATTCTCAGGGTTGTGACCTTCCAAAACCCAGTCGGCCCACAGAAGTTTTGCGGCGCAAAAAACGAACTACGGAAACTGGATAATTGCGCGCTTCAATGGACGCTGCGGTCAGTGCGGCAGGCCGGTTCTTTGCCCGTGTTGAGCACAATCGGGAACGGGTCCAAACCAGTCCAGTTCCGGGTGGAACCAGCATTGCTAAGCCCAATTCCCCGCTTAATTGTGGTAAGTAAAGGAGGTAGAAAGTTTTTCCCGGCGACGCGGTCAAGCTTGAGCCGGGTCGGCGGGCCGCAACTCAGAGGTAATTTCCGGCATCATTTTTGCCGGAAGTGTTGATTTTGGTCGCCGCTGACGGCACTTTCAGGTTGAATTCGGAATGGCAACTTTCTACCATGAAACAGTCCCGATGACGGCACGGAGCACATCGGGAAATCGGAGGAGCAGATTCTCTCCGGCCAACAGGTAGTCGAGTCCAGGAGTCGCAGGAAATCAAAATGCTAAGACGCTCCTCCGTCGCAGCCACACTTCTATCCATCGCATTGGCATGCATGAACGGCTTTGCGGCCACGATCTCCACGCACTCCACAACTACGCACAAATCGCATAAGTCTTCGCACCACATCACGGAATCGGCTTCGACGCAGAAGACTATGTCGCACATGCGGCACAGCAGCGCGACCGTCGCCAAGCGAAACCGCGCCACGCATGTAGCGGTGGCCCACAAACATCATTATTCGGGCGAGCGCTTCCATGCCAGCTCGTTTGCGGAAGATCAAACGCTCGGCGACATTACCGCGGGCGAGGATCCGGTGGTGCGGGCGGCAGCGGTTGAAGCGCTGGGCAACATGAATGGCACCATCGTTGCGATGGATCCGGACAGCGGTCGCGTGCTGGCGATGGTGAACCAGAAGCTGGCGCTCTCCGCGGGCGCGCAGCCCTGCTCGACCATCAAGGTTGCTGTCGCGCTGGCCGCGTTGAGCGAGAACGTCATCACCAAGGACACGCAGGTGCCGCTCGCCAAGTATTGGAAGGTGGACCTGACCACGGCGCTGGCGAAGTCGAACAATGCGTACTTCGAAGCGGTGGGACGCAAGCTTGGTTTCGAGAAGGTCAGCTATTACGCGCACCAGTTTGGACTGGGCGAACTGGCCGGCTGGAAGATTCCGAATGAACAATTGGGCATCTTCCCTTCCACCGAACTGGATGAGCGGCTGGGCGGCGTTGGCAAGATGTGCTCGTTCGGCGAAAGCATTTCGCTTACGCCGCTGCAACTGGCCGCCCTGATGGGCGCGATCGCTAACGGTGGAACGCTTTACTACCTGCAACATCCTACGACTCCGGAAGCGGTGGCCAGCTTCACTCCCAAGGTCAAACGTCAGCTCGATATCGGGCCGCTGATCCCGGAGATTTCCGAGGGCATGTCAGGCGCGGTGGAATACGGTACGGCGCGCATGCTGCGTACCAACTTCATCGAGGAACCGATCCTCGGCAAGACGGGAACCTGCTCGAAAGATGGGACACGGTTCGGATGGTTCGGTTCGTTTGCCAACACTCAACATGGCCGCATTGTGACTGTGATTTTCCTCGAAGGCGGGCGGCCGACATTCGGCCCCAAGGCGGCGGAGTTGGCGGGTATTCTGTATCGCAACCTGTACGATCACGACTTCTTCGCCGTGAAGACGCCGGCAACTTCGGCGCAAAAGTACGGCCCGGTGGCAGTGGGCGCTCAGCAGTAGAACCGTACCCGAGGCAAAACAAAAAGCCCGGCCACCGCGGCCGGGCTTTAAAATTTGATTTCCGGTTACTGGACGCGCACGACGTTGCCGGCCTGCGGCCCCTTCTGTCCGTCAACAATCTCGAACTCTACCTGGTCGCCTTCCTGCAGACTCTTGTAGCCTTCCGAGTTGATCGCGCTATAGTGCACAAAAACGTCAGCACTGCCGTCCTCGCGGCCAATAAAACCAAAACCTTTTGCATTATTGAACCACTTAACGGTTCCTTTCAATCTCACTTTCTTCTTCCTCCGGGCAGAGCCCAACCGTGCCCTCACCCCGAGGGCGCAGGTCTTGAATTGCGTCAATCAGGTTGAGTTCCGAACCAGAGTTTAGGAAAGTCTAGGAAGGACAATTTTCCACGCGACCTATGGCACGGCGTCGGAGCCTGCTTGAACTGCTTACTGCAAATATGCTCCCGGCTTCCGGGTGTTGTCAAGAGAGTATATAGCTGGAACCCGCATTTTTAGAGGGTTTTTGACGAATCTGGCCTTAGTACCGGCCTAAGGTGATCGCCGGAGAGCAGGTTAGTCCAGGCTGCCGCTCCGCAAGGCCTCGGCCAACCACAGAACACCGGCGATGGTCTTGCCATCGCGAATGGCGCCCTTGAAGATCATCGCAATCGCTTGCGAGAGCGGGAGCAGCTTGCACTCGATTGACTCATCCTCCTCGGGGGCAGCCTCGCCCAGCGTGAGGTCGCGGGCAAGATAGATGGCCATCGTCTCGTCGAGAAAACCTGGGCTGGCATAGAAGACAACGGCGCGCTTCCAACGCTTCGCGCGATAGCCGGTCTCCTCGATCAGTTCGCGCTTGGCGCCGGCCAGCGCCTTTTCGCCGGGATCGATTCGCCCCGCCGGCAGCTCCCAAAGATAGTCCCGCGCCGCGTAGCGGTATTGGCGCTCCAACAGGACGAGCGGCTCGTCGCCTTGCTGCTCATCAATCGCCAGCACCACCACCGATCCCGAGTGATGGATGATGTCACGCTGCGCGGTGATGCCGCTGGGCTCCCTCACTTTGTCGGAGGTCACTTTGAAGACTTTGCCGTCATACACCAGTTTCGATGAGAGCACCTGCAGCTTCTGCTTGCGCGATTGCTTCGCCGGATTTGCGGCGAGACGCTTTCTGTTTGCCATGCCAACACTATAAGGGAGGCGGCGAAGACATCGCACTGGGCGAATCTGCTATTCTGCCCGCCGTGTCCCGACAATCCTCGCAACGTGCGACCATCAGCATCGTCGGTCCCGGAAATCTGGGCAGCGCGCTGGCTACCACGTTGCGCGACGCCGGATACAGCGTGAGCGCAATTGCGATTCGTCAGGGCAGCAAGAACACGAAGCGCGCGCGGGCGCTATCGCAAAGAGCGGGTGCGAAGCTGCTTCGGATCGGGAGCCAGCCGCTCGACAGCGATATTGTGTGGCTGACGGTTCCTGATGACGCCATCGCCCTGGTCGCCAGTGACATGGCCAGGGTTGGGGACTGGAAACGCAAGATCGTGTTCCATTCCAGCGGCGCGCTGACCAGCGACGAACTTGCGCCGCTGCGAGCGAAAGGCGCGCGCGTGGCGTCGGTGCATCCCATGATGACCTTCGTTCGCGGCGAAGTGCCGCAAATGGCGGGTGTGGCTTTCGCGCTGGAGGGCGATGCCGCTGCCGTGCGCACAGCCAAAGCAATTGTCGAGGAGCTGGGCGGTAATCCATTCGCCATCAGGAAAGCAAACAAGGCGCTCTACCACATCTTCGGCAGCTTCGCGTCGCCGCTGGTGATCGCGCTGCTGGCAACCATGGAGGAAGTCGCGCTGGCTGCGGGAATTCGCCAGCAGGACATCAAGCCGGTTGTCATCCCGTTGCTGTGGCAGACGCTAAAGAATTATTCGAAGAGCGATGCTGCTTCCGCTTTCAGCGGCCCCCTGGCACGCGGCGACGTCGCCACCATCAAGAAGCACTTGAACGCCCTGCAGAAGTTGCCGAATATGCGCGAAGTCTATGTAGCGCTAGCGAGAGCGGCAGTGAAGAATCTGCCGGTAAGAAATCGAAAAAACATCGCGAGAGAACTTCAGCGCTAGAGGCTACCGCCCGGTGAACAAGTGGCCCATCTTCTCTTTTTTTGTTCGCAGATAATTCTCGGAGTGCTCGTAGGGCTCGACCTCGGCTGAGACACGCTCGACGACTTTGATCCCGGCGTTCTCGAGGGCAGAAACTTTATCGGGATTATTGGAGATGAGGCGAACCTGCGTCACCCCAAGATGGCGAAGGACCTCGGCAGGAAGCTTGTACTCGCGATAGTCGTTGTCGTAGCCGAGCTCGACGTTCGCCTCGACGGTATCGAAGCCGCGGTCCTGCAGTTCGTAGGCCTGCAGCTTGGCCATTAGGCCTATGCCGCGACCCTCCTGCTGTTCGTAGATCAGGATTCCGGCGCCAGCCTCGGTGATCATCGTCAGCGCCAGCTCGAGCTGCTGCCGGCAGTCGCAACGCATGGAGTGGAAAACGTCGCCGGTGAGGCATTGGGAGTGAATCCGCACCAGGGGTGGCGAGGAATGAATGTCGCCCATGACCAGCGCCACGGCCTCTTCGGTTTCAGGCTGACCGTTGCGCCCGCTGCCGTTTCCCTTCCCCGACCCGGCCGCGAACTGCCCTTCAAAGCCGTAGATGCGGAACTGTCCCCAACGCGTGGGAAAGTTCGCCTCGGCCATTTTCTTGACTGCAAAATCGCTCACATTTCGATTATAAGCTGCCTCGCTGAAGCTTGAACCGCCGAGGCACGGTCGAGGTCGTCCTAGGTTGCCGCTCCTGCTGCCCGGACTTCCGGGCTCACTCCACTTTCATACTTGGTGAAATTCGCGCGGAACAGCCCGGCCAGTTTTCTGGCTGCGGCGTCGTAGGCGGATTTATCCACCCACGTGTTTCGCGGAACCAGAATCTCGGACGGAACGTTTGGACATTCTGTGATGACCTCCACGCCGAAGACGGGATCGCGCTGCCGGGGAGCGTTTGCCAGCGCGCCGCTGTGGATGGCGTCAACAATGGCCCGGGTATAGGCCAGCTTGATGCGCTTGCCGACGCCGAAGGCGCCGCCGCTCCAGCCGGTATTCACCAGCCACACTCGCGCGTTGTGCTGCTTCATCTTCGCGGCCAGCAGCTCGGCGTATTTGTTCGGATGCCACACAATGAACGGGCCGCTGAAGCAGGGCGAAAACGTTGCCTGCGGTTCTTTGACACCGACTTCGGTGCCGGCAACTTTCGCGGTGTATCCGCTGATGAAGTGATACATTGCCTGCGCCGGGCTGAGCGAGCTGACCGGCGGCAGAACGCCGAACGCATCCGCCGTGAGGAAGATGATGTCGGTGGGATGACCGGCAACGCAGGGAATCTTGGCGTTCTGGATGAAATCGATGGGATAGGCGCCACGGGTGTTTTCCGTGATCTTGGTGTCGGCGAAATCGACGCTGTGCTCTTCGTCAAGCACCACATTCTCCAGCACCGCGCCGAAGCGCAAGGCGGCGAAGATATCCGGCTCCGACTCGGGTGTCAGATTGATGGCTTTCGCGTAACAGCCGCCCTCAATATTGAAGATTCCGTCATCGCTCCAGCAGTGCTCGTCGTCGCCGATGAGCAGGCGGTGCGGGTCCGCCGATAACGTGGTCTTGCCGGTGCCACTCAGACCGAACAAAAGCGAGGAGCGTCCGGTCTGCTTGTCGGCGGTGGCGGAGCAGTGCATCGACAGCACGCCGCGTCTGGGCGCCAGATAGTTCATCACCGTGAAGACGCCCTTCTTCATCTCGCCCGCGTATTCGGTACCCAGGATGACGATCTCGCATTCTTCCAGGTTGAGGCAGATGCTGGTCTTGGAGCCCATCCCCGCCGTGTACTGATTGGCTGGGAAGCGGCCGGCGTTGTAGATGAGAAAATCGGGTTTGCCGAAGTTAGCGAGTTCGTCGCGCGTAGGCCGGATCAGCATGGTGTGCATGAACAGCGCATGGTAAGGACGCTCGCAGATCACGCGCACCTTGATACGGTACTTGGGGTCCCATCCCGCAAAACCATCGAAGCAATAAAGCTGCTCGCAGATGTTGAGGTAATCGCGGGCGCGTTCACGCACGATTTCGTAGGTAGGAAGGTCGATAGGCACGTTGACATCGCCCCACCACACGTCCTGCTCCGACTGCGGGTTCCGGACAATGCGCTTGTCCCTCGGCGAGCGCCCGGTCTTCGCCCCCGAATAGGCCACCAGCGCTCCGTTCTCGGCGATGCTGTCGTTCTCGGAGCGGATGGCATGCTCGTACAGCGCGCTCGGCGGCAAATTGCGGTGAATCACCGGCACCGTGATGTTGTGTTCGCTCAGATTGAATGAAGCCATGAAGGTCTCCCGGTCTCATCAATCACTGCCAGTCACTGCCTGTCGAGTAATTTCGGCGAGCGCTCGCTTGGGGGCGCGCAAAACATCCGCGGGACTGACCCGACCGAACAGATCTAGCGATCGGGCTACCAGCCCGGTCCACCCCGTCTGATGGCTGGCGCCCAGCCCGGCGCCGTTCTCGCCGTGGAAATATTCGTAGAACAGAATGTAATCGCGCCAGTGAGGATCGTCCTGAAACTTTTTCGTTCCTCCATAAACCGGGCGCTTGCCGTTTTCATCGCGCAGGAAGATGCTTGACAGGCGATTCCCAATCTCCTGCGCCACTTCAAACAGCGTCATGTATTTGCCGGAGCCGGTCGGACACTCCACTTTGAAGTCGTCGCCGTAGAAGGGATACATGTTCAGCAGCCCGCGGATGATGAGCCCGTTCACCGGCATCCAGATCGGGCCTCGCCAATTGGAGTTGCCGCCGAACATACCGGTGTTCGATTCCGCCGGCAGGTATTGCACTCGGTATTCCTGGCCTCCGAGATCAAACACGAAAGGATGGTCGCGGTGGTAACGCGAGAGCGAACGTATGCCGTAGGGGCTGAAAAACTCGTTCTCGTCGAGCATGTAGGCCAGGATCCGCTTCAGCTTTTCCTCGTTGCACACTGACGCCAGCCTGCGTCCGCCGTAGCCGACGAATCCGCCGTGCACGATGGCGATCTTCTCCAGCACCTCGGGATGACGCTTGCGGAACAAGTCCATCAGTTCGACCATCCTGGGGTGGTGCGCCAGCGTTCCCGGCTCGAAGACCGTGGCCGCGCACAAAGGCAGCAGTCCCACCATCGAACGGATCTTCAGCCGTATGGCATCCCCGTTTGGAAGGTGCAGCAGATCGTAGAAAAACCCATCTGCCGAATCCCACATCTCGTCGTGGTTTACCCCGATGCGATCCATGGCATAGGTAATCCAGATGAAGTGCTCGAGGAAGCGGAAGGCGATTTCCTCGTACATAGAGTCATACTCGGTCAGGACGATGGCGATCTCCAGCATGCACAGGCAGTAGAACGCCATCCATGCGGTGCCGTCGGCTTGATCCAGGTGTCCGCCGGTCGGCAGCGGCGCGCTGCGGTCGAAGACGCCGATGTTGTCGAGCCCCAGGAAACCGCCGGCGAAGACGTTACGCCCTTCTGGATCTTTGCGATTTACCCACCAGTTAAAGTTCAACATTAACCCCTGGAAGGAGCGTTCCAGGAAGCGCAGATCGGCTCGACCCAGTTCCGATTCAATGCGGTAAAGGAACAGCGTGGCCCAGGCGTGAACCGGCGGATTCACATCACTGAAGTTCCATTCGTAGGCCGGAATCTGTCCATTGGGATGGGCGTAGAGATTGCGCAGCATCAGCAGAAGCTGGTCTTTGGCAAAGTCGAAATCCACCAGCGAGAGCGCCAGGGTATGGAACGCCAGGTCCCACGCCGCATACCAGGGATACTCCCACTTGTCGGGCATGGAGATGACGTCGCTGTTGAGCATGTGGAACCATTCCATATTGCGTGCCCCGCCCTTGCCGTTTCCCAGCAGGGGATGGGAATGGTGCTCAGCCAGCCAGCGGTCGAGATCGAAATAGTAATACTGCTTGGTCCACATCATGCCAGCCAGGGCCTGGCGGTGAACGCGACGCTCATCTTCGCTCAGAGAGCTGGGAGTGATGCGATCGTAGAACTCATTGGCATCGGCGAGGCGGGCCGCGAAAACCTGATCGAAGTCGGCAAATGCCTCCTTGGCCGGCTTGGCCGTTAGCCGCAGGCGGACGGTCCGGGAGCCTCCAGCGGGAATGTCGAGAACATAATGCGCGGCCGCCTTCGTGCCCTGGTTCGAGGGATTTACCGCCTGCTTGTTGCCGTGAACGATGTACTCGTGAAAAGCGTCCTTTACATACGGCGTCGGATTCGGCTGTCCCCAAAGGCGAGTGGCGTTGGTTTCGTTTTCGGTGAACAGCAACTCCGCAGGCGCTTCGCATTCCAGGGTGTAGTCGCCCAGCTGCGTATGTGAGGCCCGAATTCCGCCCGCACCTGTACGGCTCAGCGCCGGCTTGGACTCGTCGTCGCCCGGGGCCCACGTATTGCGAAACCACAGCGTCGGGAGGAGGTGAATCTGCGCCGCTTCCGGTCCGCGGTTATGCACCGAAATGCGGATCAGCATGTCTTCCGGCTCAGCCTTGGCGTACTCGACGAAGACGTCGAAATACCGGTCGTCATCGAAGATGCCGGTGTCGAGCAGCTCGTACTCCATCTCCTCGCGCGATCGTTTGCGATTCGTTTCGAGCAGGTCGCTATAAGGGAACTCGCGCTGTGGATACTTGTACAGATATTTCATGTACGAGTGCGTGGGCGTGCTGTCGAGGTAAAAATAATATTCCTTGACGTCCTCGCCGTGGTTGCCCTCGCTGTTGGTCAGGCCGAAGAGACGCTCCTTCAGGATCGGGTCGCGGCCGTTCCACAGCGCAATGGCGAAGCAGAGCCGCTGCTTGTCGTCAGAGATTCCCGCCATTCCGTCTTCCCCCCAGCGATAGGCGCGGGAGCGTGACTGATCGTGGCTGAAATAATTCCAGGCATCGCCGTTCGAGCTGTAGTCTTCGCGAACGGTTCCCCACTGGCGCTCGCTCAGGTACGGACCCCATTTCTTCCAAGGCACCCCGGTTTCGCGCGCCGTATTCAGCCGTTTCTGCTCGGTGACTTCATTGTAGGAAGCGGGCTGGTTCTTCTCATCGGCGGAAGCGGAAGTGCGCACAACTCCTCCTTTATCGCAGCGTTGAGCTTACCAGCGCTGGGCCACGATCTGGTGCCGCAGCGTTGGCTCGCGATACCCTTTGGGCTTTTGGCGACCAGGCAGTTTGGGCGGGGTATATGGTATCTCTTCGTAGGGGATTCGGCTAAGAATGTCGGCAATGCAGTTGAGGCGCGCGCGTTTCTTATCATCGGAAGGCACCACGTACCAAGGCGCTGTCGCCGTATCCGTCGCGGCCAGCATGGCGTCGCGGGCCCGCGAGTAGTCGTACCAGCGGCGATGCGATTCCAGATCCATTGGACTTAGTTTCCAGCGCTTGGATGGGTCTTGGATGCGCTCCAGAAAGCGCTTGTGCTGCTCTTTCTCGGAAACTTCCAGCCAGTACTTCAACAACAGGATACCGCTGTTGACGATTATGTTCTCGAAGTTAGGACATACCTTGAGAAAATTCTTGTACTGCAGTTCCGAGCAAAAGCCCATGACGTGTTCAACGCCCGCACGGTTATACCAGCTGCGGTCGAAGATGACGATCTCGCCTCCGGCGGGCAGTTGGTGAAAATAGCGTTGGCCGTACAGCTGCGTTTTCTCCCGCTCTGTCGGCGCCGGCAGGGCAACCAGCCGGAAGACCC
Organism: uncultured Acidobacteriaceae bacterium; assembly: GCA_963731345.1. Taxonomy (GTDB): domain Bacteria; phylum Acidobacteriota; class Terriglobia; order Terriglobales; family Acidobacteriaceae; genus Bog-257. The sequence continues at coordinate 1,374,395 of CAVSUN010000002.1, read as the reverse complement.
GCGGGCTTACCCGCTCCATGATGCGCTTGATGATTCCGCCCTTGCCGGCGGCATCGCGGCCTTCGAAGATGATGACCACGCGTGCGCCCGACGCTTTCACCCATTCCTGCAGGTTAACCAGCTCAACCTGCAGCTTGGACAAGGCGTCCTCGTATTCCTTTTTGTCGAGCTTAGGCAGGGTTTTGGATACCTTGTCACCCGTAGTCAGGATGGCGGGCTTGCGGGCACGCTTTGTCTTTTTCTTGCCCATGTGTTTTCCCTTTCTTAACTCATGCCGTCAGCTACCCGGCGTTTCCTTTTTTGCCGTGGCGGCCTCCGTGAACATCAAGAAATGGGAGTTCCACGGTTGGAGGTCAACATACAAACCCGGCGACAACATCGGATCGCCGGCACGCTCAAAAACCGCGCCAGATAACCTGTCGCTGAGCAGCCACTGTTTTTTGCCAAGTTCGGGGCGCGCGATCTTCACCATCGCCTGCGCGGCACGATCGCTCAAGTTCACTGCAATAAGACAGAGTTCTTCCCCTTGCCGCCAACTCCACGCGACCACATTCTGGAAACTGGGGTTGTCCGGCCAGCCTGTACACTCACACAATTGCCAGTCGCCGTCATGAAAAAGAGGACGGCTCACCTCGCTGAGCAGCCGGCGGTAGAAATCCTGCAGGGCGCCGTCCACCGGCTCCGGCGGACGTCTTTGCAGAAAGACCGGCAACCTTACCTGGCGCCCCTCAAACTGCCCCTCGTGGAACATCTTGGCGCCGGTGAGGGTTGAGGTGACGATCGCCGCCGCGCGTTCTTTCTCCGGCGAGAATGTTGCCGCGGCGCGGGGCTCGTCATGATTTTCGAGGAATCGCAATAGCCGATCCTGAAAGGCCGGGTCGGCGCACAAATGCAGACGAACGCTGGCCGCGTCATCGTGCTCCAGCCGATCGTACAGCCGCTTGTCGTAACAGAAATCGAAGCCCTTCTGCTGCAGCTCCCACTCCAGGTCCCAATAGGCCTCCGCGATGAACAGAAAATCGGGGTGGGCACTCTTGACCATGGAAATCAGTTCAGACCAGTACTCGGTGGCCGGCGGCGGGCCCGCGCGAGTACCCCAGGTACGCTCGAAGACCGAGTTCAACAGCAGCATCGCCATATCGCAGCGCACGCCGTCACATTGGCCGGCGATGTCGGAGATGGTAGCCTTGGCAGCGGCGCGCAGGCCGGGTGAAAACGCGTTCAGCTGCAGGACATCGCTCCACGCCGGGAAGTAAGGATCTTTGCCGCAAGCGAAGACGTGATCGCCTACCACAATGTAGGATGCCGGATCGTTGCCGGCTTCTGCGGGCGTGCCGGGAATGAAGTATTCCGGATGTTCCGTCGCCCAGGGATGATCGGCGGCGACGTGATTGGGGACGAAGTCCAGCACCAGCCGCATTCCGCGGCGCGCCAGCTCCTCCCGCGCACGCCCCAGACCTTCGGGGCCACCCAGTTGACGATCGACAACGTATCGGCGCACGCAGTACGGAGAACCTACGTTGTCGTCCAGGCGGAAGTCCGGCAGGGCGCGCCGAAAATCGGCCAGATTGTTGGGGTTGTGGTTCGAGATGGCGATGCCGGCGGGACTGCGCTCCCACACTCCCATGAACCAGACCGCATCAAAGCCAAGCTCTTTGATCGAGTCCCATTCGTTCGGCGGGACAGAACCGAGGTCGACACTTTTTCCCGTCCTGGTGCTCAGTTCCCCGAGCCAGACCCAAGTGTTGATCTCATACAGCGTGGGATATCGACGCCATGCCGACATACGCCTCCTTGGCGAACCTGCCGGTTCTCAGGCGCGCACCATCAACGCATGGTGCCACCCGCATCAGCCTCGCGCCGACGCTCGCTTGCCATCCATATCACAGAGCGGGCACCGCCCAACTATTCCTCTGGGCCGCCGCCTTCGGCCCAAACCGCCTTCCAGGTCTGGTCCGGATTGTATGCGGTCATGGCCTTCACGAGATCGGCGGTATTGGCGCCCAGGTTCTTTTCGTAGACCACGCCGTCTTTATCGATGACGAAGGTCATTACCCCTGAGTTCTTGTACTCGGCCGGCCACGCGACAAAGGCGAAACCGCCGGTCATCTTGCCGTCCACGATGTAGCTCTTGGCTCCGCCCTTGGCGTGTGCGCCTTGCGCTTTCAAGGTGTGAAAGAAATATCCGTGGAAGGGCTGAGGAGTATCGTGCTGGCCGCCATAGCCTTCTCCAGTGGCCTCTGCGACGAGCGGACCAACGGGACTCTCGGCCTCGCCTTCCGACGTCTTCCAGTACAAGCCGTTCTGCTGGCCGGCATCGCTGAACACCTTCTGCGCGTACTCCTGCTTGGCTTCGAAGTACTGGTCCTGAGCGTCAGCCAGCGCATAGCAGACGCGAATGGCCGCAATCTCATTGCGCCCGATGCGGCGGAAGAGAATCTCTTTCAGCCCGGCCGGCGTGTTGAAATACCATTGCCCGGCGTTGCTCTTCAGGGGGATGGGAAACGGCCAGTTTTCCGCGCCCAGGATCAAGGTCTCTTCGCCATTGATCTCCTTTGCCCAGCGGTGCATTTGCCCATAACGCTCCAGCAGCTGGTCGCGATTGTTCTTGTCCTGCACCGGATCGCCGGAGGAGACGATCTTGGCGGAAGACGGTCCCAGGATCGCTTCGATGGCGGCCTTGTCGTCGGCCTGTATGGCGTCGTAGAGCGCCTTGCCCGCGTCCTCGGGTTTGGCGAAAGTCTTCTGCCCCTGCTCCTGGGCGCAGACCATGGCGGACAGCAGAATGACGAATGCAACAGCTCGCGCTAGGTTGAATCGCAATTTCATATTTGTGCCTCGTTGCCGCATAAATGGCTCATCTTAGATTCACTCGTGCCGGGCAGCTGCTACCGGCGCTTGCCTCCGCCGCCTCCGCCGCCACCGCCGCGGGCTGCGGGCGCGCTACGCTGGCCCCCACCGCCGCCGCCCATGCTTTGTTTGCCGCGACTGCTTTCGGCACGGGTTGCGCCGCCGCTGTTGTATCCGCCGAGAGCACTGTTGCCACTTGAGGGACGCTGTCCGTATCCGCGATCACCTGCCGGCGGCCGATTGGCGGTATTTCCGGCATTCGGGCGATTGGCATTGTTTCCCGCATTCGGGCGGTTCGCGGTGTTTCCCGCATTCGGGCGATTGGCGTTGTTTCCCGCATTCGGACGATTCGCATTATTGCCGGCTGAGCCCGGCCGATTGCCATTGCCGATGTTGTTGTTGCCGCTGCCGACGTTGTTGGTATTGCGATTGCCGTTTCCGATGTTGGTATTGTTGCGATTGCCGGTGTTCACGTTGTTGCGATTGCCGCCGTTGATGTTAACGGTATTGCCGCTGACATTGCGATTGCCGCTGACGTTGCGGTTGCCGTACGGCGTGGGCCGCGCTCCGTTCCCGTAATAGCCACCGTTGCGGTAAACATTGCTGTTGGAGACGTACACGTTACGGTTGTAAGTCACGCTGCCGCCGTGCCAGCCACATCCCCAGCTGTTCCATCCCCAGCCGCCGCTGATCGCCGCCCCAACCGCTATTCCGGCGCCAAACGAGATTATGCTGCTCGTCACCAGAGCCGCCGTGCTGTATCCCGGCGGATAGTAAGGCGTACCGTACACCACGGTCGGATTGTAGGTTGGTACGTAAACAACCTGGGGACTTGCCGGCTGAATGACGATGACCTGCTGGCCGCTCTGGGTCTCTGTGGTCACGGTTTGCTGTGACGTAGTTTTCAGGTTGCCCGCGGCTTTCGCCTGCTTGCGCAATCTCTGCACGGAGGCCATCACGTCGGCCTGCTGGTTGTAGAACGCGTCGCCCAGCGCCGAGGTCCAGGACAAATTGGAAGCCATGTTGTTCAGCACCGTGGGAAACTGCGTCAGTGCTTTCACGCTGGGATCCCAGCTTTGATTGTTGGCCTGTTCGGTGCGCTGAGCATCATTCAATTTCGAGTTGGCCTGCAGCCAGCTGTTGGCCTGCACAATCTGGTCGGGGAAGGTAGAACCTGCCAGAACCTGCGCCACCAGGGCGTCGGGATAGAGAGCGATCGGGGCAACTAACTCATCCAGCTGTGACGCCGAGTAGGCAGCTTGCTGCGCCTCCTGGGCGAATCCGGCCGGCGCGGTTGCGAGCAGAAGACCCCCGCTCAGGACCACCGCCAGCACCTTTTTTATGCGAAGCATACGCGCTCCAATCCGCCTCGACTGCGGGGGCGAAGTTTGTCAGATAAACGTAGAGGAGATGTACTCACAACATCTTACAGGCTGGCGGGCCATCCGCTGCAACTAGGGAAATCCCTAATCGAAACTAACTGGGCGAGATGAAAGAACGGCCGGAAAGCGCCGCGTTTATCGCCGGAATCAAGTCGGTCTTCAGGTGTGCCTTGACCACATAGCCTAGCGCGCCTTCGGCCAGGCAGGCGTCCAGGAATTCGTCTTCCAGGTGAATAGTCAGGAAAACCAGTTTGGCCGTCGACCCCTGCTGACGCAGTTGATGCGCCGCCTCAATCCCGCTCAGGCCGGGCATGGAGATGTCGGCCACAATGACGTCGGGACGCAGGCGCAGCGCTTGCGTGACCATCTCCTGCCCATCATGGGCCGCGCCCACCACCGTGAACACGGTCTCCAGCAGTGAGGTCACCCGCTGCAGGACGAGCTGATGATCGTCGGCCAGAAGCACTCGCGGACGCTGAAGCAAGGCTTGCTCTCTCATAGCTGCGGCGGCGCGCTAGCTGTCGCCGAAGGCACAAGACCAGAACTGCGCTTGCAACCCAGGCCACAGTATGGGGGCCGAGCTCAGGTCGTACCGCGGCTCGCCCGTTTCGCCGGAGGACTGCGATGAAGCTTGATGTTAGGTATCGCGACGAATGCCCCACAACTGGGGAAATCCCTAGTACGACGATTCCATGGGCACCAAGGATTAGCTGCGGCCGGCTACAGGATCAATCGAGATGAGTCCTTGCTTGAGAGCGAACAATACCAGGTCGGCATTGCTCTTGAGGTTGAACGACTCCATGATGTGGTGCTTGTGAAACTCTACCGTCTTCTCGCTCAGGTTGAGGTGGCCGGCAACTTCCTTGATGGAGCAGCCTTCCGCGCAGAGCTGCACGATATCGCGCTGGCGCGGGGTCAGCTCCTTGGAAAACTGCCGCGCGCGCTCTTTCATGACCACCCAATCGTCGGAGCGCAGCTTTGGGGTGACGTAGCTCTTCCCGTTCAGTACTCGCTCGATGGCCTTCATCAGTTCAGAGCCGGCCTGCTGTTTCAGCACAAACGCCGCAGCACCAAGTTCCAGAACCGCCGCCGCCAGGTTGGGGTCATCCTGCATGGTCAGGAAAACCAGCTTGACGTCAGGTTGCCGTTGGCGAACGCGCTGGGCGGCATCGAAACCGTTCAACAGCGGCATGCCTACATCGACGACAATCAGATCCGGCTTGAGCCTGGCCGCCTGCGTGACCAGAGCGCGTCCATTGACCACCGCGCCCACCACACTGTAGTTCTTCTCCAGCAGAAGCTTGAGGCCTTCGGCGAACATAGTGTGATCGTCGGCGATCAGGACCTGTGGCCGGCCGCTCATAGCAACTCTCCGCCAGGCGAGGCTGCCAGCTTCACCGCCGCCTCGAACGTTAGTGGATGGCCGTTGCGCGGCGCCCACACATCGATGCGAGTACCTTTATGCGGCTCCGAGCGGATGGCAAAGCGCGCTCCCACCAGACGCGCCCGTTCTTCCATGCTGAAGATACCAAGCCCCTGCTTGGTCGCGAGCTGGTGAACATCGAATCCGGAACCATCATCCGCAATCGACAGATGAAGATGTCCATTCCTGCCATGCAACATCACTTCCGCCTTGGACGCTGCGCTGTGCTTCTTGACATTCCGCAATCCCTCCTGCACCACGCGAAACAAGCATAGAGCGATTCGCGGTTCAACCTTCTTGGGCACGTCGATATGCGAAAAGACAACCGGAATGTTCTGTTGCGCGGTGAACTCCTTACAGAAGGCGCTCACGCCCGGCACCAGGCCCAGTCTCTCCAGCGTCGCTGAGTGCAGGCGATGGGACAGGGTATGCAGATCGGCGCCGATCTCGCTGGCTGAGTTTAGCAGCTCCCGCATTTGTTCCTGCATATTGTCGGGGGCAGATTCGGCCGCCGTCTCCAACCCTAGCGACAGCAGCGCCAGGCGTTGGCTGAAGTCGTCATGCAACTCGGAGGCAAGCCGCTTGCGCTCGTCTTCCTGGGCATTGATCAGCATTCCACTGAGCCTGGTATGCTCGCTGCGAAACCGCTCCAATTGCCTCTGCTTATATAACAGATAGGCCACCAGAACGACTAAAGCGACCAGCAACAAGCTTCCCGTCAGCAGCGCCCACTTCGGCTGGGTTAGCAATGTGGCAGCGATCTCGAAAAACGTACCGCGCCCTGGAGCCGGCGAAAGGGGCTGAAGGAAACAAGCTTCCCTGCCGACCAAGGCCTTAACTGCAACCTGCTGGCGGGCAATGCCGAATGCAGGAAGTACCGCGAACGAGGCGCAGCATGACAGGAGGAACCCAAAACGTCCAGGGTTCGGGTAGCGACAGATCTGGCCGAAACTTCCCTTGCTGGAACGGCAAGCCATGATGGTCGGTTCTAGGGAAGGCTCGAGGCACACGTGCGATCTGCACGGCGACTCGGTTCTGGGCGCTGAACTGGATAGCCTGCCACATGATAGAACTCGAATGATGTGGTAACAACTTCTAAATGAAACTGCCTATCCCCCGATTGACTTTGCCGAGACCTACAGCTGTTTCCCGTGGAAGGGGCATACGGCCTTCCGGCATGGGTTGCGGGAGATTTGCATTTAGAACCAGGACGGTTTTTGTTAAGCTCGCGGCTTGGGCAAATCTATGAGCAGCAGACGGCTTATCGGCATACAGCTGCGGAAACCACTACTGCGATTCTTCCTTTTAGTTGTGGCATTTACTGCCCTGCCGTTGTGGGCGGCCGACCCATCAACCGATAACGCAAAAGACAAAGCCGCGCCGGAAGCGACCATCAACTTCTGGAATCGCGATATCGTGACCCTCCGGGCCACGGTCGCGGGCGCCGGTCCGGAGTTGCGGGCAGAAAGAGTTCTCGAACGCCTCGAGGGGCTGCCGCTGAATGCTCGTGCGTCCGACATCAACACCCTCCCCTTTGTGGTCGAGGGCCAGAACGGCCTCGCCTTCATGTACCAGGGGAAAATCCTCTTCTACGTGGGGGCCAACGACCTGGACAAGGAGACGGGCGAGACCCTCGCACAGGCGGGGCAACGCTCGCTGCAAAGCCTGGACGACGCGTTGCGTGCGCGTTACGACGAGCGCTCCTGGCCAGTTCTCCGTTCGGCCATCTTATTCACTTTGATCGGGCTGGTGTTGCTGACTGTCGCAGTTTACGTAGTTTGGACGTCGCATGAGCGTATCGTGGCGCTGCTCAAGCGCAAAGAGCCTCTCGTCCGTACTCCCATGCAACTGTTCGGCATCGACCTGAGGCCGCCGATCGACACTGCGGTGTACGGCGTCATGCGGATGGTGGAGGCGGTGTTCGTCATCGCCGCCGTCTATCTGTGGACGACGTTCGCCCTGGGCCGCTTTCCTTATACCCAGCCCTGGAGCCACAAGCTCGGCCGCTATGTTCTGGATTTGCTCCAGCAGTGGGCGCAAGCAATCATCCGTTCCCTGCCTGAGCTGCTGGCACTGGCGTTGATCTTCATCATTACCCGTTGGGTCGTGCGGGTAGGAGGAAGCTTCTTCAACCAGGTCGCACTCGGACGGATTCGAGTGTCCTGGCTCGACCCTGATATGGCGGGTGCGACCCAGCGAATCTTCGCCATCGTCGTTTGGGTCTTCGCCGCCGTGATGGCATACCCGTATATACCGGGATCAGGCACGGACGCATTCAAAGGCATCAGCGTCTTCGTCGGCTTGGTTGTATCGCTAGGATCGAGCGGCATTATCAATCAGGTGATGAGCGGGCTGTTCGTGGTCTATTCCCGTGCGTTGAAGCGCGGCGAATGGGTGATGGTGAACGAAGTCGAGGGAGAAGTCTTGGAGGTCGGCTTGCTTGCCGGCAAGATCCGCACGGTCGAAGGCCAGGAAGTGACCATCCCGAATTCCGTGCTGGTTGGAACCTCGACCAAGAACTTCACCCGCCTCGGCTATCCGCTGGGGATGGTCGTCAGTTGTACGGTCACCATCGGTTATGACGCGCCGTGGCGGCAGGTCGAAGGACTATTGCTGCTTGCGGCCGACCGGACAGAAGGCGTCCGCAAGAACCCCAAACCGTACGTCCTGCAAAGGGAGCTGGCCGACTTCTACGTGACTTATACGTTGATCGCGCGCATCGAGAACTCTAAGCTGCGCATGGAAACGCTGTCGAATCTTCACGCTCAGATTCAGGATGCGTTCAACGAATTCGGCGTGCAGATTATGTCGCCGCACTACATGATGCAGCCGGACGGCAACGTAGTGGTGCCGCAGTCGAAGTGGCATTCAGCGCCGGCGATCGCCGATCATTTGCCATCGGATGCGGCGGCCAAAGCCCAACGCGCGGCCGCCGAAAAATGACCTCGTGATTTGCGTGTGAGTGCGGTGCGGCCCTTAGTGGCAGGAGGAATCGTCCTGGAAGCTGCCGCTGGCGAACATCGAGCCCAGAAAGCGCCAGCAGGTGATCAGCTTTTGCGACTGCGGATCGTTGCGCAGCGAGTCGGGCGACATCGAATATTTCGCCGTGTCCATTTGCTGGGCGGCGTGGACCAGCTTGTCGCTCCACTGGCTTACACCCTGGAATTCATTGTTCAATAACTGCAGCGCGCTCTGGTCGCCGTTGGTCGATGCCGCCGTCGTAGCCAACTGTAGCCCGGTGGCCGCCTTTCCCTTGTAGTTATTGACCCAATCCTCCTGAATTGGATAGCCATTCTGGATGGCGTTCGCAACCGGCGCCGCCCATTCCCGCAGCAACGAAATTTCCTCGATCGCCGCCCTCATGAAGCCGCGCGACAGCTTGGAGTCGTCGGCCGGCTGCGATGCGTCGGCAGCTGCGGCGGCGTTACCGGATCCGGGCGGAATGGTCAGGACAATCTGCTTGCCGCTGAAGCTCAGCGAACCCTGAGCGATCTGCGCCAGAGCTCCCACGTCAACGTAGGTGCGCCCATTGTTCTGAATGACCGGAGCTTTACCTGACTGGCCATTGACGACGATGGTCGCGGTCTGCGGCCCGGCTTGCGCGAAAGCCATTCCCGACGTAATCAGTAGAGCGAACAAGCTCCACGCCATGGAGCAGGTTTTGCGCATAAAAACCTCCGCTGAAATCTGGGCTGGTTAGATAAGAGTCGCAAGCAGCCGCCGGCAATTGCTTACTGCTGCCAGCCGCCACCCAGCGCCTGATAGAACGCCGCGTAGTACTGCAATTCCTGATACCAGGCTTGCGACAGCAGCAACGCCGACTGGAAATATTGTTGTTCGTTGTACTGCACTTCCAGGAAGGCGGTGTAGCCCCCTTGATAGCGCACGTTGGAAAGCCGCACCAGGTTAGCGTAGGTGTCGGTCTGCTCCTGGATCTTCATGCGGTATTTGCGTGCCTGGACGTAGCCCACGAGACTGTTCGAGACATCGCCGAAGGCTTGTTGCACCGTCTGCTTGTATTGCAGCTCCGCCTGATCGCGCTGCGCCCACGCTAACCGGTAGCCGCTGCGAATGCGGCCGCCTTCGAAGATAGGTTGCACCGCCTGACCGGCGATCGACCAGAAGGTTCCTGGGCCGGAAAGGAACGAATTCAGGGCGTTGCTTTGCGCTCCGAATAGACCGGTGATGGAGAATTGCGGGAAGAATGCCGCCTTGGCGACGCCGACGTTGGCATTCGCGGCGACCAGATTTTCTTCGGCATAGCGCACATCGGGACGGCGCCGCAGCAAGTCTGAAGGCAAGCCCTCGGGAACCTCCGGCAGATGCGGCTGATCGACCAGGTTCAGCCCACGTTTAATAGGTCCGGGATTTCTGCCCAGCAGGATGCTCAGATTGTTTTCGGTTTGTTCGACCAGCTGTTGATAGCTAATGATTCCGGCTTCGGCCTGCTGTAGCAGGACCTCGGCCTGGTAAACATCGGTGATGGCCGCCTCGCCGCCGTGGAACTTGATTTCGTTGAGGTTCAGAATTTCCCGGTCGGCTTCGACCGTCTTCTTTGAATACTCAAGCTGATCGTCGTACTGCAGCATCTGGTAATACGTGGTGGCGACGGAATCGATCAACGAAATCTGCACCACCGTCCTGGCGTATTCCGTTGCCAGCAACGTCGCCCGCGCCGCCTCGGTGGCGCGGCGATACTGGCCCCAGAAGTCGACAATATAGTTGAAGTTCAGACCCAGCGTCCCGTAAGTGGGAGCGCCAGGAAGCTGAATATTGCGCTCGTAGGTCTCGGAACCGAAGCCGTCCAAGGTCGGGAACTGGTTCGCCCGCACGATGCCCAGGTTCGCGTTGGCCTGCAATACGCGAGTAGCCGCAACGCGAATATCGTAGTTGTCCGCGAGCGCCTCTTTGATGAGCCCCTGCAGCACTTCGTCTTGAAACACGGCAGTCCACTGCTCGTCGCCGAAGGACGGCGCTGCCTGCCCGGCAGCTTGAGGTGGCTGAGCTCCAGCCGGTGGCTGATTCGGATCAGGAGAAGGGGCTTGCGGCGGTGGCGTGGTTTCCGGCGGTGTGGCAGGCGCGGGGGGAGCTGGTTGCTGCTGCTCCGGCTGAGTGCCCTGCTGCTTTGCCTGAGGCGGTACGGTGTCCAATGGTGAAGGTGCTGCCGTCTGCGAAGGTTGCGGCTCCGGCGCTACGCCGCGGTAGTCTCCCGGGATGTCGAGCGAAGGACGTTGATAATTCGGGCCGAGCTTACAGGCACTGATCCCCAGCAACAGCAAAAATGCCGCGCACACCTTTAGCTTAGTCATCGCCCGCTCCTTCAGCGAGTCCTGGCTTAACAGGTCCGGGCTGCTCTTTCTCCTTCGATAACCAATGGCCAAATCGCTCCACCACGTCGAACGAGACGGGTATGAAGAAAATCGCCAATATCGTGGCTGCCATCATGCCGCCGATGACGCAGGTCCCCAGGACTTGCCGCGAGATAGCGCCCGCGCCTTTTGCCGTCCACAGCGGCACGCAACCCAGGATGAAGGCGAACGCGGTCATCAGAATGGGTCGCAATCTCAGCCGCGCGCCGGTCAGCGCAGCTTCCATCAACGGCTTGCCTTTGTCGTATTCCATCTTGGCGAATTCCACGATCAGAATCGCGTTCTTCGCCGACAATCCGATGAGCATCACCAGACCAATCTGGGCGTACACATCGTTGTCCAGATGGCGGAAATACAGCGTGATAAATGCGCCAAAGATGGCTATGGGCACGCCTAACAACACGCTGAACGGCAGAGTCCAGCTTTCGTACTGCGCCGCCATGATCAGGAAGACAACGAAAAATGCCATGCCAAAGATGGTCATGGGCGAGACGCCCTGCGATGCCTTCACTTCCTGGTACGACATGCCGCTGAAGTCATACCCCATCTGCGGCGGCATCGTCTTCTTGAACACGTCTTCCAGCGCCGCGATCACCTGACCTGAACTGTATCCCGGCGCCGCCGAAGCGTTGATCTGCACGCAGTTGAACAGGTTGTAGCGCATGACGAACTCGGCGCCACTGCGCGCATAGGTGTCGGTCAGGGTGCTGAGCGGCACCATCTCGCCGTTGACGTTTCGGACATAGAATTTCCCCAGGTTCGTAGCATTGGTCCGGAAGTCGCCGTCCGCCTGAACGTACACCTGCCACTGCAAGCCGAAACGGTTGAAGTAATTGACCAGCGAACCGCCCATGAACGTCTGCACCGTCTGGTACAGCTGATCGAGCGGAATCTGCTGGGTCAGGGCCTTGGCGTTATCGACATTCACACCAACCTGCGGTACGCCGAACAGTGCGGTGGTCAGCAGGCCGGTCATCTCCGGACGTTTACGCGCCTCGGCCATGAACAACTGCGTGTTCTTGGCGAGGAAGTCGATGGTGCCACCCGACCGGTCCTCAAGAATGAACGTCGCGCCTCCTGAAGTTCCTACGCCGGGAATTGCCGGCGGCGGAAACGAAAACGCAATTCCCGACGGCACCCTCGAGAGCGCCTGTTGCAGATGCGTCTTAATTCCTTCGTAACTGGTCTCCGGCGTCGTGCGCTCATCCCAAGGTTTTAGTGAAACGAAGAAGAACGAACTATACGTGGCCGCGACGCCGCTCAACATGCTGTAGCCCATGACCGAGCTGACGTACTGCACGCCCGGCGTGTCCAGAATGACCTTCTCGACTTCACGGGCAGCTTCCGAAGAGCGCTGGAGGGACGAGGCATCCGGCAGTTGTAAGCCGGCGTACAGGTAGCCCTGATCTTCATCTGGAAGGAAGCTAGTCGGCAGCTTTTTGCCAAAGAAGCCTGCTCCTACGGTTACCAAAGCCAGCAGCAGAAACGCGAATCCGGCCTTGTGGATCAGGTGACCGCAGGCGCTTACATAGCCGTCCGTGGCACGGCTGAAAACTTTGTTGAACCAGCGGAAGAAAGCACCCAGCGGTCCACGCACCGGCTTCTTCGGCCTCAGCAACATAGCCGAGAGCGCGGGGCTGAGAGTCAGCGCGTTGAACGCGGAGAACAAAACGGAAATCGCGATGGTGACTGCAAACTGCTTATAGAGCTGTCCGGTAATGCCGGGAATAAATGCGGTGGGGACGAACACCGCGGCCAGAATCAATCCGATGGCGACCACCGGGCCCGAAACTTCTTCCATCGCTTTGATCGAGGCATCGTGCGGTGACAAGCCTTGCTCAATGTTGTGCTCCACCGCTTCCACTACGACGATGGCGTCGTCCACCACCAGTCCAATCGCCAGCACCAGTCCGAGCAGCGAAAGCGTGTTGATGGAGAATCCCAGCAGCGGAAACACCATGAACGTCGCAATCAGAGAAACCGGAACGGCAAGCAGCGGAATCAGCGTCGCTCGCAGGCCCTGAAGGAAGATGTAGACGACGATGATGACGAGAATCAGGGCCTCACCAAGCGTCTTGTAGATCTCGTGGATACCGGCGCTGACCGCGAGCGTGGTATCCATTGCGGTAATGTAATCGAGGCCTTGCGGGAATCGCCCTTTGGCCTCCTCCATCATCTTCAGAACGTTGGCGCGGGTCTGGAGTGCGTTGCTGCCCGGAGTGAGATAGAGGGCGACCAGCGCTGCCGGCTGCGACGGCTTCTTCTCGTCGGACGCTCCCAGGCGCGCGTTATAGGAATAGTATTGCGAGCCCATTTCCACTCGCGCCACGTCTTTCAGACGCAGGATGGAACCGTCGGGCTGGGCACGAACAACAATCTGCTCGAAGTCCTTCGGAAGTGGCAAGCGCCCGGGAGCACGCACGTTGTAGGTGAACTGTTGTCCCTGCGGGACAGGCTCGCCACCAACCTGGCCGCCCGGGTTGACTTTGTTCTGCGCTTTGACCGCGTTGGTGATATCGGAAACCGTCACACCCAGGCTCGCCAGCCGGTCGGGATTCACCCAAATGCGCATGGCGTACGGTCCGGCGCCGAAGATTTGAACTTGCCCGACGCCCTGGATGCGGGTGAGCGCATATTGCAGATTGATGGTCGCGTAGTTCGCCAGGAAGACGTTGTCGTAAGCGCCGGTCGGCGAAAACAGATCGAGCAACATGAACGGCGCCGTCGTGCCCGGCTGCACAATCACGCCCTGCTGCGTCACTTCACTGGGCAGCTGGGAATTCGCCTGCCCGCTCCTCATCTGGGCCAGAATCTGATCGGTGTTGATGTCGGTGCCCAGGGCGAAATCGACATACAACGTCATGCCGCCGCCGGAGCTGGCGCTCAGCGAATACATGTAGTTCATGCCGCTGACGCCCGACATCTGCTGCTCAATCGGAGTGGCGACCGATTCCGCAATCGTCTGGGCATCGGCGCCGGGATACGTGGCCTTCACCTGAATCATCGGGTCGGCGATATTCGGAAACTGCTGGGTCGGCAGCTCGAATATGGAGATCACGCCGAGCATCGTCATCAGAATGGCGATAACGATGGCGACAATAGGACGATTGATGAAGAACTTCGACATGGTCAGTTGCTCCCTGCTGCCGCCTGCGTGGCAGGAGCCACCCAAGGCTTGGGAACAACTGGCACTCCCGTCTTGGCGAGCTCGGGCGCGAATGCCGCAAACTGCTGCACCTTCTGAATGCCCTCAACCACCACGCGTTCGCCCGGCTTGAGTCCCTCCGTAACGATCCAGTTCGGACCAACGCGGTCTCCCATTTTCACCGGGCGGAAAAGCGCCTTGTTATCGGGAGTGACCACGATGAGCTGGTATTGCCCCTGTACTTCGATCACTGCCGGCTGCGGCACCAGCAGCGCATTCTGGTCTACGCCGGTCGAAATGCGCACCCGGCCGAAACCACCGGGGCGCAGCACCGCATCGGGGTTGGGAAACTCAGCAGCGAGCTGGATGGTGCCGGTCTGCGTGCCGATCTGCCGGTTGACGTAGATGATTTTGCCTCTCGGACCATAGGGCTCATTGTTGGCCTGGATGTATTCCACGGGCGTTTGCTTGAGCGCGCTCTGGCTGTCCCTGCCGGTGATGATTCCGGTCACCTTCGAAGCAAACCCGAGGAAGAGACCCTCGCTGACGTTGAAGTACGCCCAAATGGGGTTGACCTGCGAGACGACAGCCATCTTGCTCGCGGTCCCTACCAGGTCGCCGATCTGCGAATTGGCAACGCCCGCGATGCCGTCGATGGGCGAATAGATTTTCGTCCAGTCCAGATTCAGCTTGGCGTTGGCTTCGTTCGCTTTCGCGGAAGCCACCTGCGCCTGGTTGGCTCTCTGGTTGGCCAGATCGTTATCGAGCTGCTTCTGCGGAATCGCGTTCTGTGCCGCGAGCGGTGTGTCGCGCGCAACATCGGCGTCGAGACGGGAGAGATTTGCTTCCGCAACCGCTACCTGGGCCTTGGCCTCTTCCAGCGCCGCCTGGTACTGGCGCGGATCCAACTCAAACAACAGCTGCCCCTTTTTCACGAAGTAGCCGTTGCTGTAATCCTGGCGAAGCAGGTAGCCCTGAACTTTAGGCGTGATGTCCGCGTTCACCGGGCCATTCAGCTGTGCCACCCACTCGTTGACCTGGGGCACGCTTTGCTGGATAACGTCGGCGACCAGCACGTCAGGAGGACCGGGCTTGGGTTTTTCCGGCGGCTTTTCGCACGCAGTGAGTGACAGCAATCCCAGGGTGCAAACTACGATGGCGAGCGGACGCGGGATCCCGACCACGATCTTGGATTTCTTAGGCACAGCAAGCTCCTTAGAATGAGCTTCTTTCATGACGGCCAGAACCGGACGCATGTATGTCCTTTTCGGTCGAAGGATATCCTATACGGGCACACGTCGACCTGGTAACTGAATGATTTCTAGTTTCCGGTTGAACAACAACTAGGGAAATCCCTAGCAGTCTGCTGTAGGCCAAAGGGCGGCCCGCGCTGACCCGGCAAGGATCCGCCTGGTCAGCGCGGGCACCGCGTCGTGATTTGAAATGGCATTCCAAGCATCCGCGTCGCAAGCAGCAGCGGAGACTTATACTCCGGCCATGGCCTTGTTCTGCAGGACGCGCACTACTACGCGCCGGTTCTCCGCCTGGCCCTCTTTGGTTTTATCGCTGCCGACCTGCTCGCTCTCGCCCATTGCACCCGGCGACAGCATTCGAGTAAGCGGCACCTTGCCCTGCTGCAGCAGGACGTTGACAACATTGCTGGCGCGGTCTTCGCTGAGCTTCTGGTTCAAGGCGGGGCTGCCGACGGCCGAGGCGAAGCCCTTTACCTCGATCATGTAGCCGTTGATGTCCTTCGCCTTGGTGGTCAGCGCCGTGAGTTGCGGGATGTATTTCGGATCAACGGTGACTTTGCCGTTGGCAAAGTAGACGGTTACTTCATCGCGGATATAGTAGTCGTCAAGTTGTCCAAAGCGCGCGGTGGCAGCCTCAATCGCGGCCTTGTTCTCGGCCAGTTTTTTCTGCTGCTCGGTCAACTGCGCCTGCTGCTGCTGCAAGGCATCGTTCTGCGCCTTCAGAGCGGCATTCTGCTTTGCCAGTTCAGCCTCGTTTTGCTGGGTTTGCACTTTGGTTTCATGCATGCCCGCTTGAATGGCCTGAGCCTGCTGTAGATCGTCGCCCTTGAAGGAGACGGAAGACGCCACCAACTGGTTCTGATCGTTGTAATTGCCCTCGACCTTCACCGCCAGCCCCGGAATCAGCGCCGCCATCGACATCTGCTTTCTGCGCGCCTTGAGTACGCCTGCCACCTGGGCAACCTTGGTGTCGTCGGTCAGCACCACCACCATGTTCGGGTCCGTCGAAGTCTGCACCGTCATCATCTCGCCATTACGTGACTTGATGACGCCTTCGGTTTTCACGCTCTGGGCGAAACTCGCCACATTGAAGGTCGCGATCAGCATCGAACACAGAATCGCCACGGAGATCGTCTCGAGATATTTCTTCTTCGTCATGCTCTTCTCCCGTTTTCGCAATGATCTTGACTGCCGCAAGGCTTCAACCCCGAGGAAGCAGCTGCCTTGGCGAGTTACGCGAACTCGACGGATACGCTTGTGTGAGGTATCGCTACTTTTTAATACGGCGCAAAAGGCATTCGCTACTAGGGAAATCCCTAGCCCAAATCCGCTTACCGGATCACCGACTTGTGCTCAGAACGCGTACTTCAATGCCAGCGTCGTATTGTTGGCATGGAAGTACCGGCTGGCCGTGGGTCCCACGAACGAGCCTTCCGAGTACTGGTAGTAATTCCAGCCCGCTTTGAACGCGATTCCTTTGTAGAGAGCGATCTCCGTTGCCGCCAACGGTGACTGGTAGGTGGAAGCGAGCGGTCCCAGCGGCAGTAGCGGGTTGAAGTTGGTGGTGTTGCCCTGGTTATCGACGATGCTGTAGCCAAGGCGGAACTTCACTCGCTGAATCGGCGCCAGAGACACCGCAAAGTACCCGTACTGGGTATGCGTCTGGTAAATCCCGTAGGTTTCGAGCAGGGTGTCGTCGCCGTTGCAGGTGTAGGAGCCAGCCGGCGGTGTGCTGGATGCGAAACAGACATTGGAGTTTTGCTGGATGGCATCGAAGTTATAGGCGACGTCGAAGCCCCAACGGGGATTCGGCATGATGCTGGCATCCACCAGCACACTGTAGTTGTGCTGGTTGTACGCCAGATCGCTGTCATAGTTCTTCCCGTGCTGCAGAAGCAGGTTGCCGCTCAGGGTCAACCAGAGCTGCGGCGCGTACGAAACGTTGGCGTTGATGTTGAAAAACTTCAGCGGATCGGTGCGATAGATCCAGTTGTCGGCGCCGCCGAACTTGGCATTGATATTGGCGCGCAGCGCCGACCCCCGGCGATACCACGCTCCGAGAAGTCCCGAGTAGGTATTGATCTCGGTTGTCGGATTGCCATAAGGCGCAAGCACCCCAACGAAAGTGCAACTGCCGTCGGGATTGAGCGGAACTCCCACGCAATTTCCCCGGTTCGGATTGTTCGGGTAATAGATGTCGCCGAGCGCCGCCAGATAGCTATCGCCGGGCTGAATTGTGTTCTGCGACCAGTTAAATCCCGCGCGCACGCCGAACGACTTGGTCACGTCGTATTGCACCTGAAAATCGTTTTGCTTGGTGTTCTGCCCGAGCAGGTTGAAATTGTATTCATTGGTGATATCGGCCGGAGAGCTCGAGGTGTGCGAAAGGATCGAGCCCGGAAAGGTCGCGATGGGATTCAGCAGCGACGCGCCACCTAGCGAAGCCGCATTGAAGTAACTGGTCGTCAGATCCAGATAAGCGCCATCCACGGTGAAATTGCGGAAGCGGAAGGTTTCCACCAGCCGGAGCTTGTCATTGATGTGGATCGTGGCAGCCGCATCCACGGAGGCTGAATTCCACTTCGCATTGGAGTCGCTCCCCGCAGTGTTCGAGCCGAGAACTCCGCTGCGCGTGATCAATCCGGCAAATGTCTCGTTGAAGGGCGTCGTCAGGTGGGCGTGGCTGTACTGGAATTGCCCATTGAAGTCCAGCCACTTGATCGACGACGAGGCGACATTGAACTGCTCCGTCGGGATGAAGGTATTGAGGTGCTGGTCGAGGGTGTAGTCCAGATATCCGTTGCAAACGGGATTGGCAATCCCATTCTTCAGCGGCGCTGAGCAGGGACTGCCATTGTTAAACCACGGCAGTCCGAAGCTGACGGAGTTGCCATTGGACAGCGGATAGGAGTTGAACGGGTTCAGGCCGTAAGTGGTTCCACCGTCGTAGTACTGCAGCATCTGGGTGTAGCTGAGGGTAGTTTTTTTGGCCGCGCGATAATCTACTCCGAAGCGGTAGCCGTTCAGGGTGTTGTCGGTGCTCTCGTTCAGCAGCGCTTCCGTGCCTTCGTGGATGCTGCTGAAGGCCGGCCCTTCGAAGCGGTTCCGGTTGTAGTCGGCGTGGACCGTAAACTTCTGCATCGGGAACAACACCAGGTCGTAGTTGTAGAGGTTCTGCCGGTTGTAGTAACCGTGCGGCGAATACAGAATCGGGATGTATGGTGTGCCGGTAGGCGGATTCAGCGGATTGGCAAACAGATCGTAATCAAAATAGTTTTGTATGTGCTGATACGTGCCGCTGAAGGTGTACCACTTGTATTTGGCTATGCGCAGACGCGCCGCCTGCTCGGGATCGCCGCCAAAGCCGAAACTGTTAAGCGTCAGCGTGTCGAAGAGGTCTTCATGCGTTAAGGAACGCATGGTCAGCGATTGTTCCAGAATCCTGGCGCCGGACTGATAATTCACCAGCGTGTCGTACATCGGCTGGCTGCCGCTGACGCTGGAGATGCGCCCACCGATTTCGATCGACTGGTTGACCTGGAAATCGCCGATTTTCTTGCCGTCGCCCGAATCTGAATCATTGGCGAACCACTCCGTCGTCTGGGCTGCCGCGCGGCCGGTGAAGCACAGACCCGCAATCAGAAGACTCCACCCGAAGAAACCGACGCCGATATTCTTTGCGAATCTCATTGCCGCTCCTCCTCGTCACCGGAAGAAAACGGGATCGAAGTTCGATCCGTGGATCTGCGTGTGGCAGAGTGTGCAAGCCTGATACTTGGTCGACTGGTTATGGAACGAAGGCGCGCCCGGCGCCGCACCATTGGTATTCGGTGTGTGGCACTGCAGGCAAAGAAAGTTCACGTTGTTGACGCGCAGCAGGCGAGGATTGGTGGAACCGTGTTGCGTGTGACAGTTGAGACAACCTTGCTCGGTCTTTACCGGCGCATGCTCAAAGACGAACGGCCCCATGGTGTCGGTGTGGCACTTGGTGCAGACCGCGAACTGCCCCGCCGCCGTCTGCAACTGGTGGCCGGTGACCGTTCCGTGCGGATTGTGACAGTCGCTGCATTGAATGAGCCCGACATCCACGCGGTGACGGTAGGGACGGGCGAACTCCGCCCTCTGTTGCGCGTGGCAGGTGTAGCAGAGCTCGGTCTGCGACTTCACCAACATGAAGTTGACGTCTTTGGAGTTGTGGGGATCGTGACAACTCGTACAGCTCACGCCGTTAGCGAAATGCTCCGATTTGGTGAAGTTCTGTGTGACCAGGCTCGACTGGTGGCACTTCAAACAAATCTCCGCAGTCTGCGCCGGGCTGAGCTTCTCGAAGCGGATGATCTTGGTGACATCGCCGCCGCCGTCGACGTGCGCCTGGGCCGGGCCGTGACAGCCCTGGCATCCGTGCTGATCGCCCTTCAGCAGCGCGGAATGCGGCGTCCCGGCAAAGTGTTTCTCCCAGACTTCCTCGTGACAAGTTTTGCAGATGTCAGTGTCGGCATACTGGCCCGGCGAGGCATTAGCCGGTAGCGCGCTGGACGACTGTGCTGACTGTGCGGGCGCCGTGCTCTGCTGTGGCTTTTCGGTTGCCGCAACTGCCAGGGAACAACAAGCGGCAAGCAAAAGAAGACGGCAGACTCGTCTGAGAGTCATCTGTCACTCCTTTAGTCGGATTACCTGCGATCGCTACATGAGTGACGGCTGGGCGCCGGGTAATCACACTGCCAATCGGAAGGTGCGCGAACTACCGACCCTTGAATTGCTACTTTCTTGTTCTATTGCTGTACTCTACGTGCCGACACGCGATCGCGTCACCAGAAAAATCCCTCGGTAACATTAAAAAATCGGCTACACACCAAAGCGCTAGAAAATCCCTCCCCCGCTCAGAACAGCCGTCCAACTCGGAAGAAGAATTTGTGATGTCCGGTATCGCCATAAGCATAGGCAGCTTCTACCGGTCCGAAAATGGTGTTGACGACCAAGCCTGCCGCACCATCGGTGGGGAAACCCGACGCTTTGTTCACCATCGAACTGGGCGGCCCATAAACCTGCGCCGCCTCGTAAAGGCCGATGAAATAGACTCCGCTGCCCAGCAACGGTGGGAGCTTTGCCAGTTCCCGCAGATATCCCAGCTGGAATAGGAAATACTTGTCCATCAGCAGTTCATTGGTTCCGTAGGCCACCAGTTCCCGTGAGCCTCCCAGAGAGAACTGGGGGATGCCAGTTGCGTAATTGAAGGTCGTGCCGGCAGATCCGTCCAGAAAAACCGAGTTCAGTTCGTTCAGCCGGTGGTGAAGCTGTCCCGTGGCTTCGAGGACCGGATACGGCTTGGGGGTTTGTGGACTGGTGTTGTACCAGAGAAAACTGCCCTGGAAGCTTTGTCCGGCGAAAGGAATCACGGCGTCGTCCAGGCGATCCAGCCGGTATTGAATTCTGCTGACACCGTAGCCCCCCGAAAACGATGGCAGTTCTTTCGGGTTGCCCACCTGCCGCTCGAAGTCCTGCCACCCGCCTTCGTACCCGGCGCGCAGCTCGCCCGTCGTTCCAAACTGGTAGCCGACATCGACGCCCCCGCCGAGAGTGGTGCGCCGATAGGTGGAAACCAGTTGGTTGTTGTCGTAAAGGTAAATCGGGTCGTTATCAATCAGACCTCGTGGCGCGATGAACCAGTGGGTCAGAGGCGTGAAGGGATGGTAATACTCCGAGTTCAGCCCGTAATTGTTGAAAAGTATGATGTCATTGCGCCATTCGGAGCGGAAGCCACCAATATCGAACCAGGTTATTCTCGCTCCCGTGTCGAACGTGACGTTCTTCAAACTCGAGCCGTCGATGAGAATGAGAGGGCGAACCACCGGCGGGCCAACCTCACTTTTCTCGGTCTTTATGAGGAGGCCCTGTTGACCATCGCGATCGACCATTTGGTAGCTCAGCGCCGAATAGCGCTCGGTTCCCTTCAGGTGCATGATTGTCTGGTCAAGCTGGTCGAAATCGATGGGCTTCCCCACCAAATCGGCCGTTTTCTGTTCGATCCGCTGCGAAAGATTTCCGCCGACGCCTTCGACTGCGACAAACGTCGGAACGGGATTGCTGAGAACACGGGATTGGCGATTCGCCAGGTACTGCTTCCAGGTTGCATCATCCACCGCGAGCGTCAACAGGATTCTTGATTTTGCCGCGGCGGCATCGTATCCGGCCTTGATGATCGCGTCGGCGTCATCGAAACTTAACGCACTCCATTTCTGCACCGGAACGGAGACGAGAATGTCCGCCTTCTCCATGCTCAGCAGTTCGTTGGCTGCGATCATGACCGAGATCGACTGTCCGAGAACCGCAAACGAGGAGAGGTTGGCATTCGCCGGCACCGGCGCCTCCTCTAGATGAATCGCCAAGGTCAGATCGGCTCCCATCTGCTTCGCTACCTCGACGGGAATGTTCTGCAGCAATCCACCATCGGCATAGATAGCGTCCTTGGTCCGCACGGGGGTGAAAATTCCGGGCAGAGACATGGTCGACCGCATGGCCAGGGACAAGGACCCGTCGTGGAAAACCTTGGGTTTGCCGCTGACCAGATCAGTAGCTACGCAAGCGAAGGGAGTGGGGAGGTCGTTGAAGCTCTTGACCTCCGAGTACGGAAGCGCGATCTTATCGATAACCAGCGAGACCTGCTGGCCGGAGTTGAGGCCGGCAGGAAACTGCAGGCCCTTGCGCAGTCCGAATTCCAGGCTGTTGGGATAATCGCGGGCGTCCTCTTTGCGCCGGAACGCAAGATCCGGAAAGGGCGTTCGCCCCGCTATAACCTCGTCCCACTGGATCCCATTCACGATCTGGCGCATCTCGACGGCATTATGTCCAGTGGCGTATACCCCGCCGACCAAGCCGCCCATACTGGTGCCGGCGACATAGTCCACCGGAATGTGATGTTCTTCCAGCCACGTAATCACGCCAACGTGGGCAAGTCCAAGCGCGCCACCGCCTTGCAGAACCAGGCCAATCCTGGGACGCCCTCCATTCCCCGCCGTAGGAGGGTTTTGGGCCATGCCAAAGGTTGAGGCGATACATACGAAGACGAGTATCAGGAAACTTCCCTTTGGATATTTCATGCAAAGCCAGCCTTTCTCGATGGTGTGAGAGACCTGCTTGATAAAGCGCAGAGTGATGGAGTCGCCGTGACTTCTCCTCTTCTCACGTACTTACCCTTCAGAAGCCAACCCGCCCTACCCGAATCAGCGCAGACCAATCCGGCGAGCCATCCGCAGCCTTCCCGGCGGCATTGATGTGCTCCCGCTCCTTCAATTCCGGGAATGGAAGGCCGCCCGTGACCAGACGTCCCCGGTTGTACAGCAGTTCATCCAGCGTGCCGTTCAGCAGGAGCTGGTAGTTCCAGGGCTGGGGATTCTTCACGTCCTTCGCGATCTGGGTATCGATCGTCGTGGTGCAGTTTCGCGTCACCGCGTTGTACCACTCGGGATGGTCGCGCAATTTGTTCAGGTAATCGGCGTAGACGAGGAATATCTTGCGTGCTTCGTCCGCTGTGACGGTGGTGCGATACATGAAAACTTGCTCGTCCTTGCGGTAATTGGTGCGCAATCGAATGACGTCGCGCTCATCGGCCGCAAAGAAGATCAACTCGTACTGGCGGAAGAATCCCAGAATCGCCGAATACGTCTCGCCGGCTTTGTAGCGCGCCTCAATCGAAAACGCGACGTGATCGTTGTCGCCGAATTGGAAGCTGAGAATGGGGTGGCCGATATACTTCGGTCCCCAGGTCGTGAAGAAGAGGTCGGCGTAGCGGAGTTGCGATAGATTGACCGTCCGATCGCTCCAGCAATTGGAGAACTCGGTCTCCGTCTTGTAATCGCAGTTGCGCAGGTTATGGATCGTAACCTGATCGCCATTGAAGTCGATCCAGGCAGTTCGCGAAGTGTCGGCCCGCCAATCGGCGTCATTCGTCGGCTTCAGACTGAGCCACCAGGTGAGCACTACGCAAAAGGCCGCAAAACAGAAAGCGGCGGCCCACAACGGTCGCTTGACCTTCACCAGAATTGTGATTACCGCAGCGACGTAGATCAGGGTGACGGGGATGCGCAGTGCCGCTATCCGGAAATCGATGTAGAGTGCGGCCACAGCCCACAAGGTGAGCAACGCGAGAACCAACCACAGGACCGTGAGACCAAGCAGCCGCAGCGCTCGCAGCCAAATGGGAGATGGCGTGGTACCCGGGTGAGCGGCGGTGCTGTTCATCGCTTTACCGGACTCATGGCCATTGAATTCGCCAATCAAGAACGAGCTCGTGGCCCAGGCCACAGAGACCCGTAATCGCAATCTTCGCTTTCCGCAGCCGGATGCGGCGCAAGCCTGGGCCTGTCATCCGGCGCCTGAATCAAGCGCTTGCAACGTATGGTGCTCGGAAAATGTTGGTTCAGCCTTATTGGAAACGCTTGGGCATTGCGGCAACAACTAGGGAAATCCCTAGAGCCAGAGGAAATTAGTGCCAGTTCGGATGGAAAAATCCGCTTCCGTCGTTCTTCGAGCGGGCTGACCGGAAGGTTCTCGGGGAATAGAAGATGGCGGAGAGGGGGAGATTCGAACTCCCGGAGCCCTTTCAGGCTCGTCCGCTTTCGAGGCGGGTGCCTTCAACCACTCGGCCACCTCTCCGCGCGGGTTACCGCTGGCCGGAACTGCCAGCCCCTTCAGTTTAGCAAAGGCCAGGGAGGGAGTCATTCACCGAGGTCGCTACCGCGGCGCTCGCGGAAAAACGTCTGCAGCAAATCCATGCAGCGCCCGGCCAGCACTGCCGATGCCACTTCCACCTGATGATTCAACTTCGGATCGTTCAGCACCTGCAGCACGGAATGCACTGCACCGGCTTTGGGGTCGGGCGCTCCATAGATCAAGCGGTGAATACGCGCATGCGTGATGGCGCCGGCACACATGACGCAGGGCTCAACCGTAACGTAAAGATCGCAGTCATTGAGCCGATAGTTGCCGATCACTTCTCCTGCCCCGCGCAGCGCGAGAATTTCGGCATGAGCGGTGGGATCGTTGCTGGTGATGGGCTGGTTGCATCCACGTCCGACGACGCGGCGATCGCGCACCACGATCGCGCCCACCGGGACCTCGCCCATGGCCAGCGCGCGCTGCGCCTCACGCAACGCTTCTTCCATCCAGATTTCGTCGGAGTGCATAGTCCAGCAGTTAGCGCTTCGCAGTTAGCATTTGGCCAAACCAGACGGTTCAGGTGCTTTGGCTAAGTGCTAAGTGCCGAATGCTAAGTGCTGCTTCTATTCCTGCTTCAACATGATCCTTCGCACCGCCGTGGCCCGTCCCGTCTCCGCGTCGCAGTCGATCAGCGTGGCGCACAGGCGCACGTCATCGGTCGCCGGCTCGAAGCGCGAAGGCATGTTCGTCAGAAACTTCTGCAGGATCAGTTCCTTCTGTACCCCAATCACACTCTTATACGGACCGGTCATGCCCACATCCGTCTGCACCGCGGTCCCGCCTTCCAATACCTGCTCATCCGCCGTCGGCACATGCGTGTGCGTACCCAGCACAGCAGTCACGCGCCCTTCGAGGTGCCAGCCCATTGAAATTTTTTCGGATGTCGCCTCGGCGTGGAAATCCACCAGAATGACCTTCGCCGTGATCTGCTTCAGCAGCTCATCGACGACGCGAAACGGGTCGTCATTGTTGGCCATGAAAACCCGGCCCTGCAAATTAATCACGGCATAAGAAACGCCGCCTCGCGAGCGTCCCTGATACCAGCCAAAGCCGGGCGAGCCTGCGGGATAATTCGCCGGACGCAAAACCCGACGCGCCAGCGACGCCTCATTGCCGTTGGCCGAGTTCATGTAGTCGATGATCTCGCGCTTGTCCCAGACATGATTGCCGGTGGTGATTACGTCGATGCCGAGCTCGAACAACTCCTCGGCGATCTGCGGCGTGATGCCGAAACCGCCGGCGGAGTTCTCGCCGTTGGCGATGGTGAGGTCGGCCGCGACTTCCCTCTGCAGCTCGGGCAGCCGTTCATGAACAATGGTGCGGCCGGGACGGCCGAAGATGTCTCCGACGAAGAGTATTCGCAAGGTTCGCGACCTAGGCGCTGAATGATTTCGATGGTAGCACGGGGCGGAAGGAGCAATCAGCAGTTAGGCTCCAGCAGTAGTTCCTACGATTCAACCACCGACGCCGAGTGCCGATTGCTCTTTACGCCGGCCCTTCGGCGGCGAGGTTCGCGCCTGCGACAGGCGATATCGATCCGTTCTCCGGAATGTCGACCAGCGGGAAACCCAGCTTCTTCCATTCATGAAATCCGCCCAGCAGGGGACGGACATTGCGAATGCCGAACTTTCGCAGTTGCAGCGCCACACGGGCGCTGGTGGCTTCGTTCGGTCAAGTACAGAAGAGCACGATCTCGCCGTCGCGGGTGATCTCGTTGTGCCGCGCCTGCAAATCCTCGGGCGAGATTTGCAAAGCTCCGGGCAGCGTACGGGGATCGGTAAGCACATCCAGAGGATGCCGCAGGTCGATGATCACCGGGTGCATTCCCGACTCGAGCTCGTGCTTCAACTCGTCGGGCGTGATGCGGTCACCTTTCACCTGCGCCAGGAAGCGCTCCCGGTCGCGCCAGCGATACAGCACGTAGGCGATCACCCCCGCGGCGAACAAAATCAGGAAGCCGCCGCCCAGAAGATGTGCGTCCGCGGCAATGCGATCCAGCTGCTTGCTGAAGAGAAACCCGGTCAACGTGTAGGTCAGCGCCCAGAACAGTCCACCGATTATGTCGAACAGAAGAAATCGCGGATAGGGCACGCACACCATTCCCGCCAGCGCGGGCGCGGCCGTATTCA
The DNA here is from genome assembly GCA_963731345.1 of uncultured Acidobacteriaceae bacterium. Classification (GTDB taxonomy): domain Bacteria; phylum Acidobacteriota; class Terriglobia; order Terriglobales; family Acidobacteriaceae; genus Bog-257. The sequence continues at coordinate 1,348,129 of CAVSUN010000002.1, read as the reverse complement.
GGCCCGGTACGAACTTACAGAAGAGGAGCGTGCGCTCGCCGCGCTTGCTGAAGGCGGCTTCGGTGCGGCGCACGCAGGAATCGGGTTCGAGCGATATGCGGCAGAGCAGGTTCAGCACAATGGCGCCACGCCGTTTGCCGAAGGAGTACCAGAACATGTCGGCGCCGACGCATGCCGTCGCAACCGAAAGCAACACCAGCGGATAGCTCATGCGGCCCTGACCGGCGAGTGCGCCCGCGGCCAGCAGCAGCGGCGTCGCCGGAATTGGCAGACCACCCTGCTCGATCAGCACCCAGCCAAACAGCAGGGCGTAACCGTACTGCACCACGAAATTCAGGGTGTCTTGCATGTGAGCTTCAGGCGAGAACTGCGCCGGGAATCACCGGCTCCGCTTGGCCTATTGTCTCGAACCCAGGGCGTCATGGCAAACATTTGTCCATCTTGGTCGAAACCGGTGTCTCCAGTGGTTCCGGCGACTTCATTTCGGCCAACTTTTCCAATAATCCACATTATGCTAGACGCAACTCCGCGAATTACTCTCACCTCGTCAGATGGCTACAACCGACTACAGTCTCGAGCGCGGACTTCCCATCAGCCTGGAGGCGGAGCGGTCCATCCTCGGCGGCATCCTGCTCGACAACTCGCTCTACGATCAGGCCGCTGAGCACCTGACCGGCGACGACTTCTCGCTCGACGCGCATCGTCGTATTTATTCGCGCATGCGCGACCTGCAGGAAACCGGCCGGCCGGTTGACATGATCACGCTGGTCGAGGAGCTTGACCGCCGCAAGGAAGTTGAGGCCATCGGCGGCGTCGCATATCTGTCGTCGCTCATCGACGGCGTTCCCGAGCGCCCTTCGATCGAACACTATGTGCGCATCGTGCGCAACAAGGCGCTGCTGCGCGGGCTGATCAATGTTGCGCAGCTTGCCATCGCCGAAGCCATCGAGCACTCCGACGAAGCCGAAGACGTCCTGGGCCGCGCCGAAGAGGCCATCTTCCGGCTCTCCGAAAACCGCATCACCCAGGGATTCATGGACATTCCTGGCATCGTCAAGGCTTCGTTCGGTTCGCTGGAAGAGCTCATCGATCGCGGCCAGGAGATCACCGGGCTCGAAACCCACTACAAGAAACTGGACCAGCTGACCGGCGGCTTTCAACCTTCCGATCTCATCATCATTGCCGCGCGGCCTTCGATGGGCAAGACCGCATTCGCCATGAACATCGCCGAGAATGCCGCGGTAACCGACAGCAAAGTCATCGGCATCTTCTCGCTGGAAATGTCGCGGGAAGCGCTGCTGAAGCGCATGCTGGCGTCGCATGCGCAAGTCGATTCGAAGGAGCTAAACCAGGGCTTCCTCTCCAAGGAAGACAAGCGCAAGCTGATGGGCGCGGTCGATCGCCTGATGCAGTCAAAGCTGTACATCGACGACACGCCGGGGATCTCGGTTAGCGAAATGCGCGCCAAGGCGCGACGGCTGAAGCAAACCGAAAAGCGTCTCGACCTGGTGATTGTGGACTATCTGCAGCTAATGTCGGCAGTACCCATCGGCGGCAAGCGTTTCGAGAACCGCACCCAGGAAGTGTCGGCGATTTCGCGCGGATTGAAAGCGCTGGCGAAGGAACTGCGCGTTCCCGTGGTGGCGCTGTCACAGCTCAGCCGCGCTCCGGAGAGCCGCGGCGGCGATCATCGCCCGCAATTGTCGGATTTGCGCGAGTCGGGCTCGATCGAGCAGGACGCCGACGTGGTCGCATTCATCTTCCGCGAGGAGTACTACAAACGCGACGATCCCGATCTCGAGGGCGTCGCGGAGATCATCATCGCCAAGCAGCGTAACGGCCCGACCGACACCATCAAAATGGCGTTCCGCAAGAACTGCACCCGCTTCGAGAACCTGGCCGGCGAGAGCGAATATTAGCATTTAACCGAGCGGACCCGGCACAATTCGGAAGCGCCTTTGGCCGCCGATCCGATAGGTCTGGAAGTCCGAGACGTCAGTTGTGAAAATCGTGTTCAGCGACTCGCGTTGGGCAAGGTGCACCAGCGTGGCATCGGCGAAATCCATGGGCCGGTCGCGGTACTGTCGCATCAATCTTGAAAGCGCAGGAAGGTCCGCGTCCGCAATCGTTCCCAACGTAAGCGCGCCGGACCGAACAAAACTCCACGCAGCTTCGATTTCATGCAGACGATTCTCAACTAGGTGGAACAGTTCCGTAAGTACAGCCTGTGAGGTCAAGAAGGGCGCGCGAAGCTGCGTAAATGCGTTGGCGCAAGGCCTGTGCCAGTCATCGTCGCGATCCAAGAGTGCAAGAATTGCACCGGTGTCAGCCAGGACGCTAGCGGCCATAGCGCTCTCTCAGCCGCTTGCGCACGGTCTCACGGACTTTCTGCGAGCGGTGCGGATCGCCGCCGGAGATGCTCCCGATCCACTTTGCCGCAGCCGCATGAAGACGCGCTTGCTCGGCGTCGTCCTGCCAATCGTCTGCCTTTCGCGAGGCAAGCCACTCCTTCGCAATCATGTCCAGCACGTCTGCGACGCTCCGGCGCTGCCGTCGCGCTTCGGCCTCCAACGCCATCTTGATTTGCGGGTCAACCCGCCAACTGTAGACTTCAGTTTTGGCCATGCACTACATTGTAATGCAGATTCCGGCAGAGACCTCGCTGCGACGCTCAGGTACAATTTAGCGTTTACCGGGTGGTGCTGGCTGCCAGTTCAACGCTTCTCTGGAGTACGCTTCTGAGCCCTGCCTTTAGCCTGCTCGCTTACGTGTTGGTCGAACCTCATGGCATTCGCCATTATCTGAGGTCACATTTCCTCGACCCGACATTTCGCGGTCTTTATCATGCCAACGCCTTCGACATGATGTTGCTGATTCCGTACTTCATTGTCCTGATCCTGCTGGCGTTTTACGGCATGCACCGCTATCAGCTGGTGTATCTCTATTACAAGCACCGCAAGAACAAGATCACGGAGCCGGAATCGCACTTCGAAGAGCTGCCGAAGGTCACCATCCAGCTTCCCATCTTCAATGAGCAATACGTCATCGATCGCCTGGTCGATTGCGTCTGCAAGATGGAATACCCGCGCGAGAAGCTGCAAATCCAGGTGCTGGACGACTCAACCGACGAGACGGTCGATGTCGCGCGGGGAGTAGTGGAGCGTTACGCCGCGCTGGGGCACGACATCGTCTACCTGCACCGCACCAATCGCCAGGGCTACAAGGCGGGCGCTCTCGATAGCGGGCTCAAAACGTCGACCGGCGAGTTCGTTGCCATCTTCGACGCTGATTTCACGCCGCAACCTGATTGGCTGATGAAGGTCATCCATCACTTCGCCAGTCCCGAAATTGGCATGGTGCAGACGCGATGGGCGCACCTGAACCGCAATTATTCGTTCCTGACGGAAGTGGAAGCAATTCTGCTCGACGGTCACTTCGTGCTCGAACACGGAGGCCGCTCGCGCGCGGGGGTGTTCTTCAACTTCAATGGCACGGCGGGAATGTGGCGGCGCAAGGCCATCGACGACGCCGGCGGCTGGGAACATGACACGCTCACCGAAGACACCGATCTGAGCTATCGCTCGCAGCTGGCGGGCTGGAAGTTCCGTTACCTGCAGGACGTCGAATGCCCGGCCGAGCTGCCGATTGAGATGACCGCGTTCAAGACGCAGCAGGCGCGCTGGGCGAAGGGCCTGATTCAGTGCTCCAAGAAAGACCTGCCGAAGGTGCTGCGGGCACCAGTATCGCGGCGGGAGAAGATTGAAGCCTGGTATCACCTGACGGCGAACATCAGTTATCCGCTGATGATCGTGCTCTCGACCTTGCTGCTGCCGGCGATGGTGATCCGCTCGTTCCAGGGATGGTTCCAGATGCTCTGCATCGACCTCCCACTGTTCCTGGCCTCGACATTCTCCATCTCCAGCTTCTATCTCGTCTCGCAGAAGGAGCTGTTTCCCGGAAGGTGGTACCGCACGTTTCTGTTCCTGCCCGCGCTGATGGGGCTCGGCATCGGGTTGACGATAACAAACAGCAGAGCGGTTCTGGAAGCGCTGGCTGGACATCAGACGGCATTCGCGCGCACGCCGAAGTATCGGGTGGTGAGCAAACAAGACCGGACCATTGCTGCGAAGAAATACCGCAAACGTCTCGGTTGGGTCCCGTGGATCGAGCTGCTAATCGGTACCTACTTTGCAGCAACGAGTTGGTATGCCATCACCAGGGAGAACTACATCACGGTTCCCTTCCTTGTTCTGTTCGTCTTCGGATACTGGTACACGGGACTGATGTCGCTGCTGCAGGGCCGCTTCGACAGCCTGGTGCGCGAGCGCGGCGAAGAACGCAGTCCGAAGCCTTTTCCGGTGGGCGTTTAGAAGCAATCAGCACATCGAGGCTGTTTCACTCCCGGCCTTGTATCAGGGCCCGAGTTCAGACGTGCCGGACAAGGCGCTGCAGTCGTTTGGGAAAACCAGCGACCTGATCATTGGCCCACAGCCAACCTACTTGGAGCTGGTGCCGGCAGCGGTTACACCTTCTCGCGGCAGCACCTGGATCTCGCCCATCATTCCCATGTCTTCGTGCTTCAGAATGTGACAGTGGTAAAGGAACGTCCCAACAATGTTGGGGTCGCTGAAATCCATGCGCAGCTTCACGCTCGGATAAGGGCCTGTGCCCTTCCAGTAAGGCACATCAATCGTATCCCTCATTGTGGGATCGTTTACTGGCTTGCCATCGATGGCCAAGACCCGAAAATGGATCTGGTGGATGTGAAAGACATGGTCTTCCGGCGAGCGGTTCTCGATGGTCCAGTCCTCCACGTCGCCTTGATGCACCACAATGTTCGGTGGCTGGCCCATCTTGTACGGCGCGGGCTTCTGTCCCTCCACGGTAATGAAGTAGAGAACGAAATTGTCGGGGTCCTGGGGATTGCCGGAACGCTGTGAGAAGTAGAGCTGGCGCTGCACCGGGGCCGGCGTATCCGATGGCGGCGTGGCGTGGGCTTCGCGAAGCGTTGCCGGTCGCTTGCCCGCTGCAATCTTCTCGTGATCTGTGGCCCCGGCGGTCACGATGTTAGCGATGGTCCGTTCGGTATCGTTGTCGCCTTGCGGTCCGGTGTCCCACGCGCGAGTGATGAGCTGCGCGCTCTGCCCTGACTGGGGAGCGGTAACAACGAATTCAGCGCGAGCGCCCGGCGGCAACGCAACGCTGGTCTGCTTCGAGGGATTGCCTTTTCGCGGCGTAATCGGCACGCCGTCAATTGCCACCATCTCGACCGGCTGCGCCGACTGGCCAACGAGAATCTGCAGATTAAATAGGGTATCTGCGCCCGCGTTCAGCACCCGCCAGAATTCCTTCTTGCCCGGCTCCATTCGTATTACGGCGGCCTGCCCGTGCGAATAGGTAATTGGTACGAAGTTCGCGGAGATATCCCATGCCGGAACCTGTGGGCTGGGAGCCTCCGGCCCAATGCGCTGCTGATCGCGCAACACCAGCACTCGCTCATCCATAGCGCGCAATGACGGAACTAACTTCTCTATCCCCTCGACAATGATCGCTCCCGATGCTCCGCCCTGCACCTGGCGCTCGCTGAATCCGTGAGGATGCGGATGATACCAATACAATCCAGGCGGCTCGTCTGCTGGAATGGTGACGCGATAGTCAAACTCCTTGCCTGCCGGTATTGCGGTGCGGACCACCTCGTCCTGATGACAGACTGGGGGGATTGTCATGCCATGAAAATGCAGATTCGTAACCGAAGGATCCATGCTGGTAGCGTTGCAGTCATCGTTCGGCGCGCCCGGCATCTCGTGCTGCAGTGCGCGATAGTCGCGCCACTCCGGCAGGTCATTATGCAGGTGGATGATCAGGCGATCACCGGGATGGACCCGCAGTGTGGGCGACTCCAGCCCATCGTCGGTGACGTAGCAGTAGCGCGGCGGACCCTCGGCAACCATCGTCTGTTGATAACGGACGTGCAGGCTCAGCTCCAGCATGCCGTTCTGGCTGCGCAACTCGGGGGGATTCTCTACCGTCGCGCCTGCAAGCGGACGTGGGCAGGCCGCATTGGCGGCAAACGCCGGCGCGGCCAATCCGGCCACAACCAGCAAACCCAGAATCAAGTAATACGTTCGACGAACAGTGCTTCCAAAGCTCGCGACAGGGAACTTACCGGAGGAAACCTCGTCTGCAGGGCGCCAAGACCACACTTTATTACTCTACCAATTCGTATAGATGCAACGGCCAGAGAATCGAGTAGCTCAATCGCTCGTTTCCCTGGCTGTGCGCACTGCGCCAAACTCAAATTCAGGCCCGGTTACTGCTGATTCTGCGATAACTGCTCCGGCCCGTCGCTGGAAACCACTGTGAAGTTCTCCTGTGACGAGAAGTAGTAGCCGGTAGTGTCCCAGGCGCGGATCACGAGATTGTAGGTGCCGGGACTGAGCGCCAGCTGCGCATTCATCACTGCATCCGGACCCTCGGCCACGATTTGACTGTTCGCGTAGGCCACCATGCCGGTGATGGGATGCTCGTTATCCTTGGCCATCGCCGTCAGTTGCACGGGCGAAGTGACTCTGCCGTTGGCCGCGGGCGCACAGATCGCAACCGTCTTGTCCTGGGTGGGCGTGCACTGTGGGGTTCCGGCAAAGAACTCGGCCATACTGGGCGAGGTAGCGCCATCGCCGGGACAACTGGTGAGGCCGAGCAGATCGCAGATCAAGCGCAACTGGCTTCCCTGCTTGTAAACGGTGTCCGATTCGTACACGCGATTGACTTGCGGGCCGATCAACACCTGCCAAATGTGCCCGCCGCAATTATTGGGATCGGGATAACCGCCGCAGGTGTTATCGCCGCTCAGCTCGCCTTCATCGAAAGTGATCAGCAGAACGCCATCGCCTCCCGGCTGGAAGGGAGGAGACTGCAGCAGCTGCGGCAAAAAGGTTTGCAAATATTGGTCGGCCGCAGCCAGCGCCTGTTGGTCGTCGCTGCCGTCGTGCGCGTCATGGTCGAGATCGGGAGATATCCAGGTGAAATTCGCCAGCCGGTTGTTCTCGATGTCGCTCAGCATGTACGGATCGGCGGGATACATGTTGCGCTGTTCCGGAATGATGTTGACCACGTCGCTGTAGAAGGCGAAGGGATTGTGCCGTCGCACATACACGCCGTACTGGTAACCGAGATACCCAATCTCCGGCATGGTCTGGAAATAGCCGCGCCAGGTGATGCCTTGGGTCCGGAAGTGGCGAATCAGATTGTCGATGTTGATGGTCTGCGAGCATCCGTCTCCGTTGCAGATGCCGCCATCACCTTCGCCGCCGAAGGGCGCCATCCCGGAACTGAGCTCACCGTAGGCCAGCCATGAGCCGTGCGAATCGGAATATACCTGCATGCCCTGGCTGTATTGCACGGCTAGCGATTTCAGATAGGGCATGTACTCGGAGGCTTCGCTGATGCTGCGATTTTCCTCCATAACCACAACCAGGTGGCGCGAGCGATATTGCGATGGCTGATCGGGATTGGCGGGCGAATTCGTCGGCTGCTGGCCGGCGCAAAATGTGGCAGCGAAACAGGACAGGGCTACTACCGCAAGCTGACGCAAAGACATATACCTCTCCGTGGATGAACGAAAGTGCTTCCGTAAATCAAGTTTTTCAGCGCAGGACTATGCGATCCCGCGCGCGGCTGGAATTGTGGCGAATGACGCCACACCGAGTCGTTCGCCTGAGTCGAAGAGGGTCTGCGGACAATACTCATCTCGAATGACGAGTGCGTCCGCCGCAAACTTGTTGATCGGTTGAGTGTGAGAGTAGCTGCTTGGGGTGGTACTGCATAGCCGTGAATAACCCTAAGGTGCGCGGGGAATTCACCTGATGCACCAGGATCAACACGGTGTCGCGTGCTGCGACCGTCATCGTGCGCGGCGGCATCTTTCGCCCGAAGCGCGTTCTGTTATTCTAGGTCTCTGTGGTGATCAAAGTTTTCTTTGCGGTTCTGGTGCTTTGCACCGCAGCCGTGGTCGCCGTGATTTTGGCGGTGCATTTCCGGGTCAAGCGGCACCTTCAGGAACAGCCACCAGCAGCTTCGGAGAGTGAGACTGCGGAGGCAGCCGAATCAGGCGAAGGGGCGTCGCAGACGGAAGACGGGGCTACGTCAGGGACTGCGGGAGAAGCGAGTTCCAGTCCGCGGCCATAGTTACGAGGGTTGGGAATGTCCAAAGCGATTCATCTCGACAACAGCGTCACCGAGCAGCCGCTTAGCCTGCTGAAGCAGACTGCCATTGTGATTTGCGCCAGCGCCGTCATCGCCGTGTGCGCGCGGTTGATGGTGCCTTTGCCGTTTACGCCCGTTCCGCTGACTCTGGCCAACTTCGGGGTGCTGTTGGTGGGCCTCACGCTGGGCAGTCGTCGTGGATTCACCGCTGCCGCGCTGTATCTCGCCTGGGGCGCGATGGGGCTGCCGGTATTCGCATCCTCGGGGCCGGGGAGCGTCGCGCAGATGCTTGGACCGACCGGAGGATATCTCTGGGCATATCCGCTGGTGGCGTTCATCGCCGGGTGGAGTGCGGAGCGCGGAGAGGCCGGCTTCACCCGCAATCTGATGGCGGCGCTTGCGGGGGAGATCGTGCTGTTCGCGGCGGGCATCAGCTGGCTGGCCGTCATGACCCACAGCTGGCGGCAGGCTGCATTCTTTGGACTCTATCCATTCCTGTTCGCTGAAGTTTCGAAGGTGCTGGTGGCAGCGGCGGGAGCAGCTCGTTTGCGTCGTAAGTTTTAGGTGACAACGATCAGGGTTCGCATTGCAGCTGAGGCTGCGATTCTGCCATTGAACTCCGCCAGCCCGGAGCGCCATTCGTTATGACCCGCAGTTCCAAGCAAGCCAATCGCGAGATTAAAGTCGCGCACAGTCCCGATTCGGACGACGCCTTCATGTTCTATGGCATGGCGACCAATAAGATTCGCGTGCCCGGCGTTAAGTTCACGCACACCCTGTGCGACATCGAAACCCTCAACCGCAAGGCCCTGGAAGCCTACTACGACATCACCGCCATCTCGTTTCACGCTTATCCCTACATTCAGGACAAGTACGCGCTGATGCCCAGCGGCGGCAGCGTCGGCGAAGGTTATGGGCCCATGATCGTCGCTTCGCGGCCCATCCCGGTCGACGAGATCGCGCGCAATCGCATCGCGGTACCGGGCACCATGACCACGGCCTACCTGGTGCTGAAGCTGTTCGCGCCCGACGTGGTCACCGAGGTCGTACCCTTCGACAACATCATTCCTCGCGTGCTCGAGGGCAAGTACGAAGCCGGGCTCATCATTCATGAAGGACAACTCACCTTCAACAAATCCGGGTTGCACAAGATTCTCGACATGGGCAAGTGGTGGCGCGACCAGACCGGGCTGCCGCTTCCCCTCGGCGGCAACGTTATCCGGCGCGATCTTGGCCCCGAGTTGATGGCATCCTGTTGCACGGCGTTGAGAGACAGCATTCGTTATGCGCTCGAGCACCGCGAAGAGGCGCTGCAGTACGCGATGCAGTTCGCCCGCGACCTTGATCCGCAACTCGCCGATAAGTTTGTGGGCATGTATGTCAACGAGCGCACCCTCGACTACGGCAAGGACGGCCGCGAAGCCATCGTCAAGCTGCTCGAAATGGGCTACGAAGCCGGTGTCATTCCCTACAAGCCGGCCATCGACTTCGTCGGCGATACCGCGGCCATGCCGGCCGGGTGAGCGCAATGACGCTGCAGGAGTTTCAGGCTTCCCTGTCGCACGACGAGCCTCCCCGGCAAGTCAGTGTCGCCTTGCAAGCGCTGTGGTGGGATGCCAAGGGCAATTGGAAGCAATCCCACGAAACCGCACAGCAGGATGAAGGTCCAGCCGGCGCCTGGGTGCATGCTTACCTGCATCGCAAAGAGGGCGACCTCGCCAACGCGCGGTATTGGTACAAGCGGGCGGACAAAACTCCGGCGACGGGTGCTCTAGAAGTTGAGTGGGAGAAGATCACCGAGTCGCTGCTGGCCGGGACCGGGCCAAACTTCATTCGTTAAGACGACGGTTCTACTGAAACACCGGCTCCAGGTTGTGATGACCGAACCGGAAGATTGTCATCACGAGCGAAGCCAGGGATCTGCTGTTTGCACGAGGCGGAAAACTCTTCCTTGCCCTGCGCAAGAAGAGCGGGTCCCTCGTTGCGCTCGCGATGACAATTAGGGAATTTCGCCTCGTCCTTCGATTGCCTCGACAATTGCGTCATGCACCCGCGGCCGTATCTCGCGGATGAGCTGTGACGAGCGGTCCGGCCAGGTTCGGTTGGTCAGCAAGGTCACCGACAGCTTACGGCCCGGATCGATCCACAACGACGTTCCGGTAAATCCCAGGTGACCGAATGACAGGGACGAGAAGTATCTGCCGGAGGACGAGTCGGGTCGCGACGGCGTGTCCCATCCCAGCGCGCGTGACGTGCCCGCGGGAGCCGATTCGCACCGCGTGAACAGCTTCACCGTTTCCGGCTGCAGGATGGGAGCGCCGCCGTGCAGCAGGCATTCGGCCAAGCGGGCGACATCGGTGGCCGGCGCAAACAATCCGGCATGGCCCGCAACTCCGCCCATTATGTACGCGTTCTCGTCGTTGACCTCGCCTTGGATGACGCGCCAGCGGAATCGGCGATCCTCCTCGGTCGGCGGGATTTCCGATTTCAGCTCAGGAGCCGGGTTGAAGCAGGTGTGCGCCATCCCCAGCGGCGCGAAAACCTCTTGCTTCAGGAATTCGTCGAGCGGTACTCCGGCCTTAGCTGCCAGAACTTCGCCAAGCAGGATGTATCCGATATCGCTGTAGTCAACTCGCGTGCCCGGAGCCAACCGCAGCGGCGTCGTCAGCGCGGCGCGAACTAAATCTGCGCGGTTGGTGGCGAACTCAAACAGCTTCTCGTAGGCCGGCAAGCCACTGGAATGCGCCAATAACATTCGAATGCTGATCGCCTGCCGCCACTCCTGCTGATGCTTGGGCGAGAGGGTTACGAACTCGGGCAGGGTCTGCGCCAGCGGCTCTTCCAGCGAGATCAGTCCCCGCTCGTAAAGCTGCATCGCCATCGTTGTTGTCGCGATTGCTTTGCTGACCGAAGCCAGATCGAAGATGGTGTCGGCCCGCACCTCTGGTGAGTTCTCGTCATAGGTGAACCTGCCGAATCCCTGCGACGCCACCAGCGCTCCGCGATGCGTAATGGCCAGCGCCGCGCCCGGAAATGCACGCTGCGCGATGGCGTCACGAATAGCGGAAAACGCGCGTACGAATTGCTTCTCCTGCTGCTCGAAGGCAGTGGATAACGGCACGGCTTGTGGCGTAATGGGCTGCAGAGGTCCTCGGCTGTGACGGGCTGCGAGCGCACTTTATAATAGCTTGCCCGCAGATTGCGGGCGCACTCTATCAACGGGACACATCTTGAGCCTGCGTCTGCGCCGGCCAGTGAACGCGCTGGTCAAACTCTGCCTTACCCTGTCGATCGTCAGCGCGCCTGTCTTCGCGCAGCAAACCACCAACTCCAAAACTGCCGCTGCTTCGCAAACGGCTGCGAAGCCGGCGGCGACCGCGGCCACCGCTCAGAGTTCGGGTCCATCCACGCCGTCCGCCGGCGACCGCGCCCGTTTCACCGTGCTCGACAAAATCGTGGAGGATGCAATCGCCGGCGGCAACGCGCCCGGTGGCGTGCTTCTGGTCGGCCACAACGGAGCTGTGGTTTATCGCAAGGCCTATGGCCGCCTCAGCGAAGCGGCCAAGTCGGAAGCCATGACGGCAGACACCGTCTTCGACCTGGGCGCTTTGACCGAAGTGGTCGCCACCACCACCTGCGTCATGCGCCTCGAGCAGCTTGGCCTGATCAAGCTCAACGATCCGGTCGCCAAGTACATTCCCGACTTCGCCCAGAACGGCAAAGAAGAAATCACCATCCGCATGCTGCTGACGCATTACTCGGGACTGCCCGCCGATCTTGATTTGAAGGAATCGTGGAACGGCACTGACGAGGGCTACAACCGGGTCAACGCCACCAAGCTGGTGAACGCGCCGGGCTCGACCTTCGTGTATAGCGACGTCGGCTTCGTAGTGCTCGGCGAACTGGTGCAGAAAGTCAGCGGCATGCCGCTCGACCAATATGCCCAGACCTACGTATTCGGCCCGCTCAGCATGACCAGCACGCGCTTCAACCCGCCGCGAGAGTGGCAACCGCGTATTGCCCCCACCCAGCGCGATGAACACTCGGGAATAACTTTGCGCGGCACCGTACATGATCCCACGGCACGGCAGATGAACGGCGTCGCCGGCAATTCGGGATTGTTCTCCACCGCGGACGATCTCGGCAAATTCGCGCAGGCAATGCTCAACAACGGCGCGCCCATCCTCTCGCCGCTGATCGTCGAGAAGATGACCACGCCGCAACAGCCCGCGAACATGCCCAACGTGCGCGGCCTGGGGTGGGACATCGACTCGCCGTTCTCGTCCAATCGTGGCGAGCTGTTGCCGGTCGGTTCGTTCGGCCACACCGGATTCACCGGCACGTCCATCTGGATCGACCCCACCACCAACACCTACGTCATCCTGTTGACCAACTCGGTGCAGCTGAAGACGGGTAACCCGATCGCACTGCGCACCGAGGTCGCGAGTGCGGTTGCGGCGGCGCTGCAGCTGGAGCCCAGCCAGGCCGAGAAGCTGCGCCTGGCGCGCATCACCGGTTACAACGAGACGCAGATGGCGGCGCGGCGCGTGGTGGTACGCAACGGCAAAGTGCTGAACGGCATTGATGTGCTGGAGGAGCGGCAGTTCGAACCGCTGAAGTCGCCAACGGCGCCGAAGCCGCGCATTGGACTGGTCACCAATCAGACCGGCATTGACGCGAAAGGCCGGCGCACTATCGATGTGCTGGCGCGCGCGCCCGGCATGCAGCTGACTGCCATCTTCGCGCCTGAACATGGCATTCAGGGCACCGACGTGAACGTGGGAGCCAACCCGAAAGACGGCGCCACGGGGGTGCCGATTTACAACGTGTGGGGCGACACGGACGCCAGGCGAAGGCCGCCGGCTGAGGTCTTGCGCAATCTGGACGTGATCGTCTTTGACCTGCAAGACACGGGCGTCCGCTTCTCCAGTTACGTGGCGACGCTGGGATACTTTCTCGATGCCGCGGCCAAGTTGAAAAAGCCGATCGTCGTGCTTGATCGTCCCAATCCACTGACCGGGTCGTACGTGCAAGGGCCTATGTCGGACGTGGGACAGGAGACTGTCGCCAACTACTTCCCGCTTCCCATCCGGCACGGCATGACAATTGGTGAACTGGCCAAGCTCTTCAACGAAGAGAAGCACCTCGACGCCGACCTCACGGTCATTCCCATGCGCGGCTGGCTGCGCGGCGACTGGTACGACTCAACCGGAGAGCTGTGGGTCAATCCGACGCCCGAGATTCACAATCTGGAGCAGGCATCGGTTTATCCGGGAGTGGCGCTGGTCGAAGGGACCAACGTTTCCATCGGCCGGGGCACCGACATGCCGTATCAGTTGATTGGCTCGCCCTACTTCCTTCCCCAGGAGCTGGCCGCTTATCTGAACGCGCGCAACATTGGCGGCGTGAGGTTTGTGCCGACTTCGTTTACCCCGACTGCTGGCCCATATGCGCGGCGCGAGTGCTTCGGCGTCAACATTCTGGTCACCAACCGCGAACAACTGGATGCGCCCGGCCTCGGCCTTGAGCTCGCGGCAGCGCTGCACAAGCTGTATCCCCTGGGCTACGACCTCGGCCATCTAGGCCAGTTGCTGGCGAACAAGGCAGATACGGCAGCACTGCAGGCGGGCGAGGATCCCAATCGCATCCGCCAAAACGACCGCGACGCGCTGGAGCAGTTCATGGTGTTGCGCGCGAAGTATTTGCTGTATTGAATTGCTCTTGGCCTTTGGCTCTTGGCCATAGACTAGCTACGGCACCGAACTCAATTGGGCCTTCGGCTCCGCGACCCGATGCCGCCGCAGCGTCCGCGCCGACCAGAGATACAGAAGCACCTGAATCACTACGGCGCCGCAGCTATCCAGCACCACGTCCTGCCAGCGGCCGGTGCGCGACGGAATAAATGTCTGGTGGATCTCGTCGAATGCCGCGGTAATGACGGTCAGCAGAATTCCCAGCAGCGCCCACTCCCCTCGCCAGTAGTCGCGAAGATAAATTCCCCAAGGCCGCTGCAGCACATTACGCAGGCGATCGCGATTGGTGCCGCGCAGCGCAAGCAGCACGAGCGCGCTCAGGATGGCATAGCCGAAAAAGTGGCCGGTCTTGCGGATGATCATATTCAGCTGCTCGACGAGAGCTGCATCGATGCGCGGAAAGATGGCCGACATCACCTGGTTGAGCAGGGCGCCGGTGTTGGCCGACGAAGCAGTATCGGTGGATTCGGCGCGAATGACGCCGAGCCAGAAGACGACCGGGAGCCAATTGCGGATCAGAGATTTTGGCGAAGGGGCCAGCAAGCCGTGCTACCCCTCCCGGTAATTCGGGGCCTCGCGGGTGATCATTACATCGTGAACGTGGCTTTCGCGCAGGCCGGCGCCGCTGATGCGCACGAAGCGCGCCTTCTGTTGCAGCTCTTCGATCGTCGCGCAACCCGCGTAGCCCATGCCGCTCTTCACCCCGCCGACCAGTTGATAGACGATCATGCCGACGGTGCCGCGATAGGGTACGCGGCCCTCGATGCCTTCCGGAACCAGCTTCGCCAGCCGGTTGCCGTCGCTTTCTTCGGAGATGACAGGCACGGAGGAATCACCGCATTCGCCATCCGAGCTCTGGAAATAGCGCTCGCTGGAACCTTGCGCCATCGCCGCCAGTGATCCCATGCCGCGATAGGTCTTGAACGAGCGGCCCTGGTAGAGGATCGTCTCGCCCGGGCTTTCTTCGGTCCCGGCCAGCAGTGAGCCGATCATCACGCAATCGGCGCCCGCGGCAATGGCCTTGGTTATGTCACCGGAATACTTGATGCCGCCGTCGGCGATCACTGAGACGTCGCTGTCACGAGTAGCGCGCGCGGCCTCGGCAATAGCGGTGATCTGCGGAACGCCTGCGCCAGTGACGATTCGCGTGGTGCAAATGGAACCCGGCCCGATTCCGACCTTGATGCCGTCGGCTCCGGCGCGGGCAAGTTCGCAGGCGCCATCGAAGGTGCCAACGTTGCCGGCCAGCAGATCGACCTCCGGCAGCGCCGCCTTGATCTTCTTGATGGCATCGATCACCCGCGTGGAATGCCCGTGTGCGCTGTCGATGGCAAGCACGTCCACTTTGGCGCGCACCAGCTCCTGCGCCCGCTCCAGGAAGTCGCCCGTGGCCCCGATGGCTGCGCCCACCCGCAAGCGGCCGTGATCGTCCTTCGCGGCGGTCGGGTATTTCAGCCGTTTCTGGATGTCTTTAACCGTGATCAGACCCATCAAGTTGTAGTGATCGTCGACCACCAGCAGCTTCTCGATGCGGTGCTGGTGCAGGATAGCTTCCGCTTCGGTAAGAGTCGTCCCTACAGGAACCGTGATGAGGTTCTGTTTCGTCATCACTTCGCTGATGGGGATGTCGGTGCGGGTTTCGAAGCGCAGATCGCGGTTGGTGAGGATGCCGACCAGCTTCTTGTTCTTCCTCACCGGCACGCCGGAGATCCGGTAATGGCGCATGACTTCCAGCGCCTCAGAGATCTTCTGCTCCGGCTCCATGGTGATCGGGTCAACGATCATGCCGCTCTCGGAGCGCTTGACCTTGTCGACCTCGGAGGCCTGCTGCTCAATCGAGAGATTGCGGTGGACAATGCCTAAGCCGCCCTGCTGCGCCATGGCGATCGCCATGCGCGATTCGGTGACCGTGTCCATGGCGGCGCTGATGAGCGGCACGCGCAGCTCGATGTTACGGGTCAGTCGAGTGGTGGTATCTGCCAGCGCCGGCACCACGTCGCTCTTGGCGGGCAGCAGCAACACGTCATCGAAGGTGAGGGCCTCAGGGACGGGAAAATGAATCATGGTTATCTGATTCCATGGAAGGGTAAACGATTATTGTAGAGTTGCAGTCAGGGATAGGCAAACGGACGCCTGCGGTGCTTTCTGGGGCACACTCCACAGCCTGCCAATGTTCTGGTACCTGGCAACTACGCGCGAGAGCCGGGAATCCAACTACATTCCTTGCCTGGTGCGGCTGGCGTAGGACACCAGCGAGCCTGCGCCAACATCCGCTGGCATCCCGCGTGCTTTTTCTGTATCGAATATAGGTGAGGGCATTTCCATCGGGAGAGTAGCGAACAAAGCGAAAAGCAACGTGCAATTTGCATTCTCGTCAAATGTCTGTGACAAGCCGATTGGCCACGGCGACGATGATCAGTTTCGATTGCTGAGGCACGCCGAATGAATGACAGCCCTGGAATTTCTTTTTGTTTTTTGGCAACGGAAGGGGCAAAATGAAGGAAGCTCAAAAGGCTGGGTTTGTCCAGAAAGAACGGAATGAGCAGAGCATGAGCATCGGAACGAGCGCCGCGCCCGCATTCGATCCCAAGGCAGCGGAGTATGCGAGGGTCTTGACGCACGCCATCGATACCTTCGGGTCGCGGGCGAACGCAGATGCCTGGCTAAATGAGCCCAATCGCGTTTTCGGAAACAAGAGCCCTCTGCAAGTCCTCACTCTAGATCCGGCCGGCGTCGAGGAAGAGTTGGTGCGGATCGATCATGGCATGTTTCTTTGATCTCTTACCGTCTGGCGCGCAGCAGGTATGCGAATGATCTCTCTGGCACGGGAGGCCTCTATGCCGCCGGCAGATGCAATCGCAAAGGCACGCCGGTCATTTACGCAGCCCAACACCGATCATTGGCCCTGGTTGAAGTCCTTGTACATCTGAATTTCGACAGGATTCCGCTAGATTACGAGCTAGTCACTCTTGAGGTGTCCGAAACCGTCCCTACCATGCAAGCCACGCCCGACGAAATCCTTGCACGATCGACACCTAGCCCCTCGATTCCGGTGTTTCTCGTCCCCTCGGTCATAGTGCCGCAGGAACTGAACGTCGTACTGTTCCCGCAATTCTCCCGGATTTGAGGCGAAGGTCCTGCAGGTCGAGCCGTTTAGAATCGACCCCCGACTTTTGGGCATCCGATAGTAAGCGCGTGATCCAGAGCGGTGTTATCAGCGTTGAATTTCCATCCACTTAGGCGTATATTTGGGTTGTTACTGTTGTGTTTTGTGGTTCCTGTCGCCGGTTCCCGGCGTAGCAGCTAGCCCGGCAGATTCGGCGAAGCACACCGGTGGGCAATCGCCCACTTTTTATTTCCACCCGCTTAATCCGCTGTAGTACGGCGAGTCCAGGTGGTTGCGAGGGCCTCACGGGGGTGCTGTGCTCAGGAGCCGACAGGGCCGGAGAGAACATGGCTGCGGGTTTGGAGAAGATTCGCGAGATCGCGGAGCGCGTGGCTCAGTCCAGCGGGCTGGAGTTAGTGGATTTGGAGCTGCAGGGCGGCGGTAAGGCCCGGATGTTGCGAATTTATATCGACAAGCCGGGTGGCGTGACTCACGAAGATTGCGCCAACTTTAGCCGCGAAGCAGGAACCATCCTTGATGTCGAGGACGCGGTTCCGGGCGCGTCGTACCTGCTGGAAGTCTCGTCGCCGGGGCTGGATCGCAAGCTGGCGAAGGCGGAAGATTTCGAGCGCTTCACCGGCAGTCTGGTGAAGCTGATGACCCGCGACCCGGTTAACGGCAACCGGCATTTCGAGGGCCGGTTGAAGGCGTTTCAGGATAACCGGCTCCAGATCGAACTGACGCCGCGCAAGAAATCGAAGAAGCACGAACCACCCCGTCAAGCGCAAAAACAGCGCGCGTCGGGGACCCCGGTCGCAGCGGTTGAGCCGGAAACCGAAGTTGAAATCGACCTCTCAAATGTCGAGAAGGCGAACCTGGTTCCGGAGATTTAGCAGGCCGAGCAATTTCTATGGCAAGTGAACTGTACAACGTAATCGACGCTCTCAGCCGGGAGAAAGGTATCGATCCGCAGATCGTGGTCAGCGCGGTGGAAGATGCCATCGTGGTAGCTACGCGCAAGTATTACAAGACGCAGGAGAACCTGCGCGCCGAGCTCGATAAGGAAACCGGCCAGATCCGCGCCTTTGCCGTCCGCTCCATCGTTGAGACTCCGGAGCAAATTGAAGACCCCCTCTCGCAGATCACCGTGGACGACGCCAAGCGCATCGATCCGGCAGCGGAGGTGGGGGGCGAGTTGCGTACCTACAAGCCGACCGACGTCCTGGGACGCATCGCGGCGCAGCTTGCTAAACAGGTCATCTTCCAGAAGGTGCGCGAGGCCGAGCGCGACACCGTCTACAACGAGTACATCGGGCGGGTCGGCGAGATCATCAACGCCACCATCAAGCGCACCGAAGGCCAGGATGTCATCGTCGACCTGGGCAAAGCCGAAGGCCGCATGCCGCGCAAGGAGCAGTCGCGGCTGGAGTCCTTCGCGCCGGGTGAGCGTGCGCGTGCGGTGATCGTACGGGTGGAGAAAGCCTCCAAGGGCCCGCAGGTCGTGGTGTCGCGGGCGGCGCCGGAACTGGTCTCGCACCTGTTCCAGACCGAAGTACCGGAAATCTACGATGGCACCGTGGTGATTCGCGCTATCGCGCGTGAAGCGGGCGAACGTACCAAGATCGCCGTGATGTCGAAGGACAAAGACGTCGATCCGGTCGGCGCATGCGTCGGAATGAAGGGGATGCGCGTGCAATCCATCATTCGTGAGTTGCGCGGCGAGAAGATCGACATCATCGAGTACCACGAAGATTCGGTGGTCTTCGCGGAGAAGGCATTGCAGCCGGCGAAGGTGAGCCGCGTCACCGTGCTCGAAGGCCACGAGAAGCACCTCGAAGTCATTGTCGACGACAGCCAGTTATCGCTGGCCATCGGCAAAAAGGGACAGAACGTCCGCCTCGCCGCCAAGCTGCTGGGCTGGAAGATCGACATCAAGAGCGAGGAAGAAAAGCGCCAGGAAGTCGAGGAGCAGATGCGCGGCATGATGACGCCGGCCGCAACGCCGCTGGAGTCGGTGCCTGACCTCGAGCCGGGAATCGTCGAGAAGCTCGTCGCCGCAGGTATTACGACGGTCGAGCAGGTTGCCGACATGACGCCGGAGCAGCTCGAAGAAGTGCCGGGCATCGGTCCGAAGACGGTGGAGAAGATCAGTATCGCGGTGAACAATTACTTCTCCAGCCTGGAAGCGCCGGAGCAGGGCGCCGTCGCCGAGGGCGAGCCCCCGGCAGAACCTGTCGCCGCGGCAGCAGCAGGGGCCGGCGAAGAAGGCTCAGTACCGGACGAAGACTTGCCGGATGCCGGCGAAGAGCTGGGCGAAGATGTTTCGGCGGAGGATGAAGCTCGCGATCTGGCCGAAACTGAAGCTGGCGAGGACGAAGAAGACGACGAGGACGGCGAGTCCGACGAAGAAGCTGACGAATCCGAGGTCGAAGACACCGCCGAGAGCGATGTCGAGGTCGCGGACGAGGGCGGCCAATCCGGCGATGAAGAAGGTTTGCCGGATGTGCCGGAATCCTCGTCGGAAAGTGTCGAAGAGCTGGCCGACGAAGGTCAGGCTTTCGAAGCTGAAGTCGTGGACGGCGTAGAGAACGCTCCTTTGGCAGACGAAGCTGAGCTGACCATTCACGAGCGGCTGGAAACGCCGAACGAGAATGTTCCCGACGAAGAACAGCCGGGCGAGAAAAAATCGTAACTGACTACTGGCCACCAGCATTTGGCCGCTTATCAACCACAACCGTGAGGATGCTATGAAGGCGTAACCAGACGGGACAAAGCGGAGGAAACGGGGCGTAATGCTGCACAAAGTTCGAATCAACGATCTGGCAAGAGAACTCGAGGTGAAGAGCAGAGAAATCCTCGAAGTTCTTCCCAAGATCGGTCTCACTGAAAAGAAAACGCACTCCAGCTCGATCGAAGAAGATGAAGCCGAGCGGGTCAAAAAGTACTTTGCAGAGCAATCGCCCGGCACGAGCCGCGGTTCGCGTTCCTCTGCCGCACCGCCGGACGAGTTCAAGCCCAAGATTGATCTTTCGCACATCTCCAAACCCGGTGATGTGCTGAAGGCGATCACGCAGCGAGCGGCACAGCCGGCAGCGCCTCCGCGCCCGACTGCACCCCCGCCACCGCGTCCGGTCGTTGCGCCACCGTCGGCGGTTCCGCCGAGGCCGGCTGTCCCTGCCGCCAGCGCCCAGCCTGCGCCGCCCGTTGAAGCCAAGCCGGCGCCCCGGTTTATCACACCCCAGTCGGTGGCACGTCCGCCCGCCCCGATCATTACTCCGCCTAAGCCGCCGGCACCGTCTGCTCCTGCGCAGACACAAGCGCGCCCTGTGCACGAGGCGACCAGAGGCGCCGAAACATTGATTCAATCCAAGACCGCTGTGATGGAGCCCGAGGTTGAGGTTCCTGTACCAATTGAGGTCGAGATGCCGGCGGCGGCTGAAACTCTTGCGCCGTCCGTAATTCCTGCGACCCAGGTTGCACCTCTTCCGCGGCCGAGCACGCCCGCAGCCACGGAACACAGTGCTGCCGCTCCACCAACCCGGCCGGCGCAGCCCACTCCGCCTCCGCGGCGTTTGATCGTGCCGCAGACGGGACCGCGTCCTGTGTACACGGCACCGCCTCGTCCGGCAGCCAGCGCTGCGCCACCGCGTCCGGTTATGCCGGAGCGGGGCAAGCCGATCTTTCAGCGTCCCCGTCCGGGAATGCCGCCGACAGGCGCGCCCGGCACTCGTCCGCCGATGCGGCCGGGTGAGCGTCGCGGTCCGCATCCGACTCGCTCAGGGGCCCCAGGGGCGCGTCCTGGATTTGCCGGCGGCCCGGGAGTCGGTGCTCCGCCACCGCCCACAGGACGTCCGATGGGTCGTCCCGCGCGGCCGGGTCAGCGCTACGTTCCGCGCGGTGTGAAGGAAGGCCCGATGAAGGGCTTCGTGCCGCCGCCGCGGCTGTCGCTCTCGACCGAGCCACTGCCCATCACCCGCAGCATCACGATTCCTGAAGGCATCAGCGTGAAGGATCTGGCGGAGAAGCTGGGCATTCGCGCCAAAGACCTCATTGCTCGCCTGCTGGCGCGCGGCGTCTTCGCCACGGTCAACCAGACGCTCGATTCCGATCTCGCTTCCGACATGGCTCGCCACTTCGGCGCCGAGACCGCGGTCATTACTTTCGAGGAGCAGTTGGCCAAGGACGAGGCGCCGACCGAGGGCGCCCGCGAAGAAGGCGGAGCGCTGGCGGTTACGCGGCCTCCCGTGGTCACCATCATGGGCCACGTCGATCACGGCAAAACCAGCCTGCTCGACGCCATCCGCTCGACTAACGTCGCCGAGGGCGAAGCCGGCGGCATCACCCAGCACATCGGCGCCTACAAAGTCGCGATCACCGATCCCAACTCCCCTGCTTTTGGACGAGAGATCGTTTTCCTCGACACCCCGGGTCACGAAGCGTTCACCCGCATGCGTGCTCGCGGATCGAAGGTCACCGACATCGTCGTGCTGGTGGTCGCCGCGGATGACGGCGTCATGCCGCAGACGCTGGAAGCCATCGATCACGCTAAAGCGGCGAATGTGCCGATCATCGTCGCGGTCAACAAAATCGATAAGCCCGACGCCCTGCCCGACCGCGTGAAGAAGCAGCTCGCCGATCGCGGCCTGATGCCGGAGGACTGGGGCGGTTCAACCGTGTTCGTCGATGTTTCGGCGAAGCAGAAGACCAATCTCAATCTGCTGATGGAGATGATCTGCCTGGTCGCCGATCTGCAAGACCTGAAAGCGGTGCCCGATCGCCTGGCGAGCGGCACCGTGCTGGAAGCCAAGCTCGATCGCGGACGCGGCCCGGTCGCAACCGTGCTGGTACAGAACGGCACCTTACACAATAGCGACAACTTCGTCGTGGGCAACGTGTTCGGCAAAGTGCGCGCCATGTTCAACGATCGCGGTGCGGCGCTGGAAAGCGCAGGTCCGGCGACTCCGGTCGAGATTCTCGGCCTCGAAGGTCTGCCTCAGGCCGGCGATCAGCTGGTTGCCGTCGCCGATCGCGAGAAGGCGCGAGGCATCTCCGAATACCGCGAGTCGAAAGCCCGCGAAGCCACGCTGGCAAAGAGCTCGCGCGTGTCGCTCGAAGGCCTGGCGGAGCAGTTGAAGACGGCCGGCCAGAAAGAACTGTTCATCATCCTCAAGGGTGACGTGCAGGGCTCGGTGGAAGTTCTGGGCGACGTGCTGATCAAGTTGTCCAACGAGCGCGTGAAGATCAACGTCATGCGCGCCTCGGTCGGCGCTATCACCGAAAGCGATGTGCTGCTGGCGTCGGCGTCGAACGCCATCATCATCGGCTTCAACGTGCGGCCCGAACGCAAGGCGCAGGAACTGGCCGAGCAGGAGAAGGTCGACATTCGTCTGCACTCGATCATTTACGAAGTGCAGGACGAGATCAAAAAAGCCATGACCGGCTTGCTGGAGCCGATCGTGAAGGAAACCTATCTCGGACGTGCGGACGTTCGCGATACCTTCCGCGTGCCCAAGGTCGGCATGATCGCCGGTTGCTACGTCAGCGATGGCATCGTCAAGCGCGACTCCGAAGTGCGGCTGCTGCGCGATAACGTCGTCGTCTTCAAGGGCAAGGTCGGATCGCTGCGGCGCTTCAAGGAAGACGTGAGCGAAGTGCGCAACGGCATGGAATGCGGCATCTCGATTGTGAACTACGGCGACATCAAAGTCGGCGATGTGATCGAGGTGTTCGTGACCGAGCGCGTGGCCGCCGAAGCATTCGTCTAAGAGCGGTGGCCGGTGCCTCGTTCTCAGTTGTCGGCCATGAATAGGCGATTGCGACAGAACTGCGTGATCCCTGAGATTTGTATCAGGGCACGACTTCAGTCGTGCCGAAGGTGTTCCTCTTCCATACAAGGGCTTCAGCCCCTGCGGTGTGCAGGGGCTGAAGCCCAACGATAACTGTAATTTCTTGGCACGGCTCAAGCCGTGCCTTGATACAAAGCGGCTCACACAAGAAAGCTTTGCCGTCCCGGAACTGAATCCTCCACCGCGAGGAGCCGGTATCCGGGACGTTGTGCAACAGGAACAAAGATGATCGCGTATCTCATGCTGGAGATTCGCATCGAAGGTGCGCACTCGTTGAAAGACAAGCGTCAGGTGGTGCGCAGCGTAAAGGACGGGCTGCGCAACCACTTCAACGTCGCCGTGGCCGAACTCGACCCCAGCAATGCCTGGCAGCGCGCGACCCTGGGCGTGGTCAGCATCTCGGACTCGCGCGACTATCTTGAAGGACTGATGCGGAACGTGGAGCGCCACGCCATGCGCGTGGCCAACAACAGCGGAGGCGAGGTCACGGATTCGTTTCTGGATTTTCTCTCGGAAGCGGAATTCGGCGGCAATTTGACCGGCGAACCGTGATGGTTATCACCACAAATTTGACGGATGGGGGTATGCTCTAACGTTCCCCTTTCGAGTTGGGGTTTTCGGAAGAATGGAAAATCGGGGACGGAAACATCATCGCGAGCGACTGCAGGACACCTTGCGCGAGGAGCTCGGCGCGCTCGTCGAGGGTGAACTGGGCGATCCGCGTATCGGGCTGGTCAGCGTGACCGAGGTACATCTTCAGCCCGATGGAAGAATTGCTCGCGCGTTCGTCGCCGCTGCTGGTAGCGACCAGGAAGCCGAGGAAAGTCTCGAGGGACTGAATGCGGCTCGTGGCTATATCCGCCATGAGTTGACCCGGCGCCTCGGGGTACGGCAAGCTCCTGAGATCTTGTTTGTGCTCGACCGCTCCGAGCAATATGGCGGGCGGATTGAACAGTTGTTGCAGAGAATCGAGAAGAGGAAAAAGAGCGGCACTTAGCGATTAGCCGCTAGCACTTGGCCAAAGCTGGTACTGCCGGTTGCTCGGGCTAAATGCTGGATGCTAAGTGCTAACGGCTCACACGGCCCATGTTGGATGAAGTCTTAAATCAGATCGAGAAGAGGCAGTCATTCATTCTCACCTCGCACGCTCGCCCCGATGGCGACGCCGTAGGATCGGCCCTCGCGTGCGCCCAAATTTTGCGCAGCATGGGCAAGCAGGCGTCCGTGGTGCTCAGCGATGGCGTGCCCGCGGTGTACGGCCCGCTTCCCTACTCTGATACGGTGCTCCGTTCGACGGCCGAAGCTCCGGGAGCCGACGCCGCGATCATCCTCGAATGCGACAGCGTGGCGCGCACTCATCTTGCCGGCCTCGAGCAGCACTACCTCATCAACATCGATCACCACGCCACCGCGCGTCCCTTCGGCAACGTGAACTGGATCGATCCCAACGCCTGCGCGACGGCGGAGATGATCTTCCGCCTGGCGCGCGAAGCCGGGGTCAAGATTTCTCCCGAGGTTGCTACCTGCCTCTACACCGCGGTGCTCACCGACACTGGCTCGTTCTGCTTCAACGGCACCACGGAGCAAACTTTCGCCCTGGCGCAGGAACTGGTGCGATGCGGCGCCGATCCGGTGCACATCGCGCACAGTGTTTACTTCTCGACCCACGTTTCCAAGATGCGGCTGCTGGGTGCGGCGCTGAGCAATCTCCACATCGATGGCACGCTGGCGTGGATGAATGTGGACCGAACCGCCATCGAAGTTTGCCGCGCCCACGACGAAGACTGCGAAGGCCTGGTGAATTACGCGCTTGCGATTCAGGGCATCGAGGTGGCTTTGTTCTTCCGCGAGCAGCCCGACGGCCGTTTTCGTATCAGCCTTCGCAGCAAAGGGGGGGTGAACGTGGCCGCAGTGGCCGAGGCATTCGGCGGCGGGGGCCATGAGTGCGCCAGCGGCTGCGCTCTGGACGGCCCTTTGCCGGCGGCGCTGGAACAACTTCTGACGGAGCTTCGTGCCCACGGTTATGAGGCGCACGTACAATGAGGTAGAGCGGACCTTCAGGTCCGCGTCACGGCTGGATTTCGGCCCGGTAGAGCGGACCTTCGGGTCCGCGTCGCGGCGGCCTTTGGTAATTCAGAGCCGGCTTCAGCCGGCGACAGATTTGATCCGGGGCTGCAACCCGGACATCTAAATGGACCAGGGGCGCGGGCCTGAAGGCCCGTTCTACCTGGTGTCACAACGTGGGACACGGGCCTGAAGGCCCGCTCTACCGACCTTGAGACCAACTCCTCCCAGCCTTTCCGATCGCACACGCCGCGGCATCGACACGCTTGCCCTCATCGTTTTGTGCGGGTTTCTTTTTCTGCTCGGACTTCAGCTTGTCGGATTGGTAGGCGCCGATGAGCCGCGCTACGCGCAAGTCGCGCGCGAGATGCTGGAACGGCACGACTGGGTGACGCCGTTTCTCTTTGGCCATCCCTGGCTGGAAAAGCCGCCGCTGTATTACTGGTGCACGATGCTTGCCTATAAGGCCGCGGGCATCAACGACACCGCGGCGCGCTTGCCATCGGCCCTCATCTCTTGCCTGCTGACCGTCTTCATCTACGTCTGGACGCGCCGCTTCCGGCGAGGCATGCAGCTCGACGCCGCTCTGATCACCGCATCGGCAGCCATCGTCATCGGCATCGGCCGCGGCGCTTCCACCGACATGCCGTTGACCGCTCCGTTCACCGCGGCGATGTTGTCGTGGTACGGCTGGTACACAAGCCGGAATCGAGGCTGGCTGCTCGGCTTTTATCTGTTCCTGGCTCTAGCGACCCTAGCCAAAGGGCCGGTCGCGATTTTCCTCGCCGCGCTCATCATCTTGGCATTCGCGGCGCTGCGACGTGACGGCAAACTGCTGGCGCGGACACTCTCGCCAATTGGGATCGCGCTATATCTGGTCGTCGCTGCGCCCTGGTTCATCGCCGTGCAGCGGGCCAATCCCGAGTTCTTCCGCGTCTTCTTCCTGCAACATAATCTCGAGCGCTTCGCCAGCAATCTGTACCATCATCCCGAACCGTTCTGGTTCTTCGTTCCGGTGGTGCTCGTAGGATTAGTGCCGTGGACCGTCTTCGCCGTTGCGGCGGCCGTCGATGCCATTCGCGACTGGCGCTTCTCGGCGGAGCAGCCCGCCGGACAGGAAGACTTGCGGCTCTATCTGGTGCTGTGGCTGTTGCTGCCTGTCCTCTTTTTCTCGATCTCACGTTCGAAGTTGCCCGGCTACATCCTTCCCGCGATTCCGGCGGCGACCATCCTGCTCGCGGACTTCATATTTCGCCGCGAGAAAGAAGGCACTAAGCCGGCGCTGTGGATCACGCTGCTGCACGGCGTGGTATGCGCGGTGATGCTTGCGGCGGCGCTCATCGTTCCCTTCAAGCTGCTCAAGCTGGCGCTGCCGACGACCGTCATCGTCGTCGCCGCAACACTCGCAGTTATGGCGGTTCTCATGTTGTGGGTCACACTGCAAAGCCAGGGCTATCGCATACTGCGGTTTGCCACGCTGATTCCGCTAGTGATTGCGGTGATGTTGACGCTGCGTGGGACGGCGCCGATTATCAACTACCTGTTTTCCGAACGTCCCGTTCAAGCTTCGCTGGCACTGACGGAGCTGGGCCACGTCCCGGAGATCGCCGCCTACGACGTACCGGTCAGCGTCGAGTACGGCCTCGCTTTCTACCGCAATCATCGGCTGGCGAGCTACGTGAACAAGGAAATTCCCGCCGGTGACCACATTGTTGTAGCTGCCGAGGGCACGCAGCGCGAGCTGTCGTATCTGCTTCCCGGACGTAATGTCGTTCGCTTCGGCGGCTTTCCCTGGCAGCATCTCGACTTCTACCTGGTGACCAGAGCGGCTAAAAGTCCCTAGCGGCCCAACCACGCAAGCTGAATTCCGCATCTATCTACTTTGGCCCACAGACAACTATCTGAGGCGCCACTACGGCCGAACAGGCCCTCTCTTTCAGGAGCATAAACATGAAGCTGTTAACGCCGATATTTCTTGGAGCGGCCTTGGTTGTCGGCTGCGCAGCTCCCGCGCTGGCGCAGAATTATCAGGATGACCAAAGCCGCCAGGCCAACACGCAGGCCTACAGTGCGGGGTACGCGCAGGGTCAGGCTGACGCTCGCGGTAACGTCTCGCGCAATGATGTAGCAACTTCGCAGTGGGTCAGGGACGACGATCGACGCGCCTATCAGCAGGGTTACGACTCCGGTTACGACAACGTCGTGAACCGCTCAGGCGATGCCGCTGTTCCGCCGCAAGCTGCGGTTCCGCCGATCGCTGCCAATCCTTCCGCCGGCGATCAGCAGTCCAGGCAGTTCGGCTATCAGGATGGCCTTGCCGCGGGCCGTCATGATCAGCTGAAGGGCGATAAGTTCAAGCCGGAAGACCACGATCTCTACAAGAACGGTCTGCACGGCTGGACTCCAGCTCTGGGCACGAAGGACCAGTTCAAGCAGCTCTACCGCGAGGCCTTCGTGAAGGGTTATGAAGAGGGCTTCCGCGGCACGGGTGCGCCGCCTCGCTAATTGCGAGTTAAGCGTGATCGCGGCGGTCTGTAGCACCGCCGCGTATTACTTACGAGTGTTCCTGGACCGCTTCTAGTTTGCTTCCGTTCGGCCTGCCGCACTAGACTGGCACACAATGGCTGCCACCGTTTTCCGCCGGTCGCATCAGCTCACAGGCGTGGAGATTCTCGACCTGAGGCACTTCTCCTCCGTCGATCTCCGGCCGCTGCTGAACCTGGAGATCGAATCCTGGGGAAGCCTCTTGAGCTGGGACTATCGCAGTTCGGCGGAGATGATCCTGCGCTACATCGAGGCCAAGATTCTGCCGGGATACGCGGCGGTCGAGCGCGGCAATATCGTGGGATATGCCTTCTTCGTCTATGAAGGCAGCAAAGGCGTGATGGGCGATCTGTTCGTCTCGCCGCGGCGCAGCGATGTTCGGCTGATCGAGTCGCAGATGGCGAGCCACGTTATCGAGACGCTGCAGCAGTCGCCGGGAATTCACCGCGTCGAAGCGCAGCTGCTCACCTTACAGGCAGGCCATCTCGCGACCGGCTTCGTGAACGCGGGATTTCAGCGCTATCGCAGGCTGTTCCTGTCGCTCGCGCTAAATGCTCGCGGCACGCCGCAAGCTCCCGCGCTGGCGATGCCGCACGACATCGTCGTGCGCCGCTGGATTGAGCAGGACTATCAGCCCGCTGCGGGAGTGATCACCGCCGCGTATCGCGGGCACATCGATTCCGAAATCAACGATCAATACCGCACGCATGCAGGCTCCGTCCGCTTCCTCAACAACATCGTGCGCTTTCCCGGCTGCGGCGTGTTCGACGCGCAGTCGTCGTTCGCGGCGATTCATCGCCCGACCAACGCGCTCGTCGGACTCATCCTGTGTTCGCGGGTGAAGGAAGATGTGGGGCATGTAACCCAAGTCTGCCTCTTGCCTGAATATCGCGGACAGCGAATCGGCGAGAACCTCATCGTGTGCTGCGCCAATTCTCTGCGCAGCCGCAACTTCAACCAGCTATCGCTTACCGTGACCGAGATGAACCAGCGCGCCGTCAGCCTCTATCGGCAGCTTGGTTTCGAAGAGAAGAGCGTCTTCGACGCCTTTGTTTGGGAAGGTTGAGCGGCCCGGAAACGCATCCAGTCCCAGGTCTCGAACGGCGCGAGCCCTGGGGCACTCTCGATTCGGCTCCCTTATTTGGCGTTCTTCGCGTTCTTCATCACCTCGCGCGCTTTCGCGACGACGTTGTCTACGGTGAAGCCGAAGTGCTCAAAAATCACCTTGTAGGGAGCCGAGGCGCCGAAGTCGTCGTGAGCCACGGCATCGCCGTCGGGCCCTATGTACTTGCTCCAGCCGAAGCTGGCGGCCGCCTCTACCGACACCCGCGCCCGCACCTGCGGCGGCAGCACCTGCTTCTTGTATTCAGGCGATTGGCGTTCGAACAGCTCCCAACAGGGCATGGACACGACGCGCGCCTTGACGCCATCGGCGGTCAGCTTTTCGTACGCGCCAACACAGAGTTGCACCTCGGAGCCCGTCCCGATCAGGACGATCTCGGGCGTGCCGCCGGAATCCGCCATGATGTAAGCGCCCTTGGCCAAGCCCGCTGCAGAAGCGTACTTGCTGCGATCGAAAGTTGGTACACCCTGACGAGTGAGCACCAGCGCCACCGGCTGGTCTTTCATGGGCATGATGACGCGCCAGCTCTCCGCAACCTCATTCGCATCTGCCGGACGAATCGTCATCATGTGAGGCATAGCACGGAGCGAAGCAAGCTGTTCGATCGGCTGGTGGGTTGGACCATCCTCGCCGAGGCCAATCGAGTCGTGGGTGTAGATGTAAATGACCGGCAGCTCCATCATGGCAGCCAAACGGATCGGGGGGCGCATGTAGTCGGAGAAGATAAAGAATGTCGCCCCATACGGCCGCAACGAGGACAACGCCATGCCGGTGATGATCGAGCCCATGGTGTGTTCGCGAATGCCGAAGTGAAAGTTGCGGCCGGAGTAGTTGGCTTTCTCGAAGTCGCCGCCGCCTTCGATGATCGTCCTGGTTGAGGGATAAAGATCGGCCGCGCCGCCGATAAGCCACGGAACATGCTTGGCGACGGCATTCAGAACCTTGGAACTCGATTCGCGCGTGGCGAGGCCCTTCGCATCCGCCGGGAACGTCGGAATGTCTTTGTCCCAGCCCGGCGGCAACTCCTGGTTCGACATCTGCTGCCACATCTTGGCGAGATCGGGATTTCCACCCGCCCAGGTTTTGTAGTTCGCGTCCCACTCCTGCTCCCACTTCGCACCACGGCCAACCGCTTGGCCCATGTAATTCTTCACTTCGTTGGGAACCAGGAATTGCGCGTCGGGAGGCCAGCCGTAAGCCTCCTTGGTCAGCCGCACCTCTTCCACGCCCAGCGCCTCGCCGTGGGCTTCCTTGCTGTCTTGACGATTAGGCGAACCCCAACCGATATGCGTATCGACGATCACCAGCGTGGGACGCGCCACTTCGCGCTGCGCCGCACGGATGGCGACGTCGACCAAATCCAGATCGTTCACGTCGGCGATGTTCAGTACGTTCCAGTGCCAGCCGCGGAAACGCGTGGCCACGTCGTCGGTGAATGCCAGCGAGGTCGAGCCTTCGATGGTGATGTGATTGTTGTCGTAGAACCAGATCAGATTCGACAGCCCAAGATGTCCGGCAACCGAAGCCGCCTCGTTGCTTACGCCTTCCATCAAGTCGCCATCGCCGCAGAAGGCATAAACGCGATAGTCAAACGGCGTGTACTTGTCCTTATGAAATTTCGCCGCCAGCCAGCGTTGCCCGATTGCCATCCCCACAGAGTTGGCGACGCCCTGGCCGAGCGGACCAGTGGTGACCTCTAGTCCGGGAACGTGATGATATTCCGGATGGCCCGGCGTCTTCGACTCCCACTGGCGGAATTGCTTCAGGTCCTCCAGCGACATGTCGTAGCCGGTCAGGTGCAGCATGGCATAGAGCAGCATGCAGGCGTGACCATTGGAGAGAATGAAACGGTCGCGTCCCGCCCACTTCGGGTTGTGGGGATTGAATTTCAGGTAGCGGTCCCACAGAACGAAGGCCAGCGGCGCAAGCGCCATGGGAGTTCCGGGATGGCCGGAGTTGGCCTCCTGCACCGCATCCATCGCCAGAGTGCGAATCGTATTAATGCAAAGAAGTTCGAGCTGCTTCTGTTCCGGCGATTGCTCCACTCGCTCGGCCGCCGCGTGCTCTTTACCTTGAACCGAATTGTCTACCTGGGTGCTCACCGTCCCGCCTTTCTTTGATCCTGCAACTCTGCTAGGTCAGGGTCACTGCCCTACCCTGTCGCCGATTTCTTGAGTGCTGCGTCCGCGCCGGTCTGCGCCGGATGCTCCACTTCGATCACGTAATCCACGCCCTGCCAGTGGTTATCGAGCATCCAGTGAAAGGTGAATCGCAAGGGCGCTTTCTGTCCCTGCTCAACCTGAATGTCGGCATATTCAAAGCCCAGCGCCGTCGGAGTGGAGCTGGTATCGCGGACTGTCTGCCACCCGTCATCGCTCCAGTGCAGCACGAAGGGAGCCTCGGCCTGGACGCGCAGCAAGCATCCCGCTGGAACTTTCCTGACTTGGCGGTTCATCTTCCATACTTCGATTACCTGGCGCGGCTTATCGTTGCAATAGCGCGCTGCAACACAATCGATATGATCGAAGACTTTGTTGTCGACCATGGAGCGAACGATTTTCACGTACTCGGCATGCGCCCACATCAAAGGAATGGCTGCTCCCGTGGATTTGCCGAAATACATGTGCTCTTCCGGGATATCGGGGGCGTCCCAGATCTGCTCGGGGAACAATCCAACGCCGGTGGAGAAGCCCTCAGCGGCTTTGAGAAAGAGGCTGATGTCGCGGCCGCAGGCAAGCTCGTAGGTGGCGCGCTCCAGCATCAGCAATGGCCAGGCATGGCCGACGCCCCATTGGCGAAACGACGTTCCGTCGGCGCGCTGGCCATAGCCGTCGTGGTTGTAGCGTTTCCAGCAAGGACCGTAAGGAGTGTCGACCTTCAACACGGCATCGACAACTTTCAAGGAGTCTTCGATCAGGGGATCGCCCGGATTGCGAATTCCGAAGCGCACCAACTCCAAAAATCCAGCGTCGATAATCTGATTGGCCGGGAACTTGTACTTGTCGCCCGGCTTCTGATTGGCCAGCACAATTTCGCCCTTGTCCGGATCCTCGTCGCCGATTGAGCCGACTGCGCTGGTTGCGGGGTTGATGCGGATGTAGTGCCGCTTGATTCCCGGAACCAGGCTGCCCTGGTTCGTAACTGTCCATTTCTCGACGTGCGACTCGAGGAAGTCGGCATAGGTGCGGATGAAATCGGCGGTGTGCTTGTCGCCGCGAGCTTCGATCATGACGGCGGCACAGATCAGGCCGGCGATGTTGGCCGCCAGCGTGGAAGGCGAATAGCCGCCGTTCTCCTCCCAGCGTTCCTCGGGAGTTGCCGGACCCTCGCGAATCAGATACGCACACGCGCGGCTTATGGTGATGTAGGGGTCGAAGTTGCCCAGAGCATTGGCCTTCCACAGCCGCCAACATCCGATGATGGGGAATGCCACCTCATCCAATTGCACCCCGGTCCAATAGGGTTCGCCGTCAATCCAGAAGTTCTGATAGAAGCCACCGTCCTCGCGCTGGGCGATAGCCAGATAGATCACGGAGCGCAATGGAGTAATGGTGTCGCCGGCGGCCATCAGAGCGGAGGCCGACTGGATCATGTCGCGCGTCCACACCAGGTGATAGCCACCCAGTTCGTCGTCGCCTTTGTCTTCACCCCAGGGAATACTCAGGCTGGCGATCATCGCGCCCGGATACTGCTTGTCCTCATGGGACAGAAGCAAGTTGATACTGCGAGCGAACAAGCTTGACGTCCCGTCGTCAAACTTGCTGCGGTTCATATCGATCACCGCCAGGCGCTTGCGGGTGCGATGCCACTGATCGAGAAAGCTTTTCAGGTTGTTCTCGAAGGGGATGCACAGCGATTGCACCAGGGTCGCGCCCACGGCGTGGCGGCTGCGCGCGAACGCGACGCCGAGGGTGAACTCGTTGCCGTGCGACAGATCAATTTCGCCGGTCAAGGCG
Organism: uncultured Acidobacteriaceae bacterium; assembly: GCA_963731345.1. Lineage (GTDB taxonomy): Bacteria > Acidobacteriota > Terriglobia > Terriglobales > Acidobacteriaceae > Bog-257. Next base: position 1,315,532 of record CAVSUN010000002.1, on the reverse strand, counting down.
ACGTTGCCGTCCAGGGCCGAGTCGTACTCCCAACTCATCTTCAGGTTATGCGCCAGGTCGGTCCAGCCGTCGCTGCTGCCCACATAGCCAACCGAAACCTTGCGAAAACCGTTGGTGTTGCTGAGGGCGAGATAAAAATTGTCGCGATAGGCCATCAGAAAACGCCGGCCTCTGGCCTCTGCCACCTCGGCATTGTTGTTGTAGCCGCCGATTTTGAGGTGAGGCGCACAAATCACGTAAAGATGCAGGCGTCCCTGCCACTGCGGGGACACATTGAACTTGGTGCGGACGAGCATGCAGTTCAGGTGCGGGTCGCCGATGATCTCCTTCTCGATGGAATAGCGGCCTTCGGGGTCGGTGTTGATGATGCGGAAGCCCAGAGCGCCGGGATCGATGGCCTCGACCTGGCTGACGGTATTGCGGCGTTCGTCGTGAAAAAATGTTTCACCATCGCTGATCATGTACTGCAGGTCGCGCACCTGCGGCATGTCGATGGTGGGGTAGTAGATTTCGGTGTTGATGCCGCGCGCGATCGTATACCAGAGCCGGTTGGACACGGAGTAGGCCGTGCCCACTGCGTCCTTGGCGCCGGCTGTCCAGCGCGGTTCGATGCCGGGGGCGCCGGGAGCTGGGTTTTTAGGGTTCAAGATGGCCGTTCTCCTTACCGTTCGCTATGAATCGGGCAAATTACGCCCTTGGCAGTCTAACCTGCCGGGTCAAGTTCGGGAGGTGTTTGGGCGGGTGGACCTGATGGATCACAGTCTGTCAGATACCCGGAAACGATAAATGGAACTTTCTGACTTGTTATCATGAAAACATAAACAGGATGTGGCAAGAGATGGCGTGGGGGTCCCGCCTCAGCATTGCCAAGAAAACGACCGACGGGCATCTTCCCACATCCAAAGCCTGACACGTTATTGAGCCGCAGCCACTTCGCCGCCCGCTATGACGACCGATACTGACACGACAGCCGAGAAATATCTTGCCCTGGTTAGGATTTCCAGCGTAATCGCGTCGCACCGGGACCTGGCTGAGCTTTTCGATAAGCTGGCTGAATGTCTTCATCAACTGCTCGGTTTCCACTACTTGATGGTAGCGTTGCACGACGACGTTCGCGATGTGATGCAAGTACATGTGCTGCATTCCCGCCGGGAACAGGTCGACATGGAAGGCACAGAGTTGCCGGTGAAGGGGTCGCCGTCGGGTGAAGTCTGGACGACGCAGGAGGTGCGCAACTTCAAGTCTATCGAAGAACTGCGTCGCTACCCCGTGGTTCTGGACCTGCTCGCGAGGCATGAAGTGGCCTCATTTTGCAGCCTGCCGCTGACGACCGTTCAGCGGCGCATGGGAGCCATCGGGTTCGGCCGCTCCACCCCGGGTGGTTACAGCGATGAGGAGCTGGAATTCGCCAAGCTGGTGGCTGCCCAGGTCGCGGTTGCGCTCGACAATGCACTGCACTCCGAAGAGAGTTTGGCCCTGCAGGACAAGCTGGCCCATGAAAGTGACCGTCTGCGGCTGGTGCTGGAGGTCAACAACAGCGTGGTTTCAAATCTCGAACTGGACGATTTGTTTCAGGCCATCTCGACGAGTTTGAGGCGCGTGGTCCAGCACGATTCTGCAACCCTGATGCTTCCCGACCCGCAAATACCGGATATGCTGCGAATTTATGCGCTGGATTTCCCAGCCGGTCGCGGTTATTTGCAGCGGGGCAGACTGCTTTCCATCAGCGATTCGAACCCGGGACGCTCCTTCACCACCGGCGAGCCCCTGCTGGTCGGAAACGGACCCGACTACATACCGTTTTCGCCCTCAAACGGAGTGCGCCTGGCGGAAAGCGAAGGCCTCCGCTGCAGTATGGTTTTGCCGCTGGCGGTAAGTGGGGAAGCCTGTCTCGGTGTGCTGGCACTGGGTAGCCGCACCGCGGCAGCGTTTTCGTATGCTGACCTCGATTTCTTGCGCCAGGTTGCGCAGCAGATCGCCATCGGGGTACGCAATGCGCTGGAACACCGCAAACTGTCGGAAAATGTGGAGCGGGTGAGCGACCAGAAATCCTACCTGGAAGACGAGATTCGCGCCGAGCAGGACTTCGAAGACATCGTGGGTTACAGTCCGGCGTTGCGCCACGTCCTGCAACAGGTGGAGACGGTCGCGCCGACCGATTCGACCGTCCTGGTACAAGGCGAGACCGGCACCGGCAAAGAACTTATCGCCCGCGCGATCCATGATCGCAGCTCGCGGCACGGACGGACCTTCGTCAAGATCAATTGTGCCGCCATCCCCATGGGTTTGCTGGAGAGCGAACTCTTCGGACACGAAAGAGGCGCATTCACCGGGGCCATTGCGCGCAAGGTCGGCCGCTTCGAGCTGGCCCACCAAGGCACGCTCTTCCTCGACGAGATCGGAGATGTTCCCCTGGAGTTGCAGCCCAAGCTGCTGCGGGTACTTCAGGAACAAGAGTTTGAACGCCTGGGGAGCAATACCACGCGCAAAGTAGATGTGCGGGTGATCGCCGCCACCAATCGCAATCTGGGTACGATGGTGGCGCAGGCGGCTTTTCGCGGAGATCTCTACTACCGCCTGAACGTTTTTCCCATCACACTGCCGTCACTAAGGGAGCGAGCGGAGGACATTCCGCTTCTGGCGCGCTACTTCACCAGTAAGTACGCGCGGCGGATGAATCGTTCCGTGCAGCGCATTCCGGCGCCGACCCTGGAAGCCATGTCGCGCTACGGCTGGCCGGGCAACGTGCGGGAGCTGCAAAATTTCATTGAACGGGCGGTCATCCTGAGCACCGACGGCGAGCTCAGGGCGCCACTCTCGGAATTGAAGGTCAGCTCCAGGGTTTCGGCGTTTGGAGCGGAAGAATCGAAGACCCTCCGTGATCACGAGCGAGAGCACATTCTGGACGCATTAGCGAAGTCCAACTGGGTCGTCGGCGGCCCGACCGGCGCAGCTGCACGGCTGGGCATGAAGCGGACTTCGCTTCTGTATCGTATGGAGAAGCTCCACATCTCCCGCGCTGAAGCCTCCGCCTGAGCGTCAGGTATTCGACACGGTGTCGGAATACTGACATGCAATTCCGACACAGCCCCTCGTCCCTTCCCGGAGCTCCCTCGCAACGATCTGATTCAATTACCCTTATCTACTTCTTGCCAATGTCGGAAGCTGGCTACGTGTTTGCATAACGAGATGTACACAACCGTGGACGCCCGCCTCGAAGGGGTTCATCAGAAAGCTGAAAAGTGGCTGGCCGCACTTGTGAGCCCGTGACTACGGATGGGCCATATAGTTTCGTGGGCGAAATCGGAGGAACTTTGTTGCGAATTAGCGTGGAAAACGATCAAGACGCTCTCTTGTTTTTGCTGGAGGGTCGTCTCGTAGGGCCTTGGGTAGACGAACTGCGAACCGTTTGGATGGAACGGACTGCGGAGGAGGGCGGTTCGCCGCCGGTCGTCGATCTTTGTGGTTTGACTGCCATGGACACCGAGGGTCAGCAATTATTGGAACAACTGTTGCAATGCGGCGCCACCTTACGTTGTTCCGATGTGATGAATCAATTCCTGGTGGAGCAGATGAGCTCATCCAGTGGACGCTTACAAGAGGCGTGCCGTCCGTGCCGGAAGGTCGCCGATCAGCCTGACTTCCCTGCCACGCAGCGGGAAGCCAAGCTTGCTTCTTGACAAGAGACGCCCGGTCTACCGGCGCCTGAACCAATCACCAGCTCCAGAAAGAGAGGACAGGCAAGTGCGCATTGCAATCGCTTCAGATCACCCAGGACAGGACGCAAGAGAACGGTTGGCGGAGAAGCTGACCGCCGACGGCCACGAAATCGTTGGGGCTTCTCCCCAGGGACAGGAGCAATATCGCTCCGACTACGCCGAACAAGTGGCGCTTTCAGTTTTGCGGCATGACGCCGAACGCGGCATCATCGTGAGCAGCCGGGGAGTGGGCGCGTCGGTGGCTGCTAACCGTGTACCCGGAGTTCGTGCGGCCCTGTGCAGCGACGCCTACTCTGCCCATATGGGCGCAAAAAACGAAGGTATGAACGTTCTGGTGCTCGCCGTTCATAACCTCGACGGCCAACTGGCGCAGGAAATTGTGGAGGCTTACCTTACCGCGACGCTGGCCCCGATCGAGGTCGTGGGAGGCTTGCCGCCGCGCCGCTTGCAGCGGGTGTTCTCTCACATCCGCGAGAACATCAGCCGCGATCTTTCGGTCACCGAGCTGGCCCAGGTGGTTGGGATGAGCCAGTATTACTTTTCCAAGCTCTTCAAAATGAGCACCGGCACGACGCCTCATCAGTACGTGATGCGACAGCGGGTCGAACGCGCTCAGGAGCTGTTGCGCGAGTCCCAGACTCCGCTCGCCGAGGTTGCTACCCAGGTCGGATTCGAGACCCAGAGCCACTTCACCAGCGTCTTCCGCAAGCTGGTCGGCTCGACGCCCAAGCACTATCGCGAGATGCACCAACTGGCGATCCACGGCCAGGAACAGGCTGATCACAAGACGGCAACGGCTGCCTAGCCGGCGAGAAGGTAGACCGGCGCTTCCGCGCCGCGTATGCCGTGAACGAGTAATCCTGGGGCTGCGATGGTCATTTTACGAATGACCACCGCAGCCCCAGCTTTTGTACAAACGGCCTTGGCGCCGGCCTGAAGGCCGGCTCTACCCAAGTCCAATGCCTATTTGTTTGCCGGCTTCCGAATCTTGTGCTGCGGATTGGGCTTGAGATTCGGCATCAGCTCATGCAGCAGCGCATCCGCGTGATAGATGTTGCGCAACGCCTCGGTGATAGCGCGCGAATCCACCTCGACTGCGCGCGCCACCTTGTCCGTGTACTCGAAGTTCCAGGCCAGCGATTCGATGTTGCCATCGAAGACGATTCCCACCACTTCACCGGTCTTATTGATCACCGGACTTCCCGAGTTGCCGCCGATGATGTCGGCGGTTGAAACCGTGTCGTAAGGCGTGTTCAGGTCGATGGCTGACTTGTTGTTGATCCAGCTGACAGGCAGTTGATACGGCGGCTTGCTGCCGTGCTCCTCCGCGTGCTGATAGGAACCGCCCATGGTTGTGAACCACGGAACTTCCTTGCCATTGAGCGTGTAGCCCTTGACCGTGCCGTAGCTCAAGCGCAAGGTGAAAGTCGCGTCGGGCGGAACACTGAGGCCTTTCTCGGCGAATAGCGCTTTGCCGATAGCGCCGCCCTGCTGACGATAGACGGACTGCACCTCGTCTTCGTCACGATTGTGGATTGCGGCCGCATCCGGCTCGATCTCACGCATTAAGACAATGAGCGGATCGGTGCTGGCATTCACCGCTGCCGCGCCGCCCTCATAGAGCTGCTTGCGAAAGGCGACCTCGTCGATCTTGGTTCCCTGAATCAGTTCCTGGGCGCGCTCCTCCGGGGTCTTGCCGGCCAGCGCCTTCAGCACATCTGGATTGTCGGCGCCGAGAACGTCGCGCATCTCGCCAAGACTTTCACCGAGCACGACCTGCTCCAGCCCCTTGTAAACGGGAGCAGTGGAGAACAGCCGCGTCTCCAGCGCCGGCAGTTGGGAATCCTGGAAGCCACGAATGCGCTGGTTGCTGGGCTTCTGCTTCTGGTTCGCGGCACGCACGATGTCGCGTGCGTAGCGTGCCAGATCGCCGCGGAAGCCACCCAAAAGGTCGAGGTACAAGAGCGGCTTGTAGATTTGCTCCTCTACCGTGACGGCCTTGGCGATTGCGGACCAGGGATCGCCATACTGCTGCTTGCTGGTGGGGCTGGAGTTTACGAACTGCTGAAGCTCTTTCTCGTCGGCGGCCTTCTTGGCCATCAACTCCTGGTCTTTCAGCGCCCCTTCATAACCGGTGATGGCCTTGAAGGAATTTTGTATGCCGAAGATGTCGCTCTCGGCTTCGCGGGCGTTCTCTTCCGATTCGGCGCTGAACTTCTGCAGGACTTCGACGCGCCGGGCATAGGAGTTAAGCCGCAGCGGGTACTCGTAGTCGCGCAAGTAGTCGAGCTGATCCATGGTGAGCAGACGCGAGGTGCGTCCGGGGTGTCCGGAAACGAAGATCAGCTCGTTGTCGGCGGCGCCGTTGGGCGACCACTTCAAATAGTTCGCCGTCTGCGCGGGCTGTCCGTTCTCGTATGCGCGGAGGAAGGAAATGTCCAGGTCGTAGCGCGGATATTCGAAGTTGTCGGGATCGCCGCCGAAAAAGGCGATGGCGAACTCCGGCGCAAATACCAGCCGGATGTCCTCGTACCTTTTGTACTTGTACAGGTTGTACATCGCGCCGGAGTAAAGCGTAACGATGTCGCAATGAATATCGCCGCTGGAGCATTGCTTCTCCAGCGAAGCCATCTCCTCGCGCTGGACTCGGCCGGCGTCGGCGGCGGACATCCCCGGCTTCACCGCGCCATTCACCTTGGCCGTCACATCTTCAATGTTCTGCAGCACCAGAAAATACAAGCCGGGACACTTGGCTTCTTCAGCCTTCGTGGCCGCGTAGAAGCCGGCCTTCATGTAGTCCTTGCCTCCGGTAGAGAGGTCATGAATGCATTCCTGGGCGATGTGATGGTTGGTGAAGATGAGGCCGTCAGCGGATACAAACGACGATGAACCGTTGGGGGCGCGCGCCGAAGAAAGACGCACATGATCCAACCAGGCCTGGTCGGGCGCAAAACCATATTTCGCTTGCACCTTGTCTTTGGGGAAGGCATTGAACAACCACATGCCCTCGTCGGCAAAGCTAAACTGCCCAAAGCAGAAGACGAGAAGACACAGCAGAGCGACGGCTCGTTTCATGAATGACTCCGGAAGCGGAGAAGTCCGCGGTATGCGCTCGTGAATCCGGCTCCTGGAGCTGCCCAGACCGGGCGAGCAAACCCTTGAATATAAACCTCAAGAACCCCAATGTCACGGCTGGGGCGAGCGGGTTACGTTTTGTAAACCCAGCTCGGCTACCGAAGCATAGCGGCACCCGTAGTGTTCCTATCTTCATCCAACGGAACACGGGTTGGAGGAAAGTAGAGTTATGAAGAACGTAGTTGTCCTTTCGTTGTTTCTGGCCTTCTGTGTAGCTGCGGTGGGGCAGGCGCCGGCCCAGAGCTCGCAAGCGCTGACGAGCTCCGCTCCCCAAGCTATGCAGGACTCACAGTCGCAGGTTTGCAGCAACGGCCCGGTGGTTGCCGACTATGGCAAGAAGCTGCAAGGGCTGGGGAATTCTCCCGAAGCGAAGATCACCAAGGAAGTGCGGCATGAATTGTTGATGCTTCCCTACTACTCATTATTCGACGATCTCGAGTATTGCGTGCAGGGCCGCACGGTGATTCTCAGTGGCAGCCTCACCAGCCAGCACTCCCAGACCAAGCGGGATGCCGAAGCCGCGGTGAAGCGCATTGAAGGCGTGGACCAGGTAGTCAACGACATCAAGGTACTTCCACCAAACCAGCTGGACGAGCGCGCCCGGGAGCAGGTTTATCGCAAGCTGAACAATGCCGGTGGACTGTCGCAGTACTTCTGGGAGGCTGCGCCCAGCATTCACATTATTGTCGACAATCTGCACCTGACACTGAAGGGATACGTGGATAGCGAAGGTGACAAGAACCTCGCCGGCATCACTGCCAAAGAGGTGCGCAGCTTGTTTTCGGTGACTAACGATCTGCAGGTCGTGAAGTAACGTCTCTCCGCTGTTGCAGCGTGGGCGGCGGGATGAAACCTGCCGCCTGCGTCAATAGCACCTTTTATGCATCCCGAATAACTTCCCGGTGTGACTGAAATCACATAGAGCCTTTTCTGCGTCACCTATGATGCCAACGTGCGCGGCGCCTAATTCTGCGCGCTCTTTTGGCATTGATGAAGTTCAAGGTAGCTGCAGCTGCATTGCTGAAAATAGTCGTGATTGTGCTGGCCACGATGCTGTTGACCTTGTCGTACGAGGCGGCAGAGACCGCCTGGTTGCCGCACATATCGCAGTGGCAATCGCACGCCCTCACGGTGGTTTATTGCGGCTTCGGTGCATTCTTGTTTGCCCTGATCGCCGTCCGTCTCCAGCAGCGCGCGGTGGTACTGGGCGGTGAGCAGAACGCCGACGCCGTAATCAAGCAGCTTCCAGGTTTTGCCTGCATCATCAATCAGCAGGGCAAGTTTGTCCGTTGGAACGAGAGAATTGAGCAGAAGCTTGGCTATTCACCGGAGGAGATGCGGCAGATTCCGGTCATCCAGACCATCGCCGAGGAGTTTCGGGCCTCGACCGGCAAGCTGATGGAGGAGGCGTTTAAGGCGGGCTATGGCGATCTCGAATCCGTGTGGCTGGCCAAGGATGGACGCCGGATTCCCTGCCTCTTGACCGGGGTCCGGGTTTCTATCGACGGTGAGCCTTGCATTATCGGCACCGGAATCGATCTGAGCGCTCAAAAGCAAACCGAGGAGGCGGTGCGGCAGAACGAGGAGCAATATCGCCGACTGCTTTCCAATCTGCCCGATGTCACCTGGACCATCGACACCGAAGGCGGCCTGCACTACATCAGCCCGAACGTCGAGGATATCCTCGGCTACAGGCCGCAGGACGTGCTGGGAGGAGATGAAGGCCTCCGCATCTCTCACATCCATCCGGACGATCAGCAACTGGCAAGAGAGAGCTTTGAGCTCCTGTTTCAGGAGAACCGCGTCTTAGATCTGGAATATCGTGTCCGCCATAAAGATGGCCATTGGGTATGGATTCGCAATCGAGCGCTGCGCAGCTACGTGCTCGACAATCGGCGCTTGACCGATGGTGTGCTGACCGACATCAGCCGCGGCAAGGCGGCAGAAGCGCTCGACGCCCAACTGGCTTCCATCGTCCACTCCTCCATCGATGCCGTTATCGGCATGACCGTCGATGGCGTCATTCAGTCGTGGAACCCAGGCGCCGAAGCCATGTTCGGATACTCACAGCAGGAAGCTGCCGGCCAAAGCATCGCCATCGTTATTGCCCCGGAACGTCTCCACGAACTGCCGGAGGTGTTGCAAAAGACCAAACGTGGAGAACGCATCGAGCGCTTCGATTCACTAGGCATACGCAAGAACGGCAAGCGCTTCGATGTTTCACTGGCCAACTCTCCTATCGTGGACAAGAGCGGCAGGATACTTGGTCTCTCCCTGATCGCGCACGACATCGGCCAGAGGAAGCAGGCGGAGGAAGCGATGCGGCGATCGGAGGCAGAACTAAGAAGAGCGAAAGACATAGCGGAAAACGCCAATCGTCAGAAGACGCATTTTCTGTCCAACATGAGTCAGGCCTTGCGCGACCCGATGAGCGACATCCTCGACATGATCGAACAGACCTTGCAGACTACTCTGACCGCCGAACAACGGGAATACCTGCTGACGGTGAAGACCGAAGGAGACGGTCTGATTGCTTTGATCAACAACCTGCTGGATTACACGCGAAGCGAGTTTGGCGAGCTCCGGCTCCATACTGCGCCTTTCTTGTTGCGTGATCTGGTGCGCCAAACCGTGAGACCGCTATTCACCGAAGCAGAACAGATGGGATTAGCCACCGCGTTCGAACTTTCGCCCGAGATTCCGGACGAGGTACTGGGAGACGCCGGGCGTTTGCGGCAAGTGCTGTCACATTTGGTGGAGAATGCCGTCAAGTACACCTATGAGGGTGCAATTGCCTTGAAGCTCGCATGCCGTTCGCAGGTTGACCATCAGTTCGAGCTTCTTTTCACTTTGTCCGACACCGGGATTGGTATCCCGGCCGAGAAGCACCAACAGATCTTTGAGCCGTTCACCAACCGCCGCGACGGGACCTCCCCGCGTCACGCAGGAAACGGCCTGGGGTTGGCCATCTCCTCGCGCCTGATCGAGTTGATGGGCGGCAAGATTTGGCTGGAAAGCAAACCGGGCCGCGGCAGTACTTTCTACTTCACGGTGCGGCTGCAACTGCTGCGGATGCCCACCGCGGCAGCCGCCAACTGATCGGCTGCCGGCCGCGGAAAACGCCTGTCTCCATCCAAACTCCCGTCAGCTACTGCGTAGGCAGCTGCGTGTACTTGCAGGTGTCGTTCGGACTGATGCCCTTGCCGTAGTCGAACCTCACAAAGCCCTTCATGAAGTAATTGCTATCCGTGAAGGGAACAAACAGATCGTCAGGCGGGGGCAGAGGCTGCGGCGGCGCCTGGTAATCCGGTGGCATGGTGAACGCGAAGCCGAAGCAGTTCATTAACTCCACATTGTTGGGATCGGTCGGGCAATCAATATCGCTGGGCCCCCAGGCACAGTCGGAATCCTGCGTACATTTCGTCCCCGGTTTGCAAACACAACTATCTCCCTGGGCCATGCAATAGCTCTTGGGACGGCAGAAGTCCTTTTTGGCGTTATCAAAGATCGCTTCCTGGCCGGTGAGGTCGACATTCACGGTCAGGATCGGGTCTTTGTAGGTTGAGGTGATGAAACTGCCATCCGTAACCGGCTTGATGACATTGCCATTGGGATCGAGATATACCGCTTTGACATTCAACTGTTGTTCGGTAGCTCCGGGGGCATAGATATCGTACTTTTGCTGCGTGGTGGGAGTAGCGTAGACGAAGTACACGTAGTAGGTCTGGCCCCCCAGGAAGATGCTCGGCCTCCAGTCACTCTCGTATCGCAGACAGTTCCGGTTGTTGTTGGGATCGATCTCCGCGCATTTCGGGCAACCGCCCTGGGAGGTGCAGTTTTGCGTGGTGTCGATGTAGTAATCGCTCTTGTTGAGGGATAAGGTGCTGCGCTGGCCGGTGTCCTGTCCCATCATGCGGATCTGCGGCCGGGTGTTGTTGGCTAATTCGTTAGTGGTGAGGAACTCACGATAGAGCGGCACGCCGCGGCAGAACGAGCTGCCGCAGTTTTTTCCCCAGCGGATGGTTAAGGTTGGGTCCTGGGTATCGATGCACTGCTGGAGGTCGCCCCTGGCACAGTCGGCGATGATGGCCGTGCTCAGCCACTCATAGGGGCTGGTCGTCGCCGTATAAGGTATTCCTGTGGACAGCGGCTTTACGTTGATGTCCGACAAGCATTCTGGGGTGGCAAGCGGCGCGTCAAAGTAATCGTCCTCATTGATGGAAATCGACGGACGATTATTCGGTAGCTCCTTCTGCGCCCCGACCAGTCCGGTTAGCGTGCCATCATCGTCGTTCAGCACCGTCTGGCGATCGATCGAATTGAAACTGGCGCTGAACATGTCGACGGTATATGTGCAATACCGCGCCTGCACCTTCATCTGGTTCTGTTGATACGGGTCATACTGATCCGGCGTGATCGGATTAAACAGCGGCTCGACCACAAAGTGCCTGATATCGACGTTGTTGAACCACAAATTCCTGGAATGGAAGGCCGGCGGATAGTAGAAGCCGTTGGGCTGTTTCCAGGCGATAGCGGCATTGGGCAAGTAGCAGGCGACTGGAGAGCCACTCTTATCCTGCAGAACGCCGAAGTTCCAAGCCAGGGGTACCGCACTGTTGAAGCAGGTTCCCGAGCCTGGTGTGCAGTCCTTAATGACTGACTTGGTGATAGCCATGTATGCGTTGCTGTCCTGATGAGAGGGACCGTCGTAGATATTGAGCAGCTTCTGCGCCGGCAGAATCGGCAAGTTGAAGCTCAAACCTCCGTCAGCATAAGCGCAATAGTTACGCGCCTGATCGGAAGTGTTGTCGCACTTGATTTCGTTTCCGCCATTCACGGGGCCGACATCGCTGGCATAGGAGTTGCCGGTTTGAGTATGGCCGACCAGGATCGTATTGCGCGCCAGCAGCCATTCCCCGAGACTTACGTCCGAACGCGTGTAGCCGCCTCCGGTGATGAAATTCAGCCCACCGGTTTGCACGTCGGTGACGGCGCCGTTGCTGAACAAGTCCCAGCCTTTGCGCAACCAGACCGCGGCAAAATTGGTCTGCGCGAAGTTAAACGACGTGGTGTAACGGTCAAGTTGAGTGACAGCGCACGTTCCGTAATAGTCGCCGCCGGTGCAAGGGGCCCGGCCGGTTGGTCCGGCGGAGCAGTCGTTGGTATTCGGGTCAGGATTGCAAATCGTGGGATTATGCGCGTCCGTGAGCACCGGATAGTAAATCTGGAACGGTTGCCCACCCTTGTAATCGACGGGTCCCGGAGGCGCGCTGGACTCGACCGCCGCGAGATTCCCGGTTCCGGACGCCTGCATTCCCAGACATTCCGCCGTCTGACCGTTCATCTGGAACGAGCTCATGGCAGCCACACAGGAATTGCCGACAAAGTTTTGCAGCGGAGTTATGCCGGCGCGTTGATAGTTGGTCTTCTGGTCGGTCTCAATCTGCTGCGAGGCATAACCGTCCCAGGTCTGGTATACCGATGGGCCGCTGACGCCCGCGCCAATCCACCAATAGCAGGAGCCGCACGTAGCTGCGCCGGCGGCAAAGTTGTATTGGAAATCGTTCCAGCCGTTGGTGATCCAGAAAACCGTGGGGTGGTTGTAGTCGGAACGAAACGGCATGTAATCGAGGTTCATGGGGCCGCCAACTGCCTGATTGTCGGCGAGAATCCCAGGCACCTGTCGCGGGTTGTGCGTCAGGTCATTGATGGCCGCTCGGGCGAAGATGCCGACGTTGCTATAGAGCTTGTTGTTGACCTCGGTCGCGTCTTCCAGGTAGAAACCATGGCCGATGGACTTATATCCCACATTGCGGGACATGTACATTCCTTCGGTGGCATGCAAAGTGACCCAGCGGGTCATGGAGTCATCGATCGAACAATCCTTGAGGTAGTTCAAAGGCTGGGGAGTGGGATCCTGCGTGGTTGATTCCGGCTGCGCCGTCTTACGCAGCATGTGGAAGTGGACCGGATAACGGCCCTTGTCCCCGCCCTGGCCTAGCTGATGAAACTGCACGCCCTGTACTTGGTAGCTGAGGAAGCCCTGGCGGACGATGGTATGTCCACCGTAGAAGTTCCCCGGCCTTTCCGTGAATGGCTCTGAGGGAACATTGCCCGCGGAAACCACCTGGATGTTGCGGGTCAGCAAAGCCACCACGGCCCGCGTATCAATGGCACGCTTAACGTCGGGCCTATTAGGATCGTTCTGCGGCCCGACGGACAGTGGCATGGTCGCAGGAAAACGATACACACTCGAATTGTGCGGGTAAGTAAGCTTGGCGCTGAGGGAAACCTGATTGTTGACCGCATTACCGAGCAGCACTCTCTCTTCTGAGTGCGAAGGGAGATAATCGGTCGTAGTAACGACAATGTGGTCGCCGGCTTTCCAGTTCACCGGGCTCGAATTCATGGGCGCGTCCAGGGTGAGCTGCTGGTTGCCCTGTGCGTCCGTTCCAACCGCTGTAAGGCGTCGCCAGCTGGTGCCGCTGTTGGCGGGATTGCACTCGTTGCCCACCGTGGCCGGAGTGCATTTCTGTCCCTGCGTGAGATAAGTCACGCCATCCGATCCAAACAGCTGCAGCGTTCCGCCAAATGAAACCGCCAGCACTTTGTGGCCGAAGTAAGCCTTTCTGCCCGCCTGCCTGTCCTCCGCGTCCTGGACCTCGTACTGATAGAAGCAGTCATTACTGGGAAGATATTGACTGTAGCCGTTGACCACATTGCAGGGCTGGTTCTTAGGAAGGGTAGGAGCCGGCGGCGGATTCATCATCAAATCCATCGCCATTACCGGATTGGAGTCCCACACTCCTTTGTTGGAAGGGGGCATGGGATCATTCGGAATGCCGCAAGGCGCATTGTTCGGCCCCAGGTCGCTGGCGCACTCAATGCCGGTATCGGTCGCACCCGAGGTCCCTCCCCACAGGTGGATCGTCAGTCGCTTCTGGTAGGGCAGCGCGCCAGTCTGCTGACTGGCTTGCGGCAGATAGCCGGCTTGGGTGGAGACGGCAATCAGCGAGCCTCCGTACTCCACCAGGATCGACTCGGCATAGAAATCGATGTCGTAGTCGTCATGGAAAATCAGCTTTCCTTGGCTCTGCCCTTTGGTGATGATGTTGACATTGTGGAATGCGTAAATCAGCGGGCCCATCTGCCCTGGAGGAGCGGTCACATCGCATTCGCCGACCACCAGCAGGTCGGTCATGTAGTTATTGTTGATGTCGCCATAGGGCTGAAGCGTCTCGGGACCGTTGGCGCCGCACATTTTGGTGTCGGCCCAGCTCAAAGATCCAAGCGCTAAGAATGCAAAAGCCAGAACTGCCGCGATGCCGCTGGCGCGTTTCACCGTCTTCACAAGCTCACACATTGCCTCGCTCCTCAGCCAGATCAAAATAATCGCGCGCCGGTGGGCGCACTTTTGTTCTCACAAAAAATGCGAATCGTTGGGTAACCCACAACTGTTGTCTGGATTCACGCCACGACCACGGCCGGTAATACGGAGCCCGGCGAGCGTGAACCCGGTCCCGTGCATTCACCGAACCCTGTCGGCGTCCCTACCGGCGTTCAAGCCGAGCCTGCGGAGAAAGGACCACCAGGAATTCCGGCACCTTCGCGAGGTCCAATAGGAACTTTCGCAGGTGGATTCCACACCGAGAAAAGTGGGCAGACTATAGCTCTAAAGTCGTGCAATCGCAAGCTGAAAACCCAGCGCTTGATTTGAATATCGGCCGGCAGCCGTATGTCTGCCCGGGCCCCCTCGCCCACTGGTCAGCTATTCGGCAGGGCACCCGAATCGTTTCTACGGGAGGATTCTGCATTCTTCGGCGCGAAAGGGCATCTATCTTCGTGATAAACGCAGTTGCCGGACGAAAGTGGAAGCTATGCCTGTAATCAGGGTTTGTAAAAGCTGCTCACGCAAGAATCGCATTCCGGCCGCGCATCTCGCGGATGCCGGACGTTGCGGAGCCTGCAAAGCGCCACTGCCAGCGGCAGATGAGCCTCTCGAAGCCGACGTTCAACTTTTCGACGAAGTTCTGCGCGAAGCGCGTGTTCCCTTCCTGGTGGACTTCTGGGCAGCCTGGTGCGGCCCATGCCGTATGGCGGCTCCCGAAGTCGCGCGCGCGGCTGCCGACATGGCGGGAAAGGCATTGGTACTCAAAGTCGACACGGAACGCCATCCCGAGCTCGCTGCCCGATACAATGTGCGAGGTATCCCCAACTTCGCGGTCTTCTACAACGGCAACCTCGTTCGTCAACAGGCTGGGGTGGTAGATCATGAGCAGCTGGAAAGCTGGCTGCAGTCCGCTGCTCCGGTCTCAGCATGAGTTGTGGCGGCGCCTGCCCGTAAATCAACTCTCGCCAGCCCGGCTCTCCTGCGGAGAGTTGCTGACTGGGCCGCGCTCCATGCCAACCTTGCGGCGCAGTGGCCGGCATCTAACTTTCCCATGACCGATAGTTCCGGAGGCGCTCTATGAAGCATCTACTTTGTGGGCTTCTGCTGGTACTTGCAACCACCGCTTTTGCTCAGCAGCAAAGTCCTTCCACTCCGCCATCGCAGGCGACACCGCCGACGTTTCCCGAAGGCCGGGAGCCCAGCCAGACCATGCCCCCGGACAAAGTGGCTCCGCCTCCCCAGAAGAATGCTTCCGCAGATGTCCAGCAACGAATTCAGGACAAGCTCGATGCCGAGCCAAGTCTCTCAAAACAGAATGTCAAGGCCAATGCGACCGACAGCGCAGTCATTCTCACCGGCATCGTCGACACCGAGCGGCAACATCGGGTGGCGCTCGGCATCGCGCAATCGTATGCCGGCAATCGTGAGGTCATGGACCGGGTTGAGGTGAAAGGACAGAAATAGCTTCTGTCGCTCGGAATGCCGCGCCCTGGTCGCCGTCAGCTTCAGCTACCAGGTTGCCGCTTTCATCTTGCAACTGCCCGATGGCTCGTACTACAGTTACCAGCCGCGAGGTGTTGCCATGGAGTTGAGCGACAACGTTGAGCATTTGCTAAGGCAAAAGCCGAAAAACGCAGTTCTGTCCGTAACTCCGGACCAATCTGTCTACGAGGCGATTGAGAAGATGGCCAACGAGCAAGTGGGCGCCTTGCTCGTGCTGGCGGAAGGCAAGCTGGTCGGCGTGGTCTCCGAACGCGACTATGCTCGCAAAGTGATTCTGCAGGGCCGATCCTCGAAAACCACGCCGGTGAGCGAGATCATGAGCAGCCCGGTAATCTTCGTTACCCCACAGCAGACGATTGACGAATGCATGACCATCATGACCAATCACCGCATTCGCCACCTCCCTGTTATGGAGTCGACCAAGGTCTTGGGCGTGATTTCGATCGGCGATCTCGTGAAGTGGATTATCTCGGGGCAGGAGCAGACGATCCGTCACCTGGAAGGCTACATCGCCGGCAACTACCCGGCATAGACAATAGATCGGCCAGATCCGGTGGCATTAAGTGATTCGCCGATTCTTCTCACGCCAATATTGATCGCATAATCTCTGGTCAAGCTGGTTCGACGCGTGCGCCTGCGGGAGGGCTTGAGTCGCCGAGACTCTGCGAGACCGCGGATCGCGCCAATATCGGAACCGTCAATCCCACCAGAAGAAACAGCGCGCACTCTTTTCCAGCTCTTTCGCGAATGTGGCGACAGCTTGCGGATCGTTGGCGGCGACCTGCACATCGGGGCAGAACTCGGCAATGCGGGCAGCGAGTTTTTCGCTATTTTGGATGGGCTGCGCAAAGCCTATATCCATGAAATCAAATCCGACGCCGATCACGGTCAGCGGATGTTCGCGACGGGTCTCGGCGCACCAGTTCACAACGTCGCGCGTGTCGTGGCCATAGTTGGCGGCGTTGGTGCCACAGGCGGCGATCGCGGCCAGCGGTTCGTTCAGTGGAAACAGCAGCAGCCGCTGCAACGAGGTCTCCGCCAGCCCGGTATAGACCAGCGTGTAACCATTGGCTGCCACCTCGGCCTGCAGCCTTTGCAGCAATTGCCGCGGCGGTTTCCGGCCTGCAACCACCGGTTCGGACTGTCCGTAGTGCGCGGCCAGCGCCTTGTCCAGCAATGACGAGTAGTGGATGACGCCCTTGCGCCGTTTCCACGGCAGCGGCTTGGCGCGCAGGATCGTACCGATGCGCGCCGCTTCCGCCTTGAACTTCTCATCGGCCAGAACCGCACATTGTTTCAGCGCATCACGCACACTCTCGTAGAAAAATTCGCTGGTTCCTTCCGGGCGGCCCGCGTGGGTGTGGAGAAGATAGTAGACATCGCTGGACGCGAAGTGTTTTGCGAATTCAAGCACGCTGCATGGACCTTTTAGATCTTCCGCGGGCTCCGGCTCGCGCTTGACTCCCAGCCGAAGTGCTCTCAGAAATTCCAACGGTCTTTGACGTTTCCGCTTCGCCCTCTCGATCACCTCCGCCGGCACCAGGGCGTTGACGTCGGCGCCATTGGCGAGCAAGAGTTTCAGAACGTCCGTGGGCTTCTGGGAGCCGAAGGCCAACAACAAGGCAGGTCCCGATTCTCGCGCCTGGTTAGGGCTGAGACCATGTTCGATCAGACAACCGATGATCTCCGCATCGGGCTTGGCAAAGGCGCAGGTCCAGAGATCGCCACCGTCGCCGCGCGTGGCATGCACATTGGCGCCCGCTGCGCACAGCATTCTGACCACTTCCGCATGGCCCGCCGCCACGGCGAGCATCAGCGGCGTCTGGCCGTGTTCGTCGGGTTGCTCGACATCGGAGCCTGCCTCGAGCAACGCTTTCACCCGATAGAGCGTGCCGGTGGCCGCCGCTTCACGCAGAGTCAATTCTCCGGCTGCGTCCCGCTTTTCATAGGCGGTTTCGAGATAGGCGACGACCCGTTTGAACTTGCCTTGCTGGGCATAGGTCAGAGCGGTCCGGCCCTTCTTATCTTTGGCGCCCAAATCCGCGCCCGCCTCCACCAGCAACTTGACCGCAGCGAGACTGGACGTGTTAGCGGCGATCATGAGCGGAGTAATGTGAGCGGCGTAATCCTCGACGTACTCCACGGAATAATCCGCCACGGGCATCGATGCCATAGCCGCATTGACCGCCTTGAGCATGGACAGCGACTGTGTATCGGGATCAGCATCCGGCTGCGCTGACGCAGCTTCCCTGGCCGCCTCCTGGGCGCGAGCGACCCGCCTGCCGAGCGCCAGGCCGCGCTCATAAGCTCCGTCGTGAAAGGGCCCGTGCGGTTGGGCCATGGCATCCGGCTTTGCGTTGGGATCGGCGCCGGCTTTCAGCAGCGCCCGCATCGCCGCCGTAGTGCCCCGAACTGCGGCAAAGGTAAGTAGCGGCCATTTGTTCCAACCGTGAACGGCATGGGCGAGAAGCGGCAACTCGGTTCCACAGTCAGATGGGCAGTTGATGCGGGTGTTGGCGCTCATACCCGCGGCGAGCAGCAACTCCACGATTTCGGAATTGTCTTGCCGCACCGCATCGACCAGGCACCGGTGATACTCGTCGGCATTGCTGTCCTCGAGCGGCGCGCGTTGGATCGCCGAGCGGACGGCGGCTGAGTCCCCGGTGTTGACCGCGTCGGACAGCGAAAATCGCTCCACTGCAAGCAGCAGCTTGGCGATCTCGGCATCCTCCTGTTCCACCGCGTGGGCCAGCGCCTTGCGATACTCGCCGGCAGCGCCTTCCGCAAGGCGCGCCGGCTGAAGATGGTGGTGGATTGCGGCAAAATTACGGGCGAGGACCGCGTCGAACAGGCCAAATCGTTCAATCGGCTGGGTTCGGCTGTGCTCCAGCAGCAAAGCTGCGGTTTTGATCTGGCCCTCGGCGAACATCCGCCCAGTGACCGATTTTTCCTTCCTCTTGGAGGCGCGTAATCCGAAGGTAAGCGCCTCGGCCAGCAAGGTCTCGCCCCGCTGACTCTTGGCGAAGATGTCCGCCCCCTGCTCCAGCGCAAGTCTTGCCCACTCGGGGTTGTAGTTCAATATGGCGGTAGCCAGCGCGTGCGTCGGGTTCGAGGAAGGTGGCGGCGGAAAGGACACGGCAGATCTCCCGCGACGACGAAAAGGGGTGGGAGTACATCAGTTTCCCGAATCCACAATTTACTCCGCTTGCACCCCAAACGGAACCGCCACCGCGATTTCTCGTGACGGACGATGAGACCTCCCAGCAGAGCTGAGTTCCGAGCCGCATAAGCCCAGCAATCGCAGACGGTTGGGCGATCTGTACCGACGATAGGTTACCAATGGTTACTTTCGTAATTAAAATTGGTCCTCTAACCGGTGACCCTCCCCCTCCGTTCCACTAAGCTGAGATGTGCTTTTCGCGAGCCTCCTGCGTCATAACAGGCTTCGAGAAGAACGTTCAGCGGGAGGGCCATGGTGATCGTCCGCAAGCGGCTTTTCTACTCTTCCTTCTTTATCGCTCGCTTCGTTCTTCCTTTTCTTGTGTTCCTGGCTGCTGCGACCGTATCGCTGGTCGCACAGAGCCCCATTGGGGAATGGAAATTCGATGAGGGGGGCGGAAATGTCGCATTCGATGCATCCGGGAACGGCAACGCCGCGCGATTGTCGAACGGCATGCGCTGGTCCCACGACGTGGGAGGCTGGGCGGTGTCGTCCAGTGATACCGACAGAGGCGTGGTCAGCACACCATCGCTTGATCTGAGCGCCAGCCAGGCAACCAGTATCAGCCTATGGGTGAACCGGAATTACACAACCGCCGGCGGCGTTTTGATCGCGTCCGGCGGCAATGGCGCGGCCTCAAACCCGGGATTCGCCCTTTTCCCTGATGATGAGACCTGTCACGGTATGCGGGCTACGTTGCACGGGAACGCGGGGACAACCGCGAACTGTTACGCGCAGCCCTCCTCAGGAGTCTGGCACCAGCTGACAGTGGTCTACGATAAGACGCAGACAGGCGGCGACCAGATCAGCCTGTACGTCGACGGCGTGCCGCAGAGCCCGGCATGGAATCTTGCTTCGGCGACCAACACCGACAAGTTCGGCAACAATCCAATTCACCTGTTCTCGGGTGGTGGGAGTTCGCAATTCAGCTCCGGGGAAATCCGGAATTTGCGCATCTACGATCGTGCGCTGACGGCCGGCGAGATTCAACAAACTTACGCTGGCGACCTGCAAGTGCCGACTCCTGCGGTAGGGATCAGCTTTGTACAGGGCGGCTACGCAGCGCCGCAAACGCCGCAAACGACCGTCAACGTGACCTTCAATGCTCCCCAGAGCGCGGGCGACCTGAATGTCGTGGTTGTGGGGTGGAATGACAGCACGGCGGTAGTCAATCGAGTAGCGGATTCAAAGGGAAATACCTATACGCGGGCCGTCGGACCGACCATACAGACTGGGATCGCGACCCAGTCGATCTACTACGCAAAAAACATCGCTGCGGCTGGAGTAGCCGGCAACGTCGTTACCGTGACGTTTTCAACTGCGGCCGTGTCCCCTGACGTCCGCATCCTGGAGTACAGCGGCGCCGACCATAACAACCCGGTTGACGTGACCGCGGCGAATGTCGGAAGCAGCACCTTGAGCAATAGCGGGTCGGCGACAACCACCAATGCCACCGATCTGATCTTTGGCGCAAACCTGGTTCAAACCTTAACCACTGGGCCGGGCGTCGGCTTCACCAACCGCATCCTGACTGTGCCCGACGGGGACATTGCCGAGGACAAGTCGGTATCGGCCACGGGTAGCTACGTTGCGACCGCGCCGGTCAGCCCTGCGGGATCCTGGATCATGCAAATGGTGGCCTTCCGAACCCCAACGACAGGGAGTTTCACCATTGCAGCGTCGCCCTCTTCCCTCTCCGTGGCCCAAGGTCACCAGGGCAGCTCGACCATCACAACCGCGGTCAGCGGCGGCTTCAATAGTGCGATCAGTTTGTCGGCATCCGGAGTGCCATCGGGAACCACGGTGAGCTTCAGTCCCAATCCGATTCCCGCACCGGGATCAGGCAGCTCCACCATGACTATTACCGTCGGCGCGAGCACGCCGACGGGAACGTATCCGATAACGGTTACTGGAAGCGGCGGCGGGGTTCAAAACCAGACTACCGTGACTCTGACGGTGACGGCGGGACCTAACTTCAGCATCTCCGCGTCGCCTGCTTCGCTCAGCGTGAGCCCCGGCCATCAGGGCTTGTCGACGATCACGACCGCCATCAGCAACGGGTTTAATAGCGCGATCACTCTGTCGGCTTCCGGAGTGCCGAGCGGCACTACCGTGAGTTTCAGCCCTAATCCGATTCCCGCGCCCGGTTCGGGCAACTCGACGATGACAATCACCGTGGGGGCCAGCACTCCACCGGGCACCTATCCGATAGCGGTCACCGGCAACGGTGGAGGTGTACAGCAGAGCACCACGGTCACACTCACCGTCATCGTACCCAGCTTCACGATTTCAGCTTCGCCAAGTTCGCTGACGATTGCGACGGGCAATCAAGGGACTTCGACAATCACGACTGCGATCAGCGGCGGGTTCAACAGTTCTATCAGCCTTTCGGCCACCGGAGCACCCAGCGGAACAACCGTGAGCTTTAACCCGGCCACTATTCCCGCGCCGGGTTCGGGTTCGTCAACAATGACCATCGTAGTCGGCTCGAATACTCCGCCCGGCACTTATCCGATTACGGTCACCGGCAACGGCGGGGGCATACAAGAATCAACCACGATAACCCTGACCGTCACTGCACCGGGACCTGGAATTACGCTGGACGGCAACATCCACGGTGTGCACGACAACGGCACCACTTACTCCACCACGGCCGCTGTCACTATCGGCACTCCTACCGCCGGGGACCTCATCAGTTGCGAAGTCAGCTTCGACTCTGGGGGCGGCAACAGTTTGGTTTCGGTCGCGGACAATAGCAATGGCGCTTACACGGGTGCGATCCCAATTCATCTCGACAGCAATTTGCAGCAGTGGTTTGGAATTTACTACGTGCAGAATGCGGTCGCATCGTCGACTACCATCACGCTGACAACTTCGCAGTCGCGGCCATATTTGGCGATCGCTTGCCAGGCTTGGAAAGGTGTAGCAGCCTCCAATTCGCTGGATACAAATTTCGGCCAGATGCAGGATGGCGTGTCATTGCAAAACCCGTTGACCGGCACAAATAAGACGCCTGCGGGGAACGGAGAGCTCGTGGTTGCGGGAGTGGGACTACAGCATTCCGGCACACCGACCGCGGGCACAAATTACAGCTTGATTGATGGCGCACCAACCACGCAGTGGTGGCCGGAGTACTGGATACAAGGCACGGCAACCGCGACGGCCGGCAACTACACCTGGCAAACCGACAGCTGGACGGATGAAATGGCGGCTTTTCGTCCCGCAGCTATGGGTAACTTCACCATCTCGGCGTCGCCAACCTCGTTGACTGTCGCACAAGGCCATCAGGGCACATCAACGATTACGACCGCCATCAGTGGCGGATTTAACAACTCTATTTCGCTTTCAGCCTCCGGATTGCCCTCGGGAACAACCGCGAGCTTCAGTCCGAACCCGATACCTGCTCCCGGATCGGGTAATTCGACGATGACCATCAGCGTTGGCGGCAGCACGCCGGCGGGCACGTATCCCATCACCGTGACTGGAAACGGAGGCGGCACGCAGCAGAGTACGACCGTGACGTTGACGGTAACGGCCGGTCCCAGCTTCACAGTTTCGGCATCGCCAAGCTCCCTCAGTGTGATTCAGGAAAGCCAGGGAACTTCGACGATTACCGTTGCGGTAAGCGGTGGGTTCAATTATCCCGTGAGCCTGTCCGTTTCTGGCACACCCAGCGGGACTACTGTGACCTTCAATCCGGTAACGCTTCCCGCACCGGGCTCGGGAACCTCGGTCATGACAATTACAGTAGGCACGACCCTGCAAGGAACCTATCCCCTCACGGTTACCGCGACCGGAAACGGCATTCAGCAAACCACAATCGTGAACCTGACGGTGATGGCGGAGGTACAGCTTTCCTGGACAGCGAGCCAGTCGCCGGGCATCGCCGGCTACAATATTTACCGCAGCACAACCTCTGGCGGTACCTATACAAAGATCAATTCCTCCCTGGATACGACTACAACCTATAACGATTTAGCGGTTCAAGATGGCGGGACTTATTACTATGTGACGACCGCCGTCAATAACCAGGGACAAGAAAGCCCCTACTCGAACCAGGCATCGGCAACGGTTCCTTAAAGGCCACCTGCCGCCCAATCCGCAGCGTGGTTATGCGATCTTCTAACTGGGTTGGGCGGTGGACCGTCCAGCCCAATACCGCGACGCGCGGCCCACGACCAGTCCGCAAAGCATTACTCCGATCCAGGTTCCCGCAGTATTGGTGATCAGGTCGGTCACGCCGGAAAAGCGAGTTGGCAGATAGGATTGGAAGTATTCAATCGTCAAGCTTACGGCTGCGCCAATCAAAATTGTAATCAGCCCAGCATGTTTTACTTTTCGCACTGCCCTGAAATACAACCCGCAAATGAAACCCAGAGGCACAAAGCCTGCAACATTGATCACGGCATTCTTCAGATAAGTATCTTCGGTGCGGAATTCTGACACCGGCGACTCAAATCGAAGCTGGTCGACAACCAGGAATTTCTCTGGGATTTCTAGACCTGGTGCCAACGACACAACATTAGAAATGCGGGAGCCGCCGCGTTCCTTGAATAAGTACACGGCCACGGCATTCGCATCTTGCTCCGTCATTGGAGCACCATTTGCTGCCCACTCCCGGTAGTGCTCCTGAACTCTCGCTGGACTGAGTGCAGCGTCGTAGACAGCCAAGCCTGTCAGATCGCCCGACCAGCTATGATCGCGCACCGGCGAAGTAGCAATTATTACCTGGGCTGCCAGGTCTCCACTCGATAACGCAAACCTTGGAGCGGTGGTTACAAATTGGCCGTCCACATACACCATCGTTCCCCTGCCATCTGACACCAGCGTTACAAACGGGTTTTTCTCGCGGAAGACATTCTTTACCAGTAACTGCCGGCGATCCTCTTCATTGCGGCCACTCCTAACAGCCAAAAGCAAATCCGCGAAGTCTTGCTCAATCGAAAACTCGCGCGCCAGTCGCGAGTTATAAAATGTCACAATCGCACCAGTTCTCCAGAGCTTAGCCGGCTTGATCCAGACCTCAACCGTACAGGCTCCGTCGCCTCCGCCCATGGGAAGCGCTGCCGTGCTCAGAACTGTTCCGTGCTTGCCGAAGCGGATACCGTTTTCACCTTGTATCCAGGTCGCCTGGTTCTTCGGGGCGTGGAAGGGCCAAAGGCCAGCGCCCAGGATTGCGCATAACGTCAGCAGGCAGAGCGGGCCAATCGCGCGGACGGGAATGCGTAGTTCATTGCCGTGCGAAGCGCGATCAACGAGCAGGTTTCGCCTGCCGCCAGTTTGCCTTCCTGCTTTCTCCACTTGAGGCTGCTGCATGTGTGAGCGGGCGAACCGGATCAGTTCTTGAGGCCGTCTAGTTGCTGCTTGATATCATTTGCGGCACTGTAGTTCGGGTCAATCTTCAAAGCGCGTTCGAAATGTTGTCTTGCCAGTGCCGGGCGTTCTGTCTTCCCATACGTCAGCCCCAGATGATAGTGAATATCGGCACTATCCGGAAGGTTGCGGTCTTGCTGCAACTTGAGTGCTTGCTGAAACAGATTGAGCGCCAGCGGATACTCTCCTTTGCGATAGTAAACCCAGCCCAGCGTGTCAGCCGCTTCAGGCGAGTTGGGCATGCTGTGCTGTGCGGATTGGGCCAGCGACAGGGCTTCATCTAAATTGCCGCCGCTTTGTAGCGTCACAATGGCGAGATCGCGGGTGACGATGGGGTTGTCGGGCTGAAGCACGCGCGCCTGATCAAGGGCGTTTCTGGCGTCGTTCCACTGTTGCTTCGACTCGTACAACTCACCTAAGACGATGTAGAAGGCAGCGACGCGTGGTTGCTCCTTGATAGCCTGCTTACAGGTGGCAATTGCCTGATCAACATTTCCTCTGGCGGTTTGTAGTTCGATAAGAGTGAGCCGGACTTCGGAGTTGGCAGGATCGAGTTGAACTGCCTTGTTCAAAGCTGCTTCAGCTCCTGCGAAGTCTTTCTTGATTCGAAACAACGAATCGCCCAGCAACAGATAGAAGCTGCTGTTATTGGGAGCTTTGACAATTTGGGCGTTGGCCGCGGCAATGGCCCGATCAATCTGTTTCTGGGCAATATAGGTATCCATCAACCCACGCAGTGCGTCCTTAGAATTGCTATTGAGATCGAGCGCTTGCCGATAAGCTTTTTCCGCCTCGGTATATTGTTTTTGCGCGGTCCTCAGATTTCCCAGCTGGACATACCCTAAGGAGTTCTGCGGCGCCACTTCGATGGATTTGCGAATATCCCGTTCTGCGGCGGCAAATTGGTTGCTACGAATCTCGGCCAGAGCACGCAGAGAGTATCCATCCGGCGCATGGGGTTGGAGATTGATGATCTGCGTGGCAGCGTCTGCAAGTCGGCCTGGGTCGCCCCGCCGAAGCGCCGCGCCGGCCAATGCCCGCTGCGCATCAACCAGATCGGGACGCAATCGTACCGCCTCCAGCCATTCCCTTTCGGCGCCCTGCAGGTCCCCCGATTTATTCAGCGCCACTCCCAGCGTGTAATGCGCGTTGGCATTATCAGGTTCCGCCTTGACCACCATTTGCAATGTCGAAATCGCATCCGGCAGACTGCCGCTGCTGATCTCGATCTGGCTGCGAGCAATGAGAGCTTCGTTGTCCTTGGGGTTCGCCTTCAGGAGCTCATTGTTGAGCCTTGCCGCGTCGGCATAACGATTGGCTTGAATGAGAAGGTGGATGTAGTTGCGCTGGACGTCGATATCCTTGGGGTGGTCTTGATAAAGCGTCGCATATTCGGCGAGTGCCTGGTTGAGGCTCCCGGTATCGGCGTAAAAATCACCCAGCATGCGGTAACCGGCTGAGTCATCCGGAAATTCGCGCTTCACTTGCTTGAGAAATTCCTCAGCCTTGGCGCTTTGCCCTTCGGCGATATACAAACGCGCCAGCGCGGCCCGCGATTCCGGGTTATTGCGGTCCATGTGGATGGCCGTTTGAAACTGCTGCTCGGCTTCGGCAAAGCGTCCCTGCGACTGGTAATAGCTTCCCAGCAACAGGTGCGGTTGCGCGGCCGACGGGTTGAGCTCGATTACTTTCTTGAGACTGGCTTCGGCTGAATCTGGCTGCCCCAGCTTCAGCTGCAACATCGCCAACTCCAGATAAAACCCCCATTGTTTCGGGTCTAATGCAATAGCTTCCCGCAATTCCTTTATGGCTCCGGAGAAATCCTGCTGTCCGGCGAGCAAGCTGGAAAGGGTGGAGTGAACCACGGGATCATTAGGACGCTGCTTCAGCAGAAAATCGATATGTTCCTGTGCCTGCGGAAAATCGCGGGCCAGGATTAACAGATTTGCCAGCTCTAAGCGAGCCTTGTAGTTTTCCGGCTGCAACTCGACGGTGCGGGCCAGCTCTTGCGCTGCTGCCTGCGGCTTTTGCAGTTTGATATATGTCTCGGCCAGCCGGTAGTGCGCTGCGGCAAAGTCCGGGTCAATTTGGATAGCATCTATGAACTCGATGGCGGCTTCGCGATACTTTCCCTTGTCGAAGTACTGCTGGCCGGTCTGCAGGTATTTCTGCTTACGAACATTTGGATCTCGGGAACACGAAGCCAAAAGCAGGCAAACGGACAATGACAGAATGATGAATCGACGACCGGAAAGCATCAGGACGAAACCTCGAAGATGGCATGCAGAATGCTGAATATGGGCCACCGCCTTACAGCCAAAGTCGAATGTGACAAATCATCGAAAGCAGCCTCTGCGATGATGCCACGAAACCGGAAAACCGTCGTGCAATAAGCGCGAGGCGAAAAATAATCGAAACCAGCCGGCGCCTCGCGAACTTATTTCGCGAAAGAATTCCCTCCGCCGTTACGGCGGGGATAGTGGCTGGAAGTCTATTGAAATAAACCACTTGCGACACGTTGCAAAGCCTTGCAACCGGACGCAGAAATTATCATTCTTGACAGCTTTTGATTTCGCGCTAACTTAGTGATCGTAGGGGTGAAGTCCGACTAGCTGGGTTTAGCCGGAATTACGATAAAACCATGAAAAAGATCCTGTTTTGCCTGACAATTTTTAGCTGCGCGCTCTTGGCACCCTCGGCTTATGCGCAGCTGGGCAATACCATAATGTACTTCAATGGCAGCTATCAGGGCGACGTTTGGAGCGGTGGACCTGAAGGCTCCGTCGCAACCGGATTTTATGATGGCTCCATCAACGGGACGAATGTCGGCCCTGGACAGACCTCTCCAGGAATGATTTGCGACGACTACTACGACAACGTCTTCGCCGGCGAGCACTGGACGGCTACTTCCTATCAAGTCTCGACGTTGAATGCCAGCAACATTGGCCAGGATTCGCTGTTCGGCAACGCCAACTGGTCGGCAGTGGTCAGCGGCTGGACTGGAGTTCAGGGCTATCAGGCGCTCGCATATCTGGTGAATGACATGTTCACCAATGCCGTAGGAAACTCGTCCTTACAGTCCTCCATCTCGCAGGCGCTCTGGTACCTTACGTCCTTGGCAACCGGACGTGGATTTAGCTTGAGCGGGTTGGACGCGACGGCACAAACCCTGGTGGCGTATGTTCAAAACATCAGCCATGACCCGGCGTTAAGTACATACACGCATCTTTGGCTTTACACCCAGCCATTCAATCCGAATGGTCCGCAGGAGATGTGGGGGCAGATCCCGCTTGGCCGGGTAGCCGAGGGTGGGGCGACCCTCCTTTACATCCTTTTGGTTCTCCTGGCGTGCAGCGGCGCAGTTTACCAATCCCGGCGCAGGGCACGAGGAAACCAGCCCATTTGAAAGAGTCCTCGATTCAAGCAATGCAAAAAAGAAGGCGCTCTCAAACGAGAGCGCCTTTTGTGTTGCAGCATAATCCAGTTTCTGACTGAACTGCTTCTTTATGTCACTTGAACCGAATCAGGACGGCAGGTAGTCTTCGAGATCAATGAATGGTGCGTTGCACTTGACGGCAACGGCGAAGCCTTCCTCGGCCTCTTCCTGCTCCATGCGTATCACCTGCCCCTCACCCATGAGGTGAACCGGCCGCAGCGCATGCTTGGCGTGAACGCTTAACACAAATGTCACCGCGGTCTCTGCCGGAATAGGACTAGCACTTCTCACCAACAGTCCGCCAAGGCTAATGTTCTTGCTGACGCCGTCGATCTCCGTTGTTGTGGAGCCTGTCTGATATTTCAGTCGTACTGGAAACGCCAATTCAAAGCGGCGATAATTGCGCCCTCGCCATACGGTTGTGGGACTGTGAAAGTAGCTTTCCATATTTCCTTCGGTTGGTTTCTTTCGCCATACATGGTTACCCAACGGCAACCACAAATCATGATGCCTGGCAGTGGAAGTTCAAGGTACTGTCGGGTAGGACAGCCGCATCTTGGCTATGTACATTTGCCTGCGCTCCAGGCGAGCGAGCAGGCATATTAGGGCAGCCACCGCGGCCAGCGCCACGGCGAAAAATAAAACTCCGCCCTGACGGTGAAGCCAGCTCTTGAGCACCGCAGGATCAACATACGCAGCCAGCGCCGCCAAGGTAAACACTCGCAGCCCATTCTTTGCGATCGCCAGAGGCAGCGCCGCAAGGGTCACGATTGTTCTGCCCCAAAAAGAGCGAAGCAGGATGTAGGACATCACCATGGAAGTGACGACCAGCATCATGCTTGAACGTATACTGCTGCACTCCTCCGCCACTTCGACCGTAACCCCAGGCACACTCAGAATGGTGCCATTTTGACTCACTGGCACTCCACTTATCACAAAGAAGACTCGCGCTACCGAAGCCGTCCCTTCTTGTAGCCCCTTGACAACCTGGCTCAGCACGAACGCCGGCATAGGGACTAGCCAAAATAAGAAAAGCAGCGGGAGGAGGCAATGGCGGAAAGCGCGTCCGCCGAAGCAGAGTACGAAGGAAGCTATCCACCAAGTAACCAAAGCCGCCATTTCGATAGTCAGCCGGATCTCATGTCCGAAAGGACTGGCTTTAGCCCATTGCCATCCGCTAAGACCAGCAAGTGCCGCTAATGCGAGCAGCGCAGCTCCCGCGCGCACGTTCGACTGTGGAGTTAGTACCCGCTTCCTCCACTGAAGTCCGATGAGTACAAAGCTGATCGGAAGTATTAGCAGAATGTGGGTGTAGGCGCCGTTGTTTATGGCGAGGGAGAATACCTCGGCCAAAGCGCTCCACCAGAGTAGTATGGAAATTCCACAAAGAATCGCAAAAAGCCGATAGGAGGTAGGGCTACTCATAGCGAGGCTTATCAGCGGTTGTTCTTGTGTCTGACAGGAACGTCGTCTCGCCTTTGGGTGAAGGTCAGTCAGCAGCTGTGTTGCTCACCCTGGGCTGCTGTCCGCTGTTCTTCGCAAGTAGCCTTATCGACGGCCAACAACGACGTCACTTTTGGCAGTGCGGTCTGGTAGGCTTTCAGAAGTGTCACCTGTTCGACGCCCCAATTGAGTCCGCCCTCATAAATACGCCGTTTCCCGGCACCCCCCAGCTCCTTACGCAGCGACTCGGAGTCGAGTAATTTGGCGATCTGCTGCGCAAAGTCAACTGGATCGTTTGGTGTCGCATACAGCGCGGCATTGGCCGCCGATCGCCTGCCCTCCGCGAGATCGTAGAGCACGACAGGGATGGTATAGGCCATATACTCGAAGATCTTGATCATAGTGAGTTTATTGTTGAGCGTATTTAGCGGATCGGGCGCGACCCCAACCTCTGCGGTGGCGAGGTACTTACCAAGATCGTCTCCATACAGTGGGCCGGGGAACCTCACCCATGGCTCAATACTTTTGGCCTTTACGGCTTTTTTCAGCCGAGGTACCTCGGTCCCGGGACCAATTAGAGCGAAAAGAATGTCGCGGCGACTCTGCTCCGTCACCAGATAAGAGATCGACTCTAAAAGCAAGTCCAGTCCATCCTGGGGACCCATCACACCTACATAGATGACTAGATGCTGCAAGCCCTCCTTCAGCTCAGGATCCAACAGTTCGGGATGAATTTCGTCCAGCTCGGGACAAGTCCTAACGACAAAAGTACTGCCAGGTAAAGCGCCTCCACGCTGGATGGCAGTCTCCCGTCCGGATTCGTTTGTGGTCATTACGACGTCAGCCGTTCGGCAGCTCAGCCGTTCGGCAAGACATACGAGCCGATACAAAATGTGACTTTGAGAATACTTAAGTGCGAAGAGTTCTGGACTCGGATCGTGATAGTCAAATATAAACCGCACGCCAACCAGTTTGAAGACGAGGGCGATCAGGAAAAGTGTATCTGGAGGATTGCAGGCTTGAAGAATACGAAAGCGGGAGCCACAAAAAATTCGACAAGCTAGTAAGAACTCTACTATTAACGCGTGGCCGTACTCTCGGATATATCCCCACATCGTGCCATTCGATTCATGATGTGAGTGCCGGTAAATCTCGACTTCGTCTAGGATCTCGTGCGATTCTTCAAATCCCGCTCCTTTGGGGCAAATGATGGAGACGTGATATCCGGCTTCGACCAGCGCTCGTGCCTCTCGCCAGACTCGCCGGTCTGCCGGGACCGGGAGGTTTTCGACGATGATGCAGACGGCGACAGAACCCGAAGTTCGCTTCTTCACGAGAAACCACTCCTCGGATTAAGAGTTCAACCAGCCTCGTCTGAATTTCGGTTTGTGTGACTTTTAGTTTCATTTTTTGACGATTAAGACCGCCATGCTCGACCCTTGACTACTTGGCGGCAGCGACTCGCACAGCCGCCGAAGATACCGGCCAACGGAGGATTTCACCGGACCCGCTGTCGGCCTGGTCGTAGTGAGTACGCCCCATGTCCACATATTCGAAACCAGCCGAGCGCACAACGTCAGAGTCCAGGAGGTTACGACCGTCGACAATGACCGGCACCTCCATCACGTCGTACAATCGGGCCCAATCCAGCTCCCGATATTCCTGCCAGGGCGTCAGCACCAGCAGAGCGTGCGCCCCGCGGGCGGCCTCGTAGGGAGAAGAGGCGTACTCCAGGCGGCCAGCTTGGGGCGGAATTTCATGCTTACTGACTTCCATGGCTTGAGGGTCATGCACACGCAGCCGCGCTCCTTCTTCCAACAAAGTCCTGACGATTCGCAGCGCCGGCGACTCACGAATGTCGTCGGTGCCCCCTTTGAACGCCAACCCCAGAACGGCCATCTGCTTTCCCTGGAGTACCCACACCGCCTGCCGCAGCTTGCGGACGAATGTCTCCGTACGCCGCAGGTTGACGCTTTCCACTTCCTGCAGCAGTCCGCAGTCCACACCGTGCTCCTGCCCCAGATACATAAACGCGCGCAGGTCCTTGGGGAAACAGTAGCCGCCGAAGCCGATCCCCGCGCTCAGGAACTCGGTTCCGATGCGTGGATCGAGTCCCATCCCCAGAGCTACCTGACTGACATCGGCACCCACGGCCTCGCACATATCGGCCACCAGGTTGATGAAAGAAATCTTGGTGGAAAGAAATGCGTTGGCTGCATGTTTGGTCAGTTCCGCCGTACTAATGTTCGTGACCAAGATGCGGCATCCCAGCGGCTTGTAGAGCTGCTCCAATAATGCGCGAGCTTTTTCCGACTCTACACCAATCACTACGCGATCAGGCCGGAAGATATTCTCGACCGCTCTGCCTTCCTGGAGGAATTCCGGGTTCGAAGCTACATCGAACTCGGATCCCGCGTCATGGGTTGACGTTCTCGCAAAACGGCAAACCGTCTTCTTGATCCATTGCGCGGTAATCGCCGGGACGGTGCTCTTCTCGACGATTAACTTATAGCCGTTTAAATTCCGCGCAATGGTGCGGACAATGGCTTCAACTTGACTAAGATCGGCTTCGCCTGTCTCTTTCTGTGGCGTGCCTACACAGACAAACAGAATTGTAGCCGTGCGCACAGCTTGCTCCACGTCCGACGACAAAGCCAGCCGCCCGCCCTTCAGGCCGCGCGCCAGGAGATCGTCAAGCCCAGGCTCATAGAATGGCGCCCGGCCAGACTGAATCATCGCAACCTTGGACTCATTGTCGTCGGCTCCAATGACATCCCAGCCCATTTCGGCAAAGCCGAGCGCTGTAGGCAGACCCACGTGCCCCAACCCTAAGACGGCGATGCGCACTTTATCACAGTTAGGAACGTCCATTTTGACCTCGTACTCCGTTCAGTTGTGCAGGATTAACCAGAGACTTTCAGAATGCAGAAGCAGCCTGCCACACGCGCTAACACGACTTACGGCAGTAAACCAAGCACGGTAAGCTGCTGCTGGCCGGCGATGTAGACTTTTCCATTCGCAACCAGCGGGATCGAGAACTTAGCGGCCAGATCGAGCGTGTCACGACTGCCGGCTTGGCTGGTGTTATAGAGCTCGCTCGAAAGATTGGTAGCGCTGTACGCATACAACACCCCTGGCGCCCCAGTGTCATTGTCCGGCGCCTGCCCGTTATTCTGTAACGCCCACAATATCCCGTTTGACGATCCGTTAGACGAAATAGCGAACGACGCTCCGCGGATGGGATAAATCTCGGCCGACTGAGAAGTCGCCGACGTCGACAACAGACCATCGGTAAGTTGGAACGCCTTCAGGTAGTCATTCACCGCACCATAGTAGATGTAGCCATTGAAATACACCGGCGTGCTGAAGTTACCAATCTCCTGGTCACCGTTGGGTAGAACTCCGGGGAGAGACTGGATGATCTGGTTGTCGTTATTCGGGTTGTAGTGTCCCATGTTGTCGCGATTGACGACATAGATGGTTCCGCTCTTGCCTGCCGTAATCAGCTCGTGAGGATAAGAACCGGTAGGCTGGTCGACTAGCAGCACTGGACCACCCGCTCCCAAATCCAGGTTATTGACATCCATATTCTGCTGATCATGCGGAGTGAAGTAGTCAACCACGACACCGCTGGGAGACAGCTTCTGGACGGTGTCGCCATAGTCGGTTCCTCCGCTATTGACATCGAAGGGGCCGTTGCTGCTGGTGTAATAGATGTCTCCAGTAGCGTCGGTCGCCAGACCTCCGCCCCCTTGCCACACGCCTCCGCCGTACCCATTCGGCGTAACGTTGTAAATCATGGTTTGGTGCAAGGTACTGGCGTTGTAGCCCATGATCCACCCGTGGTAAGGATGGTTATCTCCATGTGACCCCCACCCGATGTAGACCACACCGTTGCTAAGCAGTAGGCCGGGACGCTGGCATTCGTTGAGTGCGATAAACGGCACCATACCGCCTGACGCACCATCACCCGAGCCCGGTACGCTTCCGGATATCACCACTGGGCCGCCGAACTTCTCCGCGCCGGTTGTGATGTCAATCGCGTGCAGACGCTGATAGTAGTTCGTACCACTCTCTTTGGTATTTACAACCACGTACATTGTGTTCGTGGTGGGGTCGATGACAGGGGTTCCCGTGATACCGATCTCAACGGGAATATCTCCGCACTCGCCGGTATCGTTACAGGGGATGGTCGTAGTGCCCGAACCGATAAAGCTGAGATGCCATAACGGCGTGTTGCTCAGGCCATCGGCATCGAAAGCATAGATGCTGTCGTGCTCGGTCGCAACATAGACTACGTTATGGGTGCCCTGACCAGGGATACTGACGCCTTGCACATAGAGCGGAGACGCGAAGGCGATGCCATCCAGCGCGAATGAGGCCAGCTTTCCGAACTGATTATGGTTCACGGTCGTCGGGCTGAGCACGGTCTCGCTGTTGTTCTGGCCAGTGCGCAAGTTATCGTTATGGTAGGTATATGTTCCGGCATAATTGCTGACATATACCGTGGCGTTCGCTTGTTGCTGCTGGGTGGTTGTAGCCGTAATCGTGTGCGAACCGGCGATTGCCGGCGGACTGTAGAGTCCGGAAGTCGAGATAGTTCCGACCGATGGATTCCCCCCGACGATCCCATCGACAGACCAGGTCGAGCTGCCGAATCCCGACGTGGCGTTAAACTGCTGGGTCTGGGCGAAGGTTACAACGGCATTACGAGGCGTAACCAGGAATGTTGGGGTTACAACCAAAGTAGTTGAACCGTTCACTCCAATCATCGAGGCCCCGATTGTCGTACTACCCGACGCGATACCATTTGCCAACCCACTGCTATTGATTGTCGCAACAGAAGGCAGGCTGGACGTCCAGCTTGCGGTGTTTGTCAGGTTCTGGTGACTGCCGTCACTATAGCTTCCGGTCGCAGTAAACTGCTGCTGGCCTCCAACCAGGATGGACGAATTTGTGGGCGTAACAGAGATGGATTGCAACGCCGGCCCATTGTTGCCACCCGCCTTGAAGGCAACCATCTGCATAATCCATGTTCCGCTGGATGACAGCGGAGCCGTAGCACTGTAGCTTCCAGTGGTCGCGACCATCTCGTCCTCGGCGATGTCGCCATCAGGGCTGGTGAGCAGGCGACTGATGAACCCGCTGCCGGGACCAGTCGTTGTGGTGACCACCATGTTCGCCCCGACAAGTAGATCGACAGGATTCGTCGTGGTAGCCGAGCCGCTGCTGCTGGTGCCGCTGTTACCTGAACCAGCGGCGGTGATGTCCACAGGATTGGCCTGTGCGGCGCCGGCGTACTCGAGGATGCGTATGTCGGGGTAAGCAGCCGCAGTTGAGAATGTAACCGTGACTGCATTCGCGCCGGAGCTCGCCGCGGCAATGTTGGCCGAGTAGTAGATGGATTGCGACAGAGTTCCACTCACCGCTGTTGGACCAACCGCGAGGGTGTAGGGATTGCCTTTGGAATCTACCACCGAGCTAACGTTAGCAGTGCTGTCATTCCAGCCGACCACCACCACGTTCAGGTCTCCGGCAAATTGAGCTGCGTTATAGGTGACCGAGACGCTGGTCTGTGGCGACTGCGGAGTGGCGTAATTTCCTTGCACGTAGGCCACGTTTGCCGGAAGCGATGTAGTGCCGCTGGCGACATTCGAGTAAGGACTGAGGTTGCCCGCCGAATCCTGGGCACGCACTCGATAGGTGTAGGTACTTCCGGACGTGAGGCCGAGATCCTGATAAGTAGTGTTGGCCGTGGTTGCAATCTGAGCGAAGTTAGTACAATTTGCGCCCAGGCAACGCTCCACCAGGTACTGTGCGATCGTCCCCGTGGTCTCGGTGGAAGCAACCCACGCCAGGTCGATTTCCGTTTGCGATGGACTGCTGGCCGTCAAATCGCCCGGCAATGACGGAATCACGGGTGGGACCAGGATGGAAACCACTGACGAGTACGGTCCCAGATTGCCCATCGTATCCTCGGCACGGAGTCGATAGCTGTAACTCGCCGCAGGCGTGAGACCATCATCATTGTAAGTTGTCGTAGTGCTGGTGCCGATTTGCGCGAAGTTGTTACACCCCGCGTTTTGACAACGCTCGATGAGATACTGCGCGATGGTTCCGTTGCTATCGGTCGATGCCGTCCAGGTGAGCGTCGTCTGATTGGTGTGGTTATATGCAGCCACCACGGCAGACTGCCAGGTCTGGGCAGAACTGATGGTGAAGGTAGCGTCGTACATACCGGCGGTCGCTGCGATGCCCGACTCCGCGTCGAGGAAGTTTGACGAAGCTCCCGGTTGTTGGATGAATCCGGGGCCAGAAGTAAATGTTGCTCCGGCCGAGACTTTCACCCATCCCAACAACTGATCGTTCAGTATGGACGTGTTGATGCTTGGACTCGCAACGTTCTGGCTCTGCGTGCCATTGTCGCTGCCGATCAACGAAATTGCGTCGATCGGAGAAGAGATGTTCGATCCTTTCACAACGAAAATGGACATCACGAAGGACTGTGGCGCGGATAAAGCTACGCTGACGGTCTCGTTGGGGCCGGTGACAGGGCTGGCAACGTACCAGATTTGCGAACGCAAATCGAAGCCTTGCGTTGTATTGGTGGGGCCGGCAATCGAGACCCAGGTATTGCCATAGGCATCGCTCGGAGTCATGGTCACCCCGGCATGCGATGAAGCAAACATGACGATCAAATCGCCGCCCGAGCTATTGAACGGCTGGGTCGTGTGGACCGTCAGATAAGTCGAATTGATATAGCTTTGCACCGCTTGAATGACCGGGGCCGGACCGCCATCGGTCACGCTGACGTTGGTCGGCGGCGAGATGCCTCCCTGCGTCACTGTCAGCGTGACAGTCGTGCTCCGCTGGATACCGCCTCCGTTGCCGGTGACGGTGATGGGATAGGTTCCGGCGGCCGTCGAGGCGCCCACGGTGACGGTCATCGTGGACGTTCCGGAGCCAGGCGCAGAAATCGTACTCGGATTGAATGCTATGGTCGTACCCGCAGGTGCGCCGCTGGCTGAAAGTGCTATCGAACTGTTGAACCCGCCACTGATCGTGGTTGTAATTGTCGACGTACCCTGATTGCCTTGCGCGATGCTGAGCGTATTAGGCGAGGCGCTTATAGCGAAGTTCGGGCCTGCAACTACCGTGAGGATAACCGTAATACTCTGTTGCGCTCCACCGCCGTTGCCAGTCACCGTAATGGGATAGGTACCAGTCGGCGTAGTCGTCGCAACCGTAATGGTCATCGTCGAGCTTCCCGCTCCCGGTGCCGGTATCGTAGTGGGGTTGAACGCGACGGTCGCACCCGACGGCGCGCCACTTGCCGAAAGTGCTATCGAGCTGTTGAACCCGCCGCTTATCGTAGTCGTAATTGTCGACATAGCCTGGCTGCCTTGCGCGATGCTGAGCGTATTAGGCGAAGCGCTTATAGCAAAGTTCGGGCCCCCAACAACCGTGAGAGTAACCGTCGTGCTCTGTTGCACTCCGGCACCGTTGCCGGTCACCGTGATGGGATAGGTCCCAGTCGGGGTGGAAGCTCCCACGGTAACGGTCATCGTCGACGTTCCAGAACCAGGTGCAGGAATCGTACTCGGATTGAAGCTTACGGTAGTGCC
This sequence comes from uncultured Acidobacteriaceae bacterium, assembly GCA_963731345.1. GTDB lineage: Bacteria > Acidobacteriota > Terriglobia > Terriglobales > Acidobacteriaceae > Bog-257. The sequence goes on along the minus strand of CAVSUN010000002.1, from coordinate 1,278,688 downwards.
GGAAGGCGCACCAGTTGCGGATAAAGAGATAGAGTTGCTAAATCCGCTATTGACGGTGGTGGTGACCGTCGAAGTTCCCTGGCTGCCCTGCGCGATGCTTAACGAAGACGGTGAAGCGGAAATAGTGAAGCTACCGGCCGGGCGAAAGGCCACCATCTGCATGATCCAATAGCCCGATGGAGTAATCGCCGCGGTCGCGTTGTAGCTGCCGGTGGTGGTCACGGTTTTGTCTTCTGCAATGTCGGCATCGGGCACGGTCAAGATTCGCCTGGTGAATCCGGTGCCAACTCCGCTCTTCGTGGTTACGGTATCCGCGCCAAAAATCAAGTCGGCCGAGCTCTGGGTCGTCGCCGATCCGCTATTAGCCGCAGTGCTGTTACCGGAGCCGGCAGCTGTAACGTCGACCGGAGTGGTTGTGTTGGCGCCGGAATATTCCAATACCCGAACGTCCGGGTACATTGCGGACCCAGAGAAAGCCACCGTCACGGCATTGCCGCCGGCAGGAGCGGCAACAATATTTTTCGCATAGTAGATCGACTGCGACAATTGTCCGCTCACGACGGTGGGCCCGACGGCACGGTAATAGATATTGCCCTTGGTGTCGCTGACGGAGCTAACGGTTGCGGTACTGTCGTTCCAGCCGATCACTACAACATTGAGATTGCCGCCGGTTTGCGCCCCGGTGAAGGTGACACTAACAGTGCTCTGCGGTGTCTGAGGAGTAGCGTACGCACTCTGAACATACGTGATCGTGGGCGCAGCATGAACGGCGATTGGCTGCAGGCTGCACACAGCAGCGATAGCAACCGCCGCCCACAGCCTAAGATTTCCGTAGGTGGTGCGAATTCCACGATGCATGATCACTAACTCCACTTTCTTTGGTTCGGTGCAAGATCGTTTTCCCTACCGATCGCGGGCGCCAAGAACAGCAACGCAAGGCTCTGGGATCCAGAGACAACCCTGCCTTCAGGAAGCGCGTATCACCTCGAGCTTCTGGCTAGGTGCGGGTTCTTTTTGAGGCGTCGGTCAATCGGGATTGCGCATCGGGCGGATGCTGATGTCGGTTATCTCCGCCGTTCGAGGCAACAAGAGGGTGTTCAGAACAACCGTCGCGACGTCATCCGGTTGCAGAAGTAGTTCTGGGCGGTATTCTTTCCCTTGTTTTCGGTACAGCGCTTCCTGCATGGGAGTGGCAGTTTGCCCCAAATACAGCGACAATACGCGGACACCCTGCGGGTTAAGTTCTTCACGAAGGCTGTCCGCGATGGCACGCAGGGCATGCTTGGTCGCTGCATACTGGCCAGTTTCCGGTCGCCTTGCGTCCAGGCCTGCGCTCGAATTAAGGAAGACAACCTGTCCACGTGAACTGCTGAGCATCGGCAGCAAAACCTTGGTCAGTGCATAGGGCGCGCGCACGTTGGTCGCGTATTGACGATCAAGGTCGTCAACGCACGCATTCTGCATGGTAGCCGTTTGAATGAATGCTGCACAATGAACCAATATGTCGAGGCGTCCGAGTTCGGCTATGCACGCCTGTACCGTATCCAGACTGGCGTTCGCAGTTATGTCGAGCGGTAGCTGGCGAACCTCCGCCTCGGGTTTGAGATCCGATGCAACATCATTTAATGCTGAAGTATTTCTGCCGACTATGCACAGTCGGGCACCCTCGCGGGCGAGCCTCGAAGCTACGGCCCGGCCGATGCCGCTGCTGGCGCCGGTGACCAAAGCGACCTGCTGTCCAAGAGGGTATTTGGCTTTCATCCGCTCGAACACTTGGTCGACACATTCGGTGAGCGTCGTGGGATCCATAAATGCTAGGCCGAAGCCAGGCTCGGTTCCTTTGACTTTGTCTTGCCCATCACGCCGCGCAGCAGGTCGAAGTAAAAAGCCTTCTGGCCGCCAACAATCAGGAGAAGGAATAGATAGCTCAGCAGAAACACACCCGTTTCAAGTGTGAGCCGGTAGAGCGGAGACAACGCCCGCGCACAAGCAGCGCAAACCGCAATTGCCACAATTGCTGCAATCACGGCCGACCATGCCGGCCGGATCAGTTGCTGGAGGACGTCCCGCGGCGACACTACAGTTCCGTGCAGTGCCCAGATGACCAAAGGCACTAACCAGAGTGTCATAATCGTGGAATACGACAGAGCAACGCCCCTCGGTCCGTATGGCAAGCCAATGCAGTAAGCAGCGATCATGATGGGAGTGATTACGAATCCCATCCTTAAGAGCCTCTTGATCATCCCAAGTGACGAAAGCAGCCAAGACAAAGGATTCGCTATGGCAAACACCAGAACCGTTGGAGCAAGCAGCTGAAATATCGCCGACGCGCCCTTCCACTTAGGCCCCAGGAAGACCTCGACTATGTCTCTGCCGAACAGCGCACACGCGATCGTCAATGGCACGGTGAAGCCGAGGACTAACGAGTAGCCTTTCAGAAAATAGCTCTTCAGGCGCTTCGGTTCGTCCTGCAACCGTGAAAGCGCCGCGAAGGCCACCTCGCCGGCGGCCGAATTGAGATTGTCAGTGGGAATGTTAATAAGTTGATAGGCTCGTCCGTAAAGGCCGACGGCGTCCACTCCCCAAAACCGGCCCAGCAGTATTTTTTCAAAGTTCGTGGCGACGTAGACGATGAGTCCATTCAATGTGACGGTGCCACCGAAGTGAAGCATGGCACGTATACCGGATCGCCGAGCGGGCCGGCCTGGAAGCCAGCCCGTCGCTATCCAAAAGCCAACTGTGCTGATCAGAGGCGATACCGTAGCCATCGCCACCAGCGACCAGTATCCGTATCCCCGGATGGCCCCGCCAATTGCGATAGCAGTCCCACCGATTAAGGCGATCATCGAGATCACGGACAACGTGGTAAAGCGCATCTCTCGCTGGAGAATTACGCCGTGCTGCACTCCGACCGCATTAAAAAAGAAACCCGTCGCTATTACCAGCGTCACTTCGACCAGGCGCGGCTCGCGATAAAATGCCGCGATTGCCGGCGCAAGCATGGCGGCAACACAGGCCATCGCGGTGCCGACCAGGATATTGATCCAGAACAAAGTCGACATCTGTTCTCTGCTCACAGTCGCACGCTGGATAGCTGCTGAGGAGAGTCCAAAGTCACGAAATAGAGTCAGCACCCCAGTAAATGCGGTCACCATGCCGACCAGGCCGAAGTCTTTCGGATCAAGCAGGCGTGCCAACACCATCAGCGAGCCCATTCGCACCAATACGCTTATGCCCTGCGTACAGACTCTGGCGGCTCCACCGCGTATGGTCTTCTCTCTCAGGTTGTCCATCGGTTTGAGCTACAACAGTATCTTTCTGGAGTGAAAAGCCTCTGCGTAGCCGCTCGGAGAATTACACTCCATACCGCGCAAACGCATTAGCGATAGAAAGGTAGTCTCCTCAAACCATGGCTTGGCGTGCTGCGATTGGAACACTTCGAGAAGCAATTGGGTCTTTTTGCGACAGAGTTCGTCGTCAAGGGGCACAAAGACATTGGGTCGTCCCATGTCCCCGTCGTACTTGGGTATCTCGTACTCCAGAATCAGATGATTGCGAAATGTGTTCCAGGTCAGTTCCGACATCAACCTGTGGTCTTGGTGTGCGTCGTGTCGCCAAGGACACAATATGATATCGGGCGAAAGCTTATCCTTCAGCTCTTCGAAGACCCGTTTTATCTCGGCTCCGACATATGGCATAAATCCATCTGGAAATGCCTTCAGGGTTATGTCGGCCAACGCTTCTCCAGCGAACGCTTGCGCCGCGTGAAGCGCCTCGTGTTCGCGAACCTCCGGCGCACTCATGACAACCCAGTAGAATTTTGTTCCAGGATAAGATTGTGACAGATCAAGAATGGTGCCCCCACAGCCGATCTCTATATCATCAGAATGAGCACCCAGACACAGCACCTTCAGGGGACCCTGGTGCTCGGGTTGGAACCCAAGATGGATCATATGGCGGCTGAGGCCAACTCCGCATTCGTGACCGCCGGCGCGCCTCCATGGTTCCACACTTTCCACGGTGCCGCGGCCTGATTCAGTTCCTCCAGCCGCTGCTTGTCTTTGAAAGTGTCCATGCACTGCCAGAAGCCATTGTATTTATAGGACAGTAATGCTTGTTCCTGGATTAGCCTCTGAAATGGTTCACGCACCAACTCGTCACCCGGGTTGATGTAGCGAAAGATCTGTTGCCTTAATATGAAAAATCCGCCATTGATCCAGATATCGCTTCCGGCCAATGGGCACACATCTTTCACAAGTCCCTCTGAGTTTGCACTAACGATATCGAAGCTTGCTGTTGGCTGTACTAACAATAGAGACGCCGTGGCTTTGCTCCGGGTAAACTTTTCCAGCATGTCGGGAAGAGGAGCATCGCTCAATCCGTCCCCATAGTTCGCCAGAAATATGTCGTCGCCTTGCAGGTGCGACTCGACCGCTTTCAGCCGCTCCCCAATGGTCGCGCTAGCACCTGTTTCAACAAATGTGATCGTCCAATCGTCAATGTCGCGGTTCAGGAACTGAATCTTCTTGCCACCACTGGACCACACAAAATCGTTAGAGACGGATTCATCATAGTGCAGGAAATAATCTTTAATGCAGCCGCCCTTGTAGCCAAGACAAAGGATGAAGTCTTTATGTCCAAAATGAGCATAGTACTTCATCACGTGCCACAACACAGGGCGAGAGCCAATCGTCACCATTGGCTTGGGTATATCATCGGCATATCCGCGGAGCCGCATACCTGCTCCCCCACAAAAGAGAACTACCTTCATGTCTCACCTCCCGATCTAACGGTCTTCAGCAGATGGTTACCTGGGGAATGGGGACTACAAACTGGCCGCCCCAGCTGCGAATAAACTCCAATTGCTCCATGATTTCTTTTTTCAGGTTCCAGGGCAGAATGACGATATAATCGGGCTTAGTTTCTGCAATGCGATCCGGGGAGTAAATGGGTATATGGGTTCCAGGCAGGAGCCTGCCTTGCTTGTACGGACTTCGATCAACCGTGTACTCGATCAGGTCCTTACCAATTCCGCAATAGTGTAATAATGTCGCGCTTTTACCGGGTGCACCATAACCCGCGACCGACTTCCCTTCTCTGGCCGCGTCCAGGAGAAACTCGACCAACGTAACCTTGGCCTGCATCACTTGCCGACGGAAGGATTCATAACCCTCAATTGAGTCAAGGTCGGCATTCCTTTCCGCCTCGATCACCGCGCTCACCCTTGCTTCGAGGGGATGCATCAGGCTCTCGGCCCGACAAGCATATACACGAAGTGAACCTCCGTGCGACGCTAATTCCTCGACATCGAAAACTCTGAGTCCATGATGCGCAAGGATGGATATGGTCGTCAGCAGCGAGAAGTACGAATAATGCTCGTGGTAGATCGTATCGAACTCATTTTGCTCTATCAGACGAAGCAGGTGAGGAAACTCGAGGGTAAGTACGCCATCGCGTTTTAAAAGGATCCGAAGTCCCTCAACGAAATCATTTAACTGCGGAACTTGGGCCAGAACATTGTTACCTATGACGAGGTCCGCTGTGTATCCTTTGACTGCCAGCGATCTTGCGAGCTTAGCACTGAAGAAACGAACCAGCGTCGGGATGCCTTTGTCGGTTGCTATCTTAGCTACATTAGCGGCCGGCTCGATGCCCATTACAGGGATCTTGTCCCGAACGAAATACTGCAGCAAATACCCGTCGTTGCTGGCCACTTCTACCACATAACTCTGGTCAGTGAGCGCAAAGCGTTGCGTCATCTGTGAGCAATACTTCTCACAGTGCCGCAACCATGAGTCAGAGTAGGATGAGAAGTAGGCATATTCCTTGAAGATATTCTCACTGCTCTCGAATTCCTCCAATTGCACCAGGAAGCACTTCGAACACACATATGCGTGGAGTGGGTAGTAAGTCTCCCCGCGGCTGATGTCCGATGCCGACGGATAGCTCTCGCACAACGGAGACATTCCCAGGTCGACAAAAGTCTGACTCAGCTCCGCCTCGCAGAAGCGGCAGGTCTTCGTCGCAGACGGTTGTTCACAAGTGACACGCAAGGTAATTGTGCTCATAACGTTAACCTCAAACGGAGAAATTAAGCGCAGACCGCGGTCGCGGCAGCCTGATGGGTCCAGCGAAGTGAGGGGTCTAAGTTCCCAAGGCTGAGCAGCCGCTGGATTTGATTAATCCGGACATACTTTCCTGCCTCGAAATCCTCCCGCGACAACCCGGTCGCGAGACAGGCTTGATACAGCTCCTGAGCTCCTTGGCGGGCGGTCCACTGCGGACGAAAACCTGGAAGCTTTTGCGCGATCTTTTCGCAGCTAACGCGATAGCAACGTTTGTCGGGGCCACCGTCAGCGGCATAGGCAACCCGAGCACCGGGCACAGTCTCGGCCACGATTTCCGCAAGTTCGCTGATGCGATAGTTTTCGTCGGTCCTGCCCACATTGAACACTTCGTTGTGAACGGTTTCGCGCGGGGCCTCCAGGGTAGCGAGAACGGCGCTCACGATGTCGCGAATGTGAACGATTGGCCGCCATGGCGTGCCGTCGCTCTTTATGTACACCCTGCCGGTTGTAAACGCGGACGCCACAAAGTCGTTCAGCACTATGTCGAGCCTAAGACGAGGAGAGACTCCGTATGCGGTTGCATTGCGCAGATAGGTCGGACTGAAATGATCGTCCGCCAATAACGCCAGGTCCTTCTCCACCAGAACTTTAGACTGGCCGTATGCAGTAACCGGATTTAACGGAGCGGTTTCGTCGTGAAAAGTGTCGCCGGCCGCTCCGTAGGTACTGCAGGATGAGGAGAACACGAAGCGCTTCACGCCGGCCGCCTTCGCCAGCTTCGCCAATCGAACTGAACCTGAATAGTTGATGTCATAGGTGAGGCCTGAATCGAGGTTGCCCAGCGGGTCATTCGAGAGGGCCGCCAAATGCACAATCGCCTCGACTCCCTCGAAGTCGCCGATGGTCAGGTCGCGTATGTCCTGCCGAATGGCGGGAATGCTTGCCGATGGGTTCCCGAAGTCACATCCATCGAAGAAATCGGCGTCGATACCCTTGACCTCGTGACCGGCGGCCTGCAGCAGTGGTCCTGCAACAGCGCCGATGTATCCCGAGTGGCCGGTGAGCAGTATTCTCATGTCTCGTCGACTCCTTTTGAAGTGTTCTGCTGGGGGATGGAAAGATGGAGATAGAAGGCGGAGCTACTTCACGAATCAGTCAACTTGCTTTCCAACTGTGCTCTGCTCCTCGCTAACTGGAGCTAACAAGCCAGCTTCTTTCAGTAGTCTCGCACTATCCCGAATTAGCGAAAATGGCAGCCCCGCTTGTTCTGCAATGTCCAGCAAGGAATGATCGCCGTCGGAAAGGTTCAGCACCCATAGCCTGGCGTTGATCTCTTCCCCGATGGAATGCTTTCCTCCCACTGCGCCGTAGAGGCCGCGACGACCAAGCTGCGGCTCGCAGTAAGGACTTAGATTGCGGTAGCTCCGGTTGTTCTCAAGTACATCAATAATCGAGAGGCACACTCGAAGAGACTCGGCTAACTGTTCAGGGCCAATGAACTCGAGGTTGTCCGCCGACGTGTGATACTCGGGAAACGTTCCCCATACGCTTCGCATAAGACAACCCACCGGCAGATTGAATCCTGGAGAGCAATATTGGCGCTCGTCATATCCATACGGCGAAAACTCCACGATTTCACCGGAGATGGTTTCATGCCTCAAAACCACTGCTGCAGCCCTGTCAATCGTGCTGGTTCCTGACCTGCTCTTCTTATAGTGAAATGGGCCGCGGTCCCCAATGCACGTGAGCACCATCCCGTGCCGAATGCGCCGAGCCGATACTTCGTTTTGCGCCAGCCAGGTGATGGAGCCAATTGTTCCGGGAACAAAGACGAAGCGATAGGAATAGCGCTGCTGCTGCTGCTGAGAGAGGACCTCTGCCAGAAAAGTGGCGACCGTCAGCCCCGAGAGGTTGTCATTCGCCAGCGAAGGATGGCACACGTGGCAGGAGATCAGAACCTCGTCGGTCGTTGTTCCCGGAATGTAGTACTCACCGTAGGTAAGAGATCCGGCTTCCAGTGTTGAGTCAATGCGGACGTGGTATTCAGCAGCCTCATCCAATTCCAGCATCTGCTTGTGTGTGAGGCAGAAACCCCAATCTTCCTTGTAATAAGAGGTTCTGTAAGGAACCCAATCGGGATGCTCGGGCAAAGTAAATAGATGGCTGCTAAGCTCGGAGAATGTCACTCTCTCGTCTATCGGAATGCTATAGCTCATCACATGCAGGTTACAGTCACGGAAATCTACAACTCGGTTGCCACGACCGTCGGCTATGAACGCATCCCGAATATTCCACTCTTTTGGAACCGTCCAGTCGAACACCCGAGTACCACTCTCTACCTCGACTATTCTCAGCGGTACGCGATCAGCAATTCTTGCCAGAGTCTGCCGCACCCCGTCGCCGGTAATGCTTCGGCATACCGGATAGAGGCCGCCGGCAAACTCATGCATCTCCAGACCAACAGCGGCGGCGTCTTCACTCAATGCGGGATAGGTGGCTAACGTCATGGCTGCTGCCTAAAGTCCGGATATGTCCGGTCGCGATCTGAGATCACAGCAATGGTCTCTGGCCATGCAATCTGAAATGCCGGATCGTCCCACCGGACCCCGCGTGCTGACGCTGGATTATAGAACTCGGACATCTGGTAGAAGACTTCCGCATCATTCGTTAACGTCAGAAAGCCGTGCGCGCATCCTTTAGGTACATACACCATGTTGCGTCGGTCAGCTGTCAACCTCAGCGCCAACCACTGGGTAAAGGTAGGGGAGTCTTGTCGCAGATCCAGTACCACGTCGTATATCGCGCCTCTTGTACATCTCACGAGCTTCACTTCCGCGTCGGGCTGCGCCTGATAATGCATGCCCCGTAGTGTTCCCTTTTGCACATTGAACGAGACACTGCATTGCACCAGCGTAGAGGTCAGGCCGTGAGCGTCAAATTCTCTACGACACCAGGCGCGAGCAAAAAAGCCCCGTTCATCACAGATCGGTTCCACCTCGATCTCAAATACGCCGAGCAATACGGTCGGGTTAAACAGCATGAATTCGGCTACCGGCTCCCCACAGCCTTATCGGCATGGGCCGGCCTTGGAGGTGGACTGCTATCAACCCGATTCTTCGGCGAACAGACAAACAAATACTCAACCGCAAGATAACGACTGAGTAGCGGGATGTTGACATTCGCGTGCATCTGGATCCGCTTCATGTACCATCGATTTGGTTCGTGGTGATGTACATGGTGTGAGGTCGGCACGCGTCGGTCGATATTGAAATATTGTTGGAGCGACGCGGTGAAGTCATCCAGTGCCTGAATGTTGTTGTAAGGCGCGTAGATCTGGGCGTCACGGTGATTGAAGTTGACGTATGACGCCACGAACAGCCCTTTTCTGCGCAACAGGCCGGCAATCTCTCGGAATTTCTGCGCTTGATGTCTACCGATATATTCGAACACTCCCTGAGCTACAACTACATCAAAACTCTGGTTGTTAAATGCGATCGGGTTTTCAACAAAATCAAGCTCAGCGAGGTTGGGCCCTGCGGAATGTATGGCGATGTCGACCCCGTGGTACCGTATATTTTCTCGCAGCACGTGGCGCAAAGCGGCCGGACCACAGCCGACATCGAGAAGATCACACCTCCTGTCACCTATCAGGTTGTTGATGAGGCGCGCAACTTTAGAGAGCCGGAAGTGGGGCTCAGTGTACTGGAGATTTTCCCGAATCCAGAATTCTCGTTTATTGTAGTGTTCGCTGGCTGTATGCATGGCGATAGCTAGATCGACAAATATGTGATGGGTCTTTACACAGCGCCGATAGCCGTAGCAAGCGTGCGATATTGCTGATCCAGGGCATCACGGCAAATGGCGGTGTGTCGTTGGCTCGCGTGACGTAGCTGCTCGATGTTTCGTTCCAGCATAGAGAAGTGTTCGATCAGCGCTGCCGCCGTCAGAGTATTGATATCGAGACAACAGCTGGATAGGTCCATCTGCTTCATCAGCGAAGCGCACTTGTGGTGGAATGATATCGAGACAACAGGCTTGTTAAGAAGCAATGCTAGAAGGATGTTATGAAAGCGAGTCGCCACCACAAAGTCAGTGGACGCCAACTGCGCGAGCAGATCGTCGACCGAAGTTACAGTGTCATCGGAAATACGGCCGGCATCGTAGCCTGTTAGCCGGGTTTGTAACACACTTTTGAAGTGCTGTACCACAGCCCTGTCGGTAACGTCACCAATCAGCAGACGAACATCGTAGTCACGGCTAAGCAGCCAGGCCGTGAAATCCGCCAAACTGTCGATGTAGGCGGTATAGGTCTCCTCCATTGGGTGCGAGACACTATATCTGCCGGCATACTCCATTAGCCCTATTCCGACGATGCGTCGCCGTCCTGGCTGGCCGGCAGCAGGTCGGAGCCGCGACTCCGGAAGGCTGAACGCGAGATCGGGGTAGACATTGTCGTTTGTCGTGCTAACGCCTATGGTTTCCAGGTATGTCTGCGTCGATACATCGCGGTATGAGCGGAAATCCGCCAGCGCAAGGGCAGTCTTGATGAAGAACTTGCCCCGCCAGCTATATAGGGGGCCTGCACCTACACTGACAAAGAGGAGCTTGCAGCGGCAAAGCTTAGCGATTACCGACCATTTGAAAGTATTGTAAGGACCCCATCCCACCAGACTGTATGCATCGGTCAGCAAGCCTGTGCCCGGGACAACAAATGCATCTGTATGGCGCAGCATGGTAAACGCTTTGAACCAGCGATGGACTTCGTTGGGCACGCCGATCAGAAGCTTGCGGATCAACTTCGCTACGGGATTGTGCCAGCGCCAGCCGCTGATGGCCGTTTCGCTGATTGGCCGGGCCGCAATCTGGTAATCCGCAGCTACTCTTTCGGGGACAGTACAGACGCAGGTGATCTCCGCCTCAGGATTCACCTGGCGCAGGTTGTAGAGCATCGCCTGTAGCGTACTTTCGTTGCCGAAATTTCCGGCGCCAAAGTGGCCAAACACTACGATTCTTTGGGGTCTGTGTTTGTTGAGCATTTTCTGAGGCTGCGGACTACTGAAGTGCCGGCAATTCAGCTTTTGCTTCGGGGAGGCTGCCTGAAGGTTGCCGCAAACGTCGTAGGCATTTTTCCAAAGTGAGCTTTGGGTTTAGAGCTAAGTCGAGAAGCTTCGATGTCAGAGCCTTGCCGAGACCGCTGCCGGCTAAGCGGATTCCGAGGCTCCGCGCTCGCGTCGCATGGTACGCCCAGTAGTCCTTTCCCCGTCCATTCACCAGAGCAGCTGCAAGCGTCCGATAGTAGTTGTCGAGCATCTGCTTTAGACGCAACTCCAGTTCCTGCTCGCCGAGGTAGGCTGGCCCGTATTCCAATACCAGTTCGATGCGATCGAGTAGGTAGCTTTCCAGCTTGCGGACCTTCGTAGTAATCGCTTCGTCGTGAATCCGCTCAAACGATAGGATTTGGTGAACGAATCCGAAGCTGCAGTGCTGGAGACACCGCAGACAGGCAGCGGCGTCTGCGCTCGGATTGGATCCTGGGAAGAGAGGATCTGCCCCTCTCACGAGAGCGGCACGATATAAGTTAGCCGATGGTATTCCGGCGAACTCGATCTGCCCCAGCAGGTAGAGACGACCGGCCTCTTGACCATCCATTATCTGTGAACTTGCGGGTACGCCCGTCCATCGCACTCCATCTCTATTGAGAACATAACCCTGAAGAATTCCTATCTGAGGATCGCTCTCGGCCAGACTCACCAATCTTTCGATGGACTCTGGATAGAGCCAGTCGTCGGCGGATACAACCTTACAGTACTGGCTCTCAGAAGAGATCTGACGAACCGCAATGTTATGGTTATCGATGGCACCCACAAAGTGGTCATTGCTAATTACCTTGATACGCGGATCACGTTGTTGATACTTGAGAGCAATCTGCAACGTATTGTCGGTACTGCAATTATTGACAATTGTGTATTCCCAGTGGCTATGGCTCTGCGACAGCACGCTCTCTATACATTCGGAGAGGTACTTTTCTCCGTTGTATACCGGGGTGACCACGGATACCAATGGCTTCTCTGAGTGCATGCGTATGTCCGATTGGACTTAGTGTGTCGTAAGGCTGACGAGGTCTTGACATGCCTCTTTGCCGGGGGCGATAGCGGAGGAAAGCAGAGACATGAGCTCTTCGCCATAGCGTTCCTTAGTAAATCGGACACGGGCCCATCGCCTTCCGTTTTCTCCGCACTGGATACGCAGAGTTGGATGCTCAGAGAGGAGTCGAATCTTGGCCGCCAGGTCAACGGCGTCGCCACATGTGTAGAGCAAGCCGCTAAAGCCATTCTGGACTAACTCCATCGTCGCTCCGGCGGCGGCACCGACAACGGGCTTCCCAGCAAGCATCGCCTCGATCGTTGTCCTGCCAAAGGCCTCCGATTTCGAGCAAACCAGCACGATGTCAGCCGATCGTATGAAGGGAGTCGCATCCGGCACCCGGCCAATAAGCTGCACTCGATCTTGGAGCGATCTGGACTGAACCACACTCATTATCGTGTTGCGGTATGGGGGATACCCTTCTCCCACAATCAACAGTTCCGCATCCACACAATCGCGCCGCAGATGATCCAGCGCTACAACGGCATCTTCCTGCCTCTTACCTTCTACCAGGCCTCCCACAATGACTAGACGCAGACGGCCCGACGGTGCAGGCGCCGACATCGCTTGTACGCCTGAAGGTTCGTTCTTCCTGTCCCAATGCATGGATGGATACAGTACTTTCAGTTTCGAAGGAGCAACAAACCCGCGGTATTTCGCTGCTAACGCGTTCGACACAACGATACACGTAGACGACATCCTGCCAATTGCGCGGTTGGAAACATTCTCCCCAAACTTATAGAAGAGCCCATGGTCCTCCTTGCCGAACTCGTGCAGGTGCCAGATGTGGGGCAGGTTGAGTGTTTGAGCCGCTAGCGCACCCCCGCAGACCGTGAGCGCATTGCTATAAACTGCATCACAGCTCCAACGTCTAATCACATGAATTGCAGGTAGTAACCTATAGGCAATTTTCGCCGCTGCTTTTCCCCGTGCCCAGAATGATGGTTCGCGCCAGGACACCCAAGATCCACCATCAAGAAGGGCATAAGGTACTCTCAGTTTGTCAAACTCGCGAGATAGCTCTCCTTGCCTTGGCAGAATCACCCTGCACTCAACACCGCGATCTTTAACAGCGTCGACCGTCTCCAATAAGACCCTTTCGGCACCGCCCAATTCCGAAGCATTCGTCATGAAACAAACTCTCATGACGCCCTCCTGCTTCGATCCTCGTAGGACCATCCGCAAACTGTGCTGGCCTTCAAGGTAAACCAATTCTCATGATCAGCACACTTTGCTGTCATAGTTGGCCACCGTGTGCAGGAGCAAGCGGTCAATTGCTGGCACCGTGACGCTAGCGCTCTCGAGCGAATAGTGGAGCTCGCCATCCTTCAGTTCTGCGTAGGCCAGCCTGGCACGCTCGGCGCCGACTCCTTGAATAGTCCAGCTATCTCCCTCCGAGACGAGCCGCAGCTTGTGTCGCTGACGCCACCACTCATCAACCTGACCCGGCAGCGCCATCCAAAGCGATGCGTGGGAACGCAGTGTCGTAAGGTAGCTGAGCAACGATTCATACGTCTTCTGCTCTGGTTCACTCCTGAGGTAATCGGGGTGCACAATGAAGCTCAGCAGACCATGTTGCTTCATGATCAACCGAGTCTGCTCCATCCAGAGATCAATCGAATGTGAACCAAGAATGTTGAACAACGAATAGTCCTGCGTGGTTGTAACAGGAATTTCGAGGATGTCTCCGATGAAATATGGCATGACCGTGCAGCAGCCGCCCGGTTGCGCCTCGAGGTGGCCGACATTAGGGATTGACATGTCGTAGGAAAATGTTAGCGCGTCATACCACTCCGGCTTGCGATAGAGAGCGCCTGAACGGAAACCTCGGGCTTCAAACTTTCGTCCGTAGTCATTGATTCGCTGGGCAGCTTCTATGAATCTTGCGCGGTCGGCAAACAGATGGCCATCGTGCTTAAGGTCGTGGACATTAATCTCGTGTCCTCGGGTTCGAATCTCCCTGAGGATTTGCTCGGAGACTTCATATCTCGCCGCGGGTATGAGCTGAAACGAAGCTTTGACCCCAAACGACTGATTGATATCCATCAAGTGACTACAGAACATCAATCCAGCCTGCGTTTCGACGTCGTGCGTAAGGATCGCCGCGCCAGCTTTGCCATCCGGCCAAAACCAAATGAACGGAACTCTTCCCGAGCTGTTTGCTTGAGTACACAAGCCCATCAGCTTTTCGAATAATCGATCGACAGTGCAGTCGACCGGCCAATGCGGGAACGGCTGCTCAGTTTTGCCCCTGAGCCACAGCCGTTGGAGGTGCTTCCGCGCACCAACGGGAAGCAATGGCCGCACGCCGTAGTAGGCCGTCCGGATCAGCCCGTTTCGCTGAGAGACGATAGGAGTTGGAACGTAGCGCTCCTGGCGAAGGTTATCGGCGACTTCCGTGGGATCGAAGGGCACGACGCAGGCAGAGCCTTCCACATATGAGCGGGTCCGGACATCATCAAGAGCACTATCGGGCTCACCCGAAACTGAGGCCGATGCGCAGCGTCCAAAGCAGGTTACGTCCGGGCCGAACCGGAAGTAGCCGGGTCCATCACCATCGCGCGGTTCACCTCCCTGGCGGAAGCTCACGCATTGATCCGGGCTGCGGTAATAATCAAGGAACGCTGAGGACAGGCTCATGGCAACGCCGCTTTGATGATTGTTCAGCCGAGGTGACGGTAAACCAGGCGCCCCATCTCGACAAAGATTGGCGACGGCATATGCGCATACGCCTGGCGAATCAGGATTGCCCGTTGTCCTACGGCTGACTTCGCGGGCGAATTCGGGTAACGGTAGTAGCTCAACGCAGAGCTAGTTGCTCCAAGGTGCTGCTTAAATGCAGAGAGCCCAGGGTCCTCCGGGGCCGAACGCCCTAGGTCGAATTCCGTAGCTCCCATCTGTTTGCCTTCCTGAATGGCCTTCCAAAACAGAAGCGGCATCCCGCCCAAGTGGTGAAAACGCGCGTCCGAGCATCCATACTTGTAAGTAAGGACGTTCTTGTGTAGCAGGGTAAGAATGCTCGCCACCGACCTACCATTGTGCGTCAACATATGGATAGTCAGCCGATCCTGCAGCGAGCGAACCAAGTTTCGGAACCATGCCAGGGGTTGGGGAGGCAGCTTGTGGCGCCGCCTGGTCAGCAAGATGAGACCGTAGAATTCATTCACTAGCGTGTCGCAGCGACCGGTGCGATATGCCAGACCTTCACGTTCCGCCTTCTTGATCTTTCTTCTAACACAGCTGTCATGAAACTTGCGGTAGATGACTTCCAAGTCTGGGCGCAGGTCGATGCAGTGAAAGTCGAGGCTCTCACTCTCAATGAAGTGCGTTCCCGCATCTATTCCGACGTCCGTCAATGGCCGAAGTTCGACATATTTCCATTGGCGGCTTGTCTGTAGGAATTGCAGAATGATTTGCAGCGCCCTTGGGCTGCTTATCAGCGGCTGGCAGTGATCTGAAAACGGCAGAGATACAAGGCGGCGCCCGGTTAGCCAACTGTTAACTTCGCACAACACCAAGCCATCGCTTAGCCGTTGCTCGGCGGGCGAATCTGTGGTGAAAACCACAGGTTCATATCCATATGTCCGGCGCAGCGCCTCTAGCCATTCACATGTATGAAAGATCGACGACTGCGGCTGCCGGCTCACGAATTCTGCCCAGCGTGGGTCGCGGAGCGGGTCGACGGTATAAACACTCATAGGTTTCCAGAATGGCGAGGCGCAAAGCTTTCGCACTGAAACGAGATCTCTCGATCTTGTCCCAGTAGTGCTGTAAAGCTATCGAAGCGAGGCATGCCGTCTTTCAGCCGGCCAGAATACTTTGCGTACAGTTCACGCACTTTGCGCTCACATATGGGTAAATTGAATCGCGTGATGGTGATGCAAGTTGTTTCGATCGGTAAGTACCGTGTCCACGCTTGCTTGACATGCCTGTAACAGGCATAAAACTCCTGCGGCAGGACAGTGATCTGCTGGGTGTTGTGAATGCAAAAGGCCGAGATGGCATAGCTCGTCAGGTTCCTTGAGGCTGCGGCCATGCATAGGTCCGTTCCATAAAGATGAAAATGTGGTAACGAGCTATCGAACTGCAATCCCGAAGACTTCCTTATTACCAGAACCGCTTCATCAAGGGTTTGAACTTCCGCTGGTTGTTCGAAGCCCTGCCCGAGTACGCCCAAACCCGTGGAATACATATGGCCTGCGTATCCGCCATCCTTAATCGCGCCCCAGCAACCAAGAACGCCCCACTGCAGGTTGGCATCTTCCAGATACCGAATTGCCTTCATCAACTGAGTCAGCCAGTCTGAGGGGAAGATTACATCCTGGTGAGCGAAGACAATCAGATCGTGCGTACTCTGATTAATCGCGTCGTTATATGCGCGTGACGCAGACGCAAAGCCTTCCTGGACCAATACCTGATAACCAACACCTTCCCGAAAGAGTGGCGATGCAAGAAAATTTGCAGCGAACACTTTTCTGTCGTTTACCGGAACGGCAAATGTTAGCGGTACTTGAACCGACATCGTGTGGGGTAGAAGGTCGAAAGATGATTCAGCAGGAGATTTATGCTGACGGCGATCTTAGGAACCACCGCCAGCTAACAGAAGATCAGGACAAGACGCCGAAGGAATGCGCAGGTTGTCTGTTACTGCGCAGCTCAGGGAACTGCAACCAACTTACTTGGGGACAGCCATCAAATTGGAGGGGGGCGCCGGCGGATCGCCCACGACGTATTCATAGGCTCCGCGTTCCCAGGTTCCGTCTGCACCACGGGTTATACCGTAACCGTCTATGTTGAACATCTGGCCTCCCTGGTTGGTAAGCGTCGCACCATCATTCAGGTGAGGATCGATGGTCTCACTCGACAACTGGAAGTTAAAATTATTGCTCGAGACAAAAGGATTGACCGCATTCGATTGCGCCGAGCTGTGACTTCCGTTGTCGCCTCCGTAGACCGGACTGTTTAAATAGGTGTTGTAGTCGGTTAGGAAGGTACCGCCCGGCGTCGCGCCGCCGGCAAGAGCGCCAGCATTGCTATTCCATGCCAGGTTGTCTTCAATGTACCAGTTTGAAGCGGTCGCGTCCGACGGTTCGAGAAATGCCCAGACTCCACTATCGTTGTTCAGCTGCGATCCAGAGACATTAACGACAGAGTTGTTGTAGATGTATACGTTCGTGCAAGTCACGTTACTGTTGATGCAGGAGAAAACGGCATTTCCTACCCCACGCCGATTGAACGGATTGTTGGGGCTGTAGGCGAATGTGTTCCCATAAATATAGTGGCCGTTTACGTTGGCTCCGTAAAGATCAACAATCCAGGCCGTGCTCTCAATGTCAGTGAAAGCCGAGTTGCTTAGCACGTACACGCTGGGGTTCCCGGAGTTTTCTTCGAAGGTCCATGCCGCCGCGTGATCGGGCGCAATGTAAAAATTCCGAGCATAGTAATTATGATCAAAGATTCCGTTCGGAGTGCCCCCGTTGATCTGTACCGTATTCAGGGCGTCGTGAAGGGAAACATAAGAGAACGTGTACGACCCCTCATGGGCGGTCGCGGGAAGTCCAATGTAGAGCCCCTGATCTCCGCCAAGACCACCCCATGCGTAGGCGCCACGGACGCTTCCGCTATTGGCGGTTGCATTTGGCGTGCAGGACACGGGATATGTAAACGATGTGTTTGAAGGATTTGACGACACCAGAACGTGACTCGCGTTGAAATTGCCGGTCGGTACTCCGCTGATCGTAACCTGGGCGGGAGATACTCGCGTTCCGTCCGGTGCAGTCTGTGCCGGAAACCAGCGGGTCACGCCATTCAAAGTCACAGTGGCCTGGGTCCCGGCGCTATTACAGGAGATCGAACTGAGGTCAGAGAAATCAGCCGCATCTCCGTCGCTGCCCATTCCCATGCCCTGCACTTCGACGCAGGAGACGGTGATACTTCCTACGCCGCCGGACTTTGTGCTGTCAATCAGGATCCCAGCATCGCCAGAAGCAGTAGTCGGAGTGTAGGCACTGTTGTCCAGCAGAATCCCTTGCCCGGTTTTCTTGATCTGGTTCGTGGAGCAGTTGTTGCCGTTGATCGTCCAGTAGCTGGTATCGATCGCCCACATGGCCCCATTATCACTGCCGCTGCTGGTCCAGGTTGTTCCGCTTACGAAATGGGCCGGGCTTGTGGAAGTATCCAGGCTCGAGTTCCAACCGGTCGCAGTGCAGTTATCGGTCGCGTTTGCACCTTTGATGGTGATTACCTGCGATCCCGAAACAGCTTTGTTGAAGTCCACTCCGGTGGTCGTATAAACGCCGGCTCCCAGATAATACGAATCTCCGCGCACCATGCTTCCCGGCACGCAGCTGCCGGTAAATCCCGCGCAGGCATTATTCCAATCACTTCCACTCTTTGATCCAGCCCCCGCAACCGTTACGACGTGACAGGCAGCAACCGTAGTCCCCAAAGACAGACAAATCATGAATGCCGTAAAATAAAGACCCTTCATTCAGCTCTCCTAGTGACATAGAGCACCACTCGGCCACTCTCAAGCCTCGCTTTGCGAGCCTATCCTGACCCTATTCTTCGGTTGCCGCCCCCCGCAACGAGATCATGGGTACTAAATGCACTAAAGTAACATGGATGTGGTTACTACGGTAATGTCGGCCCACCTCCTTTTCCCCCTATCACCGTTGTTCTGCAAGAGGCCTAAGACGCTGCCGCAAACACCACGATCGCACCGACGTCTAAACGCTGCCACGCCTCGTTGGATCCAGGAAGATACATTGCCCGGAGTGTAAGGGGCAACGGAGGGGAACGCCGAGAGTCACCCGGCTGTTGTCCAATACTCGCCATCCCCGACTCCAACAGGCTCTGGCTCGATCTCCGCGAGGAATCCTTGAGGGCTCTCGTTGCATTCCTGTCTCTTCAGCTGACTGTATGACATCGTCATCGCTATGACGATCCACAGCATGTAGCCCGGTTGCCCCCATATATAGCCCGCGACACTCGTCAGCAAGAAATAGAACGCCAGGAGCGAGACCAATAACGCACCACTGAAGTCGCCGTCCGGTCTCCCGAACTCGCGATAATCGCGAAATGCTACCAGCACCGGGGCGAGTAACAGCAGCACCATAATCAGCAAACCAACGAAACCGGTCTCATAGAGGAATAGCGCCCAGTTGTTGTCGCAAGTGAACCAGCGATGTGAGAGCTCGGGAGCGCCTGGAATGTCAACCTCAAGACCCAGTTGCCTAAACGTTCCTGCCCCATATCCCCACACAGCCCGCCCTGTATCCTTGGTCACAGCCTCGAGCACGGAGTGCCAAACGGCGTACCGATACTCATACGAATGTCCCATAGGGGAATTAGGATCGACGCTGGCGTTGTAGGCATTGAATACCGTCAGCCAAACCCCCGGCCTGATCAGCAGCACCGTGACCGCAAGTAAAACAATTACCATCACGTGCTTTCGCGTCTTACCTCCCAACAGTACCGCCAGCAGTACGAGTGACATGCAAACAGCCAGCCAGGGCCCACGGCTGCTTGTCTTGTAGACGCACCAGAACATCAAAATAATGATTGTCCACAGAGTCCGTCTCTCAACCGCCTTCCTGGCGCCGGCAACCAGGTACATGGCCAACGGCATCACCAAGGCGATGGCGTCTCCAAATAGTATCGGATGAGGAAACACCGAACGTACTCTTATACCTCTGTCGTTCAACTCCGCATAAAGGCTCCCGGCACCCTTGAAATATTCGTAGGCCTGGTCAGGAAATATCGACAAGACGCTCCATTGGAAATACACCTCGCACAATCCGAAAACGCAACATACACCCATCGCGAGCACCATGGCGCGTGCGATCCGTTGGAGAGTAGCTGTCTTTGAAATGACCCTTACGCAGATGTAGTAGAACAAGTAGTACTCAACCGCTTGCGCTATAACCTGTTTTAGGCTGGTCGTAACCAGCAGAGAAGTTGCGCTTGAAATCGCGAGCCATCCGAGGCTCAGCAGGATTAAACGCTTTAGAGGTAGCGGTTCAGATCTTATGCTGGCGCGGTTCGTAACATACAGAGCACAGAGTGTAATGAGGGCAAACCGCTGCGTGCTTAAGTCGAACAAGCCTCCTAGCCTAAGCTTGGTCTCTTCCGGAGCCAAAATGACAAAAAATGCGAAATATGGAAGTGCGGCTTCAAGTCCTTCTCGTCTGGCTACCCTGATCAGGGTGGCAACCACAATACAATTGAAGGCGACGACGAGCCACATGCTATTGGTTAAGGTGAGAGCGCAACACCAGAAGATAGTCTACGACAACGATCGCAGCTAGCATGGCTCTATCGCCACATTCCGTCCCAAAGCAATAGCCGGCGCATGTGCTGTTTTCGAAGATGGTGAACCACCTCTTTGCTCTGAAGTCGAGGCGTTTCGTGGAGGTAAGCGGAGACGAAACCGGCCAAAAGAGCAGCCGACCCAACGAAGTAAGGCTTCATGAAAAGCCTCTTCAGGCATTTCGCTATCATGAAGAGCGGATGATATCCAACCACATAATCAGCTTTACCGTTCTTCAGATTGTCTCGCCAGGCGCCGTCAGTGCCACCGGTGGTGCGTTGGTGAAAGGCCCGAATGTCGCGGAAACTGCGGGTCTTCCATCCGAGCATGTTGGCCTTGATCTCGTCGATCGTGTCCCATCCCGGCGAGACCGTTAAGCCGCCTATCTGGTCCCAGCAACTGCGCCGGTAGATCTTCATCGCGCCCCTCACATGGTGAGCCGGGCAAATCTCTTCCCTCAACACGCCGTCTTGAACTGAAAACAGAGTTCCACCGGCTATTCCGAGATCAGGCTGCTCCCGGAATTTCGCGAAGCAATCCTGAAAGTAAGTCGGCGGAAGTTCGACGTCTGCATCAAGGTTCACCAGAAACTCCCAATCCGATGTTTGTAGTTGGCCGCGTCCGTAGTCGAAAGCCTCAATAGCCCCAACGCTTGAGTTGCGTGACCCTCGGTCCGTCCTCGGGACGCATGTCATCCATGGATGCTGCTGCCGGTACTGGGAAATGATTGTTGAGGTACCGTCCGTGGAGCCGTCGTCAATGATTACCCACTCCGCGGGCGCGACTGTTTGTCCGATAACACCTTCGACTGTCCGCCCAATATATCGTGCCTCGTTCCTGGCGGGCGTGATTACCACGTAGGAGGGGATGTCCGGAATGTTGGTTGCAGTCATGCAGCTATACCCAAGGGCTAAACCATGGTAGAGACGGCTTCGGGCCGAGAATGGAGCCCAGCCACTGCTGCCCAGCTTCTGGGCATGTTCTTAGAAATTTCGATATCGTCGAATATAGTGCTTTCTCGCGCCCCATGTTTTTTCACCCACTCCGCCATCGCGTTGATCCCCTCTTCCAGCGAGGTCGTTGTGTACTCCCCGAATATGCGCTCGATCTTGCTGTGATCGGAAAAGGCAACCTTGACCTCCTTGCGAGAGTCGAGATAGGCGATCGCGCAGTCTTTTCCCATAGCTTCGGCAGTTACGTGAGCGAGATGGTTCACCGTATAGGGCCTCTCTGCACCTATGTTGAAGACCTGGTTCCGTGCGGCTGGCACATCGACCGAGGAAGCAATGATCGGCGCGACATCATTGATGTGGGTAAATGCCCGCTGTTGCGCGCCGTCTCCATAAATCGTCATGGGCTCACCCTTCAGTAACTGATTCATAAAAATACCCACAACGTTGCGATAGCGATCACCGATATTCTGTCTCTCGCCATATACGTTGTGCGGACGAAAGACAATGTAGTCGAGGCCAAACATTTCGTGACTGACGCGAAGTTCCTGCTCCACCGCTAGCTTTGCGATTCCGTAGGGATCCTCCGGCACGGGAATCATATCCTCCGTCATAGGAGCCTGGCCGGCGCCGTAGACCGCGATCGAGGACGTAAACACAAAGCAATTCACCCCGTGATTTACCGAGGCATTGATAAGGTTGACTGCTCCGATCAGGTTGTTGTTGTAATTGAATCGTTTGATGAAGTGGCTGAGCCCTTCGGCCGCGTAGGCCGCCAGATGATAGACATAGTCGAACGAATGCTGAGAAAAGAGCTGGTCGATAAGCTCCTGGTCGAGTATCGAGCCCTTCACAAACTCGGCGCCGCGCGGTATATTGCCGGTGAAGCCACCACTCAGGTCGTCCAATACAATCACTTGGCGACCCATCCCTATAAGCTGCTCTGCCACGTGAGAGCCGATAAATCCTGCGCCACCCGTAACCAGTGATGTCGACATATTCCTATCTCCTTTGCCCTGCCGTTTCGATTCCGCCTGGGAGGAACCAACATTAACGTCGTAGGTTAGCCAGCCATCTGCTCGGTGTAGCCGGGCTCCTCGCCGTTTTCGACGAACCTGATAGGATCCAGTTCCTGGGTCCACCGCAACACCGTCCGATACATCTGCAGGCGGGATTTGAGCGCGTCGGTAGGACGGACAAGCTTTGCAGTCCCGTACCCTAACTGCCGAATCCGCAGCCAGAGCAACGCGGTATAGCGGCATCGCCGGGTCTGCGCTTTGCCGAAGTGCTTGTAGTAATAGCGATATCGATTGCGCTCACGTTCCAACGCGAAGCGCACCGGAAATCGACTCACCGACTGTCCCCCCAAATGCGTGATGCTTGCCACCGGCGTGTATAGCACCTCATAGCCGGCCTGCCAGATCCGCCGGCATAGATCAACTTCTTCGAAGTGATAAAAGAATCGCTCATCAAAGCCGCCTATTTTTTTCAGCAGCTCCCCACGCACCAAAACGCAACATCCCGACTGCCAATCCACAGGCCTTTCCGTGGTCCCATCCCATCCGACATATTTGTCGGACAAGCATCTCGTCGACAAATGCGCTAACGGCCGGAGGTATGCTGCGGCGATCAGATCTCGACCAAGAGTAGGAAAAGGACGAGCCGAGATCTGATAAGACCCATCGGGATTGAGTACTCGGCAGCCAAAAGCTCCGGCGGTGGAATGTTGGTCAGCGAATTCAATCCAGCGGTCGAACGCGCCGTCGTGAATGATGGTATCCGGGTTCAGAATAAGGACATACTCACCCGTAGCTGCGGTGATGCCTGCATTGTTTCCGGCCGCAAAACCGAGGTTGGCTCCGTTGTGGATGATTCGCACGGTCGGATAGTTCTGCCGGATAAACTCGCACGAGTCGTCCGTAGAACCATTGTCTGACACGATTACCTCAAACTCGGTTGCGTGAGTACCGTCGAAGATCGATCGCAGGCACTCGCGAATGACTTTGAAATCGTTCCAGCAGATAATCACGATGGATAGTTTCATGGCTACGGGACCTCCACTATCTGCGGCGTCATCTTGGCCCTTGGGGCACTGGCCGCGAGGCAGTCAACCAATTGCAGATAGTCGTATTTTCTAGTGTTCCAGCTATTCTCCAGAACATGCTGCTCCGCTTTCGCCACCAATTCCCTTGTCGTCATCACGTCGTTGGCGAACGATAAAATACAATCCGCCAGCTCGGCGTCGTTATCCGACTTGAAGAACTTAACGATTGTGTTGTCGTAGTAGTACCGGTGCACTCTCGTATCCGACGCGATGACCGGCACGCGCATGGCCATGAACTCTAGGATTTTGGTGCTGGCTGCTTCGTTGCCGAAGGCCGACGACCCGCGTTTCGGCTCTACCGCCAGGTCCGACTCGGCCATAATGGGCGCGATCTCTGGTGTTGGCAGGAAATCGTGAAACTTCACGTGACTCGATAAGCCCAACTCGGTGACAAGATTCATCAATTCCGGCTTCGCGGATCCTTCACCGTAGATGTGGAATTCGATTTCCGGCCGAATCGGTATCACCCTGGCGATCGCCCTGATCGCAACATCGACTCCCTGATGCCGATTGAGGGTTCCGGGATAAATGATGAGCAGCTTGTCATCTCGCCGGCGTTTCTCACGCGGAAAGAAGATATTCGGGTCGGGATAGTTACGAATAGTGGTGCATTTTTCGTCCTCGACCGAGCGCGACAACAAACGCGCGTGCCATATATGATTGGCGATAATGACGTGATCAGCACATTTGATCGACCACTTTTCCACCCGCACGAGGAGTCTGAATAAGGAGGAGTTTGGCCTGAGACCGAATTTACTGGCGTAGAGCTCGGGCAACAGATCGTGGATATCGAGGACTAGAGGAGTCTTCGCTAGTTTGGGACCAAGCGCCGCAAAAACCAGAAAATCAGGGACCGAGTGTATATGGATAAGGTCATATTTCTGCGAGCGGCTCCGCTTCGCCAGAAATTTCGCAGCTACTGCCATAAAACGGGCGATCCGGTAGAAGTAAGCGAAGCGACCTTGTTCGTTGACTGTCCGCACCTGGACCCGATAGACATTCACATTACGAATTCGCTCGTACGGCGCCTGATTCTCCCGGCGTAGTGCGATCACATCTACTTCGTCGCCACGCTCGACGAGGGCGTTCGCATACTGCTGAACTCGGGTATCACTCTCGTAGAACGCATAGACCAACATGCAGATCTTCATTTCAGCTTGTCTCAAAGTTCGTTCTTGAAGTCAGGCGGGATTGTTACGTACAGGAGAGACTTGCGGCGAGGTGTCGCGAAGAGAACTTATTACGCAACTACCGGACGAGATGCGATCGCTTGTCGACAACACGCTTCTATATTGCAAATAACAGCTTTCTGCATCACATCTGTTAGCTGGGGATACATTGGCAAAGAGATGATCTCGGCCGACACCCGCTCGGTCACAGGGAGATCGCCGCTCTGGTAACCGAGCCCATGGTATGCCGGCTGTAAGTGAAGTGGAATCGGATAGTGAATGCCGGTTCCGATGCCAGAGGCCTTTAAGCTGCTCTGCAGCTCGTCCCGGGAAGGCACGCGCACAACATATAAGTGGAAAACTGCCTCCGACCATGAAGGCTCGAACGGAACTATAACGCCGTCCACCTTGGCAAGTTGTTCGCCATAGGTTCTTGCGATCTCCCGCCGCATGGCGTTCCATCGTGTCAGGTTCGCCAACTTGGCATAGAGGATCCCCGCTTGAATAGCATCCAGCCGGCCGTTGTAACCTTCGACGGCGTGATGGTACTTCTCAGCTTGGCCGTGGTCGCGTAGTCTGCGCACGCTAGCGGCCACTTCTGGACTATTTGTGGTTACCGCCCCGGCCTCGCCGCAGGCTCCCAGATTCTTCCCAGGATAGAAGCTGAAAGCTGCGGCCTTCCCGACCGAACCAGCCTTCCTCCACCGCTGTTCTTCGTGCGAAAAATAGCTCGCTCCGTGTGCCTGGCAGGCATCCTCGATCAGTATTAGGTTGTAGTGCGCCGCCAGCTGCCGGATCGGATCC
This sequence comes from uncultured Acidobacteriaceae bacterium, assembly GCA_963731345.1. GTDB lineage: Bacteria > Acidobacteriota > Terriglobia > Terriglobales > Acidobacteriaceae > Bog-257. Next base: position 1,253,138 of record CAVSUN010000002.1, on the reverse strand, counting down.
ATATCGGCCATCTGCCCATAAAGATGTACTGGCACGATGGCGGCGATCTTTCGTCCTGTTCGACGAGAAATTGGTTGTCCCGACCTCGCATCCCGATCACAGCTAAGCTCCAGATAGTCTCGTAGCTTCTGGGGATCGATGTTATAGGTGCGCTCGTCGATTTCGACGAACTCCGGCACTCCCCCGGCCTGGCTGATGGCCTCCGTGGTGGCGATAAAGGTATTGGCGACGGTCAAGACGGCATCACCCGGTAAGACTCCCGCTGCTATCAGCGCGAATCGCAGGGCATCGGTTCCGCTGCCGACACCGACACAGTACTCGACGTCGCAGAACTTCGCGAACGCTTCTTCAAACTCCTGAACCGGTTTGCCGCCAATAAATCCGGCTGTGTGCAGCGCGTTATGAAATACTGCTGCCAGCTGCTTCTCCATTTCCACGTGAGGGGTTACTAGATCGAGAAACGGTACGTCGATATGCTCCATGTTCGGTCTCCTTTTTTGCTGACGACGTACTGCCTATCCAAGCGAAGCTGCGGCTGCGGCCGCCGCAGGTTGCACAATTCCGATCACCGGCGGCTCGGCGAAAGAGGGTGCCTCGGCAGGGGATGCCGGCTGTGGTTCAAGGTGCACAGCTGCGCCGCGCTTCCGCAACGATAGATTCGCGGCTTCCAACATCTTTACCACCCGTAAACCGGCTAGTCCGTCATTGAACGGCGTTTGATTCTGGTTGATGCACTCGACGAAATAACCTAGTTCTACCCGCAAGGCCTCGACCGGCTCCAAATGCGGTGCCCACATGTCGCCGGAGCGGTAGTTGACCAGCAAGTTGTACAAACCTTCGCGGTTGGTGACCTTCACGCCCTTGTCATAGACCTTGATCTTTTCGTCAGCCTCAAGGTCGTTCCACACCAGCATCTTCTTCTCACCGCCAATCAGGGTCATACGAACCTTCACCGGCGAAAGCCAGTTGACGTTGATGTGCGCAATCACGTCGTTAGGAAAATACAGGGTGATGAAAGCAACATCCTCGTGACGATTTAGGTGGGTCTGGCCGGTGGCGACGATCTGCTCGGGATTCCCCTGGATCAAATAATCCATAATGGACAGATCGTGCGGAGCCAGGTCCCAAATGACGTTCACGTCGTGCTGGAATAGGCCGAGGTTCACCCGAGTTGAATCGTAATAATAAAGCTTGCCCAGCGTGTCGGCATCCAGCAGCTGCTTGATCTTGCGCACCGCGCCGGTGAACAGGAACGTATGGTCCACCATAATCTGCAGGTTCTTGCGCGCAGCCAAATTGATGAGCTCTTCGGCCTGGGCTGCGTTGCTGGTGAAGGGCTTTTCCACGAATACATGCTTGCCGTTCTCCAAGGCCGCCTTCGCGAGCTCGAAATGTGTCCACACCGGGGTGATGATGGCGACGGCATCGATCTCGGATGAGCGGATGATTTCGTTCGCATCAGCCGTCGCGCGAGCCTGCGGTACGGCCTTTTCCGCCTTGGCCAGCGCGACCGACGACTTGTCGGAAATGGCACGAACCCGAGCCCCTTCCAAGCCATCGAGATTTCTGACGACGTTCGGCCCCCAGTAGCCATAGCCGATTACGCCAAAGTTAACCAGATTACTGTTGGTTCTCACAGAAAAATGACGCGCTGCAACTGACACGATTGTTTCCTCCAGGGAGCTTGGCCAGATTGACGATTACGCCGAAGCGAAGGGCAGCTCGGGTTTACTTAGTAAGCGCCCTCGCCGACAATAACGGCGCGTGGTGTGCGAAGCAGTATCTTCAGATCGAGCCAGGGTGACCAGTTTCGGGCGTAACGAAGGTCCAGGCGAACCATCTCGTCAAACGCCACTCGGCCACGTCCATACACTTGCCAAAGACCGGTAATACCGGGTTTGACTTCCAACAGTCTCCGGCGGTGCCAAGTCTGATAAGCAGCAACCTCGTATGGGATGGCCGGTCGTGGGCCGACCAACGACATGTCGCCTATCAGCACATTGAACAATTGCGGCACTTCGTCCAGACTGGAGCGGCGCAGGAATCCCCCGACGCGAGTGATGCGATCATCTTGCGTCAGCTTATAGACACCAGCTCCATTGCCGTTGCTGGGATGACGTTCCGCCTCGCCGGCAATCAACTTCATAATGTATTTCTGGTGCACGGCTGGATCGCTGTCCACGTACATAGACCGAAACTTCAAAAACGTGAACGGTTTGCCATACTGACCTACGCGTTGCTGCCGGTACAGGATCGGGCCTTTCGACGACAGCTTCACGGCCAACGCGACCACCAGCAGCGCGGGCGTGCCAATGACCAGAAGCAGTAGGCTGCCCGCGATATCCATGACTCGTTTGGCGATAAGAAAGATTTTGTCGAGACTTTCGCTTCGTGGCAAATCAGGATACAACGCCGGGTTACTTGGGCGATGGGAGTTGTTCTGGTCCCAGGTATCCGGGAAAAAGTGGAACGAAATACGCAAGTCGCTGAACTGCTCCAGGCTCAGGTTGTCGCGCAGCATGGTGCTTACCCGCGACAACATCACGCTCAGAATCGACTTTTTATCGACGGCGATGAGCTGCGTGAACAGCACGCCGACACAGGTATTGTGTTTGTACCAGCCGATTACGTCCGTCTCCCGGGTCGCAGCCAGCAAGGCCGTGATCACCTTGGCTCGAAGCTGCGCGTTGGTCTCTTCACTGTTGTGCTGGCCAGTCTCAAGCAGCATCAGCAGGAAGGGGTTGGCCGAGCGTTCCGTTCGCTTCCGCTCCACGGCGATCATGCGCTGGAACGCACCCTCTCGCAGCACTTCGCGTTCAGCCTTCTCCGTTGAGCTTAACGGAGTGCTGTTCGGGCTGTCGTTACTTTCGGACCGTTCAGTCAAAGGAACACCGCGCTCGGATAGTTAGGTGCCATGCACGCAGCATGGCGGGAGAATTGACTCTGTAGGGGAGGGTTGCTATTTTGCCGATGCCTTCGACGCCTGCGAGCTCGGCCGAGGCGTGTAGTGATAGTAATAATGATTTCCAGTTGCTTCCGTCGACGCGTTGAGTACCGCTCCCAACAACTTCGACTGTTCAACGGCTTCCAGCGCCCGTTGAAGTTGACGCTTGGGGGTGACTCCCGGCCGCGTAACCAGCATCACCGCGTCGGCTAGGCGCATCCAAATGCTCGTGTCGGCTAAGGGTAGAATCGGAGGCGAATCAATTACGACCCAATCGAAATTCGCAGCCAGCGTATCGACGACCGCGGCCAGTTTCGCCGGCTCCATAAACTCCAGTGGATTGGTATGAACCTCTCCAGCCAGCAGCACGCATAAACTCGAGTTCTCAAGGCAGAAAATGTTTTGGACCGCGCCATCATCACCCTGCAGCATCTGACTTAACCCAGGCAGATCTCGTAAACCAAGCTGCTGCGCAATCGATGGTCGCCGAAGATCCCCTTCCACCAGTAGTACGCGCTGCTTTCCTGCGGCCAACGCGCGCGCCAGGTTAGCGGCAACCATGCTCTTGCCTTCACCCGTAACTGAGCTGGTAATGACCAAACGCTTCAATGGACGTTTCTGCTGCATATGGCGCAGACGCGTAGCCAGAAAGCGAAACTTTTCAGCCGCCAGGCTTTCCGTTTGGGTGAAACAAACCAGCTTGCTTTGTATAGGCAATTCGGGCTTCGCTGTGGGCCACTGCCCGGTCAAGTTGCGATGGAAGGCTTGCTTTTCCTCAACAACCGGCGCCGGCGTCCCAACTTTGCGTTCGACAACCTGCAGCAAGTCCTTTGCTGCCGCGAACTCGCCCACACCACTGCCTGCACGTTCTGTTGCGGACTGGTGGAGGGCGTCGAAAATCTGGCTCATATCACGGGTCCTCGGTTACCGCTCCTGCTCCAGTTCATGGGTCGGAACTCTCTTCAGATAGGAAAAGAATTCCATCAGACTTTTTGACGCTTTACGGGCGAACGTGTCGTCCGAATCAACTTCCAGCTGCGCGTCGACGAGGTGAACTACGTCCAACCGCAAGTCCCCCGCCGCGCTGTCAATTACCTCCGGCGTCACGCTCCGCAGCTTTCTAGCATAGGCGGTAATGAGTGCGTTATCGCAAATCGTGTTGATCAGTCTTGGAATGCCCTTGGAATACCGATAGACGGCAGCTGTGGTTTCGGCCGGGAACAAGTTGCTGCCTTCTTTGCCGGCGGCAATCTGCAAGCGCCATCGAATGTAGTCCCCGGTCGCGACCGCGTCTAAAGGAGTGAGGTGGGCGCGGTGAGCAATTCTTTGCTTTAGCTGCCTCAGGCTGGGGGAGTCGAGCTTGTCATCCAGCTCGGGTTGACCGACCAGCAAAATCTGTAACAGCTTGCCACGGGCTGTCTCCAGATTAGTCAACAGCCGTATCTCTTCGAGTATTTCGGCAGAAAGATGGTGCGCTTCATCGACAACCAGCACCGTGGTGAGATTTTTCGAACCGCGCTCAACCATAAATTGGCTCAGGTCGAACAAAATCTGGCTCTTGTTCTTCCCGGCAACATTCAAGCCGAAGTCCGTCGCAATATATTCCAGGAACTCGCAGGGAGACAGACGGCCATTAAACACATATGCGTATGTTATATCGTCGCTTCCCTGGAACAACTGAAGCACACACCGCAGCAATAAAGTCTTTCCTGTCCCAACCTCTCCGGTGAGTACTACAAACCCCTTGTGGCCCCGCACAGCGTGATATAGAGCCGCCATGGCCTCGTTATGCCTTGGTGTCGCAAACAAGAACGCCGGGTCGGGACTAATGTCGAACGGGTTCCATCTCAGGTTATAGAATGCGTTGTACATGTGAAGGTGGTGGTTCAGCTCTTCCAATAGCTAAGGGCCGACCCAGCAAGAATCACCGCGAGCACGCCGGCTGTTGTCGCCCATCCAATGCGGTCGATATGCTGACGATCCTGCTCATCGGCAGCACCCGAAATTACCGGAAGTTCGGAAAGTATCGAAACCGGCAAGAGCTTGCGCAATTCCATCTCACCGTAGACCCGATCGTCCATCAATTCCGCGACCCACACGCAAACCGCGCCGAGCGCCAGGCCTACCAGTAGCCCCATACCACAGAACTTAAAGCGGTTTGGAAAACTAGGCTTCAATGGCAAGCTGGGAGGATCGATAATACGAAAGCGTTCGCCTTGCTGCAGTAGTTCCATGCTGGTGGCCATGGCCGAATCATTCTTTTTCTTTAACAGGTCGTCATAAGATGCCTTGGATTGGTCATAGCCGCGCGTCAAGTCGGCAAGTTGTTGCTCTCGTATCGGTTCCTGATTTAGACGGACCTGATATTCGTTGATTTGTGTTGTCAACGCTGCCATTGACTGTTCGCGGTTCTTAATCTCGATCTGGTTCGCCTGCAGTTGGCTCTGCAGTTGAGCAAAGGATGAGGGATCTTTTGCGCTGGCAGCCTCTACCGCCGCGTCCTGCGGGTCGGGCTGCGGTTTGCTATCCTTCGATTTCTGATCTGCCACAAGCTGGGTTCGCTGCGCCTCCGCTTTTGCAATCTCGTCTTTGACTTTGTGAATCTCGGGGTACTTTTCCCCGTAAGTAGCGCTTAAATTGCGCAACTCGGTTTTAAGCTTGCTGATCTGGTCATCCAGCTCAGCTATCCCGCCCTTCGGAGCGTCGGGGTCTTTCGATGAACCTCGCAGAGCGCGGTACTGCGCCAGGAGTGTTTCCAGATAGACCCGCTGCTGCTTGCTGGCGTTGAGGGCTTCACCCTCCGCCTGCAAACGCGTTTGCAGGCCGCCCAGGATCTGGACATTGCTATTGAGCTGGCTCGGGAGCTCTCCACCATGCTGTGCCTTAAACTCGCGAACCTTTTCCTCTTGCGCTTCCAGAGTCTGGCGGGCGGACTGAAGCTGATCTTCAAGGAACTTGGTGTTGCCTTCCGACTCCTGTTGCCGGACCTCAAGGTTCTCGTTGATGAAAAGGTTTGTCAGCTTGCTGGTGACTTCCTGCGCGATTCGCGGGCTATCGGCCGTGTAATACACATTGAATGCCGTAATGCGATTATCCGACCCGCGCACCAGTTCGATGTCGATATTCTTGCGCATGCGATCGACCATTTCATCTGGCGACAACCGGGAGCGATCCGTGGAGTACAAATTCATCTCGTCGACGATGTGCAGCAGACGCGAGCGACTGAGGATCTGTTGGGTAATGCTCTGCAATCGCTCTTGCAGGTTATCGCTGACATTGGGGACAACGTAATCCTTGGGCATGGTCGGCTGCTCCACCAGAATCAGTGTGCCTGATCGGTAGCGCTGCGGCAGAATCCAACTCGTGCCCCACACCGCCAGCCATCCCACGAATAAGGGAACCACCAGGAGCATGCGGCGACGGCGCAGAATCTCCCAGTAAGGACGAAGATTCAATGATTCCTGGGTCTGTTGTGGAGTGGGTGCCGGCATTAGTATCTCTGCAACGGTTTCGTGAATTGATAGCTCAACGAAACAAAGACACGATTAATATTTGGGATAGAACCGATCGGTGCAAATTGCTGGTAGTTCTGGCTTGTCCAGTTGTACCCGCACTGTAGGTTTGCGTGCTCGCCTAGGGTGCGTTGCGCCGAAAACGTTCCGAGTATCGTTCGTCCTCCGCCACTTGCGACAAAGAGAGGAGATAATGCCGTATTGTTCCCATAGCTTGCCCCAACCCCTGTATTCCAGTTTCGGTTCACTTTCCATGTAGCCGAAGCACCCACTGTAGTCGAGTGATATACGCCACTCAATCCGCCTGCGCCGCTCACGATGCGCGAGTAACTGAGCGCCAGAGTCGTTCGCTGGCCTTGCCAAGCCCCGCTCACAATAAACAGAGGACTCCACGACGCGGCGGGAGGAAACGGGGGCTGCGTTCCGGCATAGTGCTGCGGGCCGCCTGAAATCGACACCGAAAGGCTTGGCTTCAGATAGGTCGAAAGGAATGCAAATACAGTCTGCGTCTGTGCATGGGTACTCGGCAACGCGGTCTGGTATGAGAGCGTGTTCTGGTATTGGTAGTTTGTGCCGACATAAAATCTCTCGCCCAGCCGATGGGAGTAGAAAGCGGATCCACTCTCCGACTCTGAGTTGTATAGCCCCGAACTCTGCTGCGAGTTCAGATACTGCAGAGTCGCAAAACCTCCGGTGACTCCAACCGAGGAGGTTGCATTAAGCTGATAGACGAGCTGTACTGAGGTCGCATTGTTGATCTGATCGGCTAAAGGGCTGATGATTCCCAGCCCGGTGATGGGCGGCGCGCCTGAAACGGTGGTTACAGCCAAGGGGGTCGGCCGATCAAAGATATTCGAGCTTTTGTGAAATCCCTCCAGCACACTGATGTTGAATCTTGGGCTGACGCGATATTGCAAATTAAATGCCAGATTCTGGTTGACCTGATTGTAGCTGCTGGTGTGTTGATAGATAGTGAAACCCGGACTATAACTAAGCGCCAGTTGCATCTGGGGAGTAGCCTTATTAACCGCGATCGTCGGCCAGAACGAGTAACTCGTGTCGGAAATCGGCTGTGTCGAGTTAGTAATGTTGTTCGAGTACGCGCTGCTAAACGTGAAGCCACCGCGGAGATAGTTCTGCTCCGTTTCGCCGGCAAACTCCGTCGGGTAGCTCTGGTTGCTTACCGCCGGCGGCACGAGTAGTGGCGCGTCGTCGTTGGCTACACTGTCCGCATCGGTTCCGGTTCCCGTTGCAGTCGTCTCTTCCTGACCCCAGGCGGGAAGACAAACTGGCCCCAGAGCTGCACAAAGAATCAGTAGCAGGACTGTTTTAAGGTACGACGACCGTGTCATGGGGTTGAAGATCGATGTTCTGGGCCGTGTTCTTACCTTTGATTACTTCCTGATAGTTGAAGGGCAGCCGAGCCTGGCGCCCGTCCTGCTGGCGACGCAGGATGTAAATGTCTTTTTGTTTGGCGAAATCACGGCAGCCGCCGGCAAGAGCAATCGCATCCAGCACGGTTGTCGGGTTGACCAGTGGATAGGAGCCCGGTTTTGCCACCCTGCCGAGAATGTTGAATTTCTCACTGTTGATCTGCTCGACTATAACCGTAACTTCCGGCTCCGCCAGGTAAGGCCGTAACTTAGTAGTGATCTCTTCTTCCAATTTCAACGGCGTCTGTCCCGTCGCGACTACCTCACCGATCAAGGGAAGCGAAATCTTTCCGTCGGAACGCACCGGAAGCGAGCGCGAAAGATCAGGTTGCTTCCACACGCTGATGGACAAACGATCGCCGTTGCCGATAGTAAAGGTGTCATCGTGCGGCTTATTGGCGGTTGCCGAGACCGTATTCGGCTGGTTGATCGAAGCGATCTCGGCAGGAACCAACGATTGCACCCCCGATTGAGTTGCCACTTGTGTTTGCGCCCAAATGTGGGAAAACGACAAGAAGCAAACCAAGCCTATGGCCAAACCTCTGCAGCACCGCTTAATGTCTGCGATTTTCATGATCAAAACTCCTGCCTCAGCGCGCCCGTTACCCTTCAAATCCGTTTCCGTGGGGCCTGAGCCCAGCGCTCCCCGGCAGCAAGGCCGAATCGGGCGCTTTCATGTGATACTGATCGATTTTGTACAGCAAGCTGCGATAGCTAACCTTCAGCAAACGCGCCGCCGCTTTCCGGTTCCATCCCGTCTTCTCGAGGGCAGCCGCGATAGCATTCTTTTCCGCTTCCAGCTTCACCGTCTGAACCAGCGACTTCAAAGAATGAGAACCGGGAATCCCGGTCTGCGGCTCGCTGGTCTCGCAACCGATTCCACCGGCGTCATAAAGCGCGCTGTTTGCCGCCAAGCGTCCATTGCCGGATGCAAAGGTCGCCTGTTTGTCTGTTCCGAGCAGAAAGCGCTTCACGAAGTTTTCCAGTTCGCGCAAATTACCGGGCCAACCGTGCGCGCGACATGCGTCCAGGACGGCCGGCGAGAAGGCACGGGGAGAAAGCACATATTGTCTCGCCAGGGAACGCATGAAATAGTGCAACAGCAGAGGAAGCTCTTCCCGCCGTTCTCGCAACGGCGGTACGCGCACCGTATAACTGCTCAACCGGTAATACAGATCTTCGCGCAGCTTGTTATCGACGATCGCAGCTTCGGGACCGTTGCTGGTCGCCGCCAAAATTCGCACATCGACTGACACTGCGGCTCCGCTTCCCGGCCGTGCGAACTTCTTGCTCTGTACTACCTGCAGTAGCTTGGATTGGAGGCTCATCGGCATCTCTGTGATCTCATGCAGAAGCAACGTGCCTTTGTCACAAAGCTCCAACTTGCCCGGTTTTAGATGTAGCGTACCGTTCTCGTTCCGTTCGGATCCGAAGAGCTCGGTTTCCAGAAGATCGCTGGGCAGAGCCGCGCAGTTAACGCTTGCGAATCGGAAGCCGGACCGGATCGAAAGCTGGTGTACCAATCGAGCAATTGTTTCCTTGCCGCTGCCGGCCTCACCCAGGATTAGTACCGGATGTTCGCTTTCCGCCAGAAGTTCGGCTTGAGCGCGTATATTTCGCATCGCCGGGCTGGCCGCAACGAAGAAGCTGTCGCCGCTCACATGCGCGACATCCTCGCTGGTAATGCTCACGCCCTCGTTCTCGACCGTGCGCGAAATCTGCCGCCGAATCGCGCGCTCCAATGCGCTATCGGCAAGCGGCTTGGTCAAGACATCCCGCGCACCGAGCCGAATTGCCTCCTGCTGGGCAGGCGCGTCTTCCCGGTCGCAAAGCATAAGTATCGGCAACTCAGGGCGCAGCCGCCGCAGCCAGCTCAGAAAGTGGAGTCCATCCTTGTCGCCCTGCGGCAAATCCATGACCAGCAGGTCGGGAGTGATTCCGGACTGAACCCGCTCCATCGCTCCCCATCCACTGGTGGCGCTCTCCAGCTGCCACTGGTTGGCTTCGCCGATGGACCACAGCGGACCGAGGATGGCGGATTCGCGACTCACGATCAAAAGTCGCAGCACGGCCGTCCGAGCTTCTGATACCAGATGAAGACCTCTAGACATGGAGGAGAAAAGAGCTAGTTAGACAGGTACGACGTCATATCCCTGTACCCGAACGCTAAGGGATCTTTGAATTGCATCGAGGGAAATCACGAGGGTACGCTCTCCGCTTCGGGAGACCAGAATGCCTTCTACACCCGCTAATGCGCCGCTGCGAATTCGGACGCGCTGACCAATCTTCAAGAACGGATGCGAGCAGACTGGCAACTCTTGTTCCACGAGCAGCCGAACCGTTTCGATCTGTTCGTCTGGAATGGGGATTCCCATCCCGTGTGTTCCGACAAAGCCCAGCACCCCATTCACCCTCAACACCCGCATTCTTTGGTCATTCTTGGGCGCCAGCTTGACGAACACATAGCAGCCGAACAGGGGGAGCTCCACTAGCTTGCGCCGATCGGACCATTGGCGTACCTGCTTGACAATCGGCAAAAAGCTTCCAATCCCTTGTTCGAGAACTGCCTGGGCGACCACCTTCTCGTGGCGGGCATGGGTATGGACCGCAAACCACCTTTCCGCATTCGGCTCCGCGCCAATTCCCGCGAAAGCCGGTGGCTCTAAAACGCTGTTTAATCCGCCGCCATACATAGCTTCGCCCTCTCACTCACATCGTGGCCAACGCCACAATGCAAAATGCTCACTTAGCAGACCTGAAAACAATCTGCCCTCGACGGCCCATCAGTCGAAGCTTTCGCCTCGATCCGGTTGGAGGATGTGTTGCCGATTGAGGTCGTCGTGTGCGCAAACTGTATGACGGGTTGCAGAACGCCGCAAGAGGCTGGGTCTCTCCGCGAAGGATCACTCTGGTTGGGTGGAATCGAACGTCGCGGGTCAGGAGCAAGAAAGGCCGGAGAAGAATTTCTCTAGTCGCTTACCGGGAGCAATTTCTGGCAATGCGAACTGGCCACGGAATTGCTAGTGGCGCTAGGAATATAGGACGAAGCCTTCTCGCCACTGCAGTCCAATCAATATATAGCACTAAGGCATTACCTATGCGCCCGGCAATGGCCCTTCCGATGTATGCCTTCTGGCAGCACTATCGTTCCGTTGCGAAAATATCGTAGCTGATGTAAGTTCTTTGCAAAACTGGAACTACTCTGGCTCAAGGTAGATTTGCCGAACCATCGCTTGCAAAACGATGGTTCGGGAATGTAGTTCCTTACAACTTGCGAACAACTTCGTAGCAAGAAAGACAAGGAAATGCGCCACCAGCAGTCGGTCTCCCCTATTCGTGTACACGTGTGCGACGATACGCGCGTGCACACCGAACTGTTCGCAGATGCCCTCAAGCGCGATGGTTGTTTGCAGGTGACAACCTCGCCCCCCGGATCTGACCGTTCAGCAACCAATATCAACATCGGCGACATTGACGTTCTGCTGATCAGTTCGAATCTCGATGAGCAGCCGGGCCGCGGCTTCGAAGTACTGCGAGGGCTGCGGGCCATGCATGCCGACCTGAAGGCGGTAATGCTCCTGGATAGTTCCCAAGTGGACATGGTACTTGAGGCTTTCCGGGCCGGAGCACGAGGAATTTTCAGTAAGAATGACTCGATCACTTCGTTGATCAAATGCATTCAGAAGGTGCACGAAGGACAAGTCTGGGCAAACAGCGAGCAGGTAGCGACCGTGATGCAGGCTTTGGCCTCATCGCACAATATTCGGGCGGTCGACGCACGCGGTTTGAACCTGCTTTCCAAGCGAGAGATGGAGATTGTGCGCGGCGTTGCCCAGGGGCTTTCCAACCGCGAAATTGCCGCACGTTTGCACCTTAGCCAGCACACGGTCAAGAATTGCCTGTTTCGGATCTACGACAAACTGGGTGTGTCGAGCCGGGTCGAACTCCTGTTCATGACGCTTAGCCAGGAACGCCATGCTCAATCAGCGCTGCAACACTTCATGAATGACCGCGCTTACGAAAGCTTACGCGATGAAGCTACCTTGATAGCTTGCCAGGAGGCTGCAACCCATGGCGTCCTGATTGCCCAAATCGCGCTGGCGCAGTTTTATTCCATGCGAGCCAAAGGAGATCCCGACACGGCAACGCAGGCCTACGTCTGGTATTCCGTGGTCGCTGACCAGGTCGCCCACGCTTATCGAGCCGTGGCAAAGCAGTTGACACTTGAGCAACTGCTGCAGGCCGAGGCCTTGGCGGCGGAGCGGCTGAATAAGAACAAAGGAGGCGCGGCGGCGACTGCCGCAAACGTCAAGCCGGTACCGCCTTCGGCGGAAGCCGAGCGTATTCGGAATTCCTCGCGAGCCACAGCGTAATGATCCTTACGTCTCAGCTCAAGAATCTGCTGACTGAAATAGGAGAAGCATGATGGCTTCGTACTTCGTTCATCCGCAGGCCCTGGTCGAAACCGAGGCGGTCGGCGAAGGCACTCGGATATGGGCCTTCGCTCATGTGATGAAGGGTGCGGTTGTCGGGCAGCACTGCAACATCGGCGACCATGCCTTCGTCGAGTCGAATGTCACTCTCGGGGACGGCGTCACCATCAAGAACGGGGTAGCCGTGTGGGACGGTGTTTCCCTGGGCGATCACGTGTTTGTGGGCCCGAACGCGGTATTCACGAACGACCTCAACCCCCGGGCCCAGGTCAAGAAAAGTCGCGAGCAGTTTGTCACCACCGAGGTTATGGAAGGCGCCACCATTGGAGCGAACGCCACCATCGTCTGCGGAGTGACGATCGGGCGATACGCATTTATTGGAGCGGGTGCGGTTATCATTCGCGATGTTCCGGCCTATGCCATGGTCGTGGGCAATCCCGCCCGGCAGATCGGCTTCATGTGCGAATGCGGCGAACGCCTGCGAGAATCGCTGGTCTGTAATTGCGGTCGCCGATTTGAGAACGACGCACAAGGACTTCACCGGGCGCTGCTAACGGCCGACGTCACCCGCTGACCGTAGTGTTTGTGATAGCCACCGATTCGCCGACTGTCTAAGTCTGACATCGCCCTTTGCGCAGTAGTCCGCTAAGCACGCCGGCTCGCATTCGCGACTCACGGAACATAAAACAATTGCCTCCCGCGTTCGCGGCATTTTTCTGCCCCCGCGAAATCCCCCACAATCAAAAACAAAGCCCACCAGTCATGGAGGGCATTGGGTGAACAACACAAATTGCTGGAGCCGACGATCGGACTTGAACCGATGACCTGTCGATTACGAATCGACTGCTCTACCAACTGAGCTACGTCGGCCCTGATTTGGACTGGTTTGATTCTGGTGAGTTTCGCGAACCAGCCCTCTCATTTTACATCAGCCCTGGCCGATGGCGGATGGAACACGCCGTCGGCGGCGAGTTACTTTGGAGCTCCGATCAGAGGGTGGAGCACGCCTTCTCGACCGCATCGTCAAAGCCCTCTCCTGCAATTTGAGCTTAGCTGCAGAGATATCGACTGGGAGCGCGTCCGCGTAACCTAGCAGCTATAATCTCCGCACGAGGAGAGAAGGTGAGTTCGGTCGCATCGGCCCCATCCAGCAGCCAGGTTTCCCGGTTGCACTCAATACGCAGAGAACTCATCCTCACGGCTGCTCTAGTTGCCCTCACGGTGCTCGTCTATCACCCGGTCAATCACTATCCCTTCGGCGATTACGACGACCCGCAGTATGTCTCGAACAATCCACAGGTGCAACAGGGGCTGACGTGGAACACGGTTCGATGGGCCTTCACTACCTATGACATGGGGATTTGGCATCCTCTGACGTGGCTTTCCCACGCGATGGATTGCCAACTGTTCGGCGGCGAGGCCGGCGATCACCACGACGTGAACCTGGCGCTGCATGCTCTCAATGCAGTCCTATTGTTCTGGGTGCTTTTGCAAGCGACGGGATTCGCCGGCCGCAGCTTTGCGGTGGCCGCGCTGTTTGCCGTGCACCCGATCAATGTCCAATCGGTCGCATGGGTGGCCGAGCGCAAAAACGTGCTCAGCATGTTCTTCTTCCTGCTCGCTCTCGGCGCTTATCGTTGGTATGTATCGGCTGCCGACAACTCCGACATCGCGACCTCGCGGCGCCTTGCCCGCTATGCTGCTGTCGCAGGACTTTTCGCCCTCGGCCTGTTATCCAAGCTGCAAGTTGTCACCTTCCCTTGCGTCCTTCTACTGTGGGATTACTGGCCCTTGCGTCGGATGGCGCTCGGCAGTCGCCAGCCATCGTTACCGGACGGACCCGTTCAGCGTAGCTTTCTCTGGCTAGTATGGGAGAAGGTTCCGTTCTTCGCGCTCTCGCTGCTGGCCGCCGTGCCGAACTTCAAAGCCCGACGGACTTCGCTGGTATTTCCCTACCCTTGGTCGCAGCGCATCGAGTACGCCTTCGTCTCCTATGTGCAGTATCTGGGCAAGGCATTCTGGCCAGTACATCTGGCAGCATTTTATCCGCATCCCGATTTCGTCAGCCTTTGGCAGGCGGCTTCCGCCGCTTTGTTTCTGGTCATGATTACCTGGTTCGTTCTCGAGTCCCGCGAGCGCCGCCCGTATTTGCTGGTTGGTTGGTTCTTCTTCCTCGGAACCATGGTGCCCATGCTGGGACTGCACGGTTATGAACGAAAGCAGGGTATTGCCGACCGATATGCCTACTTGCCGCTGCTGGGCATCTTCATCATGGTCTGCTGGGGTGTGGCGGAGTGGAATGATCGCAAGCATCGCTCCGCAAAGTGGCTGCAGGCAGCCTTTGCGCTGGTGCTGCTCGCGCTGGGAATTACGGCGTATCGCCAGGTCGGTTATTGGCGCGACGGTATGAGTCTGTGGTCCCACGCTCTTGCCGTCACGAACAACAACTGGGTCGCGGCAGATAAAATCGCCCTGCAGTTGTCAGACGAGGGCAAAACCGAGGAAGCGCTTCCCTACTTCCGGCGTGCCCAGGCCTTGCAGGCCGACGATTACTACAGCAACCTGCATATCGGGATGTACGAACAGGCCCACGGAAACCTGCACGGGGCGATCCAGCATTACACCACCGTGATCAATAGTCCGTGGACGCCTATCGACTATAAGTACAAAGCTTTCAGCAGCATGTGCTACGCCTACCGCGGCCTGGGCGACTCCCTGCACGAGCAGAAATGTTTCACCTTGTTGGACCGGTTCCAACATCCCGGAAGCGGATAGCAGCCTCTAACTGGCGCATTCTTGGTGGCTTTTGGCGACCCAGTGACCGTTACCGGAAAGGGTCATTTGGCCTTGATTTTCCACCGCTTTTCGCCTTTTCCACTTGCTTGCAAACTGCTGTCACCGGATAATTTAACTAAGCTCAACTGGCGATCTCGAGCTTACATGAACCGATACGGTCGAGCGGATGTTCTTCGCATCCTGCGCATCAGCGCCAAACAGCTCGTGCAATGGCAGCGCGCGGGTCTTGCCCCCAGTTCTGACTCTTTTACCTTCTTCGATCTGGTCCAGCTACGGGCCATCCGCGACCTTCGTGCTAAGAAAGTGCGTCCGGCGGTCATTCGCGAATCCCTGGTGGCAATGCAAAAGCAGGTTGCCGGCATGGAGAACCCGCTGATCGAAGCCAGCGCTTTCAACCTGGGGTCGCGTGTGGCTTATCGGGTGCAAGGCCATTCGGTTGAACCGACAACCGGCCAGTTCGTTCTGGATTTCGAGCCGGTCGGCACTTTGCTCGCTGCCAAGCCAACCAGCGAAAAGATCAAGCCGATCGCCACCTATGACACTGTGGCCGAGCTGTTCACCCGTGGGGTCGCCATGGAAGAGCATCCCAGCACCCACGAAGAGGCCGTCCGCACTTACCACCAGCTGCTGGAGATCGAGCCCACGCACGCCGCGGCCCACATCAACCTGGGCACTCTGTACTACAACCGCCAGGACTTTGCCGCCGCAGAGAAGCACTACCGGGCAGCCGTCGAAGCCGACCCCCGTTATGCGCTCGCCTACTTCGACCTCGGCAATGTGCTCGACGAGACCGGCAAGGTCGAAGAAGCTGCTCAGGCTTACCGCACCGCACTGCAGCTTGCCCCGACCTACGCCGACGCCCACTACAACCTCGCGCTGGCCTATGAGCGGCTAGAACAGCCTCGGCGCGCCCTTCATCACTGGAGGGCCTACCTGAAGCTCGATGCCGGCGGTGCGTGGGCGCGCCACGCCAAAAGCCAGGTGGGGCGAATCCTGGAAGCGGACAAGCTGAAAGTCGTCTACCGGCGTGAGACCTAAAGCATCCGCTGCGCTTGACGTGGATCGCTCCAGTGGCGGAGCACGCCTTTCACAAACCACTAAAGCTCCGCAGTCGGAGGACATAAGTCAGGGTACGACCTTGGTCGGGCCGATAAGCCGCCAACTCACTGAAGGTGAACCGGCTTTAGCCGGGTGCTCTTCCCTCTCAAGCCCGCCAGCTTTCACACTCAGTCGATGATCACCCCAACCGCTTCTCGTACTCCGTCTCCAACTCCGAGAACGCCTTCCAGAAGGTCCGTGGCTCGCGGCCGTTCAGGCGATCTTCCAGAACGGTCAAGTGAGTATGCCATCCGCTCGCCACGCCCAGTCTCGTCTTGCGCTGCACCAGCCTGCGATGCGTCAGTACCAGCCGCACTTTGTCTTCTTGCGGCGTGAGCTCGAAGGTGACTTCCGACGGCTCGTCGGCTGAGCCCCAGGTCAGAGCCAGCGTACGCGGCGGATCCCACACCGTCACGAGGTGCGGCGTCTCCCCGCATCCGCGGTCTTTGAACTTCTCCGGCGTAGGAGCGGTTTCGTTCGACAGCGTAGCGTGATCAAAATGCAACACCACCGACCCTCCCTTGCGCGGCTCCATCTCGCCGGAGGCCAGCCACTGCCCCCGCTTGTCTGACTCTGTCAGATAACCCCACACGCGATCAATCGGCCCCGGCAACAGGCGCTCGAAGCGGAGCGTATCGGGATTGACCAGCTCTGCATACGCGCGCAGCGATTCGTCCAGACCGTCGAGTATCTTGCCCCAACCTTCCTCGGTCCGCTCGGCCCATTCCGGCAGCACATTCTCGTGCGTGAGCGTGAGCTCGCAGCCGACGCCTGATGGCACGATATCGAGAGTGACGCGCGTTTCCTCCGGCCAATAGCGAGGCACGGCGAAGGTAAACACCAGCCGCCGCGGCCGATCGATTTCCAGATACTCGCCGACATGATCAACGTCGCCGACAGCGCGCCGATCCACAATGAAGAATTTCCCGCCGACCCGCGCATCAATTTCGCAGCGCGTGATTGTTCCTTTTGGGTCGGTGAACAACCATCGCGCCGCCGTCCTCGGGTCAAGCCAGGCGTCGAAAACCCGCTCCGCTGGCGCATCGAAATGCCGCGTGATGCGAACCACAAGTTTTGTAGCAACACTCATTTCGTAATTCCTTTCATCTCTTCGGATTTCAGCAGGGCCTCAAGCGCATCCAGTCGCTTGTTCCAGAAGCGTTCATAGAAGCGCAGCCAGCGGTCGGCTGCGGCCAGGGGTGAAGTTTCGATGCGACAGACATGCCGCCGCCCTTCCCTTCTCCGCCGCACCAGTCCGGCCTCTTCCAGCACCCGCACATGTTTCGAGGCCGCGGCAAACGACATGCGAAAGGGCGCTGCCAGCTCTCCGATGTGGCGTTCCCCGGAGGCCAGCGTGCGCAGCATGGCGCGTCGCGTGGGATCAGACAGGGCGTGAAAGACGCCGTCGAGCGAGATTGAACGTCGTACAACCATTCGGTTGAATATTAGGATACGCAAAAGACATTTGTCAACCATGTGGTTGAATAATTTTCGACGCGATTTGGCCGCTCCCCGGCCGCTCGCCAGCCGACAAAACCCTGCTTTCCTGCATCTCACTTCAGAGCCGACAAAAATCCAGCGAGGAAACATTTTGAAACGTTCCTTCAGGGCATGCACGTTTGTCCTTTTTTGTTTTGCACTCGAATTGTCGTTCGCTGCTCAGCAGCCATCGACCCTGGACAGCAACGCCATCCTGCACCACCTGAATCAGGCCATAAGCTGGTACCGTCATTTGGCCAGCCTGGATGTCACCGCCGGCCAGCCCAGCGACACTTTGTATCTGGAAAACGCGCGTAGTTCGGCCGCGCAGGCACTACAGCTCGCGTTTCAATCGGCGAGCGCGGAAGCCGCTCTGCTTGCCGCCAACGACAAGAACACTCAAGCCGGCACAAGCTCGGATAACCCTCAGCCTAGCAGCGCCCAGACTATCGCCAACGCACTTGGCCAGATGAACGATCGCGTCCAGCAAACCCAGAATCAGTTGCAGGACCTGGAGTCCCAACTCGCCCCGGCGCGGGGTAAGCAGCGGGAACAACTCCTGGCGCAACGCGATGCCCTGCAAGGGCAGCTCGAGCTGCAGAAAGCCATGCAGGACGCACTGCAGAAAATCTCGGCCGTGAACACCAACAACGAGGGGAGCCAGACGGGACTAGCCGCGCAAATCAATCAGTTGAAGCAATCGGTGCCGGAAGTTTTCGCCACCAAGAAAGCCGCAAGCGGCTCGACCGGACAAAGCTCCAAATCGGCGAACGCGCAAAACAGTGGCTTGTTTGGCCTGTCCTCGATTCTGTTCGGCCAGATGCGCGACATCCATGACATCGACCAGGTCATAACCGAGACCACCCACCTGCGCAACACCGCCGAGAAGCTCGATGCCCCCCTGCGCGACCAGATCAAGTCGCTGCTGCAACAAGGGCAGAACATCGTCAATCAGGCGCCCAGCACCGACCCGCAGCAACTGGCCAAGACCCGTCGTCAGTTCGAATCGCTGACCGCGAAATACAAACAGCTCGCCAACGCCGCCGTGCCCTTGCGGCAGGAAATCATCCTGCTCGACGATTGCAAAGGCGACCTGGTCGAGTGGCGCGACTCCATCACCACCGAGTACGGTCTCGTGCTGCGCCAGTTGCTGATGCGCGTCGCCGCCATCCTGATCGCACTGGCGTTCGTCTATATGCTCTCCTACTTGTGGAGCCGCGCCACCTATCGCTACATCCACGACGCCCGCCGGCGGCGTCAGCTTACGCTGATTCGCCGCTTTGTAATCGGATTTCTGATGGCGCTGGTAATCGCCGCCGGCTTCATCAGCGAATTCAGCTCGCTGGCGACCTTCGCCGGCTTCCTCACCGCCGGCATCGCCGTCGCCTTGCAGACCGTGATCTTGTCCATCGCCGCCTACTTCTTTCTCATCGGCCGCTATGGTGTGCGTGTCGGTGATCGCATCACCGTCTCCGGCGTCACCGGCGACGTCATCGAGATCGGGTTCATACGGCTTTACATCATGGAACTGTCAGGCACCGGCATCGATCTCTATCCCACCGGCCGAGTCGTCGTCTTTTCCAATTCGGTGATGTTCCAAGCCGCGCCGTTCTTCAAGCAGCTGCCGGGAACCGCGTACGCCTGGCATGAACTGGCGGTCGCGCTCGCTCCCGACGCCAACCTCACCTTGCTGGAACAGAAGTTGATGGACGTCGTGAGCGGTGTTTTCGCGCAGTACCGGCACAGTATCGACCGTCAGCACGCGCTGGTGGAGCGCATCCTCGATACTCCCATCACCGCGCCAGCTCCGGTCGGCAAGGTGCAGTTCTCCGACACCGGCCCCGAGTTCGTGGTGCGCTATCCGGTCGAGATTCAGCACGCCGCCGAGATCGACGACCAGATCACGCGCAAGCTGATGGAGGCCATCGACAGCGATCCGCAGCTCAAGGCCGCAGTATCGGGCGCTCCGAAGCTAAGGGCAGCGATCAGGGCGTGAGTCGCGTCCTTGTGAAGTCTGGGATTTTCCAAAACATGTGTCGCTGCTTCCCGCAGAAGCAAGCAGGGAAAGCTGAAGATCCGAGTCCCGCTTTGCGGGACGGGCACAGGATAGCCCAGCACGCAGCGCCGTCTTTTGGCGCGGAGTGCTGGGCAGGCTGCTCATTGGATGAGCCCCTTCAGGGGCGGCACAGGCCGCGGCAGCGGCGCTCGCCTTCTAGAATGGAACACGACCCACATGGGTCACGGCGTCCGCGCGCTCACGCGCGCGGCGATCGCAAATGTCACCGCACCGGCTTGAATATTGCTAGAATCAAGAGTTTCGCAGTTCATTAGGAAGGACCGTCATCATGCCTGAAGCCACTCTGCAACACGCCGCGCCGCCCGCTCCGTTAACCGCCCTCACCGAGGATGAAATTCTCTTTCGTGACACCATTCGCCAGTTTGCCGACGAAAGCGTCCGCCCCCACGTCAAGAAGATGGACGAAGAGGGCGTCTTCGAGCACTCGCTCATCGACCAGTTCTTCGAGCTCGGTCTGATGGGCATCGAAGTCCCCGAGCAGTACGGCGGCGGCGCAGGCACGTTCTTCGAGGCCATCCTCGCCGTCGAAGAACTCTCGCGCGTCGACCCTTCAGCCGGCGTCATTGTTGATGTGCAGAACACTCTGGTCAACAACGCGCTGCTGCGCTGGACCACCGAAGAGCAGAAAAAGCGCTACCTGCCGCGCATGTGCAAGGACACCGTCGGCGCCTACGCGTTGAGTGAGGCTGGCTCCGGCTCCGATGCCTTCGCGCTGCAAACCCGCGCCGAACTCAAAGGCAGCGAGTACGTCCTCAACGGCCAGAAGCTGTGGATCACCAATGGCAAGGAAGCCGGCGTCTTCATTCTGCTCGCGACCGTCGATCCCACAGCGGGGTACAAAGGCATCACCGCGTTCATCGTCGAGAAGAGCTTCCCCGGCTTCACCGTGGGCAAGAAAGAAGACAAGCTCGGCATCCGCGCCTCCAGCACCTGCGAGCTCATCCTGGAAGATTGCCGCGTGCCCAAGGAGAACGTGCTGGGCGAAGTCGGCAAGGGGTACAAGATCGCTATCGAGACGCTGAACGAAGGGCGCATCGGTATCGGCGCGCAGATGCTTGGGCTGGCGCGCGGCGCGTGGGAATTCGCCGTAAAGTATGCGCAAGAGCGCAAGCAGTTCGGCAAAGCTATCGGCGAGTTCCAGGGCATCCAGTTCCAGATTGCGCAGATGGCCACCGAGATCGAGGCCGCGCGCATGCTGCTCTACAACTGCGCGCGCATGAAAGACGCCGGCATGAGCTTCCTGAAAGAAGCCGCCATGACCAAGCTCTACACCTCGCAGGTGGCCGAGCGCGTAGCCTCGTTGTGCGTGGAGATCTACGGCGGCTACGGCTTCACCAAGGATTATCCGGTAGAGAAATTCTTCCGCGATTCGAAGATAGGCAAGATCTACGAGGGCACCAGCAACATGCAGCTGCAGACCATCGCCAAGCTGGTCATGAAGTAGTTGCCGGTGGCCAGTGGTCACGTCGTGACGTGCCGCCAAACACAGCTGCTAGCCACATCATTGTCATCACAAGGAGGCCTTCAGGCCGACGAGGGATCTGCTGTTCGTCGCGTGTAAGGATTTCAAGAATTCTGCTACCACGACGAAATGTAGATCCCTCGCTTCGCTCGTGATGACAATCTTCTGCTTCGCACTCTGACTGCTTTCACACAGGCATTTGCGCGTACTACTTCTTTACCGCCCCGCCTGGTTTCGCTCCGCCAGAAACTTGTCCTGACACTGCTTGGCAGTGGCGAGCAACTGCGGATACTCGGGTGAGCTGCGCAGCGAAGCCAGACTGGGATCTTTCTGCAGCGCCTCGTAGGCGCAGTAGTTTCCCTCGACCACCGACTTCAGCGCTCGCAAGGCCAAATCCTTTTGTCCACAAGGCGCCATGTCAGTCGCCATCAGGTATCGGTTTTCGGGGTCGGGATTGGCCAGCCACCGGGCCTCGCGCTGATGAATAGCGCGCTCCGCCTCCGCAGAAAGCGGCTGACCTGACAGGTCACGGTCAAGACACGCCGTGACCACGTCAAAATCGTCGTCGGCATTGCTGGGCGGCAACGTCTGAGCCAACTGCCGCGCTTCTGAAAATTTGCCTTCGCGTGCCAGCACTCTCACTTTGTTGCGATTCACCCAATCCGAGCCCGCGTCGGTTTGCAGGAAGTCCATCGCCCGCTGCGGATTTCCCAATTGACTGAACGCCAGCGAGCAAGCGCGTAGCACATATTCTCCAGGATCGAGCGCCAGGGCTGTCTCACACTCACGCGTCGACTCATCCAGTAAACCCGCATAGCGCAGGACGTAGGAGAGGACGTGATGGGACCGGGCGCTTTTGGGCTGGCTCTCCACGAAGGCTTCAGCTTGCTGATAGGCCTTGACCAACTCACCTCGTTCGGCCTCGTTCGCCACGTGTTGCGCGATAGCTCCGCTAAGGTTGGGATCGAGCGCCAGGGCCCGGTCCAGCGCCGCATTGGACTTCTGGAACATCGCCTCGCCGCCGTCGGCATATTGCGAATCGAGATAATAACGGCGCCCCAGGATGGCCCACGCCGGCGCGTATGTGGGATCCAGCCCGACCGACCGTTCCAGCATGTTGATGCCTTCTTTGTTCGGGCCAGGATCGTGGGGCAACGCCAGGCTGCGCAGATAAAGGTCGTACGCTTCCTCGTTCTTCGGGTGACTGCTGGTTTCCGCTGAATTTGTGGTGACGCCCAGCGCTGGAACAAGTCCCTGCCTCACCTTTGCCGTCACCTGGCTGCGCATGGCAATCATGTCGGGCGCCGCGACATTCAACGAATCTCGCCACAGCGTGCGGTTGTTCTCGACATCGATGGCTTCCAGCGTGATCTCGAGCTGGTTGCCCTCTTTCAGATAATGACCGGTGACGACGTTGCCCACGCGCATCTCGCGCCCTACCTGTTGCAGGTCGAGCCCCGCGGCGGTGTACTTGCTCGTGGTCGCAAACGGCCGTATCGACAGTGAATGCTCGTAGCTTAGCGCGGTGGTGATTTCGTCGGGCAGAGCGAGCCGCAGAAAGTCCGATTCCTTGTCCGAACCCAGATTCTGAAACGGCAGCACGGCGACCGTGATGGAACTTGGCGAGACTGAAGGCGCCGCCTGCCGCTTGGCTTGCAAGATATAAAGCCCCACCCCTACGAGAATCAGCACCACCGCGCCTATAACCAGCTTGCCGTAGTTGCGCGGCGTCGCCGGAGGCGAGGTACCGCTGTCCGACTGCATCACCGCCTGCCGGCTCGCACTCGCAGGCCCGGACGAAAGCGAATGCGACGCGCTGTCGTCTTCAACCGGCAACACAATGCGGCCGCTCTCCGTATCGCGCTTCAGGCGTTGCAGATCGCCGCGCATTTCCGACGCGTGCTGATAGCGAAGGTTGCGGTCCTTCTCCAGCGCCTTATTGATGATCCGCTCCAGCTCGGCCGGCACCTCCTGATTCAGCCGCACCGGACTTACCGGCGCCCGGTTCACGATCGCTTCGCAGATCATCGCCGAGCTCTCGCCCTGAAACGCCAGGACCCCAGTCGCCATTTCGTACAGCACCGCGCCAAACGAAAACAGGTCGGTGCGGGCATCCACGTCTCGGGCGCGCACCTGCTCAGGCGACATGTAGGCGACCGTGCCCAGCATCGCTCCCGGACTGGTGAGATGCTCGGCGTCGGAGCCGGTCATCCGCGTTGCCGACTCGCCACCCGCTGAACTGACGCTTACCTTGGCCAATCCGAAGTCGAGAACCTTCGCGTGTCCACGGCGGGTGATGAAGATGTTGGCCGGCTTGATGTCGCGATGAACGATGCCTTCGGTGTGCGCGGCGTCGAGCGCATCGGCGATCTCGACCCCCAGGTCCAATATTTGTTCCACCTCCAGCGGCCGCCCGGCGATGCGGTGCTTCAGCGTCATGCCGTCGAGGAACTCCATGGCAATGAACGCGCGGCCGTCTTCTTCGCCGATGTCGTAAATCGTGCAGATGTTGGGATGATTGAGCGCCGAGGCAGCCCGCGCCTCTCGCCGGAAGCGCTCCAACGCAACCGCATCGCGCGCAAGGTCGTCAGGCAGGAACTTGAGCGCAACGAACCGGCCCAGACGCGTGTCCTCGGCCTTGTAGACAACTCCCATGCCGCCACCACCCAGCCTGGCGACGATGCGATAGTGCGAAATCGTTGAGTCGATCATGCGGTCGGTTGCGCCGGATGCATGATGATAGGGTGCTTCGTATGGGCAGTCAATTTACCGGCAGGGGTGCCCCCAGGTCTCGCGCGGTTCGAGACCTGGGTTGCATCGGACGTCGATCCGCAAAACCAGTCGGAGTTCCGAAAAATCCCGTCCCGACGGGACGACCCAGCTTAGCCCAGGACGAGGTCCTGGGATGCGGTCCCCCATGTTGGCTCTCGTCCCGGCAGGGACCGAGCCGAACAGGTCCCCCGAAACCTTGTTCTTGGGCCACTTACATTGATTTTTTTGTCGCTTCCAAATAGCACCCGGCATCCATGCACTGCGGCAACCTAAATCCACTTACAAGGAGAGAGGGCAATGTCAAATCATTTCACTGGACTCAGTCTCGGGCCCCCGATGGGCGACCAGCGACTCGACCTCTGCGACCTCTATGCGTTTCAATCACCTTCCGACCCGAATAGAACCGTGATCATCCTCAACGCCAATCCCACCGCGGAAGCACTGCACCCCGACGCCATCTATCGCGTCAACATCGACACCGACGGCGACTACCTGAACGACCTCGCGTTCAGCTATGTCTTCTCCCAGCCGCAGAATGCCAAGCAGACGGTCAACGTATTTATGGCGAAGGGCGAGGAGTCGCGCTCGGTGGAAGCCGTGGGGACAAAGATTATCTCTGACGCGGAAGTGTCCTTCGGCACCGAACCGAACATTATCAAGTCGGGCCCTTACACGTTCTTCGCCGGCAGCCGCAGCGACGCATTCTTTTTCGACTTCGATGGAATCAAGAACCTGTTCGATATCCGGGGCAAGCGGAACTTCACCGAGCCTCATCTCAGCGGCAAGTCGCCGTGGACGGGTGTGGATTCGAATCTGGAAGCGAACGTGTTCTCGACTGTGATTGAGCTGCCGACCAGCGAACTCAATCCCAAGCCCGAGATCCATATCTGGGGGCGGTGCAGTTTGCGTCGCGACGGCAAATTGCTGCACGTCGACCGCGCCGGCCATCCCAGCGTCAGCAGTTTCTTCAACACCGACGATACCAAGGAGGAATACAACGCGAGCGAGCCGGTCAACGACCGCAAGCGCTGGCTGGAGCTGTTCATCCATCTGATGGGGCATACCGGCAATTACACCCGCGAGGAGGCGATTGCCGCGATCGACACCGAGCGCACTCTGCCCGACGTGCTGAGTTTCGATCCGTCGAAACCGGCAAAGTATCCTAATGGCCGGGTCTTCACGGACGACGTGATCAATTACCGTCTCGCCTTCCTGACGAAGAACGAGTGCCCGCCCTCAGGGCTGAAGCCGCACACCGACACCCTGAAGCAATTTCCCTACATCGGCAATCCGCACACCAAACGCGCCGCAGCGTAAAGCCGCCACGCGGATCACCTCGACAGCGAATGGGTGCCCCGGGTCTCGCGATGTTCGAGACCCGGGCGTATCGAACTCGACTCACCAATGCCGTTCTGCTAAGGCGGGGGCGGACTCGGGTGGATGACTTTTGATATGGCGATATATCGACAGTTAGGAAACGACTGGCGCGGGAGATTGGAAACCAAGCCGGAGCACGGAGCTCCGGCTTTTCGAAGTGCCCTGGGGAGGCCGGCTGATTCTTAGAAGAACTTGCGGCGCAGAACGCCAGCCAGTCCGAGGATGGCAGAACCGATCAGCATAATGCTGCTGGGCTCAGGAACCGAGCCGCCGGTTGACGTCGTGCTGCTGGTGCCCAGAAGCGTGAATGATTCTGAAGGGATCGTTCCTACCGAGTTCTCCGAAGCCAAAGACGGACCGGAGTTCTCATCCCAGTAAATCGGGTCGCCGGTCGGGACCACAGCGTTGTCCAGGTTTAGCCAGAAGGTGCCGGCAGCCAGGTTGACTGGACCAAAAGCGCTGCTGGTCTCGGTGCAGACGTTGAAGCCGAACTGGTTGCCCGAGCAGCCGCTCTGGGTGAAGTTCAGCAGACCCTCGAAGTAGGTGGTGCCACCGAACTCGGACGAGGTGATCTGAATCTCAGCCTGCGGGAGAACGTCGCCAGGGAACGCCCAAACTTCGAATACCAGGCCGGTGATGCTGGCGCCGCCGGAGCCCACCGTGAAGGTGTCGCTGACGACAAAGCCGCTATTGATGGTCCAGGCGTCGGTTGTGCCATTGATGGGACCGTTGTTATAGATTGTCTGGGCAACGGCCGGAACCGCTACTAGGCACAGGGCGAACAGTAACAGCGAAGCAATTCGCAGTTTCAAGGTTCGAACCTCCTGTTAGGTTCAGAGCTACTGATCCTGGTCCGCCCTCGCTCAGCGAGAGCGGTGAGTGAAATGTGCAATCCCGCCGCCGCCGTAAGTCCACATAAATGCAAATATTTCTTACAAGAGATGTGCAGGTGTTTGCGATATTGTTCTAAGCGCATTCCTTCCAGGTCGATTACGATTTCCGAGTGTGGCATCCAAGGCATCTCGCTGAGAAATTGCTCGGATTTGATGTTTAAGTCGGGATTTCCTGATCTCCTCGGCTCCTCGCGTTTAGTTCTGGACACCTCCGCAGGAAATGGACCCCGCGAACTATGAATCTGCGTCCGGAGTGAGGGCAGGCAGTAATCCTAGTCGATCTCCATGGTTCCGATGGTCGCCTGCTCTCGCCGCTCCAAACCCAGACAATGGCTATGCGGCGGGGGAGTCTTTCTGCGTCCCAAAACGCCAACTGTGATTCCCGAAGTTCCAAGGCGGGCACGCTGCATCAGCGCGACGAGCGAAGCTCGGGTCGCAACCGCCACCTCGCGGACACGCGCAGCATAGCTGATCAACTCCGAGTCGTTGAAGATGATAATCTGTGCGCTTATGAACACAAACGAGAACCACACCAGTCCCATGAAGTAGCCAATCATCGAATGTAACAACACCGCGCCCAGAACGACAAATGGTTTAGTTCTGCGATTCCAGATTAAGAAGGGCCAGGATATTTCAAAGATGACTGTCCCCCACGTCAGCAAGCTAACTACTGTTTTTCTGTCATAGAAATGGCGTGCGAAAGGAGAAAGATTAAACTCCGAGAGTCGTAGGATGTAGTAGATTGCAGTGCCGTTTTGCCACAGGTGTCCCTGTACCTTGTAAAACGCCGAGGTAACATAAACCAGACTTAGTTGAATTATGATAGCCAGCACTGCATAATTGTGCACCATCGCCACAAAGGGCCTGGGTTCAGTGCGCCTGCGCCCTGAAATTGCGTCGATGGAAAAGTGGGCTCCGCAATCTGCAAATATCAGGAAGAAAGCTACAAGATAAATAAAATTGTCTCCACCGGTCAGCAGGAATATGTTGCGCTGGAATAGCGACCAGGTAAACAAATAGAACAATATGCTTGAAATCCTCGGTCGATACCCTACAGTGAAGGCTATGGTAACAACAAGTCCAATATAGAACACAGCGGCTTGATATAAAGAAGAAGGCGATAGAAGATATAGGGAAAAACCATGCCGAGAAAGCATGATCTGCTGAAATAGCGAAAACGGTACCAGGCCGGTATTGCCCCACAAATATTCGCGCTGAAGGATGTGTTGCGAGTAGTAGACGAGAAGCGTAAGGCCAACAGATATTCGCAGCACAGAGAGCGCGATTGTCCTATGTTTGACGCTCGCGAAACGCCGCACTTCGGCCAACCGGGCCCTCAACCGAGCGCCTCCACTCATGGCTCCCTCCAATGCGGCCTTAGGCTACGACTTGGATTGAGCCTGGAGTAACAACAAAAAGGAGGCACCCATTCGGCCGGCTGCCAAGCCACGAGAGTGAGCGCCGGAGGATCCTCGGTGGGTCCCTTGCCTCTCTCCGAGAACCGGGGAAGTGTGTAGATCATGATCCCGAGTTGCACACTCTCAAACCTGATCTTGGGGTAAGTGATTTCCAAGTCTGCCATCGCGGTCCTCCTCATTACCGTCATGTCAGCTGGATCAACGTCGGCAGGGATCTCTGCCGGTAGATATTTCTTGCCGTCCTTTTCCAGGAAAGTCCGTGCGTCCTTCCTGAAATGGTTGGCGAAATGAACGAGTGCATTGGAGAGGGATATCTCAGCGTGAAACAACGGGGTCAGGCGATTCTTTCGAAGCGCATCGATCAGGGTATCGGAGACGTCCACCCACTCGCTGTTCTCGATTTCGGCCGTATCCGGGTCAAGGTAGCGTCCCCTTGCGAGAAGGACGATATCAAAAGTAGGCGGCGTCGGCGCGAAGAAATTCCATCGCTGGGAGAAGTAGGGGTTGACATAGAAATCCAGCAAGTTTGCCATTTTGAGCCTAAGGGGGCTCACTGGCATATTTGAGATTTGAACCAGGGAGAAATGCACGACCAACCCTAAACCGCACGTTGCAAAGCCGGCCCACCACAGGATCGACTTCCACCTTCGTTCCGGCATCCCGCAACCCCGCAGTCTCCAAAAATTAGACTCAATATACAGGGAGTTCGCGGCCAAACAAAAGGCGAAGAAAAGTCCGCACCCGATAAATATACGGAGCGATCCGAAGCCGAGACTCGCAATGGTTCCCGCCTATCCCTTTCGCGGGCCCACTCCCATGATTTCTATTTTGGGAAATGGTGGTTACCTTGGTTTTTCCGTGGGCGTTTTCTTCTCGGAAGTGGTTCTAGCGGAAACGTAGACTGTAAGCGTTGGAGCTGGGCTTCAGTGCCGCGAGACTCGTCCGTCGAACTAAGCGGCTACGGCCTTTGAAAACTTGCCGACAACGTCAGACGGGCCTTCACCCGGGTATGTGAATCTCCCGACTATGCGCAAGTCGTTGGAGCGCTATATCTTGAGACCTAACCTGTTTGCACTCAATATTTTGCGAGATACTTTGAGCACAAAGCCAGCCGATTCAGGATTATGCCAAATGAGGGGGGAGGGGGTATCGGGCTAACCTCGGCATTCCCAATCACGGGAACTTCCAGATTGCAAACGCCTTCGCCCGGGACTATCCTGCGCAACAAGAGCGCCTCCCAGTCTGTGAGACCCCAACATCAAGGAGAACCATCGTGCACCGCAGACTGCTGCTCTGTCTGTTTCTCACTACCAGCCTGCTCTTAGCCAGCAGTCTTCTGTTCGCGCAGAACAATCCCTGCAACGTGATCAGCGTGGGCACGGAAGGCAGCCTGAACGGGTTCGTTCCCTTCCCTTCCAACAGCCTGTGGAATACCAACATCGCCAACGCGCCGGTGGACCCGAATTCGGCGGCGATCATCAACTTCATCGGCGGAAGCACGCCGCTGCATCCGGATTTCGGATCGGGTCTGTACAACGGCCAGAGCATCGGCATCCCCTACTCTGTGGCGCCCGCACCGCAGCCGCTGGTCTACGTCAACTACAACCTCTACGGCGACGAGAGCGATCCCGGCCCGATGCCGATTCCGCTCTACGCGCAGATCGAGGGCTTCCCGAATCCCGGCAACGGCGATCGTCATGTGCTGATCATCGATAAGGGGAACTGCTGGCTGTACGAGCTGTATGGCTCGTATCGGTTGAATCCCGGGTTGTGGGTAGCGGGATCGGGCGCGGTCTGGGACCTGGAAGCCAACGAACAGCGGCCTTACACGTGGACCTCGGCCGACGCCGCGGGACTTCCGATCTTTCCCGGCTTGGTTCGCTACGACGAAGTCTCCGCGGGCGCCATCAATCACGCGATTCGCGTGACGCTGCAGTATAGCCAGCAGGCGTTCACGCCTCCGGCATCGCACTGGGCGGCGAACTCCAGCAACCAGTACGCGGCGCCGATGGGTATGCGCCTGCGCCTGCGCGCCAACTTCGATATCTCCGGCTTCTCGCCTGCAAACCAGGTAATTCTGACAGCGCTCAAACAGTATGGCATGATCATGGCCGATAACGGGTCGTCGCTGTTCATCACCGGCACGACCGACAACCGCTGGAACAACGATGATCTGCATAACCTGACCGGCGTGACCGCCTCCGATTTCGATGTGCTGCTGATCTCGCCGCTGTACACGCCGCAGAACGTTCCCACCGGGCCGAATCCGACGATCAACAGCTTCACCGCAACATCGTCGGGCGGCCCTGGACAGCCGGTGACTCTGAGCTGGAACGTAATCAATGGCGAGTACTACGTCGTGTCGCCTGGGGTGGGAGCAATTCGCGGTACCACGGTGATTGTGAATCCCACGGTCACGACCATCTACACGCTGAACGCGACGAACCAGTACGGTCGCACGACCCAGCAGGTGATGGTGACCGTACCGTAGGAAAGCCGCTCTTCGCCATTCGCTTTTCGCTCTTGGCTTTGGCCGATTCGCTGCTGGTTCTTGGTTCTCGGCTAGGCTTGCGGTTGCCAAGAGCTGAAGGCCAAGAATCAAGGGCTAAGAGCTAAAGGCCAACAGCTAAGAGCTACCAACACTCGGACGCCCAGCCGCATCCAACTCTGCTCAGAGGAAGCTCTCCAGCCGAAAGGCGAAGTGAGTTCTATGAGACTGGTTTGGATTCGAAGCATTCTCGCCGGCGCGATTGTGGCGCTGATTCTGGCGAACGCGTCGCAGGCACAGCAGGACAATTCCACCGCGATAGAAAAAGGTGGACAGGCGGCGCAACCTGCGGCAGGAACCAACCCTGCTGCCTCGTCGTCGGACATTCCGTCGGCGCCGGCGAAAACTGCTCCCGCTCCGGAAGCCGGAGCCGCGGCGCAAACGGTCACTACGTCGACCTCTTCGACGGACTCGGAAGATAATCCTTACGATCCGATCTTAGAGCCACCGCCGCTGCCGAAAGGCAAGGCTACGCTGATCGGCGGAATCGCGACCAGCGTCGATCATGTGCGCAATCGCATCACCATTCAGCCGTTTGGTAGTCGCCAGAAAGTGAAAGTGGTGGTCGACGAGCGCTCTCATATCTACCGCAATGGCACGCCGACGACGGTGCTCGGCATTCATAAGGGCGATCGCATCTACGTCGATACGCTGCTCGATACCAGCAACAGCAAGATTCTTGCGAAGAACGTTCGCGTCGTGACCGACGCCGGCCTGGCCGAAGTTCGCGGACAAGTAGTTTCGACGAATCCCGATCGCGACACTGTGACCGTTCGCGACCAGTTGTCGGCCAGGCCCGTGACCTTCTCGGTGAGCAGTAATACCAGCTATAGCTCAACCAAAGGTGCGGCCGGCGCAGGTGATCTGCAGCCGGGATCTCTGATTGACGTGCAGTTTTCCCCGCGCCGCGGCGATCGCGACATCGCACGGAACATCACGGTCGTGGCCAAGCCCGGCGACAACTACGTCTTTGCCGGCACGGTCACGAACCTCGATATGCGCACCGATTCGCTGTTTGTCGATAACAAGAGCGACGACCAGAGCTACGAGATCCATTTCACGCCGACCAACGTTGCCGACCTCCAGAAACTTAAGGTCGGCTCCGTAGTAACGGCGCGCGCTGTCTTTGACGGCAAGCAATACAAGGCGAGCAACATTCAAGTTGACAACTCCGCCGACGCGCCCGCGGAACAGTCGAAGGCACAATAGCGCGTCGGCGGGTACGGAACTAGTTCAGCAGTCCGTACATCGAGACTTGGCCCTGCCCCGCTACAAAGACATGGCCGTCGGCGATGGCAGGTACGGAGAACTTCACCGCCGGTCCGGGGCTGTCGCGTGAAGGGTTCTGATCCGAGTTGTACAACTCAACGCTAAGGTTGTTGGCGTTGTAGGCATGCAACACAGCCGTCTGACCGGAATTGTTCGACTCCACCAGCCAGACGATTCCATTGCTGGTGCCGTTGGAAGAAATCGTCGGCGTGTCAGGCCAACCGAATTGCTCAGGCGACTGCGAAGTGGGTGCGGTTGACAGTTGCTGGCTCTGCGGGTTGAAGGCGAATGCTTTCAGAAAATCTCCGGCCCCACTGAAAAAGGCGTTGTTGTTCCAGAACGCCGGAGCGCCGTAGATTCCGCCAATCGCAAAGGGCAGCGTCTGCACGATCTGATTATCGTTGTTTGGGTTGAAGTGTCCCATGTTGTCGCGGTTGACCAGGTCGATGGTTCCTTCCTTGCCCACTTGAACCAGCAGATGCGGATATCGGGAACCCGGCTGGTCCGGCAACAACACCACACCTCCTGAACCCAGGTCGATGTCTTCTTCGTCCAGAGTCTGCTGGTCCCACGGCGTAAAGTAGTCGACCAGCGAGAGAGTGGAGCCGACATGGGTGAGCCGGACAATGCTATCTCCGTAGTCGGCGTCGGAATCGTAGGTTCCGTTGCCCGTGCCGGCGTAGATCGCTCCCGACGAATCAGCCGCCGGGCCCGAACCACCGCCCCAATAGCCGCCTTCCCGGCCATTCGGCGTGTCGACAAAGATGCCGCTTGGGTACAAGGTCGGCTCGTTGAACGCCATGAGCCAGCCGTGATACTCACCGTTGTCACAGTGCGACGCCCAAGCGCCAAATACCTGCCCATTCAGCAGCAGCAGAGAGGCTCGCTGGCCTTCGATCAGAGGATCGAATGTCAGAAACCCGTTCTGCGACCCTTGACCCGTTCCGGGCACAGTTCCAGTGACACGATGCGGCGGGTTGCGTAGTGTCCCGGTTCGAATGTCCAGCGCATAGAGCGTCTGAAAGAAGGTCGTCGTTTGCGTGACGAGGTTATGTTCTTTGGTTTTGGCGACCAGGAACATCTCGTTGGTCGACGTGTCGATGACGGGAGTACCGGTTATACCGATTTCAGGCACGAGATCCTCGCAGTTAACATCGCTGCTGGAGACGGGCGTGACCTGAAGGAGCGGTCCGACGGTGATCAACAGATTCCTGTTCCACAACTGCTGACCGCTGTTTACGTCAAAAGCATAGACCTGATCGTGCTCGGTGGCCACGTATAGGACGTTGTGCATGACTCCGTTGATGTTGACATTAGGCACATACAACGGTTGCGCGTAGACGTATCCTGTGACGTTGAATACCGTCTTGCGGCCGAACTGCGACACGTTAACGTTGCTCGGCGTGAGCGTGGTCTCGTGCGTATTCGTGCCCGAACGGTAGTTGTCGTTCTGATAAGTGGTAACCGCAACCTGAGCGGGGGCAGGTAAGCTAAGCGCAAGCACAACAGAGCTCACGAAAAACGCGAGTATTCCTTTCATACAGACGCTGTTCTCCTCTGTGGCCAGGTAATTGAGTTTTTTAGGGTAAAAAGTTAATGAATTATCTTACAGAGTCCGCGAACTCACAACCGGGAAGGCAGTTTTGGAAACTAAAAATGCCACGAATACGTAATCCGCAGTTGGTGATCCGGCAAATTTAATTTGCTTCTGTCGAAATCACGAGGCCGTCATGTCTGAAACCGATCAACCCGCAATCGAAACTCACCCACCGGGATGGAAGCTCGTCCTCTTCGGCCCTCACGAACTGCGTGCCGGCTGGCGTCTGCTTCTGTTTATCGCCATTATCGTGGCTTTGGGTATCACCGCCCATTTCGTGCTGGGCCCCGTTATTCAAAAGTATCTTATGTCGAAAGGATTCATCGTCACCAATGTTGTAGTGGACGAGCTTCTGCAGTTTGGCATTGTATGCATCGC
This sequence comes from uncultured Acidobacteriaceae bacterium, assembly GCA_963731345.1. GTDB lineage: Bacteria > Acidobacteriota > Terriglobia > Terriglobales > Acidobacteriaceae > Bog-257. The sequence continues at coordinate 1,219,652 of CAVSUN010000002.1, read as the reverse complement.
CAGCCTCATCATGGCGCGCTTCGAACATCGCAGTCTGGCTGCCTACGGTTTGCCCTTCCGTCTGATGTTAGGCAAGCAATTCTGGACCGGCGCACTTTGGGGCTTCGTCATGCTCTCGTTCATCGTGGCGATGATGGGAGCGACGCATGCTTACTCGCTTGGCGCCTTGGCGCTGTCTCCGCTCGACATCGTTCGCTATGCTTTGGGATGGGCGCTCGCCTTCCTGTTGGTCGGTCTCTTCGAAGAGTCGCTGGCGCGCGGCTACCTGCAATTCACGCTGACCACAGGAATGGGCTTTTGGCCGGCCGCAGTCATCACTTCGAGCTTGTTCGCCGCTGGCCATCTCGGCAATCCCGGAGAAAATTGGGTGGGTGTTCTGGAAATCGTTTTGATTGCGATCTTCCTCTGCGTGGCACTGCGGCGCACCGGCAATCTGTGGTTCGCCATCGGCTGGCACATGGCGTTTGACTGGGGCGAGAGCTTCTTCTACTCCACGCCGAACAGCGGCATTCATGCTACCGGACACATGCTCAACGCATCGCTGATGGGCTCGAAGTGGCTGAGTGGAGGGACGGTTGGGCCCGAAGCCAGCGTCTTCGATTTAATCGTCACGATTGCCGGCATCCTGCTTCTGGCCAGGGTTTATCCCGAAGCGAAGTACCCGTCCTTGGCGAAACCCCCGGAACCCGGACCGGCACTGACCGAGGCAAGCGCACAGTCTCTATAATCCCCACGCTCGTTCGTATGAACGGGTAGAGCGGGCCTTCGGGCCCGCGTTGGCGTGGCTCCTGTGACGGCCGCCGCCACGATTCCTTTCAGGGACCGTGGCCGAGTAAGTTACGAACGCGCTTCTAGTGCTCGTGTTTGGCGTGCGAGTGAAGGTGCGGGTGAGAGTGCGTGACCTTTCCATGAGAGTGCTGATGAGCGTGAACCAGATTGGCCCGCAGCAGCAACTCCTGGTTGCCTAGAATCTCAGCAGGGGGTCCGCTCGCCGTCACCCTGCCTTCTTCCATCACAATAATGCGGTCGGCGATATCTTCGACAATCTCCAGTTGATGCGTCGCCGTGACCACGGTCTTCGATGAGCCCTTCCACTCATGGATGAGATCGATGATCTGGCCTTGACTGCGCGGATCGAGCGTCGCCGTCGGCTCATCCAGCAGCAGGACCTCGGGGTCGAGAACAATTACTGATGCCAGCGCAACCCGCTTCTTCTCGCCGCCAGACAGGCGATACGGCGGCCGGTCCCGAAGCTGTGAGATTCTCATCAACTCTAATGCCTGGTCGACTCGGGCAATTACCTGCTCCTTCGGCCATCGTAACTGCAGCGGGGCAAAAGCTACTTCATCCCACACTGTAGGATTAAACAACTGGACATCAGGGTTCTGGAAAACCAGGCCGACGCGGCGTCGAAACGGCAGCGCAAACTTGTCGTCCTGGAGGCGCTGGGGAGTTAGCAGCTCGCCGTCGAAGCTGACCGACCCCTGGGACACCGGGTATAGACCGTCGAGGATTCGTAGAAGGGTCGACTTGCCCGAGCCGTTGGCGCCAAGTAACGCTACGCGCTCACCGGCCGCGATTTGCAATGACAACTGGCGGACTGCGGGAATCCCTTCGTAATCAAAGCAGACGTCGCGCAGCTCAAACATTGGTGGCATCGGGAATCACTGGCCCATCCATATAGCGACAGCCGCGATCAGCAGGAATACCAGCATTGCACAATAGTCCCACAGTGTGGCGTGTAAGTGCGGCAGCACCTGGACCTCGCCGCTAAAGCCGCGCGATTGCATGGCCAGATAAACCTCGCTGCTCGTGTCGATGCTCTTGCTCAACAGCACTCCCGCGGTGCGCGCCGCCATGTGCCGCTGTTCTGCCGGCGCGAGTGTACCTACCGTCCGGCTTCGCCGCGACTCAAACATCCGCGTAGCTGTTTCGACCAAGAGAAACACGTAACGATAGGTCATGGCCAGCATCATGATGGCTTCTTTGGGCAGCCGAAGCGTGCGCAATGCCTTCAGCACATGGCTCCACGGAGTGCAGAGCACCAGCAACGCAGTAAAGGTGACCGCGGTCTCTACCCGCAACACAAGCAAACCGGCGGTACGCAATCCTTGCTCCGTGATGGTCAAGCCTGCGACAGCCGCCACTGGAGTTCCCGGGGTTATGAAAATCGCGGGCAACGCGATCACTCCGGTAAACGCCAGCACCACCCACCATACCCGCTTGGCTAGCGTCACCGGGCCCACCCTCGAAGCCACAGCGAGAAGAACCGCCACGGCGAACAGCGCAGCCACGGCACCTATGCGGCGGCAGAGCGTCACCGCCAGCACCAGAGAGAACAGGCCTACAACTCGCACGTGCGGATCGAGCGATTGCAACAGCCCGCGCTGCCGCGCTATCTGTTCGGAAAGCATCGCCCGGGTGAAGAGCTGCGCGAAGCCCAGCGTGGTGGACTCCAGAAAGCTACGACTCATGCGGGGGAGCCCCTTCGGCGATGCCGCTCAAACACGACTTGTGCGAGTAGCGAGATGCAGAGCAGGAGGCCGACTCCAAACATGGCGGAGAGAAGATAGCCGAAGCGGCGACTGCGCACAAATCCGGGAGCATAGGCGGGAAAGGGCGCGGTCCAAAGCTTGGATAGCCGTTCTACCCCCAACGGAACCGCCGGAGCTGATGCGTCGGCGGCCGGCACGTTCGATGCTGCGTGCTCGACCGGTGTTGGTGACCACTCTCCCCAGGCGCTTCCCGCGGCAATAATTCCTAAGGGCGTGAGCAGCATAAGCGCCGCAATTGCGAGCCAGAGTCGCCGCAACGAATTCGCGGCAGGGTTCAACTGCACCGCCGGTCCGCCGGGGCCTTGCGCCAAACCGGCAGTCCCACGCAGTAAGACAGGATCGGCGGCTTGCAAATACGCCACGATGCCGGCGGAAATAACGGCTTCGGCCATTCCCGCAAAGGTCAGGTGTCCGATCATCATCGCCGGAATGGCGACACTCAACCGATAAGGCGCATACAGCGGCGCGCCGGCGGCATCGTGAAATAGAGCCGGCTGGATGCCGAGCTCGACGGCCGCGAGCAACGCCGTCACATTCACTGCTAAATAGCCGGCGATTCCGGCCGCGACGACCCGCCGCCTCGACGCAATCGACGAGCCTGCGGCGATGAGCCGATACGACCCATACGCGACCAGGGCGCCGGCGATCGCCATGTTGAAGCAGTTCGCGCCCAGCGTGCTGATGCCGCCATCGCCGAAGAAGAGTGCCTGAATCGCGATCGCGATCGAGACGGCAAGGATCGCGCCCGACGGTCCCAGCACGATGGCCGCGATGGTCACTCCCAACGCATGTCCGGTTGTGCCTCCGGGCAGCGGCAGGTTGAACATCATCACCACAAAGGAAAATGCCGCGAACACCGAAATCAATGGAATTACGCGGGCCAGCAGCAGACGCTTCAGCCGCCGCAGCGCCGTCCACCAACCCGCAGCCGATCCGGCATAAAGCGCCGCACAGGTGGATGGACTCAGATATCCGTCGGGAATATGCATCGAGAATTCGCCCGCATGCTAAGTATCCTATCGTATGCGTGCGACACCCGATGGCGCTGTGACTACGCTGTGGCCGCCAGCTTCGCCTCTTCGCTAAAGCGCACTGAGACCAGCTTCGACACGCCTGGCTCCTGCATCGTCACCCCGTACAGCACAGGCGCCATGGTCATGGTTTTCTTGCTGTGGGTGATGATGATGAACTGCGTATGCGCACTCATCTCGCGCACCAACTCGGTGAAGCGGCCAACGTTAGCTTCGTCCAGCGGCGCGTCGACTTCGTCGAGGATGCAGAACGGGCTCGGCTGATACTGGAAGATGCCAACCAGCAGAGCCAGCGCGGTCAGCGCTTTCTCGCCGCCGGAGAGCAGCAGAACATTCTGCAGCTTCTTGCCCGGAGGCGACGCGACCACGTCGATGCCGCTCTCAGCCGAGTTCTCGAGATCGGTCAGCCGCATGAAGCCCTGGCCGCCGCCGAACAGTTTGCTGAACGTCCGCCCAAAGTTTTCGTTAATGACGTTGAACGCCTCTTCGAATTTTTGCCGGGAGATGGTGTCGATTTCTTTGATCGTGTTTTGCGTGTTCTCGATCGATTGCAGCAGGTCCTGACGCTGGGTTTCGAGGAACTCGTGGCGCTGCGCCGTTTCTTTGTACTCCTCCAGCGCCATCATGTTCACCGGGCCCATGTTCTCCAAGCGCGTGCGCATCTCGCGATAAGCAGCGTCTTCGTTGGTGAGTTCTTCGTCTGACACCCGCGGCAGGGACTCGTCAGCCATCAGCTCTTCGCGTTGCTGGCTGAGCTCCTGGATACAGGTCTCGGCCATGTGCTGCACGTCGGATTGTACGCGGGCTTGCGCGGTTGAAAGTTCGGTCCGGCGATCACGTGCCTCATCGAGCGCTTCGCGCGCGGACTTGAGCGTCTGCTCCAGCTCGCCGATGCGCAGGCGCACGGCTTGCAGTTCCTCTTGCAGTTCGCGGTCGCGCTGCTGCGCGAGTTCGCGCTCGGCAGTCCAGGCAACGACTTGCTCGGCGAGATGAGTGTTCTCCGTCTCGCGCTGCTGCTTTTCGGCGATTGCCGCCTCCAGCTGCGCCTTCAATTTGCCGAGATGCGCCGAGACCTCCGACAACATGGCCTCGATGCGCTGCACCGCCAGCATCGCACCGCGATGCCGTTCCTCCAGCGTGGCGAGGTTTGCGCGGCCCTCCGCCGCAAGCTGCACCGCCTCGTCGCGAAGCTGCCGCAACGATTCCAGGCTGTTCTGCGCGGCTTGCGCTTCTGCCTCCAGCGAACATTGCCGCTCCTCGTGCTGCAGTAGTTCACTGCGCTGGGCTGAGATGAACGCCTCACGCTCGCTTCGTTCCTCGCCAACGCGGCATAGCTCGCTCTCGTAGGTCGCCAGCCGCTCGCGCAACCGCGTCATCTCGCTTTCGAGCTGGCGTAGCGTGTGCTCGGAGGTCATGGCCTGGCGCTCGGCCTCGCGCTTCTCATCCTCCAGCCGCTGCAACAGGCCGGTGAACTCCGCAATCTCGCGGCCGAGCACGGCTACCGATGTTTCCTTCTCGCCGATGACGCGTTCGAGTTCGCCCATTTGCAGCATTACGTCGCGCAGCTCGCGCTTCATCGAGAGCGGGCCCTGGCTGCGCTGCTTGCCGCCCGTGACGGTCACGTTGTGGAAGCACTCGCCCGACTGCGACAGGAAAAACGCATCGGGATTTTCCAGCGCCAGGTTCCGGCCGACCGCCGGATCAGGCACGATGTAGCCGTTGCCCAGCTTGGGCAGGATTACTTCCAGCGATTTGCCGAAGCCGTTGAGCACGCGAATGCAGTGCTTGAGCGGAACGACGCCGTCGCCAGGCGTTCCAGGCTGGACGCACTCCTCAGCGAGGAACGAAAACTTTGCCTGTGAATCCTCTGGATGGACGAGGAAAGTCGCGCGCCCATCGACATCGGTGCGCAGCAGTCGCAGACCTTCGTCAGCTGCGTCCCACGACTTCACGACGATGTAATTGAGCTCGTCGCGCAGGAAATCATCGACCACGTGCTCATAACGGCCTTCGACTTCGAGGAAGTCGGCGAGCACTCCGGCCGGCGCGCGCCCACCTTGCAGTGCCCCTGAGGTGAAGAGCTTGCGGACTGAATCCGTCGCATAGCCGTGCTCGGTGATGGCGCCCTCAAGCGAACTCTTCTTGCCCATCAACGAGGCATACTCGCCCCGCATTGAGTCGAGGTGACGCTTGGCGTCGCTCTCGGCGCTACGCCGGGATTCGAGCTGCTGGCGGGTCTCGCCGATTTGCCCGGCGAGTGCCGCGACGCGTTGCGATGCAGTCTCGAACTCCAGGCCGAGCTGGCCACGCTGGCCGCCGAAGCTGTCGAGTTGCTGATTGGCCGAGGCGGCTTCATCTTGCAGGCGCTGCGCCTCACGATCAAGCGCCGCGATGCGTTCTTCGGCTTGCGTGATGCGGTTGCGCACTGCGGACGCAGCCGAGACTGCTTCGAGGATCGCGTTGCGCCGCAGCTCTTGCTGGCGCTCCACGTCGGCAAGAGACGCCGCGGCACGGGCGGCTTCCTCCTGGCGCGCATGCAGCTCCTGCTGAGCGTTGGCGACGTCGGCATTGGCCGACTCCAGCGTGGCGCGATCGGTTTCGAGCTCGCGCCGCAGACGTCCGCACTGCTCTTCGGTGTTGGCGATCTCGGACTGGGCTCCCGCGCTGCGGGCATCGAGTTCGGCGCAGCGCTCGTCGTTAGTGCGACGCCGCGCGGCCGCACGGTCAAGATCGAGCGCCAGCGAGTTCAGCCTTTCGCGATTCTCCTGGCCGTCGCGTTCGATGGTATAGCCGCGCTGCGTGCGCTCGCCATGCTCGGACTCCATCTGCTGCACGGCGTCGTTCTGGAGCTGAATCTCGCCCGCGATTTGGTTGAGCTCGCTCTCCAGCGACTCGGCTTCGGCATCGAGTTGCGCAAACTTGCTGGCCAGCACTACGCGCAGTTTAGCCCGCATTTCGTCGCGTAGCTTCGCATAGCGTTCCGCCTTCGACGCCTGTCGCTTCAGCGAGTTCATCTGACGCGTGACTTCGTCGAAGATGTCGTTGATGCGCGAGAGATTGAGCTTCGCGTCTTCCAAACGCGCTTCGGCCAGCCGCTTGCGTGCCTTGTATTTCGTGATACCGGCGGCTTCTTCGATGATGGCGCGGCGATCCGTCGGCTTGCTGCTGAGAATCTGCCCGATGCGCCCCTGCTCGATGATGGCATAGGACTCCGGGCCGAGCCCCGTGCCCATGAAGATGTCCTGAATGTCGCGCAGGCGGCAGAGCTTGCCGTTCAGCAGGTATTCGCTTTCGCCGGAGCGGAACAGCCGGCGTGTAACCTGGATCTCGCCAGCCTTAAAGCTTCGCTTGAACTTTCGGCGGCGAATCTTTAAAACGACATTCGGAATGCTGTCGTTGTTCTCCCACCCTCCGGCTGAAACCGGAAAGGTTGGGCACCCGTCTTTCGTCTCGACAATTTCATCTTCGCTCTGTCCGGGCCGAACTTCTTCGGAGTAGCGTTCGACGTCGGCGGCGTTTTCGGCACGCAGCGCCGATTCGTCCCAGTCGTCTTCCGGCACATCGTTCTGAATGTCGATCTCAGGCTCGGCTACGTCGCCATAGACTTGCGGATCGACGAGCGTGAGCGACACTTCGGCCATGCCGGTGGGCTTGCGCTCGCGCGTACCGGCAAAGATCACGTCCTGCATGTTTACGCCACGTAGCAGCCGCGCCGATTGTTCGCCCAGCACCCACGAGATCGCGTCCGAGATATTCGACTTTCCGCAGCCGTTGGGGCCGACGATGGCGGCGATGCCTTCGCCCACAAAGCGAAGATCGGTGCGATCGCAGAACGACTTAAACCCGAGAATCTGCAGCTTCTTTAGTTTGAGCAATGCGTACTCCTTGGAGGCAGCACTTCTTGTCTTCGCGCGACGGCCAGTACAAACCCCAAAAATCGGATGTCGTACCGATTGCCAAGGGGCCCGGGCCCATTCTTGGGGCCTCGGAGCACGTCAACTCTACGTCCTAACATTCAGGGGGTCAAGACAGTAAATACCAGATTTTGTGGCATGCCTGTGGAAACCACAGCCTATTGCACCGGTATTGCGGCAATCGCTTGGCTTTCCACTTTGGAAACCGGCAAGACGAAGGCGGGAGAAGCACCAGAACAAGTGCAAGTGTAGAGAGCGCTCAAGCCGGATTCAAGCGGGAAAGTTCGGGGGTATCCACGCCGTTACCCTTTCGACGGGATCCAGCGCGGCGCCGTCCGCACCAGGGTCGCATTCAGGAGAATCGAGAGTAGCGACACGGCGAGGGTTGCAAAGTAGAAGTCGTCCGCGACCAGGTCGTTGGCATGGGCCACCTGCACCAGGATGAACGAAAACTCGCCGATCTGGGTCAGGCCCACGCCCACCAACATCGCCGTCCTCAGGCGATACCCGAACAACTTCACCACGCCTGTCCACACCACGAACTTGCCCACGACGACAAGCAGCAGAAGTATCAGCAGCAGTCCCGGCCGGGCGAGCACGGCGCGAGGATTCATGAGAACGCCGACGGTCACGAAGAAGAGCGCCACAAAGCCGTCTCGCAGCGGGACCATTTGATCAAGCGCGCGATGCGTGTACTCGGATCCGCTGACGATGAGACCGGCAGCAAACGCGCCCAGCGCCAGCGACAACCCGACTGCTTCAGTGAGCGCTGCCGTTCCCAGACAAATCGCCAGGATCACCAAGAGAAAGAGCTCTCGATTCTGGCACCGCGCTACCCATGACAGCAGACCAGGCACCAGGTACACCGCAAGGAATCCGATCGGCGCGAGAATCAGAGCAGCCTTGCCCAAACCCAGGGCTACGCCGAGCAAATGGTGCGGGGTCAAGCTCGCCAGCGCGGGCATGATTATGGTCAGCACCACGACGATCAGGTCTTCCACCAGCGTGATGCCGATCATGACCTTGCCGTGTTCGGCCTGAAGCTGGCCGCTGTCCACCAGCAACCGCGAAAGCACCATCGTACTGGCAACGGAGACGATCATCCCCATCACCAGCCCGCAGGTTGCGCCCCAGCCGGCCAGCCAGCCGATCAGCGCGCCGATCGCCGACAGCAGGACCACGCCAAGCGGCGCACCGATCAGCGACACCCACTTCACCTCGAGCAGCTCCTGTATGGAGAATTCCAGCCCGATGGAGAACATCAGGAACACCACGCCCACTTCGGCCACGATCTGGAAGGTGTGCGCCTCGCGCACCGCCGGGCCTGGAGTAAACGGGCTTAGCGCAATGCCGGCCACGACATACCCGAGGATGAGCGGCTGCTTCAGCCGCCACGCCAGCGTTCCGCCGAGAACCGCCGCGATGAAGATGTACGACAGCTCTTTGAAGATGGCGGAGTGTTCCATGATAGGGGCGTGCAGCGATCAAGGTATGTTAGACGAAAACGCGAGATGCCGGTTGAACCACGATTTAGACAGGCTGGTAGGAATTTCGGATTCGGAGCGCATGAGTCAGGGCACGACCTCAGTCGGGACGAACAGTCCTCCATTTCTTGAGGGCTTAAGCCCCTGCGCCGCGACAGCGGCCGAAAGAGTGTCGCCGGACTGAAGCCGGCTCAGGTCAACGAGAAGAAGCCGTCTGTCGGCCCGACCGAGGTCGTGCCCTGACTCATGTCCTCTAAAGGCAGCGAGTTTCTATATAGCTTCGTCGCAAAACAAAAAATGGGCGGCCCGAATCGAGCCGCCCTGAAGTACAACTGGCAGTTTGCTAGAAGACCAGCTTGCCCTGGAACTGGATGATGCGTCCCGAGGGCAGGCCGGGGAAGAATGCTCCGTAGGGGCCGGTCGGCGATGCCGCTGTGGTGGTCACCTGGCCGAAGTTGCCGGCGCCAAAGGCATTCACTGGGGGAGCAAAATTCGGATGGTTGAACACGTTGTAGAAGTTCGCGCCAATTCCGAATGCCACTCGCTCGGTCATCTTGAAGTTCTTGTTGACCGAGAAATCCGAGTCGAAGAAACCCGGTCCGCGATACTGATTGCGCGTCTGGTTGGAGAACGCGGTCTGCGTTCCCACCGGCGCGAAGCCAGCCGCGTTGAGGCATCCGAGCCCGAACTGGTTGCAATTGCCCTGGCCCGCGCCAATGACCTGCGCCGGCGGATTGGGAGTGGTGCCGTTGTAGTTGTTGATGGTGGTTGTGCTATCCAACACTGTCAGCGGCAGGCCGGAATGGGCAAAGAAGTTTTGCGAGAGCGTCCAGCCGCCGAACGCGCCGTTCATGTATTTGTTGCCAAACCTCCATGGCGTGTTCCAGACGTACTGGGCGTTGAACGAGTTGCGAATGTCGTAGTCGGCGTTGCCGTAGTTGTTGCAACGCAGGCAGGAGGGGTTGATCTGATACTGCACGCTGGTGAAGACGTTGTAGGGTGTGCCCAGAACGCCGTTGTTGGAGTCCTCGTCGAAGGAGTGGCTCCAGGTGTAGTTGGCCGATATGGTGAAGCCGTAGGTCAACCGCCGCTGATAGCTGGCCGTCAGGCCGTTGAAATTCGACACCGCACCGGAGTAGACCTCCTGCACAGTAGCAAAGGACGGGCTGAACGCCGTACCCGGGAAGCCGGCGACCCCGGCGAAGGCATTGGGATAGTTGATCACCGGAATGTTAGTGCCGTGGTTGCCGACGTAGCTCAGACTGACCGAGCTCTTGTCGTCGAGCGCCTGCTGCAGTTGGAAACTCCATTCCTGGTAGCGCGGAGTTTTGAAGGTCCCCACGAAGTTATTGATGTTGGGAGCTGAAAAGCCCGGGACCGAGGCGGTCAGCGAGTTCAATGACGCGCCGCTGGCGAAGCCGCTGCGGATGGCTGCCGCCGAACTGGCCGCGATCTGAGACGCGCCCGACGGCGTGGTGGTATCGGCCCAGGGAACTCCGAAGAGGGCCTCGTTGATCTGATTCGGTGCGTTGGTCATGGCAAGGTCGCCGTACACAGCGGGGAAGGCATCGTAGAAGATGCCGAAGCCGCCACGAACCACGGTCTTGTCGCTGCCGCCAGGCGACCAGGCAAAGCCGAAGCGAGGCGCCACATCGACCGTGTCGGTCCCACGGAAGACGCTGCCCTGGTTAGCCGTGATCAGCTGGTTGTAAGGCGTAGCGGGATCCGTACTCGCCGCCCCAAACGACGACGACAGGTACGACGCGCAGTTCGTGTTGCAGTTGGGAGCGGAGTTGTGCTCCAGCCGCAACGCCAGAGTAAGCTTCAGGCTCTTGTTTACCCTCCACTCATCCTGCGCGTAGCCGGCCAGCCCCCAGAGGGCAACCGGTTCGGTGGCCCGGGTGGGGAAGTTCTGCAGGAACTCAGCCGCCGTGCCGTTGTAGAAATCGGTCAATGCCGTTGGTCCGGCAAAAACCGCCAGCGGATTGGTGAGAACGCCGAAGGCGTAATCGGTCAGGTCATAACGGCGGAAGTTGCCGCCGAACTTCAGGCTGTGCGCACCACGCGTCCAGGAGAAGTCATCGACAAACTGATACTGGGTGACGTTGCGGCCCTGGGGAAAGTTGAACAGATTGTTCGCCAGGTTGGTATAGCCCAGCGGCGCGAGATCGACGGTGATGGGAAAGACCGTGTTGGCGCCGTCGGTCTGGGTGAAGATCGCGCGATAGTAGCTGCCCGCATAGATGAACTGGTTGGTGGCGTTGGTACCGAAGGTATGCGTCCACTGGCCCTGTCCATCGTAAGCAGGCTGGAAGCTGGCGGCGTCGAAAGCCGAATTAATGGGATCGGCATACGTCGCCTGCGTGCCGTGATCGAGACGCACGCGCCAGAACAGGTGGTCTTTGTCGGAGACGTTGTAGTCAACACGTCCGCTGATGATGTACTCGGTGCCGGGTAGCGCCGGAGTGGCTCCATACGATCCAAAGCAGTTGCCGGCGAACGAGGTGAGATCGAGACAACCGGTGTTGCCGTTGGCTAACGGCGTAATCCGGTTGTAGCCCGTTGCCGATTGGTACAGGCCGAACATCTTCTGATACAGCGGAAGCGAAGCCGGGCTCGCGGTTGCCAGATTCGCCAGGGTTGCATTGGCGAATGCTGTCGTGGGGGCGAAGACTTGTACGGTGGAAGGAACAATGTAGCGAATGCCCTCGGTATCGGCAAAGAAGAACAGTTTGTCCTTCTTGATCGGTCCGCCCAGGGAGGCTGCCCATTCGTTGTTATTGGCGAACGGCCGCGGTGTTCCGTTGAGGTTGTTGAAGTAGTCGTTGGCATCCAAAGCGCGGCCCGTCCACCAGTACTCGGCGTTGCCGTGGAACTGATTGGTGCCGGACTTGGTCACGTAGTTGACCTGCGCGCCCGCCTGCTGGCCGTACTGGCCGGAGTAGGCGTTGGTAATCACGGTCGCTTCCTGAAGGTCGTTCTTGCCCAGCGTCAGGTTGGTGGCGCCGGAGTTGTTCACGTTCAGGTAGGGATCCATGTCGTTCTCGCCGTTCACCGTGAACAGATTTGAGGTTGAAGGGAGACCGGAGGTTTGGAAGTTGCCCGTACCCATGCCGTTGTTCATGGTCACGCCTGGAGCGGTCTGGGCAACATAGGTTAGATCATTGCCGCCGTTGGGCGAGTTAGCAATCAGGTTCTGGTTGAAGTTCGTCGAAAGATCGGCGTTGTCCGCCTGAACCAGCGGAGCGGTCGAAGTGACTTCGACGGTCTGGGACGTGGTGCCAACCGACATCTTCACATCATTGATGGTTGCCTGGCCCACGGAGACGGATGCGGTCGTATCTGTTTTGTTGAAGCCTTGCGCGCTCACGCTCACGCCGTAATTGCCCGGAGGCAACAGCGAGAATCGGTAGGCGCCGTTGGCGTTAGTCGTAGTGGTTCGAGTGGCACCCGTGGCGTTGCTCTTCAGCGCAACGCTTGCGTTGGGTACAACCGCTCCACTGGGATCTGTGACCGTGCCGGTGAGATCGCCCGATACCAGCGACTGCGCCATTAATGAAGGCGCAAACGTAGCGGCGACGATCAGTACAGCCAGCAATGTAGTAGCTCTTTTCGTTGCTCTCATACATCCACTCTTCCCGATAGAATTAGGAACAACCGCGAAGTTCCGTAACGTTTGCCGATTGTCCGTGCTGCGATAAGAGCAAGGCTGGTTCCCTGCTGGTGAGCGTCATTGCCGATGCGGTTCCGGACGGGATGAAGAACTGGTGAAGAGGTCTGAGCGCCACTGCGGAAGGACAGGTTGCACCACACGTGCAGACGTTCGCGTATGGGAAGAAGGAAGCTGGTTTTCGTTCGGACGGTACGAAGCGATTGGGGCGGAACGAAGCGCGCTGCCCTACTCGCTTCGAGTCACTTATGTAGGTAGAGCGGCGCTTCAGCGCCGCGTCAATGCCGACATTTCTCGTCGCCGCTGGGGGCAGCGGGTTGCAAGCATGAATTTGGGTGGGCAGCCGAACGCTGGCCTGAAAGCCTGCTCTACCCGGATACGTGAACTCTGACGGTGGGCTGGAGCGCTTCGGCCAAAGCGTCGCGATAATTCGGCCCGACGCGATACCTAGATCCGTTGCTCAAGACGACGGCAAACGGCTTGATGGCCGGCGTCAGGGCGCGATCGATGTGACGGACATTGACCACGATCGAACGATGAATGCGGACAAACAGAGTGGGATCGAGATGGCTCAGCACGCGGTGAATCGGCTCGCGCAAGAAGAAACGTCCGTTGCTGCTGTTGATGGAAACATGCTTCCGGGCCGCGACAATCGATAGCAGGCTGTCAACCGGGACATCGATCCGGCGGCCCTCATTCTCAACTTGAATGAACGTTCTGTAAGTTGCGAGCGACTGCGATCCGGCAACATACCTGTCGACCAGAAAAAGAAGCTGCTTGGCTTTTCGGTCATAGATGTCGCGGATGGCACGATCCAAGGTCGCCCTGATGGCCTGCGGATCGGCAGGAATGCGAAGGTCGTTGTGCTCTGCCGATGGAAAAATCAGGGTCGTGCGCAACGCGATTACCACCGGCTGGAAGCTATCCCCGCTGTGGTTGCTCCAATCGCCAGGAATCAGTTCCGCTCGAATGAGAACCAGATCCGGAAGGATGTTGTCGAGGCTGGTTTCGCATTCACTCCAGCTATTGGACTCAGCGGCAAGAATGAGCAACGGATCGCTGGCGATGGCCACGCGCAACTGGGCGCGGATTGCAGGGTCGGGCTCGCAGAGCGCCACTCGAACGCCGGTATGCTTCGAACTGAGTGACGCGTAGGCTGACATTTGGGTGGCCACGAAATGTTGATCTCCAATTGGATTCCCGCCCCGGTTGGAGTAATAGACGTGAGCGGCGGCAAGAAGTTTGCTGCTATGGATGATCGTGCGGTCGCAGGGGATGAGCCGCTGTATTCGCGGGATTGCTGAGAGTAGCTGTTAAGAAGATGTAACAGCTTGGTATCAGGGCACGAAACAAATCGCGCCCTGATACCAACTGATTTTCGATACGCTGCGTCTCAATTTCCTAGGGCAGGGACGGCTCCCAGGAGTAGCCCTCCTCGCCATGCTGGGTGAGGTCCAGACCGCGAGCTTCTTCTTCCGGCGAAACCCGCAGGCCGAGTACAAGATCGGCGAGTAGAAGAATCGCATAGGTACCGACCGCGGACAGTGCGATTGCGATCACGACTCCCACCGACTGATTGAAGAGCTGATGGAAGTTGCCTTCGAGAGCACCCGACGGGAGCACGCGGCCCTGCGCGTCCTTGAAAATCGGATTGACCAGGCTCGAGGCGAAGACGCCGGTCAGCAGTGCGCCGATCGTGCCGCCGACGCCGTGGACGCCGAAGGCATCGAGCGAATCATCGTAACCCAGGCGGACCTTCACCACCGCGCACATCATGTAGCAGGACACGCCCGCGATCAGGCCGATGATTAGTGCTGCCATCGGTCCCACGAATCCAGAGGCCGGCGTGATCGCCACTAGACCGGCGACACTGCCGGAGATGGCTCCCAGCACACTCGGCTTGCCATTGCGGATCCACTCGGCGCCCGCCCAACCGATGGCGGCGGTAGCCGCGGCGAAGTGGGTCGCGACGAACGCGCTGGTGGCGAGGCTGCCTGAACTGAGCGCGCTGCCGGCGTTAAAGCCGAACCAGCCCACCCACAGCAGACATGCGCCGATAAAGCTTAGTACCACACTGTGGGGCGGCATCTCCTCTTCGGCAAAACCGACGCGGCGTCCAAGGAAGAGCGCGCACACCAGGGCCGAGACGCCCGAAGTGATGTGGACCACCGTGCCGCCGGCGAAGTCGAGTGTTGGAAAACGGCCGCCGAGGCTGGCATTCAGCAATCCGCCTTTGCCCCAAACCATGTGCGCCATGGGCGCGTAGACCAGCAGCGACCACATCCCCATGAACAGCAGCATGGCGCTGAATTTCATGCGCTCGGCAAACGCGCCGCAGATAAGCGCCGGCGTGATGATGGCAAACATCAACTGGTAGACCATGAAGGTCTGCTGCGGGATGGTGGCTGCGTAGTCGGCGTCCGGCACGGCGCCGACGTTGTGCATGAAGGCGTGCTCCAGCCCTCCGATGAAGCTGGTGCCCGACGCGAAGCAGAGACTGTAGCCGATGATCGCCCACAGCACGGTGATGAGCGCCATCATGGCAAAGCTCTGCATCATCGTCGCCAGCACGTTCTTTTTGCGCACCAGGCCGCCATAGAAGAGCGCCAGCCCCGGGCCGGTCATCAGCAGCACCAGCGCGGAGCACATCAGCATCCAGCCGTTGTCGGCCGAGCTCTTGGCGTCGGCCACCTGCTGCTGGAGCTGGGCAAGGCGATCGGGCGGCGCGGAAGACGCCGGCTGAGCTAACAAAATACCGCTCAGGAACAAAAGAACGATGATCGGGGAGGCTTTTCGGAGCAATCGCATAACAACTCCATTCGCTAACGACCGGTTTTGTGATCAGCGCATCGCGCTCTGTATTAAAGTTGCGAAGAGAGGTTCGTCGTCACCGCTGGCCAAGGTCGCGACCTTGCCCTGTAGAAATTGTTATTTGTTCGGGCTGTGGAAGAGAAATTCGAATTATTTATGCAGCGAATTAGTTTTGGTTATCGCGCCCGAGCTGTACGAAAACAAACGGCCGGGCAACGTTGACAGGGGCGTTCCTCATCAGCTATCGACAAACGGAGTATTATTTTGGACAGGGGTGTGGGCAGTGTTCCGAGTCATCACCATTGAACGGGAATATGGAGCGGGCGGCAGCCTGGTGGCCGCGGAATTGGCGCGGCACAAAGGATGGCAGCTGCTGGACCAGCAATTGACCTGCGCCATCGCCAAGGACGCCGCGGTTGACGAGCATGCGGTCAAATCCAGGGAGGAAAGGTGCGATCCCTTGTTGCACCGGCTGGCCAAGGTGTTCTGGCGCGGCAGCTATGAGCGTTCGCTGCCAATCTCGGATGACAAAATTTTTGACGCCGACGCACTGGTCCACCATGCACAGCGGGTGATCGAGAAAAAAGCGGAAGAGGGCAGTTGCGTGATCGTGGGACGCGGTGCGCCGTATATTCTGCGCGCGCGTCCCGACGCCTTCCACGTTTTCGTCTATGGCTCGCGCGAAAAGAAAATCCGTCGCCTCATCAAACTCAACATGAGTGAGAAGGACGCCACGGAGATGGTCGACACCATCGATCGGGAGCGCGCCGCCTTCGTTCGCAAATACTTCAACGCCGAATGGCCATGCCGCCGCCTGTATCACGTGATGCTGAACTCCGACCACGGTATCGCGCACGTCACGCAGGTGGTCCTGGCGACCATGGACGCGCTGGAGCGGCAAGGCAAGATGGAGCCGCCGGGCAAGGGCGTCGACCTGCAGCCCGTCACGTCAGTGGTTAGTGGATAGCGGCAGGGGCCAGGAATTCTTGAGCAACCGTCGCGCTGTTTCCTGATTCCTGACATCTGGCCTCTGATCCCCGACCCCTGACCACTAGGCCCTTCCTTATCACAGCCGCACTGTGACGCCTGTGCTTGCGCAGCGTTCCCGCCGGACTAGACTGAGGCTAACAAATACATGTCGATGAAAGGTGGGCGGCCCTCACGCTCGCCCGGTCAGGAGGCTATCGTGCCCCTCAGCAAAGTGAAAGCATTCCTCGACACTCATGGCATAAGGTATGTTGGCATTTCCCACTCCAAGGCTTATACCGCTCAGGGCATTGCTGCCATCGCGCACATCTCCGGCAAGGAGTTGGCCAAGACAGTGATCCTCAAGCTCGACGGCGACCTGGCAATGGCCGTCTTGCCCGCGTCTTACCAGGTTGACCTCGAGGCCCTGCGGCGTGCTACCGGCGTTCGCCAGGCAGCGCTGGCCAGCGAAAGCGAATTCAAGCGCCACTTCCCCGATTGCGAGACGGGAGCGATGCCCCCATTCGGCAACCTGTATGGCATCCCGGTCTATGTCGATGAGTCACTGACCGAAGACCACGAAATCGCCTTCAACGCCGGCTCACATTATGAGCTGATCAAGATGGCGTACGCGGACTTCGCGCGGCTGGTAAAGCCGGAGGTGATGGAGTTCTCGACGGCGCAGATTGCACACGCCGTCCTCTGAATCGGGTGTGGCCTGGCGCAAGCGGCGCAAATCCCAGCGTCGTGAACGGTCCGATGTTGCGTCGCTGCGCCGGACCCATCAGTTCGCCCAGGTAAAGGCGTAACCCTGGTCTCACGGCCAGGGGAGATTTCTATTTCAACTTACAGCCGGTTTCAGAAACCGGCACGCCATTGCAGACGCGGCCTATGATCGTCAAGTGAGCGGTCACGATCTGCCGTTCGGCCCGGTGCAGGACGGATCGCCAGCGCGGGCGAGGGCCGCGTCTGCTACCCCAACCAGCGTGCGAGAACAGTTGGCCCCGGTCTCCTGGGATCTGAGACCCGGGAATCTCCGCTCTGTCGAAAAGCGCGAGACCTGCGGCACCCGCGTGCGGGCAATGCCGCTATGCGTCTCTGACGGACTACACCCGAGGAAGGCTATCGAAGAAGCCGCGCAGCAGCGCCGCGAATTCCTCCGGCTGCTCCAGAGCGGCATAGTGTCCGGCGCGCGGTATCAAATTGAACCGGCTGCCGGCGATTTGCTGACGCATCAGTTCGAACTCGCTTCGAGGAATGCTGTCGTCCTCAGCGGCGATGATCAGCGCAGGAACGTTGATTGTCTCAAGCGTGGCAGTCGAATCCGGCCGATCGGCCATGCCCCGCTGCACCGCGGCGATATCCTGCGGCGACATCTTCTGCATCATCTGCCGCGCCGCGTCGACAATATCGGGCCGATTGTTCAGCGTGACCGGCGACACCAGCTTGGGCAGCATCTCGGCAACGAATCCGGCCGTGCCTTCGCGCAACACTTTCTCCGCCAGAGCCAGGCGGTTGGTCC
Organism: uncultured Acidobacteriaceae bacterium; assembly: GCA_963731345.1. Taxonomy (GTDB): domain Bacteria; phylum Acidobacteriota; class Terriglobia; order Terriglobales; family Acidobacteriaceae; genus Bog-257. Next base: position 1,201,699 of record CAVSUN010000002.1, on the reverse strand, counting down.
GTCCCTCGGGGGTTTCGGCGGCAGCTCGCGTGTTGGCCAGTACCAGAGAATGGATCTGCTCACGGTGACGTCGCCAGAATTCGAACAGCACATAGCCGCCGATGGACACGCCGACAAAATGCGCCTTGGCGATGCGCTCCTCGCGACAGAGCAGCGCGAGATCGGCAGCCATCTTGTCCATCGTCGCCGCCCCCTCACCCGCCTCCGACTCGCCGTGCGCACGCAGGTCGGGCAGGATCAGGCGATAGCGCGTGCTGAGCCGCTCCGCCACCTGCGTCCAGAAATTGTGGTTTAGCGGAAAGGGATGCAGCAGGACCGCAGGTGGCCCGTCGCCAGCGACGTCATAGAAGAGCTGAGCATCGGAGCTGCGGAGGTAGGGCATGGTTTGCGGTCGCTTTGTATCAAGGCACGACCTCGGTCGTGCTGACCAGTGCCGCCTCATGAAGCAGGCTTTAGCCCCTGCCGGGGCCAAGCCCTACTGGATTGGAACCCGGCACGACTGAAGTCGTGCCTTGATACAAATCTGCATGCCGGTTCTTACGCGCCCTGATAGGGCTGCGGCGAGGTGGTCGCGGGCGGCTGAGCGGTCGCATACTCCGGCTCCTCGGGCATCACGATCCACGCAATGATGTAGGCCAGAACACCTCCGCCCCCGAAGAAGGCGACGATCAGCCAGACTACGCGCACCACGGTGACATCCAGATCGAAGTACTCGGCAAAGCCGGCGCACACGCCAGCGATCTTGCGATTAGTGCGCGACCGCATCAGCTTCTGGCGCCCGGCCACCGTACTAACCCGCTTGCCGCAATAGGCGCACACATTAGCATCATCCTGGATCGTCTTGCCGCAATAATTGCAGTACATATTTCCTCCCCATCACAGGATACGACGAGTCCCAGAAAAGGTTCCTCAAACCGAGCCCCATTTCCGTATCTCGCTCTATTGACTGTTGTTATACGCCTGCTTCATATAGTGCCGCGCCAGGTCGGCAGAGTTCGAGCTCGAATTCTCGGCGATCACCGCCTTGTATTTCTCTACCGCGCTATCGCGCTTGTTCATGAGATCGTACATTTGGCCTGCGGCCAGGGTCGCCCGTTGCCTCAGGTCGGCATCGTTGCCATTGGTGGCTGCGATTTCGTAGGCTTCAGCGGCGCCGGCGTATTCCTTCTGCCCGCGCATGGCCTCGCCCAGTCCATAGGCCGGAATCTCGATGCGGCACTGATTGTAGGTGCCGGCGCGGCAGCCGGTTAGCACCTTACGATAAGCCGCGATCGCCTCCTGCCCGTGACCGGCAGCGTTGAGCAGGTGAGCATATTCCGCGGCCATCAGAAAATTGCGTGGAAACTCGTTTTGCAGACTATTGACTACCTGCAGCGCCTCCGCATACTGTTCCTCGCGACGCAGGAACAGCGCCAGCATAATCTTGGCATCATTGGCGACCTCGGAATGTGGGCTATGGGTGGCTTGCCTCAGATCGTCCAGCCCCTTTTGTTTGTTGCCGCTCAGCCCGGCAACCGAGGCGGCAACCTTCACCGGCCAACTCAAGGATCCGACGATGTACAGATGGGTCCCGATCACTACTTTGGCGTCCACATAGTTAGGATCGAGTTGCAACACCTGCTCCTCGTCGTGACGAGCCGCCACGGCACTGCGTAGCGCCGCGAACCACGCATGGTTGGCAACGCCGACGTAGGTGGCGTTCAGGGCGCGGCTCGCGCCCCGGGCGTACAGCGCGTCCACGTTCTTCGGATCCTTGTTCAGTTGCGCTTCCTCCTGCGCCGCTGCCTGCTCGGTCAACTGCCGGACGCGGTCGCGCGTCGCCGGGTCGAGCGGCGCCAGAAGCTTCTTGTTCAAAAAGCTGTCCCCGGCATAGGCCTCGGTGTCCAGCGCGCCAATGCGCTTCAGCTCCTTGAAGATAACGGCCGACAGCAGGTGATTGGTCGCGAACGGATCGTTGGGGTGAGCTAGTTGTGCGGCCTCAAAGTCCTTGATGGCCTTGTCGTACTCGAGGCTATAGAAATCCTCGAATCCCCTTCGCGTATTGGCATCGTTATTGACCCGGGTTGGAGGGACGGCGCCGGTCGCCTGCGCGGCGATCCCCGAGCCTGCGTAGCACAGGCACAGTAGGAACAGCAGACACTGATAAGGTTTCATCACGACTGGCTTATGAGAAGTTTACCCGATATCAGAGAGCCTCGAAAGCAGCTACAAAGGTCGTAGCTACCCCGGATGCGCCACCATGCCAAGATTGAATCGAATTCTAAAAGACCGTCTTTACGATGAGCGCGAGGCTGCCGTGGCGCTGGGCATAACCGTTGCGCGCCTGCATGAGGTTCTCGACCAGCACATCTTCACCGATGGCAACCTCCGACCGCAGTCGCTACACTTCACGTCCGACGACCTGCTGCTCCTGGGCTACTGGTGCAACAGTCGGCGCATCGGTTTGCCCGACGTGATCACCATGCCCAAGCGCAGGTAGCCAGCCCCGGTTCCAGGTCACAGTTTCCATCTAACGGAAATTTTTGCGCGCCGGCGGGCCGCTCGGGTTGCCCGGGCTGGGTAACAAATCTCAATTCACCAGAGACTTACCGCTTCGACTCGCTTTGGCTAGCCGGGTGCTTAACACCCTCGTAGCCTCAGGAGTCACTATGGCGCATGCACCTGTCAGCCGGCAGCAATACTGGCGTCCAGCCGATCCCAGCGTAGCTCGACTGTTCGAACCTACCTCCGTAGCAGCCCCATGCCCGCGTTGTGGAGCTCAGTGCTCGCCGGCGGCGCGCTCCTGCCACTTGTGCGGTTACAGCCGCGAAGCTGGACTGCGGTCCTCTGCTTCGCCAGCCGAGATGAAACACGCTACCGGCAGGGCTGCGGCTCGGCTCCTATGGTCCAGTACGCCGCTGCCGTTGGCATCGCTAGTCTGTCTTGTGCTCGGAGTCGCCTGCATCCTGGGCGCGGCGCTGATGGGTGTGATTTACCGAACTGACACACTCCTCGACTGGCAGGCCGTGCAGGTCTGGCGTGTCGAGTACTTGCTGGCTGCGCTGGCTGCATTGCTGGCAGGGCTGCTGCTGAAGAAAGCCGAGTTCTGACGTCCGCCCGTTCACGCCTCTTTGTGCGCAGATCCTTCTCTGGTGCTAAGTTGGTCGTTGCGGCCACCTGCGCATGAAAGAGTTAGTCCAACCTGATGAGTTCCGCGCCGCCTTGGGCCGCTTTGCCAGCGGCGTTACCGTCATCACGGTCAGAACCTCCGAAGGCCTGTTTCACGGCATGACCGCCAATGCTTTCTGCTCGGTGTCGCTGCGGCCACCCCTGGTGCTGGTCTGCGTCGATCACCTCGCGGAGACTTATCTGCATTTGCGAGAGCGGGGCGAGTTCGGGGTGAGCGTGCTGAAGAAGGATCAGGAAGCGCTCTCCGAGTTCTTCGCCGACCCGGAGCGTAACCCGGATGCCGCCTACCGCCTGGGGATTGGTTTCAAAACCATGAAGAGCGGCATGCCGGTACTCGAGAACACGCTAGCCAATCTCGATTGCCGCATAACGGACGCTCATTCCGCCGGAGACCACACCATCTTTGTCGCCGAAGTGCGTGAGGTGCAACTGGGCGAAGGCCAACCCCTGCTCTACTTCCGCGGGCGTTATGGATTGGACCGCAACGGCGCGGAGGATTAACACCGGCTCAATGCGCGGCGCGAAGGTTTTCGCTATCCTTCCTTAAGGCGCATCCGCGTCGACTTGCGGAGCATCCACATCGCGAGCGAACGATGTCTTCGGCGACCAATTCCATATCGCTGCATCAGGCCCCGGCGGGTGATGTCCGGCGTCTGCTCGAGTGCTTGCATGCGGCTTCCGCTGGCGGGCAGCTCTCGCCTGACGCTGCCTGCGAACTGCTGCGTTGCGATGACGAACTCCTGCCCGACCTGCTCAGCGCCGCACGCCAGCTGAAAGAGCAGTTTCATCCCGGCATCGTCACCTACTCGCGCAAGGTATTCATCCCCCTCACCAATCTCTGCCGTGACTATTGCGGCTATTGCACCTACCGGCGCGATCCCAGCGAAAACGGCGCGCACACCATGACGCCGGACGAAGTACTTGCGGTCGCGCAGAAGGGCGAGAAGTTGGGTTGTACCGAGGCGCTGTTCTCGCTGGGTGACCGTCCCGAGGCGCTCTTCCCCGAGATGCGCGAGACCTTGCGCAAGCTCGGCTATCGCAGCACGCTGCATTACCTGGAAGCCATGTGCGAGATGGTGCTGCGCGAAACGCGGCTGCTGCCGCATGCCAATCCCGGCCTGCTGAGCGCCAATTGGATCGAGCGGCTCAGCAAGAGCAATCCCAGCCTGGGCCTCATGCTGGAGAGCACGAGCACAAATCTGACGGCGGCACATCCCGCCGGCACAACGCCCGACAAAGCACCTGGCTTGCGGCTGCGCACTATCGAAGAGGCCGGCAAGCTTGGTGTGCCGTTCACCACCGGCATTCTCATCGGCATCGGCGAGTCGGTGGAAGATCGCGTCGAATCTCTGCTCGCGATCAAGCGCTTGTATGAGCGCTACGGCCACATCCAGGAAGTCATCATCCAGAATTTTCGCGCCAAGCCGCTCATTGCGATGGCGGCGTGGCCCGAGCCGAATACTGGCGACATGCTGCGCACGCTGGCGGTTGCGCGCCTGCTGCTGCGTGACATGAACATTCAGGCGCCGCCGAATCTCACGAATCCGGAATATGAGTGCTTGCTGGAGGCCGGCATCAACGACTGGGGCGGCGTTTCGCCGCTGACTCCGGATTACATTAATCCTGAGGCGCCCTGGCCGCATCTGCTCGATTTGCAGTTCCGCACCGAGGCGGCGGGACAGAAACTTGTGCAGCGCCTGCCGATTTATCCCGAATTTGTTGCGAACGTTGCCCAGCGCGGCGGCATGCTGGGAGAACGATTGACAGCGATGAAGAGTCACGACGGATATGCGAGGGCCGCACAATGATCGTTGTTTTCACCGGCGGGACGGGCGGCGCCAAACTGGTGCAGGGCCTGCAGAAGGTCGTCCCTGCCGATGACCTCACCGTCGTCGTCAATACCGGCGATGACGTCGAATGGTGGGGCTTGCATGTTTCGCCGGACATCGATTCCGTTTTGTATGCGCTCGCCGCCCTGCTAAGCAAAGATCGCGGCTGGGGCGTCGAGGACGACAGCTTCCGCTGCCTCGAACGGATGAAACAGCTCGGCCAGCCGTCATGGTTCAGTCTCGGCGATCTGGATTTGGCGACTCATCTGACGCGCACGTCCATGCTGCGGTCGGGCAAGACCTTAAGTGAGGCGACGATCGAGCTGGCGACGAAGCTCGGCATTCGCGCGCGTGTGCTGCCCATGTCCGATGACCGCGTCTCCACCATGCTCGACACGGCGAAGGGCACGCTGACTTTTCAGGAGTACTTCGTCCGTGAACGGCATCAGGTAGAGGTACACGCCGTGCGGTTCGAAGGCGCGGAACGAGCGTGTTCGGCACCGGGAGTGATCGCAGCAGTTGCACAGGCGGAGGCGATCCTCTTCGCGCCGAGCAACCCCGTGACCAGCATCGGCCCCGTCCTCGCGGTGCCCGGAATTCGCGATGCTCTGCGGCAGACCAGAGCGCCGATTGCGGCCGTCAGTCCGATTGTCGGCGGCGCGGCGGTGTCAGGGCCGGCAGGAAAGCTGATGGAGATGATGGGCTGGCCGAGTTCGATTGGCGGCGTCGTGGCAGCTTATGAGGATTTTCTGGATGTGCTGATCGTGGACGAAGCCGATCAGCAGTCAGCGGAGCAACTGCGCTCGCGAGACTTGCGCGTGGAATGTACGCAAACAATTATGCGCACCGATGAAAATAAGCGCGCATTGGCCGAGTTTGCTGTGAATGCTTCCCTGGCTTCGGTGTCATCAATCAAATGAACGGCATCCTCCTCATCCCCTTCAAGAGCCTGGCCACCGCCAAGCAGCGGCTGGCCGAAGCGCTCACCCCGCAACAGCGGTCACAGTTCGCAGAGGCCATGTTGCGTGACGTACTCACCGCGGCGACTGCGCTGCGAAACAGAATCGATGTTGCGGTCGTGACTGGCGACGCGCATGCGCAGATTCTGGCGCGCGAAGCCGGCTGCGTGGTGATCGACGACACTCGCAACGAGAGCGAGACTGCGGCCATCGAGATGGCAACTGTGTGGTGCGAAGAGCGCGGCTACGATACGACCATCGTCGTCCCTGCTGACATTCCGCTGATCGCCGGCGACGAACTGCGTCGCGTACTGGATGCCGCGCCGGAAGTGGGCGCCGTCTTTGTGCCAGCCTACGATGGTCGCGGCAGCAATTGCATCTTGCGACGGCCGGCGTCGATCATTCCGCTGCGCTTCGGCAACGACAGCTTTCTCCCACATTGTGAGGCCATGAAGCGCACCGGGAAAGAGCTCATCATTCTGGAAATGCCTGGCATCGGCCTCGACGTCGACAATCCGCACGAGCTGGAATTGCTGGCAGGTCGCGCAGGTGATACCAACGCGCAGCGTCTGCTCCGCTCCTGGCGATTTGGAAAGCAGCAGATTGATTCGTGGAAAGCGGCGGTGTGAAGAAGCCGCCGAAAACGTTGAAGGTGGCAAGCGGCGAAATTCGCGCCATCCCCGTAACTGGCATCGCGGAAGTCAATTCCGGCGATTCCATCGCGGACAAGGTTCTCACTGCCCTGGCGAGTGCCCGCTTGCGCTTACAAAACGGCGACCTTTTAGTTGTGAAGCACAAAGTCGTGTCCAAGGCGGAAGATCGAAGAGTGTTGTTGGACAGCGTCAAGCCATCTGCTGCCGCCAGGAATTTTGCAGCGGCGAATCATCTTGACGCTCGCGTAGTGGAGCTGGCCTTGCGAGAAGCAAAACGCGTGGTCCGAAAGAAGCATGTGCTGATTACCGAAACCCAGCACGGCTTTGTTTGCGCTAACAGCGGCGTTGATGTCTCCAATGTCGATGGCGGTAAAACTGCCGTGCTGTTGCCGCTTGACCCCGACGAATCGGCAGCTCGCATTCATCGCGACCTGAAGCGGCGCACCGGCTTTCACATTCCCGTGATCATTGCCGACAGCTTCGGCCGGCCCTGGCGCGAAGGTTTGACCGAAGCCGCAATCGGCGTCGCGGGAATGAAATCGATAGTTGACTATCGGGGCAAGCGCGACCTGCACGGCTACCAGCTGCATGCAACCGAGGAGGCTGTGGCCGACGAACTCGCGTGCGTGGCGGGGTTGGTTTGTGGCAAGAACTCGCAAATTCCGGCTTGTATAATCCGGGGTTACGCCTATCCGCGCGGACGCGGCAAGGCCCGCCAGTTGTTACGTGCGCCAGAGAAAGATTTGTTCCGATAGCCGCTTTCGCAGCTACAAGGTATTCGAAGCTACAAGGGAAAGGTATGCCAGGCCTGAGTTGGTGCAACCAGCAGACACTTCGCAATTCCACCTGGGACGAGGTACGGCACAACCTATCCGCCCCGCCGCGATCGGCGATTGAGAAAGTCATGGCTTCGCTCGATGGCGGCGTGCTCACGCGTGATGAGTGCCTGGTGCTGGCTCGCTGCGAAGACGATGACCTCTTTGGACTCGTAGTCGCGGCGAATGAGCTGCGACGGCAGCTCGTCGGCGATGTCGTCACCTACGTCATCACCCGCAATATCAATTTCACCAATGTGTGTTTTGTCGGATGCAAGTTCTGCGCCTTCGGCGTCGGCCCGCGGGATGAGACGGCCTATTTCCTCTCGCTCGACCAAGTCGCGCATAAATGCCGCGAAGCGGAAGACTGGGGCGCAACCGAGGTCTGCATTCAGGGCGGACTGCCGCGCGATCTGCCGCCCTTTTATTACCGCGATATTCTGCGCGCAGTAAAGTCGGCAACACCGAAGATGCACGCGCATGCCTTCTCACCCATGGAGATGATCTACGGCGTCGAGCTCACCGGCATGCCTGTCCGCGAATATCTCCTGATGTTGAAGGAGAACGGACTGGACACGTTGCCCGGCACCGCCGCCGAAATCCTCGACGACAGCGTGCGCCACGTGCTCTCGCGCAACAAGCTCAGCGTGGCGCAATGGCGCGAGGTCATCCAGACCGCGCATGAATGCGGCATTCGCAGCACCTCGACCATGATGTACGGCCACAGCGAGACGCTGGAGCATTGGGTCAACCAGCTGCTGCTGCTGCGCGAGATCCAGTCGCGCACGCGCGGTTTCACCGAGTTTGTGCCCCTGGGCTTCATTCACGAAAACACATTGCTCTTCGCGCAAGGCCTCGCGCGTGAGGGCGGCACGCTCGCTGAGCACCTGAAGGTACACGCGCTAGCGCGCATCGTGCTTGCCGGCTCGATCAACCACATTCAGGTTTCGTGGGTAAAGCTGGGACGCGCGGTTTCGCAGCTCGCACTGCTGGCGGGCGCGGACGACTACGGTGGCACGCTGTTCGAGGAGAACATTTCGCGCCTCGCCGGCTCGACGGCCGGACAGTACACCTCGGCTGCAGAATTTCAAGAGCGCATCCTCGAGTTAGGCCGCATTCCGGCGCAGCGCAACACCGTCTACACGCGGTATCTGTATCCTGCTCCTACTGATCCGATTCGCGCGGGTGAAGCAGCATGATCGCCATTGTCGGCGGCACCGGCCCCGAGGGTTCGGGACTAGCGTTGCGCTGGGCGCGTGCGGGCGAATCGGTCGTGATCGGCTCGCGCGACGGCGAGCGCGCCAAAACATCCGCCGCACAGATTGCCGAAAAGGCCGGCGTGCTGGGCAGCGTGGAAGGCATGGAGAATTCCGTCGCCGTCAAGATGTGCGACGTTGTGGTAGTCACGGTTCCCTTTGCCGGACAGGCCGAACTGCTGAAGCAACTGAAGCCGGCATTCCGTCAGGGCACGGTGTTGATCGATGCGACGGTGCCGCTGGCAACCGCCGTAGGCGGACGCTCGACTCGCGTGCTGGGCGTGTGGGAGGGTTCGGCGGCGGAGCAGGCCCGCGAGATCGTCGGCAAGAATGTCGCGGTGGCTGCGGCGTTCCACAGCTTGTCTTCGACCGTGCTGCACGCCGACGACGACGTGGACTGCGATGTGATCGTTTGCAGCGACGACGATCGCGCGCGCCAGGTCGCGTCGCAACTGGCCGCCAGAATTCCAGGCGTACGGGCCATCGACGGCGGCAAACTGGAGAACGCGCGCATCGTCGAAGCCATGACGGCCCTGCTCATCACCCTCAACATCCGCCATAAAGTGCACGCGGCGGGCTGGCGCGTCACTGGCCTGGGCATCTAGCACGCTCGGGTTTAAGAGCGCATCATCCTGGCAGCCCGGCGGAACGACGCGATCGCACCCCCTAAATGAAACGCCTGCTTCTGAGCTTGAGCGGTTATGTCGCTGAACTGGTCCCACGACGGCTCTTTCACCCGTTGCAACACGATCGCGTCGCCCTTGGCGACCACGACGAAAGTCGTCCCCGGTTGCAGGCGCAACAGCTTACGTACGGTGTCGGGAATAACGACTTGCCCCTTGGATGACATTCGGGTTGTAGCTGGACTCCTCATAGTGGTGTCTCCAAAAACTGCCAAATTTATCCAAATCTTACCAGTAAGATCGTCTTACCTGTAAGATTTTGATTTTTGAGCGCAGTTTAGAGGGCCCAGGTTATTATTAATGGCGCTGAATCAACAGCTTGCGGTAGAAGTCCACCAGTCTGCGAGTGTAGGCCCGCGGGGTGTACTCTGACAGCGCCCGGGCGCGGGCTGCTGCACCTAGGCGGCTGCGCAGCTCGGGGTCGGCAAGAATTCGTTGCAGTGCTTGCGCCATGGACTCGGGATTGTGTGCTGGAACCATGAGCCCTGTGACACTCTGTTCCAGAATCTCAGGCACTCCGCCGACGGCATTGGCTACAATCGGCAATCCGGCCGCCATCGCCTCCAGCACGACGTTTGGCGATCCCTCACTGTGGGATGGCACGGCGACCGCGGTCGCGACAGCGTAGTACGGCTTTGTGTCGCGCTGGAAGCCGGCTAGCGTTACCTGCTGGTCGATCCCGAGCTGCGAAGCCAGCCGCTGCAATGTGTCGCGCTCGGGGCCCTCGCCGACGATGACGATACGAAATGGCGGCGCTTCCGGAATCGCGGCCAGTGCGGCGCCCGCACGCAACAAGTCGGCATGCCCTTTCTCAAAGGAGAGCCGGCCGACCGAGAGGACGACAGCTTCGCCCTCTCCGAGCGCCAGGCTGCGACGTAGCTGCTCGACTTGTTCGGGCGCAGGAAACACGAACGGCTTGACCGCATTGTGCAGGATCGTGATCTTCTCGCGCGGCACGCCCAGGCTGACCAGCTTGTCGGCGAAGGGGCGGCAGACCGTGACCATGCGATACACCCCGCGCAGCGACCAGCGATCCATTTGCGTGTAGAGACGGTCGAGCCAGCTCGTCGCCGTGTAGCCGTGGTTCCAGGCGACCCAGGGGTACCTCCGATTCAGGCGAAGCCAGCGCACGAAGAAATGCGACTTCACGTTGCGCGTTTCCAGGATGTCGGGGTGGTGTTCGGAGACGACTCGCCGGAGCTGCGGCAGAACGCCCATGTCCCAGCGGCGCCGCTCATCGATCGTGATTACAGTTACTCCGGCATCGCGCGCGGCCTGCGCCAGCGCGCTTTCTTCGCCTCCGCGGCGATAGGTGAGGATGGTGACCTCGACGGCCGGCAGGTCCGGTTCAGGGTTGCGCGCCGCCCTGGCAAATTCGATGAGGTTGCGCGCCGGACCGGTGACGGTGGCGCTCTCGATCAACGTCAGGACGCGAATGGTAGGTAGATTCAAGCTGGAAGGATTCTAGCGCGGCAACGGTTCGCAGCCTTCCGCCCGCAGCTATAGCTTCGCGTCTTCTTGGATTTCGTTTCCGGTCTCGGTCTTGCTGTCGCGCACCACGCGCTTCGCCATCGCCCACTTCAGCTCGTCGATGCCTTCACCAGTCACGGCAGATATGGGATACAAATCCAGCTTCTTGCGCTTGCAGTAGCGCTTCAGCTTGGCGAGCTTTTCTTCGTTCGCAACATCGATCTTCGAGGCGACGACGATGGTCGGCTTGGTATCGAGCCCGCTGCCGAAGCTGGCGAGCTCGCGCGTGATGACCTCATAGTCCTGCACGGGATCGGGACGGCCGCTCGAGTCGGAGACATCGACCAGGTGCGTCAAAAAGCGAGTGCGCTCGATGTGACGCAGAAATTGCGTGCCGAGTCCCGCACCCTGGCTTGCGCCCTCGATGAGGCCGGGAATGTCGGCGACGACGAAGCTGACGTCGTCGGGCGGCTCGCCGGCGACGACTACGCCGAGATTCGGCTGCAGGGTTGTGAAGGGATAATCGGCAATCTTCGGTTTCGCCGCCGATATGCGTGAGATCAGCGTGCTCTTGCCGGCATTGGGATAGCCGACGAGACCGACATCGGCCAGCAGCTTCAGCTCCAGCCGCAGATCGCGTTCTTCACCCGGCCGACCTTCTTCATGCTCGCGTGGGGCTTGATGTGTCGAGGTGGCAAACCGCGCGTTGCCGCGTCCCCCGCGTCCACCTCGCGCGATGACGACGTGCTCGTCAGGATGCGAGAAGTCGTGCACCAGGTCGCCGCTCAGCTCGTCGTAAACCATCGTTCCTACCGGAACTTTCAGGACGATGCTCTCGCCTTCACGGCCAGTCTTGTTCGAGCCTTCGCCGTGCCGGCCGCGCTCGGCCTTGTATTCGGGATTGAAGCGGAAGTGCACCAGCGTGTTGTGGCGCTCGCTGGATTCCATGATGACATCTCCGCCGTGCCCGCCATCGCCGCCGGAGGGGCCTCCACGGGGAACGAACTTCTCGCGGCGGAAGGCCATGCAGCCATTGCCGCCGTCGCCGGCTTTCACGCGAATTTTGGCTTCGTCAACGAACATGAAAAGTAGCAACTAGCAGCTAGCAATTAGTCTTCGGAATGAGAAAAGGCCTCGCGCGAAGAGGCCTTTGACCTGTTCTCGAAGCTTGTGGCTCGGATCTGGTTGCTAATTGCTAGCTGCTTCTTTTGGCGTCACCGAGACAAACTTACCCATTGTGCCGCGGTCCTTGAACTCAACCACGCCGGTGATCTTGGCGAAGAGCGTGTCGTCTTTGCCACGGCCGACGTTCAGCCCCGGCTTGATGCGCGTGCCGCGCTGGCGAACGATGATGGAGCCGCCCGAGATGAGCTGGCCGCCAAACGATTTCACACCCAGCCGCTGCGCGTTCGAATCGCGGCCATTACGCGAACTGCCAAGACCTTTTTTGTGTGCCATAAAGATGTCTCCCAGTGCGGCGAACCGCAGATCCCTCGCTCCAGCGACTAACAGCAGGTCGCCTCTGCTCGGGATGACAATAATTTGTTCGTTGCGGGACGCTGGCCTGAAGGCCAGCTCTACCGCGCTACGTTTCCTGCAAGTCGGAGCCGCCGAACTTCCCTCGCGACACCACGCGTCGCGCCGTCCTGAGCGCGCTAAGCAGCACGGCGTCGAAGCGCTTCACCGTCGCGGTCACAACAATAATGAACTGGTGAAGCAGCATCCGCGCTTAAGCTTTGAGCTCCTGGCCGTCCACGCTGATGCCGAGGATCTTCACGGCGGTGTACGGCTGGCGATGCCCGTTCAGCTTCTTGTACTGCTTCTTGCGCTTGAAATGGAACACTAGTATCTTGTCGGCGCGGCCCTGCTCGACCACTTGCCCGGTGACGAACGCCTTCGACGGCTTGCCCAGTTCGCCTTCTTTGCCGCTGACCGCCAGCACTTCGTCGAACTGCACCTTGTCACCGTCTTGCGACAGCTTCTCGATCTGAATCACGTCCCCGGGTGCGACGCGATATTGCTTTCCCCCGGCGCGGATGACCGCGTACATGGCAATCCCTCCGACCACCCGAAACCATGCGGGCGGCGATAAACTCTATGTGCGCTTGCACTTTCCCCAGCTGGGAAGAAGTTAACCGGCCGAGTGGCCTGGTCTTCCCTCACTTTGTGGCGGGGAGCCCCTGACGGGACAGTCACTTCAGGCAAACCATAGAAGTATAGCGTGATTAGGCCGAGAAGGTCAAAGAGCAGTGGTCAGTGCAGTCGGACCCCGGTCAAAGAGTGCCTGCACTCGGACCGCACTTCCAAACATCCTCCGGATCGCGGGAACGGGCGGTGATCTTGGCCTTGATACGGGTAGCCCGAAGGGCGGCACAATCGTAGCCCAGCACGTCAGTGCTGGGGAAACGCGTTTGATGATGGGAGAGTACCCTTTAGGGGACGACACATTTTATGCCGTCCCCGAAGGGACTCCGGTGCAATATTCAATCACCTACCCAGGACTTACGTCCTGGGCTACGATTGTGCCGCCCTTCGGGCTACAGATAACTGCGTCCGACGCGGCGGACGCGCGTTTCGCTCAGGATGACACCAATCAGAGATAAGCAACGGCGCGGCTGAAGCCGCGCCTCTTCAAACGACCGCGAACGTTGGCCTGAAGGCCCGCTTACATCAGAGCCCGACGCACACCGTCTTCACTTCGGTGTACATCTCGAGCGCCTCGTGGCCCATCTCGCGGCCCCAGCCCGACTGCTTATATCCGCCGAAGGGCAGCGCCGCGTCGAAGACGTTGTAGCAGTTGATCCACACGGTTCCGGCGCGCAGCTTTTCGGCCACACGATGGGCCTTGCTGATGTCGCGCGTCCACACCGCGGCGGCGAGTCCATATTCGCTCTGGTTGGCTTCGGCCACCAGCTTGTCCAGGTCATCGCCTTTGAACGGCATGGCGCAGACGACCGGCCCGAAGATCTCTTCGCGTACAACCTTCATCTCCGGCTTCGTCTTCACCATCACGGTCGGTTCAACGAAGTATCCCGCACCGGCGCGCTTCTTTCCGCCAACCACGGCTTCCGCGCCTTCGCTTAACCCGGATTCCAGATAGTTGCAAACTCGGTCGAGCTGTTCGGTCGAGACCAGCGGGCCCATGTCGGTCTCGGGATCGAACCCCGGACCAAGTTTGATTTTCTTCGCACGCTCAGCTATGCCGTCAACAACTTTGTCGAAGATTGACTGCTCGACATAGAGCCGCGAGCCGGCACAACAACACTGGCCGTGATTGAAGAAGATGGCATTCGCAGCACCAGGAATCGTCGCCTGGATGTCCGCGTCGTCCAAGACCAGGTTTGGCGACTTGCCGCCCAGCTCGAGCGAAACCTTCTTCAGGTTTCCCGTGGCAGCCTGCACGATCAGCTTGCCCACTTCGGTGGATCCGGTGAACGCGACCTTATCGACATCCAGATGCGACGCCAACGCTGCGCCCGCAGTTTCGCCATAACCAGTCACGACGTTGACGACTCCTTCGGGGAATCCAGCTTCCGCGACGAGTTCTGCCAACAACAGCGCGCTGAGCGGCGTCTGCTCCGCCGGCTTCAGCACGACCGTGCAGCCGGTGGCCAGTGCGGGTCCGAGCTTCCAAGCCGCCATCAATAGCGGGAAATTCCAGGGGATGATCTGCCCGACAACGCCCACCGGCTCCCGCCGCGTGTAGGCGAAATACTTGTTCGAGAACGGAACGGTATTGCCTTCGATCTTGGTGGCCCATCCCGCCATATAGCGGAACAGATCGACGGCCAGCGGCACATCGGCTACCCGCGCCACCGACAACGGCTTGCCATTGTCGAGACTCTCCAGCTGGGCAAATTCTTCGGTGTGCTGCTCGAGCAGGTCAGCCAGCTTCCACACCAGACGCCCTCGCTCCGAGGCCGACATTCTCGGCCACGCGCCGCTCTCGAACGCGTTGCGGGCTGCCTTCACCGCAACGTTGATGTCCTCGCGATCGCCCTCGGCAACTTGCGCCATCACCTCGCCGGTTGCCGGGTTGTAGACCGGGAATGTCTTCCCCGAGACCGAGCTGACCCACTTGCCGTTGATGAACATTTTCCGCGCGCTGGCGAGGAAGCCTTGCACGCGAGGGTGCATCTGCGTGACGGTTGCGGTAGCCGACATAAGAACCTCCTGCAAAAGAACTGCGGATGAACCTGGCCCGAGCGGCCGACAAGAAAGAACGCAGCGCCGCCCCACATCAGGATCAACTAGCGGGAGAGTTTATCAGAAGAAGAGACTGGTCAGAGCTGCCGAGTCCGAACGTGCGGCAGACCTCTGCTAGACACAACCGGCTCTGCCGCGCGATTTTACAGCGACAGAGCCTGAAGGAAACCGCGGAACCGGATTAGCTGCCCGCCTGCGTCATCGCCTGTTCCGTGGTCGGAGCCATGGTGAAGAGTTGTTCGACCTTGGTGACTTTGAGCGAGGTCACAAGCCGATCGTTTGCACCTACCAGCACCAGCTTGCGTCCGGAATTCTCGCGCGATACATGTGCTCCTACCAGGCAGCCGATGCCGGCGGAATCGATGTACGGCATGTCAGTCACATCAATGATCAACAGGTTGGAGTTGTCGGCGCGAACCATGGATTGGAGGGGGAAGAAGTTGCCAAGAAGCAACGGACCATGAAGACGCAGCACCGTGGTGCCGGGAGCCTTTTCAATCTTCTCTATTTCCAAGGGCTTATCTTGCATGGGGGAAATTTTATAACGCGAAGTTAACAATTGGGTATTAATTTCCCGTGACTGCCTCGGCGTGCCGACGCACCCGCCTCATTACATTTCTTTTCAAAAGTGTCTCTGCGAAGCGGCGAGGCTCACAGCATCTCAGAGAGGGTCAATTTCGTCAGCGGTATGGAGATGTGGAACAACGAAGTCGGCGATCACAAGACCAATGGGCGGGAGTCCGGCATGAGCCGCGTCGGGCTGAATGCCGCCAATTTCTTTCAGGCGGAAGCGGTCGGCGTCGTGTTGCCGGTGCTCGATGCGTTCCTGCGCGCATCCGGTTGGCGGTTTGATTCGATCGGCATTGCTACGGCCGCCGCGGGTCTCGGCACACTCCTCATGCAAACCCCGGCCGGACTGCTCACGGACCGCATCAACTCACGCCGTGTATTGTTCGCGTTCACGTGCGTCATTGTCGGCGTCTGCTTCGTCTTCCTACCGGTCGCAGCCCACAGCTTTGCGAGCATTCTTGCGATGCTGTTTACGGCCGGAGCTGCGCAGAGCTTCTTCGCCCCGGTGCTGGCCGCGCTGGCGTTGTCGCTGGTGGGACACGCGAGCCTGAATGCCACCATCGGTATCAATCAAACCTGGAATCACGCCGGCAACATCGTAGCGGCGCTCGCCGGTATAGCCATTGTCGCGCGCTTCGGCTTGGCCGGAATCTTCTACGCCGTCGGCGTAAGTTCCGCGCTGGCGGCAGCTTCGGTGCTGTTGATCCGCTCCCGCGATCTTGATCCTTACCTCGCAACCGGACGCACCGACGAGCGTCCCGACGGCGTGCCGGTAACGACGCTCCTGAGACAGCGTTCGATCGCCGTGCTGTTCGTGGCCGTCGCCCTGTTCCATTTCGCCAACGCGCCCATACTTCCCGCGGTTGGACTGTACGTCAAGCAACTTGGCGGCTCGGACAAGCTCATGACGGCTACGGTTCTCACGGCGCAAAGCGTGATGATCCCGGTCGCGCTGCTTGCCGGTTGGCTGGTGGAGCGCTGGGGACGGAAGCCGATCATGGCGGTTGCATTTTGGGTGCTCCCACTGAGGATTCTCAGCTACACCCTCGTGCACAGCCCGATCGCTTTGGTTGGCCTACAGTGCCTGGACGGCATTGGCGCGGGAATCTACGGTGTCGTCATCGTCTCGATGTCAGCCGATCTGACGCGCGGCAAGGGCGGGTTCAACACGCTCATGGGGCTATTCGCGACAGCGCTCGCCGTCGGTGGCGTGGTCGGACCGCTCATCACCGGCGAACTCATTCAGCATCTGGGATTCGGAAAAATGTTCGTGACGTTCGCAGCGATCGCTGCTGTGGGCGCAATCTGGTTTCAGAGGTTCGTGCCGGAGACATCGACCACCGGCCGCAACGCAGAAACTTCTCCGATTCTGCACTCGGAAGCGGCGTAGTTTCAGCTGACAACTGACCCGGGCCCATGCTTCACCTCACTGGCGGCACATATTCGATGTAGCGCGCGAAGAACCAGCAAAGGAAAAACACAACCGGGATGTGCACCATCATCTGCAGCACGGTGTAGCCGACCAGATCGCGCGCCTTGAGCCGCAGAATCCCCAGTAGCGGCAACATCCAGAAGGGATTCACCAGGTTTGGCAGCGCCTCGGCGGCGTTGTAAATCTGCACCACCCATCCCAGGTGCACGTGATGCAGGTTCGCGGCCTGCAGAACGTACGGCGCCTCGATGACCCACTTGCTGCCGCCCGATGGAACGAAAGTCCCCAACACTGCGGAGTAGAGCGCGACCAGTAGCGGATAGGTTTCGTGCGTGGTGACGCGGGCGAACAGATCGGCGAGCCAGGTTGAGATGCCGGTGCCGACGATCATGCCGAAGATCACGGCATAAAACGGAAACTGGATCAGCACGCCGCCAGTCGCAGGCACCGCGTCGGCAACCGAGCGGATGAATCTCCGTGGCCGCCAGTGCAGCAGCAGACCGGCGGTGATGAACATCAGGTTGTAGGTATTCAGATCGAGAGCCGCGAGCGCTCCCGCCGGCGAGCTACGGAAGAAGTCAATCAAGTACCAGATGAGCAGCGCTCCAACAATAATGGAGAGCAACGGTGCGTATTCCAGCCACTCACCCGGCTTGGTACGCGGCTCATCGGCCCGTTCGGCGATCTCGACATCGATTCCATAGTCGGCCGCTGTACGGGCACTCTCCTCTGAGGGCGCAGAAAAATAGGCGATGATGACGGAAAGGATAATCAGCACCACGGCGATGGTGAGGCTCGGCCAGAGAAACAGCGTCTGGCGCAGTGGAATGATTCCTGAAACCGCCAGCAACGCAGGAGGGATGGCGCTCTTGGTCGCCATCATCATGGCCGCCGAGGACGAAAGCCCGAGCGCCCAGGTCGCGCCGAGGCCAAGATAGGCGGCAGCTCCCGCGGCGCGGTAGTCCATCCCCTTCACGCGGGCGGCCATCTGTCTTGCTAGCAGTCCGCTGAAAATCAGGCTGAGGCCCCAGGAGATTAGCGAGGTCAACATGGAAAAGAGCGCGATCATGGCAATGGCGCTGCGCCCCGTCTTCGGAATTTTCGCAAGCGCGCGGATCAGCCGGCTCACCAGCGGCGTGGTCGCGACAACATATCCGCCGATGATGATCATCACCATCTGCATGGTGAACGGCACCAGCGTCCAGAAGTTCTTTCCGCCTTGCACCGCCAGCTTGGTAGGCGATTGCTTAAGGAGCAAGCCGGTGATGAATACGACTACGATGCCGATGAAGGCGAATACCAACGGGTCGGGAAACCAGCGTTCGCTCCAATTCGCCAGCGACAGTCCGACCCGCGCGAGACCGCTTTCTGTGCCTCGTTCACCTCGTTGCGCCTGCGTTGCCATGGGCAACTCCTTTGTTGCAAATCGATGAACTACGGAATGCCGCAAAGTCTAGCATGCGGGTCAAGAAATGTGGTCCATGGGCGATTTGTCCGGCCGAATGTTTCATCCAGATGACAAATAGACGTTGGCCGCCGTATAGTTTTGCGCAATGCCGCATGCCAAAATGCCTGATTTGATGGCGCGCGCCCAGCAGCACCGCGACCGCACGGCCATCATCGATTGCAGCGGCAGCTACAGTTACCAGCAGCTGCTGGAGGCCTCGGCTCAAGTAGCTACAACCCTGCTCAACGGGCAAGACGACCTTCGCGAGCAGCGCGTCGCGTTTCTTATCACGCCGGGATTTGCCTGGATTGCGACGCAATGGGGAATTTGGCGGGCCGGAGGCATCGCGGTACCGCTCGCACTTGGAACTCCGTGGACCGAGCTTGAGTACTACATCGACGACACGCAGGCTTCGGCGCTCGTCTGTGACACGGCCAACGAGCAGCACATTGATGCTGCGAAGGCGAAAGAAAATCTTCGTGTACTTCCCTACACCGAAGCCCTCGCGAGCGGGTCTGTCGCACTACCGCCGATCGCGAATCCGCGCCGCGCGATGATCCTCTACACCAGCGGCACAACCAGCAAACCTAAAGGCGTGGTGACGACGCACACCAACATCGCAGCCCAGATTGCCAGCCTGGTCGACGCGTGGGAGTGGTCGTGCGACGACCGCATCATCCTTTGCCTGCCCCTGCATCATGTACACGGCATCATCAACATCGTTTCCTGCGCGCTGTGGTCGGGTGCAACCTGCGAGATGCTGCCGCGTTTCGACGCGGGAGCCATATGGCAACGGATCGCGAGCGGCGAGCTCACGCTCTTCATGGCCGTGCCCACTATTTATGTCAGGCTGATTGCCGCCTGGGAGAAAGCGCCGGTAGAACATCGCCGACAGTGGAGTGAAGGCGCGTCCAAGCTCCGCCTGATGGTCTCGGGATCGGCGGCGCTGCCGGTCTCAACGCTTGAGCGCTGGCGCGAGATCACCGGCCACACCCTGCTTGAGCGCTATGGCATGACCGAGATCGGCATGGCGATCTCCAACTCCTATCGAGGAGCGCGTGTCCCTGGCAGCGTTGGGCGACCTCTGCCGGGAGTCGCGGTTCAACTGGTTGATGACGGCGGCGATCAGGTCCGGTCCGGCACAGCGGGTGAAATCGAAGTCATGGGCGCGAACGTGTTCCACGAATATTGGGGCAAGCCGGATGCCACGCGCGAGGCCTTCCGCGAGGGCTGGTTCCGCACCGGCGACACGGCTGTGATCGAAAACGGCGTGTACCGCATTCTTGGGCGAAGCAATGTCGACATCCTCAAGACCGGAGGGCACAAAGTCTCGGCGCTGGAGGTCGAGGAAACTCTCCGCCAGCATCCCGCGATTGCCGAGTGTGCCGTAGTAGGAGTTCCCGATCCGGAGTGGGGAGAACGCATCGCCGCAGCGGTGGTCACCCGCAATGGGAATGTCGTCGAGATCGAGGAGCTGCGCGCGTGGGCGAAGGAGCGGATCGCCGTGCACAAAGTTCCGTCACGGCTTCTGGTACTGGAAGCGCTGCCGCGCAATGCCATGGGCAAGGTGACGAAGCCGGAGATACGAGAGCTGTTTCAGGCGCAAGAGAGGTAGAGCGAGCCTTCAGGCTGGCTTGCCGCCGCTGCACTTGCAGATGTTTGGAGTGCTGAGTCAAGGACCTCAGCATTCCAAACTCATTTTCGTGTGCAGCCGACGCAGGCCTAAACTCCGGCTCTACCTCGGTTCGCGCTTGACGCGTGTGTTACAAAACAGTGAAGCAGTCTGGCCCCTAACTCCTGCGGAGAGAGGATTCACATGGCAGCAGACCCGGTCGGGCCCCTCCCACCTGTCGTCCGCACCCACACGAAGCTCAACCGGTCTCAGATTGTCGGCTTCTGGGCCGCATGGACGGGCTGGACGCTCGACGGCATGGATTCCGTCATCTATGCGCTCGTCCTGAGCCCGGCACTCAACGAGCTGTTGCCGAAATCCGGCATCAAGGCCACGCCCGCCACTGTGGGATACGCGGGCTCGGTGCTGTTCGCCTTGTTCCTGGTGGGATGGGGACTGTCGTTGATCTGGGGCCCGATTGCCGATCGCTTCGGGCGCACGCGCGTGCTGGCCGCGACTATCTTCGTCTACGCAGTCTTCACCGGCTTGTCGGCTGTATCGCAAAATGTCTATCAACTCGCGATCTTTCGCTTATTGGCGGGCATAGGCATCGGTGGCGAGTGGGCGCTGGCCGGGACATACGTTGCCGAAGCATGGCCGGAGGACCGCCGCAAGATGGGCGCCGGCTATCTGCAGACCGGCTACTATGCGGGATTCTTTCTGGCTTCTGCTCTGAACTTCACGGTGGGCGCGCACTACGGCTGGCGCGCGATGTTCTGGTGCGGGCTCACGCCAGTGATCGTCGCGTTCATCGTGCTGCGCCGCGTGAAAGAGCCGGAACGCTGGCAGCGTAAGGCGTCCAAACACGCTCTGGCGCGTCATCCGTTAGTGGCCATCTTCAGCCCGCTGTATGCGCGCCGCACCATCGTCAATACCGTGCTATTAACCGCCGCAATTTGCGGGCTTTGGGCAGCCGCGGTCTATGCGCCGACGGCCATCATCAGCCTGGCCAAGCGCGCCGGCATGGTACAGGCGCAGGCCGTCAAAACCGCATCCTTTGGCATGGGATTGCTGTCGCTCGGGACGATTCTCGGCTGCCTGGCGTTGCCGCCGCTGGCCGAGCGCTTCGGACGCCGGCTCACGCTCGCGTTCTATTTCCTGGGAATGGCGGTGTGCATCCTGCTCAGCTTCGGCTGGGCCTTCTACCTGCCGCAAGGCCTGACGCCGTTCATCACCGCGCTGTTCTTCCTGGGATTCTTTGGCGGCAACTTCGCGATGTTCAGCCTGTGGCTGCCGGAACAGTACGACACCTCTGTTCGCGCCACCGCCTTCGCCTTCACAACTTCGTTTGGACGATTCATTGGCGCAGGTGTGAACTTCGCTATCGGTTCGATGGTGAGCCGAATGGGGACGCTGGGAAAGCCCGTGGCGATTACCGCCATCGCCTTCGGCATCGGATTGCTTGTAATCCCGCTGGGATGGGAAACCCGCGGCAAGGTTCTGCCCGACTGAAGGACGGATTCGCCGCACCGGTGAAGCTAGGTATTCTGCAATCGTGCCTGAGAGATGACTTCGAGCATCTTCGCCTGCAGCTTAAATCGCGCTCCGCAATGCGGGCAAACAACCTGAACCAGAATCGAGGGATCGAAGGTCGGGTCCTCGGCTTCGCACTCGCGAATCGGCACCCACTTTGCACATTGCGAACAGCGAGTTGCCAAATAGTGTGGCATCTTCTTCCTCGAGTGGACGACTCGCGAGTTCAGGAATTCGCTGACGACTTATGGCGATAGAGGGACTGACGATAGCATGATTCCTGCCGCAAAGCCATACCGGGCTGCTCCCTGCTAATGATCAGGATGTGATATCGAGCGTTCCCGGTCGCGATATACCCGCGCCGCACCGCGGGCAGCGGTGAAATTCTTCGAGAACCTCTGCTATCTGCGCAGTTCCAGGTACTTCCGGCCCATATACCAGCTTGTTGGCGTGATGATTCATGGGTGCGCCGCACACAGGACAGGAGATGATGTCAGTTTCCATACGAATACGAATCCTACGCCAGCAATTCCCAACTACATGAGCATCACGTGTTCGCGCCCGTAGCGAAGCGTGGCTGCCATCCAGATCAGCTCTTTCAGAAATTGGTCGATTCGGGGAAGGAAAGCCTTATCGCGGAGGGCGCCGTTCGAGTCGAACAGGTTGCCGGCATTGCCGAAGTTCAGGTCCCAGAAGATGGTCACCAGGCCCAGCTCGCGCATCGGCGGCAACAAATTTTCGATAACTCGCGTGCCGCCGAAAGGGCCGGCTGAGACGCCGGCAATGCCCACCGCTTTGTGAATGTACTCCTTCAGGCAGCTGTCGAGCACATGTTTCAGTAGTCCGGGGTACCCGTGATTGTATTCGGGAGAAACAATGACCATCCCGTCGGCGCGGTCCATGAGCGCCGAGAAACCGGGATCCTTGATCGCGCCTCCCGCGTCGTCGACCGGCAGCGGCAGCTTGGCGATATCGATCAACTCGGTCGTTATCAGCGGACGCTTTGTAATCTCCGCGTGGATTAGACGCGCCACTGGTTCGCTGCTTCTTCCCTTACGCACGGTTCCCAATATGACCGGAATAAACAGTGGCCGCTCTTCCGCCAATCAGACCCCCTCCGGCTCAGCGGACGATAGGTTACACCAGCGCCGTTACGAAGTCGAAAATTTGCGGCTGCGTAGCGCGGGTACGTTACTTCCCTGCGTCTTTCGCCATACCTTCGCTTGACGCATAAATCGGACCGAAGTTCACTGGAAACTGGTGTTGCTTCCCCTGTCGCGCCGGTGGACAGAAGTTGCAGCGCGATATCCGGGAGGAAGCGGGAGAGCATGAAGGTCACAGTACGCGTAACCGAACGCTGGGTCTATCGCATGCGCCGCGTGCTGGTGACGATCTGCATGGCCGTACTCACCGTGCTCATCGGGTATAAGGTAGTCTTTGGCGCGAATGGAATGAAGGTGTGGCAGGGCAAGAAAGCGGAAGCCTCCGAACTGCAGGTGCAGATCGATCACATGCGCGACGAACAGGAAAAGCTGCAGCGCCATGTCGATTTGCTGCGCAGCGGCGATCCTCCCACCATTGTAAAGGAAGCTCGCGAACAGCTCGGCTTCATGAAGCCGGGTGAAGTCGTTCTCTTCGAACAACGGTCCAAGACCGATCCCAAGGCGACTTCCGTCGCCAGCAACCTTGTCCAGAAGTAACCAGCCACCTACTCCGCGGGCGTCCGGTAACGTTCGCGGTAGTAAAGGTGAAGCCGCGTCTTATCCGGCGGCGTAACTTTCACTGTGATTCGGTGCCATTTCCCATCATGCGCTGTGCTGGCCGGCCGATAGCCGAGCAGGTATTGATTCCGTAATTCTCTGCTGATGGTGGCCGCGATCTGCGGAATTTTGTGGCGATCATCGGCGGCAATCGTTCTGCCCCCGCTTGCATCCGTCAGTTCGCTCAGCCAATCCCGTCCCATCCGCTCTTCAATGCTTTTGAGCAGTGGAATCGGTTCCTCGTCGAAGATGCCGATGGCGTAGGTCAGAACGTCGGCCTCGGCAATTACGTTCTTGATTTCACCCCGGGTGTAGCGGCTGGTGTTGTCGCCGCCATCGGAGATGATCAGCAGCGCCCGCCGTTGGTAACGTGCCGCTCGCAACTGTGAGATCGCCAGGTAGATGGCATCGAATAACGCCGTCCGGCCTTGGGCAGCGGCCGCTCCCAGCCGGTCCTCCAACGTTCCGATGGAATCCGTGGACGTGGCGATGAGCTTCGGTTTGTCGGATACCGTTACCGCGAAGTACTCGTCCTCGGAGTTGGCATTGCTGAAGAACTCTCGTAGCGCCTGATACTGATACTCGATTTTATTTTTCATGCTGGCACTGCAGTCCAGCACCAGCGCGACCGAGATGGGAGCGTCCTCCCGCGAAAAGTACTGGACTTGCTGCTGCGCTGCTCCCTCGTAGAGCTGGAAGTCGTCCTTGTGGAGGCTGAGAACCGGTCGGTTGAGGCTATCGGTTACGGTGACTGGGACCAGAACCAGGTCGACATCGGCGCGCAGAGGTCTCGTATGAAGGTTGAGATCGGGATTTGTTGGCTCGTCCGCAGCGTCGCGCGATTCGCTCTTGGGGACGACGTGGATGTCATCGGTGGATTGCGCCCAAGTAAGGACGCTGGTTGCGAACAACAAAGAGAGCACGACCGGAACCACCAGCTCCCGCGCTGCAGATGCCGGCAAAGCCTCCTGCCTGACCATGAACGTCCCTTCCGTGACAATTGCCAAGGCCAGTTGGCGCAAGTCGCATTGCGATGGCAGATCTGCCGAACAGCAGTAAGGGCCGAACGTTCAGCTCGTAAGCTCGGCCTCGGTTGAGGATCAAGCCTCACGCCCGAGATGAATCTGAGCAGGTGAGATGCAGAAAAGCGGGCTGAGGAGGAGATTTTTTGTGAAGTTCACCAGGTTCCAGACCTCCGGAAGCCTGGCTGGAGACCCGGCTCAGCCCAGCCGGGCACGCACTTGACAGGGGCCGATTCCCGCCAGCCCTACTTCAGTCCAAACGAGTAGCTCAGCCCGGAACTCGTACCGTAATCGCTGCCATTGAAGTGGGCCGGCGGCTGGTTGTCCCAGTTGCCATAGAAAGAGATGTTCCACGACAAGTCGCCGGTGATCTTGATGAAGTAAGCCGCATTGGTTTGCACAAAGATGCGGCCCGGCTGGGAAATGGCCGGGAATGCGTTGGCAGTTATAGCCAGGTTGGTTTTATTGAAGCGGAAAAATTTGAGCTGCGTACCGATCCAGAGGGCGCCGACGTTCTGTGCCGGCACCAGCTCTGCGGTTTGCTTGTAATTGATGTTCTGCCAGGCCAGACCGCCGACAACAGTAATGAGCGAATTATTCGTATTCTTCAGATATCGGCCGATACCTCCTGCCAAGTTGGTCTGGAGTCGAATATCCTGCTCGGAGCTCTGCAGGAAACTCCCCAGCCCACTGTAGAAATAATGGTTCCAGGGCAACAGATGCATGGCGCTCAGGGTTAACTGGTTGCGCGTGGCGGCTGACGAAGTGCCGCTGCTGGAAGACAGGCTGGAATCATAGCCGGCGCCGGCAGACCATCGGGGTCGCAAATATTCGAGGTCGGCGCCGAGGGTGTACTGCGTGTTTTGGTTTGCTTTGGAGTAGATAATCCCAGAGTTAATGTCGCCGCTAAAGCGTTGCCAGAAGCGGTCGGAAGTTTCTGCCATGGTGACAATTTCCTTGCGCGGCAGTACCGTCTCTTGCCCGGCGGATTCCACCACCGTAATCTCCACCGGCCGCTTCTCCTCGGTTTCGGCTGTGCTCAGGGTCCCGGTATAAACCGAACCATCCCCGGTCTTCACGATGAATAGTTGCTTGCTCTCGATGTAGGCGACTTTGGACCACTGCACCGACGACGTGCCGAGAATGTAGTCGAAGCTGGCGTACAGCACCCCTTCGGTCAGGCCTTTGACCTCGGCGGTCAAGCGGTCGCCATTCTTCATCACCAGTGTGTCGGTCTTGTCGCGCGCCAACAGGGGCAGTGCGACGGAGAGCAGCAAAAATAAGGTTCGGAGAGAAAGTTTCATGGGCATGCCTTTGGCGCAACAGAGTCCATTTTAGGAACAATCCTCCCGGCGCCTGCTTATCGCACAGAAAAATAAAGATTGAGGATACCGCCCAGCGCATTCACCTGCTGATTATGAGAGCCACCGGTGTTGTTCTCGTGCTGATAGTAAGGGCTGATCTGGACTTTGCTGCCCAGAGGAATGGTGACCCCGGCGTCCGCCTCGGTGGTGCTCCACTTCTGGTAGAGGCTCTCATAGAAGAATTCCACGCTGGCGTATGGAATCAGGTGTACGCGACCGGCGTTAAGCGGACGTTCCATCTGGATACGATTGCGGTAGCGCCAGGTGAAAGCGCCTTTCTCCCAGTCGAGATCGGCACGGTTTCGATCGGCGAGTTCGAAATCGCCCTTCATCGGGATCTGCAGGGTGGCGACCGGCTCGAGACGGTTCGTCGCTGGGGCGCCACTCGCCTGCGGAAGATAGCGATATCCGAAGGACAACACGAGAAGACTGCTTTTCGAGTGATCGAGGTCGAGGACAGTAATGCGCGAGAGCCTGGGAAGTGACTTGATGAAGTAATCCAGGCTGGGACCGATCTCGGCTTGGGTAGGGACACCGCCTTCGCGAGTTTCCTTCGCCTGGAACCAGACTCGAGTCGCGGAGTTCAGTTCAAGATAAGTATCGAGCTCCGGCAAAGCCTGCACGGTTTGCGCCGCAGCAGGTGCACAACAAACGACGACGAGAACCACTGCGATGAACCATGCACGCGGCGGCCCTCCTGATACCTTCTCAAGTTCGAAGTGCGCAACTTTCATCTCCACGGTGCTGGACGCGTAGTTTGTACTCGATATCGCCGAACGGCACGAGCTGATCCATTGAGCTTGAAATTTTGGGGCAGCTCATGTGAGCTGCCCCGCCTGGTTTGCGCCTGCGCCGCTCAAGCTACTGATTGGGGGGCGCCTGCGTAGTGGCCTTCTTCGCCTTCTTGTGAGGCGCAGGTGCATTGCGGGCCTGACCTTTGACCTGGGTCTCGTCGATAGCTACGCTGTCTTCGGAGAAGGTCGCGCCGGAGGGCACGAAGTAAACCTTGGCGCCCTTTTCCTTCACGGTGCCACTGGTGCGGACGTCGATCCGCGTGGCATCGATCTGGCTACCACCTTCGCCGTTCACCAGGTAGTACTTCATGTTTACCGAGCGCTGTGCACCTACCTGCTTGATCTTGAGCGTCTCTTCGTCTTCGGCGTAACCAACGATGACAAACTTGCCATTGGGCTCGTGCTGAATTCTCAGAGCGACATCGTCAAGAATTGCCTTGCAGGTATTGTCCACACGCGCCGGCCGCTTCGTGTCGTTGAACTTGCACTCGCCAATCTCCGTGACCTCGTTGACCACCACGGGCGGAGGCGCCTGGATGTTCACGCTCGCGTTGCAAGTCGTGCTCAGACCGCGCGAATCAGTAACCGTAACGGTCGCGGTGATTGAACTGCCGGGTTGTGCGCCGGCGGTGCTGAGAGTGGCATTCGCACCGCTGCCGCTGATCTGACCACCGGTTGAAGACCACTGATAGGTCAGCGGGAAGTTGTCGGGACTGGTGCCGGTTGCGGTGAGCGAAGCGGGCACGCCCGGCTGATTAACGCTCTCCGGACTGGCGAAGCAACTCGCAGTTGGAGGATGCGGCGTTTTCACGGTGAAAGAAGCATTGCAGGACGCCACATTATTCTTCTTCTCTTTGGGATCGGTGGCCGTTCCGGTGACGGTGTAGCTGCCCGGAGCCAGGCCTGCGGTATCGACATTGCCGGTCGAGTTCGTTCCCGAAATCTTGCCCCCGGTGGCCGTCCAGTTGTAGGTCAGCGTGTGCTTGGGGTTAAAGTTCTGGGTGTTCATGGTGGCCGATACCGGCTCGCCAGCCCACACTTCAGCCGGCGCAGCCGAGCAGCTGGCAGCCGGGGGTGGCGAAGGCTTGCCGCCAAACTGGAAGTTCAGCCCAAAAATTGGGCCGGTTTGGGCCACATCGAAGATGTAGGCTTTGTTGAAGTTGGAGTAGTTCACATCCAAATAGCGCCAGCCGAGAAAGAACCCGAGCAGAGGCTTGGGCTGGAAGTTGATGAGGCCAAGAGCCTGGTAGTCGAGACTCGCCGCACCACCGCCGGCATCGCCTTCGGCCGTGATCCAGACCTTAGGAGTGAAATAAACTAGAAATCTTCCGCCGGCAACGGCGTCAACCCAGTTGGACGATGCCGAGTGATTGAGCTGGGAAGGCCGTAGAGTGAGGGACAGCCCCTCGTGCCAGATGCGCATTCCGAACAGCGCGTCGACCTTCAAGTGTTCGCCATCTACGGCACGGTATCCGATATCCGGATTGTAGATTCCCTGTGTTACCTCCGCCCGGACTTGACTCTGACCAAAATCATTTAGGGGCAGGCCCTGGGTGGTTGCAACTTTGGCATAGATGAAATCCAGCGGAATGACAATGCGACCTTTTCGGATACCCAACATTCCAGCAATGCCGCCTTGGAAATTGGATAGTACGTCGGTGCCTGACACGTGCACACTGGCATCGTGGCCGACCGCTCCGACCGTGCCGTGCATGCCCGGGAACCAAACGTAAGGCGCGAAATCGAAGTGCCAGGAGTCATCAAACGATGAGGTTTGCTGCTGGGGAGGATCAGGCAGAGGCGACGCCGGCGACGCCGGCGGCGCCGCTTCACTCTTGGCGCTGAGATCGGCCGGCCCCTGTGCCATCACAGGTAAACCCGCTAGCAGGATCAGTATCACTGTTGCAGTCACTACAAAACAGGCTTTGCCGTGCGAACGCATAGTATCTCCTCACGTATTGGCACCAGTCGACTATTGTTGGGACCGACTTCATCCTAGGGGAACCGGTGCATTAAGACGACTGCAAAAACTACTAATCGTTCAGTGGAAAACGTTTGGTCTCAAAAGAGTACATGCCAGGGTCGATGGCCGGGGCGGTCCGGGATAATTTCATCGTGGCAATCGAAGGAGTCCCCGGGATAGGGAGGCCAGACTGACAACTTTTGCAAATCTCACTGAAAAACTTAGTAGTTACTTCAGGTGCAACTTCCGGGTACAGTTGATTCGCGATCCTTGGCGTCTCAGCCGACAAGCTCGGCGCCTGCTGGTTGGCGATGAATCCTGGAGGTTTCTGTGAACACAAAATTTCTGGTTATGTTGTTCGCCCTGGGCTTTGGCCTGGGGGCGCAGGCGCAGAAGATTTCTGTGAACTACGACAAACAAGCGAACTTCTCGCAGTTCAAGACCTACGCGTGGGCGCCGATAGGCACGGTCGCGCATCCGATGCTGGCGGCCAACATCGTCGGAGCGATCGAGGATGAAATGAAGGCACGGGGACTGCAGAAGGTCGAGATGAATCAGAATCCCGGTCTCATCATTCGTATTTACGGCTCGATCGACCAGGACTCCACGCTCTATTCCAACGACCCGCTGTATATGGCGACCGGCGGCATACCGCCCTTCGATCCAAGTTTTTCCGGACCGCTGAACACCGGACAGTACGGCAATACCACGGTCACCATCCACAAGGGAGAGCTCGTGGTTGACTTGATCGACGCCGCTAACAAGAAGCTTGTGTGGCGAGGCATAGCACAGCAGAACCTCGCCGCTCACAATCCTGACAAGCTCTTGAGCCAGGTAAACACCGCGATCACAAAGTTGTTCAAACAGTATCCCGTTAAGGCTGCGGGCTAAGGCTGCCCGTTACCGCAACTGATAGTTTGAATTCTGGTCGTTGACGGTCAGCTGCTTGCTCACGCCATTGATGGTGGTGTTCGCGACGTGATTGGTACCATCCGGAAGACGCGCGAAACCAGCGGTAATGTTTACCGCGTCGCTGGGATCGTTCAGGTAGCTCGCGACCGTGATGCCCTGCAGCGCCTTGGTCTGCGGGTCGATGGCCATGGTCACCGAGTCGTTCGGTTTCACATAGTTCTTGATTACCAGGTTCACGCCACCCCCCGGGGCCATCTGCAGCGAGATATTGCCCTGCTGCTTGGCCTGCATCAGCCGCTCCGGATCGGGCTGCGTGTATTGCTTGGCAAGCGCTCCGATCTGCTGCCCATATTGCTGGTACTCTTCCGTCTTCTTCTCAACGACGTGCTCTTTCAGCCGGCCTTCGCGACCGCCTGAGGAAGCCTTCTGATTGCTGATTTCTGTCTTCTGCTGTTGACCATCCGGCCCCATCTGCACCTGATAAATCTTCGTGTCCTTTACATTTCCCTTGATGCTGATGGTTTCGGTTTCCTGCCAGGTGTACTGGGCCAGCTTCTGTTTGTTCATAGCCTGTGACTGCTTCAGCGCCATGAGCTTCTCTTCCAGCTGGGGGCTTTGCGCCAAAGCGGTCACGCTGCAGGCCGCGAGCGTCGCCGCAATGATGGTGAGACAAGCCACTGGAAGCTTTCCAGTTACCGCGATCGATCGTTTCATACCGGCTCCTGTGTGTGTGGTCGGGATATACGACACTTTGGACTCGGCGCAACGTTGACGTCTGCGATCCCGCATCAAGGCCAGGTTGTCCGATATCTTGGCTTGCAGCTTACTCCCTGGCTTTGCACCCGCATAACTAGCACTGTTGCCAGCCATGGCTGATAAAAATGACAGCCGGTGAAAGGAAGTCTTGCGAATAGACTGAGGGTGCGGCAATGTATTTCCGGACGCACGTCACGGACGTTCGTCAGAGAGAGGGGTGCGAGGGCCGGGAGTAGGATTCCTCGCAGGGTGAGAAACTCCATGAATCGAAAACCTGCAGCCCGGGTATTAATCGCCGATGACCATCGGCTGGTAGCGGAAACCTGCAAGAGCATGCTGGAGGCGGAATTCGAGGTCGTCGGAGTGCACACAGACGGCCGCTCCCTGGTGCAGGCGGCATTATCGTTGAAGCCGGACATCGTTCTGCTCGACATCGGCATGCCGCAGCTCAATGGACTCGACGCCGGCGAGCAGATCAAAGCCAAACTGCCGAAAGTGAAGCTGGTATTTCTCACCATGAATGTTGCTCCCGAAGTGGTGGCGGAGGCGTTTCGCCGCGGAGCTTCGGCCTATGTACTTAAGCAGTCGGCGGCGGAGGAACTCCTCACCGCGTTGCGCAGGGTGCTGCGTGGTGAATCGTATCTGTCACCGCTCATCACCCGGGAGACCGTCACCCATCTCCTCAGCCGTTCGAAGAGCGAGGGCGACGAGAAGCGCATTACCGCGCGCCAGAGCGAGATTCTCCAACTGCTGGCGGAGGGTAAGTCGATGAAGGAAGCGGCGGCAATCCTCGATCTCAAAGCCGGCACCATCGCGTTTCACAAGTACCGCATGATGCAGACTCTGGGCATAAAAACTAACGCTGAATTACTGGAGTATGCGATCAAGCGGCAGATGAAGAACTACCCGTAAGCCAGTCTGTGGCTCACAGCGATACTTTCGGTCAGGATCCTGTTGTCCAACCATGAAAAATGCTTGCCCATGGAGCATAGAGCGTTTAGAAATTAGACCCCCCGACATTAAAGAGCCGTTACGTATCGAGCATTTTTGCTTGTTCTTGGGATGTTGACGTGTGCGCCTGACGCCTAGCTCATTTCCAAAACGTGCGCCTCGCCAACGCAATGAGGGGGCGGAAGTTGCGGGCGCCGTTCGACTGGCAAGTTTTGAGTCATGTACCAGCAGACTTGATAGTTCCGCCTGCAAGACACATCCGGTAGTCTCGTCTCGGCTCTTCGTCGTTGTTGAAAGACCCCTCTGGCAGGCGGTGCCGGCGGGCCATGATAAAGACGGGGTTCCACCCGGAGCCCGTCACGCAATTACCGACCAAACACTGCATATGGAGGATTCCCAATGAAGCGTCAAATGTTGTTGCTCGTGACCTGCCTTACGCTGCTGGCGGGCTTGATGTATGCGGATAACACGATCGCCGCGGGCAAGAAGTCGAAGGTCTCGGGCCAGATCAAATCGCGTAACGGTGATATTGTGAACGTCGTGCAGAAGAAGACGGGCGCGATGATTGCCGTGGTTCTGAATGACAACACCAAGGTTGAACGCGAAAAAGGCGCGCTCAGGCTACGCAAGTCCGACATGGACGTCACGGCGATGGTACCGGGTTTGAATATTGCCGCGGAAGGCGTGGGCAACGCCCAGGGTCAGTTGGTGGCGTCGAAAGTTTGGTTTGATCCCAATGTCTTCGACGTAGAAGTCGCCGAGGAGCAACAGATCGTGGCCAATAAGCAGGCGACTGCGCAGGCGCAGAACACCGCTAATCAGGGCGTGCAGCAGTCCCAGGCGGCTCAGGCCTCCGCCAATCAGGCACAGTCGACGGCCAATGATGCAGGTCAGGTTGCCGTGGCAGCCGGTGCTGTCGGAGTGGCAGACGCTGCCGCCATCTCGATGGTCAACCAGCGCGTGTCCGATCTCGGTGACTATAAGACAGTAGCCGAGGCAGGCATCTACTTCCCGACTAACGCCGCCGCGCTTGACGCTGCCGCCAAGGCTGATCTCGATCAGGTCGCGGCAGTAGCCATGGCGACGCAGAACTACATGATCGAAGTTGCCGGCTACGCCTCCACCACAGGTACCAAGGCCCTGAACCAGAAGCTGAGCGACGAGCGAGCGACGGCGGTTGTCGAGTACTTGCGCAACCAGAAGAACGTTCCTATGCGCCGCATCCTGGCCCCGGCCGGCTACGGAGCGACCCATCCGGCGGCCGCCAATACCGATTCGCAGGGACGTGCCTTGAACCAGCGCGTCGACGTGAAGGTCCTGGTCAACAAAGGCCTGAACCAAGGCATGTAAGCCGAACCGCCCCCGACCGCAGTTGGGAGCAACAAGGAGGGTTGCTGATTATGCTTCGCCCGGAAAATCGTTCCCGCAGCCTTTTCGGAATCGTCAAGAGTTGCCTGCTCCTTACTGCGCTTCTATGCGCGTTGGTCGCCTCATCGTGGTCGCAGGCGTTCCAGTGGCCAAAAACGAAGACTAGCGCCAGCGGAGTGCTGGTGATGTATCAGCCGCAGGTTGACGACTGGAGCAACTTTCAAGTCGTCAATGGGCGGATGGCATTCACCATCACTCCCACCGGTGGCAAAGAACACCCTGGCGTAGCGACTGTCCGCATGCAAACCAGCGTCGACATGGACACCCACACGGTTACGCTGACCGACCCACAGATCACCAACTTGTATTTTCCGTCACTCGATCCCGCAACCACCGCCGAGATGGACCAACTGGTGCGTTCGTTTATCAATCCCGCAGCAACCTTTACCATCTCGGTCGATCAGCTGGCGGCGAGTGTGAAGAAGAAGGCACCAGCAAAAACCATAGAAGTGAAGAACGACCCGCCGACAATTTTTATCAGCATCAGGCCGGCGATTCTACTGATGGTGAACGGCGCGCCGGTGCAGGCGCCGATTGGGCAAACCAGCATCAAGGCAATCGTCAACGCCAACTGGCCACTGTTTCAGGACCAGGCTACCTTTACGTACTACATGTTTGACGGAAAAGGCTGGCTGAGTGGTCCCAGCCTCGAGAACTGGAGCCCGACAGCCACTCTGCCGCCGGGGATGTCGCAGGTACCGCAGAGCGCGAATTGGTCCGACTTGAAGCCCTTCATCCCGCCGCCGCCCGGTAGCACAGCTTCTGTCCCGGTGGTGTACTACAGCAGTACACCCGCGGAGATTGTCGTCTTCAATGGTAGGCCGGAATGGATACCGATTCCGGGTACGCAGTTGAGTTATCCCGCGAACACCGACAGCACGGTCATCAAAGACAATGCCACGGGAACGGTTTACTTTCTTGCCTCCGGACGCTGGTTCAGCTCAAATACTCCATTGTTGGGGCCGTGGACATTTGCCACCAACAGCCTGCCACCTGACTTCGCGCGCATTCCGGCCGATAATCCCGCCGGGAAGGTGCTGGCGTTTGTTCCAGGAACTCCGGAGGCGGAAGACGCAGTCTTGTTGGCGCAGATTCCTACGACCGTTACTGTGAACGCCACGCAAGCCGCCTCGGAAGTTAAGGTGTCCTACGCCGGGCAACCCCAGTTCGAGCCGATTCAGGGCACGACCCTGTCTTACGCCGTGAACACACCCAACCGCGTGATTCAGGTCGGCTCGCAATACTACATCTGCTATCAAGGCCTGTGGTTTTATGGCGGAACACCCAATGGACCATGGGTGATTGCGCAAACTGTTCCTCCGGTGATCTACACGATTCCCCCCAGCTCTCCGGTTTACAACGTGACCTACGTCACGCAGGCACCCGCGTCTGACGGCTATGTGACCGCGAGCTACACCGCGGGCTACCTGGGCACGTTCGTCGCCGGAGTCGCAGTTGGCGCTATCTGCGCGGGCGGTACGGGCTGGTACTATCCGCCTTACGCATACGGCGGCTTCTACTATCCGTATGCGTCGACCTACGGGTATCACGCAGCCTATAACCCCTACACCGGTGCTTACGGATATGGTGGTTCTGCTTATGGTCCGTACGGCAGTGCGCACTGGGGCGAGAGCTACAACCCGAACACCGGAACCTATGCCCGAGGCGCGACCGAAAGCACCGCCTACGGCTCGCGAACGCAGGCTGAAGCCTACAACCCCTACACCGGCGCGTCGGCTGCGACTCGCCAGGGCTCGAATGCTTACGGATCGTGGGGACAATCGGTCTACAACAAGAACGGTCAAACCACATACACGCAGCATGAGAGCAACGCGTACGGTTCTGAAGCCACGGCACAGAGCACGACCGGCGCCAAAGCCGGGGCGACCAGCACGGCCTACGGCAATACGGCTGCCGGCAAGTCAGCCAACGGCAACATGTATGCCGACCACAACGGCAACGTTTATCAGAACACCGGCTCCGGCTGGCAGAAGTATGACAACGGCAGCTGGAACGACGTCAACAAATCGACTGCGGAGCAGGCACACCCGCAAGCGACTTCCGATTACAACAACGCTCAGCAGCAGCATCCGAGCAGCACCAGTTCGGAATACCATCCGCCCAGCAACACAAGTTCTGAATATCACCCGCCGAGCAACACGAGTTCCGAATACCACCCGCCGAGCAGCACGAGCAGCGCCAGCCATCCCAGCGGCAGCGGTTATAACAGCAGCCAGCTGAACCAGGAGGCCCAGGACCGCTCGCGCGGCGACACGCAAAGCCAGCGCTTCTCCGATTATCAGCACTCGGCCTCGAGCGGCGGAGACCGCTGGGGCGGCGGCGGCGACCACTGGGGTGGCGGCAGTATGGCCGGACACGGCTGGGGCGGCAGGCGCTAACGATTTGAACCTACGCTCGGTCGAGGTGTAGGTCAGGAGGATGAATGAAAGTTCGCATGTTTGTTCTTATCAGTTGCGCTGTGCTTCTGTCGGTTGTGCCGGTAATGGCCCAGCAGGTTGAAGTGAACTACAACCACAGCGCCAGCTTCTCGCAGTTTCACACTTACGCGTGGGCCTCGAACAACGCCAACCAAATTCAAAACTCGATTCTTGCCCAGGTAGCCCAGCAGGACATTGAGAACGCAATGGCCGCTAAGGGATTCCAAAAAGTTACCGAAGCGCAGAACCCTGACCTGATCCTGACGGCGAGTGGCGGCGAGCGCGCTCAAACCTCATACAATGCCTGGGGCATGCGCGGCATCGGTGGCGGCTTCGGAGGAATTACTCCGCAGCAAAACGTCGAGGGCACGATGATCATCAGCATCTATAACCCTAAGAGCCAGGAACTGCTGTGGCGCGGTATCGCGCAAGATACGCTGACCAACAACGGCAACAAGAATCAGCAGATGGTGCAGAAAGCTGTGCAAAAGATGTTCAAGCAGTGGCCCAAGAATTAGTTCAGGACGATCCCAATTCTCTCCTTCGCTGGGGCGCACGTGTGCGCCCCTTTTTTTCGCGCTTCTTGATCCAGCGGCCGTAGCCTGCTCACCTGCACCAGCTTTTGTCTGTGCTGTCCAGCGCACTTTAGTGTGATTATCGATTCATCCTGTTTACCCGTTCTTTCTCGCCGCGGCCTTATACTTCTAACAGGTACCCGGTTCGATCCCTATGCAAGTTTCCGAGCCTCAAACGGAGCGGGAGGATTTTGGAGTTGGCATAGCCCAAATCAGTGTCGATGGCCAGTGGCTGGTAGCCGATCGCTGCTTGCACGATTTGCTGGGTTTACCTTTCGACGAGCTTCTCAAAACCACTTTTGATGATGTCTTCCAGGTTCTTGAGCCTGAAAAAGAGCGGATCAATCGATCATTTCTCCTGAAGGGTGAGATCCTTTACTACTCTTCGCGCCGAAGTGTCGTTCTCAACTCCGGTGACACCTTGCGAGTGCGGGTATTTTTCTCGATGGCGGCCGGGAGTTCCGGCGTTCTCGGTGACACAATTATCGCTATCGTGCAGGACCAGAGCGAGCTGCTGGCCTCCGAAGCTGCGCTCCACGAAGCGGAAACAGCTCGCCGCGAGTTGGCTCGGCAGCTGACCACGGCTCAGGAGAAAGAACGGACCCGCATTGCGCGCGAACTGCACGACGACATCGGCCAGTCCCTGGCGATTCTCAGAATCCAAATGTTGCGGGCTGGGCAGCCCGTTTCCGGCATGGTCGGAAAACGGCACCCCACTATCCCCGAACTCTGCGAAAGCCTGAGGCATCTGACCGACAAGGTCAGCAAGCTTTCGCGTCAGCTGCACTCCTCGGAATTGGAGTACCTGGGACTGGAGGTGGCGGTTCAAAGCCACTGCCGCGAATTTTCTCAACAGTACAAGATCGCGGTGGAGTGCTCCTGTGAAGGTATTCCCAAGGACCTCGACGGACTGCTTGCCCTGAGCGTGCTTCGTATCGTGCAGGAGGCGTTGCACAATGCCGGCAAACACAGCAAGGCGAAGTCAATTCAAGTCGCGGTGCACGGCTCGCCTTCGGAATTGTCGTTGTTGATCGGCGATGATGGCGTAGGGTTCGATCCGGAGGAGACCAGGTTTTCGGCCGGACTCGGCCTCATCTCCATGCGCGAGCGTGTTCACTTGGCAGAGGGCGAGTTCAAGATCACTTCCGCTCCCGGCGAAGGCACCTGCATCGTCGCCCGTATTCCACTGAATGGCACTCAGCCGAAATAGCTCACTAGGCGAGTTTTCTACCCTCAGCCCACCCTCTATCACTTAAACCGTCCTCGACTTGCACTTTTGCAAGTTGGACAAGATGCATCTTGGAATTACGCTGGAATGCGTATTCCTACATGCCTACTTCAGCGCGGAAAGGCACTCGCGTGGCTCGGGTCCGGCTACTGGTCGCAGATCAAAACCCCGAAATCCGGCAAACTCTGATCGATTTGCTTCAGGAGAGCTGCGAAATCGTGGCGACTGTGGAGCAAGGCGGAGCCATCTTTGACGTGCTGGATGCAGCCAGTCCCGACGTTATCTTGCTTGGTGTTGCCTTCACCGAAACAAGTGGATTTGAAATTGCCCGCCGTTTGCGGCAGTCCGGCTGCAAGGCCAAGGTCATCATCGTGTCCCTGCATGAGTCGAGCGATCTCGTACGCGCAGCTCTCGCTACAGGCGCCTCCGGCTACGTGTTCATCTCACGCCTGCTCGACGATCTGCCCGCGGCCATCGATGCTGTGCGCGGGGGACAGATCTTCACCCCGCCGGCGTAACCAGTAAGAAGGGACGGTTCGAGCTTCGTTGCCTCCGGAATCGCGAGAGCTGCCAGGGACTCCCACTTCCCCACCAGGTCGGCGTCCGCCGATACTTACCGGTTCTCCATCTTCTGGATCATCTGCTGCCGTTCCTGCTCCCGCATGGCCTGGTACTTCTGCTGCTGCTGCGGATTCAGAATAGGCATGATCTTCGAGTCGGTCGTTGTGCTGATCTGTTTCAATTGCATCACCTTCTGCATGGGACCGAGCGAGGTGTTGCCCTTTACTTCCTCCAGCTTGGGAGCTTCCTGCTTCAGGATGGGAAGGATCTGCTGCTTCTGTTGTGGGGTCAACTGCAACTCCTGCGACATATGTTGCAGCTTGGCCAGCATCTCCTCTTTGTTAGGACCAGCGCCTCCCGGCCCAGCCATGCCTTGCTGTGCCACCACGATTTGCGCAGTGAGTACGACTGCCAACGCCAACATCATGCCAACTCGAAATTTCCTCATAATTTTCTCCGTGATTTTTGTGTGTGGAGCTGTGAACAGCTCGTACCGGTTGCCCGTTCCCCAAGTCTACGGAGTATATCTGCACGCCGGGTCGAAATCACAGTGTTAACTCCCAGCTGATAATTGCGCGCCCCGTTCCATTCGTTCCTCGCCGGGCGTTGCTCACCCCGCCGCGCCATGCTAGGAATCTCACATTGCTCTGAGTACTGGCAAAAAACCTATGCGAGGCTGGAAAATCTGCTAGCAACAGAAAACGCAGATTGCGTCGAAAATGAACTGGCAGGTTAGCGCGCCCAGAGGCAGTTGGAGCGCGCACTCTATGCGGAAACGAGTGAGATGATGGCGGAGGGGGTTGGCGGTTCCAACGTCGAGCTCGCGCACCACCTGAGCGAGCACAAAGGTCACGCACAATCCTTCGCCCACGAGGCCCTGGAAATTGTTGAGGCCATCGTGCTCGCGATTGTGGCGGTCGCAACCGCATGGAGCGGATATCAGGCTGCGCTCTGGGCCGGACACCAAGCCGAATACTACAGTGAAGCCGGCGACCTCCGGGTGGAGGCAGAAGGGGCCGCTACCTTAGCCAACCAGGAGCGTTTGTACAACTCTTCGACCGTCGTGGAATGGCTGAAAGCCAAGGCCCACGGCGAAGAGAAGCTCGCCGACCTTTTCGAGCGGCGGTTGCTTCCTGAATTCCGTCCAGCATTTGAGGCGTGGAAGGCGACCGATCCGCTGAACAATCCCGACGCTCCTGCGGCACCTCAGCTCATGGAGGGATACCGAAGCCCCAAGGCGGAAGAAGCCGCCAAACTCAATCAGCAGGCCTCACAAACTTTCCAGCGCGGCGATCGTGCGCGACAGCGCTCCGACGATTACGTGCGCGTCACGGTGATGCTGGCCACCGTACTGCTGCTGACGGCGATCAGCCAACGCTTCAAAATCCACCGAGTGCGCGTGGGTCTGGCAGTAACGGCCGCCCTGCTGCTATGCCTTCCGATCTACCGGATTCTGACGCTTCCTCGCGCGTAAGCGAAAGTCACTACCGAATTTTCGTCCCGAGCCACGAGTACTGCCACGCAACCGATAAGTTGTTATAGTTGCCGCCGAAGCGGATGTAGGTGCCGTCACTGTAGCTCATCTTCAGCGACTGGTGCTTGCTGATAGGGACCGAGAATGTCCCACCGATGCGCGAGCTGGTCTGCCGGGTCGCAGGGTTGCGAATGCCGTTGAGGCTGGTAACGCCCCCGAACCAGAAATTGCCGTCGAGCGACGCCCACATCCGGTCCTTCGGGAAGTCGTAACTCAAATGACCCTCGAAGCTGCCGATGGGTTCCTCGGTTTGCGGCGTGGGAAGAGGTTTGTTGAAGAAAGCGCTGTTTGTGGTGTAGAACCACACTCCGGCGTAGCCATCGACGATCCATCGCCCCTTACGGCCGGAATAGCCGATTTCTGGTTTGAATGCCCAGCGATTGATTCCCCAATTGATGAGGGCCTTCGGGTCATATTGGCCGGTAGGCGCAATGATTTTCAGGCTCGCGCCCAGTAGCCGCTTTTGCTTCCACTTGGCGAACTCTCTCGCCTGGAGTGCCCTGCCTCCGATGAGATTGACGGAGAGGCGCGCCGAAAAATCGAGCAATCCGGAGCGGTAAATCGATCGCTCCTCGCCAAGAGCCTTGCCGGAGAACGTGCCCACGGCATACGGCAGCGATGCAGTTACGTTCGCCGAGCGTCCAAAAAAACTAAACGCGTGGTAATACGTGGCGATGGGGACACTGTAGGTGCCGGTGGCGCCGGTAATGGGGATCGTGCCGCCGAAGTCCAGACCACCATCGTAAAACGCATACGTCAGGGTTAAGGCATTTGAATTCACGGCAGTGATCAGATAGGCGCGCGGAGCCAGGTCCTGGGCTGCGAGCGAGCTCACCAGCGCTCCGCTCAGCGCCGCCAAAATCAGTAGCCGTGATCGCATAGCCCACAATCCGTCCAAGTGCCGAATGCCGTCCGTCAAGCACCATTATTTTTCTTCGCCTCTTGCCAGGAGATAACCTCCATGGCCACAAGGCGCGCCACGAGCACGGCAAGGTACAACTGTCCAGTCAGCGCTTCGCCCACGGAAAGTATGCGGGCGGTAGGGGTCACTGGGGTTATGTCCCCGTACCCAACGGTGGTGAGCGTTACAAAGCTGTAGTACACCCAATCACTGACGTTCGACATCAGGCCGGCTTCGGTCTTAAACGCACCGGGCTGTAACACAGCGACCATGTGATAAGCGTGTGCATATCCGGCGCCAAACAACAGATAGGCCGCGATGGCACCCTGGATGCGAGCGTGGCCCACCCGGCCTGGTTGAAAAACCTGCGCTAGAAGGACAAACGCGATGATCACGATCGCAGCCAGCGACCAACTATCGGACCAGAGTTGTAGCTTGGGACTCGGGGAAAACCAATTCACCCAGCGAGAGACGACGGCGACACACGCCACCGACCCGGAGATCAGCACTTGAAACTTATGCCCCCAGGCGATGGTGACTCCGGAGATCAGCAGCAGCGTGAAAGCTATGTCAGCGTATAACTTGATGTCCCTGTGACCGAAGCCCAGTATTGGAAATATGAAGGCAAAGGCTACAAGGATGGCGAGAAAGAGCGAGAGATTGGCCTGCGATTGCCAGGTGTCAGCGATGACGCGCTTGGCCTTGGCGCTTACCTTCCCACTGGCGAGGTGACGTTGTTCTCCGATAGCCATGCGCGAATGCCACTTCGCTTCGTGTTATATCAGGCCCAGTCATCAACAGAAACTACAATGTTTCGCCAAGTGCCGGCAGGAGCAAGGATGCTGACTTAAGCACCGGCACTTGGCCACGATTCGAAAGGGTAAAGTTGCTTTCCCAGAAGCGCGATCGCGCCCGGTTTAGCAACAACCGATTTGCAAGCTAGGTTCCGGCAATCGCCTTATTCTGAAGCACGCGCACCACAACGCGCCGGTTCTCCGCCTGTCCTTCCGTGGTGTTGTCGGGAGCCACCTGCCTGCTGGTGCCCATCGCACCCGGCGCCAGAATGTTGGTGAGCGGGATGGCACCCTGCTGCTCCAGCAACTCAGTAACGTTGGTCGCCCGCTCTTGACTCAGCTTCTGGTTCAACGCCGCCGAGCCCACGGCCGAGGCATAGCCCTTCACCTGGATCACGTAGCCGTTGATCGTCTTCGCCTTCTGGCAGAGCGCCAGCAGTTTGGGTTTGTACTGCGGGTCGACGGTGACTTTGCCGTTCGCGAAGTACACCGTTACTTCATCCCAGATGTTGTATTCGCCCAGTTCCCCGAAGCGCTTGTTGACCGATGCGATGGCCGCTTTTTCGGCGGCGATCTTCTGCGCCTGAGCC
This sequence comes from uncultured Acidobacteriaceae bacterium, assembly GCA_963731345.1. GTDB lineage: Bacteria > Acidobacteriota > Terriglobia > Terriglobales > Acidobacteriaceae > Bog-257. Next base: position 1,160,495 of record CAVSUN010000002.1, on the reverse strand, counting down.
GCTTGCTCCTGCTGCTCCTGGGTCAGTTGCGCCTGTTCCTGATGCAGCTGTGCCTGCTGCTCTGCGAGCTGCTGCTGCTGCGCCTGTTCCTGCTGCTGCACCGGAGCTACACCGGCCTGGATGTCGGTGGCCGTCTGCAGAGAGGAGCCCTTGAAGGTGACGGTGTCAGCTACCACCTGATTGTTCGCGTTGTACGAACCCTTCACCTGCACGGACAGACCCGGCATCAGCGCCGTCATCGCCATCTGTTTCTTGCGGGCGTGAAATACGCCCTCAGATTCCTGGACCTCAGTGTTGTCGCTAAGTAGCACAACCACGGTGCCCTGGTCCTGAGTTTGAACGGTCATGGTCGCACCGCTGCGACCGTTAATCACCCCCTGCAACTGAGCGCTCTGCGCCGCAGCCACACCGGCCAGCAGCACTGCGGCTATCAGCACGAGGGAGGAGACGAAAATAGCGTGCGCCGTCTTACGTCCGGTCATATGCGCCTCCAGTACGCAGCGTGCCGCTCCTGAATGTCTGGTCGACATTTCAGATAGCGGCCACGCTCAGAAAGTACGAATGGGGCGATGCTACTTGCCAGCGCCGCCAAACGTGAAGTTAACGCCGCCGGCATACTTGAAGTTGTTCAAGCCGGCCGAGTAGTTGGCAATGTGGTTGGCGTTGAAGTGAGTGTACAGATAGTCCACTTCAACCGGTCGAATCTGGATGTGGCTGCTGACAGGAATGTCGAGACCGCCGCCAAATTCCATTGAAAAGCCGTTGTTATTGCCGTTGCCGCTCGCGCCCGAGCAGCCGTTGTTCTCGATGCAATGAATTACAGTGCCGTAGCCGTTGGAGTGGAAGGAGCCGAACAGCGCTTCACCGAAGGGCTGGAACTTGCCCGAGTGCTTTTTGATCTGGGGACCGAAGAGATAGGTGAACGCGTTGCCGCTGGCCGATCCGGCGAAACCATAGTTGTCTCTCAGATACTTGGTCCAGCCGGTACCTCCAGCGTAACCCTGGAAATCAGCCTTAAGACCGAACAGAGAGCTGAAGTTATAGACGAAAGCGCCGCCGCCGCCGTTGAAGTTTTGGCTGCTTACGATCTGGGGATTGAGATTGACATATGAATAGTCCGCGGAAACTTCTACTTTGGGAAACTCGCTCTGCGCGGTTGCCATCAACGTGGCCAACCCCACAAAAACAACGGCACATATTAACTTTCTCACGGCTAGAGCCTCCTTGAGTTGACTAAGATTTCTTCACCCTCCAGCCACTACTGTGTGCGCGCAGCACTGCTGGCTGGGAACTAGCTCATCGTATGGTGTTTCCGAAATTGCGAGAACTGGCAAAAATCACAGTTACGACACGAAAAACTGCGCGTGCGCTACGGCACTTTTGCGGAGCCGCATCGGGCAGCGCTTACCAGCACCGCAAATGAACGAACGGGAGAACTTTGCTGGATGGTTATTGCGGAGGGAGATCGGCGTGATTCACGAGCTCACGCCCCAGATGCGCGCGATGATGCCGCGAACTAACGTGAGACTCCGCTTAACCCGAGCGGGAAATGGCAGGCCTATTCGAGGAAGTAGTAAAACTAAGACAGCAGCGGCGGGCGAACCCGATTCGAATCTATGCGGCCGGCGGCTGACCGGTTACAAAGAAGTAGAGCCACAGGAAGACCAGGCAGAGAAGCGTCGCCGAGACCGCCACGGTCGCATTGGCGGGGTTCCAGCTCTCACCATTCACCAAACTATTTGATCGCACTTCGCGTTCCATCCGCCTCCCTCCTGAGTGAAGTCTCACGTATTGAGATGCGATCACCGGGGCAGGATGTCGTCTAGTTCCCACTGAATTCGCTCTACCTCATCGCGAATGACCCTGATCGCCTGTTGGTGCCCGGGGAACGGCAGCGGTTCAATGGCCTCTACGGCCCGGCCGATCTTGTGGTTACGGTCCCAGATCAACTTGATCCTGGCAGAGGTTCTCATCTGGTCCTGATACACGCGTTTTACCAGCTTGGTTGCCAGCCATGCGAACGCCAGGCCAAACAACATCTCAATCGGCAGGCGGTCTTTCGCTCCGTCAAAGTCGAAGAACGCCAGGCGGTATACCGCTTCGCCCAGGCCCAGGCAAGTGAAGATCACGCCCAGGCCGATCAAAGCGATTCTGAGGCGATCAAACGTGTCGAGTTCCGAATATCGTTCCCGACTCTTGGAACTCTGCATAAATGACATATGACCCCTTACCTCGACCCTGTTGGCCGACTCGATCAAACTCTGAATGAGCGGACTTCCCCACAACCCCGAGTGCTACAAGTATCGCAGCAAATCAGCGGGAAAGACGACTGATAAAAATACTAATCGTTCGTTCAAGATTCTTACAGACAGGTTACCGCAGCCGGCGTTGGTCCCCCCCCGCCGCCGTCCAACTCGGGCCGACGGAGGATTTCAGCCGTACGCCGACCCGATCGCCTGCTCAACCGGAAGTGTGTCCGAAATGTAAATCCCCGGCCCTCCGCACAGGTTGAACGGTGACCCGACCAGTCGATGCTGATTTTCTTACTGTCCTCCCCATCGGTAGCGTAAGGCGAGCCGCACCTGGATAGGTTCGACGGGGTGGTAAACGTCTGTGAATGCGGCCGCGGCGGTTGGCGTTATGCGCGAGATATAAGCGTAGTCGATGTCGTGATCGTAGCGGTCAAGCAAATTAAGGAGTTCTGCCGATACACTCCATTTTTCGTTGATGTGATAGCCGATCTCCGCGTTCACGAGCGCGGTTGAGGCTGAACGGTAAATTGCATCGGAGGTCAAATTGCGCTGGCCAAAGTAGCGCAGACGCAAACTGCCCCAAAAATTCTTGTAACTCTGCACGGTAACGCCTGACGAAATCACCACCCCGACCGCTTCGGGCACCCACTTGCCACCCGGGCCTTGCACTGGATACTGGCCGCCGCCCACGTTGATGTAAGCCGCGTCAGCCGGGTCGATTTGGGTAAAGAGGGCGCGGGAATCCGCAAAATCAAAATCAAAAGCCACATGCCTCAGCGGGGTGTAGAAGTTCGCGAACTCGATGCCATAACGATTGCTCGGCGAGACCGAAGCGACCGTAGCTCCGGTGTCCCCATCCTGCTGCAGTTCGGAGTTACTGTATAGATACCAGAGCGAAAAGGTACTTTGCAGATGTGGGATGGCCACAGTGCGCACGCCGACTTCGGCGCCCTTGGTTGCGACCAGAGGGGATATCGGGGCCGAGGGCGTGGGGAAAGGATAGTCAGGCGAAATCGGTTCCACCCTTTGGGTTGCGCCGCGCGCATCGTTGCTATGGAAGCTGAATCCACCCTGAAGATAGAACTCGGTATCGAACCAGGGGCCGAAGACCAAACTCGCTTTAGGACTGGGCAGGAACTTGGTGGCCGTGCCGGAATTGAGCTGCGCAAAGTTGATCACCGGAGCGCCAGGCAATTCGCTGGCGGTATAGGGAGGAGTTAAGTTGGTGACGTTATAGATGGCTTCGTCGCCGCGCAGGGCGAGGACGGAGCGGAATTTTCCCGTCCACTGGGTTTTATTCTGTACATAGAAACCCACCATCGTGTCCGTAAATTTATTCAGGTCCGTGGCCGCGGGCAGTACCGCGACTAGATTCGGATTGGTATCGCACTCGGGAATAGGTTCTTCATTGCAGGCATTAATATCGTTCTTGTCCGTGCGCATACGATCTTGCGTCCGGAAAAGGCCGTTGTGGACCCAATCGTTGCGGACCTGTACGCCAAATGTACTTTCCGTCTTGCGGCCAAACCATCGGCCGAAAATCGTGTGGGCTGCGTCAATCCCGGCCACCCAGCGCCTATCCTGCTGTTCGAACTGATCGCCTTTTATGGGGTCATCCAGGTAGTACGTGAAATCGGAAAATAGATCGAGATCGTAGTAGAACCCATAGGCCGTGATTGTGGTCGCGGAATTTGCGTCTTGGCGATGCCATTCACCCTGCAAGCTATAACGCTGCGAATTACCACCATCACTCGGGTTCAGTGCGCCGAAGAAGCCAACCAGAGGCACGGCGGTGATGGGGATTTGATCGCTCGAGTTCCAGGTTCCACGGTAAGCGCGGGTTGTAAAGCTGAAGCCATTGGTGCTGTCACCCTGGCTGTAAGTTATAAGGCCATTGTATTTGTAGTAATTATCCTCATGCGTCGTCCATGGGCCGTTATCGTGATACGCTTCTCCGCCGTATAGCAAGTTGCCGTTCCCTAGCTTTCGCGATACGCCGAAGACCGCGCGCCCATAGCCATACATGCCGCCTTCCAGCTGGATGAAGTTCTGGGGCAGCGTCTTGAAAAACTCGAGGTTGGCCGATCCAGCCGAGCTATAGTTGCCGACGTCAGCGTAATAGGGGCCTTTCTCATAATTTAGCCGCTGCACAAACTCGGGGACAACGGCGTTCGTGTCCGCGTAGCCCTCGCCGTGCGCGTGCGACGGCAGGTTAAGCGGCATGCCGTCGAGGAAAACGGCGAAATCTGTGCCGTGGTCGAGATTGAAGCCGCGAAGGAAGTACTGGTTGGCCTTGCCGCCGCCGGCGTGTTGGGTAATGATGAGACCGGGAACCGTCTCCAGGATTTCTCCCGAACGAAGAATCGGGCGGTCTGCGATTTCCTTTGCGCCCACGGTGCCCTGGGTGGCGGAATCGGCAATTCCGATGAGGCTATCCTCCCGGCCCTCGACGTCCACGGTGGTGTTCACGGAGCTCACAGCCAGGGAGATACGTAACGGGGCCAGTTCCCCGGTGGTTCCTATGGTGATGGGCATTTCTTTAATTTCAAAACCGGGACTCGACACGATAAGTCGGTAATTGCCCGCCGCGAGTCCGGACATACTGAAGGCGCCACTGCTGTCAGACTGGGTCAATTTTTCCACGCCACCGTCCGCATTGCGTACCATCACGCTGGCGCCGGCAATCACTGCGCCAGAGGCGTCAACGACGGTTCCCGACAGTTGGGTCGTTCCTTGGGAAAGCTGTACGGTGCTCTGCTGCTGCTGCCCGGGGGCGACGGAGACGATCTGCGTAACAGGAGCAAATGCCGGGGACTCGGCGCTCAGCGCATAGACTCCGGGATCAACGTGGTTGAAGGCGAAGCTGCCGTGGGCGTCGCTGACCACTTCGGCAACTCTGGTTCTAGCCGCATTGACCAACCTTACCTTGGCCGCCGGGACGATCGCGTTTTGAGGACCGACGACCCGTCCGTGAATCATCCCGGTTCGCGCATGGGCAACAGTGCACAGGGTAAGGAGCCACACCAGGCACCAACCAGCGCGCCTGGCTGTGTTACGAGTCTTCATTTCGTGCTACCTTAATGCGACATTTTTCCCAGGACGAATCCCTTCTTCCTAATGCTTGTGATGGTGGTCGGAATGGGCGGCTTGCTTTGCCGGCTGGCGCGCGTACGCTTCGGGCGAACTCATCACCAGCTTGCCGTGCTGGATGCCCTTCAACCCGATCAGCCGGTTACCCAGCTCCTGTACCTGGTTCAGCGGCCCTTTGACCACCACAACCTCGAGGCACATCTCATGATCCAGATGGGAATGAACGGTGGAAATGATGACGGAATGATACTCGTGCTGCAGCTCCATCAGCTTGTCGGGCAAGAGCCGCCAATGGTGGTCGTAGATTAAGGTGACCGCGCCGACCACAAACGCCTCACTGCCTTGCAGACCGACGCTGGCGTCGTTCAGGCGGTCGCGGATCAGGTCGCGGAAGGCCTCGGAACGGTTGGCATAGCCTTCGCTGCGAATCAGCCGGTCGAACCGCTTTAGCAGTTCGGCATCCAGCGCGACACCAGTTCGAACCAGGGGCATACGCACCTCTGTTCCAAAGTGGCGAGGATAGCACGATTATCAATAACGTACTACCAGTCAGGCCGGGTTTTTTCCTAGCGGATGCCGGAACGGGATTGGGCCGGATGATTCGCCGACACCCCACCGAACGCAGAAACTCTTGCCGAGCGCGGCAGATTCTGTAACATTTGGCCTTGGTAAACCAGAACGTGCAGGACTACCCCTATGGTTCGTCTGATCCGTCAGCTAATTCGTCCCTATCGCGGCCAGCTCTTCATCATCCTGCTCGCCATGTTGGTAGAAACCGCGATGAGCCTGGCCGGCCCCTGGCCGCTTAAGGTCATCATTGACAATGTCGTCGGCAGCCACAGACTGCCGACGTGGCTCGATCACTTCGTCCGGCCCATGCTAGACGGCGGCGCCAAATTACAGGTAGCCGGACTGGCGGCGCTCGCCTTCATCGTGATCGCGCTCATCGGCGCGATCGCCAGCTACATCGACAACTATTACACCGAGAGTGTCGGCCAGTGGGTCGCCAACGACCTGCGCATGCGCACCTACCATCACCTGCAGCGCCTTTCCCTGGGCTATTACGACAGTCATCAAACCGGCACTATGCTGAGCACGATGACCACGGACATCCAGACCATCCAGGGTTTTGCGTCCTCCTCCACGCTGAACATCCTGATCGATCTGCTGACCATCATCGCCATGCTCGGCCTGATGTTCTGGCTAAACTGGGATTTCACGCTGATTGCAGTTGCGGTAACACCATTCCTGCTGTTCTTCGTTTCGCGCTTCAAAAAGGCCGTGAAGAAAGCGACTCACGAAGTTCGCAAAGAGCAGGCGGAGATCGTTGCCACCGTGCAGCAAGGCCTGGAATCGATGCGGGTGGTCAAAGCTTTCGGACGTCAGGAAACCGAAGAGCAGCTTCTGGAAGATGTAAGCCACGCAACCGTGAACGCCGCGCTGGCGGCCCGTCGGGTGAAGTCGCTGCTCTCGCCTATCGTCACCATCACCGTCGCACTTTGTACCGCCGTGGTTTTGTGGCGCGGCTCGGCGCTGATTCTCCGCGACGTGATGACGATCGGCGCCCTAACCGTTTACTTGTCGTATCTCAGCAAGTTCTTCAAACCGGTGAAAGACCTTGCCACCACGACGAACGCCATCGCCCAGGCTGCGGTCGGCGTAGAACGCGTACGCGGCATCCTGGACACCGACAACATCATCCCGGAAAAGCCGGACGCTATCGAGGCGCGCAACATCGAAGGCGACATTGTCTTCGACCACGTCGCGTTCGGCTACACGGTCGATTGCCAGGTCCTCGGCGATGTCAGCTTCCATATCAAGCCCGGACAGTTCGTGGGAATCGTGGGGCCGACCGGCAGCGGCAAATCAACAATTGTGAGCCTGATCCCGCGCTTCTACGATGCCACCGCCGGCAACGTGAGCATCGACGGCCACGACGTTCGTGATTACGAACTGCACTCGCTACGCGATCAGGTCGGATATGTGCTGCAGGACACGGTGCTGTTTCGCGGCACGATACTGGAAAACATCGCCTTCGGCCGGCCGGGTGCAACGCGAGAAGAGATCGTGGACGCGGCGCGGCTTGCTAATGCTGATGAATTTATCTCGCGCATGCCCAAAGGCTATGACACCATGGTTGGTGAGCGGGGCCTGACGCTCTCCGGCGGTCAGCGACAGCGAATCGGCATCGCACGCGTGATGGTGCGCAACAGTCCCATCCTGCTGCTCGATGAACCGACCGCCGCGCTGGACAGCGAATCCGAAAAACTGGTGATCGATGCTCTCGAGAACCTGATGAAGGGGCGCACGGTCATCACCATCGCTCACCGTTTGAGCACGATTCGCGATGCCAACCAGATCATCGTCATTGCGGGCGGCGTGGTGGCCGAATCGGGAACCCACGACGAACTGATGGCGCTTGGTAAGATCTACGCTGACCTGCATCGCACCCAATTTGAAGACGCGTCGTCTCAGCCGGGAGCCGGGGCTATGCACGCGTGAAATAGAGGCCCGAGCGTCCGGCCACCTGCGGCCAAGGAGAACCAGGATGTCCCGCTATCTCGTTGTCATGCCCGACGATTCTTCCCAGCCCATTCTCGAAGCCGTTAATCATGCTGAGAAATCGTTGCGCATCAAGATGTTCACATTTTCTGATCCACAGCTTCTGCATGCGGTGATTGCGGCCCATCGCCGTGGCGTCGAGGTGCGCATCATGTTGAATCCCGCTCGCCGCAGCGGCGAAGCGGAGAACGAGCAATCGCGCAAGATGCTCAGCGATGCAGGCGTCATGGTCATCGACAGCAATCCTGCCTTCGGCCTAACCCATGAAAAGTCGATGGTGGTGGATGAAAAAGCGGCATGGGTAATGTCGCTGAACTGGGAAACCAGGAACTTCACCGAGACGCGAGATTACGCGGTGGTCACGGAGCATGGCCACGAGGTGGCTGAGACGATGGAAGGCTTCGACGCCGATTGGGAGCGGAAGACGTTTAGCCCGGGAGAGCACTCTCACCTGATCTGGTGCATCGGCAATGGCCGCCAACGAATCGGGAAGTTCATCGATGAAGCGAGACATTCGCTGTGGGTGCAAAACGAACGCTATCAGGATCCGGTCATCATCGAGCACCTGGTCAGGGCGCACGAGCGCGGGGTGAAAGTCCATGTGCTGGCGCGGCCGCCTCATCATCTGAAGAAAGAAAAGCTCGTTGAAGGGGTCGGGGGTCTGCGCATCCTCGACGATGTCGGGGTAAAGGTACACAAGCTCAAGGGCCTTAAACTCCACGCCAAGCTGCTTTTCGCCGATGCCGAGCGCGCCATTATCGGCTCCATCAATCTAGCGCCGGGCAGCTTCGATAGCCGCCGCGAGCTTGCCATCGAAGTACACGATGACGAGATCATCACCCGCCTGCACGACATCGTGCGTCACGACTGGGAACATTCGCACCCGCTCGACCTCACCGACGAAGGCTTGCTTGCCGAACTAGAAAGTAAGGACGAGCACGTAGCCGAGGACCTGGCTATTGACGCCCACAAAGCCAAGAACACATAGTGGTCATGGCAAGAGCATCAATTTGTGGCGCGAGGACCGTGTGGAGACCCTAATCAATATGCCTATTCTGGTGTTTCTGCTTTCGCTTTTGTTGCTGTGGTTGTCGGTGCACGCGGGCTTTTTCTTGGCTGGTAAACTGCGACCCATCGAGGAAAAAGAGCGGTCTGACCTCGATCTAGTGGTGAACGCGACCCTGACCCTGCTGGCCCTCATCATCGGCTTCAGTTTTTCAATGGCTGTCAGCCGCTACGATCAGCGTAAGAACTACGAAGAGGAAGAGGCCAACGCCATTGGCACGGAGTATGTCCGCGCCGATATGCTGCCCGCGGCGGATACGGCGCAAATCCAGCAGCTCTTGCGGCGATACACCGGCCTGCGTGTGTCGTTTTACACCGAGCGCAATCGTCGGCGGGTTGACGAGATCAACAACCAGACTGCGCAACTGCAAAATCAGATGTGGTCCATCGTTGCGCGTGCGGCCGCTGCCAATCCCACGCCGCCCATGGTCCTCGTCGTCTCTGGCATGAACGACGTTCTGAATCGCCAGGGTTATACCCAAGCCGCGTGGTGGAACCGCATTCCGGTAGGAGCGTGGTGCCTGATGCTCGCACTCGCCGTCTGCAGCACCGTGTTGATTGGTTACGTTGCCCATCACAAGCGGTCGTTGCTGGGCTCCGTGCTGCCACTTGTCTTGGCGGTAGCGTTTTTCCTGATCGCTGACATCGACAGCCCGCGCCGCGGCGTCATTCGCGTGCTTCCGCAGAACCTCATCACTCTTTATGACTCCTTCGGGAATCCATGATTGCGTTTATCCTGAATTTCGATTTGCGGCGCGGCCCGGCAACTGTGGCCCCCGGCTCGCGAAGGATTCTTCTTGATGATGGACAGCCAAGCTCTGGAGTCGCTGCTGAACAACGTGGCAATCTTCTCCGGACTTTCGCATGCGGAAATGGCCTTCGTCATACCGCGGCTGGTGCAACGGCGATTTCAGGCCGGCGAGCTTGTCTTCAATGAGGCGACACTTGGTGTCGCGTAATCTAAGCCGGCTGCAATCCGAGGGTCTGATCGCAATCGACAGTCGCGAGTTGACAATCCCCTCGTTGGCGCGGCTGGAAGCCGAGTTGGAATCCTCGTAGGGGCAATGCCGGCATCCCGAGCGACAGCAGAAGCCGCGGTTGCGGAGATACCGCTCGGTGAACACCATCAATCCATTTTCTATGTAATAGTCGAGGCCTTCGACCAGTTCGTCCGGCGTCATCGCGCGGCGGCCTCGCCCGGGACGGAAGGATCATGAGGGTGCCCCACCCAATCTGAGTTTGCTTGGGTGAGAGATTGCTCATTACTTTCCAAAGCAACTCCGTCCCTAAAGCTGACGTACTTCCCCGAGATCGCGGGCACACGCTCGCCGGGCACGATGAAACCGACCAGGTTCAGCGGATCGGCGGCCGAGAGGGTGACGATTTCTCCGCTCGGGGGCAGGTTGCGCATCGCGCGCAGCGACTCAACTGCTTCCGGCAACGCGAACTGCTCGCCGAGAAATCCGCTGACGAAGCGGCCGCCGCGCACCTCGCCGCGATCCTCCAGCCGGCGGAATGCGATGAGCAGCTCACGCCACTTCGGCAGGTTGGACTCGCGCGCCAGCAACTCGCGGAAGACGACGCCGTAGCGCCGCAGCAGCATCCAGCACGTCGCCTCGGCGACCCGGGTGCGGTCCGAACCTTCCGCCGGGTACAGGAGCGACCAGCGGCCGGTCGTGTGCCGTGGCCGCGACGTCTTACCTGAGCCCTGTCCGAGCCGACGCTTGGGATTAATCAGCGAGCGCAGATTGTCGAAGCCATCGGCGGTGACCATCCCCGCTGCGACTAGCTCCCACAGCGCCGTTTCGATCTCGGCTTTCAGCTTGCCGGTGCCGCGCACGATGTCGGCAAAAAATGAAGCGCCGCGACGCCGGAGATATTCCAGCACCGCCCGCGCCGACTCGCTCAGCACGCGCTCGAAGTTCTGCTCGTCCTCGCCCAGGCGTGGCTGCATCCAGTCTGACTCTTCGCGCACGAAGAAGGTGATGGGCGCGACGCTAGTGGGCACCACGCGACGTCGTCCCTCGCCGGCATCTTCAAGCGTGGCCGGATGCGGCGACAGCCGTCCCCAGCCAACCGCGCCAGTCAGGCAAAGCTGGTCGAGCGCAGCCGGGTCGTACTCGGTAACGCGGCGCGCTAGCACCTGCTTCTCCCAGGCATTGGCGGGAATTTCGAAACCTTGCAGCTGATGTACTACCTCTAGCAAACCGCGCTCTCCGGCAAGCTGCGACTGCGAAGCGAGGTGCTGCCAGCGCAGCAGCCAGCGCATGAACACGGCGGCCGTGACCGGCTCAACCTGCTTGCGCAGGGTCGCAACCGTCAGATGATGAATGCGGGCGAGCAGCCGCCGCTCGCACCATTCTTCCTGAGTGTTCTGTCCAGTAAAGTTCCCTCGCAGGATCGTCCCCGCCGCCTCCAGCCGCAGTAGAGCATTCTCCACGTCCGACTTCGCGAGCCCGAGGGAATAAGCCAGCGCGGTTGCGGTAGTCGGACCGGAGTGCATCATCCAGCCATTGACCATGGCGAGTACGGCATCGTCGCGCGAGGCTGCGTTCGACGGGAGGTCCGGCGGGGCCACCTCGAACTGCGCTTCGGGGAAGATCAGCGAGAAATCCTTCGTGCATTCGGAGGCGACGAGATATCGCCGGTAGAGCGGCGCTTCGGCGCCGAGTTCGACCGGCCGGTACGGATGGTAGAGCGAGCCTTCAGGCCCGCGTCCCGGCGGATCATCTTGTTCTGGAGCGGGCTTGAGCCCGCTCGATACGGCCTCGTGGGACGGAATTGTGCCGTCGGCTAAAGCCGACTCATTCTCGAAAACCGCCGTCGTCGCGGAGCTAAAGCTGCGTTCTAACACTCGTGCCCGTACTACCCTCCAGTTTTCCAGCAACTCCGGCAGGAACTGTTTCCAGCTCTCCACAACCGGCTGCCAGTCGGGATCGCGAGTCTCATCCGGCACGGCGAGCAGCGTCTGCAGCGTGTCGTGCAGCTCGTCGGCATCGCGAACGTCAGGACGCGCCTCCTCGCGCACGCGGGCAATCGCCTGCTGATCGAGGCGGCCGACCTCATTCAGTACCGCCTCGGGTAGAATGCGCCGCATCTGCACCGCACGCGCCCGCCGCTCTTCCAGTGGAGCGTCGTCGAGATACGCATACGGATTGGCGTTGAGAATCTCGTGCGAGAACTGCGATGGCACCGGCGTATCGACTGCCAGATAACGAATCGCTCCGCTACGAATGCCCTCGATCACGCGCTTCAGCCCCTCGATGTCCATGGCTTCGGTCAGGACATCTTTCATCACCTCCTGCACCAACGGGTGATCGGGAATCTTGATGTCGCCTTCGATGTTTTCCTGGCACGCGGCCACGTCCGGGAACACCGACGCGAGCAGATCATCGCTGCGCATGCGCTGAATCTGCGGCGGAACCTTCTTGCCGCCCTGAAAGCGCAGCAGCGCCAGTGAGCGGTTAGCATCCCAGCGCCAGCGCGTGGCGAAGATGGGCGATGCTAGCGCCGCCTGTTCGAGGATCTCCTGCACCGTTTCGGTCTGCAGATAGTGGAAGACGTCGCTCAGCGGAAAACTGTGCTGTTCGGCGAGCGCGATGTTCAGGCCGTCGTCGGTTGCTGCCGCCTGCAGCTCAAAGTTGAACGAGCGGCAGAAGCGTTTGCGCAGCGCCAGTCCCCAAGCCTTGTTGATGCGCCCGCCAAAGGGCGCATGAATGACCAGCTGCATGCCACCGCCTTCGTCGAAGAAACGCTCGGCAATGACGGTCTGCTGCGTGGGCACTTCACCCAGCACGGCGCGCCCGGTGATGACGTACTCGATGGCCTGCTCGGCGCCAGCGTCGTCGAGGCCACATTCGTCCTTCAGCCACTCCACCGCGCTCTGGACTTCAGGGCTGGATTCCAGTCCCCGAAGACGAATGCGTGGAGCCTGAGCTTCCGCCTGGAGCGCCGGTTGGGGCAGCGCAAATTGGGGCTGGGATACCAGGTCCGACATGCGCTCCGTTGCATGCCGCACTTCGTTCAGCTCGGGATTCATCGGCGCCGGCAGGGGAGTAGTATTCGGCAGCATGATGCTGATGCGCTCACGCAGTTCGGCCACATGCGAAGACAGCTCATCGGTGCGGGCCGGAGCCTCACCGCGCCAGAACGGAATGCTGGGAGCAGCGCCGTGCGCATCTTCCACCAGCACGCGGCCCGAATTTGATTCGACGCGGCGAATGCGCCATGAGGTGTTGCCCAGCAGCATGATGTCGCCAACGTTGCTCTCGACCGCGAAGTCCTCGTCCAACGTGCCAACAACGATCTCTTCCGGCTGCGCGACCACGGTATAGAGCGAGTTGTCAGGAATCGCGCCACCGCTGGTGATCGCCGCCAGGCGAGCGCCGCGCCGCGCACGCAAGCGCCGGTTGACCATGTCGCGGAAAATGTACGCCCCGTAGCGGCCACGCTTGGCGGCAATGCCCTGCGCGAGCATCTCCAGAATGCGATCGTAGTCCTGACGTTGCAGCTCGCGATAAGGATGGGCGCGCCGGATGCAATCAAACAGCGCGTCCTCATCCCAATCCTCGCAGGCGCACATGGCGACAATCTGCTGCGCCAGGATGTCGAGCGGCGCAGACGGTATGTAGAGGCGATCGAGATCGCCCAGCTTGATGGCGCGGATGGCGGCAGCGCACTCGAGAAGATCGTCTCGCGTAGTGACGAACAGCCGGCCTTTGGGAATCGCTCCGCGCCAGTGTCCAGCGCGGCCCACACGCTGCAACGCCACAGCGATTGAACGCGGCGAGTTGATCTGGCAGACCAGATCGACGGTGCCCACGTCGATGCCAAGCTCCAGCGAAGCGGTCGCGACCAGCAGGCGAATCTCGCCGTTCTTCAGCTTGCGCTCGGCCGCCAATCTGATCTTGCGCGAGAGGCTGCCATGATGCGCGGCGACCAGGTCCTTACCGATGCGATCGCCGAGATGAAGAGCGACGCGCTCGGCCAGCTTGCGTGTGTTTACAAAGACCAGCGTCGAGCGATGCTGCAGCGCCAACTCGGCGAGGCGGTCGTAAATCTCGCCCCACATCTCGTTGCTGGCAACCGGGCCAAGCTCTGAGCGCGGCACCTCGACAGCCAAATCGAGTTTCCGGCGATGGCCGATGTTGACGATGGCCGTATCTGAACACTCGTAAACTTGGTCGGCCTGCTGGTAGAGCGAGCCTTCAGGCTCGCGTCCCGCCGCGTCATTAATTTCTGGAGCGGGCTTCAGCCCACGATCTTCCTTACAAGTAGTTGTGTCGTCGGCTGAAGCCGACTCATTCTCAAGAAGACAATCGCCTGACGCAGCCCTGAAGGGCGGCTCTACCCGATCCTTCTTTGCCCCGGACCCGATACGGGCACTCCCCTCTCCCGGCGAGGCAGCCATGAACGGCCGCTCGACCCTTCCCCTCATTCCGGTGAGGAAGTGCGCGACCTCTTCAATCGGCTTCTGGGTGGCGGATAGCCCGATGCGCGTGGGATGGTTCGCGAGCAGCTCAAGGCGTTCCAGCGAGATCGTCAGGTGCGCACCGCGTTTGTCGTCGGCGACGGCGTGTATCTCGTCGACGATCACCGTCTTGACGTGACTCAGAATTGCGCGGCTGCTGTTGGCGGTCAGCAGGATGTACAGCGATTCGGGCGTGGTGACCAGGATGTGCGGCGGACGCTTCAGCATCTCGCGCCGCTCTTTCATCAGCGTGTCGCCGGTGCGGACCGCGGTGCGAATTTCCGGCATCAGTAGGCCGCGCTCGCCCGCCAGCGCGAGGATTTCGCCAAGAGGAATCTCCAAGTTCTTTTGGATGTCGTTGCCGAGCGCCTTCAGCGGCGAAACGTAGAGCACTTCGGTGGCATCGCGCAGCCCGCCGGCAAGCGCTTTTCGCACCAGCCGGTCGATGCAGATGAGAAACGCCGCCAGCGTCTTGCCCGAGCCCGTCGGAGCGGAGATGAGCGTGGTGCGTCCCGCGAGGATCTCCGGCCAGCCCTGCTCCTGCGGCTCCGTGGGTGTGCCAAAGCGGCCGACGAACCACTCCGCAACCAGCGGATGCGCCCACGACAAGGAAGCGGGAATGGCCACGGAAGACATCTTTCCATTGTAGCAGATGTTCGCTTAATGTTCGCCTCACGAGAGTTGCTCTTCGCGCGTCGCCTTTCGCCTGTATGCTCATGAGGATGCCAACCGAGCCGTCTCTCGCGCAGATCACCGTCCCGACGGATGCGGCCGGTCAGCGGCTCGATCAGTTCGTGGCGGCGCAGCTCCCGGACCTCAGCCGGGCACGGGTGCAGCAATTGATTCGCGAAGAGAAAGCGCTAGTCAATTCTGCGGCCGCTAAGGCTTCGCTGAAGCTGCGCGGAGGTGAGCAGATCACAGTGACCGGCGGCCCGCCGCCACAAATGCGCGCGATTCCCGAAGACATTCCGCTCGAGATTGTTTACGAAGACGCTGACCTCGCGGTGATCAACAAGCCTGCGGGAATGATGGTCCACGCGGGTGCAGGCGCAAGTGATGACGAGCGCAACCGCGGCACGCTGGTGAATGCCCTGCTGCATCACTTTGGCAAGTTGTCCGAGGTTGGCGGCGAGTTGCGGCCGGGCATCGTGCATCGGCTGGACAAGGAGACCAGCGGGCTGATCATCGTCGCTAAGAACGACGTTGCGCATCGCAAGCTCTCACAGCAGTTTTCGCGGCGCGAGATCAAGAAGCGCTACATCGCCCTGGTGCATGGCTGGCCGGAGAAAGATCGGGGTACGATCCTTCTCCCGATTTCGCGTGACCAGGTGCGACGCACGCGCATGACGACGCGCGGCAGCCGCGGTCGCACGGCGGTCACACATTGGGAGGCACGCGAGCGAATTGACTCGGTCTATGGCAAATTCACCCTCATGGATGTGCGAATCGAGACGGGACGCACGCATCAGATCCGGGTACACATGGCGTCGCTCGGACATCCCGTCGTTGGCGACAGCTTGTACGGTGCCCCAAAAGAGCTGAAGTCGAGCGCGTCGAGTCAGCGGACAAGATTAGCGAGAGCGGCGGAAGGCACGGAGGAGTTTCCAGCGAGGCTACAGATCGAGCGGAACTTCCTGCACGCTGCGCAACTCGAGTTCCAGCAGCCACGCACGTTCGAAGCGTTGAAGCTAGCGGCGCCCCTGCCAGACCGGTTGGTTTCCTTTATCCAGCGCCTGCGCAATCTTCGTCACGCGACATGACAAGTCCGGAGCAGGATTATGCCAAGAATGGAACATGAATCGCGGCATGCCTGATTAACGTAACATCCGTCGCAGTGCGGTAAGGGCAAGCAAGAAGGGGGAATCAGGGGAAAGGGGTCTGAAATGAGGCTAGTTTCGTGACCAAAGTAACACTTTCGTGTTACCTATCTAATACATTGGTGCTTGCTTTTGCCGGATTCTAAGGTTAAGGTATGCCCTACAGGCACGTACTTTGCCCCGCGTTTTGTTTACCCTTTGCGTCCGGCCTAGGCGCTTATGGGTAAAGCGTGGGGCATTCTTTTGCGTGCCGATTGTATCGCAATTCCCTCCTGAAGTCATCCCAGACCCTCATTCGGTCGTCCGCTGGCGCACCAGAAGTGACGCGACAACCGAGACCAGCAGGATGCATGCAACCACGCCCAGCGCAATCTCGGTTGGCATCTCCGCGTAATGCATTGCCAGCATTTTCACCCCGATGAACACCAGAATCGCCGACAATCCGTAATGGAGAAACTGAAACCTCTCGAGCATGCCTGACAAAACGAAGAAGAGCGAACGCAGTCCCAGGATGGCGAATACGTTCGAGGTGTAGACGATGAATGGCTCGCGGGTGACGGCGAGTACCGCCGGAACCGAATCGACGGCGAAGAGAAGATCCGTGGTTTCCAGCAGAATTAACACCAGCGCAAGCGGCGTGGCGTAAAGGGAAGCATCCCGGCGGACGAAGAAGCGGCTGCCCTGGTAATCGTTGGTGACAGGAATCAGCTTGCGGAAAGCGCGCAGCAGCGGATTGGACTCAGGATGTACCTGAGTTCCATGCTGACGAAACAAGCGAATGCCGCTATACACCAGAATCGCGCCGAAGATATAGGTGATCCACGTAAAACGATCCAGCAACGCCACGCCGGCAAAGATGAAGATGGCCCGCATCACCAGGGCCCCGGCAATTCCCCAGAACAGCACTCCATGCTGCAGCTCGTTGGGCACATGGAAATAGCGGAAGATGAGCAGGAAGACGAACAGATTGTCGATGCTGAGCGACTGCTCGATGACGTAGCCGGTAATGAATTCCAGCGAAAGCTGCGAATTCGAACGCGCGCTATTTCCGACCATGGTTTGGCCGAATAAGTGGAGAAGAACGGCGAAAACCGCGGCGAGCGCAACCCACAGCACAGTCCAGCCAACGGCTTCGCGGAAGCCGACGCTGTGGGTGCGGCGATGCAGCACGCCCAAATCGAGCGCCAGCATGGCCACAATAAACAGGTTGAAGAGAAGCCAGAAGATCCAGTTGGAATGCATCAGGCGGTTCCGAACAGCCATTCTAATTGGAGAGCCGGATGCGAAGCGCTTTCACTACCTGGGGAACGTTCCCTGGTATTCGCCCTGCGCGAGTATGTGACCCCTCATCGCACCGTCGAGCTCTGAGCGGCTGGCGCCGGGCTGCAGATTAAGGCTCTGGTCCAAGGCATATATGCGGAAGAAGTAGCGGTGGGTCTGCCCCGGCGGCGGACATGGCCCGTTGTATCCCACTTTGCCGAAGCTGTTGCGACCTTGGCGCGAGCCATCGTCTACCTGCTCGTTCCTGGGCACGCCCTCCCGCAGGGAATGCGTTCTCTGCGGAATGTTCCACATAACCCAATGCACCCATGTGCCGCTGGGAGCGTCAGGGTCGTCCATGATGATCGCGAAGCCTGCGGTATGCCCCGGCGCCCCGCTCCACTCCAAGGCCGGGGAAACATCGTTGCCCTTGCAGGTGTATTGGCTAGGAAGCGGCGCCCCGGCCGCAAATGCAGAGCTAGTCAACTTCATCGAAGCGTCTTCTCGCCCTTGTGCTGAGATGGTGATTGCAGCCAGCGCTACTAGACATCCGATCGAAAGTTCTCGCATACGCACTCCACTTCTCTGGCGCATTCAGGCGACGAACCGACTGTAGGGTGATTCTAAAACACGAAGGCGGTCGACAGCAGCACTCCAAAAAGCACTGCTTGTGCTATGGTGCGATGCCAGCCGGCTTCGGCTGAGTCAGCTATGACTTAAGTCTCAGTGCCCTGTCTTGGCTTCGGCTGCTTCACGCACCATCTTGTTCGAAGTACCGGGCTGATATACGCAGAAAGGCTCCTCGGCGAGAAAATCGCCGGTCGCGGCAAACGCGCGGGCACGGCATCCCATGCAGACATGGCGGAACTCGCAGCAGCCGCACTTCCCCTTCAGGTTATCGTCGTCGCGAAGCATGGCGAAGACCGCCGACTCGTTCCAGATTTCTGCGAAGCTCTGCCTGCGCAAATCGCCGGCGATGGCCGGTAGATAGCCGCAGGGGAAAACTTCGCCTTCATGCGAGATGAAGCAGACGCCGGTTCCGGCGAGGCAGCCTTTGGTCATCGCGTTCATATCGCTCGGGTGACCGGTGTGCCCTACCGGCGGGCCGCCGCTCGGCCGCAGGGAAATTCCGGTCGAGCCGGGCATCGCCATCTCAGTCGGGCCGATCCCATGCGGGTGCGATTCCGGCGCTGGCTGCTGCCTGCCGGCCATGCGGTCGGCGGCGCGGCGCTGGCGCAGCACGCGAAAGTAATGTGGAGCACACGTGGCCTTCAGCTCAATGTCGCCGGTGAGAGATTGATCGTAAAACCAGTTCAGCATCCGCTCGTATTCTTCCGGTGGAACCATCTGCTCGGCGGCAATGTCGACGCCGCAGCCCACGGGCACGAGCAAGAACGTATGCAGGGCGTCGGCGCCCAGGTTGCGGGCCAACTCCAGCACCTCCGGCAGTTGATGTGCGTTGTGCCTCGCGATCGTGGTGTTGATCTGCACCGACACGCCAACCTGCTGCAGATTCTTCATGCCGTAGATGGCGGCTTCAAATGCACCGGGGATCCCGCGGAAGGTGTCGTGCGTGGTGGCGTCGGCGCCGTCTAGCGAAATCGAAACCCGTTTGATGCCCGAAGTTTTGATTTTCTCCGCGACGTCTTTCGTGACCATGGTTCCGTTGGTCGCAAGCGCCGTGCGCAGGCCGCGACTTGTGGCATACTCGGCGAGTTGGAAGATGTCTTGACGGTACAGCGGCTCACCGCCGCTGAGTACAAGGATGGCATTCGAAAAGTCGGCGATTTGCGAGATGATGTTCAGCGCTTTACCGGTGGGCAGGTCGGTAGGCGACATCAACTCGGTCGCCGTGGCGCGACAGTGAATGCAGCGCAGATTGCAGCCCTTGGTGACTTCCCAGAAAATCAGGCGCGGCTTGTATTCTTTCTTGTCCACCAGTTGAGTGCCATTGCCTTCGGTCATTAGCTAATCCACCCCTTCTTGCACTACGGCTCATTTCTATGCTTCCAAGATAGGATTCGGGCGACCCGGAGGGCCGTGAGTGGCATCACGGGGGGCTGTGATGTGGGTCACTACGAGCTTCCAGCGACCCACGAATTCTCACCAGAGAACAAGACGCGAGGAACACCACAATTCCTCGCGCAAGAATCTAAAACTGGCAACTGGCCACTAGCGATTGCTTCACGGTCCGACTCCCCCGTTGTGGCAGTCGGCGCAGTTCACCTGGCTGAGGTCTCCAATATCCACCGGATGCTTAAAGGTTTGTGCGGGCAGGCTGGCGAGCTGAGTGCCGCTTTCCTGTTGCTCCAGTACCGTGTGGCAAGAGTTGCAGTCCTTGGTAATGACCTTCCCGTCTTTGCTGACGTGATTGCCATCGTGACAGCGGAAGCAACCGGGAAAATACAGGTGCCCGATGTTGTTGGGATGGGTACGCCAGTTCACCCGCATATACGGAAAGAAAGTCGTGTTATAGATGCGTTGCAGCTCGGTGATGGCCCCCTTGACGCTGTCGGGTTTCGCGGACACGATTTGCGGATATTTCTCCTGGTAAAACTTGGAGATTTTGTCGGCGATGGCCTGCTTGGCTTCGTCAGAGGTTTTGTAGTCAGCAACCAGAACCTCAACCCCCTCCTTCTTGATGTAAGGCAGGGTGGCATCAATAGAACGTCCCGTAATGGCCCGGTCGACCGAGACGTCGGGCGCGACGTAAATATGCGTCGGGCGGTTGTGGCAGTCGATGCAATCCATGCGCCGCTTACTCGCGCTGTCGATCTCCGCCTGGGTCGGCGGCTTGTCCTTGGTCAGGTACTCGGTGACGTGCCCTTGCGCGTCCTCGATGCGAACATATGGAATGACCTGGCGCTGCTCGTCAGTAGCGAAATAGGTGATCTTGTTGGCGATGTTCATGTGCCAGTGAATGCCTTCACCAGCCTGGCCGAGCGACGGGTCGCCACCCCCGGTTTTGATGAGCAGGCGGATCACGCGCGGAGTGTTCTGTTCGTCATCGCCATAGTGAGTGAAGGTCTTGAGCTGCGCGCCCCAGAATTTCTTTGGCCAGTGGCACTGCTCGCAAGTCTGCTGGGCGGGGCGAAGGTTCTGAACCGGAGTAGGAATCGGACGAGGGTAGGTGCCCAACGCCGTGTAATACACCTGTCGCATTCCCGACAGTTTGGACTTCACGTACCAGCTCGCACCCGAGCCAACGTGGCATTCAACGCAGGCCACGCGCGCGTGTGGTGACGCGCTGTAGGCCACCAGCTCAGGATGCATGACGGTGTGGCACAACTGCCCGCAGAACTGGACCGAGTCGGTGAACTCATACGCCTTGTAACTCCCCACTGCACTGATCAGCGAGAACGCCACCACGAAGCTGAGGACGAAAGCCACGGTGCTGCGGTGTGCAGGGCTGTTCAGATCGAGCTTTGCGTAATGAAAAGGAGCGCCCGCCTCACGCAGACGCCGGCGGCGCTCAATCACAATACCCAAAGGAATCAGGATCAGGCCGAGAACCAGGAACGCCGGTGCGACCATATAGGCGAGAATGCCGATGTAAGGAGACGGTTGCGACGACAGCAGGTCGATCAGCACAAGAAAGACGATGTTGGCGACCGCAACCGACGCGATCGCGATCCCAATCAGGCTGATCGGGTTCTTGATCAGGCCTTTGGAAATGGGCGCATGTTCGCCCAGAGGAGCTTTTTCTCTGTCCTCAGACATTTCTGGTACCCTCTCGTGTTTTTGCCCCACGCAAAACAGTGGATCGTTATCAGTGATCAGTGGCTAGCGAGTAGTTGCTCTGTTCGCCGCCACCTGACGCGTCGTTTCGTTCTATCCACTTTGTTTCTCGTCCCCACGAAAACGTGTGATCAGTGGCCGCCACCGATCAGACATGCAGGAAATGGAAAGATCTAACTATCCAAAACCCACCGTCTAACCACTGCTTCACTTCGTCTCGACCGGCTCCGCGTCGCGTTCCTTCGCGGGTTCGGTTTCTCCCTCGTTTTCTTCCGAGCCGCGTGCCCTCTCGATTGCGCCATGGTCCAGGGGATGCTCATGCTCGTATTGCTCAATCGACATCTTGCCGTCGAACCAGGCCCAGTTCATCGGGTAGGCGTCCGGATCGAAAATTACGCCATACAGGTGCCAAACCACGATCGCCAAGGTCGCCAGTATTGCTTCATAGAAGTGGATGGTAATGGCAGCATCAATCCACCAGCCGGGTACGTGCTCGCCGACTGCGACCTTGAACCATGCCATCAAACCAGTGGCGGCCATGACGAACATGCCCCACACCAGCGCCCAGTACTCCATCTTCTCGGCGTAGCTGAAGCGCCGGAACATCGGCCGTTGTTCGCTATAGCCGAGATAATACCGGAAGGCGTCACGCGCATCGGTAACATCTTTCCAATCCGGCAGCATGTCTTTGAACAATTGTCTACCGTCCGGCTTGCGGACGACATACCACAAATGGAACATACTGACCGCAATCAAGACCACGCCGGCAATGCGGTGGATATAGCTGCGGATCAGCTCGTTGATGAAAATGACCGCGAGCCACGACGAGGGGTACTTCAGCGCGAAGCCGGTCATCACCAGCGTGAAGAAGCTGACCAGCAGCGTAAGGTGCTGAATGCGCTGTGCGAGCGTCATGCGGAAGAGAATCCGCGGCTGTCCGATGCGGTGCAGGATGGTCTTCTTCCGCCACACAATCAGGTTGTGCAGGACCATGCCACCGATAACGCAGACAATCATCCAGACATAAAAGCGCCCGATGAGCGCGATGACCTTGCTGCCGACGTCGGCTTTGGCGGCGCCATCGAAGTGGACCTTGCTGGTGATGAACTTGTCGTTCGCGCCGGGATGGCATTGTCCGCAGGTCTTGGCCAGGTTCGCGTGGTTAACGGTGGAGCGCGGATCGCTGGGCGGCAGAATATTGTGCACGCCGTGGCAGCTGGCGCAATTGGCCGCAGTGCTCGATCCCATCGTCTTCGCCATGCCGTGATAGCTGGCGAGATACGAATCGACGCGTCCGCCGGGAACGCCAAACTCATTCGACAAACGAACGCTCTCGTGGCATTGCGCACAGGTGTTCTTCACGTTGGCTGCAGCCACGGATGAACTGGCATCCTTCGGACCCTTGATGGTGTGAATGCCGTGGCAATCTGTACAGACGGGCGCTTGCCAGTTGCCACGTGCAATCGCCTGTCCGTGGATGCTCTGCACGTATTCCTGCTTGATACTGGCGTGGCACTTGGCGCAGGTAGCCGGAACGTTAAACTTGTTGATCGGCGACTTCGGATCGACTGCGCCCAGAATATCGTGTTCGCCGTGGCAGTCAGTGCAGACGGCGGCTTTCTCCGAGCCGGCGGCAACCGCCTTGCCGTGCACGCTTTGCTGATACGAGGTGAAGGGCGCCGAGCTGACGCCGCTGGACGCCATCACAAACTTCTGTCCGTGGCAGGCGCCGCAGGTCTGCGGAATATTGTTATGCGCCACCTTGGATTTCGGATCGCTCGCGGGCAGGATTTCGTGGACGCTGCCGTGACAGTCCTGGCACTTGGCAACATTCGTGTTGCCCGCAGCTGCAGCTTTGGCGTGAACGCCGTGATCGTAGGCGGCCTGCTGATCGGCGTGGCAGGTGGCGCACTTCGGCATGATCGGCGAGGGATCGTGAGGAGCGTTCTTGACGTCAGCGTGACAATCGACGCACTGGAACGCGCTGTGAATCGAGGCCTTGAATTTCGTGTCATCAATGCCCAGGCTGACCTGCTTGCCATTGATCTGAGTCGTGAGGCTCGGATCGTTGTGGCAGCCCATGCACTCGTCGTTGGTCATCTTGGCCGGAGCTTTGGACGAGGTCTTCTTGGCCGAGGTCTGGGTTCCCGACCGCCCTTGGTTTGGGGCAGGTTGGGATGGTTGGGCTATGGTGGCCGTCGCCATAAAAAGAGCGGCAACGAAGAATAGAGCGTAGCGCCTCACGGTACCCCCTCACTTACAGCCCGGCGCAACGCACCGGGCCACATTCAAAAATCGCCGAACCATGTACCGAGGGGCAGTGAGTGGGGGCACAGGCGGACGTGACCTGGGTCACATGGATTTTGTTTGCCTGTTGTCCACCCTGGTTCCGCAGAATAGAATTGCGCCGCAACACGGAATTCAGCGGATACAGACGACTCCGGAAGCTCATGCGCGTCGCACTTCTCACCTCGTTCCCGGCCAGCAGGAAGGAACCGCTGGTCGCGATGATGGATCGCGTCCGCCAGGGCTTCGTCGATGCGGGCCTCGAACCGTTCATTCGCTTCAACTTCGCTGATGGCGGGATCGTGAGCTTTTCCAGCGTGGATCGCGTGCTGAAGCGGCATCCGGAGCTTGCGCGCTTCGTGACCGAGGCTTCGCCGGCACCGCAGCTGGGGATCGCGGGCGCGCGACGGCTCTCCAATGGCCCGCTCTCGGCCGGTGCCAACGAAGCGGTACCCTACGAAACGCTGCAAGCCATCGCGGCCGGCGTGCCGCGATCGTTTCCTTTCCACGGCGTTGCCCTTCACTTTTACTCACCCGAGTTCGGTGAGCTGCATGCTGTCCCGACGGTGTCTGCCGGAACCATGGCCGGAGTCCTCATTGGAGACAGCTGGTGGGTCAACGGTCGTAACCGCTCGCTATCGGCTTGCACGATGGTTGAGGTCGAATCAGGAGGCAAGAAGCTGCCGTCGCCTTCGAGCACGATCGCGACGATCCTGGCGGCATGCGGCAAGGCGAAAAAGACCGTGCAGGTGCCGCTGCCGGAAAATCTGGGTGCGGGCCCGGTGCCGGGCGTTCGCCTGCCATCGGGAATGGCGGTCCCCAGCGCGAATCCGCAACTCGCCATCGCAGTGAAAGCGATCTCGGTGAAGTACCGCGACCGGATTGCAGAAATCGTCGCGGAGGCTCGGCTGCCGCATGATCTCCCCGATCCGGCTGAGATGAGGGAAGTCGGGCCGGGAGTGACTGCGGGCCCGAAGAAGCCCGCCTTGGAGCGCGTCTTCAAGCCCATGGAGTACAGCGTGCGCGGTGGCACCGCCGGCGAAACCGGCTCCTTCACCCTGCGGCGACGAACCGCCGCGAACACAACGCTGGAGCTCCACCTAGACTGCGGCACTTGGAGCCATAACCTGCTGGCTATGTTTATGGTTTACGGTTTGGGTTTCAGAGCAACGCTGACCCTGCCTCCGACTGCGAAGGCGGTGGCCGGCGGGCAGTACCGAATTGGCGACGCCGAGCACTGGGAAAAGATCGTCGAGAACCTCGGCGCCCTCGTTGCCGAACTGGAACGCACCTTCGTTCCTGAGATCGAAGCAGCAACTGGCCCGTCGCCAGAGTGGTATCAGCCCGAAAGTTGATCGGCAACCGCAACGGGAGACGGAACCGCCGCCGACTTACGAACCCACTCCTGGCAACCGGCAGTTGCCGCCATTCTGCAGCCAGCGCGCGCCGTCGCTTGTAAGCTCCAGGACGTTGATCGGCGCGCCGACCTCGTGCGGATGCGACTGCATCTCCAGCCGGATCAGCCGGTCGAGCGACGCCGCAGACTCCACTCGTCGGGGCTGGCCCGATCCCGCGACATACGGCCGGATGCGCTCCCAATATCCGAGATAGAAGATCGCATGGTTGGGATCGCAATTGCCCGGACAAACGGTTGTGGTTGTGCGCAGGGTATTCGTTCCCGGCTCTTGTCGTAACTCGATGATGCCGAGCATCGGCTGCCGGTTCACAACGTCGGCAACGGCAAGCTGCACCAGGTCCGATGTGGCCGAAGGCTGGTTCAGATAGCGATAGGCCGGCGCGTGGTTGGCCGACAGCGCTGCCAGAAGACCGTTCACCCTTCGTTGCAAGTAAAATGCGGTCGAGGAAACGTGCTGCTGGAACGTGCCGGGCCGGGCGAAGCCGTCACGAATTGCATCGATGGCGCGATAGGTCGAGCCGTAACGCGCCAGTCCCGAGACAGCGCCGAACACCTGCCTGACCTGGAAAAGTTTGCACTCCGTCGCATTGCTATTCACGCCGTAAATAGCGCGGCTATCGGCAGCCAGCACCACGCGATAACGGTTGCGCAATGCGATCTCAGTCGTGCCGTGCAAGCCCGCGGTCGGCCATGCGCAAGCCATGCCGAGCAGCACAACGCGAAATTTCGTCCGGATCGGCAAAGTCGTAGTCCGCTCCTGTAAACCCGAACGAACCACGAAGGATGCGCCACTGAGTTGGCAAGACAGAACTATCGGGCAGCAGATCGGCGAGCTTGGAACGCTCAAACAAAGCGGTCAGCGGTAATACGGCGGCGGTGGTCCCGGAACCACGACCGCCCCGTAGGGCCACGGGCCCACGCCCACGCCGACTGCGAATGGCGGCCGTGAAGCTTCCAGCCTCTTATTGCGAACGCTGGCCCAATCCTCAAAGCCGTCCGGCGGAGGGGCGTCCTGCGCCGTATGCTGCAGGGAGTTCCCACTCAGAAAAGTCACCTGCTGCCCGGATTTGACGGTGACGGCATTGCCCCGACCCGTGGCGACGATCGCGCCTTTGCGGGTGGTCACAATCGTCCGGTCCTCGCTCGGTCTTACCTGCACGCTGTAAACGCCGGCTTTGGTCGCAGTAAGAGTGGCGTTGGGAGTATCGATCTCGTAAATCTCGCCCGGAAGCAGCCGCGCAACCGTCACACTGACCTGCCCCTGGTTAACGCCGATCTGCACCGTGCTGCGGTTCACGGCGACCAGTGTCACGCTCGCCTCCGAATTCATTCGGATGAAGCCATCGCCCACATTGATCTCAACCCGCGAGTCCTTGTCAGTCCAGACGTGCTGGCCCTCTCGAAGCTGCTGATTGAGGCGTGCCGCGGTCCATTCGTTCGTCTGTTGGGGCGCAAGCGAAACTTGACCTGCCATGTACTGAACGCGGACAGGCCGCTCCGGTGGCGCGGGCCGCGACGGATACGGCATCTGCGCGACCGCGGAAACCGTGAGCGAAAACACCGCAAGCAAGGTGGCTGAAAGCGGTGTTCGCTTCTGTTCTGATTCTGTGTGCAACATAAGGCTCCCGCAGACGCCAGTTCCTACTCAGTCAAACACATCCTAGGGCTACTAAGTTGCTCAACTGAGCCAATTTTTGGACAGTTGCAAAAAGGCATCATCGAGGTTGCGCTGTCTCATCCTCGGATCAGAAGCAGCGCCTGCGCATACGTTGCCGGTGGAGGAGCCTCGGAAGGTACGTCAGGAAACTCAGGAATGGCGCGCCCGGAGAGATTCGAACTCCCGGCCTGATGCTCCGGAGGCATCCGCTCTATCCAGCTGAGCTACGGGCGCGTCCCCAAAATTATACATGGGGATTGAAGTCCTACCTTTGCTTGGGCCGCGCCGTGTTATGCCGCGCGCCGTTGTCGCGTGCGGGCGGCCTTGCGGGCCGCTTGGCTAAGCTCGGCGTGCCCCTTTGTACGGACTGCCTTCGTTGCTGCCTGCTTGCGCGCTGCGCTTCCGCGCTGTCGCGCTGCTTGCTTTGCCTGCTTCGACAACGATGCGTGTGACGCCGCGGAGTGCCCCTCGCGCTTCAGCGCATTCTCGACCGCCCGCGAGCGTTTGGCCGACTTCTTTTTCGCCGGCGTTCTTCCTTTACTCAGGTCGCGCTCCGCTTTCTGACGGGTCGCTGCGGATGTCTTTCCCTTCTTCGGCGGAGCCAGCTTCACCCCTGCGCGTCTCGCTTTAGAAAGGCCAATTGCGATGGCCTGCTTGGTCGATCGTGCGCCATGTTTGCCCTCGCGTATGTGGTCCATCTCTTCTTTGACGAATTCGCCGGCCTGCGTGCTCGGCGACTTGCCTTCGCGCGCGTCTTCCCGCGCCCGTTCCAGAGTCTCTTTCTCCGGCATCGATCTTCTCCTGGCTAGTTGATTGGGGGGACGAATCGCTTCTCGCCCGTTCTTCACCGCTAAAGAGGATGCACTACTCGCGGTGCGAGATGGACTACACTAACTCTAATCGTAAGCCCAGGCAGCAATGGCCGAATCCGAAGTCCCCAAATACCGATCCGCAATGCTGGCATTGGCCGTGGTGTTCGCCGTGGCCACTGCGGTCTACAGCGTCGCCTGGATGTACTACATCCGGCTTTCAAACCTTCCCGTCGAGGTGGGTATAGATACCCAGCCGTCGCCTCCCGGAATGATCGTAAAGAAAGTGTGGGACAACAGTCCGGCACAAAGTGCGGGATTGCGGCCGCAGGATGTCATCACAGCGATTAACGGTCACAGCGTAGTGGAGCCGGCGAGCTGCAGCCAGACTCTGTTCCGGGTTTGGCACGACTCTCATCCCGGAGAGCCGGTTCAGCTGCGGATCCGCCGTCCGGGGGAGACCCAGCCCTTGACGATTATGCCGGTGTTTCGCGCAGCGGAAGGCAGCGGTGACGCACAATCGCTGGCGCGACGAAGCGCCGTCCAGATTCTCGGCGTTTATCCCCTGCTGTTCCTCATCGTCGGCGTAGCGGTTTTGTTCCTGCGTTTCGACGATCGCAACGCCTGGCTGCTGGCGCTGATGTTTGCCGGCTTTATTACCGAAGCCGATCTGCCGATGGCTTTCTCGCTGGCCCCGGCTCCGCTGCTGCATTTCCTGTTCTTCTACGGTGGGATCATGCGGGGCCTGCTGCCTGCGCTGTTCTACTTCTTCTTTGCGGTTTTTCCGGTACGCTCCCCGATCGACCGCCAGCTTCCCTGGCTGAAATGGCTGCTGCTGGTCGCCAACGCCTCCCTGCAGTGGGGTGGGGTGCGTAATGGAGACTTTGACGCACTTCCTTTCATCAATGCGCTGGGCAGCCCAGAGCATATCGCGCTGGTAAGAATCTTTGTGGCCTACGGGACCGTGCTGCTGGGCGTGGCTTCACTGGTGTGGAATGCCATTGGCGCGCCGAATGTCGACGACCGGCGCAAGCTGAAGGTGATTTTGTGGGGAACGCTGGTTGGAGTCACTCCGGCGGTGCTGATTGGGTTGGCCTACGATCTCACCCACATGGAGACGCCCTTCTGGGCCGGCTTCGCCAAGGGCACATTCCTCTTCCTGATCCCGCTGGCGTTTGCCTATGCCGTGGTGAAGCACCGGGTGATGGACATTCCGGTGCTACTGCGGCGCAGTGCCCGCTACCTGCTGGTGGAGCGCGGCTTCGCCATCCTCATCCTCGTAATCTCAATTGGCATCACGTTGTGGTTTGGACAGGCCTTCTCGCGGCGTTTCAGCGCCGGGTCAAGAGCTGCGATACCCATCGGCGCAACGTTTGGAGTGCTGCTGATCTCGGGGGCGATCCAAGTGCATCGCCAGGTGAGGACGCGGCTGGATCGCGCGTTCTTCCGCAGTGCTTACGACTCGCAACAGATTCTGGAGAACCTGGCAGCGACCGCACTGACCGTCATTGATCGTCCGTCGCTCGCCGCGCTTCTGCATCAGCACATTCACCAGGCGCTGCATCCCATGCCGCTGGTGATTTATCTGCTTTCGGCTGAAGGTGAATTGAAGGCATACGCGGGAGCTGCCCCGGAAGGGGAAGCGACTCTTTCCGCAAACGACGGCGCGTTGCGTCAACTCGGCGATCGCAGCGAGCCGGTGGAAACGAATCCGGAAGCGTCCCGCGGAACTGGACTGGAACGGCTACGGCCCGAGTGCCTGGTTCCAATCGGCGGATCGCCCATTCCTTCAGGCGTGCCGGCGTCGACGGGATCGACCAGCGGACATTTGCAGGGGCTGATCGTGCTTGGGCCGAGGTTGTCGGAAGAGCCGTACTCGACGCGCGACAAACGTTTGCTCGCTTCCGTTGCCAGCCAGGCAGGCATTGCCATGCGCAGCATTTCGCTGGCCGAGAGGATGGCCGAGCGCATGGAGGCGGAGCGGCGCGCCGAGCAGGAAATGCAGATTGCGCGCCAGGTGCAGCGCCGCCTGTTGCCACAGGAAGCGCCCAGGCTGGCGACGCTGGATTGTGCCGGCAAGTGCATTCAAACGCGCGCGGTCGGCGGCGACTACTATGACTTTCTCGATTTCGGATCAGGCAAGCTCGGTCTGGTGCTGGCTGACATTTCCGGCAAAGGCATCTCTGGGGCATTGCTGATGGCCAACCTCCAGGCCAGCCTGCGAGGCCAGTACGCGCTGGCCATCGAGGACCTTCCTCGTTTGCTGCGCTCGGTGAACTACCTCTTCTTCAAGAACACCGACCCCAACAATTACGCCACCACCTTTTTTTCCATCTATGACGATGTGAATCGCACGCTGCGCTACGTCAATTGCGGACATAATCCGCCATTCCTGCTGCGTGCCAGCGGCGAAGTTGAACGCCTGGATGCTACCGCCACTGTGCTAGGGCTGTTCGAGGACTGGGACTGCTGCGTAGCCAAACGGCAGCTTGCCGCCGGGGACACGTTGCTCGTCTATACCGACGGGATATCCGAGGCCGCACCCAGCGAAGACGCAGAGGAGTTCGGTGAAGATCGACTGATCGCGGTGATGAAGGCGAGCGCCTGCAAACCGGCGAACGTGATGCTCGACCGCATCATCGCGGAAGTGCAGCAGTATAGTCAGGGCGAGCAGGCCGACGACATGACACTGATCGTGGCCAAGTGCCGCTAACTCCCGGACTTCGTAGTGGCGGCGAAATCCGCTGCCACGTCCGCCGGCTTCCACTCATTCCCGCTATACACCTTACGCACCTTGCCATCCGGCCCGATTAGCACCGTGCTGAGGTTGTGTACGATCTGTCCGTCCTTGGTGTTGTAGGCGAGCCCGAAGAAATCCGCGGCTTTGCGCACCTGCTCGGCCGAACCCGAAGCGAACTGCCAATGCTGAAAGCCGGGATCGATGCTGCCAACATACGATTCGCCATAATTGCGTAAGTCGGCAGGCTTGTCGCGGGCGGGATCGATGCTAATGCTCAACAGCTGGGCTTGCGCATACGCGTTGGGATCACTGTGCAATTCCTGCAGCACCTGGGAAAAGTTGTGGCTCATGCGCACGCAGTAATCGGGGAACGGACAGCGTGTATAGATGAACGTCACCAGGAGCGGCCTGCCCAGAAACTGCTTGAAGTGGACGGGGGCGCCGTTTTGGTTCGTAAGCGTGAAATCAGGCACGGATTCGCCTGGTTGCGGTATGTGGATTTGCGATGTGCCGTCGCCTGCACCGTCGCTACCCTTGCTGAAGTTGATGTTCTCAATCTCGGGGTGATCGCTAACCACGAGCGTCGCGTGTACCTGATCGCCGGGCGCAATCGCGCGAAAAATCCAAGTATCGTCCTTGCTAACGACGTAAGGCATCGTCATCGCTTCCATGAATCCCGGAATCGCCTGATGCGCGATGGTGAGCTGATGCGCGGCAGGATCAACAGCAACGACGCGGCCGTCTAACTCGTAGTGTTTTAAAGGCGATTGATGAGAACAGGCTGTGAGAAGAAACGTAAGCAGCGCAGGCAGGCAAAGTAAACGAAACGCGAACCGCATCGCTTAGTATTCTATGCCAGGCGCAGCGTCCAACTCGCGGGCCAGAACTTCAACCCGGCACTGAGGTCTTCAGCACATGATAGAAGTCTTCCAGACCGTTAAAGACAATCTGAATTCCGATACAAACGACGATGAAGGCCGAGAGACGAATCAGGATACTGGTTCCAGTAGGGCCGAGCAGTCGCTGTAACGCCTCGGAGAACCAGTAGCAGAGGAAAATAGTGACGCCGATCAGCAGAATGCCGACAATCGCCGTGAGCGCGCTGGACAACAATTGCATATGCGTATCGGCGTGCAGGTTGCTGCCCAGCGTCAATGCCACTGCTATGGAGCCCGGCCCGACGGTCAGCGGCATGGTCAGCGGATAAAACGCCTGTGAAAGAATCGCCAGGCTGCTGGGCGGCTCTTGCAGTTGCTTGTCAGCGAGGTCGTCGCTCTTGTTCAGGATTTTCCATCCAGAAAGCGTTACCAGCAGGCCGCCTCCAATCTGAACGGCCGCGAGGCTGATCCCAAAAAACTGAAGAATATAGCTGCCGATTAAGAGGGACGCGACCAGCAGCGCCACGCCGTTGATGGCTACGCGCATCGCCACGGTGCGGCGAATCGTTTCGGAATAGCCTAGCGTCATCTCGGCGAAGATGGGTGCCATCCCAAGCGGGTTCACGATGGGCAGCAGCGCGGAAAACACCAGCAGCAGGTTGCGGATGACGGCATACATAAGAATTCCCAAGAATAGTCGAGCGTCCGCTGGATGCCAAATCGCGTTTAGTTCGCGAGAGCTTCTTCTTTTTCTTTTGCCAGCACGAGGAACCAGATCAGGATGAGGCTATTGATGGTGAATACGATCGGGAAGTAGAACCGGCCATTGAGTCCATCGAGCCAGTGCTGCCCGGCGAACATGCTCAGTATTCGCCCCAGCAGTCGAAGCGCGTTTAAGACGTATGCCAACGGCGCAAGATAGTACCAGCGACTGCGATGTCGATCCGTCCACGTCGCCGCAACAAAGGCGCAGGAAGCCAGTAAATAAGAGAGCATCAACGGGAAATACCATCCCCTGACGACTTCGTTCCAGAGCGCAAATCGGTGGAGGATGAGTTCGGGACTCGCGCCGGAGGTAGAGGCGAACTGCCTCGCCCACTGCTGTCCGATGACGAAGAAGTCGACGCTGCGCTGCGAGAGCTCGAAGCCGATGAAGGCCGCGCCGAAGATCATGCCTGTTAACGACGCTAACGGCGCTCGATTGCGGTATCGAAGCGCGATCACGGCGAAAGGCACGATCAACCCGACAACGGTACCCATGACCAACAGAGAACGAATCTCGTCAATGGGCAGGAGATAGGCGAGCAGATCGTTCGCTGCGTCATGCGACGCGGGGACCCAGAAGCGGTAGGCAAGTTCCTGAAAGGTCTGCGCGGCCAGGAACAGAAATATGCAGAACGCCGCCAGACGATATCGGGTGCGCAAGAAACTCTCCCTCGCTCAGCTGCTTGGACGCGAGCCGACTTCGTCGGTTACCTGAAGTTTGCGCAACTGTGCATCCCCCGTATGGGATTGCTTTGTAGCTGCTGCTTTTCTTTCGAATTTTGTTTTCACCGTCGTTCATTTCGCTTTAAGCTCGAAGCTCGGCGGCCTGAAGCCGGCAGCCCGCGATCAACCCCATGCCCATCCCACCACGCACCTACGGAGCTCTGCAGGTAAGACTGCGCGAATCGCTCGTGACCCGCGCGCTGGTGCTGCCCGTCCAGCGGTTCATCCATATTCAGGGCATCAGCAGCATCGCCCTCCTAGCGGCGGCCCTGGTTGCGCTGATCTGGGCCAATTCGCCCTGGCATGACTCCTACCATCATGTGTGGGAGATGGAATTGACCTTGTCGCGGCTGCGGCTGCCGGTCCACGAATGGATCAACGACGCCCTGATGGCGATCTTCTTCTTCCTCGTCGGCATGGAAATCAAGCACGAGATTGTGCACGGGGAACTGGCCGACGTACGTCGCGCCGCGCTGCCCGTCTTTGGAGCGCTCGGCGGCATGGTCGTACCCGCTCTGCTGTTTGTAGCCTTGAATTACCGGCAACCGGGACAGCATGGCTGGGGCGTTCCCATGGCCACCGACATCGCCTTCTCGCTCGGCGTGCTGGGCATGGTCAAGGGCATTCCATCAGACCTTAAGATCTTTCTGCTGACGCTGGCCATCGCTGATGACATCGGCGCCATCATCGTGATTGCCGTCTTCTATAGCGGCTCGCTGGATCGCGGCGCCCTGTTTGCAGGCCTGGTGATTCTCGGGCTCATCTTCGCCACGTTGAAGGTCGGCATCACGCAGCCGATTTTGTACTTCGTGCTGGCGGTCGGGTTCTGGGTCGCGATTTTACGCTCCGGCATTCACGCCACCATTGCCGGCGTCATCCTCGGATTCATGGTGCCGACAACCGCACCCTTGTCACTGAAGGAATTTCAGGAGATCGCGACCGAAATGTCACGGCGCTTCCGCGACGCAATGGCGAGAGGCGACACTCAGGAGGCCAAGAACCTGCTCGGTACCTTCGACGCGCTGCTCAACAACACGGAATCGGCCTCCGAGCGCCTCACCCGCATGTTGAACGACTGGGTTTCTTTTCTTGTGCTGCCACTGTTCGCGCTGTCCAACGCAGGCGTGACCTTCTCCAGCGGAGCGTGGCACGAACTGATGACCAGCCGGATTGCATGGGGCATTCTTCTTGGACTCGTCATTGGCAAGCCGCTGGGGATCATCGGCTTTGCCAGGCTGGCGGTGCACGTCGGGCTGGCGCGCGTGCCCCCGGGCGTTACCTGGAGGCAGCTCACCGGGGTGGGCGTCCTGGCCGGCATTGGGTTTACGGTTTCCATTTTCATCAGCTCGCTAGCCTTCGATGACCCCGGACATCTGATGGAAGCCAAAGCAGCCGTACTGGGGGCTTCGGTAATAGCCGGAGTGGCTGGTTACCTCACTCTGCGAGAGGCCAGGACGGTAGAGGAATCAGCTCCGGCCTCGGCTTCTACTCACGCGTGATCGGGAACCCAACCTGACGCGATTCTGCGCTCTGAAAATGGTACAAACGAGTTACAATTTCTAAGTCCCTACGCGCGATCATCTCGTCACCCGTGCAATTTGCAGTGTGCTTCCCGCCGGCGAATTTCCGGCGAATAATTGAAGTTATGCGGTAGCTGGCTGGACGCATTTTAGTCCGGCATCCCCAAGGAGAGGAAAAGACATGCGTTCTCGAGTGTCAGCGCTCGTGCTCAGTTTCGTTCTGGTTCTGGGCTTCGCCGCCTGCAACAAGCAGCAAAGCCAGAACCCACCGCCGACCGACAACACCTCAGCCCCGGCCAACCAACAGGCCAATCAGATGACACCGGCGAATCCGCCGGCGAACCAGTCACAGATGGCCAATTCCGCGCCGCAGCAGCAGGAGCAACCGGCACCACAGCAGCAGATGGCGCCGGCGCCAGCTCCGGAACCGCCGCCTCCACCGCCGCCTTTGGTCATTCCCGCGGGGACCAGCATCGTAGTCCGGATGGGTAACACTATCGACACCAAGACGGCGAATGCCGGAGATACCTTCACTGGCACCCTGGCCCACTCGGTCGCCGTCGATGGCGAGGTCGCCATTCGCTCCGGTGCGGGAGTGACCGGCACGGTTGTCGAATCGAAGTCGCCGGGCAAGTTTAAGGGCGAAGGCGTTTTGACGGTTTCCTTGACCTCGATCAATGTTGGCGGAGTTCCGACTACGATTGCGACTTCAAACTACTCCCAGAGCGTTAAAGGTAAGGGTAAGCGGACCGCCGTAATGGCAGGCGGCGGCACCGGCGCGGGAGCGTTGATTGGAGGTCTGGCTGGCGGAGGTAAGGGTGCGCTAATCGGCGGCCTGGTCGGTGCGGGCGCAGGAACCGCGGGTGCGGCTTTCACCGGCAACAAGGACGTGCAGATTCCGGCCGAATCGGTGGTGACTTTCAAGCTGGCTCATTCGATCACCGTAACGCACTCCGGCAACTAGCACTCTGATCAGCAAGACCAGGGATCAGGCAGCCCAGTAGCTGAATCATCCGGCGGAGAAAGAGGGGAAGGTCATTGGGCCTTCCCCTTTTTCTTATCGGAATTGTCATATCAACCGGCGCCAGTCTCCTGAATCAATCTCGCCAATTCAGGTATCTCATAGACTCACCAACGGTGTTTTTGAACACCGCTGCTGCCGTCTGAGCAAGAGGTCGTCGATGCGAATTGTTTCCGTGAATGTTGGGTTGCCGCGAGAGATCGTTTGGAGAGAGATGCCGGTGCGAACGGCGATCTTCAAGGCGCCAGTACAGGGCGATGTAGGCGTCGGCAAGTTGCACCTCGCCGGCGACAGGCAGGCGGACCTGTCTGTCCATGGCGGAGTGGACAAGGCCGTTTACGGCTACCCGTACGAACACTACGATTTCTGGCGGCAGGACCTGGGCGAGGACTTGTGCTGGGGTAACTTCGGCGAGAATCTGACGACTGAAGGCCTGTGTGAAAACGATCTTTTCATCGGCGACCGCCTGCGGGTTGGTTCTGCCGAGTTAACCGTCACGCAGCCTCGCATGCCCTGTTACAAGCTCGCCGCACGATTCAATCGCGACGACATGATCAGGCGATTTCTCGCCAGCCGTCGCAGCGGCTTCTATTTTTCTGTGGCCCAGGAGGGCGTGATATCAGCGGGCACCACCATCGAGTTTGTGTCTCGCGACCCAGAACGAGTAAGTGTTACCGATGTTATCGATCTATTCCTGGGCAAGAATCTCGATGCCGGTCTTCTCGATCGCGCTCTGCGAGCGACGGCACTGCCTGAGAGCTGGAAGGCTGCGCTCGCGGAAAGAGCACACAGCCGGGCTGCAAGTCACCCTTCATAAACAACGTCATTCAGGGGGCTTGTGCGCGAATGGCGAGGCAATCACTTCACCACAGAGGCATTGGCCTCGCTCAAAGTCAGAGGGTTGCTGCCCGCTTTAAGCTGAATCGGCTTGTCCCATACCAGCGCGTGATTGTTGTATTGGGCGGAGATCATCAGAAAGTAGGTTCCGACTGCGACTGCCGGCATCGACGCGTTGCCATTCACATCGGCGCGAATGGCCGAAGCAGCATCGGCGTTGACTGCGGAGAGAATCTTCTGGCAGTCCGGTGTGTGCTTGTTACACGCGTTGCCCAAGACCGCATACGGCGAAACCCCGGCCGGCACGGCCACGCCTGCCTTCCGTATGATCGCCGCAAAGCTCTCGCGCAACAGAACGTAAGGATGATTGGCGAGCGGATTGGGAGCCCCGGGTTGGGAGCTTAAGCCGGAGTTGATTACCAGAATCGCGTTCCCCGTCGCATTAGCAGAGCTCGTGGCCGCAGTTGAGACACCGCTCACGGAAGAACCCGATGCCGCCGAGCCGGAAGACATGGCTATACCAGGCGCAGCACTGGCTGTCACCGCTTGGCTCGACGGCGACGGCTTCCCCGCGGGCGCGGGAGGAACATTGGCTGCCGCCAATGTCTCGAGGTTGCAGGTCGCACTCACGGGTGCAAAAGTGAAACCGCCCTGATTATTCCTGCCTGTAATCGTACGTCCCGGAACTTGAAATTGACCTTGGCCCGGGTCCAGTTCGCCGTCGGTCTTGAAGGCCAGCAGCAACGGATGCGCCGGATCTTCGATCTTGATGGCGGCCTGGGCGCCGTTGGCTCTGACAATGTAGGGGTAAGCGCGAGCAACTTTGCCGCATCCCACAATGGCGGAGTCAGGATAGAATTCGATGCTCAAACCGTTGATGCCCTCGTAGGTCCCGCGCATACGCAGTCCGAGCGTCGTATCTTTCGCGGCCGCCCGCGAAGAGAG
This sequence comes from uncultured Acidobacteriaceae bacterium, assembly GCA_963731345.1. Classification (GTDB taxonomy): domain Bacteria; phylum Acidobacteriota; class Terriglobia; order Terriglobales; family Acidobacteriaceae; genus Bog-257. Next base: position 1,123,643 of record CAVSUN010000002.1, on the reverse strand, counting down.
CACCGGCTGCGGACAGTTTGCGGTCTTGGGTATCAACGTGACAGTTGGCCCGGAATAAGTCGGTGTCGCAGGCTTGTAGGTGCTGTATGTATTGGTGCTGGTGGTGTAGTAATACGCGCCGTTCTGGTGCAGCGTGGGGTCCGTGGCAATTCCGGCGGAGCTTGCCTCCATCGGCGTGTACTCGTGCGTGGTCGTCGAAGTGTGCGTTTCCCAGGTGCCTTGTCCGGGCGAATAAGAACCGCCGCCGCCACTGCTCTTGGCGATGACCCCGTCGAGTGTGACTGGTCCGGAGCCAACCATCGTGCCGTCGGGCCGTACGGTCAGAAAGATGTGTTTGGGCTTAGCGGCGATCCGCACCACAGCGAGGTTGTTTTTCAAGTCGATAGTGTAGTCAAGGGGGTCCAGGGAGAGATCGGAACATCCCGTGCTGGCGTAACGCGCGTCAAAGTCAATCAGCCATCCTCCCTTCCCTTCATAGCGGCCAGCCAGGCTCAACCCCGGTTCGCCATCGTGGACCGCGCCGGGCAAGAGCATGTTGATCGACGACGACAGGAAGTTGGAGAAGATCTTGCCTGTACACAGGTCCGAAGCGCGTCCCGACGTGATGCAGCGATACATCTCGCGTTCTTCAGCCGAAGGGGCATGGCCGTTGCCGTAGATCACGGCGTCGGCTTTGGCGTCGATTTCGTCATTCTCCTGGTTCGCCTTCTTGATGTTCGCAGCCAATTTCTGTGACTGGATCCTTTGGAAGTTGTTCGCCTTTCGCACTTCCTCGGAAGACGGTTGTTTGCACGTGGGCAGCAGCTTCTTCAGCGAGCCGCGAGTCTCGTTGGTGTACGCCATCAAGCCGTTTTTCTGCGGACGGTCCGGATGAGCTACCAGGCAGCTGGCGTTATCCGAAAGATCGCGGATATTGCAGTTCTCCACGTACATGCGCTCGCCATTGCATACATAGGTAGCGCCTAGCTGAACGTCATCGGCGCGTTGGGCGCGAGCTAAGAGTGAAACCATCAGAATACCGACTGCGCAGACGAACGAGCGTAGGGTCACAGTTGCACCTCGGATTATTGATGGGAGCGACGAGACTGGGGGCCTGGCCTTGATCGGCGGGATTATACAACTGACGGGGGTGCGACGTTTCAGAAGCTCGCGAAACAGAATGCGTTCACGCACGAGGTGCGACAGCTATGGGTGAGCTTGCGACCTAGTGAACTAATCGTTCGAGCGCCTGATGCACGAGGGAAAGGCTTCCGGGCCACAGGGTAATCACGCCAATGGCTGCGGCAACCAGAGCGCTCGCACTGCCGAGCAGGCGCACAACGTCCTTGACTGGCTTTCCGGGCTTGGGCTGCGGCCGCAACAGGCGATCGACGCGCTGGGAGAGCTCCTGGCTGCCACCGACCAGCGAGCAGGACAACACGTTGGCGCGCGGCCGCGACCCCATCTTGGCAACACGCACCAAAGCTGACGCCAGCGTGAGAGCGCGTTCGGGATCGCCGGCTGTCGCCTCGTCGTCTGCCGCCCATTCCGTGAACTTCGACCAGGCGCGCTCTAAGCCGCTGAACGTCGCAACAAACGGAATGGCATCAGGAGCCAGCAGAATCAGCAGACGCTTCAGGTTGTCGCCGGAGGTCCGATGCGCGTGCTCGTGCCGCAACGCGGCTTCCCGCTGCTCAACAGACAGCTCGCGCAAAACCCGCCGCGAAATCAGCAGGCGCGGACGAAAGATGCCGGCCACCGCGAGCACCGGTGCTTTGTCCGCGAGCAGCAAGGCAGGCGAATCTTCTCCGGGAACGGTGATCTTGCGTCCGTGGCGCTCGCAATTGGTCAGATAGCGGTTGGTGCCGCGCACTGCGCCGGTGACGCGCTTCAGGGCAGGCACCCAAAGTGCAAGCCCGAGCACGGCCATCAGCACGCAGAGCAAACCGACTTTTTCGCCGGTAGCTTCGGGCTCAAGCCAGAGATAACTGGGAATGCAAAAGGCGAGGACGGCAAGCAACGTCAACGCCAAAGGAAGAATTCGCAGCACAAACAACAGACGCGCACCCGATTGCGGCTTCATGTGCTCGGCGAGCCTGACAGCAGTGCCCGCACCCAGACGCGCCAGCAGTGCCAGCGCCATGTGGATCAGGAAAAAGGAGGCGCAGCACAGGCACAGCAGCCGAATATTGTAGGGCAGATTCATGCTTTCGACGTGTTCGCCAGTTCACGGCGCTTATTGCGTATCTTCTCTTCCAGAGCGTCCAACAGCATGGCGTCGTAATGTCCGACAGCATCCACCAACGAGGACAACAGCAGCTCGCGTGAAGGCTGCGGTCCGGAAAGAAACCCCGCCACCAGATCGCCGGCGCGCTGACGCTCCCATTCATCGCTGGACAGCCGAGCGGTGTAAACGAACGCGCGATCCGATTTATATCGGTCCAGAAGGCCCTTCTTATACAGACGATCAAGCGTGGTCATGACGGTGGTGTAGGCCAGTCGGCTATCCAGTTTCTCCACCACGTCGCGGACGCTGCTTTCTCCGCTATTCCAAACTACTTCCATTACTTGGATCTCGAGCGGGCCAAGATTCAAGTGGCCAACTCGAGAAGACAGTGTCTTAAACAAGGCTCTACCTCGTGCGACGAGGTTAAAACCACCCACTTCGTTTGTCAATCGCATGGCCAAGAATCCGCGGCAGGCCTGACCACAAACGAAGCCTGGAGATGCTATGGCTCGAATTTATTCTGGCGCGCTCCACTCGCCGAGGATCGCAAAAGTCTCGGAGGGAACCGGGGAGATTTCGCCCGCGCCGTTTTGACCGATCGGTTCATAGTATGCCGCGGAATCGCCGTTGCTGCTTTGGGCCCAGAAAGCGAAGGTATGCCAGCGCGTAATCACGTCCTGAATCTGCAAGTAATAGGTTCCGGCGGGGAGAGCGACGTTGGGCAGCGCGAGGCCCATCGGCCATGCGTAGAAGTGAAATTGAGTGGGATAAAAGTCGCCCAACTCCGTGAGATTCCCAAAACCTTCGGCTTTGACGTCACCGCCAAAGGATTCGGTGGTAATGGCCCACTTCACGCGCATCGGCTGATTTTCGTCGTTTACGCAGTAAATCGTGAGCGTGACGCCGGAGAGACTTGCGCCTCGGCTCAGGGTGAAGGAGTTGGAAACCGCCGCACCGAAGTTCACACGATAGTAGCCGACGTTTCCGTCGGGGCCGTTGTTGTAAAGAACCTGTTGGCCAACCGCAGGAACAGCGACGGTGATGGCCATAAAGGCCGCCGCACCAATAGCCGGGAAAAACCTGCGCTTGAGCATGAGCACCCCTCGTCGGCACGCGTGGAAGCAACTTTGAGCCCAAATTGGGAGCGAGGATAGCAGGGTTGCCGTCCCCGGTCAGCAGAATTCGCTTCGATGCGGGCCATTACGCTCAGATGGTCTTTCCGGCCGCCGTTTTCGGAGGTCTCGATCGGCTCTATCGAGGATAGTACTGCGTCAGGTGGTTACTCGAGTTCTCAGGTCATTACCCAGAGTTTTGTTTCAGTTCAGCTCTTCTTTTTGAATTCTTCGTTTACTACGCAAGTAATAGTTGCGTGGCGCATTCCTCGTGTGATAAAAGTGCAGAACCTGCCTAGGGCACTGCGAAATTGATTTCCGAAAATTTGGGTTTTGCGTTGCACGTTCCTTACGACAGTGTGTTCCAACCTCAAGCTGCTGTTCGGACTTAAGCCTCCGCGTGTCCGTTGCGAGACCAAAGGTGTCGCGGAGTGGAAAGCAAAAGGAGAACCAAGAACCATGACGAAGCTCAAGTTCCTGGGCGCCTGTACGATTGCGATGAGCGCCCTTTTATTGTGCAGCCTGCCCGTGGCTGCCGCCGATTCGCCGCAGGCGATCGTTCAAACGTCAACAGCCTTCGCGGCCGGTCACGTAACTGAGTCTTATCAAGAGCCAATTTACGGTTTGCACCAGGCCAATCCGGTCCATCACATCGCCAAGCCCTACGTCGCTCCCACCGCTGATTTGGTCGAACAGCACGGAGTTGCGCCGACTGGCGAATTCAACATGCTTTATCACGTACTGGGCGTCGGTAACGGATTCCCGAACTACAGCGTGCCGGACGCTCCCCCGGACACGACCATGGCCGTGGGCGACACCGAGATCGTCCAGGGCGTGAACGTCTCCTATGCTGACTTCAACAAGAGCACTGGTGCCATCATTCCTCTTAATGGACTGGACAGCACTCTGTTCTACACACCTTGGCACAGTCTGATACCGAACACTCTGTGCGGCCGCAACAACCCCGGCGACATCATCGTGAAGTTTGACCGCCATGCCCATCGCTGGCTGCTCATGCAGAACGTATTCACTTCTCCTTATGCGGTTTGCGTGGCCGTCTCGCAGACTGCGACCTTCTCCGACAACCTGTGGTATGTCTATCAGTTCCCGGCGGTCAACAACGGCTTCCCGGATTATCCCAAGTGGGGTATTTGGCCCAGCGGCGGCCCGAGCGATGGATATTTCCAGAACTGGAACAATTTCGGAGTCAACGGCAGCGGTTTCGTTGGCCCGGTAATGTGCGGCTATGATCGCGCCAAGTTCCTGGCTGGCGATCCCACGGCCGAGCAAATTTGCTTCCAGCTCACCGGCGGCGAAGACAGCTTGCTGCCGGCAGATGCCGAATCCCAGATCACTCCTCCTGCAACCGAAGACGAGTTCTTCATCGGTAGCGTGGGTGATGTCGACAACTCGCACCTCTCCGTTTACTCGATGCACATCAACAGCTGGTCGCCTGCCGACGCAACCATGACCGGCTTGGGCAATTCGCAGTTGATTGCCGTCGCACCCTACACTCCGTCTTGCAACGGCCAGTTCGGTGGCGATTGCGTACCGCAGAAGGGCATCACCGACAAAGTCGATTCCCTCGGCGATCGTCTGATGTATCGCTTCGCCTACTGGTCTGACCAGGCGCAGAACCACGCGACGGCCACCCCGCCGCTGCCCGCGCCTCTGCAGCACTGGGCCGTAAACTTCGACGTGTGGAACGCCTCCACCCAGGCCATCGGCGTCCGCTGGATGGACTTCAACGCCAACCTTCGGACCGTTCCGGTCACCTCGCTGAACATCATGCAGCAGGGTACGTATGTGGGCACCACTGGCGACAGCAACTATCGCTGGATGGGTTCGATCGCCCGCGACAAGGTCGGCGATATCCTGGTCGGCTACAGCGAGTCCAGCACCAACCTCTACCCCTCGGTAGCGGTTGCCGGACGCGTCTACAGCGATCCCGGCGGCACTTTGTCGCCTGAGATCTTCTCGGCTAACGGCAGCGGCTCGCAGCCCAGCACCGCCAATCGTTGGGGAGATTACAGCACCATGCTCGTCGATCCCAGCGACAACTGTACCTTCTACTACACCACCGAGTACTACATGGTCACTCAGCAGTTCGACTGGAGCACCGACATCTCCGCCTGGAAGTTCCCGACCTGCCAATAACCTCTAGCCGATTATTCCGGTTAGTTCGAGTGGGGCGTCCGAAAGGACGCCCCACTTTTTTATTGCTCAGGATTCAAGGATCCAAAGTGGGAAAGTCTCATCCCTGCAATCTCCTGTTTCACTCAACTGCGAATTGACTGAGGCTTTACTTGACCCACCATTGGCGCGGGAGTAGAAGGGGCGTTTAGGGCCAAGGAGCCGTCACCCCATGAGACCCGTGCACACCTTCAGCGTCGTTCCGTCACTTCCTAAAGAAATCGAGGGGCTTCGCCTGATCGCGCAAAATCTGCGCTGGTGCTGGAGTCACGAATCGGTGGAACTGTTCCGCCGGCTGGACCGCGATCTTTGGGAGACGACCGGTCACAATCCGGTATTACTGCTGGGCACGATCGAACAGGCGAAGCTGGAGGAAGCCGCAAAAGACGACGCTTTCGTAGCTCACTTTTGCCGCGTCGAGTCCAATCTGCAGAACTACCTTGCGGCGGAATCAACCTGGTTTCATCGCACCTATGGCAACAACACCGACCTGCCGCTGATCGCCTACTTCTCGGCGGAATTTGGATTGACCGAGTGCTTGTCGATCTTTGCTGGAGGCCTGGGAATTCTGGCCGGCGATCATCTTAAATCGGCGAGCGACCTTGGCGTTCCTTTGGTTGGCGTCGGGCTGCTCTATCAACAAGGCTATTTCCGGCAGTATCTCAATCAATCGGGCTGGCAGCAGGAATCGTATGCGGTCAACGATTTCTACAACCTTCCTATTCGTCTCGTGCAAAAGCCTGACGGTCAGCCGCTGGTTATTGAAGTCGAGCTCGCCGGGCGGCCGGCGTACGCGCAGGTTTGGAAAGCTCAGGTGGGGCGGGTGCCGCTGTACCTGCTCGATACCAATATCGGACTGAACCCGCGTCCGGAAGAACGCGACCTCACAGACCAGTTGTACGGTGGCGACCGTGAAATGCGCATCCGGCAGGAGATTCTGCTGGGTATCGGCGGCTATCGCGCGCTGCAAGCGCTGGGCATCCAGCCCACCGTGTATCACATGAACGAAGGCCACTCAGCGTTTCTCGCGCTGGAATACGTCCAGAACCTGATGACCACCCAACAGCTCAGCCTGGCGGAAGCGCGCGAGTTGGCCTCGGCCAGCCTGGTCTTCACCACCCACACTCCGGTTGAAGCCGGCCACGATTATTTCCAGTACGACCTCATGGCCCGATACTTCGGCGAGCGCGCGAACAAGCTGGGGCTTTCCATGCAGCAGTTCATGGAACTGGGGCTCACGCAGCGCAGCCCGGAGTTCTGCATGACCGTGCTGGCCCTGCGCTCAGCGGCGCGCGCCAACGGAGTGAGTAAACTGCACGGCGAAGTCAGCCGCAAGATGTGGCAGTCGCTGTGGCCCGGAGTGCCGGTCGACGAGATACCCATCAAGCACGTCACCAACGGAGTTCACTTCCGTAGCTGGATATCGGGTGAGATGAACCAGTTGTACGACCGCTACCTGGGGCCGAACTGGCGCGAGGAGCCGGCTAACAGCGATGTCTGGAGCCGGGTGCAATCGATCCCGGCCGAAGAGCTCTGGCGTACGCACGAACGCCGCCGCGAGCGGCTGGTGGCGTGGACCCGTGCGCATGTCAAGCTGCAGCGTGTCCGCCGCGCGGCAGCGCAGTCAGAAGTGGAGGCGGCGGCAGAGGTGTTGGATCCCGATGCGCTTACCATCGGCTTCGCCCGTCGCTTTGCCACCTATAAGCGCGCAACCCTGATTCTGCATGACATGGAACGCTTACGCCGTTTGCTTACCGATCCTGCCCGTCCGGTGCAATTGATCTTTGCGGGCAAGGCACATCCCAAGGATGACGCCGGTAAGGAACTCATTCGCCGGATCACCGAGGTAAGTCGCGATCCGGTGCTCGGCCGGCACGTAGTTTTCATCGAGAACTACGACATGGCAGTAGCTCGCGCTCTGGTCCAGGGCGTGGATGTCTGGCTGAATACGCCGCTGCGTCCGAATGAAGCGTCCGGCACCAGCGGTATGAAGGCGTCGGCCAATGCCGTCCTGAACTTGAGCGTTCCCGACGGCTGGTGGGACGAGGTTTGGAACGATCCTACGATGTCACACCTGATGGGATGGGCCATCGGTAAGGGCGAAGAGTATTCCGACCAGAACTATCAAGACCAGGTGGAAGCCGAGGCGCTCTACGATCTGCTGGAACGCGATGTTGTGCCCAGCTTCTACGATCGCAGCGTTGATCGCATTCCGCGCAAGTGGGTGGATCGGATGAAGGCCTGCGTCGACTCTCTCTGCCACTTCGTCAATACGCATCGCATGGTGCGCGATTATGTTGATGGCTCCTACATGAAGGCTCACGCTCAGTTTCGCAGGCTCGCGGACAAACGCGCGCAGCGTACGCGTGATCTATCGGCGGCAATGGAGCGCATTCGTGGCGGCTGGAGCGATGTGTGGGTCGAGAAGGTCGAAGACGGTCCCGTCAATACCGTTCCCGTATCGCGTTCCATGCAAGTGAGGGCGCAGGTGCATCTTGGGCGACTCACGCCAGATGATGTCGTAGTGGAGCTCTATGTCGGCCGCGTCGATGGCGACGGAAACCTCGTGGACGGCGAAGCCGTCACCATGCAACCAGAGCCACAGACTCCCGGGGCCACCTACAGCTATTCGGTAGAAACCTCCCTCCATCGCAGCGGCCTGCACGGGTTCACGGTTCGCGTGCGGCCTAACCATCCCGAAATGCCTATGAAGTTCATCCCAGGGTTGATCAGCTGGGCCGACGCATCGCAAGTGGCGGCCGCGGCGGCGGTGTAGCAGCACGACTTGCATCTGCTGATTTTCTAGAGATTTAGCGAGATATTTGCCCGCGCTTCGGGTCTATAATTACGGGCGGATTGTCGGCTCTCCTTGCCGTCGACATCCGCGCTCCCGTGGAGGACACAATGACTCGCGCTGGCCTGATCCGATCTCTTCTGCTCGGCTTCGTGTTGATCACGATTGCGTCGTCACCTCAGTTTGCTTTCGCCGGTGGTGCGCATGGCGGCGGCTTTGGCGGAGGTGGGTTCCACGGTGGTGGTGGGGGCTTCCATGGTGGTGGCAGCAGTTTTCACGGCAGCTACGGCGGATACCATGGCGGCAGCTGGGGCGGCGGATACCACGGCGGTGGATGGGGTGGCGGATATCATGGCGGCGGCTATGGCTGGCGAGGCGGGTATGGTTGGGGCGGCTACGGTTGGCGTGGTGGATATTGGGGTGGCGGCTGGGGCTGCTGCGGCTGGGGATTTGGCATCAATCTGAACTTCGGCTGGCCTTACTATGGCTATGGGTACGGATACCCTGGGTACGGATACCCCGCCTATTATCCCTATGCGTACTATCCATATCCGTACGCGTCGTACAATGTGCCGGCGGCTGGTCCCACCGGCTACTCCGATCCCGCGGCGTACAACCAGTATGGCAGCAACGTCTATTCCGATTCTCCGGGCTACTCACAGTCCAGCGGGAGCTACGGCTATCGTTCCAACGGACCGGCTCCTCAGTACAACGGAGCGGCTTCGCAGTACAGCGGATCGGCTCCGCAGCCCAACGTTGCTCGTCCGCAACCTAATCCTAATCCCAATTCCGGCGCTCTAACGCTGCACGATGCGACGTACGTCACACGGACTAGCTCGGGCAGCTATCGACCGGCATACGCCGCACGACAGCTGTCCGCCATGCGTCCGGAGGTGCAGAACGTGATTCGCGCCCTTCGCGCCATGCCGCCACAGGCAAGACAGCGGGCACTAGACTCCGGTCAATACAGCAACTTCTCGCCTCAAGAACTGCAACTGGTAAGGGAAGCTGCGGGGCTGCCGCCGGCATAATCGCTAGCTCGAAACACGAGTCAGCTTTTCGCGCAGCAACTCTTCGATGTCGCCCAGGCGATCTCCCATGAGGTTAAGCTTGTTCGCCAGGCCCTGAATCTCCGAATGCGCGCGCCGGTTCACGTCGTAATCCAGTTCGCCCCGTAGCCGGTCCTTCTTGTCCTGGCGATTCTGGCTCATCATGATCACGGGCGCCTGAATCGCAGCCAGTGCGGAGAGAAACAGGTTGAGCAGAATGAACGGATACGGGTCCCACGCTTGACGACCAAGAACTGTGTTGACGGCTGAATAGACGATCATGAACGACAGGAAGAGAATAATGAACGTCCATGAGCCCCCAAACGACGCAACCGAGTCAGCGATGCGCTCGCCAAACGTAGCATGCTCTTCGATAACCTCGTTGGGGTGACGCAGGGCGCGGACGCGAATCAATTGTTGAGCATCGTGATATTGCCTTCCCAGCACGCTCAACATATCCATGGCGGCGTGCGGCTTGCGCTCGACCAGCACTAGAATGTCGTTGCGATCCACTTCGATGCAGGAACTCTCCTGATCCGCGGTGGCTTCGGTTTGATGGGTGGTTTTTTCAAGCATGGAGGCGAAGCCGAAGAACTCTCCCGGCCCAGGTTGCTGGACCAGTACCTCCTGCTGGTCATCGTCGATGGTGGTAACGCGCACGGTTCCTGAAACCAGCACATAGCCGCATTCCGCTGGTGTGCCTCTTTTGTAGATCCGCTGCCGCGGGGCATAGTTTTTCAACTCGACCTGGCTGGCGAGCACCGCCAGTTCGTCGTCATCCATAGTGGCAAACAGAGGAACTTCCTTTAAGGTTTTGGGATCGCAGGACATGACCGTCTCCGGTGAGTTTTTGTCTGCCGAGTCTAACCGAAAGGCGAGCGAGTGCACACAGCTTACGATTACGAAAGGTCAATATCGCCGGTCGCGGTAGTTCGGGGTAGCCGTGCGAACCGGAATCGCGGGATCAGCGGCTTTCCCTCTCACATTGCGCCTGCAGTTTTGTCATTGCTTCATATACCATACCGGGGTATATTATTAGCCCGAAGCTTGCCTGGCCAGTAAACTATAGAAGAGAGGGCTTCTTAACACTCTATTCACACAAGCCGGGTTCAATACGGTTGCAGCGTTTTAATTCATCGATAAAGCAGCACCAGCAGGAAGTCCCCAACTACTGAGGATTTGTCCGCTCCGGCAAGTCGGAGCGCTTGGTGTGTTCAAACGAACCCCTGACCTCGGGTTCGCCGGATCGATCAAGGTCATCCGCTTGGGTTATTGGAGGCGTAAGGAGGACGGATGCAGTGGGCCGTGAGACAACTTTGCCTGGGGCTCGTAGTCACAGTCCTCGCCGGGAATGGCTTCTCCCAGACGACCCTCACGTGGCAGGAGGTTCGAGCGAAGTTCGAGGCGAGCAACCCAGTGTTGCGGGCCGGGCAAATCGGCATCGACGAGTCCCGCGCCAATGAGATTACCGCGTTCTTGCGGCCCAATCCCAACCTGTCACTTTTTGCCGACCAAATAGCCCCGTTTCCGGGAGGGCCGCCACACGGGCCATTTGCGTACTTCTTGCCTTGGGCGAGTGGAAGCTATCTTCTGGAACGCCGGGGTAAGCGCGAGCTGCGCCTGGAGAGCGCGCAAAAGGCGACTGCCATCACGGTCTCGGACCAGGCTGACCTGGAACGAATGCTGCTTTTCAACCTGCGCATGGCCTTCGTGCAGACACTGCAGGAGAAAGCCATACTGGGCCTGGCCAAGGAAAACCTGGCTTATTACGATCGCGTTCTTGTGGTAAACCGCGAGCGCTTCCAGCACGGCGCCATCGCGCGCGTTGATCTCGACAGGCTCGAGCTGCAGCGCGTGCAATACGAGTCGGACCTGCAGACGGCCGAAGTCACCCTGCGCACGGCGAGGATTCAACTTCTTGCGCTGCTGAACGATCGCACTCCGGTGGACCAGTTCGATGTCGACGGGCCTTTCGACTTCGCAGATCAGATACCATCGCTCGATGAAGTCCGCCAGGCGGCGCTGGACACCAGGCCTGACCTGCGCGCCGCTGCGCAGGCCGTCGATAAATCCAAGACCGACCATCAACTCGCAATCGCCAACGGATCCACCGATCCGACTTTCGGTGCCGACTTCGGGCGCAACCCGCCGATCGATGCGTATTTCGGAGTGAACGTCAGCTTCCCCTTGCGCATCTTCGATCGCAACCAGGGCGAAAAGAAGCGCACCGAGCTGGACATTGGGCGCAACCAACAACTGTTGGAGGCCACCCGCACGCAGGTTTTCAGCGACGTTGACTCGGCCTATGCCATGGTAAACAGCACCGTGATCCTTCTTCGACCTTATAAAGATCATTATCTGCGTCAAGCCTCCAGCGTACGCGACACCATTGCGTTTTCCTATCAGCATGGTGCGGCGTCGCTGCTGGATTTTCTGAACGCCCAGGCCGACTATCGCAGCGTGCAAGTGGCCTATCTGGACCTCATTGCCGACTATCTGAATGCGGCTAACCAGCTCAGCATGGCCGTAGGACGCGAGGTGATCCCATGACTCGTGCGAGCCTGGCAGTCCTCGCAATTGGCGTGACGCTGGTGGTGGCCAGCGTCTCCTGCAGCAAAGACAAGAGCAACCCCGCGGCAGAAGCCCCTCCCCCGGTGAAGCTGGAACGCGCGAGCGACAGCAATGTCTTCAAAGTCGATAAGCCGCAGCAGTTCCCTCTGGTCGTCGCGACGGAACACGATGCGGCGCCGGAGTTGGATGTGACCGGCACGATCGCTCCCGATATTTCGCGAGCGGTTCCCGTGATCTCGCTGGCCGTAGGCCGGGTGGTACAGATTGGCGCCAAACTCGGCGACATTGTGCAGAAGGGCCAGCTTCTGTTGAAGGTGCAGAGCGCCGACATCGCCGGCGCTTACTCCGATTATCAGAAGGCAGTCGCCGACGAGAAGCTGGCGAACACTCAGCTGGAGCGCTCGAAACTCCTGTACGACAAGGGAGCGATAGCACTCAATGACCTTCAGATCGCGCAGGGCACCGAAGACAAAGCTAAGGTTGACGTAGAAGCATCGGCGGAAAAACTACGCGTGCTGGGTAGCCAGTCACTCGACCGGCCATCGGGCATCGTCGATATCCGCGCGCCCATTTCCGGAGTGATCACCGAGCAGCAGGTGACAAATGCCGCCGGAGTAGCCGGGCTCAGTTCGCCAAATCCCTTTACCATCGCTGACCTTAGCGAGGTATGGATTTTGTGCGACGTCTACGAGAACGATCTGGCCAACGTTCATGTCGGCGAGACCGCCGACATTCGTCTTAACGCTTATCCCGAGCAGCTCTACACCGGTACCATTAACAATATCGGGCCGATTCTTGATCCCACTATTCGCACGGCCAAGGTGCGAATTCAGGTGCACAACCCTGGTGTCATGCGGCCTGGCATGTTCGTCACCGCGACGTTTCATGGACGTCAAAAAGTGAAACGCGCAGTTGTCCCCGCCGATGCCGTCCTTCACCTGCATGATCGCGACTGGGTGTATGTGCCGGTGCAAGACAGTGAGTTTCGCCGAGTTGAAGTGGTGGGCGGCAAAATCCTGCCCAACGGAATGCAGGAAATCATCTTCGGTATCTCGCCCGGACAGCAGGTGGTCGCGAGTGCCCTGGCATTGCAGAGCTCGGTGGAACAGTAATGATCAACCGCGTGGTCGATTTAGCGCTGAACAACCGCTTTGTCATTCTGGGCTTGGCGCTGCTTCTGTTCGTGTGGGGCATGATCTCGTTCCACAATCTGCCGGTGGAGGCTTATCCCGATGTCGCCAACACCTGGGTGCAGATCATTACGCAATGGCCCGGCCGAGCCGCGGAAGAGATGGAGCAGCAAGTCACCGTTCCCATCGAAATCCAGATGAACGGCATCCCGCACTTGTCGCATCTCCGTTCGGTGTCGCTGGCGGGACTCTCGGTGGTGAATCTGATTTTCGACGATAACTCCAACAACGATTGGGACCGCCAGAAGACCCTGGAGCGCCTGAATCAAGTGAGCCTTCCGCCCGGCGTGAATCCTTCGATTGGGCCGGATTACAGCCCCGTGGGCCAGGTTTATTGGTATACGCTGAGGAGCACCAACCCGGCGTACGACGTGATGGAATTGAAGACCCTGCAGGACTGGGTCGTCTCCAAGTACATCCGCTCAGTTCCCGACGTGGTGGACGATTCCGCCTTCGGTGGAATCACCAAGGAATATCAGGTACGCGTCGATCCCAACAAGATGGTGGCTTATGGCCTCAGCCTGGCCCAGCTTGAGCAGCAACTGACCAACAGCAACGCCAATGGCGGCGGCAGCTTCATCGAAGAAGGCGCTCAGCAAATCAATGTGCGCGAGGTCGGGCTGGTCAAGGACCTGGGCGACATCGAAGACACCGTCATCAAAACGCAGAATGGCACGCCGCTGCGTATCAAGGACGTCGCCTATGTCACCGAGGGCCCGAAGATTCGGCTAGGGCAGATTGGCAAGGCCATCCATCGCAGGGACGGAGTGGTGGAAGATGATCCCGACGTGGTCGAGGGCATCGTGTTCCTGCGCAAGGGCGCAGATACAGCCACCATGCTGAAAGGCGTGCACGCGATGGTGAAGCGCCTGAACGATCACGTGCTCCCTCCCGGAGTGAAGATCGTCCCCTATCTCGACCGCGACGATCTAGTCGATTACACCACCCACACAGTTCTGCACAATCTCGCCGAAGGCATGATCCTGGTCGTGATCATCCTGTTTCTCTTTTTGGGTAATATTCGCGGAGCCTTCATCGTCTCGCTGACTATCCCCTTTGCGTTGCTGTTCGCCTCCATCTGTCTGGACCTGCGGCATATCTCGGCCAATCTGCTGTCTCTGGGAGCGCTCGACTTCGGTATGGTGGTGGATGGCGCGGTGGTGATGGTGGAAAACATTGTGCGGCACTTGAACCGGCCCGATGAAGCTCCTCGCCCACTGCTGGAACGAATTCGAGAGGCGGCCCATGAAGTCCAGCGGCCCGTGTTCTATGCCATTGCCATCATCATCACGGCCTACCTTCCCATCTTCACGCTGCAGCAGGTGGAAGGAAAGCTGTTCAAGCCAATGGCGTGGACGGTAGCGTTTGCCCTGCTCGGTGCGTTGGTCTTCTCCATGTTGATTGCGCCCGCATTGGCGAGCCTCTTATTCAGGCGCGGCGCCCGGCAGTGGCAAAACCCGATCATGGAGTTTTTGACCCGGCACTACCGCAGCAGTCTTCGCTGGGCCATCCGCAATCGGCTGATTGTGATCGGAGCTGCTGCTGTGGCGTTTGCGCTGTCCATGTTTCTCGCCCTAAGCGGTGTCATTGGCTCGGAGTTTCTGCCGCACCTGGACGAGGGTGCAATCTGGGTGCGCGGCACGCTGGCGCCCAGCACGGGTCCCACCGCAGGTCTCCGCATTGCCAATCAGGCGCGTGTGATTCTCGCCTCGTTTCCCGAAGTTCCAGTGGTCGTGTCGCAAGTGGGGCGGCCCGACGACGGAACCGATCCCACCGGATTCTTCAATACCGAATATTTTGTCGACCTGCTTCCGAAAGAAAAGTGGAGGCCGGTCTTCCATCAGGACAAAGAGCGTTTGATCGCCGCCATGGATCGTGAGTTGGAGAAGATGCCCGGCGTAGTTTGGAACTTTTCGCAGCCCATTTCGGACAACGTGGAGGAAGCTGTCAGCGGCGTCAAAGGTGAACTAGCGGTCAAGATTTATGGAGATGACCTGAGGACCCTGGAACAGAAGGCCGATGAAATCGTCGGCGTTATGCAGACTATCCCCGGCATTCAAGACCTGGGTGTCTTTCGAGTGGTCGGCCAGCCTAATTTGAATTTTGCCGTTGACCGCGACGCGGCAGCACGTTACGCGATCAACGTGTCGGATGTGCAGGACGCCATACAAACGGCAGTGGGAGGCAGCGCCCTCAGTCAGGTGCTTCTTGGTGAACAGCGCTACGATCTTACGCTCCGCTACAACCAGCAGTACCGCGACACCAAGGAAGCGATCGAGAACATTCGTTTGCTTGCGCCTACCGGGGAACGCGTGTCGCTGGCGCAACTGACGAAGGTTTCGGAACTGGACGGCGGCTCCGAAATCTATCGCGAAGAGAACTCACGCTACGTTGCCGTCAAGTTCAGCGTGCGCGGTAGAGACCTGGGCAGCGCCGTAGAAGAGGCCATTCACAAGGTAAATGCGGACGTAAAGTTACCCACCGGCTACACGCTGAACTGGGCCGGCGAATATGAAAGTGCCAAGCGCTCGCAGCATCGTCTGCTGGTCGTCCTTCCGGTGACAATCCTGCTCATCTACATCATCATGTACACCATGTTCAAGTCGGTGAAATGGTCACTGCTGATTCTGACGAACATCGCGATGGCGCCCATCGGCGGCCTGCTTGCCCTGCTGGCAACGGGCACCAACTTCAGCGTTTCCTCGGGCGTCGGATTTCTCGCGCTGTTCGGCGTCTCGGTGCAGATCGGCGTGATCATGGTCGAATACATCAACCAGTTGCGTGCCCGCGGCTATTCCATCGAAGATGCCGCCGTGGAGGGTGCCGTTCTTCGTCTGCGGCCTATCATCATGACCATGCTGGTCGCGACCCTGGGATTGTTGCCGGCAGCCGTCTCGCACGGCATCGGCTCCGATTCGCAGCGTCCCTTCGCCATTGTGATCGTGGGAGGATTGATTGCTGATCTAATCATCAGCGTCATCCTGTTGCCCACGTTGTACACCATGCTGGCGCGCAGCGACGATCAACTGCCGGCCGCAGACGTCAACGATGCTGTCTAGTCACCTGGGCGATTCCGGCGTACGTTGGACTTGAAAGAGAGTGTTTCTATGTCGACCAAAGACGAAATCTGTGCCCGCATCAAAGAAATCGCGATCATCCCGGCGGTCCGGATCTCATCCGGCGACGACGCCCACTTCGCCGCCGAAGCGGTGACGCATGCTGGTATCCCTATCGTGGAAATCACCATGACGGTACCGGGAGCGGTGGCGCTGATCGCGCACCTATGCCATTCCAACGGGGACGTGATCGCCGGCGCCGGCACTGTGCTCGATGTTGAGACGGCGCGCAAATGCCTCGATGCCGGCGCGTGTTTCATAACCGCCCCAACGTTCAATCCGGCGGTCGTGGATTTTGTCGCCAAGCAAGGTATCGCTGTTCTGCCAGGCGCGCTCACGCCCACTGAGGTGGCCACCGCCTGGAGCGCCGGGGCCGATTTCGTCAAAGTGTTTCCGATCGCTCCCGTCGGCGGTGAACGCTACATCCGGGCGCTACACGCCTCAGTGCCGCAAATCGACCTCATCGCGGCGGGAGGAATCACCCAACATACCGCCGCGAGTTACATCTTGTCCGGCGCCGTCGCTATCGGCGTTGGACAGGAACTGATTCCCACCGAAGCCATTGAAAAGCGCCAATCCGCGCGCATCAAAGAATTGGCACGCCGCTTTACCAAAATCGTGAAAGAGGCGCGCGAGCAAATCGAGGAGTGGAAGCGCAGTTTGGTCGTCAAGGGCTACACTGGGACGGAAGAGTGTGAGGACCAGTCCGGCGTGCACCGCGCGTTAAAAAAATCCTAAATTAGATAAGAGGAGAATTCTTTATGGCTGACGAAAAGCAGAAGACTTGCGCCCACGAACCCTGTCTGTGCACGGTAGAGGCGCACGAAAAATTCTGTAGTGATTTCTGTCGCGAAGCCGGCGCCGACGAAGTGGAGATCGCCTGCGATTGCGGTCATCCCGCCTGTACGGACTGAGGCGAGCGGGTTGCCGTTGGAATCTCGGCGACCGCAGGCGCAGCCTGCTCGCCAAGTGCCAGCGGCAACCGCCAATTGCGCGCTGAAATGTGTCCGGCATGCAGCCAGGCGATGCGCGTCAGCATGGAGCCCGCGAGGCTTGACGCCGCGGCGGCCCGGCGCAGCTTGCGAGCGTTCTTCTTTCCCGCGAAAGCCGCAGCTACTCGCAGCGCCAGAGGGACCGGTCCGCTCAACACACCGCCCAGACGCGTGATCAATCCACTGGCGCCACGCTTCAACGGCTCGATTGCCGGCCGCTTGCGGGTTTCAATACTCAGGCCCTCGAAGCTCTCGATCGCTGCTGCGCCCATGCCGAGTGTGTTCAGCGCGCGATTCTCGTGGCCCATCAACTCGAGAATACCGACGGCCGAGTTCAATCCCGACATGCCGAAGTGAATGGGCAAGCTGGCGACATTCTCGTTCCAGACCGGAATCACGGTCGCCCCGATCAACACACCGGTGTAACTAGAGAGCGGAAGCCCGGCTAATGCAGTGAGGGCCTCGGCTAGGTCGCCCACAATACGGATCGGCAGAAACTTAAAGCGCTGGTTGAGGAAATCCGCAGTTGCCGCTGCTCCGGAGAAGGTTCCGAACGCAGCCAGTGTCCAAGCCCCTACCGACATTGGGCTTTGCGGTTTGAACACCCGCAGCATCGCGAGAAAACGTGCCGGGCGTCCCAGATCGGAGATTAATAGAGCGCTCGAGAGTACCGCTCCTACCGCAGCCACGTAGCGGCAGTCGCGCGCCAGTTTGCGATCACGACCAATCCAACGCGCGGCGGCGCCGATCACTCCAGCCGCTCCGGCCGCCCCGCCTACGAAAAAGTAGATTGGAACTTCCCAACTCCACGTGGGCTGTTTGAGCAGCGGGAGGCCATAGTATCCCGTCTCCGGCGAGGCCACCGGAAAGGGTGCTCCGGGAACCCGAATGCCAATTGACTGTACCCGTCCGTGCTCTTCGGCTTCACGGCGAATCTCGAACAGCCGGTTTTCGCGTGCCCAGTCGGAATATTCAGGCGCAGGCCGCTGTATCGGGTCGCTCATCGTTTCGCGCTCCCCAGGAATGCAAGAATGCTGCCGACCATGAGAATGCCCGCGGCGACCGCAGACCCGGTCCATCCAGCTTTCTGATAAATCGTCGGGACTTCAGGCTTGGGTGGGAGATTGTACTGTCGCACGTCGCCGCGAACGATGAACAGGGCGTGAATCCCCTCGACGCTGGTGTCCAGCGGATTGTAGATCTGCGCGTCATGCATGCCGCGCCCCTTCAGCTCCTTGATTCGCTCCTGGGCATCAATGTGCAGCCGCTCCAGCGGGCCGAACTTGATCGACTCTGTCGGACACGCCTGGGCGCAGGCCGGCTTCAACCCAACTTTCTGGCGGTCATAGCAGAACGTGCACTTGAAAGCACGCCCGTCGGCTTCATTGCGCTGCACCACGCCGAACGGACACGAGACCACACAATAACCGCAGCCATTGCAGACGTCGGGTTGAACGTACACGCCGCCGAATTCGGTGCGGACGATCGCCCCGGTCGGGCACGCCTCAAGACATCCGGCCACTTCGCAATGCTTGCAAACATCGGAAGAAAACTCCCAGGAAAAATGCTGCCCGGCATTGCCACCTAAACCGGGTAGCGGTTCGCCTTCAACAAATTTCACGTGCCGCCAGGTAGAGTGGCCTACCGCTCCCGTGTTGTCATACGAGTTCCCGGTCCAGTTCAGGCCGTCCTCCGAAAGCCCATTCCATTCTTTGCAGGCGACCTCGCAGGCTTTGCAGCCGATGCACAAAGTCGAGTCGGTAAGAAATCCGGTGACCGTAGCGCTCATGCAGTCTGCTCCACATGCTCTCTCAATTCTTCCAGTGCGGCCGGGCCGCGTTTGCGCCGCCCCGGCTCGATGTCGCACACCAGTGCCTTCGTCTCCATGATGCGCACGTTCGGCTCCTCGGAAATTACCAGCAAGTCGTTGGCGACATCCCCCTTAGCTATGCCGTTGTAGCCCCAGTGATACGGAAGGCCGACCTGATGCACAGTTCGTCCTTGCACCCACAGCGGCCGCATGCGCGGCGTCACCAGCACGCGGGCCTCTACGACGCCGCGTGGCGTAGTGATTGTTGCGTAATCAGCATGCACCAGGCCGACGGTGGCGGCGAGCTCAGGTGAAACCTCGCAGAAAAATTCCGGCTGCAACTCCGCTAGATGCGATAACTGCCGCGACATACCGCCTGCCGTGTGATGCTCGGTCAAGCGATAGGTGGTGATGATGTGAGGAAAGCGCTCATCCTGGGGCAGAGCGTAGGGATTGTCTGGGCGCTCTTTACGATCGACCGCAGGATTGAAGACACGCTCGGGATAAAGCGCGTTGCCGAACGGCGTTTCCAGCGGTTCATAATGCACGGGTAACGGACCATCTTTCAGCCCGCTGGTCACGAACAACCAGCCAACACCGTCGGGATGCAGGATGAATGGCTTGTCGCCGCTGATGGCATCCATCCCCTTTGCCCCCTTCGGCGCGCGATAGTCGGGCGGCTTGTTCTTGTCGAAGTCCGGAACGTCGAGGCCGGTCCATTCGCGCTTTTCTTCGTCCCACCACACGAGCTTCTTGCGCTCGCTCCACGGCTTGCCGTCCGGCCGCGCTGAGCAGCGGTTGTATAGGATGCGAATGTCGTTGGGCCAGGAAAATCCCCAACCGTGGCCGAGGTAATCTTCGGGCTCGCGCTGATTTGCCTTGTTGAGATGTTCCTTCGGATAAATGCCGCAGTAAATCCAGCAGCCGGAGGCCGTGCTGCCATCGTTCTCCAGCTTCTTGAAGCTTTCGAGCAGTTCGCCGCTATTCAAATCGCGCCCATTGATCTCCTTCAACACCTCGACAACGTTCGGCTCGTCGTGTATCCCGTGCGTTCCGTACGGCCACTTGAGCGCATTCAAAGGAGCATTGCGCGGGCTGGGGTCAGCGGCAGCTTTCGCTTTGAGACGCCGCCACAGGTGATGTATGAACCAAGTCTCGCTGCGGGCGTCACCCGGCGGATCGACCGCCTTGGTACGAAATTGCACCAATCGCTGCGTGTTGGTCTGGCAGCCTTCTTTTTCGGCCGAACCTGCCGCTGGGAACAGGAACACTTCCGTGGCAATCTTCTTCGGGTCCAGCTCGCCGCGTTCGACCTCCGGCGAGTTGTACCACCACGACGCACTCTCTACCTCGACCAGGTCGCGCACTACCAGCCACTTCAGTTTCGACATGGCGGTGCGTTGCAATCGCGCGTTCGATGCACCGACAGCGGGATTTTGACCCATGATAAACAGCCCATCCATCTTGCCGTCCTGCATGTCGAGCCAGTAGCCGAAGTGCGAGTGGTCGCCCGTGACCCGCGGTATGTAATCGAAACGCCAGTTGTTCTCTTTGGTGGCGTTGTCGCCATACCACGACTTCATCAAGCTGACGAAATACTTGTCGAAGTTCGACCACAAACCTGCGCTCGCCTTGTGCCGCTTAATGTAATCCTTGAAGTCATTCGCACCCGCCTCGAAAAACGGCATAGGCAAGTAGCCGGGAAGAATGTCGTACAGCGTGGGAATGTCAGTCGAGCCCTGAATGGAAGCGTGTCCGCGCAGCGCCAGAATTCCTCCGCCGGGGCGTCCGATGTTCCCCAGCAGCAACTGCAGGATGGCTGCTGAGCGGATGATCTGCACGCCTTTGGAGTGCTGCGTCCAACCGACGGCATAGCAGATGGCCGCCGTTTTTTCCGGCCCGGATGCATTGCAGAAGGTCTCGGCGACCTTCAGGAACAATCGCTGCGGAACGCCCGCATGCTGCTCGATCATCTCCGGCGTGTAGCGCGCGAAATGTTTACGCAGGATCTGGAAGACGCACCGGGGATGTTGCATGGTCGGGTCGGCTTCATACTCGGTCATTTGTGCCGCTTCGCCGCCGCGGTCTTTACCGTGACCTCCGCCGACCTCGGAATGTCCGGCGACGGAATGCCCTTCGCCACCTTTCCCGTCACCCGCATCCTTAGGCTCTGACCCTTTATAGAACCAGCTCGTCGGATCGTACTTCTTCGCCTGCTCGTCCCATCCGGAGAAGACGCCACCCAAGTCTTCGGTATCGCGATAGTCGTCGCTCACAATCATCGGGCCGTTGGTGTAGGTCTGGACGTATTCGCGGAAATACTTGTCGTTCTCCAGCGCGTAGTGAATGAGGCCGCCGAGGAAGAGAATATCGGTGCCCGCGCGCAGCGGCACCCAGATGTCGGCCATCGCGGAGGTGCGATTGAAGCGCGGGTCGACGTGAATGATCTTGGCACCGCGTTCGCGCGCTTCCATCACCCACTGGAAGCCGACAGGATGGTTCTCCGCCATCGACGACCCCATGATCAGGATCGCATCGGCGTTGGCCAGGTCCTGCTGCGCGGTGGTCGCGCCGCCGCGTCCGAACGAGGTGCCCAGACCGGGCACCGTGGAGCTATGTCATATCCGGGCCTGGTTGCTCACGCAAACCATGCCCAGACCTCCAGTGAAGAGTTTCTTGATCAGGTAGTTCTCTTCGTTGTCGAGAGTCGCGCCGCCGAGATGCGCGACCGCCTTGGTGTGCATGACCTTCTCGCCGTCCTGCTCTTCCACGAAGGTGCGATTGCGGCTTTCCCACACGCGATCGGCGACCATGTCCATCGCGTGCTCGAGCGGAATCTCTTCCCATTCTGTTCCGTATGGACGGCGGTATTTCACCGTCGTCAGGCGATTAGGATGCGTGTGCAGTTCGAAGGTATCGGAACCTTTAGGACAAAGATGGCCGCGCGAAATCGGCGACCCGGGATCGCCTTCGATCGAGATCAGCTCGCCGTCTTTGTGGAATACCATTTGCCCGCAGCCCACGCCGCAGTACGGACAAATCGACCGCGTGAATTCGGCGTCATGATTTTTCGGCGCAAGATTCTTCGTATGACGGCTCATCGCTTCGACGCCGGTCCCGTTGGAACCGGTCTGAATCTGACGAATCACCGGCCAGCGCTCAAGCAGATTCTTGATCATATCGACAAATATCTCTGCCCAATAAGATGGACTTGGCCGCAGCCGCGATGCCATGTCCGTTGTTTTGATTCAGGGGTTAGCTTCCGACTACGAATTCACGCTCGGTTCACGTGAGCAATGACTTCCCTGCCGTAGAAATCAATCACGCGCCTCTGGTCCTGCGGGGCCCGAATGGATGGTTACGATGCCGACGCCGCTCTCGAGCAGGCTCATTCACCATCTTGATGTGCACGGCTGGATTGGTCCCCACCGGCCACTCACTATACACTTTCTCGAGCGGCACCTCAGCGTCGGCGCGGTGCTGGATTTGCAGCGACAAATTGCGCAACTCGGCAAAAGCACCTCACCACGGAAACACGGAAGATACAGAATAAAGTCCTGGGCAAAAAGAACTCTGTAGATTCCGTGCTTCCGTGGTGAACACAATCCGAGGACCGCGTGAGACTCGTTACGGCTCTGCGGCCTCGTTTTTCTTAATGCCGGAAGTGCCGCACGCCGGTCAGGACCATCGCCAATCCCAGCTTGTTGGCCGCGTCGATCACTTCCTGGTCGCGCACCGAGCCACCGGGCTGAATGATGGCCGTCGCGCCAGCTCTTGCGATTTCCTCGACGCCATCAGGAAACGGGAAGAACGCGTCCGACGCGGCCACCGAGCCTTTAATCCCCAGCACCGACTTCATGGCGCCGATTTTGGCCGAATCGACCCGGCTCATCTGGCCCGCGCCTACGCCGGTAGTCTGCCCGTTGCGAGCGTAGAGGATGGCATTCGACTTTACGTGCTTGCAGACCTTCCAGGCGAAGAGCAGGTCACGCATCTCCTGTTCGGTCGGTTTGCGGTCGCTGACGATCTTCAAGTCCGCCTCGGTAAGCGGCCGGACATCGTTGTCTTGCAGCAGCACTCCGCCGGAAACGTTCTTCAGAACCCACTTCTGCTCGCCGGCAACGACTTCCACTAAACGTAAATTCTTCTTGGAGGAAAGGATTTCGCGCGCTTCCTCGTCAAAGCCCGGAGCCGCAATCGCCTCAACGAACAGCTTCGCCATTTCCGTGGCCGTGTCGCGGTCGATCACGCGATTCACCCCGATGACGCCGCCAAACGCTGAGACCGGATCGCATTCCAGCGCGCGCTTGTAGGCCTCGGCCAAGGTACTTGCGACCGCGGTTCCGCACGGATTGGTGTGCTTGATGATCGCACAGACATGCTCCTCGAACTCCTGGGCGAGGTCCCACGCCGCTTGCAAATCGACAATGTTGTTATAGCTGAGCTCCTTGCCCTGAAGCTGCGTGCCGTTGGCGATGCCTTTACCCGAGCCATCGGAATACAACGCGGCTTTCTGGTGCGGATTCTCGCCATAACGAAGGTCGAAGGTCTTGCGGAAGCCGAGACGCAGGGTCACCGGGAACCCGACGTTCTCGCTGAAGTTAAGCTTCTCCGTTTCTGGCTCCGCGATGCGCTCCAGCGTCGAGGCGATAGCCGAGTCGTACGCCGCCGTGGTCGCGAACGCCTTTTGCGCCAGCTGCCACTTCGTCTTCAGCGAAAGCGACCCACCGCTGCGCTCCATTTCCTGCGCGATCGTTTCGTAATCGGCCGGCGAAGTTACGATCGCCACATCCTGAAAATTCTTAGCCGCTGAGCGCACCATCGAAGGGCCGCCGATGTCGATGTTCTCGATAATGTCTTCGAAGCGAACGCCGGGCTTGGACGCGGTCTTCTCGAACGCATAGAGATTTACGACCACCATGTCGATCGGTTGAATGCCGTGCTCGGCAACCGCCGCGCGGTGCTCTTCCTTGCTGCGCATGTGAAGAATCCCGCCATGTACCTTGGGGTGAAGAGTTTTCACCCGGCCGTCCAACATTTCGGGAAATCCGGTCAGCTCGGAGATGTCTCTAACCGCGATGTCCGCTTCGCGCAGCAACTTAGCCGTGCCACCGGTGGAGATCAGCTCAACGCCCAAGGCCTTCAGCCTGCGCGCAAAGTCCACCAGGCCTGTTTTATCGGTAACACTTAGAATTGCTCTTTGGATTTTCGCCATGCATGCCTTTCCAGTTTGGGTGACGCAATCCCGGTATCGGATTACTAACCTTCACAAATCGCAGGGGATAACGCCGAGCAACTGAATGAGTGCTTATAGTAGACACTCTTCAGCATAACGCATTCACCTACTCGCTCTTCTTCGCATCTAAGCTAGGGAGATGAGTAGCAGCCGAATACCTATCGTGATCGCCGACGATCACGCTGTATTGCGCGAATCACTGACGGCACTGTTGCAATCGCAGCCGGACTTCGAAGTTGTGGGGTCAGCCGCCAATGGCGAGGAAGCGGTCCGGTTTGTGCAAGAGCACACGCCGCAGGTGCTGGTGCTTGACTTGGCCATGCCCGGGAGCGACGGCTTCGAGGTGTTGCGAACTCTGGAGCGCACCGGCAACCGCGTAGCTTCCGTGGTGCTGACCGGCTCCGACAGCCAGAATGATTACGTGCAGGTGGTGCGCCTGGGAGCTCGAGGACTAGTGCTCAAAGCCGACCACCCAGAGAAGCTTTTCGCCGCCATTCGCGCGGTGGCGGAAGGCGAGCTGGCGTTCTCCGACGAGATCGCTACCTGCGTCCTCGAGGCGATGGTTTCCAGCCAATCCGCCGCGCCCAGTTCGATGGACCGATTATCGGAGCGTGAGCGCCAGATTTCCTACATGGTGGCGCGGGGAATGCGGAACCGCGATATCGCAGCCGACTTGAGCATCAGCGAAAACACGGTGAAGCGGCATCTGCAGAGCATCTTTTCCAAGACGGGTTCACGTGATCGTCTGGAGCTGGCTGTGCTGGCGCTGAGCGAAATCGGCAAAGCCGCCTAGTTGCTCTTCGCCACAGGAAGTTCCCCAAAGCTCGGGACGCTTCCGCGGGACAGACCTTGGTCTCTGTACGACATGGAGACAGGACTTCGTGCCTGACGGCACTCTGGCGAAAAGCGAATAGCGAAATGGGAGCAGGATTTATCTTCCCGCGCTGGCGGCCATCTTTTTCACCATGGCCAAAACGAGCTTGCGATCGCTGTCATTCAGTCCGGGGGAGTAACGGCGAATCTGCGATAGAAATCGCACTTCGTCTTCGGCAAGCTGCGGAACCGGCTTGCTCCCGTTATCGGAAACGCTCTCGTTAAAGAAGCGCGCGAGAGGCAGGTCCATGGCGCCCGCAATTCGGGCCAGCGTTTCCAGCGACGGAACTGTGTGGCCATTCTCCACGCGAGACAGATAGCAGCGCAGCAGTCCGGTGCGTTTTTCTATATCACCCTGCGACATGCCCTTTTGCAGGCGGAAGGTCCGAATGGTCTCGCCGATATTCATGATTGCGTAATGTCCTGGAAGCAGGTTGCTCTGGGGTTGACTGCATAGTAACCATTGGGCGGAGCGCTGGCAAGTGAATTCTCGCAGCCAGGGAACAGCCGCCAATCGGCACGCGGCAATCAGCCCTTCGCGACGGCTGGCGGAAACCAAACGCAGCCACGCGATGGCAAGCTGGGATGTGACTCTTTACCTCACTGTAATCAAGACATCTACTTGCAAAGTGGCGACTCGCCAGTGGCTGATTTGCAGATTGCTGATCGCTGACTGTTGTTGCTGGGTGCTGACCGCTGACTGCCGATTGCCGACTGCTAGAGCGCCAGCTCCATGTAAATCAAGCCTTCGGTCGGCGGCAATGGGTCGGCTGCGATTTCGCGAAAGCCAAACTTGCGGTACAGTTCGATCGCAGCCTGCATCATGGGACGATAGGAATCCAACCGCATCGAGTGATAACCCAGCTGCCGAGCTTCGTCCAGCAGGCATTCCACCAACTTGCGACCGAGTTTGCCGCCACGGAATCCGGGACGCACATAGAGCCGCTTCATCTCACATATTCCATCGAGCGAAAACGGCCGCAGCGCAATACAGCCCACCGGCTGCCCGACGATTGTCGCCAGCAATAGCTTGCCTTTGGGAGGTGCATAACCGCCAGGCAGCCCGGCGATTTCCTCGTCGAAGGTTTGAAAACAGTAGTCCACCGGCAACTGCGCGCGATACTCGAAAAACAGATTGCGAACCTGCTCGATTTGCTCCGCTGCGGCGGCTTCAACGACGAGGCACATGTTAGCAATCAGCAGTTAGCAGTTAGCAATAACTGCCGTTTTCAAATCAGTGAGCCAGACGATTTTACTTTGACTGGTCAGGAGGCCTTCTAAAGCGAGTTGCCGATCGTTAAGGGCCGAATGCCGAGTGCTGAGTGCCGCGCGTTGACTTCAGTAGCTACTCGCCGACTTGTGCACCTTGGCGGGATCGAGTTCGATATTGCTCTCCAGCACCATCTCCACCGACGAACCGGTGCCCAGGTCGACTTCGGGACCGCGCGTCAGCAGCACAGTTGCCAATCCAAGCACTCCTCCCACCCCCGCGCCAATGCCCGCACCCTTTCCTCCATCGGCAATAGCCCCAATGCCCGCACCGGTAACCGTGGTAGTAGCAATCGTTGCCGCGTCCTTTCCCTTTCCCCCGGGACCTTCAATTGTTCCTTCCTTGCCATTCACGGTGTTGGTGCCGGACCCAGGTGTGTTCTGAACAGCGCCGGGCAGCATGATTGTGTAGCCGTTAGGGAAGATCATCGAGGTGAAGCTCATCTGTAATGCAGCCTTGCCCTTCACCCGGCCGGGACGCACTACACGATCAATCTGGCCCTGAACAAACGTTCCGGCGGGGATGGCGATCTTATTGTCCTGCGTGATGGGAAACGCCGTCTGCGCGTACACCGGATCGCCTGGCCGCGCGCTCTTGGTGTTGACACCTTGTTTGAGGGTCAGGGGGATCTTGGTTCCGGAAGGAACGATCATCGGAGGCGTAGCGGGAGGATCAGCCGCTGCTTCAGTCTTGACGATACCGTTCCGCGGTTTGAGTTGAGGTGTGTCCTGGCTGGTTTGCGCGAAAGCCGCTACGACCAGCAGCATCAGCATGAGCGTGGCGGCAAGACGGGCAACAACGGATCTCATCCAAACCTCCGGGCAGCGCGAGTCAGCAATCAGCAGTTGGCACTTAGCAACTGGTTCTTTCCGGCGACATGAATTTCAAGTTCTGGGCTCGAAATGCATAAAATAGGATTAACGCTATTTCAGCCGGAAAGTCTCGTTCCGCAGCGCCGAGTGAGCGCCGTTCGCCAAATACTAGGCGCCAAATGCCGAGCGCTGAGCGCCTATTTCAACCCATACAACGCATTCACGTGCGCCGTGATCACGATCTTCTCGGCGCCGAACTCGGCAGTCGGAGCGGGCGCCGCCTGCGCCCCCGCAACCATGGCCTTGGCCATCATCGGGCGGATCGGCTGCGGCTCGAAGGTATCGATCGACGCATACGACAATTCGCCCAGGCTGCGTCCGCTGGATTGCGCCACCGCGTTGGCTTCGTCATGCCCACGCCGGAACGCGTCTTCCACTGCCTTGATCTTCGCCGCGTCGGTGTTCTCCAGCGTGTAGCTAACCGACGTATTGGTAACCTCCAGCGTGCCCAGGCCCTCAGAGATAGGCCCGATCTTCGAGAAGTCCTTCAACTTGACGCTGATGTTCGCGTCGACCCGATAGCCGATTAGTTTTTGCTGACCGTTGTTGTAGTCGTATGCGGGCTGGGTGGCAAAGCGGCTGAACTGCGCGTCCTTGGGATCAATGCCGTTCGAGCGCAGCAGTTGCCGCACCTGCTCCGCCAGCGACGTCGCCTTCTGCATCGCATCCTGCAGCTTCTTTTCCTGCGGCGCGATGTTGAACTGCACCACGGCAGTATCCGGCTCCGACTCGAATTTGCCATCAGCGCCTACCCAGATGGTGTTAGGTAGCGGAGCAGTGGCACGATCCTGCGCGGCAGCTTGCCCTGCGGCCAGCAAACTCAGCAATGCCACGACTGCCAGTACAGAGGAGATTTTCCTTCGTTCTTGCATAACTATTTGAGACGCCTCGCCACTCAAAGAGTAAGCTTGCCGATATGCCGAGTTCAAGCTCTCCGACAACCCATTCGAACTCCGGCTCAAATTGCCCTTACAATGAGGTAGCGCCGTGCATAGATTCGGCGTTCGTAGCGTTGAACCAGGGTTCTCTCCGATGGATAAATTCGTAGTTCGCGGCGGCACTCCGCTGCTAGGAACAGTGCGCATTAGCGGCGCCAAGAATGCAGCTCTTCCCGCCATGGCCGCGGCCCTGCTAACCGAAGAACCGGTCGTTCTGGAAAACATACCCCAGGTGCGTGACATTGAAACCGAGCGTCGGCTGCTGGCTGCCATGGGGGCAGAGGTTGAGCTCGGATACGGACGCGCGCATCATCGCACCACCATCTGCTGCCGCGCGCTGGCAAATCCCGAAGCTTCCTATGAGCTGGTGAAAACCATGCGCGCCTCAACCCTGGTGTTGGGGCCGCTGGTGGCGCGCATGGGACGAGCGCGCGTCTCGCTGCCCGGTGGCTGCGCCATCGGCGCGCGTCCCATCGATTTGCACCTGAAGGGACTCGAGATGCTGGGCGCAAAGATCACGCAGGAGCACGGCTACATCGAGGCCAGCGCCGATCGCCTGAAGGGCGCACGCGTCGTTTTTGACAAGATCACCGTTACCGGCACGGAAGACTTGCTGATGGCCGCGACGCTCGCCGAAGGCGAAAGCGTGCTGGAGAATTGCGCGCGTGAGCCGGAGGTGGTCGATTTGGCTGCCCTGCTGAACAAGATGGGCGCGCGTATCGAGGGCGCAGGTACACATACGATCCGCGTGCATGGCGTCGAGCGGCTGGGCGGCGCGCGTCATCGCATCATCCCCGACCGCATCGAGGCGGGCACCTTCGTCATCGCTGCTGCGCTTACCGGTGGCGATCTGATGATCGCCGACTGCGACCCGCGCCACATCGATGCCTTGCTGCAGAAGCTGCAGGAGTGCGGCGTGACCGTGCGCACCAATGGCGAATCGATCCGCGTTATGGGCGATGCGCCGTTGCAATGCGCCGACATGACGACAAAGGAATATCCCGGCTTCCCTACCGATATGCAGGCGCAGTTCATGGCGCTGGCCACCCAGGCTGAAGGGGCCAGCATCGTCACCGAGAACATTTTCGAGAACCGCTTCATGCACGCGCAGGAGCTGGTGCGCATGGGCGCGAACATCAAGATCGAAGGCAATCGCGCGGTGGTGCGCGGCAAGACGCCGCTAAGCGGTGCAGCGGTGCAGGCCAGCGATCTGCGCGCGTCGGCGTCGCTGGTGCTGGCAGCGCTGGTCGCCGAGGGCGAGACCATCATCGACCGCGTTTACCATATCGATCGCGGCTACGAACGCATCGAGGAAAAGCTGCGCGGCGTGGGCGCGCAGATTCGCCGCATCGGCGAGCTGCTGCCGCGAAGAGTGGCAGCGCCGGCAGTCGCGAGCTAGGGCGACCCAGCGAGCGGAAATGTTCTGCCGATCGGTGGTCCGTCAAGTTGAGACCGCGAACCGCCCGGAACTGGAGAGGGTTGGGAAAGATCAGTGCGCCGACCTGTTCGAGTCGAGTTCGCGACGTATAGGACTCGCCCTTTGATCTCCTCCCGTTTGACCAATCCAAATTCTTTACTGCGGCTGTCCAGGGCGATGTCCCGTGCGTCACCCATGACGAAGTAGTACCCGGAAGGTATTGAGGTCTCGGGAAAGTCCCGGCCAAAGGGAGCAGCATCCCCGAATTGAACGTAAGATTCATCGAGCCGCTGATGATTGAGGGAAACCACACCTTCATCAATTGAGATTGTTTCTCCAGGCAGTCCAATGACGCGTTTCAAGTAGACGATGCCGCCGCGCCGGATCACGGCAATGTCACCGCGATTAGGAGCATGCATTAGGTAGGCATGCAAGTCCGCCATAACATGGTCGCCTTTCTCGATGGTCGGCTGCATCGCGGTGCTCGGCACCCGATAGGTTCGAAAACCCGCATCCATCAATAGAAAGGCCAGCCAGAAACAGGTCATAGCTAACGCGAACGCCAAAGGCAGGAGTATCAGAATTCCAGGAGGGTTTCGCTGCTCCTTGGTAGCAGCGGTAAAAAACGTATGTCCGGTGCTGGCGCAAATAAAAGCTAACAAGACGAGGGTTGAGATCGTGTATCCGCGCCATGTTGAGAAGACTCTCAAGGAGAGCATGAGAATAGCGGCCCCTGCGAAGCTGCCCAGCCACAGCGCTCCTGCTGCGGTTTGTCCCTGAATTAATTGCCCAAGTCCGGGCAAGATGCTCGACACAATCGAGGTCCAGATCGCCCTTGCGTACGCTCGACTCGGTTTCGACGGGATCGAGGTCAGGTCGACACTTGCGAATGCCGGTTCGGAACCCGTGCTCATGGCGCGTATTCTAAACCGGCTTCACCAGATTTCCTCTTCTCTTTTTCTTGTGCTGGGGACGGTGGGAAAGTGAGTCCTTTGGTTTACTTCACCGCCGCTTCAATTTCCTGCATCTCCTCGTCGGAAAGTTTGACGTCGGCGGCCTTCAGGTTTTCTTCCAGGTGCGCGACCGACGTCGTTCCCGGAATCGGCAGCATCACCGAGCTGCGATGCAGCAGCCACGCCACCGAAAGTTGCGCGACCGTCACCCCATGGCGCTTGGCGATCTCGTCCAACTTGCCGCCGGGATGCGCCAGCTTGCCCGCCGCCACCGGGAACCAGGGAATGAACGCCAGGTTATTTCTCTCGCAGTACTCCAGCACATCCTCATGCTGACGGTCGGCGACGTTGTACTGGTTCTGCACGCTGACAATCTTGATCACCTTGCGCGCCTGGTCGATTTCATGTGGCTTCACCTCGCTTAGCCCGACGTGCCGAATCTTGCCATCCTTCTGCAGCTTGATAA
This sequence comes from uncultured Acidobacteriaceae bacterium, assembly GCA_963731345.1. Lineage (GTDB taxonomy): Bacteria > Acidobacteriota > Terriglobia > Terriglobales > Acidobacteriaceae > Bog-257. Next base: position 1,092,585 of record CAVSUN010000002.1, on the reverse strand, counting down.
TCGGCGCTAGTGACTCTTCGACCGGGACCTTGGGATCGATGCGATGCAACTGCCACAGAGCGATGGCGTCGGTCTTGAGCCAGCGCAGGCTCATGTTGACTTGCTGTTCGAGATATTCCGGGCGGCCCACTGGCGTCCAGATGTTAGGGCCTTGGCGAGTAAGCCCGCCTTTCGTAGCTACCACTAGATTTTTCGGGAATGGAGCCAATGCTTCGCCAATCAGGGGCTCGCTCACCGCAGGCCCATACGAGTCGGCGGTGTCGATGAAGTTCACCCCGAGTTCCACAGCGCGCTTCAACACGCGTTTGGCCTCCGCGGGATCTTTCGGAGGTCCCCAGATTCCCTCGCCCGTGATCCGCATTGCGCCAAAGCCCAGGCGGTTCACTTCCATGTCGCCGCCGATCTTGAATGTTTTTGCGACTAAAGTACTTGCTACTGCCATAAGTTCACCTCGTTCAATTAATGCAGAATCCAGCCAAATGGATGAGCGATTCACGAGGTGGGATTCCGCCCTGATGTCGAATAACAGCGACGTTTTGCCAAAGAGAACAGAGCGCCCGGATTCTTGTAATTCGGTTTCTTCGTCACACCCGGACGTGATCCACGTCGCAGCACGCCGGCTCATCTTCCGCGACTCTAGAAGCGAGGGCACTCATCAATGCAAGGAAACGAGAAAGTGATTGCGCGCCTCAACCAGGCGCTGCATGACGAAATTTCCGCGGTGATTCAGTACATGGTGCAGGCGGAGATCTGCGAGAACTGGGGTTATGGACGGCTGGCAGGCATCACGAAGTCGCGGGCCATCGAAGAAATGAAACATGCCGAGGCGCTGATCGAGCGCCTGCTGTTCCTCGACGCCACACCTAACGTGGACGTCGCGCTCAACCCAAAGCTCGGCAACGACGTGCCGCAGCAGTTTGAAGCGGGATTGGCAGACGAAACCGGCGCAATTCGCGAGTACAACGCGGCAACCGAAATCTGCCGTGAGGTGGGAGACGCGGGCACAAAAGATCTTTTCGAGCGCCTGCTGCGGGACGAAGAACGTCACGCCGACTTTCTGGAAGCGCAGCTGACCGCAATCAAGCAGATGGGAGCTGGCGCCTACTTGGCGCAGCAGATGAGCAAGTAGTTGTCTCAGTTGGAATCTTCTACCGCCCAGAGATTTAACGGTAGAGCGAGCCTTCAGGCTCGCGTCTGAAGGGCAAAAGAACCCCCGCAGGTACAACTCGCGTGGCGAGTTGTACCTGCGGGCGGCTGTAATGGAACGGGTGAGACGCGAACCTAGAGGTTCGCTCTACCTGACCTGGCGTCCACGGTCACGACTCATTTAGGCCTGGGGTGGTCATCGCCGATGACCATCCCCAGACGCATCGTACGTTGGTCCCGCGATACCCGGCGCTTAAGCGTCGCACTACCCAACTACCGCTTCTTCACCGCGATCACGTTGTCCTCCGGATTGCGGTCGATCAGCTTGTCCAGGGGATCGATGCCTGCCTTGGCTGGAACGCCGCTCACGGTCAACGTGAGGTCGGTCTTGTCCTGATCAATTTTTTGCCGCTCCAGATAGAGATAGTTGCCGTCTTTGCCGAGCACGCCGATATCGATCCAGTCATTCACCGGAATTGTGTGCTCCTCGCCACGACCATCGGCGCGGAACTTCTTCGATTCGACTACCAGGTGCACTTCATACTTGCCATCCGGTTGCTGCACGTAGTCGGCCGAAAGCGTGCGATTGTCATAGATGGTGATGTTCTTGAACAGATCGTCGAAGACGTACTGATACTGCGGCGCAGTGAACTTCTGGAAATAACCTTCGAGGTCGAGCGACACCGGATAAGCCGGCCCCTTGAAGGCGAATTGTCCGATGAACCCGCGGATTGCCTGGTTGATCTTGTCCTCCCCGGCATAGTCCTGCAACGCGTACATCACCAGCGAACCCTTGCGGTAGTGGATATAACCCTGGTTGGGATCGACCAGGTACAGCGGATTCTCTTCGTTGCGCTCGGTTCCGCGGCCGCTCAAGTAGCGATCGAGTTCAAAGCGCAAGAAGCGGTTCATCGACTCCGCTCCGAAGTGATGCTTCATCACCATCAGCGCGGTGTACTGCGCCATGGTCTCGTCGATCGAAGTCGCACCCTGTACGTAGCCCGACATCACCTGATGTCCCCACCACTGGTGCCCGGTCTCATGCGCGGTCACGTAGAACGGAAGATTCACCGCGTCCGGCTTGCTGCTGACCTTGGTGATGAATCCGATCGCCTCGGAGAACGGAATGGTGTTGGCGAATGACTCGGCAAAAGTACCGTAGCCGGGGAACTCGATGATGCGCAGCTGATGGAACTGGAAGGGGCTGAAGTTGGCCGTGCAATAGGCGAGCGTCTCCTTCATGCTCTCCATCATGGTGTCGAGATTGAACTCGTGGCCAGGCTGGTAGTAAATCTCCAGGTTGACGTTCTGCCAGCGATCACGCCGCACGGCGTAGCGCCCTGACTGAATGGAATAAAGGTTCAGGATGGGCGCGTCCATCTTGTAACGGAAATAGTGACGGCCATTCTCTGTCCACTCCTTCTGCAGGTATCCGGGCGCGATGCCGATCTGGTCCGGCGTGGTCGAAACCGTGGCTTCAAAGTTGATCCAGTCGGCGTCGAAGCTACCGCTGTTGTATTGCCGCGCGGCCACGTCATTGAGAGTGGGCAGCCGGCGTCCTTTGTCAAGACCGTGCTTGTGGCGCGTGCTGTCGTCGGTCAACTCGATATCCGGGGCATAGCCGATGTAGGGCGAATAACGGTCATTGATGAATGTGCCGTTGCCGACGATGTCGGTGTTCGGCGCGGAGTTCTGGAATCCGGGGTTGTCGTACTGAACCGCGAAATCGAGCTGGATGCCGCTATGCGGCGCGAGCGGCTGCGGCAACTGATAGAGGTAGAAGCCCAGCGAGGGATCTTCGATTACAGCGTTCTGGCCGCCGGCAAAGCTCAGGCGATTGACTTTGATGTGTGGGCGCGGCAACGGCGCCAAGTCAACCGGCCACAGAGTAATTGCGACGCGATCAATCGGCGCGTCAGTCTTGTTCTCCAGCGTCATGGTGCCGCTGATCGAAACCGAACGCTGATCGGGATAAATATCGTAGTGGCTGCTGACGTTGGTGATTCGCGGCTGTGGCAATGACCAGTACTGCTTGTACTTCGTCTCGTATTGCGCGCGCGCGTCGTCAATCTGAAACGTGGTGCGATACGGATTCAGGATGTGTGTGTTGTAGAAGATGAAGCCGCCGACGCCCAACATCAGCACCACACAGGCCGTCGCGCCCGCGAGTGAAGCTGCCGAGAACCGTTCACGGGCGAGCTTCATCCGCACTCGCCAACTGCTCTCAGTTCCGCGCACCCACAACAGGCTTGTGACGATCGCCAGCAGCACCGCGCCAATCAGCCAGTACGTGCGAAACCAGAGCAGCGGCTGCAGGAACGGCCCGTAGCCGTTCATGTCGGAATAGGTGACGGGCGGCGTTTCGCCAAAGCGATAAAGGTAATTCTGAAAGCCGGCGGGCGGCAGCGCGATGGTCGCCACGATGTACAACACCATCACAAAGTGGCCAAGATACTTGTTGTTGACCAGCGTCTGCACGAAGATTGCGAGCACGCAGAGAATCCAAAGCTGCGTGAGGCGGTTCAGGAACAGCTCGCGAAAATACAGGCTGAACTCGAAGTGGTGATACCCCTGCGCGACCTGCACGATCAAGCCGGCGGCGAAGATCGTCAACACGACCAGAACCTGCACCAGCATCAGCGCGAACAGCTTGGAGCTGAACAGCACCCAGCGCTGCAGCGGCAAAGCGTCCATCACCTGATTGAGTTGCGCATCGCGCTCGCGCCATACCAGTTCGCCCGAGTAGAAGATGATGATGGCGAGAGCAAAAATCAGGAAGCCGCCGCCCGCCATCAGCAGCATCAGGTGGGTCAGCGGGTAGGTGCGCGCCGCCTCTGGACTCAGCATGCCGGATGCGGCGCTGGTCGAGAACAGAAACCCAGCGAGCATCAGCACCACAAAGAAAATGTTCTTGGTCGTTTCGGTGAAGTGAATCCAGGTCAACGATCGCAGCTGTCGGAATGAAGCAGCCGAGGAAAACACGGGATGCGCGACCGGCAACGCTTGTGCAACTGTTATTGCGCCGTTCTCTTCGACGGTCTTGCGCGACTTGCCGCCCTCCGTGGGATAGGCGAAAGCGAACCTCACGTAAGCGACGATCCACGAGATCGCGCCCACACTAAGCCATAGCGCGCGATTGGCTAGCAGAGCCCCGCCGAGGGGAATCAACTGTGTGTTGCGTTCGAAGGGAGTCCAGTAACGCGTAACGCGATCGATGGGAGCGCTGCCCAGCGGATCGCACAAGGCGGCGCGCAAGCCGGTCTGCAGTCCGGCGGTTTGTGCCTGCTGAAGCGTGAAGTAGGCGATCAATACCAGCACGCCGACCACGTATACCGGCAGCATCTTGCGCGTAAGTGCGGCGAGCGCGAAGAAAATAGCGGTGAGAAAGATCAGATTCGGCCAGACGTTGATCAAATAGGGCTGCAGATAGGCCGCGAACAGCTGCGGGCCGATGCGAGTCTTGTCAATCCAAGGCGTCAGCGTGCCGATCCACGCGCCCAGCCCGACGCTGCTGAAAATGAGCACCTGCAACGCGACGGCGCCGAGGAAGCGCCCGCCAAGATAGTCGAGCTTGGTGATCGGCGCGGTGTAGAAGAACACCGCAGAGCGGTTATCGATGTCCTGATAAGTGGCCTGGCCTGCGATGGCCGCGGTGATCACGATGCCGAAAAAGCAGATGTAGGTGATGATGCCGTTGAGCGCGTACGGCGAGTTGAGCAGGATTTTGCCGCCGGTACCGAAGTCGACGCTGGCTTGCGAAAAAGCGCCGCCCGACATCAAGGCGAAGAGTAGACCCAAGCCGAAGAACACCACGAAGTACACGTAGGTGGAAATCCTGCGCAGGCGCTGCTGCAGCTCGAAAAGGGCGATGGCGCCGATCATGGCTTAGTTCGCCGCCCCGAGCGTGAAGCCCTTGATGGTCGCGAAGTACAGGTCTTCCAGACCGGGCGTGACCGGCTCGAATCCCGGCTCGGGAAGTTCGTCGCGCAAGACGTGCACAACGTTATGGCCGCCGAACAGGTGCATGGAGATGACCTGAAAGCGTTGCTGGTAGTCGGCGACTTGCGAGCGCTCAATCGGCTTACGCCAGACACGGCCGTTGAGCTGCGCAACGAGCGTCATCGGTTCGCCGGTTGCCTGCACCCGGCCCTGATGGATGATTGCCATATAGCGGCAGAGATCGCTCACATCGGAGACGATGTGCGTGGAGAGAATCACGACCACGTTCTCGCCGATGGCGCTCAGCAGGTTGTGGAAACGCACTCGCTCCTCGGGATCGAGCCCGGCGGTCGGTTCGTCAACGATGATGAGCCGCGGATTGCCCAGCAGCGCCTGGGCGATGCCGAAGCGCTGCTTCATGCCTCCGGAAAAACTGCCCAGCGGCTTGTTGCGATGGTCCCACAGATTTGTCTGACGCAACAGGGCATGCACCACCTCCCGCCGCTCTTTCGCGTTCTCAATGCCCTTGAGCTCGGCAAAATGCGTCAACAGGGTTTCGGCGGTGACCTTCGGGTAGAGACCGAACTCCTGCGGCAGATACCCCAGCAGCCTGCGAACTTCGTCTTTCTGCCGAAGCACGTCGATGCCGTCGAGCGTAACGCTGCCGGTGTCGGCTTCCTGCAATGTGGCTAGGGTGCGCATCAGCGTCGACTTCCCTGCACCGTTGGGGCCAAGCAGTCCGAACATGCCTTGCGGAATGGATAGCGAAACATCCTGCAGCGCCTGCGTGCCGCCGGGATAGCGCTTGGAGAGCTTATCGATTTGTAGTTGCATCACCCTACCTTGAAAATCGTTATACGCAAACGCTGGACTGATTGTTTCACCCACTTCGTCGAGTCGGGACCACCAACTTCCCGATTGCGATCTCACTGCGCAAACAAGGTCCGAAGGTGTATAGAGTTGCTAGAGAAACGCCGGAGGTTGATATGGCTGAAGCCGCCAGACCTTCGAGAGGAATTTTGCTGTTTGTCCTGAAGTTCTTCGCCGTGTTTCCCGTGCTGTTGTTCCTTCCCGCCGGCACTCTGAACTTCTGGCAAGGCTGGACGCTTTGGGGCATGTTCGGGGTGCTTATGGCGACCGGCGGCGGATATTTTCTGAAACGCGATCCGGCTTTGATTCAACGCAGGCTGCGCAGGGGACCCGTTGCGGAGAAAGAACGAAGCCAGAAAATCATTGTGGCCGTGCTGAGCGTATTGTTTCTCCCCGAGTTCATCATCCCTGGACTCGACCACCGCTTCAGATGGTCTCATGTTCCTGCCGCCGTCGTCATCACTGGCGATCTTCTGATCGCAATCGGATTCTTCGTGATCTTTCTGACGTTTAAGGCGAACAGCTTTGCTGCGGCTACGATTTGCGTTGAGCGCGGTCAGACGGTGGTGACAACGGGCCCGTATCGAATCGTCCGCCATCCCATGTACGTCGGAGTGCTGCTCATACTCACCTTCTTTCCACTCGCCCTTGGATCGTATTGGGGGTTGCTGATTGCACCGTTGATGTTCGCGGCTATCATTTGGCGGCTTCTCGATGAGGAGCGATATTTATCGAAGAATCTGCAGGGGTACATGGAATACTGCCAGAGCGCTCGTTATCGCTTGCTACCGTTGGTGTGGTGATCGCAGCGCGCAACCATGCGCGAAACGGCATTGCAAATTCTTGTTTACAAAACTTATGTTTTCTTAACAGAGAGTCCCATAAGGCACCTTTACCCTAGTACCAGTAGAATGCTGAGGTTGTTTCCATCACGGCTGAGATTTCTCGCCAGCCTCGCGGTCGTTTGGTTCAGCGTGCTCGGAGCCAGCAGCCCGGCGCAGCAAAACGCCACGCAGGAGTCGAGTGCCCCGAAGAGGACGCGCGTCGTCGGGGTGATCAAGTCGATCGATGGGAACACCATCACTCTCGCTAGCGACAGCGGCACGGACGTCAAAGTCACGATTGCGCCGAGCACTCGCCTGGTGCGCATGGAGCCGGGGCAGACCGATCTCAAGAATGCGACGCCGATCATGTTCTCCGATGTCCAAGTCGGCGACCGCCTCCTTGTCGGAGGCGCCCCTTCCGATGACGGCAAGTCGGTGATGGCGACGACTGCGGTGGTGATGAAGAAGTCCGATGTAGCGGAGAAGCAGCAGCATGATCGCGAGCAGTGGCAGAAGAACGGGGTAGGTGGTGTCGTGAAGGCGGTTGATACGGGGACGGGAACGATCACGCTCTCCACCGGCACCCTGGGCGCACCCAATACTTTGGCGGTCAAGGTTTCGAAGGACACCATCATCAGGCGCTATGCTCCCGATTCCATCAAGTTCGACGATGCCAAGCCGGGCACACTTGACCAGATCAAGCCGGACGATCAACTGCGCGCGCGCGGCACGAAGAGCGAAGACGGTAAGGAGCTGACCGCCGCCGAGGTTGTCTCCGGGACCTTCCGCAGCATTCCGGCAACGGTGATTTCCGCCGACGCGGCGAACAACACGATCACCGTGACCGACCTCGCGAGCAAGCGGCCGGTGACGCTGAAGACCGGGCCCGACTCGCAAATGCATCAGTTGCCGGCGATGTTCGCGCAACGCATCGCCATGCGTCTGAAGGGTGGCGCGGCCGGCGCCGGAGCGGGACAAGGGACGCACGGCGCCGGCTCTCCCACGCGAGCGCAAGCCGGCGGAGGCCCTCCCGGAGCTGGTGGCGGGCGTCCGGGCGGAGCGCCTGATTTTCAGCAGATGCTGAACCGTATGCCAACCGTCAGCCTGGGCGGCCTAAGCAAGGGCACCGCCGTCATGATTGTCGCAACCGAAGGCACGCCCGAAACTCCTTCGACGGTCATCATCCTGCTTAGTGGCGTCGAACCGATCCTCGAGGCCGCCTCACCTTCCCAGGCCAGCACCATCCTCTCGCCCTGGAACCTGTCTGCCGGAGCAAATGCGGGAACAGGCGACGCTCCCTGAAGGAATACGTATAGCTCTCATTTCGACTTCGTAAAGGTCTAAGAACCGTAAATGCGTTTGTGTGTCGTCATTCTGCTCATCTGTTCCCTGTTCGCCGCCGGCGCGTCCGCCCAAGGCAATCCCAACGGTGGACTGCGCGGGCGCGTCACCGATCCTTCCGGCGCCGTCGTTCCGCAAGCATCCGTGACCGTCAGAGGCGCTGACGGCAAGTCGGTCAACGTCAAGAGCGATCCACAGGGCGTGTTCACCGTTCGCGGATTACCTGCCGGCTCGTATGACGTCACCATCACGGCCAAGGGATTCGCCGAGGACGATGAACCCGGCGTAGAGGTAACCGCCGGCCAGACGCAGGAGCTCGAAATCAAACTGCAGATTGCCGTCGAGCAGCAACATGTGGAGGTGCAGGAAGAGGCTCCGCAGGTCGGCGTCAGCCCGGAAAGCAGCGCGGGCACGATTGTTTTGAAGGGCAAGGATCTCGACGCGCTATCGGACGATCCGGATGAGCTGCAATCCGAACTGGAGGCGTTGGCTGGTCCGTCGGCCGGACCAAACGGCGGGCAGATCTACGTAGATGGATTCACCGCGGGCCAGCTGCCGCCGAAATCGGCGATCCGCGAGATCCGCATCAATCAGAACCCGTTCTCCGCCGAGTACGACAAGCTGGGTTACGGACGAATCGAAATCTTCACCAAGCCCGGCACCGACCAGTTCCATGGCCAAGTTCTGGTGAATGGGAATTCGTCGGCATTCAATTCCCTCAATCCATTCATCACCGAGACTCCTGGCTACTCTTCCGAAATCTTCAACGGCAACGTCAGCGGCCCCATTAGCAAGAAGGCCTCGTTCTTCTTCACCGCACAACAGCGCGACATCGATAACGTCAGCGTAGTGGTGGCGCAGGTGCTAGGTCCCGGAAACGTCGCTACACCATTCACCGCAGCCATTCCCAGCCCCTCGACGCGCCTGAACATCAGCCCGCGCGTCGACTTCCAGCTGACGCCCAACAACACGCTGACCATTCGCTATCAGTACACGCGGAACACGCAGGACAACGGAGGCATCGGCCAGTTCTCACTGCCATCGACGGGCTTCAACACGCATAGCGACGAAAACACCGTTCAGATCACCGACACCCAGATCATCAATCCGAGGATGATCAACGAGACGCGGTTTCAATACATCCGCGATAGCGACACGCAGGCGCCGCTTAGCCTCGATCCCACGCTCGTCGTACAGGGCGCATTTACCAGCGGCGGTAGCTCGTCAGGCACCAGCGTCAGCCATCAAGACCACTACGAGCTGCAGAACTTCACCTCGATCTCGCATGGCAAGCACTTCATCAAGTTTGGCGGCAGGCTGCGCGGCACGCTGTATTCCAGCAATGAGGACGCCGGCTTTAACGGCTCGTACAATTTCGCGTCGCTGAGCGCTTACCAGATCACCGTGAACGGTCTCGCCGCCGGATTGACGCCGGCCGAGATTCGCGCCATGGGCGGCGGTGCCAGCCAATTCACGCTTGTCTCCGGCTTCCCGCTCTCCGATGTTTCGATGGTCGATATCGGACTGTACGCCCAGGACGACTGGAAAATCCGCCCCAACCTCACGCTGAGCTACGGATTGCGCTACGAAACCCAGACCGGCATCCCCTACGAGGGCAACTGGGCCCCGCGTGTCAGCCTCGCCTACGGGCTGGGACACAGCAAGCAGCCCAAGACCGTGCTCCGCGGAGGTTATGGCATTTTCTACGACCGCTTTTCCTACAATTACCTGCTGCAAGCCGAGCGCTTCAATGGCGTCACCCAGCAGCAATACGTTGTGGCAAACCCGGACTTTTATCCGCTGATCCCTACGCCGGCGCAGTTGTCGATGCTGGCCACCAATTCGCCGACGAGCTACCAGGTTGCGAACAATCTACACGTGCCCTACGCCATGGAAGCCGCCTTCAGCGTTGAGCAGCAGGTGACCAAGAACGCCACCGTCTCCGTCACCTATCTGAATTCGCGCGGCATTCACCAGCTGATTCTGCGTAATGCCAACGCTCCTTTGCCCGGAACCTATCCCCCCAGCGACGTTCGCCCGCTTGGTAATAACGATAACGTTTACCAGTACAACTCCGGCGGTGTGTTTGAAGAGAACCAGCTGATCACTAACGTCCGTTACGCCCTGGGGTCGAAAATCTCGCTCTTCGGTTTTTACGCGCTGACCTTCGCCAACAGCGATCTGGGCTCGGGAGGAGCGGTGTCGATTTCTTCGGGCGGCGGTGGGGGTTTTGGCGGGGCCTTCGGCGGCAACGGTGTCGGCACAGCGGAATTCGTCTCGAACTCCTATGACCCCAACCAGGATTACGGCCGCGCTGCCTTCGATGTGCGCAATCGTGCGTTTCTCGGAGGCACGATTTCTCTGCCCTACGCGCTGCGTCTTAGTCCATTCATCCTCGCCGACTCGGGCGCGCCGTTCAACATCATCGTCGGACAGGACCTGAACGGCGACTCGATCTTCAATGATCGCCCTGCTCTGGCCTCAACCGCTGGGCCGGGGGGACGCGTCGTGGTTACACCGTATGGGACCTTCAACACCGTTCCTATCGCTGGTCAACCGCTGGCCCCGATCAACTATGGTCACGGACCGGCCCTGTTCACGCTCAATATGCGCCTCAGCAAGACTTGGGGAATAGGGCCGAAGGTTTCGGGGCGCACAGGGTCAGGGGGCGGTGGACCCGGAGGTGGCGGCGGAGGACGCGGCGGCGGCGGTGGTTTGGGTCCGCGTGGCCTCAGCGGCGGAGGTGGCAGCCCGTTCACCTTCGGCAGCGAGACCAACCACAAATACAATCTGACGTTCAGTGTTAGCGCACGCAATCTGCTGAACAACGTGAACTATGGACTGCCGGTCGGAAACCTCGATTCGCCGCTGTTCGGACTGTCGAACTCGACAGCCGCAGCCCCATTCTCTTCAGGCTCAGCGAACCGGCGCATCGATCTGCAGATGCTGTTCTCGTTCTGAGCGAACATCAACAGTGATTCCAGTAAGACCGGACGAATTCACCACGGAGGCACGGAGGACGCGGAGCTTTGTTGAGTCTTACACTCGGAAAGAGTTTTCTGCGCAGGGTTTGCATTTGTTGGTTGGGAAGCAAACGTACAGATCCTTCTATCTGGCTCCGGATGCAGGAACACCCCGTTTAATAACCTCCGTGACCTCCGTGCCTCCGTGGCGAACATGCTTTTCCGCCGCGGGTATTGAGGGGCAGGCTCACTTCATCTGCTGGAAGATGCGGGCGTGCTCGGCAATAATGCGTCGCTTCGCTTCCAGATTCGGTTCAAGCGACCAGACGCCCTCTTCATGCGTGCCGCCGAGCACAATGCCGTCGCTGCGCGGAAACATATACAGGTCCGGCGGAATAGTGCAGTACTCGATTTCCGATTGCGGCAGCAGTATCGTCAGCTGGCCTTGGATGGGCGTAAGTTCCTCGTCGCCGAACAGCGCCCTCGCGCCCAACCCAGTGCAGTTCACAATCACCTTCTCCGGCAACCTCTGTAACTCGACAACGCTGCCAAACTCTCGCACCCTAATCTGTCCTCCGGCGATGCGGAAATCGTCCATGATCGCCGGCAAATAACGGTTGGGCTCGATAAGCATGGTGTCGAACTGCAGCACAGACGGGAACGGAAACGGGTTCTCGGTTGCGTCAAGATAATGCGTCTCCGGGTACAGGTCGCGAAGTGGGCCGTCCGGACTGAGCAGGCCGCCGCTTGCTATTGGCTCGTCGCCCATCCAGAAATTCGGCAGCCAGCGAACACCGTATCGCGGGCCCACCATCAGTTGATAGCGGCGATTGGCAACATGACACGCTTCCACGAAGCGCGGCATAAAGTCCGGCGCGATATGGTCGCGACGGAAAACGTAGGCTGGTGACCACTGGGCGCCGGCAATATTCGAGGTCGTGTTCGGCGGCAGATCTTTGGCGTAGATCGTGACGGCACATCCGCGTTCTTGCAGCAGGCGCGCGGTCGCAAGGCCTACCGCGCCGCAGCCGAGCACAGCCACATTCTTCTCGCCGGTCATGTCGACCTCACGGCAGGCCACCTCGCCGGTTCCCCAGGAGAGAGTGACGCCTCCGCCGCCGTGGCCGTAATTGTGCACGACAATCTTCTCGTCAAACTTCTGCGCGCTGACGACGAACCCCGACGGACGGAATGGCCGCAGGCCGACCACGGTGCGAATCTCGCGGTCAGCGTGAACATTGACCTTTGGCAGCTTTAATAAGGGAGTCGCGTTTGGGGCAAGCGCCACACTCGGCTGAGAAACATGCCTGGCGGCACAGCCTTCCAGCGCAGCCGCACCCGCAACGACCAAAAGCGCCTGAAGTGCCGAGCGGCGATCCATGCGGGCAAAGTATAGTTCGCGAGAATGGTCAGCACGGTAAGATTTGGGACGAAGCTACAGCCCGAACCGATAAAGACAACAAGAAGCATGAGCAAGAACGATCCCATTGAGAGCGCGCTTAGCGCGATCAGCCAGTTGCGCGCAGCAACCTCCGCTGAGCAGACGGAAAGACAGCTGCGCTCTTATCTCGCAAACCGCTCGAACCTGGTAGTTGCGAAGGCAGCCAACGTCGCGGGCGAATTGCGCGTTGCGCAGCTTGTGCCGGAGCTGGTGATGGCGTTCGAGCGGTTGATGAAGGATCCGGCCAAGCTCGACAAGCGCTGCGCCGCCCTGACGGAGGTTGTGGCTGCGTTGTATGAGCTCGACTGCGCAGAATCGGAAATTTATCTGCGCGGCTTGCATCATGTCCAATTCGAGCCGTCGTTTGGCGAGCCGGTCGACGCCGCTGTTGCGCTGCGCGGCATGAGCGCACAGGGCCTGCTTCGCACTCGATATCCGAAGCGCATGGAAGAAGTTCTGCCGCTGCTGGGGTTCCGCGGTGAAGCAGCGCGGCGAGAAATCGTTACTGGAGAGCTACTCGCGGCAGTTTCATCGATGATGCTCGGGGGGCATGAGCGGGTAGAGCGGCGCTTCAGCGCCGCGTCAGCAGCACTCTTTGAAGACGAAGCCGGCTTTAGCCGGCCGCGCGGATGTCGTCGGCTGAAGCCGACTATGCCTGGAGCGTGCGCCCGAAGGCTCGCCCCACCCGGTACAGCCAGCCGCGTCCTTCACTTCGTCTGCAGCTGCGACTTGATGGTTTGTTCCACCGTGGGTATGTCCACCGCCCCCACATATTTCGACACAATCTTGCCGTCGCGCCCAATCAGAAAGCTCACCGGAAGCCCAAGCACTCCGCCGTAGGATTGCGCCAGCTTGTCAGTACCCACCGCGACCGGGTAGTTCATTTTGAACTGCTGATAAAACGAACGTACCGGCTGGGGCCCGTCGTCCATCGAAATGCCGAGGATCTGCAGCCCTTGCGGGCCGTAGCTGTCCTGCCATTGCACAAAGCTGGGAATCTCGCCGCGGCAAGGCGCACACCAGGTCGCCCAGAAATTCAGTAGTACTACCTTGCCGTGATACGTAGCCAGGTCGAGAGGACGGCCGTTGATGTCCTGCAGCGAGAACCCCGGCGCGTCGCTGTGTACGGTTCCGGGACGACCACCACTCGCCCCTCCCGAGCTATGGCACCCAACTTCGCAGACGCCTAACGTCAACCCCAGCGCGGCAAACACGTAGAACCAGAACCTCATCAAGCCCCCTTGCTTAGCTCTTGAAACATCTTCACTATGCGTACCTTCACAATACCTCAAAGCCGCTCAACGACTCCGCGGTGAGCAGGGATTCAGGAACTCTGGTCGACAGCCCCCGCCCGGAACAACTCCGTCGTGAGCCGCTGAATCATAGGTTTTGTTCGCCTTCGTCTGTCGCGCAAGATCGCAGAACAATGTGCGTTACGAATTCTCCGCGCGCTTCGTCAGTCGCGCACACCAAAGGTGGGTCGGGCTCTATGTACCGGTTACGCAATGCTGCAGCTGTTTTTGCCCTGTTCTCAGTTTTGATCGCCGTCGGATGCAGCGGAGGAAGCACGAATAACACCAGTGGAACTGGTGGAAACGGTGGGTCGGGTGGGAGTGGCGGCTCGGGAGGAAGCGGCGGCTCGGGCGGAGGGGGAACGCCGGCGCCCACGATTTCCAGTTTTGCGGTGACGCCTACGATCGTCGCCCCTGGACAATTCGCGAACTTCTCCTGGGCTACCAGCAATGCCACGGCATTCACCGTCGCACCCACGATTGTGACCGATGACATGCCTCTGCTTCCATTGTCGGCGACGGCATGGTCGTACAACACGAACGGACTGACGCAGACCACCATCTTCCAGGCCGTCGCCAGCGCGGGTACGCAGATGTCGCAACCGGCCACGGCAACGCTCGTCGTGGTGCCGGTAATGCTGAGCGCTTCCGCCAACATGGTTCCGGCCGGGCAGCAGGTGACGCTGACCTTCAGCGGCCCGAATAACGGCAGTACCTCATGGCAGTTGATTAACGTCACAAGCAACACGACTGTCCAGCTTCCACCACCAAGCTGCAGCGGAAATATATGTTCCGGCACATATCCAACCGGCCCCCTCGGCACCAACACGACCTTTCAGCTATCGGTGACCGGCCCCGCCCCCACCGGCGGTCAGGCATTTTCGCAGCAGGTAACGGTCATGGTGGAGCAGCCCACAACGCTGACATTCTCAGCCTCACCGCAAACTGTACCGCCGGGCGGAGCAGTCACCCTGTCATGGACAACCATGAACGCTGCCTCCATCAGCATCAGCCCCGGCATCGGGCAGGTGATGCCGGTTAACATGGGCACCTACACCGTGAACCCCACGCAGACCACCACCTACACCGCGACTGCGACCTCGATCTACCCCGGGGCGCCGCCGGTGACCGCCACAGCGACGGTGACGGTCAGCACGGGAGGAATTTCGAACATCAATCACATCATCTACATGGTTCAGGAGAACCGTGCCTTCGATAACTACTTTGGCGAGCTGGCGGAGTATCGCGTAAATCATCAGCCGCCGATTCAGGGCGCGCAGTTAAGCGATGTGAATGACCTGCATACGCTGCCGTCGGACTACCAGATCTGCAATCCGCAAGGTGGGTGCTACGGACCGTTCCACGCCCGCACCGAGTGCATCGAGAATTTGTCGCCCTCCTGGGACGAAACTCATTACGACATGGATTTGATAGGCAACGACTGGCTGAACCTGACACAGAACTCGCAATACAAGATGGACCGCTTCCTCGACACCACCTTGTCAGGCGGAACGGGCGATCAGTACGACCCGACGCATTCGCGGCCGCTCGGCTATTACGACCAGACCGATCTGCCCTACTACTACGAACTGGCGACGCAATTCACTACCGACGATTCGTGGTACTCGCCCATTCCGGCGAACACGATTCCCAACCGCATGTACCTGTTCTCGGCCACCTCTTACGGCCATGCCTTTCCGCCATCGAATCCCAACGATCCTGCCTGGCAGCAGCCCACCATCTTCCGCGCGCTCACCCAGGCCGGTGTCACCTGGCGCTACTACTACCAGGACAATAGTGTTTTCCTGTCGCAATGGGCCGACTGGAACGATCCCCAGATTCAGGGAAACGTGCGCAACATTCAGGAGTACTACAACATTCTGGCCAGCCCGAACGCCGATCAGATGCTGCCGCAAGTCATCTTTATCGAGCGTGCCAGTTCGACCGGCTACGATGAGCATCCCGGCAACAACGTGCAAACCGGTTCGGTGCGCACCGAGAACGCAATCAACGCTCTGATTGCAAGCGCGGCCTGGCCTGATTCAGTGTTTATCCTGACCTGGGATGAAGGCGGGGGAACGTTCGATCACGTCGGACCTGTGCTGGCCACGCCCCCCGGCGATTTCCTCCAACCGCAAGACCTCCAGCCCGGCGACCAGACGGGCGAATTCAACGTGACCGGATTCCGCGTGCCAGTAGTCGTGATCTCGCCGTGGTCCAAGCCGCAAACCGTCATTCACCTGGCTACCGATTACACGTCGATCTTGAAGCTGATTGAAGAACGCTTCAATGTGCCGGCGCTGACCCAGCGTGATGCCAACACGCCCGACATGGCCGATCCTACGAACGGCTTCTTCGACTTCAGCTCGCCACACCTGCTGCAGCCACCAACGTTACCGATGCAGCCGACAAACGGAACCTGCAACTATCAGTTGGAGGGGCACCCCTAAGGCCGAGCGAAAATCTCGTCAGTGAAAGTCGGGTGCAACAACAAGGCCTCCGCAAATTGCGGAGGCCTGCTTTAGTCCAACAAAAGCAAACGAGGCCCGCAGGCCTCGCTCCAAGTTACTTCTTTTTCTTTTTTGCGGCCTTCTTAGCAGCTTTCTTCTTAGCTGGCATCGGATATCCTCCTTTTTTGAAACTCTCCCTTGAAAAACCCTTGGTCAACTTCACTTACCCAACATCATGGTAGTTGCAATACAACTACCCAAGATATTGCGGTTACTTTTCCGGAATGTCAACAAAAATTTATCGGATTCCCTTGCGCAGATTTCCGGGTTGTGTTCTAAGCCAGGCTGCTACAGTCATCGGCGAGGAGATTGCCAGGCGCAGTCGCGATACACTTCCACCCATGCTCGCCGATCCAATCGAGCTGGAAGTCTTTCGCAATCTCTTTCACTCCATTGCCGAAGAGATGGGCGCGTCGCTGCGTCGCACGGCGTTTTCACCCAATATCAAGGAGCGTCGCGACTATTCCTGTGCGCTCTTCGACGCCGCGGGACAGGTGCTGGCCATGGGCGACCACATGCCGGTGCATCTTGGCTCGATGCCGATGTCGGTGAGCGCCGCCCTTGAGGCGCTCAGCTTCAGCGCAGGCGATGTGGTGATGTTGAATGATCCTTTTCGAGGCGGCACTCACCTGCCCGACATCACGGTCGTCGCGCCCGTGTTCGTCGCATCCCGAAAACCTCATTGGAAATCAGCTTCGAGGACACATCGGCTTGAAAGGCAGGCTCGTCCGGACTTTTTCGTCGCCGCACGCGCGCACCACGCCGACATAGGCGGTACGTATGCCGGATCGATGGGGCCTTGCCGTGAGATCTATCAGGAAGGCTTTCGCATTCCTCCGGTAAAGATCGTGCGTGGTGGCCGGGTAGATGGCGATGTGCTCGCGCTGCTGCTGGCCAACGTTCGCACGCCTGAGGAGCGGGAGGGCGATTTGCAGGCGCAGCTGGCGGCGTGCCACACAGGTATCGCGCGCCTGCGCGAGCTCTGCCAGAGATATAAATTGGCCCGCGTGCAGAATGCCGGAAGCGCACTCATGCGGTATTCGGAGCGCATCATGCGTGCCTTTCTCGCCAACGTTCCGGCCGGGAGCTACGCGGCCGAGGACTGTCTTGATGACGATGGCGTTTCCGGCTCGCCGGTTCGGATCGCGGTGCGTCTCACCTTCCCCCGTGATCGCTCGAAGCCTGTGCTGATCGATTTCACCGGCAGCTCGCCGCAGGTCGCGGGCAGCATCAACGCCGTCGAAGCCATTACCTTCTCAGCTTGCTTCTATGTGTTCCGCTGCCTCTTGAATGAGGACGTTCCCGCCACAGCTGGGCTGATGCGTCCAATTCGGCTGCTTACTCCCGAGCGCTCCGTCGTCAACGCCCAAGCGCCCGCAGCTGTTGCCGGAGGCAATGTCGAAACCTCGCAGCGCATCGTCGATGTTCTACTGCGCGCCCTCGCACAGGCTTTGCCCGACCGCATTCCAGCGGCTTCTTCAGGGACGATGAATAATCTCACCATCGGCGGCATGGACACGCGCACCGGAGCACCGATTCCCTTTGCGTATTACGAGACCATCGCCGGCGGCTCAGGTGCCAGTGCCGCGCGCGATGGTGTCTCCGGCATCCACACCCACATGACCAACTCGCTGAACACGCCGGCTGAGGCGCTGGAGCACAGCTACCCATTTCGCGTGACCCGATACAGTCTGCGCGAAGCCAGCGGCGGCGCCGGATTTCATCGCGGCGGCGACGGCATTGTCCGCGAAATCGAGGTCCTCACGGACGCATCGGTCACGTTGCTTGCGGATCGCCGCAAGACCCGCCCCTATGGTTTGGCCGGTGGAGATTCCGGCGCTCCTGGTCGAACCCAGATACTGCGCGGCGATGGCTCGGTTGAGGAGATGGCGAGCAAAGCCACCACCAGACTCGCTCGCGGAGACCGCATTCGCGTGGAGACGCCGGGCGGCGGCGGCTGGGGCGCGCCTTAGTTTCAATTTTCAAGTCAACTCAGGATTCCGATATCTGCCTTGAGTAGGGCGCCTTCAGTTCGCGAAGTGGAACGCACCAGCTTGAAACTCGAAACTGTCTTAGAATTGCCATACACTCCGCGGTGCATTCGCCGCCGTTCGAACTCCAGGGGTGGAGTTCCTTACATGCAACGTTGCCCAACATGTGGTTCTGAAGTCGAGGACGCAAAGCCTTTCTGCTCGCAGTGTGGGAACCGGATTCAACGGCCCTCGGGCGCAGCCGGTGACATGGACTCGCCCACGCTGGAGGCCACCGCGTTAACTGCTCCGCCGCCCCCTTCCAGGCGCCGGACTACGACCCCCAGTTCGAGCCAGGACGACGGACGGTTCGTCACCGGAATGCTGGTTGCGGGGCGCTATCGCATCATCTCGCTGCTGGGGCGCGGCGGTATGGGCGAAGTTTATCGCGCCGACGACCTCAGCCTGGGCCAGGCAGTCGCGCTAAAGTTCCTGCCTGAACGGGCTACCGACGAGGGAACTCTCGAGCGCTTTCGCAACGAAGTGCGCATTGCACGCCGCATCTCGCACCCCAACGTCTGTCGGGTTTACGACATCGGCCAATCCGACAATCAGGTCTTCCTCTCGATGGAATACGTCGATGGCGAGGACCTCTCCTCCCTGCTGCGGCGCATCGGCCGGCTGCCTTCCGATAAGGCGCTGGAAATTGCCCGCAAGATTTGCGCCGGACTTGCTGCCGCGCACGATAAAGGCGTCCTGCACCGCGACCTGAAGCCGGCGAATATCATGCTCGACGGCCGCGGCGAAATCCTCATCATGGATTTCGGCCTGGCCGGCGTCGCGCATGAAATCGAAGACGTGCGCAGCGGCACGCCTGCCTACATGGCGCCGGAGCAACTCTCCGGCAAGGAAGTCACGGCGCGTAGCGACATCTATTCGCTCGGCCTGGTCCTCTACGAGCTGTTCACCGGCAAGCCCGCTTATCAGGGCTACAGCCGCGACGAGATCATAAGCGTACGCCAGACCAGCACCGTGCATCGGCCTTCCACGCTGGTGCGCGACATGGATCCTACGGTCGAGCGCGCTATCATGCGCTGCCTCACCGAAGCGCCCGGGGACCGGCCGTCTTCAGCACTGATGGTGGGCGCCGCGCTACCGGGAGGCGACCCGCTCGCGGCCGCGCTCGCAGCTGGCGAAACCCCGTCGCCTCAGTTGGTGGCTGCGGCGGGCGAATCCGCCGGCATGCCGGCACGCCATGTACTCATAGCCGGGGCGACGGCGCTTCTAGGACTGATCATCTTCTTCGCCCTGGCCGCGCGCATGAGCACAATCGCGCGTATCGACATGCCCTATTCGCCAGAGGTCCTGGCGCAACGCGCACGCGATATGGTGCGGCAACTGGGATATACATCTCCCCCGTTCGATACCGCCAGCGGCATCTCATATCAGGACGATTATCTCGACTATCTCGATCATGCCGGCGGTGAGCATCCCAACTGGGACCTTGTGCTGAAGACCCGGCCGTCGCTGGTGACTTACTGGCAACGCCAGAGCCCGGATTATCTGGTCGCCACCCAGATCAAGAGCAATCTGCTGACGCCCGGAATCGTTGATCTTTACGACCCGCCGCCCATCTTGTCGGGCATGATCGCCGTCGCCCTCGATCCGCAGGCCCGGCTCATTCGGTTCGCCGCCGTTCCTCCGCAAAAAGAAAATCAGCCGGCCGGATTGCCGCCGCCGTACAACTGGAACCAGCTGTTCACCCTGGCCGGTTTGGACATGACCCAATTCCAGCCCGCGGCTCCGCAGTGGAATTCGCTCGGCGCTTCCGATCAGCGCGCCGCCTGGACCGGGGTGTGGCCGGGGTCCTCGACGCCGCTACGCGTGGAGGCAGCAAGTTGGCGTGGCAAGCCGGTGTTCTTCGAACTGATTGGCGATTGGACCGAGCCCGCTCGCATGGTGTCGAGCAACAAGGCTGGATCGAAGGCGCCCGAGGTGCTGCTGGTTCTTTTCCTGCTCGTGCTTCTGGCGGGTGCGATATGGCTGGCCCGGCGCAACTATGTGCAGCAACGAAGCGATCCGCAAGGCGCTATCCGCCTCGCACTGCTCATGTTCGCCTTGCAGATGCTGGTCTGGATCTTCACCGCGCATCTCGTGCCCAGCCTGGGCACATTCGAGTTGTTCATCCTCGCCTGTAGCGGCGCCCTCTTCCTCTCCGCTGTTTTCTACGTTGTCTATCTGGCTATCGAGCCGTACGTGCGCAAGCACTGGCCGCACGCCATTATCTCGTGGTCGCGCTTGATGGCCGGACGAGTGCGCGATCCGCTCGTGGGGCGCGATGTCCTCTTCGGCGTGATTCTCGGGGTCAGTTGGGGACTTCTGGTCGAACTCAGCAGACTTGTGTTGGAACACATCCATGCCGAACCCGACCTGCCTTCAACTGAATTCTTCTTCGGGCTCCGCCAGATCATGGGCGCTTGCCTGTCTCATGTAGCAATTTCTATACAAGCGACTCTGGTGTTCTTTTTCCTGATGTTCGTCTTCCGCGTCGTCCTGCGCAAACCCTGGCTGGCGGCGCTGGCGTTTATAGCCTTCTGGACGGTCACCAAGTCCTGGAGCGAACACCACCTGCTGTACACCGTCCCCATATGGATTGCTATCTATGGGGTCGCAGCATTCGTCGTGCTGCGCTTCGGTTTCGTCGCTCTGGCGGTTGGAATCTTCACCGTGGACCTGGTGGGCAGCATACCCCTCACTACGGATCTCTCCAGCTTCTACATCGGAGCTCCGATTTTCGTCTTCGCGCTGATTGCTGGCCTGGCTGGCTGGGGGGCCTACTCGGCCTTGGCGGGACAAAAGCTGGTCAAGGAGAATCTCTTCGAGTAGCGAGGCTATGCATGCCGGTTGGGCAGCGTGACCTTCACCCGGCATCCTCGTGCGTCGGGACGGTTGGTCAGTTCGATTGAGCCGCCGTGGGCTTCCGCAATCTGCTGCGATAGCACTAATCCAATTCCCGAACCGCCCGGCTTGGTAGTGTAGAACGGCACAAACGCGTTGCTGGGATTGAGCAGCCCGATGCCGTTGTCTTCCACGATGAGCGTGACGTGGCCGTTTGTCTGCTCCCACCGCACGCGCACCTTGGGAGGATCGCTTTCCGCCTTCGCCGACTGCGCCTGCTCCAAAGCCGCGTCCACGGCGTTGCGCACCAGGTTAATCAGCATCTGTTCGATCAGGTCCGGATCGATCATCAAGACGAGGTCCGGCCCGGATACGATCTCCACCGGTAAACGCGTTTCCAGAGCGGCCACCCGCTCCATCATCGGCCGCGCCTCGACTGGCTTCAACGTGGGCGAAGGCATCTGCGCCAGCCGGCGGTACGACTGCAAAAAGCGATGCAACGAGGCCGTACGCGATTCGATGATGCCCAGCCCGCGCTGGAAGTCCGCATTCTCCGCCTCCGGCAATTCGGGCAAAGGGAGCCGCGACGAGAGGCTGCCGGCAATCGAGATAATTGGCGCAAGCGAGTTGTTGAGCTCGTGACCGAGCACGCGGATAAGCTTCTGCCACGCCCCACGCTCTTCCTCGCGCAGTGCGCGGCTCACATCGGAAAGCATCATCAGCGTGTGCGGCACGCCGTTCTGCCGGAATGAGACTTTGCGCAACATCCACCGCGCATTGGGCGCCGAATACGGCAACGCGATCAGGGTCTCGTTGGTCGCATCGAAGCAGGCGTTGAGTTCCAACTCGGTTGCGGTCTTGCCCAGCAGCCGCGCGGCGGGTTGCTGCAGCAGCCGTTCGCCGGCGGCATTCACCAGTCGCAGCACGTGATCGGGATCGAAGGTGAACAGCGGCGAATCAATTTCCTCCACCACGCGTCGCAGTAGCGCCGTGGCTTCGATCGTTTGCAGCCGTTGCTCGGTGAGAATATCGGCCAGGGCGTTGATCTCCAGCGCCAGTTCGCCCATGGCATCGTTAGGCGCGGCGCCCCGCGCTCGAAACGAGTAATCCTCTTCGCGCAGAGCGCCAACCACATTGGTCAGCGTTTGCAGCGGGCGCACGATCTGATCGAGCAGCGCAATTGTCAATATCAGCCACAGCAATACCTCCAGCACGGTAAGCGAAATCTTCGCGTCCCGCGACCAGTTGTGGGTCCAGATGAGCGTGGTGCCGAAGGCGATGCCGGGTAATGCGGCGAGTATCGCGAACAGCGCGACGCGTTTTTCATACAGGAGCTTATGCCGCCGGCCTGACAGCTGGGGAGCGTGCTTGCCGGAGTGAGGATGTCCCTCACTGTCAGACTTAGTGCGAGACAAGCGAATCAGCCCGGAATCGTCGGAATCTGCCGGCCTTGCCCCGGCGCGGAATACGGATGGGGCCGCAAAACCCGCTGCGGTTGCATGTTTCTGGGCGGCAGGGCCGGGTTCGCCGGAACTAGATTCCATAGCGTTCCATCCGGCGGTACAGCGCGCCGCGGCTCAGGCCCAGCGCCTCCGCCGCCTGGCTTACGTTGCCGTGGAAACGCTGCAGTGCCTTGCGCACCAAGATGCCTTCAACTTCCTCGATGCTGAGCTCTTCCAGGTTCAGCCCCTGCGATCGCTGCTGCACATTCAGGCCGAGATCGGAAACCTGTATCTCTTCGCCCTGCGCCATCAGGACAGCTCGCTCCAGCGTGTGCTCCAATTCGCGGACGTTGCCCGGCCAGCCGTATTGCATCATGGCCTGCAACGCAGGCGCGGCGAAACCCGTCACCGGCGCACGGTAGCGCTGAGCGTATCGCTTCAGGAAGTGTGCGGCCAGCGCGGGGATATCTTCGCGCCGCTCGCGCAAGGCGGGAACGTGAATTTCCACCGTGTTCAGGCGGAACAGCAGGTCCTCGCGAAACTGTCCGGCAGCGATGGCTTCCTGCACGTTGATGTTCGTCGCCGAAATCACGCGAACATTGATGCGCTTGGTGCGGGATGAGCCGACGCGTTCGATCTCGCCCGTCTCCAGTACGCGCAGCAGCTTCGCCTGCTGCCGGATGGGCACGTTGCCGATCTCGTCGAGGAAGATGGTTCCGTTGTCCGCCAGCTCGAAGCGCCCGATGCGGTCCATGCGGGCGTCGGTAAATGCGCCCTTCACATGCCCGAACAGCTCGCTCTCGAATGTCCCTTCCGGCAGCGCGCCGGTGTTGACGGCAACCAGAGGCATCGAGGCACGCGACGATAAGGCGTGCAGGGTTTGCGCGACAACTTCCTTTCCGGTGCCATGCTCTCCCGTCACCAGCACGTTCGCGTCTGACGGCCCGATGCGCGCAATGGTCTGCAAAACCGGTTGCATCGATGGCGCCGACGCGATGAACTCGGGACCGCCTTCGGCACGGTGCAGCCGGGCCTCGGCTTCGAGCTGCTGTGTCCGCTGCAGTGCGCGATGCAATTCCACTTGCGTGCGCAGAATCGCCAGCAGCCGCTCGTTTTCCCAGGGCTTCTGAATGAAGTCGCGCGCCCCGCGCCGCATGGCCTCAACCGCCAGCCCAACGTTGCCCCAAGCGGTCATCACGATGACCGGAATGCTGCTGTCGAAGGCCACTATCTCGGAGAGCAGGTCGAGGCCCTCCTGACCCGATGTCGTGTCACGGGTGTAGTTCAGGTCGATCAGGATCGCGTCGTAGAACTCGCTGGCCAGCGCCTCGCGGACGGCGGCAGGCGACTTTGCGGTGTCGACTGCAAAACCCGCCGGCCGAAGCAACAGTTCGAGCGCCTCCAGAATGTGCAGCTGATCATCCGCCGCCAGAATGCGGCCGGTGCGTTGCCGTTCGCGACCTTCAGTAGCTCCGTCCCGCGACCTCTCGGTTTGGCCTGGTGTACGTGGCAAGAATTTCTCCATCAATGGGCGGTGCCGTCCACTGCATCCTGAATCTCGATATGGTTCTCTTCCAGCGTGGTTCCGGTTGACCGCTGCAGTTCGAGCTTCGATTTCTGGTAAGCCGTGCTGGCATTCACCAGGTCCAATTCCGCCAGCGCCAGATCACGCTGCGCGGTCAGCGTCTGGAAGCTCGAACCCGCGCCCAGCTCCTGCTCTTTTTGCATAATGCCAAACGTCTTCTGCGCCAGATCGCGCGCCTTGCGCGCCGCTTCCACGCGGGCGCGGCCCTGTTCCAGCGCATACTCGGCGTTTCGTACTTCGATGCGAATCTGCTTCTTCAGTTGCTGCTCGCGCAACTCGGCTTGGCGATACTCTAACTCCGAGCGATACTGGTCGGCCTTGGCCACGCGGTTGCGAATCGGCACGTTCAAGTTCACGCCGACAAAGTAATCAGGCGAGGAATTGTTGAACGCATTCTCGAATGCGCCGAACCAATTCGTGGGCACCAGAGGCGTGAAGGGCTGCGAGTAAAAAGGACTGAGTTCGCCGGACAGCCCGGTTCCACCGTAGAAACCAACCAGCGTCACCGTCGGCAGCAGCGCATTCGCCGCGGCTTTGCGCGTGATTTCCCGGTTACGCAGGTCAATCTCGGACTCCGACAATTCCGGCCGGTCCACCAACGCCTCGGTGATCAGCTCCTGGGTCGGCTTTTCGGGAATTTCCTGCACCGTGTCGAGCCGGTCGGTCGGAATAACCGGCATCGCTTCCAGCGTCGGATCGTCCAGGTTCCTGGTGAGCGCGTTCTTCATCAGCGATTCCTGCAGCTGCAGGTTCGTCTTGGCGACGGTGAGGTCCTGATCGCGCTTGGAGACTTCGGCCTCGGCACGCAGCACATCCATGGCGGGAATTGCTTCGAGCTGAAGCTGCTTTTGCGCGTTGCTCAAGCTTTGCTGGGCAAATGCATTGGATTGCTCGTTGACCCTCTCCTCCTCATAGGCGCTCACCAGGTCCCAGTAGATGTTGGCGACCTGGGTGATGGTCGCCACTACTTGCGTCTTAAAAGCAATATCGGAAATTTTCTTGTTGTTGCGTGCGATGCGCAGATAGCGCAGGTTCGGCCCGGTGCCGAAGCCGGCGAGCAATTGCTGCTGAACCGTGAAACGGTAATAGGTGCCGAACTGCGGACTCAGGCTACTGAAAATGCTGTTCGTGGTCTGCCGGTTGTTGTCGACTTCCAGGCTATAAGTTGTGCCCGTGGGGAATGATTGACTGAAATTCAGGTTCACCTGGCCGGTGTTGCTCTGCAGCTCGGGCACACCGTAGAGCTGGATGTTGGAGAGCGGCTGCGTCAGGTGCTCAATTCCCGTCACCCCCAGCAGCAGGGGATCGAACGAAGGAACCGCGGCGCCAATACCCAGCGTGGATTGAACAAGTCCAGCAGCGCCTGCCCCCGCGCCGCCTGCCCCGCCCGTCGTGCCGCCGGCTCCCGCGCCGGGGGCCCCGGTTCCGAATCCTCCCACGCCGCCCCCCGGCGTGCCCTGCACGATGCCGGCGTTGACTCCACGAAACGTGCCGCCGGCTTTGGTACGCAGGATATCGGTATCGGCGATTGGCAAGTTATAGCGCGCGATTGCCAGGTCCAGATTGTTCTCCAGCGCAAGCGCAATCGCGTCCTGAAGCGAGATTTGCAGCTTGCCGTCACGAATGAGCTGTTGCAGCCGCGTCGAATTCGCCAGATTCGGCTTGGGTACGGTACTGGGAGTGTACGCGCCCAACGGATTCTTCGAATGCGGGATGGCCAGGCTGGGCGGCGTGCGAATCTGCAATGCCGGTGGGTTAGGCGGCTGCGATGGACTTGCCGCTTGCGGTGCCGGCGCATTTGGCATCTGCTGTTGTGCCTGCGCAACCGTCAACTGGGTGCAAAGCAGCAACATAAATACCCGTACGCACGGCCTATGCGTCTGTAGGAGTGACACAATGGGGTACGAGGAGGACCGCATGCTCATGAAGGCATAGCCTCCCCGCTCTGCCCGTCGGCGCGCGGCACCCCGGCGCCGGCCCGAGCCCCGGGTTGCGCCAGCGCCGGATTGCCCGTATCGCCTACCAGCCATCCGTCTTTCATCTGGATCGTGCGTGATCCATACGAGGCGTTTACCTCGGAGTGTGTGACCTGCACGATTGTTGTTCCCTCCCGATTCAGTCCGGAGAAAAGCTCCATGATCTCTTGGGCCTGGCTGGAGTGGAGATTGCCTGTGGGCTCGTCTGCCAACAACAGCGCGGGCTTGTGAATCACCGCGCGTGCGATGCCGACGAGTTGTTGTTGCCCGCCCGAAAGCTGATTGGGATAGAGGTCCTTCTTGGCCACAATCTGAAAATGGTCAAGCGTTTCGGCCACCATACCCTGCCTCTGACTGCGTGGTATGTCTTTGTAGGACAGGGGCAGATCGATGTTTTCCTGCACCGTGAGATCGTCGAGCAGGTGGTAGCTTTGAAAAACCATTCCAATCTTGCGCTTCGCCAGTTCGGCGCGCTCTCTCCGTTTCAGGAGATGGACCGGTTGCTCGCCGAACCAGTATTCACCCGCCCACTGATCATCCAACAGCGCGAGCACATTCAGCAGTGACGACTTCCCTGCCCCGGACGGGCCCATGATGGTGATGAATTCGCCCTCCTGGATGGTAAGGTCGACGCGGCGTAAGACCCAGGTCTGGCCGGCGCCGGTTTTGTAACTGCGTTCGACATTTTTCAGAGTAATCATGAATTCATTTGTCCGCGTCAGGCACTTAGCACTTGGCATTTAGCACTTAGCATTTAGCAAAAGACCTCCGAATCGCGATTTTGCTAAGTGCTAAGTGCTAATTGCTAATTGCTAAAGTGCTAACTGCTAATTGCCGCCTCACTCGCACCTTAACGCCGTCATCGGATCGATGCGCGAGGCGCGTCGCGCCGGAATGTAACTTGCCACCAGGCCGCAGGCCAGCAGCAGCAGCGACACGGTAAGGATGGTCGAGGCATCATACGGCACCACACCATACAGAAAGCCGCGCATTACGCCGCCCACCGAAATAGCCGCGATCACTCCCACCACCAGTCCAATTCCCAGCAGCAGCACGGCATGTCCCAGCACCAGCCCGACAACATTGGAGCGCGTCGCTCCCAGGGCCATTCGCAGACCGATGTCTCGTGTGCGCTGGCTCACGTTATAGGCAAGTAGCCCATAAATGCCCGCGATCGAGATCAACAGCGCCGCGCCGGCGAAGATCCAAAGCAGACGTACAGCCAGCGTCTGGCTGCCGAGCGAAGTGTCGACTACGTCCTGCATGGTACGAATGTCCATTACCGCCAGATCGGGATCGAACTCCCGCAATGTGGTACGAAAGCTGGGAATGACCGCCGTGGGATCCGCATGCGTGCGCAACACCAGATTGGTGAACGATGCCAGGATGTAGGGCGTCAGCTCGTCGTCCGGGGCGAGTTGCAGATACGACACATCGATCTCCGGCTGGGCGTCGTCCGCCATCGTCGTCTGGTGGGTGTCCTCCACCACACCCACAATGGTCACGATTGCGTGCGGGCCCTTGTCACTGATCTTGATTTGATGGCCCAGCGGCTCCTGGCCTGGAAAATACTTCTTCACAAAGGCATGATTCACGACGGCGACGGCTTCGCCCGACGGCCCGTCACTGTCGCTGAGCAAGCGTCCATGCTGCAGACGAATGCCGAGCGTGAGGTACAGGTTGGGGCTGACCGCGCGAATGCTTGCCCTGAGCTTGCTCGCGGGGTCCTTGGGACGGCCCACAATGTCGAATGAGCCCCCTGCCTGAAAGTTCGGCGACAGCGGCGGAATACTGGTCAGCGCGGCCGAGTCGACGCCCGGCAGGTGCGCCAGGCGGTCCAGCAGCGGCGCGTAGAACACCTGGGCAATGTCTTTACCGGCATACTTACCCGATTGTCCCACCATGCCGCCGCCGGCTTGCGGCAGAAAGATCGCGGTAGTTACCACATTGTGGGGGGTAAATCCCAGGGGCACATTACGCAATGCCAGCAAACTCCGCAACAGCAGTCCGGCGGAGATCAAGAGCAACAGCGAAAGCGCAATCTCGCCCACCACCAGCGCATCGCGAAAACGCTTTTGCCGCCGTCCTGCGCCCGCAGCCGGCGTGCCCTCGCGCAAAGCTTCCTGTGCCGGAGCGCGCGCCGCCTGCAGCGCCGGGACAAGTCCAAAGAGCAGCGCCGACAGAACGGAAAAGCCCACCAGAGCCGCGGCTACGCGGGCATCGATATGAATGTGGCTGGAGAGCGGCAGGTACAAATCCAGATAGAACTTCAACACCCGAACGCAGGCAAAGGCCAGCGCCAACCCGGCCACCGCCCCCGTGAATGCCAGCACCAGGCTTTCGGTAAGAAACTGGCGAAGCAGCCGCCCCCGATCAGCTCCAATGGCGCTGCGAATCGCAATTTCCCGCCGCCGTCCGCTGGTGCGCGACAGCAACAGGCTGGCAACATTGGCGCACGCGATCAGCCACACCGCCAGCACCGCAAACTGCAGCGCCAGAAGCGCCGGGCGTACGTTGCCGGTTAGCACATCGCGATAGCTCTTGACGATCACGAGCTTGTCCAACTCCAAAGTCGGATAGGCCTTGGCAATATTGGCCTGAATGCCGCTGAGCTCGGCTTGCGTCGCGCGGGTGGAGACGCCTTCCTTCAGCCGGCCCGCCGCCGTCAGGGTGCGCGAGTCTCGAACGTCGATGTCCTTGGTCGGAACCAGCGGTATCCACACCGCCGGGCCGTCGCCGACGGAGGGAAACTCAAACCCCTTCGGCATGACTCCGATCACGGTATAGAGCTTGTTGCCTAGCTTCAGCGAGTTGCCGACCGCCTGTGGGTTCTTGCCGAAGAACTTCTCCCATGCTACCGAGTTAATCAGCACGACATCGCCGTGTCCTGGCTGGTCATCCTGAGGCAGGAAATTACGCCCCAATGCCGGCTCGACCTGCAACATCGAGAGCAGATTGGCGCTGCTGAAAACGGCGGGAATGAAATCCGAGTAGCCCGGCAGATCGACGCTGCGAATGCCCGTGGTAAACCAGGCGATGTCCTGGAAAGAATGACTCTGTGCGCGCCAGTCGCGAATATCGGGCAGCGCCGAAGACGCCGGGGCAAAATCTTCCGGCCGCGCCTCGCTCATCTGGACGATCTGGTTCGGCTTGGGAAACGGCAGCGGTCGCAGCAACACCGCGTCGATGACCGCAAACATGGCGGCGTTCACGCCGATGCCCAACGCCAGCGTCACCACGGTCACGGCGGTGAAGCCGGGATTGTTTCGCAGCTGGCGAAACGCGTAGCGAAGATCTTGGAGGAGTCCAGTCATAATTCAGCAATCAGGAATTAGCAAAACCCGCTGATCGGTAGGCGAATTTCATGCCAAACACCAATGGCCGGCGTCGACGGCAAACGCGCTCACCGCAAAATTACCGCCCGAAGCTGAGAGGCAAGCCAGTTGCTAGTTGCAGCCTTCTAAGTGCCGCTTTCCTGCATCAGCCGGCGCAGTTCCTCTTCTGCCACCACCTTGCCGTCGAACAGATGCACCTCGCGCTGGGCGTGCGCGGCGAAGCGCGGATCGTGCGTGACCATGCAGATGGTCGCGCCCTCGCGATGCAGCCGCTGCAACAGCTCCATCACCGCTTCGCCATTGCGCGAATCCAGGTTTCCCGTCGGCTCGTCGGCCAGCAGGATCGACGGCGATCCAGCCAGCGCGCGCGCCACTGCAACCCGCTGCTGCTGGCCGCCGGAAAGCTGCGAGGGATAATGCCGCAGGCGATGCGCCATGCCGACGCGTTCCAGCGAATCCAGCACCCGGCGCTTACGTTCGGCGCCCGGCATACCGTCGCGATAGGTCAGCGGCAGCTCCACGTTCTCGTACACCGTGAGATCGCCAATCAAATTAAAACTCTGGAAGATAAAGCCGATCTCGCGATTGCGAATGCGCGAGCGGTCACTGAAGTCGAGGTTCTCCACCGGCTGGCCGTTCAGCCGATAATTGCCCGCGGTCGGCGTATCCAGCAAGCCGATGATCGACAGCAGCGTCGACTTGCCGCATCCCGATGGCCCGGACATGGCGACATACTCGCCCTTACGCACCGTCAGGTGCACGCCGGAGAGCGCGTGGGTTTCCACTTCGTCGGTGTAGAAGACCTTGGTCATGTTTTCAATTTCAATCAGCGGCAGTGCTGCTTCACTCATGTGATTGTCCAGTCCTTGTTGGTCGCGATTCGCTGTTCGCCATTCGCTTTTCGCTCTTCGCCAGATGCGAGCCGGCGTTCATCTGTAATTACGAAGCGCTTGCGTTGGCAGTTCGCGTTTACATCTTTCTTTCAATCGCCTGAAGTGATCGAACGTATCAGCGATCGAGTTCGGAGCTAGTTGCTCGCTACTCCAGCCGAACCCGATCCGTGTTGTCCCACCGCGACATGTCAGACAAAATCACCGTGTCGCCTTCCTTCAGTCCCGAATCAATCTGAATCTGGTTGACCGAAGCACGGCCCGTCTTCACCTGCACCCGCGACGCGCCGCTGCCGCTGGGGTCAAGCTTGAACATCGAGATGGTGCTGTTCTCCTGCCCAAACGCCGGGCGCCCGACGTACAGCACATCCGTCAGCTTCTCCAGATCAATCGTTCCGTCGACGCTCAGATCAGGACGCGCGCCCTTGGGCAACTCGCCGGTCAGCTTCACATCGACCGTCACCGTGCCGTTCTGCACCGCGGGATCGACGCGGCTCACCTCGCCCGCAATCACACCGTTATGCGTGTCGATCGATGCCGGCTCGCCAATCTGCACATCGCGCGCCTGGGTCTCAGGAATCTTCAGCTCGGCCATCAAATGATTCGGCTGCACGATCTTCGCCAGCTCGGTGCCGGGCAACACATGCTGGCCGACCTGCAACGGTAGCTCCACCAGCACGCCATCCACACCCGCCTGCACTTTGAGCCGCTGCAATTGCTTCTGCTTGAGGTCAGCGAGCGCGCGCATCTCGTCGATCTTCGCCTGCTGCACCGCCAGCTGAGACTTGATCGCCTCGGCGTTGATCTTCAGCCGCTGGTCTTCAATCTTGTCGCGTGTATCCATCTCCTGCGCCTTGCCCGCCGACGCCTTCGCCTGTAGCCCGGAAATTACGCCCAGGTCGTAGAGCGATTTGTCCGTCTGCGCCTGGCGTTGCGCCTCGGCATAGTCGGCGTTCACCGTGGCAGCGCCCGCCTTCTGGGTCATCAGGTCGCTGCTCAGTTTGACCTTGAGACTGTCGTATTCGGCCTGCGCCGCTCTCACCTGCAACTGCGCGTCAAGCGCCTCCTGCTCCAGTTGCGGATTCACCATCTCCACCAGAACGGTGTCGGCGGTCACTTGCGAGCCAGGCAGGTTATCAATGCGAATGACGGTGGCTTCGGTCTCGGCGGGAATCTGGCGGACGTCTTCGTGACTGGGAATCAGCGAGCCTAGACCGCGCACCTGGCGCAGCATCGAGCCGCGCTTCACCGTGTCGGTCCAAACGGTGCTGCGATCAACCGTAGGCGCGGCCGGCTTGAGGCGCGAAACTCCGACGGTGACGCCGACCAACACCACCAGCGCGCCGATCGTCCAGATGATCTGGCGGCGGCGCTTCTGACGTTTCATCTCGGGGCGGGCGATGTCCATTGCGTTAACCTATGTGCACCTAGCGAACCAATCGCGAGACGACGTAAGTAATTTCCTTACAATGGCTTGAAGGAACCGTCAAGGTCGCTCGAAAATCGGGTTTGTCCCTTCGCGGCATGAAACTGTCCGAAATCGGACAACGCCTGACAAGCGCATTCTACTCTCGTCGGCGTTTGCAGATTGCAGTCAATGCAAGGGAGAATGGTTGCGAGAGTGGTCCTGGAGTTTGCTTATGAGCGATCCCACTGGAGAGCGACAACGTGGGTCGCGGCCCTGCCTAACGCAGGCAGAAGTGATTAGCCCAGCCCGGAAGCGTTGGGGGCTCGGTTCAGGAGAGCACGTGAGCCAGCTTCACAGCCACTGCAAGTCTTCGAGCTTTGGAGGACACGAGTCAGGGCACGACTTTCAGTCGGGCCAACACTCGGTTCCCTGATGTTGATTCTGAGCCGGCTTCAGCCGGCGACACACCCGGCCGCTGCCGCGGCGCAGGAGGCTAGAGCCAAAACGAATGTACGAACTATTCGGCCCGACCAAGGTCGTGCCCTGACTCATGTCCTCCGAAAAGTGGATTTCAGCAGCTCGTCACATCTAGGACGGGGCGCCCGATGTTTGAATGCATCGACGCTAATCGCGCTCAACGGGTCGACGCGGTCCTTGCGCGTTGTTGCCATTCGCGCGTGGCGAAGATCTTCGGCCCAACTTCGATCAGCCGCGGCAACATCTGGAACACCGAGATCGCTGTCCACCGGAACCCATCGCGCGTGCGATAGCCGCGCCGGTTCAGCTCATCGGCAATCGCCGAGTACGGCCCGTCGTGAACCGTGAGCTCCATCATCAACTGCAAAACTTCCTGCTCGTGCGGATTCTCTTCCAGCCGCGACGCGTCCTGGCTGATTTGCAGGCCGAACGGAATTTCTTCCGCGCGCGCGGCCTGCTCCGATTCAGGCAGCTCGCGCTCCCACTCGACGGCAACCAGCTTCCATCCTTGCTCCGCTTGACGCGCGAGATCGTCGGGGCTGATGGACTGCGGCATCTCCTGGCGCATTCGTTCAACTTTTGCCATGCTGGCCCCTCCTCTACTGCTCACGCAGCGTCTGCATGGGATCCAATCGGGCTGCGCGATACGCGGGCACGCTGCTGGCCATCAGCGACACCAGCAGCAGCACCGCACAGACGCCCACAAACGTCAGCGGATCAAAGCGACCGACGCCGTACAGCATCTCCTGCATGAACCGCGTCAGCACTAGAGATGCCACCACTCCTATCGCCAATCCGGCCGCCGAAAGCAGCAATCCCCGCCGCAGAATCAGCCCAAGCACGTTGTCGCGTTGCGCGCCCAACGCCAGTCGCAGTCCGATCTCCAGCGTGCGCTGGGCCACCATGTAGGACAAAACCGCATAGAGCCCCACCGCCGACAACAGCAGTGCCAGCGCGGCAAAACTCGTGATCAGCATGGTCTGGAAGCGCGGGCCGGCCGCGGCAATGGAAACGTAATCTTCCATGGTCCTGACGCGGTACAGCGGGATATTGCTGCCAAGTTGCGCCAGTTGGTCGCGTACTTCGCCGACGATACTGAGCGGATCGCCGGCGGTGCGGATGATCAGCGGGGGCGACGTGACGATGGCCTGCTTGAATGGCAGATAGAATTGCGCCGGCATCTCGGCGGTTATGCCGCTGCGCTTCACGTCGCCGGCCACGCCGACAATTTCATGCATTTGCTCCTTGGTAATGTCATCGCTCATTCCCGGCTTGATGTGCTTGCCGACGGGATTCTCTCCGGGGAAATACTTGCGCGCGAAAGCCTGGTTGATGATCACAACCGCAGGGGCCTTGGAATCGTCCGTGGAAAGAAATTCTCGTCCGGCAATAACCGGAATGCGCAAGGTGCGGAAGAAGCCGGGAGTGACGATGCTGAACGGCTCCACGGGCTCATCGCCGGGGGCGACGGGACGACCCTCAATGGTGAAGCTGAGGCCGTTTCTATTGTGCGAGAGTGGAATGGGCCCTCCCGCAGCGACCGACTCAACTCCCGGCAGTGTGCTGAGCCGCGGCAACAGTTCGTCATAGAACAGCGTTTTCTTCAGGCCGGGATACTGCGTATCGGGCACGTTGATCTGTGCCGTCAGTACGTGATGAGGATCGAATCCGGGATCGACATTCAGGACGCGAATGAAGCTACGAATGAGCAATCCGGCGCCGATCAGCAACACCAGCCCAATGGCGGTTTCCGCGATGACCAGCGCCCCATGCAGGCGATGTTGTCCGCGTCCGCTGGTGACGCTGCGCGTGCCTTCTCGCAATGCCAGTGCCGGATCGAGCCGCGACATGCGCCAGGCCGGCAGCACGCCGAAGATGAAGCCGGTAAGAATCGACGCGGCTGCGGCAAATGCCAGAACCACTCCGTCGACGGTGACTTGATTCAGCCGGGGCAGCTCTTGCGGGACGAACTGCAACATGGTCTTCAGCAGGAGCACCGAGAGAGCCACACCGGCCAGGCCGCCGCACAGCGACAGAACCACCGATTCCACCAATACCTGCCGCATGATTTGCCGGCGGCTCGCGCCCATGGCCGAGCGCACAGCAATCTCCGAACGGCGGCGCGAGACTCGCGTCAGCATCAGTCCCGCAACGTTCGCGCAGGCAATCAACAAGAGGAAGAGCACCGAGGCGAACAGCACCCGGAACGCCGGACGGCTCTTGCCCACCAGGTCGTCCAACTCCGGCGTGACCATCGCGGCGGTGAATTTCTTATTGGTATCCGGATATGTGATTGCCAGATTCTGCTCGATGACGCTGAGGTCAGCGGTAGCTTGCGCGATCGTCACCCCCGGTTTGAGGCGCCCAATCACCGTTATCATGTCGGCGCCGCGCTGCGTCGTGAAGGGGTGTGGATCCTTGGCATCGACATCGACCGCATTGTCCGCCAGCGACGTCCAGATCGCGGGTTTAGGCAGAAGATCGAGTGGATATTGGAAGCCTTTCGGCATCACGCCAATCACCGTATAGCTGGTGTTATCGAGCGTGATGGCGCGGCCCACAATGTCAGGCGATCCGCCGAAGGTGGAGAGCCAGGTTTCATGGCTGAGAAGCGCGACATGGGTTCCCGGCTTTTCGTCGTCGCCAACGAATCCGCGCCCGAGAATGGGATGGATACCGAGTACACGCAGGAAATCGGAGGAGACGATCAAGGTTTGCAGTTGCTGGGGTATGCCGTTCCCGCTCAACGTGCGACTTTCGTTGCGAAGAGAGGAGATTGCTTCGAACGAATGATTGCGCGAGCGCCAGTCGAAGAAGTCGGGATAGCTGATCGGCTCCGGAATGCCCGGCTTGCCGACCGACTGGTCGAGCCCTTCCAGAAAGATCAGCCGGTCCGGTTGCGGGAACGGCAGCGGCTTGAGCAAGACGGCATGGATGAGGCTGAAGATGGCAGTGGTCGCGCCGATGCCCAGCGCCAGCGTCAGCACCGTCGTCAGCGCGAAGCCGGGACTTTTGCGCAGCTGGCGAATCGCGAACCGTAGGTCTTGCAGCAGGCCCTCCATGATCCGTCTCTCCACAAATCGTTCAGTGCAGGCTAACGACAGTACACGTTGAGGGCCATCCGCTGCCGCGCCAAATCCCTGCAAATAGATGCCCTCTACCGGCGCCAAGCTCAGGCGGCGGAGCGGTGAGCGTCCAGCTTTGTCACGCCCCGTTCGAATCCGGACAAGCCGCAGCCGCCGGCCGCAAGCCGAAATCCCTGCGAAAATCGAGTGTTTACGTCTTAAGTAACATTCTCAGGCGCGCCGTTTCGGTGGTACTCTGATAACGCTTAGGGCCGCAACAACGCCCCTTTTTACACGTAGTAGAGAGAAGGACTTTCCGCGCCGCTCCGGTCAAGCGAATAGCAAACTTCTCGGGCGCTTCTTTCGGAACATCTTCGAATCTGCTGCACTCGGGATTAGGGCGTTCAATCGAGTGTGCTCTCGCATCGCGTGTGTCATACACTGTAACTACTACTACGTCATAGAAAGATTTCGTACGTAAATGTCATCTAACGGCTTTCATGGTAATTCCTCGCGCTTCAGCAACATGCGGTCGCTGTTCAGCGTCTTCTCCAGCGACCTCGCTATCGACCTGGGCACCGCTAACACGCTGGTCTACGCCCGTGGCAAGGGCATCGTGGTCAACGAGCCCTCCATCGTAGCCATCAACAAGAACACCGGTGATGTCGAAGCCGTCGGCAAAGAAGCCAAAGAAATGCTAGGCCGCACGCCCGGCAACATCGTCGCCATCAAGCCGATGAAGGACGGCGTGATCGCCGACTTCAAGGTCACCGAGAAGATGCTGAACTACTTCATCCAGAAGGCGCA
Organism: uncultured Acidobacteriaceae bacterium; assembly: GCA_963731345.1. Classification (GTDB taxonomy): domain Bacteria; phylum Acidobacteriota; class Terriglobia; order Terriglobales; family Acidobacteriaceae; genus Bog-257. The sequence goes on along the minus strand of CAVSUN010000002.1, from coordinate 1,056,406 downwards.
CAACCGCAAGATGCTGGTGCACCCGCGCATCGTCATCGGCGTGCCTTCGGAGATCACGCAGGTAGAGAAGCGCGCGGTCATGGACTCGGCTTATCGTGCCAAAGCCAGTGAGGTTCACCTAGTCGAGCAGGCGATGGTCGCCGCCATCGGCGCGGGGCTGCCCATCACCGAGCCCAGCGGCAACATGGTCGTCGATATCGGCGGCGGCACCACCGACATCGCCGTAATCTCGCTCAGCGGCATCGTCTATTCGCGCTCGGTGCGCATGGCGGGTAATCAGATGGACGAAGCCATCATGAATTACCTGAAGCGCAAGTACAACCTGCTGATCGGCGAGCGCACCGCCGAGCAGATCAAAATCGAAATCGGCTCGGCCTATCCGCTGGAGAAGCCGCTCACTATGGAGATCAAGGGCCGCAACCTGATCGAGGGCGTGCCCAAAACCATCACCATCGACGACAGCGAAATTCGCGAGTCGCTCAGCGAATGCGTTTCGACCATCATGAACGCGATCCGCGTCGCGCTGGAACGCACCCCGCCCGAACTCTCGGCCGACATCAGCGATCGCGGCATCGTGCTCACCGGCGGCGGCGCGCTGCTGAAGAACCTCGACAAGCGCATCCGCGAAGAGACCGGGCTGCCCGTCTCCATCGCCGACGACCCGTTGTGCAGCGTGGTTCTGGGCACCGGAAAAATGTTGAGCGACTTCAAGCTGCTGAGAAAAATATCGATTGATTGAGTGCTGTGTGTCTTGCCTGCTTCGAAGCCATCCCGATGCCGCCCGAACTACGAAGCCCGAACTACGAAGCCCGAACTACGAAATTGTCATCACGAGCGCAGCGAGGGATCTGCTTTTCGGCCGGAACTGGAATGCCGTTCGAAGTGAAGCCAACACGGCCCGAACCACGCAATTGTCATCACGAGCGCAGCGAGGGATCTGCTGTCGCGAGTCACATCGAACCGGTGAGTCCATGAGCCGCGAGTGGCAATTCTGGGTGTACATCCTTTCAAGCAAGTCGCGACGCATCTACACGGGCGTGACGAACGACATAGAACGGCGCGTTCGCGAGCACAAGGAAGGTCGGATCGAAGGCTTCACTCGAAAGTACAGGATCAATCGACTCGTGTACTTCGAACGGTTCCATTACGTCAAGAACGCAATCGCACGAGAGAAGGAGATCAAGAGCTTCGACCGCGCGAAACGAGTAGCATTAATAGAGAGTATGAACCCGACGTGGAGTGATTTGTCAGAAGAATGGGGCAAGCCGGTGGAGCTCGTGACAGCGGCTTCTCAGGCGCGGACAGCAGATCCCTCGCTGCGCTCGTGATGACAATTTCGTAGTTCGCGCACTATCGGCGTACTCGGAGTGACGGCTCAGGATCGTCAATTGAGAACTGATCGGCTGCGAACGACGGTACCAGACCAGCGAAAGGCGGCGCGATTGACCAAATTGTCATCACGAGCGCAGCGAGGGATCTGCTTTCCGGCCGGAACTGGAATCACGTTCGAAGTGAAGCCAACACGGCCCGAACCACGCAATTGTCATCACGAGCGCGGCGAGGGATCTGCTGTTCGGCGCGAGTCGCAATGAACCGGCGTTAGTATGGACACCTTCCTCAGCCGCTATCGCAACCTGATCGTGCTGGCGGCGATTCTTTTCGCGCAGATCATCGCCCTTGCCGTGCAGGTGCGCCGCCCCACCCAGGAAGGCGAAACCCGCCTCATTCGCGTCTGGGCTATCTCCGCCGTCACGCCGTTCGAGAAGGCCGTCGTCCACAGCCAGCAATGGGTGCAGAACCTATTCACCAACTACGCCTATCTGCGAGGCGTGCGCCGCGAGAACCGCGAACTGCGCGCCGAAATCGAGCAGATGAAGATTGAACAGGCGCGCCTCAACGAAGACGCCCGCATGGCGCGCCGCGTCCAGGCGCTGCTCGGCTTCAAGGAGCAGTACGTCGATTCCACCGTCGCCGCCCAGGTCATCGGCACCAGCGGCAGCGAGCAGTCGCGCGTGCTCTACATCGACAAAGGTTCCAACGACGGCATCAAGCCCGACATGGCGGTCATCACGCCCACCGGCATCGTCGGCAAAATCGTGCAAGTCGCGCCCGAGTGGTCGCAGGTGTTGCCCATCAACGATCAGTTCAGCGGCGTGGGCGCGGCGCTGAAAGACTCGCGACTGCAAGGCATCCTGAAGGGCGCGCCCAACGGCGCGACCACGCTGCAATACATCATGAGCGACGAGAAAGTCGTGCCCGGTGAAGACGTCATCACCAGTGGCGGCGACCGTATCTTCCCCAAAGGTCTGCCGATCGGCAAGGTCGTGTCCGTCCAGCCCGGCAAAGACCTCTTCCTCAACATTCGCGTCGTTCCCTCGTCTCGCCTCGATCAACTGGAAGAGGTGCTGGTCGTTACCAAAATTACCGAGAAGATGCCGGATACCAAAGACCTCGGCCCGCTGCGCGCCTCCGACATCCTCGCTGAGCGCCTGCCCACCGTTCCCCATAAAGCCGAAGTCGATGCCGCCGGCAATGCCAAGCCTGCGGGCGCCACGCCGGCTCAGCCCGGCACGGCCGCTCCAGGAACCGCTGCGACAACCACAGGTGCAACCACCCGGCCGTCGCCGACCGGAGCAGGCACAACCAAGCCCTCCACCGGAACTGCGGCAAACGGAGCAGCGAACAAGCCCGCTGGCGTGGGAACAACGATTGCCAACAGACCTGCCGGCGCCGCGCCCACTCCGCACGCGACCACGACCGGCGCCGCCAATGGAACGACTCCGGCCACGAAGCCGAAGCCCGCCGGCTCTGCGCCCACCGCTTCACCGGATGCGAATACAAACGGCGTGAATGCCACCACACCGCCCATCAAGACACGCGTAGTGGATAATTACGACGACTCCACGCCTGCGCCGAAGAAAACCAAGCCGGCGCCCGAACCGACACCCTCGTCACCTGAGCAGCAACCGCCTTCCACTCCGCCCGCGGGAGCGCAGCCCCAGCCATGACCGTCCGCGATATGCCGTTTCGCGGCAGCCTCACATCCCGGGAACAGCTGTCGGTCTACGAATTCAGCTGGCCGGCGATCGTCTTCATTCCCCTGGTCGCGGTCCTCATCCAGGTGTTCATCCCGGTGCGGGTCCGCTTCATGCCGATCATCAATCTGCCGTTCCTGGTGACCATCTTCTTCGCCACCGCGCGGCGCAACCCCATCAGCGGATGCCTGACCGGCTGCTTCATCGGCCTGCTGCAAGACCTGTTTGCCGGCTACAACCATTACCTCGGCATGTACGGCATCTCGCTGACCGTGGTCGGCTATCTGGCTTCGTCGCTGGGGGTCAAGATTGACGTCGAAAATCCCGGCTCGCGCTTTCTCATCACGTTCATATTTTTTGGGGTCGAGGAGGGCGCGTACTACGGCGTAGCGCACGGCCTGCTGCGCCAGAACCTGCAGTGGAACTGGCCTCATATCGCCATCTCCGCGCTAGCCAACGCGGTGATCGGAATCTTCGTGTTCCGCTTCCTGGATCGCTTCAAGGAACGGTGAGCCCGGGTAGTGCGGCGTTTCAGCGCCGCGTCACGGGATACCACGACCCGCATTGCGTCACAGGAGCGAAGCCAGCCAAACGCGGTCCGCACCACGAAATTGTCATCACGAGCGGAGCGAGGGATCTGCTGTCCGTGCTGACCACCATCCACTACGCGCGGGCCGAGGGACTCCTCGTGATGACAATCTTCCACTCGTATGGCAATTTCTCCCGCTCCGCCCTCACTCCACCAACATGCAATCCCCATACGAATAGAACCGATACCGCTCGCGCACCGCGTGTTCGTAGGCCCGAAGCACCCGCTCACGCCCGGCAAAGGCCGCAACCAGCATCAACAGCGTCGATTTCGGAAGATGAAAGTTGGTGAGCATTGCGCCAACCACCTGGAACTGATATCCGGGATAGATGAAGATGTCGGCCTCGCCCCGCTGCGCCGTGATGCAACGCGTCTCCCCTGATCTGGGTGCCCCCTCCCGGGTGCCCCATCCAAGCTTCGTTTGCTTGGGTGGGGGGTCTTGTCTCCCCGCATACTCCAACGTCCTTACGGTTGTTGTGCCTACCGCAACAACTCTTCTTCCCGCATCACGTGCGCTTTGAATCTTCTCGGCCGCCTCCGGCGATATCTCGAACCGCTCAGTATGCAGCGTGTGTTCCTCGACGACTTCCGTCCGCACCGGCTGAAACGTTCCCAGCCCGACATGCAGCGTCAGCTCCGCCATCTCGATCCCACGTTGTCGGATACGATCCAGAATCTCGGGCGTGAAGTGCAGTCCAGCAGTCGGCGCCGCAACCGAGCCGAGTACCTTGGCGTACACCGTCTGATACTGCTCGCGATCTTCCGGCGTATCCGGACGATCAATGTACGGCGGCAGCGGGATATGGCCGATCCGGCTGACAACCCCAAAGAAATCGTTGACCCGATCGAAGCGAAGATGCCGCTCGCCAAAGGCTCCCCGGCTGACGATCTCGGCCGCCAGTTCGTGCGATTGCTCGCTCGCGTCCTTGCCGAAATAAATGCGCTCGCCAATCCCCAGCTTGCGGCCGGGATGCACCAGCGCCTCCCACTCCACCGGCGATTCCGAGAGCTGCCGGGTGAGCAGCACCTCGACTTTGCCGCGCAGGAACTCCTTCGCCGCCGGATTCTCTTCCGACAGCCGCTGCGCGCGCGCGCCGCTGCGATGTCCATACAGCCGCGCCGGCAAGACCTTCGTATTGTTGAACACCAGCAGATCGTCGGGCCGGAGCAGCTCCGGCAGCTCACGAAACCAGCGGTCCTCCAGCAAGTCGCGGCTGCGATCGAGATGCAGCATGCGCGCCGCCGCCCGCTCGGCCAGCGGCTGCTTGGCAATCAGCTCTTCCGGCAGGTGGTAGTCAAACTCGGAAACCAGCACAGGACTATTTTACGAAGGAGGAGAGGCTTCACGATTCCAGGGTGGAGTACGCCTTCACCGGCTGCTGAAAAACTCGCCCTGCCACTCCTGTGCGTCGGCTGAAGCCGACTCTGCAACAAAACCAAACGGCTTAGACGCTGGCCTGAAGGCCAGCTCTATCCGACACCATATTGCGATGAGTTTTCGGCAGCCGATTCAGCCGTGCCATAGCTCCGCCTGCTGAAAATGCCTGACCTCGGGCGCCATCGCTCTGGCCCTCCAGAGTCATTAACACCGCTCAATCCCCCCTTCCGGCCAACCCAACACCTGCGATACGATAAAGTGTATGACCGCAGCGCGCTGTCTTACTACGACGCATGAAGACTGAGCAGAATCATCGGGAAGAGATCGTCCGCTTTGGCCGATTGCTGCACCAGACCGGACTGGTGGCGGCCACCGACGGCAACCTCTCGGTGCGCCTCGAAGACGGCAGCATTCTCTGCACGCCCACGCTGATGAGCAAGGGTCTGATGGAGGCTGACGACCTCGTGATCGTCGACCCGGATGGCCGCAAACTGCATGGCACGCGCAACGTGTCGAGCGAACTCGCCATGCACCTTTTGATTTACCGCCGCCGGCGCGATGTGGGCGCGGTGGTGCACGCCCATCCCCCCACAGCCACTGGATTCGCCGCCGCCGGCATGGCCCTGGATCGCGCCCTTTGCGCCGAACTGATCGTGACCCTCGGCTCGGTGCCGCTCGCCAGTTACGAAACTCCAGGAACGCCCGAGTTAGCCGAGGCGCTGGCGCCGCTGGTCGCCGACCACGACGCGATCCTGATGGCCAACCACGGCGTGGTCACCTATGGCGTCGATCTGCTCAACGCCTACATGAATATGGAGACCGTCGAACACTTCGCCAAGATCGCGCTGGTCACCCACATGCTTGGCACGCAGAAGACGCTCAGCGATCAGCACGTCGACAAGCTGCGCGAAATCCGCACCAAATATCTCGCCCACAATCACTCGGTCGCGCATGGCGAAGACTAGCCCGTGTTTTGAACATGCGTAGCCTAAGCTGAGCCGTACGCTGTCCTTAAGGTTGTCCTCACGCGCGGGGTTAGCCAGAACTGCCGGGATCAGAAGATTGTCATTACGAGCGCAGCGAGGAATCTGTTTTTCGTGACTCGGCAGGACAGCAGTTCCCTCGCTTCGCTTGCGATGACAATCTTCTGGTGCTCACAGTGCCGGGTACCCCACTCATTCGCGGGTTGTCGAATGAGTGGGCCGGCGAAAGACTCCTCACTCCGTCGGAAACGCGAGTGAAGAATATTCTTCTTCAACTCTCACCACCAAAGCCGTACTCCAGCTACTAAGGATTTAGCAATTTTGTGCTAGAGACGAATGGCACTTCAGCATATAATCCCGTCAACTTTGTTCGGGGGAGGAACCATGACTACCCGAGTACCAGTCGCATTACTTGCCTTGTTTGTCGCCGTCGCAACCCTTAACTGTGCCGCAGCCAACTCCGCTGCCGCCTCCAGCAATTCCGCTACTCCCACAATGTGGGAGTCGTCGGGGCCGGGCCTTTCGATCCCTTATCCGACCGACGTGCTCACTTATCACTACAACATCTACCGCTGGGGCACGACCCTGCAAGAGACGACGCTGACGCCGAGCAACGTAAATTCGACTTCGTTCGGCAAAGTTGGTTTCCTCACCGTCGACGCCAAGGTCGACGCGCAGCCGCTCTACGTCAACAAGCAGTTCATCAACGGCAGCCTGAACGATACCGTCTATGCGGTGACCGAGAACGACAGCGTGTACGCGTTCAGCGCTGAAACCGGCAGGCAGTTCTGGATGGTCTCGGTGCTGCGCTCGGGTGAGACGCCGAGCGACGATCATAGTTGCGGGCAGATCTCGCCGATGATCGGCATCACCGACACCCCGGTGATCGACAAGATGGCGGGCGCGCATGGCGCGATTTATTTTGTCGCTATGACCAAAGACTCGTCCGGCGCTTACCATCAGCGGCTGCACGCGCTCGACCTGATGAGCGGCGCGGAGTTGTTTGGCGGCCCGACGGAAATCCAGGCTACCTATCCCGGAACCGGCGATGGCAGCCACAACGGCATGGTCATCTTCAATCCCGGTCAATTCGCCGAGCGCGCCGGAATTCTGGAGTTCGGTACCACGCTGTATCTCGCATTCACCTCGCATTGTGACGAACGTCCATACACCGGATGGATCATGGCCTACAGCGCGCGCACCCTGCAGCAGACTTCGGTGCTCGACGTAACCCCGAACGGCAACGAAGGCGCGATCTGGATGGCGGGCGATGGGCTCGCCGCCGATGGCTCCGGCAACATCTACTTTCTCGATGGCAATGGAACCTTCGACACCACGCTCAACTCGCAAGGCTTTCCCATCAACGGCGATTATGGCAACGCCTTCGTGAAGCTGACGAACTCCAGCGGCACGCTTCAGGTTGCTGACTACTTCAACATGTACAACACGGTGCAGGAGTCGAACGCGGATGAAGACCTCGGCTCCGGCGGCGCGATCGTGTTGCCCGATCTCACCGACAACAACGGACAGGTGCATCATCTCGCGGTCGGCGCCGGCAAGGACACGAACATCTACGTCGTCAATCGCGACAATATGGGCAAATGGAATTCGAGCAACAACAATCAGATTTATCAGGAGCTGCAAGGTGCGTTGCCCGGCGGTGTGTGGTCGAAGCCGGCGTACTTCAACAACACGGTTTATTACGGCGATGTGGGCGACACCTTGAAGGCGTTCTCCATCTCGAACGCGAAGCTCTCGACTTCTCCAACTTCACAGACCGCGAATGGATTCGGATTCCCAGGCACGACGCCAAGCGTGTCGGCGAACCAGAACACGAACGCAATTGTCTGGGCGGTGGAGAACAGCAATCCGGCGGTGTTGCATGCCTACGATGCGACCAACCTGTCGCACGAACTGTACAACAGCAATCAGGCAGGGTCGCGCGATCAATTTGGTCCGGGCAATAAGTTCATCACTCCGATGGTCGCGAACGGACGAGTGTTTGTCGGAACGCAAACCGGAGTCGCGGTGTTCGGTTTGTTGCCGTAAACGAGGCAGAACTTCGCCGAGAATTTCTGCCCAGAAGTCCCCTCAAAGCGGCCGAAATTGTTCCTCAAAAATTGTTCCACGTGGAACAATTTTGGCCGCTATATCTCGCTGATATAAATAGCTTTATCTGGCACCACCGTGGTGTCGTAACCAGGTGTCTCGCAGCAAGTAACCTAAATCAGGGCCGAAATTCAGCAGACCAGCGCCAGCACCCGCGCCGGCGCGCCCGACCCACGCTCCAGCTTCATCGGCGCGACCACAATGGTTGCGCCGGCGGCAGGCACTCGGTCGAGATTCGTCAGATTTTCCAGGTGATACACGCCCTCGCGCGCGGTGAAGCAGTGCACCGGATAGGTCGTGGTTGCGCCCTTCTCGACGCTCATGGTGTCAACGCCGAATCCCACCGCGCCACGGCCCTGCACCAGCAACTTCACCGCCTCGAGCGAGAAGCCGGGGTAGTGCGTCAGACCGTCACTCAGCTCATTGCGGTATTCCTTAGGTGAACTCCATCGTTGGTCCCAGCCAGTATTCGCAATAACCACTGCGCCGTTTGGTATGGCGCCATGCTCGGCTTCCCACGCTGTAATGTCCGCCACACTGACTTCGTAGTCGGGATCGTTCTTAGCTCCATCCCGAACGTCAATCACTGCCAGCGGCCGTACCAGCCGCTCGGCGGGAATCTGTTCGACCGTCCAGGCTCCGGCGGCGAAATGAGCGGGCGCATCCAGGTGTGTGCCGTAGTGCTCCTGCGTGGTGAAGACGCGGGAGTAATATCCGTCGCGCTCGATATTGCCCAGTTCCTTCGCCTGGAAGGGAGATTCGTCGGTGCCCTCCCAATTGGGCGAGCTGTCGTTCAGATTGTGGGTGAGATCGATTACCGTGCGAAACAGATTGTATTCAGGCATAGTTAAACCTGTGCCCCGCCGACAGGCCAAGCCGTGGCGGGCGCTTACAGCCTACCGCAAATGGCTTCGCCGGCGACATACGGCCCGGCCCCGAAATCGGATGGGGCCCTTGTGGCGGAGGGCAGTTTTCCGGGGTTGAGCGGTAACTTCTTCTGCTCTGAAGTATCAGAGAGTGCTAAGTAGTGTGTGCGCAGCTGTACGGGGTGGAGCATACTTTCGGGTGTGCTCCGCCCCGGCCCCAAAGGCAGGCGGCGCACGACGTCGAGTTGTCAGTACACAGTGTGACCGCGGAACGAAATAGCGCCGCTTCGCTTATCAGCCAGCACCCCGCACAGCGGGACGCCGAGTTGATAGCCCGCATTCTTGGCGGGGAGCGCGAGCTGTTTCACGAGCTGGTGCGCCCCTACGAGAAGAGCGTCTACATGGCTGCCTACGCCATTCTGCAGAACGAATCGGAAGCGGAAGACGCCGCGCAGGAGACGGTGCTGAAGGCACTGAAGAACCTGCGCAACTTTCGCGCCGAATCGAAGTTCAGTACCTGGCTGATCTCCATCGCCATCAACGAGGCGCGCGGGCGCTTGCGGCATGCGCGGGTGGTGAAGTTCGATTCGCTGGATTCCTCGCAGGAAGACGAAGAGGGCACGCCCGTTCCGGCGGTGATCAGCGACTGGCGCGAGGTGCCGCTGCAGGCGCTGGAGCGCAAGGAGCTGCGCCAGATGCTGCAGGCCGCCATTGCCAGCCTGCCGTCAATTTATCGCGAGACCCTGCTCCTGCGTGATGTGGAAGAGCTCAGCATTGCCGAGACCGCGGCAGCGCTGGGGGTGAGCGATGGCGTGGTGAAAACGCGATTGCTGCGCGCGCGACTGATGATGCAGAAGATCCTGGCGCCGCAGCTGACCAGCAAGCGCAGCGGGCTGTTCACCTTGTTTCGCAGCAAGGCAGGTGGATCATGGTTCTGAATTGCAGGCACGTCTGGGATCAGATTTCCGACTACATCGATGGCAGTGTCGCGCCCGAGCTGCGCGAGGCCATCGAGGAACACCTTGCCCATTGCCGCCACTGCGCCGCAGTGCTGGATTCCACGCGCAACATTCTAGTGCTGGTCGCCGACGACCGCACCTTTGAACTTCCTATCGGCTTCAGCGAACGGCTGCACGCGAAGTTGCAGGAGGCAATCGCCGCGGGAGAGTAGCGCGTCTCGATCTGTGCATTTCAATATCTTGTTAACAATTTTCAGGCGTTCTCCGCAACATAGCTCAAGTCTCCCGCGTACACTTCGACAGAACCCCGATACACTACGCCTTTGTCGCGCTTGGTGACGGAGATACACCGCAGTACAGCCATCGCGGATGGCGAAAATCCGCAACCAACTGATATGCTCCCTAATCTGCATACTGACGCAACGGGACGGTGAGAGCGAAGTACGTTTTATTGGCACCAGGGGTGGTTTTGAGCAGTAAAACCGAAATCGACAATTCAGGCATGGAACTTCGGGACTTACTCCAGGATCCGGAGTTTCCCCTGCGCCAGCGAGCCCACCCCGACGATGATCACAGAACCGAGGCGCTCTCTCGTCTGGCCCAGGTTTTTGCCGAAAAACCCGAAGTCGTTTTGCAGGAACTGGTGGAGATTGCGGTTCGATTTTGCGGGGCAGACAGCGCCGGTATCAGCCTGGAAGAAGAAGTTGACGCAAATGGCGAACAACATTTCCGGTGGATTGCCATCGCGGGCAGCTTTGCGCAGTATCTGAATGGCACAACTCCGCGTTTCTTTAGCCCTTGCGGAACCTGCCTGAACACCGGCCGACCCCAGTTATATCGAGTCACCAAACCCTATTACGACTTTTTAGGGGTGACGGCTGAGGACATCACCGACGGCATGTTGATTCCCTGGGCATGTGAGAACATGCGCGGCACCATCTGGGCGGTCGCGCATCACTCGCACCAGGCTTTTGACCTGGGAGATTACAAGCTTCTCAAGAGCCTCGCCGATTTTGCCTCTATCGCGATCCGGCACCAGCATCAGCAGCAGGAACTGCGCGAACGAGAGAAGGAGGCCGCGTCGGCGGCCCGCGCCCACGAGCTCGCCCATCTCATCAATAACCCTCTGCAAAGCTTGACGAACACGATTTACCTGGCGACCCGGGAAGACGGCAACGTGCATAAACATCTGGAACAGGCTTCGGCCGAACTGGCGGAGCTTTCCAGACTGGTGAGCAAGCTTCTTAGCTACGGCCACAACTGAGCGAAGTCCACTGCCTGACCAAAGCGGCCCGAACTGGATCGCCATTCTTGTTGCCTGTCAGTCGAACACGATTGATGGCCAGAGCGTCACATACAGGACTGGCAAGAATATTCCGCCTCCCTGTCATTAGTGGCAGGTCCAAGCCTACAATGCCGAAGTCCATAATTGCGAGGCAAAGCCCACTTCTGGGTGCGAGTCGCGACTCCGCATTGACGCATGGCGTGGAGCCCTGGTTGCGGCCGCGCGACAATCCCTGACCAAGGAGCAAGTGAGATATGGCCCGTCGAGCAATTGTCAGAAGTTTGCTGCTGGGAACGCTGTTCGTCGCCAGCGTCTTGTCGACCGGAGCGGCGTTTGCTGCCGACAGCATTAAAGGTCAAGTGCTGGGCGGCGGTGCTCCCATTGCAAATTCAACCGTGACCTTGTGGGAAGCCAGCGCCGAAGCGCCTAAGCAAATCGCTCAGGCCAAAACGAATGACGATGGCAGGTTTGAGGTTCGCACCGCCGAAGCGCAGTCTGGCACCTCGCTCTATCTGGTGGCCAGGGGCGGCGAGCCCCGAGGCAAGAGCGGCGACAATGCCGCTATCGCGCTGCTGGCGGTGGTGGGCAGCAATCCCCCGGCTAACGCTGTCATCGACGAGATGACGACGATTGCTTCGGTGGTCACTCATGCTCAATTCATAGAAGGTACGGTCATCAAAGGCTCGCCCTTGCAGCTGCGAATCGCCGCGGGCAACGTGCCCAACTTCGTCGATCTGGAAACCGGCGGCTACGGCTCGGCTATTCTGGATGCCCTCAACAGTGCGCAGACGCCGACCATGGCCAACTTCGGCACCCTCGCCAACGTTATGTCCGGTTGCGTCACGCTGGTGAGGCCGGATGCCTGCAGCAGTCTATTTTATGCCGCGACAGCGCCGACCGGCGCGTACCCGAAGGACACGCTTGCCGCAGTCGAATCCATCGTGCGTTATCCGTCGCACCAGGCTGACAAGGTTTTCGACCTGCTCAACTACTTCTATCCACAACCGAAATTCGAACCCGGCAAGCTCCTGCGGCCTGCGCCGTTCCTGCCCTATCTGACCTTCGCTCCCAGCGCCTGGATCTTCCCGCTCAAGTTTACCGGCGGCGGCTACAGCGGCGGCGGCAAGCTGATGGTCGACAGCGAAGGCAATGTCTGGGTCGCGGACAACTTCATCGTCGGCGCGCAAAATCTGGACGCCTCGTGGACCGGCGGTCTCACCAAGTTCGCCCCCAACGGCAAACCGCTTTCGCCCAGTCCTCTGGGCTTCAGGGGCGGCGGTATCGCCGGTCCCGGTTTCGGCTTGACCCTCGACGCGCAAGACAATGCGTGGGCCACAAGCTTCACCGGCCAGAACGTCACCAAGTTCGACAAGAACGGCACACCTCTGTCGCCGCCCGAGGGGTGGAACTTCAATCGCCAGATCAGCCAGATGCAGGGCATCATCGCCACGCCGAGCGGAGACATCTGGACCCTCGACCTGATAAAAGGCCAGGTCTTGAAGTTTCCCCAGGGCGATCCATCCAAGGTCCAGTTCTTTTGCCAGAACAAGACCGGCGATCCGCTGAAGAACCCCTGCAAACTGGTCGGCCCGTTCGCGCTGGCCATTGATCAGCAGGACCGCATCTGGGTTACGAACGCCATCGCCGACCACGTTGTGCGTTTTCCAGCATCCGATCCCAGCAAAGTCGAAACATTCAAGGTGGGATATTCTGCCAGCGGTCTGGCCGTGGACAGCCAGGGGAACGTGTGGATCACCAACAAATTGGGTAGTTCACATCGGGGCGAGTTGAAGTTCGGCGAAATGCTGGCCGCGTTCAAATTCAATTTCGATGGCGACCCCGACGCTGGGGCGAGAGCTACCAGGGTGCTGATTCCTGCCTTGGCCGCGCAAACACCGGGATACGAGTCGGGAGGAAGTATCACGGTATTGCGCCCTGACGGCAGCCCGGCGTCCTTCTCTCCGGTGTTTGGCAATGGCCTCACCGCGCCATGGGCAGCCTCTGTCGATGGCAACGACAACATCTGGATCTCCAACTTCAGCAGCGCCTCGGCCGGGATCGTGGAGCTATGCGGCTTCCGCGCAGACACTTGCCCTCCCGGTGTAAAGACAGGAGGCGCGATTTCGCCGCCGGGCGGCTATGTAGGTGGAGGATTACAGTTGCAGGTCGACATTGGCATCGGTCCCGCTGGAGATGTCTGGGTTACCAACAACTGGCAGCACTATCAGGATGCGATGGGCAAGGTTGATGAAGCTTTGCAAACCCAAGGTGCCGGGCAGGGTGTAGTGGTCTTCTATGGAATGGCGAAGCCGGTGAAGACGCCGCTGATCGGGCCCGCGCAGGCTTACTAAGAGTCGCACCCGAGGCTACGGAAGTACTCCAGACCGGCGAGGAAGGCAGCAGGCGGCTTCCTCACCGGTCTGTTCGCCATGGCATTCGGTCGCGGTAAACTTGAAATGGTGAGACGTTTATCGTTCCTCATTGTTTTGTGTTTGTCTCTGCTGGCCTTCGCCCAGGAGAGCCAGCCCGCGAAGGACAAGCCTGCGTCGCAGTCGCCTGATGCGGGACTGCCGCTCAATTTCCAGCGCCACACCGGCGACCTCGATGACATGGTCAAGCGCGGCACTATCCGGGCCCTTGTCTTGTATAGCCGCTCGGGCTTCTTCTATGTTGATGGAAAGCCGGAGGGCATTTATTACGAAGCGCTGCAATATTTCGAGCAGTTTCTCAACCAGAAGCTGCGCACCAGACAACACGTGCAGGTTACGTTTATTCCGGTTCGTCCCGATCAACTTGAATCGTACTTGAACGAAGGCATCGGCGATTTGATCGCCTACCCGGTGGCTATGACTTCCGAGCGGGAACAGCAGGTCGCATTCTCGGTCCCGCTGGAGACTGGTGTGAAGCAGATTCTAGTGACGGGAAAGGACTTCGGTCCAGTTGCGTCGTTGCAGGACCTGAGCGGGAAGAAGGTCTTCGTCAATCCCATCACTACGTACTACGGGAACTTGGAAAAGGTTAACGACTCGTTACGGAAGCAAGGCAAGCCGCCCATCCTGATCGAGAGCGCCGATAAGAACCTTCTGGACGAAGACCTGATGGAGATGGTGAACGCCGGCATACTTCCCGCCACCGTTACGATCACACAGCGGGCCAAGCTGTGGGCCAGCGTTTTTCACAACATCACTCCTCAGCCCAATATCGTCATTGCGAATCAGGAGGATCTGGCGTGGGCGGTCCGTAAGAACAACCCGAAGTTCAAACAGCTGGTGGACGAATTTGTCAGGCTTCATGCCGCCGGAACGTCGTTCGGCAACACCCTGTTGCGGCGATACCTGGAAAGCAATCAGTGGATCACGAATCCAACCAATGACGAACAAATCAAAAAGTTCAACCAGCTGGCAAATTTCTTCAAGACGTATTCATCGCAATATGGTTTCGACTACCTGATGGTCATCGCCCAGGGCTACCAGGAATCGCAGCTTAACCAGGCGGCGAGAAGTCCTGGCGGGGCAATTGGAGTCATGCAAGTCAAACCCTCGACCGCTGCGGCGCCACCCATCAATATCCCCGACATCGGGACCGCCGAAAACAATATTCACGCCGGAGTGAAGCTGCTGAATTCGATTGCTACCCAGTATTTCAGCGACCCGAAGATCGATCCGATGAACCGATTGCTCTTCACCTTCGCGGCCTACAACGCGGGCCCGAATCGTATCGCGGATCTTCGTAAGGAAGCACCGGCCCAGGGGCTCGATCCCAACAAATGGTTTGGCAATGTGGAGCTGCTAGTGTCGCAGAAAGTGGGACAGACGACCGTCCAGTACGTCAGCAATATCTACAAGTACTACATCGCCTATAAGCTGGTGGTCGAGCAGGGGCAATCGCTGCAATAGAGGCATCGATGGGTATCCTGCAGCCGGTCTCGGGGATCCCACTGCACTTGGTTAAACTGCTGGGGACATGAAGAAACTGAAGAGTGTTGCGCAACGTTATCGGGTCGAAGTCGGCAAGCGCTTTCGCTTGAACGAGTACGATCCCGCTGACACCTGGAACTTCAAATCGCGCGAGCATGCGGCGGCTGAGCTGGAAAAAGGTCTGGCGCAACTCGACGACTTGCAGGACAAGCTCTATGCGCAAGACCGCTGGGCGGTTCTGCTGATCCTGCAGGGCATGGATGCGGGGGGAAAAGACAGCGTCATCAAGCATGTGATGTCGGGGGTGAATCCGCAGGGCTGCAGCGTCTCGTCGTTTAAGTCTCCCTCGGAAGAGGAGCTCAACCACGACTATCTGTGGCGCACCAGCCGGAGACTGCCGGCGCGTGGGCAGATCGGCATCTTCAACCGTTCCTATTATGAGGAAGTGCTGGTCGTCAGGGTGCACTCGCACCTGCTGAAGGCTGAGAAGATCCCCCCTGCCCTTGTCGGCAAGAAAATCTGGAAGCAGCGTTTCGAGGACGTGAATGGATTTGAGCAATACCTTGGCCGCAACGGGGTTCTGGTTCGCAAATTCTTTCTGCATCTCTCGCGCGAAGAGCAGAGGAAACGGTTTCTGGCGCGGTTGGAGCGCAGGGATAAGCACTGGAAGTTTTCCGAGTCCGACGTCCTGGAGCGCGAACACTGGGACGAGTACATGGAGTGCTACGAGGACATGATTCGTCATACCGCCAGCGCCGCTGCTCCATGGTATGTGGTGCCCGCTGATCACAAATGGTTCAGCCAGCTGGTAGTGGCCGCCGCGATTGTCGACGCGCTCAAAGAGCTCAAGGTTGATTACCCCACCGTCGATGCAAGCCGGGACAAGGAATTGCAGCAAGCGCGTCGCATGCTGGAGAAGGAACAGGTGTAGTTTGCGGCAGAGCAATATTGCGACAATGCTTCTCTTCTGCTGGTAAACCGATATCAGCCGGTATAGGGTGCCGCTGTTAGACTGAGACGCGCCGAGGACCGCATTCGGCGAGGAGATCTGTATGACGAGCGCCCAGCCCCAAACTGCGCGACCGGACGTAAGGGTAAATCCCATCGCCGTCCTTGCGACGTTCATGCTTCTGACCGTCGCCATACCGCCGCTGCAGGCGCAGAGCTTCAGCGTTCTATATAGCTTCCAGAACAACGGCCAGATTGGCTTCTATCCCACCGGCGGCGTGAGCATCGACCGCGCCGGGAATCTGTACGGCACAACCCAGTATGGCGGCAGCACCAACTGCTACGAGGGTTGCGGCACGGCGTTCAAGTTGACGCGTCATGGATCCACCTGGCAGCTGACCCCGCTATACCGTTTTCTCGGTATCGAGGACGGCAACAATCCGGCCGCGCGCCTGGTCATCGGCCCTGATGGCAGCCTCTTCGGCACCACCATGGAGGGCGGGGGACCAGGATGCATGGGCATGGGCTGCGGAACGGTATTCCAACTCCAGCCGCCGCAACGCGCCACCGGCAATCTTGTGCACGGCTGGTCGGAGACGGTGCTGTACCGCTTCCAGGGAGGCAACGATGGTGCCTTGCCGGAGTTGGGTGATCTCGTCTTCGATCAGGCGGGAAACATCTACGGCACCACCGACGTCGGTGGGGGCAGCCAATGTGCCGAAAATTGCGGTACGGTGTTCGAACTGACCCACTCCACGGGCAGCTGGATCGAGAGCATCCTGCATGTATTCGGGCAAACCGGGGATGGCGACGAGCCCTACGGTGGCGTGATCTTCGATCAAGCGGGAAACCTGTACGGCACTGCCTCCAGCGGCGGCGCCCATCATCAGGGTGCGGTTTATGAATTGACCAACTCCGGCTCGGGGTGGACGGAGCAACTTCTCTACAGCTTCACCGGGGGAAACGATGGCGCGTTTCCCTTCTCCGGTTTGACGATAGATGCGGCCGGCAACCTCTACGGCAATACCTGCTGTGCGGGCTCGAACGGATATTCCGGTACCGCCTTCGAGCTGATAGCGGCGCAGAACTACGCCTTCGACCTGGGGTATGACTTCGGCGCTCCGGGAACCGGACAGGGACCGCAAGGCAATTTCATTCTGGACTCAGCCGGCAACATCTACGGCACGGCCACGACTGGGGGCGCTTATGGCTTCGGCGCCATCTTCAAGCTAACTCCTTCCGACGGCGGCTGGACCTATACTTCGGTGCACGATTTCTGCGCGGGCGGATATCCGCCGTGCGCTGACGGCTACACTCCGACGGGAAACCTGGCGATGGATAGCGCCGGGAATCTCTACGGCACAACCTCGAATGGCGGCGCGAACGGCGGCGGCGTAGTTTACGAACTCACGCCGTAGCCGGTTACATCTTCATCTTCTCGCGATCGGTATTGGCGTCCATCGGCATGTCCATTCCGCCCCATATCTCGTCGGGAGCTTTGGCGTTGGGATAGACGTGGGTCATCCAGCCGAAGACTACGGGAATCCACAGGCCGTTCGCTTCTTTGCATGTCTGTTCGGTATGGATGCTGCCTTGCGCGCCAAATTTTGCGTGCGGCCCAAACTGCTGGTCGAGGGGTGTGCTGCGCGGTGCGCCGCAGAAGTCGATATGGCGATGCCAGGTCGCGATGCTCAGCGGTGCGATCACGTTCAGTTCGTCTGCGGTGGCGTCTTGCGGGGCCGTGTACATCACGCCGACCGCCTGCATTCCCTGTGACGTGCGCTTGTAGAGGATGGAGCGCGGGTGGTCATACTCGACGCCCGGCCCCAGGCGATAGTTCGTATAGTGGACCTCTTCCCCGATCCTGCCCGTGGGATAAAACGGCTTGTAGCCGTCGCGGAGCGCCGTGTTCACGTCGGCGTACCGAACTACGACCTCCCGAGCGGCGGCCACGATCTCCCGGGCGCGCCGTTCGTCGCCCGGCTGCAACGTCCGCTTCAGCGACATTTGCATGTGATTGCCCATCTTCATCGAGGGCACGGGCGTCGCGTCGCTTTTGCCGCCGTAGTTGTGCAGCAGCACCTCCCAGAACGGATACTGCTGTGCCCTCACCGCAAGGAACGAACCGGCCAGCACCACGCCGAGAACAATCGCCAGACGTTTCGCCATGAGAACCTCCGATCGTATAGTCCGTTTACGTTTGAGCGCCGTAATGGTTTCAAACCCCGCAAAAGCGTCTGGCGGAGGCCCGCGCCCGTTACTAAATTGTTATCTTCTTACTTGACATAAACGAAACCGGGATTGTACACAGGTGTAACCCTTCGTCGTTCGCGGTGGGTGTGCTGAAGTGACCAGCTAGACTTCGCATCCCACCAGCAATAACAACCGACATTACCGAAGCGGCTGAACGCGTCCTACAAGTCCGTAAAGCGATGGCCCGCAGTGACCAGGAGGTCTGCGGATGAGCCGCCGAAGTCTGTTGCCGTACAGGAGCCATTGGAGAGAACATGCGAAATATCCGGTTGTCAGCGATGTTAATAATTGCGTTTACTGTAACGATGACGGCGCTTTCTGCCCCCGCGCAAGACGGCGCCCCAGCCCCTCAGGCTTTGCAGTTCACGCCCGTGAATCCTTGCCGCGTGGTGGACACGCGAAGCCCGAACGGCCCCTTCGGCGGCCCGGCGATACAGGGCGGGACCGCCCGGAGCTTTCCGCTGCCCGAGGGCAGTTGCGGACTTCCTCTGGGCGCCACGGCTTATTCACTGAACGTGACGGTGGTGCCCCAGGGAACGCTGGACTTCCTGACTATATGGCCCACCGGCCAGCCCCAGCCCACCGTCTCAACTCTGAATTCCGATGGCCGCGTAAAAGCCAACGCCGCCATTGTTCTGTCGGGTAATGGCGGAGCAGCGGTCAGCGTGTACGCAAGCGACACGACGAACGTCATTCTGGACGTGAACGGCTACTTCACGCCGACCAACGGCTCCAATCTAGCCTTCTATCCTCTGCCGCCGTGCCGTGTCGTGGATACCCGTGCGCCCGCCGGTCCGCTGGGAGGCCCGTTCTTGCAAGGGGGCGCGGAACGCGATTTTCCCGTCCTTCTGGCTACGTCCTGCAACATACCGTCTAAGGCGTCAGCCTATTCTTTCAACGTGACTGCCGTGCCGCATGGCTCATTGGGGTATCTCACGGTCTGGCCGACGAGCTATCCGCAGCCGGTTGTCTCCACTTTGAATGCACCTACCGGAACGGTGGTGGCGAATGCGGCCATCGTGCACGCGGGTCTCGGCGGCCGGGTTGCGGTTTATCCTTCAAACGATACCGACCTGATTATCGACGTCAACGGCTACTTCGCGACGGATGATACCGGCGGCTTGTCGCTATACGGCCTGACTCCCTGCCGCGTGCTGGACACTCGCGGGAGCGGTGGCCCCTTCCAAACCCTCATCGTGCCGGTGACGGGCAGTGACTGCAATGTCCCTGGAACCGCGCAGGCTTATGTGCTGAACGCCACCGCATTACCGCAAGGCAGCCTCGGGTATCTGACGTTGTGGCCGGACGGGGAGCCGCAGCCTTCCGTCTCCACCCTGAATGCCTACGATGGAGCGACCACATCGAACATGGCGATTGTGCAAACCACGAATGGCTCGATCGACGCCTACGCCTCCCAACCCACTAACCTGATCCTCGACATTTCCAGCTACTTCGCACCGTAAGACCAGCCGAATCCCCACCCAAGCGAATGCGCCTGGGTGGGGGACAGCGCCGGTTACGACACTCTTCGCGGAGCGGTGGTTTCGCAGGCGGCGATACGCTGCCGGAAGAACTGGCGTTCCATCGGGCTGCGCGCCAGCTTCAGCGCATTCTGAAAGTGCTCGCGCGCGCAGGCGTGCCTCTGGCTGCGCAGCTCAAACTCGCCCAGCGCAGCGTGGTAGAAGGGATAGCCGGCCAGGCGGTCGCGATCGTCAATGGCGTGGATCGCTTCCAGGCCGCGCCGCGGACCTTCCAACTCCGCGATCGCGATGGCGCGGTTGAGGGCTATGACCGGCGAAGGCCTGATGGCCATCAGCTTGTCATAGAGCGAGACGATGGTCGCCCAATCGGTGCTGTCGGCGCCATCGGCGGTGGTGTGAATCCACGCGATCGCGGCCTCCACGTGATACTCGCTCAGCTCGACGCCGACCGCCGAAAGATCGAGGAGCCTTTCTCCTTCGGCGATCAGCCTGACATCCCAGCGCGAGCGGTCCTGCTGAAACAACGGACGCAAATCGCCCGAAGAACCGAGGCGCGACGGCAGGCGGGCCGCATGCAAACACATCAATGCGGAGAGCGCGAAGGTTGCCGGAGTCGCAGCCGGCGGATATTGGCGCAGCAGAGCAGCCAGTCGCATGGCCTCATGACACAGCTCCGCACGCACCGCCGACTCAGCCGATGCGCCGTGATATCCCTCGTTGAAAAGTAAGTACAGGGCGCGATGAACCGACGGTAGCCGGGCGGCAAAATCGCCGGCGTTGGCGATGTCGAACAATCTCTTCGAGCCGGCCAGCGTCTTCTTCGCCCGGGTGATCCGTTTCTCCGTCGCCGCATGACTGCTGACAAACGCGCTCGCCACTTCGCTGACGCTGAAGCCGCCAAGGATGTTGAGCATCAGCGCGATCTGCGCCTCCTCGGGCAGGCGAGGATGGCAGCAGGAAAACATCATGCGCAGCAGGTCGTCTTTGATGGCGTAGTCCGCGAACAGCTCCGACAGCGCAGGGGCCAGGGTCCATTCGCTTTGAATGTGGCGCGACAGCTCCGGCTCGAAGGTGCGGGCCGTACGCTCGCGACGCAGGACGTCGAGCGCGCGGTTCTTCGCCGTTGCCATGAGCCAGGCTTCCGGGTTCTCCGGCATGCCGCGAAATTTCCAGACTTCCAGCGCGCGGCAGAAGGCGTCCTGCACCACGTCTTCTGCCAACGCGAGATTATGGAAGCCGAAGATGCGCGTCAGCGTCGCCACCATCGGCCCGGCCTGGCGGCGGAATAGGTGGTCGCTCGGTTCCATTACATGTTCATCTTCATGACGGGACGCACTTCGACTGCGCCGTCGACCTCGAAGATGGGGCAGCCCTTGGAAAGCTCCGCAGCCTGGTCCAGGTCGCGGGCCTGAATCAGTGTGTAGCCGCCCACGACGTCTTTCGCCTCGGCAAACGGGCCGTCGGTGACCGCCTTGTTCTTGCCTTTGACCAGCTTGCCGGCACGCTCCAGCGGCTGGCCCTGGTCTTTCATGTGGCCCTTGTCAGCCAGGTCCTTCAGCCACGTCACCCACTTCTGCATCATCTGCTGCATCCGCTCGGGTGAATGACTTTCCTCACCACCACGATAAAGAAATACATAGTCGTTCATGGTCCGTTCTCCTTAGAGAGTGATTTGAATTCTATGGTGTTGACGTTTGGGGAAGGCGGGAGCGGACAAAAATTTTCGTGTGAGTTAGGGCTTATCGGCCCGACTGAAGTCGTGTCCTGACTCATGTCCTCCAAACCTGGGTTTTTCAGCAGCTTCAGCTACCGGCCGCCTTGAGCTCAGAGCTCGTGATGGAACCAGGGGTGGGTGACGAGTTCGGCGGCGACCAGGAGTAGCGTGAGAATCGCGAGTATCAGCTGTAATCTCTGGCGACGCCGCTGCTTGGCCGTAAGCGGCCGGATTCGCCAGGCCGCAGCCGGATTGCGGCGCAGCTTCGCTTCGTTCCAGAGCAGCGACAGGCTGAGCAGTGCGCCGACCGCGCCGATGGTCAGCAGCGGTATCCGGATGGCTTCCCGATGGAAGCCGCGCGCCGGCCCGCTGGCTCCGGCCGCCAGCAGCGATGTAAGGCCGAGGGCGACGCGGACTCCGCTCAGCCCGACGGCGGCAACACAAAGACTCTCGATGGCGGCGAGGGTGAGCGATCCCCAAGTCAGCAGCAACCGGCCGGCGCTGCGGCGGGGCGCCTCGACCTCATCCGGCTGCGGCGATTGCACATCTATTGGATTACGTTCTGGCGTACTCATTTTGACCGTCACAATGCTATAACGAACGGCGTCCCATTTTGGATGGGGTTGTAACCTTGGGGCGGTCGGGGACTCTAATAAGTACGCAACTGGGCGAGTGGTTAGTTGGGAGGTTGTTGATGGCAAAGAGGTTGTTTAGGTCAGGTTTGGCTGTGTTGGTAACCTTAATTGCGGCGGGCTGCCTGCTGCGCAGCAACGTGGCCGCCAGTGAGAAAGCCATGGCGCTGCCGAAGCCCGCGGTCGATGCGCCGCTGGCGAGCTCTCCGGGGCAACAGACCGCGGTCATCGCCGGCGGTTGTTTCTGGGGCATACAGGCGGTGTTTCAGCACGTGAAGGGCGTGATCAGCGCGACCTCGGGTTATTCCGGTGGGGCGTCAAGCACGGCCGAGTACGAGATCGTCAGTACCGGCACCACCAACCACGCCGAGTCGGAAAAGATTGTCTTCGATCCCTCGAAGATTACTTACGGTGAGTTGTTGCAGGTTTTCTTCTCGGTGGCGCATGATCCCACGCAGCTGAACCGTCAGGACCCGGACGAGGGAACGCAATATCGCTCGGTCATCTTCTACGCCAGCGACGAGCAGAAGAAAATCGCCGAGGCCTACATCGCGCAGCTGAATAACGCTAAAATCTTCAAGCACAAGATCGTGACCCAGGTGGTGCCGCTGAAGGCGTTCTATCCGGCGGAGGGATATCACCAGGATTATGCGGCGAAGCATCCGGACAATCCGTACATTGCGCACTACGATCTGCCCAAGGTGTCCGCTTTGCAGCAGATGTTCCCGCAGCTCTACCGGAACCAGTAAAGTCAGTGAGTAGTGGATAGAAAATCAACTTGCAAAGGCGCGGCTTCGAGCTGCGCCACATTTCAAAAGCTATGATCAATCGCAGAGGATTTCTCAAGACGAGCTTCTTATCGCTCACAGGAGTTGCTTTCATGAGCCTGTTCAAAGGCAGCGAGACCGCGACCGCTTCCACCACGCCGGTCTACGTGGAGGTTGTCGAGTTCAAGGATGATGGTGAGATCATCGGCCCGAAGAAAGTGCAGAAGGTGGTGAAGACGGACGCCGAGTGGAAGGCGCAGTTGACACCCGAGCAGTACGACGTGACCCGGCGCGCCGGCACCGAGCGGGCCTTTACCGGCCAGTATTGGGACCTGCACGCGAAAGGCATTTTCCGCTGCATCTGCTGCGGCAATGCGCTGTTTAGTTCCGCGACCAAGTACGATTCCGGCACCGGATGGCCGAGCTTCTGGCAGCCGATCGCCAAGGAAAACATAAACAACTCGAATGATGTGACCCTGGGCATGATGCGCACCGAAATACATTGCACCGAGTGCGACGCGCATCTGGGCCACGTCTTCGACGATGGGCCGCGGCCCACGGGCCTGCGCTACTGCATGAATTCCGCTTCGCTGAAGTTTGTGAAGGCGTAGCGGACTGTCCACATTCAACCGGGCGCAGCGTCTCTGATTCGGATGTCGCTGCGGTTTACGATCAGTAGGTTGCGCCCCAGGTTTCCCCTCTTCGCGCCGCGACTTGCCTCTATCCCCTGGTCGATCTGCCGATGTTCGGCTTGCCGCGATTTCGAACGACCCTAACGAGCGCTCACGGCGCCGCCGCGGCCATTGCGTTTTCATTGCCCTTCTCGGCAAGCGAGGCCGCGTCCGCCAGCTTGATGTTCGCCGGGACCGGCTGGAAGTTGCTCTTTACTTCCGTCTGCTGTTCGCTGATGGTGTGGAAGAACAGCGCCCGGCCGCCGATATGTACATCGAGCGTGGTTACTTCCCAATCGTTGGCCGCCAGCCGCGTCTGCCGAACCTTGAAAGTGCCGCCCTTATAGAGCCTGCCCAGAATGCCTAAGCCAAAATCGACATTCTGCGTCAACGTTCCGCTGATGCCGGCCAGCCGCTTCTCGCGCGCATTGATGAGCAGAAAGCCCTCCATGTGGTGGAAGACCTTGGCCTCGCTTGAGGGCGGATGGAATTGCGGGTTAGGCCGGAACTTCAGCCGGATATTGCCGTCCTGTTCGCCGTCGTAGCTGTAGAGAAAGACATTGGGCAACATCTCCATCAGGTGTTCCGCTTGATTGCCATCCTGACTGATGTCTGCGCGATTTTTCTGGCGCGCCGATTTGTCATTCACCAGCTTGTTGATTTTGTTCTGCTGTTGCTGCTGTTGTTCGGCCGACAGCGGCTGTCCATTCACCGATTCCACCCAACGAAACCAACAGTCGGGGGTCTCGACCACGCGCGATACTTTGGTCTTCCCACGTTCGGTGTCGGAGTCGCGATACATCCAATAATTCGGCTCCTGGTTAGCGTGCAGCTCGTTATAGATCGTCTCCTTCACAAGCTGTTGCGGGTTTTCCTCGGCGAAGGCCAGTGTGGTCGCTGCCAACAGGAAGGCCAGGGCAGCTGCCGTGCCACTCAGCTTGCGCTTACAAATCTTGAATCCCATATCTACTTGGACGCTGTAGCGGTGCACCGGAGTTTTATTGACCGGCAGCTCACGTTGTGGGCTTGCGAGCTGCTGGGCTAACATGATGCGGGGCATTCCTGCATTCCATCTGTACATTCACCCGCCCAAACAAAATTAAGAGAGAGCCTGAATGACCGATTTCCAGAACATCAAGTTTGAGAAGAAGAACCAGATTGCCTACGTCACCATCGATCGTCCCAAGGTGCTGAACGCGCTGAACATGGCCACCATGCAGGAGCTGAAGCAGGCGTTCGCGTCCATTCAGGACGACGATGAAGTCCGCGTTGCCATTCTCACCGGTGGCGGCGAGAAGGCGTTCGTCGCCGGCGCCGATATCGGGGAGCTGTCGCAGCACTCGCCGGTCTCGGCGAAGGAGTATACGCACAAAGGACAGGCCATCCTTGATGCGATTGAGGATCTCGGGAAGCCGGTCATCGCCTGCATCAACGGCTTCGCGCTCGGCGGCGGTTGCGAGCTGGCGATGGCTTGCACCATGCGCATCGCCAGCGAGAACGCGAAGCTTGGCCAGCCTGAAGTGAAGCTCGGACTCATTCCCGGATACGGCGGCACGCAGCGGCTGCCGCGTCTGGTCGGCAAAGGTATCGCCATGCAACTGGTGCTCTCGGGCGAGATGATCTCGGCGCAGGAGGCGCATCGCATTGGGCTGGTGAATGAAGTGGTGCCGGCGGGCGAACTGATTGCACGCGCCGAAGCGATTGCCGCGAAGATCATCGCCAACGCGCCGTTGGCGATTCAGTACTGCATGGAAGCAGTGAATCACGGCCTCGATCTGCCGCTGGCGGATGGGTTGTACCTGGAGGCCACGCTGTTCGGCGTCTGCTGCTCCACCGAAGACAAGAACGAGGGCACCAAGGCATTTTTGGAAAAGCGACCGGCGCAGTTCAAGGGGAAGTAGGTTGTGTAATGGCCTGATTACAACAGCATCACCGATAGAGTAGTTTAGGACTAAGATGGCGCTGAACATAATGCGATGGTGTTTCGCTGTGGCGGCAGGATGCGCAGCTTTGCTCGCGCTTGGTACGGCTTGTATGGCAAGTGCTTTCGGACTCTTCGACGCAAGCGTCATTTACTCCGCACTGTGCTTTCCGCTGTTCTTGCTGTTCCTGTGGCGGCCAACCGGGGGAACCCTAGCCTTCTTAGGTTATTTGCTGATGGGATTGGCCTTAGGTGTATTCAGGCCGCTAAGGTCGGGCATCGAGGAGATCGTCACAGCTTGTGTGTGTGGCATCGGGCTTTCATACGCCTGTTTTTCGATTCGAGAACGCAAGACAAGTCCCAACCAATAACTGAAGTTTGAAACGTGGTCGCTGGCGAAATATCGCCATAGCACAAGTTACAGCGCAGGGCGTTCCCGATTCGGGATGATGAGTGTAATCGCCTGATTACGCCAACAATCCCCGACCACTCAATTCGATTCGTGACCTGCGTCATAGCGTGTTGCTGGGCGTGCGTGGTGCAATAGCCTTTGACCTCTCGTCATCGTGGAACTTGGGCGCGGCTGCGCATGGATGCTGTCAAATGAGTTCATTGTCTGAATTGGCCGCAATTAGCGGCATCGCTTTACTCGTAGTGGCGGTGCTCTCCGGCTACGCCAAAGTCCTCATGTTTGTCCGCGCCAAGCGCATGAAGGCCCTTGCTGCCAAATGGGAGTTTCGGTACATCGGTCCCGCAACGTTGAGGTTTTCGAAGGTATGGTTCTCCTCTTCCAACGAGGTCAGTCCCCCTCTTCCAGCCTCGTTTCCCCTGCACGACTGCCCCATGAACGACGTTCGACAGGTCTGGAATGTAATCGAAGGACGGCAAAACGGATTATTGCTTCTCATCTTCGACAGCTTTGTACGAGGGGGGAAATCAGGATGGTACTGCACGTTTATCGCGTGCCAGACCGAACAGAACCCCTTCAAAACAGATAGCTGGCGGAATAACGTGATACAGACAGGTGGGTGGACGGTTTTCTATCGGAGTCGAATTCTTAAGACCCCGTGGCCTTGGACAATGGGCATACAGCGTCTCGATGACTATGTGAGCGAGTTGCAGATTGGCTCGGTGTGCGAGCCTAGTTGTTGATAAATCGCCATTACACAAGTAAAAGCGAGAAGAAGCCCGGCCAATCTGAGATTCTCGGTCGGGCGCACTCGCGAGAGTAAATCGGCTTTCACCCGCAGCACTGCTGCGCCTCACGTTTCCCGTTACAATCGATTTCTATGATTCGCTCGATTGTGTTTCCGCGGGTGATGGGCCGGTCGCTCGACGATCTGCAACCCGCGCTGGAGTTGTTTCGCGCGCTGGGATTTTGGCCCGGCAATGAGTGGCATGAGGGCGGCAATCACGGCATCGAGATGCTGGCGCCGCTTGGTGGCATCGAGTTTATCGCAGCGCCGGATGCGCCTAGCGTCGATGCCATGGTGGAAGTTTCCAATGCCGATGGGGCGTACGAGATTGTGAGGAAGTTGGTCGAACTCCCACTCATCCCAAAACCAGGGATGAGTGGGGCACCCGCGGCGGACGGTGGGACCCCCGCCGTCAAGATCACCAAGGAGATTGGCGACACGCCTTATGGCGCGCGGCTGTTCGAGGTTGAAGTCAGCGGCTTGCGCGTGGGATTTCTTACCTACGAGAAGGCGCGCGCAGAGCGTGGCCTGGAAGGTCAGCTCGATGCGACCGGCAAGAAGTTCGCAGTCGTCGTGAGCCGATTCAATTCGTTCATCACCGAGCGGCTGCTGGAAGGCACGCTGCAGGCTCTGCGGCAGTGCGGCGCCAAATCAGAGAACGTCACCGTCACTCACGTTCCGGGAGCCTTCGAGATTCCTGCGGCGGCGCGGCAACTCGCGGAGACGGGAAAGTACGACGCGATTGTGTGCCTCGGATGCCTGATTCGCGGCGGCACCCTGCACTATGAGGTCATCGCGAATGAGGTAACGCGCGGCGTGGGGCAGTCGGCGCAGGAGACCGGAGTGCCGCACGCCTTCGGCGTTCTCACCTGCGACACGCTGGAGCAGGCAATCGATCGCGCCGGCCTGAAATCGGGCAACAAGGGATTCGAGGCGGGGCTGGCAGCGGTCGAGATGGCGTCGCTGCGGAGGTCTCTAACAAGAAGATCAAAGCGCCGCGGGCGGACAGCAGGTCCCTCCACTCGGGCTGACGCCCTCGGTCGGGATGACAAACAGGTGGGAGGGGCGGACTCCGGTCGGGAGGACAAGTCGAAGAGTATAGCGACCACCTCGGACGGTTCCCAATGACGAAGACTGGCACACGTCGCAAGTCGCGCGAGCTGGCGTTGCAGATGCTGTTTCAGCTCGAGATGGGCCGGCAGGAGCGCGAGCAGGTGCAGCAGACGTTTTGGGGCGAGCGCAAGGACCTGGACGACAAGGTCCGCGGATTTTCCGACGATCTGTTTCGCATCGCGTGCGAGCGGCGCGAGGAAATCGACAAACTGATCGAACACAGCGCTGAGCACTGGCGGATGGAGCGCATGGCCGCGGTCGACCGCAATCTGCTGCGTTCCAGCGTCGCCGAGTTTCTGGGATTTCCCAAGACGCCGAAGGCGGTTGTCATCAACGAGGCGCTGGAGATTGCCCGCCGTTACTCCACACCAGAGTCAGTGCAGTTCATCAATGGAGTGCTGGATAGCGTGGCGCGTGAGCTGGATAAGACCAGCGGCCAGGGGTCAGTGGTCAGTGGCTAATTTGTTTCGGCAGTGCGAACTGGTCTGGGCGAACTCGACCGGTTGCTGTTTCTTGACGAACTGCTGCGCACGGATTGGCGAAGTCGCTCTGTCTGAGCCGCTGACCACCGGACACTAGCCACTGCTTCTCCGCTTCATCAAGTGCAGTTCCGTGCCGTTATGCCGGTAGGTGACCTCGTCCATCAAACTGCGCATGAGGAAAATGCCGCGGCCGTGTTGCGTGAGGTTGGTGCCATCTTCGGTGCTGTCGATGGCGCCGCCGGGATTAAATCCCTCCCCAGGATCTTTCACCGTGAACTTGAAAGCTGAGGGGGTTATCTCGACCGTGCAGTGCACGAGCTGGCTCGCGTCATCATGGCAGCCGTGCAGCATAGCGTTAGCCAGCGCCTCCTGCAGGGTAAGGAAGATATCGATCTCCTGCTGTTCGTCCGTGCAGTGCTCGTGGACGAATTCCATAATGGCGTCGCGGCCCGGAGGCAACGCAGCCAGATTGCCGTGAAGCACGAAGTCGCGAGTCAGCGTTTGCGGTTCCACCTGCGGCTGGGCTTCCTGCACAGGCCTCCTTGGCTAAGCCGTCATCATCTGCCATTCATCGGACTCGCCCGCGGAAGCCGCCGCCGGTCCCGCAATACGCAGCACGCGATCCAGGCTGGTGAGGGCGAACAGCCGATGCGCAGGCGACGACGGGTTGGCGATGATCAGGTTCGCCGCCCGCTGCTGCGCCCACTGGTGCAACTCGATCAACAGACCAAGCCCGGCAGCATCGATCGTATGCACCCGGCTTAGCTCCAGCCACACATCGCGTTCAGGCCGCGAAGTAGCTGTACAGCGGAGAGTTTCTGTCTCGACTCCGAGGATCAGTCGTCCCGAACAAACCAACGTCACTGCCGGCGGCGCGCTCTGGATATCAATTCTCAACATAAATTTCCGCAAGCCCCTTACCCATGGGTACGTCCGCAGCGACCCAGTTGTTTCACGGCTAATTGGCTTTAGTCTCAGTATGCCGAAGTTTCATTGCAGAACGATAAATATCGGGACGAGCGCCGAGCCGGTACCGCTAAAGCAAGCGAGCCGGAGCAATTGCCCCGGCTTAGGTCACGAGTTTGCCCGCTTATTGTTGCGGCGTGGTTGAGCTCTTCTTGCTGCCGGTCGAGGCAGACTTATGCGCAGCTCCGGCCGGCTGGCCCTGCTGAACAATCTTGATGCGAAGGATCTTCGGCGGATCATACGGTTTATCGTTACGCGGGTCCCTGGCCAGCCGCGCGATCTTCTTCACCACATCGAGGTCTTCGCACTGGCCGAAGATCGTGTAATGGCCGTTGAGGGAGGGGTACGGGACTTCCGTAATGAAGAATTGCGAGCCGTTGGTGTTGGGACCGGCATTGGCATAGGCCAGACGCCCGGGAGCTTCGAACGTCAGGTCGGAGCTGACTTCATTCTTGAACTTGTAGCCGGGGTCGCCGGTTCCAGTGCCCTCGGGATCTCCGCCCTGGATCATGAAGTTCGGGATCACGCGATGAAAAATGGTGCCGTTGTAGAGCGGCACGCCTTTCATCGTCTTGCCGGTTTTGGGGTCGGTCCATTCTTTGGTTCCATTGGACAGACCGATGAAGTTGGCGACGCCAATGGGAGCTTTGTCAGGAAAGAGCGTGCAGTTAATATTCCCGGCCGTGGTTTCAATGACGGCAGTCGGCTCGGAAGCCGCTTTCTCTGTGGCCGAGTGCTGCTCCGACGATGTGGTACCAGACGCCTGCGCCACAGCGAAGCCGGTGAGACAGAGGACCGCGATGAGTAACTTGTGCATGATGCCTCCAAAAACGGTGGATAGTGGTTAGTAGATAGTGGACAGAAAAAGCAAGCCTGATTGAGGCACTTAGAAGCGGAAGCCAACGACTATCCACTATCCACTAATCACGATCCACTAATGCTGCATTTGCCGCGAAACCTTCTCCACCTCGCCGAAGACCCGCAGCAGGTTGCCGCCTAGAATCTTATCAAGATCGGCAGCGGAATAGCCGCGCTGGTACAGTGCCTGCGTGATCTTCGGCAGGTCGGCGGCGGAATCGAGCCCCTGCGGCGAGCAGTCGATGCCATCAAAATCGGAGCCCAGGCCGACGTGGTCGACACCGGCGACCTTTACCATGTGATCGATGTGGTCGATCAAATCGCTGAGCGGCGGACGCGGCAGCTTGGGCGCGAGTCGCGCTTTGGCTTCCGCCAACTCCTTGACCGTCTCCGGCGTCTGCGGCTTAACGAATAGCTCCTGCACTTTCAAATAGTCGGGATCGTGTTGAGCTCGCAATTGATTCGCCGTGTCGAGATACTTTTGCGAGACGAACGCGCAGTAGAAGTTCGCCTGGGCGACGCCGTTCTTCGCCGCCAGCGCCCGCAGCATGTCGTCGGTCATGTTGCGTGGTGCGCTGGTCAGCGCCCGCGACGACGAATGCGAAGCGATCACGGGCGCGCGGCTCAGCTCCAATGCCTGATAAAACGTTGCATCGGCCACATGCGAAATATCAACCATCATGCCCATGCGATTCATTTCAGCCACGACTTCGCGTCCGAAGGGCGTAAGGCCGCCGTGATGCTGGATATTTTTATCGCTTATATCGCCGCTGGAATCGCCGATGTCGTTGGTGTTCGACCAGGTCAGCGTCATGTAGCGCACGCCGAGGCGATAGTAGTCGCGCAGGATGCGGATGTCACCCTCGATAGCATGGCCGCCTTCGACACCGAGCAGCGCCGCCAGTTTGTGCTCGCGATGGGCGCGCAGAATGTCATCGGTGCTGAACGCCATCATCATCTGGTCAGGATGGCGGCGCGCCTGCTCGTAGACCGAATCGATCATGTCGAGCGCGCGCTTGGCTTCGTGGCCTTTGTTGCCTTGGGGCTCGACCCAGATAGAGAAGAACTGCGCGCCGAGGTTGCCGGCCTTGATCTTGTCGAAGTCGAGATAGCCGGTGCCGGCGTCCTGCGCCAGGTCGAAATTCTCGTCGACGAAGCGGCCGGGCGTGTCGGCGTGAGTGTCAATGATGATGGCCGAGTTGTGGATGGCGCGCCAGCCCTCATCGCTCTGAGACTTGGCGGACGACCGATTGGGCGGCGCTTTGGTCGCCTGCGCGGACGTCATCGTCACACAGAAAAGAAGCAAGGATGCAAGTCGGAACCAATTGCGCATTGAGTTGTTGGGCAGAGAAAGATGGAGCGGTTGGATTGTAAATGATGGCGACCACCGGCGCGCGAATACTAACCAGATTCTCTGCAAGCTCCGTTTGCGTGCCTATTCCGAGGCCAGCACCAGGTAGCTCAGCAGTCCGGAGCGTTCCACCTGCAGCACGATGGTATCTCCAGGCTTGATTTTGCGCAGTTCCTGTTTAAGCTGGTCCAGGTCGTGAACCTCAAGCGTGTTGATGGCGTGAATAATGTCGCCGGGCTGCGGGCCGTCGCCCAATAAGGTGCTGCTGGGCGTCCGCGCGGCTACCAGCACGCCGCCAGGAATTCGCATATCGCCAAGCGCCTGGCGTAATTCCTTATTGATGGTGACGCCGACAACGCCCAGGCGGTTCACCAGGTTGTTCGGTCCGGTGACCAGGTCGGCAAAGCGCGTGGGATCGTCGTGGCGCTCGGTCACGCGAACCGAGAACGTCTGCACCTGACCGCCGCGCAGGACACCAAGCTGGGCATCCTGCCCAATCTTGTAATCGTAGAGATCGAGCGCGAAATGCCGGATGTCGTCCACTGACATATCGCCGACCTTCACTACGATATCGCCAACTTTCAATCCGGCCTTGTCGGCGGAAGAATCAGGAACCACGTCCTCCAGCAGCACGCCATGATTAGTCGGCAGATGCAGGCCTTCCACCAGGTCAGGCGTAATGGTCTGTGGATAGACGCCGATTTGCCCGCGATGCACATGGCCTTCGGTTCGAATCTGGTCGTAGATATTGCGCACCACGTCGCTGGGAATGGCAAAGCCCAGGCCTTCATTGCCGCCCGATTGCGACAGGATGAAGGTGTTGATGCCGACGACGTGGCCATCAACGTCAACCAGCGGGCCGCCGCTGTTGCCGGGATTGATGGGAGCGTCGGTCTGGATGTAGATGTCCGGCCTGTCGGGATCAATCTGCCGCGCGGTCGCGCTGACTACACCCATGCTGACCGAGTTCTCCAGGCCGAGCGGACTGCCGAAGGCGAACACCACCTGCCCCTGCTTCAGCAGTCTGGAGTCCGCGAGTTCCAGCGCCGGCAGTCCGGTCATGTCGATCTTGATGACCGCGAGATCGGTGAGCGGATCGGAGCCGACCAGCTTAGCCTCGATCGGCCCGTGCGGCGAGGCATTGATCTGCGCGGCCTCTTCCTTGTCCAGCCCCTGCAAGCGCACGCGAATTCGTCTGGCGCCTTGAACCACGTGGTAGTTGGTGATGATCAGGCCATCGGAAGAGAGTACGACACCCGCGCCGATGCCGCGCTCGGCTTGCAGGTACGCGGTGTCCGTCTTGTCGCTCGTGCTGGTCAGTCCGAATCCCACGGTCAACACCTGCACTACGGACTTGGTGACGTTGCTCGAGAGCTGCTGGACCGATTCGCTGAAGACGTGCAGCGGGTCGCTCTTCAGCAGCTTGGCGGACTGCGCTGAGCGCGTGGGCTGCTCCGTCTGAGCCAGGCAGGGCGCAGCAATTAGAACCAGCAGAAGGGCGGCGGACAGGTGGCGGCGAATAGGCATAGGTTGGTCCTCGCGGAGGTCGGCGCTATGCCTGGGCCAAGCCAAAGCGAGGGCCTCTATCTGTAAGATGGATTTCGTCGACCAAAGTATCGCGGTTCCCAGGATTTTGAAATGGGGCGCATGGCGCGGGCGCTGGCCTGGAGGCCAGCTCTACCCGAAAGCCTGACACGAATCATTATGCGGCGGACCTGAAACACTGGCCACTATCCACCGATCCCTACTTGCGGCTTTGCCACCGGAACCCCACCCGCACCAGAATCGGCTGGCCCGTCTCCGGCGTCGGCGTTTTGGCGATGAAATACTCGTCGTTGGTTAGATTCTCGCCCTGGAAGAACACGTCGAAGCCCTTAGGCAGTGGGCGCGAAACGGTCGCGCTCAACACGAACGCGGAGCCCAGAGGAAACTGGTTCAGATCGTCATCGAACTCGTTGCTCTCGGCGCGACCCTGGATGGCCACGGTGAAGCGCTTCGGCGCCAGCCAGGTTCCCTGAAACGTGAAGATGCTCTGCGGCACCAGCGGAATCGCGTTGCCGACCAGCGCCGGATTTCCCGGATAGCTGGCGACGGTCGAGTCCGTGAACTGATATCCCGCGCTGAGGCTGAGGCGGTTGTTAAAGCGAATGTCAGTGCCGAGCTGAAACCCGATGGAATCGGTGCGGCCAAGATTTTCGCGCACGCGGGTGATGAGGCTCGGGGTCGAGCTGATGGTCACGTTCTCGACCGGATTGGTGACCACGCCCCCAAACACGCTGCCATGGATTGCGACCCGGTTATTCAGCATGGAGGCGCGCGCGCCGGCCTCGCCACCACTGAATCGTTCCGCGCGCAAAAAGGCATTCGCATTGGTCACGGCATTGCCCACGCGAAATGAGCGATAGAGTTCGTTCAGCGTCGGCGCGCGGAACGACCTGTATCCCGAGGCGTACAGCACCACACGATCATTCACGCGATACGAGGTGGAGATGCGCGGATCAAAGGCGTTCTGGCCGCGCCCGGGATAATAGGTCGAAGTCGCCGGGCCATGCACCGGTACGCGAATCGAGCGGCCATCGTAATTGCTCCACAGATCTTCCCTGCCGGCCAGCGTCAGCGACCAGCGGGTGGTGATCTGCACGATGCCTTCGAGAAATGCGCCCAGTGCTTCCTGCGTGCCCCCGTTGGAGAGATCGGCGGTGGGGTGGCTGGCGGAGAAAGTGGTTTCGTAGCTGACGCCTTGCACGTAAGTCCCGTCCAGTCCCGCGAGCATGGTGAAGCGCGGCACAATCTGCTTCGACCACTGCCCGATCAGCCCCATCTGTTGCACCGGCACATTCTGAATGTCGGTGAGCGATTCGCTGTCGCGGTTAAGCGCAACCGACGAGAACGTCTGATGATAGTTCTGCGTTCCGCCGTAAAGGCGCAAGGTGAACAGGCCGGCGGAAGGGCTGTCGTAATCGGTGCCGAAGGCGAGCTGACGAATTGTGGTGTCGTTGATCTGTAGCTGCGTGCCGTTCTGGCGGTCTTCGCCGTAGAGTTCGCCATTCAGAAACACGCGGCCGCGATCGCCAAACAAGCGCTCGAGGCGCACGTTTCCGCTGCCGTACTGCACGTTGGCTGGCGTGTCCACGGTTCCGCGCACGCCGCTCGGCACCTCGATGTATCCGTTGGTGCGATAGCCCTCGCCGCTGCCCGAAAGGTCCCACTGTCCCCAGCGAATCGCGCCCCAACCCGAGCCGAAGGGAGAATTCTCGTTGCCGTAGGAGCCTTCCATGTTCCAGGCGGTCTGGACTGCTGTGCGCGTCTCCAGGTTGACGACGCCGCCAAGCGCGTCGCTTCCATACAGGGCCGAGACACCACCGGGAACGATCTGCACCTCGTTCAGCGAAGATTGCGGCACTCGGGCCCAGTAAATCCAGCCTCCGAAGGGATCGTTGATCGGGATGCCGTCGACCAGCACCAGCGCGCGACTGGCGCCGCTCGCTCCCAGTCCGCGCAGCGACACTCCCTGCGATGTGGGGTTCGCGGTCTGGCTGCCCGAGCGCCGCAGCAACTGGAAGCCTGGAACCAGCCGTAGCTTATCGTCAGTCGTGAGCGGGCCCCATTGCTCCAGTTGCGTGTCGGTGACCACCACTGAGTCGGGCTGCGACTCGACGTTATCCACGCCGGTAGGAAGAATGGCGGTGCGCGTGGCGGTAACGTCAAGGCTCTGCTGCACGGTCGCCGGAGCCAGGGTGATCGTCAAAGCTTGGGGGCTGGCGTGCCAATCTACCGTGGCGGTGGCGAAGCCTGGGGCGCGTACCTCAATGGTGCCGGCGTTCACCGCGACCCCGGTGAAAACGAACGTACCATCGGGCTGGGTGATGGCGCCGAAGTCCTGTCCGGCGACGTGCAAGATCACCTGGGCGCGTGCCACCACCGCGCCGCTGCGATCCTCGACGATCCCACGTACGTCATAGGAAGCCGCGGTACAGATGGTCACACCGAGGACGGCAAAGAGAAACACAGCAGAAAATCGCAGTCCGGAATCTGCAACTGCGAGGCGCACGGATGCGCCAGGTATGTCCCTCCCTGAGGCTGGCATGAGGAAACGATTGTACCGCGACGGTGTCGCGCTCACTCGGCGGCCCCGGCGCCGGCGTGATCTTACGACCATTGGTCGACTTGGGGACATTCGCGAGGTCGAGCACCCAGATCGCCAATTGACCACCATGACGAATCCGGCCCATAATCTTGATGCCTGACGATTATTCGCTACTCACAAGGTGGCTTGCCGTGAACGAACCGAACAAGAACGCCCGCCGTCCTTTCCAGACGGCCGGGGAGCGGCTCGACGATTTGCTGGGCGACACCTCGACCCGCATCGAGGAAGAGGCCCAGGCGCTGATCAGCTACATCAACGACGAGCTGGTGCCGGCTATTCGCCAGCACTCGACAAACGCGCTGCGCACTGCCAGCGAGAAGCTGTCGCAAGCCGCGGACCACATGGACTCGAAGAGGAACAAACCCTAGGAACGGTTTCGAGTTTCCAGTTTCAAGTTTCGAGTTGGAGACGTGGCGAGTATTGCTCGAGACTCGACACTCGAAGCCGAAAACTGCCGCCGCTGGTTAGCGTCTTCCTTACACTGGCGCTGCTCTCGGGATGCGGTGGGCATAGGACCGCGCGCAGCCAAAGAGTACCGGCTCCGCCAACGGTCGCTTCCGAAGTACCCGCGCCGGCCACTCCCCCGGCTGCCTCGCCGGCCATCGCCCATAACGCGAAGCCCATTTACGTCGAAACCGGCTACGCGAGCTGGTATGGACCTCCGTACCACAATCGGCGCGGAGCCAATGGCGAGGTCTACAACCAGAACGCGATGACCGCTGCCCATCGCACGCTGCCGCTGAATTCGCTGGTACGCGTGACCAACCTGACCACCGGGCACACGGCGATGGTGCGCATCACCGATCGCGGACCATTCGTCGAAGACCGCATCGTCGACCTGTCGCTGGCGGCGGCGAAAGCGGTCGATGTGTGGCGTCCCGGGACAGCCGAGGTAAGGCTCGAAGTGCTGTCGGCTCCGGCGCCCATCGCCGAAGGCGGACGATGGTGCGTGCAGATCGGAGCCTTCCACAGCGAGCACGAGGCGCGCAAGCTCAAAGACAAGCTGCAGGACCGCTACGAGAACGCTAACGTCATCCAGTTCACCGGACCCACCGGCGAGTGGGTGCGCATCCGTCCCCAGGGCGATGACAAGCACAAAGCCGAAGAGGTCGCCAGCAAGACCCATGTGAAAGAGGGCGGCGTGTTCCTGGTCAGGCTGGATTGAAGAAGTTGTCAATGGTCGGTTTCTCAGCTGCCACTCCATGCGGCGGTGACATTCTCCTTGGCTTTCCGCAAATCAATGTCAAGGACACAGGCAGTTACTAAAGGACGATCCCTTCCGTCTTCGGACTTGTCCTTTCGTGTAGTCCTCCATCACTGACCACACCAGGACATGTTTTTCAAGATGGCAGTGTGGCTATAGTTGGCAGGGCGTTCTCAAAGCGAACTGTTCCCGGCACGGTAAGCGTGGAAGAAATTTTCCCCGGATTACTTCACGCTCGGCTTCTCGTCCTCCTGGTTCTCGTCTTGCCGCAGCTTATGTCCGCGCAGGATGGTTCGACCTCGTTGCAGTGCATCATCGAAGATGTCAGTGGAGCGCGGATCGTCTCCGCTGCCGTGGTCGTCACTGACGTGTCGCGCGGCTTCAAGTTGCAGGGAAAGACCGACGCTCAGGGGAACTTCGCGTTTGGCATGCTCCCACCCGGACGGTACGACGTAACGGCGTCGGCCGCCGGCATGGCAACCAAGACCAGCCGGGGGATCGACCTTTTGGTAGGCGGCGTTTCTGTTGTGCAGCTGCGATTGGCGCCTGCCGCAGTCATCCAGACGATCAAGGTGACGGCCCCTCCGGTTCTCATCGATACCCAGAGCGGCGAAGTATCGAACGTTGTAACTCAACCCGCGATCGAAGGGCTGCCGTTGAATGGCCGCCGCTTCACCGATCTTGCGCTGCTCTCACCGGATGTCGTCCAGGATCCACGCGGGCTCACATCGAATTCCAACGGTGACCTGTCGGTCGGAGGGGTGCGCGGATTTCAGAACAGTTTTCTGGTCGACGGTGCGGACGACAACAATTCTTTCTATTCACAGGCGCGCGGCCGCTACACCGCGCCCTACCAGTTCAGCAACGAGGTCATTCAGGAATTTCGCGTTTCCAAGAACTCTTACAGTGCTGAACTCGGCCGTGCGGGCGGCGCCGTTTTCAACGTGGTTACCAAGTCGGGCACCAATCAATGGCACGGCAGCGGTTTTTATTACCTGCGCGACAGCACATTCGACGCTCAGCCCGCGTTTACCGACACTAAGCCGAACGATCTGCAACAGCAGTTTGGAGGCACCATCGGCGGCCCGTTGAGGAAAGACCGCATCTTTCTCTATGTCGGCTTCGATCAGCACTTGCTGACGGTGCCCTCGGTGGTTCAGTTCGGCGCAGGCTCACCAACCGTCATTCCCCAGGCAGCCGACTACGACTACACCGACCAGCAGCTGGTGATGGCCGCGGCACAGAAGCTGAACAACATGGGCGGCACCTACCCCACTACCATGCAGGGCAACGCAGGCTTTGCGAAGGTCGATTTCAATCTCTCGTCCAAACAAATGGCGTTCCTGCGACTCAGCACGTCGATGTTGACCGGCACCAACAACGTTTTCTTCGACCCCTCGAGTCCGCTGACCGGATATGCCGCCAGCGCCAACGGCAGTCAGGACGTGCACACGGCAAGCCTGGCGGCAGCGCTGATCAGTTCATGGACGCCGAGCCTTGCCACCAACCTTCGGGTGCAGTTTTCGCGCGACTTGCAGGAACTCACCAATAACTCCGACCAGCCGTGGACGAAAATTTACGATCTGATGGACGGCTTCGGCGGAGCGAGCACATTGCCCCGCGATACTCGCGAAAACAAGCTTCACTTGGCGGATACAGTCAGCTATGCGCACGGGCGCATGCAATGGAAATTCGGCGGGGACTTCATTCAAGCGTGGGTTTATAACTACTATCCCTATTTGTTCGGCGGCGAGTATTACTTCGACAATGTGAAGGTCAATCCCTTTACCTACGCTCCCGAAGAATATGGCGAGCCGTTGACTCCATTGCGCGCCTTCGCGCATGACATTCCCCGCTACTACATGCAGGACTTCGGCGACGCGGTTTCGCATCCCGACACCCGGTTCTATGCGGGTTTCGTGCAGAACGCGTTTCGGGTGACGCAAAGCTTCACCCTGAATTTAGGCTTGCGCTACGATCTTCAAACCTTCCAACCCGGCACGCTGGTCAGCAACCCTCTCTACGCTCCCGCCGGCAAGCTTCCGAGCAACCAGACGAACTTCTCACCCCGCGTGGGCTTGGCGTATGCAACCAGGGGAGAACGTCCTTTCGTGGTGCGCGCCGGTGCCGGCCTGTTTTACATGCCAATCCCGGCCATGTATGCCTCGCAAGTGGCGAATGACCAGGGGCAGAGCTCGCAGCTCTTTCTTAACTTGATGCAACCGGCGCAAGCAGCGCTCTTTCCCACTTATCCCAACGCCTTAGTGAGTTGTCCGCCGGGCACGGTGGTGTGCACGCCGCCGGCGTCGCTCGCTCCCTATCTGACGACAACCATCTCGGCATTCGCGCCTGACTTCCAGACGCCACATACGGAGATGGCGACCCTAGGCGTCCAGCGGGAGTTTGGCCGGCGCATTGTCGTCAGCGCCAGTTACGAATACGTGCGTGGGGTGAACGAAATTCGCTCCCTTGACCTGAATCTGCCCAACCCCACGATCACCGACTACCCTATCTACAACGATGCGGGCTCGGTGTTCCTCGGCATGGCGCAGGTGCAGTCATTTTCCACCTGGCAAACCACGCCTTCACTAACGTGTCCTTACCCGCCATGCATTAATCCACTGCAGCGGCCGGATCCTCGGCTCGGCACCATCAACTCATTTGAGAGTGAATCCAGCAGCACTTATAACGGCGTGACCTTCGCCGTGAAACGCCTGCTGAATCATGGCATGTATTTCATGGTGGGTTATACCCTCTCGAAGGCAATGGACAACGGTCCCGACGCGCTGGTGTTAGGCCGTCCGGGGAACGTTCAGAACACGTACAACACAGCCGCAGAATGGGGACCGAGTACTACCGACCAGCGGAATCGTTTCGTCGCCGCATGGGTAGCCGAGCCCAAGTTCAGGTTGCAGAATGGAAGCCTTGATGCGCTGGCGAATCACTGGAAGCTGTCGAGCGTCGTGACTGCCGGTTCCGGGCGGCCGGTGAACGCAACCATTGCCGGCGACCCCAACAGCGACGGCAATATCTATAACGATCGGCTGCCGGGCTATACACGCAACGCTTTCATTGGACCTGACTACTTCAGTACCGACATGCGGATTACGCGAATGATCAAATGCGGCGAGCGCGTAACCTGGAATGTCTCGGCGGAATCCTTCAACGTGTTCAATCGCACTAATGCGCGGGTACAGATCAGCGACGACGGATTCTATAATTCCGCCGGCCAGTTTGTTGCGTACACAACCACGGCCCAAGGAAAGGTTTATCCCGGCATGTTTATGGTCAATTCCGGTTTCCTGACCCCGACCAGTGCCTATGCACCCAGACAGGTGCAGTTCTCGCTGCGCATGAGTTTTTGAGGCAATTTCGGCACTAAAGTCGTACGGTAGTTCCTCTTAAGTTCGGTCGCTGCGGTAAGTCTTCGCTTGACTTCCGGCAGTAACACAGCGATAACTACTAAAGTCCATATGGGACGAGTCTGGGGGTGTTACCTGTTTGGCAGAAGTTCGCATTCAAGAGGGCGAATCCTTAGAAAATGCCCTGCGACGCTTTAAGCGCAAAGTCCAGCAAGAGGACATCATTAAGGAAGTCAAGCGTCATTCCTTTTACCTCAAGCCGGGCGAGAAAAAGCGAGTCAAAGAAGCGCTAGCGCGCAAGCGGAGCCGAAAGAAAGCCCGCAAAGAGCAGGACTAATTCACCGTTGGGCCGCCGTCACGATGGCGGCCCATAGCTTTTGCGTAAGCACCAATCGTTTTCATCCAGTCGGAGCGCAGTCTTATTTGTAGTGCCATGCGGTTGTGCATGGGGGCCGAACCCAGGAAGAAGTACCTGAGCACAGGAATTTGCGATCGACTGGCGAGCGCGAGTTCTCCGGAAGACTGTAGATTAACCCCGTCCATGTGTTCGGGAGTCGCGGGCTAAAGGGAGCAACTCTCCATGGAATACCAGGACAAGGTTCTAAAGTGTATCGACTGCGGCGCCGACTTTGTATTTACAGCGGGAGAACAGCTGTTCTTTCACGATAAACAATTCAAGAACGAGCCCAAGCGTTGTAAACCCTGCAAGGCTAAGCGAGCCTCGACCCTGGGCGCTACTACCCCGGGCAACTATCCCAAAGTGGAGACCCGGACCAGTTGTTCCGAGTGCGGCAAGGAGACAACCGTCCCCTTCAAACCCACACAAGGCCGACCTGTCTTCTGTCGGGAGTGCTTCCAGCAGCGACGAACCAGTGCTGCCACTGCCTGACCCGCCGATTTTGAGTGCTTCCGTAGCGCCGTCCCATTAACTTGGAACGTCTGGGCGGTAGTGTTTCTGAGCGTCCAGGAATAAAACGCAAGGTCCGCGCTCCCGGAATTCGGCGCGGTGGCGCGCTCTTCAAGGCAGAGGCTTCCAAGTCGAAATGCGCAGTATCCGCAGGCTCATCTTAGTCCTTTTCATTCTGATAGCCGCGTCCCACGCGGCGTCGGACCGCGAGTTCCGCGACGTTTCCTGGAGTCCGGCGAACATCACCACAGGCTCGCCCTGCGTGTTCCGCGTGGAAATGTCCACGGCGCCGGAAGCCATAACCGGAACCTGGCAGGGACACGATCTGTCCTTTTCCCCATCTTCAGATCGGCATCATTGGTACGCCTTGGCTGGCGTGGACGTGGAAGCTGCGCCGGGAAATTACATCCTCGAACTTAAAGCGACTGTTCCAGGCGGCGAGGTGATTCGCGAACAGCGGACCGTTGTAGTGGCGCGCGCTCAATACCCCACGGAGAAATTGCGCGTCCCACAGCGTTATGTCCAGCCCGATCCGGAAACTCTTCAGCGCATCGAGGTCGACAAGCGGCTAAAGAAGGATGCGTTCGCGCATCAAACTACGACCGCGGAGTGGTCAGGTAACTTTCGGCCGCCGGTGAGTACCACAGTGTCAGAGGGCTTCGGAACGCGACGGACATTCAACGGCAAGCTCGCCAGCATTCATCGCGGACTCGACTACCACGCCGCGCCGGGCACGCCGGTGATGGCCGCCAATTCCGGCGAAGTCGTGCTGGCGCATGAACTCTTCTACGAAGGCAACTGCGTGATCATCGATCACGGCCTGGGCTTCATGACCATCTACATGCATTTGTCTCACCTCGACGTCAGCGAGGGACAGCATGTGGAGAAAGGGCAGGAAGTCGGGCTCTCCGGTGCAACCGGGCGCGCGACCGGGCCGCATTTGCATGTCTCGGTCCGCTGGCAGGGCGCGTATCTCGATCCGGCGCAGCTGTGGGCGCTGCACTTGCCGGAACTGCCTTAAGTTCAGTTTCAAGTTTTCGGGTTTCGAGTTTCAAGCGCACGGCGTCAGTTCGAAAAAGATACGCCTGAACGAAGCCGCACGGGCGCATGCGCGCCTCCTCGGGTAGCTGAAATTCATTGAAGTGGAAATTTAAGCTCTAAACGGGAAACTGGCCACCGGAGACTTGAAGCTCGAAACAGCTTCTAGTGGGCCCGCTTGGCCGCGACCTGGCGTTCGGTCTTGGCCGCGCCTGTGACGGCTGCTTTCTTGTTCGTCTTTGGCGCGAGCATCTTCTGGTCCTGGTGGGTGATCAAGAGCGCCTCGAGTTGGCGCAACAGCTCATCGGTGTTGACCGGCTTGACCAGCAGCGACTGCACGCCTTTGGTCTTCCATTCGCTCCCTATGGAAGGATAGGCGGTGAGCAGCGCGGTCGCGGGATCGTAAGGCTGCTGGCGGGCAGCGTGGATGACGTCATAGCCGGCGGTCTCCGTCTCCATGCGCATGTCGGTGATGACCATCTCGTAGACATTACTCTTCAGCTTGTTCTGCGCTTCCTTCGACGATGCGGCGGTATCGACTTCGAAGCCGTTCATCTCCAAAATTGCGCGCAGGGTAAGAAGAATAGCCAGTTCGTCATCGACCAACAAAATGCGACGTTTCATGGAAGCTCCGTAACGGACGGCCCTCGCGGCCATTGAGGATTGAGGATTAGATGTCAGCCCGCCGGAGCAGAGTTGCTGCCCCAAAAAGTGTTATCGGCGGCTTACCGCGTTGGTCTGATGCTACACCTTCCCGGCGCACCGCGCAAAAGCCCGCACTGGAGCCGATATAATCGCATTGTGGCGACGTATCACGTGCAAAACTTCGGGTGCCGTGCGACCCAGGCTGACGGCGCGGCCATCGAGCGCCAGCTGCTTGAGCGCGGACTGCTGCGCGCCGAAGGTGCCGCCCGGGCCGAAGTGGTCGTCCTGAACACCTGCACCGTGACCGCCGCGGCCGATCAAGATGCGCGTGCCGCCATACGCCGCATTCACCGCGACAATCCGCAGGCGCAGATCCTGGTAACCGGCTGCTACGCGCAGCGCGCGCCCGAGGAGTTGTCAGCAATCCCAGGCGTCAGCGTTGTTGTCGGAAACTCCCACAAGCACGAACTGGTGAACTACATTCGACCTGGGTGCCCCACTCATCCGCGGGTTTCGGATGAGTGGGATGTCGTAGATGTGGGAAGTCCTGTCAAGAATTTCGTTTCGGCGGCGGACATTGGCCTGCCTGCCGCATCGAAAGTCATCGTTGGTGACATCTTTGCCCACACCGAACTCACCGCTGCGCCGGTATTCGACGACGATTCCCTGGAGAAGACCAGGCCCAATCTCAAAGTGCAGGACGGCTGCAATAACCGCTGCTCGTTTTGCATTATCCCGTATGTGCGCGGCAGGAGCCGCTCGCTGAAGCTGGAGCAAGTAATTGGTGAAGTCGATGCTCTGGTCGCCAATGGCTATCGCGAGATCGTGTTATCGGGCATCAACCTGGGGCGCTGGGGACGCGAGCTTTCTCCGCGTACCACCTTCGCTTCCATGCTGCGCACCATCCTCGAGCGAACGGCGATCGAGAAGCTACGTATCAGCTCGGTCGAGCCGATGGACTGGACCAACGAGGTGATCGAGCTGGTCGCCTCTTTTCCGCGCATCTGCAAGCACGCGCATGTGCCGCTGCAATCGGGCAGCGACCGCATCCTGCGCAAGATGCACCGCAAGTACCGCCCCTGGCACTACGCCGATCGCATCGAGCGCATTCGCCGCGCCATGCCGGATGCGGCCATCGGCGCCGACGTGATGGTCGGCTTTCCTGGCGAAACCGACGAAGACTTCGAACAGACGCGCGCGCTCATCGAGCGCCTGCCGTTTACCTATCTGCACGTCTTTACCTATTCCTCGCGGCCGGGAACGCCATCTGCCACAATGTCAGACCAGGTCCCAGTGCAACTTGCGCGCGAACGCAACCGCATCTTGCGCGAGTTGGCGGCACAGAAGAAGCGCGCGTTCATGGAGACGTTCGTCGGGCGCGAGGTGGAAGCCATTACGCTCACGCACTTCGACGGCGAGTACACCGAAGCCCTGACGGACAACTACCTGAAGCTGCGTGTGCGCGGAAGGCAAGACGCAAATCAGCGAATGCGAGTTGCCATCGGGGCGGTAGAGAGCGACGCATTGGTCGCTTAGAAGGGTCGCCTCTTGCATCATTCGCCTTCG
The DNA here is from genome assembly GCA_963731345.1 of uncultured Acidobacteriaceae bacterium. Taxonomy (GTDB): domain Bacteria; phylum Acidobacteriota; class Terriglobia; order Terriglobales; family Acidobacteriaceae; genus Bog-257. The sequence continues at coordinate 1,012,063 of CAVSUN010000002.1, read as the reverse complement.
AAGGCTCGGTACCCGGTCTCCGCTTTGAAGGGGCGCAGCTTTAGCTGCGCCCTCCCGCTCCTTATTTCTTTGTCATCCCGACCGAGCCGCGGCAGCGGAGAGTGGAGGGACCTGCTGTTTGCCCGAACCATTGATGCAGCCGGCGCTAACAGCAGGCCCCTCGACTGCGTGCGTTCGTTCGCTACGCGAAACGAACGCACTCCGCTCGGGGTGACAAAATTAGATGAGAGCAAGCTTTTCGGCACGGCTGAAAGAGCCCGCCCTGAGCGCAGTCGAAGGTTGCGCTGATACAATTCCTCCTCTAGCGAGAGTGGAATCCGCGCCTACGTGCATGCCCGCTTAGGACAGCCGTTAATGGCGCAATACAAGACTCGATGCGCTGCGGTGCTGACCTTGTTCGCAGCAATGCTGATCAGCTATGTACTGAAGCTCGGAGATTTGGGTATCCTGCTGATGTTGTGGGGGCCACCGCTGGCGGGGATCTGCGCTTTCGTGATCAGCGTCAAGCGGTTACGAGTTTACATGTCACGCTGAGACGACCCTTCGCATTCGGGCTCATCGGCGAAGGATGCTCTCCTTCACATGCTATACTTCTCTCTAACCTGCAGTTAAGGCGGAGGACTGTATCGATAAACGTTTTATCCGCACGAATGAGCGTATTCGTGCCCGCGAAATTCGCGTCATCGACGACGAAGGCAACCAGCTCGGCATTATGCCGCCCTTCGAAGCGCTCAAAAAAGCCCGCGAAAAAAGCCTCGACCTGGTAGAAGTTTCTCCCACCGCGCAGCCGCCGGTTTGCCGCATCATGGATTATGGCAAGTACCTGTACCAGGCGGAAAAGCGTGAGCGCGAAGCCAAGAAGCACCAGCACCAGATCACGGTCAAGGAAGTGAAGTTCCGCATCAACGTGGACGATCACGACTACGAGACCAAGAAGAACCACGTGCTGCGCTTCCTGGGCGAGGGCGACAAGGTGAAGGCCACCATTTTCTTTCGCGGCCGCGAAATGACGCGCCAGAGTCTGGGCCGCGGCATTCTGGACCGCCTGATCCAGGATCTGGGCGACAAAGCCGTCGTGGAGTTCCGTCCGCGGCAGGAAGGCAACACACTGCACCTGATCCTGGCGCCGCCTAAGGCACAGCTGCCGGCTAAGCCCCCGAAGGCAGACAGCAAGCCAGCCGCGCCGCAGCAGCAGCAACAACAGCAGCAGCCGCCCCGTCCACCCGCGCCAACACAGCAGCAGTAGGAAATCAACCACCGAGCTTAACCACACTGGCCGAACTCACCTCAACCGGAGGAACAGCGATGAGAGTTTTTATCGCCGGCGCCACGGGAGCCGTCGGTCGCCCGCTGGTTGCGCAGCTCATCCAAGCCGGCCATAGAGTTACTGGCCTCGCCCGCGACGAGCGATCGGCGCAGCCGTTGCGCGACCAGGGTGCCGCGGCCGAAATTGCGGATGCGCTGGACGCGCAAGCCGTGCACGATGCCGTCGCGCGCAGCGCTCCCGAAGTTGTCATCAATCAGCTCACCTCGCTTCCCAAGCGCTTTACTCCCGAGACCATGCAGGCCGCGATCGAGCCCGACCAGCGCTTACGCCGCGAAGGTGGTGCGAACCTGCAAGCGGCCGCAGCCGCAGCGGGAGCCCGGCGCTACATCCTGCAATCGTGCGCTTTCTGGTACGAAGAAGGTCTGGGTCTGGCCGACGAAAGCTCCAGTCTCGCGGTGAATGCCACACCCTACATCGCACAAGGCAGCCGCTTCTATCGTGACTTGGAACAAGCGGCCAACGCAGCGCGCGGCCCGGAAGTCGTCTTGCTACGCTATGGATATCTCTACGGTCCGGGCACGTGGTATGCGAGCGATGGTGACGCCGCGGACCAGGTGCGCCAGCAGCAGAGCCCGATTGTCGGCGACGGCCGCGGGGTGTGGTCGTGGGTGCACGTTGAAGATGCAGCGGCGGCCGCGGTGCTGGCGCTCGATCAAGGACACGCGGGCGCATACAACATCGTTGATGACGATCCATCGCCGGTGCGTTTGTGGCTGCCGGCATTCGCGAATTGGCTGGGCGCGCCAACTCCTCCGCACATCTCGGCGGAGCAGGCGGGAAGCGACGACGCGGTCTACTACGCGACGAAGTCGCGCGGCGCGTCGAACGCCAAAGCAAAACGCGAGCTGGGATTCCGGCCTCGCCGCCTGGCATGGCTCAATCCGCCGCTGTGAAACGTGGAGCCGAACGTCGTGGGCGCTGGCCCAATCCGCACGTTCTATGTTGTAATAGATAAATCACTATGCCAAAGCTGAAGACACATAGCGGAGCGGCCAAGCGCTTCCACAAGACAGGTACGGGCAAGATTAAGCGCGGTCACGCGTTTAAGCGCCACATCCTGACTTCGAAGGGAACCAAGCGCAAGCGCCAGCTCGATCGCGATACGATTCTGGACAAAGCTGACCAGAAGAAGATCGAACGAATGATTCCCTACTAGACGGAATCCCGCCGCGTGGTGCGGCAACCGGCGTCCGCCACTTGGCGATGACGGTCAACAGCGTGTGAAGAGGTACATCCGGCCCCTCGGCAACGAGCGCGGTCAACTTCTTACCTCCAGCCGCTTAACGAAGTAGAAAAGGAGAAGCAATGCCTCGCGTAAAACGTGGTACCAAGCGCCGCGCGCGCCGCAAAAAGATTCTGCAGCGTGCCAGCGGCTATTACCTCACAAAATCCAAGCTCTATCGCTCGGCAAAAGAGTCGGTCGAACGCGGCCTGAAGTTCGCCTACAGCGGCCGCAAGCAGAAGAAGCGGCAGTTCCGCTCCATCTGGATCGTGCGCATTGGCGCCGCCGCCAAGCTGAACGGGCTGAGCTACAGCGTGTTCATCAATGGTTTGAAGAAGGCCGGCATCGAGCTCGACCGCAAGATCCTCGCTGACCTGGCGGTGAATGACCCCGCGGGGTTTGCGACGCTATGCAAGCAGGCGCAAACCGCCATAGCATAGCCGCCCCGGGAAACAATGCAGTCAATAATGGGCGGCCCGAGTGGCCGCCCGTTGTGCTTTGAGCCCAAATCATGTACACCGTTCCCAAACTCGACGACTATTCGCCCGACGCACTTGACCGCGCGGCTGCTGAACTGTTCGCGGCGCTGGATGGCGAAACCGCGACTCTCCACAGCGAGACCGACTGGAAAGATTTTCGCGACCGTTGGCTGGCGCGCAAGAACGGCATCCTGACGCAGGTGAACGACACGTGGCTGAAAGCCGCACCCGGTCCCGCCAAGCGCGAAGTCGGACAGCGAGTGAATGCGCTCAAGGCCCGCGTTGAATCCGCCATAGAAGACGCGCACGGCAAGATTCACGCCTCGTCGGCCGACGCCAAGCTTGCGGCCGAGCGCCTCGACATCACCCTCCCCGGCATTCACCGGCCCATCGGCGTCAAGCATCCCGTGCTGCGCGCGATGGACGACATCGTCGCCGTCTTCAAGGCGATGGGCTACTCCATCGGCCAAGGCCCCGAGGTCGAAACCGATTACTACAACTTCGAGTCGCTGAACTTCCCGCCCAACCATCCGGCGCGCGACACCCAGGACACGCTGTTCATCGCCCGCCAGGAGAACAAGCCGGCGCGCGATCGTCTGCTGCTGCGCACGCACACCTCTCCGGTGCAGATTCGCACCATGGAGAAGCAGCCGCCGCCGGTGCGCATCGTGATCCCCGGCAAGGTGCACCGCAACGATCCGCTGGACGCGACCCACTCGCCGGTCTTCCATCAGGTTGAGGGGCTGGCGGTCGATACCAACATTACGTTTTGCGACCTGAAGGGCACGCTCGACCACGCCATGAAGGCGCTGTTCGGCTCGTCGGTGAAGACGCGTTTCTATCCGTCGTTTTTCCCCTTCACCGAGCCCAGCGCCGACATGCAGGTGAGTTGCATTTTTTGCGGCGGCAAGGGCTGCCGCAAATGCAAATTCAGCGGCTGGGTCGAACTGCTGGGCTGCGGCATGGTCGACCCCAACGTCTTCGAGTTCGTGAAGCACAACGGCTACGACTCGTCGAAGATCTCCGGCTTCGCCTTCGGCATGGGCGTGGAGCGCATCGCGATGCTGAAGTACGAAGTGGAGGAAATCCAGTTGTTCTACGAAGGCGACGTGCGATTTCTGGAGCAGTTCGCGTGACACTGCGAGATCTCACTTCCTCTGTCGCATGTATTTGGCTTTCTGTTTGGGCTTTTCGGAAGCGGTACGAAGTGGACGAAAAGCTCGATCGCAGCATGCAGGTGGTGCGCTGGGGTGTGGCGGGTGCGGGCTTAGCGGCCATTCGAATTCCGGGCGCCCGCTTGGGGGCGCTACGCGTCGTTGCTGGTTTTATCGGACTGGGGTTTCTTTGCTGGCCCAATTTTGCTTTTCGTCTGGTGAAGCTGTGTCGATCGATCTTCGGCTTACAGAGCGGCGGTAAAGGACCGGACACCGAACGAGGGCCTTCGTGCAGATGAACTGCCGTGACGGTCGGCAAACGAGCGCCGTAGGCGCGAAAGAGGGTAGCCCAGCGCTTCAGCGCTGGGTAAGGTCGTGATAAGTGGTCAGAGTCCCTTTAGGGACGACACATGAGAAGGCGGGTTTCAACCCGCCGTTTTCTGGGGCTGAAGCCCCGAAATGTAACAACGCTATTAACGCTGGCCTGAAGGCCAGCTCTACCAATGAGAATCCTTCCTTCGTGGTTCCGTGAGTTCGTCGATCTTCCCGCTGACGACCGTCAGCTCGCCGAGGCGCTGACCTCGGCCGGAATCGCTGTTGAGTCGGTTCAGGAAGAAAACGGCGAAACCGTTTACGAGATGGACCTGACCACCAATCGCGTAGATGCGATGAATCACTACGGCGTCGCGCGCGAGGCGTCGGCGATTTACGATGTCGAGCTGATGCCGGTTGATCCGAAGCTGCCGGCGAGAACAGCAGGTCCCTCCACTCCGCGTCCGCGCGACCCGCAAAGAAGCGGGTCGGAAAATCTGGCGGACGCTCCGGTCGGGATGACAATCAGTAAGGGAGATGCGCGCGCGGCGGCCACCGGCGCCAAGGCAGGCACGTTCCCCATCGTCATCGAAGACCCGCAGGGCTGTGCGCGATACACGGCTCGCATCGTCCGCAATGTGAAGATCGGACCGTCGCCTGAGCTCGTGGTCAAGCGCCTCGCATTGCTTGGCTCGCGCTCCATCAACAACGCGGCCGATGCCACCAACTACGCGCTGAACGAGCTTGGACATCCCACGCACGCCTTCGATCTCGACCTGCTGGAGGGCGGCACCATCATCGTTCGCCGTGCGCGCGAAGGCGAAATACTGAAGACGCTGGACGGCGTCGATCGCAAGCTCACCACCGAAGACCTCGTCATTGCCGACGCCAACAAGCCGGTCGCGCTCGCGGGCGTGATGGGCGGCTTCGACACCATGATCACCGAGGGCACGAAGAACGTGCTGATCGAGTCGGCGTGGTTCGAGCCGACGACAGTGCGTTCGATGGCCAAGCGCCACCTGATGCATACCGATGCTTCGCACCGCTTCGAGCGCGGCGCCGATTACGGCATCACCCCGCTGGCCTGCGATCGCGTCGCTGAATTGATTCTCGAAAGCGCTGGCGGCGAACTGAACGGTGAGCGCATCGACGCCGTAGCGCGCGAGCCACGCCGCGGGCCAATCACGCTGCGCAGCACCGAGGTGCTGCGTAATCTCGGCATCGAAATTGCCGATGGCGAGGTTCGACGAATACTCACGAGGCTTGGCTGCGGGCTAACAACAGGTCCCTCCACTCCGGCTAAAGCCGTCGGTCGGGATGACACCTGTAAGGTGCTTGCGGGCGCCGTTTGGAACGTGCAGGTTCCCACCTGGCGCCTGGACGTCGAGCGCGAGATCGACCTGCTGGAAGAGCTGGCGCGCATCCACGGCTACAACAAATTCCCCAACACCCTGCCGGCATTCGTCGGTGCGGTCACCGAACTGCCGGACGAGGCCAAGAACGCTCGCGTTCGTCGCACCATGCTGGCGCTCGGCTACGACGAGGCTATCTCTATCACGTTTATTTCTGAGCAGGACACCCAGACGTTCGCAACTGGCGCGCCGCTCGCGCTTGCTAATCCCTTGAGCGAAGAAGCGGGTTACATGCGCACGTCGCTGCTGCCGGGCCTGCTGGACATGGTGACCTATAACCTGAATCGGGGAACAAGCGATGTCCGGCTGTTCGAAAGCGGCGAGGCCTTCCAGAGGCTCGTGTTCGACGACGGAAGTGACGGCTGCGACGAGCGGCGACATCTTGGGTTCATCGCGACCGGTGACGCTCAGGCTGCAACTTTGCACGCTGCCGCGCAGCCATACACGTTCTTCCACATGAAGGGGGACATGGAGGAGTTGCTGCGTGCCTTCCAGCATCAGTCGCTGTGTTTCGATGCAATGACGCCCGGCTATTTCCATCCCGGACGCTCGGCGCGCGCAGTGTTGGACGGCGAGACGGTAGCGCTCTTCGGCCAGTTGCATCCCCAGCAGGCGGTCGAGCGCAAACTCCGGCAGGACGTCTACCTCGCCGAAGTGATGCTGGATCGTCTCTACCGGCACGCGTTGCGCGAGCCGCGTTATCGGCGCATCTCGAAGTTCCCCGCCGTGGCACGCGATTTCTCGTTTGTCTTCGCTGACGCAGTCGCGTGGGAGAAGATCAAGTCCGCCGTCGACGAGTTGCACATCAGCGAACTGATCGCGCTTGAGCCGGCCGAGATCTACCGCGGCGAGAAGGTCGGTGCGGGCAAATACTCGATTCTGATTCGCGCCGAGTTCCAGTCGCAGGAGCGCACTTTGCGCGATGACGAAGTGGCGCAATTGTCGGCGCAGATCATCGCCAGGCTGGAGTCGTTGAGCGGCGTACTGCGAGCGCAGTAGATATATCAGTACATTTACTGTGTGTTTCCCTGCGCCCAGTAACTGCTGCGCGCCAGCACCGTGGCGTTTGCCGGCTCCTTCACTTTCACCGTCAGTTGATGCAGTCCGGGGTGTGGCTTTGAGGGCTGGAAACTCAGCAAATAGCGGCTGTGCAGGTGGTTCGAGAAGCCATTCATTTGCGAATCGAAACCCTTGGCAGAATAGAACATCTGGTACTCGCCTCCGCTGAGCGAGGCTATCTCCTTCGCCGTGTTCTTGCGCATGGCTTCCACCGCCAGAATAAATGGCGCAAACAAATCGGGGTCGTTGTGTACCTCGGTCTGTTCGGGATGCAAGTCCGGATTGTTGTTGCCGCGCAGCGTGTCCAGCACGTTGGATTTCCAGGGCGCGAAAGCCAGGGTATACACGACCGTGTTGCTGTTGCCGATGGCTTTGATCACATCATCAATGTTCGCGGTATGACTACCATGGTCGCGAGTTTCGCTGATCAGCAACAGCACGCGCTTGCGGTTCCGGGGCACGCCTTCCAACAGCTTCACCGACTGGCTGACGGCATCCAGGATTGCGGCCCCGCTGTCTCCTGGCTGCAGACTGTCTAATTCACGCGAGATAACACTGGAGTCGCCGGTGAAGTCCTGTAACGGGTGCACCTGGCTGTCAAAAGCGATCAGAGCGATCTTGCTTTCCGGCTGCTCGATCAGTGGATCCAGCATGGCGCTCAGTCCGTGCATACGTGGCAGCTCAAAGTCGGCGCGCCGTCCGACTTGGATCGCGACCACTAACGAGACCGGTTCCGCCTCCGCAGCTTCGTCCAGGCGCGCCATCTGCGGGACGCCTTCATCCAGCACAGTGAAATCGCTATTGTTGAGTCCGTAGACGACGTTGCCCGATTTGTCCCTCACCAGCGCCGGAACCAGCACGACGTTGGATTGCGTGCGGAAGGTCGGCTCCTCCTGCGCCAGGGCTACAGTACCAACCAGGACGAACAGAAGAGCCGAAGTCACAATGGTTCGCCTGCCCGGATCTCTTGACACTCGAATCATTCCGCGCTCACCAACCGTAACGCCTCGCCGGCTTTTAGTTACTCTACCGCAGTAGACGTTATACATTCAGGTTCATCCCGCCTGAATCGCCTTGCAATCGTGAGTTGCAGGGTTTTGCACAAGAATTTCTGCGATATACTGCGCTCGGAAGGTCAATAAGTCTCTGGAAGGTTACGCGCCATCATGTCGGCAAATGCAATCGAAATCGCTCCCTCCACCGCCGATTTCAAGTCTCTGGAAGAAAAAATCCTGCGCACGATTGAGCTGCTGAAGTCCGCTCGCGAGGCCAAGGCCATTGCCGAACGTGACACAGGCCGTCTGCGCGAGCAGCTGAACGAGCGCGAAGAGGAAGTGGACACCATGCGTCAGGAGCTGGTCACCCTGCGCCGCGAGCGCGAAGAGGTTCGCTCCCGCGTGGAGAAGATGCTGGAGCAGATCGACACTCTGGCGGCAGAAGAGTAGTAGCGGCGATTGGATTTGGTGTAGTGGATAAGAAATAGCTTGAACCGATTGTTCTAGCCACTATCCACTAATCACTGGGATTTGGAGGTTCACGGTGAGTCAGTCGAACGGAAATGGCAGCGGCAACATCCGCGTCGAGATTTACGACCAGACCTATCATCTGCGGGGCTCGGATCCGGAATACATCGCGCAACTGGCTGACTATGTCGATACCAAGATGCGGCTCATTGCGCAACAAGCTTCGACGGTAGACTCGCTGCGACTGGCTGTTTTAGCCGCGCTGAATATTGCTGACGAGTTCCACGTGCTCAAACGCAAGTACGATTCGATTGCCAGCGATTACAACGAGCGCGCCGGACAGTTGGCCGGAGCGTTGGACGAAGTCCTGCAGGATGCTCGCCGGACGGGATAGCAACTCCGGCTCGATCAGTTCCCTCTTCCAGCGCTCACGCTTCGCTTCCATTTACAAATCGTTACACAATCTCGGGGAGCGAATGCCGCTTTGCATTCGTATCTGAGATTATGGGCGTTCGCGCCCTACATCGGCATGTCAGCATCGAATGCAGTACGAATGAGTTCCTCTTCAAGTCCTTACGCCCTTCAAACCGAGAACGTCTGCCGCAATTACCCAATGGGCGGCAGCATTATTCGCGCTGTGGATGGCATTTCGCTGACCGTGGATCGCGGCGAATTCGTTGCCTTGCTGGGACAATCCGGCTCCGGTAAATCAACACTGCTGAATCTTCTCGCGGGTCTGGATCGCGCGACCTCGGGTTCGGTCATCGTGCAAGGCCGTGACCTGGCAAAGATGTCCTCCGAAGAACTGGCGCGCTATCGGCGCAACGATGTCGGCATGGTCTTCCAGGCGTTTCACCTGATTCCCAGCATGACCATCACCGAAAACGTCGAGCTGCCCATGCGGTTCGCCGAGGTAGACCGCGCGGAACGTGTGCAGCGCGTGCACGAATCGCTGGAGCGCGTCGGGCTGGGCAAGCGACTTCAACACCGCCCATCAGAGCTTTCGGGCGGCGAGCAGCAGCGCGCATCGATCGCGCGCGCGCTGGTGAATCGCCCGTCGCTCCTGCTGGCCGATGAGCCCACCGGAAATCTCGACAGCCGCACCGGCGAAGACATCCTCAAGCTAATCCGCGACCTGAGCCGTTCCATGGGCATGACCGTCGTCATGGTGACGCACGAGCGCGCTCTGGCCGAGCGATTCGCGCAACGGCTCATCTTCCTGGGCGACGGCAAGCTGATCGATTCTGCGCCGGCAAATCCAAGCTCCGGGCTAGCTGGGGGACCTGAAACGCGGGAGGTGCTGGCGTGAAGGGCTACGACATGCTGGAACTCGCGGCGCGCAACCTGCGGCAGTCGAAGCTGCGCAATGGCCTGACCACCGTCGGCATCTCGGTCGGCGTTGCCTCGCTGGTGGCGATGTTGTCCCTGGGCGTTGGACTGCAGCAGCTTGCCACTAAGCGGCTCGCCGGGTCAGGGATGTTCGACACCGTTTTTGTCGCCTCCAAAGTTGACGCTCGCGGTTGGAACTCCGAGGAGGACCGCAAAGACCAGAATCTGGAGAACGCCCCGGCGCTCGACGAAGCGGCGCGCGACAAGATGTCGCACCTGCAATACGTCACCGAAGTCGAGCCCGAAATTCGTGTCATGGGTGAAATCCTGTATGGCGGACAAACCCACTTCGGCTTCGTTACCGGCTTACCGATGTCCGCGCGCGAGAACGAAGCCTTCGACAGTCTGCAGGGCAAGTTCTTTTCGCGCTCGGATGCCGATGAAGTCATCCTGCTGAACGATTTCGCCAAGGAGCTTGCGCCTAGCGATCCAAAGTCGCTCATTGGCAAAGAAGTCACGCTGCGCTACGGCGAGCATCAGCCGTTGGCGGCGGACTCGCAAACTTCGGGAACACCGGAACTCGGCGCACAAACCAATGGCTCGAGCGCCGGAGACGGTTATGGCTTCTCGGTAGTGCGTAAAGTGCAGCCGCTGAAAGTCGTCGGCATTGTGGACGAGGAGCCTTACGGCGGCATGCGCACGGTATCGCGCGGCCGCATCTTCCTGCCGGTTGATCTGACAGAAAAGCTCAACATGGCGCAGTTCAGCGATATGCGCAGCTCGCTGCGGGGCAGCGGCAAGACGTTCATGACCCTGACCGTGCGGGTGAAGGACCCAGCGAAAGTCGCGCAAGTGCAGGACGCCATCAAGCAGATGGGTTTCCGCACCTTCTCTGTGTTGGACGCCACTAAGAGCCTGCGCCGCTTCTTCACCGTGCTTGACCTGTTCCTCGGCATCTTCGGCTCGCTGGCGCTGGCGGTGGCCACGCTGGCCATTATTAATACGCTGATCATGGCGGTGCTGGAGCGGCGTCGCGAAATCGGCGTGATGAAAGCCATCGGCGCGAGCGACAGCGATGTAAAACGGTTGTTCTTTGCCGAGGCCGGCGCCATGGGCTTCCTCGGCGGCGTGCTCGGTATCGCGCTCGGCTTTGCCATCGGCAAGGCCATCAACCTCGGCACCGGGATCTACCTGCATAACCACCAATTGCCGGCTGAGCCGGTTTGGATCTTGCCGCCATGGCTCATCGGCGCCGCGATCCTGTTCTCGATTGTCGTAAGCTTGCTCGCCGGCCTGTATCCCGCCAGCCGTGCGGCGCGGCTCGATCCGGTGCAGACGCTGAAATACGAGTAAACTGAGACCTACATTTTGCCGTCAGATTTATGGCATAATGTAGATGAGGTTTGAATGGCTACTCTACATCAACAGATCGGGCAATGGCTCGGGGTTGCGGCTCCTAAAACCGACCAGCAAATCCTCGATATTGTCGAAGGCCAGCTTCCGGCCTCATCCATTCGACGCCTGGTGGCGCTGGGCATCACCCGGGCGGAGATCGACCAGCAGGTGATCCCGCTGCGCACGTTGCAGCACCGGCGCTCCCGCCGCGAAAAGCTCACGGTTGAAGAGTCCGACCGGGTGTTGCGGCTGGCGCGCCTGCTATCGCAGGCCGAATCTGTCTATGGCTCGCGCGAGCGTACGCTGGCATGGCTCCGCCGTCCCAATCCGCGGTTGCGCAATCGCACACCCCTCGGGATGGCGAAGACCGATACCGGCAGTCGAATCGTCGAAGAGCTCCTGGTTCAGATTGACGAAGGGATGTTCATCTGAGAACGTTCTGGCGCGTCAGCCGGCACCGTGATCTACAAGGTGCAGGCGGTTTGCGCGCTCCCGGCCGCTGGCACGAACGCGGACTGCCGGTGGTTTACCTGGCGGAAACTCCTGCCGGTGCGCTACTGGAGGCGTGCGTTCACACCAGCGCGAACGATGTTCCTCCGAAATACACGCTGCTGGGCGTGGTGGCTGACGATGCGGTCTCGCTGGAGGCACTCGATGTGGGCACCCTGCCTGCGGATTGGCTGCAACGCCCGGAGATAACCCAGGAGATCGGCTCGGCGTGGCTGCGATCGGCTCGCACGGCGCTGTTCCGCGTACCCAGCGCACTGGTTCCAGCAACTTTCAATGCCCTTCTGAATCCGCTGCATGTCCATGCCGCGCAGCTTCGCATCGAATCAGCCATCGAATACCCATTCGATTTGAGAATTAAGCGATGAGCATTTTGTTCGTATCCAGGCGGCGATTGCGCTTGCAGATTTGCACTTTCGCGATCGCTCTTCTCAGTGTTCTTGGTTTCACTCCGGCGCTTCATGCCCAAGGCCGCGCGGAATGCTCGGTCGTTCACTCGCAGATCCTCGCACGTCCGGTACGCTACTGCGCCTTCCTGCCTCCGAGCTTCGATCAGGACAAGACGCGACACTACCCCGTGCTTTATTACCTTCACGGATTGGGCGACAACGAGCAATCACTGCTGAACTCCGGCGGCTGGGACCTGATCTCCGAGCTGCGCAGGCAGGGCAAGGTCGGCGACTTCATCGTGCTTGCGCCCAGCGCCGGGCACACCTTCTATATCAACTCGGAAAACGGCAAGGTGCGCTACGAAGACTTTTTCATGAAGGAGTTCATGCCGCAGATGGAAAAGAAGTATCGCGCGATAGGGACGCGCACCACGCGCGGCATCACCGGCGTTTCCATGGGCGGATACGGTGCGCTGCGCTTCGGCTTCAAGTATCCCAACGATTTTGCCGCGGTCAGCGCGCAGATGCCGGCGCTGATCGCTGAACTGCCGGACAATATTGGCTCCGGCCCCGGCTCCCTGGGAAACCTGCTGGGCGACATTTATGGTCCTCCGCTTAACCGGGCATACTTCGACCGCAACAACGTCTTTTATTTCGCACGCAGCGACAGCGCCGCCGCACTCAAATCGCTGAAGATTTATTTCGACGTCGGTAACAACGACGATTATGGATTCGAGCAGGGCGCGCAGGAGTTGGATCGCGTACTGAAATCGCGCGGAATCCCGCACGAGTTCCATATCTACCCCGGCCGCCACTCCGTTGAGTTCGTCATCCAGCACTTCCCGCAGGTGATCGAGTTCCAGTGGAGCGCGATCGGCGCGGGGAGATAAGCGCAGCGGAGCGGAACGCTGGGTTTAGGTAAAAATGAATGCTGGAGTCGGCTTTTAGCCGAAGGCACATGCGGTATGGAACAGATCGTCCCCCTGCTGAAGAGTTACAATGATCTTAGGTAGTTACCATGCAGTTAACATCTCTCCAGCCCGAAGTTCACCAGGCGCGATGGTGGGAGACCATGGCCGATGGCCGTCTCCACTGCTATCTGTGCCCCCGTCATTGTCACATCGGAGAAGGCCAGCACGGCTTCTGCTTTATCCGCAAGAATGAAGGCGGACATCTCATCCAGCTTGGCTACGGACGCCCGGCGGCGCTGGCCATGGACCCGATTGAGAAAAAGCCGCTGAGTCATTTCTTTCCCGGCACGAAGGTCCTCTCGATGGGCACCGCCGGCTGCAATATGGGCTGCCTGTTCTGCCAGAACTGGGACATTTCCAAAGCCAAGTCCGACCAGGTGAACTCGCTGGCGCTCGGCCCCGATGCCATTGTCGAGCTCGCGCTCGAGCATCGCGCGCCACACCTCGCCTTCACCTACAACGAGCCCACCATCTGGGGCGAGTACGTCATCGACATCGCACGCGAAGCGCACGCCGCCGGGCTGAACAACGTGATGGTCTCTAACGGCTACATAACGCGCGAGGCATTCTTCGACATCTACCGCTACATCGACGCCGCCAACATCGATCTGAAAGCTTTCACCGAAGGCTTCTACGGCAAGATTACGATGACGCATCTCGAGCCCGTGCTCGACACGCTGAAGTGGCTGCGGCACGAAACCGGCGTCTGGTTCGAGATCACCAACCTCATCATCCCCACGCTCAACGACGGCGACTCCGAATTCAAGGAGCTGTGCGACTGGGTGCTCGCGAACCTCGGCGATGACGTGCCGCTGCATTTCACCGCCTTCCATCCCGACTTCAAGCTCCAGGACAAGCCGCCGACACCGCCCGAGGCGCTGCATCGCGCGCGGCGCATCGCGATCGAGATGGGACTGAAGTATGTCTATGAGGGCAACATCTACTCCGATGGCGCCAACACCATCTGCCCCGGATGCAAGCAGACGGTCATCACCCGCTCATGGCACTCGGTAATGTCGAACAAGTTGAAGGATGGCAGCTGCACCAATTGCGGCACGCGCATCGCCGGCGTGTTCACGCAAACGGAAGCCGAGAAGCGGCGAGAGTGGGCTGGGCATTGCCGAGAACCACTTTCTGCCAATGCCCAGTCCTGAACCACAACTCTAGCGGCGCGGCTTCTTAGCCGTTTTCTTAACCGTCCTCTGACTGCGCGATCGCCGGGACGATGCGCCGCTACCCGACGCTGTACCGGAGGGCGTCCGCCAGACGCGCCGCGCACGTCGCCGCTCCAGGTGCTGCGTCCATGCCGCCATGTGCGACTGCACGTAATCCGCAATATCCTCACTGGACGACAGGTTGGGCGGCGTCCCCCGTTCATAAATGCCCTTGTCGTTGCGCAGAGGCAGTTCCGAAACTCGCTTGGCATGGATCTTCTCGATCAGCGAAGGCTGCGACAGGAACGGATGGGCAGCGCTGGAGATTGGCACCTCGACATCTTTCAGGGGGTCATCGGTGCGTGGTTTGGCCAGCGTCAGCACATCGCCGAGCTCAGGCGCAGCTTTGTCGCGTGCGGTCAAGGGCGGCAGCCCCCAGCGCTTCTCGATGGTCCTCAGCACCGACGTATGATCGATGACTCCAGCCTTGGTACGGAAGACCGTGCCGGGCGCAATCCGTGGCGAAATCAGCACAGCCGGGATGCGCACGCCAAAACGCCTGAAGTCGAAGCCAAATTCGCCAACGGTATTGTCCGGTGGTGTAGCCCCGTAAGGCGGAGGAACGTGGTCGTAGTTGCCGCCATGCTCGTCATAGGTGATGAGCAATAAAGTGTCCGCCCATCCTGGTCCGTTGCGCACCGTGTAGTACACGTCGTGGATGAGTTTCTCGCCCAGGGCGACGTCATAGTTGGGGTGCTGGCTGTTGCCGGTCGCGCCGAAATCCGGTTCCAGGAAGGTATACGCGGGCAGCGTCCCGGCGGCCGCGCGGGCCTGGAAATCACGGAAATGGCCGAAGTGGCTCTCAGCAGCGTGTTGGGTGTCGGAGTAGTCCAGCCGCGTCAGCGGGTCACGGTTGTAGCCATAGATGGCCCAATCCAGATTGTTCTTCGATAACAAGCCAAAGATGCTGGGACAGGTGAAGACCTTGACCTGGTTGTCGAGATGCCCTTGCGAAGTTGCGGCCGCGGCGAAGGCGCGATTGGGAATGGTCTGCGTCGGCGCCGAGGCGAACCAGTGGTCGCACACCGCGAATCCCCGTGCCAATCCAGACATGACCGGCAGCATCTCGGCAGAATACATTCCCATGATCTCCGAGGGATCGGTTCCGGGCAGCGTGTCTTTATAGTGCTTCGCCTCATCGGACGCGATGGCGGCCTTGAAGTTGATGACAAAGCCGCGATTGGTAGGCGGCTGGTTCGGCGCAGGATCGTCGGTCGAGAACAGTTGAAAGTTGGTGTTGTAGAAACCTTCGCCCGGATCCGCTCCCGGCATCAGGTAAGGGTGCGGAGAAGTTTGGTCGATTTTGTAAACCGTAAACTCTCTTCCGGTGTCGTCCGGGTTCGACTCGGTTCCGGTGAGACCTTCGTAGGGATCACCGCTGGCCGAGCGATTGCCGGTGTTGGTGTACAAAAATCCCAGCATCTGATCGAAAGACCTGTTTTCGAGCATCAGCTGTACGATGTGCTTGATCGCAGTGAGTTGGTTGGCCATCACCCACCTCCATTGGCAGCCGGTTCTAACATGAGCCTCCGCGCACCACAAGCCACATAGGTGCTTCGGCGCAAAACTCTGACCTTTCGGGACAACTTGCGGATCGCTTTGTTACTGGATGGCGAATTCGCCTGCTCCCAATTTGGGACGGAAGGACTAGGACATTTTCTGCGCCGTGCGGCGCTCATCCCAGAGTGCGATAGATTACTGCTTTGATGGTACCGGCCGGGTTGGTGCTTGGCAGCAGGCGACGAATCGTTTGCTGACTGTTTATCGTCTGATGACTAAGTGCAGAAAGGTTCTGCTAGCGGCATAAACTGTGCCTGTGCAACAGTCGTCGACCGTTTTGCAATCGGAAGAATGCCCGTTTTTAACTTCATCGGTTCCGTAATACGTAACTCATAAACTGGAGAGACGAATGCTAGGAGTAGGCGAGAAGTTCCCTGATTATCGTGTGACCGCTACCGTCAGCACTAACAAAGAAACCGCATTTACAACTATTACGAATGAAGACTATCCCGGCAAGTGGAAGATTTACTTCTTCTGGCCCAAGGATTTTACGTTCGTCTGTCCCACCGAGATCGCCGCCTTCGGCAAGATGAACCGTGAATTCGAACAGCGCGATGCGCAGGTGCTGGGAGGCTCCATCGACTCCGAGTTCGTTCACCTGGCGTGGCGCAACAACCATCCCGATCTGAAAAATCTTCCCTTCCCCATGCTGGCCGATATCAAGCGTGAACTGTGCGGGCAGCTCGGCATTCTTGACGAGAAGGAAGGCGTGGCCCAGCGCGCGACCTTCATCGTTGATGCTGACAACGTCATTCGGTTCGCCTACGTGACCGATCTTTCTGTCGGCCGCAATCCGCAGGAAGTCTTGCGCGTGCTGGATGCGCTGCAGACCGACGAACTCTGCCCCTGCAACTGGAAGAAGGGCGAGGAAACGCTGAAGGTGTAGGAAGCAATCAGCAATCAGCAATCAGCAATTAGCAATTAGCAGTCAGCAGTCAGCAGTCAGCAGTCAGCAATCAGCAAGCGATGGCAAGTAGGGAGTCTCTGATTAAGGGTGAGAGGGTCGGTCGTTAGGCCGTCCCCAAATTCGCTCCTACAGTGGCGGTTTTAGCTGCTGGGGAACTTAATCAGAGTCTCGCTTGCAATTACTAATTACAGGTGGTGTGATCCTGAGTGGAGTCCGCCGCGGCGGACGCAACCATCCGCTTTGCCGCTGTTCTGATCTCGGAAAAAACCATGACATTAGACGAACTCATCGAAACCCTTCCCTCTTACGCCAAAGACCTGCAGCTCAACTTCTCCAGTGTGGTTCGCCAGCAAATCGACTTGAGCGAGCAGCAGCTGTGGGGAACGGTTGTTGCCACGGCGATCGCCTCGCGCAACCAGCCACTCATCGCATCCGCCCAGGAGGAAGCCGCGACCCACCTGCCTCCCCAAGCACTGGAGGCAGCAAAAGCTGCGGCAGCCATCATGGGCATGAATAATGTCTATTACCGCTTCCTGCACTTGACCTCGAATGAGAAATACCGCTCCCTGCGGGCCGGCCTGCGCATGAATGTCATGCGGACGCACGGCGTCGATCCGCTGGATTTCGAGTTGTGGGCGATCGCGGTCTCGGCCATTAATAACTGCGCGACCTGCGTGGACTCGCACGAGAAGACCTTGCGCGAGAAAGGCATGAGCGAAGAGAAGATTCTGGCAGCCATACGGATCGCATCCGTGATGCACGCCATCGCGGTGGTGCTCGATGCGGAGCGCGTGGGCTCCCACACCGTGGAAAGCGCGGCACAACTTGCCTGAGGCCGGACCGGTTTAGCGGCTGGGTTTCGGAGGTTCCACGGACCCAAGGTCTCGCACCCCCTCCGCCCCCGGAAAAAGGCAGGCATCAGTGTCGCACCGGCGCTTTTTGCATTGGCCCCGTCCCGGCTGTTGCCTCCAACCTCACATATGTCACAAGCGATTGTGATCTCTGCACTTGTTCCATGTGCGCCCCCGGTGTTCCGCTAGAGTGTATCCGGAGAAAAGCCTGGAATACCGAAAGTGGCCCGAGTAACGCGCGAGGCCAGTGTTTATAAGGCTCTCGCGCGCAGTCGGCGGATCACCGGCGGCCGTGATCGTCGGCACTCGGCATCGTGCGCAGACTGGAAAGCGGCGCGACACTGACGTTCCTGGCCCTCGGAGCGGCTCGCACCGTTCCGGCCGTGAAACGCGGGGATACGATGGTTTGTGATCAGGGGGTGGTCGTGCTTACACCATACGGTTTGGACATCATAGAAAGCTGCCTTGCCTGCAAGATGCGGGCGGAACATATCTTCTGCGATCTCCCACCCGCCGCACTGCAATTTTTCGAGACCATGAAGTACGCTACCGCGTATCCGCGCGGCGCCGTGCTCTTCGTTGAAGGTCAAACCCCACGCGGCATCTTCGTTTTGTGCAAGGGCCGCGTGAAACTCTCCATTTGTTCGACCGATGGCAAGACGCTGATCCTGAAGATCGCCGAGCCGGGCGAAGTCTTGGGCCTCAGCGCGACGGTGAGCGGCAAGCCTTACGAGCTTACGGCTGAAACCGTGGATCCGTGCCAGGTCAACTTCGTCAAGCGCGATGATTTCCTGCGTTTCCTGCGCGAACACAGCGAAGCCTGCCTGCGGGTAGCCGAGCAACTCAGCGACAAATACAACTCGGCGTGCCGCGAGATTCGCGCCCTCGGCCTCTCGCACTCAGCAAGCGAGAAGCTGGCCAAGCTGCTGTTGGAATGGACCACGCGGAATGGCGAAGCCGCCAAGCTGGAGCCTCGGCTGAAACTGGCGCTGACGCATGAAGAGATCGCGCAGATGATCGGTACTTCGCGGGAGACCGTGACCCGATTGTTTGCCGACCTTAAGAAGCGGCAAATTGTGCAGACCAAGGGTTCGACCTTGTTGATCCGCAACAAAGCTGCTTTGAAGGCGATGGCGGTTACGCAGTAGGTCTTGGCTGTTGGCGCCGGACCGGCTCTCAGCGATTTCAGGGTGCAGAAGATCGCCTTGGTTTGCACGCCGCCAAGGCAGCGCAGTTTTCTGTTTATCTGCCAGACGCCAAAGGCTAGTAGCCCGAGGCTACTCTTTGTGAATGAGGTCACGGGAAAAGGTGACTGCAATCACTGCCCCCGCCCCCCTCAAAGCAGTATTACCTGTTCATGGGAAGCACGATTCAGTCGAGTTGCTTAGCTTGCGACTTCCGGCCTGATCGCTTTATGTGCGATATGCCGGCCGAAGCGCTGAAGGCCTTCGACGAAATCAAGCTGCTGGCCTCCTATCCCCGGGGAGCCCTGCTGTTTGCCGAAGGACGCCCGGTCCGCGGCATCTTCCTCCTGTGCGACGGCCGCGCCAAGCTCTCCATCTGCGCCGAAAATGGCAAGCGCCTCACCTTGCGCATTGCCGGCCCCGGCGAGGTCCTGGGATTGGGCGCAGTCCTGTCCAACACGGCTTACGAGATAACTGCGGAGTTGCTGGATAGCGCGCGAGTGGTTTTCGTGCGCCGCAAAGAACTGTTAAAGTTTTTGCGTGAGCATCCGGCGGTTTCCCTGCAAGTGGTGCACCTGCTAAGCCAGGACTTGCATGGAGCCTACGAGCGGGTCCGCAGCATCGCCTTGGTTCGTGCGCGTCGTCCACGCCTCTCTTTCCGGACGCGCCCCTTGATGGTGTGAGGGTCCGTTAGTCAGTCTTCGCCGAGCCACAGGTTGGAGGCTGTTCGTGAGTCTATTCGTCAAGCGGGTGCTGTATTGGGCACCTCGCCTGCTGTGCATCGCTTTCATTTTGGGCTTGGCCTGGTTCACGCTTCGCGTCTTTACTGAGGAGCAGGATTTCCTGCAGACGTCGGTCTCGCTGCTGCGGCACCTGGTGCCGTGCTTCATCTTTACGGCCGTGCTGATGTTTGCGTGGAAGTGGGAGTGGGTCGGGGCCTCGGTGTTTTCCGCTTTCGCCCTGTACTACGGCGCGGAAAACTTGCGCCATCCGCGTTGGGTTCTGAGTGTCTCTCTACCCCTGCTTGCTGTGGGATTGCTCTTCTTCGCCAGTTGGCTCACGAACGCTCGCGCTGTTCAGCCGCAGGACTAAAGTGCTAATGACTTGGAGGAGAGTTGAAGCTGGAATTTTTGGACAAAATAAAAGGGTCACTAGCGGAGGCGAACTCTGGCCGAAATTCGCATCCGAGTGACCCTATGCGCCACTTCGTCTGGCTATACAAATAGCACCCGGTGGGCCAAATCGCTTGCGACACATTCAAAGCACTTGCCATTTCGATAGCGATTCTCAAGATGTAATCCTTTCATGCTTCCAGTAAAGTTTTCACAGAGCACGTAGGTGCTCAGGTTTTTCGCGCTGTGTGAGAGTTGTGCTTTGAGAAAAACCCCTGTCTTCAAAGGCGACTTT
Source organism: uncultured Acidobacteriaceae bacterium (assembly GCA_963731345.1). Taxonomy (GTDB): domain Bacteria; phylum Acidobacteriota; class Terriglobia; order Terriglobales; family Acidobacteriaceae; genus Bog-257. Next base: position 991,921 of record CAVSUN010000002.1, on the reverse strand, counting down.
TGTGCCACAAATTCTGGGTCCTCACCAAACCAAGCAGCGAGCACTCACAAGGAGAACCATGGCAACTTTTGGATACGTTGAATATTCGGACGCGAGTCCCGAGGTGCGTGCGGTGTACGACGACATCATGGCGACCCGCAAAACGGATTCGGTAAATAACTTCTGGAAAGCGATGGCGCACGATCCTGTGTTGCTGAAGCGCACCTGGCACGACATCAAGGAAATCATGGCTCCGGGAGTGATCGATGCCCTGACCAAGGAGCTGATCTACGTCGCGGTCAGCGTGACCAATGGCTGCCCCTATTGCATTGCTACGCACACGGCGTCGGCGCGCAAGAAGGGCATGACTCTGGAGATGTTCGCCGAGCTAATGTCGGTGGTCGGTATGGCCAACGAGAGCAATCGGCTGGCGAATGGTTATCAAATCGACATCGACGAGCAGTTCAAGTGAAGAAGAGGCAGTCGGCAGTCGGCATTCGGCAATCGACAGTCGGTAATCGGTAATCGGTAATCGGCAGTCGGCACTCGACAGTCGGTAATCGGTAATCGGCAGTCGGCACTCGGCATTCGGCATTCGGCATTCAGCAGTCGGCAGTCGCGGCTTGGCGAAACTCTGATTCAGTCTTCTTTTGAAAAGGGCGGTCTTCAGAACCGCCCGCAGATCGACCCTTCCATGCCCGGCGCCGATTGCCGAATGCCGAGTGCCGAATGCCGAATGCCGACCGCGACTGCCGATTGCTTATAATGGCAGTTCCAACATGAAAGCCTACGTCTACGTCTCGCTGAAGAAAAGCGTCCTCGATCCGCAGGGCAAGACCATCCACGGCGCGCTGAAGAAAATGGGATACAAGGGCATCGACGATCTGCGCCAGGGCAAGTACTTCGAGATCGCGCTCGACTCCAGCCTCAGCCGCGAAGACGCACAGGCCGAAGTTGACCGCATCGCCCGCGAAGTCCTCACCAATCCCGTCATCGAGGAATACAGCTTCAAACTCGAGGGATAATTCAGCCGAGGTTGTACGCGGAAATTATCCGGCAGTCGTCACAACCTGACCTCCCGCCTATTCAGGCTCTCTCGGGAGAGTTAACAACCGTGAACTGACCCATCAGTACTTTGGTACTGGCCGATACCTTCGTCCAATAGATTCCAAGTCGCGATTCTGGCCTACTCAGAATGCTGCTAATTGCTGCAAGCTTGAGCGCGGCGATCGCCGTACTTCACGTCCAGCGGAAACCGGAACCCACGGGACACCGTATTTGTAATGAGCACCGCAGCGGAATCGGAGTTGATAATGAACAGCGTACAAGTCGAACAGAAAAGCTATGAGATGCCCCCGCGCGAGGGGTTCAGCGTCGCCCATTTTCTCACCGTCGCCGACATCGAACGATCGGCTCGCTTCTACGAAACGGTTTTCGGCGGCCGCATTCTGAGCAAAGGCGACAGCAGCGGAGCGCCGGCGTACATTCAGATCGCGAATACCTGGTTGCTGGTTAACGTCGGGGGCGGGCCAACTCCCGACAAGCCGACGGTAACCCTCAGCGTCCCCGACCCGAACAAGATAAACGGCTTCATGAATATTCGCGTTGCCGACATTCATGCCTGCTATGAACTATGGAAAAGTCGAGGCGCCGAGTTCATCACCGAGCCGATACCGAAGTATGGAGAGATACGGTGCTACATCCGCGATCCTGACGGCTACATTATCGAGGTTGGACAGAGCACGGACCTCACGTACGGTTAAACCTCGGCCCGGATGGGTCGATGCCGACGCGCATTGATGTGCGCTTGGTGGATAGCCGCCATAGAGATTGCCGGCGCTGAAGGTCTGCGCTGGCACTGGGTTGGAGAGAACCGCAACGGCAAGCGTGATGCCGAAGGAAAGAGCGATCCGGCGAGTGGTCTGGCGCATGGCAAGATGCTTGTTCTCAGGCGAACGAGCCCTGGAACGCCTGGCACGGTTGTGCGAAATCAGGTTCAAACACCAATTGAGAGCTATGGCGTGATCATCCAAACGACCCCGCAGCCCATGCTCCCGTATATGTTGCACAACCCAGTTCCGCCGTCCTCCGCCGTGCCGTAGATATTTCCCGCCGCGTCGAGGATTACGCTGCCGTAGGGATCGAATCCGTTGCTGCCATTGAAGCTGACGGAACTGTAGCTCCAGCCGCCGTTGGAAGGCGTGAGCTTATAAACCTCGCCGAGATTGTTCGGGCCGGTCCCGAGGGACGTGCCGTAAACGTTACCGGCCGTGTCCAGCGTGGGGGTGTTAACGGGTCCTGAACCGGCTGAATCAAAGGCGTATAGCACGTTGAAGGTCCAACTGCCGTTTGAGGGTGTCAGCTCAAAGACGACGCCCGGTTGGTCATAGTGACGACCGCAACAAGAGGCGCCGTACAGGTTGCCCTGCCCGTCCATGACCACGCCGGCATCGAGGTTTGAACTCGAACTGGTATACAGAACCGTTTGGGTCCATCCCGAACCGGAGGGCGACAGTTCGTAAACCACTCCACCGTCGTTGGCACCACCGCGGCTGGTTGTGCCGTAGAGATTGCCGGAGTTGTCGAAGGTCACGCCGCTCTGAGGCAGGTATCCCGTCTGTGGAATGAAGGACCACACAACACTGGGCGTCCAGCCGCCGTTGGAAGGCGAGAGTTCGTAAACCGTACCCTCCCCGTCGGGTCCGCCACCGATCGTTGTGCCATAGATATTGCCGGCCTGGTCGAAGATCAGATTGGCAGTGGGATAACTGCCATGTCCGCCGTCAAACGTGAAGATCACCGTTTTTGTCCAAGGGCAGATCACCGAGTGGCAGGCCGTAGCCGGCCGCTGCAGGCGATAAACACTGCCCAAGCCTTCGGAAGTTGTGCCGTAGAGGTTGCCGTCGGGCCCAATGATAACGCCGGGATTTGGGTGGCCATCGGCGCTGGTAAAGCTGTACAGCGGCGTCAAGACCCAGCCTGAACCGGCGCGCGACAGCCGGAAGACCGTTCCGTATCCGCCCGCTCCGTCATACGTCGTTATGCCGTAGAAGTTTCCCGCCCGATCCTTAGTTAACCCACCCGCGGGAATAGCTCCGTCATTGCCGCCGGTAAAGTTGTACAGCACGGTGAGGGTCTGCGCCTCCGCTATGTTGGAGAGAACCGCAAGCGAAAGCGTGAAGCAGAAGAAGAGTGTGATCCGGCGAGCGGTCTGGCACATGGCAAGCTCCTTAATCTTAGCGAACGGGCCCTGGAACGCGCGCGGCACTATAGCCCGAATCGCCGGACACGTATTATTCGACAACGGTCAGAACTCGTGATTCGTGCTCGTTAGTGACATCGTTGGCGTTATCGGGCGGTGGCGCAACAACGCTCTAACAGCGTTCAATGAGCGCTATGGCGATTCTTCCTCAGCTAAGCTACGGTGTAATCTCCCACACCGTCCCATAGCCGCCTCCATGAACGTTCCCACCCTCGCTGGCGGTTCCGTACAGATTGCCGTTCTCATCAAGTATGATCTGTGCGTCTGGATTTGCCCCGTCGCTGTAGTTGGTGAAATCATGCAGATCGGTATAGATCCAGCCATTCGCCGACGGTGTCAGCTTGAATACGTTGCCGTATGCGTAAGCACCTTCACCGTAGGTTGTGCCATAGAGATTCCCCTGGCTATCCATGGTTAAAGACGCGCGAGGGCCAGTGTTCGGATTCAAGCGTGTGAAGTTGAGGAAGCTGTTGAACGTCCATCCCCCCGAACCGGGGCTCAGCTCGAAAAGCGTACCCCCATTATTGGTGCCGCCCCCTGAGGTAGTCCCAAAAAGGTCGCCTGTACTATCCAGAATGACCCCATAGGGGTAAGCGCCCGTCGTTCGGTCGAAGGAATAGAGCAGGTTTTGGACCCAACCGGGACCTGAGGGCGTGAGCTGATAGACCGTGCCATAACCCCCGGTGCCGCCGTCTAGCGTCGTGCCATACAGGTTCCCGGCATTGTCGATAACCAATGCGCTGCTGGGAGACTGACCAGCGCTACCGTTGCCGGGAAAAGTGTAGAGAAGGTTGTAGGTCCAGCCGCTTCCGGAAGGCGTGAATTCGAAAACGGTGCCCGAATCGCTGCCTCCGGTATCGCCGGTAACTCCGACAATATCTCCCGCAGCGTTGAAGACAATATCTCCAGGGCCGCCTTGATCGCTGCCCCCTTGAAATGAATAAACAATAGTCTCAGTCCAGGGACAGGAAATCGAAGCGCAGATCGATGCTGGCGGCCGCAGTCTGAATATCGTGCCATATTGCACGAATTGGCCGCCGTCACCGCAGCTTCCGTAGAGGGTTCCATCCGGGGCAAGAACGACCGCGCCGGGGTAGGCGCCATCCAATGTGACTATGCCTTCAAAGCTATAGAGAAGAGAAAACGTGTAGCTGCCATTTCTCCGGGAGAGCTTGAAAGCTGTGCCGACGTCGTACAATCCTCCTTCACTGGCGGTTCCATAGAGATTGCCGGCCCGGTCCATGGTTAGAGGCGCTTGTGGCAACCTGCCATCTCCGCCGGTAAAGGTATGCAGCACGGTGAAGGTCTGCGCCTGGGCTATGTTGGAGAGAACCGCAAGGGAAAGCGTGAAGCAGAATAAAACAGCGATCCGGTGAGTGGTCCGGCACATGGCAAGCTCCTTATCTTAGCGAACGGGCCCTGGAACGCGCGTGGCATTGTAGCTCGAGTCGCCAGACTTACGGCGTGAACTCCCACACCGTTCCATAAGGCGGTGGTATTTCGGTGTATTCGTTCATGCCATAGATATTTCCTTGCGAGTCAAACAGCACGTTGCCGGACGGCCCGAAGCCAGTCTGGTACGCATAATTGAAGCTATATAAATTGTTGTAGTCCCAACCACTGCCGGAGCGCGTGAGACTGTAGAGCCTTCCAGGCGCGTCATAGCCGCCATTGAGGCTGCCATAGATGGTGCCCGAGGCATCGACGGTCACCGTGTTGGGACAACACGCCTCGTTCTGGGCGTCGAAGTTGTATTGGACGGAGAATTGCCATCCGCCACCTGCCTGAGGCGTCAACTCGAAAAGTGTGATGTTCAAGGAAGGTCCCCACAGATTGCCGCTCCCGTCGAACGTCAATTGTCCCGGATTAAATCCGTCCGTCCCATTGGTAAAGTTGTAGAGCTGGGTCTCGGTCCAGCCCGAGCCGCTGGGCGAAAGTTCGAACACGGTGCCGCAGCCCCCGCTGCAGCCTCCACTCCCACCTTGGCTGGTGGTGCCGTAGACGTTCCCCGCCTGGTCCACAACAACCCCCTCTTGCGGGTAGTTGCCGTCCGAACCGACGCCCTGGAATGCATAGATCGTGCTCTTGCTCCAGGTTCCGTTGTTGTTAGGCGTGAGCTCAAAAACCGTGCCGCATCCATTTCCGTTGGCGCAGTTCGCCCCGCCGCCGCCGAGTCGCGTGGCGCCGTAGAGGTTGCCGGCATGGTCGAAGTAGAGCTCGGACGTGGGGTCATAGCCATCGGCATGTGAGCTGAAGTTGTAAAGAATGGTCTCCCTCCAACGGCAGGAAGTGCCGGCGCAGATGTTGGGCGGAGGCTGAAGCTTGAACACCGTCCCGCAGCCATGCTCGTCCGTGCATGCTCCGTTGCCGCCCTGGCTTGTGGTGCCGTACAGCTCGCCATCGGGGCCGACCACCACGCGAGCGTCTGAAATGCCTCCGTCCGGTTGTCCGCTGAACTCATACAGCGTTTGGAACACAAAAGCGGAGCCATGGCGCGCCAGCCTGAACACCACCCCACATCCTGTCTGGCCAACTCGGTTGATGCATTGCATGAGGCCGCCGCCAACGGTGACGCCGTAGAGATTGCCGGCTGCGTCCTGGCTAAGCCCACCCACGGGGTAGCTGCCGTCGGTCTGGCCACTGAAGCCGTGCAGCGAGGTCAATGTCTGCGCTTGAGCGATGTTGGTGAGAACCGCAAGGGAAAACGTGAAGCAGAAGAGAAGGGCGATCCGGCGGGTGGTCTTGCGCATGGCAAGCTCCTTATGTTTAGCGAACAGGCCCTGGAACGCGCGCGGCATTATAGCTCGAATCGCCAGCAATGGTTTATTCAAAAACGGTCACAAATCGTCATTCCTGCTGGTTAGCAACATCGTTGTCGTCAATAGGCGTTTCAGGAGACGCTTACTCTCCGTGGAATCGAGAGCAACGCGAAGCTGATTCTCGCTTGGCATTCTGCGGCATCGCAGCGCACACGATGCGCGGCTCGTTAGGGAGAAACTGCGCAGACTACGCCGTTTGCAGACAGAACGACTCGCATGGGTTTTCGAGCTTGCATTTCCCATGAACTCCCATCATGATTTCGAGGTCACCCAGGAGCCAATGAATGAGAACTTTCCGCAGAAACATCCAGATTGTAATGTTAACCGTGGTTGCAGTCGTCTTGTTCGCCGGCGCAGCCCTTTGCCCAGCATCTGCACAAACCCGCTATGAGTCCGTTTACAACGGACACAAGATTATCTATCCGGAATCCAGCATCCCCCGGCCCGGTCGCATTCACACGAACTACTTTTTCGTCGACTCGGATCAACCGCAAGCGAATCCCGACCCGGGTGATGAAACCCCAGCGTCAGTAGCCTGCGTATATAAGCTGGTAACTGGACCGACCGGCTGCCCCATTGCCACGAGCACAACCGTGCCCACCGGTGGCATCGGCGCCATTGCCATCGTGGACGCCGGTTACTATCCCACCGCGCAGTCCGACCTGGACGCCTTTGACTCCTACTTCGGTATCCCGGCCACCACCATTACGCAGGTCTGGCCCGGCGCGATACGGCCACCCGTTTACGGGGATTGGGAGGTTGAGGAGGCATTGGATATCGAGTGGGCTCACGCTATGGCGCCGCAGGCCAAGCTGTTCCTGGTGGTATCGGCATTGTGTCAAGACCCAACATGCACGACCGATCCCACCTGGGCAGCGGTGCAGCTCGCCGGAAGTCTGGTGGCTCAGAACGGCGGCGGCGTGGTAAGCATGAGCTTTGGCGATGCGGAGATTCCTCAGGAAACTACCCTTGATCAGTACTTCACTCATCCGGGTGTCGTCTACTTTGCAGCCTCCGGCGATTCGGGACTGGGCGTGAGCGGCTATCCGGCAGCGTCACCGAACGTTGTAGCGGTTGGAGGAACCTATTTTAATCGCGACGGCAACGGAAACTTCACCTACGAGCAGTACTACTCAGGTGGCGGAGGCGGAGACATTAGTCCGTACGAGCCGCGTCCCAGCTATCAGAACGGCATTGCCGGCATCGTAGGAAACAATCGCGGCTATCCTGATGTCGCTTCCGACTTTTGTTGCACTGCCATTTACCTTGGAGGCTGGGGCTCAGTCGGAGGTACGAGTTGGTCGTCTCCTACGTTTGCTGGTATCGTGAACGCCGCCGGCAGCCGACAACAGTCGTCCTTGGCGCAGCTCACCGCGATGTACAGCAAGCTGTCCAATCCCATCGGGTACCATGCCGATTTCAACGACATCACGACCGGTGATCCGCGTTGCAAAGTTGGTTGGGACCTGTGCACCGGCCTCGGCTCCCCCAGGACTTACGCCGGCAAGTAACTAACAAGGCTTCCCGGATTGCCGGTTCGATCTGGTCAAGGCGCGGCCTTTGTTCGCGTCACCTTTTTAGCTTGTCCAGGTGGCTGGTAATCCGGAAGTCGAAGTATCACGAGGTCGCGGCTCAGCTGAACAACATTAACGCCTACTTTTTCGTGCCCTGAACTCTTTGCGTCATAGGCAGCGTGGTTGAGGTCTGGATCCGGGTGGGCGAACTAGAAAGAATACAGACACCGAGCAGGTACACCAGCAACCGGAAGCTGGCGGCGACTTGTGTAGTGGCGACGTTACGCAGCAACGCGGAACCTTCCCTACTTACCGCATGGGGCACGGAGAGCATGACCTTTAAGGATGCTGTCTACTTGCTCCCATCCGTCCAAAAAGGCGTAGTTGTAACGTGCAGGAAGCGCGAACACATACTTTTTGTTGCGCCCTAGTTCGCCCGGTGGGAAAGGAGCCGGGCTGACGTGGAATTCGCCAAGATGTTTCCATTGTTCCAACGTGAAGACCATGATGGGAATGTCCGCGCAGGAATTGGGTTGCGTACATTTGGGATTTCGGATATTGACCAACGGGCCTTGTGCGACTTTGCAGCTCCCTTTAGGGCAAGTTCCAAACCCTTCCCAGTGATCCACCACAACCGAAAATCCCTTCCAATCTTCCGGCAAGGAGAAGCAGAATCCATACGGTGACACATACCGAACAGCACTAACTTTGGAATGTTCAGCGTCCGAGTCCTGGGCAACGAGAATGATTGCCATCGGGAAGCACAGGAACAGGGAAGGCAAAAACCACATCCGCATTTTGAGCACCAGTCCTGCAAACATAGTTACACTTTATCCGGCAGGAAATCGCACCCATTCCACAATTCGTGCCGCATGTATTGTAGGCCGCGGCCACAGACTTTCCTCGTAATCTGAGGGCGTGTTACCAGCGGCGGTTTTCGTGTTTGCAGATCCCGGAATGCGCCCATTTTTCATGCTATGCTGTCCCGATTTCGGGCGGGCTGTGGCCATGTCGTGGCGTACCTTCCTAGTCTTGCTGGCCTTGGCTGTGGGTTTTACCGTGCTCTATGTAATCGCGGTCAACCCCGACAGGTTTCCCTTGTTCGAATGGTGGAACGAGCTTTGGAAATGGCGGTGAGGCGATAGTTCGCTGTCAGAAAAAACCTGTGAAAGAAGACGAGAAGGGTTTCTGCGCTACGTTCACGCAACTCCTGGCGTGACTGCCTCTCGTTTTGCCGGCAGAAGCGCTAACAGGACGACTCCGATCACAAGGACTACGATCACATCAGCAAAGTTCCGGTGGACGCCGTGAATCCACGCTTCCACGGTTTGAACAGCCATCACCACGCCATGGGAGATGTTCCACCAAGCTGCCAGAGCAATCATCGAGCGATGCTCAGACGGTCTCCTTGCAGCTATGAGTAGAAAGATCCCGACCGGAATAAAAAAACTCAGAAACATCGGTCCGCATTCGTTCTTCCGCTCCAAAAGCCAGCTGGAATGCCACAGATCCATATACAGAACATAACTTGGGGCCAGATTGAACAGCCCCACGATCACCAGGACGATCTGTGTCAGGCGTTCTCTCTTCACATTGACCTCCTTTGAGTGAATTTTGGTGCGAGCGCGGCAGCGGCTCTAAGAAGAAGCGACCCCAGTTTCCGGCTGTCGGACCATTCGCTCCGAACGAACTGCGGCTTCAAACCCTGACCAAGTCCACGCCTGCCAGATGATGATCGAGGTGCATACCGTTTCGATCGTCGCGAAGAACAAGTACTGAGGAAGAGCGGGCGTCCGGGCACCGAAAAGAGGCGGAACGTAGGTCAGGCCACCGTTTACAAGGGTGCAAATTGCGCCCGCGATGATATTCGCCAGCCGGTTCGCTCTAAACGGAAGCACAGGTAGTTCAAGAACGCGAAGATCCACAATAGAGACAACCGCTCCTTGGTGTCATGCATGTCAACCTCCGACGGCGAATAGCTTACGGTCCACCGTCAGAATAGGTTTCAGATTTTTTGCGGGAGTTCTCGCTGGTGTGTGTTAGTTGGCGCTATCAGGCGATTGCACAAGCAATCCAGAAAAACGGACGGCTACTTGGGTAATGGGGATTTATCAATAGTCATCTCGACCGCACCTATTGCTCCAGTGGCGTGAACTTAAAGACCACGCCACAACCACCGGTACAGTTTGAGTTGCTGCCGCCAGCCGATGCCGTGCCGTAGAGGTTGCCGGCCTCGTCCATGATCAGGTTGCTATACGGCGCGGCGCCGTCAGCGCCGCCGGTGAACTCATAAAGCACGGTGAAGCTCCATCTGCCGCCGGAAGGACTCAGCTCGAAAATGGTGCCGCATCCGGCCGTGACGCAGGTCCCATTCGGATTGATGCCGCCGGTGACGGTCGTGCCATAGAGATTGCCGGCGCTGTCTTCCAACAACTGCGCTGATGGCCCTCCACCCAAGGTGGCAAACGTATGCAGGCTGGTGAACGTCCACCCTCCCTCGCCATTGGGCGCGAAGGAAAAAACCGAACCGAATTCGTCCCCGTATCCAGGGGCGAGTCCTGCGGTGTCGCCATAGAAGGTTCCGGAGGGATCCAGAATCATGTTGGCCAGCGGCCCCGCCCCGCCGCCGTTGTCAAAATCGTACAGGTCCTGGTAATTCCAGGGAGGGGAGTCGCCCGGCGGGGTCAATTTGTAAATATTGCCGGCGCGGAGGAAGCCGCCGGCCACGCCGTAGAGATTTTCTCCGCCGTCGAAAGTGACGCCGGCCACAGGAAAGCTGCCCGGTCGTCCAAAATTACCGTCTGTGAAGCCATACGGTGTGCTTTCGATCCACCCGCCATTGGAGGGCGACAACTCGTACACGACACCGCAGTCGGGGGGCTCGCAAGGGCCCCCGCCGGCTTCGAGCGCGTCACCGTATTCTGTGGTTCCAAACATGTTCCCGGAGCTGTCGAAGGTGACTTCGCTATAAGGCAGGGATCCGCCATTGCCGTCGAATGAGAGCAGAACCGTTTCCCGCCAGGGGCAGAGAGCGGTCACGCACACCGTCGGTGGCGGCTGCAGATTGAAGACCGTGCCGCAGCCCCCGTCAGTGCATGGCCCACCGCCGTGGAGCGTGGTGCCGTAAAGGGTTTGGTTCGGCCCGAACACGACACGAGCCATCGGATTGGCGCCGTCCGAGGGGCGACCGGCGAATGCGTACAGGGGAGTGAAGATCCACCCCGATCCTTGACGCCCGAGTTTGAAGACGGTGCCGTAGCCGCTCCCGCCTTCGTAGGCAGTGCCGTAGAGGTCGCCGCGTTCATCGGTGCTCAAGCCCGCCATGGGATTCGCGCCGTCTCTGCCGCCGGTGAAGGTGTGCAGCGCGGTGAGGGTCTGCGCCTGGACAATGTTGGAGAGAACCGCAAGGGAAAACGCGAAACAGAAGGAAAGAGCGATCCGGCGAGCGGTCTGGCGCATGACGAGCTCCTTATTCTTAGCGAATAGGCCCTGGAACGCGCCGCACATTGTAGCTCGAATCGCCTGCAATCGATTATTCAAAACCACCAAAATCGGGATTTATTCTCGCAGCCTGGTGCCTGGTGCCCCAGGTTCGCGTCCTTCGTTTGGACGTCTGGTGCCCCAGGTTCGCGTCCTTCGTTTGGACGCTAACCTGGGCCTAGGAATACCCAACCCGGTGCCCCACTCATCCGTGGGGTTCGCATGAGTGGGTGCCCCACTCATCCGCGGGGTTCGGATGAGTGGGCGCTCGTAGTGGAACGCTGCCTCCCAATTTTCCCCAGATGTTTTTCGGACAAATGCGCGATCGGTGCACTTCAATTCACCAGTCATTTCCCGTTTTGGGAGCGCATCGGCGTATTTCTCCGTCGTAGTCTTGACCTGATTCTGGCCCGAGCCCGATACTAAAAAAGGTAGGGTAGAAGCGTCATTTCTAGGGCGCTGCTGCCCTTTTGCTTTTAACGCCCGGCTCGCGGCCTGTGACCACCGGTGCCTCTCGCGTTGCTCGCCGCCGCATCAACGAGGCAAAGGAGAATGAGGTAAGTGGTTATGTTTCAAGCTGTAACGAGTACGACATGGATCAGCCGCTAAGTCCAATGTAATGAATATTTTGATGTAAGTTGCTTGTTTTCAGCGGCAAAAACGGTGGGGGGTAGGGGTGGTTAGGTGACTTTGGTGACATGCCAACACATCAAGATGGGCGGAGGGCGTTGCGGCTCGCCCGCCTTGCGCGGCGAGCACTATTGCTACTTCCACGCCGGCGCGTATCGCACGATCCCGATCGTCGGGCTTTGGCCCGAGGAGAAGCCGCGCTTCAACGTAAAGGCGCAAAGCCGCGCCGCCGGCCGTCGCAACTCACCCTCGCAGCGCGCCCGAGTCGCCGCCGAAGGCAAAGCCATTCAGCAGGGATTGCTCCGTGCCGTTCGAGCATTGATGGAAGACCGCATAAACCTGCGCCAGGGCAAAATCATCCTCAAGACGCTGTGCGAAGCTTCCACCGACTGGCGCCGCCGTGTCGCGACCGCCGATTCCGCTGTAACATCTAATCGGGTAGAGCGGGTCTTCAGGCCCGCGTCCACATCGCAATTTTGGGAACTTGAGTCGGCTTCAGCCGACGGTAGAGTATCGCCCGCTAAAGTGGGGCGGCATAAGCGTGATCGCGGTGACGCGGCGCTGAAGCGGCGCTCTACCCCGGACAGCTCTACCCTGGAAAGAGGCGGGGAATAAATTATGTGTGGCATTGTTGGTTACGTAGGACAGAAGCGGGTTGTGCCGGTCATCATCGATGGCCTGCGGCGGCTGGAATATCGCGGCTATGACTCTGCCGGCATCGCGGTGGCCGGAAACGGCGAGGGCCTGCAGGTGCGCCGCGCCGAGGGCAAGCTGCGCAATCTGGAAGAGGTCATCCGCCTCAAGCCGCTCGACGGCACCTACGGCATCGGCCACACTCGCTGGGCCACGCACGGCCGCCCCACCGAAGAGAATGCCCATCCCTCATCGCGATTGCACCGGCAAGATTGTCGTCGTGCACAACGGTATCGTTGAAAACTATCTCAGCCTGAAAAAGAAGTTGATCGAAGAGGGCCACAAGTTTCGCACTGAGACCGATACTGAGGTCATCGCCCACCTGGTCGAGAAGAACCTGAATCCCTCGGGCAACGGCCATCACGTACCGCTGGAGGAGGCCGTTCGCAAAACGGTGCAGCTGCTGACCGGCGTCTTCGCCATCGCCGTCATCTCCTCCGACGAGCCCAACAAAATTGTCGCCGCGCGCAATGGCCCGCCCGCTGTAATCGGCTTGGGGAAGAATGAGTATTTCGTCGCCAGCGACGTGCCCGCCATCCTCTATCACACCCGCGATCTGTTCTTTCTCGCCGATGGCGACCTCGCGGTCATCACGCCCAGCGGCGTGCAGCTGACCGACTTTGAAGGCCAGCCCATCACGCGTGAAGTGCAGCACATCACCTGGGACCCGATCATGGCGGAGAAGGGCGGCTTCAAGCATTTCATGCTCAAGGAAATTTATGAGCAGCCGCGCGCCGTCCGCGACACCACGCTGGGCCGCGTCTCGCTCGACTCCGGCAAAGTCTTCCTCGAAGAGATGGACATCACCGAGGACGACTTCCGCAAGCTGGAGAAGGTTTACATCGCCGCCTGTGGCACCAGTTGGCACGCTGCGCTGGCCGGCAAGTTCATGATCGAGCGCCTGGCCAAGCTGCCGGTTGAAGTCGATTACGCCAGCGAGTTCCGCTATCGCGATCCGTTGACCGACGCGAACGATTTGACGATCCTCATCACCCAGTCGGGGGAAACCGCCGACACCATTGCCGCCATGCGCGAGTCGCGCGCCAAGGGATCAAAGACCCTCGGCATCTGCAATGTTGTCGGCTCGATGATCGCGCGCGAGGCCAACGGCACCATCTACACGCATGCCGGGCCGGAGATCGGCGTCGCCTCCACCAAAGCATTTACTGCGCAATTGACGGCGCTGTTCCTGTTCGCGGTATATCTTGCGCAGGTGCGCGGCACGCTCACCGCCGAAGAATCCAAGAAGCTCCTGGATGAGCTCACGCGCATCCCCGCCAAGCTGGAAGCACTGCTCGCACACGACGAGGAGACCGAAGACCTCGCCAAGGAATACCACCGCGCGCACGACTTCCTCTTTCTCGGACGCGGCATTCACTACCCCATCGCGCTGGAAGGTGCGCTGAAGCTGAAGGAAATTTCCTACATCCACGCCGAGGGCTATCCCGCGGGCGAGATGAAGCACGGTCCCAACGCGCTCATCGACGAAGACTTGCCGGTCGTGATCCTGGCCACGCGTGACCCGAACGATCCGGGCTCGGTGCTGCGCTACGAGAAGACGCTGTCAAACTTGAAGGAAGTGAAGGCGCGCTCGGGCACGGTCATCGCCATCGCGACCGAAGGCGATGAAGAGATCCGCGAGGCCGCCGATCATGTGCTCTACGTTCCGGAAGCTCCAGAGCTGCTGGCGCCGATTCTCGAAGTCGTTCCCTGCCAGTTGCTGGCGTACCACATAGCGGTGCGCCGCGGCTGTGACGTCGATCAACCGCGCAACTTGGCGAAGTCGGTGACGGTGGAGTAAGCCCATTCGTGGGTCCTTACTTTTCTGCAGTACTCAGGTGAGAACTCGCCGGAGTTGGCCGATCGAACGAGCCTCATAGCGGCGATATCTCGGCACGACTCCAAAGTCGCCCGTCTCCCTCATCGCATCTACATAGCAGAACCTCATGAGCACCGTTGTCCAGGAGCGCACCATCGCTCAGCGTCAGTTGCTGACCGCCGAACTAACCCAGTCCGTGCTGCTGTCGCCGCAGACCAAGCACCTGGAATTCAGGGTTGCCGGCCTCGACGCGTTCCGCTTCACGCCCGGCCAGTTCGTCTCCATCAAGCAACCGCGGCCCGACGGCAAGCTGCACACGCGTGCCTACTCCATCGCGTCGGCGCCGCGCTCCGAGCCGACCTTCGATCTCTGCCTCAACCGCGTGGACGACGGCTTTCTCTCCAACTGGCTGTGCGATCTGGAACTCGGTGCGACCATACAGTTCCACGGCCCACACGGACTGTTCGTGCTGCGCGAGCCGCGTCAGGACGCCGTCTTCATCGCCACCGGCACGGGCATCGCGCCCATGCGCAGCATGGTGGAATGGCTCTTCGGCGATCCCGCGCGTAACCTCGGCCACCAATACTGGCTGGTCTTCGGCACGCGCTACGAGCACAGCCTCTATTACCGCGATGAATTCGAGAAGATCGCGCGCGAGAACGCGAACTTCCATTACCTGCCCACACTCACCCGCTGCGGCGACGGCTGGAAAGGCTGCCGCGGCTACGTGCAGGATCACGTGCGTGAAATTGTCGGCGGCCGCAACAACATGGAGGCCTACATTTGCGGACTCAATGCGATGGTCGCCACCGTCCGCAAGCTGCTCACCGAAGAAATGGGATGGAACCGCAAGCAGGTCATCTTCGAGCGATACGATTGAAGGCAGCAGCTAGCCATGGAGAGAAGCCGCTCACGGTTTTTCCATCCACCATCCGCTACCCACTATCCACTTGCTTCGTCCTCTCCCCTCCGCCATGATGTCGACATGCGCACTCGCGCTGTACTCGCCTGCATCGTTCTGCTGTCCTCTTTGGCGGCTGCCCAGAACTGGAAGCAGGTCCACAAGACAGACGACGAAAAGTGGGCCAAGGCCACCGGTCTGGACGTCTACACCGTTCACAAACTGTGGCGCGCCGCTTCCCGCGTTCCCAACGAAAACGACGACGAGTCGCGCATCGCGGAGTTGGACCTGCAGGGCCTCGCCGAGCGCCATGACGTTATGCTGGTCACCTACTCCGGCGAAAACAATTGCCTGACCATCACCGTTTTCCGGCAGTTTTCTGATACCAAATTCGACAAGGTCTGGTCCGCCGACAAGGCCCCTGATGGCACAGGCTTCTGCGACACGAGCTTCGGCAGCGCCAAAGCCGTCGCCGAAAATGGCGCGATTACGGTGCGAGTCCCCCGCTCGTCACCTAACGGCACGAACTATACGCGCTATCGCTACGAGTGGAAGGGCATCACCTACCGCCTGGTAGACGAGAAGGATGTAGTAGCGCAATAGGCGGCCGGACTCGGGTGATCGGGTGGGATAACGTCGACAGCGTTCTTGACGAACGAATTGGCTGATGCTGCCCGTCAGAAGATTGTCATCATCAGAGGATTCAATTCGGAACAGCGTCTACAACTGCAGCGACGCTTAGCTCTCCACATTCTCGCTTCTAGCCGCGACCCTGCGCTCGCGTTCCGACTTGGAAGAGTTACGACGACGCAGCGCCCCCTCGTAGCGCCGCTTCTCGTCCTCGGTCTCGGGGATGACTGGCGCAACCTCCAGCTTCCTGCCGAAGCGGTCCACGGCAACAAACGTCAGGTAGGCAGTGGCGACCTTTTGACGGCTGCCCGAGATGTAGTTCTCGACCAGCACCTTCACCCCAACCTCCATCGATGTCTTGAACACGCGGTTTACCGCCGACTGGAGAATAACCATATCGCCGACGTGCACCGGCACGAGGAAGTCGATGTGGTCCATCGACGCGGTGACGGCGTAGGAATGTGAATGGCGATGCGCGGCCAGCGCTCCCGCCAGATCGATCCAATGCATCAACCGTCCGCCGAGCAGCGCTCCCAAAGGGTTTGTGTCGTTCGGCAGAACGAGCTCGGTCATCTCCGACTTCGACTCGCTTACCGGTTTAGGTATCAGATTGCCGTCGTGGTCCATAAGGCAGTTTCAAGTTTCCAGTTTCGTATTTCGTCGCTCCATCTGCGCCTGCACGTAGCACTCGGCCATGCGCTGCACCGCAGCCTCGCCATGGGGCTTAACCCAACACCTCTGCGCCTTGTCGAACAGCAGTTCGCCGGAGCTGGCCGGCAGATACGCGCGCTCGCAAACAAACAGAACGTGCAACAGGCCGTCGCGTTCTTCGCCGATTGCAAATCGCACCGCGTCGGCGCGGCGATCGGCTGGCAACCGGCTGCACATTTTCGCGTAGCCCAGGTTGCAACCAGACGTAAGCTCTTCGGCGCTGGGCCGCACGCCTTCATGCCCCGGCGCTGTGCATTGGCCGCTCCATCCCGCGCCCAGCGGAAGCCGCCGCGGAAACGGCCACGTCGAATCGAAACGCTCCTCTGGCATGAAGTACGGACAGGCCATAAGTTCTCGCAGGTAACAGTTGCCATTGTACTGACGCAGCGCGCTGGCATCTAGGAATTAGCATTCGGCACTCGGCAGTCGGCAGTCGGCCAACAACGAGGATGCCGACGCGCGAGCCTGTCTTGGCATTCGCGGAGATCTCCAGGGGCCGAGGGCCGAATGCTGAATGCCGATTCGTGCGATGATTCCCAAGGAGCCTTTACATGCCCGATGCCGAACGTCTAGCCACCCTGAAGCAGATCCTTGACAGCAAACCTGACGATGCCTTCGCCCGTTACGCCCTCGGCCTGGAATATTCCGGTTCCGGCGATACGGACGCAGCCCTTGCCGAGTTCCGGCAGCTCCTCGCCGCGCATCCCGATTACACCAACGGATACTTCATGGCCGCCCAGACGCTGGTTCGCGCGGAGCGCGCGCCGGAAGCGCGTGCCATGTTGCAGCAGGGCATCGAAAGCGCGCGCCGCACTCGTAATCAGCATGCCATGGCAGAGATGGAAGGTCTGCTCGACGAGATCGGACGCGAATGACAGGCAGTCGGCATTCGGCAGTCGGCAGTCGGCACTCGGCATTCGGCACTCGGCAGTCGGCAGTCGGCATTCGGCATTCGCACTCATCCCTTGGCGTTCGTCGTGAGCAACCTCACAGTTAATTCCAGCAGGCCTCGTCGTTGGCCGAATGCCGAATGCTGAATGCCGAGTGCCGAATGCCTTCTTCCGTGAGCAGCCTCACAGTTTCTAATTCCGGCAGGCTCGTCATTGGCCGAGTGCCGACAGCCGAATGCCTTCTTCCGCGAGCAGCCTCACAGTTTCTAATTCCGGCAGGCTCGTCGTTGGCCGAATGCCGAGTGCCGAATGCCGAGTGCCGACAACTAATTGCTAACTGCTAATTGCTGCTTCTATGCGCGATAATGGCGGCAGACATGGCTCAGCCCTTATCGGCTTCGACATTACAACGAGCGGCCGCGCCGGTCCGCCGGTCGATTCTTGCCTGCGGCGCGTTGCTGCTGTGCTTCGCATCGCTGGCTAGCGCGCAGAAAACTGCCGGCAGCGCCCTGACTTCTCTGTTGGGCCAGACGCAGCAGAAGCCGGCCACGTCGACGCCCGAGCCCGCTCCTGCCGCGCCGCAACCGGCGCACGCCTCGGCCGCCATCCCTCTTCCTGACGTGGCTGCGCGTTCCGAAGACGTCAAGCGCATGCTGCGCAGCCTCTCCAATCAACTGCCAACGTCTGACCAACTGGAGGCCGCGCAGCAGACTTTGGACGAGCGCGATGCCGAGCTGAATGCTCGCGAAAAAGAGGTTGACGCATTGGTCGCCGGCACCCCTACCAGTCTGGAACTACGGGAGCAGGCAAACTATTGGCGAATCGAGCAAGGCGAGACCGCGAGCTTGCGCCGCCAACTGCTCGAATGGGCCAACGCTGCACAGTCCGCCATCAAAGAGGTGCAGGCGCAGCAGCCAGTGTGGCAGGCCACGCTGGACGAAAACGAAAACACGCCCGGCCTGGGACCTACGCTTGAGCTCATTCGGCAGTCGCTCAACCAGCTGAAGCAGCTAACCGAGCAGGCGCAAAACCAGCTCAAGACGATTGTGAACCTGCAGGTCCGCGCTGCCACCCAGGACCAGATCGCGCTGGAAAGCCTCGACCGGTTGAGCAAGGCGCATGACTCGCTGGACCGCCGCCTGTTCGAGCGCGACAGCTTGCCGTTGTGGCAAATGACTGAGCGCCGGCAGTTGGGCGAAAGCAGCGAGCTCTTCGTTCCCGCGTCGCAGCGGCTCGCCGGTATTCGTTCGTTTGCCGCGCAAGCCAAGGGCGCCCTGATTTTCCTCTTCTTGCTGACATTGTTATCGCTGTTCGGCGCCTACCGCTTGTACCTGGCGACCCGTCAACCACAACCGGCTACCGAGCGCCAGCAACAGGTCATGGCCATCACCAAGCGTTGGTTCGCTCTCGGCCTGCTGCCGCCACTGATGTGTGCCTATGTGCTGGCTCCGCTTGCGCCCCTGCCGCTGATTGGTGTGGTCATCCTGCTGTCGTTCATTCCCATTCTTTCGCTGCTGCCGCCGCTCGTTCCCGCCTGGCTGCGGACGCTGCTCTACTGCCTCGCAGCTGTCTATGCCTTCAGTGCATTCATCGCCTGGGCAGGCTTCTCTGCCTTTCATAAACGCCAGGTGCAGTTTCTTATCGACCTCGGGGTATTTCTGGTTTTTGTATATCTGACGCGCCCCTCGCGCCTCCGCCATCTGTACGAGAGCCGATCGGAAACCTGCCGCATTCTGCTGATGCGACTGGCAGTAGCAGTCCTCGGCGCCTCCGTCCTCGCCAACCTGTTCGGCTACCTGAAGCTCGCGCAGTTCCTCGCGATTCTTTGTCTGTACAGCGCGTTCGTCGCCATCAGCATGATGACCGGCGTCCTGGTCTTCACCCCCTTACTGCTCGAAGGCCTGGAAACGCAGGCCGCACAACAACTGGCTGCGGTCCGCACTCACGGCGACGCCATCGCGCGATGGGTGCCTCGATTGCTCCGCTGGACCGGCTTTGTAGTCTGGCTGATCGTTACCGCGAACCTCATGGGCATCAGCTCGTGGTTCGGCCGTATATTCGCCAACATTTTTGACTTTCGCATCGCCGGCGGCAACGCCAACGTCACGCTCGGCGGAGTGCTGGGATTCTTCCTCATTCTGCTCTTCGGCTATGCCATTTCCAGCACCATTCGCTTCCTCTTGCGCGAGGAACTGCTCGGCCGCTTCCATCTGGCGCGCGGCGTGCCCGAACTTATCGCTTCCACCTTTCACTATCTTCTGCTGGTGCTGGTGTTCTTCTTCGCCGTCAATGCCGGCGGCGTCGAGCTCAATAAATTCACCGTGCTGACCGGCGCGCTCGGCGTGGGTGTCGGCTTCGGCCTGCAGAATATCGTCAACAACTTCATCTCGGGATTGATCCTGCAATTCGAGCGCCCCATCCACATCGGCGACGTGCTTGACGTTGATGGCACCACCGGTAAAGTCACGCGCATCGGAATCCGCTCCAGCACCGTGAAAACGTTTCAAGGCGCGGAACTCATCGTGCCCAACGGCAACTTCATCTCCGGCAAAGTCATCAACTGGACGCTTACCGAGTCGCAGCGGCGCATGGATCTGCCGATCGGCGTTGCCTACGGCAGCGATCCCGAGCTGGTCATCACGCTGCTGGTGCAGGCCGCAACCCAGCACGAGAGCGTGCTCACCACCCCTGCGCCCGCCGCGTATTTCAAGGAATTCGCCGACAGCTCGCTCAACTTCGAACTGCAATTCTGGGTGATGCAGGAGAGCAACACCGTCAAAGTGAAGAGCGAAGTCGCGCTCTCGGTCATGCAGCTCCTCGACGACGCCGGCATCGAGATCCCATTCCCGCAGCGCGACCTGCGGCTGCGCTCCGTCAATCCCGATGCGGCCGCCATGCTGCTGCCCATGAAGGACGCAACCGCCGACCTCGCCCATCCTGCCGAGCCCAAGCTGGTCGTCGATCGCTCGCAGCGCCAGCGCGCCGGGGAATAATCGCTCATGCCATTCCTCGTCCTGCGCTGGATCGTTCTCGCCGCAATCATCGTCTACGGTTGCAGGCGCCGCTCGCTCACCGCGTGGATCTTCATCGCGATGCTGCTGGGCGCGGAGATCGGCCACGACTTCCCTAACGCCGCCACTCACCTCCGTGTCCTCGCGCTCATCTTCCTCCGGCTGATCAAGACCATCATCGCCCCGCTGCTTTTCGCCACGCTTGTCGTCGGCATCGCGGGACACTCCAACCTGCGGCAAGTGGGCCGGCTCGGTCTGCGCTCCATCATTTTTTTCGAAGTCGTGACCACCATCGCGATCTTCCTCGGCCTGGCCGCCATCAACCTCAGCCAAGCCGGCGTCGGCGTGCAACTTCCGATCACGCCCGCTGACACCAGCTCCGTCAGCAAGCTCAGCGCCGAGGACACCATCCTCCACGTCTTTCCCGAGAACATCGCAAAATCGGTCGCCGACGGCGCAGTGTTGCAGGTCGTCGTCTTCAGCCTGATCTTTGCGGTCGCGCTGGCGATGCTGAGCGAAGAAAAGCGACGTCCCATGCTGGCATTCTGCGAGAGCCTGAGCGAGGTGATGTTCAAGTTCACCAACATCGTGATGTACATGGCGCCGCTCGGGGTCGGCGCAGCCGTGGCCTACACTGTGGGACATACCGGCCTGGGCGTGCTCGGCAGCCTGCTGAAACTTCTGCTCACGCTCTATGCCGCGCTCATCGTTTTTATTCTCGGAGTGCTCTTCCCTATCGCGCTGATGTTCCGGGTGCCGTTGCGCGCCTTCCTCCGAGCGGTCGCCGAACCGGTGACCATCGCCTTCGGCACCGCCAGCTCCGAAGCCGCGCTGCCGCGCGCGATGGAAGCCATGGAAGCCATCGGCGTGCCGCGCCAGATCGTCGCCTTCGTCATCCCCACCGGCTACAGCTTCAACCTCACGGGCAGCTCGCTCTATCTCTCCGTCGCCGCCGTCTTTGTCGCCCAGGTCTCCGGCATTCATCTCACCTTCGGGCAGCAGTTGCTGATCATGCTCACGCTGATGCTGACCAGCAAAGGCGTCGCCGGAGTTTCCCGCGCAGCGTTGGTAATTCTTCTGGCAACCGCGACCTCGACCGGACTTCCAACCGAGCCCGTCTTCCTGCTGCTCGGCGTCGATCAACTGCTCGATATGGGACGCACCGCCGTCAACGTTCTGGGCAATTGCCTCGCGGCGGTCGTGATGGCGAAGTGGGAAGGCGAATTCGCATCAGAGCCGCCATCGCCCGTGGTGGCGGCTGCGATAGAGTAGGCGTTATGTTGAGCAAACCCGCAACGACGCCGAGCCCATCCACCGAGTTCCGTCGCCGCAGCCATGACATCTCGCGCATCGAAGCCTTCAGTGACGTAGTCTTCGGATTCTCGCTCACTCTGTTGGTCGTCTCGCTCGAGGTCCCGCACACCTTTAGCCAACTCATGGCCGACATGCGCGGCTTCGTTCCCTTCGCCGTCTGCTTCGCGCTGCTGGCGCAGGTCTGGTGGCTGCACCACAATTTCTTCCGGCGCTATGGCCTGGACGATTCCGTCACCGCGATCCTGAACTTCATTTTGCTGTTCGTCATCCTCTTCTACACCTACCCGCTGAAGTTCGTGTTCGTTGGACTGTTCAACCAGATCACCGGACACGAGCCCGTCGATGCCGCCGGCCATACCATCGTCTGGATCGAGCCGCAACAGGCGCCGACGCTGATGATCATCTACGGGTTGGGATACGCCGCCGTGTTTCTGATCTTCGTTCTGCTCTACCGCAACGCCTTGAGCAAGCGCGATCACCTCGAGCTCACCCCGCTGGAAGTCTTCGACACCCGCACCAGCATCTTCGAGAGCGGCTTTCAGCTGGGCATCGGAACGCTGTGCGCGATTGCGGCGGCCGCTCTACCCACCCGTATAGCCGGGATGTCGGGCTTTCTCTTCTTCCTGCTGCCGGTCGGGATGACCATCATCGGCACGCGCCGCGGCGCTGCTCGCCGAAAGCTGGAGGCGGATGGGTCGCACAAAGAGTCTGTATAATCGCCGCTTCCAGCGATGAGTACACCTGAAGATCAGCGGCTCCTCTCCATCGTGACCGGCACGAGTGTCACGACCATAGCCGATGTGATCACCACGATGGAGGCCGTTGACAATCTCCTTACCGGCAACGACGGCCTCAAATGGTTTAATCTGCTTTACCTTCAAGTCACACGGCAGGTCGATAGTCGTCCGCCGAACAGCTGGCAGGATGCGACCTGGCTGACTCGTCTGGATGTAGTTTTCGCGGGATTCTACTTCCACGCCATTGCGGATTGGCTGCAGAACTCGTCCAACGCTGCCAGCTCATGGAGCGTACTGTTCGAGTCGCGCTTCACGGCAGGCATCGATCGCATCCAGTTTGCCTTGGCGGGAATGAATGCTCACATCAATCATGACCTGGCGCTTGTCTTGTTGCAGACCGACGCTGAACTGACCCTCGTGCCCGATATCAACAGCCCCGAACACAACGACTACGAGCAAGTGAACAGCCTGCTCGAAGCAGAACTGCCGCAGGCTTTGCAGTTCCTCGCAACCGGAATCATCGGCCAACTGGCGCAGGACACCGGAAAGATCGGCCGCCTGCTTGCTATCTGGAACGTTCGCGCCGCGCGCGATCTCGCCTGGAACTTTGCCGACTACCTTCGTCCTTTAACCGGCGTGAGCCGCGAGTTCGCCCTCGCCACGCAAGATCAGCTCACTGGAGTAATCGGTCGCAGCCTGCTGCAAGCTCAATAAGTAGGACACAGGGTGCCCCAGGTCTCGCGCAGTTCGAGAACCTGGGAGGCGTCATCCAGCTCTACGGGTGCCCCACTCATTCCCTCGTTTGGAATGAGTGGGGGGAACAAGCTTTATCGTAGCTATGGGTCCGGCCGACCAACTTCCTGAGTAGCTGTCAGCTGGCCGAGATGCAGGAGGCGAATATCTCCTGCAGCACACTGGCGTCAATGCTGCCCGCAGCACCAATGGCGACGATCTGCGTCCGTGGTTCCCGTTCGCCCCATTCGCGCTGCAACGAGATGTCCACGCGCCTGCCAACCACTTGCAAGACTGCGCGCCTCCCGGGCGCGTCGGTGGTGTAGACCACTCCCTTAGCCCGGTAGACACTGCCCGGCAACTTACGCAGCTTTTCTCGCAACGCTTCCAATCCAAGCGGCTGATCGGATTCGTAGCTCCACGTACTGAACACCTTCGAGTGGTCATGGCCATGAGAATCGTGGCCACAAATCGGATCGCTGCAGGCAGCAACGGCGTGCGAGTTGGGCTCCGTCCGCGTGGGATCGAAGCGCCCGACCCCCAGCAGAATCTCGTAGGGCACGTCGCAGAAATCCGTCTCGACGATGCGAAGACGGTTGAAATGCTCGTCGAGCCATGACCTGACCTTGCCGACTTGCTCCGGACCGGCAAGTCCAACCTTGTTCAGGATCACCATGTCGGCAAACCCGACCTGGTGAAGCTTGAGTTCCATGAGCGGCGGATACTCGGGGTGGGCGAAGACCTGTTCGGCATCGAGCACGCAGGTGACGCTGTCGAGCCGGATCCGCTCGCGCAGATTGGCATCGCTGAAAGTCGCGAAGATCCCGGCGGGATCGGCCACGCCGCTGGCTTCCAGCAGGATGTATTCAATCGTCTCGGGCCGTGCGAGCAAAGCAACAACGGCTTCGACCAGGTCGTCGCGAATCTGGCAGCAGACGCAGCCGTTCGCCAGGCTGATCATATCGCCTTCTACGCCGACTACGAGCTCCGCGTCGATGTTGATGGAGCCGAAATCATTGACCAGCACTCCGACGCGAAGGCCGTGATCCCCGGTGAGAATTCGATTTAGTAGTGTTGTCTTTCCCGCCCCAAGGAACCCAGTCAGGACCGTGATCGGAACGGTCTTACCGCTGTCGTTGATGATTTCCACTGTTCACCTGCACTCGCCGAGAGCTCTGCGTTTCGGAAAAACGGCGCGCCGACAGGACGACACTCCCGAGCCCTGAGCACACTATTTCTTGAATTGGCTCATGTCGTTTTTCTCAGTCTTCTGCACGTAGACTTGTGCTACACACATATGAGTGCTCAAGCGAAATCCAATGTTACTTTGAAGATTGGATCGGCTCTCCTGCGCGAAGCACGTGTTCTCGCGGCTGAGCAAGGGACCTCGATCAGCGCGCTGCTGGCGGCCCAGTTAGAGCGCGCCGTGCACGAACGGAAGCGGTATCAAAGTGCGCGCACGCGTGCTCTCTCGCGTCTGAGAAAAGGTTACGACCTGCGCTGGACGCCGCCTGCTTCGCGCGACGAGTTACATGAGCGATAAATACTTCGTCGATACCAACATCCTGGTATACGCACATGATCGCTCCGCAGGCACGAAGCACGACCGCGCGCGGTCCCTCATAGAGCAACTCTGGGCATCCGCCGAAGGAGTCGTGAGCACCCAGGTATTGCAAGAGCTCTGCCTCAATCTTCGGCGCAAGGTCCGCCATCCTCTCCCCATCGAAGAGGTTCGCAAATTGATCAAGGATTATTCGTCGTGGGAGGTGATCACCAACACGGCTGAGTCGGCGATCGAGGCGCTTGATATCGAGTTCCGCTATAAATTGTCGTTTGGGGACGCCCTGATTATCTGCGCCGCCGAAACTGCCGGGGTTTCGGTTCTGTACTCCGAAGACCTCTCCCCTGGGCAGCGCTATCGTGGAATTCAGGTCGTGAACCCGCTCGTCTCCTTCAAGACGAGATAGCGATGCTTTTGTAGTCCCACTTTGTGGGATATCGACAACAGATTTACGGAGTGCTGGCCGGCAGCGGGATCGCGTTTCGTCGCTGCCGGAGCTGCAGGTGCTTCTGCCGGAAGTGTCCGATGGCGCGCTCGCCCCAAACTTTCACGAAGTAGTAGTTAAGTCCTGCGCCGATGACTGAGCTGACGACCGGAATCAGGCGCGCCGTCCACTTCTCCACGATCTCGGCGCTGGCGCTGACGGCGATGCGCTGAATCACGCGTGGAACGAAGCGCTTCACAAATTGCCGCTCCAGAAGGTCGCGGCTGATGTCGACGCCAGCGGCGCTGGCGGCGGCAATCCACAGCTCGGCTTCTTCCTCGTCGGTGTCATAGGCGAAGCCGT
The DNA here is from genome assembly GCA_963731345.1 of uncultured Acidobacteriaceae bacterium. GTDB lineage: Bacteria > Acidobacteriota > Terriglobia > Terriglobales > Acidobacteriaceae > Bog-257. The sequence goes on along the minus strand of CAVSUN010000002.1, from coordinate 966,451 downwards.
AGACCAAGCTGAGCTTCTGGATCATGCGCAGCGTGATGCCGGCCAGAATGCCAAGATCGGGCAACATGGTGAACAGCCCGCCCATACCCAGGCCGGCGCCTTCAGCTGCGGCGATACGCATATGCGAGCGAATCGTGTCCTCTGCAATCTGATCGAGCAGTTCGGGATTGACCGAGTAGACGCCGTCGTAGGTAAGCGCCGGCAGATTGTAGGCGATGCGCAGATGCTCGAGGTAGTTTGCGGGATCGACCTTGATGGTGTCGTATGCCTTCAAGAAGGCGTTGCGCACGGCGTCCTCGACGCGACGGCGGAGCCAGGATTTCGGATTGGTGTGCGGCATCCTGGCTCCAGTATAAGGCTCCTTGCGGCGGTGAACTCGCGCGTTACGTGGCGACCTGAGAAAGCTTTTCACCAACGGAGACACCGGGGCACAGAGTCTCCCGGCCACTTCTCTGTGGCTCTGTGCCTCTGTGGCGAGGCTCTTTGCTTTTCCGCTGTGCTAGCATCGAGAATTGCAGATGCCTATCGGCAAGCTACAGGTTGTTCCTCTCGGCGGTCTCGGCGAATTCGGCATGAACTGTATGGCCATTCGCTGGGGCGATGACATCATCGTCATCGATGTCGGCTTGATGTTTCCAGAGGCCGAGCTACTCGGCGTCGACATCGTCGTTCCCGATCTCAGCTACTTGCTCGAGAACCGCGAGCATGTTCGCGCCGTCATTCTGACCCACGGCCACGAGGACCACATCGGCGGCCTGCCCTGGCTTCTCTCCGAGTTGAATGTGCCGGTGTACGCCACCGAGTTCACCCTGGCGTACGTCGAAGGCAAGCTGGAAGAGCACGCGCTGCTCGACGACGCGGTGCTCAACGAAATCAAGGCGGGCGAGCGCTTCAAGATTGGGCCGTTCACCATCAATCCGATTCAGGTTACGCATAGCCTGGTCGATTGCGTTGCGCTCGCGATTCACACGCCGATCGGCACGATCATTCACACTGGCGATTTCAAGGTCGATCCCACGCCCACCGACAATCGCCTCTTCGATCTTCATGCCTTCGCTGAATACGGCAAGGAAGGCGTGCTCGCGCTCTTTCAGGATTCGACCAACGTCGAACGGCGCGGTTATACGCCGAGCGAACGCGCGGTGCGTGCGCGCTTCGAGCACATTTTTTCGCGAGCCGAACGCCGCCTGTTCATCTCCTGCTTCTCGTCTTCGATTCATCGCATCAAGCTCGCGATCGATCAGGCGTTTGAGAATGGACGCAAGGTATCGCTGGTCGGGCGCTCCATGATGGAATCCACCGAGATCGCGCAGGACCTTGGCTACATCGAAGTGCCCGATGGATTGTTGATTCACCCGGCGCAGATTCGCGACTTCCCCCCCGAAAAAGTTTGCGTGCTTATCAGCGGCACGCAAGGCGAGCCCATGTCGGCGCTATCGCGCGCCGCGGTCGACAATCATAAGCATGCGCGCATTCAGCCTGGCGATACGGTGGTGCTTTCGTCGCGCATCATTCCCGGCAACGAGAAGGCCATCTATCGCGTCGTCGATCATCTCTTCCGCCGCGACGCGCACGTCATCTACGACGACGGTTCGTCGCCGCCGGTGCATGTCAGCGGACACGCCAGCCAGGAAGAACTGAAACTCATCATCAATCTGGTCAAGCCGCAATACTTCATTCCAATTCACGGCGAGTATCGCCAATTGAAACTGCACGCCGAACTAGCGGCCTCGATGCATGGCTCGGTCGGAAGCGTGATGATGATCGAGAGCGGCGACATACTTGAGTTCGACGAACTGGGCGCGCGCAAGGCGGGCAAGATCAATGTGGGTCGTGTGTGCATCGATTCGAATTCGATGGGCGACGTCGTCGAAGATCTTGTCATCCGCGATCGCCGGCACTTGAGCGAAGACGGCATCGTGTTGCCGATCATCGCCATCAACAAAGTGACCGGGCGGGTCGAGAGCTCGCCGGAAATCGTGATGCGCGGCTTCGGAGGCGGATTCACCGATGATGGTTTTGTCGAAGGCGCGCGCCGAACCGTGATGAGTACACTCGAGCAATCGAGCGACGAAGAGAAGGGCGATTACGGCATGATCAAAGAAAAAATTCGCCAGGACCTGAAGCGCTTCATCGTAAAAAATACTTCGCGGCGTCCGCTGATCATGCCGGTCATTCTGGAAGTTTGAGGCCGAAAACGGGCGCTGAAAAATCGTTTCTTTCATGACTCACCTCTCGTGACCACCGTTCCCTGGCAACGCGGTCGCGCTTCCCGCAAGACGCGACTGATGCCTTGGTTGTTGCTGCTGCTGCCCGTCGTCATTGCTCTTCTGTACCCTGCGACGCAGGATTATCTCCGCGCCGCTTCCCTGTTGCAACGCATCTCCGACCCGCACGCCTCGGGGTGGATCGCCAACTACGAAGTGCATCCGGTCGACGTGCACGACACCAGCTTTGATTTTCGCGGCCATGCGATTCCGGCACGAATTTATCTGCCGCGCGGCGTTGGCTTCGCGCCCGGCATCGTCGTGGTGCACGGCATGCACGAGCTCGGCATCGACGAGCCGCGCCTAGTCGGGTTTGCGCGCTCGCTGGCCGCGAGCGGCTACTTCGTGATGACGCCGCTCGTGCCCGGCGTCGCGGACTATCGCGTCCAGGCGCAGTCGGCCGACGTGATCGGCACTGCCGTTCAGAGTTTTGCGCAAGAACTGAATGTGCCACGCGTCGGCGTGCTGGCCATCAGCTTCTCCGGCGGGCTGGCGCTGCTCGCGGCGAGCGATCCTCAGTATGCCTCGTCGTTCGGCTGGATCGCCTCGATCGGCGGATACTACGATCTCGCGCATGTGCTGCGCTTCTTCGCCACCGGCGAAGCGATGCGGCCCGACGGGATTGCCGAGCATCTCGCGCCGCACGAATATGGGCCGCTGATCGTGATCTATGACGAACCCGTGGACTTCTTCTCGCAACATGATGCGCCCCTGGCGCACGAGGCATTGAAGCTGCTGCTCGGCGGACACGGCAAGGAATCGGAAGCCCTTACCCAGCGCATGACCCCCGCCGGTCAGCAAATCATGCAGCAGATCTATCAGAAGCAGCGCGCCAATCTCGCGCCTGCGATCTTGGCGGAGATTGACAAGCGACGCGACCAGCTGGCGGCCGCATCTCCTGCTGGTCATCTGCGGTTTATTCGCGCGCCGATCCTCTTATTGCATGGCTCGGACGACACGGTGATTCCGCCGACCGAGCTGTTGTGGCTCAAACGCGACATTTCGGAAGAGTATCTGGTGAGTGCGCTTGTCAGCCCAGCGATTACTCACGTCGAGGTTGGGGGCAAGCCCAGCCTGCGCGATCAACTTGCGCTTGTCCACTGGATGGCGGAGATGATTCGCGTGGCGCGCAATACCACTCGGGGGACGGAGCCGGTGCATCTGCCGGCCGGCGCGTGGATCGCATTTAGGCCGACAACTATGACATCGGCTCGTTAGAACTCGTCCCACAGAATGAGCAGGTTTGCATCAGGCATAGTTTGGTAGCTTGTGTTTTGGAAATGATGGTTACACTCGACCAGATCCGGCAGGCACAGGAGCGAATTCGCGGAATCGCGCTTCGCACGCCGCTGCTTCCTTACTTCCCTCCATCAGGCGAAAGCGTCAAGGACGCGCAACTCTGGTTCAAGCCGGAGAACCTGCAGCCTATCGGCGCGTTCAAGATACGCGGCGCGTACAACAAAATTGCTTCGCTGTCGGAAGAAGAGCGAGCGCGCGGCGTGATCACCTACTCCAGCGGCAATCACGCGCAAGGTGTCGCCTACGCGGCACGCGCGCTCGGCGCCAAGGCTGTGATCGTGATGCCGCGCAACGCGCCACAACTCAAGGTCCGCGCAACCGCCGCGCTCGGCGCTGAGATTGTTACGGTTGGAGCCGGCAGTACCGAACGCTTACGTAAAGCGGAGGAGCTTGCCGCCCAGCATGGCTACGTCATTGTGCCGCCTTATAACGATGAGCAAATCATCGCGGGACAAGGCACCGTGGGGCTTGAAGTCCTCGAAGATCTTCCTGACGTCGACCTGGTGCTCGTTCCGGCCGGCGGCGGTGGATTGATCAGCGGCGTCTCGGCTGCGCTGAAGCTGAGCGGCTCGCAGGCGAAGATTATCGGCGTCGAGCCCGAGCTGGCGAATGACGCGCAGCAGAGCTTCCGCAAAGGTGAAATTGTCGAACTCCCGGCCGAGCGCGTTTCCAGCACGCTGGCTGACGGGTTGCGCACGCAATCGGTTGGGCCCATCAACTTCGAGCACATGCGCAAATTTGTGGATGACATGATCACCGTGACCGAAGACGAGATCCGGTCGGCGATGCGGCACATGGCGATCAACGCTCATCTGGTCGCCGAACCTAGCGGTGCCGTGACCTTCGCGGCGTGGCTGTTTCATCAGAAGGAATTGCCGGAATCGACGAAGACAGTTGCGGTGGTCAGCGGAGGGAATGTCGATCCGCAGTTGCTGGCACACGTGTTGGGAGAAGAGCGGCAAGAGCAAATTGTTTGACGTGTCATAAAAGCCTTAGGCTATCCACGAACGACCGATTATCGCCCCAGTTCCAATCGCTTCGCATATCCCGTCATCTCAAGATACCCAACCCCACGCAGCGGCGCGCCCTGGCGCGTGCCCGCGATATCGATTGCGCCCTCCCAGTACGACAGTCCGGCCTCGCTCGATGCGGTCATCTCCTGCGATGGCAAGGGGGTGGTGATCTGCACATCCAGCGCCAGCGAAGGAATGGTTACGCGCCAGGCAATTGGATACGAAGCTTTCGTTGCCGGGCTGAGATATGTTTCGCCGCTGGGCGTCATGGAGAAGTCGCGCGCGCTAATGAAGATCGTTTTGCCTTCGGCATCGACGTAGGTCCCGGACGAAAACGGATCGACGCTGCCGTCCTTGTGCCGAAGCCGGTAGAGCATCAGCTCGGTGTTGTCGTCGAACTGCAGGCTTAGCCAGTCCCAGCCAACCTCATCCTTGTCCAGTCCGCCGCTGAAGAATTCGTGGTCCATCCACGAAGTACCTGACACATTGTAGGATGTACCACGAAGTGAGATAGACCCTTCGGTTTGCAGCCGGGTAAGTGAAATGTAATGCGAGGCATTGCCCTCGCCCGCTCCTTTCTGGCTGATGCCGTCTTTGCCGTGAATCACCGGCGGCTTGTTGGAGCGCAAAACAAGATCTAGGGAAAAGTCGCTGGCTGCGGCGCGCAGATGCTGTTCGCCGTTCTGCCATCGTACTTGCCAGTTGCCGTTCCACACCTTCTGCGCCTGGAGACTGACGCCCGCAATCCCCGGTCCGGCCCGATTCAGCCGCTCAGTATGATAGAAGCGCTCACCGTCGATGTCGCTCAAGGCGAGATGCGCCAGATAAAGATCCCGAACGTCCCAGTCGCTCTTGGTCTCGCTCTCGCGGTTTACGGCCTGACGGAAGAAGGTCAGCTCGAAGCCGAAGCGATGGCCGTCCGCTGACTTCACGTTGCCGGTGTAATACCACCATTCGGTTTTGTATTCAGGATGGTCGAAGTGGTCGCGCGGGAACTCGTAGCGGTAGCCGGGCAGCGCCTGCTGATATTGGGCGAGCAGCGGCGCAGCCATAATCACGCTCAGAAACAGCGCCGCGATTTTACTCCTCATGCACCACCTCGATGGGATTCAGCCGGGTGGCGACGCGCGCGGGATAGAATCCGGCCAGAACGGTCGCGGTGTAGACGAGGCTCAACGCTCCCAGCAGCACTGCGACGGGCCAGTGGAAGCGGATGGTCCAGCCAAACGATTGCTTGTTGATGACAAAGATCAGCAGCAGCGAAAGCACCACGCCGAGTGCCAGGCCCGCGATGTTGGAGAGCATTCCGATCAAGCCAGCCTCAAACAAGATGAGGTTGCGTATCTGCCACACGCCGGCGCCCAGAAAGCGCAGCAATCCCAATTCGCGGCGGCGGTCGATGACCAGGGCCAGCAGCGCTCCCGCAATTCCGACGACGGCGACAATGACCGCAATAATCTCCAGTGCGTAGGTGATGGCGAAGGTGCGATCGAATATCCGGATGGCCTCCTGGCGCAGGTTGCGGTTGGTGAAGATGAGCAGATTGTGGCCGGCGGCGATCGCGTCGACCTCGGCTTTCACGGCGTCGATATCGGCGCCCGGCGCAAGGTAGATGGCCAGGTTTGACGGCGCGGGGTCGGGCAGATAGTGCAAAGCGATGGAGCGATCGACTACGACAAATCCTTTCTCACTGCCATAGTCGTAGAAGATGTCGACGACGCGAAAGGGCACTTGCGCTGCTCCCAACGGAAGGGTGATGACATCGCCGGGGCGCAAGTGATGCTTGTTCGCGAACGGCTCGCTGATGACGGCGTTATCACCCGAACGCAACTGGGCGTCGACAGCGACCGAAGAACGGCCGGAGAGAAACTCAACTTCCCCCATATCGTGATCGCCGGTGGTGTCGGCCGAGCCCAGTGTCGCCGGCCGGCCCTGATAGCTGATTTCGTATCCCCGAAAGCGGTCGACGCCGGCAACACCGGGAAGCGCGGCAATGCGGTCTGACAATGTGGGATCGATGGTGGGATGCCGGTCGTTGGCGGGACCGCCCGCGGGACGCACGAAGAGGTCAGCGCGAAGCTGGTTGTTCATCCAGACCTCGACCGTTTGGCGGAAGCTGTCGACCATGATGCCGACGGCGGTTGTCATGGCGATGGCAGTCGACAGCGCGCCCACTAAGACCGAAGTGCGACGCAGCGAAGCGGCCAGGCTGCGCGAGGCCAGGAAGGCCTCGACGCCGGCGAAGCGCCGCAGCAGCCGGGAGGAAATCGCGGTCAACGCGGCGACGAGTGCAGGCATGGCGAATGCCGAAGCCGCGATGAACAGCAGCGCAGCCAGATAGCCGAAGAGGGGCTTGCCATCGACGGGCTGCGCGAACGAGGCTGCGATTGCCGATGCGGCGAGCAGGAGCGCGATCCAGAGGTCGCGAATCTTGTGCACGCGAGCGGCGTACTCGCGCTCGGCGCGGGCCATGGCCTCGACCGGCGAGACCAGCGACGCCTCTCGCGCCGGCGATGCTGCCGAGGCCAGCGAAATGCCGATGCCGATGACGAAGGCCAGCAGCACAGTGGCCGGCGTCAGTTGAATCGGCGCGGGAGTGCTGCTGACGTAGAGGCCTTCGACGGTCGCGCCCAGCAGGCGCACCGCGCCAATTGCCATGAGCCGGCCGAGTGCGATTCCGAGCAGCGCGCCGGCAATGCCGAAGCACACGGCTTCGCCGAGGAAGGCGACAAGAACGCCGGAGCGGCTGGCGCCGAGCGCGCGCACGATGCCGATTTCCGGCCGGCGGCGCACGACCGAAACCGAGATGGTGTTGAAGATGAGGAACGCGCCGACCACCAGCGCGACATAGCTGAGGATGCGCAGGTTCCAGCGAAAGGCGCTGAGCATGCGGCGATTCTCTTCAGTCTGGCTGCCCTGGCGGCGAAGCTCGACGCCCGCGGGCAGCGCGGCGCGCAGGCGCTGCTCCCACGTCTCGAGCGAGGGCGTGCGCGGAACATTGACGAGGATGCGGTCGATGCGACCCTCGCGATGAAGCGCGCGTTGTGCGGTCGCAATGTCCATCAGGATGAGGCCGCCGGTATCGCCCGAATCTTGGAGGAGCCCGCGAACGGTGAATTCGCTGGTGCGGTCGTTGATCTGCAGCGCCAGCTTGTCTCCGGCTTTCACGCCGAGCGCGTCGCTCACCCAGACATTGTTGCCGTTGAGTGTTTGGTCGGCTTCCTCGTTCGAGCCCGGGTTATTTGACGGCAAGTTGTCGAGACGATCGCCGACGAGGTCGAGGCCGATCAGAGGAACGGTGTGTCCGGTCTTCGTCAGCACGGCGAAGTCATCGATGCGGGGATGGATTTGAATCGCGTATGGAAGAGTCGCAAGTGTGCCGGCGACTGCGTCGGGCACACCGCCGACCGCCGTGACCTCCAGGTCGGCGTTGCCGGTCAACGTCTGCATCGAGGAGCGGAAGGAGCCAGCAGCGGCATCGCCGGCGAGTTCTATGGCCAGGACAACTGCCACTCCGAGTGCGACTGCGAGAACGGTGAGCGCAGTGCGCAGCGGCTCGCGGTGCAGGGGGCGCACGATAAGGCGATGGAAGATGCGCAGCCGCGAGATCATCTCGCGATGACCTCTTCGATGCGGCCGTCGCGCATCTTGACTATGGCGTCGGCGAATGCGGCCGATTCGGCACTGTGCGTCGCCATCAGGATGGCGGTCTTCTGTTCGTCGGCGATGCGGCGCAGGAGCGCGAGGATCAGGTTGCCGGTCTGCGTGTCGAGGTTGCCGGTGGGCTCGTCGGCCAGCAGCAGCTTTGGCCCATGCACCATGGCGCGGGCGATGGCGACGCGCTGCATCTGTCCACCGGAGAGCTGGTGCGGCATGCGTGCACCGAGCTCGCCGAGTTCGACCAGTTCGAGCTGACGCTGTGCGCGTGCGCTGGTGTTGGTTTCGCCGGCAAGCAACAGCGGCAGCTCGACGTTTTCGAGAACGGACAACGTATTCAGCAGCTGGAAGGATTGAAAGATGAAGCCGACCTTTTTGCGACGCAGGATAGTCAGACCGAAGTCGTCCAGCTCGGCGGTCGATTGGCCATCGAGCAAGACGCGACCGGAAGTTGGAAAGTCCATCGCGCCGGCGAGGTTCAGCAGGGTTGACTTGCCGCAGCCGCTGCGGCCGACCAGGGCGACAAACTCGCCGCGACGCAGCTCGAGCGAGACGCCATTCAGTGCTTCGACGTGCTGGTCGTTGCTGAGGTAGGTCTTCGTGACCTCCTGCAGGCGGAGCAGCACTGTATCCGCGGGCGGGCAAGCGGGCGTTGTTGTCGCGGACTGCGGCTCGGTCAATTTCATCTCAGATCCAAAAGTTATCAGCGAACATCATTAGATGTCCTCCGACACCGGCACGAACCTGCAGCTTCCAGGCTCCATGCGGAAGTAGAATACGAACAAGCGAAACCTTATGAAAGCCGCGGTTCTCAATCATCCCGCCGGCATCGACCGGCATCCGCTACAGATTTTAGACGTGCCGAAGCCCGAGCTCACGCCGGGGCACGTGCTGCTGAAAGTCCGCGCCTGCGGCGTGTGCCGGACCGACCTGCACATCGTGGAGGGCGAGCTAGCGCCGCGGCTGAGGCCGGTGACGCCGGGACATCAGATTGTCGGCGAAGTGGTCGACGGAGCGACGGCGGCCCTGCCGCTCGGCATGCGCGTCGGCGTGTCGTGGATTGGCGGGACGGATGGCACGTGCTGGTACTGCCGTCATGAAATGGAGAACCTGTGCGATTCGCCCACCTTCACCGGCTATACCGTGAACGGGGGGTATGCGGAGTACGCGCTGGCACGCGCCGACTTTGTCTTTCCTTTGCCGGCGGAGTTGGACGACCTGCACGCGGCGCCGTTGTTGTGCGCGGGGATCATCGGCTTTCGCGCGCTGCGCGTGGCGGGGACACAGAAGGGCGAGCGCGTGGGGCTGTTCGGATTCGGAGCATCGGCGCATCTGGCGATTGAGGTGCTGCATGCATGGAAGTGCGATGTCTACGTTTCGACGCGGGGAGAATCGCACCGCAAGCTGGCGGAGTCGTTGGGCGCCAAGTGGGTGGGTGCGGAGACTGACAAGCCGCCGGTAGAGCTCGATCGTGCCGTGACCTTCGCGCCCAGCGGCGATGTAGTGGTGGCCGCGCTTTCCAGCTTGCGCAAAGGCGGCGTGGTCGCGATCAATGCGATCCATCTGGACCGCATGCCGCAGTTCGATTACGACACGCTGTTGTGGGGCGAGCGGCAAATCCGCAGCGTGGCCAACATGACGCGCGACGATGCCCGGGACTTTCTGAAGCTGGCGGCCGAGATCAACATCAAGCCCACGGTGACGAAGTTCTCGCTCGATCAGGCGAATGAGGCGTTGCTGGCGGTAAAGCGGGACGCGATTGACGGAGCGGCGGTGATCCTTCCGTGACGGGCCCACTCATTAGAAAATCGCTCATCCACCCCAACGGGCACAAAATCGGCACTCGTCGGGGACCCCGGTTAGTGGGGCACCGGGCCAGCAGAACCCACTCATTCGAACCCCGCGAATGAGTGGGGCACCCGGCTCATTCTTCTCATGAAAGAATCCGATTCGTCCGGACTACATGGTTCGGGTGAAGCCCCGGAGCGGCACCATGCGGCCCTGCGAGGCGTCCCAGAATTCGGCATGCTCGATGTCGACCTTCAGCAGGACGAGTTCGGGATCGTCGGCTCCGCCAGGAAACCAATTGACATAGCCCGGCTCCCACAACTGCGTGGTCAGAGCGTGATCGCGCATCAGCTCGCAAAAGCCGCTGACCGAGACGTAGCGCTGCCCGGCATCATCGGCGAAAGCGACATTCACTTGCTGGTTGGTGCGGACCGCCTCGACTTTTTCCGAATGATTGTGCGCGATAAACCAGAGAACCCCGGCTTCGTCGGCAGTGTGCGACGCCATGGGACAGCTATGCAGCGTGCCGTCGGGGCGTACGGTTGTGAAGACGGCAGTACCGGTTCCACGGATAAGTTCGTTCAACTTTGCGATGGCGGTCGTATCCGGCATGCAGGCTCCTACGTACGGCCTAAGTGAAAGTGAAAGCGCAACCACCGTACCAAACGGGGAACGATGTTTGCAATGCGTCTGCTATCCAAAGCGCGGCGAGTGGTGTCTAAGCACTTAAGGGTTTTTCCGGCCAAGTGCGCCCCTTGCGAGGGGAACAAATCCCCATAACTCTGCGTAGTAGATACCAGGAACCAATTGCTGCCCGAGAGCGGAGGAACCGGTGGCGAACGGCAAGAACAATAACAAGAACAACAAAAAGAAGCGCTTGACGATCACAATCGTGGCAGCGGTTGCGATATTGGTGCTAGTGATTGTGGCGGTGGCGGCCACGCGCGGCGGCACCAAGATCGATCCCACGAAGCTGGCGAAGGTGGAGCGCGGCGACATCACCAAGAACGTGGTGGCGACCGGCAAGATCACGCCCATCACCAAGGTCGAAATCAAATCGAAGGCCAGCGGCATTGTGGAGAAGCTGTATGTGGACGCCGGTGACCGGGTGAAACAGGGCCAGGTATTGGCCGAACTCGACCGCGTGGAGATTCAAGCGCAGGTGAATTCGGCCAAGGCGCAGTTGCTGTCGTCAGAGGCGAACCTGAAGAGCGCGCAGGCTGACGAGACGCGCGCCGAGGTCGATGCCCAGGGCGTAGACATTCCGACGCTACAGCGAGCCTATGACCGCGCCAAGGAGATGTCGCGTGACGGAGTGGTCTCGCAGTCAACGCTGGACGACGCCGAGCGGATGTACATCCTGGCGGTGAACAAGCGCGATGTCGCGCGTGCGCAGTTGACGGTGAACAAAGCGAAGGTGGCGCAAGCCCAGGCCCAGGTGGAAAAAGACCAGGCCAGTCTGAAACAGTTTGAAGAGCAGCTCAGCTACACGACCATCACCGCGCCGATTGATGGGGTGGTGCTGTCGCGCGATGTAGAAGTGGGGGACGCGGTGAGCTCGATTCTCGTGCTGGGCTCGGGCGCGACTCTGGTGATGACCCTGGGTGACACCAGCGAAGTCTACGTGAAAGGCAAGGTGGACGAGAGCGACATCGGCAAGGTGTATCTTGGCCAGCCGGCACGCATCCGCGTGGAGACTTTCAAGGACAAGACATTCACCGGGCATGTGACCAAGATTTCGCCCATGGGCGTCGAGAAGGATAACGTCACGACGTTCGAAGTGCGAGTCTCGATCAACAACCCTGGCGGCGAGCTGAAGGCCGAAATGACCGCCAACGCCGAGATCATTCTCGACGAGCATCACAATGTGCTGATGATCCCGGAAAGCGCCCTGCTCTACGACAAAGACAAGAAGGCGTCGGTCGACATTCCCTATCCCAGCGCGAAAGACGGCATGAAGAAGATTCCGGTCACCATTGGCATATCGAACGGCGTGAAGACGGAAGTGACGGCCGGGCTGAAGCAGGGTGACCAGGTCGTGCTGCAACAGTAGGGTGTTGGCGACTTTGTGGCCGGTTATGCTTCCGGAAGTGGAAGGTTGTCGTCGCGGGCCGGAGGGATCCCAGAGTCTTGTTACTCGCGGCGAACAGCAGATCCCTCGCCTAGGGCTCGTGATGACAATCTTCTGATTCGTACAGTCTTTGGCTTCACGCAGTCTGGCTTCAGGCAGGCTGGCTTCAGCAGTCTTTGGCAAGCTCGCATCAATCACGAGGGACGTCATGAACAAACGTACAGCTGTTATCGCGTTTCTCAGTTTCTTTCTCCTTCCGGTTCTGCTGCAGGCCAGCGACGGGCATTTCGATCGAACGTTGCAGGTCTCCGGAACTGTGAACCTGGACGTGACCACAGGGTCGGGCGACATCACGGTGAGAACCGGGAGTGGGAGCCAGGTGGTCGTTCATGGGACCATTCACTCCAATGGCTGGTTCGGGAGCGACGATGCGGTGCGCCAAGTCGAATCCAATCCGCCGATTCAGCAAAGCGGCAACAGCATTCGCATCGGCTACAACTTGCCCCAGGACGTAGCGCGGCGCTTGTCCATCAGCTACGAAATCACGGTTCCTGCCGATACCAAGTTGCAGGCACATAGCGGCTCAGGCAATGTCGACGCAACCGGCACACGGCTGGAGGCACAGCTGGTAACCGGTTCGGGAGATATTCGCGCCCGCGACCTGGGGCACGGCCTGCATGCCCAGACCGGCAGCGGCAATATCCGGGTGGAGGATGTTGCAGCGCCCTTCCAGGCGCAGACGGGCAGCGGCGACATTGAGGGCAGCTTGACGGGATCGGGGGATGTCGATGCTCACACCGGCTCGGGGACGATCCAATTAAAGGGGGTAAAGGGAGCGCTGCGCGCCCGCACCGGCAGCGGCAATATTGAAGCTGACGGCAGCGTGGCAGGGGCCTGGCAGCTCCAGAGCTCCTCAGGCAATGTTCGTCTCGTGGTGGGATCGGGCAAAGGCTTTAACCTCAAGGCGCATACCAGCTCCGGCTCGATTCATTCGGAGTTGCCGATCATGGTGCAGGGCTCAGTTGGCGGCAAGGAATTGAATGGAACGGTTGGCGGCGGCGGCCCGGACGTAGAAGCGTCGACCAGCTCAGGCGACATCGAGATACGCTGAACCGCACCAGCTTGACTCCGGCGACGGCTGCGGCTAGTTTGCAGAAGCATGTCTGAGAGCCGCATTGTCACTTTCACCAGCGATTTCGGGTTGAGCGATGCTTTCGTCGGCATCATGCACGGCGTGGTGCTGAACATCGATCCCGCAACAACGATCGTTGACATCAGTCATGCAGTGGCTTCGTACGATGTCTTCGATGCCGCCTGGACTATCGCCCAGGCTTATCGCTTCTTCCCTGCGCGAACCGTGCATGTGGTGGTGGTCGATCCCGGCGTGGGGAGCGAGCGGCGGCCCATCATTGTGGAAACTGACAATTACGTCTTCGTGGCTCCCGATAACGGTGTGCTGTCGCTGGTGGAGGCGCGCGAAGAGAAGTTTGTAGTCCGGCACGTCACTGCAGAGCGCTACTTCCTGCAACCAGTGAGCCAGACATTTCATGGGCGCGACGTTTTCGCGCCGGTAGCGGGATGGCTGAGCAAAGGGGTGGCGCCGGCGGAGTTCGGCCCGGAAATCTCCGACCACGTGCGGCTGCCGTTGCGGAAAGTGGAGCGGGTAGGCGAGAACAGTCTGCGCGGCGAAATCGTGAAGGTCGACAAGTTCGGCAACCTCATCACCAACATCAGCGAAGTGGATATGCGTGGCCTGTTTGGCCAGCAAGCGGCAAACATCAGCATTCTGGTGGCCGGCGAGACCATCACGCGGGTCTGCAAGTCATACGCCGAGGGAGGCGATGAGGAGCTGTTCGCGATTGTCGGCAGCTCGGGATACGTGGAGGTCGCGGCCCGGCAGGCATCGGCGGCGGAGAAACTCGATGCCGCAGTGGGAACGCCGGTAGGCGTGGTACAAGAGGGGTAAGGCGCCGCCGGCCGGATGTGCCGCGATACGTGTCAATGGGTGCGTACGTCCCAGACGGTCGACCCTCCCCACTGCCCGGTTGCGTCTTCGGCCCTGACCATAAACATGTGCCTTCCCATGCTGGTGGAAACCCAGGACTGGAAGGGGCCGCTGCCGTGGATGGTCTGCACCAGGACTTCGTCGAGATAAATCTGGTATTCAACGATGGCCCCATTCGGACTCGCGGCCGCAGCTAGCAGGTTGGTGGCAGGACCGGCATTCTGACCGTTGTAGGGTGCGAGAATGTTGACCGTCAGATGTCCTCCGCCACCGCCATTGTTATAGACAACGGCCGCAGACATATTGTTCTTGATGCTCGGCTTGCCGACCGCTTTGACGAAGAGGTAGTAGGTTCCGGGCGCAAATCCGAACTGCGCCAGGTTAAGCGAGTTGGTGCCGACATAGTAGTCGCCCAGCGACATCAGGTTCTGGCCGTCGACCGAAATGTAGGCCGTGTAGTGGTCGAGCGTGGAGTCGTCTGGCACGCTCCAGTTGAGCTGCTGCCCGGTCACGCTGGCCGAGATGCTGAGGCAGTTGTCGATGCCGCTCTGGATCTCGGTGCCCTCTTCGTAGTCATGCCAGGTAGCGGCCTGCACGGCGTCCAGGCGGCCGGTGTAGCTGCGGACGGTGCTCCAGGAGTCGAGCCAGGTCTTGCCGCAGAATTGCTGGATGTGCCGGCCGCCGGGAGGCGCCCAGCTCGCCACGATGTCGTTAAAGCCCTTCCAGGTGGAAGCCCAGTTCAGCTTCGAGGGATGCTGGCCGGCAATCTGCTCGAAGTATTGCGTGTAGTCGAGACCCTCATATCCCTGCTGCAGCGGATCCTTGGGCGAGAGCCATCCGAAGGCGCCGACGGTATAGCTATTGGTGAAAGCCCCGGCGTTCTCAAAGATCCATTCCAGGTCGGGATTCTGGCTTTCGATCGTCGTCCAGTTGACGTTGTAGGCCTCCATGCCGAACTGGGTGACGATGGTTTTTCCGTCGCTGTTGCGGATGGCGGCGGGCGAGCTGAAATAACCCTGCTGGCGCGCGAAGCTGATGAGGTTGAGCAGCGCCTGCGTCGCCGAGCAAGTGGGGTAGCAGGAAAACCACTCAACCGCGCCCTGGTCGATCATCAATGCAAATCGCAGCGTGTTCTGCTGCTCCAGTTGCGGCTTCAGGACTTCGGTAGCGCCCTCTTCGTAGCTGCCGGGACCATACCAGTCGACCAGCACGCCATCGAAGCCGCGGCTAGTAAGGTCGACGATTTCTTTCGCGACCTGATTCGGGTCCTGCGAGCTGTATCCGATGTTGGGATGCGTGCCGTGCACCCAGTAGGGGATGTATGTGGTGTAGATCTTCGCCCCCTGCTGCGAGGGCGACAGCAGAGTGTGCACGTCGACCTTGCTGACGTTGCTGGCCTTCAGGTTGCCGTTATCGACACACTGGCCGTTGGTAACGGTCGTGATCTCGCATCCGGGAAAGGAATTGGCCGCCGCGGTGTTGTTGCTGGTCTCCGCGCTTAGTGTCGTAGTAGGGATGATGGATTGATATTGGGTTGGATCTGTCGCTTGAAGATTCGCTGCGAAGCTGAAGAAAAGAGCAAGATAGCAGAGGACATATATTCTGGACATGAGCCGCTCCGAGCACGCGGGTGTACTCTCGCCGCGCGCGGTGAAATGGGCCTTGCACAGAAACCATGGGAGTGGAACGGGTTAAGTATAGGAGTCGATGGTGTTAAGTAAGCCCCCGTCTACGCCTGAGCTGATCCGAGTTTTTCTACTTAGTTCCCAAATTGAAACAAGTTGCCTGCCTAAGGTGGCGCGTGCTGCGCGCGGCACCGGCGTCACATGCCTCGATAACTTCCGGCCGGAATCGGCAAACCGTAGCGACAAAGAGCGCCATCCTAGATGTATCTTGCGTTTTCTCTGAGGGAGCAGCGACGCACATCGACAATGCAAATCCTGGTTGAGGAACGGCAATCCGAGCGGGCGGTTGTACCAACCCCCAGGCGCTGGCGCCCGATACTGGCGATTTCGCTGCTGGTCGCCCTGGTCCTGGGGGGCGTCGTGTGCGCCCGCCAATGGCCGTTCACCCGTCAAGCGGTGATCAAGTCACTAGAGCAGCAGTCCGGTAGCCCGGTGGAGATCGCCGCCTTTCACAGCTTCTATTTTCCGCATCCCGGATGCGTGGCTGAGGGCGTGACCTTCCAGAAGGATCCGCACACGCCCGCGCTGATCACCATCCAGAAGCTGACAATCCTTGGCAGTTACAGCGGCCTGCTGACACGTCACCTGACCTCCGTGCGGGCCGAAGACTTCCACCTCACCGTAAGAAAAGAAGCCGCCGCGCCGGAGTCATGGGAAAACCTGGGTAGAACGGTTTCTGGTGTGAGTATCGGAAAGCTGGTTGCCGACGGCGCCGAGGTTGAGTTCCCCGCTGAGCAGCCGAACCAAGCGCCGGTGGTGTTCCGTATTCCGAAGCTGGTGGTGCACGACATCGGCAACCAGGAGCCGCTCAGGTTCAAGTTGACGATGGTCTTGCCACAACCTTCTGCCCAAGTGACCGTCGTGGGCTGGTTCGGGCCATGGCAGGTCCACCAGGCGGGCAAGACTGGGCTGTCCGGTTCTTATGCCGTTAGCAATCTCGATCTGGGAGACTTCGACGGGATGGCAGGAAAGCTCTCGGCCAGCGGCCAGTTCGACGGAACGCTAGCCAGCGTGAAGACGCATGGGACAATCGATGCGCCTGATTTCGAGGTGGAGCAGAGCAAGCATCCAGTGCACCTGGCGGCGATGTATTCGGCAACGGTGAACGGCCTGAACGGGGACGTTTCCTTCGACGATGCGCGGGCCCATTTTCGCAAGACCACCATTTTGGGCGCCGGCACCGTTCAGGGCCCGGGAAAAGGCAAGACCGTCTCCGTGCAACTCTCCTCCAAGCAGGCGCGTATCGAAGACCTGCTATGGATGTTCGTTTCCGACAACCCGCCGGCCATGACGGGCCCCATCGTGTTTCGCGCGACGGTGCAACTGCCGCCGGGTGATCGGGCATTTCTTGAGAAGGTGCGGCTGCAGGGAGACTTCGGCATCAGCGGTGCGCAGTATCCAAATCCCGAAACGCAGAAGAACATCGACGTCTTAAGCGCGCGAGCGCGGGGCGAGGCCGACAAAGTCGAGGACACCAACGACAAGCTCGGCAACGACAGCTATGATCCCGGGCGCGTGATTTCCAACCTGAAAGGTCACGTCGCTGTGAGCGATGGAATGGCCCACCTGAGCGAGGTTACGTTCACGGTGCCTGGGGCCGACGCGCTGCTGAATGGAACCTACAATCTGCAAACTACCCGAGTCAACTTGAGCGGCCACATGCACATGGTGGCCGAGTTGTCGCAGACCACCACGGGGATGCGATCGTTTCTGCTGAAAGCGATCCAACCGTTCATGCACAAGAGCAAGCGCAAGGAGTCGGTGGTTGCCATCACCATCGGCGGCACATACGACCACCCAACCTACGCGGTCGTACCGCGAGCCGAGAAATAAGCACAGACACGCAACCGACGTAGCTAACGAGCACGCCTGACTGTACAACGACGGGTACGGTGCCGCTGGGTTTGCCCCGCAGCATCGAGGGACGCTCTCTTCAGCTGTTCGATCTCTGCAAACTGGCGCGCTGCCATTTCCTGCACCAGTTCAAGGACGGTCTTCTGTTTGACTTCGCCAATCTGAACGAGTTGCATGGCCGGAATTGTAAATACCGTGTCAAGTGCGAACATCCCCTTTGAGTAGCAGCGCCGTACCACGTCAGCAGTAGCCGTTTTTCGATATTCCAAAGGTGCTAGCATGGCGGAGCGAGCGTTCCCGCACCCCAGACTTTCGTTTAGATCACTCTGCGTTCCCATGCGCGCGTCCAATGAATCTCGCCAGCCCTGCGCTCTGTCTTTCATCGCGCTTACCGGCTTTATGGCCGCGGGCAAGAGCACCGCTGGCCGCGCGCTAGCCTGGCTGCTGAAGTGGCGATTCTTCGATCTGGATTGCGAAATCGAGTGCCGCTCAGGAAAAAGCGTTCGCGAAATCTTCGCGCTGGAAGGCGAAAGCAGGTTCCGCGCGATTGAGAGCGAAGCCCTGCACGCTGTCCTTAATGCCGCGACGGCACCTGGCGTGATCGCGCTTGGTGGGGGAACATTTGTGCAGCCGGAGAATGCGGACCTGCTTCGCGAACGCGGTGTGCGGGTAGTCTTCCTGGAGCTTCCCCTCGAGGAACTTCTGAACCGCTGCCGGGAACTGGCCGGCCGTTCGGGAGAAAATCCTCGCCCTCTGGCCGAAGACGAAGAAACCTTCTGCGCCTTGTATGCCCAACGCCTGCCCTCGTATCGCAAGGCTGATCTCATCGTGAACAGCGACGAAAAGACGCCCGAGCAGATCGCGATCGAGATCGTTCAGGCGCTGCGATTGCACGCTCCGGCAGTACCGGGAACGCCGTTCTAGTCTGGTACCCGAATCTACAACCATCGCGTCATCTTCAGCTTCTGCGACGCTGATATAAACTTAAATTTTCCAACTATCATGCCTCAGAAGATCCCTGTCGGAATTCTTGGAGCAACTGGAGTTGTCGGCCAGCGCTTCATCCAGATGCTGGAAGCCCATCCCTGGTTCGAAGTCGCATGGCTGGCCGCGTCAGACCGCTCCGCTGGCCAAACTTACGGCGATGCCGTGCGCTGGCGCCTGAAGACGCCGATTCCAGAAGCCGTGCGGCGGATGACCGTGTCCAATGCCGCTCCCGAGGGCGCGCCGAAAGTCATCTTCGCCGCGCTGGATGCCGGTATCGCGCGTGAGTTGGAGCCGCAATTTGCAGCGGCGGGCTGTGCTGTGGTCAGCAACTCCAGCGCGTTTCGCATGCAGGAGAATGTGCCGCTCGTAATTCCTGAGGTCAATGCCGACCACATAGCCCTGGTCGAGCACCAGAGTTGGCGCAAGCAGTCGGGCGGGTACATCGTCACCAACCCGAATTGCTCCGCGATCGGCCTAGTGGTGGCGCTGGCGCCGTTGCACAAAGAGTTCGGCATCGAGTCGCTCTTCGTGACGACCATGCAGGCGGTCAGCGGCGCGGGATATCCCGGGGTGGCCTCGCTCGACATTCTTGGCAACGTGATCCCCTACATCGCCAAGGAAGAAGAAAAGATGGAGGAAGAGACGCTCAAGCTCCTGGGCACGCTTGATGGCAATCGCGTACGACCCGCCGCTTTCAGCATGACCGCGCACTGCAATCGGGTTGCGGTGGAAGACGGTCACACTGAGTCCGTGTCGATTAAGCTGAGGCGCAAAGCATCGCCGGAAGAGATCATCACCGCGTTGGACGGATTTCGTTCCACTCCGCAGGAGCTGCAACTTCCTTTGGCTCCGGCTCAACCGGTCGTCTATGACTCCGCGCCGGACCGTCCGCAACCTCGCTTCGACATCGACCGTGGCAATGGCATGACCGTCAGCGTCGGCCGTCTGCGGCCCTGCGGCGTGCTCGACTACAAGTTCACCGTGCTTTCGCACAACACGATTCGGGGAGCCGCAGGCGCGGCTTTGTTGAACGCCGAACTCCTGAAGGTGCAAGATATGTTGCCCGGGGCCACCGATTCGCGACCCCTCGTCGCGAATTCGGTTGGTAAGCTGCCGTGATCGTCATGAAGTTCGGCGGTACCTCGGTGGAAGATGCCGCCGCCATCGATCGCGTCGCCAGCATCGTGAAGTCGCGCATCCACGAGCGGCCGTTCGTCGTGGTAAGCGCGATGGCGAAGGTCACCGACCAGCTGCTGGCCATGGCCGCCGCGGCCGGACGCGGCAATCGCGACGAAGCTCTCGATATCTGCCGCCGCCTGCGTGAACGTCATTATTTGACGGCGGGCGAACTGCTTGGCACGGGCCTGCACATTGGACTGCACGACGAGCTGGGCGCGGAGTTCGACGCGCTGGACGAACTGCTGCGTGGCATCTCGGCCGTCGGCGAGCTTACGCCGCGCACCTCCGACTACGTGGTCTCGTTCGGCGAGCGCTTGTCCAGCATGATCGCAACCGCCGCATTTATCGAGCGCGGTCTTCCTGCCGCGCTGGTCGATCCGCGCAAAGTCATCGTCACCGACACCCAGCACAGCCGTGCCGTGCCCCAGGTCGACGACATCAATGACCGCCTGCACGATTGCGTTCAGCCGCTGCTCGACGCTAAACGGATTCCTATCATGGGTGGCTTCGTCGGCGCTACGCGCGAGGGCGTCACCACGACGATAGGTCGCGGTGGTTCCGATTTTTCAGCCGCGCTGGTGGGCGCCGGTCTAAACGCCAAGCGCATCGAAATTTGGACCGATGTCGACGGCATGAAAACAACCGACCCGCGCATTTGCCCAGACGCGCGGCGCATCAAGCTCATCAGCTTTGAAGAAGCTGCCGAGCTGGCTTACTTCGGCGCCAAGGTCCTGCATCCGGCAACCGTGCTGCCCGCGGTGGAGAAGAACATTCCGGTGCTGGTGCTGAATTCGCGCAACCCGGCGAACGACGGCACGCGCATTCTGGCACGGACACCGCGCTCGCATTCGCTGTTTAAGGCGATCGCGGCGAAGAGCCGCATCACGGTCATCGACATTGTTGCCGCGCGCATGCTGATGGCGCATGGATTTCTGGCTAAAGTGTTTGAAGTGTTCGCGCGCCACCGTTGCGCCGTAGACGTGGTGTCGACTTCCGAGGTCAGTATCTCGCTGACGGTCGATTCCAACGAGGCCATCCCGCAGATTGCTGCCGAGCTGGAGCAGTTGGCTTACGTGAAGTATGCTGGGCGCAAAGCGATTGTCTGCCTGGTGGGCGAGAACCTGCGCGATACGCCTGGGGTGGCGGCGCAGATCTTCGAAGCCATACGCGACATCAACGTGCGCATGATCTCCCAGGGCGCGTCGGAGATCAACCTGACGTTTGTAATCGATGAAGCCGATGTGCCGGAGGCAGTACGCCGGCTGCATGCTAAATTCTTTGCCGATGTCGATCCCGAGGTGTTTGACTGATGAACAAAGCTCTGAAAATTCTCGTAGTGGGGACGGGCAAGACCGGCTCACTGGTAGCGGAAGTTGCCGAAGAGCGCGGCCATGCCGTGCGAACCCTCGATATTGATATGAACCCGGACGGAGTATGGCTTAACCCGGAGAACCTGCGCGATATCGATGTGGTCATCGATTTCACCACACCGCAGGTCATACTGAACCACATCGACCGCTGTGTGCACTCCGGCAAAACGATGGTGGTTGGCACGACCGGTTGGTATGCCGAAGTGGAGCAGGTTCGCAAGATGGTACAGGAGGCGGGCACCGGGTTCGTGTTCGCGGCGAACTTTTCTTACGGAGTGAATCTGTTCTTTCAGATCGTGAAAGCTGCGGCGCCGGCGCTGGCGCACGACTATAGCGGAAGCATCACGGAAATCCACCACATCCACAAGAAAGATGCGCCTTCAGGAACGGCAATGGCCATGCAACGCGTTCTTGAGCAGGCCACCGGAATGCAGATCGAAATCACCTCGGAGCGTGAAGGAGAAATTCCTGGTACACACACTGTGGAACTGAATTCCGCGGGCGATCGCATCGTATTGAGGCACGAAGCCAAGTCGCGCCGCTCCTTCGCCGAGGGTGCAGTGCTCGCGGCCGAATGGATTGCCGGTAAGACCGGCTTCTACGAATTCAAAGACATCTTTGAGGGGATCTAACCGGGTACTTTACGGGTTCTTAGGCTTGGGCCTGGCATAGCGCTCCATCTCGGCTGTCCATTTGAGAAATCGCACGAGTTCCCTCCGCTCGCGCCACATAAAACCAAAAAACTCCAGGAAGCCGATGCTCTGCATCTTGATGCCGGTATAGGTTTCGATTCGCCAGCGCAGATAAGGGCTGCGCCAAGGCGCAAGGCGGTGGCCACGTAGGGAATTCCACATGAAACGCACGATGTTGCGCATGCTTGCAGTTAGTATAGCGAGCGTTGGCAGTTTCGATGGCCACCCGTGCCGTGCCGAAGATGAATCCCGAAGCGTTGGTCCGCGCAATCTATCGCAGCCTGGCGCGTAGCTGGGGCCCGCAACACTGGTGGCCGGCAGAAACCGCCTTCGAGATCATCGTCGGCGCAATCCTGACGCAGAATACTTCCTGGAAGAACGTAGAACGCGCTCTGGCATCGCTGCGGGCGGCGGGCGGTCTCAATCTGGAAGGAATTCGAACCATTCCACTCGCTGAGCTAGAGCAACTCGTACGCTCGTCGGGTTACTATCGGCAAAAGGCGAGCCGCCTGAAGCAGTTTGTCGCATTCCTCGACGAGAAATACGCTGGCTCGCTGGAAGCGATGTTCGGCACGCCGACGCCACAACTTCGTGCCGAACTACTTGCTCTCAAAGGCATCGGGCCGGAAACCGCCGACGCGATCCTGCTTTATGCCGGGCACCATGAGATCTTTGTGGTTGATGCTTATACTCGACGTATTCTGGCACGACACGCCGCAATTCCCATTGCCGCTAAGTACGACGATATAAAGTTCCTGGTGGAACGGGCACTGAGAAACCAAGAGCTACGTCACCGTTCATCTCACACGATTCTCTCAAGCGCGCCTGCGGCCCATGAACCATCGGCCATGAGTTTGGCCGCGCGTACTCCCCTCGCGCAAACCTACAACGAGATGCATGGGCTTCTGGTACAGGTAGGCAAACTCTACTGTTATAGGAATGACCCAAAATGCCGGGAGTGCCCCCTGCTTAAGTACCTGCCTGGCGGGAAGCCTGTCGGAATCTAAATCTTCGCAAGAATCGCCTGCGCTGAAAGAGACAAATCTTCGGCAATCCCACTAAGGTTGCATACTACAGACCCTTTTGTGCCACAGGTCACAGCTTTCTATATCAGGTCTTGTTATGAATGAGGCAAGCTCGATGCATGCCGACGGCTGTCTCCGACAATCATCGCGCCCTCGTCTTTGCGGTTGTATAGGTTTGCGGTTATGCAGGAATGATGTGTCAAGCAGCAACCGGCTGCGCCAGCAGGTTATGCGCGTACTCGTGGCCGGTCCCTGAGTTCTGGTAGTTCAACCATAATCAACGGATCTGGCCGGATGCCCGTCGTCAGTGTTGTCATCTCCATCGTCAGCATTTCCATCATCGTCATACTGACGCTGACGTGTGTGCGGCAGCGGGCACAAATCAACGGCCTGATCAAGCAAGCTACCGAACAGTCGGACGCATGCCGCAGCTGCAGGGATAATCAGAACCTGATGTTCTCGGTCAACCCTCACCCCATGTGGATCTATGACCGCAGCACGCTGCGGTTTCTCAAGGTGAACGACGCTGCCGTAAAGAATTATGGCTACTCGCGAGAAGAATTTCTGGCGATGACCCTGCTCGACATACGTCCGCCGGAGGACGTTTCCAGCTTTATGCAATCGGTCCGGGTAGACCATCAAGGTTTCAATCGGTCCGGGCTCTACCGTCATCGACGCAAGGACGGCAGCATCGTGATGGTCGAGATCATGGCCTTTCAGTACGACAAGGACGACACGTCAAGGGAGATGGTGCTGGCGCTGGACGTCACCGAACGATGCCGGATGGAGGACGCCGTTCGCGAGTCGGAAGCCACCATGAAGACGCTGGTCGACAATGCTCCGTTCGGCATTGCGCAAGCCTTGATCAGCGGTGACCGGCTGTTGAACGCCAACCCTGCGCTACTGCAGATGCTGGGATACAGTCGGGAAGAGGCGCTCAAGCTGGTTGTCTCACAGCAACTTTATGCCGATCCCAAAGACCGTAGCCTCCTGATCGAGGTCTTGCAGCGCAGCGGCCAGGTCCAGGGCTGGGAGACCAACTTCCGCCGGCGTGACGGCTCTCCGCTTCCGGTACGCATCAGTAGTTCGATTCACCCGAAAAGCGACCCCGATCTGATTTTTGCCTCCTACATCGAAGACATGAGCCAGCAAACCCGGCTGGAGCAACAAGTGCGGCAGGTGCAGAAGCTGGAAGCAGTTGGCCGATTGGCCGGCGGCATGGCGCATGACTTCAACAACATCCTTGTAGTCATCAAGCTCTCCACCGACATGATGCTCGGTGAAATTGGGCCTGATAGCCCCTTCAGCAAGCCGCTGCTGCAGATCTCCAACGCAGCCGACCGGGCTGCCGCTCTCACTCGCCAGATGCTGGCTTTCGGCCGTCAGCAAATCCTGCAGCCTCGTGTCATCAACCTGAATACCGTGGTCCTGGAAACCACCCAGATGCTGCGGCGGGTCATCGGAGAAGACATCGAACTGATGACCAATTTATCCGGGCAAGTTGAGAACACCAGACTGGATCCGGACCAGGTTACACAGGTCATCTTGAATCTGGCGGTGAATGCACGCGACGCCATGCCGCAGGGCGGAACGCTCCAGATCGAAACGGCGACGGTCAATCTGGACGAAAACTATGCCCAGGAGCATCCGCCGGTGCAACCCGGCCGCTATGTGATGCTGGCCGTCACCGACAGCGGAACCGGTATCAGCAAGACGGTCCTGCCTCGTATCTTCGATCCGTTTTTCACGACCAAGGAGACCGGTAAGGGCACTGGGCTGGGGCTGTCGATCGTGTATGGGATCGTTAAGCAGAGCGGTGGCTACATCTGGGTATACAGCGAACCAGGACAAGGAACGACCTTCAAACTGTATTTTCCGGCGACCACCTCCGCCCTGGATCGGATGCCTTCGCGAGCCGACGGAACCACCGATGCGTCGGGACAGCTGGTGCTGGTGGTGGAGGATGAATCGCAGATCCGCACGAACGTGTGCGAGTGCTTGCAGCATCTGGGATATCGAGCGCTCCAGGCTGAAGACGGCAATGCCGCTCGACGCGTCTGTCAGGAATTTGCTGGAGAGATCGACCTGGTGCTGACCGATCTGGTGATGGCAGGCCAGAGCGGACACGAATTAGCCGGCGAACTTGCGGAGCGCTATCCCGGGATTCGTGTGCTGTTCATGTCCGGCTATACCGAGGACAGCGCGACCCGGCGAGAGATTCTGCAGCGCGGTAGCCCATTCTTGCAAAAGCCCTTCAGCGTGGCCGATCTGGCGAAGGCTGTACGCGAGGCGCTGATTCTGCCGCCCGTCTCGGCAGCCAAGCTCAACTGAACGATGGGTCGCCCTCGAACATCGGCTTACGTGAGCCTCTGCTACTGCGTGGGAGTCGTTGCCGGACAAAAGCACTTGGCGTACGACTCGACGCTGAGCGCCTCGATGGCGCAATACAAGATGGGAGTACTGTCCGCCGGCAAATGAGCGGCTGAACTGGAAACGTTGTAGAACCTCAGCCAGTCCGCGCGCGCGGACGCGTCACTGGCGACTTCATCGTAAACCGCGGCCAAGGTGCTCGCGGTCAC
The DNA here is from genome assembly GCA_963731345.1 of uncultured Acidobacteriaceae bacterium. Classification (GTDB taxonomy): domain Bacteria; phylum Acidobacteriota; class Terriglobia; order Terriglobales; family Acidobacteriaceae; genus Bog-257. The sequence goes on along the minus strand of CAVSUN010000002.1, from coordinate 940,980 downwards.
GCCACTCTTCTTCCATGCTTGCGAAAACGTGTACTCCTTCGCCCACTCGCCCTTGGTCGTACTGCTCGCGAATAGCAGGTTTGTCAGGTAATAGACCGAATCATCTATCACCCCTCCACTCCTGCCGAACGTCGCCACACGAAATGCCGGGTTTTGATTGTAAATGGGCGAGATCGCGGGGCTGATGAGCACGAAGTTTGATCCATTTGGGCTGGACTTAATCACTCTGAAGTCGTCGGTGTGGGTGTGTCCGGCGAATGCGGCAACCACTGTGTCTCCATACTCGCCCATGAGTTCGTCGAATCCCGTCGTCCATTTCGGCACCCACAGCGGAACAACAGCCGCGGTGCATGCCTGGGCCGGTGGATACTCATGTTGCGTCTTTATCAGCGACTGGTATTGAACCATGGTCGAGTATCCGTCCATTCCGGGCGGTATGTGGAACATCAACCACACCTTCTCGTGTGCCCGTTGAGCGCGGCTCAGGCGTTCTTCCAGCCATGTCATGAGGTCTTCGGGGGCGGTTGACGGTATCTTCGCGCAAGCTTCACCAAAGCTTTGCGCCTGGTACTTGGCAGACCAGAAGATGGTATTCAGTGAGATGATCCGCATATGGCGAATTGCCGGATGCGGAATATCGTAGCTGCCAAACGCCTCCCACGAATGCAGGAACTGGCCATCGGCTTGCGCCAGCTTGCCGGCAAGCTCGGCAGTGTCGTGGAGGAACGGCCCATCAGAGCTTATGGTGTAATCCCCGCAATCGTCATCGTTGTTTCCGGGCGTGATCAGGATGCGCGTGTGCGGAAATCGTTTCTGAAATTGCTGAGCCAGGAACTCCATAGTCTTCAGGGTGAATTTGCGATACGACTCGGGATCGTTTTCCTTTGCGGTGGCTCGAAAGGTGGAGGGAAAACGATGGGCCAACATGTCTCCACCGACCAGGATGAAGGCCGGATGCGGTAGGGTTGCGCGCATTGCGTCCAAGGCCGACCGCAACAGCCACCAATTCGTGTCCTGTCCGTATTGGCTGAAAGCTATGGAGGTGGAGCGCTCTAGTATTGTCTCCCACGTTGTGGCAGGAGCTGTATTGAGTTCGTCGACCAACTTGGGATCGAACATAGGGTTGAAGTGCAGGTCGGAGGCGATCAGGAATTTGCGCGGAGGCGTCTGTTGTGGAACCGCCAGAGCGTTAATGGAGCAAGCGACAACGAGCAACAGAAGCAGGAAAAACAGTTGAAGTTCGCGGCCGGCAGAAGGGGTATTCACGCTTCGCTCCTTAAACTGGTGACGAAATATTACCCGATGCCCAGCGTTCGCCGCCGCCCGGCATGTTTCTCACCTCGTGCTCTACAATCACGCTGAAGATGACCGCTGCGCATCGCACCATATTCCACGTCGACATGGACGCCTTCTTTGTTTCGGTGGAGGAGCTGTTCGACCCCTCGCTCATGGGCAAGCCGGTGGTTGTGGGCGGGCAGCGCGACGAACGCGGCGTGGTCTCGGCGGCGTCCTATGCGGCGCGGAAATTCGGCGTTCATTCGGCCATGCCATTACGCACCGCGGCGAAACTTTGTCCGCAGGCGATTTTCGTCGACGGCCACCCTGCTCGTTATCGCGATTACTCCGCCAAAGTTTACGATGTGCTTAACCGTTTCTCGCCGAAGCTGGAGATGGTTTCGATCGACGAGGCTTACGTGGACATGACGGGCACCGAACGGCTGCATGGTCCGCCGTTGCGCGCGGCGCACGCCTTGCATTCGGCGATGAAAGCCGAGACCCAACTGAATTGCTCCATCGGCATCGGCACCTCGCGATTGGTGGCCAAGGTCTGCTCCGATCAGGCCAAGCCTAACGGCGTGCTCTGGATTCTCCCCGGACGAGAGGTCGAGTTTCTCGCGCCGCTCGATGTGCGCAAGATTCCCGGAGTGGGCAAGGTCATGGAGAAGCGCCTGCACGAGAAAGGCATTCTCAAGATTGGCGATCTCGCTTCGCACGATGAGCGTTGGCTGCAGCGGAACTTCGGCGCGCTGGGCGTCGCGTTGGCGGGCAAGTCGCACGGTCTGGACGCCGGTGGATGGTTCGACTCCGACATTGGTGAGGACGAGGGCCCGCGCTCGATCAGCCATGAGCACACGTTTTCGACCGACACCGCCGATGGGCAAAAGCTTGAGGCCACGTTGGCGCGTTTGTCGGAGATGGTCTGCCGCCGGTTGCGCGAGCAGAAGCTGCACGCCCGCACGCTGCAACTGAAGTTGCGCGATTCCGGCTTCCACACCATCACTCGCGCGCACACAGTAGATCGTCCAACCTCCGTTGACTCCGAAGTCTTCGTCGCAATTCGCCGCCTGTTTCGCGAGAATTGGAAGGGCGAGGCCATCCGTCTCCTGGGAGTACATGCCTCGCATTTCGAAGCTGAAAGCCAGCAGATCAGCCTGGACGGGCAGGCTTCGCATGAGAAGTGGAACCAGGCGCTGTCAGCGGCAGATCGGCTGCGCGAGAAGTACGGCGAGAATGCCATCTCGCTCGCGACCGGAATGAAAGCCTACTTTCGCGAGCGCACGCACGAAAACCCCGCCAGCCTGCCTGGCAAGAAAAAGCCCACCTAGTTTTCGCTCTGCTCGCGGTTGGTGATTCTGTGGCCGCTACCGCTGTTGAAGGGCCGGCAAGCGCCTGCCGGAATTCGTCCGGCAGGCGAAAGAAACGGTGACCACTCATCGCGGGCTCGCAGTGAGGCCTACGGTTTCCTGCTCGCCGGCGGGATGATGCCATTCATGCGCAGGTATTCCACCATTTGTCCGTAGTGATCCAGCGGGTGGGCGACGGCCATTGTGGCCAGGCCGAGCCGCGTCACTTTGTTCGGGCCAAACGGGCTTTGTACCTTTTCCAGAACATTGTTCTCGTTGATCGTCGCCAGCGCCTTATGCAGGTAGGCGTACGAATCTTTGAGATACTTCACCACGTCTGCCTTGGACGCAAGGTTTGCCGGCCCGTCCTCACCGCCCATGGCGGCGGGCGGCTTCTCGGAGAGAATCGCGGCGCCGAACATGTAATTGGCGCCCGCAATGTGCTTCACCTGCTGTGCGAAGGTGCGTACACCTTTGAATTCACCTTGCGAGGGCGACGGTGCAAAGTTGAATTTGTCGTCCGGCATGGCGTCGGCAGCGGTAACCACTTCTTTTTCAATGCCGCTGAGCAAGCGGTCGTAGACGGCGGAGAACGTGGGCTTTTGGTCGGTCGTAGCCTGGGCGTTGGCGATGGCAACGGTTCCCGGCGCGCCTAAAGCCAGGAGCAGAATTGCGGTTACAACTTCTTTTTTCATGGAAGCCTCCACAGAGCGTGATGTCGCAAGAAATCAGACAAACGGGCCCGTGTCATTCTAGAGCATCGGCCACGATCTCGAATGTCGCACGTCTGCGGTTTGCCTCAACAGCGTCCGAGTGCCGGATATCGGTGACGAATTGCAAGGCTTTCAGCCAGTGGCCTTGACCGAAGCTGTCATAGAAAACGGCCACTCCCGCCGTTTCCACGAGCGGGCTAAGTAAATCGCCAGCCCGGCTGCCAGAATTGCTATCGCGTAGCGAATCTCGCGCAGAAAATTCGGTCGCGCCAGCAGAATGAAGAGGAAGCCCATGATCGCCAGCAGCGCCGGCAGCGGATAAAGCCACATGCGGAATGGCCGAGGCAGGTCTGGCTGGCGATTGCGCAGGACAATCACGCCCACGGCCTGCACGACGAACTGCAACATAATCCGGATTACCACCAGCGCCGCAATTACGTCTGCGAGCCGGAGAAAACAAAACAGCATCGCCACAAAACCGAGCGCCAGCAATGATACCGTCGGGAAACGACGCTTGGGATCGAGATGCGCGAACCCGCGAAAGTAGTTGCCGTCGAGCGCCGCCGCATAGGGGACGCGCGAATAGCCCAGCAGCGTGGAGAAGACCGAGGCGAAGGCGGTCCACATGATCAGCACGGTCACCACGCGTCCCGCCCACGCGCCGTAAATGCGTTGCATGAAAATCGAGATGATGTAGTTCTGCTCGCCGGAATGCGCCGCCAGTTCGCGCCAGGGAACCACGCCCAGCACGGCGATGTTCATCAATGTGTACAGCGCCGCAACTGCAACAATCGAGATGATGAGCGCCCGCGGAATGGTACGGCCCGGATCCTTTACCTCGCCGCCCAGAAAGCAGACGTTGTAATAGCCCCAGTAGTCATAGGTCGAGATAAGCATCGCCGAACCGAGACCAACAAGAAATGCTGGAGAAAGTTTGAAAGCGTCGGGAGGAAAGTCGAACGCGCGAGCGGCGCTGAAATGAGTGAGGCCGGCGATGATCACCCAGCCCACCGCGATCGCTACCCCCACCCAGAGTAGCTCTGCCAGTCGTCCGATGACGGTGATTCGCCGGTAGAGCAGGAACATCACAAACGCGGCAGTCCCAATCGCCAGCCAGGTGCCATGCGTGAGAACGACGCTAAGCTCAAACTTACCGAGCAACGGAACCGCAACTTGCGAGGTGTGCGCTGCGATGGTCCGCGCGGAGCCTGGCCAAAGATATCCAGCATAGTGCGCGAGGCCGATGCATCCGGAGGCGATAGATAGCGGCGCGCTGAACGAAAGCTGCCAGATGAACAGGAACGACAGCAGCCGTCCCAGCGAATTCGGGCCGTAGATTTGTTTCAGGTAGCGATACGAGCCGCCCGCATCCGGCATGGCTGCGCCGAGTTCGGCCCAAACCAAACCGTCGCACAGCGCGAGCACTGCGCCTAACATCCATCCAATGATCGCCTGTGGGCCACCAGCAGCGGCGACGGCCAGGGGGATAGTTATGAACGGCCCCACGCCGATCATGTCGATCATGTTCAGCGTAGTGGCCTGCGCCAAGCCGATACCACGAACGAGTTCGGGCTGATTTACTGGATCGCGCGCAACATTGGCGATCTTGGGCGAGCCTGAGGACTGATCCGCTGAATCACTTCGGCTCATGGCCGACGCTCAGCAGGTTGACATAGAGACGGATTGCGCCGGGCACACCGAACGGCAGTTGGCGGAAGAAGGCGTATCCGGTGTAGATGTAGTAGCCCTTGCCATACTGCGCAATCAGCAATCCGCCCTTTTGCGGCTGCTCGCCGGGATCGTTCGAGGCCAGCAGCGGCGTGTAGTGCGAATCCCACTGGTCCATGAAATACAGGCCCCGCTCCTGCACCCAGCCATCGAAATCGCGCGCGGCGATGGTGTTGGGATAGCGGAACACCGGGCTCTGCGGATCGAGAATCGTCACCGGCGCTTGCTCGACCGTGACCCGATCGCGGCTCAACTGCGCCGGATATGGCGTGTAGTGGCCGCCGTTGAAATCGGCCGGCGACGTGTTGTATTGCACCAGCAGCGTGCCGCCGTTGTGAACGTACTCAAGCAGGCGCTGGTTGTTCTTCTTCACTTCGTCTTGCGTGTCATAGGCGCGAATGCCGAGAACGATGGTCCCGAAGCGGCTGAGGTCGCCACTCGCCAAGTCTGTTGGCGATAATAGCGTGACTTGCAATCCAACTTCGCGCAGCACTTCAGGAATATCGTCACCCGCGCCCATGACATAGCCGATCTGCAGTCGTTGCGGGACTTTCACGTCCACCACGCTGGCGCGCTGCAACGCGGGCTGGTAGTAGAAGAATCCCCCGAGGTCCGGCCGCGCCACCAGGCTGTAGCCCTCGTTGTAATCGCGTCCGCCCGCGTCGAACTGTGCGTGCACCTGATACCGCGCCTCTCTGGCACCGTCGGGCATTTCCTTGAACCGGGATGCCTGCTGTCCGGGTTCTTTGAAGGTGACGGTTGCAGTGCGAGGCTCGATGGCCCAGGCGGATGGGACCGTTGGTTTCACCGTTCCGTCGCCGTGGTCCGCCGTAGTGCGCACAACGACGTTCAGCATGGCCGAAGGATCTTTGCTCTCGGGAATGATTTGTGTACCGGGTGCGGCTTCAACCGAGAACGGCGGAACAACCGCCAGCGGCATCGACCACACATCGCCCTTGTCGTCGTGCATGGGCGTGCGCGCCACGCTGCCAATAATGCCTGCGGAGCCGTTGATGCTGTACTCCACGCGCGCCGAAACCGGTGGCGGCGGTAGCGCCAGCGTCTCGTATTGCGGATAGTCGATCTTATAGATAGCGTCGTTCTCAGGATCGTCGCGGTGGAAATATGCCTTCGTGGGCTGCGCGTCGACGGGCGGCGTCACGCGAAACATCAGCGCACAACCGTCGCCGGGCGCAACGCTCTTTGGCGATTTATCCATGAACAGCTCAGAGCTCCAGCCCTCCGGCACCTCCAAGGAGAATTGCTTGAGGCTCAATTCGTGCTTGCTGCCGTTATGGAGCGTCGCCCGCAGCAGGAAGGGCTTGCCGGCGGTGATTACGGCAGCCAGCACATTACCTTCGCCCGTGGGAAAGCTCGCGGCCAGCGGGCGACCGTCAGGAGTTCCCGGCCCGATCTGAAGTTCGATTCCGAAGGCGAGATTCGCCGCTTCCTCGAACTCCTGCCCCTTGGTCCGCAGGCACGACAGCAGATCGGCCTTGTCCGCCAGCGACAGCTTCGAATTCTCGACTCGCGTGATGAGGGAGCGCGTAAGATCCAACCCCTTCAGCAGCGGCGCACCTGCCGATTCTGGATCCTTGTCGGCGGCGGCCGTAGCGTCATCAACGGTCCTTGCGATTGCCTGCAGCTGCGGTCGCAACCACGGGATCGTCGCTTCAGCTGATCCCAGCCGCGCCGCCAACCCCGGCAACGAGGTATCGATGCCATCGAAAAAATCGTTCTCATGTGCGCCCGCAGCAGGCGGGACAATTCCAGCGCTATCGATGAGCTTGTAGTAGCTGAAGCGCGGGCCTTCCGGCATTGTCCACCCTCCCGCGCCTTGTGAGAGCTGGTGCTTCAATCCCTTCCAAGCGAACTGCACATAGGTCTCTCCCAGCAGCGGATCGAGCTGCGAAGTCTCCAGCTTGATGGTCCAGTCCTCATTGGCGCGCACGTTGTCCATGTACAGCTTCTTCGCCTGCCATGGCTGAAGTCCGTCGTGAATCTGCTCGGGAAAGCGATTGGGGTCGGCAGCAGCGCGAAACGCCTCGCGCGTCAGAATTCCCGACGCCTGATGGTTGCCGTGCCCATCGCGAGAGTCTCCGCGAAACCGGGTACAAATTACGTCCGGACGAAAGGTGCGAATCACCCGTACCATGTCGCCAAGCGCGATGTCGTGGCCGCCCCACTTCTGAAATGTTTCATCGGCCGTTTTGGAGAAGCCGAAATCGGCAACCCGCGTGAAGCGCTGCTCGACGCCGTAGTAGCGATCGGCCGCCAGCAACTCCAGCGTGCGAATGATGCCCAGCTCGTCAAAAAGATTGCTGCCAGTCTTGTTCTGTCCACCCTCGCCGCGATTGAGGGTCAATTGCAGCACGGCGTCGCCGTGGCCCCGCGATTCCAGCGTAAGCATGCCACCATCCTCATCGTCAGGATGGGCGACGGTATGCATCAACCGCGCTGTCGTGTGCAGGCGGCGCAGCATCAGCTTAAGCCCAGTCGCACCGGTATCCACGGAGAGCGGTTTGGTGTCGACCCAGGGAGACGCAATCTGCGCTGATCCAGCGAGCAGCGAAACGCAGACGAACAGGAGAACGAAAGATGTTCGACGAGCGGTGCGAGAGAGAACGGGCATTCGTTAAGGATTTGGCTTAATACAGAGTACACAAAACCCGCACGCTCCGTGCGAGTTACGATTTTCGCTATTCGCTTTTCGCTATTCGCTGTTTGCCAGGACTGCTAATCGCACTTCCATCAATTATGTGAGCATCCGATACGCGAGGTTCGAGTCAAAAACAACTCTGGCACATAGCGAATAGCGAGCAGCGAAAGGTGAACAGCTGTTCATCAAATGGAATCCTTGTGCACGTAACACCACTTCCAGCTTGGATGATGGCTCATCAGTGCCGGATTCGGGGTCAGAAATGAGCGCTTTGGAGCTCGCCTCGCCTGGCATTTGCCGCGCCTGTTATTTGCGCTGCAATTCTGCGGCTGGCCACACATTCACAAGTTGTTGACGGAACCTTTCTCCGCCTCGTCCGTATATCGATACAGAAGCCGATTTAATAAGACATGAGCCACTCGCTGCACAACCTCCGCATTGCAACCGGCGCGCAGGAGCGTTGTCGCTAAGAAAAGCCGGCTTGAAGGAGAGCAACATGGACGCGAAGTACAACTGGCTGATCGACAACGGAGCGGTTCGCCTCACCTTGAATACCGTGGCCCTGGCGCTGTGGGCGGCAATGGCGGTGGGACTGCTCGAGATCGCTTCGAAAGTGTAACCACTAACTGAAGGCGCGCGAGTCCAGCTCGCGCCAACGAGGCCCCGGCCGGGTGCCTCCACTGCATCGGCCGGGTGACGTGCGAAACCCCGCAACCCTCCAGCGGGGTTTCGTGTTTAGAGGCAATGGGTGGTGGTTGGTTGTCGGCGGATAGAATTACAGCGGGCATGTGAGAGAAATTCCCTCGTATCTAATAGGTGGGCCGCCAGATTGTCCATGCGTTAGGATGACTATTCACTAGCCAATCTCCACTGGTTTTTCTATGGGTCGTGAACTTCTTTGTACCGTCCGCTTCGGCGGCAGGACTGCGAGCGGCAAAGCGCTGCTCGAGACAAACGAGATCCTCTTCCGCGGCGACTTTCGCTTGAAGATTCCCCTGGCATCTCTGAAGTCCGTTTCATCGCGCGACGGCGAGCTGCAATTACGTTGGCCGGAAGGCGTTGCAATCTTCGAGCTCGGCGAGCGGGCCGAGAAATGGGCGCACAAGATACTTCATCCTAAGAGCAGGACTGAGAAGTTGGGCATCAAACCGGGTCTGGCGATTTCCTTGATCGGGGATTTTGAAGACGGGTTCGTTGGGGAGCTGAAGAGTACCGCAAAAAGTTTCGCAGACGCGAAGCCGATCAAGAACTCTGACCTGATCTTCCTCGCCGCCGCACGCGCACCCGAACTTTCACGCGCGACGAAGCTGGCCGATTCCCTAAGCGATACAGGTGCGCTTTGGATCGTGTACCCGAAAGGGCGCCAGGAGATTACCGAACGTCAGGTGCTCGAAGCAGGCAAAACGGCGGGATTAGTCGACGTAAAGGTAGTGAGCTTCTCTGCGGCGCATACGGCATTGAAGTTCGTGCGGCCGAAAGCGAAGCGGTGAACAAATGGACGGAGCACGCCCGAAGGCGCGCTCCCCACAGCCGTCTGCTGTTATCCGCGGGTGGTTTCCACTTCGCGCAGCCGGGCAGCCTTGCCTCTCAGCGCACGCAGGTAGTACAGCTTGGCGCGCCGCACGTGCGCCGAACGCAGCACATCGATCTTGTCGATGACTTTGGAGTTAAGGGGGAAGATACGCTCCACGCCCTGGCCAAAGCTCATCTTGCGCACCGTGAAGCTAGGCTGCGAGCCTTTGGATTTGGCGATGACCAGACCCTCGAACGCCTGCAAGCGTTCCTTGTCCCCTTCCTTGATCTTCACCTGCACGCGGACCGTATCGCCGGGCTTGAACTCCGGGAGATCGGTGCGCCGTGTTTTGGCGAGTAAACGGTCAATAATCGGAGAATTCGACATTTTTCGTTCCTTTCGGAATTAGCAACTAGCGTAAGTAAAAGCTGGCTTCCGGCCAGCATTCAATTCTTCTTCTCAGGTGCCCGCTGGCTTCGCCTGCAACGGACGTGGTATCCAGAATCCGTTGTCCTCTCGGGCGCGCCACCGGACTATCGCCCCGGCTACTTACCTCGCGCGTAGTCGTCGGCGCCCATAAAGTGGAGCGAGACATAAGGCTGGTCCCCAACCACCCAACTATCGTGACCGGGAGGAATATAGAAGATGTCTCCCGCTCGCATCTCGATCACACGGCCATCGTCCATTGCTGCCGTGGCACAACCGGCAATCACCATGCCAACGTGCTCCACGGTGCAACTCTTCGCGCCAACCGACCTGCCCACATGCTCCGACCACTTCCAGCCCGGTTCATAAGTAGCCCGCCCTATGGTCATAGCGCCGATGTGGACCAGCTCAAACTTGCCCTTCTCGAAGGTCCGGACCTCGTCTGGCTGATCGAACCGTTTGAGAATCACGTCGACGCTGGCCAGGTCACTCATGCTTTCCGCTCGCCTTCGATCTCTGACAACAACCGGCGATCTTCCTGCGTCAGCGCATCCTCGCGTAACAGATCGGGGCGGTTCTGCAATGTCTTCTGCAACGCGCGACGACGACGCCAGCGGCGAATCTCTTCGTGGTTCCCCTTCACCAGTACCTCGGGAACCGGCATCCCGCGAAAATCTGCTGGACGCGTGTAATGCGGATAATCCAGCAATCCACCCGAAGCACAGGTCGAACTGGGCGGCTCGCCCTCGATCTGCAGCTTCTCTGCTACGCCCGCAGTGAACGACTCCTGCTGCGAGGAAGCCGCGTTTCCTAATGCTCCCGGCAGCAATCGCGTTACAGCGTCCACGATGATGGCCGCCGCCAACTCACCGCCGCTCAGCACGAAGTCACCCACGGAGATTTCGCAGTCCGTCAAGTGCTCGCTGACGCGTTCATCAACGCCTTCGTAGCGGCCGCAGATCAGCACGACCCGCTCCCGAGCTGTTATCTCCTGCGCGACGGCTTGCGTGAACAAACGTCCCTGCGGCGACAACAGCACCACTGATTCGCGCGCACCTTCTACCAATCGCTCCTCGCGCGGCGTGAGGTTCATCGACTCAGCGCACAAGAAAATCGGCTCCGGCTTGAGCACCATACCTTCGCCGCCGCCGAACGGCCGGTCATCCACCGTGCGATGCCGGTCGTGGGTGAACGCCCGCAGGTCATGGAGCGTAATTTCAATGAGCTCAGCCTCGCGCGCCCGGCGCACGATGCCGTAATCCAGTGGCCCGCGAAAGAAGTCCGGGAAAATCGTGATGATCTCGAACTTCATTTCTGTCGGCGATCTGACCTGGCCGGTCATGGCCGGCTCAGCGCAACCAAGATGCTTTCAATAAGCTGGCCTGAAGGCCAGAACTACCGAACCTATTATCGCTTCTGCGCTTCGCCCGACACCCGTTTCTCTTCTGTTTACTGCTTCTGGCGCTGCTTCTCTTCGTGAGTCAGCGGAGCGTCCACGTCCAACATCCCTTCCGGCAACTCCATATCGATGCGCTTATTCACCGCGTCAAACTTCTTCACATACTCCTGCGCGAACGGCACCAGAACTTCATTTTGCGTCGCGCAAACCGGAAGCTGTACCACCAGCAGCGGAGCTTCCCCGGCGCCAAACTGTACCTCTTTCACGCGCCCGAGAAACCGCCGGCCGTCGTTGATCCACACGTCGGACCCGACGATCTCGCTGACGTATTCCGCTCCCGTTTCCAACTCAGCACGCTCCTCTAGTGGAATCTGCACTTCGCATCCGGCAAGGAGCTCGGCATTGCTGATGCTGTCCACCCCGGCAAACTTCAGCACCACGCCGCCCTTGTGGAACCAGTGCTCCTCGAGCTTCAGTTCGCGGCGGCTGCCATCCTTCGCCAGGCACCACAGGTTCTGACGTTCGGCAAAGCGCTCCGGAAAATCCGTATGCAACTCCGCCAGCACTTCCCCGCGGCGCCCTTGCGGACGCACTACTCGCGCAATCGTGATGTACTCGCCGGCTATTCCACGATCTCCAGCTGATAGCGCTTGCGTGTGCGCAGGCTTGCCGAATGAAGAATGGTCCGCAGGCTGCGCGCCGTTCGCCCGTGACGCCCAATAACGCGCCCCACGTCTTCCTCGGCGACAATCAGCTCCAGCACAGTCTGGCCATCCTCTTCGAAAGGCTCAACCGTGACTTCGTCCGGCGCATCCACGATGACCTTGGCGATGTGTTCCATCAACGCCACCATGTCGGGTTTGCTGTCTGACATTGTGAGACCCCGTTAACTCCATTACATTTATGCTGCGCTGGGTGCCTCAGCCGAAGTTTCCGGCTTGGCCGACGGCTCAGGCGTCGCACTTGCAGGAGCCTTCTCGACCAGCTTCCTTACGCGGTCCGACAGCTGCGCACCTTTCGCCGTCCAATACTGAATGCGCTCGCGCTTCAGGTCGACAGTCGCGGGATTGGTCCGCGGGTTATAGGTGCCCACCACTTCCACCGAGCGGCCGTCGCGTGCCCGGTCTTTTTCGATTACCACGATGCGGTAATACGGCTGCTTGCGCGCGCCACGGCGCGACAGACGAATCATCAACACAGAGAATGTTTCCTTTCCTGGCCGGGTAGAGCTGGCCTTCCGACCAGTGTCTAGCGCGGTTTATTCGTTTCCCGAGCAGGTTTCAACCTGCGACACACCAAGGCCTCGGCTCCAACGTACGAGCGCGAAGACTCCGGGTGAAAAACGTTCCTCAGGCGAGATGACCGGCATCTGGGTGCTCCAGCGGTCCCGCCGCTACCGCACCCCAATGAATGCAGCATGGCATTCATCGGACCTCACATTGCTTGAGGCAACAACCCTTTAATTATTACGAATGTGTGCTGGTTTGGCAAGAGAGGCCCGAACCACCAGCGCCGAGTCAGCGTTACAGCTTCTCGTAGAACTCGCAGGCTGAGCAGGAGATATACATTCCTCCGGCAACGTTGCGCTCGCGGTCCTTCACTCGTTTCACCACCCGTGTTGGCTTGCCGCACTTGGGGCAATCTGTGCTCTTACTGGTGTCCATGACCTTCTTGCGGTCTGCAGTTTTTGCGATCTTGGCCATTACTTCGCGGTTCTCCTGAAAGTACAAAGCCGCTTTGAAGCGGCATGTTGCCCGCCGAATGCGGCGCGATGCTCCTTGATTTTACATGAATCGAGACAAAGCGACTCGAACGCCGCTCTGCCCCGCGCTCCAATAAGTATCTGGAAGAAAAATTAACCTTTAACCTGCACCTTGGAGAAGGTCAGGATCACGCGTCCGGTTGTCGGCTGTCCAAATGCAGTCGCCGGCTGGAACGTGGTGAAGATCAGCATGTTCTTCAACTGCGGCAGAATTGCCTGCGCATCCTCCGGAGCCGACAGAATGCGGTAATCCTGCAGCCTGCCGTCGGGACCTACATAAGCTTCGACCACCAGCGACTCTGCCGAAGTGACGCCCATGGCCAGTTCGAAGGGCGTGGAGCGCAGTTGCGCCGGCGTGTACAGCACGGTGGGCACATCATTGGAGGCGCGCACCTGCGCCGGATAGAGGAAGCTGATCAGCACGCCAAAGATAACCAGCGTGGTCACCAGACCGGCTGTCGCCGGAACCATGGTGGCGTTAAAAGCATTCTCCCAGCGCACGCGCAGCCTCGCCCAGCGCGATCCCCGGGAGTTGGCCACTTCCTGCGAAAGCGCAACCCGCAACTTAAGCGTGAGATCAGGCGGAGCTACCTTCCTGCCCAGGGAACCAAGCAGAGCCTGGGTGCGATGCATGGAAGCCAACTGCGCCCCACACTCCTGGCACGCGTTCACATGCTCATTCATCTCGGCCAGTTCACGACGCGAGACGCAGCCGTCCAGGTAGGACGACATGAGCTTTTGCGCAACTGAGCAGTTCATGATGCGACCTCGACTTTACGACGCACAACGCGGCCTTGGCTCGCCTCTTTTGGCGCAAGCCCAAAATCCGGCAGATAGCGTTCGAGCCGCTTGCGCAACGCTTCACGCCCACGCACCAGCCTCGACTTCACCGTGCCCAGCGACGTCTGCGTCACTTCAGCGATTTGCTCGTACGACAGCTCTTCAATATCGCGCAGAATCACGGTTGTGCGGTACGGCTCGGCCAGCGCTTTCAATTCCGTTTCGACGCGAGCCCGCAGCTCTTCGTCGTAGAGATTCTCCAGCGGAGACTTGCCATCATCGATCAGCGCATCGTTGTGGGGAAACGCCGACTCCTGATCCCGGTCCGGGGACGCCTCGATCGGGGTTTCGCGAAACTTGTGGCGAAACCACCAGCGGCGCCGGTTTGCCGCTTCATGCACTGCAATGCGATAGATCCAGGTCTTCAGGCTGGAATCGGAATGGAAGTTCTTAATCCCACGAAAAATCTTGATGAAGACTTCCTGGGTGGTGTCGGCGGCGTCTGATGGATCGTCGAGTATGCGATATACCAGGCTGTAAACAGGCTGGTTATAGTGCGCGATGAGCCAGCCGAAGGCCTCCTCCGATCCGGCCTTGAGTTGGGCCACGATCGAGGCGTCCTCCGTGCGCACACCAATCGCACTTGCGAGTTCACTCAATGTTGTTGCTCCCGCCACAGGCGGCACCCCTAATGATAAATAGTTTGCTTACCAGCAACAACTGCCGCGAAAAGCGCACGTCCCGTATTCCGCAGCGCCTATCTCAACCAGACAATGGTTTAGACCCCAGAACCAACAAGAATGTTCCCGCTAAGTTGCAGTGGAAGGTAACTTGCCCGCTCGATGGGTTGCGCCCCTGGATTCTGTTACAATCGAAATCGCTTGGTCGGATTGCTGTTGCTGGCGTTTCGACTGCGTGCAGGGCTTCCGCTAAGCCCTTCCCAACCATAGCGGGGTCGTAGTTCAGTTGGTTAGAACGCTGCCCTGTCACGGCAGAGGCCGCGGGTTCGAGTCCCGTCGACCCCGCCAGTTCTTCAAATCCGAGGAATTGGCATTCCAATTAGAAAACGTAAGGGAGGGGCTGAGTTATAGGTTTACTTGTTGCTCAGTGCCTCTACGCCAGGCAGCTTTTTGCCTTCCAGAAATTCCAGTGAAGCGCCGCCGCCCGTGGAAATGTGGGTGATTTTGTCAGCAACCCCAGCGGCCTTCACCGCTGCAACGCTGTCGCCGCCGCCCACAATCGACACTGCGGCGCCATTATCAGCCACCGCTTGGGCAATTTTCTTTGTGCCCTTGGCGAACGCTTCAATTTCAAAGACTCCCATGGGTCCGTTCCATACGATTGTGCGGGCGTTGCCGATCTCGTTGCTAAACAACTCAATCGTCGCAGGGCCGATATCAAGCGCCATCATGTCGGCGGGAATGGGCTGGCCTTCTGCGACCTGCTGAATGCGAGCTCCAGCCTCGGGCTTGTCGGCTACAACGTGATCAACCGGAAGCAGGAATCTGACATTGTGGGACTTGGCGTCGGCGAGGGTCTGCCTGGCCAGCTCAACTTTGTCGGCCTCAAGCAGCGACTTTCCGATCTCCTGGCCCTGGGCTTTCAGGAAGGTGTATGCCATACCACCGCCAACAACCAGCGCATCCACTTTGTTCATCAGGTGTTTGATGACACCGATCTTGTCGCTCACCTTGGCGCCGCCCAGAATGGCGACGAATGGCTTCTGCGGATGCGAGAGCGCCTTGCCCAAGTACTCGAGTTCTTTTTCCATCAGCAAGCCGGCTGCGCTCTTTTCGACAAAGTGCGTGATGCCCTCGGTGGAAGCATGGGCGCGATGTGCGGATCCGAACGCATCGTTGACGTAGTAGTCGCAAAGCCGGCCCAACTGCTTGGCGAAGTTGGAATCGTTGGCCTCCTCCTCAGGATGAAAGCGCAGGTTTTCCAGTAAGAGCGACTGACCCCGCTCTAACTTCTCCGCCATCTCCTCCGCTTGCACGCCTATGCAGTCCGGCGAGAAGCCGACATTCTCTCCACGCCGCAAAACATCATCCAGCAGAATACGCAGCCGCTCGGCGACCGGCTTGAGACTCATCTTCGCATTGGGCTTGCCTTTGGGCCGTCCCAGGTGTGAGGCGAGAATCAGGCGCGCTCCGTGACGAAGCGCGTACTCAATCGTGGGCAGCGTCTCGCGAATGCGAGTGTCGTCCATAACGCGGCCGTCATCCAGTGGAACGTTGAAGTCAACCCGCATGAAAATGCGTTTGTTGTTCAGCGGAAGGTCGCGGATCGAGAGTTTTGACATAAGAACCTGTTGTCGGTTGTGAGTGGGCGGTCAGCAGTCAAGCACCCAGCATTGCCAATGAACGATCTCTCTGCTTCCTCAGCACTGCTGCCAAACTCTGCGACTCGCTCTCTGGCTGAGTGCTGAGTGCTTGCCCTCTACAGCCCCTTCTTAGCCAAATAATGAATGAGGTCGCGGACTCGGCAAGAATACCCCCACTCATTGTCGTACCACGCAATGACCTTCACGCAGTTGCCGTTCACGACCCGCGTCATAGGAGCGTCAACCACCGAGGAGCGCGGGTCACCCCGATAGTCGATCGACACCAACTCGGCCGTCTCGTATCCAAGATACCCTTTCAGCGGGCCGGACTCGGAGGCTGCCTTCAAGGCGTTGTTGACCTCTTCCGCGCTGGTCTTCTTTTCCACGAACACTACAAGGTCCACGACCGAGACATTGGGCGTGGGTACCCGCATCGCAAACCCATCGAGCTTGCCTTTCAAGTCGGGAATGACCAGGTAAATCGCCTTGGCCGCTCCCGTCGATGTCGGAATCATGGACAAGGCGGCAGCACGCGCACGGCGCAGGTCTTTGTGCGGAAAGTCAAGAATGACCTGATCGTTAGTATACGAGTGGATGGTGGTCATCGTTCCGCAGACAATTTTAAAGTTGTCGTTTATCACCTTAGCCACCGGCGCCAGGCAGTTCGTGGTGCATGAGGCGTTTGAGATCACGTTATGTTTCGCAGGGTCGTACTTGTCCTCATTCACGCCCATCACGATGGTGATGTCTTCGTTGGTCGCGGGCGCCGATATGATGACCTTCTTCACTGGGCCGCGGAGGTGTTGCTTCGCAAGCTCACCCTTGGTGAACTTGCCGGTCGACTCGATTACAACCTGTGCGCCTACGGATTCCCAGTCCAACTTCGCCGGATCCTTCTCAGCGAATACCTTGATCTTCTTGCCATCGATGTTGATGGCGTCGGTCTCAGCACTGATCTTGTTTGACAGATTGCCCAGGATGGAGTCGTACTTCAGAAGATGGGCAAGCGTCTTCGGGTCCGTGAGATCGTTGACGGCAACGAAATCGAGTTCAGAGTCGTTAAGGGCGGTGCGAAGAATATTTCGACCGATGCGGCCAAAGCCGTTGATGCCTACTTTGATTGCCATGTGACCTCGTTCAACAATTCGATGTAAGGAACCCTACCCTTAGTGCTTACCGGCAACAACAGAAACCTGCATTAAAACCAAGAATCCTAGCACCCGCGCCCAGACGAGGCAATGACAGCTATCACAGGTAAAGTGCGGCGCGTAGCACGAAAGAGCGGTGCTCCAAAGCTGCACTGCGTTGCCCGCAGCTAGGCGAGCGTGTTACAAGTGCAACATGCGCAGATGGACACGCGACCGCAACCGCTGGCGCAAAAAGCCGGCAGAAAAACCGACGCAAGAAGGCCCTGCGCCCTTGCAACCCAAGTTTCCCGACCATCCGGCGGGAGAGGCTGTTGAAGCCGAGGGGGCCCTGCAACCCGAGTTCGAGGCGCAACCGGACGAGGCGGAACTTCAGGATTCGCAAGCGGAAGCACAAGTGGCCGAAGGCGGGGCGCAGCAAATCCGGCGCGGCGATCGCAGCCGCCGCCGAGGTCGTCGCGGACGCGGCGGCCGGCCGCAGCCCGCAACTCAAGCTCCGGCGCTGCCCCGGCCCGGTGGCCCAACCGGCGAGGCAGGCGAAGCCGAATCGCCAAAGAAACAGGCTCAAGCACCCGCGCCAGCTGCCGAATCAGCGAAACAGCCGAAGGGGGCGGTTGTGCTCTCCATCGGACTGCCCGGCTCAGGCAAGAGCACCTGGTTCAAGCGCCATAACATTTTGCCGCTCTCCAGCGACATGGTCCGCATTCTCTTGTTCGACGACGTGACCGAGCAGCGCTATCAGGACCTGGTTTTTTCCACCCTTCGGTCGATGCTACGCGCGCGCCTGCTGGCGCGGCGTCCTTCGAATTATCTGGATGCCACCAATCTCTCGCCGCACGAGCGCCGCAGCTGGATCAAGCTGGCACATGACTTCGGATATGAGGCGCAAGCGGTTTTCTTCGATGTGCCGCCTGAGGTCTGCATGGAGCGTAATCGCCGGCGTGAGCGCAATGTCCCGGAAGACGTCATGCAGCGCATGGCCAGCAAACTTCGACCGCCGAAGTTTGAAGAAGGCTTTGCCAAGATCACCGTGGTGCGTCTAAAGAAGAAAGACGGCGAAGCTCCCCACGAGGAACCTCATCAGGAACTTCCCGTCGAGCCTGACGAGGGTGAACCGCCAGAGATCGTTGATTCCGAGTACTAGAGGAAGCTACGAAGCTAGCGTGGACTGCACTCCGTTGAACGCCTGCACGCTCTCCATGATTTCCGCATCGGTCAGCATGTGGTCTGATTCTTTGGCGCGCTGAAAAATCCGCTCGACCAGGTCCTCGTTGCCTGTTATTCCGTGCCGCTCCAGCCAGAACTGGACATTCGACTTTCCGCTCATGGGCCCGACTTCAATAATCTGCTCCATCCCGAAGTAATGCGACGGAACGCCGGAATAGATGCTATTGGCAAGCATCTCGTCGTTCTTGCGGTATGCCTTGATGACCGCGGCCGCGTGAACGCCGGTGCCCGTTCTGAAAGCATCGTCGCCAACCACGGGATAATTCTTCGGAATGGGAATACCGGTCGCCTTGGATACTGTTTCGCAATATTCCTTGAGCTTGGTCAGGTCCTGGCTCTTCCACGGTTCGATTCCCATCAGCTTCAGGTTCACCAGCATCTGGTCCATCTGGGTGTTGCCCACGCGTTCGCCAATACCACAGGCGGTGGCGTGGACCACTTCCGCTCCCGCGACCAGCGCCGCGAGTGAATTGGCGACCGCCAGCCCGCGATCGCAGTGCCCGTGCCACTCAACCCGAATGTTCTCGCCCGAGGGCTTCACCACCTCATTAATGACGAAGTGCATGAGCGCCACTACGCCCATGGGCGTCGCATGCCCGGTGGTATCGCATATCACGATTGCTTTCGCGCCATAACGGATCGCCGTGCTGTACAGCCGCTTGATGGTTTCCGGATCGCACCGCGTCGTGTCCTCGGTGACATACATGACGTCGAGCCCGAGCGATACCGCGTACTTCACGGCGTTCTCGGTCGTGCGCAGCAGAAAGTCGTCGGTCCAGTCTTCGGTGTAGCGGCGAATAGGACTTGAGCCGATGAAGGTCGCAACTTCAACCGGCACGCCAGTATTTTCGACGATCTCGGCGACCGGGCGAATATCGTTCTGATGGGTGCGAGCGGCGCAGTTGGGCTTGATCTTCATCTTGGCCCGCCCTATCTCGCGCGCCAGCGCTTCACAGTGGTCTTGAGCGCGAGTGCCGGCGCCCGGCAGGCCGATATCGAGCATGTTGATGCCGACGGCTTCCATCAGGTGAAGGATCTGGATCTTCTCCTCAATAGATGGGTCGCGCACCGAGGGCGACTGCAGACCGTCGCGCAGCGACTCGTCATTCAACAACACTCTTCCGGCCGGAACGATGGACTTGGCATAGATGGTGTTCCAGTCGTAGATCAGTTCAGAGATATTCGCAGACACTTGCCTGCCTCCCGGGTTTTGATGATCGATATTACCGACGGCAGCTCGCCCCACAAAACGAGCGCGCACTTGCCCCACAACTAAACTATCTCTTAGACGTTTAGGTTCGCGGTTTTTCTTCAGAATCCTTCGGGATCAGCGTCAGCCCAAACACCGAAGGCTTCCCCAGACCCGCAACGTTTCGCCCGGCGGGCTCCTCTAGACTGGGTAAGTACAAGGTCCGGCAATGCTCGCAGCGATAGATTTCAGCCTTCTCGCCAAACGCCTGACGCACGTCCCCACACGCCTGCTCCAATACATCCGCCATATAGAACCAACGTTTCAAGTGACCGCCGCACAGCTTACCTTTCTCATCCTTTTCGTTACATGCCCTTTGGAACGCCTTCTTGTACTTGATTTTGTGCTTGGGAAGTTGAGAAGGTACGATCTCGCCCTCAGCCATGACTGGCAGTATCACCCTGCAAAGCGATTCTCGCAATATCCGAATAACCGGAACTTCCTGCTGGAAACTTTGGACCACCAGGGTGGGAAGAATTACTACTAGGCACAGCCAACTGCGCACTCAATGGATCATCTAACTGACGACGCGCCGGGACGCGCGAGACTGAAAACTCTGTTCGGGCCGAGTCGGGAAATGCTGGCTACAAACGCTAAGAAGGGGCGAGCGGAACAGGCTTCTGACCAAGAGAAACAGGGCAACGAGAGGAATTCCCTGCCCTGGATCCAGAAATATCTCGAAATGGCAGACTTGCTGATCCGCCGAGGCAAGCGCAAAAGTGAGCAGCGGAGTCGAGTTTCCGAATCGCCCGCCTCAAATGCGATTCGATCGTCTCAACAACGCAATCGAAGCTAAGGCTCCCTTCAACCTCTTGCTCCAACCTCGCGCGAACATGAAGTCGGCGAAGCCGCCTATTTGACGCTGATATGGCTTACCATAGCTAAACCACCACACCTTCTTCATACCCGGCATCAGGTCGGTGTCTATATATTTCACGCGAACCATTTCCTGTAGCCCGAGCTCGCCGTGCGTTCGCCCAATGCCGCTCTGCTTGAATCCGCCATGAGGGGCTTCCGCGATGCCGAAGCACGAGATCATGTCATTCACCATAACGGTTCCAGCACTGATCTTCGCAGCCAGGGCTTCACCCCGCCGGCGGTTGCCGGTCCAGACGCTCGCCGCCAGGCCAAAATCGCTGTTGTTCGCCAATCCCACTGCTTGTTCATCCCTGTCGAAGGAAGCCACCGCTAATACCGGGCCGAAGGTCTCGTCTTGCATAATGCGCATTTCGTCGGTCACATCGGCAAGCAGCGTCGGAGCGTAGAAGTTCGGCCCAAGTTCGTTTCGCCGTTTGCCCCCCGCGAGCAGACGTGCGCCCAGCTTCACGGCATCCCGGACCTGATCGTCAACCATTCCCAATTGGCGTTCGTGAATCATCGGTCCGATCTCGACTTCCGAGTCAATGCCATTTCCCACGCGCAGCTTGGCGATCTTCTCGCGGCACCTCTCCAGAAACGGCTCGTACAAACTGCTGTGCACGTAACAACGTTCCACCGACAGGCAGGTCTGGCCGGCGTTCATGAACGCTCCCCAAACGGCGCCGCTGGAGGCAACTTCCAGATCGGCGTCGTCGAGCACAAGCATCGGATCCTTGCCGCCCAACTCCAACACCACCGGTAGCAATCGCCGGGCTGCAGCTTCGCCTACGCGCTTGCCCGTGACGACGCTTCCGGTGAAGATCAACTTGTCGATTGCTGAATCCGTCAGCGCTGCTCCGACCGGTCCTTCGCCGATGACGACCTGCATCAGATCAGGATCTAATCCTGCCTTCAGCAACAGGCGCTGCAGTTCCAGCGCGACCATCGACGTAAATTCCGAGGGTTTCAGCACAACAGCGTTGCCGGTTACCAGCGCAGCGAGCGTCTCGACCGCGGGAATGGAGAACGGGTAGTTCCAGGGCGCGATGATGCCGATTACGCCATACGGCTCGCGCACCAATTTGCCGCGTTTAGTCTTCATCGCCAGGTTCGCATGGGGCAGCGGCTGTTCGCGAAGGAAGTTGTGTGCACGGCGAATGCAAAACTCAGCCGCGTCAAGAACCACGAGTACTTCGGTCGCCAGCGCCTCCGCGACGGGCTTGCCGGCTTCACGGCAAATCAGCATGGCCACCTCGTCGCAGTGTTCGCTGAGAAGCTGCTGAAAGCGGCGAAGAATAGCGATCCGATTCTCCACGGGGATCACTCGCCACTGCGACTGGGCAGCCTTGGCTCGCGCTACGGCAGCATGCACCTCGTCCGCCGAGGCACACGGCAGCTCTGCCAATATTTCGCCGGTCGCGGGATTGGTGCTGACAATTGTCGCGGTGGCGATGACCTGAGTTTCGACCGACATAGCCTCAGTACTCGACCCTTACCAGATACAGGCCGCAAGCGGCTGCCGTGGGTCCGGCCGCGCTACGATTGCGGGCTTCAAGGATGGCGGGCACGTCCGCGATCTTCAGCGAACCTTTGCCGACGAGCAGAAACGTTCCGACCAGGTTTCGCACCATGTGGTGCAGAAAGCCGTCTCCGCGCACAGTGTAGACCAATTCGTCGCTGGTGCGCACCCACTGCGAGGAATGAATTCTACGGATATTGCCAGTTTTACCCTGAATCAGTTCGTCAGCCTCAGAGCTTTCGGCAATTCGGGCGCTGCGGTCGGGGTCGGAAGCAGCAAATGAAGTGAAATCATGCGTGCCGACAACGTATTCGGATGCGCGCATGAGTGCTTCTTCGTCCATGGGATAGGGATCGTGAAAGACATAGCGCGCCAGAAAAGGCGGACAGATGTCGCCGCGATAGATACGATAGCGGTAAGTCTTCGCCTCTGCCGAGTGTCGTGCATGAAAGCCATCGGGCACGACCGCAGCCGACGTCACCCGCACCGATGGAGGCAGAACGTCGTTCAACGCCACGATCAGGTTCCGCTCCGGCATCGGGTTCCGCAGTTGAAACGACGCCACCTGCGCCAAGGCGTGCACTCCAGCATCGGTACGACCCGATCCCTGCGGCAGAACGTCTTCCCCGGTCAGCCGCTTAATGCAATCGGCAAGCGAGCCTTGCACGGTTCGCAGACCCGGCTGCACCTGCCACCCATGGAACTCCGCACCGTCATAGGCCAGCGTCAGTTTTATATTTCGTGACACCCACGTCCTCGTCGAATAGGCATTCAGCACTTGGCGTTTAGCAAATGCCACCTCTTACCCAGAATGCGACCTGCGGTGACGGCCCACGGCAAACGGCTAAATGCTCTTTGCCAAGTGCTTCTGTTAAGCATTGTAAAGCTATGTAAAGGGCCGACTTGTGCCAGCAGCGTCTCGGATATACTTAGCTTCTGCAACCTTCGAACTCGAGACCGAATTCCGGCCCGCTACGACGATACCCTGCGTTGGATTTTCATCCAACCATCTCGAAAAGTGCGCCCATTGGCCGCCGCATGCCGCCAAAGTATGTAGAACTCTACCGCGCTCAGTTGGAGAAATTTCAGAATGTCTATTCTTAGTCTCATTCCCAAACGCAATTCGCTGGCGACAACGTTCTGCGTATTTCTGCTCTACGTCGCAGGCACGCCTGCGTTTGCCCAGGATGCAGCACCGCAGCAGACTGCGCCTCCGCCGGCGCCGGTGCAACAAAACGCGGCCACGCCGAATACACTGGATGCTTTGCCCCAGGCTCCCGGACCGCAGCATAATGCGCATCCTTATTCGCAAGAGGATTACACCCGCGGTAAGCGGCAGTGGCCGAATCCGTTCGACATATATTCACCGCGCGCCGTTCCGTCGGTGAATGTCCGCAACTCACCGCGCATGGATCAGATCGTGCGCGACGGCAAGATGTATCTGTCGATTAACGACGCCGTGGCTCTGGCGCTGGCGGACAACCTCGATATCGGCATCCAGCGTTACAACCTGTCCATTGCCGACACCGACATCCTGCGCACTTCGTCCGGCGCCGTCGCGCTCGGTGTAAACGCCGGATTGCTGCAAGGAACTCCCGGAGGCATGACTGGTTCGACCTCAGCCGGAGGTACGGGAACCTCCACGACCGCCGCAACCGGCAGCGGAGTCGGTGGTACCAGCATCGGCGTTGGCGGAGCCGGTAGTGGCGCTGCCGGCCTGGTCACTTCAACCCAGGGCGAAGGTCCGCCGATCGACAGCTACGATCCGGTGATCACGGGTACCGTCGCTATACAACACTCCGTGACTCCGGAATCGAATACAGTGTTCACCGGTACCAACGAACTGTTCACCAACACGACCACGGCCAATTTCCTCTATACCCAGGGCTTCCCCACGGGGACGCTGATGACCGTCTCGTTCGACAACAGCCGCCTGTGGGAGAGCGCGATTTTCAACACCATCAATCCCAGCCTGACGCCCAGCTTTCAGTTCCAGATTCGCCAGCATCTGCTGCAAGGTTTCGGCTTCGATCCAAACCTGCGTTACATCCGCATCGCCCGCAATAACAAGGAGATTACCGAAATCACCTTCCGCAATCAGGTGATTACGACGGTATCGCAGATCGAAAACATTTACTGGGACCTGGTCAACGCTTACGAGAACGTCACCGTACAACAGCGCGCCCTTGACCTGGCGAACAAGACGCTTTCTGACAATAAGAAACAAGTAGCGCAGGGAACCTTGGCGCCCTTAACTGTCGTGCAGTCGCTAAGCGCAGTTGCCACCGCCAAGCAGAACCTGGTTGCAGCAGAGGTGAGCCTGCAATTGGAACAGTTGCTGATGAAGAATGCGGTCACCCGCAACATGGCGGACCCGGTTCTGGCGATTGCGCCGGTGATTCCCACCGACACCCTCAATACCACCGAGCCATATAAAGTCGCCCCGGTGGATGATCTGATTGCGGAGGCCCTGAAAAACCGTCCGGAAATCGCGACCGCTCGGCTGACCTTGACCAATAACGAAGTCACACGCAAGTCGCTGCGAAACGAATTACTGCCCACGTTGGACCTATATGCCTTCTACGGCGCCACCGCTCTGGCCGGCCCCCAAAACCCGCTGTGCACCGATCCCACCCGGTGCACGCCGCCAGGATTTCCGACAAACTATGGCGGCGCATTTACCAACCTCTTCAACAGCACCGGTCCGGACAAAGGGGTTGGGGTAAACCTCAGCATTCCGCTCCGCAATCGGCAGGTTCAGGCCGACCAGGTACGCAACGATCTGGAATACCGCCAGGCGCAAATGCTATTGCAGCAGACCGAGAACACCATCATGTTGCAGGTTCGGCAGGCAGAGTTTGCGCTGGAGCAAAACTGGGAGGCGCTGCAAGCTGCCATCTCCGCCCGCGACTATGCCGCCGAGGCACTCGATGCCGAACAGAAAAAGCTAGTGATGGGCGCCTCGACAAGCACGCTGGTCCTGCAGGCGTCGAGCAACCTGACACAGGCTGAATCGAGCGTACTGGCGGCCGCCACCAATTACGAAAAGTCGAAGGTGCAACTGGATCTGTCGACAGCCGCAACCATCACCAAGCTGGGTATCGATCTGAATGATGCTCAATCCGCGCAAATCAACCATCTGCCAACCGTCCCGGGGGTTGTTCCCTCCAATGCGCCGAATCAGCTCACTACGCCGCACCTGGTGCCGCTCGGACCGGGCGGACCAGGCACTGGTCCCACCATGGCGCCGCAACCAGGCACACAACCACAGAACCAGCAGCAGCCGACGCCGCCACCCGCCACACAGCCGTAAACGGCAAGGCGGAAATGCTTACAGTTTGCGAAGGCCTTGAACAATCGAGGCCTTTGCTCTTCTCCCGCTCTCACTACCGTATTACCATGGAACATTCTCATGGGCCCGAGTCCTCCAGTGCGCCTGCCCCCCAGTGCAGCCAGATCTTCCAGCGAGACCCAAGGATTGCGCTCGGCGCAGCAGCAGGTGGCAAACGTTGCCCAGCTTCGGCCGGTGCGCGAAGCCTTTACCTGGTTTCGTGCTCACTCCCGCGAATTGGAGGACTTCCAACTGGAAGTGACCTCGATCGCCGCGCCACCCTGGGGAGAAGCTGCGCGTGGCGATTGGCTCGCGTCGCGTTTTGCAGAGATCGGACTGGCCGACGTTCACCGCGACGAGCTGGGCAATGTATTCGGTGTCCTTCCCGGATCCGATCCTGCGGCGCCCTTCATCGCGCTCAGCGCGCACATCGACACGGTGTTCCCGAACGACACGCCGATCGTGGTTCGCCGCGACAGCGGAAAATTGTACGGTCCTGGTGTCTCGGATAATTCGTCCGGCATCACCTCGCTGTTGGCGATAGCCAAGGCCATGCAGGCTGCAAGCCTCGCGAACATTGCCCCCATAGTTTTCATTGGCAACGTCGGCGAAGAAGGCGAAGGCGACCTGCGCGGCATGCGCCACATCTATCAGCAGCCGCGATGGTCGGCCATGATTGCTTCGCTCATCGTGATCGACGGCGCGGGAACCGACACGATCATCGCCGAAGGTTTGGGCAGTCGACGCTACGAAGTTACCGTTCGCGGACACGGCGGCCATTCCTGGAGCGACTTCGGCGTTGCCAATCCAATCGTCGCTCTCGCCCGCGTGATCGATCGCTTCACCCGCACGCCGGTTCCGGTTTCGCCCAAAACTACCTTCAACATCGGTATCATCAATGGCGGAACGTCGGTGAATTCCATTCCCGAGTCAGCGATCATGCGCGTCGACACGCGTTCCGCTTCGGTCGACGAACTGGACCGCCTGGAACGAGCTCTGCACGAAGCCGTGGACCATGCCATTCCGGAGATCACCGGACGCAAGAAGCAGGAACTGCTGACCGCGGAAGTCAAAGTCATCGGCAGTCGTCCTGCTGCGGATTTGCCCGCCGACTCGCCTCTGCTCAAGATGATTCGCGCCGTCGATGCCGAGCTTGGAAACGCTGCCAGAATTCAGCGTGCCTCGACCGATGCCAATGTCCCGCTATCGCTGGGACGGCAGGCCATCGCCATCGGTTCCGGGGGCAGCGGCGGGGGCGCCCACACCATTCACGAATGGTACGATCCC
The DNA here is from genome assembly GCA_963731345.1 of uncultured Acidobacteriaceae bacterium. GTDB lineage: Bacteria > Acidobacteriota > Terriglobia > Terriglobales > Acidobacteriaceae > Bog-257. The sequence continues at coordinate 914,437 of CAVSUN010000002.1, read as the reverse complement.
ACGGGCCGAGATCTTGGATTGAAGCGTATTCTGCTGCTCACCCTGGCGCTCTCTGGAGTCGCGGAAGAATGAAGCTGGCTTTGCTTTTACTTTTTTCCTTCATGCTCTCGAACGTAAATTCCTTCGGCGCTGCCGAGAAAAAGCCCCCCACCGACATCCTCTTCATCAACGGCAATGTCTATACCAACCTTACCGCGCAGGATAAGTACCTGCGGGCCAAGTTGGCACGCCCGCAGGCCATTGCCGTTCGCGATGGGCGCATCTTCGCCATCGGATCGAACCAGGAGATTCTGCAGCTGAAACACGGAGACATTCAGGTAATTGATCTTGGCGGTCACTTTGTCATGCCCGGTTTCAATGACGCGCACGTGCATCTTGCCGCCGGCGGTCTGGAGCTGTTGCAAGTCGATCTTGTCGGTGTGAAGTCGCTGGCGGAAATGCAGCAGCGCATTACCGACTACGCCAAGAAACAACCGCCTCACGATTGGCTGGTGGGACGCGGATGGGACCACACGCTCTGGGCCGGAGAGAAGCTGCCGACGCGCCAGGACATCGATGCCGTCACCGGCGCTCATCCCGCGATTTTCACGCGCGTTGACGGACACATTGCGGTCGCCAACACGGCTGCGCTGAAAGCCGCAGGCATTCTGGCCAAAGTTCCCAATCCTCATGGCGGCGAAATCGATCGCGATGCCAACGGTGAGGCCACGGGAATCGTCCGTGAGACGGCTAAGGATCTAGTGCTGGCCAAGGTGCCGAGGCCGTCGCTTGCAACTCGCCGTCGTGCCATCGAACTCGCCCTGGCCAACGCGGCAAGCTGGGGTATCACCTCACTGCAGGACAACTCCGAGTGGGAAGACTTCCTGGTCTACGAAGAGTTGGAAAAACAGGGCCAGCTGACTGCGCGCATCAGCGAATGGCTGCCGTTTAACGAACCGCTGGCGCTAGTGGAAAGCCACCGTGCGCACCACTCCGCCCAGGACCCCATCCTGCACACGGCCATGCTCAAGGGCTTCATGGATGGCTCGCTCGGCTCGCGCACAGCTGCGCTCAACGCGCCCTATGCCGATGATCCGGGCAACAAGGGCTTGCCGCAATACGAGCAGTCGACGCTGAACAAAATGGCCATAGAGCGCTCAGCAGCGGGATTTCAGCTTGGCTTCCATGCCATTGGCGATACTGCCGTCCAGATGGCGCTCGATGCCTTCTCCGAGGTTACGCGCGAGGCACGGGAAAAGAGCCGGAGCCGCGATTTTCGCTTCCGCATCGAGCATGACCAGGTCGTCGATGCCAATCAGATTGACCAGTATCGAAACCTCGGCGTCATCGCCTCCGTCCAGCCCTGCCATTTGCTGACCGATATGAACTGGGTGGTCGAACGCATCGGGCCGCAGCGTGCGAAGAACTCTTATCCCTGGGCCAGCTTCCTCAAACACGGGGTGGCGCTAGCTTTCGGAACTGATTACCCCGTCGAGCCCATCAATCCGTTTCGCGGACTCTATGCGGCGGTGACCCGCAAGAACGAGGCTGGAACCAAAGAGTTCTTCCCCGAGCAGAAAATCACGCTGGACCAGGCTATTGCGGCTTACACTACCGGCTCCGCCTACGCTCAATTTGCCGAGAAGGAAAAGGGTACTCTCACCTTGGGAATGCTGGCCGACTTCGTGGTGCTGGATCGCGACCTAACCAAAGCTAAAGTAGCCGAGATCCTGAAGGCTAAGGTGCTGCGAACTGTTGTCGGCGGCAAGACCGTTTACGAAGCTGGCAAATGAGGCGCATCGCCCAGCGGCTCTCACCCCCGATTTGTGTACTTTTGTTGCACCGGTGACCAAACGCAGTTCCAGGTCGTCTAATGGCCAGAGAACACCCCGGTGACTCCCCTCACATCTCAGTCTAAGGTGTCATAAACTGTATAATTTCTGTTTGGCTCTTTTGTCCGGAGGACAGTGAATGGATTCGCAAGTTCCCAATTTCAGGCAAAGATTCAAGGCCAATCGCTTTGCCTCAACCATGGTCATCCTGGCGACACTGACGCTGGGCATCCTGATTGGCACGGTCGTTTCTGGGGCCGTTAAGGGCAACCAGCAGAACTCTTCGGCTGACGCGACGCCGTTGAAGGTTCCTTCGCCCGTCCAGATGTCGAATCAGTTTTCTACGATTGCTCGCGAGCTTGAGCCATCGGTGGTCAACATCAACACCGAGTCGACCATCAAGAATCCGCATCGGCGTACGACTCCGGGTGCGCCCGACGATCAGGGTCCCGGCGGGGGCGATGAAGACAATCCTTTCCAGGACTTCTTTAACCGTTTCTTCGGGGGACAGCCGAACGGCGGCGGTAGCGGTGGTGGCCAGTTCGGCTCCCCGGATATGCGTGAGCGCTCACTCGGCTCCGGCGTGATCGTCGATTCCAAGGGCTATATCGTTACCAACAATCACGTGGTAGAGAAGGCCGACCGCATCCGGGTCAACCTGATGGGCGATCCCGAGACGGTTACCTACAACGCCACCGTGATCGGCACGGATGCGGAAACCGATCTGGCAGTCATTAAGATCGACGCCAAGAAGCCCCTTCCCTACGCCAAGCTTGGCAACTCAGACAGCATGAACGTCGGCGACTGGGTCCTGGCCATCGGCAGCCCCTTCGGCCTGAATGAAACGGTCACCGCCGGCATTGTCTCGGCCATCGGCCGCAATATCGTCCCCAACCGCCAGTTCGAGTCCTTCATTCAGACCGACGCAGCCATCAATCCCGGCAACTCCGGCGGCCCGCTGGTGAACATGAATGGCGAGGTCATCGGCATCAATACCGCAATTTACACCAGCGGCGGCGGCTATCAGGGCGTGGGCTTCGCCATGCCGTCGAACACCGTGGCTAACGTTTACAACCAACTCATCGGTCCCGAGCACAAAGTGTCGCGCGGCTCCATTGGCGTGCAATTCAATGCTGTGCCGAATCCGGCAATTGCGCGCGTTTATGGCGTCAACACCGGCGTGACCATTGCCGATGTCACCCCGAGCGGTCCCGCCGAAAAAGCCGGATTGAAGACAGGTGACACGATCACTTCGGTGAACGGACATCCGGTGAAGAACGGCGATGAACTGGTAGCCGACATCTCGGCCTTGAAACCCGGCACAACAGCGAAAATCGGCTACGTGCGCAACGGCAAGGAATCCACCGCTGAGGTGACCATCGCTGATCGCTCCAAGCTCTTCGCTGCCCGTCTTGGCGGGAACGAGGAGAACGGCGAGGAAGGACAGCCGCAGGAGAGCAAGTTCGGCATCACCGTTCGCGGCATCACCCAGGACATGGCTAATCGGTTCAACTTCCCCAATACCAAGGGCGTCATGGTGCAGGATGTAAAGCCCGACGGCTTCGGCGAAACCGCCGGTCTCAGCCGTGGAGATGTGATCCTGGAGGTCAATAAGCAGCCAGTCAACAGCGAAGCCGACTTCCATCGCATTGAAACGCAAGTGAAGAGTGGCCAGGATGTGGTCTTCCTGGTGCGTCCGCGCGGCAGCCGCGACAACACCACCGTGTTTATGGGAGGCACACTGCCGTAAACCCGATACCGTCTGATAACCCGAGGCTACTCTGGACAGCTCCGGACCCCCAGTTGGTAAGCAATCCTTGCAGCGGCGCTGGTGCATCGAAATTCAACGATGGCCAGCGCCGTTCCTTTTCGGGAACCTCGTGCATTTTGAGGTTCCCAAAACGGTTAATGGCTCATTACAATTAAGGAACTATTCGTGCACCACACAATCTTGCCGGAGAGGTGGTCGTTGCTTAGCGCAAAACGCCTTTTTACGATCTCTAGCATCTCGTGCGCAGTATTCGCTTTGGCCGCGGTGACATCGGCCACCACAACCACCCACTCTAAGCCCAAGCACGCCAAGCTTTCCGCCAGCCATTCTTCCTCCCGTCATCATTCGGCTAAGCCTGCGGTAAAGTCGGCTCGCTCCCACGGGCAGCACAGCATTGACGAAGACCGCACGCGCGAAATTCAGACGGCTCTAATCCGCGAGCACTATCTCAGCGGCGAACCCACCGGGGTATGGGACCAGAACTCGAAGGACGCCATGTTGAAGTATCAGGCGGCTAACGGCTGGCAAACCAAAATCACACCCGATTCCCGCGCCCTGATCAAACTTGGGCTCGGACCGGACCATAAGGGACTGCTGAATCCGGAAACCGCCAATATCCCCTCTCCGCATGAGCTGGGCGTCGATAACCAGACCCAGCCCGGAGGCGCGGCCGACAACGAATAGCGGAACGGAATTATTTTTCAACCAGGCGCGACACGGTCGCGCCTTTCGTGTTTTGGCCGACTGAGGCCCATTTCTGTTCTCATCGCGCTCGAGCGAGTGCTGTGCTACTCTCGCTTCGCGCATCGCTCGAGGACACATACGCCAAGGTCAAAGCAGCGGGCGGAAGGATTGTCCGGGAAACCGGTGGCCGGCGCTTCCGCTTCTCCGATGCCAACCGCAATGAGCTGGCCGTCTGGAGCGAGTAGGTTTAATGCCGCTGTGTCTCTCCTGGTTCTTATTCTCTGCGCCCTGTCCATCGGGCAAGGTCACGCGTTCGCAGGATCGGCCGTTTTTCTGATCCAGGCGGGAGCAGTCCCCTCCTCGGTTCAAGTTGATACCGCTGCCGAGGCCGAACTAGTCGATCTGATCAACGAGAGCCGGCAACAAAACGGGCAGGCGCCATTGACGGTCGATCCGCGACTGACGGAGGCTGCCCGCAAGCACTCGCAGCTAATGGCTGCCAAGCAGACGTTGTCCCACCGCTTCCCGGAAGAGCCGACCATCCCAAACCGGTTCGCGGCAGAGAACTTCCCTTCCGATCGCCAGGGCGAAAACGTCGCGTTGGACCAGGACGCCGCCGAGGCGCATCGTGGCCTTATGCACTCGCCTCCGCATCGGGAGAACATTCTCGATCCGCAGTACAACGTCGTCGGCGTCGGCGTGATTCGGAGCGGGCGTGACATCTTCGTCACCGAGGATTTCGCCCGCCGTGTGCCCGAGATGTCCGAGCCGCAAGCCGAAGCCCACGTGCAAAATGCGATCAATCAGTATGCGCGGGCCCGCGGCTTGCCGGCTCCCGTTCGCAAACCGCAGCCCCAACTGCGCAGGATGGCTTGCGATATGGCGCTGAACGACACCCTCAACGCCCAGGCCGGAGCACAACTGCCGCAAATTCGCGCGGTCTTTGCCTGGACCGCGGCCGATCCGGCAATGCTACCTAAGGCCATGGACCAACTGCTATCGGAAGGGCTGCCCTCCGGGTATTCACTCGGAGCCTGCTTCGCTCCCAGCGTGAGCCATCCCGGAGGAATTTACTGGTTGGTATTCGTGAGCCATTAGTTGTCAGCCGCGGCCGGCTCTCAGCCGCAATTACTGGAGCGAGCGACAAGGGATAGTCCGCCGCGTTGCAGTGGGGACGATTCCATTTCTATACCGGGGCCGCGACCGCGGGCCTGAAGGCCCGCTCTACCAACTCGCAGAAAGCGCGAAATACCCCGTGAGGGCCTGTGCTAACCTCGGACTTCCCCATGGCCGAGGCTCCCCACATCTATGTCGGCACCGCCGGCTGGTCCTACAAGGACTGGGAAGGCATTGTCTATCCGGCGCAGATCAAGAAGTCGCTGCACCCGGTGGAATACCTGGCGCGCTACATCGACGTGCTGGAGATCAACACGTCGTTTTACGGCCACCTCAAGCCGGAGTGGGGCAAGCTTTGGTCGCGCCTGGCGCGCTCCGTCAACCCCACTTTCCAGTTCACGGCAAAGCTCAACCGCGCGTTCACACATTCTCCCCTCGCGGTGCTGGAGGGCACATCGGCCGATACCATTCGCGCCTCTGAAGAGGACGAGCGCCTGGCAAAGGAAGGCCTCGAATCGGTTGCGGCTGAAGGTACATTGGGCGCGGTGCTGGCGCAGTTTCCCATCTCGTTCAAGAACACGAATCCCAATCGCGACCACCTCGATTCGGTGATCGAGAAGTTCAAGCAGTTCCCTCTGGTGGTCGAGGTGCGGCACAACAGTTGGTCCAATGAAGGCACGCTGCGCTACTTCGTCGAGAAAGGTGTCGCCTTCTGTAACATCGATCAGCCTAAGCTTGGCAAAGCCATCACCCCCAGCGAGCACGTCACTGCTTCGATCGGCTACGTTCGTCTGCACGGCCGCAACTACGAGCAGTGGTTCGACAGCGATTCGCGCAACGACCGCTACAACTACCTTTATACCGATCCCGAACTCAAGCACTGGAAGGCGCGCATCGACACGATTGCCGGTAAAGCCCAGAAGACATTCGTCATCGCCAATAACCATTTCGAAGGAAAAGCCGCCGTCAACGCGCTTCAGCTAAAGCATATGCTCACCGGACATCCAGTACCGGTACCCGAGACACTGGTAAAACGATACTGGGAGCTGGGCGAGATCGCCGAGGCGAATTCTCCGGGCGGTTCCACATAAGACATAGGGCCTTCCAAAGCTCGCAGCCTCGCAAGCCGGAACGGCGATATCCGTTTTAGTCTAGATTCCAAGGGCTTGCACTTTGTGCCGTGCAGTCCTTACCATCTGTCTCTAACCCAACAAAATCCGGAGACCAATGAGCGAGCACGAAGCCGAGGAACTGAAAGAAGCTGCTGAACGCGCAAAGGAGCGCCGCGAACTGGCGCCCGTCAGCTTGACCATGGCGATCCTTGCGGTGCTGGTCGCGGTCGCCACCCTGCTGGGCCATCGCGCCCACACCGAAGAGATCCTAATGCAGACCCGCGCCACCGACCAATGGAGCTATTACCAGGCCAAGAACATGCGCCGCCAGAACCTGGAAGCATTGGAGGAGGTCTTGACCGCTCTCGAGAACACTAAAGAAGAGCGGGCGCAGGAAGTGCAGAAGCACTTCCATGAACAGATCGATAAATATCACGATCAGCAGAAAGACATTGAGAGCGAAGCTCGCGGCCTCGAAGCCGAAGTGCAACAGGCCACCCGCCATGCCAACCGATTCGATCTGGGAGAAGTGTTTCTCGAGATTGCCCTGGTGGTGACCTCTATCACGTTGCTCACCGAAAATCGCATCTATTGGTATCTCGGATTCGTGTTCGCCGCCATCGGCATCGTGTGTGCCGCCAGCGCGTTCTTCGTACGATAGCGACCAGCAAAACGCTAACTGAGTTCCCGCTCGCCTCCCCTCCAGGCGCGCCAAATCGCGCCGCTCTGCGTCCTCCCAAGAACCTGAGGTTTTTCTTGACGAACGGGCTCGCAGAATTAGCCTAAACTCGTTTGACATTAACGATTCAATTCGATTAAATCGGTGGTCTGCCGCTATTGCCTTGGCGTCGAACGAGCGCCGCGCTCGCGACTGATCAGAACTTCGCAGGGGAGAAGATAGATGCTGCCTGACCACCGAAAGCTGTGGTTCTTGTTTCTGTGTCTTTTCGTTCTCTGTGTGCCGTCTGCAGTGGCACAGGTGACGGCCAACCTGTCAGGCCGGGTGACTGACCAAACGGGAGCTGCAATCACCGGAGCGGCCGTGACCGCAAAGAACGTGGACACTGGCCTGACCCGCAACACCATCACTGACCAGGCCGGACGGTACCAGTTGGTAGCTCTTGCCATCGGAAGATACGAGCTTCGCGCATCCAAACCAGGTTTTGCGGAACAGGTGCGTAGCGGCATCGTCCTGGTTGTCGGCCAGGACGCGGCTGCCGATATGAGCTTGCAGGTAGGCAAGGTGAGCGAGCAGGTCAAAGTGACGTCGGATGTTCCGATCGTGAACACCACGACGCAAGACATTTCTGGTCTGATTAATGAGAAAGAGGTCAAAGCGCTGCCGCTGAACGGGCGGAGCTACGACTTGCTCCTCGAGCTGACGCCGCAGGTTGTCAATTTCACCTCGCAGAAGACCGGCGGCACCGGCGTCTCGAACTCCACGACGGCCAACAATTTTGCGGTCTCGGGAAACCGGCCGCAGCAAAACGAGTTCCTGCTCAACGGGGTTGAGTTCACCGGCGCGGCCGAGAACAACATGACGCCCGGAGGAGCCAGCGGTAACCTTATAGGTGTCGATGCGGTGCAGGAGTTTAACGTGCTTCGCGACACCTACGGCGCGGAGTACGGAAAGCATCCCGGCGGCCAGATCAACATCATCACCCAGTCGGGAAGCAATCAATTGCACGGTTCGCTCTACGAATTTATCCGCAATAGCGCGCTCAACGCCAGAAACTACTTCGACCCGCCGGACACGACTCCGCTATTCCAGCGCAATCAGTTCGGCGCTTCGCTCGGCGGCCCGATTCAAAAAGACAAGACCTTCTTCTTCCTCAATTACGAAGGCTTCATCCAGAACCTGCATCAGACATCGGTGGCGTTTGTACCATCACTGGGGTCGCGGGCAGCCGCCGCTCCAAGCGTGCAGCCGCTTTTGAACCTGTGGCCCACGCCCACCGCCGGCGATCCGACGTACAACGGCATTTCAGCGGTTTCGAGCGCGCCCCTGCAAACGATTCGTGAAAACTTCGGCACCGCTCGGGTTGATCATATTTTCTCCTCCAAAGACACCTTGTCCGGCGTCTATACCATCGACGACGGAAACGATTTCACTCCAACCATCGCTGATCCGTACAGCACCGACATCCTCACTCTGCGTGAGCAGGTGGCAAGCCTTTCGGAGACGCACGTCTTTTCCCCGACACTCCTGAACGTCGGCACCTTTGGATACTCGCGCGCGGGTTACTTCTTCACCGGTGAACCGACCCCGGGAACGCCCGCCGCTACCGTTCCTGGTTTTCTAACTGGCTTGCCCGTGGGAGCTGTGGTGGTTGGGGGCAGCGCGGCGTCGAATCCGCAAGCGCAGATTGGATTGGCAGGAAGTAACAACGGCAGCAATCTCCATATTGCTCGCAACATTTATACCTACCAGGACCAGGTCAGTCTGACGCACGGCGCCCATCAGCTGAGCGTGGGAGGGTGGTTCCAGCAATTTCAATCCAACGAAATGCTCGCGCTTAGCCAGTACGCCCAGGCGACCTTCACCAGCCTGCAGACATTTCTCTCGGGAACGATTGCCAGTTTCCTTTACGATCCCACCCCCACAGAGCTGAATTGGCGTTCATTTTTCGGCGCATTCTATGCCCAGGACGTGATTCGTGTTACTCCGCGACTCACCCTCAGCCTGGGATTTCGCGACGAGTTCTCTACCGGCTGGAACGAAGCGCACGGGCGTGCGGCCAACTACACGTTTACCGATGGAGTAATTTCCAACGAGCCCCGCATTTCCAGCAACACCTTCACCGTAAACAATGCGAAGTTCTTGCCCCAGCCGAGAGTAGGAATCGCGTGGAGTCCGGTCCTCGACCGGACGGTTGTGCGCGCCGGCTTCGGCATTTACAACGATCTACAGGACGCGCTGGGCTACCGCACCGACCAGAACGCACCCTTCAATCCCACCTACACGATTGCTTCGCTCCCGGTATCACAGCTGCCGATCAACCCGTCCGCGCCAGTGCCCGCGAAAGCCCTGTTGAGTCCGGGAGGTGTTCAACCCAACCTGCAGATGCCAACGCTGATTTCCTGGTCACTGCGAATCGAACAGGAAATCACTCCGAATACCTCGCTCACTCTCGGTTATGTGGGATCGCATGGCTATCACGAAATCCTGGGACTCGACGCCAATACTCCCGTCCCGGTCATCTGTCCTGCGTCACCATGTCCCGCCGTCTATCCGGCTAATTTCCCTGCGCCTTTAGCCGGTAGCCCCGTCCCCGCAGGTACGTACTACATCCCGGCCGGAACTCCCAAGGCTAACCCGACATTGGCCAACACCTGGACCTGGTTTTCAGACGGTACTAGCAGCTACAACGCTCTGGAGCTCAACCTGAATCATCGTTTCAGCCACGACCTCTCGCTGCGAGCCAATTACTCCTGGTCGAAAGCGCTGGATGATGGAGATTCCCTGAACCAGACCACGGCCGGAAACGCGCCTGGCCTGGTCGCCAATCCCTATGACATTCGCGCCGATTGGGGACCGGCTACTTATGATGTGAGGAACCTGGGCTCCATTGGACTGGTGTACGCTCTGCCATTCGGTAACGGCAAGTCGTATGTCAACAATCTTGGGAACGTGAGCAATGCATTTGTCGGCGGGTGGTCAGTCACCAGCATCGTAATCGCGCAAAGCGGCTTCCCTTTCACGCCTCAGCTGAGTTATAACCCGTCCAATAACGGCGATACCCGCAATCCCGTGCGGCCGTTCATTAATCCCAACTTTACAGGGAATGTGATTACCGGCAATCCCAACCAATGGTTCAATCCGGCCGCGTTCTTGCAGCCTCCGGCCAATAGCGGATTCTACGGAAATCTGGGACGGGATACGCTGAATGGGCCAAGCCTGTTCGATTGGGACTTCTCTGCCATCAAAGACACGCGCCTTAGCGAACGTACGTCACTTCAGTTTCGAGCTGAGATCTTTAATATCGTGAACCATACGAATTTCAATACCCCGGCCCTGATCACCTTTACGCCCTCTGGCGTTTCGCCGACCGCCGGAGTCATCAACAACACCGCGACCACCTCCAGACAAGTTCAATTTGCCTTGAAGCTTCTCTGGTAACGATGCTCTCGCTCTGAGGTCAAGCGCAGCATCTCTTCCGCACAACCAGCAGCGAAAGAGATCGCGGCTCTACGGGAGAGCAATTTCCAGATGGGTATTGACCGGCATCTCGGGGATTAACAGCGGCTCCGGCTTGGTGTAGAGCACCTGTCCATCCTTAACAACAACGAGATCGTAGAGTCCGGTCTTGATCTGGTGAAAGGAGAAGTTGCCGTTGTGCGCTGTGGTTTCGCAGAGCGCGGGCGGTGGACACTGCTCGTTACCAGCCTTCCCCGCGGCTTCACCTGTGGCTGATTTGTTGTCCGTGGATACATCCTGCGGTCGCAGTTGAACCATGACGCCGGCAGCCCCGTGCTTTGCGTGATCGACAATTCGCCCCGAAAACGAGTGGTTGTGATCTGCCGATTCGCTTGAGACAACCAGTATCAATATGCAGCAAGCCAGCAGCAGCGCCCGCTCCTTGCCCACAGATTGGTTTCGCATCCCTGCCACCTCTTATGCTTGCTGATACTGTACAGCGACAGCGATCAAAGCGTCCCTGTTCACGCTAAAATCCTGGTCCGCTGTCACGGGTCAATCAATCTCCAGCTATGTCCTTCCGGGAATTCTCCGAGCCTTGGTCACAGTATCCGGCGGTAGCAGTAGATGTAATCGGTCATCACGGGAGGAGTGGTCATTGGAACGTCAATGACGAAGGCCTGTTCGACTCCGGCGGGAATCTCGTCAGGCAATTTCTCAGTGGACAACAGAAACCCACCCGGTTGAAGCATGCTCGCGACGTTGGCGCGCGCCAGCGACTGCTCAAACGCATCGTAGTACAAAAAGATGTTGGTGCCGATAATCAGGTCGAAGCGCTCGGATGGTGCAAGTGGCAGTCGCTGAAAAACGATGTTCATATCGATCGGGCGAATGCGGCTCACCATCGCTGGCCGCACCTGCACGGCGCGCGTCACGAAGCCTTCGGACGCCGGGGGAACGGGAACCGCGGCGACGGATTGCCCAACCTGCGAACCCACGTTCTGCCAGTACTGGGTGAACGTGATGCGAAACGAGTCGGTCCAGCGGCCCTCCACATACCACGGCAGTTGCACCACATATGGTTTCCCCGAGTCGGCGTTCTTGATGGCATTGTGGAGGTGCAGATTCACCCGCGGACTGATGTCGAATGTGTACACCTGCACAGTCTCCTTGTCAGCAAGGCCAATCCGCAAAAGCGAGTCCAGAACGACGAAGGGCTGCGTGCTTTGCGGTGGGTAGTAGTCGACACCCTCCTGCTTGTTCACGAAATCCAGTCCCGGACCGACGATCGCCACGCGCCGCACGCTGCCTGGCTTGAGCAGTCCCTTCTCTAACATCTGTTGCAGGCTCAGGTCGAGCACGTAGTCGGGCCAAAGATTGCTGTCGAGCGAGATGCCCCGTTTCTGAAACATCTCGTCGCGATTCGATCTCGCTTCCCTGCGCGCCTGCACCAGGTCCTTTTGCATCCGCGCGAGGTTTGCCAGCAGGTACGCTTTCAGTTTCTTGCAGCTCTCCGGCGAGTTAAACGAGAAGCCTTTCTTCTCGACAAAGGCGCGCATCTCGATGAAGCCCTGATTCTGGTTGGGCCGAGCGAACGCCCGAATCAGATCCTTGGCACGATTTTCAGCGAACGAATTGACCAGGCTGCTTTGGCCGTATAAAAGCAGGTAGTCGTCATCAATGCGGTATTCCTTGGTGTACGTCACGCCGAAGCGGAGCAGGTTGGTGAGGCTGTCCTCTTCCCCAGTCTCGAGCCGGTGCCGCACCTGAGTATCAGACCTTTGCAACCAGGCAAGCCATTCTTGCGGACCAACGTTGGCTCCGGGCCGACCGCTGTCGTTCGCCCCGAACTTCTGCAAAGCGGGCTTCGCTGCATCGAGGGATATGAACTCAGGGTCCGTAGCCGGCAAGGCAATCGCCGCACATAGGAGAAGGGCGAAGACGATTTTGCGGTGCCATAACATGGGTCTCGCGCTAGTCGTAGTGGCATTGCGGCTGCCAAAGAGCCAAACTTCAGGGAAGTCATATCTTGTTTTGTCTCTTCGAGTTGCATGATTCTTAACAACATGGCATCGAGCACAATCTACTTCGTCGCGCAGTAACCCACAGCTTGCCGAGTTGTTTGGCGCAGGCCTGGCGCGACACTATTGTTCTTCGGCTGGATTACAGGAAGAGTCTTTCTCGTACAACCACCAATTATCCGCGCGTGCCACTAAGCTAACTGAGCAAGGCGCCCGCCCAAATAGCCGGTAGCCCAGATCGACAGGCGCATGGACAACAAAATAGCGGTAGGTGCCGCCGCGCCATTCCTTCCATCGGAAGGTTTGCGGGTGCCATTCGGAAACGATGGGATTCGGCGGAGGCACCGACGGCTTATAACGGACCAGTTCCACGGGAAACACGGCGAAGTTCATGTCCACCACGCCCTGTTTCGTAGCCGAATACCAGGCAGGAAAGTGCAGAAATACCGGGGCTGGAGATGCCTTGCTGGTTTGGATAAACATGAGCGACAACGCTCGTTCGCCGGGTTCCATGGCGGAGAGGACCTGGGTGAAGCCCCGGGCCTCGGCCGCGTAGAGCCGGCTGGCGGTGATGGTGACCGTCATCCAGCCGATCAACAGGAATACTATGGCTGCGCGCCAGGCAGGACGCTCTGCTTGTGAACGCTCCAGTCCTATGACGAAAAACGGCAGCGCGAAAACCGTGAACCGGTGGTAGAACGCCCAGCCGCTATGTCCGCCCGAAGGCGCAAACATCACCACGGCTGCGCAAACGGCGAGAGGCGCCCATATGGCCGGGCGCTTGCTGAGCCGTACTCCTGCCAGGAACGGCAGGGCAAACAGAGCGATTCCAATTGCGACGCTGACCCAGGACGGCCAAATGCCAAGCAGTCGGGAGAAGAATCCGGTCAGGCGTCCGCCCCAGGCATGCGGGTCAGGAGAGGCGAGCCAGCCCAGGTCCCAAACCACGGCTGCCTGCGCCCCGGGATCGATCCTGGTGCGAAGATACCAAAGCAAGGTCAGAGGAAGCGCGGCAGCAATCGGGCTGACCGCGAGCGCCGCTTTGCGGATATCGCGCGTCGCCAGCAAGGCGTAAAGGCAAGCAATGGCGCCGAAAAAAAAGTAGATCAAAGCGTGACTGAAGAACAGCAATAGTGAAAATAGCGCGACACAGGCTGTGCTCCCCCGAGTCGGCTTCCGCGTATGTCGGATGACGAATGCCAGGAAAAGCAATCCTATGGGCGTGGCAACCAGGAAATTCAAGAAGCCCCAGTAATAGCTGAAGCCGTACATGGCAGGTATCGTTAGCAAGGCCCAGTAGGTATCGGCCCCGGTTTCTCGCATCACCACTGCCGTAGACAGGGGAAGTGCGGCCAGTGCGAGCGCAACCACGATCTTGCAAGCCGTAACGATCCCGAACAGGGGAGTCAGTACGTACACCACCATGTAACCGAAAAGATAAGGCGTGAACCAATTTACCCAGAACAGGTCTGCGAAGCGAAATGCCGGATCATGCAGGTTGTGCAAGAACGCGACCTGCGCCGCGTGTTCCGGCAGGTCCCCCATCGGCGGGAACGTCGCCAGCCACACGGGAACTGTCGCGAGCACGCTCGCGAACACCACGAGCAAGATTTCGCGAGTTTGCGCGGTCGTCTCCGAAGGGTGCGTTTCTGGCCTCACCTGCAGCGCTGCTTCCTGGATTGTTAACCTCGCTTCAGTCGTGAGAGTCATCGAACTCGCCGTCTTCAGCAACGACGGCCTTAAGAAACGAAGCCGCCGCAATTACACGATTCCCGCCACTCCTGATTGCACCGTCTTTGCCAAACCAGTCGAGGAGCGCCATCCCCGGCAATTCGTTTGGCTGCTTGAGTTAGGATCCACTCGAGGAAAGACTCACGACGCCGTTGTTCAGCCCAAAGCGACTTAATCCCCACTTCGGGAGTGATTTGGCGCGGTGTTACGGCCTTTCCGCTGCGCAAGCCCAATGTATTCAGAGGAATACAGCAATCGCAAACGGTTCCAATTTGGCACAGAAGATGCTCTGGCATTAGGGGATGGGGAGTGCCCCCGGAGTCTCTATCGCCGGCCATCGAACTTCGCGGCTCCTTCGCAGCAGTCATGACAACCGCAACGCCACATGAAACCGAAACGCCGGTGCAGCTCGATCCAGCGACGGTAGCCGCCAGCCGCGAAGTTGTTGTGCCCGGTCGCAAGGATTGGCGCGAATGGGCAGTCCTGGCCGCGCTCGCCGTCGCGATGCTCGCGCAGTTGTGGACCAGCGTGATTCAGCTTTCCATCACCTCCGACGAGGTCGATCACCTTCACGCCGCCTATCGCTACTGGCAATGCAACGACTTCGGCTGGAACCCGGAGCACCCGCCGCTGATGAAGCTGGTCGCGGGCCTGCCCTTGCAGATGATGCATGTCAACGATCCTTTTCCGCACGCCTGCGGCGCACAAAACTCTAAGGTCCTCGATTTCCTCGCTGGCCACCAGTTCGTATTCTCCAATCCGGAAAGCATGCTCACCGCGGCACGGTTCGCGGTGTCGCTGTTCTCCATCGTGCTATTGCTGACCACCTGGTTCTTCGCGCGCAAGATGTTCGGGACGCCCACCGCAATCGTCGCCGGTGTGCTGGTTGCTTTTGAGCCCACCATCCTCGCGCACGGAGCGCTGGTCACAACCGACATCGCGGCTTCGGCGGGCTTTCTTCTGTCTTTGTATGCGCTGTATTGCTATCTGATAGAGCCAAATTCCACACGCATACTGGCTCTCGGGCTGGCCATCGGTTCTGCGCTTTCCACAAAACACTCGACCGTCCTGCTGGCAGCCATCTTGCCCGCGATCTTGCTGACTGACGCGCTATTTCCGCGCCGTCCGGAGCCGGGCCGCCGCCTGCTGCAGTACGCAGGCGCAATTGCCGTCGCAGGCGCCCTTGGCTTCGTGGTGCTCTGGGCCTGCTACGGATTTCGCTACGCAGCCCGGCCGTATGGCGCGAGCGTTTGGACTCCACCTTGGCTCGAAGTTGCCCGCGGCACATTCGTTACCGTGGTCATCCCGCACTTAAAGCATTGGCACATCTTTCCGGAGGCCTATCTGGTCGGCTTGCAGGATGTGCTGGTCTGCTCCGAGCTGGGCCGCCCCACGTTCCTGCTCGGCAAGCTCTATCGCAGCGGAACGTGGCTTTATTTCCCGGTTTCCGCGTCGATCAAGTTCACGCTTCCGCTTCTGCTGATGGTGCTGGTGTCGGCGCTGGCTGTTCGGTTCTGGAAGACCAGATTGCGCCAGTTGCTCTGCCTCGCCTTGCCGGCATTGATCTATCTGTCCTTCAGCATGAGCTCGAAATTGAACATGGGTATTCGGCACCTGTTGCCGGTGCTTCCGTTGCTAATCATCTTTGCCAGCGCGGGCGTGTGGGACCTGGCTCGCAAACGGCGGTGGGCGCTGGTCGGCCTGGTGGTGCTGCTCGCGTTTCACGTTGTGACATCCTTGCGCGCTTATCCCAACTATCTCAGCTACGCCAACGAGGCTTGGGGCGGGCCGGCCGAGACCTACAAGTATCTGGCGAACTCGGACGTCGACTGGGGGCAGGCACAAAAGATGGCGGCGGCCTACATCGCGAAGACCCATCCCACGAACTGCTTTTTCCTGCGAACCTACAACAACAAGAACAGCGACTACGGTATTCCTTGCCAGGGAATTTCGGAGATCCAGTGGGACCAGCTCCAAACCCCCTACACCGGCACGATGATTGTGAGCAGCAGCATGGTAAACGGCATCGGCGTGCGCGGCGCCAGCGTGCAGACGCGGCGCGCGTTCAGCGGCCTTACGCCCGTAGCCAGGCTGGGAGGCAGCGCGTTGCTGGTGTACGAAGGAACGTTTGACGTTAGTCCGCTGGTCGCGGCACAGGTCCTGGTGCGTGCGCGGCAAGCCGGCGAGCAGGACCCGCAGGCGGCTTTAACCTTGGCGCAGCAGGCCTCCGCGCTTGATCCGGCTAGCGGCGATGCTCATGCCGTTCTGTGCGGCGCCTACCATTCGCTTGGGCAGCAGGCGCGGGCGCAACAGGAATGCGACACTGCGCTGACGCTAGTGCGCAAGGACCCGCAATACGGTCCTGAGCAAGTGCAATATCTTAAGGACTTCATTCTTCGCAATGGACTTCAGGTCAGAGACAGCAACTAGGGGCCATCTGAACTTTCTGGAAGAGCTGATGCCGTTGGCTCGCCTGCGCTGGCTAAAGCTAATGACGCTCGCGGGTCTTCTTATCGTTGTCGGGGCCGTCTCGTTTCAACTCAAGTTCTCGGTGCTCGATCTCGACGTTTGGTGGCACCTCAAAGTGGGCGATTGGATCGTCCAGCATGCCGCCTTTCCGCATACCGGGATTCTGTCGCGCAGCGCGGCGAACCGACCCTGGGCCGCCTACAGTTGGGGCTACGAAATACTGCTGTCGCACTTCTACGCCTGCTTTGGACTGCTTGGGATTGGCCTCTACGGAACGGTGCTTACGCTGATGGCGTCATTCAGCGTGTACTGGATGCTGCGGCGGCTCTCGGGGAGCTTCTGGATGGCCTGCCTGCTGGCGGTCCTCTGCTGCTACGCATTTCTGTTCCTGATGATGCCGCGCCCGGTCTTTTTCTCCATCGCTTTGCTGTGTGTGACCCTTACCTTGTTGCTCCAGGCGCGACGAACGGGCGACGTTCGCAAGCTGTACTGGCTGCCCTTGATTTTCTTGCTGTGGGCCAATCTGCACATTCAGTTCGTCTATGGATTGGCGGTGTGGGGGCTGTTCGTCGCCATCAATCTTTTGCAATGCCTGACGCAACGCTTCAGCTTCGCTCCGGGCTATATGGCAGAAGCAAGGCTGCCGTCTGGGCGTCTCGCTGGATTGTTTGGGGCATCATTGATCGCAACCCTGATCGGGCCTTATTCCTATCATCTCTACGGCGTCATCTTCGCCTATTCCCGCTCGCAGCTCATTTACTCCATGATCACCGAGTTGCAGCCGCTAAGCTTCCGCGCCAACGAGAACTTTGTAGAGCTGCTGCTGGCTGGAACTGCATTCTTCGCCATCGCGTGGCAGAAGCGAGTCGATCTCTTCAAGCTGGCGTTGATGGCGATAGCGTGTGTTGTGGCCTTCCGCACCATGCGCGACTCCTGGTTCCTCTGCGTCACGGCGGCCGCCTGTATCGCGGACAGGCGCACCGCGACCGCTGCACCTGAGCCGGAAGACAAACCGCTGGAACTGGCTGGCGTGTTCGCCACGGCAGCAGTCGCGTTGGCAATCCTCGCCCCAGGACTGGAGTTCAACATGCGCGGCCTGGATCGCGCGATCACCGCACGCTTCCCGGTCAATGCGGCGAACTTTGTTATCCAGAATCGCATTCCCGGCCCACTGTTCAACAACTTCGATTGGGGCGGATTTCTGACGTGGTACTTGCCTGCCTATCCGGTCGTTATTGACGGGCGTACCGATCTTTACGGCGACGAACTCGACCAGAAACTGCTCACTACGCTCAACGGCGAACCGTCGTACAAAACTGATCCCAACCTGAATGACGCTGGAGTGGTTCTGATACGGCGGCGGGATGGGCTGAGCTCCACACTTGCGCTGGATCCCCGCTTCCGCAAGGTCTATGAAGACCAGATGGCGGTGGTGTTCGTCCGGCAGTGAAAGAATCAATTACCTCTAACCAGCACCACCGCAGCGTTGTCCCGGTATACCACGCGAAAATCGGGTAAGGTACTGAGCGCCTCTGCCATCGGGGAGTTCGCTTCCAGCAGGATAGTCTGCGCACGCGCGAAGGCTGGGTCAGACTCGAGCGGAACTTCCGCCTGCATGAGTTTGAAGTAGGCGACGTATGCATCGTCGCCGTAGAGATCGCCGCGGCTGTCGATCGAAACCGGATACTCGGGCAGATACCAGGTCAGGAAGCCTCCCCACTCGTATGTGTTGAAGATGGGCTGCGGCAGATGCTTCTGGCGGATGTAGTCGGCCGCGCGCACAGGAAAGGTCTTGCTGAGTTTTGACACTAACGTGAATTTCGGCAGGACGGCAATCATTACGAGCAGCACCAGTACCGCTGCGGCCAGCGTTTCCCCGCGCTGCCACGGCGACGTGCCGACTACAGCAACATTCGCCTTTTCGTCTCGCAACGCATTGCCGATGATGGCAACCGAGCAGACCACCACCAACCAGTTGTCGCGCATCGTGCGAAACGAAATCGCCGCGGAGACGAGCAGCAGCGCAATCAGGAAGAGATCGCGCGACCGCCGTCGTCCAAGCGCAAAGAACGCCGTCATGGCCAGCAGCATCAGCAGAAAATCCTGCGGCTGGCGGAAGCGCAGCGAGTGCAGCTCGCGAAAATAACGGTCCGCAGCCGAGTGGGTCGCCCCGTACCAGATGAGCGCGTGCAAGCGCCAACCGTACGGCGTGATGAATGTCGCCAGAAACGACGCTCCCACAACAGCGCCCAATATTCTGAGCCTCATTGCGGGAGAAGAGTCACCGAACCAAGCCACACCGGATTGCCGTCCAACCTGGTCGACAACTACTGCGACGCAGAACAGCGCCAGCACCAGCAGTCCATACGAAAACTGTCGATCAAGGTTCGCCCACGCCACGAAGAGCAGCGGCAGCCAATAGAGCGCGCGAGCATCGTCCCCACCGCGTGCGCGAAGTAGCAGCATCAACTCAATCGCCAGCAGAATGATCGAGCACAGCGCCGGCCGCGGCTGGAGCGGCATCAGGCAAAACTGTGCGATCGCGGCCAGAGCAATCGCCGGCCAGAATTTCCGGCTTGCGCGGAGCGCCAGCACGAAGAGCGTTACCGCCATCGCCACCTGCAAGCACATCAGCAGCAGCGGGAGACCCACGGCCCCGAAGGCTGCGACAAGTGCGTCGAATCCCCAACTCGTATCCACCCACGGCAGTGCCGGCGCCTGCGAGAAAAGCCCATCACGCGGAATGCCGTGGTTCGCAAGAATCCACCGGCCGGTACGCAGGCGCCACCAGATGTCGCTATTCGTGAGTGCAAGCAGATGGTGGATCTCGTATACCGCGAAGGCGGTAAAGGTCGCCGCCATGGCGACGACACGCACGGGCGGGAACTCATACCAGCGATGTGCATGGGCGCGCACAGACATCGGTGATGCGACAGATGCAGGAGACATGTCGGGGGTGATCATCGCCGGCAACCGGCTTTATCTCCTTTTGATGGTGCCCGCAGCGCCGGGCTGCGCGCCGGGCAACCTTCTTATCCCGCCGCCGGGATCGTGCGCCGTGTTGTGGCACATCAGCACGCAGGTATTCGAGCCTCGGTCGTAAGAGATGGGCAACGCCGCATTCTGCCCCACTACATTCATGTCGAAGTCCACCATGCGCATGCCTGTAGGATTGGCGCTAGTGGCGCCCATCCCGTGCGGGTTGTGGCAGGTCGAGCAAGAGAACCCGTCACTGTTCACGTGGTTGTTGTGATACGTCCAGGATGTGGACTGCATAACCACGCTCAGGTTGTGGCACTTGGCGCAAATGCCATAGGGCCCATTCACGCTGAGATCGGGCCGGGGGTGCAGATTGACCGTGACTGCTGTGCCTGGACCAGCAGGCGCCTGGCTGTACTCGTAGTCATGTTCCAGGATGTGCCAGTACTTGGAGCCGTGCGGACCGTTGGGTCCGGCACCACCAAACTCGCGGTTGTCGTCGCTGTTATGGCAATCGGTACATAAAACCTGCTGGTTCATCGTCCTGCCATGCGCGGTGCCGCCGGTTTGATCCAGCATAGTCGTTAACAGGCTGGGCTGCGGCATCGAACTGGTGCGCGGGTGCATCACCGGATGGCTCGACTTGGCAGCAGTGTTCATCTGCAGGATGATGTTCAGCGGATCGCTGGCCGCGCGCGACGGCATATATCCGAACGTGATATTCACCGCCTTGCCCGCGCTATACCCGTGGCAGCGCAGGCAGGTCTCGTACTGGTTCACCGCCGGACTGACCGCCGTCAGGCCATCGGCCTTCACTCCCAGCGTTTCACTTTGCGAGGCGCGCACCAGAGGCGCCGCGTTGAACGTCGTCACCTGCTGCGTGCTGTGCGCGTTGTGGCAGTCGGCACAAGTGGCGTGCCGGTTATTCTGGAGTACCGCGGCTTCCGTGCTGTCGTGTTGATTATGGCCGTTAGGCAACGGATGGCTGATCTTGCTGTATTCCGCGAAAATGTTGGGGGCCGCCGGCGAGAGATTCGATCCGCCACTATGGCATGACGCGCACGCCGCTTCATTGGCCCCGCGCATCAAACGCGGCCCGCCCGCAGCATTATGCGGGGCGTGGCAGGATACGCAGGCATTGGCCGCAACCGTACCATACTCGCCCAGCTGCGCCTGACCCGAGACCTTGTTCTGTGCCAGGGCGTGAATGCTGGTCGTCCATCCTGCCAGCGGGTTCGCTTCATTCTTGCCGCCCATGTGGGTGCGGGCGGGATCGTGGCAGGCCAGGCACATCTCGCCATTGGAGCTGTCGCGCACCAGAAAATTCAGCGACAGCTTGTCGACCGCCTGTACATGCGGATTGTGGCATGAGGTGCACTCGACATTGCCGTTCACCAGGTGCACTCCGCTCAATTTGTCCGAGGTCTTGCCGCCCGTCGCCAAGTTCGAAGTCAGAGTGATGTTGTCTTTCAGGGGCTTCACCAGGCTGAACGGATGCGAGCTTTGCAGGTTGGTGCCGAACTGATCGCCTTGCAGCCAGCTGCCACGCGTCGGCAAGCGGCCGAACAGCACCGTATCGCCCACCGCGACGGTGCCGTCGTGGCAGCTCAGACACAACGCACTGGGACTGCCCAGCGGCAATTGCTGGTTCTCTTTATTCGCGGTCGTGGTGCTGGTGTAAGTCTGATAGGTGGCCTTCGACAGCTTCTGATTCCACAGCGGTGCCAGATCGCCATTGCCTGAATGCGGCACGTGGCAGTAACTGCACGAACCGGTATGCGAGCCCTGAATCGGCGACTTGCCGCCAGGCGACAGATCGTGCATGCCGATGACGTCGCCGCTGATCTGCGAGCTCTTCGACTGCGGGCCGGCTACTTGCGTGGCGTCGGCCGGTGGCGCTTTGACTGGCGGCTTGTTATTCTGTGCCGCCTTGCCCTGCACCTCTCTCACCTGCGCCGGCGCGGACGCCGTCAGCAGAAAACCCAGAACGCAAGCCAGCGCGACCGACTTCACTGCGCGCCTCCCCTTGCTTGCTTCGCACCGTAATACTGGAACACCTGCACCCTGTGGTTATAGGAGTCGACGACGAAAACCCGATCCTTGTTGTCGATAAACAATCCGGCGGGCAGACGAAAATCGCCGAAGCCCGTGCCTTCCTGGCCGAAGTAGTAGAGCAGCCGCCCCTCGCGGTCGAAGACCTGGACCACGTCGTGCGATCCCTCGACTACATAAATATGTCCTTCGGAATCGATGCCGATTCCCTTCGGCCGGAACATCTCACCCGCGGCATCACCGATCGCGCCAATAGCGAACTGGAACTGCCCGGAGCGGTCCACTGCCTGCACGCGAAAATTCATCGCGTCCACCACCAACAGGTCCTTGCCCGCCAGCCGCAACTCGGTGGGATAGTTGAACTCGCCCTGCCCCTCGCCGTTCCTGCCGATGGTCTTGATTACCTCTCCGTTCATGTCCAGCACGTAGATCTTGTTGCGCAGCGTGTCGGTCACATAGATTCGCTGTTCCGCAGAATCAATTGCGATGCCCGTGGGCCGCTTGAAAAAGCCTTCCCCGCCTTTCAAGCTGCCGAGCGCGCGCTGATATTTCCCGTCCGCATTGAAGACGAAAATCTTACCTGCCTCGGAATCGGTGACGTAGATGTTGTCTTTATCATCGACAGCAACGCATTGCGGCGCGAGCATTGGGTCCTTGCCCTTGTCGACGCGCTCGACGAACTTGTACTTGCCTTGAACAGGATCGAAGATGTGCACGCCCTGCGCGCCCGGGTCGGTCACGATGATGCGCCCGCGCGAATCTTCCACCACGGCGTAGGGACGTACCAAGAAGTGCAGATCGGGCGGACCGACCACCAGATCGAAGACGCGAGTGAAGAAGCCCGGTTTGAAGCGAACGTCGCGATCGGTGCTAAGGCTACGTTCGAAGGTAAGCTTGCGGCCGCCTTCCAGCAGCAGCTCCGGGACTTCTACCGTGGTTGGCTCACCCTTGCTCTTGGCTCCGGCCCAGACCTGCGACGGCAATAGCGCGATCCCCAAAACTATGCACCAAGCCAGTCTGAAGTGTCCTGCCCCCCGCCGACCTAGAAGAAGTTGAACCATCGATACACACCAATATAGATCGAGTTAAAGTTCGCCGGCGGGAGTCCCGAAGCGCTGAATCCTTGCACTAACCGGGTGTAGCCCCCATTCATGCCCAATTGCCTGAATTGGTACTGAAGATAAAAGTTTTCCTGCTCGTAGTCGTTGAAGGTCGTGACGCCCACATTGTCGAAATTGCTCCGCGACTTCACATAGCTGGCCGTGACGGAAAATCCGCGCTTGGGAGCCGCGGTCGCTGAGAAGGAGTAACTGGACCCACCATACAGCACCAGCAGGTTGGCAGGAATGGTCGGAGGCAGAGGCGTTGGTACCAGACCGCCTGCGCCAGCCAAGGAGTTGCCATCCGCTTTCGAGTAACCCGCGCCGAGGCCGAAGAATCGCCGGCTTAAATTCATGCCAAAGCTCTCGCTGCTGTTGCTGGTTCCCGGCTGGTCGGTCAGGGCGCTGCGTCCGCTAGCGGCTGAAGCCGACCAATACCACTCTCCAAAACGACGGCTTACATTTCCGCCAAAGCTATAGGACGAACTGTTGTAGGTAATCAGGAAGGTTTGGACATTCTGGGCATACCCCGCATAGCTGCTCACCTGCCACGCGCCAAACTGGCGGGTAAAGCTGACGTTGGTATTGAAACCCAGTTCATTTCGGCCGCTGTTGTCTACGGTGCTATCGATTACATCCACCGATGCGCCAATGTGCCCTCCGGCAATCTTGCGCGTGTAAATCACTCCTGCGCTATACAAGTTGGAGCCGAAGTCCTCCCCGGAGTAGCTCTGCTGGCGCCGCTCGAACTGCCCACTGGCTTGCAGGTTGTTGGCGAAGGAATAGGTGGTGTCAAACAGAAAGTCATAAGCGTGAGACGTTTGATTGCTCTGTTGCAAGTCTAGAACTCCGCCCCCGCTCGTACCCGAGGTGGGTTGATTTGCCGTTGCCGTTCCTGCGCCTGAAGCTCCCGAAGACAAATTGCTAGCAGACGTGGTGGGATAGAGCGCCTGGTAGAGCGACCCGCTGAAGTTGTCGGTGTAGTCACCGCTCAAGGAGAACGTCAGTTTGGGAGTGGGATGAAATGAGGCGTTCGACGTAATCACGTCAATATCGCCATTGAAGCGATATCCAAGGTAGTCGGAGTTAAGATCGGTACGGTTGAAATTCGTATTGAAGCTGCCGCTCCACGGTAGTGGATGGGCAACCCCGGCGGTGAAGGTGGTTGTGTCGGAGTTCGTGGTTGCATTCTGCCCGCCGACAATAACACCTGGAACCAGGGAATCGCTTATGCCATGCACGAAGCCCGCATTTAAGCCAAAACCTGCGAGCACATAGTTGGAGTTGGCGTTGAACGAACGGAAGTTCGAGCTTCCATTCTCATCGGTGCCGTATAGATAATAATTACTACTGCCCTGCTGGTAACCCAAGGCCAAGCTCGGCAGCCCCGGGACGAATGCCCCCCAATTGATGCCGAAGGTCTGGTTATTACCGTTCGTGTTTAAACTGGTGATGCCCGGTATTCCGTAATTCCCCGTGCTATTGTAATTAGCTGCGTAGGTGACCGCGCCGGGAAAGTGACTGCCGCTGAAGATATTGCTATTCAGCGACACACCCGAAGCATCCGATATGGAAGCTGTATCGGAATTACTGCGGGATTGATTGAAGTAAGGGTTTACGCTGAATGACAGAAAGCTGGGGCTATAGTAATACCCATTGAGCGCCGCTGCTCCGCCGAAGGCTAAACCGTGGCTGGAGTTGATTTGATTGCCATATGTGTCGTTGTAGCCCGCGTTGATGGTGCCATTGGAGGTAAGGCTAATGTTGTCGCCGATAGTAATTTGCGCTGCTAAGGGGATAGATACCAGCAGCACCATCCCGAATAGGATCAACCGCGCACTATGAATTCCCCTTGCCACACCCCTACCCCATCTTTTACGGCCATCTTCGTGGCCTTATGAGTGACCAGTGGCCCGTGGCCAGCGTCCCCACTTCATCTCGCACTTGGGGCTTTACCCGGAACCTGGTAGAGCGAGCGATCAGGCTCGCGTCCCCACGTCTCTCACCAATTGGGCCTGGTAGAGCGAACCTTTAGGTTCGCGTCCCACGGCCTTCTTGATACCTCGTGGCTGAAGCCCCTGATCTCAAAAAGATCCGCCGTGGCGCAGGCCTAAAGGCCTGCTCCACCCTTACAACGTTTCTACTTTCGCGTTCTGATGCAGCCGCTTATCCAACGCGGTGCGAACCTGTTCGGTCTTGTCCTTCTCCAGCTCTTTCCTTAATGGAACCTTGACCTGCTCAAACGGCGTCCTGCCGGCTGGAATGTGCTTGTTCAGGCGGAAGATGACATAAATCGGTCCCACCTGGATCAGTCCGCTTATCTCCCCCTCTTTCATCTTCAGGGCAGGTTGCAGCATCTCCGGAGGCATCTTGTCGCGCGGGACCCACTTGTGGTCGCCCATCATTACCCGGTAATCGTCATCGGAAACTTTTTCTGCCAGCAGCCCGAAGTCTTGGGCCGTCTTGGTCGCCTTCGCCTGCTTATAAGCGTCTTCAGCGCGCTTCTTCGCTTCTGCTAACTGGCCGGGCGTGGCCTTATCGGGCGGGATGATGGAAATCGTCTGAATGGCGAATGATTCCTGATATTGAAAACGTGCGGGGTTCTTGTCGTAATAAGCTCGAACTTCGGCGGCCGATACCGTAGACTTCGTTTCCACTTCGGTTTTCAGTAGCTGCTCGATCAGAAGCGAGCGCTTGATCTTTTCCCGCAGCGCCTTCTCGTTACCCTGAAACTCAACTTTGAGAAATTGCTGAAACTCGGCTGGGCTGTCGAACTGTTTGCGAAACTCGGCTTCGGCCTTGCTGATGCGCTCCGGCGAAATCGTGATTCCCCGCTTCTGCGCATCCTGGTACACCAGCTCTTCGAAGACGATCATCTGCAAGGCGCCCTTGCGGATGCCGGGCTCCATGTCCGCCGGGATCTTGCCGCCATGCTGCTTGGCATAGGGGAAGATCGCATATTCCTCGCGAACCAGGTCCGCGTCCGTGAGCACCACGCCGTTCACTCGCACTACCGGCTTGCCGGCCGGCTTCAAATATGTCGAGGGAACCGTAAATTGCGATTGCGGCGCTGCTTGCGGGGACGCTTGCTGATGGGAGGCTACCTGGCCAAGGGCGACTGAAAGACTGAAAAGGACGGTTGCGCAGACTGAAAGCTTGAACTTCATTTCCTCACCCGTGTTTCCCCACCTGAAGGAAGAACTGGGGAGAGATTCCTCTCTCCCCAAAGCATTGCGAGTTAGAAGGTCGTCGGAATGGTGTAGCTTCCGTTCGACTCGTTGCCTTCGCCACCGTGGCACTGCCGGCAGAATTGAGCCGTCTGGTTGGAGCCCAGAGTTCCGCTGGCCGGGTTATACGGCGCACGAATGAAGAACATCGTGGCGTAGTAGCCGCTGGGCAGACCGGAGTTCGGGCCGTTGGTGACCTTTACCACGTTCATCAGGTGCTGATTGTGGCAGGTGGTGCACTGAACCGTCGGCTGATTCGTGTTGTAGACGACGGGACTTACAAAGAAGCCATAGTTCTTGACGAACTGCGACGAATTCGCGCCAGTCATCTGGATGACGCCGTTTGCGGCAATTGTGCAATCCCAGTTGTACTGCCCGCCGCAACCAATGACGGCGTTATCGCCCACTGGGTGGTCATTGAGGTAGTCGCCAACCTGGCCGGCGCCGTTATTGCCGAGCAGGGTCGGAATGGGGTTGCTGCCGTACGTGCCGGGCAGGGTCTCATAGACTCTGTTCAGCATGTGCGAGCCCGTGGCCAGGTTGCCGTCATGGCAGCTCAGGCACGTCATGGTGTTTTCCGCGACTGGATCACTGGTCCAGGTCGCCGGGAAGGTCAGGGCGTAGGTACCGCGATCGGTGCCGCCGGTCTGGAAGGTCTGGCCAAACAGGGGCTGGACGTTCTGGCCCCACAAGGCGTCGTTGCCGGTGTTGGGATCGGAAGTGTAAATGCCGTTGCCGAACGCGCCGCTATGCGGTGCGTGACAGGCGGCGCAGCCGCGACCGTAATTGAGGTGAGCGCCCAGTACGTCGGACGTGGGGGCTTGAATCTGCGCCACCGCGAACATCCCGACGGCCAGAATCATCAGCGATACTAAGAGTGCTTTTTTCATTGAGATCGATCTCCTGATGTGAAGCTGCAGTTTGGAGTCCGGGGCCCCTTCGTCCTCCGATCATGCTTAGTGCACGTCAGCCGCCGAAGTGAATGGCACCCAATTCCGCCGTAATCTGCTGATCCACAATAGTTTCTGCGGGATTGCGCCTGAGGAAAACTCGAGGGAGGCGGGGAGAAAAGAGCCAACTAACACAGACCCTTGGTGAAATCGCGCACCGACCGAATTGGGAATGGGATATGGCAGATGGGAGAGCTTCAAGCGCAAGATATTCAGCCTGCCGGTTCGGGCTTGCTGTTGAGCCTCGAGGGTTGTGATTACCAGGATAGGAACATGGGCAAAAAGCTCGAACTACCGCTTCGAGCCCCGCGCCTTCATGCCGTGAGCGACTTTGCGAACCGCCTATTTCGCGGCGTCTGGTTTGGCCGCCGCAGCCGAGGCAGCTGGGCTCGCCGCCTGCGGTGTCGACGGGCTACCCACAGAGGCCCTTTCTGCGGCTTTGGCCGCTCTTTCCGCGTCCTTCTCTTTCTTTAGCTGATCAGCTTCGGCGTCGGTGATGTAGCGGAACATCTGCACCCTGCCGGGATACTGTTCTGAAGTGAAGATACGGTTGTGCTTGTCGATGAAAACGCCGCCCAGCTCAGAGAACTGTCCCAGCAGATTGCCATGTCCACCCACAATCCCGAGTAGCTGGCCTTGCTGATTGAACGCTTGCAGGAGATCGAGCATAGGATCGGCGACCCAGATATGACCGTCGCTGTCGACGCCAATGCCTTTCGGGTGTGCAAAGCATCCGGGGCCGTCGCAGTGTTTGCCGAACTGGCCGATGTAGTTGCCGTCGGCATCGAAGATCTCAACCCGCCAGTTCATCGTATCGGTCACGTAAACGTTACCGTCCTTGTCCACCGCAACGAAGGTAGGCAGCGAGAAGTCGCCGGGTGTGGTGAGTTCATGTTTCTTGCCGCCGGTGCCGATGCGCCGCTTCTCTTTGAGCGTGTCCGCATCATAGACCACCACCTGGTCGGCCTGAGTGTCGACAATGTAGAGCTGGCGGGTTTCCGTATCGATGGCAATACCTACGGGATCGATCAGCCGATCTTTGATCTGGTCAACGACCTTATTGGTCTTGTCAAAGACCAGTACGCGATGCAGCTTGCCGTCGGTCACGAACAGCCGGTCATCATCGTCGATGGCGACGTCATTGATCAGGGCAAACGTGGCTTCGTGCCCGTTGCCGATGATCTTCGTCTCTTTCGTTTCCGTGTTGAAGATGAAGATGCCGCCCACTCTCTGGTCGGCAACATAAAGATCGCCCTTGGAATTTACCGCCATCCCGTACGGCGCCAGCAGCTGGAAGGGCACCGGCTTTGAGTGACTCTTGTTGTTGGGGTCCTGCACGCCCGCAAGACGGTCCATCCACGTGGCTTTCTTCTTGGGCTCTTCGGACGCCGGGGTAAAGTCCAGCGGCATTCCCGCGAAATAACTGGCGTAGCGAACGCGTCCCACGTTCGGCGGCGTGGGCCAGACCAGCTTGCTGATGTCCTGCGGCTTCGCCGGCTCGGCGGCCTTCGTCGCTTCCGGCTGCGCCTTCTTCTTATTGCTGCCAAGTGCGGGATTTGGAACAAGTGAAGCCACGATCAGCGCGGCCACGGTTAGTGCGTAGTCGAGTCGATTCCATCTGCGGCGAAGCTTGGTCATCATTGCGCTCTCAATCTCCCTCTCCGCTCCTACTTCAACGTCAACCGATTCTTATGGCAGGTGTCGCAAAAAGCCATATTGTTGGCCTGGTCTTTCACCAGCAGGTCCGGCTGCGTGGAAGCGTGCGGCTGGTGGCACGTCATGCAGGTAATGCTTGTCTTGACTTTGGTGATATCCGCCGGATCCATCACGTCCTGCACCGGATGGCCGAGCATCGGATGGCCCAGCCCATACTTGATGGGCAGAATGACAACTTTGTTCTTCTGGTAGTAATCCTCGGGCAGCTTCACCTGGCCGTTGAAAATGGTCAGGACGTGTTCGGATTCCAGCTGCTGCGGCTTCGCATCGGGACCGTGGCACTCTAAGCACAGAGCATTGCCCTTGGCGCGCAGCAGATGTTCGTTGTCGCCACCGTGCGGCGTATGGCAGGTGGCACAGCCCAGCTCGTAAGCCGGCTCGTGCAGGTGCGCCTTCTTGAAATCGTCGGCCTGCTGGCTATGGCAGGCCAGGCAGGCGTTGACCGGATCGGGCTGGATGAAACCCGGGGTCTTTCCGGCATGTGGATTGTGGCAGGTCACGCAATCTCCCTGCGCTCCCGGATGCGGCACCTTCGCCTTGTCGATCTTCTCCGCCACGTCGCTGTGACAGGTCACGCACAGCGCCTTACTGTCGGCTTGGGTGAGAACAACCTTGCCGTCCTTCGCGGGTTGGTGACAGGTGTCGCACGAGCCCATCGCGAACGGCGGATGGGTGAACGTCTGCAGAAGGTGCGGCGAGCGGGACTGGTGCGGGTTGTGGCATTGCACGCAGTTCGCGGTCGCAAACGGCTGCCCCTGGTGCGCCTTGACTAGGCTCGCGTCTTTGGGATCGTGGCAATCGAGACACAGTGCCGGCGGGGCCTTGGTCAGGTGATAGTCGAACTCCTCTTTGCCGCGCTCGCCCGTCTTGTGAGTGACATGGCAAGTATCGCAACCCATGTCGAGCGCAGCGTGACGGCTGCCCCCCGCCGGAACGTTGACCCCTTGGGTGTGACATTCCAGGCAGAGGTTCTGGCCCTTATCTCCGGACTCCGGTTTCAGCAGCTGGTACTTGTTGTTCGACTCATGCGGGTCGTGGCACTTGATGCAGTCGCGTACGGCCGGCGGATGCACTTTGCCCTTCATGTCGGCTGCGTTGTGGTCCGCGTGACAGGTAAGACACAGCGACTGTGGCGTTGTGGTTGTGAGCTTGATGCGCGTAACGTCTTTGTTCACCCGGACTTCGTGGCAGCTGGTGCAACCCATCGCGATCGCTGAGTGCACGAATTTTCCTTTGGCCTTATCCTCGTGGCATTCGGCGCAATTCGCGTTCTTTTCAATCGGCACCGGGTGCACCCCGGCGAAGGCCCGCGACACCCAACCCACGGCCAGCAGGAGGAGAACGATTCTCGCCAGCAGGATCGCGCTGCGAGTAATCGCTCCCATCATCAACTGTCTGGCTTGATCTTGTTGCCTGGAGATCCTCACAGTTCCTCTGCCAGGTTCATAAGCACGAAGCTCGCCGTTTTCGAGCCGCGGCGAAGGCGGCGCAGCGCTCTGATAACCACCTTTCGGCCCATCAACTTGCAGAGCTTGGAAGATACCCTTGGACGGTCTGCCGGCACCCAACTGCTCCTGGATCGAGCCTTTTCTCACAGCCGCGAAGGTGAAATCACGCAACCTGGCGAATGGCCCAGAATATGGCGATGAACTGCTTTCCCACATTTGAAAACCCAATCCGAAGGGCTGAGCTGATTGAAACGCGAAGGGGCGCCGAGACCTACAGTTCGAGTCACACGGAGTTGTGATTTCAGTCACATCGACGAGTTCTTGCGGGAGCTGAGATTACGCCGCCGAAGAGCGGAACTAGAACAATTCGATGCTCGCGGAATGTCCCGCTGCGGAAGCCAGCCGCTTGTCACGTGTAATCAACGCCCCGGTTAGGACCTCGGCGAGCGCGACATAGGCCGCCTCATACGCGGACAGGCTATGGCGCAGTTGCCAAATCCGCGGCAGGAACACCGAGTGGGGATAGCGATGGATGCGGAGGTCGAGTAGATCACGAAGCGCTTCGTCTGCCCGGCTCGCAGCCAGAGTTCCTTGCTGCACAAGACGCCGGAGCACCTGCGCGACTTCCAGATCGAGGAGATGCGGCGCGTGCAGGCTCTCGGTGCGCGCATAAATTCGGAGCTCAATGCCGCGCGAGCGGCGAGACGATCGCGCTAAGATTATTAATGAACCTCGACCTTCCGTCGCGTCTTCAGCCATTCCAGCCAGCGATCTAAGCCTTCGCCGCTGGTGCTGGAGACGTCGATGATCTCCATTCCCGGATGTACCCGCCGCGCATTCTCCCGCGCCAGCTCGGCGCTGAACGGCACATACGGCAGCAGATCGATCTTCGTAAGCAGCATCAGCTCCGACTTAAAGAAGATAGAAGGATACTTCAGCGGCTTGTCTTCGCCCTCGGTGGTGCTGAGCAACACAATCTTCGCGTCTTCGCCGAGATCGTAACTCGAGGGGCAAACCAGATTGCCGACATTCTCCACGATGAGCAGATCAAGGTCTTCGAGCTTCCAGTCTTCCAGATGCCGCTCGATCATGCGTGCATCGAGGTGACACGTTCCACCGGTGGTGATCTGCTTCACCGGGAATCCGAACTTCGCCAGTCGCCGCGCGTCGTTCTCAGTCTGCAGATCACCCGTGAGGACGGCCACACGCTCGTCCTTGTTCATGCGTTCCAGCGTCCGCTCCAGCAGCGCCGTTTTGCCTGACCCCGGCGAGCTGATCAGGTTCACGCATAACACTCCGTTCGCGCGATAGCGCTCGCGCAACTGCTCGGCCAGAATCTGGTTCTCGTTGAGGACTTTCTTTTCCACCGCGATGCGGTTCATTCGTCCCCTTCCATGCTCGGGTAGAGCGGCGTTTCAGCGCCGCGTTCGCGCTGCGACTAAACTCTGGGCTGCGATGATCATGGAATGATCACTGCAGCCCGCCTTAATGTATTCCGCGACGCCCGTCTCAAGGCCGGCTCTACCGGGGCTGTTCCTCACTCATCCACTTCCATGTACGCGATGTCGAGCTCTTCCCCACTGATGCACGTGGTGCCGAAATCGCCGCACCGGGGACATCGCGGATCGAATTCGGTCATGCGAAAATCGTGCTCGCATTTTGAGCAGCGCTGCATGCGCGGCACAAATTCCACCTCCAGCGTGAGCGGCTCCCGGTCGGTGTCCTTCACCAGCACCTCGAAACCGAACCGCAAGGCGTCGGCATCGACGCCCGCGAGCTCCCCAATCTTAACTCCCACCTTCGAGATGTGCCCGCCCGGGTGCCGCTCGGCTTCGCGATCAACGCAGTCAAGAATGGAAGCGGCTATACCGAGCTCGTGCATATGGGAGTTTCAAGCACGGAGACACAAGGAGCACCGAGGAAAAGGCACTGAAATACTCCGTGATCCCTGTGCCGCCGCGGTGAATGTTCTATACAACATAGCCGAGATGTCCGCATCTGGACACACCCTGCCCGAACCAACCTCATCATACCCGCATTTTTCGGAAACATTCTTCCCTCATTTCCGTCTATCACCTAAACAGGTGCGCCGGTCGTCGTGTGTGTGGGGTTCAACACAGTTTTCGTGAGTCACATCATGGCAGAAGATTTCGGGTTCCCGGCGGGTTTTGGTCATCACCGGCAGCTTGAGGACCGCTATCGCCCAGCGCTCGGCGCGTTGCGGCGCTGGGGGATGATCTGGGCCATCGCGTTTGTGCTGTGGACCGTCTTGGCCTTTCTCAGCGCCGCCGGCGCGCACGTCTACACCGCGTCGATGGGCAGCCCCGAAAGCTGGGCGCAGCTTCTCGCCTGGAACGTCACTATCTCGTTCGTCTGGTCGCTGCTGACCCCGCCGGTGTACACGCTGGCTCGCCGCTTCACCTTCGACCGCAGCAACTGGAAGCTGATGTTGCCGCTGCATCTGGTGATCAGCATCGCGCTCACCCTCGTCGCGGCCTGCTTCATCGTCTGGATCGAGCCCTTCGTCACCTGGACCCCCGAAGCCCACCTGCCCTATCTGCCGCACGTTCTTTCGCGCGCCCTGATGGACTTGCAGCGTTACTGGTACATCGTGCTGATCACGCAGGCCATCAGCTACTACGCTAAGTATCGCGAGCGCGAAGTGCAATCGTTGCAACTGGAAGCGCAGCTCGCATTCGCGCAGCTGGAAGTTCTGAAGATCCAGCTCGAACCCCACTTCCTTTTTAATACGCTAAACTCCATCGCGGCCCTGGCGCGCAACGACGGCCTCGCCGCCGAGAACATGACGCTGCAGCTCGCCGACTTGCTGCGCTCGTCGCTCGACGCCATGGGCGTGCACGAAGTCCCGCTCAGCCGCGAGCTCACGCTCTTGCAGAAGTACATCGACATCCAGCAGATGCGCTTTCGCGACCGCCTGCAGGTTGAAATGGATATCGCCGCCAACACGCTCTCGGCGCTGGTGCCCAACATGATCCTTCAGCCGCTGGTCGAGAACGCGATTCGTCACGGCATCAGCCCTCGGCGCGCGCCAGGATGCGTGCATATCTCCAGCCGCGTTGTTTTCGACGAGCTCTGGCTCGAGATCGCCGACGACGGCATCGGCCTGACCCGCTTCGACGGTTCCATCCCGCCCGAAGGCGTGGGCCTGCGCAACACGCGCGCCCGTCTGCAACAGCTCTACAACCACGATCACCGCTTGATTCTGGATGATGCGCCCGGTGGCGGCTGCATCATCAAGATCCATATTCCTTTCCGCATTTTTTCCGAGGAGGTCACGACCCGCGATGCCCATTCGAGTGTTGCTTAGCGACGATGAAGCCCTGGCGCGCGAACGCCTGCGCAGCCTGCTAGACGAAGAGCCCGATCTGGAGATCGTGGCCGAGTGCGGCGATGGCAAGTCGGCCATCGCGCTCATCAAGCGCGAAAAGCCCGACCTGGTGTTCCTCGACATTCAGATGCCCGAGACTGACGGCTTCGGCGTCGTCTCCGCGTTGCGCGATCAGGCGGCGGGCTCCACCAACGGCTCCGGACTTGGCGGCGCGTGGATGCCGCTGACCATCTTCGTCACCGCCTACGATCGCTACGCCATGAAAGCCTTCGAAGTCCACGCGCTCGACTACCTGCTGAAGCCCGTCTCCAAAGAGCGGCTGTCGGAGGCGCTCGACCACGCGCGCAAGCAGCTCCAGCATCCGTCGGAAGCGACGTTCCAGCGGCGCGTGCTCAACCTGCTGTCCGAACTGGATTCGCAGAAGAGCGCGCCTCCGCAGCGCATCGTCATCAAAGCCGATGGCGAGATCGTCTGCCTCAAACCGGGCGAAATCGATTGGGCGGAATCCGCCGGCAATTACGTTTGCCTGCACGTCGGTCCCGCCACGCACATCCTGCGCGAAACCATCACCTCGCTGGAAACGCGGCTCGGCGAGCGTCAGTTCTTGCGCGTCCATCGCTCCACGCTGGTGAATGTCGATCGCATCAAGACATTGCGCCCGTCGCTCTACGGCGATTACTCGATCCTGCTGCGCGACGGCACCAAGCTGACGCTCAGCCGCGGCTTCCGCGAAAACGTGCTGAAGCGATTAGGGACGGCGTAGAGGTTTCTTGTAGAAGCCGCGTTGGAGAATGCCAGGCTCAGGAGTGTGCCCCATTCAAGCGTCCTTTGCTTGAGTGGGGTTTTCTTTTGAGCCGCCAAGAATCGATGTGTATACGCCTGGTATATACTTGGCAGAGGCGCGAATGAACACAGCCCGCATCTTCAAGTCCGGCAACAGTCAGGCGGTGCGCTTGCCGAAAGAGTTTCGCTTTGACGTCGAGTCGGTGGAGATTTTTCGCCGCGGCGAGGAAGTCGTCTTAAGGAAGCTGCGGCGAACCTTGGGACGCGCCTTCGATTCGTTGGCGTCCATGCCCGATGACTTCATGTCCCAGGGACGCCAGGACCAGCCGCCGCAGCGGCGCCGTAAGCTATGACGCCGCACTTCATGCTGGACACCAACATCTGCATCTACATCGCCCGCCAGCGGCCGCGCGAGGTGAAGGCCCGGTTTGAACGCTTGCGCGCCGGGCAGGTCGTCATGTCAACCATTACGTACGGCGAGCTGACTTATGGCGCGATGAAGAGCAGCCAGCGCAACCGGGCTCTTGCCCAGCTACAGGAGCTTGTGAGTGATATCCCGGTAGCGGCCCTGGATTCGCAGACCGGTCAAGCTTATGGAGAGATCCGAGCCACGCTGGAGGAGCAAGGACGCCTTATCGGCAACAACGATCTTTGGATCGCCGCCCACGCGCTCGCCCTGGACCTCACCCTCGTCACCAACAACGAACGCGAGTTCCGGCGAATCCAAGGGCTTTCGGTCGAGAACTGGACGACATAATTCGGTCAAAACACGCGCAGCAAACGTCGCTACTAGATTTGCATAGTGGGTGTCAGCCCAAATGCAGGGCAGCCGGCCTGGCACCCGGCGCGTGTCCACGACTCTCACGCCACACGCACAAAGGGAGCAGCAATGAACGACCTACTTAATCTGGCGGTTGAAGCACATGGCGGTCTTGACCGTTGGAACCAGGTGAAGGCGATCAAGGTTGCGGCAGCGATCACGGGCGCGATCTGGTATGTCAAGGGTAAGGGAGACTTCCTCAAGAGCGTCTTGCTGACCGCCGAAACCCGGAACGAGCGCGTCACTGTGGACTTCCCCGGTCAGGATAAGCGAGCAATCTTCGAGCCGAACCGCATCGTAATCGAAACCATGAGCGGAAGGCCCATCGACGCCCGCGATAACCCAGAGAAGTCCTTCGAAGGACAACAGAGAGAAACGCCGTGGGACGACATCCATGTGGCGTACTTTGTCGGTGAAGCCTTGTGGACCTACCTCAATACTCCGTTTCTCTACACCCACGATGGATTCATTACGGAGGAGATCCCGCCGATTCAGGCCGAGGGTGAAACCTGGCGACGACTGAAGGTGACCTTTCCCGACACCGTGAAGTCTCATACAAAAGAACAGATCTCCTGCTTTGGACCTGACGGCTTACTGCGGCGGCACGACTACACGGTGGATATTCTTGGCGGCGCCACAGGACTCAACTATGCGTCAGATTACCGGGATGTTGACGGCATCATTGTTCCAACCAAGCGTCGAGTGTATGCGTATGAAGGCGATTATCAGCTTGTGAGAGAGCCTCTGCTCGTTGCAATCGACATGGGCGAGATCAGACTTCTTTAACCATCCTGCCAAAGTAGCAACGTGAAAGGCTGACAATGTCCACGGATTCGCTTTTCAGTCCTCTGCAGCTTGGGCCTATCCAGCTTCCGAATCGAATCATCATGGCACCTCTGACGAGGATGCGCGCGGGAGCCGACAACGTACCGACCAGGATGAACGCCGATTATTACGCCCAGCGCGCATCCGCGGGTCTCATCATCTCGGAAGGAACGGCGATCAGCCCTGATGCTCATGGCTATCCAAGCGCCCCTGGAATCTATACCGCAAAACAGATCGCCGGCTGGCGCCTCGTCACTGATGCCGTTCACGCCTGTGGAGGACGGATCATCCTGCAAATCGCTCATAACGGACGCAACTCTCATTCCTCATTGATGCCCGACGGTTCTGCCCCTGTAGCACCGTCCGCAATCGTTGGGAATATACCCGCGCTCACAAGAGATTTCCTACAGGTGAAGGCGGAAACGCCTCGGCCCTTGGAGACGGCTGAAATCCCGGTTCTAGTAGGTAAATTCCGTCAGGCGGCTCTGAATGCGATGGAAGCGGGCTTTGACGGAGTTGAACTACAGGGAGCAAATAGCCACCTGATCGAACAGTTTCTGGAAGACGGAACCAACACACGGACTGACCTTTACGGTGGTTCGCAGGAGAACCGGTGCCGCTTTCTTCTTGAGATTGTTGAGCAAGTCAGTGCCGCTGTCGGCGCGGATCGTCTTGGGGTGCGTCTCTCGCCCTTCGGGCAGTATGGCGGCATTTACGATAGCGAGCCGAAAAAGCTTTTCAGCTTCGTCATCAAGGAGCTGAGCGACCGCCACATTGCGTACCTGCACTTGATCGAAGCTCGCGGATCTGAAATTGGTCTGACGGACGAGCTGCACGCAGACGCTGTAAACAACGCAATAATGTTTCGATCCACATTCAAGGGACTGCTACTCTCTGCCGCTGCCTACACACCGGCAAGCGCAGCCCTTGCGATCGAGCAAAATCACGCGGACGCAATTGTCTTCGGTCGACTCTTCATCGCGAACCCCGACCTGGTTGCGCGGATCAAAGGAGATCATCCGCTAAACGCTTTTGACCGCTCCACGTTCTACGGTGGCGCGGAACATGGCTATACCGACTACAAGACCTTTGGGGAGGCCGCATAATACCGCACATACTCTTCCATCAAGCTGAGCGCACCTCGTCTCTACACTCCGCGTCCGCCGCGCGCGCAAAAGACGCAAGTGGAAGAATGTGCGGACTCTCCGGTCGGGATCACACTGGGTTTGGGACAGACGGTGAGGCGGGGATGAAGCCCCGCCCCTTCAAACCAGGTCAGCCTTTGTAGCCCGCGCCGCGCAGCGCGCTCTCGAAGCAGTGCATGAAATGATTGACGCTCTCGCTGCTGGCGAGCGGGCCCATCAGGCCGACGCGGAAGACCTTGCCGGCGAGTTGGCCGAAGCCGCCCGCGATCTCGATGCCATTCTCTTTCAGCAGCGTCGCGCGGACCTTACCGTCATCGACACCCTGCGGCACTTTGGGCGTGTTCAGGTTCCAGATGCGATCAGCCGGTTTGGCCACGTGCATCTCCAGCCCCAGCTTCTCGATTCGCTTCACGAATTCGAGATGCGCCTGGTGATGCCGCTCCCAGCGCTTCTGGAGGCCTTCTTCCTCGACGAGCGCCAGGCCTTCGCGCAAGGCGTAAAACATGGTCGCCGACGCGGTGTGGTGATAACGATGCGACTCGATGAGGTAGTCGGAGATGAGCTTGATGTCGAAGTACCACGAATGGTTCGGCGTGGTGCGGGCCCGCAGCCACTCCATGGCACGCGGGGAGACCGTAATCGGCGCGAGGCCGGGAGGGCAGCTCAGGCCTTTTTGCGAGCAGCTGTAGGCGATGTCGATGCCGGTCTTGTCGACCTCCACGGGCATGGCGCCGAGCGAGGTGACGCAATCGGCGATGACCAGTGCGCCCACTTCGTGAGCGGCCGCGCAGATGGCTTCCCCGCGCTGGAAGGCGCCCGCGGATGTTTCGGCCTGAACGTAGGCCACAACTTGCGGCTTCTCGCGGTGGATGAAATCGGCGGCTTCGTCATCGGCAAAGACTTCGCCCCAGGGCTTTTCGAAGCGCACAACTTCCGCGCCTTGGCGTCGCGCCATCTCGGTCTGGCGATCGCAGAAGTAGCCGTTGGCGAAAACGACGACCTTCATCCCCGGCTGGACGAAGTTGCTGATTGCGGTCTCCATGCCGCCGCTGCCAGTCGCCGAGATGACGAAGGTCTCCTGGTTCTTGGTGCCGAACACCGTGCGCAGCAGGCGCTGAATGTCGGCGGAGACTTCGAAGAAGTAGGGATCGAGATGACCGACTATCGGCTGCGCCATGGCCTGGTACACGCGGGGATGAACTTGCCCCGGACCAGGTCCGTAGAGAAGACGCTTGGGAGGACGAACGACGGTTTCTTCCATGAGAACAGGTTCGGCAATAGTTGCCATGCGGACTCCTTTTTACCTCAAAGAATATGGTATGTCGCGGGCGCGGATCGAGACTGTGATGGATGAACATCGCGAGTGCAAAAAACAACCGGCCGCGTTGAGAGCGGCCGAGTGTGAGCTTGACGATGGAGTTGTATGAAGCATATGTCGTCCCTAAAGGGACTCTAAAATTTTTGGCCAGCGTGCCCAGCACTCCGCTTCGCTGCGTGCCGGGCTATCATGTCGCCGTCCCGCTAGCGGGACTCGGTCGATGCCCTTTGAAAACTCGGTAGCAGGTACTCAACAGCTAATTGCTTGCTGTCGCTAGTTGCTGCTTATCCCGCGACTTCTTCCAGCTGCTTCTGGTCGATGTCGAAGTTGGAGTACACGTGTTCGACGTCGTCCTGATCTTCCAAGGCTTCCAGCAGCCGGATCATGGTGTTCGCCTGATGGCCTTCGAGCTTGGTATAGTTCTGCGGCACCATGCCGATTTCGGCGACTTCGGGCGTGATGCCGGCTTTCTTCACCGCTTCGAGAACTGTCTCATAGGCGGAAGGATCGCACAGGATCTCCCAATTATCGCCGTCGTCTTTCAGATCGTCGGCGCCGGCTTCCAGCACCAGGTTCATCAAGTCATCTTCCTTGGCCGCCGACTTGGCGATCACGATGTCGCCCTTCTTGTGGAACATCCACGCGACCGAACCGGCTTCGCCCATGTTCCCGCCATTCTTGGAGAAGGCGTGCCGCATCTCGCTGACCGTGCGGTTGCGGTTGTCGGTCGAAACCTCCACCAGGATCGCGACGCCGCCCGGGCCGTAGCCTTCGAAGGTGATCTCTTCATACGAGACGCCGGGCAGTTCGCCGGTGCCTCGCTGGATAGCGCGCTTGATGTTGTCAGCGGGCATGTTCTCGGCTTTGGCCGCCGCGACCGCGCCCCGCAAACGCGGGTTCTTCTCAGGATCACCACCGCTTTTGGCGGCAATGGTGATTTCCTTTATCAACCGCGTGAAGATCTTGCCGCGCTTGGCGTCGAGCGCGCCCTTCTTGTGCTTGATGGTTGCCCATTTGGAATGGCCTGACATGCGGAAACCTCGGATGTTGAATAACTGGGATGTATGCCAACTGCTGCTCGCGCTCTGCCAGTGCCGCTGCCGAAGGTCAGCGTCGGATCAGCGCGCGGCTACGGCCCGGCGCAAAAGTGGCGAACAAATCCGCGATCTCTAAGCGCCGAGCGGGCAAGCGTTGATTATATCCCGGTGCTCAACAGCCAGTCGAGGGTGTGCGGCCGTCTTCCGGCGTAACCTACTTTTGCGCAGCAGCCTGCTTCTGGTGGAACTCCTTGGCGCGGCGATCCATCTCGTCCGCCGGTACGTCTTCAATGTGGGTTCCGATCCACCAGTTGTTGCCCTCGGAATCGGTGACGCCGCCGTGACGATCACCGTAAAACTGGTTGGCCGGTTCACTTAGCGACTTGGCTCCGGCGGCGATCGCCTTCTTGTAAACGGCATCGCAATCTTCGATGTAGATGTAGAAGTTGCCGGGACGCGAATGCCAGTCGCCGTGCGAGCGGCCGAACATTACCATCGAGCTGCCGACCTTCATCTCGGCGTGTTGCACGTGGCCCTGGTCGTCGCGCATGGCAAAAGTTTCTTGCGCGTCGAAGGTCTTCTTCAGGAAGTCCATCACCGCTTCGGGATGGTCGACTGTGATGTACGGTGTTACGGTGTGATATCCGTCGGGAATCGGCTTTACTGCCATCGCAAGGCTCCTCTAGTTGTGAATCGCGGCACTCGGGCGTGCCGCACTTTGAAGATGCTGCCGCAAACTGGAAGGCGGCGTATTGTAAAAAGTTGACCTAGGATTCCATCGGCACGTGATTGACGTGCGGAGTCTTGCGCTCCAGATACTCGAGCGGTGTTATCCCGGCGAAGCCATAGAAATCGTGATTGAAGTGGGCCTGGTCGTAGTAGCCGCAATCGAGCGCCACCTGAGCGCAGTCAATTTCACCGAGCGCGTGAGTAGCTCGCACGACCTTCTGAAACCGGCTCACCCGCGAGAACAGCTTCGGCGTCAGCCCTACCTCATTCGAGAACAACTGAATGAAGTGTCGATGGCTGAAACCCACCGCGTCGGCCACATGCGATACGGGAGCCGGACATTGCGATCGGCCAAACTGCTGCAGCGCGAAGAGAACAGCCGGGTGCCGCTCGAGCGGCTTCGCCAACCGCTCCAACAGACAGCACTCCATCACGCGAAACTTCTGCTCAGGAGTTGGCGCCATCAACAGTCTTTCCCGTAGCCGTGCCGAATCCGGACCCCACAAGGCTTCCAACGCGAGCGACTGATTGCTGAGCTCACCGGGAGGCACGCAGAAAAACGGAAATGCGCCTCCCGGCTTGAAGTGAACGCCGATGGTCAAGGCCGAACTCGCGGTATCGATGACAAAAAACTCCGACCGCGGTCCGGATATAACGCAGCCGGGAATCGTGTGGAACTGCTCCGGATGCCGCGGATCGTAGACTGGAATTCGATCTTCGCGCAGATTTATGACCAGCTCGACTGTACCGTCAGGCAGCAACCGCTCTTTCTCATGGACCGTGTCGTAGCCTTCGTGCAACCAAAACAGGTCAACGAAGTCCGCTAACCGAGCAGGCGGTTTTCTGTGAGTCAGCTGGCCCATGCTTCTCTCGTTCAGTTTGCAGCCTTGAACAACCCGATCACATTGCCATCGGGATCGGCAAACCAGGAAAACTGTCCCTGTGGAATCTGGATGATCGGCAGCAGCGCTTTGCCGCCCAGCGCTACAGCTTTATCGAGATAGGCCTGAATGTCGTCGACCAAGATGTACATGGTGACGTAGTTGTGTGGTTCGTGCCCAAGCGCAGTGATGTGCCCGTTGATTCCGGAACCCGCACCGGTATCAATCATCGTAGCCGGGCCGGATTCCTGGGTGTTCCAGTCGAACAGCTCGCTGAAAAACTCCGCCGTACGCGCATGGTCGCGGCAGCCAATCTCGAAATGCACTACGGGACGTCCCATCCAACACCTCCGATTTGAATCCGGAGATTGTAGCGCGAGTTCTCGAATTCCAGTTGAATATCGGGAAAATAGACCTGTTTACTTGGATCTTTGCGAGACATTGCTGGTCCGATGCTAGCCTCATCGCTTGTAGGTGCTAGTCATCCCTGCGGTTCGCCGGCCGTCAAGCGGCTGAAGTGTAGCGACAGGGCCTACGAACGCACCGCGATCTCCGACTGGTCGGTAGCTGATTCACCAGCCGCGGCGCGGTCGGCCAACAGCAGCGCCTGTGTCTGACTAATGCGTCCGCCCGGAATCGAAGGATCCGCTTTGCGCAACTTCGCCAATGCCGAGACTTTGTCCTTACCGCTCACCAGCCACAGGATGCGGCGCGAACGGTTGAGCACGGGATAGGTCAGCGTCATACGACGACGGTTCTGATACACGCCCGTGATCGCCACGTCACTGTCGGTCACGTTGAGCACCGGATCATTGGGAATCAGCGACGCCGTGTGGCCGTCGGGCCCCAAGCCAAGATGCGCGAGGTCAAGCACCGGCGGCTTGCCGGCGACGGATTCCAAGGTGTGCGCGTATTCGTCGGCCGCGGCTTCCACGTCCGGATTATCGACCGGCATGGCGTAAATCTGCTCGGGAGGAATGGGCGCGTTCTCCAACAAGGTTGCGCGCAGATGGGTATAGTTACGGTCCGGATCGCCGGCGGGCGCAATTCGCTCATCCACCTGGAAGACGTGAACGTTCGCCCATGGCACCTGTTCGTTGGCCAGTTCGCGCAGCATCTGCCAAGGCGTCTTGCCGCCGCTAACCGCCATAATGAAGCGGCCGCGGGCGGCAACCGCAGCGCGCGCATCGGCAGCAATGACGCTGGCCGCACGCTTGGCCAGGGTGTTGATGTCGGAGAGAATTTCGATGTTCATGGTGTTTTTCTGAATGTGGCGCTATCCCAGCCCGCAAAGCCCGAAGGGCGGCACAATCGTAGCCCAGGACGTAAGTCCTGGGTGAGGAAGTTCATTCAAGACAAACAAGCCCGTCAGGACGGCACAACCTCGTATCGTCCGCGAAGGGACTCGGGAATCTAAATCTACTAAGCCTTCCCAGCACTCACGTGCTGGGCTACGATT
This sequence comes from uncultured Acidobacteriaceae bacterium, assembly GCA_963731345.1. Classification (GTDB taxonomy): domain Bacteria; phylum Acidobacteriota; class Terriglobia; order Terriglobales; family Acidobacteriaceae; genus Bog-257. The sequence continues at coordinate 871,766 of CAVSUN010000002.1, read as the reverse complement.
GTGCTGCCCTTCGAGCTAACGGCGCGTGATGCGCAATCGAGACTGCTCAGCCGGGGCCCAAATCTTGCAACGAGCGTGTTGGTGATTACTTCCCGGCCGCCTTCTCCAAATGCCCGCCGAACTCGTAACGCATCGCCGAGAGCAGCTTGTCGGCGAAGTCGGCCATGCCGCGTGAACTGAAGCGCTCATACAACGCGGTCGTCAGCACCGGACTCGGAACTGCCTCGTCGATGCTCGCCTTGATGGTCCAGCGGCCCTCACCCGAGTCGGAGACGCGGCCCGCAAACTTCAAGAGCTGCGGATCTTCGGCCAGCGCGATTGCAGTCAGGTCGAGCAGCCAGGACGCGATAACGCTGCCTCGCCTCCATACTTCGGCGACGTCGGCCAGGTTGAAGTCGTACTGGTAATGCTCAGGATCACGCAGTGGAGTTGTTTCGGCGTCGATCTCGCCCTGGTGCTTTCCAATGTTCGCCGTCTTGATGATGTTCAGCCCTTCGGCATATGCCGCCATGATGCCGTACTCGATGCCGTTGTGTACCATCTTCACGAAATGTCCGCCGCCGCTGGGGCCGCAGTGCAGATAGCCGTCCTCCGAGGTGCCGGCGAGTTTCTCGCGTCCCGGAGTACGGTCGATGCTGCCGCGTCCGGGAGCCAAGGTCTTAAAGATGGGATCGAGATGCTTCACGGCTTGCTCGGAGCCGCCAATCATCATGCAGTATCCACGCTCCAGGCCCCACACGCCCCCGCTGGTGCCCACATCGACATACTGAATGCCCTTGGGCGCCAGGTCTTTGGAGCGGCGAATGTCGTCGATGTAATAGGAGTTGCCGCCATCGATGAGGATGTCGCCGGATTCGAGATGAGGAGCGACTTGCGCGATGGTCTGGTCAACCACGCCGGCGGGAACCATCAGCCATATCGCGCGCGGCTTGCTGAGTTTCTTGATCATGTCCTCCAGCGAGGACGATCCCACCGCTTTCTCTTTCACCAGATCCTGCACCGTCTGCGGAGACCTGTCGAAGACCACGCACTCATGGCCCGCTTTCATCAATCGGCGCACCATGTTGGCGCCCATACGTCCTAAACCCACCATTCCGAGTTGCATCAGTCGCTCCTGTTGTTTTGAAATTCGCTGATTTTTCCACCACGGAAGCACGGAATACACGGAAGCTTAAGATTCGGGATTTTGCAATTCGTCGGCGTTACCAAATAGCCGCGTACCGCCAAGCTACTTTCGTACCCGAGTTTTCCGTGCTTTCCGTGCTTCCGTGGTGAACATGATCTTTATGCGCCTTTGGCCAGCACCATGCTCTTCGACTCGATGACCTTCATCAAGTCATTCCACGATTCGACGAAGGACTTCGCGCCCTCTTCCTGCAACTGCACCGCGAGTGCGTCGACATCGATACCCGCCTTGCCGAATTCAGCGATGACTTGTTCGCAGTCGCCGCCGTCGCGCGGCAGCACGCCGCCGACATCGCCGTGCTCGGCAAGCGCGTTCAGCGTATTCTCAGGCATGGTATTGACGGTGTTCGGCGCCGCCAGGCTCTTGATATAAAGCACGTCGGAAGCCTTCGGATCCTTGGTTCCGGTGCTGGCAAACAACAGCCGCTGCGGATTGTATCCCGCGTCCTTGATGGCCTTCCAACGCGGCGTCTCCAGCAGATCGCAATACGCCTTATAGGTGCGCGCCCCGATCGCGATTCCGATTTTGTCGTGCAGCGCTTCGGGAACCTTGTTGATGGTCGCTACATCCCACCGGCTGACGAACAACGAAGCCACCGAGCTCACGTTGGCCGGCAGGCCCCCCTTTATGCGCCGCTCGATGCCTTTCAGATAGGCCTCAGCCTGCGCCAGATAATGCTCGCGCGAGAACAGCAGCGTCACGTTGACCGAAACTCCCGCGAAGATCGCTTCCTCAATCGCTCCCAGCCCTTCTTTCGTTCCCGGAATCTTGATGAACAGGTTGGAACGTCCCGCGCGCTGCGACAGCTCTCGCGCTGCTTTCAGCGTGCTCTGCGTATCGTAGGCCAGCAGCGGAGATACTTCGAGCGAGACCCAGCCGTCAACGTTCTTCGACTTCTGATGAACGTCGCCGAACATGTCGGCGGCACGCCTCAGGTCCTCGATGGCCAATTCGAAAAAGAGCGCTTCACCCGACTTGCCCTCGCGCATCTTCTGCTGAATTGCCGGGTCATACGTTGGGCTGTTCTTGATGGCGTGATCGAAAATGGTTGGGTTCGATGTAAGGCCGGTGACCGAGAAGTCGTCAATGTAGTGTTTCAGCGTGCCTCGGTCCAGCAGGTCTCGTGTGATGTTGTCCAGCCAGAGACTCTGGCCCAGTTCGTGCAGCTTTTGCGTGGCTCTCATACAAACACCTCAAACTGAATCAAGAATTATCAGGGCCGAATCCGGCTTTAACAGCATGTTGTGCTGAATGCGTTGGGAATAGACGACGGCGTGTGAAACAGCGCCTGCTACTATACACCGGCGCGGGCATTCGTCGCGAGTCAGTGCCGGCATTCGGCAGTCTGCATTCGGCCATTACATAAATTCGAAATACGAGAAACGAAGCCGTCGTATGAGTGCTGTTCGAGCATTGGCCGAGTGCCGACGGCCGACGGCCGCTTTGTTAAAGGAGTGTTTCGTGAGCACAACGATTGCTGAACTTGATCGCCGTTTTCGGATACCCGGTATCGCACAAATCGTCGCCGGCGGCGGCGGTTGGCCCAAGCTGCTGGTCAATACGCCGGCCGCTTCCGGTGAGATCTATCTGTATGGTGCGCACGTCACCTCGTGGAAGCCCGCAGGCGCGGAAGACATTCTGTTCCTAAGCCCACATTCGATCTGGCAAGAAGGAAAAGCCATTCGCGGCGGCGTTCCCATCTGCTTCCCCTGGTTCGGCAAGAAAACCGACGATCCTCTCGCCCCCGATCACGGTTTCGTGCGCACTAAGGACTGGCAGCTTGATTCGGTTGAGCAAAACGGCGGGAGCGTTGCCGTGAGTATGTCGACTGCCAACGACGACAGCTCGCGCCACTGGTGGCCGGCAGAGTTCCGCGCTTTGTACCGCGTGACCTTCGGAGCAGAGATGGTGCTGGAGCTCACGATAACCAATGCGGGAACCGCTCCCATTCGTTTTGAAGAGGCACTTCATGCCTACTACCGCGTGGGAGATGCCACGGAAGCCAAAATCGCCGGGCTCAACCAGGTTCACTATCTCGACAAGACCGATGCTTTTCGCGAAAAAATCCAGGCTGGCGACGTCACCATCGCCGCCGAGACGGACCGGGTTTATCTCAACACGGAGCATGCTCTCCAATTGAGTGACGCTGTCCTACATCGTAGGATCACGGTCGCGAAACAGAATTCCCACGCAACGGTAATCTGGAACCCGTGGAGCGAGAAGGCTCGCGAGCTAAAAGATCTGGGCGAAGATCAATGGCGGCAGATGCTGTGCATCGAAGTCAGCAATGTCGGCGGATTCGCCGTGGAACTTGGCCCCGGCGAGCAACACACGATGACCGCACGCACATCCGTCGCGACGCTCTGAGTCACGGCCACTTCAGCGGTCCCTCAACGCATAAGGTCAATTCCCTGGCTCCGGTGTTCGCTCGTCCGGCCTCTCTGCGCCCACGTCGACTCTGCGGGGCGTAACCGTTACGCGCGACAACATTCGGCGTTTCAGGCTATCGTAGATCGGCTCGCTCTGCAGCAGCATGGTCACGAGCATTGCCATCAGCGACGCCCCCAGCAGGCCGAGCGTAAGGTCGGCGCGGCCGGTCATCTCGATGGCCAACACAATGCCGGTCAGCGGCGCCCGCACGCATGCGGTGAAGAGTGCGCCCATGCCGACGATCGCGCACGCGGCGAGTGAAAGCTCAGCGCTGGGGAGCAGATAATTGACGACCCCGGCGAAGAGAGCACCCGAGGAGGCGCCCAGAACCAGCATGGGGGCGAACAATCCGCCCGGCGCGCCGGCCGCGTAAGACCAGCAGCCGATCACGAATCGCACGACAAAGATCCCGGTCAGTACCGAAATCGCAAATTGGTTGGAGAGTATCGACTGGGTCAAGGAGTCACCGCCGCCCACCATCCCCGGCACAAACCATGCGATCAGCCCTACGACACCGCCGATGATGGCAGCGCGGTTGAGCGAAGAGATGCGGGACATCTTGTCCGACAAGCGCAGCAACCCCATCACGCTGGCGTTGTACAACGCTCCGACTAACCCGAGCAAAGCTCCGAGAACCAGAAATGGCCACTTAGTCCAAATCGCGGTTGGGCTCACTTGCTGCACCGTGAAGCTCAGCGAGTTCCCCAGCATGATGCGCATGAGCCACACCGCCAGCGAGGCGGCGGCCAGGGTGGAGATGAGCAGCCAGGGAGTAAAGCTGCTGGTCAGTTCCTCGAAGACGAAGATGGAACCACCGATGGGAGCATTGAATGCGACCGCTAAGCCCGCTCCCGCGCTGGCGGCCTCAACCACGCGGCGATCTTCCTCGCCGGGTACGAGATATTTGGAAACCAAAACCCCAAACGACGCGCCCATCTGTACCGTGGGGCCTTCGCGCCCGAGCGCTAGTCCCGAGCCCATGGCCAGCAGTCCGCCGAAAAACTTTACCGGCACCACCATGGCCGATGCCGGCTCAACTTCACCGCTGAATACTGCCTCGACGCGCTGCACCCCGCTGCCCTCGGCCGTGGGCGCAAACTTCAGCACCATCAGTCGCGACAGCCACGCACCCGCGGCGCCGAACAGAATAGGCAGAAGCCAGCCGACGTGAACGTGCATATGCGCCCAGACGATCAGCTGGGTACGCATATGGTCGAGCGTGATTAATAGATAGCGAAAGGCGCCTCCGACCAGTCCGATCAGAAGTCCTCCGACCATGCTGGCCAGAGCGAGCCGAATCACGCGCGAGTTCACAAAGGTCATAAGCGAGCCACAAGAGAAGGCCATTGTAGCCGCGAGGGTGCGGCGCTCTCTTGATCTGTTAGTATCCTCGCAATCGTGGCTTCTTTGTGGATCATCCAGCTAGCCGCGCGGAGCAGCGGCAGCGCCCGCCGGCGGTCTTGATGTTATGCCTTCGGTCGCCCAAGCGGTCTTGTTCTCCTGGTCGGTGCCTCCGGCGGCGAGCCTCGCGCTCGTTCTGACTGCGGTTATTTACCTCCGTGGTTGGCTTTTGATGCGGCGCGCCCAAGTACCGTTTGTTCCCGGCTGGCGTGCTGTTTACTTCCTGCTCGGTCTGCTGACTCTGTGGGTTGCGCTGGCTTCGCCGCTTGATACTTTCTCCAGCTTCATCATCACTGCGCACATGTTGCAGCACATGCTGCTGATGATGGTCGCGCCTCCGCTGATTTTGCTCGGCGCGCCGCTTATTCCGCTGGTGCGCGGGCTGCCGGTCTTCGCTGCGCGCGAGTTTGCCGGGCCGTTTCTGAACTGGCGCCTGGCGAAACGCCTGGGCAGCGCTCTTACCAGGCTTTCCGTCGCGCTGGTTCTGATGAGCGTGGCGATGTTTGCCTGGCACACGCCGCGTCTGTACGAACTGGCGTTGACATCAAGCTCGTGGCACGAGTTCGAACACGCCTGCTTCTTCGTCGCTTCCCTGATTTTCTGGTGGCCCGTGGTGCAGCCCTGGCCGAGCCGGCCGCAAACGCCGCGTTGGGCGGTCGTGCCCTATCTGCTCATCGGCGATGTGCAGAACACGATTCTGTCTGCAATCCTGGTTTTCTCCGATCGTGTGCTCTATCCGTCGTATGCCGGGATGCCGAGGCTGTTCGGCTTTTCCGCTCTGCACGACCAGGCCGCCTCTGGCGCGATTATGTGGGTCGTGGGATCGGTTGCCTTTCTGATCCCCGCCATGGTGATTGCAGTGCAGTGTCTGTCGAAGAAAACGTCTCAGGTCGAAGCTGAGCCGCAGCGTACTTCCGGCGGCGTCTTCGAATGGCTGCGCGCACAGCCGTCGTTTCCCTATGCGCGGCTGCAGCGGCGGTTGGGCGCGCACCGCCTTCAGGCGATCACATTCGTGATTCTCTCTGCAGCGGCTGGTTTGAGCCTGGCGATGCTCGCATCCCAATCTTCAGATGATGACGACCAGGCGCTTCGCATGCATGCGACTTCCGGACCATTTTCGATTGCCGTGTTCGCCGTGGCCGGCGACCTGGAGACGGGGCCAAATAGCTTTGCATTCCTGGTTCAGAACCGTCAGACCCAGGAAGTGCTGCGGGACGCGATCGTCGAGATTCGAGCGCGGCAGATCGGCAGCGAGCGGGACACAAAGCCGGTTCGCGCTGGCACGGAAGGCTCAGAGAACAAACTGCTGCAGTCAGCCGATCTCGAGATACCGGCTGTGGGCGATTGGTCCTTGCTGATGAGCGTTCATGAAGGGTTGCAGTCTGCGGAATTCGCGATGCCGATGAAAGTCGTGCCGCCGGATCACGGATTCACGCTGCGCTGGCCGTACATCGTTCTGCTGGCGTTCGCCGCGGTGCTGTGGCTCGCATATGTTCGCCGCCAGCGCACGAACGCGCGCCTGCCCAACGACAAACCCGTAACACTGTCTTCTGCCGAGGATCACCGAGGCCTGCAGCTCACCAACAAGACCCACTGATCGCCAGCTTCAGCGGCTCGGCTTAGCGCCGGAGTTGTTGTTCGGCGTTGGGCTTCGCCGCTGCTCTTCACGATCGATCTGGCGCCGCAAGTCGTGTATTAAGACCGTCCACATCTGCGAATTGGTGCGCAGCAGGATTTGCAGATTCTGATCACGCAGGAATTCGATCTCGCTGCTCATATTAAGGTTCAGGCTTTCCAGCCGGTTGAGGTCGTCGCGCATTTGCGCCAGTTCGTCGCCGGGCTGTGCGGAAGCCGTCTGTCCGGAGGTTGGAGGCAGTGAGGGAGCAGGAGCGGCGGTTTGCGCGGCGCTCCCCGCCAGCATCGCCAAGGGCATCAGTAATAAGCACGCCGACCACTTCATAAGCATCGCAACCTCAGGGCGGTTCTCTCGCGAACCGGCTTTGGTTATGATCTCATTTACCTTTCTTAAGGAGCTCGACTTGCACCGAACCTCGCTGGGCGATTTCGAATTGACCATCCTGTCCGACGGCACCTACCACATTGACGGAGGCGCTATGTTCGGCATCATCCCCAAAGTAATGTGGCAGAAGCGCATCGCGGCAGACGAAAAGAACGAAATTTGTATGGGCACGAATTCTGTGCTGATTCGAACGGGCCGCGAGAACGTGCTGATCGAAACCGGCATCGGAAACAAGTTGCCCGAAAAAAGGCAGGCCATCTTCCGCAACCAGGCGCAGCTGATGAAAAACCTTGAAACCACCGGGGTCTCGCCCGACGAAATCGACATCGTCATCAACACCCACCTGCACTTCGACCACTGCGGCTGGAACACCTACTACGATCAGAATGGCAAGCCGGTCCCGACCTTCCCACGCGCAACTTATTACGTGCAGGAAGGCGAGATGGAGCACGCCCACGAGCAGCACGAGCGCGACTTCGTCAGCTACATGACCGACAACTACGACCCTCTGCTGCGCAGCGGCCAGATGAAGCTGCTGAAGGGAGACGCGGAAATCGTGCCCGGAATCTCGGTCCATGTTTATCCCGGGCACACGCGTGACCTGCAGGCGGTCATCATCCGCAGCGGCGGCAAAGTTGCGGCCTATCCCAGCGATTTGCTGTGCGACGCCAAGCATCTCGATCCGACCTGGGTGCTGGGCTACGACCTATTTCCACTGGAGACGATCGCCAACAAGCACCGTTTTTACCAGGTTGCGATCCCGGAGCAGTGGCTGGTGATGTTCACGCATGATCACGAACTGCCCTGGGGCTATCTGAAGATGGGGGAAAAAGGACGGCCGGTAATGGGTGCCGCCGGTCCAAAAGTGGGCTAAGATATACCCCGTTAGCGCCATTTACGTATTGACGGCGCCGTTCCTACAATGTGGGACTCACCAGTTGCACAGGAGGCGCGGTATGGGCAAGAAAGATAAGCGGGAGAAGAAGAAGAACAAGCACCGCGACGATCAGCGATCGCCAGAGACGGAGAGCACCAGCAAGGTCGATCTCCGTACGGTAGAGATTCCTCCCCGGCCCAAGCCGATGAGACCCGCTGACATCCGTGCCCTGCGCGAGCAATTGAATGCCAGCCAGGCGCTGTTCGCACGCCTGCTGAATGTCAGCTCGAATGCTGTGGAAAGTTGGGAACAAGGTTTGCGGCAGCCGCGCCAGGCTACGCTGAAACTGCTGCACGTGGCGCGTAGAAATCCGGAAGCGTTGTTGAACTAGCTGGCAGAGCGGGCCCCGACGGTCTGTCCTGCCCGCCTGGCCACTTCCAGCCGCACCTCGGCTCGCCGCTGCGCCAGCAGTACCGCGTCATAGTCCAGCTCCGGATCCTGTTTCCTAAGCGCCTCATCAGCGCGCGCTTTCGCTTGCTCGGCGCGTTTCACATCGATGTCCTCGGGGCGCTCGGCCGCGTCCGCCAGAACGGTAACTTTGTGCGGCAATACCTCGGCAAATCCCCACGACACCGCCAGGTAGTTGACCTGGCCGCCCTGCGTATAACTCATCTCGCCGGGCCCCAGCTCGGTGAGCAACGGCGCGTGTCCCGGCAGAATGCCCAAATACCCGTTGAGACCGGGCAATTGCACCTGCTCGACCGCCTCGTCGAGCAGCTGCTTGTCAGGTGTGACGATCTGAAGTTGAATCGTGTCGGCCATAAAACCGTTGACGGCTGTCAGTTCTCAGTTGCCGGTTAGCACCAAAGCTAGTTGCTGGTTGCTCCTACGCTTGCGCCTTCATCTTCTCGGCTTCTTCCAGCACTTCGTCGATGTCACCCTTCATATAGAACGCCTGCTCGGGGATATCGTCGTGCTTGCCATCGACAATCTCCTGGAAGCTGCGCACCGTGTCCGCCACCTTCACGTAGCGTCCCTTCAGGCCGGTGAATTGCTCGGCCACAAAGAACGGCTGCGAAAGGAACTTCTGGATCTTACGCGCGCGCTGCACGGTCAGCTTCTGGTCTTCGCTTAGCTCGTCGATACCGAGAATCGCGATGATGTCCTGCAGGTCCTTATAGCTCTGCAGAACACGCTTCACCGCCTGCGCCGTGTTGTAATGCTGGTCGCCGACGATGCGCGGGTCGAGAATGCGCGAGGTCGAAGCCAGCGGATCGACCGCGGGATAAATACCCAGCTCAGAAATCTGGCGCGAAAGCACCGTCGTCGCGTCGAGGTGAGCGAACGTGGTGGCCGGCGCGGGATCGGTGAGATCGTCGGCGGGCACGTAAATCGCCTGCACCGAAGTCACCGAGCCTTTCTTGGTCGAGGTGATGCGCTCCTGCAACTCGCCCATCTCGGTCGCGAGGTTCGGCTGATATCCCACAGCCGATGGCATGCGGCCCAGCAGCGTGGAAACCTCCGAGCCCGCCTGCGTGAAACGGAAGATGTTGTCGATGAACAGCAGCGTGTCCGAGCCTTCTTCGTCGCGGAAGTACTCGGCGACGGTGAGCGCCGTCAGCGCCACCCGCAGGCGCGCTCCCGGCGGCTCCGTCATCTGACCATAGATCAGCGCGGCCTTCGATTTCTCTGGCTCTTTGATATTGACCACGCCTGATTCCTGCATCTCCAGCCAGAGGTCGTTGCCTTCGCGCGTGCGCTCGCCCACGCCGGCGAACACGGAGAAGCCGCCGTGCTTCAGCGCGACGTTGTTGATGAGCTCCATGATGACGACGGTCTTGCCCACGCCCGCGCCGCCGAACAGCCCGATTTTGCCGCCCTTCAAGAACGGCTGGATAAGGTCGATGACCTTCACGCCGGTCTCGAACATCTCCATCTGCGTCGACTGCTCGTCGAATGCAGGCGCCTGGCGATGAATTGGATTGCGCTTGGTGGCGTTGATCGGCCCCAGCTTGTCGACCGGATTGCCGATGACGTTCAGCACGCGGCCGAGCGTCGCCCGGCCCACGGGAACCGTAATGGGGCCGCCGAGATCGATCGCCTTCATGCCGCGCACCATGCCCTCGGTGGGCTCCATGGCCACGCAGCGCACCCGGCCTTCGCCGAGTTGCTGCTCTACTTCGAGGATGACGTCAAGCGGGTGGGGAACGTTGTAGCCTTCGCTGGTGACGCGTAGCGCCGTGTAGATGGGCGGCAGCGCCGCTTCCGAAAATTGCACGTCCACCGCGGGACCTGCGACCTGTATTACGTGTCCTACATTCTCTGCCATATTGAGTTTCCAGTTGTCAGTTGCCAGTTGTCAGCGCCGGAGCGCATGGAACCGACTTCTTCGGCGTCTTCAGAGAGCTCCTGAGTCCGTTAAGGATACGTCCCAGTTCGGCGGCTTCACGAAGAGACGAATCCCGTTGATCTTCAGACAAATAATCCAGCTCACCGGCAATGACGATTTGAGTTTCAAGTTCATAAAGCGAGCCCCGTGCCGTTCCGAGAAACTGGTGGAACTCCCCAATCGTGCCTCGCCCTTGTCCCTCGGCAATGTTGCTCGCAACCGAAACAGCCGACCTTCTCATCTGGCTCTTAAGGCCGAACAGCTCTTCCTTGGGGAAATCCGACGTTATTACATAAATTCTCTTTACGAATGCCACTGCCCTTTGCCAGGCAATAAGATCCTGATACCGCTTAGGCTGCAAACCGCCTCGTTCCTCTGGGCGCTCACTGACAACCGAAAACTGACAACTGACAACTGCCCTACAGCGCTGCCGCCCCACTCACGATCTCGATGATCTCCTTCGTGATTGCGGCCTGGCGCGCGCGGTTCATCGTCAGCGTGAGCGAGTCGATGACATCATTGGCGTTGTTGCTGGCCGAATCCATGGCCGTCATGCGCGCCGCATTCTCCGCCGCGACCGATTCCAGCATGGCCTGGAACAACTGCAACACGACATAGCGTGGCAACATGCCGGCGAAGATTTCTTCCGGCGGCTGCTCGTAAATGTAATCAACGTTGGCCGGGAACTCCTTCGCCTGACGCTCGGCGTCCGTCTCTTCCGGCTCCTTCAAACTGATACCCGCTTTTCGCGCAGCTTCGCCGGCCCGCTCGCGTTCTTCCAGCGAGAACTCCTCCGCCAGCGCGACTTCCTTGCGTCCAATCTCCTGCACCGGCAGAATGCGCTGCGCGATCAGCCGCTGCGAGATGACCGACTTGAACTCGTTGTAGATGACGTACACCGAATCGATCTCTTCGTTCTTGTAGGCCTCGATGAGGCGGTCAACAATCTCGGATACCGCTTCGTATTCCAGCTTGCCCAGCAGGTTCAAGTGTTCGCCAACGATCTCGACTTTGCCGGCGCGTTCCCTGCTTCCCTCAGTCCTGACCGGGTAACGCCGCCGCATGTAGTCGCGTCCCTTTCTGCCCACCGCGGCGATGCTGATGTTCTTGTCTTTGAAGTGATCGATGAACTTGGCCGCGGCCTTCAGGACGTTGGCATTGAACGCCCCCGCCAGCCCGCGATCACCCGTCACCAGCACCAGCAGGATGTTCTCTTCCGGCCGCCGCGCCAGCAAAGGATGCTTGGGTTCGCCGGTTTTTTCATCCAGTACGTCGCTCCGCTCCATCATCGAGCGCAGAACGTTAGTGATCATCACGGCATATGGCCGCGATGCCAGTGCGCGCTCCTGTGCGCGGCGCAACTTGGCCGCCGCCACCATCTTCATCGCCTTGGTGATCTGGCGCGTGTTCTTCACGCTGCGGATGCGCCGCCGAATATCGCGTATGTTCGCCATTTATTTGAAGGGGCAAGCCTTCAGGCGTGCCATTATTCCTACTTCCACGCCGGCTTTAGCCACTGAGCAAGTCCCAAAGGGCCTAAAGGCTCGGTCTTGTGAGTCTCTTCAACGGCACGACTAAAGCCGTGCCCTTTCAACTACGCCGTTGCCTGCGCTGGCTTCTTGTCAGCCGATTGTTGCTGTGGCTGCTGCTTCTCCACCGGCTGATGTTCGCTCTTGAAGCGCTCCTTATATTCCTTGATGACCTTGGTCATCTGACCGCGCAGATCGTCGTCGAGCACTTTCTTCTCCTCAATCGCCGCGAACACACCGGGGTTCGTCGTGTCGACGTAGCTGTACAACCCCTTCTCAAATTCGCGCAACTGGCCGACTTCCATATCGTCCAGCAGTCCCTGTGTTCCGGCGAAGATGATCAGAATCTGTTTCGAGAACGGCAGCGGCTGATACTGGCCCTGCTTCAGGATTTCAGTCAGGCGCTGGCCTCGCGAGAGCTGCGCCTGCGTGGCTTTGTCGAGGTCGCTGCCGAACTGCGAGAAGGCCGCCAGCTCGCGGAACTGCGCGAGGTCGAGTCGCAGAGTGCCGGCAACCTGGCGCATGGCCTTGATCTGCGCGTTGCCACCGACGCGGCTCACCGAAAGACCGACGTTCACTGCCGGACGTACGCCGGAGTTGAACAGATCGGTTTCCAGATAAATCTGGCCATCCGTGATCGAGATGACGTTGGTCGGAATGTACGCGGAGACGTCGCCCGCCTGCGTTTCGATAATGGGCAGCGCGGTCAGCGAACCGCCGCCGAGGTCCGCGCTCAGTTTCGCGGCGCGCTCCAGCAAACGCGAGTGAAGATAGAACACGTCACCGGGATACGCTTCGCGGCCCGGCGGGCGGCGCAACAGCAAAGAGATTTCGCGATACGCTACCGCGTGCTTGGAAAGATCGTCGTAGATGCACAGCGCGTGCCGCTTGTTGTCGCGGAAGAACTCGCCCATGGCGCATGCGGCGTAGGGCGCGATGTACTGCATGGGAGCCGGATCCGACGCCGACGCCGAAACCACGATGGTGTACTCCATCGCACCGAAGTCTTCCAGCGTCTTGACCACCTGCGCAACCGACGAGCGCTTCTGCCCGATCGCGCAATAAATGCAAATCAGGTCGCGGCCCTTGCTGTTGATGATGGTATCGAGCGCGACTGCGGTCTTGCCCGTCTGGCGATCGCCGATGATCAGCTCGCGCTGTCCACGGCCGACGGGAATCATCGAATCGATGGCCTTCAACCCGGTCGCCATCGGCTCCTTCACCGGCTGGCGCTGAATGACGCCGGGGGCCAGGCGCTCGAGCTCGATGTACTGATCGGAGTTAATCGGGCCTTTGTCGTCGATCGGCACGCCCAGCGAATTCACCACGCGGCCGATGAGCGCGTCGCCCACGGGCACGCTCATGATGCGGCCGGTGCGCTTGACCTCGTCGCCTTCTTCGATCTCGGTGTACTCGCCCATCAGCACCACGCCAACCTGATCTTCTTCCAGGTTCATGGCGATGCCGGCCACGTCGTGCGGAAAGGCGAGCAGTTCGCCGGCCATGACTTTTTCCAGGCCGTACACGCGGGCGATGCCGTCGCCGATGGACATGACCGTGCCGACTTCGTCGACCGCGATCTTGGATTCGTAGTTGTCGATCTGCTGCCGCAGCAGCTGCGTAATCTCGTCTGCTTTGATCTGCGCCATATGATTTTGGTAGAGCGGGCCTTCAGGCCAGCGTCAATCGCAATTTCAACAAAATTGTCGTCCCCGGCGGAGCATCATTTCGCCGCCGCTGTGGGCATTCGGCATGCTCCAAGCTCGTGGCTCGAAGCTCTTACGCCGTACTCAGGTCCTGCCGCATCTTCTCTAACCGCCCGCGCACCGAGCCGTCGTAAATGGTGTCGCCGACGCGCACCACCACTCCGCCCAGCAGCGCCGGATTCGCTGCGTAGCTCGCGCGAACTTTCTTACCCGTTATGCGCTCAACTCGCGCTTCCACGTCGCGCTGCTCCTGCTCCGACAAAGGACGCGCGCTCGATACCTGCATTTCCTCAAAGCCCAACTCTGCGTCCAACTGGGTCTCGAACACGCGCACAATGTCATGCAACATGCCAATGCGGCGATGATCGATAATCACCGCCATGAAATTGCGAATCGGCTTCGCCGCCCCAATCTTCGCCGCGATGGCATCCAGCACCGCCCGCTTCTGTTGCGGCAGGACCGTGGGCGACTCCCAAACGCGACGCAGCTCCAGGCTCTCGTGAACCGCTTCCGCCATCGCCCTGAGTTGCTGGCGCGCAGCCTCTCCGTCGACGTGCTGCTCCAGAATGACATCAACCAAGGCGCGGGCGTAACGGCTGGCGATGGCTGCCATAAATTAGCGACCATCCTTCCCGAGCTGGCCGACAAACTCGCGCACCAGCGCCTGATCGGTGGGCTCATCCACGTGAATCCCGCGGGCGGCGAGATCAACCGCCAGCGACGCGGCGTATCCCTTCAGCTCGCGACGCGCATTGCGCGCCAGCGCCTCAATCTCGGACTCGACCGACTGGATAATCTTCTGCTTGTCCTGCTCGGCGGCCTGGCGGATGCGCTCTTCTTCCTTCGCCGCTTCACCCTCGGCCGAACGCCGGATCGCCTCGACCTCGCTGTCCATCTTGCTCAGCCGCGCCTCGATGTCGCTCAAACGGCGCGCAGCATCGGCACTGGCCTCCTGCGCGTCGCGAATACCTCTCTGGATGGCAGCTGTGCGGTCGCGAAAAGCCTGCGGCAATCGCGACTTCATGAGCACCCAGCAGAAGATCACGATGCCGGCGAAGTTCACGGCCAGCGAGATGCCGAACGACGCATCCTTGCTCAACCCGAACCGCTTGCCCCAGGAGTCGGCTGTGTGCGCGGCTTGCTCGGTGGTCGCGGTCAGAATCTGCGCTACGCCTGCGTTGGCGCCGGCATTCTGCTCCACAGCCTGATTCTCGCTCTGCTCGCGCTGCTGGACCCTCTGGCGCAGGTCCTCGCTCTGCTGCGCCGCAAGCGCGCCAATCAGGACAAACGCCACAAAGCTGATTGCGATGAAGCGACCCAACCGTGCGCGGCTCATACGCGGCCACCTACCCCGGCTGTCTCCGCCGGCTTAAGAATGATGCGAATGATTTCCTGGGCGAGCCGCTCGGATTCAGCCTGCAGGCCGGTGCGGGCCTGCTCCATGTCCTGCTCCATGGCGGCGCGAGCCTGGCGAATCTGCTCCTGCGCGCGTGCCCGCGCCTCTTCCAGCGCCTGGGCCCGCATCTGTTGTGCCTGCTGGCGGCGCGAGTCCTGCGCCTTGTAAATGGCCATCCGCGCATCGCGCAGCTTCTGCTCGTACTCCTGGGTGCGCGACTCGGCGACCGCGATATCGGCGCGCGCTTTTTGCACGGCCCCTTCGGTGCGGTCGCGGCGCTCGGCCAGTACCCGCTCCAGCGGCTTGCGAACTAAATTTTGATAGATCGCGTACAGCAGCAGGAGCAGCACCACTGTGGGAATGGAGTCGAGCAGTAATTGCCCTGCTTGTCGGAGAGTGGTATCCATCCTTTTTGTTGAGTCCTACCGCTGAAGATATATGAGGGCGCGAGCGACTTAATGGAACTTCCTAAGCTAGCAGGGGTGCGTCGGGCGTGTCAATGAATGGTCGCTCATTTTCGATTCAACGCAGACCGGAGCATGGCCTCGCGGGAACAGAAGAAGTCCGCGCTCGGAAGCGGAACAGAAGCGGCAAGCAGGCCCCGGTGCGCCAGCGAGGCGGCTTGATGTACCAGGGTTGCCCGAACCGCAAGGCACAGAGCCCACAGGGCGTGGCATGACAGCCCAGCACGCAGCGAAGCGGAGTGCTGGGTTGGGAGTCATGATGAATTTCGAGTCCCTCGGGGACGACCGCCCCGTCACGCGCGCAAAGTACGCGCATCACAGAAGCAGGGCCGTCCCAACCGGTACCGTTTTCCCATGCCGCATAGCTTGTCGCGCAACCTCGTGCATTGCGTTTTCAGCACCAAAGGCCGGCTGAATCTCATTCGCGGCCCCGAGGTTCTCTGGAAGCACCTTGGCGTGATTGCGAACGCGAAAGACATCTCGCTAGTTACCGCCGGAGGAACCGCGAATCACGTGCATCTACTCATCGCGCTTTCGCCCAACATGACCCTGTCTAATGCGATCCAGAATCTAAAAGCGCATTCTTCGCGTTGGATGAAGGAGGATGTCCCGTGGTTCGCATGGCAGGAAGGCTACGGCGCGTTCAGCGTAAGTGAATCGAACCGGCAAACGGTGACGCACTACATAGCGACACAAGCCAAACACCACCAGAAATGGTCGTACGAGCAGGAATTCATGACACTGGTTCGCAAATCGGGCGTGGAACACGATCCCAGATACCTGTTCGGGTGACGTGCCCGAGGCACTCGACCATCTTTTCGATTTTTACCCAGCACTCCGGTCGCCCGGCGACCTCCGTGCTGGGCTGTCATGACACGCCCTCCGGGCTCTATGCGGTTCACGCCCGGTCGTGTTCTCGAGCCGCATTCCTCACGGGGCAAGTTTTTTCCGGAGGTCGTCTCCATTCGATCTGGCGCGTGATCGTACACCTCGGTGCACTTTGTGTCTCTGTGGTTGATTTTCGGCCCTACTGCGCCCTCTTCACGAACTCCGGCTCTTTGCCCTCGTCCCACGGGCGATACTCCTGCGCAAAGATCATTCGGCTTGCGATGGTCGGATGATTCCACGCCCAGAACTCCCAGAACTTATTTACGTAGGGATAGTCGAGCGAAACCTCGCCGAGCTTCTGAAACGACATCGCTGCGACATGCGACGAATCGGGCACCAGCCCGTGGATCACTTCCAGCCCGTACTGGTCCGCCTGATGCTCAAAATGGCGCGACACCGCATTGAACGCCGGGGTAGCCACAAATGTCAGCAACGATAGCACCAGCATCAGCAGTGGCAGCGATGCCCAATCCCCAACATCGCGAATTCCCCACCTCGCACCGTACCGCGCCATCATCCAGTTGGTGAGCCGATATCCGAGATAAAAGAGCACCAGCAAAATTCCCAGCATCAGAGAAAGTTCCTTCGGGATGTGGTGCAAGACGTAGTGTCCCATCTCATGGCCGAAGACGAACAGCGTTTCCGGCGTGGTCATCTTCTGCATGGTCGTGTCCCACACCACCACGCGCTTGGTCGCACCGAAGCCGCTGACGTAGGCGTTGAGCGTGGTGCGCTTCTCGCTGGCCTTCATCTCAAACATGCGGTCGGGCGGAATCTCCATACCCGCGCGATGCACCACGCGCTCGATCTGCGCGACCAGGTCGGAGTGATGGTCGCTTAGCGGCTCGAACTTCTCGAACAGCGGCTCAATCCAAACCGGCGTCACGAACAGCACGAAGATGAGAATCGGAATCAGCGCCAGCCAGAAGTAGAACCACCAGCGGCGCGGGCTGCGGCGGATGACGCCGTAGAGAATCCATCCCAGGAAACTGGAGAAGACGAAGGCGAGCAACAAGCCCTTCGCCCAATCGCCAAACCACGAGCCCCAGTGTTGCACCGACAAGCCGTAGCTCAAGCTGACGTGATGGTCGTACATGTCGAGCGGAAGCTGCGTCAGCTGCAGCACCAGCACGAACAAACTCATGACGGCCACTGCCTGTACGAAACGGCGGCGAGAGAGGCGGTCGGCCCAGTCGCGGAGACGCGGTCCAAAACGCGTCCGCAGCATCAGCCACAGTACGGCGAATCCCCACAGCGTAGTCACGAAGTACAACGTGCCATCGAGGAGATAAAGCGCATAAGCTTTGGTGAGCTCGTCCGGCGGCAAGGAATACTGCAGAAGCGGCTGGGGCGTCGGTGAAGTGGCGCTCGAAGTCGACGGCATCGACTGCGGATTGTCGCTGGCCCGAGAGTCGGCAATGGCAACCAGTAGAAGAAAGAAAAGCAGCGCCAGAGCTGCAGTCAACAGGCGCTGATTTTTGGCCCCGAAGAGCGGCTGCCGAGCGACCCCCGCGAGACGGAATTTCCGGCGAATTCCGAGCCACGGATGTTTGTCAGTAAACGGACATAACGCGCCAACATGATTATTGTTTTCAGTCATTTCTAGACGTCTTCTTAAAGCTTCACAAGCACTATCGTTGAGGGAAGCAATGGATGCTTTCTTCTTGACTTTTCCACATGCCGCGCTACCATAGTTACATCACCTCCGATCCATTTCAGGATCGAATGGGCCCGGAGCCAAGGAAATCGTCACCGCTCCTTGGCATCGGGCCTATTTTATTGCCTGAACGCCCAGATTGGGTCGGCGACCCCAATAATCTCGGATTGGAATGAACGCGAAAATTCTGTTCGCCCTTGGCCTCTTCTTCTGTCTGACACCCTGGGCCACGCCACCCTTAGCGCTTCTTGCCGGCCTGATCTTCGGCGCCATCGCAACTCACCCCTACAAGAGCGGTTCGCGAACGCTTTCCAAAGTCCTGCTGCAGTCCGCCGTTGTGGGACTGGGCTTCGGCATGAACCTGCATCAAGTTCTGCACGCCGGCGCCAGCGGATTTATGTATACCGCGATGGGCATCGCCTTCGCCCTGGGAGTCGGAACGCTGCTGGGCCGATTGATCGCGGTCGGTCCGCGCGCGGCGTTTCTTATTTCCACTGGAACCGCGATCTGCGGCGGCAGCGCCATCGCGGCCGTGGGCCCAATCACAGGCGCCACCGAAGATGAGATGTCAGTTTCGTTGGGTACGATCTTCGTTCTGAATTCTGTTGCCCTGCTCACGTTTCCCAGCATCGGCTTGTGGCTGAAGCTTTCGCAAACGCAATTTGGATTGTGGGCCGCGCTGGCTATTCATGACACCAGCTCGGTAGTCGGCGCATCGGCAAAGTACGGCGCGGTCGCACTGGCGGTGGGAACGACGGTGAAGCTGGCGCGCGCCTTGTGGATTGTGCCACTCTCGGTCGCAACGGCCGCAGTCAAGGGCTCCAAGACGCGCATTCAGTGGCCATGGTTCATTCTGTTCTTCTGCCTGGCAGCCGTGGCCAACACGTATTTCTTTCCCGGAGCGACTGCCTATCATTGGCTGAGCAATGCCGGCAAGCTGATGCTGATCATCACGCTATTCCTGATCGGCGCCAGCCTCTCGCCCGCAACCGTACGCAAGGTCGGTCCGCGCCCGCTGCTGCAGGGGGTTGTGCTATGGATCATCGTCGCCGTCACCAGCCTGCTGGCCATTCGCGCCGGCTGGATTCGCATCTGAAGCTCGACTCGCTATACCCGTTTTGAAAGGGTATAAGCCATAACCCTTCGGCTCCGGGTTCGGAGGACAAGTGTCAAGGCACGACTTCAGTCGTGCCGATAATCGGTTTATTTATTGTGAGAGCCGGCTTCAGCCGCGTTGATATCGCGATATCAATAATCAAGCTACGGGATGATCTCCCACACGACGCCGTATCCGGCTCCGCATCCCTGAGCCGTGCCATACAGACGACCGTCCGGCGCGATCGTCACGCCGCCGCTAGGATTGCAGCCATCGCTTCCTCCGCTGAAGTCGTAAAGCGTTGTCTGCACCCACGAACCGTTTTGCTGCGCCAGCTTGAAAACGGATCCGTATCCGTGCGCGCCGTCTGTGCCCGTCGTGCCGTACAGGTTGCCGGCGGTGTCCATCGTCAGACTGCTGAACGCTCCCAAACCCTGGCCGCCCGGCGGTGAAAACATTCCGATCGTGTTGGAGTTCCACTCGCCTCCCGCGGTGACCAGTTGAAAGATCGTACCGCCGTTGCCGGGGCCGCCTAGCGAAGTCGCACCGTAAACATTTCCGAGCTGGTCAAGGATCACGCCGGCGTAAGGCGAGTTGCCCTCAGTTCCGATGTCGTGCTGCTTCGAGATCATCCATCCTGGTCCAGAGTGTGTGAGCTCATAGACCGTTCCCTTGCTCTGCGAACCACCGCGAACCGTTGTGCCATAGAGGTTCGCCTGAGAATCGAAGACGACACCCGATTGCGGCTCGATCCCATCCCCGGTCCCGTCGAAGCTGTAAAGAACGTTCTCCTGCCATCCTCCACTCGAGTTGGTCAACTCGTACACCACGCCGGAACCGACGTCGCCGCCTCCGCCCGTCGTACCGTAGATGTTTCCAGAAGCATCGAAAACCAGCTGCCCATACGCGGGGTTGCCACCATCCACTCCTCCCAGGAAGCGGTAGAGCTCGGTCTTCGTCCACGGGCACAGGATTGACCGGCAAGTCCTGGGTTGTGGCTGCAACCGGTAGACGGTCCCGCATCCCTGTCCTGCCGGGCAACCGGCGTTACCACCAAGCGAAGTCGCCCCATACAAATTTCCATTCGGGGCCATCGCAACTGTCGCTGCCGGGTAAGCTCCATCGCTGCCGCCCTGAAATGTATAAAGAACGGACAGAATCCAGGACGAATTCTTCTGCGCAAGTTTGAAGACAATGCCGGAGCCAAGGAAGCCGGATTGCGCTCCGCCATAGGAGGTGGTGCCATACAAATTTCCCGCCTGATCCAAGACCATCGTGGAGTTCGGGGTCGAACCGTCCCCAGAGCCGCTGAAGGTGTGGATGACACTGAATGCCTGTCCGGCCGCGGGCCGCACCGTGCCGGCCGCCAACAACAAACCTAAGCTCAAGAGGAACAACCGGCGTACGCCTATCCTGACGAGTAGCGCATTCGCAAATTTCATCCACTCCCCCCGCACGGTTCGTGCCAGAGTAGCTGATTTCGAGGAGTTGTCAATATGCAAGCGAGCAAGGATGGCCTTGCTAACATGCGTTTACACGAACAATCTGCCCTACAAACACCGATAATTAAGACGCTCCGAACTCTGTGCCTCTGTGGTTGATCTAGCCTTCTACTCTTCCCATCCTGCTTCGCCCACCAGCGGCACAAAGCGGCAGAGCTCGTGTTGCGTGATGGCGAGCTTGCCCTCCAGCTTGCGCACCAACTGCAACTGCTGTTCGTGACGCGTCCCAACAGGAGCCACAAGGCGTCCGCCATCTGCCAACTCCGCGAGAAGTTCGTCGGGAATGCGGGGAGCGGCTGCCGCCACCAGGATTTTGTCAAACGGGGCTTCCTCGGCCAGGCCGTGGCTGCCATCGCCCTGGACAACGTGGACGTTCGTGTATCCGAGGTGCTCCAGAATGTCACGCGCTTTGTCGGCCAGTTCGACGTGCCGTTCAATCGTCCAGACCTCGCCGGCTAATTCGCCCAGCACCGCGGCCTGGTACCCAGTGCCGGTTCCAACTTCCAGCACACGATTGTCGGCGTGCACATCGAGGATCGCCAGCATGTCGGCAACGATATAAGGCTGCGAAATCGTCTGACCCTCGCCGATGGGAAGCGGGAAATCGCCATAGGCGTTCGGCAGGTCGGCCTCGGCGATGAACGCCTCACGTGGCACTTTGGCCATCGCGGCCAGCACACGTTCATCACGAATACCGCGGGCGCGCAGCTGCTCCTCGACCATGCGCGCGCGCTGCTGCGCGAACTGGCCAGACTGGTTATCGCTTCTGAACAGGAACGCCACGTCTGACTAGCTCCGAGATAGCCGGATGTCGATTGCGGCCGATTAGCCCGCTAAGAAACATTCTGGCGATAACAAAGTGCGCCGTAGGCGCGGCATAGGATAGCCCAGCGCTTCAGCGCTGGGAAAAGGCGAACGATGTCGAGTCCCGTAGGGACGACACCGGCGCGGCGCGGCGAAGGCAGCGGGCTCACGTGTACCGTCGCGACGCGACTCCGGATCATTTTGCACGCAGACCCAGCGCTGAAGCGCTGGGCTATCCTATGTCACGCCTACGGCGCTCTCCGACAAGCTTCTGTGATCAATCCGCGACCTGCTTCTCTTCCGTTTCCGACGCCGTCTCCGGAGCGGGAGCGGGAGCCGCCTCGACGTTGGACTTCGCCACTGCCACGACTTTGCGCGCTGGTTTCGCCGCCCGGCTGGAGCGCTCGAACGGTCCGATTTGCCAGATGTCCTGCGCATACTCATTCACGCAACGGTCGCTGGAGAACTTGCCGATACGCGCGACATTCACCACCGCTTTATGCCACCAGATTTCTTCGTTCAGGTATTCGCCGTCGATCTCCCGCTGCATCTGGACGTACGACGAAAAGTCGGCAAGATGGAAGTAGCGATCGCCGCGATGCACCAACTCGTCGAAGATCCAACGAAACAGGCCGTGCTCGCTGGGGCAGAAGCGGTCCGACGCCAGCGCGTCCATTACCTCACGAATGTCCTCATTGTTGTCGTACAGCTCACGCGAACTGTACAGGCCCTTCTGCTGCATCTCGCGAATTTCTTCCGCCCGCAAGCCGAAGATGTAGATGTTTTCCTCGCCTACCTCTTCGGCAATTTCGATATTCGCGCCGTCATAGGTTCCAATAGTGAGCGCGCCATTCATCGCCAGCTTCATGTTGCCGGTGCCCGAAGCTTCCATGCCCGCCATGGAAATCTGTTCGCTCAGGTCGGCTGCGGGAATAATCAGCTCCGCCAGCGACACGCGATAATCGGGCAGAAATGCGACCTTCATCAGATCGCGCGTCTTCTCGTCGTTGTTCACGATGTCGGCGACGTTGTGGATCAGCTTGATGATCTGCTTGGCCGCCCAGTACCCCGGCGCGGCCTTTCCCGCGAAGATGTAGGTTCGCGGCACCGACGGCGTCACGCCATGCTCGACAATTCCAAGATAGTCGTGCACGATGCCCATCACGTTCAGCAGTTGCCGCTTGTACTCGTGAATGCGCTTGATCTGCACGTCGAACATCGAATCGGGATCGACCGACACGTCCGTCAAGTTGTGCGTGATCTCCGCCAGATGCAATTTGTTCTGCCGCTTCACTTCCTTGAACTGCTGGCGAAATTCCGGATCGTAGGCGAACGGCTCCAGGTCGCGCAGCTTGCGCAGGTCGGTGATCCACTTGTTCTCGTCGAGGGTGCGGCTGATCAGGTCGGTCAGCCCCTCGTTCACTTTCATCAGCCAGCGCCGCGGCGCCACGCCGTTGGTCTTGTTGTTGAAGCGCTCCGGCCAGATCTCGGCGAACTCCGGCGCCAGCGAGTGCACCAGCAAATCGGTGTGCAGCTTGGAGACGCCGTTCACTGAGTGGCTGCCCACGATGCACAGGTGCGCCATTCGCACCTGCTTCTCGTAACCCTCCTCGATGATCGACATGCGGCGCAGCTTTTCGTCATCGAGAAACGAATACTGCTGCATGTCGCGCAGAAATTCGTGATTGATGTTGAAGATGATCAGCATGTGCCGCGGCAGGACTTTCTCCAGCAGCGGCACTGACCACTTCTCCAGCGCCTCCGGCAGCAGCGTGTGATTGGTGTAAGCCAGCGTCTCGCGCGTGATCTCCCACGCCTGCTCCCACGGAAGCTTGTCTTCGTCCAGCAGAATGCGCATCAACTCGGCCACGGCCAGGCTGGGATGCGTGTCGTTCATCTGGATGGCAACCTTCGCCGGCAGCATCTCGATGTTTTTGTGCTGCAGCCGGAAGCGCCGCAGGATGTCGCCCATCGCGCACGCAACCAGGAAATATTCCTGCAGCAGCCGCAGCTCCTTGCCGCTCATCACCGAATCCGAGGGATACAACACGCGGGAGATATTTTCCGTCTGGATCTTCTGCTCGACGGCCCGAATGTAATCGCCGCGATTGAAGATTTCGATGTCGAAGTCTTCCGAGGCGCGCGCGGTGAACAGTCGCAACCAGTTCACGGTCTGGCCCAGATAGCCGACGATCGGCATGTCCGCCGGAATGCCGAGCACGATTTTCTGTCCACTCCAAATCTGCTCGTGAGTGTGCTCAACCTCGGTCGGCCCATCCACACGCCCGTAGATCGGAACGTTGACCGCTTCTTCCAGGTGCTCGATCTCGAATGGTGTGCCGTTCACCTTCCAGCGATCAGGCTTCTCGCGCTGAAAGCCGTTGAAGATCTCCTGCTTGAAGAGCCCAAATTCGTAATCGATGCCGTAGCCGAAACCCGGCATCGCGAGCGTCGCCATCGACTCCAGAAAGCACGCCGCCAGCCGCCCCAGACCGCCATTGCCCAGGCCCGCGTCGTTCTCGCTCTCCAGCACTTCGTCAAGGCTCACGCCGAAACCCGCCAGCACCTCGCGGCACAACTCTTCCACCCGCAGGTTGGAGATGTTGTCGCCCAGTGAGCGCCCCATCAGGAATTCCATCGAGAGGTAATACAGCCGCTTGAAATCTTTGTGGCGATAACGCGATTCGGTCTCCAGCATGCGCTCGACAATGCGATCGCGAATCGCCAGCGACACCGGTTTCAGATAGTCGGCGGGAGAGAGTCCCAGAGTCGGACGAACCAGGGTGTAGCGGATGTGCCGCAGGATGGCTTCGCGCAACACCTCGGCGGGCCGCGCCTGCGAAAGAAATTCCGGGGATGACATAGAAAAATGGGCCCGCTGGCGGCGCACCGTCTGCCGCAGAGCAGCCTACATTCTACCGCCAAAGCGTGGCGGCACAACAAGGGAGTTTCCAACAGATCGTCGCTCAATCATCCGGATCGCCATGCTCTTGCCCCGCCGCGAACACCGTATGCCGTGGCCACGGCATCGGCACATTGCCCTTCGCCGCGCGCCACAGGATTGCATTCAACTTCTCCGCGTCGGCCGCATCGGCATGAGAAAAATCCAGCTTCGACGATTGCTTCGCGCCCGGCGCATCCGCGGCGTTCGCCTGATAGATCATCCCGTTGTCGCGATTGCGGTAATCGGCTTTGAACGCCGGCTGATCGCCCGCTCCCGTGAACAACGGCGCCATCACCGGAGCATAGGCATCGTTGGCGTTCATCGGCGGCAATCCCAGCAGCGCCTCCATGGTGTGAATCAGGTTCACCGTGGTGTAGAACTCATGATGAACCGCCGGCTTCTGCGCCGCTCCCGGCGCATATTTGCTGATCACCAGCGCCGTGCTGCGATGTGCGTCGACGTGATCCGCGCCATTCTGCGCATCATCCTCCAGGATGAAAATCGCGGTGTCGTCCCAGTACGGACTATTGGACACTGCCTCGACGACCCGTCCCACCGCGAGGTCGTTGTCGGCCACGCACGCGTTCGGCGCAGGCATGCCGGCATGCGTTCCTGCGGTGTGATCGTTCGGCAATCGCAACAACACGAACTGCGGCAACTCGTCGCCGCTGCCGCTCGCGCGGGCTTTCACGAATCCCGCAAACTCGCGCAGAAACTCATCGGCGCGAAACTGATCGGGATATTCCAGCTTGAAGTCCGCGTACTTCGGATCGAAGTGGCCCCTCAGCTCCGGCTTGGTCGGCGTGTCCTTCGCGATCAGCGGAATCGCGTACTGATATGGACTCTTGCCGCCTCCGAACTCCGACGGCAGGTCCTCGCCCGGCTTGATTTCTTTGCGCGGGCACGAGGGCGGCTGCGCGGGCGGGGCGCCTCCCGATGGCGGATTGCTCTCCGGCGTGTCGGTACACCACGTCGTGGTCACGAACTCACCGTAGTGCCGATAGGTCAGATTGTGCCGCGCCAGGTTGCCCCACAAATACCCGGTCGCAGGTTCGTTCACGTCCGGCACGCCGGCATTCATGGGGATGTAATCGCCCACCCAGCCCTCGAAGTCGTACATGCGCTCGCGGCCGCGATAGGCAATCTCCCAGGTCTTCTCGGTGTAGTCGCTGGTGATCGCCGAAGTTGACCACACATGCCCGTCGCCCGAAACTTCGCCGCTGTCGTAGAAGTTATCGAGCACCCCGAACTGCCGCGCCAGCTTGTGCTGGTTGGGCGTGATCGCCTCGCCATACATCACCAGCGAACCATCGCCGTTGGCTTCGGCAATGTCGCCGAAGATCTGGTCATAAGTGCGGTTTTCCTTGATGACGTAGATGACGTGACGGATAGGATTCGCTACCGCGCCAGCCGCAGCCGATTCCGCGGGTGCCCCACTCATCCGTGGGGTTGGGATGAGTGGGACCGGATGAAACGTGATCTGGCCCATGCGGCCTTCGAGCAGATTGCTGCGCACCACTTCCTGCGTCAGCTTCTCCCGGTCGCGCTCCGCTTGCGCCAGATTCACCCGCGCAATTGATCCTTGAATCAGCGAAGCAATATACGGATGCTCCCGCTTGTCTGGATGCCGGATACCGGGCTCAAGCCCCGAGTTCGCACCCGTACCCTGGCTTTTGCCGGTCGCAATCAGCAGTTCGTCGCCGTGAACAGCCAGCGCGGTGGGGTACCACTCTGTGGGAATGAAGTAGGTCGCAGTCGTCGCGACGCCGACTTGAAACACTGCCACGGCATCCGACGACGCATTCGCCACAAATAACTTGCTCCCATCTCCCGATAGCGCCAGCGCGTTGGGATACGACCCTCCCTCGGTTTGCCCGGGCAACTGCGTTTCGAGAAAACGTTCGGCGCTACCGCTTGCGGTTGAAATGACCGCCACTGCATCACGATTGGCCAGCGCAGCGAACAGAACACTTTCGTCCGGTGTCAGTAACAGGGCGGTGGGATGCGACGAAGCCTGCGCTTCCCGCTTGGGCGGCGCGACCGCGATGGTTCGCGCGACCTTACCGGTCCGCAGGTCCAGCTCCGCCACTGCCGAGCCGTTCCACAGCGAGCACCAGGCGCGGCTGCCATCCCGCGATGCCACCACCGTGTACGGGAACTCGCTCGGGACAATCCGGTTTTGCGAGAAATCGAAACGCTCGAGCACCCTGCCATCGGCGGCATTCAGCAGCACGGCGTCGTCCGCCAGATTCTCCGCCACAAGCAGCTCATCGCCATTCGCGTCGTTCACCACCGCAATGCCCGCCGGGTAAGGAATCGCGAACGACTTCGGCACAAACTTTGCCCCATAGGCGAAGCGCTGCCCTTTGAGCATCTGCACCAGCGGCAGCTTCAAGAAGCGCTTTGGCGTGAGCGCGCCGTCCTTGAACCCGTACACCGCGATCCCATTGCCCATGTCTCCCGGAGTTCTGCCATCCGGATCGGTGATCGAAGCGACCGAGGCGTACAACTCGCGGCCATTGCTGCTCCACGCCAGCCCGAGAAAGTACGTCTGCTTCGCATTCTGCCCGAGGCGACTGTCAGCAAAGTCGCGCAACTGATTCGTCGCCAGATCCAGCAGCGCAATCGATTGCTGGAATTTCGCTTCGGCTGTGCCGTAGCCGTTGTTGAGAATCGCCAGATACTTCCCGTCAGGGCTGAGCGCGACCGCCGTCGGAAAGCTGTTGGTGCGCTGCGGTGAACCTGGCGCCGGAACCGTCAGCGTCTTGCTGGTGGGCAAAGGAATGGCGCCGTCCGATTTCGTTTGCGCCATCGCGGCGGCTGCCAGCACCAGGCAGGCGAGAAGATAGAGAGCTTTATGCATAAGGCAAGACCGTGTACCGGGTAGTGCGGGCCTTTAGGCCCGCGCTAGGCCGCCCTCCCGTGGTGCGAGTCGGCTTCAGCTGACGACAGTATCGCCGGCAGAAGCCGGCTCCGGCAGGATAAAGCAGGGCCGTCAAGCGACGCTAAAGCGCCACATTACCGCTCCCGGTCGGGAACCCGAAAATACAAAACCCGGCACGCGGCCGGGTTCTTTTCAAACTTCAACTCTACTTTCAGACTAGCAAATCCGGAGGGGTGAAATGCAGATTTCCGCAAGAATATATCCGCTCTGCAATCAGACGATTGCGGCTTATTGTTGCGTTTCTCACTCTTGACATGTAAATGCTACACGCCAAGCCGTGCACGTAGTAGTACTACCCTAATAGCACTCGGCAGTCGGCACTCGGCATTCGGCCAAGTATGTTAGCCACCAAGTCGCCGCGGTTCACCGTCATCGCAACGCAAGTACCGAATGCCGAATGCCGACTGCCTACCCCGCCGTCTGCTTCAACTGCCGCGCGCGCTCGTACACTTTCACATACTCACGCGCCGAGTGGGTCCAGGAATAATCCTGCGCCATCCCGTTGCGCATCAAGTTCTGCCAGGTCTTCTGGTCTTCGCGGAAGAGCGTGACGGCGCTGCGCAGCGTGGCCAGCATCGCCTCCCCGGTGTACTCGCGAAACTTGAACCCGGTTCCCTTCCCTGTCCGCGGATCGAACTGCTCCACCGTATCGTCGAGGCCGCCGGTGGCGCGCACAATCGGCACCGTACCGTAGCGCAAGCTGTAAATCTGGTTCAGGCCGCACGGCTCGTAGTGCGACGGCATCAGGTAAAGATCGCTGCCGGCTTCCACCTTGTGCGCCAGCGCTTCATCGTAGGCGATCTTCACCGCGACCTTCTGCGGATATTGCTTGTTCAGCCGCCGGAACAAATCTTCGTATTCCCGCTGCCCGCTGCCCAGCACAATCAGAAGCATGTCCTCCAGCGCCAGCCGGTCGGCAACCTGCTGGACCAGGTCAAAGCCCTTCTGCTGGACAAAGCGCGAAACCATGCCGACCACCGGCAACTGCGTCTCCTGCGCCAGGCCAAACTCCCTGAGCAAATCCAGCTTGCATTTCGCCTTGCCGCTCAGATCACGCGCCGAATAATTCGCCGCGATGTGCGGATCGTCTTCGGGATTCCATGAAAGGTAATCGACTGCATTCAGAATTCCTGCTATGGTCGCGCTGCGCGCCCGCAGCACGCCTTCCAGACCGAATCCAAATTCCGCGGTCTGAATCTCCTGGGCATACCTGCGGCTCACCGTGGTGATGTAGTCGGCCATTTCGATGGCGCCCTTCAGAAAATTCACCTTGCCGTAGAATTCCATCTTCGACATGGTGAACAGGTCCCAGGGCAACATCAGCAGCGGGAGGATCTCCGGCTGAAACAATCCCTGATATCCCAGGTTATGAATGGTGAAGACGCACGGCGCCTCGGCGAAGGCCGGATCACCCACGTACAGGGTCTTCAGCAGGATCGGCACCAGCGCGGTTTGCCAGTCGTGGCAATGCAGGATGTCGGGCGCGCCCAGGATCTTCGCCGCTTCCAGCACCGCGCGCGAAAACAGCGCGAAACGCTCGGCGTTATCGTGATAGTCTCCCAGCGCCGTACCATACAGTCCGTCGCGCTCGAAGAACGGCGGATAGTCGATGAAATAGAATTGCACTCCGGCGCGCTTGCCGCCGTCGAGCACCGAGCAGAAGCGATAGCGATCGTCGAACGGCACCGTGATGCTGGAAATGACAGTCTTGGGTTTGTTGAGTTCGGTTTGCCGGTAACGGGGCAGGTACACCGTTACCTGGTGGCCAAGTGTGGCCAGGGCCGGGGGCAAAGCTCCAATGACATCCGCCAACCCGCCGGTCTTAGAGAACGGGACACACTCGGATGCCGCAAACGCAATGTGCATCGAACCTCCCAGCGCGGCGACGATACCCCGCGTGGTGCAAACCGGGTCGGAGATTTCAGCTACGCTGAGGAAGAAAGCGAAATGCGAAACCTGAGTCTAACCGCCGAGTCGAAAGAGGGTCAACGTGCCTAGGAACTCGGCAAACAAATCCGCCGCTCCCGGCGCAAGACGCAAGCCGAAACTGGGACAGAACTTCCTGGTCGACGCCGGCGCCGCGCAACGCATTGTCGATGCCTTGGGCGATATATCCAACCGCACCATCATCGAGATTGGGCCGGGACGCGGCGCGCTGACGCGTGTTTTGCTGGCGCGGGCCAAACGCGTGATCGGTATCGAGCTGGATCGCGTGCTGGCGGCACAGCTGCGCATGCACTACGCCACCCGGACCAACCTCGAAATTCTGGAATCGGATTTCGTTACCGCCGAGTTCCCGTCCATTGTCGGCCGCCGTCCCGGACCGCTGCACGATCTCCGCCCCACGCAGCCGGACACCGTCGACCTGATCGGCAACATCCCCTACTACATCACCTCCGACATTGTGCTGCGCATTCTGGAGCTGCATCGCAACATCGCGCGGGCGGTCATCATGGTGCAGAAGGAAGTGGCCGATCGCATCGCCGCCGCGCCCGGCACGCGCGATTACGGATTGCTCTCGGCTACGGCGCAGTTGTTTGCGCGCGTCGACAAGATGTTCACCCTGCCACCCGAGGCGTTCTCGCCGCCGCCGCAAGTCGACTCGACCGTCATCCGCCTGACCATGGCGCCGCGACTCGAAGAACTGCAGGTCGAGGACGAACCGTTCATCGCGTTTCTAAGAAGCGCCTTTGCACAAAAGCGCAAGACGCTGGTGAACAATCTTCGCGGGGAGTACCAGGACGCAGCGATTCGAGCCGCGCTCAAGGCGGCTGGCCTGCGCAGCGACGTGCGCGCCGAGGCCATGTCGCTGGACAAGACCGCAGCCGTCTTTCGCGCGCTCGTGGCAGCGTAAACTTACTTCGTGCAGTCTGCTGATTCCCGCGAGGTATTCACCACGGAGGCACGGAGAGCACGGAGTTGTTCAGAACCAGAACAGCTCTTCGAAGCAAATAGGATTTCAAAACTCCGTGTCCTCCGTGCCTCCGTGGTGAAAAGGTTTTCTGATGGCCTCCATTCGCCAACCTGCCGTTGCCGGCCGATTCTATCCGGCCAATCCGCAGCGGCTGCGCGCGGAAGTCGAATCGTATCTCACTCCACCGGCCGGCCTCGCGGACGAACCCAAAATTCCCGCGCTCGGTTGCGTTGTGCCTCACGCGGGCTACATGTTTTCCGGACATGTTGCCGGAGCGGTCTATCGCCGGCTGGAACTGCCGCAGCGCTTCGTCATCCTGTGTCCGAACCACACCGGCATGGGCGAGCCGCTGGCCATCCTGAGTGAGGGCGCATGGCAGACCCCGCTGGGCCTTTGCGAAGTCGACGAAAAGCTTGCCGGCGAACTGAAACGGCGCATGCCGCTGCTCTCCGAAGACGACCAGGCCCACCACTCCGAACACGCGCTCGAAGTGCAGCTGCCCTTCTTGCAAATCCTTGTTCCCGGATTTCGCTTCGTGCCCATCGTGGTCGGCACCGGGAACTTCGAGGTCCTCAGCGCGCTCGGCGTCGCCATCGGCAATACGCTCGCGCAGCAAAACCAACCCGTACTGGTCGTCGCTTCCAGCGACATGAATCACTACGAGAGCGACAGCGTTACACGGGTGAAGGACCAACGCGCCATCGATCAGTTGCTGGCACTGGATCCCCGCGGTCTTTACGATGTGGTGCGCGACGCCCAGATCAGTATGTGTGGATACGGTCCGGCGGTCGCCATGCTGACCGCGGCGCGCAAGCTCGGCGCCACCCAGGCTGAACTGATTCGCTACGCCACCTCGGGCGACGTTTCCGGAGACAAAGACACGGTCGTGGGCTACGCCGGGATTGCCGTGCATTAAACGCAAGAACCTGCCGACCGGAGTAGAATTTCCAATGCACGCAGCAAGACCAAGGAGCCTTGAGATGAAGCGGGTATTGTCCGTCGCTCTGATTCTGATTTCTTTCGCCATAGTGGCGCTGGCCCAGACCTCGATGACGCCGGGCATGCAAAACGCTCCCGCGCGCAAATCGCCGCTGGAAGGTTACGCCGGTTCCTGGATCGGCATGTTCCAGGGCCATGCCTGGATCACGGTCAAGCTGAACAAACAAGGCCCAGAGCTTACGGGCACGCTGCAGCGTGCGCACGACCTGCAGTTCGCCAATTCCGGCGACTTGAAAAGCGTTGGTGAAGAACAGACGATGAGCACCATTGAAACCGCAGCGCTGCAAGGCGACGGCCTCCTGCTTACGGTGAAGGACCCAGGCACGAACCAGACCGACCACTACGTCCTGCGGCTGATGAGCGCCAACACGGCCGAGCTGAAAATGTCGGGTATGGCGATGCCGCCGGGCATGCCCAAACCCAAGCCGTGGCTGCTAAGCCGGGTGGGACCCACTGCGGTCTCTCCGGTGCGGTAAGTTGCAAGATTTCAGTGCGACAATTCTGCCGCCACGCCGGCCAGCATAATCACTGCGCCGCCAATCAAAATGCTGCGCGTCAGCAGCGGGGTGGCGCTGTGGGGAAATGTGTTCCGGTATTCCCGCAGCAATTCGCGGCCGTGGAGCGCTCGCGCCTTCGGGGGAGCAACATCACTGGCGCGCATCATCATGACCGTGCGCAGGATGAGCCCGAGCACCAACAAAACGAATCCGGCGATAATCAGCCAATTCGCAATCATGTTTACTCACTCCCTGCGGTTTGTCCGATGATAACTCCGTTCGTCAACGCTGGAACCATGAATGCCGTTTCCGCGATTCAACGCGGCTGGTAGACTGCTAGATCGCTCAACGGTTTGGAACCAGAGCGGCTTAGGAACTACTGTGACGCGAGCCGATACAGGTAGAGCGGCGCTGCAGCGCCGCGTCACGCTGATTCTTTTTCCGAAAGAGCCCGCTTCAGCGGGCGACACTCTGCCGTCGGCTGAAGCCGACTCCAGTGGTGATGCAAGACACGAACGCAGGGCTGAAGGCTCGCTCTACCTGTCACAGGAAAATCTCTGTAGCCGCACTGCGAACATGCCATGACGCCGCCCATCTTGCGACTTCTGGGAGCCATCGCCGGCCTGGGCAGCGCCGTGTTGTGCTGGTTCTTAGGCAGCATCCTGGCGCCGCCGCTGAAAACGCACAAATTTTTCTCGATGGGCAGCTCGCAGTGGGCACTGTTTGCCTTCCTCCTGGTTCCGGCCCTGATCCTCGCGGTGGTGGCGCTGTTCTGGGTACCGCCTCGTGTGGCCGGCGGCGGCCCATTGCCCGAAGGACGGCGTTGGCGGCTGGCGCTGATCTTGTTCTTTGTGGCGGCCTTCGCCCTGGGATTGGCGGGTGAGCACTTTGGCTTCTAACTCCACACCTCATCAACTCTCGGTCGTCATTCCGCTGTGGAACCAGCTCGAGCTCACCCAACAAGGTTTGCGAAGTCTGCTGGAGAACACCAGCGCCAGCCTGGAATTAGTTCTTGTGGACGACGGCTCGACCGACGGTACGCGCGAGTGGATGAAATCCGGCGAGCTACGTGCTCTCGTGCGAGACGCGCAGCTTGTCACTCATTTCAACGACGGCAATCACGGCGTGAACTACGCCTGGAACCGCGGCCTGGAATTGGCTTCCCGAAACTATGTCGCCGTCTGCAACAACGACATCGTCTTCACCCCTAGCTGGGACGAACCGCTGCTCGCGGCGCTCGCATCCGACGAATCGCTCGGCATCGTTTCCCCCTATTACACCTTCGGCGCGGTGACGCCGGCGGATTGGCCGCTCGGTTCGCAGCGGCAAAAGAACTGGCAGAAGTCGTGTCCCATCCTCGGCTGCTGTTTTGCGTTTCGCCGCTCGCTGATCGCGAAGGTCGGTCCCATTCCCGAAGCCATGCGGCATTTCTACGGCGATCATTGGATGGCGTGGGCGGCCAGGCGCGCCGGTCTGCGCTGCGATTACGCGCGCGAAAGCTATATCCACCACTACTCAGGCCAGAGCGTGGCAAACACCGAGTGGGAGCAACAGGTCCTCCGCGACGAAGCCGTCTATCGCCAAGTGACAGGAACCCGCAAAAAGAAGTGGGGAATTTTCTAGCATTTGGCCGGTCAGATTGGGGGTAGTGCGGCGCTTCAGCGCCGCGTTCCGCTGACCTTTTCTCCGAAAGAGCCCGCTTCAGCGGGCGACACCGCCCCCGTCGGCTGGTGATGCAAGGGAAACGCGGGCCTGACGGCCCGCGCTACCCCAATCACAACTATCCCTGAAAATTGAAAAACGGTTCCAAGACTCAGTGCGCGACCCAGGCCGCCGCATCGGCCATGCGCTGTCGGTTTCGCTGCTGATCTACGGGCTTCACCACCCTGGCGCTCACGGTGCCGACGCTCACGTCGAGATCTCTGGAGGTGAGCACGTGAGTTCCGGCCAGCCGCACATCCGCGACCGCCCGGGTCGAAGTCTGCAGCCACACCCCGTTCCTCTCGCCGAAGTTAATGGTGAGATTCACGTTCTTGACCCAGAACGACGGGCTCTTCGCGGTCTCACCTACGATGCGGCGAATTTGAAAATTTGCCGCGTCAACCCACGCCTTGCCGCGCACCAGTTCCGCGGCATCGCGCTTGGGCGAGAGCTGCAGAACGTAGCACTCGACGCCGTCGATGGCTTCACGTCCCAACAGAGCAAAATCGTAATTGGCCGAGCTGATATCGTGCGGCTGCGAATGGCCGCTCATCGCAACTTCATGGTCCAGCACTCTCCGCACAATGCCGCGATCATTGCCTTCCGACTTCACGATTACATACTGCTTTTCACCGGGCGGAATGTAGCTCACATCGGCAATGACCTGCGAGCTGGGTTGGGCCGCGCCGGCGGCTGCCAGTTGATATTCGCGCTCAACCGTGTACGGAATTCGGTGCTCGTGCTCGGCGGCCTTCGCCTGAGCCATACGATCCAGGATTTGGTCCAGACGCAAGTTGGCTGACTGCGCCAGACAGACGCAGGCGGCTGCTCCAAATCCAACCACAAGCAGAATTGCTGACCGGATTCTCGCGACACGCCCCATAGACTCGGCCCCGAGGAGGATTCCCTTGCGGCTGAATTCTTAGAAGCAAGCGGCGGGCCAATCGATGTCTGCAAAAGATCGCCTGTTAGACAGCATTTACAGGGCTGCAACAGCTTCGTTCGCAGGCAGCAGCTTTCAAATTGACACTCACTGAGAGGAAATTGCCCAGTTCGGGAACACCGGCTCAGAACTTCTCATGAAGATTACGAGGAAGATTTGCGCTTCATTACCAGGATGTTGTCCGGCATCGAGATCGGATGCTTCCGCGCCCGCTCGCCCCAGTAGTAGTTCGTGGAATATTTGTCGATCTCAGCCACGCCTTCCAGCACGTAGTACTGTCTCATGTACTCGTTCGCCCAGCCCATGATCTCGTTGGGCGAAGCGGTTTTGGGGAACGCAATCCACGAGGTCGAGTCGTTGAACAGCACCAGCACATCGGGGCGCGCCTGTTCGATCTCCGCCTCCATCTGCTTCTGCAAGGTCACGCCGTAGGTTGGCTCCAGCAAGGGATAAGCGCACGAGTGTCCCGTGGCCGAGTGCCGGTGCGAGTAAAAGTAGATCTCGGGCTCGCACCCCAGCACCGCGATAGTCGCACCTTCGCGTGTATTGGCCGCGATGTAACGCGCAATCTCCAGCGCCTGCGGAAATGGATTCTGGCCGTAGACCTGCCTGCTGGCCTGAAGCGGATCGAGATGAAACAGGTAGTCTCTCTGGCGATAGATCCCTGAGGTGAACGCAATGAGGAAAAGCAAAACCGGTATCGCGCTAACGGCACGAGACCGCGTCCGCCGCGACAGAGCTTCCACGCCAGTACCAACCGCCGCACCCGCCAATATCGCGATTGCAGGCAGCATCAGGATGAAGTAGTGGTAGCGAAAGAAGAGCCCGGGAGAGACCGCCAGGAACGAAAACACCAGGAACGAAAGCAGGAAGAACGCCAGCGACCGGGCACGCGCGCTCCACAGAAACGCGATTGCACCTAGCGCAGCCAGCAGCCAAATTCCCAGCACCGGACCAATGACGTCGGCCCCGTTCGTACGCAATTGCTCCAGTCCATACTCCAGGCCCGCGTTTGTGCCGTATCGATTGGCGTAGGAGAACGTCCAGAACCAGAATCCCTGAAACGTGCCGGCGCGCCATTCGATCAGGCAAGTCACGACGAACGGCAGCGCAAAGCCGACCGCCAGCAGCATCGCTTGCCGAAACAGATCTTCCCAACCGGTCGCTCGCCGTAGTTTTCGCCACAGCAGATAGACGAAGGCCCACAGCAGAAAGAAAACTCCGGGTTGCTTCATCAGGAACCCAAGCCCGAACAGAGTCCCGCTCACGAGAAACATCCAGCCCTTGTTCTTCTCCAGCGCTTCTAACAGCAGCAGCACTCCGCCGATGGCGAACAGCACGACAAAGTGCGTCGCATGTCCGGCGAAGCCAACGACCGAGGGGCTGGTGGATAGCGCCGCATAACTCGCTGCCGCGACGAGTCCCGCAATGTGCCCGAATAAACGCAAGCCGAGCGCGAAAACCAGCAGCGTAGTGATCGCATTGACCAGGATCAGACCGACATGAATGCCTGCGGCCGTTTCTCCGAAGACGCTAAGGATAACCGCGTAGGCAGCATAGGTTCCCGGGAGCTTGAGGGTATAGATGAGGCTGTACAGCGGAACACCCTGCGCGATGAGCTGGCCGCCATAAGCGAACTCGCCCTCATCGCGCTCCAGGGGAATATCGCGCAGGCGATACCGCACCATCGCAAAGAACACGATGACCAGCAGAAGCAAACTGTAGATTACGAATCGCGACGCGCTTCGCTCTGGTGCGACGGACGCTTCGAGCGCAGATTCGCCCGATGGCAGAATGGGAGGACCGTCAACTACGCCGGAGCTCATCAGCAGAATCTCGAAAAGCGGCAGGACATGATCAAACTCTGGCTCTCGACTCTACACCAGATCGCGAAGTGTTCCGATCATGCAGAAAAACTTTGGTTGGGAGGGGGGTTTTGGGGTGGGTGGAGGGACTCGAACCCTCGACAGCCGGAGCCACAGTCCGGAGTTCTACCACTGAACTACACCCACCGTGACAGTGAAAAGTATAGCATTCACGCCGATGGAGCTTGCGATCGCCGCGGGCCTACGGAAGAACGTACTCGTGAAGCTCTGGAAGCGTCTATCGATCGCTGCCGGCGGTCTATACATTTCCGGTTACGGCGGTTACCTGATGCTGTCCAGGAAAGTTTTTGCCTATCAGGATATGAACCGTCGCGCCGTGATTTTTTCTCCCGGCCTGATAGCAACGGGGATTCTCATCGCGGCGCTTGCCTTTGTGCCGACCGAAATCGTGGAACGCCTACTCGGGGCCGAGAAACGCAAATCCAAGATATACCCGCATTATCATCGCGACCACAACGACTCTCCAACGCAGGAATAGGACGCTCCCCATTTGAACCTCTCTACTCACTCGCCGCACTTTCGCCTACAATGGCAGGAATATTGAAGCGTGTCGCCCGTGTCAAGGACAGGGCCTGCCCCAGGATTTGTATCAGGGCACGACTTCAGTCGTGCCGATACGGTAGGTTAGAGTGACGGCTTTAGCCGCTGCGAAACAGGGGCTGAAGCCCACATTTCATTTGGCCTTTGCGACACGGCTAAAGCCGTGCCCTGATACAAAGCTAATCTTGAAACGTGCGACGCGCTCAGCAGTTATCCTTTCGATTTAAATGCGCACGATTCGATCTAAGGAGTCGCAGTGAAGAAAATCGGTGTCATTTTCGGCATGGAGACCACGTTCCCGCCCGCGCTGGTCGACAAGATCAACTCTATGGGCGAGGAAGGGATCCAGGCCGAACTGGCCACCGTCGGCGAGGTGCGCATGGCCGAACCGTCGCCCTATGCCGTGATCGTCGATCGCATTTCGCACGACATTCCCTTCTACCGCGGTTACATGAAGAACGCGGCGCTGTCGGGCAGCATCATCATCAACAATCCCTTCTGGTGGAGCGCCGACGACAAGTTCTTCAACTACGCACTGGGCCACAAACTCGGCGTGGCGATCCCGCCGACGGTCCTGTTGCCGCACAAGCAGCACCCGCCGGGCACGACTGACCAATCGATGCGCAACCTGCAATATCCCATGCCATGGGACAGCATCTTCGAGTACGTCGGATTCCCCGCCTTCCTCAAGCCGTTCGATGGCGGCGGCTGGAAGGACGTGTACAAGGTCAACTCGCCGGAAGAGTTCTTCAACGCCTACGATCAGTCGCGCGATCTTTGCATGACGCTGCAACGCGGCGTGAACTTCAAGGAATATTTCCGCTGCTACGTTGTGGGACAAGAGAAAGTCCACATCATGTACTACGATCCGTCGCGGCCGTTCCACGAGCGTTACGTAAAAGATTGGCCGCCCGTCGATCCCAAGTTGATCGAGCGCGTGGAGCGCGACTGCATCACGCTCTGCCGGGCGCTGGGCTACGACCTCAATACCGTCGAATTCGCCTGCGAGGACGGCATTCCATACGCCATCGACTTCATGAATCCCGCGCCGGACGCCGACGTGAACTCCGTCGGGCATGACAACTTCCACTGGATCGTCAACGCGGTTGCCGAGCTGGCTGTGCGCAAAGCCAAGGAGCACACCGGACCACCGGCGGAATATCGCTGGAGCGCATTTCTGAATGGGGAGACTGAAAACCCCCGCCCAAGCAAAAGAAGCTTGGACGGGCCACCCACCATCGGAGCCGAGCCAACCAAGACGGATTCTGAGCCTGCCCCGAGTTCCTCGAAGCCTGGGGTGATGCTCGAAGCCGCATCCAAGCAACTACGTAAGCGAGCGACCAAGGGGTGAGCAGATGGACCGTCCGAGCCTGACCATCGGGATTGAGGAGGAGTACCAGACGATCGATCCGGAGACGCGCGACCTGCGGTCGCACATCGGCTCCGAGATGCTGCCCAAGGCGAAGCGGGCCCTGCACGAAGCGGTCAAGGCCGAGATGCATCAGGCGGTCATCGAGGTGGGAACGAAGATCTGCTACAACGTCAAAGAGGCGCGGGAAGACATCCGATCACTGCGCCAGCAGATGATCAACCTGGCCGCGGAGAATGGCTTGTGGCTCGCCGCCGCCAGCACCCATCCCTTCGCCGATTGGAAGGTGCAGGAGATCTATCCCGACGAGCGTTATTACCGCGTGGTGGAGGACATGCAGCTGATCGCGCGCGCCAACCTGGTCTTCGGGCTGCACGTGCATGTCGGCATCGAGGACCGCAATGCGGCCATCCACATCATGAACTCGATGCGCTACTTCCTGCCGCACATCCTGGCGCTCAGCACCAACTCGCCCTTCTGGATGGGCATGCAGACGGGCTTCAAGTCCTATCGCTGCAAAGTATTCGAGCGCTTTCCTCGCACCGGTATCCCGGACACGTTTCCCAATTGGTCGGAGTACGAAACCTTCGTCAATCTGCTGGTGAAAACCGGTTGCATCGATAACGGCAAGAAAATCTGGTGGGACATTCGCCCGCATCCGTTCTTCAACACCCTGGAAGTACGCGTGTGCGACATCCCTATGCGCCTGGACGAGACCATCGCGCTTGCCGCGTTAATTCAGGCGACCATGGCAATGCTTTGGAAGCTTCATGCATCCAACAAAAGCTACCGGATTTACGGGCGGGCGCTGATTTCCGAGAACAAGTTTCGCGCCTCGCGCTACGGGCTGGACGGCAAGCTGATCGACTTCGGCAAGGAAGAAGAAGTGGCGGAGCGCGATCTCCTGCTGGAGTATCTGGAACTGATCGACCCCGTGGTAGATGAGCTTGGCTCGCGTGAGGAAATCGACTACATTCACCAGATGCTGAAGATGGGAACCGGCGCCGACCGGCAGCTGCAAGTGTTTCAGGAGACCGGCGATCTGAAGAAAGTCGTGGATTATATCGTCGCCGAAACCAAGATTGGTGTCATGGAAACGTCGGCCGCGCGAAGATAGATGGCCCGTATTTCCGGCACCGAGGTTTGAATGAATTGTAGAAAGGATTTTCGATTGAGCACTTCCGCTGTTGGAGACTTCACCCACTCACCCGCTGATCTCACCCAAGTCTCGTTCGATCCCGAGCTTACTCCCGGCGCGCACAACGCGGTCTACACCTGCTTGCGCATTGAGCCGTCGGAGAAGGTCACGCTCATCACCGACAACGACTGCCGCGAAATCGCCGCCAGCATCGCGCATGAGTTGGCGCAGCTGGGCTCGCCCTTCAAGGCGTTCGTGATGGAAGAGCTGGCGCCGCGTCCGCTGGTGCACTTGCCCGCGGAAATCGCCGAAGACATGGAGACCAGTGATGTCAGCATCTTCGCCGTCCACGCACAGCGCAACGAGCTGAAGTCGCGCATGGAGATGACCGACATCGTCAACCGGCGGCGCATGCGGCACGCGCACATGGTGAACATCAATCGCCAGATCATGCTGGAAGGCATGCGCGCCGACTACAACAAAGTTGACGCCCTCAGCCGCAAGGTTACCGAACTGGTGAGCCAGGCGAAAGAAATTCGCGCCACCAATCCCGCCGGCAGCGACTTCACCGCCAGGCTGAACCCGAACTATCGCTGGGTAAAGACCAGCGGCATCATCAGCCGCGACAAGTGGGGCAATCTTCCCGGCGGCGAAACTTTCACCACGCCCGGCGAAGTGAATGGCGTTTGCGTGGTGGACGGCGTGGTCGGCGATTACCTCTGCGAAAAGTATCAGGACCTCGCCCGCCAGCCGCTCACCATTCGCATGGAGAAGAACCGCATCACCGAAATCGCCAGCGACAACAAAGATCTGGAGCAGGAGTTCTGGGCCTACACCCACACCGACGAGAACAGCGACCGGGTCGGCGAATTTGCCATCGGCACCAACATCGAGCTGGACCATGTGATCGGGCAGATCCTGCAGGACGAAAAGTTTCCCGGCGTGCACATCGCCTTCGGCAATCCCTACGGCGCACACACCGGCGCGGATTGGTATTCTTCGACCCACATCGATGTGGTCGGTACGCACTTCGATATCTGGGTAGACGGGCGGCAAATTATGGAGAAAGGCCGCTTCCTCATCGAGGCCTAGCCAATGGTCCCCGCGCTGCGCGAGGAATTCAACCGCAACTTCACGCCCGAGAAGTATCAGCGATTCCTGCGCAGCCTGGACCAGGCCTCGGGCACGAAGATCGAGTTTCGCGTTTCGGAGACGCCTTGCTTCGTCCCGCGCAGCTTGCTGGACTTGATGGCCGACTATAGCCGCGACCTGATTCGGCAACTGGTCGACAATCCTGAATACCGGCGCGCCTCGGACGCGACCGTCCCGCCGCAATACAACGTGCCCAACGAATCGCCG
Organism: uncultured Acidobacteriaceae bacterium; assembly: GCA_963731345.1. Classification (GTDB taxonomy): domain Bacteria; phylum Acidobacteriota; class Terriglobia; order Terriglobales; family Acidobacteriaceae; genus Bog-257. The sequence goes on along the minus strand of CAVSUN010000002.1, from coordinate 831,187 downwards.
CTGCCGATGTTCGTGGCTGTCGATTTCGGGCTGGTGCGCGGCGCGGGCGGCGAGCTGGAACCGAAGCTGGTCGAACTGCAGGCCTTCCCTTCTCTCTACGGATATCAGCCGACGGTGGCGCGGCAGTACATCGAGTCGTATGGGCTTTCGCCGGAGCTGGGCATTTATCTGAGCGGGCTTGATCGCGATTCCTACTGGCGCCTGATGCGGCAGCTTATCGTTTCCAATCACGATCCCGAAAACGTCATCCTGATGGAGATTGATCCCGAGCAGCAGAAGACACTGCCGGATTTTCTAATCACCCAGCGCGAGCTGGGCATCGCCGTGGTCAACATCCTGTCGCTGACCAGGCGCGGCAATAAGCTGACGTATCGCAGGGAGAAAGACGGGCGCGAAATTGAAGTGCGGCGCATTTACAACCGGTGCATCGTCGACGAGTTGGAGCGCAAGGCGATCGTTCTGCCGTTTGATCTTCGCGCTGAGCTGGATGTGGAGTGGGCCGGTCATCCCAACTGGTATTTCCGCATCAGCAAGTTTTCCATTCCGCATCTCAAGCACCGGTGCGTTCCCAGGACGTGGTTTCTCGATCAGCTTCCTGAGCTGCCTGCGGACAACCAGAACTATTTGTTGAAGCCGCTGTATTCGTTCGCGGGAGTGGGCATCAAGTTCGCCCCCACAACGTCAGACATCGAGGCGATCCCGCCCGATCAGCGCCACAACTACATTCTGCAAGAGCGCGTACAGTTCGAGCCGGTCATCCAGACGCCGCACGGGGCGACGCAGATGGAAGTTCGCATGATGTTCGTCTGGCCAGAGGGCGGCGAGTTGACGCCGGTGCTGCCGCTGGTGCGCATGGGCCGCGGCATCATGATGGGCGTCGACCACAACAAGAATCTGGAATGGGTCGGGGGCTCGGCGGCGCTGTGGGTATAATGCGTGCGGCTAATTTTCGCTATTGAGGATCAAGCATGATCAAACGCACAGCTTTCGCGTATGTGGTCGCGATTCTTCTGGGGGCGCTGGTCACCAGCGTTGACTTGTTTGCCGATCGCGGCGAGATCAGCCCTGCCATGGTGCTATTCCTGTTTCTGTTTGCGGGCGGCATCGTAGGCGCCATGCATTCGCGCTTCTCGCTGGCATTGGCGATACTGACGGCGATTATTTTGCCTGTGACCCACTTGACGCTCCACCTGTTGGGGCATAAGACGACACTCCAGCCTGACACTGTGGGCTCAATTCTTATGGTAGGTGTGGTTTCCGCGTGCGCCACTTCAGCAGGCGTGCTGATGGGGGTGGCTGCCCGCCGGACGTTCGCCCCGGGCGCGCGCCCCGACCGAGGATGAAGTGGGAGCAGGCCCGTCCGTAGAAATCGCAGAGTGGCCGCCCGTGGCATTCACCCAAGACTAGTCGCCGAAGCTGCTCAGGTCTGCCATGCAGGTTAAATTAGAAGAGCATGTTTCGCCCTCTCGATGACCTGCGCATAAAGTGGACCAAGGTAGTTCTGCCTCCGGTGTTTCTGGAGGAAGAGATGCCGACGACCGAAGCTGCCGCCGAAACCGTGCACCAGGCGCGGCACGCCATCGGCGAAATCCTTCACGGCCGCGATCGCCGGCTGCTGGTCGTCACCGGCCCGTGTTCGGTTCATGACATCGATGCGGCGCGCGAGTACGCTCAGCGACTGAAGTCGGCAATCGGCGAGCTGGCCGGCGAGCTCTGCCTGGTGATGCGCGTGTACTTCGAGAAGCCGCGCACCACGGTCGGATGGAAGGGTCTGATCAACGACCCGCATCTCGATCAGTCGTACAAAATCAACGACGGGTTGCGGCTGGCGCGGCGGCTGCTGCTCGACCTGGCCGAGATGGGCGTTCCCGCCGGCACCGAATTTCTCGACATGATCACCCCGCAGTACATGGCGGGGCTGGTGAGCTGGGGCGCGATCGGCGCGCGCACCACGGAGAGCCAGGTGCATCGCCAGTTGGTCTCCGGCCTGTCGTGCCCGGTGGGATTCAAGAATGCCACGTCGGGAGATTTGCAGATTGCCATCGAGGCGGTACAGTCGGCGGCGCATCCGCACACGTTTCTGGGACACACCAAGCATGGCCAGTCGGCAATCTTCGTTACCACCGGCAATCCCGATTGCCACGTGATCCTGCGCGGCGGCCGCGGGCTCACAAACTATTCTGCCGAGGCCGTCGCCGAAGCGAGCTCGCAACTCGAACATGCCGGACTTCCGCCGCGGGTGATGATCGATTGCAGCCACGCCAACAGCGGGAAGGACTACAAGCGGCAGCCTTCGGTGTGCCGCGATGTGGCGCGGCAGATTGCGGGTGGAAGCGCGAACATCCTTGGCGTGATGCTGGAGAGCAATCTCGTAGCCGGAGCGCAGAAGCTGGTGGCCGGCCAACCGCTGGTCTACGGCCAGAGCATCACCGATGGCTGCTTGGGATGGGAGCAGACGTTGGAGCTGTTAGGGGAGCTGGCGGCGGCGGTGCGAGAACGTGGGTAGGGCCATAGGTTGGCCGCTACGCAGCTCGATGTTCGCTGCGCACTTTGAATTACGCGGGGCCGACAGTACATCACAACCGAACCAACACAGCAGCCGCTGCTTCCCAGCTTGAGTCCGCGGCTGTGTCGTGTATACGCGTGGCTCATCTGCTCCGATCCATTTTCTTCGTGAAGAGTGGCCTCAATCCGAGCCGCGAAGCGGCGGCTGCGGTTCTAGCCCCGGTCGCAAGACCGGGGAAGGCGCCCCCAAAAAGACATTCCGGGCCGCGTCGCGGCCTAATCGAATAGGTATTCCGGATCATACGTCACACCCGCGCGCTCCAGAATTGACGTGTACTCCTCTTCGAACGATCGCGTCGCGTGATGCTCGGGTTGCCGCTCGATATATCGTTGCACGGAACCAATTGCGGACGGGCTCACGCTCACGCTGCCGTATCCGTCCTGCCATGAGAAGGCCCCGTTCCACTTCCGTATGCGGAGCGACGAATTGCACTTGAGTTCGCGGACGATTTCGGCGACGGCTCGCGAGGAAGGCACCGCGACGAGAAGATGGACGTGATTGGTGGTGCCGCCAACTGCAAGCAGCTTGATTTTCGACATGCGCGCGACCTCGCTCAGCGTTGACCAAACCTTCTCCGGTTGCGGCATCAGCGGCATGCGCCGTTTCGTGCTAAATACGACGTGAATGTAATTGAGATTGTAGGTGTGGGCCATGAGCGTGGGCCGCTGCGCGGCCAGGAACTTCAATCACACGTTACCCCGGGCTTGCGCCCGGGGCTAAAACCGCAGCCGCTGCTCCGCAGCTCAGAATTCGCGCTCGCCGTCGATCGAAAATCGTCTCCGATTTCGAATTATGAAGAGCTGACCGCAAATCAAAACCGGAAATCAAGAATTGCGGTCGCCGCTCCGCAACTCGACTAGTTCACGATCTTCAACTGCTCTACGCCCGTCAGATAATTATCAATCGACTTCGCGGCTTTACGGCCTGCGCCCATGGCGAGGATCACGGTGGCGCCGCCGGTCACGATGTCGCCGCCGGCGAAGACGCCGGGCTTTGAGGTCGCGAGCGTATCGTCGCTGGCGGAGATGTAGCCGCGCTTGTTGGTCGCCAAGCCCGGCGTGGTCATGCGGATCAGTGGATTCGCGGTCGTACCCGCCGCGATGATCGCGACCGAACACGGCGTGACGAATTCCGAGCCGGGGATCGCCACCGGGCTGCGACGGCCGGAATCGTCGGGCTCGCCCAGCTGCTGGCGAATGCATTTCACCGCGGTGAGATTGCCCTTCTCGTCGCCCAGGAACTCGACCGGATTCACCAGCATTTCGAAGTGCACGCCTTCGTCCTTGGCGTGATGCACTTCTTCGACACGGGCCGGCATCTCGGCTTCGGTGCGGCGATAGAAGATGCTGGCGCTCTTCGCGCCCAGGCGCAGCGAACTGCGCACCGCGTCCATGGCGGTGTTGCCGCCGCCTACGACGATGACGTCGCGATCCTTGCAGGGATAAATCGGCTCATCGTATTCCGGGAAGCGATAGGAGCGCATCAGGTTGACGCGGGTGAGGAACTCGTTGGACGAATAGATGCCGTTGAGGTGCTCACCGGGGACATTCAGGAAGCGCGGCAGGCCGGCGCCGGTGGCGATGAAGACCGCGTCGAAGCCTTCCTCCTGCATCAGCTCGTCGACCGTGACCGTCTTGCCGACGACGACGTTGGTCTCGAACTCGACGCCGCGGCGGCGCAGCACGTCGATCTCGTGCCTCACAATTTCTTTCGGCAGGCGAAATTCCGGGATGCCGTAAACCAGCACGCCACCCAACTCGTGCAGCGCCTCGAAGACGTGCACCTGATGTCCCCACTGGATGAGATCGCCGGCACACGCCAGCCCGGCCGGACCGCTGCCGACGATTGCAACCTTCTTGCCGGTCTCCGGCGCCGCTGCCGGCAATCCGAACTGCCCGGACTGGCGCTCCCAGTCGGCCACGAAGCGTTCCAGATACGCGATGCCGACGGGCTCGCCCTTCTTTCCCAGCACGCAGCCCGACTCACATTGATCTTCCACCGGGCAGACGCGGCCGGTGATGGCAGGCAGCGCGTTGTCTTCGCGAACTTTCGACGCGGCGCCGAGATAATCGCCCGCCAGAATCAGATCGATCACGGCTTTCACGTTCACCGACACCGGGCACTTTTCGATGCAGCCCGGCTTGGGACATTCAATGCAGCGCAGCGACTCCTGGCGCGCCTGCTCCGCCGGGAAGCCGAGATTGACTTCCTGGAAGTTGTGCGCGCGCACCTGCGGCTCCTGCTCGGGAACACGCTGGCGAGGCAGCTTGGTGCGCTCTTTGTTCGGCAGCGGATTGTTGCTTGCTTTCTTTTCTGTGGTCTCACTCATGGCTCACTCCCACGGCATCCGCTGCGCACTGGTGCTTGTGGTTATTGCTCCGGACCTTCTCCACTTCGGCCTGCGGATCGGCTTGCAGGCGCTCGATGCTTTCGCGCTCCTGCTCGCGATACATGTTGTTGCGCTGCATCAGCACCTCGAAGTTGACGCGCTGCGCGTCGAACTCCGGACCGTCGACGCAGGCAAACTCACTTTTGCCATCGACCAGCACGCGGCAGCCGCCGCACATGCCAGTGCCGTCCACCATGATGGAGTTCAGGCTGACGATAGTCTTGATGTTGTCGGGCGCGGTCATGCGGGCGACGGCGCGCATCATGGGCACGGGGCCGCAGGCGAGCACGTAATTCAGTTTCTGCTCGGCCATCACCTGCTTCAGCTTGTCGGTCACCAGGCCTTTGTCGCCATAGCTTCCGTCATCGGTGCAGATGTAGGTTTCATCGCTGACTTTGCGGACTTCGTCTTCCAGCACCAGCAACTCTTTGCTGCGCGCGCCGACGATGGAGATAACCTTGTTGCCCGCCAGCTTTAACTCGCGCGCGGTGGGGTAAGCCATTGCCGTCCCGACGCTGCCGCTGACTACGACGGCGGTGCCGAAGTTTTCGATTTCCGATGGCTTGCCCAGAGGGCCGACCATATCGAGGATCGAGTCGCCAACATCGAGCATGTTCAGCAGCATGGTGGTTTTGCCGATGGCCTGCACGACGATGGTGACCGTGCCGGCCGCGGCGTCGGCCCCAGCGATGGTCAGGGGAATGCGCTCGCCGCTCTCGTCCAACCGGACGATCACGAATTGTCCCGGCTTCTGCTTGCGCGCGATGCGCGGAGCCTGGATCACGAAAAGCTTGATGCCGCGCGCCAACGGGCGCGTTTCCACGATCTGGTACACAGTGCCCTCCCGCCTTTCGATTCTGCGGGGGCATGTACATGGAGTCTGTGGCGTGCGTCACAAGAGCATGTTTGCAGCGCACAAAGCAGGGTCAGGAGGCAGTGGCCGGGGGTCAGGATTAGCAGTCGGCAGTCGGCAGTCGGCACTCGGCAGTCGGCAGATCACAGTCAGCGGGGACTGGACGAGCTGCGGAGCAGCGACTGCGTCTTTAGCCCCGGGCGCAAGCCCGGGGTAGGCCAGCCGTGAAAGGTGCCCTGGCCGCGTAGCGGCTTTCCCATCAAGCTAGGAGGCGCGAGTCCAAAACCGCTGCGGACCGGGTCCGCTACGCGGCTCGAGAGGCTTGGGGGATATCGGTTACCCCGGTCTCGCGACCGGGGCTAGGAACACGGTCGCCGCTTCGCGGCTCGTCCTGAGGCTTGGGCAAAGCGGAGACTCGTCCTAGCGCCCGGGCGGAACGGAAATGTTGTCACAACGGCTGCCAACCGCCCCGAGTTGACGAGTTCCTCACTTGCGGGTATAACTCACCCCATACTGTTCTTCATTTTTTGGGTTTCCCACAGCCCGAATCCACGCGGTCTACGAGCAACCCGAGGGAAGCTTGTCCGATGAACAAGAAAACCCCTGACGACATTAAGGAAAGTGGCGTGAAGCCTAACAAAACAAAGATTTTGCGGGCCCCCGCAGCGGGTACCGAAGCGCGGACCAGAGGCAACACTGCCTTGAAAGTTGGAGACGACCCACGTTTTGCACAGGCTGTGCAAAACTACGAAGCCGGCCTCAAGGCCCTTCAGGCGCACAAATACGACAAAGCGAAGGGTTACTTCGAGAAGGTGGTTGCCGGTACCAGCCCGGAGCTGTCCGACCGCGCCATGGCCCACCTAACCGCCTGCAATCAGCAGATGAGTCGCGTCTCGACCAGCTTCAAAACCGCGGAGGAGCAGTTCGACTACGCCGTTTCCCTGATGAACATGGGCGACTACGTCACGGCCCGCGAGAACTTCGACGCGCTCACCGCGAAATACGCCAAGCTGGATTTCATCTGGTACGGCGTGGCGGCGCTGAATTGCCTGACCGGGCGCTTCCCGGAAGCGATTGCCAATTTAAGCGAGGCCATACGCCTGAATCCGGCCACCCGCTATCAGGCGCGCAACGATTCCGACTTCCGCAACCTGGCCGACGATCCGCGTTTTACGGAACTGCTCTATCCTGATACCAGCGCTGACGCTCCCGGCGACGCGCCGAAGTGGCGTTATTAGTTTTCGGGACATCGAACCAGACATGCCTGCACACCCACGATCGGGGCCAGCCGGTTTCGTTCGCGTCGTTGCCATGGGCGGCGGGACGGGACTGTCGACCCTGCTTCATGGGCTAAAGCATTACGTGAGCTTATCGGGGGAACCTGCCGGAAGCGGAGCATTCCCCGCGATATCCGATTTGTCTGCCATCGTCACGGTCAGCGACGATGGCGGCTCCAGTGGCAGGCTGCGCAAAGAGTTCAATCTGCCTGCTCCGGGCGATATCCGCAACTGCATCGTGGCGCTGTCGGACGAGGAAGACCTGCTCTCACGTTTGTTTCAGTATCGCTTTCCGCCGGGTGAAGGCCTGGGCGGACACAATTTCGGCAACCTGTTTCTTTCGGCGATGACCGCCATCACGGGAGACTTCAACCAGGCGGTGAAGCACTCCTCGACGATCCTCGCCACCCGCGGTCACATCTATCCCGCAACCACGGCCAACGCTCAGCTATACGCGATCATGGACGACGGCTCGTTTGTCCGGGGCGAGACCAACATCACCGCCAGCGAACGCCGCATTGTCGAACTGCGCATGGCGCCGGCGAATGCCAAGCCGCTGCCGGCCGCAATGGACGCCATCGAACAAGCCGACCTGATCACCATCGGACCGGGTTCGCTCTTCACCAGTCTGGTGCCTAACCTCCTGGTGCGCGATGTGTCGCGCGCCATTGCGCAATCGCGCGCGGTGAAGGTTTTCGTCTGCAACCTGATGACGCAGGCCAATGAGAGCCTGGGGCTGAGCGCCTCCGATCATATCCGCGCGTTGTATAAGCACGCGCGGCATCAGTTCTTCGATTACGCGCTGGTGAATCGCACCCCCGCCTCGCCGGAGCTGGCCCGGAAGTATGCCGAGAAGGGCCAGTCGCAAATTGAGCCGGACATCGAACAGATCGAACGCCTCGGGGTCAGACCGGTGCAGGGCGAGTACCTGATCGAAGAGGTCCATCCCACCGAAGGGCTCATCGCCCGCCACGACACGCATCGGGTTGCACGAGATTTGTTGCGGGTGATGATGGGGGCGCGCGAGCTTAAGCTGCCGGTCCTGAGCGACGTGCATAACTCTTAAAGTAGCGAGATGTGCACAATCTTCGAGTGGCGCCCGCCAGCAACAGTTCAGCAGCGATGGTCACACGATAAATTCAGGGCATCTTCTCGCCACCTCCCGGCTATTGACACCAGGTTGTGCGATGGTAAACTTCGGGCCTCAGCCGCTTCTTCCTGCGCTCCCGCCTGATTCGACTGAACCGGCCCCACTTAGTTAATCGAACTCGGTGAGAGAACCGATCACGGCTTCTACGGTGCGGAGGGCACATGTGCAAACCTTACAGGCGATTTGCATTAGTCACGGTTTTCATGGTGCTGCTAGCCACATCGGCGATGGCTCAGGAGCAAGGCGGGAAATCAACGATTGCACCTGGCAGCCCGCTTCGCCCCGTCCCGTGCGAAGCGCGGGCGAACGCCGTTATCGCCAACACTGGAGCCGTTTCTATGGACGAGCAGTCCCTGGTCGACTCCTACCAGTCAGAACGTGGACCTTACGGCCACGGCAATGAAGGCAACCGGGGCAGTCATGCAACGGTCCGATCGGCGGAATCGATTGCTCTGCACGGCGGCATCATCTACGGCCTGCAGATCGAAAATTCGCCCGCCGGCCTGATGGACATTCCTGTCCCTGCGAATGCCCAGCCGCTCCCGCTTGGTGCGCACACTCCGGGGAACCTGCATATCCACGACCACAGCGACAGCATCACCCTGCATCCAGGAAATTACGTTGTCGGAGATGTTGACCTGGATTTCCCGGGTACGATCAACGTATATCCCGGACTGGTGAACATCTTTGTCACCGGACACCTCAGTCTCGGCGGTCATGCCAACCTGGCAGGCAGTCCAAGGAACCTGCAGTTCATCGTCGTCGGCTCGCATGCAGTCAACGTGCAACGGAGCGGCACGCTTGTTGGTCTGCTTTATGCGCCGAAGTCTCAGGTTGAGCTTCACTCCGAAGTCTTCGGTTCCGTGGTCGGCAGCTCGGTCAAGTTCGATGAGCACTCCGCCGTGCACTATGACCAAAGCTCGGCGTGTCGGGTCGGGCCTCCGCCGACCTCGCCGGCCGTTCCACCTGCTGCACTTCCCCCTCCTCCGCCGCCCAGGGTCGGCTGCTACGTATATACCCGCAACGGTTGGAAAAGCATTCCCTGTGCCACCGACGCCTTCATCGACGCCCACTTTCCGCATCCCGACTCGCAGCTCACCATAAGCTCCTTGGCTGCGAACCCGCTCGTCTATGGACAACTCGCGGTAACCATTCCTCAAGTTGGTTCGATCACGGACGCATTTGTTCCGAACAGCTTTAGCGGCTGCCCGACGAGCGGCAGCAACGTAGCGAACCGGTGGAGCGTTCAAAACAATACGAACTATTGGACAATCCCGAGCGGCCCAAATATGGGGGACGGCGCGCAAACTCAGTTTGTGGTTATGTCGAGTGGAAGCACGAACGCCATCTGTGTTTGGAACGTTGATGGAACGAAGCAGACCTATCCCAAGAAGTGCGTTGTTCCCGATCCGCCGCAACGTTCCGGGGGCCTGCAGGCGTTCGATTCAGGCAATCTCGCCGCCTACGTCACCGCCGGCAATACCTTGACGCTGGTCGCCAGCATGAGCTGGGTGCCCAGCGGACAGCCAAACACCTATTCGGTCGTCTCCGACGACACCTACAACCTGGCAAGCAGTTGGTCGGAAGTCAGCGGAGGTTTGATCGGCTTCGGCAACTGCTCGCAGGCACAGTTTACGAATGCAGAGATCGTCACGCAGGTCGCTACTTCCACCTGCGCCGGCGATACGCAAGCCGGCAGCCCCGTCTGCTCGGGGCCTACGCTCCAGCCCAATGCCAGCACGTTTGAGGGGCCGGTGGGCACCCTCGAGACCAACAATCTGATCGGTATCGGTAGCGTTTCGCTGAGCTATCTGAACCCCGATCTCGCGATCTCGAACTTCGCTGCCAGCACCTCAGGCAGTTGCCTCGGGCCGAGCCACGCTTACGTAAAGGACAGCGCCGAAGATTTTGGTGCTACGCCCTCTACCATCGGCAACCAGGTCTTTTGGGAAAGCCCTGACATTTTCCTGGTACCGCACGGCACGCCGGTCGATCTCAATGCGGCATCCACGGAGACCACCATCACGCCCGGCGGTATGTTTGACGTGTGGGTGCGCCTGCACAACGACCTCGGTTGTTCCGACGTAACCAATGCGAAAACCCTGGTCTACCTGGCGGATCCCTCCGCACTCTCCATCCAGTGGAGCCCCATAACCGGCACGCAATACGTCGGGAACAACCTAAGCTCCACCGGGGTTACGGTTCCCGCGGGTGGCCAGGCTCTGATCGGTCCGCTCCCATTTACCGCACCTACAACTGGAATCGGTAACGGTCACAAATGCCTTCTGGCAGCCATCGAAGCCGACGGAGAGACGCCTCCTGCCAACACCACGGATGCTCCCGATTCCAACCAGGTGGCACAGCGCAACCTTCAGTTTGTCGCGCCTTGCGTATATCCGCTGACCAATGGAACCACATCCAGCGGCACCGTTCAGATTACTTTGACCGTAACTCCCAATACCGGCACTACACCCTCACTCACGGGATCACCCGACGTCGAAGTTACCTTCGACGACGCCGATTCCAGCTGGTTCAATGTGTGGAACACGCAGACCGGAAACGGCACAACATTTTCTGTCACCCATAACGGCGGTGCCAATACCACGACGGTTCGGCTGGGCGCATTCAGCGTTCCCCTTAACGCTGTCCCGCTGTCAGCCGGCCAAACCCGTAACGCGACTGGAAACATCAACCCGGCCAGTGGGACGCTCACGCTGCAGATTGGAGCAACGTTGACCGCAGGCGGACAGATGGTCAGCAACGGCGGGTCCTGCGTCGCGACGGTAACCGTGATTCAGTGATTCTGATGTCGGGATGGCGAAGCGGAACTTTGCGCCGATTCAACCAGTGAAATGACGGTTCACCGGGACCGTGAAGGCGAGCTTGACCATCGCTTTCACCGCACTGCGAATCGGTGTTAGACCGCCGTTTTCAGCCGTTCCAGCACGGCCCCGGCAATGAGCGGCAAGCCAACGGTCGCGTCCAGCAGCACTTCGGCGAAGCGGCCGCCTTCCTCGGGCGGAACGAACTTGCCCCACGACACCGCTTCGCTGTAGGTACATCCCGACAGGCCGCCCCAGTTCACCGGCTCGGGACAAATGCGCACGCCGTAATGGAAGCGCTTCAGCGGAAGGTCTTCGCCGCCGCGGCGATGGCGCAGTTCGATATACGGGCCGAACTGCTGTGCCCAGTTGCGCGGCACGCCACCGCCGATGGTCAGGATGCCCAGCCGCTCCTGCTTCAGCAGCGTGTCCGCGTAATGCTCCAGATCTTCGAAGGGATCGAAGTGCAGCGGTGGGAGCTTGTTCTTGCGGCGCGCGCGATTGTGCAAGGCCACGTCGAGCCCGATCTCGGAGTCGCTGAACGCGGGCACAAACACCGGAACATTCTTCTCGAAGGCTGATTTCAGAATCCCACGCGCCGGGATGTGCTCGCTAAGATAGCGGCCGATCTCGCGATTGATTTTGTAGGAGCACAGCACTTCGTTGTGGTCCCACGCTTTCAGGATGCGGGCGACGATGGTCTCCACGAAGTCGAGATTGGTTTCCGGCTCCAGCGTGTCGTAGACGCGGTTGTAGCCCGCCTCATACAGCTCCATGTCGTCCATCTTGGGGTCGTATTTGAAATGCGAGCGGCCCACGCCTTCGACCAGCCCGTGCGCCATCAGCGCGCCGGTGGAGATCACGGCTTTCACCACGCCGCGATCGATCAACTCGGTGACGATCAGGCCCTGCTTGGCGACCGTCATGGCGCCGGCCAGGGTCATGACGATGAAGCATTCCTTATCGCGCGCCATGGCTTCCAGAACGTCGGCGCCTTCGCCTACCTGCCGGCCGGTGAAGGCCGTGCTGCCCATCGCGCGCACCAGGCTGTCGATGCTGTGGATTTTCGTAAGGTCGAGCGGCTCCAATGGAACCAGCTTGTCCGAGATGGGATCGTGCAGTACGCGCTCGATGCCTTCGCCTTTAGCTTGGTCATGCTTGTCGTTCAAAAGTTCACCTCGTTGCGTTTTGGGACCATGAACCCGGTTCAGCGCCTTGACTGTTTTGGTTCGGCAATTTTGCCGATTGCCTTTGGCCAGAACTTGGCCTATGCTCACATTCCAACTGGAGAACCCATGCAACCAAAACGATCGGACGCGGCCACTTCCACCGCTGTGTGTCTCTGGTGTTATTCCCAATATCTAACAAGCGCAAGCCGGGCCCGCGAAGGACAAACCTTCTGCTGCAAGAAGTGTGAGTACGAAGCACGCTTTTGGCTGCAAGAGAGCGTGAACTCCACCAGCGCATAACCACGGCGCGGCTTCGGCCGCGCCCTCAGCTTCGCCAACTACACCGCTCCTAGCGCTGTCCCCACTTCAATTTATTGCGCAATACCTCGAAGAAAGTCCGCCGCACGCGTAACAGTTTCACACAATGCGGAGCCCGCTGGCACAGCACCCGATCTCCCTGGCGCAGCGGCATACCGACCTGGCCGTCGATACTCAAGAACGCCTCTTCCGCCCCGGTTTCTATGCGCATCTCAATTTGCGCATTGTCCCGCACCACCAGCGGACGATGGGTCAGGGCATGCGGACACACCGGCGTGACCACGAAGGTCTGCACCGAAGGCATCAGCACCGGCCCTCCCGCCGCCAGCGAGTAAGCGGTCGAGCCCGTCGGGGTGGCGATGATCACCCCATCGGCTTTGTAGCTGAACACGAAGGCCCCGTCGATCAGCAGATCGAAATCCACCAGACGGGAGAGCGCGCTCTTATTGACCACAACGTCGTTCAGTGCGAAGTGGTGCGTCAGTTCCTCAGTGCCCCGGTACGCCGTGCATTCCAGCACCGCGCGCTGCTCCATGGGACAAAGCCCCTGATCGACCGCATCCAGCGTGGGATACATCTCGCTGAGCGGCACCTCGGTGAGGAAGCCGAGCGAACCCAGATTGACCGCCAGGATGGGAACGCCCTCGTGGGCCACAGCGCGCGCCGCCGAGAGCAGCGTGCCATCTCCTCCCAGCACCAACACGAAGTCGGGCTTCCGTTGACCAAGCTGGGTGCGAGGAACTACCTCCTCGCCGTCGATGTAGCCCGCCGTCTCCTGGTCGAGGTAAACCTTGTACTCGCGCTGGCGAAACCAGTGCAGCAACTCGGGCAAAATCGTTGCCAGTTCCGGCTTGGCAGGTTTGGAGACGATGGCGGCAGATTTCATTGTGGCTGTTGGGCACTATACCAACTTGCGTTTGAAGGTCTTGGCTCTTGGCTCTTGGCTCTTGGCTTTTGGCTCTTGGCTTTTGGCTTTGGACAACCAGAATCTTGGTCGGTCGCCGAGGGCTAACGGCTAAGAGCCAAGGGCCGCCGTGCGCGTCAAGCCTCATCAGTGTACCGCGCAGGGTCGTAATCAGGAAAAGCAGGCATGCAACAGAAATTCGCGATTGCCTTCGGCGCCGTGAATGGGAGAGTCGATGGCCTCGACGGACGAGCCGCCCAACTCGTTGACTGCGGCGGCGACTTTCGCCAACGCAATCAGCTGCGCACCTGCATCGCGCACGATTCCACCTTTGCCGACCTGCTCGCGTCCCACTTCAAACTGCGGCTTCACCAGCACCACGAGTTCCCAGGGTGACGAGGAAGCCCGAACGGTGTTAGTCACCGCCGGAAGAACCACCGTCGCTGAAATGAACGATACGTCCATGACCACCAGTCCGATGAGCTGGGGCTGGCCGCTCGCCCACAACTGCTCCGGCGTAAGGTAGCGCGCGTTGGTCTTCTCCAGCAATCGCACCCGCGGGTCGTTGCGCAAGGTCGCATCCATCTGGCCGTATCCGGTGTCGACGGCGATCACGCGCCCGGCGCCGGCCTGAAGCAGGCAGTCGGTAAAACCTCCGGTGGAAGCGCCGACATCGAGGCAGGTTTTGCCCGCCACATCGATGTGCCAGTGCTCCAGCGCGCGTTCGAGCTTCACGCCTCCGCGGCTGACGTACGGAAGATCGTCGCCAAGAATTCGAATGACCGCGTCTTGGCCGACGTTCGCTCCAGCTTTCTCCAGCTTCTGTTCATTGACCAGCACCCGGCCCGCGAGAATCATGGCCTGTGCTCGCTCGCGTGAGGACACCAGCCCGCGTTCCACCAGCAGCTTGTCCAGGCGAGACTTCACCGCGTCAGACTAGCACGACGATCCTTGCGGCCCGGGCAGTTCAGTCGCACGCTTTCGCACCCCGCGCAGTGCAGTCTGCTAAAAACTTTGAAGCCGTCCCACTTTGGATGTATACCGTCTGGCTTTTCCACACGGTTATGCACATTTGTGTTGAAAAGTCGCCTAACCATAGGGAGCGCACCGCGGTTACGACCTGGGCGAAGATCTTCCATGCGGAAATCCTGAATCGCGGCGCGATGCTGGGCTACAATAACGTTCTTTCTCATGCCAGCCGAAAAGCGAAACCACGGTAAACGGAAAAAGACGGACAGCCTCTCACAGCCGACAGCGCCGGCAACCATCCATTCCAACAGCAACGGAAGTTCTCCCTCCAACGTAGAGACCCTGCGCAGGCTGTACGGTTTGCTCCTGCGCAGCCGTCGCATTCAGGAGCGGGTCCGCGACTCATCCGAGGCTTCCAGATACGACCTCAAGTTCGGGTGCGAGGCGGTAGTGGTCGGCGCAACCGCGGAGCTTGGCCCGGGAGACACCATCCTCGCGTCTGACCGGAATCTTGGCGCGTTGCTGGCCAAAGGCGCTCCTGTGGGCTTGCTGCTTTCGGCGACGGCCGACGCCGGCACAACTGCGTGGTGCTCCGCGGCTTCTCTCCCGCATGATCCATTTCATGCCGGCGTCGGCATCGCTGTCGCGCATATGCTCACGAAGAAGAAGGATGTCGTTGTGGCGTTTGCAGCGCCGGAGCAGCCGGCGATGGACGCCTGGCAGGCATCGCTTCAGTTCGCCGCCGGCCACAAGCTTCCGGTTGTGTTCGTCATCGAGAATGGGGCCCCATCGGATCCAAAGCGGCGGAATCCTCATCTCGAGCCCATCAGCTTCATGACTCGCAACTGCGGCTTTCCGGGAATCGTGGTGGACGGCCACGATGTGGTTGCCGTCTGGCGCGTGGCACAGGAGGCGATTCGCCATGCTCGCGACGGCTCAGGACCTACCTTGATCGATTGCAGGACCGATGGCGGGCAGGATCCGCTGGCCCATTTGGAGCACTATCTGCGGAAACGCAATGCGTGGGAGGATGAGTGGCGGCAGGCAGTGGAGCGCGACCTCGACACCGCGATCGAAGCAGCTCACCGATCCAAGGCCCCGCTCATGCATTCGCACTTCGCAACCGGCCCCACGCCGTCCGTATGAGGGAAAGCAGACGATCTTTGGTCAGCATTTCCCAGCCGGGAAGCCGGAAGACGAACATCGCGGGCACATAGATCGCGCACACGCAAAGGCCAACCGCGATGATGCGCGGGATCAGCAGCCTGGACGGAATCAGATTGCGAACCAGGTATGCGCTGAGTCCCGCGACCACGGTAACGGCGGTCACCTTGAACAGGTCAGCGTAGAGCCGGATGTCGCGCGGCTTGGCCTCAACCACCCGCGCCGCTCCCCAGGCAAGGATGATGCGCTCTACAATCTGCGCGACTACGGCGGTCACCGCCGCACCCATCATGCCGAAGTGGCGAATCACCGGGCCGAGCGCAGCAAACAGTGCGATAAAGATCGCGATACGCACTCCCAGCAGGAAACTGCGCATGCCCTTATAAGCGCGGGTGATGGGATCCAGCAGAAACACTCCCAGCAAGAGCAGGACGATGCTCACCAGGAAGATGTTGGCTGCCTGCTCATAGGCTTTGGTGTAGAGCAGGACGATCAGATCGTGTCCGGAAACGAAGAGCATCGCGAACAAGGGAAACTGAATCGCCGCCAGCCGATTGGTTGCCGCCGCGGTGACGTAGCGAATGTCTTCCTTGCGATTTTCTTGTTCCAGCGAGCTGACGCGGACAATCATCACTGAGGCGACCGATTCCACGGTCAGCGTGAGCAGCGGTACTTCCACCCAGCCTACCGAGTAAATGGCGTAGTCCCTGGGACCAAGCATGGCGCTGACGAAATAGTTGTCCAAGTCCTTCTGGATGACCCAGATCATGCCCCAGGCGCCGAAGGGCAACGCATACGCCAGTTGCTCCTTGAAGAACTGCCAGTCAAAATGCGCCCAGAAGCGCGGGAACTTGCCGTCCACATACCAGTACAGCAGTGCGAAGCCCAGCACCTGGTTCAGCAGCGCGGCCCAGATGATGCCCTTCACCGTGCCGAACCACAGGGCAGCCGCGGCCAGCATGATGACGCGTGCAATCTGTGTGCCCACGATGAGGATGGTGGAATAGCGCACGTCTTGCAGGGCGGTTGGAATCTGCAGCACCGGGCTCGCAATCAGCGTGAGCAGCACCAGAAAGCCCAGCAGCATCGCCAGTGGTGCGAGGTCGTCGGTGCGGAAGAGCGAACGCAGCAGCTGGGGATACAGGACGATGATGAGGAACGGAATCCATCCGGCGATGAAGTTGTAAACCAGGATGTTCAGCGCAATCTGGCCGCCGCGCTCGGGATGACGCGGCATGAAGTAGAAGGCGCTCATGCCGACGCCGAACATCGCCACCGACGCCGCGGTCGAGACAAACAGTAGCGCTTCTTTGAGCACGCCGTACTCGGTCTGCGGCATCAGCCGGACCAGCAGGATGGGCAGGAACACATTCAAGGCCGCGGCGACCAGCTTCGAGGCGGTCAGCCAGAAAGCCTGCACCGCAAGCCGAGGCGGTTGTTCAGTGGTCGTGGGCGTCAATGCCATCCCGAGAATCTCTCTCTCACCATAGCCGGAAGGACGCGGTTACGTCGAGGCAGCCGCCGGGTTCACTGCGCGCGGAAGCTGGCAGCCAGATCCGGCGGGATACCGTTCTGCAGCCAGTCGAGCAGGCTCTGTTTGCCGTGTTGCGCGGCCAACTCGGCGACGCGCTCCCGCGCCTGCGCGTAGGCCCGTCGCAGCTCTTGTTCGGTCTGCGGCGCGCGCAGCGATTTTTCCAGCAGAGCTACATCGACATCAGAGGCTTGCGCGCCGGCGCGGGTCGGCGGACCACTCAAGTACAGAACCAGGCCTTCGCGAAACCACTGCGGCGTGCCCGGGTGCGCATAAGACTCGATCAGCATGTGCAGCAGTTCGTGATACACGGTGTTGTCGAGCGTGCCGGCCGCGCGCAACACGTCGGGCGGCTGCAATTGAATGGTGCGCCCGCGCGTCGAGGCAGCCACCCAACCCGGCTCGCCGGTAGAATCGCGAAACTGGGCGACTGTCGTGAACACCTTCAGCCGCGGCTTCGCGCGATAAATGAGCCCGGTGCTCTCCTCGGCGGCGTGAAGATAACGGGTTGCGGTGGGCAGCAGCGAGCGATCACGATCCGGGTGCGAGGTCAGCAGCTCGACGTCGTCGTTCGAAAGTTGCTGCCAAGCCAGGCCCTGCGCGGCGACGCCCAGCTTGGTGCCGGGATAATAGAAGGCGAGAATCTGGCGATAGCTGCGCCGCTCTTCGCCCATCACCTCGGCGCCGATCTGACACATGCCCACGCCGTGGCCCAGCCCGCGCCCATGAAACACGATGTAATCGCTGCGATCGCTTACTTCGTACAGGTTGCTCTTCAGCCGGTCCCATCCGATGTGGCGTCCGACGGCGGCGCGAAATGCGATCCCCTGGACCGTCACAGCGCCGCTCCCGGAAACACGCAGGAGCTCGACTCGGCCGCTCGGAGTGCGATGCAGGATGGCGACCGAGCGCAGGTTTCCGGGTATCACGATGCCGTCATTGGCGAGCGCGCGCTGTAGTTCGCGCTTGGAAACTTCGCTGTGCCACTCGCCGCCACCGTTGCGAACGCAATATTTATCGGAGTGCTGCATGAGATATGGCGCACGTTCTTCATCGTTGCCGAGAATGTATCGGCCGTCTTCGGTGGTGCCGCCGCAATTGGCGAAGTAGTAGGTCGCGGCCGGCTCACCGTCGTACCAAAGCACCTCGCCCGCGGTGTCGTCCGCAATTTGGCGCAGATGCGGGTTGATGCCGGCGATCCTCAAATCCTGACAATGGGTGGTGTCGCAGAATTCGAAACCGTCGAGCGCGTGCCGGCTGCCGAAGTGCACCGCGTAAGTGCGCGCGGCCACGGCCATCGCCTTCAGGGCTTCGTCGGACTTGAAGTTGCCGGTTTCGCCCGCCAGCACTCCGGCGACATACTCTTCCATCGGCATCATCGCAGTGACAAGCAGATGGTCGTCGCTCGAGCGAATCTCGATGGGAAAGTCGGCGTGGATCGGCGGCGAACCTGCCGCGATCAGTTCGTAGGAACCGGTCAGGCGAATTTCGGTTGCGCTCGACTTTGCGCCCTCGATGGCGAGCGAGGATCCCGAGGCGCGCAAGGGTAACGTCGTGACCGGCTCCGGCTTGCAGGTTGCGCATCGGCGAAGCTGCGCCTGTCCAGCTTCGGCCTGGATCCGCAACTCGTGCGGAGGATGCAGGTACCAGAGCCTGATCGTGAGTGTTTGCGGAAATCCGCTGGGCTTGGTTCCCGAGTCGCTGGCCGGATGCGCATTCGGCGCGAGAACCAGCAGAAGCAGCCACGGGAGCATTGCGCGAAACCACTTCACTTCGCGCCTCCCGACTTCTTGGCTGCCACTTGGGCGCTCCGGGATTGCGCAAACGCCGCGAAGATGTCGCGCGCAACGCTTGCGGCGTCGCTGCCGCCGTGACCCTTCTCGAGGAAGACCACGACCACGATCTCCGGATTCTCCGCCGGCGCATAGCCCGCAAACCAGGCGTGAGTCCACGCGCCCTCTTCGGCGGGAGAAGTTCCGGTCTTGCCGGCAACCTTCATCGCAGCGTCCGGCTGCGCGGCATGGCCCATGCCGTAGGCGACGGAGCCATCCAGCCCAGCGAACAATGGCGCCAGCTTCGCATCGTGTTTGGGTTCGAGCAGCGCGATCTGCCGATACGCGCGCGCCATCTCCAGGGGCGTGATTTTGATGCCCCACTCACCGAGCGCTTCGAGTTGCAGCTGCTCGGGAGCAGGCGCCAGTGCAACTTGCCCACTGGCTTCTTCTGGTGCAAAGCCTGTGACGGAGGCGAATCCGTCGCGGACAAGGCTGTCGCGCAGCTGCGCGGGCGTCAGACGCAACGCGACCGTGCTGAAATAAAAGTTGCACGAGTAAGCCAGGGCCGTAGCGGCATCGAGCGGCTGCTTGGTATCGGGATGAGAGCAATCGAGCTTGCGCCCGGCGATGGAGAGCGGCCGCCGGCAAAGCAGCGCGGTCTGTCCGTTCAGCTTGTCCGATTCCAGCAGCGCCATCAGCGTGAACGGCTTGATGCTAGACCCGGGGAACGCAAGACGACGTGCTGCAACATCAAGATGATACGAGGCCAGAATGCGAGAAGACCGTACGTCAAGCACAACTGCCGCGCCGCGCTGGCCGGCCATGGCGTGCGCAACGGCGGTTTGCAACGCTGAGCTGCTCGCCGGCGCGGCTTGCACTTGTGTGAATGCGAGGCAGACGAACACGACGCACCGCATTCGCAGGCTCAGCAGCATGGCTCGATTGTAGTGGCAAGCAGCGTGGGGTGATCGCGTGGCAGGCGAGATGAACCCACCTTGGCAATCTTTGGAAGCTGAAAGCGCCGACGCTTCGGTCCGTGAAGTACGCCTTCAGGCGAGCGAATCGGACCGCAATTCTATTCCTGTCATTCCGAGCGCAGTCGAGGGACCTGCTTTGCGCGCGACGAAAGCAGGTCCCTCCGCTCGGACTAAAGTCCTCGGTCGGGATGACACATCTTCAGGCCACGAGCACCATCTTGCCGTGCGCGCCTGACGAATCCATTACTTCCTCATGCGCGCGTTTGGCTTCCGCCAGCGGGATCTTGTGCCCGATCACCGGGCGTAGCGTGCCATTCTCCAGCCCGGCACTCAGCGCGGCATACATTTCGCGATACTCCGGCTCCGAAGTGTTCATAAGGGTGACGCCGCGAATGTCGGCCTCGCGCGCCATGGCGTCGCGGGGATTGATCTCGATGGTGCCGCGATTGCCGATCACCGCAACCCGGCCCTTCTTGGCGAGCACGGTGAGATCGTTGGCCAGGTTTTTGTTGGCCAGCAGCTCGATAATCACGTCGACGCCGCGATCGTCGGTCAGTTTCTTCAGCTCGTTCAGGTAGCCGTCCTTCGAGTGATTCAGCGCGTGCTGCGCGCCCTGCTGGCGCACCAGCTTCATTCCGTCTTCCGAGCCGGCGGTGCCGATGACGATCATGCCCGCCGCATGCGCCAGTTGCACAGCCGCGGTGCCGACGCCTCCGCTGGCGCCATGCACCAGGACCGTTTCTGCCGGCTTGGCTTCCGCGCGAATAAACAGGCCGCGGTAGGCCGTGCCGTAGGGAACGCCCATGGCCGCGCCTTGCTCGAAGCTGACCGCATCCGGTAGCGGATGCACCTTGGCCTCATCACAGAGCGCCTGCTCGGCGTAGGATCCGGTGCGCGTGGCGGTGAAGAAGACGCGATCGCCCGCTTTGAAGCGATTCACGTCGGGCGCGATTTTCAGTATGACTCCAGCGCCGTCCTGGCCGGGAGTGTAGGGAAGGCTCGGCTTGAACGCGTAGGTTCCGGTGCGGATATAACCCTCGACCGGATTGACTCCGGCGGCGTGAACGCGAACCACAACCTGCCCCGGCCCCGGCTGCGGATCGGGAACCTCTTCGAGCTTCAACTGCTCGGGACCACCGAACTCATGTACGCGAATTGATTTCATAAGAACCTCGGCAATTAGTAATTAGCATTCGGCATTCGGCATTCGGCATTCGGCATTCGGCATTCGGCATTCGGCATTCGGCATTCGGCATTCGGCATTCGGCATTCGGCATTCGGCATTCGGCCAGCGCAGATTCTGCCCAAAGCTTCAAGCAGTGTAACTCCACGCGGGTTCAGCGTTGGCTTCACGGCGGCCGATTGCCGAGCGCCGACTGCCGAGTGCCTCCTACAACGGAATATTCCCGTGCTTCTTGGGTGGATTCTTGTCGCGCTTGTTTTCGAGCATTTCTAGCGCCTGAATCAGTTTGCGGCGCGTATCGCGGGGGCGGATCACCGCGTCGAGATAGCCGCGCTCGGCGGCGACATACGGATTGGCGAAGCGTTCGCGGAATTCCTCAATCTTGGCGGCGCGATCGGCCACCGGATCGTCCGACTTCTCCAGCTCACGCCGGTAGACGATGTTCACCGCGCCCTCCGGCCCCATCACCGCGATCTCGGCGGTCGGCCAGGCGTAGTTCACATCGGTGCGAATGTGCTTGGACGCCATCACGCAATACGCGCCGCCATAGGCCTTGCGCGTGATGACGGTGATCTTCGGCACCGTCGCTTCCGAGAACGCATAGAGCAACTTCGCGCCATGCGTAATGATGCCGCCGTACTCCTGTTGCGTGCCGGGCAGAAATCCGGGGACGTCTTCGAAGGTGATCAGCGGAATGTTGAAGCAGTCGCAGAAGCGCACAAAGCGCGCGCCCTTAATGCTGGCACTGATGTCGAGGACGCCGGCGAGAAACGCCGGCTGGTTGGCAACGATCCCGACCGACTTGCCGTTCAGCCGGGCGAATCCGATGACGATGTTTTTCGCGTAGTGCTCCTGCACCTCAAAGAAGTAGCTGTCGTCGACGACGGTGTTGATGACGTCCTTGATGTCATACGGCAGGTTCGATTCGGCCGGGATGAGGCTGTCGAGCTTCTCGTCGGCGCGGTCGATGGGATCGCTGCACGGCTTGCGTGGCGGGTCGTCAAGATTGTTCGACGGCAGGAAGCTCAGCAGCTCGCGAATCATGCTGAGGCACTCGGCGTCGTCGTGGGCGGCAAAGTGGGCGACGCCCGATCTCTCATTGTGGGTCATCGCGCCGCCAAGCTCGTCCTTGGTCACTTCTTCGTGGGTAACCGACTTGATGACATCCGGGCCGGTGATGAACATGTAAGAAGTATTGTTGACCATCAGGATGAAATCGGTCATGGCCGGCGAATACACGGCGCCGCCCGCGCACGGGCCCATGATGGCGGAAATCTGCGGCACCACGCCGGACGCCAGCACGTTGCGCAGGAAAATATCGGCATAACCGGCGAGAGAGCGCACGCCTTCCTGGATGCGCGCGCCGCCGGAGTCGTTGAGGCCGATGACCGGCGCGCCGACTTTCATCGCCATATCCATAATCTTCACGATCTTGGCGGCGTTAGTTTCCGAAAGTGAGCCGCCGAAGACGGTGAAGTCCTGGGCGAAGACGAAGACCAGGCGGCCTTCGATGCGCCCGTAGCCAGTGAGGAAGCCGTCGCCGTAGAACTTCTGCTCATCCATGCCGAAGTCGGTGCAGCGATGCATGACCAGCTTGTCGGTTTCCTCGAAGGTGCCTTCGTCGAGCAGGAACTCGATGCGCTCGCGCGCCGACATCTTGCCTTCCTTGTGCATGCGGGCGCGGCGTTCTTCGCCGCCACCGGCCTCGGCCAGCGAGTCGCGGCGCTTCAGTTCAGCCAGTTTCTGTTCGAGATTCATGGGTGGGATTATAAACAGCGGCGAGCCACGCGCTATGAGCTTGGAACGGCGATCAGGTCACACAGCATCGTGACAAAGACACTTGTGCGCCCACCAGGCGCTGGGCCGAGCTAGCGCGCGTCCAGCAGCCGTATCGTCTCCAGCACAACATCTGTGGTTATGGCCAGCGACTGCGGACTGAGCTTGTCGACCGTGTCCTGTGGTGTGTGCCAGAAGACATTGTTGTAGCCGTAGGTGAAGTCAATCAGGTCGACGACCGGTATCCCCACTTTCGCAAACGGGATGTGATCGTCGTCCATGCCGGTGGAGAATTGATAGAAATGCGACTGGTAGCCGAGATTGCTGGCGGCTTTGTAGACCAGATCGCTGAGCCACGGGGTGGACATGGTGTCCTTCAGGATGTCGAGATCGGCATCGCCAATCATGTCGACCAGGATGAAGGCTTTGATCTTTTTCGCCGTGCCATCCTGCTGCCATTTGTGCGCCAGTTGCCGCGAGCCGTAAACGCTATCGGTATCGGTCCATTTGACGAACGCCTCTTCCCCGTCGGTCCACAGCAGCCAGATGCTGTAACCGTCGAGCTGCTTGCCGCGAAGCTGGTCGGCCAGCTCCAGCAACAGCGCGGTCGATGAGCCCGCGTCATTTGCGCCGACGAAGTTCTGCCGCTGCGAGTAGAGCGTGTCGTAATGGCCGGCGACGACGATGATGCCGTTCTTTTTGCCGGGAAATTTCGCGATGATATTGTTCATCGGAAACTTGCCGACCGGAGTCTGCGCCGTGAATCGGTCCTGCTCGACCTCCACGCCTTTCAGCTTGGAAAGGATGAACTCCTCCAGCTTCAGGTGCGCGGTGCTGCCCGGCGGGCGAGGCCCGAAGGCCACCACTTCCTTCACGTACTGCATGACGTGATTGCCGTTGACGTTCGGCTTGGGAAGATTGCTGCTTGACGGCTGCGATGGTGCCTCGGGCGTTGCAACCGTGACGGCGGCAGGCTGCACTTCCGCCGAAGCACCGGACCGCGGCGCGCTGCTGCACGCCGAGCTCACCGCGAGCGATACCAGCAAAAACAATGAGAGGGAGGAGAGCTTCAGGCGGGGCGTCATGCTGGCTTTTATTGTAACTGGCAAACTCGCGGTTTTTCGGCAGCCCGTGAAGCCGCGTTCGAAGGCGAATATGCGGACGGTCTGAAGACCGCCCCTTTCAAAACCAGGCTTAATCAGAGGCTGCTCAAACCATGGTGGCGGCTTCGACGCGTACTTCCTGAGCTACAGGCAGCTCGACGATGAAGCGGGTCCCGACCGGAGAATTTTCTTCCACCCGGATAAAGCCGCGATGATCCTCGATGATGCGGCCCACGATTGCCAGGCCTAGCCCCGTGCCGCGCCCTTTGGTGGAGAAGTACGGCAGGAAGAGTTTCTCCTTGGTTTCCGGGGTGACGCCGTGACCGCTGTCGGCGACTACGATCTCCACCGCGTCGCGGTCTTCCATGAGCGCCGTCGAGATGACGATTTCCTTCACCATCGAATCGTGGAGCGCCTCGGCCGCATTGTCGACCAGGTTGGCGATGACGCGCTTCATGGCTTCGGGATCGGCCTGCACGGCGGGCAAGCTGCCGGTCAGCATGCGTTGCACGCGGATGCCGTCGAGCCTGCCGTCGAACATCAGCAGAGCCTGATTGACGATGGCATTGATGTCGGAGGGTTGCGGCTTCGATGCCGGGAACCTGGCCAGGGTTGAGAACTCGTCAACCAGCTTGCGGACGGTATCGACCGAGGAGCTGATGGTTGCGGCGCACTGCCGGATGACGCTGAGGGACGACGCATCAGGCGAGGTTCCGCGATCGAGATGACGCCGGATGCGTTCCGCCGCCAGCGAAAGCGGAGTCAGGGGATTCTTGATTTCATGCGCGATACGGCGCGCGACTTCGCGCCACGCAGTCTGCTTTTGCGCCCGCAAGATGTCGGTGAGGTCTTCAAACACCACCACGTATCCGGCGCGCGGATTGTCTTTGCGGCTGCGGATGGACGGTGCATCGAGCGACGCTACGGTGACGGCGACGTTCAGCTTCACGCGCGGCGTGGCAAACTCCATCTGGCTGGTGGTCGAGCCCATGCGGTCGGCCTTGCGGAACATGTGTTCCAGGTCGGCAACCGCGTCCGGCGGAAAAACTTCGTGCAGGTCATGCAGCCTGGCCGGCGGCTCCTGATCCAAACGCAAGAGGCGGAACACTGCGGCGTTGGCGCGAACGATCTCATGCGCGGCGTTGACCGACATCACTGCCGAGGGAACGCTTTCCAGGATGGTCTCGATGTGGCGGGAGCGCTGCTGCAACTCGCTGTTGATGTGAGCGAGTTCCCGCCCTGAAGCCTCAACGCCATTGCGGCTGGCCTCCAGATCGGCGGCCATGCGATTGAACGATTCAACCAGCTGGCCGATTTCGCTGCCCGCCTGCACCTCGACGCGATAATCCAGCCGACCGCGTGAAATCTCGTGTGTGGCCTCGGCCAGCGCCACCAGCGGACGCGTCACCATGCGCGAGAGATACAGCGCCAGCCAGGTGGAAGCGAACAGGACGCCGACGGTGAGAAACAGTAAGTAGCCGAGATAGGTCCGACGTAAGCGCCGGCGCTGCAGGCGCAGCTCGCTGTACTCCCGCTGGCTGCGTTCGATATCGCCCAGCATGGCAGAGTAGTTGGCGGGCAACGGCATGGCGACCAGAATCTGTCCATGATCTCCGACCAGCGCGCGGCCCAAGACGTAGGTTTGGCCGGCCAACTCAAAGGTCTTTCCGCGGTTGGCGGAGTTCGGTGGTGGGAGACTCTGGCGCACCAGCGGCCATGCCTGGGGAGCGTGGAAGGTGGCTTCGGCGCGATCGTCGACGATGGCGTAGGCAAATCCTCCCTGCAGGGTCACTTCGCTGCGGCGGAATTCCTCCATCAGAAAACTGAAATTGTCCGTATGGAAGGATTTCTGCGCATCGGCGGTCGCGGCCAGGCGCACGGCCTCGTCCTGCGCATTCGTCGCGGCGTACTCAGTCAAAAGCGACGCAATCTGGTTGGTGTGATACTGCACATCTTCCGCGGGACGGGAAAACCACTTCTCCAGCGACCGGTTCAGCAGCCCGTATGAAAACAGGAACAGGAAGATGACCGGTCCCAACGACAGCAGCAGCGCTCCCATTACCATGCGACTGCTGAACTTTGAACCGAGTGCTCCAGACCGGCGCTCGGCATAGATCCGCAGCAAGGTGCGGATCAGCACAAAGGTCAGCGCGATGAACAGCAGGAAGATCAACGCCTGAAGGGCTGCGAAGATGATGGTCTCTTCGCTGGTATCCAGCTGCAGAAACGTGAGCTTAAAGGTGGCCTGCGCGAAGATGACGGTAAACAGAAAAAATACGCAGATCGATAGCGCCACAACCGCAGGAGTGCTGTTGCGCTTCTTATTATTGCGAGTTGATGCTGCCGCAGGCGACATTACTGACTGAGAGACTGACTGGAGAAAACGTGGCTCTGCTGCGTAAGGCCGGCAGAACTCATGTCTGGGAGCGTGAACCCATTATATGCGGTATTGTCGCGCAGAAAAGAATTTCAGTGCTTAAGAAGAATTGTAGAAAAGAACAACAAAAAAACGGGAACCTTCGATGCTATCTCGCGGAAATTAAAAACGCGTTCCTTAGAAGCTGACTCTACGTTCTCGCTGGAACTTCCTGCCGGTTTCGGCTAATCAGCCACACCACCAAAGCAACAATCAAGATCACCGGCAGTGACGGTATGAGAACCAGCCAGAGAAAAACCAGAGCGCCGGAGTGTGAGCTGACCTGGCCATGGACCGCGGAATTCGGGTCGCGCCATATCCTTCCGCCGATGGTAACGACATCGCCCGAAACCGCCGCCTCCTCGCCCAGTCGTAGCGCACCGCCGATCACAACCACATCCCCTTTGGAATGCCCGTCCAGGTCAACGCTGCCGCCGATGGCGACCACATCCCCGCACGATCCCCGCATACGGATCGAACATCCGATACAGACCAAATCGCCGGCGGCCTCATCGGGTCCAACATCGATACTTCGGCCGCCGATGTGTACCTGGTCGCCATCTTTGGCATAGAGGGCGGGTGCGGCCAGCAACGGCAGCATGAGCGCCATTATCCCCAACACTCGCCCAGCGCATCGCATAAGTACAACTCCTCCATCGACCAGCTACTGCTGAGGCGGCCGCATGCCTTGCATCATCTGGCTCATGTCCATCTTCTGATAGCCGGGCGGGATGGCAAACAAGCCGGCGGCTTGCTGTCCTTCTTTGATGTTGGTCAGCTGCCAGGTCGTGTCCTCGCTGACCGATTTAATTGGAAAATGGAGTTTGCGGTCGACCCAGGAATTCGTCACTTTGCCGTTCTTATCGGTGATCTGCCAGTGATCGCAGCTGCGACCGTTGACCTCCTCCACCCCGAGGTTCTTGCAGGTTGCGCCCGCATCGTTGGCGCAGGGGTTGCTGGGATCGGAAAAGGGTTTGATGTTCGGGGCCATGCCCGGGTGGTGGGCCATTGCCTGGTCGGCATTAAATTCCATGTACATATGCTGTTCCGGCATGAGCGTGTCCGTGGTCTTGGTCGCGAAGTTCGTTATGATGATCGCCCCACCGCGCGGTCCCGCATTCATATCCATCCGCATGTGCCCCTGATCTGCATACATCTTTCCATTCACATCATGCATGGCGCCGCCCCGTCCGGAAGTGATTTGCACGTCGGCGGAAAACGGTGTCAGTTGAGGAACGGTCTGCGCTGCAGCGAACTGCAGCAGGGCGGCGGCAACGGCGAGAAGTACTACGCGAACCCCGAGTCTCATTCAGGTCTCCTTGTGGCCGGAACGAATTCGGCCTTGGCGTAATCAGCGAACCAGTTTACGACGAAACCGGCTGAGGCCTGGTGGAATCTGCAACCAGCAATCGCCTCCGGTTCCGACTGAAGTCGGCTGTTGATCGGACGGGAAGAACTTACCGGCCGGAACAAGGTCGTGCCCTGACTCACGTCCTCCGACCTCGGAGTTTGCAGTCGCCCGCTCCGGCCGCGTGGATCCGCAGTCGCGAGCGAGGGCTGGTTTCGCCGGGGTGGTTGGATACCCATGACCAATTCAACTATAGTTAGGCGAGCATTTTGCCGACAGAGCTCTCGGGGGCCATGGCCGCCCGCAAGGAGACACGTCCGAATGGGCGCCACCGGAATGTGGCAGCGCAGAGTCGATAGTTCGTCCACGAATGATCCTCTTGTTCTGGTCATCGTGGAAGGCACCGACCGCCGCACAATTGTGCTCGATCATTACCCGTTCACCATCGGCCGACGAACCGATCGCGACCTGGTGATGGCCGATCCTCGCGTATCGCGCGAGCACGCCCAGTTTGTGCGCGAAGGCGACGGCGTTTACATCATCGACCAGGGCAGCCGGCACGGAACCTACGTCAACGCCGAGCGCATCAATCGCCGCAAGCTGAACCGCAACGACCACATCGAGTTCGGCGTGCAGGGCGGAGCGCACGTGCTGTTCAGTCCCGACCGCTCGCCCACCAGCGCGGCCCAGCAGTTCCTCAGCCAGTTCTCCACCTGGAAGCCGGCGTCCGGAGCAGGGTCCGATCTGGAGATGCTCAACGTTTTTCTGGAGGCCGCGCGCAAGCTGAATACCAGCGGGGTACTCGACGACGTGTTGAGCGCGTTGCTGGAAGCGGCCCTTCGCCTGACGCGGGCCGAACGTGGATTCGTCTTCCTGCGCGGCCCGGATGGCGAACTGCATCTTGCGGCGGGACGCAACAAGGACGGCGAAAGCATCAGCGACGACAGCGGGATCTCGCGGTCGATTCTGCGCGATGCGGCCAAGAGCGCCTCCGAGTTCCTGGTGACCGATACCGACGAAACCGGGAAGCTGGCCGGGCGCGAGAGCGTGGTCGCCCACAACCTGCATAGCGTCATCTGCATTCCGCTGCGTAAAACCGTGATTCAGGACAAGGTCAAGGAAGACACCAAGTCCGGCGAGGCCACCGATGTGCAGGGGGTGCTCTACCTTGACGCCCATTTTCTCTCCGGCAAACTCTCGACGGTGAGCCACGATATTCTGCGCACCATCGCTAACGGTGCAGCCACGCTGGTGGAGAACGCTTCGCTGGTGCAGGCTGAAGACTCCGCCAAACGGTACCGTCAGGAGCTGGCCATCGCAGCCGAAATCCAGCAGCGCCTGATGACGGTGACCGTCCCCGACGTGCCGTTCGCCAAGGTGAACGCCGTCAGCTACGCCTGCAAGGACATCGGCGGCGATTTCTTCGATCTGGTGTACACCGAGCGGGGACTGTCGCTGATTGTGGCCGACGTGTCCGGCAAAGGCGTCTCGGCCGCCGTGGTCGCATCCATTCTGCAGGGCATGCTGTATTCCCAGCTGTCCCGCGATTCTTCCCTGCCCGAGATGATCTCTGCCGTGAATCGGTTCTTGTGCGAGAAAGTCGGCGGACAAAAATACGCGACGCTGGTGGTGGCCCGGCTAAGCAACAGCGGCGAACTGGAGCTGATGAATTGCGGACACGTGCCGCCGCTGCTGGTCACCGAAGGCAAAATCGTCAAGCTGGAAGAGGGCAACCTTCCGGTCGGGCTTGTTCCCATGGTCGAGTTTGGCGCGATCAAGTTGCAGCTCAAACCTGACGATCGGCTGCTGCTGGTGACCGACGGCGTAACCGAAGCGGAAGACGCCAAAGGTGAGTTTTTCGGCACCGATCGGCTGGAGGGCTGCTGCCACAAAGGATTGGTAGCGATCGAGCAGGAGGTTACCAATTTTCGCGGCGATACCCCGCTGACCGATGATTTCACGATCACGGAGCTGATCTACCGCGGCTAGAGCGGGCGCTACGGTTCGACAATTCGAGGGAAAACCGATTTCACAGGAGAAGCCGATTCTGGCGATGGCTAGCGGCCTCCCCGATACACCCCGTTTAGTAACCAGGCTCCCGGTCACGTTCGTTTGGCGGACAACTCACGAAAGGATTCCCGCCTCTCTGTCTCAATGTTGTAAAATTCAGTTTCTTTGTACCTCACTATCGAAATCATGTTCGTGCCGTTATTTCTAAGTTTCTTTCCGGGCCCTATCGGGGCGCAGTTGATTTCGGGTCTTCGCCAGCGCAGGTTTGGCATGGCGTTATTCCTGTGCGCCGTCTCCCTGACTCTGGCGGCTCCGGGCTTTGCTGTCTCTCATGCCGCCACGCACGCGCGCGTTCATCGCAGCCGCCACATGATGGTTCGCTACGCCTTCCCCGCCAAAAAGGGTCACTACCAGGTCGGAATCGGCCGCTGGACGCCGATGTTCCCGGGATCCCATGACATGCTGGTTCGGGAGAATGAGGAGTTGGACCGGCTGCAGTTGCCGCGCATTGCCGACGAGTATGAGCTACTCCGCTACGAGGCGTCGCAGGAGCTGGTCCCCGTCAGCGAGACCGACGCTCTTAAGCTCGCAGCCGATTTGCAAGACAGCCACCGCTACTGCCGCCCGTGGACCAGAGATTTCCTGCAGGACTTCAGCACAGCCTATTACGAACAGTTCCATTCCCCGCTACAGATCAATTCCCTGGTTCGCACCGTCGAGCAACAGCACCGGCTGCGCCGCTGGAACCGCTTTGCCGCTCCCGAGTTCGGCGACACCGCGTCTACCCACCTCACCGGGGTTACGTTTGATATGTCACGCCGCGGCCTGACTTACGAGCAGTACGAGTGGATCCGCAACTACCTCCTGCCGCTCCAGGCGCAGGGCATGATCGATCCGATCGAAGAGCGGCAGCCGGTACTGCACGTGGTGGTGTACGACAAGTACTCCGGCGGCAGCTCGCAGAAGAATGCCTGGTCGGAAGCCAACGAGCCGACCGAGATGAATCCGTTCGGCAGCGCGGCGCTTACCAGCACGTCAACCAGCGCTGCGCCGGGCACCGGCAGCGCCGGCGGCAGCCAGCCGTAACCCCGCATTTCTAGATCAAAAGCACCAGGTTGGGATCAGCGACCTCGGCAAACGCCCGGAAGTCGCGGTCGCGGGTGATAAGCGGTATCGCCCGGTCGATGCAGCTTTGCGCGATCAACGCATCTCCGAGTCGAGCCTTACGACGTCTTGCGAGCGCTCTGGCACGCAACCCACCCGCGCGCTGCCAATAGCCCGGCTCTATGTCGACCAGGGGCACCTGGCAAAGCCTGGAGCCAATGTCGGAAGGAAGCCTCGGGTCGCTTAGCAGCTCCGTCAGCACAACCGGCAGCATCATGAGTTGTCCATCCGCGAGCGCCCGATCCAGCAACTGCGTGTCTCGCCCCGTGTCACCGCCGAGGAAGGCGACCCAGGTGCTGGTGTCCGCGGCAATCATCGGTCGGCTTTCAATTCAGCCAGTGTGCGGCTGAAACGGAACTTCCCCTTCATCTGCCTCAGGGCCGCGTAGGCTTCGGAGGCCGCTACCAGCTGCAAACCGGTTCGAATCGTCTGAGTGATACCGGTGCCGCTGGCTTTCTGGGCTCTCTCCAGCAAGTCGGCGGGCAGCTCCACAGTAACTTTGCGAACGGGGATCATGATGGACAGGATGATACCATATACGATACCAGCATCTAATATGGTGGAGCCCCGGACGGTTTACTCCGGTCAGAGGTAAGAAAGCGCGGGTCGGTAGACCCAGCTGACCACTGGCCACTGCTTCACTTCAGCGCCATCACCAGCAGCTTGCGTTCGGTCATGTCTTCGATGGCATAGCGCAAGCCTTCGCGGCCGAGGCCGGAGTCCTTCACTCCGCCATAGGGCATCTGGTCCACGCGGAAAGTCGGCACATCGCCGACGATCACCGATCCTACATCCAGCGTCTCGAACGCGTGCTGGATCAGCACTGCATCACGGGTCATCACGCCCGCTTGCAGGCCGTAGTCGGAATGGTTGATGGTGCTGAGCGCCTCTTCGAAGGTCTCGTAGCGCTCGACCGTCACCACCGGGCCAAAAACCTCAGCACAATTGACACGCATTTGCGGCGACGTGCCGGTCAGCACCGCGGGCTCTACCATCGATCCCTTGCGTTTGCCGCCGCAGAGCAGCTTCGCCCCCGCCTGCACGGCTTCGTCAATCCATTGGGTGACGCGGATGGCGTCCTGCTCGCGAATCAGCGGCGGAACATCGGTGCTCTCGTCCATAGGATCGCCGCATTTCAGCTTGCGAACGCCTTGCACCAGCTGCTCGGTGAAGCGGTCGAACACCGGCTCGTGTACCACGATGCGCTGCACCGAGATACACGTCTGGCCGCCATAGGAGAAGCCACCCGCGATGCAGCGCTGCACGGCGTGAGGCACATCGGCGTCGCTATGCACGATCACGCCGGCATTGCCGCCCAGTTCCAAGACGACCCGCTTCTTGCCGGCCCGGTTCTTGAGCTGCCAGCCGACTGCGGCGCTGCCGGTAAAGGTCAATAGCTTGATCCGGTCATCGGCCACCAGCAGGGCGGCGTTGTCGTTGGAGAGCGGCATGACGGCCAGCGCTCCATGCGGCCACGACGTGCTGTCGATGATCTCGGCGAGCAGAAGCGCGGAGAGCGGCGTTTGCGGCGCCGGTTTCAGAAGGATGGGGCAGCCCGCGGCGATGGCCGGCGCAACTTTGTGCGCCACCAGGTTCAGCGGAAAGTTGAACGGCGTGATCGCGAACACCGGCCCCAGAGCAAAGCGCCGCACCAGCCCCCAGCGTCCGACGGTCGACTCCAGAGTGTCGAGCGGGAGGTATTCGCCGTAGATGCGCGTGGCCTCTTCAGCCGCAATCTGGAAGGTGTTGATGGCGCGGTCCACCTCGATGCGCGCGATCTTGATCGGCTTGGCGGCTTCCTGGCAGATGGTGCGGGCGAACTCGTCGCGGCGGTCGGTCATGCCTTTGGCGATGTCGCGGAGAATGCTGGCGCGCTGATGCGACGACATGCGGCGGGTGGCCGCAAATGCCTGCACCGCGCCCTGGATCGCGCTCTCTATGTCATCGCGTCCCGCCTCGCTGATCACCGCAATAACATTGTGGTCATAGGGCGAGTTCACGACACCTTCGGTGCCGTGGCTGCTCCAACTTCCGTTAGAGAAGAAACCGAAACTGCGGATGGTTGCGCTAGTCTGGCTCATGTTGAGTTCCTATCAGGGTTGGATGCGGCAGACGACAATAGGTGTAGCAGCAAAGCCTAAGCGACAGAACGAGAGAATTCAAGGAGGTGGGTGAGCGGGTACTGGACCAGTTTCAGGTACGCTTACCGGTCTGCTCGGGTGGAGCACGCCTTTGAGGCGTGCAGACCGTAGCCACCCCAGCGGCTGGAGCCGATTCACGCTACTTCGCAACTGCACGCCTGAAGGCGTGCTTCACCCAACATTACTTGCGCAAGATTCAAACTGACGTGTTAACCGGTCGGCGCACTTCACACAAAGCACAGAGCGACCACGATGCCCGCAACCAATGCCACGTCGGCGAGATTGAAGGCGGGCCACCACCTGAAATCCAGAAAGTCGACCGTTGCCCCATGTCGCAGCCGGTCGTAGAGATTGCTTGCCGATCCCGCAAGCGCCACAGCCACGCCCATTTGCCCCGCGGCAGAACGGAAAAACATGCCGGAATGAGCCGCGAGGGCGAGCACTACAGCCGTAGCAATCCAGACGACCACCAGCAAAGTTGCGCCGTGCAGTAGTCCGCGTGTCCGGAAGCGCGTGAGGACATAACGAACTCGCAGGCAGGGTCCGACGCTGAAGACCTTGCCTGCGCACAGACGTTCGCTGACCGCCGCTTTACTGTAGCGATCGGCGGCGAGCACCAGGCCGGCAATCACGAGCTGCTCAGTCACGCGCTATTGAATGACGCTGCCCGGCGGCGGAGGGTCAATCTGCTTCGGCGACGGACACGCTTTCTGTTTGCACGCAGGAGGTGTGGGCTCCGGCGGGCAGCACTTTTCCAGGTCGCGGCGCAAGGCCTCTTCCCGCTCCAGCGCAAACGCGGCCTCCGGATGCGTCGCGGACAGAATTGCAGACATTCGCATGGTGTTCTTCTCGATGCTCTCCTGCAGCCTGGCCTGTACCGTCGCCAGATTCACCAGATCGCAGGTGTTCTTCGATATCTGCTCAAGGAGACAGATGATGGTCGCGTTCTGCAATGCGTTCTGGTAGAGGGCCTGGTTGGTGTAGGTGTCGGCTGCAATTACCTCACCGAGGTCGGTGCCGACCACGCTGAGCAGCTGGTCGTCATCCGTCTTGATGGCCGCGGAGGTGGCATTCAGAGTGTCCAGCTTGTCCCCAAGTTCTACCAGCTTATTAAAGATGTCCTGTGCTGATGGCATCTGTGTCTACTCCTTTCACTAACTCGGTGAATTGACAAAAAACGCTACGGTAGCGTGGTGCCTGAGAGTGTCCTGGGTCAAAACTTTGTTGTAGATCGCGATGTTGCACATCTGTCCGATGAAGGGATACAGGAAAGGCACGACTGCGGGCGGGCCCGGCGCAAACAATGGGCCTTCGGCCGTCAGCCCGATGTGCAATCCCTGGGTATTCGCGGCGGAGGTGACGGGCACATACGGGTTGACATTCAACTGGTAGGCCACGTAATCCAGGTCACGGTCGGAGGTGAAGAGGTACAAAAACGCCTGCCCTTGTGACTGGCTGTAGGTGAAAGCCAGATAGGTGGCCTGGTCTTTTTCGACATTCGGTCCCGGGTTCGGATTGTTGGGATCATTCGGTGTGTAGGGCTTCACCTCTTCCAGCCGCTGGAAATTCGTCCCGTTTCCCATCCACGCCTGCCACGAATAGGCGGTGTTTGGATTGGTGGTATCGGAAGGACCGGCGTACAGGCCGAAGCCCTGGTTCTTGAGGGTGGCCGGCAGCACTCGCGCCGCCAATTCCAGAACGCAGTAGTAATTGCCCAGCGCGGTAGTGTCCCAATCGGGATAGACCAGGCCCTCGAGGGTGAACTCTGTCAGGTTCTGCAGCGACGCAGCATCGGCCGGAACCTGGACAAAAGCGCCTTGCACGCGAATGGAGAAATCGTATGGGTCTTGGCTCTCCAACGGAACCAGATCAGGGTTGTTGATGCCGAGAGTAAGGGAGGTTGAGGGTACTGCGGGTGAATGCCAGGCGGCGTTGCCGACACCTAGCGGGCTGGGTGCGGTTCCATACGTCCCGTCAGGCGAACCGGCGGCATTCGCGGCAGTGGTTGCGCCGGGCGACTCCTCC
This sequence comes from uncultured Acidobacteriaceae bacterium, assembly GCA_963731345.1. Lineage (GTDB taxonomy): Bacteria > Acidobacteriota > Terriglobia > Terriglobales > Acidobacteriaceae > Bog-257. The sequence continues at coordinate 796,157 of CAVSUN010000002.1, read as the reverse complement.
AGGCGAAACCAGGCGATCGGTCCGTCTGGACTTACCGTGTTTCCGTATTGATCAGATTGCGCCATGCCCGGGTCAAAACTGCATCCCCGGAAGCGCAGCAGCGACATGACCGCGAAAATGACGAGAGGCAAAAGCAGGTAATACCAGTGGGTCAGGGCCATAGCGACTTGATCTACCTCCCTTGCGAAATCAGTGAGCGACGGTGGCGCCGCTCTCCAGGGCCCGAATCAGAAAAAGTCCCAGCAATCCAACTGCGACCAGAACGACGGAGATGATGCGGTGAACGCTCCAGCCACGCACTCGATCAACCTTCTCGCGCATCGGTTCGAAAAACCACCGTCCGCCGGCGTACATGGCCAAGGATCCTAGAAAGAAACATCCGCCGGAAGATTTGCCGAATAGCTTTATGCAAACCGCCAGAGTCAGAGCCGCGACACCGGCCTCGAAGAGCGGAAAAGGCAGGCGACAGCGCCAGACGCCGCGCACATCCGGCATATTGATGGCTAACCAACTTTGCGAGGGACGTCCGGCACAGCAGCCTTGCAGAGCGCAACCCGTTCTGGTGAAAATCATACCCACCAGTAACGCGACGGCAACCGCATCCCAGAATGATCCGAACGGCAGACGCATCACCCATAGCGTGGGCAGACTGAGCACAAGTGAAAGTACGAGGCCGCCATAGAGAGCCGCGCCACCTTCGCCGGGGCTCCAGATCCGGCTCTTGTCACGCGCGAAAACGTTCCAATGCAACGCGACGAAAAGCAGCCTGGCCCCTCCAAGTGCCGCGGGGAAGATGCACAGCATGGTCAGAAATGCTTTGGAAGCGGAGAGGCCGTGCACGTCGGCCCAGCGCGTCCCGGCCAGGATGCCGGCGATTGCCCCCAAGTAGAGCATCGAGACGTAGGAATGGGCCCGCACTCGCTCAAAGGTAAGCAGCGAAGGCCGTACCTCGCCTCGCGGATATGAGTTGGTGATTTGCATGTCCCCGGCCGCGCTTTCGTAGGCCGGTTCGTCCCACAACAGAAATCGCAGTACCCCTGGAAATGTTGGCGGAGAGTATACCCCGGTTTCGTCAGTTCGGCAGGCCTAAATTCGCCGAGAATCGGCGGTCGTCTACGACCGAGGATAGGGGAAGCGCGAGCAGGGGCGAGTCTGAGCCGCGGAAATCATCGCCGATTTGGCGAGTTGCCATTGGCCGGCACGCGGAGGTCGTGCCGTCTCGTCAGCATCATCCATAGCATCCGAAAGTCACTGATGAACGACCAGAACGGATGTCCGAAGGTGGCCGGCTTATTCTTCTCGATCAGAAAATGTCCAGCGAAGGAGAAGCCATACCCGATTGGGATCCACAGCAGCGCATACCAGGGATGATGTATCGCGATTGCGGCCACGGCAACCGCCAGTCCCAGAACCATGCCGACGGCATGCATCCAGCGATTGCCGCGATCGCTGTGTTCGCGCAGGTAGAAGTCGAAAAACTCCTCGTAACTGCGAAACTTCGCCGGTTCGGCCATCGTAAATAGCCTCTGGGAGCACAGTGTACACTGGCTGGCGGTGTTGATGGCTTTGTAATCAGGGAAGGATTGTCGGCACGTCTAAAGACGTGTCCTGATGCAGAGCGCAGAAAACTTGCGCCGTCTTCTAGCGGAGGTCGTTGATGTTGGTGCGGCGATTGCCTTGGTTATGGATTGTCATCCTGTACTCCACATTTCTTGCCGCTCAGAGTCCCTTCGCTCCTAAGATCAGCGGCCCGCTCTCGCAGCGCGTGGTCGCCTATCAGATCGAGGCCAAATACGATCCGCCGACGCACTCCGTCGAAGCGACCGAGACGCTCACCTATCACAACCTCACCGGCCAGCCGCTCGACACGTTTCCCTTTCATCTCTACCTGAACGCCTTCCAGCCCAAGTCGACCTGGATGTACGAAGCGCATCGCGACGGCAACTTCCGCGCCAGCAACATCGACCACTGGAAGCCTGAGGACTACGGCTCCAACATGGTCACCTCGTTTCAGGTTGTAGGAATGGGCGACCTGACCAGCCAGATAAAATTCATCTCGCCCGACGACGGGAATCGCGAGGACAAGACCGTCTTTCAAGTGAAGCTGCCGCGGCCCGTCGCGCCGGGACAGGACGTCACCTTCCAGATCAAGTTCAAAGCGAAGTTTCCCGAAGTCGTCGCGCGCACCGGCTACAAGCGAACGTTCCTGCTGGCCGGACAGTGGTTTCCTAAGGTTGGCGTCTGGTGGCACGGACAGTGGAATTGTCATCAGTTCCACGCGCTGACGGAATTTTTTGCCGACTTCGGAACCTACGACGTGAAAGTCACGTTGCCCAAGGACTACATCATCGGCGCGACGGGGGTTCAGGTCGGCGATCATGACAATGGCAACGGCACCAAAAGCGTCGCCTTTCACGCGGAAGATGTCCACGACTTTGCCTGGACCGCCGACCCGAATTTCAAAGTCGTCGAGAACGATTTCGATGGCAGCGCCGGCCGGGTGCATATCCGCCTGCTCAGCTACGACAGCCATCAGCGCCAATGGGAGCCCTACATTTACTGCGTCCAGCAGACCATGAAGCGTTTCGATGACTGGTATGGTCCGTACCCTTACGCCCAGCTCACGGTGGTCGATCCCCCACACGGCGCGATCGAAGCCGGCGGCATGGAATACCCGACGTTCATCACCGGCGACAGCGGCTGGTATATCCCGAAGGGGATCCATTTTGTCGACTTCGTCACCGAGCACGAATTTGGGCACCAATACTGGTACGGCATAGTGGCGACCAACGAATTCGAGAACGCCTGGCTGGACGAGGGTATTAACAGCTACACCGAAGTGAAGGTTCTCGACAACATGTATGGCGAGAACACCAGCCTCATCAACCTGCTGGGAGCGCAGATCGGCGAACGCGAGTATCAGCGCGTCGCGTACGTGGACGCCGCCGATTTCGATTCCCTGGCGCGCAACAGTTATCAGGACGTCAGCATGGGCGTCTACGGTTCCATCAGCTATGGCAAGACGGCATCCATGCTGGTCACGCTGGAGAAGATTGTCGGCGAACAGACGCTGAAGAACGCGCTGCACACCTACTTCCTGCGCTATCGCTTCACCCATCCCACGCAGGAAGATTTCATGCGCACGGTCAACGAAGTCGCCGGACAGGACCTGAGCTGGTACTGGAACCAGGCCGTGTATGGGACCCAGGTAATGGACTACGAAGTCTCGCGCGCAGATTCCAGTCTGGTGAATTGGTGGGATGAAAATCCGAAGGATGCAAAGGGCAAGCCGCAATATGAGACGCAGGTAATTCTGCATCGCAAGGGCGACTTCGTGTTTCCCGTCGATGCCGTCGTGAAGTTCGACAACGGGGAGGTCGCCCGCGAGCACTGGGACGGTACAGACCGCTGGAAGCGCTTCGTCTATCGCAAGCAGGCGCAGATTGCTTCGGTCGACATCGACCCGGCTTATCAGGTCACGATGGATCGCGATTACCTGAACAACAGCCACGTGAGCGAGGGCCAGCACGGCGCCACTCACAAGCTCGCGACCTACTGGATGTTTCTGACACAGTTGCTGTCGGAGGTGATGAGCTGGCTGGCGTGAGCAACTGGAAGGATCGTGCTTTGGTTGGCTTCGTATCAGGGCAACTCTTTAGCTGTGCCGCACGGAGCGAATACACTCGCGGGCTTTAGCTGCTGCCCACTTTCGCAGGGGCTGAAGCCTTGATTCTTGGGGGCTTGATCGGCACGACTGTTGTGCCCGGATTCGAAACAGGAACGCATGTCAAATCAACCAAAAGGTACGCTCTCTGCCGGCTTCGGTTTACTCTGGCGTCGCCAAAGTGTTCTCTGGTGGATCTTCGCCGTTAATTTCGCCTGTGGCTTGCTGGGCACCGTGCCCGGATTTTTGCGCCTGAAGCGTGCGCTAGGTCACAGTCTGATGGGGCAGCCGCTTACCACCCGATTTGACCTTGGTATGCTTCTGGAATTATTTCGCCTGCCCGACGTCAGCCTTGGGCGCTACACTACCAACTCGTTCCTGTTTGCATTCGTCTTCTTCGTTTTTATGCTGTTCGTCACCGGCGGCGTCCTGGAAACCTATCGCCAGGACCGGCGCCTTACCGGGGGCGAATTCTTCGGCGCGTCGGGTGCGTTTTTCTGGCGCTTCGTCCGGCTGCTGCTGCTCTCCCTCGTCCCGTTCATTTTTGTGACCATCATCTATCAGACGCTGAGCAAGATTGCGAACCAGGTTGGCGATCGCTCCATTGCCGACCAGGTTGGAATTTTCCTGAGCTGGGGCGCGATGGCGGTCTTCGGTCTGCTCGCGCTTTGGGTGCGGTTGTGGTTCGACATTGCTCAGGTGCGGGCGGTGGCGCAAAATGAGCGCCGCATGTGGGGCAATGCCTGGCGCTCGTTAAGGATCATGTGGCGTGATCTGGGCCGGCTCTACGGCATGTATCTGGTCATTGCTCTGGTTGCATGGATCACATTGATCTTGGGAGTGGTGATCTGGGCCAAACTCCCGGCCACGGCGACAGCAATCGTCTTTCTTCTGCTGCAGCTGATGATGTTCGCGCAGATCGCTACCCGTTTGTGGCAGCTATCGACCGCGACGAGCTGGTATCAGCAACACGAAGAGATGCAGCCGGTCTCAATCCCCGTGCCAGAGTTAGTGCCAATCGCGGTTGCGCCTGCAGCCGCGGCACTATTGGAACACGAGGTCGTGCCTTCTGAGCCGCTGCCCGTTGAACCGGCGACGCCAGAGCCTCCTCGTGAGGTTCCCGAGCCGGCTCGCGATCCCGGCCCGGAACTGCCACCCGCAGATGCATGACAGGTAGAGCGGGCCAAAAGACCTGCTCTACCCGGCATTGCTTACTTCGCCTTCGCTCCGAACGTGATGCCCAATCCGGTGGTCAGCAGCAGATCGTTGTCCTTCTTGCCGGGCACCGGCTGGCTGTTATAGATATCGCCGAAATTCAGGTTCCATGTCAGCGAGCGATAGAACTTGGTGGCCAATCCGAAGTTGAAAGTCCCGCGATAATTTCCGTTCTGGTTCAAGTAAGGATAGAAATACAGGTTCTCGGTCATGGAAGTCGCGGCCGTGAACTTGTGGATGAACTCCTCGCCTACGGTGGCGTTAATGATGTTGTTGGTAATCCCCGTCGAATAGTTTTCGTAGGTGTAGCCAATGCCGCCGAGAAGGTCGAGGGTCGTGACCTTGGTAGCGATCAAGTGGTATCCCAAACCGCCGTTGGGGCTGATGCGCTCATCGAGCAACTGCAGGTGATCGTACAGACCGGCGAACAAGCCGAAGGCAAAGAGCCGTGGGGTCAGGTTGTGATCGTAGCGGATCGAACCGCCGAAGGAGTTGGCGGTAGTGCTGTTGATGTTATCGGTTGTGCTGGTGTTGTAGATGCCGGCAGCGTTGATGATCCACTCGTCGGTCGTGGTCTTGCGATCGGCATTGAAAGCGAGCGCCAGGTTGCTGGTGTCGGAGTTGCCGCGTGCCAGCGCCAGGCCCAGGTTGCCGCCGCCGGCCCAACCTTCAAGGACGCCGGGATGCAGCGATTTCTCGTACGCCGCCTGGTCAGCCTGCGACCGGATGAAGGAAACATCGGCTTGCGGCACGTTTTGCGCTCCCGCCGAACTGGTGACGACCACGGACGAATCCTGCATCGCCACCGGTCCTGTGATCACCTGTTTGTCGGTGCGCGTCACCACCATCGGATCGTCGGAGGTAAATTGCGCGACCTCGCTCCAGTCGATAGCAATGGCTTCCGAGTAAGCAGGTTTGATGGTCAGCTTCTTGTCGCCAACGCTGACAATGGTTCCGGTGAGGCGATCCCCATTCTTGAGGGTTACTTGAGCAGCGTACAAAGTAGAACAGCAGCAGCCAAGCAGGACGGTGCACAACCAATACTTCAGCATAAAGCGAGCCTTCTCCGAGGTGATTTAATGCGCCAGACGCGAGCGCAACTGCGGGGGCCTCGGGCGTAGCTAGGGCGCGCTACACCCGTTACAGCTGGAACTGCACAGTTAGAAACGGTCGCACCATTGTAGCTGCTGCGGAGCTTCCGTTGACCATGCGGCGGAATCCGGCGAACTCGCCGAAGAGTGTTTTGGAAATAGAAGCGAGGTTTTACTTCACCGCAATATTGACGAGCCTGCCCTTCACGACCAAGACTTTCAGAATTTCCTTGCCTTCGATAGCCGCCTTGACCTTTTCATCGGACAAGGCGCGTTCGCGCACCTGATCTTCGGTGGCGTCGGCCGCCATCACAACGCGAGTGCGAACCTTCCCGTTGACCTGAATGGCATACTCGATTTCTTCGTCCTTCGCCAACGCAGGATCGTACTGCGACCAGGGCGCGCGCAGCAGATCGGAGGTCTCGCCCAGCATCTCCCAGAGCTCGTGCGCCAGGTAAGGGGCAAACGGCGCCAGCATCAGCACCAGCTTGCGCTGCACATCGGCCAACAGGGACGGGGGAGCCGCCGTTTCACCATGCTGCACCGCGTCTTCGTAGGCATAAAGATCATTCACCAGACTCATCAGGAACGAAATGGAGGTGTTGAAATGCCAGCGCCCGGCGAAGTCTTCGGTGACATGCTTCACAGTCTGATGGGCCACACGCTGCACCTTGCGCGCCGCCGGCGACAGCTCGTGAATTTCGGCGGAAGCCGGGGCGGAATCATCCGGCTTGGCATTACGGGCAATAAATCGATAAATGCGCGAAAGGAAGCCGGTGACGCCTTTGACGCCCGCGTCCTGCCAGTCCAGATCTTTGTCGGGCGGCGCGGCGAACAACGTATACATGCGCGTCGCGTCGGCGCCGTATCGCCCCACCATGTCGTCGGGCGAGACCACATTGCCCAGGCTCTTTGACATCTTGGCGCCGCCCTTGATCACCATGCCCTGCGTGAACAGGCGCTCCGCCGGCTCAGAATTCCGCACTATCCCCATGTCGCGCATCACCTTGGTCCAGAAACGCGAGTAGATGAGGTGCAGGATGGCGTGCTCGACGCCGCCGATGTATTGATCGATGGGAAACCAGTATCCCACAGTGTCAGAGTCGAGCGGCTTGGTGTCGAGCGTCGGATCGGTATAGCGATAGAAGTACCAGGACGAATCGACGAAGGTATCCATGGTGTCGGTCTCGCGCCGGGCCGCGCCGCCGCACTTGGGACAACTTACATTGACGAACTCCGGCACCCGCCCCAACGGCGAGCCGCCGGCCAGCGTGATCTCGACATTCTGCGGCAACAGCACGGGCAGGTCTTTCTCCGGAACCGGCACAATGCCGCACGCTTCGCAATAGATAATCGGGATCGGCGTACCCCAATAGCGCTGACGGCTGATGCCCCAGTCTTTCAGGCGATAGGTCACGGTCGCTTTGCCGAAGCCGTGCACCTCGGCGAACTTGGACATCTGCTCGATGGCTTCGTCGTTCGGTTGTCCGCTCCATTCGCCCGAATTGATGAGCAGACTGTTCATTTCGACGAAAGGCAGAAGCGGCTCGTTTGGCTCGCCGTCGGCAGCATCGCCTTCGCGTCGCGGATAAATCACCACGCGAATGTCCAGGTCGTACTTCTTGGCGAACTCATAGTCGCGCTCGTCGTGCGCAGGCACGGACATGATGGCGCCGGTGCCGTAATCCATCAGCACATAGTTCGCGACCCAGATAGGCACACGTTCGCTGTTGAACGGATTCAGCGCGTAACTTTCAGTGAAAACACCGCGCTTCTCAATTGCGCCAATGTCACCCTCTTCCTTTGCCCGATGCTGTTCCTGAATCAGGTCTTCGACCTTGGCCAGCAGCTCGGGGCTGTTGGCGATCAAGTCGGTCACCAGCGGATGCTCGGGCGCGAGTTGCAGTGAAGTTGCGCCGAAAATCGTATCGATGCGGGTCGTGAATACCGAAATATTGTCGCCGGCGGGTCCGGCTGCGCCATCCAGCTTGAAGTCAATCAGGGCGCCTTCGCTGCGGCCGATCCAGTTGCGCTGCATGGTGCGGACTTTTTCCGGCCAGCCCGGCAGCTCGTCCAACCCCTTCACCAACTCGTCGGCATACTTGGTGATGCGCAGGAACCACTGCTCCAACTCCCGCTGCTCGACCAGCGTGTCTTCGTGCCGCCAGCAACAGCCGCTAGGCAAGACCTGCTCATTCGCCAGTACCGTGGCACATTTCGGACACCAGTTGACCTTGCTCTTCTTGCGATAGGCGAGGCCGCGCTCGAAGAATTTCAGGAAGAACCACTGATTCCAGCGGTAGTATTCCGGCAGACAGGTCGTGACTTCCTTCGACCAGTCGTAAGCGAAGCCGAGGCGGTTCATCTGCCGCTTCATGGCCTCGATATTGCGTAGCGTCCATTCGCGCGGAGGTGTCTGATTGGCGATGGCCGCATTTTCCGCCGGCAGGCCGAACGAATCCCAGCCCATCGGATGCAACACGTTGTGGCCCTGCATCCACATGTAGCGCGCCAGCGCGTCACCGATCGCGTAATTGCGCACGTGTCCCATGTGCAACGCACCTGAAGGATACGGCAGCATCTCCAGCACGTAATATTTCTTACGCGGGCTGCTGGAAGGCTCCGCGCGATAGAGCTCGGGATTGCGTGCCCAGCGCTCCAGCCATTTCTGCTCAATGCTTTGTGGGTCGTAGCGATCTGCGCGCCCGGCCACATCGGCTTGCGATTTGGAATCAGGTGAAACTGTTTTGGACTCGGCCATAGTTGCCTGGATACTGAACTAGCGGTAAACCTTGATTCTACAATGCGCGGCGCGAGCGCATCGCTCGTATATCATCACCTCATCGAAGTTGTGATAGATGCCGAGCGCGACTTAAGGACACTTTGTTGATGCCAAAGGCCAAAAACGGCAGAGTCTCTAAACCGGAAACGGCGGGCAAAGTCTCTGCGTCCCGGAAGCGGGTTCAGTTTCGAGCGATCTCGAAGGCCCTATCCGATCCGACTCGCTATGAAATCCTGCAGCGGATTGCCCAGGATAAAAACTGCACCTGTGCCCACCTGCTCGAATGTTCGCCTATCGTCGCCGCCACGCTTTCCCATCATTTAAAAGAGCTTGAAGATGCGGGCCTGATTAAGATCGCCCGCAAGGGTAAGTTCGCCTATCCATCATTTTGCCGCGAGGTGTGGAAAACTTACCTCGCGCAACTCGCCGAACTCTGAATCTTTCTCCGCTGGCCGTTCATCCATTTAGACGGTTATCAATTCGATACTCATCGAAATGTTGCAATAAGGAGAAAAATCATGGGCAAGCTGAGCGGCAAGACGGCGGTAGTGACCGGCGCCTCCAAGGGCATCGGCGCGGGGATTGCGCTGGCGCTGGGCAAAGAAGGCGCCAACGTTGTAGTGAACTACGCGCGCGCCAAAGAAGATGCGGAGAAGGTCGCCGCGAAGATTAACCAGAACGGCAGCAAAGCGATCACGGTGCAGGCGGATGTGTCCAAGAAGGTGGACGTGGACAAGCTTTTCGCCGAAGCGACCAAGGCGTTCGGCAAAGTCGACATCCTGGTTAACAACGCGGGAGTCTATGAGTTCGGCGCTCTCGACCAGATCACCGAAGAGAGTTATCGGCGTCAATTTGACCTCAACGTCCTGGGCACGTTGCTGAGCACGCAGGCGGCGGTGAAATCGATGCCGGCCGGAGGTTCGGTCATCAACCTGAGCTCGGTCGTTGCCCTGACTCCTCCGCCCACCAGTTCGGTGTACAGCGCCACCAAGGGAGCGGTGGACGTAATCACTCGGACCCTCGCGCAGGAGCTTGGACCGCAGAAGATCAGGGTCAACTCATTGTCACCTGGACTGGTCGAAACCGAAGGCACCCGTGCGTCAGGCAACGCCGAGGGGGATTTCAAGGCCTTCGCGATCTCACGGACTCCGCTCGGCCGCGTGGGTCAGCCGGACGACATCGCCAAAGTTGCCGTCTTCCTTGCGTCGGATGACTCGGCGTGGATGACGGGGGAAATTCTGCCTGTCGGCGGCGGCGCGAGACTGTAAGTTTGTTGGTTGGGATCTGGGCCGGTCTGCCTATGGCCGGCCCTTCGTATTGTTGTCTGGTTTGGCAGCCAGTTTCTTCAGCGCGTTGACGTTCGTTAGATCGTCCAGCGGCTCGTCGATCGGCGTCTCGGCAATGAACGCCGCCTCGGCGAGTCTTGGCTCATTGAGCAATCGTCGAAACGGCTTCAATCCGATGCTTCCCTTCCCGATGTGGTCGTGCCGGTCGAGCTTCGATCCGCGCGCAGCTTTCGCATCATTGCAATGCCAGACGTAGACATTCGTCAATCCTATCGTTCGATCCAGTTGATCGAGCGTATCGGCGAAGCCTTCCTCGCTGACAATGTCATAGCCGGAAACGTGAGTGTGGCAGGTGTCGATGCAGGCGCCGACCGGAACGTAGCTTCGCAGCAGGCAGAGCAGCTCGGCGACCTGTTCGAAGCTTCCGCCCAGCGAAAACTCTGATCCGGCAGTGTTTTCGATCAGAATGCGCAAGCCGCTGCTCCAGGGGTTGAGCCCGTCCACGGCTTGCTCAATCGCCAGCGCCGCCTGACGCAAGCCTTCTTCCCGGCTGCTGCCCCGAAACGATCCGGGATGCACCACCAGAAATTCCGCGCATAGCGCGAGCGCCCGCTCTACCTCGCCGCGGAAAGCCGTGATCGACTTGGCGTGAAACTCGGAGTTGCCGCCCGCAAGATTGACCAGATAGTTGGCGTGAATGACCAGCGGCTTGAGGTTGTAGCGTTCGCGCAAGCGGCCCATCTCCTCACACTGCGCCCGTCCAAGCTCATATGGCGCCCACTGCCGGGGACTCGAGGAGAAAATCTGAAACGTGTTGCAGCCCAGCCGATAGGCGCGCTCGGCCGCGTTTGCGACGCCGCCAGCGGTTGAGGTGTGAATGCCGATGCGGCGCGCCGTCAGCTTGGGCGGCACCTCGGGGTGCGGCAACAGCTGCAGAATGTCTTTTTCTTTTTTCTCCGCCACAAGTTCATTCTAAGGAATCGCCCGCGCTCCACGCTGCTGCACCGCCCTTCGTGACCAGAGTCACAGTCGGTGCCGCGCAGTTGCGGCTACCCTTGTCCGGTGAGTTTTGTACTCGGCGTGGATCGATTTGCGTAATTGGAGGGCCAGGAAGAGCGGTTCTCGTGGTTGTTCGCGAGTTTGGTTCTTCGTCATGTTGTGGCTGACTGAACATCTTGTACGTGCGTTGCGAAGGGTGACACGCAACAATCGGCAGCCTTCCCACCTCGCACTCGGACAGCAGGGCGAGGCGGACGCTTACTTCTATCTTCGCCGGCACGGCTATCGCATGGTTGCGACCAACTTCCGGGTACCACGTGATCGCGGTGAGATCGACCTCATAGGCTGGGACAAGGACGTCCTGTGCTTCATCGAAGTGAAGACGCGCACGGACGACAGATTTGCGCCCCCCTCCACTGCCGTCACACCAGACAAGCAGCAGCACATCCGCTCAGTAGCCAAAGCCTATCTGCGACGCTTCAGCGGAGAACAACGGCCAGCCTGCCGTTTCGACGTGGTGAGCGTCGTGCCTTCGGGCACAACTCAACCGCCGCAGATTAGCTTGCGCAAGGCCGCGTTCACGTGGAGCGTGGGCCGCAAGCCCGCGCGTGAGTATCGCGACTACTTTGAACGCCGCTTCGGGCGCGACACTCGAAACCTGCCCAGGTTCCGCTGATCCCCGCTTACCGCGGATTAACGCCCCCATCCAGAGTGATTCCCGCGCTTGGCGGCTGGCTCGATGGCGATGGAGCTTTGTGCGCTGCGGTTGAATTCTTCGCGGACACCGTATCCGGCAGTTTGCTGAGTGCCTCTCTTGCTTTCTTGGCGTACGGGCCATTCGGAAGGATCTTGAGGTAGGCTTCGTAGTTTTCCTTCGCGCCCGCAACATCACCCGTCTTGTTCAAGCCCTCGGCCAGCCTGAAGGTCGCCTCCGCATCGTGAGGCTTGTACTCCAGCGCCTCGCGATAGCGGCTGACGGCAGCGGAATAATTTTCTTTCTTGAAATAAAAGTCGCCTACTTCAACATCCTTCATGGCCCTCATAGGATCGTAGGGCGTGAATTCGCTGACATCGCCGTCGCCCAAACCAGCTTCGGGATGCGACTTGGCGTCATTGTCGGGCGGGCTCACATCGATTTGCGTCTGGGTGCTTGAACTTTCATCGGCGCCCACCTTGTCGGAGCGCGGCGGCTGTTTTCGATTGTCGCTCGGCGGAGGCGCCGATTTGTCGGTGGGAAGCTGCTCAACCGGAGGCGGCGCGTCCTGGGCGTAGCAAACGCCCAACAGACAGAAGCCAAGAATCGCGAAAAGAAGAAATCGATACCGCACCTTCATATTCTAAGTCAACCCGCGACCGCGCACGATGACTCGGTTTGCGCTCGGGTGCGGCAAATATTTCACATCCCCGGCGGAACGCTGTGCGGACGCCGGCGTGGGATATCGGGCCCGGATTCGCCGCCATGTTCTGGCAACCCGATCAGCAGCTCGCCTCTCTTACAAAGGGTGCTGCCGCTCGAAGCAAGAACATGATTTCAATATCCGGGGCCTATTTTGAACTCGCTTCGCCTGCTCAGCGAAGAACCACAACCTTACTTGGTCGAAGACCGGCGAAAGCCGTCTGCCCTGCTTGGCCGCATGCGCAAGCTCGCGCCCGGAATCATCGCGGGCGCAGCCGACCTTGATCCTGCTGCGGTCCTGACCGCCACCGTCGCCGGCGCATCCTTCGGCTACTCCATCGGATGGGTGGTCATGCTCGCCATCCCCGTGCTGTGGGCGGTGCTGAGCGTCTCCGCAAGAATCGGCCATCAAAGCAATCGCGGCCTGGTTGAACTCATTCGCCGAAACTACGGCCGGACTGCCGGCTGGGGGATGGCGATCGCCATGATCTCCGTCAATATGACGATGATCATCGCCGACCTGATCGCCGTAAGCGATGCCTTTTCTCTGATCCTGCGACAGGAGCGTGTCTACTTTCTGCCTGCGGTCGCGTTCGTCGTCTGGTACCTGCTGGTGCTTGGCAATTATCCCAAGGTCAGCCGGGCCCTCATCTGGTTCGCGCTTTTCCAAGTGGCCTACGTTGTTGCCGCAGTTATGGCAGTACCGTCCTGGACCGGTCTGTTGCACGGGCTGTTCCTGCCGCACATCACGCTAAATTCCGCGTTCATCATCGGGATCATCGCGGTGTTTGGCTCGCTGCTTACCCCCGACGTTCTGGTCTGGCAAACCAGCTCGCGCCGCGATCGCAAAGCCAGCGGCGGAGGATTTCATTCCAGCGAGTCGAAGGCGGGCACTCTGGTCGCGGTAGTAATTTCACTATCCGTGATCGTCGCCGCGTCCGCATTGCACGTTGCCGACCCGGAGCACATGTCTACGCTCACCGCAGCCCACGCCCTCAGCCCGCTGGGATCGCTGGCGCCGGTGATCTTCTCCATCGGACTTATCGGTTCGGGTCTGATTGCGCTGCCAATTCTGGTTGCGTCCATGTGCTTCAGTATTGCCGAAGCGGCAAGCTGGGAGGCCGGTCTGACGATTCCGGCATGGCAGGCGAGGCCGTTCTACATTCTGATTTCGGCCTGCATCTTCGTCGCGGCGGTGATCGACTTCGGCAACATCAACCCGGTAACGATTCTCTACTGGTCACAGGTGATCGCCGGCTTCCTGGTCGTGCCGGTGCTCGGATTCATCCTGCTGTTGGGGAACAATGCCCGATTGGCAGGGCGGAAGAACACGAATTCGGAAAACCTCTGGCTCGGCGGGGCGGTGGCGGGAATGATCGTGGCGAACGCCGTGTTGTTCTGGACGGCGCTATAGAGACTCGCCGGAATTCCAACAAACGAATGGCGACGAGCGGTCTTCTTATGCCCCGCAGCACTTCTTGTATTTCTTGCCGCTACCGCAAGGACAAGGATCATTCCGTCCGACCTTATCGCCGCGAACGACCTGCTGCACCGCCTGCATCTCGCCGGCGCCAGCCATGCGCGCCTGCTCCAGCTCGCGGCGCTTGCGGCGCTGGAAGGCTTCCTCCATGTCGTCCATGGAAGTGGTTGCACGGCCGCCTGTGTTGTAGGTGCCGACCGGCTCACCATTAAAGTCGCCGCCGGCAGTCACTCGTTGCGGCGCCGGCCGCGGTGCTTCGATCACCTGCATCAGGTACAGGTAGCGGACGGTCTCTTCCTCGAAGCGCTCCATCATGGCTTCGAACATGTCGAACGACTCGCGCTTGTACTCCACCAGTGGATCGTGCTGGCCGTAGCCGCGCAGCCCGATGCCCTCACGCAGGTGGTCCATCGACAGCAGATGGTCCTTCCACTGCTGGTCAATTACGCTCAGCATGATGATGCGCTCATGATGGCGCATCGCGTCAGGGCCGATCAGCTGTTCCTTTGCGTCGTAGCGCTCCCTCAGCTTCTCGAAGATCGAGTCACCCAGCTCCTGCCGGTTCAGCTTCTCGGGATCGACACCCTCGGCCGTAATATCCACGCCGAAACGAGTGAAGATCTGGTTCTTTAGGCCGGCGACGTCCCAATCGTCAGGTCGCGTTTCCTTAGCAGCGTACTTATCGAGCAGCCCACCCAGAATTTCTCGAACATAATCCTCGAGAATCAGATCCTTCTGATCGATTCCCTCCAGCAATTGCCGCCGGAGTCCGTAAACCGCCTGGCGCTGCTTGTTCATCACGTCGTCGTACTCGAGCAGGTGTTTGCGGGCCTCGAAGTTCTGCCCTTCAACGGCTTTCTGTGCTGCTTCGATGCGCCGCGTGATTAGCTTCGACTCGATTGGCACGCCCTCTTCCATGCCCAGGCGCTGGAGCAGGTTCGACACCCACTCCTTGGCGAAGATGCGCATCAGGTCGTCTTCCAGCGACAGATAGAAGCGAGAAGCGCCGGGGTCACCCTGACGGCCGGCGCGGCCGCGCAGCTGGTTGTCGATGCGGCGCGCCTCGTGGCGTTCGGTGCCGAAGATGAACAACCCGCCGAGGCCGATCACGTCATCGTGCTCGGAGTCGGTCGACTCCTTATATTTCTGATAAATCTCGTTCCACTTCGCCGTGTCGACCTTGTATTCGACGCCGCCGTAATAGAAGTAGGAAATGGTCGGGTCGTCGGGCTTGACCGAGACTTCGCCGGCAACCGGCTTCAGCGCCTGCGCGATTCCCTTCTTCAGGCACTCCTGCTTGGCCATAAACTCGGGATTGCCGCCCAGCAGAATGTCGGTGCCGCGGCCGGCCATGTTGGTGGCAATGGTGATCGCGCCCTTGCGGCCCGCCTGCGCCACGATCTCGGCTTCCTTCTCGTGATACTTGGCGTTCAGCACGACGTGCTTCACGCCCTTCTTCTTCAGCAGCTCGGAAAGGCGTTCGGATTTCTCGACCGAAGTGGTGCCCACCAGTACCGGCTGCCCGCTCTCGCCGATTTTCTGGATCTCGTCCGCGGCCGCGAAATACTTCTCCTTCTCGGTGCGGTAGACCACGTCGGGATTTTCTTTTCGCAGCAGCACCTTGTTGGTCGGGATGACCACGACTTCCAGCCGGTAGATCTTGTCGAACTCGGCGGCTTCGGTCTCGGCTGTACCGGTCATGCCGGCCAGCTTCTTGTACATGCGGAAATAGTTCTGGAAGGTGACGGTGGCGAGCGTCTGGTTCTCGCGTTCGATCTTGACGTTCTCTTTCGCCTCGACCGACTGGTGCAACCCGTCGGACCAGCGGCGTCCGGGCATCAAGCGCCCGGTGAACTCGTCGACGATGATGACCTCGCCGTCCTTCACCACGTACTCGACGTCGCGCCGATAAAGCGCGTGCGCCTTAATGGCCGTCTCGACGTGGTGCTTCAGGTCCCAGTTCTCGGGATCGGCGACGTTGCCGATGCCTAGCAGCTTCTCCACCTTCTCCCATCCCGGATCGGTGACCGTGATGGTGCGGTGCTTCTCGTCGACTACAAAGTCGCCGGTTAGCACCTTGTCTTCGCCCAGGCCGCGGTCGATTTCTTCACCCTGCTCCAACTGCGGGATGATGCGGTTTACCTTGTAATACTTGTCGGTCGATTCTTCGCTCTGGCCGCTGATGATAAGCGGGGTGCGGGCTTCGTCGATGAGAATGGAGTCGACTTCGTCGACGATCCCAAAGTTGTGACCACGCTGCACGCAATCGTTCAGGTCAAACTTCATGTTGTCGCGCAGGTAGTCGAAGCCGAACTCGTTATTCGTGCCGTAGGTGACATCGGAGGCATAAGCCTCGCGCCGCTGCACGTCGTCGAGATCATGGACGATAACCCCGACGCTCAGTCCCAGAAAGGTATACAGCTTGCCCATCCACTCGGAGTCGCGTTTGGCGAGGTAGTCGTTGACCGTGACCACGTGCACGCCGCGTCCGGAAAGCGCATTGAGATAGACCGGCAGCGTCGCGACCAGCGTTTTTCCTTCGCCGGTCTTCATTTCGGCGATCTTGCCCTGATGCAGCACCGCGCCGCCGATAAGCTGCACGTCGAAGTGCCGCATCCTCAAGACCCGCCAGCCGGCCTCGCGCACCACCGCGAACGCCTCGGGCATAAGTTGGTTGAGGATGTCTTTCAGCGCCTGGTCTTTTTCGTCGGCATCCTCGATGGGATCGATGCGCTCACGAATGCGTTGGCGGAATTCTTCGGTCTTGGCGCGCAGTTGCTCGTCGCTGAGCTGCTTGATCGCGGGCTCGAGCGCGTTGACCTGGTCGACGAGCGGCCGGATGCGCTTGATCTCGCGTTCGTTGCTGGTGCCGAAAACTGCGGCAACTACTTTGTTAATCAATGCTTTATTCCTTGATGCCTGCCTCTTCAGCGTGCGTGAACGGCAGGTCGTCAGCCGGAGACACTCACCCCTGTAAAGGCTACCACATTAGATGTTGAGGAGGGATGACAGTCGCAGAGGGTGATACCCTGCGTTTCAGCCCGGAACGGGCTCTCAATTCGACCAGGCAGTACTCGAGCAGCCAGTGAATGGCTTACGTTGAGTGAAACTACAGCCCCCTGATCTTCGGGCGCGGATTGCTCCGCGCCCGTCTGACAACTGACAACCGGCAACTGACAACTGCCCTTTAGTTCAGTACGTGGATGTTCTTCTTCTCGCACATATCCTTCAGGATGCGCGGCCACACGGTTACGCTCACTTCGCCCAGGTGGGCTTTGCGCAGAAGAAGCATCAGCGTCCGCGATTGTCCGATGCCTCCGCCGACACTCAACGGAATCTCGTGATTCACGATTGCCTTGTGGTAGGGATAGTTCAGAAAGTCCGTCTGGTGCGTCAGCTCCAGCTGCTTCTTCAGCGACTCGGGATTCACCCGGATGCCCATCGATGACAGCTCATGGCGCCGCTTGGTCACCGGATTCCATACCAGAATGTCGCCATTCAGCCCGTGCCGCACATGGCCGTCGTCGGCACGCGTCTCGGTGACCCAATCGTCATAATCGGCGGCGCGCATTTCGTGCGGATAGCCGTCCTTCAGCGTCCAGCCGATACCGATGATGAACACCGCGGGATACTTCTGTAGGATCGCGGTCTCGCGCTGCTTGCGGGGCAGGTCGGGATACATGTCGAGAATCTCTTCGGCATGCAGGAACTTCAGCTCGCCTGGGAGATTGGGATAGCGCGAATCCTTGAGCTGCGGGAACAACTCCTGCGCGTAGCGCTCGGCGCCGGTCATCACCAGCCAGATTTTGCTGACGATCGCCTTCAGGAAGTGGAGATTGCGCTGCTCGGGCGTAATCACGCGCTCCCAATCCCACTGGTCTACGTAGGCGCTGTGATCGTGATCGAGGAAGTAGTCCTTGCGCACAGCGCGCATGTCGGTGCACAGGCCCTCACCGGGGCGCATACCGAACTGCTTCAGCGCCATCCTCTTCCACTTGGTTGCGGCCTGCACCACCTGCGCGTTGATGGGGTGCACGTCGCGATCGTTCGAAATGTGGAACTGAATGGGCGTGCGCGAGCCATCGCGGTCGAGATAGTCATTCACGCCCGACTCCTCATCGACAATCAGCGGGACGGTGACCATCATCAGGTTCAATTCTTTGCAGAGGTTGTCTTCGATGTACCGTTTCAATTCGAAGACCGCTCTCTGGGTTTCCTTGGGTGACAGCAGCGAGCTGTAATCCGCCGGAAGCACTCGTTCCAGCTCTGTATAGTCGCCAATTCCGGGGCCAGCGAGATCTGCCTTCTTGTCAGCCATGTGGTTCTCCTTACGACGTGCCGACCGGAGCGACAGGGCCGCTCGGGCCTGGGCCACGTCATCGCCTATAGGAGAGCACCGGCCCGACAATGCGGCAGTAACCGCCGTCACGGGAGGGTGTGCTATGTGGGCATTAGCTTTAGTACTGCCCGTATCGTCCTCGCACGGATTCCAGCAGCTTCTGCGAATCGTACCCGACGCCATCCTTGAATACGATCTCCACGTTCTCGACGTCGGAAATTTGCTTCGACGGATCGCCCTTCATTATCACCAGGTCGGCGTCCTTGCCGGGAGCGACCGAGCCGGTCTGCTTGTCTTGCCCGAGATAGACTGCACCATTCAGGGTCGCGATTTTGATGGCTTCGACCGGTGTGAATCCCGCCTCAACCAGCAACTCAATGCCGCGCTGATCACCGAATCCCGGCAACACATCGCCCTTTCCCGTGGGGTCCGGACCGGACAGCAGCAACCCTCCGGCAGCAACGAAGGCACGCTCCATGGCCAGCTCATGTTTCCAAGCCAGCGCTGCGTCCAGCCTCGGCGCAGGTAACGACGACGGCCGCTGCCGCAAGAGGAAAAAGTCTTCACGCGCTTGCGGGGTCATCGCATCGAGCATCTGCTGGCGCACCGGCGGCCTGCCCGGCCCGGCCTCGGATTCGAAGACCGGCAGCGTCGAGGTCACGGCAACGTGGTGCGCGACGAGCGTCTGGATGAGGTCCTTCGCTTCCGGCCCGGTCGGATCCATCCGCGCAATTGTCTCCCCTCCGTCGCTACCGGTGCAGACGTCCGGCTTCTTTCCGGTATCGAATTCGGTATTCACCGAGAAGCCATGCTCCAGATTGTCGATGCCCAGCTCGGCAGCTTCTTTATAGGTGACCGAGCAGAGGTGCCCGGTGATCTTCAACCCGCGCTTGTGCGCCTCATCGATGGCCGCCTTCAACTCGGCGCGCGTGATGTTCATGTACGCCTTGAACGAGGTCACACCCATGTCGGCCCAGTAATCCACCGTCTGGCGTGCCTGCTCGGCATTGGCGAGATGCGGCATCTGGATGAAGTAACTCGTGGCTCCTTCGAGATACGGGCCGGTGACATCGATGTGCGGGCCGGGCAGCTTGCCGGCGTCGATGTCCCGCTTGAGATTCAGGTCGGCGTAGGTTTCGACACTGCCCGTCGTGCGCATCGTGGTCACACCGCCAGCGAGATACAGGCGCGGCGCGGAGAACGTCATCTGCGGAACCATCACCGGTTGCTCGGAGTGCCAATTCGCATCCAGATTGGGCCGCGCAATGTAGAAGAGATGATTGTGCATGCCGACGATACCGGGCATGACCGAATAGCCACGAAGGTTGAGGACGGTCACGCCGTTTGCCGCGGGAACGTCGGCGCCCTTCTCAATCGCCGTGATTTTGCCGCCCTCCATCACGACGTTCTGATCCTCGACCGCAGGCGCGCCCGTGCCATCGATCACGCTCACATGCGTGAGAACAATCTTCGGTCCCTGCACGCGCACGAACTGCTGGACTTCTTTGGACAGTTCGGGAGTTTGGGCGGCCGCGGTGGCAAGAGACCCAACCAATAGCACAAGAACAAGCCACAGAAAGCGTGATCGCGTAGGTCTTGCGGAGATTACAACTGCGCGCTTGAAGAGCATACGGTTGCTCACCTTACCACGTAACGCACCGATCCGGGTGCCCGAGGTCTGGCGATCTCCCAGACGTGAATATTGAAGGCGCGTAGTAGCCACACCCAGGTCTCGAACACCGCCAGACCTGGGGCACCCTGGTTAAAGTAGCCAACGGTTGCAGACTGACCCACCACACCCCGATCCGAATCGTTTGAGACACCCAAACCCCGTGTGCTAGGATTTCAAGTTTGTTACAGCCGCGCGCAAGTCGCGTGGCGCCCCGCCTTTGTGCCTCACTGGCAACTTCGGGGGTTGAATCACACGTGCCCAGCGTGTTCTAGGAGTCCTACGTGAAAAGTTACGAAGGCGCAAATATCCGCAATGTCGCCCTGGTTGGGCATTCGCACTCGGGCAAGACATCGCTCGCTTCCGCCATGCTGTTCACCGCCGGGGCTACCCAGCGTCTCGGCCGCGTGGACGAAGGCAATACCGTCACCGACTACGACGAAGAAGAAATCTCGCGCGCCATGTCGATCGCCGCTGCGAGCGCAATTGCCGAGTGGGGCAAAACCAAGATCAACCTGCTCGACACTCCCGGCTTCAACATGTTCATCCACGAAGCGGAGATGGTGCTGTCTGCGGTTGAGGCCGCGCTGGTGGTCGTCGACGCGGTCAGCGGCGTCGAGGTCGTGACCGAACGCATCTGGAATTATGCCGAGAAGCTTGCCCTGCCGCGGGTCATCGTCTGCACCCGCATGGACCGCGATCGGGCCGACTTCAACCGCGTGATGGAATCGCTCACCAGCGCGTTCGGCCGTACCGTCGTTCCTGTGCAGTTGCCGATCGGCAGCGAGAAAAGTTTCACCGGTGTCATCGACCTGGTGAAGATGAAGGCCTACACCTACGACATGGGCGGCAACGGTAAAGCCAAAGTCGGCGACATTCCCGCCAACATGGTCGAGCAGGCCCAGGCCGCGCACGAGCGCCTCATCGAATCGGTCGCGGAAGGCGACGACGCCCTGATGGAAGAGTTTTTTGACAAGGGCACCATCGGCGAGGAACACATCATTGGCGGTTTGCACAACGCCATCCGCGAAGACAAAATCTTTCCCGTGCTCTTCGCCTCCGGCCTGGGGAACATTGGCACCGACGAAGTCCTCGACTTCATCGTCGACTACATGCCGACGGCCGTGGAGCACGGTACCATCACCGCAGCTCCTACCACGAACAATGGTGAGCCCGCGGTGCGAAAAGTCAGCGACTCCGAACCCGTCTCGCTCTACGTTTTCAAGACCATCAGCGATCCCTTTTCAGGACGCATCTCGTTCTTCAAAGTCTATTCCGGCGTGCTGAAGAACGACGCCTCGGTGCAGAACTTCACCCGCAGCACTTCAGAAAAGTTCGCGCATTTATCGGCAATGCAGGGGAAGACTGCGGTCCCGGTGAACGAGCTTCACGCGGGCGACATTGGCGCGGTGGCGAAGCTGAGAGAGACTCTAACCGGCGATACGCTCGGCGACAAGGCGTCGCCAATTCAGTATCCGCAGGTCACGTTCGCCGAGCCGGCCATCACCTTCGCGATTGAGCCCAAGACGCGGGCCGACGAAGACAAGCTGAGCAATGGCATTCACAAGCTGATGGAAGAAGACGCCATGCTGCGCTTTTTCCGCGACCCGCAGACCAAAGAGTTCCTCATCGCCGGCACCGGCCAGCAGCACATCGAGGTTATCGTCTCCAAGCTGAAGAACCGCTACCATACTGAGGTCAACCTGAAGGCACCGAAAGTTCCGTATCGCGAGACCATTCGCGGCAAGGCCGACGTTCAGGGGCGCCACAAGAAGCAGAGCGGCGGTCACGGCCAGTTCGGCGATTGCAAGATCAAGATGGAGCCGCTCCCCCGCGGTGGCAACTTTGAGTTTGTCAACGAGATCTTCGGCGGCTCGATTCCGAAGAACTACATTCCGGCGGTTGAAAAGGGCATCGTCGAGGCGGCACAGCGCGGATATCTCGCGGGGTTTCCCGTCGTGGACTTCCGGGTCATCCTCTACGACGGCTCGTATCACGATGTCGATTCCAACGAACTGTCGTTCAAGACTGCCGGCCGCATCGCCTTCAAGAAAGCGATGGAGCAGGCGAAACCCACGCTGCTTGAGCCGGTCATGAATGTCGAGATCACGATTCCCGACGAGTTCGCCGGCGCCATCATGGGTGATCTTAACGGCCGCCGCGGGCGCATCCAGGGCATGGACAACAAGGCCGGCAAGACCGTCGTGAAAGCCCAAGCGCCCATGGCTGAAATGCTGACTTACGGCACCGACTTAACGTCAATGACCCAAGGCCGGGGCAGCTTCTCGCTGGAGATGGACCACTACGACGTGGTCCCGCAAGCGCAACAGGAGAAAATCATTGCTGCCGCTAAGGCCGCCCGCGGCGAAGAGGTGGAAGAAGAAGAGTAGCCGCAACGAGCAACCGACGGGTGGCCCATGCTTTCGACGTTTTTCTACAAAGGTCTACCATAAGGGTGGGGGAACAATCTGACGCAGAGATGGCTTAGATTTGCCCACCTTGGGACAGGCCAGATTTTTACTTCCGGCACAAGAAAAATCGGCGTAGCGTATCGGCTTCGTGGTCGGCATAATAGAATGCTCAAATTTTTCTACTATGCTCACGACCCGTCCCAAGGCTGCGAATTGGCTCTGGCTTATTCTGCTGGTGCTGAGCCTGTGCGCCAGCGCTACCGCACAGAATTTCTCCGACGAAGACGACGCGATGCCAGGCGAGTCATCTTCGAATCCGAAGTCCAACCCGGCACGTGCCGGCGAAAGGTTGTCCGATTCATCGTCCGGCGCCAATAGTCTGGTCATCTCCAACGCCGGCACCGACGAGCACGGCATCGACTGGAAGCATCTGCTCCTCGACTCCGGCTCCTTCCTCCTCTGCTCTCATACCTACCGGATACTGACGGAAGGCACCACGCGGCGTTCCTTCAGCGAACCATTCTTTCCAAACTACGCCGCCTCCGTCTCCAACCTCCACGGCTGGGCTGACGGCGATCCCTTCATGGTCAACTACGTCGGCCATCCCATGCAGGGCGCGGTCAGCGGCTTCATCTGGCAACACAATGACCGCGCTTTCCGTACGGTGGAATTCGGACGGAACCGCCGCTACTGGAAGGAGCGGCTGCGCGGTATGGCGTTCGCCTACGCGTATAGCGTCCAGTTTGAAATCGGCCCGGTCAGCGAGGCCTCCATCGGGCACATCCAGAGCTTCTATCCGCAACTCGGCTTTGTCGACCACGTCATCACGCCGACCGTCGGCACGGGTTGGGCAATCGCAGAGGACGCGGCCGATCGAATCATCATTCAGCGCTTTGAAGCACACTTCGGCAATCCCGTGTTGCGGATGGTCGTGCGGAGCGGACTGAACCCGGCCCGCTCTTTTGCCAACTTCACCGAAGGCCAGGCGCCATGGCATCGCGAGGACCGCCCGGGCGTTTTCAAACCGTTCCCTAACGCCGAAACCTGGGCCGCTCTCAGCCAGCAACGCATGCTGAGCAAGCCTGTCGATCCGCCACCGGGGGTTGCGCCCTTTGAGTTCACCTTCCACGGCACCTATCGCGATTACCTGCAGAACAGCGGCGCCAGCGGCTGTTTGGGCGGCGGCGGCACCGCCCAATTTCGGGTTGCGGCGGAATGGCAGATGCTGCTTAACGTGGATGGCTGCAAGATGCTCGGATTCAAACAGAACTGGAGCGGCGACACACTGTTGTTCGCCACCGGCCCGCGCTGGACGCCGCAGATTCCCGGCGCGCGCTGGACACCGCACCTGCAAGCCCTGGTTGGCGGCACCAAGCTGACCCAGGAATACAACAACCCCATACTGCAAGCGGAAGTGGCAGGATGGAAGCCCAACACCGATGAAGGCCGCGCGGCCAAGCACGATTACTACAATACTGACTGGGACACCGTGGGATTCGCCGTGCAAGCCGGCGCGGGCGTCGACTATAAGCTCACCGCCGCTCTGGCGCTCACCATCGGCGACCTGCAGTACGTCCACTCCTGGACCAATGACATCAATGGCGTCAACTACCGCAACGCCATCCAGTTCACCAGCGGACTTGTGGTGCGGATGGGGACCTGGTAGCCAGAAGCGGTGGTCAGTGGTCAGTGGCTACTGTATCTTCACCAGCTCGATGTCGAAGACTAGCGTGCCATACGGCGGTTGATTGCCCTGATAAGCCAGCCGCTCGGGAATCCAGAACCTCACCTTCTCACCCTCCACCATCAACTGCAGACCTTCGGTCCAACCGGGTATGACCTTGTCCAGCTGAAAGGCAGATGGCGCACCACGAGTGAGCGAGCTGTCAAACATGCTGCCATCGGTGGTCCAGCCGGTGTAGTTCACGGCAACAACGTCGAACCTTGTCGGATGGCGGGTGCCGGTGCCCGGCGTTAGCACCTGATAGGCAATTCCACTCTTGGTGTGCATCGCGTCGGGGGGAGGCGCTTTGACGTTCGTGGGCGCGCGCGTGGGCAGAGCGAGGAGCGTCACGTCGAAGACCAGCATGCCGGCCGGCTTGCCCTGCTGGCCTTTGTAGGCCAGGGACTCGGGAATCCACAGCCGGCGAGTTTCGCCCACCACCATCAGCTGAACGCCTTCGCCGAGTCCAGGAAGCATGCGCTTGATGGGCAGCGTCACCGGCTTGCCGCGAGCAATTGAGCTGTCGAACATTTTGCCGTCAGTCGTCCAGGCACTGTAGTCGATGGTGACAACCTCGTCCTTGCCGGGATGAATCTGCCCTGAGCCGGGCGTCAGCACCTTGGTCGCGAGGCCCGACTTGGTTTTGACGGCGTCGGCCGGGGGCGCGGCCACGTCCGAAGGAACGGGAATTTTTGCTGCCGGTGTTTGGGCCGCAACTGCGATCGCGGCCAAAAGTAAGAATGCAATAAGAGGAAGAGTCCGCATGCCTGCATTCTAACTGCGAGGTGCCGTCGGACCGAAGGAGGTGGGGACTTTCGGCAGCAGGGCTCACGACGAAATCCAGGTCTATTTCGAGCGCCTGTGCTCGCAACACTATTTACGGATGCAAGGGCCCACACCATGGCAGGCGCGTTCGTCCGACGCGCAGTTTCCGGGCTCAGCCAACTCCCCGTCGGGGCCGATGCAGGTCTGGGTGTACATGCACCAGAAAATGCCGTCGTTGGTGGGTGGAACACTGGGGTCGTGCTCAGTCTCGATGAACTGGCCTTTCCAGCGTAGCGCCGAGCAGAGGTGCTCGCGGTGGGTATCGAAGCGTTCGGCATCGAGATTCGGCATGATCAGTTGCCTGTGGCCAGTATGGCGCGTTTCGCCGCGACCTTCGCCAGCGTGATCTTGTACTTGTTCCCGCTAAGGGGCTTGGCTTGAGCGAGTGCGGCATTCGCGGCTTCCGTAGCGTTTTCGGTCGCGATGGTCTTACCGATCAGAGCCTGCGCCGCCTCGGGCGAGACCCAGGGAACGGGCGCCACCTGACCTAGCACCACGCGGGCGCTGCGAACCTTGTCGCCATCCATCTCCAGTGCGGCGGTTGCGGTTGCGAGAGGCCAATCAAAAGCCGCCCTCTGGCGCACCTCATAGTTCGCTACCTTTAAATTCGCCGAGGGAGCAGGAACAACCAACTCCATCACCATCTCGCCAGAGTTGAGGTCGTGCTCCAGTTCATTCTCCGATTTCGGAGTGACGAAAAAGTTCTCCAGCGGCAGCTCGCGCACGCCGCTGCCGGGATTGTTGGCCGAGTACAGGCGAATCTTTGCGCCATAGGCGATCAGCACCGGAGCGATAGTCGAAGGGCTCACGAAGTATGCCGGCCCATCGTTGCCGAGGATGGCGCTGTAGCGATTGTCGCCTTCGACCACCATCGACTTGCCGTTCGGCGCTTTGGGATACAGGCCCATACCGTTGCGGAAGTACCAGCAGCGCGGGCGCTGGCACATATTGCCACCGATGGTTGCGAGATTGCGAATCTGCGGGCTGGCGGCTTCGTTCGCCGCTTCCAGCAGAGCGGGATAGGCGGCGAGTTCAGCTTTCGCTTCAGCAAGCTCGCCAATCGTAGTCAAAGCACCGATTCGCAAGCCTGTGTCCGACCGATTGCTGATGCCGCGAAGCTGCTCGATGTTCTTGATGTTGACCAGCCGGCGCGACGTGACGATGTAATCCTTCATCAGCGCCAACAGGTCGGTGCCTCCTGCCAGGATCGAGGCATCGCCCTTGAGCAGGATTGCTACCTGCTCTTTGCTGGTCGCCGTGACGTATTCGAATGCCTGCAACAGCCCTCGCGTATCGCAGCATAACTGCTGCGAACAACAGATTCTACAAGAAGAGACGGCGCACCGCGGCACCTACGCCGAGAAGGAGTGGGCTCCACAAGCTGCCGCTTGTGGGCAGCGGCTTGCCATTCTCACCCCCGCTCTCGTCCTTTGCCATGTACGCGCCATGAAGATCGAAGGATTCCGAAGGAATGGTCCCTATCTGGTTCTCCGAAGCCAGGGACGGGCATCCCGGCCAGTTGCAATCGATACCGCTGTTTTCATCCCAATAAACCGGCAGACGCTGAACATCGACGACGTTTTGCAGCGTCAGCCAAGAGGTACCGCCAGGCACGGCGACGTTCAACCCACTTACGGTCACTCGGTCGACGTCATAGCCATACTCGTTCACTCCCAGCACGACGTCGGAGCGCACTAGCACGGTGCCACTGCCATACAACGTTCCGCCAAATTCGCTGGAGGTGATCGCCCACTGCACTCTCAGGACCTTGTCGCCAGGATTTTCCCAGGTATAGACGTCGAATCCCGTAATCCGGGCATCCGCAGTGGCGACAAAGGTATCGCTGACCGCATAGCCGTTATTGATCTCCCAGGCGTCATGGCAGTAATCGGGGCACGGCAGTCCGTTGCTGTAAAGCACGGAGCCATTCTGCGCGAAACCAGGGACAGCCAAACTGGCGGGACATAGCAGCACCAGGAAAGCAACTAGCCTGCGCATGGATTCGCCTCCCGACCTGAAAGTGCCGAAGAAATTCGTTTTCTGGCTTTGGCGCGCGGAAGTATTCTGGTGCCGAATGTGAGCTTCGTCAAGCGGAGAGCAAATCAAAAACGCTACGCAGGCCAGCCCCTTTTATTTATGCCCTGCGAGCGGCGGTCTTCTTATGCCCCGTGACCGCCCTCAAGTTGCGCGAACGTGCTGCGCAGGAATTTGTGCGGGTTCACCGGCGTGTCGTGAATGCGCACTTCGTAGTGCAGGTGCGACCCGGTGCTGCGTCCCGACATGCCGACGTAGCCGATCACCTGGCCCTTGCGGACGCTTTGTCCGTCGGTAACGGCGAAGCCCGAAAGATGACCGTAGCGGGTGGAAACGCCGGCGCCATGATCGATCTGAATCATGCGGCCGTAACCGTTATAGAAGTCGGCGTAGGTCACGGTGCCGTCGGCCGGCGCCAGCACAGGCTCGCCGTAGCGGCAGGAGATATCGACGCCGGAGTGAAATGCACCTTCACCGTTGAAGGGATCAATGCGCTCGCCAAACGATCCGGTGATGGGGCCGATCACCGGCCACAGGTTGGGAGAGTTCGCCGCGTTGGTCCATTCAGCGAGACTGGCGTTGTGCGTTAGTCCCATGTTCAGGCCGGCGGTAGCGGCACCGCTCAGTGCGGAGGTGCGCAGGGCATAGAGCTGATCCATGGAGTACTTGACGTCGTCGGCCTGCACTGGACCTTCACTGGCCTTTAGCAGCTTGGCATTCGGCTTCAGCCCGTAAATGACAGAAACTTCATTGGCCAACGATCCCAGCGAGGCGACCTGAATGTCTTTCTCATGAGTCACCTTCTCCAGCTGCTGATAACGGGTCTGAAGAGCGGTCTTTTCCGAACGTAACTGATTGAAACTAGCGACTTTCCACAACATGCGGGTGTACGAACCCGCCATGCCGGTGATGGTGAACATGCCGATGAGGGCACCGGCGAGGAACACGTACAGATAATGAATGGGGATCGGGATCTTTCGTAGCTGGCCTTCCGCGTCGCGGGCTACGAAAAGGATATAAAAGCGTTTGCGCAAAACCGTTACCCTCAGCTAATAATCTGGTCTCGGCAAATAACGCAACAGCTATAAAGGGCCGAGACCGCTTGCCTTGCCGACCCTGGGAGCATTTGGTCGCTGGGACGCCGCGGGCTTACAGCTTCCCTCGCCGGCTACATATTACGCCGGCTGCTTGGCTGACTTTCGTGAACGACATCAAACCGTAACAGACACCTTAGAAGAGTGTCAACCAATCTGGGATGTATCGGTACAACTAAGGTAATGTAAACAAAGTAGTAACCGATTGAGAGCGTTTCGAGCCACAGCTCTGAATTGGAGCTCGAATCTGGTTCTACCGTGCCATTAACTGAAAAGAAACTTATCGAGCGCATTTGGCGGTCCGCGGGACGGGGCCGGGCGGGGATTCTCGGCATCGGTGACGATTGCGCCGTATTGCGTTTCCCGACAGGCCGAGAAATTCTGGTCACAACTGACTTCAGCCTTGAGGGAGTGCATTTCCGCCGCGATTGGCATCCAGCGAATGCCGTCGGGCACCGTTGCCTCGCACGCGGGCTAAGTGACATCGCCTCCATGGGAGGATTGCCACACGCGGCGTTTCTTTCGCTGGCCCTCCCGCGAACTCTATCCCAAGGTTGGGTCGATCAGTTCATCGCCGGCTTTCTCGAGCTCGCCAGACGGTATCGCGTGCTCCTGGCCGGCGGCGACACCGCGCAGTCTCCCGACGGAATTCTGGCTGACGTCGTCGTCCTGGGAACGGTTCCTGAGGGGGAAGCGATTCTGCGTTCGGGAGCGAAACCGGGTGACCTCATTTATGTGACCGGCTCGCTCGGAGCTGCGATCGCAGACCTGGAAAAGCTACGCCAGGGGAAAAAGCTGCGGCCGCAATCGCATCGCAAGCACTTCTATCCCGAGCCGCGAGTCGCTGTCGGGAAGTTTCTGCGAGAGAAGAAGCTAGCTTCCGCCATGATCGACATCAGCGATGGACTCTCGACGGATCTTGGCCATATCTGCGAGGAAAGTGGAGTCGGGGCTGTGCTCTATGCCGATAGATTGCCGACTGCCGTTGCCGGTGAACAGGGCCTGGACTTCGCGCTGCATGGAGGCGATGAGTATGAGTTGTTGTTCACGGCTCCCTCAGACCGCCGCTTGCCAGAGGAAGTAGGAGGAGTGAAGATCACGCGAATCGGAGAGATCGTGCGAGGGCAGAAGTGCAAGCTGATCTTAAAGAACGGAAAGTCGCGAGCCTTAAAGCCGGGCGGATGGGAACATTTCAAAGGCAGCGGTTAATCGATAGAAAGGCGGTTAGAGAGTATGGCGGAATGGCATGTTAGACGCTAGTGGCGGCTCTTTCTAACCACTATCCACTGTCTTTAAACAGGTCCGCCCAGGATGCGTCCAGATTGTCCCAGCGGACGCTCTCCAACCAGTTGGCTTGCGAATCCGGCACGTAAAGCACGCCGTGTCCCTCGGAGCAAACCATCTCCGTTCCTGACCAATCCAGCAAGACGTGCCCCGGTGCTCCAATTGTGATCGGCGTGCCCAGGCGGCGGAGGCAGACCCGGCAGCGGCGCTGCTGGTCGCGGATCGCCCACGACAACGGCACGAGTGAGAAAATGAGAAACGCCCACAGCGCAACCGCATTGGTCATCGGATGAATGGATCCGTAAATGACGATGGAAAGATGGCGGACGGCACTCCAGGCGAACAGACCTATCCCCATCAGCAGCAACACTGCTTTCGCCACAAAGAAAGACCACCGGCGCACGCGGTGGCGCACTGAAATTGGCGCGCGGCCCACGCCGCCTCCAGTGGCATACACAATCAGCGCGGCGCAACCAACCGCCAGCAGCACCAGCAGCAGGTAGGAAACGAGATAGCGCCTGACCTCAACCGGCTCCGAGGTAACCGTCAACAGCGATGCGGGAAAGACGTAGCCCGCGTTCTCGCTGAGGTCGGCGAGATCGGTCTCCAGCTGGCGCTCTCCCACTACGGACCTGGTGCGCGCAACCGCACCAATGCGTTCCAGGAAGTTCGAGTACGGCGGCTGCGCCCAATCAAGCAGCATCCACGCCGAGATGTTGGCCGGCAATAGACGGAAGTTACGGGGCAGAACTCCGATGATGGTTCTCGGATAGCCGTCAAGCACGGCCTTATGGCCGACGATCGACGGATCGGCATGGAACTGGTATCTCCAGATTTCATCGCTCAGGACGGCGCAGTCGATGCAGTTGTTCTCATCACCCGTGCGAAACGTCCGGCCGATAGCGGCATTGAGTTGCAGCACCTGGAAGAACTCGGGCCCCACGCGCGCTATCAGCACCGGAACCGTCCGCTGTTGCGTCTGCAGCTTGCCCGCGGCCCAGGAATAGGGCGCGATCGCAGTCAGTAGTTTGCACTCCTTCCACGCCGCTGCCATGTTGAGCAGCGTCTCCGTGCGCACGCGGCGAAACTTCCCCTCCAGGCTGATGACCTGCACCCGATTCGCATCGGGAATGGGAGACGAGACAAAGGAGCGCACGGCTGGCACGACCCCGCCACCCAGCAAAACGATCACTACCGTCGATGCGATTAGGCCCAGGCAAAACGAGGGCGAACGCCGCAGCCGATCCGCGCCGCGAAGGAACCGCTCGCGATCAAATCGCTGCCAGAAGGCAGCAGGAAAAGAGCCCCAGCAGAATCTGGCAATTTCCCGTTTGTTTTTGCTATCGAGAGCGCCGGTCTCAGACAGGAACAAGCACCAGTGCCAGACTTGCCTGGTCAGCTCCGATCGCCAGCCGTTTCGCGCACGCGCAGGCACGATCCAGCTCGCCATCCAAAGGATGGACCGGCAAACCGCAAACGTTCGCTTCACCGCTGGATCCGGAACCGGCACGATACTTCGGTAAGATGAGCGAAACCCCCGGTAGGCTCAGACAAATTATCGGCGCGGCGGATGCCGAAGCAGTCGGCTTTGCGTGTTGTCACCCTCACACTGATAGTCGGGCGTTGCCTCGCCGGTCCGTTTCCCGACACCCCCTTTCGGCTCTTGCCAAACGACATCCATCCGCGATATAAAGCGAGACATTCTGGTCACTTCGTTCGCGTTGCTGTTATTGATGGGCCTGTAATACAGCTTGCTCGATGCGTTGGCTTTTGAATCGTCCATTCTGATCGGCTTTCGTGGGTGGAAAGCGTTCATACAAAGCTTTGGCTGTTGGCTAGCCGTTCCCATGCACTCGCCAGTCATCAACGGAGAAGCGACCAAACTGAGGCGATTTTCCCGCCGCGCGCCAGAGTACGTTCGCCGGTTCGGGCTTCGCATCCTGTCGTTGTCCTGCTTTGCAGCAATTTTCAGCGCATCGCTTTTGGCGTCCATGGTCGACCCTTCGCCAACGACGATTTTCAGTCCTGTCTCCACCCCGGCGCATGATATTTATCACCTGTCACTGTTTGTCGTTTCTGTCTGTCTGGCGATCTTCGTACTGGTTTTCACACTCATCGTGTACGCCGCGGTGAAATTCCGCAGGCGGCCCGACGACGACGACTGCGAACCAGCGCAGATTTATGGCAGCAATCAGGTTGAGCTGGCGTGGACGGTCATTCCGATCCTGATTGTGGTCGTCCTGTTTCTGGCGTCGGCGCGCGTGATTCATGCCGTCGAAGACGCGCAGTTCCCTCCCGACGCAATTGAGGTTACGGCAGTAGGACATCAGTTTTGGTGGGAGTTCCGTTATCCGGCTTACGGCTTTGTCACCGCCAATGAATTGCATGTGCCGGTCAGCGCCGCCGGCCACCCTACGCCAACGCACATTATCCTGCTGTCCGCCGACACCGACCATAGCTTCTGGGTGCCGAAGCTGGCCGGCAAAACCGACCTTATTCCTAACCGCCGAAACGAGATGTGGATCGATCCCCACGATGTGGGACATTACCTCGGACAGTGCGCCCAGTACTGCGGAATCCAGCATGCCAAGATGCTGCTGAATGTGATGGTGGATACTCCGGAAGACTTCCAGAAGTGGGTGCAGCAGCAGAAAGCACCGCCGGCATTTTCGGACCAGGCGGCCGCCGGGCGTCGCGTCTACGAGAACAACGCCTGCGTGAACTGTCACAGCATCGCCGGTACCGATTCGAAAGGGACTTTCGGTCCCGACCTGACGCACCTGATGAGCCGAACCACGATCGCTTCCGGCGCTGCGCCGAACGACGAGAAGAATTTGCGGCAGTGGATTGAAGATCCGGACTCCATTAAGCCGGGCTGTCTGATGCCGGCGATGCAACTGAACCAACAGGACGTGAGTGCGCTGGTGGCGTACCTGATGACGCTGCGCTAGACCGGGAGACTTCATGGCCGACGCCCAACCGATCCTTCGACCGATCCCGCCGATCGCCGTAGCCGAGAGCGAGGGCGGGATTCCGTTCGTGCAGGTGCTGCACGACTGGATCGTTACGGTCGATCACAAACGCATAGGTCTGATGTACTTCGGCTACGGCATTTTGTTCCTTGTCATCGGCGGCATCGAAGCCATCATCATGCGGGCACAACTGGCGGTGGCCAACAATCACCTGGTCTCGCCGGAGACTTTCAACCGCATGTTCACGATGCATGGCACCACGATGATCTTCTTCGGCGCCATGCCTATCGTGTTTGGAATCGCCAACTATACGGTGCCGCTGATGATCGGCGCCCGCGACATGGCCTTCCCCCGCCTGAACGCCTGGGGCTTCTGGATGAGCGCGCTGGGCGGGGTCATCCTGTACTTCAGCTTTATCGGCGGCTTTGGACTGTACGGCGCCGGCAGCGCCCCCGATGTCGGCTGGTTTGCTTACGCGCCGCTGACCTCGCCGGCTTTCTCCATCGGCCACAGCACCGACTACTGGATCATCGGTGTCCTGGTGAGCGGCTTCGGGAGCATGGCGACCGCGCTGAACATCGTGACCACGATACTGTGCATGCGCTGTCCCGGCATGAAGATGAACCGCATCCCGCTGGTTCCTTGGCTGAACCTGATCACCGGGATCCTGGTGCTGGTGGCGGTTTCGCCCCTGACCGCCGCCCAGATCATGCTGCTGGTTGATCGCTATCTGGGTGGGCACTTCTTCGACACGCAGGCCGGCGGCTCGGCGGTGATCTGGATGCACTTCTTCTGGGTCTTCGGCCATCCCGAGGTCTACATTCTCGTCCTTCCGGCCTTCGGCGTTCTCTCCGAAGTAATTCCGGTTTTTTCGCGCAAGCCGATCTTTGGTTACAACATCATGGTAGCGGCGACCATTGCGATCGGATTCATCAGCCTGAGCGTCTGGGCACACCATCTGTTCACCATCGGAATGACGTCCTACGCCAACGCCTTCTTTGTGGCCTCGACGGCAGCCATCGCCGTGCCTACCGGGATCAAAATTTTTAACTGGGTGGGCACGATGTGGGGAGGCAAGATCAGGTTCACGACGGCGATGCTGTTCTGCGTCGCCGCCGTGGCGCAAATGCTGATCGCCGGGCTGACCGGTATCTGCTTGAGCGCCGCTCCTTTCGACTGGCAGCTCGGAAATTCTTATTTTGTTATCGCCCACTTCCACTATGTGATTCTCGGCGTCATCGTTTTCTCCGTGTTCGCCGCCGCCTATTACTGGTACCCCAAAGCTACCGGCAGGCTGATGGACGAAAGGCTGGGCAAATGGCATTTCTGGCTTTTCCTGATCGGCTTTCATGTGACGTTCGATTTCATGCACATCCCCGGTTTGTTGGGCATGCCGCGGCGTATCTATACCTATGACGCCAATCGCGGCTGGGAGTCGTGGAATCTGATCGTCTCCGTTGGCGTGGTCTTCCAGACGCTCGCAATTCTCATCTGGGTATTCAACGCGTTTCGCTCGTATTACAAGGGCAAGATTGCGGGCAACGATCCCTGGGACGCGTGGACGCTGGAGTGGGCGACGACTTCGCCGCCGCCGCCGTACAACTTCGCGGAGATTCCGGTGGTCAGAAGTCGGCGTCCCTTGTGGGACTTGAAGCATCCCGAAGATCCAGACTGGAAGTACGAATAACTGTCCGAATCTGCCGTGCAGACTTAGGAGCTGAGGAAAATTTTGGCAGCCACAACCGTTGCCGTACCACATCACCCGTTGCCACCTTACGCGCAGTACCGCGGCAAGGTTGGCATGTGGTGCCTGATCGCAGCAGAGTCGTCCATCTTCTGCATCTTCGTTGTGGCCTACCTCTACTATGCGGGCAAGAGTCTCAGCGGTCCCACTCCGGCGCAGGTGTTGGAGGTGCCGATCCTTGGATCGATCTGCCTGTTCTCCAGCAGCCTGACCATCCTGCTGGCAGAGAAGGCCATTCACGTCGGCAATATCAAGCGCTTCGGGCTGTTCTGGTTTCTGACCATCGCCCTGGGCGTGACCTTCCTGGTGGGCACCGCGCGCGAATGGTATCACCTGATCTATGTCGATGGGCTCACCATCAAAACGAACTTGTTCGGTACAACGTTCTACTCACTCGTAGGACTGCACGCTTCGCACGTCATCATAGGCTTGACCGGATTAACCGTCGTCATGCTGCTGACGTTGATGGGCGCCGTAAAGCCGGAGCACTCGCCGAAGATTACGGTCTTCGCCATGTACTGGCATTTTGTTGATGCGATTTGGGTAGTGGTGCTTTCCGTGGTTTACTTCATCGCGCGGTAGGTTGGGCAGCCGGGATCCTGATTCATGAGCGCAGAACCACAGTCCGGGCAAAGCGGCGGCAAGGGCGTCCTGGTGCCGGCGCCGACTGCCTGGCCATTTACTTTGGCCATCGGTACCGCGTTGCTTTTCACCGGCCTGCTAACCAACGCGAGCGTCAGCGTTCTGGGCGCGATCCTTGCCATTTTTGGAGCCGTAGGCTGGTTCCGTCAGGTACTGCCCCACGAACACGAAGAACTCGTTCCGGTACGGCTTGAGGAGCCTGCGCCGGTGCTTCCGCCAAAGACCGTAACTCGGCTGGAGGTGGCCAAAGAAGTGCCGCGCGCCTACTTGCCGCTGAAGACCTATCCGGTTTCTGCCGGTGTGAAGGGCGGTCTCGCGGGAGGGGTCGTCATGGCCATCCTGGCGATGATGTATGGATTGTTTGCGTACCACAGTGTGTGGTATCCCGTGAATTTGCTGGCGGGGAGTCTATACACGTCTTCCTCCATGCCCTCCACCGAAGCCATGATGCACTTCAACTTGGGCTGGTTTCTGTTCGCGTGCGCGATGCACCTGACCATGTGCCTGCTTGTGGGACTTCTCTACGGCGCCATGCTGCCGTTGCTTCCGCGGGCACCCATTGTCCTGGGCGGAATTATCGGGCCCTTACTGTGGACCGGGCTGCTGTACCAGATCATCGGCTACGTCAATCCGCTGCTCGACGAACGGATCAACTGGGTGTGGTTTGCGGTATCGCAGGCCGGCTTCGGAATCGTCGCCGGGCTGGTCGTCACTCGTCAGAATAAAGTACTGACCGCGGAAAATATCCCGCTGGCTATGCGGGCCGGCATCGAGGCCCCGGGACTCATGGAAGAGCGCGAAGACGAGGACAAACACAAATGAGTCTTCGCATGTGCCTCGTTGGTGTCGGCTTGGGCGCGCTGCTGGCGATCGCCGGCTGCGATCTGCCCGGCAAGCCGACGGCAGCCGACATCGTGCGCCGGCCGTCCGACAATCTCGACCCGGTGGCGCTCTATAACCAGAACTGCGCCGGGTGCCATGGTGCCGAAGGAAAGCTCGGGCCCGCGCCTCCTATCGGCGATCCGGTGTACCTGGCAATTGTCGACGACGACACGCTTAGACAGGTGATCTCGAAGGGCCGGCCAGGAACCCCGATGTCGGCGTTTGCACAGAGTGAAGGCGGCATGCTGACCAGCAAACAGGTGGACGCAATTGTGCAAGGAATTCGCAAGCGGTGGGGTAAGCCGGATGTCCTACAAGGTGTGACAGCGCCATCCTACGCAGCCAAGGCCGCCGGAAGTCCGCAAAAGGGAGCTGCGGCCTTCGGGACTTACTGCGCGAGCTGCCATGGAGCGAACGGCAGCGGGTCTGACAAAGTAGGATCGATCGTGAATTCCCACTACCTGACCCTGATCACAGACCAGGGATTGAGAACGATCACCATCATCGGGCGTCCTGACTTCAACGCTCCGGACTGGCGCGGCAACGTTCCCGGACATCCGATGACCGACCAGCAGATCACAGACGTTGTAGCCTGGCTGGCTTCACAGCGGCCGGCGGGAGTGGCGACGGCTTCGACAACTTCTTCGCCTGGAGGTGCCCAGTGAGCGAGCAAAACGTTTCCCGGCGAGAACTCCTGGTGAAAATCGGGGCCCTGCTGAACGGCCTGGCGGCGCTGGTACTGGCGATACCGGTCATTGGATATCTGCTCGGGCCTGCGCTGCGCGCCAAGGACGGCTATCGCCAATGGATCGATCTCGGCGAGCTTGACGAATTCCCCGAAGGCCAGACGCGGTTGGCGAAGTATAAGAACCCGATCTCGAATGCCTGGGACGGCGAGACCGACAACATCCCTTGCTGGGTGCGGCGCGTGCAGGGTGAGCAGTTTCAGGTCTTCGCTATCAACTGCGCGCATCTTGGTTGTCCGGTGCGTTGGTTCCCGCAGTCGGGACTCTTCATGTGTCCCTGCCATGGCGGCGTTTATTACCAGGACGGTGCGCGCGCCTCGGGTCCGCCCGAGCGCGGTCTATTTGAGTACTCCTACAAAGTGCAGGACGGTCACCTGATGATCGAGGCCGGCCAGTTACCGACTCTTTCAACGCGCGCAAGCCTCGATAAGCGGAGCGATGGATGCCAAGGCTGAGATCAACTCTGGACAAGATTGGCGACTGGTTCGAGCAGCGGCTGAAGATCGAACCCACGCTGAAGGAGACGATGGCGCATCCCGTCCCTCGCCAGTCAGCCAGTTGGTTTTACGTCTTCGGCAGCGGCGCGCTGACCGTGTTTATCGTCCAGATCTTCACCGGCATCATGCTGGCGCTCATCTACGTGCCTTCTGCCGGACAGGCATGGGACAGCCTGCAATACCTCAATCACGGTGTGATGCTGGGCTGGTTTCTGCGCGGTGTGCATGGATGGGGATCGAACTTCATGGTCGCCATCGTGCTCATTCACATGGTGCAGGTGGCGCTGTTTGGAGCCTACAAATTTCCCCGCGAGTTGACCTGGATCGTCGGTGTCTTCCTTCTGCTGATGACGCTGGGCATGGCCTTCACCGGACAAGTGCTGCGCTTCGATCAAGACGCCTACTGGGGGCTCGGCATCGGCGCATCCATCTGCGGACGCGTGCCGTTCATTGGGGCGTGGGTAGTTCACCTGCTGCTGGGCGGACCCATCATCGCCGGCGACACGCTATCGCGCTTCTTCGCGCTGCACGTATTTGTAATTCCCGGATTGCTGATCGGGTTTGTGTCGCTGCACCTTCTGATGGTGCTGAAGCTGGGCATTAACGAGTGGCCAATGCCGGGGCGCCTGGTACGCCGCTCAACCTACCTGCAGGAATATGCCGAGCTAACGCATAAGGACGGCATGCCGTTCGTGCCGGGTGCGATCTGGAAGGACATGATTTTCGCAGCGGCGATCGTAGCGAGCATCATGCTTTGCGCGGCAGTGTTCGGACCGTTCGGTCCCAGTGGTCAGCCCGATCCGACTATCGTGCAGACCATCCCCAAGCCGGATTACTTCTTCCAATGGCTGTATGCGTTGCTGGCCCTGCTGCCGCCGGAGATGGAGACGCCGGCACTGCTGATCGGCCCGGTGATAATCCTTGGCTTCTTGATTCTTCTGCCGTTCTTCGCGGGCGAAGGCGAGAAGAGCTGGAAGCGGCGCCCCATAGCCGTACTAACCATCCTGTTGACTGCCGTTTCGCTGGGCACCTTAACGCATCTCGCGCAATTTACGCCTTGGAGCCCCATTATGGATGCGTGGAGCAGCGCTCCGGTGCCGGTGCAGTACCTGAATGGCCGTTCGCCACTGGAGCGAATGGGATCGGCTGTGTTTCAGGAGAAGCAGTGCCGCAACTGTCATTCGATCGGGGGCTCGGGTGGGCAGCGCGGTCCGGCGCTCGACAGCGTTGCCGTGCAGTTGACTCATCCCCAGCTTGTCCGGCAGGTGGTGCAAGGCGGGGGCAACATGCCGGCCTATGGCAAGCAGCTCAATCCCGCTGAGGTCGCGGCTTTGGTGGCGTTTCTGGATACGCTGCATCCGCCCAACCAGTCACCGGCGCGCGATGCCGCTGCGCAAGGATCAACTCAGCCCGCTCAATTTGCGACGGGCACCGGAAAGCAATAAACAAGGCGCGCCCAATTTCAGCGCGCCTGAGTCCTACGGAGTAAGAGCTGTCTACCGCGCAGCCGCGGCTTCCGGCACTTCATAAATGCTGTACCACGGTGTGGCAGCTTTGAGCGCATTGTTAACGTTCTCAATATTCTTCACGCCTTCGGTCTTCAGCCACTCCTCGAACGCCTTACCGCCCTTTTCCGCATAGATTGGAATGCCGTCTTTCCAGGTCGCGCGTCCGCAGAGCACACCGTTGAACTTCACGCCCGACTCGGCCGCATACTCCAGGTCTTCAATGAACTCCGAGTTGCTGACGCCCGCCGACAGATAAATAAACGGCTTGTTGGTCGCGGTCGCCGTCGCGCGATAGTGGTCCAGCGCTTCCTGCTTGCTGTAGATCTTCGTCCCCTTGAACGAACGTGCGCCTTCGACGTATTGCATGTTGATGGGAATCTCGAGCTTCAGCACGTCCACGTTGTAGCGGTCCTTCGTAAACTCCTGCATGTACCGCTTGACGATATCGGGCTTCGCCTTCGCGTACTCGGGACCCTTCTCATCCACTCCTTCTTTGTAGCCGACGATCTCGAGGAAGAACGGAATGTCATTGGAGCGGCACTCGTCACCAATCCGCTCCACCCATGCGTGCTTGAGATCGTTGATCTTCTCAGGGTCGTCGGGCGCATAGTACAGCAGGATTTTGACGCAGTCGGCGCCAGCTTCCTTCAGCCGCTTGGACGACCAGAGATCGAGCAGGTCGGGCAGCCGCCCGGGTGTGGTCTTGTCATAGCCGGTCTTCTCGTACGCGAGCAGCAGGCCGGAGCCTTTGGCGCGACGCTTGGCAGCGGGCAAACCCCATTCCGGATCGAGCAGGATAGCGCTGGCGTGCTGTGTCAGGACTTCGCTAACTAGAATTTTGAATTCTTCGAGCTCGTGGTCGCCGGCGTTCGCCCCGAGGGCTTTCTTTAACGAGCCACGCTGGTCCATGGCGGCGGCCGCGATCACACCGCGTTGGTTGGAGACAGCCTTCATGCCCGCAAGTTTTCCAGGAGTGAGCTTCATGATGAGACCTCCACGGGCACGATGGCCCGGACTGACTAGTAAGGATGGATCCTGCAGCCCGGCAGAATACGCCCCGCCGGCCGGGTGGTACAAGCGGAATGATTCTAAATGAAATCGCGAGAGGGCTGCGAGCAGCTAACCGCGTTTGGTGAGCCTATATACTGCGAACTGCTCTATGACATGGCCGTTCGAATTGGCTTCAGTCTACGGTGCCTTGTGCTGCGGGTAGGGCTCACAGGCGGGATCGCCTGCGGCAAGTCTACCGTTGCCGAGATGCTGGCGCGGCGAGGTGCTCACATTCTCGCAGCGGATACGCTTGCCCATCAGCTGTATGCGCCCGGCGCCGTTGTGTACGACGAAGTTGTTCGTCGTTTTGGCAACGGCATTCTTGAGCAGGACGGATCGATTAACCGGGCGAAGCTCGCGAAAGCCGTGTTCCCTGATCGGATCAAGGAACTAAACGCCGTCGTCCATCCTGCGGTGATCGAGGCGCAGAACCGCTGGATGAGCGCGCTGGAACGTGATGATACGCATGGTGTGGCCGTGGTCGAAGCTGCATTGATTTTCGAGGCAGGCGCGCAGAAAAACTTCGACAAGATCGTGGTGGTGACTTGCGGTACGGAGCAGAAGGTCGAACGTTTTGCGCGCAGGACTGGGATGCCGCTGGAACAGGCGCGCTTTGAAGTCGAGCGTCGCAGTGCCGCGCAGTTGAGCGACGAGGAGAAATCACGTCGCGCTGATTACGTGATTCGAAACTCGGGCTCGATGGAAGATCTGGAAAAGAAAGTCGAGAAGGTTTGGTCCGAGTTGCAAACAGCGGCCGCGAAGACATTTGGTTGAGAACGCCCCCTGGTCAGGTTCTATGAACATTGCCGATAATCTCGCTGCGATTCATGAGCGCATTACGCAAGCCGCCCGGCGTGCAGGCCGAAGCGCCGAAGACGTTCGGCTCATGGCGGTCAGCAAAACGGTCCCCGCCGCGCCCATAGTGGAGGCGTATCAAGCAGGCCAGCGGCTGTTTGGCGAAAACCGCGTTCAGGAATTCGCCGACAAAAGTGGCCCTCTACAGGAGCTACGTGCCGCAGAGTTCCACATGATCGGGCATCTGCAGTCCAACAAGGCCGCCAAGGCGGTCGAACTCTTCCAGGCCGTCGATTCGCTTGATTCGGCGAAGCTAGCCGACCGCCTGAATGCCGCAGCCGAGAAAATTGGACGGATACTCCAGGTGCTGATCGAGATCAACATAGGCGGCGAGCAAGCTAAAACTGGCGTTTCTCCCGATTCGCCGGAGCTGGAGAGCATTCTCGCTGGCGCGCCGAACTGGCCGTACCTGCGCCTGCAAGGCTTGATGACTGTTCCACCCTTCACCGATGATCCCGAAGGTGCGCGGCCCTACTTCCTCAGGGTGCGTGAACTCCGCGACCAAATCGCGGCGCGAAATTTGCCCGGCGTGGATATGAATGTGCTTTCCATGGGCATGTCGCATGACTTCGAAGTCGCGATTGAAGAGGGCTCGACGTGCGTGCGCATCGGGACGGCGATCTTCGGAGAGCGGCAGAAGCCGTGACGATCCGTGACACGCCGGCGGGTGCGACGTTTTCGGTCAGGGTGCAACCGCGCGCGAAGAAGAACGCCATTACAGGGGAGGTGGGTGAGGCTCTAAAGTTGTCGATCACTGCGCCTCCGGTAGAAGGCCGCGCTAATGAAGCCTGTATCGCATTTGTTGCGGAGCTTTTGAATGTGCCCCGCTCGTCGGTTACGATAGCCGCCGGGCTGAGCAGCCGGAATAAAGTGGTTCGGGTGGCAGGAATGACGGCCGCGGAAGTGCAACACAAGCTGACGGCCTCCGCGTAAGGATGACATTGCAAACTGAGAACGCACAAACAGCCAGCCCGACGTTCACACAACGCTGGCATGACATCCGCACTGGGTTTGAGCGGCCGTTCTGGGTCGCCAATCTCAGTGAGCTCTTTGAGCGGCTCTCCTATTACGCGGCGCTCGCGTCGCTGTCGCGCTATCTGCACGAAACCCTGCATTTTCCCACTGAGCAGACGGGAGCCTTAGCAGGCTTCTTTGGCGGACTGGTGTGGTTTCTGCCGGTATTCGGCGGCACCCTCGCCGATCGCATGGGTTTCCGCCGCGCGCTTTCGCTGGCCTACCTGATTCTGGCTTGCTCGTATTTTCTCTTGGGATCGCTGGGCGCTCCGTGGCTGGCGCCGGTGCGCGACAACGTGCCGCTGGTCGTGTTGGTGACGTTCGTTCTCGCGCTACCCGCGCTGGGCGTGGCCCTGGTGAAACCCAGCGTGGTGGGTACGACGGCGCGCGCATCCAAGGAAAACGTACGCTCCATCGGCTATTCGATTTACTACACACTGGTGAACATCGGTGGCTTCTTCGGGCCGATCGTCGCCTCCTATGTGCATCAGCACATGAGCGTCGAGAATGTCTTCCGAGCGGCGGCACTCAGCGTTTTTCTGATGTTCATCGCGGTGCTGCTGTTCTTCCGCGAACCGCGCCGCCAAGACGAAGTGGAGACGACAAGCCTGGCGCAGGCCGGCCGCAATTTCTGGACGGTCGTCACCAACCCGCGCTTCATGGTGTTTCTGCTGATCTTCACCGGATACTGGATCGTCTACTGGCAGCTGTTTCTCACGCTGCCGCTTTATATCCACGCGTACGTCAATCCCAAGGCCGACACGGAGCTGCTGCTGGCGACCGGGCCGCTGGTGGTGATCACGCTGACTATCGCCATCAATCTTCTGACGCAACGGATGCATGCGCTGGGGGCGATCATTGTGGGTACCCTGGTCACGTCGCTGGCATGGATCATTCTGATTCTCTGGCCGACGGTGCCAGGTGTGGTGGTTACATTGATAGTCGTGGCGCTCGGCGAGATCACGCAGTCACCGCGCTACTACGAATATATTTCGAGGCTCGCGCCTCCCGGTCAACAGGGCACATACATGGGCTTCGCGTTTCTGCCGCTGGGAATCGGTTCGCTCATCGGCGGGCCATTCGGGGGATGGCTTCTGCGCACCTTCGGGGAAGAGAGACACCAGCCGCAGATGATGTGGATGGTGATCGTCGCAGTGGGAGTGCTCACCGCAGTGCTGCTGTGGATTTATGACAAGACGGTAAGGAAGGAACTAGTGACTAGCAATTAGCCGTTCGCCGTTAGCGACTAGCAGGTGGCACTGGCTATTGTAGAGATGACACATGGCAAAATCTCCCGCCTACATTGCCAAACACATCCGCCGCGTGCTCCTGGATGGCGCTTCTGCGCCGCACAGTGCAGAAGTGCAGTGGTTCTTCAAGAACAAAGTGAAGTCGCGCGGCTGGTACACCGGCGAACTGCGCAAGGTCGCGGTGCGCTTCCGCAGGACTATCGCTGCCGAAAACGGTATACCGTATCTCGTGCAGGTCGCCGACGAACTATTTCGTGGCGACGTGCTCGAAGAGAAGATTTTTGCGGTACTCATGCTGGAGGCCGTGGTCGACGAGTGCCGGAACCCGGAGTTCAAGCTCTTCGAAAGCTGGCTGGACCGCATCAGTTCGTGGGCCGACCACGATGGCCTGGTGCACTACCTGCTGGGACCGATGATCGCTG
Source organism: uncultured Acidobacteriaceae bacterium (assembly GCA_963731345.1). Classification (GTDB taxonomy): domain Bacteria; phylum Acidobacteriota; class Terriglobia; order Terriglobales; family Acidobacteriaceae; genus Bog-257. The sequence continues at coordinate 753,283 of CAVSUN010000002.1, read as the reverse complement.
CCGATCCGCGGCTGCTTCCGCGCCCGCTAAGATGGGCGAAGTCAAAGCAGCGATGGCATCGGCGTGCGGCGGCGGTCAGCCTGATCCATAGCACGCGCCAGCACAAGAATTTTGACCACATCCAGTGCATCACCGAGCTGCTGCTTCCTGACAAAGATGACATGGTGCAAAAAGGATTGGGCTGGCTGCTGCGGGAGGCGGCTAAGTTTAATCGCGAAGAAACGGTCGCCTATCTGATGAGCATTCGCGACCGTACTCCGCGCCTGGTATTGCGGACCGCATGCGAGACACTTCCCCCGACGCTCAAAGAGCACGTGCTGGGGAAAAAGATGAAAGACAACCGCCGCGTCGGGTTCTCGCAAATGAAGAATGGAGTGGATTGATTGTCATCACGAGCGGGCGAGGCATCTGCTGTTCGCCCGGACCAGAAGGATGACTGCATTCTGCCGCTGCCGACGTAAAGCAGATCCCTCGCTTCGCTCGTGATGGCAATCCTTATAATTCCGAACAGCTTCAGGCCAAAGCGACATGGTTTGAAACTCGCGCTCCTCGGATGGCTCACAACCATCCCTTCGCCCGTGCAATGCGCGCGGCTTCGACTCGATTCGCTGCTCCAAGCTTGCTGATCGCCTCCGACAAGTAATTTCGCACCGTCCCTTCCGACAGGTTCAGCTCGTTCGCGATATCGAGCGTCGCCATGCCTTCGCCTGCCAGGCGCAGCACCTGGCGCTCGCGCTCGGTCAGGGGATCGGGTTCATCACTCCACGCCTCGGCGGCAAGCTGCGGATCGATGACCCGCAGCCCCTTGCAGACGCGCCGCACTGCCTCGGCGAGTTGCTCAGCCGGCATGTCCTTCAGCAGATAACCGGATGCTCCAGCGTCGAGCGCACGACGCAGATATCCGGCGCGCGCAAACGTCGTCAAGATAATCACGCGCACTGGGACGCCACGACGCTTGAGTTCCGCAGCAACTTCCAAGCCCGTCTGTTTGGGCATTTCGATGTCGGTGATAAAAACGTCAGGGCGCTGCTCCTGCACGATGCGCAACGCTTCTTCGCCGTTGCGCGCCCGCGCGACGACCTCGATGTCGGCTTCCATCTCGAGGAGCGCGGCCAGCGCTCCCAGCACCATGGCCTGATCTTCGGCGATGACGACACGGATCTTGTCGCGTTTGGCTCCGGCCATGCACTCAGTTTCGCAGAGCAGAGGCAACTGGCGCTACCGTCTCCGAAGCGCGCCCTATGTTGACGCGATGGGATGACTCAGTGGCAATTGCATAACGAGGCGGGTTCCGGCTTCGGTCTGGCGCTGCAGCGAGCCGCCCAGCGCCTCCAGACGTTCGCGCATACCGCGCAGACCGTTGCCCTCGGGAGCGTCGGCGCCCAGGCCGTTGTCGGCGATCTCCAGCGTGCAGACATTCGCCTGCTGCTGCAGACGAACATTGCATCGCTGTGCGTGCGCGTGGCGCACGACGTTGGTCACGGCTTCGCGCAGCGCCAGCGCGAGCACGGTTTCCTGCGCCGGGCTGAGCGGCAGCTCGGCGATGTCGGAGTTCACCGCAATGCCTGCGGTTTCCAGCGTCTTGCGTGCGCGGATCAGTTCGGCTGCGAGTCCTTCGCCGCGGTAGCCGCTGATGGCCTGGCGAACATCGGCCAGAGCGGCGCGCGAGGTCTGCTCTACTTCCAGCATCTCCTGCTTGGCGCGCTGGGGATCGCGATCCACCAGCTTGCGGGCCAGCTCAGCTTTCAGCGTGATGAGCGACAATGTGTGTCCCAGAAGATCGTGCAGGTCGCGCGCGATACGTTCGCGCTCGGCAACTTTGGCCAGGTGTTCGATCTCGGCATCAGCTTTGCGCAGCTTCTCGCCGGCGCAGTGGGCCACGGCGCCCATATGATTCCCCACACCCACCGCTACGATGAGCAAGAGCATCGAGCCCCAGAAAACCACGGGCAACTTCAAGTGGTGCGAGTATGCGCCAAGCAGAGCAACGTCAATACCGAGAAGCGCGATCACGCGCGCCCGATTCGTGGTGAAGGCTCCGGCCGCGATAGCGTAAACAAACAGGCCGCAAACCGCGCCGTTGTTGGTGGGCACCAATGCACCTGCCATGAAGAACATGGCAACCACGGCGTACAAGCGTTTCGGTTCGGGATGAGAGAACGAGTAGAGATACAACCAGATGAATACCAGGCCGTAGACGGTGTTGCCGATCACCAGCAGCGGCGCAGGATTTTTCCACCAGATCGGATCCACGAAGAACCAGATCATGAACGGAAGCCAGATAATGGGCATCCACTTGTGCTCATCATCCGAGGGATAAATCCAGTGCCAGATTTTTTGAATGGCGTTCATAAACGCATCTCGAAGCGCTATGCCAGCTCTATTGTTATCTGGAAGTGGTACGCGGTACAACCGTGTACCAAACCAGCGATGACAGCAGGATCGCCAGGGCCAGCAACTCGAAATGTCCGCTGAGCGTCAGAGCCGAGAACACGATCATCGTGATCCCCCACAGGATCCATTGTGCGGATTTGCTTTGCATGGCTTCCTCCCGCTGCTGGCCTTCCCCTTGTATACGAACTGAGTCAACATTTGGCTTCGTGTGGCTGCCACCGACTACTGCTCATCCGTAGGTCTTCCCTTCATCGCGACGATAGCCCCACGCCGCGATGCCGAGGAAAATCAGCGTGAACGCCACCAGAGCCTCAACATGCCCCCAGGATGAGGCTGAGTTCATGCCCATGCCGATACTGTTAAGCGCCAGTTGGGCGAGATGGTACGGCGGCAAAAACTGCGCCAGCACGCGCAGTCCGTGCGGCAGCATGAACAACGGAATCCACAGGCCGGAGCAGAACGACATCGGCAAGTAAATTAGATTGACCACAGCGGGGGCGGAGTTCGGCTTGGCAAAGTAGCCGATCGCCAGTCCCATTGCCCCGAAAGGAATCGAGCCCGCGACCAGGATGCCGACCAGTTTGGCGGCCGTCACCACCGGCACGCGTACGCCGCCGAAAGCAATTCCAATGCCCAGCATAAGCAACATGATGATGGTGCTGAACACGACCGCCGAGAACAGCTTCGCCAGGAAATATGCGCTCACCGGCATAGGCGACGCGCGTTTCATTTGCAGCCAGCCCTGGCCGCGCTCCATTGCCAGGCTCACGCCGAACCCGAACAGCGCGACCGCCATGGTACCGAAGCAGCCCATGGTGGCGAGCAGGTAGGTCGCGTTTTCCGGCCGGTCTTTGGAGCTGCTCAGCAGGATGCCGAACAGCACATAGAACATCAGTGGAAACACGATGGTCGAAATCGCGTACACCGGGATGCGCGAGCGGTTGATGAGCTCGTACTTGGCTTCCTTGAAGTGGACCTTCAAGCTTTGCGCCAGTGAGCGTTTCGCGAAGGTCATGGGAGCTGGGAACGTGGTCGCGGCCATGTCAGTTTTCCTTCTTATCAAGATTGTGATTCTGGGTGATCGCCAGGAACGCTTCTTCCAGCCCGGCGTTGTTGACCTCCAGATCGGCCAGCCAGCTATCGCGCTCCAGCAGCTCGCGGACAACCGGCTCGGCGGTCTGCACCTGAATCTCAAATGCGTTGCGGTCCGCCTTTGCGCTCAGTACACCGGGGATACCGCGGACCTCCTCGATCGACAGCCGGCTGGTGCAACGAATCTGCTTTCCCATGGCGCGCGCCTTGATCTCGGCCGGCGTGCCTTCGGCGATAATCGCTCCCCTATTCAGCACCAGAATTCGGTCGGCCAGCGCGTCGGCTTCATTCAAATAATGAGTGGTGAGCAGGACAGTCTTGCCACGCGCGATGAGCGAGCGAATTTGCGTCCACATCAGGCGGCGCGCTTCGACGTCGAGGCCGACGGTAGGCTCATCGAGAAAGAGCAAGTCGGGATCGCCACAGATGGCGATGGCAAAAAGCACGCGCTGCTTCTGCCCCCCGGAGAGCTCGCCATACGGGCGATCCTTGATTTCCGCCAGTCCGGCGATAGCCAGCGTCTCGTCCATCGATAGCGGGCTCGGATAATAGGACGAGAACAGATCGATGTGCTCGCGGACCTTCAGCGTCTCCGGCACGCGTCCAACTTGCAGCATGGCGCCGACGCGGGTTTGAACTTCACCAGTGTAGGGATCGGCGCCGAAGACGGAAACCGAGCCGCTGTCCGGCCGCGCCATGCCGAGCAGCACATGCACCAGCGTGGTCTTGCCGGCCCCGTTCGGGCCAAGCAGCGCCAGCAGTTCCCCGGCGCGAATATCGAGATTCAGGTCCGGCAGAGCTACCGCGTTTCCATAGCTCTTCTTCAGATTTCGTGTTCTTACTACCCCGGTGATTTCGCCGTGCGCCGTTGCACGCGGGGATGCCAGGACTAAGGGAACTGGAAGGTCCTGGGCTTGAATCGGATGCGTTGGCAATGCGGTTGACATCGTTCTCTCCCGTGCTCTTCCTTCCGAGCACGATAGCGATCATCGGTCACTCGCCGGACGGCCAGTAGTGGCGATTGTCAGAGCGCGGGAGTGACAAATGTCATGAGGGCGGCTTTTCGCTTTTGGCTCCTGGCTCTTCGTTCTAGTCATCTGCCTTCGGCTGTTTCGGATTTGGCAATCAGTCATTTGAGGTAAAGGACGCGAACCAGACCAAAGTGAAAAGAGGACCACCAAAAGCCAGGGGCCAAGAGCCATGAGCCATGCCGAAAAGCGAAAGCGGCCCTTTCCCGTGACTTTCATCACTTTCGCGCGTGACTAGAATCACGGCTCATTTGTCTTTAGAGCGGGACACTAGGGAGTAACGGAGTGTGGGCCCGATCCGTCAGGTTGCACCCTGCCTTATGCGGCCTGGGACCGGGGACGTGAGGTCGCTATGTTGCTCGCTTATCGTCTGGTTAAGCTGATCGAAGACCATTCTGACGGACTGGCTCGCAGCCTGCAGGTCCGCTATCGGCAATGCGGCAAGTGCTCCTCCTATGCCAATGTGCCCGACAGCGAACTCACCGAAAAGGTTTACGACGTATATCACCACCTGGGTGAGTGGCTGCTGGGCAAGACCGAGGCCGATATCGAGGCGCGCTATCTCGAAGTCGGAGCGCAGCGCGCCCGCCAAGGCGTCCCCGTTAGCCAGGTTGTCTGGATGATCTGCCTGGTCCGCGAAAATCTTTGGGAGTATCTGCAAAAGCACGCGCAGCTGGAGCGCCCGGCTGAAATCTTTGGCGAACTCGAATTGCTGGAGATGCTGGATAAGTTCTTCCATCTCGCTATCTACTACGCCGCGCTGGGTCATGAGCGGGCGACAACCGGCTACTCCGTGCAATCGCAAGTTATTTCCAATTGAGAGAATCCATGGCTTGGATCGATGAGTATCGCAGCCGCCTGATGACCGCTCGCGACGCGGTTGCCTGCGTCGAGTCGGGCATGCGAGTGTACATTCACCCGGGTTGTGCCGAACCGGAAGCGCTGGTGGAAGCTCTCATGGGGCGCGCGCCGCACGTTAAAGATGTCGAGATCATGCACCTGCTCACCTGCGGCACCTCGCCCTACTGCGCGCCGGAGGTGGCCGAGCACTTTCGGCACAATGCATTGTTTGTCGGCGGCAACGTCCGCGAAGCAGTCAACGATGGCCGCGCCGACTACACTCCGATTTTCCTTAGCGAAGTAGAAGCGCTGTTTGAGAGCGGCGAGATGCCGATCGACGTGGCCCTCATCCAGGTGTCGCCGCCCGATCCGCACGGCTATTGCAGTTTTGGCGTAGGCGTGGAATGCACTCTCACCGCAGCCAAGTATGCTCATCACGTCGTGGCGCAGGTCAACGCGCAGATGCCGCGCACCTACGGTGACAGCTTCATTCATGTGAGCGAACTCGATCGCATTGTCGAGCTTTCGCGGCCTCTGTGCGAGATGAAGCCGCACGCCACCAATGAAGTCTTCCGTCAGATCGGCGCGCGCGTGGCCTCGCTCATCGAGGACGGCGCGGTGCTGCAATGTGGCATTGGCGCCATTCCCGATGCCATCCTGCCAAATTTGATGGACCGCAAGGACCTCGGCGTCCACACCGAGATGATTTCCGACAACGTGATTCCGCTGATCGAGGCCGGAATCATCAACGGACAGCGCAAGAACCTGAAGCCCCGCAAGGTCATTCTCGGTTTCGTGCTCGGCACCAGGCAGTTGTTCGACTTCATCGACGAAAACCCTATCTTCGAGTTCCATCCGTCGGCTTACACCAACGATCCGTTCCGCATTGCAGCGAACCATCGCATGGTGGCCATCAATTCCGCCATCGAGGTCGATCTCACCGGGCAGGTCTGCGCCGAATCCATCGGACCGCAGTTCTATAGCGGCTTCGGCGGCCAGCTGGATTTCATCCGTGGGGCGGCACGCTCCAAGTACGGCAAGCCGATCATCGCACTGCCGTCGACCGCCAAGAACGACACGGTCTCGCGCATCGTTCCCCGCCTGACGCAGGGAGCAGGCGTTCTTACCGGCCGGGGGGATGTGCATTACGTAGTGACGGAATACGGAATTGCCTATCTCCACGGGCGGACCGTGCGGCAACGCGCCGAATCGCTCATCCAGATCGCTCACCCCAAGTTTCGTGACGACTTGTATAGGTATTGCGAACAACAACGCTGGTTTCAGCGCAACCGCTGTGCAGTGGAAGTGTGAGGCTACAAAAACATGGCATCGCAACCGCGCGGTAACGTGATTATCGATCAGGAAGAATGCAAGGGCTGCGGCCTGTGCGTAGATTCCTGTCCTCCCGAATGTCTTGAACTGGCGCCTGAGCTGAACAAATACGGAGTTCATCCCGCGCAATATAGCGGCGAGGACTGCAACGGCTGCGGCGCTTGCTATTACTGTTGCCCGGAGCCGGGTGCTATCACTGTCGAGCGTTTGATCCCGCCCGCGAAGGCAGCGGCAACGCCCTGTCCCGCGGACCAGGAGGTGGCCAATGCGGCAGCTCTGTAAAGGAAATGTCGCAATCGTGAAAGGCGCAGTGTTGGCCGGCTGTCGCGCCTACTATGGCTATCCCATCACGCCGGCCAGCGAGATCGCCGAATATGCATCGCTATTGTTTCCTGAAGTCGGCGGAACGTTCCTGCAAGCGGAGAGTGAAGTATCCGCCATCAACATGGTTTATGGCGCGGCGGCGGCCGGCGTACGCGCGATGAGTGCCTCGTCGGGGCCGGGACTCAGCCTGATGCAGGAGGGAATGTCCTACCTGGCCGGAGCGGAGCTGCCGGCTGTCATCGTTGATGTGGTACGCGGCGGCCCGGGTTTGGGCAACATCGCTCCCGAGCAAAGCGACTACTTCGCCATTGTGAAGGGCGGCGGCCACGGCTGCTATCGCAATATTGTGCTCGGGCCCGCATCGGTGCAGGAGATGTTCGACCTGACGGTCCTGGCCTTCGAGCTGGCCGACCGCTACCGCAATCCTGCCGTCATCATGACCGACGGTTATGTCGGCCAGATGATGGAGCCGCTCGAAATCAGGATGCGCGACATCATGCCGCCGGACAAAGACTGGGCGGTCAAAGGCACGGCGGAAAGTAAACGAAACATGGTCAGCTCCATCGTACTGGAACCCGATGCGCTGGAAGCTCATGTGCGCAAGCTGGAAGCGAAATACATGCTTTGCCAGGAGCTGGAGAGCCGTCACGAGAACTACCTGACCGAGGATGCGGAGGTTCTGCTGGTAGGCTTCGGCATCGTCTCTCGCGTACTACGCACGGCGGTCGATCAGCTCCGTGCGCAAGGCATGAAGGCCGGGCTCTTCCGTCCCATCACGTTGTGGCCATTCCCATCCCGCGAACTCTGCGAGACCGCGAAGCATGTGAAGCAGGTGCTGGCAGTGGAGTTGAGCACCGGAATGATGGTGGAAGATGTGAAGCTGGCGCTCAATGGCAGCGTTCCGGTGGAGTATTACGGACGCGTCGGCGGCAACGTGCCCATGGCGGAAGAGATCACCGCCCAGGTATTCGCGCGCATGGCCGCACATGTCTAGTCCTCGAGCCCACGCCCTGCAGACTTCGGCCTGGCACAGTGTGGGATTCGACGACATGCGTTTCGAGGAATTTTAGGTCGAGTGCAAACGTCAGTGCGGTACCGCCAACGCAACAGCCCGAAGGCGGCATAACTTAGCCCAGCGCGAAGCGCGCCGCAGGCGTGGAGTGCTGGGTGGCGTGGAATATGGAACCCGAGTCCCTTTAGGGACGGCACACGAGCGGCTATAGAATCCATCGACTCGAATCGCGCAGGCGATGACCGCTCGGGATGGCACAGGAGAGAAAATCGTGGAAGGCTATCAGGTAATACACGAGAAGTCGCCCGCATTTTACGACAAGTACGAGCGCAAGGCCGAACTTCAACACCAGACGCACTACTGTCCGGGGTGCGGACACGGCGTAGTTCACAAGTTGATCGCGGAAGCGCTGGTTGAACTCGGGGTCCAGGACCGCGGGATTCTGGTCAGCCCCGTTGGCTGCTCGGTCTTCGCCTACTATTACTTCGATGTGGGCAATGTGCAGGTGGCCCACGGCCGCGCTCCGGCGGCGGCGACCTCTCTAAAGCGCGCCCATCCCGAAGCGATCGTGATGGCGTATCAGGGCGACGGCGACCTGGCGGCCATCGGCACCGCAGAGATCATTCACGCTGCCAATCGCGGCGAAAACATCTGCGTGTTCTTCGTCAACAATTCGATTTACGGCATGACCGGTGGCCAAATGGCGCCCACCACGCTGGTCGGGCAGAAGAGTACGACGTCGCCCTGGGGGCGCCGCTCCCACAATGAGGGACTGCCCATTCACGTCTGCGAGTTGCTGGCCGCGCTGGAAACGCCAACCTATCTCGAGCGCGTCTCCCTCAGCGACATGAAGAACATTATGAAGGCGAAGAAGGCGGTGAAGAAGGCGCTGGAAATCCAGAAGAACGGTGGCGGCTTCTCACTGGTCGAGTTCCTTTCGCCCTGTCCGACCATTCTGAAGATGGACCCGGTTGTGGCGCGCAAGTGGGTTGGCGAAACCCTGGTCCAGGCCTTCCCCCTCGGAGTATTTCGTGATCATAAGCCGGACCTTCCTGTCGATGCCAAGGTGCCGCACAAAACCATCGCCGAGGCGCTGGAAGTGAGCGAAGGTACCGCGGACGACTCCGTGCAGGCTCGGCATCATCACGCCCGCGACCTCACGATCAAGCTGGCGGGCTTCGGCGGACAAGGCGTCCTGCTGATGGGTCAACTGCTGGCCGAGATGGGACTACGCGAGCAACTGGAAGTAAGCTGGCTCCCGTCCTATGGGCCGGAAATGCGAAGCGGCAGCGCACATTGCCATGTCATTCTCTCCCACGACCGCATCGGCTCGCCTTTGATCTCACAGCCGGAAGTGCTGGTTGCGATGAACGAACTGTCGCTGCACAAATTCGCTCCCCAGGTCGCCTCCGGAGGCCTGATCCTCTACAACAGCACCAAGCTGCCTGAAGGCTTCAGCGCGCCGCAAGCGCGCATCATCTGCGTGCCGGCTTCTGACATTGCCGACAAAATGGGCTTGGCGAAAGTGGCCAACGTTGTGATGCTGGGCGCACTGTTGGAGGAAACCGAATGCCTGCCGTCCGAATCGGCGGTTTCGGTGCTGGAGGCGACAGTCACCAGCCCGAAGCTGTTGGAGTTGGACAAGCAGGCGCTCACGGCCGGGCGTAGTTATATCGACACGCAGGTGGAAGTTGGCGCGGTGGCGCAGCCGGACGGCTATTCCTACTAGCAGCCGGCTAGCACTTATGGACTTGATCGCCTCCGCCAACCCCGGAGGCGATTTACTTCCTATTGCACAGTCTTAAACAACGTTTTTCCTATAAGTACAGCGAACGGCACCAATCGCTTCGGCAGCCCCCCGCGAGCGTTCTATCGTTTGGAAGCGTGAGAGCAAGGTCATTGCTTCTGGCGTTTGCGAATCATTGCGTAGCAGGCCGCGTATACGATGTAGGCCGAGACGAGCACAACAAAGAACACCTTCAGACTCAGCGTGATTGCGAAGCCCACAACTGACGCTGCCAGCAACCACATAAATGCTTCGCCCAGTAAGCCGCCTTTCCAGTTCGGGGTTGCTCCACCCGGAGGAAGCTTCGGCCGCAAAGCGGGCAGCAGGCGCGGCACCACGGCGCAGTACGCGCGATAGCCTTCCCCTTGACTGCCGAGAATCCCGGCTTCTTCACGGAAGATCAGCCGATAGTCGAAGAGAATCATCCCCAGCACCAGGACGAAAAAGCCAAGGCGGCTCGCCATCATTCCGAAGCCGATTGCCAGCAGAATGTTGCCGAAGTACAGCGGATTGCGCACGAAGCGATAAGGTCCGTCGGCCACCAGCCGCGTAGTGTGTAGACGCATGTCGACCATGACTTCGGGATTGAGGTAAGCCGTGCCCCAGGTACGCAGGGCTGCGTTGGCGATGCAGAAAAGCGCAGCTCCGGCGAAGACGACGTGATACTGCCAATCGCCCGCAGCCATGCCGCGAATCCGGGCAAGCCATTCGACCAAAGCCTGGCCGGCGTTAACGTGATCGAGGTTGTAGGCGGCGAAGGCAAAGAAGAAGATCGCGCCGAAAATCCAGAAGCGGTTCTTAAATTCGAAGTCGCTGGCGCCCAAGCCGTCCTCCACTCGAAGCCTGGAGATCATAACCCACCGGCGTTGAAGTTCAGCCACGCTTCCGACGATGTAATAGGCAGAAGCCATGACTGAGCGGGCGGCGCCGCCGAGCAAACTGGCTGCCCCTTGCACTTGGAGTTCAGTTACCCCTCGTGGTAGCTGACGCTGGGCCGGTGAGCTTTAAAGGGGGAGCTTACCGGCTCTAGTACGGTCACAACTTCCCTGCCTCTTCTTGAATCCTCTGCCAAGCACGTTCGACATGGCGTAGCTCGGTATTGGTCTGCCCAACGCAGAGGCGCAAAGTAAACTTGCCGTTCAACCGAGTGTGCGTGAGATAGAGATCGCCGCTCGCATTGAGCCGGTTCATCAGCTTCTGGTTAGCGTCATCGCCGCCGAGATGACGGAAGCAAACCAGGTTCAGAGGTGCCGGCGCGGCTATTTCGAATCGCCCATCCTGCTTCACCCATTGCAACAACTCCTGCGCAAGTTCTATGTGGCGCCGCACATGGAATTGCAGACCTTCCACACCATAATGGCGAATCACGAACCATAGCTTCAGCGAGCGGAAGCGCCTGCCCAGCGGAATGTGCCAGTCCCGATAATCAATGACTGCGCCCGATTCCGTAGCCTGGTTGCGCAGGTACTCCGGAAGTATGCTCAAGGCGTTGATGAGCGATTTGCGGTCGGCAACATAGAAACAATTACAGTCGAAGTTGGTGAACATCCACTTATGCGGGTTAAAGGTGTAGCTATCGGCGAACTCAAGCCCATCCTGAATGTAGCGGAATTCAGGACAAATCGCCGCCGTGCCGGACATCGCGGCATCCACGTGGAACCAGAGACCATTTTCGGCGCAAATCGCACCAATCGCCGGCAGAGGATCCAGTGCGTTGGAGGACGTCGTGCCGACGGTCGCCGAGACAAAGAATGGCGTCAGGCCGTCCTCGCGATCCTTATCAATCTGCGCCGACAGAGCCTCAGGACGCATGGCGAAGTGGCCGTCCACATCGATGAGGCGCAGGTTGTCGGTTCCTATCCCGCAAACCATAGCCGCCTTCTCGAGCGAGGAATGTGCCTGGTTGGAGGTGTAGGCAACTAGCTTTCCGCTACAGCCCTCGCGATTGGTCCGGTAGTTGGTGAGACGCTCGCGAGCCGCAAGCATGGCGCAAAGTGAGGAACTGGACGCGGTATCCTGGATCACTCCGCCGCCAGTTTCGGATGAGAGAAACCTGGAAGGCAGGCCCAGCATGGGAACCAGCCAATCCAGAATGTGAGTCTCCAGCTCGGTGCATGCCGGGCTTGTTGCCCACAGCATGCCCTGAACACCTAAGGCTGAAGATAGGAGGTCCCCAAGAATGGCAGGTCCGGAAGCATTAGCTGGAAAGTAGGCGAAAAAGTCAGGCGATTGCCAGTGAGTAACTCCCGGCAAAATGATCTGGTCAACGTCTTGCAGTATTGCGCCGAAGTTCTCCCCCATGGCCGGCGCATGTGGGGGCAGAGCTTGCCGAATTTCACCCGGCCTTACCTGCGAAAGTACCGGCAAACTTTCGATTCTCTCATAGTAGTTAGCTATCCAGTTCACTACCTGAGTTGCGCATTCCCGGAACTGTTCCGGCTGCATGTGATAACTCTTTTCATCCACTCTGAATCCCCTCCTCCTCATTGCGCTATGCGAATCTGCAGAGCCATGACGACTTCTTTATGTGCTGGCACATTCCATCTTAGAACTACTTTGCCTGCCACCTAAAGTGCCATTACTCCGGACTAGTAACGTCATGTTGGTAACTGACCGATATCGCTCCGCCGAATCGCGCCGAATCTGGTCTACAGAAAGTCCCGCCATCTCGTGTCTTCCCTTAAAGAAATGCGAGCATCCGGATGACCTATTAGAGCCGTCAGCAAGGTAGACCGAGCAAAGCAAAATCTGTATGCTTGCATTGAAGCATAACTGTTATTAGCCTCGCTTACAGGGTTGTTAGTCACTCTACTTCGAAAGGGAGAAGCATGGATATTCAAAACATACTCGCGGATCTCAAGAGAGAACGCGATCGTCTCAACTCAGCGATTGCAGCATTGGAGGGCGCTGGCCCGCGCCGTCGTGGCCGTCCGGCAGGCAGCGGAGCCGGCAGTAAAGCGGCTTCCGGTACGCGTCGTCCGCGCCGCCATATGAGCGCCGCAGCTCGCAAGCGCATCTCTGAGATGATGAAACAACGTTGGGCCGAACGTAAACGGAAAACAAAATCGTAGCTGGTTTCGTAGTTGCTGCCGGGCCGTCGCTCCGTCTTTAGAAGGTGCCACTCGTTGAGTGGCATTTTCCTTTTGCGGCAAACATTCCCATCTCATTGGCTGTAGGCTCGACTTTGCCCTGCGTCGCCATCTTCTCTGGCCTGTGGCGTGGCGCAGATTCTATGTGGCGGAGCGGAGTGAAGCATCCGACTCCACTCCGCGCTCCCTTGCCGCCTCGACACCTAGAAGTGAAATCCTATCTCTCCCGCTATCGTTCGCGGCGATACGTAATGGGTACCGCTGAAGGTCGACAGGAAGTTATACAGTGCATAGTTGTTGGTCAGGTTGATGAAGGTTAGCTGCGCGCTCCACCGGTACTTGTCGGTCGCGAAAAGTTTGTCCACACCAAGTGCCAGGTCAAACAGATTGCGCGACGCAATTCGCGGTGGATTGTGGTCATCGTTCTGCGTATTGGGTGTCGGCACCTGGGTCAGGGTAGAACCGAATTGCGATGCCGGACAAATAAACGGCAGCGCCATAGTCGGAGTAGCATGAACACCATTGCAGGTGAAGCCCGCCTGGAATTCCTGATCGGCGGTGAACGGAATCCCCGACGTATCCGTCATCAGGATGGCCGGGGCCCCGTTGAGCGTAGTTGACTGCGGGCAGTCATTGAACGGCAGCACACCATAGCACGGTGTTTGACCGGCGACCAATCCGCTATCGTAGCGCCAGTTAAATCCAATCCACGGAGTTCTCTTCCATGGCATCTGATATTGGATGTGCGTGGTTTGATTGAAGGCTTCGTCGTGGTCAATGCGGAAGACACCAGTCGGCGCCAGGGGATTCGCTCCTGCTCCCGAAATCTGAGGTGTGAAGAAGCGCGCGGCGACGCTGGACATCACCACTTGCGCGGTGAAGCCATGGTAATTGGGAACGCTGACCCGCAACGCGAACCCGGGGATCTTGGACTTTGTCCACTCGATGGGGAAGGTGATGGGAGTATTACCCAGGACGCTGAAGTCGTACGCGTTGTTGGTGTATTTCCAGATATATTCGCCATCGATGACCACGTAACGGCCAATCGCTTGCTGCAGGCCAACATGGTATTCGTTGCGGTAGCCGGGAGAGAGTGGCGTCAGCGTAGTCGAGCTGCAGCCTAGTAATGGATTCAGGACCGGCGAAGCGCAGCCCACGCTGGAAAGCACCAGGTTCTCATTAAATGGTGTCTCCAGCGTTCTGGCGTAGGAGAAGCGAAGAACCGTGTTTGTTTTTTGGATGTTGTAGGCGATTCCAAGACGCGGTTCAGCCTGGCTGGCGCTGGTCAAGCCGTTATAGACATCGCCGCGAATACCCAGATTGAAGGTGAAGTTCTTGTAGCTGATCGCATCCTGCACGTACAACGAGAGCTCTTTGACGTTGGCATATCCGGTGAAGGGGAACAGCGTCCCTCCACGGGTCAAGTCGTAGGGCAGCAGGGTCGGATTGAAAAAAGGATAGTAAGCCGAGCCGGGGGCGTTGGGATTCGACGGTGTGTTGGGTTGCAATCCGGCTGCGGCGCACTGCGCAGGGTTACTAAACCCGTTCACCGGCACGGCGTTGGCGTTCAAACAGGGCGCATTGAATGTAGGATCGACAATACCCAGCTGATCGTTCTCATTCAGGAACCACTGTTCGTAGGAAATCCCCGCCTTGATGTTGTTAATTCCCTTGGTGTAGGTCACGTTCGCCAGCGCGCCAGCGTTCAACAACGTGCGTTGTTGAGCAACGGTCTGCCGCTGCAGATCGGGTGAATCCAGATCGTTGAATGCATCGCCGCTGGGATAGTAGTTGAAGGCGTCGCGCCGCACGAAACCCGTAACATTCAGCAGCGCGTTGGGACTGATGGTGTGTGACCACGTCGGCGCGATGTTGAAGGTCTCAATCTTCGAGCGCTGATCGGTCGGGCCCAGGGGAAGCCCCGTCACTGGGTTCAGGACCGGCACACCATTGAAGTCGTGAAATTCCTGGTCATAGGAATTGGGATTTTGAAACCAGGAGCGCGTGTAGTTCAGGTTCAGGTGGAGGGCGTCGGAAGTGGTGAACTGATAATCCACCCGATCGAATATGTTTTCCTCGTTGCCATGGTCATGCACCACACCAAATTCGGGAGCATCCAGAAAACGCCCGGTGTTAAGACCATTCGCGGCGATGAAGTTCCCCCAGTTCTTTCCTCCGTAGGAGAAATCGCCGTCGATCGTCGATGTGCCGAAGGTACCGTACGAGGCAGTGAGGTCTCCGTGCGGCGTAGTCGCGCCCAGCCCGGAGCGCGTGGTGACGTCGATCACCAGACTGGTTTTATCGCCGTATTCTGCAGGCGGAGCTCCGCCAATCACCTGCATCGACTGCACGGCATCCAGAGGAAGCTGGTTGGAAAACACTTTGCTCTGTTGATCGGTGACCGGCTGGCCATCGATGGAAAACGAGTTCTCCGCATGGTCGCCAAGGCCGTGGAACAAACCGTTCGAGTCGGCAGCAACACCCGGCGACGCCAGGGTCACCAACGAACTGAGCTGTGAAGAGGCACTCTCCAGCGGCATTTTGTCGAATAGGCTGCGGTCCACGTCGGTGTGAAAGGTGGAATCGTTCTCCACCAGGTCGCCCGCTTCCGCCTGTACCGTCACATTCTCGGCGTTAGCGGAAATCTGCATCGTGATCCTCAGATCCATCGGCACGGCCGAGCGCACGTCAACGTCCTGAACGTAAGGCGTGAAGCCCTTAAGGTTGACGGTCAAGTGATAGGGATTCAGCGGCAGATTGGGAAAGGTGAACTTGCCCTCGGCGTCGGTTGTGGTGGTGCGGGTGAGATGGCTGACGGGGTTCTGAATCTCGACCGTCGCTCCGGGAATGACGGCGCCGCTCGGATCCGCAACGGTGCCGGAAATGGTGGACGAATTTCCGCCGACCTCGGCGAAAACAAAGGCGGGCAGAAGCGCAAACCCGAGCATGGCTGCGAGCGCCGTCAGGCATCGAAATGACCTGCCTGTACGGCTGGCGCCGGGTGTGGTCAAGACAAACTTAAGCATGAATCCTCCGATTCGCTTGGCTCTTTCCGGCATCGGCGACGCGAACCGAATTCGCGGCATGCAGGAGAGAGTGGATGAAACGGCGAACTGCATCGTGCCAATCAGCACCGATGCAGCGTTTCGTCACGCGAAGAAAGACTAGAGGACCGGAGGGGCCCGTGAGGGTATTCGTAGGTCAGCTTGCAGCGAGGAGTAGTTGACCGCCTGCAGTGCGACATGAACCCAACGGGGGTTCAAAAGATCGGCCAGGGGAAGATGTGGACTGACGGTCGCGCTATGGCTCACGCGACACAGTTCGCATTGATCGCCGGCAAGACCACTCGCTTGCAACGCACTGGAAGAATTCGAAAGGGTGCTTTGATCTGCGGCCGCTTTGCCCATGCCGATCGCGTGCACCCAAGGATGCAGCATCACATGCGCGAACAGCAACATCAGCAGCCAGCCGCGAAATTTCAACGATACCCCACGCCCGCAGAGATCATGCTGGAGGTATTTTTACCGACGCAAGGCGGGAATGTAAAGCCGGGCAGCCGCCAATGAGACGAATAGCAGAGCTGCGCGTTGAAGCGAAGCTCTGCCGTTCATCAATTTGGGCGCTGTGCGCGCGAAGGCTCACGGCGCGAAATAAGCGAACACATCCAGGATAAGGTTGGTCCAGTCGTAGGCGAAGCTATCGGTTTCGCCGTTGGTGGTAGGTACGATGGCCATATTGGAAGTGACCGCGCCATCGTAGGCATTCAGGGTCGATACCACCGGCTGTTGCTGTCCATCCGGCCAGAGTGTCAGATATCCCATTCTCCCCGACGGCACCACGGTCGCATTCAGCACATAGCCTTGGGCGGAAGCCGGCACCGAGCATGGGCCGCCTTCTACGTTCACGGTTAGCTCACCCTGAAAGAGTTGCCCTTGGGCAGGATTGCGCGTGTCCAGCACCCGGCAGGGCTGCGCGTTATACAGCGACAGCGGACTGGGCGCGGAAGACGCCGCCGCAAAGTAGCCGTTGATATCGACGAGCAGGTCGGTGTCATTGCCGTAGGCGTAAGCCATGATGTCACCGTTCGTTCCTGCCGGAACGATTGCGGCATTCGCAGTAACGGCTCCCGTCGAAGCATTGAGTGTCGAGACCACCGGCTGCTGCTGCCCTGCCGGCCATACACTCAAATATCCCAAGGGTTGCCCGTTCTTCGGCATGGCCGTGAAGTTCAAGGAATAAGCCTGCGCCGTAGACGGGATATTGCATGCGGTGGCCTGCAGGACGGGAAAGTCCCGTGGCTGCTGATTTTGCAGCCGCGGCCCGCCCAGCGCGCCGGTCGCTCCACGCGTGTCCGCAACCCGGCATGGCGTGAGCGGGAAGAACGCGAAGGCTGCATTGTTGCTGGCCGAAACAAAATAGCCGTTGATGTCGAGGATGACATCCGCGGTGTCGGTTACGAACACACTCACCGACTGGTTGTTGCCGGCCGGTACGATGGCGGCATTCGCCTTGACGCGTCCATCATACGAATTCAGCGTCGATACCACCGGCTGGCTGCTTCCCGTCGGCCAGATGGTCAGATAATTCAGATGTCCGTGAGGGACGCTGGTCACGTTCAAGGCATAAGCCGCGGCGGTTTGCGGAATGCCGCAGCTTCCCTCAGGCAGCGGAAAGTCTCGCGAGGTCCCACTCGAAATAGCCGGGCCGCCAAAAGTACCGCTCGCCGCGCGTGTATCCACCACCCGACACGGCGTCACCGGAATGAACCGCAAGCCGGAAACGCTCATTTCCGCGATGGCAACGTCATCGACATACATGTACGTCGGATTGCCGTATCCATCTTCGTGTACGTTGAAATAGAGCTGTACCGTCTGACCCTTGTAGGCCGTCAGATCGAAAGTGATCGGCACCCACGTCTGTGCGTTGGAGTCGGTCTTGAAGACTTGCGCCAGCTTATTGCCGCTGCCATCGCGAATCTGCGCCTCCTGCCAGTCATACTCGATGGTGTCATCCGTCCAGGGCCAGTACCAGAAGCTCAGCGTCGGGCTTTGCAGATTGCTTGGAACCGTCACTGTCTGATATATCCACGAATCGCCGTTAGGCTCGGGCAAACCGGTTGCGCCCAATTGCGCGCTGAAGCTGCCGCTATGTGCCTGAACGCTTGAAGCGGCCGGCGTAAGCGCACCGCCCGCAGTCCAGCAGTCCATTCCGCCGCTTTCGAATCCCGCGTTGGAGAGGACGTTGGGCGTGCAGGTGACTGTCTGCGTGCCGAAACCTGACAAGCCAGCCACCCGAGGGCTGCCCGGGCCGCTATCGATTACGCTGACCGTGCCCGTCCTCAAGCCGGTAACTGTCGGCTGGAAGGTGACATTGATGGTGCAGCTGGAGTTCGCAGCCAACGTCGTCCCACAGTTGTTGCTCTGATGAAAGTCGCCGCTGGCCGTGATGCTGGTAATGGTCAACGAACCCGGCTCATGGTTGGTGAACACGATCGGCTGTGATGAGCTGATGGTTCCCATTGCCTGGTTGCCAAAATTTATGGTGTCGGGATAAAACCCGATGTAGCCGCCGCTGCTGCAGCCGGGAAACTGGAGATTTGCGATCCGCGTGCGCCAGTTCCACGAACCATTGCTCACCATGTACTCCTGCGCGTACCAGAAGGTGCAGTCGTCGGTAGGATCGACGGTCATGCCGCTGTAGTCGCCCCAGCGCGTCAGCTCGCCGGTTTGCGATCCACTTCCGGTCATCACGGGCGTTTCCGCCTCCAACGCTCCCGCAGGATCGGATGGCACGCGCCCGGCAAACGCAATCGAGGGATAGACCCCGCCGCTGGAGATGCTGTAGCCGACGGCAATGTCTCCGATGCGATCCATAGCGATGCTTCCCATCCAGCGGTAGCTGGAGTCGGGGGCCCAGGTTCCCTGCTGCGCCACCACCGGAGTCGTGCCCGGGGATTGGATTTCATACCAACGCACACCGCCGCCGTCGCTGACAGTGACCGAATGATTGACCACCAGCGACTCGTGATCGCTGAACCTGCGGTACGCCAGGCGGTACATGAGGCGATCGGCCAGCGAGTCGAGCTGGGTGGTGGTGCCGGGCTGAGGAACACAGCCGGGAGCTCCGTTGCACAACGGCGTGAAGGCAGCCACCGGAATCGTCACCGGCCCAGTGAAGGTCGAGTTCGCAGGGGTTCCGAAGTCGACATGGAACTTGTACAGCTCCAGAGCGTTGGCGCCGTAGGTCAGCATGTAATTGGGCGCGCCTGCGGGAGGTGCCGTGGTCCCGTCAACGTCAGCGGGCAGCAGGCCACCAACCGTCGGACCTTGCTGGAAGCAAATCTGCGTCGCCGCCTGCCCGTTCAACATGGCCGCGCGGTTGTAGGCACACGCATCGGAGCCGACGAACTGCCCGCCATTCGCCATGTTGAACATGTTGAAGGTTTCGTAGTATGCGTCGGGCCAAACTCCCATCTTCGGATAGTCGTCAAAGTAGTTGTACTGGAACGAGTAGCGATACCAGCTTCCGGTGGCGTCCGCCGTTGCCGAAATTGCGATGCACTGCAGGTAGGGCGCAGTCGAGACAGAGAACTGGCTCATCACCCAGCGGTTGGCCAGCTTGTCATAGATGGCGATGGGATCGCCATCATTGTTGCTCTCGCAGCCGCCGCCGAATCCTGTCCACAACGAGTTGCCGGGCGCGGGGCCTGCCACCAGTGCCCCGGAATGTTTATCGAACACCGCAAAATACGTATTGACCCATTCCACGTATTGCGTCGCACCCACCGCTCCGTTGGTGTCAGGAGGGGCATACTCCACCCAAAAATTGTATTGGCCGTCGCCCAGCCCTTCGAAGTTCAGTCCCACCTGAGGAGAAAATCCCGTCCAGCCATACTGCCGCACCGGATCTTCCAGCAGCGGCCGCAATCCCGGCGGCAACGGGATGCCGCGAACCGGCTCGGCTTCGTGTTCTTCATGTTCGCCGGGCTGCGCATTGCGGATCATTTCCAGCAACGGCGGCGAAACATCGTGGTGCAGGTCGCGCCGTATGACGCTGGGACCACGCTGCACTTGGCTGGATGCCGAGAGACAAAAAACGCCACCCATGAGCATGAGCAGCGCCAAGAAACCTAGCGAATACCGTCGGAGGGTGGGCACACCGTTTCTCCCGAAGAGAATTGGGCACAGCCCAACTGAGCCGTGCGCCAGCAACGGTTATTTCTTCGGCAAGAACGGCGCGAGGATTGAGTACGGAGGGAAAGGGTTCAATTGGCGAGACGATCAGTCGGCTACGGCAGCCAGATGCTCTTCCGGCCATTCTTTAACCAGGGCTTCGTCCAAGGTGATTTCTTCGGCATAACCGCGCTCGCGCAGGATGCGCGAAACGATCGCGGTATGCAGCGCGTGGCCGGCGCGGTCAGCCTTCACGTATCCCAGGATGTGTTTGCCGAACAGGGCCAGGTCGCCGATAAGATCGAGAACTTTGTGCCGCACGAACTCGTCGGCAAAACGCAGGGGCGGGTTGTCGATGCCATCGCGCGTCAGCACCACGCAATTGTCGCGCGAGGCTCCGCGGATTAATCCCATGTTCAGCATCGCGCGCTGCTGCTCCAGGAAACCAAAAGTGCGCGCCGCGGCGATATGTTGAACGTAGCTGCCGTTGGATAGTTCGACCTGGAACTGTTCGCGGCCAATCAGCGGGTGCGGAAAATCGATAGCATAGCTGACCGAGTATCGTTCGCCGGGGTAGATGCCGATGAACTTGTCGCCCTCGCGCACTTCGCACGGCCGCAGGATTTTCAGGTACACGCGCTTGCGGCGCTGTTGGCGCACCCCGGCTTCGGTAATCATTTCGATGAACGGCAACGCGCTGCCGTCCAGAATCGGCAGCTCCAGGTTATCGATTTCCACGATGGCGTTGTCCACGCCCATCCCAATGAATGCCGAGAGCAAATGCTCGGTGGTGGAGATGAGCACGCCCTTTTTCATCAGGCTGGTGGCATAGCTGACTTTGGCTACGTTGCGGCCGATGGCCTCGATCTGGAAGCCATCGAGATCGACTCTTCGAAAGACGATGCCGGTGCCTACGGGAGCAGGCAGTAGGCGCAAATTGACCGCGGCCCCGCTGTGGAGGCCTATGCCGGAACACTCGACTGGTCGACGGACTGTACGCTCGTAGATCAACGCGGGAGACTTAAGTGCGGCGCAAACAGAAGATTACAGGTTCGTGAGCATCTACCGTTGTGGTATTTTCGCCACAGCTACAGCTAACCAGCCCACAGGGCGCCCCGGCAATCCCCTGTGACAATTCTTTCAAGTTATTGTCCTAATGTGACTTAATCGACACCACGATGCATTACGCGGCAGGCCATGCCGGCCCGGGTATCCAGAAAGCTAACGCAACATGCTTCCTTTTAGCTGACCGCTTTGCTCGCAATTGGGGCGGGAGCGGGCTCTTGTGGTCTGGGGGGCAAAGTCGGCAACTCCTCCGGAGGGTCTCCTCCGTTACGCACTCGCATAAATTTGTTCAGCAGATCGAACCAGAACGGCGCACCCAGCGATACCGCAACGATGCTCAGCAGCCAGCCAAGCACACGGTCGGCCCAAGGCCAGAAACCACGAATGGTCACCTGGTGCGACCACCCGAAGACGCCGCCGAGCGCACTCAAGTCATCTCTAGTTGCCGGGTGGCTATTTTGGTCCGAATCGGCTGCAGGCGTGCTCTGATCGTTGCGGGCTTTGGCCTTCTCCACCAACTGCGCGCGCAGCGTGGGGTCCCGCCACAGGGTCTTAGTGATTTGGATGGTGTCAGCGTTGGCGCAGAGGACCAACACGCTGGCGATGATTACGGTCCACAACTGCGTCTTCTTCTTGTACCATCCCGAGACGCGTTGCATCGTGTCTTCATACCACGCCTGAATACTCCTTTGGGCCTGGTGGATGTCATTGCCGGAAGTTTGAATTACCGCCAGAAGAGACTTTTGCACATCCCCGGCAGGAAGGCTCTTGATGCCGGCCTCCAGATCCTCAAAGTTAATAGGGCCCGGCTTCTGGTGGGTCGCAATATCCATCACCACGACTGCGAAGGCGCGCCCGGAAATGTAAGCCGGATGAGTGTTCGGCTTACCGGGTTCGCACAAGCCAACAATCAAGGGATGAGCGTAAAACTGCTGCACAAACCAGTCGGCGTTCTGCAAAGCGTCGGCCTTGCCTGGCTGGCCATCCAGCAATTGCTTGATGGCAGCCGCCAGGTTGCTGGCGCGTAAGTTGAACACGCCCGAAATCCACTCGTTCACGTTGGTGCAGATAATGGCCAGCAGCAGATAGACGAAGATCAGGCCGATCACAACATCCAGGGTGGTGGATCCGAACAGACCATTTCCACTCATGGCGCAATCCTCACGATTGAAAGAGCGATGCGGGCTGCCATTCTGCCGCTGAGGGCAGTTCCACGGCGGCCGGCCGCGGCAGTCTGAAATTTAGCGGTAGCGTGACCGACATGGTACTCTCGACCGCTTGCTTGTCAAAACGAATTTCGTGGGCGGGTATTCTACCGGTCAAGATCAGTTTGGCCTGCTGGACTTTCCGCGTGTGGTTTGTAGAATGCTTTGAGCTGACGCGGTCGCTGGCGCGAGCGCGAGGAGGTCCAGAATGATCGTGGGTGTTCCCCGCGAAATCTTCCCGGGAGAGCGGCGCGTGGCCCTGGTGCCGGGGGTGGTTCCGAACCTCGCCAAGGCAGGGTTGGAAGTTGTCGTCGAAACAGGCGCGGGTGTCGAGGCCGGCTATCCCGACGCGGACTTCGAAGCCAAGGGCGCCAAAATTGTCCCAGGTCGCGGCGATGTTTTCGGCCGCGCCGACATTGTGGTCCAGGTGCTCTGCTACGGCGCCAATGACCGCACCGGGCGCAACGATCTTCCGCTTCTCAAACGCGGGCAGACGCTGATCGGGTTCCTAAGGCCTCTGGGCGAGGTCCGCACCCTGGAAGAAATCGCCGCCGCCGGCGCGACATCGTTTTCCGTCGAGCTCATGCCGCGCATCACTCGCGCCCAGAACATGGATGCGCTCTCCTCCATGGCCACCATCTCCGGCTACAAAGCCGTGCTGATCGGCGCCGACAAACTGCCGCGCATCTTTCCCATGATGACCACCGCAGCGGGCACCATCACGCCGTCGCGGGTGCTGATCATCGGGGCCGGCGTCGCAGGATTGCAGGCCATCGCGACCTCACGCAGACTCGGCGCGGTTGTCTCCGCCTACGACTTGCGGCCGGTGGTGAAAGAACAGGTGCAGAGCCTTGGCGCCCGCTTCGTCGAGTTGCCGTTAGAAGTCGCCGATGCCCAGGATGCAGGTGGCTACGCCAAAGCGCAGGACGAATCGTTCTATCAGAAGCAGCGCGAGCTGCTCGGCAAGGTTGTCGGCGAAAGTGATGTCGTCATCACCACGGCGGTCGTTCCCGGCAAGAAGTCGCCCGTACTCGTGACCAAAGACATGGTCGCCGGGATGGCGCCGGGCTCGGTAATCGTCGATCTCGCGGCCGAGCGCGGCGGCAATTGCGAACTCACCCGGCCCGACGAAACCATCGTCGAGCACGGCGTCACCATCGTCGGCACCGTCAATCTCGCCAGCTCCGTTCCCTACAACGCCAGCCAGATGTACGCCAAGAATCTTACGAATTTCCTGCTTCACCTGGTGAAGGATGGCAAGCTGGTATCCAACATGGACGACGAGATCACAAGCGGAACGCTGGTGACCAGGGACGGCGAAATCGTGAATCCGCGCGTGCGCGAATTCTACAAGCTGCCGGCGCTGGCAGCGGCGCAGTGATGGGTAATGTTCGGCGGGCGAGCCGCCGGGAAATGCGGAGGAAGCAAAATGCCACCGGATTTTATTTCTAATCTCTACGTCTTCATCCTCGCCGGGTTTGTGGGCTTTGGAGTGATCAGACGCGTTTCTCCTCTGCTCCACACGCCCCTGATGTCGCTGACCAACGCTCTGGACGCGATTGTGGTGGTGGCCGCCATCATCATTGCCGGCCGGCATGAGACGCCGCTCACCACGGTGCTGGGCGCGATCGCGGTTGCGGCGTCGTTCAGCAACATGGTCGGCGGATTCCTCATCACCGACCGCATGCTGCGCATGTTCAAGTCTCGCGGGTCGAAACCATCATGAACGTGCTCGCGCTGCAGCAGTATCTCGATTTCGCCTACATTGTCGCCGTCGTTCTCTTCATTCTTTCGCTCCAGTTCCTGAATTCGCCGACGACCGCGCGCTGGGGCGTTCTGGCGGGAGAAATCGGCGCAGCGTTAGCGGTCATCGTTACGCTTTTCAACCCCGAGGTGGTCCATTACAAGTGGGTCCTCATCCCGCTGATCATCGGCGCAGGAATCGGCGTCCCTCTGGGCCTGGTGCACATGACGGCGGTGCCGCAACGAACCGCACTGAGCCACGCTTTCGGCGCGTTGTCGGCGGCCATGATCGGCATCGCCGAGTTCTACGTGGGTACGGCTCCGGTCACACGCTTTGAAATGGGCGAGATCTCACTCGAGGTCATTATCGGTTCGCTGACCTTTACCGGCAGCCTGATCGCCGCGGGCAAGTTGCAGGAAATCCTGCCGCAGCGGCCGATTGTCTATCGCGGGCAGAATATCGTCAGCCTCTCCGTTCTGGCGGGAGCGCTGGGGCTGGCGGCCGCGCTGGTGGTGAATCCGGCACACGTCCTGCTGTTCCCGATCATGGTGGTTGTGGCGCTGACTTTCGGAGTGTTGCTGGTCACTCCCATCGGCGGCGCCGACATGCCTACGGTCATCTCGCTCCTCAATTCCTACGCCGGCATTTCAGCGGCGCTCCTGGGATTTGTTCTGAACAGTAAAGTGCTGGTTGTGGCCGGAGCGCTCGACGGATCTTCCGGTTTCATTCTCTCGGTGATCATGTGCAAGGCCATGAATCGCTCCTTCACCAACGTGATGTTCGGAGCGTTCGGCCAGGTGCAGACCTCGGCCGCGGCAGCGAAAGAAGAACGAGTCGTGCGCAGCGCCACTCCGGAAGACGCGGCCTCGATTCTTGCGGCGGCCAGCAAAGTGGTGATCGTGCCCGGTTACGGCATGGCCGTCGCGCAAGCCCAGCACAAGGTTCGCGAATTGTATGACCTGCTCACCAAGAAGGGAGTGGATGTCCGCTTCGCCATCCATCCAGTTGCCGGACGCATGCCTGGCCACATGAACGTGCTGCTGGCCGAAGCCGACATCCCTTACGATCGCCTGATCGAAATGGACGAGATCAACGGCGACTTTCCGCAGACTGATGTGGCCCTGGTGATCGGCGCCAACGACGTGACTAATCCCGCCGCGCGCACCGACAAGAGCAGCCCGATCTACGGTATGCCGATTCTCGACGTGGACAAGGCGCGCACGGTGATGGTCATCAAGCGCAGCATGAATCCCGGGTTCGCCGGCATCGACAACCCGCTCTATTATCTGGACAACACGCTGATGCTGTTCGGCGACGCCAAGCAGTTCGTGAACTCGATTGTGCGCGAACTAAGCGGCGCGAGCGCCGCGCACGGATAGGATCAAGCGACCTGACGTGTCGCGCGCTCGATCTTTTCCACGTTGAGTCGCGCGGTGGTTTGCTTTAAGGCCTGATTACAACGGTTGAGAAGTAGATGACATATCCTGCGGATATAGCGGTCTAGAATCGCCGTTCGTGCATGGCGATACTGAAGAGACTGCCGTGCCGGAGGTTATGATGGCTCAGCATTCGAGGGCAATCTTTAGCATCTTTCAAGCTATGCGACGGTCGGCACTGATGATGATTTGTGCGCTGGCGCTCCTTGGAACGACGTTGGAAGCACAAACATTCATAGTCCTGCATCAGTTCACGGGCGGATCGGACGGGGCAAGTCCCTACGCCGGCCTGACCCTGGACGGGGCGGGAAATCTCTACGGCACAACCTATGCTGGCGGTAACTCCGGCGCCGGAACCGTTTTCAAGCTGGCTCACCGGGATTCGGGATGGACATTCAGCCCGCTGTACGAATTTGCGGACGCCCCTGATGGCGCTAATCCGTATGGCGGGATGGTCTTTGGCCCAGATGGCAGCCTCTACGGGACCACCTTCCGCGGCGGCAACAACTACGGTACCGTTTTCAGCCTTAGGCCGCCGCCGGCGACCATCTGTACTTCGGCGCTCTGCCCATGGACGGAGACCGTTATCCATCGCTTTGAGCTGGACTCCGATGGCATACAACCCATTGGGAATGTTGTTTTCGACGGAGCCGGAAACCTGTACGGTGCTACAAGTGAGGAACCGGGCTCCGTCTACGAATTACTGCCTTCGCCTGGTGGCTGGACCGAAGCTATCCTATATCAACATTTCTTTTCTGGGCCACAGGGTGAACTGACCCTAAACAACTCCGGCAATCTGTACGGTACCACTCCCGATGGCGGAAATGGCATATGCGGAAGAGGCGTAACCTGCGGCACAGTGTTCGAGTTGGTCCGCGGAAGTTCCGGCTGGGTCGGGCACATAATTCACAACTTTCAGGGCCCTGACGGCGGCTTTCCTCACGGCGGAGTGATCCTTGGCAACTCGGGTAATTTATACGGTGCCAGCAGTTTCGGGGGATCCGGCGGCGGCGGTACGGTTTTTATGCTCTCGGAGTCCGGCACGATCTGGACTTTCCGCCTCATCTATGGATTGACTGCACCAAGCTGTAACTGCGAGTACTCAGGCCCACTGGCTGCTCTCACCATGGATGCGCGCGGTAACCTATACGACACCTCGTGGCTGAATGGCGCTTACGCCTTGGGTTCGGTTTTTATGTTGACGCCATCGGCCGATGGAAGCTGGACGTATACAGACTTGCACGATTTCACCGGCGGAGCCGATGGGGAAATGCCAATCAGCACTGTTGTGATGGACCCTAGCGGCAATCTATACGGGACGACGTCCTTTGGCGGTGCTTACGGCTATGGCACCGTCTGGGAAATCACGCTCTAGCAGAGCACTTGCGCAACTGGTGATAAATCCCCATTACACGCACTAGACCCAAGTCAACCGCAACAGGTCCGCAGGGTGCACATGGCGGGTGGCCCACCCAAGCATCGTTTGCTTGGGTGGGGATTTTCAGACCTTATCGCCAAAGCAAACCGATCGCTTACGTTTTGCTTGTGCCAGCAAAAATCCCCACCCTAGTCAAACGAAGGCTAGGATGGTCCACCCGCCGAAGCTTCCGCTACCACGTGTTTCGGCGTAACTGTTCTATATCGCCATTTCACTCATTGAGCTGTAAAAACGGGCGAACAAACGGCGCAAACTTGCGAGAACGCCCGTTCGCAACAGTTACACAGAACGGTGGCGCCGAATCGCTTCATTTTGTACAGTATGGGTGTGAATACAGCGTCTAGAACCGCAGCAGTCCTCTTGGCAAGCTGTCTATCCGGTTTCGCACAGAACTCGACAAGCGTAACCATCACTGAACCCAGCCAAATCGAACTGTCTGGATTGTTCCAAGCTGCCGACACGGTGGCGGTGGTGCGTATCATCTCGGGCGACACAGAGAACTACGCGAGAGCGATGTACAAGGCTGAAGTCGTTCGGAGCTTTAAGGGAACGGATGGAAAGAACTTATTCTTCGGCCCATACGTCGGCTTCAGAGTAGGCTCGGAGTATCTGCTGTTCTTGAAAACCGCCAAAGACCCGGCTGTGCCAAAGACCGCGCCAAACGCGATGTACGGCACGGTACGATATGGTGAAGTCTTCGACGAGGGATACAGCTCAATGTCGGCCTCATACGAATGCGTGTTCGACGGCAAGAGCGTGAATCAGCAATGCGATTACGGAATCAGGGTGTGCACGGACTACGTGACTCTTCCCACCAACGTCAAGACTTTCCCGCCGAAGAGCGAAGAGACTGATTTTGGATGCCGTTGGGTGAAGAGAGCGGCAATGGAAGCACTGGTGCAGGAGATCGCTTCCTCAAGTCCGCGTTAACTTACGTAACATCCCCATATCGCAAGTTATCGGGCCGGGTGTACCGTTTTCGGGTGTAACTTGCGATATCGCGTGATTTCGACCGGCGTCTAACAGGCAGAGGCGTTTATATGAAGCGATTCTGTTTGTTGGCTATCAGCTTGATGGTATTCGCGGCGGTCACCGCCCAGGCTACGCCCAATCCGGCCACCGCGAAAACTCCAGTGTTTCCGGGTATTCTGGCCAATGCGCGGTATGTCTACGTCGCCTCCTATGACGGAGACCAGTTCGCTCCGAACCTGCTTCCCGAAGATCGGGACGCGATTAACGCGGTGCAGAGCGCCATTCAGGACTGGGGCAAACTGACGATCGTCTACGAGCCCTCCCAAGCCGACATCATCATCCTAGTGACGAGCCGGCCTTCCGAAGATGTGATGGCCGTATACGATATGCCGCCCAGCGGCAGTTTTCTCTGGCGCGTCATGGCACACGGCGGTCTCCAGTCCGGTGAAACTCCGCTGGTCACGGAATTCGAACAGGGATTCGAGAGCGTGCAGAAGCACAATTAAGATGGCACGCAAGGCCGCGCGAGAGTGGCCATAACTTGGTGCCCCAGGTTCGCCCTTCGTTTGGGCGTACCTGGGTAACTGGGTCACTCCGGCCTGAACCCCACGCTCTCCCACAGCGGCCGGGGATCGTACACCACCCCGTTCGCCACCACGGTGCGCACCGTCCGAATGTTATGGATGTCGTCGAGAGGATTGCCGTCGAGCACATCGAGATCGGCGCGCTTGCCGACCGCGATGCTGCCGCTATCGGCGTCGACCTTCATAGCGCGCGCGGGCACGATGGTCGCGGCCTGTAGCGCCTCCAGCGGCGTGAAGCCGGCCTTGTGATAGAGTTCGATCTCGCCATAGACCGAAAATCCGGGCACCGACTGGTCCGTCCCCACCACAATCGGCACACCCGCTTTGTGCAGCGCCTCCACAATCGCCAGGTCATTCTGCAGGATCTTCTGACCGTACTCCGCGACCTCAGGCGGCATGCCGCCGCTGACCAGCTGCTCGCGCAACTCGGGTGCGACGCGCGCGATGCCGGGCTCCATCTGGGTCGCCAGCTGGCTCGCCGGACGCAACTGCATCTGGAAGACGGAAAGCGTGGGATCAATCACGGTCTGGTGCTCAGCCAAGAAGGCAACAGCCTTCTTTCCGGCTTCGGAGTTGATATCCGTGGACGCATACGCCTTCAGGCGATCAATGCCCTTCACCTTGCGCGGATTGAAATCCTTGGGCAACAGCAGCTCGTCGATGTAGCTGATGTGGTTGATCATGTCCATGCCATCGTTCACGCCCTGATAAGCGTTCATGCCGATGGGGATGTGGCCAGTCACGGTCATGCCCACCTTGTGCGCGTCGGTGCAGATGGCCTTTACGTTTTCTTCCCTCACCGAACTGTAAATCTTGATCTGCTGAAAGCCGGAGTCGTGATAGCGCGTCACCCATTTCTGCGCGTCTTCGGCTGAGTTGACGCGGGTAATGCCGATCGCGTACGGGCCATCGCCGTCGACGATGCCCGCCAGCAGCATGTGCGGCCCCAACGCTTTTCCGCTGTTCACCGCATCGCGCACCTGGGTAATGAAGTCATATTCATTGCCGACGTCGCGCACGGTTGTTACGCCGGCAGCCAGATAGATCGGCCCCCACTCCACCTGCTCGTAATGCGCATGCATGTCCCAAAGGCCGGGAATGATGTACTTGCCGGCGACGTCGATGCGTTGTGCTTCCGCTGGAATTTTGACTTCGCTGCTCGGCCCCACGGCGGTGATTTTTCCGCCGCTGGTGACCACCGT
Source organism: uncultured Acidobacteriaceae bacterium (assembly GCA_963731345.1). Taxonomy (GTDB): domain Bacteria; phylum Acidobacteriota; class Terriglobia; order Terriglobales; family Acidobacteriaceae; genus Bog-257. Next base: position 723,568 of record CAVSUN010000002.1, on the reverse strand, counting down.
CGCATTCGGGATCGGGGGCTTGCCTGTGACGTCGATGACGGTCGCACCGACAAATGCGAACGTTCCCGTGCGGCGTCCCGGCAATGAGGTGCTCATCTCGCCCAGGAATGCCATCTCATCTTTCGCGGCGCTGGCGACGAACTTTGCCAGTGCGGGCTCATATTCGTCGCGTACGGCTTCGAAGTGATCGAACTCGGCGTCGGTCGAGACCAGCGCGGCGAGATTGTTGGAGCCGTCCATCCACAGCGTTTCCATGCCCCAGATCAGGCCCTGCACGGTGTAGCGCTCGACCTTCACGTCCTTCCCGTCGATCTGCATGGTCTCGGCGCCGCGGTCCTGGATTTTCACCGCACCCAGCGGCAGCGTCGGCATCTGCGCCGGCTTTCCGTGCTCACGCCAGTAACGCATCATCTCCATCTGCACCGCAACCGGCGCATAGCCGGAGATGGTAAAGAAAGTCGAAGGCGCCTCGACCGTTCGCGTCTCCTTGCCTTGGCGGATGGAAAATGTCGCTGGCATGGCCTGACTGGAGCCGACTCTGGTGATCTCGGTATCGATGTCGGAGCTCCGCGACGTCTTGCCTTTGATGGTGAAGCTCTCCGGCACGTAGCTGTCGGAGGTGGTCAGAGTAGCGCTCAGCGGGACGGTCGAGCCGCGATCGGTGAACTTGAAATCGGCTTTCAAATTCAGCGAGCTGCCCTGCGGGGTGATGGTGTAATCCTCTTCCCCGATTGCCTGCTCGAACTTGTGCAGCCGGAACTTGCCGGACTCTGCCTGGGGAGCGCTTTGGCTGAACGTGAAAGCAGGAACAAGGACCAGCAGCAGGACACAGACGCGGTGGAAGTATTTCAAATGCATGACTCCTTCTGAGATTTGTACGACAGTGTTTGTGGCAGAGTTCCCGCGCACGAGGCAAGCCGCTCTAGCTCTGCTGATCGCAGCTGAAAAGACTACAACAAACCGAGATAGGGGCCTTGTCTACGATTTCCCGAAGCGCCACGCCGCAGAGCACGCAAGATAATGAGCGGTTCGGTTCGAAATATGGCCGACGGAAACCGGGATCGCCAGAAAATACATCTTTTTGTAGGTTGGCATCTGCGGCTCCGCAAGATCGGCTTTAAATACAGCACATTAAATATATCTGAAATACGGTATGGGCTTTGCAGCTACTTGGATCAGAAAGGAGAAAGTCTTCACCATGAAACTCAAAAGCATCGGTACCGAAACCAAGCGCATGCGTAATAAGGGATCAACAACACCAGAGTGGTACGGTCCGGGGGTGACCGATAGCGCCTATGATTCACTGGCTAATCGAGTGTTTAAGAGAGTTGCTGAAGTTATTGACTATCTCTCATAAGGTCGTGATCGAACTTTTGGTATTGATTGCCACGATCCATGGGATAGTTGAGTTCTGTACCTACCTACTTCACAGCCTGTGGTCGCATTAGCGATGCGTCGACAGCCAAGGATTAAGACAATGCGACGAAACAATCCTCCCTCGAATACGCGCGACCGCGGTCTCGTTTGGGAGCGACCGCGGCCGCGGCGTTCTCAGCCCTGATTGGTATTTGATATATAGCAATGCCCCCTGCCGCTCTCTTCTTCTTGTTCCCGCCTGAAAATCCGGAAAACCTCTCGCCGCCGTCTTACTTCCTATTAATTCTGTAGTCCTCAAGGAGCGGAGCATGAAGAAGGTTCTACTTACACTTGTGGCCGCGACGTTCGCCTTCGCCGGATCCATGATCGCGAGCGCGCAGGACAAGACCACCATCGACACTCAACTCGACAAGTCAGCGCAGATCATTCAGGAATTGACCGGCCCGAATGCCACCGCCGGAATTCCGCACCAAGTGCTCGAAGACGCGAAATGTATCGCGGTAATTCCCAACCTGGTGCAGGCAGGATTCATCTTCGGGGGCAAGCACGGCAACGGCGTGGCCACCTGCAAGCTCAGCAACGGACGCTGGAGTTCCCCCGCCCCCTTTCAGACCACCGGAGGCAGCTTCGGATTGCAGATTGGCGCCGAGGGCGTCGACGTGGTCATGATGGTGATGAACGATCAGGGTATGCAGTCGCTGGAATCGGGCCACTTCAAGGTTGGCGGCGAAGTAAATGCTGCGGCCGGTCCGGTGGGCCGTGATGCGGACGCCTCTGCCGGCTGGAAAGCGGCCATCCTGACCTATGCGAAAGCCAAGGGTGTGTATGCCGGTATCACCTTGCAAGGCGCGGAGTTGAACCAGCATAAGAAAAACACCGAGGCCCTATATGGTAGCGATGTGCCGTTCGCGCAGATTCTGCGAGGGCAGGCGCCGCCGGCGCACGATCCCGCTGTGACGCAGTTCCTGGCGACGATTCGCGGTGCCGAGCAGAGCGCGCACGCGCAATAACAGAGCTTTGGCCGGAGCAACACTGGATTGCGTGCCGAAGGGGGAGTGTGTGCTCCCCCCTTCTTTTTGCCATTGATGGCGCCGGAAGTTGACGATTTGTTGGCTCTCTCCCGTATCATCAAGTCTCATCGATGCGATTCCGCAAGAACTATTTGTTGGTAGCGGTGGCGGTGCTGGTCATTGCCGGGGGGATTGTCACCGCGATCCTGCTGCGCAAGCGCGCTGCCCCTGACGCCGTGCGGCTGCTGCCGGAATGCGATGCCGTCCTCTACATCAACCTCGAACCGATCCGTCTGCTCACCGATCTCGGCAAGAGCGCTCCGAAAGAGCACGATCCCCAGTACGCGGAATTCGTTCGCGAAACCGGCTTTGAATTCGAGCGCGATCTCGACAAAGCGGCTTTCGCGATTCACTACGGCGCGGCGGTGGCGGGCAAACAGTCCCAGACGCGCTACAGCGAGATCCTGCAAGGCCACTTCGATAACACGCGTGTCTCGAATTACCTGCGCAAAGTTGCGTCGGCCGTCGAGCCCTATCAGGGCTACGAGATTTATATGATCCCCGTTGAGGATCGAACCGTCAGGGTAGCTCTGCTGGGAGTGGACATAGCGGCCGCGTCGAACACGGAAGGCCCCGACACCATTCACGGCATGATCGATCGCTATCGGGAAGCGGCGCTTCCCTTCACCGGGCCCTCGCTCGTCACGCAATACTACGCGCGGGTGCCGCTGGGCAGCATCGTCTGGACCATCGCCCGGCCCCCGGCATCAAGCGGGCATGAAGGGCACGATGAATTGCTCCTGCCCGGCGAATGGAGTGGATTGCTGCCGCCAGCGAGTGTCGTCATCGCGTCAGCTCGTCCGCTGAACGATGTTCGGCTGCATGCCGAGGTCATCACCTCCAGCGAGGCGCAGGCCCAGACCTTCACCCAGCAAGTGAACGCTTACCTCACCGTGTTCAAGTCGCTCGAGATCTCGATGGACACCGGAGGTCCCGATAAAGACGTGAAGGCGGCATTCGACAGCCTGGAGATACATCAGGAAAAAAACGAGGCGGTACTGACAGCGAAGGTGCCGTTCGGCTTTTTCAAGAAGATGCTGAGCGCGCCGCCGGTTGAGTTCGCTCCGGAAGCGCCGCCGAAAGTGGACGAGCAGCCCCCTCCTTCGAGTCCGCCCGCGAAGTCGAAAGGCGAACATTCGAAGCATCGCTGATCGTTTCGAAATTGTTCCACGTGGAACAATCAGCAAGCTGATGACTCTAATTGTGGTTGCTGGAGTAACTAAGGGCGATCGGGGAAGTAACCACGAAAGCTCTGGTCAGCGGAGCGACAACTTTGCGGCAGCCTTAATCGCGCTTCAATTACCAAGTGGACTTTGACACTGATTCCGAGCCGCTGCTACGATGGCAGATTGGCTCCTGCCTCGCACGCGTCCCCGTCGTCTAGCCCGGCCTAGGACATCGCCCTTTCACGGCGGTAACACGGGTTCAAATCCCGTCGGGGACGCCAACAAAATATGCGACCTTAACGGGACGAGGCGCCTGACGCAAACCCCTTTCAAACACCCTTATGAAGTTTTTTGTGACGCGCGTCGTCTAGCGGAACCGTTTTCCTGCTGGCTCGCTCTTTGTGCCGTTCCCGAAGTCGTCGGCAGAACGTAGCGCAGACGCGCTGAGTGCTAACTGCCGCACTTCTAGATTCCCAGCTTCTTGACTTCTTCGTTGTAGTACTTGCGGTAGAGGATGTCCCACTCCTGCGAGCCTTCCAGGATAGTGCGGCGCTGGCTTTCGATCTTCTGCCGGGCGGCAGCATCGATGCGCGCCTCTTGCGCCATCAGCAACTCCAGCAGTCGCTTCGCCTCGAGGCGGATGGCGTTGCGGTCCTCGATGAACTCGACATCTTCCATGCCGGCCAGGGCGTCAGAGACAGCGTGCGCCAGTTTGTTGATTTTTTCGCGGCTGATTCTCATGTTGATGTTGCTCGTTGCATCCGGTTGTTGGGACGGCGCCTAGCATTTAGCACTTGGCATTTAGCTTTTACCTATGACCGCAGCCAAATGGTCATGGCTAAACGCTCTTACGGGGGCTGTGGCTAGGTGCCAAAAGCTAAGTGCCAAGTGCTAACTGCGCCTTCACAGCACGGCTTTATACTTGCGCACCAGTTCGTTCTTCACCTTCTTGAACATCTCCTGATAATTGGCGCCCGAGCGCTGCATTTCTTCAGAGTAGGTGTCCAGAATGATTCGCACTTCATCGTTGATACGGTCTTCCAGGGTAAGTTCGTCAAGCATGGCCGCGTTGATGCGCTCCGACACGGCGGCCTTGTTGGGAGCTTCGATAAACTCGCCGTCGATTAGCTTGTTGGTGATTTCGCGGGCCAGGTAGCCCACGTATTCTTTCGAAAAGAGCATTGCTTCGTCGCAGATCGTGTGGGTAAACAGATAGTCTAACACAACGATTGCAGCGGCTCTCGATGGACAGGGGCGAGCGCGCTCGCGCCGTCGATGCAGACGCTCCGGTTGAGGCTGTCAGCTATGGAGTATGATGATTTTCGCTGCGCCCGATTTTGGTCGCGCGCGAGAACTCCTATGCCCGATGATCTGTCCAGCCTGAAAGACGACATGAACGCCTTCATTCTTGGCCACGGCCTGAGCCGCTTTCAGGGCTACGTGACGGAAGAGGTGCACAGCGTCATGTGGGATCCGCGTGACAATCCCGACAGCTGGAAGGATTTTGTCGAACTGGCCAAGAAGGCGGGAGCGCAGTTCCTCTCGATGGACGAGGAGGTGCTGCAGCGCGACGAATTGGACTACCTCATCCAGCGGCTGCAACACACCAGTTTCCCCAGCGACGAAGACATTGAAGAAGCGCGCTGGCTGCGCAGCTACATCGGCAAGACCGGCTTCATTCAGCTGGGCTGGCCGCATCAGGGCATCATGTTTCTGTTCGAGGTCACGACCGAGTGGTACGAGCGCTATCAGCACCTGCTGGATCTGGTGGAAGACTTCGGATCAATGGCGATCGACGACTCCGACCAGGATGAAGAGCGGTAGAGCAGTTGTCGGTTGTCAGTGATCAGCGATCCCTCGTCGGGCTGATGCCCTCCTCGTGATGACAATCTTCCTCTTGAGGCTGGGTGTGTGCGTTCAACGAGACTGACTTCTCACCGCCGACAACCGGCAACCGGCAACTGACAACTGGTTTTTGACAACTGCTTTTATGCGCTGGGCCCTTCGCAACGCCGATCCACAACAGGTTGAGACTCTGGCGCGTGATATGAACCTGCCGCTGTGGCAGGCTCGCCTGCTGGTCGCACGCGGTCTGAGCACGGCAGAAGAAGCGCACAAGTTTCTCTCGCCCTCGCTCACCGATCTGCACTCCCCTTTCCTGATGACCGGTTTGCGCACGGCGGTCGAGCGCCTGCGCGCGGCCATCGAGCGCGGCGAGACCGTCTTCATTTACGGCGATTACGATGTCGACGGGACGACGGCCATCGTCATCCTGAAAACTGCGTTGGAGCTTTGTGGCGGCAAAGCGGATTACCACGTTCCGCATCGCATTCGCGAAGGCTATGGCATGCGCGACGAGGTCATCGAGGAGGCAGCCGATCGCGGCATTCGCCTCATCGTGAGCGTCGATACCGGCATTCGCGCCTTCGCGGCTGCGGAAACGGCGTCGCGCCGTGGAGTCGACCTCATCGTCACCGACCATCATCTGCCGCAAGCTGCCGGTGTGCCGAAAGCACTGGCGGTCGTTAACCCTAATCAGGATGGCTGCGAATATCCCTGCAAGTCGTTGTGCGGAGCCGGAGTGGCATTCAAAATCGCACAGGCCCTGCTGGTAGAGAGCGGGCGGGAACGGCTCCTGCCATCATTTATGAAGATGGTGGCAATTGCGACCATCGCCGATGCGGTACCGCTGATCGGCGAGAACCGCGTGTTCGCCAAGCTCGGACTGGAAGGTCTGCGCAAGCCGGTAAACGCAGGCTTACGTGCGCTGCTAAGCAATTGCCAACTCGACGGTGCACGTCCGCTTAGCGCCGGCGACATCGCGTTTCGCGTGGCGCCACGCCTGAACGCCGCCGGCCGCATGGACATCGCCGAGCGCGTCATCCAATTGTTCACCGAGAAAGACGCCGGCAAAGCGGCCGAGATGGCGATGCAGCTCGATCAGCTCAACGGCGACCGGCAGCAGGAAGAACAGCGAATCCTTGAGCACATCTGGGAGAGGATTGAGTCCTCGCCGGAGATGAAGGATGCCTACTGCCTGGTGGTCGATGGCGAGGCTTGGCATCGCGGCGTGATTGGCATTTGTGCCACACGCGTAGTGGAACGCTATCATCGCCCGGCGCTGGTATTTTCGTGCGAGGATGGCGTGGCCCATGGCTCCGGCCGCTCCATCGCTCCCTTCCACTTGCTTGAGGCGCTGGAATCCTGTCCGGAACTGTTTCTCCGATTTGGCGGTCACTCCCACGCTGTGGGATGCGCCCTGCCGGTTGAGCGCATACCCGAATTGCGCGCGCGATTGGATGGCTACGCGCGCCAGCGCTTGACGCCCGCGGACTTCATTCCTGAGCTGGAGTACGACGCAGAGATTTTGCTGGACGAGATCAACCACGACTTCTGGCTGGCGCTGCAACGGCTCGAACCCTTCGGCGCCGGCAACGCCTTCCCAACCTTTGTGGCAAGGCAAGCAAAGCTCATTCAACCCGCTCGCCTGCTGAAGGAGAAGCATTTCAAGCTGCGGGTTATTCCTGCCGACCCGAACGCAAATGGCGGACGCTTCCGGCGGGCACACGAAGCAATGGGCTGGCGGATGGCCGATCGCATCGTAGAAGGGTCGCTGTTGGCTGGCGATGTTCTCGACCTGGCGTTCACGCTCGACTACAACGAGCACCCGGACTTCGGGGGCGTACAACTGAATCTGGTGGATTTTGCGCCGACTACGCAGGTCGCGGCCGCGGTCGCCTCTGACCAATAGCAAGTTGAACAACTTTACAGGCCAGCTACACCGGTTTAGTATTCGGAACCGTGGAAACGGTGATCGAGGAAAGTTGCGCCAGCTGCGGGAGCGAGCGTCTGGCAGATGGCCGCTTTTGTTTGTTTTGTGGCGATCTGCTGGGTGAACCTTCCGGGCGAGCGTCTTCCCAGGTGCAGCAGCGGAGCGTGTCAAAAATTTCGCCCGACTACGAATACGCCGGGTTTGGGCTCAGATTCCTGGCTGGAGTCATCGACGTCGCCCTGGAGGCGCTGGGAGCGTTGCTGGTGACGCTCGCCATTGACTTCGTTCTGCGCCACTTCGGCCGAATCGCCGGCATCGATCGCTGGAACGCGAAAGTCTTTGCCGGTTTCGCCTATATCCCGATCCTGGCGGTGGGGTCCTGGCTTTACTGTGCGTTCATGGAAAGCTCGTCGTGGCGGGCTACGGTTGGTAAGCGGCTGCTGGGTCTACAGGTGATTACGACCGATGGCGAACGGATCTCCTTCGGCGCCGCCACCGTGCGTCACTTCATGAAGTTCCTCTCCCTGTTCTGCCTGATGGTCGGCTTCCTCATGCCGCTCTGGACCAAGCGTCGTCAGGCATTGCACGATATGCCTTGCGACGTTCTGGTGATTCGGGCGCGGGCGCCGCAGTTTTCCCTGCACATGCGCTAGTGGTTCCACCCCCTTGACCCTCCACTCCTTAGCGTAATATCGAAGCAGATGTTTCAGACGTTAGCCCAGGTACGCAAGTGGATGGTGGTAGGAGTGTGTGTGCTGGTCGCCGCCGTCACGCTTTCCTACTGGATCGCGCGCGAACATATCAAACCTATCCTGCACAATGTTCCTAAGCAGCTGGGCTTCGACATTCAGCAGACCAGCGACGGCTTTTCGCTTTCCAAGTCTGAAGGCGGCCGGACGATTTATACCATCCGCGCCTCGAAGGCTGTGCAGTTCAAGCAGGGCGGTCACGCCAACCTCCGCAATGTGCACATCGTCATCTATGGCCGGAACCACGATCGCTACGACCAGATCTACGGCGACCAGTTCAGTTATGACCCGGAAAGCGGCGACATCCATGCGATCGGGGAAGTGCATATCGATCTGCAGGGAAATGCCGAAGGGCCGACGAAACCGGATCAGGCCGCGCCGGCAGAGTTAAAGAATCCGCTGCACCTGGTCACTCGCTCACTCACCTTCAATCAGAAGACTGGAATTGCAAACACCGACGATGTCGTCAACTTTCAGACCGAGCAGGCCACCGGCTCCGCTAAAGGCGCGTATTACGACTCCCAGAAGAACGAACTGCTGTTGAAATCCGACATCCACATCGTCACCCGCGGCGAGCATCCGGCGACGATCACGGGCGCATCGGGAACGATGCAGAAAGAGCCGCGGCAGGTGGTTCTGCTCAACGTCAAGATCGATCAGCCGGACAAGACTCTGACCGCCGATAAAGGGACCCTGCTGTTTGCTCCCGACAACACCGTGCAGCATGCGATTACCGAAGGCAACGTTCACATCCAGGACCGCGGGCCATCGGTGATCGATATCTATGGTCCACGCGGCGACTTGAACATGGGCCCGCAGAACACCATCCAGCAGGCGATCGTCTCCGGCGGCGCCCGCTTCGAGACCCACGGAAAGAGTCTGGCGCACGGCTCGGCCGACACCTTCATCGTTGACATGGTCGACAAGAACCAGCCTTCGATGCTGCACATGGTGAAGAACGCTCGCATGCGGCAAGACCCGCAGCCTAATGCGGCGGCGGGTGCGGACCGCGACAAATCGAACAGCACTAGCGGTCAGCCTATGGAGATTGCGGCCGACCAGTTGGACTTTCACCTTGAGAACGGCAATGAGATCAAGACTGGCGACACGGTGGGCAAGGCGGTGATCACCATTCTTCCGGCTCCCGCTCCGGTGAAGCCGGCGGTCGGCCAGCCGACGAACGGTGGCAACTCCACGACGGTCGCAACTGCGGGAAAATTCCACGCCACATTTGGCGACAACAATCGCCTTCAGACCCTGCACGGCTGGCCGGATTCGCGCATCGTCTCGGTAACGCCCGGCCAGCCCGACAAGACCAGCACGGCGGAGCAGCTCGATGTAACGTTCGGTCCCGACGGTGGTGTGCAGAAGCTGATCCAGAAAGGCAACTTCGCCTATCACGAGCCACCACCAAACCCGAACACGGGCGGGCGTTCAGCCTTCGCCGACACAGCTGTGTACACGCCTGACGATCAGGTGTTGGTGCTTATCGGATCGCCGCGGATTGTCGACGGCGGCATGACGACAACCGCCGTACACGTGCGCATGAATCGCGGGACCGGCGAAGGGTTTGCCGACGACGATGTGAAGACCACGTACAGTGAACTGAAGCCCCAACCCGACGGCGCGCTGCTGGCGACCTCGGACCCGATTCACGTCACCGCGCAACACATGACCGCCTTCAAGGACCCGGGAATTGCGCACTACACCGGCAATGTGCGGCTATGGCAGGGCGCCAATGTCGTTCGCGCTCCAAAGATGGACTTTGACAATGACAAGCGGGCAATCTTTGCGCAATCGGATGCTTCGCAGACAGTGACCAGCCTGTTCGTCCAGCAGTCGGCCGACGGCAAGCTGACGCCGATCGACGTCACTGCCGACAAGCTGACCTACGTCGATGAGCAGCGACTGGCGCGGTACATAGGCAACGTCTTTGCCAAGACGACCACCGGGACCATCAGCGCGGAATTGATCGACGTGTATCTGAAGCAGGCTGAACCCGACAGCAAAGACTCGACAAAGCCACAGCAGCAGGCACAACACAAGGGACCAGCCCTGCCGGGGTCAGATACCCCGAGCAAAATCGACCACATGGTCGCGGTCGGCAAGGTGGTGGTCACCGAGCCCAACCGCCGGGCGGTCGGCGACAAGCTGGTGTACACGGCCGACGATGTCAAATATGTTCTTACCGGAAAATCCCCTAGCATTTTTGATGCCGAACACGGTACTGTATGGGGCGATTCGTTGACTTTCTACAGTCGCGATGATAGGGTTCTGGTTGAGAGTAAGCGCTCTTCCCCCACCATCACTCGCGCTCGTACCACGAAGTAAATGCAGACTTTATCGGCTGAGGAGATCGGAAAAAGCTACCGCGGCCGGAAGGTCGTCCACGGCGTCAGTTTCCACGTAAAGCAAGGCGAGGTTGTTGGGCTTCTCGGCCCGAATGGAGCCGGAAAGACCACCAGCTTCTACATCGTTGTCGGGCTCATTCCGGCGGAAACCGGGCAGGTGCTCATCGACGGTGAGGACATTACCGATGTTCCTATGTATCTGCGGGCGCGGAATCATGGCATCAGCTACCTGCCGCAGGAGCCGTCGATCTTCCGCAAGCTGACGGTCGAGGACAACATCCTGGCCGTGCTGGAAGCGCAATCGATGTCGTGGCACGAACGGCGCGAGCGGATGGAACGGCTGATTGAGCAGTTGGGGCTGGGCGTGATTCGCAAGAACCGGGGCTATGCGTTGTCGGGTGGGGAGCGGCGCAGGGTGGAGATTGCACGTTGTCTTTGCATTTCGCCGTCGTTCATCTTGCTGGACGAGCCCTTTTCTGGAATCGATCCCATTGCGGTATTAGACCTGCAAAAAATCATCTCCGATTTGCGCGCAACTGGGATTGGGGTGCTGGTTACGGATCATAATGTGCGTGAGACGTTGTCGGTGACCGATCGTGCCTACATCATTAACGAAGGAAGAATTTTCCGTACCGGCACGCCGGAACAGCTCGGCAATGATGCAGAAGTGAAGCGAGTTTACTTAGGCGAGAGCTTTTCCTTGGTTTAGAATTTGTGCGGGGAGCGTGGCTCCTCAGGGTTCCGTTTCCATGGCGTTATTGCAGCCCAGATTAAACCTCAAAGTTTCCCAGAAGCAGATTCTGACGCCGGGGCTCGTGCAGATGGTCAGTGTGCTGGCGCTCAATAAGCTTGAGCTGGCCGACATGATCAATGCCGAGTTGACCGAGAATCCCGTGCTCGAGGAACTTGAAGATAACGTTCCCTTGCTGGACGAGGTCTCGGCGCGCGAAGAGCAGAAGGAGCGTGACAGCTCGGCCAGTCAGCTGGAGCAGCCCGCGGCCACGGCCGAGGAAAAAGATCCCTTCGAGGAAATCGACTTTGGCTCGTTCTTCAGCGAATATCTCGATCCCGGGTTGCGCACTCCGATGGAGATGGAGGACACCGAAAAGCCCTCCTTTGAAAACTTTCTTTCCAAGCCCAGCACGCTTACCGACCATTTGATGTGGCAGCTGGGATCGTTGCACGTGGCGGAAGACGTATATCGCGCGGCCGAGTTGGTGATCGGCAACTTGAACGAAGAAGGCTATCTGATCGCCACTGACGACGAGCTGCTGGGGCTCTCGGTGGAAGCGGCGGCGGGCCCGCAAACACCCCCGGAGAGTTCGGAGACGATATCGCAGCCTGCCGTAATGCCGGTCATGACTCATGTCGTCGCGGGGGTACAGCCGGAGGCTGACGGCGCCGGGGTTGCGGTCGCCGAGGATGAAGTTTCGCCGGAGGCGCAAACCCAGGATGTGGAACCGCCGGTCGCGCGGCCGAGCCTGGTGCCTCCTCGCACAACTCCTGCCCGCGTTCCTTTCAGCCGTGACGCTTTGCGCGAAGCCACAGACCTGGTCAAGCAGATGGATCCGATCGGCGTAGGCGCGCGCGACCTGCGCGAGTGCCTGCTGGCGCAGCTGCACGATCTGAAGCGGGTCAATCGCAAGAACGCCAATGGCAATCATCTGGCTGAGCTGGAAGCGCTGGACGATGCAATCGCCGTGGTGGATCAGCATCTGCACGCGGTCCAGAACAAACATTTCAAGGAAATCGCCAAAGCCATGGGGCGCCCAATCGAAGCCGTCATGAGTGCGATGGACTTCATCCGCACTCTCGACCCGCGGCCCGGCCTGCGATACAACAAAGTCGAAACCCGGCTCATCGAGCCGGATGTTGCCTTTATCAAGCAGGGCGACGAATTCCTGGTGGTAATGAATGATGAGGAAGTGCCGCAGCTGCGGTTGAACTCCTCCTACCGCCGGCTTTTGAATCGCGACGCTGCCGAGAAGGACGTTCGCAACTACGTCAAGGAGCGCTACAAGTCGGCCATTCAGCTGATCAAGAACATCGAGCAGCGCAAGCAGACCATCCTGCGAGTCTGCTACTCGATCCTGGAACGGCAACGCGAATTTCTCGACCACGGCATCGATCATCTCAAGCCCATGATGATCAAAGAGGTCGCAGAGGAGATCGGTGTCCATCCTTCGACCGTGAGCCGCGCCGTGGCTAATAAATACGCTCACACCCCGCAAGGCGTCTTCGAACTTCGGTACTTCTTCAGCGAGAGCGTCAACGGTCCTGAGGGCAGCAGTACTTCACTGCTGATCCTTAAGCGGCGAGTCAAACGGCTCATCGAGGAAGAAGATCCTGCCAGGCCGCTAACCGACGAGCAGATCACCCGCATCCTCCAGTCGCAGGGCATCCAGGTCACTCGCCGTACGGTCGCGAAGTACCGGGAGGACATGCGCATCCCGAGCACCCACCAGCGCAGAGTTAAGAACTAGCTGTGGTACCAAGAACTGATTGCTAGTTGCTAAATGCTCTTTTTGAGAGGGGAGCTCAATGACAGTCGAGTACTTTGGAAGACAGTACGAAATCACTCCCGCCATTCGAGACGAGGTGGAATCCGGCCTCGGCAAACTCACAAAAATCCTGGGCGACAACTTCAAGAGCAAGGTGATCCTCTCGGTCGAGCGTCATCACCATATTGCCGAGATCACAGTGACGCGCCGCCGCGGACACCTGGTCGGCCTGGCGCAGGCATCCGACATGCTCGTCGCGGTCAATCAGGCGCTGGAGCACATCGAGACCCAGGCGCTGCGTCACAATGGCCGTCGACGCACCACGCATCGCAAGCCCAAGGACAAGACTTGGGCCGCTCCGGTCGAGGCCGATATCGACGCACAGATTTCGGTGGGCACCACCGCGGCAACGGCCGTGCCGGTGGTGGTACACAAATTTCCTGCCGTCGCCCGCACCACCGAAGCTCACCTGGTGCGCTCGCAGGACTCGATTGCCTTGCGGCCGATGACGATTGAGGAAGCGGTAAAGGAATGCGAGTTCCGCGACCGCGATGTATTCGTCTTTCGCGACGCCAAGGGCAAAGTGAAGATACTCCACCGCCGCAAGGACGGAAAGATTGAGTTGATCGAGGTGCCTTAGGCGCTTGGAATGGTGCTGAAGGAGGGGGCGCTGCGAAGTGCCCTTTTCTTATTTAGAGAAACTGAATCAGGCTGAACCCTCGTTCAGCTAGACGAACTATCCGGGAAATCTCTCGCCGAACATCGGACGGCCACTCTTCGATTCCTCCTTGGTGGCTTCGTCCTGCAGAACGTCCCAATGCTCGGCAAGAACGCCATTCTCGATTCGGACGATGTCCGCAGCGATCCAGGCCACGGGCCGGCCGTTTCCTGAAAAACGGCCGTGAAGGATGACGTAGTCCCCCGCAGCAACAACCGTGCCCGGTTCGTACTTCAATGTCGGCGGCGCGCTCTTGACCAGGTTAAAAAGTCCATCACGGCCCGGCTCAATGTGAGCACTGTGCTGGATGTAATTCGGTGACCAGAAGCGCTCGGCCGTGGCATAGTCTCGTTTGTTGAAGAGCGTGTCGAAGGCCTCCAGGACAAGGGCCTTGTTTTTCGATTCCATCGTCTCGCTCATCTCACCTCCAAGCTCCGTCGCAAACCTCCGCCTCAAGCGTTCTGGCCCATGGTCAGGACGACACGGAATTCGGCTTTTCCGCTCATCATGCGCGCATATCCCTCCGCAGCTTTCTCGAATGGATATTTTTCGATCATCGCCCTCACGCCGGTCATCTCCGCGAAGCGCAGGGTGTCTTCCGAGTCAGTTGGAATTCCTGACGGCCAGCCCTGAATCCGTTTGCGGGCGAGAATCAACTGGAGAGGAGTTACCTCGATCGGATCGGCTGCGGCTCCTATCACCAGCAGCGAGCCATTGGGGCCAAGTCCATCGATCAGCCCAGACATGGATTTGCCGCTGGGCGCAGTAGCCACAATCACGCTGGCGCCGCCAAGTTTCCGCAGCTCGGCTGCAGGGTTGGTGGCAGCGCTGTCGATATAAGCGTCAGCGCCCAGTTTCTTTGCCAGCGCCGCGTTCTCCGCACCACGGCCAATGGCCGCGACGCGGTAGCCAAACTTCTTGGCGAACTGAACTCCCAAATGACCCAGGCCGCCGATACCCTGAATCGCGACGAGATCGCTGGGCACCGCGCCACTATGGCGCAGCGCATTGAAGGTGGTGACTCCGGCGCACATCAGCGGCCCAGCTTCGGCCGGATCGAGGGATTCAGGCATATGAGCCACGGCTTCGATAGGGGCAACCATATATTCCTGATATCCGCCGTCGTAGCTGACTCCGCAAACCAGTACGTTGGCGCAATTCAAGAAGTCTCCCTTGCGACAGGCGAGACACGTGCCGTCCTGCCCGCCATGCCAGCCGACGCCAACGCGCTCGCCCTTTTTCCAAGTCGTCACGCCCGCTCCGACTTTGTCAATCACGCCGGCCACCTCGTGTCCCGGTACCCGCGGATAGGTGATACCGGGGAACAGGCCGTCCTTGGTCACGGAGTCACTGTGACAAACTCCACAGGCCAGGACGCGAATTCTTACCTGCCTCGGGCCGGGCTCCGGGATCTCGCGTTCCACGATCTCAAAATCTGCCCCTGCTTTGGGTACCTGTACGGCTTTCATCTTTGCCATAAGCGCTTCCTCATTGGGGATTTATGTTAGTTAACCGATGTTACTTATAAGTTTCTACAGCTTCGATCCGCCGTCGACCGGAATACTTGCCCCCGTGATCCAGCGCGCTTTGTCCGAGGCCAGGAACGCTACCACGTCGGCGACATCGTCTGGTTTGCCGATTCTCTTCAACGCCTGAATTCCCATCGCGATCTCGCGGCCGGCCTCGGTCTTGGTAAAGCTCGACATATCGGTGTCGATAATGCCCGGCGCGACGGCGTTCACACGAATACCTTTTGGGCCAAGAATGGCCGCCCAGTTCTTGACCAGAGTTTCGATCGCTCCCTTGGTGGAGGCATAGGCGAGGATCGATGGAGTATCCAAACGAGGATTGCCAACCACGGCGCGGGCGCCGAGAGAAGAGATCACGGTGATACTCGAGCCCTCGCCAAGCATCGGCAGGAGCTGCTGCACCAAAAAGAATGGACCGCGAACGTTGGTCGCGAAGAGTCTGTCAAAGTCGGCAATACTGTGTTCCTGGATGGTTGCGGCCTTGCTGACACCGGCGTTGAGCACGAGCACATCCAATTTGCCGCCGGCCATATGCTGCACCTGTTCTGCCAGCGAGAGGGTTCCCTCCGGTGTTGCCAGATCCGCGCTGATCGGATCTGCTTGTCCGCCGTTGGCACGGATCGCGGCGACCAGAGCCTCGGCGTCCTGGGCCGATCGTCCGTAGTGGATCAGCACCCGCGCACCGGCTTCGGCAAGCGCCGTTGCCGTGGCCCGGCCAATCCCACGCGATGCACCGGTGACCAACGCAGTTTTGTTTTCGAGCGTTGCCATCGTTTATTCCTTCGTCGGCACTACTTAGGCGTTGGTGCCGCCATCCACCGTGAGATTCGCGCCGGTGATGTACGATGCTTCCGGACCGGCAACGAACGCCACCAGGGCAGCAACATCTTCTACGTGGCCGTAACGGTCGAGTGCGGTGGCAGCTTTCTGTGGCACAGCCCACTCGCCGAGTGCCGGATTTAACTCCGTGTCGATCGGACCAGGCTGAATATTGTTGACCGTTATGCCCCGGTTTCCGACCTCTCTGGCCAGCCCCTGGCTGAACATCTTCACAGCTCCCTTGGTTGCCGAGTAGGGCACCAAGCCGGGGGTCATAGCACGCTCGCCAACGCAGGAGCCGATCATGATGATGCGGCCATCGTTTTTCATGTGCTTCAGCGCTGCCTGGGTAGTAACCATTGTGCCGCGAAAATTGATGTCGATCAGGCGGTCCAATTCCTCCAGCGTGGTGTCTTCGAATCTCTTGGGCACGGCCGTTCCCGCATTGTTCACGAGTACGTCCAGGCGGCCGAAAGTGGCGACGGTCTTGTCGACAGCAGCCTTGACGGCTCCGGCGTCAACGGCATCCGCCTGAATGGCGATTGCCTTTCCGCCCGCACGTTCGATTTCCTTGACGACCGAGGCCGCCGCGTCGGCGCCCTTCGTGTAGGTGATGGCCACGCTCGCGCCGTCTTCGGCCAGGCGTTTAGCGACAGCAGCGCCAATACCGCGCGAACCACCGGTTATCAGCGCAACCTTCCCTTCCAGGTTCTTAGACATTCGTTTCTCCGACCTTTCAGAATGTTGTTCTTTGGCGATCCAGTCGCGTATGTAGGGCGAACAGTTTGACCAGTCTCACGCCTCGTACGTCGCTCGCGGCCAGGCAGCGAACCGTTCTGTACATCGACCACGGTTGGCAGTGCTTAGATTCGCAGGGGTGCGATGAAGCTTCGGAAGCATAGCGAAATGCGCTCGACAATCACAAAGAGAGCGAGCAGGCTGCTGTGGAAATTATGGATTCTTGCTGGCTGTATTTTGCTAGCCGTGTAGGACGACTACGGCAAGTATTCTCGCTGGCGCTCGGTAACGAACTTTCCTAACGCGCTTCCGGCGACACTGTATCGACTGGTTTGCTGGCGTTGAGAGCCTGCTGCTCTTCGCTCGTCAGCGTCGAATGAACGCCAACCAGGGGTGCGACTCTTTGCGCTTCTTTCTGATTGTTTTCGGTTGTGGCCAGCATCTGGCGCGCCCAATCGATCATTGACTGGTTATTCCCGTTGGTCGCTTCCTTCTTCAGCCTCGAAACGTCGGTCTTGTTGCCCTTCAGCATCGCCTCCATATAGGCCTTATCGAACGCCTTGCCGCGCAGCTGCGAGAGCGCATCGTAAGTGTCTTGGGCTTTGGGAGGAATCTCCACGCTCCAGCCCGCCATAAACTGCTGGCTGGCAATGTTGGATAGATCGGTATTCGCCTTGCCGTAATCGACGAGCACCTGCTGAGCGAATGCCTTCACCTGCTCGTTGTCGGAGTTTTGCAGCGCCAGATACGCCAAATCTATTTTCGCCGAGTTATCCTGCGCGGCTTGTCTCATGAATTGCAAGTCGCCCGTCTGCACTCCACCGTTGCCGTTTGCGTGGAACTCGGCAGCTGGGTCGCTTTGTGCAAAACCCAGTGCCGTCAGCAGCAGCGCCGCCGTCAGGACTGATAGACCAAATCGCAAAGATTTCATTGCTGCTACTCCTCTCGGAGAAAGCTCAAGCCCAGGACCTAACAGCTTTTCTGGATGGTATTGTACCGCTTCCTCAATTTTTGGAAATACAGCCTGGTTCGATTTCCCTGTGTCCGGCACTCGAACAACTTCCCCACCGTCGGACGGACGGAGATCCGAACTCCCGACCTTCTGGGTTCGTAGCCTTTGCCGCACCGGGAATCATCAACGTAGTTTGGCGATCGCTCAAGAGTGATCGCGTGGCGCTGAAACAGCCAACACCCAATTTTGTGATACCCGGCTGCTGTCGATCCACAAGCCTTTAGGTCATGCATCGACGTGGGGCAAGGATCCAGACGATGGTGCAGCCAGAATAGGAGCTTAAGTGTCGTCTAGAAGGTCACGACGTAGATGGCCGAGTCGAAGGATGGCGAGTGATGTTCGAGAATGTTGACCCGATGGGGAATGAGCCGTAAGATTGGCCGAATTACAGGGCAGGCAGCAAGAAACAGTAATTCAGGCCATCAGGCGGGTGCTTCAGAACACATAATCTGTACAACTAGGAACGCCTCCCATGGCGACTCGAAGGCAGACGTCCGCGGTTCCGGTGGCCGAGATTGCCGCGGCCCTGCTTGCTCAGCCAGAAGTGGTTCCGCGGGCACGAGTGATCGCCGACCAGGTTGCTGCAATTCTTCCGGGCGCAGCCGCCGTAGTGTACGTCATTCCGGAGCAGGACAATCCCGAATGGACCGCCAAAGCCACAGCCGGCGAGGTCGCCGTCGGTGAGGTCTTCGATTTTAATGCCGGCACGTTGGGAGTTGTCGCCGAGTGCCGGGAGCTCCGGGTTTTCGAAGGCGCCAGCCTTCGACGCGAAGATTTCTCTCATCTGGATATTCGCCGCATGGCCTTATCGCTTGCCTATGTTCCACTCCTCGTGGATGAAACCTTGGTTGGCGCTATCGAACTGATCTGCTATGAGCAATCCGTTCCGGACACGGCGCTGCAATCACTGAATGAAATAGCGGAGCTCGCCGCGCCGGCGATCGCCACTGCTCTGAGTTACGAAAGCGAACGCAATGTCAGCCTCCAGTCCATCAGCCGCGTGGCTCAGATGTACGACCTGGAGAAGGTCTTCAACTCGACGCTCAAGATGGAAGAGCTGCTTGAGATGATTGCCAAGAAATTTGCAGAAGTGCTGAAGGTCCAGAGCATCAATCTGTGGATGGTCAGAGGCGATGCTGTGGAGCTGATGAGCCAGGCAGGATTCGATGCGACGGTTTCGCGCGGCACGGTGCAGAAGGGGGGAGAAGGTATTGCAGGAAACATTTCGGACAGCGGAGAGTCCGTGCTGATTGATGATCCGGATGACGAGCGTTTGCAGCAGCGCAATTCCGGCTTCGAAGACGGCGCCGTGTTCTCCCTGCTGGCTGCGCCGCTGATGGAGCACGAAGATCTCGTCGGCGTGGTGGAAGCCTTAAACCGTTTGGATGGCCTGCCGTTCGACGAAGATGATCAGTTCCTGCTCGCCAATATCTGCGAGACCGCCAGCAATGCCTTGCACAATGCTTCGCTACTGGAAGCCGAGCGCAAGGTTGAGATTCTGCATACGCTGGTTAGTGTCAGCCAGGAAATAACGTCGACCTTGAACCTCGAGCGCATGCTCCAGACCATCGTGAACGCGCCTCAAGCGGTGATTCCTTACGATCGTGCCGCAATCGCGCTGGACGAGCGCGGCCGATGCAAGCTGGGAGCGGTTACCGGCCTGACTCAGGTGAATGCCGACGCCCCGGACCTTGCTCCGCTTTACGACATCCTGCGATGGGCGATGCTTTCGAACACGGTCGTGCATGTAACGCAGCGCGGTAACGAGATTGACGCTGATCGTGAGGAAACCCGGGCCAAATTTCAGAAATATTTCGAGGAATCCGGAATGCGCGGCTTCTACGCCACCCCGCTGAGCGACGATACCGGTTTGGTGGGAGTGCTGGCTCTGGAGAGTTCTGATCCTGATTTCCTCTCACCCGCGCACCTGGAAATCCTGCAAGTCCTCACCGGACAGGCGACCGTAGCTCTCCGCAATGCGCAGATGTACAAAGACGTCCCCTTCATCTCCATACTCGAACCAGTGCTGGCGAAAAAGCGCAAGTTTATGGCCATGGAGAAACGCCGGCGGGCGCTGCTGATTGCCGCCTTTGGCGTGGTGATCATATTCCTGGCGGGATTTCCCTGGATCTTGCGCGTAGAGGGGGATGCGGTAGTAGCTCCGGTGCGTTCAGCGAAACTGCAGCCGGAGATCGAGGGCGTGGTCAGCAAGGTTTACGTTCGTGAAGGCGATCGGGTTACGAAGGGGCAGATAATTGCAGACCTGGCGGATTGGGAACGCCGAATTGAGCTCAGCCAGTCGGGGGCAAAGTACCAGTCGGCGCTTCTGCAAATGAATCGCGCGCTGGCGGCAAATGATGGAACCGAAGCCGGCGTGCAGCGCGTGCAGGCCGATTATTGGAAAGCCGAAGTGGCCCGCGCCCAGGAGCGGCTTGATCGAAGCCAGTTGCGCTCGCCCATTGATGGAGTTGTAGCAACGCCCAACCTGGAGACGATGGTTGGTAGGCGGCTGCAGTATGGCGACACCTTCGCCGAGATCGTGGACACCTCGCACGCAATCGTGGACATTGCCATCGATGACACCGACATTGGTTTAGTGCGAACCGGTGAGCGTGCGTCGATCAAGCTCAACAGCTTCCCCACGCGAATCTTGCGAGGCGACGTGGTCATTGTCAGCCCCCAGGGAGCCGTAGTAGGCGACACGCGCGTGTTCTACGCGCGGGTTGCCGTCCCTAATCCGGACGGAGCGATTCATGCCGGTATGGAAGGCCGGGGAAAAGTTCGCACGGGATGGTACCCGGCAGGCTACACATTGTTCCGCAGACAGTTGCTCTGGCTTTATTCGAAGGCGTGGTCGTGGTTTGGAGTGTAAAGTAATGCCGACCAAAACATTTATTCCCGTCTTAGCTGCGCTGCTCGCGTTGACCTTGCTGCTCACGGCCTGTTCCAGCAGCAGGCCCGAGAATACCGTGGCAGCCGCCGCCCCCGCCGCGGTCGCACCTGCCGTCCCAGCAAAAAGTGAGGCGGTGGCAGAGAAAGGTTTTGCGGTTTCCGGGCCCCTCATTGTCGAACATCAGCTTGATGTGCTGTCCCAGCGAGATGGCGTAGTCACTCGACTGCTGGCTGATGAAGGAACGCATGTCAAAGCCGGAGAGATACTAGCGCAGCTCGATGACCGGCAAATTCTTGCAGACCTGGAAGCGGCGCGCGCCAAGACCCTTAGCACCGAAGCGGATCTCAATAATTGGAAGGCGGAAGCCAAGGTCCTGGACGCCGACTACCAGCGGGCGCGCAAATTGTGGGACGCGCATGTGATCCCGCAGGAAGAACTCGACCACGCTAAGTTCAAGGCCGAAGCTGACCAGTGGGATGTGAAGCGGGTCGAGGAGTTGTTGGTCAACGCCCAGCAGACCGAGCGCTCACTGGGACTGGAGATGGAAAAGACCAGCATCCGCGCCCCCTTCTCCGGGATTGTCGCCCGCCGCTACGTACGCGATGGCCAGCAGGTCGCCAAAGGGGACCGGCTCTTCTGGGTCACCGCAGAGGCTCCGTTGCACATGCGCTTTACCCTGCCTGAGAAGCTTTTCGGCAGCTTCCACCAGGGTCAGATCTTGCCCCTGACCAGTCCCGATGTACCGGAACACAACTACCAGGCGAGAGTCACGGAGATCAGTCCGGTGATTGATCCTGCCAGCGGTACGTTCGAAGTGGCTGTGGAGCTGGAAGGCAATTCCAGTCCGCTGCGTCCGGGTATGACCGCAAGTATCAGCCTCGATCACTTGCAATGAACATCACCCAAGCTCTTAACGTTGCGCTGCCGGATCTGCCCGCCAAACCGGTCAGCCGGCACTATCCGTGCCTTCACCCGGAGGTCGTGTTTAAGGAGCACCTCGAGGAGGGAAAGCCGGTGGTGCGGGCCTACGTCGCAGGGGTGGACTCCATGTTCACCTTCCCGCTGGAGACGTGGAAGTTAATTGAGCTCTTCGACGGCAAGCGGTCCTACAGCGAGGTGGCGGAACTCTACTCGCAGCAGACCGGGATGCAGTATTCGGAAGAGGTAGTGCGCGATCTCGCCGCCGATATCGACGCCATGAACTTCTGGTATAAGACACCGCTGGAGAAGAACATCAAACTGATGGAGAAATCCGCGGACGAGCGGCGAAGGCTGCAGCAGCGGAAAAATAAGTGGGGCGATCTGTCGATGATTGCCTTTCCGGCGGTCAACCCGGATCGCTTCCTGGCTTGGCTCGACCGGAAGATCGGGTTTGTTTTTGACCCTTGGGTCGTTGCCCTCACACTCCTATCCTTTGCGTTGACGGCTGCGATTTTCGTCACACACTGGAGCGAAATCGGCCGGGACACGTGGGATTTCTACAACTTCAGCCAGAAAAGCTGGTTCGATGTCGCAGCATTCTGGGTGGTTGGTTCGGTTCTTCTATGCGTCCACGAAGCCGCTCATGGACTCGCCTGTAAGCACTTCGGCGGCAAGGTGCCGACCATCGGCTTTCTTTTGATTTACCTCACGCCTGCGTTTTACACCGACACCACGCAGGGAGAGGTCCTTTGCAACCGCTTTCAAAGGCTGGTGATCACCGTTGCCGGAGTGTGGAGTGAGCTCATGATCTGTGCAGTGGCGACTCCTATATGGTGGCTGTCGGCGCCCGGCACGGCAATTCACGATTTCGCCTATACCATCATCCTTTTTACCGGAATCGCGGTGGTTCTGATCAACTGGAACCCCCTGATCAAGCTCGATGGCTACCACATTCTCACCCAGCTGGTAGGTATTTCGGACCTTAAGGAAGCTTCAACGCTTTATCTTTCCGGGTGGGTCAAAAGGAACATCTGGCAATTGCCGGTCGAAGTGCCATACGTTCCCCGGCGCCGCCGTCCCGGCTATGTGGTGTATGCCATCCTCTCCGGGTTATACAGCTACTCGCTGCTGTACGTTTTTGCCAGCTTCATCGGGAACATCGCTCGCGGCTTCAGCACCGATTGGGGCTTCGTCTTTGAATACGGAACGGCCTACCTGATCTTTCGCGGTCGGCTTCGCACCTTATGGAATTTTATGAAACTCGTATATCTGGACAAGCGTGATCGCGTCCGCGCATGGTTAACACCGATGCGTAAGTTGGCGGTTGCTGCTGCGGCCGTGATCTTCGTGCTGCTGCCCCTATGGCATGAATCGGCCAGTGGAAGATTCGTGCTTGAACCGGCAAGCCAGGCTGTGGTTCGAGCTGTGGTACCGGGTACGGTGACCCAGGTCTACGCCCACGAAGGCCAGCGGATTGAAGCCGGCGCTCCTCTCGTTCAGATGCGCAATCTGGACCTGGATTCGCAACTGGCACATAGCCAATCGGAGCTTGCCATAGCTGCAAGCCGGGCCACGTCAGCGCAGCTTCGTTATGCCGATGCCGGATCTGCCGAACAGCAGCGCGAGGGACTGATCCGGCAAACCCGCGAGATCCGTTCCGAGGTCGCTCAATTGGAGGTCAGAGCGCCGATTGCCGGCGTGGTGACCACTCCGCGACTCAGCGACCGACTGGGCACCTACGCCACCGAAGGGTCCGAACTGCTGGAGTTGGCCGACCTGAATCGCCTGCGGGCCCGGGTTTACATCTCCGAATATGAGATGTACAAGCTCGATCCCGACTCTGCGGTCCGGCTGCATATCGATGGGGAGTTCACACGACACTGGGCGAGAACGGTTGCGGTCGAACCCGTCTCTCCTGACATCCCCCCGGGTCTCATGGATCTAAGCAAATTCAAGGGCCAGCGTCCGCCCAAGTTTTATGTTTTTGATCTCACCTTGGACAACCCTGAGGGCACGATCAAACCAGGAATGGCGGGGACGGCAAAAGTCTATGGCCGGCGCCGGAGCCTGGTGGGGCTCGCCTTTCAGCAGCTTGAAGATTTTGTCGGCGGAAAAGTCTGGTAGCCAGACTAAATCAACATGCAAAAGAAAAGGAGCTGCCACCGGCAACTCCTCTGGAACTCGCGTCCGATCAGCTCACACCAGTCTGGCAGGGCTCAACTTGGCCGGGCTCAACTTGGCCGGGCTCAGCTTAGCCGGGCTCAGCTTGGCCGGGCTCAACTTGGCCGGGCTCAGCTTGGCCGGGCTCAGCTTGGCCGGGCTCAACTTGGCCGGGCTCAGCTTGGCCGGGCTCAGCTTAGCCGGGCTCAGCTTGGCCGGGCTCAGCTTGGCCGGGCTCAGCTTGGCTGGGCTCAGCTTGGCTGGGCTGAACTTGGCGGGGCTCAGCTTGGCCGAGGTAGTTGTCCCTGCCACAGGCGTGCTAGCGACGATTGCTTTCTTCGTGGTGTTCATCGAGCTGATCAGCGATTTCTTATGCACCATGTTCACTCTCCTCGCAATGATTCGAATTTTTTCAGCCATCTTCGGCTGGGCACGCATTTGAATAGAGCAAGCACATGGCCGAACTCCGGGCCCAAACCCACCTCACCTTGAGTTTAAGAAGGCACGCCTGTGGCGGCACCGTAACTCACTGAATTTGATTGGAGAAAACATACCGGCGGGCGGTTTTGGGAGCTGTTAAGGATTTTTGGAATGGGCCCCGAAGCCTTGCCTCCATCAGATAGCCACCTTCCCCGTGGGTCAAAATTTAACCCTACGTGAGGTTAAATTTTAACCTCATGCTTACTTAGAGGCCGTATTTTCGGCAGAGATACTTCATTTTCTGAACCGGAATGTGCAGCAATTCTGCCGCTGCCGTCTTGCCCCCCATTCGCCGTAGCGCCGCACTAAGATATGCGATCTCAATGCGCTCCATCTCCCCGTCGAAGTCCACGCCATCGTCGGGAATCAATATCTTTTCCTGCGCCGCCGAACTTTGCCGCAGCAGCGGCTGCGGCAGGTCGAGCACACGAATCGTGTCACCCTCCGTCATTAGGACGAGCCGCTGTACCAGGTTCTCCAGCTCCCGCACATTGCCGGGCCACGCGTTCGACTCCAATACATCCATGGCGTCAGGTTCGATCCGCTTGGGGGGCGTGCCGTTGGCGGTGCAGAAGACGTTAAGGAAATGCTCGATGATCAACGCCACGTCACCGCTGCGCTCGCGCAGTGCCGGAACATAAATAGGAATGACGTGAATGCGGTAATACAAATCCTCGCGGAATCTTCCGGCAGAGACCATCTCCTCGAGGTTCTCATTGGTGGCGCAGATCAATCGGAAGTCGATCTTCTTGGCATGTTTGCCTCCCAGGCGCTGCACCGCGTGGTCCTCAAGCACCCGTAATAGCTTGCTCTGCAGCGACAGCCCCAGCGCGCCGATCTCGTCGAGGAAGAGAGTTCCACCATCGGCCAGCTCGATTTGTCCCGGACGGCTGGCGTGGGCGCCAGTAAAGGCGCCCTTTTCGTGTCCGAAGAGCTCGGACTCCAGCAGGTTCTCCGGCAACGCGGCGCAGTTTATGCTGATCAGGGGAGCATCCTTGCGCGGGCCGAGCGTAACGATGGCTCGAGCGACCAGTTCCTTACCCGTACCGCTCTCGCCGCGCAGTATCACCGTCGTGGTTCCCGGAGCCACGCGGCGAATCGCTTCGTACATGCGGCGCATTTCATCGCTGCCGCCGATCAGGTCGCAGAATGAATTCTTGCTCCTGATCTCCTCGCGCAGCCGCTGGGCCTCCAGGCGCTGACGCCGTTCTTCGGCGGTCTCCAGAAGATATTCGCGCAGCTCGGCGAAATTGACGGGCGCCAGCAGAAACTCGTCGCCGCCGGCGGCGCGCGTGCGCTGCCGGGCGTTGCGCAACGGGGTACGCGAGATCGCAATCAACAAGGCTCCGGGAGCCGCGGCCCGTATCTCACCTACCTGGGCGAAAAAATCCTTGCCGCTGGGAGCGACAGTGTCTACGTCTACGACTATGATTTCGGGATTGTTCTGCCGAATGCCGGAGAGCAGGTCGCCGGGCGTCTTGGCAATACTCATGAAGAATGCGGGCGCCAGTTCTTGACTCATGTCGAGGAGAGCCGAATCGTCCGACGTGGCAAACAACAGTCGAAACCGCTGGGTTGCCTTGGCGCTGGCTGCTTGGCGCATCGACTTCATCACCCGCTGATTATTGAGAGGCCAGATTATAGGCCAAGTTACATCCGGGTGAAACAGGTTATTGCTTGTGGCTGCGCCCACATGTCTAGTCGTCGGCCGCAGAAGTCAGGCTGGTTCCCGCCCACCGGGAATCGGCTAATCGTCCGCTTCCTGTCTGCCGCCTGCGGACGAAAGCAGCAGAGTATGTTCCCTTGCAAAATCGAGGCTGTTCCCATAGCTTTAACAGCGCCGACAACCCTTGTCATGAAGTCGGCACGACCTCGCAAGGAGGGCCGGTTGGATATCAGCGTCCGCAAACGATCGCAAGTCCAGTTGATCCAGCTCCGGGGACAACTCCGGTTGGGCGAGGCGGTCGACGACTTACGTCAGACCATTGATGAGTCCCTCGGCAACGGAGATACGCGTATCGTTATCAATCTCGCCGAAGTGCCTATGATCGATTCAAGCGGCATCGGACTGCTGGTCAATTCCCTAGCCTCCACCAAGCAGCGCGGCGGGAGCCTCAAGCTAACTCAGCCCTCGAAATTTGCCGTGCAGACCTTGCGGATGGTGGGCGTTCTCAGCCTGTTTGAGGTCTTCGATGACGACGACGCAGCAGTGCAGTCTTTCGCCTGATTCGGCAATTCGCTTCGTCGAGCTAACCAAGGAGATGAGCCTTCATGCAGAGTGATCCCGGCGCTCGACCCCTGAGCGGTGAGCTCTCCGAAGTGCTGAACCTCCGCATGCCCGCCGAGGCAGCTTCGATTGTCGCCATCACCGATGCGATCTCCGAATTGTTGGTTCGCTTCAAGGTCCCGGAAGAAAAGCAATTGGAAGTCGGGCTGGCAGTCCAGGAGGCCCTGACGAATGCTGTCGTGCACGGATGCAATAACGATCCGTCGAAAGAAATCCAGTGCCGTTTGCAACGCGATCTGCAAGGTCGAATCGCAATCATCGTTACGGACCCCGGACCGGGTTTCAGACCGGAACGATTGCCTGATCCAAAGCAGGGTGAGAACGTGTATGCGGACCATGGCCGCGGGGTTTACTTGATCCGTCAGCTGATGGATGAGGTTCACTTTGAGAACGGCGGCAATGAAATTCGCATGTGGAAGTTTTGAAGGCAGCCGTGGCGATGCGCTCCCCTGACACCGCACGCCAGAGTTTCATGGTTCGCTAGCAGACCTGGCAGGAAAAAAATACTCGCAGTAGTAGGCGCGTACTGAGCCGCAGCCGTGGGATCCAATTTCCCGCCGGTGAATGGGCAAAGGCGTTCTGGCTTTAGCGGATGATAGTTGGTAGCGCTACCGGGAATCGAACCCGGGTTTGAAGATTGAGAATCTTCCGTCCTAACCCCTAGACGATAGCGCCAAGCGCGACTTTAACGATTATAACAAACGATATCGATTGGCCATTAGCACCTCCACAGCCTGGCAACCACGATTCTCTTGGCTCTTGGCATCTAAGTAAGGCTGGCCCATCTTGTGGTCGATGGCTTCAGGCCAACGGCCAAGTGTTGAGGGCTAACGGCTAGACGCTGAGTGCTGCCCTACGGTTTCGCCGACTTGTGAATCTCCACTGTGCTCCACGTTTTGTCGGCAGCGTGACACAAATTCTCCAGCGGACAATCCATGCACTTGGGAGTTCGGGCAATGCACAGGGCGCGGCCGTGGAAGATGATCTGATGCGAGAACAGAATCCACTTGTCGCGTGGAATGACTCGCATCAGGTCCAGCTCGATCTTCTTCGGGTCCTCGTTCCTGGTTAGCTCCAGGCGGCGCGAGATGCGCTGTACATGCGTATCGACGACCACGCCGTCGGCGATCTTGAACCACGTCCCCAGCACTACGTTGGCGGTCTTGCGCGCCACGCCAGGGATGGTCAGCAATTCGTCCATGGTGCGCGGGACTTCGCCGCCAAAATCGCTGATGATTTTCCGCGCGGCACCAACCAGCGACTTCGATTTATTGCGGAAGAAACCGGTGGAACGGATGTCGTCCTCGAGATCGATCGGCTCGAGTGCGGCGAACGCCTCGATCGTCGGGTACTTCTCGAACAGCACCGGCGTGACCATGTTCACTCGGACGTCGGTGCACTGCGCGGAGAGAATCGTCGCAACCAGCAACTCCCAGGCGCTATGGTGATGCAAAGCACAAGTTGCGTTGGGATAGCGCTCGTCTAGCCTTCTCAAAATCTCATGGACACGCGCCGGCGCGACCGGATTGTAGCCCTTGGGCGCGGCCCTCGTTGCCGATTTCGCCTCGGACTTGGCAGGTTTCGCCGTTTTCGGTGGCGCAGGGCCGCGCTTCGCGATCCGCGTCTTTGCGACAGCCGGAGCCGTTGAGACTTTGTCCTGACGTCCGCTGCGCGATGGCCGGCGAGGCATGATGCCACGAGGCATGAAGTCGACTCCTACTAAAAGAACGATTATACGAAGCGCGAATCCAAGAGTCGTTCCTTCGGGGAAAACCGAATCAGTAATCCCGCTTCGTGTTTCTACTCTGTGGCTTTGAGCGTCTTTCCTCCTGTACCCGGCGCTAACGCGCCGGTCGAAAGTCATCCCGCCGCTTCGCGGCTGGTGCATGCACTGCTATAGTCCGCTTACAATCAACTAACATTCTGGTTGCCGGAGTTCTCTTATGACTGCCACCGATACTACTCTGCAAAACGTCACGTCCGAACTGCATGCCGTCCCGCTCACGCTTGAGGGCCTCAGCGTGCTTCACCAGATGTTCCGTTTTCGCTGGACGGAGTGGCGCAAGCTCGACTCCTCGCGTCAACAGGAAATCGCGCGCGAAGCAGCCGCTGCGTTGTCGCCTGCGGAAGAAGCCGGCCAGAGCGCGATCTACTCGATGCTCGGCCACAAGGGCGACCTGATGTTGGTGCACTTCCGCGAGTCGTTCGACGACTTAAACGCCGCGGAATTACAACTCAGCCGCACGGCTCTCGAAGATTTCCTGGAGCCCACCCACTCTTACCTGTCGGTCATCGAGCTTGGCCTGTACGACTCAAGCGTGAAGCTCTTCCGCCAGCTCACAGAGCGCGGCATTGTGCCGCATTCGGAAGAATGGAACCGGGAAATCGGAGCGACGATGGAGCGACAGCGGCAGGCGATGCGACCGCGGCTTTACCCCAAAATTCCCGACAGCCACTATCTCTGCTTTTATCCCATGGACCGCAAGCGCGGCGAGGACAAGAACTGGTACACGTTGCCCATCGAAGAGCGCCAGCGGCAAATGGAGGAGCACGGGACGGTAGGACGCCGCTACGCCGGCAAAGTGCAGCAGATCATCACCGGCTCCATCGGCTTCGACGATTGGGAGTGGGGCGTCGACCTCTTCGCCGGCGATCCGCTCATCTTCAAGAAGCTCATCTATGAAATGCGTTTTGACGAAGTCAGCGCAGTGTACGCAGCCTTCGGCCAGTTCTTCGTGGGCGTGCGCTGCCCGGTGGCGAAGCTGAGTGACTGGTTGGGAATCGCAGGCTAGAGCGGCGAGGTCTCGGATCTGAGTAGAGCGTGGAGATTCTTTGCCGGAACTCCATCGCCAGCTTCGGGAAGGGACCGCCGATATCGCGTTGGCCGATATGCCGCTGACCGGGTTCTTGCGGGCTATTTATTTACTTGATGCCATTTGTGGGATTAACACACAATTCACACCACTTAGGATGCGAAGGATAGCACACTGAAGAGTGGGTATTCTGTCGCAACTCTTATCTCGCAAGAACGGTCTGCCGTCCCGGTACGCTGACACTTCCCGATTCCGCCGCTCAAGGTACAGCTCATCCGATCTCCCGCCCGCTCACGTGGCTGCGGTGTGCTATCGGCTACGCGACGGTCACCCGGAGTTTCTTTTGGTACGCACCAGGAACGGTCATTGGACTTTTCCAAAAGGTAGAGTGGAGCAAGATGCGACCAACGCCGATGCCGCCGCACGGGAAGCCTACGAAGAAGCTGGCGTAAGAGGCTCAGTCGACCTCGTCCCTTTTGTTCGCTACCGGCATTGCAAACCCAGACGGATGGGTTCACGGAGACAAGTCGTCCAGGTTGATGCTCACTTATGCAAGGTTATGCACTTAGCTCCACCACTGGAAGGTTACCGAGACCCGACGTGGTTCAGTGTGCCAAAAGCAAAGCGACGGCTGAAGAAGTATCGAACTTCAGAGTTCGCAGCCGAAGTTATCAGCGTCATTGACCGGGCGACGGAACGCATCCTGCGTAGTTAGAGCGACTGGCGGTATCCAGCTCACGACGCAGAACGGAGAGCGCGAAGTCTCGTCCGAGATCGCCCAAGCTCTTACCTTCCACAAACTGCCGGATGTGAATGCGACCACGCGCTTCATTCTCACCCCTGGGAGAAGGGCTTCGCTGCCAGAGTATCTCCCGACTCCTTTGTTCGCCTTCCGGGATAAGCGCCCGCAAATCGCCTTCTAAGGCGCCATTAGGTTATTTGCTCGGAACTAGTAATTCTCGCAGTATGAACCTAGTCCGTCGTTTATTACACTCCGATGAACAAGACAACCAATAAGTCAGCGTTTTGGGGAGGGCGACTATGCCAACCGCCACAGCAGCCGCACCAGGCCGTAAGAAAGAAACCGCGCCCCTGACGAAGGGTCGCGAGCCGGTCACCCCCAGTTGGGTCGGCCGGGTCCCGCAACTCAAGCCGGGCCAGTATGCCGACGGCATGCCCATCCATTCGCCCGAATACATCTGCTGCAAGCTGATCCTGCGGCCCAACAAGTTCCATTCGCGAGAAAGCTTCTTCGAATTCGGCAAGGTCTTCCGGGAGCCCGCCAGAGAGCACGGCGTAAAGTACACGACCGGAGGCTTCCTGGAACAGCCGGTTAAGATACGCGAAGTACTGTTTATTGACACCGATGACTTCCGCCTCTACAACAACGCCTTCATTCTGCGACGAAGGATCCCATACAAGGACGGCTTCCCCATCGGCGAGCCCGAAATCGTCTTCAAGTTCCGGCATCCCGAATTGCAGGCGGCGGCCGAAACCGACGTCCGGCCGAACATCCTCGGCGATCACCGCGTCAAGTTCAAGGTCCAGGCCCTGCCGCTGAAGGAGAGGCTGGGCGGCATCCGCCTGCTTTACTCCCACAACGTGCAATTTACCCGCGGGGCCATTGGATTGGGCCGCGAGAATATCCGCGACATGGACGCCTTGGTCGATATGCTCCCGGTGCTTGCGAAAGTCAGAAAATCGCCGAAGGAAGAGATCCATTTGGTGAGCAACACCATTGTCGAGGAGGTCCTGCAGGATATTGGCATGCTCGACTTCGGTTCGGGCCTCACCTGCAAGGCCAACGTTGCCATCTGGCGTACCCGTGGCGAGCACCGCCCGCTTATCGGAGAATTCGCCTACCAGTTCCGATTCAAAGACCGTACGAAGCTCGATCCGGAGGCTTTGCGTCGCACCGAGGCGTTCTTTATCGGACTTCAGTACTCCGCCGAGGAGTACATCAACCTGGGTGCCACAAAGACGGCAACCGTCTATCGGCTGCTCGGCAATCTGCCCAAGTCCCACGAATGATCCGTAAGCTTTCTGTTCGATAGAAGGAATTAAGGTCGTGAGCCATGGCTGATACTGCTGCTAAAGCCGCTCTTCAAACCGGGGAGACTACCGCCAAACCGGCAGTAGTTTCCATCGGGCAGATATTCCTCGAGTTCCTGACCATCGGTGCCACCAGCTTCGGCGGGGTGGTGCCCTATCTTCGCGGGAGCCTGGTGACAAAGCGACAGTGGATTGACGACAAGGAATTCGTCGAGATGCTGTCCATCAGCCAAAGCCTTCCGGGACTGAACGCGACAAATATGGCGGTCCTGGTCGGAGAGAAACTGAGAGGAGTCATGGGCTCACTCGCCGGCATCCTCGGCATCTGCCTTCCGGGCGGATTGCTGATGTTCACTGTCGGCATCTTCTACCACCACCACGGCGACCATGTGTGGATCACCGCCGCATTAAAGGGTGTGGCGGCAGCGGCAGTTGGCCTGATCTTGTCCACCGTTGTAAGCCTCAGCAAGAAATCGCTCTCCCATAATTTTGATTTCGTGTTCATGGCGATGACGGTGATTGCGGTGAACCGGCTGCACCTTGGGGTTCCCAGGACACTGGTTATTGTCGGACTGTTGGCTGTTCTCTTCCATTATCCGCGCAAAGCGCAGAGACAGAGCGTGACGCCTTGAACCAGATTCCAGCGCTGATTCGAGTCTTCTCCTATCTGTCGATACTCACGGTCGGCGGTGGAATGGCTGCCTTCCCCGAAATGAAGATCCTGACCGTCGAGGTGCATCAGTGGCTGACTTTTCCGCAGTTGATTCACCTGTATAGCGTGGGGCAGATGGCACCCGGCCCCAACATGATGATGATCGTCCCGATTGGTCAGTGGGCCGGAGGGCTCATGGGCGCGATCGCCGTCCTGGTTGCCTTCTTCGGGCCCACGGCTGTCCTGGCGTTCGTGGTAGCCAAAGCCTGGAGAAAGCTCGAGAAATGGCCGTGGCGAACGTCGATTCAGCAGGGGCTTGCGCCGGTATCGATCGGGTTGCTTCTGGCCGGCTGTTTCAGCATGGCCAAAGGCGCGGTTACCGGAACAGAGACGGCAGCCATTGCGGTTGCTGTGCTGTTGATCCTGATGCGGTACAAAGTGAATCCGGCGCTGCTGGTTCTGGCCAGTGCGGGCGTCGGCATTTTCACGTTCATGCCCAGGTAAGGATTGCCGGGAACGCCCGCGTGATGCGCACCCACCAGCTATTAAGGCCTACCTGACGTAGTCCTGGCGGCCGATTCGGCGGAACGGCAACCAAGTCGACGAGGGCATCGACCTCACCTGGAGGGACCAGGATCCGACGATCCCATATTCATTCCTATGGCCTGCTCCCGGGACGCGGGCCGCAAGTTCCTTTTGTGCAAATTTCGCAAGATCGGTGCTTGACCAACAGATGACTCCCGAGAAGCCCACTTCTCGGGAGTCATCTCCGAAGCCGGTTTTACCGTCGATGGGACCAACGAATACTCCGCCGAAGTCTGTCCGCTTCAGATAGGTCACGAGATGGCCTGGCCCCGACAGAATGCCACCGCTGGGTGGGGACGAATTTCAGAGGATTTCTGCTGATGTTGCAACTCGGTTTATAGTACTGAGCACGAAACGGTCCCCGATGGAGATTCCGCTCAACCAACGCGATCGCATTTTTCGTTTCGGACGACTCGAGTTCTCCGAGCGCGAAGCCGAACTGTGCGAGAGCAGGGTGCGGATCAAGCTGTAGGAACGACCCTTCCGCGTGCTCGCCGAGTTGGTGGCAGACGCCGGGAGGGGGAGCCCAGGGCCTCAATTCCGACTAGCGGAGACGTAAATCATGGATCGCGTTTCCTCCATTTTCAGAATGGTTGCGCTGTGTTTCCTTTTCGCATGCGCTGCGCCGTTGCCGGCGCAGGATGGTCTCCAGTTCAACGTTCCTTATCTGTGCAACGACGGAGCTACCTACGTAGTGCATCGCTGCGAGCAAGGCCCGAAGGGCGAGGCCTGCTTCTACCAGCGCGAGCACGACTCGGAACGCTACAACACGCGCCAGGCCGTGGTCTATCAGATGACGAAGCTGTGCAAAGTGAAAGGCTCGCCTGCGGCCGCTGCAACCGTCGCGCAACCATCATCCGATTTGCAGCTCAATACCCCTTATCAATGCCCCGGCGGTCTTACCCTCACGGTATTTCAGTGCCAGAAGCAAAACGGCCAGGATTACTGCTTCGTCAAAGCTGAACAGAACGGCAAGTTTCTTCTGCAGGTGCCCAAGCCCCGGTCCGAAGCGGTGACCCAGCTGAAGGCATGCAAGGCAGGCACGCCGTTCAATCCTCCTTATCTTGCCGAATTTCCAAGCTCCTACCGCGTGGTACAGGGCATGGTTGTCGGCAATCCGCAGGAGAATGTGGTGCGCGCCATTGGTGCGTTTTATCAGCTAAGCGAGATCATCAACGTGCTGCGCGGATCTCGCTCCTATTCGCCCGATGAGAAGAAGCTGCTCGACGATTACAGCAGGATTCAATCCGTACTCGCACAAGGCGCTGCACAGAAGTTTCCCGGTCAGCAGTTCACTGTGACCACGAACCCCTACCATTACAGCCCCTCCGACCCGAAATTCGGATTTGAAGGCATTCCGGTATGGGTCACTTTCCTTTCGCCGAGTTTGCAGACGCAGTTTGCCCAGATCGTGGGTGGCAACAATCCCCGCTACAACGCCGCTATCGAGCAGGAGAAGCGCGCGGCCATGCAGCAACTGCAAACCGAGGTCAAGGCTGCGCAGGCGGAGCAGTCACAACAGAACATGCCCAAGGATGCCGGGTCGGTTGCCATGCGGCACTGCATGGAGTCCGGTCGAAGTGAGACGGAGTGTTTTGGCGAAGGTATTAAGGTGGGACTGGCTGATTTAGCCGGCGGTAACCCGCTCGACGCCCTGCCGCTTCCCGGCCAAGCTCCCGGATTGCGGCTGACCGGAGTCTATTCGGCCGGGAATTTCGGCATCGGTTTCGATCAATCCATGGCATCCGTCAGCTGCGGAACGCTGGTGCCGCAGCAGCTTCCGTACGTCGTGGAGCGCAACGGGACTCAGTTGGTGGTGAAGATCCCGGTTCAACCGAAGCCGCTGGTTCTCTCCTACAAAGAAGGCAAACTCGCCGGGCCGGGGCCGCTGGATGTGGCTGGCCAGGTTGTGGTCGGAGGCATGACCGACACCAAGTCAACCGGATATCAGATGCAGACGCGGACTACCACAACCTCAACCCAGATCGACGCTAACGACGTGCCAAATTACAACGCAGACCAGGTCCACCAAAACGGCATGGAACATTCGGTGAACAGCCAGACCAGTTCCACAACCATGGTGCCGACGACGGTCCATCACTACAGCGTACCCACCGCGCCCAAGACCGAACGGTGCAACGTGGGAGTGCTGCCTCCAACCGGCGAGACCGCGAAGGTGTCCAGCGCCATGACTGCAATATTGGGCACCAACGCCAGTAAATCGGCAAACACTACACCAGGCTTGCGGCTGAATGGTACCTACTCAGTGACCGGAGGGCTGAAAGTAGAATTTCGCGACGACTCCGCTACCCTCGAGTGCGGCGCAGCCCTGAACTCGGAGGGCTATGCAGTTGTGCCGGAAGGTGGCCAGCTGCTGGTCAAATTCCAGAACAGCGCCGGGCCGCTTTCGCTTGTCCTGCAGCCCAATGGAACTCTCACTGGCTCCGGTTCGGTCGATGTCGCTGGCAGAAAGATGTACAAGTCGGAAACTGGCGACATCGCTTACGTCCCGCAGAACGCGCGTTGCACATTAGGGACGCTGACCGCGAGCAAATAAATTCATCGAGCATTTGCTGCTCTGGTCGCTTGGTCCAGGGGTTCAGCCGCGAGCATCCAATCACCAGTCGGGCGCTGCTATCTGTGTAGATTTGTTAAGTTGCTCTGCTGCAGCGCGCTAGCGATTGCCGAAACCGCAACAGTCGAAGACGAGTTGGGTTGATAAGAGATGTCAGCGCGTTGGTTCAGGGCGCTACGAGGTAGGCCGGTTCGCCTCAGGCGGGAACGGCGAGGCGAAGGGAGCTGCAAAATGAGTAGTAAGCGGCAGTACAGATCGATATTCACGGCGTTTTTATTCGTTACTCTCTCGGCAGGATTGATGTTTGCGCAGTACCAGAGCGGTCAGCCTGCCTACGGTCAGGACCCGACGGCTCCTCCTCCCGCCTACGGTCAAGGTCAGTCGGCGTCCGGGTACGGTCAGGACCAGGGCGGCTATCCCGCGCCTCGGGCGAGCGGCGACCAGCAGGGTTATCCCGGCGGCGAACGACTGGGCTATCCGACCCAACCGCAAGGCTACCCCCAACAGCCGGGCTATCCGGCTCAGCCACAACAGCCGGGTCAGCCGGATCAGGGCGCAGCGCAACAGCAGCAGGATCCTCCGGGGCGCGTGGCTCGATTGCAATATCTTCAGGGCGAAGTCTCGACCCAACCTGGCGGCGTGAATGACTGGATCGCGGCCAGCCAGAACCGGCCGCTGACCACCGCCGACCGCGTGTGGACCGACAAGAACTCGCAGGCCGAGCTGAACGTCGGCGACGGCTTCATCCGGATGAACTCGGAGACCAGTCTCACGCTGACCAACGTCAGCGACAACGCAGTGCAGATGGAGCTCGATCAAGGCACGCTGGAGGTTACCGTACGGCATTTGGCCCAGGGTGAAGTCTACGAGGTCGATACTCCTAACTACGCCTTCACCATTGCTAAAGACGGCGTGTACCGCTTCGATGTGTACCCCAGCGAAGACCAGAGCTGGGTCACAGTCAGGAAGGGATACGGTGAAGCCACGGGTAAGGGCGCGGCAGTTCGCGTCAACTCCGGCGAGCAGGTCCGCTTCAGCAGCAGCAACTCTCTGCAGCACACGGCTGAGGCAGCGCCCGCCCGCGACGGCTTTGACGATTGGGCGCAAGTGCGCGACAAACGGCTGGATGATTCGCTTTCCGCGCGCTACGTTTCGCCGGGGGTGATTGGGTATCAGGACCTCGACGGCTACGGAAGCTGGCAGTCATCGCCGGCTTACGGCAATGTGTGGGTTCCGACCGGCGTGCCCGCAGGCTGGGCGCCGTATCGCTATGGGCACTGGGTGTGGATCGCACCGTGGGGATGGACGTGGGTTGACGATCAGCCTTGGGGATTCGCGCCGTTCCACTATGGCCGCTGGGTCGCCTGGGGCGGCGGCGGATGGGCATGGGCCCCCGGCCCGGTTGGATATTGGAATCCCTATTATGCCCCCGCGCTGGTGGGCTGGATTGGCGGGCCTGGGTTCGGTGTCGGCTTTGGATTCGGTGGTGGAGGCTGGGGCATCGGCATCAACTTCGGATGGTTCCCGCTGGGCTGGGGTGAGCCGTTCTATCCCCGCTACTGCGGATGGGGTTACGGCGGCTGGTATCGCGGCGGTGGATATGTCACCAACAGTTACTTCCGCAACGTGAATATCACCAACACGCGGGTTACGAACATTACGAATGTCACCAACAACTACTACCACGGCACCGGTGCCGCGCCGCAATATGGCTTCCGCAACAGGCCCGGCGCAGTGACGGCAGCGCCGGCGTCGGCGATCACTTCGGGAGCCGCGATCAATCGCGCAGGCGGGGCGGTGCCCGCATCGCAGTTGGGCAAGGGCAATCTTGTGAGTACCGCCAACGTGAACCCCACGCATCAATCGGTGCTTGGTGGAAAATCGCCGCAAGCCACCGGGGCGCCTCCGTCATCGGCGTTCGGCCGCAATGTTGTGACGGCCGGGAAGCCCTCGGCTGTACGACCCGCCAGTCTCGCAACCGCGAACGCTGCGACGGTTTCGCACGGCAATCTTAACGCTCTGTCTAGTGGCAGCAGGTACAACGCTGCTGCGGGCGGCGCAAACAACGCGAACAATGCCGCTCGTCCTGGGGCGACGACGTCCACGGCGAACAATGGTCGAGTCAGTCAGCCCACGACTGGACGGCTGAACACGCCGACAGGTAGCACCGCGACCAGCGCGCGGGGTCCCGCGACGGCCGGCAATGAAGCTCGTGTGGATACCACTCCGACCAGCCAGGGCGGACACTATGTACCGAGGCCACCATCGGCCGGCGGCGTGTCGAGTCCCGCTACTCACACTGGCAATAGTGGCTCGGGCTACTCGAATGGCAATGGCAATTACGGCCACACCAACGGAGCTGCGTCGTATCCATCTGCCGGCAACAACCAGCGCTACGGCGCGACGCAAAGTCCGTCAACCGCCAATAATCAGCGCTATGGCTCAGCTGGTTCGACCAATTCGACTGCGCCCCATTCTCAGCAGGCACAGCCGTCGCAGCCGAGTCATTCCTCGACGCCCGCGTCTCACGGCAGTACGCCGTCCTCCTCGGGATCGCATGAATCGCACGAATCGTCGCACGGTTCGGGAGCGGCACTTTCGGCTCCGCGTCCACCGTCGGGATACTCGTACCATGCGTCCCCGACGTATTCCGCGTCGGCTAACTACGACAGCCGTCCGCAGATCGGCTCCAACGCCGGCAACCGCAGTTCGACAATGCCGTACTTCGGCAATCGCAGCTATGGTTCGTCTCCGGCATACAGCAATCGGAGTTACGGGTCGAGTCCGGCGTACGGGAGCAGTCGCAGTTATGGATCGAGTCCGGCATACAGCAACCGCGGCTCAAGTCCGGCCTATAGCAACAACCGTAGCTCCGGATCGAGCCCTACTTACGCCAGCCGCTCCTACTCGGCTCCGCGGGCCTCGTCGGGAGGTGGCGGTAGCTACCATGCGCCGAGTGGTGGTGGCGGCTCACACAGTGGCGGAGGCGGATCCCATGGCGGGGGTGGAGGACACCGCTAAACACGTGTGGTGAATTTTGACAGGTAAATCGGGCAGCGTAGAAGCTGCCCGATTTTCATTATTGCAAGGCTACTTGTCCTGTTGAGGTTACGGAATTTCGTACAGCCCGTACCGCACCAAGCGAGAGCGGATTCGAAATCTAAGACGTAGATCCCAAAATTCATAGATTTCGCGTTCGCTGAACCTTATAATCTTGGAATGTATTCAGATAGTGAGATTTAGCGGCCCCACGACGGCACATGGCATGGCATCTAAGTTGCTCGAACAGGATGGGCTGGTGCGCGCGACGCAATCAGTGCGCCTCGCCCATAGGCCTGAGCCGCCGATGGACCGTACCCTCCAAACGCGCTTTTTCGCGATCTTTCTCGCGCTGATCAGCGTCGCTGCCGTCGCTTTTGCCTGGATCAACTTCCAGAAAGACCAGGAATATTCTGCACCCTACGATGGCATCTGGTGGGTGGAGGACGGCGGACACCTCCGGGCGCAGCGGGTCGAAAGCAATGGCCCGGGCGAAAAGGCAGGCATCAAGCCAGGTGACCGCCTGTTAGCACTCGATGGGCGCGACATAACCAATGTCGGAAGCCTGGAGCAGCAACTGTTCCGCGTCGGCGTCTGGTCGAAGGCGAAATACTCGCTGGTTCGGCAAGGCGTGCCGCTGGAAGCGCCGCTCATTCTGGTTCCCACGGACCGCTCCCTGTATGCGGGCCTGCGGCTGATCGCCCTGGTTTATCTCGGCATTGGCATGTACGTGCTGCTCCGGCGATGGACGGCGCCCAAGAGCACACACTTTTACGTTTTCTGCCTGGTCTCGTTCATCTTCTATGCCTTCCACTACACCGGCAAGCTGAACGATTTTGACTGGATCGTCTATTGGACGAATGTCGTTGCGTGGCTGCTGCAACCGGCACTGTTCCTGCATTTCGCGCTGACCTTTCCGGAACGTAAAGCCTTAGCGAAGCGCCGCCGCTGGCTGATTCCCGCGGTCTACGCTCCGGGCGCGATTCTGCTGGCAATACACATCTGCGTTATTTATCTGCTGCAGCCGAGCGAGATGCTGCGCTGGAACCTCGATCGCCTGGAGTGGGTCTACCTGGCGGGATACTTCATCGCGGCAACGGTCACGTTGTGGCACAGCTATCGTCATGCTGAGTCGCTTATTCTGCGCCAGCAGATGAAGTGGGTGACGCGCGGCACCATCCTGTCGGTCGCGCCGTTCACGCTGTTTTACATCATCCCGTATCTGTTCGGGACCATGCCCAGCTTCGGCATGAAGATCTCAGTCTTGTCGCTGGTCTTCCTGCCGTTGACGTTCGGGTATGCCATCTTCCGTTACCGGCTGATGGACGTCGACCTGATCTTCAAGCGCGGCATGGCGTACACGATCGCAGCCGGCGCGATCACCGCTGCGTATTTCGCCGCCGTCGGCATGGCATCGGTACTGTTCCATCAGAACTTCCCCAGCGTGGGACCGATTGGTCTGGTAATCGCCATCGCCGTAACCGCAATCCTGTTCGACCCGTTCAAGAACTGGGTGCAGGAACGGATGGACCGCGTCTTCTATCGCAAGCGTTATGACTATCGCAGGACGCTGATCGAGTTTGGCCGCGATCTGAACTCCGAGACCGATCTCGACAAAATGCTGACGTCGATCACCGACCGGCTCTCGCGCACGCTGCTGGTCGATCGGCTGGCAATATTTCTTTCTGATCCGGAGCAGCCGGAGCACTTCGTCCTGGCCAAGTCTTATGGGATATCGAACACCAGCGATCTCGACTTTGATTTCCTGCACGTCGAACGTCCGGAGTGGCAAGCGGGTCACCTGTTCTTCGACAACACCAACCAGGCGGTACGCGAGACACCGACGGCGCGGCAGACGATTCGCCGGCTGGAGCTGAACTACTACATCCCCTGCCTGGTCATGAACCGAATGATTGCGGTGCTGGGACTGGGCAAGACCGCGGAAGGCGATTTCCTGTCCAGCGAAGACGTGCAGTTGCTGGAGACGCTGGCCGGGTATATCGGCATCGCGATGCAGAACGCGCGCCTGTACAAATCTCTGGAGGAAAAAGCCGGTCAGTACGAACGGCTGAAGGAATTCAACGAGAATATTGTCGAATCGATCAGCGTCGGGGTGATGGCGGTCGATCTGGAAGACCGCATCGAGTCGTGGAATTCGCAGATGGAAGTGATGTTTGCCCTGCCGCGCATTGATGCCGTCGGGCGTCCCATGGCAGCGGTGCTGCCGCCGGCATTCCTGGAAGAGTTCTACCGGGTGCGGCAGATGCAGGGCATTCACAACCTGTACAAGTTCCGGCTGCGCACCCCCGCGGGCGACATGCGGGTCACCAACATCGCGATTGCACCGCTGGTGAGCAAAGATTTCAGCGTCATCGGCCGTCTCATGATTGTCGACGACATCACCGACCGGATCGAACTGGAGTCGCAGCTATCGCAGGCCGAGAAACTTTCCTCGATCGGTTTGCTCGCGGCGGGTGTTGCGCACGAAGTCAACACCCCGCTGGCGGTGATCTCGTCGTACGCGCAAATGCTGTCGAAACAGGTCAACGGCGACAATAAGCAGGCGGCGTTGCTGGAGAAAATTACCAAGCAGACATTCCGCGCCTCGGAGATCGTCAACAGCCTGCTCAATTTTTCGCGCACCTCGGGCACGGAATTTGCCGACGTTGACCTGAATCGGGTCATCAAAGATACGTTGACCTTGCTGGAGCATCAG
The DNA here is from genome assembly GCA_963731345.1 of uncultured Acidobacteriaceae bacterium. Taxonomy (GTDB): domain Bacteria; phylum Acidobacteriota; class Terriglobia; order Terriglobales; family Acidobacteriaceae; genus Bog-257. The sequence goes on along the minus strand of CAVSUN010000002.1, from coordinate 682,593 downwards.
TTCAAAACCGCGCGCATTCAGGTTCAGCAGGAGCTATATCCCGACCTGCCGGCGATTCACGGCAACACCGGAAAGCTGCAGCAGGTCTTCCTCAACCTGTTTCTGAACGCCAAGGATGCCATGCCGGGAGGAGGCACGCTGACCATCAGCACCATCAACGGCCATCGCGTACAGGTACGAGTCGCCGACACCGGTAGCGGTATTGCGCAGGAACACATTCATCGCATTTACGATCCGTTCTTCACCACCAAGAACAAGCCAAAGTCGGGCCACACTGGCGGGACGGGACTCGGGCTGTCGGTGACCTACGGCATCATTCAGGAGCACGCCGGCAAGATTCGGGTGGACAGCACGCCCGGACGGGGCACCACGTTCGTCATGGAATTTCCATTAGTCAGGAAGGCAGTCAGTGCTTGATGCAGCCATAGGCCGGGCGCCTGGCCGCGACGAGTTCACCTCGCTCGGCTCCGTGCTCATTGTCGATGACGAAGCCGCCATCCGCGAGTCGCTGCAAACTCTGCTGGAATTTGAAGGCTATTCGGTCGAGGTCGCCGGCGACGGCGCTGAAGGATTGGCGCGCATCGCCGAGCATCCCTACGATCTTGTTCTGCTGGACTTTGCCATGCCGGAGCGCAATGGCATCGAGATTCTGCGCGAAATCCGCGAGCGCGACTCCGAACTTCCGGTCATCATGATCACCGCTTACGGCACGGTGGAGAACGCCGTCAACGCCATGCAGTCGGGCGCTACCAATTTCATCCAGAAACCGTGGGACAACGAGAAGCTGTTGGCCGATGTACGTTCTGCGGTCGCGCGGCGTCGCGCCGAAGAAGAGGTCGTCCAACTCAAGCGCGCCCTGAAGCAGCGCTACAACTTCGAGAGCATCATCGGCAAGAGCGAGCCCATGCTGCGCATCTTCGACCTGGTGACCCAGGTCGCGCCCAGCCGCTCGACCGTTCTGCTGCAGGGCGAGAGTGGCACCGGCAAGGAGTTGATCGCCAAAGCCGTTCACATGAACTCACCGCGCAAAGACCGGGCCTTTGTTCCGGTGAATACCGGCTCGGTTCCCGCCGACCTGCTGGAGTCCACGCTGTTCGGCCACGTGAAGGGCGCATTCACCAGCGCCATCGCCAGCAAAAAAGGCCTGTTCGAAGTCGCCGATCGCGGCACGCTCTTCCTCGACGAAATCGGCACCATGGGTTTGGAGACGCAGGCGAAGATTCTGCGCGTGCTGCAGGACCGGAAGTTCATGCACCTGGGCGGCATCAACGAAATCCAGGTCGACGTCCGCATCATCGCCGCCACCAATGTTGATCTGAAACAGCAGGTCAAGGAAGGCAAGTTCCGCGAAGACCTGTTCTACCGGCTCAACGTCATCACTATCGATCTGCCCCCGCTGCGCCAGCGCAAGAACGACATCCCGCTGCTGGTGCAACACTTCGTCGAGAAGTTCGCCAAGGAGAACAACCGCCCGGCGCTGCGGCTGACGCCCGAAGCTTTGCGGCCGCTGATGGACTACGACTGGCCGGGCAATGTCCGCGAATTGGAAAACGTCATCGAGCGCGCCGTGGTGCTGGCGACCGGCCCGGCACTCACGCCCGACCTGCTCCCCGAAAGCCTGATCGGCCGCGGCAGCAAGTTCGCCCTTATCGATCATCGCCCCGACGCGTCGCTGTTCGAGATCATCGAAGACTGCGAGCGCCGCGTAATCGCCGACATGCTGGAGAAGTGCGGCTGGAACCAGACCGACGCCGCCGAGCGCTTCCGCATCCCGCTCTCGACCCTGAACCAGAAGATCAAGCGGCTGAATATCGAGATCAAGAAGAAGGGCCGGGAGAACGGGAACGGCGGATAGCTAGAAACCGCGAGCTTCGAGCTGCGAGCTCTGGTAGAGCGGGTCTTCAGGCTCGCGTTGATCCAGTTTTTCCCGTTCAGTCGGGCTGAAGCGCCGCTCAGCCCCATCTCCCGCAGCCGCAATTGCCCAGCACGCGGTCGCAATCGTGAAGTAGTAATAATTTGCGAACGCCTGTTTGCTGAAGGCGAAAAACAGCGTCGTCACTAACGTCACTCCTATTGCAAAGCCTGCGGGCGTTCGCGGCACCTTCCATAGCACCAGCGCGATCACCACCACTCCAACGATGGCTCCGATCCAGGTCGGAGGTATCTTGCCGGTCAGCGAGTAGATCCACACCAGATAGGTCAATGCATCGGTTCGAAATGGCGGCACCACTCGCAGCAAGACGACTGCCCTCACGAACTCATGGAAATTCCAGATCACGAAGGGCACATTGACTACGACTGCGACAACGGCTGCCTTCACCGCCATCCAGAACAACTGCTTCCACCGCTTCGGTCCCTCAACCAGCAGAAACACCAGGGGCACGGCCCACACCGCCGTCTGCTTGGTGATCAGAAAGAGTCCTAACGCCCAGGGCAAGCCCGTGCGCCACCGGCAGGCGCAGAACATAACGAGCGAGAAGGTCAGCACCATCAGCGGCTCCGTCCAGCCGTTCCACAGGACAAAGAGGGCCCGCGGCGTCAGGAGAAAAAACATCGCAGCCAACGCGGCGACGCGACCGCGCCGCGCCAACGTCATCAGCACAACCGAAACTGCGATTGCTGCCAACTGCGCGTAGCGAATGTCGCCCGTGATCATGAATGACGGCAGCACCAGCAGTAGGCTGAGCGGCGGATACGGCAGCGCGACCGTGAGCCAACCGAGGCTATCGAGCGCCCCCGGAGGATAGAACTGCGACGACAGATAATGCGGGTGGATGCGGAGTTCATAGGGATTGTGCCGCTCCAGGAGCGCCTCGGAGGTGTGCTGCTGCCAGTGAAAGACGTCCATTTGGGGGTCGGGAAGGCTGATAGCGACCACGCCGCAGTAGCAAAATAACCCGGCAGCCAGCACCACAACAGGTACGCGTGCCCAGCGCAGGTCAAAAGCTTGCAGAAGCGCCAGCCCGGTAAGGACCAGCACTGCGACTACGGGCAGCGGTTCGTGGTGGCGGCGCGACAGCAGGAGGGCAGCATTTCCGGCGATTCCGAGCCCCAACATCACCGGCAAGCTTTTCAACAAGGCTGCATCGACGCGCTCAACGGACGATACAAACAGCGCCGCCAGCCCAAGGGCCAGCCCGACCGTCAGCCAGAGCAGCGCCCAGCGGTCGTAATAGCCGTTATTGATGTTGATCGCGTATCCCGCGCAGAACGCGAACAAGACCATTCCCAGCGAGAGGACCGCACTGTCACGGCGACTCTCGCGGACGTAGACTCTCCCGCCTTGGGCAGAGCCTGGGTATTGTTTGGCGACCGAGAAAGTCATTTGTGGCCGGCTGGCGTGGCTTTTCCAACTGCAACTGCCCGTTGATTATAGAGGCAAGTCACACCGGCAAACGACGGCCCGGATTGCTTCTCACGAATCACAATCGCAGGTGAGGCAGGTCACAGCAAGCCTGTGCGCTCTCAGAACACAATGAAGCTCAAGGATGGGCAGCTCCCACACCCGTTGCGCGAGCACCCGGCTGCGCGGGGGAATTTCGGGGCTGGCAAGGAGCCGAAGATGTCGGAAGATAAGCGCGATGTGCTCGAAGTACTGCGTTACGAGCTGAATTTCCTCGAACAGGGCGGCTACGGCAACTGGTACAGCACGCCTTGGGGCCCGGCTTCGATCTTCCAGGATTCGCTCGCCTGTCCCAATCATGGCGATCCCACGCGTCCGCATGCCTGCCGCGAGTGCCTGCTCTACGATTTTGTGCCTGAGGAATACCGCACCGACGACATACCTTGCCATCACATTCCGCTCAACCGTCACGGGGTGACGGTCGCAACTCCAGGCCAGACGGAAGACGACCTGCGCGAGAACGTCAAGCACTGGCTGAAGCGCACCATAGCCCGGATCGAAGCCGATCGCGCCAGGCAAAAGCAGCCTTCCGACCAGCCCACTGTGGCGCGCTGATTCCCATTTCGAAATGCGTCGCGCTTTGGCGCGCCGAATTTCCCGGCGCTTACTCCGCTTTATCGGTACAATCTCCCCGGAAATTCAAGCTCCCAGGAGTGCCGTTCATGCAGCGCAGCTTTGTTGCTCTGACCCCGCAGGAAGTTTTGCAGGTCGCTATATCCATCGAGGACCGCAATGCGGGTCTTTACCACAGCTTTGCGGAGCTGTTCACCGAATTCGCCGACCCTGAGTCGCTGGAAATTGCCGCTGTGTTCTGGGAGATGGCGGTCGAAGAGCGCAGCCACGCCTGGCAGCTCAAGCAGAAATACGAGGAGCTTTACGGCGAGTTTGCGTCTTCCATCACCGAGCAGGACCTGCTGGAAATCATTGAGGTACCGAAACTGGATAACGACAACGTCCTGGATCCCGAAAATCTGCTACCGGGACGAGCGCGTGCCCTCAACGTGGCGCTGCGAGCCGAGATTGCGGCCCAGCAGTTCTACGAGAAGCTTACCCGACGAACGCCGGCGGGCCCGCTGCGCGACATCTTCAATTACCTCGCCCAGGTCGAGGACAACCACGTCTCCTATCTGGAAAACAAGCTTGTGCAGGACACGGCCAAAGAACCCAGCGTGCATTGAGTTCTGCGGCCAAGGCTTAGGACGGTCTGGCTTTTAGAATTGGGGTCAACGCGCGCGTCGCGCGTGCAGCTTGGATTGCATCGCCCAGAACTTGGGGACGGGGGCAGTGGTTAGTGGTTGCGCAGAGTCAAGAATCAGGTTCGATGGCCCAAGATAGTCGTTAAGCCGATCCCGCTGTCCACTATCGGTTCACTTCTGCGGGAAACGATTTGAATTCTACCTGCCGTTGCATGGCTTTCTCTTTTCCACCTTCATCCGTGGTGTGCTGGATCAGTTTGCCACGGATCACGCGATAGCCTTCCTCGCCGGGCTTCTTCCCTGACTGGACCGAGATTACCCCGGTAAAGTTGTATGCCACACCATGCACGGTTTTCGTGTCGAAGCTCAGACGCATTCCATCGAGCGTGGTTTTGTCGAAGAACTGATCGATGAACTGCCCCTTGTCGCTGTCGGAATCTCCAAAGCGGGAGAGATAGCCCGAGAGTTTTCCATCTTCTACCGTGAGCTGAAGGAACTCGCCTTCGCGCAGAAAGGAATAGCTACCAGAGATATTATCGAGCGAGGCCCTGTCAATGCCCGTCTGCTGCGCGCGAAGGGACGGCGCGCCGACGAACATAGCGCTAACACAAAGGCAAAATAAAAGCGGCAGATATAGCCGGGGCCGGATCATGGCAACTCCAGTGATTTTCGTATTCAGCATCATGGCATGCCGTTGCCAAGTTGCGAAGCACTAACTTCGCGAACGCTGCAGACTCACTCGTCAGCTCGCGCCGACTGCATTTACGGCACTATCGTGGGTACGAAAAATCCTGGAGGCAAGCATCATCATCACCGCCAAAGACAAGGCATAGCAGCCAATCACAGGCAGTGCAAAGCGGGCGTGCATGTAGCGCCCCGATAACAGCAGCGCCAGGCCAACGTGTCGATTGGCATTGCACACCGACAACGTGCGAACGGTCACCGCGTCAAGCCTCACCAACAGATGCATGGAAGCTATCGAGGCCATCAGCAAAAGCAGCGCTGCCGATATCACCCAGGGTGTCACGGTCTTCAGTACCGGCCCCATCTGCCAAAGCATACCGACAATGACCACCGTTAACACGACATTGCCTATCAGGTTCATCTTCGGCTGCGCTGTTTTGGAAAACGCAGGCAGAAAGCGAACTAAGGCTAGACCCACCAGCAGAGGGATGAGCTCCTTTTCCGCAATTTGCCACAGAATCACGCGCGGCGGAATCCAGATATGGCGGTCGTAGAGCTTGCCGGCCGCGAACACCATCAGAGGAATCATGATGGGCGTAAGCAGTGCGCCCCAGACCTGATAGCTGGCCGCCAGATGCATGTCGAAACCGCGGCGAGCGAGGTTACGCGTGAGTAGCGGAGCCCCGGGGGTCGCTCCCACCATAAACAGCCCAGCCGTCTCACCCAGGTTCAGCGGAAAGACTCGCGCCAGCAACAACGCCACGGCGGCCGGCACCAGGAACGTCGCCAGCAACAGACGCAGCCACGCTCCCCACGACAGCGCGCGCCATTTGGCGATCAACTCGGGCACGCGCAGACTCATGCCGATGGAGACCATCAACACAAACACCGCGGCGGGAAGCAGGAGTTGCATCATCAGCAACACATCATAGGCCATAGCGGTGTGGGGACGCGATTTCCCTCCCCCGCCATGCTGCAAAACTCGAGGCCTGAAACTCGAACCTCCTATAATCGAAGTTCATGTCCTCCTTCCCGGAAGTCGACGAGCAACTGGCCTACCTGCGCAAAGGCGCAGCGGAAATCATTCGCGAGAGCGACCTGCGCGAGCGGCTGGAGAAATCGCGCCAGTCCGGCAAACCCATACGCGTGAAGGCGGGCTTCGATCCTACCGCGCCTGACCTGCATTTGGGTCACACCGTGCTGATGCGCAAGCTCAAGCACTTCCAGGACATGGGGCACACGGTCATCTTTCTCATCGGCGACTTCACTGGGTTGATTGGCGATCCTTCGGGCCGTTCTACGACACGGCCGGCGCTGACTCGTGAGCAGATCGACCAGAATGCCGAGACCTACAAAGCGCAGGTCTTCAAGATTCTCGACCGCAACAAAACCGAGGTACGCTTCAACAGCGAATGGCTCGATAAGCTGGGCTATGAAGGCTTCATCCGTCTGGCCGCGAAGTTCACGGTCTCCCAGATGCTGGAGCGCGAAGACTTCCACAAGCGCTTCATGGAAGAGAAGCCCATCGCCATGCACGAGCTGCTCTATCCCATCGCGCAAGGCTACGACTCGGTTGCGCTGGAGGCCGACGTTGAGCTGGGAGGCACCGACCAGAAATTCAATCTGCTGATGGGACGAGAGCTGCAACGCCATTACGGGCAGCTGCCGCAGATCATCCTCACTACGCCGCTGCTGGAAGGGACCGACGGCGTGCAGAAGATGTCGAAGTCATACGGCAACTACATCGGGATCACCGAGCCGCCACAGGAGATGTTCGGCAAGGTGATGTCGATTTCCGACGAGCTGATGTGGCGTTACTACGAGCTGGTCACCGATGTAAGCGTCGTCAAGATCGAAGAAATGAAGCGCGATGTTGCCGCCGGCGCCGCTCATCCCATGAAGCTGAAACAAGAGCTGGGCAAGCGAATCGTGACCGACTTTCACTCGCATGAGGCGGCGGAACAGGCAGCGCACGATTGGTCACGCATGTTTCAGAAGGATGAAGTGCCGGAAGACTTGCCTTTGGTGACAATTCCCTTCTCCGATGTGGCCGCTCCACACGCCGCCGTGAGCGACGGATCACTTCAGATTAAACTCGACAAACTGCTGGCTCGCACAGGCTTGGCTAGCTCGGTGACCGACGGGGTGCGTAAGTTGAAGCAGAATGCGGTACGGCTCAATGGCGAATTGAAGAATGAAATCGTCGCCACCGTCAATGCCAACGCCGAGTTCACGCTGCGCGCCGGCAAGCGCATGGTCAAGGTGACCATCCTTCATCCTGACTTCGACCACCCTTAACTTAGCCCCATACTACTCCCCAACACCTTCTTCCTCAGCATTCTTGCGGCGGGGAAAGGGTATTCTAATCAAGCGAGCCATTGCCCTCTTAAGTCTCCCATGGCGAGATGGAGGGATACACTACTACTATATGGTAGTAGCGCAATTTTATTTATATGCTTCCGTCGCCTGCTGTCCGCGAGGCCTTCACTCATGCTGGCACCCTATACCGGCCCAAACTTTGCAAGATCTGCGTGTCCAGTTTGCGGGGCACTCTTCTCAAAATGCGGACTGCCGAACCATCTTCGGCGGCACCAGAAATTGTCGCGCAGTAACTCGCCTCGCGATGAGAAAGGCCGTCATTCGGCAGCCTGGTGGAATGGTTGGACGGAAGGCTACAGACTTGGCCTGCGCGAGGGCACCAGGGACCGCGCACATCGATCAGGCCGAGCAGAGCAGCGCTGAAGGTCAGCGAAACCTGACGCGCTATCTTTATAGTGAGCTCTCGTCAAAGGGTTGTAGAGGAATACTAGCGTCGTAGCGGCACTGCTCTGTTTGTCTGGCTTACTTCCACACCTGCCAAGCGCGAGACTATCGAGCATTCGCTTATCAGTATTCCCTTTTTGGCACCCGGACTCAGCCGCTTTCATTTTTTTGCTTACTACCAACTTGTAGTAGACCATTTCTTCGAGCTAGCGTTGTAGTGTCATTTGCTATCTCCTTTGGCATGTGACTCATTCCGAATTGTCACAACATTTCATGGAATATGTAGCCGGGCGTGATGCTATGCGCGAAAGTTAGCCTATGCCGCCGTGCATTGCGTTGCAGAACTCTTGGACGGGACTAACCTGATACTCACGCAATTGGGAGGGCATAACCAATATCGTTGCTGAGAAACCCATCAACCTGGGAGGCGGCCGTTGCGACGGTCCTCCTATTTGCAGCTCTTGACTGAGGAGATATCGATGACGAAGAGAAGTCTATTTATTCTGCTCGCCATTCTGGCGATTCTAGCTCTGTCGGTTAGCACGCTGGCGCAGGATCTTTCGTCGCCACTGAAGGGCAGAATCATCCCTCCGCCTCTCAGCCCGGCTCCCACGCCGCGCATCCACCTACCTTTGTACATCTTTATTCCAGAAACCAACCTCAACCCGGCCATTCCGAATGGCGAGACTCCAGCATCGCTGGCCTGCATCTATGGAGTGACACCGCCGACCCAAGGCTGTCCGAAGAACGGCACCGTGCTTCCCACCGGCGGCACCAAGGCAATTGCTGTGGTGGAATACGGCCAGTACTCGGCCGTGCAAAGCGACCTCGACACTTTTTCGACCCAGTTTGGCCTGCCCCATACTACGCTGGTTCAACAGTGCTATCCCGGGCCGTCTTGTCCCAACAATGCCGGCTCTGAATGGGACCTGGAAACCGCTCTTGACGTGGACTATGCGCACGCTATGGCGCCCAACGCAACTATCATTGTGGCATCGTTCACCACTGATCCTATTGCTGACGGAGCGGAGGACGGCGCGGCCAATTACATTGTGAGCACCTATGGCGCCGGGGAAATCTCCAATAGCTGGACCTACAATGGTGGCGAAACCTGGTGCGGCTCCGGCAACTGCGAACTAAGCTATGACCATTACTTCCAGGTACCCGGCATCGTGTTCTTCGGTTCGGCGGGCGACTCCGGCCTGGGCCCGGCGTATCCCAGCATTTCTCCCTGGGTAACCTCGGCCGGCGGCACCACCATCCGGCGCGACAGCAACGGCAACTTCACGGGTGAAGAAGATTGCTGGTCGGGCAGCGGTGGCGGCATCAGTATCTACGAGCCACTCCCGCAATACCAGATTCTGCTGGCCAGCCGTGTGGGCACCAAGCGTGGCACGCCGGATTGGTCCGCGGACGCCAGTCCCGCCTCCGGAGCGGACGTCTACAGCTCCACCTTCTGCGGCGGCTGGTGCGTCGTCGGGGGAACCAGTTTGTCGTCACCCCTGCTGGCCGGAATCGTGAATCAGGCCGGCAATTTCCGCAGGAACAACATCCTGGAGTTGGGCCAGACCTACCAGTGGTACAACAATCCCGGGATCTATCGTCACTACTTCTATGACCCTCAGGTTGGCAGCAACGGCGCCCCGGCATTGGTGGGCTGGGACCAGTGCACCGGACTGGGTAGCCCGCGCACACCTTCGGCCTTCTAGCCTGTCCCCTGCAACCTCTGGTTCTGATTGGGCCTCGACGGAAGCGTCGGGGCCATTCTTTTCCCGACGCTCGGCAATTCGATGCGGCGCGGATCCGGGGCTGAGGTAAACTATTGCTCTCCGTAGTTCCCGCCAATGAAAGACATTGCACTCCGAACTTTACGTCCGCGCGATAGCACGATTCGGGCACAATGTTGCGGCTTTCCGCAAAGCATCTCGAATGAACGTCCGGCGCTGACCTTGGCGGGGAAGAAGTAGGTGAACGAACGTTCTTACAAATGGCCAAAAACCTGCTAGAATCCTACCAACAATCATCCTGATCCTCTCGAAAAGTTCTGCAGGCACTAGCAATCCATGGATGGCCGATGGAACGGTCGTGTGGAATCTCTGCTTGGGATGATGGGCCAATCCGTATCAAATCGAATTGAGGAGAAGTGAAGTTAATGAAGACACGTTTTGCGGGCCTGTGCCAGATCCTGGCGCTTACGCTCCTAGCTGCGTTCTGCTTGTCCACCTTCGCCCTGGCAGCGGAAGATACCATGCCGGCGCATCCACGTTTCACCGTTATTCCGCCCAAGCCGGCACTTCCGGGACAAAATCTTACCGGTACTCTGGTCGAGTGGAATGGCAGCTTTACCTACAATAGCCACCAGTACAACTACGTAATGGTGGGTAACGATCCGTCCCAAAACAACACCGCTCTGATCACCACCTGGATTGTTCCGGTTAAGCTGGTTCTGTCCGACGGTTCCGTGTGGGATCCCCTAGCTGGCGGACCGCTCAGCCCGGTCGCCCGCACCGTACTGTCGCCCGTCTTCGACATGACGACGAACTATACCCAGGGCGGCGTGAATGTCGGCACCACGCAGTACATCGATGCCTTCCAGCGCGCAAACTTCTGGAGCATCGTGCAGAACAACCAGAACTCGCACGTGCTGCTCGGCGGTCCCACCTTCCGCGTGCAGATTCTGCCTGAAATCACGCTGAACGTTCCCGCAGCAAGCGGACATCAGGGAACGGAGTTTGGCGTGGACGTCGCGCTGGTTGACATCAACTACTACGACACCCAGATCAGCAACTACATGGCGCAGAGCCAGACGATCAATCCTACTGGCTTCCCCATCTTCATCAACGCCAACACCTACCTCACGGAAGGCGGCTGCTGCATCGGCGGCTATCACAGCGCTAATGGCGCCCAGACCTACGCGAACTTCGAGTACATCACCACGCCGGGCGTCTTCTCGCAGGACGTCTCTGCTCTGTCGCACGAAGTTGGCGAGTGGGTGGACGATCCCCTGTATCCGACCGAGAACTCCACTCCTTGCGGCATCCTGGAAGTCGGCGATCCGCTGGAGAACGGACAGCCCGGACATCCGTATGGCACCTGGCCCTACGAGCTCCACAGCTTCACCTACCATCTCCAGGACCTGGTAACGCTGAAGTACTTCGGTGGCGATCCCAACGGTCCGGTGAACGGCTACTGGACTTTCCAGGGCTACACCGGTATCACCCAGATTTGCCAGAACGGCAGCTAGGCGAAACCCTGTACCTTTCGAGCCCGCCTCGTTATGAGGCGGGCTTTTGTTTTCAGGAATGGCGAGGGATAATTCGGCAGTGCGAATCGAGGTATGCGAAGCATGCGCGCGAGATTGTGCGCTGCAAAAAAAAATTGGCCGCCCTGCACATGGCGGCCAATCTCAACCTCTTGCACGAAAGGACAGAAAGGACGTTCGAATCACTTCCTTGATAACGCAAATTCCTAACGAAAACAATGCCACAGAAGTGTCTGCCCCTTATGTGGCGCTCTGCTGCAGAGAATTGTGGTCAGCGCTTTAGTGTCCGATAGCCTGCGCGCCGGGGCGTCTGACCGCTTTTTTCAGAAGAAAGACGATCGGAACGCACGCGAAACAAGCCAGCGCCATGTAACGGAAATCGTCTACGTACGACCATAGCCGCGCCTGCGCTGTCAGCTCGCCGCCGATCAGCCCATACGCTTTCCGCATCGAGTCCACGGGACCATACCCTTGCGTGTAGAGATACTGCTGCAGCGAGTGCAACTGATTCTGAAAGAGCGGGCTGCTGGGGGTCAGCGAACGCACCAGTTCGTTCTGGTGCAGCTGCTGGTGACGGGCAACAATCGTATTCACGATCGAGATCCCGATGCTGCCACCAACATTTCGGAAAAGGTTATACAAGCCGCTGGCGTTGCCGATTTCCTCGTTGGCCAATCCAGCCACGGTGACCGCCGACAAGGGCACAAACACCGAACCCGAACCGAAACCGCTTAAGATAATCGCCCAGACAAATGACCACTGCGAAATGTCGAGGTTCACTTGTCCAAACCAAAGGCCGGAGATGCCAAACATAGCGAAGCCGGCAGCGATGAGGTAGCGATTGTCGATTTTGCTGGTTAGGATACCGATAATCGGCATGGCGATGATTGCGCCGACTCCGCGCGGACTGACCGCCCAACCTGCGGCATAGGCGGTATAGCCCAACAACTCCTGATAGAACAGCGGCAGCAGGGTGATCAGGCCGTAAAGGCTGGCGCCGAAAACTGCGATGAGGATGCAGCCGATCAGGAAGTTTCGGTGTCGGAAGACCCGCAGATCCACTAGCGGTTTGTCGTGGGTGAGCTGGCGGACGATGAAAGCTACGAAGGAAACGACCAGAGCGAAGGTGGCCCAGCGAATCCAGGTCGCGCCGAACCAGTCATCTTCCTGGCCTTTGTCCAGGATAATCTGCAGACAACCGAGCCATACCGCCAGCAGCCCCAGACCGATGGCGTCAATCCTTCCCGGCTTTGCATTCTTGATGTACGGCGGATCCTCCACGAATCGCATAATCAGCAAAATTGCCAGGATTCCAATTGGAATGTTGATGTAGAAGGCCCAGCGCCACGAATAGACATCAGTGAGATAGCCCCCCAAAGTTGGGCCGAGTACGGGCGCAACCACAACGCCGAGAGCGAAGACAGCCAAGGCGGCGCCGCGTTTCTCGGGTGGAAAGCTCTCCAGCAGGATGGCCTGCGATAAGGGCTGCAATGCGCCGCCGCCTGCGCCCTGAACGGCGCGTGCCAGCAGGATCATCCACAGACTGGTTGCGGCCCCACAGGCAAACGACGACACGGTGAAGATGATGATGCAGGTAACAAGAAATCGTTTACGGCCGAATTTCAGCGAGAACCATGTGCTGGCCGGCAACACCACCGCATTGGCCACCAGATAGCTGGTCAGTACCCAAGTGGCTTCGTCGTTAGTCGCCGATAAACTTCCGGCGATGTAAGGCAAAGCGACCGACGCAATGGATGTGTCCAGCACCTCCATGAACGTCGCCAGCATGACCGATACGGCAATGAGCCACGGACTGGACACCGGCCGGCTGATTGTCAGGCCTCCCGCGCCGGCTATGGTTGTGCTTGCCATCGAATCGTTTTAGTCACCGAAACGTCCGCGGTGCGCCACTGAGAACCACGTGCGAAAGGATACAAGATGCGGCTGCAGCTGAGAACGATTCCTCACCTGTCGTGAAAGCGCCGCCGATCTGCGCATCGGAGGGGGCTCATCCCTTAACAAACTAGATTTACGAGTTTGTTCGCTCCGCAGGTTCTGCAGGTAGCACTGTCGAGCCGGGAAGAACTACGCTATGATGCGCAAAGCGCGGATTGTGACAGCTAAGTCCCGGTTGCAGTCACGCATCAAATCGCATGGGTACCCTGCGCCAGGACTTTCGTTACGGACTGCGAATGCTGCGTAAGAGTCCCGGCTTCACGGTGGCAGCCATCGTCACGCTGGCACTGGCAATCGGGGCGAATACCGCGATCTTCTCGGTGGTCTACCCCGTGCTTTTGCGGCCGCTGCCGTTTCGCGATCCGGAACGGCTGGTCACGATCGGCGAAGCCCGCCACAAGACCGGCTGCTGCGCTTACAACGCCTCGTATCCCGACTTCCAAGACTGGATCCGCACCGCCAAGAGTTTCGAATCCCTGGCAGGGTATTCCGCCGACGTTTTCGCCCTTTCCGGCAGCGGCGAACCCAAGACCGTTTTTTGCGACATGGTCACGGTCAATTTCTTTTCCACGCTGGGTGTCAGCCCCATACTCGGCCGCGACTTCGCAGCCGGTGAGGACCTGCCTGAAGGCTCCGGTCCGACGGTAGTGATCCTCAGCTTCGACTTCTGGAAAAGCGACTTCGGCGGGGACCCCGGAGTCATCGGCCGAGTCGTGCGGATGGACAACAAGCCGGTCACCGTCATTGGCGTGCTCCCGCGCGATTTCGAGTTCGTTCCCGCAGGAGCGACGCCCTTCTGGGTGCCGATTCACCTGAATCCTTACGAAGCCACCGCACGCAATGCTCGCTGGCTAAACGTAATTGGCAGGCTGGCCCCGGGCGCAACCCTTCGCCAGGCCAGGGCCGAGATGCAGACCATCTCCGCTCAGCTTGCCCACGAGTATCCACAGCAGAACGCCGCGGTAAACGTCAGTGTTGCGCCCCTGAGGGAAGAAATCGTGGGCAACGTGCGCCCCTTGTTATGGGTGCTGTTCGGCGCAGTCGCCTTCGTGCTGCTGATCGCGTGCGCCAACGTTGCCAACCTGCTGATGTCCCGCTCCATCGATCGCCGCCGCGAGTTTGCCATTCGCAGTGCCCTGGGCGCCAGCCAGCTTCATCTGGTGTTACAGCTACTCATCGAGAGCCTGTTGCTCTCTCTTTCCGGCGCCATCATCGGCTTTCTTGCCGCGTGGCTCGGGCTGTGGCTGCTGGTGCGCTCTATTCCCGAAGCGCAGATTGCATTCATGCCCTATCTGCGGGATGCCGGAATCAGCCTGCCGGTCTTGGGCTTTGCCGCCGCAATCAGCGTATTGACCGCGATTCTCTTCGGCTTGGGACCCGGATTATCCGTGCCGCAGACGCCCATCACCGAAGTACTCAAGGACGAGTCGCGCGGCGGCACCAGCACCAGCCAAGGCCGACTACGAAACGTCCTTGTAGTCATCGAGATCGCCATATCTCTGCTATTGCTGGTTGCGGGCGGATTGATGTTGCAAAGCGTGCGTGCACTCCTGCGCCAAAACCCCGGTTTCGAGCCTGAGCATGTGCTGACATTCGTCACCTATCTCCCGGGATCCAGTTATCCGGTCGAGAAGCAGTGGCCGTTCAGCAATGCGAATGGGGCGCGTTTCGCGCGCGAGTTCCTGGAACGGCTGCGTCATCTTCCCGGGGTCCAAGGCGCATCGGCCACCAGCGCACTTCCCTCGGTCAGCAATCGCAGCACCAACCGATTCGTGATTGAAGGTCGCGCTGTGGCGCCGGGCGAAGAGGAATCTTCGGTGGCGCGCCGCGTCGATTCGGACTACTTTTCCGTGATGAAAATCCCGCTGCATCAGGGACGTTCGTTCGACTCTTCGGACACGGCCGGCCGACCCTGGGTAGCAATCGTCAACCAGGCTTGGGTCAAGCACTACCTTTCGGCAGGTGAAGACCCTATCGGCAAGCGGGTGCGATTAACCAGCTCGCCCGACGAGCAGTTTCGCCAGATCATCGGCGTTGTGGGTGACGCCGCGGAAGACAACCTCGCAGTTGCGCCACCGCCGGTAATGTACTTCGCAATTGACCAGGACTCTGGTTTTTCGGGATATCTGAACTACGTTGTTCGCACTAGTGGCGACCCGGCAACCATGGTGGGGACGGTGCGGGCTACCCTCAGCTCCGTCGATCCGCAGCTGGCGCTGATGCAGCCGCAGTCGCTGCAGCAGATTGTCGACCGCTCGCCCGCAGTCTTCCTGCGGCGCTATCCCTTTTACCTGATCGGAAGTTTCGCCGCCCTGGCGCTCATCCTGGCCATGGTCGGCTTGTATGGCTTGATTTCCTACTCCGTCATCCAGCGCACGCGCGAAATCGGTATCCGCATGGCGTTAGGCGCGCAGCCGGAGAACATCTTGCAGCTGGTGCTTCGTCAGGGTGTCGTTGCGGCCATCATCGGAGTGATGGTGGGTGCTGTGGGGGCCCTGCTTTTCGGTCTGCTACTGACACGGGTGATGCCCAACTTTCTTTACGGCGTCAGCTCTACCGACTGGCTGACTTTAGCGATTGTCTCGCTACTGCTGCTCGTAGTCGCGCTGTTGGCATCGTATGTTCCGGCGCGTCGTGCCACGCAAGTCGATCCCATGATCGCCCTGCGCAACGAATAGAGGACATGAGTCAGGGCACGACTTCAGTCGGGCCGGATAAGCCGTTCCTTGATTCCCGGAGCCGGCGACAGACTTGCTGGTCTGGGTTTCTTGCCAGCCTCCGGGGAAACCACTGCGGTACACTGCATTTCACTCTCATGGCCACCGACGACTTCGGGTTCACCCCTGCCGAACTGCGCAAGCTGCGCAGCCTGAAAGATGCTGACGGCATCCAGCGCTTCCTCGACGACATGCCGTATCACCTGGCGAACACCGCCTGGTCGCCACGGCGCGTGCTGCGCGAAAATACCTCTCACTGCCTGGAAGGCGCGATCTTTGCCGCTGCTGCCCTGCGCATTAACGGATATCCGCCGCTGCTGCTCGATTTTGAAGCTGAGCACGACACCGATCATGTCCTGGCGATCTACAAGGAAAGAGGACACTGGGGTGCGGTGGCTAAATCGAACTACACGAACTGCCGTTTTCGCGAGCCGGTGTATCGTTCGCTGCGCGAATTGGCGATGAGCTACTTCCAGATTTACTTCAACATGCGACGCCAGCGGTCGATGCGAACCGTCTCGCGGCCCGTCAACCTGAAGCGCTTCGACGATCAGCAGTGGATGACCACCGAGAAGCCGGTGTGGTTCATCGTCTATCACCTGCTGGAGATTCCGCACACGAAACTTATCACCCGGGCGATGATTAAGCACTTACATCGGGTAGACGAGCGCACGTTTCAAGGAGAGATCCTGGGCAAGAAACTTAAGCCCGCACAAAAAATCTTCGGATGAGAGGTGGAGAGCAGCTACCAGGTGCTGTAAGCCGTACCTTCGCTCGAGACCTGATCGCTGCCGCTGTGCACATCAATGATGCCGGGCTCGGTCTGATCCGGCGATTGGATACTGTCGTCCGTCACCGGCACCCAGGTCTCGCGCGAGTTGGTGAAAGGATCTCTTGGCAGCTCCTTGATGTATCCGGCATCTACGATGTCCTGCAGCGACTGGGGCGCTTTCTGCTTGTCGAGCGTGTACTGGTCGATCAGCGTGCGCATGGTGTAGAGGTCCTGCCGCAGCGCCGTTTCCTGAGCATGAAGAATCGACTTCTGGAAATGTGGAATGGCCAGCGAAATAAGGATCACAATGATGCTGATGACCACCATCAGCTCGATCAATGTGAAGCCGCGCTGCGATCTCCGTTTTGTTGCTTGAGCTACCACGTTTTGTACTTCGTTCCGTCCAGTCCTGTGCCTTCGGACTTGGTATACACGTCAAAGACGTTCTGTCCGCCCCAGGAGTCGGAGTCGACCTCGTCCTGCACCGAGCGCAATCCCCAATCATCCTTGCCGGTCATGGGATCAACCGGGACGTGCCGTAAAAATCGCAGCTTTTTGCCATTTGAATCGACGCCTTTAACCAGCGTCTCCAGATCGGGCGGATACCCCTGGCTGTCGACCTTCACCTGGAAAGCTCCGCGATCGGCGGCGTCCTTGTAGCGGTCAATAGCGTCGCGCATCTCCCAAAGGTCGCGACGCAGCTCACGTTCTTTGTTCCGCTCGATCGTGATGCGCACGATCGGAGTTGCCATGGCCGTCAGGATCATCAGGATCGTCATGGCGACGACCAGCTCGACCATGGTGAACCCACGGCTGCGGCGACGCACCGTAGCCATCGGCAAAACGGAATTTCGAAGGGCGAGCACTGCTTCCATTTTAGACCTTGTGGCTCCGGACGAGAGGCCGTTGTTCACCACCGAAGCACGGAACACACGGAAAAGTTGCCTGGGTTTTTGATTCCGTGTGCTTCCGTGATGAAAGCTCACAGTGCTTAGACGTAGCGCTTAGTGAACGGTCACGATGGCTTGTGAACCGCTGGCCGGCATCGTTTGCTGGGCCGCATTCTTCAGGTTGGCACGGTTGATGCTTAGCGTGGACTGTCCCGGAGCTCTCGCCTGGAACGTAAGAGTGAACACCGAACCGTCGGCTGTGATGCCATTCACCCCTGGAGGCCGCGAGGCTGTCACCTGCAAGATGCCGACCATACTGTCATCGCGATTTACCAGCGCGACCGTTTGACCGTCCTGCGAAAGCAGTGGGCCACTGGAGACGTTCACCAGCTGCAGCACGCGCGGGTTATACATGATCTGCAGCGGAACGGAAGAGATGTTCTGGCCGCCCGTAAGGTTCACGTTGACGGTAAACGTCGAGCCTGCCGGCTGATCGACGGTGGGCGGATCGAAACTCACGATCGGGCTGCCAATCGGCGCGGTCGCCGCCGTCGGCTGTACGCTCGCCGGCTGCCCCGCATTGGCCTGTGGCCTCGGCTGCACGGGATTATTCATCGCTCCCTGCGGCGTGCCAGGTGGCGATGCCGGCGGCGTATTGTCGCGCCGCAACTGGATCGTGTTCGCCGTGCCCACATCGATCGCCTTCAAATTGCTCGCCACGATGTCCTGGGCGCGCACAATGTGCGGGATCAGAATAAAGACGATCTCATTCGTATTGTTGTCGGTTTGCGTAGACGAGAACAGGTATTTGAACAACGGGATACTCGCCAGACCTGGAATACCGGACAAGTTCCTGGTTTTCGTATCTTCCAGGATGCCGCCGAGAATGTTGACCTCGCCTTCCTTCATGCGGATCTCATTCTCGATCTTGCGCTGCCCAATCACCGGCTGTTGAATGCCGCCAATATTCTGGTAGGAGTCGACGGCAGAAATATCCATTGCCAGCTTGAGGGTGACTTCATCCAGGCCGTGAACATGGGGTGTGATGTCGATGTTGACGCCGACGTCGATGTAGTTGAACTGGGTGTTAACCAGCGGATTGATGCCAACGCCGCCAATACCGGGCTGGAACGAGCCGGTGGCTACAGGAACGCGTTCGCCGATCTTGAGTGAGGCCTTCTGCCCATCCGAGGCGCGGATTTGCGGCTGCTGAATGAGCTTGCTGCTGGTGTCGCTCATCAGGAAATTCGCCGTCGCCGCCGGTATCGTTACCGAGAAGTTGGTCGCGTTCAAGTTGCCCAGAGTGTTCAGACTGATGCTGCCATTTCCGCTTGAAGTAGTGACGGTACCAGTAGCTCCTGAACCGGTGGTTCCCGTCGTGGTACTGGTCGTTCCGGTATTCTCCTGCAGCTGCACGCTCACGCTGGTCGGGGGATTAATGCCCAGGTTGCGCATCTTGTCGCGCGTGACCTGCATGATGGCGACTTCGACCACGACCTCAGGCTTCGACTTGTCGAGGTCCTCGATCAGCTTCTGCGCCATAACGATCTGGTCGGGCGTGCCGCGCACCACAATCGCCTGCTGCGACGGGAACTGTTGTAGCCGCTGCGTGTCCAGCAACGTGCGCAGGATATTAACCAGGTCCTGCAGCTCGTTAGGCATCGAGAGGTTACTCAGATAAAACGTGCGAATAACGCTCTGCTCCAGCTCCTTGCGCTTTGCCGGAGTGTCGGCAGCAACGAAGATGGTATTGGGAGTCACCGGCCGCCAGAATGTCTTGGATTCCAGCGCCGTGATTTCCAGCGCCTCCTGCAACGTGACCCCATTCAGGTCCACTTTAATGCGCTTGGAGTTGTAATCGGGATCAAACAGGACGTTGATGCCGGCCAGCCGCCCTATGGTTTCGTAAACGGTCTTGGCGTCTTCGGTGAGCTTCAGGGTGATGGGTGTCTGCGAAATTGGCGCCAGCTCTACCGGCCCTGTCGCCTCTTCCATCCGCTTGGTCAACCCGGACTCCGTGCTTGGCGGCGGCGCCGCGCTCGGGCTCATGCTCTTTTGGAGAAGCAGCCGGCACTTGTTCGCCATTTGCTGCGCGATGAAGCTGGACGGATCAATCGCAGTGGCCTGCTCGAAGTCGGTCAGCGCCTCCTGCAGTTTGCCGCCGTTCATCAGCAGTTCACCCTTGTGCACGTAACTGGCGGCGGCGAGAAACCGTACGTACTCGTACGAAGATCGGTAGGTCAGATCGGTGGGCCTGAGCTGGTAGGCCTTGTAGTAGAAGTTGTAGGCGGTGATGTAGTCCTGGCGGGCCTCAGCGTCCTTGCCCTGTGTGTAGAGTTTCTTGGCTTCCTTGTCCGCGGAGGCGAACGCCGACACTGCGAGAACCAAAAGCAGCGTCAGCAGGCTGGTAAAACGCTTCATTACGATCCTTAGACTCGGGGATTTGAACCGGACCTCTCGCCTCCGTGCGGCTGACACCAGGCTCCGGTTTTAAGACTCTGCCTCACGCTAAACGTGAGCATCGTCTCGATTCGTTTGTTCTCGCAAACATCAGCGAACACACGGCAATCGGCGCGATTATAGCACCTCGGAATGCGTCGCAGCTGCGACGTTCATCGTCTGTTAGCATGGTGAATTCGCCTCATCAATGGGCCGGCCGCACGATGCCTCGACAACAAACCACAATCCGTCCGGAGAAGAAGCCCAACGCGCGTCGCGATCCCACGGCCAGCGGCGAGCGCGATGCCTCGCAAAACCGGGCGGCGTCGCACAACTACTTCCTGATAGAAAAGTTTGAGGCCGGCATCGCCTTACGTGGGACGGAAGTAAAATCCGTTCGCAATGGCCGCGCCAACCTCAAAGACGCGTACGGGCTGGTGAAAGACGGCGAGCTCTGGCTGATCAATGCGCACATCGGCCCCTACGAGCACGGCAACATCTTCAATCACGAACCGCTGCGCACGCGAAAACTGCTCGTGCATCGGAGCGAACTGAACAAGCTTGTCGGCAAGACGCAGCAAAAAGGCCTGACCCTGATCCCAACGCGCTTGTATTTCAAGAACGGGCGCGTAAAAGTGGAGATGGCGCTCGCGAAAGGCAAGCAGACCTGGGACAAGCGCGAAACCGAGCGCCGGAAAACCGCCGACAAGGAAGCAAGAGAGGCGGTTGCACGGAGTCGTAAGAGTTGAGAGCGCCCCGCTTCTGTTGAGGTGTCATCCTGAGCGGAGGCGCGCCTCTTTTGCGTGCCGGAGTCGAAGGGCCCCTGCGGCTTGCCTGGTCCTCGCGCCTGTTGTCGTGTTTCTTGTTTTTTGGATCTATGTAGAGGGCCCAGCGGAACTCGCTGAAAGGTTGGGAGTACATATAAGAACGTTTCTGCGGCGATAGGTTCCAATCCGTCGCTCCTTTAAGGGCACTAGAATAGAAAGACAATCATGAAAACGACTCTCTTCACCGCAAGCCCTTCGCAGCTCGAAACCGAATGCCTCGTCGTCATTGTTGTCGACAACGCGGCAGAACCCAAGAGCGGCGGCAAACCCGGAAAGCCTAAGCCTCAGCTCCTGACCGACGACAAGAACCTCCTCAATGCCGCGGCGGACCTCATCGCGTCTGGCGAAGTCACCGGCAAGACGCTGGAGACCACGCTTCTGCACAAGCCGCAGCGCCTGAAGGCCAAGCGTCTGCTGCTGATCGGTGGGGGCAAGGCGAAGAAATTCAATTCAGCCGAGCTGCGCAAACTTGCCGGAGCTGCCGTGCGCGCGACCAAGGCGAAAGACCTGAAGAGCTTTGCCTTCGTGATGCCGGCCGGTGTCGACGACGCAGCCAAGGTCATCGTGGAGGGCGCGCTGGTCGGCAACTTCGAGCCTAACTACTACCAGAGCGATCGCGAAGACAAGAAGATCGACAAGTTGATCATCGTCGCCAAGGGCGGCGACGAGAAGGCGCTGAAGCAGGCGGCCGAGCAGGGCCGCATCATCGGCGAGTCGCAGAACTTTACTCGCGACCTGGTCAACGAGCCGGGCAATCGCATGACGCCTACCATCCTCGCCGAACGCGCGCAGAAGATGTCCGACGAAGTAGGGCTGCAGTGCGAGGTCTACGGGGGCGACAAAATTCGCGAGCTGAAGATGGGCGCGTTCTGGAGCGTGGCCCAAGGCTCGGACGAAGATCCCAAGCTGATCGTGATGCGCTACGAGCCCGCAGGCGCGCCGGAGCAGCCGGTGCTGGGCCTGGTGGGCAAAGGCATTACGTTTGACAGCGGCGGCATCTCCATCAAGCCCGCCGACGGCATGGAGAAGATGAAGTACGACATGGCCGGCGGCGCGGCGATGATCGGCGCCATGCGCGCGATCGCGCAGCTCAAGCCGAACCTGCGCGTTATCGGTATCGTCTGCGCCAGCGAGAACATGCCATCCGGCAAAGCGCAGAAACCGGGCGATGTGCAGATCGCCATGTCGGGCAAGTCGATCGAGATCATCAACACCGACGCCGAAGGCCGGCTGGTGCTTGCCGATGGCCTGCACTATGCAAAGCAACTCGGCGCGACTCACCTGATCGACGCAGCGACCCTCACCGGTGCCTGCGTAATCGCACTCGGCATGGTCAATGCCGGAGCCTTCGCCAACGACGACGATTTCTACAACCGCTTCCATCAAGCGCTGGCCGCGTCGGGCGAGAGGATGTGGCGGCTGCCGGCGGAAGACGATTATCGCGACATGATTAAGTCCGATATCGCCGATATCAAGAACACCGGCGGGCGCTGGGGCGGCGCAACTACAGCGGCGATGTTCCTGAAGGAATTCGTCGGCGACACACCGTGGATTCACCTCGACATCGCTGGGGTCGCGTGGATGGAAGATGCCAAACCCTGGATCGCCAAAGGCCCGTCGGGCGTGGCTGTCCGTACTCTGGCGGAATTTGCGCAACAGTTCGCCGCGGACAGTAGCGGAAAGTGATTGTGAATTCGGAGATCTGTCCCTGAAGATTGCCGGCTACATGATTGGTGGCTTGCTTCTGTCGGCATCGCTCAGCGTTGTCGCCGGGGCGCAGTCGCGCGCCACGCTGGACGTAAACGAGACCCTGTTCAGCGTGGTCTCAGCCATGAACGTCTGCGGATACGACGAGGAGTTGCAATCCTCCTCACCTATACGCCAGCAAGTGCGGGCCGAACTGGTCGAGGCCAGTAAGTCTCCGTCCGTAGCCCAGGACGCAAAGGAAATGTGCCGCTTCTATCGCGACCACCAGCAGGGTGACCAGGCGCACGACCTGGCGCAGTACGTGTCTCTGGCCCTCAACTTGGGTCCGCCACCGCAGTTTGTTCCCAAACTGCCGGAATCCGATCTGCCGCCCGACGCAGCCTATGTGCTGGGTTTTGTTCCGCTGCTGAAGTCGTATTACGAGGCCGCGAACCTGCATGCCATCTGGCTGAACCATCAGTACCAGTATCTCGCTCTCATTGACCAGTACCACGCTCCCGTCGCACAGATGATCACTTCCACGGACAACTATCTGCGCATGCCGACTTCGGGATTCGCAGGGCGAAGCTACACCGTTTATCTGGAGCCCATGATGGCGCCGGGGCAGGTCAATTCGAGGAATTATCTGCAGGACTTCTACTATCTGGTGGTTTCGCCCGCCGCGGAAAATCTGCACATGGACGCCCTGCGGCACACCTACCTGCACTTTATTCTTGATCCTCTGGTCTTCCGGCGGGGCACGTCGCTCGAACGGTTGCAGCCGATTCTGCAGTCGCTTCAGCGCGCGCCGATGGCGGTCGAATACAAGAACGATACCGGGCTGCTGGTTATAGAGTGCCTGGTCAAGGCCATCGAGGCGCGAACACCGCTCGATCCCAAGATGCCGGAGAAGGACCGTCTGGCTCTGGTGCAGAAAGACGAAGCCCAGGGATTCATACTGACCGGCTACTTCTACTCTCAGTTGCACGCGTTCGAAAATAGCGGAGCTGGGCTGCAAACTGCCTTTCCCGACTGGCTGCACGGTATCGATGTCAGTCACGAGAAGAAGCGCGCCAGCCAGATGACTTTCGCGGCACAAGCTGAGCCGGAGGTGGTGCAAGCCACCAAACGTGCATCCCAGAAGAAGATCGATTCAGCCGAACGTGCTCTGGCCAGCGGCAATCCTGCGGAAGCGGGCAAGCTCGCGCAGGAAAGTCTCGTGGCCAACGAAGATCCGGCGCGGGCTTATTTTGTGCTGGCCAAGGTGGCAAGCCTGGGTGGCCAGATGCAGACGGCGCAAGCTGATTTCCAGAAGGCGTTGGAGGCAGCCAAGGACCCTCATGTGATTGCGTGGTCGCACATCTATCTGGGACGCATCCTCGATATTCAGGAGGAGCGGGACAGTGCTGTCGCACAATACAAAGCAGCGCTGGCCACCAACGACGTGCCAGAGGACGCCAAGACTGCGGCTGAACGCGGACTGCAGACGCCCTATCAGACGCCCGGAGAAAAGCGCCAAAACGAATAGAGCTGAGGAACTGATGCAAGGTCGAAGCGACGGCTCAAAGTGGAAGGCAAGGAAACCATGAGAATGACTGCACTTTTATCCGCGGTGCTCCTGGCATCGACGATGGGCTGGGCACGGACAAGCGAAGGACAGACGAATCCGCAGCAAACCCAACCTCCGGCTCAGGGCGCGAGCGGGCAAACCACGGGCAGCACTTCGAGCCAAACTCCGGCGAACTCGCAGGCGGCATCGGCGAACCATCGTATGCTGCAGGCCAAGACGCAGGAGGAGCTGAAGGCCTATCAGGATGCTGACGCTTCCCTTAAAGCCGATCCGGCTCAGGGGGAAACTACGGCGAATAACTTTGCCACCAAGTTTCCTGACAGCGAACTGCGGGCCGCGTTGTACATGAAGGTCATGAACATGTACGCCCAGGCGAACAACAGCGAGAAGGTGGTGGAAATCGGCCGTAAAGCCATTGCCGCGGATCCGACTAATCCCATTCCGCTAATGGAGGTCGCGTCCACGCTGGTCGAGACCACCCGCGATAACGACCTTGATCGCGAGCAGCGTCTGGCCGAAGCGGCCAAGGACGCTCAGGCTGCGATTGATAACGTCGATACCGGTTTGCTTGTTCCTGCCAATGCCGATCCGCAGCGGGTCGCGGGCGCCAAGCGAACCATTCTGACCAATTCCTACGACACGCTGGCGATGGTAGATATGAGTCGGAACGACTACTCGGCCGCAGTGACGAATCTGCAGAAAGCGCTCGACGAGAGCAAAGAGAATCCTGATCCGGTCCTGTATCTTCGCCTTTCGGTAGCCCAGGACAAGCTGCAGCAATACCAGCAGGCGTTGGATTCGGCAAACAAGGCGGTGCAGTACTCAAAAGATGGAACTGCGGCGCAGAATCTGGCGAAGCAGCAGCAGGAGCGGCTGGAGAAACTGATTGCCGCATCGCAAGGTGGTGGCGCAGCGCCTACGTCGCCCGCGCCGGCTCCAGCGCCCGGAGCCCAGTCCAGCCCGTCACCGACCACCGGACAGCCGAGTTCGCCTCACTAACCTGGGCCGTTCCATTGCCGCATGACTTCAACCGACAACAACACGACGCCACTCGAAGAAGCGCTGGGGCATACCTTTCAACACCCTGAACTTCTCGCGCAAGCGCTCACCCACGCCTCCTACGCGCGCGAAGCAGAGTCGCAAGCTGCCGCCGGTTTCCATCCCGACAACGAGCAGATGGAGTTTCTTGGCGATGCGGTGCTCTCGTTCGTGGTGAGCCAGGAACTGTTTGGGCGTTTTCCCGAGTATCAAGAAGGCGAGCTTTCTAAGCTACGCGCCCACATCGTTAGCGCGCGCCGTCTGCTTCGCCCGGCGCGGGAGCTCAGGATCGGGGAATACTTGCGCTTAGGTCGCGGTGAAGAGCGCAGCGGCGGCCGCAACAAAAGCGCGCTGCTGGTCGACACTCTGGAAGCTCTCATCGCCGCCCTGTTCCTCGATGCCGGCCTGCAGGTGGCGCACCGCTTCATTCTGCGGCACATTCTCGAGCCAGAACTCACCGAGATCAGCGGTGACGCCAAGCAACTTCCGGTCATGGATCATAAGTCCGCATTGCAGGAAGTGCTGCATGCCAGTGGGCGCGCACCGGCACGCTATCTAATGGTGAAGGAGGAAGGCCCCGACCACCGCAAAATGTTTACCGTGGAAGCCCACATCCCCGCTTCTCCCTCCGGCGACGAGGCCTTCACTTGCCGCAGCGAAGGCAGCACCAAGAAGGCCGCCGAACAGGAAGCCGCACGCCTCGCGTGGGAACATCTACAATTGTTGCAAGGCCGCTCCGCAGTTGAAAGGCCTGCTGCCCGGGCGCCGCATTCCGAGCACTCATGACCGAAGTAGCCGCTCAGCAAGAGGTTGTTCCTGCCGTTGAGACCACGCAATCGGTTTCACCTCGGCGCGACCGGCGCGGCCTGTATTCCCTGCAGTCGGCCGCGGGAACGATCGTAATCGCTATCTTCGTCATTACTTTTGTCGTGCAGGCGTTCCAGATTCCCTCCGAGTCGATGGAGGGGACGCTGCTCATCGGCGACTACCTTCTGGTCGACAAGGCGCACTATGGGCATTCGCGTTTCTGGGGCTGGCTGCTTCCTTACCGGCAGATCAAGCGTCAAGACATCATCGTATTTCGCTATCCGGTCAACCCCCACCAGCACTTCGTGAAGCGGGTGATAGCCATTCCTGGCGATCGCGTGCGGCTGGTCGATAAACACGTCTACGTCAACGGAATTCGTCAGAACGATTCCTACGCGACATTCCGATCGGCCTGGCTTGACAGGTTCCGCGATGAGTTTCCCGACGGTGGCTTTTACGGCGACCGGAACTCGGCGGCATGGTTTCAGCGGGCGCGCAAGCTGACGGAGAATGGCGAGCTGATTGTGCCCGAGGATTCGTATTTCGTGCTCGGCGATAATCGCGATGACAGCTACGACTCGCGCTATTGGGGCTTCGTCCCGCGCGAGAACGTCGTGGGACGTCCGCTCATGATTTACTGGTCCATGGACCGCGACGAGGTGGTGACGGCCGGCGTGCTTCCGTCTGGTAAACTTTCGAGTCTGACCGTAAATGTGACGCAGTGGCTGAGCTCTATGCGCTGGCGCCGGATTTTGCGGGTGCCGCAATGATGCGCACCGCAAATGGGGCCAAACAGGAATCTAAGGAAAAGATTTTGGCGACGACCAAGAAGATGGTGAAAGCCGCGCCGCAACGCGCGAAAGAGAAGCCGCAGCCGGCCGAGGCGCCGACACCGGAGAAGCAGAAAGAAACCACTCCGGAGTTCATCGCGTCGATCGCCATTGTTCTGGTGACTGGCCTCTTCATCATCACCTTCACCCTGCAGGCGTTCACCATTCCCTCCAGTTCGATGGAGAACACGCTGCTCATCGGCGATCACCTCTTTGTGGACCGGATCCTGCTCGCCCCGGCGACCAAGTGGATCGGCAAGCTGATCCCCTATCGCAACCCGCGCCACGGCGACGTATTTGTCTTCATCTCGCCGGCACAGCCTGGTCTGTATATCGTAAAGCGCGTGATGGGCTTGCCTGGAGACCGCATTCATTTGCAGGACGGGGTGGTCTATCGCAATGGCGAGCGGCTGAATGAGCCCTATGTCATTCGCAGGGGCGATTTCATCCCCTACCGCGACAATTTTCCCGCCGTTGCGGTGAGCGATTTTGAAGACGTGACACCGGAGTGGCGCGCTGAGCTTCCGTCCTTCGTGAAGAACGGAGATCTGGTCGTTCCTCCGAACAGCATCTTCGCCATGGGCGACAATCGCGACGTCTCGCTGGACAGCCGCTACTGGGGATTCGTTCCCTTTGAAAACGTGATCGGCCGGCCCATGTTCATCTATTGGTCGTTCGTGACGCCGCGCGATGAGTACGAACGCCAGGGGATCGGCGACCGCATTGCGTGGCTGTTCAACATCATCTTCCACTTCTTCAGCCAGACGCGCTGGTCGCGAATGCTCCACGTGGTGCACTGATGCGGCGCCGTACCTCGCGGCGGATGACGTGGGTAGTGCTGACGTTGCTATTCCTGGGACTGGCGCTGCCTCCGTTTATCAACGTAAATCGTTACCGCAGCCGCGTGACCGGCGCGATCAGTCGCGCGCTGGGCCGCGATGTGACCGTGTCCGGCATTCAGTTGCGGCTGCTTCCGCGGCCCAGCCTCGTGCTCTCCAACTTCGTCGTAGCCGATGCCCCTTCCTATGGCGCCGAGCCCATGCTGCGCGCGGACACCGTGACCGCTTACATCCGCCTCACCTCGCTGTGGCGCGGCAAGATGGAGATCGGCACGCTCGATCTCGACAATCCCAGCCTCAACCTGGTTCGCCGCGCGGACGGTCACTGGAATGTCGAGGACCTGCTGGAGCGGGCGTCACAGGCGAGTCCTGCGCCGACGGGCGAGTTGCGAGCCGTGTCCCGCCCCCGATTTCCTTATGTGGAAGCTTCTGCCGGCCGCATTAACTTCAAGCTGGGCGAAGCCAAGAAGCCCTTCGCTTTCACCGATGCTGATTTCGCGCTCTGGGTAGATTCGGAAAGTTCCTGGGGCGTGCGCGTGGACGCGCGACCCGTTCGCACCGACGTCAGTATCAATGACACCGGCACTCTGAAATTGGACGGACGCTTCCAGCGCGCCGCAAATCTGCGCGATACCGCCGTTTATCTACGAGTGAATTTTAGCGACGGTCCATTGGGACAACTCACCAAGATTGCCTACGGACGCGATCGCGGTTGGCGCGGAACGCTCGGTGTCAGTTCGGTTCTGACCGGTTCACCGGCGAAGCTCAACGTCACTCTCGACGCACAGGTCGATGACTTCCGCCGTTACGATATCAGCTCGGGCGAGGCGTTGCGCCTGAGGACGCATTGCACTGGAATCTATTCTTCGCCGGCCGACGCGCTGTCTGATGTTCAATGCGAATCTCCCATCGGGAACGGTGTGCTGCACGTGCGCGGCAATGGCCAAGAGTGGGGAGCGCAGGGTTACGAGTTGGGAATCTCCGGCGAACACCTTCCTGCCGACCGGTTGATCGCCTTCGCTCGTCACGTGAAAAAAGACCTCCCGCCCGACTTGACCGCGACAGGAGAAGTCGATTTCACGTTCGCCGGTCACTCGCAGCCAAACAATCCACCGGAGTGGTCCGGCGGTGGCCAGACGCGCACCTTTGCCCTGCAAGCTGGCGTTCTAAAGCAACCTCTGGAACTCGGTGAGGTGCAATTCGCAATTCCTGAAGTGGTGCCGGCGAATCCGAAACGTAAGCGCGGACAGCGTCCCCCCGTGGCGGCTCCAGCTCCTGCTCTTCAACTTGTTGTGAAGCCTTTCGCGTTGCCGTTGGGTGCTGCGTCTCCGGCTACAGCGAGCGGCGAGTTTGATACAGCCAGCTACAACCTTCATCTGAACGGACCAGCGGAACTTGGACGCATGTTGAACGTTGCCCAGGCAGCCGGAATTGGCACACCCGGCATAGGACTGGCGGGCTCGGCGCAGTTGAATCTGGATGTAGCTGGAACCTGGAGCGGCTTTGCCCCGCCTGCTCCCTCGGGCAAGCTGCAGGTGAGGACCGCAACCGCGGAGCTGCAAGGCGTCTCTGAGCCTCTCATGGTTGACTCCGCCTCGCTGACGCTCGAAAACCAGATGGTGAAGATCGTTTCCTTCTCCGCTGGCTTCACCAAGGGCAGCCAGCTTTCCGGATCGGCGAACTTTCCAGTTCACTGCACCGGCCCGGAGAATTGCCTGTTGCAGTTTGATGTTCGCGCCGAAGATGTCTCCCTGGCGCGCCTGAACCAGCTGCTCAATCCTGCGGCTGGGCAGCCCTGGTATCACCTGCTGGAAATTGGCCGCCGGCACAACGACATTCTGCTGAAGCTCCGCGCCCAGGGCCATTTCGTCATACCGCGCCTGGAGCTCGGCCCGATTACGGCCAGCAATGTCAGCGGGTCGATTGAGCTCTCGTCCGGCAAATTGCGCCTTCCCGAGCTGCGCGCCGATCTGCTGGGCGGCCACGAGGACGGCTCCTGGCTGGCTGACTTCACTGTCTCGCCGCCTCGCTTCATGGGCAACGGGGTAGTCAGCAAAATGTCAGTCTCACAGCTTGGCTCCCTGACGCACGATAGTTGGGCGACCGGCTCTGTGGATGCGACGTTTAGCTTGTCGCTGTCCGGGCTGACCGCTGCCAAGCTCAAAAGCACCGCTGGCGGCACCGCCGATTTCACCTGGAACAACGGCGCGCTCCGGCATGTGTCGCTCGACGCGCGCGGAGCGCCTGTGGCGTTCTCGAAGTTTACCGGCAAACTCGCTCTGCAGAATGCGACCTTCACCTTCAGTAACGGCAAAATGTTGTCCGGCGGCGCCAGCTACGCCGTGAAAGGGACGGCATCATACGACCGGAGCCTGGCAATGAAGCTGGAGCGTTCGTCCGGGCCGTCGTATGTTATATCCGGGACGCTCGACAATCCGCGGGTGCAGACCGTCACCGCTCCTGCGGCCGAGGCCTCGCTGCGATGAGATTCAGAAGTTGGCTGTCGATCGCGTCAGCGTCAGTCTTGGTTATTGCTGCAGTTGCGCAGCAGACGAGTCACAGCCCCGCATTTCGCTCCATGGAGCGGAAAGTCGCATTCCTGAAAGCCAATGGCGCCAAGGGCCGGCCTGACCCGAAGCCAACCGAGATCACCGAGTCCGAAGCTAACGCCTACTTCAACGAAGGCGGAGTGAAGCTGCCGAAAGGCGTGAGCAATGTCCGCCTGAAGGCGCTGCCTGGGCAAATCGATGGCCGGGCGCAGATCGATTTCGAGCCAATCATGCAAGGCAAGGGCTCCAGCAATCCCTTCTACGGCATGTTCAGTGGACAGCATGAAATCCACGCCACCTCCCAGGCTGGCGGCAGCAACGGCGTAGGCACCATTCACATCCAGTCGGTGGAGATGGACGGCGTTCAGATTCCCCAGTTTGCGCTGGAGTGGTTCGTCCAACACTACCTCACGCCGAAGTACAAGAACGTAGGCATGACCAGCACTTTCAAGCTCCCGCTAAGAATCGACAGCGCCGTGCTGGAGGCGGGCAAGGTGCGCCTAGTTCAGCGATGAGGTTTCGAATCTCAACTGGGTGCCATGGCAAGGATGGAATGACGTCGCCAACGTCTCCCATTCAGACTCAAACTCTTCGCAACTTCCACTCCCACCGGCACATCTAAAACTTGACAATGATTGACTCAAGTTCTATAGTAGCTCTGCTATTATGGCTTGGTTGCTGGCATTACTACATACGATTCAGCAACTTACAAGTTATCCAACCCTGAAGGAGGGTGGCTGCAATGGCAAAGATTATTGGAATTGACTTGGGAACGACCAACTCGGTCGTCGCCGTCATGGAAGGCGGAGAACCCAAGGTCATCCCTAACGAAGAAGGCGGGCGCACGACGCCCTCGGTGGTCGGCTTCACCAAGAATGGCGAGCGGCTGGTCGGGCAAGTCGCCAAGCGCCAGGCCATCACCAATCCGGAAAATACGATTTACTCCATCAAGCGCTTCATGGGCCGTCGCTACGACGAGGTCAATGAAGAGATGAAGATGGTGCCCTACAAGGTCGTCCAGTCGGGCGATCACGTCGCGGTGCTCGCTCAAGGCAAGGAGTACACGCCGCCGCAGATCTCGGCCATGATTCTTCAGAAGCTGAAGAAGGCGGCTGAGGACTACCTCGGCGAGACGGTCACCGAAGCCGTCATCACGGTTCCGGCGTACTTTAACGACGCACAGCGTCAGGCGACCAAGGATGCCGGCCAAATCGCCGGCCTGACCGTGAAGCGCATCATTAACGAGCCGACGGCGGCTGCGCTGGCCTACGGACTCGACAAGAAGAAGGACGAGACCATCGCCGTGTATGACTTTGGCGGCGGAACCTTCGACATCTCGATCCTCGAAGTCGGCGAGGGCGTCATCGAGGTGAAGTCCACCAACGGCGACACGCACCTCGGCGGCGACAACATCGACCAGCGCATTGTCGATTGGCTGATCGACGAATTCAAGAAGGACGAAGGCCTGAACCTGCGCGACAAGGGCAACGAGATGGCGCTGCAGCGGCTGCGTGACGCGGCCGAGCGCGCCAAGATCGAGCTCTCCACCACGATGCAAACCGAGATCAACCTGCCGTTCATCACGGCAGATGCAAGCGGCCCCAAGCATCTGGTAAAGACGCTCACGCGCGGCAAGCTGGAAGAGATGGTGAAGGACATCATCGATCGCTCCATCGGCCCCTGTAAGGCAGCGATCAAGGATGCGGGCGTCAGTCCCGACCAGATCAACGAAGTGGTCCTGGTCGGCGGCCAGACGCGCATGCCGCGCATTCAGCAGCTGGTGAAGGAGATCTTCGGCAAGGAGCCTCACAAGGGCGTGAACCCGGACGAAGTGGTCGCGGTCGGCGCTGCGATTCAAGGCGGCGTGCTGGGCGGCGAGGTGAAAGACCTGCTGCTGCTCGACGTGACTCCGCTGACGCTGTCGATCGAAACCATGGGCGGCGTGGCGACGCCGATGATCCCGCGCAACACCACCATCCCGACCAAAAAGTCGGAGATGTTCTCGACCGCGGCGGACAACCAGACGTCGGTCGAGGTACACGTGATGCAAGGCGAGCGCCCGATGGCGCGCGACAATCGCACCCTCGGCAAGTTCCACTTGACCGGCCTGCCGCCGGCTCCGCGTGGAGTGCCGCAGATCGAGGTCACGTTCGACATCGATGCCAACGGCATTCTGAACGTCAACGCCAAGGACATGGCTACCGGCAAGGACCAGAAGATTACGATCACGTCGTCTTCGGGTCTGAGCAAGGACGAGGTCGAGCGCATGGCGAAGGACGCCGATGCGCACGCGGCCGAAGACAAGGCCAAGCGCGACGAAGTCGAGGCCCGCAACCAGCTCGACGGCTTGGTGTACAGCATCGAGAAGATGCTGCGCGAGAACGGCGACAAGATCTCCGGCCAGGAGCGCAGTGATGTGGAAAACGCTATCGCCGACGGCAAGAAGGCGCTCGAGGGAACGGACGCCGCCGCGATGAACAAGGCTCGCGAGAACCTGACTTCGGCCTCGCACAAGCTGGCCGAAGCCATGTACAAAGCGACCTCGGCGCAAGCCACACCTCCGCCCACCGGCGGACCGGCTCCGGGAGCTGACGGCCAGGCCGCAGACGGTCAGAAGAAAGACGAAGGCGTGATCGACGCCGAGTACGTGGACGTCGACGAGAAGAAGTAATCAGCAATTAGCAATTAGCTAATGCCGGCGCTAGTGACTTCATTGAATAAGCTTGAGCGGGACGGGGCGCGTAAGCGCCCCTGCTCACAGCGGGCTGAATAACGACGTTCCGGTTGGGATGTTCGTGCCCTGCACTCGCGTTGCAGCATCAGTCAGCGATAACGAACGGACGAGTCCCGCTTTGAGGGACGGCGAAGATGATAGCCCAGGACGCAGCCGCAGGCGGAGTCCTGGGTAAGCAGGCATTGAATGAGCGAGTCCCTTTAGGGACGACACAAGAGCTGCGGGGCCTTCAGCCCCGCGCTAAACAGGATGGACTCCCCGGAATTGAAGGAACAAGTTGAGGTTTGCAGTAAACAATCAAGCGTACATGTTGCATTTCGATAATGAGCAACGTCGCTGGTACCTGATCACCACCGGAGTCGGCGGCCGCATGAAGGCAATTCCCGTCATGAACGATGACGAACTGGGATTTATGCCGACTATGGTCGTGCCGGTTGGCGATGGCGACCAGGCCAGTATCAACTGATTCGGTCCCACTCATTCGAAAACCGCGAATGAGTGGGGCACCCGATTGCAAGAGCCATGAGCTAATAGCCAAGAATGGCAGCCACAACCCAGAAAGATTATTACGGCGAACTCGGGGTCAAGAAGACCGCGTCGGCGGACGAGATCCGCAAGGCGTTCCGTAAGCTTGCGCGCAAGTATCACCCCGACGTAAATCCTGGGGACAAGTCTGCCGAAGAGAAGTTCAAGCAGCTCTCCGAAGCCAACGACGTTCTCAGCGACCCGAAGAAGCGCAAGATTTACGATCAGCTCGGCTTTTATTCGGACAACATCGATCCTGCCGCAGCCGAGGCTTATGCGCGCGGTGGCGGATTCGGCGCAGGCGGTTTTGGCGGCCCAGGCCAGAGCACGGGCTCGGGCACTGGTAGCTCGCGGACCTACACCACCCAGGAAGTCCCATTCGACTTCAGCGGCTTCGACTTTTCGGATTTCGCCGAGCAAGGCGCCGGCACTGCCGGACGACGCACCGGCGGCGGTGGTGGCGGCGGCTTCCGCGATATCTTCTCTAACATCTTCAATCGAGGCGGCGCAGCCGAGGCCATGAACCAGCCGGAACCCGGCACCGACCTGGAATACCAGGTCAACGTAGGCTTCTGGCAGGCGATCAAGGGCGCCGAGCTCCAGCTCAACGTTCCTCGCCTCGAGGTCTGCGCCCATTGTCACGGCCAAGGTTACATCGAGCAGCCGGGTGAGTGCCCCCAATGCCACGGCAAGGGAACGATCCAGCAGAAGAGCGGCAGCATGAAGTTCAACGTCACCTGCCCGCGCTGCGGAGGCAGCGGCAAAAACCGCACCATCTGTCCGGTTTGTCATGGAGAAGGCCGTGTAGAACGCACGGAATCGCTGAAGGTGCGCATTAAGGCCGGCACTCGCAACGGCCAGCGCATCCGCCTGCCCGGACGCGGCAATGCCGGCACCATGGGCGCGCCTGTGGGCGATCTCTACATTGTGGTACAGACGGGCGAACACCCGGTTTTCAAGCGCGAGGGCGACGACATTCGTCTCACTGTTCCCGTCACCCTCAGCGAAGCCGCCTTGGGCGCAAAGGTAGAAGTACCGACCATCGATGGCCGCGCACTGCTGCGCATTCCTCCCGGTACGCAATGCGGACAGAAGCTACGCCTGCGCGAGAAGGGGGTCCCGTCGGCGGTGACCGAAGGCAAGCGCGGCGACGAAATCGTTGAGATCCTCACCATCACGCCGAAGCTCGCGGACGAGCGCTCGAAGGAAATCCTGCGGGAATTCGCCAAGCTGAATGCAGAAGATCCGCGCGAAGAGTTGTGGAAACAGGTGTGATGATGGTGGCAAGCGCGCCACGCAGCGGTGAGATCGTCATCGAGACCGAGCGGCTTACATGCCGCCGGTTCACGGACGACGACATTGACGCAGTTTTCGCCGTCATCGGAGACCCGCTGACGATGAAGTTCTATCCGCAAAGGTTCACCCGTGAAGATGCGCAACGCTGGGTGCATAAAAGCCAGGAGCGCTATCGCACGGATGGCTTCGGCTTAATGGCGGTAGTTCTCAAGTCGAATGGCGAAGTCATTGGCAATTGCGGAGTCGTCAGGCAGGATGTCGAAGGCGAGTCGCTGCTCGAAGTCGGGTACCATTTCCGCCGCGACTATTGGGGCCACGGCTATGCCAGGGAGGCTGCCCGCGCTTGCATGGAATACGCGTTTCGCCACCTCGGCGCGGCGAAGGTGGTTTCGTGCATCCTGGCGGAGAACCTGCCGTCGCGACGCGTTGCCGAGCGCAATGGAATGACAGTGGACAGGCAGGTGATATTTCACGATCTGCCCCACCTGCTGTACGTCATGACGCGGGAGAATTATGGCCAAGCGTAAGAAACAAGGCGCCTACATGATCAGCTCGGTCGCGGAGATGTACGACATCCATCCCCAGACGTTGCGCCTCTACGAACGTGAAGGGCTGCTGAAGCCATCGCGTACCGAGGGCAACACCCGCCTCTACACCGACGAAGACATCGAGCGCCTGGAGCTCATCTTGTCCCTTGCGCGCGAGCTCGGCGTCAATATCTCCGGCATCGCCATCATCATCCAGATGCGTGAGCGCATGGAAGAAATGCAGCGGCAAATGGCGGAGTTCGTCAACTATGTACGCAAGGAAGTGGTGACGCGCGCGCAAAATGCGAACGTCGATGCCAGCCGCGGCGCCATCGTCCCTGTACGGCACTCCCTCGTGGTCAAGAAAAAGCCATAGCGGAAGTATGGTTGCGCTACTGCTTTGTCCTCTCCCTCCCTGCCGAAATATCAAAATGGCACTTGCTCCTCGCC
Source organism: uncultured Acidobacteriaceae bacterium (assembly GCA_963731345.1). Taxonomy (GTDB): domain Bacteria; phylum Acidobacteriota; class Terriglobia; order Terriglobales; family Acidobacteriaceae; genus Bog-257. The sequence continues at coordinate 646,833 of CAVSUN010000002.1, read as the reverse complement.
GATAATCCAACATGAAAAATCGGTGACAAAATTCCCGCCCGAGTTGACTACCTCCGCCCATTAATTAACCCTTGATAGAACAGGCTTCGCTCAAACGTGAGTCTCACAGGAGCAGGCCGGTAAGGAGTCTTTCCATGAGTACCGTTGCCCCCGAAGTGGATTCTGAAATTGCGGCCATCAGCGCGTACGGACCGGCGCGATCCACCGTGAAAGGTTCGCCCCTCAGCCCAGACGAGCTGCGCAAAACCGAAGCTTATTGGCGAGCCTGCAATTATCTGAGCCTGGGCATGATCTACCTGGTGGACAATCCCCTGCTGACCGAGCCCCTGCGTCCCGAGCACATCAAGAACCGGCTGCTGGGACATTGGGGATCGAGCCCCGGGCTGTCGTTCACTTATGTCCACTTGAATCGGCTTATCAAGAAGTACGACCTGAACATGATTTTCCTTGCCGGCCCGGGACACGGCGCGCCCGGCGTGCTCGGCCCCGGATATCTGGAAGGGACGTACTCGGAGGTTTATCCGGACAAGAGCGAAGATTTCGACGGGCTGCGCGAATTCTTCAAGCAGTTTTCGTTTCCCGGCGGCATCGGCAGCCACTGCACGCCGGAGACGCCGGGCTCGATCCATGAAGGGGGAGAGCTTGGGTACGTGCTCTCGCACGCGTGCGGCGCAGCCTTCGACAATCCCGACCTGATCGTCGCCGCAGTGGTCGGCGACGGCGAGTCGGAGACAGGTCCTCTAGCCACCTCGTGGCACGTCAACAAGTTTCTCAGCCCCAAGCGCGACGGTGCGGTGCTGCCGGTCCTGCATCTCAACGGCTACAAGATCAACAATCCCACGCTATTGGCTCGCATTTCTCATGACGAACTGGAGAACCTGCTGCGCGGCTATGGCTGGACGCCGTACTTTGTCGAAGGCTCCGACCAGGACAGCATGCATCAGGCGATGGCGGCTACGGTCGAACATTGCATTTTGGAGATCCGCCAGTATCAAAAGGAGGGCCGCGACGGCTCTGACGTGAATCGCCCGCGTTGGCCCATGATCGTGCTGCGCTCGCCTAAGGGCTGGACGGCGCCGAAGGAAGTGGAAGGCCACCGGCTGGAGGGGTTCTGGCGCGCTCACCAGGTGCCGCTGACTAACGTGAAGAAAGATCCGGTGCAGCTGCAGCTGCTGGAAAAGTGGATGCGTTCACAGGAGCCGGAAAAGCTGTTCGACGCCAACGGCACGTTCAGCGCGGAGTTTCGCGAGCTGGCGCCCACCGGCATCCGTCGCATGAGCGCGAATCCGCACGCCAATGGCGGCCGCGTGAAACGCGCATTGCGTTTGCCGGACTTCCGTAACTATGCAGCGACCTTCGACAAGCCCGGTCAAACCTTGGCGGAGAACACACGGCCGCTGGGCGTGATGCTGCGCGACGTGATGAAGATGAACATGAACAACTTCCGCGTCTTTGGTCCCGACGAGACGACTTCGAACAAGCTGGATGCGATTTATGAAGTCAGCAAGAAGTTTTGGATCGAGGATTTCTTCCCCGAGGACCTCGATGGGGGCGAGCTTGCCAGAGACGGCCGCGTCATCGAGATGCTCAGCGAGCACACGATGGAAGGCATGCTGGAAGGTTATCTGCTGACCGGCCGGCACGGCTTCCTCTCCAGCTATGAAGCCTTCGTACACGTCATCGATTCCATGTTCAACCAGCACGCAAAATGGCTGGAAATCTGCAATCACCTGTCCTGGCGCGAGGCGATTGCCTCGCTGAATCTGCTGATCACATCGACCGTGTGGCGGCAGGACCACAACGGCTTCACCCATCAGGACCCCGGTTTTATCGATGTCGTGCTTAACAAGAGCGCAAATGTCACTCGCATTTACCTGCCGCCGGACGTGAATTGCCTGCTCTCGGTGGCCGACCACTGCCTGCGCAGCCAGAATTATGTCAACGTGATCGTCTGCGACAAACAGCTCCACCTGCAATACATGACGATGGAAGCTGCCATCACGCATTGCACGAAAGGCATTGGCATCTGGGATTGGGCCAGTACGGATGAGAACGGTGAGCCCGACGTCGTCATGGCGACCGCGGGCGACGTACCGACGATGGAGGCGTTGGCCGCGACCGTCTTGTTGCGCCAGGCGTTCCCTGACATCAAGATCCGGTTCATTAACGTTGTCGACCTGTTCAAGCTGCAGCCGAACACCGAGCACCCACATGGTTTGAGCGACTGGGAGTTTGACTCGCTGTTCACCAAAGACAAGCCGACCATCTTCAATTTCCACGGCTATCCCTGGCTCATCCATCGCCTTTCCTATCGCCGGCACAACCACGACAACATGCACGTCCGCGGCTACAAGGAGAAAGGCAACATCAACACGCCCCTGGAGCTGGCGATCAACAACAACATCGACCGCTTTAGCCTGGCGATGGACGTGATCGATCGTGTGCCGCGGCTGCAGGGTATCGGCGGCCACGCCAAGGAGCGCTTCCTGAACGAGCAGATCGCGTGCCGAAACTACGCACATCAGTACGGCATCGACAAGCCGGAAGAGGCGGGATGGGTCTGGCCGTACTGAGGCAGTTTCGAGTTTCGGGTTTCGAGTTTCGGGTTGAACCGCCGCGGAGCCCACTTTCGAGTGCGGAAGTTTTGTTCTGTGACTCGAAACTCCGAAACTTGAAGCTCGAAACTAACTTGGGTGTGGCACGCCTTCGATTACCCGCACCGTGTCGCGGGCGATGAGAAGCTCTTCGTTGGTGGGTATGGCGTAGGCTTGTAGCTTCGAATCGTCCGTGCTGATCAGGCCTTCTTTCCCAATAGTCTGCTGGTTCTTCGCTCCATCAATCGTGAGTCCCGCCCATTCCATGCCTTCGCAGATGCGGGCGCGAACGTCAGACGAGTTCTCTCCAATGCCGCCCGTAAACACGACAGCGTCGGCTCCGCCCATGCTCGCGAGGAATGCCCCAATGTATTTCTTCGCGCGATAGCAGAACACCTCAATGGCAAGCTGTACGCGCCGGTCTTCGTGTTCCCTCAATTCGGCCAGCAGATCGCGCATATCGTTGGTCAGGCCAGAGATACCCAGCAGCCCGGATTGCTTGTTCAGCAGCATTTCCGCATCGGAAGCGGAAAGCGCCTCTTTCGCTTCCATCAAGGTCACGACCGCGGGATCGAGATCGCCGGAGCGTGTGCCCATCACCAGTCCCTCCAGGGGCGTCATGCCCATCGAGGTGTCGACCGACTTCCCGGCCTTGATCGCGGTTGCTGAGCAACCATTGCCCAGATGAAAGCTGATGATGTTGGTTTGCTCGCGCGTCAGCCCGCGGAGAGCGCGATAGCGGAAGGCGACGTAACGATGTGAGGTGCCGTGAAAGCCGTAGCGGCGAATCCGATGCCGCCGGTAGAGATAATACGGAATGGCGTAGATGTAAGCCGGCTCAGGAATCGACTGATGGAACGCCGTGTCGAACACCGCAACTTGCGGAGTGTCCTTGCCGAAGATTTGCCTTGCCGCCGCGATTCCCTGCAGGTTGCCCGGATTATGCAGTGGCGCCAGGTCGATGCAGTCTTCGATGCTCTTCAGAACTTTGTCGTCGATCAGCGCCGACTCCTTGAACAATTCCCCCCCATGAACCACACGATTTCCAATCGCCTGAATGTCGGCTGTGCTTTTAACCTGCGGGATCCCTGATTGATCCGACGCGATATATCGGACCAGGTAATCCAGTGCGGCGGGGATGTCGCGCAGCGGGGCCGTCAACTTACGGGTCGCGCCCTCACCCGCCTGCAAAGTAACGATGGCCTCGCCGCCGATGCGCTCCACTTCGCCTTTACACAAGCGTTCGTCCTTGTGTTCCTTAATGCGCTCCAGATCGGTGGCGATGATTTGAAACTTCAAACTGGAGCTGCCGACGTTGAGCACGAGCACGTTCATCGGTTCGTTACCTCAAAACGAGTATGGCACGAGGTAAACGCAGATCACCCTGGGTAAGATGAAACTCGCTTGAATTCTCAGCAGTCCTGTCTACCGAAAATGCACTGCGGGGCAGAAACGCCCAGTATCAGGAGCGTGCTTTCTTGAGCAGAGTGACCTGCCCCAGATGGTAGATGTGGTGCTCGATCAGGCCATGGGCTTCGTCATAATAGGTACGCTTTCCGGCGGCACTCAGATCATCCAGTCGGGCGTCGTCCAACTTGGAAACCGCCTCCCGGAATCGCCGGTTGGAATCGCGCAGCTCGTCCAGGGTCTTGTTCCAGTTGTCCTGAGTAGCTTCGGGCATGGCAGGAAAATTTCTCGCCTCGATCAGTCCGGCCCGCCTTCCCGCCAATCGTTCGTTCACCACCCATTCCCAGAAAATCATATGCATCACGATTTCCCAGATCGTGTGGGCTTCAGGAACCGAGCGCTTGGCGGCAACTTCAGGAGAAATGCCTTCCAGGATTTGCCACGCGGGATCGCCGTGCCAGGCGGACCCGTGCATAACCTGGTCGTAATGGGTAACGATGCGATGAACTTCAGACATGTCTATCCTCCTAACCGCCATACAGCATATCACAGGTTAGTCATGCAGATGCGCAGCGGTACGAAAGATCTGGCAGGCATTCTATGGTCGCGGAGATAGCTCGGCGTCAGGAAGCTTCGATTGTGCCAGGCAATTTGTTACGCGGCGGAATCTCCCGGCGACGGGAGTTCTGAAGTCTGGGGGCTGGGCGCGTGACCAGCTGGAAGGAAAATCGAGAATACAGTTCCCGAACGGTCACCGGTCCTGCTCTTCAGGCGCAACAGGCCGCCGTGCCGCTTGACGATATCGTCGCACACCCAGAGCCCCAGACCCGTTCCCGACTCACCCTTGGTGGTCACGAAGGGCTCGAAAATTCGCTGCTTGATGCCGTCAGGTATGCCGCTCCCGGTGTCCCCAACCGAAACTCGAGTACCGCGATGCAGCCCGTAGCGCCAGTCAAGGCTGGAGCGTAACTCCACGCGAATGCATCCTCCGGGGGGAGTGGCGTCGACGGCGTTGCTGATGAGGTTCGCGAAAAGCTGCCGCAGCTCATTAGGAAACGCCAGCACCTTCTCACATGGCTGGAGGTCCCACTGCATCTTGAGCTTACGCCGGCCAAACTTGGGACGAAAAAGCTGCAACAGCGAATCCAGTAGCTCGGTCATATCCGTCTCGACCGGCCGGTTGGACTTCTTGTAGAAACGCAGCGTTTGGCCCGAGATTTCTGTGACCCGCGTGAGCTCGCGTTGGGCCAGGGCACAGTAGTGACGCGCCTCGTCATCCGAGGACCGCATGTTGATGAGATACAGGAGATTCGTCACCGCTTCCAGCGGATTGTTGATCTCGTGAGCGATGCTGGCCGCCATCTGGCCAGCCAATGCCAGGCGCTCGCTCTTGCGCAGTGCGATCTCGGAGTCCTTTCGGTCCTGAATATCGGAGCAGGTGCCCACCCATTCCTTCACTGACGAATCTTCGCGGAACACGGGCACGCCGCGCGACAAGACGCAGCGGTAGAGGCCATCATGCCGGCGCAAACGGTACTCCAGCTGATACGGCCTTAAACCGGCAATCGCAGCACAGATCGCTTCCGACGCCGACTTGCGATCACCTGCATGAATTGCCTCCGTCCAGCCCCTGCCCTTGTACTCATCAAACGTCTGGCCGGTAAAGCTCTCCCACGACGGCAGGCGCTCAACAACCTCGCCAGAGACATCCGTAGTCCACACGATCGACGACGTCGCTGAAATCAGGGAACGATAGCGCGCCTCGCTGGCTTGCAACTGTTCGAGCGCATCGCGGATTTGAAACTGGCGCTTGCGCGCTCGCAGAACGGTCTCTACCGTGCTGACCAGGGTTTCGGGGCGGACCGGCCGCTCCAGCAGCGTTGTATGTCCTAATGGCTGGCGCATGCGTGCCATCAGCTTCGAAGCACGATCGCTGCGGGTTTGTCCCTTGGTGAGGACGATGACCGGCGCATCCGACCACGCCGGCTGATTCTGCAGAGCCGTCGCGAACTCCTGGATCAGGCTGTCATCCAGCGCTTCTTCTTCCAGTAGAAGGGCCCCCATTCCATTGGAAAACTTCGGCAGGGCGGCTCTGGCGTCGCGGCACAACTCGCACGCGATCCGGGCCCTTTGCAGAGTCTCGACAATTAAGCCGCCATCGCGCCCGTAGGGCGCCACGATCAGCACGGGCAGCTCATGATTTCGGCTGTGCTGCATCGCCCCCCATCAAGTCCTTGTTTGGCGTGCCGACGTATCGCGGCACTCCGGTTAACACACCCTGGAAGGACCTCAGCGGCTCGCCGATCGCAATGCCGCCGGGAGACATCCGCAGCTCGCGAATGGCGCTCTCATGATCTCCCGAGCGCTTCTTGAAGATTGAAATCGCCTTGCGGATATCGCCCATCGCCTCGAAGTAGCGCAGCAGAACAATTGCATCAGCAAGATAACTAACGTCGACCTCGGCTTGCATGGGTCCCATCACGCCCTGCTGCGCCAGGATTAAGAAAGTCGCCACACCCTTCATTCCCAGGAACTTCAGCAGCTCGTGCATCTGCAATTGCAGGAATTGCTCGCCCGGCATGGCCTTCAGACAGCCGTTCAGACTGTCGATCACCACCACCCCGGCGCCCGCGCGAACACGGTCGCGAATTTCGTTCACGAACTCACCCGGCGGAATCTCAGCCGGATCAACCTGCTGGAGATGCAGCTTGCCGCTCTCCAGGAAGGGCTCAAGATGGACACCCAATCCAGTGCTGCGATCCAGGTAGACCTTTATGCTCTCGTCGAACAGATATACCGCCGCCGATTCGCCACGCTCCAGAGCGGTGCAGACCGAACGAGAGGCCAGGCTCGATTTGCCCACGCCGGCTGCGCCTAACAGCAAGGTGCTGGTGCCCCTTTGGACGCCGCCCCTCAACATCGCGTCCAGCTCAGCGATGCCTGTCTTCATCAGGTCGCGCTGGCTGTTGTGGCGATGCTCGGAAGCTACCAGCCGCGGGTGGACCACCAACCCGCCGGTGGTGATGCGGTAATCGTGAAAACCCTCGCGGTAAATCGAACCGCGGATCTTCTGCACTCGCAGTCGACGGCGCTCCGTTCCATATTCGCGCTGCAACACCTCCAGACACATAACCCCGTGCACGATGCTGTGCACGGTCGGCTCCCGGCTCTCGAGCGTCTGATTGTCGATCAACAAGACGGTGCAGTTGCGTTCTTCAAAGAAATTTTTCAACGCCAGCATCTGCCGGCGATAGCGAAAGCTATCGCGGGCCAGCAGGCGTAGTTCCGATAAGGAATCGATGACAACGACTTTTGGTTGTACCTCGTTGACCTTTTTTGAGATCAGCTCAGTGAGCTGGTTTAACTCCACATCCTCCGGATTAAAAACAGAGTACTGATGCTCCGGCTTCAGCGAGTCTTCCTGCGGCGTTAGTTCGAAGATCGGAACAGGGTCGAGCTTCCATCCATGCGAAGCGGCGACTGCCAGCAGCTCCTGCCGCGATTCCGACAGCGTAATGTACAGGGCCTTCTGCCCGGCGTGGCAGGCGGTCAGCGCGAATTGCAGGGCAATGGTCGTCTTCCCTGCGCCCGGAGTGCCCTCCAGCAGGTACAAATGTCCCGCCGGCAGGCCGCCGTACAGGATATCGTCCAATCCGCGGATGCCGAATGGCACGCGGGGAAAGCGTCCCACTCCGTCGACAGCATTGGAAACGGTTGCGGTCTGTGCTTGCGCCGCGTCCATTTACAAGGACCTCCACTCGCAGGAATTCGGTGAAATCGCAATCCACGGCAGCCCGGGGAATCGGCGGCCGCTGACTGCACATGCTCTATCGGACTCAAGAGCTTGAGATGCGGTTTTTCGAGAGGAGAGTTGTACGTTACTACTTGATTTAGCAGGTGGTTTTGACGTGAAATTGTGCTATCTTTAGGCAGGCCGTTGGGAGTTGAACCTGGTCCGGCAGTTTAGAGGTTGGCCATGAGCGGCAACAGGCAAAGATTTGAATCCATCGATCGGACAGATGTGCCGCATACTCGCAAGAGCAAGCACAACGATATTGTCGGGCAGATCCTTCAAGAGGTTGGGGAGCTCCGCAGCAAGAAGGCCTTGAAGATCCCCCGCAGTGCACTCGGGGCAGCCAAAATTGAGCACATCCGCGCGGCACTCAGCCGTGCGTCGGGCAAGGAAAATCTGCAACTGGCGACCAGCAGCGACGACCAGTACTTCTACGTCTGGCGCGAAGACTGAGCGCTGGCGAACTTCCCTATCGAGGTTCACTGCTTCTCGCCGAGCCGAGTCTCTGCACAGTTTGTAATTCAGTTACACGGGTGCTAACATCCGGACTCGCAAGGTTTTTTGAGGAGGCAATTATGTCTGAAAACGATGGTGGTGGCTCTGGATTCCTTTGGTTCCTGGCTGGTTTAGGTATTGGGGCCGCGGTCGGAATTCTCTACGCTCCCAAGTCGGGCGGCGAGTTGCGCCAGCAGTTGCGCGAGGCCGCAGAGGACGGCACGAATACGGTCAAAGAGCGTGCTCGTCAGGCTCGCGAGCAAGCTGGAACTTGGGCTGACAAAGGCCGCGACTATCTCAGTCAGCAGAAAGAGCAGATCCGTTCTGCTGTCGATGCTGGTCGCCAGGCTTATCGGGAAGCCACGGGAGACAACCCCGAGGGCGCAACGCCCAACGTGCCGTAAGTTTGATCGCCTCGACGAACAAGCTCCAGTGGCTCTTGGCCAGCGTTGCCGGTTTCAGCCATCACTCGCCGGTTTGAGTGTCTGCTGAAGGCTACCGGCCAGGAGCCAAGGGTCTGACAGACCGTGATTGCCATGGACACATTGCTTACCATTTTTATCGCCGTCACCGCAGCCGCGGTCGTGCTGCAAATGATCATCCTGGCCGGGATGTTTCTGACCATGCGCAAACTGGCCACCCGGGTGGAAGCCCTTGCCGACAAAGCCGAAGACACTGCCGGCGTGGTGCAGGCGCGCGTCCTGCCATTGTTGGAGAATGCGAAAAGTATTCAGGAGCAGGTCAAGGGCTTCGTCGAGAAGTCGCGTCCGCAGGTGGAAACGCTAATCGGCAATGCGACAGAGATCAGCACCACGGCCCGCACCAGCGCGGAACGCATACAGGTGACCGTCAACGATACCCTGGATCGCGTCCGGCTACAGGTGATTCGCGGCGACGAGATGATCACGCGAACCTTTAATCGCGTCGAGGAAACCTCGGAGAAGGTCCAGCACAGCGTGATGTCCCCGGTGCGACAGGTTTCAGGACTGCTTCAGGCAATCAGTACTGGATTCGGCGCCTACTTCAACCAGCAGAAACGCCGCCGCAATGGCGGACCATCGGACGAGATGTTTATCTGAAGGCAGTAAATAGTAGATTCATCCACTGACCACTAGCCACTGTCTTCACCCTATCCACCCCCCGCCAACCACCACATCGCCGTCGTAGAACACCACCGACTGACCCGGCGTAATCGCGCGCTGCGGCTCGTCAAAGATTACCTTCACCGCATCATCGCCGCTCTTCTCGATCACCGCCTGGGCAGGCTCGTGACGATGGCGAATCTTGGCTCGCACCGCCATCGGCTCGTGAAGGTCGTCGATTGAGATCCAGTTCACTTCTCTCGCGTGCAGCGTCTGCGAAAACAACTCGTCGTCGCCCCCTACAATGACCTGACGCGTGCCGCTGCGAATCTCCAGCACATACAGGGGTGAGCCCTTTGCCAGTCCCAGCCCCTTGCGCTGCCCGACCGTGAAGTTGTGAATGCCGCCGTGCCGCCCGATCACTTCGCCGTTGCTGGTGACCAGCTCGCCGGCAGTGTCAGGAATCTCCTCGCCCTGCTCGTCGAGATAAGCGTCGAGAAAGCGCTTGTAGTCGCCGCCAGGGATGAAGCAAATCTCCTGCGAGTCGGGCTTCTCGAAAACCCGCAATCCGGACAGCTTCGCCGTCTCACGCACGTCGGGCTTGTTCATCTCGCCCAAGGGAAACAACGTGCGGCTCAGCTGCTCCTGCGTGAGGCCGAAGAGGAAGTACGTCTGGTCCTTGCTGCGATCCGTGGGCCGCTTCAGGACCCAGCGTCCGCTGCGCTCGTCGAACTCATTGCGAGCGTAATGTCCGGTCGCCAGGAGGTCCGCGCCGATCTGCCGCGCCGTGATCAGCAGCTGATCGAACTTGAGATGGTTATTGCACAGGCTGCACGGGATCGGAGTTCGTCCGGCAAGATACTCGCTGACAAACGGCCGCACCACGTCGCTCTCAAAGCGCTCTTCCTGATTGACCACGTAGTACGGAATGCTAAGCGTCTCGGCCACGCGGCGCGCGTCGTAGACATCGTCGATCGAGCAGCAGCGGCCCTGCACGCTCTCCGGCATGCCCTCGCGGCCGGCCAGACGGCGCTGGTTCCACAGCTGCAGCGTGAGTCCCACAACGTGGTACCCCTGCTGGCAAAGCATGGCCGCGACGGTGGACGAATCCACACCGCCCGACATGGCTACGGCAATGGTCTTAGAATTCAGCATTTAGCAATTAGCAATTGGCAATGAGCAGTCAGCGACAACTGTCCCCTGGCATGAGTTGGCTAAGTGCTAAGTGCTAAATGCTAACTGCCTTCTTGTACACCGGGCTAATCTCACGCAATCTCACCACAACTTCGGGCACAAGGGTCAGCGCGAACTCCACATCCTCAGCCGTGTTCTGCTTGCCCAGGCTGAAGCGAATGCTGCCGCGCGCGCGGTCGGCCGACAATCCCATCGCGGTCAGCACATGCGAAGGCTCAATCGCTCCCGACGAACACGCTGCGCCGGTCGACACGGCCAGTCCCTTCAGGTCGAGCGCGATCACCATCGCCTCGCCTTCGATGCAGTCGAACGAGAGGTTCGTCGTATTGGGCACGCGCGGAGCCCCGCCGCCGTTCACCGCAACCTGCTCGACCGATGCCAGCAACGTGCTCTCCAGGCGCTCGCGCAGTTCCGCCAACCTCGTCACGCTTCCGTCGACGAAACCTTGTGCCGCAATTTCAGCGGCCTTTCCCAATCCCACGATGCCGGCAAGATTTTCGGTGCCTGCCCGGCGCGAACGCTCGTGGCGACCGCCATACAACAGCGGCTGCAGCAATGTGCCCTTGCGTACGAATAGCGCTCCCGCACCCTGCGGCCCGTGAATCTTGTGCGCCGAGATGGTCAGCAGATCGCAGCCGATCTCCTTCACATCTATTGGCACTTTCCCGGCCGCCTGCACCGCGTCCGTGTGGAAGTAAACGTCCGCTAACGCGGCAATCTTGCCAATCTCGGTGACCGGCTGCAGCACTCCCGTCTCGTTGTTGGCCATCATGACGCTGATCAGCTTGGTCTCAGGCCGCAACGCCCGACGCACGTCATCAGGATCAACCAGCGAGCGCCCATCTACCGGCAGGTAGGTCACCGAGCATCCCATCTGCTCCAACCGATGACACGAGTTCAGTACCGCGTGATGCTCGATCGCCGAAGAAATGACGTGATCGCCCGGCTGCACGATCCCGAACAACGCCAGGTTGTCACCCTCCGTGCCGCCGCTGCTGAAAACGACCTCGGCGGGACGGCAATTCAGCAAATCCGCGACCTTCTCGCGAGCCTGCTCCACGCCCGCGCGTGCCTGCTGGCCCTGCTGATGAATCGACGATGCATTGCCGAACTTTTCGACGTAGTACGGCCGCATCGCCTCAAACACCTCAGGCAGGAGCGGCGTGGTAGCGTTGTTGTCGAGATAAACGCGATGCATCACTGTCACTATTCTAGCTGTTGTTTAGATTGCCGGCCCGGAGAGGAGGATTCGGTCGAGCAGCACGCCGCTCGCGGGCGCTTTCTTACCCATCTGCAATAGAATCGAATTGTCCTCCTCCTCTGACCTCTCATGAAGCCGGCGGCAAAAAAGGCGCGCAAACATAGCGGCGACAAGACCGTCTCCAAAGCCACGCTGAAGCTCCGCCTGCTGAAGCGACTGAAATGCACCCTGAAGTACGAGAAGCTGGCGTTGGCCGCGGGAGCCAACCTGGTTGCCGGAGTAGACGAAGTTGGCCGCGGATCGCTCTTCGGCCCGGTGGTCGCCGCCGCCGTGATCCTCGATCCCAGCTATCGCATCCGCGGACTTCGCGATTCCAAGTTGCTGGACCGCGAAACCCGCGAGAGGCTCGCGCCGCGAATTCGCGAGCATGCGCTAGCCTGGGCCATTGCCGCCGTCGATGTCGCCACCATCGACCAGATCAATATCTATTGGGCCTCAAAGCGGGCCATGGAAGAAGCCGTCGGCATGCTGACGATCCGCCCCGATCATCTGCTCATCGACGCCATGCGCATCAACTCCGATTGCCGGCAAACGCCGATTATTCACGGCGACGCGCTCTCGGCATCGATCGCTGCCGCTTCCATCATCGCCAAGGTCGAGCGGGATGCGATGATCAGCGCCTGGGACCCGGTCTTCCCCGAGTACAGCCTTGCCTCCAACAAAGGCTACAGCACGCCGAAGCACCTGAAGATGTTGCGCGAGAAAGGTCCCACGCCTCTGCATCGCCTGTCGTTCGCGCCGGTGTGGACATCCTCGGCCCCGCAGGAAGTGCTGCAATTCATGCTGGAAGAAGAGGCAGCCTCAGATATTCCCCCCGAAGTCGCCGAGGCCCTTACCGGTCCGTCGTAGTACGTTCGGTTCGGCTTCCAGCCATTGACGAAACACATCGCATTAAAGCAGGAATCCTCGGACGTCACCCGCGGCATCGTGACCAATCGTCATTCCGACGCAATCCTGAGCATCCTGGCGGATCCGAAACGGTTTTGGAACAAGAGCTCAACGCCTTAGTGCGACTAAGCAGCAAGTGACTCTGCAATTAAGCTTGTTCTCTCGATTGGCCTTCTAAATCCGCAAGCCCACTTCCCTGCATCTCTTGATACAGTAGACGTTAGATCGTCGCCGGAATGCCATTAGCCACGCAAACTGAGCCCGCCCTTGCCCATTGCCAAAGTTGTGGCGTCGAAGTCCCCCCCGAGGCTGACCACTGTCCCTCCTGCGGACGCCTGTTGCGGGAGAACTCTGCCAGGATCACCCTGACCGTCACGCTGCTGTTGCTACTGTTAGGAATCGCACTCACTCAATACTTCGTCAACCTGCACCGCGTCACTGAGCAGGAACTCGCCGTGCGCTGGTTCACCCGCGGCAACGAAGCCATGCAAGCCAACGCGCCCAAGTTTGCCGCCGACGCTTATCGCACTGCGCTCAACTACGACCGCGAGAATCAGGAGTACCGCCTGCGTCTGGCCCAGGCGCTGTTGGCCGATGGCCGGCTGGCGGAGGCGCACGCCCATCTCGTCAGCCTTTGGGAAGAAGAGCCGGCCAACGGTGAGGTGAATCTCACGCTGGCGCGGCTAGAAGTGAAACGCGGTCGCAACTCCGGCGCTGTGCGTTATTACAACGACGCCATCAATGGAGTATGGCAGGACGATCCGCGCAAGAACCGCACCGAAGCTCGCTTTGAGCTGGCACAGTACTTCCTGCAGCAGCGCAATCCGGCGCGCGCACAAGCCGACTTGCTGGCCCTGCTGGCCGACGCACCCTCCGATCCCGCTGACCTGCTGCGGCTGGGGAACATGCTGCTCGAGGTCAATGAACCGGCACACGCTCTTCAGGCCTTCAGCGCGCTGCTGTCGAAAGACGAAAATAACGCTCAGGCATGGTTGGGAGCCTCCCGGGCGAATCTCGCACTGGGTAATTACGCTGATGCCGAACTGGACAGCTCGAAGGCAGTGGAACACGATCCCAATCTTCCGGCGGCCCGCGATCAGCTTGAGCTCACGCGTGAGATCTCGCGCGTTAACCCGGCTACTCGTGGGCTTCCGCTGGCCGAACGCGCAACCCGGGTGGCCGATGCGTTCGATGCGGCCCTGAAGCGCTTAAGTAGCTGCGCCGCGGAAAAGAACATCGACCTCGGCGCTCCAGCCGATGCGATTGTAGCTCCCGGCTCTCAGGGTGAAGCAGCTGGCGGCCTCGAAAGCACGGCGCCTCCCAATGCTCTGCAATTGCTTTACGCCAGCGGCTTGCAGAAGCAGCCCAATGCCACCGAGAAGGCCCTGCGCAAGGATCCCGATGCACTCGAGCCCGTGATGCAGTACGTGTTCGAAGTGGAGGGCGCGGTTGCGCCCTTGTGCCCCGACATGGCGCTGACCGACCGCGCCTTGCTGACCTTGGCTCAGCATGAGAGTGAAACGGTGAAATGAGTCCGCAAGAACCCTCTATCGCTAAATCGAAGGATGCCAGCGGGGTTAAGCCTGCGGTCTCCACCCCCACCCGACGTCAGTATTGGAGCAGCTTGCGCTCGATGTTGTCGCCCCAGCGCTTCAGCTTGCGCGAAGAACAATTTTTCCTGCTTCTGGCAGTCTTGATCGGCGTCGGTTCTGCTCTGGCGGTGGTGTGCTTCCGCATGTGCATTGAGTTCCTGCAGCTCAAGCTCCTGGGCAGCGGCTTGCAGCCTTCGGTGCCGCGCGTATTCATCGCGCCGATGCTCACCGGCCTGGTGATTGCCTTTCTCGTGATTCGCTTCTTTCCGCGAGCACGGGGCAGCGGCGTCAATCAGACCAAAGCCGCACTGTACATCTACGACGGCTATATCCCCCTGCCAACCGTGATCGGCAAGTTCATCACCAGCGCGCTGGCCATCGGCAGCGGGCAGTCGCTCGGGCCCGAGGATCCGTCCCTGCAAATCGGCGCCGGACTGGCTTCGGCACTGGGGCGGCGTTTGAAGTTGTCGCGCGACAAGCTTCGCCTGATCGCACCCGTGGGAGCCGCCGCGGGTCTAACTGCCGCCTTCAACTCTCCCATCACGGCGGTGCTGTTCGTCATCGAAGAAGTCATCGGGCGCTGGACTGCCGGCATTCTTGGCGCGGTCGTCCTCTCGGCAATCTCCAGCGCCGTTATCGAGCGCTGGTTCCTGGGCGACGAGCCGCTGTTTCGCGTGCCCGCCTATCACCTGGCCCATCCCGGCGAGTTGGGCGCCTATGCCAGCCTCGGCGTCATCGGCGGCTTCGCTTCGCTGGCCTTCGTCAAGTACATTTCCTATCTGCGCCCAAAGCTCCGCCAGTTGCCTCCCTGGACGCAATTCTTCCAGCCTGCCGCCGCCGGCCTGCTCATCGGCCTCATCGGCATCAAGTTTCCGCAGGTCATGGGCGCGGGTTACACCTACATCGATCAAGCCATGCACGAGCAATACACCTGGCAGATTCTGGCTCTGCTCGGTGTCTTGAAGATCGTCGCGACCGGATTTTCGTTCAGCAGCGGCACGCCCGGCGGCCTCTTCGCCCCAGTGCTGTTCATGGGCGCCATGCTTGGCGGCGCCGTGGGAATGTTCGAACGCCAACTCGTGCCCCATCTCGCCATTCCCGTGGGCGCCTATGCGCTCGTCGGCATGGGAACGCTGTTCGCCGGAATTCTGCGCGCCCCCATGACGTCGGTGTTCATGATCCTCGAGGTCAGCGGCAACTACAGCATCATCGTTCCGGTGATTCTGTCGAATGCGATTGCATACTTCATCTCGCGGACCTTTCAGCCCACGCCAATCTTCGACCTGTTGTCGCGGCAGGATGGCCTCGACCTGCCTTCGCTCGAGGAAGAGCGTGAGGTACCGTTGTTGCGCGTCGAAGACGCCATGCGGCCGCCGATCGGCCAGACCCTTACCGGCAGCATGCCGCTGGAGGAAGCGCAGCAAAAGGTGCAGGGCTCAACCCAGGACTTCTACGTGGTCAGCATGGGCGATGAGGAATGGTCGGGCATCACCCGCGCGAACCTGCTCGACGTGCTGGCCAATGCCGAGTTGCCGTTGTCGCAAATTATCCAGGAACGAATCCCCTACCTGCATCCCGATCATCCGCTGGACACCGCATTACGCCTGATGGGCGAATGGCCTTTGCTGCCGGTGGTGCACCGCGCCGATACGCAGCAGCTGCTGGGCGTCGTCTCACTCAACGACGTCATGCGCGCCTATCGCGGTGCGGGCGTCGGCATCTCTCACGCTGAACCTGCGCCAGTGGTGCCGTGATGCAGTGGTCAGGGACCGCATAGAGCGGGCCTTTGCGCCGGGTAGAGCGGGCCTTTGGCGCCGGGTAGAGCGGGCCTTCAGGCCCGCGTCCAGGAGCTTCTCCAGTATGAGGGAGTCCGCTTTAGCGGACGACACAGGCCGTGGGCTGAAGCCGACTTAGGATCGGCCAAAGCTTCCAAGAGCCTGAGCGCGGTCGAAGGGCGCCGCTCTACCCTTCATCCACCAAGCCCAGCAGCTCGGACATCTCCTCGTAGAGAAATCCTTCGCCCGGGCGATACGGCTGCACCCACTTGCCGTCGATCACGAATTGCGGAATGGCGCGCTTGCCCACGTTGCGCACGAGTTCGTCCGCCGCGCCGGGCGTGGTCTCGATGTCAATGTCGGTATAGGGAATGTTGTTCTTGTCGAGGAAGCGCTTGGCGGCACGGCAATCGGGGCACCAGTAGGCAGAGTAGACGAAGAGCTCCATTACGAATAGATTAACAAACCAACAGAACCAATTGGAGATGCAAATCCCATGGCCGCTCGCTCATGGCAACAACCAAGACTCATGCCGTGACCCAAGGCGATCTACGCACGCGGATTATCCGTGCCGCTTGAAGTACTGCACCGCGCGCTCGTGAGCCTCTGCCTTGTCGCGTGTGGCGAAAGTGCCGAGGTTGCGCCGCTTGCCGGTCTTAGCATCCTTCTTGCGGGAGTACAGGCGGTATTGGCCGGATGGGAGTTTGCGGATCATAGAAGGTTAGATGAAGGATTGGCAACGCAAGCGGCCTCGCCTTCACACAACCTGCGCCGCCGCTGCCGCGGCTCCGATTCGATCCATGGACTGACCCGGGGCTTTGCGCCCCGGGCTCAAAGCACAGCCGCCGCTTGCGGCTCGAATGACTGTCGCACGCGACTCAATGATCGCGGACGACCGCCTAAACCAACCATCACAATGTGAAAGGGGAGCGTTTCCGCTCCCCTTGTTTATCCCCGGGGCTGTGAAGCCCCGAAACAGTGTCCCTCTTGGTAACGCAGACCTGAAGGCCCGCTCCAACCAATTGCTATACAGCGTTACTGTACAGCAGCACGCCCTCGACCTTCTCTTCCCCGACCGGCCGGTAGAACAGCTGGTCGTTGTCGAGGTAGACCTCGATGAACGCCGGGCGTTGCTGGAAGGTGCCCTGGATGAGCGCCTCCGACAGCGGGTCTTCGATGTACTTCTGCAGCGCGCGCCGCAACGGGCGAGCGCCGTAGGTGCGATCGACGACCGTCTTGTCGAGAATCCACTTGCGCGCCTCTTCGGTCACCGTGACCGTGATCGAGCGCTGTGCCAGGTTGGTGTTCAGCTGCTGCACCATCAGCTCGACGATCTGTATCAGGTCGGCCTCGGTCAGTGCGCCGAAGATGATGACTTCGTCCAGCCGGTTGAGGAACTCGGGGTTGAAGGTGCGCTTCACTTCGTTCCGCACCATGTCCTCGACCTTGGTGGACGTGTTCTCGTCCAGCTCCGCCTGGAAACCCAGGCCGGTGCGCTTCTGCAAGTGCCGCGCGCCAATATTCGAGGTCATGATGATGATGGCGTTCTTGAAGTCGACCGTGTTGCCCAACCCGTCGGTGAGCTGGCCGTCCTCGAACACCTGCAACAGAATGTTGAACAGGTCGGGATGCGCCTTCTCGACTTCATCGAGCAGCACCACCGAGTACGGTGCGCGCTTTACGCGCTCGGTCAGCTGGCCGCCCTCTTCATAGCCGACGTATCCCGGAGGCGAGCCGATCAGCTTGGAGACCGAGTGCTTCTCCATGAACTCCGACATGTCGAAGCGGACGAGCGATTTCTCGCTGCCGAACATGAATTGAGCCAGGGTGCGGGCAACTTCGGTCTTGCCGACGCCGGTCGGACCGAGGAAGAGGAACGAGCCGATCGGCCGGTTCGGGCTCTTCAGGCCTGCACGCGAGCGGCGAATCGCACGGGCCAGCGCCGAGATGGCGCGGTCCTGCGAGATCACCCGCTTGTGCAGCTCTTCTTCGATGCGTAGCAGCTTCTGGCTTTCTTCTTCCTTGATCGACGCGATGGGAACGCCGGTCCAGCGCGACACCACGTCTTCAATGTCTTCGCGCCCGACTACTCCAGTAGAGGACTCATCGAGGTGATATTTTTCGCGCAGGGCGCGCAGGTTCTCGCGCTCTTTGCGCTCCTCATCCGAGTAGAAACGGGCCTTCTCGAACTCGTGGTTCGCGATGGCGTTTTCCATGCGATGCACGATGAACTTGATCCGCTTCTGCACCTCAGTGATGTCCTCGGGCAGAGAGGTCTGGCGAAGTTTCACGCGCGCACCCGCTTCGTCGACCAGGTCGATGGCCTTGTCGGGCAGGAAGCGGTCGGGCAGATACCGGTTGGAGTGCGACACCGAGAAGGTGATGGCGTCATCGGTGTAGCTGACGGCATGGAACTTCTCGTAGCGCTCCTTGATGCCGAACAGAATCTTGACGGCATCGGCCTCGTTCGGAGGCGGAACCTTGACCGCCTGGAAGCGACGCTCCAGCGAACGGTCTTTCTCGATGGACTTGCGATACTCGCCCGGGGTGGTCGCGCCAATGCATTGAATCTCGCCACGCGACAGCGCCGGCTTCAGAATGTTGGCGGCATCCAGCGAGCCTTCCGCCGATCCCGCGCCCACCAGCGTATGCAGCTCGTCAATAAATATGATGGCGTTCTGCGACTCCATCAGCTCTTTCATGATGGTCTTGAGTCGCTCTTCAAACTGGCCGCGATACTTCGTGCCGGCGACGATCAGCGACAGATCGAGCGCCAGAATGCGCTTGTCGGCCAGGAACGACGGCACCTCGCCGTCGGCTATGCGCTGCGCCAGGCCTTCAACGATGGCCGTCTTGCCGACGCCCGGCTCGCCGATCAGCACCGGATTGTTCTTGGTGCGCCGGCAAAGAATCTGGATGACGCGCTCCAGCTCGCCATCGCGGCCAACCAGGGGATCGAGCTGATTGTCGATGGCCGCCTGGGTCAGGTCGCGCGAGAACTCCGAAAGCAGCGACGACTCGCGCGAGCGCTGCGACGGCTGCGCCTTCTCCTGCGAGGTGCGCGCCAGCTCTTCGCGAATGGTCGAGAGGCGCAGACCCCGCTCGTGCAGAATTTCTGCCGCAAAGCACTTCTCTTCCCGCAACAGGCCCAGCAACAGGTGCTCGGTGCCGATGTGCTTGTGCGAAAGCCGCTCGGCTTCCTCGGCAGCATACGCCAGCACGCGCTTGCACTCGTTGCTCAGGGGAAGATCGACCGAAGTCGAAACTTTCTCCCGAATCGTAGTATGTCCCTCAATCTGTTTCCGGATCGACTCGACCGAAGCATGGGACCGAAGGAACCGATTGGTAAGCGCCTTGTCTTCGCGCAGAAGCCCAAGCAGCAGGTGCTCCGTTTCGATGTACGGAGAACCGAACTGACTGGCTTCATAACGCGCGAAGAAAATTACGCGCCGGGCCTTTTCCGTGTACCGTTCAAACATTGAAACTCTCCTGGAATCCGGCTGGGTTTTTGCTCCTGCCGAAACCCCTTGCAGACTCGCCCCTTGTCACCGCCGGCCCCCCAAATGAAAGCTGGGACCGATCCATCACCTCGATAGAGCGAACCTTCAGGTTCGCGTTCAGTACTCGCCTCGTTTCAGGTTCATACCGCCCCGGCCTTGAAGGCCTGCTCTACCCTAACAACCCGCCACTTCTTATTACGTTGCTCATCCGGATAACGATTGCGGCGACACCTCGACCACCCTGCCGTGCTCCAACCGCAAAACACGGTCGCACTGACGCGCAAAGCCAAGATTGTGAGTGACAATGAGCGAGGTCAGGCGATAGTCGCGATGTAACCTGGCAATCAATTTGAATACCGCATCCGCTGTCCGGTCATCCAGATCTCCCGTCGGCTCGTCGGCCATCAGGATCTTCGGTCTGGTGATCAGCGCCCGGGCCAGCGCCACCCGCTGCTGCTCGCCACCAGACAACTCGCCGGACCGATGAGTGGCACGGTCCTGTAATCCAACTTCCTGCAACCAGTGCAGAGCTTCCTGCTCCGCCTCACGCCGCTTCATGCCCCGCATCAGCAACGGCATGGCAACGTTCTCTGCCGCCGTGAACTCAGGCAGCAAATAATGGAACTGCCACACAAATCCAAGTTCGCGGCTGCGAAACTCCGCCGCCCCATCTTCGGTAAGACTTCTCAACAACAATTGGGCGAAGTATACGTCACCTTCGGAAGCGCTATCAAGCGCTCCGAGGATGTGTAGTAAGGTACTTTTCCCGGTACCTGACTCGCCCACTATCGCCAGCATCTCCCCGCTGGGCACCTCGAGCGACAAATTCTCAAAGAGCACCAAGTCCGAGTTGCCCGAGCGGAAGACCTTCTTCAGATTACAGGCCCGCAGCAACACTTGTTGTTGTTCATTTTGATGCAGGTGCGCTCCCGCAGGAAACAATTTCCGGCCCGTGCGGCTCCTCCACACCCGTTACGGGAGCAGATTCCCTCGCAGCAGCCCTTTTGGAATTAGAGCATGTCTGAGGGGAGATGTCAGCGACATTGGTACCGGCGGCAGGTAACGAAAGTTAGTTACGGAAAGCGGGACCAAGCGAAGCGCGCATTTGCTGCGGGATGACAACTATGACTCTGCACCGACGTCAAGAACCGCCAAAACTGTAGCTAGCCGATTCGGACAACGACCGGCGAGCGATCACCCGGGGCTTGCGCCCCGGGCTCATACCGCAGTCGCCGCTGACGCGGCTCGTTACCAGATCCGCACTCGTTCCTCCGGTGTCAGGTACAGCGTCTCCCCCGGCTTCACATCAAACGACGAATACCACGCGTCGATGTTCCGCACCGTATCGGCGCGGTACTGCGCCGGCGAGTGCGAATCCACCATCACCTGCTGCCGCAGCGCCGCATCGCGCCCCTTGCCTCTATAGTTCTGCCCAAACGCGATGAAGAACTGCTGATCGCCGGTGAACCCCTCGTACTCGGGAGCCGCCTTGCCCTTCAGCGACGCAATATACCCGTCATGCGACGCCGCGATTCCCGCCAGGTCCGCGATGTTCTCCGCCAGCGTCTGCTTGCCATTCACGTGCAGCTCGGGAAATGGAGCGTAGGCGTCATATTGCGCCGCCAGCTTCTCGGTCGCAGCCTCGAAGTGCGCCAGGTCGGCGGGCGTCCACCAGTTGCGAACTGCGCCCTTGGAGTCGAATGCGCTGCCTTCGCTGTCGAAGGTATGGCTGATCTCATGTCCGATGATCGAGCCGATTGCGCCATAGTTCGTCGCCGCCGGCGCCTGCGGATCGAAGAACGGAGGCTGTAAAATCGCTGCCGGGAAATTCAGCGCGTTCTGCAACGGCAAATTCACCGCATTCACCGTCTGCGGGGTCATCGACCACTCGTGCCGATCGATCTGCTTGCCCAGCCGCGCCACGTGCCGCTGATAATCAAACAGCCGGCCGCGCCACACGTTGCCGAACAAATCATCCTGATTGACCTCGTAGGCCGAGTAGTCAATCCACGTCTCCGGATATCCGATGCCCACATACAGCGTCGTGAGCTTGGCCTGCGCTTCGGCTTTCGTCGACGCCGCCATCCACGATAGCCCGTCGATCCGCTTGCGGAACGCGGCGATGATGTTGCTCACCATTTCCTGCGCCTGCGCTTTGGCTTCCGGCGGGAAATAGCGCTGCGCATAGATCTTGCCCACGTCGTCGCCGAGGAAGCGGTTCACGACCACCACGCCCCGCTGCCAGCGCGGACGCTGCTGCGTCGTGCCCTGAAGCGTCGCCCCGAAGAACGCATAGCTCTCATCGGAGAACGCCTTCGACAAGAACGGCGCGTACTCTTCGATCGTGTGATACGCCAGCCAATCCTTCCACGTCTCCAGCGAAGTCGATTCCACCAGTGCCGACTCGCCGGCAAACGCCGTCGGCTGCCACACAATGAAGCTAGGCTGCTTCGCCAGACCGGCGCCGCGGAAATACTCCGCCCAATCCAGCCCCGGAGCCTTGGTGCCAAAGTCTGCCTGCGTCCAGGTATTGTTGGCTTTGTGGATGTCATCATTTTCGGCCAGCGAAAGGTGCTTCGACGCGATGTCATGTTCCAGCGCGATGATGCGTTGCGCGCGCGCATCGGTGTCGTTGAATCCCGCCAGCTTCAGCATGGCCGCGACGTGCGTCTGATACTTGGCGCGCGCCTCCTTCATGCGCTCGGAATCGTCGAAGTAATAGCTGCGATCCGGCAGCTGCACCCCGCCCTGCAGCAGATATGCCGCGTAGTGCTCGGAGTCGTTGAAGCTGGGCGCCACCCACAATCCAAACAAGTGAGGCGTATGAAAGTTGGTGTTGTTCAGCGCATCGACATCGGCGCGCAGCGTCTGCCCCAGCGCGTACGCCAGCTCTTTCTTGTTGCTGATCGCCGCAATCGCCTTCAGATGCGGTTCCAGCGGCGCGATCCCCTTGGCATCGATCGCCGCTTCATCCATATAAGAGTTGTAGAGGTCGGCGATCTTGCGCTGGCTGGTTCCGGGGGCCGCATTGCTCTTGGCGATCTCTTCAATTAACGCCGCGGTACGCTTGTTGCTCAAGTCGTCGAGTCCCGAGAAGACGCTCAGGCGCGCGCGGTCGGGCGGAAGCTCGGTACGCTTGATCCAATCGCCGTTGCAGTACAGATACCAGTTGTCGCCCGGCTTCTCCGAGCGTTCCATGTTGGCGACGTTGATGCCGTGAACCTCGGGCTTGGGCGCGTCCGCCGCCCAGGCCGCAACCAGCGCCAGCGTCAGCGAACACAACGCAGTCGCTTTCAGGACAGAGTTCAGGTTATGAGGAAGAAATGTCATATGAGTTTTTCTCCGGAGGTGCTGGGCCGACACAGACCCTTGTGATCGACGAAAGGCAAACTGAAAAGGGTAGCACGTCGCCGCGCCAACGCAGCGTTCAGTGGGATGAATCGCAGGACAGCGGGTGCCACAGGAGTGAGTCCTGTTTCCCGGCTCCCGTGCCGGGTGCGACCTGCCGGGTGCCCCACTCATTCGCTCTGTTCAAATGAGTGGGACTGCGACCTGCAACCCGCGGGTCCCCACTTTTCGCGCCGTTCGAATGAGTGGGACTGCGGCCGTAGCCCTGGACGTGAGTTCGCTCTTCTGTGCCCGTCAGTGTAGGACAGCCAAACGACAGAGCCCGTAGGGCGGCGGACAGGATAGCCCAAGACGTAGCCGCAGGCGCAGTCCTGGGTAGCGCCCATTTCGATTCCGAGCCGGCTTCAGCCGGCGGCACAATCCTACTCACCAAAATGGGGCGAAAGCCGGGCGCCCATGCGCTTTTGCCCGACCAACGCGCCTCACATCAGGCAGACTTGCCCATCGCCGCCTGCGACGACTTCCACTCCCACACCTTCGAAGCTGTATTGCCGGCCGCATCCACGTCGAACTCGAATGCCGCCGAAGCGTTGTTCAGGCGCGCCAGCTTCTGCGACGCGGTGCGGTAATACAACATGCCACGATAGCTGACCGCGCCCCCGGCGCCGAAGGCTCCCATACCGGTCCCGGTCCAACTCACGCCGTCGCCATCCTGCGTGATGATCAGTCCCATGCCTTCCCCGGAGATGGCGCCGTCCGGGTGGATCACGGATGTATAGGTCCCTGTGCCGGTGAAGGGAACACCCAGAATCTGCCCGCTATCTTCAAACGTCACCTCAACAGTTACAGGATCAACCGAGAGCACGCGCCGCACAATTCGTTTCCCTTTGCTTTCGCCAAGCTGATCGCCAAGCATAGTGGACTCACTTTCTTTAAGACTTTCTCCACACTTCCAAGCCGGGTCAGTCTATCGGATATTTGCGACTTTACAAGGGCATTCGTTTTTTGTTTGGAAGGCTGGACTGTCTCACGATCAATTAATGTTTCGCCGCTCGTACTCCCTCGCAGTCCGGTGTAAAGTGCTCCTTGCAAATAGCGGCCGTCAACCGTCCCGCCGACAGGAGGCCTTGTGACCAATCCCATTCCACTCCACCGCTCAATCCTGTGCAATGCCTTTCAACCGGCAACGCTCCCGCTTGCAGTTTTTTATGCACTCTCTATGTTCGTCCTGGTATCTCTGCCCGGGCAGACTGCCACCGCGCAGCAGAACTTCGCGGGTAAAACAGATGGCGCGACCCCTGTCGCTGCGTCGACGTTCGATGCAGCCAGTCACAGATTGTCTGCTCCTTCGTCTCCTGACAACTGGCTTGGCGGAGCCGGCAACTGGAGTAGTCCCGCAGACTGGAGCGCGGGCTTGCCAGGTAGCAACAGTGACGTGAACATCAACACGGGCAACGACCACGTCACCCTGGACACGAGTGCCGATATCAACTCGCTGACGCTTGGCGGCCCGAGTGGGTTCGAACTCTCGACTCTGCAAGGAAATCGGACAGCTCAGACGCTGAATATTGCCCAAGACCTGACGGTGAATCAGTCTGGGAGTCTTCAACTGCAGAGTGACACGTTCAATGTCGGAGGCAGTGTCGATGTTGTCGGGACCCCTGCCGATCCCTACGTCGCCATCGATTTCGGCTCGACGCTGAACGTAGCGGGCAACATGGAGACTTCGGCGCTGATGCAACTATCGCCGTTCGGCCCTGGCGGCGACAGCCTGACCGTCGCTGGGACTTTCACTAACGATACGGGAGCTGAATTTATCGTTGATAACTCCTCAGACTCTGTCAACTTTGGGATTTTATCCAACTATGGCGATCTATACCTTCAGACCGGCGCTACTATGACTCTGACCAACGAACCGAATGGCGTCAGCCTGATTCCCCTTGGATCAGAGTGGGAGATTCACGGAAACTTCACCGCTGCCGGTAATCCTCCGTTCGCAAACTTGCAGACCGTTGAAGGCAACTTGGAGCTCTTGAATGGAGAAGCGACGGTCATCACGCCTCCCAGTGGGACGCTCGTCATCAACAATGGAGGAAGCCTCTTCTCTTCTTCGAGCTTGCAAATCAACGGAAACGTGGTCGCGAATTATCGAGGCATCGGGGGAAATGATGTTGCAATCGGCGGCTGGTTAGAGATCGGCTATGTAGGAGAGGCCGGAGGTACGTTGACTGTCGCCCGCGGCACCACCGTCGCGAAGTATGGGCAGGTTGCGTTGCTTGGTACCGATGTCTTCAGCACTCCTACATTGTCGAATGAAGGATTCACCTATCTTCAGCAGAACTCCTCCATGGTTGTCGGCCAGCAATCCCGAAAATCGCCGCTGGGGCCGGGTTACCACCAGTTATCAAATGGCGTGCTGACCGAATGGATCGCTGCGGATACCTTCGGAGTGTTGCAATCGCCGATCGTGTCTTTGGACGGCACCCTGAGAATACAAATTCTTCCGGGAAGGTTTCCGCCGGTCGGCGCGCGCTATCAGTTCATCGTCTTCCAGCCGGGTGGGCTGACTGGCCAGTTCGCCAACATTGAGAACGACGTGTTCAACAATGGAACCGAAAAGTGGGTGCTCAATTATTCCAGCGGATATGTGGAACTCGAGGCCGTGCAGAACACCGGCATAGCGCCGTAAATTTTGAGCCCTCACATCGACGGAGCGGTCAGAATCGAGACCCGGGAGGATTGTTGACACTAATTCCCAGGTCTCGCACAGCGCGAGACCCTGGGGCACCCGGCATCCGGCCGCAGACCTAACGACCCGGCTGGTTGAATTCCATTCCGTGCATTCCGTGCTTCCGTGGTGATTCATGCCCTCTCGCCGCTGACCTGCTTCCGGTAAACTAGTCTGCTGTGCGCATTCTCACCCGTTACATCCTGAAAGAGATTGCTTCGCATGCCCTGATCGGCATTGGGCTGTTCACCTTCGTCATCTTCATGCGCGATCTGGGGCGCTTGTTTGAGCTGATCGTGCGCAACAGCGCTCCGCTGCCCAGCGTTCTCGAAATCTTCCTCTACACCCTGCCCACAACGTTCACCGTAACGCTGCCGATGGGCGTGCTGGTCGGCATCCTCGTGGGGCTGAGCCGCATGGCCGCCGACAGCGAACTGACGGCGATGCGCGCCAGCGGCATGGGTGTGGGCATCTTCCTTCGCGCGGTTTCGGTTTTCGCCATCGGCGCGCTCGCGCTCGGACTCTTCAACACCATCTATCTCGCGCCTAAGTCCGCGGTGGCGCTCGATCGCTTGCAGGAGCGGCTGAAGTCGTCGCAGGCTTCGTTCGAAGTGCAGCCGCGCGTCTTCTATGAAGGCTTCAAGAACATCGTCCTTTACGTGCAGGACGTAATTCCTTCGCACAATCAGGCGTTGTGGCGTGGCATCTTCCTCGCCGACATCAGCGACTCGGCGTCGCCCAACATCACCCTCGCGCAGCAGGGCGCGCTCATCAGCGACGCACCCGACAAGCTGCGCTTCCATCTCGAAGACGGCACCCAGCAGCAGATTGTTCCCAAAGTTAAAGATCAATATTCCATCACCACGTTCGACAGCACCGAGATACCGATCGCGCTGCCCAGCGACGACAAAGTGCACGATCTGCTGCCGGTGAACGAGCTCGGCCTGCGGGCTCTGCTCAGCAATGCCGCCCGCGAGCGCAAGGCATCGCTGACGGTCCGCAAATCCGATCCCGGCAGTTACACCTACGACCTGATCAAGGCGCGGTATTACGAGCTGGAATTCCATCGCCGCTTCGCGCTGCCGACGGCGTGTCTGGTGCTGGCGATGGTTGGCATTCCGCTCGGGCTCTCGGCGCGCAAGGGCGGCAAGAGTACGGGCTTCATTCTCACCATTCTGCTGGTGATCGTGTACTACTTCTTCACCCTGATCGGGGTGCAGATGGCGCGCCAGGGCAAGATGTCGCCGTGGTTCGGCTCTTGGATGGGCAACATCTTCTTCTTCATCACCGGCGTCATTTTGTTGTGGCGGGTCGATCGCATGCCGATCGAGATCGGCAACCTCGCCGGGTTCTGGAAGACGCTGCTGCAGAAGCTGCAAAACGTGGGCACGGCGCGTTCCAGCGGACGTTCGTTTGGCAAGCGAGGCGAACCCTCGCATCAACACCGCCGCCGCTTCAGCGCTCGCTTCCCGCTCATCCTCGACGACATGATCCTGCGCGACTTCGCGCTTTACCTGACGATGATCCTGGCGAGCTTCTTGGTGCTCGCCCTGGTGTTCACCTTCTTCGAGCTGCTCACCGACATCGTTCGCAATCGCGTGCCGCTGGTCACGGTCGCCGAGTATTTGTGGAACCTCAGTCCGTCGCTGCTCTACCTGATGGCGCCGATGGGTGTGCTGCTGGCGGTGCTCATCACCTTCAGCTTGATGGACAAATCCAGCGAGCTGATCGCGATGAAAGCGAGCGGCTTCAGTGTCTATCGCGCGACCCTGCCGATTATCGTCATCGCCGCCATCTTCGCCGCGGTGCTTTTCCTTTTCGATCAGGTCTACATCCCGCACACCAATCGCGAGCAGGAGATCCTGCGCAACGAGATCAAAGGCAAGCCGGCGCAAACCTACTTGCAAGCCGATCGCAAGTGGATCTTCGGTCAGAACAACGAAATTTATTATTACCGGTTCTTCGATCCCGAGACGAATTCGTTCGGCGGCATCTCGATTTTCGAATTCGATCCCAACACCTTTCAGTTGACGCGCCGCATTCATGCCGAGCGCGCGCATTGGGAGGAGCGACTGCACAAGTGGGTCTTCGAAGAAGGATGGACGCGAACCCTGCGCGGCTCATCGATTCAGGATTACCGCAACTTCGATGTCGCGACCTTCAATGAGCTGAGCGAGGACCCCAGCTACTTCAAGAAGGAAGTGAAGCAGTCGTCGGAGATGAACTACGAAGAGCTGCGGCGCTACATCGACGACTTGCAGCAGAGCGGCTTCGATACGGTGCGGCTGAAGGTGCAACTGCAAAAGAAGATCGCGTTTCCGGCGATCGCACTCGTTATGGCGGTGCTCGCGATTCCCTTCTCGGCGTCCGGTCGGCGCGGCGGCGCGCTCGTCGGAGTCGCGGTCGCGATCGGCATCGCGGTCGTCTACTGGATGACCTCCGGATTATTCGAAGCGATGGGCAACGCGAATCAGCTTCCCGCAATACTCGCGGCGTGGGCTCCGGATTTCATCTTCGGACTCGCCGGCGGTTACATGTTGTTGCGCGTGCCCACATAATCGAACTTCGTGGCCTCAAAAATCGCTCGTGAAGTGTTTTACAAAATTGTTCCACGTGGAACAATTTCTGGCACTGTAAACCGCTGCGCTACAAGAGCTTAGAGCATCCCACATTAGTGCCGTAACTAAGGTCCGGAAGCAGAGTAACCTGTTTCCGCCGATTTCGGCGTCAAATTCCCGATTTGGATCCATTACGTCCCTTCCAGACCACGAAACGCGCGCCGCTACCGCCCCTAGCAACTGAACTCGCGCCTCCGCGAGCTCCAGATGACACGCTGCGAAGCCATTCGAGAATTCGCGATGCCGCGCTGACCTCTCCATCACGTTAGAATCGAATTGAGACGAGTCGCGCGGTCGCCGATTCGTTCATTATGCTTCGCCAGCGGCCGCCGGTTCACGATGTTCAGCAACCTTCGTCCACTGCTCCCGTATTTGCGCAAGTATCGCGCGACGTACCTCGTCGGCGCGCTGTGCGTGCTATGCAATAACGGCGTCTGGATTTTCTTTCCGCTCGTCATCAAGCGTGCTTTCGACGTTTTGAACGCGGGTCTGGGCCAGCACAAAGCGGCGGCGCTCATCCGTCACGATCTGATGGTCTACGCTTTGCTCCTGCTGGCGGTCTCCGGCATCAAGGCCATCTTCCAGTACCTGACGCGCTGGATCCTCATCGGGGTCTCGCGCGAAATCGAATTCGATTTGCGCAACGACCTCTTCGCCCATCTCGAGCGGCTGTCGTACAGCTTCTATCAGCGCACGCGCACCGGCGACATCATGGCGCGCGCCACCAACGATCTCAACGCGGTCCGCATGCTGCTCGGGCCGGGCATCATGTATACCGCGAACACGGTTGTGTTCACCGTCGGCGCGCTCGCCTTCATGCTCTGGATCAGCCCCAAGCTGACGCTGTTCGCCTTCGCACCGCTGCCGATCATCAGCATTGTGGTGCAGTACTTCGGACGCCGTATTCACGAGCGCTTCGAGCGTATCCAGGCGATGTTTTCCGACATCTCGGCCCGCGCCCAGGAAAACCTTTCCGGAGCGCGCCTGATTCGCGCGTATGTACAGGAAGAAGCCGAGATCGAGCTGTTCGAGCGTGACAACACCGAATACATTGCCCGCAGCCTGAAACTCGTGCGCCTGATGGGCATGCTGTGGCCGACGCTGGAGACGCTGCTCGGTTTCGCCATCGTGATCGTGCTCTTCGTCGGCGGACGCGAAGTCCTGCAACATCGCATCGGGCTGGGCGGCTTCGTTGCCTTCAACACCTACATGGTGCAGCTCACCTGGCCGATTATCGCGCTCGGCTGGGTGATCAATCTGTTTCAGCGTGGCACGGCTTCGATGGGCCGTATCCACGACATCATGTCGGAGCAGCCGGAGATCAGGGATAATCCCACCCTTTCGCAGAATCGGCGGAAGGATGGGGCACCCGCGAACCGGATGGACGCGGACATTACGGGCGACATCGAGTTTCGCAATCTGAGCTTCCGCTACGGCCAGACACTGCGCTCAACTCAAAACGGCGGTGGCTCGAAGCATGGTGACGAGCCGGTGCTGAAGAACATCAACCTGCACGTGCCCGCGGGAACCAGCCTGGCGATTGTCGGGCCAACTGGTTCGGGCAAGTCGACCCTGGTAGCGCTCATCGCTCGCATCTACGACGCAGATTCGGGAGCGGTGCTGATCGACGGCCGGCCCATCCGCGAGTACCCGCTCGCCGGGTTGCGTCACAACATCGGGTTCGTGCCCCAGGAGACGTTTCTCTTCAGCGACACGATTCGCGCCAACATCGCGTTCGGCGCGGCGGATGCAAGCGATGAAGAAGTTCGCCGTGCCGCCGATGCGGCCAGCATCGGCGCAGAAATTGAGAGCTTCCCCGACGGCTACAAAACGCTGGTGGGTGAACGCGGGTTGACTTTATCCGGCGGTCAGAAGCAGCGCACGGCCATCGCGCGCGCGGTGATTCGCAACCCGCGCATTCTGATTCTCGATGATGCCCTGGCCAGCGTCGACACGCAGACCGAAGACCGCATCCTGAATCACCTGCGCGAAATCATGCGAGGCCGCACCACCATCTTCATCTCGCATCGCGTCTCCACCGTGCGCAACGCCGATAAGATTGCCGTGTTGCACGACGGTGAAATCGTCGAGCACGGCACGCACGACGAACTGATCGAGCGCGACGGGTATTACACCGAGCTGTACAACAAGCAGCTGCTGGAAGAAGAGCTGGAGACCGTTTAGTAGTCAGTGGATAGTGGTTGGTGGATAGAGAAGAGCGTACCAGGAAACTACGCTGTATCATTTCGCGATCTCACTAACTATCCACTAAGCACTATCCACTAACCACTATGTTTACCGACTCCCACTGTCATCTCGAGAACAAGCGCTTCGATGCCGATCGCGCTGACGTTTTTGCGCGGGCGCAGCAGGCAGGCGTGACCACCATGCTGGCCATCGGCAACGGCGATGGCCCCGGCACAGGCACGCTGGACTGCGCTATTAAGCTGGCGCAGCAGCACGAGGGCGTTTACGCGACCGTCGGCATTCATCCCCACGAGGCAGCGCTGGCCAAGCAAGACGACTTCGACGAACTGGAGCGGCTCGCGTGCGATCCCAAGGTCATTGCGTGGGGTGAGATCGGGCTCGATTACTACTACGATCATTCACCGCGCGACGTGCAGCAACAGGTCTTCGTTCGCCAGATGGAGATGGCGCGCGCCGTCAAGCTGCCGATCATCATTCACAACCGCCCCTCGGACAACAGCCAGAATGCTTGGGAGGACTTGTTTCGCCTGCTGCGTGATCATTGGGCGTCAAGCGGCCTTGGCGGCGTGCTGCACTGCTTTACCGGAACCGTAGATCATGCGCGCGCGGCGCTGGACCTTGGGTTCATGATTTCGTTTGCCGGCAACATCACCTATCCCAAGGCACAGAACATTCGCGATGCTGCGGCGATCGCGGCGCTGGACCGCATCTTCATTGAGACCGATTCTCCCTACCTTGCGCCGGTTCCTCATCGCGGCAAGCGCAATGAACCGGCGTTTGTGGTGGAGGCCGCGCGCCAGATTGGCGAGTTGCGCGGGTTGGCGGTGGAAGAAGTTGGCCGGCAGACCACGGAGAACTTTCGGCGGTTCTTCGGCGTGTAGAGGAAATCGCTCTTGTTACACTGAATTCATATGGCTGAGAACTCATTCGATATTGTCAGCAAGGTCGACCTGCAGGAGGTCTCCAACGCCATTCAACAGGCGCTGAAGGAAGTTCACACCCGCTACGACTTGAAGGACTCAAAGTCGTCCATCGAGTTGGACGGCAAGGAGGCGCTGGTGCTCGCCTCGGCCGACGAGTTCAAGCTGAAGGCGGTGAACGATGTGCTGCAAAGCAAGCTGGTCAAACGCAACGTGCCGCTGAAGGCCCTGAACTACGAAGCCATCGAGGACGCCGCCGGCTCGACGGTGCGACAGCGCATCACCATGCAGCAGGGTATCCCGATCGAGAAGGCGCGGGAGATCGTCAAGCTGATCAAGAATTCGAAGAAGAAGGTGCAGGCGTCGATTCAGGGCGATGTGGTTCGCGTCAGCGGCAAAGACCGCGATACACTGCAGGAGATCATCACCCTGCTGAAGCAGCAGGATTTCGGCATCGATATGCAGTTCACGAACTACCGAAACTAAGGGGCGAAAACCGGATTCACCACGGAAGCACGGAAGACACGGACTAATTCTTGACATAAACAATTCCGTGAATTCCGTGCTTCTGTGGTGAAAACGATTGCCGAAAGTGGAAGGGTTGGAGAACGAAGGCGTGAACTCGGTAATCCGGAACGCAAAAGAAGTCTTCGACCTGCTGCACGACGATCTCGCCGCCATTGAACGCGAGTTCGGGAGGGACACTGTCTCCAGCGTGCGCGCCATCACCGAGATCGGTGAATACCTGCGCGTGGGCGGCGGCAAGCGGCTGCGTCCTGCCCTGCTGCTGCTTTCCAGCAAGCTGATGAACTACACCGGCCAGGGCGCGGTGAAGCTGGGCGCGGTGGTGGAGATGATTCACACCGCGACGCTGGTACACGACGACATCATCGACGAGGCCGACACCCGGCGTGGGCGTCCGGCGGCCAATACGCAGTGGGGTAACGCCAAGTGCGTGCTGGCCGGCGATTGGCTGTACATGCAGGCGTTCAAGGTCGCGCTGCAAGAGCGCAATTTCGAGATCCTGGACGCGCTCATCGACCTGACCCAAGCCATGGTTGAAGGCGAACTCCTGCAGATCGAGCGGCTGGGCAAAGCCATCTCGCTGGACGAACACTTCGAGCTGATTTATCGCAAGACGGCCTGCCTGTTTTCAGTTTGCATGAAGCTGGGCGGCATCCTCGGCGGCGCCAGTGAGAGCGACCTGCAGCGACTGGCTGAGTACGGCCGGAATCTCGGCATGGCGTTCCAGATTGTCGATGACGTGCTGGATTTCACCGCCTCGGAAGAGGTCCTGGGCAAGCCGGTGGCCAACGACCTGCGCGAGGGCAAAGCGACGATGGCGGTGCTGCACGCGCTGGAGCACTCCAACGCCCCCGAGCGCGCCATGATCGAATCCGTTCTGAGCAACGGCGGTTTCGACGGTATTACGCCGGCAGACATTGTCGCCATCCTGAAGCGCCACCGCTCGATCGACGCCGCTTACGCGCGGGCCGCCGAGTTCTCCAACAAGGCGCGCGAAGCCATCTGCACCTTCCCGGATTCCGAAATCAAACGCGTGCTGCTGTGGGTGGCCGAATACGTGGTAGAACGCGACAGCTAGCGCGCGGCGCAAGCTACCTTCCGACGGTGTCAACCATCACAGACACAGCTCCCGTCTAGCGCTAACGTAAATAGTTGCGACGGAGGTGTGTGTTATGGCAGCGCCCTGGGCACATCGTTACGCACAGCGCACCAAGATCGCCAAGAGTTCCATCATTCGCGAGCTGCTCAAGCTCACGCAGCGTCCTGAAGTAATTTCCTTTGCAGGGGGCCTACCGGCCCCCGAAGTTTTTCCGGTAGCGCGCTTTCAGGAGGCGTGCGACCGGGTGCTGAAAACGCAGGCTGCGCAGGCGCTGCAATACGGGCCGACGGAGGGCTATCTTCCGCTGCGCGAGCTCATCGTCCAGCACATGGCGCGCTATGGCATTCTCGCCACCGTCGACAACATTCTCATCGCCTCGGGCTCACAGCAGGCGCTCGACCTCATCGCCAAGCTGCTGATCAACCGCGGCGACCGCATTCTGGTGGAGTCGCCGACTTATCTGGGCGCGCTGCAGGCGTTCGACCTGATGGGCGCCGAGTATGTCACGGTGCCGATCGACAACGACGGCCTGCAGACTTGCGAGATGGAGCAGGCACTGCGCTCGGGGCCGAAGTTTATGTACATCCTGCCCAATTTCCAGAACCCGGGCGGGGTGACGCTTTCGCGTTCGCGGCGCGATGAACTGGTCGCGCTCTCCAACAAGTATGGGATTCCAATCGTCGAAGACGATCCCTACGGGCAGCTGCGCTATGAAGGGGAGCACGAGCCGGCGCTGGTGGTGCTGGACCGCACGAATCTGGCGCGCGATGACGGCTACAAACTTGGCAACGTGATTTATCTGAGTACCTTCTCCAAGGTGCTGGCGCCGGGATTGCGGGTGGCGTGGATTGTGGCGCCGGCGGAGGTGATCGCCAAGCTGTCGCAGCTTAAGCAGAGCACCGACCTGCATACCAGCTCGTTCACCCAGATGGTGGTGTACGAAGCGGCGCGCGATGGTTTCATCGGCCAGCACGTGAAGGTGATTCGCCGAGTGTATAAAGAGCGGCGTGATGCCATGCTGGAAGCGCTGCAGGATTACTTTCCACCAGAAGTATCGTGGACGCATCCCCAGGGTGGACTATTTCTGTGGGTCACGATGCCGGCGGGAATCGATTCCCACAAGCTGCTGGAAGCGGCGCTGCGGCAGGATGTCGCCTTCGTCCCCGGCGAGCCGTTCTTCCCCAACGGCGACAAGCAGTCGCACATGCGGCTGAACTTTTCCAACGCCAAGCCGGAGATGATTCGCGAGGGCATCCGGCGGCTGTCGATTGCGGTAGCGCACGAACTGGAGCATCGGCGCGCGGAAGTGATGGTGTAAGCTGGGCAACGACCGCCGCAGCCGATGGACAAATCACTCGTACCCGAACGCAAAGCCAGCCTGGCAGACTACCTGGCGGCAGAGCGAACCGTGCTGGCATGGATTCGCACCGGACTGGCCCTGATGGGGTTCGGGTTCGTAGTGGCGCGCTTTGGACTGTTCCTGCAGGAGTTTCAGATCGCGGAGCACACGCGCCTGCCGCAGTCCTATGGGCCTTCGTTGTGGTTCGGCACGGCACTCATCGCGGTGGGAGTGATGGTGAATGCCTTTGCCGGATTTTCTTACGCCCGGCTGGTCCGGACGCTGGATCGCGGCGAGCCCACTAGGCCCCGTGCCTTCATTCAGCCGGTGGCCATCTCTTTTCTCCTGGCATTGGTAGGACTGGCGATGGCGATCTATCTGATCTCAGTCCGCAACTCCACGGCTTCCGACCCGGTCAAGAACCATCCGCCTTCAACGGCGACGAGCACCGGCATTCATACTCTCGGCTAACTGGCTACGCCGGCGCGGGTTCGGTATGCAGGCGCGGGCGTTTCTTCTTCAACGCGCAAGTGGCGGCGTAGGGTCTCGCCATCGCCGAATCCTGCGCTCTGCGCCACCGCTTCGAGCTTATCGCCGGTCTCGGCGAGCTTGGCTTTGGCGGCCTCGGTTCGCAGGCGGGCGACGAATCGCGCCGGAGTCATGCTCACCTGCTGGGTAAAAACGCGGCTGAAGTTGCGCTCGCTCATGCCAACCCGGCGCGCGAGGGCGGGGACGGATAAGTCCTCATTCAGATTCTCCGAAATCCAGGCGATGAGATCGCGGATGGGGTGGTGATCAGCAGCCTGGGCTGCGAGCTGCGAACTGAATTGGCGCTGGCCCGAACCCCGCCGCATAAAGAGCACCATGCGACGCGCAATCTGCAAAGCGAGCGCGTGTCCGTGATCTTCCTCGACCATGGCCAGCGCCAAGTGGACGCCGGCGGAAACTCCGGCGCTGGTCCAGATGTTTCCATCCTGGGTGTATATGCGGGCACCATCCACGGAGATCTTTGGATACTTACTGGCCAGAGAGTCCGCAAGTTGCCAGTGTGTCGTGGCTTGACGCCCGTCCAGAATTCCCGCTTCCGCCAGCGCAAACGCGCCCGCGCAGATCGATCCAATTCGCCGCGTGTCCGCGAGGCGCGTGCGCAGCCAGGTAAGCATTTCGGGGTCGAGCCGAGATTGGACTACATCAGAACCGGCCACGACTAAAAGAGTGTCGATAGGAAAGCTGGCGTTCTTCCAAGGGTTACCGCCCCCGATTGGAAATCCCGAGGTGGTCGCCAGGGGAGATGCGTCCTGAGTCAGCAATTGCAACTCGTACGCAGGAGAGTGTCGCTTCCCAGAGCGACTTAGATACTGCGAGGCGAGGGTGAAGACATCAACCGGACCCGCCAGGGTCGTCAGGTTTATTCCCGGCAGGGCCAACACCGCGACGCGGCGTGTCGGCCACTCTTTCACGTTTGAACCTTGATCGGCGCCGTTGGTACCGCTTACAGGCATATAACGAAGATGCCGCAGGAGAGTGTGAAGCTACATGAAAAGTTGATTGCAAGGGAATAGAAGCACCCTTCGCAAGTTGGCAGAAAACGAGGTCACGATGTCAGGGCCGTTTGCTGCTGCCGGAAATCTATTCATGTGAGGTTAGGAGGATGGCCCGATGAAATCACGAACGCTTCTAGTGGGGATTCTGACGCAAACGTTGCTACTGGGTATTCTGCTGATGGGTTCCGCAACCGCGCAAAACTCGTTGCCCAATCCGCACGACGATAGCTGCTGGTCGAGCCTCTCGGCGCTGCGCGCCTGCCAGCTGCAGGCCGACAAACAGGCCGAGGAGCACGCGCAGAATTGCACGTCGTATCCGGAGTATCAGTGCTTCGACTACTACCAGCCAACCAGCACTCCGACAAAGGCCGCGGCCAAGTCCAAAGCGAATAATGACAACGCAGTTCCGGTCACGGCTACGGGCCCGGTTGTCCCCGCCGATACCAACACCCAGACCGCCGGCGCGAACTGAAGAATCTGCTCTCTTAGGGAGTTACGCTCCATCCGCGGGATGGAGCGTTTTCTTTTTGCGGGACTCAGTACCTAGCACATAGTCCAACCCAGACGAATGATCGCGGCTCCTGAAATGAATATGGAACCAAACGGGGCTAGCCTGCGTATTATCGGAGGATCTCGCGCTGTTCCTTCGTCGGGGCTGCGAGCTGCCAAAGGCTAAATGCTAGGTGCTAAGTGCTAAATGCTAGCTCCTGACAACGCCACGAGTCGCCGTGCCGACACTCTGTGGCTGATCGTCATCGCAGCTACGGGTGCGTTGGTGCACATTCTCACCAACGGCCGGTATGGCTTTCATCGCGACGAACTGCAGACGCTGAGCGACGCGCTCCACATGGACTGGGGGTTCGTCGCTTATCCGCCGTTCACACCCTTCATCGAGCGCATCGGGCTGGTCCTGTTTGGTCACTGGCTCATTGGGCTGCGACTGTTTTCCGTCATTGCGCAGGCCATCGTCATTTTTGTCGCTGGCCAGATGGCCAGGGAACTGGGCGGTGGGCGCCGGGCGCAGATCACGACGGCGCTGGTCGTCGCGCTGTCGGGCTTGCCGATGTTTGAAGCAACGGAGTTCCAGTACTCCAGCTTCGACTTCTTATGGTGGGTGCTGATCGCGTACTTTGTCATTCGCCTGTTAAAGAGCGACGATCCGCGGTGGTGGCTGGCGATCGGCCTGGTGGCGGGTGTTGGCCTGATGACCAAGTACACCATGTGCTTCTACCTGGCCGGCATTTTCATCGCGCTGCTGCTGACTCCGGCGCGGCGCTACCTCGCCAGCCGCTGGCTCTGGGCCGGCTTGGCGGCCGCGTTCCTGATCTGTTTGCCCAACCTCATCTGGCAGTGGCGACACGACTTTATTTCACTACATTTCCTGCAGCATATTCATAAGCGCGATGTCGGCGAGGGGCGGGCGGACGGATTCCTGCTGGACCAGTTCTGGCTTTGCGCCAACCTATTCGCAGCGCCGTTGTGGATTGCGGGACTAGTCTGTTACTTCCGCGATCGGCGTTATCGCATGCTGGCCTGGATATACGTCATCCCGCTGGCAATCTTCTTCTTTTCCAAAGCGAGGTTTTACTACCTGTCACCGACCTATCCCATGCTGTTTGCCATGGGAGCGGTCGCCGGCGAGCGCTGGTTAGGATCGCTGCCGCGAGGTCGGCGACTCGCGATCGAAAGTGTCTTCTTTATCGGAGTAGCCCTGTGTGGTCTCGGGCTCGCCGCCGTCCTGATCCCATTTGCGCAAAGTGGTCCGCTGAAGCATTTCGCCCTCAGCAAGAATGGCGACCTGCGGGAGGAGATCGGCTGGAATGAGCTGGTCGAAGAGGTGGCCAAGATTCGCGATAGCTTGCCTCCCGAGCAGCGCAGCAGTGTGGGCGTGATGGTGGGAAACTATGGCGAGCAAGGAGCGCTCGAGATCCTGGGTCCCGCCTACCATTTACCGCCGCCGATCAGCGGCACCAACTCAGCATGGCTGCGCGGATACCCTTCGCCGCCTCCGTCCACGCTGATTGTGGTCGGGCTCCCCCGCAGTTACGCAGAGCGGATATTCACCGGTTGCCGGCTGGCTGGACACAACGGCAATTCCGAAGGAGTAAGTAATGAGGAGAGCCGCGGACATCCCGACATTTTTGTGTGTGGATCACCACGCCTGCCATGGCCAAAGTTTTGGGAAGAGTATCAAGCCTACGGTTAGTGTGTCGGTAGAAGCTCGGCCGTCTACCATCTATTGACCATGATCGTGCCCAGGCAGGTATCTTGCGTCATATGGCCCTTCGCCAGCAGCGTATCTTTGTCGCGCATCAGGAGAACGACATCGGGAGAATTGTCGGCGTATTGGCAGACCTCCGCCCCCACGGCCCGATAGACACGCATAGCTGGATACGGCGGGACATTCAATTCCTCCAGCGCCCACTTTCCTACATCCAGCCCGTAGAGACCGTCGGGAAGCGGCTGCGTATAGTTCTTGACCCGGCCGGGCAGGCGGTCGCGGATGTTGCGGCGAACTATGATTCGCGCCTCCGGCGCATTGGCAGAGTAGAGCGAAGCTGAAAGATACGAATCCCACCATCCGAAGAAGCTGAACAATGGCATAATCCCGAAAAGAAGAAGAACGACCTTCTGCAAAGGTATAGGATTTCGCCACAGAACGTCGGCAAACGAAAAGTCTGCCTTCCAGAACAATAAAATCAGAAATGCCATCATGGTTATGTTCCATGGCCAGACAACCGAATTCCAGACGTGAATAATGATGTTGGAGAAAAGTATGAATGCGTGCATGCCGATACCGCCGAGTACGGCAAGGTTGCGGTACTTGCGCGTGAGCAGTCCAACTGCGAGAGCGGCCTCAGTTGCAGCCATAATCCACGGCCACATGTGTAATAGCGGAAGATGGCTCGCTCTGGGACCCAGCATCGAGACTACCGCAATTGCCGCGAAGCGATGGTTCATCTTCTGGAGGCCGCTGTAAAAATAAGTAGCGACGGTGATCAGCCGGCAGATATTCAGCACATCTTCCTGCCCCTGAGCATCTTCTCGTTTCCACGAGAAGCAGCCGAGGGAAAGCAAAATGAAGAGATATAAGTAGACCCAAGGCTGCCAGCGTGTCTGGTCAAATAAAGCCAGGAAAACCAGCAGTGCTGCGAAGCTAAAGATATATGGGCGAGGCCGGGACGTCAGGGCAATTAACCATAACAGCAGAAGCAGTGCGGCGGGACAAATGTAGTCGAACGGGAATGGAATCGGGTGTAAGCCATGGATAACAGGAATTAGTGGATAGAAACGCGAGCCGATCCACAGTCGATGGGAGAGAAGAAATCCCGCGGCGAAGCCCAGCACAACCGCGATCCTTGTATAGTCAATCCTGTCGAAACTAGAGAGCTTGAACTCGCGAAGACGACCCGCGTACTTACTCCGGGCAGGGCGGCCCAGATCATCAGCCGGGCCAGCCGCAATACTGTCTGGCTTTTCTGCAAATTCCACTCAGCGCCGGCTCCGATTCTTCGCGGCAGAAGCGCCCTCAGCGGATGTTTTTTTCTTAGCTTCGTCCATGGTGCTCAAATCCTAAATCGTTTCCGCCAGCGACATCACTAACTCCCGTTCGCGCGGGCCATCCAACTCAATTAAAACCACGCGCTGCCATGTGCCCAGCAGAAGCAGTCCGGCTTCCACCGCCAGACTCAGCGAGCAGCCAACCATCGCTGAAAGGATGTGATCGGGAACATGTTCGGGATTGTGCTCGTGACGGTAGTCGAGCTTAGGAACCATGATGTCGAATGCGTCGAGCATGTCCAGATCGGTGCCGGGATCGAGGTCGGCAGTGGTCAGCGCCGCAGTGGTATGAAGAAGGTTGAGCTGGCAGATGCCGGTCTTGTCGGCGTAATGCTTCCAAAGGATGGCTTCCAGCTTTTGCGTGACGTCGATGATCTCGCGCTTCTTGTGGGTCTTGATGGCCAGACGATGCATGTTGTTCCTATTCTTACACCCGGTTTTCCACCCTGAACGTTTTACCCGAGGCGCGGCGTGAACAATTCCAGGCGTACTCGCCACGTCACCGATTGCCCGGGCTTAAGCAACACCATCCCCGTATCTGTGTCGCCCCAATTCTTGTTGTAAGGATCGGGCAGATTGAATTGCGGTTCAATAGCGACGAGGTTTTTTTGTAGCGGCGCGTATACCTGAATCGACTGTATCTGGGGCGAGAGCGTAATCAGGCGCAAACCGTATTTTGCTGCCGGATCGATGATCTCGGAAACGGTGCTGCCGTCTGGCCTGCGCTGCAAGTTAGAAAAGTTGTCATCCAGATATTGATTGCCGAGCGGCTGCCCGCCGGCGGCCGCGAAATCGTAGGGTGTACCGGTAACGCTCACGCGCCGGCCGGTGGTGAAGGTATCGTCATAATTGTTCATTACCGCACGCGTCTGGCTGGGAAGATGCAACCGGACCTGCCGGCGATCGCCGCCGGGCAGCACAAAGTACGGGTGCCAGCCGATGCCCATGGGTAGCGATTCGTGGCCGACATTCTTCGCATGAACGGTGAGCTCAAAGGCGTCGTGGGTGAGCGTCGAGTCCACGGTCACGTCGGTGTCTGATGGCCAGTGGCCGTCAAAGTTACGGGCATGCAGAATGGCGTGCACCACCGAGCCTTCAGCTCCATTTTGGAAATGCACGTTGTGAAATTGTGACCGACGCATCAGCCCGTGGATGGAGTGCTTCTCCGCGCCCGGGTTGTTGCCGCTCCAGTTGGCCGGCAGAGTGACCGAACGGCCGGCGACAACGGCGGTGATGGTCTTACCGTCGAGCGAAAGCTGGCCCCGAATGCGGTTGGCGTAGGGCAACAGGATCGCTCCGCCAATCTTGAATACTTCGTTGCCGAACGGATCGTCACGGTCATTCAGCAACTTCGCAGCTTCGGGTAGCGGCGGCGAGTTCAGCAGATCGATCTCACCCTTGCCGGGAAGATAGGCCTGGATTTGCAGTACGGCCATGCCGCGGCCCGGCACCAGGGTTGCGCCCAGAAATTGGGGTCTGGCCGTGTCTGTGACGGGTGGCCGCTCCAGGACTACCACCGGTTCTCCGCCAATCGAAACTGAGCCGGAGGCTTGCGCCATAGCTGCGGGCGATCCCGCGGGAAAAAGAGCGGCTACGGTCGCCAAAGCAACACCTGCGACGAAAGACGGAGAATGGCCCAGTTTCATCCCCACGCACCTCATGGCATGGTACAGGGTGGTGGGCTCAACTGCGTGATAATTTTGGGTTTGCAGTCAGGGCTTGGTCCTCTCGCCGGTTAAACGAGAGCTCCCATCTCGGCCGGAGGCACCTTATTTTGGGCTGCCTGCCGGCGGCGCTCGGCCAGGGCAGCCTGGATGAAGGTAACTTCGCGGCCCAGCATCTCGGTAGCTTCGCGGCAGAGCTCTGGCCGTTCCTTCATGATCTGGAGGAAATTGGGCTGCGAGACGTGGATGGCGTCGACGTCGCTCACGGCCTGGGCGGTAAGGCTGTAGCTGTGCCCCGTGAAGGTCGAGGGCACTCCCAGGAGGGCACCTGCTGAGAACAAGCGGTCGAGTTTGGGCAGGCCACGCACCGTCATTCGCACTTTGCCGCTCACGAGAAGAAAGACGCCGCTGTTGCCGTCATCTTCGCGAAATAGGGTCTGGCTGACTGAAAAATGTTCGTTCTCGCCGGCCCGTTCCAGGCAGGTCTTCAAGTCCTCGGAGGCTTTGAGGAACTCGCATTGGACGCCCAAGCTGGTCATGCTCTCGTTTATGCCAGAGGGCGTAACTGGTTGCTGTGACCAGAATCACACTGAAGTGTGAGTCCATACCGGGAACTGTGGCACCCGAAACCGCCGCTTTTCCGTTGCCATGGTCGAGGTCAGGGCACTCGATTACTGTCGCCAGTCCGGTTCTTTCTGATTTTCCTTTCAGCTCGCTTCCATCGGGCGACCTTCCTATATGAAACAGCAGAACTGGTGTACATTGGATGGCACCGAGGAAGACAAATCCTGGGTCGCAGTGCGAGGCATGTTGAAGACGCCCGGCATCAGCCAGCCAACTCCTGTCAATCCAGCCGGTTTACCCGCCGATCCAGCGGCTGCTGCCGCGGTTACGGCGCCGGTCAACCAGCTCCGCCGTTCGTTTCGGGTGAGAGATGGCGTGGCGCTGATCGTATCGAATGTAGTCGGTGTCGGCATCTTCACGACGCCCGCAATTATTGCCCGGAATGTCCCCGAACCCGGGGTAATGCTCGCGCTGTGGATCGTCGGCGGATGTCTCGCGTTGGCTGGAGCGCTGTCTTACGCGCAACTGGGGAGAATGTGGCCGGCTGCGGGCGGCGAGTACATCTACCTTTCCCGCGCTTACGGCCCTACCGC
Organism: uncultured Acidobacteriaceae bacterium; assembly: GCA_963731345.1. GTDB lineage: Bacteria > Acidobacteriota > Terriglobia > Terriglobales > Acidobacteriaceae > Bog-257. The sequence goes on along the minus strand of CAVSUN010000002.1, from coordinate 604,541 downwards.
CGGGTTCCTGTCCGGCTGGACCTCGTTGATCGCCGGCTTCTCGGGCGCGGTTGCCGCCAGCTCCGTCGGCCTGATCGCCTATTTGGGCCGATACTTCCCTGCTCTGGGTTCGGACCACAGCCTGTTCTCAATTAACTTCTACGTGGGGGCGCTCACCGTGTCGCCGCGGGCGCTGGGTGCGGCCTTCGTCATCCTGGCCTTTGCCCTGCTGCACGCTTGCAATATTGGAGCCGGCAAGCTCACGCAGAACATGCTGGCGCTTTTCATCATCCTGATCATCGGCGCCTTTTGCATTTTCGGCTTTACGCTGGGGACAGGTTCATGGTCGCACTTTCATTCCAGTGCGATCGTGTGGAGACCGAGCAGCTGGCTCCTGGCATTCCTTCCCATCATGTTTTCTTACAGCGGGTGGAACGCGGCGTGCTACATCTCGGAAGAGATGTATGACACGCGTCGCTCCATTGGTCCGGCGTTGCTGGCCGGCACCTGCGTGATTGTCGCGCTGTACGTGGTATTGAATGCCCTGTATCTGTATGCGGTGCCGGTGAATGACATTAAGAATGCCGTGAACGTGGGCGATGTTGCGGCGCGCTCGCTGTTCGGGGTTGGGGGCAATACGATTGCGCCGGTGATTTCCGCGTTCACCGTCGTGGCGTTGCTGGGATCGATCAGCGCCATGACCATCGCCGGTCCGCGCGTGTACTTTGCCATGTCACGCGATGGCGCCTTCATCCCCAGCTTTGCCCGGACCAGCGTGAAGTTCGGTACGCCCATGCTGGCCATCGGACTACAGGCTTTCTGGAGCATCGTGCTGGTGATGACGGGTGGCTTCGAACAGATCCTGAACTACACCGGGTTCACGATTCTGCTGTCATCGGGCGCGGCGGCCGCTGGACTTTTCGTCGCGCGTCGGAAGGAGCTGCGTGCGCAGCCGAAGCTCTGGCTGAACATGATTGCACCGGCGATTTTCGTCGTGGCGTGCGCTGCAATCGTGGTGAACACGGTGTGGGGCGCCCCCAAAACCGCGCTTTGGGGATGCCTGCTGATCATTGCGGGCCTGCCCGTCTTCTATTGGTCGCGGCTGCGGAAACCGGTGGCCGCATTCGCCGCGCCGGTGGCCGTAAACGGCGAGAGCTCGCAACTGTTGCATCGGAGCATGCCCGAGTAATCCAACCCGCTTATCTCACTATGCACAGCAACTTTGGCAAAACCCTCGGCCTCTTCCTGATTTGCGTTTGTTGCTCATGGGCGCTTTTTGCGCAGGCGCCGCAATATGTTCCTTTCTCTGCCGCGCAGCCGATTCTGAAGGCATACCTGAACTCACTGCCGGCCGAGCTGAAGCCGGGCGGCCAACCGAGTGCCGCGGCGTGGGACGCATGGGTGCGACGCAACGATCAGGAGATCCGCACGCGTCTGGAGCGCGGCGAAGAAGACACGCTGACGAACCTCTTGCGCCTGGGCGTCACGTACACAAAGGAGCAGCGGATCAGGTATCCCGACCTGGAGCGCCTGGGCAAGGACAAGTATGTCGATTCACTCGCGAGCAAGCGGGCTGACGACCTGATTCGAGCACTGGCATCACCGCATGCAAATGAAGGCATGCGCCAGATGCGCAGCTTTCTGGAAAAACAGGGATTCAATCTCAGGACTCCCGAGGGACGAAAGAAGGTCAAAGCTTACCTGCTGGCGAACCTGGCCCGTATGCGCGACGAAGTCGTAAAGGCGGAGGCTGAGCTGTACAACAAGAAAGGCGCGGACCTGTCGCACCAGTTCAAGGACCGCGGCATCTCCACCGACAGCAATCTCTATCCCGATTACACTATCGAGCTGCACCTGCGGCACATGATGGAACAGGGACTGCTGAAGCCGGGCAGCATTCGCCGGGTCGCGATCGTGGGGCCGGGACTCGATTTCGTAAACAAGAATTCCGGCTCGGACTTCTATCCACCGCAATCCACACAGCCGTTCGCGGTGATCGACACGCTGGCGCGATTGGGGCTCGCCGATCCGGCGACCGTGGAACTAACCACGTTCGACATCAGCTCGCGGGTCAACAAACATCTGGCGCAAGCCCGCACGCAAGCGGCGGCCGGCAAGTGGTACACGATTCAACTGCTCTCGACTCCCTCGGACCAGTGGGACAAGAACTACGCTGCCGGATACACGGAGTACTGGCAAAAGCTGGGAGATCAGATCGGCAAGCCAACGCAGCGTATTCCGGTGCCGGAAGCCGCGTCTGATATCTGGAACCGTGCCGTGAGCGTGCGGCCGGCGGAAGTCTTGCGCGTCACCCCGGTGGACATGAACGTCGTGTTTCAGACGGTTTTGCTGCCGCCGGACAAGCAATTCGACCTGGTGATCGGGACCAACATTTTTGTTTACTATGACAGCTTCGAGCAGGCGCTCGCGCGCGCCAATCTGGCAACCATGATCAAACCTGGAGGGTTCCTGATTTCGAACGAGAAACTGGCAGGTGGCGGGCTCACTGGTCTGACAGATTCACTGCAGACCAAAATTGTGGTAACTCCCAACGATACGGAGTACATGTACACGTATGCGCGCCAGAAGTAATCGCCATTAATATGCTTCGGCGCCCGTTCCGACTGGATATGAAGAAATCGCTTGTTTGGGCCTCACTGTTTGTCCTGGTTCTCGGTTGCACGGCAGCAGCTCAGACGCCGCAATTCGTTCCTTTCTCGGCGGCCGAACCAGTGCTGAACGCTTATCTGAGCTCGCTGCCTGCTGAACTCAAGCCGGCGGGGAAACCGACGGCTGCCGCGTGGGACAACTGGGTTCGCGCACAGGACAAGGACATTCGAGTTCGCATCGAGCAAGGCGAGGAGAACACGCTGACCAACCTTCTGCGCCTGGGCGTGACCTATACTAAAGAGCCGCGGATCACCTACGAGTATCTTGCGGAATACGGGCACAGCAGCTTCGTCAATGGCATTGCCGACAAGCGCGCCAACGATCTGATCACGGCTTTGTCGGCGCCGCATCCCACCGCGGGCATGCAGGAGATGAAGGCGCTGCTGGAGAAGAAAGGCTATAGCCTGAAGACGCCCGAAGAGCAGAAGAAGGTCAAAGCCTATCTGCTGGCGAACCTTGTGCGCCTGCGGGATGACGTCGCTCGCGACGCGCAAACCGCCAAGAGCAACAAGTACCAGGCCTTCAAAGATCGTGGCATCTCCACGGACAGCAATCTTTATCCTGATTACACCATCGAACTGCATCTGCGGCACATGATGGACCAGGGCCTACTCAATCCTGGCAGCGTGCATCGCGTCGCCATCGTCGGTCCTGGGCTGGATTTTGTGAACAAGAAATCCGGCTCCGACTTCTATCCACCGCAAACCACGCAGCCGTTTGCTGTGATCGATACGCTGGCCCGCCTGGGGCTCGCCGATCCGGAGAAGATCGAGGTCTACACCTTTGACATCAGTTCGCGGGTAAATAAGCATCTGGAGCACGCGCGGAAAGAAGCGGCTGCCGGCAAACCCTATACTGTCCAGCTACTCGCCAGTCCGTCCGACGGTTGGAGTAAGAGTTATCTCTCCGGCTTCCTGGAGTTCTGGCAGAAGCTGGGAAAAGACATCGGCAAGTCGACCACGCCAATCCCTGTGCCGGAGGAAGCATCGGACATCTGGAACCGCGCCATTGCGGTGCGTCCGAGCGTGGTGAAACGGGTTACGCCCGTCGACATGAACGTTGTCTTTCAGACCGTGTCGCTGCCGCCCGACAAGCAGTTCGACATCGTTATCGGGACCAATATCTTCGTCTACTACGACAGCCTGGATCAGTCGCTGGCTCGGGCGAACATCGGAACCATGGTCAAGCCGGGCGGATTTTTGCTGACTAATGAAGCGCTGCCAAACAAAGCTCCTTCGACCCTCACCGACTCGCTGAAGACGTCCGTGCCGATCACCAGCAGCCTTACCGATTACATGTACAGTTACGTGCGGCAGAAATGATGGTGTCCCGCGGGTTAGTGAAGATCACCGGGAATAAAACTCGGCAATCACCGCGACCACGCGCTGCTGCTCGTCCTCACGCAGCTCTGGGAACATCGGCAGCGCCAGCACTTCCCTGGCGGCCCGCTCCGATTCCGGCAGGTCGCCAGCCTTATATCCCAGATAGCTGAAGCATTCCTGCAAGTGCAGCGGTACGGGATAATAAACTTCGCTGCTGACGCCCCGCGCGCTCAAGAAGTCTCGCAATGGATCGCGGTTGAGCGCGCGCACGACAAACTGGTGATAAATGTGGTACGCATTGGGAACCGACGCCAGCATCGCGATGGGAGCTTGCCCAGTCACCATCTGCGATTGCGACTGCGACTGCACCAATCCCGCCGCAGCAAACATTCCGTGATAGCGGCAGGCCAGCATGCGCCGGCGTTGGTTCCAGTCGTCGATATGCTTCAACTTCACGCGCAGGATTGCCGCCTGAATGGCGTCCAGACGGCTGTTCCATCCGATTTCGGGATGATAATAACGGCGCTCGCTGCCGTGATTGCGTAGCCGCCGGATGTGCGCGGCGAGGTCTTCGTCGTCGGTGGTCACGCATCCAGCTTCGCCGCCGGCGCTCAGGTTCTTGGTGGGATAAAAGCTGAAGCATCCCGCTTTGCCCAGCGATCCTGCTTTCTTGCCCTTCCACGCCGCGCCGAACGCCTGGGCCCCGTCCTCGATGATAGCGACCTTGAACTGCTCGGCAAACTGGTTGAATCGATCCATGTCGGCGCACTGGCCGTACAAATGTACCGGCATGACGGCTGCAACGTTCTGCCTCTGTCCGCGCTTCAAAGCGCTCTTAACTTTGCCGGGATCAAGATTCAGGGTTGCGGGATCGATGTCGGCGAGAATCGGAGTCGCACCGCAGCGAACGATCGAGCTGACACTGGCGAAGAAAGTAAACGGTGTGGTGACGACGCTGGTGTTCGGCCCGGCACCGCAGCCCTGCAATGCCAGCCAGAGGGCATCGGTACCCGAGGCGCAGCCAACGGACGCCCGCACCCCAACGTACTGAGCAGACTCCCGCTCGAAAGCCTCGAGTTCCGGCCCTCCGATAAAGTGTTGCGACTCAAGAACGCCTTCGACGGCGGCGACGAGCTCGTCCTTGATGCTCGCGTACTGCCGCTTCAGGTCAAGCATTGGAACAGGCGGATGGTTGGCGGCGGAAGAAGAAACCGAGGACGGCACGATTTTCAGCGACATGAAACTCCGATTCTAACAGCGCTAATGCCGCCTTACCGCGCCGCGAACAGCGGATAGTGGCTCGCTGCTCCCATAAAGAAGAGCATGGGAAACGACAGCCAGAAGCTCAACTGCGAGCACAGAAAGCTAAGCCGCGCCATCTTCGCCGACTCCGGGGGCATGGGCGTCCCGTTCGCCGCGCTTTCCTGGGTAAAACGAATGAGCCGCTTCTGCATGCGCCAGACGATGCCCCACACGTTGAGCATCATGAACCAGCCGAGTCCTCCGCCGATGCCAATCGATAAAAGACGATTGCTCTCCCATCCCTGCTGATTGATGTAGAGGAAAATGTACGATGCAGCGATCACCACGATCGCCATAACGATGCCCAGCACGACGCCCTTTTTCAGAGCTTCCGCGGGAGACATCAGCATGCCCATCTCGATCGCGAAAGCCGCGGTCCAGATCAGAAAAAAACTGCCGAATACGCGTCCCGCCGATGCCGGCTCCCCGACGACTGTGGCGGCGTGAGCTTCGCTGCCGACAATGTGCCCCCAGTAGGCCAGACCAGCCAGAACGGCCACGACCGAGCTCCAGCGGAACCACCAGAGCGCCCGAGGCATGAGCCTCGGTATCACGATCCCACGCTGCTGGGGGTCGAGCTCCTGCAGGAAGGGCGTGTTCACCAAGGTGAAGAAATACAGCAGCCCGAGCCAGAGAATTCCCGACACGAAGTGCAACCAGCGCAACAACATAAGTACGGTGTCGATCGTACCCGGGAACTCCACTTGGGGCGAGACCAAGGTCAATGTCATGAGACCATTATCCTCTCCATTGGCGCGATTTGGCGCAGTCCGTGAGCCCCGAAATGGGCGAATTTTACATCCCGGTTGTTTGTCGCCGAATGTCGCTGCAATCCTGTTCCGGCGGTGTTATGGTATTTCGCTATAATTCGACTGATGCCGCAACTGATTTGCGCTTGCGGCAGACAATATTCATTACAGACCCCTGTTCGCACGGGGCCGCGAACCCTGGGGCTGGCTGTTTTTTGCACATTGCCGGGGAGGAACCCATGGAAAGCAAGCCAGCACAGAACATACAAGACTCGTTCCTGAACACCGCCCGCAAAGACAAGTGCGTCATCACAATCTATCTCCTCAGCGGCGTCAAGTTAACCGGGAGAATTCGCTCGTTCGACAAGTATTCCGTCGTGCTCGAAACAAATAACCAGGAACAACTGATCTTCAAACACGCCATATCTACGGTGGTGATGGCACGCCCGCCACACATTGAGCGTCACCCTGAATCGCGACCGTCAGCCGATGGGGTAGCCCCGGTACAAGCGGGAACCGCGTCGACGGCCCTGGAGGGGTAGGCTTATCGTTGGTACGCAGGCCAGAAACGCGGGAGATCGAGGCCCGAACCGGAAGGAACGGGCCTTTCTAGTCGGGGTTCGGCTGTCTTCGACGGGACGCAAGCGTCCGGCGAGCCCAACTGGTGAACAAGCCGACATCGAAACGAGCAATGCTGCCTTGAGTCGCCCAGGCGTCGCGCTCAAAGTGCCGGCCGGGGCCCGCGCGGCGCGGAGTGCGGCATCGGATAAGCCTTTGCTGACTGTCGCGCCAGAGTCCACAGACTCTTCCGCCGACGAACCCCTGGCGGAACTGCGCGAGCTGACGAACAGCGCTGGCGCCATCATCGCGGGAGAGGTGCTGCAGCAACGCCCCAAGCCGGATCCTGCTACGTTGATCGGCCGCGGTAAAGTGGAGGAGTTGAAAGGCGCGATCGCCGCCACCTCCGCGGACATTGCCATCTTTGACCACGAGCTGACACCCTCGCAGCAGCGCAATCTTGAGCGTGAATTGGGCGTGCGGGTCATTGACCGCACCCAGCTGATCCTCGACATCTTTGCCAAGCACGCTCGTACCCGCGAGGGCCAGCTTCAGGTTGAGCTCGCTCAATTAAAGTACTTGCTTCCCCGTCTCGCTGGACGTGGCCGTGAGATGTCGCAGCTGGGCGGCGGCATCGGAACCCGCGGCCCTGGTGAAACGCAGCTGGAAACCGATCGGCGCAAGATTAATCGCCGCATTCGCCACATTGAGCAGCAACTGGAGAACGTGCGGCGCACCCGGGGACAACAGCGGGCACGCCGCGAATCGGCGCCTATCGCCACCATCGCGCTGGTCGGCTACACCAATGCCGGCAAGTCAACGCTATTCAACGCTCTCACCAGGGCCGGAGTGCTGGAGAGCTCGCGCATGTTCGCCACTCTCGATCCCACATTGCGGCATATCGTCCTGCCGTCCAAACGCGAAGCGCTGCTGTCCGACACTGTAGGGTTTATTCGCAGCCTGCCGCACACTCTGGTGTCGGCATTTCGAGCCACTCTCGAGGAAGTCGAGCGCGCGTCCCTGCTGCTGCATGTGGCGGATGCGACCAGCCCAGTAGCCGACGAGCAGCAGGCACAGGTGGAGGAGGTCTTGCGCGAACTGGACGCGAAAGACAAACCGCGCCTGTATGTCATGAACAAGCTCGACCTGCTGCCGGAAAAGAAACGCGAGAGCCTGCTGGACTCAGACAATGTGGTACATGTGTCAGCGGCTAAAGGCACCGGGCTTGACCGGCTGCTGGCGCATATCGATGCAAAGATCGTGGAAGATCCGGTCGAGCGGGCGCTATTGCGTGTTCCGCAGTCGCAGGGCAAGGCATTGGCGCTGTTGGACGCCAAATCGCAGATCCTCTCGCGCGAGTACCGCGATGGTTATGTGGAGCTGGATGTTCAGGCGGCTGCGTCGGTGCTGCGGCGGCTTCGCGCCTTCGTCCTCCGGGAGAGCAAATAGAGAGCTGGAGCCGGCCTACAGGCCGCCTCCACTGTTTCTAGACCGACTCCTATGCGGGCTCCAGACCACGGCGGTCGCCTTTGAGAATTCTCGCCGCCGGAACCACCTGGCGGGCGCGCTCCTCCTGATGGCAAATCCAACACAGCGGGCGCATGTTCTCCAGCGAAGACTGCAGGTTGTCCAGCGTCATCTCGCGCAACTCGAAGAGCTTGTAATCAGCGTTCAGCACAGCCAGGCGGCTGCGTCGCCAATCGGAAGGGGTCAGTGACCGTGCACAAATGGCGCAGCTCTTGCCTTCATACCATTTGGTAAGTAGACGATCGACGTTCTCCGGCGAAGGATCAAGCTGGGCCAGACATTCCTGGCCGCAATCACCTTTTCCCGGCCAGCGCGAACACGAAGCAAGACGCGTATGTTCCTGCCCTCGCAGGGCCGTCTGGAAGGCGAACTTGTGGTCAAGCTCGACATCTGCGGGCTGCCCCGAATCTGGACAGGTAACCGATTGGCGGCCACGGTTCTGGAAGTAGTTCTGGAGGCTGACCGCGACCGGCAAGCCAGTCACTAGAACAGCGCCGATGAAGAACAGCGGAATGATGAACAACGCGTAAGTAAAAAGCGCATGGATCAGCATAAAGCACCTGCGGCCGCGTCCGGGTTCCCTGCGGGCCTGTAGTTGGCGGCAGGGGAGCGGTCTCAAGTGCTGTTGTATCGGGTTAGGTCACAGGGCTTCAGTGACGACGCGCACAGGCGGCTGTGATGCCCTCGATTCGCGACCGGGAGTGGACGACCTCGCGGCACAAAGAAGCGCGATGAAGAGTCTTCAGAGGGAATTCGCGGGCTTCGGCAGAAAGCGGTAGCCCACGCCGCGCACGGTCAGCAGGTGCTGGGGATGCGCCGGATCTTTCTCGATGTACTTTCGCAGGCGCACGATGAAGTTGTCGATGGCACGGGTGTCGGTATCTTCGTGCAGCCCCCAGACCTCTTCGAGAATTGACTTGCGGGAAACGATACGGCCGCTGTTGCGGATGAGGTGGCGCAACAGTTCGGCCTCCATCAAGGTCAGGCGGAAAACGTTGCCGTGAGCGCGCAGTTCAAGTGTTCCGAAATCAACTTCACTTTCGTCGAACTTGTAGACATCGAACTCACGCAGCGAATCGGCATCTTTCGGTTCGGCAACGCGCCCCTCGGCTGGGGGATCGGTGAGCAGGGTTCGGCTCCAATCGTGGCGCCTCAGCAAGCTGCGGATGCGGGCCAGGAGAATGGCCAGATCGAAGGGTTTGGGCAGGTAGTCGTCAGCGCCCGAGGCGAAACCCTTCAGCACGTCTTCGGGGCGGTTGCGCGCCGTCAGCATCAGGAGTGGGATGTAGTTGCTGGCCTTGCGCAGTTCAGTGGCAACCACGAAGCCGTCTTTGCCGGGCAGCATCACATCAAGCACCAGCAGGTCGAAAGTGCTGCGCTGCTTGAGCAGCAGTTCGAGGGCGGTCTCGCCATCGCCCACGACTTCGGTGCGATAGCCTTCCGCTTCCAGGTTGAATTTCAGTCCGCGCGCCAGGTGTTCTTCATCTTCCACCAGCAGGATGTCGTTCACTGGGAGTTCCTCGGCAGCTCAATGGTAACAGTGGTGCCCCGGCCCACGCCCTCGCTCTCTGCGTAAGCGTTTCCGCCGTGGCGGCGGGCGATGACGCGGACCAGAAAGAGGCCCAATCCGCTGCCTTTCACTTGCGCGGTGGCAGGCGCGAGCGCGCGATAGAAGCGGCGGAACACTCGCTTCAACTCGCCGCGCGGGATGCCGATGCCGTTGTCGCGCACGCGAATTTCGACGTGCTGCAGGTCGGGCGTCACCACGCTGACCCGAACGCGGGGATTCTCCAGCGAGTACTTCACCGCATTGTCGAGCACGTTGGAAATGGCGCTCGAGAGCTCCTCGCGGTCCCCGATCACGCTGAGCCGGGCGTCGGGAACGCCGTCGGCTGCCCAATCCACAACTTCGGGTGCAAGATGGTGACGGGAGCGCACCCAGTCCATCGACTCCTGCACCAGCGAGCCGACCGTAATTTCCACGCGCGACAGCGGGGCGTTCTTCTGGGTGACGCGGGCGGCGCGCAATACGCCTTCCACTGTGCCCATCAACCGCTGCGTATCGTCCAGCATGACCTGGTAGAACTCGCGGCGCTGTGCTTCGTCCACACTGCGTTTCTGCAAGGTTTCGAGGTACAGGCGGATGGAGGTGATGGGCGTCTTCAGTTCGTGGGTAATGGCGTTGAGGAAGCTGTCCTGCTGCTCGTTGCGGCGCACCTCACGCACCAGGAAGATGGTGTTGAGAATGACGCCGGCAATAATAAAACCGAAGAAAATAATGCCGAATATGAGGGGCACGACCTCGCGCCAGTTGAGGTAAATCCAGCTGGTGCTGAGAATCGCAGCAGCCGCAGCGATGCAGACGCCGAAGGTAATGAAAAAGGCCAGCTTGGATCGGCGGCTGAAGGGCATAGGACGATGGGGTCAGGATAGCATTCAACCGTCGGCAGTCGGCATTCGACCATGACACTCCGCGGGTGACTGCGCGCCCATGGGCGGTTACGGTTGCGTCTGAACCGGGAGTTCGAGCCGGTTAATAGCCGAGGGATCGTCGCGCAACTTGACGTAGAGGTCCTGTCCACTGGGGTGCGGCACATTCAGTTCGGTGCCGGCGAAGCCGTCGGGCACCGGAGTGCTCTGCTGGAATTGCGGATCGCTGGAGACGGCATCGAGCAGGTACAATCCCGAGCCTTGCAGCGTGCACTCCTGGTCCGTGGCATGAGGACAACGAAGTCCCTGCACGGTAGGCAGTCGGACCAAGGTAACGAGCGGCTGCCAGTCGCCATGTTCGCCGTTAGCGGCAACCGCACGAAATCGCAGGGGGCCGAATGCTGATGGCCCAAGTTGTTTCTGCGGATCGAGGGTCGCAAGGACGGTTTGCGAGTCCTGCAACGTGAGGGTTCCGTCGGCCAGGCTCAGCATGGCGTGCACGGCGTCGTCCTGGGTCGCGACTTCGATCTTTTCGTCATGCGGGAAGCTCGGCGGAGATTTCGTCTTCAACGAAAACGACAGTCGCGCGTCCAAGGGCAGTTGATCGTCGCCGGCTAACTGGATAGGTTGGGGCGTTGCCGACGTGCTCCGTTGCACGCTCTTGTTGATCAGCACGATCTCCGGACGCGACGCCTCGACGGATGCTGCGAGATTCAGCACCCGCCCGTCTTTCAGGGTGACGCGTGCGGTTTGCGAGCCGCCGGAGTGCAACGTCTTCATGTCCGCCGAGGCGGCAGCCGACATCTGGAGCTGATCAAGGCTTCCCTCGCGGCTAAGTGCGGCGGGAGAAAACTGAATTCCGTTGAGTTCGAGGCTGGCAACTTCGTCGAGGCGCGTTCCCTTGAGCACGCCCTGACGGTCGCCGGCAGCAATGGTGAAGCTGTCCAGATGACCCGCTTCGGCATAGGAGTGGAGCGCGACTTCATCGCTTTTCGCCAAGCCAAACTGCTTGATTTTCATCGTCAGCTGGCCGGACGCAACCTCCTTTAGTGCCAGTTGCACTTGCAATTCGTCCGGCGCCACAACTTTGTTGGTCGCCTTGATCTCTTTCCCGGTCTTGTCGGCCACGCTTACCTTGTCGACGCAAACCGCCGAGTCCGACTTCAGGTGCAGCGTGTCATCGCGACCTACGATCAGCGCGCTCTGATCGGCCGACGCAATGGTCCAGGTCGCTGATTGGGCGGTACGCAAGCGGAAGGTCGGGCCTTCGAAGGAATCGAATCCCCATTGACCACGCACAGTTCCACTGATTTCCGCAGGGAACTTCGCCAGCTGCATCTGGGCTGAATTCTCGTGCCCGGACTTTTCCATCGCGCTCTTATCGACAACGAAGCCGCCGCGCGTGGCGTCGGGCTTCAAGGGCAGATCCATCGACGCGCCCGACTTACTCCAAAGGTGCAACAACCAGTCGTGCCCGAGCATGGTTGAAAAGACCAGCGGCGCGCCATCAGCCGGCAGTACGACGGCGGCGTTGCTCGCGCAGTAGACGCCTTTAGCATCGACGGCGCGCAGAGGTGGAAGCTGCACTGGTTCGATGGCGGGCAGCCCGATCACCAGCACCGACTTCGGCTTCTCGAACGACGGCGCGGCGTTGAGCAGCAGATTGAGCTGGTCTGCTTTTGGCACCGCCAGCGCTGGAATGTACTGATAGTCGGCGGTGTGAAATGCGGTCAGCAGCCGCGCCACATCGACGATGGCGCCCACGTAGGGACTGTAGAATCCAGCGCCAGCCCACGGCGTGGCGCTGATTTGCCCGATCAGATCGGTGCCACCGTTCGACGTCAGTTCCGCGACCATCGACTGGCTGTGCGGGTCATCCATAACCAGGTTGTTGGAATTCTGCGTTAGGCAGGCAGGCTGCTCGTCAATCGACTTCTTAAAGCAATCGCTGTCCAGCTTGATGCTGAGACTGCGCGCCAGCAGCGTCGTTTCCTGTTTCAACTGATCGGGATCCTGGTTCGAGGCCTGCTTCACCGCAGCGAGATAGACGTTGAGACGCGAGCGATCAAGGCTGGCGCGCACCAGGTCCTGCGAGGCACGAACAAATGCACCGGGGCGGCCGCGAACATTCGAACGGAGCGTACCGAAGTCGCCACCGGTTTCAGGGGCGAGAAAGAGCAGCGCCTGCTCGGCGCCTTGGGGCACGGTGACGACGGTTCCCTCCTGACGGACATGCTTGTTCCAGCACTCGATGCGAGTGAACCAGTTTTCCGGCGGCGGATTCGTCGTGCCGCGCAGGAAGGTAACGATGAGCAGATAATGTGCGCTCTGATGCTCAGGAAATGCAGGATGGACCCACAACCGATCGCCTTCCTGAAGATTTGGCACATCGGAGATCGGCAGTTGCTTATTGCCGCGAGTCACGCGGACTTCCACACGCGGGCCGGGAAGGTCGAAGGCGGCGTTATCCGCCGCCGCGATTGCCGGCAGGAACAGATCACTCAGAGCAAGAACTACAATCAGGCCGAACCGCAAAACCATGTCTCTATCTTAGAAGCAAACCGGAGTTGCTGGGTTGATGGAAGCGGTGCCCGATGATCGCCCCGCCGCGACATTTCAAGCAGGAATGAAACATGCTTGGGCGCGCGCATTTATCCTTTGGTCATGAATAGCAGGTACGCTTTGGCCTCTACTGCCGCTCTCATTGCGGATCCCGGCCGCGCTGCTATGCTGACCGCCCTACTGGACGGGGGTTCCCTTCCCGCCGGTGAACTTGCGCGCATCGCGGGTGTATCGGCACAGTCAGCCAGCATGCACCTGGGGCAGCTTCTCGACGGCGGCTTTCTGACCGCGCGGCAGCAGGGTAGGCATCGCTATTACGCCATTGCGACGCCAGAAGTCGCCCATGTCATAGAGGCGCTCGGGGTGATCTCAACTCCCAATAAGCACAAGCCCAGCAACGCGGATCGTGATCTCTGTTATGCCCGCACCTGTTACGACCATTTGGCCGGAGAGCTCGGGGTCCAGCTGGCTGTCGCTCTTGAACGCAAAGGTCTGATGGTGGCTGATGGCGACGTGGATTACGAGCTGACCGCGACCGGAGAAAACTTCTTGCAACAGTGGCAGATCGAGACCGCAGCTCTGCGTCACTCGCGAAGAAGCTTTGCGCGACGCTGCCGTGATTGGACGGAACGGAAGGATCACCTGGCTGGGGCATTAGGCGCAGCCATCTGCCAAAAGCTGCTGGAGTTTCGCTGGATCACACGCGATCGGCAGAGCCGAGCCGTGCATGTATCGCTGGCGGGCAAGCAGCAGTTGGCGCGACAACTCGGACTGCCGCGACTTTGATTCTGTTGTGTACATGGATGCATCCACCATTCAGCTTTCGATGAAACATAATCAACCTTTCCTCGCTTAGCCTCAAAGCATGCTCACCGTTTGCATTCGCTACACCATCGATATCCAGAAGTCTGCCGATTTCGAGCAGTACGCTCGCAACTGGCCCGAACCTATCCAGCGCTGCGGCGGAGAACTGGTCGGATACTTTCTGCCGACGAAGGTGGCAGGAGCGACGAACATTGCCTTGGCGCTGATTAACTTCCCGAGCCTCGCGGCCTACGAGAAGTATCGCGAAAATCTGATGAACGACGCTCGCGCAAAGGAGAATGTTGCATTTGCCGATCGGTCCGGCTGCATTCTGATTGAGGACCGCTCCATTCTCCAGCAAGTGTGTTGACCCACCGAACTGCGTCTCGGAGTGCCTCTCGTGATTCGCAGCGGAGGAATTCCGTCGCTGATGTAACATACGGGGCTCGGAGGTGAGCCGCAATCACGCATTCATCCACTAATTCCAAGCTTGTCGACTGGATCGCTGAAAAGCGCAGGGCACATGCTCGCCGTACGGAGTTTTGGGAAAAAATCCCTTCGTCTTCGCTGGCATTGTTCTATGCCGGCATCTTTTGCTTATTTGCAACGATAGGACTTCTCGCGCTGGTAACCGACAGCACGCCCGCACGCGGTTGGAGGCTGGTTGTTTTTGTTCTCTACTGGGGCTGCGCCGCAGTGTCGATTGCAATCGTAGCCGTACGCCAGAAGTATGGTCTGTTGCCCTTAGTTCTGGCCTTGAACATAGGGGCAGCGTCGTTGCTGAGACGGCTGCTCGGTCACCGCCCTGCGACCGGACAAACAGCTTCGGGGCTTTATTCTCATTTTAGAGTCCTCGGAGAAGTCGGTGTTTTTACGTTATCGGCGGCCTTCTTTGGCCGGGAAGGTACTCGTTTCTTCCGTGCGCACACCGAGATTGAACTGGCCAGGGAACTTCACCAGGCGCTAGTGCCCACGATTCAACGCCGCATTGGCGACTTCGAAATCTTTGGCGCTTCGATCCCGAGTGGCGAAGTCGGCGGCGACCTTGTGGACTTAGTCGAGCTAGGCGAGGATTGGACAGCCTATGTAGCCGACGTTTCGGGACATGGCGTTTCACCCGGCGTGCTTATGGCCATGTTCAAGGCCACCGTGCGGGCGCGCATGCAGTCAGGATGCGACGGCGCGAAACTGCTGCAGGCTGTTCATGAGACGTTGTTTCCGCTCAAGACCAGCAACATGTTCGTCACGGCTGGATTTCTTCAGGCATGTGGTAATCACCTGACGCTTTCGTTGGCGGGTCATCCCGCGCTGTTGCACTATCGCCGGGAGTCGAGGCGGGTCTGCGAATACGAAGCGGCAGACCTTCCCTTGGGCATACTTCCGGAGCAAAGCTTCAGCGCACGCGAACTTCACTGCGACGCAGGCGATTCTTGCTGCTGCTGACCGACGGAATCACGGAAGCTTCCAACAAAACCGGAGAGGAATTGGGGCTCGATCCGATCAAGGCAGGTCTCTGCCAAGGAGCAGAATTGCCGCTGCCGGAGCTCCTCCGCAACATTCGCGAGCTGTCGTTGCGATTTGGCAAGCAGCAGGACGATCAAACCATGCTGCTGGTTCGAAGAGTCAGCGGACGCGCGGGATGAAGCTGCAATCTGCCAGCCCAGCCCTTACGGTTGGAATATCCAGGTTTGTGCCGTAGCTTTGTCGTCGTTCGCGTATCCACCTGCAAGAAGCACTCGTCCGTCTTTCAATCTCGTCTCGCTCAAGAAGTGCCAATCGTCGCTTAACTGACCTGAGGCAACCAGGAATTTGCCCGCATGGGAATCATAGATTTCCACCTGCTTGTTTCCTCCCGCAATGAGGAGCTCGCCCGCTCCGACCTGCACGGCAGTTTCAGGCAGTTTGAAACGGCTGTCGTTCAACGACGCGGCGGCAGCGAATATGCCGCTGCGCGGGTCGTAGATCTCGGCGCTGCTCAACGTACCGTGCCAATCGCGCTCATCGGAGCCGCCGGCAATCAGAACTCTTCCGTCGGGTAGCAGGCCCGCGGTGTGCTTGTAGCGCGCCACCAGCAGGTTACCAGTCGGAATGAAACGCTTAGTGTGCGGGTCATAAAGCTCGGCGCTCGCGGTCACGCTGTCGCCCCGTCCGCCGGCGATCAGCACACGCCCATCGCGTAGCAGGGTGGCCGTGTGGGCGATACGTGGATATTGCATGGGACTGACCGCGTCGAACCTGAGCGAATGGGCGTGAAAAATCTCAGCGGATGCGATACCGCCCGGAGTATCGTGGTCAGCGCCGCCTGTGATCAGCACATCACCATTGCCGAGTAACGTTGCGCTCGGCCGCCCGCGACGGACTGTCATCTTGCCAATCGGGGTGAAGCGGCCCGTGGAGGGGTCGTAGAGTTCGGCCTCGTCTGTGGCCCCGTGCCCGATCCAGCCGCCGGCGATCAGAACTTTGCCCGATTGCAGCAGGACAGCCACGGCTCCCACCCGCGCGACATTCATTTCGCCAGTGGTCTGAAATTTTCCCGTAGCCGGATCGTATAACTCGGCCGAGCGATAGAAATCCTGGTTGCGGCGCATGCCGCCGGCCATCAGGACTTTGCCGTCAGGAAGAAGTGTCGCCGTGTGCCCCGATCGAGGTTCGAGCATTGAAGCTGCCGGCGTAATGCGACCGGCTTGCGATGACGGACCAGGATGAGCAGCCAGCGCGATCAAACCGAGGACGATGAACGCGAGGGCAAAGCGGAACAGGTACATAGTTCCTCCTGTAGCGATTAGGACGAAGGCGCGGGCGGCTGGTAAGCAGCTCCTTCACTTTTTCGGTCTGGGATAGCGCGCGATTACGACCGTTCCGATGCCGCCGCGAGGGCGAAACTCGCCCTTCACTTCCGCCCACCTGGGACGAGAGGCGCGTACCACGTCCTCCAGCACGCGGTTGACCACGTTCTCCTGGAAGATGCCTAGATTGCGGTAACAGGTGAGATATTCCTTCAGCGACTTCAGTTCGAGACAGTCCTTGTCAGGCATGTAGCGGATCCACAAGATGCCGAAATCCGGCAGTCCGGTCTTGGGGCAGACCGAGGTGAACTCCGGAATGTCGATCACGATTTCGTAATTGGGGAATTGATTGGGCCAGGTTTCGATCTCTGGAAGCTTTGCTGCAAGACCGGACTCGGCATGATCCGGGGTGTAGCGGGGACTTTTCGTCATGGCCTTTATTGTAGCGGCAGGTTCAGGCACGCCCGAAGGTTCCGTCGGTCGCGACCTCTTCCGCCGTCCGCGTTTCCGGCTCTTTCACCGGCTCGGCGGAATCGGCGGTGGTGGCCAAGGTTGGCCGCACTCGTGGCGGGGGCGGCTGTTTGAGCGACAGAGTGCCGTCACCACACTGCTGAGTGATTTCTGAGTTCAACTCAGCTCCGAGAAGGATGATGAACCCTGACCAGTAAAGCCAGGTCAGCAGCGCGACCCCGCCGCCAAGAACGCCGTAGATCTTGTTGAGGTGAGCAAACGCTCGGAAGTACCAGCTCAGCGCATCGGATAACGCGATCCAGCCAACGACTGCGACGACCGCACCGGCCAGCGAGGAAGTAAATCTCTGCTTGATATTGGGTGCGAGGAAATATACCACCTCGACCGCCAGCACGATGAAACTCACGGCAAAGAGATAGCGCAGAATCGGCCAAACCGCCGCGAAGGCGTGCGAGAGGCCAAGATAAGCGGCGAGGAACTCGCCGAAACGGGGCCCGACAATCATAAAAGCAAAAGCTAGGGGCACCAGGGTGCCGACGATGAAGACGAGCTGCAGCGCAAGCAGGCGAGTTTTCCACCAGGGGCGGGTGTCGGGAACGTCGTAAGCGACATTCACAGCCTCAATCAGGGTTGAGAACCCACTGGAGCACGTCCACAACGAGCCCAGCAGGCCGAAGGACAACAGGGCGCCGCGATTCGGGGAGATCGCGTCGGCAACAATGCGCCGGATCAGGCCCATGCTTTCCGGCGGAACAACTCGAGCCAGAGTGGCAACGATGGTGTTGAACAGGTTGGGAATTGGGAGGTACGCCACTACCGCGGCCAAGGCGATGAGCGCTGGGAAGAATCCCAGGACAAAGTAGTACGACAGCGCCGCCGCGAAGGCGAAGATGTGGTTGCCGACGATGTCGTCGGCCGTGCCTAGCACTACTCGTTTGAGCCTCGGGAAGAACATTCTTGTTGCTCGCGCGCGCGATTCCTGTGGGATGAATAACCCGGTTCGCGGGTTGAATCAATAGGGACCTTGTTGCGTCGTTTCGTTTCCCGACACATCAATATCCACAGATTGAAACGATTGACGGCATGGCCCTCTCCTGAAGCGGCTTAGTCAAGCCGATAATACCCTCGGAGATGACGCCCGGTTTCAAGATGTCTACCTACGCTATACTAAGTGTTTTGAAAAATGGCAGCCGCATCTGAGAACGGCCATCGCGGTGTGAACGGACGGCGTGCGTGGCTGGTCATTGTGGGCCTGTTGCTTGCGGTGATCGTGCTGGCAGCCTTCGTTTCGCTTCGCCATTCCCAAGTAGCCATTCGGGTCGGTATGGCGGAGCGGGAGACGATTACAGCCAGCATCGCCACCAATGGCAAAATTGAGGCGCTAAACAACTTCCAGGCTTTCTCGCCCGTGGCCACTACGGTGAAGAAGATCTACGTAAAGCAAGGCGACTGGGTGAAGGGCGGCCAGATCCTATTGCGCCTGGACGATGCCGATGCCAAGCTGCAGGCAGCCACAGCTGAAGCGCAACTCAAAGGAGCGCAAGCCGATATTGCTGCCGTACAAGGTGGAGGCACGCAGGAAGAGGTGCTCACCACCCGGAACGCCCTCAGCAAGGCACAGATGGAGCGCGACGCTGCCGAACGTAATGTGCAGGCAATGCGGAACCTGCTGCAGAGTGGGGCGGCGTCGCAGGCCGAAGTGGATGCGGCAGAGAATCGGCTCAAAGCCGCTGAGTCCCAGGTGCAATTGCTTCAGAAAAAGTTGAAGGATCGCTACTCGCAGCAGGAAATTGGCCACGTAGAAGCGCAGCAAGACGAGGCTCGGGCCTCCTTGCAGGCGGCGAAGGAGGTTCTGCAAAAGTTGAATGTCGCGGCCCCCTCCGAGGGCATGGTTTACTCGTTGCCGGTCCGGGAGGGAGCCTTCGTCAACACCGGCGATCTGCTGGTGCAGGTCGCAGATTTGCACAAAGTGCGGGTACGGGCGTTTGTTGACGAACCGGAGATTGGGAGGTTGCAGCCGGGTCAAGCGGTGGAGGTCACGTGGGATGCCCTTCCCGGGCGGGTATGGAAAGGTACGC
This sequence comes from uncultured Acidobacteriaceae bacterium, assembly GCA_963731345.1. Classification (GTDB taxonomy): domain Bacteria; phylum Acidobacteriota; class Terriglobia; order Terriglobales; family Acidobacteriaceae; genus Bog-257. Next base: position 585,303 of record CAVSUN010000002.1, on the reverse strand, counting down.
TGGAAACTCTACCCACAACCGTCGTCCAGCACGGCACGCGAACTGTGGGTGAGGTGACTTGCGTTATTAACAATGAGGACCTCAAGCTGCTCCCCAACACCAACGTCTCGGTAGCGGTCGTTACGGCTCGGCAGGTGAACGCCTTGACCGTACCACGGGAGGCGATCCATCAGGACGAAAAAGGTCAGTACGTCTTTCAGGTTGTGAACGGTGAACTGAAACGCAGAAATGTCATTACATCGGTGTCGAATCTAACGCGAGTCGAGGTGACGAGCGGCCTTTCGGACAACGCCGTGCTGGCGTTGGGAGCGCTCAATATGCAGTCGCTGAAAAGCGGGATGACGGTCAAGCCGGCTACTCCATGAAGAATCTTTATCCCAAGTTGTTTGCCGTATCCGGCGTAGTCCTGTTGTGGGCTTCGCTCGGAATTGCCGCTCCCGACAATAACAGCCTGCTTTCCGCAGGCCGCATGAACGACGCGCTCACCAGCCTGACGAATCATTCCGATGCGGAATCTTTGAACCAGCTGTCGCGCGTGTACTACGCGATGGAGAACTGGGATGAGGCGGTGAAATACGGCGAGCGGGCTGTCAGCCTCGATCCTAACAATTCCTGGTATCACCTGTGGCTGGGACGCGAGTACGGCCGCAAGGCTGCAGCCTCCAAGGCCTTCGCCGCCGCCGCCAATGCCAAGAAGGCAAAGAACGAGTTTGAGCGCGCGGTGCAACTGGATCCATCGAACATAGCTGCGCGCCTGGATCTGGCCCAGTATTACACTGAGGCTCCGGGATTCATGGGCGGAGGGGTAGAGAAAGCCCGCGGGCAGGCAAGCGAAGTTGCCAAATATGACGGAGGCACCGCGCATCTGATTCTCGCTCGCGTTGCCGACAAGCAGAAACAGTACGCCGAGGCAGAGACGCAATTCCGCGCCGCCATCCAGCAGGCGAAAAATCCGGCTGACATGTGGCTGGAGCTGGCGAATTTCTATCGTCAACAGGGGCGGTTGGACGACATGCAGGCTGCTGTGTCTTCCGCCATGGCGCAGCCCAACAAGAAGGCAGAGTCCTACTTCGATGCGGCGAACGAACTGTATCTCGGCGGCCGCGGCTATCGGGACGCGGTGCAATACCTGCAAAAGTATTTGGCATCTGGCGAACTGGTAGAGTCGGCCCCAGCTTTCCGCGCTCACTATCTGCTTGGTCAGTTGAATGAGAAGTTGGGCCAGAATGCGGCTGCGGCTTCGGAGTATCAGGCGTCGGTAAGACTCGCATCGGGCTTTGCACCTGCCAGAGTTGCGCTGACTCGCGTTCAGTAAAATCCTGTCCGCGCGGTGGTAATGTAGAGCACGGGATGCACCTGCCAGCCCGGCGTTTCAGGATGAAGAGAAATCCGCTCATCGCCCGCACCGCATTATCCGTTCTCTTCATCGCCATAATGTTTATCGCCACATCCTGTGCTGCGGCCGATCAGCCTCCGGGACCGATCTCGTTCCGCAGCGCCATGGAACTGGCGCTGCAGCACAGCGGCGTGATGGGCATCGCCGCCATCAATCAATGGCGCGCACGCCAGGCATATCAGGAACTGAAGGCCAACTACATTCCGCAGTTGACTGTTGGCTCCGGGCTGGGCTACTCGTACGGGTTCCCGCTTACCCTGGAAGGTTCCGCGCCTTCGGTTGTGAATTTCAACTCACTGAGTACCTTGTTGAACGTCCCGTTGCGAAGGTATCTGGCTGCGGCAAAAATCGACATACGGACTGCGTCACTAGAGGAGCAGGACAAGCGCGACGCCGTCGTCCTCGACGCCGCTTTGACGTATACCCAACTCGCACAGCTGAGCAAGAAGATCGACGCGTTGAGCGAAGCGCAGAAGGCAGCCGAGAAGGCTCAGTTCGTCAGCCAGCAGCGCCTGCAACAAGGCGTTGACAGTCAGCTCGAGGTGACTCGAAGCAAGCTCGTGGCGGCGCGTATTCGCCTGAGGATCGCTGAAGCGCAAGGACAATCGGATGTGCTGCGTCAGCATCTGGCAGGCCTGACGGGAATGCCGGCTGACGCAATCACCTTGGATCCCTCATCGGTTCCCACGGTCCCGGCCCTTTCCCAGGACGACGACTTGCCTGGCAGGGCTGTCGACAACAGCCTGGCGGTGAAACAGGCACAGCAAAAAGCGGCCGCGGCGAAGTTGCGCGCCCAGGGTGAGCATGACGCAACTCGCTACCCCACAGCGGATCTCGCCTCGCAATACGCCTATCTGGCAAAGTTTAACAACTACGATCTTTATTTCAAGAACTACACCGCTAACAATCTGGCGGCTGGCCTCAACATCAGATTTCCCTTCTTCAACCCAGTGCAAAAGGCGAAGGCGGAGCAAGCCAAGGCGGACGCACAGATAGCCGATAAGCAGGAGGAACTCACTCGACAGAAAGTCCGGGAGGATGCCCTGCAGCTTCAGCGCTCACTGCGACAGCTTTCCGCTGCACGCGATGTTGCCAAACTCGAGTGGGAGGTTGCTCAGGGTGACCTAGAGGGTGTCAAAGCGCGCGTGCAGACGGGCGGTGTGAACACTCGCGACGTGCAGAACGCGCAACTCGACACGGACAACAAACAGGCGGCCTACCTCGACGCCGAATTCGAACTCAGCCGCGCGGAGCTCCAACTGCTTCGCATGACGGGTGAACTTGAGGATTGGGCGTTGAAGTAGCCATCGGCACTTGGCACTTGGCACCCGACGCAGGGCGGGGTAGGCATTGTGTGTAGGTGTGCGACTTGACAGGGTGAATGTCGGTTTTGGTCAACCGCTAAATGCCAAGGGCTAAGTACCGAATCTACAAATGCCCCTAAGGCCGTCCAGATGTTACGATAAGAAGAGTTATGCCTTTGAAGACGCTGTTTCTGAACCCCCCTTCTTTCGAAAATTATGACGGTGGCGCAAGTTCGCGCTGGCCTGCCACTCGAGAGATCGAGTCGTATTGGTACCCGGTGTGGCTGGCGTATCCGGCCGGCATGCTGGAGGGCTCGCGCCTTCTGGACGCTTCGCCCCACAAGGTGAATGCCCAGCAAACCATTGAGATCGGCAAGGAGTTCGAGTTCCTGGTTCTGTTCACCAGCACTCCTGGATTTCAGGGGGACATCAAGCTGGCCGCGGCCATGAAAGCGGCCAATCCGAACCTGAAGATCGCTTTTGTCGGACCTCACGTCACCACACTGCCGGAGGCCTCGCTGCAGGAGGGTTCGGCTATTGATTTCGTAGTTCGCCGCGAGTTCGACTACGCCGTCGTGGAATACGCGAACGGCAAGCCGCTCGGCGAGATACTCGGTATCTCCTATCGTGGACCGGGGGGCCGGGTCGTTCACAATGCCGATCGCCCCGCTGTTGCCGATCTCGACGCTATGCCCGACGTGGTCGACGTTTACAAGCGCGATCTCGACCCGCGCCGCTATAACGTGCCATTCTTGCTTTATCCCTTTGTCGCGCTATACACCACGCGTGGCTGCCCGGCACAATGCACCTTCTGCCTGTGGCCGCAGACACTCAGCGGGCACCCCTGGCGCAAGCGTTCCTCCGATGCAGTCGCCCGGGAGATGGCGAAGGCGAAAGAATATTGGCCTTGGGTTAAGGAATTCTTCTTCGACGACGACACCTTCAATATCCAGAAGGCGCGCACCATTGAGCTGTGCTCGAAGCTGAAGCCGCTGGGGCTCACGTGGTCATGCACGTCGCGCGTCACCACCGACTACGAGACCCTGAAGGCGATGAAGGAAGCCGGCTGCCGCTTGCTCATCGTCGGCTATGAGTCAGGCGATCAGCAGATCCTGAAGAATGTCAAGAAGGGTGCGACGGTCGAGCGCGCGCGCGAGTTCACGCGCGATTGCAAGAAGCTCGGGTTGATCGTACATGGCGATTTCATTCTCGGCCTGCCCGGCGAGACCAAAGAGACCATCCGCAGGACCATCGATTTCGCGAAGGAACTCGATGTCGAGACCATCCAGGTTTCCTTGGCGCACGCATATCCCGGGACCGAACTGTACGATTTCGCCAAAGCCAACGGGTTCATCCTCAACGAAGGCGCGCAGATGGTGGACGAGATGGGTCATCAGGTCGCAATGATCGAGTACCCCGGCATCTCGCGCGACTACATCCTGGAGATGGTGCATCGTTTCTACGACGAGTATTACTTCCGCCCGAAAGCGATTTTCCGTATCGTGAGAAGGGCCGCGTTCGATGCGACCGACCGCAAGCGCCTGTTCGTTGAAGCAAAGTCGTTCCTGAAGCTGCGCGCCTCCCGCAATCGTGCTGTGAAAGAGGCACGCGGATCTGCCGCAGCACCGCCGAGCGGGCCGAACGCAGACAGAAAACCCGAACCTGAGCCTGCTCAGCCGGTCAGCGCGTAGCCGCTCGCAGAGGCTGGCTTGACCGCACGCAGATATCTGGTTCTCCTGGCAGTCGCCGTCTTTGCCGCGTGCGGTGACACCTCGCTGGCTCGCGGCATGCGTGACTTTGGCGCGGTCACCTCATCGAATTGGCGCCTGCTGCTGACCGCTCTGGCGAATCCGTGGGTCATTTGCGGCATCGCGCTGCTGGTCCTGTTTTTCTGCACCTATCTTACGGCCTTGTCCTGGGCCGATCTCACCTACGTCCTGCCCGCCACAGCCTTCAGCTATATCCTGATGGCGGCGTTGGGCAAGTTCCTTCTGGATGAGAACGTCACGCCTGCGCACTGGCTAGGAATCGCGCTGGTCACAATCGGAGTAGGCGTAGTCGCCAGCGGTCCTGCACACACCACGACCGCGCGCGCAGCAACCGAGGGCCACGGCCCGCATCGCGAGGTCGCGCTGAAGACCGGCACCGGGAGTGAAGTATGAGCAGCGCCTACGCTTGGTCGGGTATTGCTGCAATTGTGGTCACCGCGAGCGCGGGTGATGTTCTGCAGGCACGCGCCATGAAACAGCTTGGGGATCTGGACGAGATCCGCCGCTCGCAGGGCCTGATCCAGGTCTTGCGACGTGTCGGCTCCTGCCCTTGGTTCCTGCTGGGCTTGCTATTTATGGCTTTGGCTTTTTTTGGCTTGCTGGTCACGCTATCGTGGGGCGAAGTCAGCGTAGTCGGCCCGGCGTCGGCGTCCCTGACTTTCATCGCGAACGCCCTAGCCGCGCGCATTTTCCTGAAGGAGCAGGTGACCGGCCGGCGCTGGCTGGCGGCTTGCTTCGTGGCCTGCGGGGTCGCGTTCCTCGCCAGCTAGTGTGGCCAAACTAAATTTCGGGATTACGCGGCATCCTGTGCTGCTTGCGACGCTTCCATTAATATTGCGGTACCCGAGGCCTTCAACGAATGCGAAAGTCTGCCGTCGTCTGCATCGCTGCCCTGCTCTGCCTGGCGGCATGCTCATCCAATCCACCAGCTTCTTCTTCCTCAGCCAAAAGCAAGCCCGCCGCTAAACAAGCGGAATATGAAACTGGCCGCGAAGCGTTCCAGAAAATGTATCTCTCCGCGCACAGCTGGGCCCCGGATGCGCAGCCGTTTCGCCTGCAATCGCAGTATTCGGCAGGCGCCCCCGTCAGCGCGGGAAAAGCTGGATTGTGGCGGGCCTCGTTTGCGTCGCCGTCCAGACGCATGATGAAGATATTCATGTGGTCGGGACTGGTAGGGCCGGATGCGCCCCAGCCCGGCATCACCTTCTCCGCCGAAGACTCCTGGAGCCCAGCCAATACCTCAACCCATGCCTTCGACGCCAGCTTTATCAAGATCGACAGCGACAAAGCCTACCAGGTCGCAGAGAAGAATGGCGGAAGCAAAGTTACCAGGGCCAATCCGCAGCAACGGGTGTTCTTCATTTTAGATTGGGATGGCAGCAAGAATCAGCTGCTCTGGCACGTGATCTACGGGGAGGATGTCGATCAGGCCAAGTTACGAATCGCGGTGAATGCTTCGACCGGCGAGTTTGAACGCGTGGAGCGTTAGCGGATCGTCTAGTCATCGGCCGCCGATAGATTCCAGGTTCTCGAGCGACGGTGGCCGGCTTGAGTTCATCCCTTCGGCTAACACCTGCAAATCGGGGCCGAGCAAGACAAATCCGCCCAACGGCGCGTGCTGTCCTTGCGACGGGTAGGCATAACGCAGGTCAATGAAGCTAGCCAGGTAAGTGCCTCCATTCGCCGCGAGCTTTTGCTGGTGTGCATACGGGAATGCTGCCCAGTCCAGATAAACGCGGCCGAAGTATGACGCCTTCGCCGCCTCGAGAACATCAGTCTCCGGCGGCTTGTAAAAGAGAATTCCCTCCTCGGAGTCGACCTTCGGCGCTTGCGAGCTCACCGGAACAGTTTCGAGGAAGTCGGTCGTCTCTACGACTCCGTGCCACTGAAAGGGATTGATCATATAGGGGTACGCCCCGACTCGCGAGGGGGCGGCGCCGTGGTACAGGAACGAATTCATCGCGGCCAGCGCGCGCCGATGCTGATAATCACGAACACCCCAGATTGCGACCATACAAATCAAAGCGAGAATGGCCGCGACCCGGCCGCGCGGTCCCTTGCGACGTTCACCGATTTCAGCGCTGATCAGCCCGAAGAACCAAGGCACCACCAATCCCGCAACCAGGGCGATAAGGATGAGGGGCTCGACGATAAAGACGATGTCCCACGAGTACCAGCGGAAGTTGAACGGCTCGAACAGCCGAATTCCGTATGCGGTGGTGTAGTCGAGCAGCAGATGGCTGAGCGCCGCCAGAAAAGCGCACAAATATAAAAATCCCCAGCGAATAGGCGGCCCTTTGGATGTTTGCGACGGCATTCCCTGTCGAAAGCGATGCAGCAGGTAAACCAGCCCCAACACCGCGGCGGCGATAAATGGCACTCCCACAAAGCTGTGGGTGATACCGCGATGATGTTGCAGCCCCGCGATGGAGCCCTTCAGCCCCCAAACAATGTCGATGTCGGCAGCTTCGGCGGCCAGTACCATGGTCACGGTCGCAAGCGCGCTTTTACGATTGAAGCCCGAGCGCCCCATGCACGCGCCGGTCAGAAAGTGGGTGACAGGATCCAAGCAGAGATTCTAACTGACCTAGAATCTTCCCAGATACCACGTCCAGGCAGCTTCGCCGAAGAACACCGAGATCAAGGAACAGGCACCCAGAAAAACCCCGAACGGAATCTCTCTTTGGAGAAACGGCGGGTCGTCGGATTCACTCGCAGCGGCATGGGGTCGCTCGATGCTGCTGGGCGGCGATCCTAATTCACCTTCTGCACTCGTCTCCAGAGACGTTCTAGCATGGCCGGGGTTAACGGCCTCCCACCCATGCGTCACAAGCACGTAGATTAGCGTGACCAGCGGAGCGCAGGCGATCACAAACAGGTTCAGCTTTAATCCGAGAAAGGCGCCGGTCATTGCCATTAACGCGATGTCTCCGAAGCCCAGCCCGTGCCGCTTGCGAACGAGATAGTACAGCGCCCATGCGAGATAGAAGAAGCCCGCGCCGACTGCGGCGCCGATGACTGCGTCGAGCAGCGAAAGCACGCGCGCACTCTCGATCTGCTTGTGAAAGGCGAACAACAGCAGCCTCGTACCTCCGGAATCTCCGGGCGCGATCCCCGCGAACATAAGCCCCACAACAATGCCGGGATACGTGAACTCATGCGGCAGCAATCCGGTTTCCGCGTCCATGAAGATGAGGCCGATGAGCAAGAAACCAAAGATGCAGAACTTCAGGGTCAGCCAAGACTGTCCGAACCAGACGTAGCAACCAACAAACATGAGCGCGGTCAAAAACTCAACGGCAGGATATCGAAAAGAAATGCGCGAACCGCAGTCGCGGCAGCGCCCCCGCAGCACCATGAAGCTCAGCAGCGGAATGTTGTGCCACCAGGGGATCGGTTCAGCGCACTCGCGACAGTGCGAGCGGGGAACAATGATCGATTCGTCGGCCGGAATGCGGCTGATACAGACGTTGAGGAAGCTGCCGAAAGCGAGGCCGGCGACGAACAGGACGCATTCGAGGAACAGGTTCAATGAACCTAGTGTAACCAAGAGAGGCAGTTAGCAATCAGAGAACCGAATGTTGCCTGCTCGGGTCAGGGCTGGTGGAATGACAACAAATCGCCCTTTAGGACTGCATCGCAGAGTTCTTCAGGAGGCATTTCGCCGACCCAGTTCATGCGCGTCCGATTGACCAGACGGGCTTCCGGCGGCAGCGTCTTCCAGCCCTCTCCGTTTTCCTGACGAATCGGAACACCAAAGCACGCAATGGCGGGGTCAATGTCGCGCTCCTTCCACTCCCGCAAGGCCGCTTCCAGGTCATCGGAGAGTGATTCGTTTGGCCGGAGGCAGAGGATCCACTCATGCACCGCGTCCATGACATAAGCGCCCGGACTCACGCCGGGAATGGCCTTCTTGACGTTGGCGCCACGCTCGCGAGCGATCTTCTCGGTGTCGTCTTCGGAGTCGTCGTCGATAATCAGCACTTCATCGCAAGGCCGCAAGGAGTCGAGCGCGCGGCCGAGCTGCTGAGCGTTATTGTGCGTGTAGAGCAGAGCAGTAACCTTAGGCATGTCGGGTAATCGGGAGATCCCCCCAAATTCTTTGATGCTGCTACCACGCAAGAACGAGTATTCGATCAGGAAAATAGTCGCGACGCCGATCCGAAAGTGTCATTAAGAACCCATGAATGTATGGAAACAGAAACGGCGCAGCCGGTTTGAAGCCACGCCGTCGAGCTGCGCAAGAAGTTAGGAGAGCGGCATACGGCCGGCGTTGCGATCGTTGGTAGCTTGCGGAGTGACCGTCAAGATATTGATGGTCTGGAAGTTCAGCACCGCCTCGGGGCCAAGCTTGATCTGCTCGCCCTTCTTGGCCGCTGCTACTCCAGTGCCCGCCCCTGCGCCGCTGGCGGCACCGATAGCAGCGCCCTTGCCTCCTCCAATCAAGCCGCCCAGGATCGCGCCGGCTGCCGTGCCAACCCCGATCTTAGTCGCGGTATTCTTCCCCTCACCTTTCCCTGACCGGGTCCACTGGTTGGTCTGAACGTTGTAAGTCCTACCGTCTACCGAGAGCGATGTAAGCTCCAGGGTCAAGACGGAGTTGCCTGCGAAACGCCCGGCGCTCTGCACATTCGCCACTCGTCCGACGACATCAGCTCCCGATGGAATCACAGTCTCGCCATTGATCACAACCGGAGCGCTCAGCGAGCCGTGGAAGGTGTCGCCTACCTGATTCTTCTCCGAGTCAAGTGGATCGTTGAGCCGCACCGACAGCTGTGTTCCCGCCGGCACGACAACCTTCTGCGGGGGCGGAGGGGGAGGCGGAGGTGCCGGTGGCGCGGGTTGAGCTTCTGCTTCCGGCTCCGGCATCACAGGAGGAGCGTTCTGGGCCTGAATATCCTGGTCGGCCGGCTGCTCGGCTTGAGCAGTGGCGTGGTGCCGATGGCGATTGCTGGCCGACTCCTGACTCTTCTTGTGCCGAAGAGAAGGCTTCTCAGCCGGCTGGGTTGGCGTCACGGGCACCTGGGGCGGCGCGGCTTGCGCCTGCTGCACTTGCAGGTTGTTGATAACCGTCCTTACGCCTTGAATCGCGCCGGCGTCATTCGAGGCCGCGATTCGTTCGGCATCGCTGCTGACATCTCCGCTAAGGGTCACTATGCCACTCGCGGCTTGGACCGCAATTGTTCGGCTTTGGACAGCAGCGTCGCTGTAAATCTTGTTCTGAACGTCACTAGCCACTTGCGCATCGGTACGCTCCGGAGGAGCGTTGTGAGAGCACCCCGCCAATAATGCGAGGCTTAAACCAATAACTAAAACCACATACGGGGTCCGGCTGGTTTTCATTGCAACTCCTGCGTACAAACCTATTTGATGATAAACACGAGATGATGAAAGTTGTCGCTGTCCCCGAGGGTCGACAGTTTATTTGAAAAGGAGCGGCCCCCCACGACCGAAAAAGCAGAATTCAGCAAGGGGCGCAAAACGACCAGGCCCGCTCGGTAGAGGAGCGGGCCTTGGGCTTCAGTCAGTTTTGTGCAAGGCTTTAGCCTGGCGGCTCCGCCAAGCGATTGTTGATCGCGAAGAGTGCCAATTCGAGTCGGCTGGCAACGCCGACTTTGTCGAAAATATTCGTCAGATGATGCTTGACGGTGTCTTCACTCAGCGAAAAGCGGCGTGCGATCTCTTTGTTGCTCAGACCGGCGACAATGGTGGTCAGAATGTCCATCTCGCGTTTCGTCAAACCATAATTGCGCGGTTGCTTTTCACCGGAAGGATTTGTGCGCAGAAATTCGACAATATCGCCCACAGCTTCGCGGCCGATCCAGTATTGTCCGGCCATGACGGTGCGGATGGCCTTCATCAGTAGCTGGGTAGCGGCTTCCTTCATCACCACACCGCGGGCCCCCAGCTGCAGCGCCTGCACAATCTCCAGCCGCTCCACCGCCGCCGTCAGCACAATAATCTTGGTATGGAGCTGGTTGCCGTCGGTGGAAAGATCGCGCAAGGCGTCCATGCCCGGAACCCGAGGCATCGCCAGATCCAGTAAGAGGATGTCCGGACTGAGTTCGCGCGTGTGTTTAACTGCGTCGGCGCCGTCGGCGGCCTCAGCGACGACCTGCAGCTCCGGCTCCGCTTCCAGCAGGCGGCGCAAGCCATCGCGGAAAATTGTGTGATCGTCGGCGATCACGATGCGCACTGTCGTTGTCGACTCCGCTTTATCCATACGACTCGTATCCTTTCTGGGGAATGGTTATTTCCAATCTCGATCCCTGGCCTGGAGTCGATTCGATAACCATTTCGCCCCCGACCGCACGAACCCGCTCCTTGATGACTGTCGGTCCCCGACGAATGCTGTCCAACTCTGACATTGTAAGGCGTCCTGCAAATGGAAAGCCTTGGCCGTCGTCGTTGATCACCAGCTTCCACGAACCATTCTGCGAACCGAAGCGCACCACGGCCGATTGCGCCTCGCTGTGCTTACGAATGTTGACCAGGCTTTCCTGGACTACTCTTACTAATTCACTGCAGGTGGTCGCGGGGAGAGTGACCTCCTCGAGCTCGGAAATGAAGCGGACCGCAATTCCGGTGTCTCTGGAGAAACGTTCCACCAGTCCGGCAATAAAGTCAAGAAATTGGTGAGGACCGATGTCGACCGGCCGCATGCTCTGCATCAGCTCGCGCAGGTTGAGCACCTCGCTGCGCAACAGCCTTTGTACTCGATCCAGCTCCGCCGAGACCTGCTCGGTAGGGATTCGGCGGCGTAGCACGTCCACCTGCATCTCGATTCCGATCAACGCCTGGATGGCGCCGTCATGCAGTTCGCGCGCCACCCGCGCTCGCTCGCTGGCTTCGGCCCGGGAGCGGAAAGCGCGAAATAGATACACCGAATAAAGCGCCGGCGCCACCTGATGCATCACGCTTTGAGCGAACCGCAGTTCGTGCTCCCGGTCGGGCCCGACCTTGGGATTCACTATGACCATGCGTCCGTTCCAATCCCGGCCCATTTCATGACCGACCACCAGCACCGAATCAGCATAGGAGACGGGCATCTCGTAATGCTTTAACTGACTGCGATCCAGGCGCCTGCCCTCTTCGTCGAGCGCCGTCATCTGATAGCCGCTTCGGGCGGTGCGACGAATATAGAAGGTGTGGGGATAACCGGACAGAAGCTCGGACCAGCGGTCGGCGGGAGCAATCTCCTTAAGCCGGATTTCAGGCTCGACCAGCGACGGAATCTCCCACCTGAAGGCCCGACCGTTGCTGCCTTGGGCGACGACCTCGTAGACCGATTCAGCTCGAAAAACATGGGCGAATTCCAGCAGAATATCCTGCAGTACCGCCGAGAACCGGTTGCCCACGCGTGCCATGGCCAGCAGGTCGTTAGCCAGCCCGAGTTCGGCACCCAGCTCCTTGTCCGTCTCCGCCAGACAACCAAGCAACGTACCGGAAATGATTAGAAATCCGCATCGCAACTGCAACCGAAATGGGTCAATTGGCGCGAATACCCAGCGGGGGAGAACAGCCATTCCCCGCCCCACCATGACCGCCTGGAACAGCAGCAGGGCCGCACTGATCAATCCCGTCGCCAGAGTCTCGATAAAGCCCCAGCGAAACGCAGCCGCTATGATGGCAAATAGAAACAGAACAAAATAAAGGCTATTTTGCGTCTCTACGGAGAGACAAATTACTGCCGGCCATCCAATGTCGTTCACCTGCGCCCAAATCGTAAATCCGCGACTAGGCTCGCGCCCCGGCCAACGTATCTGCAGCCATAGCAGGAATAATAAGCTCGTAGCCACATACGTCAGCAGCAAAGTCAAACCCAGCTGATAACGCACTGGCTGGTCGCCTAAGCGAAACACCCATGCCGCAAGCGACATCAGTGCCAGACAAAGACGAGATAGGGCCAGAACGTGCTCCACTCGTAGGTCCTCGTAGTGCTGTCCGGCGCTCACTCAACCTGACAGAAATCGGGAGCGTGCGGAGGCTTTCGTATAGGGCTATGGGCAGTTGGCACGATTATGACACGAAAGGGCCATATGGCAAGCAACTTCTACACGCCAAGCCGGACTCGGCTGAATCGGAAAGAGGCATACAGTCTTTGCCCACATCAGGTTAGCGCCCTGGATCACTCCAAAAAGTGACTAGCCTCACTGCGGCTGCGGCCGCCGACGGCCTACTTTAGGCTTGAGTCGGGACAAGTTCGAGCGCAGGATGAAGGCGCTAGGAGTGCTTGCGGGGGTTCGGGCGAGACGAACTCCCGTTCCGATTGGCACCTTGCGACGACTTGGAGGGCGACAACTTGCCCGAGGAGGTACGCTCTATGAGTTTCGCACGTTGGTCGACGGCCTTGGCCGGCACCGCGTTGCTGGTTATCACGACCCAGGTGGCGCTGGCACAGAAAAATGCCAATACTGGACCGAAGTATGACCTTACCAGCGAAGTAAAGATCAAAGGCGTTGTGGACGATATCCGCGAAGTACCGGGAGCGTTTGAAGGAACCCAACTCGTCGTTAAGACCGATACGGGAACCGTAGTGGTGCATCTGGCTCCGGGAGAGTTTCTGAAAGAAATCGACTCCAGCTTCAAGAAGGGAGACGAAGTGCAGGTTGTCGGAGCGAAAGCTCCGAACACCGATGGCACGGAAATTCTCGCGCGCGAAATAACGGTAGGCACGAACACTACGACACTGCGCGACGACAAGGGCATTCCCGTTTGGACGGGGTGGAAAACGGCGAAGTAGATTCGGAAATTCGTGCTGGACAATGCTGAATTGTCCCGCACGGCTCAAGATCGCACACAAGGGGACTTGCCGCGGCGCTTGCGATCATCGCGCCTTTGAGAGAACCGGTGAATCAAAGGCCGCATGCTTCCGCGGGGGCGTTGTCTCCAGGTTCTTGCTAACCACATCGGCAACGATCTTGTTGCCGTTGCCGTTCAGGTGAATGTCGCCGAACGTCCAGTTCCTCAGGTACCAGCAGCCCGGCTGGACCCTCGGGCATTTTTCTTTTTCCGCGAAGAACTCAGGGAAGATAGTAATAAAGCGCTTGCACTTGCCTTCGCACCATTCGCGCCAGATCTGCACCTCCCGGGAATCGACTTTGTCGTAGATGAGTTGCGCCGGCCATGGGTAAACGACCACGCTGATCGGGATGTTTCGCTTCGCAAGATCTTCATAAAGCAAATCCATCTTGCGCTTCTCTTTGGCGATTCCGGCTTCTACACCAAGCGGCGCAAAGCCCAGTTCGAACGGCTGATCTTCCACAACTTTGCGATACGTCCAGCCTGAGCGCTCCAGATCGAAGATGTTTCCGTTGAATCCGTGGTCGAGGTGGTAATAGCCCGAGGCAACCAGAATTCGCTCGACAAACTCCCAAACATAATTGGTCAACACGAAGTATTTGCTGACGAACTTGCGCAGATTGGAATACCACGACTGATAGTGATATTGATTTCTCGCCAGCCGTACCGCACCGGAGTCGTCAATGTCGCTGACCAATCCCGCTTCGTCCTGTACATCGGAGATGTCAATGAAGACGATGGCTTCGTCGAAGTCCAGGCCGCTCTTGACCGCAATGCGCTCGGTGTTCAGATAATTGGAGGGCGAGTATCCGCCCACGCCGCCGTTGAGGATCTCATACTGGGGAAAGCGCGAGGCCAGGCGACCCGCGAAGCTCTCGTTCCATGGCCCCATAGACTCAGTGAAGGAGTCGCCCAGCAGCAGGATGCGGGGACGCGGATCAGTAAGTGGGACTTGCCGCACCTGCTCGTCACGAAATCCTTGACTGTTGACGTTCAGGGCGTAACGCTCATGTCCCCAGGCGCGCGTACAAGAACAGTACGGCTGCAACGCGAGTGCCCGCAAAGGATCCCGGCCCAGGCAGCCGAAGATTTCTGATGGAGTCGGAACGGCTGACTTACGAAAGAGAAAGCTGTACGCGCCGTCAAGGGCCACGAAAGCAACTACGCACAGCAGGAGGGAAAAGACCAGCAGCAACAACTTCTGACCAATGCTTGGCCGATTACTGTCAGGCGCCATTTTTGCCTGCCGCGAGGCCGCTTCACTCCAGCTCACCGCGATTCTCCGGACGAAATATGCACGTCATCCCAGTACACCGTGCCCGCGCCTCCTCCGCGCGACAAATGAATACGAACCGCTCCCTCGCGTCCTACAGTGAAGGACGTCTTCAGCAACTGCCAGGCGGGATCGCAGCGCATGACGGGGGAGGACACGGCTGTATTGTCACTTGGATTGTAGACGGTAAGCTGTGCGGTGGTGCTCGTCCCTGGCGCGCCTGACACCCACGCCGCCAGCGTGTAGATGCGGCCCGGCTGCAATCCGTTGACGTCCTGATACACCGTCCCCGAACCGCCGGTCTCAATCAAGCTGTATTTGCCGCTGTGCGCGTGAGCCGAGCTAATGCTCGCCTCTATACCGTTCGTGGACCAGGGTGCGAGATTGCCATCCTCGAATCCCGCATTGGCGACGGAATTCTCAACTCGCTCCTCCGGCGTCATCAACACCGGGCTCAATCCAAAATCCGTCTTGGTTGAGCAAAGGATAAAGCGATCAAGATCGTGGCATTTCCCCGGACCAGTTGGCCCCTGCGCGATCGCCTCGGCGAGTTCAGGCGTGACGACGTACGCGGAATCCGGCGCAAGCGGTTGTTGCGACAACTGGTCCACGGCCGCCGAGCAGTGATAGTCCTGTGCAACTCCGGTGTAGCGCGCCGATTGATAACTGTTGATTCGCATCTTCTGCTGGACCGCCAGAAAGCCAAATATCCGATAGCCTTCGGTCCCACCAGGCGAGGCGTTATGCGCACATTGCCATGCCGGCAGCACGATCAGGTTCTCATGCTGCTTGCCTAGCTCCGCCCAGATGGGCGACTTCAACGGCGAGGGGTGTTCTTCGCTGATCGTTGTTCGCACCCACTGCCGCAGAGAACGCGTGTCAGCGAATTGCAGCAGTAGCACCACAGTGATCAAAGCCGTAGCCCAGGCTTTCCGGAAAAGCCAGAAAGGAGCGGCCAGAATTACCGCGAGTATCGCGTAATAAGGCGCCCAGAACAGCCGGCCGCTGGCGCGCAGCGGCGCAACATACTCGGAGAATTTTTGTCCCGGGTCGAAGTCAATCAGCGTCCTTGCTCCAAGCGTCACCTTGGTCGAGAGCGCCAGCAACGTCAACAGCAGGCAGCAAACTGCAATGGGCGCGAGCCAGCGCTTGTCTAAGCGCGGCAGTTTGTCGCGATGCAGGATTGCGGTTATGAAAGCCACTGCAGCCAGCAACAGAACGCCGGCGCCGAAGTAGTTGTAGCCTTCGTACTGTCCGAAGCTGGCGCTGTGCAGCCGCGGGAAAATCAGCGAGATCCATCCGCGGGGATCGATGGGGGCAAGCAGGTTCATCGACAGGTCGCGATACCCGCCACTCGCATAGCCGCGTCCGCCGCTGATTACCAGCCCGAACGCGTATGCCACAACAAATCCCACTGTAACCAGCGCTCCCAGAATTCCGAGCGATTGCGGCAGCGTGGCCGCCTTCCGCCAGAGCAGGCCCGCAACACCCGCGACCAGGATCAGCAATACCTGAAATGCGAGGTAAGGATTGATGCCAACGGAAATCGCGGTCAGCACCAGGCCCGAAATAACGAATCTGCGGACCACGTGTGGCGTGGATTCCTGCGCGCGAGCGAAGATGTACAGTGCTGCGATCAGCACCCACTGATTACTGAGCGAATAGTGTCCCCAAAAGCGATAGTTCAGCGGTGGCGCGAGCAGAAAGAACGCACTGCACAGCGCTACGCCCGCCAGGTTTGGTCCGATCAGCAGTCGAAGCAGCCGAAATGCAAAGAAGAACTGAAGCGCACAGGCGAGGATGACCTCGATACCGAAGTATTGCGCCGGCTCAGGCAGCAAGGGTGAAAGCGGCTTCAGCACCACCGCCATCAACGGATTGAGATCGATAAGCGAAACCGACTCGCCCTTGGGATACCCCAGACGATCTGTGTACGTGAGCGGCCAGTGTAGGTGTGGGTCTTGCCGGAACAGCTCCCAACCGATGTAGTGGTAAGCCGGATCGAACGCCACCCAGTTCACGTTGCGCGGGTTCAGCGGCTTCGGCCCCATGACCAGCAGCGCATAAGCGAATCCGGCCAGAAGGGCGATGGACAGGTCGAACCAGACGGAATTCAACCAGCCTCGCGAATGAGCTCGGGCAGAAGCTTCGTCAGGACGCGAATCCGTCAAGGGGCCGGCAAGTGGAACTGTCGCGGGCTTCATACACGCTGGTGGGGCCGATAAATGTACTGGTGAGGCAGAGGCACTTCCGGCGAAATGAGAGTACCACAAGGCCGTAGGGTATGCTTTACCTATGCGGGTGCGCGTGCTGTACTTGGGGATGCTGAAAGACGTCGCTGGCCGGGAAAAGGAAGAAGTACATTTGCCGGAGAACGCGCACCTGGGCGAACTCTTCTCAGAACTCCAAAGCCGCATCCCCAAACTCGCCGAACTTGGCGGGGCTATCGCTCTGGCAGTGAATTATGAGTACTCGGGGGCCGCTACGCAGTTACAGGAGAATGATGAAGTGGCGTTGCTACCACCCGTGAGCGGTGGAAATATCGGTTCCGGCAAGCCTGAGGATGAACACTCAACGGCCGAAACCCCGCTGCCGCTCATCTCTCGGCACGCTCGTATTGTGACCGACCCGGTCAACCCGGTCGCGATTCTGACCGCACTCAAGCGGCCCGAAGACGGAGCTGTGGCCATCTTCGACGGCATCGTTCGAGACAACTCGCGCGGCCGTCGCACGTTGCATCTGGAATACTCAGCTTACGACCGCATGGCCCTGCGCCAGATGGAGCTATTGGCGCAACAAGCCCTGGCTCGCTTCGAAATCCGCGACGTGCGCATCGTCCATCGTCTGGGACGGTTACAAATAAGCGAAACCAGCGTCTATGTTGCGGTAGCTTCAGCTCATCGGGCGGCTGCTTTCGACGCTTGCCGCTGGTTGATCGATGCCCTCAAGACCACCGTGCCAATCTGGAAGAAGGAGCATTTCGAAGACGGCGCCGTGTGGGCGGACGGTGAGCCCTTTCCCTCTGAGGTCCCGCGCGCCGGCCAAGCCGCGTCAAAATGAAGCAGTCGGGGTTCTATCCTTCAGAGTCACTTTATCGATTCATGCCATTTCTTACCCCGATGCTGCGCTTATTCGCCATTCTGTGCCTGTTAAGTTACCTCTGCATGGTTTCGTTCGCGCAGAGTAGCGTGCCGCGTCCTCCCGATTCGCTGTCTCAGTCGCCCTCAAGCAAACCGGTGCCGCGACCGCCCAATGCGCAACAGCAATCATCCTCAGGCAGTGACGATCAGCCCACGACGACCTTCAAAGTCAACGTGAAGCTGGTGAATGTCTTCACCACCGTCACCAACCCCAGTGGCGCGCCGGTTTCATCCTTGAAGCAGGAAGACTTCGAGGTGTTCGAAGACGGCAAGCCGCAACAGATCGCGGTTTTTCACCGGGAATCGGAATTGCCGCTGTCCATCGTCGTCGCTATTGATACCAGCCTAAGCACGCGCGGCGATCAAAAGTTGGAGCTGGAGTCGGCACGGCGCTTTGCGCACGCCATCCTCCGTCCCATAGATGGTCTGTCCCTGTTCCAGTTCAGCGAGGTCGTGGACCAACTCACTCCTTTCACCGCCGACGTCCGGGTTATCGACAGAGCTATCAACAAGGTGCACTCCGGCGCCGCGACCGCCCTCTACGACACGCTGTATCTTGGCTCCGACGCGCTGATGGAGCGGCGCGGTCGCAAGGTGATGGTCGTCATCACCGACGGCGGCGACACGGTAAGCAAGGTCAACTATCAGGAAGCGATTCGGGAAGCGCAGCAGGCTGAAGTCATTCTGTACAGCATCATCATCGTACCCATTGAGAGCAGTGCCGGGCGCGACACCGGCGGCGAACACGCGCTCATCCAGTTGTCTCGAGACACGGGCGGTAAATACTACTACGCCAGCGGAATTCAGCAGCTCGATGCGGCCTTTCGTCAGATCAGCGACGAGCTTCGCACACAATATCTGATCGCCTACTATCCCAACACACGGATTTCCGACTCAGACTTCCGCCGTATCGAGATCAAGGTCAACCCCACGACGCCGGACTATCCCAATCCTTCCGAGTTGATAGTGCGGCACCGTACCGGCTATTACACGATGCCGTCGAAGTAATCGGCTACTCAGCCTGAGTTCCAAAGAACTGTTCGACGAGTTTGAGATCCGTCGTCCGGCTATACGGCGGCAGGCTTTCCAGAAACACGCGCCCATAGCGCTTGTTGAGAATCCGATTATCGAGCAGACACAACAGTCCGCGGTCGTGCAGCGAGCGGATCAACCGCCCGAAGCCCTGCTTCAACGAGATCACCGCGCTGGGTACTTGATAGTCAAAGAAGGCGTTGCCCCCATCTTCGTCGATAGCCCTGATCCGCGCAGCCACAACCGGATCATTTGGCACCGCGAAGGGCAACTTATCGATGATCACGCAGCTTAGTTGCTCGCCCTGCACATCCACACCCTGCCAGAACGACGAAGTCGCGAACAGCACCGCATTCGGTGTAAGCCGAAACTCTTCCAATAGTGCATTCTTCGGTGCGTTGCCTTGCAGCAGCATAGGAAAGCTCAACTCACCCAACAGTTGTTCGTACAGCTGGTGCATCAGTGCGTAGCTGGTGAACAGGCAAAATGCACGGCCGCGGGTGATCTCCAATAGCTGCCGGACGCGCTGCGCTGCACGATCGACGAACCTTGGATCGCGCGGATCAGGAAGATCGGGCGGCACATACAACAATGCCTGAGTGCGATAGTCGAAGTGCGACTGGACCAGGATTTCACGCGCGTTCTGGATGCCAAGGCGCTGACGAATGTACTCGAAGCCGCCGGACACAGCCAGTGTCGCCGAAGTCAGCACCGCCGACTCCAGGTTCTCGAAAAGCGTGCTGCGCAGGATGTCGGAGACGGTGATTGGCGTTGCCTGCAAAAACACGTTGTGCTGCCCGCCACGGCGTTCTCCTCTACGCTCGATCCAGAACACCGTATTGCGCTCCTGCGCCTCAAGGATGAAACCCAACTGCACACGCAACTCCTCGACGCGGCGCGCCATGGCGTGCACTTCGTCCGGCTTGTTGGGAATGGCTTGAAGTTCGGTGTAGAGATGCGTCAGGGCGTTCTGCAGGCCCATGTACTCATCGCCGTTCTCCTCCAGGAATTCCGCGCGGTTCTCGAAGGCAAACCGCCCCTCGCCCGGTGGGACGAGCGCGAAAAACAGTTGCGAGTGTTCGCGCACTCGTGCCGACGCCTGCAACACATCGGCGAACGGCACGTCTGCCTGGCGCAAACCATTCTCAACGTCGCGCAGCAAGTCATCCACGCGCAGGTTGGAGACAGTGACGCCAAAATAATTCGCTGCCACGTCCTCCAGTTCGTGGGCCTCATCGAAAACCACGATGCCGGCGTCGGGCAGCACGCCCGCGTCCTGCTGCCGGTCGGTCGCGGCTTTAATCGCCAGGTCGGCGCAGAACAGGTGATGGTTGACGATGATGATGTCGCTTTCCGCGGCGCGGCGCCGCATCTCGGTGATAAAGCAGCGGTCGAACTGCTGGCACTCCGCGCCGATACAGCGATCGGTACGTGCGTCGAGCTTCGGCCACAGATGGCTCATCTCCGGCAGGTCAGCGAGTTCCGCGCGGTCGCCGGTCTCAGTCGTCTTCTCCCAGTCGCTGATGATGCGGAAGTGGTTGATCTCTTCCAGCCCATTCAGTACCGGCTGCGCGGTAAGATCGTAGAGCTTCTTCCGGCACAGATAATTCGCGCGTCCTTTCATGTAGCAAACGCGCAGCTCGCCGAGATGTTCTTGAAGAAACGGCACATCCTTGAAGAAGAGCTGCTCCTGCAGGGTTTTCGTGCCGGTCGAGATAATGACACGCTTGCCGGAGCGAATCACGGGCAGCAAGTAAGCCAGCGTCTTGCCGGTTCCGGTTCCGGCCTCGACAATTAGGTGGCGACGGTCCTGCAAAGCCTGCTCCACCGCCTCGGCCATCTGTAATTGACCGCGCCGAAACTCGTATGCTGGATGCGTGCGGGCTAACAGGCCTCCCGGACCGAAGAACTGATACAGCGAAGGCAGGCGCGCGGCAGTGGCTGCGGGTTGTGAGGTCGAGGACACCGAGAGAAAACCGTGTTCCAATGATAGCTGGTTAAAGAACAGGGATAGCGAGAATCCGATTGCCCCGTCATCCAAAACTAGAAAAGAGCAGTAGCGCCGGGTTATATCCCACCCTCGCCATCGTCGGCCGTCCTAACGTCGGCAAGTCCACGTTGTTCAACCGGCTGGTCGGGTCGCGCCGTTCGATTGTGGGCGATGAGCCCGGCATCACCCGCGATCGCATCTATGGCGAAACCGAATGGACTGGGCACAAGCTGCGTGTGGTCGATACCGGCGGCATCATTCCCGATGATCAGGCGCTGATCCCGGCAGAGATTTTTCGCCAAGCGCGCGTCGCCTTGGATGAAGCCGACGTCATCGTTTTAGTGGTCGATGGACGCAGCGAGCTCGCGTCTTCAGACATCGATTTGGCGCGCCTGCTGCTGCGCACGGGCAAGCCGCTGCTGCTCGCGGTAAATAAAGTCGACACTCCCAAACTGGAGCCTTATGCAGAGGAGTTTCGCCGGCTCGGGATCAAAGAGCTGCTTCCCATCTCCGCCGAGCACGGCACCGGAGTAGCGGAATTGGTCGAAGCAGCGCTAGCTTTGATGCCGACGCGCGAACAGGATACCGACGCGCAGGAACC
The DNA here is from genome assembly GCA_963731345.1 of uncultured Acidobacteriaceae bacterium. Classification (GTDB taxonomy): domain Bacteria; phylum Acidobacteriota; class Terriglobia; order Terriglobales; family Acidobacteriaceae; genus Bog-257. Next base: position 563,996 of record CAVSUN010000002.1, on the reverse strand, counting down.
GCAGGTCCCTCGTCCACTTTCCGGCGGGGCCCCGCGCGGAATCACACCTCAAAAAGGTGACGCAGAGGAACCTGGCGACGATCAGGACGAAGCTGTCCCTCGCGAGACCAAGGTTGCCATTATCGGCCGTCCGAATGTCGGCAAATCGACGCTTCTGAACGCACTCACGGGAAGTTCGCGTGCCATCGTCTCTCCCGTTGCAGGAACGACCCGTGATGCTGTCGATGAGTTGGTCGACCGCGATGGACACACCTATCGCTTTATCGATACTGCCGGCATTCGCCGCAAGGGCAAAACCGAGCTGATGGCCGAGAAGCTCTCGGTTGTAATGGCCCGCAAGCACCTTGACGCCGCGGATGTGGCACTGATCATCATCGATGCCACCGAGGGAGTCACGGCCGGCGACGCAACCATTGCCGGCTACGCGCACGAAAGCGGACGGTCGGTAATTGTGGTCATCAACAAGTGGGACCTGGTTACATCAAACCGAAACGACGGCAAGCCTCCCGCCGATCGCAGCATCTACGAGCAGCAGGTTCGTCGCCACCTCAAGTTTCTCTCGTACGCTCCAGTCATTTTTGTCTCAGCTACGACAGGGCAGAATCTGGGCCAGCTGTTCTCGACCCTCGAACTCGTCGCCCACGAGCGCCGCAAGCGCATCGGCACCGGGGAGATGAATCGCTTCCTCGCCCGAATCGATTTCGAGCGCGCGTCCGTGCCCGTCGCCAAGCGGGTCAAGATCTACTACATGACGCAAGCTGCGGTCTCGCCGCCGACCTTCATCCTGTTCACCGATCGCGCGGTGAAGTTGCATTTTTCCTATGAGCGATTCCTGGAAAATCAAATCCGCGCGGCTTTCGATTTCGTGGGCACCCCGATCTGGATCAAGAATCGTGCGCGCCAGGCGCCGGATCGCCAGAAAAGACGTGGGTAGCCAGGGTCGCTAGTTCGAGTCGGTTGCTCTGGCAGTGGAGGCTGCCGCCACGACTCTCGGAGCAAGCACTCTGCGGAACCCGGGCGTGGGCTGGAAGAGATTTCGGCAGAAGACCGCCATGCCATGGGTGACGATCGCATCACCGTGTTCGTAGCGCCATATCGAATCGACCGCGGCGGGCAGCGGCTGGGGGTAATGGGTAAACAGGAAAATTCGTACGCCCGGCATAATTCGTTTCAATTGTGGCGCGAGGCCCCGGTGATCGCAACGCACATCGTGGAGAAGGATAACGGCATCCACGGATCGCGTAAGCAGAGCAGCTTTGGCTTGGCGAACATTGCGCGCCGTCAGCACTTGAAAATTGGCTGACCTGAATTCTGCAAGGAACTCCAGATAGAGATCGGACTGATCGCTAACGAATAAGAGGGTCAATCTGGAGTTCATTGCGCGAGCCTTTCCGGACCAGATTGAGACACCAAGCGCACAATCGTCGCCACCACTTACTTCAACAGCTGAAAAGAAAGCCGGTTGCGACCAGTATTTTATGCGGTTCGTCGATGTTCAAACATCCGGAACATTGCGTCAAGTGCGAAATGCCACCGGGTAACTGAGTTGGCATCGTCCCGGAAGGCTTGGCCGAGACGCTTCTTGCACAATTCTGAGTGACCTTTAATGTGCGGGCCTCGTCTTTCTTAACTCAGGTCGGTCCCGGTTGGGCAGTATCATTTTGAACTTCCGCGCAAGTTGGTACCCGAAAACGACTTTGCCGCCCGGCAACTTTTTCCTACAGTTTGCAATTTCTTAAAGCCACTCGGCTAACTGCTTGCAGGTTGCACTGGCGACCGCCGGTGTCAGTTGCCCGCTGCGGTCGGAACCTCTCTGCAATGAGCAAAGAGCAACTTCTACCGGAAGGCAGTGACGAAGCTCCCGAAGCCGGCCAATGGCGGCGGTTGTGGTGGCTGCCCTGCGAACTGTCGCTCGAGATCGCGCTGGCGCGCTTCACGGTTCGCGAGCTGTTGCGTCTCCACCCGGGCAGTATCGTCGCCAGCGCCTGGAGTCGCAGCGCCGAAATTCCATTGCACGTCAACGGTCAACTGATCGGCTGGGCGGAATTCGACGCCCTCGATACTCGCATCGCGGCCCGCATTACGGAGCTGGTTTGAAAAGGACCGACATGGAACTGAAGTTGGAGGAAAAGAAGTCGCGGTTGGCTGCCTTCTCTTCCGAATCGTGGAAGCGTATTTGGCACTTGCTGTCGGAGGTTCGAGTCAGGAAAGCGCCGCGCCAGCTGCGCGTATGCGAAAGCGTTTCCCTGGGCGAGAAACGAATGGTTGCCATCATTCAGTGCGAAGGCCAGAGATTACTCGTCGGCGGCGGTGCAGGCTCGGTAAACCTGCTGGCGCGTCTGGGCGAAGGCCCGGATTTCTCTGAGATGCTGACGGAATGGTGCGAACGCCAGAAATGAAACCGGTTCGCACAAGACGGGCGTGGCCGTTCTGCATTCTGCCGTTCTGCCTGTTGCGCGGTGTGGAGTGCGCTGCCGGCGTGATCGCGCCTCCGGCGAAGCTGCAGATACCGGGAGTCAATGCCAGCGGCATTCCCTGGACCATTGTCCTGTTGTTGACCCTGCTGACGCTGTTGCCGGCGCTAATGCTGTCAATGACTCCTCTGGTGCGCCTGCTGGTGGTGTTCCACTTCCTGCGGCAGGCGCTAGGCACGCAGAGCGCGCCAACCAATCAGACGCTGATCGGGTTGTCTCTGGTTTTGACCTATTTCCTGATGCAACCGGTGGTTGGCGCAATTTACCAGCAGGCGATTGTCCCTCTAGAACAGAACCAGATCACGCCTTGGGAGTCGCTGGACCGCGGCTCCGAACCGTTGCGCCATTTCATGCTGAAATTTGTGCGCGAGAACGTTGCGGCGACGAATATGACCAATGCCGAAGAAGCGCGTCAGGCGACTGTCCAGGCCGCCGCCAGCATGAACAATCTTACTTTGATGGATTACCTGAGTTCCGCCAGCACGGCCTAGGGGTGAAGTGATACGCTGCGGTAATGACCGCAGAAGAGGTAAAACAACTGCTGCGACTGGAACCGTTGCCCGGAGAAGGCGGGTTCTTCCGAGAGACCTATCGTTCGCGCTGGCAGGTCTCGGCAGAGTATCTGCCTGACGGCTTCCGCGGCTCCCGTTCCATCGGTACCGCCATCTACTACCTGATTACACCTGAGTCGTTCTCTGCGTTGCATCGTCTGCCAGGAACGGAGGTCTTTCACTTCTACTGTGGCGATCCCGTGCTGATGCTTCAGCTTCTGCCCGACGGCTCCTCAAAAACCATCACCTTAGGATCTGACCTGCTCGACCAACAGCAGCCGCAGGTGGTTGTGCGTGGACACGTGTGGCAGGGATCAAGACTTGCGCCCGGCGGCCGCTGGGCGCTGATGGGCACGACGATGTCACCTGGATTCGATTACTCGGACTACGAAAGCGGGGACCGCGCACAGTTGGCGACGCAATATCCCGGCGCAGCTGACCGAATCAAGGAATACGTCCGCTAAGACCCCTGCGGCTGGAATGGGCGACCGTTTGCCTTACTTCCTGCGGACTGCTTTTGCCGTTTTTTTTGCCGGCTTGCTAACGGTAGCTCGTGGCTCTGGTGCCTTCGTTGATTTTCGGACCGCAATTCTTGGCTCCTCGTAAGCCGTTTGCGCTGCCTGCCTCTCCAGAGCTTTGGTGACCACATAACCCATTTCAGCGATCGGCGCGGGCTTGCCGGTCCAAATCTCGAACTGCCGCGCGCCCTGCTGCACAAACATTTCTAAACCTGGAATGACCTGTATCTCTTTGCTGCGCGCCAGTTTCACCAATGCGGTTTCGGCCGGGTTATACACCAGGTCAAAGACAAACTTTGTATTCAGCTCGTTCTCGTTAAGGGGGGTCTGTTTGCTGCCGTTCATCCCAAGAGGGGTGGCGTTGATGATGATGTCGAACTGTTGCTTGGCCACGTCGGCCCGCTTTAGGAATTTCGCCTTGGCCTGACGGGCCAATGCCTGAGCTTTCTCTGGGGTGCGATTGGTCAGGAAGACCTCGGCGCCTTTTGCTTTGAGCCCGAACGCGCCCGCTCGTGCCGCACCGCCCGCTCCGACAATCAGGACTCGCGCACCAGAGAGGCTCAGCCGCTGCTCAAGCGGCACGACGATTCCGGCGACATCTGTGTTGAAACCGTACAGTTGTCCGCCGGCGCCTCGCACCACCGTATTGCAGGCGCCGATCTGCTTGGTCAGAGGATCGGAGTTCTCCAGGTTTTCAAGTATCTCCTGCTTGTACGGCATGGTTACGCTGAGCCCGCGGATGGGAATCTCCTGCACGCATGCCAGCAGGTCTTTCAGGCTTTTGGCGTGCAGAGCGAGATAAACCGCATTCACCGTTTCGCGCCGGAAGGCGGCGTTCATCATGACAGGAGAAAGGGAATGCGTGATGGGATCGCCAACAACGCCATACACTTGCGTCGCCTGGTCAACCATCTCGATCCGGTAAACATCGCGCAACTCACTAGCCGGAACCTGCCCGGGAGCCGTTTCCTCGCCTCGGATAGCTGAACCGAAAGTAAAAATGCTGCCCGCCCGTACGCCCAAAACCCGGCTGATGATGCCCTGCTCCCCCATGCACAGACCCACCATCTCGTGGGCGGCAGAGTGGCCCTCGAGGAATTTCATCATCACAACGTTGTCGTGAAGATTGGTAGCTGTGGAAACCAGCTTGTAGAAATCGGCCGGAAACTTAGTCATGAGGGCCAATTGGTCGTCCAGCTTCTTCGTGGCCCGAAAATCGTGGTAGGAGACGATCAAGCCAATGCGGTCATACAAATCTCTTAGCTCGTCTGCCTTCAGCGCTTGAGCGCTCTGTATTTCGAGGTCAGCCAGAGGAAAACCGGCGTCAGCGGCCTTACGCAATACGGCCAGTTCGGCGGCGACCGACCCCTTGAATTTTCCTCCATTCACTGCTCTGCGGCAGGTCGCAATGAAGGTCGCCTCGGGATGCAGTTCAACGAAGTTCTTGAGCTTGGGAAGGGCCGCCAGGGGCTGGGAAATATAGTCTAACCTTAGCTCTATCAGTGGGTTATCGCGAACCAAGGATTCGGCCCGCTCAATCATGGTGGCGGCATCGCCGCCCACGACTGCTATGCAAACCCGAGGGAGCCGGAACCTGCGAATTCGTGATGCGTAAGCACTTGAAGACTCGCGCATGTAGCTGCCCGATGTTACAGATGCACAATGGAAGTTGCAACACTGTTGTTAAGAAAGTGGCCCGGATACGGGCAAAAAGTTCATTGAATGGTACGAATCACCGACAGCAATAGCAGGAATCCGTACTCAGGTCTCCGTTAACTTTCTGGACTTGCACCCCAAAACCTGCAATCTTGTGTACGAAATTTCCCATAATCTTGTCAAAATCGAGCCTCTAGTCCTCGGGAGATCCTGATGAATGAGCGCGAGTACCTTCAACAACTTTCGCGATCGACCCCTGACGAAATTGCTGCTGAGATCCTTCACGCTGACGAACGGACTTCCCGGGTTCTCGAAATCTACTTTGGTCCCGACCAGTACAGCCGGTTGCAGGCAATCGCACAGCAAAGCCTGTCTCGGGGTGCCACGCCTGCACCCAAACGCGGCAATGTTGTGGTTCTCCACGGGATTATGGGTAGCGACCTGTCCGAGTACGGCACCGCCAGCCCGTCCCAGATCTGGGTACAAGTGTTGAAGCTCATAAGCGGAGGGTTTGCCAGGCTAGCGCTTGACGATCAGGGAAATAGTTCGAATGACATCCGTTCTTCGGGTATCTACCTCCGCTACTATGGCGCACTCATGGTAAGCCTCAACCAGGCATGGAATGTCAGACCATTCTTCTATGACTGGCGCCGTGACATGCGATGCGCCGCGACCGACTTGAATGCGATGCTGACGACGCAATTTCCCAACCAGCCTGTTCATCTGGTCGCGCACTCCATGGGAGGACTGGTCGCGCGCACTTTTATCGCCAAGTTTCCCGATAGATGGAACGTTGCGGGGAAAGACGGGGCGCGCGGCAACCTGATTATGCTGGGCACACCGAACTATGGGTCGTTCGCCATACCCCGGCTGCTGCTGGGCACGAATGATGTTCTCAGCCTGGTAGCAAAAATGGACCTGAGCCATAGCCCGCGGCAACTTCTGGAGATCGCTAAGACCTTCGTTGGCGCTTATCAGATGATGCCGGCGAAGGGGCACATCGACGGGCTGGACGCTCTGTACAAATCGGCTACCTATAACGTCGCCAACATTCCGCAACCTCTTCTGGACGCTTCCCTGACCTTCCAGAACGAAATAGCCGGCGTGATCGACAAAGACCGTATGGCCTATGTCGCCGGCTATAACCGTGTGACCGCGGCGGCAATCAGGGACGTCACCCAGCTTGCGAATGACAGCGGCTACTCCTTGTCTAAGCGAGGTGATGGCACTGTTCCTCATGATCTCGGGTTGCTGCCGGATGTGCGCACCTTCTATGTCGACGAAGAGCACATGAAGTTGCCTGTCAACCTCAGAGTTCAGGCGGCCCTGACCGAATTGCTCACCACTTGCAACCTCAGCGACGAAAACAATCTTTGGAAGGCGCTGGGGCCTGAGTTTGCCAATCAGCGCGGCGCTGACACCGAGAGCCAGCCCATTCTGGTGGCTTCTCAAGCTGCACGGCGAGCCGTCAAAGAACAACAGGCCGCCGCACTTTGTAATGTGATTCTGAGTCGCGGCGATCTTCAGGCTGACACGGTTTCACCGGAACAGCAGGCCCTCGCCGACCTCTTGCTACAACATGACCCGCTACGTTTGTCGGTCGAAGGACAGCCGGTTGGCAGCGACATGCCAGCGGACAGTGGGGACGGCTCGCCCCAAACAGCAGCCGCAAGCGCGATCCCCGTCACACCGCCGCCGGTCTCCGTGACCATCCCGTCTGCGCCCACGGAAATCCGCGTTCGCGTTTTGACGAAGTCGATTGCCGAAATCCATCCAAACGACACGAACGACGTCCGGCCAATTGATTGCATCGCGGTTGGCCACTATCTGCGCGTTCGGCCCACTGGTGCGGAACGGGACCTGGACGTGGCCATTTCAGCAGCGCTTCAGCCAGCCGCTTCCACGCAAGAGCCAATCCTCACGGCGTTTCACGATCGGGGCGTCCTGCGTGGTGATCTTGGTGTTCCTTATTTCCTTCCCGATCTCCGCAAGGGACATGAGAACGTTCTGATTGCGGTTGCCGGCATGGGACCCACCGGGGAGTTCGGCGATCCGGAACTGACCCTCTTGGCTCGTGAACTCTGCTGGTCCGCCGCACAACTAGGCAAGAAACATCTGGCCACGGTGCTGGTCGGCGCAAGCATCCGCAATCTTTCCTACGCCGACGCGATCCATGCCTGGCTTCTCGGCATCAATCGCGCGCTTGCCAATGCAGCTGCGTCCGACAGTCCGCGTATCGAGGCTGTGACCTTTGTAATCCGCGACAAGTATGCTCCGTGGGTGGTGAGCGCTCTCAAACGCGAGGCCCAGAACCCGTCCGATCCCAGCTCGTTGAAACACCTGATGAACATCAAGCTGATGGACTTGCCGGCCGTCGCGCCGTTGCCGCGAGGTACGGTTCAAAAGGATGCATCCACTCACATCAGCATCGACTTCGATCCCGCCGGGATTTACCGCTACAGTGCCATGACGGCCAGCGCTACCATCCCGGAGCGCGTCATTAAAGTCGACCCACGACGCATAAAGGATGTAAGCCTGCGCCTGCTCATCACCGGCGATAATCGTGAACGCTACAAACTGGGCCGCTTCCTGCTCGAGTTTCTCTTCCCCCGCGATCTTCGCGCCCAATTAACCGGAAGCGCGCCCGTGGTTCTGCAGTTGAACAATGAGGCGGCCAAGGTTTATTGGGAAGTAGCAGCTCAACCTCTAGGAGATGACGACCCTACGATCGCTGCAGATGACATGCCGTATCTCGGATTGCAGAGAGGCCTGACACGGCAGCTTCGTACTATTCTCGCTCCCCCACCGGAACCGCCTCCCCCGTTCGGACGCACCTTACGTGTCTTGATTGTTGCCGATGGTAATGCCGATGCCCGTCTGCCCGGAGCTCAGAAGGAAGCGCAGACGCTGATGGCACTGTTCGATCGTGTGAACAAGCTGGGAACTGGCAATCAAATCGCCTATACGGCATTGGTTGGGCCGTCTAAGGCGACGACGCTCGACGTGCTGTTGCGAATCAGCGACCAACCGCCCTTCGATGTTCTCCACTATGCCGGGCATTGTATTTACGATCAGCAAAATCCCGAGCGCTCGGGTCTGCTCTTTTCGGGCGGCGATCGTCTGACCGCTGCCGACCTGAACCAGGTGGATCGCACGCCGAAGTTTGTCTTCGCCAATGCCTGCGAATCCGGAATTTTACCCTCGCGACCTGACCTTAGCAGTCCGCAGCTGCCGGCGGCGTTTGCCGAAGCGTTCTTTCAAAAGGGCGTGGCTAACTTCATTTGTACGGCGTGGCCGGTGGAAGATGCCGCGGCCAGCGACTTCGCCGAAGAGCTGTATCGCAACCTGTTAGGGGATGGCGTTCCCATCGTGCAGATGTACGAAGCGCTGCGGTCCGCCCGACGGCGAATCGCCACCTCCATGAGTTGGGGCGCATACCAACACTACGGCGATCCCTATTTCCGTCTGCTGCACGACATTGCCAAGAAAGATCAGTCCGACGAGTCGAGTGGAAACGATGTCTGAACTGGAAGCCCCTATCCTGGCTACTGCTGCCAACCTCCGCCCAACGCTTGATACAGCTGTACAAGAGCGATCAGTTCGTTGCCCTGCGCTTGTGCCAATCCTAGCTCGGCTGAAAACGCGTTCGTGTCGTTGGTCAGCACCTCCAGATAATCGGTCGTTCCAACATTAAATCGCTGCTGCGAAAGGTGGGCCGCATCTTGCGCCGACGCCACCAGGTGCTCCTGCTGAATTCGGAACTCGCGGTCCTTGCGATAAGCGACCAGCGCATTCGACACATCGCGAAAGGCGCCCTGGATCGTCTGCTGATAGCTCAGGACCATCTGTTCTTTCTGTGCCTCGGTCAGTCGCACTCCGTTCTTCAGCCGCCCTCCCTCGAAGATCGGCTGGGTGAACGAAGCTGCCAGGTCCCACAGCCCGGCCGGGCCGGTAAACAGATTGGCGAGCGACGGACTCTCATATCCGGCCTGCCCGGTAAGGGAGATTTGCGGGAAGTACATCGACTTGGCAACGCCAATCTGCGCGTTGGCGGCTACAAGATTTTGCTCGGCCTCGCGAATGTCGGGCCGCCGCTCGAGCAGCGCCGACGGCAGCCCCGCAGGCACTTCGGGTGCATGCGGCTCCTCGGTCAGCTTCAACCCGCGCGGAATGTCCCCTGGATTGTTCCCCAGAAGTATGCTGATCGCGTTCTCCTCCTGCGCAATCTGTCGCTCGAGATCAGGAATCTCGGTCGCCGCGGTGAAGACCAATTGCTCCGACTGCCGCACGTCGAGCAGTGAGTTGAACCCAGCCTGTTCCAACCGCTGTGTCAACTCCAGCGACTGCTTGCGTGAAGCGTAGGTCCGCTGCGAGATTTCTAACTGCAGGTCGAGTTGCCGAAGCGTGAAGTAGTCCGCGGCGAGGCTCCCGACCAGGGATGAGACGACCGCCTTCTGGGCCCACTCGTTGGCCAGCAGCGTCGCGCGCGCCGACTCGGTCGCGCGCCGATACCTTCCCCAAAAGTCTGGATTCCACGCCGCGGTCGCCGTCAGGTTGCCTTGGGTCAATTCATAGGCGGGAATCGGCCCGATTACCGGATTCTGCTGGCTGTAGATCGTGCCACCAGCGCTGAGCGACGGCAGCTGATCGGCATGGGTGATCCCCAACTGCGCCTGCGCCTGGAGCACTCGGGTGGCCGCGATTCGCACGTCGTAGTTGTTCTTCAGCGCGGTGCGAATCAAGCCCTGCAGCGCCGGATCCTGAAAGACTTCCCACCATTTCTCGTCGCCGAGCGATTGGGCCGTGGTTTCCGTGGGCTGCTGTTGCGGCTTTGCCTGCTCGGACTGCGTGTATTCCTTGTCCGACGCATCTGGCGCGACACCACGATAAGCGCCGGGTACATCAACAGCCGGCCGCGCATAGTTGGGGCCCACAGTGCAACCGATCAAGCCAGCGCTCGCCAGCAGGAGGACGAGATATAGCAAGGCATGAGTCCGTTTCATAAATAGTTTCCTATCGAGCCCAGCGATATGGGGATAGAGCGGGCCCTCAGGCTCGCCGAAGCGCCGTTCTACCCATACTCGCTGCGACGTCAAAGCTTTCAGTCTCCATGTCCTTCCTGTAGCGCCATGGCCGGCTCGTCGACGAGCACGGGCTCGCGCGTGTTACGGAAGAACGAGAACCGGTCCAGCACCCTCTCCTGGAATTCTTCGAGGTAGAGATAAATGGCCGGCGTGACGAACAACGTTATGAACTGTGAGACGACGAGCCCGCCGACCACCACCAATCCCAGCGGCCGGCGGGACGCCCCGTCCGCGCCATAGCCGAGCGCGATCGGAAGCGCACCCAGCAATGCTGCCGCCGTGGTCATCATGATCGGACGAAAGCGTTCCATGCTGGCATCATGAATCGCCTGATCGTCAGGAATCCCCTGCCGCACGCGTTGCTCCGCAAAGTCAACGATCATGATGCCGTTCTTTTTCACGATGCCCATCAGCATGAACATGCCGATGTAGGCGTAGAGCGAAGCTTCCGCGCCGAACAACCACAGCGTCAGCAGACCGCCCAACAGCGCCACAGGCAGCGAAGACAACACCGTGATCGGGTGCAGATAGCTCTCGTACAAAATCGCCAGGATCACGTACATGACGAACACGGCTACCAGCATCAGCAACGCGAGATCGGAAACCGTGTTGCGGAAGATCAGCGCCTCACCCTGAAGCTGCCCCTGAATTCCTGGCGGCAGGATCTGCTTGGCTGTTTGCTCGACAAAATCCGTTGCCGGACCGATGGAGTAGCCCGGCTTCAGGTTGAAAAACATGGTCACGCTGGTGAACTGGTTGATGTGGTTTACAGCCTGTGGCCCAATCACGGGATGCCAGCTCGTGACCGCGTTAATTGGAATGACGCGCTGGCCGTCGTCACTCTTGATGTAGAGCTTGCTCAGGTCCTCGGGCGATTCGCGCTGATCGTCAGCGGCCTCCAGAATCACTTGATACTGATCCGTCGGTTTCTTGATGAGGTAGCTGTAATTCTGCGAATACGCGTCATGCAGCAGCGCGAGAATCCGGGTCTCAGAGACGCCGTACAGCTTCGCCTGATCGCGCAGGATGTCGACCTGCAGATTTGGCGTGTGATTGTACAAGTCCGAATTGACAAACAAGAAGCCGGGATACTGACGCATCTTCGCGATCATCTTGTCAGCAACGTCGTACACCTGGTTGGGGTCAATGCCGGAGATTGCATAAGCGAACTGGCCTTGCGTATTGGCCGTCGCGCCCGTACTGATCTCCAGCACAGGATTGGGCTGCAGGAAGGCCAGCGCGCCGGGAATGGTGCCCATGATTCCGCCCATGAGCTGCCCCGCTACAACATTGATCGGTGGACGTTGCGAGGGCGGCTTCAGGAACGAGAGCAGCATGACCTGGTTCGCGCCAAGGTAAGTTGCATTACCACTCATGGTGAACGTGCTGGCCACCGCGGGATTCGACTGTAGAATCTTTTCCGCCTGCGTCTGGTAGGCGTGCATCTGCGCCGGTGATGATCCTTCCTGCGCGACCATGACGCCACGGATGAACGAACTGTCGCCCACCGGCAGAAATGCTTTGGGAACGATGTAGAACAAAAATCCCGTGCCCGCCAGACAAATCACCCAGGTCACCGCGGAGATCCAGCGATGGCGCAGGAAGAACCACAGCGAACGGCCATAGACGTTCAGCACGCGATGTTCAACGGCGCCGAAGCCGCGTTCCATCCACGTCTTCTTCGAATTCTTGCCGCGCTCGCTTAACATTCGCGAGGTCATCAGCGGCGTTAGCGTGAGCGAAACCAATCCGCTGGCAAAAATCGAAATGACAATCGTGATGGAGAACTCGCGAAAGATGCGGCCCATCAATCCGTTCATCATCACCAACGGAAGGAACACAGCCGCTAGCGATAATGTCATCGCCAGAATGGTGAAGCTGATTTCTTTCGCCGACTCCAGAGACGCTTCGAACGCTCCCATCCCGGTTTCCATCAGGCGAACGGTGTTTTCCAGGAACACGATCGCGTCGTCAACCAGGAATCCGATTGCCAGCGTCAGCGCCATCAGCGAAAGATTGTCGAGGCTGTAGCCCAGCAACCTCATCGCGATGAAGGTGAGCAGCAGCGACAATGGCAAGGCTACGGCCGGAATCAGCGTGTCGGTCGCGCGGCCAAGGAAGATGAAGATCACCATGACCACCAGCGCAAAGGCGATGTACAGCGTGACCTGCACGTCCTTGATGCTTCCGAGAATCGTGTTGGAGCGGTCGTAGGCGGAGACCAACAGAACGGAGCTGGGGAGCTCCGTCTGAATGCTGGGCAACGCGTTGCGTACCGACTTCGACACGTCAACCGCGTTCGCACCGGCGCGGCGAAACACCGCAACAACGACGGTCGCGCCCGGCTTCGGATAGCCTCGCGCCCAGAAACGCATGTCGATGCGTTCGTCCTGAACGCCCTGCTTGGCCGTGGCTACATCCTTCAGATAAACCGGCGCCCCGTTGGTCTGGCCAACGATGAGATTGTCGTACTGATCGGCTGTCGTCAGCTGTCCCTGCGGCTGAATCAGGAAGGTGCGATGCGGTCCGTCGAACTGGCCCGCGCCTGTGTAGCTGGTGCCGTTCTTGATAGCGTTCGTCAGGTCCTCGAGCGTGATGTTGCGGATCGCCATCTTGGAGGGATCGGCCTTAACCCGTATCGCGGACTGCGTCCCGTACACCGCAACCTGGCTCACACCAGGCAAAATACTGAGGCGCTCGCCCACTTGGGTGTTGGCGTAGTCATACAGCTGGCCTTCAGTCACCGTGTCGCTGGCCAACACCAAGTACATGATGGGCTGATCGTTTGGGTTCGTCTTGGTGAAAGTCGGTGGACTAGGCAGATCGACAGGCAACTGTCCCGAAGCGCGCGTGATCGCAGCCTGCACGTCGGTCGCAGCCGCATCCAGACTCTTCGACAAATCAAACTGCAATACGAAATTCGTGTGACCCTGCGTATTGTTGGAGGTCACCAGTTCGAGACCAGGGATCTGCATGAACTGGCGTTCCAGCGGAGTGGCGACATTATTCGCCATCGTCTCCGGCGTAGCGCCGGGATAGTTCACCTGCACCTGGATGACTGGATAGTCGACCGCGGGCAGATCGCTCACCGGCAGCTGAAAGTAAGCGACCAACCCGAACAGGATGATCGAGACGCTCAGCGCGACTGTCATCACAGGACGACGGATGAAGAGTTCGGAGAGATTCACGACTGCCCTCCCGAAGTTTTGCCGCTCTGGCTGGCTCCGCTCGAAGACGGTTGAGCTGAAGAATCAGGCGCAACACGCACCTTGCCGCCCGGCCGAACCAGCAGGTGACCAGTCAACACGACCTGTTCGTGCGCCGCGACTCCCTGCACCACGACAACCTGATCGCCCTGACGCTGGCCGAGCACAACCGGCCGAAGCTCGGCTGTCGAATCCGACTTCACTACATAAACAAACGGCCCTTTCTGGCTGATCTGTGCCGCTTGATTTGGAATCAGGACCGCGTCCTTCTCGGTCGCCAACAAGAGCTTCACGTCGACAAACTGCCCGGGCCAGAAGTGGTGATCGGGGTTGCTTAACGTCGCGCGCAGATTGACCGTGCCGCTGCCGTTCTGCACGGTATTGTCGAGAAACTCCACGCGGCCGATGCGCGCCGCATTTTCCGGCTCGGAAGGAAGTCGAACCGCGGCTTTCAACTCACCAGCTGCCATCCGCTTCTGCACGTCCGGCAGATCGCTCTCTGTGACCGTGAAGTTTGCGTAGATGGGATTGAGCCGCTGGATCGACAACAGTGATGTGGAATTGGCCTGCACCACATTTCCCACGTCGACCAGGCGCGCTCCGGCCCGGCCGTCGATAGGCGAGTGGATATAGCAATACTCGAGGTTGAGCTTCGCGGTCTCCAGCGCGGCCTGCGCGGCTTCCACCTGTGCCTGATCAACATCCACCGCGTTCTTCTTGGTGTCGTAATCCTGTTTGGAAATCGCCCGTATACCGATTACCTGTTGATCACGATCGAACTGTATCTTCGCTAGATCAAGAGCGGCTTTCGTCTGTGCAAGGCTCGCTTGCGCCGAGTCGAGCTGCGCCTGGAACGGCCGCGGATCGATAACAAAAAGGAGCTGCCCCTTGCTCAGGTTTTCGCCATCCTGGAAGTGCCGTTCAGTAATGCGTCCACCCACCTGCGGCGTGACCGTCACCGACTCGAACGCCATGTTTCTCCCGATCTCATCCAGATACCTGGGCACGTCTTGTGCCTGCGCCTTCACCACCGTCACTAGCGGCGGCGGCAATGTCGGCGCAGCCTGGACATTGTTCCGGCCGCACGCGGCCGTCGCGATCAACAACAGTGCTGCTCCCGCGAACGCGAGATATCGATTACGCCAGGTCGTCGTATTACCGTTGTGCATTGCCATCCTCATCCTCAAAACTATTGCTCTTATGCCGAAGTGACCAGGTGTCGAGCCGAGTCAATCTCACTCCCCATTCCCGCTATTTCTCCCGGCACTAGCTTCCCTGTCACCAACGCGAGACGTTCTTCCGCAGAGCTCCCCACCTGCTGCAGTGCCCGAACTCGAGCCGCGATCACCTCGCCACGCGTGCACCGCAGCAAGAGAGCGCAATACTGATCGGAGTAGCGTTCAAGCAGCGACATCACGAAAACAAAGCGCTCGAATGCGGGCAGCTCAACAACGGCCACGATTTCCGGCAGGGTCGCGATGTCGCCGTCCGCGCCGCGACTCGGCGCACAGCCCTGGCCGGCTTGCGGTCGGAGCATTTGAATTGCGTTCTGGATCACCATTCGGCGCGCCCACGAATGCGCCCAGTGGCGGAACACTCGCGGATTGCCAACCGAATCCCCAAGGCCGCCCACAAAACACTTCTCAGCCAGGTCTTTGTCGGACGTGAGAAGGAATGAAAGCAAATACAAGCCATTCATCTCCTGCTCGAAGATCCGGCAGAAATCTTTAGCCACGGCATGAGTCCTGAGGTTGTGCTTCGCCAATTGAGGTGCGCTGACCATGTTTAACCTCCGCCTTACAACGGAATGACGTTTGATTTGGCTCAAAACAGACAATCAAGTGCTTGTACCCGAACCGTTATGTTTCGTGGGGCAGACACCGACTCTTGCGCGCCAAGCGCCGCAGCACATGTTTGGTGAGCACATCGGCGCAGGAGAACTTCGCGCCATCTTTCATAAGCTCGTAAAGCGTGTTCTCTCCGTCGGCGCTGATCAGGGTTACATTTCTCAGATCGATGACGAGCTTGCGGCCTTGCAGCTGCCGTCCCGCATCTCTCCAGGCGCTCTGCACTTCGGCGGTCCAAGGCGAAACCAACTTCCCTTCTAAAACCAACCTCCGCTGTCCGGGTGTCTCAACGATGGAAATTCTGAACATTGCGTGAACGCCTACCGTGGATAGAGCACAGCACCTGCCAAACATGGGCTCGGTGCAAAGCACTCAAATTGCTAGGAAAACAGGCGACGAGACGGAGGAAGGTGTCGAAAAGTGTCGAATCTCGCTTCGACAGTTGTCGAAAGGTGTCGAAGTCCGCGGGTCACTCGAAACCGTTCTTAGAGCGTGCGCGGGTTTATGCCGAGCTTCTTCATGCGTGAGATGAGAGTGGTGCGCTTGAGGCTCATTCGCGCGGCCGCGCCCTGCGGGCCGGCAACTCGCCCCTTCGTCTCTCGGAGGACGCTGAGTATTTCCTCGCGCTCATCAGATGGCGGCGCTGCTATCACGGCTGCCGGGTTTCCGTTGCTGCTCAACTCTGCAACCGGCACTTGCAGCGCGGAGCCGTGGGTGAGGATGACCGAGCGCTCGATGAAGTTCTCCAGCTCGCGAATGTTTCCCGGCCAGTGCCAACCGGACAGCTTTTTCATGGCCGCTGCGGGAATGGATTCGATTTGCTTCTCCATCCTGCGCCCATACTTCTGTACGAAGTAGCGGACCAGAAGCGGTATGTCCTCGGGGCGATCGCGCAGGGGCGGAATGCGAATAGGAAAGACATTCAGCCGGTAATACAAATCGCTACGAAACTCGCGGCTCTCAATCATTCTTTCGAGGTCCCGGTTGGTAGCCGCCACCAGACGCACATCTACTTTCTTCGTATGCGTGCTGCCCAGGCGCTCAAACTCACGCTCCTGCAGGGCGCGCAGCAGCTTCGGCTGGATCTCAAGCGGAATGTCGCCAACCTCGTCCAGGAAAAGTGTGCCCTGATGAGCAAGCTCGAGCCGCCCGACCTTCTGCGAGATCGCGCCAGTAAACGCGCCGCGTTCGTGTCCAAAGAGCTCGCTCTCCAGCAAGCCAGTCGGGATCGCGGCACAATTGATCTTCACGAATGTCCGGTCTTTGCGCCGGCTGCGGTCATGAATGGCGCGAGCGATCAACTCTTTGCCCGTGCCGGTTTCGCCCAGCATGAGGACGGTCGAGTCGCTGGGCGCTACGGTTTCTACCAGGTGAAGCACATGACGGAGAGCTGAACTCTGGCCGACAATTCCCTCGAAGTCCATCTCGCCGCGAAGCTCGTCTTCCAGGTACAACACTTCCTGCGCCAGCCGGTCCTTTAGCTCAGCGATCTCGGTATAGGCGAGAGCATTCTCGATGCCGATTGCCACCTGATTCGCAATCTGCGTCAGGAAAGCAATCTCTTTGGTGTCGAAACCATTCTCTTGTCGGCGGGCGACGGCCAGAACCCCGAGGGGTCTATTCTTACTGAGCAGCGGCAAATCACAGAACGAGTTCAGACCTTCGGCCTTCCCCTTCTTGTACATCTCCGGAGAAACGTCAGCCGAGTCGAGACTATTCACAATCATCGGCTTACCGGTTTTGAAACAGTCTCCCAGCGGGCTACCTGCGATCGGGACCTCGGCTCCCTCGGCGAACACACCTCGGCTCTCCGGATAATCGAGAGCGTAAACGCGCAGATACTTGGCCTCCTCATCGGCCAACATGATCGCCGCAGCATCGCATTGCATGACGCGACGGACGCTGCCGGAAGCGGCTTGCAGAAGGTCATGCAACTCGAGCTTCGACACTACCTGATTATTCAAATCGAGGATGAGCTTCAGTTGCTCCTGCGTTTGTTGCGATACGAAAAAGTTTACTGCCGCGTCGATTGCCAGCCCGATCTGGTTCGCAACCAGGTGGAGAAATTGAATCTCCTCCGCGTCGTAGGCATTGGGGTACCGCCGGCCCAGGCTCATGACGCCGAGGCGGCGCGGCCCTCGAGTGAGCGGCAAGGTGCAGGTTGAGGCAACGCCGATTTCGGCGAGGAAGGCGCCGTACTTCTCGAATCGCGTCTCGCGGCTCCAATCCGAAATCGCCAGACACTCGGCGGAATCGTGTACCGCTTGAATGGGCGAACCTGCCAGGGAAACTGGGCTTTCACGGTCATTGTCCAGCCGCCGGCCATGCGATTCCAACAGAGACCAGCAGGCTGCGTTGGTATCTTTGTCGAATGCCACAATGTGCAGAAAATCGAAGGGCGTGACTTCGTGAAGCTGGTTGACGAGCGCATCCGCGGCGGCATCGCAATCGTCACAGGTGGCGATTGCGTTAGCTGCCTGAAGTAAAGCAAGGTAACGCTGCTCTTCTACTCGGGGAAAGATTGCCGCAGAAACCATGAATAGCTGCCCGAATTGAGGTTTTTGTCTTTGACCAGACCGTGTTTTCGCATCAGGATCGCTTGTCCAGGTCGACCCTGTCGTTGCTGATGTGATGCACCAGGGGCGCTCGACGCTTCTGAAAGTATGCCCAATCGCTCTTTTGTGAGATAAATCTTTCCCGCTCGGGTTACCGTCGAAAGGGTTACAATACGCGACACTCAGGCGCAAACGCTTTTCGTCGGCGATTCTCCGGAGCCACGACGTGGGGAAAGCGGTAGAAAACAACGGCAGCTCAACTTCGATTCCGGAGATCCATGTTCTCTGGATTACTGCAGGGCTGGGCTGCGATGGCGAGACCATCGCCATGACGGCCGCTACTCAGCCCAGTATCGAGGAAATCGTACTCGGCGGAATCCCGTGGATCCCGAAAATCAATTTTCATAATCCTTTCTTGGCCGCGGCCAACGGAGACGAGTTCCTGCAGCCCTTTCATCAAGCCGCTAGCGGAGAGCTTTCACCGTTCATCGTAGTAGTCGAAGGTTCCATTCCCGACGAAGCGAACAAGCGCGAAGGCTACTGGGCCTCAATGGGAACTGATGCTACGACCGGGCAGCCGATCACCACCTGCGAGTGGATCGACCGCCTTGTACCGCATGCCTGGGCGGTGGTTGCTGTTGGAAGTTGTGCCGCCTATGGCGGCATTCACGCCATGGAGGGAAATCCGACAGGGGCGATGGGTCTGCCCGATTATCTAGGATGGCAGTGGAAATCGCTGGCCGGCATTCCGGTCGTCTGCGTTCCCGGTTGTCCCGCGCAGCCCGACAACATGATGGAGACGCTGCTCTATCTTTTCTATATGGCGGCGGGACGCGCGCCCATGATTTCCCTGGATGATCAGTTACGGCCCAAGTGGCTGTTCGGACAAACCGTCCACGAAGGTTGCGACCGCGGAGGTTATTACGAGCAGGCCGACTTCGCTGAGGAATATGGATCGCCGCTTTGCATCGTGAAGCTGGGATGTTGGGGGCCGGTGGTGCAATGCAATGTGGGCAAACGCGGCTGGATGAACGGTATCGGCGGGTGTCCCAACGTCGGCGGTATTTGCATCGGCTGCACCATGCCGGGATTTCCTGACAAGTTCATGCCGTTCATGAATCAGCCTCCTGGATCGCTGCTTTCGGTGAGTGCAGTCCAGACCTATGGCAAGGCCATTCGCGCGTTGAGAACTTTTACTCAGACTTCGCTCAATCAGGAGCCATCGTGGCGGCGGCGTTCTGATAAGTCTAAAGGTGTCACAGCAGGAGCCCGAGGGCCGGACCCTCGCGCGTGATCGCCGACAATGGGTAAGCCATGACCTCCTGGTTCGACAACCCGACGATCTCCGATAGCGATATTCGCAATCTCGTTGTCGGTGATGGGCCGGCTGCCAGCTATCACGAGGCTGAAGCCATCCTTCAGGACCTCGCCAAGGTCTTCTTTCAGAACTCCGGTCTTCTGGACGGCCTTGGAGTCCCCGGTCTCTCGGCGACGAAGGTTAGTATCCAGCTTCCAAATCTGGAGGCCAAGTACCGGGCCCTGGTGGAGCAGATTCCCGCGGTTGTGTTCATGGCCTACCTCGATGAAGGAGTGGGCGAAGCCTACGTGAGTCCGCAGATCGAACGGCTGCTGGGTTTCACCCAGGAGGAATGGCTGCAAGACCCGGTTCGCTGGTACTCGCAGGTTCATCCCGATGATAAGCAGCGCTGGAGCATTGAAGCAGCGGAATTGTTTCTGACGGGCAAGCCCTTGCGATCCGCCTATCGCATTCTGTCGCGCGACAACCGCGTGATGTGGCTGCACTGCGAAGCCAAAATGATCCGTCGTGAGGATGGGCGGCCCTGGTTCATCCACGGAGTGGGATTCGACATCACCGATCTCAAGCGCACCGAGGAAGCGCTGGAGAAGGAAAGCCATGTGGTGACGGCGATGCTTGACACGATTCGCGCGCTGGTGGTGGTCACAGATACCGAAGGCCGCATTGTCCGCTTCAACCGCGCCTGTGAACGCAGCACCGGCAAGACCCTGTCGGATGTCGCCGGACGTCATGTGTGGGACCTGTTCATCCCCCAGGAAGAGGCGGATGGCTTTCGCAAGCAGTTCGAAAAAATGCGCAGTGGCCAGTTACAGAACGAATACGAGTGTCAATGGTTGGCCGGCGATGGAACGCGCCGGCAGATCGCATGGTCGGGAGCATGCTTACCCACAGGGCAGGGAACGCCCACGTATATCATCGCTACCGGAATCGACATCACAGAGCGCAAGCAACTGGAGAAAGCGATCCTGGAGATCAGCGCCCGCGAGCAGCGCCGCATAGGACAAGACTTGCACGACGGGCTCGGCCAGCACCTGACCGGCATCGCTTTCATGACCAAGGTCCAGGAGCAGAAACTCAAGGAACAGCGCCTGCCTTACGCCGAGGATGCGGCCAAGATCGTTAAGCTGGTCAACGAGGCCATTAATAAAACTCGGGAACTGGCGAAGGGCTTGACTCCCGTCGTATCCGATTCCCACGGACTGATGACCGCACTGCAGCAACTAAGCGCGGAAGTGGAAGACGTGTTTGGCGTGTCGTGCCAATTGCAATGCGATACCCCGGTGCTCATTCACGATGTAAGTGTGGCGACGCATCTGTACCACATCTCGCAGGAAGCCATCAGCAATGCCATCAAGCACGGCAAGGCTCATAAGATCGAGATCGGCCTGAGCGCCGGCGACAATCGTGGCATTCTCACAATCCGGGATGACGGAGTGGGCACAAAGAAGATCCCTACTAGTAAAGGTATGGGCCATCACATTATGAGTCACCGGGCGAAGATGATTGGCGGAACTTTAGATATCCAAACTTCTCTTCCCCACGGAATGGTGGTGAGTTGTATATTCCCCGTGAATCCCCGCAAAGAGGGATAAACACCGACGGAGGCTTGGCCGGTCATGTTCAGGAGGTCGAAGGAAAGCGCGGCGCAGAAAAAGAGGATCTTCATTGTTGACGATCACCCCATCGTTCGGGAAGGGCTCTCCTTGATGATGAACCGCGAGCCGGATCTGATGGTTTGCGGAGAAGCGGAAGAGGCTGCGGGTGCGCTACAGGGAATCACCACGACCCGCCCCGATTTTCTGATCATCGACATTTCTTTGCATGGACCCGACGGCCTGGACCTGCTCAAAAGCATCCGCATACGGTTCCCGCATCTTCCGGTGCTGATCCTGTCCATGCACGATGAATCGATCTATGCGGAACGCGCGTTGCGGGCCGGTGCACACGGCTACATCATGAAGCAGGAGGCGACCGAAAAAGTGCTGGTCGCGGTCCGCCAAATCCTCGAACAAAAAGTTTATGTCAGCGACCGAATTGCTAATCGCATGCTGCAGCAATACGTCAACGGCTCTAACGAGAAGCGTTCGCCTGTCGCTATTCTTTCCGATCGCGAACTGGAAGTCTTTCGACTCATCGGAGAAGGTCACAGCACTCGAAAGATCGCCGATGAGTTGCACCTCAGCGTGAAGACCGTCGAGTCCTATCAGGCCCACATCAAGGAGAAGCTGTCTTTGAAAAGCGGCAGAGAACTTGTGCAACGCGCGATCCAATGGACGGTTGGTGAAGGCGTCGCGTAATCGGTCTGGGTTGGCACGGCACGCGCTTCAAACTCCTCCGAACCGCAGGATCAAACCCTTTTCGTATAGGGGAATCCCTCATACGAAATGCGGCACCTTTCCCTAACGGCAAATCAGGTTGTGAAAGCTTTCGCCGCAGCTATGCTATCGGGTTGCGTGGGGCAACATTAGGTCTCATCTCACAACCGAAGACAGAAATTTGATTCGCCAGGCGCATCGGGCTGAGTGCTTCGCCTGCGCGGTCTCACGGGCCTTGGTGATGTAGAACGTACGGCAGCGATGTTGAAAGGAGAGTTTCGCCTATGACAGCGCAAGCGGTTCCTCACGGTCGGGCAACGCAAAAAGCACCGGCTGTCGCCGAGATACACATTGTGTGGATCACAGCCGGCTTGGGCTGTGACGGCGACTCGGTTTCCATCACGGCAGCCATGCAGCCCAGCATCGAAGACGTTTTGCTGGGTGCGATCCCAGGCCTTCCAAAAGTGCACCTCCATAATCCGGTGCTGGCG
Source organism: uncultured Acidobacteriaceae bacterium (assembly GCA_963731345.1). Lineage (GTDB taxonomy): Bacteria > Acidobacteriota > Terriglobia > Terriglobales > Acidobacteriaceae > Bog-257. The sequence continues at coordinate 541,981 of CAVSUN010000002.1, read as the reverse complement.
TATGACGTAGGCGATGACTTTCTGAAGCCCTTCTATTTGGCGGAGGAGGGCAAACTTGATCCCTTCGTTCTGGTCGTCGAAGGGTCGATCCCGAACGAGAAAATTCACGGCAAAGATGGCTACTGGGCGGCGATGGGCACAGACCAGACCACGAACCAGCCCATCAAGACCACCGAGTGGATCGACAAGCTCGCACCCAAGGCGTTGGCCGCGATTGCCATCGGAACTTGCGCCACCTATGGCGGCATTCATGCCATGCAAGGAAATCCGACCGGCTGTATGGGACTCGCCGATTATCTGGGATGGAGCTGGCGATCGAAAGCCGGTCTGCCCATCGTCAACGTCCCAGGATGCCCTGTCCAGCCCGACAACTTCATGGAAACCGTTCTTTATCTGCTCTACCAGGTAGCGGGCCTGGCGCCGATGATTCCGCTCGACGATCAGCTGCGCCCAACTTGGCTTTTTGGCTCAACCGTGCACGAAGGCTGCGATCGCGCGGGCTATTACGAGCAGGGCGATTTCGCGGAAGAGTACGGTTCGCCCAAGTGCATCGTGAAGCTGGGATGCTGGGGACCGGTGGTGAACTGCAACGTTCCAAAGCGCGGCTGGATGGCCGGTATCGGCGGATGCCCCAACGTCGGCGGCATCTGCATCGGCTGCACCATGCCGGGCTTTCCCGACAAGTTCATGCCCTTCATGGATGAGCCGCCTGGCGCGCACGTTTCTACCGGAGGTTCGAGCCTATACGGCCGAGCGATCCGCGCGTTGCGTGGTCTCACTCAAGACACTGTCAATAAAGAGCCGAAGTGGCGGCACAATCGGCCGGAACTCACGACTGGCTATTTCGGCAGATCCTGATTTCAAGCTTAAGGAGAACGATCGCGATGGGCACAACTACGCTGACTGAACGGGAAGCCCCCAGTAAGCAAAAGCAAATCGTGGAGATGAATTGGGATCCGATAACCAGAATCGTCGGAAGTCTCGGCATCTTCACCAAAATTGATTTCGCCAATCGACAGGTGGTCGAATGTCATAGCACCTCATCGATCTTTCGCGGCTATAGCATTTTCATGAAGGGCAAAGACCCGCGCGACGCCCACTTCATCACCAGCCGCATCTGCGGCATCTGTGGCGACAACCATGCCACCTGCGCCACCTATGCGCAGAACATGGCGTTCGGCGTGCGACCTCCGCACCTGGGTGAGTGGATCGTCAACCTGGGCGAGGCCGCCGAGTACATGTTCGACCACAACATCTTTCAGGACAATCTGGTCGGCGTGGATTTCTGCGAGCAGATGGTGAAGGAAACCAATCCCGGCGTATGGGACAAGGCGCAGAAAACAACCGCGCCCAATTCCAATCTGCACGGCTTCCGCACCATCGCCGACATCATGACCGCGCTGAATCCGTTTACCGGCTCGTTCTATCGTGAAGCGCTGCAGATGAGCCGTATGACTCGCGAGATGTTCTGCCTGATGGAGGGCCGTCACGTTCATCCATCAACCCTCTATCCGGGCGGAGTGGGAACGGTTCCAACCGTGCAGCTCTTCACGGATTACCTGGTGAGACTGATGAAGTATGTCGAGTTCATGAAGAAGGTAGTGCCTCTGCATGACGATCTATTCGACTTCTTCTATCAGGCTCTGCCGGGCTACGAAAAAGTCGGCCAGCGGCGCATTCTCCTGGGCTGCTGGGGTTCGTTTAACGATCCCGAGCACTGCGACTACACCTACAAGAACATGACGAACTGGGGACGCAAGATGTTCGTCACGCCCTGGCGTGGTCGTGGATGGCGAACTCGTCACCACCGATCTGGTCGACATCAACCTGAACATCCGTATCCTCCTGGGCAGTTCTTATTACGATGACTGGGAGGACGGCGAGACCTTCGTCCGCGAAGACCCATTGGGCAATCCTGTCGACCAACGTCATCCGTGGAACCAGACGACCACACCGCGTCCGCAGAAGCGCGATTTCTCCGGCAAGTACACGTGGGTTATGTCGCCGCGCTGGTTCCATAAGAAGACCGGCGAACACCTTGCGCTGGATACCGGCGGCGGACCGATCGCACGATTCTGGGCGACGGCCAAGGCCGGCCTGGTGGACACCGGCTATCTCAAGGCGACGGGCAATAGCGTCAAGATTTATCTGCCCAAGACGACATCGTTGCCGGAAGTCGAGCTCGAGTGGAAAGTCCCTAAGTGGAGCAACGCGATCGAACGCGACCGCGCCCGCACCTACTTCCAAGCCTATGCCGCCGCAGCCGCACTCGACTTCATGGAGAAGGCACTCGCCGAATTGCACGCTGGACGAACCAAGACCTGGTCCGACTTCAAGGTTCCTGAAGACGCCATCGGATGCGGCTTCCATGAAGCAGTTCGCGGTGTGTTGTCACATCACGTGGTCATTCGCGACGGCAAGATTGCCAACTATCATCCTTATCCGCCGACACCGTGGAATGCGAACCCGCGGGATGTCTACGGGACCCCTGGGCCATACGAAGATGCGGTGCAGAATACGCCCATCTTTGAGGAGAACGGGCCGGACAAGTTCAAGGGCATCGACATCATGCGGGCGGTCCGAAGTTTCGACCCGTGCCTGCCGTGTGGTGTTCACATGTACCTTGGCAATGGGAGGGTGCTGGAAACGAAACACTCGCCCATGTTCGGCTCGATGAAGTGAACTGCTCGCGTAAGGAGGAATGATTGGCCCAATTGTGACTTGCGTAGCTGCGCTCGTGATGTTGGAATTGTGCCGTCACTCCTCCCTTTTTAACGGAACCGGTTAAAACATGTCGGCAGAAAACGACTTTCAACAACGCGTTCGCCGCATTGGCGCTTTGGTCGAAGAGATCGAAAACATCGCCGATCCCGCAGCACGGTCCTCGGCACGGCAGCTTGTGCAGTTGGTGATGGAGTTCCATGGCGTAGCTCTGGACCGCGCGATGGAACTTCTGGCCAACGGCGGTGAGCCTGGCATGGCTTTTATGGAGCAGATGGGAAGGGATCCCATCGTGAGCAGCCTGCTCGTGCTCTACGGATTGCACCCAGACCTTATGGAGGCTCGCGTCCGAAAGGCAATCGAACGTCTCGAGCCCAAGCTGCGCCGCGACGGGGCAACTATTGAATTGCTTGGACTGGAAGACGGCGCGGTGCGCATCCGAGTCACACCAGGAGAACATGCCTGTGGCTCGACAACTGCGGCGCTGCGTTCGACCGTTGAAGATGCGATCTACGAAGCCGCTCCGGACGTCGCCTCGTTGTCGGTGGAAGGTTTGGACGGCCGGCCTGCCAGTGGTTTCGTGAGCCTCGAAAAACTCACAGAGCAAGCGCCTCTCTCCTCGAGCTTGAGTTCTCCCGCAACCCGGCCGGTGGCCAATTATGGCGACTAAGAGTCCAGCCAGCCTCGAAGCTGCTTTCGGGATACTGCAGCAGTTCGCGCGACGCCCGCGTGCTGCGGAGCGCTGCGAGCTGTGCAGTGTGGAGCTCACAGCCCAGCATCCTCATTTGCTCGCCCCCACAACGCGCAAAGTTGTGTGCTCCTGTGATGCTTGCGCGCTTTTGTTCAGCGGTCGGAGCAATGCGAAATTCAAGCGAGTGCCGCGGCTGGTTCGCCTGCTGCCAGGCTTCCACCTCACCGACGCCCAGTGGGAAAGCTTGATGATTCCCATCAACATGGCGTTCTTCTTCCACAGCAGCCCGGAAGAGAAGATGATTGCGATGTACCCCAGCCCGGCAGGCGCGACGGAGTCGCTGCTCTCGCTGGAGTCGTGGAACGAAATCGCTCAGGCCAATCCCGCGCTTCAACAGATGGAACCCGATGTGGAAGCGCTGCTGGTGAATCGCGTGGGACATTCCCGAGGCTTTACCGCGGCCGAGTACTACATTCTGCCCATCGATCAGTGCTTCCGGCTGGTTGGATTGATCCGCCAGAACTGGCGCGGCTTCTCCGGCGGTACAGAAGTTTGGCAGAAGACAAGCGAGTTTTTCGCGCAGCTTCGGAGCTATGCCCTAGTCCTCGGAGGTCGGGGCAATGCCTGACCTTCAATTTCAAATTGATGGCGCCGAAGTCGAATCGTTTGCTGTTTCGCCCCAGCTGGCATTCAAGCTGCGCGTGACGAACGCCGGGCCCGAAGAGGCCATTCATAACGTTGTCTTGCGTGCTCAGATACAGATCGAGAGCACACGTCGGGGCTACAGTCCGCAGGAGCAAGGCGATCTGCGTGACCTCTTCGGAGAGCCCGAACGTTGGGGCCAAACCCTGCGCACTTTTCTTTGGACCCACGCCAACGTCATCGTTCCGCCATTTCAGGGCAGCACGGAGATCAAGCTCCCAGTTCCCTGCACCTTCGACTTCAACGTGGTGGCCACGAAGTATTTCGCCGGCCTGACCGGCGGCGAGGTACCGGTTTGCGTGCAATTCAGCGGCACTGTTTTCTACGCCGATGATTCCGGCTTGCTTCAGGTCGTGCCGATCCCCTGGGATCGGGAGGTCCGCTTTCGCCTTCCGGTGAAGCTGTGGCGGGACCTGATGGACACCTACTATCCCGGCATCGCCTGGCTGTGCCTGGAGCGGGATGCATTCGAACGGCTGTATCGCTACAAGACGGAGCGCGGCATTCCTACGTGGGAGCAAGCGCTCGACAGTTTGTTTCGCGCAGTCGAAGAGGAAGTGGAGCAATGAACCTTGCCGCTGCTGACCTGATAGCTAAAGCCGTGCTCTACGAGGGATACATGCTGTATCCCTACCGGCCGTCAGCGGTGAAGAATCAGCAGCGATTCAACTTCGGTGTGGTCTATCCGCAGGCGTTCAGCGAAGCGCAATGTGGACCCGATCCCTGGACCGTGCAGTCCGAATGCGTGGTCCAGGGTTCCGACCTCAGCCGCCTCGAAGTACATGTCCGATATCTGCAGCTCGTGGAGCGCTCCGTTGAGGAATTGGTCTCGTCTGAAATCGACGGCCAGCCGGCAGAATTTCGCCCCGTTAAGAAGCTGATGGTCGACGGCCGCACTTTCTATTCCTGGCAGGAAGCGATTGAACGAGACGTGCAGATCCCCGTCACTGCACTGGCCGACTTCCTTTCTCATTCCCTTGAGCACTCCTTTCACATGTCCGTCAACGCCTCAGACGAAATACTGTGCGACGGCGTACAGCGAATTTGCGGACGGCTGGTACGAACCCAACAAGAAATCGACGGCAAGATAGACGTGGCGGCCCGCCGGCAATCTGACGGCCTGTTCAGGATCACAGTACGCATAAGCAACGTCAGCAAGATCGACCATGCTACCTCTATCCGCCGCGACGTTGCCTTGAGCAGATCGCTGGTTTCTGCTCATATCGTACTCGGCGTTGAAAACGGTGAGTTCCTGTCATTGCTTGAACCGCCGGACTCGGCGAAGCTCGCGGTCGAGGACTGCCACAACGTGGGACTGTTTCCTGTGCTGGTAGGCCAACCGGGCCAGCGAGACACGGTCCTGGCTTCTCCCATCATCTTGTACGACTATCCGCAGATTGCGCCGGAAAGCGCGGGAGATCTCTTCGACGGCGCCGAGATCGACGAGATTCTCTCGCTGCGCATCCTGACGATGACTGAAGACGAGAAGCGTGAGATGCGCGAATCCGACGAACGCGCCCGCCAGATGCTGGAGCGCACCGAGAGCCTTCCGGCCGGGCAGTTCATGAAGCTGCACGGCGTGATGCGCGCGCTTCGTAATGACCAAGGCGGTTGATATGGCGGGATCTCTCATACGACGGGTTGGCGGGCGATTGGCTGCACGCAAATCAACAACGCGTAGTTACCAACTATGGAGGATACGACTGTGGCGACTTCAGCACTGACACACGACACTAACGGAGCCGGACACGACAGCGATCGCGACACTTTGTTCATGCTAAGCGGCATCGCGCTGATGGTTTTTGGCGCCGGATTGATTCTCTCCAATCCGGTCGCGCAGCAATACCTGAGCCGGGTCGGGATCGGAAACCTGACCCAGAAAGCGCTTCCCGACATTGAGCGCTACTTACGCTTGCGCGCCATGTAGTAGTCACATCCGATGGTTGGAGCAATCTCCGGGGGAAAGGAGCGCATTGGCTTGCCTGAAGACATGGAAAAGAGCCAGCCTGCCGAGGGGGAAACGATCGAGCCGGCAGCTGGGGAAACCGGTCTCGATCGCTACGTCATTAATCCGACAGTCAGCCGCTTCACCGTAAAGGTCTTTGCTACCGGATTGCTTTCGGCCTTTGGCCACAGCCCCACGATTGCGATTCGCGACATGCAGGGCGAAGTGCGATTCAATGCGGGAAACATTGAGCAATCATCGCTGCACTTCGTGGTTCGAGCCGATTCGCTCAGTGTGGGCGAAAATGTCAACGACAAGGACCGGCGCGAGATCGAAAAAGAGATGCGCGAGCGCGTCCTGGAGGTCGCCAAGTATCCCCAGATCATTTACGATGCCCCGCGCGCCGTGCTCAAGAACTCCGACGGCGGTCAAATCGACGTGACGCTGCTCGGACAGTTGACGTTGCACGGCGTCACTCGGACGCAACATCTTCCGGCCAGAATCGCCATCACGGGCGAGCTCTTTCGCGCTTCAGGCGAGTTCTCTCTTCGGCAGACGGACTTCAACATCAAACCAACTTCGGCCGTAGGCGGCGGGTTGAAGGTCAAAGACGAAGTGAAGCTTGCCTATGACATCGTGGCGCGGAAAGACGTCTGAAGTCCCGCGCTTCGAGTGTCCGCTAGCGACAGCGGTTGGCGCCCACGTACGTTGTGGTGCAAAGTACTAGCCATGAATGATCTTCAAAAGTTCTTGGGGACATCGGCAGCCTACGGAGGCAGGTTGCCGGTTTGACACCGCTCCAGGCCTAGAAGATTTTTCGTGGAGTGACTTTACAGTGCAAAGCGAAATGCTTACGACCCCTGGCTTTACGGTACAAAGTGAGATCCGTTCCGGTATCCAGCAGTTATACTTGCAAGTTTATCTTGCAAGTCTGGCTGTTCGTGTCGTATCCTGTAGTCATTGTGGCACGAAAGAGTTTTGAGGCTTCCGTATCCGACTTGATTCAAGCCATCGGACTGTTGGTCCGCCGGGTTCGCGCCGCAGCTGCATCACAGGAGCTTTCCCTGACCGAGTCTACGGTGATGGCGCGCCTCGCCAACCACGGCCCGGCAACCACAGCCGAGCTGGCACGCGCTGAAAGTATGAAACCGCAATCGATGGGAACCACCGTGGCGGCGCTTGAGGAGATGGGCCTGGTGGAGCGCAAGCCCCACCCCACCGATGGCCGGCAGGTGAACATTCAGCTCACCGCCCATGGCGCGGCGGTGCGAAGCCGAGCGAAGGACGCGAAGCGGACATGGCTGGCGCAAGCGGTCTCCCGGCTCGACGAGGACGAGCGGGAAACTCTGTTTCGTGCGGGCGAGATCATCAAGCGCATGGTGGAACATGACCAGGCGTAGCAAGCGTGTGCAGTCGCCAAACGAAACGGTGGGCAATTCGAATAGTCAGGAAAGCTCTCCCTTCAGTTCTATTTCTCACGCCTGGCGCGCGCTGCGACATCGCAACTTCAAGCTCTTCTTCTTCGGCCAGAGCATCTCCCTGATCGGCACCTGGATGACGAAGCTGGCGACCAGCTGGCTGGTCTATCGCCTGACTCATTCGGCGTTGCTCCTCGGTATCGTGAGCTTTGCCGGCCAGATCATTTCATTCGCCGTCGCACCGGTTGCGGGCGTTTGGGTCGAACGCCTCGATCGCCGCAAACTCCTGCTTTGGACGCAAGCGGCTGCCGCACTGCAATCATTAGCTCTAGCCGCGCTAACGCTCGCTCATGTCATCAATCTTTGGGAGATTATCGCCCTCACCGCACTGCAAGGGCTGATCAACGCGTTTGATATGCCCGGCCGCCAATCCTTTCTCATACAGATGGTCGAAGACCGCAACGACCTCAGCAACGCCATCGCCATCAACTCCTCGATGGCCAATGGGGCGCGGCTCATCGGTCCCGCCATTGCAGGTTTGCTCATCGCCGCCGTGGGAGAAGGCTGGTGCTTTCTGATCGATGGCCTCAGCTACTTCGCCGTCATCGCATCTTTGCTGATGATGCGCATCCGGCCGTTAAACATGACTCGTGCCGCCAGCAGCATGTTCGAACAAATGCGCGAAGGCTGGGATTACGTTCGCACGTTCCGTCCTGTCCGTAGCATCCTGCTTCTGTTTTCGTTAGTTAGCCTGATGGGCTACTCCTACATCGTGCTTCTGCCCATCTTCGCCGGCCTGCTGCACGGAGGCGCGTCAACACTGGGCTGGCTGACAGCGGCCTCAGGAGTCGGCGCTTTGATTTCGGGCCTCTCGCTCACGGTGCGCAAGTCGGTCCGCGGCCTGACGCGTATGGCGCAGATAGCCGTTGCGGTCCTGGGGGCAGCGCTGGTTCTCTTTGGTCTGTCGCCTACGTTTTGGCTGTCGCTTGGCTTGATGGTCTTCGTCGGCTTCGGACTGATGCAGGCTGCGGCTATCAGCAACACGATCATCCAGTCTCTGGTGCCGGAAGACAAACGCGCCCGCGCGATGAGCTATTACACGACCGCGTTCTTTGGCGGCGCACCGTTCGGCAGCCTCCTGGCCGGAAGCCTTGCCCATTGGATAGGAGCGCCGCACGCCGTCATGATTACGGGCGCCTTCTGCGTGGCCGGGTCGTTGTGGTTCGCATTCGAGCTACCAAAGATTCGCCCGATTATGCGCCCGATCTACGAGCAGAAGGGGCTGCTGCCCGTGCGGGAAATTGAAGTACTGGGCAACGGCTATGAACCAGCGGCATGAACTTCGCGAATACAGCCGTCACTCCTTTGAGCATGGGATTCTCAAGCAAGAATCAATAGCCAGCCGTAAATGGCGGCCGCAATCACGAAAGGAAGTATCGTGCCTCTCACACAACTTGATACCAATGTCGCTCTAATTCTTATCGACCTGCAAAAGGAATCGTCGGTCTAGCTCTCCTTCATCCGGGTGAAGAGATCGTCAGTCGCGCGTCCAGCCTCGCGCGCGCGTTCCGCGAGCGGGGCCTGCCGGTCGTTCTGGTCCACGTCACCGGCCGGCCAGGAGGCCGCACCGAAGGCGGCCCACCCAAGTTTTCGTTTCCCCCGGATTGGGCCGAGCTTGTGCCCGAGTTAAACCAGCAGCCCAGTGACCATGTCGTCACCAAGCAGCGAGTTGGCGCTTTCACCGGCACGACCCTGGATGAACACCTGCGGCAGCGTGGCGTAACCCAAGTGCTCCTTGCGGGAGTCTCCACCAGTGCCGGCGTAGAATCGACCGCGCGCAGAGCTTTCGACCTCGGCTATCACGTGGCCTTTGTGGTCGACGCCATGACCGACCGCGACGCCGTTTCCCACAATCACAGCGTTGAGAATGTATTCCCCCGTTTCGGTGAGACTACCCGGACCGACGAAGTGCTCAAGGTGTTGAAAAAAGTCCCGACGCGCTCAAGTGAATGATCATCTGAAATGAATCCAAAGCGGGACTCTCGGCCTCACGACTCGGTCATCCAGTCCAATTCAGGGGCAGCGTGCTCCAGAAGCCACACGTCGTCCGGCAAGCGAAGGTAATTCCGATTCCCAAAATTGATGGAACACAAGTGAGAACAAGCAAAGGCCACCGTTATGGCCTATGCCCACCAGGCCGTGTCTGCTCACCAAGGTGACAAGTGTCTCTGCCACTGGTGGGCCGACAGGAATCACGTTTTGTCCATTGTATTTTTCTTAAAGCAGAGCCAGAGTGCTACACACATGGACGCGCCCAATAGAAAGAAGTGTGAGGAAAATGCCACGCCCCTCGATGACTACTCTGGCCTCGATTTTTGTCTATGCGCTATTGGCAACATCGCTAAGCGCACAAACTTACACCGTTCTCCATAACTTCACTGGTAATCCAGACGGAGCCACGCCTTTGGCCGGACTTACAACAGACCCTGCGGGAAACCTATATGGCACCACTTTCGCAGGCGGAACTGGATTCGGCACGGTATTCAAATTCGCACATACCAACTCTGGCTGGACGTTCACTACTCTATATAGCTTCGCCGGTGGTATGGATGGAGCTGGTCCATACGCTAGGGTCAATTTTGGCCCGAATGGCGCCCTTTTCGGTACAACGCAGGGAGGAGGCGGAAGCGCCGGATGCAACACCGATACCTACCCGGATCTGTTCCGAGATATCTCGCCGAATCTCTACGAAGGCTGTGGCACCGTTTTTAGCCTGCAGCCTCCACCCATGGCACAGCCTCCCGCTGCTTGGCTGGAGAAGGTGCTTTACCGTTTCACTGGGGGCAGCGACGGTGCTCTCCCTGCCGTAGGCGACCTCAATTTCGACCTTCAAGGGAACATCTATGGCAATACCTACGCTGGCGGCGTCAACGTCAGCTGTGGAGTCGTCTTTGAACTCACGCGCGCCGGTAATGGCTGGAGCGAAGCTGCCCTCTACACCTTTAGCGGTGAAACCGACGGATGCTCGCCTAATGCCGTTACCTTCGGTCCGTCCGGGGACCTCTACGGTACGACCATGACCGCAGGAGCGCAGAACTTAGGCACGATATTTCAATTGGCCCCGGCGGGCCCCCCCTGGACAGCGGCAACGCTGTACAGCTTTCCAGGAGCAACCACTGGAGAGATGCCGCTCGCGGGGGTCATTTTCGATTCCCTGGGCAACATGTACGGTTCCAATGTCATACAGGGTCCGGGTGGCGGCGGCACCGTCTTCGAGTTAGCTCTCTCGGGCGGTGTTTGGAATTTCAGTACGCTTTACAGCTTCAACGGCGCAGGCTATGGACCCCGAGCCGCACTCGTCGTGGATGCGGCCGGTAATCTTTACGGCACCACAGAGCAAGACGGACTCTATGGATACGGCAACGTTTTCGAGCTGACGCCCACAGGAAATGGCACTTGGACGTACACGTCGCTCTATGACTTTCATGGCGGGAACGACGGAGGCTATCCGGTTAGCAACCTGGTTTTCGATGCCAGTGGCAATCTGTATGGCACCGCCTCACAAGGCGGAACAGGCTTTGGCTGTAGCCGCGGCTGCGGTGTGGTGTTTAAGATCACTCCATAAACTTCAGCGTTCGTTGATCCAACTGAAGGGCACGAAGTGCGACTACCTTGATTCGTGGTATCTGCGGAGACCGGAAGGCATCTTTTGAGGACTGCATCAGGGCGGCTTGCTATCTCAGTGATCCCAGGTTCGCGTCCTAAACATGGATGCTAACCTGGGGCAACCGGCCACATTCGTGGCATTGACTTCGTTCTGGAGAAGGTGCAGACTCCTCCCATCCGCTCCCGACCCCAGGAATTTAGCTAGGCCTCTAGACATCTACACCACCTCCTCATCAGACCTGGAGGAAGAATGTTTCAAAATCTCTTACTCCGGAGTTACGTCGGGCAAATGGCGATCGTGGTTTGCCTGCTCGGCGTCACTCACACAAGCATCTAGCGTCACCTTCGACTTCATCGGAAATCCCGGGTGGACAGATAGCCATTTTCGTAGTCATACGGAATATTGGTTTTGAATTAACGGAGTCGTTCAAAGGAGGTTGTTATGGCAAACACGAAAGCAGAACTACCGGATTCTCTCATCTACAATCCCTGGTGGCGCAAAGGCGACCCCGGTCCCGACTGGCCGTGGATCATCGAAGAGATCGGTCTGGAAGCGAAGGTGCAACTTGTAGTCAGCCAACTGGAATACGAAAGAGAAGTAGTGGCGGCGCAAAGCAAGGCGATTGATCGTAATATCGCCATCCTCAAAGGGGCGGGTGCCCAAAAGCGATAGCCTGGAGCAGGAACAGCTTGCGGCGCCGGTGCAGGGTGGCGCCGCAAGCGACCGCAATCCCATTCCCTGAAGGCCTGATTCAACGGCGAGGAGACCTGGCGTCATGGAAGCAATTCGTTCTGCTACTCTCACAAGCCCGATCACATCGCTCTCGCCGCGCGACACCTCGCGTAGTGTGATGCTCATTGGGTTCCAGGAACAAGCGAATCTCGGCCTCGGGTATCTGGCGGCAACACTCCGCCGCGATGGCTACAGCGTCACAGTATTTGATTTCGAACAAGAGCGGGAACGAATCCTGGCAGCCGCCCAGGCACTCAATCCGGTCTTGATTGGCTTTTCTTTGATCTTTCAATTTTATGTCGAAAGCTTCGACGCGCTCATCCGTTATCTGCGCGAGAACGGCGTCACGTGCCATTTCACGATGGGTGGCCATTTCCCGAGCCTTAGCTATCAGCACACAATGGAGCTGGTTCCCGGACTCGACAGCCTGGTGCGTTTCGAAGGCGAAGTGACATTGCTGGAAATGGTTGATCGACTGAGCAGCGGGAATGACTGGCACGATGTCATGGGCATCGTTTATCGGAAAGGCGACGAGGTCGTCGCCACTACGCCGCGTCCGCTGGTTCCTGATCTCGATTTCCTGCCCTATCCCGAGCGTGATGCCTGCCGCGGCACCACCATCCTGGGGCAGCATGCGATTCCGTTGCTGGCGAGCCGTGGATGCATCCGCACCTGCTCGTTCTGCTCGATTCACGTGTTCTACCGGGTCGCGCCGGGCAAGGTTGTTCGAACGCGTAAGCCGGCCAGTGTGGTCGAGGAGATGCGCCTGCTTTACGAGCGGGATGGCATCACGATTTTCCTATTTCAGGATGACGACTTCCCGGTGTTTGGGGTGGTTTGGCAGCGGTGGACGCGCGAATTCGTTGCGGAATTGTATCGCAGCGGGCTGGTGGGGCGGGTGATCTGGAAGATCAATTGTCGCGCCGATGCGGTTGATCCCGTGCTGTTCTCCGAGATGCGCGACGCCGGCTTGTTCATGGTCTATATGGGACTTGAATCGGGCAGCGAAGAAGGCCTAACCACGCTTCACAAGCAGATCACGGTCGAGCAAAACCTGCGTGCGGTGTCAACGCTCAAAGAGATCGGCATCATGTTCGAATTCGGTTTTATGCTGTTCGATCCTTCGACGACGTTTGAGTCGGTCGCGCAGAACCTCGATTTCCTGCGCACCATCGTCGGCGACGGAGCGGCGCCTGCCACCTTCTGCCGGATGATTCCGTATGACGGCACGCCGATCAAAGACGAGCTTCTGCGAAGCGGCCGCCTCAAGGGAGATATCTGTCATCCTGATTATGACTTTCTCGACCCACGGGTTGATGCGTATTTCCATGCGCTCAATCAGATGGTGCATGTTTCGGGGTGGATCCACGGGATCGGCGCGCTGACCGTGCAACTCCAGTATGTTAAAGGCGAGGTAGCAGTGATGGCAGCGCTGTTCCCGCCGCTCGAGGGGTTTAACGAATATCGCGAGACGGTGCGCACCATCACGGCCTCGGCTAACGAGGTGCTGTTCCGGGTCGTCGGGGATGTGCTGGACGAGTATCGCGACCGTCAGCCTCATCGATGGACCCCGCGCCGGGTAAGAGAGGCGTGCGTGAATTTTCAGGAGACCCTGCTGAACGAGCGCAACGCATTTGTCGCCCGGAACCAGGAAATCCTTATGCACTCGCTCACTGAGGGCAAGTCAGCGCCGCAGCCAGTCCTTAGCGCCGCAGTGTGATAACCCGCAGGTTGCAACCGGGCGGCTAGCCGAGGTAAGACAGCCGGGTGCCCATTCAAGCCCAGCTTGAGCGAGCATTTTAGTTGGAGAGGCGAAACTCCGGTACCGGGCCTTGATACAACGCTAAATCCAGCGAAGCGAAACCAGCTAGGGTTGGGTATCTGGCGCCCCGAACCTACGCTCGGCCCGCGAATTCCCGCGTCTCGGTCGACACTTTCACCTTTTCTCCCTCTTTAATGAAAAGGGGAACGCGGATCTCGAGGCCGGTTTCCAGCCTGGCGGTCTTGGTCACGCCGCCGCTCGAAGAGTCGCCGCGCGCACCGGGCTCCGCATAAACCACCTGCAACTCAACCTGCAGCGGTAGCTCCAGGCCAATAGGATTTCCGTTAAATTTATGCAGCTGGATCACGCCGCCTTCCACCAGGAAGTCCAGGCTGTCGCCGATCATCTCTTCACTGAGCGTGAGCGTCTCGTAAGTTTCCTGGTCCAGAAAGTGAGAGCCATCCTTGTCGCTGTATAGGTAGGACGCGGGGCCGATCTGAAGGTCCGGCTCTTTGAATTTGTCGCCGGCCTTAAAGGTCTTCTCAAAGACTGCGTTGGTAAGGAGGTTGCGCATTTTCAGCCGCACCAGGGTTTGGCCGCCGCGAGCAGTGGGAGTGTTCACTTCGGCGTCCAGGCAGTGGAATGGGGTATTCTCGAACTCAAAGAACATTTTGCGCTTAATGCTGATGGCATCAATTAAGGCGGCCATAACGTCCTCAAAAGCAGGGTCGGAAGAGAAATATAAAGCGAAACCGATCTCAGATTACTGATTCATTATAAGGGGGCCCGGTAAGACAAACGGGTGCCCCGTTCAAGCGCAGCTCGAGCGGGTTCCAATGGTAGAAGTGAAAATCCCCACTCAAGGCCAACTGACGGCCTTGAATGGGGCACCCGCTTGGATCCAATTAAACCCAATCAGGTCCTAAACCCGATTTCTCGTCACTCGCAACTGACAACGGGCAACTGGGTCTAGTGTATGTCGAACAGCTCCTGGTGTATGGCGGGGTCGCTCTTTACCAAGACGGTCTTGCCGGTCAGGTCTTCCAGTTCGGTGAGGAGCTTGCCGTTGCTGGCCTTCAGCGCCTTGGCGACTTCGGGGTTTACGCGCACGGTGATGTCGTCTTTGTCGTGAACCTTGGCCATTTTGCGCATCTCGATGTAGAGCTCGTTACAGACGGTGGGCACGCTCTTCACGAAACCCGCGCCGGTGCAATACGGACAGGGTTCGGCGAGGGTGCGCTCCAGCGACTGCTTCACGCGCTTGCGGGTGATGGCCACCAGTCCGAAATCGTTAAACTGGAGCACCTTCGACGGCGCGCGATCGTTGCGCAGCGCCTCTTCCAGCGCGATCATGACTTTCTGGCGGTTGCGACGCTCGTCCATGTCGATGAAGTCGATGACGATGATGCCGCCCAGATCGCGCAGGCGAATCTGGCGCACGATCTCCTTGATGGCATCGACGTTGGTCTTCACGATGGTGTCTTCCAGACGCTGCGTCTTGCCGACAAACTTGCCGGTGTTGACGTCGATGGCGACCAGCGCTTCGGTCTGGTTGATGACGATGTGGCCGCCGCTCTTCAGCCAGACTTTCGACTTGAGCGAGCGGTTGATTTCGTCCTGAATGCCGAACTGCTCGAACAGCGGCGTGTCTTTGGTATAGAGCTTGATGCGGCGGACGAGCGACGGCTGGAAACGGTTGCAGAAGCGCACCACGCGCTCGTACTCGTCTTCGGTGTCGACCCAGATCTGCGAGAAGTCGGCGTTGACTTGGTCGCGCAGCACGCGCTCGACGAGGTTGAGGTCGTGATAGATGAGCGCCGGCGACTTGCTGTTTTCGGCGCGGTCCTTGATCTCATGCCAGAGATGTTTGAGGAAACGGATGTCGGCGCGAAGATCTTCTTCCTTGATATTGGCGGCGGCGGTGCGCACGATGAAGCCGCCCAGTCCGTTTTCGCGCTCGCTGGTAACGATGCGCTTCAGGCGCTGGCGCTCCTCGTCGGAGTTGATTTTGCGCGAGACGCCGACATGGTTGACCGTCGGCATGTACACCAGGAAGCGGCCGGGCAGCGCGATGTGGCTGGTGATGCGCGCGCCTTTCTTGCCGATGGGCTCCTTGGCAATCTGGATGAGGACTTCCTGGCCTTCCTTCAGCAGGTCGGTGATGAGCGGCTGATTGCGTCCGTTGTTGGGACGCGAGCGGAAGTTGCGGCGTCCGCCAGGGCCACCGCGGCGGTTGCGATCACGATAGTTGGGGCGGCGGTCGCGATCGTAAGCTGGGCGCTCGGCGGTGCGCTGCTGATAGGCCGCCGTCGGAGCTGAGGCGCGAACTTCGGCGCGGTCGCTGGCTCCTTCTTCAGCTTCCTCGTCTTCGTCCTCTTCTTCTTCCTCGCCTTCGTAGATCTTTTCGCCGCGTTCTTCGGCGGCGACGATCTCGTCTTCGTCGACATCTTCGATCTTGGGCACCCAACGATCGGCAAAGTTGTTGTCGGCGTCGAGCGTCTCTTCCTCGAGCACAAGCTCTTCATCGCCGGCAACTTCGCGCATCGCGCCCAGGTCTTCGGGGATGGTCGCGAATTCGGCTTCTTCTTCCTCAATGACCTCGTGCTCCAGGGTGCGGCCCTCGGGGGCAGCCGAGGGTGCGGCGAGCTGGGCGGTGTGTGCGTGGTGCTCGGCTTGCGTAGCTGCGTGTTGCTCGGGAGTTTGCTGGTTGCGGCCGAGAGCGTGGGGCTCGCGCTGCCAATCGGTTTCGGCGTGAGCCTCGGGCTGATGATGTTCGTCGTGCTCGTCGGCGGTGATGTCGTGGTCGCCGGAGATGTTCGCCTCGAGGTGCTCGCGTTCGAAGAGCGGCTCGCTGCTGTGGTGATGCGGCACGGGCTGCGAATCGTGAGCGTGCTCGGCTTGCGAAGGTTCGGTAATTTCCGTTGCCGGCTGATGAACTTCAGTCACTTCGTGATGTGGCGTGCGCTCGCCGCCTTCAAAGATTTGTCTTGCCGGAGCGGACTGATGTTCGTGCGGATCGCCGGTTTCAGATGATGTGGCACTTGGCTTTTCCGCCTGAGCTTCGGCTGCGGCTGCGGCTTCAGCTTCTGCGGCTTTGCGACGCCAGCCCCAGCGACGGCGTCCGCGCGGACGCGCTTCCTCTTCGACCGCCGCGGTCGCCTCGGCTGCTGGCGCGTCGGGCAGCTCAGTTGCTTCGTCCTGAGCCGGCTGTTCGGCGACGTGAGAAGCTACCGGCGCGGAATCCTCGATCACGTCGTAGCCCTGATCAAGATGAATCGACTCTTCCGCGACTTCTTCGGCGTAGGCCGCAGCCGTTTCGGCGTGCTCGGCAGGAAGCACATCGTCGACCGGGGTCGGCAAAGCGTCTTCGTGCCCAGTTTGCGGGTGCGACTCTGCCGACGGACTCGAGTTGCGATACTTCGAAATCGACTCGCCGGGAAGAATGATCGGTGTGTAGTCGGCGGGCGGCCCATAGCTCGGACGCTGGCGGGATTCTTCTCGCGGGCGGAATTCTTCGCGCGGACGCGATTCCTCGCGTTGACGGGATTCTACGCGCGGCGCGGGATGTTCTTCCGTCGGCGCTGCCTCCGCGGGAGTCTCTGACCGCGTGTCGCGATCGGAACCGCGACCACGACGACCGCCGCGACGACGACGGCGTCCACGCCAGCGACGAGCCCCATCGTCAGATTCGTCTTCGCCCGAGGCTGCGGCTTCGCCTGAATCGTCCGTAGGCGCAGGGGCTTCCTCGTCCAACATCGGCTCGAGGTCGGCATCTTCGTCAACCACAGCACTCGTCGCTGCATTTTGCGTTTCGGCCGGATGCGACTCCGGCACCTGCTGCGGCTTGCCCACGTCGATCATGCCGCGCGGCGCGGGAATTTCGCCGAACTCTTCGTCTTCATCCTCCTCACCCGTGATTTCGAGGAAGTCGGAGACATAAAGGAAGGCATCGCGCTCCAGGCCGATGTCTACAAACGCGGATTGCATGCCGGGCAGCACACGGGTAACGCGGCCTTTGTAGATGGACCCGGCGAGGGTATATTCGTTTTCCCGCTCGAAAAACACTTCGGCGAGCTGATCGTCCTCCACCAGCGCCACCTTGGTTTCGTGGGGCGTTGAGGACACGTAAAGTTCTTTGTTCATGGATGCTCCGGTTCAAACCGGACGCAGGATGGAAGGACAGGAATACCTACGGTTGGTCAGCTTGTGCGCACACCTGGACTCATGTCCGGGTGCGGCCCCGACCTGATACGCAAAGCTGCACGTTGTGGAATCTTTCGCACCGTATCAAGCGCGTCGCCAGAGGTTTGTGGCATCTCACTCAGCCAACATCGGGCTGAGGGGCCGTTGCCCACCTTCGCGAAGCACTTTGCAATCCTGTCCGGCCCAGTTACTCCCGGCGCCGGTCACTGCCCTCGTACGTGAGGGCGCTCGTAATCTTGTCGTCATCCTTTGGAACCAGAGTTTTCGTCTGCCGTGGTTCCCGGCGGAGACAGCCGGCTATTTTGGTTGCGCCCGATGGCGCGTTACTCCGTTAGATTCTCTAGTTCACGAATCGGCGCATGCGCACATTCATCACGATGCCCAGCGCTAGAAAAATGAACAGCACTGACGAACCCCCGTAGCTCATAAGCGGCAGGGGTATGCCCGTGACCGGCATGAATCCTACTACCATTCCGACGTTGACCAGGAGGTGGAATGCGAGAACCGCAACCACGCCCATGACCACGAAGGCTCCAGCCCGGTCGGGGGCCGTCTGAGCGTTCTGAATCAGACGCATCAGTACGATAAAGTATAGCAAAAGGACGCCCATGGCGCCGATGAAACCGTGTTCCTCGGCAAAAGCGGCAAAAATAAAGTCGGTGTGGGGCACAGGCAGGAACTGCCCCTGCGTCTGGCTGCCATGCGTGGTGCCTTTGCCGAAGATGCCGCCGGAGCCTACAGCAACCAACGATTGCAGCACCTGATAGCCGCGGCCCTGAGAGTCAGCTTCGGGATCCATGAAGCTGGTCAAACGATCCCGCTGATAGGGCTTGAGCACATGCCACGCCACCGGAGCGAGCAGGCCGCCGATCACGAGAATCACCAGCGCGTGCTTGGCTTTCATGCCGCCCAGGAACAGGCCCATGATCGCAATCGGCAAGTACGTAAGCGCGGTACCGAGGTCAGGCTGCGCGAGCACCATCAGCATCGGCACGCCAACCAGCGCACCCGCTTTCACGATGTCCTGCGCGGTGCATTCGGACTTCTGGTCGGCGAAGTACTTGGCCATCGCCAGAATCAGGACAAGCTTCACCCACTCCGACGGCTGGAAGTGAAACGAGCCGAGTTGAACCCAACGGCGCGCGCCCAGATATTTCTTGCCAAACACCTCGACCGCAACCAGCGACGCAATCGAAATGATATATAGCAGCGGCACGCGCTCCAGCAGTGCCTGGTAGTTCAGCACGCTCACGACGAACATCAGCGCCACGCCGGCGAGGATCCAGTAAATCTGCTTGAGGTGCACGCCGACGAATTTCGTGCTGATGGTCGCACTGTAGATTTCAACCACGCCCAGGGCACAAATCATCAGTACCAGCACCAAGAGCACCCAGTCGAAATCGCGGAAGGAAACGTAGCGGCTCACTGTTGCCTCGCAGGAAGGGCCCCAGCGGACGGAACAACAGGCTGGGTTGTCGTCGGCTGTTTTTTCTTCACCGGGTCTTGCCGGGTGGGTTCATCGACGAGGCCCGCAGGCTTCGGTTGCACGACAATAGCGGCTGTGGGCTCAGGTTGCGCCATGTCGGTATGAGTCTCCGTCGCCTCCAGGTCGGCCGCGGGTATCGACTTCTTATCGGCTTCCGTCACGCCCGGAGCAGACGCCACGGGTTTCAGTGAACCATCGGCGGGAACTGCGAAGTGCCCGGCTCCCAGCTTGTCGGGATTTTTTGCGTCGCCGTCGTGCCACACAGCAGCAACCTCCGCCTGGTTGCTCGCCGGCGCATTGGCCTTGGCCACGTCAGTTTGAATCCTGCGCTTCTTCTCGACATAAGCCGCAATGACTTTGGCGGCAACGCGTGCGGCCAGTGCGCCGTGCTCGCCGCCTTCAAACAGGCAGGCAACAACGATCTCCGGATTACGGCGCGGTGTGACGCCCACGAACCAACCGTTGTCTTTGAACTCGGCTTTCTCCTTCGCGCTCATCTTCGACTTCAGCTGATTTGAGACGGTCTGTGCGCTGCCCGTCTTGCCGGCAAAGTCGATGCCGTTCAGGTGCGCGCTGCCGGCAGTTCCCATCGGCGAGACCACAAGCGCCATGGCGTCGGTGATGGTTTCCCAATTCTTCTCGTCGATCTCGATGTGACCCTTCTCGGTGTAGGTCGCGACCTGCTTGAAGTTGGGCGGGAACTGATCGGGGAAGGCCACATGCGGATGCACCAGCACGCCATCGCTGGTGATGGCGCCAACCGCTCGGGCCAACTGAATCGGCGTAGTCGCGACCGCTCCCTGGCCAATGCCGACCGAAATGGTCTCACCCGCATACCACTTCTGCTTGAAGTTCTTGATCTTCCACTCTTCCGACGGCATCACCCCGGAGACCTCCTGCGGGAGGTCGACGCCGGTCTTCTGTCCCAGGCCCAGCATGGTGGCCCACTTCGCGATCTTGCCGATGCCGAGCTTTTCCGCGAGCGTGTAGAAGTACGAATCGCATGACTGGTAAATCGCCTTGCTGATGTTCACGCTGCCGTGCGAACCGTGGGTCGACGCGATCCAGCATTTGAAGAAGCGGCCATAAAATGTCTTGCCGCCGCCGCAATTCACGACCAGAGTCTGCGCGATGCCTTCCTGCAGGCCGGCGGTGGCCATGATGGTCTTGAAGACGGAGCCGGGCGCAAGCTGTGCCTGAATGGCTTTGTTCAGCAGCGGCTTTCCGGGATCGGTGATCAGCGCGTTCCACTCGTCGCGCGTGATGTGCACGGCGAATTCGTTGGGATCGAACGCGGGGCGGCTGACCATGGCCAGGATCTCGCCATTGCGCGGATCCATGGCGACGATCGCGCCGGGTTTGCCTTCGAGCGCTTCTTCCGCCGCGATCTGCAAATCAAGATCGATGGTCAGCTTGAGCTGTTTACCGGGAACAGCGGGCACGTCGCTGAGCGTGCCGACCTCTTTGCCGCGGCTGTTGACCAGCACCTGCCGCGAGCCGTTCTTGCCCATCAAAATATCGTTGTAGTACTGCTCGACGCCCGACATGCCGACGATGTCGCCGGAGTTGTACAGCTCCCATTGCGGCTGGTTGAGCATGTCTTCGCTCACCTGGCCGACATAGCCGATGACGTGCGCCATAAAGCCGTTCTTGGGATAGAGGCGGCGGTGCACGGTGATCATTTCCAGTTCGGGCAGCTCGGCGCGATGCGACTCGACGAAGGCCAGCTCGTCCGGCGTGATGTCATCCTTGAGGAAGAGCGGTTGATAGCCGGGGACGGCAGCCATGCGCTTCAGGCGCGCGCGCAACTCATCCGGCGCCATGTGCAGGCCGGGCGCAATCTTGTCCGCATCGGCGAGGATGTCGCGTTTCTGGTCGCGCAGCAGGAGTACGGAGAACGACGGATAGTTGTCGACGATGATGCGGCCTTCGCGGTCCAGTATCTTGCCGCGCGGCGCGAGAATGGGAACCTGCTTGATGCGGTTCTGTTCGGCCAGCGTGTTGTAATAGTCGCTGCGCGCGACCTGCAAGCGCCACAGGCCAAACGCGAGAACCAAGAAAATTCCCAGCAGAAGATACTGCACTGCGGTGAGCCGAAGCTGGGAGACTTTTTCCTCGCGACCTAACATCAGGGACTACAACTTTCCGGAGTCCTGCCTCGCGACTGGCTGGCACACGCGTTCCCGGCGCCCGGACAGCTACTCCGATGGATGCGGCAGCCTACGGACGACATCACCGATGCGTATGACAAGTGGCGAAACGGAACTCACTTTGATTTTAGCTCCAATTGGGACGCCTGAACCGCGGAAAAACGAGGCCAGTACCCGGAAAGTAGTGGGAAATTGCGGGAATCTCGCGCCCGAGCGCCTGTCATCCGGGAAAGCGCCTCGACGGCTTCCGCGCTCGAGCGGTATGAGCAGTGATTGCGGCGTTGCTGCCGTTCCCGCTACCATCGTTCGTGACCTACGCGAACGACAAGACCGTCACTCATCGCAACCTCGGCATCCTGCTGTCGGGCCGGGGGTCAAACTTCGAAGCCATTGCGGACAACATTGTGTCGGGCGCGCTCGAAGCGAAGATAGCCGTCGTCATCTCGAATCGAAACGACGCGCCGGGAATTGAATCGGCGCGGCGGCGCGGCCTGAACGCGCTGGTGATCCCGTCCAAGGGCAGGGTTCGCGAAGAGCATGATCGCGAAGTCGTCGCCGTACTGCGCGAGCATCAGGTCGATCTCATCTGCCTG
The DNA here is from genome assembly GCA_963731345.1 of uncultured Acidobacteriaceae bacterium. Taxonomy (GTDB): domain Bacteria; phylum Acidobacteriota; class Terriglobia; order Terriglobales; family Acidobacteriaceae; genus Bog-257. The sequence goes on along the minus strand of CAVSUN010000002.1, from coordinate 519,911 downwards.
GCGGGATACATGCGCCTGCTGTCGCCGTGGTTCGTGCAGCAGTTTCCCAATCGCATTCTGAATATCCATCCCTCGCTCTTACCCGCATTTCCTGGCCTCGAGGCGCAAAAGCAGGCGTTCGATTACGGCGTGAAGGTCTCCGGCTGCACCGTGCATTTTGTCGACGAAAACCTCGATCATGGCGACATTGTCCTGCAGAAGGTCGTGCCGGTGCTCGATACGGACGACGAACACGCACTGGCCAAGCGCATTCTGGAGCAGGAGCACATCGCCTACTCGGAGGCGATTGGGATTGTGCTCGGCGGAAAGTACCGGATCGAGGGGCGGCGGGTGGTGACGGCAGAGTAGTCTCGCGATATGACCATGTTAGAATGACCATGGTCATCTGGAGGTGACCATATGGCAACGCTCGCGATCCATCACAAGAAAAAAAGCGCTCCCCCCAAGCAGATTGCTGCCGGCGAGTTCAAAGCCAAGTGCTTGGGCATCCTCGACGAGGTAAACCAGACTGGTCAGGAAGTAATCATCACCAAGCGGGGTAGGGCCGTGGCGAAAGTGATTCCATTCGCGGATCCTGCGCGGAAGGCACCGATCATTGGCAGGCTGGTGGGTATCGGGGAGATCGTCGGTGATCCTGATGATCTGATTAAGCCGGTTTTTCCGCTTGAAGATTACGACATGCTCAAATGATTCTCGTAGACACACACGTGCTCGTTTGGTTGGAACTTGAGCCACGTAAGTTGTCGCGGGCCGCAGCTTCAGCCATCCGCAGGGCCCACAACTCTGACGGTCTTGCCATTTCGGCGATCTCGCTGGTGGAGCTGGCCGGGCTCATCCATCGCGGCCGAATCCGCTTGCCAGGCAGCTTTGAATCGAGTCTTGAGCGGTTAACTCGCGAGATAATCGTTAAGCCGTTGACCTTTGAGATAGCAATTCTGACGGCGCACTTTCCAACTGATTTCCCCAGCGACCCGATGGACCGCATCATCGCCGCGACGGCTCGCGCCGAGGGTCTGCCGCTGGTCACCGCGGACCAGCGAATGCTGAATTGTACTTTGCTGAAGACAATCTGGTAGTTCCTACTCCACGCCTATCTACATCTCGTAGTGCAGCAGCGAGAAGACGTCATACTGCTTCAGCTTGTCGCGGCCTTTCAGCGCGTCCAACTCGACCACAAATCCCATGCCGCAAATATTGCCGCCAAGTTGCCTGGTCATGTCGGCTGCCGCTTTCGCGGTACCGCCGGTGGCGAGCAGGTCGTCGCAAATGATCACACGCTGCCCCGGCTGGATCGCGTCCTTGTGAATCTCCAGCGTGTCCTGACCGTATTCGAGGTCGTACTTCCACTGCAAGACTTCGGCGGGGAGCTTTCGCGGCTTGCGGACGGGAACGAAACCTGCGTTCAAGCGATACGCGAGCGCCGGCCCAAAGATAAATCCGCGCGCTTCGATGCCCAGGACCAAATCTATGTTGTCGTTGATGTAGCGTTCCGTGAGCGCATCGATGAGGCGGGCGAAGCCCAGGCGGTCCTTCAGCAGCGTGGTGATGTCGTAGAAGAGAATACCGGGCTTGGGAAAATCGGGTACTTCCCGGATCAGTTTCTTGAGATCGTCGCAACTATGCGGCGCTTGGGACGGCATCAGCTAGGCGTCTCCTTCAATGCGGAATGATGTGGCGTTCAGCGGTTCGGCAGCGGATTCGCTGACATGGTCAACGCGTGCCGCACGCGGCCCTTGCTGCAGCTTCTGACGCAACGACCGATGCTGCTCGGCTGTACCCGTGGCCACCACTTCCACGTCGCCGTTACCGCAATTGCGCACCCAGCCGGCGACGCCGGTCTGCGTCGCCTCGCGCTCTACAAACCAGCGAAAGCCAACTCCCTGAACACGACCGGAGATGACGTAGCGGCGGGTTTGAAGATCAGGCATGGATGACTGCGGTCATCAGCATCCGGCAGAAGGTCTTGCCGTAAACATGTGCGGATTGAGGACGGGACCCACCGGTTAGAACTTGGCCGGAGGGATGGAACCCGCAGAGACACACTGGCTCACAAGAACCAACGTGAGGCTCTGCGGGTGATTCAACGGGCCAAATCTACCGTTCGAGGAGTCCCGCTTCGCTACTCTGGCTACATCTTCTTTCCGGCGTTGGCGTCGAGAACCGACATCAGCGACTTGCCGCCCGCCGTGGGCTTCACCTTGCCGCTCACAATGTCGTTCGCGGAGACACCTTCGCCGTAGAGGCGACCATTTGCGTCACCATCCGGATTAAGCGTTGCTCCGTTAAGCGACACACCGGCGAAAGCACCCGACGTTCTGGAGTAGGTCAGAATGTCAGCACCGCCGACTGCGGTGCCGGCGCTCGCGCCAGGCCCCATCGCAGCGGTCGCATCGCTACCAACCTTGACGTGGCCGTTCAGCACCTTGTCTACCGCGCCCGACGTCATGATCAGCAGAACGTAATCGGTTGCCGTGCCACCCAATTGCAATCCGGCGCTGGCTCCGCCGATGGTATACATCGCTGGCGCCGACCACTTGCCGGTGAACTCCTTACCCGAGCGGCAGCTCATCGGACCGCGTCCGCCGGTGCCGCCAATACCAACCGCGAACTTCTTCACGCTGGGCAGCACGATGATGCAATCGGCCTTGGCCACGACACTGCTAGGGACATCCTTGCTGTGCAGCATGGCTTGCAACACAGTCACCGCGTTCGACAGCGTCTTCTCGTCGTCCGCTTTAGAAGCGCCCCACATGGGAACAGTGAATACAATCAACAACGCAGACAGAAGCAGACAACCTATTGCGTACTTGGCCCGACCTTTCATTACTGCCTCCTTTTGTTGCACACCACTATACGCGGTGCGCATGCATTCTAATATGGCAATTTCAGGCTAAAAAACGAACCCGGCGCTTGCCCTACGCCCGTGACAAATAAGCCCCTTCTGACGTATCCACGCGAATCCTCTCGCCTTCGTTGATAAATGGCGGCACCTGCACCACCAATCCGGTTTCAGTCTTGGCCGGTTTGGTGACGCTGCTGGCTGTAGCCGACTTCAATCCCGGCTCGGTTTCCACTACCGTCAGTTCTACCGTTTGCGGCAGCTCGATTCCGACCGCCTTACCATCGAAGAACTCAACCTTAATTTGAAGATTCGGGATGAGATAGTCTACCGCATCGCCCAAAATATCCCTACCCAGGTGCAGTTGCTCGTAATCCTCGGTGTTCATGAAATAGTAATCATCGCCGTCCGCGTAGAGGTATTCCATCTGGACCTCGTCGACCATGATCTTCTCGATGGGATCGCCGGAACGGAAGCGATGCTCGAACATGGCGCCGGTGCGCAGGTTGCGCAGTTTGGCCTGGATGAACGCCCGCAGATTGCCCGGGGTGCGATGTTCGACACTGAACACCGAGTGCAAATCGTTGTTGTGCTTGATGACCATCCCCGGACGTAGCTGGGTGGCTGGAATTGCCATTCGCAAAACTCCTTACCTGTTGTTTAGGGGCAGCCGCGCCCGCCAGACGCAACCCGGAGCGCCGACCGGCTGGAATCGTTGCAAGACCGCTCTACCGCGACAGATCTTTAGGACAGAGCGCCCGCAGAACCTACGGCTGGAGAAACGAAAAGTTGATTCTACACGGGTAATTGCAGAATGAAAAACGGCTGGTGCCTTCCTTGGCCGCGAAGTCGTCGTTGTTCATTTCCGGACAATTAATTCGTGTCCGTGGGCGGATGCTCTACCAAGGAACTGACAAAGGCATTCCTCCGTATGAAATAGCATCGTTCTGGTTGGCAGACGACTTGCATCTCTCGCAGGCGACCATGGATCCCGTACCGGACAAGCCGACCGTTCTTATCGCCGATGACCAGGAACATGTGCGCGAAGCTTTGGCGCTGCTGCTTCGCGGTAAGGGGTATGCGGTCGTGCTTTGCGCCTCGCCCGGCGAAGCGCTGGCCGCCGCTCGCGCCCACACCCACAATCTGGCCTTGCTCGACATGAACTATCAGCGCGACAGCACCTCCGGGATCGAAGGACTTGAGCTGATTCAGAATCTGCGCGAGCTTGACCCCACGCTGCCCATCATTGCGCTCACGGCTTGGGGAAATGTCGACCTGGCGGTCAGCGCGATGAAGCACGGCGCCTCCGATTTCCTGGAGAAGCCCTGGCGCAACGATACCCTGCTTGAAAAAGTCGGATCCTTTATCCGCCACGCCGAGGAGATGCGGTCGTCGAAGCGGGTTTCCGACTATGAGCGCGAGAACGCGCAGCAGCTGCAGACGCGTATCGTGCCGCAGCGCCATCTGGTGACGCATGGTGTCGAGCTCTTCGGCGACAGCGTTCCCGCCGGCACGGTCGGCGGCGACTACTTCGGCGTGTGGCAGCCCGCGCCCGACGTACTGCACTTCTGCGTCGCCGATGTTTCCGGCAAAGGCACGCCAGGCGCGCTGATCGCAGCCATGTTGTACGCGTCGGTGAGCACATTGTCGTCGTCGAGCAACAGTCCCGAGATCGTGCTGGCGCAGGTCGACTCCACCCTGCGCAACCAGCTGGGTGAAGGCCACTACGTCACCATCTTCTATGGTGTGCTGGATCTCCAGACCCACGTTCTGCACTTCGTGAACGCCGGCCACTGCCCGCCGATCCTGCGCCACAAAAACGGAAGCCTGGAGTCGCTAGGTTCGACGCGGCCCGTCCTCGGCTTCATGCTGGGCGATGGCTTTCGTTCCGAGCGAATCGCGCTGGCGCCGGGCGACCGCCTGCTGCTTTATACCGATGGTGTCACCGAAGCTGCGAATGGTGACGGCGAGGAGTTCGGCACCGAGCGGCTGGAAGAGCTCATGGTCAGCGACCCCGATCAGTCTCTTTCGGATCGCTATTCGCAGATCATGAAGAGCGTCCGGACGCATGCGGCGGACAAGCTCGCCGATGACGCTACGCTCTTGCTCATTGCCATGGTCGATGGCTCGCCTGCCACTCAATCGCAAGTGCAGACAGCGCTGCGAAGCGCGTCCTCCTAGGCCGAAGCGCGCCGCTTCTCTGTTATCATTTTTCCCGCTTTCGTTCCGAAACATCCTGAAGTGCCAGGAGGACGACATGGCCGGCAACACCGTCCCTTGCGGCCCCGACGCCGCAACTGCTCCCGCATCAGCCGCGAAGACCAAGACAGATACCGATATCCTGATTCACTATGCCAGCCTGGTGAAGCTGGCCGAGGCGGTGAATCCTTCCGCGACGGTGTACAACCCCGGGATCCAGTTTCCGGTCACGTACGGAAACACCCTGGACATTACCTACACGGCGGTGACGACGTTCTATGGAAACGACCTTGCCACCGATAGAAATCCCGCGCGCGGAAATCAGGTTGTGTCGTTCGGATTCGTGGCCCAGGACCCCGCCGGCCATGTGGTGGTCGCCATTCGCGGAACCGAGGGGATTTATGAATGGCTGCAGGACGCGTGCTTCCTTTCCGTCAAGTGCCCGTTCCTCGCCGGGGCCGGCCAAACCGAGGATGGATTCACGGCCGTGTACTCCTCGCTTAAGGGCGCGGCAGGACCGACCGGAGTACCGCTGGTAAAGGCATTAGCGGGACTGCCGTATCCCAAACCACCGGCGTCGCTGACGATTTGCGGTCATAGTCTGGGAGGCGCTCTGGCTAAGCTGTTAGCGCTGGACGTTGCGGCCAACGGCAAGTTTCTTCAGCCCACGGTCTACACCTATGCGAGTCCCCGCGCCGGTAACCCTTCTTTCGTCGACACCTACAATCAAGTGGTGCCCAACACGTGCCGCGTGGCCAGCCGCTTCGACCTGGTTCCCAAGGTGCCGCTGCCGCCATTCTATGAACACCCGCTAACCCCGTTGGAGTTGAATCCCATGCTCAAGGTGAAGCTGGACCTGTTCTGCCAGCATCACCTCACGACGTACCTGCACTTGCTGTCAAAGCAGGGTTCGGGTCCGGTGTTGCCGCTGGACGCGGGCTGTCCTGGTCAGGAGCCTGATTAGCGCGAGACCGTCTATGCCTCGGCGAAGCCGGTTATTCGAACAGAAGTCTTTCGCGCGAAGGCTCGCCTGCGAGTTCCGTCATCTGCTGAATGTATTTGTCGGCGTCGAACTTCTTGCGGGCGGCAGTATCGGTCATATATCGGATGGTGCCGAAGATGGGCCGCTTGAACCAAGGGCGATCAAACTTCCCCGCGATCGACCACGCCACTCCCGCGTAACCGTCGGGGTCACGGCCATCAAGAAAGTATTTGTCGTTCAGGTAGATCGCGGTTTGATATGCCACGGCCGGCGACGGACTCCACTCCAGAATTTTCTTCGCCCAGTACATGCGCATGTAGTTGTGCATCCAGCCGGCATGCAGCATCTGGCGCTGGGCTGCATTCCATAGCTCGTCGTGCGTCTGGGCGCGCTCCAACTGCTCGCGCGAGTAGGTCACCGGTCGCTGGTCGCCAGCATGTTCAGCCAAGGTTCGATGTGCCCAATCCGGAGCGCTCTCGATTGAGTCGTATAGCGGATTGAAGTGGACGAAGTTGATCGAAAGCTCGCGCCAGGTGATGAGCTGGTCGAGGAAATCGTCCTTGGCCGCGCGCGGTGCATTGCTCTTCTCGACCGCCAATGCGACGGTGTGCGGTCCCATGTGTCCGAAATGCAGATAAGGCGACAAGCGGCTGGTGCCATCGATTTCTGGCTTGCCGTGCCGCTCGGGATAATGCGCCAACTTATGAGCGACAAATTCACGCAGCAGCTTCAGAGCTTCCGATGTTCCGCCCTGAAACCAATCGACCGGCTGAACCGACCGGTCAAGGTCTTCCCAAGTTTCGGTGAGATCGAGCGAACCATCGTCCGGCAGCGACCTCAGCCCTCGCGGCTTTTGCCACTCGATCTTCGCCTCAGGATTTGCCGGTGGCTTGAGGAACTGTTCGAGAAGGGTTTTCAACCGCGGACGAATCACGCGCGCGGCGTACTGTTCCTTCTCCAGCAGCTTCGACGGCACGATGATGTCGGCGTCGACAGTCCACAGCGGAACACTGAGCTTCTTCGTCGCCAGCTCGCGCCAGCGGTTCGGCTCGCGCATGGGATTCTCGTCGCCAACGACAAGTGATGCCTTCACCTCATCGCAGAACTCTGGCAGTGAATGCTCGGGATAGCGCCGTAGCACGAACCCAATTCCGCGCTTGTGCGCCCGCTCAGCGATGTCGGGAATCCCCTGCGCCAGGAACGTGTAGTGCCGCAGGTTCGCGTGTGGATAGAACGGCACCGGCGCGAAGAAGATGACTACCGGCTGATGCAGCGCGTTGGCGGCTTCAACCGCGACGTCGAGCGCGGGATTGTCCAGCGCACGCTGGGCACGCTGCATCCAGTAAACGACGCACCGGCCGTGGGGGTCAGGAGAGCCGGGACGGCGCACGGTGACGCGTGGATCGGACAAGAGCTGTTCGAGCTTGGTCATGCACGACGAGACATCGAATGAACTTGGATGCGCGAACTAAGCCTGTGATTCGAGCCAACCGAGCCATGGGCCGGCAGCAAGGGCGCCAGCTTTGTTGATGCCGCGCTAGATGCTAAATACTTAGTGCTAAGTGCCGGCCACTTGCGTGACAGGTATCGCAATTGCCGCTATAACCAAACTATGACCGAAGCGCTCAGCCGCCGGCTTAAGCAGACGGAATTTTCCAGCCCTGCACAGGAAGTGCTGCTTAGCGTGCTGGTCGCGGCAGCTACGCTCAACGAGCAACTGGATCGTGTATTCGCCAAGCACAAGATCACCCGCGCGCAATACAACGTGCTGCGGATTTTGCGCGGCATCTACCCGCAAGGCCATCCCCGATGCGAGATCGCCTGCCGCATGATTGATCGGGCTCCCGACATCACCCGGCTGCTCGATCGCCTGGAGACGCGGCGGCTGGTTCGGCGCACTCGCGGTAGCGAAGACCAGCGCCAGACCGTCACCTACATCACTGCCAAAGGCCTTAAGCTACTGGATTCAATTCAGCCGCGAGTTGATATCGAAATGGCCGACTTCCTGGGGCGGCTGAGCGACGACGACTGCCGCGAACTCAGCCGCCTGTGCGGGTTGATATTGGAAGAAGAACAACTAGCAGCCAGCAACTAGCTGTCTTCCAGCAAAAAACCCTCCCTTCATGGGAGGGTCTAAGATTCTGACGCGGCGCAGAAGCCAAGGATCGCAAGCGGCGCACGACGGACCTGGGCTTCAGTCGGTGCGGCGCTTCAGACGCGCACGACGTTCGCTGCCTGGAATCCTTTCGGCCCCTTGGTCAAATCAAATTCCACAGTCTCGCCCTCGTTCAGGCTGCGGTATCCGTTCTCCTGAATGGCGGAGAAATGCACGAAAACATCTTCGCCCGTAGACCGCTGAATGAAGCCGTAACCCTTCGCCCCATTGAACCACTTTACTGTACCTTTCTCTCTCACAACCCACTCCTTTCGAACGTTGGCTTGTACTCACCCCGCTTCGGCGCACATTCCATCCCTGGGCGCCAGGACTGGAAAACGTCTCGTCGTTACCGGGCAAACAAGGGTTGCAGCTCAGCTCGCAGCGTTAGCGGCAATGAAAAAGGCTCCACGAAACATCCTGTGGCGGAGTACTACTTCCACGCCAGAGGAAGTTCCTGGAACCCGCGCACTACCTTTACACGAACTGCTAACAGAAACATCAACCCGGATCCGCGTTTCGGAAGCCCCGAAAGCTCCACCTTAATACCATCGAGGGGAGCAGAAAATGTTTACAGGAACTCTGCTCGTTTGGCAAGTATTTCCTGCACAGTAACTTCCGGGCTGTTCCCGAAGTAACACCGCCGTCCATATGGCGGGGAGCGCTCTCGGGGCCACAATTCCCTCTGCTACGATGAAAATGATGTCCGGTGCAAGCCCTGAACCGTCAACTAGCAGCAGCCCGCCCAAGGTCCTTGGGGCGGGCTCTTCGACGGTCGGGGTTGGGGCGCCGCTCACTTCCTCGGACACAACCGAGCTGCACTCCACCCCTCTGCGAACCGGTACGGCTGCCCGTCGGATTCTGGCGGAAGACAATCGCCAGGAGCTCTTTCGCCACCTTCCTGAGACCTACAGCCTGGCGCATCGGCTGCGCGACCATGGCATCTCGACGCTCCGCTACCTGATGCAGACTGAAGTTCACACCTACGCGTTTTCGGTAGCGGCGAATTCGATATTGTCGTTCTTCCCATTTATCGTCCTTCTGCTGACGATAGTGCGTCGCGTGTTCCACTCGCAGGAAATGTATAACGTGGTGCTGCAGCTGCTGCGCGACTACCTGCCCAGCAATAAAGACTTCGTCATTCGCAATCTGCAGTTTCTGGCCAGCGTAAGAGGACGTGGGCAGGTACTATCGTTCCTCATGCTGCTCATCACTTCCACAGGGGTGTTCCTGCCGCTGGAAGTCGCGCTAAACAGCATCTGGGGCTTCAAGAAGAACCGTTCTTATCTCATGAACCTGGTAGTTTCGCTGGGGCTGGCATTCGCCTGCGGATGCCTGGCGATGCTGTCGATCGCGCTCACCGCGCGCAACCTGCGCATGTTGGGCCGGGTGGCAGGCGACGGCTTGACGTTTCAGGCGGCGGGATTTGTAGTGATGAAAATCTCCGCCATTCTGGCTACCATCTGCATTTACTTCCTGATCTACTGGCTGCTGCCGCACGGCAAAGTTCCCGTGCGCGCCGTTCTGCCGGCGGCCATCATCACCGGCCTGGTTTCGGAGGCCGCGAAGTATCTCTACATTCTCGTCTTGCCTTATCTGAATTTTCAGGAAGTGTATGGGCCGTTCTCGGTGTCGGTCACGCTGATCTTCTGGTCATTCTGGAGCGGCATGCTGCTGCTCGGCGGAGCCTATCTTTCCGCCGCCGAACACAGCGATCGCGTGCAGGCGCGGCGCGAAACGGAGGCGGCCTCGTAGCTCTACGCAACAATCTCCGAGGCTGCTACCAATAACGGTCCGGGCGTAGCCCGTTTCTGCTTCGTCCCGCCCGAGCTGATACGCGGCGATGGCAGATACTGGTGGCGATGGTTCTGCACGGCATTACCAGAGCACTGCGACTGGATACTGACGGAACTTCACGTCGATACTCACAATCGGCATTTTTTCCTCTATAGCTTGCGCCAGAATAATGCGATCAAACGGGTCCCGGTGATGGGACGGCAAGTCTTCGAGTCGGAGAACATGTTGCAGCAGGATGGGCAGTACGATCACCGAGCCCTTCCTAAGTTCACTACGAAGGAATGGACCCGCCGGTTGCGGGAATGGAAATCTGCCCGTTGCTGCTTTCAGCAGGACTTCCCAAACACTCGCCACGCTTAGGATAATTTCGTTTTCCTGACGCGAAAAAGCGTTGCGTGCCGAGGACGAGAGTCGCGGATCGTCACTTATTACCCAGAGGAAGGCGTGTGTATCGAACAGGACCCTCAACGGTAAAAGTCCTGCTCAATTTCAGGCCACGGCTCATTAAAATCATCGGGAAGTACAAATGCGCCCCTTGCCGTTCCAATTGGCCTCGGTGCTGATTTGGACTTGATCGCAACTAGGCGTGCAACTGGCTTTCCCGCCTTGGCAATTACTATTTCTTCCCCTTGTGCGACCCGCTCCAACAGCTTGGAAAGATGAGTCTTAGCCTCATGGATGTTGACTTCCATGAAGTGCAGACTAGACTAAGTCCATGACTAAGTCAATCGGAACCTTCTACTTCCCCTGCCGCTTCGCCACCCGAGCCAGAAATGCCTCCTGGGCATTGAAGGCATTCTTCTTCTGGTAATTGGGATCTCGCACGTACTTGCCTTCCGACGTCATGTGCCGCGCCTTGGCCTGGTCCTTCAAGTATGTACCCAGGATATGCTCGTGAATCAGCTTCACCAGGCCTTTGTCGCTGACCGGAAAATCCACTTCCACGCGATGGTTCAGATTGCGCGGCATAAGGTCGGCGCTACCCAGGTAAACCTCATCATCGCCACCGTTGGCGAAGTAGAAGATGCGGCTGTGCTCCAGAAATCGGCCGACGATGCTGGTAACCGTGATGTTCTCGCTCACCCCCGGCAATCCGGGGATGAGGCAACAGATGCCGCGCACCAGTAGCTGCACCTTCACCCCTGCCTGCGAGGCCAGGTAAAGCAGCTTGATCATGCTCCTGTCGACCAGTGCGTTCATCTTGAAGATGAGGTGGCCACCGCGCCCGGCCTTCTGATGCTCGATCTCGCGCTCGATCAGGTGCTGCATGCGCGGGCGCAGTGTCACCGGAGAAACCAGCAGCTTGCGATAGGAGTCCTTGGCGGAATAGCCGGTAAGAAAATTGAACAGGTCAGTGCAGTCGGCGCCGATGTCGGGATCGCACGTCAGCATCCCGACGTCGGTATAGAGCTGCGCCGTGACCGCGTTGTAGTTGCCGGTGGCCAGGTGGGCATAACGCCGGATCACGTCGCCTTCCTTGCGGACGATCAGCGCCACCTTGCAATGTACCTTCAACCCGATCAATCCGTAGACGACGTGGACGCCATATTCTTCCAGCTTGCGCGCCCATTCGATGTTGCTTTCCTCGTCGAAGCGCGCCTTCAACTCCAGCAGGACCGCGACCTGCTTGCCATTCTCTACCGCTTCCAGCAGAGCATCCACGATCGGCGCGTTACGGCCCACGCGATATAGCGTGATCTTGATGGCCAGCACCGCCGGGTCCTTCGCCGCCTTTTGCAGCAAGCCGATCACCGGCTGAAACGACTCGAAGGGATGTTGCAGCAGGATGTCGCCGCGGCGAATGATGCCGAAGATATCTTCTTCTTCGCCGTCTCTGGCCAGCGCCGGCGGTATCGCCGGAACAAACGGCGCAAACTTCAGATCCGGACGATCGATTTTGGTGAGCCCGCGAACCCGCACCAGCGAGAGCGGACCCCCGCTCGATTTGTAAATGTCCTCCCGCTCCAACTCCATGTTCTTGGCGAGGATTTCCAGGATCGGCGCCGGCATCGCGTCATCAACTTCCACCCGCACCACGTCGGCGAAACGCCGTTGCCATACGCCTTCCTCGACCGACTCCAGCAGATCGCCGGCTTCCAGGTCTTGGATCTCGCTATCGGCGTCGCGCGTGACGTGAAACGGATGCGCTTCCAGGATGGTCATGCCCGGGAACAAAGCCGCAAGATTGGCTGTAACCAACTGCTCCAGCCAGACGAAGGTTTGTTCCTTCAGCCCGAACTTGGTCCGGCTCTTGGGCGCAGCGCCCACGGGTACCAGCTGCGGCAGCGTATCGGGAATCTTCACCCGCGCAAAGTGTTCGTCGCCGCTCCCACCCCGCAGCATCACTGCCAGGTTCAGGCTGAGATTTGAGATGTGCGGGAAAGGCCTGCCCGGATCGAAGGCCAGCGGCGTCAGGGTGGGAAACACCGTCTCCTGAAAATAGGAATTCGCGATGACGCGTTGTTCGTCGTTGAGATCGACGTAGCTCACGATGTGAACCCCGGCTGCGTCGAGCGCCGGAACCAGTTCCTTGTTCCAGGAGTCGTGCGCATTGCGGAACAGACGAATAACCGCAGCCCGGATCGCGCGCATCTGCTCGACCGGCAGCATGCCATCGGGGCCGGCTTCGAGCACGCCCTTCTCGATCTGGCGTTTTAACCCGGCCACCCGCACCATGAAGAACTCATCGATGTTGGAGCCCACGAACGAGAGGAACATCAGGCGCTCCAGCAGCGGGTTGCGATCGTCCTGCGCTTCCTCCAGCACGCGCCGCTGGAAGTCGATGAGGCTCAGCTCGCGATTGATATACAGCGACGGATCGTCGAGCTGGGGCAGCGTCTCGTGGCCATTGCGGTGTTCAGAGGGCCTCGCAGTCGCGGCAGGCGAACGCCTGCCCTTGGCGGGTGCTGTTTTCGGCGATGTACTCATACGGGTTTTGGGCACAGAAGAGGCAGAGAGCATTGTAATGCGCCGGCTGGGGCTTTGAACACTGGACTCAGCCGCGGGGGAAAGGATTTAGCGCATGTTTCATGCGGTATTCACATCAGAGCGCCGGGATTGCGAAACTACACGCCTTTGAGTTGCTCCTCGGTCATGCCGAAGTAGTGCCCGAACTCATGAATAACCGTGCGGCGCACCTGCTTGCGGACCTCGTCATCGCTGTGGCACACGGCTTCAATGTTCTTCTGATAAAGAACAATTTCGGATGGTGCGATGAAGGTCTGAAAGTTGCTTCTCTGGGTGAGTGGCACGCCATGAAAAATTCCCAACAGCAGGCGAGGAGGTTCGCCCGGCGCCGAATACGGCTCTTGCTCAGGCCGGTCTTCCACCAGCACCGCGACATTCTCGATGCGGCGGCGAAACTCCGTCGGCAGTGAATCCAGCGCTTCGGCAACCAGCTGATTAAACCTCTCTCGCGTCAAGCCACACCTGCTGCAGAGAAATTTTGACCCCCGCGGTACCCGAGAGCCTGCCCTGAGCTTGCCGAAGGTTCGGCTTTCTTTTGGCCTGACCCGGATGGTAAACGAGCGATAATCAACTTATGAGGGATGGCAAGCGGTTCGAACTTCAACCCACACTCATCGGCAAACTACTCGAGCTTCACCCGCTGCGCCCCGATCACTACCGCGACCTGTACACAGTCGCTTCCGATCCACTCATCTGGGAGCAGCACCCGTCCTCTGACCGTTATAAGGAAGATGTTTTCCAGGAATTCTTTCGCAAGGGACTCGAGTCGGGCGGTGCCGTGGTAGCTATCGATCGCAAGGACGGGCGCGTCATCGGCACCTCGCGCTTTCACGATTACCGGCCCGAGCTGCGCGAGATCGAGATCGGCTACACGTTCCTGGCGCGGTCGCACTGGGGCGGCGCATACAACCGCGAGATGAAAGAACTGATGCTGCGCCATGCTTTCCGCTTTGTGGAGCGCGTGGTCTTCCTCATTGGCCCAGAGAACTGGCGCTCCCGCAAAGCAGTCGAGAAGATCGGAGGCGTGCTCGTGGGCACGCGGCGCAACCACGAGGGCCGCGAGAGCGTGGTCTATGAGCTGAAGGCGCAGCGATTTAACCAGTTCTTCGGCGAGATTCCTTCCCGGTCGCCGGGGAACCACCGCCTGTCCTGAGATCCTTGGATCTCGCGGGTTTTCCAACGGCGCTCGCCTAGAACCGTTTACGGCGCAGAGCCCCCAGAACTCCGAACACAGTCAAGCTTCCTGAAAGAAGCGTCACCAGACTGGCGGGCTCTGGCACGGTCTGCGAAGCCCCGAATGTTGTGAACTCAGCCAGTACGGTGAATGATTCTGAAGGGATCGTACCAACGGCGGTGCTTAGGCCTTCGCGCGGTTGGCAGCATTGCGCAGCCGAAGACGGGCCGCCGTTCTCGTCCCAGTAAATCGGATCACCCGTGTTGACACGGGCATTTTTCAGGTCCAACCAGTAGGTGCCTTGGCTCAGGTTTGGTCCGCTGAAATTTGTGGTCTCCTGACAAACATTGTAGCCGTACTGATTGCCCGAACAGCCACTTTGGCTGAAGAACAAGACTTGATCGAAATAGACTGTGCCTCCGCCAAGCTTGTCCGAGGTGATGAGCACTTCGGCTGACTGTAGTATGTCGCCCGGGAAAAGCCACATGGCAAAGTTCGCTCCCGAGATGGCATTGCCGCCGGAAGGTACGATGAATGTGTCGCTGACACTACCGAGGTAGTTTATGCCCCACGCATCAGTGTTGCCGTTGGTGGGGCCGTTGCTGTAGAGAATATTGTCGGCCGATCCTGGAACAGCCGCGAACAGCAACGCACAGAGTAGAAGAGTCCGCAGTTTCATAGACCGCTCCTATGAGAATGTGCCTCGGCCCGCCGCGAACCATATTACATCAGACACTCTCATCCGACTACGGCGCGGTGCCGTGGGTCTCGCGTATTTCGAGACTTGGGCCATGTGAAACTCCGTGTGCGCCAGATCAGCCTCTCAGTCTGGAAAGCGCGAGACCTGCGGCACCAATAGCCTCAGGCGGTCTGTTCACTAAAGCAGAGGATGTAGCCGTCCGGATCCTCGACATAGAAATCGACGCATGCCCATGGTCGTTCTTCCAACGGCTTGATGACCTGGGCCCCACGCATTTCCAGTTCGCTGAACAAACCTCGGATGCCCGCCACGGAGATGTACGCGTCCAGGTGTTCGTTTTGTTTCCGGTATTCTCTCTCCGTCCCCAGCTTCGGCGCACACTTAAGATGGATCGCCAATCCGTCACGGGTGACAGCAGCGTAGAAGGACTCATACTTAAAATCGAGCTCGAAACCAAGCTTGTCACAGTAGTAGCCAATAGCACGGTCAAGATCATCGACGAGAAACTGTGGAGCTATCCCAGTAAGGTGCGTCGCCCGGTCAACTGCTACTGTGGACATCGTTTTTCCTCCGCTGCTAACGGCTCGCCAGGTTCGTTGGAGTTTACCATCCCTTTTCGATAGTTGCGCTGGGACTATCTCGGGCAGCCGAAGAACAAAACATATCCGTCCGGGTCCGTGAGTTCGAAGCCGCGCAGTCCGTCGCCTGTATCCTGCAGTGGCGTGCTGAACGCCACGCCGTGACCGATAAATTCGGCGGCAAGCGCATCCGGGGCGGGCGCATAAACATAGGCGTCCCACCTCATAGATGGATGACGCTGGGAATTCGGCAGCGGCGCAACTTCTCCAGCGGACTTGATGAACAGCTGCGCTCCATCGCGGCGGAGGATGGCGAAGAAGGGATCCCGCTCCGGCTCTTGAAACGTGGTTTCAAATCCCAGCTTGTCACGATAGAACGCGATGGTTCGCTCGACGTTGCTGACGATGAAGAACGGCGAAATCGCGGTGGTAGTTGCTCGTGTCATGGACGTTCTCCTTCCGCTGCGGCTTGATTAGGTTTCCCAGTAGTATCCATGGTTTCGAATCTCCTGGCTTCGGCTGTTACACTATCGAGTTTCTAGCGCGATTGCTGCACGCTTCTCCTCATTGCGCTTTCCCGTTTGCCTGGGCTCGACCCAACGGGAATCGGAGGCTCCAAACCAATGTTGCGTCGCCTTGTCGTTCTCCTCTTCTGCTGCTCGCTTTGCGCCTTCGCGCAAGACAAACATCCTTTCACCTTCGAAGACATGATGCAGCTCAAGCGCATCGGCGAACCCAGCGTTTCGCCGGACAGCAAATGGGTGGCGTTCAGCGCCGTGGATGTTGATCTCGAAAAGAACACGAAGTCGTCGCACTTGTGGATCGTGCCCATCGCCGGGGGCGAAGCACGACGACTCACGCCCGAAACTGGCTCGGGCGAAGATCGCATACGCTTCTCACCTGATGGCAATCGCGTGCTCTTCGAATCGGCCAAAGACGGCGGCTCGCAGATTTGGGTTCAGGATTTCGATACGGGAAATGGCTCGCTCACCGGCGAGCCGCACAAGTTCACGAGCATTTCCACCGAAGCCTCCGGCGGACTTTGGTCACCCGATGGTGACTACATTCTCTTCGTCTCGTCCGTTTATCCCGAGTGCCCCAACGACGCCTGCAACAAGGCAAAGGACGAAGAGAAAGCCAAGTCGAAAGTCAAGGCAAAGATCTTTACGCAGCTAATGTTTCGTCACTGGACGAGCTACTTCGACGGCAAATACAGTCACCTGTTCATTGTGCCAACGGGAGCTTGTGCCCCGAAAGGCACCTGCACACCGCGCGATCTGACGCCTGGCGCGCACGATGTTCCGCCGTTCTCGCTCGGCGGCCAGGAGCAGTACTCGTTCTCGCCCGACAGCAGAGAGGTCGCTTACACCAGCAACATCGATGAGGTGCAGGCGACGAGCACGAACAGCGACATCTTCATCGTTCCGGTGAATGGCGTCGGCGAACCGAAGAAGATCACCACCAACCCTGGAAGCGACTCGACGCCGCTGTATTCCCCCGACGGAAAGTACATCGCCTATCGCGCGCAGCTTCGTGGCGGATATGAGAGCGACCGCTTTCGCTTGATGCTCTACGAGCGCGCCACCGGCAAGATCACCGACATGACGCCGAACTTCGACCGTTGGGTCGATTCGATGGCCTGGTCGCCGGACTCAAAGACCATCTACTTCACCGCCGAGAACGAAGGCGAAGCGCCGATCTATGAGTTGCACGTCGGCGCGGAAGATCACTGGCCGCAGGAATTGGTCGCGGGATTCAACGACAGTCCAACTCCAACTGCCGACGGCAAAATGCTGGTCTTTGACCGCATGTCGATCGCGGCGCCCAACGAAATCTACAGCGCGCCGCTGCTCTTTCCGCAGTGTCGCATGGCGTTCCCGCCGAACGCGTACAGCCTTCCTGATTGTCTGCTGGCCAAGACGCAACCGGTAACGAAGCTTAACCAGCCTGTTCTCTCGCAGGTCGAGATGCAGCCGTTGGAATCGTTCTGGTTCAGCGGCGCCGACAAAGAGAAGGTGCAAGGCTTCGTGGTCAAGCCACCGAACTTTGATGCCGGCAAGAAGTATCCCGTGAAGTACCTGATTCACGGCGGACCGCAAGGCGCCTGGGGCGACGACTGGTCGTATCGCTGGAATCCCGAGCTGTTCGCCGCCAACGGTTACGTCGTTGTGATGGTGAACTTTCATGGCTCAACTGGTTATGGGCAGAAGTTCATCGATGCCATCAACGGCAATTGGGGCGGAGCGCCCTATCAGGACTTGATGCTCGGCCTCGACTACGCCGAGAAGAACGATCCCTACATCGACAAGAACCGTGAATGCGCGTTGGGCGCGAGCTACGGGGGATATGCGATCAACTGGATCGAAGGGCACACCACGCGCTTTAAGTGCCTCGTCTCGCACGACGGAATGTTCAACACCGAATCGGCCTACGGCACGACGGAAGAGCTGTGGTTCAACGAGTGGGAGTTCAAGGGCACGCCGTGGACCAACCGCGAGCTCTATCGCAAGTGGTCTCCGGCATTGTTCGCCACAAACTTCAAGACGCCGATCCTGGTCGTGCACGGACAGCTCGATTATCGCCTCGACGTTTCCGAAGGCTTTCAGATGTTCACCACCGCGCAGCGGCTGAAGATTCCGTCGAAGATGCTGTATTTCCCCGACGAAGGTCATTGGGTGCTGAAGCCGCAAAACAGCCGGCTTTGGTACAAGACCGTCAATGACTGGGTCGATCAATGGACGAAGTAAGCTCAGTACTCCGTGGAACGTATAATGCGCTGCATGATCGCGTCGCTCGCGCTCGCGTCTCTAATATCAAGTGAGCCACCACAACATCTGCCGCACGCGCTGGTTTCGCTGCTGAAGTTCCATCACGGCATGCCAGCGCTTGCAGGCTTGCTGGTCATCGTGCTGTTGGTGTGCTTTGCGCTTTTCAAACTGGCGCAGATGCGCTCGGCCTGAAGTGGCCATCGCTCCTACTCTCCGCGTTCGGCTGTGGTTGTGAGTCACCGGCGGGAGTGACTCGGGTCACAGAGACTCCATCCGGCACACTCAATAATGAAATTGAAATTCGTTTTCATTATTGAGGACCGACCATGCAGCACCGCAAAAATACAGTTTGGGCAGTCAACCCAATGCCGGAATTGAAACGTGCCATCGGGCGGCTGATGTTCGCCTGTTGTCTCGCACTACTCCTATTTACCGCCGGGGCGTGGGCGCAAGCTGCCATCGAGCTTTCGGGCACGGTGATGGATCCCAGCGGGGCCGTGGTTCCCGGAGCGACGATCACCCTGCAAACTTTTCCCGGCGCCCAGGCGCAATCCTCCAGCACCGACGCTGCCGGCCAATACCGTTTCGCAAATCTCCGGACTGGTTCGTATGAGCTGACCGTAACTGCGTCCGGCTTCAAACTCTACACGCAAACCGGATTGAGGCTAACCGCGGACGATCCGGTCGTCGCCGATGTTCGCTTGAGCCTTGATGCGGAGAGCACCACGGTCGAGGTGTCCGCCAGCAGCTTGATAATCGAAACGACTTCTACGCAGTTGGGCGAAACCATTGGCGAGAAGAGAATGACCGAGGTCCCGCTGAATGGGCGCGGCTACACCGACCTGCTGGCGCTGCAGGCGGGCATTGTTCCGGCTAATACTTCGCAGTCGAATGCGGTACTCATGGCCGGCTGTACTAACACGTCGCCGTCCGGCGACTTGAACCCCGGCAACCTGTCGATCAGCGGGCAACGCGAGACGGCCAACGGATTCATGGTGAATGGCGCCGATGTAGAAGAGAGCTTCAATATGGGCACCGCGGTCATTCCCAACCTCGATTCGATTCAGGAGTTTCGCGTGCTCACCAGCGGGCTCGACGCCCAGTATGGAAATTTCAGCGGCGGCCAGGTGATGGTCACCACCAAGTCGGGAACCAACCAGATTCACGGTAGCGCCTTCGAGTTCCTGCGCAACACCGATCTGGACGCCCGCAACTATTTTTCCGGCAGCCGGGCTGCCTACAATCAAAATCAGTTTGGTGGGACCGTCGGCGGCCCCATCAAGAAGGACAAAATTTTCTTCTTCGTCGACTACCAGGGCACGCGTCTGACGCAAGGTATCGACTCAGGCTTGATCACGGTTCCTTCCCTCGCCGACCGCACGGGCAATGTCAGCGATCTGACCAGCCAATTAACCGGACAAGTGAATGGCCACGCTTTGGCCACATCCCTATCGCAGAAGCTGGGCTACACGGTGACGCCAGGCGAAAACTATTACGCCGCGAATTGCGTCAGCACCTCGCAGTGCGTGTTTCCCGGCGCCGCAATTCCCCAGAGCGCATGGTCGGGCCCAGCAAGGAATTTACTAGGCTACATTCCGCAGCCGAACGTTGGCTACAACCTATTTTCTAGCGCGAGTGAAAATGAGACGCTCAGCGACGACAAAGGTGGAGCTCGCCTCGATGCCGCAACCCGCTGGGGAAACCTCTCGGCCTACTACTTTGTGGACAATTATTCGCTGAACAATCCTTATCCCACGGCGCAGGGCGGAGCCAACGTCCCCGGCTTCAATGCCCTTACCTACGGACGTTCGCAACTGATGAGCGTCAGCCTCACCAAAGCTTACGGATCGAATACGCTGAATGACATTCACGTCAGCTATACACGCGACGCCAATGTGGTTGGCCGGCCGCAGGGTGGAGTCGGCCCCAGCCTGGCCTCACAGGGATTTGTTACGGCAGCCGGCACGCCATCCATCCACGCTCTCAACCCGTCCATCGAGGGCATCGAGAATGTCGCGTTCAACGACTTCACTATGGGAGTAGACATCACCGGCCTGACCGAAGCGAACAATACTTATCAGTTGGCCGATGACTTTTCGAAGGTGGTTGGCAAACATACCTTAAAGTTTGGGGCCGACCTCCATCTTGACCAGATCAACATCGACCCCGACGCTACCGATAACGGCGCCTTCAACTTCACCGGATCCGCCACCGGCTCGGACTTTGCCGATTTTCTGCTGGGCCTTCCCAGCACTTACACTCAGGCGCAGTCCAATCGTTTCTATCCCCGCAATAAGTACATCGGCATTTATGGCCAGGACAGCTGGCTTGTAAAGCCGAACTTAACGATCAATTACGGGCTGCGTTGGGATGTTTTGCCGCCATGGCGAGAGAAGTACAACCAGATCCAGACGTTGGCGCTGGGCGAGCAATCCGCGGTATATCCGGGCGCTCCCCAAGGATTGGTCTTCCCCGGGGATCCTGGTATTCCGAGCACGCTCGCACCAACCAAATACACCAACTTCGCTCCCCGTTTAGGCCTGGCGTACTCTCCGGATTTCAACAGTGGCTTTCTGCATAAGCTGTTCGGCAATACCGGAACGACCAGCATCCGTGCGGGATACGGCATGTACTACACGGCATTTGAAGGTCTCTCGGCGGGAATTATGAGCGCGAACCCTCCCTATGGGTACTCGTACACGAGTCTCGCGCCTCCGACCTTCGCCAATCCCTTCGTCAGCGCCGCCGATGCACAGGTTGTGAACCAGCCTTTTCCGGTACCCGTCCAGACCGCCGGCGCTTCGCCCAACCACCCCAATAACAGCGTGAATTGGAACCAGTATCTTCCGATCACCGGTGTGCCATCGTTCTACCACGGCAATGTACCGCCTTACACTGAAAGCTATAGCTTCACCGTCGAGCGGCAACTCGCGAAGTCGACCGTCCTCAGTGTGGGATATCTGGGCAGCGAATCGCATCATCAGTTGGTGCTGCTCTCGGCGAACCCGGGCAGCGCCGCCGAATGCCTGGCGCTGAATGCCGAAGGCGCAACTCCGACCTGCGGACCCTTCGGCGAAGGAGCGACCTACACCTTACCCAATGGACAAGTTGTCCAGGGCACGCGAGGCCCCTTCAGCTCGCAATTCAATGCGGTGACCTACCAGAAGACGCTGGGCAATGCCGATTACAACGCGTTGCAGGTGAACCTGCGTCATCGCGCTGGTCCGCTGGATGTGATGGTCGCCTACACCTACAGCAGAGCCATGGACGATTCCTCCAGCCTGGCCGAGCCGGTCAATCCCATCGACCCCAGCCTGAGCTGGGCAGTCTCTGCTTTCGATCTGCGCCACAACTTTGTCGCCAGCTACCAGTATCACTTTCCCTTCCAGTCCTGGTTCCACCGCAGCAATCGCTGGACCGAGGGCTGGGCGCTCTCCGGCATTACGCGTTTCGCCAGCGGACTACCGGTTACGCTGTTCAACAATACCGACAGCTCGTTGCTGGGTACGATACCCAACGGCATCAACAATGACGGAGTGGACGCGCTCGAAGTGGCGCCCGGCAATTTGCAGATCAACACAAATCCGCGCAATGGACGGCCGGCATTCAATACCGCTTTGTTTAGCGTGCCGTCGCTGGGACAGCTGGGCAACGCGCCTCGCCGCTTCTTCTACGGCCCGGGACTGGACAATTTTGATATGGCACTGCAGAAGGAAACGCGCATCTCGGAGTCCAAGACACTTCAATTTCGGATGGAAGCGTTCAACGTCTTCAATCACTCACAGTTTTTTGGAGCAGCGGCAGTGGACGGAAACATCAGCACCGCGAACTTTGGCCAGGTCGTGAACGCCATGCCCCCACGGCTGATCCAGTTCGCCGCGAAGTTCCTGTTCTGAGAATGAGAAGGACCGCTTCAGGCAGATGATTTAGGTGTGACTTCAGTCTTGGTGCCGGGAGGGGGGTCGAACCCCCATGACCCGAAGGTCGGCGGATTTTGAGTCGACCCAAGAGACACACAATACTGGAAGCACGGGGATGTATGCAGGAGAAGGAAGCTCAGTTTACAGGGCTTTGGGCATACTTCGGTCATAGCGCGGTGCCTTGAACCGTCGCAGATTCTGCGGGGCTGTTGAATCAAAGCCAAGGCCAACCAGTCGTATTACAGCCCGAGGTCCCGCATCGAACAACGTCGTTCACGCGTACGCCACCAACCGACTCACAAGGCCGCAGGATTCTTGGGCCTTGGTCCTCATCCTTGGAGTCCATAATGGTGATTACGTCCCGTGTCGATTCAGCTTGTGCGGACCGATAATCGATGACCACGCTAACGTAGCTCGTCTCGTTTGGCTTTCTCTTTAGGTCGCGTAGTTGTAAGTAACACCCCCCGCTTGTGCTCGGCGCACTTCCCAGCCACCGATACTCGAAGTCGCGATTATTGGAGGCGGTCCACGACGACCAATCCTGAGCACTTAGCTGGAATGTCCCGAATAGCGCCATCGAGATGACAATGAGTCGTATCGTCATGGCTGTCCTCCCTGTCCGTCGGCGATCCGCTCGAATCTTGCCAGATGTCGGGTCTGGCCCATCGAACGCCATCATTCTACGCCTCGCTCGCTTGTCCCAGACCTGTGCTCAGTTCGTGAGAACGTATGCAAATCTCGCCGTCGATTCTGGCGTGACTTAAACTGGAGGTCCAGCAGAACGGGCATAGATTCAGGCATAGTCGGGAGGAAGAGGGGGACTTTTCCTCTCAAGACCCTGCCGCTAAGTCCTTATCACAGTGTTTGGTGCCGGGAGGGGGGGTCGAACCCCCATGACCCGAAGGTCGGCGGATTTTGAGTCCGCTGCGTCTGCCAGTTCCGCCATCCCGGCTGAAAAGTAGGCACCCTTGCGTCAACAATCACACTGACGGCGGCTTGAGCAGCACCAGTATCGCATAGCGCCAGGGGCGGCTCCAACTGCGCACCAACTAGTCGGCGGCCGCAGCGATGGCGGTCTGCGGTGACGGCTCCGGTGCGCGGCGCGTGAAGCGGATGGCGGACGATAGCTCCTGCGATGGCTTCTCGATGAACTGATACATGATCCACGCGGCACCCATCGACGCGGCGACCCCGACGACATCCAACACGCCGATGTACCAACTTGAATACGGCAGCCAGTGCGACAGGAGGCCGATCACGCTGACTCCGATGGGCAGATGCAGTAAATATAGCGAGTAACTGATATCGCCGACGCGATCGGCCGCGCGGTGCTCGAAGTGCGAGAACGCGATCAGCAATGCAGTCGGTATGGCGACCAGCGGCACCAGCCAGCCCGAAATCCTCGACATGCCGAGCGCCATTACGGCGATCAATCCGAGCATTTCGCTGCGTTCAATGATGCGCGCGCGGTATTGGAAGACGAAGACGCCGATCAGAAACACCGGCAAATAATGGAACACCAGCCGGTCCCAGAAGAACATATAGTAGGCCAGCAGCATTGCCACGGTCACAGCGAAGCGCGCGAGCTTGCGGGCGCTCGCCAGCAGTGGCATCACCAGGCCGACCAACAGGTACCACTGAAACTCAACCGCCAATGTCCAATAAACAACATTGACCCAGCGCACGTGGAACAAGTCGTTGAGGTAAGCGAAATGGAGCAGCAGATCGCGCCCGGTCACCGTCATCCGCGGAATGTGGAACAGCGGCACCAGGATCAAGTTGGTCGCCAGGATGGAGATGGCGATCGACGCCAGATACGGCGGATACAGGCGCACATTGCGCTTCACCATGAAGCGCGGGTAATCGCGCAGGGTGTAATTGCAGCGATACAGGCTCCAGGGAATTACAAATCCCGAGATGACGAAGAAGATATCGACGCCGAGATAGCCGTACTTGCCGGAGAGGCCGAGGTACTTGCCTTGTCCGGCGACGAAGTGGCCCCACGCAACCGCCAGCGCGGCGAAGGCGCGAAGCGCATTGATGACGCCAATGCGTTGCTGGGATTTCGATATCAGCACGTTTCGACCATGTTAAACGGTAAGCTGGGTGTGTCGTCTAACAAAAGTTACAGCAGCCTGTGACACGTAAGAAGCTCCGAAGCCGTTCACGGACCCCGCCATAGACGCTCATGCCGGGGTCTCCGGTATCGAATAGAATAATGACAAGGTCGTGTATGAAGCGTTATTGGTTTCTTGCCAGTCCGGCAGTAGTCTTCCCCGCCCTGCTCGCCTTGTGTATCGCCATTCCGGCAAAAGCCAGTGACCGCGGCGAAGGGCCGCTGGATCCGTCGCAGCCGACGGGTATTACGGTGAATGAGATCATTCAGAAGTTCGCCGCCAAGGAAAAGCAGTTCAAACTGGCGCGCGAGCAGTACACCTATACGCAGGATGTAACCGTCCAGACGCTGGACGGCAACACGGTCGATGGCCAATACCGCCAGGTCTCCGACATTCTGTTCGACGATCGCGGACACCGCATCGAGCAGGTCACGTTCGCGCCCCAATCCTCCTTGCAGCGCGTCATCATGACGCAGTCCGATTACGATGACATACGCAATCGCCTGCCGTTCGTCCTGACCAGCGACGACGTCGAGAAGTATCAGATCCTTTACGTCGGCAAACAGAAGGAAGACGAGCTCGGAACATACGTGTTCGATATCGCGCCCAAGCAGATTGCCCCCGGCGAACGTTACTTTCAGGGGCGCATATGGGTCGACGACCAGGACTTTCAGATCGTAAAGACCTACGGTGAAACCGTGCCCCAGGTGCACAATACGAAGCATCCCGAGAAAGAAAATCTGTCGCCGAAGTTCACCACCTGGCGGCAGCAGGTCGACGGAAAATACTGGTTTCCGACCTACACCCGGGCCGATGACACGCTGCACTTCTCAAATGAAGATGTGCGCATGCGCTACGTCGTGAAATACACGAACTATAAGCGCTACGGGGCGAAGTCAAAGATCACTTACGATGGGCAGGAAGTCACCAAGGGGCAAGAGCCGCCACCGCCGAATGGGGGAGGCACGCCGCCGAAGCAGTAACGGCAGCAATTAGCACTTAGCAACTAGCACTTAGTCTTACCTGTGCTGGTCGCGTTTTATCGGCAGATTTCAAGCTGTTTAGCGCACCGCTGTTGTAAACCCACTGCCAGGTGCTGCCTTTGTCACGCTACTTTCGCCGCTGAGCGCTCGGCCGCCTGCTGAATAAAGCGCTTCATCACGTTCGCCCACATCACCTTCTTGCGTTCCGCGCTTTCTTTGATTACACGTCCCTGCGCGAACATCTGCAAAAGGACTTTCATCTTCAGCGTGTCCAACAGCGGCTCTTCCTGTGGGGTGACACCGTAGGCTTCGACGAATGCGTTCTGCACCACTGAGGTCATCGTGCGGTTGCAGAATGGATATTTCTCCAATGCCTCGACGGCAGCGAGGAACACCGCGGCATCGAGCAGGGAATGTCCCTGTTCGCTTAACGCCGCGAATTCGCCGAAGCCGATGCCATCTTCGGCGACCAGAACGTTGAGAGGGATGAACTCGTACAGAACGGCTGACGACCGCAGCGGCCGCTTCTGCTTCGACAGCGCCGCTCGCGCCCTGGACAGAATGACCTCAGTCGATTCCGGAGGCAGGCCGTCCTTTTGCGCGCGCAGGCAAAGCTGCTCGATTTCGAGGAGTACGGAGGTCCCGTCCAGCGGCGTGGGCATGCCGGCCGAGGCGCGATGAAATCGTTGTAGCCAGTCTCCTGCTTGCCGGGCGGCCATTTCCAGCAGTTGATGGTTTCCGTCTCCCGGGAGCAGCGCTGCTTTCATGATGATGCTCTGCAAGGGCAAGCCGTGAACCTTGGTGCTGACCACCGCTCCCATGGGGGCAAAGTCGCCAACGGGACGGGGGATGCCGCTGAGCCCACGTTGCTGGGCCGTCCCGTGAGCAAAGTGGAGACACCGGGCCTCACGCAACGCGGAATCCTGCGCGGTTCTGCCACCATTCTTGCCGCGATAAAGCTTGGCGTTTACCCGTTCGCTGCCATTGGGGAAGTCCAGGACGATTTCGTACGTGTAGTGATCGGGCTTGGGCGTGTGCCCCACAACGCGGACGGTCTTAACCTCACTGTGTTGCGGAAAATATTTGGAGCCGGAACTCCGCAAATCATCCACGATCTGATCGAGAGTGCTTTCTGCCATGCCATCTCCAAACATTATTCTGCCGGCAGATTGTGGCTGGAGCCGGCAGTTACATAGTGAGATGCAGATTGTGGGGCGATCAGCAGGAAGAGAACCGGTTACGACAGCTTATGGCGTGTAAGTTCTTCATGGTTAAAATTTTGCCTGGAAAATTTAGATGCCGCACGATGCGCGCGCGAGGCGTTGCTCCAGCGGTCGACTGGCGCACGAAGTAGACGAACTTCCAAACTCAAGTCGTTCCAGTGTCGGGAGAATTCCAGGCGGGGACATGTGTCCCCGCCCCAACCATAGCGGTTATGGTCCGACGAAGGTCTTGAAGAAGATGGCATCCGTATTGGCGAAGGGCCTGCCGAAAGGCACGCCGTTCGCGGTAAAGGTGCCATAAAAACCGTTTCCGTACGACTTGATTTGCTGGTAGTCGCCCAGTACGCGCTGGCGTTGGTCGCCGTTGTCTCCCACCACGGAAAGGAACGACTCCAGAATCACGTCCTGAAACGTCATCCCGTGGTCCTGGCTTACCGCCAGGTGCGCCGAAAATGACGGCAATTGAGTTTGCGGATCGATCCCGTCGAATGTCGTGTACAACACACCGACTGATCCCCGGGAGTCGCGGGCCACTGCAACTGAGGGCAGGGCAGCATCTACTGGTCCGCTGACAAAGTGGGAGGGCCCAATCGTGAGTCCGCCTGAGCCATTGTCCGTGAGGCGAACGATGTTGATGCGCTGATTGCCGCCATTATCACGCGCTCCGTACACTACATACACGTCGCCGGTCCTGGGATCCACGGCTGCGTGATTGATGCCGCCGAGCAGCGCGTTCACCGTGCCGAACTTCGGAGTCGGCTGCGTGCTAATGCCCGAGGCCACGACGATCCCAGTCGTGTTTCCGTTCAGGATCCAAGTCATCCCCCCATCCTGCGAGCGGTTCAGGACGAAGTCGATTCCCTTGGGATCGCCGCTGCAGTTAGTAACACATTGCTGGAACAGCGTATAGATCCAGCCATTTCTGGGATCGGTGGCCATGCGGTGACCAGGGTTGACCCCGCCGGTTGAGAACCCCTCCAGGTTGTCGGTGGTGAAATCAGGAGGATCCACGCCATACGACGCCGCAATGCGCATATCGGGCGCGCCGGAAAAATCGTCGTAGTCCACATAGACGTTGGTTTGCGCCGGATTATTGGGATCGCGATTTACCAGCAGCCATGGTTGATCGACATCGTTGACCCCATGCTGATTCGTGCGCTGCGCCATGCCGCCACTGATCAGCCAGTTCCACGCCGTACCGTCAGCAGGATTAGTCGTGGTGCCGCTGTAGATGTTGGTGGCGATGGTCAGAAATGTCGCCGACATTTCGTTATTTGGCCCGTAGTCGGGCGTCTGGTCGCAGGGACACCCGCTCGCGCCCTGGACGTTGGGCGGAATAGGAATCG
Organism: uncultured Acidobacteriaceae bacterium; assembly: GCA_963731345.1. Taxonomy (GTDB): domain Bacteria; phylum Acidobacteriota; class Terriglobia; order Terriglobales; family Acidobacteriaceae; genus Bog-257. Next base: position 492,163 of record CAVSUN010000002.1, on the reverse strand, counting down.
TGTTTGCCTTGGTCCAGAGCGTTCCGCCATTGGTCGAGAACCACAGGGGCGCGAACGACCCGGCACCTGCCCATCCGCCGGAGAAGGCCAGCAGGACAATTTCCTGGCAGCCGTAAACCGGAATGGTGGAGGAAGGCTCGACGCAAGTAGTCGGATTCAATGCGAGGCTGGGCTCGCTGTCGGCAAAACGGTCGTTGTTGGTCAGGTTGGGATCGGTGTTGTTGACCACTGTGTCAGCCACATACACGTTGGGGAAAACCGGCAGTGCCGGGGGTGGAAGCAAAGGAAGCGCGGGCCTTCCCTGTGGCGCGTAGTCCTGCGGCTCGGTTGCGCGCCAGGAGTTTGTCAGGTCAGGTGGCGCTGACTTGGTATCTTCCTGCGCGGCCAGCGGCATAGCGATACCCGCAATCACTGCAAGAGTGATCGCCGGGATAATCCGATACCTTTTCATGTTCATGCTGGGTGCTCCATCGGACGGTTTTCGCCCAGTGTGCTTCTTCGGCCTGAAGCCTGGGCTACGCTTTGGGAGCGACGGAACAGCGGTGCGCCATACCGAGAGCACCACTACCGGAAAAGGAGCCAGATACTATCGGGATAGTAGTGGATACTGGCGCTATTACTGCCGATTGTCAATGGCACGGATGGGCAGGGCTGGGCAACCTACGAGGAACGCCGAAATTCTGTGTAAAGGCTAGTAGAACAAGTACTTTTGCCACTTGGCGTCGGAGCGGCCCATCATGCGCATAATATGCCGGCTAGTGTGCAGGTTGAAGGCGCGCGGTTCGCGCATCAGCTTCATGCCGGATTCGTGCGGCAGCAAATTTCCCTTCTTACGATTGCACGAGTGGCAGCACGCAACCAGGTTTTCCCAGGTGGACGCACCTCCACGGGAACGCGGGATCACGTGATCCAGGGTCAGCTCCCCGGTGGCGAGCCCCTTGCCGCAATACTGGCACGTGTTGCGATCTCGCAGCAGAATGTTCTTGCGCGACAGCGCGCGCGTCTGATGCGGAATGCGGCGATACTCCAGCAGGCGAATTACTGACGGCACGCGCATCGCGATACGCGCGGCGTGCAGCTCATGTCCGTTCGCCTCTTCCATCATGGCAACGCCCTTCAGCACCAAAATAATGGCGCGACGTGCGGCGCAGACGTTGATCGGCTCGTAGGAGGCGTTCAACACCAGCACGGGCGCGTGCATCGCTGCCCACTGTGGCGGTTCGTCTCCCGCTACACGGGCGTGATGCATGCAACCGGCAAGCGACTTTCCGTATCGTGACGCTACGCTGTGGGCCGCAGTAGACATACCTGTTACGAAGCGGATACTGGGTCGCCGGCGAGCGCGTTTGCGATCGCCGGGCTGCCTGCCGCCTCGACTTCCTCCTGTTCGCCGTCGTCGGCAACCTCCCGCAGGTCCGCGCCATGAAACGCGCGGGCCACGGTGGCTGCCCAAACCTTTTCCGCTCCAGCCTGCTTGAGCACCCGGGCACATTCCGACAATGTGGTACCCGTGGTCATCACATCATCGACCACGATCACCCGGCGCCCGCGCACGCGCGCAGCATCGCTGACGCGAAATGCTCCCCGCATATTTTCGATGCGCTCTTCGCGGCTGAGTCCCACCTGGGAGATGGTTTCGCGCTGACGAATTAACACCGTCGTCGCAAGTTCCAGCTCTGGCGGCAAATGCTTTCGAGCGGCCCGCACAATCAGCTCCGCCTGGTTAAACCCGCGCGAGCTTCGCCGGTTTTTGTGCAGCGGCACTGGAAGCAGCAATAGCCTGCTGCTGCCAAACGCAGGCGAAAGCTCAGATACGGCCTCGGCCAGCATCCGGCCGAGTGGCGCCTGCGCGGAGATAACGTTTTCGTACTTTAGAAGATGAACGAGTCCGCGCAGCCCGTCGCTATATTCCCCGAAGGAAACCGCGCGCTCGAATTCAGGCGTGCGCTCGCGGCAATTCACGCACTGGCCGTCTCCCATCAGCAATTGGGCGCTGGTCAGGCGGTCGCTGCAGATAAGGCACTGCGGGGTTCGCAGCGGATGAATCTCGTCCAGGCATTCCCGGCAAACCGGCAGCCTTGAGATGTTATCGAGAGGAGTACGACAGAGCTTGCAATCGGCGGGAAATAGAACAGAGAAGATACTTTGCAGGAGGGCGCGGGGGGCTGAGGCAAGTAAATCGTCTTGCCTGATTTCTCGTCGCCTGCGCTTTAGCGTCTCACGACTGCTGAAGACGGCCTCCGGCTCCTGTGCACCATGTGGGATGCACCGTTACTAATGAGTATAAGGTGTGAGCCCGGAGCGCTGCAATGCCGGATGAGATGCCCTTGCCGGTATTCACGGATATTTCATTCACTTCATCGGCCAAGATAACTTAGAGATGGGGTCGATGCCAACCTGACCTATTACCCTGATGCTTCTGTGATTGACCCCGCGCAGGTCAAAATGTTATAAAAAAGCGCCTTTAGTACGCCCCGATACTGTGCTTTGAAATGCACACAAATCGGTGCAAGTTTGTTCCCGACGCGGCCAAACCTCAACACTTCGCGTGTCGGCTACCCCAGAAAGTCCAACGTCGGACTGATCGGGGGCCTCCGGTTTGAAGTGGAAGCGCGTTTCCGGGATTCCAGCAGGCTCCACCTACCCAACAAGGTTAGAAAACCAACTTGTCAGGTGGGTGCGCCCGAGGCTGCTGGGTGGTCAACGATCTCTAGGAAACGCTGCCCGCGAGTTATCTCGCGGCAGAGCGAGACAACTCTAAACGCCGTATGTGTGGGCGCTCATTCGCCTACGGAGGACTGATTCTATGCATACCCGGCTCGCCTCATTGGTTTGTAAAGGCCCAGCCAAATTTGTAACTGCCATTCTGACCCTGGTTCTGTTGCATGCATCCACAGCCTTCGCTCAGCCGACCGAGGCCGGCGGCGAAGCCAGCCTGCAGGTTCCTGATCTCTCCACCGTCAGCTTTCTAGGCATGAACGGTCATGCCATCCTGATGATCGGCCTCGTCTTCTGCGTCTTCGGACTGCTCTTCGGGCTTGCCATTTACATGCAGCTCAAGAACCTGCCGGTTCACCGCGCCATGCGCGAGATCTCCGAGCTAATCTACGAGACCTGCAAGACCTATGTCATCACGCAGGGCAAGTTCCTGATGATCTTGTGGGCGTTCATCGCAGTCGTCATCCTTGCCTACTTCGGATGGCTGCGGCCGATTCAGCCGGTTGGCGTCACGCTCCCGATGATCCTGGCGTTTAGCATCATCGGCATTCTGGGCAGCTACGGTGTGGCGTGGTTCGGCATCCGCGTGAATACTTTCGCGAACTCGCGCACTGCGTTCGCGGGTCTCGGCGGCAAGCCTTACCCTTGCTACTCGATTCCACTGCGCGCCGGCATGTCGATCGGCATGATGCTGATCTCGGTCGAGCTGCTGATCATGCTGTGCATCCTGCTCTTTATTCCCGGCAGCTATGCCGGCCCATGCTTCATCGGCTTCGCCATTGGCGAGTCGCTGGGCGCGGCCGCGCTGCGTATCGCCGGCGGCATCTTCACCAAGATTGCCGACATCGGCTCCGACCTGATGAAGATCGTCTTCAAGATTAAGGAAGACGACGCGCGCAACCCGGGTGTCATCGCCGACTGTACGGGCGACAACGCGGGTGACTCCGTCGGCCCCTCGGCTGACGGCTTCGAGACCTACGGTGTCACCGGCGTGGCCCTGATCACGTTCATCCTGCTGGGGGTGAAGGATCCCAAGGTGCAGGTGCAGTTGCTGGTGTGGATCTTCATCATGCGCGTCATGATGCTGGTATCCAGCACCGTCGCCTACTTCCTGAACGAAGCCGTTGCCAAGGCGCGTTACGGCAATGCCGACGTGATGAACTACGAAGCGCCGCTCACCTCGCTGGTGTGGCTCACGTCAATCGTCTCAATCGTTCTCACCTACATCGTTTCGTACCTGATCGTGCCGATCCTGGGAGGCGACTCGACCCAGTGGTGGAAGCTGGCGACGATTATCTCCTGCGGCACGCTGGCCGGCGCGATTATTCCTGAACTGGTGAAGGTCTTCACCTCCGTCCATTCGGCCCACGTGAAAGAAGTAGTGACCTCGGCGGCGGAAGGCGGCGCGTCTCTCGACATTCTGTCGGGCCTGGTGGCCGGCAACTTCTCCTGCTACTACCTGGGTTTCACCATGGTGCTGCTGATGGCAATCGGCTACGGCATGAGCACCATGGGGCTGGCGAGTCTGATGCTGGCGCCGGCAGTGTTCGCTTTCGGCCTGGTGGCGTTCGGTTTCCTCGGCATGGGGCCGGTAACCATCGCGGTCGATTCCTACGGGCCGGTGACGGACAACGCGCAGTCGGTTTATGAGCTTTCGCTGATCGAAGGGATTCCGGGTATCGAGAGCGAACTGAAGCGCGACTACAACATCAACGTCAATTTCGAGCGCGCCAAGCATCTGCTGGAAGAGAATGACGGCGCGGGTAACACCTTCAAGGCGACGGCCAAGCCGGTGCTGATCGGGACCGCGGTGGTGGGCGCGACCACGATGATCTTCTCGATCATCATGGCCTTGACTGACGGGCTCACAACGAATGTCGGCAAGCTGTCGCTGCTGCACGCGCCGTTTGTGTTGGGTCTCATCAGTGGCGGCGCCATCATCTACTGGTTCACCGGCGCCTCCATGCAGGCGGTCACCACCGGCGCTTATCGTGCGGTGGAGTTCATCAAGGCCAACATTCGCCTCGAAGGCGTGGAGAAAGCTTCCGTCGAGGACAGCAAGAAGGTCGTGGAAATCTGCACCAAGTACGCGCAGAAGGGCATGTTCAACATCTTCCTTGCGGTCTTCTTCGTCACCCTGGCGTTCGCCTTTGTCGAGCCGTTCTTCTTCATCGGCTACCTGATCTCGATCGCGATCTTCGGCCTGTATCAGGCGATGTTCATGGCCAACGCCGGCGGCGCCTGGGACAACGCCAAGAAGATCGTCGAAGTCGACCTCAAGCAGAAAGGCACGCCGCTGCACGATGCGACCGTGGTCGGCGACACCGTGGGCGATCCCTTCAAGGACACGTCGTCAGTGGCCATGAACCCGATCATCAAGTTCACCACGCTGTTCGGTTTGCTGGCGGTAGAACTGGCGGTGCAGTTGACCGCAACCAACGGCACCACCTTCGCACACGTGCTGGCGATCGCGTTCTTCCTGGTGTCGTTCTTCTTCGTGTGGAGATCGTTCTACGGCATGCGCATCGTGAAGGCCCCGGTACAGAAAGAGCAACCCACGCCGGAACTGACCGGCAGCGTACGGTAGCTACTCATTCCTTCGTGACCTACAACGCCATCCCGGAAGGGATGGCGTTTTTGTTATGGCTACGCGACCGTGATATCGTGATATCATTCCGATTATGAAGAGCGCGCAGTTGGTAGTCCGCAATCTCGAGAGCACGGTGAAGCATCGCCTGCAGCGCCGGGCCGCCCGCCATGGCCGCAGCATGGAAGAAGAGGTGCGCGAGATCCTGCGCCATGCGGTGCGCGAGGAGGAAAAGCAGGCCGGCGGCCTGGGTAGCGAGATCGCAGCTCTTTTCGCCAATTGTGGCCTGGAGCAGGAGATCGCAAAGCTGGACATCACGCTCAAACCGACCAAATTCTGAGCAATGATCATTCTCGACAGCGATGTGATCTCAGCCTTGATGCGGGCGACTCCCGATCCTCCCGTCGTGTCATGGCTGGACCTCCAGCCGCGTTCGTCCGTCTGGACAACTACCATCAATGTGTTCGAAATACGATTCGGCCTGCAGAGTATGCCCAAAGGTAAGCGGCAGGAAACGCTCATCGAGAACTTCAACGCCCTGTTGGATAAATTAGAACATCGCGTGGCAGCTTTCGATCTGGCGGCCGCTGATATGGCGAGCGCATTGATGGCGGCAAGGAAACAGAAAGGCCGAACTGTAGGCATTCGCGACACCATGATTGCCGGAATCGCGCTCGCCCATCATGCCACCCTGGTCACTCGCAATACCAGCGACTTTGCCGATACGCGTGTTCCCCTGGTGAATCCCTGGTCCTGATTTGTGGTTCGCGGACGTTCAACCGGCGATCTATCCCGAATGCCCGGCGCCTGCCATCACTCTGCAGCCGGGGGCACAGGAGTTCTGGCGAGTTTTGAACGCGACCTCAAAGCAGTTTCTTTCCCTGCAGCTAACCTATGGCCAGACGTTGCAGACCTTCGAGGTCCTGTCCATCGACGGAGTGCAGTTGACGACGCCGATGTATACCACCACGCTGAACATTGCTCCCGCGGCTCGAATGGAGTTCATCATTCTCGGGTTGCCGGCGGGACAGACCGGTCAGTTTGTGACGCTCGGCTTAGTGCCATCAGGCGTGACAAAAACAAGAACGCGGGCATGCTTCCTCAGTGGGACGAAGCGGGCCCGCGTTTTGCTTTGAGCTACGAACCTATCGGCGGCCGGAACCCTAGTGCTTGGGCTTTGGCTTCGGCTTGGGTTTCGGCTTGGGATTATTGCCACCAGGCGAACCAGAACCTGGAGCTTGCGGCGCGCTGGTCGACAACGCCTTTAGCAGGTTGGCTCCATCAGGACTGCCCCACCCCGTGCAAGCATCCCATCCCGGACCGGCGCTGAAATCTCCATTGTTGCCCGACGTGATATCGCGAAAGGCGCCGACATTCTCTGCGACGTTTTGATACAGCGTTGGATTGACATATCCCACGGGCTTGCCCAGCGACTGATTCAGCAGCGCGATCAGCCCTGCCCACAACGGCGCGACCGCGCTGGTGCCGCCTACCGGAAAGCTGGAACCATCCACGGTGACGTTGTAGCCAGTATTGGGATCACCATCGCCGGCGACATCCGGAACCCCACGACCCTTGTATCCGCTGGGATTTTTCCCCGCCGGTACTTTCGCGTTCGCCTGGTACGACGGCAGTGGGAAGGTTGCACTCACACCGCCGCCGGTCGCCCCTTCGTTGCTGGAGAGATCGTTCCAGACCACTTCGCTGGAGATCGAGCTGCCGCTAATTTTAAGTGTCGTGCCGCCGCAGGCAAGCGCATAGGGACTGGAGGCAGGAAAATCCACGTGGTCCTTGCCGTCGCTCACCCCGTCGGTCGAGCCGTTGTCGCCGACGGCTACGCACACGCTGACGCCGACGGCAGCCGCCGACTGCAACGCGCTGTTGTAAGACTGTAGCGATTGCGCCGTCCAGGTCGACTCCGGTCCGCCCCAGCTGATCGACAAAACCGATGGCTTGTTGACCGCGTCCATGACTGCCTGATTGATGGCGTCCAGAAAACCAGCGTCGGTATTGGGCGCAAAATAGACGACGATCCCTGCCCCGGGCGCGATCGCCCCGCAGACTTCAATGTCCAGGCCGACTTCGGTATCGGGACCACTGGTATCGCCTGTGGGCGAGTTTTGCGCCCCGTCCACGGAAATAGCCACAACCGTTGGCGTCGAAACACCTAGCCCACTGAAATAGCTATCAAGGTCGGACTGGTTGAAGCCACCGCCCAATTCGATGATGCCGATGGTCTCGCCGCTGCCGTTCGCGTCGGTCGGATAGCTGTAGGCCTTGGCGACCTGCAATGGCGAATAGGAAGTCGCTGCTGCCGCCGCCGCACCGGTACGCGCCAGGCGAAAATGCGCCGTGGCCTGCGGACGATTGTCCAGTCCATGAACGCTGACAACGATCCCGTGCAGCTCCTGCGGAATGTTCACCGCGCCGTTACGTCCGCGATAGGAACCGGCTTTGGAGTGATAGCGGTCAAGCTTCACCTGGAACGCTTTGGCGAAGTCGCTGCACTTGCCGCTGAGCGTAACCGATCTTGCCCCCAGATTGATATTGCTCATCGCCAGTCCAAAATGGCTGGCGAAGGCCAGCAATGCCCGGGCGTCGGCGGGATCGGCGCCGTAACGCGACGCGTACTCCTCTCGTGAAATCGTCTGGCCGCTGGCGATAACCTCGGCCAGGGATCTGGCGTGCTCGCCCGAACCCGGCCGCAGGACGACGGTCACTTGCATAGTCTCGTTGGGGTCGAGCGACCCGGATGGGGTTGCGCCTTGCATCGGCTCGCGCTCACTGCCGGCAATTTTTACGTATTTCTCGAAACGCATGAAAACTCCTGTGTTGCGGCTGGATGGCGTCGTTGCGAATTTAGACAGCGTATCAAGAATCGCAGGATTGCGCAGAGCGATCCTCAAGTATGATTTCTTGGCGCCGACGAGCTGAACGCTACCGAAGTCGCGCGGACATTTTCCGTCTATCGCCGGCTCGATCGCGAACTGGCCACGGTTCGCTGTTCACTGGCAACGGCTTCACGGTCCCTTCATCTTCTCTTTCACGCTCTTGGCCAGCTTCTCGATCTGCTCGGCTTTCTTGATCACGTCCAGTGACAAGGTGTATTCGTTACTTTTGTCTACAGATTGCTTTAGCTCGGTGGCGAGTTCGAGCAACTTTTCCGCATCCTTCTTGATGTCCTCCTGCCGCTGAATGTTGGCCTTCTTCTCCATCTCCTTACGCTGCTGTTGCTCCCACGCATCGTCTGCCGCGGAGTTGTCGCTGGGATGCCTTTGGCCGGGCAGGGGAGGTGGGCTCTGGATCTGCGCACCGGAGTTGAAGGACATGCCGATCAGCAGTGCGGCGGCAAGGAATGCGGTTTGCATTCGGCGCGGAAAATGAAAAAAGTGTCTCATAGGATCCCGTGATTATATTGCTCGCCGGCGCCGGCGGCGCGCAACGCAGAGGGAGAAATCTCGAGCGGGCAAGGCTTTATAATCGCGCGCAGAATGTCTTCTTTCCTTTACCGATTGGCTGGGACCTTCTGGTGGCCCGGCGGCGTGAAACGCGACCTTCCGGAAATCCTCAGTAACTGGGGCGATGACAGCTTCGACTTCATTCGCCACGAGGTCCCGCGCATCGTTGCCGTCCTGATCATTGCCTTCGTCTTGACCAGGCTGCTGAAGGTCGCGTCGCGCCACATCAGCGCGCTGAGTCGGGACGAGCGGCTGCCGTCGGCCCTGCGCGCGCAACAGATCCGCACCGTCTCTGGCGTCGTCTACAGCGTCGGCGTTTTCGTCGTCATGTTCCTGGCCGCACTGCAGATCCTGCCTCTGCTGGGCATCAACATGGGGCCGCTGCTGGCCAGCGCCGGGATTGCCGGCGTAGCCATCGGCTTCGGCGCGCAGACGCTGGTGCGCGACTTCATCAACGGCTTCTTCATCCTGGTGGAGAACCAGTACGACATCGGCGACGTCATCAGGATCGCGGGGGTGCAAGGCTCGGTTGAGCTCATGACCCTGCGGCGCACCGTCTTACGCGACGCCGACGGCACCGTTCACAATGTGCCGAGCAGCCAGATCACCGTGGTCAGCAATCTCACGCGCGATTGGACGCAGCTCGCGCTGCACATCTCCGTTGCCTACAACACGGACAGCGACAAGGTGATCAAAGTTCTCCAGGAGGTCGGCGACGAGATCGCTGACGACCCGGAGTTCGGAGAGATGATCGTCGCCAAGCCGCAGGTACCTGGTATTGATAAGGTCGGCGGCGATGAAGTGGACTACCTGATGCTGATAAAGACGCGGCCGGGAATGCAGGATGCGGTACGGCGCGAGTTGCGTCGCCGCATCAAAGCTTGTTTCGACAAGAACCAGATTCAGCCGGGCAATCCCAACCGGGTTCTTGTGGTCGACTCGAAACCGGGCTAGCGGCGCTTGAGAGCTTCCAGTTCTTCCATCGTCCGCGGCCAATCGGAACGCAGCAGGCGTGAAAGGCTCCGGTCAGCCAGTAGTTTGCCGCCGGTCTGGCAGTGCGGACAATAATTGGTTTCGTTGTCGGCGTAACGAATGCGCTGGATCGGTTCGCCGCATCGCGGACACGGCTTGCCGTATCGGCCATGAACCGCCATCTCCTTGCGAAAGGCAGTGACCTTCTCCGGAAACGCGCGTTCCGCCTCGCTGCTTAGCCGGTCCATCCAGAGCCGGAGCGTGTCGCGTGTGGCCGTAAGGAGCCGCTCCCACTCATCAGGTTTCAGTTTGTGGGTGAGAGCAATCGGAGATAGCTGGGCGGCGTGCAGAATCTCGTCTGAATATGCATTACCGATCCCGCTTACGATTCGAGGATCGGTCAGCGCCCTCTTCAGCGTCCGATTTTCCGCGCTCAGGGCGGCGCGAAACGCGTCGAGATTGCCGGCAAACACATCGATTCCGCCGGGATCAATCGACTGCAGGCTTTCCTCACCGCGCAACACAAGCAGCGACGCGCGGCGTTTTGCTCCGGCTTCGGTGAGCACCAGCGATCCGTTAGGAAAATCGAAAGCCGCGAGGCTCTGCCGACCTCCAAGCTTCGCACCGCGAGCCCGCCAGTGCAGGCGCCCGGCTATCATCAAGTGCAATACCAGCCACAGATCGCCCTCCATTCCGATGACTATCCGTTTGCCGATGCGCCTCAACTCACGCACCGTGCGGCCCTCCACTTCGGTAATCGGCGGATCAACCGTTCGCAGCAGGAATGGGCTGGCGATTCGTACTTTCTCGAGAGGCTGACCGAGCACGCGCGGCTCCAGCGCGTGAAGGTAGGCGGTGATATCAGGTAGTTCGGGCATATTCGCTGCAAGACTCCGTCGTTCATGCTACCCAAATTCCGGCGCGTCCGTTGGCCTTCGCCGCGTGACGGAGCTTGTGTTCCTGCTTATAACTTAAGCACGTTGCCGGCTATGTCTTGGTGAAGCCGGAGACCGTTCGGTCTCATCCAACCGATCATGAAATCAGGCCAAAGTATTCCAACCGGCCGCGCGCAAGTAACAAAAGGAGCGCGCACCCGGCAAGAGATCATCCGCAAAGCCGCCCCCATCTTCAACCAAAAAGGCTACGAGGGAGCCGCAATCTCAGATCTGATGCGGGCCACGGGGTTGGAAAAGGGCGGCATCTACCGGCATTTCGCCAGCAAACAGCACCTCGCCGCAGACGTTTTCGATTACGCATGGAAGGTTGCGGTCGATACCCGACTGGAAGGAACGGACAACATCCCAGACGCCGTGGAGCGCCTGAAACAAATTGTCCGGAATTTTCGCGATCGCCGCACTGGCTTGGTGCCGGGAGGCTGCCCACTGCTCAACACCGCGATCGATTCCGATGATGGCAATCTGCATTTGCGGGCGAAAGCGCGCGAGGCACTCGGCGCCTGGCTGGGCCAATTGCAATCAATCCTCGAGGTAGGGCAACGCCGCGGTCAGGTCAGAGCCGCCGTCGATCCAGTGGAGTCAGCCGCCTTAATTGCGGCCACGCTTGAGGGGAGCCTGATGATAAGCCGTCTACAACGACGGGACGAAGCACTCGATTCCGCCTGCCGTCATTTGGAGCGATATCTGGAAACCGAAGTTCGTGCCGGCAAGTCACGGTCGAGAGCGGCAACCAGGTGAGTACCCCGGATATTCCTTCGCCCCCCGAGGTTCAAAAGCGCTTGCCACCGAGTGAAGCTGCGATCGCCCGCCTTATCGGATTTGAGGTCAAGCAGGTCGGCGAAGGTCGCGCAAGCGTCGTTCTGAATGCCGGAGCGCAGCACGCGAATCCCATGGGCACGGTGCATGGCGGAGTTCTGTGCGACATTGCGGATGCGGCGATGGGAATCGCCTTCGCAAGCACACTTGCGGCAGAAGAATCCTTTACTACTGTGGAGCTGAAAATCAACTTCTTCCGGCCGGTTTGGCAGGCACGCCTCACCGCAGAGGGAGTTGTGGTGCAGCGCGGCCGCACGGTTGGCTACGTCGAGTGCACTATCGTGGACGATGATGCCCGCCTGATAGCCAAAGCCACTTCCACCTGCATGGTACTTCGCGGACAAAGTGCGACCGGGCGATGATCCTGGCTCGGGCCTTTTAGGTTAGCGGCTTTCACGCAATTCTTCGTCAATAATTTGCGACCGTTCGGTCTCTAATGGATTCGAATGAGAAACCGAATTCGTCATGCAGACAGCTGCATGGCCGAGATGGAGTACTGAGATGGACATTAACGAGGTAACGTTTCAGCGTTTCAGCGTGCTCTCTTCCAGACCCTTCCACACAGTTCTCGACCGTATCGATAAGGCCCTCGGTCATCCCGATATGTCCGCCTTCCGCGCCGCGGTCACCGCAGCACGCAGCTACCCGGAGTTGGAGAAGATCGTTGCGGCTGCGACCGGTCCCCTCGACCTGATGGAGTTCGTTCGCTTCGATCTTGGGGAAATCCTGCGGAAAGAAACGGGTTCCGATGGACCCCGCATCGTGCGGCTGGTGGTGGGCAATCCACTCATCATGAAACAGATGGTCGAGCAGGTTCCGGACGCCGGCTCCTATGCTCCAGTGACCATTCTGATCGATGAGCGAGCCGACGGCGTGCATCTTTCCTACGACAGGATGGCTTCTCTTCTAGCTTCGCATGAAAACGCGCGGGCGATACAAGTCGCGCGCGACCTGGACGCGAAGGTCGAAACGTTGCTCACCAGCGCTGCGCGCGAAGCCTGATGAGTGCTATCGCAACCACCGCGACTCCGACGCTGGCTCGCGCGTCCGGATATGCGCAGCGCCCCACCAACATCTGGCTCGTGGCGATCACGGTGACCCTGGCGACCTTTATGGAGTTGCTGGACACCAGCATCGCCAATGTCGCTCTTCCGCATATCGCCGGCGGTCTCGCCACCAGCTACGACGAGAGCACGTGGGTGCTCACAAGCTACCTGGTGGCCAATGCGGTAGTACTTCCGCTGAGCGCGTGGCTGAGCCGTGTCTTCGGACGTAAGAACTATTACATGGGTTGCGTGGCGTTGTTCAGTGTCAGCTCCTTGCTCTGCGGGCTGGCGCCGAGTTTGAACCTTCTGATTTTCTTTCGCGTGTTGCAGGGGATTGCCGGCGGCGGGCTAGCTCCTGTTGAACAGGCAATCCTGGTCGACACCTTCCCTCCGGATAAACGAGCGTCGGCATTCGCGCTCTACAGCATGGCCATCGTGACCGCTCCCGCTATTGGGCCGCCGCTGGGTGGATGGATCACCGACAGCTTTTCGTGGCGTTGGGTCTTCTTCATCAACGTTCCCATCGGAGTCGTCTCACTTTTTTTGACCAGTCAGCTCGTATCCGACCCCGCGCACTTCAAGCAGGAAGTCGAGCAGGCGAGACGCGCGGGAAAGTTGCAGGTGGATTATCTCGGCATCATCCTGATCGCTATCGGATTCGCCTGCCTGGAAGTTGTACTCGATCGAGGGCAGCGTGATGACTGGCTGGAGAGCAACTTCATCGCGACATTTCTGGCGGTTGCGCTAATCGCTCTGGTTACCGCTATAGTTTGGGAACTTCGACAGCGCGATCCAGTAGTCGAAATTCGCTTGCTCTCGGAGCGAAATTTCGCCATCTCAAATTGCTTCTACTTCATCTTCGGATTCGTGCTGTTTGGCAGCACGGTGCTGATTCCACAGATGCTGCAATCTCTTTATGGCTATACCGCAACCGATGCCGGCCTGGTGCTCGGACCCGGAGCTGCCGTCATCGTCCTTATGGCTCCAATAATCGTGACCTTACTTCCCAAAGTCGGCGCCAGAAATCTCATCATTCTAGGCTTCGGTATTCTGGCGTTATCGATGTGGTACTTCAGCAGCTTTGATCTGACCACCGATTATCGCCATGAAGTATGGGCTCGCGTCTTGCAGGGGTTTGGTATCTCTTTTTTATTCGTTCCTACCAGCCAACTGGCATATTCTTACCTGCCCAGAGAAAAGAACAATAAGGCTTCGAGCCTCACCAATCTATTCCGGAACCAGGGTGGTAGTTTCGGAATCGCATTCGTAACCGCAATGCTGGAACGCCGTACCCAGTTCCATCAAAGTGTACTGGTAGCGCACGCGAGCAGCTTTGACTCAGGCGTCCGCAATTTCATTGATAGCTCAAAGCAGGTCTTCATCGCGAGTGGGTCGAGCCCGGCTGACGCATCACATAGGGCATTAGGTCTGCTGTCGCGAGTCTTAACGGACCAAGCTGCGATGCTGGCTTTTCTGGATTGCTTCCGGCTTTTGGGTATTATGGCGCTGGTGGCAATTCCTCTCGCCCTGATGATCAAGAGCTTCAGAGTCGGGGGCCCGGCGCAAGCTCACTGAGTGTCGCTGCCCGGCTGCCCGAATTCAACAAGCCGCAACCAATTCTTCGATTGACCGTCAGAGATGGCATGGAGTTGAGTCTACGACGAGCGATTGTGTTGTCACTGCTGCTGCCCTTCGGCGCGCCTGCGCCTGCGCAATCAGCGGCCGAGCTCCACGCCAGCGTTGAATTGATCGCTGAGCAGAGCACGGCGCCGTCGGGAGAGCCATTGTGGCTCGGGCTGTTGTTCCGGCTGGATCCCGGTTGGCACATCTATTGGCAAAACCCTGGAGATTCGGGAGAGCCGCCTAAAATACAGTGGCAACTGCCAGCGGGATTTGCTACCGGGCCGATCGTCTGGCCTGTACCTATCCGTCTGGGAAGCGGAACAGTCATAGATTATGGCTACGAGGGACAGGTGCTCCTAATGGTCCCGCTCAGAGCGACATCGGAAGGGCACGCAGCTGCGACTCCTAAAGTCTCCGCCGATGTGAAGTACATTGTATGCCGCGAGGTTTGTATACCCGGCAAAGCGCACGTCACGCTCACGTCCGGTACGAGCGGTGGTACAAACCAGTGGCGTGCCATATTCCGGCAAACTCGACAACAGCTTCCCAAGCTTGCACCTCCTGACTGGAAGCTGTCAGCAGAATCAGACAAAAGCAATTTTGTACTGAAGGTGCGAGGTAGTTCGCGAGCGCAGAATGCCAGTTTTTTCCCGCTGGAACCAGACCAAATCGATAATTCCAGCCCGCAGAGCTTTGCATCCAATCGGTCGGGATTTCAACTGACCCTCAAGAAATCTGATCAATTGACCAAGCCGATTTCCAGATTAAACGGGCTGCTCATAGTCGGTCCCGGACGCGCCTATGAAGTGTCGGCGCCTGTCGCTTCGAAGTAGGTACGAGTCATAAAATAGAGAGTAGGAGACGGATGACGAAACAATCTCTGACATTTAGCCTGGTCTTTCTGACTTTATTGTCTCTGGTGCTGCCGGCGGCGGCGGCGCGAGTAGGCAACGCCGCGCCCGACTTCACCGCGCCCGACACCAATGGCAATATTCACAAACTATCCGACTACAAGGGAAAATTTGTTGTGCTGGAGTGGTCAAACCGCGGCTGTCCTTATACCCAGAAGCACTACAACAGCGGCAATATGCAGCAACTACAGCGCGAGTGGACTGCGCGGGGCGTTATCTGGCTCACCGTGATCTCCTCCGGACCAGGCAAACAAGGCTATGTCACCGGACCGGAAGAGAACGCCTACCTCAAACAAGTGAACGCCGCACCTACCGCCGTCCTGCTGGATCCCACCGGCGCTCTTGGCCACCTCTATGATGCCAAGACTACGCCCGACATCTTCATCATCAGCCCGCAGGGGACGCTCATTTACAGTGGCGCCATGGACGACAAGCCGACCACCGATGTTGCAGATGTTAGCGGTGCAAAGAACTATGTTTCAGCGGCACTGAACGATGCCACATCGGGCAAGACCGTCGCTGTCCCGACGTCACGGCCGTACGGATGTTCGGTCAAGTACGCCGAGTAAGCTCGAGGAATACCGCGCGAAGCAAGCGATAGCCGCAATCCTTCAGAACTGTAGCTTCAGCAGAAACTGGAACTGACGCGGCGTACCTATTCCTATCGGAGTCGTATTCAAAGGCAGATAGACCCTGCCAAAGTCGGAAGCTGAAATGAGACCGTCCGGGTTAGCGTACTGCGCTCGGTTGAAGATGTTGAATACCTCGGCCCGAAACTGAATCTGCACCTGCTCGGTAACAGGAAAGCGCCGGGAAAGTGCCCAATCAGATTGCCAAAATC
This sequence comes from uncultured Acidobacteriaceae bacterium, assembly GCA_963731345.1. Taxonomy (GTDB): domain Bacteria; phylum Acidobacteriota; class Terriglobia; order Terriglobales; family Acidobacteriaceae; genus Bog-257. Next base: position 476,235 of record CAVSUN010000002.1, on the reverse strand, counting down.
CGGGACCTCGCAAAAAATTGCGGGGGACATCGCCGAATCCAGAGGGGCAGGCGCCCCCCGGATAAAGCGGGTCGCTCGTCCCCGGGGTGCAAAACGCCGCGGGATTGAAAATCCCGCCGGCTAAATATAAGGGTTGGCCGGGAACCAGGTTGGGACGCTGACTATTAGTGTTTCCGTCCGGGCCCGTGGCGTTGGTTGTGAGGTTCACGGGGAACCCGGTACGGGCGATGAAGATACTGCTGATCTGCCAATAACTAAAAACAGCCCGCGCGAAGCCGGTTTGAGAAAGGTACGACTTACCTGCCCCAAAGGGAAGCTCATAGATGAAGTTCGCGTTGAACACATTGCGAGCGTCGAAGGCGCTGCTGGCATTCTCCCCGCATTGCACCGCGCTACGTGGCCAGCAGGAGACGTTCTGCGGAGCCAGGGAGTCGCCGTCGCCGCTTCCATTGGAACCGTCGTCGATGCTGTGGGACCAGGTGTAATTGGCCGAGACCAGCAAACCGTGAGAGAAGTTGCGCTTCAGCGACAGCGCCAGCCCATTGTAGGAGCTGTTGCCAATGTTGCCGCGCCAAGGGATCTGCGAAAAAGCCGGGTAAGGACGCACACCGGTGAGCGGGTCTTCGACGTTCACATAGGACAGCTGCAGCAGGTGAGTGCCTTTGCTGCCTACGTAGGCCATATTGGCAACGAAGTTGGCGGGAAGCTCCTGCTCGATAGAAAGCCCCCACTGGGTGACATAGGAGTCTGGGCGGTCCCGCTGTTCCGCGTTGGGTGATTGTGTGCCGTTCGAGCAGACTGGATTGCCCTGGGAATCTACCACTAAAGGGAAACTCAGCCCTGGACAATTCTTCGGCGTCAGCGCGAAGCTCAATACTTCGTTCTTATCGGGGATATTCTGATCGTCCAGCTGACCGTCCTCGTGATAAATACCAAAGCCGCTGCGAATGACGGTCTTCCCCCCATACTTGGCCGGGGCCCAGGCGAAGGCAATACGCGGATCGATATCGTTATAGTTTGGCGGCCCGAAGCTTGCACCTGCGCCACAATATCCTTGCGGTCCGCAGGTGACAAAATCAAAAGGATTCCCGCGGCCCTGCACTTCGTGAAACACACCAAAATAGCTGTAACGCAGCCCTAAGTTCAGCGTGAACGTCGGCCGCCACTTGAACTCATCCTGGATATAGCCGAAGAACTGTGTCTTGCGCAGACCATTTACGGGATATTCGCCGGTGATACTGGCCTTGTAAGATTGGTTGGCCTCGAAGCTGGCCAGGGAATTATAGCTAATAGTTCCATAGGAACTGCTTCCCTGGTTCATCTGTATGCGGCGGATTTCGATTCCGGCTTTGATGACATGTCTTCCGCTGACCTTGGTTACATCGCCGAGCCATGAAAACGAGTTGCCCACGCCGGTGCTGATACGGCCGTTGTTCAAGGAGGTGAGGCCAGCGACAGCGATCGCATCGAGCGACCCGGTCGGGTTGATGTAGACGGTGTCGGTCGTGCCGCGGTTGAAGCCAAACTTGAAGTCGGCAAGCAGGGTCGGAGAAAAGACATGCGTCAGGTCAATCACGCTATTGACCGGATAAGACGTAAGCTCCTCTTTCTCGTTCAGATATTGCCCGGAGCTTGGAGAATATGGGAGAAGGTAGTCGGCTTCATCGATATTCGCCCGCCAAAAGATACTGGTCGCGTCGGAGAATCGATAATCCAGGCGGAACATCCCCGAGTTTTCCTGGCCTACTTGACTTCCTTCACCTATAAATTGAGAAATATTAGGATTACTCGTAGCCTTTTGTCCTATGGGATAGGCGTCAATGACGGGCGCGAGAGCCGGCGACATCGCCACCACTTGCGACCGAAGGGCGTCGCTGGGCACATAGCCAATAAGAGTTTGACCCAGGTCTTGCTGGTAACCTTCGTAGGCGATAAAGAAAAATGCTTTATCACGCACGATAGGTCCGCCCAGAGATCCGCCGTACTGATTTAAGTGGAAGGGCGGCTGGTGGTTTGGATTTAAGGAGTCAATCGGATCGGTGGCATCGAAGGCGCTGTTACGCAGGAAGTCGTAGGCATCCCCATGAAAACGATTGGTGCCTGAAGGCGAGGCTACGCCCACCTGACCGCCCCCCGAGGCGCCGGTCTGAGCGGTCGCCAGGATGGGGTCGACGCGAATCTCCTCGATGGTATCGAGTGGAATTGACGCGCGCACGTAATAGAGCTGCGACTGATTAATGATAAAGGTCGCATCGACGCCGTCATAGGTGTAGTTGTTATCGTCGCGGCCCCGGCCGGCGTAGCGAATCGAGCGCTGATTGCCGGCACCGGGCCCGCCGGCAGTATCAATTGCGGTTGGAACCAACGCGGTCAACGTGGCCCAATTCTGCCCATTCAAGGGAAGTTGTTCAGCCTGTATGCGTGCAATGCCCGTACTCAACGTATTGTTCGTCTGATCCAGCGATACCGGACTAGCCAAAACTTTCACCTGCTCTGTCGGTCCCGCTATCTTCAACGTTACGTTGAGCACGCGAGTCTCTTGCAGCTTCTGTACTACGTTGTCGAAACGCAACGATTCGAAATTCGGGTGCTTGAAGGTGACGGTATAAGCTCCAAGCGGCAGTTTAGGAAAATAGTAGGCTCCCTCCGCGGAAGAAACTGCCTCCCGTTGAAGTCCTGTAGCGGTTTGGAGCGCGGTCACCTCCACGCCTGCCAGTGCGTGTCCGGCGGGATCGCTGACGGTTCCAGTCAATCCGCTGCTGGCCCACTGTGCCCAGGATGGCGTTGCGAATGCCAGCACAATGAGGGTTACGATTCCGAGCCGCGCCCGGCAAGAGCTTCGAGCCCAAGACAAAATTTGCCATACACAATATGAGTTCATAAGGCGTTGTTTCGGCATCTTTTGGCCTGCGGGATTCAGACATGCCGAACAGGGCGGACACTAAGCCCCGACTGTTAACGATAGTTAACACACGAATGAATGGTTTAACAAAAGCCAACTACTGGCGATAAGAGCTGCGGTTTTCTACAACTTTCGGGTGAATATGAACTGTTGATGAGATTCGCGGCTGGGCCATTGACCCGGGTCGCCGCCGGTTCTAGAGTTTTGGTGATCCAGGTTCGGTCGCAAGAATGGACTCACACGATCCCAATCTCGAAGGTTCTTCGGGAGCGCCGCTTGGCCCGCTGGAGCGGCAGATACACCGTGCAGTCTGGGAACGACGTTCCGCCACGGTTCGTGAGGTCCTGCAGGACGGTACCATCTGGCAGACCTATAGCACCATCATGACGACCATGGACCGCTTGTTTCGCAAGGGGCTCCTCGGACGCGTTCTCGAAGGCAAAGCGTTTCGCTATTGGGCGCGTTGCAGTCCAGAAGAGTTCGAGCGCGAGACGGCAGTGAGCGGCCTCTGCCAGTTACTGCGCTCCGAGCATGCGTCGCTGCACCTCTCTTACTTTGTCGAGGCCGTAGGCGAGCAGGACGAGAAGTTGCTCGACGAGTTGGAAGCGCTGGTGCAGCGCCAGCGCACGGAACTGTTGCTGAAGAAGGGCGAGAAGTAGCCATGTTCCTGGCTCGCGGCATCGTTGTGTGCCTCGCGTTCTTCGCGGTCATGTACGGCACATTATCGGCTTTGGTGGGGTCGACATGGTGGCTCAGCCGGCGGGTGCCCTCGAGAGCGTCACTCAGCCGCCCGAGCTTGCTCTTCGGACTCAGAATTTTCCCCTTCGCTCTTTCCACGCTGGTCGCTCTCTTCTTCACCTTCCCCTCCTTCTGGCTGATGGAGCGCAAGTCGCTCGACGAAGACGCTACAACATTCTGCCTTGCGGTTTGTGCGGTGGTTATGCTGGCTGCGGGACTGCTGCGGGCCTTAAGGGCCGCGACGCTGACCAATCGTGCGCTGCGCCAGTGGTCAAGGAAGTCAGGTGTGGGCGACGAATCGGATGGCGCAAGCTTGAGCGCTGCGAGCGGCGCTCCCGCCCTGATGCTGGTTGGAGTTTGCCGTCCCAAGGTCATGGTCTCTGACATGGCCGCGGTCGTGCTCAGTGACAATGAACTGCGCGTCGCAATGCGCCATGAGCAGGGCCATAGGCGCTCCTGGGACAATCTGAAGAAACTCCTGATCAATGCCACGCCGTTCCCAGGATTAAATGGCGTCGAGAAAGCCTGGCGTGAAGCGGCTGAGCTGGCGGCGGACGATTCAGCTGTCGAGAACCGGCAGGACGCGCTGGACCTTGCCAGCGCCCTCATTAAGCTTTCCCGCCCGGCCAGTCATTGGCGGGAGCCGGAGCTTGCGAGTGGCCTGTTGTGCGAGTCGTCTGCAATTTCCGTGCGCGTGAAGCGGCTGCTGGAGTGGCAAAATTCCGGCCACCGGTTTCAAGGAACTTGGACGTGGCCGGTCGTTGCAGGGCTCGTTCTTATCGCCATCGCGAGCAACTACGGCGCGGCGCTCGTGTTGACTCACCGGCTAACCGAGCTTCTGGTCCCGTAAGTCCTAGCCTCCCGAACCTGACCACGATTCCTGGCGGCAGAAAAAGATCGTTGCCCATCCACACAGAATGGACACGATGAACCAGCTGATGCTCTTCGCGTTCTAGTCAGCAGATTGCAGCACAAAAGAAAAGCCGCGATTGCTCGCGGCCATTTCGCCTCACTGTCGTTCGCCTAAGCGGCTTTCTTGCTGTCGCGGTAGGCTCTCACCTGATCATGTGACTGGCGGATATGTACCTGCTGCTTTTCCAGAATCTGGCGGACGTTCCCGCTCACTTCCGGCTTCTGCAGCGCTTCCTCGTAAGCTTTTTTTGCGGCATCCTCGCCTTGTTCGGCGGTCTCAAGCAGGGTGTGGTCGCCCCCGCCCATCTTGCCCTTGATGTCGGCCCAAGTGCGGTGCATGGCGCCGGTTGCCGTGCCGGAATCGTCTTTTTGAAGGCCTGCGGCGGACTGAAGTTCCGACGCGTATTGACCGCGCGTCTGCGACTCTTTCAGAAAATAAGACTTCACCTGCGGATCTTTGATATGCTCCGCCAAATCCGAGAAGCCCTTCTGCCCATCATGAAGAACCTGCACTACATCCTTAACGATATCTTTCTGGTCTGCCATATAATAGTTTTCCTCTACCGACTTAGAGACCCGCGGCGCAAGCGAGGTTGGCTCTTCCGATTCGGGTTGAGTCGGCAGACAGCCGGCGCTCTGTTCCATTCGTGCGAATCCTGGCTCGACTGAAAGTCATCTCCACTCTCATGTCAGCGCACCTCTTTCATCCTCTTGCTCTTCGCGGGGTCCACCTCACCAGCCGCATTGTGGTATCACCCATGTGTCAGTACTCCAGCGAAGATGGCTTCGCCAACGACTGGCACTTCGTCCATCTCGGCTCCCGTGCGGTCGGTGGCGCGGCGCTGATCTTCACCGAAGCTACAGCCGTTCTGCCGGAAGGCCGCATCAGTCCAGAAGACCTGGGCATCTGGAAAGACGCGCATATCGAGCCGCTCGCTCGTATTACGCACTTCATTCATCAGCAAGGCAGCGTTGCCGGGATGCAACTGGCGCATGCCGGACGCAAGGCCAGCACCAGGCGCCCCTGGGACGGCAGCGGCGAGTTGCCGGTGAGCAAGGGTGGATGGACGAAGGTCATGGCGCCGTCGGCCGAACGCTTCGCCGAAAGCTACCCGCAGCCGCAGGAACTCAGTGAATCGGGCATCGAGGAGGTCATTCGCGCTTTTCGCGACGCAGCCTGCCGGGCGCGAGATGCCGGCTTTCGCGTGCTCGAGATTCATGCCGCACATGGATATCTGCTGCACGAATTTTTATCGCCGCTCAGCAATAAGCGCGCCGATCGCTTCGGCGGCTCGTTCGACAATCGCATACGCCTGGTCGGCGAAGTCGTGTCGGCGGTGCGCAACGTCTGGCCGGAAGAGGCGCCCTTGTTTGTGCGGATCTCGGCCACCGACTGGGTCGAAGGCGGTTGGGATATCGAACAGTCCGTCGAACTCGCGCGCAGGCTGAAGCCGCTCGGAGTCGACCTGGTGGACTGCTCCTCGGGTGGCAACGTTCCCCACGCCGTAATTCCCGTGGGACCGGGATATCAGGCGGCGTTTGCCGAGAAGGTTCGCCGCGAAGCCGGAATCATGACTGGAGCGGTGGGCGTGATCACTGACCCGGTGCAGGCCGACCACATCATTCGCACCGGCCAGGCGGACGTCGCCATCCTGGCGCGCGAGATGTTGCGCGATCCTTATTGGCCGCTGCGCGCCGCGCGTGAATTGGGACAGGCCGCCGCGTGGCCGGTGCAATATCTGCGAGCGGGGCCGCATGACTCACCCGCCCGCACTCCGGCGAACCTGCCGGAACTGAACTCATGCTTCGAGGAGCAGCACGGTGTGCCGGAAGACACGGTGAGCGCGAAGTAACCTGGCAGCTTTTGTTATTTCAGCGAGCACGAAATGAGTTCCGCCGGCGATAGGCGATTACGAAGATCATGAGCGACAGGAAGAACGGGGGAACCATGAGGATGACGATTCCCTGGCGAAACGCCTGAAGAATGTTGGAGCCGGACGACATCGCTTTCGAATAGCAGAAGGGACAATTCTCCGCCCAGAGCGCCGTGGAAGACACCATTAACAGACTGGGGAGAACGGCCAATATTCTGAGCCATCGCGAGAATCTGCCGGCGTTTTTCATGATGGGGGCTGCACCTTGAAACTCTGCGGAGAATTCCGCTCCATACGATAACTGTCGGTCCAACTGTACTGCAACGCCAGGAACACAAACAAGGTGATGACAGCTATCCAAGTTACAAACGCCCTGTTCTCCGAACCCAGGTGCATAAAAAATACCACCCCCAAGCCGGCTTCGATGATGGCAATAGCAAACATGCGGAAGATCAGGGTGGGCACGCCGACGTGCTGGTAAGCGATCAGGAACTGCAGCCCTGCCAACGCCAGAATACAAACGTAGACGATCAGGTAACGCGTCAGGCTGCCCGAGTAAGAGGCGGCGCCGCCCGCTTGCTGCTTGGTGATTTCTTCCATGCGCTTCTCCCGGTCCCAGCTACTTGGAAATGTTTAACAGGTAAATCAATGGCACCACAAACATCCACACCAGATCTACGAAGTGCCAGTACAGCCCGGTAATCTCCAGGTCGTCGGCATCGGAGCGACCGCTTTTGTAGCGCGCGCTCATCACCAGCAACACGATAATGCCGATCGTAACGTGGGTAAGGTGCAATCCCGTGATGGTGAAGAATGACGCCCCAAACAGCGCGTTTCCCCAGGGATTGTGGAACATGCCGACGCCTTCGTGAATAAGGCCCATCCACTCGCGCAGGTGCAGGAGCGCGAAAATAGCACCTCCAACGGCAGTGATCAAAGTCCATCGCACCGCGGCGTTGCGGTTGCCCAGCTTCGCCTCCCGGACACCGAGGTACATGGTCAGGCTGCTGGTGATGAGGATGAATGTCATCACCATCGCGTTCACCACCGTGGGAAAGAACTTAAACGGTGTCGGCCAGTTGATTGAGCCGTTTCGCAAGAAACCGTATGCCAAAAGGCAGGCCGCGAATGTCGCCGCATCCGCAACGATGAACAGCCACATGGCCAATTTCTTAGTGGGAATTGCGAACGGCGATGACCTTTGATGCACCATCGCATGGCCATCCATAGTTAAATCAGCCTGGCTCAAGTTTCTCTCCTTGAAACGGGGCTACACCCGCATCCACAACAGCAGCAACAGATAAATCCAAAGCACATTCATGAAGTGCCAGTAGTACGCAACCGTGCTCAGCGTACTCAGCCGCAGGCTCGCGAGCGGTTTGCTGAATCGCCAGATAACCAGTGCCAGTCCCGCCAATCCCCCTAGTACATGAATCGCGTGCAGGCCGGTGAAAAGGTAAAAGAACGAACTGCTGGGATTGGTCGCCAGATACATGCCCTGCGCGCGAAGGCTGAGCCACGCAAGGTACTGGCAGCCGACAAAGAGAAGTCCCAGGGCCATCGTCAGCCACAGCCATGTCGACGCGGCCGCGTGAGACACAGGCGCGCCCGCCATGAATGCTGCTACCCGCTTTCGCGCAATCTCCAGGACGACACTGCTTGCCAGCAGAACTACGGTGCTGACGTACAGCATGGAAGGCAGCGTGAAGTGTTGCCAATCCGTCGAAGAGCCTTGCCGAACAATCATGGCGCTGGTGAATGCGGCGAAGGTCATGGTGATCGCCGCCAGCCCCACCCATACTCCGGTGCGTGATGCCGGAGAGCTGTCCTCGACCGAGCGCAACTTCCCCAACCCTGGGGGAATCGCGCTCCAACCACCGACGCCCGACGACGGTGTCTTCGGCCCGTGAGAAGAATCGATTTGCGGTGGTTCGTGAACGGTGGTTGCCATGTCGGTACTGCAGCTCCCTATTGCCCGGTTTCAGTTCCAACCAAAACCCACCCGCCCCGCGGCGGAACTTACTTTCCTTAAGCCTCGTCGCGAACCGAGTTGATCTGCTCCGGCGAATCCTGCATCACGTAATCGCCCGTCGAGCCCTCCACTCCATACTGATATGGATCGTGATAGACGACCGGCAGTTTGCCTCCGAAGTTGTCGAACGGCGGCGGGGAAGGTATGGACCACTCCAGCGACGTTCCTTCCCAGGGATTTTGCGGCGCCCGCTTGCCCCAGAATCTGCTATGGATCAGGTTATACAGGAATACCAGTTGCGCGGCTCCCGTGATCAGGGCGGCGATGGTGATGAACTTGTGTATCGGCATCAGCGGCGGCATAAAGTCGTTTACAAATGCCTGATACCGCCGAACGTTCCCTGCCATCCCCAGATAATGAAATGGCATGAAAATGCAATACGCGCCGACGAACGTTACGAAGAAGTGGATCATGCCGAGAGTCTCATTCAGCATTCTCCCGGTCACTTTCGAGAACCAGAAGTACGTTCCCGCGAAGATTCCGAACAGCGCCGCCACCGCCATCACCAGATGGAAGTGTCCCACCACGAAATAGGTTCCGTGCAGCATGATGTCAAGCGATGGCTGAGCCAGGAAGAAGCCGCTGATTCCGCCGCTGACAAACATCGATACAAAACCCAAAGCAAAGAGAGAAGCCGTGTTAATCCGCAGTTTGGATCCATACAAACTGCCGATCCAGATCAGCACGATGATGGTTGCGGGAATCGTGATCGCCAGCGTCGGGAACGAGAACACGATTGACGAGAACGGGTTCATGCCACTCACAAACATGTGGTGGCCATAGACCATATAGCTGAGGAAGCCAATCGAGATCATCGAGTAAATGACGACGCGATGGCTCAGCAAAGGCCGGCGCAAACTCGTGACCAGCACGTGCGAAACCACACCCATGGCGGGCACGATCGCGATATAGACCTCGGGATGGCCGAAGAACCAGAACAGGTGCTGCCAAAGCAGCGTCGAGCCACCCGCATGCGGCTGCAGTTGATCGTTCACCACCAGGTTTGACGGCACAAAGAAGCTGGTTCCCGCCACATGGTCCAGAATCAGCAGAATGCAGGCGGGCATGAGCACTGCGAATGCGGTCAGGCCGATGCAGGAGGTAATGAACCATGCCCACACACTGAGGGGCAGGCGCATCAGGCTCATGCCGCGGCAGCGCATGTCGAGCGTTGTGCTGATGAAATTCAGCGAACCCAGTAACTGTCCGATGCAGAAGATGCCGATCGAAACCGCCCATAGCACCTGGCCGGTGCCTTCTCCGGGACCAGCAACCGCGCCTAACGCGCTTAACGGTGCGTACGATGTCCAGCCCGACAGCGGCGGCCCTTGCGGAACGAAGAATGCCGAAACGGCCACCACGAAGGCGACAAACGTCACCCAGAAAGACATCATGTTGATGTGCGGGAACGGCATATCCTCGGCCCCAACCTGGATGGGGAGAAAGTAGTTCCCGAATCCTGCAAACGGGGCCGTGGTAAGTACGAAGAAGACCATGATGGTGCCGTGCATGGTCATCAGTTGCAGATAATACTCGGGAGTCAGCACCCCGTTCGGCGCACCCGTCTTGGAGAGAAACTGCACTCCGGGGATTCCGAAGGCCGGCCACGCCAAATGGATCCTCATGATCCACGACAGCACCAGGCCGATATACACCGCGACCAGCGCCAGCGCGTAGTACTGTTCGCCGATCACCTTGTGGTCAAGGCTGAAGACGTATTTCCGGATGAAGCTGGTGGGCGGTGTGTGGTGATGTACTTCTGGACTAGCGTGCATTGATCGAGCCCTCATTCCCCGCGGCGCGGAGCGCTGTTAACGGCCTACTGCAAGGCCGCCTGCTGTTTCAGCCATTTATCGAAATCTTCCTGCGACATGACGTTCAGGTACGCCTTCATGTTGTAGTGTCCCAGACCGCAAAGCTGAGTACACATGATTTCGTAGCGTCCGATCTTGGTAGTCGTGAAATGAACGGCGAGATCGAGTCCGGGAACAAAGTCCTGCTGGATGCGCAGCTCGCGGACGAAGAACGAGTGCCCTACGTCCTTGGAGTGCATCAGCAAGTTGATCTCCCGATTCACCGGCACTGACATTTCTGCCGTCACGATGTCGTCCTTCGAATCGGGATCATGGTCGGGGTCGAGGCCGAAAAAGTTCTCCGTGGCCTCGTTGATCTTTTCGGGATGGAGTGGCCCGAAGGTTCCGTCAGGTCCCGGATACCGGAAGTAGAACGCGAACTGTCCGGCTTGTACCTGGACCGGCAGGGCTTGCGGCGATGGCGGCGTAAAGTAGACTGCCGCCCAGGCACGTGTGCCGAAAGCTCCCAGGGCCATTACTTCCAAGCCGACTACAACCACAGCCGCGGTGACCAATCCGCGTGCGCCCCCGGGAAAGTACTTGATCTTTTCGTCCTTCGGACGATTGGAAAATCTCCAGATGAAGTACCCCAGAAGCAGCTGCGACGCCAGAAAACAGATACCGGCCTCAAGCATGGTCTCCGACATCTGGTCGTCGATCATCTTGCCGTGAACCGAGATATCCACCGGCGGTCCCCACATGTGCAGAACAATGGGAACCGCCGAAGCTATTGCAATGACCATGATCGCTACCGCCAGCAACTTCGCCATAGGGCCTCATTCCCGCATGCGGCGTAATTCACGCCGTGCCGTGGACGATGACATCGCTCGCAACCAGACGGCAGACTATTTTGCTTTGAACGTGAAGTTGGCCGTTGCGGACCCGCCGCCCGCCACCGTCACCTTCTGCGTCTGCGTCCCATAGGTCTCTTGCCACGCGCTCACGGTATAGTTTCCCGGCGGGACATTCTGAATGGTGTAATTGCCGTTTTCGTCGGTGACAGCGTAGGGTCCCTTCACCACCACGTGGTAGCCATGCATCCAGGGATGGATGTTGCATTTCACCGGGATCGCCACTTCCTCCGCTTTCCAGCTCTGCACGATCGGCGGGGCGCCGGGCGGCTGCGAGCGGTTCCACGGAATATTGCCGGTCATAGGATTGGGCTCGGGATGGATGTTGTGCGCAGTCTGATCGCTGGTCGTGACCTTGTAGTCCTCGCCCGGATTCATGGCGATTACGTGCGGCGTGTACTGACATCCCTTCTGGTCGAATACCGGAGTAGACGAAGACTTCTGGGCAGCGGCTTCGGGCGAGAGCCCCTGCGACAAATATAGAACCACGTTCTCCAGCCCGCCGTTCTTACCCACAACTACCAACTCCAGTTGCGCCGGACTATTGGCATGGAACTTCGCGCAGTAGGGATCTTTCGACATGTCGATGCCCTTCATGTGTGGAGCGGTTCCATCCAGCTTGACTGCCCCGGTGATCTTCCCGGTTGCCGCCGCCGATACTTTCGAACCGTGCACCGGCACAAACAGCGCGACAAGCAACAACGCGGAGAGTAGTCCCGCAACGGTGAACTGAGCTTTCATTTCTAATGGTCTCCTTTTACAACCCTCATGGTTTTGCAGAATCGTTTGTTGACGGCGTATTGGGTGTTGTAGATGCCGGGTTATTGGGCGTCTGCGCGGGCTCCTGCGACGGGGTCGCGGGCTGGCTTTCGGCAGGCGCGGCTGAATCGGCAGGCAGCGGCTCCAAAGGATTAATCGGCGTTAGTCCCAGTTGCTTGGCAATCTGCTTTTCCAGGGTATTGTCGGGCTGCAGCGTGCGCAGATACATCACCAGCGACCACGCCTGGTCCGGCTTGATGTTGTCCGAAAACGACGGCATGGGAGAGCCGTCCAGGCCGGTCATAAAGTCCCGGTACATGGCCTGATCGGTGTCGCCGCACTTGAAGCGCTGCGAATCATGGAAATTGAACGGCTTGATCGGGCGGTTCTCGTCATCGGTCAGGGTGTCGGCCGAGGGACCGTTTCCTCTGCCCGTCACGCCATGACATTTCCAGCATTCCAGCTTCTGGAAGACCACCCGGCCTTCCTTGATGCGGTCGGCGGTAATTGGAGGCTCGGGCGGAATGGTAATGGGAGTGCCCGGCTTCTCGGTCACCCAGCGCGGTGAGAAGTGCTTCACATAGGCCACCAAATCGACGCGGTCCTGATCGGTCAGCGGCAACCAGTGCGGCATGTTGGAATTCAACATTCCGCGACCGATGGTGTCGTACAAATCAGAATCGAGGGGCAATGTACCCGTAGGTGTGGAGCGGCAGCGGAAGATGGCGATGGTAAAGTTGCGCGGCTTAGGATCGATCCACATGGCGTTCTCGCCCATGCCGTCGCCCAGCTCTCCGTGGCAACCAATGCAGAAGCGCTTGTAAATCGGCTGCCCCACCGTCGCGTGGCCGGTCCGGTCTCCAACATGGCTCTCCATGTTCAGACGCTGGTTCTCGCTGTACTCCGTCTGCTGTGCGGCTGCGACCATCCCGAGGAGCAGAACCGCCACAGCGCCCAACATCAATCGCATTTTCAAGTTCTGTGTGCGCATCGGATTGTTCCTCAGAAATCGAAGTCGAAGCCTGCGAACAGGCTGCTGGTGTCGAGTTGTGTCCCGGTTACCGGCGCACTGCCCTGCCGTTGAATGATGGAGTATTCAGCGTGATAGGCGAACCCCGCGCGGCTGAACATGAACGGGTAATACCGGAATGCAAACGTGTAGGCGTTGGTGTTGCTGGCGTTGCCGGGTATGCCGGGCAGCGCCTGCTGCGACATGCGTATGAATTCGTCGCGCTGAATGAAAATCACCTGCGGGTTCCACACGTAGTGGGCCTCAACAAAGCCACCGTTCCATGAAGGCGCCTGCGCACCGGTCGGCAGCGCCACGTTCGACGGTGTGGCCGTACCAAAATAGGCACTGTCCCAGCCGTGCTGGAAGTAGAGCTGGAAGTCCAGTTTCTTCACGTACAGCAGGCCGAAAACACCTTCACGGTTGAACGGCTTGTTGCCTATCGCGGTGATCGGAATCCCGCCCGAATTCAAGGTGTAAGTGGGCGCGCTGCCGATCATGGCGTAGGCCCCCACGCGATCTACCCCGCCCTGGTAGCCGGCGTTGAAAGCCTGGCTGACGTTGATAACGGTGGAGTATGCATCCTTGCTGGGCAGGTTCACGTTCCCATCATTCGAGCTGATGAGCGCGACCGAATACCGCGTACGGTCATTCAGCGAATGCCCCATCAACTCGATGCCCAACTGGTTATCGCCAATCTGCCCGAAGAAGTTGCTGTCGCCGTTGGGAATGAAGTGATAGAGCTGATAGATGCCGCCGTCGTTGGACAGCGTGAGAATTCGCTTCTCAGAGATGATGTTGTCCAACTCAAACTTACCCAGCTTGAAGTTGAACCACGAATTGTTCCCGATGTTGTCGATTCGCGCGAAAACGCTTTCGAAGTGAAACGCGCCGGTATTATCGGACGACGGCAGCAGGTAAAACGAGTAGTTCTTGTAGAGCGTGCCGCCCGTGTGGAAGTCGAGACCGCTGAGGTCGAACCCGTTGGTGTTCACCTCTTCGGGAATCGTGGTTCCGTTCGGCCCGTCCACCGCGACCTGGCTGGTGCTTTCACGGTGCCAGTTCGGAGTCATGCGGAACGTCGCCGGCCAATAGGACGGGTTCTGCCATATCGGCGAATCGCGATCGTTCATCAGCTGATAGCCGTTGTCTTTGAAGGTCTGGCCGAAGGTGTTCAGCATGGGCCAGGCTTCATGACAGGCCGAACACGGCAATCCATACTTGCGCGCGAATGCCGGGATCGCGCGCCCCGGAGTTGGATTCCCGAACAGCACCGCCAGGAATGGCAACAGCGCTAAGGCGGCCGCGAACGCCGCAGTGATGGAACGTGAAAACTTCTTACAGAGAGCAACAGTCGTGGTGCCAATCTGCATAGCGAATGACCTCGCTGAAACGAGATGGCTCTGGTTGGCTTTCGCCGTCTGTGTATTCCCAAATTGGGAATGCCCCAAACGGGCGAGATGCTACGCCTGCCACAAAACATTTGCAACAACTTTTTCGGCCTGTTGACCTTTTAGACACAACTTCGTGACATTTGCCTCGGACACCTATGCTAACTGCACCGGCTTATTTTCTTGACAGGTGCCACCTCGTTCGGCTTAGTATGCAGTCCGTCTTGTCAGGATGGCTGCCCCACGGCGCGCCTGGCAAAAGCACGGAGGTGCGCCTTGCATACGGCAATCGGAGTATTCTCGGCCCGGGAAACTGCCGAGGCGGCATACAAAGAACTCGCTGACCACGGCGTGCCGCCGCAGGAAATCCTTTTTCTCACTCGCTCGGAAGGCGACAGTGCAGCCACTGCCAAAGAACTCGGTGCCACCGTAGGAGGGTTCATGGGGTTTGCCGGCGGCATGTCAGCCGGAGTCGGCGCGGCCGTACTGCTGGCAGTTCCCGGCATAGGTCAAGTGGTGGCCCTGGGGTTTGGCGCCGCCGCCTTGCTCGGCCTCGCCGGAGTCGGCGCAGGCTCTGCCTTGGGGAAGGCGGCGAGCAGCCCGAACGCCGTAACTGCTACTCCCGATCAAGACTGCCCTGAAGATGCGGCGTTCTTCCGCGAAGTGCTGGCGGCAGACCGCAGCCTGGTTGTCGTCCGGACCGAATCCGATGAAACCGCCGCCAAGGCGAACAGCATTTTGAACCGGCTGGGCATCTCGCTCGGCGAACACACTCCCATCAAGTTGCAGATAAGTACGCGGCTGGTCGGCGAGGTTGCCGTCATCGATGTGGCGGGCCGAATCGCGCTCGGCGAAGACAGCGCCAAGCTCCGGCAGCAGGTCCGCGAGCTTACCGGCCAGGGAAAGCGTAAGATTCTGCTCAACCTTCGCAACGTGGGGTACATCGACAGTTCAGGATTGGGAGAGCTGGTGAACGCCTATACGACAGCCCGGAATCAAGGCGGTCAACTGAAGCTGGTAGACGTGAGCAAGCGCGTCCACGATCTGCTGCAAATGACCAAGCTCCACCTGGTACTTGAGATCGAAGCCGACGAGGCCAGCGCCATGCAGTCGTTCCGCGCCGCCGCATCGTAACGCGTGGAACAAGTCTTAGTGTCTAATGGCGAGGAACGAACTTGCAGGCACGCTCCCGAATTTGATGCCTGTTAGGTTCGCATGTTTATGCAATTAACTTGGCGTTCGCTGCACGGCTCCGGGCCAACTCGAATTCTCTCCGCTTTCAATTCGCGCAGATACCGAACCGCTTTCCGGCGGTCTGGTATCGCTTTGGTGATACTGTGCGCTGTCTTCTGCCACGCCAAAAGCCATAAGGATGATCTTCCGCCATTCGTCACGCCATTGCAGGCGGCGCCGGCCGATGTCTTCAAGGCAGTCGAACAGGTAACCCAGGACCAGATTATCCACGGCACCTATTCCTACGAAAAAGAGAGGATCCTCTACGGCGCTCACAGTGCCGCCTCAGCGCATGTTTTTGGCGAGTGGAGGGGTCAAGGCAAGGCGTATTACAAGGTCGCTGACAAGGTGCTGTCACCGCGATTTTTTAAGGACAGCGAGGACATCGGCACCATCACCGTACGTTACATCGTGCAACAGATCGCTCCCGACTCGGCGACTGTCCAGATTGACGCGGTCTTTGTGGATGCTCGTGGCGTGCACCATCCCTCTCTGGGCAATGTGGAGGCGGCAGAATTCACCGCAATTCGGGACCACGTCACCACGATTGAGGCCACCCGCGAGGAAGAACATCAGCGCGCTGCCGAAGCCGCCTATACCAAGCCCTCGGCCGCCGCCCCAGGATCGGCACAATCCCCGCTTATTTCGCAGAGCGCAGTAACTGTAGGCCAACCGGCTGAGAGCGTCCCCGACTTGCAGAAGGAGATCACGGCACTGCGCCGGCAAGTTGAGTTGCGGGTGAAAGACCCGGGAGCACAGTTGAAATCGGCGCCCTTCCACAGCGCCGCGACTTTAGAGACCGTTCCCGGGCAGTCGGAAATCGTTGTCGTCATCCTGACGGCCTACTGGTACGGCGTTGAAACCGAAGACGGCCATCGCGGCTGGATCCATCGCAGCCAACTGGAGCCCCTGCCGTGACGGAATTCGCGAAACGTCGGTGTCCGCCGTATGCAGCCTGCATCGCTCTGCTCGCTATTATCGCCCTCGCCCCCATCTCGACAGCCCAAACGCCTTCTTCGGAACGGACCTTCCCGGCTTCCAAAGCCGACGTGCAGAAAGCGCTTCACAGCATTGCCTCTTATCCGGGAGGCAAGCTCCCGGTGCTGGATGGGTTCGCTGAAGTCTCCGGGCAATCTCTGGACGGTTACAAGCGCGGCTACTACGAATACGAAATACAACTGAAGGCGACTGGCACTGCAGAAACCGCGGTTCATGTGACGGCGAAGATCACCGCCTGGTATGCGGCATCGACCGCCGCGAGCTCCGGCTATCGCGTGCTCAAGTCCAGCGGACGCCTGGAGTCCGATTTGCTCGACGCGCTCGATGAAAAGTTGAATCCGCAAAGCGCCAGCAAGCAAGCGGCCGCTGCCGCGCGCACGCCTGCTCCCCGGCTCCCCGACACTCCCTCTGCCAGCGCTGCGGCGTTCTTCAATGCGCCGCGACTCACTACCGCACCTTCCGATACCATGCCGGCGAAACCTCTCGATCCGGCCACCGCCAAGAAGGTTCAGAGCCTGAGGGCGCAAAAAGCCAGCCTCGAAGAAATCCTGCATAACCAAATGCGTCCCGCGAATCTGGCGGTCGTGAAACGCTCGAACACTCCGGTGGTTGCGCAGCCGGTGCAAGGGGCGGAAGTGCTCTTCCAGGCCGACGCGGAAGACGAATTCGAGGTGCTGGACTCCACCGACACCTGGGTACACATCAAGATCTCTGAGCTTTCGCGCGGCTGGGTTCGCCTGGAGTACGTCGATATTCCCGGCGCTGCCAAAGTGAACATCGTGGCCAGCACCGGCGACACCCATGACGCCGATCTGGTGCGCGAAACCAAGGAGCAGGTCGGAACTTTCCCCGGCAAATGGGAGCCTCTGGATGGCAAGCAGGTGAAGATTATCTGGGTGCAGCCGCGCGAAAAAGACCAATTCGGGTCGGGGCCGAAGTGGGGTGCAGCCAAGTCTGTCTTCCGCAGCGCGGATGCCGGTCCGACGGTGGCTGACCAAATCGCCGGCGTCGTCGTGGTCTTCGATTCCGAAGACGGCGGCATGGCGGCAACGACCTTGGCGAACTTGCAGCAGTGGCGCGCCGGGCACTTGTCCGACGACACCTTCTGGCGGCGTTGCTGGCGTGACCCTCCCGAAGCTTTTCAACGATAGCCGGCGATCAACGGAAGGAGCTCGATGAAAACTGCGGCGCTTGAATCTGCACGGTCAGGGCGGCTGGTCTCGCGCCTCAGCGATTATGCCGAGCTAACCAAGGCGCGCGTGACCACCCTGATCCTCATGACAGCGTGGTGCGGATTCTTCTTCGCCGCCAGGCAAGCCGGACTGGCCGTTCTCAGTTGGACCTTGTTCCATGCCTTACTTGGCATCGGACTTGTGTCCGGGGGCACGGCTGCACTGAACGAAGTGATGGAACGGGACGTAGACGGCAAGATGCGGCGCACCGCCGGCCGCCCCATCCCTGCGGGCCGCATATCCACAGCTCATGGTCTCATCGTGGGAGTTTTGCTGAGCGTCGGAGGATCGATTTATCTGGTTCTCTTCACCAACCCACTCACCGGGATACTCACGTTTCTCACTTCGGTCGTCTATCTCGCGGCCTATACGCCTTTGAAACGCGTTTCCCCGTGGTGCACGTTCGTCGGCGCGATACCGGGAGCGATGCCCGGCGTGCTGGGCTGGACTGCGGCATGCGGACGCATCGATTTGGGTACGCTGCTGCTTTTCGCGATCCTCTTCCTCTGGCAATTCCCTCACTTCTTCGCCATCGCCTGGATGTATCGCGAAGACTATGCCCGGGGCGGCATTCGCATGCTTCCGGTCGTCGAGCCCGACGGCCGCTCGACCGCTCGCCGCATCGTGATCTACAGCCTGTTTCTGCTTCCGGTGAGTCTGCTGCCCGCCATTTACGCGCTGTCTGGAACTACTTATCTCATTGGGGCGGCGCTGCTCGGGCTGGTATTTTTGTTTTTCGCTGGACGGATGATCGCTCCCGCCGGAGTGCTCAGTGAAACCAGTTCCAGAATTCGCGCCCGGCAGTTATTCCGATGTTCGATCATCTATCTGCCCCTGCTGTTTGCACTCATGATGAGCGACGCAGTTAGAAAATGAGAGGATACCGTTGTGACCCGTTCAAGACTTGCAGCAGTCCTTCTGATGATTGGCATCTCGGCGCCTTGCACAGCAGTATTGGCCGCCGGGCAAGATCAACATCCCTCTGGTGCGGCAACCCCCGGCGCCGCGGAGAATAAAACCATCACCGTCAAAGGCTGTCTCACCGGGGCGGAGAATCGTTACACGATCGGCACCAGTCGCGGCGACCTCTACGTGCTGGACGGCGATCCCTCGCTCTTCAAGCGCTACAACAGCAAAATCGTTGAGGCCACAGGCACGTTGTCGCCGGCCACAAACCGAACCTCCCACCAGGATGCGCTGTCGGAACAGCCGCCGGAGTTGAAGATAACGAAGTTAAAGAAGCTTGCCGACGTATGCGGTAACTGAAGGCCGCACCGGGCGGCTATGGAATCATGCCGATCGGCTGAACTGCGCCAATATAGTGATGGTGACGTTGTTCGGTTGCGCACACGAGAGGTTCAGGGTGCCGAAGCTGGCGAAGAAGCCGAAAATCGGGGCGTCGGCACCGGGGTTGCTGCTACTGCCCGAGCCTATGGGATCGCTGCCAGTAGAACCGAAGTAAATGGCGTGAGGCGCAAGGCAATCGGAGTTCAGCCGGCCGCCGTTCTCGATGCGAATCCAGCCCATGCCGGCGCCGCCTTCCGTTCCCAAGTCGCAAGAGGCACTGATGTTAATCCGAGGGGCAGCATCGCAAGAAATATTTTGCGTTGAGCGGTGATAGGTGTAATCCTCGCAGCGGAGAACACAGCGTGTGCTTTTCAGCCACTGCGAACTTTGTGGGCAGCGGAGTTCTGGCCGCCGTGGGCGTCCTCACCTTAACCAAGGTGAAACACCGGCGCGAATTGCTTTTCGCGGCGCTGCCCACGCTGTTCGCTATTCATCAGTTCATCGAAGGATTCGTCTGGCTGGGCTTGGATGGAATTTTCTCCCCGGTCGTGGCACACGATATGGGCGCGGCCTTCATGCTATATGCCCAGGGGCTCCTGCCTTTCCTGTTGCCGTTAAGCGTGCTCCTGTTCGAGCCTGGCGCGAAGAACCGCAAGCGCATGCTGCCCTTCCTGGTTTTTGGCGGAGCGACTACGCTGTATATTTTGTGGGCTTTGACCGCCTACCCGTTGCAGGTGTATGTCAAGGGAAACAGTATTGTGTACATCAATCAAGCCACCAACAATACAGCGGTGGCGGTGTTTTATGTGATTGCCACCTGCGGCTCGCTCTTCTTCTCGAAGGTCAGGATGATGGTAGTCTTCGGCGCCGCAAATCTTGCCATTCTCCTGGTTGTCATGGGATTCAAGCGGTACGCGTTCACCTCTCTGTGGTGCGCCTACGCCGCGGTTGCAAGCGTGATCATCCTCGCCTACTTCTGGAGAAGCAGCCAGGAGCGGCCATTCGCCTACGCGTAACCAACAGCACCGGCAATCCCGAATGTCGTTCTTATAAGTGTAGGTCGCACGGGAGGCTACTTCCCGGGCGTTACGACAGCTCCGTTCCTTCTGTCCTTTACCTAGTTTCGACGAGCTCAGTTCACGTACGCGAGCATTCCACTAACAGCATCTACCATCGCTAATAAGAATGCGACGCCCACCACGACAACGATCGCTCTCCAGTTCATGGGTTTCATCTCCGACTGTACAGAAGCACGCGGCTTGCCAGAGCCGGAATTCCGCAAATGCATGGAAACACGAACTACAGCGGGCACCCCTTGGCGGAGATGTGTCGAATGTCAACAAACTGTCGATTCCGCAGCCAACAATTCGACACCGGCGACGTGTGAGTGATAGTCGACGCTAACCGGCGACCATCACGGGCTGCACAAAAGGAATGGGTATGCGACCGCGGCCTCGGATCTCCTCCTCACCGTGAGAACGCACACTCCGGCCATCCCAGTGTGACGTACGTGACCGAGGAGGCGCGAAGAAGGGTACAATGCGAAGAAATGGAGTGCGTCTTGAAGGGCATGCAAGCTAGGAATTCGGCCTCAACGGAGACAGGTAGCTCCTTCGATAGCAACTCCGGTACGAGTGAACCTCGACCGATGCGAGTCTGCAAGCGGCTGGTGCTGACCGTAACCGTCAGCCTCTTTCTGTCCGTATTCCTCACAGGCTGCGGAAGCTTTTTCATTAGTCCGGCTCTCAACACGGTGTACATCACCCCCCCTTCGGCCATGGTCGCAGCCAGCGATACGGCGCAGCTGGTCGCATATGGCAAGTACTCCAACG
Organism: uncultured Acidobacteriaceae bacterium; assembly: GCA_963731345.1. Classification (GTDB taxonomy): domain Bacteria; phylum Acidobacteriota; class Terriglobia; order Terriglobales; family Acidobacteriaceae; genus Bog-257. The sequence goes on along the minus strand of CAVSUN010000002.1, from coordinate 455,331 downwards.
GCAGCCAGAGTGAGATCAGCAACGGTAAGGTGAGCTGGTCAAGCTCGGACACCACGATTGCCACCGTCACTTCGCCGGGCGGCTTGGTGACCGGCGTTTCTGTTGGCACGGCAACCATCACCGCAACGACCATCGGTCCGAGCTCCGGCTGCCGAACTGTGGTTACGCTTGGTGCGTCGCTCCAACTGCAGAAGATTTGCGGCGGTGCTCCAACTGTTACCGCGACAGTTAACGTGAGCGTCACGGCAACCGACGTGAACAACACGGTCATCACCACTACCCAGGGAAACACCGTGCCTCAGACGACGGCGACAGTCTCCGAAGCGCCCGCAACCCTGCAGTTTTTTGCCTACGCCAATGAGGATGCCTCCAACGACGTTACGCAAGCGGTAATCTGGACTTCGTCGAACCCGAAAGTAGCGACCATCAGCAGCGGAGGCTCCAGTGGCAACGGTGTGGCGACCGGGGTAGCCGCGGGCACCACCAACATCACCGCCAGCACCACCAACAGTGCGGGTCAGGTAGTGAAGAGCCAAACCATCGCCCTGACCATACAGTAGAGTCCGACCGCCGCTTTTCCTCGTGCAAACCGAATAAGCAATCTGAACCGACTGCGACCAGTCGCGTTGCGCCGCCTCTCTCACTCCAAACCCAGCGGTCGTGAAGATAGGCCTCGGGACGAGCCCTTGCGCTCTAAGCAGTCGCGGTTACTTTCGTTCCGTTGGGCGCGATTTCCCCTGGCTGCGGATAGCTTCCGAACTCTAGACTGAAGGAGGCTGGAGCCAGAGTCCGGTGTCGCGGGTCCGGCATGCAAGGATTGCGACTGCGGTCTTTGAAATTTCGACACGGGATACGATCAAAGATGACTCCTGTGCGCTTTACTCCGCCAGTGATCGTGCGCCATTTGGGCGGCTTGAGTTTTGGCAAAATGATGCACTATCACATGGTAAGCAGCTGGTGGAGAAAGGCTTAGGTGACGCCCCAACAACTCACATGATATCAATACTTTAGCTTCGCAGCTCGCAAGCAATTGGAAATGCGCAGGTTAAACGTCTTCTCTTAACTCCAATGCAATGAATACTTTGACATAAGTCCTTTAGAATCAGGACTGAATTTTGGTTTCTTTGGCCCACCACGGCACGATTACATCCCACAATGTCAGACATCATCTGCACTATGGCCCGTGCTATAATCAGTAGTGCTCCCCAATAGGTAATCCATTGATTTTGCAGTGACTTGCGCGACTTTCGGGATTTCTGTCGAGGACCCCGCGAGACCCTGAATCTAATGTCTCGCAGGAACGAAACACGACACTCTCGCAGCGCGCGGGAAACCTGAGTCGGAGCACGATCTTGGCGTGGGCCCACTGAGCGTTCTTTATCCATTTCCGAAGCCGCGACATCTGTCGTCGGCTGAGGCATGGGCGCTCGACGCGGACCTGAAGGTCTCGCCTGCCCAGACCAGGGGAACACGAATGTCTTTAGGAAGGAACGAGCTCGAAGCTAGCAGCTCGATGCTCCCAGTTAAACATGCCTGACGATCCCAACCAGCAACTACCGCTCGACAACGTCGTCCCCGGCGGCAATATACAGCCCGTCAACATTGAAGACGAGATGCGGCGTTCGTATCTCGATTATTCGATGTCGGTCATCATCGGCCGCGCGCTACCCGATATCCGCGACGGACTGAAGCCGGTGCATCGCCGCATTCTGTACGCGATGCACGACATGGGCGTGCTGCACAACCGCAAGTACATGAAGTGCGCCGGTGTTGTGGGCGAGTGTCTGAAGAAGTATCACCCCCATGGCGACAGCGCGGTCTATGACGCGTTGGTGCGCCTGGCCCAGCCATGGAACTTGCGTTATCCGCTGGTGGACGGGCAGGGCAACTTCGGTTCGGTGGATGGCGATCCGCCGGCGGCGTACCGGTACACCGAGTGCCGCATGACCGAAATCGCCGAGGAGATGCTGGCCGACATCGACAAGGACACCGTCGACTTCACCATGAACTTCGACGAGACCACGGTTGAGCCACTGGTGATGCCCACGCGCATTCCGAACCTGATCATCAATGGCTCGGAAGGCATCGCCGTCGGCATGGCGACCAAAATCCCGCCACACAACCTCACCGAAGTTGTCGACGCCGCGATTACGCTGGTGAACAATCCGCACGCCACCCTGGCTGACGTACTGAAGCACGTGCAGGGCCCGGACTTCCCTACCGGCGGCTACATCCACGGCCGCAGCGGCATCATGGAGGCGTATCGCAACGGGCGTGGCCGCTTCCTGATGCGCGCCAAAGCTGCCATCGAGCACATCACCAAAGAGCGCGACGCCATCGTCGTCACCGAGATTCCTTACCAGGTCAATAAGGCGAACCTGATTAAGCGAATTGCCGAACTGGTGAACAACAAGGTCATCGATGACATCAGCGACGTGCGCGACGAAAGCGATCGCGACGGCATGCGCATCGTGGTCGAACTCAAGCGTGGCAGCGAAGCCCAAATCGTCCTCAACCAGCTCTTCAAGCACACCTCCATGCAGGAGAGCTTCAGCATGATCTTCCTGGCCGTGGTCAACGGCCAGCCGAAAGAGATGGGCCTGGTACAAGCCCTGCAGCATTTCGTCGATCACCGCATCGACGTGGTGCGCCGCCGCACCGCCTACTTGCTGATGAAGGCGCGCGAGCGCGAACACATCCTCGAGGGCTACCACGTAGCGCTCGATCGGGTGGACGACGTCATCCGCATCATTCGCGGCAGCGAGAACCGCGCCGAGGCACGCACCAACCTGGTGGCTTACTTCAGCGGCAGCACGGTGAACGTCTCCGAAGGCAAGAGCGGCAAGGCGGCCTCGCTGAAGGGGCTCGTTCCACCGCAGCTCACCAAACCATTCGACGCCGTGCAGGCCGACGCCATCCTCGAATTGCAACTGCATCGCCTGACCCGTCTCTCGATCGACGAGATCCTGAAGGAGCTTGCTGAAGTTCGCGACCGGATCGCCGAGTACGAATCCATCCTGGGTAGCGAGAAGAAACTGCGCGGCGTGATCGTCAAAGAACTGGAAGAGATCAGGAAGAAGTACGGCGACGCGCGGCGCACGGAAATTCAGGATGAAGCGGCGGAGATCAGCCTGGAAGACCTGATCGCCGACGAACAGGTTGCGGTAACGGTCAGCCACTCCGGCTACTTGAAGCGCACGCCGATCTCAACCTATCGCCAGCAGCGCCGCGGGGGCACGGGACGCAAGGGCATGAGCACGCGCGAGGAGGATTTTGTCGAGCGTTTGTTCGTCGCCTCCACCCACGACTACATGCTGGTCTTTACCAACACCGGCCGCGTGTATTGGCTGAAGGTGTACGAGATCCCCGAACTCAGCGCCGCCGGTAAGGGCAAGGCCATTGCCAACCTGGTGTCGCTGCAGCCGGGCGAAAACGTTCGCGCCCTGCTCACCGTCCGCGACCTGGAGGAGGAAGGCAAGTTCGTTTTCTTCGTCACCCGCAGCGGTACGGTCAAGAAGACGGCGTTGAAGGATTTCAGCAACGTGATGTCGCGCGGCATCATCGCCATCGGGATCGAGAGCGAGGACGAACTGGTCGCCGCTAACTGTACCGACGGCAACCAGATCGTCTTCCTCGCGACCCACGAAGGCAAAGCCATCCGTTTCGAAGAGGACGACGTACGGGCGATGGGACGCCAGGCCTACGGGGTACGCGGCATGAACCTCGATCGCGGCGACTATATCGTGGGCATGGCGGTGACCCCCAAGGAGCGCAAGAAAGCGAAGGGCGGCGAGGCTGAGTCGAACCTCATCCTGTCGGTTACCGAGCAGGGCTATGGTAAGCGCACCGATGTCGGCGAGTATCGCCTGACGAACCGCGGCGGCAAGGGTGTCATCAACCTGAAGACCACATCGCGCAACGGCAAAGTGGTCTCCATCATGCTGGTGAACGAACGGTCGGAGGTGATGGTGATCAGCCAATTTGGCAAGATCATCCGCATCAACAGCAAGAACATCCGCGAGTCAGGACGTTCGGCGCAAGGCGTGCGCCTGCTGCATCTGGAAGAAGGCGACCGCCTGGCGGCAGCGTCGGTCATCCCGCCGGAGGAAGCCGCCGTGGAGAACGGCGACGGCGAGACGGGCACGCTGGTGCAATAGCGCGGCCAGGTAGAGCGGGCCTTCAGGCTTGCTCTACCCGGGGGACTAGGCACTATGAGCTTCGGTCCAGAACTTCGTTTCGTCGGCGGAGGGGCCATACATGCCCGGAATCTCGATCTCGTTCAGCCGCAAGTAGACGCCGAGCTGGGCGCGATGATGGATCATGTGGTTCATCACCATTCCGCGATAGCAGGCTGCGCGCGGCATCGCCATGATGGTGTCGCCCTTGGTGTTCTTCAAACTCCACACCACGCCGAAGTCCTCATCCTTGGCCGCGGCAAGCGCCTCGCGTCCGGCTCTCGAATTCTTGTCGAAGGCATCCAGCACTTCCTGCTTCGTCTTCGGATTGAAAGGCACGAAGTTTTCCATGTCGAACTCAAGTACTTCCTTGGTGAAGGTTTCCTTGGCCCAGCCCGGCAGCTCCGCAATGTGACCCGCGAGGCGGTTGAACGGCATGGATTTGGAATGGGGCTTGTAATCGGGAATTGTCTCTGGGAGGCGCTCCAGCAGCTTGCGGGTGCTGGCCATTTCCTGGTCGAACTCGGGCAGCAACATGTCGCGAATAGCCATACAAGAAACTCCTGCCGCAGTGGCGGCGAACCGCGACAGTATATACGAAGAAAAGGCGAAAGACTAGCGGGCTGTCGCGCTTATTTGCGACAGTTCACGGAGCGACTCAGCGTAGGGCGGCCGCAGGACTCCACGCTCGGTGATGATCGCTGTGACGTACTTATGCGGAGTGACGTCGAAAGCCGGATTCTCAATGCCCACGCCGTCTGGCGTGATCTGCTGGCCCGCCATGTGGGTGACTTCGCGGGGAGAGCGCTGTTCGATGGGAATGCCGGCGCCATCCGGCGTGTCGAGGTCAATGGTCGAGAACGGAGCGGCGACATAGAACGGGATACCATGCTCTTTGGCGAGAACGGCGACGGTGTAAGTGCCAATCTTGTTGGCAACATCGCCATTGGCGGCAATGCGGTCGGCGCCCACCACGACTGCGCCAATTTTCCCTTGTCGCATAATCGCTCCGGCCATGTTATCGGAGATGACGGTGGTCGGAATGCCGTCCTTCATCAACTCCCACGCTGTCAGACGCGAACCTTGCAGGAACGGGCGAGTCTCGTCGGCGAAGATGTGCAGCTTCTTGCCCGACTCGACAGCCGCACGGATGACGCCCAACGCCGTGCCGTAACCGCAGGTCGCCAGGGCGCCGGCATTGCAGTGAGTCAAGACGCCGCCGCTCGATGGCAGCAACACTGCGCCGTGCTTGCCCATCGCCTGGTTGGCGGCGATGTCCTCGACCAGCATCCGTTGCGCCTCAGCCACCAGCGCTTCCTTGATCTCGTCGATCGGCAGATGACTAACCTCATCAAACTTGTTCTTCATCCGGCGAATGCCCCAGAAGAGGTTGACCGCCGTGGGGCGGGTTGCGGCTATCACATCACTGATGCGGCCCAGTTCGCATTGCAGGTCCTCAAGGTTCTTCGCCTGCGAGTCGCGCACGCCCAGCGCGACACCCATGGCCGCTGCGACCCCGATTGCCGGCGCGCCGCGCACGATCATGGTGCGAATTGCGTCGGCGACTTCCTGATAGGTCTTACAGGTGACGTACGTCTCTTCGGTGGGCAGCTTCGTCTGGTCGATGAAGCGTACGCCAGAATCGGTCCATTCCACAGTCTTGATCACGGGCGGTGCACCTCGCAGCGGTTGCCGGGTACATTGGTTACCGCGGGACGATCGCAGAAGTCGCATGTGGCGCTCACCGCAAACACCGGAGGCGCGCCTGACTTGCTCTCCTGCTGCTTCACGTGCACGGCGCGAACGTCATTCGCAGTAAACAGTGCGATAAATGGCGCGGGACTGGCGGCCTTCTCCACATTGGCGCGGCCGCCGGCCTCTTCGCGCTCCACCAGGCACAGCACGCCGACAATTTCGAAGCCGTACTCGCGCGCCGCTTCGATCGCCTGGATGGTGGAAGCGCCGGTCGTGCAGACGTCATCGACAATCACCACCCGTGCCGGCTTAGCGCGGAAGCCTTCGATCCTTTGCGCAGTGCCGTGGGCTTTCTCGGCTTTGCGCACCAGGAAGCCGTTGATCGCACTTCCTTGCTGCGCGCTGATCACGGAGGTGGCAACCACAATGGGGTCGGCGCCCAGGGTGAGACCGCCGATGGCATCGGCGTTCCAAGCGCGTTTGCCGATTTCCTCGAAGACGACCTGTCCGGTGAGCAGCGCGCCGTTTGCGTCCAGTGTCGTGAGTCGGCAATCGATGTAGTAGTCGCTGGTGCCACCGCTGGAAAGCGTGAACTGGCCGAGGCGGAAAGACTTCTCGGCCAGCATCGTCAGGAGTTGTTCACGTGGGTTCGCCGCCATCAACTCGCCTTCTCCAGATGACGGAAGTGATCGGTGGCGAACCAAAGCAGAGTAAAGAGAGTGAAGTTGTATCCGCAGTGCATGAGGAAGGAGGCTCCAACCGATTTCCAGCGTTCCCGGACTACCGTGAAGACAACGCCCACGACAAAGATGCTCAGGATAGGCGCCCAGGCGTAGCCCAACTGAACACTATGGATCGCGGCAAATGCGATTGCGGTCAGCAAAACCCCAAACGCAAGTCCCAATCGGCGACGCAGAACCGGGTACAGCAATCCGCGAAAGAACAGCTCCTCCAGCAGCGGCGCCAGGGTCAAACCGAACAAGGCCATCAAGTATGCGTTAGCGCGGTTGGTGAACAGGTCCTCGATGGGCAGAGACTTCGGCAGCGGCAGGAAGCGCGAGAGACCGTCGACGGTCAAAGCCAGTACGAGTCCGCCCAGGAAGAAAGCAACTGCTGAGCGGCTGGGCCAATTCCATTCGACGCCTTGACCGAACGAGACGCCGGCTCGCGACCGCACCAGGAAGAACATGCACAGCAACACCACCAGGTAAGCGGCCGCCTGCCCTCCTAAGGAGGCACGTATGATGCCGGCATCGTGCGTGAACTGGTCGATCGAGAGATTCCTGTGCCCTCCGGCAAAACCGATTACCAGTACCGCGATCACAATGAAAACCATCAGGCAGAAGACGCCGAAGACGGCGATGGCCAGCACGTCCCACCCTGTCCATGCAGGGAAGCGTTTCTCGGGAGGTGCAGCGACTACCTGAAAGGGGGCAGCGTAGCTTTCGGGCGCAGGCGCGACCTGACCCACCGGATCCGGCAGCGGATTTAGTGGCGATGACATGAGTCTGGCGAGTTGGGCCTTTCCTGCCTCGGGTTCATTCCGTCGTTGACGCTGGTGTTCCGTTCGTTCTGATATTGGACGCGACGGGAAGCACTTTGGCTAATATTTGTCCGGTGTAACTCTTTTTTACTCGGGCCACCTGTTCGGGTGTGCCCTGCGCCACAAGCCGGCCACCTTCTTCGCCGCCCTCCGGACCGAGATCGATAATCCAGTCGGCATTGCGGATCACATCCAGGTTGTGCTCGATGATGATGATACTGTTGCCCAGGTCCGTCAGCCGGTGCAGCACCTCCAGCAGCTTGCTTACATCGTCGAAGTGCAAGCCGGTGGTCGGCTCATCCAGCAGGTAAAGTGTCTTGCCTGTCTGGCGCTTACTCAGCTCGCGCGCCAGCTTAATGCGCTGCGCCTCGCCGCCGGAGAGCGTGACCGCCGACTGGCCCAGGTGAATATAACCAAGCCCAACATCGACCAGCGTCTGCAGCTTCTGCTTGATCTGCGGAATGTTCTCCAGTATGGGAAGTGCATCCGCCACCGGCGTCTCCAGCAGATCGGCGATGGAGTAACCCTTGTACTTCACCGCCAGCGTCTCGTGATTGTAGCGTTTGCCGCCGCAGACCTCGCATTGCACATAAACATCGGGCAGAAAGTTCATCTCGATGCGGCGCTGGCCTTCGCCCTGACATGCTTCGCATCGTCCGCCGGCAACATTGAAGGAGAAGCGACCCGCCTTGTAGCCGCGCCCGCGCGACTCCGGCAGCATGGCAAAAAGATCGCGAATGGCGGTGAACACGCCAGTATAGGTTGCCGGATTCGAGCGCGGCGTGCGGCCGATGGGCGACTGGTCGATGCGAATGACCTTGTCGATAAGCTCTGTCCCGGTGATGGCCTTGTACGCGCCCACTTCTTCCCGCGAGCGGTAAAGCGAATTGGCCAGCGCGCGGTAGAGAATGTCGTTGACCAGCGTCGATTTGCCGGAGCCGGAAACACCGGTGACGACGGTCATCACCCCCAGCGGAAAGCTGACATCCAGGTTCTTGAGGTTGTTCTCGCGCGCGCCCAGAATCGCGATGGCTTTGTCGGCCGCGGCTGGCTGGCGCCGGGTGTGGCGATCGGTAATCTTCTTCTCGCCGGAAATGTACTTCCCCGTAAGCGAGCGGGGCGCGATCTGAATCTCGTCCGGCGTACCGCTGGCCACGACCTCGCCACCGTGGCGACCTGCGCCCGGGCCGAGATCGATGACATAATCGGCGCGCCGGATCGTGTCTTCGTCGTGTTCGACAACGAGGACAGTATTGCCAAGATCGCGCAGCGATTCCAATGCCTGCAGCAGGCGATCGTTGTCGCGATGATGCAGCCCGATTGATGGCTCGTCGAGCACGTACAGTACGCCGCGCAACTTCGAGCCGATTTGCGTTGCCAACCGAATGCGCTGGCCTTCGCCGCCGCTCAGCGTCGCCGCCGAACGCTCCAGCGAGATGTAACCCAACCCGACCGCATTCAGGAAACCTAACCGCTCGACGATTTCCTTCAGAATTCGCCCGGCAATCTTTTCTTCGCGCGGGTTGAGCTTGATCTGCGCAGCGGCAACGACTGCGCGCGAGACCGGCAGCGCGGTGAAGTCGGCAATCGACATTCCATTGACTTTAACGGCCAGGCTCTCCGGGCGAAGCCGCTTGCCATGGCAAGCCGGGCACGTCGTCGCCGACATGTGCTCCAGCAACCACTCGCGATAACCCTCCGAGGAGCTTTCCTCCATTGCCTGCCGCAAGTAGGCGAAGACACCGAGGAAGCCCCCGCGCTTTTTCTCGCTCGCGTCTGGGCCATACAGAATCAGGTTTTGCGTCTTGCGGGGAAGCTGCTCGAACGGCGTTGACAGGTCGAAGCCATACGTCTGGGCGGCGTTCTGCAGCAGCCGAATCATGTACTGCGACGCCGAGCCGGGTCCGAGACCGCCATCCAGCAGCGGCTTCGACCAATCATTGATCACCTTTGCCGGGTCGAAATCATACTTGCTGCCGAGTCCGTTGCATTCCGGACACGCGCCATACATGCTGTTGAAGGAGAACGAACGCGGCTCCAACACAGGCACGCTGATGCCACACTCGGGGCAAGCCAGCCGGGACGAATATAGCCGCTCTTCGCCGCCGACGACCGCTACCAGGACCAAACCATTCGCCTCTTCCATTGCGGTCTCGATCGATTTGGTGAGACGGCCTTCAATGCCCGGCCGCACCAGAAGGCGATCAACAGCCAGCTCAATGGTGTGGTTCTTGCGCTTGTCGAGCGTGATTTCTTCGTCGGCGATGCTGCGCAACTCGCCATCGATCCGCGCCCTGGTGAACCCCTTCTGCACAAGGGCGTCGAGCTCCTTCTTAAACTCTCCCTTGCGGCCGCGAACGATGGGCGCAAGTACCATGACGCGCTGATCGAGATCGAGTTCCATGACCCGTTGCACGATCTGATCGGCGGATTGCCGCGAGATCGGCTTGCCGCAGTTGGGACAGTGCGGAACGCCTACTGAGGAGTACAACAGGCGCAAATAGTCATAGATTTCGGTGATTGTTCCTACTGTGGAGCGCGGGCTGCGGCTGGTAGTCTTCTGCTCGATGGCGATGGCCGGGCTGAGGCCGTCGATGCTGTCCACGTCGGGCCGTTCCATCTGGTCGAGGAACTGACGTGCGTACGCCGAGAGCGTCTCGACGTAGCGGCGCTGGCCCTCGGCATAAATGGTGTCGAAAGCGAGCGATGACTTGCCCGAGCCGCTGAGGCCGGTGATCACGGTCAAGGTGTTACGCGGAATCTCGACGTGAATGTTCTTCAGGTTGTGCTGGCGTGCCCCGCGCACGCTGATACTGCTTATGCCCATGAACTTTGCTGGCTTTCGAGCGTTTGCGAATTGCCGGCCGCTGACTTCCTGAGAGCGCCGGCCGCTCCTGGACGGGTACGCGTACCCTCGTCAAGCGTGCGGCAGGGCCCTGAAAAGTTTGGAAGTATGAGAACGCGACTCTACTCACGTATCTTAGTGGTTAACACCTGTGGCAGTCAACGCGCGGTAAAGTGGAACCATCTGATTAGATGGCTTGGCGGAGAGTTGGATCTTTTCCGCCCATCGCGCGCCGGAAAACATGACTCCGATTATGGGAACCTTCTTTAATTCCAGCCTGCTGCTGCTTACCATCATCGCCGCATTTGCGTTCGGGGTCGCCTCGGGGTATTGGGTTATCCGCGGCGTGCTGAATCTGTTCAATCCCTCGCGTAATGAGGCTAAGCCGGCGTCATCGAAAGCTGCTTTGGCTACCACCACCGGCGGCGATTAGGCAACCGCTTAACGCTCCATCGACAAGAATTACAACACTTGTGAGTTCCCGTAACATCTGTGTGTAGTTTCTAAACGATCCCGCCGCTCAACCTTGGTTGCCTTTGCGGCAAATCACCTCACCCAGACCACGTTCCCGCACAGCCTGTTGCGAAATGTATCACTACCGGGGGTGACCCCTATCACAGCATCTCCCAACGCTAAGACTCACACTAAATAAGGATTTACCAAGTCGCTGGCCAACAAATAACGGCTGTGTAAATCGCTTTCATACAGTTTGATAAATCACACGGGAGAGGTCATGAAGAAAGTCATTTTAGCGATTCTGGCTCTGGCATTTGCCCTTTTCTTAGCGCTACCGAATCTGTCATGGGCGCAGGCAGACGTATATAAGACCAAGTGCGCTGGATGTCACGGCGCCGATGGCAACGGCACGGCAGCCGGTCAGAAGATGGGCGCGAAGGCGTTCTCGTCTCCCGACGTTCAGAAGATGTCAGATGCCCAGATCGTTGACTTCATCGAAAACGGCGGCCCTCAGAAAAAGGCCATGCATGCCTTCGCAACCAAGGGCGTTGACGGCGCTGAAGCTGCCAAACTCGCCACTTACGTCAAAGGCCTGAAGTAGCTTCAAGTTTCTGGTTCGAACCGTTGCGGACCGGCTTCTAGCGGCCGGTCCGAACCGGCTCCCGACAGCGTCCACGCCCGACGGCGCTTCCCCAACGCCGGAACGCCGCCGAGATGGGTACGGGCCCTGATCGCAACTTAGATTGCGGATTGACTTCAGCAGGGCCGACGGGCGATCTGGCCGTAACCAGCGCATAACACTCCCTGGCTACGGCCTGGGAGAAGCTCATGAGCAAGGGAATCCTCTACGATGCAACCAAATGCATCAACTGCAAGCAGTGCGAACAGGCCTGCGCCACCGAAAACGGCCTGCCCTACGACGACAAGATCGCTGCCGAACAAGTAACCTCAGCCCACAAGTACACCACCGTCCTGGTAAAGGACGACAAGTTCATGCGCCGCCTGTGCATGCACTGCGAGGACCCGGCCTGCGCCTCGGTATGCCCGGTTGGTGCATTACAGAAGACGGCGCTGGGGCCGGTCACTTACGACAAGCATAAGTGCATGGGCTGCCGCTATTGCATGGCGGCTTGCCCCTTTGGGGTGCCGAAGTATGAGTGGGACAAGGCAGTTCCCGGGGTGCGCAAATGCATTATGTGCAGCAAGCGCGTCGCGGAGGGCAAGCAGACGGCATGCGCCGAGATTTGTCCTGTCGGGGCGACGATATTCGGCGACCGCGACACGTTGCTGGAAGAAGCCAGGAAGCGCGTCCACGACAATCCCGGCACTTATCTCAACCACATCTTTGGTGAAACCGAAGTAGGGGGAACGTCGGTCCTGCTGCTCTCGGCTGTGCCTTTCAACCACTTCGGATTGCGAACCGATCTGACCGAACGCGCGCTTCCTCTTTATACGTACCAGGTGTTGTCGCGCATTCCCGACTTCATTCCGCTGTTCGGCACCATGCTGGGTGGAATTTACTGGATCACGCATCGCCGCCAGGATGTGGCGGAGGCGGAAGCACACGAAAACGAGCACAAAGGCGGTGACCGATGACTGTCCCCCGTATGCGATTCACCTTCTGGAAGGCCGTCTTCCTGGTCATCATGGTGGCCGGCGTTTATTGCACCTTCGTTCGCTTTTTTCGCGGACTGGGCGCATCGACGAATCTCTCCGATCAGTTCCCCTGGGGCCTGTGGATCGGCTTCGACGTGATGTGCGGCGTAATGCTGGCGGCCGGTGGCTTCACGTTGACGGCCGCGGTTGAGATCTTCAACATCAAGCGCTTCCATTCCATCGTCAGACCGACCATTCTGACGGCGTTCCTCGGATATCTACTGGTGTCCGCGGCGCTGATGTACGACCTCGGCCTGCCGTGGAACATCTGGCATCCGCTGATCATGCGCAACCCGCACTCGGTGATGTTCGAGGTGGCCTACTGCGTGATGCTCTACACCACGGTGCTGGCGCTGGAGTTCTCGCCCATCGTGCTGGAGCACTTCCACTTGTACCGGGCGCTGAAGATCGTTCGCAGTGTGATGGTGGTGTTCGTCATTCTGGGAGTGCTGCTTTCGACCTTGCATCAGTCTTCCCTGGGCACACTGTACCTCATCATGCCCAACAAGCTGCATCCGTTCTGGTATAGCCCGTTGCTGCCGGTCTTCTTCTTTCTGTCCGCGATTTCCGTCGGGCTGGCAATGACCATCTTCGAATCGTCGATGAGCTCGAAATATTTCGGGCGCGAGCTGGAGCTGCCCATCCTGCGGGACCTGGGACGGGTGCTGGTCGTGGTGCTGGCGCTGTACGGAATCCTCAAATTCGAAGACTTCTATCATCGCGGGATTTTGAATCTGGTGTTCACGCCTGGTTATGAACAGCGTTTCTTTCTGCTGGAGATTTTCCTCTCCGTGCTGATTCCGTTGGGCATGCTGCTGGTGCCCAAAATTCGCGAGAGCGCGCAGGGGCTTTATCTGGCGGCGGTGATTTGTCTCCTCGGCTTCGTGACGAATCGTCTCAACGTCGCCATCACCGGAGTGGAGAGCGCGGTCGGTGGACGCTACGCGCCGAAGTGGACCGAGACAGTGATCACGGCCATGTTCGTGGCCCTCGGCTTTGCCATCTTTGGTCTGGCGGCGAAATATCTGCCTATCTTCCCTGAGGAAAAGGCGCACTTCCCGGCACTACGCAAAGCCGAAGTTGTGGAAAGTGAATTTGCGGTGCCCGTCCATGCCGGCGATTGACAATTCGAATGGAGCTCCAAAGGAAGTTCACCAAGCGCACGAGGGAAGCCCCGTTGCTCCGCAGTCTGGCTGGTTTCGACGGCTGAGCCACAGCATCAGCGCGAAACTGATGATTTCCATCTTCTTCGTGCTGACCATCATCCTCGGTCTCTTCGGTTACTTCAGCATTCAAGATCAACGCAAGCACCTGGAAGAAGCCGCGCGGTTCGCCGCCGAGCGGCAGAGCGATGTGTTGCGCCGCAGCGCCTCCCGTTACATGCTGAATAACGATCGCACCGGCTTGTACGAGCTGATGATGAACATGGCGGACCAGCGCGACATGGTGCGCATCCGCATCATGAATCCGCAGGGCGTCATCAGCTACTCGACTGCGCCGGCGGAAGTCGGAGCGATGGTCGATAAGAGTGCCGAAGCCTGCTACGCATGCCATGAGAAGTCGAAGCCGCTGGCCCGGCTGAATCGTTCCGACCGTTTTCGCGTTTACCGGGCTGATGGGACGCGCGTTTTGGGGGTGATCACGCCCATCGAAAACGAGCCCGCGTGCGCGAATGCTTCGTGCCACGCGCATCCTGCCGGCACGCAGATTCTGGGCGTGCTGGATACCAACATTTCACTCGCTAAAGTTGATCAGGGACTCGCGCACGAGCAGCGCGAAATGGCCGCTGCCACCGGAGTGGCTCTCATCGCGGTGCTTTTCCTGAGCTGGCTCTTTATCTGCGTTGTGGTGCGGGATCCGCTACGCGAGCTGAAGGCGGGCACTGAGCGCATAGCCCGAGGAGATCTGGGCCATCATATTGCCGTGCGATCACAGGATGAAGCCGGCGAGCTGGCCGAATCCTTCAACGAGATGAGCAGCCGGTTGCAGGTGGCACAGGCGGAAATCACGGCCTGGGCGCGCACGTTGGAGGAGCGTGTAGACGAGAAGACGCGGGAATTGAAACAAGCACACCAGCGCATGCTGCACGTCGAGAAGATGGCCACTATCGGCAAGATGGCCGCCGTGGTCGCGCACGAGATCAACAATCCGCTGTCGGGAATCCTGACTTATTCCCGGGTGGTAAAGCGGTGGATCGAAAAGAACACGCAAGCAACGCCGAAGCAGGAAGAGATGCGCAGCTCGCTGGATCTGGTCGCCAGCGAAAGCAAACGCTGCGGCGATCTGGTGCACAATCTGCTGAGCTTCTCGCGGGTGTCGCCCATCAATCTGACCTGGTGCGATCTCAACGAGGTCATCGAACGCTGCATAAAGCTGGTGCAGCACAAGCTCGACATTGCCGGCATCCAGCTCAACCTTGATCTGGCGGCCGATTTGCCGCCCGCACACTGCGATCCCGCGCAGATCGAGCAGGTCGTGCTGGCGATGGTGATCAACGCCATCGATGCGATGCCGCAGGAGGGCAATCTCTGGATCAGCACCCGCGCGGTTGGCGAATCGATGGAGCTGATTATTCGCGACGACGGCATGGGAATACCGGAGGAACACATGAGCCACATCTTCGAGCCGTTCTATACGACGAAAGAGTCGGGCGGCTCGGGATTGGGACTGGCCATCAGCCAGAACATCGTGGAGCGCCACGGTGGACAGATCGAAGTGAAGTCCACCGTCGGACGAGGGACGACGTTCAACATCGTGCTGCCCATTGACAGCCGCGCACCGCTGGGAGAACCGGCGACTTCGAGCGCGAAGGAATCGGGTGTTTGAGGGAAGGCTTATGACGCAAGGAAAATTGTTGATTGTTGACGATGAGCTCAGCGTACGCGATTCGCTGGCCAAATGGTTCGCGGAAGAAGGCTACGACGTTGCCACGGCAGAAAGCGCGAACGAGGCACTCACGCGCGTTGCCCAGCAGAGCTTCGATGTCGCACTGGTCGATATCAAGATGCGCGGGACCGATGGCATCGAACTGCAGCGCCGTCTGCATGAGATCTATCCCGACATGCTGGTCATCATCATGACCGGCTACGCATCGGTCGAAACTGCAGTGGCCGCGCTCAAGAATGGCGCTTATGACTACGTCAACAAGCCGCTGGACCCGGACGAAATCGCTCATCTGATCACCAAGGCCATGTCGCACCGCCGGACGCAGCAGGAGAATGTAAGGCTGAAGGAAACCGTGGCGGAGATCGCGCGGCCGTCGGAGATCATCGGCCAGAGCACGGCGATGAAGCGAATCTTCGACGCCATTGAGACGGTCTCGCCCACGGATGCGACGGTGCTCATCACCGGCGAAAGCGGTACGGGCAAAGAACTGGTGGCTCGCGCCGTTCATGCCGGCAGTGCACGACGGTTTCATCCCCTGGTGGTGATTCACTGCGGGGCGTTAACTGAAACCCTGCTGGAAAGCGAACTCTTCGGCCACGAAAAAGGCGCATTCACCGGGGCGCAATATCGCAAAAAGGGCAAGTTCGAAATTGCCGAAGGCGGCACGGTTTTTCTGGACGAGATCGGCGACATCAGCCTGAAGACGCAGACCGACCTGTTGCGCGTGCTGCAAGAACACGAGATTGTGCGGGTGGGCGGCAATCAGACCATCAAAGTCGACTTTCGGGTGGTGGCCGCAACCAACAAGAACCTCGAACAATTGATTGAAGAAGGCAGGTTCCGTCCCGATCTTTACTACCGGTTGAATGTCTTCCACATCGAGGTACCGCCGTTGCGTGAGCGGCGCGAGGACATCCCGGTACTGGTGGACCACTTTGTGCGCAAGTTCTCCAACGAAATGGGCAAGCACATCAATCGAGTGTCGCCGGCCGCAATGAATGCCTTGCAGCAATACAACTGGCCGGGCAACGTGCGCGAACTGGAGAACGCCGTCGAGCGCGCGATGGTGGTCGCCCAGGAACCGGAATTGCGCGAGCCTGACTTTACCCTCAAATCCAGGAGCGGCATGGGATCGGTCGCCGGTGACGCGCGCAGCCTCGAAGACGTGGAGCGCGCCCATATTCTGCGCGTTCTGGAGGAATGCGGCGGCCATCAAACCCGGGCCGCCGAAGTGCTGGGAATCGACCGGGTCACGCTACATCACAAGCTGAAGAAATATGGATGGAATCGAAAAGAGAAAGAGCAACTGGCAACTAGCAATTAGCTTAGAGCTGCAAGCTTCCGGCTGCGGGGTTCTGGAACTTCGGCTTTGACGTGAAAAGCGCAAGACATTGAATGTCCAGATGGGGATTTCAACAAGTAAGTGCCGTGCTGCGGAGAGCAGCGCTACAAGCTCGAAGCTCGCGGCTCGAAGCTCGCAGCCATGAAGTACCTCCATCTACTGCCGGTCGGCTCCCCTGATCCAAAGCTTCTGCAGTGGCTCGCCTCCTCGCTGGAGGAAAAGTTTCACATGCCGGCGGAGATACTTGGCTCCGTCGTCGATCCTTGCTTCGCGTTGCATGCTGAGCGCCAGCAGTATCACTCTTCCGAGATACTGGGCGCCATGCAACGGCACCTCACCCGCGACACCTGGCGGCTGCTGGGTATTACGCCGCTCGATCTCTACATCCCGATTCTGACTTTTGTTTTCGGCGAGGCGCAGTTGGGCGGAAACTCCGCCCTGGTATCGTACCGGCGCCTGCAGCAGGAGTTTTATGGATTGCCTCACGATGGAGATCTGCTGGCGAACCGTCTCTTAGTTGAGTCGGTCCACGAGTTGGGACACACGCTCAGCCTGACTCATTGCCAGGACTATCAATGTGCAATGGCTCCTTCGCACGCGGTGGAATGGATCGACATCAAGGACAGCGGGTTTTGCGAGGATTGCCTCACCCGTGTCTTGCAGGCTCGATAGGGCGCGCGTGAGTCGCCTCACCGAAGCGCCTCACGATAGCTACTTCTCGATGACCGTGGGCTCATCGTCCCGTTGCCAGCTAAAGAGATGACCACGGTGCTCGGCTACCATGGCCGCAATCGCCATGACGCCCATCACCAGAAAAATCGCGAAGAAAACTACGGCAATGACCAGTACCGGCATAGCGCACCTCTAGCAGTATTTTGCTTTGCCGGCAAACACACGTCCGTGATCACAATCACAGCTGGACGTGAGCCCGCGACAGGCCTGCGAAGAGGCGTGTTCCGGACGGACAATCCGCGTTGCTGCCAAGGACTACGTCGCGATCTAAGCTAGCGACGCGATCTCGGCGTCCAGTCCAGCCAAAGTGCGCCGCAACAATTCCGCATAGCGCTCGTTGGAGCTGATCTCCAACTGCTGGAGGACATGCTTGCGTGAAAGCGCAAGCTCTTTTCTCCGGAAAACCATTTGCAGCACTTCCGGAGAGGCTTTCTGTTCAGGTTCACCAGGTAAGTCGGAATCGGATTCTTCGATTTGAGCTTCCACAAACTTGCTTTCCCAACCACGTGCCATAACTCGATTATATTCCGCATGCCGCTGCAGACGAAGGATTATGACGTTAGTGATGTGATACTTAAGCAGCATCCATTGTGATACGTAAGTAGCACCGCGCCCGGTAACAATAAATTCCTGCATTTCTCCTTAGTTCGTCCACGGTTTGTCCCCAACGAGCGGCCTACTACTCCAACCCACAGAACTACATACCGGGCTGCTCGAGCGCGAAGCTGACTTCCTGAAATGGGAACTGCATTCTTGCCGCGGTGAGCTGGGTCATTGACTGTGGAAGAGCGCAGCCGTCAAAGTAACCGTGGGATCATCACTCGAATGCGAATTCTCGTCGTGGAAGATGATGCGCCGCTGGCCAGCTTTGTCCGCAAGGGCCTCGAGGCAGAGCACTATGCGGTGGACGTCGCGGCCGATGGGGAGCAGGCCCAGTTCATGGCGCTGGCGAGCGACTATGACGTGATGGTGCTCGATCTCAACCTGCCCAAACTCGACGGCATTTCCGTGTTGAAGCTGGTGCGGCCGAAGAAGCCGTCCATGCCTGTGCTGGTCCTGACCTCCCGCAACCGTACCGAAGACCGCGTGTACTCGCTCGACAGCGGCGCTGACGATTGCTTAATCAAACCGTTTTCGTTCACCGAGCTTTCGGCGAGAATACGCGCGTTGCTGCGGCGCGGCCCTCGCACCGTCGAAACCGTGCTCCGCGTCGCCGACCTGGAGCTTGACCGGGTAGCGCGGCGAGTGGAGCGGGCCGGCAAACGAGTGGAACTCACCTCCAAGGAATTTGCCCTCCTCGAATACCTCATGCGCAACTCCGGGCGGCGCGTGACCCGGGCCATGATCGTCGAACACGTCTGGAACCTGTCGTTCGATACCAGCACCAATATCGTCGATGTTTACATCAACTATCTGCGAAAGAAAATCGATAGCGAGCACACACCGCATCTAATTCACACCGTGCGGGGCGTGGGCTACGAATTGAGTTGCCATTCCGAGGTGATGGCCTGATGAGTAACAGCGCGGCAAGCCGGACGCTTTCTGAGCCAGCATTCATCTCCGAGGTTTTCCATAATCTCAGCCAGCCGCTGACTGCGCTGCACTGCACCCTTGAGCTCGCGCTGCAAAATGACCGCACCTATGAGCAACTGCGCGCCAGCGTCCAAAGCGCATTAGATCATGCTGAACGATTGCGCCAGCGGCTGCTGTTAGCGCGGACGCTGAACGATGCGTGCGAGCCTGTCGCATCGTCGCAGCCGGCTGACCTGGTAGCCTTGCTGCGCGATTTGCAAGAGGACCTCTCGCCTATGTTCGAGTCGGCAGGGCGAGGCTTACTGGTAGGAACACCATGCGGTCCGCTGCTGGTCCAAGCCGAACGTATGCGGCTCATGCGCTGCCTGGTGGTCTTGCTCGAGTACCTTCTGGTTTACTTAGCCGAAGGAGAGACGCTCGCTTTCACCGTGGCCCGGCGAGCAGAGCAGCGGGCGGAGATTCTCATCGAAGGCGCCGTCTCCCTGCCCATAGGGCCGCTCGAGGACGGATACCGTCACTCCTGCGAAATCGAACTGGCGCGCCGGACCTTCGCCGCAGCCGGCGGCGATTTTGCACTGATCCGATCCAATGCGGATCACGCCGTATGCGCGGGAACCTTGCCTCTCGCCTAGAAGCGCAAATACTCCTTCCTCAAGAATTTTCTAATCCTGCTCCAACCTCTTTCTAATCTCTGCGGGTTAGAACATTCACATGACACCCCCAACGCAAGCATTCAATTCTCTTGATCCTGCGGTTATCGTCGCCAGTTCGAATCCCGGACTTCGCCGGCAAATCCTGCAGAGTCTAACCCTCTCGCGGGTGACCGCGGCGGAGGCCATGGGCGGCGCGGACGCCTTGGGAAAACTCGAAAACAGCGAGTGTCAACTGCTGCTGCTTGATCGGCGCTTGCCTGATCTGGATGCCGAGGAGTTGCTGCAGACCATCCATCGCCGCTTTCCGGGGATTGACGTTCTCTTCCTGGACGAGTCGGGCAATCCCCTGCTGCCCTCCGAGTGGCGCAGCGCCGATGCCTGCCGGCTGTTTCAGACCATAGATCGCTGGCAGGCTCCGCCGAGGCGGCCGGTAATTAACTCCACGGTTGCGGTTGAACCGCTGCCCGGCATGATCGGTCAGGCCCCCTGCATGGCGTCGGTTTATCGCATGGCCCGCCTGGTGGCGCCCCGCAACACCCCGGTATTGGTCACCGGACCCACAGGTACGGGCAAGGAGGTGGTCGCAACTGCCATTCATCAGCTGAGCCCGCGAGCTACGAAGCCGTTGGTGGTCATCAACTGTGCGGCCATCCCGGAGGCGCTGCTCGAGTCAGAGCTGTTCGGCTATGTGCGCGGTGCGTTTACCGGCGCCGTGCAGTCGCGCCTCGGCCGCATCCACGCGGCGCATGGCAGCACCTTGTTTCTGGATGAAATCGGCGAACTGCCGCTCGGGCTTCAGTCCAAGCTGCTGCGCTTCCTCGATCAGGGAGAGGTCCAGCGCCTGGGCAGCTCCGATCTGTTTCGGGTGGACGTGAGGGTGATCGCGGCTACCAATGCCGACCTGGGAGAGCTATCCCGCAAAGGACAGTTTCGCGAAGACCTGTTTTACCGGTTGTCGGTGTTCCCCATCGAGCTGCCTCCCTTGGCGAGCCGGCGCGAAGACATTTCGCCTCTGGCGCGGCATTTCCTGGCCAAGCTGCAGCCGGCTGACGGGCAACAAAACCTGTCGCAGGAGTCGCTGCGGGCCCTGGAAAAACATGGTTGGCGGGGGAATGTTCGCGAATTACAACATGTCCTGGAGCGGGCTTCGATTCTGGCCGAAGGCGGCGCGATCCTACCCCAGCATCTGGGGCTGGGCACGCGCGAATCTGCATCCCTGGTTGAAAGCCCGGGCTATGTCGCATGAAAGCTTTCCAATGTGGCGCCGCTCCGAGCGGCCAGCGGCATGCACGGTAGCTGGGCAGATGTTGCCCACTGCAAACTACGTTCGCACCTCGACAGCGACTGCTCCGCGCTCCACCTTGCACGCTGGTCACGATCAGGCGTCGAAGGCTTCTGATTTGATCATCGGCAGTTCGCCGGCGTTGCTTCAGGCCCTGGAACGCGCTCGCCAGGCAGCAAAGAGCGATGCCGACATTGTGCTGGAAGCCGAAAGCGGCACCGGCAAGGAGTTACTGGCCCGCCTGATTCATGCGGAAAGTCCGCGGGCCGGCCAGGCCTTCATCGCCATCAATTGCGCCGCCGTGCCGGAGAGTCTGCTGGAAAGCGAGATGTTCGGGCATGTGCGCGGGGCGTTCACGGGAGCAGTGGGAGCTCCCGGGAAGTTCACGATGGCCTCAGGCGGGACGCTGCTGCTCGACGAGATCGGGGAGCTGCCCCTGTCGCTCCAACCCAAGCTGCTGCGCTTCTTGCAGGAGCGCGAGTTTTATCGGCTGGGGGACCTGAGGCCGGTCAGGGTCGACGTGCGCGTGGTTGCGAGCACCAACCGCGTGCTGCAGGTCCTGGTCGAAGAGCGCCGCTTCCGCGAGGACCTTTATTATCGGCTGAACGTAATTCCTTTGACCTTGCCGCCGCTGCGCGAACGCGGAGAAGACGTCATCGAGCTGGCCGAGTATTATGCAGCCAAATTCTCCGCACCGGATCCGCCGCCTTCGCTGAGTGAAGCTTTTCGCGCCGCCCTACTCGCCCATGATTGGCCGGGCAATGTGCGCGAGCTGGCTAACGTGATCCGTCGCGCCGTAGCCCTCTCCAAAGGTGAGGAAATTGGCGATCCCATGCTGCCGATCAGTCCCAGGGTTACGCCGGCGAACGAAGTGCACTGTCTACGGCCGGGGCTCTCCTTGCGGGAGCTGGAAAAAACGCTATTGAAGATCACGCTGGATGCCACCGCCGGCAATCGCACCCACACCGCCGAGCTGCTGGGCATCAGCCTGCGGACGGTGCGCAACAAGATCCGCGAACACGGCCTGTCGCCGCGGAGGCTTTCATGAGTCTGGTGACCACGCCATCGCTAAGCGTTCTGGGGCATGCCCTCGACTTGACGGCGCAGAGACAAGAGCTGGTCAGCCAGAACATCGCCAACGTCGACACCCCCGGCTATCACACCCGGGACATCGATTTCACCCGGGAGCTGCAGCGTGCCCTGGCGGGCAGCGAGGAAGAGCCGTCCACGCCGGTGGTGCGCGATGTGCCGGGGCTGATCGAGCGGCCCGATGGCAACAACGTCAACATCGATCGTGAAAGCTTGCTGATGGCGCAAAACCAGCTGCAGTTCCAGACCGAGGTGACCCTGCTGCGCTCGGAGTTCAGCCGCCTGCAGATGGCGATCAACGGAGGAGGCAGCCAGTGAGTCTTTTTGGCTTGTTCCAGATCAGCGGCTCGGCGCTGGCAGCCGAACGTCTGCGGGCCGAGGTCGCCACCAGCAACCTGGCCAATGCCGAGACCACGAGCACCCCCGGCGGCGGACCCTATCGCAGGCGCATGGTGGTGTTTAACAGCCAGCCCGCGGCGCCCTTTCGGATGGTCCTGGCAAGCTCCCTGGGAGCAGCTCAGCCTCAGGGCGGAGTGCGGGTGGGCGGTGTGGTGGAAGATTCGACCGCGCCTCTGCGGCGCTACGAACCGGGACATCCCGATGCGGATGGCCAGGGCTACGTCTCGTATCCCAATATCAGCCCGGTGCAGGAGACGGTTGACCTGATGGGCGCCGAACGGGCTTACGAACTGAACGCCAGCGCGGTTCAGGCAGCCAAGCAGATGATTCAGCAATCGCTGCAAATTCTGAAGTAGGTGCGGCAGGCGAAACATGAGCGTAGAGCTGAACAACATCGGATTCAGGATCATGCCGGCAGACGTTGCCGACAGCGCGGCGCCCAAGCTCGAATCCGGCGGGGGGACCAGCTTTACCGATAGCCTGCACGAGGCTGTTTCCGACGTCGACAACCTCAGCCTGGACGCGCGCTACAAGGTGAGCAGCCTCATGGAAAACGGCGGGGCGGACGTGCATGACGCCACCATCGCGGTGGAGAAGGCCGACCTGTCGTTTCAACTGATGTTGCAGGTGCGCAACAAAGTTGTGCAGGCATACCAGCAGATTGCCGGCATGCAGTTCTAGGACCCAAGTGAATGGCGGCCAATACCGAGCTCGCATTATCCCAGGTGGTCGAGCGGGGTAAGCAGTTTCTTGCCGGCTTGACGGTAAAGCAGCGGCTGCTGCTTGCCGGGGGCGCGGTGCTGGTCGCGGGCACGTTGTATATCTTCGTGCAGCTGATCGGGAAGCAGGATTACAAGACGCTGTATTCCGGCCTCGCCCCGGCTGATGCGCAGGAGATTGCGGCTTCGCTGGCGGCCAAGAAGATTCCCTACGAACAGTCCCCTGACGGCGCCAGTATTCTGGTGCCTGCCGACAAGCTCGACAGTGCCCGCCTGGAAGTGGCTTCTCAGCCCATGCCGCATAGCGGCCGGCTCGGCTTTGAGCTGTTTGACAAGCCCAACTGGGCGGGCAGCGACTTCAGCGAGAAGGTCAATTATCAGCGGGCGCTGGAAGCCGAGCTGGAGCGAACTCTGGGCACGCTTAGCGAAGTGGAAGCGGTACGGGTGCACCTGGTCATGCCTGCCGAATCGCTGTACAGCGAGCGTGACCGCATGGCCAAGGCGTCGGTGATGGTCAAGCTGCGGCGCGGCAGCTTGCCGCAGCAGGAAGACATGGCGATCCGGCAGCTGGTGGCGGGAGCGGTCGATCGCCTGAGCCCGGACAATGTGGTAGTCGTCGATGCCGATACCAACCAGCCTTTGAATCGTCTGGGTAACGGCGGCGCTGGCGGCGGCTCGGAGCTCGATCAGGAGCTGGCTAAACGAGTGGTGGAGACACTGGAGCCGGTCGTCGGAGTGGCCGGGGTGCGCGCCAGTGTGCATGTGGAGTACGACCTGCGCTCCGGCGAGGAGACCCAGGAAACCTACGATCCCAACAGTGCGGTTGCGCTCAGCATGACCCGCAGCGAAGAAACCTTGGGCGGCGCGGCAGCGGGAGGTATTCCCGGGACCAGCAGTAACCTGCCCAACGCCAAAGTGCCCGCCCCGCAAAAGGCGGAAGGCACGGGTCAGAGCACGAAAACCGAGAGCGGGACCTATGGGGTAAATCGGCTGGTGCGCCACACCATTGAACCGGCCGGCCAGATCAAGCGCATTGCGGCGGCCCTGCTGGTGGATGATGCGGTCGAGATCGCACAGAAAAATGGCCAGCGGACCGCGACTCGCCGCAAACGGACCCCGGAGGAGATGAAGCAGATCGAGGGACTGGCGGCGGCGGCGCTGGGCATCGATGCCAAGCGCGGCGACCTGCTGGCGGTGGAGAACCTATCGTTCCAGGTCCTGCAGCAGGAAGCTCCGGCGCCACCCACCCCGCTGGAAAAGGTGCAACGCAACCTGCGCGACTGGACCTGGCTGATCCGCTACCTGGCATTGACCAGCCTGTTCGGAAGCGTCTATATGCTCCTGCTGCGTCCGGTCAAGAAGCAGGTGATCACCGCCTTGCGCGAGCTGCCGCTGGCTTCCGCGACCGGCAAGCTGCTTCTTGGGAACAACTCAAACGCGCAGGTCGGCGGGCTGGATTCCGGAGAGCAGGTGGACGCTTTGCTGGCGGCGGGCGAGGGCAACCCGGCGCTGAAGAAACTGAGCGTGTTGAAGGACCATCTGGTGGAGAAGGTAAAGAGCGAGCCCGCCGGGGCATCGCAACTAGTGCAGAGCTGGCTGCGCGATGGCGGTGTTGAATGAGCTCTCCGGCGAACGGGGCGCGCAACCTGAACGGAATTCGCAAGGCAGCGATCCTGCTGGTGCTGCTGGGAGAAGAGGCATCGGCAAACATCTACCGGCACCTGTCGCAAAACCAACTACAACGTTTGACGCAAGAGATCCGCGAGCTGAACGGAGTGCGTCCGGAGATGGCGGCCGAAGTACTGGAGGAATACTACCGCCTGAGCCAGGCGCGTGAGTACGTTACCCAGGGCGGCGAAAACTACGCCCGGGCTTTGCTGGTGAAGGCCTTCGGGAAGGACGGTGCCGAAGCGCTGCTGGACCAAGTCAGCCACGCCCAGGTGCTGACCGCCAATCAGATGGATGCGCTGCAGAAGGCGAACCCCCGGGAGCTGGCCCGTTTTCTTGAGGCCGAACAACCGCAGACGATTGCCCTGGTGCTGGCTTACCTGGACGCCAATTCAGCCTCCGGGGTGCTGATGCGATTGCCGGAAGCGCTGCGCGTCGAGACCGTCAAACGGCTGGCCCTGTTGCGTAACTTCTCGCCCGAGATGGCGCAAAAAGTCACCGTGGTGCTCCATAAGCGGCTGCAATCCATGGGCGAGCAGAGTCGGCGAGTCTTTCCCGGCTTTAAGAGCGCGGCCGACGTGATGAATCGGCTGGAGCCGGAGATGATGAAGTCGGTGCTCGAATCCATCGAAGCCGACGACGCCAAGCTGGCGCTGAACATTCGCAACCTGATGTTCACTTACGACGACCTGCTGACCCTGCCGGAAAACGGCATTCGCGAACTGGTGGCGCGGCTGGACAAGAAGGTATTGACCCTGGCCTTGAAAGGATCTTCCGACGAAATGCGCAACCATCTGATGAAAGCGATCTCGGCACGCGCCTACGAGATGTTGAAGGAAGACATGGAAGTGATGGGCCCGGTGCGTTCCAGCGAAGTGAACAAAGCCAAAGAAGAGGTGGTCGCGGTGGCCCGGCAATTGGAAGCCGAAGGCAAAATCGCGCTCAAACAGGAAAGTGGAGACGAGTACATTGTCTGACAATGTGGTATTCGACAGCCGACGCCCGGTCGAGAGCTTCCGTTACCCGGCGGTGCAGGCCGCGATGCCGTTTGCTCCCGGAGTAGCGGGCGCGCCGGCGGGAGATTACAAAGCTCGCGACTTGGCGTTACAGCAGGAGATCGCCCAGGCGGTCGAGGCGGCCCGCAAGCAAGGATTGCTGGAGGGGTCGGCACAAGCCAGTGCCGCGGCGGCGAAGGCCATCGACGAGGAACGGTCGGGGGTGGCGCAGGCGGTGCACGACTTCGTGCTCCGTCAGAAAAACTACTTCCGGCAGCTGGAGACCGAGGCGGTGCGGCTGGCGCTGAACATCGCGCGAAAGATCCTGCGCCGTGAGGCGCAGATGGATCCGCTGTTGCTGGCCGGGGTCGTACGAGTGGCTCTCGAAGGCATGCAGTCCGGGACCCGGCTGGTGCTGCGCACCTCGCCGGAATCGGCGCGCGCCTGGGCGGAGTTCTGTGCCCAGCAACCGGCCGGCGACTGCGCCGTCGAAGTCGTCCCTGACGGCAGCCTCAAGAACCATCAGTGCATTCTCGAGACGGAGTCGGGACGAACCGAGATAAGCCTGGATGGGCAGCTGGGGGAGATCGAGAGCGGCTTTTTCGATCTGTTGCAGGCCCAGGCCGGAGGGGACGATGAGTGAGACGGCGCTGCGCCCCTATTTTGCGGCCTTGGAATCGACGCCCACGCTGCACTGGGAGGGACGAGTCACACAGATCGTCGGCCACGTGGTGCAATCGACAGGACCGCCCTGCAGCCTGGGAGAATGCTGCGAAGTTCACGACGGTGCGGGCCGCGTGTATTCGAGTGAGGTTGTCGGCTTTCGTGGCACCACGGTGCTGAGCATGCCGCTGGAAAAGCCCAGCGGAGTTCGTTACGGTGACCTGATCGTCGCGACCGGCTCACGCCCTTTCTTACGGGTCAGCGAAGAACTGATCGGCAGGGTAATCGACGGAACCGGGCAACCGCTGGATAGCGGCCTTCCGCTGCGCTGTGGGGAGCGGCGCCCGCTGGACGGAGCGGCGCCGTTGCCGCTGGAGCGCACTCCGATTCGCGAGCCGCTGGGCTGCGGCGTTCGCGCCATCGATGGGTTTATCACCTGCGGGCGTGGTCAGCGACTGGGCGTATTCGGTGGCAGTGGGGTAGGCAAGAGCACGTTGATCGGTATGATGGCCCGCGGCACCGCTGCCGACCTGACGGTGCTGGCTCTGGTCGGGGAGCGCGGACGCGAAGTTGGCGAGTTCCTGGCAGCCCTGGGCGAACAAGGACGCCGGCAGTCCGTGGTGGTCGTGTCGACCTCCGACCAGTCTCCGCTGCTGCGCCTGCGCGCCGCTCTAGCCGCGACCACGGTCGCCGAACATTTCAGCAGCGCGGGAAAGAATGTTCTCCTGGTGATCGATTCGCTGACCCGCTTCGCGATGGCGCAACGGGAAATTGGCCTGGCAGCGGGCGAGCCTCCTACCGCGAAGGCCTACACACCGTCGGTGTTCAGCATGCTTGCCCGATTGGTGGAGCGCGCCGGGCGGTTCGGTCGGGGAAGCATAACCGCGTTCTACACCGTGCTGATGGAGGGGGACGACCAGCAGGACCCTCTGGTGGACGCGGTGCGTTCGCTGCTGGATGGGCACATCGTGCTGGACCGGCGGCTGGCGTCGCAAAACCACTATCCGCCGATCAGCATTCTCGATAGCTTGAGCCGGCTCATGCCCGCCGTGGTTTCGCGGGAGCATCTCACTCGCAGTCATCATTTGCGGTCGCTGCTTTCGGCTTACGTGCGCTCGGAGGACCTGATTCGGATTGGGGCCTATAACAAAGGAACCGACTCCGAACTCGACCGGGCCATCCAGGCGCTGCCCCGGATGCAGGCTTTTCTGCGGCAATCTCCTGACGAACAGGCGCCGTTCGCGGACAGCGTAGCGCGTCTGTCGGCACTCGCACCCTAGGCACCATGGCCTTTCAATTCTCCTTGGCCGCAGTATTGCGCTACCGGCAAAACCTGGAAGAGCAGGAGCGTCTCAGCCTGCAAAGCCTGTATACGCGCCAGGCGTCGATGTTGCAGGAGCTACAGCAAACGCGCGAAGCGCGACGGCGCGCCCAGCGGTCGATATGGAGCAACTTGCAGGAGGCGCCCGTGGCTGCCGCCACTCTGCAGCTATGCGCCGCATCCTGTGAAGGACTTGAACGCCGGCAGCAACAGTTGCAGGTTTCGTTGCAGCGCTTGCAAACCGAAATCGCCGTCCAGGCGCAGCGCTATCAACAGCGGCGCCGGGAGCGCAGGGTCCTGGAGGCGCTGCGCGACTCGCGTCTGAGCGAATACCGCATACAACAACGGCGGCGCGAGCAGGCAAAGACGGATGAGTTGTTTCTGCTGCAACGCCTTGCGCGTGAAGCATGATTTGCCCAGTTCCGCGGGCAAACTTTGCCTACCTGGTCCTTCTCTGATGATGCGGTTTCTCTGCTGATCGGCAAGATCGTTCAACAACTTGAGCTTACAACGCCGCCGAAGCAGGAGCGTGCGGCACATGGCGCCGCTGAAATGGCAGT
Source organism: uncultured Acidobacteriaceae bacterium (assembly GCA_963731345.1). GTDB lineage: Bacteria > Acidobacteriota > Terriglobia > Terriglobales > Acidobacteriaceae > Bog-257. The sequence goes on along the minus strand of CAVSUN010000002.1, from coordinate 427,119 downwards.
CAACCTGCTTTGTCACTGCTGTTGGCATGGTCATGGTGAGCGCTTCTTCGGCAACGACGGACGTATCCAGCGAAGCAACCAGGAGCATCGGGAGCGCGGCCGGCTCGAGCACTGGGTTTTCATCTCTGCTATCGCTGTTAAGTGCTTCGTCAGTTTTCGGAGGTTCATCGCACCCGGCAACTGCGGAAGCGCCCGAAGAAAGCCATTCGGATATTACGGGCGCTGCGGAGAAAGGGAGCAGCCCGTCGCTCTTTGATTTGGATTGTGAAGGCGCAGGCACGCCCGCTGGGGATGGCGGGCGGTTGGGTGCGCCGTCAGATCGAGCTATCGCAGCGCTTCAGCCCGCAAAATCTCCCCCGTTGTTTCCGAAGGCCGCAGGTCAACCGAATGCTCGAATTGCGGCTCAGAAGTTCGGGGCAGCCACGCGCACTGGAGGAAGCGATCTTAAGAACAAGCGAACGGCGAGCGGGTACGCCTGCGATGGCGGCGCGCTGAGCATCGCGGCTCATGGCTGTGCACTCGAGACGGCTGCGCTGACGCCAAGTGTGCAAGCGTGGTCCGCATCCTGCACGCTGGGTGATGCCGAGCTGGCCTCCTTGCCGTCCGAGAGCGCTTTGCCCGGCGTCGTTGATTGCACCTTGCCAAGCGCATCTCGGCCGAAAATCAACCTGCGCGACGGCTCGCTTATTCCCGCCGGTTCAGAGGCTGCCGGCGAAATTGGACTCCAACAGAAGCTGCAACCGGATGCGGCGGCTGCTTCGAAAAACTCGCCCTCCGACGCGTCTTCATCAGCGATTGCGCCCCGGCAGCAAACAGCAATTTCAGCGGACGGCGAAGCCATTTCATCTAAAGACGCCGTTTTGGGTGACGGCGCAGCGGAAGCAACAACCAAGGCTCCAGCCATCCAAGATGGTCGCAGCAGTACGTCTTCCAATGCGCAAGCCCAGAACCCCGCCTCCTCCCCCGATAACCTGACGTTCACCGAGCTGACGGCCTCTCCCTGGCCGTCGTTGGTAAGTCCGTTGAACGACTATCAATCGATCCCGGCCGCGGCTCTGGAGTCTAGCGCGCAAGCCAGCACCAATTCACCGGCCGTCAGTTCACCTGGGGCCTCCCGCGCTAAAGGCCAAGGCAACGGTCCGGGCCGGCGAGCAAACGATCCGATCGTGGCCAGCGAAGCCGGCAATTCACAGGCCCCACAGGCGGGCAGCGCCGGCAACGCCGTCGCCGCCGCTCAGTGGCGAAAGGTTCCGGCAGCTACGGTCCTGGGTCAACACGGCGGAGATGTGTCCGATTCCGCTCTCAAAGGCGGGACGGCGGATTCTTCGGCGATGAGCTTTGGCGTTGCCCAGTTCCCCGCCCGGCGACAGCCAGGCGACAGCAATCCCGCCACGCCAGCAAGCTCAAGCGGAGTCAACGATCGGTCAGCTGATACCGAGCCGGCGATTCCGTCGACTCCGATAGCGCTGCCGAATGCCCGCGTGCTGGAGCACCTGGGACAATCCGAACTGAGAATGGGCATACATACCGACGAATTCGGCAATCTGGAAGTCCGCACCACCTTGACCGACAACTGTGTCGGCGCCAGCGTGGTTACAAGTCATCAGCAACTGCATGCGGCTCTGCTGGCCGAGGTGCCCTCTCTGCAGCAAGCCATGGAACAACGTCAGTTGCGACTGGAACACTTCCAGGTGAACACCCAGACCGGAGGCCAAAACCAGGGGGCATCCGCGGAGCAGCAAGAGCGATCCGGCGCGAGCTTCCGATCAGACTTTCGTTCGCGAGCAGACGCGTCGGTGCCGCCGGACGAAGTATCTTTGCCAGCCTTGGCGAATAGGCTTTCAACCATCAATGTTCAGGCGTAAGAGAGACGAGAGGTGTAAGCATGGTAACCAATATCCTACCGACCGCTCATGACGCGGCTTCGGCCTCGACGACAAGCAGTACCTCCAGTTCCACCAGCAGCAGTAGCAGCAGCTCTTCAGGTGGCGGAATCGACAGCATGTTCATGCAGCTGCTGGTGACCCAACTGCAAAACCAGGACCCTACGTCCCCCCTGGATCCCTCCACCTTCGTCAGCCAACTGGCCGAGGTCACCAGCGTCGACCAGATAACGCAAATCAATCAACTGCTGCAAAACACGTTGGGCAGTTCAAGCAGTTAGCGAATACCGGTCAAGGCAGTACCTCGACCACCGCTATTGCAGGAGGTTCATAGATGCCGTTATTCTCCATTCCTCTTTCCGGTCTCGATGCCAGCTCGACGGCATTGGCGACCATCGCCAACAATTTGTCCAACCTGAACACCGTCGGCTACAAAGGCTCGACCACGCAGTTCGCCGACCTGTTCTATCAGACGCTGGCGACCAACGGTTCCGGCGATCCGGTGCAGGTCGGCGCGGGCACGGCAGTGGCGGCCAATTCCATTGACCTGACCTCCGGCAGCCCGCAAACCACCGGCGTGTCTACCGACGTAGCCATTAGCGGAAACGGATTTTTCGTGGTGCAACAAAACGGGACCAACTCCTACACCCGGGCGGGAGACTTCCAGATAGGTCTCGACGGGTCGTTGGAGACGACCGATGGCCAACAGGTGATGGGCTATGCGGCGGTGAACGGCGCCATACCGCCGGGCGCTCCCCTGGTACCGCTGCAGTTGAATATGGGTCAGATCAACTCGCCCAAAGTGACCACCACGGTCCAGCTCACCACCAATCTGGATGCGGGAGCCAACGTTGGCGACCCGGCATTTACCACCCCGATTACGGTTTACGATTCATTGGGCAACTCGCACGTGCTGGACTTCAACTTCAGCAAGACTGCTGCCGGCGCGTGGAATTGCACCATCAGCATCCCCAACTCCGATCTCACCCCGCCGCCGGCTTGGGCGGCCTCAACCGCCTACACCGCGGGACAAACCATCTCGCCGCCGACGGCCAACGGACACATCTATCAATGCACAGTTGCGGGTACTTCAGGAGCGACTTCTCCCAGCACCTGGCCGACTGACGGCTCGACCATCACCGATGGCGGGGTCACCTGGCAGGACATGGGCACGCAAACCACCATCGACACGACTGCACTGGCCTTCAACAGTAACGGCCAGCTCACTTCTCCCACCGGTAACGTGACCGGCATCACGGCCAGCGGCCTGGCCGACGGCGCCAGCAATCTGACCTTCGCCTGGGACCTGTACAACAGCTCGAATACGCCGCTGCTCACCCAGCTGGCCAGCGCCAGCGTGACCTCGGCGAAGTCGGCGGACGGCTACGGCAGCGGCTCGCTGGTGAATTACACCATTGGAACCGACGGCGTAATCACCGGCAGCTTCAACAACGGCCAGACCTCGGCACTGGGCCAGATCGCGCTGGCCAACTTCGCCAATGCCCAGGGACTGGAGCGTGTGGGCAACAACAATTTCTCCTCCAGCCTGGCTTCAGGAGCGGCCATCATCGGCGCGCCGGGGACAGCTGGTTTGGGAACGGTGGAAGGCGGTTCGCTGGAAACATCCAACGTGGACATCGCCACCCAGTTTTCCGCTCTGATTGTTGCCCAGCGCGACTATGAGGCCAACGCTCGCACCGTCACCACCTTTGACCAGGTGATGCAGGACACGATCAACATGAAACAGGCATAAAGACCAGGGCGGCGGTTGCCGATTACTGCTCTGTGATGCGGTACGAACCTCCCGCATTTCGGGCCCAGCCCGAGTGCGGGACGTTTCGCTGGCCCATCGACCTTACAGCCTCGCAATGCTGAGGCCCCTGGCGGGCGCTGGTTCTTGTTGTTGACAGCGGATGGGTCGGGGCCGAAACTCGCGGCCTCAAACTACGTGAACTGAATGGCCGTGCGCCGCGATCAATTCAGCCACTTCGGCAAGACTGCGCACCTCAACGTCAGCTCCTACAGCAGCCAGCTTACTTGCAGCGGCGGCCTTTCCCTGCCGGCGGTTCACCCACACGGTCGATATGCCAAGCAATTTTGCAGGTGCGACATCGTGGTACAGGCTCTCGGCGACGTGCAGCAGTTGCTCGCGCGGCACGGCAACCCGCCTTAGCAGCATTTCGAAATTCTGGATGGAAGGCTTGTAGCTCCGCACTTGCTGTGCGGTAACGATGCAGTCGAAGGGAATCTGTAGCTTTTCTGCCGTGAGCGCGAACAGATCGTCATCAATATTGGAGAGGATCGCCAGTTTGTAGCGCGACTTCAGGCGGCGCAACGCCGCAACCGTGTCAGGAAAAGGCAGCCAACTCGCAATGGATTCAGCCAGTCCCGCGGCCGCCTCGTCCGTTACTTCGAACTTCAACTCGTGCCCGAACTCATGGACCACGCCGGCCATCACTTCGCGATAGCTGCGATACTGGCCAGACTGCGCGCGGGGTTCAAACTCGGAATAGAGATTCAGGATTTGTGCGTCGCCGATCGCGCGATCTTTGCGCTGCAATAAGGGTCGCAAGTAGCCCAGGATCCCTGATTCCCAATCGATCAATGTTCCATAGCAGTCGAAGGAGAGCCACTCGAATTGCGCGAAGTCGAGCATCGTCCGTCAGTGGCTCTTCTCACCCACTGCGGTCACTTTGTGCGACTCGAACTTTCGCTGCAAGGCCTCCAGGGCGGAAACCTGAGATTTTTCGGCAACCGCCGTCTCCGGTTCTACAGGATGAGCAGAGTTCGCCGGGTCGTCATCACGAGTGTTCGCGGACGTATTCTCAAACTCCATCTCCCCTTGTTCCACCTTTTCATTGCCCGGTTCAGCCGTTAAATCAGGCCCGTTCGCAGCTGCTGCCGCCGGAGCGGCTTGCGGCTTGGGCGGCTCAACCACTCGCGAGCCTTCCATCCCTTTCTCTAGAAACTTCTTGGTATTCAGCAGCGGGCGCGCCAGCGACGGGTTGTAGCTGGTCCACGGGCTATCAATTTCGCCCTCACGTTCGAACTGCGCACGCATGGCTTCCATCTTGGAATCCAGATCATCGAGATAGTGCAGCATGAGCGCTTCGGGAAACATCGGCAGCTTGGGCGATCCGAATTCGTACTGCCCGTGATGGCTGATGATCATGTGCTCCAGCAGGATCTTCAGTTCGTCAGGAAAGCCGGGGATGCGCGTTAGCTTATGGTGCAGCATTTCGAGTTCGATGATCATGTGGCCGAGGAGCTGTCCCTTGGTCGTGTAGGCGATCGAGCGTTGATAGCCGAGTTCGTGCAGCTTGCCTATATCGTGCAGGAAAGCGCCACTGAGCAACAGATCGCGATTGACTTGTGGATAGTTCCGCGCCGCCAGATCGCAAACCGTGAACAGCGAAACCACGTGGTCCAGCAATCCCCCGACGAAAGCGTGATGCAGCGTCTTGGCCGCCGGAGCGTTTTTGTACGCCGCGGCAATGGCGTCGTCGGCAATGAACTCGCGCAACAGCGTCTTCAGCCAGGGATTCTCGAAGGTTTCAACGTAATCGCATAGCGTCTGCCACAGCTGCTCTACGTCCTTGGGAGTTTTGGGCAGATAGTCCGAATAATCGATTTCGGCCTCGCCCAACTTGCGCATCTTGTGAATCGTCATCTGCCAGCGGCCGTTGTACTTGTGAATGACGCCTTTGACCTTGACGAAGTCGTCCTGGTCGAACGCCGAGATGGCGTCGTTCACGTTGTCCCACATGTTGGCCTGAAGCTGGCCGCTACGGTCGGCAAGCATAAGCGAGAGGTAAAGCTCGCCACTCTTCTTCGACTTCACCTGCTTCACGGCGACGACGAACAACGAGGTGATGGTCTGGTTTTCCAGCCGGGCACAATCGCAGATATAGAAATCCTTCATGCAGGCCTGTGGCAGCGTCGGAGGCACTAGATCGACGCTGAGCGCCTATGGTAGCAGTAGCCTGCGGCTGGTAGCCAGCAGTCAGTTGCGGGTGATCAACGATCCGTGGCGTCGGAGCCGGCCGCTGGTATTGTGCGACCTATCATCTCGAGAAGTAGCAGAGGTCGCGGCTGCTCAATCTAAACCGAAGCTCACGAAGCGGGCGCGGCTCTTAGCATCCGCACCTGAACAAGTGGTTTTAAAACACTCCCAGCTTCTTCTTCTTTTTCGGCTTGTCGGAATTGTCGTTGGAGGCCGCCGTGGTGTAGATCGGCTTGGTTTCGTTGGGGCTGGCGCCGGTGTCGAGATATCCCGGTTTGATGTCGATGTAGGCATCCTCGCGCAGCTTCGTCAGATAATCGCGCAAGGCCGGCTGCATCTTCTGGACGTAGAGCTGCTCCTGAATCTGGCTCTCGACATCCTTCAGCGGGGGTATGCCGGCGGTCTGGTGCTCGGCCACTTTCAGAATTACAAATCCCTGGTTAGTCCGAACCGGCTCGGTGTACTGGCCAGCCTTCATGTCGAACACCTTCGATTCCAGCTCTTTGGACATGGTGCCGCGCTTGAAATACTCCAGGTCGCCGCCAATTGACGCGGTGGGGCCGTTAGAATATTTCTTCGCCAGATCATCGAAGTTGCCGCCTTTTTTCAGCATCTCGTAAACCTGATCCGCCTTGGCCTTCGCAGCCGCCACGACCTCCGGGCTGGGCGTGTCCGGCAACGCGTTCTGGCCCTTATCGTTTTTTACCTCATTGCTGTTCTGCGTGGAGATGAGGATTTCGCTGAGCCGCACCTGCTCGGGCCGCTCCATCTCCGCCTTGTGCTGATCGTAGTATTGCTGGATCTCGGTACTGGTTACGGTGATGTGTCCGCCGACTTCCTGCCCGATCACGCGCTGAGTGATGATGTTGTTCTTGAGGTTTTGCTTGAAATCTTCGAAGGAGATGCCCTGCGCTTCCGCTGCTTTCTGCAAGTCTTCCATGGAGTCGGCGTGCATCTGCTTGCGCAGTTCGTCCAGTTTCTTGACCAGCTCGGTATCGGCTGAAATGCCCAGTTCCTGCGCCTTGCCCAGAAGCAGTTGTTGATCGATCAGGTCGCGCAGCAGATCTTTCTCATGATCTCTTGCCTGCTGTTCGGCCTGAGACGAATTCTGCTGCTGGGCCTCCGCGTACAACTCCTGACGGGCTTTACGCAGGTCAGCACGGGTAATGATGCTGTTGTTCACCCGGGCAACGATTTCCTCCACAACGGTGTCGCTGGTGGAGACTGGAGTCTGGGCCAGGAGAAGCGGGCCAAAGAGCACAACGGACAAGACAATGCTGATCTTCTTCATGCAATACCTGAGCAGGCGAACCTACACATTCTGAGTGACGCACCTGGGATTTTCTGAGTTACCTTTGCGTTATTTTACCGTGTTCCGAACGGTTCCGCTGGCCTAAATGTGCCACGAAAGTTACAGCGTGAGATGCTCTCCCCGCCAGGGGAGCCCGACAGCGGTTGAGCTGCCTGAGCCATCGACGAGGTGCTCTCCGGCAGGCGCCGGGTGATACTCGTCAGAAGCTGTAAGTCATTGCCGCACAAACGGGTCAGACATCATCCTGTCACGCACATTTCATCGGGCCGTCACCATCCGCCTGGGCGACAAAGTTAGAGTTTCTTGTTTGTTGTTCAACAAACGGGAGGCACACCGATGAAGTCCCTGCTCGCATCTTTACTGGCAATGGCTGTGGCAATTGCTCCGCTGGATCTCGCCGCCGCCAACAGGTCAAAGTCGACAAACCAGCACAACATCATTCAACGGGTATTACTGGTGAGCGTTGACGGCATGCACTCGCTGGATCTCGTAAACTGCGCCAACGGCATTCCGAGAGTTAACAACGGCGCGCCGTATTGTCCCAACATCGCTGCTCTGGCAGCAACCGGAACCTCCTATTTGAACGCCAGCACTTCAAAGCCTTCTGACTCTTTTCCTGGACTTATGGCGCTTGTGACCGGCGGCTCGCCGCGTAGCGTGGGCGCGTACTACGACGTGGCTTATGACCGCTCGCTGGCGCCGCCGACGATTACTACGGGCAACGGCGTTGCCGGTGGACCTTGCGGTCTCACCACTCCCGGCACAAGGACGGAATTCGATGAAGGCATCGATCTCGACCAGACGCAACTCAACGGCGGCGCGCCCTCGGGCGATGGCGGCATCAACTCCATCGACAGCATGCGCCTGGAGCGCGATCCCAAGAACGGTTGCGCGCCCGTATATCCCTGGAACTTTGTCCGCACCAACACCATCTTTGGAGTGATCCACGCCGCCGGCGGCTACACCGCGTGGTCCGATAAGCATCCGTCGTACTCCGCCGTATCCGGCCCAGGCAACGGCACCAACGTTGACGATTACTATTCGCCGGAAATCAACTCAACGGTCGTGGCTCTACCCGGAGTCGTCACGCCGCTGGGCACGGCCTGCAATCCCATCCCCGATCCCTCGCAAACCGGCGCCTGGACTAACAGCTTCCAGAACATCCAATGCTACGACACGCTGAAGGTCAACGCAGTCCTCAACTGGATCGACGGCAAGACGCACAATGGACAGGGCAGCGCCCCTGTGCCAACCATCTTCGGTATGAATTTCCAGGTAGTCAGCGTGGGGCAGAAGCTGATCGAACACGGCTTCGGCAGCGGCGGCTATCTCGACGCGGCCGGAACCCCGACCTCTGAACTGGTTAACGAGATCGAGTTCGTCGACGCCTCCTTTGGCGAGTGGGTCAACGAACTGCGCAGCCAGGGCCTGCTCGATTCCACGTTAATCATTATTACGGCGAAGCACGGCCAGTCGCCGATCGACCCCAATCGGTTCTTTCCGATTCCCGGACCGAACAACAACAACGGCATGTCACCCGCGAATCTGATCGCGCAGTACCTGCCGTTCTCCGAATCGCCCCTGAATCCGAACGGCATCGGCCCAACGGAAGACGACGTCTCGCTGCTTTGGCTGACCTCGCCGACCTATACTCAAACCGCCGTGGGTATCCTGGAGCAGAACGCAGCTCAGGCCGGCCTGGGAGAAATCTTCTACGGTCCGTCGATCACCACGATGTTTAATGCGCCGGGAATTCCACCCGCTGGCGATCCCCGCACGCCCGACATCATCGTTACGCCCAACTATGGCGTGGTGTACACCGGCAGCAGCAAGAAGCTGTCAGAACACGGCGGCTTCGCCCATGACGATACCAATGTGATCATGGTGCTCTCCAACCCAAGCTTCACGCAGAGTGCGGTGAACAGCCCTGTCCAAACTTTGCAGGTCGCGCCCACCATACTGCACGCTCTGGGCCTGGAACCTTCTCAGTTGCAGTCTGTGCAGCAGGAAGGAACGCCGGTATTGCCCGCGCTTCAGTTCTAGACTGAACGACGTTGTCAGAAGAGAACGGCGCCCCGGAACAGTGGGGCGCCGTTTTCGGATCTGCGCCCTGAAACCGGTACCTGAGTGCAATGCGGTTCTGTCAGTACCGCACGAAGAGTGGCAATTCCTGTCGCAAATTGGATTAACCTCACGGACCGCTAACCTGGTTGCAGTTTCCGCGAACATCACAAAGGTGAACCAAGCTTTCGCTAAACCAGCAGCGAGCAGGCCACGCAAATAAGTAGTTTTGTTTCAGGCCATCCGACAGAAGCTATTGCCAAATTATGCTGGATTCAACCATGCGCGCCGACGATGGCGTAGACTACCGGGGTGCTTAATGCCTTGAATTTCGAATGTCCCGCTTGCGGCGCAAAGGCTGGCGAGGTGTGCACCACCATCACACGCAAGAGAATGCCTGGGCCGCATTCGAAACGTAAGATCGTAGCCCTGGACCAATTGCATCCCCGGGAGCATCTGGACCAGACAGTGCCCAAGGACTCACGGCAGAGTCGGCGCGAATAGCAAGCTCGACAAACCTCTACACGCGGCGCTCAATTTAGCTGTGCGCTCCCCGTTAGGGCTCGCACATCCCGGAGTGGCCCCTCGGTCACCTGCTTCGTAACGTTCTTCTTGTGCGCACCCTTCCCGGATTACGGGGCGAAGTAGCCCGAGATATCCATGATGAGCTGAGTCAGTCCTGCGGCGTAAGCGTTGACCTCACCATTCGTCGTCGGCACGATCGCCAGGTTTGAGGTGGTGAAACCGTCGTAAGCATTCAGCGTAGAAACTGTCGGCATCGGCCCACCGTCATCGGGCCACAAACTCAGATATGGCATGCGGCCTGGCGGGACGACGGTTGCGTTGAAGACGAACGCCTGAGCGTTACTCGGGGGGCTGCACTGGCTACCCACAACATTCACCACGATCGTTCCCTGGAATGGCTGCCCGTTGTTTTGGCGTGTGTCGAGAACGCGGCAAGGCGCCGTCGGATACATGGAGTAGCCACCGCTCCCGGGCGGAGCGAAGTAGCCGTTGATGTCGATCAGCAGGTCGGTCGTGTTGTAGGCGTAGACAGCGACTTTGCCGTCCTGCCCTGCGGGAACGATGGCAGCGTTCGCCACCGTGGTTCCCGTGGGATTGTTCAACGTGGAAACGACAGGCTGCGGATCACCTGCCGGCCATACCGACAGGTATCCCAGATGCTGCCCGCTGGGGTTTGGTACTGCCGTGAAATTGAGCGAGTACGCCGACGGGTTAAGACCCTGCGGGATGCAGGTCGTATTCATCAGTAATGGGAAGTCGCGCTCCTGTTGCGCCAGCAGACTTGGACCGCCGAGCGGCCCATCCGGCTGACGCGTATCCACCAAGCGACACGGCGTCAGCGGATAAAACTGCAGGGTCTGCGAATTTGGAACCGCAAAATAGCCATCGATGTCGACGAGGACGTCGGTAGTGTTACTCACATAGATGCTGACCGCGCCGCTCGCCCCAGCCGGCACAATGGCAGCGTTGGCTTTGGTCCGGCCATCCGTCGAATTCAGAGTGGAAGCGACCGGCTGATCTTCGCCGGTGGGCCAGATTGTCAAATACCCCAAGTGCTGTCCGGCAGGGACCACGGTCACATTCAACGAATAGGCCGCTGCGCCCGAAGGTATTGTTGCGCCACAAGCGCCTTCCTGAGGAAGCGGGAGGCTCCTCGACGTTCCGCCTTGAATCGGTCCGCCGCCACCTTGCTGCCGTGTGTCCACCAAGCGGCATGGCGTGAGCGGCACAAACTGCAAAGCCGCCGCACTTGCCCCAGCGATCACCGAGGCGGAGTCGCTACCTTCGTTGGGAACATAAATTCTGTTGGTCACCGCGTCCACGGCAACAGCCACCGGATTCACTTGCACCGTAACCGGGGTGATGTTGTTGGTATTCCCGTCGATCATGGTCACCGTCTGATGGTTGCCGATATCAACTACATAGATCTTGTTAGTCGCCGGGTCTACATCGGCAGCCACCGGATCCGGTATGCCGGTTATCGTCGTAGTTTGATTATTAGTTCCATTGATGACGGTTACGCTGTTATCCATCTGGTTTGCAACATAAATCTGATTGGTCACTTGATTAACCACGACTGCATCCGGGCTCTGTCCGACATTTACCGTTGAAGTATTGTTCGTTGCTCCGTCGATGACCGTCACCGTGCCGTCTGTCATATTGGCCACGTAAACCTGATTGGTCACCGAATTGACAGCGATGGCGTTCGGCGTTTTGCCCACATTAACAGTCGTAGTTTGTAGAGTGCTGCCATTAATAACAGTTACCGTACCAGTGCCATTCGCTGGGCACTCTGGATCGTTACCGCAGTAGTTAGCAACATAAATCTCGTTCGTGACGCTATTAATAGCAATCCCTTGAGGCAGCGCGCCTGCCGTCACGTCCGTAAATTGTTGGGTCACTCCGTCGATCGCGATAACGTCATTGTTACTCAGATCGACAGCGTAAATCTTATTGGTCACAGGGTTTACCGCAATCGAGACCAGCAAATTTCCAAAAACGTCGATCAGGCTCGCGTTGTTCGTCGCGCCGTCAATGACGCTAATCGTGCCGGCGCCTTGATTCATGACATAAATCTTGTTCGTAGCAGCGTTCACCGCAATTGCAGCCGGGAAATCCTGCATCAACATCACCGTAGCAGTTTGCAGATTGATGCCGTTGATTACCGTTACGTCTTCCGTGTCGCTGTTCGCAACATAGACCGTGTTCGTCGCGGGATTTACACCGACAGCGATCGGACCAACGTCCGTCGGGACATTCTGAAGTAGCTGTTGCGCTGCCAGGGGTAGTGCAATCAGGGCGATAGTTGAAACCAAAGTCGTTAGCAGCGTGAATCGCGACATCTTGACCATCTGCATATCTCCCAACATCTAGACTTCGCAAACTGCGGGGTTAGTTCTTGCCTTACCGAAACCAGCTCGGAGAACGACGAACGGCACTGCGGCTTGGAAATCTAAAGTCTCGCTCTGCCATCGAGCCGCGGCCTGAGTCTAGTTTAGTTAACTGTCAGTTTCCGGTGCTTTGCTGGAACGGTCGCGCACTTTCATCATCAATTCATTGCTGCGTAACTACTCCTTAACATTTGGCTGTTTCAGAACGCTACTGCTGAAACAGATATATCGCCAACGGTACATTGTTAACCGTATCTTCCGCGATGAGAAATATGACATATTTTTGCTCAAGGCTTCCTACCACGGCCGCCGCGGGAAATGTGATCCCGGAGACGGTAATCATCGCCGAAGGATAGAGTCCGTTGTTGTTAGGGTTCTGCGTACCCAAGTCAATTACGACGTCTTGCGCAGGCGCAAGGTTGGGTTCGTCGATGGGTGAGGCACCGCCGGTATTGGGAAACACTCCGCCAACTATCGCAGTCTGCGATGGCGGCGTCGGGCATGAGGATCCCGAGCAACCAAAGGAAGCTAATTGGGTCTCCGCTCCTCCTCCCGCGATACCCGGCTGATAGTAAAAACCTAAATACTGCCCTGCCACCACGCTCTGGGTATTGAGTGAGCTCGATGGTTGGACGACCCCAATCGCCCCAACCCCCGCTCCAACCGCGTTGGAAGGAACCACGCCTACCGGGGTCGCCTGGGCAGATCCGTTGTCCTCAAGGAAGAACCCGGATGGGCCAAAGCCCATCGTGACGGTCGCCACAGGTGGACTGGTGGCATTTGACGCCGCGGTAACAACGTACCCTGTGGTGCCGCTCCCGCAAAACCCTGCCGGCAATCCGCTACCGGGAATGGCAGGCGCCGCTCCAGTCAGCGTAAATTGCGTGATGTTAGCAAAGTTCCACGTGCTTCCATCAGTCGTAACCTCGAACGTGCCGTAACTGCTGTCGGTGTTCGGCACCCAACTCGGCGGGGATGAAGCGCCGGGTACTGTCACATAGTCGTAGGTCACCGTGCCACCGATGCTTGCACAAGCATCGCTCGGTGCGAGTGGAATCAGCGGATGGGAAAGGTCTCCATAACGAATCAGGCCTACACGCCCCGGTACTTCCAGTGCGAATCCAATCTTTTGGCCTGTCAGCTCTGGAGGAATTGTCGTGAGGCTGGCCTCCAGAAATCCATTTGTGCTTTGCAACGATCCAATAATAGATCCCGCCAGTTGGATCCCATGCAGTGTTCGGTCCTCGCCATTCACCTGACCGGCGGTGTGGTTGATAGTTGTGCTCCAGAGGTCACCCGACGTGCCAAAGTAAGAGTTGATTTGCACCGGAGGAGGCGGCGGCGCCAGTCCCTGCTGGTTGTTGGTGGAGTTTTGTGAGCCTCCACAACCGATCTGTAGCAGAAGCGCGGAAGTCAGCAGGGCGCCAAGTATAGAAGCGCGCAGGCTTCGCTGCCAAAGGCTGCACATCGATCTTCGGTAACTACTACCTGTGTTTTTGGAACCTGCTACTTCCGGCAACTCGTCTCTCCAGTGAACATAGTTTAGGCTGTAGCTCTTCAGAAACTAAATTTTGCTCCTAGCTGAATAACCCGCGGCTGGTGCGCATCGACAGGGTGAAGGAACGAATTACCTATCAGGCAGTTCGTTCCGCCTCCGCCCGCCGCGGAATAGCCTGTCGAAGCCGCTCCGTAACAATTGATAACGTTGCTGCCCGTATTTCCCTTCAATGGATCGTAAATATTGAACTGGGTGTGGTTGAACACGTTGAAAGCATCTACTCGGAACTGCAGCGCGCGCTCACCTAGTACGTGCCACGTCTTCAGTAGGGACATGTCGAAGTTCGTACGTCCGGGATTATTCAGGTAATTCCGCCCGGCGCTGCCATAAGTCAATCCTTGCGGGGCGGCAAAGGCGGCAGGGTTTCCCAGTAGCGGCCCAAAACTTTGGCTATTGTTGCCCACAAAAGGCGTGCTGGCATTGGGAACTATGTCAGGATAAGAGCCGAACTGCAGTCCGTTGGCCACGCCGGCATTATCCAGAACACTTATTGTGCTCGACCCCTGGTTGATCACGCTGAATGGAGTACCTGATTGATAAGTGGTCACCCCGGACCACTCCCATCCCGAAAATATGTCCCTGACCGCCGTGGACAGCCAGCTGTGCGAATCGGGGTCTTCGATATCAGAACCGGCTTTATGCGCTGCCGGCTCTTGATCGGTTGATGCCCGCTGAGGATGCGGTCCGCCGTGCGGCTGTCCGGAACCGGGCGGCGCAGATTGGGACCCTGACGGGCTCCCGCATTGGCAACCAGAACATGCCCCCTGATAGAAGACACTCTTATAGAACTTGGCGATAGACAGAAATGGGTCTTGGATCACGTACCCGAAATTTATAAGATGCCGCTGATCAAAACTTGAGCTCGCCCGGTTCGCGGCCAGGTCCTGCAAATTTACAAATGTCGAGTCGGAACGGTCCGAAGAGTCGTCGATAGAGTGGCTATAGGTGTAGGCTCCAATCAACGTTACCGGACCCCTGGTGCTTCGTACCGTGGCCTGGAACGCGTTATAGGTAGAGTTTGCGGCGTTCAGGATCGAGTTGATCTGCCCGATCCCTGGCGCGACCTGCCTCAGCGAATTGGGATCGACGGAGAAAGTACCCGGCAGTTCGCCGAAGCAGGCAGCCAGCAAATTCACGAATGCCGGCTGTGTGTTGGTTACGGTCGTGTTGCCGACCTGGAAGCTACCACCGTTGTAGGTCTGACAGGTCTGATAGGTAACCGGCTGACCCGGAGCAAAGGGATTCTGGGCGGCGGGCAACGCGGCAAGCTGGTTGCCGTTGCCTTCGACGGCCAAATGGGTGCCCTTACTACCAACGTAGGCTATCGTTCCAACAAACTTATCGGACAGCTGTCGCTCTATACTAACGCTCCACTGCTGCACATAAGGCCACTGTATCTGTGTGCTAGGTATTGACACTACATTAATGGGAAATGCCCCAGGCGCCGCGCATCCTGTCTGCCCTCTCCCGCCATTGATGCACTCCAGCGTAAAAGGCTGGTTCTGTGTCATGGTAACGACTAGGGGGGCGCTGCCAATCAATGATCCTGTGTTAGCTTCATAGCTTGTGCCATGCTCATAGAAAATCCCATAGCCGGCACGGATTGAGGTATTGCCTGATCCGGTTGGATCCCACGCGAAGCCAATTCGCGGCGCCGGATTGAAGACGTGTCCATTCATACATCCGCTCGGCACTCCGTTAGTCCCGCAACGCACCAGGCCATTCGTAATAGCTGGATTGAGATTATTTAGATTGAGCGGAATATTCTGCAGGGTTGCGCTGCTTACCAGATGGCCCGTTAGGGGATCCACCAGCACCGTGGAAGCTGTCGCCTGGTTGTAGGCCTGGGGCTCCCAGTTGTATGCATTATTATATTTTTCGTGCCACAGGCCAAAGAGGCTCACGCGCAACCCGAGATTGAGGGTCAGGCGCGGCGTCACCTTCCAGTTATCCTGGATATAAGGCTCTACTACCGTATATCGGTTGTAGTACTTCAGTTGCGTGCTGTCCTGCTCGAACTTCTGAATACCGGAATGCGCCTGCGCTTGTGAGCTCGAGGGTCCAATTAAGAAATCCGCGAATGCATTCCCGGTAGTAAATGGGCTGCTCACGTTGTTGTAGAACAATATTCCCTGGACATCGCCGGTATTAGCGCCGGTAGCTGCGCTTAACTCATTCTGCTGTCCGAGGTAGGCCTGGGCACCGATCTGGAGAATGTGCTTGCCAATCGATTTGCTCAGAGTATCGCGAAGCTGGTAGGTCGGGTTAGAATAATTCCAGGGAGTGTACCCCGTATCGACCGCAAACCCGCTTCCGCCGTAGGCGGCATTCGTACCTCCAATCACGATTCCTGGAATCTTTCCACCGAAACCGTTGTTATAGATTACTCCCATCGGGCATTGCGTAAAGCCGGTGGCAGGATTGGTAGAGCATGGGGCATCCAGCACTGATGGGCGCGCAAGGCTCGAGACCCCGACGCCCGGCTCTGCATTTAACGTTATGCTTTCGCTCGTATAGCCAAAGCTCAAATCGTTCAGCATAGTCGGAGAAACGGTCCAGGATAGTTGAGCTAGCGCATCGACCCCAGGACCCTGGAAGGTGTTGAAGACTGTGGGGAAACTGTTCTGCGCATATCCGCTGCTTTGCAGATAGCTTTGCCATGCCGTCGGAATGGTTGCGTCCCATGAATCGTGCACAAACCGGAACATCAGGTTGACGTTGGAACTCAACTCCTGGTCGATGCGGAACAACGTTTCATTCCAGTTGCTCGGCAACGCGGGAACCACCACATAGCAGGAGCCAATCGGGGAGTTGCATCCGGTCGTCGAATTGGGGGCCGGAATTAGTCCGGTGTTGAGTATCGATTGGGCGAACGAAGTTATGGGAACGGTGTTGTTTAGATATCCCGCCACAACGCCGGGAGTGCCGGTATGGTTATAAACCGGGCAGTCCGGATAGGCGCTTTGCTTAAACAGAAAGCCGCCGCCCCCTCCAGCCAGGGGGCCGCTGGTCGGGCACACGTCATTAAAGATCCCTGCCCGCTCCGCATTTGATGGCACCGCTTGATTGAATGGGAATTGTGGTGGCGATATCTCGCGCCGTACCTCTTCGGAAAGGAAGAAGTGGGTCTTGCTTTTGTTTCGATCATAAATGCCGGGAATATAAAACGGGCCGCCAATAGTCCCGCCGAAGTCATTACGCCTGTACTCGGGTGTTCTACCAGGCGGGTCGAAGTAGTTGCGGCCATTGAATAGCTCATTGCGAAGATACTCGTAGAGGTCTCCATGGAAGTTCGCCGTGCCCGATTTCGTGGTGGCCTGCACGGTTCCCGACGCCGATTTTCCATATTCTGCTCCATAGTTCGAAGTCAGAACTTTGACTTCACTGAGAGCATCCACGCTGGGAGTTACGATTAGTACAGGTTGGCCGTGACTCGCATTAATGCCGGCATTCAAGACATCGCTTCCATCGATTTCGAAACTGTTGTATTCCACGCGTCCGCCGTTGACGCTGTATTTCGCGCTTCCGAGTACGCCGACCTTACCTTCATCCTGGCCGGTCTGGTTACTAACTCCCGGAGCCAGCGTTATGAGTTGAGTGAAATTGCGACCATTCAGCGAGAGTGTGACCACTTCTTTTTGGGTGATGGTTCCAGACACCTCCGCTGTCTCAGTTTCGACCTGCGCAGCCGTGTGCTCTTCAACCGTAACATTCGTAGTCTCCGAACCAGGCTCGAGTGACACATCTAACGGAAGTTCTTGCGCCGCTTCTAGGGTCAGGTTCTCGGTGCGAAATGGTTTAAATCCGGGGGCCGCTACTTCGATCGTGTAAGTGCCCGATACCAGATCATTGAATTTATAGTTTCCTTGAGCATCGGAGGTCGCCGTCAGTTTTGCATTAGAGCTACTCGTAAGGGTTATGATCGCCCCCGCAACCACCGCGCCGGTGGAGTCCGTAACCGTTCCGGAAAGGGATGCCGGCTTTTGTGGCAGACCAGAGAGTAAGGATGTTTGCAGCAAGAGGACCAGTACGAAGATTAAGCGTCCACACCTCGTGTCTGGTGGCAGGTCTGGTCGCTCCATTATTGGGTCCGCTCATTCTGAGCAGGATGCTCGGTGTTATCCGCCCGCGCATTTGCCGGGTGGGAGTCGGGAGGATGCAATTGGTCCTTGATCCACTCAAACGCGCGACCGCCCCGCATGATTTCGTACTGCTGGCGTGCGGTATCGAATTGCAGTACCTGGGCCGAAGCGGGCACGCTCTTCTTCATATCGTGAACTGCGGCGGTAGGTGTAACCTTGTCATCCATAACGAACTGCACACGAAGAGCCTTAGTTTGTACGCGGCCAAACCACTGGGTCGGATCATAGGGCGCGACACGTGCGAGAAATTCTGGCTTCAGATAGGTTGCGCGTTCAGTTTCCGGAATCAACGAAGACTTGGCCAGCCATGTTGGCCAGTCCCCCCAAGGCTGCAACGCGTCTACCGCCTTGATTCTCGTGTCGACCGAGGCAGCCAGAATCGCGATCGTCGCTCCCGATCCACTCCCGAAAATTCCTACGTGCTCCGTATCCAAGTCGCCACGTTCAGCAAGATACTGAACCTCCATCTGGACGTCGTGCACCGACATCGCTAGCGCGTCCGGCAGCTCGCTCACAAACCATTCCTTCATCGGGCGGTCGTGGTAGCGCTGCCCAGTCAAGGCCGACACCAACCCAACCGCGGCGTACCCTTCCGCCGTGATGCGCTTGCAATAATCGTTGTTCCTGAACCGATCGGTCTCGGAGGGATAGCTGTAAAGATAAAGCACCACTGGCGGCTTAGTTACTCCGGGAGGCTTGATTATGTATAAGTCGATCGGATCTCCATCGCGCCACTGAACTTCAAGTAGTTCACGGGTGAACTCCGGATAGATATCTTTCTCGCCAACAATAGGAGACGCCTCATGCAAGTCGCTGTCGCTCAGCTTGAGGGAGTGCAAGTCTTCTCTGCCATAGGGGGACGGCGGAGGAGCAAACTGCGATTGCTTATTTTGGGCGGACGGGGGGGCTGGATCGCCTGACTTTTGTTGCGCGTAAATTACGACGCTATTAAGGATAATTAAAGTGGCACACAGCAACGCACGATTCATATTCACGGAGAGCCTGAAAAATGATCCACAACATCAAAGCCGGAGAGTTAAGTCAACTGCGAGGGCTCTGAGGCGGTTAGAGTTCTTGTCTTCTAACCGCCTCGCGAACCCAGGTTATGTTGCTACTTACTGCATTTGCTGCAGAATTTCCGTACCGGTGTCGTTGAAGTAGTCTTTGTCGTCCTGAATCTCGAAGATGGCTCCGCCCATATCGCCACCAGCTTCAGGCGTACCAGTGATGCCATTCGAGCCGGCTACGCCCGACTGGTTGTAGTGAGAGCGGAACACGGTGAGCGTATTAAGAGGGGCAAAATCCGGAATCTCACCTGCGTTCGCAAGTGCCGCATTGTAGAGCGCCTGGATACCGCTAGGCATAGGCGCTACCGTTACGAGGCGCAGGATCGACCAGATCGGATACAGGCCGTTCTTGATGTTCGGGAACGCCAGTAGTCCGGGACAAGGGGAGGGGTTACAGGCGGGGAAGCCACCGCCCACATAGTTGCCTCTCAGCGGGTCAACCCCATCCACCATGAGGTACTTGGTGGTGGTGAGCACGCCGGCGAAATTGCCGAAGCCCCAGAAAGAGTAGCCGATAGCGTCAGCGATCGATCCGCCCTTGCTGACCATTTCTCCGGTTCCAACTACACGCTGGCGGCTGCCGCCCGAGGCGTAGGTCTGGTTAAGCGGGTTATCAGCAGGAGGCGTTACATTGTTTTCCTGCGAGCTGTTCACTTCCAGGCTGCGAGCAATGTCGAACTCCATGGTGTTGTAGGTGCCCGACAGCGGTTCGCGCAGCAGCACGTGCAATCCCACTGACGGCAAAGTCGCGGTAATCCCGTAGAGGTCGCGGACGCGCGTAAGGTTTCCGTTCAGCGCCCAGCCCAGCACAAACCGGGGAACGTTGGTGAGCAGTACGTTGCCAGTGTGTCCCAGACCAGTGTTGGTGGTGTTCACAAAAACTACGACCGGGGATGCGCCCACGCTCGCAGTCGCATAGCTGAAGGAGATAGGCTGACCCGAAATCGGATCCGTGCCGCTCAGCGCGAACTGCACCGGCACTGCGTTCTTGCTGCTGAAGGCGCTCAGGATGGGTACACCGATCGGCGGCGGCCCATAGCCCAGTCCGGAGCGGTTCTGGGTCAGAGGCGCCAGCGCGCGGTTCGTGGCGAACAGAGCATCTTCAGGCCGGATGTCGGTCATGCCGGCATTGACCGGTGTGCCCGTGCCGCCGTTGTACAGCGCGTTGAACACGGCAGAGGGTAGCGGAACATCGGGGTTGAACGGCGACGGAACCAGGTTATCGCCGGAGGACCCATTGGCCGAGCTGTTAAGTATCACCTCGGCTGTGGGCACAGCAAAGAACGCGCGGACGCCAACGCTGGAATCAACGCTAATGTAAGCGCAAACCTTGGTGGGGTTGGTGTCGTTGTCCCACACAATCCAGATGTTACCCGCATTGTCAGGAATGCTGCCGCTACGTACGTCGTGGATGACGGCCCCATTGGTCTTGGTCCAGTTACGCGTACCGCAAACCGGGGACGTGCCCGCTTCTGCTCCGAATGCCCAGGTGTTGAACTGTGCCGACGAGCCCGCCCCATTAAACAGGATGTTCACTTGAGCAAAGGCAGTGGAGGTAAGCAGTACTATCGCACACAGCGACAGGCCTACCAGTACAGGCTTGAGCTTTGTCATCGATGTTCTTCCTTTCGTGTCATCTCATCTCAATCTTTGCGCGAGTTTAGAAAGTGGTCAGAGGATTGCCGTTGCAGGGCAGCGACGGCGGTGGATCCGTAGAAAGTGTGATCGGCTTTCGGCGGCAAGTATCAACAGAATGTGTAACGGTTTGATGAAGCTGATGTTAAATTCTTGCGGCTACCCTGGGGTGCTGTGGATTCTGGAGCTTCCGCGTCAGCCAGCAGTTCCCAACTTCTATCGAGGCCGCTGATTTTAATGATTTCCTACCGAACTGAAATGAGCGGGAGGGCGCCCGTGCGGCCCATTGAGGAGATATTTGGCCTGGTCAGATTTCATCTGATAGTGATGACATGTTCATACTCCCGTTATGTTCTGTGGGATTAAATACCACGTTTATGCTGTTCATATCGCGACCTTGTCCTGCCTATCCGGCGTTGGTTTCTCATCGGTCTATTTTTCTTACTCTTGCGATAACTATAGGCCTCCTGACGATCCCGCGAGCGGCGGCCCAAGCTGTATCTCCTGCTCAACCCGGCCAAACTGTAGATGAGGCCGCACTATCGAAGGCAAAGGCACAGCTTGCCGCCTTACCACTCGGCTTTGAGCCTAACCTTGGGCAAATGGGACCTACGGTCAAATATGCGGCCAGGAGCAGCCGCTATACCCTGTTTCTGACCCCATCTGAGGTTGTTTTTTCCCTGCCCGAGCACCTCGAACTCCCAACAAGCCTAAAGGCGATAGCCGCGCAGACCGCGGCACATCAAACCAGTCAGCCCTCGCGCTGGACTTCTGTAACCATGCGGTTGGTCGGTGCCAACCTCGAGCCGTCGACTTCGGCCAGTGACCAACTTCCGGGAAAGAAGAACTATTACATTGGCTGGGATAAATCGAATTGGGCCGAGGGCGTCCCGCTCTATGGCCGCATACAAGAGCACGAAGTCTACCCAGGAATCGACATGGTTTTCCGGGGTGTCGATAAGCAACTTGAATTCGACTTTTTAGTCAACCCGGGCGCCGATCCCCACCAAATCAAGCTGGCCTTTTCCGGAGTCCGGCATAGCCACGTGAACTCTTCAGGCGACTTGATTGTGTCATCGCCGGCAGGCAACTTGGAGATTCATCAGCCGGTAGCCTATCAGGAGATGCCAGACGGTAGCCGAAAGCTCGTCACTGCTCGCTTTAAGCGCCGCCACAATGGCGAAGTTAGTCTGGTCCTCGGATCGTACGATCGCCGGCGACAACTCGTCATTGACCCATCGGTAGTGGTGTATGCCACTTTTCTCGGCGGCGAAGCGCTGGATGAAGGACTGGGAATTGCCGTGTCAGGCGGCACTACCTATGTCACCGGCGCCACAGCCTCGCCGCATTTCCCCAATACGGGCGGAGGGTTTTCTTATGCCGGCGGTCTCGATGTGTTTGTCACGGCATTTAACGCTGCTGGCCAACTGGTATTTTCTTCCATCGTGGGAGGCTCGGACGATGACGTCGGCACAAGTATTGCCATAGGCGACGTGATATTTGTTACCGGGTATACGAAATCGGATGACTTTCCTGCATTTTATGATTCATGCGGCAACATGGGCCTTCCTTCATGCCTGCCGGTACAACTAGGAATGAAGTGCGGAACGCAAAGCGCGATTCTCCTGGAATTTGAGACGACTGGCCTCTACAACTACCTGACAGCATCGGGGTATCTTGGCGGTTCCGATATTGATACTGGCTTGGCCGTAACAGCCGATACGGCCTACGGTACGGGCAGTAGCTATGTTTATGTCGCCGGCCAGACCACATCGCCGGACTTCGTGAGTTGCAACGCACTGGCGAATGAGTCCCAAATCAATATGGGTCACGGTTCAGGCCCTTCCGACGCGTTTGTAGTCAAGATTAATGAGAGCTTCGGCGGCCTGTGGTTTTCGACATTTCTTGGTGGCTCCAACCAGGACTTCGCAACGGGTATTGCACTCGATAAGCCAAGCAGTGCGCAGACGAATATCTATGTCACCGGCGGCACAGTCAGCCCGGATTTTTATACGAGTGCGGGCACCTTTCAGCCGACCTGTGGCACGGATGGCAACTGCAACGATGGTCAGGACGACGCGTTCCTTACAAAGCTTTGCACCTTTGCACAAGCACCCTGTCACGCGCCGAGCGGCGGAGTCACCTACGTTTACTCGACCTTTCTCGGCGGTAGTGGCAAGGACGACGCTTATTCCGTCGCCGCTGATAGTAACGGCGATGCTTACATCACCGGTCAGACTGCATCCGCCGACTTCAAACTCCAGAATCCTTTCCAGGGCACGCTAAATGGCACTCAGAACGCTTTTGTTTCTAAGCTAAATCCCAGCGGCACGGCGCTTCTATTTTCCACCTATCTTGGCGGAAGCCAGAGTGACGCCGGACTTGGGATCGCCGTCGATCCTCAGACCAATGTTTATCTCACCGGGCGAACCAATTCGCCGAACTTCCCGTTGTCTTCACCAACGCAAAGCGCTCGGGGCGGCGGCACCGACGCATTCGTCTCGGTTTTCGACCCGACCGGAAGCTCGCTAACGTTCTCTACTTATCTTGGCGGCTCCGGAGATGAGGACACTTTTGGCGGCTCCGTCGCGGTTGACTCACTACAAAATGTCTATGTCACGGGAGACACCAACTCGACCAACTTTCCCACCCAGAACCCATATCAGGGAACGATACAGAGTACGGAGAACTGCACAATTAATGGGATTCAGGTTCTCTGCCCCGATGCATTCGTAGCTAAAATCAACATCCAGTCTCCAACCGAAGCTACTCTTACGGTTGGCATAACCGGGCCTGGGGGTAGCAACCCGAATGACTCAGTCACCAGCGCGCCCGCCGGGATCGACTGCTCCGACAATCCCAACCAGCCGGGGAGCTGTGCCGCCAATTTCACCCTCGAATCCATGGTGACTCTGACGGCGACTCCCGACGGCAGCCAATTTGGCGGCTGGAGTGGTGAGGGTACGGCCAATTGCGGGACGAACCTGACCTGCCAGATTCAGATCAATGGGAATATGAGCGTCAACGCGACATTCAATCAGCTGGGTCAAGTTTATACGCTTATGGTATCGGGGCAGAGTATCACCGGCGTACTCCCCGGCACCGGCGTCATTACCAGCACTCCGGCAGGTATCGACTGTGGAGACGAGGGAGATATTTGCAGCTTTCAGTTTGTTGCCGGCACGCAGGTGACGCTGACCCCAACCCCGGATCCCGGCTCGTATTTTTATGGTTGGAGCAACAATTTGGCTTGCGTGGGCACCGGTCCTTGCGTTCTTTTGATGAATTCCAATCAGACGGTGGACTATACGTGGGCGTCGAGCAGTGGTCCCGCGCCGCAACCAGACTTCATCCTCACTATAACTCCACAGTCGCTGGGCGCTATCTCTGCTGGAGGCCAGGGCATCGCCGGTATCGCGATAGCTACTGTGAACGGATTTATAGATACGGTCAACATGAGTTGTTCGGTTCTTCCGGCTTCCGCCTCTTCACCGGTCTGTAGTGTGAATCCGTCATCGTTGGATATCCCATTGAATGGAGCTGGTAGCGCCACTCTCGCCGTAAATACAACCGGCTTGATGGCCAGGAATGGCAAGCACACCTCTGCCGCCCTCGCCTTCAGCTTCCCCTTCCTGGGTCTGTTCGGCTTGGGCGTAAAGGTCCGATCTTCCCACGGCATTCAGCGCTACCTGAAAGTACTCCTCTGTGGCGTGCTACTCACGCTTATCTGCTTCGAACTTGCGTGCGGCACCAGTGGAGGTGGCAATTCGGGCGGAGTCGCGCAGCCCGGCACCTACACGGTTGTGGTCAACGCACAAGGAGCATCCACACAAATTACCCATACGGCTCAGGTCACGGTCACAGTTCAATAGCCGACGCTTACTGAAATGCATCGGCCGCTAGAACGTGGCGGCCAATTGAGCGCCAAATACAGCCACTCCGGGCTTGTTGTATCCACCTGGCTTCCAGATGTATTGGAAGTCAGGGGTTAAGGCCAGAAAACGGCGATACGCCCATCGATAGTTAGCTTCCAATATCTGCTCCGCGCTCGTACCCGGTATAAAGCTACTGACGCCGCCGTAAATCCATCCCACCGAGGCTGCGTCGTTCTGCCGCTTTGGTATCAGCCCCTGATAGCTTGATCCCGCACCCCAGAACCATGGGACAAAACTGGTAAGCGCCTTTGAGTTGTAAGCCCAGCTACCCCATACAGTCAGGCCTCGGGTAGTGTTGGGTCCGTCCGGCTGATAGACCGTCTCCTGCCCTTGGATAAATGCGCCCACATATCCATCGCTCTTCACCTCCTGATTGGGAAGGGTGGGAAACGAATTGTTGTTTGTGATAATGCCGAGAGTATATTCGCCTTGTTTGCCCTGGTCGCTCACGACCCCATGTGGAAACCAGCTTATCTGCGCAGCAACCACGGCTCCCTTATTCCCTTGCTGCAAAGTCCAGTCCGTCCCATGGTTTGCACCGCCAGCGGAACTAAGGCTGGTATTAAACAGTCCCGCTGAAGCCTGAATGACGGGATTAATGTTATAGGTTGCCTGCGCCCCCCACTCCGTTCCCGAAGGCGGACCAAAGAATGTTACATCATTGATTCCCAAAGGAACGGAGTTGGGATTAATTTCATAATTGACATAGTTCGTAAAAACCGGAAGGGTCGCGAATGTATTGGAGGCCGCCAACCGGCCGCCAATGAGTGTAAGGTTCTGGTTGAGCAGAGTTTGCTGAAGATACATTTCTCCCAGGTAATAGCTTGGAGCGTAAAGCGAATTGACCGAAAAGAGGTTTTGCAGAGAAGCGCTCAGGTTGTCGCCTGAGCCCAACGAACCACCTATATACAAGGACATCCCCGGGATCTTCACGAGTTTTTTCAGATCGACATTCAGGCCGCCAACCAACTGCCCGGCATAGCTCCAGATCTGGTGTGGTCCCCCGGTCGCATTCGTCTGCAACGCTCCTGTGTAGGAGAGCGAAGGCGAGATGCCCAGCCTTCTTAAAGCGGAACGAATACCATTCAAATCGCTCGAAAGAGTTTCGTCCCAGTCGAAATCTATGTCCTTGCAGCCGGTGTGGCGCCGATGCGGATTTGCCGGGTGCGGGCAGTTCATCGCCATCATCGCGGAGGATGTGGTCGACGTTTGCGAAGTCTGCGACGTTTGCGGCGGCGGTGCAGCACTCTGCTGAGGCGGATCGCTATCCGCGCTGCTCGAGGCAGCGGTCGGAGCGGTAGTTTGGGGCGCTTGCAACGCGCACGCAGCATTCAAGAAGCCTGAGAGGAGCAGCGCCCATACCAAAGGAACCACACAGCACTTGGGCGCGATCCCGGTAGGTCCTGGAGCTTCCATATGCGTGGGGTGCTTAGACTCTACAGCAGCTTCACGGAGCGCGATCGCGACCGACCACGCAGAGGCAAACGCCATTTAAGCGTCGTACTGCACAAGCGCTGCCATGCCCGCTCGCAAATGCCAAAGGACGTGACAGTGGACGTACCAAAGGCCAGGATTATTGGCGTCGAACTCTACCGTGACGCTGGTCAGCCCCGGCACCAACAGCGTGTCTCTCTGCGCTCCCACAAGACGTTGATCATTGATTGCGACGACTTCAAAAGCGTGCCCGTGCAGGTGCATGGGATGCGACATGGGGGTGTGGTTCACGAACTTAATCGCCACCCGCTGGCCTTCTTTCACATGCACTTGCGCTTTCTCGTTTGCCGGATTCAGCACATTGAATTCATCGCCGTTTATGGGCCAATCGTAGCGGCTCATGTTGCCTTGCAGATTTAGTACGCTGGTTTGATCCGCCGGCCTGGATGGTAATGGGTCGAGCGCCGTGAGCTCGCGCTCCAGCTCCAGATTGAGCAGGCCGGTGCGAGAAGAGCCCTTCACCGGCAGCTTCGGAACATTAGCTCCAGCTGTAGCCAGAATGATTCCCGTCCGCTCCACAGCATATTCGCGCAAAGCCAGGATCGGGAACGCGCCCCCTTCAGCCGGTACGCGCACCATCACATCCATGCGTTGTGCTATGGCAACCGGAAAACGACTGCGCTGAACCGGCTTGATCGGTATCCCATCGGTCGCGATCAGCTCTCCAGTCAGCGATCCCAAATCGATGAAGAAATTTGTGCCGCTGCTGCCGTTAATAATCCGGAGGCGCACCTCGCCACCCTTCTCGACTTTCACAATCTCGGGATCATTCAAAGTCCGATCGTTGGCCAGGTAGGCGTCGTAATCCACGTCGTTCGCGTCAGGCTTGCCGGTGGCTGCCACGCGAGCGGCCGCACTCTGGGCCTTGTTCGGCCCCATTCCAGCCATGTCTTTCGCGCCGCGACGCAGGTTGGCGTAAATCTCATCTGGCGGCGTGAAGCTATAGTCGGAAAGCATGATCACAACTTCCTGCGCCTCCCGACCTCCATCGGCGGGATCGTGCACGATCAACGGCGCAGCCAGCAACAGAGCTTCCTGCAGTCCCTGATGGGAATGCATCCAATGCGTTCCCGCAGGTTGAACCGGGAAGTTATAAAAGTCGCTGGCGTTGGGACGTATTACCGGCTGAGTGACGCCCGGAACTCCGTCTTCGTTGTTAGGGGGATGCAATCCGTGCCAGTGAATCGCCGTCGGTACGGCCAACTGGTTTTCCAGCGTGACCTGAAACGGCTGGTTGACAACACAGCTCAGCCCTTGCACGCCGTTGGGCTGCACCAGGCCAAATACCTCAGCGGCTTTGCCGTTAATCTCCAGCGTTCGTTTCATCGCGCGAATCGTGGTGGCTTTCGATGGCGCTGGAGCCTCGGCCTGCTGCAAGAAGTGAGACGTCCCCGCAAAACCTCGGCGCGCGAGTGCAACGCTTCCGATCACGGCGAGCGAAGAGTTCAGAAATTTCCGGCGGGAGATCTCTTGAGTCATGTCTGTTGTCCTCGGGGAGCAGACATTCTAAATGATGATGGAGGCGCCTCCTCAGCCTTAGGCGACAAGGACCGCAACTTTTCAAATGCGGGCGCTGCCGCGTTCGCAGAAGAAGGCTGGGTGAGCGTACCCGGCGCTTTCGCGCATGCAACCAAGTTCCAGTGATCTCAGAATTCACGGCCGCGGCTCGAAGATTTCCCCATCGCAATCAGCCGCTTTCGTTCCATAAATCTTCACAAAATCTCACATTAGATATATTCTAAATACATTCATGGACGCCGAGGCGATCAAACGGTCACTGGAAGGCAGCGGATTGCGATGCACTCCGCAGCGCTACGCCGTGATGGCGTTTCTGATGGAAAGCCATCGTCATCCCACGGCAGCGGAAATTTTTGAAGCCGTGAATCGCGTGGATCCGCGCTCTTCCAGGGCCACGACCTATAACAATCTTCGTGACCTGGTGGACGCGGGTTTAGTGCGGGAAGTGGCCGTTGAGGGCCGGGCCGCACGATTTGATGCCAAAGGCGTGCGGCATCACCACTTCATCTGCGATCGCTGCGGCACTGTTGAAGATATGGAGTGGTACGACGTGCCCCGTCCCGCTTCAGGCTCCCTCGGGAAGCGGGTAGTTCGCGAATGCGAACTCATTTTTCGGGGGCTGTGCACGAAATGCGCTCCGCGGCGCGCGGCCGTTAGTTGTCGCCGACGCGCCGGGTGAAGGTCATATGCTGGCTAATCGGCAGGCGTTCCGTGCACGAATGACAAGCTTGAGGTTGGTTCGTACGCCCGTCACCGTTGTTTGACTGATTAACTTTATTTGACTTATTCGAAGGAAGAGGAACACATGGAGAAAGAACTCGCCACCGCGGCAGGGGCATCAGCCTCTGCGACTCAGCAAACCTCGTCAACCGAATCTAAGTGCCCGGTAGCGCACGGCGCCCGGAGACCGCCTTATAGCAACGCCAACTGGTGGCCGAATCAGCTAGACGTGAACATCCTGCACCAGCACTCCCCGAAATCTGATCCGATGGGCAAGGAGTTCAACTACGCCGAAGAGTTCAAGAGCCTTGACCTGAATGCCGTGATCAAGGACCTGCACGCCTTGATGACGGACTCGCAAGAATGGTGGCCGGCCGACTTCGGACATTATGGGCCACTGTTCATTCGCATGGCGTGGCACAGCGCCGGCACCTATCGCATCGGTGACGGCCGCGGCGGAGCCGGCTCCGGGGAGCAGCGCTTTGCGCCCCTCAACAGCTGGCCGGACAATGTGAACCTCGACAAGGCGCGCCGCCTGCTGTGGCCGATCAAACAGAAGTATGGGCGGAAAATCTCCTGGGCCGACCTCATGATTCTCACCGGCAACGTGGCCCTGGAATCCATGGGCTTCAAGACCTACGGCTTTGCCGGCGGGCGCGAGGACGTCTGGGAACCCGGCGAGGACATTTACTGGGGTGCCGAGGGTAAATGGCTGGCGGACGAGCGCTACAGCGGTGATCGCGATCTCGAGAATCCCCTCGCTGCGGTTCAGATGGGATTGATCTATGTGAATCCCGAAGGCCCCAATGGTAACCCGGATCCCCTCGCCGCCGCCCGCGACATCCGGGAGACGTTCGCTCGTATGGCTATGAATGACGAGGAGACGGTCGCATTGATTGCCGGCGGACACTCGTTCGGCAAGACCCATGGCGCCGGCGATGCGAAGCTAGTGGGCCCGGAGCCGGAAGCCTGCGGCATTGAGCAGCAGGGTCTTGGCTGGAAGAGCACATTTGGCAGCGGCAAGGGTGGCGACGCCATCGGCAGCGGACTGGAAGTCACTTGGACCACTACGCCAACGAAATGGAGCAATAACTTCTTCGAGAACCTGTTCAAGTACGATTGGGAACTGACCAAGAGCCCGGCCGGTGCGCATCAGTGGACCCCCAGAAACGGCGCCGGCGCCGGGACCATACCGGACGCACACAATCCTTCCAAGCGTCACGCGCCGACCATGCTGACCACCGATCTGGCCTTGCGCTTCGACCCGGCTTACGAAAAGATATCGCGCCGCTTTTACGAGCATCCGCAGGAGCTCGCGGACGCGTTTGCCAAAGCTTGGTACAAGCTGACCCACCGCGATATGGGTCCTGTTTCGCGATATCTTGGACCGCTCGTTCCCAAGGAGCACCAGATCTGGCAGGACCCGGTTCCCTCGGTTGACCATGAATTAATCGGGGAGAAGGACATTGCTGCGCTGAAGGCGAAGCTCCTGGCATCCGGCCTGTCGATCCCGCAGCTAGTCGCGACTGCATGGGCCTCGGCATCGACCTTCCGCGGCTCCGACAAGCGTGGGGGAGCGAACGGAGCGCGCATTCGCCTCGAGCCGCAAAAGGACTGGGAAGTCAACCAGCCGGCCGAACTGGCGAAGGTCCTGCAAACGCTGGAGAAGATCCAGAAGGACTTCAACAGCTCGCAATCCAACGGAAAGAACGGGAAGAAGGTCTCGTTGGCTGACCTGATCGTCCTGGGCGGCTGCGCAGCCGTCGAAGAAGCTGCGAAGAAGGCCGGCCAAGATGTAAAGGTTCCTTTCTCGCCGGGGCGTACGGATGCGTCGCAGGAACAGACCGATGTGCACTCGTTCGCCGTACTGGAACCGAAGGCCGACGGCTTCCGCAACTACCTTCGGACACAGAACGGAACCTCGCCGGAGGAACTGCTGGTCGACAAGGCGCAGCTGCTCAAGCTGACTGCTCCCGAGATGACGGTCCTCATCGGCGGCCTGCGCGCGCTCAATGCTAACTTCGGGCATTCCAAGCACGGTGTCTTCACTAAGCGGCCCGAGACGCTGACCAATGATTTCTTCGTCAACCTCCTCGATATGAATACCGAGTGGCAACCCTCTTCATTCGAAGGCGTGTATGAGGGGCGCGATCGCAAGACGGGCGAACTCAAATGGAGTGGCACCCGTGTTGACCTGATCTTCGGTTCGCATTCGCAGCTCCGTGCACTCGCGGAAGTCTACGCGTGTGACGACTCGAAGGAGACGTTTGTGAAGGACTTCGTGGCCGCTTGGAGCAAGGTAATGAGTAATGATCGCTACGACCTTGTCCGCGCCCAAGGCTGACTCATCGCTTCGACGAATCGAACTATGGGAAGCTGAGGGCAGCTTCCCATAGCTTTTCTGTGCTAGTGATCGACCACGCGTTAGTAAATTCCTACCTCGTGAGGGCTTCCTACCCATGCGGCTGGTTCACGATGTTCTAAACCTGCTGGTTTTATTCCATTACGCCTTCCTTGCGGGTTCGGGTTTCAAGAGCTAGATGGCAATCGAGCCATGACTCCCTAACTGCGAAGTACGGAGTACTAGGTTAGTGGTGTTAAGACCTTGGTAATCACTCTACTGTAGGCACCCTTTCTTAAACCAATTCTTGTTTTAGGCATTGACACCTCAAAGTGCGAAACCTAGAATCGCCGAGGTTTCTTACGTGCAGTTCCTGCACCCCTTGCCGGCCCTTTAGCGCAGGGAACTTAATCCGAGTTGCTGTTCCATTTATTTACCGACCGTTTTTTTCGAAGTGTTTTGATGTAGCTGCTTGACCAGGGTGTCAAGTGCGCGCCCATAAACACGAGATGCGCCACAGCATGCGGCTGGGCTGCGCAGCCCAGCTATCCTTCCACCACCCTTCAACTCGGGGGGCCGGCGAACCTTCGCACGAGCGTCGGCTAAACACAGGGAACAAGATGAAGCTTACAAGGAGAGCAAGATGAAGCTTACACGGATGATGTATTTGGGGGCTATCGTCTTAGCGCTGGTTGTTGGGCTTGGACTTTGGCGGCCTGCGAAGGCGAAAGCAAGCCATCCCCAGGCTCAGCCGACGTTTACGATAGATCCGTTTTGGCCCAAACCATTACCTGCTCCAGTCGGGTCGGACGGCATTGCGCACCGCTGGGTCACCGGAGAAATCGCCGGCACCTGCGTCGATGCTAACGACAACGTTTACACCTTCAATCGCGGATGGGAAGTCGGAGTCTCGATAAACGGCGTGCTTCAAGGAAACGAGTCAGGGGCGATTGTCGGCCAGGATGCGACTGCCTCGGCAATTCCTTCGCCGCCGGTCGTGGCTTACACGCCGGGAGGCGACGTTTTCACCGCATGGGGTGATCCGAGCCTGGTTCAGACCGGCCCGTCTTACGGAGCCGCAGCAGTGCTGCCGCAGGGTGCGCACGGCTGCTACGTCGATTATCAGGGGAACCTTTGGGTGGGCGGCAACGGCGATGGGATCATTCAGAAGTACACGCCAACCGGAACCTTCCTCATGCAGATCGGCCAGAAGGGTAGGTGCGATGGACCTCCAAACAACAGCAAAATTGGGGGCGCCAGCACATACGGAACCTGCGGCGAGGCCCACGACTACAACAGCAGTCACACGCTGTTGAACGAGCCCGCCGACATTACCGTCGATCCCGAGGCAGATCCGGTCACGGGTAATCCGGGCGACGTCTATGTCGCGGACGGATATGGCAATCACCGCATCGTCGTGTTCGATGCCAACGGCAACTACCTGCGTCAGTGGGGCAGCAAGTGCAGCCATAACGGCACCGACTGCCCGAACGGCGAGTTCGGCGCCACCGGTGGCGGCCATCCGCACTGCGTCGTGCTGGGCAACGACAATATGGTGTATGTTTGCGACCGGCCCGATAGCCGCATTCAGGTCTTCGACAAAATGGGCAATTGGGTCCGCAACATCATCATCACTCCTCCGTCCGACATTCCGGCTGGCGATCAGGCGGCAATTCTGGCGGCAGGAACTCGCGCCTGCGATATCGATCTGTACCCCAATATCGATGTGCTAGGCGACGAGAGTCCGACCAGCCAGGCGTACATCGTCAATGCCGACCTCGGCAACGACAACGAGTGGATCCTGGATAAGACGACCGGCGACATGCTGGGGGCCTTTGGCAGTTGCGGCATTGCTCCCTGTCCGGGACACAATGCTGGTCACTTTGCCTTCGCCCATACCACCGCCAGTGACTCTCAGGGTGACGTTTATATCGCTGAGACCATCACTGGCCGTCGCGTCCAGAAGTTCATTCCTAACCAGAAGTAATGTTTTCTGCTCCGGTGGCCGGCATCCCCGGTCACCGGATTTTTGTGGGTCCCAAACTTATGCGCTCTCTTAAGTGCTCTCTTCTATCTCTTGCATTGGCACTCGTGCTCGGCACGCCGGTCGTGTTCGCGCACGATTTGCCTTTGCAAACCCTGGTCAATGCTTTCGTCAAAATCGACCAGACCCAGGCGCACCTGGTGGTTCGCGTCCCATTGGATTTGCTGCGCTCGGTTCAGTTCCCGATGAATGGCAACGTCTATGACATCCCGAAGTCGGACCCAGCCATGCAAGAGGCGATGGTGCTGATCGCGCGAAGTATCCCGCTCTGGGAGAACAGCGAGCGCCTGCGTCCACAAAGCGCCACCGGGCGGCTCGTGCTGCCCGTCGACCGTTCTTTCGAGAGTTATGACGATGCGGTGAAAGCGATTCGTGAGGCGGCAGCTCCGAATACGACCATCTATTACGACCAGGGCTACGTCGATGCGGAGTTCGTTTACCCGATCCAGTCTCCGAAATCGCTTTTCACGATTCGTACGCTGATTGCCGCCGATCTCGGCGACGTGAGCAAGCTGGTGGTACGTTACATACCGCTGGGCGAGCCCAGCCGCGCATTCGTCATTACTCCCGGAAGCGGCCGCGTGCCGCTCAGCCCACGCTGGTACCAGGCGGCGGGATCGTTCGTGGTGCTGGGTATCGGGCACATTCTCAGCGGCATGGACCATCTGTTGTTCCTGTTCTGCCTGATCATTCCCTACCGCAGCTTCCGCGGGCTGATTGCCGTCATAACTGCATTCACCATTGCGCACTCGATTACCCTGCTGGGCACGGCTTACGGTCTGGCGCCGGCTGGGAGATGGTTTCCCCCGTTTGTGGAAATGGCGATTGCAATGTCCATCGTCTACATGGCGCTGGAGAACATTGTGGGATCCGATCTCAGGCGGCGATGGATCATTACCGGCGCCTTCGGCCTGGTGCACGGTTTCGGCTTTTCCTATGCGATGAAGGACAGCCTGCAATTTGCCGGCAATCACCTGTTGCTGTCACTGCTGTCGTTCAACATCGGAATCGAGATCGGGCAACTCGCGGTGCTATCGGTTATGCTCGCCGCCCTCTGGCTGCTGCGCCGGGTGAAGGCGCTCTCGGACCGCACCGGAGTGATCGTTCTGTCGGCCATCGTCGCCCATACCGCATGGCACTGGATGATGGATCGCTATCAGGTCCTGCAGCAGGTAGGCCTGCCGAAGCTCGACGCTGATTCCATGGTTGTCCTCGCGCGCTGGGTGCTTGCGGCCTTGATCGTCGGAGGCGGCGTTTTCGCCTTCAACCGGTGGCGCGACAAGAGAGTCCCGCCTGAGCCCGAAAAAACGGAGCCGATCTCGATAGCGACCGTAAGAGAGAAACGCGCGGCGACTACGTCAGGGTGAGGCCGTCCGTTGTGACCTGAGTCGTTGTCGTTTCACGGACAACGAGCTCACGGGCCCGCTTCCTCAGCGCGGCGCGCCAACCTGTTCAATGGCCGCCTGAAGATATCGCCTGATAAACGGACGTTCCATTTCGGCTTGGTCGTGAATGGTGAGATGGCGAATCGCCTTACCCTTGCCGATAAGCACCTGGTTCGGGTCCGGCAACGATGCCCCGCGATTGAAGCCGAGGTTTACGTGGCTGCCATAGGTCACGATGTGGCAGAACCCGTCCTTGAGCGGCTTGCCGGTGAACGAGAATCCGATGGCAACCGCGTAACCTCGAGACAGGGATTCGATCGCATCCGGCGCTTCCTCCAGAACTAACTCGCGAAGCGCCAGAGTCAGATTCGAGATGTGTGGATCGTACGACGCGAGATAGCTCAGCAGTTGCGGGTCTGGTGGTCGAGTCATTCGCGGCAGAGTAGCACAGCTTGGAGCGGCTTGTGGCTCTGATAATCTCGCCGGGGTTCTTAGGCGCGCGTTTTGACGTATTCCGCAACCGACGGCAGCTCTTCCAACCCGCGGCCGGCGAAGATCTCTTCGAAGTTCCGGATAAGTTCGTCGTGAATCAGGCTGTTGCTCCCCAAGACCTCGCGACTGTCCAGACGAAAAGGGGCGCCATCAAAACGCGTCACTGCCCCGCCGGCTTCCTGCACCAGGAGTACACCGGCGCCGGTGTCCCAAGGATTGAGATTGAATTCCCAGAAGCCGTCGTAACGCCCGCAGGCAACGCAAGCCAGATCGAGCGCAGCTGAACCCGCGCGCCGTACACCATGGGAACGCAGCGTGATCTGATGGTAGAAGTGAATGTTGGGATTCTTGTGGCGCTTGTGGCTGGGGAAGCCCGTGCCGAGTAGCGATTCACAAAGCCGAGGCGTTTTCGAAACCTGCATTGGCTTGCCGTTCAACGTCGCACCGTTACCCCGTTCGGCGGCGAACAGCTCATCGCGGGTAGGATCGTAGAGCACACCCACCTCAAGCTGACCGTCTTGCCTGGCCAGCGCGATCGAAATACAAAACACGGGATAGCCGTGCGCGAAGTTCGTCGTGCCATCCAACGGATCGACGTACCAGCGATACTCCGCCTCGGTGTCGGTCCGCGTACCTTCTTCCGCGACGATGCCGTGTTCGGGCCAGTGCTGGCGCAGGCGGCTGACGATCAGGGCTTCCGACGAGCGATCGGCTATAGTGACCAGATCGACGTCACCCTTGTACTCGATGGTAACGTGACGGGCGAAGTGCCCCATCAACAACGCACCCGCTTCGCGGGCAATGACTTCGAGTTCGGGCAGGTAGCGGCTCATTGGCCGCCGTTGGGCGAGCTGCCGCCGTCGCGCGGCGCACTTTCTGGGCGGGGTTTGCGCGCGACGTCTTCCGCGATATACGCGATCTCGTGCTTGAAGATGAATAGATTGGGGGCGCCCTCACGCGTCAGGCGCACCATGCGGCGGTCGTAGTATTCGATCCAGCCGCGCACCACTTCCCCGTCCATCAGTTTGATACGCACGGGGCGCTGCTTTTCGCCAAGCATTTTCAGGTACGCCGCTTCCTGGTGCGTGTCGTCCGGCGGAGGCGTCCTCTTGTGATTATTCTGGTGGTTGGAATCGGGACCGCGAAAAGCCATGAAGAGATTGTAGCAGTCGGCCGTTCAGGAACGGCGCCGCGTTTTGCCATGCCATTGCAATCGCAAGAGTGTTGTCTCGAGCCCCCGGGCGACACAACCGTAGCCCATGACGTAAGTCGTGTGATCAGGCGTTTCCTTAAGAGCTGAGTCCAGGAAGGCAAACATTCCTGTGTCGTCGGCCATTCTCCGTAAGGGCCGATCGCGGACTGCCGATTCCTGCCTGCTCACTCGTACCTCAGCGCCTCCACCGGATCGAGTCGCGAGGCCTTCACCGCAGGATACATGCCGAAGAAAAGTCCCACACCCATGGCCATCACCACCGCAACGAATACGGCCCAGATTGGAACCGACGTCGGCATGGAGGGAAAGATGAGGGGCAGAATCGAGGCCGCGCCCACGCCCACAAGCACGCCCGCAAGTCCTCCCAGTCCGGTGAGCACCACAGCTTCGGTCAGGAACTGGCGGATCACATCGCCGCGCCTGGCGCCGATGGCCTTACGCACGCCGATTTCGTGGGTGCGCTCAGTCACCGACATCAGCATGATGTTCATCACGCCAACGCCCCCAACCAGCAAGCCGATGGAGCTCACAATGATGGTCATCAACGCCACCGTGCTCATGATCTGCCGGAAATTATCGGCGATGGCTTCTGCCGTGGTCAGTCCGAAGTTGTCGGGCTTGTCGAGCGGCACGTTGCGACGGCGGCGCAGCAGGCCGCGAATCTCGTCTTCGGCCGCGTCCTTGTAACCGGGATACGCTTCGGCTCCGATGAAGTGCTCATCATCAGCAGGATAATGTTTCCGATAGCTGTTATATGGGACCTTGACCACGCGGTCGGCGCTCTCATCTTTGAACAGCTGCCCCTTGCGCTTTTCGAGCACGCCGATCACCTGGTAGGAAATGCCGTCCACCAGAATGGTCTTGCCGACGGCGTCATGCGCCGGGAAGAAATTCTTGTCAAGCTCATACCCGATGACCGCGACATCATCGCGATGAATGTTCTCGAATTCGCTGAAGAAGCGACCCTGGGTCACGTGCGCGTTGTACACATCGGCGTACGACGGATCGGTGCCGCTGTAATCGAGGTTGGTGATCTCGTGCGAACCGTAGCGAGCGACCCGCAACGGCGGCCGCTGCTGGTCCGGATTGATGCGCGGCATAACTTCGACGGCAACGCTCTTCACGTGTGGGCACTCGGCGAGGATCGCCTGCGCGTCGGCCAGCGTGAGCGGCTTGCGATTGCGTTCTTCCTGGCTCATCCGGCCGGTGCGAATGGCAAAATCCCAGCGAAAGACGAACAGCGTGTTCGTCCCGTAGTCGTCGAGATAGCCTTGAATGTCGCGGCTCACTCCAACCAGCATCGAGGCAACGAAGATCATCGCGGCCACGCCGATCACGACGCCGAGCACGGTGAGGAATGAGCGCGTCTTATGCTCGCGCACCGTCTCCAACGCCATTCGCGAATTGATGCCGAGTAACATAAAAGCCGGTTTTGAGTTTCAAGTTTCGAGCTTCAAACCAGAGACGAACTCACGGAGCCCGCCGTCTTCTCGTTTGCCGAGTTCGGCCTCCTGGCCAACTCGAAACTTGAAACTCCTCTAATTCTCGTATCGTAACGCTTCAATCGGATCCAGCCGCGCCGCTTTGCGCGCGGGATAAACGCCGAAAAACACTCCCACGGCCGACGAGATCGTGATTGCGACTGCAACCGCGGAGAACGGAACGGTCATCGGTACGGGTGTCGCCGAGCGTACGATGACTGCCAACATCCAGGCGATCGCGACCCCAATCGCTCCGCCCACCAGCGACATCACCGTTGATTCGACGAGAAACTGCAACAGAATGTCGCGCCGCTTGGCGCCCAGCGATTTGCGGATACCGATCTCGCGTGTGCGCTCGGTCACCGACGCCAGCATCACGTTCATGATGACGACGCCGCCGATCACCAGGAAGATTGACACCAGCCCCACCATGCCCGACGCCAGCGTGCCTGTCAGGTTCTGCCACAGGCCCATGAGGCTGTCGCTGCCGAGGACGCCGAACGTGTCGTCATCGTTGGGCCCGAGATGGCGCCGCGCGCGCATCAGGGTTCGCGCTTCTTCTTGTGTCCGCGCCAGCCACTCCGGCCCTTGCGCCTGAATATTGATCGCCATGCCATCGCTGCTGCGGCCGTACATCTTCAGCCAGGTCTCGACCGGGATGTACACGAAGCTGTCTTGCGATTGGCCGAAGGTATTGCCGATGCGCTTGGCCACGCCAACAACCTGGAACTCCCGGCCGTCGATGCTGAGGGTTTTGCCTAGCGGATCCGTGTTCCCGTAGAGCTTTTCGGCGACGTCGGCGCCGATCATACAGACCAGGTCGCGATGCTCGTTATCGGTGTCGGTGATGTAGCGGCCGGTCGCAACCTCTTCGACGTCCATGTCGCCGATGTTGGAGGTCACGCCGCGCAAATCGACGTCCTGCAGACTCTGGCGCTCGCTGCGGATATTCGCCTGCCGCCGCACTTCCAGCCCGACGGCTTTGGGCAGCTTCAGATTGTCGCGTAGCGATTCATAGTCTTCCCAGGTGATGTTGCGATTGCGGCGCTGAGCGATCAGCAGTTCCTTCGTGTCGCTGATGATGCCGAACTTCATCACCAGGAAAACATTTGATCCGAGGTTGGCGATGCGGGTCGCGAAGTACTGATTCATCCCTGCGATCAGGGCGACGACCAGGATCAGCGTTGAAACCGATAGGATGACACCGAATAGCATCAGAAACGAACGCAACTTGTGGGTGCGCATGGTTTCCAGCGCAATCAGCACGGGCTCGCGCAGGAAGTGTCCGCGCGCCAGTCCCCGTTGCTGCGTGTTCGGTGTCATGAGATCGGGCGGGAAGCCGTTGACAGTATTCTACTGACGAGGCGTACTCACCGACAGGTAGTACGAGACAGAACGCAGGAAAGTTGCAACCAACTGCGCTAGAAGAGGCCTTCGGGCCTGCGTCTGGCAGCGGTAATAAGAGGAGTCACAGGCTGCGGCGGCAGACATCAGCCTGTGGACCCCAAGGATTGACACTCGCGACGCGGGCCTGAAGGCCCGCTCTACCAGGCGTGACTTTCGTTTCTACTCCTGTGCCGGTAGTTTTTGAAAGCTGCCGGTCTCCGCATTGGCGGCGAAGACCGAGCCGCTGGCAATCTCGTACACCCAGCCGTGCAGTTCGATTTCGCGTTTGGCCAGGCGCGCCTCGACCGCCGGATGGGTCTTTAGATTTTCGAGCTGCTCGAGGACGTTGTACTCGGTCAACAGTCGAAGCTTTTCCTGGCGCGGAGCACTCGAGTGATCGCGCAGCAACCGTTCGCGCGCCGGTAGCGAATGCCGCATCCAGCTTTGCAGGGCCGGCATTCCGGCGGCATTCTCCGGCTCCAGTAGCGCCTTCACCACCCCGCAATCGGTGTGGCCGCAGACAATGAGTAGCGGTACGCGAAGCACTTGAATTGCGAATTCCACGCTGGCGGTCACGCCGCCGACGTGATCGCTGTATCGCGGCACGATATTGCCCGGCGTCCGCTCGGTGAAGATTTCGCCGGGCTTGGTCTGCATGAACAGGCTGGGTACGATACGCGAGTCAGCACATGTAAAGAACATGGCAATGGGGTGTTGCCCATGTCCCAGCTCTTCGAACATTGTGCGCTGCGCGGGAAAGATTTCCTTCTGAAATTTGGTCACCCCGCGAACGATCTTCGTCAGTGCTTCTTGACTCTTCACTATTTGCTCCGGCGCGGAAAGATGACACAGTAGTTTACCGCGCGGGCACCGTGGCAGAGATGGGTGCCCTAGAGCCTGCCCTGAGCTCGCCGAAGGGTCTCGCGGTGTTCGAGACCCAGGTACAGCAAAGACGCCGACGCTACCCAGGTCCGGAAAATCGCCAGACCTGGCGCACCCGGCACTGACGACACGGAAGGTTCTTAATTTCTGTCTTCCGTGTTCTCCGTGCCTCCGTGGTGAGTGACTCCCGTTGCGCCAAGCCGATGTCTATTCCCTGCTAGACTGAATCGCATGTCAGTAGCGACCAGCAACTCACTCGCGCGTGCCTCCTCCGCTTACCTTCGCTCAGCCATGCATCAGCCGATTCAGTGGCACGAGTGGGGCGAAGAGGCCTTCGCTGCCGCCCAGAGCGAGAACAAGCCCATCCTGCTCGACATCGGCGCGGTGTGGTGCCACTGGTGTCACGTGATGGACCGCGAGTCGTACGAAAACCCGGAGCTCGCCGCCATCATCAACCGTGATTTCATTCCCGTGAAAGTCGATCGCGATGAGCGACCCGACGTTGACAGCCGTTACCAGCTCGCAGTTTCCGCGATCTCCGGCACCGGCGGTTGGCCGCTTACGGTGTTCCTTACTCCCGATGGCCGGCCGTTCTATGGGGGAACGTATTTCCCGCCCGTCGATCAGTGGGGACGTCCGAGCTTCAGGAAAATCCTGCAGGCCATTGCCAATGCGTTTCACGAGCGGCCCGATGAGGTGCTGCAGTCCGCCGCCGAAGCGATGAATGTGCTGCGAAACGCAGAGAATTTCACCGGGCGGCAAACCGAGTTTTCGCCGCGGCTAGTGGGAGTGATGGTGCAATCGGCGCTGCCGATTTTCGACGAGAAGAATGGTGGGTTTGGTGGCGCGCCAAAATTTCCCCATCCCGCTGCACTCGATTTTCTGATGGATTGGTATGCGCGTACCCGCGAAGAGCGCGTTGCAACCGTGATTACCACCACGCTGACCGGGATGGCGCGCGGCGGTGTTTACGACCAACTGGCGGGCGGCTTCCATCGCTACTCGGTCGACGAGCACTGGACCGTTCCGCACTTCGAGAAGATGTCCTACGACAACTCGGAGCTGCTGAAGAACTATGTGCACGGCTATCAGGTCTTCGGCTACGAGTTCTACGCGCACGTCGCGCGCGACATCATTCGCTGGATGGACGAGTGGCTGAGCGACCGCGAGCACGGCGGCTTCTACGCCTCGCAGGACGCCGACATCAACCTGGACGACGATGGCGACTACTTCACTTGGACGCGTGACGAAGCCAAAGCCGCGCTCAGCGACCAGGAGTTTGAAGCGGCCGCGCTGCACTACGACATCGAAGCCATGGGCGAGATGCAACACAACGCTGCCAAGAACGTGTTATGGGTACGTGCGCTGCCGGAGGAAGTCGCTTCGCGCATGGGTATCGAGGCGGGCAAAGCGCTTGATCTGCTCGCGTCAGCCAAAACCAAGATGTATGCGGCGCGGTCAAAGCGGCCGACGCCGTTCATCGACAAGACTGTATATGTAAGCTGGAACGCGCTCTGCGTGTCTGCATATTTGCAGGCTGCGACCGTGCTTCAACTGGAGGATGCCCGCAAGTTCGGGCTGCGATCGCTGGACCGCATCCTCTCGGAGGCGTGGCAGGAAGGGCGCGGGTTGGGGCACGTGGTCGCATACGCCGACCCGAATGCGCAGCAGCGCTTTGTTCGCGGCATGCTGGACGATTATGCGTTCACTGCGCTGGCGTGTCTGGACGCTTACGAAGTCACGGGTGCGATGAGCTATTTCAACTTTGCCCGGCGCATTGTGGATGAAATGGTACGCCGCTTCGCGGATACGGAGCATGGCGCGTTCTTCGACACCGAGGCTTCACTCGAAGAGAAGCTTCAACTGGGAGCGCTAACGGCGCGGCGCAAACCGTTTCAGGATGCGCCCACACCAGCGGGCAATCCCAGCGCGGCCATTGCGCTGTTGCGGTTGCACGCGTACACCAACGAGAGCAGCTATCGCGACCTGGCACAGAAAACCCTGGAGGTGTTCGCCGGTGCGGCCGAGCAGTTTGGAATTTATGCCGGAACGTACGGTATTGCCGCAACCTGGTTCTCGCGGCCCCACACACAGATTGTCGTGGTAGGTGAGGATGCAAGCGCGGCCGCGCTTTTGAAAGCAGCAATCGCGCCGTTTTCGCTGACGAAGTCGGTGGTACATCTGACCGACAGCGAAGCCGTCGCGCAGAACCTGCCACCTGTCCTGGCGGAAACCGTGCCCAATCTCCCGTTTATCAACGAAGGCAAGTCTGTGGCGATCGTATGCACAAACTTCGCATGCCGGCCGCCCGTCAGCGCTCCGGAGGAGTTGTCGGCGACGCTGCGACAGCATGCCGCTGAAGCATGAAAGGGCAAATCACCCGCTCAAAGCGTAGTAGATGTTAGAATTCCTACAGGGCACATCGATGGCCAATCGGTGTGCTCCTAGTTTTGGCGGTGTAGCTCAGGTGGTTAGAGCGACGGTCTCATAATCCGTAGGTCGTAGGTTCGAGTCCTACCGCCGCCACCATTCGTTTCTATCATCTGTAGCCCTCCCGTTTTGCCCCAAGAAGGCTAGTCGGGTGCATCCTAAGTGGTGCGAAACCGACAGCAAAAGCCGTGCTCGATGACGCCGGCCCAAGCGCGCTCGTGCAGCGGGAACGACCAGCCAACCCACCACTCTCGCGGAATTACTGAACCACTTTAGTGGTCTTGACCACGCTAATAAACTTGAAGGCACAAGCGCTAGCTGGCCTGGTGAATCGGCTGAGTTACGCAGCCGTCGCTCCCTATTCTCGGGCTTGCTGATTAGCAGGGGCCGCCCCTGTTCCCTGGCCAACCACCCTGTGGGCGTGCCAATTTCCAAGTAGCTTCTCAGCTTGCTGCCGTTGTCGGGCAGTAGGATTGCGATCCGGCGCTGAGTCTGATGTGTGCAGCCGTTGTGGCGAAGATGAAAAGCAATGAGGCGGCCGTTATTAGCATCGGCCGCGAGGGCCGCTTGAAAGAAGGTGCCGGCCAGCGAGCCAACCGAGCCCCGGCGGGGGTGTCCCTAACGGACTGGCAGATAGGGGCCAGAGCAGGGACATCGAGCCGAGTTACCGGCGTCGCAAGATCCTTTCAGAATGGCAGTTTGCCGATAAGCCGTCGCACTCCAAAAAAAATTTACAGC
This sequence comes from uncultured Acidobacteriaceae bacterium, assembly GCA_963731345.1. Taxonomy (GTDB): domain Bacteria; phylum Acidobacteriota; class Terriglobia; order Terriglobales; family Acidobacteriaceae; genus Bog-257. Next base: position 384,484 of record CAVSUN010000002.1, on the reverse strand, counting down.
GGCTTGTGTAATCTCCCCTGGCCGGAGCGTTATGCAGCTTAGAGCGCGGCAATATGAGGAATTCAGCGAAGAAGAACTCGTCAGGGGCTTGGTGGAGACAGGCGACCGGGACTGCTTTGCCGAGTTATTCCAGCGGCACCAGCGCAGGATCTATCTGGACTGTTTCTCGTTTTTCAATGACAAGTCACGGGCAGAAGACGCCACGCAGGAGACCTTCCTGCGTGCTTACCAGTCGCGCGGACAGTTCCGGGAAGGAAACTATCTGGCATGGCTGCGGCGCATTGCCCGGCATGTGTGCATTGACCAGTGGCGGAAAAAATGTCCCGAGGTTCCCCTCGACGCGCCCGATGAGGAAGCTGCCGTGTGCCTGGTGAGCCCGTTGCCCGATGCGGAGCAGCAGTCGGCGTTCGACCAGTTGCACCGCGAGATGGCCAAGCTTCCGGAGGAACAAAGGAGATGTCTGGAATTGAAAATTGAGGGCCACTCCTACGAAGAAATCGCCCGCAAGACAGGGCTCTCCGCGGACGCGGTGCGATCGCACTTGCAGAACGGCCGGCGAACCTTGCGTTTGCGGCTGGGAGGAATTCTGTGAGCAAGCTGAACGAAGCTGCTTTCCTCCGCTCGCTTTCCCTCGACGAGGAAGCAGTCGAACAGCCTCTGGATTCTTGTCCGCAACCTACCATCCTCTGGGCGCTCATGCAGAAGGACCGCAGCGGCAGCGAGATGGCCGAAGAGCTTCGCAATCACATCGCGATTTGTCCGTCGTGCCTGGATCTTACGAAGCGCCTATATGCCTTTCATCGCGCGGTCCAAGGAGAGCCCAACCAGAAAGCAGAAGAAACCTGGGCCGAGTCGCGTCCGAAGCTCAATCAGTGGATCGACACTTTCCTCAGTGAACAGGCGAAGGCGAAATCGCGCCCTGCGCCAACTCCGCTGGTCTTGGTGAAGCAGCCGTCGCGGCGGAAGCTGTTCAGGCTGGCGTGGGCCATGCCGCTGGCAGGAGTGGTGGCTGTGGTGGCGATTCTTGTGTTTGTTGAAGGCCGTCATGTCGACGGCAATCATGGCGCCACGCAAATCGCCTCGGCGCCCGTCCGGCCTGAAGGTAGTTCGTCCTCGACGCCCCCGTTCGGCGCTCCACCGTCTTCCTCCGATCAGCAAATGATGAGCAATGGCGCCTCGGAGGAAGGCTCGGCTGCTGCATTGCCGGAAACGATCAACTTCTCGGGTGGCGAACGCATGAAATTGCAATTGTCGTCGGTGCAGCCAAAAGACGATGGCAGCTATCTGGTGAGCGGCACACTTTTGCCGGCCGACCGGATAAGCGCGGTGTTTGATTCGGCGGAGGTCAGCGGCATCTTTCGTCCGGCGGAGTCGCAGGATCACCTGAAGTTGCGTATCGATGGGGCTGAATTCAAGGGCCGCGATTACCGCGCCGGTGGAATGGATGATCTTCTAGACGCGGTTGCTACCGGAGAGCACACGGCGCCGGAGGTCGGGCAGGCGTTAGAAGTACGGGTTGAGCGCGGGCCCAGCATGCACTTGCAGCCGCGAAATTAATTTTTCCCGAACGTATGAAGACCACGAGGGACCCACGTTATATGCGGTGAGGAACGAAGAGTTTTGTGGAGGGAACAGCAAATGAGCTACGCATCGATCTGGTCGGGAAGGCGTAACATCCGGCTGCTAGTGCCGGGAGCCCTCCTTGTATGTGTGCTCGTCGCGACGGCGCCACGCAGCATGGCTTCGAGTTCTAAATCGTCATCGTCAGCCAAACCGGCGGCACCGGCGCCGCACCCGGCAGCGCCAGCTCCCCATCCGAACGCGAACTCGGCGCCAGGAGCACCGGGCAGCCATCCACCTGCTGCGAACGGCACCTATCAGCGTCCGCCCAGCGCGAATGGTTATCCTGCGGCAGGGCGTCCCCCGAGCGCGAATGGCTATCCTGCAGCGGGACATCCGGCCAGCACGAATGGCAATGGTTCGGGACGTCCTCCCAGCACCAATAACGCCGGCGCCGGGCGTCCGCCCAGCACCAATGTCAATAACTCGGGACATCCGCCGAATGCCAACGTCGGAAACAGCTCCGGCATGCCGCACAACAACGGCAATCCGCCGAACACTGCGCACTCTGCCCAACCGGATGTCCCCGCCAACCACCCGGGCACGCCCGCTCCAACGGGGGCCCGCACTGTAAGCCACGTTCAGCTGCCTAACGGAGGTTCGCGTACCACGCAACGGGTGCCGGGCGGTCCGCGTGTGGTGCAGACCCAGACCAAAGTTGTTGGGGGCGGGGTGGAGCGCGTCACCAGTTTCAGCAGTAGTCATGGAGTCGTGGAGCGGCCGGTGTTCGGCCATCCCTGCTGCGTCCGGCGCAGCTACTTGGTGGGCAACCGGTCCTATGCGGTGGTCTATCGCGGCTATGCGTATCGCGGCGCCGTGTACTACCGGCCCGTGCCGGCCTACGTCTATAGCCCTGCGTTCTATGCATGGACGGTGCAGCCGTGGGGACCTCCGGTTGTCTACGGGTGGGGGTGGGCGGGTCAGCCGTGGTACGCAGCCTATGGAGGAGTCTTTACGCCCTATCCGGCTTATTCCAACTTTGACGGATGGGTAACCGACTACGTGATCTCGTCCAACTTGCAGCAGGCCTACGATGCAGGTCAGGCCGATGGAAGCGTCGGGGCGCAGGCTGAACCACCGCCTCAGATCACTCCCGAGATGAAGCAGCAGATTGCCACGCAGGTACAGGACGATCTGAACAATCAGCAGCGGCAGGCGCAAGCTGCGGAAGCCGCTTCGCAGCCGAATGCCCAGATCGCACCGGTCACCGACACGCAGGATTTGCCCGAAGCGCTGCAGGACAAACATGTGCTGTTCCGAGTGGTCAGCCTGCTAAACATTACCGCCGACGGACAGGACTGCGTGCTGAACACCGACGACTGGGTCACTCGCACCAGCGGCCTCGACAGCAACAACATGGTGAGCGTGCAGGTGACCGCGAGCCGGGCTACCGACTGCCATCAGGGCACCAACGCGCAGATCACGCTCAGCGACCTGATGGTGATGGAGGGTGACTTCGAACATCAGGTTGGCAATGGAACGCAGTATGCCTCGAAGAACCTGGGCAAGAACGGCCTGCCGCAAGGTCCGGATCCGGGCGCAGCACCGGTTGCGCTGGGCACGGCGGTCGCGGACGCCAACCTATCGGACCGCCTGAGACAGCAGCAGGCCGATGGCGATACTGATGAACGTCAAGCGTCTCCGCAGGGCGGCAGCTTCTAAACCGCGCCGCCCGCGCCGCGAATTGGGCCCCGAATTTGTTTGCTGACAAAAAGAGGAGTTATGGAACTGAAAACTTCCAAAACAGTATTGCGAACGGCCATGATCCTGGCCGGTCTGATGTGCGCGCTGCTGGTTGCGCAGACCGCTGCGCCATCGGGACTCGAAGCGCAACTGGAAGCGGTCTACAAGGTAACGCAATTCGAGGGCAACACCCAGACCGTAATCGCGCCGGGCACCCTGCTGCGGCTGGCGAAGACCAATCTGCTCTACCAAACGCCGATGGGCAGCATGGCTCCTCGTTGCAACGCCAACGTTAGTCAAGACAAGGCGGTGATTCCCGGCGGTACATGTCTCGGCTGGACGAAAGACGTGGGCGGTTTTCTGCAGGCGGGACAGTTGCTCTACATCTCGAAGATCAAGGTGAATGCGCCGAAGGACACGGTGACGTTCGAGCTTGTAGAGGCCGCAGCCGGGCCGAATGGAACGGCGGCGTGGCCAAAGTTCAAAACCGGTGTGAATTTCCTGTTTCCCTCGGGCTATCTCGCAAAGGCTGACCCGGGACAGATCGCCGATTTGATCAACACGGTGCTGCCGCTGGACGGCGACGCCGACAATTCGCAGGCCACGCAAGCGGCTCCGCCACCGGCTCCCGCACCCGCGCCTGTTGGACGCCATTATGCAGCTCAGCAGCAACCGCAACCGCAGGCTCAGCCGCAGGCCACCGGCTCCGGCCAGCAGGTGCAATTAGGGATGACGGAGGAACAGGTCAAAGGTATACTCGGTCAGCCTACGTCATCGAATCAATTCTCCGGTATGACAATTTACGTGTATCAGAAGACGATCATGTTCCAGAACGGCAAGGTCTCGACCATACGGTAAACACGTACAGAACACAATTCAGGGTTTGGGGTTTGCGATGCATCTCTCTGCGAGTGCTTTTTCTTTCCTCCGCCGCTCGGCGAAGCTTTTGATCATTGTATTCGCGATGGCCACCGCAGTTTCTGTTGTCAACGCACAGACAGGGTTGCTGAGCGAAAGTTCGCGGCGCGACGCGCAACTTCGTCCAGGCGTGGTTTACATCCAGGTCCAGGCTGTTGGAACGGGTGTTTTCCCATACAGAGGCCAGCTGGTCCCTCTACGTTGTGAGAAGCCGGCAACCGCCAGCGGTTCCGGCTTTCTCTATCGCCCGGATGGCTACCTGGTCACAAATGGGCACGTGGCGCAACTGGCGTATTCGAAAGATGCGGAGGCCGTGCAGGCGCAAAAGGAGTTCGTCTTCGAAGCTTGCTTTCAGGACAAGCTGGAAGCGGCATACCATCACTCCTTCACAAGCCGTGAAGTAGAGGCGTGGGCCAATCGCTTCGTAACTGTGAAGGCGACCGATCTAACTGTTGTGTTGAGCAACAATGCTCACTATAGCGGCGAGATTAAGCAATATAGCGGCCCGATCGCTGAGGGAGGGAAGGACGTAGCAATTATCAAGATTGACGGCAACAACCTGCCGACGGTTCCACTGGGCGACTCGAATGCGGTCAACGTAAATGACAAGGTCTATACCATTGGTTATCCCGGAGCAGCGAATATCAGCCAAAAATCGCTGTTGGTGGCGACCAGTAGCGACGGCATTATTTCAGCCGTCAAAAACGAAGATTACTCCGGAACTCCGCTGCTGCAGACCAACGCCAACATTAATCACGGAAATAGTGGCGGACCTGCGTTTGACGCCTCGGGACAAGTTATTGGCATCACGACGATGGGCTCTCAAAAAGCCTCGGGATATAACTTCCTGGTGCCCATCGACACTGCCAGAGAGTTTGTCTCTGCGGCCGGAGCGCAGCCAGAGCGCGGCAATTTCGATCAGACGTGGAACCAGGCGCTTGACGCCTATGCCAATCAGGATTGGAGTACGGCCCACAAGCTGCTCACCGATGTGCTGGAGATGATGCCGAACCAGCCGGAGGCGCAGAAGCTGCAACTGCAGGCTGCCGCGAACGAGCGCGCCGATTCGTCAATTCATCGTGCGGAAAAGACGCTGGGCGTACCCGGGCTGGTTGCACTGTGCCTGGCGGTGGTCGCGCTCGGCGGAGTGCTGATTTGGCTGCTGATGCGCAAGCCTTTGCAGCCACAGGCCCCGCCGATCAGCAGGGCCAGCGTGCAAGCCTCGAGCGTCGCCGTTGGCGCTGGATCTTCCGCCGTGAACATGGGAGTTGGCAAGGTCATTCCAGCGCCGCCTGGCTCGGTATCAAAGCCGGTGCTCAACAACGCGTCTGCCGAGCAATCCTACGGAGCACTGATGGTCAGCGGCGGCCCGCTGACTGGTAATCGTTTTCCGGTGACCAAGGCAGGGTTGACCATCGGCCGCGATCCGGCCAAATGCTCGGTGGTTCTGCCCGATGATTCCGTTTCCAAAGAGCATGCCTGGGTCGTGCCGGTAGACAACGGTGTGGCCGTCATCGATCGCAACTCAGCCAACGGAACCTATGTGAACTCCACCGACTCTCCGCGAATTAACAAAGTGGTTTTGCGTCATGGCGACCGCTTATATCTGGGCAAGACCAGCCCAACCGTCTTCACGTATTACAGCTCATAGCCGCAAGAAGAGATTTCGGGGAAACGAACTCATGCCACCCAAGTTTTGCAGTAACGGACATCAGATGGAAGAGGAATGGCCGATTTGTCCGTATTGTCAGCGGACTGGATTCCAGCGTACCAGCATCGTGCAAGGCGCCGACAAGACGCGCATCGAGTCGGGAAACGATATAGCGTCGAACGCCGCCACCGCACCCTTAACCTTGCCGGACGTGCACAAGCCGGAGATGCGCAAGACGGTGCTCCTGTCCTCGCTGCAACGTCAGCCCGTTGTCGGCTGGCTGGTTGCGTTGAACGGGCACCATAAGGGCGAAGACTTTCGCCTGCGCGAGGGGCAGAACGTTATCGGCTCCGGCCCCGGCCTGGAAATTACGCTTGAAGATTCCGCGGTTTCGGCCCGCCATGCCAGCTTGCGCTATCGCGAAGGCGTGTTCTTGCTTACCGATCTCGACTCCACCAACGGTACCTTCGTCAACGACAGCAACGAACCCGTCGCGCGGGTCGAGCTGAAAGACAACGATGTAGTGCGCATCGGCGAAGTGGCGTTGAAGTTCAAGTGTCTGTGAGGCAAGGGCAAAGACCATGGTGATTCGTCCCGATGTTGAGTTGGCCAACATTAGCGATGTGGGCTGCGTGCGCTCGGTCAACGAGGATTACTTCGCTTACATTGAGCCGGAAGACCAACAGGAATTCGACCGCCGCGGGCGGCTGTTTATGATTGCCGATGGCATGGGCGGCCACAAGGGCGGGCAAGTGGCCAGCGGATTAGCGGTCGATGCCGTTCGCAACCGCTTTCTCGAGGCCGAATCCGATGACGCCTGCGCCGTGTTGATGGAGTCCTTCCAGGAGGCCCACCGCGTGATCATGGAAGCTTCCCAGGACAGCCGGGAATTGGACGGCATGGGAACCACCTGCTGCGCGGCCATCCTGAAGAATGGGCAACTGGTTTTCGGCAGTATCGGCGATAGCCGTCTGTACTTGATCCGCGAAGGCAACGTGCAGCCGCTGACCGAGGACCACACGCTGGTGAACGAGCTGATGAAGCAAGGCGTGCTGAGTGCGCAGGAAGCGCGCACCCATGAGCAGCGCAATGTGTTGACGGCCGCGCTGGGCTCCGAGTCGTCTCCCATCGCCGGCGAATTTGTCAGCACTCCCATCCCGCTGCGCCCAGGCGATACCTTGCTGATGTGCAGCGATGGGCTGCACGGTCAGGTAACCGACCAGGAAATGGGCTCGGTGGTGGATTCTCAGCCGCTCAGCGACGCCTGCCGCGAGCTGGTGGAACTGGCCAAGCTGCGCGGCGGTCCCGACAACATCACAGTCCAGCTGCTGCGCGTGAGGGATGTTCCCGCATGATCGGCGAGCAGGTCCAGCAGTATCTGGTGCAGAAGAAGCTCGGCGACGGCGCCATGGGCAGCATCTACCTGGCGCTGGACACCACGCTCGACCGCCCGGTTGCTCTCAAGTTCGTTCTCTCCGATATGAATAACCATCCGGGAATGGCCCGCCGCTTCCTGGAAGAAGCCAAGGTGCTGGCCAGCCTGAATCGCTCCAACATACCGGTGCTCTACGGCTATTTCATCTGGAACGACCGCGGCGTGATGGCCATGGAGTATGTGGACGGCGAGACCTTCGAGAGCATGATTTTGCGGCGCGGGCCCATCCCGGCCGGCGTTTGCGTGCCGCTGGTCAAGCAGGCGCTGCACGGACTGGCGGCCGCGCACCATCGCGGCATCGTGCATCGCGACCTGAAGCCCGGCAACCTGATGATCAATCAGGAGGGCACAGTGAAGGTGGTGGACTTCGGCATCGCCAAGAAACTGGAAGTCGAGGTCCGCCTCACTGCAACCAACACCACCGTGGGGACGCCCATGTACATGGCGCCGGAGCAGATCATGGGCAAGCCGGTGACGGCGCGCACCGACATCTACTCCATGGGCGTGGTGCTGTATGAGCTCCTGGCGGGGCAGGTTCCGTTCAACGCCGACTCGCTTTACGAAATTCAGGCGGCGCACGTACACAAGATACCGGACCCGCCGACCATCCATTATCCTCACATTCCGAAACCGGTAGTGGCGGCCGTGATGAAGGCGTTGCAGAAGGACCCGGCCGACCGCTTTGCCAGCGCGGAAGATTTCATGGGTGCGCTGCCCGACGTGGAGCCGCTGCCGCCGCCATCACCGGCATGTCTTCCTGTGCCGGACACAGTTATCAGCAGGCAAGACACCCGACAGCGACCGATACCATCGCCTCCTGCGCCAGTGCCGGTTGCGGCAACGCCGCCAAGCCCAAGCAACACTGCCGTTCATCGCTCGATCGCGACGCCCATCAGCAATCAGACGAGCGGCCTAGCCGCGATGCCGCCGGCGCCGGTAGGGGTGCCAACGCAGCCCACAGGCAGTCGAAACAAGCCGCTGATTGCAGGCGTGGCTGCTGCGCTGGTGGTGATCCTTGCAGCTGCGGCGTGGTTCGTCTTCAAGTCCCCGCCGGAGCAGCCGGCGGTAGTCGCGGTGCAGCCGACCAAGCCTTCAGTGACCGCTCCAAAGATTACAGAAAACGATGAGGGCAGCACTCAGCCGCCGGTCGTGACCAACCCTCCCGTCACAACCCAGCCCAAGCAAAGTACTGACAAGCGGCAACGGACGCGAACGACAGACACGCCCAGTCAGCCTCGCACCACGGACACCACCGCTCGCGTCACGCCGCCGCCTGCGCCGGTACACCAGCAGCCGGCAGCCCCCACCGATCTCTCCGGCCAATGGCAGGGCTTCTATTTCGACAAAGCTTCGCAGGCCAAGACTACGGTGCGTCTATCGATTCGTGAAGTAGACGGCAGCCGCATCACCGGCAGCCTGCAATTCCAGACTGCCGATAACACTACCGGGCAGTGTGACCTGAACGGCAGCAGCTATCAAGGCGGGACATTGCGGCTGCTGACGCACTGCGTTCCCAAGCTTCCCTATCTGAATACCTACACCACGTTCCAGGGCGTGGCTCCGACTACCAACCTGCTTTCCGACGGCAGAGTCTTCAATGCTTCGAACGTGGTTGCGAGTCTGCAGCGGAACTAGAAACGGGTCCGCTTGCGGCGGACCGGCTGAAGAAAGCAGAGCCCCAAAATTTGCAGAGCCGTGTGCTAGGCGACAGCTCCTTGTGCGGCCGCAGCTTTGTGCGGCGCCGCCGCCGCCAGTAGCCTGGCGCCGGAGCTGTGCTTGCGCCACTCGTAGAGCACCAGCCGCCCCACGGCCAGCAGCGGCACGCTCAGGAACATTCCCGCAATATTGCCAATCTCGGCGCCGGCCAGAATGCCGAACAGGATGAGCAGAGGATGTAACTGCACGCTCTTCCGCATCAGGTGCGGCGACAAAACATAATCCTGGAACAGGCGGTACAGCAGCAGGAATCCCACCACCCACATGGTGTGGGTATAGTGGCCCAGCTCGCAGGCCGAAACAATAGTAATGCCGGCGATGAGCGGCCCGGCCAGCGGCACAAACTCCAGCGGGCAGGCGATGGCCGCCAGCAGCACAGCATCGGGCACTCGCATCAGGTGCAGGGCGATGCCGAAGACCACTAGCACTGCCAGGCAGAGCAGCAGCAACGCGCGCACATATTGGCGGATGAGCAGATGCGCATCATTCAACACGCTCTCCACCAGCTTGTGGACATGGCCGGCCTGTGAGCCGTGTCCGAAGCAGAGCTCCAGCAGGCAATCGCAAATCGCGCGCCCATCCATCAGGATGAAGAACCCGAGAATCGGGATCAGCAGGATGGTTCCGGTGTCATCGGCAATGCGCTTCAATCCGTGCGGCAGGCGCGGCAGTGCTTCCACTGCCTTGATCGGCCCCTGCTCCACGACGAACGCTCCGATGGGCATATCAAACGGCTTCCAGTGTTCCAGCTGCTTGCGGAACTCCGCAGTTTCGATCTGCCGCAGCAGGTTCCGGCCTTCCTTGATTGGGCGGTGCAGCAGCACACCGGTCCCGGTGACAGCCAGCAATATGGCGAGCAGCGGCAACGCCATCGACGCCAGCCGGCCGCGCGAGCGGAACAAACGTTGCGACAGCTCCATGATTGGATACATCACGTAAGCGAAGATCAAGGCCAGGACGAACAGCAGGATGGTCTTGCGGACCACAACGATCCCGGCCAGCAATGCGGCCACCAGAGCGAAACTCCAGGCAGTGCGTGCGGCTTTTGCGTCGATACCCAGCATGACTTTCTCTCCTGAACTCGAACTGACTGCTTTCCCCTGGCACGGCGGCGGCAGTTATATTCCCTGGTCGGAGGTGTAGGTGGCTTGCACGTAGTCGTAGGAATCGCCCGGAACACTGACCACGTTGTTTCTCCGGCAAACGTCGCCGGCCTTGACCGTTCCGCACGCCATGGTGAACTGATAGAGCGCGCCGCCTTTGTGTACCGCAACCTTCACCACCACGTTGGTCAGGTCGAAGGCTGAGTTGTTGCGCACCACCGCATCGTCCAGAAACGCTCCCCAGATAAATTGCGGATTGCTCAGTCGCGCCGTGGTCAATTGCGCGAACAATTGCGGGCGCATCTGCCGCAAGTTCGCCAGATCGGGATCGCGTCGCGCGACTCCGATTGCCGTGAAGCCGTCGGCGTAGGCCTTCTGCAACCATTGCGCCGAGCTGTCCACCTGCCGGGTCAGGCTCAGCAGTTTGGCGTAGCGATACGCCGTGAGGCTGTTGTTGCGGTTCGAAGGATCGATTTCGAACGCCACATTGTCGGCGGCCACCGCATCGTAATAGCGGCCGGACCAGCCCAGCGCGCGGGCCAGCATCAGGTTTCCGATGCCTCGCGGATCAGACGGAGAGGCCGCCAGATAAGTGCGAACCATCTGCACGGTGTAGGCCGCCGAGGGCAACGGTGCGGCGCTATAGCCATGCTCGCCGGCTTCCGACGAAGTCGCCAGCACGGTCAGGCTGGCCGCCTGGAACAGGAAGAGCTGGCGGTACTCGTCATAAGCACCGCCCGCAGGGACCAGTTCCGCCGCCTGAAAACAGCGGTTCGCCCGCCGCATCAGCGCGTCTGGAGTTTCGCTGCCGCCAAAGTTGGTAGCCGCCGCAGCCAGCGCAAAGGGATTGCGCGGCATCAGCCACACATCGCGCTCCGCCGAGTCCGACGCTGCGCCGCTGAAGCCGGTCTCCTGCAGACTCCAGCCGTAGCGCCGCGCCAAGATCGCGCTGGTCACGCTAAGATCGGAGCCAGTCTGCTGCCACGAATCGGACAGCCGGCCCGCGGCTGCCTGCAGCGCGGCGTTGGCCGCCGAATCGCTGCGCTGGCTGCGCGAGTTGTATTCACTCAAGCCGCTGATCAGTGCGGCAATGCCGCCAATGTTCGACGCACTATCGTTGGACGCGCCCAGCCCCCGTGCGACATCCTCGGCGTCAGAGCCGTCATCCATCGCGTGGAACAAGCTTCCGAGAAAATCCCCCAGGGCGCGCTGATCGCGTTCGGCCTGAATCTGCCCGCGCTGGCGGAGAAAGTTCTCATACGCGGAAGTGAAGTTCAGGCAATCCTGAAACAGTGGATCGAGCGCGGGATCGAGCTGCTGATCGCGGATCACGGAGCGCATCCGCCAGGCTTCGGCACGCGTCGTGGCAATCCAGTCCGCCTGCGCCTGTGGAGTCGCCTTTGCGCCCGGCATGTCGTCATACAACTTGCCCAGCACATACAGCGGGAAAAGATTGCGGTCGACATTGCCGGCCGTCTGCACCAGGAAGGGACGATCACCCGAGGCCTGCGCCGCAGCCACGCCGGCCAGCAGAGACAGAAGCAAACCCGAGATCACGAGAACGCGCCGGACGCCGCTTTTCGCCAAATGCTCAGACATGCCATCCTCCAGCATTTCCGGGACTTCAACTGCTGTTCACCCTGAAAAACGTCCGGCGCCGGCGGATTGCACACGGAGATTGAAACTTTTTGTGGAAGGAAGCGGGCACTAACCCGAATACGGCCCTACGGAAGAACCATCAGCGATCGCCTGCGATCTTCTCCGGAAGGAAGGCGGCACTTTCTCGCGACAGTTCTTTGTCCCGAGGGCTCCAGATAGCTGTCGTAGAAAAGAGTATTCGGCCGACTGCTACTCGAGAGGGGTTGTGCTATTACACTCAAAAACAACGAAGATTATGGCCTTCAGCACGCGATGCAGTTGCGCGTGTACACGTGACCCAGACGCCAGACTCCAAACGGGGATAATGACCACCAACGCCGCAATCGAATTCCTCATATGGCTGCTGATTGCTGCCTCGGTCATTGCCGTTGTGGCAGGCCGGTTGAGGATCCCCTACACGGTGGCGCTGGTAATCGGCGGCTTAGTCTTAGGCTCGGTTCGTCTGCCGATCGTGGCGACGCTGGTCAGAAATCAGCCCGACTGGCTTACGCCAAATATTGTCCTGGTGATTTTTCTCCCCGCCCTGCTGTTCGAAGGCAGCCTAAAGCTGCAAGTGCGCCAGCTTCGGGAAAACGCGCTTCCTATAGCGTTGCTGGCAACCGTTGGCGTCTTGGTTGCGACGCTGGTAACGGGATTCGCCGCGCATTGGCTTTTGGGACTTCCTCTTCTCGTGGCCTTGGTATTCGGGGCGATCACTGCGGCAACCGATCCCATCTCGGTTCTGTCGATCTTCAAAGAGATGGCAGTGCCCAAACGACTCTCGATCATCGTGGAAGGCGAGAGCCTGTTCAACGATGGGACGGCGGCCGCCCTATTTACCGTGCTGGCGGCGGGTGTCGCTTCCGGAACTCTCAGCGTACGGACCGGAGTGCAGACCTTCCTGGTGGAGGTTTGCGGCGGGGTAGCAGTTGGCGTGGCACTGGGATACCTTTTCAGCAAATTCAGCCAGAGAATTGATGACCCCGCAATCGAAATCACGCTGACCACGGTGCTGGCGTATGGCTCTTACCTGGCAGCGCAAACCCTCCACCTCTCGGGCGTAATCGCCACCGTCGCCGCTGGACTGACTCTGGGCAATGTTGCGGCGCGCACCACTATGACTCCGCGGACCCGCATCGCGCTGTGGTCGTTTTGGGAGTATTTGTCCTTCATCGTCAATTCTCTGGTCTTTCTGTTGATCGGCTTGCAGGTTCGGATTGGAACGCTGTTACGCGATTGGCGCGCCACCCTTCTGGCAATTGCTACGGTTGTGCTGGGGCGGGTCCTGTCGGTTTACGGCCTGGTACCCTTCAGTAACTTTGTCGGGCACAAGACCCCTGCGAGGTGGCAGCACGTCTTAGTGGCAGGCGGAATTCGCGGAGCCCTCGCGCTCGCGCTGGCATTGAGTCTGCCGCGTGACTTTCCATATCGAGAACAAATCCTGGCCGTAACTTTCGGAGTTGTGGCATTCACGATCATCGTCCAGGGTCTCGCCATCAAACCACTCCTGCGGATACTCGGCATCAGCACCACCCGCGAGGACGACTATGAGTTGGCGCGGGTTCAACAGATTGCCGCGTCGTCGGCCCGGTCGGAGCTGGAGGAACTGCTGCGCAACCATCTTTTGTCGGGGCCGGCTTACCAGCAACTTCGGAAGGAACTTGATGAGCAGCTCGAGCGCGCGAAGAGCCACGTTGCCGAACTCTACGGGCAAGATACATCGCGCATCCTTCCGGAGATCCAAACCGCAAGAATGAAGTTGATCGCGGCCAAGCGAAGTGCAATTGAAGAAGCAGTCCAGGACGGACTCATCACCCAAAAAACCGCCGACAAGATGATCGAAGCTGCGGACCAGGAACTCGATCGAATCGTGGATGTCGAATAAACGTCGTTCCTGGCATTCCACCGTTGTGATAGAACATGCGTCGCTGCGGTATTCTTAGCAGTCCCAGGGCCCCGGAAAACAGGTTTCGACTGCATGGTTCCGCCTTCCCCAAGCACTCTCCGCTTGCCCACCCGGTCGACCGCCCCCTTCAAAGGGCCTTTCAGCCGTTTCATTTTTCAGAATGGTGAGCATAGCGGCCACGCCGAGCAGCGTTCTCATCCCTGGTACTTGGTTTTATGGCTGACTGGCGTTGATTACTTCTCGACTCTGGGATATCAGCCCGGTATCGCGCTGTTGGCCGCCGGCGCACTCTCCTTGCCGGCGACCGCCGTACTGGTTGCCGTGACGCTGCTGGGCGCCGTACCAATCTACGCCGCCGTGGCTGGCCGCTCATACGCCGGACAGGGATCGATTGCGCTGCTGGAGAACCTTTTCAGCGGCTGGAAAAGCAAGATCTTTGTTCTGGTTCTGCTGGGATTCGCCGGCACCGACTTTGTGATCACGATGACGCTCTCGGCGGCGGATGCCGCCCGGCATGCAATCGCCAATCCCTTGCTCCACCCTTATGTAGGCAACGCTCAAGTCAGCATTACCCTCGCCCTGCTGGTGCTGCTGGCGGTGGTGTTCCTGGCGGGATTTCGCGAGGCCATTCGCTTCGCTACCGCCGTCGCCATTCCCTACCTGTTGCTTAATCTGGTGGTGCTCCTATGGGGAGTTTTGAAAATTGCCAAAAGGCCGGAATTGCTGGCCGGCTGGCGCCACAGCCTGCACGGTTACGGAGACTGGACCATGGTGCTGATCGGTTCAGCCCTGGTTTTCCCCAAGCTCGCATTAGGTCTCAGTGGCTTCGAAACCGGAGTGTCGGTTATGCCTCTGGTAAAGGGCGACGCCGGGGACCAAACCAGCAGCCGCCCTCTGGGCCGGATCCACAACACCAAGAAGTTGCTCCTCAGTGCTGCGCTGATCATGAGCGTGATGCTGCTTCTTTCGAGCTTCGTTACGACCCTGCTGATTCCCGAAAACGCCTATCGCGAAGGCGGCCCGGCCAGCGGAAGAGCCATTGCTTATCTGGCCCATCGCTATCTGGGCGAGGCCTTCGGGTCAATCTATGACCTGTCAACGATTCTGATCCTCTGGTTTGCCGGGGCATCCGCCATGGCCGGACTGCTCAACCTGATTCCGCGTTACCTGCCGCGCTTTGGTATGGCGCCCCGATGGGTTGCCTACCAGCGGCCTTTGGTGGTGGTGCTGTTAGCGATCGATGTGATCGTCACGCTTGCCTTTCGCGCCGGAGTAGAGGCGCAAGGCGGCGCTTATGCAACCGGCGTTCTGGTGCTGATGCTTTCGGCCGCGGTTGCAGTCACTCTTGCCCATTGGCGGGAATGCAGCATCCGAAGACCGCAGCAACTTTTCCTTACATTCTATTTTCTGATCGTCAGCCTGGTTTTTCTTTATACCGTTATCGCTAATGTCATCGAGCGTCCGGACGGCATCATCATTGCCAGTATCTTCATCCTGCTGCTCTTACTCAGCAGCGGCCTCAGCCGTTATCGGCGCTCGACGGAAATGCGGGTATCCGAGGTCATTTTCCTGGATCCCACTTCGGCTGAGCTTTGGGCGTCCATTGCCGGGAAGAAAGTAAATCTTGTGCCGTCTGCATCCGCCACGCCCGAACATCGTAAAGCGTTAGAAGAAAAGATCCGCATGCACTACAAGATCGCCGGCCCTCTCGCATTTCTGCATGTCAGTTTGCTGGACAACCGAAGCGAGTTTCTGTCTCCGCTTCGGGTAAGAGTTATGGCCGAGGGGGAGAACTTCGTGATTGAGGTTTCGGGAGCAGTCGCGATTGCCAATTCGATCGCTTACTTGAGTGAACTGCTGGACCCGATCAGCATCGTTCTCGGACTGACGCGCCGTAACGTAATGCAGCAGTCCTTTAACTATCTGTTCTGGGGAGAGGGCGAAATCGGATTGCTTGTCTACTCCATCCTGGTGCGCTACTGGGAATTTACGAAACGAAGCACAGGGCGGCCCCTGATTTTTCTCATGAGCGAGTAATCCTCGATAAGTCGAAAGGGGGCGCCTTTTCGCTATCGAGTCGCTGATGGCCGCCTGCTTAAATGGCGGCCATCAGAGAGTTCAACCCGTCGCTTAATGCTTTTCGGACGGCGCTCCTCCGTGCGGCGCAGCCTCATTGTGAGCTGGAGGGGCAGCAGGTCTGGCCATCTGCTGTTCCTGTTGAGCGTGACGCTGCTGCATTTGCATCGTCTGCTGCTGGTGCTGACGTTCCATCTCCTGCATTTGGGCGTTGCTGGCATGCTGCTGGGCCATCCGCTGGTGGTCCTGCGCCTGTTGTTGCGCTAGCTTCTCGTGCTCCTGGTTCTGTTGCTCATACATTTGTTGCTGGCGTTGTTGAGCTTGCCGCTGCGCTTCGGAGTTTGCCTGATTCGAAGGGGCCGGCGCCGTATGCTGAGGCATGTCTTGCGCGTGGATCGGAGCTGGCGGTCGTGGAACGTTGTTCTGTGGGTGTGCAGCGGATTCGTTCGTCGGCCGCGGGGTTTCGTTCGCAGGATGCGGCACCGGTTGCCGGCCATTCGCCTCAGGCGTCGCAGCTTTCGCTGGCGGATGGTAAGGCGCTCCCGCGGATCTTGCCTGCACCACGCCCGCGCCGCTAAACGTTCCAGGCTTGGGAGTGGCGGCGATCGGCGGCCTGCCCTGGTTCACCGAAGCCCGCAGCTGCTGGTTTCGGCTGGCTTCTTCTCTGTGCTGCGTTTGGGCTTCTACCGGAGCAATGTGCCGTTCCCGCTCAGCTGCTTGCTCTGCGGCTGTGGGGCGCTCAGCGACACCTCCGGGCCCGCCGTTGTAGCTGACGCGATTTTCCGTGTTGTAGGTCCTGGTCTCGTTGACGTTGTAGTAGTTGTGGACGTTGGTGACGTTGATGTTATTCACGGTGCGGTTGTAGTAAAACTGGTTACCATTCCACCGTCCGCCTTCGTAGCCGTGTCCGAAGTAGCCCCATCCGTAGTTAATGCCGCCATAGAAGCCGACCTGCGGCCCCCAGTAGCCGGCATGAAAGAGATAGGCGCCACCACTCCATCCCCACCATGGCGGAGTCCACAGATAACCGACCTGCGGAGCCAACACCCAGGTTCCGGGGACCCAATAGTAGTCACCGTAACCGGGATCCCATGCCCAATAGCCCGGGGTCCAGATGTATCCCGGGGCGGGACAAATGGGCTGGGTATAGACCGGCAAGGCGGGCGGCCCGAACGAAACCGATATCGCCACCTGCGCGAAGGACATTGTCGCAAACGACAACATCAAAAGAGCGATCAGACAAAAACGACTGCATAAAGACTTATGCACGAGCTTTCTCCTGGAACTCACCTTTTGAAAGATGTTGGATTCGTGGCGCAGGGTTGCTGGAATCGCACAAGAAGGGGGCCAGGTGCGCACATGAATGACGATGGCAGGCCGATTTGTCTCCTTGCTGTGCTAAATGGCTCAGCAATTTGAGCACATTAAGCTCTAATCGTAAGGAATGCCTCCAAACGTTCACGTATGTTCAAAACACGCTTCGGTAAGTTGAGTTGCGCTCCTTCTTCCAGAATCGGAATGAGTTTGTCGAATTCCGGCCCCGAGTGCGAGCCAGTCAGCGCGACACGAATCGGATGAAACAGATCTTTGCCCTTGGCACCTGTCGTGGCTTTGACTTCGTTCATGATGGCCTTGAAGCGTTCGGGGGTGAACGGAACTCGCAAGCCGTCTGCAACACGCTGGGGACCGCTCTCAACCAGCTTGGCGAAAGCCGCCAGCACCTCGGAAGTCTTAGGTGCGCCCAGAACTTCGGCATTGTCGGGTGAACTGTTCGCGGCCGCCGCGTCGTATAGAAAAATTGGCGCCCCACGCTCAGGTAGTTCATCAAGCTTGTTGACGGAAGGTACAAGCAGTGCAACCACCTTCGCGAACCACACGCGCGTGCGCTCGTCCGGCTGCTCCGGCAGCAGTCCCGCGCGAACGAAGAACGGCGCAGCGAGCGCCTCGATGCGCTCAGGCGAACTCTCTTTGATGTAGTGCCGGTTGAGCCAGTACAGCTTCTCCATGTCGAAGACCGCAGGCGATGGCGTAACACGCTCCAGCGAGAACTCCTTCTTCAGTTCGTCCGTGGTGAAAATCTCTCGGGTGCCTCCGCTTGGCGCCCAGCCCAGCAGCGCCAGATAGTTCGTCAGCGCTTCGGGCAGGACGCCCATATCCCGAAAATTAGCAATCGAGGTTGCGCCGTGGCGCTTGGAGAGCCGCTCGCGGTCCGCCCCCAGAATCGTGCTGAGGTGCGCGAACTGCGGCACCGGCCATCCCAGGGCTTCATAAAGCGCCACCTGCTTGGGCGTGTTGGAAAGATGATCGTCGCCGCGAATTACGTGCGTGATCTTCATCAGGGCATCGTCGACCACCACCACGTAGTTGTAAACCGGGATGCCGGTTGAGCGCAGGATGATGGGATCGCTGACTACCTCGCTCGAGAACTCGACCATGCCGTGCACGATGTCGTGAAAGCGGATTGGGTGTTCAGGGATATGCAAGCGGATTGCGGCAGCTTCGCCGCCGGCGCGACGTCGTTGCGCCTCCGCCGGATCAAGAGCGCGGCACTTGCCCGAGTAAATAGGCGGAAGTTGCGCAGCGAGTTTCTGCTCGCGATCACGCTCCAACTCTTCCTGCGAGCAGAAGCAGAGATAGGCCTTACCTTCGCGGACCAGTCGCTCGGCGTGCTCGCGATAGATGCCGAGGCGGTCGCTCTGGCGATAGGGCGCGTATTCGCCGCCAATGTCGGGCCCCTCGTCCCAGTCCAGGCCCATCCACTTCAAGTCTTCGAGGAGTTGCGTCTCGAAGCGTGCTTCGCTGCGCGCGACATCGGTATCTTCAATCCGCAGCACCATCACTCCGCCGGCCTGGCGAGCGAAAAGCCAGTTGAACAGTGCCGTGCGAGCATTGCCAACGTGCAACTGACCGGTGGGGGACGGAGCGAACCGAACGCGAACAGGGGAGTTTGGAATCACCCATAGATGTTAGCAAGAAGTGCGATGTTGAAGTCTCCGATCGCGCCGGCCCAATTTGGAAGCGATGAGCGATGCTAGAATCGCGGAAGGACGCCGGTGCCATCCTTGTAGCCGAGCCGGCTCGCATAAGAATTCGCCGCAAACCCGAATAGCTGTTCCACGGGCGAGTACAGGCTACTACGTGGGCGGCCCTAGCTGCGCATCGTCTTCGGCGATGGGCTCTTCGCTGTTCCGGTTCATCTCACTGTAGATGTCGTTCATGACCTCATCCTTGCGATCACCGTCGTGCATGCGCGACTTCATCTCCTGCAGCGCGACATTCAGCACGTGATAGTGGTGCAGTTCGCGATACCTGGGATCGGCGGTGACGTCCTTCCACAGCCCGTGCAGCAGATCGACGTCTTCCTGCCGCATGCGCGGCGTATGTGGCCCGAGCATATATTCGTGCTTCGTTCCATCGAGCTCGAAGACTACCAGTCGCAGGCGCGGGCGCGGCTCCGGCAAGCGCTCCCACGCGTCACCGGTCAGCTTGCCCTGCTCGTCCGCCGTCAGCTTGTTCGACCGGCCACAGACGACCACCGAAGAGTGCAGCCGTTGCGCCGTCACCACGATGCTTTCAAAGATGTCGTTCGTGGGAACAACTACAAGCGAGACATGCTTGCCCTGCTTCTCGGCGACGTTCACCACCGCGGTGAACAGCTCCTGCTCGTACTTGCGAAAGACCTCGCTGGTCTCCACCTGCTCGCTGCCGCCGAAGGACGGTTCACGCTGATACACGCGCGAGGTCATCACCACTACATCGGTCTTGACGGTATCGGTCTTCTCCAACACTTTTTGCAGATAGTAGAGGTTGCGCGGATCGCGCACCGCGACCAGGATGTTGCCGGGCCGCACGTCCATAGCTTCCGCACTGAGCTCGTGGTTTCCGGCAACGTTGAATTGTTCCAGCCCGGAGGCGCCGGAAGCGTGTTCGGCCGCGGTCTTCCGCTCTGAGACGGTCAGGATGGCAAAGAACACCAGGCTGAAACTGACACCCGCGATCGTCGCCAGCTCCTTCGTGAAAAGGTTGACTATGGCGGTCGAGAACAGAATGGTTGCGATGATACCCAGCCCGATCGGGATCTCCACGCCCCGGATATGAATATTTCCCGGCACCTTCCATTCACGCTTGCCCGGGCTGCGGTAGCGCAGCACGATGACCGCCAGCGACATGAACGAAAAGCTCCAAATCACGCCGAAGGCATAAAGCGCGGCCAGCAGGTAAACGTCGCCACGGCTAGCAATGATGGTCAAGATCTGCAAACCAACAATGAGGTTGACGATGCGATAGCTGGTGCCGAAACGCGGGTGCGGCCGCTTGAACCAGGTGGTCAGCACACCGTCTTCGACCATACGGTTGAGCACGCCATTGGCGCCGACTATGGCGGTATTCACCGCTCCTGACAGGATCAGCGCGCCCACCACGACCACGAATGCCTGGAACAGCAGCTTCAACGTGTATGGCCCAACCACGTTCATCGCCAGGCCGCCGATCAGGTTCGCGAAGTATTCATGGCGAATCCCATCGGGAATAATCATTACCGCGAAGAACGACACCAGTGAGGTGAAGAACAGGCTATAGAGGAAGATGACCAGTCCGGTCTTCTCCAGGTTCTTCAGCTTGGGGTGCTCGATCTCGCGATTCACCTGGGCCAGCGACTCTTCGCCGCTCATGGCCAGCACCGAATGCCCGAAACCAACCAGCAATATGACCAGCGGAATGCGCGCTGCCCATGTATTCAGCAGCCAGCCCAGCGATTCTTTGTTGTGGTGCATCGTGGCCGGCGAGGGGAAGGGCGGCAAGGGGGCCGGATGTTTGACCAGGGTGATAACGCACCACACAATCAGAATCACCACCATGACAGTGGTGATCTTCATGATCTGCATGGCGCGCTCGCTGGATTCGTGGATGCCAAGAATGTTCTGCCACCAGAAGTACAGCGACACCAGGATGGCGAAACCGGCCGCGAAAGCGTTATCCGGGATGGTGATGTTGTAGCCGAGATGGTGGAAGGTGTCGGTCAGCAGTGCGGAAAGATACTGTCCGGCAGACACCGCGCTGATGGGGCCGGTCAGGATGTAGTCGAATAGCAGCGCCGAAACCGACAGCTTGGCCAGCGTCCCACCCATCGCCTGCTTCACCACGCGATAGACGCCGCCGCGCACGAACATCGCGCTGGATTCGATGTAAACCGCCCGCACCGCGTAGCTGAACAGCATCACGGCGAGCACGAACCAGGGCGCGCTCTTGCCGATGACCTTCTCCGCGTCCCCGCCCACGTAATAGGCCGACGACGCCAGGTCGGAGAGCACAATCGCGGCCGCGCGCCAAAAAGAAATGAACGTCAGCATCACTGACGTGGCGACGAAAACTTTGACCGCGGGTCGCTGCAGGTTCTCGAGCTGGGTAGACATAGATCAAGTGCCGGATGGGCCGGCAGCCCTGCTGGCAAGACAGCAAGCACTAGTGTACTGCCAGCGGCCATTCAAACGACGCCGGCCGGCTTGCCGGTTATCTCGCCAGGATCCATTCGACTTTACGACAGTTCGATGCGCCAGTGATTGGGTGTATCTACAACTTCAGGTGGATACGGGATGAACTTTATCGTGATGGCGGCCTTCATCTAAAGATGAGACCCACCTAACATTCTGCGGTACGCCGGTTGCACAGCTTCTACATTTGATCGCGCCGGTTCTCATACTGCGAATCCTCGCAGACACGAATAACTCAGGCGCGAGGGGAGGAAAACATGTCGCTGGCAGCGGTTAGCAACTCCACACAGCTGGCTTCTTTGCAGGCCAACTATCAGCAAATGCGGAAGGAGTTCGCGCAGTTGGGTCAGGACTTGTCCGCCGGCAACCTGACACAGGCGCAGACTGACTTCGTGACCCTGTCGCAGGCGGCCAGCAGCCAGTTCGGCGGCAACAGCCCGATCACGAAAGCGCTCAACGCCATCGGCCAGGCACTTCAGTCCGGAGATTTGTCAACCGCTCAGCAGGCGTTCTCGTCCTTGCCGGTTGGGCTGGTGGCGCCGAATGCCGTTTCCACCCACAGTGGGCATCATGGACACGCCAAGCTGCAACAGTCGTTTGAGCAGGTCGGTCAGGCATTGCAATCCGGCAATCTAACGGCAGCCCAGCAGGCTTTTGCCGTTCTACAGCAGAGCTGGCAGTCAATGTCCTCGTCGGGCGCCACGACTGCCGACAATACCATCGGCACCGGCATAAGCACTACTGCCTAAGTAGCTGCAACAAAAGAGGAAGTTCGTGGTTAGCAGTGGCTCGGGCCAGGAAAGGCCCGTCGATGCGCGCATTGTTTTCTTGAGGCTGTGATAGCTCTTCGCCGGCGAGATTCGGGACGTTTCCCACAGGGCAGGTTCGTTCCAATCCCACTCGGCGGTCTGTTCCAAGAGAAGCGAAAGCGCGCTTCTTTGCTTCCTTGTGCGCCTTCCTATCTCTCCCACCATTGAAAAAACTTGAATCTCGACGCGAGTTCCCCGTTGCGGTTTATACCACGATAGTTTTAGGATAGAGAGTGTTGGGGATGGTTCCTCGTCCTTTCCCCGATTAAAGCCTGTTTCTGCAGTTCCACGTTCGAAAGTCAGTATTCCCTCATGCACAGATTGCCTCAACGTGTGTGCGAGTACTCCCAGGAGAGACTAAGATGGCGTGGTACGCTTACTGTATTACGGAGCAGCAGGGCCTTCAAACCGGCAGCCGGGTCCGCCGCCCCTTTGCAATAGAGAACCTTCGAGGCGTGAACGGTGCCTCGGTCTTGGCCTACCCCAGTGGTGAGTTCGCAGTGGTCGTCAGCGAACATTCCGCTGCCAACCCCCTCACTCAACAGGCAATCGTCGACCACGCCCGCGTGGTGAGCGAATGCTTCCGTACGCTCACCGTGCTACCTTTCCGTTTTGGAACGATTTTCGATTCTGACGAAGCGCTACGCCGCGCCGTAAGGGCTAATCGCAAGACCTTCCTGGAGAGCGTCGCCCGTCTCCGGGGTAAGGCCGAAATGCACTTCAAACTCCTGGTGAAGGACGGCGCCTTGGAAGAAGCCGTGTTAGAGCTTCCCAACGGAGTGGGCGGCGAGTATTTGCGCAAACTGCGGGAGCAGGCCTCGCGGGAGCGGGAACGGCAGACAAAAGCCCGGGCTTTGTCGATGCAGGTGCACAAGCTGTTCTCCCCCATTGAAGAGGACATCATCTGCAAGCGCACCGATTCTGGTGGCATGCTGATCGACTTTGCTCATCTGATCGAGTCGAATTCGGTTACGAAATATCAAAACCGCTACGACACCGCCATGCGGCACTTCAAGGACTGCCGCGTGACCATCACCGGCCCTTGGCCTCCTTACCACTTCATGCCAGGCAAGCTGCGCACGGTGTCCGGCGGAAATTAGCCGTTCGGCGTCGTCGGTTCTCGAGTCACGCCCCACGCGAGTAGCTCTCGCTGTGGGGCGGTTGCTTTGTGGATCAGGTGCGCGAGAGCCGATTTCCGATCTTCTGCGAATTACGGCCGCAATAGCTCCCAAAGTTGGCACGAAATAAAATCTCGCTTGGCGTTCTTCCAACCAGGCGAAATGGGTTTAAAATCAGCCCACGTTCTCGTGAAATCCAGAGATGTTGGACGGGCCCGGAGAGACGGTGCCGGTTCCAATTGCCCGCTTGTGCAACCCGGAAGTGGCATCCGGATTCTCACAATGAGCACTCGTTTCCCTGTGTGGGTCGGGGATTTGTGTTCCTGAAACCTGGAAGTGCAATGATTCCAACCCAGAAGCAACGCGTGTTGGTGGTCAACGATGATCTTGCCTTAGGGCGCTTGCTGACAAGCCAAATGTCTCGCCGGGGCTTCGAGGTAAGCAGCACCAGCGGGACCAGTGAGGCTCTTCGCATGGTTGGCAGCCTTGACCCTGCATTGGTGCTTCTGGATCTCTCCCTGCCTGGATTGGGCACTCTGGATGTCCTGGCCCGCATTAAACAAGCCAAGCACGACGTTTGCGTGGTCGTGATTTCCACTCGTAACGATCCCGATACAATTTTCACGGCTTCCAAGCTGGGCGCCGACGATTACATTGTCAAGCCGTTCGAGGCCCAAGACCTGCTTGCGCGCATCGATCGAATTCTCGAGAAACAACGTGTTCCGCCGGAAGTGCCACAGCTCCGCGACCAGGTCCGTCGCAACCGTGACTTTACTACCTTGTTCGGCACGAGCCCGCGCATGGAAGAGGTGAAGTACACCATCGAGCAGGTGGCGGATACGACGGCCACGGTGCTGATCCGCGGTGAGAGCGGCACGGGCAAGGAAGTGGTCGCGCGAATGATCTACGGCCAATCGGGACGGATGGACAAGCCATTCGTCAAGGTGAACTGCGCGGCCATCCCGCATGAGTTGCTGGAGAGCGAACTCTTCGGCTACGAGCCGGGCGCGTTTACCGGTGCCAACCGTCAGAAGCTGGGCAAGTTTGACCTGGCTAACTTGGGCACGTTGTTTCTCGATGAAGTAAGCGAGATGCACCCGGCGCTGCAAGCCAAGCTACTGCACGTGTTGCAGGACGGCGAATTCTCCCGTCTGGGCGGTAAGCGCGATATTTCCGTGGACGTTCGCGTACTGGCGGCCACCAACAAGCCGCTGGAGAGCGCGGTGCAGGAAGGCAGCTTCCGCGAAGACCTTTTCTACCGGCTCAACGTCATCACTATTCACATCCCGCCGCTGCGGGAGCGTCGCGAGGAGATTTCGGTCTTCCTCAATTTTTTCCTCCGCAAATACAGCGAGTTCTATGGTAAGCAGCCGCCTCCCTTCAGCGAGCACGCGCTGGCTCAGATGATGGAATACGCATGGCCGGGCAATATACGGGAACTGGAGAATCTTGTGAAGCGGTATGTGATCGTCGGGAACGAGGCCCAGATTATTCGCGAGCTCTCGACGCACAAGCCGATCGTGAGCTCATTGCCGACCTCGTCCTCCCCTACCCCCATGGAAAGGTCGGTGGCGGACCGCTCGCAAACTGCGGCGATCCCGATCACGGCCGGGAAGGGAGACGGAGCTGGTCCCTCCCTTTTGGAGATCGGCAGAAAAGCCGCAATGGACGCCGAGCGAGAAGCCATTGAGCGCGTGCTGACCCAGACCCGGTGGAACCGCCGCCAAGCCGCCAAGATCCTCAAGATCAGCTACAAGGCATTGCTCAATAAGTTGAAGATTATCGAAGAGCAGAACGCCAGCCAGAATAAGAACCTGAGCGCCTAAGGTTTGTACCCGGATACCACTCTTTTCGGTTCTGCGTCACTCCGATCTCGACATCAACCCGACAGTGGCTACTAAATATCGCCACTGTTACCAACTACTTTGCTTGATTCGCAGTCCATGACAACGATCCCATGATTGCATTTGGAACGCTGGGTGCAATTCATCGCCCTAATCAAAGAGGCACACAACCTTGAAGTCGACCCTCTTCCGTCTGACTCGACGTCTTTTGCTGATCCCGTGCAACGGGGCAGCGCCCTGCATTGCCTCCCCTGAGTGACATCCCTCCCTTGTTCGCCTCTTTCGAAGAGCGGCCTGTAAGGCCGCTTTTTTGTTCCGCGGAGGCGATCGTTAAGTCCTTCCAAACCGCAATGGCATCCAATTTCCTGCATCCGCCCCCAGCCCGTGCCCGGTTGGGCGGGAGTTGACTCGCCTTCCGTCAGGCGCATATCATTCCCGTTCGCAGTCAGTAGATTGCAGTGCGATTTGGGGCGCGGTGCGGAGATGCCAGGTACAGCAGCTATGGACAAAAAAAAGCTCGAAATATTCAAAAAGCGACTGGAGGAACGCCAGCGAGAGTTGCGAACCGCGATGGCCCGAACCGCTCAGGACGGGCGAGACGCCGACCTCGAGTCGGCGCAGGATATCGCCGACCGGGCTGCCAATTCCTACAACAAGGAATTCCTCTTTCATCAGAGCAACACGGATCGCCAACTGCTCCAGATGGTGGATGGTGCGCTTGACCGCATTCGCGAGGGCAGTTTCGGCGAGTGCATCTCCTGCGGCAACGAGATCAATCCCAAGCGCCTCGAAGCTGTGCCTTGGACCCGCCACTGTATCGCCTGCCAGGAGAAGCTCGAAAAGGGCATTCTCGAGCACAGCAGCACATAGCCGACTTCCGTCATATCAATGCGAAAGCCGCCCATCGGGGCGGCTTCAATGTTTGCCGGCAAACCCCTCAGTTTTCGCTCTGCGGCTTCATGTGACCGCTGCGCAGATACCGGTTGTGCCAGCCTAGAGCTTCGCTCATCAGATGCGGCGTGTGTCTTCCATAGGCGAGCCGCTCCGCGCGATTGAGGTAGTCTGAGAGCGCCGCTTTGTAGTCCGGCGCGGCGCACTTCTCGATAATCAACTGAGCTCGCTGCCGCGGCGAAAGGCCCCGCAAATCGGCCAGCCCTTGCTCGGTGACAATCACCGAAACGTCGTGCTCGGTGTGGTCCACGTGCGACGACATCGGCACAATGGTCGAGATACTTCCCTTTTGCGCAACCGAGGGAGCCATGAAAATGGAGAGATATCCATTGCGCGCGAAATCCCCGGATCCACCGATGCCGTTTTGAATTCTCGAACCCATCACGTGGGTAGAGTTCACGTTGCCGTAGATGTCGGCTTCGATCATTCCGTTCATCGCGATGACGCCTAATCGCCGGATGATCTCGGGATGATTGGAAATCTCCTGCGGGCGGAGCACGATCTTCTCGCGATAACTCGCCATGTCGGCATTAACCTCGGTCAGCATTTCCGGGCTGAGCGAGAACGCGGTCGCAGATGCCGCCGTCAACTTGCCGGACTTGAGTAAACGAATCATGCCGTCCTGGATGACTTCGGTGTAGGACGTGAGCCCTTCGAACGGGCCTTCCTCTAAGCCGAACAGTACTGCGTTAGCGATGTTGCCGACGCCTGATTGCAGCGGCAGTAGGTTGGTGGGAATGCGGCCCTTCTTGACCTCCCAGGTGAGAAACTCCAGGATGTGGCCGGCGATGCGCCGCGAATTTTCGTCCGGTGCCTTGAACGGACTGTTGCGATCCGGCGAGTCGGTGAGCACCACGGCTGCAATCTTCTCGACCGGAACTTCCAGATAGGGGCTGCCGATACGTTGGCCGGTGTGGGTCAATGGAATTGGCCCGCGGTTCGGCGGCGGCTGCAAACCGTAATAGATGTCGTGCATACCTTCCAGCGCAGAGGGTTGCCAGGAGTTCACCTCGATGATCACCCGCTCAGCCTGCTCAATCCACGTTTTGTTGTTGCCCAGCGACGAACTGGGAACCATTCGCCCGTCTTCCAGAACAGCTGTAACTTCGATGAGGGCGAGGTCGAGTTTGCCAAGAAAGCCATACTCCACAAACTGCGCGACGTGGCTGAGGTGGATGTCCATGTACTCCATCTCGCCGGCATTGATGCGCTTGCGGGTTTCGGGATCCGATTGGTACGGCAGACGCAGATGAATTCCGCCCGCCATGGCGAGTGCGCCGTCGAGTTCGGGCCCGGTGGAAGCACCGGTGAAAATGCTGACCTGGAACTTGTTGCCGCGCAGGGTTGCGTCCGCGATACGGCGTGCCAGCGCCATCGGGACCGCCTTGGGATAGCCGGAGCCGGTGAAGCCGCTCATCCCAATCTGATGGCCATGTTGAATCAGCCCCGCCGCCTCTTCGGCGCTCATAATTCGCCGAGTCAGAATGGAGTTGAGTACGCGAGAGGGGGTCGTAACGGCAGAACTCGACATGATGCGCCTTCCTAATCGGAGAAATGGGTCAGCCCGGGAAATTTCAGATTAGGTATGCACAACGGGCATCGTCTGTGAGCGCAGTCACAACCGTGAAGAATCCAGCGAAAGGCATGATCGACGGGATATTACCCGGAACAAAAGAAAGACCTGGAGCGCTCCCACTCCAGGTCTTTCAATCACGTGATGTAGTGGGCTCAACCTCTACGCTCACGGTCTCCGGGCCATCGGAGAATTGTCTTCGCGCCGCAGCCAAGCTTTGCAGCCAGGTTATCGGGTCCGTCGATTCTCTTTAGCGGTAGCGAATGCAAATAGCGTTGCAAGTTGGCTACCACTAAGGTTGCGGCTGTCCGCCCTTTTTTTGTGTCCTTATTTTCAGACGCTTACAAGATCGGAAGCCATGAGTCGTCAGGCGGGTAGTGCGGTTTCTGCTCGAAATTGCTATCCAAGTGGATAGCGCCGACTATCCGTCTGGGTGCACGATTTGACTACGCGGAAGTTCGCGTCGTCCGCTGGACGTAGCCCTGCTTTGGCATTACTCTCGAATGGCTGAGCTAGGGGCGTGGAGGCGATGCTTGGACTCGAGGGTTGTGGTCATCTCGGGGCCGTCCAAGGGAACGGTAGTCCGACTCAAGGGCGACCAGCTTTCGGTCGGCCGCGATTCAGCGAATCATTTATGCTTGCGCGACCGGGCCGTTTCTCGTAAGCACTTTTCGATCAGCAGAACCGATGTTGCCTTTCATCTGGTTGATCTCGAGAGCCACAACGGTACATTCGTAAATGGCATTCCGGTCCGCCGCAAGCTGCTGGGCCACGGCGACACCATACGAGTGGGCCGCTGCGAACTCGTCTTCCTTATTACCGAAGACGACGAGCATGAGCAGAAGGCCTTGGAGTTCCACGAACTCGAGCCCGACGACACTCTAACCACAACCAACGTGCGCGCTTACCGCTCGATGCCGCAAGGCGGCATCGATGTGGGACGCATGGCGCGCGACCTGAACGCTCTTTTCAAAATTGCCAACAGCATCAACTCGATCCGCGAGCTTGAGCCCTTGCAGCATCGCCTGCTGGAGCTGATTGGTGAGGTCATCCCGGCGGATTCGGCGGCAATTGTGCTGTTGCATCAGGGCGACGAAGAGCCTACCTCCAGCAGCGTTTGGCATCGTAACGGGAGCGGTAACTCCATCCGCATTCGGCGCGAACTGGTGCATCGCGTTTTGTGGGAACGCAGTCCGCTACTCATCAATGCGGTGCAGAACGGCGACAACGAAAGTGTCCTCTGCGTTCCTCTCGTCGGCGTGGAGCGCGCCATCGGCGTGCTGTACATGATTGCGGCCAAGAAGCACAGCTTCGAAGACGATCACGTGCACTTCCTCAGCTCGGTCGCCGGAATCGCCGCCGTGACCCTGGAAAATGTGCTGGCCACGGAAGCGCTCCGTAACGAGAACCGCCGCTTGCAAGCCGAGCTCGATCTGGAAGGCGTCATCATCGGCGAAAGCAAAGCCATGCGGGCTGTCCAGAACTTCATCGCGCGGGTGGCGCGCAGCGACTCCACCGTACTGGTTCGCGGGGAAAGCGGAACCGGCAAGGAACTGGTAGCGCGAGCCATCCATCGCAATAGCGCGCGGGCCGACAAACCGTTCGTGGCCATCAACTGCGCCGCCATCCCCGAGGCCCTGATCGAGAGCGAACTGTTCGGTCACGAAAAGGGTGCGTTCACCGGCGCCATCGCTCTTAAGAAGGGCAAGCTCGAATTTGCCGAGGGCGGAACGATTTTTCTCGATGAGATCGGGGAGTTGGCGCCGACTCTGCAGGCGAAGATGCTGCGGGCTTTACAGGAGCATGAATTTGAGCGCGTTGGCGGAACCCGATCCTTGAAGATGAACGCCCGGGTTATCGCGGCGACGAACAAAGTGCTTGAGGAAGCTATCAAAGCCGGCGAATTTCGTCAGGATTTGTACTATCGCTTGAATGTGGTCTCCGTCACTGTTCCCCCGCTGCGCGAGCGGCCCGACGACATAGCTCTTTTGGCGATGTACTTCGCTTCGCGGTACTCCGAGAAGTGTAACCGGCCGCTCAAGGGAATTTCGTCAGAAGCACGCGCGTTGCTGCTGAACTACAACTGGCCGGGGAACGTTCGCGAGTTAGAAAACGCGATCGAGCGCTCGATTGTCCTGGGTATCGACGACGAGATCGTTCCGGAGGACTTGCCGGAGGCGGTGCTCGAAGTACAACCGGCTGAAAGCTCCAGCGGAAAGTATCACGACCGGATCAATGCGCTTAAGAAACGCATGATTGTTGACGCCGTCAAGCTGACCAAGGGCAATTACACCGAGGCGGCCAAGCAGCTGGGCGTTCATCCCAACTACCTGCACCGGCTGATTCGCAATCTCGACATAAAGTCTGAAGTGAAAAAAGAGAGCGAAGACTGATACACCTGCACCTCAAATTGCGCTCAGGCTTCGCCCTCCGCCCATTGCGGTCTGATCGATTTGCGCCGCCAGACTGCCGTTCGTCCCACGCCAGGTGACAATCGCGTCTTTTCCGTAGCATGCTTGGAGATGGCATGGGGCGTCCAACATTCCAATTTGCCCGCTGGGTCATGATCTTGATGGTTCTACCCGGCGTGTCGACACGGGCCCAGCAACGCGCTGCGCTTTCGCCTCCTCCACAGATTGTGCCGCCCCCGGCGGCGCCTCGCCTGACCTCCGGGCCGGTGCTGCCGCTGTATCGCGCTCTACGCGGGGTTGGCCTCGACGCGCAACAGGTATTCACGATCCGAGAGGCGGACATCGATCGCGAAGACGTTCACCTCTCGCTCAACGACGGGACCATCGCTTTCACCCAGGCGGTCGACGGCCATGTAACCGGCGCATATTTCGAGGGTGACGGTGAAGTTCTGGTACGTCCCCCGGACCGCATGGAACGCGCATCGCTCGGCCTCTTCATCAATGCCGGCGTTCTGGAAGAGAAATTCACTTCGGCGTATCTGCGTTTCAACGACGACACCGCCAAGGAATTGACGCCGTTCTTGCGTCCTCCCGAAGACGCCAGCGACTTCGTTGCACGTAATGACAGCCGGGCTCGCACGCTGGCCGAAGCAGACGCGATGCGCCTGTGCATTTCGTTCACCAGTCCGGCCCTTGCCGCTGCTTCGGGGCAAACTCCTCCTGTAGCCGATCGTCTCCTGCACGTCAGGGTTGCCGGTGAGCACTATGGCGTTTTCGACATCTTCTTCGATACGCGCAGCCCCGAGCAGGTGGTCGTCGGCAATACCTCGATTCACGAAAACGATACCTATTACGATCTCTGGATGAGCTTCCCCATGCGCTCGCTGCGCAAGACGCCGCTCTCCGACACCCGCTTCGGCGGTCCTAGCGGCCCGATGTGGACCCCGCATGTGCTCTCGATCGAGAAATACGCGATCAACGCGAAGCTTGATCTTTTGCGCACGCTGTCCGCCGATGCGACCCTCGATATCGACGTGAAGGAGGGTGGCACGCGGATTGTCCTGTTTGAGTTGTCTCGATATCTGCAGGTCAAGCGCGTGGAGTACGAAGGCCAGCCACTGGAGTTCCTGCAGAACGAAGCCATCGAGGGTAGCGAACTTTCTCGCCGGGGCAACGATACCATCGCGGTTGTCTTCCCGGCGCCCCTGCAGCCGGGCGCGCACTTTCCGCTGCGCTTCAGCTATGCCGGTTCGGTGCTCTCGGACGCTGGCGGAGGTCTGCTGTATGTGGGCGCGCGCGGGACGTGGTATCCCAACCGCGGCATTGCCATGGCCAACTATGACCTGACCTTCCGCTTTCCTCAACCCTGGTCGCTGATCGCGACCGGCAAGCGCGTTTCCCTGCAACGCGAAGGCGACGGTTTCGTTGGACACTGGGTCAGCGAGCAGCCCATTCCGATTGCCGGCTTCAACCTTGGCGAATACGTGGAGAGCAGCGCTAAGCTGCAGGACATCGAAGTGAATACCTATTCCGCGCGCGGCAGCGAATATCAGCGCTCGGCGCCTAATGCAAGCAACAGCTCTTCGCCGCTGCTTTCGCCGCATGCCCCGGGAACGGTTGAGCCGGTGCCTCCTCCGCCGCCGCTGCAGAACCCGTCGGGAACAGGGCAGTCCCTGGCTGAGCGCGCCGCCGAGACGCTCTCCAGCGAATCGCAGATGCTGGGGCCTTATCCTTACAGCTCGCTTTCGCTGACCGAGAATCCCAGCGCCGAAAGCCAGGGATGGCCGGGACTGGTGTTCCTCTCCAGCTATGCCTACCTTCAGCCGGAGCAGCTTCGCGCCATGAACCTGCCTCTGCCCGACGCCATCATCTATAGCGAGGTGATGATGCCCCACGAGCTGGCGCACCAGTGGTACGGCGATCAGGTTTCGTGGGCGAGCTATCACGAACAGTGGCTATTGGAAGGACTGGCCAATTACATATCCCTGCTGCTGCTGGAGCACTCGCAGCCCACCGACGTTCAGCTCACGCTGGAGAACTATCGGCAGATTCTCGCCAGCCGGTCGCGTGAGGGTCGTCGCCTGGTGGAAGCCGGCCCGGTCACGCTGGGCAGCCGGTTGTCTTCCTCGCATTTTCCCAACGGCTACGAAATCATCACCTATGGGCGTGGCACGTGGCTGATTCACATGCTGCGCTGGATGCTGCGCGATGCCTCCCGCACTCAGGCGAACCCATCGGGAGACGACACCGTTTTTCTCGCGCTGCTGCGCAGCTTAGTACAGCAATACAAGGGGAAAGAAATTACCAATAGCGACTTTGAGCAGGCGGTCGAGGCGGTGCTCCCGAAGAGCTTGTGGTTTGAGAACCGCAGGTCGCTGGACTGGTTCTTCGACGGCTGGGTAACCGGTACGGCATTTCCGCAGGTTGAGCTGTCAGGAGTGAAGATCATCCACAGCGCCAAAGGAGCGTCCGCCAGCGGCACCATCCATCAGAATTCGGCTCCGTTTGACTTGGTTACCAGCGTTCCGGTGTTCGGAGTCGCGGGAGACCGTCAGATCTATCTCGGTCGCGTCTTTGCTGAGGGTGCGGACACCCGCTTTACCTTGCCAGCTCCGGCGGACGTGAAGCAGTTGTTGCTGGATCCCTACCACACTGTATTGACCGAACCATAGTGGGGTGGAGCACGCCTTCACAGGCTGCTGAAAAACTCCGCGCTGGAGGACAAGTGTCAGGGCACGACTTTCAGTCGTGCCGATAAGGGCAATAAAACGCTTGACACTCATGAAGATCGCTTCGCCTATCTCATGTCCAAAGTGGCTGGGAAGCGCCTCACCTATTCCAAGGTGACTGGCAAGGATGACACGCTCCACCACGAGACGGCAAGGACGGGGCAAGGGGAACCGTTCTAGCCCTGTTGCTTGCCGCTTCTTCTGCGGCGTTTGGTTGCTTTCTTCGGCTGCTTCTTCGGGCTATCCGCTCGGAGGACAGCCATTGCCAGTTGCTCGAAGCTTTTCTTAGCTTCGTCGCTTTCGTGATACTCGGCCTTTTTCATCTTTCACTTTTTCAAAGCTAATAACATTAAAAGCCAGAAAACAGTACACAGGAAATACCAAAACAAGGAGTCCATAGATAACAACTGAGAGCGCAATGGGCTGGCTTGGGATTTCCAGTGGAAGCTGTAAATCGCCATAGTGTCCCTCAAGAAAATTCCAGCATGAGTTGTACTGCCACGGAAAAGCTCCAAATACACCCAGCCCATCCTTACCAAAAAAAGCGACTGGCGGTAACGGGAACCTGTTTGGAGGTAGTGTAGGAGGAGGAATTTTTGGAGGTGGGGAGGTGGGCATTTGAGTGGCTAACGGCTTCGCCTTAAATTCCGGGTCGGAGCAGGCAAACACTACGTCTTTCTGGTCAGGGTTTCGGTCTGTGAATCTCTTAACGCGTCTGACGCCTACGCTGGTCGTTAATAGTCCGTTTATTCTCTCCACCTCCCACTGCTCAATAAATTCTCCGCTACGACAGGAAATAGCTATTGCGTAATGCTGACTGTCAGGGTAGAGCGGAATCCAGTTGAAACTCTTGGCCCCAGCGCCAATACCAGGATCGGCCTCATTATCATGCAGATTCCTAGTCGAATCTCCGGCCACCCCGACTGGTGGAAACATTGGATAGTCTAGGCTCCCACCTCCCTCGACGCTTTCCCTGTCTCTGTCGTGGAAGGATATGTCACAGTTATAGGCTGGAGTTGGGCCGAAATGATGCTCTAGCATTATCCACTGAGGGGAGGTGCTTTCTCCCAATGGTGCACCTAAGATAAAAACGATGCTGGGATAGGCATGATCTTCCGCATACTGCTGGCGGAGAGGGTACCACAAGAGGCCGACTATAATCGCAGCCACAACTGCCGACAAAAGCACCCTACCTATTTGTGATGGCAGGTACCCCCTTACCCTGCTGGACCTAAGACACAAGTCAACCACAAGGGCAATAAGTGCCAAGGCGCATAACAATCGGAACCAGAATGGAATCACTGGTTCCACCAAATTGATAAAAGAGAGACCCGCAGCGATCGCTGCGGCAATTTTCTCTGTTGTGACGGATTTGGATGTACGCGCCACTAATTAACGGGTGATTGTACACTGTCCCATTTCGGACACATGTAGTCACCCGGTTTATTGCCCCGATAAGGACTTTATTTCTAAGCCGAGCCGGCTTCAGCCGGCGGCAGAAAACGTAGGGTTGGGAGTTCCTCAGCACCCTGTTCAGCCGTGCACTACGCGCCAGAGCGCTCTATGAGCGCGCTTTAGCGCCTGCGGTAATCCCTACCTCACCGACTGAAGCCGCAAGCAGCCACTGTAGGGACTGCACCGCCGAAGCGGTGTTCTGCCCACCTACTCCGGCGCCATGTCCAGCGGCATGCTCTTGCGTTTGGGAATGAACGCTGCCAGCCCGGACACCCAGGACGCGAATTCGTCGTCGCTAAGCCCGCACTGATCCAGCATCCGCGGCAACATCAGTGGATCGCCGGCAGGCGCAGCCAGTCCGTTGATGCAGGTCGTTGCTGATCGCACACCCGCCTCGCGCAGCCAAGGAAGGAAGTCGGGCCGCAACGCTCCGCTGGGATAACAGAAGTGCACGCACTCTTGCATCCCGGTCATCTCCTCGATGAGTGCGCGGTTGTGGCGAATCTCGGCAACGAACCGATCACGGTCGAGCGGCGTGCGGTGTCGATGGGTGTGCAGTTGGAAGTCGACGCCGGCACGCGCCAGCCCGGCCACCTCGTCGGGCGTCAGCAGCTGGAACATGCGGCTGGCGCGGAATGCGGCATAATCGAAGCCGATGGCCGCCGCGAAGGCCGCAGCCAGCTCGTCTTTCTGCAATCCGGTTAGATCGCGCTCTTTCGCGTAGCTGTCGATTTTCCACAGCAGCTCGCTGCGGCTTATTTCGGTCCGGAAATCGAGCTCACGCGGCAGCCAGTCGAAGCCAACGTTCTCGACCACCTGAGAGCGCAACTTCCACATCATGAATGCCAGTGCGAAGCGAAAAATCGGCCGGCTGAGCTGGCAGTAATAGGTCGTGAGGTATACCGTCGCTGGAAACCCGTACTTTTGCAGGACCGGAAAAGCCTGCGTCTGGAAGTCGGCCCAACCATCGTCGAAGGTGAGCGCCACGCTGTTGGGCGGAAGTTTTTCCTCTTGCAACAGTCGCAGCGATTCACCCAGCGGCAGCACCCTCGCCCCGGATTGCGCCAGGATTTCCATTCGCCGCGCGAAGGTCTCGACCGGCAGGAACATCTCGGGATGCGACCCGTGTTCCTCGCCCATGGCAATGCCGTGATAACAGAGAATCAGCAGGCGCTGCCGTCGCCAGTTGCTGCGCGAAATGGCTCGAGCAATTGCCGAGTTATTGCCCGGCAACAGCGCGCGTTTGATGGTTCGCAGGGTGCCCATAGTGCCACGCCGACCTTGACACCGTCGTACAGTAACTTTATCCTAGTTTTTTGTCCTAGCACGATCCCGCCTGTCTGTACCTGCCAGCGTTTCCCGTCAGGAGCTTGGCCTGCAATCAGGGGACTGACCCGTGCCGCTTCTGCATGGAGGTAACCGCTTGTGTAGGCGTGGGCGTCGATTGTGCTGAACAGGTGCTGCCATGCTGATACGCGTTCGCGAATTGGAACTCCATAAGCTGGAGTTTGACGAAAACTATCAGCCGGGTGCAATCGAGTTTGGCCCTGGGTTCCGTCAGATCGGAGCGCTGCACAGCGACGGTCACGCGGAGTTGGTGGTCGAGCATCGCGGTCGCGGGCAGGATGTCGAGGACATCCGGCTGGTGGGCGAGGTTGGGGCACATCTGGAGTTCAATTGCGCGCGCTGTCTGGATCCGGTGGCGCACGACGTGAAGTGGAGTTTCGACCTGATCTATCGTCCGCTGGGGGTTGATCGACGGGCGGACGAGGTCTCCATCAGCGAGGCTGAGACCGAGATCGGGTATTATCAAGGCGAAGGCCTGCTGCTGGAAGACGCGCTGCGCGAACAGGTGTTGCTGGCAACTCCGGTGCGCGCGTTGTGCCATGAAGACTGTAAGGGATTGTGCCCGCACTGCGGACGTAATCTCAATCTTGAGCAGTGTCAATGCGAGCAGCATGTCAGCGATCCTCGCTGGAACGCGCTGCACGACATCAAGAAGAAGCTGGAAAGCTAGAGTTCCGATCGCAGCCCGGCGGCGATCGCATTGTGAGGTTGTTATGCCAAATCCAAAACGGCGCCACTCCCAGGCGCGTACATCCAAGCGCCGCGCCCACGATCATCTGACGGCGCAGTCGCTCTCCGAATGCCCCAATTGCCACGAGCGCAAGATGCCGCATCGCGCCTGCCCCAAGTGTGGGTACTATAAGGGCCGCGAGGTCATCGAGATCGAAGAGGCCGCAAGCTAGTTTTAGCCCGCACCTGGCATTTGGCGCTTGGCAGTTGGTTAAATCCTGAGTGCCGGGTGCCGGTAGCAAAACTCTGGTACTCTTCTCCTAAGTCATGCCGACCATCATCGCTCTTGATGCCATGGGCGCTGATCGCGCGCCCAAACCGGAAGTGGAAGGCGCCATCCTCGCGGCACGTCACTACGACGTGGAAGTGGTACTGGTCGGCAAAGAGGAAGTAATCCGCGCCGAGCTCGATCTGCACCGCTTCTGGCGCAGATTGTCCATCCGCATCGTCAACGCCCCTGAAGCCATCACCATGCAGGACAAGATGGAGGCGGTACGCGCCAAGCGCGAGTCCTCCATGCGGGTGGGACTTCGCATGGTGCGCGACGGCAAAGCCGATGGCTTCGTCACTGCCGGTAATACCGGCGCCGCTATGGCCACGGCGAAGCTCGTGCTCGGGGCCATCCCCGGCGTCGACCGGCCTGCGCTGGCCGCGGTCTTCCCTACCGCACAAGGCACCGCGACCATCCTGATCGACGTCGGCGCCAACGTCGATTCCAAGCCGCAAAACCTGCAACAGTTCGCCATCATGGGCGACGTGTACTTCCGCACCATTTTCGCGGGCCGCTTTGCCAGCGCCGATCATCCTCGCGTCGGCTTGCTTTCAATCGGCGAAGAGGAAAGCAAGGGCAACGATCTCACCCGCGAAGCCTACAAGCTGATCAAAGAGCTGCCGATGAATTTCGTGGGCAACGTTGAGGGTCGCGATCTCTATAACGGCAAGGCCGACGTACTGGTGTGCGATGGCTTCGTCGGCAACGTGGCGCTGAAAATTTCCGAGGGCATGGTCGAAACCGTGCGCTTCCTGTTGAAACAGTCGCTGCAGGCGACCATCACCAGCCAGGTAGGATTTCTTCTCTCGCGCAAGGCCTTCGCCGATTTCAAGAAGCGTCTTGACTATTCCGAGTACGGCGGCGCTCCGCTGCTTGGGATAAAAGGGGTCTGCATCGTCAGCCACGGTTCTTCGAACTCAAACGCCATCAAGAA
The DNA here is from genome assembly GCA_963731345.1 of uncultured Acidobacteriaceae bacterium. GTDB lineage: Bacteria > Acidobacteriota > Terriglobia > Terriglobales > Acidobacteriaceae > Bog-257. The sequence continues at coordinate 347,078 of CAVSUN010000002.1, read as the reverse complement.
CGCGATACGCGTGGCCGTGGAGTTCGCCAACAGCAAGTTGAACCATACCATCGAGGAGCGCATCGCCGAAGCCAGCAAGAACCTGAACAACCACCACCATCCAGGCGAGCCTGCTGAAGCGGGTCGCGTCCCGAGCAGACTGGTCTAGCTGCGTTCCCAGCCACGTAACCGCCCCTGTTAACTCAACACTATTCGCTCGGCCTTCCGGTCGGTTCGCCGGCAGATGCGCTAGAATTGTTCAACCTTCCAGCGACATAGCACTGGGCGATGCGCTGATTTCCGAGCATCTTAAATGTCATCCGCCGTCACACCGGTAAGCACACACGGCAGCTCTGTGCAGCACAGGCGACGACCTGCGGGATATTCTTTTCTGTCTTCTCCCGCCTGCATGGTCCTGGTCGCAATAGGAGTACGGATCGCACTTATCGTCGCGACGCAGTCCTATCGTTTGACCTGGGAGTGGCACTCGTGGGAGATGTCTGAGATAGGGAACTCTTTGTATCTCGGCCATGGATTCGCATCGCCATGGGGAGGGTCAACCGGGCCCACGGCCTGGACAGCACCGCTGTATCCTTGGCTGGTCGCGCTGATGCTGCACATTTTCGGCGGCCGCACCCCTGCCGCCGCTTTTGCGCTGTTTACATTCAATAGCATCTTCTCCGCGCTCACCTGTTGGACCATCTATCGCATCGCCAATTGTGTCTTCAATCGCAAGGCGGCGGTGTGGTCAGGCTGGATTTGGGCGTTCTTGCCCTATGCAATCTACTGGTCGGTGAAGTGGATCTGGGAGACGACCCTATCGACCTTTCTGCTCACCCTGCTGTTTCTGCTCACGCTGGAAATGGAAGGCGAGAATCGATTGTGGCCATGGCTTCGCTATGGAGCGCTGTGGGGCATTCTCGCCCTTACCAATACCTCCACCTTGATTTTCCTTCCGTTCGCAGGCTGCTGGTGCGCGTACCGCCTGCATCGCGAGGGAAAATCCTTTCTGCTTCCGGTGGTGCTCAGCGCAGCGGTGTTTTGGGCCGTGATCACGCCATGGATAGCGCGAAATTATGTCGTCTTCCACAAGCTCATCTTCATCCGCGGCGATGTAGGCTCGGAGCTCCGCACCGGCAACAATCCACAGGCAGATGGTACTTGGGTTCCCATTTACCGCGCCGGCAACAATGAGTCTTTGCTTGCGCAGTACAAACAGATGGGCGAAGTAGCTTATGACGCCGAGCAAGCGGAGCTGGCGAAACGATGGATCTCGGAGCACCCGCGGCAGTTTCTGTGGCTGTGTGGCTGGCGAATTTATCGTTATTGGACTGGTTTGCCCGAACGCGGAATGCGCGTCTTTGAGCCTGCCTACCTGGCATTGACGCTATTGGGCTTACTGGGCATGGTGCTGGCGATACGTCGGCGTATTCATGGCGTCTTCCTCTTTGCCAGTTTGCTGGCTTTTTACCCGGTGATCTACTACCTGGTTTTTCCAACCGATCGCTACCGCCATCCGATCGAGCCCGAGCTGCTGATCCTGGCCGTCTGGTTTGTTATGGGCGGACGTACACGAACCGATTTGCAGACGGACGAAGCAGCTTCAACCTAACCGGTGGCGAAGGCACGGGCGCGACGCTCGACAGCGCCAGTGGCAATCGGGTATGACAATATGGTGTTCTCGACCACACGATGACCTCACACCTTCCTCCACTCGCTTTTCTTTTCCCTGGACAAGGTTCGCAGTCGGTCGGCATGGGCAGGGAGCTCGCCGCGCTGTATCCGGTCGCACGCGAGACCTTCGACGAAGCCGATGCCGCGCTGGGCTACGAAATCTCGAAGATCTGTTTTGAAGGTCCGGAAGACCGGCTGAAGCTGACCGAGATCACCCAGCCGGCCATTTTGACTACTTCGATCGCCGCCTGGCGTGTCTTGCAGTCACAAGGAGTCCGGCCGTCATGGCTTGCCGGGCATAGCCTGGGCGAATACTCGGCGCATGTGGCCGCAGGAACAATTGCTTTCGCGGATGCGGTTCGCACGGTGCGCAATCGCGGCAAATACATGCAGGAGGCAGTGCCCGTGGGCGTGGGTGCAATGGCGGCGGTGCTGGCGCTGGGGCCCGACAAGCTGCAGGAGGTGTGCGAAGAAGCCTCGCAAGGCGAGGTTTGCGGCGCCGCTAATTTGAACTCGCCTGACCAGATCGTCATCTCCGGCAGCAAGGCCGCCGTAGAACGCGCCGCGGAGTTAGCCAAGAAACGCGGGGCGAAACGCGCCATCATGCTGCCGGTCAGCGCCCCATTTCATAGTCCATTGATGCTGCCGGCGCAGGACCGGCTCGCTGCCGATCTTGCCGCTCTGACATTTCACGATCCTGCGGTCCCCGTATTGTCCAATGTGGATGCGGTGTTGGTGACCACCGCTGAGCAGGCCCGCGACACTCTGGTACGACAAGTCACGGGTGCGGTACGCTGGGATGCATCCATCCGCGCGCTCGCCGCCATGGGTGCGACTCAATTCATTGAAATCGGTCCGGGCAAGGTCCTTTGCGGTCTGCTAAAACAGATCGACCGGGCATTCAACTGCGTCAATGTTGAAGACGAAGCCTCGCTCCAGAAGACGCTCAACCACATCAGCCCAGCTTCGGCTAAGCCGGAGTGAATTGAATTCAATTCTCGGGCGGGGATGGCAAATTACTCTGATGTGCCTTCTTCGACCGGCTGGAAGTGCGTCCACTTCGCGCGAGGGTGGCCGTCCACAACTTCCGACTCGAAGCGGATCATAATTCCCTGCCCTGATTTTCGGCGCAGGGCGAAAATCCCGCTCATCGCGCCCTCGTCTTCGAACTTGGCAAACATCGAGCCGACGTGCGCTCCGGAAGGGTAACTGATGTCGTCAATGGTCTTGCTAAGCAGCTCGGAGCGGCTATACCCGAGCAATTCGCAAGCCGCGTCGTTTACCCAGACGTAACGGCGGCGAGAATCAACCTCCACTTCAGCCGGCGGCAAAACAGGGGTCATAACCAAAAAGATGCTTCGTCGGTCAGGCGGGTCGCAGACTGGCAGTAAACGGCGGCTAGATGCCGTAATGGATCTTGCGCAGGGCTTCTTTGTAGTTATTCCGAGCTTCTTGGGCCTGTTTTTCGGCATCCTGCACAGTAAAGTCGGCGCGGTCCCACTTCTCCATCTCGGTCTCCGAGTGGTCCGCATTGGCCAAGGCCTCCTCCGCGCGAATAGCCGCAACCCATTGGTCGACGGCTTCCTTGTAGCTGCGTTGCAAACTATCCAAGTCTGGATTTTCCATAGAGTTTGCATCCTAGAGTACCCACCGGAAGCGGTCAATCGCGTCACTGAAGATTCAACGAAAATTAACCAACTGACTTGGTAGAGCGGCGCTTCGGCGCCGCGTTCGACGACTGCACTCATATCCGGCTTGGACCCACTGCTTAATAACAGAGGGTCCAAGCGTTTATCCAGAGGGCAGGCGGCTTGACGCGGGACTAGAGCCCCGCGCCGCCTGCCTGACTGCAAAACATCAAGATTGTTAATATCGGGAGGATGAAAAAACTGCGTGTAGGCGTTCTATTTGGCGGGCGCAGCGGCGAGCATGAGGTGTCATTGCTTTCTGCCGCCTCGGTGCTGGAGGCGATCGACAAGACAAAATACGAAGTGGTTCCAATCGGCATCACCAAGCAGGGTCGCTGGGTGACCGCCGCCTATGCCAAGCGCCTGCTGACTGGCAAGCACGAGGCGCCGGAACCGCGGCAACTCCGGGCAGGTGATCCTGAAGCGACCGCTTCAGCCGCAGTGCTTGCGCGCGGCGAAGGTGTGCTGGTGCCTCCCGAGCCTGGTCAGGACCACTCTTCGCTCGTACCTTTCGAAACCGACGCCCACCAGCTTCGCTCAACCCTTACTCCGGTCGATGTGGACATAATTTTCCCGGTGCTGCACGGCACCTTCGGCGAGGATGGCACCATTCAGGGACTGCTGGAGTTGGCCGACATCGCCTACGTCGGCGCGGGTGTGCTGGGCTCCGCCGCGGGTATGGACAAGGACGTTATGAAGCGGCTTTTCCGCGATGCCGGGCTGCCGATCGTGAAGCACATCACGGTGCTGCGCAACGCCTGGCGGGAGCAGCCGAAGAAGGTTCGCAAGCAGATCGAAACCTCGCTGAAATATCCCCTCTTCGTCAAACCTGCGAACTTAGGCTCGTCTGTGGGCATCAGCAAAGTGCACGATGCGAGCGAACTCGCGGCGGCGATGGACGAGGCCGCCCGCTTCGATCGCAAGCTGGTCATCGAGCAGGGGATCGGGGGCACGAAGGGCAAAGCGCGCGAGATCGAATGCTCGGTGCTCGGCAACGACATACCCATGGCCTCGCTGGCCGGAGAGGTCGTACCCATCAAGGAGTTCTACGACTACAACGCGAAGTATCTGGACGAGGGCTCGGAGCTGATCATTCCCGCCAAGCTGACGAAATCCAAACAAAAGGAAGTTCAGCAGCTGGCAATCGCGGCATTTCAGGCAGTCGATTGTGCTGGTCTCGCGCGTGTCGATTTTCTGATGGACCCGCGCACCGGCAAGATGTTCGTGAATGAGATCAACACCATGCCGGGATTCACCTCCATCAGTATGTACCCCAAGCTTTGGGCAGCGACCGGCATTCCGTATCCCGAACTGATCGATCGTCTCATCCAGCTTGGCCTCGAGCGCCAGGCCGAGAAGAAGGAGAACCGCTATAGCCGGTGAGCCAGGCCAGGCACCAGCCGGACATCAGCTAAACTGGAGCCCGTGTCGCGCCACCTCTCTTTAAGTGCCACAGCACCGGGCGTGGCCACCAGCGCGGCCATCGAGCACCGACCCAAGAGGACTTATGACAGCGTATTCGGATGCATTGGTTTTTTTTGGCGCCAGCGGGGACTTGGCTTACAAGAAGATATTCCCGGCGTTGCAGTCCATGGTGCAGCAGGGCACGCTGGATGTGCCCGTAATCGGCGTCGCCAAGTCGGGATGGACCGTCGACCAGTTGCGCGAACGGGCTCGCGACAGCATCGCCAAGAACGGCCCGGGCATCGATGAGGACGCCTTTCGCAAGCTTTGTGAGCTGCTCGACTATCTCGACGGCGACTACAAAGACGACAACACCTATAGCCAGCTTCGGGCCAAGCTGGGCAAAGCGCAACTGCCTACGCATTATCTGGCCATCCCGCCCAGCATGTTTCCGGTGGTGGTGCGAGGACTGGCGAAGTCGGGTTGCGCCACCAATGCACGCGTGATTGTCGAAAAGCCATTTGGCCGCGATCTGCTTTCGGCGCGCAAACTGAATGACACCCTGCACGAGGCCTTCCCGGAGCAAAACATATTCCGGATCGATCATTACCTCGGCAAAGAAGCAGTCGAGAACCTGCTGATCTTCCGCTTTGCCAATAGCTTCCTCGAGCCCATCTGGAACCGCAACTATGTCCACAGTGTGCAGATCACCATGGCGGAGAAGTTCGGCGTCGAAGGTCGCGGCAAATTCTACGAGGAGGCCGGCGCTATTCGCGATGTGGTGCAGAACCACCTGCTGCAGGTGATCGCGTTCCTGGCGATGGAGCCACCGACCATGATGTACGTAGATTCCGTGCGCGATGAGCAAGTAAAGATCTTCCGTACCGTCCCGCCGCTCAACCCGGCAAACATTGTGCGCGGGCAGTTCGATGGTTATCGCAACGAGAAGGGCGTGTCGCCTCATTCCGACGTGGAAACCTTCGCGGCTGTGCGCCTGGAGATCGATTCCTGGCGATGGGCCGGCGTGCCGTTCCTCATACGTGCAGGAAAACAGTTGCCGGTAACCGCAACTGAGGTTTATGTGAAGCTGCGCAAGCCACCACTCAGCAAGATGGGCGGCGACGGGCGGAACTACTTCCGCTTCCGTCTGGGGCCAGATATCGAACTGAGCCTGGGCGGACGCGTGAAGCGTCCCGGACCATTGATGGTGCCGATGCCGGTCGAGCTTTCAGCTGTGAAGTACACCAGCAACGACGAGATGGACGCCTATCAGCGCCTGCTCACCGACGCCATGAAAGGCGATCCGCTGCTGTTCGTACGCCAGGATGCGGTGGAGGCGGCGTGGGCCATCGTCGACCCGATTCTGGGCGATTGCTGCCCCACCGAGCTGTATCAGCCGGGAACCTGGGGTCCGCCGGATGCCCGCGAACTGGCTGCGGACATCGGCGGCTGGCACGATCCGAACTAGCGGTTAAATGTCGATCGCCATTCCGAAGACGGAGTTGACGGCGTCGAGCATCGCCTCCGACAATGTGGGATGCGCGTGGATGACGTATGCCAGTTCCTCGGCAGTGCACTCGCTTTCTAACGCCACCACCGCTTCCGCGATCAACTCCGTAGCGCTTGGCCCGATGATGTGCACCCCCAGGATCTCGCCATATTTCGCATCGGTAACGATTTTGACGAACCCATCGTGCTGACCCACAATGCTGGCGCGCGAGTTGGCGGTGAAGGGGAACTTGCCGATCTTCACCTCGTAGCCGCGTTCTTTCGCCTTGGCCTCGGTCAGGCCGACGCTGCCGATCTCAGGATGGCAATAGGTCGCGTTAGGAATACGCAGGGGATTGATCTTCTTCACCGGTTTGCCGGCCATATGGGTGACCGCGACGATGCCCTCCATAAAACCTGAGTGCGCTAACTGCGGATACCCGGCAACGATGTCGCCCGCCGCGTAGATACCCGGTTCCGCAGTCTGCATGTAGCCGTCAACTTTCACAAAGCCGCGTTCGACTTCGATCTTCGTCTTGTCGAGACCGACATTTTCAGTGCGCGGCGCGCGGCCGATGGCAACCAGCACCTTCTCGGCTTCGATTTTCTGCTGCTTGCCGTCAACGGTGAAGGTCACGGCGGCACCGGTCTTGGTCTTTTCGACCTTCTCGACCTTGGCATTCACGAATCCGTTGATGCCGCGCTTGCGATAGACACGCATCAGCTCCTTGGAAACCTCCTCGTCTTCCACCGGAACGTAGCGCGGCAGCATCTCGAGGATCGTGACCTCCGCCCCAAACGACTTGTAGATGCTGGCAAACTCGACGCCCACCGCGCCCGAACCGATCACGATGAGCGACTTCGGAAGCTGGTTGAGGCTCAAGATTTCGATGTTGGTGAGAATCTGATCGTCCGGCTTCATGCCGGGCAGCATGCGAGCGACCGAGCCGCTACACAAAAGCACGTTCTTGGCTTTGATGTAAGCTTGCTGCGCGCCTTCAAGGGCGACGGTATGAATGCCGCCGCTGGCCGGGCCGGTCAGTTTGCCGTACCCCCGCAGCACCTCGACTTTGTTTTTGCGCATTAGGAATGACAGGCCTTTGGTGTGCTTGTCGACAATGCCCTGTTTGCGCTTCTGGATCGTTCCCCAATTCAGCGTGACCCCCGCGGTGTTCTCCAGGCCAAGCTCGGCGCCGCCTTTCACATGGTCGTAAAGCTCGGCGTTGAACAGCAGCGCCTTGGTAGGAATGCAGCCGACGTGCAGGCAAGTGCCGCCCAGCGAGTCATCTTTCTCGATGAGGGCGGTCTTCAGTCCCAGCTGTCCAGCGCGGATGGCGGCAGTGTATCCGGCAGGGCCACTGCCGATAATGGCTACATCGTAAATAGTCTCAGGCAAGTTCGTGCTCCAGTTCTGGCGGCGATGAATCGAAGGATCGCCCGTCTAGATATTGCAGAAACGCCCAAACCAGGCGGGCGTCCTCTGTCACAATAAAAAGGGTTCTGACAAACTGATGATTGTAAATCACAGAAGACGCACGCTCGCTCCAACGGCAAGCCATTCCGTCGGTGCTATGCTGACCGTAGCCCTCCCATGAAGCGTGACGTCGAAGAGGCTCCCACCACGGTCGAAACTGCGCCCGAAGAGCGCCGGCTGGGCGTAAAGTTCGTGGGAAACGCGCTGTTCGTGCTGCTGATTATCCTGGCTGCGACGGCGGGCGCGCTCTCCGGCCTGCTGCTGGTTTATTCCACCGACCTGCCGCAAGTGACTGAGCTGGAGCATTATCGTCCCAGCACCATCACCCAGCTTTACGACGACCAGAACCGCGTCATCGGCCAGTTCTCGCTGCAGCGGCGCGTCATCGACAGCTATAACGATTTCCCCAAGGTCTTGCGCGACGCCCTCATCTCCACCGAGGACAAGGAGTTCGAGCAGCATTGGGGCATAGACGTGTGGCGCGTCTTCGGGGCCGCCTACCGCGACCTTGCACTGGAAAGCCGCGCGCAGGGTGCTTCGACCCTGACCATGCAACTGGCACGCAACCTGTTCCTCTCTCCTGACCGCAACTTCCGCCGCAAGATGCAGGAAGTGATGCTCTCCATCCAGATCGAGCGGCGCTTCACCAAGCCGCAGATCTTTACCCTGTACGCCAATCAAATCTACCTCGGTCACGGCGTCTATGGATTCGAAGCCGGCGCCAATTATTACTTCAGCAAGAAGGCCAAAGACCTCACGCTGGAAGAAGCCGCGGTGCTGGCCGGATTGCCGAAGGCGCCCAATTACTACTCGCCAATCAACAATCCTGAGCGCAGTCTGCGGCGGCGCAACCTCGTCATCAACAACATGCTCGAGGATGGCAAGATCACCGCGGCCGAGGCGCAGCGCGCCAAGAGCGCCCCGCTCGTCCTCAAGCTGCAAGCCGAGCCTAACGACATTGCACCGTATTTCATCGAGGAGATTCGCCAGTATCTTGAGAAGAAATATGGAACGGAGGAAGTGCACGAGGCGGGATTGCGGGTCTATACCGGGCTCGACTTAGAAATGCAGCAGGCGGCTCAGCAGGCCGTGCGCGATGGACTCGCAGCCTATGAACGGCGCCATGGTTGGAAGGGCAACCTGCTGAACATCGTCGCTAATGGCGATTCGCTGGCCACCTATCGCCATGTGGATTGGGACGGAAATATTCGGACTGGAAGCTACGTGCACGCCCTGGTCACCGAAGTTGAGCCGATGGCCGCGACCGTGAAGTTCGCGAATTATGAGGCGCGCCTGGGGCCGGAAGAGATCAAGTGGACGCACTACAAATCGCCGCCCGAGTTCCTACGCACCGGTGACATTGTTTACGTCAAAGTGGAAGACCTGAATGGCGCTGCCAGCCGTGTGTCGCTGGAGCAGGAGTCCGGCGTGCAAGGCGCGCTGCTCGCGCTGGACAACTCCAGCGGTGACGTGAAGGCAATGGTCGGCGGCCGAGATTTTGAGCAGTCGAAATTCAACCGCGCGACACAAGCGCTGCGCCAGGTGGGCTCGTCGTTCAAGCCATACATCTACACGGCAGCCATCGATCAGGGGCTCACCCCGGACGACACCGTGCTCGATGCTCCGGTCACGTTCAGCACTCCGTCGGGTCCCTACACGCCGCACAACTACGATGGGAAATTTGAAGGCGTAATCACTTTCCGCCACGCGCTGGCGGAATCGCGTAACATTCCCGCGTTGAAGGTGACCGAACGCGTCGGCGGCATCAAAACGGTGATCGACTACGCGCGCAAGTTCGGCATCACCTCACCTTTGCTGCCATACCTGCCCATCGCATTGGGCGCGGCGGATATCACGCTGGCTGAGCAGACCGCGGCGTTCACTACATTCCCTAACGATGGCGTGCGCATCACGCCGCGCTATATCCGCAAAGTGACCGACTACGACGGCCGGGTGCTGGAGGAAAATTATCCCGAAGTACACGACGTGGTCAGCGCGCGGACCGCGCGCGTTATGGTGAGCATGCTGCGCGAAGTCATCTTGCACGGAACCGGATACGCGGCCAGCAAGCTCAACCATCCCCTGGGCGGCAAGACGGGCACCACCAACGATTTCACCGACGCCTGGTTTGTGGGTTTCTCGCCCTCGCTGACCTGCGGCGTATGGGTGGGCTACGACGAAAAGAAGACCCTCGGCAACAAGGAAACCGGCGCGATGGCCGCGCTGCCCATCTGGATGGATTTCATGCGCGTCGCGTTAGTTGGCCGCGAGTCGGAAGATTTTGCCGCGCCGCCTCCGACAACATCCGCGGCGGTGGCGCAGAAAGTCGACACCCCGGACGGACCCGCGGGCGACAGCGAGGCCCAACACTGATGCGACGCTTTTTTCGCTGGATGCTGCGCGCGCTGGTGCTGGTGGTGGTCTTCATAGCCTCAGCGCTGACGGCCATGCGCTTCGCCATCCACGGGCGACAGACCACAATCCCCAAGGTCGTCGGGCTGACACAGAACCAGGCGGAGCGTTTGCTTGCCGATCACGGCCTGGTACTGGAAGAAGGCGATCGTTATTTCAGCTCCGACGTTCCGCCCGACCGGGTGATGTCGCAGGCCCCGGCTCCGGGCGCGCAGGTGCGCCGTGGGTGGCATGTGCGCGTGGCTGAGAGCATGGGGCCGCAGCGTGTAGTCATCCCGGACCTGATCGGCAACAGCGAGCGCGCAGCCGAGATCAACATTCGCCGTCGCGGTCTGGAACTTGGGAGCATCGCTTCCGCCACGATCCCCGGCGCACCGGGCGACCAGATTGTCGCGCAGAGTCCGCCCGCAAACGCGGTGGACGTCTCCGAGCCGAAGATCAGCATCCTGATGGCCGCCGCCGAAGAACGCCCGTCGTTCGTGATGCCTGATCTCGTTGGTCAGAGCGAAGACGCTGCTATAGACGCCATCGTTAACGCGGGACTGCGGGTTGCCGGGATTGCAACCCAAGCCGCACCCGCCGCTGCTCAAAACCCGACTCAGACGGTTCCCAACGGAACTCGGATGGTGATCAAGACAAGCCCGGCGGCGGGGCAGCGCGTGTTCCAGGGGCAAGGCATCGGACTCGAGGTCACGCAGTAACCGATGCCCGCAACGGCACAAATCTACTTGATGAGAGCGCCGGCCAGCTGCTGCCACTCTTGTATCGGCAGCGACTTTGGATCGCTTGGCAATGCCTGAATGCATACATGGGTTGCCCCCGCGTCGAAATGCGCGCGAACCCGCTTGCTGACCATTTCCACATCGCCCCAAGCGATGATGGCATCGATCAGATGATCGCTGCCTCCGTTCTGGCAGTCTGCCTCGCTGAAACCCAGGCGCAGAAAGTTGTTCGTATAGTTCGGCAGCGTGAGATAGAACTTCAGAAACCCACGCGCGATGGCTCGCGCTTTCGTCGCGTCGCGCTCCAACACCACGGCTTGCTCCACACACAACCACGGATCGCCGCCCAAAATCTGGCGCGCGCCGGCGGTGTGCTCCGGCGTCACATTGTAGGTGTGTGCGCCATTGGAACGCCTGGCCGCCAGCGCCAGCATTTTAGGACCGAGCGCTGCCAGCACCCGATACATGTTCTGCGGAAGCACGCTGTTATAGGGAGCGTTGTCCATCGCATCCAGGTAGCCGCTCATCTTCGCCACCGGACTCTGGTATTCGTGTCCCCGCAGCCGTTCCACCAATGGAATATGGCTCACGCCCAGTCCAAGAATGAACCGATCCGGATAGGCCTCGCTCAAATTCCTTTGCGCATTCACCGCAGTGACCGGATCGCGCCCATAGATGTTCGTAATTCCCGTCGCTACCACAATGTGGGATGAGGCAGAAAGCAGCAGGCCGGCCTGGCTCAGCGACTCGCGTCCGAGGCCTTCACTGAACCACACCGCTCCATACCCAAGCTGGTCCAATTCGGCAACGGCTTCTCTTACTTTGTTGGCAGGTTGGGACTCGAAATTACCCGTCCAGATTCCGATCTTCTTGATGTCGAGCGACGATTTCATGATGGTCAGCGTCTCCGAGGCATTCGATGAGGTCGCCCGAGAATTCGATCAGGAATTCCGCAGGCGCCGTTTCTACACTTCCGCTGCGAGGATCGCGTCCGCCTCAATCTCGACCAGCATTTCCGGCGCCACGAAGCCGCTCACTCCGACCATCGTAGCCGCCGGGCGAATGTCACGGAAGACCTCGCCGTGTGCCTTGCCGACTTTCTCCCATTGGCTGATGTCGGTGACGTACATGCGCGTGCGCACCACGTCGCGAAAACTGGCGCCTGCTTGCTCCAGAGCCTGACCGATGTTTTTCAGCGCCTGCACCGCCTGCGCATAGACATCTCCTGCCCCAACGATCTTGCCGTCCGGACCGGTCGCCACCGTGCCTGCCACCGAGATGAACGGCCCGACTTTGACAGCGCGCGAAAACCCAACGATCGGTTCATAAGGCGAATTGCCGGATAGGTTGCGCCGTTCCATGAATTGTCCTCCTAGGATGATTAGAGCCGGGCCCCAGGATCGGGACTCAGCCCCAGTTTTCCCGCGCCCACAATTTTGGCAGTCAACGTTGAGCTGTGCTGCCACTCACGGTAAACCTGTGTCACCGGCCGACGAGCAGCAAACCCGACCCGCATAAATTGTGTTCAAAATAAATGTATGCTGGCGCGAACCAAACCCCGCCAGGCGTTTTGTCGGCCGTCGGGTTCACCACGATGAACCTCTCTGTGTAACACGGAGCGCGAGTAACTCTTGCGCGCCGAAAGAAACTGCGGTATTTACTCGCATCACGTAATCTCAGGGATCACGAAGGGATCAACAAGCGACCACCATGATTCCAGAATCGCATCCGCTGCAGGAAATGTTTACCGACCTCGTCCATCATCATTTCGATCGCGACATCGGCTTGCGCGATCCCGAGGTGCAGGACTACATCGCCAACGTCCTGAGCGAGTTCTGCGAGGTCGAACAGCTTTTCAAACTGCGTAATGACGCCGGCCGCGCGCTCGACGACGTCGGCGAGATGCTGTTGGAGGCCGATCCGGTCTACGGCCCCGCGCCCTCGTTCGATCGCGAGCGTCAGGTGCGCAAGCACATCGGCGACTACACGCTCTTCCTGTCGGGCATGTTTCCCGAGAGCATCAACCACTTCCGGCTGCGGCGGCAGCGGCTCGAGAACTTCGTTGACTTCATCAAAGCCGGCAAAGAGAGCTACTACATCGTCTCCAAATTCGATCAATTCGAATACGCGAATCTGGCGCCGCTGTTCGCCAAGCTGGCGCGCGAATTCGAGTCCTGCGTCTACGGGCTGAGTCTCGTCAAGAGCGATCTGGAGGAGATGCAGCACCCCATCACGCGCCAGGCAAAAGAGATTGTGATGTAGCAGAGCCGGCTTCAGGCCGCACCTCAGCGTCTTGATCCCGGCGGCCTTCGGCCCGCTCCCGATCCCTTCCGCTCTAGAGGAAAAGGCAACTGGGACCCTTGGAACGCCGGCCTGAAGGCCTGCCCTACCCTGCACCGCTGCTTTATACTTAAGTCATACGGATGGCGACACTCACTACATCTCCCCAAGCGGCGGACTCGGCCGACGTTAAACGCTATAACCGCATTCAACGCTGGCTCAGCCTCAGCGACACCGTGATCGGCTTCGCCCTGCTGGTCGTGCTGCTGGTGACCGGCTGGACCGGCAAGCTGCGCGACTGGTCCTACTCGGGCGCAAGCCAACACTATTTTTTCGCAGTCTTTCTCTACGTCCTGATGTTCTCGGTCATTGCGAAGCTGCTGAGCGCGCCGCTCGACCTCGTAGGCTTTCGTCTGGAACGCCAGTACCATCTCTCCAACCAAAAGCTTCGTAGTTGGCTGTGGGACGAGTGCAAGGGCTGGCTGCTTTCGCTGGTGATCGGCACCATCATGGTCGAGCTGGTGTACGGAATCATCCGCATCGCGCCGCAGCGCTGGTGGATTATTGCCTGGGCAGTTTTCATTGGACTGTTTCTGCTGATGGCGCAGCTCGCGCCGGTCGTGCTGATGCCCATCTTCTACAAGTTCGAACCGCTGGCGAACGACAGCCTGCGCGACCGCCTGACCAGACTCGGCGAGCGTGCGGGCACGCGCGTGCGCGGCGTCTACGAGTGGAAGCTGTCGGAAAAATCGAACAAAGCCAATGCCGCGCTGACCGGTCTGGGCTCAACCCGCCGCATCATTCTCGCCGACACCCTGCTGCAAAATTACAGCGAGGACGAGATCGAAGCAGTGCTGGCCCACGAGCTCGGCCATCACGTGCGCAAGCACATCCTGAAAGGCATCTTGACGCAGGTTGCGATCACGTTCTTCGGCTTCTGGCTGATCAACGTTGTCTTGCGATTTGTGCTGGCGAAGGAGTGGTTTCCGGCGCTCGATCCGCCGCTGTACGATTTCGCCAATCTGCCGCTGATTGTGCTGGTCGCAACGATCCTTGGATTTCTCCTGATGCCGGCGTTGAACGCCCTCTCGCGACTCCATGAACGGCAGGCCGACCGCTACGCCTGGGAGAACACGCCCGCCATCGAACCGTTCATCACCGCCATGCAGAAGCTGGCCGACCAGAACCTCGCCGAGCGCGAACCGGCGAAATGGATCGAGTTCCTCTTCCACTCGCATCCGTCAATCGGGAAGCGGGTGAAGGCGGCGGAAGAATGGGCGAGCAAACGTCAGGTCGAACAGCCCGTCTAAACCGCGTGCGGCACTTACGCATTAGCGTTGAGGCAGGACTGTGGAGCTTCTAGGCGGCGCCTCTGCCAAATTTCGCCAAATCGTCCGGCCATTCTGGACGCCTGTCCGATGAGAGCGCGCGACCTAACGGCGACTTAAGATTTGTTCCACCCTTCGCAAATCCTCTTCCGTATCCACTCCCACAGTGTCGTACGGTGTCTCCGCAACATGGATCGCGATTCCATTCTCCAGAAACCGTAACTGCTCCAGCCGTTCGTTGCGCTCCAGCTCCGACTCGGGCCAGCGACAGAACGCGTCCAGCGCCGCCTTGCGATAAGCGTAGAAGCCGAGATGCTTGTACCGACGCACGGCGCCGCTCCGGTCGCGATCGAACGGAATCGCCGCGCGCGAGAAATAAAGTGCTCGCCCATCGAGCGCGGTCACGACCTTCACTGCATTGGGATTGTCGACGTCGTCGGCTGAGCAAGGCGTCTTCAGCGTTCCGACCGCAACCCCGTCGCGCTCCGTCAGTGCAAGCAGCACATCCAGGTGTTCGCGACGGGCGAGCGGCTCGTCTCCCTGCACGTTGACGTAAACATCGGCTTCGACGCTCTGCGCCACTTCGTGTACGCGGTCGGTCCCGCTGCGATGGCCGGGCGAAGTCATTCGATAGTTCCAGCCGTTGTGGCGGCAAACCTCCGCGATCTCCTCGGAATCGGTCGCAACGATCACGTCTTGCAGCTTGGGACAGGCGCGCGCCGCCGCGTAGACACGAGCGAGCATGGGCCGGCCGCCGATCTCGCGCAGCAGCTTGCGCGGCAAGCGCGTCGACGCCAAACGAGCGGGAATGATGGCAATGGCTTTCACACACCTAGTTTCAGGCTGGGCGCGAAACGTGGCAAGAGCGAACCACCCGCCGAGAACCGCGTGTCCACGACGACTGTCCCGCTCTGGCCAACCGAAAGCCAGAACGGGGCACCCGCCTCTGAACGACGCGCACTGTTTCCCGCGAAAAGCGAAGAGCGAAAGGCGCAGAGCGGCGCCTCGAATTGACCGCAACCAATCGCGAAAAATAGAATCAATCACTTAGCAACACCAGATTGTGGGGAACGCGTTGCCTCTCTACGAATATCAATGCAAGAAATGCCATAGCCTGACCGAGCGGATTCAGAAATTCTCCGATCCGCCCTTAGCCATCTGCCCGCATTGTGGCGGGGAACTCGAGCAACTGATCTCAGCGCCTGCCGTACAGTTCAAAGGTTCGGGCTGGTACGTGACCGACTATGCCCGCAAGTCGGGCAAGGGTGAGGCGGGAGGCAACGGCACGGCGTCGAACTCGTCGTCCGAGTCGAAAGCGGGGGAGTCGACGGGCGGCGAAAGCCGCCGCGAAGGCCCTTCAAGCCCGGAAAAGAGCGCAAAATCCTCCGACCAGGGGGACAAGAAATGAGCCCGGCTCCCGGCATCACACTGCGCTGTGACGTCCGTCTCTATGGGGCCAGGCCTCGCAGCAGTAGAATCGAGCTGGTTCGAACGCTCGTTCGTTCATCCCTGGTTACTTTGAATTCCTAGCTCGTTTTTGGATCCGACAGGAGGGCCGGTCATGCCGAAGGACGCTTTGACCATCACCGATCAACGCAACAACCAAACCTATGAAGCACCCATCGAGCACGAAACCATTCGCGCGATGGATCTGCGGAAGATCAAGACCAAGCCCGACGAGTTCGGGCTGATGACTTACGATCCCGCATTCATGAACACCGCATTCTGCAAGAGCAGCATCACTTTCATCGACGGTGACAAAGGCATCCTTCGCTACCGCGGTTACGACATCGAAGTATTGGCCGAGCATTGCACCTACCTGCAGGTCGCGTACCTCCTCCTCTACGGCGAGCTGCCCACTCCGCAGCAGGAAAAGGACTGGGTGTGGGAGATCACCCACCACACCATGCTGCACGAGACCACCAAGCATTTCATCGACGGCTTCCGTTATGACGCTCATCCCATGGGCATCCTGGTGAGCACCCTGGCCGCCCTGTCGACGGTGTATCCCGAGGCCAAGAACATTCACGACCCGGTGAACCGGCAGAAGCAGATCGTGCGCCTGACCGCGAAAATGGCGACTCTGGCCGCATATGCGTATCGCCATCGCCGCGGGTATCCGTACGTATACCCGGACAACGATCTCACTTACACCGAAAATTTCATGAACATGCTGTGGAGGATGACCGAGCCGAAATACGTGGCCAGCCCAGTCATTGCGCGTGCGCTCGATGTGCTCTTTATCCTCCATGCCGACCACGAGCAGAATTGCAGCTCGACCACCATGCGGGTCATCGGCAGCGCACAGACCGATCCCTATCTCTCCATGGCGGGCGCTGCCGCCGCCCTCGCCGGTCCGCTGCATGGCGGAGCTAACGAAGAAGTGCTGCTGATGCTCGATCAGATCGGCTCGGTGAAGAACATTCCGGCCTATATCAAGCGGGTGAAGGAAGGCGAGATCAAGCTGATGGGATTCGGACACCGGGTCTACAAGAACTACGATCCGCGTGCCCGCATCATCAAAGCGGTAGCCAACGAGGTGTTCGAGGTCACCGGCCGCAACGACCGGCTCGACATTGCGCTCGAACTCGAACGCATCGCGCTGGAGGACGACTACTTCGTCACCCGCAAGCTATATCCCAACGTCGACTTCTACTCCGGCATCATCTACCAGGCGATGGGTTTCCAGCCGGACATGTTTACTGTGCTGTTTGCGATTCCTCGCGCCGCCGGCTGGCTGGCGCAGTGGAATGAGATGGTGCAGGATCCCGAGCAGAAGATTGCGCGCCCACGGCAGATTTTCACTGGCATCGGGCACCGCTCACTCCCAACCACCCAGCAGGAAGAAAAGAATGCGGTGAAGGTCGGGTAGCTTTGGGATGTCGTTGCAGGGTAGAGCCGGACTTCAGGCCGGCGTTCTCGCATCGCTTCTAATGTAAAGCTGCGATGGTCAGTGATGACCATCGCAGCTTTTGCTTTCTCTTGCCCGGCGAACACGACGTTAAAGCGACGCTCTATCTATCGTGGGTCACCTACCACGCCCGACCCGGTCCACGCAGAACCCGCGCGGGCAGGAAAATGACGGCCTTCACCAGTTCGAGCACTCCCTCCACTGCGATCCCAAGTATCCGAAACGGCAACAAGATCAGCCAAATGATGGGATAAAGCACCAGGAACAGCAGCGCCAGGGGCCAGCAGAAGAACAGCAGGATGCACCACAACAGGAATGTGAGCATGACGTCACCTGATAGTTAGTACGCGGAAACCGCGCCTGAAGTTCCGATGCGCCGATTTTGCCAAGCTCCGGCATCAGCGACGAGCTTCGTCGCCTCAGAACCCCAATTTGCACAGCCGGGCACAACTTTTCCTGCACTTCTTTTCGACCAGGGTATCGGCAGACATTGCATGCGCAGGCACCGCGCAGTAGATTCGATTTCAGGTGCAACGGTGACGAATCCAATTCAAATATGCACGCTCTGCGGAGGCACTGGATGGCAGACCCTCGAGCGGGGCAAGGAGCGTGAGGCGGTCCGTTGCGAATGCCGCCTGCAGAATCGCGGCCAACGCCTGCTGGCCGCAGCCCGTATCCCGCCTCGCTACGAGCATTGTGAGCTGACAACTTTTCAGTACGATCCCGATGACAAACGCCAGGAGAAGCTGGTTCGTGCTCGCAATCTTGCTGGTCGCTTTGTCGAGGAATACCCGGTAGAAAAGACCGGTCTGCTTTTCGTCGGCTCCGTCGGCGTGGGCAAAACACACTTGGCGGTGGGCATCATCAAGGCGCTGATTCGCGAGAAGGGAATCCATTGCCTCTTCTCCGATTATCGCGAATTGTTGAAGCAGATTCAGAACTCGTACAGCACCTCGGTCCAGGCCACGGAGATGGAAGTACTGGGCCCGGTCTTCGACGCGGAAGTGCTGGTGCTCGACGAGCTCGGGGCGGTGCGCAGCACCGAGTGGGTGTTCGACACCGTCAACTACATCCTCAACAGCCGCTATAACCACAATAAGACAACCATCATTACGACGAACTTCCCCGACGGCCCGGAAGACACCAATCCCGAGATCGACAATCTTCGTAGCCCATCCAACGCCGAACGCGCTGCCCGTCGCGAGACCCTTGGCGATCGCATTGGTGAGCGCATGCGCTCCCGCCTGCACGAGATGTGCAAAAAGGTAGAGCTCGAAGGACCCGATTACCGCCAGCACTCAAAGCGGGCACAGTTTCAACGGATGAGCGCCCCGACTCGATTGTCGCTGCGCAACAGCACGCGGAATCGCGAAGACGAGTAACGAAAACCTAACCTCGCATACTTGGAGGAGATCGATCATGAGAGCAGACATCGTCCCCGGTTCCATATTTCCCGACTACGAGCTGAGCGATCACACCGCGACTCGCCGCAAGCTTTCCGCTCTGCAGGGGCAGCATCCCATGGTCCTGGTGCTCAGCCGGGGAGGCTTTTGCCCGAAAGACCGGCGTCAGACTGAATTGTTGGTGCAGCTTCATCGAGAGCTGGAAGTGTCTTATTGCCGGCTCGTCACCATCAGCACCGACAGCGTGGCGGAGACCAACGAATATCGCACCGGCGTCGGCGCACATTGGACTTTCCTGTCCGATGCCGGGCGCACTGTGCAGAAGGACCTCGACATCGCCGAGTACACCGATCCAGTGCACAATCCGATGATTCCCCACACCATTGTTCTGGAGCCGGGGCTGCTCGTGTTCAAGATCTACAACGGCTACTGGTTCCTGGGCCGCCCGACCAACGAGGAGCTTCGACAAGACCTGCGGGCCGTGACCCGGAAGTGCCGCCCCGATTGGGACATCACTACGCCGGACCAGCGAGCCGCATGGGCGCGAGGAGAGAAGGACCGCTTCTATCCGTACGGGAAAAGCTACGCCGCGGTCTTTGGCGAACAGGACTGAAACTAACTCTCCTTCTCCGTGCACTCTGTGTCGCTGTGGTGAACTAAAATCGCTTCGTGGCCGCGGTAACGTTCGAGTTCACTCCTGAGCGCGATTCCGAGCTGTTCGCCGCAGCTCCGGCGGGTGCGGCGGTGTTCGTGCTGCGCGGCGACGCGGGGAGCGAGCCTTACGTCAGCAAGACCTCGAACCTGCGCCGACGCCTGCAACGGTTGCTGGGCGCAGTCGAGGGACAGACACGCAAGCTCAACTTGCGCGAGCGTGTCCGAGCCGTCGAATGGATTCCGGTCGGCTCCGATTTCGAAGCGTCGTTTCTGCTCTACAGAACGCTGCGCCGCGAGTTTCCCAATAGCTATGACAAGCGGCTGCGACTGCGCTTCGCGCCATTAATCAAGCTCATCCTCGACAATCCGTATCCCCGCGCAACCGTGACAACACGCATCAGCGGCATGCGCAGCAAGGCGGAGTATTACGGGCCGTTTCTTACTCGCGTGACCGCCGAAAAATTTGCCGACGACGCACTCGACCTCTTCAAGATGCGACGCTGCGTCGACGACCTTCATCCCGATCCAGCTTTTCCCGGCTGCATTTATTCGGAGATGAAGATGTGTCTCGCGCCCTGCTTCAAAGGCTGCACCGATGAGGAATATGCCGCCGAGGTTCATCGCGTTCAGCAGTTCTTCCAAACGCGAGGGCACTCATTGATTCGCCAGATCGAGGAGCAGCGTGATCGCGCATCGGCCGATCTTGATTTTGAAGCCGCTGCCGCGCTGCACGCGCGTCTGGAAAAGGTGAAGGCCGCCGCCTCGCAGCTGCCCGAAATCGTTCGCCGGCTTGACGACCTGAATGGCATCCTGGTGCAGCCTTCGGCGGAGGAGGAATCGGTGGCGCTGTTCAAGATCGCCGCCGGACAGTTGTGTGATCCTGTCGCGCTCAACGTCGGCAAGGGGGCGCCCCATCCTTTGTCGCCATCCGTTGGCGAAAAGGGTGGGCCTGATTTGAGCTCCAAGCCGCAATCGATGGAAGCGCGCATCAACGACGTACTCGCAACCGTGGAGCCGCCGAATCTGCGCAGCGCTCTGGAGCGCATGGAGCACCTCGCGCTCTTGAAGCGATGGTTCTATCGCACGTCGAAGACTGGTGAGATGTTCCTGACCGAGAGCAATGGCGAGCTGCCGATGCGGCGCGTCGTACGCGGCGTCTCCCGCGTCTTTCGCGGCGAGAAGCCGACCGGCGACTTGAGCGAAACTGCTGGCGATTACTGGATGTTCCGCGCGCGCGAAGCGGGGATCACCGACCAGTGAGCCCGCTCGATCAGCTCACCGCCGAGCGCTTGTCGCGGGCCAGGATTCTTCCCCGCGCATTCTTCAATCGTGACGCGGTAACGGTAGCGCGCAACTTGCTCGGCAAGCTCCTCATCCGGCGCGAAGGACGCAAGCTGCTCGCCGGCCGCATTGTCGAAGACGAAGCCTACCTCGCCGCCAAAGATCCCGCCGCACACGCCTACTCGGGGCCAACCGCGCGCAACCTAGTGCTCTTCGGACCGCCCGGGCGCGCGTATGTCTACTTCATCTACGGCAACCACTATTGCCTGAATGTCTCCTGCATGGGCCAGGGCGAAGGCGTCCTGTTTCGCGCCATGGAGCCCGTCTTTGGAGTGGTTACGATGGCGCGAGCGCGCGGCCTCGAGATTTCATCGCTGACGCGAGCAACGCAGTTGCGACTCATCTCCAGCGGCCCGGGCCGCATGTCGCAGGCACTCGGAATCACCCGCGAGCGCGACAACGATAAGGACCTGACGTCGCGCGCCTCCGACCTTTGGTTAGCCGACGACGGCTTCAGCCCTCACCAAATCGTCACCACGCCTCGCATCGGCATCACCAAGGCCATCGACGAGCCGTTGCGATTCGTAATTGCGCAGAATGCCTTCGTTTCCGGCAAGAAGCTCGGCTAAGGAGTTCGCGACTCACGAGTTTTTCTTCGCAACGGAGAGGGAATCTCCGCTACAATAATTCTCGGCCGCAATTGGCGTTCGCTGTTCGAACGCGCTCCGCAGAATCCCAGCTCAGTACCCAATGGGAGTGGCGAGTCGAGGTATCCGGCTCTAAGGAAAGTTGTTGCAACCCAGCGGGTTGTGTGCTTGCACGTGAATTGCCGTTGTGTTAGGCTCAATGTTTGTCCCGGCTGGGAAGGTATTGTGTATGGTAACGTGTGCCTCGGCACGCCGAATCATGCAGGCTGGCGTAGCTCAGCTGGTAGAGCATCTGATTTGTAATCAGAGGGTCGGGGGTTCAAATCCCTTCGCCAGCTCCAGATCGTAACTGATAGCGCGCCGCCCGCTGCGGCGGGTAGCAGGAGCAAGCCGAACGAGACGCGCAGCTCTCCTAGAGAACTGATTCCAGCAGCAGCTAACGTGGTTAGACGCGCGGAAATATGGCGCGCGACTGTTGCGGAGTTTTGTGAGGCGTGCGGCACGGTTCTTTGATAGCAATCGGGGTCCTCATCGCGCGCTGTTTCTGCGCGTGATGGGGTAGAGCCATTGGTTTCCGGGTCTCGACACTCGGTGAGCATGCTCGGTCGAACCGGGCCTCCGACTAGCGCCGCCGATCGCGGCGGTCCGTGGTCGGGATGCTCGGATGTGCACAGGTGGCCGAGTGGTTAATGGCAGCAGACTGTAAATCTGCCGCTCCTTGCGAGCTACGGAGGTTCGAATCCTCCCCTGTGCACCAGAAGTTTGGTTCATGAAGAAGTTTTACTTGGCTTTATTGGCGTATGCGGCACTGGCAGCGCTGGCTTGGACGACGCTGAGCGATCCGAAGTTCAGGCTGGCGACGCTGGCAATTCTGGCAATGTTCGCGCTTCGCACCTGGTCGTGGAACAGCAAGTTGGAAAGCGAAGAGCGTAAGCACCACGACGAGTAAGCACCGCAGCTAGCAGCTAGGGCCAGGACTGGGGTTCGCAGAGATGTCTCCTTCGGGCATAGTACAAGCCCGCAGGGCGGCATAACTTAGCCCCGCACGGAGCGCAGCGGAGTGCTGGGTCAGACGCGAATAGAAGGTTGGAGTCCCGTAGGGACGGCACAGGCGGGAGTAACTCAGTGGTAGAGTCACAGCCTTCCAAGCTGTTGGTCGCGGGTTCGATTCCCGTCTCCCGCTCCAGGATGTACGTTGTGGCGGGCTGATGTAGCTCAGTTGGTAGAGCACTCCCTTGGTAAGGGAGAGGTCATCGGTTCAATCCCGATCATCAGCTCCAGAGTTTGAATAATGATGACGCAGTCTGTCGAACGTCCAACATTTCAGCAGGCCGGCATTCAGGTTGAAAAGCTGGATGAGTTCGAGCAGCTTCACTCGGCGCTGACCAGGATTTTCGCAGCCGGCGCGGTCGAGAAGTTTCTTCGACTGCTGCAACGCAAGCGAGTTTCGATTCGCAACTTCGATCGCGTGCTGCGCGAGAAGCTGCTGGAGAAATCGGACCTGAAGCTGGCGAAAAGTGGCAAGGCGGCGCAACCACTTTACGACGCGCTCACGTTGAGCGACCAGGCGCTGATGCGCGAATTTTATTTGACCACGCTGGAAGCTGTTGACCAGCCCCTGCGTGAGAAGTTCAACAAAATATACCGGTACTACTAAGGCAGAAGAATCATGGCGAAAGAGAAATTTGATCGCAGCAAGCCGCACGTGAACGTTGGCACGATCGGGCACATCGATCATGGCAAGACCACTCTCACCGCGGCCATCACCAAGGTTTTGGGCAAGCACAATCCGAACATCAAGTTCCGCTCGTTCGACTCCATCGACAACGCGCCGGAAGAGCGCGAGCGCGGCATCACCATTGCCACGGCGCACGTGGAGTATGAGACGGCGAACCGGCACTACGCCCACGTGGATTGTCCCGGCCACGCCGACTACATCAAGAACATGATTACCGGCGCAGCGCAGATGGATGGCGCGATTCTGGTGGTCGCAGCCACCGACGGCCCCATGCCGCAGACCAAGGAACACGTGCTGCTGGCGCGTCAGGTCGGCGTGCCCTATATCGTCGTGTTCCTGAACAAGTGCGATGCGGTGGAAGATCCCGAGCTGATCGACCTGGTGGAGATGGAAGTCCGCGAGTTGCTGTCAAAGTACAACTTCCCGGGCGACGATCTGCCGGTGGTACGCGGGTCGGCCTTGGGAGCGCTGAACGGCGAAGCGCAGTGGGAAGCCAAGATTGACGAGCTGATGGAGGCGGTCGACAAAAACGTGCCGCTGCCGGCGCGCGAAATTGACAAGCCGTTCCTGATGCCGATCGAAGACATCTTCTCGATCTCGGGACGCGGCACGGTGGTCACGGGTCGTATCGAGCGCGGCAAGGTGAAGGTGGGCGAGGAAGTTGAGATTGTCGGCTTCCGCGAGACCCGCAAGACGGTGGTGACCGGCGTCGAGATGTTCAAGAAGCAGCTGGACGAAGGCATGGCGGGCGACAACGCCGGCCTGCTGCTGCGCGGCATTCCCAAGGAAGACGTGGAGCGCGGCATGGTGCTGGCCAAGGGTGGCTCGATTACGCCGCACACCAAGTTCAAAGGCGAAGTGTACGTGCTGTCGAAAGAAGAAGGCGGGCGGCACACGCCGTTCTTCAAAGGCTATCGGCCGCAGTTCTACTTCCGCACCACGGACGTGACCGGAGTAGCGACGTTGCCGGCGGGCACGGAGATGGTGATGCCGGGCGACAACGTGGCGCTGGAGATTGAGCTGATCACGCCGGTGGCGATGGAAAAAGGCCTGCGCTTCGCGATTCGCGAAGGCGGACGCACGGTAGGCGCGGGCACGATCAGCGAGATTATTGCTTAGTTCTTAGTCCCACTCATCCCAACCGACGGGATGAGTGGGGCACCCGAAATTCTCGGCGGATCGAAACGGTCCGTTGATTTCCGGGCTTGGACCCGGACAAGGCTCGAAGGCTCCCAGCCCGACGGCACAACGAAAAGGAAATATCGAATGCCTCGAGAGATTGTTACGTTGCAGTGCGGTGATTGCAAGAACCGCAATTACTCCACCACCAAGAACAAGAAGACCACGACGGGCCGGCTGGAATTCAACAAGTTCTGCCGCACGTGCCGCAAGCACACGTCGCATAAGGAAGTGAAATAGTAGTCGGCACTCAGCACTCGGCATTCAGCCAATGCAGAGCGCTATGGGTTGACGAGGGCATGGGACAGGGTTCGAAAGCGCAGGCCGCGCAGCTCGCATGACCGTAAGGCTGAATGCTGACTGCCGAATGCCGAGTGCTCGAGACAGGGGCGTAAGCTCAACGGTTAAACTGTCGGTCTCCAAAACCGAACTTGGGGGTTCGAATCCCTCCGCCCCTGCCAGGATTTGAGAAAGGCGCTATCGCCTCTGCCGGAAGATTTGCGAAAGGCCAGAAGCGAAGAGTGGAAGTACGAGGCGCAGGAGCGCCGGAAAAAGGTAGCAGATGGCGAAGTCAGCAGCGATTGAGCCGGTCCACGAAAGCAAGCTGGGCACGATCAAAGAGTGGCCGCAGCGCGCGAAGAGCTTTTACAACGACGTCCGCACGGAAATGCGGAAAGTCACCACTCCGTCGCGCAAAGAAGTGCAGGGCACGACCACCGTTGTGGTTATTACGGTGTTCCTGTTCGGCCTGTACTTCTGGGCTGTCGACACGGTCATCGGCAAGAGCCTCGACCATCTGTTGAGGTATTTAAGCGGACGTTAATGCAGCCCATCATGACAGAAGAAAATATCAATTCGGAAAATAACGGCGCCGACCAGCAGCCTCCGCAGGAAGCACCCCAGGAAGCCGGTGCGGCGGCTGCCGAGCAGCCCAGAAATCCGAATTTCAAGTGGTACATCATCCACACCTACTCGGGGTTTGAGCGCAAGGTGAAGGAGTCGATCGAGTCGCGCGTGCGTGCGTATCCCGAGTTGGAGCACAAGATCGGCAACGTGCTGATTCCCACGGAATCGGTCACTGAGGTTCGCGGCGGCAAGAAGTACACCAGTGAGCGCATGTTCTATCCCGGCTACGTGCTGGTGGAAATGGACATGGACGACAACGTCTGGCACGTGGTGAAAGGCACGCCGCGGGTGACCGGGTTTGTGGGTACCGGGCAGCAGCCGACGCCGCTTTCGGAAGAAGAAGTCCAGCAGATCGTGTATCGCGTCGCCGACAGCAAGGAAAAGCCGAAGCTCAAGGTCAAGTTCGAGAAGAACGAATCCGTGCGTATCACCGAGGGGCCGTTTGCCAGCTTTACCGGCATCGTGGACGAAGTGAACGAAGATCGCGAGACCCTGAAAGTCATGGTCACCATCTTCGGCCGCGGAACTCCCGTCGAACTCGGATTCGCGCAAGTAGAAAAGGTTGTTACGTAAAGAATGCCGCCTTTCGCTTTTCGCCCTTCGCGCATGACGCGAGGAACTCTGGCGAACCGCGAAAAGCGAACAGCGAAGAGCGGGTCGCGAGTAGCGAAGCGCGTTAGGAAATCAAATGGCAAAAAAAGTTACCGGTTCGGTGAAGTTGCAGATTGCGGCGGGCAAGGCCACTCCGGCGCCCCCGGTTGGTCCCGCGCTCGGTCAGGCGCAGATCAACATTATGGAGTTCTGCAAACAGTTCAACGCAAAGACGGGCGCCAAAGAGCTCGACGGCCTGATCATCCCGGTCGTGGTCTCGGTTTACAGCGACCGCTCGTTCACCTTTATCACCAAGACCCCGCCGGCAGCGATTCTGCTGAAGCGCGCCGCGGGTGTGGCGAAGGGTTCAGGCACGCCCAATAAGGACAAGGTCGGGAAGGTCACCGAGAAGCAGGTGCTGGAGATCGCGAAGCAGAAGATGCCCGATCTGAATGCCGCGTCGGTCGAGACGGCGGTGAAGAGCATCAAGGGCACCGCGCGGTCGATGGGTATTGAAATTACGGCGTAAGGCCCTTCCCGGGAGCGGAAGCAGATCCCTCGCTTCGCTCGGGATGACAATTTTTGGGGTTTGCGACGCTCTTGGGCGCGGCGAGTGCGGAACATGCGGTTGGAGCGGCACTCGTTGAAGGATTCGGAAACACGTCGAACCGAGGGTGAGTTTGAGACTCGGCATCGGGGTTCGAGGACGAACGCAAGAGCGCCGTAGGCGCCGAGTCAGGATAGGCCAGGACGAAGCGTAGCGCAGTCCTGGGTAGGAATGCAGTTTTGATATGAGCCCCTTTAGGGGCGGCACAGGTTTTGAATCGCAAATACCACGCTTTTCCAGGTCAACGGATCAGGGTGGAAGATGAGGAACAACAATGAAGAAATCCGGAAAAAATATCGAGAAGGCGCGGAAGGAAATTGAAGCCAAGTCGTACACGCTTCAAGACGCCGTGCCTCTTCTGCAGAAGGTTAAGTACGCCAAGTTCGACGAGACCGTCGATCTGACCATGCGTCTGGGGGTCGATCCCAAGCACGCCGATCAGATGGTGCGCGGCACGGTGGTTCTGCCGCATGGACTGGGCAAGTCGAAGAAGGTCCTGGTGATCGCCAGCGGCGAGAAAGTTCGCGAGGCGGAAGCCGCCGGCGCCGACTACGTGGGCGGCGAGGACATGGTCGAGAAAATCCAGAAAGAAAACTGGACCGACTACGACGCCGTGATTGCCACGCCCGACATGATGCGGTCGGTCGGCAAGCTGGGTAAGGTGCTCGGACCGCGTGGTCTGATGCCTAATCCGAAGACTGGCACCGTGACCACGGATGTGGCCTCTGCGGTCCGCGAGACCAAGGCCGGGAAGGTCGAGTTCCGCACCGATAAGACGGCGCTGGTGCATGTTCCCGTGGGCAAGATTTCGTTCCCGCCGGAGAAGCTGGTGGAGAATGCCGCGACCGTGATCACGAGCGTGATCAAGGCAAAGCCGTCGGTCGCCAAGGGCAAATACATCAAGGGCTGCTATCTGAGCTCGACGATGGGTCCGGGCGTTCCGATCGACACCTCGGCGGTGGAAGCCGCGGCGCGGGCATAAAGGCAAATCCCTCGCGAGCCGAAACGCCCGCGTGATGACAATTTTGTGGGTGCCCCATCCTTCGCCTGGTTTTAGTGAAGCGTGGGAGAGAACAAGGATTCGAAAATGGCCGTTACAAAAGCGAAGAAGATCGAACAAGTAGAGACGCTGGCGAAAGACTTTCAGGACGCGAAGCACGGCATCGTGGGCACGTTCGCCAAGATGACCGTGGAGAAGGATTTCGAACTTCGCAAGACCGTGCGCAGTGCCGGCGGGCATTATCGCGTGCTGAAGAACACGCTGGCCGAGCGCGCCGCCCAGGGCACCGCGATTGAAGAAGTGGTGAAGAGCCTGGCGGGCGTTACCTCCATCGCCTACACCAGCGGCGACCCGGTTGCCCTGGCCAAGGCGCTGAGCAAGTACGCCAAGGACAATCCGGAGTACACCTTCAAGGCCGGCATCGTTGAAGGCCGCGTCATCGCCATCAAGGACATCGACGCGCTGGCCAACATGCCGTCGAAGGAAGAAATTTACTCCAAGCTGCTCTTCCTGATGACCGCTCCGGCGCAGCGTCTGGTTACCGTGATGAACGCGGTTGGCCGTGACATCGCCGTGGTCATCAACCAGGGCGTGGAGAAGGGCAAGTTTGGCGGAGCGCCGGAAGCGGCTCCCGCGCAGGCGGCAGAAGCGGCTCCGGCAGAGACTCCGGCAAGTGAGCCGGCAGCAGAGTCGGCTCCGGCAGAGGCCTCGGCATAGAGTCTTCAGTCCCACTCATCCCAACTGATGGGATGAGTGGGGCACCCAGTTTTTGGGTAGAGCTGGCCTTTAGGCCGGCGCCCGGTAGAGCAAGCCTTTAGGCTTGCGTCCGCAGCACGGCAATAGCCCTTCGGCGAGCGAGATCGCAGATCTCTCTCGCGGAGAACGAGGATTTCAGGGCTGCGGGACGCGACGCTGAAGAGTCGCTCTACCCTACGAGTTTGGAAGCGCGAGCTTCCGGAGAGATTGCGTTATCCGTCCCGAGGGGTGCTATTCCGCGTGAAGTCTGGCATGCGGAGGATCGCGAGATCAGGCACATTGGAAACCTCAGAGGCGGGAACGAAATCAACAAAACGCATAACGAATAGGTGGACAAACACATGGCGGATCTGCAGCAGTTAGAAGAATCAATCGTAGGACTGTCGCTCCTGGACGCGGCGGCCCTGGTGAAGAAATTGGAAGAGCGCCTTGGCGTCTCGGCGGCGGCTGCGGCCCCGGTCGTGATGGCGGGCGCTGCCGGCGCTGGCGCCGGTGCAGCGGCGGCTCCGGCGGAAGAGAAGACCGAGTTTACGGTCGTCCTCACCGCCGTTGGCGCGAACAAGATCAACGTGATTAAGGCTGTCCGCGAAGTCACCAGCCTGGGTCTGAAGGAAGCCAAGGACCTGGTTGATGGCGCGCCCAAGACTGTGAAAGAGGGCGTCAACAAGGAAGAAGCCGAGACCATCAAGAAGAAGTTCACCGAGGCGGGAGCCACGGTCGAGATTAAGTAGTAGCCCCGATTGGGCGCCCATCCTTTCGGCCTTGCTTGCCGAAAGGGTGGGAAACAACTTCCCGCCCCGTCAGTCTCTGTGCCCTGCGACGCTGGACTTGGCGCTCGCAGCGTAACGGCGACCGACCGGGCGACTTCCCTCCGGGCGCGCTGACCGGAGTTTCTGGCCGCTGCTGCCTACGCTATCGGCGAGGCGGCGGCTACGTTCCTCTTCACGTCGGAGCGGCCGTGTTGAGGCGCGATGAAGCCGAGGAAGCTGGCAGTCCTCTCAGCGGGAGGATTGCGGAATTCCCGGGCATCAGGAAAGCTGGAGTCTTTTTGCGAACTTCAGCATCAATAGTAGTTGGCGGGCGGACGGTTTGCCGAGTATCGCGTCAGCTCAGACGCAACGGCAAGGCGGACGAAGACAAGGCCTGACGATACTGGCGCGGGAAGCTTATAACATTGCGGCACGAATTGTGCCGAACTCCCAGGCCAATTGGTTATGGGATTGCACGACGCCTGACACGGCGCCGACGGGGATTTCTGTCTCTGCCGGCGCGATTCGCTTTCTACTACATCTCGTCAACCGAAGACCCTTTGCGGGCCCCGGCTTTTCGCGCAAGACTGCAGCACCCGAATCGTTCTTTCCTCTAGTGACTCGATGTGCGACGGCAGCTCTCTTCGTCGCTCATCCCCACCCCAATCGGCGCATTTTAAGCGCTGTCGGGGCTAGCTGATCAGGAGCTTTATACATGGCGCAACAGAAAATTGCCAATCGAAATCGCTTCGATTTCTCTAAAATTCCGGCGACGATCCAGATTCCTAACCTCATCGAGGTGCAGAAGCGTTCGTACGACCGTTTCCTGCAGATGGACTCTCTGCCCAGCGAGCGCGATGACGCAGGTTTGCAGGCGGTGTTTCAGTCGGTGTTCCCCATAACCGACTTCCGCAACGTCTCGCAGCTCGACTTCGTGGAGTTCGCCATCGGCAACTGGGAGTGCAAGTGCGGCCACCTCAAGGGGCTGAACCATCTGCGCACCACCTGCCGCAATTGCGGCTCAACCGTTCGCACCGATCCGTTCCATCTCGGCGATGTGCTCTGCACCAAGTGCGGCACCTACAACGCCAATACACCCGATTTCTGTAACAAGTGCGGTGACCCGGTCGGACTGCAGCTGAAGTATGACGTGGCCGAGTGCGAAGAGCGCGGCATGACTTACTCCGCGCCGCTCAAGGTCACCATGCGTCTGACCATCTTCGACAAGGACCCCGAGACCGGCAACAAGTCCATCCGCGACATGAAGGAGCAGGAAGTTTTCTTCGGCGACATCCCGCTGATGACGCAGAACGGCACCTTCATCATCAACGGCACCGAGCGCGTGATTGTCAGCCAATTGCATCGTTCGCCGGGCGTCTTCTTCGAGACTGCCAACAACCGCACCTACTTCCTGGGCAAGATCATTCCCTATCGCGGTTCGTGGGTTGAATTCGAGTACGACCAGAAGAACATCCTGTACGTGCGCATCGACCGCAAGCGCAAGTTCCTGGGCACCATCTTCCTGCGCGCCCTCGGCCTGCGTTCCGATGAAGAGATCCTGCGGACGTTCTACACCGTCGATCGCATTCTGGTCCGCGACAACAAGCTGTACTGGACCGTCGATCCCAGCTCCGAAAAGCCGACCAACTTGCTGGGCATGAAGCTGGCGAAGGCCATCACCGCCAAGAACGGCGATGAAGTCTCGCACTCCGGCCGCAAGGTCACCAGCGCGGTGATGAAGGAAATCCAGAAGCATCGCATCACCGAGATCGAAGCCGACACGACCGACCTCGAAGGCGCGTTCGTTGCGGCTGACGTTATCGACGTCAATACCGGTGAAATCCTGCTCGAAGCCAACACCGAGCTCACCGCCGACAAGCTCTCGAAGATGATGGAAGCCGGCGTCGCCGAGCTGCACCTCTTCTTCCCTGAGCGCGACGACGTGGGCACGGTCATCAGCGCTACGCTGCGCCGCGACTCAGTCAAGACGCCGCAGGAAGCCCTGATCGAGATTTACCGCAAGCTGCGTCCCGGCGATCCGCCGACCCTCGACACCGCGACCGCGCTCTTCCACGGCATGTTCTTCGATCCGCGGAAGTACGATTTCTCGCGTGTGGGCCGCTTGAAGTTCAACATCAAGCTGTTCGATCGCGAGGACGGCACCCACCTCGAGAACCGCACGCTGGAGCCGGACGATTTCTACGGCACCATCCGCTACCTGCTGAAGCTGCGCAAGTCGATTGGCTCGGTGGACGACATCGATCACCTCGGCAACCGCCGCGTTCGCGCGGTCGGCGAGCTGCTGGAGAACCAGTTCCGCATCGGCCTGGTCCGCATGGAACGCGCCATCAAGGAAAAGATGAGCGTCTACCAGGAAATGTCGACGGCCATGCCGCACGACCTGGTCAACGCCAAGCCGGTCATGGCGGCTATCCGCGAGTTCTTCGGGTCCTCGCAGCTGTCGCAGTTCATGGACCAGACCAACCCGCTGTCGGAGATCACCCACAAGCGGCGTCTGTCGGCCCTTGGCCCGGGCGGCCTGTCGCGTGAGCGCGCCGGATTCGAAGTCCGCGACGTTCACCCCACGCACTACGGACGTATCTGCCCGATTGAGACGCCGGAAGGTCCGAACATCGGACTGATTTCGTCGCTCAGCTGCTACGCCCGCATCAACGATTACGGCTTCATCGAGTCGCCGTACCGCAAGGTGAAGAGCGGCCGCGTGCTCGACTTCCTCACGGTTGTGAATGCCGGCGATAGCGAGTATCGCGTCGGCGATCACGCCGAGAAGGCCGAGATCCTTAAGGTCAACGCCGACCTCAAGGAGCGCAAGAAGAAGCTCATCGACTTCGAGCCATTTTCCTTCTACCTGTCGGCGTGGGAAGAAGATCGCCACGTCATCGCGCAGGCGAACGCGGAGATCGACGACAAGGGCCGCATCGTGGCTGAGCTGGTGAACGCCCGCAAGGCCGGCAACTTCGTCCTGGTCAACCGCGAGGAAGTCGATTACATCGACGTCAGCCCGAAGCAGCTGGTGTCTGTCGCTGCGTCGCTGGTTCCCTTCCTCGAACACGACGATGCCAACCGCGCTCTGATGGGCGCGAACATGCAGCGTCAGTCGGTGCCGTTGCTGCGCGCGCAAGCGCCCATCGTCGGCACCGGGATGGAAGGCGTCACCGCACGCGACTCGGGAGCTGTGGTCCTGGCTCGCCGCTCGGGCGTCATCGACTCGGTCGACTCCGAGCGCATCATCGTGCGCGTCGAAGGCGAGCATCATCCCGCGCAGTTGTCGCGTGAAGTTGGTAGCGATATCTATCAGCTCACCAAATTCAAGCGCTCCAACCAGAACACCTGCATCAACCAGCGGCCCATCGTGAAGAAGGGCGACCGCGTGGCCAAGGGACAGGTAATCGCGGACGGGCCTTGCACTGACATGGGCGAGCTGGCGCTCGGGCGCAACGTGCTGGTGGCCTTCATGCCCTGGCGCGGCTACAACTTCGAGGACGCGATCCTGGTCTCCGAGAAGATGGTGAAGGAGGACTATTACACCTCCGTCCACATCGAGGAGTTCGAGATCGAGGCGCGCGACACCAAGCTGGGCCCGGAAGAAGTGACGCGCGATATTCCCAACGTCAGCGAGTCGGCACTGCGCGATCTCGACGAGAGCGGCATCATCCGCATCGGCGCGAGCGTGAAGGCCGGCGATATTCTGGTGGGCAAGGTCACGCCCAAGGGCGAGACCCAGCTCACGCCGGAAGAGAAGCTGCTGCGCGCCATCTTCGGCGAAAAAGCCGGCGACGTGCGCGACGCTTCCCTCACCTGTCCTCCGGGTATCGAGGGCACGGTGGTTGACGTGAAGATCTTCTCCCGCAAAGGCCAGGAGAAGGACGAGCGCGCCAAGGCCATCGAAGCCGATCAGGTTGCCAAGCTGGAGAAGAACCTCGCTGACGAGATTCGAATCCTGACCGACGAGCGCCTGAAGCGACTGGAAGGACTGCTGGGCGCCAAGGAAGTTCTGGCCGACCTGCACGACGAGCGCACCAACAAGCGCCTGCTCACCAAGGGCGTCATTCTCGACCGCGACACCATCGAGCGCATCTCGACGCGCAACCTGAAGCGCATCAAGTACGCCGACAAGGACCCGCGCGTCAACGAGCAGATCGACGAAATCGAAGAGATGACCTCGCGCCAGATCGACGTGCTGCGCAAGATCGTTCGCGAGAAAGTCGAGAAGCTGCAGAAGGGCGACGAACTGCCTCCCGGCGTGATCAAGCTGGTGAAGGTCTACATCGCCATGAAGCGCAAGCTGAGCGTCGGCGACAAGATGGCCGGCCGCCACGGCAACAAGGGCGTGATCGCGCGCATTCTGCCGGAAGAGGACATGCCGTACCTCGAAGACGGAACGCCGGTGGAGATCGTCCTGAACCCGCTGGGCGTGCCCAGCCGTATGAACGTGGGCCAGATCCTGGAAACGCACCTCGGATGGGCCGGTTACGCACTCGGCCAGAAGATCGGCGAGTTGCTGAAGGAGAACTCGAAGGCGGAGTTCCTGCGCAAGCAGTTCAAGACTCTGTTCAAGGACACGCCCTTCCTCCCGAGCCTCGTCGATGTCGATGACGAAACGCTTGAGCGCATGGCCGACGGTATGAAGGACGCCGTCTACTTCGCTTCACCGGTATTCGACGGATCGAAGGAAGGCGAAATCAAGTCGCTGCTCGAAGAGGGTGGACTGCCGACATCGGGCAAGGCGTACCTCTACGACGGCATGACGGGTGAGAGGTTCGAGCAGCCGGTCACGGTCGGCTATATCTACATGCTCAAGCTGTCGCACCTGGTCGACGACAAAATCCACGCGCGCTCCATCGGGCCATACTCGCTGATCACCCAGCAGCCGCTGGGCGGCAAGGCTCAGTTCGGTGGCCAGCGCTTCGGCGAAATGGAAGTGTGGGCGCTGGAAGCTTACGGCGCCGCCTACATCCTGCAGGAGCTGCTCACCGCGAAGTCCGATGACGTTTATGGCCGCACCAAGATTTACGAGGCCATCGTCAAAGGCGAAGCGGCGATTGAGCCAGGCGTGCCGGAATCCTTCAACGTTCTGATTCGCGAGTTGCAGTCGCTGTGCCTCGACGTGGAGCTGATCAAGACGCGGGAACGCACCAAGGAATTGGTGCCTCCCGAGAGCCCCGTCGCCGCGGACTGATTTAAGTCGGTGCCCCAGGTTCGCGTCCTTCGTTTGGACGCTAACCTGGGACCATCACAAGGAGCTAGACCTGGTAGAGCGAACCTTCAGGTTCGCGTTCAGGTCCGGCCAGAAATTTGGGATCCGCGTCCGCTGCGCCGCAGCGGACGCGAATCCAGGAAAAAGGAAGGGCGGTAACGCGACGCTAAAGCGTCGCTCTACCGATAACCGTCGCGTTGCCAGACTGACAACCGACAACCGATTACTGAGGACTAAACATGTATCGCTCAAGTCCATTTGATCTCGGAAATCCGATCGCCGATTTCGACGCCATTCGTATCAGCCTGGCTTCGCCGGAAAAAATCCGCAGCTGGTCGCATGGCGAGGTTACTAAACCGGAGACGATCAACTACCGCACCTTCAAGCCGGAGCGCGACGGCCTGTTCTGCGCCCGCATCTTCGGCCCGGTCACCGACTGGGAGTGCTTGTGCGGCAAATACAAGCGCATGAAGCACCGCGGCGTGATCTGCGACAAGTGCGGCGTGGAAGTCACGCTCTCCAAAGTTCGCCGAGAACGCCTCGGCCACATCGAGCTGGCTTCGCCCTGCTCCCACGTGTGGTTCTTCAAGGGACTGCCCAGCCGCATCGGGCACATCCTCGATATCTCGCTGCGCGACCTTGAGTCCGTGCTCTATTTCGAAGCCTACGTGGTCATCGAACCGGGTGACGCGCCGGTGAAAGAGCGCGAGGTGATCAAGGACGAAACTCGCTTCCGCGAGCTCGATCAGGAGCATCGCGCGTCGGGCTTCAAGGCCATGATGGGCGCAGAGGCCATCAAGGAATTGCTGAAGCGCGTGGAAGTCGAGACCATGTCGGGCGAGCTGCGCGAGAAGATGCGCACCGAGACTTCGGTCCAGAAGCGCCTGAAGTATGCCAAGCGTCTGAAAGTGGTCGAGGCCTTCCGCAAGAGCGGCAACAAGCCGCAGTGGATGATCCTCGACGTGATTCCGGTCATTCCGCCGGAGCTGCGTCCGCTGGTTCCACTCGACGGCGGCCGCTTCG
The DNA here is from genome assembly GCA_963731345.1 of uncultured Acidobacteriaceae bacterium. Taxonomy (GTDB): domain Bacteria; phylum Acidobacteriota; class Terriglobia; order Terriglobales; family Acidobacteriaceae; genus Bog-257. The sequence continues at coordinate 311,966 of CAVSUN010000002.1, read as the reverse complement.
CCACCTCCGACCTGAACGATCTCTATCGCCGCGTCATCAACCGCAACAACCGGTTGAAGAAGCTGATGGACCTGCACGCGCCCGAAGTCATCGTGCGCAACGAAAAGCGCATGCTGCAGGAAGCCGTCGATGCGCTCTTCGATAACGGTCGTCGTGGCCGCGTGCTGCGTGGCGCCAACAATCGCCCGCTGAAGTCGCTCTCCGACACGCTGAAGGGCAAGCAGGGCCGCTTCCGCCAGAACCTGCTGGGCAAGCGCGTGGATTACTCCGGCCGCTCCGTCATCGTGGTCGGTCCCGATCTCAAGCTGCATCAGTGCGGCCTGCCCAAGAAGATGGCGCTCGAACTGTTCAAGCCGTTCATCTATCACCGGCTGGAGCAGACCGGACACTGCACCACCATCAAGCAAGCCAAGGAGATGGTGGAGGCGCAGGAGCCCATCGTGTGGGACATCCTGGAAGAGGTGATTAAAGATCACCCCGTCCTGCTGAACCGCGCGCCCACGCTGCACCGCCTCGGCATTCAGGCCTTCGAGCCGGTGCTGGTGGAAGGCAAAGCCATCAAGATTCACCCGCTGGTCTGCACCGCATTCAACGCCGACTTCGACGGCGATCAGATGGCCGTGCACATTCCGTTGTCGCCGGAAGCGCAGGTGGAAGCCAGCGTGTTGATGCTGGCCTCGCACAACATTCTGTCGCCCGCGTCCGGCCAGCCGATCACCGTTCCTACGCAGGACATGGTGCTGGGAATTTACTACCTGACCAAAGCTAAGCCCGGCGCCAAGGGTGAAGGCCGCGCCTTCGCCAACATTGACGAGGTACTGCTGGCGAAGGAAGCTGGCGAAGTGGAAACGCTGACCCCGATTCGTCTGCGCTACTCCGGCGAGGTCATCGACCTCACCACTGCGTACGACGATCAGGACGTGATTCACACCGAGCCCACGATGTTCGAGCGGCAGTACATCTCGACCACCGTCGGCCGCGCCATCATGAACGATCACCTGAAGCGCGGCGCTCCCGACATGCCGTACGTCAACGGGCTGATGAAGAAGAAGGGCAGCGGCAATCTGGTGAACTACTGCTACCTGCGCTTTGGTCTCGAGACCACGGTGCGGTTGCTCGATGGCATCAAGCAGCTCGGATTCCACTATGCCACCAAGGCCGGCCTGTCGATCGGCATCGACGACATGGTCATCCCCAAAGGCAAAGCCGGCCTGGTGAAGGAAGCCGAGAAGGCCGCCATCGCCGTGCAGCAGCAGTACCTGGACGGCGCCATCACCAACGGCGAGCGCTACAACAAGGTCGTGGAAATCTGGTCGGGCATCACCGAGAACGTTGCCGACGAGATGTTCAGCGCCATGCAGCAGGACGACAAGGCCGGCGAGATGAACCCCATCTACGTCATGGCCGACTCCGGCGCTCGCGGATCGAAACAGCAGATTCGTCAGCTCTCCGGAATGCGCGGCCTGATGGCCAAGCCTTCCGGCGAGATCATCGAGACGCCGATCACGGCCAACTTCCGCGAAGGCCTTACCGTGTTGGAGTACTTCATCTCCACTCACGGCGCGCGTAAGGGTCTGGCTGACACCGCGCTCAAGACCGCGGATTCCGGCTACCTCACCCGCCGTCTGGTCGATGTGGCGCAGGACGTGATCATCAGCGAATACGATTGCGGAACGGTCGATGGCATCTACGTCACCTCCATCGTGGAGTCGGGCGAGATCATCGAACCGCTGCGCGACCGTATCGTGGGCCGCGTCTCGCTGGAGAAGATCAAGGACTACGAAGGCAACGTCATTGTCGACATCAACCAGGAGGTCACCGAAGAGCTGGCCAACTCGGTGCAGGCTGCCGGTATCGAGCGGGTGAAGATTCGCTCGGTGCTCACCTGCGAGTCGAAGCGCGGCGTCTGCGTGATGTGCTATGGCCGCAACCTGGCGACCGGCCGTCTGGTCGAACTGGGCGAAGCCACCGGCGTCATCGCGGCGCAGTCCATCGGCGAGCCCGGAACGCAGCTGACGATGCGTACCTTCCACATCGGCGGCACGGCCTCGCGCGTCAGCGAGCAGTCGCGCCTCGATGCCAAGAACAACGGCACCGTCCGCTTCATCAACCTGGTCACCGTGCGCTCCAAGGAAGGCACTCTGGTCGTCATGAACCGCAACGGCTCGATCGCCGTGGTGGACGACAAGGGCCGCGAAAAGGAGCGCTACGCAGTCGTGTACGGCGCCAAGGTCAAGGTCGAAGATGGTAAGCAGGTTGCGCTCGGCGATGTACTGGTCGAGTGGGACCCGTACACCTTCGCCATCCTCACCGAAATCGGCGGCACTGTGCAGTTCAAGGACCTGCAGGAAGGTCTCACGCTGCACGAAGAAGTCGACGAGGTCACCGGCCTGTCGCGTCACGTGGTGGTCGATTCGCCCGATGAGAAGCGCCAGCCCGCCATCGTCATCAAGGGCGCCAAGAGCAGCAAGCGTTACCTGATGCCCTCGCGCTCGCATTTGATGATTCTGGATGGCGACACCGTCACCCCGGGCGACGTGCTGGCCAAGATCCCGCGCGAAACCACCAAGACCAAGGACATCACCGGTGGTCTGCCCCGCGTGCAGGAGCTGTTCGAGGCCCGCAAGCCGCACGAGACCGCAGTCATCAGCGAAATCGATGGCGTGGTGAAGTTCGGCGATGTGGCCAAGGGTCAGCGCAAGATCTACGTCGTGGCTGACAACGGCACCGAGAAGGAATACCAGGTGCCGCGCGGCGTTCACGTCAATGTGCAGGAAGGCGAACGTATCCGCGCCGGCGAGCCGCTGATGGATGGCCCGCTCAACCCGCACGACATTCTTGCCGTGCTCGGCGAGAAGGAGCTGCAGGCGTACCTGGTGAACGAAATCCAGGAAGTCTACCGGCTCCAGGGCGTGAACATCAGCGACAAGCACATCGAGGTGATCGTGCGCCAGATGATGCGCTGGGTTAAAGTCGAGGACGTGGGCGACACCTCGTTCCTGCTCGAACAGCAGGTCGATAAGTTCCGCTTCCGTGAAGAGAACGAGAAGGCGATCACCAACGGCGGCAAGCCGGCCACCGGCCGTCCGCTGCTGCTGGGCATCACCAAGGCCTCGCTCTCGACCGACTCGTTCATCTCGGCCGCATCGTTCCAGGAGACCACGCGTGTGCTGACCGAAGCGTCCATCCAGGGCGCCGTCGATCACCTGCGCGGCCTGAAGGAAAACGTCATCGTGGGCCGTCTCATCCCCGCGGGCACCGGCATGGAGTACTACCGCAATGTCCGGTTGTCGGAGGAGATGGAACAGGCCGCCCAGAAGGTGCAGGAGGAGGTCACGCGCGAGTACGAAGAAGCCGAGCGCGCCCTCGAACTGCTCCGCCACGAAGGCGAAAACGAAGCCGAAGAGCTGACCACCGAGTAATCAAAGGGTGCCCCATTCAAGGCCGTCCTTTGGCCTTGAGTGGGGTTTCTCGTTGGATTCAAACGGGGAAGATCGGGTGCCCCATTCAAGGCCGTCCTTTGGCCTTGAGTGGGGTTTCTCGTTGGATTCAAACGGGGTGCCCCATTCAAGCCCATCTTTTGGGCTTGAGTGGGAGATCGGGCAGGTCACCCCATTTTGAACGTCGAACGTCGGTCGTCGGCACGGTACTCTCCCGCGCTGATACCATAGAAGGCTGAGGACAATACATGTATCCAGAAATCATGATTGCGCCCATGCGTGAAGAACTGACCAGCGTGGGAGTCCAGGAATTGCGCACCGCCGAAGAGGTCGACCGGACAATTTCCACCCAGCCGGGCACGGCGATGGTAATCGTGAATTCCATTTGCGGCTGTGCGGCAGGCCGCATGCGTCCGGCGGTGCGAGCGGCACTGCAAAATGCTTCGCGTCCCGACAAGGTCTTTTCGGTTTTCGCCGGACAGGATACCGAAGCGACCGAGCGCGCCCGCAGCTACTTCACGGGATACCCGCCATCCTCGCCCTCCATCGCGATTCTGCGCGATGGTAGGTTGATCTACATGATGCAGCGCAGCGACATCGAACGCAGCGACCCCAATGCAATCGCGTCCGAGCTGAAGCGAGCCTTTGAACAGTTCTGCGCAACGCCGGCTCGGTAGCGGCACGCTCCCACCCTGTCCGCATGAAGGGTAGACAAGGGCGGGGCTCCCGGCTTAAGCCGTGCCGGGTAGAGCGGACCTTCAGGTCCGCGGCTCGCGACCATTATTCGATCGAGCCGCTTCGGCGGCGACACAAAGCCTGGAGCGTCAGCTCCGGGCTTCCCTTTTCCCCGTCTACACAACTGGGCGTGTCACGGTTTCTTGAGCAGGTTGGCCCTGACTTGCTCCCAAGGGATAACGTCGGAAGGATTTTGCTCGTGGCGAGCGATGCGCTGGTCCAACTCCGCCCGCTGCTCATCGCTGAGCGAGACCGCGTCGGCCTCCAGGCTTCCCACACTGCATCCAGCAGGTCCGCCTTTTCGCCAGGTGAGAGACTTTCAATCTGATTGCGCAAGTCAGCTGTCATCGACTGTAACGCTGGCGCGCTTTCTCCGGCGGTGCAAGCCCCCACCCGAGCAAACGAACCCCGGATGGGCCACCCGCCCGACACGATACGGAAGCGACGGAGCGCGCCCGCAGCTACTTCACAGGATACCGCCATCCTAGCCGTCCATCGCGATCCTGCGCGATGGTAAGTTGCTCTACATGATGCAGCGCAGCGACATCGAACGCAGCGAGCCCAATGCAATGGCACTAATATCGCTGACTCAGTAAATGGCTAAGGGATGTTCGCCGTTTTCCAGTCCACCCATCGATCTGTACCAGAATCGAACCACGCTGGAGCATGGGTGAGAATCTGAGCCACCCCATCGAAGATCGGATCGCCCAGCGGGATTAGGTTGGAACTCGCGCGATACCATTCTTGGTGCCCGCACATCGGATTGCTTTCAGACGAGGCCGATAGGATGCTGCGCACCAAGAGCTTGTCCCGAGAACTTTTCGTTTTCCAGTTATTCGCGCCCACGCACGTAAACATCGTATTCGCGCAGGCAGCTTCGGCTGGGTGCGCGTTTACAATGGCAGGAATTAGCAACGTCTCCAAGCAGCCTTGAGTGTCGCCATTAACGTCCGGAAACGGCATCATCACAATCGCTACTGGAGGACTGCCCCGCTTCCTTGTCACCTGTAGCGGATGAGCCGGAGAAGCCAAGCCAGCTTCGTTCAGTCCATCCTTGATTGTTTGAAAGGTTTTTCCAGCCTCTTCGTCATTGTCGCCGAAGATCAGAAGTGTAGATACGCGATCAAAGCGCGGCAAGATTGTGAGCTTTTTTAGCAAGCCGAATGTAGAACTCCCTTGCACGTTGCCGAACTGGAAGGTCGTTATTCCTCTGTTCTCTGCCAAGTTATGCAAGAACTGGTAGTCTCTTTCTCCCTCGCCAATTGCGAGGCGTTCGTGAGTTAAAGTGGTAATCTCCATTGCTCTCTCTAGCCACGAACCTCAAAGTCGGACACCAGTGCATCTCGGTAAAGGGGGCCTTGAAATCTCTTAATCTCCGGCTGGCTTTCAGTTTTTTCTAATCGCATGAGTTGAAATTGCTGGGCGATTGCCGCCGATTCCAAGCTCGGAACCACAGACTTTAGGAATTCCTTGCTGTGAGTGGTAGCGATCAACTGCACTTTCTTTTGTTCGCACAAATTGACAAGCGCAGACCAAATGTCAGGTAGATTCTTAAAATAAAACCCGTCTTCGATTTCATCGACGAGGACGAGTCCTCCAGGATTAGCGAGTATACCTAGTGCAATGGCGAGGAATTTATTTATGCCGCCGGACAGATCACCGAGCGGCAACTTCTCTGAAAGCCCGACAGAGACATAAAGTACCGAGTCGCCGCCAGAGAGAGTCTCTAGACTTATGTCCTCGACGAACGGGAATATACGCTTCAATGGCTCTATCAGACCTTGTACTTCATAGCGTCTGCTTAAGCTAGAAAAAGCAACAGCGTTCTCGGTGGGGCTGGTATTCACCGCATTGTAATAGCTAATAGGCCCGACTGGAGCAGACCCCGAAATTTTGAAAGCATTGTCCTTTAGGTCTAGGGTTGACTCGTAGATGGTATCCGCTATATCCCACTTAAAAATAATCGGGTCGATTCGAAACGCATTGCCTACGACATCAGTCAATGGCAAGGAAAAACTATCTTGTCCCTTGTAATAAATTTCCAGTGATCGCCGCCCCGCATCGCTATCATTGCAGGATAGCCATGCCCCTTTGGCCTGCTGGAAGTTATAGAACAAATCCCTGAACAATGACTCATACGAGTCCTTAGTATTGACCCGGAGCATATTGCCGAGACCCCGCCAACCACGCAGACGGAGATAGATCTCCGGGTTTGCCCCTCCAACTAAAAACAGAGCTTCCATAAGGGAAGTCTTTCCGCTTCCACTTTCTCCAACGATCAGGTTGAAGCGTTTGAGTGGAGTAATTGGAAGTTGCTCAAAGCATCTGAAACCACGAAGCTCAAGTGATTCAATCATTAGGTGGGTTAGCGGCTAGTGCCCGCTCCTCCGATATGGGGAGTTGATTTTTGACGCGCGACATTGCACACTCCTAGTGTCGTGCCACAAAGATCAACTCGTCCGACGCCTTCCGCCAATAATGAACCGAGCTAGTTTGCGCGATTTACGAACCTCGTTGACAGGGTGCTCGCTGTTCCGCACAGCAGAATAAAAGAGCGCCTTGACGCAGAGAAACAGCAGAAGCGGATGGCAAAGATCGCTTCCGCTTCGGACCGCGTTTCTCGCGCCAAGGGGAACTAGAACGGCGTTTCTCCCGCCTTGCCAGTCAATTTCGCATAAGTTAGCCGCTTGTTCACGATCTGCGAAACCGCTGGGTCAAAACGGTCTGCATCGTTCAGCGGATTATCTTTGGTTGCGCGGTTATTGTAGCGGAACATCTGCTCGTCAAGATAGCGAAACAGGTGGAACGGCTCAACGCTAACATAAGTGCCGCCAAGCCCGCGTTTCAAACAGCGACCAGAAGTTTTCTATGCCGTTGGTCGAAACGTGACCGCGAACATAACCTTCCATGTGGTTGACGATTTCGTGGATGTATTCTTCCTTGAGCTTGTCATAGCAGGTGGCTTCATCGGCAGTGATTGCCCTTATTTGCCATCCATTTCGGGAATTGCTGGTTACCTTCGTTCGCTGACCCGCAGTTGCTTCTCGCGCCCACTCGTTTGCCGCAACTAAACTGGGAGCACCGGTTTGAGTGTCCGGCGCCGTGGCTCGACGGCCGCGGCGTGGTCTTTGACATTTCGGCTCGAAAAGCAGGTTACCTGGTTCGCGAAGTAACCACAGCGGCGTCGCCTTAGTTACCTTCCGACTTGCGCGTAAGGATAACGTGGAGAATCTGTTGCAGGGATATTGAGGAATTTCGAGGGTAACGTAGTCGGGGGGGGAGGGGTATGGTTACCTGGCGGGTAGCCCAGCCTGTGCTCCCCGACCCCAAGCTTCTTTTGCCTGGGTCGAGTTCGGCTATGATGCTTCGCGTCATGCATCGCGTAATTCTCTGCTTCGTCCTGCTGGCCGCGATGGTTGCCCCAGCGCAAGCCGCCGCGCGCAGCCCCAAAACTCCCATCCCATGCCGCGCGATTCGCAATCTTCGCGATCTTGGCCACGATCTCACCTTCTTCACCAACCCTCGCACCGGCGACGTCCTGGAATACACGGTGATCGGCGACGCGGCGCATAGCGATGAGGTGATCGTCATGTTTCCTGGCACCGGCCAAACTTTGCCCGACTGGCCCATCCAGATGCTGACCAACGCAAAGTACAGCCCGAAGATCGCCGGCACGCTCGCCTACCTGCGCTCGGAAGACGGCAGCATCTCGCTGTGCCACAGCTATCGCATCCTGCTGTTCGATCTGCCCGGCGTCGGCAAGAGCCCGCTGCACGGCAACATCACCGCCAACCAAACGGTCAACGACGTGGACGCGATGCTCGACGATGCCTCGTTAACCTATGGGATTTCTACCAGGCAGGTCGATCTTCTGGGCTGGTCGCTGGGAACGATGTACGCCTTGAAGCACGCGCTTCTCGCGCCCAAGGCCAATCCCTCGCGCAGCGTCCACAACCTCTTGCTGATTGCGGCCAAACCCGGCGGCAACACCGATGGATTCTTCGACGGCAACGAAGCGCAATGTGTCTCGACCATCCTCAGCACGTTGAAGTTGGTGCCCAACGATGATCGCTTCTTCAAAGCTGACTTGCAGAAAGACGCCTTCGAGTTGACCTTTCCCTATCGCGGCCAGAAGCCCTATGACGGCGTCGACAGCGGATGCACCGCGACCATCGACGGCGAAAATCGCAAGCTGAAGCTGAACGTCGAGACCACCTGCGTCGACCGCGCAGAATGCAGAAAAGCCGTTGCCGAACAAATCCTGAACCAGGAAGCGTGGCCCTGGTCGCTAACGCGCGGCATCTCCGACGAGCTTTACGTGCAGCAGCGCGAGTTGGCGTTCGACTTCAGCCTGTGCTACTGCCGCGCCGCCGGCTCTGATTTCCAGACCTCCGATTGCCATTGCTCGCAGCCGGCGCAGATGTCCGACACGAACGGCGCACTCTGCCAGACAACGTCCCGTCCGCCGAACCAGCCGGCCTCCACCAATTGCGCGCCTCTGGACATCAGCGGCGCGATCACGGTGATCAACGGGCCCGAGGACCTGTTCATCCAGCATGTCTACGGCAAGGCGCTGGTGGAAGCGTATCAGCGGCAGTTTGGCGCGGATAGAGCCAGGCTGGTCACCTATCCCGGCAACGACGGCGCCGGACACGGTGTCCTGCTGCAACATCCCAAGTGGACCCAGGCGCAGCTCTGGACCGCGCTGAATCCCTGAAGACTGCGGACGTGCAGGAGGAGGTCACGCGCGAGTACGAAGCAAGCGAGCGAGCGCTGGAACTGCTCCCGTCGCTTCGACGGCGATGTCGCAGCCCCAAGTGCCAAGCTCGGGGCTGTGTTTGTTTCAGAGCCGCGAACCGATCTACTTCGCTACGACGATTCGCGTCCTGCTCATGCTTCGCTTGCGCCGCAGCGGCTATTCTCGGAAGTTGTGTGCCGGCCGGCGCAGGATGATCGCCCTTGGGCAATGCGGCTCATGGCGATCCACTTCCACGGTAATGAGCCAGCGCTCCTCCCAGGCGAGACGGACGAGCTGCTCGACCCGCGGCTCGTGACCATAGAAGCGCAGCTCTTCGCAACATTCGCTTTGCAGGACGAAGCCTTCAAAATCGCCGTAACAGTCGTAGTAGATTGCCGCCACTTTTCCGGTGTGGCATTCACGTATCTTGCCGCTGGGCTCAGGTCCTCCGTGTTTGCCCTTGCCGGCATAGCCGCCCAGCGAAGGAGGAACTTGCTGGCTGTTTCCACCCAGCCCGTCGACGCGCGCGGCGATTAAAGACACATAGCGCTGGAGCACGGGATACCAGCGATAGACCGGCGACATCTGCTGCAGACGCCACTTGAGTACGGCGAGCGTGTCCTCTTCCATCGGCAGCATGGTTTCTTTGGTCAGCACCGGAATGCGGACCTGGAAGGCGCCGCTGATCTGGCGCCAGCTTTGGGTCACTACAGGTTCGTCTGCCGTGGCCTTTATGATTTTTCCGGTGTCGGAGCCGGCGGTGCGAGCTTGGCGGATTCCACGCCCCTTTCCTGATCGCCGTCTTTCCGCCACCAACCGCGTCGCCCGTTGCGACGCACTCTTTTTCGTTGCTAACGAGACGGCATTTCGCTGTCCTTGAGGCTTGGCCTCGATCTGGATTGGAGGCGGCGCTGGCGGCGGCGTGCGCGTTGATACCCGCCGGATGACGACGTTGAACTCCTGCCCTTTGGTGATTGTGGTTGGTAGATCGAGGGTGAGCAGACCAGCAAAGTTGCCGCTGCTCGCGGGAGGAATGGGAATATACGTCACGCCCTTGGTGACCGTGCATTGCAGCGTGTTGGCGTCCGCCGCAGAAAGAAGATGCGAACTGTAGCTCTGGTTGGCGAGCGCGATCACGTCGGCTGCATTCAATTGCGGCCAATAGATGCTGGCGGTGCTGCCTGACGGCGTATTTCCCCAGTCGATCATGATCTCGTCGGGGAGGCTGACCGGCAGCCCCGGCGGCGTGATCAGTGGCAGGCTCGGCCGGGTATCGAACGCCTGCGGGATGACATGTGTCGCCGGCGACTGCGGATTCTCCGACGACGTGATCTGCAGGTTCCGCTGAGAGAGCTGGTCCCAGTTGGCTGGAGTTGGCGTAGTGCCGGACGGAGTGCTGGTCGGAATCGGCGCGCCATCATAGGCAATCTGCGCCACAACGCAATGATGCGTGCCGCCGAACTTGGAATTGTTGCTGGAGTCAAACACATCCAGGAAGCAGCCGAAGTAGGCGCAAACGCTGTCGCCGGTGCTGGGGATCGTAATGTTCTGGATGTTGCTGTTGGTGACGGTCCCATCGTAGTCGTGGCTGCCGGCCGCATCGGTGGCGAAGAACGGAATGGTCTGCACGCTCTGGCCGCTGGGATCCGTCAGGCCGCTGCCCGACGCCAGCGGGAACACCGGATTGTTGTTGTCCGGACCGCTGGTTCCTAGAGTGCTCTTGTAGGTGGTTGCCGGCTGGAAGTCGGTGTCGAAGGATTGCGCCACCCAGAGCCGGAAGAACACGCGCGCGTTCAGCGCCTGCGATCCCCCCGCACCGCGCATTCGCACACGCGCCAGAGCGAAGTTGTACCTGTGGTGTCCCTGCGTGTCGGTCGCAAACACGGAGCTATCGGCCGTCTCGTAGCCGGACTGTCCGGGCAACGCGTTCAGCGGATCCGTGGCGCCCGGAAGGTTCGCATATGTGCTGTTGCCGTTCAGGAAGCCGATGAGGCTCTGAATCGACGCATACGGATCGGTCGTAAAGGCCGGGGCTCCGGGCACCGGTGAGCTTCCAGCCGTGACCGAGAACACTCGCAGGTCCTGACTAAGGTAAAACACGTCGCCCTGGTTATTCGGATCGACATTGGTAAAGTACGGATTGGCGCCGGCGAGCAGTTCAAATAATGTGGACGCGCTGGCGCCGGGCAGTTGATTGCCGCCGACGTTCGCGGTTGCGTCCAGCTCGGCCGTAACCGGCCCGCTCCCCATCGCGGGGAACGCATTGAGATTGGAAAACTTGATGTCGAACGAGAACCGGATTCGCTGCGGCGCCGTCAAATTCGTCGGATCTTCGAAGACCGGGATTGGGGCGGCTGGCGTCGGACCTCCAGGTGTAGCGGGCGTCGCGCTCACCGTGATGCCTGCCAAACCGCGGAACGCGCCGGTGAGTGCCGGGATGCTGATGTTGAGCGCGTTAAACGAGTTGATGCTGAACCCCTCCAGGACCAGCCAGAAGGCATTCGATACCAACCCACCCTGATGATTGATGATGTCCTGCACCTGGTCGCGCCCGAACGTGTTCTGGTCTACCCAGAACGAGAGCAGTCCAAGCGGGAATGGGTTGTCGAAGTTCGGCCCCGCGTTGATTGTGCTCGTGCCGGGAAAGGCATTGTCCAACAGACGCTTGAAGAACGGAAATGGGTCGCCCGGGTCGCCGGTCAGAGTCGTATAAACCCCGGACAGGAAGCGCGAGCCCGCATTGATAATCTGCGGAATCGTGAACTGCAGTTGCGTGAAGAGATAGTAGACAAAAAGGGTCGTGCACCCGGTAGTCGCGTCGGGGTGATTGTCGTCGGGATTGTTGTTAACAAAATCCGTGCGAGTTGAATTCAGCCAGTCGTTGGCCACGAAGAACGTCGAGCCACCCGATGTGAGGACTCCCGTGTTCAGGCCATTCTGCGACAGAAACTGGAAGCCGAGAAACCGCGACAGGGCTTCACCCTTACTGCCTTCATTGCCGTCTCCGAAGCTATAACCCCAGCCATTCGCTCTCTGGTCCATCATCATCTCGACCACTTCGGAGACAAGAAGGTAACGGACTAGATCGATTGGCTGGCCGTTTCCCGGCGTGACGGTGATCGGCGGTCCCCAGCCGGCACCCGCGTATGCTCCGGGCACCAATTGCACAGAAACCGGTAATGAGAAAGGAATGCCGGTCCCGCCGAACAGGTTCGACATCCAGGTGTAGTCGCCTTCGCAGGCGCCAATCAGAGCATTCGCGCGGGTCTTGCCATCCGCTTGCGACAGCGTGGTGTCATAACTGATGGTGTAGTGCGTAGTAATACCGTTTCCCAGGCCGTAGTTGTTGTTCAGCCCGGTTTGTGTCTGTGCCATCTTGTCCTCCAAGTGGGTGGAACGCCAAAAGGCAACGAGCGCGCAGCCCAGCAATGATGGCAAGTTGTGAAGCTGAATTTCCGGTGCTTACTACGCGAGTGCGTGGGAGCGGTAGGTGAGCGTCATTCTATCATCGTTTGATTTGGCGTCTATGGCCTTTAGGTGTTGGACGAAGCTCCACTCGGAAATGTCCATCGCACTGCGCGGCCACCAGTTGGCGAGACGGTGATGTCGCGTCGTGAAAACGAGCCTGCCCGTAAAGGACGCGGAAAACGGCGGGGCACCTGATGCACGGACATTCCCAGGAACCGGCGTACCTGTTTCGTCTCCCGCACGAACATCGAGATCGACGATAGTTTGATACTCAAGGCGCGCGAGCTACTCCATCTGCTTCTTCAGCTCGTGCAGCAGGTTCAGCGCTTCCAGCGGGCTCAGGCGGTTGAGGTCGGTTTCCTTCAGGCGATCGACAATCTTCTGCGAGAGTGGGGTGAAGATGGTGAGCTGCATGGCCGCGGGTTCGCCCGTCTCGTCGCGCGCCAGATGTTTGACTGCGCTGCGTTCGGCGCTCTCGTGTTCGGCCAGTACTTCGCGGGCGCGCGTTATGACATCGTTCGGCAGTCCGGCCAGCTTGGCAACTTCGATGCCGTAGCTCTTGTCGGCCGCGCCTTCTTCGACCTTACGAAGGAATACAATTCCGCCGCCGCTTTCTTTCACCGACACGTGATAGTTCTTCACGCCGCTTAGCCGGTCGGCCAGCTCGGTCAGCTCGTGATAGTGGGTGGCAAACAGCGTCTTGGCGCGGGTGTTGGCGTGGATGTATTCAATCGCCGCCCAGGCGATTGCCAAGCCGTCATAGGTCGCGGTGCCGCGGCCGACTTCATCGAGCAAAATGAGCGAACGCGCCGTCGCCGTGTTCAGGATGGCCGCGGTCTCGGTCATCTCGACCATGAAGGTCGAGCGTCCGCGCGCCAGATTGTCGGCGGCGCCGATGCGGGTGAAGATGCGGTCGACCAGCCCCAGCCGCGCCGAGCGCGCGGACACGAACGATCCCATCTGCGCCATCAGCACGATGAGCGCGGCCTGGCGCAGGTAGGTTGATTTGCCGCCCATGTTTGGCCCGGTGATCAGCAGGATGGAATGCGTGGTGCCGTTGAGGTAGAGATCGTTGGGCACGAAGCGGTCGGCCACGCCGCTGATCTCGAGTTGCTCGATCACCGGATGGCGGCCTTCAACAATTTCAATGTCGGAGGTTTCGTCGAGCTTGGGACGGCAATAATTTCGATTCGCGGCGAGCGAGGCGAACGCCGCCAGCAAATCGATTTCGGCGACGGCCAGCGCGGTCTGGCGAATGCGCCGCGCCTCGGCGGCGATGGCCGAACGCAGCTCAGCGAACAGCCGTCGCTCAATCTCGACCATCTTCTCCTGCGCGTCCAGCACCTTGGCTTCGTATTCCTTCAGCTCGGGCGTGGTGAAGCGTTCGGCGTTGACCAGCGTCTGCTTGCGTTCGTAGTCGGGGGGCGCGTGGTGCAGGTTGGCCTTGGAGATCTCAAGGTAGTAGCCGAAGACGCTGTTGAACTTGACCTTCAGCGAGCTGATACCGGTCCGCTGGCGCTCGCGCTGTTCGATCTGGGCGATGTACTGCTTGCTGTTGCGGCTGAGGTCGCGGAGTTGATCGAGCGCCGCATCGACGCCGGCGCGAATGACGCCGCCATCGGCGAGCGTCAGTGGCGGCTCGTCTTCCAGCGTGCGGTTGATGCGATCGCGCAGGTCGGCGAGTTCGTCGCATTGCTCGTGCAACGTTTGAAGTCGCATCGCTTCGTTAAGCCCCGCAACTCGCGGCTCGTCGCTCGAAGCGACAAGGTGAGTCAGTGAGGCGCGCACGGCAGGCAGCTTTGCCAGCGATGTTGCCAGCGCAAGCAGGTCGCGTGGATTCGCGGTTTCCAGCGTGACGCGGCTGAGCAGACGCTCCAGATCGAGGATGCCATCAAGGGAGCGCCGCAACTCTTCGCGCGCGACCAGATCGCGCACCATCGACTCCGACTGCGTCCAGTCGCAGGCTGATCTCTTTCAGGTCGATCGACGGGCGCAGCATCCAGGCGCGCAGCAGGCGCTTGCCCATCGGCGTAACAGTGTAGTCGAGGCAGCGGAAGAGCGTCGCGTGCTCGCCCGAACCGGCGAAGAGCGGCTCGATCAGCTCGAGATTGCGCACGGTGACCGCGTCCAGCACCAGGCAGTTCTGCCGCTCATAAAATCCGATGCGGTCGACATGGTCTAACGATCCGCGCTGCGTAGTACGGACGTAATGCAGGATCGCGCCAGCCGCGGTCGCGGCTGCCATGCGATTCGCCAGGCCGAAGCCTTCGAGCGAGAGCACGCCGAAATGATTCTCGACCTGCGGAATGGCGTAGTCGGGAGCGAAGATCCAATCCTCCAGCGGCGTCTCGGCCCAAGTGGCGTTCTCCAGCGACGCGATGCGGGGCGCGGCGGCGGGGCGCGCAGATCCTTCCTCCCACCCTTTCGGCGAAAGATGCCGAAAGGATGGGGCACCCGCAGTTTGTGTTTCAGGCGAATCAAACAATGGCAGCGACGAGGCAAACAGCACCTCGCGCGGACGCAGCACCAGCAGCTCTTCGCGGATGCGGCGGTCGGCATCTTCTCCGGTAAATTCCGTCGCGCGAAATTCTCCGGTCGAAAGATCGAGTGCGGCGAATCCAACTGCGTTTCCGGAGCGCGCCACGCAAGCCAGAAAATTGTTTTCTTCCGAGCCCAGTTGCGAGTCGACGGCCGTGCCGGGCGTGAGCACGCGCGTGACTTCGCGCTTCACCAGCTTCTTGGCCACGCGCGGGTCTTCCATCTGCTCGCAGATGGCGACCTTGAAGCCGCGACGAATCAGCTTGGCGATGTAGTTGTCGGCCGAGTGATACGGCACGCCGCACATCGGGATGGCGATGCCCTTTTCTTTGTTACGTGAGGTCAGCGTGATCTGCAGCTCGCGCGCCGCGACTACCGCGTCTTCGAAGAACAGCTCGTAGAAATCACCCAGCCGGAAGAACAGCAGTGCGTTGGGATGCTCTTTTTTGATGGCGGTGTATTGCCGCATCAACGGCGTGGACGGCTCACTCATGGCGGGAAAACTGCGAGGAGTATAGCAGCCGATGGAGAGCGGGCGTTCAGGCCCGCGTCTGCCTGCGACTCAGAACCACGGTCATTATTCTGGACGCTGGGAGGCCGGCCTGAAGGCCTGTTCTACCCTTTGCGATGCTACACTGCGATTTTCTATGGCAACCATCACGCACTTCGAATGCAGCCGCTGCGGCGAAAAGTTTCCTCCTCAACCCGCGCCCACGATTTGCCCCAAAGACGGCGGACCGCTGTACGTTCGCTACGATCTCAGCGAAGTTCGCTGGTATGCTTCGCGCGATTCGCTCATCGGCGGAGCGAAGAACATGTGGCGCTACTCGGCGGTGCTGCCCGACGCCGAACCGGTAACGCTGGGCGAAGGTTTCACCCCGCTGCTGCCGAGCCGCCAGCGGCATTATCCAAACCTGCTCATCAAGGACGAAGGTCTGAACCCGACCGGCTCGTTCAAGGCGCGCGGCATGGCTGCGGCCATCACCATGCTGCGGCATTACGGCGTGAAGAAAATCGCGGCGCCATCGGCCGGCAACGCCGGTGGCGCGATGGCGGCGTACGCGGCCGCAGCCGGGATCGAAGCGTATATCTTCATGCCGAAGGATGTGCCCATCGCCAATCGGCTTGAGGTCGAGGCCGCGGGCGCGCACCTCACGCTGGTCGACGGCCTCATCAGCGACTGCGGGCGCATGGTGGCTGAGCGCAAGGACAAAGAAGGCTGGTTCGACGTGTCGACGCTGAAGGAGCCGTTTCGCGTCGAGGGCAAGAAGACGATGGGCTACGAAGTTGCCGAGCAGATGAATTGGACCTTGCCCGAAGCGATTCTCTATCCCACCGGCGGCGGCGTCGGCCTCATCGGCATGTGGAAGGCGTTCGAAGAGATGGAAGAGCTGGGCTGGATCGACCCAGGACACCGGCCGAAGATGATCTGCGTGCAGGCCGAGGGCTGTGCGCCGATTCCGAAAGCGCTCGAGGAAGGCGCGGCTACATCGCAGATGTGGCCTGACGCGCATACTCTCGCGGCGGGACTGCGCGTTCCCAAGGCTTATGGCGACTTCATCATTCTGGACATCATTCGAAAGAGCGGCGGCACGGCGGTTGCCGTCACTGACGATGCGATCATGGATTGCGTAAAAGAGATGGCGTCGCAGGAAGGAATTTTTCCCTGTCCCGAGGGCGGCGCGGCGCTGGCTGCCTACAAGCAACTGCTCGAATCTGGATTTCTGCGGCCGAGCGATAAGGTGGCGCTGTTCAACACCGGCTCGGGATACAAGTATCTGGATGTGTTCGCCAAGTATTGGGGGGTGGAGGCGTTCGCCGCCAAGCGCAAGTTGCCGGCGGGAAGGAATATGGGCGGGATCATCGGGCCGTGGTAAGAGCAATCAGGTAGAGCCAGCCTTCAGGCCGGCGTTTCAGGGCCATTCAAACCCTGGAGAGCCGTGGTCATTTGCAATGACCACGGCTCCCCAGCTTTCCTCGAACATGACGACGCGGCGCTGAAGCGCCGCTCTACCTTCCAGGAGGTGCCCGTGCGCGACTTCGACAGCCTTTCGCAAAAAGAGATTCTTGCCCTGGCCATATTTCTGGAGGAAGAGGACGCGCGCATCTACTCCGACTTCGCCGAGAAGATGCGCGAGAATTTCCCCGCCACGGCGAAGGTCTTCGACGAGATGCGCCAGGAAGAGATCGAGCATCGTCGTGCGCTGATCGATCTATACAAGCAGAAATTCGGCGAGCACATTCCGCTCATCCGCCGGCACGATGTCCGCGGATTCGTGCAACGCAAACCCATCTGGCTGAACACGCCGCTGCGGCTGGAACAGATTCGCGCCCAGGTCAGCACCATGGAGGCAGAGACGCGCCGCTTCTACCTGCGGGCGGCCGCGCGCACCCAGGACGCCAGCATTCGCCAGCTGCTGGACGATCTGGCTGCCGCCGAGACCACGCATGTGGAGCGCGCCGCCCAATTGGAGAAAGCGGAACTGAAGCCCGAGGTCCGCGAGGAGGAAGACAAGGCCAAGCGCCGGCTCTTCGTGTTGCAGATCGTGCAGCCCGGGCTCGCCGGGCTGATGGACGGCTCGGTGTCAACCTTGGCGCCGGTGTTCGCGGCCGCGTTCGCCACCAAAAATACGTGGGATGCGTTCGCCGTTGGCCTGGCGGCGTCGCTGGGTGCGGGCATCAGCATGGGATTCGCCGAGGCGCTCTCCGACGATGGCAGCCTGACCGGACGCGGCACGCCGTGGCTGCGCGGTTTGGTTTGTGGCGCGATGACCGCGCTCGGCGGCATCGGCCACACGCTGCCTTACCTGATTCACGATTTCAACGTCGCTACCACCATCGCCATCGTTGTTGTGCTGCTGGAGCTGGCGACCATCACCTGGGTGCGCCATCGCTTCATGGACACGCCGGTGTTCTCGGCTGCGCTGCAGGTGGCGTTCGGCGGAGCGCTGGTGTTTGCGACCGGAATCATCATCGGAAATTCGTGAAAGGCGGTCGTCGGTTGTCGGTTGTCAGTGACGAAGCGAAAAAAGCGAGCGGGCGCGCTAAGTCAGCGGCGCGCCAACCTGCGAAATTACCGACTGCATGACCGGCGTCAGTTGCACCACCAGCTCGGCGTTATACGAGTGCGAGCTGGTATCGTTGAGCGGGTAGCTGAGATAGACGCGAGCCGCGCCAATCGCATATCCCCGGGAGTTGTACGCCGGCGAACCGGGCTGTACCGCCGGATCGACGTTGGTGATGATGATGGAAACGGTGTTGTCGCTGTTGCGGCGGATGTCAAAGGTGCGGAACTGCTGGGGATGGTCGCGCAGCGAACACGTTTCGACCTCCCAGAAAGCCAGCGTAGGATCGCCGCTCGGATCCGGCTGCGGAGTCACGACATTCACATGCCTGTGTCCCGCCATCCACAAAATGAGATTGGGATACTGGTGCAGCATGTTGAGCACGTAGTCGTCGGTATATTCCGGGCCCGGCCAGATGGGAAGCGGTGTGGTATCGGTCAAGCTGGTTTGCGGCAGGATGGGTACGTGCGCGCAGATGACCATTAGCTGATTGTTGACCTGTCCGTCGTGCAGCTCGTTGACCAGCCATTGAAAACGCGTATCGTCAAGCGCGCCGCGGGCATAGCCGTCGTTCGCCTCCTGGTCCGGTCCCTTGGCGGTATCGTCCAGCACAATGAACTTGATGGGGATGTCGGACTTCGGTAGAAAACTGTAACAGGCAAGATCCTGGTCAAGATTGGCCTGTCTGAATCCGTGACCGACAGGATTGCTGGTGGTGTGAAAGAACTCTGCCATCCAATCGTGGGTGGTCGAGGTAAGACTGGCCATGGTATGGCGGTTGGCATCCGCAATAACCGTGGGAGGAGTACTGAAGTCGGCTGTCGGCCCGGCGGCAATAATGTTTCCGTAGGGGGTGGTGCCGTCGACCACGCCCATATACGCGCCCGTGCTATCGATCACCGGCTGGCCGGGATTGTCTTCTATGTTCAGGACGCCGGTGCCGATGTGGGCGCTCCGGGTCTTGGCGCATTCAAACGCCGAGCCCATCCAGAACTGATCGTGATTGCCGATGACCTGGTACCAGGGAATCGCGGGATCGAGGCCGGCGGCGTAAAACGGCTTCTGATAATCGATGGTGGCCGCGCCCACATTCGCCCCCGAGCTGGGGGTGATAGTTTTGCCGTCGAGGATGTCGATGAACCAGCGCAGTTCGTTGTATTGCGAGTTGTTGCAGTCGTCGCCCAGCGATATTCCGAAATCGAAGGGCGTCGATTTGTGCAGGGCGTTGATGGTCTGCACGGCGGCGTCGAGTACCTGCGGCGTGGACAGGATGATGGGCGAATAGGCCGATGACTCGCCGGAACCATAGCCGGCGCTTAGGCCAATATAGTTGGCTTGCGCCGGCGATTCCTTGTCGGCAATGTGAATGTCGGACATGGAGAAGTAGAACAGCAGCCTGGCCACATTGGGCGCTATGGTGGTTTGGGAGCCGGGCATCAGATCGGTGCGCGGAACATAGGACAAGGGCCCGCTAAAGCTCCAGGCGCTGTAGCCGTAGGTCGCATAGTCAACCACATCGCCGGGATTGATTGGCAGCGCGGTCGCCGGTACCACCTGCGGGCAAACCTGCCGCTGGGCCGTGGTGTAAACCTGGCGAGCGATCGGCCAGCGCACGATCTGCGGCGCTGGTGGCGTGGGGGAGGCGCTGCCCCCACAACCGGTTAAGGCGCCAATCCCGACGCCGAGGGCCGGCAACGCGCCCAGCCCAATCCCTACCGTCTTGATGAAATCTCGTCTGCTGAATCCCCGAAGGTCACGCGGTCTTTGCACAGAGTCTCCTCCCCAGCCATTCGTCGCTCTCAGAAAATCCATCGGCGCAGGTCGCCGGGAGCTTAATCCCCAGGCCCGTCACTGCAGCCCAGCAGCGACGGTCAGAATTGCGGCGGCGGTGCGGACACCGGGGGCGAGCTGATGCCTTCGCATGTCCCGTTGCTCACGGTCACGTTGCCGACCGCGTCCAGCTTGACCGTCCAGATGGTGTCGTAGTCGGTAGGCGGCCACGCTGACACCTGTGCGATCTGTTGGGCGGTGGCGTTGTAGCTGGCGAGCAGCGTGGTGATGGTCGGCTGGATGAACTGGAACGACCAGGCCAGCAGCACATTCTGATTGGAGAATTGGCCGCCGTTGAAGAAAAGAGTGTCGGTCTTCTGGTAGACCTGCGAATCGGAAAGCTCGAAGCTGGTGACCAGACTGTAGGGCACGCCGTTGGCGATGGCGTAGGGTGCGGCGGTCATCGGGGGCGCAACCGACGAATAAGTAGCATCGCCCGTGGCGCTAATGGAACCGGGACCGAATTGGGCGGGGTCGTTGGAATACACCTGCTGCACATTGACAACTTTGCCGGCGAGGGCGTTGGGAAGATCGAGGGCGCGCCATTGCCCCGCGCCGATGTAGTTGTTGTCGTCCCAGTAGGCCGTCGGATGGGCATCCGCGTGGCGAATGATGTAGAGCGTTTCGTTGACGTTGGCTCCCGCCGGGATTACGGCGCTACCCTGGCCGCCGGTCACGGTGACGCTGAACGGCGTTTGCGCGTTGCAGGCGGCGCTGGCCAGTGCCGGGGACAGCACCGGATACGTCGCAGGCGGAATGGTGTGGCTGTCGTAAGTAACCAGGCTGGCGGTCCCCGCCGGGGTGATCGAAATCACGTAAATGAAGTTGGGACTGATGTAGCTGGCGGGAACATCGAGCTTGTAGCCTTCGAGCTGGTTGAGGTTTGCCATCATGGCGCTCACGGTTTCCCACGGTGCTGAAAAGACATAAAAGCCCGCGGGGGAGTTCTTGACGATCTGGGTCAGCAGCGCTTCGTTGTCGCCGTCCTGGTCGCGGAAATCGAGCCCCTGGCAATTGGTGCAGTAGGCCGACGGCGCCACCACCCCGGCCGGCATCTTCACCTGAGCATAGGACGCATTAAGCGGAAAGCTGTGGGCGGGCAGCGGCGTGCCGCCATACTGGTCGCTGGACAGGGTGACCTGGTTCATCATGGCGAACTGCTGGATCGCCTCCAGTCCGACCATGTCGGGATATTTGTTGGCGGTTTGCAAGTGGGTCATGGGTTCGAGCGCGTAGATCTGCGTAACGTTCCGCGAGCCCAGCACGCTCTGTTGCAGGAACGTCGCGGTGAGCAGCGACCGCTGCAAGCCTTGATTGTTCAGGTTGGCGGTGGTGGGATTCATGTCGCCGGAAGCCTGGTACGCCAAGTCTTCACTGGCCACGAAGATCAGGTTCAGGTTGCCGGCGCTTAGCGGAGCGGGATTCGCCGGCTCCGCCGACGGAGGATAGGTAGAGCTGCCGCCACAGCCTGCAAACAATATCAGGGCAAGCGTCGAAACTAAGCAAAGTACAACGGCGCGCTGATTCATAAAAAGGGGTAGGTCCTTTCTCACAATCCACTGCATGCTTTCGGCAAGGGCTTAGCGGGACATCAGGGGACGAGGGCAAGAAAAATGCAATTTTCGGCCGTTGCCGTTTCAGCCGCGACCGGCACCGCTTTGGGATCTAAGAAACTGCGGTACTATCGTGGACGAGGTGAAATCATGTCGTTTCGCAATGGTGACAAGTCGCGCGAGAATCGCATTCGCAAGGCGCGGCAAAAGAAGCGCGAAAACGTGCGCGAGATCAAAGGCAAGGAAGCAGTCCAGTCGCAACCGGCGAGCGCGGCGAAGAAGCCGGCCTAGATATCGTCCCGGATCGCTCGCGGAATCCTACGCCTCGCTTACTGTTGGGGAAGCACTTGCACCATCAATGGTGCAAAGTCTCAATTCGGGAATTGCTTGTCAAGCCCCACAAACGTGCCGAAATCGCGGGATCGTGATGATTCCGCTGGAAATAGAGTTTGGCCGTAATCTGAACAATCCAGCCCTGATTGTGCTATGCTGTATCCAGAGAGTCAGGAAAGGGACGAACCTTTCCTGGCTCTTTCGGTTTTTGGGGCGGATTTGGCACCGGGCCGCTTCGCCGCGGGAGATTTGGCCGGGGTGGAATTCAGACGTGCGATGGTCCGCTGCACGCGTAAACTCCTCGTTACAAGCGCCTACTTCGATCGATCATGTGACCGCCATCACACGGGCCCGTGACTCCCGTACAGGCGGCACATCGCCTCTGACTGTTAGAACAGGAGAGTCGAAGCCAGCAGGCTGACGGCACTAAGAGAGGCATGGCAGTGCCCGAGGAAACCAAAGATCCTAATCCAGTCTTGCCTGAATCGGCGGCGTCGCAGGGTGCGGCGAACGTACCGGCAGGCGCGGCAGCGTCAACATCGCAAACAACTGCTGAAAAGACGGCTCCCCCTGAGGCGAAGCCGACGGCTGCGAGTCCCGAGAAACCAGCTGCTCCCGCGACAACGCCCGAAGCGGCGGCCACTGCGAAGCCGGCGGCAGCTGCCAAGCCGGCGACTCCCGTTGTGAAGCCTCCGGCGAAGCCCGAGGGTCCGAAGCCGGAGCCATGGGATTCGGAGTTGGTCCGCAAGCTGAAAGCGCAGTACGGCTCGGGGATCCGGGAAGCCGCGACCTACGTTGGCCAGAAGTATCTGGTGGTAGACAGCGCGATTGTCTACGAGATTCTGCTGCGCATGCGCGATGAGGAGCTGTTCAATTACCTCGTCGATGTCACCGCCGTGCACTATCCCAAGCGCGAGTTGCAATTCGAAATCCTGTACATCCTCTACTCCTTCCACGGGAACGAGCGGGTGCGGGTGAAGGCGCAGTGCAAAGACGGTGAGACACTGCGCAGTGTGGTCGGAATTTGGCCGACGGCGAACTGGCTGGAGCGCGAGGTCTTCGACATGTTCGGCATCAGCTTCGAGGGGCATCCCGAATTGAAGCGCATCCTGCTGCCGGACGGCTGGAAAGGCCATCCGCTGCGCAAGGAGTATCCGATCCTGCAGCAGGACCAGGAGTGGGTGAAGGCGAATTTGGGAATTGAGAGTGGGCAGTAGGGCGAGCCTTCAGGCTCGCGTGAAGAATGTGGGATCGGTAGAGCGAACCTTCAGGTTCGCGTCGGGTAACGATTAGTAGAGCGACGTTCAGGTTCGCGTCCGGTAACGATTTGGTAGAGCGAACCTTCAGGTTCGCATCGGGGCCGATTAACAAAATTGAGGGGCTTTAGCCCCGACACATGCCGCCGGCTGAAGCCGGCTTGGGAGTAAAAACAGCGCGGGACGCGGGCCCGAAGGCCCGCTCTACCAAATGAAGCGCGCAGGGACGCCAGCCTGAAGGCTGGCTCTACCGGCGAAGAGCGAACAGCGAACAGCGAATAGCGACACCATGAGCGACTTTGAAAACGATTATCGCCACGCCAAGCCCGGCCAGAGCGGCCCCGGCGTGGTTGACTATCTCGACCTGGATACCAAGGACAAGACATTTCTTGACGCCAACGAGCTGGTGCTCAACATGGGCCCGCAGCATCCGTCGACCCATGGCGTGCTGCGCGTCATCCTGAAGCTCGACGGCGAAAAAGTTCTGGGCACCGAGTGCGTCATCGGCTACCTGCATCGCGGGGTGGAAAAGATTGCCGAGAACCGCACGTACGCCATGTTCAATCCCTACGTTGACCGCATGGATTACGTCGCCGCGGTCTCCAACGGGCTGGGCTACTGCGAGGCGGTCGAGAAGCTGCTGAATACGGAAGCGCCGCCGCGCGCGCAATACATCCGCGTGATTCTGACCGAGCTGTGCCGCATTGCCAGTCACCAGGTTTGGCTGGGCACCCACGCCCTCGACATCGGCGCGCTGACACCGCTGTTTTATTGCTTCCGCGATCGCGAAGAGATCCTGAAGATCTTCGAGAAGTACTGCGGCGCGCGGTTGACCACGCACGCGTTTCGCATCGGCGGCTGCATTTACGAAACATATGACGGTTTCGAGCAGGACTGCGTGAAGTTTTGCGATGCCTTCCTGCCAAAGTTGGATGAGTATGAAGAGCTGCTGACCACCAATCGCATCTGGGTGCGGCGCACCAAGGGCGTGGGCATTCTGAAGCCGGAAGATTGCATCGCGCTGGGCGTGACCGGGCCGGTGCTGCGCGCCGCCGGCGTGAAGTGGGACCTGCGCAAAGCGCAGCCGTACGAGTGCTACAGCAAGTTCGACTTCGAAATTCCGACTGGGGTGAATGGCGACACCTATGACCGGTACCTGGTGCGCATCGAGGAGATGCGCCAGTCGGTGCGCATCATCCGCCAGGCGGTGGATGGGCTGCCGGCGGGGCCGATCATGGCGAAGATTCCCAAGGTGCTGAAGCCGCCGGTGGGCGAGATTTATCACTCGATCGAAGCGCCTAAAGGCGAGCTGGGATATTTCATCGTGAGCGACGGCTCGTTGCAGCCGTATCGCTTGCGGGTGCGGCCGCCGTCGTTCGTGAACTTGCAAGCTCTCGACAAGATGGTGCGCGGCCTGCTGGTGGCCGATGTGGTCGCGGTTATCGGGACGCTGGATATCGTCCTGGGCGAAGTAGATCGGTGAGGTTGGCAGTGGCCTTTAGGCCGGCATTCAACGAGGGCCGGTAGAGCGAACCTTCAGCTTCGCGTTCCGGCCGAAAAGATTGAGGGGCTTTAGCCCTGGAAGATGTGCCGCCGGCTGGAAGCCGGCTCGGATGTTCAGGCACGCGCGGGACGCGGCGCTAAAGCGCCGCTCTACCGATAGAAATTGCGGCGAGACGCGGACCGGACGGTCCGCTCTACCCGAGACCAAAATGATTGACGCCATCACAAAATATCTCCACGCTCCCGTGACTCCGGGCGAAGCCGGCAGCATGGTGTGGGCGACCATCTACATCCTGATCATCACCATCGGGATTTCGTTGTCGGTGATCGCGATGAACTGGCTGGAGCGCAAGATTCTGGCGCACATGCAGATTCGCCTCGGCCCCATGCGCGTGGGCCCGCACGGCCTGCTACAACCGTTTGCCGACGCACTGAAGCTGCTCATCAAGGAAGACATCATCCCGGCGAACGCCGACAAGCTGGTGTTCTGGAGCGCGCCGGTGGTGGTCACGATGACCGCATTCACCACGTTCCTGGTCGTGCCGTTCGGCCCGCAGCACGCCGTGACCGACATGAATATCGGCATCCTGTTCATGCTCGGCGTGTCGTCGCTGGGGGTGCTGGGCATCATCATGGCGGGATGGTCGTCGAACTCGCACTATCCGCTGATGGGCTCGCTGCGGTCGAGCGCGCAGATGGTTTCGTACGAAGTTGCGATGGGCCTGGCGATTGTCTGCGCGGTGCTGATGACGAGTCTGCAAAGCGGCACGGGCACGCTGAGCATGATCGGCATCGTCAAGGCGCAGGCGCAGCAACACACATGGTTCATCTTTAAGTTCTTCCCGCTGGGATTTCTGGCGTTCGCGATCTTCGCCATCGCGATGGTGGCAGAAACCAATCGCGCGCCGTTCGATTTGCCGGAAGCGGAGTCGGAATTAGTCGCGGGCTTCCACACTGAGTACAGCGGCTTTCGCTGGTCGCTGTTCTTCCTGGCGGAGTATGCGGCGATGCTGGCGGTCTCGTCGATCGCAGTGACGCTGTGGCTGGGCGGCTGGATGCGGCCGTTCCCGACGTGGCTGCACGGCACTGTCTGGGACTTGGCGTTTTCGTTCTTCCCGGCCCTGACGTGCCTGGTGCTGGCGCAGCTTTGCCTGCTGGGGGCGGCGCGCATGCCGAAGATTCCGCAGATGAAGATTCAAACGGTGGGCCTGGGGATTTTTGGCGCACTGCTTGGCTTGCTCGCACTGATACTGCTGCTGCCGCCAGTGAGTGCGCGGGTGCAGGACATCTACTGGTTCGTCGTCAAGGTCGCCTTCTTCATGTATCTGTACATCTGGTATCGCGGAACGTTTCCGCGCTACCGCTTTGACCAGCTCATGAAAGTGGGCTGGAAGGTACTGCTGCCGACCGGGCTGGCCGTCCTGATCGCCACCGCGATCGCGGGGTTGCTGCCGGAGATTCAGTCGGTCCTCGTTGGGGTGCTGCGATGAGTCAGGAAGGCTTGGTGAAGCGAACCTTCGGGTTCGCGTCCAGCACTGCAAGAAAAACTCGGAGGGGCTATAGCCCCGACGCATGCCGCCGGCTGAAGCCGGCTCGGGATCAAGAAATCCGGGAGGACTCGAACCTAAAGGTTCGCTCTACCGGACGAGACTTTGGGGAAGCAAGAGAACTGCGCGAAGAGGCCACTCTAAAAGGTGGCTCTGCCCGGGGGATATTGCCATGAGTCTGTCACCGCTGATTCGCAAGCTACTGCTGATCGACCTGATCAAGGGCCTGAGGGTGACTTTCAATTATCAGAAGCCCAGCGAAGCGGTAACCGAGCAGTATCCGCTGGAGCGTCCGGTGGTTTACGAACGATATCGCGGGCTGCCGCGGCTGAAGGTGAATCCTGAGGGCGGCGAGTCCATGTGCATCGTCTGCAACCTGTGCGCCCTGGCGTGTCCCGAGCAGTTGATTGTGGTGAAGGGCGAGCGCAACCCGCTAACCAAGCGCAAGGAGCCGGTCTCGTGGAGCTACGACCTGAGCCGCTGCATGTTCTGCGGCCTGTGTGCCGAGGCCTGCTCGACCGACGCGCTGGAGCTGACCCAGGATTTCGAGATTGCGTTCTACAACCGTGAGGGCATGGTGCTGGACCAGGCCGCGCTGGAAAAGGGACACGAGCCGGAGAAGTACGTGAAGTAACAGTTGTCAGTTGTCAGTTGTCAGTTGTCAGTTGTCGGTTCAGTTTCGAGCCCGAGGGGTTTTCGCTAATTGCTAGTTGCTAGTTGCTAATTGCTGCTTTTATGACTCCTATTGCGACAACGTTTTTCTTCTACTTTCTGGCGATTATGGCCGTGGTTTCGGCCATCGCGGTGATCACCCGGCGCAATCCGGTGCATGCGGCGCTGTCGCTGATCGTGACTCTGCTGTCGCTCGCCGGTTTCTACCTGATGCTGTATGCACCGTTTGTTGCCGGCGTTCAGATCGTGCTTTACGCCGGCGGAATCATGGTGCTGTTCCTGTTCGTCATCATGCTGGTGAACCTGGAACAGAACATCCGCGAGTATCAGTTCAACAAGCAGTGGCTGGTCGGAACTGTGGCTGCGCTGGCGCTGGGCGGGCTGCTGTTATTTGTCTACTACCGCGGCTCCGACGTCTTCCCGCGGACGTACGTGCCGCTGATCGAGTCGCAGAACACGCAGCAGATCGGCATCGCGCTGTATGGACAGTACATGTTCCCGTTCGAGATTGCGTCACTGCTGCTGCTGGTGGCCATCGTGGGAGCAGTGGTGATGGCGAAGAAGAGGATTTGAAGAGCAGTTGTCAGTTGCCGGTTGTCAGTTGTCAGTCGATGTTTGGCCGAATGCTGAATGCCGATTGCTAAGTGCTAGCGAGAACTGATTTATGGCTGAAATTACGACATTGCATTACCTGGTGGTGGCGGCGGCGCTGTTCATTATCGGCACCATCGGCGTGCTGACGCGCCGCAACGTGGTCATCATCCTCATGTCGATTGAGCTGATCCTGAACGCTGTGAACCTGAACCTGGTGGCGTTCTCGCGGCTCTACGGGCTGCATGGGCAGGTGTTTTCCATCTTCGTCATTACTGACGCTGCGGCTGAGGCTGCGGTGGGACTGGGCATCATCATCGCCTTCTTCCGCAATAAGGAGACGGTGAATGTAGATGAAGTGGACTTGTTGAAATGGTGAGAAGGCAGTTGTCAGTTGCCGGTTGTCAGTTGTCAGTTTGCGGAGCGCAACTGCGCATATGGATTTGGCTAACTGCTAATGGCTAATTGCTATGTTTTTTCTTGAACACATTTGGCTTATTCCGCTGTTTCCGGCGTTCGGGGCGGCTTGCATGTTCTTTTTCGGACGCAAGCTGTCGAAGTCGGCGGTGAACGGCGTCTGCGTCGGCATGGTGGTGCTGGCATTCGTGTGGGCCTGCCTGGCGGTGTGGCAATACACCGGATACTCGGCCGCCAAACCCGGCAAGCCCTTCGAGAAGATTTGCTTCACCTGGCTGGGTACGGGCGCGTCGTCCGGGGCTGAAGCCCCGGAAAGAATAAATGGCGCCGGTGACGCGAGCCTGAAGGCTCGCTCGACCACCATCAGCTATCCCACACACGGCGGCACCGCTCCGTTTCACGCCGATGCCGGCTTCCTGCTCGATCCGCTGTCGTCGATCTGGCTGCTGTTTGTGACCGGCGTGGGCATGCTCATCCACATTTACTCGATGGGCTACATGGCGCACGAGGGCGGCTACTACCGCTTCTTCGGCTACCTCAACCTGTTCATGTTCTCGATGCTGACGCTGGTCCTGGCCAACAACTACGCGCTGATGTTTGTTGGGTGGGAGGGCGTGGGGCTGTGCTCGTACTTGCTGATCGGCTTCTACTTCCAGCGGCACTCGGCCTCGACCGCCGCGAACAAGGCATTCATCACCAATCGCGTGGGTGACGCCGGGTTCCTGCTGGGCATGCTGACCATCGCCTGGTACTTCGGCTCGGTGCAGTACACGCACATAAATCATCTGGCGCACAGCGGGCGATTCCCCATTGGCGATCCGGTGATCACCGCCGCCTGCCTGTTCCTGTTCATCGGAGCCTGCGGCAAGTCGGCGCAATTTCCGCTGTATGTCTGGCTGCCGGACGCGATGGAAGGTCCGACGCCGGTCTCGGCGCTGATTCACGCGGCCACGATGGTGACCGCCGGCGTGTATATGGTGGCGCGCTCGAATGCGCTGTTCGTGCTGGCGCCCACGGCGATGAAGACGGTCGCCATCATCGGCGCGCTGACCGCGATTTTCGCGGCCACCATCGCGCTGGTGCAGAACGACATCAAGCGCGTGCTGGCGTACTCGACGGTGTCGCAGCTGGGCTACATGTTCTTGGCGCTGGGCGTGGGCGCGTTTGCCGCCGGAGTCTTTCACGTGTTCACGCACGCGTTTTTCAAAGCGCTGCTCTTCCTCGGGGCCGGCTCGGTGATTCACGCCATGGGCGGGCAGCAGGAGATGCAGCACATGGGCGCGCTGCACGGCAAGATCAAGACAACGTTCGGGACAATGCTGGTGGCGACGCTGGCCATCGCCGGCATTCCCGGCTTCGCCGGCTTCTTCTCGAAGGACGCGATTTTGTGGGAGACGTGGTCGCGCGAGGGCGGCGCGTTTCGCTACTTGTGGTACATCGCGTTTTTCACGGCGCTGCTGACGTCGTTCTACATGTTCCGGCTGATCTACCTGACGTTCTTCGGCAAGCCGCGCATGAGCCACGAGGTGGAGCACCACATTCACGAGTCGCCTAAGTCGATGACGGTGCCGCTGGTGATTCTTGCCATCTGCTCGATCGGCGCGGGCTGGCTGGGAATGCCGCATAGCCTGGGCGGGTCGAACCGCTTCGAGAAGTTCCTGGAGCCGGTATTCGCCAAGGAAGCTGTGGTGCTGGAGGAAAGCGGCAAGGCCGCGCAGGTTGCGGCGGGCGAGAAAGAAGCCGAGCACACCGATCCGCTGGAGTATGGGCTGATGTTCGCCTCGGTGGGCGCGGCGGTGCTGGGCTGGTGGCTGGCGCAGCGCGCCTACAAGAACGCCGACAAGGGCTACAAGGAGCCGATCCAGCAAGCGTCGCCGGTGGTTTACAAGACGCTGTTCCGCAAGTGGTATGTGGACGAGATCTACGACTGGTTCGTGACCGGCCGCACCAAGATTGGCGGCCTGCGGCTGGGCGTGATGGGCCTGGGCGATGGCTTGTGGAAGTTTGACGCTGACGTCGTCGACGGCGCGGTGAACGGCGCCGGCTGGACCACGCGCATGACTGGCACGCTCTCGACGCTGTGGGACAAGTGGATCATCGACGGGCTGTTCGTGAACGGTGTGGGCATGGTGACGCGGCTGTTGTCCTATCCCGTGCGCCTGGTGCAGTGGGGATTGGTGCAGTGGTACGCGCTGGTGATGGTGGGTGGCCTAGTTGGATTGAGCGCGTACTACCTCGTGCCCGAGTCAACGTGGCACTGGATGGGCGTGCACTGGGTCCTGACGGCGGCAGCAGTGGTGGCCGGCATCGTGGTGCTGAGTGCTGCGGGATACGCGGCCGCGAACCGCAGACCAAAGCCGGGAATGCCCGAGAACAAAGGCATCGCAACGGCTGCGGCCGCGGATTGATTTGCGGCCCGGGTCCAGAAGGACCGGCAGTAAGTTGTCTCGGCGTCTGGATCTTTGAAAAACGAGCGATGTCGCCGGACGAAAAGCAGGTCCCTCGACTCCGCGCCCGCCGACCCGCAACGGATGCGGGTCGTTGAAGAGGCGGGCGCTCCGCTCGGGATGACAAAGGTATTTGTGGGGCGTGCAGCTCGCGGCTGAAGCCGCTCGCTCCCGGTGATAAGGGCTTTTGCCAATTGCTAATTGCTAATTGCTGATTGCTAATTGCTGGTTTCAAAAATGTACAACCATATTCTTACGATCGTCTTATTTACGCCGCTGCTGGGGGCCATCCTCCTGCTCTTGGTGCCCAAGGAAAACAAGGGTGCAATTCGCTGGATCGCGAACATCTTCGGCTTCCTGGGGTTCGCCGTCTCGCTGCCGCTGATTCCGTGGTTCTGGGCACTGAAGGAGCGCGCCGGCTTCCAGTTCGTCGAAGGCGCGCCCAATAACTGGATTCCCACCATCGGCGCGGGCTACGTGCTCGGCATCGACGGTATTTCCTTCCTGCTGATCATGCTGACCACGCTGCTGGGCGCGATTTCGATTTTGTCGTCGTGGAACGCCATCCAGGAGCGGGTGAAGGAATACTACATCTGGTTCCTGTTGCTGCAGACAGGCATGCTGGGCGTCTTCATGGCGAACGACGTGTTCCTGTTCTTCGTCTTCTGGGAGGCGATGCTGGTGCCGATGTATCTGCTGATCGGCATCTGGGGCGGCCCGCGCAAGCTGTACGCGGCGATCAAGTTTTTCCTGTACACCCTGTTCGGTTCGGTGCTGATGCTGCTGGGCATCCTGTTCCTGTACTTCCATCACCACACTCTGACCGGCGTGTACACCTTCTACCTGCCCGACCTCTACGCGACCGCGCCCAAGATCGGCGGCCACGCGGCCATCTGGCTGTTCTTCGCCTTCTTCCTCGGCTTCGCGATCAAGGTGCCGATGTTCCCGTTCCATACCTGGCTGCCGGACGCGCACGTCGAGGCGCCCACGGCGGGCTCGGTCATCCTGGCCGGCGTTCTGCTGAAGATGGGAACGTACGGGCTGATCCGCTTCTCGCTGCCGTTCTTCCCCGCCGTGGCGATGACGCCGTGGGTGCGCGAGTTCATGATCGTGCTGTCGCTGATCGGCATCATCTACGGCGCGCTGGTTTCGCTGATGCAGAAAGACATGAAGAAGCTGGTGGCGTACTCGTCGGTCAGCCACCTGGGCTTCTGCACCCTGGGCATCTTCGCGCTGAGCCCGATGGGCCTGAGCGGCTCGGTGCTGCAACAGATCAACCATGGCATCTCCACCGGCGCGCTGTTCTTGATTGTCGGCATTCTGTATGAGCGGCGGCACACGCGCGAGATCGCGGAGTACGGCGGCATCTCCAACGTGATGCCGGTGTACGCGACCATAACCCTGATCATGTTCATGTCGTCGATGGGGCTGCCGCTGCTGAACGGCTTTGTCGGCGAGTTCACCATTCTGCAAGGCACGTTCATGGAAAACAAAGCCTGGGCCGCATGGGCGGTGCCGGGCGTGATTCTGGCCGCAGCGTACCTGCTGTGGCTGTATCAGCGCGTGTTCTTCGGGCCGGTGAACAATCCCAAGAACGAGAAGCTGCTGGATCTTTCGGGTCGCGAGCTGGCGACGTTTGTTCCGCTGGTGATCATCGCTTTCTGGATCGGTCTGTATCCCAAGCCGTTCTTCCAGATTTTGGCGACGCCGGTGAACAACCTGGTAGCGACGGTGCGGCCGGATTATCCGGGACTGCAGAAGCCAGTGGTGGCGGCACAGCCCGCGACGGTCTCTCCAACGGGAACACCTGCGGCGCAGCCCGAGCCCACCAAAGCTACGGAACCGGCGAAACCCGGTCCGGTGACGCAGAGCCGGGTAGAGCGACCCTTCAGGGTCGCGTCCAGCGCACCCGCGGCAGTTACGAGCCGGGCTTTCAGCCCGGCGGCACGAGCGAAGATTTCTGCGGTGCGCGCGGGAACAGCAGGTCCCTCGGCTCCGCCGGCTAAAGCCGGCTCCGCTCGGGATGACAATTCGAAAATATTTGCGGCTGCAATAAATACCCCCGCCTCAACGGTTGCGAAGTGAGGACCCTGTGACGAACTACCTCACACAGGTTTTGGGATTTTCCTTCGGCACGACCGATTACCTTCTGTCGTTGCCGATGCTGCTGCTGACGCTGTTTGCGTTGGGCATCCTGATGCTCGACTTGCTGCTGCCCAAGCAGTGGAAGCAGGTGAACGCGTACGTCGCGCTGGTCGGTCTGGCGTTTTCGGCGGCGGCGGTGGGCAAGCTGCACTGGGCGTATCAGACCGCGCAGCAGCGGGGACTCGGTTTCCGCGACACCGGCTTCATGCGGTCGCTACTGGTCGATCCATTCGCGCTGTACTTCTTTTATTTGTTTCTGGCAGGGGCGGCGATTGCCGTGCTCATGTCGATCCGCTATCTCGAGGTGGAAGAAGAGAACCACGGCGAGTTCTATGCCCTGATACTGTTCTCGGTCGTTGGCATGATGTGCATGGCCGCCGGCTTTGACATTGTGCTGCTGTTCATCGGCCTGGAGCTGATGGCGATTTCGACCTACGTGCTGGTCGGCTTCCTGCGCCGCGACAAGCGTTCGAACGAAGCTGCACTGAAGTATCTGCTGCTGGGCGCATTCTCGTCGGGAATTTTTGCTTATGGCTTGTCGCTCTTCTATGGGCTGACCGGCAGCACCAACCTGCAGGAAATCGCGCAGGGGCTACAGCGAATTGTCGCAACGCGGCCAGCGGATCCCATCGTCATATTTGCACTGCTGGCAACCACGACCGGCCTGCTGTTCAAGATTGCGGCCGTACCGTTCCATCAATGGGCGCCGGATGCCTACGAGGGCGCGCCTACCAGCGTCACTGGCTTCATGTCGGTTGCGGTGAAGGCCGCGGGCTGGGCGATGCTGCTGCGCATCTTCCTCTTCGGCCTTTACCCGCTGCGCTCGATGTACGTGCCGCTGCTGATCTTTGTCGCGATTGCGACTATGACGGTCGGCAACCTCGCGGCGATCACCGAAACTAACCTGAAGCGGCTGCTGGCGTATTCGTCGATCGCGCATGTCGGCTACATGCTGCTTGGGCTGGTGGCTAGCGACGGCCAGACGAACTCCACCGGCATCATGGCCATCATGCTGTACCTGCTGGTGTACACCTTCATGAACCTGGGCGCGTTCGCCGTCATCACTTCGCTGCGGCGCCGCAACATCATTGGCGACGAGATCGACGATATCGCCGGGCTCTACTTCAAAGCGCCGACCGAAGCCATCCTGATGCTGGTGTTCCTGCTGTCGCTGGCGGGCATTCCGCCGCTGGCCGGCTTCTGGGGCAAGTACTTCATCTTCCTTAGCCTGATCCAGACAGGACACTACACGCTGGCGTCGATCGCGGTGCTATACGCCGTCATCGGCCTCTACTACTACATGCGCATTGCCAATGCCATGCTGATGCGGCAGCCGGTGGAAGCCGAACCGGTGCGTCTCGGTCCGGCCATGCGGCTGGCGCTGACCATCACCGCCATAGGAACCGTCGCCATCGGCCTGTTCCCGAATTTCGTCATCAATGCCGTGAACTGGTCGCTGGGGATCGCGCAGACCTCGCAGGGCGCGGTGTCGTTGCTGCGATAGCCGCGGGGCGAAGACCGAGGCCAGGGAGCGCTTTGCCTAATATTCGCCGCCATCATTGATCCAATGAAATGGCTGCGAGTTCAGCAGGAACTTGGATTCATCCTCCCGGTGCATGCGAAGCACGACGGGCTGTCCGCCCATTTTGCCCTGCAGCACCAGCGAACCGGGCCGCGAGTTATCGTAAGCAAGGTCTGCCGTCCAATTGGGATTGCCGGATTGCGTCAGCACGAGCCGGTTACCGGCATTGTCCGGCGTCAGCACCAACGAATTGACCTCACCGGTCATGACCTGCACGGTGGCGAAGTCTCTTGAGATCACGATCAGCCGCTGCCAACGATGCGGGTCCGTGCTCAACGGAGTTATCGGCCGTCCGTTGACCACATAATCCTCTACCCGCCAGATCCCGTACAGCGGTGTTTCCCTGGCCGCAGTTTCTTCCGCCGCCACCTGATAGCTGCGATACACGTCATAGCCGGTCAGGATGACGCCAAAGGCAATCTGCAATACGACGGCTGCCCGAGCCAGAGACCTCCGCCGGAACAGGGGCGCGTCGTTCACGCCTGGAACGCTGCGGTTCAAGAGGAAGAAATCGAGTAGCCGGGTCGCATCGGGGAGCAGAATCACCAAACCGATCATGACCAAGTGGATGACGGTCAACTTCGCGGCAACGTCGTATCCCAGATTCAGCATCAGGACGTTGACCATCGAGGCGGTTGAGAGCAGAGCGCCTGCAATGGCCAAACGGGGAATCATCAGGAGCAGACCGGACAGAATCTCCGTCGCACCACAGAAGAAGGTGTAGCTCGGGGAAGTTCCCATGGAGAGCCACAACATTTCGCGTGGACGCAGGGTCCCTAGCGGCTGTAGAAGCTGGGAAAGGTTGGCCGGCGGAAATTGCACGGGGAAAATCTTGATCGCGCCGTACGGTATCAGGGCGCAGGCGAGTGACAGACGAAGGTAGGCTTGAAACCAGCGGTGCAGCCAAACATATTCCCGCCGCTCGCGATCCAGTAGCGACCAAATCAGCGTTCCCAGCGCCGCAATAACCACAAAGCCGAGAACCTGCACGTAGGCATAGGTGGTGTCCTTACTGCCGTTGCCGAGATTGTGGAAGTCGGTGCCGAAATCATGCGACAGATGCAAGATGTGCTTGCTGACCCATAGCACAGAGTGCCATCGGATCGATTCATACAAAGAGGAAAGCTGGATGAAGGGAGGAAATGCCAGCAGGTACAGAGGGGTCTCGAGGTTGTAGAGTCCGAAGTAAAGGAAGGCGAAGCGAAAGGCGACCTTGGTAGGCGCGGACCATGGACCGCAGGCATTCGCCGGGAACTGCGCTCGTGTGCCGAGTGGAGAATCGGAACGGGTTCCGAGGCCTGGTATAAGCGCCATGGCACCCTCGACGCGGACACGCTGGGGACACTGTCATTCTGGTGCGGGCGAACGCGGGACTCAACGAAATTTCGCGGTATCGAAACGTCGTCGTCCCACTTCGGGAAATTCGAGAAATGTATAATCGTCGGTTCACACCTACAGTCTACGGAGCTTTTTCTTGCCACAAGCAGAGATTGGCATTATCGGCGGCAGCGGCCTGTACTCCATGCCCGGGTTCAGCGATGTTAAAGAGGTCTCGCTGGATACGCCCTTCGGAGCGCCGTCCGATGTTTACGTTGTGGGCACGCTCGAAGGCCGCAAGGTCGCGTTTCTGTCGCGGCACGGACGCGGGCATCGCTTCATGCCGACCGAGATCAACTATCGCGCCAACATTCATGGCATGAAGCAGCTTGGGGTCGAGCGGGTTGTCTCCTTGTCGGCCGTGGGCTCGTTGAAAGAGGAACATCACCCGCTGGATTTCGTGATTCCCGATCAGTTCATCGACCGCACCCGCCATCGCATTGACACGTTCTTTGGCAACGGCCTGGTGGTGCACGTCGGCATGGGACATCCGGTGTGTGGGGACGTTGCCCAGGTGGCGGCGGAAGCCTGTAAGCGCGCCGGCGTTAATGTGAAGTCGGGCGGGACGTACCTGAACATGGAAGGGCCGCAGTTTTCGACCAAGGCGGAGTCGAACCTGTATCGCAGTTGGGGGCTGGACGTGATCGGCATGACCAACATGACCGAGGCGCGGCTGGCGCGCGAAGCTGAACTCTGCTATGCGACGGTGGCTATGGTGACCGATTACGACTGCTGGCACGAGGAGCACGGCCACGTCAGCGTGGATCAGATTGTCGGCGTGCTGCTGAAGAATGCCGAGCATGCCAGCAGCGTCGTGAAACATGCCGTCGCTGCGATGCCGGCGACGCGCAGCTGCAAATGCGGCTCGGCGCTGAAGAACGCGATCATCACCCAGAAGAGCGCAGTTCCGGCGGGCACGCTGGAGCGGGTGCGGCTGCTGGTCGGCAAGTATTTCGATTCCGAAGCGAAAGCGGGAGCATAGATTGTCCATCCTGGTCGTTGGTTCCGTTGCATTCGATACCTTGAAAACTCCGTACGGCGAGCGCCAGAAGATTCTGGGCGGCGCAGCCACGTACTTTTCACTTTCCGCCAGCTACTTCACCGATGTACGGGTGGTCGCCGTAGTGGGCGAGGACTTCGCGCCGGAGAACGAAGCGGTCATGAAGAAGCGTGGCGTGGACACGCGCGGCATCCAGCACGCCAAGGGCAAGACCTTCCACTGGACCGGCGAGTACGGAGAGAACGTCAACGAGGCCAAGACGCTGAACACCGAGCTGAACGTCTTCGAGACATTTCAACCGTCGATTCCTGCCGAGTACAACGACTCCGACCTGCTGTTCCTGGCGAACATCGATCCTGTGCTGCAGACGCGGGTACGCGATGCGATGCCGAAGGTGAAGCTGGTGGGCGGCGACACCATGAATTACTGGATCAGCGGGCATCGCGCCAATCTCGACCAAATGCTGAAGCGGGTGGATGTGCTGCTGATCAACGACGGCGAAGCCAAGATGCTGGCCGGCGACAACAGCCTGCCGCGTGCCGCGCACAAGGTGATGGAGATGGGGCCGCGGGCGCTGGTCATCAAGCACGGCGAGTATGGGGCAACGATTTTCTTTCGCGATGGCGAGTTTGGAGGCGGGCTTCATCCGTTCCGCGCGCCTGCGATGCCGCTGGACGAAGTGCGCGATCCCACGGGCGCGGGCGACAGCTTTGCCGGCGGTTTTATGGGATACGTTGCCTCGCAGGGCGAGATCAATCGCCGCGTGTTGAAGCATGCCATGTTCTACGGCAGCGTGATGGGGTCGTTCGCCGTGGAGCGGTTTGGAACGGAGCGGCTGCAGTCGCTGACGCGGGACGAGATCGACCAGCGCTTTCAGGTGTTCCGTGAGCTAACGCATCTGGACTGAGCAACAGAACTGCGCTTCAGGCATCCTTCAGAGTTCCCGCGGCTTCCAATTAGCAGCTTCGGTTTGCTGACAAGCGAGCTGAACTTGAAGGGAGCCTGACTCGAGATGCTGATTCTGCTGCTTATTATTCTTCTGGTGCTTTCGATTGGGAGCTATCCCGCGTGGCCGTATAGCCGCGGCTGGGGCTACTACCCGACCGGCGGTCTCGGTCTGGTCGTCCTCATTCTGGTGGTGTTGCTGTTGATGGGCCGCATATAGAATGCATTGTCGAGAAAGATGCGTAAGATCGCGACCCACCGGTTTGCGGTAACCCTGCTGATCTTCCTGCTGGCGCTTGCTCCGGCGTTATCGGCTTACTCGGTACTAACCCATGAAGAGATCATCGATCTGCTGTGGAAACAGCAGATCGTGCCTCTGCTGAAAGCCCGGTTTCCTGACGCCACCGATGAGGACCTGCTGAAGGCGCACGCCTTCGCCTATGGCGGCAGCGTCATTCAAGACATCGGCTACTACCCATTTGGCAACGGGACCTTCAGCGATCTGACGCACTACGTGCGCAGCGGCGACTTCGTGGCAGCGCTGATTCGCGACTCACAGAATCTGGACGAATACGCCTTCGCCCTCGGGGCGTTGTCGCACTACGTCGCCGATATTCACGGGCATCCTTATATCAACCTGTCGGTAGGCATTGAGTATCCGGAACTGGCGCGCGTCTACGGGCCGTCGGTTCCTTACGATGTCGATCACAAGGCGCACCTTCGCACCGAATTCGGTTTCGACGTTCTGCAGGTGGCGAAGGGGCGATACGCTTCCGAGGATTACCACAACTTCATCGGCTTTGAGGTTGCGACTCCGGTCCTGGAGCGCGCCTTCTATGACACCTACGGCATGCAGTTGAAAGACGTGATCCCCAAAGAGCAGCTGGCCGTGAATACCTACCGGCGCAGTGTCAGCGAGATCATTCCGGAGATGACCAAGGTCGCGCTGCTGGTGAAGGGCGACGAGTTGCAACGGGAGATCCCCGACTTCAATCGGCAACGCTTTCTGTATCACTTGTCCAAGGCCGATTATCAGAAATCATGGGGCGCCGGTTATCAGGAGCCGGGAGCGGGTGCGCACATTTTAGCCGTGATGTTCAAAGTGGTTCCCAAGGTCGGACCGTTGCGGGCCATCGACTTCAAGGAGCCGACGGCCAAGACCGAAGACCTGTATTTCAAAAGTGTGGACGAAACCATTGGTGCCTATCGCACAGCTCTGACGGCGGTCAAAGACAATGACCTGCAAACGCCGGAGATCGATCTGGACACGGGCAAACCAACGAGGTATGGCGAATATCCGCTGGCGGATGCGACCTATCGCGAGCTGCTGGATGAACTGGCTGCCGCCAATTTCGCTAACCTGACTCCAGAGCTGCGTAACAGTATTTTGAATTTCTACCGCGGGTTCGAACTTAAGCCGCTGCCGGCGGAAGTCAACAAGTGCGTCCTGGAGCGGCGGCAGAAGACCTCCAGCGAGCTGACGCGGCTGCGTTCGCTGGAGTTGCCGGCTGCGGCTGGGCACGCGCAACTACAATCGGCTCGCCCGGAGGCGGGAGCGCTGAATCCGTCGGGTCTGAATTAACAGCGAATCTCTCCGCGGCGAAACAACACAGCCGGCCGCTGCGCCTTCCAATTTCTTATGCTGCGATTCAGTTGTGATTTGTGTGGCAATTTAAAAGAGCCGGGTGAGACCTGGATCAGCGGTGTCGCTGCCGAGAATGTCGGCACTCAGGCCGCCCGCCGTGAAGTAGTGATCGACGCGGTCTGGCGTCGCGAACGTGCAGTGCTGCCGCTCGCGGTTCACTTTTGTAGCGTGGAGTGCAAGGACCAATACCTGGCTGAGCTGTTCAACCAGCCGGCTTCGCTGTTGGAGATCGAAAGCGCCGAGGGCGAACCGGCAACCGGGCGGCGCATTGTGCGCGCCAGGAAAACTCCGGTTGCGGGCGTGGTCCAGAAGCGAGCGCGTACGGCCAAAAGACCTCAAAGCCGCTAAGGCACTGGCTCGAGTGAACCTGGCTTTTGCAGGTTTGGCGAACGCTTGCACGGTCGGCCGCGTTTGACCGCCTTCCTCTTACTCTCATACACTAAATTTTGCCCCAGTGCGAGAAACCCGCCGGCTACGACGGCCTCGCAGACGCAGGATTCGCGCCATCTGACGCTGCAAAGGCATTTCATTGACAACCGAAACGACGACTCCCGAACTTAGTTCCTCACAAGAAACCAACCCGTGCCGGCGCGAGCTGAGCATCGAAGTTCCCGCTGAAGTGGTGAAGAGCGAGACCAACAACATCGTGTCTCGCTACTCGAAATTGGCACGCGTGCCAGGCTTTCGCATAGGGAAAGTGCCTGCGTCCGTCGTGCGCCAACGATTCTCTAAGGAAATCAACGACGATGTAGTCGAGGCGCTGGTCCCGCGCTATCTGCGCGAAGAAACCGAGAAGCAGAAGCTGGCGCCGGTTTCGCAGCCGCGGGTCACGGACTTGCATGTGAAGGAGGGCGAGCCGCTGCGCTTTAAGGCGTCGTTCGAGGTCTTGCCGGAATTTCAGCTCGCGCCTTACGCCGACATCAAGGTCACGACCCTCGACACCAACGTCACCGACGAAGAAGTTGAGGCCGCGCTAAAGAATTTACGCGAGCGTCAGGCGACCTTCGCTCCCGTGGAAGAAGAGCGGCCGCTGGCGGACGGCGATTTTGCGGTGGTCAGTTTCAAGGGCACGCCGAAGGAAGGCGAAGCCGACTCACCCGAGGCTGGCGCGGCAGAATCCAAGCCGGTTGAAGTGGAAGAGA
Source organism: uncultured Acidobacteriaceae bacterium (assembly GCA_963731345.1). Classification (GTDB taxonomy): domain Bacteria; phylum Acidobacteriota; class Terriglobia; order Terriglobales; family Acidobacteriaceae; genus Bog-257. The sequence goes on along the minus strand of CAVSUN010000002.1, from coordinate 271,997 downwards.
TCATGGTGGAGATCGGCGGCGAAAACACTATCCCCGAGTTCACCGACAACCTGCGTGGCGCCAAGGCCGGCGAGCAGCGCACCTTTGATGTGAAATACGCCGACGACTTCGCCGACAGGCGGCTGGCAGGCAAGACGCTGACCTATGAAGTGACCGTTAAGGCGATCAAATCGCGCAGCGTACCGGAGCTGAACGACGATTTTGCCAAGGAACTTAGCGCCGACATCAATACGCTCGACGAGTTGCGCACCCGCCTGCGCGAAAACATGCAGGCCGAGAAGGCGCACGAGGCGCAGCACCAGGGCAAAGACAAGCTGGTGGAAGAGCTGGTCAATCGCAACGACTTCCCTGTTCCGGAAGCGCTGGTCAATGACCAGATCGACACTCGTCTGGAGCGCGGTCTGCGGGCGTTGGCGGCCCAGGGCATGCGCACCGAAGACATGAAGCGGATGGATTTCCAGCGGCTGCGCTCGGGCCAGCACGAGGCTGCGCTGCGCGAAGTAAAGGCATCGCTGATCCTGGAGAAGATTGGCGAAGAGGAAAAGATCGAGGTCACCGACGAAGAGTTCGAGCGCGAGTTGCAGGCGTTCGCCGATCAATCGAAGCTGACGGTCGACGAAGTACGCAAACGGCTGGGCGAGAACGGCGGCCTGGAGCGCATGCGTCATCGCCTGCGGAACGAAAAGACGCTGGACGAGCTGTATAAGCGGTCGGTGTAGAGGCAGCAGGTTTGTATCAGGGCACGACTTTAGGCGTGCCGCGGTAGGCAAACTGGAATAGGTGGGAGCGCCTGCGACTTGCCGCAGGCTCCCCCGAACATCAATCATCGATCGTTCCGGCACGGCTAAAGCCATGCCCTGATACGAATCCGTGAACTCATAACCGAATAATTGCTGTGAAGGAGATCAATCAATGCTTGTGCCCATGGTCATCGAGCAAACCAGCAGGGGCGAGCGGGCCTACGATATCTATTCCCGCCTATTGCGGGACAACATCATCTTTCTTGGCACTCCTATCGACGATAACGTCGCCAATTTGATCATCGCGCAGATGCTGTTCCTGGAAGCCGAAGATCCGGAGAAGGACATCTCGCTGTACGTCAACTCGCCGGGGGGGTCGATCACCGCCGGCATGGCGATTTACGACACCATGCAGTTCATTCGGCCCGACGTGACCACCATCTGCATCGGGCAAGCGGCCAGTATGGCGGCGACGCTGCTCGCGGGTGGCGCGCCCAAGAAGCGCTTTGCCCTGCCGACCTCGCGCATTCTGATTCACCAGCCGCTCATGTCGGGACTATCCGGCCAGGCAACCGACATCGACATTCACGCGCGCGAGATCCTGCGCATGCGAGAGATTACGAACCAGTTGCTGTCAAAGCACAGCGGCCAGCCGCTGGAGAAGGTGGAGCGCGATGTCGAGCGTGACTTCATCATGAATGCGTATCAGGCGAAGGAATACGGAATCATCGACGACATCATTTTCAAGCACAAGTAAGAAGCGAGGGCTGACTTTAGTTCTCCAGGGTGATTACTGTGCAATGAGTTTCACTTTGAGGAGGGCAGGCAAAATTTGCGTGCCATTCTTCCAAAGTTGTAGGGATAGTTGCACTAAGGCAACGTTGCGGAGGACCAAATTGTGGTTCAATAGTGTCGCAGCGCACCAGTGCAGAAGTTGAACGGCAGGCTGCCGATAGTCTCAAGGTAGCCGGTGGCGAGAGCAGCACGGCTCGTCCGGGATTACGGGCGGGGAAGGCGGTTCGAAATTGTTTCTGATGTGCGCGAAAAGGAGTAGATTGCGTGAGAACCAGAACCGGTTCTGAAGAAGTGCTTCGCTGCTCGTTTTGCCACAAGTCGCAGGACGCTGTCGCCAAACTCATTTCGTCCCCCACCGATTATCCCCGGGCCTATATCTGCGACGAGTGCGTCGCCGTCTGCAACTCCATCCTGGAAGACGACCGCTCCGAGGCCCAGCCCAGCAACACGCCTAACCAGCTTCCCAAGCCGGCCGAGGTCAAGCAGTTCCTCGATGAGTACGTCATCGGCCAGCAGACCACGAAGAAGAAGCTGGCGGTCGCGGTCTATAACCACTACAAGCGCGTCTACATGAACCGGCAGCGCGGCAGCGAAGTGGAGCTCGCGAAGTCGAACATCATGCTGATCGGTCCCACCGGCACCGGCAAGACACTGCTGGCACAGACGCTGGCCAAGATGCTGGACGTGCCCTTCGCGATTGTCGACGCGACCACGCTCACCGAAGCAGGCTATGTCGGCGAAGATGTCGAGAACATCATCCTGAAGCTGCTGCAGGCGGCCGACGGCGATGTGCAGCGCGCGCAGACCGGCATCATTTATATCGATGAAGTCGACAAGATCGGCCGCAAGGACGAGAACCCGTCCATCACCCGCGACGTGAGCGGCGAAGGCGTGCAACAGGCGCTGCTGAAAATTCTGGAAGGCACGGTCGCCAACGTTCCCCCGCAAGGCGGGCGCAAGCATCCCCACCAGGAATTCACGCCGGTCGATACCACCAACATTTTGTTTATCTGCGGCGGCGCATTTGTCGGGCTGGAGCGCATCATCGCGCGCCGGATGGGCAAGCGTTCGATGGGCTTCCGCACCGATGCCGCGAAAGAGGCGGCGTTCACCGAGAGCAACAAGCGCGATACCGAATTGCTGGCGCAGGTCGAGCCGCAGGACCTCATCAAGTTCGGGCTGATCCCTGAGTTTGTTGGCCGCCTGCCTGTCGTCGGAGTATTGAACGATCTGGATGAAGACGCTCTGGTCGAGATTCTTACCAAGCCGAAGAACGCCATCGTGAAGCAGTATCAGCGGCTGTTCGAGTTCGAGAACGTGAAGCTGCGCTTCTCCGACGATGCGCTGCGCTCCATCTCGCGCGAAGCGATGTCGCGCAAAGTGGGCGCTCGCGGCCTGCGCATGATTCTGGAAGAGCTGATGCTCGACGTGATGTACAGCCTGCCCGGCCAAAAACGCGTGCGGGAATTCGAAGTGACTCGCGACATGGTCGACAAGCGCAATGTGAACCTGCCGTTGATGGAAAAAGCGGGATAGTTTTACGGTTACGAGAAGATTCTGCGGCGCGGCTTGGGTCGCGCCGTTTCCTTTTCCGTCACAAATCCTGCGGAAGTCTTTGTAAGCTCTCATCTTCGTCAGCGGTGACCCGCCACGGAAGTTTCACACTCCGGGCACAGCGACAGGACAACTCCGGTCGTGCTCCCCAGCTACATTGCAAACAGCTTATGCAGTGGCCCGTCGCGAGAGAGGAGCCATCTTGCGAAGCAAATTCCAATTCGTTTGTAGAAAGGAACTCCCCATGAAGAAAGCAATGACCCTCGGATTCGTCCTGGCTATGGCGATCGCCGCCGGCGCCCAGTCAATCACCACCGTTCGCCCCGATGCGCACGGCAGGGTTTCCGGCAACGCAACCAACTCCACCGTGAACGTGCCACCGGTCGCCAAACCGGGACCAGTAGCAGTCCGCGGCGGCAAAAAGTAAACACTTCTTGCTAATCGGGGCGGACGACCTACTCCGCCCCGTCATTACAAAAGCCGGGATTCGTGCCGCGCTGCATCGCTCCCGCACTCTGAGCATCCAACCTTAGGTAACAGTTGCTCAGAACCTCAGAAACCAGCCCTTGCGATTACGCTTGTTCCTTTCTGCGGTCTTCCACTGCATGGTATTCTTGAGCTTTGGTGCAGAGGTTCCAACGGGGGACCCGATTTGCCGTGCTTTGCTGAATTTCCCGAGCAGCTCATTCGCTCTTAAACAGAAGGTGGTTGTTACGTGACCCAACGCGAGAAGTTTGAAACCAAGAAGCTGCCGATGATGCCCATCCGGGACGTCGTGATCTTTCCGTACATGATGACGCCCTTTGTGGTTGGCCGGGAATCCAGCGTGCGCGCCCTCGAAGAGGCGCTGGCTGGCGACAAGAAGATTTTCCTGGCCACGCAGCACGATGCTTCCATTGACGAGCCTAAGCCGAACGAGATTTATCAGGTCGGCACCATCGTCAACATCGTGCAGAGCTTGAAGCTGCCGGACGGCAACATCAAAGTCTTGGTCGAAGGCCTGGAGCGCGGCAAGATCCTGCAGGTCGTCGACACCGACGGCTACTTCGAGGCGACGGTCCGCACCGCGAAATATGTGGCTGAGGCGACGCCGCAGGTCGAAGCTGCCATGCAGCGCGTGACCGGTCTGTTCGAGCAGTACGTCAAGCTGTGCCAGTCGCTGAATTACGAGACCATGATCGCCGCCGTCCGCAATGACGATCCGGCGAAGCTGACCGACACCATCGCCGCCAACCTCCAGCTCTCGATTGAAGAGAAGCAGGAGCTGCTGGAGATCTTCGATCCGGCTGAGCGGCTGAATCGCATTGGCGATGTACTCGATGTCGAAATCGAGAAGCTGAACATGGATCGCACCATCCAGTCGCGGGTGAAGCGGCAGATGGAGCGGGCGCAGAAAGAGTACTACCTCAACGAGAAGATCAAGGCCATCCAGAAAGAGCTGGGCCGCGGCGAAAAGAGCGAGTTCGACGATCTGAAGAAGAAGATCGACGGCGCCGGCATGCCGCGCGAGGTACACGAGAAAGCGCTACAGGAGTTGAAGAAGCTCGAGGCCATGCCGCCGATGTCGGCTGAGTCGACGGTCTCGCGCAATTATCTCGACTGGCTGCTGGCGGTTCCCTGGAAGAAGCGCTCGAAAGAGATTCGCAACATCGACGTTGCCGAGAAGACGCTGAACGAAGATCACTATGGGCTGGAGAAAATCAAGGAGCGCATTCTTGAATTTCTCGCCGTGCGGCAACTGGTGAAGAATCCCAAGGGCTCGATTCTCTGCTTTGTCGGACCTCCGGGCGTGGGCAAGACCTCGCTGGGCATGAGCATCGCGAAGGCCACCGGCCGCAAGTTTGTTCGCATGTCGCTGGGCGGCGTGCGCGATGAAGCCGAAGTGCGCGGCCATCGCCGCACGTATATCGGCGCGCTCCCGGGACAGATTATTCAGATGATGAAGAAGGCGGGCACTAAGAATCCTGTCTTCATGCTGGACGAAGTCGACAAGATGTCGATGGACTTCCGCGGCGATCCCTCGGCTGCGCTGCTCGAAGTGCTCGACCCCGAACAGAATTTCATGTTCGTCGATCATTACCTCGACGTGGAGTACGACCTCTCGCAGGTCTTCTTCATCGCTACCGCGAATGTGCTGCACACGATTCCCGCCGCGTTGCAGGACCGCATGGAAGTGCTGCGGCTGCATGGCTACACCGAACCGGAGAAGGTCGAGATCGCCAAGCAGTATCTGGTCCGCAAGCAGCGCCTGCAGACGGGCCTGACGGATGAGAACATCACCTTCACCGACGAAGCGCTGACTACCATCATCCGCAACTACACGCGTGAAGCCGGCGTCCGCAACCTGGAGCGCGAGATCGGCAACATCTGTCGCAAGGTCGCGCGCAAGGTGGTGAAGGAAGGCAACAAGTTCTCGGTCATGATTGCGCAGGAAAACGTGGCCGACTATCTCGGTGTGATCAAGTTCCGCGACAGCGAAATCCACGAGCGCAGCGAAATCGGCCTTGTGACCGGGCTGGCGTGGACTGAAGTCGGCGGCTCGATCCTGACGACCGAGGTTTCAGTGGTTGAAGGCAAGGGCGGCAAGCCGATCCTGACCGGCAAGCTCGGCGATGTGATGCAGGAGTCGGCACACGCGGCGATGACCTATGTGCGCTCGCGCTGGAAGAAGCTCGGCCTGCAGCGCGATTTCTATCGCAACGTCGACATCCACGTGCACGTGCCCGAAGGTGCGATCCCGAAGGACGGCCCATCCGCCGGCATCACCATCGCCACCGCGATTGGCAGTGCGCTCAGCCAGATTCCCGTGCGCCGCGATATTGCCATGACGGGCGAAATAACGCTGCGCGGCAAGGTGCTGCCCATCGGCGGATTGAAGGAGAAGCTGCTGGCCGCGCATCGTGCCGGTATCTTCGAAGTCATTCTGCCGGCCGACAATCAGAAAGACATTGCGGATGTGCCGGAGAATTTGCGCAACCAGATGCAGCTCCACTTCGTGAACACCATGGACGAAGTGCTGAGCTACGCTCTGGAGCGTCCGCTGCCCGAAGTTGTGGAAGAGGTTCCGACCGCGATTCCGGTCGTGCCTCCGCAGCCGGAGACGGCGCCGACAGCGCATCAGTAAGTCCTGCTACAAGCAGCCAACAAGGGCCCGCGAAAATGCGGGCCTTTCGCTTTGCATGTCAAGCAAGCTTCGCATCCGAAGATTGTCATCACGAGCGAAGCAAGAGACCTGCTGTTTCATTACTCGAAAGGACAGCAGATCCCTCGCTTCGCTCGTGATGACAATCTTCCACTCCAGATGGAATGCGTTCTTGTAACCTGTCCCAACTCCCCACTGACAATCGTCGCCGGTTCTCTGTACACTTCCTGTTGCTCTAAATGCTGCGGTTCTTTCGACACTTCAGGCTGGCGCTGTGGCGCGCCTTTCAGCACGACGCCTTCGCTGTAGCCAAGGCGGCGGCGTTCTCCGCCATTCTGACGATCTTCCCTGCCATCCTGATCCTGGTTTCCATCCTGTCCGCTTCGCATAATACGGCCGCGCTGCTGCGCGAGATCAGCCATGCCCTGGGCCGCATTCTGCCTGAAGGCACCAGCGCCACGGTACTGCAATATTTCACTGGGAAGCCGCTATCGGAGAAGCTGCTCATTCCCGTCAGCATCCTCACGCTGTGGACCGGCTCGGGCGTGATGATCTCCTGGATGGAAGGCTTCCGCAATGCCTACCAGATGCCCAAGATCTGGGGGCTGGTGACGGAGCGGCTGATCGCGTTCCTGCTGGTGGTTCTCGCCGGCATACCCATGGTGTTCGCTTCCTTCATTCTGGTTTTCGGCAATCAAATTGAAACTTGGATCGTGTATCGTGTCGGGCACGAACTCGGACCTTACATCCTGGGACTCTGGACCGCATTGCGATGGATTATCGCCACGCTGACCAGCATTGCAGTCATCGCCCTGATCTTCCATCACGGCGTACCGCGCACTCAGCCGTGGCATCGGGTCCTGCCCGGAGCGGTATTGGCAACCGTGTTGTGGTTTCCATCCACCATCATCTTTGGTATCTATTTGCGGCGCTTCGCCAACTACAATGCGATTTATGGATCGGTGGCAACGGCCATCGCGCTGTTGATTTGGCTTTACCTGGTCTCGATGATCATCCTGATCGGTGCGGAGTTTAATGCGGTACGCTATCCCCGCTTCCTTTTTGGAGCGCATTCGGATATTGCGGCGGAATCTAAGCGCGTGAAAGAGCGCGAGTAACAGGCATGACGAGCCAGGATTTCATCGCCGGTATGGTTGAGAGTGCCGCTCCACGGCAACGCCAGGCCAAGATCGTGTGCACCATCGGTCCTGCCACCGACTCAGAGGAAATGATTCGTCGATTGATGCTCAGCGGCATGGACGTTGCGCGGCTCAACTTTTCCCATGGGGCGCAGGAGCATCACGCGGCAGTGATCGTGCGTCTCCGAACGATTGCACGTGAACTCGGCCGCAGCATTGGCATCCTGCAGGACTTGCAAGGCCCCAAGATCCGCACCGGCCGGTTGAAAGATGGTGCTCCCGTAGTGCTCGAGAAGGGGCAGAGGGTCACGATCACCACCAAAGACGTGCCCGGGACGGCCGCACTCATCACCACCAGTTATCGAGGGCTGGCGAGCGACGTAAAGCCGGGAGAACGCATTCTGCTCTCCGACGGCCGCATTGAGCTGATTGTCCTGGAGGTGCGCGAGGAAGAGGTGGTGTGCGAAGTGGTCAACGGCGGATTCCTGGGCGAACATCAGGGAATCAATCTGCCGGGTACGAATGTCAGCCTGCCTTCGCTGACGGAGAAGGACGAGGCCGATCTCGAATTTGGGCTGAAGCACGGAGTCGATTTGATCGCGCTTTCCTTCGTGCGCACGGCGCAGGACGTGGTACGCGTGCGCCAACTCATCGCCGGAAGAGGCAGCAACGTTCCCTTGATTGCCAAGCTGGAAAAGCCGCAGGCGATCGAGAACCTGGACTCCATCCTCGCGGTTGCGAACGGAGTGATGGTCGCTCGCGGCGATCTTGGCGTCGAGCTGGCGCCGGAAAAAGTTCCGCTGATCCAGAAGCGCATCATTCGCCGGGCGCGGGATTTCCGGCGGCCGGTCATCACCGCGACCCAGATGCTGGAATCGATGATCGCGAATCCGCGGCCCACACGCGCGGAAGCCAGCGATGTGGCCAATGCCATTCTGGATGGTAGCGATGCAGTCATGCTCTCGGGAGAGACGGCGGTAGGCAAGTATCCACAGGAAACCGTGGAGATGATGTCCCGCATTGTGATAGAAGCGGAAGGCCAACCGGCGCAACCGCTCCTGCCCCATCGCGAAACGGCAGAGCGTTTGTCGATTGCGGAGACCATCTGCGAGGCCATGGCGCATGCCGCCCGCGACCTCAACGTGCGGGCGATCGCAGTGTTTACCGAGACGGCGAACACGGCGCGCATGTTGTCCAAGTATCGGCCGTGCGCCCACGTCTTCGCCTTTGCGCCCTACGAGGCGGTGTGCAACCGCATGAACCTGCTCTGGGGCGTGACGCCGGCGCTGTGTCCCTCGAAGCTGTCGGCCGAGGCCATGGCAGAATTTGCCGAGGCGGAGTTGACCCGGCATCATGTGCTGGCCCGGGGGGATGTGTTCGGTCTGGTCGCGGGAGCCGCCCAAACCACGGGAGCGACCAACTTTCTGCGGCTCATCACGGCCGGCATGCGGCGCGATAGCGCCGAAGCCGATCTTTAGTGCGGCCCCTTCTCGAAATAATTGAGGCGAGCAAGATGACGAAAGAGATAGTCTCGTTGGCCGTTCTGGAGGCGCTTCCCGGCAAGGAAGACGAACTGCTGACGCTCCTGCGCGAGTTGTACACAATGATGAACGCCAAGGGCTATTGTCGCGACACTTTGTATCGCGACACCACGCGACCCGACCGTTTCATGCACGTGCGCTATTGGGCCTCGGCGGAGATGCGGGCAGAGGCGCAGATTGATCCCGAGGTGCATCGCTATTGGCTGAGGCTGCCGGAGCTATGCACGATTCCGGTCGTGCATGAGAGTGTCGAGAAGGTGTTTGAGACCGGGTAGAGCTATTCGCTATTCGCTATTCGCCAGAGGCGAGTCACCCTGACGTCCAACGGCGCATCAACCATGCCGCGAACACCGCCCAAATCAAAGAGTTCAGCACAGCTAACTGCCAGAAATACGTCTCTGCAAAATGAACTGAACTAGTAAAGGTAAACACAGGGAAGGACAAAACTCTGAACGCGAGTGCAAAACCTTGCTGCCAGCGGTACGGGTGGACGGCGTCCGCAGCAGCCCAGACGAAGAAGAAGATGATCAGCGCGAAAATGAAAAACGACTGCTCCGACGATGAATGCTGCGATGTTGCGGCGGGACATCGCAACAGATGATACTCCTCACGAATAGCGGAGAGCGAATGGCGAAGAGCGGCATCTGATATCCTTTTCGGTTTGCCTCTGACTTCTCAATCCTGCTGAAGCGAAAGGTTTCGATTGGCTGATCCCGTGATTCTGGTCCACGGAGGGGCGTGGGCGATTCCTGAAAATGTAGTTGAAGCGCACCTGCACGGTGTGGAAGCTGCGGCTGCCAAGGGCTGGCAGGTGCTGGCGCGCGGCGGCAGCTCGCTTGACGCAGTTGAGGCTGCGGTCGTGGCCATGGAGGACGACGAAACCTTCGACGCCGGCCGCGGCTCGTTCCTCAACATGGATGGCCGGGTGCAACTCGATGCGCTCATCATGGATGGCGCCACCTTGCGCGCGGGCGGCGTGGGATGCGTCGAACACATCGGCAATCCCATTTGCGCCGCCAAGAAGATCCTTACCGAAAGCCCGCACGTCTATTTCGTCGGCACGGGCGCCGAGCGGTTTGCGCAGGAGCATGGCATCGAGTTGTGCTCCAACGAGGACCTGGTCATCGACCGTGAGGTCGAGCGGCTGCGCGAAGCCAAGAAACAGGCCTATCTGCAGATGCCCGACGAGTTCGGGCCAACCCGCTCTCATGACACGGTCGGCGCAGTCGCGCTCGACGCCGCGGGCAACGTCGCAGCGGCGACCTCAACCGGCGGCACGCTGAACAAAGCGCCGGGACGGGTGGGTGATTCGTCGCTCATCGGCTGCGGCTGTTATGCCGACAATCGCAGCGCGGCAGCCTCGACCACCGGCTGGGGCGAGCCGATGATGAAGCTTGTGCTGGCCAAATGGACGGCTGATCGCGTGGAAAACGGGATGGCTCCCCAAGAGGCGGCGCAGCAGGCGTTGTATTACCTGAAGACGCGCCTCAACGGGCATGGCGGAATTATTCTTGTCGACGCGCGCGGTCGCATCGGGATAGCGCACAACACGCCGCGTATGGCGTGGGCATTGCAGACCAGCCAGAAGCAATCGGCAGGAATTTCCATTGAACTATAAAGACAGGCGTCGCTAGTATCCCGGTGGGACGCGACCGCAGAGCTTCGGCGTCCCTCAAATCCGCTGACAGACTTCCGCGCAAGGTTTCACGCCGCGACAACAAATCTTTTTCTTTCTCATGACAATGTGTCTTCGAATCGCGTTCAGGCTGTTCGGGCGAGGAGAGTTCCATGAAGCGATTCCGAGACTTTACCGGGCGGTCCGACGATCAAGCCAACCAAGCAAACGGCAAATCCGCAGGGCTGTCCCGTAGACAACTGCTTACGAGCATGGGCTCGGCAGCGGCCTATCTTGGAGCCTTGCCGCTAGTGCGGGCGGAGCAGAGTGTCCGTCAATCGTCCGCCAACGCTTCTGGCGGCGGCGACCCTGCTCCCACGCCCATTCCCGGCGGCTTCAACGCCCAACAGGCCTTTGGGCCGCGATTTCCCAATCGATTTTTCCATCTCTTCCTGCCCGGCCCGGGTACGGAACCGGCAACCATCTTCAATTTCCAAGGGAAGATGGCAATCCTCAACATCCACGGCACCGGCATCCGCAGTGAATTCGATCCCGAGACTGGTGAACTGACGGACCAGAGCTTCGACTTGCCCTTTGCTACCGATGTTCGCTTTATGCAAGGAACCTATGTTGGTGTAGACGGACAACAGCACCAGGGCACCTTCGCGTTCTTTTGAATGGACGTCTTTCAGACCGGTCACCAGTTCGGTGACTATGATTTCCAGCTCAACGATCACAATCCCGGGGTCTCGAACGGCGGCGTCTTCTGGACGGTGCCGATTCCGCAGGACGCGGTGAGCCTTGACTTGACGCAAGGGCAGGCTTCTTTCAGCCTGAGCGATATCCTGATGCCCGACCTGCACGACCTGTTGACCGCTTTATGGGGCGGCGGCGCTGTCGACGGCGAAGGAATGCCGTTGCATCCGGTGTTTTCCTCCACCGTCTCGCTGCAAGCACAATGGTTCGATCCCACGAACCTCCAGCAAACCAGCGACCCGGTGAATCAGTTCGCGTACACCAACGCACGCACGAACGCCAGCATCCAGTGGCAGTCGGTACGCCGTGGAGTTATGTTTCAGAGCGACAACGGACCGCAGCAGGTCCTCTTTGCGGCAATCGGCATGGAGCGCAACGGCGTGTTTTTCTAGCGCTATTGGCAGTGGCTTCCGAAGCGAAGCCAGGGTGCGATCAGCCCTTCATCACTCGCTGCCAGGCTTGCTGGAATCGCGCCATTTCGTCGCTGGTGCCTACGGTGATGCGCGCGTAGGTCGGCATGGAGGGCCAGGTGCGCCCGATGACGACGTTCTGCGTGGCCATGGCGGCGACGACGTCTCTTGCCGGCCTTCCGGTATCGAGGAGAAAACAGTTCGATACCGAGGGAGTGTACGAGTACCCATTGCGGCTCAGCCACTCGAATGTGGCGTTGCGCACCTGCTGGTTGAGCTGCTTCCGTTCGGCAACCAGGCCCGGCACCTTGAGGCTCGCCGAGGCTGCCGCAACTGCCGTTATTGGGGAAGAATTGTAGCCGCCGTACTGATGCAATCGCTCGATCAGATCGGGACGGGCAATGGCGAAGCCGCAGCGCAGGCCCGCCATTCCATACAGCTTAGAGAAAGTACGAAGCACGATAACATCTTTGCCGCCATTGACCAGGTCGATGGCCGGCGGCGCATCGCTGAAGTGAATGTAGGCTTCGTCGACCAGCACGATCGACTGCTTCGGTTTGTGCTCGACTAAGTACTCGATGTCGGAGTGACTGGTGAGCGTGCCTGTGGGGTTGTTGGGCGTGCAGATGTAGAACACCCCGGCGTCGGGCGCCGCAGCGAGCATGGCCTTTACGTCGTGGGCGTAGCTCCTGGTGAGCGGCACCTTGACCACACGCGCGCCCACATCTCCGGCCGCATGCATGCCGGCTTCGTAACCGGGATCGGCCGTGACGTAGCTCGCGTGCGGCGAGCAGAAGGCCTCAACGGCGTAGTTTAGCGGCTCGCTCGATCCGGCGTAGATGGCCACACAGTCGGGACTGACGCCGATCGATTCGGCGAACAGCTTTTCAAAAGCCGCAGTGGCGTCGAAGCGATAGCGTCCACCCTGCGGAGCCATGGCAATCACAGCCTCGCGTGCTGCCGCACACGGACCAAGGGGATTCTCATTCGCGTTAAGATACACGACGTCTGCAGGATGTTCCGGCAAGGCCGCGTAGGCGAGCATGGGCTCGGTGACGACGCGCAGCGCCAATCCCACCGAGGTGACCGCTGAGGCTTGCAGGAAAGACCGGCGCGAGAGAAGTTGGCCCACTGTGCGCTCCTGACGTTCCATCCTACTCGTAGTGCGTTCACATTCGCAGCACCTTCGGGATGGGCGGCTCCCTTCGGGCTGTAGTGCGCACGGCGGCGGGCGACTCCCTCTCCGGCCGGTGGCTGTGGTGCGACGGAGGCCAGGCACATCCAGAGGCGCTCAAGTTCGGCCTTCATGTATATTCCTAGACCTAAGCAACACCCGACCGTAACTTAATTGCTAATCGCTGCTTGCTGGTTTTCATGACTCCTCCTAAACCGCTCGTGCTGATCATCCTTGACGGCTGGGGTTATGCGCCGCCATCGGGCGCGAATGCCATCTCGCTGGCGCGCAAACCTAACTACGACCGCCTTCTGGCTGAGTTCCCGAACACCCTGATCCACACCAGCGGCCGCTACGTTGGCCTGCCGACCGGACAGATGGGCAACAGCGAAGTCGGACATCTGAACATCGGCGCCGGACGGGTCGTCTATATGGACATCACCAAGATCGAGCTGATGATCGAGAACGGCGAATTCTACGCGAACCCGGCGCTGTTGCATGTGATGGCAACGGCTCGCGGCGGGGAGCGTCGATTACACCTTCTTGGCCTGCTTTCCGATGGTGGCGTGCACTCGCATCAGAACCATCTGTACGCGCTGCTGCGCATGGCGAAGATGAATGGCGTTGAACGCGTCTTCGTCCATTGCTTTATGGATGGACGCGACACGTTGCCGACCAATGGCGCGGGCTACATTGAAAAACTACAGCGGAAGATGCGCGAGTTCGGCGTGGGCAAAATCGCAACCGTCGGCGGACGCTACTACGCGATGGACCGCGATCGCCGCTGGGAGCGCGAGAAGAAAGCCTTCGACGCCATGGTCTATGGCGAGTGCGAGGCTCCTCACTCGACTGACCCGGTACAAGGCGTGAAGGACTCCTACAACCGCGGAGTTACCGACGAGTTCATCGTGCCGTTTGTTGTAATCAACGAACGCCACCAACCGGTGGCCACCATTCGCGATGGGGACGTCTGCATCAATTTCAATTTCCGCGCCGACCGCGCGCGGCAGATTACGCGCTGCCTATGCCGCAACAGTCACTTTACCCCGGAGGACGGGCGGGAACTGGAAGGCGCTGCCGATCTTGACCAGATCATCCCGCGCAACCGCGTGCCTTCGGACCTCGAATACGTCTGCATGACGCAATACGACAAGCATTTCACGCTGCCGGTGGTTTCGCCGCCGGAGTCGCTGACCAATATCCTGGCCAACGTCATGGCGGACCGCGGCATGCGAAACCTGCGCGTAGCAGAGACGGAGAAGTACGCCCACGTCACCTACTTTTTCAACGGCGGCGTGGAGAAGCCGTTCCCCGGCGAGGATCGCGTGCTGGTGCCCTCGCCCAAAGTCGCGACTTACGATTTGAAGCCGGAGATGTCGGCGCAAGGCATTGCCGACGCGGTGGTGAAGACAATCGCCGACAACACCTTCGACGTGATGGTGGTGAACTTCGCCAACGCTGACATGGTGGGACATTCGGGAAAGATTCCGCCAACGATTAAAGCGGTCGAGACGGTGGACGGGTGCCTGGGGCAGATCTACAGGGCGCTGCGACAGCGTGGCGGAGCGATGATCGTCACTGCCGATCACGGCAACGCCGAGCAGATGATCGATCCCGCAACCGGCGGCCCGCAAACCGCGCACACCACCAATCCCGTGCCCTTTATTGTGGCCGCTGAGCACGCTGTGCCTGGGCCCGAGCACAAGGGAGATGACCGTCGCTTTACCCTGCGTCCCGAAGGAGCGCTGCAAGACATCGCACCTACCATGCTGGGAATGCTGGGCATTCCCCAGCCTGAGGAGATGACCGGGCACAATCTCATCGTGCCGGCTCCGGAGCGGTAAGGCCGGACTGTGCCGAACCATCCGCACGGCCACCGCACTTGCGTCGGCACTTTGATACTGGCATCATGGGGCGCAATGTCTCCATCAGCCCACTGCCAAGACGTGCCCGCACATGTTCAGCCCTAGTGCGATTGCAGCACGCACACTCGTCATCTTTGTCTTGCTCCAGGTTGCGGTGACCGGAGCTGTGGCGCAGTGTGGGAGTTCGAATCTTCAGGCCGGAGTGTTGCCGAACATCCCCGTACAAAGGCGCCCCCGGGCTGAGCCGGTGCTCCCTGAAGCGGGCTTCCTTTCTAACACTCACTACACGAGCCAGTTCTTTGGCTTTTCCTTTGACCTGCCACTCACCGTGCAGGGGCACGAGGTCATGTTGCCGCTCATGCCGGAGAAGCAACACGCATTGCTCGCGCTGCAGTTCGAACAAGGTGAGCAACGCGGATCCATCACCGTTACCGCTGACGATCCGAAGCCTGGGTATGACGTCAACATTCCCGCGGACAGGCAGAAGGAGTTGGACGACTGGGCGCGAAACGGCACTCAGGCCGGCGGGTTGCCGCAGACACCCGTTCCGCAGTTTATGCTGCGCACCGGACATTTCTATCACCGCTTCACTCATCGCGGGCGCAATTACGCTGCGCAATACTGGACCGGCATAAACAATTACACGGTAAATATCGTCGTTGCCACCAATGATGAGCAGTTTCTGCGCAAGGCGAAAGGCTTGATGGCGGAGGTTCAGATGTACTGCCCGCAGGACGACGGGACACTGAGTGCTGAGGACGGCAAGCCGGTGAAAGTGCCCGGCCAGCCTTACACCGGGCCCACGGTGCCAACTGCGCGCGTCAACGCTGCGCTTCACGACCTGCCGGCCAAGAATATCCCACCTGGCAAGTTTGCCGATGGCGTTTATCAAAACGAAGATCTCGGCTTCCGCTACGAATTGCCAAAGGGATGGCGGCCGTTAGCCGCAGGCGCGGTCGATCCGCCGCTGGAAGTGACTGCGCTGCGCGAATATCAGTTTCTGCACGCCTGCTCGCGGACCCTGCTGGAGGCCACTCCGGAGCAGGAGAAGGACAACCCAGCCGTAAGCTCAGCGATTGTCCTGCGCGCGCTCGATCCCAATTGCCTGGCCATGCGCACGGCGGCGTCGATCACCGACAAGCGCGCCACCGATGAAGTCGCTGCCAGCCTCGAAGACCTCCGCGAATTTGGTGAGATCGGCTCCGACGGATTGATCTCGGTGGGAGGCCATCTGTTCATGGTATTCCATGGGACGATCGCCACCTCGCAAAGGGGATCGGACCTCTCGCGCCGCCTTTCTCAAACCATATTCGTGACGCGCTACAACAAGCTGCTGCTGATGTGGACGATGATGGCCCCGAATATCACTGCTTTGCAGGAGCTCCAGAGCGGCGCCGTGGCTCTCGGGACTTCTCCTGCGATTCCGCTCAGCGCGATCGAACCGCAAAAGAGCGGGCGGTAAATTCCAGGGGCAGAACCCGGGAACCGACTACAGGTTCTAATGCACACGAGGCAGGGGGTGCCGGCTCCGGTTGTTGGCTACTCTCTTCCAACCCGTTGCTTCGAGGCTGCGTCTACTAAGGAATGAGCATCACGGATTCCATCGCGATCATTGCTAATTTTCTGCTGATCGGCGGTCTGATCTTCTATGGCTTTTTCTTCTTCGCGCAATACCACGCTACCGGCAAGTGGGCGAAGAACATCACCGGCTTGCTGGCGGGCGTGGGCATGCTGACTCTGGCTTTCTCTCTCATCATTACTCCCAGGAATGTTGCCGTGCTGGTGCGGATCGCTGCGACCAAGGCGTCACTGGTGTTCCTGGGGGTCAGCAGCTTTCTGCTGCTGGCCGCTATCGCGGCGTTTGGGATCATCACCTACTGGCGTCCGCTGCGCCTGTGGCATGAGCGCCGGCTGGAACGCGATCTGAGCCGCGGATTGCCCAACATCCACTAGTCAGGCGGGCGAACCAAGAAACTTCCCCTTAAAAGCCTACCGGTTTGCCGATTGGTGGCTTAAATCCGTATAATGAGTGTTTACCCAGCCAGTTTGGCAATCCTTCTGGAGCGATCATGGCACAAGTTTGCGAAATCTGCGGCAAGGGGCCGCAATCAGGAAACAATATCAGTCACGCGCACAACGTCACGCGGCGGCGCTGGAATGTAAATCTGCGCCCCGTGCGCGCCAAGGTGCAGGGCGGCAGCAAGCGCATGCGGGTTTGCACCAGCTGCCTGCGCAGCGGCAAAGTCACCAAAGCATAGATCGGACCGTTTCGTCTCGTGGAACCCTCCCCGTGGCGGGAGGGTTTTCTTTCGCCCTGGAGAACACGGCGCCCAGCACAACGCCAATCAGCGCCCCCACTACGACATCGCTGGTGTAGTGATATCCGTCATATACCGCGCCCACGCACATCAGCACCATGGGAATCAGCAGCCAGGGCGCGACGCGCGGCAGGAAGCGATAGGCGAACATCAGCACAACAAACGTCAGCATGATGTGGGCGCTGGGAAAAGCGTTGCCGTGTACGCCCGCGTGATTCTGAATGCCGCGAACCAGGTGCTGGAAGATACCGGCCTGCGGACTGCCAATCTGCTGCACACCCGCGCGGTTGGCTGGGCTTTGCGTCGGAAATAGAAGGTAGATTACGTAGCAAATCACGTATCCCATGCTGAGCGTATCGGTCATCCGGCGAAATGCGCCGCGATATTGCGGCCGGCGGCGAAAGCCCCAGAACCAGCCTCCCAAACCGGGGTACAGCGGATAGAAGCAGAAGTAGCCGAATTCCATGAATTCAATCAGCCATTGGTGCGCGCGAGCGTGCATCCATTGCATCGGCGAAACGGAGAACAGCCAGGATTCAAGGGCGATGAGATGATCGTTCTGCCACTCGCCGCGAATCGCCAGCGACAGCAAGGAAATCTCCTCAAACGTGATGGTGAAAAAGACCAGCGGGATCCAGTCGTGCACGAACTCCCAGACTTGGCCGTCACTGCGCTTGTGTGCCAGCAGGAGAATCGCGGCGACGGCGCACATGTTCCAGACCACATACACCGGCCAGTGCGGAACGCTCTGGTGCCGGACGCACATCAGCAACGTCAGAAGAAGATGAACCGCCAGGTAGATGCGGTCGGTGAGATTCATGGCGCAGGGTTAGGGTATCTCAGTGCAGGCTGCCGCGGGGCGCGTTCATTTCCGGACATCGACTTATGCTGGCGGACAAGACGGGAGCCCCCCTTCACGCCGCCATAATGCATCTATCGGTATTTAGACAAGTTATCTAACGCCGAGTGGTTACCTCCTTGCATGCTCTGGCTAAAGGCCCGCATGAAAAACCTGCATGATATCCGCCACGCGCTGCGTCTTTTAAGCAAATCCCCCGGCTTCGCCATCACCGCCATCCTGACCCTCGCGTTGGGCATCGGCGCCAATACCGCCATCTTCACGCTGGTCCACGCCGTGATGTTGAAGTCTTTGCCGGTGGCGAATCCTGCCCAGCTCTATCGAATCGGCGATAACGATGTTTGCTGTGTCTATGGCGGCTTCGGGCAGGGCGATGAAGGCGGGTGGGGATTGGTCTCTTACAGCCTGTATCAATATATCCAGGCCAATACTCCCCAGTTCGAGCAGATCGCTGCCTTCCAGTCGAACCGGCCGCAAATCAGTGTGCGCCGCAGCGAATCGCAGACTGCGGCCGAGAGCTTTCCCTCGGAGTTTGTCTCCGGAAACTACTTTTCGACGTTCGGTATTCAAGCGCTCGCCGGGCGCATGTTCACTCCCCAGGACGATACTCCTGGAGCAGCTCCTACCGTGGTTATGACTTGCCGTGCGTGGCAAGAGCGCTTCGCCCTCGATCCCAGCGTAATTGGCTCCAGTTTCATGATCGACGGCAAGCCCTTCACGCTGATCGGCGTCACGCCTCCGGGTTTTTACGGAGATCGCCTGCGCGATGATCCCCCCGAGTTCTACCTGCCACTCTCGTTCGAGCCGCTCATCGACCAGAAAAGCTCGATGCTGCACCTCGACACTCAGTATTGGCTGTATTTGATCGGTCGGATGAAACCGGGCGTCCAGCCGCAGCCGGTGCAAGCCCAGCTGAATACCGAGCTGCGGCAGTGGCTGTACAGCGTGCAGGACAAACTCGAACCCAGCGCGCGAGAGAAAATTTCCAAGCAACTTTTGAAGCTTGGTCCGGGCGGAGCGGGCATTGTCAGCTTGCGCAATCAGTACAAGGCGGGGCTCTACATGTTGATCGCCGCCTCCGCGCTGGTGTTGCTGATCGCATGCGCCAACCTGGCGAATCTGCTGTTGGCCCGGGGAGCAGCCAGAAGACAACAGACCGCAGTGCAGCTTGCGCTGGGAGCAACGCGCATGCGCCTGGTCCGTTCGCTGCTGACCGAGAGCGTGTTGTTGGCTTGCATGGGCGGCGCGGCGGGCGTGGCGATCGCCTACTGGGGCACGCGCGCAATCCTCCTGATCGCTTTTCGGGGATCGAGTTTTGTTCCAATCGACACTCGCCCTTCATTGCCTGTTCTGGCTTTTGCTTTTGGCCTTTCCCTGTTGACCGGAATCATCTTCGGCGTAGCCCCGGCGTGGGTGGCGTCACACTCGGATCCGGCTGAGGCGCTGCGTGGCGCGAACCGTTCCACCCGCGACCGTACCGCGATGCCACAGAAATCGCTGGTGATTGCCCAGGCGGCGTTCTCGTTGGTGCTGCTGGCCATGGCAGGTCTGGTTACCCAAAGCCTGCGCAACCTGGAGCACTTCAACTTCGGATTCGACACGGGTGGGCGGCTCATGGTCCGGATCAATCCGCTGAACGCTGGTTATACCCAGCAGCGGCTGCCGGCGCTTTATCGCGAACTCCGCGAACGTCTGGGGCAGATTCCTGGAATTCAAAGCGTCAGCTATTCCATGTACAGCCCGCAGGACGGGGATAGCTGGAATGACCAGATCATCATCGAAGGGCGACCGCGCGAATCCACCATAACCACGCACGTCGGTTGGGTGCGCGTCGGCCCGGATTACTTCAAAACGATCGGCACGCCGCTGGTCCGCGGCCGCGTAATCGGTGAGGAGGACACCGCGACTTCGCAACGTGTTGCCGTGGTCGACGAAAGCTTCGCCCGCAAGTTCTTTCCCAGGGAAAATCCTATCGGCCAGCATTTCGGCTTCGATGATCCCGGGCACAATGGCGACTATGAGATTGTGGGCGTGGTAAAAGATACCCGTTATCGCAGTCCGGACGACACCGAATATCCGCAGAACCCGATGTTCTTCACAGCCTACTTCCAAACGGTTCAATATAGCGACAACGCCAACTACGCCACCATGGAAGCGCGTTCGCAGTTCGCGGATATGATCGAAATCCACTATTCCGGCTCGCAGGCGGAAGCTGGGCCGCAAGTGCGGCGAGTGCTGGGCGAGATCGATCCCAACCTCAGCATCATAGACATGCACAGTTTCGGCGAGCAGGTAGCGCGCCGGTTCAACCAGGAGCGCCTGATCGCGCGGCTGACGGAACTGTTCAGTGCCCTGGCGCTGCTGCTGGCTTCGATTGGTCTTTATGGCGTTACCGCCTACAACACGGTTCGCCGCACCTCTGAAATTGGCGTTCGCATGGCGCTCGGCGCGGACCGTGGCGAGGTTGTCGCTATGGTGATGCGCGGCGCGTTCGCGCAGATTGGAATGGGTCTCCTGATCGGCATTCCTTTGGCTGTCCTCGTCGGCCACGTGATGGCAAGTAAGCTGTACCGGGTGGCGCCGTTCAGTCTATCGACTCTCGCGCTCGCCGTCGGCATTCTGGCGGTCTGCGCCTTTGTAGCCGGGCTGGTGCCCGCAAGGCGCGCTGCGTCGATAGAACCGGTACGCGCGCTGCGCATCGAATAATCAAGGCAACAGGGGCCAGTCGTCACGGGCTAGCGGCCTTTCGTCAGTTGCGGGAGAATACTTATCACCTGAACAACTGGTTGATTGGACTTCACCTGGCGAGCTAGTAATTATTTTCACTGACAACCGGCAACTGATAACTGATTTTTCATGGCAACTCGCATCGTCTTCATCGCAATTGCTCTCGGCCTTGTCGTTGCCGCCATCTGGGCCTACCAGCATGACGACAAGCTGCGCAAGAATGTCAGCCAGGTCACCATCGGCGATTCCAACGAGGTCGTGCGTGAGCTGATGGGCGATCCCAGCAGCGAGGGACCGTGCGGTGCGATGACACCGATCCCAACCGGATGCACCGACGAATACATTTATCGCTATTGGTACTCGATTTTTCAGCCGCAATATGAAGTCATCTGGTTCGACAAGACAGGCAAGGTCCTGGGCGAGCAGCACGTAACGTCGCACTTCTAAAGGCAGCAGTTAGCAATTGGCAGTTAGCAGTTAGCAGTTAGCAGTTAGCAGTTAGCTTTAAATCCAAGGTCGAGAATCCGACAAACGCCAATGCTGGCTGCTCAACTGTGAAGTGCGCTCTCCTAGTCAAACGGCTAAATGCTAAGTGCTAAATGCTAAGTGCTAAGTGCCAAATGCTACCTGCTGCCTCCCTCACATGTAGAACAGGCTCAATCGCGGAACACCATACTGCTCCAGCAGCCGCTTGTGGATGTACTGCTTCTGCAACTGCTCGATTTGCGGAGCGCTCATCTTCCGTCGGTAGGGCGCAAGATCACGGTCGGCTTCTGAGCGCACCTGATAAAGCGCATCATCCGGAGTCGCGGCCAACAATGCCGCAAGCAGCTTCTCCTCAACCACCGTCAATCGCCGCTCCAAATCTTCCATGTTGATTGGCGATTGCTTGAGCGGATCGGCTAATCCGCGAAGCGTGGCAGCCGCCTCCTTCGCCAGAGCTTGCGCTGAGCCGGGCAGACCCACTCGCTCCAACGCTTCTGCATTACGCATCAGGTATTCGATAACGGCGCCTTGATCAAGGTCACCGTTGCGCGGCTGTTTGGGAGCGGCGCCGACGGCTGCATCTTTCATTTCTTCCGCCGACGCCAGAACTTCTTGCGAGCAGAAAGCGAGACCATTGATCTTGCGCGTCTTGCGTGGGCGATGCTCCCAATGGTCGAAGGTGGCGTCGATGCCGCGCAGCACGGCCGCGAGCGGTATGCCCGCATCTTTCCAGGTCTCCATCAACGCCCAATCCAGCGGCGAGAGCAGCAGCATGGTGCCGCGCCGACGTTGAAAGTGGTCTTCGATTTCCGTGAAGTAGTTGAAGTAATTTTCCACTGCGGAGAGAGTTCTAGCCGCGCTTGTGAGCGGCAGTTTTGGCCTCGCGCGCACCGGCCGCAGGGTGACTACGGTTGTCGCCAGTATGCTCCGCGCGTCGCTTGCCGTGCGCATGGTTACGCTCGAAGATAATCCGCAGCCCGTCGAGCGTCAGCAGATCATCAATCTCTCGGATGTACTTCGACCCACCGCCCATCAAGTTCGCCAGGCCGCCGGTCGCAACTACGGCAACGTTCTCACCCAGTTCGGCGATGAGGCGCTCGAGGATGCCATCAATCAAGCCCAGATAGCCGTAGTACAAGCCCGACTGCAGGCTGTTTACGGTGTTGGTCGCGATCACACGCGGCGGTTTCCGAATATCCACGCGTGGCAGCCGGGCGGTGTGGGCAAATAGCGCGTCCGACGAGATGCCGATGCCGGGCGTGATCACGCCGCCCAGGTACTCGCCATTTTTCGATACCACGTCGAAGGTAGTCGCAGTGCCGAAGTCCACCACGATGCAAGGGCCGCCAAATTTCTCGAACGCGGCCACACTGTTCACAATGCGGTCGGCCCCGACCTCGGCAGGATTGTCATAATGCACCGGCATGCCGGTCTTCACACCAGGCTCGATGAACAGCGGTCGCGAGCGGAAGTAGCGCTCGCAAACTTCGCGCAGGGTTGAATCAAGCGGAGGTACCACCGAAGAAATCACCGCACCCTGGACAGCCGTAAATTCCATGCCGCTCATCGCAAACAGATTGCGAAACAGCACCCCGTACTCATCGACAGTCTGGGTCTTGGTGGTGGAGACGCGCCAATGCGCGATGAGCGGCCCGTAACGCTCGCCGCCATGCTGGACGCCGAACACTCCCAGCACCGTATTGGTGTTGCCTACATCGACTACGAGAAGCATGAGCTATTTCCCGTCCAGCGCCCGCACTCCGCCAGACAAAACCGTTCGCAAGCCTTCGTTGGTGCGCACCAGCAGAAAGCCGCGGCGATCCAGGCCTTCGGTAACCCCGCTATATTTTCCGCTGTCCTCGTCCACTTCGACGTGACGTGCCCGCGCGAACGATGACCGCTCTTCGAAGCTGCGAATGATATCCGCCTGGGCATCCAGGCGTCCTTCCGCCAGCTTGCGGTATTGGTTGTCGAGCGATTTTAGCAGAGCGGCGGTGAGTTCCACGCGCGACCATTCGCGTCCGCTCTCGATGCGCAGCGATGTAGCAATCGGCTCCAACTCGCCGGCAAACGAGGTGTGATTCACGTTAATACCAATGCCCACTACGACGTATCGAACGCGCGTCGGTTCGGCATTCATCTCGGTCAAGATGCCGCAAAATTTGCGGCCGTCAAGCAGTACGTCGTTGGGCCAACGCAGATCGGGTTTCATGCCGGTTGTGCGCTCGACCGCCTCGGCCACGGCGATACCCGCCATCAGCGAAAGAAAGAGCGCGTCCAGCGGCGACATCTCCGGGCGCAGCACGACCGAACCGTAGATGCCCTCCGACTGCGTAGATTGCCAGCTGTGATCGCCACGGCCGCGGCCGGCCGTCTGTTCTTCGGCGAGGAACGCAGCCCCTTCCGGCTCGCCTGCCGCTGCTGCCTGCATGGCGGTCATGTTCGTCGATCCGATGCTGAAATAGTGGTGGATGTAATTCGCAAAAATCGTGCCACTTACCAGAGGACGAAGTACATCGGGCAGCAGCAGATCGGGGACGGCCATGAGCTGATATCCGGTAGCGAGGTGCCCGGTGACTTGCACCCCAAGCTGGCGCAGGTATTGCACTGCTCGCCAGACCTCGGAGCGCGAGGTGCCGAGCTCCTCCGCGATGCGCTGGCCGCTGATCACGACCGTAGCATTGTCGCTGAGCAAGCGCACGATGCGGCTGAGCCGCGCATCGGTGGGCGATTCGGCGCGAGTGTCAATGCGAGTTGGAGAAGTTTGAGCGATAGGGAGATTATGCGCGGGCGGTCCCCGAAACGGTAGAACTCATTCGATATATCGGTCCGTCAGACTTGTGGCCGCAACCGCCGAGTTGGCGCGCTCGAGATGGCTGGGAATTCCGCATCCAGAAACGCCTCGGCTGAATGCTGAATGCTGAGTGCCGACTGCGGACGGCTACGCCGGCGAAATTCGCATGCTCAGATCAACCGCTTGCACCGAGTGAGTCAGCGCGCCGACGGAGATGAAGTTTACCCCGCTCTCGGCGTACCCGCGAATATTCTCCAGGGTGATTCCGCCGGAAGCCTCCAAAGGCACGGCACGGCCCGACTTTTTGACCAGCTCCACCGCCTGGCGCACATCATCGGGTGTCATGTTGTCCAGCAGCACGGCTTCGGCGCCATGTTGCAATACCAAGTCGAGCTCTTCCAGCGAGCGCACTTCAATCTCTACCGTCTCCGAACCACGACGATTGCGCAGCGCGCGCTCCAGCGCCGGCACCACTCCACCGGCCAGAGCGATGTGGTTGTTCTTGATAAGCACGCCGTCGCTGAGGTCGAGGCGATGGTTATGCCCGCCACCACAGGTCACCGCATATTTATCCAGCATGCGCAGGCCGGGCGCGGTCTTGCGCGTGTCGAGAATGATCGCCCTGGTCCCTTCGATAGCGTCGACATATTTCCTGGTAAGCGTCGCGATGCCACTCATGCGCTGCATGATGTTCAGGATGACGCGCTCGCAAGAGAGCACCACGCGGGCATTGTGCACCACGACGGCGATCGACTGACCTTTGCGCAGGCGGACGCCATCGAAAATTTCGGTGTGGCTGGTGACCTCGGGATGCGAGGTGACAGTGCCATCGAGTGCGGCGAAGACTTCGAGGATGCGGCGAACGCAACCCAGCCCCGAGAGCACACAATCTTGTTTGGCCAGGATGGTCGCCGAGGCGCGTTGATTGACGTCAATACAAGCGTAGGTGGTGGCGTCGCGCGTCGCCCGGTCTTCGAGCAGCGCGTTTTCCAAAAGCGATGTAGCTCTGCGGGTTGTCCAGTCCAAGCTTCGTGCCTCGCTGCGCTTTCTTGCGCTCGTCTTCAGGCCCGCATCCCGGCCCTCGAGAGTTGTAGGGTTCCCGGGCCGAGGCCTTCGACCTCAGCGCGGGAACGGATTGTTATTCGGCGAACGCAGGCCTGAAGGCCTGCTTTACTCTTTACATTACCCGTTCATCCGAGTTCGTCCAGAGCCGACTTGATCTTCTCGATGAGCAATTCAACTTCGGCTTTGCGCTTTTTCAAGCCTTCCACAACATTGGCCGGGGCCTTCGACAAGAACGCGCCGTTGTTGAGTTGTCCGGTCGCCCGCGTCAGTTCCTGCGTCAGTCTGGTCAGCTCTTTATTGAGACGATCGCGCTCGGCCGCCACATCGATCTGGCGCTCGTATAGCACGCGAACATCAAAACGCGACGTGCTGCGAGCTCCCGCCGCCTTGGCCAGCGACTCGCCGACGAACGCAATGCCCTCGACATTCGCCAGCCGCTCGACGGCGCCACGATTCTCTTCGATCAGCCTTAGCACGTCGCTGTCGGCGAAAACTTCGATAGCAAGCTTCTGCTTCGGCTCCGCTTTCAGCTCGGCGCGAATGTTGCGCACACTGACGATGAGGTCCTGCAGAATCGCCATGCGGGTTTCGGCATCGACGTCGATCTGCGCCTTGTCGGGATGGGGGTACGCGACCAGCGCGATCGACTTCGCCGGCGGATTCCCTTCATATACCGCATGCCACAGCTCCTCGGTGATAAAGGGCATGAAGGGCGACAACAGTCGCAACGCCCCTTCGAAAATGCTGATCAGGTTGGCATAGGCCGCGCGCGTCGCTTCGCGATCGTCAGAGGTCAAGCGTGGTTTGATCAGCTCCAGATACCAGTCGCAGTACTCGCCCCAGAAAAAGTGATACACAACGTGCGCCGCCTCATGAAAGCGATAGGCCGCGAGAGCCTCGTCGATTTCCTGCGCCACGCGATTGAAGCGCGACAAAATCCAGCTGTCCTCCAACGTTGCCGTCGTGAAAGCGGGGATACCTTTGGGGCCGCTTTGTCCTTCTGACAAGGATGGGGCACCCGCATCTTGCGAGTTCCTGAATTCCTCCAGCGACCACACACCCGACTGCTGGGCCTTATCGACATTCATGAAGAGGAAACGCGCGGCGTTCCAGATCTTGTTGGCGAAGGCACGATAGCTTTCCGTCCGCGTCTCGGAGAACGCGATGTCCGTTCCCGGCGCCGCCATTGCAGCCAGCGTGAAGCGCACCGCATCGGTCCCGTACTTCTCAATAATCTCGATGGGATCGACAACGTTGCCCTTGGTCTTCGACATCTTCTGGCGTTCGGCATCGCGCACCAGCGAGTGAATGTACACGTTAGCGAAGGGGACGTCGCCCTTCCTGTTCCCCCGCATGAAATGACAATTCATCATGATCATGCGCGCCACCCAGAAGAACAAAATGTCGAAGCCGGTGATCAGAAGGCTCGTGGGATAGAACGCATCGAGGTCAGGTGTGCTGTCGGGCCACCCCAGGGCCGAGCACGGCAGCAGTCCCGACGAGAACCAGGTGTCGAGCACGTCGCTGTCCTGCTCCACCGGGCCACCACACTTCGGGCACTCCGCGGGCGCTTCACGAGCTACGATAATCTCTTTACACGACTTGCAATGCCACGCCGGAATTCGATGTCCCCACCACAGCTGGCGCGAGATGCACCAATCGTGAATGTTACGCATCCACTCGAAGTACGTCCGGCTGTAATTCTCCGGCACGAACTTGATGTCGCCGTGTTCGACTACTTCGATAGCGCGATCCGCTAGCGGCTGGATTTTCACGAACCATTGCGTCGACAGCCGCGGCTCGACGATCGTCTTGCAGCGGTCGCACTTACCCAGCGGCACGATGTAGTCCTTCGCACCGACCAGATATCCGCCTTTTTCCAGATCCTCCAGAACCTTCTGCCGAGCCTCAAAACGATCGAGCCCCTTATAAGGACCGGCGTTCTCGTTCATTTGCGCGACTTCGTTCATCACCTCGATCTGCTGCAGGTTGTTGCGCAGTCCGGCCTCGAAGTCGTTGGGATCGTGCGAGGGCGTGACCTTCACCGCGCCAGTACCGAACTCGGGATTGGCGAGGATGTCGTCGGTGATGATCGGGATCTCGCGATTCATCAGCGGCAGTAGAACGTTCTTGCCATGCAAATGCCGGTAGCGTTCGTCGCCTGAGTTCACCGCGACCGCGGTATCGCCAAGCATGGTCTCGGGACGCGTGGTAGCAACCACAATCGACTCGGCCTCGCTGCCAACCACGGGATATCGAATCTCCCAGATTTTTCCCGGCGTCTCTTCGTGCGCTACCTCCAGATCGGAGACTGCCGTGATGCAGCGCGGGCACCAGTTCACGATGTACTTGCCGCGATAGATCAGCCCTTCTTCGTAGAGTCGAACGAAGGCCTCGCGCACCGCGAGCGACATGCGCTTGTCCATGGTGAAGTACTCGCGCGACCAATCGACCGAGGCGCCGAGCCGCTTCATCTGATCGAGAATCGCGCCGCCGTAATGCTGCTTCCAGTCCCACACGCGCGCGATGAAGGCCTCGCGGCCGATCTCCCGGCGCGACTTACCCTCGGCCGCAAGCTGGCGCTCCACCATCATCTGCGTGGCGATGCCGGCGTGGTCGGTGCCCGGGAGCCAGAGCGTGGTAAACCCGCGCATGCGATGCCAGCGGACGATGATGTCCATCTCCGTCTGGTTCAGCATGTGCCCCATGTGCAGCCTGCCAGTGACGTTGGGCGGCGGCAGGATCAGCGTGAACACCGGCTGCGGCGAATCACTCGCCGGGGTCTCGACGTGGAAGAGCTTCTCGCGCACCCAGTACTCGGCCCAATGCGTTTCAATCGCGCCCGGATCATAGGCTTTGGAGAGTTCGTGGGACGTACTGTCGGTGGCTTTGGAAAGTTCGTGGGACATGCTGTCGGTTCGATGAAACTAGAACGAAGTCTGATCTTAAGGCGAAGAAAAAACGCGGTCAAACGCGTTAGGGCTGACGCCCGTCTTCCGGCGAAGCGGATTGACTCCACACGACGGAGTGGTAAACTGTCCGGCTCGTTGCAACTGCAGTCGACGGAGAAGAGTATGGCGAGGAATCTTGTCAGAGTGATACTGGCTGCCGCGCTGTCTTTCGGTGGCCTGGCGATCGCGCAGACGCCGGTCCAGAACATCA
The DNA here is from genome assembly GCA_963731345.1 of uncultured Acidobacteriaceae bacterium. Lineage (GTDB taxonomy): Bacteria > Acidobacteriota > Terriglobia > Terriglobales > Acidobacteriaceae > Bog-257. The sequence continues at coordinate 243,855 of CAVSUN010000002.1, read as the reverse complement.
ATCCAAAGCATCATCCGAATCTGGCCGCGGCCCAGCGGCTATCGCAACAGGCTTATCAGAAGATCGTGGCTGCACAGCAGGCCAATGAATTTGACATGGATGGCCACGCGCAGAAAGCCAAGGAACTGCTCGAACAGGCAAACGAACAGCTCCGACTGGCAGCGAACTGGGCCAACAAGAACCATAAGTAGGCGAATCGCGAAATCCAGAGATCGCCCCGCTGTCGACGTTCCCGCAACGGCCACACGATCAGCTTCGGCGGCACGCCTCTGCCAGATAGTAACGCTGGTTGAGCAGACATCCAGGTGGCGAATTTGGGGAGGAGTACCGGAAATATGGTAGGCACGAGGAGACTCGAACTCCTGACCTCTACCGTGTCAAGGTAGCGCTCTAACCAACTGAGCTACGCGCCTACTCGGTGGGCATGTTCATTGTAGTCAGCCGCGCAGCGAGGAGCAAGTTGCGGGGTCAGACCTGAGGCAGATTGAGCGCACGCAGTGCGTGATCCGAGTTGGCTGCGCGGTCGCGAAGCTCACTGCGTTTTCGCGTCTTCGCCCTGCTGATGCACGTCGGCAGTGGTCACGCCTTTTAAGTGCTGCGGGCGAGCGGGCTTCGCGCAGGCCGCCGGCGGATTCACCATCTCTTTGAGGAAAGTGCGGTACGGTCCGGTGCCTGGTTGCAGCGGCGACCAATACGAATTCTTCGTCAGCAGGGGCTTGTGACGGTCGATGATCTGGGCGCCGAGAATTTTGATGCCGCACTCCAGGTTGTTCTTGGGCTGCAGAATGGTTCGCGCAGGATCGTTCTTGGGCAGTTTGCGGTCGGCATCCCAATCGAAATCGCAGCCGTAGACCTTCTGATCTTCGAATGTCAACTGCAACAACCCTTCGCTGTGCACCGGCTGGCCCGTAACCCTGTCAACCTTGTCCATCTGTGGGTGGCGCACGTTGGTCGTCGGGTTCAGTCCTGCCTCAGCTCCAGCGAGCGCCTGAAAGAAGTATGCCCAGAAGACACGTTTATCGGTGTCGCTCATGCGATAAAAGTTGGGACAGAGCTTGCGCACGTCGTGCGGCACCTCGGACGAGAGCATCTCTTGTGGAATTGCCTGCTCAATAAAGTGGTCCCACTCGGGGTTCCAAGTCGAGCCGCCAAGCTCCGCTTTCTTCGCGTCGATCGGAGTTGCGGGCGCGGGCTTCGTCTCCGCGGCGGCAACAGACTGCACGGGAGCTGTTTGCCCGGGACTCGCCTGCTTGGCATAGCTTCTGATAATCGCGATCCCAGCCGCGACCATCAGTACGCCAGCCGGAATCAGCTTGATCCACAGTTTCGACATAGCCAGTACGGGGCCCGATTGTTACGGGCATGCGACATTTGAACCACGCGGCGATGGTTCCGTTGCCTAACCAACGGCTCTGAATTTGTAAGCCGCAGGCAACCCTTGCGGGATGCTTACAGGTATTTTGCAGATCATCATCTCTTTGGCCATGCCGCTTCTGCGCCGGATTCCGCCCGTCCACATCCAACACAGCTATGCAGGCTCTGGCTGAGCTGTGCGAGCGTGTCGCCGCGACCACTAAGAAAACCGAGAAGATCGCGCTCGTCGCAGCGCACTTCCGCTCGCACGAAACGAACGACGCGGCGATGGCGGCAGTGTTCCTCTCCGGACGCGCCTTCCCTGCTTTCGACGAACGCACACTGCAGATCGGCGGTTCAGCTCTGTGGAAGCTGGTCAGCGAGATCACCGGCGCGCGCGAGTTGGCTATGACCGCCGCGTACCGCAAGCGAGGCGATCTGGGAGCGGCCGCGTACGATGTCTTGCTCGCCAAGGCTCCGCCGAAATCAACCATCACTCTGCACATGGTTCGCGCCATGTTTGACCAGGTCTCCGCAACGCGCACGCCGGCGGCAAAAGCTGCCGTACTGAAATCGCTGCTCGAACGCGCGACCGCGCTCGAAGCCAAGTACATCCTGAAGATCATCACCGGCGAACTGCGCATCGGCCTAAAGGAAAGCCTGGTCGAAGAAGCGATCGCCAATGCCTACGAGGAAATCTTAGCAACGGTGCAGCGCGCAAACATGCTGCTGGGCGATATCGGTGAAACGCTCGCGCTGGCGGCCGAGCACCACCTCGACCGCGCACGTATGAAGCTCTTTCATCCCATCGGCTTTATGCTGGCCAGTCCGGCCACCGATACAGACGAAGCCTTCCACTATTTCGAACAGGCACAAGTGGAGGACAAGTACGACGGGGTTCGGGCGCAGGCCCATTGCGGCGGAGAAGAGGTACGACTCTTCTCGCGCACGCTCGATGAAGTCACGGCATCGTTCCCCGAGCTTGCCGGACCGCTCAGCGAATTTGCCGGCGAAGTGATCCTCGACGGCGAAGTCGTGGCGTGGCGCCACAACGAAGACGGTGGTCATGCGCTGCCCTTCGGCGAAATTCAGAAGCGGCTGGGGCGCAAGCAGGTCAGCGAGAAGCTCATCAAGGAAGTGCCGATCGCCTACGTCGTCTTCGACGTCATCTACGCCGATGGCGAACTCACGCTCGACAAGCCACTCTCCGAGCGCATGCGGGTGCTCGACCGAGTCTTCGCGGGCGCAACCCGCGTCGCGCCTCGACCGGTAGTTAATGCCCAGGGCAATCTGCTGCTCGAGCCCGAAATCGCTGAAGAACAAGCGGTTTCGGGATGGGTGTTGCGTGCGCCGGCAATGCGAGCCGATTCTCCCGGGCAGCTCGAACACTACTTTGAGCAGGCGATGGCACGCGGCAACGAGGGCCTGATGATCAAGGACATCAGCTCACCCTACATGCCCGGCCGACGCGGCCGCTGGTGGCTGAAGCTAAAACGCGAGCTGGCGACGCTCGATGTCGTGGTCACCGCCGCCGAGTTTGGGCACGGCAAGCGCATTCACGTACTCAGTGATTACACCTTCGCCGTGCGCAGTGGCGAAGAGCTGGTCAACATCGGCAAGGCATACTCGGGCCTCACCGACAAGGAAATCGCTGAACTCACGCAATGGTTTCTGGCGCATACCGTCGCCGATCATGGTCATCTGCGCGAGGTGGAACCAGAGATCGTACTCGAGGTCGCGTTCAACGCCATCATGCGCAGCGACCGCCACGACAGCGGATACGCGTTGCGATTCCCGCGCATCGTCCGCGTGCGCGACGACAAGCTGCCCAAGGACATCGATTCGGTTCAAACCGTGGAGCAGATCTACAAGCGCCAGCATGGAAGGTGACCGGTTTGGGTGCCCCAGGTCTCGCGCTGTTCGAGACCTGTGTGGAGCGCCTCACTATGCGTACCCACGTCTGGAAACCGCCAGACGTGGGGCACCCGAAGTTGGGGGCTTGATCTTGTCTCAGTCGATCCTGGTCAGCTTCGCCACCAGCCGCTCCCAGCGGCGCCACGGCAGCAGCGCGCGCAGCAACAGTTGCTTTCTCACGTCGGGGCCAATCAGGTATCGCAGCTTTGGATTTGGATCGTTCGCAATTCGCACGATCAGTTGCGCCACTTCGCGCGGATCGCGGCGCTTGGGCGTGCGCGACTTCACGAATTCGACGAAGCGCTCGCTCCGGGCTCGATTTGGCGAGCTGTCCGCCAGCGCCTGCTTCCCTACAACCAGATTGCGCTCCCAAATATCCGTGTCATAGTCGCCTGGTTCCACCAACACGACGCGAATGCCCAACGAATGTGTCTCGATCCGTAACGCTTCGCTCCAGCCTTCCAGCGCAAACTTCGATGCAGCATAGCTGCTCACCAAAGGCGCGGCCATGCGCCCCGCAATCGACGTGATCTGGATAATGTGGCCCGATCGCTGCCGGCGCATCACCGGCCACACTGCTTTCGTCATGGCGACATTGCCGAAAAAGTTGGTCTCCATCTGATGGCGCAGTTCGGCAAGCGTCATGTCCTCCGCGAAGCCGCCGGTGCTGAATCCGGCATTATTCACCAGCACGTCGATGCGACCGTGATCGCGCACAATGCCGCTCACCGCGTCGGCAAGAGAATCGGTTTCCGTGATGTCCACACGCCGCAGGTCGAGCCGATCGCGTACCCCAGCCTTTTGCGCAGCTTCTTCTATCCGGCCACGCCGCTCCAGGTCGCGCATCGTGGCGATCACGCGATAACCGTTCCGCGCCAACTCCACCGAAGTCACCAGGCCGATGCCGCTGGAGCTTCCGGTCACAACCGCAATTTTGCCGTTCGCCATCGTTCCCGCCGAATCCTCCAAATTGCAATCGAACGCAGAAACCGCGCTCTTCAGGGCACAATCATTGCACCACTGTTTACGATACGAGAAGATAAGAAGTTTAGATATCGCTTTAGGACGGAACTCATAGCATGCCAATCGATAAGAATAAGCCCGGGGCCGGCGAAGTCGCTCCGGCAACCGGAAAGCTGGGGATCATGATCCCCGGTATGGGCGCGGTGGCGACCACATTCGTCGCCGGCGTCGAGGCTGTACGCAAGGGCATCTCTGCCCCCATCGGCTCACTCACCCAGATGGGCACCATCCGCCTCGGTAAGCGCACCGAAGGCCGTTCGCCCAAGATCAAAGACTTCGTGCCGCTCGCCGGACTCAATGACCTCGTCTTCACCGGCTGGGACATCTTCGAAGACGACATGTACTCGGCCGCCGGTAAAGCGGGTGTGCTCGATCGCTCGCTGCTGGAGCAGGTGAAGCCGTTCCTGTCTTCCATCAAGCCGCGCAAGGCCGTCTTCGACAAAAACTACGTGAAGAAGCTCGACGGGCCCAACGTTAAGAAGGGCAAGAACAAGATGGAGCTCGCCGAGCAGGTGCGCGACGACATCCGCGAGTTCAAGCAATCCAGCGGCGCCGACCGGCTGGTCATGATCTGGTGCGGCTCGACCGAGACCTTCATCGAGCACGGCCCGGCACACGCCTCCATCGAGGCGCTGGAGAAGGCGATGCACGCCAACGACGAGAGCGTCGCGCCCTCCATGATTTACGCCTACGCGGCGCTGAAAGAAGGCGTCCCCTTCGCCAACGGCGCGCCCAACCTCACCGTCGACATTCCCGCGATGCACGCGCTCTCCAAGCAAATGCAGGCACCGATCTGCGGCAAGGATTACAAGACTGGCCAGACGCTGATCAAGACCATCCTCGCGCCTGGTTTTAAGGCGCGCATGATCGGCCTGAGCGGCTGGTTCTCCACCAACATCCTCGGCAACCGCGACGGCGAGGTGCTCGACGATCCCGGGTCATTCAAGACCAAGGAAGAGTCGAAGCTCTCGGTGTTGGAACACATTCTTCAGCCGGAGCTCTATCCCGAGCTCTACGGCAACATCTGCCACAAGGTGCGGATCAACTATTACCCGCCGCGCGGCGACAATAAAGAAGGCTGGGACAACATCGACATCTTCGGCTGGCTCGGCTACCCGATGCAGATCAAGGTCGACTTCCTCTGCCGCGACTCGATCCTGGCTGCGCCCATTGTCCTCGATCTCGTGCTCTTCCTCGACCTGGCGAAGCGCTCGTCGGCCCTGCGCGGCATCGGCATTCAGGAGTGGCTGAGTTTCTACTTCAAGTCGCCGATGACGGCCGAGGGCCTCTATCCCGAGCACGACCTGTTCATCCAGTCGATGAAGCTGAAGAACACCCTCCGCCACCTCAAGGGCGAGGACATGATCACCCACCTCGGGCTGGAGTATTACGACTAGGCGGGAAGCGACTTCGTATTTCTGTTTGTTTAGCAGGCGACGTGCCTGACCTTCGAAGTGCAGTACGGCTGACGCGGTGCTGCGGGGGGATCAGGCGGCTCCAACCACCGCGACCTGTCCGGGCGCGGTGGTTAGTCTTGCAATACAAGCGTCAACGTGAGGAAGCAAGTCTTCGAGACGGTTCGACTTTGCACGGATGACAATGATCGCGATGGCGCGACCCGCAAGATTTTGCTGATACGCGATTCCTTTGTCCAAGGTTAGAAAGACCTGGAATCCCTGACGCTCGGCTGCAGCCAAGAGTTCCCCGTTCGCGAGTCCCGCTAGTCCTGCCTCAGGCGCGGTCACACAATCATGCCCGGCGAAGCTGCGCTTCAGCTTTTTGGGAAGGCATTCATCCAGCAGAATCCTCATCCCAGTTGACCGACGAGAAGCGACTTGGCCGCTTCCAGCGCGGTGATGGCCGCTTCGCGGGTAACGGTGGGGAAATCGTCAAGAAACTCTCCCAGAGTTTGTCCCCCCTCAAGGTAATCCAGCAGGGCCTGAAAGGGGACACGGGTACCGCGAAACACCGGCGTGCCGCCAAGGATTTCGGGATCTTTCACGATGACTTCACTAGCCTGAGGCATCTTCTCTTCCTCATCAACGCTCGCGACACACCAAGCTTATCGTATGCCGAAACCCGACGTGCGTGATCCTAGCAAGGATCGTAATCAGTTCACTACTGAGCTGTTTACTGTCCCACCTAACCGCAGGCACGGCCTGAGGTTTGCCCTGACTTGCGGCTTGAGCTCCGGCCTCACTTCAAAAGCAGCGGTGTCGCGGCTCCATGTTGACTGTATATCATTCATTATAAATAAGTTGACTCCGAGCTCCCCAGCGCGGCTATTCAAAGTTCGTACCTTATATTGACAACATAACACTCATATTTTATGCTTCTTTACGGCTAACAAATGCATCCAAGTGTTAGCTGGCCAAAGGCCGCCAAACTTCTTAAGTATCTGTATGGAGGATGTGACATGCCTGTATTGACTCGTTGGGATCCGTTCCGTGACCTGGTCGCCCTGCAGAATCGCATGAACCGTCTGTTCGAAGAGCAGTACGGCAGCGGTGGCCGCGAAGAGGCGCTGACCACCGGGGCGTTTGTGCCTCCGGTCGATATCTACGAAGACGAGCGGGGCATCCAGCTGAAGCTGGAAGTGCCGGGCGTCGACGAGAAAGACCTCGACATCAAGGTCGAAAACAACATTCTCACCGTCACTGGCGAGCGCAAGTTCGAGAAGGAAGAAAAAGAAGAGAACTTCCATCGGGTGGAGCGCCGTTATGGCAGCTTCAGCCGTTCGTTCACGCTGCCCAACACGGTTGAGACCGACAACATTCAGGCTGACTACGAAAATGGCGTGCTGAAGATTCGCCTCGCGAAGCGCGCCGAAGCCAAGCCGAAGCAGATCAAGGTCAACATCGGCCAGAAGGCGGTCGAGGGCAAAAAGCCCGAGTCGACCACCAGCGCCGCGAAGGGCCAGGTAGCCTAAGGCGGGTAGAGCTGGCCTTTAGGCCAGCGTCCAGGCTGTTATTTCTCTCGTCCCGAGCGGGCTTTAGCCCGCGAGGGACCAACAAGTTTCGCCCTTCGGGAAAGCTTCCTGATGGGAGACGAACTGGGGAGTTCAAGGGAGGCGCGGCAAGCTGTGCCTCCCTTTTGTTTGCCGGAAGGAAGCTCCCCGAGGGCGAAAGGCAGTCGAGTGTTGGCGATTAGCCGCACGTCATAGGCTCTCTCTCCGACAAGCTCTTAGCTCGAATCGGGTTTGATCGCATCTTCCGCAAGACTCTTGACCTCTATCCACTAACCGCTGTTCACTATTCCCTGGAGTTTCTTATGGCAATCCGTTGGGACAAACTCACCGTCAAAGCGCAGGAAGCCATGCAGCGGGCGAATGATCTCGCCAGTGAGCACGGCAATCCTGAGTTGCAGCCGGTCCACATCCTCACTGCGCTGCTCGAAGATCACGAAGGCATCGTCGCTCCGCTGTTAGAGCGCGTTGGCGTACCTGTGCCCGCATTGCAAGCTGAAGCCACGCGCGAGATCGGCAAGCTGCCAAAGGTCTCGGGTGGCGGCGCCGCGCAGGCGCATCTATCGGACCACGCCTCCCAACTGCTCGAAGACGCATTCAAGCAAGCCTCTAATTTCAAAGACGAGTACGTCTCCACCGAGCACTTGCTGCTCGCGATGTCGAAGCTGAAGCGTGACCCCGCACAGGAAATGCTGACGCGCATGGGCGCAACCTACGACAACATCCTGCGCGCGCTGACCGCAGTCCGCGGCAATCAGCAGGTCACCGATCAGAATCCCGAAGCCAAATACCAGGCTCTGCAGCGCTACGCCAAAGATCTGACAGAGCTGGCGCGCCAGGGCAAGCTCGATCCCGTGATCGGTCGCGACGAAGAAGTGCGCCGCGTGGTGCAGGTGCTGTCGCGTCGCACCAAGAATAACCCGGTGCTGATCGGCGAGCCCGGCGTTGGCAAGACCGCCATCGTCGAAGGCCTGGCGCAGCGCATCATCTCCGGCGATGTTCCTGAGCAATTGAAAAACAAGCGCGTAGTATCGCTCGACCTCGGCTCGATGCTGGCAGGCGCGAAGTATCGCGGCGAATTCGAAGACCGCCTCAAGGCTGTGCTGAAAGAGATCGAGCAGTCGCAGGGGCAGATCATTCTGTTCATCGACGAGCTGCACACCCTGGTCGGAGCCGGTGCGGCCGAGGGCGCAATCGACGCTTCCAATATGTTGAAGCCGGCGCTGGCCCGCGGCGAGTTGCGCGCCATCGGCGCCACCACGCTGAACGAATATCGCAAGTACATCGAAAAAGACGCCGCGCTGGAGCGGCGCTTTCAGATCGTCTTCGTCGGCGAGCCGAACGTCGAGGACACCATCGCTATCCTTCGCGGCCTGCGCGAGAAGTACGAAGTGCACCACGGCGTGCGCATCAAGGACTCGGCAATCGTCGCCGCGGCGACGCTGTCGCATCGCTATATCTCCGACCGTTTTCTGCCCGATAAAGCGATCGACTTGATCGACGAAGCCGCGGCATCGCTGCGCATTCAGATCGATTCGATGCCGACCGAAATCGACCAGCTCGAGCGGCGCGCGATACAGCTCGAAATCGAGCGCCAGGCACTGAAGCGGGAAGACGATACCAACTCGCGTGAACGGCTCGCCGTTCTGGAGAAAGAGCTGGCGCAAATCCGCGAAAACGCCAATGCCCTGAAGGCCCGCTGGAAGCAGGAGAAGGAAGCTATCGCGAAGATCCGCGAGCTCAAGGAGCGCATCGAGCGGCTGAAGGCGGAAGAGGTGGAAGTCACGCGCAAAGGTGATTTTGATCGCGCCGGCAGAATCAAGTACGGCGAGGTGCCGCAGCTCGAAGCCGAAGTAAAGAAGCTCAGCGCGCAGATGGAAGGCAAAGCGTCGCGCATGCTGAAGGAGGAAGTCGACGAGGAGGATGTCGCCAAGATCGTGAGCAAGTGGACCGGCATTCCCGTCTCGAAGATGCTCGAGGGCGAGGTCAAGAAGCTGGTCACCATGGAAGAGCGCCTGAAGGAACGCGTCGTTGGCCAGGATGAGGCGGTTACGCGCGTATCGAACGCGATTCGCCGGTCGCGTGCAGGACTGAGCGATCCGCGCCGTCCGATCGCCTCGTTCATTTTTCTCGGGCCGACCGGCGTCGGCAAAACCGAGCTGGCTCGCGCACTCGCTGAGTTCCTCTTCGATGACGAGCACGCGATGATCCGCATCGACATGTCGGAATACGGAGAGCGCCACGCCGTGTCGCGGCTGATCGGCGCGCCTCCGGGATATATTGGCTACGAAGAGGGCGGACAGTTGACCGAAGCCGTTCGGCGTCGGCCGTACTCAGTTGTGCTCTTCGATGAAATCGAGAAAGCGCACCCCGAGGTCTTCAACGTCTTCCTGCAAATCATGGACGACGGCAGGTTGACGGACGGCAAAGGCCGCGTTGTCGATTTCAAGAACACGATCATCATCATGACCTCGAACATCGGTTCGGCGTACCTGCACGACCTGACGACGCCGGAGCGCGTGAGCCAGGCACATACCGAGGTGATGGAGGCGCTGCGGGGACAGTTCAAGCCCGAGTTCCTCAACCGCGTCGACGACATCATCATCTTCAATCCGCTAGGCAAAGAGCAGTTGGCCAAGATTGTCGATCTGCGGCTCGAGGACCTGCGGAAGCTGCTGGCCGAACGGAAGATCTCGCTCGAACTCACGCCCGCCGCGAAGGAACTGGTTTTCACCGAAGGCTACGATCCGAACTACGGCGCGCGCCCGCTGAAGCGTTCCATCCAGCGTCTGATTCAGGATCCGCTGGCGCTGAAGATCCTCGACGGCGAGATCCTGCACGGCGATCACGTGGTTGTCGACGCCGACAAGAAGGCGCGCCAGCTGACTTTCAAAGTTGCGAAGCGCGTCGGCGAAGCGGCAGCCGTGAAATGAGACAGCATCAACATGGATGCGGAATCAAGGGCGCAACGAAGAGGTTGCGCCTTTCCCTTGCCTGACCACTGGCAGCCTGCCAGGCGCCGAGGAGAACTGCGCGGGTAGTATCTGCGGGGCGTATATCCTAGGCGCGCCCGGTAGATCTCTAACCGTTTGGATAGTCGCAACTCTCGTTTTGGATAGAGAAAACCACATCCACGAATAAGTGCGGCTGACGCAATCACAACATTTTCCAGAAGATGATGGATGCCGAGCTCAGGTTCGAAACTGGCATAACACTTGCAATAACTCTCAGCAACGCGAGCCATGTGGATGGTGCTGGCAAGTCACCATCCGGAGATATCTTCTCAGCGCGGTTACTCGGGAGCACGAAGCGCCGCGCTGAGAAGATCAGTGAATACCGGTCAGCGGCTAGGTCAGCAAGGTCAGCCTTCCAAAGTTCCCCACCCGACCAGGTTCTCCCTTTCGATTACCTCGTTTATCCCGGAGTCCGTTCAATTGACGAATCACGGCTCGTCACACACTGTCTTTCGCACCAGGTCGTAAACCGTATCCACTACCTCATCGATGTTCATGTGCGTCGTGTCAAGTATTACGGCATCGGCCGCGGAAACAAGTGGCGAAGCCGCCCGCGTGCGATCCCGCTGATCGCGCGCGGCGATTTCGGCCTGCACATGCTGCGTGTCCTGCGGCGAGGTTGACGCGCTCTGCAGCACGCGGCGCTCGGCGCGGACGCTGGGATCGGCATCGAGGAACACCTTCACCTCGGCATTGGGAAACACAGTTGTGCCGATGTCGCGGCCTTCCATTACCACGCCCCCGTGCAAGCCGAGTTCGCGTTGGCGCGCCACCAGCACTTGCCGCACCTGGGGATGTGCCGAAACGCGCGATGCCGCCGCGGTAACATCGGGCTGGCGAATGCGCTGTGAGACATCACGGCCGTCGAGCAGCACGCGATTGCCGCCCTCCGCTGGGTCGAGTTGAATGACCGTACTCAGGGCAAGCTGACGCAGCGCGTCGCCCTCGTCCAGCGGCACACCGGTCTCCATCGCCTTCAGCGCAAGAGCGCGATACATCGCTCCACTTTCCAGATTGATGTAGCCGAGCTTCTTGGCCAGACGCGCCGCGATGGTGCTCTTGCCCGAGCCAGCTGGTCCATCGATGGCAACAACCAACTTGCGGGCCACGGTCATTTCGAACCGGTATCCCGCGAAGGATTTCTGGGGCGAGGAGATGCTGGAGTGACCGCGGGCTTCGCGCGACGAGGCAAACCCGGGCGCCGCTGCACCAAGGGCTGTCCGGGACGGACCGCGAAAGCCTCCGGCTGGGCTTTCGGCTCCAGTTCGTGAGCCGCCGCTACGGGCAAAGAAGCTGCCTGCAGCATCACGCGTCCATTGATATGAACGTAGCTGATCTCGCGCGCCGCCTGTAACGCGTTGATCGCCTCGCGCACCCGAGCTCGTCCCACAAAGTGGGAGAAGAACTGCTCCAGGTCTTCCTGCGAAACCGCCAGCACGCAATCGAGATACTTCGAAACTAACGCTGTCAGCGCTCCGGCGACCGGAACCTGCGCCCCCTCTTTTACCGCTTCGGGCGACCAGCGCGCCAGCACATCCCAAAACACGCCTTCCTCCGGGTTGTAGTCGACGCGGGTGATGCGCAAGCGCGCCCACAACTCGTCCAGCGCACGGTCGAGCGCGGCCTCGGAAGGCTCGCCGCCCACGAGCTCGCGCAGGCGATACTTTGAAATCGGCCCTTTCTTCTCGATCAACTCAAAGGCATGCACGGCAAGCAGCGAATACTCCGAACGTGGGCCGGCAGTTGGCCTTTGCCGCACATTGCGGTCGCCCACCACGCCGTAGAAGTATGGAAACACGGCGGCAGAAAGAATGAAATTGTTCTCCGGAAAAACGTTGGCTTCGTACGCCGACTTCTCGCGCAGAAGTCGAACCATCAGCTGCTTGGCTTCCCGCGCCTCGGGATGCGCAAACGCCGTTGTTCCGGTAGCCAGATTCTCATCGCTTCCCTTGCAGGCGCCGGTGAAGGTCGGCAACAAAACCGCAGGGCGCTGCGCATAGAGCAGGCAGAAGCCAACGGAATCCACGAACTCGCGCGCCTCTTCGACGGTGCGCTGAGGCTGCCCGTTCAGCCGCCATTTCTCGCGGCGCAGTTCTTGGAGCTGTGATTCCTGCATAAATAAGCAATTGGCAGTCGGCAGTCGGCACTCGGCATTCAGCCCTTCAGCGTGGATGAATAGGCGCGATGTTCGTGAGCTTTGAGTTGCCACTTCAGCAGAACGAACCGATGTTGGCCGAGTGCCGAGTGCCGAGTGCCGACTGCCGACTGCTAGATCCGCTTAAACGCTCTCTGTATCTCCTTCACAGAATATCGCAGAACAACCGGGCGTCCGTGCGGACAGCTCATGGGGCAATCGGTTTTCGCCAGCTCGCGCAAGAGCCACTCCATTTTGTTCTGCTCCAGCGGCATGTTGATTTTGATGGCCGCGTGGCAGGCGATACTGGCGGCGATGCTGGTACGAATCTTCTCCAGATTCAGTGACTGCTCCTCGCGCTCGAACTGCTCCAGAACTTCGTGCAGCAGATGCTCGACCTCGCCGGCCGCAACGCCCGCAGCCGTGGTCTTCACCGCGATGGTGCGGGAGCCAAACGGCTCAACCTCAAAGCCGTTGCGCGTCAGTTCATCTGAGATCTCGGCGAAGACGGCCATCTGTCCCGGCGTCAGCTCGACGATCAGCGGCATGAGCAATTGCTGCCGCTCGGGCGATTCGGCCAGGCGTTGTTTGCAAATTTTCTCGAACAGCACGCGCTCGTGCGCGACATGCTGGTCGATAATCCATAGGCCTTGCGGACTGACGGCGAGAATGAATGAATCGCGAATCTGTCCTAGCGGCTTCAACGTCGCCAGCGATTCCAATCCCGCGGGCGCTTCTTCGTCGGCCACTTGCGGCGAACAACCGTTGCCGCCGGACAAAAGCGCTGGAGCTGCTGCTGGGCCGCCGAAGGTTTGCGGGCCGAATCGCGCCACCGGAATCGCGGCGTTCGCGTCAACAGCAAATCCGCCGCCCTCAAACTGCAGCGGTGCCGTGAACGGCGGAAGCTCCTGCGATCGCAGCGCAAATGCGGCATCAGCTTCCATAATCTGCAACTCGCTCGCGCCTGTTGTAAGCGATGGCGAAGCCGTGGGCGATGCGCGTACCTCGGTGAGGAACGACGGCGCGGGTCGCGACTTCATCAGCAATGCCCGCACCGAATCGCGGATGAAGTCGTGCAGAACCGACGATTGCCGGAAACGCACCTCGACCTTCGACGGATGCACGTTGACATCCACCTCCGTCGGCGGCATCTCCAGAAAGAGCAGCACTACGGGATAAACCGTCGGCGGAATGATGTTGCGGTAAGCTTCGGTGAGCGCGTGCTGCACCAGCCGGTCACGAATCAGGCGCCCGTTGACGAAGATGAAGATGGAGCCGCGATTGAGCTTCTGAATCTCCGGCCGCGAGATGAAGCCGTACAACTTCACTTCGCCTTTCACCGGCTCTTCGGGCTCTTCGACTTCGCTGCGCTTCCACGGCGGAGGCTGCGGCAAGCCAACCCGCTCCAGGGGCAACAAGGCGCTCAGCGGGATAAGCTGGTCAAGCGTCTCCTTGCCGAAGACCTGATAGATACGCTGCGAATGATCGGCCACCGGCGGCGCGACCAGCATCGCGTTAGTCGCCGAATGCAGTTCCCAATGCATCTCGGGATGCGCGAGCGCGTAATGCGTGACCAGCGACGCGATGTGCGACAGCTCGGTCGATTCGGCTTTCAGAAATTTGCGCCGAGCGGGAATGTTGAAGAAGAGATCGCGGACGGTGATACAGGTTCCCAGCGGCAAACCAGCTTCTTCGACGGTAAGGATCTTGCCGCCGGCGATCTCCACGACCGTGCCCGCAGCATCTTCCGGCGCGCGTGTCTCCAGCCGCAAGCGACTAACCGACGCGATCGACGGCAGCGCCTCGCCGCGAAAACCCAGCGTCGCAATATTCAGCAGATCGTCGGCGTTGCGAATTTTCGACGTCGCGTGGCGCTCGAAGGCCAGCATGGCGTCGTCGCGCACCATGCCGCAACCGTCGTCGGTGATCTGAATGAGCTTCTTGCCGCCGGCTTCGATGTTGACGCGAATGCGCCGCGCGCCCGCATCCAGCGCGTTCTCCAGCAACTCCTTCACCACCGACGCCGGCCGTTCGACGACTTCGCCGGCTGCAATCTTGTTGGCTACATTTTCCGAGAGTACGTGGATGCGGCCCATCAGGAATACTCGATGGCAAGATCGATTTTGGCGGTCTTCTCCAGCATGGCCGACACTGAGCAGTACTTTTCTTTCGAGAGCCGTACCGCATCTTCCATCGCCTTGTGGGTGACGTTGCCGCTGACGCGATAGGTAAGCCGGATGGAGGTGTAGACGCGCGGGAATTCGTCGGTGCGTTCGCCGGTCGCGTGGACTTCCAGCGCGGTAAACGGTTCGCGCTTCTTGCGCAGAATTCCGACCACATCGCTGGCCGTACAGCCGCAGAGCGCGATGAGCACCAGCTCCATCGGGCTGTTCGCGACCTTCTCGGCGCCCGCGTCCATCACGATCTCGTGGCCACTGTTCGCACTCCCGCGAAAGCGGTCCTGCTCAGTCCAGCGTGCGCTCGCTTCGATCAAGGCCTTCTCTCTCCCGACATCTTCAATCCCTCTTAATGCTGCGGCGGGGCGCTCGCGCCGTCGCCATCGTGCTTGTCGTAAATCGAGTACTGTCCCTGCGGGCGCTTCAACCGGATGATGATCTCCTGCGTCGACTGGTTGATGCTGAAGTCGTCGCCGAAGGTCTGGAATCCCGGCGCGATCACCTGAATCCGCAGCGTGCCGTAGGGTACGCCATCAAAATGCGTCTTGCCGTCGAGGTCGGTCTTGAGTTCGAAGCCGGCACGCGCTTGCTTGCCGTTCTTGCCTACCGGGTGCAAAACTACTGCGGCATTGCGAATAGGCTTGCCGGTGTCGTCCTTGAGAATCGTGAAGTTGACGGACGATTCCTGACGATCGTCCTTCTTGTCGCCCGCAGCAACTACGCCCGCCAGAAAAAGCACCGCAACCGCGGCCAGCAAAGCGCGCACCTTCATCGAAGTTTTCCGGTCGGGAGGATGGGGCAGAACGGTCCGGAAGCAGCTACTCACGCGCCTCATCGCACCCCGTTGGAAGCGCCCCGCCGCGGAAAGACCTGCTTGCCCTGCCACAGCAGAAGCGCCACGCGAACGCCGGCTCCGATCAACACGGCGGCGGCGATCAACGCTGACCCAGGCGAGATGGTTAGAATCAACATCGGCTACTCCTAATACCTTACATTACATCCGACGAGTTCGGCGGAGTCCGCTTCAGCGTCGGCCGCCCACTGTCGCTATCATCGGGCGAACCGCTCGCATCCGGCGCGCTGCTCGACGAAGCGCTGTCGGTCGCACTCGCCGGCGCGTGCTTCAATGTCGGACGACCGTCGTCTTGCGGCTGCGAGCTGCCATCGTCCTTGGTCGAAGATGCCGAGCCGCTGTCGCTGGTACCGTTGGTCGGCATGCGCTTCAGCAGCACCGGACGCCCGGGCTCTTCGGCTTTGCCGCCCAGACGCCGCCCATTCTCCAGCGATGCCAGCCGCGCCTTGATGTTCTCAAACTCGCTGGTGTCGACGATGTACTCCGGGCGATCGGGCAGATACTTGCGAATCTCATCCTGCGCCGCCTCGATGCGCTCCACATTCATCGGGTGCGTGGCAAACGCCTTGGCCAGGAAATTCGGCTTCTTCTTTTCGACGTTCAGCTTCTCGAAGAACTGCACAAACGCCTGCGGATCGTAGCCGGTCGCGTAATCGTATTCCAGTCCCAGCAGGTCGGCCTCACGCTCGGCATCGCGCGAGAACTTCAAAAATCCCAGGGGAACGGCCAATCCGGCAACTTCGCTTACCACATAGGCCACCGGACCGCCAATGAAGATGAGCGGCACCGACGCCATGTTCCAGATCTGCGCGCGGGTCATGTTCTTGGTGGCATGCCGCGCGGCTACGTGCGCGATCTCATGCGCCATCACTCCGGCCAGCTCGGCTTCGTTGTCGGCGGCGAGGATCAGTCCGCTATCGACATAGAAAAACCCGCCGGGCAGAGCGAAGGCGTTCACTTCCTGGTTGTCGAGGATCTTGATGCTGAACGGCACGCGCGCGTCGGAGTGGCGCACCAGATTCTGCCCGAGACGATTGATGTATTCGTTGATGACCGGATCGGTCACCAGCCGGGCGCTGGACTCCACCTGCATCGAGAGCTCCTTGCCCAACGCCATCTCGCGATCGAGCGAATAGAAGTCGAGGCCCGTGCCAACATCGCGCTGTCCTATGAGAGCGACGTTGTACTTCGAGGGCAGAGTCGACGCCTCGTGCGCCGGCTGTGTGGGGGGCGTCGCCGGTTTCGCGGCCGCCGTGTCTTTCGCATCGGGAGCCGCGGTTCCATCGGCAGCCACCTGGGCGGCAGTGGGAATCTCGCCTTGTTGGACTGCCGGTTGCGCCGAGGACTGCTGGTCAGAACTTGAGGACGCGTCCGAAGGTGGCGCAGAATTGTGCGGCGGCGCCGTAGTCGCTGGCGGTCCTTGAGCCGCCGGAGGCGAAGCGGTGCCTGACGATGAGCCCGAAGGCGGAGGGGCCGCTGCATCCTGCGCGGCGCAAAGCGCTGGCAGACATAGCGTCGCGGCGAGCAACGCCAGCAAGCCTATCGTCAGTAGTCGGGGAACCTGAACGTCGCGAGCACGGAGGACTGGCACGTCACACCTGCACTTGGGTGATTATCCCGCTAAAGTCGGGGTTGTGGGAACTGGAAAGTGCCGAAGATAACAAGAAATTCTTACAACTCGGCGAATGCCGGCTCATGCCCCAGCCGATTCCATAGATGCTGAGGCCCTTGCGCGAGGTCGCCGGCACGCCCGCGGCACGGAGCTACTCGCCTTTCAGCATGCGACGCCGGCTTTCCGCTGATTTCCGCGCGTAGTTCGCGGCAGCTTGGCCGTGCTTACACGCTGCGAACCGCACCCGGCGGCTGCTTCTCGGTCATGCTTGCCGGCGCCGTTCTTGATGAACTGGTCGCCCAGGACCATCTCATTCAGTCACCGTAAATGAATTTCCAAAAAACCCTGTTTGCAGGTAAAGCTACTTATGTCAAAGTATTTTAGACCTACTGTGTATTCTAAGTTGTTGATTTTGCGAGTAGTTGCGAATCAGTCGGCGACAGCTCATATCTTCGACGGCCATAAACTGCACCGTTTCCGCTGGTTCCCGACTATCGGCGATTCGTCCACCTTCTCCATATACACAAAAAGGGCAGGATCGCCAGGCGTAAGGCGGATCCTACCCTAACAAGCCATCGCCCCAATCCCACAAAGGGGGAGGCAACGAAAAACCGGTGAGGGCTTCGCTGCCATTTCCGGAATGGGAGGATCACGCGCCCTGAAAAACAGCAGCTTGGCTCGTTGCCGCGGGTGTCCCACCCATGACAGCCATTCCTGAGTATCCGGCCAGCCGACACTAACAACAGTTCACCCAGAAGTTATCTCCAATGCATTGGCGAAGGTCGGGGACTGGGCGACACTGCTCGTGGGCTCAGGGAAACCGGAGGCTCTGTTCGGCGAAATCGGAAGGGGTTGTGGGAGAGGTCTGGGATCGTCATCGTGTCGTTTTGAACTGGAAAAAGATTTTTCTAGCCAGACTTTTGCGGGAGTGGCATGATGCCGCAGACCAATCCACAAAGAGAGCGTCCACGCTCCACGCTTCGGCAAGAAGTTAGTCCGCTTAGCCGAAGCTGACCGAAGTCCTTTTCGGGCCATCGCAAACGAACCCAAGGAATTCCATGAGGAGCAAGTTTCATGTCCACCGCGCACTCTCAGCAGTCAGCCAAACATCGACTCTGCTGCAGGATGTTTCTGACATTGGTGCTCTGTTCCACGGCCATTGGGTCACCTGCTCAAACGCTAACCACTCTGGTTAGCTTCGAACAGACGTCAAATGGACTGAGTCCCGTGCCTTCTCCCACCCAGGGGACTGACGGAAATTTTTATGGCGTAACCCCATATGGTGGTTCCGGCAGTGGGCTTTGTACCGGGTCGGGATGTGGCACGGTCTTCAGGATGACTTCGACTGGAGTTCTGACCACGCTTTATAGTTTCTGCTCTCAAAGCAGTTGCCCTGATGGCGGAGTGCCTTACAGTCCTCTGGTGCAAGCGGCGGACGGGAACTTCTATGGGACAACAGTTTTCGGCGGGACGGGCGGAAATGACAACGGAAGCAACTTCGCAGGCACCATCTTCAGAATCACCCCGAGTGGTACCCTCACTACGCTTTATAGCTTTTGTTCGTCGTCGAACTGCACTGATGGTGCTGAGCCTGCGGGACTGGTGCAAAGCGCTGACGGAAGTTTTTATGGAACAACCCTCCGGCGGAATGGTCCGCCCTATAACGAGGGCACCGTGTTTGAGGTGACCTATCAGGGGGTCTTGCGCACGCTTTACAGCTTTTGCTCTCAATCAAACTGCGCCGACGGCGCCGTTCCTCGGGCTGCACTGTCGCACGGCATTGACGGAAATTTCTACGGAACCACCTTTGCAGGCGGAAGTAACGGCAGCTGCGACGTTCTTAACGGCGGTTGCGGTACGAGTATTCAAAATCACTCCGGCAGGCACGCTGACTACACTGTACAGCTTTTGCTCTCAACCGAACTGTGCCGACGGTGCCAATCCTGGCGCAACCCTGGTCCAGGCCTCTGACGGCAATTTCTATGGAACAACCGACCCTGGGGGCTCGAATATCGTTAACACTGCCTTCAAAATAACCCCGAGCGGCGACGTTAACGATTTTGTACACGTTTTGCTCTCAGCGAAACTGCGCTGATGGCACTGTACCATCCGGCGTGATTCAAGCGACCGACGGAAATTTCTATGGCGCGACTGCCTTTGGGGGATCTAACATGGCCGGCACGCTGTTCAAACTAACGCCAGCCGGCATGCTGACTACGCTCTACAACTTTTGTTCTCAGTCCAAATTGTACCGACGGTATAGATCCTTTTGGCACACCTGTTCAGGGCGCGGATGGAAACTTTTACGGTACCACTTCTGAAGATGGCGCTGGTTGCTGCGGAACTCATATTCAAGTTTCGCGCCCCAGAGCGCAGCGCAACACTTCGTTGGTTCCGTCAATCCTTGCCGGTTGGTAGACACACGACAAGGTAACGGCCGATCCAGGGTGGCACGGCGCGAAGCTTCCCAATACCGCAGCTTGGCGGACTGCAACATTCCCAATTCGGCACTTGCCTATTCGCTGAATGTGACGGTCGTGCCCCGCGGGCCGCTCGGATATCTCACTATCTGGCCTACCGGCCAGGTTCAGCCTCTCGTTTCGACGTTAAATTCTACCGACGGTCGAATCAAAGCCAACGCGGCGATTGTTCCCGCTGGAGCCAGCGGGGCGGTCAGCGTGTACGTGACGGATACGACTGATGTGATCCTCGACATCGACGGCTACTTCAATGCCCCGGGTTCGCAGACGCTGCAGTTCTATCCCCTTGCGCCGTGCCGTGTGGTAGATACGCGGCAGACGAATCTCCCGCAGGGACTGGGGGCGCCGTCGTTCGGCGCCATGGAAACGCGCGATCTGCCGATCCCGGCAAGTTCCTGTTTGCAGAGCCTGTCCAATCAGCCGGTGGCGTACTCGTTTAATGTGACGGCGGTCCGCAGCCAGCGGGACAGCACCTCAATTACCTGACATCTGGCCGAGCGACCAGAACATGCCGGTGGTATCGACGCTGAACAATCCCACGGGCACGGTCGTGGCCAACGCGGCAATCGTTGAAGCGGCAGCGAACGGACGACGTGAGCGTCTTCACCTACAACAGCACCGACGTGATCATGGATATCAATGGCTACTTTGCGGCGCCGGCATCGGGAGGCTATTCGTTCTATCCCACGGCGCCGTGCCGCGCCTTTGACAGCCGGAGCAACAACGGTCTGCCGTTCAGCGGCCAGATAGACGGTGCCCATCGCCACCAGTCCGTGCGCGCCGCCGGGCAATGCTGCGGGATACGTCTTCAACGCCACGGTCGTCCCCAGCCCGCGATTGGGATATCTGACATTGTGGGCCGACAGCCAACCCATGCCGGGCGTTTCGACTTTGAACGCCTATGACGGGTTTGTCACCTCGAACATGGCGATCGTGCCGAACTCGAATGGCTCGACCGACGCTTATGCCGGGGATGGCACCACCCAGCTAATTCTCGACATCTCCGGCTACTTCGCGCCGTAGGAATGCCGCCGGCTGGCGCCGGCGATGGGCCCGAAGGTGCGTCGCCGGTGAATTTTGGCGTATCATCAGGAGCATTCCATTCCTCGGACGACCGGGCGCCAGGCAGGCGCCGGGCGTCACAAAGCCGATGTTCGCGCGGCCTGGAGTTGGCGAAAGATGTAGCAACAGGGGAACCTCCGCTCCATTGGGAAGGAAAGAAGATTCGAAGCGGGAATTCGACACGGGAGAAGCAATGAGTTTTGCGGGAAGCAATCCATTCCCTGGCGAGGAAGGTCGTCAAGTTTCTTTGACCGGGGAGACACCATCCCCTACACCACGCGGTGCGCAGCTGGCGGTCACGATCGCGCTGAGCATTCTGCTTTGCTTGATTCTGGGCAGTTGCAGCGGCTTCTTTATCAGCCCTACCCTGAGTTCGATTTTCATCACCCCGGCCTCGGCCTCGGTGGCGGTGACCAATACCGTCCAGCTCATTGCGACCGGCCGTTATTCCGACGGCAGCCAGGGGACGATCTCGGGGAACAATGTCGGATGGTCCAGCTCGTCGGATACGGTGGCTAGCGTCACTTCGCCCGGGGGATTGGTAACGGGAGTGGCCGTGGGCACGGCGACCATAACTGCCAGTTCACAGGGCATTACCGCGACGGCCAACGTCAGCGTGACGCCCAGCAACGTGACCAGCCTGGTGATTACGATCAACCAGGGCAGCACCACGCCCATAACCACGGCATCGATTTCAGGCACAGGCGGAACGCTGCAGTTCTACGCTTACGCCAATAACACGACGAATGACGACGTGACCCAGGCGGTTACCTGGACTTCATCGAATACATCGGTGGCGACCATCACCAGCGGCCTGAGCAGCGGTAACGGGCTGGTGACCAGCGTATCGACGGGCACGACGAACATCACCGCGAGCATCGTGAATTCGCAGAATGGCCAGACGATCACCAGCCAAACGGTGGTGCTGACCGTGCAGTAGGCGGCGTTGGCAAGACACAACGCTCGCCGGAATTAGAGAAACGGAATCCACCCAAGCGTCCTTGCCTGGGTGGATTTTTTTGTGCCCGGATAACACCTATTGGGTCGATTGCCGACTGCTGACTGCCGACTGCTGACTGCCGACCGCCGATTGCCGACTGCCGACTGCTTCTACGGCGCGAAGTAGCCGGAGATGTCGAGAATCAGCTGGGTGGTGCCATCCCCGGCTAAGGCGTCGGTCGAGCCGTCGGTGTTGGGTACGATCGCCATGTTCGAGGTGACGAACCCGTCATAGGCGTTCAAAGTCGAAACGCCCGGCATGGGTTGGCTGTCGGCCCACAATGTCAGATATCCCAATCGCGGGCTCGGCACCACCGTCGCGTTGAAGACGTATCCCGCAGCATTGCCCGGCGGCGCGCACGGACTGGTGGCAATGGGCACCGTTATCTGGCCGCTGAACGGCAGACCGTTATTGCTGCGGCTGTCAAAGGCGCGGCACGGCGCCGTGGGCCAGATCGCAGTGCGCGCATTGAATTCTCCGTCTGTCTTGCGGTGGGACCGATTTGGTTTCTTAGGTGTTTCGGCAATCGATTGGCTCGGGTCGATCAACAAGCTTGCGGGGGAGCGGCAAAGGCATTCGGAGACCCTGAAGCCGACACGAATTATTTCCCGCGGACCTCTATCGGTCAAGCGCGTAAATCACGCTGCCGGCTCATTCCTGTTGTGGGAATCAAGCCCATCTATAGCACTGTTTTTCGTTGACTCCCACGTTGTGGGATTGGGACAATAGCTAGTTAGGGTAGGATCCGCCTCACTCCTGGCGCTCCTGCCCTATTTGTGTTTATGGAGAGAGAGTGTCAATTGCCGGTTGAGAAAGTAGTTGTCGGTTTCTCATTTTCAGGGAGGATGATCTGCAAGCTGTTCAAAGTGCGATATTTAGCTCGTCTCGCTAAGTTCAATGAAATGAATACTTTAGTTTAAGTCGTTTATTTGCAACACGGTTTTTATTTTTTCAGGAGGTGATTGGAATGAGTTTTCCAATCTGTGAGCACATAAGAATCGGCGGCGCGCGCTGCGGTTCGCCGGCGCTGCAAGATCAGAAATTTTGCCACTACCATGCGGCCGTACATCGTCTCGTGCCGAGAGTCAATATCCTGACCAGGATCGGCGCTCCGCTCAGCGAGCTTCTGCCGCACGCACAGCACGACTTCCCCTACTTGGAAGACGCGGCAGCTGTTCAAATCGGGTTGACCCAGCTCATTCACGCCATCTCGCAAGACACGATCGATCACCACAGGTGTCGGCTGATGCTGTCGGCACTGCAAAGCGCAGCCGCTAATTTAAGGTATGCGGAAAGGCTCACCGCCTCAGCGCAGAAGGCTACCGTCCCGAAGAAGCAGGCGGCCAGCGCCGGCAGGCATGGCGCCGCAGCGAGACCGAAGCGGGCGTAAAGCCAACGATGAGCGGTCCCCGAACACCAATGGGTTCCCTTGACAGCGATGGGGCTCGCGTCCTATACTGGCACTCGTTGGATGTGAGTGCTAACAGCTACTTACCTCCCGCACCCTCGCTGTACCAACTTCATTCTCGTCAGTGACTTCACGACGAATGAGTACGGGAATCCAAAGGTCTAAAAATTCGAAAAGGAGTATCCCAAGAATGGCTACTAAGTTGACTCCTCTGCATGACCGCATCGTTGTCCGCCGAGTGGAAGAGGCAGACACCACCCGCGGCGGCATCATTATCCCCGACTCGGCGAAAGACAAGCCGCAGGAAGGCGAAGTGATCTCCGTCGGTAAGGGCAAAACCAACGAAAAGGGCGAGACCTTCCCCCTGGCTGTAAAGGAAGGCGACCACATCCTGTTCGGAAAGTACTCGGGCACGGAAATCAAGATCGACGGCGAAGACTTCCTGATCATGCGCGAAGAAGAAGTGCTCGGCATCCTGGAAGGCGCCTCGAAGGCGAAGGAACACGCGGCAAAGAAGTAAGCGCGCTTTAGCGCGCGTTGTCAGTTGTCAGTTGTCAGTTGTCAGCCAGATCACGGCTGAAGCTGCCAACCGGAGGCCGCGGCCGGCATGTTGATCGAAGATCGCCCAAGCAGCCGCGAGTCACGCACCGACAACTGACAACCGACAACCGACAACTCAAAGTTTGTTCAAAAGATCGAAGGAGAAGAGAAAAAATGGCAAAGCAGATTCTGCATGGAGAAGATTCCCGCCAGTCGATTCTTCGCGGCGTGAATGTTCTGGCTGATGCGGTGAAGGTCACGCTCGGCCCCAAGGGCCGCAACGTCGTAATCGAGAAAAAGTTTGGTTCGCCGCTCATTACCAAAGACGGCGTGACCGTAGCCAAGGAAATCGAGCTGAAGGACCCGCTCGAGAACATGGGAGCGCAGATGGTGCGCGAGGTTGCTTCCAAGACCTCCGACGTGGCCGGCGACGGCACCACCACCGCGACCGTTCTGGCGCAGGCCATCTATCGCGAAGGCGTGAAGACGGTTGCTGCCGGCGCGAACCCGATGGCGCTGAAGCGCGGAATTGAGAAGGCGATCACCGCCATCGTCGGCGTTGCCGATGACGACGGCGTCCACAAGGGTGGCGCACTCGACAAGCTGTCGCAGAAGGTAACCGGCGACATGATCGCGCAGGTCGGCACTATTTCCGCCAACAACGACCCGACCATCGGCAAGATCATCGCCGAGGCCATGAAGAAGGTCGGCAAAGACGGCGTGATCACGGTCGAAGAAGCCAAGACGATGGAAACCCAGCTGGAAGTCGTCGAAGGCATGCAGTTCGATCGTGGCTACCTGTCGCCTTACTTCGTTACCGATCCGGAGCGCATGGAAGCGGTTTACGAGAACCCTTACATCCTGATTCACGAGAAAAAGATCTCGTCGATGAAGGACCTGCTGCCGCTGCTGGAGCAGATCGCCAAGAGCGGCCGTCCGCTGATCATCATTGCGGAAGACGTGGAAGGCGAAGCGCTGGCCACCCTGGTGGTCAACAAGCTGCGCGGCACGCTGCAGGTTGCAGCAGTGAAGGCGCCTGGCTTCGGCGATCGCCGCAAGGCCATGCTGCAGGACATCGCCATCCTCACCGGTGGCAAGGCCATCACCGAAGATCTCGGCATCAAGCTGGAAAACGTGCAGATGCAGGATCTCGGCCAAGCCAAGAAGGTCACCATCGACAAGGACAACACGACCATCGTCGAGGGTAAGGGCAAGGCCAGCGACATCGAAGGCCGGGTGAAGGAGATTCGCAGCCAGGTGGAGAAGACCACCAGCGACTACGACCGCGAGAAGCTGCAGGAGCGGCTGGCGAAGCTGGTCGGCGGCGTTGCGGTCATCAAGGTTGGCGCTGCGACCGAAACCGAAATGAAGGAGAAGAAGGCCCGCGTTGAGGACGCGATGCATGCCACCCGCGCTGCGGTGGAGGAAGGCATCGTACCCGGAGGCGGAGTGGCGCTGATGCGCTGCGGCGATGCGATCGACGCCCTGAAGCTGGAAGGCGACGAGAAGATCGGCGGCAACATCGTGAAGCGCGCCCTGGAAGAGCCCCTGCGTCAGATCGTCGGCAACGCCGGCGAAGAAGGCGCGATCGTTGTGGGCCGCATTCGCGACAACAAGGAACACAACTTCGGCTACAACGCGCAGAGCGGTCAGTTCGAAGACCTGGTCAAGGCCGGCGTCATCGATCCGACCAAGGTGACGCGCACG
Source organism: uncultured Acidobacteriaceae bacterium (assembly GCA_963731345.1). Lineage (GTDB taxonomy): Bacteria > Acidobacteriota > Terriglobia > Terriglobales > Acidobacteriaceae > Bog-257. Next base: position 218,613 of record CAVSUN010000002.1, on the reverse strand, counting down.
GCCCTGCAGAACGCAGGCTCGATCGCGGCCCTGATGCTCACCACCGAAGCCCTGGTATCGGAGATTCCGGACGAGAAGAAGGAACCGGCGATGCCTCACGGCGGCGGCGGTATGGGCGGCATGTACTAAACTCGGCAATTGAGCAACTAGCCAGAAGCCGAAGAACAATGAAATAAGCGCCCCACTCATTCGCGGTTTGCGGAATGGGTGGGGTTTTTATTTCCGACAACGGATAAGGAGCACGGAATCGACTGCCGCGTCAGCAATATCCAATATGGGAGCGCTCTGCGGGGCGTTACAATACAATACGTTTCTTTGGCCGCAGGTCGGCTCTCATTCTCATTCGAGGTATTGGATGGCAACCACAAAAACTCCGCCTAAGACTGCCGTCGCGCAGGCAGAAGCGAAAGAAAAGTACGAAGGATTGACGCGGCAGCAACTGATCGGCATTTACCGGCTGATGTATATGTCGCGCAAGCTGGACGACCGCGAGATCCTGCTCAAGCGGCAGCAGAAAATTTTCTTCCAGATTTCGGGCGCGGGACACGAGGCGCTGCTGGTCGCGGCCGGAATGGCGCTGCGGCCAAGCTATGACTGGTTCTATCCTTATTATCGCGACCGCGCGCTCTGCCTCGCGGTGGGCATGACGCCGTATGAGCAGTTGCTGGAGGCGGTGGGCGCGGCGGATGATCCCAACTCCGGCGGCCGGCAGATGCCCTCGCATTGGGGGCACAAAAAGCTCAACATAGTGACCCAGTCTTCGCCAACCGGCACGCAGTTCCTGCAAGCCGTCGGTTGCGCCGAAGCGGGGCGTTACTTCAGCCGTAATCCCGAAGCCGCGGAAAAGGCCAACGGCGATTATCGCCAGTTCAAAGACGTTGAGTTTCACGGCGACGAAGTTACGTATGTCTCCTGCGGCGACGGCACCACCAGTGAAGGCGAGTTCTGGGAGGCGCTGAACTCCGCGTCGAACCTGAAGCTGCCGGTCTTGTTTGTCGTCGAAGATAACGAGTACGCCATCTCGGTTCCGGTGGAAGTTGGCACGGCTGGCGGCAACATCAGCAAGCTGGTGAAGGGCTTCCCGAACTTTTATTTCGCTGAGATCGACGGTACCGATCCGCTGGTCAGCTATGCGACTTTCAAAGAGGCAGTCGATTACATGCGCGCGGGCAATGGGCCGGCGTTTGTGCACGGGCACGTCATTCGTCCTTATTCGCACTCGCTGTCCGATGACGAGAAGCTTTACCGGCCCGATTCGGAGCGGCAGCAGGAAGTGGAGCGCGATCCGATCACGCGCTTCCAGTTGTTCCTGATTCGCGAAGGCATTCTCGACGAAAAAGGTGTCGACAACCTGGAGAAGGACGTGGACGCCGAGATCCAGGAAGCCAGTGACCGTGCGGTTGCAGCTGCGCCACCGGAGGCCGGTTCGTATGTGAAGTACGTCTACTCGCCCGACCTCGATCCGACCTCGTCAGCTTTTCAGACTGAGGCCGTGCATCCGACTCCGTCGGACACGGGCGCACCGGCGGCTGAGAAGACGATGGCGGACCTGATCAACGCTTGCCTTAAAGATGAAATGAAGCGCGATCCGCGGATCGTGATGTTCGGCGAAGACGTTGCCGATTGCAGCCGCGATGAGTATCTGAAGTCGAAACAGGTGAAGGGTAAGGGCGGCGTCTTCAAACTCACGGCGGGACTGCAAGCCGAGTTCGGCTCCGAGCGCGTCTTTAATTCACCGCTGGCAGAAGCGAACATCGTGGGTCGCGCCACCGGCATGGCCACGCGCGGGTTGAAGCCGGTGGTCGAGATTCAGTTCTTCGACTACATATGGCCCGCGATGCAGCAGCTGCGCAACGAGCTGCCGCTCATTCGCTGGCGCTCGAACGACGCGTTCTCGTCGCCCGCGGTTGTGCGCGTGGCGATCGGCGGCTACCTGACCGGCGGATCGATCTATCACTCGCAATGCGGCGAAAGCATCTTCACCCACACGCCGGGAATGCGGGTGGTGTTTCCCTCGAACGCGCTGGACGCCAACGGACTGCTGCGCACGTCAATCCGCTGCGACGATCCGGTACTGTTCCTGGAGCACAAACGTCTGTATCGCGAAACTTTCGGGCGCGCGCCGTATCCCGGACCGGATTACATGGTTCCGTTCGGCAAGGCGAAGATCGTTCGTCCCGGACACGACCTGACCGTGATTACCTACGGAGCCGTCGTACCGCGTGCGTTGCAGGCGGCGCAGCGGGTGGAGCGCGAACACGGCGTCAGCGTCGAACTGATCGACCTGCGCACGCTCAGCCCGTACGACTGGGAGGCGATTGCGACTTCGGTGGCCAAGACCAGCCGCGTCATCGTCGCGCACGAAGACATGCTGAGCTGGGGCTATGGCGCGGAAATCGCCGCCCGCATCGCCGATGAGCTGTTCGATCAACTGGACGCGCCGGTGAAGCGGGTTGCGGCCAAGGACACGTTTGTCGCCTACCAGCCGATCTTGGAAGACGAGATCCTGCCGCAGGCGGAAGACCTGTTTCAGGCGATGCTGCAGTTGTCCACCTACTAATGTCAGGTTGTGAGATGGCCCTTCCGCCCGATAAAGTGCAGCAAAGGGCCATTTTCAGCCAGCCCGCGGGGAGTGGTCGCTCAAACCCGCATGGATGTTGCCTTTTTGAGTGCTCCTGTGGAAAAAACCGCATAAAATCAGGCGAAAAATGCTTTCATCGCTGCGGACATTGGTATAGGATACCCACCTGACAGAGCAATCTTAGTGCTCGACTTCAAGGAGGATTACGAATGGCAACTGGCATGACCAAGACTCAGCTCGTCCGTTATATGGCTGAGAAGCATGAGATGAACAACAAGCAGGCGGCAGCGTTTCTCGATTCGCTGGCCGAGATCGCGATCAAGGAAACCAAGAAGAACGGCGTATTCATCGTGCCCGGACTGGGCCGTCTGGTGAAGTCGAATCGCAAGGCGCGCATGGGCCGCAATCCGCAGACCGGCGAAGCCATCAAGATTCCCGCCAAGACCGTGGTGAAATTCCGCGTAGCCAAGGCCGCGAAGGACTCGATCGCGCCCAAGAAATAGCTGTTGTTTTGATTTCGTGGAGGCCGGCTGCATGCCGGCCTTTTCGTTTTTTCAGCTGTCAGTTTTCGGTGGTCAGTTCCCGGCGGCCGGCTTTCAGTACAACCGATCACTTGCCTTCCAGCACTGCGGCGAAGAATCCTTCACATGGATGTACGCCGGGAATCGTCCGCACGAACTCGCCGCTGAGCAGCGAATCGACATCGCTCCATGCGAGTTCGGTGGTGGCGCGCAGACTGTCCAGATCCTCGCGGCAATCGCGTACTCGGTAGCCGGGCGGGGCCCGCAATACTTCTTCGATGACAGCCTGGCATTCTTCGGGTTCAAGCGAACAGGTGGAATAAACGGCGCGGCCGCCAGGTGCGAGCTGTCGCAATGCGGCGCCGAGGATCGCAACCTGACGTTGATGCAAGTCGGCAAGATCCTCCGGCTGCAACCGCCATTTGATTTCAGGATTACGCGCGAGCGTTCCCGTACCCGAGCAGGGCACGTCGGCCAACACGCGATCGAAATTGCGGTCGGCCGCGAACGTGATTGCATCTGCCTGGACGACTTCTACGTTGGCGGCGCGCACTCGTTTGCGCAATAGTTCTGCGCGATGCGCGTGCAATTCCGCAGCGACAATCTCTGCGGTGGGATTGCGTGCTGCGAGCGCTGCCGTCTTGCCTCCGGGAGCGGCGCAGCAATCGAGCAGACGCTTCCCTGTCCCCACCAGCAGCGCCACAAGCTGCGAAGCTTCGTCTTGAATGAAGATGCGGCCCTCATGAAACGCGCGCGTCTGAGTGATGTCGCCTGCGGTCACGATGCGAGCACCGGCGACCAACTCCCCGGGCGCAAGCTCGATGCCGCTGCTTTGCAATTCGGCTTCAAGCGAGCAATCGTCCAGACGAATCGCAGTCTTGGGGATGTTCTGGTCGTGGCGGCATATCGCGTGCGCGCGGTCCCACCCGTATTGGGTTATCCAGCGCTCGACGAGCCACTGCGGATGCGCGAACTCACGCGCCAGCGCCGCAGCATTGTCCGGCTCACTCGAAACTGGCGAATCGGTAGGGCGCCCCTGCGTTCCCGCAATCTTGCGCAGCACCGCGTTGACGAACGGCGCCGCCGACCGCTTCTTTGCCCGCTTCACCAACTCGACACTGTCATTGATCGCGGCATGCGCGGGAATGCGGCTGAGGTACTGCAACTGGTAAGCGGCCATTCGGAGTGCCGTAAGGACCTCGACATCGAGTTTGTCGAGCGGACGCGCGGCGGCCGAGGCAATCGCATCGTCCAGACGCGAGCGCCAACGCAGAACGCCCATGACGATTTCCGTAGTAAGACCGTGATCAGCACGGCTCAAACTCTCCAGCCGGCCGGAGTGCAGGAGTTCGCCGGCGTAGGCATCCGCGCGCTCGACGCGCAGCAGAGTGTCGAATGCGGCGGTTCGCGCGGGAGAGATAGGCATGCTCAAGAGGCGGACGCCGGATCGCCCGACGGCCACGGTCATCCGCTAATTCGTATTGCTGGGCGGTGGTGGTTGCGCGTCGCCTGACTCAGGCGGTGTCGGTATTTCGCGTTGTGGCGGCAGCGGGTAATAGCCGTGTTTGGCGAAGACGTCCAACCCCGGACGCTTCACTCGAACCTCGATGTCGCGATAGTTGCTGGAAGGCCGCTGCGCGGTGTTATAGCCCAGCGTGTACTGGTTGCGTGCCTCCATGGTGAGCCGCTGGTAAGCGCTCTCGATCGCTTCCTTCGAAAATTCGTCCAGCACATCGCCGCCGGTGGCATTCACATAGCGAGGCAGGATGTTGGTGTAACCGAAGCCGGGAATTCGTGCCTTGGCAACCTTGTCGTAGATGGGCATCGCGGCAGTGTTTACGCCGACCGCGTACACCGCGATTCCGTCGGTCAGCAGAACTTTCAGCACCTGCGAATAGCTGGCGCGGCTACCATACTCCTGGCCGTCACTGATGATGAAGATGATTTTCCGGCTGGCGGGCGAACGACGGGCGAGGTCCTGGGCCGCGGTCAGGATAGCGTCGTTGAGGACATGAAATTCAGGCTTGGGCGTAATCACCTGACGAGCCCCCTCCGGCGGCTTGCTGTTGGTTTGCGGACCGGAGCCAAAGGGGCCGCCTACAACCGAGGCGCCTGAATTTGTGCCGGAATCGTCGGAAATGCGGTGCAGCGCCAACTCCATGCGCGTGGTGTTTCCGAAGTCCTGGCGCTTGCTTACCGAATTGCCATAGGTGTAAACCGCGATCTCATCGAATGGGCCGAAGGCGCCACCCAGAGCGGAAAACGTCTGGTTCACCTTTCTTAGCGCAGGGTCGGGCAATCCCTGGTCAACGATCAATGCGGCGGCGAGCGGGAACGTATCGCTGGTAAAGAAGGTCAGCTTCTGCGGGGTGCCGTCCTCATAGATGACGAAGTCTTTGGCCAGCAGGCCGTCGACCAGCTTGCCCTCTTTATCTTTGACCGTGACCGGAACAGCCACGAAGCTGACGTTCTTCACCAGGCTGAACAGTTCGTCAGGGCCGCTGGGGCTGGACTTGGGGACGCTGCCAGCAGGAACGGTCTTGATCTCCCGCGAGCCCGGAGGAGGAGGCTGCGGATTCGTCTGTCCGGCCCCGCGAGTATTTTCGCCCTGACCGGGGTTCCCACCTGCCGAGGCCTGATCATCCGAACCAGGCGGCTGCGGTACGTTCACGTTGGGCGCGGGCGCGTTGTTCTGCGGGCGGGGAGCATCGGGCAGCGGCTGATCCTGACACAGCGCTGGGGCGGCAAAAAACGTGAGTACTGCCGACAGAATAACTCCCTGCATGCGACAGTTGAATGGGCGACGAAACATGTATGCGTGCGTCTCCAGGAATGTACCGGGCTTCCGCACAGTATAAATGGAGCAGGGCCAGACCGACAGCTTTCATGGCCGAATCCGGCTTCCTGCAATAGAATGGATGCATCCGACCGAAAAGAGTAACTATGCCGCCGCGGTTTCGCTTTATTTCTGTCCTTGTGTTCTCCATCCTTAGCAGTGTCCCCTTCCTGCTGGCCCAAGCGCAGGATGCGCCTGCATCGTCATCTTCTTCCAGTCAGGAGCAGCAGGCGCCCTCCGACCAGGACAATCTTCAGGTCTTTAAGGCGCAGGTCAACGTTGTTAACCTTTTCTTTAATGTGAAGGACAAGCATGGCATGCTGATCCCCAACCTGACCAAGGACGACTTTCAGGTGCTGGAGGACGGCAAACCGCAGACGATCAAATACTTTTCGGCAGAATCGAACCAGCCGCTGACGCTGGGAATCATGATCGATACCAGCGCCAGCCAGACGCGAGTGCTGGATATCGAACAGACATCGTGCGCGGAGTTTCTAAGAGCTGTTCTGCGCGATAAAGACTTGGCCTTTGTCATCAACTTCGACGTGGATGTCGATCTCGATCAGGACTTCACCAACAATATTCGCGAGCTGACGCGCGCCCTGAACAAGATGCAGATCAACGCCGGCATGGGCGGTGGCCCTCCTGGACTGGGCGGCGGACCGGTTCCAACCACGCCACGCGGCACGCTGCTGTACGACGCGATTTATCTGGGCGCGGATGAGAAGCTGAAGAACGAAGTTGGCCGCAAGGCGATGATCATTTTCACCGATGGCGAAGATCAGGGCAGCCGCCTGCGCATTCAGGATGCGATCGAAGCGGCGCAGAAGGCCGACACGATTTGCTATGTGATCCTGATTGCCGATCGCGGCTTCTATGGCTTCGGTGGATATAGCGGCGACTCCGAAATGCAGAAGCTGGCCCAGGCGACCGGCGGCCGGGTCATCGAAGTCGGCAACAAGCAGGAAAAGTTAAAGCAGGCATTCGATCAGATTCAGAACGAGCTTCGCAGCCAGTACAACATCGGATACACTCCCACCAACACCAAGCTCGACGGGACGTATCGCAAAATCCAGATTCACGCTAAGGACTACAAGGTACAGGCACGGCAAGGCTATTACGCAATTGCCCGGGAATAGCCGGTTTCTACTTCCTCAAATCACATGATTGCGCACATTCTTGAAGCTATAGGAGCGTGGATCGTCAGTGTCATCTCCGCCGCGGGCTACCCCGGCGTAATGGCGCTGATGGCCATCGAATCGGCTTGCATTCCGCTGCCGTCGGAAGTCATCATGCCGTTCTCGGGATACCTGGTTTATACCGGTCGCTTTTCGTTGATCGCGGTCGCGACCTGGGGCGCGCTGGGATGCAATCTCGGGTCGGTGCTGGCCTACGAGATCGGCTACTTCGGCGGGCGGCCGCTGGTGGAACGGTACGGGCGCTACATCTTTCTGAGCCAGCGGGAGCTGAACATTGCGGACCGCTTCTTCGAACGTCGCGGCGCCATCGCGGTATTGATCGCGCGCCTGCTGCCGGTGGTTCGTACATTCATCGCGCTACCGGCGGGCATCGCACGCATGCCGCGCGTGAAGTTCCATATCTATACCTTCGTCGGCTCCTGGCCCTGGTGCTTTGCGTTGGCTTACGTCGGGATGAAGCTGGGCGAGCGCTGGGAAACCGATCCCCGCCTGAAGACGTGGTTTCACCGGCTGGACGCGCTGATTCTGGGCGTGATTGTGCTGGCGGCAATCTACTTCGTGTGGTCGCACCTGCAACATCGGATGGGAGCCGAAACGGCGGCCGAGGAAGCAGCGGACTGAGTCACCAAACGGTTTCGTCCCCGGGGGGACTCGAGGAAATTTTTTCCACTTGACGCACGCGCTTGCGGCGCTCGGGCCCCCTTCGGTTTCTTCCGATGCAACATCAAATGGAGTCACGCCTCTTACGCCACGCCTAACCTCATTCCGCCGCTCTGCGGCCCGCTTCACGGCTACGCAGAAAGTCGCGCTTTGCCTCGTTAACTCTCCACCCATCTCAAGTTTCTGTCGCCCTTCCTCATAATCGGGCAGCTCAGGTTACAATTAGCCAGCCCTCTTTGATCGCAATCCGGCAAGCGGCGACTTCAAAATTGCTATGAATTGTCTCAAGTTGCGCTCGTATGCTTCGCGCGCGAGTGCGTTCCAATTCGCACTCCCAGTCGCCACCGTTGGATTGGCGCTGCTGCTTACGAGTTGCAACCGCGGCAACGCCGACACGCCGCAAGGTCCGCCGCCCTCTCCGGTAAAAGTGCAGAAGGTGCAGGACCAGTCCATTGGGGACGCTTCGGAATACGTTGCCGAGATCAAGTCGCGTCATTCGGCCACCATCATGTCTGACGTTGAGGGATGGATCTTTGGCATTCATGTCCATTCCGGAGAGATGGTCCACAAAGGCGACACGCTGATGGAGATCGATCCGCGGCGGCAGCAGGCCACCGTCTCCAACTACGATTCGCAGAAGCGCTCCAAGGAAGCGAACCTGGCGTGGGCGAAGGCGCAGTACGAACGCACCAAGGCGTTAGCGGATGGCGGCGTAGTCAGCAAACAGGAGTTGGACCAGGCGCAATCGAACTACGACGGCGCGGTGGCTGACGTTAAGGCCATCGATGCCCAGATCGATTCTTCCAAGGTGCAGCTGAGGTACTACAGCGTCTTCGCGCCGACCGACGGCGTTGTGGGCGACATTCCCGTACACGTCGGCGATCGTGTCACCAACACCACCGCGCTCACCACCATCGACGAGCGCTCCGGCCTGGAAGTTTACATCTCTATTCCCTCGGAGCATGCAACGGATATCAGGATGGGCGCGCCGGTGGAAGTGATCGACCAGAGTGGCAAGGTGCTTTTGCGCACCAACGTTTACTTCATTTCGGCGCAGGTCGAATCCGGCACGCAGTCGGTGCTGGTGAAGGCGCCGGCGGACCAGGCCGCCGATCTGCTGCGTAATTTGCAACTGGTGCGAGCGCGCATTGTCTGGAGCACGCATCCGGGTGTGACCGTTCCGGTAGTCGCCGTCACTCGAGTAAGCGGCCAGTTCTTCGCGTTTGTGACCGAGCAGGAAAACGGGAAGCTGGTAGCGCGCCAGCGTCCTCTGGAGCTAGGCGAGATCGTCGGCAATGACTACACCGTGGTCAGCGGATTGAAGGCAGGCGATCAGGTCGTAGTCTCCGGTGGCCAGAACCTTACGGATGGCGCGCCGATCAGGATCGAGCAGTAGGGTAGAGCGGACTTCAGGTCCGCGTAACCAGAGCCTGGATATTCTGGGGCTTTGGCCCTTGGATTCGCCATGGCGCAAGACGCGGGCTAAAGCCGGTCTGAACCAAATAATAAGAGGTTAGACGCGAACCTGAAGGTTCGCTCGACCAAGAAAACCGCTAACCAAGGAACCCTGGTTGTTCTCCGATTTCTTCATCCAGCGTCCGGTCTTCTCCACGGTGACGTCGTTGTTCATCGTCATCGCAGGAGCGGTGTGCATTCCCTTCCTGCCCATCGCGCAGTTCCCCGAGCTGGCTCCGCCGCAAATTGCCGTGAACTGCTTCTACACCGGAGCCAACGCCGTGGCGGTTGAATCGTCGGTTACGACGATTCTGGAGCAAGCCATCAACGGTGTGCAGGGCATGCGGTACATGACGTCCACCAGCGGCAACGATGGCAGCAGTTCGATCAACATCACGTTTGAGCTGACGCGTCCCCTGGACCTTGCCGCCGTTGACGTGCAGAACCGCGTGCAAGGCGTAACCGGCCGCCTGCCCGACGAAGTAAAGAGCACCGGCATCACCATCAACAAGGTTTCCACTTCCTTCGTGCTCGCCGCCGGCTTCTACAGCGAGAACAATCGCTACACCTCCGAGTTCATCAGCAACTACATCGACATTTACGTCAAGGATGCGATCAAGCGCATCGCAGGCGTCGGCGACGCGCAGATCTTCGGCGAGCGCAAGTATTCGATGCGCCTGTGGCTCGACCCCTCGCGCCTGGCAGCTCGAGGTCTCACAGCGTCGGATGTGGTCTTAGCGCTGCAACAGCAGAACGTGCAGATTGCCTCCGGGCAGGTAGGCGCCGAGCCGACGGCAAAGACGCAGATGTACCAGATCAGCGTCCGTGCCCTGGGTCGTCTGACGGAAGCGGCGCAGTTCGACGACATCGTACTCAAGCCGGGAAACAATGGCGCTCTGGTGCGGCTGATTGATGTGGGGCACGCCGAGTTGGGCGCCGAGGACTATAGCGGCAAGCTGCGCTTCAACGGCTACAACGGCATCGGTATCGGCATCACGCAACTGCCAACGGCCAACGCTCTGGACGTCGACAAGGCTGTCCGCGCAGAGCTGGCGCGTTTAGCCAAGCGTTTCCCACCGGGACTGCATTATGGAGTAGCGTTCGATACGACGACCTTCGTCGGCGACTCCATCCGAGAAGTGCTGAAGACGCTGATCGAGGCCATCATCTTCGTCATGCTGGTGATGTTCCTTTTCCTGCAGGATTGGCGGAGCACGCTGATTCCTGCGGTCACCATCCCGGTTTCGCTAATCGGCGCGTTCGCCTTCATCAAGCTTCTGAATTTCTCCATCAATACGCTCACGCTATTTGGAATTGTGCTGGCCACGGGACTTGTGGTCGATGACGCCATCGTGGTCATCGAAAACATTCAGCGCCACATGAGCGAGGAGCATTGCGACTCGCGCGTCGCGGCATCGGAGGCCATGGGCGAGGTGACGGGCGCGGTGGTCGCAACGTCGCTGGTGCTGGTTGCGGTGTTTGTGCCGGTGGCTTTTTTCCCCGGCACCACCGGCCTTCTCTACAAGCAGTTCTCGCTGACGATTGCGTTCTCGATCGCGATCTCCGCCTTCAACTCGCTGACCTTCACGCCCTCCCTCTCGGCGCTGCTGCTGAAGCCCGAGACCGGCAGGAAAAACGCGTTCTTCCGCGGCGTCGAACATATCCTGCATCGCACTACTGCCTACTACGTGTACGGCGCCAAGAAGGCGGTACAGGCCCGGTACCTGATGCTAGTGCTGTTCTTCGCGGGCCTGGCCGCAACCTACTTCGTGTATAAGGCCGTGCCCACAGGGTTCGTACCCGACGAAGATCAGGGTTGGTTCATGATCCTGGTTCAAGCCCCGCAGGGAGCTTCGGTGGAATACACCTCGGACGCAATGCGCCGGGTCGAGGCAATCTGCGCGCAGGAGAAGAGCATCATCGGCGCATTCAGCGTTGTGGGTTTCAGCTTCAGCGGCAACGGCGCCAACCGCGGCATGGTGTTCCTGAATCTGGCGAATATCGACAAGCGAAAAGGCGACCAGAATTCCGCCAGTGCGGTGGTCAACCGCCTGCGTGGACCGTTGAGCCAGTTGACCGAGATCCAAGCGTTCCCGTTTCTGCCGCCGGCCATCGCCGGCGTCTCCAGCTTCGGCGGCTTCACCTTCGAAGTTCTCGATGAAGGCGGCAACCAGATCCAGGAACTCTACAACGTTACTCAGAGTCTGGTTCGCCAAGGCAATGCCCGCAAGGACCTCAGCGGGCTCTTCAGTTCGTTCACCGCGAACGACCCGCAATTTCTGGTGAAGATCGACCGGGCCAAGGCGCGCAGCCTGCAAGTACCCATCCAGCAGATCAGCGACGCGCTACAGGTATATATGGGTTCGGCTTACGTCAACGACTTCGACTTCAACAACCGCGCTTATCGCGTGTACGTGCAGGCCGACCAGAACTTCCGCCGCCAGCCGCGCGATATTCGCGAGTTCTATGTGCGCTCCGACAATAATCAGATGATCCCGCTGGACAATGTCGTCCAGATCAGCGAGTCCACTTCGCCGCAGGTCATCAGCCATTACAATCTCTTCCGGTCCGCCGAAATCAACGGCTCCGCCGGGCCGGGCTACAGCTCGGGACAGGCGATCCAGGCCATGCAACAGGTGGCCAAGAATCTGCCGCTCGGCTTTAACTATTCGTGGTCAGGGCTGTCGCTCGAAGAACTCAAATCGGGCTCGCAATCGGCACTGCTATTTGGCTTGGGCTTGCTGCTGGTCTATCTCACGCTCTGCGCCCAATATGAGAGCTGGGTGTTGCCCTTCATCATTCTTCTGAGCGTGCCTATGGCGATGCTGGGCGCGCTTATAGCCCAGGTGCTGCGCGGCCAGCTGAACGACGTCTATTGCCAGATTGGATTGGTGATGCTGATCGGCCTGTCGTCGAAGAACGGCATTCTCATCGTCGAGTTCGCCGAGCAACTGCGCCACAAAGGGCTCTCTATTCGAGAAGCCGCCGTGGAAGCCGCGCGCATTCGCTTGCGCCCGATCCTGATGACCTCGTTCGCCTTCATCCTGGGCGTGCTGCCGCTGGTGTTCGCTTCCGGCGCGGGCTCGCAAAGCCGGCACTCCGTCGGCACCACCGTGTTCGGGGGAATGATCCTATCCACCATACTGAACCTGTTCTTCATCCCCGTGCTGTACGTGATCGTAGAGACACTGCGCGAGCGAAAGGCGCCGGCAGCGGCGGCTTAGGCGCGCGCGTCGGAGCAGGAAGTTCGACCCATCCCGCGCCCGCCATATAGAATTGACAATGGCCTCCGCATGAGCGCTTCAGACACTCTCCATCATCCCGCCGTCGATAACTCGGTCCCCGAGGCATCCGCAGTGATTCTGCTGCAAGGCCTGCGACATCAGTATGGTGATCGCGTCGCTCTGGCGGGCGTGTCCTTCGATGTGCGGCCGGCGGAGATCTTTGGCTTGCTCGGTCCCAACGGCAGCGGCAAGACCACGACCTTTCGCATCCTTTCGACTCTCATGCTGCCTTCCGGCGGCCGGGCGCTGATTGTGGGCCATGACGTGGCGCGCGAGCCGGCGCTGGTGCGCCGCAATATCGGCGTCGTTTTCCAGGCGCAGAGCATCGACGTGAAACTCTCGGCCGAAGAGAACCTGACCCTGATCGGGCACATCTACGGGCTGAGCGGCGCGAAGCTGAAGAAGCGGGTGGCCGAGATGCTGAGTCGGGTTGGTCTTGCCGATCGCGCAAAAGAAAAAGCCGAGACATTTTCCGGCGGCATGCAGCGCCGACTCGAGCTGGCAAAAGGGCTGCTGCATCATCCTTCGGTGCTGCTGCTGGATGAGCCTACCACCGGGCTCGACCCTGGCGCGCGTCGTGATCTGTGGCAGTATCTGCAGATCCTGCGCGATGAGGAGCGGGTGACCGTGCTGGTCACGACGCACTTGATGGAAGAGGCCGAGCGCTGCGACCGCCTGGCGATATACGCGAATGGCAACGTGGTCGCGCTCGGCACTCCGGCGGAATTAAAGAGCGAGATCGGCGGCGACGTGATTCTGTTGGAAGCCCACGATCCCGCAGCGCTGGCGGGCAGGATCGAGCAGCGTTTTGCTTTGCATCCGACCGTGCTCGACCATCGCGTTCGCCTGGAAATCGAGAGTGGTCATCGCTTCGTGACGGACGTGGTCGAGGCGTTTCCCGGCGAGATCGAAGGCGTGTCCGTCCACAAGCCGAGCCTGGAAGATGTCTTCATTCGCCGCACTGGACATCGCTTCTGGACCGATAACGAGAGCGAACCCGACTCCAGCGAATAGTTCCCTCTTCAGCTGACGATCTTACTTCTGCTGCTTCTGCTCTGCCGCGGTTGCGTTCATCTCCGCGCGCAGAGCGTCCTCCCCGCGCCCCGCGTGTTGATACAACCTGGCCAACCTTTGCCAGGGCTCGGGAGCGTCGGGCTGGAGCTTGGTCGCTTCTTCCTGATAAGCAATGGCGTGCGCCGAATCGCCGAGCTTGTCGTAGGCGACCGAGCGTCCCTGTGCCAACATGAAGTCGAAGGTGCCGTTGTCGACCGCGGCGCTGAGGCTTGAGGGTGCGCTACGATCGGCCGCGTCGAAGGCGTGCAGCGCATCTGCCGGCAGGTTCGCCTTCAGGTAGAGATAGCCGAGGTTCGATTGCAATGAGTACCGCCGGGCTGAGAGCGCGGCGGCGCGTTGCATGGCCTCAATGGCCTCGGCAGTACGGCCGTGGCTGCGATAGAAATCGGACAGGGCCGACCAGGTGACGTCGCTAGGATCGAGCGAAACCGCGGCCAGATATTCTTCCTGCGCTTCGTCGGTACGATTCATCCCCGCCAGTAGATTGCCGCGCAGCCAATGCGCGAATGAGCTGTCGGGGAAGATCGCGAGCGCATTATCGGCCGCCGTGAGCGCTTCGGAATTACGTCCCAAGGCAGCTAGTACAGCGGCGGCGTTGGACCAGGTGTTGAATGCGTTCGCACCGCCGGCCAACGGCGGTTGCGGCGGCAAGGGAGCATTCGCGCAGTTTACCGGAAAGCGCTGCAGCAGGTCCTCCGTTCCAGGCGCGCCGCGTCTCACGAACACGGCAGAAACTTCATCGAGATAAACCGGCTGCCACGCCGTGCTGTTGCAGAATTCCAGCAGGCGCACGAGGTGGATTCCGTCAAAGCGCGCCAGCGGCAGCAGGATTGTGTTGATGCCGTATCGGGCCGCCTCCTGCTGCCATAGAGACGAATCGGGCGAGCTTTCGAGCAGCTTGCTGTTCCGCTGCATCGCTTGTGCACCGAAGAGCGGATCGCGCCCGTCGATGGAGTCGCGGCGCTCGGGGCCGAGCCGCCAGGCGACGTACCCGCCTGCGTCGTAGCTATTGAAGAGCTCGCCGGGAAGGTTGTGGCGCTCAATGAAGGCGGCGGCGCCCTCGGGGAACCACCAGCTCAGGCCCGCGCCGAAGGTGCTCTCGGAGGAACCGCGAAGGTAGAAGCGATTGGTCGCAAGATCAAAGCAGCGCACCGCGACCAGCAACGCAAGCAGCGCCACAGCGGCGGGCGCGATCAGCGAGCGCACTCGGGGCGATCTCAGCGCTGCAATGGTCTGGCGTGCGGCTTGAGACAGAATCGGTCCTCCCACCACGACCACGACGCAGGCGAACACTGGGCCTAAGCGCACATAACGTCCACCAACATAGCTTGCGCCGAGCAGGAGAATCGCTGCCCCGAACTGCGCGCGCAATAAAGCCAGTAGCGCAGCGACGATGGCGACCGCCAGCAACAGGTAGACCGTGCCGGTGGTCTGCCGAAGCGATAGCGAATTGAAGATGGCGAGCCAGGTCAGCGGCAAACGGCGCCATTCCGCGATCAGGTACTCGTGCTCACTGGCGATGCGCTGCTGTATAAGAATGGCGCGATAGATGCCGAATCCCCACGGGTTCGCGAGCGTAGCTAATGCGGCAGCGCCCAGCCACGGCGCGGCCCGGCGAAGTCGATCGAGCGCCTCTGTTCGGTGCTCCCTGGTGACGATCGCATCCAGAAGTTCGGCCAGAACATAGACGACCATCAGCGCCAAACCCGCGATGAACCCCAGGTGCAGGTTGACCCAGGCGAACATCAGCAGAGGTAACGGCCACAAGCGAGCGGCACCGGTGCGATGCTGCTCCCACAAAATCGACAGAACGGCCGCAAACAGTACGACCGTGAACATGTCGGCGCGGGGGGTGGTCCGCAGGGCGATGATCGGGACGGCCAGAACAGCGAGTGCGGCTCCAACCGCCGTGTTCTTGCGAAGCAGCAGGGCGACTGTACCGACACAGGCAGCCGCGCCAATCCACGAAATCAGCGCAAAGCCACCCACCAGGTACGCGGTATAGAAGATGATCCCTGCCCCGATGGAATAGGTCCACGGTCGTCCCGCATAGGTATAAGAGAGCACATCAACGAAGGGAACGGAGTGGTGCTGCACGATCCAGCGCCCGATCGCCATCTGCCAGCCGAGATCAAAGTCGGAGACGGTTCGCAGTCCCGCGAACAAGGCATAGACCAGCGCCAGCAATCCAAGCAAATAGAAAACGTGTCGATCGGAGCGAGGCGAGAACGGTCCCGAGGCGTCCGGCGCCCGATGCACAATTGCGGGAGAGGAACTCATGCGGGTGGGAGGCAGCTCATCATAGCACGCACTTGCGGCCACTCTCGGGCGTGGATACCGACTGATAGAATAAACATTCGCGTTGTCTCCGCTGGCGACGGACAACTGATTTTCATGGCAAGTCAAACTGTAAATCTTCCCGCAACGCTAGCTCCCGCTGGAGCCGGCACGCTGCTGCCGTCGATTTCGCTATGGTGGCGCGAAGTCATCCGCTTCTACCGGCAACGAGCGCGCGTAGTCGGCGTGATCGCCTCACCGCTGCTGTTCTGGGTCGTGATTGGCTCGGGCTTCGGCACATCCTTCCGCTCCAGCGGCGCCGGCGGGCAGCACTATCTTGAGTTCTTCTTTCCCGGCGCGCTGATCATGATTGTCCTTTTCACCGCTATCTTTACCATGATGTCGGTGATTGAAGATCGCAAGGAAGGCTTCCTGCTCTCGGTGCTGGTGGCGCCGGTGAGCCGCTCGGTGATCGTGCTGGGCAAGGTTCTGGGTGGAGCGACGCTGGCCACTCTGCAAGGATTGATTTTTCTTGTGTTCGCGCCGGCTGTCGGCGTTCACTTCACCTTTGCCAGCTTCGGACTTACGGTGCTGGCAATTTTCCTGGTCGCCTTTTCGCTGACCGCGCTGGGCTTCATCATTGCGTGGCCAATGGACTCGACCCAGGCCTTTCACGCCATCATCAACCTGTTTCTCATTCCGTTGTGGTTGCTGTCCGGCTCCCTGTTTCCCCTGGCAGGAGCGTCGTTGTGGATCCGCCTGCTGATGCGCATTAATCCTCTGACCTACGGAACGGAAGCGCTTCGCTCGTTGCTGTTTCCGGCGTCGGCTGCTACCGATCTCTCCTTGAGCGGGAACTTCGCCGTATTGGGACTATTCACGCTGGTAATGTTCGCACTGTCATTTTTGATAGCCAACCGGCGCACCACCAAGCCTGCCGCATGATGCAATTGAGCCCGACATTCTTCCCCGCATTGGATGCGGTTTTGAACGGCTCCAGCGCCGTGCTCATCGGCATCGGGCTGTACTTCATCAAGCGCGGCCGCGAGCTGGCGCACAAGCGCATGATGCTGGCCGCGTTTTTTACTTCGACGGCTTTCCTGATTTCCTACCTCTACTATCATCTTGTGCTTCATGGCTTAACGCGCTTTCAGGGACAGGGGCTCTCGCGTACGTTTTACTTTACGCTGCTCATCTCGCACACCATCCTGGCCGCGGTCGTCGTCCCGTTCATCCTGATCACGCTGGCGCGCGCGCTGAAGGGCCGCTTCGATCGCCACAAGAAAATCGCGCCCTATACGTTTGCGATCTGGATGTACGTGTCTGTGACCGGCGTCGTGATCTACGTGATGCTGTACAAGATCTTTGTCCCTTAGTGTCCCCGAAATAAAAAATGCGACCGGTGGTTGCCGGTCGCATAAGGGCCCAGGTAATGATTTATCGCAGCGATTACTGCGGTAGGGCTACGAAGCCGCGGTTGATGGGGGCGGTTCCGAAGAAGCCGACCAGCACGCCGTTGTCGTTGATACCGTTCACAATCGTCGTTCCAACACCCAGAGGATCGTCGATCGTGGTGTACTGGCCGTTGCTGATGGTGTAGATGAATCCGTGCGTCAGGTTGCCGGAATCCATCCACGAACCAACCACCTGCCCGTTGTTGTTCAGTCCCAGAGCCTGAGTGAAGATGCTGCCGGGTACATCGAGCTGCTTGAACGTGCCGCCCTGCAGAAGCCAGCCGTGGTTCACGTTCTGGCTATCGATGAAGAAGCCGCACTTCGCTTGCGAGTTGTTGATACCGGTGGCCTGCGCTCCGCCCACCGCGCCGGGGATGACGATTACTTCGAAGATCCCGCCCACTTCATCGTAGATGTAGGGGGTATCCGGAGTGCTGTTGTTCTGGCTCATGCTGAAGTAGCCGGCCGCCTGCTTCAGGTCGTTCTGGCTCAGCAGCTGATTGAATGCCGTACCGGCAAAGTCGACCGTGGTGAAGGCTCCGTTGCTGGTGCGATAGAAGCCGTGGGTGACGCTGTTCTGGTCAACGTAGAACCCGTCGGTGGTGCCGGTGTTGTTGATGCCGACCACCTGGGTCATCATCGACGCCGGATAGTTCTCGGTAGCGAAGTTGGCGGGCAAGGTGAGAACGAATCCCTGGTTCTGGAAGAAGTTGTGGTAGCCGGCAATGATCAGGCTGTTGTTAACGCCGAGCAACTGGGTAAAGGGATCGCCGGGATCGGCCGGGTCCTGTACTACCTGGTAGTGATAGTTCTGGGCAAACGCGGAAGTGCTGAGCAGCAGCGCGCAAGCCAAGGCGAAATAGAGCTTAAGGTTTTTCATGACATGCTCCTCTTATGTGTTTTGCGGCGGGCTCAGTGTGGCAGGGCCTTAACCGCAGTTCTTCGCAACGCCACCTATAAGATCGATTGTGCAAAGCGGTCAGAATTTGCCGCTCACCTGGAAATGCGACATGCACTCGCGAATTCCCTCATTTGCGCAAAAAAAAAAATGCGCGCAGAAGATTAGGCAATTTCGTCTATCCTTTCGGATAGCTTCGGAATGGTAAGGAGTGGCGACGAGAGATCGTGAGACAGGCAGAAGAGTTTTCTGACATTACTTCCGGCCACGCGCCGGTGCACGGATTCGTCCATCTCGCTGAAGGCGTGGGAGCAGGCTCCATTGTGCTCACGCACGGGGCGGGCGGTAACAGTAAGGCACCGTTGCTCGTGGCTCTTGCGGAACAGTTCGCCCAGGCCGGCTACAACATGCTGCGTTGCGATCTGCCATTCCGCCAGCGGCGGCCGAGCGGGCCGCCTTCCCCCTCCGACGCAAAGCACGATCAAGACGGGTTGCGTCGCGCCGTCACGTTGATGAAAGAGAAGTTTGGCGGTCGCGCATTTCTTGGCGGCGTCTCCTATGGCGGACGCCAGGCGAGCATGCTGGTTGCCGAAGAGCCGTCGCTGGTGGAAGGACTGTTGCTGTTGTCGTATCCGCTGCATCCGCCCGGACGACCAGCTCAGCTACGAACGGCGCACTTTGCCAGGCTGCAAACGCCCACGCTGTTTGTCAGCGGGACCCGCGATGCTTTCGGGAGCATCGACGAATTGCAGAACGCGATTGCGCTCATTCCCGCGCGGACGCGATTGCTCCCTATCGAAGGCGCAGGTCACGGATTGCTGCAGAAATCGAATCGCGAGCAGCTCCCGGGAAGGATTGTGGAGCAGTTTCAGGAGTTCATGGCAGGCTGATTGTCACGCCGCCCTATCCGAAAAACGTAGTCACGCCTTCATCCAGCACGCGGATGCGCTTTTCAATCTTGCGCCGTTTGGCCTCAGCCCTCAGGCGCTGCAAGGGCTCGTCTACCGGTTCGTACGAGAGGCGGAAGCTGCCGTAGTGCATGGGCACCATCCAACGTGCCTTCAAGTCAAGAAATGCCTGCACTGCATCTTCAGGGCTGGTATGCACAGCGCGGTACGATGCCGGGTGATAGGCGCCGATGGGGAGCAGCGCCAACTCAGGATGCAGGCGCTCGCCAATCTCGCTAAAGCCGTCGAAGTAGGCAGTGTCGCCGGCGTGATAGAGGGAGTGGCGTCCGCTGCGCAGAACGTATCCGCCATATCCGCGATGCATGTCGCGCACGATGCGCGCGCCCCAATGTTGCGCGGGCACATGGGTGATCTCCAGTTCGCCCAGCTTCATCTGCTCCCACCACTCCAGTTCAGCAATGCGGCCGTACCCGAGGCTGCCAACTAAATCCCGCAGATGATGGGGCACGACCATCATCGGCCGCTTTCCGGAATGCCAGCGTGTATACCGGGCAATAGCGCGCAGCGAAGGCCGATGCAGATGGTCGAAGTGGGCATGGGTCACCAGCACCGCGTCGATGGGCGGGAGATCGCGCAGTCGCACGCCGGGGCGACGGAGTCGTTTCAGGACGAAAATCCAGCGGGCAAAATTCGGGTCAATGACGATATTCTTGCCGCCGATTTGCAGAAAGAAGCTGGAATGACCGATGAAGGTGACCGCCAACTCGTCGCGCGCCGCCAGCACCGGCTTACGCGTGACCCCGGTGCGCGGCGTCATGGCCGAATGGCGCACCAGGCTCCCGAACTGCCGGGCCTTGCGGCGAATTGTCGGTCCGAAGGTCAAGTCTTCTTTCTATCTATTAGACGCCGGGTGAGTGGCGACGATGCGTCGTGAATCTGCCGGTAATTTTCCGCTTGGCAACCTTCTACTTCAATCAATACACTAACTTCCCGGAAGCCACCTCCGATCGGTCGCCACGGCAACTCAGCCGCTGTCCTCGCAGCCTGCGGGTGAATGTTTCCATTCCATCTTGGGAGAGCCACGCCAGCGTACATGACTCCGCCGCCTGCCGAAACATTTCAGGAAGAAATCGGGGAAGCCGACGTAACTATCTGGAAGGAGGCATTGTTCGCCGCCGATCTCCTTCTCTTGCACTCGTCGCCTGTGTATTACGGCTTAGGCGTGCCGCGCGGCGATGGCTCCGCGGTGGTGCTAGTCCCAGGATTCCTGGGAACCGACACCTATCTCAAACAATTGCACGCATGGTTGGGCCGCATCGGATACCGGCCGTACTTTTCGGGGATCGGGTTGAACGCCCAATGCCCGAATCTACTGATCCAGCGCCAACTCAGCGACAACGTTGAGCGCGCCCTAGTCGAGACCGGACGCAAGATCCATCTGATCGGCCATAGCCTGGGCGGGATCATCGCGCGTGCCCTCGCGTGCCAGCGTTCCGACGTGGTCGCTTCGGTGATTACCCTGGCCTCGCCATTCCGCGGCGCTGTCATCCACCCCACCGTTCGCCGCGCGGTCGATACCGTTCGCAAGCAGATTCTCACGGAATACGGACAGGCCGTGCTTCCTACCTGCTACACCGGCCGCTGCACCTGCGAGTTTCTCGCGTCGCTGCGGCGCAAGCTTACCTGCTCCATATTGCAGACCGCGATCTACACCCGCAGCGACGGCATTGCCGACTGGCGGTATTGCACGACTGGCAACGCTGAAAGTGATTTCGAAGTGCGGGGAACGCACATCGGTCTGGCGTTCAATGCGGCGGCTTACGGTATCATCGCCCGGCGTCTGGCGGTGGCGCAGGCGGAGACATAAGCAATGACCCTGCGCACATTCTGCTCCACCATGCCTATCACCGAGTACGGTGCGTACTGTGGCGCCGGGTCTTTTCTGCTTGTAAATTAGTTTCATCGTCCTGTAATCTGCTGCCGTCCTTGCAAAAACCTGCTATCCGATTGTGCGAGGGTTTCCCGATTCGGGAATTCCGTGCAAGCGCCTGATTGGTGCGGTTGGTTTCAGTGCTGCGACGAATTGCTGTGGGGTCAGCTCCGAACTGAAGGAGCGGCCTGGAGACCCATATGCGGCTTAAGCCTCTCTCCGCTCTATTGTTGTTTCTTGTTCTTACCTCTCTCACCTGTTTCTCCCAACAAGATTATGTGAGCCGATTTGACAGCTTCGCGGGATATTCTTTCCTGGACGCGCCGAAGCTGAACCTCTTCGAAAACGGATTCAATGGCGAGTTCGGCGTCAACGTCAAGACCTGGCTTGCCCTGGGAGGCGACTTCAGCGTCTTTAACGGCAGCAGCAGTTTGACGCCGGATGAACTCAACGCCAAAACGCTGGGGGAACTGGCGCCATTTCTTCCCCTGCTGCCGCCCGGCTATGTATTGGCCATTCCCTTTAGTGCGACCACATACACCTACAGCGCGGGCCCGCAATTCAACATTCGCAAATTAAAGGAAGTAACCTTCTTCGTGCGACCGGCACTGGGCGCGCTCCACGAGTCGGTTACGGCGCACCCCAGGAACGATGGAATTCAGCCGCTGATTGTGGCGGCCCTCCTGCCGACGGGAAAAACCTCAGACACCGAAGTTTTTTACGGCTTCGGCGGGGGCATGGATTTCAATATGAGCCAGCACTTCGCGGTGCGCGTGTCAGCCGATTTCGTTCACTACGATGTTTTTACCAACCTGCTGAACGGCGGACGCAACGCTGTGCGTTTCTCGATGGGGCCGGCCTTCCGCTTCGGAAAGAACATCAAGTAATTTAGCGAGGATCAGC
The DNA here is from genome assembly GCA_963731345.1 of uncultured Acidobacteriaceae bacterium. GTDB lineage: Bacteria > Acidobacteriota > Terriglobia > Terriglobales > Acidobacteriaceae > Bog-257. The sequence continues at coordinate 196,633 of CAVSUN010000002.1, read as the reverse complement.
CGGCAGTTGGAGCGCGTTCTGCGATCAGGACGCGCTCTTTCTATCTGGGGCCCATCTGCTCGACGGTGACTCCGGAAATGTTCTGCGCGATAGGTCCGGCGATCGGCAGTACGAACCAGGATCCGCTCGCCGCTTTGATCATGCAGAAAATCCAGAGAACAAACGTGAGCAGGCTGATCAAGCCGAGAAACATCAGGCCAATCCCGAAACCTCCCAGTCCGTAGCCGTAGCCGTAGTGGTGGTGGCCGCCGAACATCCAGCCCACACCAAAGATCATTCCCAGGACGATGCGGACGATATGCAGGCCGCCAAACGTAACAATCGACTGCGCGGCGTGGAAACGAACGTAAGGGCGCTTGTCGATGAGGAAAAAGATGATCCCGGTAAGCCAGCCCAACACATAGCTTAAGGCGGCTGCGGTGTTCTCCGACATGCCGCTTTGGGTGACCGGAGCGACCGGCGGCGCACCCGGGGGAGGAGCTGCAACCACGATTTGCGGCTGGCCACAGACTTGGCAGAACTGCGCGCTCGCGGGCACGTCGGCCCCGCACTTCGTGCAATGCGGCATCAGAACCTCCTGCGTGATGGCACGAATAGTAGCACTGAAGCTGGAAATTACGCGACTGTGAGCAGACTTGTCGTGACCGGGTTGCTATGACACTGCCAGCGGCTCGCTGACACTCTGAGGCATGGGCACGGGCGCCAATTTGCCGCTCAACAAGCCCTCAAAGAATTGGTCGACTGCGTCCAGAATCTCGCTCCTGGTCTTTGATTCGTACACGGCTTTGCGCAGGTGCGCGCCGTGCGGCACGCCATGGGTGAACCAGGCGGCGAACTGCTTCATTTTGCCTTCCGCTCCGCCCATCTTCTCTTCCACCAGCATGGCGAAGTAGGTACGGATCATCGCATAACGATCGGCGTCGCTAGGCAGGTCGTACGAGCCGGTCAGGGTGTACTGCTCGATCTGGCGGAAGATCCAGGGATTCGATGGCGCGCTGCGGCCGATCATCACGGCATCACAGCCGGTCTGGGCAATCATGGCGGCGGCGTCTTCCGGAGAGCGCACATCGCCGTTGCCGATCACGGGAATCCTGACCGCATCTTTGACCGCGGCAATCCACTCCCAGTGCGCCTGTCCGCTGTATCCCTGCTCGCGGGTGCGGGCGTGCAGCGCAACCGCAGCCAGCCCGCAGTCTTCGGCCATCTTCGCCAGGTTGATGTGTACCACCTCCTTGTCGCTCCAGCCGGCGCGGAACTTTACCGTGAACGGAATCGTCACCGCCGAGCGCACCGACTCGAAGATGTTGCGGATGAGCGGCAGGTCACGCAGCAGACCCGAACCGCCATTACACTTCACAACTTTCTTGGCCGGACAGCCGAGGTTCAGGTCGACCAGATCAAAGCCCAGGTCCTGCACCACTCGTGCCGCGTCGGCCAGGGTTGCAGGATCGCTACCGAAGAGCTGCGCGGAAATCGGATGCTCATTGCCGTAGAAGGTGAGATATTGCTTCGCCTTTTTGTCCTTGTGGCGGACGATCCCGTCGGCCGAGGTGAACTCGGTCATCATCAGGCCGCAGCCGCCCAGGTTGCGAATGAAACGGCGGAAGACCGTGTCGGTCACGCCGGCCATCGGCGCAAGTACCGTTGCTGGGCGGATCTCCACGCCGCCGACGCTGACCGACGCCGGAACGCGAGCGTCGGCAGGGGCAATCCGCTCCGCCGGATTGTCAAAAAACTTGTGCACGTAAAGATTGTAACCGCGACGCCGTGAGATTTCTTCTCGCCGAAACGGGTGGAGCGCCCTTCAGGGTGCATGCCGCACCTGAAGCGGTGCTCCACCAATTGATTTCGTCGAGAAACGCCAGCCTAGAGGCTGGCTCTACCTACTGCGTCAGCGCGGCGATGTTGGGAGGTGTGGCGTCCGTCGCGGCCGGCTTATCGCTCTGCGGCGCAGGGGCAGTCGCGTTCTTCTTGGGCGGTACTGCGGGCACCTTGAATTCCATGCCGCGGTCGTCGTTGGCTTTCACCGTGGCCGGAATGTCGAGATCAGCCAGCGCGATCTTCTTTCTGCCGCTGTCGAAGACGTACAGCGTATCGCCCATGATGGCGTAGTTGGTCACTTCCTGCTGCTTGCCGTTACGAAAGACCAGCACGACCGGCTCGCCGGGCTTCACATCGTTATTGACGGATGGGGGCGCCGTAGGCTGAGGGCCGACCTCCGCCGATTCGGGCGGCGGCACGTTGAGATAAGGATCGAGCGGCGGCTGCTCGACAATCATGTGCAGCCCAGGATCGTTGGGGCCTATCGGAGGGCCGGAGTACAAGTCCGGTCCCGCACCTACATAGTCGTACCCGTACGCCGAGTCGTCCGCGGGATAGTAGTAAGGAACCGCGTACGCCCAGCCGCCTCCGCCAGAGCCACGACGTCCGCTGTACCCGTTGAAGTACGGGCCGTAATGATAGTGATACGAGTACCCATTGTTATAACCGGGAACGGGCGGTGCCCCGGTTGGAACCGGCGGTGCTCCGGTCGGGACCGGCGGCCCGGAAAAGTGCGGCACGGGCGGGTTGTAGGCGTGGCCGCCGTGGTACTGCGCGGCGCAAACCGTAGCCGCCGCGAACGTGAGACAGGAAACCACAATAACGCTTCGCAGCGCTGTCGCTATTCGATTCGCCGGCGCGGCCACGGTACTCATAACGGCCTTAGTTTATTCCAACCCATTGGATGAGGGAAAGTTCTTATCGGGTGCGCACACCCAGATTCAGCAGGCCATAAATGTCGATCATGGCGTTTGCAATCAGCACTCCGAAGACGACGGCATTGGCGGCGAGCGCAAAGCGGCCTTCCAGCAGGTCGGCCGAGACGCCTGCCATGAATAGCATGAGGAACGGCAGGGCGGCAAACATGAAGGAAAACGCCGCGTACTGCATGCGAAAGGCAATGCTGAAAAGCAGAATCGTGACCAGCAGCGGAGCCGCCGTGCCGAAGAAGCGCGTTCGTTTCCATACAACGAATGTCACCAGTGTGACTGCGGTAAGGATCGGCAGCCCCAGGCCATTGCCGCGGAAGAAGTCCGAAGCGGTCCAGGAGAAGCCTTGGGAAACGAACTCGCTCGATCCGACCTCCAGCCAATCGGCGGCGCGCAGTGCCTTGCCGTAGGCGACCAGGTTGAAGCCGTAAAGCGCTGACACCAGCACCAGCCCCACGACGCAGGCTGCAGCGAAGATCGTCACCGCCGCCAACGGACGCACGTGTCCCACCCAGAGCATGAACAGCAGTGCGGGAACCAGCAACACCCATAGCGAAAACTGCGCGCCCACGCAGATGGCGATAGAGAGTCCCATCAGGAGAATGCGGCGCCAGTTCCACAGCACGACCTCGCGCGGCGCATAGAGCGTGTGCGCCACCGCAATCGCAGTAAAGATCAGCCCGAAGCCACCCCACGCGCCCACCACCGCGGGGCTTATCTGACCGGATCCGGCGATGGTCAGCGGCGAAAAGCAATAGAACGTGATGGCGACATAGCCGCCAATATTGCCGTAAAGACGGCGGGCGACAAACCACAGCGACGCGCCTAGCGCCACTCCAGTCATCAGGAACGGCAGGCGAAGCAGCAGGCGGTAGCTGTTGAATTCGGTGACATGCTTCTCCGCGCCGCTCAACCGCGCGACGACTCCGGCCATGAGCGGCACCAGCGCCGTGTGCTGCGAGGTGTTGGCGTTGGCGAAATGCTCCAGATGAAGCAGGCCGGCCTCAATGTAAACGCTCTCGGTTGCCGAGAGCGGCTGGTGGACGCAGAACCATACGCATTGCAGCGCGAAGACCAGCAGAAACGCCAGCGCTACCAACTGCGGGACGCCGACACTCTTGAGGAGGGAACGCAGAGACATGAAGATTCGTTGTAACACAGGTCGACGTCACTGCAACTGACCGCTTAGGGAAACTCAATCAGCATATTGCGCCACGACGACCCGTTAAGGCACACCGGATTTGCCTTGCTTTTTCTCCCGGCGTTTCTGTTCGTTCCTGTTGGTTTGGCGCGCTACCACGGTCTTTGGTCGCGCGAGGCTGTGCGTGAAAGGAAACGATATCCACCCACAACGAGATACTTAACGCCGTGGGCGTTCAAGCACCTCACAACTCTTTGAAGTCGGGGAGCATTCGTCGCTCCGCGTTTCATTCCGTACAAGGAAAGTGTAAGCTCTGCGACCGCCTCCATGCGTTCGTGAACCGGACGCGATTGCCAGTAGCAATACTTATCCCTCTTCATTTCGTCGAAGCTAGAGTACATCCGAATGCTTGCTTCCACGTTCTGGACTCCGAGCCGAAAGTTGGCAATGTCCCTTATCTCATGCCGCTTAGATATCCAAATTCTTCACATCCAGCGCATTCTCTTCGATGAACTTCCTGCGCGCTTCCACGTCCTCGCCCATCAGCGTGGTGAAGATGGTCTCCGTTTCGGTGATATCTTCCAGCCTCACCGAGAGCAGGGTGCGGCGTTCCGGGTCCATCGTGGTCTCCCAGAGCTGCTGCGAGCTCATCTCGCCCAGGCCTTTGTAACGCTGCACGTCGTAGTCTTTCTTGCCCTCATTGAAGACGTAGTCGAAGAGTTCGCGGGGCGATGACTTCTCGACCGAGACAGCCTCGCCGGCTTTGCGTTTGGCAGCCTTGGGAGCTTTCTGCTCAGCCTTCTCCAGATCGGCGCGTGCGGCATCGCTCAACTCCTCTGCGCCATTACCGCCGGCGTCCTTCTTCATCGGTTCTACGATGTAGGGAGGCTGCATGTACGGCTCGATCTGTTTGTACTTCGACATCATCTGGCGGTACTCGGGCGTCGAAGCCAGCTCCCAGTTGATGACGTGCTCGGCGCCTTGCGCGTTGACGAACGACAGCGCCCACAAGCTGTGCTCTTCCTCGAAGTGCGGCTCCTTGACCTTGATCTGCCGCTCCTTCTCGACGGCCTTCAGCGCCTTGTGCAGCGCCGTGATCTTCGCCGGCGGCTTTGTACTGTCGCCTTCGAAGTCGGCGCGCTTCACCAGGTCGGCCCGCGACAGCACCTCTGTGATCTTCCCATCGCGAAGGCGCTTATCGACCTTGTCGAAGAAGCCGATGTAGTCATTCAGCGTGGTCATAAACTTGGTGAGCGGCGCACCTTCCAGTATGGCCGCACCTTCGCCATAGCGCACCACAATGCCGTCGGCCGCGCGCTTCACCATCACCTTTACCAGCTCGCCGTCATTCTTGATGTACTGCTCGAACTTGCCCTTCTTGATGCGATACAACGGCGGCTGCGCAATGTACACGTGGCCGCGCTTGATCAGCTCATCCATGTGGCGAAAGAAGAACGTGAGCAGCAGCGTGCGGATGTGCGAGCCGTCCACGTCGGCATCAGTCATCAGGATGATTTTGCCGTAGCGCAGCTTCGAGATATCGAAGTCGTCTTTGCCGATGCCGGTGCCCATCGCCGTAATCATGGCGCGAATCTCTTCGTGGCCCAGCATCTTGTCGTAGCGCGCTTTTTCGACGTTGAGGATTTTGCCTTTGAGCGGCAGAATCGCCTGGAAGCGGCGGTCGCGTCCCTGCTTGGCGGTTCCACCTGCGCTCTCACCCTCGACCAGATACACCTCGCAACGTTCCGGCTGGCGCTCGGAGCAATCCGCCAGCTTGCCCGGAAGTCCTCCGCCATCCAGCGCGCCCTTGCGACGCGTGAGATCACGGGCCTTGCGGGCCGCCTCACGAGCGCGCGAAGCTTCAATCGCTTTGTTGATGATCCGCTTTGCCACCGGCGGGTTCTGGTCGAAGAACGCGGCCAGCCGCTCATTGATGAACGCCTGGACGATACCGGCGATATCAGAGTTCAACTTGCCCTTCGTCTGGCCTTCGAACTGCGGTTGCGACAGCTTCACGCTAATCACCGCAACCAGGCCTTCGCGGACGTCGTCGCCCGTGAGGTTCTCCTTCACGTCTTTAAACAGTCCGAGCTGCTGTCCGGCATAGTTGATGGTGCGCGTGAGCGACGATCGGAAGCCCTGCAAGTGCGTGCCGCCATCGACGGTATTGATGTTGTTGGCGAAGCTGAACACGGTTTCCGAGTAGCCGTCGTTATACTGCAGCGCGATTTCCATGGCCACGCCGTCGCGCTCCGCTTCCATGTAAATCGGCTTGTCGTGAAGCACGCTCTTGCCGCGATTCAGGTGCTTGATGAATTCTCCGATACCGCCGTTGTACTTGAACTCCGCCTTCTTCGACTCGCCGGTTTTTGCATCGGTCGTGCGCTCGTCAGCAAGCGTGATCAGCAGGCCCTTGTTGAGGAAGGCCAGCTCGCGCAGGCGTTGTGCCAGGGTGTCGTAGTTGTACTCGGTTGCGGTGAAGATCTCTTGATCAGGCACGAAGTGGACCTTGGTCCCGCGCTTCTTCGTCGTGCCCGTCTTCTTCAGCTTGGAAGTCGGTACGCCCTTGGAGTACGTCTGCTCCCAGACGGAGCCGTCGCGCCAGATTTCAAGTTCGAGCAAATGGCTGAGCGCGTTCACGCACGAAACGCCAACGCCGTGCAGACCGCCGGAAACTTTATAGGTAGACGAATCGAACTTGCCGCCGGCGTGCAGCATAGTCATCACGACCTGCGCTGCCGGCAGGCGTTCGCCGTCAACATCCATCTCGTCGACCGGAATGCCGCGTCCGTTATCGACCACGGTGATGGAGTTATCGATGTGAATCGTGACGTCAATCTTGTCTGCGAATCCGGCCAGCGCCTCGTCGACCGAGTTGTCGACAACTTCATACACGAGATGGTGCAGTCCCATCTCCCCGGTCGAGCCGATGTACATAGCCGGACGCTTGCGCACCGCCTCCATGCCTCCCAGAACCTTTATCGAGTCGGCAGTGTAATCGTCTTCCGGCTTGCTGTTGCCGTTCTTGCCATTTCTTGTAAGAGGTATTTCGTCGGCCGGCGTGAGTGGCTTACCAGTTTCCGAAGCCGCCGCAGCGGCGAGACGCGTGTCTTTCGAGGCCATCCTGCTCCATTCGTTGGCCGACCAGTATCGTCAGCCACTCGCTAGCTTCAGCGCGGGCACCACGGGCTCTCCGCTCACTTCGCGGATGCTCGTATCTACTAGAACTTTCAGTAAGTTAGAGCCGGAAGCGCCCACGTTGATTGTAGCATAGTTGGGGCCGGTTTTCGAGCCTGCAATTACGCCTTAAAGCCTTACCTGAGCGGTGTTTGCGGGGACTTGACTTTATCCACAAGCAGCCCGCGCAACGAATGCAGGGCAATCTGGAATCTTACTTGTGCTTAGTAACAAATTCGTAACCCGGCGAGCCGTGGCCCAACTCAAAGACAAGATCGAAAATGCCCTCAATGAGACCAGGATTCTGGTACTCGGAATCCAGATTCTGATCGGCTTCGGCTTCCGCGGATTCTTCGAGTCGGGCTTCGAACAGATGGCGCCGTATGCTCGGCTGATGCAGTTGGCTGCGCTGGGCTTGATGCTGGTCGGCTTAGGTCTGCTGCTGATTCCGGTAACGTATCACCGCATCGTGCTGCACGGCCGAAACACGGCGGTGTTTCATCGCCTCGCAACCGCGACCGCGACCATCGGGCTGCTCCCTTTCGCCATCGCCATGGGGTTGAGCTTCTTCTTGGGAGCGCATTGGGTCCTGGGAACGACAGGATCGATCATTCTGAGCGCTGCGGTGCTCGCCTTCGCCCTGGTTTGCTGGTATGGAATAGAGCTGGCCGCAAGACGCCGCAAGCTCGGACATTTTTCGCTGCCCGCGATGTTCGACCCGCTACGGGAGATCGACATGAAACAAGAGCAAGTGACCGACCTCACTACGCGCGTGAAGCAGGTGTTCGTCGAGTGCCGCGTGGTACTGCCCGGCGCCCAGGCGCTACTTGGCTTTCAGTTGATCATCATGTGGATGACGGCGTTCTACAAGATTCCGCAAGTCTGGAAGATCCTGCATCTCGCGAGCCTGACTTCGGTCGGCGTCTGCACGGTGTTGCTGATTACACCGGCCGCGTATCACCGCATTGTGGAACAAGGCGAGGATAGTGAAACGCTGCATCACATCACCGCACGCCTGCTCCTGTGGGCGATGGCGTTTCTGGCACTCGGAACCTGCGGTGATTTCTACGTGGTCTCGCGCATGACCGGCCTGGGCGCGGGTCTGAGCCTCGGGCTCTCGCTGGGCCTGCTGGCGTTCTGCTATGGCGCGTGGTTCGGGTATAGCTACTGGAAACGATCAACCGAGCCGGATCGCCGTTTGACCGAGTCGCACCTGAAAGAGCGAAAAGTGGCTTGACACTATCTTGCAGCGGAAAACATCGTTCTAGCGATATACGAAGCCCTCGCTCCGCTAGGCTTTCTTACCTGTAGCGATCGACTGACCACTGACCGCTGCCTCCCTACAGCGGCTGCGTGCAGAAGGCGCAGCGGGTCGCGTCCAGAGCGATGTCGCTCTGGCACTGCGGGCACTTCTTCTTATCGGGCAGGGCCTGCTTCTCGAAGCGCTTCATCAGGGCATTCACCGGCAAAACCACGAAGTAGTAGACCGCGGCTGCAACCAGCAGAAACGAGATCAGGGCGTTGATGAAATCGCCATAAAGAAACTTCGAGCCATTGACGGTGAAAGACAGGTTGGCAAAGTCCGGCTTCTGCACCAGTGCCGCAATGATCGGGGTGAGCAGGTCCTTTACAAAGGCCGTGACCACCGTCCCGAAGGCGGCGCCGATCACCACGCCGACCGCCAGATCGACTACATTACCGCGCAGAACAAACTCGCGAAAACCCTTGAACATGACGCTCTCCGTAAGCAGCAAGCCGTCGCTGCCATGAGGGATTCGACAGCGACCTCTGATGGCAAAAACGCTACGCGATACGTCGGGAAAAGTCTAGTTGCAGTCTGCCGGTTTGGGAGCTCAGAACTGGCCCAGCGATATTTCCAATCGCGACATGCACTGGCGGGCAGCCCTGCTCCGCGAATGCCTGGGCCGTCATGGCCCGGGCTCCAGAATCGCGGGACGATGAAGTCAGGATGGGTACGGGATGCGGAGGGCCGCGGCAGCCATGCAATAATTAATGCAACCGACCCTGCCGCCGCGGAGGGATGTGTGAGCGGTTGAAACAGGCGGTCTTGAAAACCGCTGTACTCGAAAGGGTACCGGGGGTTCGAATCCCTCTCCCTCCGCCATTACGCCGCAAATATCTGCATGGGAAGTGACATAGAATGAACGTCAATCGTGAACGTTTACCTGGTTGACGGCACCTACGAACTCTTTCGCCATTACTATGCCCTGCCCTCCGCGAAAGATGCCGAGGGTCGTGAGGTGGCCGCCGCCCGCGGCGTACTAACGTCGGTGCTGGGGATGATCCGGGATGGTGCGACACATATTGCCGTCGCCACCGATCACGTCATCGAATCGTTCCGCAACCAATTATGGCCGGGCTACAAGACCAGCGCAGGCGTGCCGCGCGATCTGATGGCCCAGTTTCATCTGCTGGAAGAAATTCTGTCTGCGGCGGGCATCACGGTGTGGCCGATGATCGAGTTTGAAGCGGATGACGCGCTGGCGGCCGGAGCTGCAGCCGCTGTTCGCGACAATCGCGTCGGCCAGGTGATCATCTGCACCCCGGACAAAGACCTGGCGCAATGTGTGAACGGTACGCGCGTGGTGCAGCTCAATCGGCGGACAAAGACGACTTTGGACGAGGCGGGTATCGTGCAGAAGTTCGGCGTGCCGCCTGAGTCGATCCCCGACTACCTGGCGCTGGTGGGCGATGCGGCGGACGGCTATCCGGGATTACGCGGCTGGGGCGCGAAATCCTCCGCGGCAGTACTGGCGAAGTTCCTCCATCTGGAGTCCATTCCCGTCGATTGTCGCGATTGGCGCGTGAACGCAACCAACGCGGGCGCACTGGCAGCCACCTTGCGCGAACAGCGCGACCTGGCTCTTCTGTTTCGTACTCTTGCCACTTTGCGCACCGACATCAAGCTGTTCGATGACGTTGACCAACTACGCTGGAGCAGGCCCAACCTGTCGTAAATCTCGTCTGGCGACGTGAAGCTATAGCCCGAAAGCATGATCACAACTTCCTGCGCGTCGCGCACTCGATCGGCCCGGAACTCCGTCTTCGTTGTTAGGCGGACGCAATCCGTGCCAGTGATCTCTGAATTCATGGTGTGGGGTCGAAGATTTTCGCATCGCAATCAGCCGCTTTCGTTGTAAACTTCGCCAAACTCCATTCACTCTGTGCTCCCGGAAACTCGGAGGCCTACGATCATCCGACCTAAGGCTGTCTCCTATTTATTCGCGGTTGCTGCTGCAACGGGTTTCTTCACCGGCTGCCAAAACATAAAGGCAGTGCTTGGCGATCGCCCAAGCGCACACATGCCGGAGTACAAACCGGTGCAAGTGGAGTTTGCCAGCCAGAACTGGTCTCCGCAGCAGCGTGCCCTGTACTACCACCTTGGCCAGGGCACCGAACTGGTGCCGTACAAGTGGTTCCTGGCGCTGGAACAGCCTAAGCTGAAACTGTTTGGCAGCGTGCCCCGCTTTGCCGAGACTTCATACCTGGCGGGCTTCGGCTTTCTGCCTGACGCCGCTGGCCCACAAAATCCTGACGGATTGCCCGTCGGCTTCGCCAAAAATACAGTGAACGACCCGTTTACCGGCGAGACGCTGGAGGTGATGGGTCTGACCTGCTCCGCCTGCCATACCGGACAGCTGGAATACAACGGGAAGGGTTATCGCATCGAGGGCGGTTCGGCCACGGTGGACTTGGCGTCGTTCCAAACCGAGCTGGGTTACGCAATCGCTCTTACGGACAAGATTCCCGGACGCTTTGACCGGTTCTCGAAGGCTGTCCTCGGAGAAAACGCGTCGGATGAAGACAAGAAGAAGCTGCGTGAGCAGTTTGAGGTGGTGCTGAAGCAGGGCCTCGACGAACAGAGCCTGGCCGACCAAGGCAAGCTCTATAACGAGACGGCAGGCTTTGGGCGTACCGACGCACTGGGGCGAATCGGAAACTATGTGTTTGGGACGGAGCTGAATAACACGAACCTGCGCGTGGCCAACGCTCCGGCGAATTTCCCTCCGTTGTGGTACGCCAGCTGGTTTGCCTGGGTGCAGTACAACGGCTCCATCCAGCAGCCCATGGTGCGCAACATCGGCGAAGCCCTCGGCGTACGCGCACGCGTGAACCTGAAAGACCCGTCCAAGCTATACCAGTCGACGGTCAACGTGAAAAACCAGTGGCAGCTCGAGTCGATGCTGGCTGGTCCGGCGGCGTTCAACGGTTTGAAGTCACCCGCATGGCCGCAAGAACTGTTCGGGCCCATCGATCGGGCGAAGGCCGCCAAAGGGGCCCAGTTGTACAAGGACCAATGCGAACACTGCCATTTGCCTCCGCTGGATTCGCCTGACATCAAGGACCCGAAATACTGGGAAGCAGGACTCGAAGGCAGGATGTTCCTAAAGCTGAACCTGATCCCGCTGGACGAGATTGGGACTGACCCGACGGAGGCGACCGATTGGGCGAATCGCACCGCGGTGACTGACGCGTTGGGATTGGGAACGGTTTCGGCGGCCACGGGACTGCGTGCAATCACAATCAAAATCCGCGACATGAATTACGACGCGTTGGGGCTGACGCCGGAACAGCGCATGGAGTGGAATGGTTATCGCCAGGATAACGTGATCGCGCCGCTGGCCTATCGCGCTCGCCCCCTCGGCGGCATGTGGGCTACTCCGCCGTTCCTGCATAACGGCTCGGTTCCGAACCTTTACCAGATGCTCGTCCCCGCCAGCCAGCGGGACAAAACTTTCTATGTAGGAAGCCGCGACTTCGATCCCAAGAACGTCGGATACAGCACGGCGAAATTTGGTGGAGGCTTCGAATACCGTACCGATCAAACGGGGAATTCGAATGCCGGCCACGAGTTCCGCAACCCCCCGGGCAAAGGCAGAATCGGCCGCGAACTTACCGACGAAGAACGCTGGGCGATTATCGAATACCTGAAGACGCTGTGACTGGAAGAAGGTGGTGAGCGCGGAAGGAATCGAACCTCCAATCCACTGATCAAGAGGACTTGTGGAGAGTCAACAACTTGGCGCGGTTTGCATAGAGTAAGGCCAACCTATATCTAAGTGGTTTTCTTACTCTTCGCTTCCAACAAAACTAAGCCGCTGCAAGCGCCCAGCGGGCACAATTTGCCACGGCGCGCCGTAGCTCTACGTAATCGTTGTTACACCGGCGCCGCTGTAGCCAAGCCACGCGATGGACAACTTATAACCGACTGATAAAACAATCGCCCCGACAAACAGGCCGATGATTCCCATCGCAACAAAGCCGCCGATCGCGCCAAGAAAGATTACGGCAATGGGAACTGCGACGCCGCGCCCCAACAGCAGAGGCTTCAGAACGTTATCCATGAGGGCCACGATGATGCACCAGACCAGGAAGATCACGGCCTTGGTCGTGCTAGCGCTGGCGAACACGTAGATTACCGCCGGGATGAGAACGAGCGCTCCCATCTGCAGCACGGCCGCGATCAGGAAGATCACTGACCACAGGCTCGCTCCAGGCAGGCCCACAACCAGAAAGCCGAGGGTCGCACAAGCCGCCTGAATGAGTGCTACACCAAGAATGCCGAAAGTGACGCTGCGAATCGTGGCACCCACGAGCTGATGCAGCTCGGGCCCCTTGTCCCCGAAGAGGCGGTTGAACAGCGCGCGTGTGACCTCAGACGTCGCGTGCGCATTCGCCAGCAGCACGCCGGCGATAATGATAGAAAAAAAGAATTGCAGCACAGTGAGGCCAACTCCGGCGGACGCCGACACTACTCCCGGCAGCACCGACTTGAGTTGTGGAGCAAAATCCTTCAGCGTCTGCGTCAGGTCGGTGTGGGCCAGATTCCAGATGCGATACAAAGGAGCGCCAATGAGCGGCCAATCCGCGATTGCAGCGGGTGGGTTGGGGATAAGCGCAGTTCCGGCGTGCATCCGCGCGACCACAGTCCGGATGCTCTCCACCAGGCCCCGCGCCATCAGAATCGCCGGCACCACCAAAACCGCCAGAAGAACCGCCGCGCAGAGAACCGCAGCCTGGACTTCGCCAGAGCCCAGAAGTCTCTGCACTTTCTTGAAGATTGGGTAACAAGCCACGGCGATAATGGCGCCCCAGGCGATCAGCACGACGAACGGGCGCAGGATCAGCAGGCAAACGATCGCCAGCAGAAACACCAGGCCGATGTTGATGAAGATCTCGACCGCCCGGCTCACGTCCGGCTTGGCGTACCCAGGCTGTCCAGCGGCCACCTGACACCTCCCGAAGACGCACAGATGCTAGTCCTCGATATGGGCTCGCGAAAACTGGGAAAATCCCTAGTACGGCGACAGCAGCCGCACCGATCACCGATTAACGCCGACGCCCTCCGCCCATTCTCGCGCCGCCGTAACTTCCGCGCATCGAGTTGTAGTTCTGGGTGCGCTGGGCGCCTTGTGTTCTCATCTGCTGCTGGCGTTGCAGGTTGGCGTCAGGCTTGCTGGCCGACTGCCATCCATTACCGCTGTTCGACGACCAGTCGCCGCTCTGGCGGTTGTAGCGATAGACCGTGCCATCTTTTCCCGCGTAAACGTTGTTCTTGCCAGCGGCAACGCCTGCATTCGTGTTTGTGTTGTATGCGAAGCCGCCGCGGCCTGCCGTTCCCTGGCCACTATAGATGTTGCCCGCGTAGCCGGCACCGCCGCCGGCGACAATCCCGGTGTTCGGATTGTAGGTGGCTCCGCCGCGGTATCCGGCCGTATTGCCGGTGTAGATGTTGGTGTTGTAGCCGCGTCCGGCAACGGTGCTCCTGCCCGTCTGCGTGTTGTAGTAAGAGCCGCGAGTGGCCGCGCCGTAGTTGCCGGTGTAGGGATTCGCCCATGCTGCCCCCGTGCGAGCGTAGGCGGTATTACCCCAGACACCGTAAACATTCGCCACCGCCGCTCCGCCCCACGCTCCCCAGCCATAATACGGATACCAGCCGTACCCGTAATAGCCCATCGGGCCCCACCACGGGTAATACCAGGGATAATAAGCGTAGCCGTATCCGAAGCCGAAGCTCCACCCGGTGCTGTCCGTCCAGGTGAACCCAGCTCCCACACCGTAGGTGTAAGGCCAGCCATACCACGCTGTGGGAGTCAGATACGGCGGATAGTACCATCCTGTGCCATAGACCACCGTGGTTGTGCTGGCGGAAACCACCGTCCCGTAGTAACCCGGGGTGTAGCCGACATAAACGACTTCGGGAGTCGAGTTGTACACCTTGACGTACGTGACGTAATAGACGGGCGAACTTGGCGGGATCTCGTAGATCTCCGGCGGCACCGTATCGGCGACGCGCCAGCCACCCTGGGGCGTGGGCGCCTTGAACCACACGCCTGCCTCCACGCAGTAGTAAACCCCGTCCGCGGTCCTGATCACAGGAGCAGACGTGTTCTTGGCGTACTTGAGCGAGGTTCCTTCGATGGCAGTGAAACTCGGCTCGCCATCGTAGACGACGGTCAGCTTGGCCTCGGAGCGGGTGATGGCCGCGGTCTGCGGAATCGTGTTAGCGATCACGCCTTCCTGTGACTGCGGCGTGCCCGGAACCGACGCCAGCACCGTGGACTTGGGACTGTCCACCGGGATCTTCGCAAAATCCGGCGGCATCTCGGCGCCATTCACGAATGTCCACGGCCCCTCGAGGGACGCAGCCTTGAACCAGCGGCCGGAGATCAGCACGTAGCTTTCGCCGTTCAGCCGGAAGATATTGCCATTGGTATTCTCAACGTACTCCAGTCCTGTGCCGGGGATGGGCTTGTACACCGGCTCTCCGCGCGTCTCGATCAGCTCCGTCGGTCCAAAGGCGACGTAGACCATGGGAATCTTCGCGTCCTTGCCCTCTTCCTTCAGCGACCGCTGTGGCGCGCCGCCGGAAGCGTCGGACGACTTTTGCGAAGACGAGGTCGGTCCCTCTTGCAGTGTCTGCCCGCCTTGCTGCGCGACGATGTACTCCTCCGCCTTCTTCATGTCATCAGGCAGCTTCTTTGCATAAACCCAGGGCCCTTGCAACGTCTTGGATTGCAGCCACCAGTCCATAACCCGCAGGTAATAATTTTTCTTGTCGTTCTCAAAGAGCAGAACGGCTTTGGTGTTGATGACACGCTGCAGCTTCGTGCCGGTGATCTCGTTCAACTGCGCGGGTCCATCGATCAGCACCAGCACGGCCTCCATACTGGAGAAGATGATCGCAGGCGGATCGTTCTTGACCTCAACCGCCTGTGCCGACTGATCCGCCGCTTCCAGGGCGGCGAGCACGCGGTCCAGCGAGATCGTCTTGGTCGCAGTCGGCAGCTTCGGCGCCAGCAGCTTCATCAGCTCGTCATTCTTGCTGGCATCGGCGGGGAAGTTGACCTTGGTGAGCTGTACCTGGTCCAGCAGGACCGTGCGATTGACCTTGTCCACCTCGGCGCGGGCGTTGAACCATGCCACACCGTACTTCGCGGAGGTCTTCCCTGCGCTCGTGACCTCGACCGCGGAATACAGATACAGCCGGTTTCCGTCCCACTTCTCGATCTGCGGCTGATACATCGTGAACTTGTCGGCGCCGCTGCTGAAGCTGCGCGGCCAGCCCTTGTCGGCCTGCGAAGCAGCAGTGGTCGGGCTCGGCTTCGCTGTGCTGGGCGCATCAGGCAACTTCTGCGCCGTGCCCTGAAGATACGCAAAGGCGCTGAACAGCAGAAGCAGCAGACGGAGCGCTTTGCCGGCGTGAGTCGTTGAATCATGTTGTGTGTATTGGCTGTTGCGCCAAGTCATATTTTTTCCTTGCGGAGCGTGAACTAACTGCGGGAAACGGCTGAGGCCGCAGCGTCTCCGAAGCAAAGGCCAACCGTTCGGGCCACGACCACGAATTCGCCGTCGGACGGCACCAGCCTCAACTTCGCAATGGCCTCTCTTAAAGGGACGAATTCCAGCCGAGACGGCTTAAATTATCGGCTCGAATTGCTTCTACCCTTGCGCGATGCGGGTGACAACTAGGCAAATCCCTAGTCGCCAGTAAGTCGCGCAAGCTGCAATGATGGGAGAGTTACCGGGCAGACGTTCATAGCCGATCAATGCAGCGACGGAGGAAAGACCTGATGCAAGCCTCGCGTTCCTCGCACTTTCTATGCCGCGCGGTACAGTGGTTTCTCTTGGCAGCATTGGTTGCGCTCACCGCCCACGCGCAGAAGATCAAGGTGACCTACGACCCCAATCTCGATTTTGCCAAGTTCAAGACCTTTGCCTGGGGCGAACATGATGCGGTCTCCCGTCCAATGCTGGCCGCCGCCATTGCGGGCGCCATCGAAGAAGAACTCACCAAGCGCGGCTTGCAGAAGACCAACGGCCATCCCGACCTGTATGTCCAGATGTACGGCTCAACGGATTCGGACATGGCAGTGAGTTACTCCGACCTCTACAGCGGATACGCCGGAATTCCGCCATTCGACCAGAACTTTCTGATGTGGGGCGCCGTGCCCGGCTCGACCACGACCGTCGTCGTGCACAAGGGGCAACTCGTGGTTGATCTTATCGATGCCGCCCACAGGAAAATCGCATGGCGCGGCGTAGCCAAAGAGAAACTCAGCGACAATAGAGTGAAGCTAGTGGACCAGGTCAATACCGCGGTAGAAAAGATGTTTAGCAAATACCCGGCCAGCAATGCACGCTGAAGATGCGAGCATCCGTTGCCGGAAAACAGACCGCGTTGTTCTTCCTATTAGACCGCCGCACCAATCTACTGCTCGATCTGCAGTTTGCGGCAATCATTCCGCCCGTCGAGTAGCGGGTGGGAGCCGCTGACAAACGCGGCGATTTGCACAAGACCTAAGTAGCTAAGATGGCGAGCGCTCCCGAGAGTTCTCCCCGGTCGAGCTACTATCGGGACCGCCCCCCGCTCCCAAATACTTGGCGACCGCTATTTCCAGATTGAAGTGCAGTGCGTCGGGTCCGAGCGCTTCCCCCAAGTGCGATTTCTGGATCACCTCAAGCACGCGCGGGTTCATCCCAACCAACCAAAGCCTGATGCCACGCTCACGCTGTCGCTTCTCACCTTCAATCAACATCTTGAGGGCCGAGTACTCGAGGTCGGGAACGCCCCGGAGATGAAGGGCAACGACTCCAGGCTGCGCTTCTTCTATCAACAGCTTCATTTTCTCGGCGATTCGTTCGGCATTGGCGAAGAAGATTCGGTCCTCCAGTCTCAGTAGCAGCAAACCGGAGAACGTCTCATCTTCGGAATGCTCTTCAGAGCGCGGCCGAAACACGTTCGTACCGGGTTTCCGCCCGAGGACGTACACCGGCGGATCGGCCATTTGATAGGCGAGCGCCACCATGGAGACAATGATCGCGACGATGATCCCCTTTAGAGTTCCTATAAGTACTACGCCCGCAAAGGCGATGAGAGCCCAGGTGAACTCGGTTCGTCGCACACTGAGGATTTGCCGGAATTCCACGGGCTTGATCAGCCCGATCGAATAAACAATGACCACGGCTGCAAGTGTGGCTTGCGGCATTAAGCCGATGAGTGGGGCGAGCAGCAACATCGTTATCAGCGTCATGGCTGCGGTCACGATTTCCGACATCTGGGTACGCGCCCCGGCCAGACGGTTCACGGCTGTCTGGGTGGTACCGCCTCCGCCGGGCATTGCGCCCAGCAGCGCCCCGGCAACGTTCGCCAGCCCCGTGGCCAGCAGCTCACGGTTCGCGTGCGGCGAGGGTTCGTCGCTTCTGGCGAACGCCCGTCCGGCGGCGATTGTCTCCGTGAAGCTCATCAAGGCGATGCCCAAAGCGCCCGGCCAAAGTTGCGCCGCCAGCGATAAGACCGGAGGAGTGAAGGATGGTAGGCCTTGCGGTATGTGGCCGACCAATTCAACTCCGTGCGCGCGCAAGTTCAGGAAGTAGGCGCCGGCGATGCCTGCCGCCACTGCCAGCAGAGGAGCGGGTGCTCTTGGCGAGAGTCGCTCCATAGCCACCAGCAGCGCGATCATGAAGACCCCGACAGCTAGCGTTGCGAGCGATGTCTCAGGAATGCTGCGGACGGTAGCAAGCAGGTTCTGGACGAACGTCCCTCTCGCGAAATGAACCCCAAGAATCTTCGGCACCTGATCCAACACGATGACCACTCCGATGCCAGCTTTGAAGCCAATGAGGACCGGCTCGGAGATGAAATTGGCGACGAAGCCCAATCGCAGGACGGAAGCCACCACGAGCATCACGCCGACGAGCAGGGTCAGGGTCGCGGAGGCCACTAACAGCGAAGCCTGCTCGCCATTCGGAACAACCTCACCGAGCTCTGCGGCAGCCAATATGGCCAGCGTGGTCGTCGTGCTCACGCTGAGTACACGCGAGGTACCCAATACAGCGTAGATAATCATCGGCAGAAAAGCCGTGTAGAGTCCCACCTCCACAGGAAGCCCTGCAATGGTGGCATAAGCCATCGCCTTGGGGATGACTACAGCCGCGGCGGTCAGGCCGGCGATTACGTCGGGACGCAGCCACTCCTTCTTGTAATCGAATAGCCAACCAGCTACCGCGCGCGTGGGATGCACCGTGTTCAACCCTCTCCCGCTTCGATCCCTGCAGCAAGTTGTTTGGGTCTTTGCAGTCTACTGCTAGATCCGAAGTCTCAACCAGGCAAACGATTCTCGCCCCTCGGAGGGCGGTCTTTACTGACTTCGAATGTTACCAACCGATCCTTCTCGGGGCAGCTAGTGCTTTCCCTAGTAGCGCCGGACGCCCCTATGCGCTAAACAGAGATCAGGGTATTTGGTGGGAAGTCAACGCTATGAAAACGGGCGCTGTAGGGTTCTTCTGCCTGCCTCGCCTGGCATTTGAGATACCGGCCACGTACTTCGGTATGCGCGGCCTTGATGGTTTGGCCGCCACCTATGGTGCTGCGGCCATCGGGCTAGCGCCGCTCTATCCGGCCTGCCACTGGTCTCGCAGCGTAAAGGCCACGCACCCGCCTTCGGTTTTGAAGTATCTTTAGAGAGTTCAGAAGGAGCTCCGATGCCGAGCGTACCTCACGCGATCGCGGCGATTCCGGAGAACTCCGGGACAAGGCAGCCCGTCGAACGCCACTGGATTGGATTCCATGGCAGTCCCTATCCTCTATGCCTGCTTTCTGTCTTAGCAATCCTCTTCAGCGCCCTCCTTGTCGGCCGTTGTGCAGGCTATTCTGTCCTGACCCACGAAGCCATTATCGATGCAGCATGGAACGATGGGATCAAGCCGCTGCTGCTGCAACGCTTTCCCGACGCGACTCCGGCGCAACTGCAACAGGCCCATGCGTATGCCTACGGTGGCGCCATCATTCAAGACATGGGCTACTATCCTTTTGGCAGCCATTTTTTTAGTGATCTCACACACTATGTTCGGAGCGGCGATTTTGTTCTCGCGCTTATCGCCGAATCTCATGATCTGAACGAATATGCGTTTGCCCTGGGTGCTCTTTCCCACTACGTGGCCGACACAACCGGACATCCCCTGGCCACGAACCTCTCGGTTGCAATGCTGTACCCGAAGCTGGCAAAGAAATACGGGTCCGTGATTACTTATGACGAAAAACCATCAGCCCACTTGAAGGTCGAATTCGGTTTCGATGTCGACCAGGTCGCTGAAGGAAACTACGCGCCCCACGCTTATCATGAATTCATCGGTTTCGAAGTATCAGAGCCGCTTTTGGAAAGAGCTTTCGCCGACACCTATTGCATCGAACTCTCGAGCGTGTTCCTCAGCGTCGATTTGGCAATCGGCAGCTATCGCCATGCGGTTTCGTCGGTTATACCGAACACGACCAAGGTGGCATGGCATTTGAAGAGAGCTGAGATCCGAAACGGCCACCCCAATGAGGTCCGGAGCCAATTCATCTATAACGTGTCGCGTTCTGAATACCGCCAGGATTGGGGGAACATCTATGAAAAGCCAGGGGTCTCAGCCCGCATCAAGGCGCTTGTCTTGCATCTGGTGCCAAAAGTAGGACCGTTCAGCGCCCTTGGATTTCATCCGCCCACGCCGGCGGTAGAAGAGTTGTACATGCACAGCTTCAACCAGACGCTGACCATCTATCGAAGAATGCTGGTTGACCAACAGGAAGGACGCCTCCAACTGCCAAATGAAAACTTTGACACCGGCACACTGACAGAACCTGCGGCCTATCCGTTCGCTGACGACACCTACGCGAAGCTGCTAGCCAAGGTCAGCGGGAAACCCATTTCGGATGCCTTGCGCCATGACATCCTCGCATATTATGCCAACCGCGAGGCACCATTTGCGACCAAGAAGGACCCAACGGCTTGGCACAATGTACTCGACGAACTGGGCAAGCTGAATTGACGGTGAGGCCGTGATCGACCGCCGCACTTTGTGTTGAGAACGACTGATTACATCGGTTTAAGCATCGCCAACCACAATGCCTGGGGTGGTGAGCGCGGAAGGAATCGAACCTTCAACCTACTGATTAAGAGTCAGTTGCTCTGCCAATTGAGCTACGCGCCCGTTGTGAGGAAAAGCTTACGGAAAGGCAAATTAATTATATCGCACGTTCGGGCAGATGATCGCGATTCGAGTTGCCGACCAGGTGAATTCGCGTTGCCGCGCCACAGGCAATCTCAGCAGTTCTCACGCGTACCCCCGACAGACGGCCTTATTTTGCGCCCCAATTGGAGATGTCCATCCACAAGCTTTTGCGCGCTGCGGGTGCCCAATCCTTCTGGCCCTCAGGCGAGAGAACAGGCCTAAAAGCAGTTCAGAAAACCGAAGCGACAGATTCTAGAAGTCGAGGTCAGCGTCGCCGCGGGAGCTCCCGGACATTACCCGGAGGTTCTCTCAGAGCTGACGGGGTTGGGGATACCATCGGGTCTGGATGTTCCACCGACACAGGTGGCGTTCAGCGCTGAATTCAGGTCCGGCTATCGGCGCTTCAGTTGTTCCGCCACTCCACGGGAGCAAACTCACGCACTACCGTTCGCGGTAGTCACATTCGCTGGCTTATTCCCGCACAACAGACAAACCGTTCCGGCCTCACGAAAGTCGGCCTCGCGGGTGATCTCCGTTTCGCGCGTTCCGAATGAGCCCGCGATCACGGGACCGTTGCACTTATCGCAAAAATATAAGCAGCTATGTGAAGGTATTTTATGTTCATGTTGGAGTCTTTCAACAAGCGGCAGACATCTACGGACTATACCGCGCTAATGCAGTCCGTTTGATCACTGCTATTTTTGGACGGCAATCTGCAATTGTGACCTCTCTTTTGAAGGCCCACCGGTGCCGCCGCGATAGATAACCATCCTGGACGCGCCAGATAGGAGAGCGACCGGTATCGTTAAGAGAAGGACCGCCCGATCAACAATGTGGCCTAACATCTGCTCCCCACTCCGAGATAACGGAAGTTCCAAGCCGGCGCACGTGATCGCCCGCGGGATAGCGGATCGACGCCGATCGATTATTCTTGTTGCCCTGGTAGGGACATTGTGGGTGTTGTCCTATCCGCTAAAGGCACAAGAACCAACGGGGAGTCCGCCGAGCCTGGACGTAATTCTGAATTCCTTGGAGAGAACCGAGGAGCAGAACCCTGCTCTTGCGCAGCCCTACGAAGTGATCCGGCAATATAAAGTATTCCGGGGCGATGATCCCAAACCGTACTCGGAAGCAATCGCTCAAATCAGCTTCACTCCCCCTGACACCAAAACCTTCAAAGTCAGCGAGGAGCAGGGTGCGTCGAAAGGTCTAAAGATCGTAGATGGGATTTTGGAACAGGAAATAGCTTCTGCCAAATCAGGACGTAAAGGCGACATCAACCGCTCGAATTATGACTTCGTTTTTGTGGCCGAGCAAAACTTCGGAGACGCTCCTGAGTACATTCTGCACATCATTCCAAAGCGCAAGGAAGCCGGCCTTTTCCTCGGCGACATCTGGGTGGATGCCAAGACCTACCACATTCGGGAGATTGTGGGGGTTCCGGCCAAGAGCCCCTCTTTCTGGATTACGGATCTCCACATCACCGTCCAATTTGCTGCCGTGAACAACATGTGGATACCGGTTTTTGTGCATGCGATCGCGACCGTCCGATTTCTGGGTGTTTGTACTCTGTCAGGTCAAGACTTAGCGCCGCCCACCGCCGCTTCAGGCGCGTTGTAGCCACAGTCTTCCGCGACTTACTACGCCCACGCTGTGGGATGTCGAGACACGCGCTATTCTTGCTGCCAGCGCCGCGACGCAGCGCTTACTCGATCTGCACCAGTTGTCCCGCGGCCAAGGGCGGTTGGGGAGTGGTGCGGATGGTTTGCGGGGCGCGCCAGCGGTCCATGTACGACACCTGATGCACGCACGAGACGGTGCAATTCGGGGCGCAGCCTTTTTCGGTGAGGAACTCGCGGCGGATGTCGTCGACGGTGTACTTCTCGAGCGAAATGCCTGGGTAGCCGCGCTGCTGCGAACAGTAGTGCACCAGACCGTCCTCGCAAATGTAGAGGTAACGGGCGCCGGCGCGGCATCGCCATTCGTTCGGCTTACCGTTGGCGATGTTGTTCTGGAACCAGTTCAGGCGCGAATAATGCCGCTTATCGAGCTCCTTCATCTTCATGAACACTTCGCGCTCGGTGTCGCCGAGCGGACGAAGCTGGCCATCGCCGTCATGAATGATTCCGATGGTCGAGGTGAAACCGAGTTGCACCGCGCGACGTCCCACCACCAGCGCATCATGCGGGTTGTGCATGCCGCCGCCGACCACCGAGTTGATGTTCACGCCGAACTCGGCATGCTCCGCCAGCAGTTGCAGCTTCTTATCGAGCACCTTGAGCGACTTCTTCGAAATGTCGTCCGGCATGACGTTGTCGATCGAGATCTGCAGATGATCGAGCCCGGCGCGATTCAGGCGCTGGATGCGATCGGCGGTAAGCAGATAGCCGTTGGTGATCATGCCCGCAATCATCCCACGCTTGCGGATGTGGGCGATGATGTCGTCGGCCTCGGGATGCAGCGTCGGCTCGCCACCGCTGAGGGTGACGATCGCAGTGTGCAGACGCGCGAGATGATCGATGCGCGTCTTCATCGTCTCCAGCGGCACCGGCTTGGAGAAGTCATCGTACTCGTTGCAGTATTCGCACGAGAGATTGCAGCGGCGCATGGGAATGATTTGCACCAGGATGGGGTGGTCGGTCGAGGCCAGGCCCCGGGCGATCATCTTGTATTCACGAATGCGGCGCCTGGTGGCAAGTAGACGGCGACGGGCTGAGGGCGATTTCGGCATAGCTATCGTAGTTCTTATTACAACATAATGGATTCAGGATCAGGGAAGCAGGTCGCTTCCGGCGGGGATTTTTAGGTTTCGAGCGGCAGCGGGATGCATTAAGCATTCGGTTGCGTTTGGGCTGAATGTGGCGCGCGGCTCAGGGTTCGATCATTTGGCGCGTCGAGGACGGAATCCTGGTTACTTGAGCGGAGAACCCTACTTACGCCACCAATGTGGTGCAATGTAAGCCTAATGTAATCATATGCTTGCGAGGCACAAAAATGTTCCACGTGGAAACATTTTTTTGGGAGGCGGATTCGGCTCGCCGCATCGCATAAGTCGCGTCTGCGTCGAGCAGACACGCCGAATGCGAGTCGCTCGTCGCCGGAGCCGGAACCGAACGCCGCAAGTATCTAGTTTATAATCGGGCATTCAGCCCACTCTGTTGGAGTTCCCAAACACATGCTTCGATTTTTGCAAAAGCCTGGTCCGATCAAGAAAATTGTGCTGGGCGGACTTCTGGTCATCGTCTGCGTGATGATGGTCGTAACGCTCGTTCCCGGCGGCCTGTTCGGCGATTACCTCGGCCGCGACCTCACCACGCAAGGCGTACTCGCGAAAGTCGGCGATCAGGAGATCACCGTACAGCAAGTCTCGCAACAGGCGCGCCTCATCGGCCAGCAGCAATTCAAAGGCAACGTGCCTGACGCGCTTATGCCCTATCTGATGGGCCGGGCTGCGCAAAATGTCATCAGCGAAAAGGCCATCGTCTACGAAGCCGACAAGATGGGCCTCGCCGTCACCGACGAAGAGCTGCGTGATTACCTGCACCAGGGCGAGTTCGGCAAGGCGCTCTTCCCCAACGGCAACTTCATCGGCGAGAACCAATACGAGGAGCTCATCCAAAGCAATTTTCATATGGGTGTGCAGCAGTTTGAGCAGGAGATCAAAGCCGAGATCGCACAGCGCAAACTGCTCTCCGCCGTTGGCTCCGCTGTCACCGTCAGCGACAAAGACATTCGCGACGAGTTGATGCGGCAGGACACCAAAGTCAAGTTCGAATATGCCGTGCTCTCGCTCGACGAAATCAAGAAGGACATCAAGCCCAGCGATGCCGAGCTGAAGGCCTTCTTCGAACAGAACAAGAAGCAATACGCGAACTCCATCCCGGAGAAGGTCAAGGCCAAGTACATCCTCATCGACACCAGCAAGCTTGAGCAGGCGGTGACGATCACGCCGGAGGAACTCAATCAGTATTACCACTCGCATCAGGATGAGTTCAGAATTCCGGAGACGGTGACGGTTCGGCACATCCTCATCAAGACGCCGACTCCGGATGCCAACGGCAAAGTGGACCAGAAGGCGGTCGACGCGGCGCGCGCCAAGGCAGAAGACATCGAGAAGCAGTTGAAGGCGGGCGCGAACTTCGCCGACCTGGCGAAGAAGTATTCCGAAGACCCGAGCACCGCGAAGGACGGCGGATTGCTCCCGGCGATTACTCGTGGCCGCACCGTTCCGGAGTTTGAGCAGGCGGCATTCAACACTCCAGTCGGACAGACGACCGGAGTCATTCGCACCAGTTATGGTTTCCACATCATTCATGTCGAATCCAAACAGCAAGCGCGTCTGAAGCCGCTGGATGAAGTGCAGGCCGAGATCGAACCGATCCTGAAAAAGCAGAAGTCGCAGGCGCAAGCGCAAAGCGTCGCCAGTACGGTGCAGACTCTGGCGCGCACCGCCGGAATGGAGAAGGCGGCCCAGGAGCGTAACCTGAACCTCACGACTACCGACTTCATCGCGCAAGGCGATCCGGTGCCGGGCATCGGCAACGCTCCTGACCTGATGAATGCTCTTCTGGGTGCGAAGAAGAATGATCCTCCGGCGACTGCTGCCACGCCGGTAGGTTATGTGGTGTATCAGGTGGTCGACATTCAGCCGCCGCAGACGCCGAGCTTCGAACAAGTCAAAGACAAGATCGAGGCGCAGTTCAAGGACCAGCGCGCGCAGCAGTTGCTGGGACAGAAGACGCAGGAACTCGCCGACCGCGCGCACTCCGAGCATGACCTGGATAAGGCCGCCAAGGAAGCGGGCGCAACCGTGAAGACCAGCGACTTAATCGGACGCACAGCGCAAATCCCCGAACTGGGCGCGATGACCGGACCGATCGGCCAGGTATTCAGCATGAAGGCCGGCGAAATCAGCGGAGCCATTCAGGCGGGGCCGAATGGCGTCGTAGTGAAAGTGCTCGAGGTACAAGAACCTACCGACGCGCAGATCAAGGCTGATTGGGACAAGCAGAAGGATGCGCTGGTGGAACAGAAGCGCGAAGAGTTTGAAAACCTCTACGTAGAAAACCTGCGCACCACGCTAGAGAAAGACGGCAAGATCAAAATCAACAAGAAAGAAATGGAGCATGCGACCAGCCTGGCTGGTTCGTAGGTTCTAGCTTTGAACCGAATGCGGATTATATCGTGATGCGATATTTCCGCTGGGTGCCCCACACATCCGCGGTTTTCGGATGTGTGGGAGTGCAAACTGAAGGATGGGTAATTGTCTCTTATGGCTAGTGTTTCCCACTCATTCCAAACCCGGGAATGAGTGGGGCATCCGGCCAGACTTTCTAGTTTACCTGCAAGGTGTAGATCACGAATGAACCCTTAGGGCTGGGGTGAATCACCAGTTCGGTGTAATCTCCCCAGCCGTTGCCGGAGAAGTTCAGGTTCTGGCTGGTAGTGGTCAGCTTGTACTGGAACGAATTGCCTACCTGCGCGCCGTTCCTATAGGCGGTCACGGTGATGAAGTCGCCGCTGGCATTCCAACCGTCGGAGATCTGGACATTATCGACGTGGAAAGTCGCAGTCCGCCAGGCGGAGATAGTAGCTTCACAAACATGCTTGTCGGTCACACCGTCGGCCACCGGCGCCCCGTAATTGTGGAAGCACATCGATCCGCCGCCGAAGGCCACCATGGCTTCCGGACCACTGTAAAAGCCGGGCCCACTGTTGATGGCGCCGTTCGCGCCGAGGTACAAATTCGCATCGGGATACAGCGGGGAGGCCACGAAGAACACTCCATCCCAGCGCAGACCAGAGTACCCAACAGGAACTGCTTGCGGCGATCCGCTAGCTGGAGTCAACTGGGTGAAGTCGATGAGTTGCTGGGCGCTGGCGCACATTGCCAGAGCTAGAATCATGGTTGCTAACAAAGTAACTTTTTTCATACTAACCTCGTTGTGGTCATGAAGTGGCGCGGGCCTTAGAGGCTGCGCGGCTGATTTTCCTGGGAGTTCACGCTGCTGGACGCAGATATCTGGTCCGTCCCCGGCGGCGTCCCGGTGAAAATCTTTGGTTGAGTTCGCTTAGTCTTGCGCCGCGATGGCGTCACGCGAAGGGCGACGGGCGGTCTTTCCTTGCAGGGAGCAAGTGATGTGAAGGATTCTCTGCGTGTCACCCCAGGAACTGACTGGCCATAATGGTTATCAACAGCCCCACACCATACTTGAGTTTCTGTAGAGCGATGATTAGAACATCCTGGCCGGAGTAGTTCTGTTCAATGTAGCTCACTACGGTCGAAAGTAATCTCCGAGCCCGGATCTATCCACCGACGGCGCGCGGCGACGCTAGCCCCGTTTACGTTAGTATGGATGTTAGCCCGCAGTTGAATTCCAGCGACGCCATTTATGTTTTCCGAACGCTCATCCGGTATCCTGCTTCACCCCAGCTCCCTGCCTTCGCGTGGAGGCATTGGCGACCTGGGACCGGCGGCGTATGAGTTTGTCGACTGGCTGGCGTCAGCCAATCAAACGTTGTGGCAGGTGCTGCCTCTGCAGCCGGTGGGCTGCGGCAACTCGCCTTACTCGTGTACGTCGGCGTTTGCCGGAAATGTCCTGCTGATCAGCCTGGAGCGGCTTGCCGAGCGTGGACTGGTCAGCAAGGCGCGACTGACCGACGATTGGGATGGGAAGTCGCCGGTCAACTATGACGCGGTGCGGGCTTACAAGTTGCCGCTTCTAAGGAAAGCCGCGGCGAAATTTCTGCGCACCGCCAAAGACGGAGCGCGCGCCCGCTACGACGAATTCTGCAAGCGCAATGCGGAGTGGCTGGACGACTACGTCCTCTATAGTGTCCTGCGCGAGCGCTTCGATGAGCAGCCCTGGAACGCGTGGCCCGAGGGCCTGGCGCGCCGGGATGCCGCGGCTATCGAGAGCATTCGGTCGGAGATGGCCAGCGAGCTCGACCAGGAACGCTTCCTGCAGTTTGCCTTCTTCGAGCAGTGGGGCGCGCTGCGGGCGTACTGCGCCGAACGAGGCATTCGCATCATCGGCGACGTATCCATTTTTGTCAGCTACGACAGCGCCGATGTTTGGACCTATCGCGGTCTTTTTCGTCTGAAGGAAGATCTATCGCCGGAGTTCGTCGCCGGAGTTCCGCCGGACGCGTTCAGCGAAACCGGACAGCGCTGGGGCAATCCGCTGTACGACTGGGATGCGCTGGCTGCCATCAACTATCGCTGGTGGATCGAACGCTTGCGCTGGGCGCTGGAAGCCTGCGACGTGGTTCGCATCGATCACTTCCGTGGCTTCGAAGCGTATTGGGAGATCCCCGCCGATGAGCCGACCGCGGTCAATGGCTGTTGGGTCGCCGGTCCTAAGCGCACCTTTTTCCAGCACGTGCAGGACGAACTGGGCAAGCTCCCCCTGATCGCCGAGGACCTCGGCTACATCACTCCCGAAGTACATAAGCTTCGCCGTGAATTGCAGATTCCGGGAATGAAGGTCCTGCAATTTGGTTTCGGCAATAAGGGCGCGCACATCTATTTGCCGCACAACTATGAGCCGAATTGTGTCGCCTATACCGGAACGCACGACAATGACACGGTCATCGGCTGGTGGAACGGCAGCGCGAGTGCCGACGAGAAGAAGCACGCGTCAGCCTATCTGGGAATTGGCGAAGACGGCGTGAATTGGGCGTGCATTCGCGCGGTGATGACGTCGGCCGCGACGCTATCGGTTGTGCCGGCGCAGGATGTGCTGGGACTGGGGAGCGAAGCGCGGATGAATGTTCCCAGCGAAGCCGACGGCAGCTGGACGTGGCGGCTGGAGCGTGGCGCACTCACCCCTGAACTCGCCGGCAAGCTGGCCGAACTGGTCGAGATCACCGACCGCGACGCTTGCGTGAAGCAGCTCTCACTCGAGGGCCAGCAAGGCGACGGGGAAGAAGCCAAAGAGTTCGCGGCATAAGAACGATTGTTCTGCCAAGAATGTTTCACCGGTAAACACATTCCTCAATCGGCGCCCGGAGATTTCCGGCGGCAGCAGCAATTCCGAGTCGCCCCACGCCGGCCCGAGCGGCGCCTCTTCCCTGCCCTTCATCAACGTGTAGCTGAGGCGCGGCGCAGCGACGATCGCCCAGTCTCCGTGGTGATGACGGGCGAAGGCGATAACGTGCTCCTCGCGACCCCGCGCCACATGCAGCGGCAGATAAGCTCCCGCACGAAACAGCTCGGGATGATGGCGGCGAAAGTTCAGTGTCAGCATGGTAAGCCAGAGCTTCAACCGCCCATCGCGATAGTCCCGCAATAGTTCTTGGCAGACCTGGCGCAGATCGCCGCTCCGCGCCCGTCCGCACAGTTCGGCTGCAACCTGCCTTCGCAAATCAAAATTCACCGGCCTGCGATTATCCGGATCAACCAGGCTGAAGTCCCACATCTCCTGCCCCTGATAGGTGTCAGGAACTCCGGGACAGGTGAGCTTCAGCAGCGTCTGGCTGAGCGAGTTCATGGCGCCGAAGTACATCACCGGGGGCAGGAACTTCAGGAGCGAATCCCAGAACAAATTCAGCTTGCCGCGATACCGTGGCGCGAGAATTCTTTCGATGAACTGGTTGATTCCCGCGACGTACTCGGGATTCGAATTCAGCCAGCTCAGATTGACCTTGGCCTCGTGCACCGCCTTCTCCATGTATTGCTGGATGCGGCGCACAAACTCTTCGCGCTGCGCTTCATGCTCCAGGTGCAAAGGCCACGCGCCTGCGATGGTCTGATAAAGGAAATACTCTTCGTTGTTGTCGGGAACCATGCGACCGTCGGCCAGCTGCACTTTGCGGGTGCGATTGACGCGGCGCCATTTCATCACGTTCGCAGCCCACGGGTTGGGCATTTCGGAGAGCACGTCGAGGCGTGCGCGAAGGTCTTCGCTGCGCTTGGTGTCGTGCGTGGAGGTGGCCAGCATCGACGCGGGCCAACGTTCCGCGCGCTCCTGATTGCCGCGATGAAACTCGGCAACCGGAATGGCAAATTCCGCCGGCGTTCCACCTACTTCATTGTTGGAGATGAATCGCGCGTAGATGTAGCAGGCCGTGTCTTCCAGGCCCTTCGCCATCACCGGGCCGGTGAGCTGCTGGAACTTCAAGGTGAAATACAGCCGGCGATGGAAGCCATATATCGTGCCCCCGTTGTAGTTGCCTTCCTGCAGAAGAATGTCGCGCAGGAAGTCGAAGGCCGCGGGCGCGATGGTGCCGTTGAAACGCCGGGCAAGATTGGTGGCCTGCTGGATGTGCCTGCGGTCGCTGTCGCTCACGTGCCCACGTTCGTCGATATAGGTGCGATAGACGGGAAAGAACGCGATGGTTTCGCGAATGGCCTCGCGCAGGACCCCGCGGGTGTAATCGCGCGCGCGCCGGTCGCCGTTGGAAATTTCGTTCAGCATATGGGTGAGCACGTTGACTTCGCTGGCCAGCGCGCGGCGCATCACCAGCTTCTTGCTCTCGTAAATCAGGCGGTCCACGCGCACCGTGCTATCGATCACCCGGTGGTAAAGCTTGGTGAAGAACGTCTCGTTGCGGCCCTCGATGAGAACAGCGTTGACCAGGTTCGCGAAGTCGTATCCCACCGAACCATCGACTGGCCATTGCGTCGGCAAGTGTTCGCCGCGCTCCAGAATTTTCTCGATCAGCAAGTACAGCGGCGCCTGCTGCTGCGACTCATACGCGCTGTGTACTTCGAGTTCGATGCCGTCGGTGCCTGTGGGGGAGGCGGGTTCGGCCCCGAGGCATTGGCTGGCGGCGAATAACCTTTGCACCCGCACGAAATACTCCGCTGGATTGAGCAGCCCATCGGGATGATCGATGCGCAATCCCGAGATCATTTTGTCCGCCAGCAGCCGGCGAATCAGCTTGTGGGTCTCGGCAAAAACGCGCGGATTTTCCATGCGCAGGCCGACCAGATCGTTGACGTCGAAGAAGCGCCGGTAATTGATTTCCTCGCCCGACACGCGCCAGAATGCCAGCCTGTAAGCCTGCTTCTCCAGCAGCTCGTGCAGCGCGTCGAAGCTGTGCGTGTCGCCAAGCTTGCCGTTGAGCAGCTGCAGCGCGCGCAAAATTGCGGCTTGCAGCGGGCGCGAATCTTGTGCCAGGCGGCGCAGCTTCTCCAGCAGCGCCGGCACCTGTTCCTGGCGCTCGCGCACTTGGTTGGGTTCGGTCACGTCGTTGGCAGGGAGCCGGCCGAAGGCATAGAGCAGCGCTTCCAGCTCCGCCGGAAGAGAATCGCGCTGCTGGCCGGAAGCGCGCTGACTGGCCGGCGCGAAGACCAGCGGCAGCGTCTGCGGATCGATTGGCAGCACCTTGTCGAAGTACTTCACGATGAAGGCACCACGCTCAAAAACTACTTTGATGTTGCCGGCTTCCAGATCTTCGCCGTAAGGACTGCCGAGGATGGGGATCAGGACCTTGTTACATAACTCCGGCTTCAGCGGCGACCAGTCGATATCGAAAAAATCGGCATACACGGATGTGCGGCCGTTCTGCAAGACGTCTTGCCACCAGGGATTGTCGCCGTGCCCGACGCCCATGTGATTGGGCACGATGTCCAGCAGCAGCCCCATACCGTGGCTTTTCAGTTCGGCCACGAGGGCGCGAAATTCTCCCTCGCTTCCGATCTCCGGATTGAGCTGGCTGTGGTCGATGATGTCGTAACCGTGCGGGCTGCCGGAGCGCGCCTTCAGAATCGGCGAGGCATAACAATGACTAATTCCGAGCTTGGCCAGATAAGGAACCAGTTGGCGCGCGTCCTCAAACCGGAAGCTGTGATTGAATTGCAACCGGTAGGTTGATAACGGTATGGCCGACTGCTTTTGCTGCGCGAGATGCTCCAGGCAGGTGCGCAGCTCAGCCGGTTCGTCGATCAGAACAGTGGGATTGGCGTGCATGAGAGTTGCTGGCTAATTGCACACTACGACAGGGGCAGAATCAAACACTTTTGATGCATGGTGCATCGCCGCTGCTGCACCGCGCTTTACTAAACCGCAAGCGGCGACGAGAATAATGGTTGGCCGCTCGCCTGCTGCATGAGCGGACGATCCGCATTTTTTCTTCGCACTTAGAAAGGACTGAAATGACCGCGACGGGTGAACTGATCCGTATGATGAATTATGTTGACGACATTGCGGCAACTTTGCGCCGCATCCATGCCAGCCTTTACCTGATCACTCCTGAGGAGAAGCGCAAGTTGGCCGATTACATGCGCAAGTCGGACCCGAGTTTCCTTAACGTGATCGACCAACTGGAGAAGGGAGCCTAGCCGGATGGCCGAGGTCCGCACCATCGCTGTGATTGGCGCCGGAATTATGGGTCGCGGCATCGCGCACGCCGCCGCGCTCGGAGGCTATCGCACCATCCTCGAGGACCTTCTGCCGACAGCTCTGCGCAAGGCCGAGACCGAGATCCGTACCAACCTCGACAAAGCTGTTGAGCTGGGCAAGGTCACGAAGGCCGACGCCGACAGCGCCTTTGGCCGATTGGAATACGCGTCTTCGGTCGAGCAGGCTGCGCGCGAGGCTGATCTGGTAATCGAAGCCGTTCCCGAGGAGATGGAGTCGAAGATCGAGATCTTCACCCTGCTCGATAAGGTTTGCCGTCCGACCACGATTCTCGCTTCGAATACTTCATCGTTGAGCGTGACCGAGATCGCGTCGGTGACCTATCGCGCGCCCAAGTGCGTGGGCATGCACTTCTTCAATCCCGTGCACAAGATGAAGTTGCTGGAGATTGTGCGCGCGCTGGAGACGAGCGAGGAGACGCTGGCCGTGGCGGTGGAAGTGGGCAAGCGGATGGACAAGGAAGTCGTCGCCATCAAGGAGTCGCCGGGATTCATCACCAGCCGCATCAATGCCATGATCGGCAACGAAGCGTTCTACATGCTGCAGGAAGGCGTGGCCTCGGCGCAGGACATCGACAAGGCGCTGAAGCTGGGACTGAATCATCCCATGGGGCCGTTCGAGATGATCGACCTGGTCGGACTCGACACGCGCCTGCACATTCTCGAGTATCTGCACAAAACGCTGGGCGAGAAGTTTCGCCCCGCGCCGCTGCTGGTGCAGTACGTGAAGGCCGGCCGCCTGGGCCGCAAGTCCGGACGCGGGGTTTACGAGTATCCCGGGCAGGAGCCGGGACGCGCGGAGGAGAAGAAGACTACCGCGAGCTAGTGAAAATCGTGCGAGCGCACCTCGGCGTCGGTGACGTCGATTGTGTCCGCGTCATACGCCTGACGCATGGGCGCGACCCGCTCCACTTTCACCGAAATCACGCCTTCCTGCTTCTGCAGAATTCCTTCCAGCAGCAAGAACTTTTCCGAGGTGATCAGCACCCGGTTTTGATCGAGAATGTCGGGCGTGATGATGGCATTGCTGATGCCAGTCTCGTCTTCCAGGCTGAGGAAGACGAACCCTTTCGCCGTCCCCGGCCGCTGCCGCGCGATGACACAACCAGCGGTGCGCACGCGCTGTCCATGCTGGGCGTGTTTTAGTTCCTCGGCTGAAAGAATGCGCGCGCGCCGCAGCTTCGCGCGCCGATACGCCATGGGATGCGGCCCAACCGTAAGCCCCGTGCCATGAAAATCTGCGACCAGACGTTCCTCGGGCGTCATCTGCGACAGCGGCGACGCGCTGTCGCTCTCCGGAATACTCTCCAGCAGCGGCCCGGCAAATCGCGCCGCGCGCTCCACCTGCCACAGTGCATCGCGGCGATGCAGGGTAGAGCGAGCCTTAAGGCTCGCGTGCCCGGGCCTGATATCTGGGTATTCAGGCGTTGTTCCAGACGGCTGGACGGCGGCCTGAAGGCCGGCTCTACCCTGACTTTCGACACTATTAGCAGTTCCAATCCAATTCAGCGCTCCAATCGACGCCAGCAGCACGAACTCATTGCGCCGCAGTTCCGGAACGCGGGACGCCAAATCCGCGATCGATTCGAATGGCCGCTTGTTGCGCTCCTGCAGAATTGCCCTCGCGGTCTCTTCGCGCAGTCCCTTGGCATAGCGAAACCCTATGCGAAGGGCGACAGGGCGCTCATCTGACATTGTGGCACCTGCGTACGGTTCCAGCGTGCACAGCCAGTCCGAAGAAGTGATATCCACTGGTTTCACCCGCAGCCCATGCCGCTGCGCGTCTTTCACGATTGTGGCCGGCGAGTAAAATCCCATCGGCTGATTGTTGAGTAGCGCAGCTGTAAACGCCGCCAGGTAATGACACTTCAAGTAAGCGCTGGCGTAAGCGATCAGGGCGAAGCTGGCGGCATGCGACTCGGGAAATCCATAAAGCGCGAACGAAGTGATGGATAGTAGTATCTGCTCCTGCGCTTCGCGCGGAATACCGTTGCGCTGCATGCCTTCGCGCAGCTTGACTTCGATATCACGCATGCGCCTCTCGCTTCGCTTGAAGCCGAAGGCCCGCCGCAGCTCTTCCGCCTCGCCCCCGCTGAATCCGGCGGTGATCATGGCCACGCGCAGCAGTTGTTCCTGAAAGAGCGGCACTCCCAATGTGCGCTCCAGCACCGGCTCGAGCGAGGGATGTGGATAGACAACCGCCTGCCGGCCCTGCCGGCGCATCAGGTAAGGATTCACCATCTGCCCCACAATCGGCCCCGGCCGAATGATGGCCACCTGTACCACAATGTCGTAGAAGTTGGTGGGATGCAGCCGTGGTAGACACGACATCTGCGCCCGGCTTTCGATCTGAAACATTCCTACAGTGTCGGCTTTCTGCAGCGTGCCATACACTGTGGGATCGTCGGCCGGCAGCTTGGCCAAATCGACCTCTTCTTTATGATGATTGCGGATGAGCGTGATGGAATCCTCCAGCACCGCCATCATGCCCAGGCCTAGCAGATCGACTTTCACAATGCCCATGTCGGCGCAGTCTTCCTTGTCCCATTGCACAACGACCCGGCCGGGCATGGTCGCCGGCTCCAGCGGCACAATCGAATCTAACTGTCCCTGGCAGATGACCATTCCGCCGGAGTGCTGCCCCAAGTGGCGCGGCAGGTCCTGCACCGCCAGACACAGCTCGAAGAACTTGCGGATGCGCGGATGCCGCAAATCGAACCCGGCATCGCGAAATTGGCGCTCTAGCGTGTCGCCCGGGTCTTTGTACTCCCACGAGCTCACCAGCCCGGCGAGGCGATCGAGCGTCTCTCCGTCAAAGCTGAGCGCCTTGCCAACTTCGCGCGCCGCCGAGCGCCCACGATAGGTGATGACGTTTGCGGTCATGGCCGCGCCCAGCTTGCCGTAACGCTCGTAGACATATTGAATGGCGCGCTCGCGCTGATCACCGCTGGGCAGGTCGAGATCGACGTCGGGCCATTCGCCGCGTTCCTCCGACAAGAAGCGCTCGAAGAGCAGGTCCATACCGACGGGATCAACTGCGGTGATGCCGAGCGAATAACACACAGCGCTGTTTGCCGCCGAACCGCGCCCCTGCACCAGGATGCCCTGCTCGCGGCAGTAGCGCACGATGTCCCACACGATGAGGAAGTAGCCCGCCAGCTTGAGCTTTTGGATCAAGGTGAGTTCGCGCTCGATCTGCCGCTGGGCGCGCCGCCATAACTCACTCTGGCCCGGGCGCAGATAGCGGCCGCGT
Source organism: uncultured Acidobacteriaceae bacterium (assembly GCA_963731345.1). Classification (GTDB taxonomy): domain Bacteria; phylum Acidobacteriota; class Terriglobia; order Terriglobales; family Acidobacteriaceae; genus Bog-257. The sequence goes on along the minus strand of CAVSUN010000002.1, from coordinate 161,432 downwards.
GCGCCTTCCATGGTGCGCGTCCGCAGGAACGTGTCCATGGTTTCGCCGTCCGGCGCAGGATAGCGGGGAAATTCATAGCCGAGGTCCTTGAGCGAGAAATCGAGTCGCGACGACAGTTCCAGTGTGTTTGCCGTGGCCTCCGGCAAGTCGGCGAAGAGTTCCAGCATCTGCTGCGGCGTTTTGAGGTAGCGCTCCCCGTTGCGCGCCAGCAGCCGGCCGGCAGTGTCGAGGGTGCGGTGATTGCGGATGCAGGTGAAGACATCGAGGACCTGGCGCTCTTCCGGCTTGGCATACTGTGCGCCTTGCGTGGCCAGCAGCGGCAGGCCCAAGCTGCGTGCCAGCTCGATCGCCGCCTGGTTGCGGGCCTCCTGCGCCCGGTCAAAATGACGCTGCAGCTCGACATACACGTTGTCTCGCCCATAAATCGTGATGAGTTGATCGAGCAGTTTGCGCCCTTCGCTGAGGCCGCCGCGCTGCAGCGCATGGGCCAGCGGTCCTTCGTTGCCGCCTGTGAGGCAAATCAGGCCAGAGGAATGCTCCATGAGATCGGGAAGTAAGGCTATTGCCTGACATTGTGGGAGTACATCGAGCTCCATGTCACGTGGGGGTATGTGTCTGGTCTTACGCTGTGGTAACGGGACCGGGTATTTGGGGGCGCGCAGTTTGGTGCGAGTAATCAGGCGGCAAAGGTTCTGATAGCCTTCGCGCGAAGCGCACAGCAAAGCTATACGCGGAAGTTCGGATGGGTTTTGCGGATCTTTCATGCATCCCGGGACAAGCGAGGTGATTTCTGCCCCGATATGCGCTTTGATCTTTAATTTGTCGGTGGCAAGATAAAAGCGCGGCGCGCCGTAAACGCCATCGCGATCGAGCAATGCCATGGCGGCCATTTGATGCTGTGCGCACACCTCGGCAAACTCCTCGGGAACGGAAGCGCCCTCGAGGAAGCTGAAAGCGGAGCGGGCGTGAAGCTCGATATACAAAACAGTTGTCAGGTGTCAGTTGCCGGTTGTCAGTCGTAACTGGCGTCGGCAAACCACTGCCCTGTTCCCACATCGTGGTATATACGGTAGAGCGCCACATTCTGGTCTTTTCGATCTTCGCCGTCCGCGTCATCGCCTGCCATCGCCAGGGCAATGTCCCACTCTTCGCGGTCCCATGCGCCGGACAGGTTTTTATTATTTGTGTTCTCTGTCCACCAGTCTCCCGACGAGCGCCACGGGCCGGCCGACCACAGAATTTTTCCCTGGAGATTATTCCGGCCCGGCTGGCGGCTGGCGGCAAGAAACGCGGGCCGTCCCTCCAATACTCGCACCTGTAGTTGCCATTCCGGACGAATCAGCCGCATAGCCAACAGCAACGCATCTGTATCTGACGCTGTGGTAGATACGGATTTATCGTCGATTACGCTGACGAAGCGCTCGACTTGAAAGGTGTCCCGGCGATGGCTGTCGAGCAGGCGCGCAATGCCGGCACGACGTTCGCCCACGATCGCATTGATGCGGGCCAGCGTGATCTCCAGCTTCTCCGGCTCTGGGCTGATGGGCAGAAATAATCCGCGTTGCGCTAAGCGGGGTGGCGCCGGCCGGGCCGCTATCCACAGCTTGATTACGGGAGCGCCGGGCGGGTGGGCAGCCAGATCCAGTTGTAGCAACTTCAAGAACACGTTGCCATCGCGCATGGCCACTGGCAGCCGCAACACACGCTCGACGTTCGGCCGGACTATCACATTGTGGGACATTGCCGCCGGACCATTCAACTCGTTGACGGTAGTGGTTTGTTCGTCGGCCACTCGCGGCTCCAGCTGCAAGCGCAAATGCAATTCCTGGGCGGCAAGGGCGCGTGCTTCCAGGCGCGCGCACAATTGCTCCAGAAGGCGGTTCAGAACAAACGCCAGGGACTCGACGGTTTCCACCGGCGATTCCAACTCCATCGCCTCCTCAAATTGCGCGCGCGGCTCACACAATGTCAGGGTACGAACGCCTTCGCCACAGGCGAGGCGCCGCAACTGCGTTCCAATTTGTCCCAGCCGCGAGGTTAGGGCATGCTCCGGGAGCAGCGCCAGGGTGCGAAAATCGCGTACGCCCCAGCGTTCCAGGGTGTCGAGCATCTGCTCGTAGAGCCTGGCACGCTCCTGCGGCTTGCCTTTTTCATTGGCTAATTTTGGCGAGGAGATCGCAAAGGCATCGAGCAGGATTTGCACCGGCAGCACTCCCAGGCGCCGGAGCTCGGTGCCGGGCGTAATGATGGTGATGCCCTCGAACCCACGCGCTGCGTGCATGGCAGCATCAGGATTCGCGGCCACCGCGATGTTGCCCTCAATCCCGACAGCGGCGACGCACGATTTCAACTTGTTGCCCATGGTGGCAGGCGCGCCATAGAGACGTTCCAGGCCGGCGAGATCGAGCAGCAAAGTGTCGGGAGCGGCGTCCTCCACGCACGGCGAGAAAGCATGAGCGACATCGAGCAGCGCGGCGTGAGCGGCTTTCTCCTGCTCCAGCGAGCGTTGGCGCAGGACAGCTATATCCCTGTTTGTAGTACCTGATTGTGGGGCATCATTCCGAGCTGCGAAAGCGGCGGCTTGCAGCCTGGTTATACCGGTGTCCATTCCCAGCAGGCGGGCTTTTTCGTTGACGGCGACGACGCGGGCCAGAGGCGGTTTGCCCTCCAGAACGGCGACGGCGCGTTCCCGCAGCAGCGGCTCGGCGCGAACGATGGCTTCGACGGGAAAATCCGGGATGTAAATGCAGGCGAACATGGCATTGGAGGCGGTCAAAGCAGGTCCCTCGTCGGCCTGAAGGCCTCCTCGGAATGACAATTAAAGCAGTGGTTCACGGCGCAGCTAAAGCCGCGCCCCTTCAAAGCACATTCATATCGCCGTGCGCAATTCAAATTGCGCGCCGATGGACTGCGGCGGTTTACGCTGGGCGCGCGTACGTTCCGCTTGTGCGCGAAATCGCATGCCGCGCAGCAGGGCTGCATGACTCACAGTTGTTTGTTTCGGAAGACCCGGGCGGCATTCTGCGAAATTGCCCTTCGAAGAGCTGCCGGAAGAGTCCGAGCCGCGCACCGTCTCCGCTTGCAGGCGCAGCACCAGCGACGCGCAAGCTTTCGCGCAAGGCTCCTGCTCAATCAACAGCAGTACGGTAGCGGTGGGCTCGACGGCGCGGCGGTAGCGAAACCACGATGTAAGCGGCACTCGGCGCGCACTGGCCGCCGGAATGTCGCCAAGATCGACCACGACCATGCCGAAGCCGCCGGCTTGCAGCAGCAGATCGGTGACCTTCAATACCTGCTCCAAGGCGCTGCTAAAAGCAAAACCAGCACGCGCGGGTAGTGAATTCGAAAATCCGCGCCCCGCTTTCGCCTGCGCGCTGGGCCGGGAATCACACCGCACCCACAGCAACCGCTCCAGGTCGACGCCGGCAGTTACAGCCGAAACAGGATCGAAGCAGTCGCTGGCGTCCACCAGCGCACAGATTTCGTGGCGGCGCGTGGCGGCAGCAAGCGCCGAGAGCATCACCCCCGTACGCCCCGAGGAAGCCGACCCAACGATTTCGGTGAGCGCACCGCGGGGAAGGCCGCCAGTCAGTTCATCCAGGGCCGTGATTCCGAAGGGAACGGTGAGCGGGGCCGCGCGTTCGCGCAGCAGCAGGGTGGAAGCCAGATGCTCGCCTAGAGAAGACGCAATGTGGGCGCGCAGGCCGGCAGAATTTCTGCTCAACGGGGGAACGGCCGGGCTGATGGCAACGGATGACATAAAGAACCTCAGGAGGGCGAAGCGGGCAGGACTTATTTTCGCTTTTTATTCGCCTACGAATGAGATTCTGCTACGGGGAATCCAGGTTGTCAACCCAGGAAAAGTGCGGCAATTGTGAGGAATCAGGAGCGCAGGTAGGAATCTAGGCAGCCTTATGGCCCGTCTTACGTATGAACCCACGTTTTTCAACTTTTCGGAGCAACACATCGGCCAGGATCAGCCAGGTGCGTTCTCGCGGCGTCAAATCCCGCTCCAGAAGCTGTTTCGCCTTTTCGAATTCGTCCATCTCCGACCGAATCACAACCAACTTCATGGGGTCCTATCCGTAATTGGAGGATCACCCCCGACCGGAGGTTGGAGAACTAAGGCGCGATTTGGCGTGACGCTACGCCAATTCAAGCTCGATCGTCTTTGCCTCGGGATCAAGCCTGACAATACGGAAGCTGCGCACCTGGCCGGTGTGAATGGTTTCCGGCTTCATGGTTGTTGCGGATGATCCGCCGCCCTTCCAACGCGCCTGCAACATAGAAGTGAGCGACGACAGATCGGCTGCGGCCGGCTTCGTCTCTTCCGCCACCGGAGCTTTGACGCTGATGCGGCATGTGGCGAACACGCCTTCGCCCAACTCCACGCGAGCGACGCCATTCGATTCCTCGCTGACGCGTCCAGTGACCGTATCGCCGGCGTTGTGTTCGGCGATGTACTCGTCGAGGCCGGTGGGCACCAGTTGCTTCATGCTCAGGCGCATCAGGCGCCGCTCGGCATCGGTCGCCAGCACCTGCGCCTTCACGACTTGCCCGACCTTCAGCATGTCCTGAGGATGATTGATGCGCTTCTCGGCGCTGATCTCACTGACATGGATCATGCCTTCGACGCCTTCAGTCGCCTGCACGAATGCGCCGAATTTCGTAATGCTGGTGATGGGGCCTTCAATCACGGAGCCCACGGGAAAACGCTGCGGCACATCGGCCCAGGGATCGCCCAAGGTCTGCTTGAGCCCAAGCGACAAGCGCTGCTCGCCGACGTTGACGGCGAGAATCACGACCTCAACCGTGTCGCCAGTGTTGACTATGTCGCTGGGCCTGCGCACGCGTTTTATCCACGACATTTCCGAGATGTGGATGAGCCCTTCGACTCCGGGCTCGAGCTCAACGAACGCGCCGAAGTCGGCGAGGCGCGAGACGGTACCGTGCACGCGCTCGCCGGTCTTGTACTTCTCCGCCACCGAGTCCCAAGGATGCGGCTGAAGCTGCTTCATGCCCAGCGAAATGCGCTGCTTGTCAGTGTCGATCTTCAGCACCTTGGCTTCGATTTCTTGCCCAACGGTGAGCACGTCGGATGGCTTATTGACACGGCTCCAGGAAATGTCGGCAACGTGCAGCAGTCCATCGACGCCGCCAATGTCGACGAATGCGCCGTACTCGGCGAGGTTGCGGACCGTGCCGATGACAATGTCGCCCTCGCGCATTTCGGTGTAGCGGCGCTCTTTGGCGGAACGCTGTTCTTCTTCGGCAATGACGCGGCGATCGACGACAACGTCTTCTTCCGTGGTGTCGAGCTTGGTAATGCGGCAGCGAATTTCCTGGCCGACCAGCTTCTCCATCTCCATAGCTTCGCGCACCCCGCTGCGAGAAGCGGGCATGAAGGCGCGCACACCGACATCGACGCTGAAGCCGCCTTTCACTTGCGCGGTCACGGTGCCGACGATCGTGGCCTTCTCGGCGAAGGCACGTTCCAGCTCGGGCCAATCGGCGGGACGAGCGACTTTGAAGCGCGTCAGCTCGTAGTAGCCTTCGGGGTCGCGGCCTTTCACGGTGACCTGAAACTTGTCGCCGACTTTCACCGTTTCGCCGTTGCTTTCAAACCCGGCCAGCGGCAGAATGCCCTCGCTCTTGTATCCGATGTCGAGGAGGACGGAGTCGACGGTGACGGCCACAACCGTGCCTTCGAGTTGCCGCGCGCCATCCTCCGAGCGGCGCGAATGACTGCGTTCGTATTGGGAAAGTAGGTCGCCGAAGGACTCGGTTGCTTCGTCTTCGGGCTGAGGATTTGCAGGGATTTGATCAGGCATAGCTGAGGTGCAGCCCCGTTGAAGGAGGGTGCGATAAGAATATCACCCGCTTGTGAGCGGGAATGCTGGGGCTGCGTGGAATCGCGGACTGAAATGTGTGGTGTGCCGGTTTAGTTCCTGAGGAAGAAATCTGAGACGATGGGAAAGTCCTCGCAGCGGTGTGACTCGAAAGCCTGCACCCCGGCCGGGTCATCACTGGGCACGCTGACGAACCAGCCGCAGCCGCAGCAACTGTAGACGGTGAGTCCACATGACAGCGCAATAGGGCACAACAGGCGCTGGGCAGGAAAGTGCATAGGCGCCGAGATGCAACCAGGAAGATCGACGGTTGCCCTCGCGGGTTACGTCAATTTGCGCCAGGAGTTTCCTGCGTTGCTGGGTGTAATCGAAGAGTTCGGCTTCGACGACGGCGTCGAGCGCGCCAGCGACACTGGCGAGGCCAGCTGCTGATCACACGATTGGAAATCCAATTCGGTGTTACATTCTTTTCGTAATCGAGCTGACCGAGAGCTACAGCTTTGTCCAGTGTTTCGCCGCAACGCCAACCCGAAGCCGTAGAAGCAAGCAAGCCACATCGCGGGTTTCCCCTCTTTCAAAGTGTGCGGCCGTGGCAAGGCGCGCGAGCCGTCCGTGACGTGCTGGCGGGTTTGCAGCTGGCGGCGCTGAACATTCCTCAGGCGTTGGGCTATACCAAGATTGCGGGCACGCCCATCATCACAGGTTTCTACACGCTGTTGCTGCCGGCGATTGCGTTTGCGGCGCTGGGCTCGTCGCGATATCTGGTGGTAGCGGCGGACTCCGCAACCGCGGCCATCCTCTTCAGCGGACTCTCGCGCATGGCGCCGGTGGCGAGCCCGCACTACGTCGAACTGGCCAGCCTGGTGGCGCTGCTCACCGCCGTGCTTCTGCTGATTGCGCGACTGGCGAAGCTTGGCTTTCTGGCCGACTTTCTCTCGCGAACCGTGCTGGTCGGGTTCCTTGCCGGCGTGGGATTGCAAGTGGCGACTGCTGTCCTGGGCGGCATGCTGGGTTTGGAGATCGCGTCGCATCGCACGCTAGGCCAGCTGGCGGAAGTGCTGGCTCATTTGCGGCATGTGAACCGGCCAACGCTGTTGATCTCGTTTGTGGTGGTTGCCGGCATTCTGACGATTCGCGGGTTCGTGCCAAAATTTCCCGCAGCCATGCTGTTCGTGATCGCCGCGATATTCGCCAGCAAGTTGTGGAACTTCGCCGGACACGGAATCACGGTGATTGGAGCGGTGATGGGCGGGCTGCCGCATTTCGTCCTGCCCTCGGTGACGTGGCGAGAGGCCGAGTCGCTTGTCGGAGTAGCCGGCTCGTGTTTCGTGATGATCATTGCCCAGAGCGCGGCGACGGCCCGCATCTATGCCGAGCGTCATGGTCAGCATCTGGACGAAAACGCCGACATTCTGGGGCTGTCTGCCGCTAACGCCGCTGCGGGCCTGAGCGGGACGTTTGTCGTCAACGGCAGCCCGACGCAAACCGCGATGGTAGAGAGTTCGGGAGCAAACAGCCAGCTGGCACAGATTTCCACCTCAGCCGTGGTTGCACTCGTGCTTCTGTTCCTGACCGGCCCGCTGCAGTACCTGCCTCGCTGCGTGCTCAGCTCAATTGTGTTCGTCATCGCCGTGCGGCTGATTGACCTGCGCAAGCTGTGGGCGATTCGCCGCGAAAGCCCCGGTGAATTTGGACTGGCCGTCATGACCGCTGCTGTGGTGGTTGTGGTCGGAGTCGAGCAGGGAATTATCGTGGCGATGGTCGTGTCGCTGGCGCGGATAGTCCACCACAGCTATCGGCCCCATACCGGCGTGCTGGAGGCCGTCGGCGATATGTATTGGAAGATCCTGCCGGCTGCGCCGGGAGCGATGACGCGGCCCGGGCTGACCATCTACCGCTTCGGCGCGCCGCTGTTTTACGCTAACGCGCCGTTTTTCGCGGAAGAGATTCACACCATTCTTCAGCCGCCGGCTTCACCGATACGCTGGCTCGTGGTGGATGCCGAAGCCATTACCAATCTCGATTACACTGCCGCTCGCGTTGTGCGCGATCTTCAACGTGAGCTGGCGAGCCGCGCGGTGACACTGGCCTTTGCCCGAGTCTCAACCTTTCTCAGGGCCGATTTTGACCGGCACGGAGTCACCGCAGTGGTTGGCGAGCAACTGCTTTTTTCCCGCCTGCATGACGCGCTGGACGCATTCGAAAAGTCCAGCGCACACGACTGAAAGTCCCTGCTTGGCAGCCTTCTATTGAAAGAACTCCGACATGGATGGGGAAGTGGCGCCGTCGCCTGGACAGCTGGTCAGCCCGAGCAGGTCGCAGAACATGCGGAGCTGACTACCCTGAAAATAGTGCGTGTTGGATTGGTAGTCGCGCTTGATGTTGGGACCGATCAGCACATGCCAAATGTGACCGCCGCAATCGTAGGGATCAGGGTTGGTTCCGCAGTGATTATCGCTTAACTCACCTTCATCAAAGGTGACCAGAAGCACGCCATCGCCGCCCTGCTGGAAGGGAGGCGAAGCCAGAAGCTGCGGAAGGAAGGTCTGCAGATAGCGGTCGGCAAATTCCAGCGCCAGCTGGTCGTCGATGCCGTCGTGAGCGTCGTGAAGAAGGTCAGGCGTAATCCAGACGAAATTCGCCAGGCGATTGTTCTCTATGTCCTGGAGCAAATAGGGATCCGCCGGAACCATGTTGCGCTGCTCGGGTACGAGGTCGGCAACATCGCTATAGAACGGAAATGGATTGTGGCGGCGAACGTAATCCATGTACTGATAGCCGGTGAAGCCGATTTCAGGCATAGTCTGGAAATAACCTTTCCAGGTCTTGCCCTGGTGGATAAAGTGGCGCACGAGATTATCGATAGTGATAGTTTGCGAACATCCATCGCCGTTGCAGATACCGCCGTCACCTTCTCCGTTATGCGGAGCCATGCCTGAAGTCAACTCGCCATAGGCCAGCCACGAGCCATGCGAATCGGAGTACACGTTCAGTCCCTGGGAGTACTGCTGCGCCAGCGAGCGCAGATAGGGCATGTATTCCTGCGCCAGACTCTCGTCGCGGTTCTCTTCCATAACCACGACTACATGGTTTGATTGGACGGGACTGGTCTGCTGCTGCGGTGCAGCGCCCGTAACGCCATCGCTTGCTTCCTGGGCAAGGTTGAAAGAAACCATGATGAAGAGAAAAGCTGCGCAGAGAATAGTTTTGTAACGCAATTCGTTATCTCCTGAAGTCGCTGGACGACAGTTACGCGTGAATGGGATGTTAAAGAGTAACGTGGCTGGTTCGACGAGTTAGCCGGAGGAAAGCCTTAGTCGGCGGCGTGAATTCGCCCTAACACGCGATGGCGGCGCTAGATAGGTTGATGGCCGTGCGCCGCCAGGCCGTAGCTTGCGGGATATGACAGCCAGGTCAAGAGATAATCTAATCTGCAGACTTGAGCAGCTCCGAACAACCACCCAGCTACTCTGTTGAATCGAACTCCTCATAGAGCCCAACGCCGTGCGCCGAGGCCGGGGCTCGGGAGTGCACCATGCCGGCCGACCGGAAGATCCTTTCTGTCTCTTTCCTGTTTTTCTTCAGCTTACTCACCAGCGCGGCGGCCTTCGGCCAAAGCGGGTCTACTGCGGTGGCTGGAAATGGGCACTTCACGGTCGCGCCCGCGGTCGCGGCTCCGGGGCAATTTATTCAATTCAACTGGCGCGTGAACAGCGGCACAGCTTTCACCATGACCCCGAGCCCGCTTACGGATGAGCAGTCTCCACTGGCGCTCGCGGCCTCGAGGTACCTGCAAGTTGCGCCGGATATCACCACGGTGTTCAGCGGAGTTTCGGTGGGCGCCGGAAGTGTCCAGACCGGCTCGCCGTTGAACGCTGTGCTCAGCATCGTGCCTGTGAGCCTCAAGCTCTCGCAGACAAACATTGCGCCCGGCCAATCGCTGACGCTTCATTTCATCGGTCCGAACAACGGGAGCTCGTTTGTTCTAGTCACGCTGCCCGAAAATTCCAAGACCACACTGGTCCCGGATTACTGCGGAGGAACAACGTGCACCGGGAGCTATGTAACGCCGCCGCTCGGCGGCAACAGAATGTACATGATCGAGGCAACCGGGCCCTACGGCGGAGAGGCTTATTCCCAGCGCGCGCAGGTCGCCGTGAACGGTGGAATGTCGATCGGTTGCACTGCGACTCCGCAGGCGCCCGAGCCGGGACAGCCCGTGACGATCGCCTGGGATGCGAGCCATGCGGCTTCGGTGAGAATTGATCAGGGAATCGGCGAGGTGTCGCCGGCGACGAGCGGGAAGATCACGGTTCGTCCCACCCAAACAACCACCTATACCTGCACCGCAACCCATGCTTCCGGCGACCAGATCTTCGCCCGGGCCAAAGTCATCGTGAGTACTAGTGGCGTAAACAACCTGAATCACATCGTCTACATGCTGCAGGAGAACCGCAGCTTCGATAATTACCTCGGGAACCTGGCGTATTACCGGGTGAATATCGACCACATCCCGGGCGCGCAGTTAAGCGATGTCAACGACCTGCACAACCTGCCTCCCGGCTTCATGCTGATGAATGGCGCAGGGCAGAGCTTCCCTCCATATCACCAGCGGACGGAGTGCATCGACGGGCTGAACATCAACTGGAATGTGAGCCACTCGGACATGGACCTGGTGGGCAACAACTGGCTCGACCTGACGCAGAATTCGCAGTACCTGATGGACAAGTTCCTGGTCAACGCCACGCCTAGCCAGTACGATCCGACCAATAGCCGGCCGCTGGGATATTACGACTGGACGGATCTGCCCTTCTATTACGAGTTGGCCACGCAGTTCAACACCAGTGACACCTGGTACTCGCCGGTGCCGGATACAACGGTGATCAATCGCGCCTATTTGTTCGCGGGCACTTCGTATGGCGACATCTTTCCCCCAGGACAAAATGATTGGCTGTGGCAGCGGCCCACGCTGTTCCGCATCCTGCAAAATGCCGGCATCAGCTGGCGCTATTACTACCAGGACAACAGCGTCTTTCTAGCGCAGTGGGCGGACTGGAACAATCCCCAAATCCAGAACAATGTGCGCAATATTCAGGAGTGGTACGACATACTGGCCAGCCAGAATGCCGATCAGGATTTGCCGCAGGTCATCTTCATCGAGCATGCGGCCGCCACCGGATACGACGAGCATCCCGGCAATAATGTGCAGACGGGATCAGCTCGAGTGCAGCAGATACTGAATGCTTTACTGACCAGCAACGCGTGGCCCGATTCGGCATTCTTCCTCACCTACGACGAGGCCGGCGGGCTGTTCGATCAGGAGCCGCCGATCCTGGTGGCGCAGCCGGACGACAAGGCTCCTGGCCCGAACCAGTTCTCGGCCTATACCAAGGGGCTGTTTAATGTCACCGGCTTCCGCGTGCCCATCATTGTGGTGTCGCCGTGGTCGAAGCCGCAGACGGTATTTCATATTCAGACCGATTACACCAGCATCCTGAAACTCATCGAGACGCGCTTCAACCTGCCGCCGCTGACGCACCGGGACGCGATGACCGCGGACCTGACCGATCCGATGAATGGACCTTTCGATTTCGATTCGCCGCAGTTGCTGCAGGTGCCCCCGCTGCCGAATCAGCCGACTAATGGGACGTGCGACTACACGCTGGAGAGTTATCCGGGGCAGTGAGACGGTAGCACGGCGCTGAAGCGCCGCACTGCCCTCACATCAATCCGGCATTATTCGTGCCGCAGGCACTCGACCGGATCGAGATGGGAAGCGTTGTTGGCCGGCGTGATCCCGAACGCCACACCGACCACGCACGAGACGAACAGTGCGATAAAAGCCGACATCGGCGAGATGCTCAGACGAATGCTGGTCAGCGTTTCGACAGCAATCGGTATCCCCAGTCCGATGATGGTGCCCACAGCGCCGCCGAGCAACGCAATCAGAACCGCCTCGGAGAGAAATTGCAGCAGAATCGCGCGCCGCGAGGCCCCGACCGCCATGCGGACACCAATCTCGTGAATACGCGAGTGCACCGTCGCCAGCATGATGTTCATAATGCCAACGCCCGCGGCGATCAGCGTTACGGCGGCGAATAACAGCAGCACCGCCGTAAACGCGGCGGCAGTTTTGTTTGCCAGGGCCAGAACCTCGGTCATGTTGCTGATGTTGTAAACCGATTCCGGACGGTGGCGCGAAGTGATCACCCGATGTATGTCGTCGGTAGCGGCGGGAATCCGGTTCGAATTCGACATGGAGAAGTAAATCTGGTTGACATACGGCGTACCTGTCATCGAGCGGGCAATCGTGTAAGGAATCAGGACGGTATCATCTTCGATCTCCGAGTGGCCCATGGTGTCAACACTTTCACGGAAGGTACCGACGATAACGAAGGGGACTTCCTGGATTTTGATCGTCTGTCCCAGCGCAGCATCGAGCGAACCATAGACGCGTCGCGCCAGGCTCTCGGTGATAAGCGCAACCTTGTTGCCGGATTGCGAATCCTGCTGGTCGAAAAAACGCCCTGCGCCGACGACGATTCGCCGCACCGTCTGATACTCAGGACTGACGCCCAGCACCAGAATGTCCTGTTCCTTGCCCGAGCCGATGACCATGCGCTGGTGCATGTTCAGCACCGGCGAAGCCTCTTTGATGCCGGGCACCTGCTGCTCTGCAGCGCGCATGTCATTGATGGTGAGATAGTCGGCAGCCGCCTGGTTCGCGGCCGCATTGGACACGCCGTTATATTCGGCCCAGATGACGTTAGTGCCTACCGCTTCAATCTGCGCCAGCACATAGCGCTTGCCGGTAAGCGCAACCGTAACTACCAGGATCAGGGCCGCAGTGCCCACCGCCATGCCCAGAGCTGTCATCGCCGCCCGAAGTTTGTCGGCCCGCAGCGAATCTAAGCCCATGGTGAGAATCTCGCGCAGCACCAGAGTGCGCGGCAGATTCAGCGGCGCCATGGTCAACGGTTCAGCGAGGGTCTGCGGCATCGTCTATATATAGAGAGCTTAACCCACGGCGCGGTCGCAATCGGGGGCAAAAAGGAGCTAGGGCAGGCGGCAACAAGATCTATAGAAATCGGTCGCGAGGCGGCGGTTACGCTCGCTGTGACATAGCTTTGGTGTAAAGCCGCTACGCGGCTTGCGGACACTATCTTCAGCTGCCAATGCGCGCCTGAAGGTCCGCTCTACCACCTACTTGCCCATCAGCACCAGGGTCACACCCAGGCAGACCATGCCGATTCCGATCCAGCGCGGACGGTCAACCCGCTCGCCTAGAAAGAACTTTCCACCCACTGCGCCTACCAGGTAGCTCAATGCGCTCACCGGAACGACGAAGCTGACTTTCTCGAACGAGAGCAGCAGAAGCAGTGAGAAGAACGCCACCGTCATCATGCTGACCCCGATCCAAAGCCACTTCACGCGCAGAGCTCGCCAGATCAGGCCGGCTGCGGCTTCGGGATGCAGTCGTTCCAGTTCGCCCGTTTCCCTCATGGCGCGTCCGACGCACAGTTCGCCACCCGTGCCGACAACGATGACCATGGTGAAAAGCAAGAATTCCAACATCAGCTGGAGCTCTCGGTGGTGCGGGGATCGGTTTTGCGAATAAAGGCAACTCCAAAACAAATGACAGCGATACCGGCCCAGCGCAGCGGCGAGACCGACTCGTGCAGCACAAAGTACCCGAGTACCGCGACCACGCCATAGCCCAAGGCCGCGGCGGGTTGCACGAAGCTGTAGTCGGCCAGCGACAGCGCCAGCATGTTGGCCACGATAAAGGTGATGAGAAAAGCTATGCCGATCCAGATTGCGGGTGTGCCGAACACGTGGAGAAACGTGGGCAAGAGCTGAGATGGCGGCCAGAGCTTCAGTTCTCCGGCCTGCCGTGTGCCTTTGGCCAGCATCAGATTGCCGACAGGGCCGGCCACAATCATGATGGCAATGAGAATGTAGGTTTTCAGATGAGGTCGGTTGTGCATTCGTGCTTCTCGGCGCTTTGTCTGTGACTCATCCTACATCAGCCGATCGGGCCCGAACCGCAGGCAGGCGTCACCATTTAGGGGCAGGTCGCGTCACCACTCAATGTGATAGTTTAGTTACAAGGGAAAGTCGAGCCCAGGCTTACTAGATCGTGTGCGGAATAGCTGGTTTCACACATAAGAACGAATTATTGCGTCCGGAACGGATCGCAGAAGCCACAGCGACTCTGGTTCATCGCGGACCGGATCAGCAAGGTACCTACCAGTCCGCCACTTGTTCGCTAGGCGCTACCCGCCTGAAAATTCTGGACTTGGAGTCGGGCGACCAGCCCATCCGCGCGGCTAACGGCGATGCCGTCATTGTCTTCAATGGTGAGATTTACAACCACCTCGAGCTCCGCGCCGAGTTGGAAAAATCCGGCCACCAGTTCAAAACTCATTGCGATACCGAAACTGTCCTCCACGCCTTCATGGAGTGGGACACCGGCTGTTTTCAGAAGCTGCGCGGAATGTTCGCCATCGCCATCTGGACGGAATCGGCTCGGCGATTAGTCTTGGCACGCGACCGCGTCGGCATCAAGCCGCTGTACATCGCGCGGCTGGGTGAGGAGCTGCTCTTCGGCTCGGAGCTGAAGGCCATCCTGGTCCATCCCGAAATCGAACGCCGCATCAGCTTGCACGCCCTGGATTGCTACCTCGCGCTGAACTACATTCCGGCGCCGTGGACCATGATCGAGGGCATTCAGAAGCTCGCGCCCGGGACATGCCTGGAATGGCAGAACGGCGTGACTCGCACTGAGGCTTATTGGCAACTGCCCGAGCCGCATGCCGAGCCGCGTACCTTGGATTCGGCTTGCGAGGAGCTCGACTCGCTGTTGCAGCAATCGGTTCGCGAGCACCTTCTCTCTGACGTTCCGCTCAGCGTCTGGCTCAGCGGCGGCCTCGATTCGTCCACCATTCTCCACTATGCCGCACAAGCTACTTCCTCGAAGATCAAGACGTTTTCGATTTCCTTCCGCGGGCGCAGCTTCGACGAGAGCAGCTACATCGGGACTATGGCCCGGGAATACGGCACCGAACACGAGGAGATGGACCTCAACCCGGAACAGGACCTCGAGGGTGCCATCCGGGAGTTCGCCTACTACTCCGACGAGCCCAGTGCCGATGCTGGCGCGCTGCCGCTGTGGTTCCTGGCCAAGCTCAGCCGCACGCAGACGGAAGTCGCGCTAAGCGGCGAAGGCGCGGACGAGTTGTTCGGCGGCTATCTCACCTATCGTGCCAGCCACATCGCGGCGAATGTTCGCCGCCTGCCGGCGCCCATGCTTCGCTTCGGGCAGCAACTGATGCAGCTCTGGCCGGTTTCCGACGACAAAATCGGCTTGGAATACAAGATCAAGCGCATGCTGGCGGGAAGCCTTATGCCCGCTGATCGCAGCCACGTCTACTGGAACGGCACGTTCTCCGACTCCGAGAAGCGCAGGCTGGTTCCCGATGCGTTGCCGGGCGCGCTAAATCAAATGCTGGGCGATCTGCGGGCCCAACTCGGCCGCAACGGAAACGCCAGTGACCTCAACGCCTATCTCTGGTTCGACCAGAAGTACTACCTGGCAGACGACATCCTGGTGAAGTCGGACCGGATCAGCATGGCGCACTCGCTTGAGGTCCGGCCGCCATTTCTCGACCACCGTATCGTCGAATTTGCTAACCGAATTCCGGGCTCGTTGAAGATTAATGGTTCGCGGCAAAAGCTGGTGCTGCAGCATCTGATGAAAGACAAATTGCCGCAGTCGGTCTTGCAGCGGCCGAAGGTTGGCTTCGATATTCCGGCGCACGACTGGCTCCGAGGGCCATTGCGCTCATTGCTGATTGAAACTCTGCGCTCCGGTACGGCCGAACATCCCGATCTCTTCCGCGCGGACGTTGTTGAGGGCCATCTACAAGATCATTTGGAAAGGCGAGTAAATATTGGCTATCACCTATGGGGATTGATGGTTCTGTTGTTGTGGATGAAAAAGTGGAATGTTCGGGCGCCGAAGCCCGCGTCAGCCACACAGTGGGCGCAAGCTCCCGCAGTTGGAGCGTATATCTAGCGCTGCTGCTGATTGCCGCTTCGGTCTACCTGATCGGGATCATCTCCCCTCCCTCGCTATCAGACGACGTCGATTCGGTTCAAGCGCAGATTGCCCGCAACATGCTCACGACCGGTGATTACGTCACCGCGCGCGTGGACGGTATCGCCTACCTGGAGAAGCCGCCGCTCATCTACTGGGCGATCGTGGGCTGCTACAAAGTCTTCGGCGTTCACGACTGGGCGGCGCGCATTCCCGTCTCCGTGTTCTGCGTGGGATTGGTTTTGCTCACGGCCGCCTTCGGCATTTGGGCTTTTCGCGACCGCAGGATCGGCTTCTACGCCGGCTTGGTGATGGCGACCTGCGTCGGTCTCTACCTGTTTACGCGCGTCCTTATTCCCGACGTCATCCTTACCTTTGCCATCACCCTGTCGATGTGGGCGCTGCTTCGCGTGCTCGACGACGATGAACCGCAACCGCGTGCTTGGGCCTTTATTCTGGCGGCCAGTCTCGGAACCGGCCTGTTGTTGAAGAGCCTGATCGCTGTCGTCTTTCCTGTGGGCGCTGGGCTGATCTACCTGTTCCTCACCAAGCAGTTATTTTCTGCGCGGACCTGGAAGCGGCTGCATCCCTTCACCGGTTTGAGTGTGATTTTGTTGATCGCAGTTCCCTGGCATGTGATTGCTACGCTGCGCAATCCGCCGTATTTCTCGCTCTCGATGCACAGCGGGCCCGGCGAATATCACGGCTTCCTGTGGTTCTTCTTCATCAACGAACAGCTGCTGCGCTTCCTGAATCTGCGCTATCCGCGCGATTACAACACGGTGCCGGTCGTCTATTTCTGGCTGTTCCATCTGATCTGGTTGTTCCCGTGGAGCGTCTACTTCCCTGCGCTGGTCAAGCTGTCGTATCGGCCGGTCGATCGCGCCGGACGTGCGCGTCTGCTGGCGCTGTGCTGGATTGGCGTGATCCTGGTCTTCTTCACCTTCTCGACTACACAGGAGTACTACTCGATGCCGGCGTATCCAGCGATGGCGCTGCTGCTGGGCTGCGCGATGGCCGGCGAAGGCAAGTGGATTCGCCGTGCAACTCCCGTGCTAACGGCTGTTTCGGCCTGCTCTGCCGGAGCCTGTATCGCCATCCTGATCGCGGTCCGCAACGTTGCCACGCCCGGGGACATCTTCAACGCGCTCACTTTCCATCCGTCCGCGTACACACTTTCGCTGGGACATATGGAAGACCTGACGCTGCAATCGTTCGCCTATCTGCGCAAGCCGCTGTTGCTGGCCGCCATAGCGTTTGTCATCGGCGCTGTCGGGACGTTCCGCGCCAAGCCAAAGCGGGCGTTTCTCGCGGCTACGCTGATGATGGTCTTTTTCTACCAGGCCGCGCGCGTGGCGCTGGTGATCTTCGATCCCTACCTATCGTCTCGTCCGCTGGCCGAGGCAATCCTGAAAGCGCCTGAGGGCAAGCTGATCATCGACAAGCACTACTATGCGTACTCGTCGGTGTTCTTCTATACGAATCGGCCCGCTCTGTTGTTAAACGGTCGCGTCTTGAATCTCTCGTATGGAGCCGACGCCCCCGGGGCGCCCGATGTGTTCATCGACGATGCGAAACTAAAGGAACTTTGGGCCACGCCCGACCGATACTATCTTGTGGTGGGCCACGCGGCGCTGCCGCGGATTGAAGCAGCAATCGGCCGGGAGAAGCTGAATGTGCTGGCCGAAAGCGGCGGAAAGTACGTGTTGACCAACCTTCCGCTGCCCGAATCGACCTTGCTACCCGCCGACGCGCGCGCAGAAGTGCCGCCTTCGAATATACTGTTAGAGCAGGTTAAGGCGCGGCGACCGCGCGATGACGACGAGGGCGTAACGACTTCGGTCCGCCCAAGCCGGGGTTCACAAATCCTGTATTCACGCCGCGAACCCGGTATATTCTTTCAAGCAGCGCATTATTTGCGTCATTTTGAGCCAACCCAAGCGGCTGTCCAAGTTATCGAGTTTCACTCGTTTTATGGGACGACTACCGTTCCCAAGGCCTCGCTACACTGCGTGAGCCACAAGGAGGATGCATGAGAATTGCAGTGCTGGGAGGAGATGGTTACTGCGGATGGGCAACCGCGTTGTATTTGTCCAAGAAGGGCCACCAGGTGGCCATCGTGGACAACTTCGTCCGCCGGCAGTGGGACATCGATCTCGGCGTGCAGACTTTGACCCCGATCCGCTCGTTGCATGAGCGGCTGAAGGTCTGGAAAGACCTGACCGGCAACACCATCGAAACCTTCGTCGGCGACATGACCGACTACGCCTTTCTGTCGGCGCACGTCCGCGATTTCGAGCCCGACACCGTAATCCACTTCGCCGAACAGCGATCTGCGCCGTACTCCATGATCGACCGCGAACATGCTTCGTTCACCCAGGTCAACAACCTGGTTGGCACGCTGAATTTGCTGTTCGCGCTGCGCGAGTTCCGTTCCGACTGTCACCTGGTGAAGCTGGGTACGATGGGCGAGTACGGCACGCCCAACATCGACATCGAAGAGGGCTACATCCGTATCGAGCACAACGGCCGCACGGACAACCTGCCCTTCCCCAAGCAGCCCGGCTCGTTCTATCACCTCTCGAAGGTGCATGACAGCCACAACATCATGTTCTGCTGCAGGGCGTGGGGATTGCGCGCCACCGATCTCAACCAGGGCGTCGTCTACGGCACCATGACCGACGAGACCGCTCTGGATGAAGCGCTGATTAACCGCTTCGACTACGACGAGATCTTCGGCACCGCCCTCAATCGCTTCTGTATCGAAGCGGCGGCGGGACATCCCATCACCGTCTACGGCAAGGGCGGGCAGACGCGTGGCTTCCTCGACATTCGCGACACCATTCGCTGCGTCGAGATTGCCTGCCAGAATCCCGCCGACGCCGGCGAGTTCCGCGTCTTCAACCAGTTCACCGAGCAGTTCTCGGTGCTGGAACTGGCGCAGATGGTGCAGGGCGCGGCCAAGAAACTCGGCCTCAGGACCACGATCGACCACCTGCCCGATCCGCGCGTCGAAGCTGAGACGCACTACTACAACGCCAAGCACTCCAAGCTGATCGACCTGGGCCTGCAGCCCCATCTGCTCTCGGATTCGCTGCTCGATTCCATGATCGGCATCGCGCTGAAGTACAGCGACCGCATCGACAGCTCGGTGTTCCTGCCGCACGTGAACTGGCGCAACGCGACCAACAATCGCAATGGCCGCCCGCGCACCCCGGCAGTTCCCTCGCTGGTTTCCTCGGGCGTTTAGCAGCAGACACAATTCAGCAGCAAATGAAACGCGGACTTCGGTCCGCGTTTTAGTTTTGTCAAGTATGTTCACGGACCGTTGCCTCGGAAAGATGTGGCCGGAGCTTACAGACCAGCCGCACCGCGGCGGGATGGTTTTAGCTGAGGGGTGTAAACCCCGGGTAAGATCGGCTAATGTGACCGAGCCGCGGAGCGGCGTCACCCCTCGAATCCCAGGAAGGCTCTAAGCAGTCCAATCGATATGCCGACCCAAGCCGAAAAAGGCCAGCTCTTCCGCTCGCTCCACGATCGCGATCACGCCTTCATCATCCCCAACCCCTGGGACATCGGCAGCGCTCGCATGCTCGCCTATGTCGGTTTCGAGGCGCTGGCGAGCACCAGCATGGGATATGCGTTCTCGGTTGGCAAGCGCGACAACACGCTTTCCCGCGAGATGGTGTTGCACCACATTGCCGAGCTCGCCTCAGCGACCGAGCTGCCGGTGAGCGCGGACCTTGAGAACGGCTTCGGTGATGAGCCCGAAGCTGCGGCGGAGACCATTAAACTTGCGGCGGTGGCCGGCGTAGTCGGCGGATCGATTGAAGATGCCACCGAGCGGGAAGACGATCCGATCTACGATCTTGAGCTCGCGGCCGATCGGGTTCGTGCCGCCGCCGAAGCCGCGCGGTCGTTGCCTTTCCCGTTCACGCTAACCGCGCGCGCCGAAAACTACCTGCACGGCCGTCCCAACCTCAGCGACACGATTTCGCGCCTGCAGGTTTATCAGGACGCGGGAGCCGACGTGCTCTATGCCCCCGGCCTCAGCACCAAGGAAGACATCGTAGAGGTAGTGCGCTCGGTCGACCGGCCGGTGAACGTCGTGATGGGACTGCGCGGCGTTCAGCTGAGCCTCGCCGAGCTGTCGGAGATGGGTGTGAAACGCATCAGCGTTGGCAGCTCTCTAGCCCGGGCGGCTGTAGGCGCATTTCTGCGGGCTGCGCAGGAGATGCGAGAAAAAGGCACGTTTGACTTCGCCGAGCACGCTGCCGGCGCGCAGGAGATCAGCAAGATGCTCGGGTAGAGCCGGGGGGTAGAGCGGGGGGTTGGGCCCGGGGGTGAGGCACCGTTTCGGCGGTGCAGTTGATTGCTCTGGTAGAGCTGGCCTTCAGGCCAGCGTCTCCGCCGCCCTAAGTGACCATTAGTCGGCTTTAGCCGACGGTACCTATTGCCGACCAGGCAGTAAGAAACTCCAGATAGGCCGATCGTCGTGGGCCAAAGCCCGCAACAGAACATACCAAGTAAGGAACCTAGACACTGGTCTAAAGGCCAGCTCTACCCGCAGTGCTTTCGCTTGCTCCCTGACCCACCCGCTCCGCCACCAGCCGCGCCGCTTTCACCGCGCTGACAACCTTCCCCGAGAAGATGTGAATCTCGCCCAGCGCCGTCTCCTGCACATACAGCGTGCGGCGATCGTGCGCGGGATTGTTCTCTACCACGCGAATGGTGAAGCGCGAGCCAAGATACTCGCCATTGATCGAGTCCGGAACTGTAAGCGCGGCGTCTTTTCGCATCGCATCGTGCCGCGTCCACGGAATGGGCTCGAAGCGCGGTCCGTTCAGCAGCCGTCGATACTGCTCAGGAATCGGCTCGTCGGAGTTTGTGGTCGTCCAGTGATTGGAGTGCTTGGCCGAACCCCACATCGAAAGCTCGGAGCTGCCATAGGGATCGAACGCCGTAAACGGCCCATCAACCACGACCAGCGAAATCCCGCGCAATTGCTGCGGCAAGCGAATCAGGATCTTCTCCGCCACCTGATACTTCACCGCCTTGAACAGCCCGCGCGACGGCCCCAGCCCGTAGACCGCCCAGATGAGGAAGTCATAGTCCGGCCGCATCGCCGGGTTGAATTCCTGCTGGTGAAAGTTAATGCCGAGCGCCTTGATCTGCCGCGTCAGCTCATCGCGCAGCAGGTCGGGATCGTAGATCTGCTCTTCGACCGCATAGCATTTATCGATGAAGTCGAAGTTCATCCACGCCGGCCGGCACGCGCGCAGCGGAATCTTATGTTCTTCCATAACGCGCTCGAACAATTCCGGCGGAGTCTGCGAGCCCTCGTGCGGGATGGCGTAATAATGCTCGCTGTTGCGCACGATGGCCCGGGCGAAACTCTGCAGAAATTCCGCACGCGCGCCCATAGTCTCTTCGATGGTCTCCGGACTGCGCGGATAGTGATATCCCGAATGAATGCGGAACTGATTGATGCCCGACGCGGCGTTCAAAACGCCAATCGGATCGAACAGGTGGACATCATGTCCCTGCTCGGCGAGCCGTATAGCGATGGTGGCGCCGTAGACTCCGGCGCCGGCAACAGCGACTTTCGATTTGTGAGAGCTCATGTTCTTGTAACTCGAAGCTTGAAACTCAAAACTGTCACTTCCCCAGCGGCGTATTCGCCGGGTTCACGGGCACCAGGATCCCATCGCGGATGTGGTAGTCATACCCGCGCCAGCGAATCACGCTGCGCTGGAAGCTCGCGACCCAGATGAAGAACGCCATCGCATCCCACAGCGGAATCAGTAGCATCTTGGGCCACAGGCCCTTCTGCTTCATGCCGTAGACGCCGATCAGCCAGGTGATGATCACGCGCAACACGGCATATGTCCCCAGGTAGCCGATCACCACGGGCCACGTGGGATGCACCGCAACCGCTATCAGCGCCCAGATCAATCCCCAGGTGAAGACGAGGCCGCGATGCCCTTGCCGGCGCACCAGGCGCATGACCGTCATCCAGCGCACGCGCTTATAGAAGAGGTCTTTTAGCGACTTGAAATCGGCCACGGTCTTCACTACATACGGCAGCAGCTTGACCTCGCAGCCCTGGGCCGCAACCATGCGGCCCACGTTCAAGTCGTCCGCCGGACGATTCTCCAGCACCTCGTATCCGCCGAAACCGGCGATGCGCTGCTTGGTGGTCAGAATCGATTGCCCGAACATAAACTTCACGCCGTCGAGCTGCCACGCCACCAGAATCCCCGCAAAGAAATCCGAGGTCATGGCGATCGACTGCAGCTCCTGCACGAAGCTGGTTTCTTCGGTCGAGACATAGAGCGTGGTCGCGCCGCCGACTTTCGGATCGCGGAACGCATGCGCTACGGCCCGCAGATAGTCTGGCCCGACGCGAATATCGCCATCAGTGATAGACAGGATGTCGTACTTCGCCTCGCTCACCAGTCGCGTCAGGCGTCCGACTTTGTCGTTGATGGCATTGCGGCCGGAGCCAAGAATCAGGCGAATCTTGCGCTCGGGGAAGTCCGCTACCAGCTTCTCCAGCACCGGCAGCGCCGGGTCGCCCGGATCGACGCAAAAGATGATTTCGTATTCGGGGTAATCTTGGCGGCAAAAGCTGGCATAATTCTCGTACGCGTCATCGTCTAACCCTCGAATCGGCTTCAGACAACTAATCGGCGGAAAGAAATCGCTGTTGGGCGGATTCTCGCGCCACGCCACGTGGAAGTAATGCGCCGCACTGTAGATTGCCAGCAGGTAGTAGACGCCGGGAATAGCAGCGATGGCGAGGATGATATAGCTCGCGATCGTCAATTCAGGCTCTCTCGATGGCTGGGATTCGATTGCTTCACGGGCATGCGTGCTGAAGGCGGAAAACAGCGGAACGACAGCGCCGCAACTGGTTTGAAAGCGAAAATTAAATCTAACACACCGCCAAAGGGCGGTCGAGGACGAGAGAGCAGCAATTGGCAGTTGGCAGTTGGCAGTTGGCACTTAGCACTTAGCACTTGGCACTTGGCAATTAGCAAGAGGGGGTTTCCAGTTTCAGGTTTCCAGTGGCCAGGCTTGAGATTCCAGACTCAGGACTTACGCTCCTCGGCACCTTCGAAGTAGCTATTCTGGCTAAGTGCTGATTGCTAAGTGCCAAGTGCTAACTGCTGTCTTCGAAACTTGAAACTGTCTTTATGCGCGTAGCCGTCACCGGCGGTACAGGATTCTTGGGTGGCTTTCTGGTTCGCGATTTGCTCGCGAAAGGCGCGACAGTGCGCGTGCTGGCCCGGCCCTCGCCGCGTGCCGGACAACTGCAGGCTGCCGGCGCCGAAGTGATTGTCGGCGACCTAAACCGTCCCGATTCCATCGCACGCGCCGTCGCAGGCGCCGGAATCGTCTATCACCTGGCCGCCCGGGTCGGCGGCGCGCCGCGCCGAAGCTACTTCGATGTCAACGTCGGTGGCACCGAGCGTGTTCTTCTCGCCAGCTCGCGAGCTCATGTCTCGCACGTCATTTATCTCAGCTCGTTGGCGGTGTACGGACCGGCGGACGAAGGCGAGCCGATCGACGAAAACACGCCGCTCGAGAAGCAACCTCATCTTCGCGATTCGTACGCGGAGTCCAAAGTCGCCGCCGATCGTCTGGTCAGTTCGTACGCGCAGCAGACCGGATTGCCAATCGTCACCGTGAGGCCGGGGATCATTTACGGACCTGGCAGGCCGCTACCCATAGGCATCTTCGCGTTCCGCCTCGGCGGCACGAACGTTGTGTTCGGTAAGCCCCAGAACCGTTTTCCCCTCAACTACGTGGAGAACCTGGTGGATGCGCTGCAAACTGTGGCCGCGCTGGGCAGCGGATTTCGGCAATACAACATTCTCGATGACGATGACCTGACTCTAGCGCACTATCACGCCGCGAAAAGCGCCGCCGATGGTTCGGTGACGCGCTTCTCGTCAGGTTGGCCGCTACTGGTAGCTTCACCGCTTGCCGAAGGGCTGCACCCCATTTTCTCGATGGGCGATACTCGCCTCTCGCGCTATCAGCTGCATCGCGCCCTGCAAAACCGCTGGTACGATACGCGCCGCATTCGGGAAGAAACGCAATGGGCGCCACGCGTTTCGCTGGAGGAGGCCATCCAGCGCACGCTTAATTCTCATGGCTGACGACCCATACAATTTGCAACGCTTCGTCGATGCGCAGGAGCCGGTTTACGAGCAGGTGCGCCGGGAACTCGCGAATGGGCGCAAGCTGACGCATTGGATGTGGTTCATCTTCCCACAAATCAGCGGCCTCGGACGAAGTCCAACCGCCGAGCTTTATGCGATCTCGTCCAAACGAGAAGCCGAGGCCTATCTGAAACATCCCGTTCTCGGACCCAGGCTGAGGGAATGCACGAACCTCGTCACCGCGGTCCAGGCACGCTCGCTGCACGACATCTTCGGAGACCCGGACGATCTGAAGTTCTGCTCCTCGATGACTCTGTTCGCGCACGCCACGCCGGATAGCCGGATATTCTTCGAGGCACTCCGGAAATACTGCCAAGGCCGCTTCGATATGTTCACAATGCAGAAACTCTGATGTTCCAGTACCGCTGTCCTCTGGGATAATTGCTGGGTGACCGACCGCCTCTATTACACCGATCCCTTCCTGCATGAGTTCGACGCTCGCGTGTTGTCGGTGGCCGACGTGAACGGGCGCCCTGCGGTCACGCTCGACCGCTCGGCTTTTTATCCCACCAGCGGCGGCCAGAACTTCGATACCGGCTGGCTGGAAATCTCCGGCGCGAACGAGAGCGAACGGGTGCGTGTTCAGGAAGTCCTGGAAAACGAGCGCACCGGCGAGGTGCTGCACTTCCTCGATAGCGGCGGGATGAATGTACAAGCCGGCGCCGGCATTCGTGGCTTCGTCGATTCCGGCCGGCGGCGCGACCACATGCAGCAGCATTCCGGTCAGCATGTGCTCTCGGCCGCATTCGAAAAGCTCTACAACTTCGCCACCGTCTCCTTCCACATGGGCGACGAGAGCTGCACCATCGATCTGGCCACGCTGAAAGTGACGCCCGAGCAGATGCGAGCCGCCGAGCAACTGACGAATGAGATCATCACGGAAGACCGGCCGGTTGAGATTCGCTTCGCTACCCGCGAGGAAGCGGAAACCCAGGGCGTACGCAAAATTCCAGAGGCGGCGCGCGACCAGTTGCGCCTCATCGACATTCGCGATTTCGACCTGAACGCCTGCGGGGGGACGCACGTGCGCAGTACCGGGCAAATTGGTGCGCTGCTGTTACGCAAAACGGAAAAGGTGCGGCAAGGAACGCGCGTGGAATTCGTTTGCGGATTGCGTGCGATTGCGACGGCGCGGTGCGACTTCGAGACCTTGACCGAGGCCGCAGCCATGTTCTCGACCAACATTCACGAGGTGCCCGCGCAAATCCGCAAGTCGCAGGAGGAGCACAAGGCCGCGCAGAAGTCGCAGCACCGGCTGCTGGAGGAAGTCGCCGAGCTGCAAGCCGTGCGGCTGCTGCAGCACGCCGAGGTGCGACAGGGGCAGCGACTTGTAGTCGCCTTCCTGGCTGACCGCGACCTGGCCTACCTCAAAATGCTGGCGCAAAAGCTCACGAAATCCGGGCAGGCAATGGCCCTGCTCGCTTGCGGCGGCCCTCATCCCTCTCTGGTGTTCGCCCAGACGCATGGGTCGAACCACGACATGGGGGCGCTCGTGAAGCAGCTTGCGCAGCCGTTCGGCATCCGCGGCGGCGGTACGCTCGACATGGCCCAGGGCACCGCAGCGGACGCGGGCACTGCCGAGCGCGCCCTCCACGAAGCGGCCAGCGCGGTAGGATAAGCAGTTGCCAGTTGTCGGTTATCAGTTGTCAGTCAAGGCGCTCCTCACGGGTATCAGCGATGTCTTCGCGTGAGCGGGCGGTTTCGATCTCTGAAACAAACTGAAAACTGAGAACCGACAACTGACAACCGACAACTGCCTTTGGACTCTCGTCTCATTCTCGTCACTTTGCTGATACGCCTCGGCGTGGCCGCGGCGATCAGCAGCGTGCTGGTGCGCGCACGGCGATTCCGCGTCCTGCTCTTCCGCGAAGAGCGCACCCTCAAAGAGAAGCTGGAGATCGCCTATATCGTCGGCACGCCCATCGCGCTCGGCGTGTTGGTTCGCGGCTGGGTGCACAACTTCCTGGCTGCTGATATCGCCTTCGTAGGCGCAATTCTGATGGGCGTGATCGGCGGGCGGCTGGTTGGTGCTGCAGGAGGGCTGCTGGTGGGGCTGCCGTCCCTCGTTTTGGGCAGCGCGCCGGGCTATGCCACCGAGTGGCTGGCCATCCCGATGTACGTCTTCGCCGGCACTTGCGCGGGCTTTCTGCGCCACATCGCGCCCGAGCGCGAAGCCATCTGGTCGTTCTCGCCGCTGTTCGACCTCAGCATCTATCACTGGATCCGGCGCAGCATCCGGAAGTCGTTTATCGACTGGCAAACGTCATTCTTTTTTCTGATTCTCGGCCTCGAGTTCATCCATATCCAGCTTCACCTGGCGTTCCCCAAGCGCATCTTTGCGCTGTATTCGCCGAACATCTGGGTGAAGCTGGCCATCTACGCGGGCACGGTGATGGCCGTGGCCATCGCGCTTAAAGTGCTGAACAACGTCCGCATTGAGATGAAGCTCGAACAGCAGGAGCGCTTGCTGTTGCAAGCCCGCATGCAGGCGCTGCAAAGCCAGATCAATCCGCACTTCCTGTTCAACACGCTCAATTCAATCTCGTCGCTAGTGCGCGGCGATCCCGACTCCGCGCGCGAGATGATCGTGAAACTGGGCAACATCCTGCGCCGGCTCTTGCGCAAAGGCGACTCGTTCGTTCCCCTGCGCGAGGAATTCGACTTCCTCGACGACTACCTCGACATCGAGGTTGCGCGCTTCGGCCACGACAAGCTGAAAGTAGTGAAGGAACTCGATCCCGGGTCGCTAGACCTGCTGGTGCCCAGCATGATCCTGCAGCCGCTGGTGGAGAACGCGGTGAAACACGGATTCGCGTCGAAGGTGGAAGCGGGGACTATCTATCTGCGCAGCCGTAGCTCCGGTCATCGGCTGGTCATCGAGGTAGAAGACGATGGCGTCGGTATGTCGGTCTCCGGCGCGGCCGAGTCGTCCGGTACCGGCATCGGCATGCAAAATGTGACCGAACGCCTGCAAGTTGTGTATGGCGATGCCGCGGAGCTCAGCGTGTCCAGCGAGCAAGATCGCGGCACGCTGGTGCGCTTAATGTTGCCGATCCTGCAGGCGGAAGAAATGGGCGGCTCGGTGGTCGGGGCGATCCAGGAACAAAGACGAAGCCGCTGACGGTCCTGCTCCACCCTCCCCTATCCCACCGTCGCTTCCGCGCGTTCCAGCACCGCCCGGTAATGCCGTTCGTACATCGGAATGATCTTGCTGGCGCAGAAGCGAGCCTGCGCCCGGGTGCGCGCTTCCTCACCCATCTGCTTCAACCGCCTATCGTCCGACAGGATCTCGATTGCGTACTTCGCCATCGTCTCCACGTCGCCGACGTTGGCCAAGAATCCGGTCTCGCCGTGGTCGATGACCTCCGGGACGCCGCCGGCGTTGGTCGCAATCGGCACCACCTCGCAGGCCATAGCCTCAAGCGCGGCCAGGCCAAACGACTCCAGTTCACTAGGCATGAGCATCACGTCGGCAACACCCAGCTTCTCGTGAATACCATCCTGCTTGCCAA
Organism: uncultured Acidobacteriaceae bacterium; assembly: GCA_963731345.1. Classification (GTDB taxonomy): domain Bacteria; phylum Acidobacteriota; class Terriglobia; order Terriglobales; family Acidobacteriaceae; genus Bog-257. Next base: position 133,741 of record CAVSUN010000002.1, on the reverse strand, counting down.
GAAAATCAATTTTGTTATGAATTCCCTTGTTCACCGCCAGCCACTCGGCGCGCGAGCGCTCCGGCCCGTCGCCGATCATCAGCAGCCGCGAGGGAACTTTCTGCTGTACACGATCGAAAATCTCGATGACATCCAGCACGCGCTTCACCGGCCGGAAATTCGAGAGGTGAACCAGGATCTTCTCGTCGGAGTTGGCGTACTCGCCGCGCCGCGCCATCACCTCAGGCGTGCGCTCGTACAGGTCGCAATTCACAAAATTCGGGATGACCTCGATGGGCGTCTGCACGTCGAAAACTTCGATGGTGCGCTGCTTCAGATAGTTCGAAATCGACGTAACTCCGTCACTCTGGTTAATGGAGAAGCGCGTGATCGGCAGATACGACGGGTCGGCGCCGACCAGCGTAATGTCGGTGCCGTGCAGCGTGGTGACATACGGCAGATGGCGCCGGTTGCGGGTGTGATCGCAACACAGCATCTGCCGCGCCAGCATCGCGCTCACCGAATGAGGAATGGCGTAGTGCACGTGCAGCAGGTCGAGTTCGTAGATTTCCGCGACCTCGGCCATGCGCGTGGCCAGCGCCAGATCATACGGCGGATACTCGAACAGCGGATAACGCGAGACCTCGACCTCGTGATAGTGGATGTTGGGCTGCGGCTCGGTCAGCCGAATGGGCTGCGAGTACGAAATAAAATGGACCTGGTGGCCGCGCTGGGCCAGCTCGATGCCAAGTTCAGTAGCGACCACGCCGCTGCCGCCATACGTCGGATAACAGGTTATGCCAATGCGCATCGTACCGCCTTGTGTTCGCTGCTGCTCTACATCTGATGAAGTTGCTGCTGTCCCGGAACCAATGTTCTTACGGCACGTCAGACGCGGCATCGCAAGTCTGAGGGTTGCACAGTGCTTCTGAGTTTGAGACGCTGATAACAGCTTTATGAAATCGCTTGTCTGTCTCGCGATTCTGGCGCTCGTCTCATGTGGTGCGAACCGGTCGCTGATTCCGGCGATCGCGCCGCTCCGCGTGCTGCCGGTCGGCCCTCCGGAGCGTCAGCAGCAAAGCGCGCAACAGCAGGGAAATACGGCCAGTGCGACGAAGGACAGCAGCGGTGATCAGAGCGCCAAGCCAGCCGCCGCGAAGGGTCCGACCTTGATCGGCTGTCTCTCCGGCCCCGACAAGAACGGCAAGTACATGCTGCGCAGCATGAACCATCGCACCGGCGTCGAGATCCTCGGGCCCGACGATCTAAAGGGTGATTCCGGCGCGAAGGTGAAGCTCACGGGCACTTGGCTGACCCCGGAGAAGCTTCCCGATAACGCGACTGCTTCGCAGACCGGCAAATCATCGGCCGCCAACAGCAAAACAACAACGCCCGTCGAGATGCTCCGCTTTCAGGTCACCGAGATTGAGGTGATGGCGAAAACGTGCACCGCGCCCGCCGAGGTCACCCCCCAGAGCAAGAACAAGAAGCCCAAGCCGACGGTCTACCAGGCGCCGCCCGCAGACGACAGTTCGAAGTAGCTGTCGGCTCACCGGGGATATCCTGGCCGTTTTTTATACGTCCAACAAGAATGCTGTACACAGTTCTATTGATCGTCACGATGGTTCTTGCCGCACTGATGGTTGGTAATGAGCTGACCGTAGCCGTTTTCCTCCATCCCACGCTGCGAGATATGTCCGATCCTGTGCACGCCCCCGCTCGGCGCAGCTTCGCCGCGCTTTTCGGACGCGTCATGCCTTTCTGGTATGCGGCTGTCTTCGTGCTGACTGCGTGGGTTACATGGATCGGGCCGCCGCTCCGGACTGTCGCTGGCAAGCTGCTGCTGGCGTCGACGATCCTGTGGCTGCTCGCGATTGTGTACACGCTGATTTTTCCCGCGCCCTTAAACAGCCGGATCGCACATTGGCAATTGCAGAGTTTGCCTGAAGACTGGAAAGCGCAAGGCCTGCGCTGGGACCATTACCACGCGTTTCGTATGGTTGTTTTGATGGCGGCGCTGATTTGCTTCGTAGCCGCCGCGGTCATGCCAGTCGCCTCGGTTTGATCTGCGAATTTGCAGTTCGAGCGCGACGCTGTATACGCAGGACGGTTAAGCTCGCCTGATCAGCTCCTTATGTCAGAAGCCTTTCTTTGAATCCAGCAGGATGGTCACCGGCCCGCTATTGATCAACTCGACGTCCATCATGGCCTGGAACCGTCCGGTTTCGCAGCGTAAGCCCAGGCTGCGGACTCGAGCGACGAAATACTCGTACAGCTCGCGCGCACGCTCGGGACGGGCCGCTGACTCGAACGACGGCCTCTTGCCTCGCCGTACGTCGCCAAACAAGGTGAATTGCGAAACCGCGAGCACCGCTCCGCCCGCATCGATCACACTGAGGTTCATCTTGCCGGCGTCATCTTCGAAGATGCGCAGTCGGGCGATTTTCTCAGCGAGATAGTCGGCGTCGGCGTCAGCATCGTCTTGCCCTACTCCCAACAGCACCAGCAGGCCCAGACCAATCTCGCCCGTAAGCTCGCCGTCCACCTTCACCGACGCCCGAGTTACGCGCTGCACGACGGCTCGCATGAGAGGGTTGTATCACAAGCATCGCTGGCCATTAGCTCGTCGCCAATCTCCTGCTTCGCTACTGCGGGCCCTCACTGTCGCGACGAACTCGTTCAGCAGCCGTTGAAAAGCGAACAGCGAATGGCGAATAGCGGCCCTTCCACGTTGACCGTTGCAAACCTCCCCATTTACGATGAATCGGGATTCATATCGCTGAGTGCCCCCTATTTTTCCTGCTGTCCGCATCTGCGTGGGGGCGCTCTGGATTCTTTACAGGCCTTCCCGCCTGCAATTAGACTTACGAGTTTGCTGCCCAAGTGCGCATCGAAGTGTGCGCTGGGCGATTCCGGTGCGTTGCGCTGCCTGCGCGACAGGAGAAAAGAAGAATGGCTTCGGTTGAAGAACGGGTAAAGCAGATCATTGTGGAGCAGCTGGGCGTGGATGAAGCGGAAGTAACGCCCAATGCATCCTTTGTAGATGACCTCGGTGCCGACTCGCTGGACACCGTCGAGCTGGTTATGGCTTTCGAAGAGGCCTTCGAAATTGAAATCCCCGATGAGGATGCGGAGAAAATCCGTACCGTGCAGGACGCCATCACCTATATCGACCAGCACGCGAAAGCAAAGAAGTAGTTCTGCGCCTCGCGTCGGGCCTCAGGTTCAGTATGCGGTTTCATCAAGTCGGAATTCCCGCAGCGCTCATGTTTGCTGCCGAGAAGCGGATAGCGAAAGGCGAATAGCGAAAAATGGCATCTGTTGAGGAACGCGTAAAACAAATCATCGTCGAGCAGCTTGGCGTCGAGGAGAGCGAGGTCACACCCAATGCCTCGTTCGTCGATGATCTCGGCGCCGATTCGCTCGATACGGTTGAGTTAGTCATGGCTTTCGAAGAGGCCTTCGAGATCGAGATTCCCGACGAGGATGCTGAGAAGATTCGCACCGTGAAGGATGCCATCGACTACATCAACGCGCACGCGAAAGGATCGAAGTAGTTTGGACCGTCGCGTCGTCGTTACCGGCATCGGCGTTATCTGCGCCGTCGGCAACACCGCTGAAGAAACCTGGCAGGCTCTGCTGAACGGCAAGAGCGGCGTGGAGCGCATTACCAGCTTCGATGCTTCCGCTTTTGCCTGCCAGATTGGGGCCGAAGTCAAGGGCTTCGATCCGCTGCAATTCCTCGACAAAAAAGAAGCGCGCAAGATGGCGCGCTTTATTCATCTGGCCCTTGCCGCCAGCGACGAAGCGTTGCGCATGGCCAACTACAAGGTCGAGAACGAAGAAATGGCCGAGCGCACCGGCGTCAACATCGGCTCCGGCATCGGCGGGTTCGACATCATCGAGCGCGAACACTCCAACCTGCTGAACGGCGGCCCGCGCAAGATATCGCCGTTCTTCATTCCCGCGGCTATCGTCAACCTCGCCGCCGGGCAGGTCAGCATCCGCAACAATGCCAAAGGGCCGAACGAAGCTACCTGCACGGCGTGCACCACCAGCGCGCACTCCATTGGCGACGCCGCCCGCGTCATCAAGTACGGCGACGCCGAGGTAATGATCGCCGGCGGCAGCGAGGCGGCAATCACGCCCATGGGTGTCGGGGGATTTGCCGCCATGCGCGCGCTCTCCACCCGCAACGACGACCCGCATCGCGCCAGCCGTCCTTGGGACAAAGATCGCGACGGCTTCGTAATCGGCGAGGGCGCGGGGATTCTGATTCTCGAAGAACTGGAGTTCGCCAAAAAGCGAGGCGCGAAGATCATCGCCGAAGTGGTCGGCTACGGCATGGGCGCCGACGCCAATCACATCACGCAGCCCGCCCCGCGCGGCGAAGGTGGTTATCGCGTGATGCGTAATGCGCTGCGCGACGCGAAGCTTACGCCGGAGCAGATCGGCTACGTCAATGCCCACGGCACCTCGACGCCGCTAGGCGATGAGCTGGAAGCCACGGCTATCAAACGCGCCTTCGGCCCGCACGCCTACAAGATGCTGGTCAGTTCGACCAAATCGATGACTGGACACCTGCTGGGCGGCGCGGGTGGACTGGAAGCGGCGATCACGGTGCTCGCGCTGCGCGACCAGATCGTGCCTCCCACCACCAACCTGGATAACCCCGACGAAGGCTGCGACCTCGACTTCGTGCCCCACAAGCCGCGCGAGGTCAAGATGGACTATGCCATGACCAACTCCTTCGGCTTCGGCGGAACCAACGGCTGCCTGGTGTTCAAGCGCTGGACGGAGTAGCTCCCCTCAATTCAGCTTCCGCAGCACCTCGACGATGTCTTCGTTGCTCGGCACCTGTCCGATGGGATAGATCTTGCTGAAGGCCAGCTTGCCTTGTTTGTCGACGATGAAGACGGCGCGTTCATTGATGCCGGGAATCGGATCGCCGTCGCGCAAGATGCCAAACTGCTCCGCCACTTTGCCATGGGGATAGAAGTCGCTGGCCAGCGGAAAGCCGAGAATGCCGATCTCTTTCTTCTGCCAGGCGGTGTGGCTGGGAATGGAATCGACGCTGATCGCGACCACCTGCGCGTCATATCCCGCGAAGCGCTCCAGGTCGCTATTCAGGTTGGGCAGCTGGGAGGCGCATACCGGCGTCCAGTCCGCCGGATAGAACGCCAGCACCACGTTCTTCTTGCCGCGATAGTCGCTCAGCCGGAACTGGCTCTTGATATTGCCCACCACTGCGGGCAGCTCAAAGTCCGGCACTTCATCACCAAGGTTCAACGTCGCCATCTAATCCTCCAGCCCTGCTAAGCGCAAACAGCGATTCTAGAGGCGCACATTGCGCTGAGCAAGTCGCATGCGGCGCAGAATATTAAAACGTCATTAACAGCTGCGCTAGATTACTGGCTCAGTGCCTTTCATCGCGAGCCTCTTGCGCTCGCAGGTACTGCTCAAGCTCGGCTCGGCCTTCGTGCTTCGCCCACTCCGCAGGCGTGGCATTCCACATGGTATCTCGCAGGTCTAAGCGTGCGCCTCGGTCGACCAGCAGCCGTGCCAGTTGGAGGTGTCCAGCCGCAGCAGCCTGGTGTAACGGCGTCGAATGCGAATGACCTCCGACCGGGTTGTAACGGTTCGGGTCCTCGCCTGCGTCGAGCAATAAGCGCACGATGTCGACATACCCGAATTGCGAAGCCAACGCCAGTGCCCAGTGGCGATCTTCACCACTGGCGGAGGGCAGCAGCCCGCGCGCTTCCTCCGTGCGACCCATCGCGGCGGCAAACAGCAAGTCAGCGTGCGCACCACGCCGCAGCAGCGCATTCGCGGCTTCGAATTCGCTAAAGATTAATGCGATTCGCAACGCCTGTTGAGGATTAGCGCCGTGCTCGCACAGAAGATCGATCAGCGACCCCTGCGCTCCGGATTCGCGAGCGACACTACTGCTGGCAACCAGCGCCAAAGTTTCGTCCAGCGCCCTTGGTGTTGCGCCGGCTTCGAGTATGACTTTGGCGACCTCGACAATGTTCTTCGGCAGATTGCCGCGACGCGTGGGGTTCTCCGCGATAAACTCCAGCAGCGTCGGATCGCGAAAGTAGTTTCCGCCCTCGAACACAATTTCCCATTGCGCGAGGCCCTCATGCTGCCGCAGATGCTCGCGCAACCCCGCTGCATCGCCGGCGTCCAGCAGGTCAACCGCATGGCGAAACACCGGGTCTTCAATTCGCTCGTGATGCGGTAGAGAGAGCCGGTCCACCAACGTGGGCCGCTCGATGTGCTTCTTCAGCCGAGGCCAGCTGGCGAATCCGGATTCGCGAGCAATCGTGAGCTGCGCGTCGCTGAGCTTGAGGTTAAGCACGAAGATCTCGGCGTCGCTCGCCCTGCTGAATCGCGGATGAAACTCCCGGATTCGCTGGGCCACGTCCGGACGGCGCTCCGCATGCCGCTTCAGCAAGTCTTTCGCTTGATGTTTGAGGTGGTCGAGACTGGCGTTGGGAGGGAGCGGTCTTACCGGCATGACGAACTTCCTTTCGTGCGCCCGAGGTCCGCATTGACGGGCAGAAAGTCAGTTCGCAAAACTGAATTGTGAGTAATCGGGTGGACTTCTGTCCTTTCCGCGGACCGGATGCGCCCCACGCGCTCCGGTCATTCTATCGCGGAATTCGGCTATAGCTCCACTTCCTGCAGTACCGGTTTGGGCGGCGGAATGGTGTGCAGCGCCTCCACCATCGCGTCGGCGAACTCGCTCGTACCAGCCGTGCCGCCTACGTCGCGCGTCAGGTGCTTCTTCTCGGTGTACACCTTCTCCAGCGCCAGACGAATATGGTTGGCAGCGTTCTCTTCGCCAAGATGGCGCAGCATCAGAATTCCCGACCGCAGCACTGCCGTAGGATTGGCGATGTCTTTGCCGGCAATGTCGGGCGCGGAGCCGTGCACCGCTTCGAAGATCGCGCAGTGCTCGCCGAAGTTCGCGCCCGGCACCAGCCCCAGCCCGCCTACAAACGCCGCGCAAAGATCGGAGACGATGTCGCCATAAAGGTTTTCCAGCAGCAGTACGTCGTACTGATAAGGATTCATCACCAGCTGCATGCAGGTGTTATCCACGATGTGCTCGCCATAGGTGATCTCGGGATACTCCTTCGAGATGTTGCGCGAGCAGCGAATGAACAGCCCATCCGACAACTTCATGATGTTGGCTTTGTGGATGGCATGAATCTTCTTGCGACCTACACGGCGCGCATAGGCGAAGGCGAACTTCGCGATTCTCGTCGAAGCCTTCTCGGTGATGATCTTCAGGCTCTCGACCACGCCGGGCACGACCTCGTGCTCGATGCCCGAGTACAGGCCCTCGGTGTTTTCGCGGATCACGATGAGATCGACACCAGGATAGCGCGTGGCAACCTCGGGAAGATTGCGAATCGGACGGAAGTTCGCGAACAACTCAAACTGCCTGCGCAGCGCGACGTTGATGCTGGAGAAGCCGCCCCCGATCGGCGTCGTCACTGGGCCTTTCAGCCCGACCGAGGTGCGCTCGATCGATTCGGTCAGCTCTTTGGGAATGTACTCGTGATATTTCTCGTAGGCTTCGGCGCCGGCGGCGAAGCTCTCCCATTCAAACTTCACGCCAGTGGCTTCCAGAATGCGCACCGCCGCGCCGACCACTTCGGGGCCGATACCATCACCAGGAATGAGCGTTACTTTGTGTGCCATTGATTCTGTCGTTTAATCTCCCGACTTCGCCTTCGCCGCGGGGTTGTCTTTCGTATCCAACAGCTCTTTCAACTCGCTCATGAACTCGCCCACGTCTTTGAAATCGAGATAGACCGAGGCGAAGCGCACATACGCAACTTTGTCGATGCGCCGCAGCCGGCTCATGATCAGCTCGCCAATCTGGCTAGTGGTGCGCTCACGCTCCGCCGAGTCGATAACGAAGCCTTCGGCGTCGTTGACGATCTGCTCCAGTCGGCCCATCGGCACCGGCCGCTTCTCACAGGCGCGCAGCAGCCCATTGAGTACTTTCTGCCGCTCGAATTTTTCGCGCCGCCCGTCTTTCTTCACCACCATGTAGGGAATTTCGTCGATGCGCTCGTAGGTGGTGAAGCGCTTCTCGCACTTCAGGCACTCGCGGCGGCGGCGAATCGATTCGCCTTCCTTGCTCTCGCGCGAATCGACTACCTTGTCGTTTTCATGGCCGCAGAACGGGCACTTCATGTGGAGAGAGCGGGCACGCGCCCGAACTTCGATTGTAACAGGGTAAAATCGGGCCAAGCTCATTAACCACAGAGGCACAGAGACACAGAGAACGCACGGCCAAGAACTCTGTGCCTCTGGGTCTCTGTGGTTGACAAATCCGTTTCCGGGTAGGAACGCAACGCATGAGGAAACACCGAAACAAACCGCTCGCTGACGCCACGCGCTGCATCCACGCCGGCGAAGATCGCCATGGACAAGCCGCGCCGCTGACCACGCCCATCGTGCAGGCTTCTGTCTTCACTGTGCCCGGCGTCGAAGGCCTGCGCCGCTACGCCGCCGGAAACAGCGGCATGTATCTGTATTCGCGTTATGGCAATCCGACGGTTGCTGCGGTCGAAGAAAAGATTGCCGCGCTCGAGGGCGCGGAAGCAGCGGTCGCCACCTCCAGCGGCATGGGCGCAGAGCTCATCGCGGTGCTGGCCGCGTGCCAGGCAGGTGACGAGATCGTCTCCATGCTCGACGTCTATGGCGGCACGGTGAAGCTTTTCGAGCAGGTCCTGCCGCGCCTCGGCATCAAGACGCGCTTCGTCCCTTATCACGATATCAACAACGCCGAACGCTATTTCACCCGCAAGACGCGCATGCTCTTTCTGGAATCGCCGACCAATCCAACGCTGCGCTGCGTCGATCTGCGCGCGCTATGCGAGCTCGGGCGCAAGCGCAAGGTCTGCGTCGTGGTCGACAACACTTTCGCCACGCCGGTGCTGCAGAAGCCGCTGGAGCTCGGTGCCGATATCGTGATGCACTCGGCGACCAAGTATCTCGGCGGCCACAGCGACCTCACGGCCGGCGTGCTTGCCGGATCAAAGAAGTGGATGGATCTGGCGCGCCCGATGATGATCTTCACCGGCTGCGTGCTCGATCCCGGCTGCGCCTACTTGCTGCTGCGTGGTCTCAAGACACTCGACGTGCGTGTCGAGCGCGCCTGTCGCAATGCCATGCGCATCGCTGCAATGCTGGCCAATCATCGCAAGGTCGCTGCCGTTTATTATCCCGGCCTGCCGGAAAACGAAATGCACGAGATCGCCCATGGCCAGATGAGAGACTTCGGCATGATGGTCTCGTTCGACCTTCGCGGGGGTGGCCCTGCTGCCGAACAATTCATCGACAGCCTCAAGCTGTGGTACCTGGCGGCAAGTCTGGGCGGAGTGGAATCGACCGTCTCGTATCCCGTGCTGACGTCGCACATTGGCCTGAGCGTAAAGCAATGGATGCTGCTGGGTGTCTCGCCGGCGACGGTGCGATTGTCGGTGGGAATTGAAGACGCGGGCGATCTGCTGGCGGATCTGGAGCAGGCGTTGGCGCAAGCGTGAGATGTTATTGATCGGTGCCCCAGGTTCGCGGCCGTCGTTTGGGCGCTAACCTGGGCCCACTCACAAAGACCCACGTTGTCCCAAAAGATGGGCAAACCTGGGGCACCTAAGTTGAACTGCCAAGCGTGGCCTAGTCAGCGCGCGCGGTCGAGTCTTTGTCCGGCTTCACCTGAATCTCGTTCACGACTTCCTTCACGTTCGGTACGGCTTTCGCCAGCTTCATGGCTTCGGTTCGCTGCGCCGCCGTCTTGACGCTGCCCTTCAGGACCATTGTGCCGTTCTTGGCGTCGTACGAGATGCTCTGGTCGTCCAGATTCTTGTGCGCCTTCAGCGCCGCTTTGTAGTTGTCCTCGATGGCGCTGTCCAGGTTGGAATCAACCGATTTCGCCTGGCTCTCCATGCCCACGGGCCGCACGCCCAGTTCATTCGAGATAGCGTAACCCGGAGCCGCTGCTTTGGCGACACTCTCGGCTTGCATCTTCTGGTCGGCGGATTCGACGTCGCCGGTCAGGGTCAGCACGCCCTTGTCGCGGTCCTGTGAGACCTTCACCACACCCAACGCGTGTTGCGTCATGGCGCTGTCAACGGCGGTTTTCACATCCGGATGCTGGTCAGCGCGATTGCAAGCGAACAGCAGCATCGTTCCCAGCAAAGCAGTTGTGGCCAGAACGATCCAGCTGGTTTTTCTCATTGAAACCTGATTGCTCAAATTACCCTCCCAAGGCACGTATTCTCGTGACCCGAATAGTTACGATGCCGGGAGAAGCTGTGGGTTTGTGTTGCTGAATCCTGTTCCCCGATCCGAGAACAGCTGAGTGTCCCAGGATCGGCCATCTTGTGGCCTAACCTTGGTTTGATGGAAGACCCACGTTAGCCCAGAAGACCCACGTTAGCCCAAAAGATGGGCGAACGTGGGGCGCCCGCACCCGGCAGCTCTGTCTGCCTATTCCGACCTCAATGCCTTCACCGGATCGATCGCCGCCGCTCTTTGCGCGGGAATGATGCTGGCCAGCAGCGCGCTCAACATCAGCGCGAAAATCGATCCCAGCAGCACAATCGGATCCCAGCCCTTTACCTGATATAGCTGCGCGGCAATCAATCGCGCGCAGCCAATCGCAATGGGGATGCCGATCGCCAGCCCGATTACGACCTGCAGAAACGCCCCGCGCAGCACCAGCCGCGTCACATTGCTTCGGTCCGCGCCCAGCGCCATGCGCACTCCGATCTCGCTGGTGCGCCGCTCCACGCTGTACGCCGTAACGCCGTAAATCCCGACGGCGGCTAGTATCAGCGCCAGAATCCCAAACAATCCCGTCATGTGCGCCACGGCGCGCTGCTGATCAAACTCCGCGTCCACCTGCTCCTGCAATGGCTTGATGCCCAGCAGCGTCAGGTTGGGGTCGACCTCGCTAAGGACGTGGCGCACCTGCGGCTCCAGTCCCTCAATCTTGCCGTGGGTTTCGAGGACGGCGCCTTCGATGAAGTGCGAGCTGTCCTCCACCGTCTGCATCAGCTTATCGTCGTAGGCGACGCGCTGGGCCAGTGGCGCAAAGAACCTGGGCGTCGGCGCGTGCGTATTGGCCGCATCGTTATACTTCGCGTTGCGCACGATCCCGACAATCGTGTAGGTGCTGCTGTATTTGGGCAAGTCGAGCCCGAAATGCGCGCCGATCGGATCTTCGCCCGGCTTGAAAAACCGCTTCACGAACGTCTCATCCACAACCGCGACCTTCTCGGTCGAATTCGTATCCTGCTCCGTGATGCTGCGCCCGCGCACGATCTGTTGCCCGAGCGCCTCCAGGTAGCCAGGCGTCACGTGGTCCCAGGACGAGCCGTTGTCCTCGGCCATGCTGGGCATGCCTCCGCCCTGGCGGATGATTATCTCGCCCCAGTTGTCCTGGAGTGGCGTGTACAGCGCCAGCGCGGCGCGTTGCACGCCGGGAATTTGCGCCAGCCGGTAACGCAGCTCCTGATACATGGCGTCGAGCTTGGGTGGCGTGTACGACGAATACGGCGCGGTCAGCGCGATGCTGACGCGGTTCTCCGTCTCGTAGCCGAGGTTCTGATGTTGCAAATTGGAGAGGCTGCGAATCAGCAGGCCCGCGCCGGCAATCAGCACCACCGAAATTGTCGCTTGCACCACAACCAAGGCCTTCTGCGAAAACGTGGACTGGTCGCGCGTGCTGCGGTTCGCCCCGCGCAGGGCCTCGGCGGGATCGGCATGTGAGGTCAACCACGCCGGAGCGGTCCCGAAAATCGCGCCCGTGATGAGCGACAGACCGAAGGCGAATCCCAGTACCGTCAGTGACGGAGTCGCGTCGATAGGCGCAAAGTGTGCGCTGTGAAACGCCAGCGCAACGATGAATTTGACTCCGGCATAAGCCACCGCCAAACCGGCGACGCCGCCGAACACCGACAGCACCAGACTCTCGGTGAGCGTCTGCCGAATGAGCCGCGTGCGAGAAGCACCTAACGCCAGCCGCACCGAAGTCTGCGCGCGCCGGGCCGCGGCGCGGGCCAGCATCAGGTTGGCGATGTTGGCGCAGGCGATCAGCAGCACCAGCGCGCAAACCGTGAGCAGGATGCGCAGGCTGGCGCCGTAGTCTTCCTTCATCACGCCTACGCCGGTGCCTGCGGGCACGACGTTGATGACTTGCTTAGGCAGGACCGCCTTCACGCCCGACATCCACTCCGCGGGTATTCCACTGTCGGTCACCAGCCAGACGCGCACCATTTCCGTAAGACGGGCGGGCAAGGCGCTGGTCGATGCACCTGGACGAAGCCGTCCGATCACCCGTAGCCACGCCGGAAATCCGTTCAGCAGCGACTCCTTGCCACGAATCATCGGCTCCTGATTCAGCGGTATCCAGATGTCAGGAGGATCGCTGCGCAGGGTCTCGCCAAAATATCCCGGAGGAGCGACGCCTACGATCGTGAACGGGTGACCGTCGAGCACGAACGACGAACCCACGACCTGCGGATCGGAGCCGTATTGCTGCTGCCAGGCGCGATAACTGAGCATCGCCACCGGCGGCGACGAAGGCTGATCGTCGGAAACCAGAATCGGCCGCCCGATGAACGCGCCCACGCCCAGCGTGGAAAAATAGTTGCCGCTCACGTACTCGCCGCGGAGCGATTTCGATTCGCGATCGCTATCACTGCGGCGCACGCCGTGCTCCCATACCCCGGCCTGAAACGCTGCCAACTCGGCGAACTCCGGCGTCTGCTCCTTCATGCGCTGGTAAAAGCGGTAGGTAAACATGCCCCAGTTTTCCTGCGGACTGCCTTCAACGCAGCAATCGGGGCCGTTGCCGATGCGGTAGAGCGTGGCCGGATCGACCACCGGCAGCGACTTCAACATGACGGTGTGAATCAAAGAGAAAATCGCCGTGGTCGCGCCAATGCCTAACGCTAGCGTCAGCATCGCCGTCAGGGTGAACACCGGCGATTGCCGCATCTGGCGCAGCGCATAGCCGATGTCTTGCCGCAGGGTCTGCATACGGAACTCCTCGCCGCATGTACGAGAAGCAGGTGCTCGATGTTCCGAACAAGCCCGGCGCAGGGGAGCAGCGTGTATCAAAACGGTGTGAAACTTAGGCTGGCGGTGAAACATTCGGCCAAGGCCGCTCGTACCCCCACACAGAACTTCACGCAAGATGAGGTGTTGTAGCGTCGCAGGTATGCCGATGCGATTTCGCGGAATCCTCATCGTCGTCTTGATCGCTGCGGCCCAGGCGCTAGCCCAGCAAACCGTCGCCACGAAGCCGACGCCCGTTGCAGTCGCGTCCGCAAACGACACGCTGTCGCGGGAGCAGATCCGCGAACTCATCCGCGTCTGCGCCGAGAAGGACTTGGAAAACGACAAGAAGCAACGCGATTACACCTACATCGAACGGGAGGAGCAGCGCAGTATCGGCGGCGATGGCAAAGCCAAGTCGACCGAGTCGAAGACCTACGACGTCATGGAAATTTATGGCGAGCAAGTGCAGAAGCTGATCGCCAAAAACGATAGGCCGCTTTCGGCCAAAGACGCGCAGAAGGAAGACGAAAAAATTCAGAAGATCATCGACAAGCGCAAGAACGAATCCGACTCTGACCGCGAGAAGCGGCTGAAGAAAGAAGAAAAAGACCGCGAGGAGGAGCGGCAATTCGTGCGCGAGGTGTCGGACGCCTACAACTTCCAATTCATCGGCATCGAGAAGCTGAACGGGCGCGACAACTACGTGATCGATGGCGAGCCCAAGCCGGGGTATCAGCCGAAGGACAAAGACGCGAAGGTACTGACGAAAACCCGGTTCCGGGCGTGGATCGACAAGCAAGATTCGCAGGTGGCGAAGCTCGACGCGGAATTCATCGACACGTTTTCGATTGGGCTGTTTCTCGCCCGCCTGCACAAGGGCTCACACTTCGTGATCGAGAATGCGCGGGTGAATAACGAGGTCTGGCTGCAACAGCACGTCGCCGTAAAGCTGGATGCTCGCGTCGCCTTGCTGAAGAACTACGATTTCGAAGTCGAGGTCAGCGACCGCGACTACAAAAAGTTCCGCACGGAAACCAAGATTGTCCCACTGGGCGATATGCAGACCAGCCAGTGAGGTTGTGTCATAAATTATGTTCTATGACATTTCTATGATATGCTTACTTGAGTGAGTGGATCTGTCATGGAGCAGGAAGTTCGACTGCGCGTGAACGAGAACGGACGAATTGTCATACCTGCGACTTTTCGCAAGGCTCTGGGGATCGAGATAGGCGATGAAGTCGTTCTTCGGCTGCGAGACGACGAGCTGAGCATTACCACCCAGCAGCACCGGATCCAGCGCGCACAGCAGCGCGCCCGAAAGTACCTGAAACCCGGCACATCACTGTCGGACGAACTGCTCGCCGAGCGCCACGAGGCCGCCCGCAATGAGTGACGTCGTACTGGACGCGTCGGCAATCCTGGCCATCGTCAACGCGGAACCCGGCGCGGAGAAGCTTACCCCAGAGTTGCTGCGCGACGCGGTCTGCAGTACCGTCAATCTCGCCGAGGTGCAGTCAAAGCTCGTCGCTCGCGGCTGGTCGGCTAACGAGGCATGGGAGGACGCGACCAGTCCCATCCGCGAAGCCGTTCCATTCGACGATGCGCAAGCGAAGATCGCCGGCAGTATGGTGACCTTGACTCGTTCCCTTGGCCTTTCGCTCGGTGACCGAGCTTGCCTCGCGCTTGGGCTTTCGCTGCGAGCCCCGATTTACACCACCGACAAGTCGTGGGCCAAACTCAAGCTCGGCATTCGGCTTCACGTGATTCGCTGATCAGCTAAAGCCCGCAACCCCGTCCTGCTCCATCACTTCGAATCTTTACGCGCTTGCAGGTACTCTGGATTTCATCCCAGTTCGTTGACCCTGAATTTCCCAGCGTAGTACCATCACATCAACCGGCGAGAGGTAGGAGAAAGCTGTTTCGGAATCGTTGCAGATGAGATTGCTTCGCCTGATTATCCCCGCCGCCGTGCTGCTTGGCCTGTTCACAGGATGCGAAACCGATACTCCGAAGAAAACCGCCGCCCTGCCGGCCAACGCCACCGCGCCTGACGTTTCCTCTCCCGTAGCCCAGCCGGCGCCGCAACAGCCCAGGATTCAGGAGCAGCCCAAGCCACAGACGCAATCCGATCCCGCCGAGGCGCTCATCGCGCAGGTCGACAAGCTCTATGCTGCCGGGCAGACCAACTACCAGGCCGGGCACCTGGAAGCCGCCAAAGCCGACTTTGATCAAGCGTTTAACACGCTGCTCTCCAGCAAGCTTGACATCCGCAACGACGAGCGCCTGGAGCGCGAATTCGACAAGCTCGTGGATGCTGTTCACGAGCTGGAAATGGCCGCGCTCAAGCAGGGCGACGGTTTCACCGAGCCGCGCTCCGAGCCCGCGCCGATCGACGAAGCCAATGACGTGACCTTCCCCGTCGATCCCAACCTGAAGGCCAAGGCCGAAGCCGAGGTCAAAGCCACCAAGTCTGACCTCCCGCTGGTGATGAACGACCAGGTCGCATCCTTCATCAACTATTTCTCCAGCCCTCGGGGGCGCGCCACCCTCGAGCACGCCTGGGCACGCTCCGGCCGCTATCACGACATGATCGCCCGCATCCTGAAGGAAGAAGGGGTTCCGCAGGACCTGATCTATCTGGCGCAGGCCGAATCCGGCTTTCAGCCGCTGGCGCTATCTCGTGCCGGCGCGCGCGGCATGTGGCAATTCATGGCCGCAGTCGGGCGAACTCTATGGCCTGGAGCGCAACTGGTGGATCGATGATCGTCAGGATCCCGAGAAGGCGACGCGCGCCGCCGCGCGCCACCTGAAAGACCTGTACAACCAGTTTGGCGATTGGTATCTCGCCATGGCGGCGTACAACTCTGGCGCCAGCACGGTGCAGCACGCGGTCGAGCGCACTGGCTACGCCGATTTTTGGGAGCTCTATCGTCGCGGCGTCTTGCCGCAGGAAACCCGCAACTACGTTCCCATCATTCTGGCTGTGACCATCATGGCCAAGAACCCGGAGCAGTACGGGCTGCAGCGGGTTTCGCCTGAGCCGGCGCCTACCACCGACCGCGTTACCATCAACTACCCCGTGGATCTGCGCCTGGTGGCCGAGTGCGTCGACACCTCCGTCGATTATCTGCAGGAACTCAACCCCAGCCTGCTGCGCATGACCACGCCGAAGGACCAGTCGTTCATCCTGGTCCTGCCCGCCGGATCGCAGGAGAAGTACGAAACGGCCATGTCGGCCATCCCGCTCGACATGCGGACGTACTGGC
Source organism: uncultured Acidobacteriaceae bacterium (assembly GCA_963731345.1). Taxonomy (GTDB): domain Bacteria; phylum Acidobacteriota; class Terriglobia; order Terriglobales; family Acidobacteriaceae; genus Bog-257. The sequence goes on along the minus strand of CAVSUN010000002.1, from coordinate 117,407 downwards.
GCTATCACCGCGTCGAGTACGGCGACACGCTGCCGTCCATCGCGCGCAAGTATCACACCACGCCCTCATCAATCGCTCAGGCAAACAACCTCACCGATGGCGAGGTCAAAACGGGAGCGAAGCTCATCATCCCGATTGCTCCCGGACACACGCAGACCGCCGCGTTTTCAAAGCATGCGACCCATTACAAAGTCCGCAAGGGTGACACCGTGGCATCCGTCGCCGACGACTTTGAAGTTCCGGTCGACAAGCTGCGCAAGTGGAACCACCTCCGCGGCAGCGCGCTGACGCCTGGACGGACGCTGGTGATCTACAAGCCAACGGAGCCGGACACGGCAGACTCGGAGACAGGGAGTGCCTCAGCCACGCTGCATAGCGAACAGGCTTCCCCGTCTCACGCCGAGCCTGAGACGAACGCCGCGCATAGCTCGCAACCTTCGAAATATCACAAAGTTAAGAAGGGCGAGACCCTCAGCAGCATCGCTGAAACCAACCACACTTCGGTTGCCGCCCTCAAGCGCGATAATCCCAAGCTCGCGGCGAACCTGCGGGCCGGCGATGTGCTGGTGATCAGGAAGTAGCAGTCGGCAATCGACCCTTCCTGTTTATTGCCTGCGCCCAAATGGTCCAGCTGAGGCCGGCTGAGAGGCTCGCAATCGGCTTCTTAGGGTCAGCAAGAATCGACAAGGGCTGAATGCCGAATACTGAATGCGGACTGCTTCTTTGCCCCTTCCCTTCCCGCAGATGTTCTGTTACAACAGGCCCGTTGCAGTAATTTTGATTGCCCAGCAGCTCTGCGACCCTATGCTACAATTCGCGGACTGTTGTGCGGTTTTGCTGTTTGGTATAAAACCAGATTTTGCTTTGTGAGCTGCCTCCGTTCAGTCATGCGGAGTCCGGCACTATCAGGAGGACAAGCATATGGCATTCGATGTGACGCTCTATGGCCGCAGAGAAGACGAAATGGATGACTACGGAGACGGTTCCTATGGCGAGTCCCTCGACGACGAGGAATACGAAGAGGAAGAAGAAGAGGAAGAAGAGCCCGAGTCCGTGTCAGTGATCGAAGAAGAAGTCGATGTCATCAGCGAGCCCGAGGGAGACGAGGAAGAAAAACCCTCCCGCGCCGGCGGCGGCGGTGGTGGTGGCGGAGCCAAGAAGGCCGCACCAAAAGCTCCGGCAAAGAAAAAAGCAGCCAAGAAGGCTCCGGCCAAGAAGGCGGCCAAGAAAGCTGTGAAGAAGGCTCCCGCCAAGAAGAAGGCTGCCAAGAAGGCTCCTGCCAAGAAAACCGCCAAGAAGGGCGGCGCAAAGAAGGCTGCCAAGAAAGCTTCAGCGAAGAAGAAAGCAGCCAAGAAGAGTGGCGCTAAGAAGAGCGCGAAGAAAGCAGGACGCCGCCGGTAACCGTTAGCAGTGACTCATCTCGCGCATCGCCTGGAGAACCGCCGGGTTACAGGCGCTCAACCATCTATTGGAACCGGGTGTTGCCAGGACTCCTTGTCTTACAGCGATGAGCTCCCGGAAACACCCGGTTTATTTGCTCCGGCAAGCGCAGGACTACGCTTTGCAAGTTTGCCAGATCGCACCTCTGAAATCGTGTGCTGGTTGAAGTCTGTTGTCGCATGGCGTCGCACCGGCGGCACCCATCACGGATAGCGCGGTAGACCCGCACACCGGGCTGCAACCCGGAACACCGTGCGCTGGTTACGATGACACGCGACGATGTGACCTGGCTCGCTGCACCTCTGTCGCGCACTATTTAGGATTTTGTCGTATCACTCGCCGTGCCGTTCGCGACGGCAACTTCCACCCCCAGTTGCCACGCAGTCCTCGGCACGGCGTTTTTGTGCTAAGAGGACAGTGGTGAAACAGCCGCGCGACTCTGTGCTGCGTTGGACTACGGCGACACCGGGGTGCGGAAGACAAGTAAAGTTGGTTGCGGCGGATATGAATCCTTCTGTGAGGCCTTCCCCCGGCATTCGATCCGATAACGCTGTTGAGGTATCGGTTTACTGGCGTTGACTATCGGGCACGCTCCCTGCCCGGTTCGTCAGAATCAGCTTGCCGCCACTGCGCGCCAATTGGTAGCTCCCACTCTGTCGCACAATGGGAGGTACGTTGTCTTCTTCTACCCAGAGAAACACGCGCTGCGGTCCGCGCCAAAGGGCAGCGAACGACGCGTCGTTATCGAAGATCTTCGGCGCATCAGGAAACAGCGAGCCGTAGTACATGTCGCCTTCGGTGCGGGTGTTGACCACGTGGATTGGCTGGCGCACGTAGAAGTTCAGCGTTGACGCGTCTTCATACGTGCCATACGACACGATGACATCGCCCGGCCGGAACTCCTGCTGCACTGCGTCGGCCAGCTTCTTCGACGACAGAATCGGCGAGAACATGACCAGCCCCTGATGCACGGCGAACAGCACGAACACCATCATCACCGCGAGCGCCCAATTCGCCGCAGCCGCGCGATTGCGGCGCCGATACACGAGATTCATCGCTGCGCCCACGAATAGCGCAATTCCAAATGTCGCCAGCGGCACGCGAAACAGTCCCAGCGCTCGCGGCGTCAGGTCGAAGATATGCCCGAAGGCCAGCGCGTATTCGCTGGGATTCTTCTTCAGCAGGTCGGCGAGATCGGAATCTGCCGCCGTGCTCTTGCTCTGCGCCAGCAGAAAAATCGTGGCAGCAAACGCCAGCGCACCAACAATCGCCAGCACGACCGCGCCAATTCGCCCCGCCCTGCGCAGACGCGAATCCGCCGGCGATTCGTCTTCCTGCTGCAGCCAGCCGCCGATCAGCAACGCCAGCGCCGGTAGTGCCGGCACCGCGTAATACTCCTGTCGCGTCGAGAAGCTGAAGAACAGCAGTATCACTGCCGCCCAGATAGCAGATAGCAGCAGTGCCTGCTCGCGCCGGTCCAGGCCGCTGCGCCACTCGCGCCAGCGATGCGGCACCGCCTTCAGCGACTGCACCATAAACGCCGACCACGGGAACAGCCAGACGAATAGCAAGCCCCAAAACACCAGCAGCGGAACGGTGTCGTAATCGTGCGGGATGCGCTTGCCGAGGTAGCGCAGGAAATGCTCATTGATGAAATAGAACCAGAGGAATCCGCGCGCCTGTGCCGCCGCCGGATTCGCAATTGCCGCTGCAATATGCCAGGGCGCGGCGATCGCGAGAAAAACCAGACTGCTTGATACCAGCCGCATGCGCAGCAGGTGCTTCAGATTTCCGGTGAGCAGCAGATAAATTCCGACGATCGCCGCTGGAAATACAATCCCGATCAGTCCCTTGGTGAGTACGTTCAGCGCTGCCGCAGCGGCGAATCCCCAGCACGAGAAGCGCGATGGCGGCGCTTCCTCTAAAGTCCGCAGGAAGAAATCGAGCCCGACGGTGAGCCACAGCCCGATCAGCATGTCGGGAATGAGGATTCGCGAGAACAGATATGGCCCGATCGGCAACGTCATGATGACGCCGGCCCAGAAACCTGCCTGCTCGCCCAGAGCGCGCTTGCCGAGCGAGTACGTCGCCAGCGACAGCCACAGCATGCCGAGAATCAGTGGCAGCCGAGCAACCCAGTCGCGCACCCCGAACACTTTGTAGCTGGCTGCCATGCCCCAATACAGCAGCGGCGCCTTTTCCAGATAGCGAATGCCATCGATGTACAGTGTCGACCATTCGTGCCGCACCAGCATCTCGCGCGCAGCTTCGGCATGGACAGAGTCAGCATCATCCAGCAGCGGCGGTGTCCACAGACCAGGGACATAGACGATCGCCCAGAGGAGCACGATCCAAATCCAGCGCTTACTTCTATCAGTGGAGTTGCTGTTGGTTTTTCGAGCGGCGTTGGCCGACTCTGACAGGCTGGAAGAGCTCATGCTTTGCGATTGATTATATCGGGCGCCTTCGAGGCAAGGTGCTGCACGCCAGGAGCAGAGAGCGCAGCGGGCGTCTGAGCCGTCCAACTAAAGCAAATGGGCAAACAAAAAGGCGCCCACTGACAGGGTCGCCTTCCGCCTGCAAAATGAGCTGTGAACAATCGCCAACCGTGGGCAGCTACATCCGTTGCGGCTGCCGAGGGCCGGGTTCGCGCACCGGCGCATCCGGATCCAGCACTGGCTTGTCGGGAGGCTCCTGAATGGGCGGAGGCGGCTCCTCGCCCGGTGGAGTGGGAATCGGCGGGTCTTCTTCCCTGCGTAGTAACACTGGCATGTGATCCCTCGCTTTCTGTGCGGATGTTCGGATTGGACTACCGGCCACTACTTCGACCGGCCTGGGCTGGAGCCTCGCGACGAGCGCTTCGCCGCACTACTGCGCGAGCTGCCGTGGTGTCCTTCTGCCCGGTTGGTCGTCTGCAAGCTTCGCGCCGCGCTGCCTGGGGTGGCTCCTCCGGGCTTGGCGGTCGTCGAACGCTTCTCACCGGAGCCGCTGCGTGTGTTTGCGCGCCCGCTACTAGAGGGCTTGCCGCGCGCCGACAACGATCGCTTCGTCTTTGCTGCGCGGCCCTGGGAGAGCCCAGTCGGCGTTCTCGAAGCGCCGGCGCGCGCGCCCGATGTGCCTTCGCTGCCGGATGGGCGTTGGGGCGACGCGCTACGTCCCTTGCCACCCACCGCGTGGTTCACTTCTTCTGCCGTTTCACGGCTGATGATCTTGTTGAAGTTGCTGCGCTCGCCGCCGGCCGTCTCTTCCTGATACAGAAACGCGAGGTTGTGCTCGTCAAATTTCTCAGACCACTCGTCCCAACTGATTTCCTCCAGCGCGTTGTCTTCCGCATTCGCCGCGCCGGGAAACCCGAGCCGGACGATGCCGGGATCGTCATCGCTCTCCGTGCGAGCCACGGCTGCAGGTTTCGCGCCGCGTTCTTCTGCCCAGCGGCGAATTTCGTCGTGATCGGTAGTAACCTTGGTCGTCGTGCTGGGGGACATGAGTTCTCCTATGTGCGACGTGCGGCAGTCAGGACTTGGCGTCTAGCGTTTAGCAAACACGTTCGCGGTCGGCCGACCTTTGTGTAGGATGCGACCTGCTACGTATGAGTCTGCGGCAAGAGGTTGATACTTCAGCATTCGAAACCGTCGGCCTGGCATTCGAGACCTTCGAGCCTGGGTCGGTGTGCGATTCAAGAGTTTTGGCTGAATGCTAAGTGCCTGATTCAATCTGCCAGCACTTCGCCTGGGCGCCTGCCCATGACCCGTGAACCCGCTGGACGCGAACCGGCATCGGCATCGCCGCCTGCCGGCCCGCGCTCTGGATGCTGGTTGAGCCTGCGTCCCGCCGCACGGCCCACCCTGGTGAGGAACGAGCGCGACACCGGCGTCTCGCTTTCTTTTCCGGTATAGCGCTGCGGATCACGATTGCCCGTGCCCGGCATGAACCGATTGGCGATGCCGAGAATGTCCGTCACCGTCCCGGGAGCGAGGCCGTGCGCCAGCGCCAGTAGCTTGGCCTGCGGTGTGAGCACGATCTCCGACCTGCCGCGCGCAGCGGCGTCCACGATACGCCGCGCGGCGCGATTCGCGTCCATCGCCACCAGCGGTAACGTCGCTCCCAGCGAGAACCAGCTGTATTCCTTGCGATGGTCGCCTTTGAAGATCGCGTTGGCGTGCGAGCCGGTTCGCATCAATCCCGGCACCACCGTCGTCACGCGAATGTGGTTCTTGGCCAGCTCCTCACGTAGCGCTTCGCTGAATCCTATCGCCGCGAACTTGGCGCACGAGTACGGTGTGAGATGCGGAATGGCGACCTTGCCGCCGATGGATGCGATATTCACAATCCGGCCGCCGCCACGCTCCACCATCTGCGGCAGCACCGCGAGCGTGGTGTACACCATGCCCCAGAACATCGTAGCCATAGCCGCCTGGAAGTCCTCCAGCGTTTGCGACTCAATCGGTCCGACCTGGATCGTTCCCGCATTGTTCACCAGCACATCGACGCGCCCAAAGCGCTCGGTTGCGCGGTGGATCAGCTGAGCCGCCGCATTCTGGTCGGCGATGTCACAAGGAACTGCAAGCACCTCCCCGCCGGCATGACGCAGCTTCGACTCAGCTTCCCGCAGCACGTTTTCATCGCGAGCGCAGATCACCAGTCTCGCGCCACGCGCTGCGAACTCCTGCGCCATAGCGAAGCCCAGTCCGCGTGAGCCGCCGGTAATCACAACCACCTGCCCCGCAAGACCGGGTACTGCACGCGCGCGCTTCCACAGCTCGCGTCCGAGCAACACCGCGCCGATTCCGGCCGCTGTACCGGCAACCCCGAAGCCCGCCGCCGACGCGAGTAGAGCATTTCTCAATCGCATGGGTTCTCCTTCAGCTGCTCGATTCTTCTCCCGCCTTCACCTGTCCGAAATTCAACAGTGTCACCAACGTTACGCCCCCGCAGATGTTGCCGCTGGTCGCCACTGCCAGCCATTGCACATACCGGCTGAAAGGCACGGCGCCTGCGAAAACTGCCGACATGATCTCGCCCGTGCTGGCGATGCAGTGCGCGAAATGTCCGATGCCGACCACGAAGGTCAGCAGCCAGATGACCGCGATCTGGCCAATCGTCCAGTGACTCGCCGTCACCATCCATGCCACCAGCGCGATCATCCAGCCGCCGATCACGCCGCTCCAGAAGATGTGCGCCAGCGTGCCCTGGACGGCGAGTTCCCCCAACTGCACCAGGGCCATGTGCATGGGTTGAGTGAGCGCCTGGCTGAGAATTGCCAGCGCTGCGAATCCCATCGCCCCGGCCACGTTGCAGAGGAAGACCACGACCCAGAGTCGAACGGTGTCCCCGAAGTGGCGGCGCTCGCTCAGGATCAGCGCGACCGGGTAAAGTGTGTTCTCGGTGAACAGTTGCGCGCGGCCGATGATCACCGCGATGAAGCCGATGGGGTACAGCGTATACGCGACGAAATCGCGCGCGGCCGTATTACCCAGTCCGACCATCGCCGCCGCGACTGCCAATCCCGTGAGCCCCATGGAGAAGCCTCCGGCCAGCCCGGAGAACGCTAGCGCATGCGGCGAGCGCCGCAGCTCCTCATGCGCGTTATCTTCCACTTTCTCGAAGATCTCGCGCGCAGTGCGCCGTATAGTCTGCTCGCCAGTTTTGGGCATTCTGTGTAGCTCGTCCTTCGGCCCTTAGATGCAGGCTACACACCTCGAGTAGGGTTCGATCGAATGCGATCAAACATTGCGCGGGAGCGCGACATCCAAGTTAACGGCACTGTCTCGGCAGCAATGGAAGGGATCAGAATGAGCAATGTGGTGCGAATCACCGTGGTGTTAATGTGTCTTTCCTGCGGCATGGCGTGGGCGCAAAACGAACCGTCAACACACTAAGCGTGAATCCGCGGCAGAATCTGGAGCTCACCAACAGTACCGACACAGAAACCGGGCAGCCCAGCGACGCCGTCCCTGGCAGTCAAAACGAGGAGAACGGACTGGTACCGGTGACGAGCAACATGACCGGCTCGAGCAGCGACGGCAATCTGAATCAGAGTCAGTCTTCACCCACAGCGGCGGCCGCTCCGAACAGAACGACGCTGCCGGGCCAGCAAAGAAATGGACCCGCGACCACGCCACCGGCAAAAACCAAGCAGCGGTGAGCGAGGAAGCAGTCAGTCTTTGAGTCCTTAGGCCGGTCCTCACCTCGCAAGGGTCCTCTAGGGACCTGGCCCTTCGGACCAACCGCTTGGGAGTGTCGGTTCGCCTGACATGTGCAGACTTCCCTTGAAGCGGCGACACCCTTCCTCAATCTACTAAGTAAGCCTATTGATCATAAGTCGATGAGACTTCCACATCCATTCTGGGAGCCTGGCAGAAGTTCTTCATGCGTGAAATTGATTTCGCTCTGTCGACCGGCAAAGCTGGTGTAGAGTACTGTGTTCCGGCCGGGAATCCCCCTTGCAAGTGCGCTCCCATGCGAGAGGCGGTCGCCGTGGTTTCTTTGATGGGCACACGAAGCTGCCCTCAGGAAGGAAGACCCCCATGGTATCGCTCAGACATTCGCTACCGCACCACCTATCCGTATGCTTGGTGCTATCGACGCTGCTGTTCTTCGCACCTGCGGCCAGTGCTCACATAGGATTTCAACCGGTTTCTCCGGAAGAACTCAAGATGACGAACGAGCCTGCGGCTCCTGGCGCGCCGGCAATTATTCTTTTTCGCGAAGTCGACCGAGACGATAACAGCGGCTCACGGCATGAAGACCAATACATCCGCATCAAGATTCTGGCGGAAGCCGGCCGGAAGTACGCTGATGTCGAGATCCCTTTTGAGAAGGATATCGAAGGTGTCTCAAACGTGGGAGCGCGCTCCATTGCGCCCGACGGTACGATTTCCGAGTTTCAAGGTAAGTTCTTCGAAAAAACTGTGGTCAAGGCGAAAGGCATCAAGTATCTGGCCAAAGTGTTTGCCCTCCCGAATGTTCAGGTCGGCAGCGTTATCGAGTATTACTACACCTATGATCTACGAGATAAGTATGTCTTTAATTCACACTGGGTGTTAAGTGAAGAATTATTTACGCGTGATGCTAAATTTTCGCTAAAAAGTTGGAAGCCGCGTTACAACACCGTAACGGTGCGCTGGAGTTGGCGGGGTTTGCCGCCTGGTTCGAATCCTCCGGTTGAAGGTCCCGACCACGTCATCCGTTTTGAGGCCCACAACATTCCGGCTTTCCAGGAAGAAGACTACATGCCCCCACCCAACGAGTTGAAGTCAAGGGTGGACTTTGTCTACAGCTTCGAGGCTCCGGAGCGCGACCAAAACAGGTTCTGGGCACAAGTGGGCAAGACGCGTTATGAACACCTGGAAGCTTTTCTGGGCAAGCCTGGAACATTTCGCGATGCCGTCGGCCAAATTATCTCTCCCTCCGACGGTGCGGATGAGAGACTCCGAAAGCTCTATGCTCGCGTGCAGCAATTGCGGAATACTTCTTATGAAGTGCAAAAGACCCAGCAAGAGGAAAAGCGAGAAGGTTCGAAAGCGATTAAGACTGCTCAGGACGTGTGGAAACGCGGGTATGGCGATGGTGTCGAGTTGACCTTCCTATATCTCGCATTAGTTCGTGACGCCGGATATCCGGCTTATGGGGTTTGGGTCTCCGATCGGAGGAACTACTTCTTTGATCCAGGCCAGATGGACTCATTTCGATTGGATGCGAACCTCGTGCTCGTCGAAGTGAATGGCATGCAGGTGTTTTGCGACCCCGGAGCCAAATTTGCTCCCTTTGGTCTATTGCCGTGGGCTGAGACTGGTGTTCAGGGCTTACGGCTCGAGAAAGATGGCGGGAGCTGGATACGCACTCCGTTGCCGGACAGTTCGGTTTCGCGAATTGTTCGTGACGCTGACTTACAGCTCACCCTTGAGGGTGATCTGGAGGGCAAGCTAACGGTCACCTATTCCGGTCTTGAAGCAATGTCAAAGCGAAGTGAGCAGAGAAATGAGGATGATACCGAACGCAAGAAGTACATGGAAGACCATGTAAAGGAGTACATCTCAGCCGGGTCGGAGGTTGAGCTTACAAACCATCCAGATTGGACGTCCTCGTCGCCCGAGTTCACAGCGGAATTTAAGATCAAGATTCCTGGCTGGGCCTCCAACGCCGGCAAGCGCATACTGCTGCCGGTTGGCCTGTTCTGCGCCGGAGAAAAAGGCGTCTTTGAGCATGCCAACCGAATTCATCCTGTGTACTTCGACTATCCCTTTACGAAGGTTGACAATGTGCAGATTGAATTTCCAGGGGATTGGAAGGTCAGCAACCTGCCCTCTCCGCAAAGCCGTGAGGCCGGAGCCGCCGCCTATAGTTTGAAAGTCAGTCAGGAAAGAAACCGGTTGCGGGTCACCCGCACATTACGGTCAGATATCTTCATGGTTGCGGCCGACCAATACCCGGCACTACGAGGTTTCTTTCAATTTGTAAGGACAGGAGATGATGCACAGGTCTTGTTGGAAGAGCAATCCGCCACGGCGCGCAACTAGCTGGCCGCTTCTGGTCGCAGCTTTGCTGGTTTGCCTAATAGCGAGCCCGGTCAAAGCACGAGGCAGCGATCAAGCTCCTTCCTGGATGCACACGGCGGCGACTGCGCCGTTGCCCGCGCACGATGAAGATGCCGATGCTGTCCTTCTGTATGCGGACGAGAGCGTCAACGTCCAGTCGGCTGTGAGCATGCGCGTAGCCGTGCGCCGCGCCTACAGAATCCTGCGACCTGGCGGGCGCGACTACGGATATGTCGCTGTCGACATCGGACCTCAGCGTAAAGTTCGTGGCCTTCGCGGCTGGTGCATTCCCGCCAGTGGCAGCGACTATCAGGTGAAAGACAAGGATGCGGTTGAAGTGTCGCCGTCGGGCATCGCTTACAGCGAGCTTATTAACGACGTGAAGGAGCGGGTGATACGTATCCCCGCAGCTGAACCCGGCAGCGTAGTGGGCTACGAATACGAAGTGGAGGAACAACCATGGGTTCTCCAGAACTACTGGGCCTTCCAAAGAAAGATTCCGGCGCACGAAACGCACTATTCCCTGGAGCTTCCGAATGGCTGGGCCTATGTGGCGAAGTGGATTAATTATCCCGAGATAAAGGCGACACAGGCCGGCAGCAATCGGTGGCAATGGACACTATCCGATGTCAAGGCTGTCCGAAAAGAAGAGCACATGCCGGCGGAGCAGGCGGTTGCTGGTCGAATGATTATGTATTTCGTTCCTCCGAGCGGGGCCACCAACGCCTTCACCGACTGGAAGCAGATGGGTGATTGGTATCGAACGCTAACAGCGGGACGGCCGGATGCCTCGCCGGAGCTGAAGCAGACTGTCGCCGGCTTGACCGCCAAGCCCACCACCCAGCTTGCCAAGATGCAGGCCATTGCTCAATTTGTGCAGCGTAATCTGCGCTACGTTGCTATTGAATTGGGAATCGGCGGGTATCAGCCGCATCCGGCGGCAGAAGTCCTTGCCCATCGTTATGGCGACTGCAAAGACAAGACTACTCTGACCATCGCGATGCTGCGTGAAATAGGCGTTGAAGCGTACTATGTGCTCATTAATGCCGACCGTGGAGTAGTCACAGCAGGCACACCGGCATATAGCTACGCTTTTAACCACGCGATCGTCGCCATCCATCTACCGGACTCGCTGAGCGATCCCTCTTTGCTGGCAGCGCTGCATCATCCCAAGTATGGCCGGCTTCTATTTTTCGATCCTACCGATGAACTGACGCCCTTCGGGCAGGTTGGCGGATACCTGCAATCCAGCTACGGTTTGCTGGTGACACCTGATAGCGGAGAACTGGTGCAAGTACCCACCTTGCCGCCCGCAACCAACGCTGTCCAGCGCACGGCCAAGTTGACGCTGGATGGTTCAGGAACCTTGCGGGGAAATGTCAGCGAAGCTCGAATTGGCGACCGGGCGCGCTCGGAACGCCATAATCTGAACGAAGTCAATAACGAAGGCGAACGAATTAAGCCTATCGAGAAACTGCTTGCTGGATCGCTGACGAACTTTCATTTGACGTCCGCCGGCATCGTTAATCAGCAAAACACCGAGCTTCCATTCGGTTTCAGCTACTCCTTTGAAGCTCCCAACTATGCCAAGTCGGCCGGGGGCCTGCTTCTAGTGCGGCCAAGAGTCATCGGAGTAAAGGCGGTGAACATCACAAAATCGAAGCAGCCACGGCAATACCCATTCGAGTTCGCCTCCGTCGAGTTAGACACCGACAGCTTCGATATCGCCATACCTCCCGGCTATCAGGTGGACGACATTCCGCAAGCCGCCAGTGCGGATTACAGCTTCGGCAGCTATCACGCCAGCACGCAAGTCGACGGGTCGACCATTCGTTACCGCCGCACCTACGAGATCAAGCAGCTCAGCGTACCGGTCGAACAAGCAGACCAGCTCAGAAGCTTCTACCAGGTCATTGCAAGTGATGAGCGCAACATGGTGGTCCTAAAGCCAGCCTCAAAGTAGTTCTGATCAGATACCGTCTTTTCTTATCGCGGGGAAGAACTCAGGTTCTCGAGGCTGCTGGTTCGGTTGGGGTGTCTTGCCGTTTGTGGTGCAGTAACTCTACGATGGCTTCGTACAGCCGCGTGCGCACGGCATAGCGGTTGTGCGCGTTGACGACATACCGGACCACCAGATTCACGCCCAGGTTGGTTGGCCGAACATTGATCGCGGGGTGGGCCGAGAACGTCTGCACCACTGAGCCCTGCGTGACTTTTTGCCACTCCTGTTCCGCGCTGGCCGCGTCTTCCCTGGTCTGCTCTGTCACCAGCTTCAACACAGAGTTCGTCAGCTCGTAGGGATCTTCCCCCGCCGGAATCAAAATGTCCAACTCGTCCCACAGCCACTGCCCCGCGGTGGTGAAATTGAAGTAATGACCCTCGATGGCGAAGGTGTTCACGAACGAAACCCGGCGACCGGTAGGATGCCCGGCGTCGTTCCAGTTCCCGGTTTCCAGAAGAATCGTGCGCAGCAGACCAACTTCCACCACTTCACCGCCGATGCCGTTGATCTCCACCCAGTCGCCTTTGCGAACGCCCTGGCGGCCCATCAGAACGAACCAGCCAAAGAACGCTACCAGGAAATCTTTGAGCGCGACCGTGATCCCAGCGCCCGCCAGCGCGAGCACCGTGGAAAGCTGAGTGGGTGGCCCGAAGACAACCAACAGGATGACGAGCACGCCGATGAGCTGCGACACGAAGCGCAGCACCATGCGCATCGTCCCCAGGCGCCGGCGGTCCGGGCCGAGGCTCATGTAGAACCGCTCGACCAGCCCCTCGACCACGACGATGCCGATCAGGGCCAGCAAAATCCAAAGCACTGAGCGCAGGATTGCGTGCAGCACATCGCGCAGCTGCGCATTCACGATCTCGGTCCACTGGGCGTACAAAGCGGCAAGCTGCTGCTCGGCAGCGATGCGCCGGTCGTATTCCGACATGCTTCGAGTTCTGTCTGAAAGGCTCTGGAGATTGGCCAGGACTGCTGCTCGTTGCTGGTCATCGCCGGAGGGGTTCGCGTCCGAATCGTCGGCCTGGTCCCAGTTGTCCGGCAAGCCTTTTTCCAGGGCCTCATGTTTGCGGGTGAGGGTTGGAACGGCGTTAAGCGAGTCCTGCCGGGCTTGTGTAAGCCGGTCCCGCGTTTCGCGCAGGCGCCGCCATTCGCGGAACTGTGCCAGCAGGTTGTCTTCGATGGCTAATGTGGCCGGTTTATGGCTCGAATCCGGCTTCTGGCCGTGCTGCAAGGCCTCGTGCTCGTCGAGCTCCTGATGGATCTGCCCTTGCTGATCGCCTCCCATGCGAAGCAAATCCTGCTTGGCATCGTCGAGCGCGTCCTGCAGCAGCGTGAGTCTGGCCTGAGTCAGCTCCAGCTGCCGCTGCGCATCCTCGTCATTCCCACTGGCGGTGAGTTTCTTCAGATGGTCGGCCTGTTGCTGCAGGGCCTTCAGATGAGCTTCGAGCGAATGGATGCGGTCTCGAAGCTGTTTAACGGCAGCGTCCTGGGGCGGGTGAGTGTCCTGCGCCTGCCGGAGTGCGGTCGCAAAGGCGAGATCGACTTCCTGGTCGGCCGTGCGAACGGCTTGCGCCGCGATCTGCTGCTCTTCCGCGGTGCTGGCGTCTACTGCCAGACCATTGGCGGTTTGCAGTGGCCCTTGATCGACCAGCTTCGGCTGAGCAGTGGTTAGACGTTTATTTCCAGCGAGGATCCTGCGGTCAGGCGAACGCCTCAGCACAAAGGCCGCGAGTCCTGCGAGAAACAGCAGAACCAGGCCCCACAGCAGCCATTTACGTTTACCGGTAAACATGACGCGCTGCCTACTATATAAATCAGGCCCGCGTTTTACCAGCTATTCGGACTGCTGCTCTGCCTCGTCAGCTTCGGAAACGAAGTATGCCTCCACCGCAGTCAAAATCGATCTTCGATCCAGCGTCGGCTGCCGGTTCTCGTACTGCGCCGACCAGCGGATCTGGTTGACCACATCGCGCGGATGGCAGGCACGTAGCGGCTCTTTGTACCGGGTGCGAATAATATCGATCAGCTCGTCGACAACGCCCGGGTCATACTGCATGCCCCATTCGTCGCAAACTCGCGCAAAGATGTCGTGGAACCGGCCGCGGGCAACCTCTCCCACGCGGATCTTGGTTTGTATTCTGCGCAGAAATGCCGGGTCGCCCAGCGTAGAAGGCCGGAGGTTGGTGGCAAAGACCACGAAGAGCTCGAACGGAATCTCCATCTTGCGGCCGCCGGCCAATGTCAGGAAGTCGATGCGGCGATCGAGCGGCACGACCCAGCGGTTCAGCAGGTCGTCTGGCCGTACGCGCTGGCGTCCAAAGTCGTCGATCACGAGTACGCCATTATTGGCCTTCATCTGCATTGGCGCGGTGTAGAACTTCGAGCTTGGGTTGAGTTGCAGCTCCAGCATCTCAATCGTGAGTTCGCCGCCCACCACGACCGCCGGCCGCTGGCAGAGCACCCAGCGCGCATCGTGAGTATCGGAGATTGGATCATCCACCGTGGTATGCACGTGGGGGTCGAAGACGGTGATGAACTGGCCATCGACCGTCACTGCATACGGTATCCAGACGCGATCATCCTGAAACACCCGTGGAACCAGTGTCGCGATCGCAGTTTTGCCGCTTCCGGTCGATCCATAAAGGAAGATTGACGAGCCGGAATTGAGCGCCGTCCCCAGCTTGTCGATGGTCGAATCCTCGAGCACAAGCGATCGGAAGGCGTGCCGTATCTGGTCGCGGTGGATATTGAGGTCGCGCACACTTTGCTGACGCACGAGTTCGACGTAATGGTCAAGCGACACCGGAGCGGGGCCGACGTAATGGTTCAGCGCCAGCAACTCCAAGGCACGTGTCCGGCCGCGGGTAGTGAGCGCCATCAGCGGCGTGTTGCCCTTCATTCCGGTGACTTCGATCAGTTGCTCCGCACGCAGGCGGCGGAACAAGTCATCCACCACGCGAAAGCTAAGCCGCATGCTCTCTGCCAGTTCCATCGGGGAAGGCGGCGCCGTGACGTAGATCGTCTTCAGCGCCAGGTCTTCCAGAAGGGATCGGCGCACCCCTACCTGCTCAACCGTTGTGGGTTGGGGCAAGCCCGGTAGATGTACTTGGCTCACAACAGCTTGCGCCTGCGTCATAGCCGCTCCTTAATGGGTTTTAGGCTGGCTAAGAATACTGCATGGGCCACGAAACGGCCACTCTCAACCCCGCCAGCAGAGACACTAAGCCTCAAGCAGTCAAGCCTAGCGTCGAACCCAGTGCTGTCAAGGTTACGAAGGTACCTAACGCCGCGGGTACTCACGGCGGACGTCGAATTTCAGAAACCCATGATGTTATAGCCACAATCGACGTAAATGGTCTCGCCGGTAATCCCGCTGGCAGCATCGCCGGCCAGGAAAACGGCGGTTGTCGCGACTTCGTTCACGTCGACATTGCGCTTCAGAGGGGAGCGGTCGGCGTGCTCCTTCAGCATGTCGCCCAACCCTGAGATGCCGCGCGCAGCCAGGGTTTTGATCGGGCCGGCGGAGATGGCGTTCACCCGAATGTTGTTCTTGCCCAGATCGTAGGCCAAATATCGCACACACGCTTCCAGGGCGGCTTTGGCCAGGCCCATGACGTTGTACTTCGGGACGACCTTTTCCGCGCCATAGTAGGTCATGGTGATGATGCTGCCGCCCTCGGTCATCAAGGTCCGCGCCGCCCGTGCGACCGCGACGAGGGAATACACGCTGATGTCCATGGCGATGCGGAAGCCTTCGCGGCTGGTGGCGACGAATTCCCCCTTCAGCTCCTCGGCGGGGGCAAAGGCCACGCTGTGCACTACCGCATCCAGCTTGCCGTACCGTTCCTTCAATTGCTCGAAAAGGCGCGCAATTTCGTCGTCACGCGACACGTCGCACTGGAATGCCTGCGAGTTGGGTAACGCGGCAATCAGGTCTTCCGCTTCCTGTTTAAGGCGCTCGTTCTGGTAGGTGATGGCGAGCTGCGCTCCCGCCTGCTGCATCTGCTGCGCGATCGCCCAGGCGATGCTGCGCTTGTTGGCAACGCCAAAAACTACTACGGTACGTCCCTGTAAGCTGTTCGACACGTGTGCCTCCGAAAGCTATTCGCTATTGGCTATTCGCTCTTCCGCCCCGAGCCGCAATTGCAAATTCAAACGATTGAGAATACCAGCCATCCGGCAGCAATGTTGTTCTGCCGCCGATGCTCTGGCCGAGAGCCTGCTTTTTGCCCTTCCAGCTCGCAATTCCGCTTTCCATCGGAAGGTGCGGGGACTATACTCGCTCCCGCTCGGATCGGCACATTCGGATGTGACCGTTGTACTTGGCAAACGACTAAACTACTTCTAGTGTTGTGCGCGAATGGACCTCTCTCTTGTGATCAGTGAACTCCGTGCGATAGCCGGAGCTGACGCTGTCTTAGATCGTCCCGAAGACCTCATGCTGTACGAATACGACGCCGGAGTGCGCAAAAGCACTCCCGGCGCGGTCGTCTTCCCGCAAAATGCGCAACAGGTTTCCCGCATCATGCGCGTGGCATCGGCCGCCAAAACTCCGGTGGTCGCGCGCGGCGCCGGAACCGGCCTGAGCGGCGGTGCAGTGTCCAAGGCCGGCGGCATCGTCATTGCCTTCTCCCGTATGAACCGCGTGCTTCAAGTGGACGTCGAAAACCTGCGCGCCGTAGTGCAGCCGGGCGTCGTCAACCTCCAGCTATCGGAGTACGTCTCCCATCTGGGGCTGTATTATGCGCCCGATCCGTCCAGCCAGAAGGCGTGCACCATCGGCGGAAACGTTGCCGAGAATTCCGGCGGCCCGCACACCTTACTGCACGGCGTCACCGTGAATCACGTCACCGGCGTCGAGGTCGTAATGCCGAACGGCGAGATCGTCCAGTTTGGTGGCAAGGCAGCCGAAGCCTACGGCTACGACCTGACCGGCTTCTTCGTCGGCACCGAGGGAACGGTCGGCATCACGACTGCCGTCACGGTGAAGCTGTTGCGAAAACCAGAGAAAGTCGCGACCCTGCTGGGGATTTTCGAGACCGTGGACGATGCCGCGCAAACTGTCTCTGCCATTACGGCCAAGGGAATCACTCCGGCAGCGTTGGAGATGCTGGACGGATGGACCTTACGAACCATCGAAGACTTTTGCCATGCGGGTTATCCGCTCGATGCCGGCGCCGTCCTGCTGATTGAACTCGAAGGCCTGCGCGAAGAGGTGGAGGAGCAGAAGGTCGCGGTGCGCGAGGCCTGTATGGAAAAGAAGGCGCGCGATGTTCGCGTCGCCAAGGACGACGAGGAGCGCGCGCTGCTATGGAAGGGCCGCAAGCTGGCGTTTGGCGCGCTGGGCCGGGTCGCTCCCTCGTACTACACCCAGGACGGTGTCGTGCCGCGCAGCAAGATACCCGGCGTGCTCGCCCACATCGGTGAGGTCAGCCAGAGGTATGACCTCATCATCGGCAACATCTTTCATGCCGGAGACGGCAATCTGCACCCCTTGATCATGTTCGACATGCGCGACCATGACCAGTACGAGCGCGTCCTGGCGGCCAGCCGTGAGATCCTGCAGTACTGCATTGACGTCGGCGGCTCCATCACCGGCGAGCATGGCGTGGGCATGGAAAAGCGCGACATGATGCGGCAGCTCTTCACCGACGAAGAACTGGACGTGATGATCAGCTTGCGCAACGTCTTCAACGGCGATGAAATTTTGAACCCTGAAAAGATTCTGCCTGCGCCGCGCATGTGCCGCGAGATGCTGGGTCCGACAAGTAATCCGGTGCTGGCGCAGGAGGGCATGTGAGCACAACTGCGATGTCAACGCGGGTGGCCCGCGAATTGGCCTCCCTCTGCGGCATGGAGCATGTCACCGAAGCGCCAACCGACAGCATCCGTGGTTCTGTGGCCTCGGCAGCGGTGCGCCCGGGATCCGCCGAGGAGATTGCCGCGGTGCTGCGCTTCGCCAATGAGGAGAACCTGACCGTGGTCCCGGCCGGTGGCTTCACCCAGCAGGACGCCGGCGCAGCTCCCACTCAGGTTGACATTCTGCTGTACACATCGCGCCTCACCGAGGTGGAGCACTACGATTCCGCCGATCTCACCATCGGGCTTGGTGCGGGCCAGACGGTTGGGAAGCTATGCGAAACCATCGGCACCTCCGGGCTGCTGTTCGCAGGTGATCCTCCGGCGTGGCAGCAGGCCACGATCGGTGGACTGCTGGCTACCGGAATCACCGGGCCGCGTCGTCACGGCTATGGCGGGCTGCGCGATTACTGCATTGGAGTCCGGTTCGTGACCGGCGACGGCCGCATTGGCAAGGGAGGCGGCCGCGTGGTCAAGAATGTCGCCGGCTACGACATGATGAAGTTGCTGATCGGCAGTTGGGGAACGCTGGGCGTCATCACCGGCGCCAGTTTCAAACTGTTTCCCTGGTCGCCGCAGAAGAGAACCTTCGTCGCCTCGTTTGCGACCTTGCCGGAAGCCATGGAATACCGTAACGCGGTCCTTCGGTCGCCGCTCTCCCCCATGTGCCTGGAGTTGGTCTCGCCGGAAGCGGCCGCTTTGTTGCCGGGCCTGTCAGGACCTGCTGCCTGGTCGGTGTACGTGCGCGGAACAGGGAGCGATGTCGTGCTCGGCCGCTATCGCTCGGAGCTGGGACGGGCGGCAAACCGGGAGATCGACGGCGAAGACGAAGCTGCGTTCTGGCGCGCCGTCGCGGACTTGCCGTACGCGCTCCGTTTGCGGCAGCCCGAGTTGGCGCTGCTGTCATTCTCCGTTCCTCTAAGCGATGTGCTGCCGGTTCTGAATGACGCGACCGTGATTGCGGAAGGCAACGCTCTGAAGCTGGCGGCGATCGGCCGCATCGGAGTGGGTCATATCTTTGTGGCGCTATGGCCGGCGGAATCGCTCAACGCAAACTCTGCCTTTGTGAGCGCGATCTCAGCGCTGCGCGACCGTCTGCCGCGCGACGCCAGTATGGCCGTGCTGCATTGCCCCGCCGCTGTGCAGAAAGAAATTGGTGGTGTACGAACGCCCACGCACATGGAGAGCATGCGGGCGGTAAAGCGGGCGCTCGATCCGAAAGACATTTTGAACCGCGGGAGGTTCCTCCTCTGAGCTTCGAGACGCCAGTACTGGAAAATCCGGTTTCGAATTTCACCCCCGGCGAACGGCCTACCTGGGACCTCTACTCCAAGTGTGTTCACTGCGGGCTGTGCCTGGATAATTGCCCCACCTATCGCGCACTGGGCACGGAAATGGACTCGCCGCGGGGACGCATTTACCAGATGCTGCAGGTCGATGCCGGCCGGCTCAGTCTGGCAGATTCGTTTGTCGAACATATCGACCGCTGCCTCGGCTGCCTGAACTGCCAGACCGCCTGTCCTTCCGGGGTGCAGTACGGCCATCTGCTGGAAAGCGCGCGCGCGCAGATCGAGCAGAACTACCAGCGCCCCTGGCTGCAACGGGTACTTCGGCACCATTTCTATGCCAAAGTTCTGCCCTCGTTCGCCAAGCTCTCCAGCACAGCTAAGCTCATGCGCTTCTATCAGCGTTCGGGGCTGCGAACCTTCGCACGATCGACCGGCATTCTGGGCTTTCTGGGTGTGGCGGAAGTGGATGCGCTCTCCCCCTCGATCGAGAGTGATTTTTCGTTCAGCGATCTGGGCAAAGTCTTCCCCGCCGAAGGTGCTCGCCGTGGACGCGTGGCCTTGCTCATTGGCTGCATAAGCAGCGTTGCGTTCGCCGAGTTGAACCGGGCCACGATTCGCGTGCTGACCAAGAACGGTATTGAGGTCAGCATCCCGAAGGACCAGGGCTGCTGCGGCGCCTTGCACGCGCACGCCGGTTGGCTCGAAGTGGCGCGCGCTCAGGCACGCAAGAACATTGATGCCATGCTTAGCCCCGATGTAGACGCCATCGTGAGCAATGCCGCGGGCTGCGGCGGCACCATGAAGGACTACGCGCACCTTCTGGAACACGATCCTCAATATGCCGGGCGCGCCCGCGAATTTGTCGCGAAAGTGCGCGATATTACCGAATACCTCGCCGAAGTGGGGCTGGTCGAACCGAAACGCAAGATCAATCAGCGTGTGACCTACGCCGACCCGTGTCATCTGGCGCACGCCCAGGGCGTCCGCAAACAGCCGCGCCAGCTGCTGACTCAGATCGGTGCACAGCTCGTCGAAATGCCGCGCGCGGATAGCTGCTGCGGCAGCGCCGGCGTATACGAAATCGTGCAGAACGAAATCTCCATGAAAATCCTCGACGAGAAGATGGAGTTCGTCGCCATGGTTGAGCCGCAGATCATCGCGACTGCCAATGTCGGCTGTATGATGCAGTTCGCAGCCGGAGTTAAGCGCAAGGGGATGAAAGCCGAAGTCCTGCACGTGGTCGAACTGCTCGACCGGGCGTATTAGAGAGAACGGCGCTCCCGTAGAGAATAAGTGGTCGGCATTGTCGCGCGTTGGGCCGCAATTTCCCGACCGTTTCTTGAATTGTCATCCCGAGGGTTCATCTTCCCGCGGCTCCCCAGAAAGCCAAGCCGTCGATTCGAGGGCTCATCTTTCCGGCTCCCAAAGAAAAACGAAGCCGTCTGACTGCTAAAATAAACATGCGATGATCCTGCCGTTTGTCCGCGAATTCTTCGCGGACGTGGAGAAATTACCCGCTTTTGCGCGAGCAGTAGCCCAGGTCCGCGGTCTCCATGGCGCCCGCCAGGGGCGTGACCGAGTAGAGGACAAGGGCAGTGCCGGAGGGATACGTGTCTCCGGACTGACTCCTACCGGCAAAGCGCTCTTCTACCCGACCTTGCAGCATGCCGTCTCGCGTCCGGTGATTGTCATCGCCAACGACAATCGCGCCGTCGACGAGGTGTTGCCTGTGGTGCGCTCGTTTGCCGATCTCACGGGTGCGCTTCATCCCGATGCCGTGGTCGCGTTGCCGGCCTACGATGTGCTGCCCTTCGAGAATCTCTCTCCACACCCCGAGATCCAGGAAACACGCGCCGCTGCCCTGTGGAAGATTGCGACGGGCGCAGCCGAGATTGTCATCACGACGGTTGCCGCTTCTGCCATGCGTCTGCGGCCCAGCGCCTTCTACGCCGAGCTGGCAAAAGTTGTTCGTCGCGGAGACCTGCTCGATCCCGAGCGCTTGCTCGAGCACCTGCGCAGCGTTGGCTACAACCAGGTGGACGTCGTCGAGATGCCGGGCGAGTTCGCCCATCGCGGCGGACTGATCGACGTGTATACGCCGGAGCTCGATCGTCCCGTGCGCATCGAGCTGTTCGGCGATGAAATCGAATCCATTCGCAAGTTCGATCCGGAGACGCAGCGCTCCGCCGCCGTAGCCGACGAAGTGGTGCTGCTGCCGCTGACCGAGACGCCGGTGCAGGAAGAGACGCTCGCCGCCATCAACGCGCGGCTCACAGGAGAGCGGCTGGCGGGCAGTGAAGAGATGATCGCGCGCGCGGTGCGCGACACCGGAGTCTCAGTATTTCCGGGATGGGAGATGTACGCGCCGGTAGCCGGCGCCAGCGAAACCTTCTTTGATCTGCTGCCCGGCGCGGCCATCCTGCTGGATGAGCCCGAGCTGCTCAACGACACCCAGGATGCCTGGTGGACGAGGGTGACCGACGCCCACGAGCGCAGCCTGATCGGCAACCTGGTGCGGCCCGAGGAGCTGTACCTTACGCCGGAACAGTGGCATGCGAGGCTGCAACAGAGCACAACGATTTCCGTCGAGCAGCTTGGCATCGAAGACAGCGATAATTCGGAGCACCTGACCCTGCAGACGCAGCCGACCACGCGCTTTCACGGTTCGGTCGCCGCGATGACGGAAGAAGTGGAGCGGCTCACGCGCGAAGGCAAGCGGGTGATGTTTGCCGTGTCCAGCACCGGCGAAGTCGAGCGGCTGGCCGACGTCTTCAACGAATACAATCTGTCGTTCCGCATCGGCAGCCGAACGCCGAAGCCGGGCAACGAAGTCTTTGTCGACGAGTCCACCTACTTTGCCGAGGACATGACGGCGACGACCATCGTGAAAGCCTATGTGCCTGACGGGGTCGCCGTCCCCGACGCTAACCTGGTGCTCTTCGGCACGCGCGATCTGTTCGACGAATCCGAGGTCTCGCTCGGGCGCCCGCAAAAGCACAAATCAAAGGTCTCGGCGTTCCTCTCCGATTTTCGTGACCTCGCTATTGGCGACTATGTCGTCCACGTTGAGCATGGCATTGGCCAGTATCAGGGACTGCGCGAGATCCCGCAGGAGGACGGCGGCAACGCGGAGTTCATGGTGCTGGAGTATGCCGAAGGCGCGCGGCTTTATGTTCCGCTCACCCGGCTCGACCTGGTGCAGAAGTACCGCTCGTCGGAGGGCGTGAAGCCGGTCCTCAACCGGCTCGGAACGCAGCAGTGGCAAAAGACCAAGGCCCGCGTGAAGAAGGCCATGAAGGACATGGCCGGCGAGTTGTTGAAGCTTTATGCCGCGCGCAAAACCGCCGCGGGCCACGCCTTCGGACCTGATAGCGAGTGGCAGCACGAGTTCGAAGGCAGCTTCGAGTTCAACGAGACCGAAGACCAGATGAGTGCCATCATCGACGTGAAGCGCGATATGGAGTCGCCTACGCCGATGGACCGCCTGCTGTGCGGCGACGTTGGCTATGGCAAGACGGAAGTCGCGATGCGCGCGGCGTTCAAGGCGGTCAGCGACAACCGCCAGGTCGCGGTGCTCGCGCCCACCACTGTACTTGCGTTCCAGCACTACAACACCTTCCGCCAGCGTTTTGCCGCATTCCCGCTGAAGATCGAAATGCTCAGCCGCTTCCGCTCGCCCAAGCAGCAGAAGGAAACCATTGCGAAGATTGAAGCGGGGCAGGTCGACATCCTGATCGGCACGCATCGGCTCCTCTCGAAAGACGTAAGGTTCAGCGATCTCGGTTTGGTGATCGTCGATGAAGAGCAGCGTTTCGGCGTCCGCCACAAAGAGCGGCTGAAGCAGTTGCGCAAAGAAGTCGACGTGCTGACGATGTCGGCCACTCCAATCCCCCGCACACTTCACATGTCGCTGCTCGGCCTGCGAGACATGAGCGTCATCGAGACGCCGCCGAAAGATCGCATGGCCATCCAGACCGTGGTCGCGGCATGGGACGAGAAACTTCTCCGTTCGGCGATCGAGAAGGAACTGGAGCGTGGCGGCCAGGTGTACTTCGTGCATAACCGGGTCGACAGCATCTTCGACATCAGCGAAAAGATTCGCGAGATGGTGCCGCGCGCGCGCATCCTGGTGGGCCACGGGCAAATGCCGGAGAGCGAATTGGAGCGGGTGATGCTGGCCTTCATGCGCCACGAGGCCGACATTCTGCTGGCCACCACCATCATCGAGAACGGGCTCGATATCCCACTCTGTAATACCATCATCATCAATCGCGCCGACAGGCACGGACTTTCGGAGCTCTACCAATTGCGCGGACGCGTCGGCCGCTCGGACCGCCGCGCCTACGCTTATCTGCTCATTCCTCCCGATCGCGAACTGAGCGAGTTGGCGCGCCGACGCCTGGCTGCGCTGAAGGAATTCAGCGACCTCGGGGCAGGATTCAAGATCGCGGCGCTTGATCTGGAACTGCGCGGCGCCGGCAATCTGCTGGGCGGCGAGCAGAGCGGTCACATCGAGGCTGTCGGGTTTGAGTTGTATACGACGATGCTCGAGCGCACCGTCCGCGAGTTGAAGGGCGAGGTGACCGACGAAGTACCCGAGACGCAGCTCAACCTCGGCCTCAACATTCGCATTCCGTCGGACTACATTGGCGAAGAGAACCAGCGTCTGCGGATGTACAAGAGAATCGCCGGAGTCGAATCAGAGTCACAACTCGAAGATGTTGCTGGCGAGTTGGGCGACCGCTACGGCGCGCCTCCGCCGCCGGTGCGTAACCTGCTCGAGTATGCCGCGCTCAAGCTGTTGTCGCAGCGCATCGGGGTAGCGCAGATCGAACGCCGCCGCGAGTCAGTCAGCATTCGCTTCATCGAGAAAGCGTCGGTCGATCCCGAGCGCCTGGCGCGATTCGTCGCCACCGAGCCGGGAACTCAGTTCACGCCTCAGGGCGTGCTGAAGTTCTCGCTCACCGACAAGCAGCCGGAGCAGGTGCTGCTACGATTGAAGTCCTTGCTGGAACAGTTGGCGGGCGAGCAGCGGGTGGTGGCGTAGTTTTCTACGATCTTTCGCAGCACAAGCTGACTTCACCGGAAAGGGAAGCATAATCGGATGATGAAAATGCTTGCGGCAGTTTTGGCCCCTTTTCTTTTGTCCGCTATCGCAACGGCACAAGATGCGTCAACCCCGCAATGGCTGATGGATGTTATCTATAGTCCTTTAATCCTGCAGCTGCAGCAACCCGACAGCCCATGCCGGGGCTGCAATAAGGATATAGCCGCAGACTTTCCGAAAATGGTCGATCAATACTTCGATCAGTACTACACGTTTCATCCCACAGCAGGCACATCCGCCGGCTTCCATCAGTACGACACGATGCTGGAGGACCTCGCGGCGAAGTCGCGCGAATCGGAGATCCATTGGCTGAACGGCGAGAAGCAGAAATTCGCCGCACTCCCGACTGACCACTTCAGCCAGGACCAGCGCTCCGACCTGCAGCTCGTGCGCAATAAAATCGACGCGCAGCTGCTGGAGCTGCAAGACGTTCGCATGTGGCAGCGCAATCCCAACACCTATTCCAGCGGCGCGACCTATACCGTTTTCGTTTTGATGAGCCGCAACTTCGCGCCCGCTGATGAGCGTTTGAAATCGGTGATCGCGCGTGAACAGAAGATGCCGGCCAACTTCGCGGCGGCAAGAGCGAACTTGAAAGATGTCCCCAAGATTTACACGCAGATCGCGCTCGAACAATTGCCGGGCATCATCAAGTTCTTCCAGAACGATGTTCCGCTCGCCTTCAAGAGCGTTACCGACCAGAAGCTGCTGGCAGACTTCAAGGCTTCCAACGACAAAGTAATTGCCGAGCTGCAAAGCTATCAGCAGTATCTCAAGAACGACTTACTGCCCATTTCCAATGGCGATTTCCGCATCGGAGCCGATCTCTACAGCAAGAAGCTGCTCTACGAGCAGATGGTCGATATCCCGCTCGATCGCCTGCTGCAGATCGGCTACGACGACCTGCACAAGAACCAGGCCGAGTTGAAGACTGTCGCCGCCAAGATTGATCCCAAGAAAACTCCGGAAGAGATACTCGAGGAAATCGAGAAGAACCACCCTCAGCCCGACCAGTTACTGCAAAGCTTCCGCGACACCTTTAACAGCCTGGTCGAGTTCATCCAGCAGAAGCACATCGTCACCATTCCGTCGCAGGTGCGTCCGATCGTCGAAGAGACGCCGCCATTCGGCCGGGCCCTCAGTACAGCTTCGATGGACACGCCCGGACCATACGAGAACAAAGCCACGGAGGCCTTCTTCAACGTAACGCTGCCCGATCCATCATGGTCAGCGGAAAAAACCGAGCAATGGCTGCGCGGATTCAATCACGATGCCATCGTCAGTATCGCCGACCACGAGGCCTATCCCGGACATTACACGCAGTTTCTATGGGTGAAACAGGCGCCGTCGAAGGTGCGCAAGCTGATTGGCTGCTCATCGAATTCCGAAGGCTGGGCGCATTACTCCGAACAGATGATGCTCGACGAAGGCTACGGCAACGGCGATGCGAAACTGCGCCTGGCGCAGATTCATGAGGCGCTGCTGCGTGACGCGCGCTACATTGTCGGCATCCAAATGCATACCGGCAAGATGACGCTGGACGAAGGCACGCAATTCTTCATCAAGGAAGGACATCAACCTGCGGCCGTGGCCGAGCGTGAAGCCAAGCGCGGCACCTCCGACCCGACGTACTTGGTGTACACGCTGGGCAAGCTGGAGATTCTCAAGCTGCGTGCCGACTACAAGCAGAAGATGGGCGACAAGTTCAGCCTGGAACAATTTCACAACGAATTCATGCAGCAAGGCTATCCGCCCATCAAAATTATCCGCGAGAAGATGCTGGGCAACGACAGCCCGGTGCTGTGAAGCAGCTGTCGGTTGTCAGCGGGAATACCCGGATTACTGCCGGTAAAGGCCAGGAACTGACGCCGACAACTTACAACGCAATTAGGAAATCATGACGAACAAGAAGGTACGCAAAGCGGTGTTTCCCGCCGCGGGGCTGGGCACGCGTTTCCTGCCGGCATCGAAGGCGATGCCGAAGGAAATGATCCCGCTGGTTGACAAGCCGGTCATCCAATATGGCGTTGAAGAGGCATTAGCGTCCGGCTGCAACGAAATCGTCATCGTGACCAGCCGCGGCAAGAGCGCGATCGAGGACCACTTCGATATTAGCTACGAGTTGGAACGGGCACTTGAGGCGAAGGGCAAGACGGCGCTGCTGGAGCAAGTCCGGCGCATCGCGAGGATGGCAAAAGTCTCCTACACGCGCCAGCAGGAGGCGCTGGGGCTTGGGCACGCGGTGCTGATGGCGCGCGAGTTGGTTGGCGATGAGCCGTTCGCGGTCATCCTGCCCGACGACATCATCGATGCCGAAGTGCCCTGCGTAAAGCAGATGATCGACGTTTACAACGAAACCGGAGGCTCTGTAATCGCGACGCAGGTTGTCGAAGGCAAGGCCATATCAGCCTACGGTGTGCTCGACGTTAAGCCGGTTTCCGGCAAGTGGAGCGGACGACTCTTCGAAGTACACGATCTCGTGGAGAAACCGAAGCTCGAGGACGCGCCGTCGAACCTCGCGATCATCGGCCGCTACATTCTCACACCCGCAATTTTCGAGGCGATGGCCTCCGTAAAGCCGGGAGCATTAGGCGAGCTGCAACTCACCGACGGGCTGAAGCAGTTGCTGAAGAAGGAGAAGATCTACGGCTTCACCTTCGAGGGCAAGCGCCACGATGCGGGCGACAAGCTGGGCTTCCTGAAGGCTACCGTCGAGTTCGCGCTTAAGCGCGAAGACCTGGGCAAGGATTTTCGCGAGTACCTGAAGTCGCTAGACCTTAGCCAGTGAACCGATCTTCTCGTCTGCGCAACTGGTAGAGCGAGCCTTCAGGCTCGCGTTCCAACCATAATTGGCTACGCGAGTCGGCTTCAGCCGACCGCTAATGCGGGCTCTCCAGGGGTGTAGTAGAAGACGCGGCGCTGAAGCGCCGCTCTACCACTTCCTCACAACGTGTCCTGCTTCCCGCGCGTCTGCACCAAGACCGTGCCAAAGCGCGTGCCTGACCCGTTGGGCTCAATCGACACCAGGTGTTCGTTGTCGCTTGTACCAGCCTTGATCTCCCAACCGTCACCCTTGGTGTCGGAGCAGCTCAGCTTGTTGTCCTTGTTGTCGCCATGCATATCCATGTGAACATCTGACCCGCCACTATGCCCGTTACAGGTCAGGATGGTGCCGAAATGCTTCATCTTGTCTTCGTAAAACGCCTTCACCTTCTCCGGCGGATCGTCGGTCTCGTACTCGGCGGCAATCACCTTCAGGCCGAATCCCGCTGCGCCAATGTTGATGTTGGCGGAATGATTGTCGCCGTTGTCTGCCGGCCGCAGGTGCGCGCCAGGATACACGGGAATGCCGTTGTCGGCCGCCTTGTCGCTGCTGTCGACCTTGAGATTGGCAAACGGGGTTTGGATATCGACCTTCTCGTTCTTCTTGTCTTTGTCATCGACATGAACGCTACAGGCTCCCAGCAGGAGAACAGTGGAACTCGCAATCAGAACTGTGAGAAACCGTTGAACGACTTTTCTTTTCATGTTGACATGGCGCGGCTTACGTTCCGGGGTGAAAGCACCGCGACCCTCCGCTGATTAAGAATACGCAAGTCGCAGAGAAATGGTTCCAGTGACCTGCAGGTTGTTGCCGACCGCGTGATTGGCGACTCAAGTTGCCGCAATGATCCCAGCCGCTTTCCCCATAATTTCGGGATCGTCACCAAAGCCTTCCAGCCAGACAACATCCGGTTCGCGTCGAAACCAGGTCATCTGCCGCTTGGCATAGTTGCGATGCCCTTGCTGCGCGGCGGCAATCGCCTGCTCACGCGTAAGCTCGCCGCGGAGATACTGTCCCGCCTGCCGATAACCCAGCGACTCCAGCGGCATTACGTCTTTGGAGCTACCGTAGCGGGCGAGCAACGACTTGGTTTCTTCGAGCAGGCCATGGGCAAACATTTCCTCGGCGCGAAAATTAATCCGCTGATAAAGCTTCTCCCGCGGCGGATTAAGCCCGATCCGCAAGATGCGAAAACCGCGCAGCGGATCGCGCCCCTCCTGCTTCCACAGCTCGCTCATGCGTTCGCGCGAAGCCAGGCACACTTCGATGGCCCGAATCAATTTTGGCGCATCATTGGCGTGAATCTTCGTCGCGGCAGCGGGATCCAGCCGACGCAAAATCCTGTACAGGTACGGAGAGCCTCGCTCAGCTGCACGTTCCCGCAGGCGCTCACGCAATTCCTCGAAGCGCTGTGGCCCGGGAAAAAGTCCTTCCAGCAAAGCGCGCAGATACAGCCCCGCACCGCCCACAACGATCGGCAGCTTCCCGCGTGCGGAGACCTCGGCGATGACGCCTCTTGCCCGGCGCGAGTAGTTACCCGCAGTAAACGTCTCGTCGGGCGCGACGACGTCCAGCAGGTGATGAGGAACGAGAGCTCGCTGTTGGCGCGTCGGCTTTGCGGTTCCGACATCGAACTCTCGATAAACGGCGACCGAATCGCAGCTGATGATTTCGCCCGTGAACTGCTGCGCCAGCGTGATGGCAAGTGCCGACTTTCCGGAGGCCGTCGGGCCCAGCACGACGACGAGCAGGGGATCTGGTTTTGCCGGGGCGATCATGCGCGCACGCCGATTATCGCGCGCCCCAGGGAATAGTCTTACCGAATCGCAGAAACGCAATGGCGAGAATAATGAGGGCGATGACCAGCAGTCCGAAGACCCTGCGGCGCTCGCGCGAAAGCAGACGCTGCTGCAACGTAAGCTCGCGATCGTGGGGATGAGGCGATCGGACTTGCTGTGGGCTGCTCACAGCACAATTCTACGCGCTGCCTATTCGAGGTCGCCCTTGCCGGGGTTGTAGTAGAAGTGGAAGCGCAGGCCGAGATAGGGTCCGTGGAACTCGGTCGGCAGCGGCGCGAAGGGCGCCGAGGCAGTGATTCCGCCCCAAGCCGCACGATCCAAGGCAACATCGCCTGACGGGCCCCGCAGGTTCATACCCGCGACCTTGCCATCCTTTGTGATGACGAACTCGATGGAGACTTTCCCCTTCTTCAGCAGCGGCGGTCGCGCCTCTTCGGGGATTAAGTTGTACCAGTTCCTGCGCACTGCATCTAAGACACGCGACAGATACGGGCCAAAGTCCACGCCTTGCGTATCGGTCAAGACCTCAAGATTGCCCTGCACGCGCGCATTGGAGCCACCCGGCCCAGCACCGTAGTCGCCGCCTCCGCCATAAGTGCCGCCGCCGCGATGCTCGGCCACCGCGCGCGCCGCCTGCTCAATCGACGAGCCCGGCGACATGACTCCTCCGAAGTTCGCGGGAAACTTCGGCGTCTGCTGCGGCGCGGCAAGCCGCGGATTGTCCTGCTGGATGCCCGGCTGGAGCTGGGCCGTCTGCTGGTTTTGATTCTGCGGTTGCTGCGGAGCTTGCTGTGCCGGCTGCGCCGGTGCGGACTGCGCCTGCTGCTGCGCCGGCGCTGACGGTATCTTCGGCGGACCCGCGCGCTTCAGCTCTTCCAGCGTCTTTCGGTCTAGCGTAGGATGGCGGCTTTCGGCAATGCGGTTCTTGTCCGACAGCACGTCTGTCTTGGGCGGAGTCTTCGGCGTCTTCTGCATGTCCGGCGGCAGATCAAGATACGTCATTTGCTGGTTGCGCATCAGGTCGGCCGGCGAGATAAGCACCACGCCCTTCGTCCCGGGAAAAATCTTCGGCGACATGAACAGGAAGATCACCAGCGCCATGTGGACGACGACCGAAATCCAGAACGCCTCACGCGAACGCGAGCGCTCGAGTTCGTCCTCTAGATGAAGCAGAAGATGGGGCGTGATTTCCTGGCCCGTGCCGCCAGGTTCATCCCATAGCGCGAGCTGTCCGTCTTCGCTGGGAGGCAGCGGCGTGGGCCGGTCTGGTGGTGTGAGGATTGATGCCATCCGTTTGGGTTTGGGGCCACCCGCAAGTCTGCCATCGGACCTGTTCAGGTGACAATCAAGTACGCCCGGAGTTCAAGTAGATTAGACGCCCCTCGACCCTTTGAAAGCAAAACTTCCTTGAGGATGGCGCAACCCTAGTAAACCCGAAAGCCTGTCGCTCGGTTGCTTATCTATGCTGTATCTATTTTCGCATAGCTCGGCCCTTAAGGCGATTCGCCGTGGCGGGTTCGAGAGTTCCACAATCTCCAGTAAACTCTTCGTATGAAGGCCGTTATCGTCGGCACCGCCGGCCACATCGACCACGGAAAAAGTGCGCTGGTCCGCGCGCTCACCGGCATCGATCCCGACCGGCTGGAAGAAGAGAAGCGCCGCGGCATCACCATCGACATTGGTTTCGCTAACCTGGAACTGGCCGGCCCTTCCGGCGAGCCCATTCGCATTGGCTTCGTCGATGTTCCCGGCCACGAGCGCTTCGTGCGCAACATGCTGGCCGGAATCGGCGGTATCGACCTGGTGCTGCTGGTAGTCGCAGCCGACGAGGGCGTGAAGCCGCAAACCCGCGAGCACTTCGACATCTGCCGCCTGCTCGCCGTGCAGCGAGGCATCACCGTTCTCACCAAATCCGACCTGGTCGATGACGACACTTTGCAGGTCGTGAAGATGGAGGTCGCCGACTTTCTGAAGGGCTCGTTCCTCGATCCTGCCGGCTCTCCCATTGTTGCTGTGAGTTCGAAGACGGGCGCGGGCCTCGACCAACTCCGCACTGAGCTGGCGCGGCTGGCGGCGGCCATTCCGGCGAAAGACTCGACTGCCGTCTTCCGTCTGCCCATCGATCGCGTGTTCACCATGAAAGGCTTCGGCACGGTCGTGACCGGCACGCTGATTTCGGGCACGGTGCACAAGGATGACCAATTGGAGGTTCACCCCAGCGGCAAGCTGGTGCGAGTGCGAGGGGTGCAGGTCCACGGTGCAGCGGCCGAGCGCGCCATCGCCGGGCAACGCACCGCGCTGAATCTCGCCGGCGTCGAGGTCGCAGACCTGGCGCGCGGCATGATGCTGACCGCTCCACAACTGTTTCGCCCCACGTCACGAGTCGGCGTCTCCATCGATCTGCTGCGCTCGGCGAAGGCGTTGCGAAATCGTTCGCGCGTGCATTTTCACGTCTTCACCGCCGAGACCATTGCCGAAGTCAGCCTGATTGGCGCGAAGCAACTCCAGCCCGGCGAATCCGGACTGGCTGAGTTGAAGCTCGACGAGCCGTTGCTGCTGCTGCCGGGAGATCGCTTCATCATTCGCCAGTTCTCGCCGGTGATCACGATCGGCGGCGGGCGCGTCCTCGACGCGGTGCGCCCATCCAAGCGCACGAAATCCGAGGAGCGGCTGGCGTTCCTGCGCAATATTTCGAACGCGGGTGCCCCATCCTCCTCGCCGTCTGTTGGCGAGAGCGTGGGCCCAGGCAATGAGTTGGCGGCGCGGGTCGGACGGCGCGGCGCCCAGGGGTTGTCGATCTCCCAAGCCGTCGCGGAGACCGGCTGGCAGCCAAGCCATGTTGAACGCATCGCCGGCGAGCTCGTGAGTTCCGGCTCAGTCGCTCGCTTCGACGATCGCCTGCTCGCTGCCGCGCTGGTGCAATCGGTTGGTCAGAAAATGCTGAGCAAAGTCGAAGCCTTCCACAAGGCTAACCCGCTGCAGCCGGGCATCAACAAAGATGAGCTGCGCGAAGCCCTGGGTCTTGAGCCGGAGGTCTTTCGCGGCGTTCTGGACTCGCTTACGCAATCCGAGAATCACTCAGGTGCCCCACTCATCCGCGGGGCTGGGATGAGTGGGACCCGGTCCAGCAAACTACAACTGAGTGGCGAAGTGGTTCACGCCGCCGGTAAGGGCGTGGTCCTGCGCGACGAAGAAGCCGAATCGAAAGCGCAAATCGAGCGCGCCTTCGCCAGCGCAGGACTGAAAGTTCCGCTGCTGAAGGACGTGCTGGCCTCGCTGCCCGTCGACAAAGTTCGCGCCCAAAAACTTGTCACGCTGTTGCTGCGCGATCGCGTGCTGGTCAAGCTTTCCGACGACCTGGTATTTCATCGAGACGCGCTGGCCGCGCTGCGCACCCAGATCGCATCGCTAAAGGCGAAAACCCCGAAAATCAATGTCGGCAATTTCAAAGACCTATTCGGCATCACCCGCAAACACGCGATCCCGCTGCTCGAGTACCTAGACCGCGAACGCGTAACCCGCCGCGTCGGCGATGAACGCATCATTCTGTGATTTACGGTCTCGTGTCCGGCACCGTGATTGCCCTGAACATGTACGGCAGCGCCTCCGACACGATCATCGCGAGGACAATCAGCGCGCCGCCGACTGCCTGCTGCACCGTCATCGGCTCCTTCAGCCAGAACACGCTCAGCAGCGCCGCCGTGACCGGCTCGATTGAGAACAGCACCGCGGCTTCGGTGGGGCCAAGCTGTGTCTGTGCGATCGCCTGTCCCCAGAACGCGAATACGGTGGAGAACAGCGCCAGGTAGAGCAGCGGGCCGATGACGCTGGGCTGCGATAAGGCTTGCGCGGCCCCCTGATATCCGTACGGCGCGGGCAGAAATGCGGTCACGACGAGCGAGAGAATTCCTGCCACGATGACCTGTGTCCCCGCCAGCAGCCACGCGTCAGTGCGTCGCGCGAAAATTCCCATCAGCACAATGTGCACTGCGCACAAAAGCGCGCACACCAGCGTTTCCAGGTCGCCGCGGTTCCAGCCCGACCACACTCCGCCCGCCTGATGCACCAGCAGATAAAGCCCGTAGGTCGCAATCACCGCCCCAATCGCAGACGTAAGCTTGATGCGCTGCCCGACGGTGGCGGCGATCAGGGGCGTGAACAAGACGTACAGGCCGGTGATGAAGCCGGATTTCGCCGTGGTGGTGAAACGCATGCCGTCGGTCTGCGACCAGAAAAGTATGGCCAGCAAAATCCCCAGCCACAGGCCGTCGAGCACGCCGCGCCGCACCATGCGAATTCGCTTGGCGCGCAAGATAATCAGCAACAGAACGCCCGAGATCAGGAAGCGCACGCTCATCAG
Organism: uncultured Acidobacteriaceae bacterium; assembly: GCA_963731345.1. Classification (GTDB taxonomy): domain Bacteria; phylum Acidobacteriota; class Terriglobia; order Terriglobales; family Acidobacteriaceae; genus Bog-257. The sequence continues at coordinate 84,184 of CAVSUN010000002.1, read as the reverse complement.
CGCGGCGGCGGAAATGCCCCCTGCCAACGCAAAGCGCGTCATGGGAAAGCCCAGGCCCCAAACAGCTGCAGCCGCCGCAATAATGGCGACCGCTGTGAGGTGGGAAACGGGCTTGGGATCAGTTTCGAGTTTCAAATTCCCATTAAAGCAGTTTCAAGTTTCGAGTTTCCAGTTTCGCGCTGATAGAACGCGAGAAGTGTTTCCAGCTTCACACAGAAATGCGCGAAGATCCGAGTGAGAAGATCAATCAGATAGCTCAGCTTGGGATGAGCCTGGGCTCATCGGTAACAGGAGATTCGTAGCGCGACTGGAAACTCGAAACTGCCTTACTGTGGCGTGTGTTCAAACGGTAGTTTCGTGTACTTCTCTTTGTCGACTTCAATGATGAGCGCGACCCGCCCCTCGGGATTGCGCCATGGAAACGGCTTGCCGACGTACTTCATGGAGATCGCGTCGACGGTCTTGAAGTCAGGATCAGCACGGCGTTCGACCACGCGCCCGCGAATCTGCACTTCGGAATACGGGTCGTGAAAATCAACCAGCGAAATTGCGACGCGCGGATCGCGCGCGGTGTTCTTGGCCTTCAGCGAGCCTTCGCCGGTGCAGATGACGACGTTGTCGCCTTCACGACCGGCCCAAACGGGCACGCTTTGCGGCGAACCGTCAGGCATGAGTGTGGCGAGGTGGACAAAGTTCGCGCCATCGAGCAGTTTCTTGGTGTCGTCGGATAGTGTCATAGCGGCTCCTCGGATGCGTGCGCCGATGCGAAGATGAATAAATGTTCGGTAAGGCTGCATTCCGAAATTTGAAACTCGAAACTGCCTACAGCAGCCTTGCCGCGTCCTTGGCGAAGTACGTCAGCGTGATCGACGCGCCGGCGCGCTGGATGCAGAGCAGCGATTCCATCATCACGCGTTCGTAATCGATCCAGCCATTCAGCGCAGCGGCTTTAATCATGGCGTACTCACCGCTCACCTGATAGGCCGCCATGGGCACATCGAAGCGCTGGCGCGCCTCGTGCAACACATCGAGATAGGGCATCGCCGGCTTCACCATGATCATGTCCGCGCCTTCTTCCAGATCGAGCTCGATCTCGCGCATGGCCTCGCGCAGGTTGGCAGGATCCATCTGGTAAGAGCGGCGATCGCCGAAATGCGGCGCAGAGTCCGCGGCCTCGCGGAACGGCCCGTAGAAACCGCTGGCAAATTTCGCCGCATAAGAAAGCACCGGCGTGTTCTGAAAGCCGCTTTCATCGAGCGCGGTGCGAATGGCATTGACGCGGCCGTCCATCATGTCCGATGGCGCGATGATGTCCATGCCCGCTTTCGCCTGCGAAACCGCGGTGTGCGCCAGCAATTCCAGCGTGGGATCGTTCAGGATTTCGTACTCCTCGGCCGAGGCGGTGATGATTCCGGCAGACGCAACGGCAGCGGCAACGCCAGTTGATGGTGAGGTAATAACAAGTTTGCCCTTCGACTTCAGCTCATCCACAAATTCCAACGCCTCGCGCCGCGCCTTCGCGTTCGGATCGGAGGTGTCGACCAAACCGCAATGTCCATGCGACATGTATTCGCAGAGGCAGACATCGCCCATCAGCAGCAGCCCGGGAACCTCGCGTTTGATGGCGCGTGCCGCTTGCTGCACAATGCCGTCGTCCGCCCACGCGCCGGTCGCAACTTCGTCCTTCGTCTCCGGCAAGCCGAACAGAATGACGCTGGGAATGCCCAGCGACTTCACCTCGGCGCACTCTTTCACCGCCTCGTCGATCGACAGGTTGTACACACCGGGCATGGAGCGCACTTCCTTGCGCACCCCTTCGCCGGGGCAGACGAACAGCGGATAGACGAATCCTTCCGGAGTGAGGCGGGTTTCGCGAACAAACGAGCGCATCGCTTCGGTGCGGCGCAGACGGCGGGGACGATCAGTCGGGAACGGCATACAAAAATTCTACACCCCAAGAACCAGGGATTTGGCGCGTAGTTCGCGCAGAATCCCCGCAAAGTGGCAGAGTATTCGGCCCCCTGCGGATGGGGAGAGCCGCTACGGCCATGCTACCCTCGCCGGGCGACGCCCGTTCTTATTCGACCGCTTTGGTGAACAGTCCGGCCACGCCCGCAATGTTCGGTAGCAATTCCGCAGGAATGCCGTGACGCTGCTGCAGGTAAGCCGGGTCGTTGTAGGTGAGCCAGACTTTTCCTTCGGCGTCCTGCCAGAACAGCGCCTTCAGCGGCAGATCGATCGCCACACTCGGAGCCGCCTGCATCAGCGGAGTGCCGGCTTTCGGGCTGCCGAAGATCAGCAGCTTCGTGGGACGCATCTCCAATCCGGCTTTCGCCGCCTCGCCGCTATGGTCGATAAGCGCAAACAGTGCCACACTTTTTTGTTTCAGCAAGTCTTCCAGCCGCTGCAATGTCTCGTCGACAGAATACTTGCTGGCCAGGTTAACAAGGCCATTGGACGAATGAGTCAACATGCCGACCTCCTCGGCTTATGGAACCGATCTCACCAGATTGAACACGATGAGCTCTGCGATATACTCGTTGCGCGGACGAACCCGGTATGATTCGAATTTTCTTAAGCCACAGCAGCCAACGTAAAGCTCTGGTCCGCGAAATTAAGAACAAACTTCCCGAACATATACGTTCCTGGATCGACGAAGTCAATTTACTGCCCGGCGAAAACATAGGCCGATCCATCAAGACCGTAATTCACCAAGCCACCGACTTTGTCATTATCTTCATCGATGCGCGTGCCGTGGAATCACAGTGGGTACTCCAGGAGCTGGCCTGGGCACGCAAACGCGAGCAAAGCCTGCAGCGCGAGTTCATACTTCCTATAGTGCTGGATCGTAGAGCGTGGCCGAAAGTTAAATCGGTACTAGGGAACCGTAAATACATTGAATGCCACGACGAAACCGAAGATACGGTTCGGAAGGTATCGCGTGAGTTGGCCGATGCCTTGTGGGCGTGGCTTGTTCGCTTAGTAGAGCCCTCGCTGCATACTCAAGTACAGACCGGGGAGCAGGACTTGGTTGCGGCATTTTGGGAGCCCTATCTTACTTCTTCCAAAGCTGTACGGATCTTCTATCCTGAGCCGCAATTCTTTCGCGACGAAAAACATACTTACATGCGGAGCCAGTACGCCGACTTGCCGGGCCAGCAGGAGGCTTTTTCTTACCTCAATATTCCGGGCGGATTGGTTCCGAGTTATAGTTTCGTTTCGTCCGGGATCGTAAAGGCGCTCCTGTATCTGGTCGACTGTCTGCATGCGCACCGCGTGAAAGTCACTACTCGCCCTTTACGTCCGGTCTCGGCTTTCGACGACGCCGACGAAAATGTCATCATTCTTGGAACCCCTGGGATGCTGGACGTTATCAAGACCCTGGAAGCTTCCTATCCCTTTCACACCATACGCGATGGCGTGACGGTAAGCGCCGCCGGCAACGGGATGGCAAAGGGAACTCGTACCAGGTTCACCGACGATACCCAGGAAAACTTCGAGACATCAAAGGTTCGCCTGAAAAAGTGGGCTGTATTTACTCGCCGGCCTCACGCGTACCGTGACAATATCACGACAATCCTGGCCGCTCCCCACGGCCGCTCGATCGAGGCCATTGCCGGGTTCTTGACGCGCTCAACCGAACTTAGGGACTTGTTGCACCAGGTGGCGACGCGCGACGGTTTTCCCCGTTATATGCAGGTGCTTTTTAGCGTGCCCATGTTAAAGACTGACGGCGAACCGCACATCGATCCACCGCGCATTCATAAGGCAATTAATCTGGATCACGCCAAGAAGTCCAAACGGCGGCGTGGCTCTGCCTAGTGGGGCGGAAGGCGGCAGACGCATGCGGAAGTCGACGTGTTGCTTTGCCCGCAACCCTCGGATAGGCGCATCGTTGATGCGGCGGTATTCTCGCAGCATGCCAACCGAACTTCAGAGCAAGTGGCAACAGGTGATGGCCCGCGACGCCCGCCAGGACGGGCGCTTCGTCTTCGCCGTGCGGACCACCGGAGTTTACTGCCGACCCTCGTGTCCTAGCCGGCGGCCGCGTCGCGAGTCGGTCGAATTCTTCTCCAACCCCAACGACGCCGAGCGCGCCGGTTACCGCGCTTGTCTGCGTTGCAAGCCGGCCGAAATTTCCGCGCAGGCGCAATATGTCATGCGGGCGCGACAGTTGCTGGACAACGCTGAGGGCGTAATGACCTTGAGCGAGCTTAGCAAGCGCGTCGGTCTCAGCCCGTTTCACCTGCAGCGCTTGTTCAAGCGAGCAACCGGTCTGAGCCCGCGCGAGTATCAGTCGGCGCGACGCATGCAAAGCGTTAAGGCGGGACTGCGGCAGGGCGACGACGTGACCACGGCGCTCTACGACGCAGGCTTCGGTTCGCCGAGCCGGCTGTACGAGAAGGCGCCGCAACAGCTCGGCATGACTCCGGGCGAATATCGGCGCGGAGGCGCCGGCGCGAGCATTCGCTTCGCCGTGGCGCCGACTTCGCTGGGACGGATGCTGGTCGCAGCCACCGAGCGCGGACTGTGCGCCGTGCGGTTTGCAGACAATGCTGCTGAACTGGAGCGCGATCTGCGGCACGAGTTCCACGCAGCTTCACTGCAGCGCGATGATGCGGCGATGAAGAAGTATGTCGAGCCGCTGCTGGCCGCCGTCAGCGGCGAGAACACGACAATCGATCTTCCTCTTGACGTGCGCGCGACTGCGTTCCAGATGAAAGTCTGGCAGAAGCTGCGGCAGATTCCGAGCGGCGAGACGCGCAGTTACAGCGAGGTCGCGCGCGCGATCGGCGAACCCAAGGCGGTGCGCGCGGTAGCGCGAGCATGCGCGTCAAATCCGGTCGCGATCGCGGTTCCCTGCCATCGCGTAGTTCGCAGGGACGGCGAAGAGTCTGGGTATCGCTGGGGAATCGAGCGCAAACAGAAATTGCTGCAAGCGGAGAAAGACTCCTACTCAAGCCAAAAGCAGGCTTGAGTGGGGCGCCCGAGTTCGTTGTGACTTACAAGTTCTTCTTGGTCCACTGCTCGATGCGGTCAAGCGCCGACTCGAGATTCTGGATCGAGTTCGCGGTCGAGAAGCGCAGGTAGCCTTCGCCGTACGAGCCGAAGGCGGTGCCCGATAAGCCCGCAACGCCCATATCGTCCAGCAGCGCGTCGGCCAGCTTCTTCGATGGCCAGCCGGTCTGCTTGATGTTCGGGAACGTATAGAATGCGCCCTTCGGCAAGCGGCAGGAGAAGCCCTTGATCTGGTTCAGCCCCTTCACGAACACGTCGCGGCGGCGCTGGAATTCCAGCCGCATCTTTTCCGGCTCGCTCTGATCGCCGCGCACCGCTTCGACTCCGGCAATCTGCGTGAAAGTCGCGGTGCACGAAGTGGAATTCGTCTGCAGGCGCGCGAACTGCGCGGCCAGGTCGGGACGCATCACGCCATAACCCAGCCGCCATCCCGTCATGGAATAGGTCTTGGAAAATCCCGTCAGAATAATGGTGCGGTCCTTGAATCCATCGACCGACGCGATGCTGTAGGGCTCGCCTTCGAAGGTCAGGCGGCTGTAGATTTCGTCGCTGAGCACCATGATGTCGCGGTCGCCGATGGCGCGCGCGATGTTCTCTACGTCTTCTTTGGTAATGATGCCGCCGGTGGGATTCTGCGGCGAGTTCAGAATGATGAGCTTGGTGCGATCGTTGATCAGGCCCGCCAGCTCGTCAACGTCGAGGCGGAAGTCGCGCTCCTCGCGCAGCGGAATCGGCACCGCCTTTCCGCTGAGGAAGTTGATCATCGATTCGTAAATGGGGAAGCCGGGGTTGGGATAGATGACCTCGTCGCCTTCGTCCACCAGTGCCAACATGGTGAAGAAGATGATGGGCTTGCCGCCGGGCACGATGACGACTTCCTCGGACGCGACCTTGATGCCGCGCGAAGCTGAGACCTCGTGCGCGATTGCCTCCCGCAGCTCGGGCAATCCGGCCGCGGGCCCGTAATGCGTGAAGCCCTCACGCAGCGCCTTCACGCCAGCTTCCACGACGTTCGCGGGCGTGTCCATGTCGGGCTCGCCGATCTCGAGGTGAATGACGCTCTTTCCCTGCCGTTCCAGGGCGCGAGCACGCACCAACACTTCGAAGGCAGTTTCGGTTCCCAGGCGCGACATCCGCTTGGCGAGGCGCAGTTCTGTCTCTGTGGTAGTCATAGGCAAACCTCCGAATTATATCGCTGGGAGGGCGCTATTCGCTTTTCGCTCTCCGCTTTTCGCCAGAATCGCCAATCGCACTTGACCTCCCGGTGCGCGCTTCGACTTTCGCCATTCCTCCCGGAGGTACAAACCTTCTTATTCTGCCGAAGAGCGAATCGCGAACGGCGAAAGGAATTTTTTCTCACCTCGAACAGCATTCATAAAACAACGTGTCGCCTACTTGCTTCACCAGCCGATAGTCATATGTTTCCATTGCATGTTGGGCGCGGCGCACGTCAGGTCCGCCGCTCGACGGACCCTGATTGCCGATGACCACCAGTCGCGCGTCGTGATCGGCAAAGCCCTTCGCCATCTCTCCCGGCGTAAGGATGTGATACTGCTCTCGTTTTTCCGGCGTCAGATATTGGGCGACATACAAGCCAAAGTCGTTTTCGTAGCCCGGCAGCGGATCGGCCCAGGTAGCAAACAGATATCCCGGCCAGAAGCTGGCAACCGGCTCGCCGGGCTTGGCCAGCTCGTTCACCGCCTGCGAAACCGCCGTGACCTCGGGCAGCGTCCAGTTGTGCGCGTCCGCGACACCCGAGACCCCGGGCACCTTGAATCCGGTGGATAGATACTGCCTGAGCACCGATGCGCCGAAGCCCACATACGCAACGACTAACACAATGCATGCCGTGCCAACCAGCCGCAGAGTCGTGGGCGAGCGCAGGCCGGCGAGGAAATCGTTGACCGCGCACACCGCCGCGACAATCAGGAACGGCATGAGCATCGAGAAGTATTGAATCGACGCGGGCGTAGGCAACAACGAGATCAACCCCAAAACGATGGCCATCACTAGCGCCAGCAGTGATGAGTCTCGCCGCGGCCGCACCACGGTGACGAGCACAAGCGCCGTCAGCGTGGTCACCGTGAACTGGAAGCCGGTGTAGGCGCCGCCGATGGTGGCCGCCGCGACCATCATTTTGTCGTGGAAGTCGCCGATCAGGCCGGCGTCGGAGCGCAGCGCATGATAGCCGAGATTGTTGAAGAGGAATGCGCTGGGCGAGGCGACGAAAAGCACCAACGAAGGAATGGCGCCGACGACCACTCCGCCGGAGAACCAGATCATCGGAACGAGGCTGCCACTCCGGTATTTGCGCCAAAGCCACCACACGAACACGGGCAGCAGTGCCACAACGTAGGAGCGGGTATCGGAGGCGAGGCCGAAGAGCACGCCGGCCAACGCGATCTGCCATCGCGGCGTCGATGGCGACAAGCCGGCGAAGATCGCGTACGCCGGAAAGAGGACGACCATCGCCAGAGGGAAGGTCTTGACGATGGGAAACCAGGCGAACACCAGCGAACTGGTGGCAAACAGCAGCACGGCGCAAACTCCCGCCAGCCACTGGCCGGTTTCGCGGGAAACGTGGCGATAGATCATCATGCCGACGATGGTGGTGAGCAGCGCGCAGAAGGCGCGTGCCGAGTACCACGACACGCCCGCCAGCTTCAGCCATCCGGCGAACGCGTATGGCAGCAGCGGCGCCTGGGTGTAGAAGAAGTCCAGGTACGGCGCGCGGTGCTGCATCACCAGGCGCGACGCGAGCAGATAGAAGCCCTCGTCGCCATCGATCAGGCGATGCTGGGAGACGTGGAGGAAGAACAGGCCCTGCATCAGCGTGACCAGCAACAACACGAGCCTTGAGGTGCGAGTCATAGCGATGGATGAGCGCTCGGTGGCCTGCGCGGCATCAGGATACCCTACCCAAAGCGTCCATCTCAGCGGCGCTGAAGTGCACGCTGGCCGGCGCCTTGCCATGCCGGCTTGTCCCTGGCGCCGGCATCACCTGGCGCTGCCGGCGGTCGGGACGGCGCTCAGAGAGAATGCCTGCCTGCAGGAAGATTTCGCTGAGCGCGTCGAGCGCCTCGGCGAACCAGGTTCGCACCGCCGACCTCGAGATGTGCAGCATGGCGGAGATTTCATCGTGGGTGAAGTTGTACAGGCCGGCGATCATGACGATCTCCTGATGCTCGGCGCTGAGCTTGCCCAGCGACAGCTCGACGTCGCGCACAAACACGGCCTGGTCTTCGAACGACGGAATGGCGTGATGCGAAACGCGGGCGCGAAAGAACTCGCGGCCCATGAGCGAAGGCAGGCGGCCGAGCTGCGACGACAGCTCGAAGTAGTGACGCACCAGGGCGAGCGTCTGGCCGCGGAAACAAACCATCTCCGGACGAGGATCGATTTCCTCGACCGGTTTCTCGGGAGCGGGCGTGGGCGCGGCGCACCGCAGGAGCAACAGCTGCGCTTTGCGGGCAGCCACCTTCGACATCCTCATGACTTCACCCCGCATGCGGCGGAAACCCCGACGGCAGGCGCTGCGAGCGGCTGGCTCGTCTGGTTCTGCAAGCGGCGCAGCATTCGCCGCGGGCCGCGGCAGAGCTGCCTTACCTGGAGGGTAAGCAGCCGCGCGCAGAGTCCGCAATAAGTCTCCGACGACTGCGACCGGCGTAGTCCCAGCGCCCCGCAGCGTTCGCAATATTTCAGTTCCAGTGTGACCCATTCCATGAAGTTCCCCCTTCGATGCTGCAAAGCAACAGGCCCTGCGATGTACCCCGTGGTGAGCATTCGGGATACAAGCGCAGGGCCCGTTTCAGTTACGATGACCTGCTTGCGATTATTTAGTTAGCGCAGAACGATGGCCGGCGCGGAGCAGAATGTTGGGTGATGATTGCAGGGGAAACTCTGCCCGCGCCTGCGACGTCCGGATCACATCACCATCCGGTCGTCTTGCCTCCGGGTGAAATAACTTTCTTCATAACCGGATTTCAGAATCGTGCCGTTCTGTACGATTACGCTGAGCCTGCCGGAAAACCGCGAAGTACGGAGCAGTTTTTCGGTAGCGGCGGAGAGCACGTCGGCCCGCCGGACCTTGCGGCGGAACTCAGCGAAGCTTTTGTCTTCTCCCAGTGGTTCGGTGTCTCGCATGATTGACCTCGGCCAGAATTACAGAACCGGAACACAAGTTGAATGTCGCATGCAGGAATCAGGGTAGTCAACAAAAATATTGCTTTGCGAATAACACTAAAGTACACCTATTGCTTTCAGATAAAACTGCAAATGACCCTACAAGACTTGCAGAACCAGCTGCGGGTTCATATCCGCGCGCGTATAGGCCGCGGCGAGCTGACCGGTAGTGCGCTGGCACGCAAGGCCAGTCTCCCGCAGGGACACCTATCGAACTTTCTGAATTCCCGCCGCGGCCTCAGCCTGGAGTCGATGGACCGCCTGATGCTCGCGTTACGGGTGAGCGTGCCGGACCTGATGAGCCGCGAGCAATTGCCGGCCCGCGGACCGAAGCGGCGCGGCGGCGACAACCTGGAGCCGGTGGCGATGGTCTCCGCCAAGCATGCCGCGCTCGCCCGCTTCCGCGCCGACCAGGTCCTGGAGACACGCAACTTCAGCAAGTCGTTCTTGCGACGGCTGCGGCCGCAACTGGCGGTCGACCGCAGCGACTGGTTGCGGTTTGTGCTCATCAAGCTCGATCGCGACGGCTCCGGCGGATTTTTCCCCCGCTCCATCGCCATCACCCTACTGGTGGACCGCTACTACAATTCGCTGCAACCGTACCGGCGCTTGCATCCCAACCTGTATGCGTTGAATCTGGCCGGACGCTGCGTCGCCGCCTACATCACGGTCTGCGACAACTGCCTGATGCTGCGGCCACGCGAGCCCCGCCAACCCATTGAAGTGGTGCGCATCGAGCCCGGTCGCAGCTATTCCGATTACATCGTGGGACGAATCTGCCATGTGGGGATGGAGGTCTGAAAGACGCTCTTCGCCATTCGCCCTTCGCTTTTCGCCAGAGACGATGCCACCGTAGTCTGGCGAACAGCGAACAGCCGGAAGCGAAGAGCGATCTTTTGTTATGATTTTCGCTGCTCATCAGGAGGCAGCCATCATGGAGGAAAAGGAAGTGAGCGCGCCCGCTCCGGGTTCGCGTCGCGATCAGGATATTGCGCTGGAGATGATGAAGTTCATCGCCGTCACCACCGGCTACGGCAAGGGCGGCGCCACGGGCGCGGGTTTCAAGGGCGGCGGCGAGACCAAGGCTGAGGACTACGCGCACCATCTGCTGGAGCTGTATGGGCAGTGCCTGGCCGCGGTGCGGGGAAGAAAAGAGCCTTAGCGCAATCATGTACCAGGAGACTGTGCGATGAAGCAGGTAGTGATTGTAGGAGGCGGATTCGCCGGACTGGCGTGCGCGCGTAAGCTGGCCAATCATCCCGATGTACGCGTTACCCTGGTCGATAAGAACAACTATCACCAGTTTCAACCGCTGCTCTACCAGGTGGCGGGAGCGTTTCTCTCTCCCAGCAACGTTGCATTTAACCTGCGCGAGGTTCTGCACGGGCACTCCAATGTCGACGTGAAGCTGGGCACGGTGGTGTCGGCCGATCTCGCTACCCACACGGTGCATACGGCCGAGGGACAGACCTACCAGGGCGACATCCTGGTACTGGCGGCCGGCTCGCAGGCGAACTTCTTCGGCACGCCGGGAGCCGAGCAGTACACCTATCCTCTCTACTCGCTGCGCGACGCTGAGAAGTTGCGGTCGCGCATTCTCGCCATGATCTCGTCGGCGAACCGGGATCCCACAGTGGAGGACAAGGGCGCGCTGCATTTTGTGGTCGTCGGCGGCGGCGCGACGGGCACGGAGATGTCCGGTGCTTTTGGCGACATGTTGCTGCGGCTGCCGAAGGACAAGCTGCTGGACATCGATGCGGCGAAGGTGCAGATCGTGCTGGTGGATGGGGGGCACGCTTTGCTGAACGGCTTCTCGCCCAAATCGCAGGCCTATGCCGCGAAAAATCTGCAACAACGCAAGGTGCAACTGCGGCTGGGCACACGAGTGAACGAAGTGCATTCCGGACACGTAGTGCTGTCTGACGGAACCAGGATCGATTCGCGTACCGTAATTTGGGCTGGAGGGCTGAAGGCGTCCTCGTTGTCGGAGAGTCTGGGCATCAAGACAGGGCACGGCGGACGAATCGATGTGCAGCCGGACCTCAGCGTGCCGGGCGTCGAGGGCGTGTATGCCTTGGGCGATTTTGCCAACATCGCCGACAAGCATGGCAAGCCTTTGCCGCAGCTGGCTTCGGTCGCCGAACAGTCGGGCAAATGGTGCGCCCAGAACATTCTGGCCGACCTTGAAGGCAAGCCGCGCAAGCCTTTCGATTATTTCGACAAGGGCATCATGGCGATGATCGGCCGGAATTCCGCGGTCGCGGAAGTTGGCGAACATCGTCACGAGCTGGAAGGCTCAATCGCTTTCGCGGCGTGGATCGGCGTTCATGCGGCATTGCTGACCTCGATGCGCGCGAGGATGGCGGCCTTTGTGGAGTGGGCGTGGGATTACTTCGGCGCGGCTAGCGGCGATGCGATCCTCGACGACACCAGCCAGCTTCAGGTTAATTGGAACGAGGACGACCCGCCTGCGCAAGCCGATCAGGAGCCTCGCACGTTGAACAAGGCCGGCCAGAGCTGAACCGATTGCGGCGCGGAGCCGCAAGAAATCAAGGCGACGCGGGAAGGGTGTCTATGGTGAACAACAGCATTCCGCCGCGCCGAGCGGGAAGCGGCACGATGCTTGTCCTCGCGTTTGGACTTGTTCTCGGTTCTGCACAGCCAGCGCACGCACAGTTCCTCTACCTTCACGCGTTCACCGGTGGCAATGATGGCGGTTACCCAACCAGCATCGCCATCGATCCGTACGGCAATCTGTTCGGCACGACCGTCATCGGCGGAACTGTCTTTCAATCCAAGAACGTCAGATCGGGGCGGACCTTTGCTACATTGACCAGCGCCTGGCAGCAACCGGCGGGCGTGACTATCAATGGTGGCGTACTCTACGGTGCCACCGAAATCGGCGGCTTGCATGGCAGCGGCTGCGACACCTATGGTTGCGGCCTGGTTTTCAGGTCGCGACCGCCAGCACAGGCGCCGCCTAATGCGATCATCATGTGGAGCGGCGAGGAATTGTACGAATTCACCGGAATCCCAGATGGCGCCAGTCCCTCTAGTAGTCTGTTGGTCGACAACGCCGGCAACCTGTTCGGCACAACCCTGGGCGGGGGGCCACTGGGACGCGGCACCGTCTACGAGCTGACTCCTACCGACGGCGGTTGGACGAAGAGCACGCTGTATGCGTTCACCGCGGCACAGGATGGCACGGCCCCGTACGGTGGCGTCATCATGGACGCGGCTGGAAATCTCTACGGCACCACCGCTTCCGGCACGTCGGATTACTTCTGGGGCACGGTTTACAAGCTGACGCCGAGTGGCTCGGGCTGGACGGAAACGATCCTGTACGCCTTTCAGGACGGCAACGACGGAGCCAGCCCGGTGAGCGGCTTGATCTTCGACCCTGCGGGGAATCTCTACGGGACAACTGCCGGGGGTGGCGAATATCTTGACGGCACAGCCTTCGAATTGATTCCGCATCCCAGTGGCAATTGGAGCTTCAGCTTGGTGTATCCGTTTCAGGGAAGCCGAGACATAGGGAACCTGCCGCTCGGACCGCTGGCCATCGATGCGGCTGGCAACCTCTACGGCGCGTCGTACAACGGCGGCGCCTATGAAATGGGTTCGGTCTACGAGTTGTCGCCTTCGGGTGGCTCGTGGACCTACACCTCGCTGCACGACTTCACCGGCGGCGTGGATGGAGGCGGCCCGATCAGCGGAGTGGTGCTCGATACCAGCGGCAATGTCTACGGCTCCGCCTCGGCGGGTGGCACACGCGGTGATGGCGTGCTGTTCGAGATTCAGCGGTAACGAATCCGGGCGGAATCAGGTGACTACCCGCTTCGGAGCGGCGGGATCGCTGTAATCAGGACACTCGCACGTCGAACAAGGCCAGCCAGTACTGAACCGATTGCAGCGCGAAGCCGCAGAGGATAAGCGCGATGCCGAACGCGCCCATGCGGCGTTCGGGAAGATTGTCGGCGTAGTACTCGATGAACGGAGTGACGGTGATGCCGAAGCCCGTGACCAGGCCGGTGACGAGACCGACGCGCACCGCGAACAGCCAGGGATGTTGCAGGTGCTGCACCAGCGCGCTACAGATCAGCGCGGCCACCAGGCTCCAGAACATGCGATTGACTGTTCCCCAGAACAGACGGCGCGTGAGGCGCGGACGGCGCTTGACCACATAGTCGAGGGCGGGACGCATCCCCCGTGTGTAGGCAAGCGATTGCCCGAACGTCGACAGAACGCCGAAGGCAAGCGCGAAGCGTAGACCGACCAAAGGCCAGAGTCCGACGCTAAAGGCGGCGCCGCGGATGGCGCTGAACAGAACCTCCCACACAAACGAATAATGGTCGAGACCCTGCGAGGCGCGATTGAACTCGAGCGCCAGGGTCAGACCGGTAGCCAGTCCCGCCGAGATTCCGAACAGCAGGCCGAGTCCTAGTCCGTATCCGACCCCGAAGACAATCGAGTAGGTGACGATGCGCGTGAGCAGCCGCAACGGACCATGCTGACCACCCAGCAGGTCATATGCGAGATACAGGCTGCCCAGCACATCCAGACAACTTCCGCCGATGCTGATGGCGGCGACGGTGTGGTGGTCCATCGCACGATTGTAGTTGGATGCCCCTTAGGCGGGCAGGCTGCCGTTTGCCAGTTCCAGCTCCACCACCTCAGCCACGCGGCGGGTGACGCTATCGCCGGGCGCTTCGTGCCTACTGGTTACCAGTACCGGCTTCGGCCGTGAAAACTGAATCTGCTCTTCGGTAGTAACGGTATTTACTTGTGCGGATGATAGACGGCTCATGATCAACCTCCATGTCGGGCTCCTCTATTTTGTTTCTTCCCCACCCGACCTGTTTACATGCTAGGAGTTGATCTGCCATAAATCAAATGACTTGTTTTTATGAAAACCATAACTGGAAGTTATCGATCCCGAGATTGCGGCGGCGCTCTTTCGAGGCGCGGCCACAACGGTTATAAGTGCGGTTTCCTGGCGCTCGTTATATATTCTGAGTTGAACCTCGACAACAGGAGACACAGCGATATTCAGAACGCGCCCATGTCGCGCGGACCACGTGTCTGTCCATCCACCGTTGTCGCAGACCCGAACTGGGGCCTGGGTGTTGACGATTCGCGCGGGTGTTTCGAGGTTCTGGCATGTGGGGCAGCGGTAAACTTCAAACCAGAATACTGAGTTCCGAAGTCTAGCTGTTTTTAGCGCCTCCCAAACGGCTCGTGGGTGTTTGTGCGCTCTGTTGACGTCATCTTGAGCAGTGCGGATGCCGTGGGGCGAAGCCTTGAGCGTTGAGGCAACAAAGGAGAAGAGATGCGACAGCAATTTAGCTTCAGGCAGTTGACTTTGTCCCGCTGGTGCTCCGGTCGATCGTTGCCATCCCGGTCACTTTTCATCCCCGTTCTTATCGCTTTGTTTCTCCTGACGAGCTTGCCGCTGGCGCTTGCGCAAGAGAAGCGGCCTAACATCCTGGTGATTGTTGCCGACGACATGGGCTGGTCGGACGCCGGAGCTTATGGCGGTGAAATCTTCACGCCAAATATCAATCGCCTGGCGAACCAGGGATATCAGTTCCTGAATTTTCATGTGGGCTCGATGTGCGCGCCGACCCGCAGCATGCTGATGACCGGCGTCGACAACCACGTCGTCGGCCTGGGCAACATGGTGGAATTGCTCTCGGACAATCAGCGTGACAAGCCGGGCTACGAAGGCAAGCTCAACGATCGCGCCGTGACCATCGCAACCGTTCTGCATGACGCGGGCTACCACACCTATATGGCGGGAAAGTGGCATCTGGGCTATACCAAGGAAACCTTGCCTGCTTCGAGAGGCTTCGAGCAATCCTTCATCCTGGCCCAGGGCGGCGCCGACAACTACGAGAACAAGTCGTACACCCCTGTGTATCCCAAAGCGTATTTCTTTGAGGGGCTGAACGAGGCTAAGCTTCCGCCGAACTTCTACTCCAGCCAGTTCTATACCGACAAAATGATCGGCTGGATCGATTCGAACCTGAGCGATGGCAAGCCGTTCTTTGGGTATCTCTCATATCAGGCAGTACACCAGCCGCTACAGGTGCCCGACGAGTACACGCAGCGCTATCTTTCGACCTATGACGCCGGATGGAACAGGATGAAGGAGTTCCGCTATCAACGGCAGGTTGAGATGGGGATCATGCCCAGCGGCATGAAGCTCACCACCCCGAAACTCATCCCGGACTGGAGTTCCCTGCCCGCGGACGAGCGTCGAAAAGACGCCAAGAGCATGGCCGTTTACGCCGGAATGCTGGAGTACATGGACATGAGTATTGGACGCGTGATGCAGCACCTGAAAGACAAGGGCGTGCTCGACAACACGATCGTTATCTTCATGAGCGACAATGGCGGCGAAGCGACCGAACTGACCAGCAACTTCCCCGATTACTACGCGAAAAACTTCGACATGAGCTACGAGCGCATGGGTCAAAAAGGGAGCTACGTCGAGATTGGTCCGCCATGGGCCAACCTGTCCATGACTCCGTTCTGGAGCTTCAAGTCGTCGGCTTCCGAGGGCGGAGTGCGCGCCCCGTTCATCATCTCCTATCCCAAAGCGATCCCGATGGGGCAGCGCACAGATGCCTTCGCCGGCGTCATCGACATTGTCCCGACGCTGCTGCAATTCGCCAACGTCAAGCCTGCGTCGAATTCAGCGCCGCTGTCTGGGCAGAGCATGGTCTCTCTATTGACCGGGGCTTCCACCCAGGTTTATCCGGGAGATATCTCGGTCTCGCAGGAGCTCGCGGGAGGAGCGGCGATCTATCAGGGCGACTACAAGCTGGTTCGCAACATTCCCCCCTATGGCGATCGCAAGTGGCACCTGTACAATTTGCGCGCCGATCCCATGGAGTCGAAGGACTTGTCGAGCTCCGAACCCGAAAGGGTGAAGGCGATGTTGCAAGGCTATTCGGAATATGTAAAGAAGAACGGGGTCATCGAGGTACCGGACGACTACGACATTGTCGTTCAGGCCAAGAAAAATGCCGCGTTGAAGCACTAACGTCAATGCGCGTGGACCTGCCATGAGTTGAGGGCCAAGTTTTGCCAAAGAAGCGGGTACGTCAACCCAAGATAGAAGCCAAAAAGCCGGCTCCCAGGTGGATCATTCCGATCGTCGCGGCCGTCGCATTGCTTGCGATAACGGTCTGGTGGTGGGCTTCGAGATCCAAGGCTGACCACGCGGCTTCCTCGGCTACTTATGTGGGAGAGGAGCGTTGCGCGCAATGCCATACCGCTGAGGCTGCGGCCTGGCGCAAGTCGCATCATGCGGCGGCGATGCAGGTGGCGAACAGCTCGACCGTCCTGGGCAACTTCAACGACGCACATTTCGCAGCGCAAGGCGCCAGCTCTGACTTCTTCAGAAGGAACGACAAGTTCTACGTGCGCACTGCAGGCGCAGATGACAAGCCAAACGACTTTGAGCTGACCTACACCTTCGGCGTCTATCCATTACAGCAATATCTGGCGCCGTTCCCGGGCGGCCGGCTGCAGAGTTTCGTACTGGCATGGGACACGCGCAGTCAACCGCAGAACGGTCAGCGGTGGTTCGATCTCTATCCCGACCAGACCATTCGGGCGGGAGATCCGCTGCATTGGATGGGCCGCAACCAGACGTGGAATTACATGTGCGCCGCATGCCATTCCACCAATCTGCGCAAGAACTACGACCTCACCACGAATTCTTATGCAACCAGCTGGTCCGAGATCGATGTCTCCTGCGAGACCTGCCACGGCCCGGGTTCGAATCACGTTGCATGGGCGCAGTCACACAAAACGGGCTCTTATTCCAGTCATGACGATTTGAGGGGCCTGCTGGTCGACCTGCGACAACTGGGTGGCGCGTGGGCCGGCCCCGATCCCAAGACGAACACGATGCACTGGAATGGACAGCCCCGCTCGCATGATGAAGTGGAAGCCTGCGCTCCCTGTCATTCGCGGCGTCATCCGATCACCAGCGATCCCCAGCCGGGCAAGCCGTTGCTGGATTCCTACGTACCCAGTCTGTTAGAAGAAGGCGTTTACTACGCTGACGGTCAAATCCTGGAAGAAGACTATGAGTGGGGCTCATTCCTGCAAAGCAAGATGTATCACGAGGGCGTGACCTGCTCCGACTGCCACGATCCGCACACCGCGAAATTGCGAGCGGAGAACCTCAACGCAGTTTGCGGCCGATGCCATTCGCCCGCGACCTTTGCTACCGAGCAGCACACGCATCATCAGGCCGATAGTGCAGGCGCGCTATGCGTCAACTGCCACATGCCGACCCGAACCTATATGGTCGTGGACGCCAGGCGTGATCACAGCTTTCGGATACCGCGACCAGACTTCTCGGTCGCTTACGGCACGCCGAACGCCTGCAACCAATGTCACAAGGACCGCACGAATCAATGGGCCGTCGACACGGTGGCGCAATGGTACGGGCCGAGCCGTCGCCAGGAAGCGCACTTCGTAACCGCAATCGATGCCGGCCGTCGCGGCTCGGCGAATGCCGAGAACTCGCTGACAGAATTGATTTCCGACGCTGGCAAGCCGGCCATCGCGCGCGCCACCGCCCTCAGTCTGCTGCCCGACTATCTCACGCCGCGTGCTGTGCCGATTGTCAACCAGGCATTGCATGATCCCGATCCGCTGGTGCGCACCGAAGCGGTGAAAGCGCTCGAACCTTTGACTCCGCAAGAGCGGGTGCAAATGGCTGCGCCGCTGTTGACGGACCCCATTCGCTCCGTACGGGTCGAAGCCGCACGTCTGCTGGCGGGCACGCCCCCCAATTTGTTGCAGGATGCACAGCGCGCGGCACTGGATCGGGGCGTCTCGGAGTTGGTCGACAGCGAAATGGCTTCGGCAGAGCGGCCGGAGAATCATGTCAACCTCGCTTTGATCTATGCGCAGATGGGGCGCACCAGCGACGCCGAAGCTCAGCTGCAAACCGCGCTCCGTCTGGACCCGAACTTCGTGCCGGCAATGGTCAACCTGGCCGACCTGTATCGGGCCCAGCAGCGCGACGCTGACGGTGAGAAGTGGCTGCAAAAGGCCATCGCTGTCTCGCCCAATGCGGCTGAGCCAATTCACGCTCTGGGGCTGCTGAAAGTTCGGCAAAAGCAGTACGACCAGGCGCTGACGCTCCTGGCCAAGGCGGCGACCCTGCAGCCGTCCGACACACGCTACAGCTACGTTTATGCCATCGCGCTGAACTCCAGCGGCCAACCCGATCGCGCCATCTCGGTGCTGGAGGAAGCGCATAAGCGACGCCCCGCTGACCGCCAGGTACTGTTGGCGCTGATTACTTGCGAGCGCGACAAAGGCAACCAATTCGTGGCTATAACCTATGCGCAGGAATTGGTGCAGCTAACCCCCGATGATCCCAGCGCGCAAGCCTTGCTGGCAGAACTCCAGGGGCGCCAACACTAGCAGAGATTTTGTGGCCCACTGTCACAAATTACAGTTCCCCCGGCTACATGCACTGTAGTGAAATGCTCGCCAAGTGAACGGCCAGGGGTGAGAGAGATAACCAGCCAGCGCTGAAGTACCGCACTGCGCGCAGAAGGGCTCCGCCCGCATCCGCTTTTCACCACGCCGCCGCTAGCCCAACGCTATCCGGCAAGATAAGGAGAAAAAGAGATGAAACTAGCAGCTAGTGTGCGAAAACTTGCGCTGGTCGCGGTTGCCGTGTCGAGTTTGCTGGCAGGCGGCATCGCAGCCGAAGCGCAAGCCGGTAGCAGCAAACCGCCCAACATTATCGTGATCATGGGGGACGATGTTGGCTGGTTCAACATCGGTGCCTATCACCGTGGAATCATGTCGGGCAAGACGCCGAACCTCGACAAGCTTGCCGCCCAGGGCATGATGTTCACCGACTACTATGCCGAGGCCAGCTGCACGGCAGGACGAGCGAACTTCATCACGGGCGAGATTCCACTGCGCACTGGTCTCACGACTGTGGGCCAGGCCGGAGCTGACGTGGGGCTGCCCGACCAGGCCGCCACCATGGCCTCTGCTCTGAAAGCCCTGGGCTACGAAACTGGCCAATTCGGCAAGAACCATCTTGGCGATCTCAACAAGTACTTGCCGTGTGTGCACGGTTTCGATGAGTTCTTCGGCTACCTCTATCACCTCGATGCCATGTCCGATCCCTACTGGTTCGACTATCCGCAGGACTGGATCGACAAAACCGGACCCCGCAATCTGACGCATTGCTGGGCAACCGATACCGCCGATAGCACCGTGCAGGCCAGATGGGGCGCGATAGGTAAACAGAAAATCGTGGACGAGGGTCCGCTGGCGCCGTTCCCGGACATGAAAGATATGCAGAACTGGCAACAGGGAAACAAAGCCAAGTACGACATGGAGACCTTCGACGAGGTACTGGTCCAGAACACGAACGGCTTCATGGACAAGGCCAAGAAGGACGGCAAGCCTTTCTTTATCTGGCACAACACCACTCGCATGCACGTCTTCACCTACCTGCCGCCGCAGTACCAGGCGAAAATGAATGCCAGCAGCAACTACAACCTGGAAGAAGCCGGCATGGCGCAGATGGACGACTGCATCGGCGAAATCTTGAAGCACCTGGATGACATCGGCGAAGCTGATAACACCATCGTCGTCTTCACCACCGACAACGGTGCGGAAGTGTTCACCTGGCCGGATGGCGGCATGACGCCGTTCAAAGGCACCAAGGGCACCACCTTCGAAGGCGGTTTCCGCGTGCCCGCCATCATCCGCTGGCCGGGACACGTGAAGCCGGGATCGGTGGAGAACGGCCTCATCTCCGGCCTCGACTGGTTCCCCACGCTGGTGGCCGCTGCCGGCAATCCTGACATCACCAATCAACTGCTGAAGGGCGTAAAGCTCGGCGACCGCACCTACAAGAACCACCTGGATGGCTACAACCAGATGGCCATGCTTGAGGGTAAGGGGCCGTCGGCACGTCACGAACTCTTCTACTTCGCCGGACCACAGCTCGGTGCGATTCGCATCGACGACTTCAAGTTCCAGTTCATCCAGCAGCCTTGGGGCTGGCCGGGCGAAAAAATCACCACCGATATGCCAATGATTGTGAACCTCCGGCAGGACCCGTTTGAGCGTACGCCGTCGATCCGGGGCGAAAGCTTGAACGACATGGGAGGGGGTTACATGAACGAGTTCTACGCGCGCGAGTTCTGGCGCTTCGTGCTCGTCCAAAAGGAGGTTGGCAAACTTGCGGCGACGGCCATTGACTATCCTCCGATGCAGGATCCGGCAAGCTTCAACTTGACGGCCCTGAAGGCCAAAATCGACGCGGCCATCAGGGAGCATGCCGGCCAGTAGGTTTTAAGACGCGGAACGGGCGGCCACCACGGCCGCCCGCACCAAAATTTTCAACCTGAAAGGAAGTTCCAGGAGTACCTTAATGGAGATTCCGCTCTAAACATGGTGACGCATGATCTTTACCTCGCGCGGGCGGCAAACCGCCTGCCTTACAGCCGCATGCTTCTTAGTCCTGATCGTTGGATGTAACAAGAAACCAGAACCCGCCACCCCGGCGAAACCGGAAGCCACTGCTGCGAAGTCAGAAGCTGCGCCCGCTGCCGCGAAACCTGAAATGGTCTTGCCGGCGCCCTATGGTCACCATACCGACGACCTTGATGCGATGATGAAGCGCCGCTATCTACGCGCGCTGGTGCTGATCAACCCCATTGGATTTTTCTACACCAGCAAGGGACAGCCCATGGGGGTGAACTACGAAGTGCTGCGCGAGTTCGAAACCTACCTGAATAAGAAATACAAGACAGGCAAGTTTCCGGTGAAGGTTACATTCGTCCCGGTGCGACCCGACCAGGTGGAAGCTGCGCTTACGCAGGGAACGGGGGACCTCATCGCCTACGCTCTGGTTGTCACACCGGAACGAGAGCAACGCGTGGCGTTCACCGTCCCCTTGCAAAAGGGTGTAAAGCAACTCGTCGTCAGCGGCCCGAACTTTGGAAACCCATCCAGCGTTGAAGAACTGGGTGGCAAGGAAATATATGTCAACCCATTGACCGTCAGCTATCAAGAGTTGCAGCGGCTGAACGAGAAGCTGCAGAAGTCCGGTAAACCGCAGATTATCATCAAGGCTTCGGATCCCAACCTGCTGGATGACGACTTGGTGCAGATGGTGAATGCCGGCTTGCTGCCGGCTACGGTGACGTCGGATACGCGGGCCAATCTTTGGTCGCAGGTCTTGCCCCAGCTTGTTGTCCATCGCAACCTGGTGATCGCCAGTGACCAACAGACGGCATGGGCCGTGCGAAAGGACAATCCCCAGCTCAAAGAACTGCTGGACGAGTTCATCACGCCGCGCGCGGTGGGAACGTCCTTCGGCAACACGCTCTTACGCCGATACCTGCAAAATACGAAGTGGGTGAAGGACTCGACCTCTCCGGAAGAGATGAAGAAGTTCGAAACATTGAGCGCCATGTTTAAGCGCTATGCCGGACAATACGATTTTGACTACCTGATGATCATGGCGCAAGGCTATCAGGAATCGCTGTTAGACCAGAGCCGGCACAATCCCAGCGGCTCAGTAGGCATTATGCAGGTAATTCCCAAGAATGCCGCAGCTTCTCCTATTAATGTCCCTGACGTGACGACCGCGGACAACAACATTCTTGCCGGAGTCAAAATGTTGCGCAACATCGAAGATCAGTATTTTAATGATCCCAGTCTCAAGCCGGTGGACAAGACACTGATGGTATTCGCCAGCTACAACGCTGGGCCAAATCGTATTGCCAGGCTACGCAAGCAGGCAGCGCTAGAGGGATTGGATCCTAATAAGTGGTTCGGCAATGTCGAGCTCATGGTGGCCAAGGACGTGGGACAGGAGACGGTGGTTTATGTAGGAAATGTTTACAAGTACTACATCGCCTACAAGCTGGCGCTCGCACGTGAAGAAAGGAATTCCGCGGGAACTCCGGCTTCGCATTCGTAGCCGCTCCGGTCAACGGACGGTGCGGAGCCTGGCGCCGACGTTTGTATGTGTCAGCTTCTCTGCGACAAGGCGATCGTTATTTCGGAGATGGTTTCAGGTTGTGAACTTCGTGATTCTTAGGAAGCCCGCAAGCCCGGCAGGTACGAAATCCTCCGTTCCGCACAAATAGATGTGGTTTGTCCGACGCACGTCGAGTCAGTTTCTGCTGGCCCTCGTTTGCCCCTGCTTTGTCATCTCCAGGCACAGGCAGCTCCTTTATCACCCACTTTCACTGGACTACTCTGCGCGACGAATGCGGTAAAGAGCCAGCTTTAACCGGGTCCCCGGAGCACGGGCTTATTGGGAGCTTGCCGGCGTCGCTTTGTTTCTCGCATAGTTTTCAATAGAAGCGCAATCGCAGGTCTCGGAGACTCTTTGTAATTCGCTACGCAGTCCCGAGACATCGAATGCTACGGTTCTTTCCTGCTTCTCCAACGGTGCGAACTCCAAGCGAAATATGTGGCTATTCGTGAGCCGATGCGCCAAGGCGATGGCGTTGGTCGGGTAGAGTGCATTTTCGCTTGTGGACTTCTCCCAGTGCTGGCGGACTGGGGCAGAGTCGTCAAAACGAACTCTGATATTGTCGTTCGGTAAAGCGCCATCAGTGACCACCGAGGCTTCAGTCTTGCGGTTTGCACAATGAATCATCAGCACAGCCCCATCCGTACCGGCGTTTTGCAACCATACCTCGGGGGTATTGTCTATTTCGTTCCTCGAATCAAGCACTAGCCAGTTATCGTTGAGCGAGGGATTGCTAATGGTTGCGGACTCAGCCGCGACGACGCTGGAGCTATCCACCTCGGTCCGGGCGGAAGCCGAATCGTTGGCATACCATTGGTCGCTAAACTCGGTGAATTGTGCCAACCCCTTGGTAACATCTTCAAGGAGATCACTACTGTATTCCGCAAACGACTTCCTTCCATCCATGGCTTCCAAGTGGGGTGGAAAGGTGCGGATCATAGAGACAAAATTGTCTCGCTTGTATTCCTGGCCGAGTTGCCGGAAATAGGCGCCCTCCAAAGTAAACTTCCTTACCCCACGGCACGCCAAAATCACCTTGTCGAAATGCCGCTCCTTCATGGCCTCGGCATATTTCAGGAATGACCGGAATACATCGAGGCGGGACGCGCTGCCGGATACTTCAGTCAGGTCGAACACCAGGATGCTGGAATTCAGGCCGTCAATATGCGCATTCGCTTTAACCACCTTATTGCCAGGATTTCCCAGGATTCGCTGCAAAGGGTCGTCGACGGCGTTATTGAAAAAGAACAATGCCAAAAACACCAGACCGGTGGCAACCACGATCACCCCGCCGCCGACCACGGCAATGTCGGACAGAGAAAAGCGTGGGGATGCCGGAGGCGGGTAGTCGCTGAATCGTTCTCGCAGGTCTTCTATCGATTGTGGCTGCCGTTCGTCGGTGATGATGGACTGCGTTGGGTATTGCCCGTCGTGAATTTCGTGATTCTTAGGCAGCCCACACGCACGGCAGGTACGAAATCCCTGGTTCCGCTCGAATGGGTGTGGTTTATCCGATGCACGACGGGTCAGTTTCTGCTGGCCCTCGTTTGCTCCGTCCTTGCCGTCGTTAAACACAGGCCGCTCCCTATGTCGCGTTACCCACGTTTCACTTTAGGCCATTCTCTATAGGGGAAGTACATTCAGGATAATCCCGGTGTCAACCAAGTAACCACCCCTTCCGCGCTATTTCGCCTATCGCGAGGTATTTATGGCGGACCCTGTCCGGCCCTTCCTTTCGGTTTTTCGGGCGCAAAGGAACCAGTTGGGTGGGAGTTTGTGAGGGCGTAACTATGCAGGCTGCCGGGCGGAGCGGTGGATCAGCGGTCAGTTATGTTGATTGTTCAAGGCTAAATGGTGCCGAGAGGGGGACTCGAACCCCCACAACCCTTTCGGGTCTGCGGATTTTAAGTCCGCTGCGTCTGCCAGTTCCGCCATCCCGGCCTATGCCGAGTAAAACACTGTCCTGCGGCAACATGCAAGCATACGGCCGCCCAGGATGTGGGTCATTGCAGGTAAGAGTCGGCGGCAGCAGCTGCTGCCCCGAGCCCTGCCTATCCTGTCACTTCGCCGCGTGACATCGGTCACAGCCGCTCGTGTCCGCCATAACCGACAATCGCGATATGTTGTTCGGCTCCTCGTCCCCGCGACCCTCCAAAGCGGCGCGGCGTGGCTTCTCTCTTGCAAGCACAATCCTATGAGGATCAAGCATGGATAGCGCACTTATCATTCATCGTCTGCACTTTGCCTTCACGGTCACATTTCATTATTTGTTCCCGCAACTGACCATGGGACTGGCGCCGCTGATCGTCATCCTGAAGACCATTGGCTGGAGAACCGGCGACGAACGCTACGACAAGGCCGCGCGCTTCTGGGCCAAAATCTTTGGCATTAACTTCGTGATCGGCGTCATTACCGGAATTCCCATGGAATTCCAGTTCGGCACCAACTGGTCGCACTTCTCGCGCTTTGCCGGTGGCGTGATCGGGCAGACGCTGGCGATGGAAGGCCTCTTCGCCTTCTTCCTGGAATCCACATTTCTGGGGCTGTTTCTCTACGGCGAAAAGCGTTTGAGCAAGGGCATGCACTGGTTCAGTGCGTTGATGGTGTTTGTGGGATCGTGGCTCTCCGGATATTTCATCGTCGCCACCGATGGCTGGATGCAACATCCCGTCGGTTATGAGCGAACAGCAAATGGCTCAGTGCAGCTGACCAGCTTCTGGCAGCTGGTGCTGAATCCCTGGTCGTGGTGGCAGTATGCCCATAACATGAGCGGCGCCGCCGTCACCGGCGCCATCGTGATGGCAGCCGTAGGAGCCTTCTACCTGCTCAACGGCAAACATGTCGAGCAGGGGCGCATCTTCGTGCGCGTCGGTGTAATCGCAGCTTTGTTCGTGAGCGTGTTTCAGGTTATCCCAACCGGCGACGCGCAAGGACGCATGCTGGCGCGCAGCCAGCCGGTAACACTGGCCGCGATGGAAGCCTTGTGGGAGACCCAGCCGGGCGCGCCTCTGGTCATTCTCGGCCAGCCCAATCCGGACACGAAGACCATCGACAACCCCATCGTGGTTCCCCGGATGCTGAGCTTTCTGACCTGGCGCAGCTGGGGCGCGCAAGTACAAGGCCTCAACTCCGTGCCCAAGCAGGATTGGCCGGACAACATTCCGCTGCTCTATTACGCGTACCACATCATGGTTGGGCTGGGAACCATGTTCATCGCCATAACCGGAGTCGCCGCGTTCTTGCTATGGCGCAAGAAATTGTATGAAGCGCGCTGGATGCTATGGATTCTGATGCTGGCTCTTCCCTTCCCGTACATTGCCAACACCGCGGGATGGATGACCGCTGAGCTTGGACGCCAGCCCTGGCTGGTATATGGCCTGCTGCGTACCGTGGACGGCTACTCGAAGATGGTGTCCGCAGGCAATGCGTGGTTCAGCTTCCTCGGCTTCCTCGGCATGTACACCGTACTCTCCATCCTGTTTCTCTTCCTGGTGCGTCGCGAGATCGAACAAGGGCCTGAGCCTGTCGTTCCACCGAATCTGCGCCAGCAAATTGATGCCCTGCCATTGAATCCCGCGGAGGTGCGCTAGCCATGTCGACAATCTGGTTCATGATCGTTGCAGTAATGGTCGCTATTTATGTAGTGCTGGATGGCTTCGACCTGGGCGCGGGCGCACTGCACTTGTTCGTTGCCAAAACCAATGACGAGCGCCGCACGGTGATTCGCTCCATCGGCCCGGTGTGGGACGGCAATGAGGTGTGGCTGCTCGCCGCCGGCGGCGCGTTGTACTGCGCGTTTCCGCTGCTGTATGCGTCCAGCTTCAGCGGCTTCTATCTTCCGCTCATGATGGTGCTGTGGCTGCTGATGCTGCGCGCCATCGGCATTGAGTTCCGTACCCACATCCAGGAACCGGTATGGCAGGGCTTCTTCGACGTGATCTTCGGAGTCTCCAGCATTCTGCTCGCGATCTTCTTTGGCGCGGCGCTGGGCAACGTGGTCCGCGGGGTTCCCTTGAACAGCGACGGCTACTTCTTTGAGCCGCTGTGGACGAACTGGCGCGTGGGCGCGCAGAACGGCATTCTCGACTGGTACACGGTCCTGTGCGGCGTGGTCGCGTTGGTCACGCTCGTCATGCACGGCTCGCTTTATCTTGCCATGAAGACGGAAGGCGAGCTCAACACTCGCGTGCGCAAAGTTGCGTCAATGTTGTGGCCGGTGCAGGTGCTGATCACTATCTTCAGTCTGATCGCGACCGTCTTCGCCGTGCCTCACGTGCTGGAGAATTACAGCAAGTGGCCCATCGGATACCTGGTTCCGGCGATCGTGATCGGCAGCCTGGCGTATCTTCCCTTCGCGCATACGCGGCGCCATGAGCGCGGTGCGTTTCTGGCATCGTGCACCTACATTGTGGGAATGCTGGTTGGTGCGGCATTCGCGCTCTATCCCAATGTTCTGCCGGCAAGCACTGGCTCGAACTTGAGCCTGACCATCTACAACACTGCGACCGGCGAGCACGGCATGATGGTCGGTTTCGTATGGTGGACGATCGGCATGGTCCTCGCGCTGGGCTATTTCTTTTTTGTCTATCGCATGTTCCGCGGCAAGGTGCGGCTGGAGGAAGGCAACGAGCACGGCTACTGAAGAGCGGCTAAGGCTTTCGAGTGTGCCCTCGCGTTCGGCGTTGCCTCAATGAAAGTCGGGGGCGTCCGCGCCCAAAGATTCCAGGCACTGCTTGGCGTACTTGCACCATTGCGTGCAAGACATGTCGTTGCGGGGATTCAGCATCTTCTTACCGCAGGCCTTGCATAGCCGTCGCGGATCGTCTTTGAAGAACTCAATCATCGCGCCGCAGTGGGCGCACTGCACCTCGTAGACGTCGTCGAGCTTCCAGTAACGCAGGTCCTGTCCGGGACAATGCATCTCCGCCATCTCTTATTCCCCTGGTCTGTTAGTCCGATTGCACCGCAACGATCGCGCTCATCGTGGGTCGCTTCCGCAGACTCATCGCATCACAGGGAGGAAGTATTGCCAATGACCTAAGTCACAGGGAAGTGCGTCAGTTTGAAATTCCATTCGGTAGGGGATGCGGGGTGGAGCACGCCTTCAGGCGCGCATATCGAGTCAAATTGACTCCGCGCTTTCGCGCCTCAGCTAAGCGCCGCTATTACCTCAGCGGCTGAAGCCGGGCGTCGGGAAGAGCCGCAACTGCACGCCTGAAGGCGTGCTCCACCCAAGAGCCCGTACTCGGAATAGAGAACGATTCTTACGCCCCCACCGTTGCGGCGGATGTCACAGGTAGTTGCTCTTTTTCCCAGGCATCGAAGCCCCCGATAACGTTGATCACGTTGTATCCGGCGCGCTGCAGGAGGCTGGCGGCAATCGTGCTGCGATAGCCGCTCTTGCAATGCACAGCCGTGATCGTGTTGCGATCGAGCTCAGGTAGCGCGGCCTTGAAGCGGTCCAGCGGATACCAATCGGCTTCACCAATATGGCCAGCGTCCCATTCGCCCTGGCGGCGAACGTCCAGTACCTGCAAATCGCGATCCTTCAGCCGGGCGTGCAGCTCTTGTACTGTCATCTGCGGCAAATCCGCGAGTTCGAAACCCGCAGCCGACCACGCCGCGACGCCGCCGTCGAGGTATCCAGACAGATCCTCAATGCCGACGCGCGCCAAGCGCAGGCGAGCTTCCGAGATCTGTTCCGTAGTCTCCGCGATCAAGATCGGCCGGGAATTCAGTCCCAGAACCGCGCCTGCCCACGATGCGAACTGTCCGGACAAAGCGATGTTGACCGAACCAGGGACGTGGCCGGCAGCGAACTCCTGGGTAGGACGAACATCGAGCGCGAGCGCGCCGCGCTCCAGCATCTGTTTGAGTTCGGTCGCTCCGATGGGCTTCAGTTCGGGCAAGTCGGTCAGCGGCGCCGCGCCGCTCCGATTCATCGCGGCGTCTTCCAGGAAATAGTCGGGACGCGCGGGCAGGTTCGACGTCATCTGGCGGATGAACTCCTCGCGGTCTTTAATCTGCAGCGCGTAGTTGGTGAGCCGTTCGGTGCCGATGGTCGATGAGCGCTCCGCCCGCATGTTGCGCCCACACAGCGAACCCGCTCCATGCGCCGGATAAACCAGCGTTTCGTTAGGAAGCGCCATCAGCTTTTGTAGCGAGTCATAGAGCATGCCCGCGAGCTGTTGCGACGAATAGGTCGGCGATAAGTCAGGGCGACCCACGTCGCCGATGAATAGGGTGTCGCCGGTGAGCACCGCCCAGGGCTGCTGCGATTTCTCTTCGTCTGTAATGACGAGGCAGCAGCTTTCCGGGGTATGGCCCGGCGTCTCCAGCACGCGAATTTTCATCTTTCCTGCACGCAGCTCAAACCCGTCGCTCACTGCGACGTGCGGGAAGGTTGCGTCCGCAGCTTTGCCGATATAGATCTTCGCGCCGGTCCGAGCCGCCAGTTCCTTGTGCCCGGAGACAAAATCGGCATGCAGGTGCGTTTCGAAGATATGGCGGATGGCGAGGCCCTGCTTCTGCGCCGCCTCGATGTAGATTTCGACGTCGCGCTGCGGATCGACGACCACCGCTTCGCCTTCCGACCCGAACAGATAGGACGCGTGCGCCAGACAACCCAGATAAAACTGTTCGAAGTACATGACAGAGCCTCCGACCGCGCAGAACATCATACCCCGACGTGCTAAAGCGTGTAACCGGCGTCAACCAGCAGATCTGTGCCGGTGATGTGGGCCGATTCGTTGCAGCTCAGAAAGAGAACAGCCGCAGCAATCTCTTCAGGGAAAGCCATTCTTTGAATCGAAGGAGTAGCCCGGTCAATCCCACCCAACGCCTTCCAAACTTCGTCTTCACTGCCATGCTTCTCCACCAGTCCGCTCCAGAAGGGCATTCTCTGCCACATCGGCGTGATGACGGCCGCAGGGGAAATGCTGTTCACGCGAATCGCGTGCGGTTTGAGTTCCAGCGCTGCTACTCGCACGAGCATGCGGACGCCCGCCTTACTAACGCAATAAGCGCTGGCACCCGGCGCCGCTTTCACGCCAGAGGCAGAGCCGATGATTACGATGCTTCCGCCTCCGTTTTGCTGCATCATGCGGGCGCCGTATTTCACGCTCAAGAACGCGCCGTCCAAATTTGCGTCCAGGACCCTACGCCAATCCGCAAGGCTGGTCTCGGAAATTGACCGAACATCAGAGATTCCCGCGCAGGCGACCAGCACGTCGAGAGTGTTGGTGTGCAGGACCAGCCTCTCCCAGTCGTCTTCCTTGGTAACGTCGAGCTCCCTACAACCAGAGGATCCGGTATCTTCCGGGGCATACCCTTTGTATTCAATATCGGCGCTAAGGACACTCGCTCCCTCCTGCAGCAACGCGGCTACAACTGCTTTGCCGATGCCCGAGGCAGCTCCAGTTACGAGCGCTTTCTTTCTCGACAATCGCATCTTCGATTGCGTCTCCCGCGTCAGCGCTCGTATGTGGTTGCCCAGTCCTTCAGCCGACCTGCCGCTTCCTGCGTGAGCTTCTCCCGGCGAAAGCGCCAGCGCCAGTTGCCCGACGAGCTGCCAGGCAGGTTCATCCGTCCTTCGCTGCCGACGCCGAGCACATCCTGTAACGGATAGAGCACGGTGTTCGCCACCGACGCCATCAGGGTGCGAATCATCGTCCAGTTGATCTCGCGGCTATCGGTGTTGAGATAGTGTCGCGCGTACGCCATCTCTTTCTCGACGTCTTCGGCAGTGCGAATACTGCCCGCACCAGCCCGGCTGTTCCACCACCCCATGACCGTATCGTTGTCATGGGTGCCGGTATAGGCAACAAGATGATGCGGATAGTTGTGCGGCTTGAAGTCGGGCGCTTGGGGGTCGTTGCCGAAGGCGAACTGCAGGATCGCCATGCCGGGAAAGTCAAACTGGTTGCGCAGCCCTTCGACCTCAGGCGTGATGACGCCGAGATTCTCGGCAACAATCGGCAGGTCGCCCAGCGCATTCTTCAATGCCGAAAAGAACGCGGCTCCCGGCCCCCTCACCCATGCGCCATTGACGGCTGTCGGCTCGCCTGCCGGAATTTCGTAGTAGGCCTCGAAGCCGCGAAAATGGTCGAGACGGATCAAGTCGAGCATCTCCAGCGCCCGACGAAAGCGCGCGATCCACCACGCGTAACCAGTGCGCGCGTGTTCTTCCCAGCGATAAATCGGATTGCCCCAAAGCTGTCCGGTGGCGCTGAAGTAGTCGGGGGGAACACCGGCGACGACGCGCGGCCTGCCATCCGGGTTGAGCTCGAACAAATCTCGATTGGCCCAGACGTCGGCGCTATCGAGCGCGACATAGATCGGCAGATCGCCCATGATGCGAATGTCGTCGCAAGTGCAATGCGCTTTCAGATCGCACCACTGGCGTTCGAATTCAAACTGGATGAACTGGTTGCATTCAATGTCGTCCCGCAACTTCTCGCGCGCGCGTTCGAGCGCAGCCGGCTCACGCAGCGCCAGCTCCGGCTCCCACTCCGTCCAGATGGCAAGCTTGTGCGCATCCTTCAGCGCCATGAAGAGCGCAAACTCGTCGAGCCATGACGAGTGGCGCCGGCAGAACGCCTCGAACTCCTGACGAGCTTCGCCGGTACGGCTGCGGAAACCCTCATAGGCCTGGCGCAGCAGCGGCAGCTTCCACGCGATCACGGCGCCGAAGTCGACGGTATCCACCGGGAACTCCGGCCGGCCCGCAAGATCACCAGCATCGAGATATCCGCGCGCGACCAACTCATCCATGCTGATCAACAGGGGATTGCCGGCAAACGCCGAGAAGCACTGGTAGGGCGAGTCGCCGTAACCGGTCGGCCCCAGCGGCAGGACCTGCCAGATGCGCTGTCCGGCATCGCGCAGGAAGTCGGCAAACGCGTGCGCCTCGGCGCCCAGTTCGCCGATGCCATATGCGCCGGGCAACGATGTGGGATGAAGAAGAATTCCGCTGGAACGAGGGAAGTTCATGAGCGTCTTTCGATGGTATCGCAAAAGACGCCGGCAAAAGGAGGAGGGCCGAAGCCCTCCTCGGCGCGAAGGAGACAGCGCGCTAGAAACCAGGGTGCGGAGTGATCATCCCGAAGATGCCGTGGTTCTCTCCATACGGTCCGGCGGTGAAGTACAACGTGTTGGTCGGACCGCCAGAGCCGCCGTTGCCGAAGGTCAGTGCCCACAGTCCCGGGATCTGGACCTGCAGATCGTTGGCATTGATCATGTTGCCGATCCATGCGCCGGTGGAGGCGTTGAAGGCAGTCACCAGGCCGCTGCCGAAGTTGCCAATCAGCAGTTCGCCCGGGTAGCCAAGGAAGCTTTGCGGCGCAAGGGCGACGGCCCAGGGCGAGTTGAGATACAGCACGTGCGCCAGGCGAAACTGCAGATTGCCCTGGCTGTCATAAACGTCAACATAGCCGTTGCCCGGACCGGGTACGTCGTCGTGCTTGTCCGCGTCCTGCTTGGCGTAGGTCACCACCAGTTTGTTGTTGCCGATGTTCTGGACGTTGAAGGGAGCGAAGCCGGTGGGGATGGTGCTATCGACGAAAGAGTTCGGCCCAAACGAGTGGAGCGTGAAGTTGTGGTCGTACACCTCGACCGTCCCGGCGTTGAAGTTGGCGACGTACAGGTAGTTGGCGCCGGCGGCCTGGGCTATCGACATGCCCTTATAAACCGAGCCCAGCGTGCTGTTGTTCACGGCGATGAACGCGGTGCTTCCTCCGTACCAGCCGGAGATGGTGCCATCTTCGGTGCAGAAGAGAAACGGGGTTGACTGGCCGTTGACCTTGAAGTCAGTTGAACTGGAGTTGTAGACCGTTCCGCTCGGCGTGCCCGTGCCGGAACCACTGCCCGGGGGAATGGTCACGACCAGTCCCTGCGGCTGCCCGGTGCCGTTATACAGCGTGGAGAGCCCGCTGCCGTTATCGGAGATCCACCACGGACCGCCCGGGCTGATCGACATGCCCCAGGGATTCACCAGGTTGGTGTCCAGGTTCGGGCCGGCGGAAGTTATGTCCGAGGTCAAGTACGTGATGTCGACTTTCTGCGCCGCAGCCGGCAATGCGAGCAATGTGGCAAACAGGAATGCGAGCAGCGGCATCCGGCCGCGCGCCAGGAATGTTGTGGTTGGATTTCTAGTGAGCATTATCCCTCCTCATCGTTTCTTTGAATTTGGGTGCAGTAGCGGGAACCTCAGGCAATCTATCGGCGCGAGGCTTGAGAGTTGTCGGGATGAGGTGAGCAAGTTGTGAAAACTACGGCACAGTGTGACTGCATAAAAAAAAGGAGGGCTCGCGCCCTCCTCAGTTGCGGAAATGACAGTTATTTACTTCGCAGCCCTGCCATTACGCTGCCGTGGAGTAGTTGCCGTTCCCTGGCCGGGAGCGGGTACGATCGTTCCGAAGGTTCCGTAGGTCTCGCTGAATGTTCCCGCCGTGTAGTACAGGACATTGGTGGGACCGGCGGACCCGCCATTGCCGAACTCCAAAGCCCACAAGGACTCAATCCTCATCGGCAGCTTGGACTGATCCAGAAACAGGCCGATGAAGTCGCCGGTGGTTGCATTGAACGCCATAATCGAGCCGCTGCCGAAGTTGCCGATCAGTAGATCGTTGCTGAACGCGCCGAAGTTGGCGGGGGCCTGAGCAATCGCCCACGGCGAATTCATCTGCACAATGTGAGGCAGGCGGCGAATCAGATTGCCTTGCGTATCGAAGACGTCCACGTAGCCGTTACCCGGGCCGGCCACATCGTCGTGCTTCTCCGCGTCCTGCTTGGCGTAGGTGACGACCAGGTTGCCGCCGATCAACTGGATGTTAAACGGCGCAAAGCCGGTGGGGATGGTGGTATCGACAAAAGCGTTCGTGCCGAACGAGTGCGGCGCGAAAGTCGTGTCGAATACGTCAACCGTTCCCGCGAAGAAGTTTGCCGCATAAAGGTAGTTGGCTCCGCCGGCCGAAGCTAATGCCAGACCTTTGTAGACCGCCGAGGCAGGATTGTTGACTTCAATGACCGACGAAGTGGGATTGACGCTGTGGTTCCAGCCCTGCACCGTTCCGTCTTCACTCACAAAGAGGAAGGTCGCGGGGTTGCCGGTTGTCAACTGAAAGTCGCTGGTGCCATTGAACGCGATTCCCGAAGGCGCACCCGTTCCTGATCCGGTCGATGATGGAATCGTCACCACCAATGACTGAGGCGTGCCGCTTGCGTTATATAGTGTGGACAGTCCGGTGCCATTGTCGGACACCCACCACGGGCCCGAGCCGCTGGCCACCAGGCCCCATGGGTTGCCCAGGTTCGCATCCGTGTTGTTGCTGATCGCCGCGATGTCGGAGGTGAGAATCGTGGCCTGATAAGACTGAGCAAGCGCCGGCGCTGCCAGCAGGCCGACGGTCAAGAATGCCAGGGCAGCGGTCGCCCCCAGCCTTAGAAGGTTTGAGCTCTTGGTCGTAAAGCGTGACATCGTTTCTCCTCTTTGAAGCTGGAATTGCTTCCCTGCCGCCCGCGTTCCTGCCGGCTGGCTGAAGCTTCCCGCAATCTATCGAGAGGAAACTTCCGGTTTGTTCAAGTGAAGTCAGAACCGTGTCAAAGCTTGGGCACAAGGTTTCAGCGAGACGCAACAAGCATTTGCTGGTTTGTCAACGATTTGTCAATAGCCGATTGACTCTGGAATTTGATCTAGTGTTACCTGTTATTCAGGGTCAGCCGGAAAAGGTTATGGAAAAAATTCTAGTCATCGAAGACGATCTGGCAGTGCAGCGTGCGTTACGGCGTACCTTCGAAACCGCCGGCTTCGACGTATCGATCGCAGCCGACGGCGCGCTTGCCATGGATACCTTCCGCTCTACTATGCCGCGAATCGTTGTGCTGGATCTGCGGCTGCCGGGCAAGTCCGGCCAGGACATTTGCCGGGAAATTAAACGTGAGTCATCCAATACTCCTATCCTGGTTTTGAGCGCCGCCAGCGACGTACTCGATAAAGTGTTGTTGCTGGAACTGGGAGCGGACGATTATGTGACCAAGCCATTCAGCCCGCGCGAGCTTCTGGCGCGCGTGCGTGCCGCCGTGCGGCGGCTGAATCAATCTTCCGACAAGGTGGAAGTCTTCAACTTCGACGATGTTGAAGTGAACTTCTCCAAGATGGAGCTGCATCGCAGTGGGGAGCTTATTCCGCTTACGCCCCAGGAATTCAAGACGCTGCGTTTTTTCCTGAATAATCCGGAGCGTGTGATCTCGCGTACCGAGTTGCTGAACGAAGTGTGGGGCTATAACAACTATCCGACTACCCGCACTGTCGATACTCACATCCTGCGTTTACGACAAAAACTGGAAAAAGACCCCACTGATCCGGTACATTTCCGTACCGTCCATGGCACAGGCTATAAGTTTGTCCGCTAAAAGAATCGAGGAGCAGGCGATGAGTAGGTGGCGACTGCGTACGAAGTTCCTCATCGCCATGCTGCTCACGTCGGCCGGGTTGACCGCGGTGTCGTTGCTGATCGTGCAGCGCACGGTCGCCACCAAGGTCCGCAGCAACCTGAGCAGCGACCTGGCCAACTCAGTGGGAACCTTTCGCGACCTGGAAGCGGACCGCGAAAACGACTTGAGCCGTCTGGCCGAGCTCATGGCCGACCTTCCCAATCTCAAAGCGCTCATGACCTCGCATCATGCGCCCACCATTCAGGATGGCTCGCGCGAAATGTTCCACCTCTCCGGAGGCGACGTGTTCGCACTCGTCGATCCGGCGGGAGAAATCATGGGATTCCACGCCAAGGCTCCCGGAATCTCGCGTGAACAGGCCCAGCAAATTCTGAAGGACCGCGGTCTTATCGAAGAAACGCCGCAATGGTGGTTCGGCGGCGGACATTTGTATCAAGTGGTATTGGCGCCCATCTACTTTGGTCCCAGTTCGCGCAATGCGTTACTGGGGATGGTAGCCGTCGGCTACGAGATGAATACCGCCGTGGCCCGCCAGGTGAGCCAGGTGGCAGCCAGTCAAGTCGCCATTCTGTATGGCCGGGAGGTCGTGGTCAGCACTCTGGATTCCAGCCTGGAGAAGGATCTGGCTTCACACGTTGCCACGGCGGCGATTGCCGAGGGTCCAGCGCCGGCCAACTGGAACCTCGGGCGGGAAAGCTTCATGGTGTCGGCGCTGCCGGCGAATCTGGACGCTAATCCCAGCGTGACGATTGTGGTCATGAAATCGTTCGACCAGGCCACTGCCTTCCTGAACCATCTGCGGCGGTTGCTGCTGGCGGTTGGCCTGGGCGCCGTACTCGCGGGCACGATACTGGCATATTTAATCGCCGGCACCTTCACCCGTCCCTTGGAGGAACTGGTGGATGGCGTTCGCGCTCTGGGCGGCGGCGACTATCGTTACCCCGTCCATGTGGCGGGCACGGGCGAGGTCGCTGAGCTGACCATGACCTTCACCCGCATGCGCGACAGCCTGCGGCAGGCACAGCAGCGCGTGCTGGATGCTGAACGCCTGGCCACCATCGGCCGCATGGCCAGCTCCATCTCTCACGATTTGCGCCATCCGCTCACCGCGGTGCTGGCGAATGCCGAGTTTCTGGCCGATGCCGAACTGACTCCTCTCCAGCGCGAAGAGCTCTATCAGGAGATTCGCGTGGCCGTGAACCGGCTGACCGATTTGATTGACTCGCTGCTCGAGTTGTCGCGTCCGGCGGAATCGCTGAACGTGGTTGAAACTCCGGTGGAACGCACCATCGGCCGGGCTATGGAACTGGTGCGATCGCACCGGCAATTCCAGAGCGTCGCCGTATCGATTCAGTCGTCCGGTACTCACAACGCACAGTTCGACCCCCGCAAGATGGAGCGCGTCTTTTACAACCTGCTGCTGAATAGTTGTCAGGCGGCTGCGCATGTAGCCGGCGGCCACGTCGGGATTCGGGTGGCGGAGCGAAACGGCGACTTGACCATCGAGATTACCGACGACGGACCCGGCGTGGAAGCTTCGATCCGCGACAAGCTGTTTCAACCCTTTGTCAGTTACGGCAAAGAAAACGGCACGGGATTGGGCCTCACGATCGCGCAGAAGATCGTGCAGGACCATCACGGAACCTTGCACTTGGAAAGTTCGGTTCCCGGGCGCACGGTTATGCAGATCGTGTTGCCGCGCACTATTTCAAAGCCGGACACGGTGGTCGCTTCGTTAACCAAAACCTCGCAATCATCCAAGACCTGACCCCCAGGCCCGGCTTCAGGCCGCTATAGCCCGCTAGCAGAGAGGTGCGACATGCAATACGCCAAATTTGCTCAGCTCTTTCGCTGCCATCAAGCTAAAATCCTGTGCCTTCGTGCCAGCCAGCAACGGAGTGCTTTGCCGATCGAACACCTGGGCGTGCGCTTGTGCCTGAGCCTGGCTTTGGCACTTACCTGTTCGGCACAGAATCCCGGTCAGAGCAGCGCCGCAGCCGGCGGCGACACCAAGGCTGCCCTCCAGGAGCTTCAGTCCGAGATCCATGAGCTGAAAACCATGGTGGTGCAGCTTCAGCAGGAGACGGTCTCCAGCCGGCAAGAGATCAAGAGCTTGCGCGAAGAGCTCGCTGAAGAGCGGAGCAAAGACGCCGGCGACACTGCGATTGACGAGCAGTCGCCCGCCTATGCCTCCAATCAGCTGCAACAGCGAATCGATCGACTGGAAGAAGACGAGCAACTGCTCTCGGGTAAGCTCGACACCCAATACCAGACAAAAGTCGAGAGCGCTTCGAAGTATCGTGTGCGCCTGTCGGGCATCGTGCTGTTCAATCTCTTCGGCAACAGTGGATCGTCGGACAATCAAGACGTTCCCACCTGGGCGACGCCCCCAAATCCTGGAGATTCCTCCGGCTCGGTGGGAGGCACGCTGCGGCAGTCGATTATCGGTCTCGAGACCTTCGGACCCGATCTGTTCGGAGCTCACACCAGCGCCAATATCAATTTTGATTTTGGCGGCGGCTTCCCATCGGTCTATAACGGCGTGAACTCGGGCCTCGTCCGCTTGCGCACCGGCGTGGTCCGGTTGGATTGGAACAACACATCCGTCGTTGCCGGACAGGACCAGCTGTTCATCAACCCGCTCGCTCCGACATCGTTTGCATCGCTGATCGTGCCGCCGCTTTCCTATGCGGGCAATCTATGGGCCTGGACGCCTCAACTGCGCGTCGAGCATCGCTTCAAGATGTCGAATGCTTCGACGGTGACCTTGCAGGGCGGCTTCCTGGATCCCTTAACCGGCGAACCGCCGGACGTGAACTACGTTTACTACCGCACTGCTGACGCGGGAGAGCAATCGCGCCAGCCGGCCTATGCGGCGCGGGTCGCCTATTCGCGCCCCATGTCTGGACAAACCTTCACCGTCGGAGTCAGCGGCTACTATAGCCGCCAAAGCTGGGGCTATGGCCGCATCGTGAATGGATGGGCGGGCATCGCCGATGGGAACTTGCCTCTGGGCAGAATGTTCACCCTGAGCGGTTCGTTCTATCGCGGTGCTGCCATCGGCGGTTTAGGTTCTTCTCTGGGGCGCAGCGTTTCCTATAACGGATTGCTCTCCAACCCCGCTACCGAGGTTGAGCCGGTGAATGCTCTTGGCGGATGGGCGCAGCTGAAGTATCGCGCCACCTCCAAGCTGGAGTTCAACGGCGCCTTCGGACAAGACAGCCCGTTCGCATCGGATATCCGCTACTTCGGCGATCAGGCCATGAGTTACGCGCCGGCCTTCTTCACCGCCAATCGCAGCGCTTTCGGCAACGTGATTTATCGTCCGCGCTCCGACCTGTTGTTCGCAGCCGAGTATCGGAGACTGCGGACCTTCACCATTTATGACGGCAGCTACGAAGCCGGCCAGGTGAATATGTCCATGGGGGTATTGTTCTGAGGTTTCGCGAGACCATCATGCGCTCGCTGGCGCTACTGTTCTTTACGGCAGCCACATTTTGTCCTGCCCAAGACGTGAACGTTAGCGGGAAGGTGCTGACGGAAGGCGCGGCGAAGGCCTCGGCGCCGCCGCAAACCGTGGTCTGGCTGGTTCCTGCCGGTTCTTCGCCCGACACAACTCCCGTGGCGCCGATGCACGCGACCCTCGCGCAGCACAATAAAGCATTCGAGCCTCACCTGCTGGTCGTAACCCGCGGCTCGAGCGTCGAGTTCCCCAACAAAGATCCGTGGTTCCACAATGTCTTCTCATTGTTCAACGGCAAGCGTTTCGATCTCGGACTCTACGAGGCGGGAACTTCGCGTACAGTTCACTTCGACCGCGAAGGCGTGTCGTTCATCTTCTGCAACATTCACCCGGAGATGAGCGCGGTGGTAGTGGTGCTGGGCAGCTCCTATTTCGCGGTCGCCAACAAGCAGGGCGACTTCGTCATCTCCGGCGTTCCCGCCGGCCGCTACATGCTTCACGCCTGGAATGAAAGCGTGGCGCCGGCTACGCTGCAGGCACTCACCCGCGAAGTGCAGGTCGGAGAAACAGCGCACTCGGTCGGGACGCTGCGCCTGCCCATCACCAGGAGCACGACGCTGGCCCACAAGAACAAGTACGGCCAGGATTACGAACCGCCCTCGCCCAACAACCCGGTATACGTGCAGCCGTAAGCGGTCCAATGTCGGCGTCACTGCCGCTCCGAGCACTCGTCACAAACCGCATTGACCCCGCGATTTACAATGCGTGCGGCTGCTAAACTCTCCGGAGAACTCATTCATGGCCACAGCTGCCCCCGAAGCCGAAGTAAAATCCCTGCCCGCGAATGCCTATCAGCCGCTAAACGAGGGCGAACTCTACGTTCCGCTGGTGCCCGCATCCGCCAACGTGGAGGAAGTCACGGCGCGCGCGGTGCTTTGGGGAACGCTGCTGTGCGTCATCTTCAGCGTAGCTTCGGCTTATTCGGCGCTAAAGGTCGGCCAGGGAATGGAAGCGGCGATTCCCATCTCCATTCTCGCCATTGGTCTGGCGCGTATGTACAAGCGCCGCTCCACCATATTGGAGAATGTCATCCTGACCGGCATCGGCGCGGCGTCAGGCAGCGTGGTGGCGGGCGCCGTGTTTACCCTGCCCGCGCTGTACATTCTGCACCTTGATCCGCATCCGGTGCAGACCATCTTCATCTGCCTGGCCGGAGGCTGCCTCGGCCTGCTGTTCCTGATCCCGCTGCGCCGATACTTTGTCGCCGAGCAGCACGGCAAGCTGCCGTTCCCCGAAGCCACCGCCATCACCGAAGTCCTGGTCACGGGCGAGAAGGGTGGCTCGCAGGCCAAGCTGCTCATCCAGGCCACCATCATCGCCGCCATCTACGATTTCTTCGTCACCACCTTTCATCTCTGGAAGGAGTATCTGAACTTCCAGTTCGTGCCGGTCATGAAGTCGCTGGTCGATCGCGATCGCATGGTGTTCAACTTCGACGCCATCGGCTTCATTCTTGGCCTCGGCTACATCATGGGCCTGCGCATCGCCATGATCTTTTGCGCCGGCGGCATCCTGGTGAACTTTGTGCTGGTTCCGGCGATCTGGTTCATCGGCAGCCATATGGGCGCAGGCACGGTCTATCCCGCCACCATTCCCATCTCGCATATGAGCGCGGCGGAAATCTATCGCTACTATGTGCGCTACATCGGCGTGGGTGCGATCGCCGCTGCCGGACTGGTCGGCATTCTGAAATCGCTGCGTGTGGTCGCAGGATCGTTCGGCATCGCGCTGCACGCCTTTCGTCACGGCGAAGCTTCGCACACCGAACGCACTGACCGCGACATTCCCATCATCGCGATATTGCTGGGCGTGATCGTCAGCGCGCTCGCGGTCGCCGTGTTCTTCGGCAACCTGCATGTCAGCTGGACGATTGTGGCGCTCGGCCTGCTGCTGACCGTGCTCTTCTCGTTCTTCTTTACGACTGTGGCCGCGAACGCCATCGCCACCACTGCCAACAATCCTGCCTCCGGCATGACCCTGCTGACCGTGATCGTCTCCGCCGTGGTGCTGCTGAAGTTCGGCCTCTCGGGCGCGACCGGCATGTTCTTCGTGATGGCTCTCGCCGGCATGGTGTGCGTTGCGCTCTGCGTCGCGGGGCAATTCATCACCGACCTGAAGGCCGGCTACTGGATCGGCTCAACCCCATCGGCGCAGGAGAAAGTGAAGTTCATCGGCATAGCGGCGTCCGCGATCACGACAGGCTTGACGATCATCCTGCTCGCCAAAGCATTTCAGTTCGGCGAAGCAGCGCCAGGAGATATGAGGCAGGTGCTGGTCGCGCCGCAAGCCTCAGCGCTTAAAGCCATCGTCTCCGGATTCATGAGCGGCCAGCCGGTGACTTACATCCTGTTCGGCATCGGCGCGATGATCACGGTTGTGCTGGAGATGCTCCACGTTTCGTCCATGGTCTTCGCACTGGGCATTTATCTGCCGCTGCAACTGACCACGCCGATCCTGGTCGGCGGATTTATGTCGCACCTGGTAAACAAGCGCTCCGACAAGGCAGGCGGCGAGCACGGCCACAGCATTCGCGAGCGCGGCGTGATCGTTGCCGGCGGCCTGATGGCGGGGGGAGCGCTGGGCGGCGTCTTCGGCGCGGCGCTGCGCGTGCTGCCGAATTTCCGCGAAGAGTTGATACAAACGCCGTTTTATAACAACGAGCCAATCTCGCAGACCGTCTCCGCGATCTTCTTCATCGCGCTGTGTCTGTATGTCTGGTTCGCATCGGTGAGATCGAAGTCGCGAGACGAATCACCAAACTAGATTGTGCTTGAGCGAGTGAACCGCGCTATCGAAGTTGACAATGTGGCTGAGCAAGTGGACCGCACTATCGAAGCTGACAATGTGGCTGAGCAAGTGGACCGCGCTATCGAAGTCGACATTATCGAAGTTGCTTTGTATCAGGGCACGACTTCAGTCGTGCCGATCATGGCTCTCAAATTCTTATGAGCCGGCTTCAGCCGGCGGCATAAGTAGCACTGTGTCGCCGGCCAAAGCCGGCTGGACAAAGAAGCAGGGTTTGTTCGGCACGACTGAAGTCGTGCCCTGATACAAACCCAATTCTTAAAAGAGTTGATTCTCAAAAGGGAGTTTCCTAATGGATAAAGTAGGACGTTTCGTCGCAGATGCGGTCTTAGGTATCGATACTCTCTGGGGCGGTGACGTGATGTGCCCCTCCGGCACGGGGCGCTTCATCGCCGACTCGTGGTATTCCGATGAGCCGCTGCCCGCCGCATACACGGTGGCATCGGCCGCTCGTGTCAGGGAGACCGGCGGAGTCGCTGGCAAGACCGTCGATCACGCGGCCGTCGATGCTTATCTTAAAGATGTCGATCTGCCCAGCGCCATCGCCGGAGTGCGCAAGGAAGCCGCGGCCATCGGCGGATTACGCGGAAAGTACCTCGCCGGACTGTCCGACTCTCTGCAAGTGATGTGGGACCTGGCGATGGAGATCCTCGGCAAAGGTCCGGCCGTTCCCTATGCGCGCTGCGTCGAGGCCTCGACCGGCAAACCGCCGGAGCCGTCCAAGCCCGAAGCCAAGCGCGCCAGAGTGACGGAGTTGCTGGGCCGCGCAGGCTATTCCTCCGGCAATGGTGGCCTGCTGGGCGCAGTCGACGCCTGGCGGCGCGAACGCATCACCCCGATGGGCTCGGTGAAAGCGCTGGGCGCTGCCGTAATCTCTTACTTCGATCAACTGAGCGCGGCCAACCTTACGCCGCATTTGCCGCGCGAGCTGGCAAACGTGCCGCGCGCCAACATCGAATTCCTGCCCATCAAGGACGCGTGGTTCTCCGGCTCCATGAACTACCTCGGGCGCAA
The DNA here is from genome assembly GCA_963731345.1 of uncultured Acidobacteriaceae bacterium. Classification (GTDB taxonomy): domain Bacteria; phylum Acidobacteriota; class Terriglobia; order Terriglobales; family Acidobacteriaceae; genus Bog-257. The sequence goes on along the minus strand of CAVSUN010000002.1, from coordinate 42,134 downwards.
GCGCAATGCCGACGGCTCACCGCAATACGAAGCCAGCTACGAGATCAATGCCTCGCTGCAAATCAGCTTTCCCGAATTCCAGCAGCTCGTGTCCCACGAAGTGGTACCCGGCCACGTCACTACATTCGCCTACCTGCAAAATCTGTACGCGCGCGGGCAGGCGGGATTCGAGGCGACGGTGCTCACCATGAACACGCGCGCCGCCACACTGTTCGAGGGTCTCGCCAACAACGCCATCCTCATCGCACATGGCGTGACCGAGCTCAACCAGCTGCCCGACGAAGACATGCAGATCGGTGCGCTGCTGGCGTTATTGCAGGACGATGCCAAGAACCAGTCGTCTTATCTGACCTGGGGCGAGGGCAAGCCGCAGCCCGAGATCGCGAAAACCTTGCGTCAGGATTTTCTGGTCAGCGAAGAGCGTGCCGACAAGCTCTCCGGCGCGTGGGGACGTCATCCGCTGTTAGGCAGAATGTATCTGCCGGCCTATCGCGCGGGCACGGAGAAGCTGGCTGAACTGCGACGGAAGTTTTCCGCCGGCCAAATACTCCCCGCGATTTACGGCTGCTTCGGAATGGTTGACATCACCACCCTGGACGAAGTGCTTCAGACCAGGGCGAAGTCACAGGCGTAGGCCGAGCTTCGCGAACTTGATGATCAGGATGCTCGGGGTGCCCAGCTCTCGCGATGCCCGGGAGCTGGGCCATCCGTTTTTTAACCCACCTGTCGTCCGGTCAGCCTCCCGCTTACCTGATACGAAGGTATCGCCGATACCATCGTCCAATTGTCTTACTCCCCTCACCTCTGGCTTAATCGCAATCGTGCGAGAGCACGTTGAAGGTATTCGAAAAGACCTTTTTTGAAAGAGAAGACCATGACGAAACTGACCAGCTTTCAAGCGGACATTCGCCCGCTGTTCACGGAACGGGACATTCAGGGCATGAGCAAAGGGTTCGACCTGCGGAGTTACGATGAAGTCAAGAAGCACGCCGCCGCCATCTATGATCGGATTCGCGGAATTGGGGGCGCGGTAATGCCGCCTCCACCCCCACGAGGAGAGGGTCCGTGGCCGCAAGCGCGCATTGAATTATTCGCGAAGTGGATTGCGGATGGGTTCCAGCCGTAGAACATCGGAAACCGGTTGACTAAAACCGACAATCAGACGTCGGCCGTCTGTAGTTCATTCGTCAGCAAGTACACAGGCAGCCGCGACACTCTTAAGAAGTTAGCGCTTCGAATTCGATTGAGGAGATTAACATGGCGGTCGTCACGGAAATCGCGCCGGATGTCTATCGCATCTCGATCTTTGCTCAATGGGGCAATTTCCAGTTCAACCATTTTCTGGTGAAAGACGATGAGCCGCTGCTGTTCCACACCGGGCTGCGCGGAATGCATGCGGAAATTCGCGAGGCAGTTTCAAAGCTCATCACTCTTTCCCAGTTGCGCCACATCAGCTTCAGCCATTTTGAGTCAGACGAGTGCGGCTCGCTCCATGAATGGCTGGCGGCAGCGCCTAACGCCGATGTGATCTGCAGCCAGGTGGGCGCCCTGGTGAACCTGAACGACTTCATTGGCCGGGAGGCACGCGGCCTCCCGGACGGCGGGACTTTTGCGACGGGAAAGTACCGCTTTCGCTACTGTCATACTCCCCATCTGCCCCACGGCTGGGACGCCGGCGTCCTGTTCGAGGAAACGCAGGGAACACTGCTCTGTTCGGATCTGTTCCATCAGATGGGCGACGTCGAACCGCTCACCTCTGCCGATGTCACCGGCCGCTCGCGCCAGGCGCTGCAGGAATTTCAGGCGGGTATTCTCGCGGAGTATGTGCCCTACACGCCACTCACCGCGCAGAACTTGAAAAAACTCGCCGACCTGAAGCCCAAAACGCTCGCCATCATGCATGGCTCCAGTTTTACCGGTGACTGCGCCCGAGCACTCGACGACCTCAATGTGGTGTTACGCGAGGTCTTCGGCCGGCAGAGGTAATGGCGAAAAATTCTATAAAGGCTCATTCTTAGCGGAAGACGGCCCCCGAGTCGTTGGCTATTCGGAAGCCGTCGTCGGCTGGCGTAGCATCCGGCGAACTCCCAGGCCAATTCCATAGAACGCAAAGCCGGCCACGACAATCAGCACTCCGAACCATAGTGCATTGACGCCGAAGAGTTGCTCTCGTTCCGTGCGCGCGAGGGCAAACGCCAGCAGCAGCATGGGCGGCACGCCCACGCCCACGGCTCCCCAAAGGCCTCCCGGCACTTTGAACGGCCGCGGCAAGGACGGCTCGGTGACGCGCAACACGACCAGGGCGATGAATTCGAGCAGCAAGCTCGCGCCGTAGATCAACACGTCGAATGTGACCAGCCGTTCGAAACCGAAACCGAGACACAGCGCCCATCCCGCCGCCAGAACCGCGATCGAGACCCAGGGCGCGTTGCGCCGGTTGAGGCGGGCGAACCCGCTGGGCAAAATTCCATCCAGTGCCATCGCATAAGGCAGCCGCGAGTAGCTCATCACCAGAGAATTGAACATGCCAAAGGCGCTCATCATGCCGCCCAGCACCAGCCCAATCTCCAGCAGCGGCCCACCCAACATGCCGGCAATATCGGCCCACGATCCCGTCTCCCACGCTGTGGGACTGAGACGCGTCAGAGCTACGGCGCTGACTGGCACAATGTAGGACACCGCAACCAGGACCACGGCGCCGAGCATGGCGCGAGGGTACTCCCGTTGCGGCCGGTCGACTTCGCCGGCGATGGTCGAGGCATTGTCCCAGCCCATGTAGTTCCACATCGCCACCAGAATTCCGGCCGTCAAATCGACCCCCGAAGTTGCCGGCTTGGACGCCACCTGCGCCAGCGCTCCGTACTGAAACGGCGCCAAAACGACAATCATTACGAAGGGCGCGGAGAGCAGGCAGAACAGCCAAAGCGAGGTCGTCGCCACCACCTGAATGCCGGCAATATTCAGCGCGGCGCAGACTGCAACCACGGCCATTCCTACCAGCAGTCCGCGATGGCCAGCGCCGAACCAGGGAACGAGGCGCACCAGATAGTAGACGAACAACGTGGGATAGATGGCCATGTCGAAGATGCTGGCGACCAGCGACAGCCAGGCTTCCTGAAAGCCCCAGCAATTCCCCATCGCGCGCCGCACCCAAACGTAAAAACCGCCGTCCTCGGGTAAGGCGCTGGCCAACTCGCCAATCATCAGCGTGGTTGGCAAACTCCAAATCAAAGGGGTGAGCAGCAGGATGAGAATCGCGCCACCGTAGCCGGCTCCGCGCACGATGTCTTCGGTGCCATAGGTACCGCCCGACACCATGAAGAAGGTCGCAACTATCAACGGCCAAAGTTTGAGTTTGGTCGATCTCATCCAGGTATCCGCAGGTAGTTTCGCTTGACAGCAGCAACTATCCTGCTATTGTTTGCACAATTGTAGGAAGGAGACATTGTGAACATACGCCAGGTTCTGTGTTCGCTAATCGCCGCCGCCTGTTGTGGACTGTTGACCGGGTGCTCGCCCCAAAACAATAATAATGGCCAGCCGAATCCCCAGGTGGCAGCCCACACTATCGTCTTCTCCGTGATCAGCGGATCTAGCAATTGCCAGCAAAAGCTAGACACAAGCTCACCCTCAGCTAGTCCAATCACGATCGGATGGGGCGATACCGTTTCCTTCGGCGCCGTCGATGGGAACGGAGCCAGCACCACGTTCAGTGTTACCTTCCCACCTGGCGCCAGCGCAACCTGCGACTCGCCGTTTCAAACAAGCTCATGCCAGGCCACGATTGCAAGCTCGGCGGTTACTTCGTCGGGTGGCATGAAGTTCCCGTATCAGACACTGACGGTTGGCGGTCAGCAGTGCGGGAATCCACAGCAACTGGGCTTGATCATGCGGCCGTAGTTCGAGTCATTGGCCAATCAGCGTCCGAAACGCCGGATCGTTTTGCAAGTCCTGGAAGTCCGGCGTGTCGCGAATGATCGGTTTCGAATAGCCGGCAGTGACGGCCTTGCGCAGGTAGTCCAAAGTTTCCGATTTCCGGCCGAAGTGGTGATACACAACCGCTGCGCGCACCAGTCCTTCACCGTTCGCCGGCGCAGCTTTCAGCGACCGCTGCAAGTAATCCAGCGATGTTTTTTGTTCATCCAGCATCGCCGTATAGTTGGCCAGATAGGCGAGCGTGTCGGCGTCTTGCGCGTTTACTTTTATCTTCGCCTCCGCGATGCTGACCGCGCGCCGATATTGCGCGGCAGCTTCCGCCCGGCGATCGGGAGACCAATACAGCGCGTCACCAAGATTGCCCCAACTCTCCCACTCGTGGTCATTGACTTTGAGCCCATCCTGCAGCGCCGCGACGGCTTCCGGAAAACGATGCATCAGGATGTAGGCATAACCCAGATTGTTGTACGCCTCCACCCCGGGACGCAGTTCGATGGATCGCTTGAACGCGTCGATGGCTTCCTGATAACGGCCTTCGGTTACATAAGCGCCGCCGAGGGTGTAATACACGTGGTAGTTATCGGGCGCGAGTTGGCTGGCGCGCAGCAGCATCTGCGCCGAGTCGGCGTAGCGTGACTGGCCGTAGTAGAAGATTCCCAGCCAGCTGTAGACTGCCCAGTAATTAGGCTTCAGCTCGACCGCTTTCTTATAGGTCTCTTCCGCTGCCTTGAGATTTCCCAGGTTCGCATAGGCGTCCGCCAAGCCGCGCAGGACGGTTACGTCTCGCGAGTTAACCAGCAGCGCTTTCTGGAACTGCTCCGCAGCCTGTTGATACTTTCCGCTGCCGTTTAGAACGTTGCCCAGGCATACATGGCCTTCGGCGAGATTGGGATCGAGAGACTGTGCTTTCTCGCAATTACTAAGGGCATCGCTTACCCAGTCGTTTCCTTTGGCGAACTGCTGATAGCCAATCCAGTAGGCATCGCCTAACCCGGCATACGCAGGCGCGTATTTGGGATCGATCTTCAGCGCCTGCCTGAACTCGACGATTGCGTTGTCGATGTTTTCCGGCTTCTCGTATTCCTGAAGGTATCCGCGGCCTTGAATGTAGGCTTCATATGCTGCGGGCTGGGTATTCTGTCGCGCCGCCAATGCCTGGCGCTGTGCGGGATCGATTTTTCCCGGCAGCATATCCAGCGCCGCATTCACTACCTGGTCCTGCAGTCCAAAGGTGTCGGCGGCATCGGTCTCGATGGTTCGGGCGGCAAGCTGGCGATGGGTTTTGGAATCGACAAGGTAAGTATTGACCCGTATCTTCTGGCCTGACTTTTGCAGGCTGCTCTCCAGCACGTAGTCGGTCCCGAACTCGCGGCGGGCGTCGTCCGCGGTTTTCACGTTCTGGTCACGAAGATCGCGCGGTGATACGACCTGAATGGAATTGCCGTCGCCGGCTTGTACCAGCTTGGCGGTCAGGGTTTCGGTGAGACCCAGCCCGAGCGCACCGGTGGCGGCATCCTGTCCAACCGTTTCGATCGGCAGCACCGCCATGATTTTCTGCTGCTCCGGCGCGGCCTTCAGCCACCAGCGCTTGGCTGCATATCCCAGCACCAGACCCAGCAGCAGGACAACCAGCACGGTTGCCACCATCTTGCGCCTCTGCGCAACCGCGGCATGCTCACGCTCCTCCAAGTGGCGAAGCGTTCCGGTAGCAACATCCTCTCCGGCGACGATCCTCGCCAGGTCCACCCGCAGCTCGCGCGCCGATTGATAACGCCGCTCCGGATCGCGGTCCAGCGCCTTCAGGATCACCGCTTCCAGGGGCTGGCTGACGTGGGGATTGATGAGCGTTGGCCGCACCGGATCGTAATGCAAGATGGCGTCGATCACCAGCGACGACTGCTTGTCAGGAAACGCCCGCCTGCCGGTTGCCATCTCGTACAGCACTGCCCCCGCTGACCAGACGTCGGCGCGCGCATCGCTGGCCTGCGCCCGCAGCAACTCGGGAGCCATGTAAGGCAGCGTGCCGCTTACCGAGAGCTGATTTTCAATCGTGACCGTCTGCGCGCTGGCATCGATCGGCGAGCTCAGCTTGGCCAATCCGAAATCGAGGATCTTGAGTTGCCCGTCGCGATTGACGCGGATGTTCCCGGGCTTCAGGTCGCGATGGATCACCTCGGCGCGATGTGCCGCCTCCAGGCCGCTCATCAGCTGCATGCCCAGGTCCATCACCGTTTTCTGCGGCAACGGCTGGCCGCCGATCTTCTCGTCGAGGTTCACCCCGGCGATATATTCGGTGACCAGATAGTCGACTCCGTGCTCTTCTCCGAAGTCGAACGCCATGGCAATGTTGGGATGATTGAGGCGGCCAATGGCCAGCGCCTCTTTGCGAAAGCGCTCGCGCCGGCCGGGATCACTGAACAGACCGGCAGGAAGAACTTTCAGCGCGACATCGCGTTGCAGTTGCTCGTCGAGCGCGCGAAAGACCACGCCCATACCGCCCGCACCAACCTGCTCCAGCAGGCGATAATGACCGAGCACCTGTCCGATACTGGGAGACGACGCGGACACTGCCCCGGATATTAGGCTGCATAGAGAAACCCCGTCAACCGGAACGCGGGGTACTATCCAGCGAGGGGATTTTGCTACGGCACCATTTCTGGTGCAGTGCCCTGGAGGGCAAAATTGCGTGTGGAACCACGTCGCGAGGCGAGCGGACATCTAGGACTGAGCGCCAGGGCTAACGCGCGGCCAGCGGGAGAGCCGCGAGGGGGAGCGGCAGAAAGGAGTGGCGGACACACGGATTGTGGCTCAATTAAGCAGCTGTTATAAGATTGGCCAGTTGGCAATTGCGTGTGCCAGGTTATGTCATCGCCATCCATTGTTCCAGCCTCGGTCGTCCCCCCGGCGGGCTTGAAGCGCTTGATACTGCGGAGTGCTGCCTTCGGGGTGGGGTTTGCGGCTGCATTGTCTCTGATAGTGGGCGGGTGGAACTTGTATGCTAATCGGCCTAAACCGCCGAAACCTTGGAACAACCGCGCGATCACAGCAACATATCGGAATGTTCAAACCGGAAACGGCAGCAAAGTCAAATTCAATTATGTGCTCGCAAACAATACCGACACCGATTACCGAATCGATAGTACGACTGCGCACGTCGCTATGAAGATCGACTCGCCCGATACATATGCACCATTCGGTCACTATGTCGAGCTAGATTCTCCTATCTTCATACCAGCGAGACGGAATACCGTCATGGTGTTAACTCTGGACTCCCTTAACCCACCGTCACCGCCTACAAATGCGAGCGATGAAGAGAGGGAAAAGTATCGCACAGCTCTTGAAGGGTATCTTTCGACAAAGGAAGTCATTAAGGGGTTCGTATTGTTGGACGAGTCAACGAGATATGAGATCGATTTCCCCCCCGGCTGGAAAGATCACAAGTAAGCTATGTGGTTAGACTCAATATACGCGCGCCGGCTAGTTAACTCATCCGTCTGTCAAATTGAGAAAACCGCCTTTCGAAGTGCTGGCCGAGCAGATGAACAAAGACCGCAGGGAGAGCCCAAATCGCGAAGAGAACCCCAACCGCAGTTATCTGCTGGGATGGCGTCTGACCAGGCTTCGTAATGACGCAGTAGGCCAATGCAGCGAGCACAATCTCCAACAAAAAGATGAATGCTGAATTACCGTGTTCGCGTTGATGACGGTACGTGTCGATAAATTCGCGTCGCCACGCAATGCGTCGACTTGTTGTGACCTCATCCGCATCGTCGAAATCATCATCGACCAACGGAATGGTGTTTCCTTGGGAATTCGTGAGGGGCTTAGTTGTTTCAGTCTCCTCGGTGATGCCTCTGCGCTTCGCTAAAGCATAAGCAAATCCGTACGCGAGACTAACTCTATCTGCAAGTCCGCGCACCCGCACGCGAGTGAAGAGCACAAGACATAGTCTGACGATCTGCACCACAACCATTAACAAAGCAAGACCAAAGCCTAGCCAGAAGCGATAGGCACCGTTGAGAAAATGGAAACAAGAGATTGTCGTAATAAAAACCGTAATCGTCACAATATACCCATCACACCAGATACTGGCACGCCACTGGTCGCCCACGAAATCTCTAGCTCTCGTCACGTGAAAAACCAAGATCGGGTATGATGCGACATAGCAAAATAGATTTCCATAGAGAAATACCAGGGTAAGGGACGGAGCATCCAGTGAGAGTCCACCGGGAGGTAATAGGAGTGCCTCACGAAATCCATTACCGGCACCTAAACAGAGCCAGCCTACAATCGCGACTCCGGCGATAGACGGCATCAGGTAGCGGACGAGATAGTTCTCCCACCATCGATTTGTCTCTTCGCTGCTCATCGGTCATTGCACCTCGAAATTGCTTAATTCGGCTACTGCTCATCTTCCTCGACGCCGTCTTCGGATGCTGGACTGGGAAGCGAATCCCTTATTTCTCGTCTAAGTTGCCTTTCGTGAATATCGCCGGAAATCATCTTTAGGGCGGCAGTACGCAGTACTCTATTTACCTGAACTCTTCCTTCGGGATCTTTAATCTTAGATAGGGGGTCAAGAGCATATTCGGTCTGATCGCGTCTAAGCTCGAAGTCGTCCCGCAATACACCGATCTCCTCGCGGTCGGCCTTTGCTTCTTGTAATCTAGCATTTGCTTCCAAGCTGCGGAATATCGCATCCCTGCTTCTCTTAAACGTGAAGCCCACTGCAGTAAAAATAGCGCGTGTATGCTTTGTAGCTATGCTTCGTACGGTGGTCCAAAACGAACCGAGCCCGAACGCTTCGATGTTCAACTGATCATGGCGCAATATGAGTCGTTTTTCAATATCACCGTAAGGTGATCTTTTGAGAAACTGTGCCAATTCGTCGGTTTGACCATTTTCAAGCAGGTAGAATATTGAGTATGTAGTCCGGAAACCTTTTAACTTGCGGTTAACTTCCCACGCAGTTAACTCACCAATGGGCTCACCAAGCGGTAGGTTGACAGCGGTAATCGTTTGCGGTAAGCCTTCGATCTCTCGGGCGGCGGCTCGAAGGATGAACTCGCCACGCCAAGCGCATTCAATCAGAACCCCACCGCTTAGCTCGATCCTCAGTTCGCCATTGGTTGTAATGTTAACTGATGTGATCGAACGACCTTCGACTGCCGTCAGAAAGAGTGGTGCGCCTACCTCTGTAGGGCGCGGACCAACATAGAATTGAGCCATCTTAGGGCCACCTTCGGGAAACGTATTTTGGGGTACGCTCCCCGGCCAGCATCGAAATGGAACGAGCAATGATAAAAGCGTGCAGCCAATGGGACAAGAGAAATTGTGAACTCTTGCTAGAGGTTGACGGCAATACTTCTAGTCCACGTAGCTTTCTCCCCTGTTAGGACAACTGTGGGCCTCTTTAACAGTTGTCGATTCGTATTCTTGCAGTACCTTGAGACATTCGGCCATCTTTACCACCCGGACTGGCTCCCCCGAGCAGATTTTCTCTAGCGTGTGCTGATTGATTCCGCGTCGCATTAATTCCCGCTTCCCCGCATTCGCGACCGGAGCAGTCAGATGCAGATCGTGATTCCTGCCCGCTGTGTGATGGTCTTGGATACAGAACACGCATGGCGGAACTGCAATGCCCTGTCTCTCTCGCTCTCGTTGCCGCAAGGGAGACACAACGGCAGCACCCAACAAGGTTCACTTCGACTCGTATCGCTATATTGAATACGAGACGACGCACGAACTCCGAGACAAATTAAACCAAGAACTGGACTCCTGGCACGATCAAGCCTAGCTTCCAAAACAATCCCGTGTTCACACGCAAGGCCGCTCCGTAGCGTTGCACCATAAATGGTGCTGTAGCAAAATCCCCTCGCTGGATAGTACCCCGTCAACCGGAACGCGCGCTATTCACACCCGCCCGCGTCCTTCGTGATAAGGTTTTAGAATCAATTTTCAGGACAATTCAGGAGGATGATATGGCGCTGCAAATCGGCGACGTTGCGCCCGATTTTGAAGTGATGACGACCGAAGGTCCCATCAAGTTTCACGATTGGATCGGCGACTCGTGGGCGATTCTGTTCTCGCATCCCAAGGACTTCACACCCGTCTGCACCACCGAACTGGGCTACATGGCGAAGCTGAAGCCCGAGTTCGACAAGCGCAACACCAAGATCATCGGCCTCAGCGTCGATCCCGTCGACAATCACAAGAAGTGGGCTGAGGACATCCGCGAGACCCAGGGCCACGCCCCCAACTATCCCATGATCGGCGACACCGATTTGAAGATCTCGAAGCTCTACGGCATGCTGCCCGCCGGCGTCGAGGGCACCTGCGATGGCCGCACCGCTACCGACAACATGACTGTGCGCAACGTCTTCGTCATCGGACCGGACAAGAAGGTCAAGCTCGTCATCATCTATCCCATGAGCACCGGCCGCAACTTCGACGAAGTGCTGCGGGTCATCGACTCGCTGCAACTGACCGCCAAGCATAAGGTCGCCACGCCGGTGAACTGGAAGCAGGGCGACGACGTGATCATCGCCGGATCAGTGTCGGACGAGGATGCCAAAAAGATTTATCCCCAGGGATGGAAGGCGCCTCGCCCGTATCTCAGAATCGTGGCCCAACCAAAGTAAGAATCGCGACGACGGGGACGGAGGAGGCTCGCCGGTGCGATACTAACCGGCCGGCGGAGCCGTCTCCTCCAACCCTAACCATCGCCGCGCTTCCTCGATGCTGAAGAAGACTTCAATATAAGAATTGTCGCGCAGGATCTGAAACATTCTGGTAACGCCGTAGGTCACTCCTTCGCCGGCAACGAAGGCCCGTTTCGAGGTCTTTGAGAATGGATCGAGACTGCTGACACTGATGAAGCCTTCCGCGTCAATTGCGGGCTCAGTCACCTCCCGCAGATCGACCAATTCCGCAAACTCGGGTTTGAACTCCGGATCACGGCTCAACTGAGCGGCGTGGGCCGCCACCTCGGCTACAGTAAGCCGTCCCTCGAAGTACGTAAAAACCACGCTCTGTTTGCCATCGATGACATAGCGTGTCGGCATCGGTAATACCTCGTGGCGAACCAGTCATCGTTGGTGATCATTATCCTCCTCACCAGGCCTGAGCGTCACGCGTCAATTAAGATGGGCCAAACTACTTGAAACAGCTGGTCAATTGGGCGCAAAGAAGTAGTGGCGAATATGGTAGAGCGACTTATCCACGCCTCGACCGCCAGGCGTGGTTCGGGGGATCGTGAACTTACAACCTTCTAGTTATGCGTCGCCATACAGAAGGGTAAGACATCGAGGGCAGAGACCGTGAGTGACCGGCAATCCGGCTTCGTTGAGGAACTCAGGAACCCAGACCCACATAGTCTGAGCATCCTGTCGTCGTACTTTTCTACAGTTAGCGCACATAGTAAGAAAGCCGCCTGCGGAGAGGTATTGCTGCCTTTCCTCCGGTTTTAGCGGCGGACTTATCTCACATTCCTCTTCGAGAGTTAAGCGGTTCACGACCAGAAGATTGGCCTCCAGAGGTCGGATGGACATACGAAAAAGTCGTATTTTCTCAGGGCTGGAGCAATCGTAGTCGAACTCAACCGAAGAACCTTGTTGTCGAGCAAACCAGTATTTATGCTCATAAAACTTGCGAAGAATATCGGGTATGAAATCGAAAACGTTTTTGTGCAGTATTTCCGCGCGCGAAATACCGCGTCCGCCGTTGTCACTCGCAAATAAATCCCACGCCGGGCTGCACTCTAAGAAACAAAAATTAGCGTCGAGCAGAAATACAACATCGTTCTGCGAACTCAATAAATTTTGGGAGGTTAGATTGGAGTCCATAATCACTCTATGATCCCTCTTAGCCGTGGCGACCATGCCCAGCCTCTGAGCATTTCTCAATACTTCGACCAAAAACCCGCCGTCCATCAGATTACACATTTCTAATACATCATCGCTATCAATGGTCCGCAACTTGCCTTGAGCCATGCCGAGGTCGGGGCATTCGGAAACCAAGCCGATACCACCACGACCCTAGCTACTTCAAGGCGCTTCTCACGTTCGTGTAGTCACGAAAGATTTTGCTATGGACATGGACATATTGCCGGATTATCTGGTCGAAGCCCGGGAAATGCTCGAGAAAGCCCAGGAGGGCACCCTGCTCCTGGAAGTTGAGCCGGGCAACGGCGAGGCGCTCGCGTCGGTCTTTCGCGCAGTCCATACGATTAAAGGCGGGGCGAGCTTCCTGGAGGTAGGTCATCTGGTGGGCTGGGCTCACGACCTGGAAAGCCTTCTGGACAAGCTTCGCTCCGGCAAGCTGGCGGTCACGTCGGTCCGCATCGATGCGATTCTGCAGGGCCTCGATGTGATGGGGCAGATGCTGCGGGACCTGGGGCAAAACAAGATTCCGCCCGCCGGTCCGGCGGAGTTGGGCAGCCTCATTCAAAAGCTGAGCAACCAGCAGTCGGACAACGACGGCCTGGCCCCGGCTGCGGCTCCTTTAACAGACGCAACGACCGGGCAAGCTCAGCCGGCCGGCGTGCCGCAAATACCTTTGGAAACACTGGCGAAGCCGGCGGAACATCATTCCCCGGCAGCGGCCGCGGCTGCTTCGCCGTCCCGGGGCGCCGAGCCGGTTGAGAACTCCCTGCGAATCGACGCGCTGCGGCTCGACGCGGTCATGAATCAAGTGGGCGAGCTCGTGCTCCTGCGCAACCGCCTGGCATCTGCCGTGGGTTCGCTGGGCAAGGAAAACGAAGATATGAGCCGCATTGCACGCGAGATGGACCTGACCGTGAACGACATCCAGAACACGGTCATGCGGCTTCGCATGCAGCCCTGCAAGCGCCTGTTCCAACAATTGCCGCGCGTGGTGCGCGACCTCTCGCGCCAGCTGGGCAAAGAGGTACAGCTGGAGATTCTGGGGGAGGACGTGGAGATCGACAAGACCGTGGTCGACGCCCTTTCCGCTCCCATGACCCACCTGGTTCGCAACAGCCTGGACCATGGCATCGAACTGCCGGCAGCGCGAATCGCGATGAACAAGCCTTCCATGGCAACCTTGCGCGTCGCTGCGATTCACCTGGGCGACAAGGTGCGCATCGAGGTGGCGGACGACGGCAGCGGCATCGACCGTAGGCTGGTCACCCAAAAGGCCATCGACAAGGGAGTCATTACCGCCGAGCAAGCCGCCCACCTGTCGGAACAGGAGGCACTGGAACTGATTTTCCGCCCCGGATTTTCCACCAAGGAACAAGCCTCGGATCTCTCCGGGCGGGGAGTGGGCATGGACGTGGTGAAGTCGACGACGCACAAGCTGCGCGGGCGGCTGACCATCGACACTCGTCCCGGCCAGGGTACCAGCATCGCCATGGAATTCCCCCTCACTCTGGCGGTGCTGCCCGTGCTTTATCTGCGGCTGCGGCAGGACGTTTATGCGTTGCCCATCTCTTCCATCGACAGCCTCACCGATCTGGAAGGCGATCGCGTGCATCGGTTGGGCAATCGGGTGACCTATTGCGTAGACGGCACCCGCACCGTGCCCCTGGTCGATCTGGGCGCCATTCTGCAAAACAAACCGCTGCGCATCGGGGCCGAGAGCATTGAAGGCGTTCTGACCGAACGCGGCCTGTTTGTTGTTTCCGAGGTCCTAGGTAACGAGGATTCGGTGGTCAAGCCCATCGATTTCCTGGCTTCGCATAACTGGTACCAGGGAGCGACCATCTCCGGGCGGGGAAATGTGGTGCTCATTCTGGATGCCGGCACATTGAGCGCCGCGGCATCGGCTGTTGCGGATGGGAGATTTTGATGGATATCCAGCGAATCATGCGCATCATGGATGCCTCGTACCGTTCGCGCCGCACCATCGAACACGCACTGCACGAGATTGACCGCCGGGCGTTGAACGCCATGGTCCTGGTCAAGCGCCATGGCAACAAGCTGGCCGGCTACGGCGTGGTCGCCCAGGCTTTCCGCGAGCAGGCGGCCCGCCTCAAGGAAGCTGCTGCTCCTCTGCAGCATTCCACCGCGCCCCTGGTGCGGGCGCACATGCACATCCTGCAGCATCGCCGTTATGCGGAGTTGTTCGGCCGGATCGCCAGGGACGCGCGCTGTGATTGCGCCTGTAGTGAATTTGTGCGTCAGTCGAGCGAGACCTGGCACCGCGGAATAGCGGCCGAAGACGCCGAAGCGTCGGTCATTCTGCATCACCTGGTGCAGACCGTGGCCCGGCTGCAGGAAGGCATTGCCGAGCAGGAGTATGTGGTCACCAACGGACGCATCGAAGCGGCGCTTTCGGAGCGCAGCGGCGCGCCGCTGATGCGGGTTTCCCACGAAATGGGTGTAGCCGTAGCCACCGTGCGCGATGCCATTTGGGAATATCGCAGTGAGCTGGAGGGAGTTCTGCATGAAAGCAGCACCGGTATTTGAAGCGGGCGACCACCGCTGGTGGATCCTGCACGACCAGGAAGAGCGGCGCGTGATCGACTCTAATGTCTACATTGTCGAGTCCAACGGGCAGAGCGTGCTGCTGGATCCCGGCGGCTTCGAAATTTTTCCCCAGGTACTGGCCGCCCTGGCCGAGGTGATACAACCGTCGTCGGTCCACGGCGCCTTTGTCTCCCATCAGGACCCGGACATCGCCTCCAGCCTTCCCCTGTGGAACGCCTGCTACCAGCATATGGAATGGCACATACCCGTGTTGTGGGAGAGTTTCATCCGCCACTACGGCGCCCTGGAAGCGAAGTTTTCCAGCATTCCCGACGAAGGCGGAGCCATGCTCGTCGGGGGCCGCAAACTGGAGTTCATTCCCGCTCATTATCTGCACGCCTCCGCCAACTTTCACGTCTACGATGCCGAGGCCAAGGTATTTTTCTCGGGCGACGTAGGAGCGGCCCTGCTGCCGCCGGGTCACAGCGTGTGGGTAGGCGGCGAGGGCCCGGCGTCCAGCAAGGCCTTCGACGAGCACATCCAGCACGCGAAGTACTTTCATCAGCGCTGGATGCCCTCCAATGCCGCCAAGAGAGACTGGATCGACCGCGTGCGTCAGCTCGACATCGACTTTCTCTGTCCCCAGCATGGCGCTATCTACGCCGGCGACAACGTACAACGATTTTTGAACTGGTTCGACGGACTGACCGTTGGGACCGTACTCGCGCACTGAAGGAGAACTCATTATGGCCAGCGCCATCACCAGCCCCAACCGCCACCCTGAAGCTGGCACGACCGCCGCGGCAAAAGCCGGCTCTACGATCGCTGCAAGCGTTACCAAGCGGCGGAAACGGCAATCGTCAATCATCCGCCGAAGCCCAGCCGTCTCCCGCCCGGCAAAGCTCGCCAACGATGCTCTCGACAAAGAACGATTGTTGGAGCTCGCCCCAGTCCTGTTAGGGCCTCTCTCCAGCCTGGAAATGCTTTGCGACGCGGACGAGAAGATGGAGAACACCGTCCTTTACATGAACCGGGCGGCGGTAGAGGCGATGAAGCTGAATCATAGCCGGCTGAATCCCATGCTGCGCGGGGCTGACGTTCGCAATGCCCTGGGACGGTCGATCCATCAGTTCCACAAGGATCCCGAACGAATTCGTAATGTCTTCCGCGCCATGGTGGCGGGCACCACGCCCGAGTACAACTCAGAGTTGGTTCTGGGCGGGGTGACCTTCTTCCTTAACTTCACCCCCGTCTTCGGTAACGACGGTAAGCCGCTGGCCTTTCACGCCTCCTGGCGAAACGTGAGCGACTCCAGGCTGGCCGAGCAGGTGATTGCCAGCATGGGAAAGGGTTCGGCGGAGAATGCCTCATCTTTGATGGAGGTGGCAGGCGAAACCGATCGCGCCATGAAGGAAGTCGGAGGCACACTGGGCGGCCTGGCCGAGTCGGTTTCTCACAGCCGCGATGCCTCCCAGGGATTGATTTCGCAGGTAGGAGCGATCAGCCGCATCGCCCAGACCATCCGGGAGATTGCCTACCAGACCAATCTTCTCGCCCTGAACGCGGCCATCGAGGCGGCGCGCGCCGGCGAACATGGCCGTGGCTTTGCGGTAGTGGCCGATGAGGTGCGTAACCTCTCCAAGAGAGTGCAGAAGGCTACCGAGGAAGTGCAAACCAACATTGCCGATATCGAAGGCTCAGCCCGAGCCATCGAGGGCGCCAGCCATTCTGCCGAGCAGACCGCCCATGGAGCCGAGTCGGTCACCCAGTCGCTCAGCCAGCGGGTGCAATCGCTGCACTCCCTGGTGGCCATCATGAATGTCGATTCGGCCCGCAATGAGCACAGAATCTTTGTGCGCAATGTCCTCGCCGAAATCGGCGAGCACAAGGTCTCGTCCACCGAGCTGACCGGACATCACCAATGCATGTTCTACCGCTGGTACGAAGGCATCGGCCGTGAGTTTCTGGGCCAGGTGGCGGCTTTCCGGGAAATCGAAAACCCGCATATCCTGCTGCACCAGACCGGGCAGGCGATTCGCGCCGCGCTCCACGCCGGCGATCACGACGAGGCCCTGCGCCAGGGCACGGAAATCTCCCGCATCGAGCAGGAACTGTTGACCAAGTTCGATGCGATCAGCGCTGCCATCCGGCAAAAGCAAGTCTAAAGGAGTTCGGCCATGACTGACGTAATGCAGGAAGTCGACGAGCGCTCGAAGCTGGCCGGCACCAACAAATTCGAGCTCCTGATGTTTCGTCTGGGCGAAGACCAGAATGCGCGCACCCGCGAGATCTTTGGCATCAACGTCTTCAAGGTCCGCGAAGCCCTGATCATGCCGCCCATCACCCCCATGCCCGGCGCTCCCAAACATGTGCTTGGAGTGGCCAACATTCGCGGCCAGATCATCCCGGTGGTCGATCTGCCTTCGGTGGTGGGTTGTACGCCGAGCGCGCGCAATATCCTGCTGGTGACGGAGTACGAACGCTCGGTACAGGGCTTTGCCGTGGAAGAGGTGGAGGAGATCGTTCGCCTGGAATGGGGACGGGTGGTTTCCGCCGAGAGGTCGGCGGTGGGCGGGATGGTGACGAGCCTGGCCCGCCTGGACGAGAAAGAAGAGAATGCCCGCCTGGCCCTGATTCTGGATGTGGAAACAATTCTTCGCGAGGCTTTGCCATCGCGGTTCAAGAGCGGAGAGGAGATGACCCACACTCCGACGATCAAGATACCGTCAGGGTCGGTTGTGCTCTACGCTGACGACTCCCACGTCGCACGCCTGCAAATCGAAAGCGTTCTGACCCGGTTGGGATTGCCCTTCGTGAGTACGAAAACCGGCAAAGAGGCATGGGACCGTCTCAAAGCTTTGTCGCATGAGGCGCGCGGCGCCGGTGTCTCCATCAACCAAAAGGTAGCCATGGTCCTGACTGACCTGGAGATGCCGGAGATGGACGGGTTCACGTTGACCCGGCAGATCAAAGAAGATGATGCTTTGAAGAACCTGCCCGTGGTCATCCATTCCTCGCTGTCGGGTTCCGCCAACGAATCCCATGCCAAGAGCGTGGGAGCCGATGGATATGTGGCCAAGTTCGTCCCTGATGAACTGGCGCGCGAGGTGAGCAAGATATTGACCGTGCCTGTACCGAACTGAGCGACTGGATCCATCAAAACGTAATCGAGTTTTTCTGCCATAGGTTGGAAGTTGACGGTTGCGAAGATTCCGGCCGCGCAATCTTCGCACTCCGGGCCGATGGAAGCTGGCATGGCCGAGGGGAACTCAGCCGAGGAACTTCTTCAGCCGTTCCCAATAGTGCTCGTTCCACCCTGCGGAGAGGTGATCAAAGTCGCCTTTCGGGAAGCCTGTATGGTCGAGAACAATTGTCGTCCCCACACCCTGAGGCGTCAGTTCGAATCTGACGATGGAGTAGACGCGCCAAGCGAGCCTTCGAAACGGTATTTCAAGCCATGGTCAGCGTCTTAGAGCGGGGCGCGGCGGAAACTGATCGACCTCGGCGCATCGCCGCGCAAGCTGCTGCCGCCTTGTGCGTCGGCGGGATGGTTGTGGCGCGCGCGATGGCGAATCGCCAAGCTGTCGATGAGCTGCGGGAAACCTGCATGACGGTTGCCTTGGAGCTTGAAGGTTGGCACAGACTGCGAAAAGGGAGCACGGGAACTCAAAAGCGCGGTCGCCGGCGGATGCCCGAACACGTCGTTGATTTTGTTCGCAGCGCGGTGGCGAGCGTCAGCGGCTCGGCAAACTTGCAATATAACGAGAGCGGCGGAGCGACGAACACCACCCGTTCCTCCGGCCCAATGCCGTCGCCACGATTCGGTTCTCTTCGTTGACTTGGCTGGCGCGGGTACGTAACATTCCGGTCACGTGATCGGCCAGACAATCTCGCATTACAGCATTGTGGAAAAACTCGGCGGCGGCGGCATGGGTGTTGTCTACAAGGCCGAGGACAATCGCCTGCATCGTTTCGTTGCGCTCAAATTCCTTCCCCAGCAGGTGGCCGGAGATGCGCAGGGGCTGGCGCGATTCCAGCGGGAAGCGCAGGCCGCGTCGGCGCTGAACCATCCCAACATCTGCACCATCTACGACATTGGCGAAGAGAATGGGCAGGCTTTCATCGCCATGGAATATCTGGAAGGTGCGACGCTCAAGCACGTGATTTCAGACCGCCCGATGGAGCTGGAGACCATTCTGGCGCTGGGCGTCGAGATCGCCGACGCGTTGGACGCCGCGCACGCCAAGGGCATTGTTCATCGCGACATCAAGCCCGCCAACATCTTTGTCACCGATCGCGGTCACGCCAAAGTCCTCGACTTCGGCCTGGCCAAGGTGCTGGAATTCCGGTCCGCGAAGGTGGGCAGCGCCGCGGCGGGTGCGAATACACTCACCGGCACGGTGGCTGAGCAGCACCTCACCAGCCCCGGCGCCACGCTGGGAACTGTCGCCTATATGTCTCCCGAGCAGGTGCGCGGCAAAGAACTTGATGCCCGCACCGATCTATTCTCGCTCGGCACGGTGCTGTATGAAATGACTACCGGCGCGCTGCCCTTCCGGGGCGAAACCTCCGGCGTGATTTTCACCGCGATCTTGAATGCCGCTCCGGTTGCTCCCGTGCGCCTCAATCCCGAAGTGTCTCCGGAGCTGGAGCGCATCATCAATAAATCCCTGGAGAAGGACCGCGACCTGCGGTACCAATCCGCCGCGGAGCTGCGCGCTGACCTCAAACGTTTGGCGCGCGATAGCAGCAGCGGCAAACATATTTCGGTCGCGATGGCCGTTGACGTCCCAGCGAGCACAGGATCGGGGACCACACATCCCAGCGCGCCCGCAGTAGCAGCACCGGCGGCGCCGCGCCGCAGCCTCTTAGGTTATGCCATTGCTGCGCTCGTGCTGGTGGTCCTCGCATTCGGCTTATACCGATTCTGGCCGCGCCCGTCATCGGATTCCACTCCGGCCAAGATAACCAAGATCAGCGATTGGAACCGAACCATACAAAGTCCGATCCTCTCGCCCGACGGCCGCACCATTGCGTTCACTTCGCCGGTAGACGGCTATGACCAGCTGTTTGTCATGCTCACCTCGGGTGGCCAGCCGCTGCAGCTTACCAAGGACGATGGCAACAAGACCCCGCTCTCGTTCTCTGCCGATGGCAACGAGATTCTGTTTGGCCCCAGCATCGGCGACTACGAGATCTGGGCCATTCCGACGCTCGGCGGCTCTCCCCGCCGCATCGCCAACGGCGTTGCTGCCGTTCCCTCGGTGGATGGCCGTTCGCTATTCATCGCCACACTCAGCGGGCAAATCGTTCGTACCGACAGCAGCGGCTCGTCCCCCGAGATTCTGGCCACATATTCTGATCGGAGAACCGACTTTCACGGGTCCTTGTATCAGGTGCTCGTCTTCCCGGACGGAAAGAGCCTGCTGCTCTTCGGCGCGCGACAACGCGCAGTGCGGGTCAGCAAATTCGATCTTGCCGACCGCAACTTCGTCAGCGTCGGTGAGATTCCCGACGACGTCAGCCGGGCAGTCTGGGCTCAGCCGGGGAAAGCGCTTTACATCAGCCGGGTGGTGAAAGGGATTACAAATCTTTGGGAGTACTCGCTAGCCGACGGCGCAATGAAGCAGCTCACCTTTGGTCCCGGTCCTGACCACAGTCCTCTTGCCGACCCCTCGGGCAAGGGGGTGTATTTTGTGAATGGCCGAGGCTCCGGCGTTCTGACCGCGTATCACACCGCAAGCAAGCAGGGGTCTGACGTCGTGGGAGAACGAGCCACTCAGCCACTCATCTCCCACAATGGCCGGCAGTTTGCCTACCTTACAAACCCGGAAGGCGAACGCGTGCTCTGGATTGCGGACATCGACGGCAACAACCCAACAAGAATTCACAGCTCAACCTCCAACCTCGAGACCCTGGCCTGGTCGGCGGACGATTCGCAGTTCATCTTCTCCGAAGTGGACGGCGAAAGCAGCCGCGTTTACTCGGTGAACGCTGACGGCACACACCTGCGCCAATTGCCGTCGATGCCTGGAAGCGTCGATTTTGGGGCAGCGGTTCGCGGCACCAGGTCCGTACTCTTCACCAGCTATCATGGCCCCGACACGCAAAAAGCCATTATTTGGAAAATCGACCTGAAGGACCCCGCTGCCAAACCTGAACGCCTGTTTGAAGGCTGCACGGGAACACTCGATGTTTCGCCGGACGGCAACTATGTGGCGGGGCCCGTCCTGTGGGGAGCGAATCCCGGCATTTACCAATATTCGTTGAAAGACAACAAATGCACGGCCTTGAAGCCGGGGCTGGCCAGTTATTTCGCGCTCTATGGACGCGACGGGAAATCGTTTCTTTACGAAGACACAGTCCACGGACAAACCGGGGTCTATCGTCAGCCCTGGCGAAACGGTGAACTCAGCGGGCAGCCGCAGCGGGTGTTAGCGTTCCCATTCGCAGTACGCGAAGACTTTGCCGGTAATGCGTCCGCGATTTCCGACGATCTTTCGGTCATTGTTTACGCCCGTCCCAATGGTCACGAGGACCTCTACTTCATGGCCCAGCATTGAGCCACAACTGCGCCTGAAGCGGTTCGACGATGAGACAAGGCGATTGGCGGAGCAGCGCCAATCGGCTAACCTACGAGTATGTCCGCCGCTTTAGAGCAGGCTTTGGCATTGATTCAGGATCGCCGTCCCGATTCAATCGAAAAGGCGCTTGCCCTGCTGCAGAACACCGTCTACTCGTTCAGCATGAAGGTCTGCGGCCATCCCCAGGACGCCGAAGACACCATGCAGGAGGTCCTGCTCAAGTCCATTTCCCATTTGCCGAAATTTGAAAGCCCACGAGCGCTTGCCGTCTGGCTGTACAAGGTGGCGCGCAATCGCTGCATCAGCAATCGCCGCGGGGATAAGAACTCGGCGGCAAAGAATATTTCGCTGGACGAACTGATGCCTGACGGCAGGGAGCTAGCGGAGTTGCTGAGCCGACAGCCGGGACCCGAGGCCGCGGCGGTGGAACGCGAGAGCGCCGAACATCTGCGGCAGGCAATCCTGGCGATACCTCCCGCGTACCGCATGGTTTTGGTCCTGCACGACATGGAGGAACTGAGCACGGCGGAAGTAGCGCAGATCACCGGCTTGCGCGAAGGCACGGTGCGGGTTCGCCTGCATCGCGCGCGATTGCTGGTTCGACGTCATCTGGCCGGCCTGGCCAAAGGCGTTACGCCCGGCAGGTTGGAGATTCATGCTGCCGCTGCTTCGGCACACCCCCCGCGCTGCCGCAATTTGTTCGCCGCGCTTTCCGACTACATGGATGGTGTGGTGGATGACGCGGTTTGCGAAGAGATGGATCGCCACATTAGCCAGTGCGAACCCTGCCAGGCGTTTCTGGCGAGTTTGCGCTACGCCGTCGCTCAATGCCAGTCGTACTCGCCAAAGTGTGATCCGAAGCGGGCGGAGCAGCTCCGTCAAGAACTGCTCGTGAAATATAAGCAGGCGGTTGCCGGGCTGGAGCAGGTGCGCAGCCAATCGGTTCCCGGCTAGCTCGATTTCGGAACTCGCGAGCCAAGGGTGTGCGCCATGCATTCCATCGGGCAGAGTCGAGCTGCTTCGAACGGTCATGCCTGGCAAATTCGAACGGCCAGTCCGGCGCGCAGCGCGACCACCTTACTTCCGAATCGCTGCTGCAAAGCTCCGGTTGCGTCGAATCCTGTGCAATGACACGGTGCAATCACAGTTACGTCGAACCGTTGCAAGTCCTCGGTGGTTGCCTGGATCCGCTCAGCGGTCGCGCGGAACAGATGCAAGCCTCCAATCACGGCAGCAATGTGCGGGTTGCCGGTCAGCTCCCGGGCATAGTTCAGGGTGTTGATCGCCCGGCATGGCCACAGCCGGTGATCACCACCAAACCCTGCGGGGTTTCGATCACCAGCGCTTGATCGTCAACCAGGGGATCGGGTTGGGTGCATTGCTCGTCGAGGAAAAAGGGGTCGGCCACGTTTTCGTAGCTGGTTCGGCGCGGGATGGCTCCAGTGACCAGGATTCCGGGGGCGATCTCGACGGGGCCGGAGGATTCGATAATGTCCGAGGCTCGCGCCAGCAGCGCCTCCCGCGACGCCTGCGGTATGCCTTTGGCCCGGGGTGGCGAGTTTTTCTCGCGCTGGTATTTGGGATTCAGCGCCGCTGGATGAACATACGTCTTGCCGCGAAATCCCGCAGCCATCAACGCGGCGATGCCGCCGGTGTGATCGGAGTGGCCGTGGCTGACCACCAGCGCTTCGACGCTCGTAAGATCGATTGCCATCAACTCGGCGTTTTGACGAAGCGAATGCCCCTGGCCGGTATCGCAGAGAATCCGGTGCTGGTCGGCCTCGATCCAGAGTGCAAGCCCCCACTCGCCGGCCAGGTCGAATACTCCAGCGGTGTTCTCAACAATGGCGGTAATGGTCAGATTCCTGATCATGACTTGCTGGCGCCGACGCCGGGTTGCGCGAAATGAGGATCGTGGCAGCCGTCAAAATATCACCATGGCTTCGGAGTCCTGGTTTTGCTGTACCTTGCCGGCGCGACTATCTTATCCGAAACTGATCGACGCAAAATGCGTTCTTATCAGGCAAGGGGTAGCAGTTTTAGAAGATCATGACTTCTCACTTAGCGGTTAAGAAAATCCTGTTCGCTACCGATTTCCTGGAGAGTTCGAGGCTGGCGCTCGACTATGCGGTGGCATTTGCTCATCACTATCACGCACGCCTGCTGATCGTGCATGTGTTCCACATGCCGCAAGCCGCCATCGAAGAGGAGGCGCTGGATGGTCCGAGCATTACGCGGCTGAGCTGCGAAAAACGCCTGGAGGCGTTTACGGCCGGCGTCCGGAGGGCAGGAGTGGAGGCGGAATGGCGCCTGATCGAAGGCTGGATGCCGGATGCCTTGCTGGCCGAGGTGAAGCGGATACATCCCGACCTGCAAGTCCTGGGAACGCACGGAATTTATCGCGGGCTGGAACACATGCTTATCGGATCGAATGCGGAAGCTATGCTGCTGTCGGCGTCTTGTCCCACTCTCACCGTTGGCCGCCATGCGCTGGCCGGGATTGGCCCCGAAACCCGCCCCGAGTACATTCTCTATACCACCGACTTCACGCCTGAATCGGCGGCAGCTGCTCCCTATGCCGTGGCCCTCAGCCATGACTTCCAGGCCCGGCTCGACATCTGCCATTTTCTTCCCGAAGGTGCTGCTTACAGCCGACAAGCCCAGCACAATCAGGCCGAGCAGTACTGCGATGCCGTGCGCCACCACCTTGCCGGAGCCGATAGCTCGTGGTGTGCACCCGGAAAGCAACTGGAACACGGAGCGACCAAGCAGGCGATCTTGCAGCGGACGCGAAACGACGCGGCCGGCTTGATTGTGCTGGGGGTACACGGCGAGTCCCAGTTTGCGCGGCACATGCACAGCAGTCTCGCCTACGAGCTGGTCGCCACCGCCGCTTGCCCGGTACTCACAGTGCGCGGTTAGCCTGCGACGAGGCTGTGCCGCCCGTGAACTAGAACAGAGCCGATCCGTTCGGAGAGGCGGGGTCGTTCGCCTGAGGCGGTGCCGGAGTGCACGTGTTGGCGAGTTGCCTTGCGCTCTTGACATCTAGCGCGGGCAGC
This sequence comes from uncultured Acidobacteriaceae bacterium, assembly GCA_963731345.1. Taxonomy (GTDB): domain Bacteria; phylum Acidobacteriota; class Terriglobia; order Terriglobales; family Acidobacteriaceae; genus Bog-257. The sequence continues at coordinate 18,125 of CAVSUN010000002.1, read as the reverse complement.
TCTTCGGCTGTCGATGCGGCCTTGCTTACAGTCGTGTCGAGCGTGATCACCGTGGGCTGGCCGTCAATCTCTACCTCTCGTCCTACGTATCGGCTGAGCCGGGCGGTATTACCGGTGAGCCGTGTGATCGTTCCGTCTTTCCCAACCACGAAGTAATGGGTGCTGGAATTCTTAAGGCAGCCCTGGACCATGGGTGGATCGGAGGGCGCCTGCCAACGGTCGAGCCCGGGGTAGCCCTCCTGGGCTTGCAGCCACAGCGCAGAGCCCAGCAGCATAAGCGCAAATATCAGTGTTCCGCGCATAACGCCTCCTTACGGGAAAAGATGCGTGGCCTGACAGAAGCGATTCATGTGGAGCGCGAGACCTTTTGAAGCTCGGCTCTCCTGCCGGAGCACGAAAGGCGCCGACCGGATTCCCATTTCGGGAACATCCCATTTGCACGCCCCCAAAATCCCTGTAACGCTGCCAAGGGTCACTGCGTTTATTCGTGTGGTCCGATGTAATGGCCTAGCGAGGCCGGGTTCGGCCACCGGGAGAGCGCAATGATTTCTGCCACAGTCACTCTTACTCAGCCTCAGAGCACTCATCGGCAATTCGTAGCCACCAGTGGAACCGGGCATCACCTGCTGATCGACGATCCTGCCGGGAACACAGGCGCCAAGCCCATCGAGCTGGTTGCTATTGCCCTGGCGGGATGCACCGCGTTCGATGTCATCAACATCCTGCGCAAGAAGCGGCAGCAGGTCACCGGCTACGAGGTACAGGTCGAGGCCGACCAGGCACCTAACCCTCCTCAGGTTTTCACGGTTGTTCGCATTCATCACATCGTCAGCGGAGTCGATGTCTCGCCGCAAGCGGTGGAGGATGCCATCCGGCTCTCCGAGGAGAAGTACTGCTCGGTAGGCGCAATGGTGCGCAAGAGCGCCGAACTTCACAGCTCGTTTGAGATCGTGCCGGCGACGCAAGCGGTTTTGGTCGAGGTATAGAGATGCGGTCGCCGTCCAGCAGCCCGAAAACGGAACGAGGTTCGGCACGGTGGCTGCCCGTCATGGTTCTGTGGCTTCTGCCGGCAGCGGTGGTTTTGCTGTCGTCGTCCTGGGCAGCGGCGCAGACCCCCTTAACTCTGCCGCAAGCCGTCAGCATGGCGCTGGACAAGAATCCCCTGCACAAAGCCGCGACGGCGGAGACGCGCATCGAAGCGGCGGCCGTGCGCCGGGCGCAATCGCCGCTGCTGCCGAAGATCACCTTCAGCGAAAGCGCACTGCGCGGCAACGATCCGGTATTTGTTTTTGCCTCACGCTTGCGCCAGCAAAACTTTACCGCAGCTGACTTCGTCCTCAACCAGCTCAATACGCCGACACCGGTCAGCAACTTCTCCAGCCGCTTCTCCGGCCAGTGGAGTTTATTCGACGGATTGCAAAGCTGGTACGGCGTGACCCGCGCCAGGTACATGCAGAGGGCGGCCGGGGAGCAACTTGATCGCACCGATCAGGAATTGGTGTACCAGGCGGTGCAGTCTTACTACGGCGCGCTGTTGGCGCAGAGGCAGGTGCAGGTGGCGGAAGCGGGACTGGAAACGGCGCGGGCGATCGAGGCCGGCAGCCGCGCGCGCGTGGAGAGCGGCATGGTGGTTGAATCCGATCTGCTGAGCGCGCAGGTGGAGTCCGAGGAGGTGTACGCATGACAATCGAACGTGGTTTGCGTTTGATGGCGGGAATTTTCGTTCTACTGTCGCTCGCGCTGGGATACTGGGCGAGTCCTTACTGGTATTGGTTTACCGCTTTCCTCGGATTGAACCTGTTGCAATCGGCGTTCACGAGCTGGTGTCCGGGGATGTGGATGCTGGCCAAGCTCGGGCTTAAACCTTCGAGCGCATAATTGGGGGGGAGAGAATATATGCCGGCATGGGTGGCGTTAGTCATATTCGTCGTTGTCTATCTTGTGGTCACGCAGTGGTTGCTGCCTAAGCTGGGTGTGCCGACCTGACGCTCGTCCACGCGGCCCGTCGGGTCTCGCCAAAAATCAAGCGTCTGTGAATTACCGTCGGAGAAAAGAGAACCTCGTGACCCTCGCTAAATTGGCATTCATCCTGAGCGCGGTACTGCTCCTTGGTGTCGCAGGCCTTACGGCGCAGACGGCACAATCGGCGCTTCCGCCCGGAAGCCCGCAGCTTATCAATCCGGAGGAGCTGGTCAAGATATTGCAAGCCGCCAAGAGCGAGAAGCCGCTCATTCTCAACGTGGGACCATTTTCTCTATTCAGGCAGGCCCACATTTCCGGCTCGGAGTACGTAGGCGCGGCATCGACCGAGCAGGGTTTGGACGCCCTTCGCCAGCGCGTAAAGACACTGCCTCACAAGAAATTCATCGTGCTCTATTGTGGATGCTGTCCATGGAACCACTGCCCGAATGTGGCTCCGGCCTATGACGCGCTGCACAAACTGGGCTTCAGCAATGTGAAGGTGTTGTACATCGCCGACAATATCGGTGCGGACTGGGTGTACAAGGGCTACCCGACGGAGAATCGGCAATAACTCCAGAAAGCCCTGAAGCGGCTGACGATTCGGCCGGTTGACCAGCCCTAGAAACGAGGCTATGCCGCCCCTCCCGAAACTGTCCAAATATTGGCAGAAGCTCACGGACTGTCGATGTCGCGTCGACAGTTTCGACAGATCGTCCAGCCTAAGTTCGTCAGTGCATTGATTTCTCAGGTACTTAAATTGATCACACCTTGGCAACTGCCGTGCTCATCAGATGAGCAGTCCGCAAGTTGGAAATTCTGTCGTTCAACTTCGTCGCTTGAACGAAGAACAAGGGGTGGTCAACTATGAAAGGGCCCTCAGCCGGACATAGAAGCTTTGGCATCCTTCACGGCATCCGCGCGCTCCGAACTCTTTTCGTCCTGCTCGTATACTTCGGCTGTCTCATCGCGCCCGCGCTCGCCCGCGGGGCCGAGTTGAAGGAAAAGACGTTAGTCCATTGGAACGCGTACCTCGATACTGCCCGTCCACGGATGGTCTCCCAGACGCCTTTCCTCTGGGTCGACCGGAACCCCGAGCTGCCGCAGCGGGTCCGTGATGGTGAGATTCTGGTCTCGTCCGTCGGGAAGGAAAACCCAAAATCGGTGGACTCAGGGTTGATCCACGATTGGGTGGGCGCAGCGTTTCTTCCCAACGCCAGTGTCAACGACGTTTTGTCGGCGGTGCGGGATTACAGCAACTACAAAGAGTATTACAAGCCCACGGTTATTGATTCCAAGATGCTCAGCAGCGACGGGTCCTGTGAAAAGTATTCCATGCGGGTAGTGAATAAAGAGGTGGTAGCGGGGACGGCGCTGGAGATGGAATACGAAACCTGCTATTTCAAAATCGACGACCGGCGATGGTACAGCACCACGCATACCACGCGGGTGCAGGAGATCCGGCACCATGGCGGTCCGGACGAGCAAGAGCTTCCGCCCGATCATGGCAGCGGGTTTATCTGGCGCCTGTACAGCGTCGCCAGGTTTGAGCAAAGAGACGGTGGAACCTACGTGGAAGTCGAGGCGATTGCCTTGAGTCGCGATATTCCGGTTGCGCTACGCTGGGTGGTCAAACCTATCGTGCGCCGCGTCTCCAGGAACTCCATGCTCATCTCACTGCAGCAGATGAAGGAAGCGGTCCGTTCGACCGAAGATGCGGAGCCGGCTGCGACGTTACCCGCGACTGCCCACCGTGCCTCAGGCGCGGGCATCGGCAAGAGTTTCGCTTCGGCCGGGAAGCCGTGACTCAGAATTCATCGCCAGCAGGCAGAGCCTGCGCCTTGGAGCAGCTTACGTAAGGCAAGAGGCACGTGCTCCCATGACGATTCTTGAATTCTAGGAAAACGGAAGCATCTTGGTTTCCAGCTCTTCCCATCGGCCATAGAGCTGATCGACGACTTGCTGCGCGCGTGCGAGTTCAGCCTGCGTTGCAAGAAGTCGGGCGGCATCGCTGGCGATGGACGGGTCTTCGTAAGCGGAGCGCGCAGCCTTCAATTGTTCCTCGGCCTCGCTGATGCGCTGCTCGAGGGTCGCGTATTCTCGGGCTTCGAGATAGGACAGCTTCTTCTTCGCGGCGGCGGCGGTCGTCGCAGAAGCAGCGGCAGCTTCCCGGTCCGCCGTCTTGGCTACGGCCTTCGAGAGGCGTTGGCGCTGCTCCAACCACTGTTCCCACTGCGAGTAATCGGCGAATTGCCCAACCGATCCCGCGCCGTCCAGGCCAAGAACGGTGGTTGAGACTCGATCCAGCAGATAGCGATCGTGCGTGACCAGCACGAGGGCGCCACGGAATTCCAGCAGGCTCTCCTCCAACACCTCGAGCGTGGGAATGTCGAGATCATTGGTAGGCTCATCGAGCAGCAGTACGTCGGCCGGCTGCAGCATGAGTTTGGCGAGCAGGACGCGGGCGCGTTCTCCGCCAGAGAGCCGTCCCACCGGCTGATTGAGCTGCTCGCCGGTGAACAAGAAGCGCGCTGCCCACGAAGCGACGTGGATCACGCGGTCCTGATAGACGACGGAGTCGCTGTCAGGCGCAAGCGCGCGCCGCAAAGTCACATCAGGGTCGAGCACGCGGTTTTGATCGAAGTAGACGATCTGCAGCGCGTCGGCGGTACAGATCTCGCCGGTCGTGGGCGACAGTTCTCGCGCCAGCAGCCGCAGCAGCGTCGTCTTGCCGCTGCCGTTGGGGCCCACCAGGCCCACACGGGTGCCGGGAGTGAGAATGAAGTCCAGGCCGCGGAAGAGAGTGCGGCCGCCGATTTCAAAGCTGAGCCCCTGCAGTTCGATCAGCCGTTTGGTTTTTCGATCGGTAGCCAGGAAATCGATGGCGGCGCTGGCGGTTCGGGTGCGCGCGTTCAAATCCGCCAACTCGCCGATCAGTTGATTCGCCGTATCGATGCGGGCTTTCGATTTGGAAGTGCGAGCCTTGGGTCCGCGCCGCAGCCATTCAATTTCGCGATGTACTCGATTCTCCAGCGCATCCTGGTGCTTTGCTTGCGCCCTCAGGAACGCCTCTTTTTCTTCCAGCAACTTGCTGTAGTTACCGGTGACCCTCAACAGGCCATCGGGATAGGCGCGGTTCAGCTCGGCCATGGTGGTGGCGACGTTCTCCAGAAAATAACGGTCGTGGCTGACTACCACCGACGCAAAGGACGCAGATTGGAGGAGTTCCTCGAGCCATTCAATGGCCGCCAGGTCGAGATGATTGGTGGGCTCGTCCAGCAACAGGATGTCCGGTTGCTGCACCAGCGCTTCGGCGATGGCGAGCCGTTTGCGCCATCCTCCGGAAAGCGATTCGGCTGGGGCTTCGAGCTCTTCCAGACCGGCGCGCCCCAGGGTCTCGGCCATGCGAGCCTGCCACTCATCGGGCGGAACGCCGGAGCGTTCCAGGGCAGCCGCAACGACGGATCGAACGGTCTGGCCGTCAGCGAACCGCGATTCCTGATGAACAAAACTGAGTCGGACACGCTTGCGCAACGCAACCTCTCCAGAATCCGGATCAATGGCGCCGGAGAGAATTTGCAGTAGCGTCGACTTGCCTGAGCCGTTCGGCCCAATCAATCCAATACGGTCGCCTTCCGAAACGGTGAAGGCGACATTCCGAAAGAGCGGGGTTGCGCCATAGCTCTTGGAGATATTTTGGGCGTTGAGAATCGGCGGCAATTCGTACAACTTCCTCGAGATTTCACTTTCGAGGATAGCAGGGGAACCGGTCGGATCACGTCACTCTGAGTGGCTAGCTTATGGAAAGCGGAGTTTTCGTAAAGTGACGATTGGCGGACCGTAGGTCACGGGCGCGAATCGATTCGTTAGCTACTGTCCAACCCGCAATGTGGCTCGCTCAGGCATGATTTCACGCGCTCATGATATCCTCATCTAGTAAATAGCTGCGACCCTCCTTGCAGGCAATTTTCCCGCAGTTCCTGAACAAAAATCATGATCTCAGTTAGCAATGTATCCATGCGCTATGGCGCTAAAGTTCTGTTCGACGAAGTGTCCACCGCGTTTACGCCCGGCAAGCGCTACGGACTTACCGGCCCCAACGGTGCAGGCAAGTCCACTTTCATGAATCTGCTGACTGGTGAGTTAGAGCCGCAGAAGGGCACGGTTGTCCGCCCGCGGAAGCTCGGTGTGCTGCGCCAGGACCAGTTTGCGTTCGACGCCTATCGTGTGCTCGACACCGTCATTATGGGCAATAAACGGCTTTGGGAAGCGATGGAAGAGCGCGATCGGATTTATGAGAAGAGCGATATGACGAACGAAGACGGCATGAGGCTGGGCGAGCTGGAGGGCATCGTCGGCGAAGAGGACGGCTACTCCGCCGAGACCGATGCCGCACTCCTGCTGCAAGGCCTGGATATCCCTGATGAAGCGCATCAGCGTGCGATGAGTGAATTACAGGGCGGGCAGAAGGTCCGCGTACTGTTGGCGCAGGCGCTGTTTGGGCATCCGCAGGCGCTGTTGCTGGATGAGCCGACGAATCACCTTGATCTGGACTCCATCCACTGGCTGCAAAGTTTCTTGCGAAATTATGACGGAGTTGTGATCGTCATCTCGCACGACCGCCATTTCCTGAACAGCGTTTGCACGCACATTGCGGATATCGATTACGAAACCATCATCACCTACACCGGCAGCTACGATGAGATGGTGATGGCCAAGACGCAGATCCGCTCGCAGATCGAAGGCCAGAACGCGCAGCGGGAAAAGAAGATCGCTCAACTGAACGACTTCATCGCGCGCTTCTCGGCGGGCACTCGCTCCAGCCAGGTGCAGTCGAGGCGCAAAGAAGTGGAGCGCCTGCAGGTCACCGAACTGGCGAAGTCGAACATTCAGCGTCCCTATCTCAAGTTCGAACAGAAGCGCCCATCCGGCAAACACATTCTGGAACTCGAACGCGTAAACAAGTCGTACGGCGACAGCGAAGTCATCCGCAGCTTCACCGCCAGCGTGACTCGCGGCGAGAAGATTGCCTTGATGGGACGCAACGGCGCGGGCAAGACGACGCTAGTGAATGCGCTGCTGGCCGACTCGCCGACCGTGCCGGAAGCTGAGTTGCGCCAGACCAGCGGGTATGACGGACCGTTCCTGAACGATGGAAAGGTCATCTGGGGACACGAGGCGTCCGTGGGATATTTCGCGCAGGACCATCGTGCCCTCATCGAAAAAGGAATGACCGCGTTCGAGTGGCTGCACCGCTGGGACCCGGGCGCTGCGAACGAAGAAATCCGCGGCCTGCTGGGACAGATGCTGTTCGCGCGCGATGACGGCAATAAGCGCACCGATGTTCTCTCCGGTGGCGAAGCCGCGCGTCTGCTGTTCTGCAAACTCATGCTGCAAAAGCCGAACGTGCTGGTTCTCGATGAGCCTACTAACCACTTAGACCTGGAATCGATTAATGCGCTGAACATCGCGCTGCAGAGATATCAAGGGACCGTGTTGCTGGTAACGCACGATCACGATCTCATCGACGAAGTGGCGACTCGGATCTGGCACTTCAAGGGCGACCACCACGTGACCGACTTCAAAGGCACGTACGAGGAATACCAGGGTGTTCTGGCTGCATGAATCTTCGCGGCAGGTCGGCGACCCAACTGGAGAAAGCTTGTTCAGGGAAGCTGCGACGCCGATGCCGCGACGGGCGGGAATCACGCCACGATTTCGTGGCGCTGTGAGCCCAAGTCCGTGATGCCGCACTCCAGGATGTCTCCCACCGCCATGAATCGATTCTTGCCCATGCCCACGCCGGGTGGAGTCCCAGTTGCCAGAATGTCGCCGGGACCCAACCGCATGTAGCGGGAAAAATAGGCAAGCAACTCGTAGACGGAAAACATCATGTCACTCGTATTTCCTTGCTGCTCATAGTGGCCGTTGACTTTTGTCCAGACGTCAAGATCCATTGCATTGATGCCCGTAGTCAGATAGGGCCCGATCGGACAATACGTCGGACGCGACTTTGCACGCACAAGGTGCTGCTGTTTCTGCGCATCCACCTGGGTTGAGCGATCAGAGACATCGTTGAGGCAAACATAGCCGAAGATGTAGCCAGCAGCCTCGGCGGCTGTGATGTCCTGCGCCTCGCGCCCCACAACAATGGCGAGCTCGGTCTCCCAATCCAGCTTGACGCCCTGATTGGGACCGCGGCTGATGGAATCGAAAGGCCCGGTCAGCGAGAGCATCGACTTGAGAAAAACCGTGGGCTCGGTGGGCGTGGGTACCTTCATTTCTTCGATGTGTTTCTTGTAGTTGTAGCCTGTCGCGGGTATCTGCCGTATGCCCTGAATAGGCGCCAAATATGCTACGTCCCCGGCGATGGGCTTGAGAACGGCGGCGTTCACCTGCGCCAGAACGCCACTCCCAATCGTGTCTGGCGTGATATCAGAAACGAGAGGACGAAGATCCAGAAGTCCAGCACCGCTAACCACTGCCGGAATGATGCTATTGCCCTGCTGAACACGCGCGAACTGTTGCATAGTCTGCCTTTCTTTTCCTCGGCACACCTGTTGTGGGGGTCGTAGCAGAATCTACTTCTTGACCTCGAAAACGGCTAACATTTTACGCCCGTTCCGCCCGCCAACGACGTGGTGAAACAAACGCCGCTTCTGTGGCCTACTCTTGCAACAGCTCTACTTATCCAACCCCGAGAAATGAGCGCGGGCCTTACGAGTGAAGCGGCACCCTAGCACCATCCTGATCGATTTGTGAGATGAGTTGTAGTTACTACGCCGGTCGAAAAGGAACCGACACCCTCACGGCGGCTGCCCGTCCAGGTTCGCTGTCGAACTCGAACATCTCATTCAGTTGGAGCACGCGTTCCCGCATATTGATGAGGCCCAGGGTGAGGTTCTCCGGACGTGGCACAACGTTGACGCTTCAAGTGGGGTTTGACGTGGTGACGACGCCCGTCAGGGCTGGTGATGCGGAACCACAGACTGACTCTCTGCACGACGGTATTGCTCCCTCTTGGGGCTCAACACCGAGTTTTTGAGATCATCGGCGATTTTGTCGGCAAGAAAAGTAGCCGAAACGGTAGCCGAGGCGTAAACGATTGATCCAACAGGACTGGCGGAGAGGGGGGGATTCGAACCCCCGATACAGCTTTTGACCGTATAACGGTTTAGCAAACCGCCGCCTTCAGCCACTCGGCCACCTCTCCGCGACGGGGTCGAACTTAGTCTAACACGCGCTTCTCGATCGTCCGGTTAAATCGAGGAGTTGGAAAGTCAAAACTGGCTTATGGCTCGACGCCTCCGGTGGTGCGCTCCACCATAGGCTCAGGCGCAGTCACGTTGGGTGTGGCGGCGGCTTTCTTGCGCCTCAGTTCGCGCGGCAGATTGGACCGGGTAATCCACAATCCGAGGGCGACCGCGACCGCCCAAGCGAAGCTGATGGCCATCAGGGAGAGCAAGTCGGCGTGACGGCTACCATCGATGACTACCAGGCGCGCCGCCCCATAACAAGCAAGCATCGCAATGACGGCCGTGGCCAGCGTCTTCACCAGCTCCAGCCATTCCATTTCGCCGAGCAACACCAGTCGACTGCGATTCAACAACCAGGCCAGCGCGAGCGTGTGCAGCAGGATGCCGATGTCCGAGGCGACGGCCAGGCCGGCGACTCCGTGGCGATGAAAGAGCGTCGAATATACCGGCAGGGAAACGAGCACGACGACGGTGCTGGCGATCATGGGGGTGAGGGTATTGCCGGCGGCATAGAAGGCGCGCGCGTACAGCGCCTGGGCCGACCACAGGGCCAGCGACAAGGTGAACCAGAAGAAATACACGGCGGTCTCGCGCGAGTCCTGAAAGTTGAAGTGGCCGCGGCGATAGACGAGGTCAATGAGCGGGAGCGCGGCCGGCATCATCCACGCGGACGCAAGAAATGACGCCGACGAGATGCGATAGACGGACCCGTTAACCGTGTCGGCGAATTCCTTGAGCTTCCCTTCCCCGAACAAGCGCGCGAAGAAAGGCATGGAGGCCTGTCCGGTTGCCTGGCCCAGGATTGCGATGGGCACGGCGAACAATCGCTTCGCATAATTCAATCGCGTTATGTCGCCGGCGCCACCGGAGGCGAAGTGGCGAAGGATCCAGTCGTCCACGGAAACCAGTGAGACGCCGAGCATCAGCGGGATCGAGAGGCGGATCCACTCACGGAATTCGCGGTTTCGCCAGTCGAAGTTGACACGATAGCGCAGGCCGTCCCGCCCCGCGCCGATAGCGTTGATGAGGAATGGGCCGATGATGGCGCCAATCAGGGCGCCATAGGCAAGCGACGCGATGCCGAAGCGACGCGCGCCCAGGAGCCCTCCCAGAATGATGAAGACGTTGTAGAAGATCGGGCTCAGCGCGGGATAGAGAAACATCCGCCGCGAGAGCAGCACTGCCGAGACGATTCCGCCAGCATAGAAGAAGATCTGCCCTGGCAGCAGAATGCGGGTGAGATAGACGCAGTACTCCAACTGCGACGGCGAGAAGTTCGGCGCGACGACGTGCACCATCTGCGGGGTAAAGATTTCGAGCAGCAACGTGCCCAGGCAGACCAGCGCGGTCATGATGGTAATGGTCGAGTCGAAGGCCGCCTGCGAGCGCTCGGACTGTCCCTTCGACGTGTATCGGGTGTAGATCGAGATAAAGGTGATGGACGCGGTCCCGCCAGCGAGGATGTAGTTCAGCCAGTCGGGTACGGTGAAGGCGGCGACGTAGGCGTCGGTGTTCGGGCCGGCGCCGAAGGCCCAGGCGATATAGGCTTCGCGCAGATAGCCGATGATGCGGGAGAGCATCACCGCTGCCATGAGCAGCAGGGTGGCGGAGAATTCCGTGTGTTGGTGCGATGGCCGCAGAATGCGCAGCACGCGAGCGCCAAAGCTGCGCGGATGCTCCAGGGAACCAGATGCAGCCGGAGACGGCATCAAGCTGCGATTTTACACGGAGGAGGGCGCGTGGCTCGGCCTCTAGGTACACGAGCAGGCGTTTTCGGCGCAACGGATAGTTTTGGTTTGGCGCAAGAATGTGATCACCGTGTCGCGCCGCATGCGACGTCGGAAACCTGAGACCGCATCAAGACCAACCTGCGGATACCGACGAAGCCGGCCAGGCATTCCAATAGGAAGCCGGCCACTGATTCCGATTTGAAGCCGGCCGGGGTTCCGATTTGAAGTCGGCCACCGGGCGTCTGCTTCCGCGGATCGAAGTGATGATGTTTTGCTTGGCTGGATTGGTCAAGCGGGCATGGATTTGGGCCTCCGCAAAATGAGAAGAAGGTTCGGCGTGCGAGGGTTGGATCGTGTGGCGGTGGGCAACGACGGGCGGAGCGCGCTTTCCGTTGCGCCGTAGCGTAGCCCGTCGTTGTCCACGGCCTTGTGCGCCGAGGGTTGGGCGGATCTGGCTCTGCGCGCGCGCCGGATTTAAGGGGATGACCGTCGCTTGCGCAGGCTCTCGCCGGCCAGTTCGATGCGATAGGCGTTATGAATGACGCGGTCGAGGATGGCGTCTGCGAGCGTGGGTACCCCGATCAGATCGTGCCAGCGGTCGACGGGAACCTGGCTGGTGATGATGAGCGAGCCCTTGTCGTAACGATCCTCGACGATCTCCAGCAGATCGCGCGCCTGGTCGGGCGTGAGCGCCTCCGGACCCCAGTCATCGAGGATGAGCAGCTTGACGCGCGCCAGGGAGCGCAGGAGCCGGGCGTAGCGCGCGTCGCCGTGGGCGATGGCGAGATCGGCGAAGAGCCGGGGCATGCGGGTGTAGAGAACGGACATGTTCTCTCGGCACGCCTTGTGGCCGAGGGCGCAGGCGAGCCAGCTCTTGCCCAGGCCACTGGCCCCGGCGATCAGCAGGTTGCGGCGCTCGGCGATCCAGTCGCAGGCGGCGAGCTTGAGGAACAGCGCGCGGTCGAGCCCGCGAGGACTTTGATAGTTGACGTCCTCGACGCTGGCGGAATGGCGCAGCCTGGCGACCCTGGCGCGCGTTTCGAACTGCTTTTGCCGGCGCAGCGTCAACTCGTATTCGAGCAGCAGGCCGAGCCATTCGGCGTGATCGAGGCCGCGCGCTTCGGGCCTGTGCTCCAGTTCCTTGAATCCTTTGGCCAAGCCGTAAAGGCCAAGCGCGTGCAAATGGTCGAGCGTGGGATGAGCGAGCATGAGGATATCCTCTCAATGGTAATAGCCGCGGCCACGCAGATTGGCGTGGTCGAACAGCGTGGCGGGGCTGCTGTCCTTGGCGGCGGTGCTCTCGGGCTTGCGGGCGAGAAGGGAGGCGACGCCCTTGCAATTGAGGATGCCCAGTTCGACGGCGCGGGCCGACACCGCTTCGACGCGGACCGGGTCGAGGCCGCGATAGGAGCGCAGAATGCCAAGACAGGTGCGGAACCCCTGTTCGGGATGCGACCGGCTGGCGAGCACGGCGCTGATCAAGCCTTCGGTGTTCGGCCCGATCTTGCCGGCCCAACGGCGGAACCGATCCGGCGTCCACTCGGCGTAGCGCCGGTGGGAGCTGGGCATATGGTCGGGGTCCGTGCCGTGCTTGCGGCCCACGTAGCGGCGCTGATGAACGCCGACGCGCTGGCCGCGATGGAAGATCTCGACTGTTCGCGCGGTGATCCGCACGTCGACCTCGGCGCGGATGAGCGCGTGAGGAACCGAATAGAGAAAGTCATGGACCTCGATGTGATAGTCGAGATTGACCCGCGCGCGCCGCCATTCCGCGAACTCCCAATCGTCGGCGGGCAAGGCGACGAGGGCGTCGCGCTCGATCGTCTCGAACAGCTCCCGTCGGCTCAGGCCGAGGTTGCGCATGGGACGGTCGTTCATGCGTTGCATGACGAGCGCGATCGCCTCGTTGCATTCGGCGAGCGAGAAGAAGGTCAGATGGCGCAGTCGCCCCAGAATGTAGGTCTGGGCGAATCTGACGCCGGCCTCGACCTTGGCCTTGTCCCGCGGCTTTCCCGGCCGCGCCGGCAGGACGCCGACCGAATAATGCGCCGCCATGGCCCCGTAGGTCCGGTTGATCTCGGGATCGTAGAAGGAGGCCTTGTTGACCCCGCTCTTCAGATTGTCGGGAACCAGCAGCTTCGGCGCGCCGCCGAAAAAGCGGAACATGCGCACGTGGGCGCCAGTCCAGTCCGGCAGTGTCTGCGTCCAGGTCGCCTCGGCATAGGTGAGGTTCGAGGCGCCGAGCACGCCGACGAAGATCTCCGCCTCGCGGATTTCTCCGGTCGTCGGATCGGCGATCCCGATCCGCTTGCCCGAATAGTCAACGAACGCCTTCTCCCCGGCGACGTGGTGCTGGCGCATCACGGGGGTCAGCCGCCGTTCGAAACCGCGAAGCAGATCGCAGAAGCGGCTGTAGCCGTAACCCTCAGAATGGACCTCTCGGTATTCCTCCCAGAGGATCGTCATCGTGACGCCAGGACGCTTGAGCTCGCGCGCCAGGGCCGCCCAGTCCGGCTCGGCCCGCCGCCGCTGGCCTTGCGTGACCTCGGCCCGCCCATACAGCCGCGTTTCCAGAGCCTCGTCGGTGACGTCGTCCGCCAGCGGCCATGCCAGCCCGGCCGCCGCCGCCCGCTTCAGATTGTCCTGAATTGTCGAGCGCGCCACGCCAAGACGTCGCCCGATCTCGCGCGCGCTCACCCCATCGTGACGCAGCCGCAATAGATGTCGCAATTGTCGCATGCTCAGTTCCCGCTTCGCCGGCATCCCGATCTCCTCGTCGACCATCGACGGGCCCAGGAGTGCCGCAGTTGCTGAACCGCGGGGAGCAAACGATCACAGCCGTGACCGGCTCAGGTGGCCGGCTTCATTTCGGAATGGTGGCCGACATCAAATCGGAACGGCGGCCGACATCAAATCGGAATCCCTGGCCGGATTAAATCGGAATTCGCACCAACCAGGCTGCAACTGTTCTTTCCGAGATCAATGCGGAGTATCGAGATTTCCATGGCTTCGCTCCTCGTGATTTCGAGGCCACCAGACTAGCGGCTACCTCTTAGTCGGGGCAGGCAATCCATAAGGGGGCCTGCGACCGACCCGACGGGCTACGATGCAGGCAAGGAGATCAAGGGTAAGAAGCGGCACATCCTCGTCGATACGCGGCCTGCTGATGCACGCGATCGTGCACTCCGCCGACATCCAGGATCGCGACGGCGGCGCGCTGCTGATGGCGAACTTGTTTCGGCGCCTTTCCGTTCCTGATCAAGCTCTTGCCGACGGCGGCTATCAGGGGCCGGAGTTCCAGAGCGCGATGGAACGGATTCTGGCGCGCGTCACCGTCAAGATCGTCAAACATCGGATCAAGCCACAGGTTTCGTCACGCTGCCCAAGCGCTGGATCGTCGAACGCACCTTCGCATGGCTCGGCGGCTGCCGAAGACTGGCCAAGGACTGGGAATGCCTCAACAACAGGGCGCTCGCCTTTCTGCGTCTCGCCTCTATCCGCCTCATGCTGCGAAAACTATGCAATCGCGCATAATGTTATCGGACAGACTCTCAGATGCGCTGATCCCGGACGGATGGTTGAGTTGATCCCACGCAACTGGCAATATGGGCACGCAAGATGGAGGAATTCGAAGTGAGCAACGCCGCGCAGCCTCAGATTGTCAGTCCCCATCGGAAACAAGTACGAGAAGGCAGCCTGCAGTGCGTTCGGCTAACACCGCCAAAACGATTGGCCTATGCATGATTGTCAAAAACGAGGCCCACGTTGTCTTGCGGTGCCTCGAGAGCGTGCGGCTATTAATCGATTATGTGGTGATTGAGGATACGGGGTCAACGGACGGCACCCAACAAATTATAAGGGATTGGCTTTGGCGAGAAAATCTCCGGGGGGTCGTCATCGAGGAACCCTGGCGCGATTTCGCCTATAATCGATCCCATGCGCTGGCGAAGCTAGCGAGGTAAAGGATATTGAATATGCTTTGATTATTGATGCAGATGATTTGCTGGTGTTTAGTCCTGACATGCGCGTCGAGGAACTCAAGCGCAGCCTTATTTCGGATTGTTATAGCATCGACATATTGGAAGGGGTCACGATTATCAGCGCGCGCTACTATGCAGCAATCGAATGTTTTTCGTCTTTCACGGAGTAGTTCATGAATACTTGCATTGTCAAGAGGGCTTGCCAACCCTCGGCCATATAAGGGACTGTTGGATTCGTTATAATCACGACGGAGCAAGGTTTCGACCCAGAGACAAACTTGAAGGATGCGCAACTGATGGAAAGCGCAATGTCAACTGAAAGTGATGCGTTGATCAGAGCGAGATATGCCTTCCATATAGCCCAAAGCTATGAAGCGTGCGGCGATCTGCAAAAGGCGCTGCATTACTGTTTCCCTGATCAGACATGGACATCAGTTGAGGAGTCGATGAGGAAGTCTACGTGTGCTTGGTGAAAGCCGCCCGAATTAAGGAGGCTCTTCGCTTTGATTTTTACGATATAATTGGTACGTATAAGCGGGCAATCGACGTATTCCCATGCGGGCGGAGGCGATACATGGAGTTAGTCGTATCTTCAGGATAATCGGGCGACATCGAGATGGATATGAGGTTGCAAAGACGGGCCTTGACTTGCCGGTGCCGACGTGGCTTTTCATGGGAAAGTGGATTTATGAGTACGGGCTGCTTGATGAATTTGCACTCAATGCGTGCTGCGTAGAGGAATACGAAGAGTCGCTTTCCTGCGGTTCACGAATACTAGAGACCAACAAAATCCCGTCTGTTGAAAGGCCTCGGATCATCGCAAACGCTAGGCTCGCCCTTAGTCGCTTGGGCGGCGGCAGGGCGGACAAGATCGCTATTTATGACGATCTGCTGACCCGTTTCGGCGCAGCGGCTGACTCGCCACTGCTCGAGCTCGTCGGCGACGCCCTGTTCAGTCGGGGGGTCGCGCTCGGCGGGCTCGGCCGCAGCGAGGACGCGATCGCGGCCTATGACGATTTGCTGTCTCGTTTCGCTTCGGCGATCGAGTTGCCGCTGCGCGAACTGGTCGCCTGCGCGCTCGTCAACAAGGGGATCATGCTTAGCGCGCTCGGCCGCAGCGAGGATGCGATCGTGGCCTATGACGACCTGCTGGCCCGCTTCAATGAGGCGACCGGATTGCCCCTGCGTGAACTGGAACTGGTCGCCAAAGCGCTATTCAACAAGGGGGTCAGGCTTGGTGCGCTTGGCCGCAGCGAAGATGCAATCGCGGCCTACGACGATCTGTCGCCTGGTTCGGGGCAGCGACCGGGCCGCCGCTGCGCGAGTGGTCGCCAGCGCGGTCTTCAACAAGGCGGTCGCGCTCGGCGTGCTCGGCCGCAGCGAGGACGCGATCGCGGTCTACGACGATCTGCTGGCCCGTTTCGGCTCGGCGACCGAGTCGCCGCTGCGCGAACTGGTCGCCAACGCGCTCGTCAACAAGGGGATCATGCTTAGCGCGCTCGGCCGCAGCGAGGATGCGATCGTGGTCTACGACGATCTGCTGGCCCGCTTCAATACGGCGACCGGATCGCCGCTGCGTGAACTGGAACGGTCGCCAAAGCGCTCTTCAACAAGGGGGTCGCGCTCGGCGCGCTTGGCCGCAGCGAAGAGGCGATCGCGGCCTATGACGATCTAGCTGGCCCGCTTCGAGCACGCGACCGGATCGCCGCTGCGCGAGCAGTTCGCTAACGCGCTCTTCAACAAGGGGGTCGCGCTCGGCATGCTCGGCCGCAGCGAGGACGCGATCGCAGTCTACGACGATCTGCTGGCCCGTTCGGCTTCGGCGACCGAGTCGCCGCTGCGCGAACTGGTCGCCAACGCGCTCGTCAACAAGGGGTCATGCTTAGCGCGCTCGGCCGCAGCGAGGAGGCGATCGCGGCCTATGACGATCTGCTGGCCCGCTTCAACGAGGCGACCGAGTCGCCGCTGCGCGAACTGAACTGGTCGCCAAAGCGCTCTTCAACAAGGGGGTCACGCTTGGCGCGCTCGGCCGCAGCGAAGATGCGATCGCGGTCTATGGCGATCTAGTGGCCCGCTTCGAGGCAGCGACCGAGTCGCCGCTGCGCGAATCGGTCGCCAACGCGCTCTTCAACAAGGGGGTCGCGCTCGGCGCGCTCGGCCGCAGCGAGGAGGCGATCGCGGCCTACGACGATCTGCTGGCCCGTTTCGGCTCGGCGATCGAGTTGCCGCTGCGCGAACTGGTCGCCAACGCGCTCGTCAACAAGGGGATCATGCTCGGCGCGCTCGGCCGCAGCGAGGACGCGATCGTGGTCTACGACGATCTGCTGGCCCGCTTCATGAGGCGACCGAGTCGCCGCTGCGCGAACGAGGTCGCCAACGCGCTCTTCAACAAGGGGGTCACGCTTGGCGCGCTTGGCCGCAGCGAAGAGCGATCGCGGCCTACGACGATCTACTGGCCTGCTTCGAGGGACGACCGACGCCGCTGCGCGATCGGTCGCCAACGCGCTCGTCAACAAGGGGGCGCGCTCAGCGCGCTTGGCCGCAGCGAGGACGCGATCGCGGCCTACGACGATCTGCTGTCCCGTTTCGCTTCGGCGACCGAGTTGCCGCTGCGCGAACTGGTCGCCAAAGCGCTCGTCAACAAGGACTTGATGCCTGGGGACCGCGCCAAATTCGATGTCGTCCGTGAAGAACCTTAAGATGCTCTGATGGTGCAGACGAAGGTCGAGATTTTGAATTCAAAGGCCGCGAGAAGGCTCCCTAGGTGTTTCGTCCCACATTTTGATGGGGCATTCCTATCGGGTCATTTGAAGGATGCGCTATGGGACAGATTTACACGGGACCGCCACAACGACAGAGGCGGTCCGTCGAGCGATACAACATAGTCAAGAGAGCCTGAGGGCGCTTGCGAAGGACAACGTCAACCCGAAGACGATCGCCAAGTGGAAGGCGCGGACGTCCGTTTCCGATCTGCCGATAGGACCCAAGGAGCCGAGATCGACAGTCCTGTCAGTCGAGGAAGAGGCGGTCGTCGTTGCTTTCCGAAGGCATAGTTTGCTGCTGCTCGACGACTGCCTGTACCTCTGCAGTCCGCTATCCCGCTCTGACGCGCTCGTCCCTTCACCGCTGTCTGCAACGCAACGGGATCTCCCGGTTTCCGCAGGTCCAAGGCGAAGCCTCGGCGAAACGCAAATTCAAGC
>CAVSUN010000001.1:0-804867 GCA_963731345.1 uncultured Acidobacteriaceae bacterium | reverse complement strand
ACAAACAAAGATGGCGATGGCCTCCCAGTTTCTGGGATTCATGCTGGATGCGTATGACATGGCGATGGTGCTGGTCATGGCGCCGATCCTGGTGAAAGTTTTCGTGTCACCCAAGGGCAGCGCCGCCTGGCAGTACATTGTTATCGTATTCAGCTATTCCATTACCATGGCCTCAAGGCCGATCGGTTCGGCGATTTTTGGACGCTATGCCGACAAAATCGGGAGGCGTTTCCTGCTGGTGCTGACCATCGGCGGCGTCGGCGTGATGTCCCTCCTGGGAGGATTTCTTCCCACCTATGCCCAAATCGGCGTCTGGTCGTATGTCATTTTTTGTTCGCTGCGGTTGGTCATGGGCATCTTCTTCGGTGGCGAATACGCGGTCGGCCACACCTTTGCCATTGAATACGCTCCCCAAAAGAGACGCGGCGCCATTGGCGGTTTCATCCAATCAGGTTTCCCGCTGGGCTACGTATTTGCTTCACTCGTGTTCGCACTTATTTCGTTCCTGACCACCCAAGAAGCCATGGCGGCCTATGGCTGGCGCATCGCGTTCATGTCCGGAGTCATCCCGGTGTTCCTGGCACTGTATATCCGGAATAACCTCCAGGAATCGCCGGAATTTGAAAAGACCAAGGCGGAGGGAAAGATCGAGAAGTCCCCATTCCTCAGCCTGTTCAAACCTCCCCAACTGTGGGACTTCCTGCAGGTCTTCTTTTTCATGACCGGCTTGTTCCTCACCGACTATTCGGTCTACGGATTTCTTCCTAACATCCTGACCCTGAAGGGACGTGGATTTAATACCACGACCTACAGCCTGATCTACGGCTTTGCCCTGTTCATGGCGTTCCTCGGTTACAACTTCTACGGCTGGCTGTCGGACAGAACCGGAAGAAAGATTCTCACCCAGTGGTACTGCGTCTTTCTCGTCGTATTTGGAATTCCCGTTTTTTATGTCCTCTACCATGCGGCTATCCAACGGAACTTGTGGATGGCAGTGGCGGGATGCGTGATGGCGGCAATGCTGAAGCTGGCATGGGGAGTCGTTCCTGCCTACTTGTGCGAACGCTTCCCGACCAGGCGACGCGCGGCGGGTGTCGGCTTTGGCTATTCCTCCGGAGCGCTATTGGGAGCATGGTTTAGCGTCTACGTATGGTGGGCCCACAAGATCCCCTTTATCGCCGCGATCGAAAAACAGGATATGTGGTTATCGCCAGCGGTCATCCTGACGATCGGCGCAATTATGACATTTGTCAGCCTGTGGTACTCGCCGGAGACGAAACATCTTCAGTTGGACGAAGTCGGCGAAAAGGAACGGGCGAGCGACCGGGTAAAGGATCTGGCCGCTGTTGAGGACGCATTGTCCGCAGCTTAAACCCAGTTTGACGTTGAGAATCTTAAGGATACGCCCAATGGTTACCGAAACGACCATACCCGCGACTAAGCGAGAGGCTACCGCCACCAAGCTGGCCGACGACCGGGAAACCTCTTCGCACATCAAAGTTCAACCTCTTCATAAAACGCCCGCTCACCTCGAGGGTTGGGACTACGATCGCGACCTGCAACCATCCCGGACAATTTCCCTACACCCGCGGCGCGCAGGCCACAATGTATCGCGGCCGTCTCTGGACCATGCGGCAGTACGCCGGCATGGGCGACGCCGAAGAGTCCAACCGCCGCGCAACAAGCACCTGCTGAGCCAGGGAACGACTGGCTTGAGCGTGGCCTTCGACCTGCCGACCCAGATTGGTATGGGCTCCGACAGCCCGCTAGCGATGGGTGAGGTCGGCAAAGTTGGCGTAGCCATCGACTCCATCGAAGACATGATGCGTCTGTTCGAGGGTATCAATCTGGAGCAGATCTCAACTTCGATGACGATCAATGCCACCGCCTCGATTCTGCTGGCTCGCTCCACATAGAGACGGCGCGACGTACTGGCCGCGATATCCACAAGCTATCCGGCACTATCCAAAACGATGTACTCAAGGAATACATCGCGCGAGGAACCTACATTTACCCGCCAGTTCAGGCCATGCGCATCATTACCGACATCTTCTCTTACGCGGAGGAGAATGTCCCGGAGTGGAACACCATCTCAATTTCGGGTTATCACATGCGCGAAGCGGGATGCACCGCCGTGCAGGAAGTGGCGTTCACCCTTGCTAATGGCATGACTTACGTGCAGGCTGCAATCGACGCCGGCCTTGACGTCGATCACTTTGCGCCCAGGCTCTCGTTCTTCTTTAACGCGCATAGCAATTTCCTAGAAGAAGTCGCGAAGTTCCGCGCCGCCCGGCGCATGTGGGCCCGCATCATGCGCGATCAATTCGCCGCCAAGAAGGGCAAGTCGTGGATGTTGCGCTTTCATACACAGACTGCAGGCTCAACCCTCACTGCGCAGCAGCCGGAGAACAATATCGCCCGCACAGCGTTGCAGGCCATGGTGGTCGTGCTCGGCGGGGACGCAATCGCTGCACACCAACTCCTTCGACGAGGCGCTGGCGCTGCCGACCGAGCAGTCGGCACGCATCGCTCTGCGCACTCAGCAAATCATTGCTCACGAGTCGGGAGCCGGCGCAGACGATCGATCCGCTCGCCGGCTCCTACTATGTCGAATCACTGACCAATCAGATTGAGTCAGGCGCGCGCGAATACCTGGACAAGATCGAAGCCATGGGGCGGAATTCAGAAGGCGATCGAACGCGGTTTCGTGCAGCAGGAGATCCAGAACGCCGCGTACGAGTACCAGCTGAAGGTTGATCGCCACGAAGCCATGGTTGTGGGCGTGAACGCTTTTCAGCTTGACGAAGAGAGGCCGATACCACTGCAGCGGATTGACGAGTCGCTTGAACGCAAGCAGGTTGAGCGCCTGCGCGCGCTGCGCGCCCAGCGCGATCGGGCAACGTGGCAGGCGGCGCTCAAAGCAAGTCGAAGACACCGCGCGGGGTGCCGGTAACTTGATGCCACCCATCGTCGAGGCAGTTGAAAGCAACGCCACCGTCGGCGAGATCTCCGATGCTATGCGCCGTGTGTACGGCGAGTATCACGAGACGGTGATGATCTAAGAATGCGGCTTGTCACTCGGTCATCCTAAGCGAGTCGAGCCCGTTTGCGCCGTCGAGTCGAATGAAACCTAAGGAGAGAACATCCGGCTGGCATGACGGGGTGTGCGCTCTTGCTCAGAACAGGGACGAACTGAACACTGGGGTCGACCGCTCAAAGGAAAGAAGATGTATTAAATGTTGCTGAAACCTTTCGTGATCAACTCTCACGGCCGCATTGTCTTCCCCGGCAACTTTTTCCCAGAGTTGGACTTTTGGGTATTTAAGACCCTCAAGCAATTTGCAGCGGTTATCCGGCGGGATTTCGGGGAGAAAGCTCCGACCGACGTGGAGATTGCGCACGCGCTTGCAGGCGGGTGAATACAAGAGCCGATATGAGCTTTGCCGCGACCTGGTGTTGAACCGCTTCTGGGTGAATCGCTACACCCTGACCATGTACGAGAAACGTCCCACTCGCTGGGGAGATCTGCCGCGGCAGCGGGACGATATTTTCCTTCCGGTGTACAAGCCACGGGATTCCGCCGCGTCACAACCGCGATCGAGGCTGGTTACCAGGCTCTGCCCCCGTCGTGGGACGAAGAACTGGAAGACCGGAGTTTCGGCATTCTGCTGAATGTCTTTCGCAACAGCACTCAGCGCTGGCGGAGAGCTTCGGCCCATCCGTCCGACGGTGGCCGAGGCGCTGGCGGACCCTGCGAACCGCACCCGGCACTTGCTGGCTTACGACCCCGATTATCTGCGCTACACCTTCGACGATGTGATCGACTGCCTGCATCCCGTGCCTGAGCTGGAGGCATTGATGCGGCAGTGCATGATCCTTCACAACCAGTATCCGTGGGACCCGTCGACCAGCACGCAAACTGAAATCGGCAAGCTGAAGGACGACGATTATGTGGTGGCATTTCATCCGCGGAATCGAAGATGTGCTTCGTTTCATCCAGCGGGTAAAGCAGGACGAAAATTGGGGACCGCGAGTTCGCCCGAATCGGATGATCCGGCCCGACACTCTGGCCCTGAGTCAGCCCATCAAGCCGTATCCTCCGGTCGAGGTAAGCAAGCGATTCAAAATTCTTCCCCGGTTTGAGGCCATTGCCGTCTATGAGGGCGAGGTGACCTGCACCAATGCAGACCTCATCCGCAACCACGCCTACTGCTGGTCGCGCATGAGCGCCGCGGAAATCAGCGAGAAGACCGGCATCGAGGAGCGGCGTTACACCCAGTTGCCCCTGGAGGACATGGCCCTGCTTGCAGCCAAGAAAGCCCTGGCGAAGTCTGGCCGGCGGCCCGCCGAGATTGGCGCCGTCCTGTTTTGCACTTGCACCAGCACTAAACTCATTCCATCGATTGCCACCTGGCTTTCGGGTGAGCTCGGCCTCATGCAGACGCATACTTCGTGCGACATCGTCGCCGCCTGCGCGGGCATGCCCTATGGTCTTGCCGAGGCGGTGCGCCTGCTGCAGGAGATCGAGCGGCCGGTGCTGCTGGTCTGCGCGGAGAAGTTCTCCGACAAGATCGGAACGGTCCGGACCTCCCGCATGATCTTCGGCGATGGAGCAGCGGCCGTGGTGGTGGCTCCCGCGCCGGAAGGAACTCCTTCCGATATCGAGTTCTTCCAGACCTACGCCAGCGGACCCTGGTCGGAGGTGAACTCCATCATCTGGCCCAACCCGGAGTTCGACAACAACATTACCGTGTACGGGCCGGAGGTGAAGGCCCTGGTCACTCGCTATCTGAAAGAGATGATGGGCGAGCTGGCGCAGCTTCCGAACCCCAACGGTGGCGGCGGCTCGCTCATTGACGCGATCGATCTGGTCGTTCCGCATCAGGCCAACAAGAACATGGTGCTTACGTCTGGCCGAGGCGGCCGGAATCCCGGGTGACCATATCTTTTTCAACATCGAACGGGTTGGCAACACGTCGTCCGCGAGTATTCTCATGGCCGTCCATGACGCCGTGCGCGAAGGCAGGATTGACCGTCCCATGCGAATTTTCGCGCCGGGGTTCGGCGCCGGCGCGGTTGGGGGCTACGTGGTTATGCGGGTCGATCCCGCGATTGTGAGCTGCAATTCGGAAGACAGGAGTTTAGAAATGGCAAATGTTGCAGGTGGAAATGGAAATTACCAACCGACTTCGCTCGCCGGAAAGGTCGCGCTGGTGACCGGAGCCTCGCGCGGCATTGGACGCGCAATCGCGCTTGAATTGGCGCGCCGTGGGGCGAACGTGGCGCTGAACTTCCGGGCGGATGCCAAGCAGGCCGAAAGCGCGGCCGATGAAATCCGCGAACTGGGTGTCGAGTGCCTGCTCGTTCAGGGCGACGTGGCCAAGAAAGGCGAGGCCGCGCGCATCGTCAAAGAAGTGCTCGACAAATGGCAGCGGCTCGACATCCTGGTGAACAACGCCGGCATTACGCGCGATCGAAGCATGCGCAAGATGACCGACGACGACTGGGCAGCGGTGATCAACGTCAACCTGAACGGCACGTTTTATTGCACCAGCGCGGCGGTGCCGGCCATGATCAACCAGAGATTTGGGCGGATCATCAATATCAGCTCGGTCGTCGGGCAGATGGGCGCATTTGGCCAGGCGAACTATTCGGCGAGCAAAGGCGGCATTATCGCCTTCACCAAAACCCTCGCGCTGGAAATGGCCAAGTTCAACATTACCGCTAATGCCATTGCGCCGGGCTTCACCTCTACGGAAATGGTGGATGCCATTCCGGAAGAGATTGCCGCGCAGATCAAGGCGAAGATTCCTTTGGGACGTTTCGCGTCGCCAGAGGAAATCGCCAAGGCGGCCGCTTTCCTTGCCGCGGACGGAGACTACATCACCGGACAGGAATTGAACGTCAACGGCGGATACCACATGTAAGGAGGGTTGGAACTTACTTAGAGCGGGGCGCCAGCCATCGATGTGCGGCCAGGTGTGTTTGCTGGCTCCGCTGCCCGCCATGATTCCGATGTGGCTATACCTGGAGCAGACATCCCCTTCACATTAATGGTTGGAAAGCGCCCCGCCCATAACTTGACGCTCGAAACGAGCAAAACGGTACAGCTTCCGCATCTTCGTGGAGAGACAATCGGCCATAGCCGCGATTCCGCTGAGATGAGGGGGGATCGGCCGCCCGCACAATACAACTTAGAAAGGCACGAAGCCATGGCCTACCAAAGTGTTAATCCATACGACGGCAAGATCCTGAAGACGTTCGAGGAACTCAATGACAATCAGCTCGAGGCGGCGCTCGCAACAGCCTCAACCTGCTTCGAAAAATGGCGGCACACCACCTTTGCTGAGCGAACGGCGGTGGTCGCGAAAGCGGCTGCTATTATGCGCGCGCGCATCGACGAGTTCGCTCGTCCGGTGACGCTCGAGATGGGGAAACTCATCGACCAGGCACGGGGCGAAGTGCTGCTCAGTGCGGACATTATCGACTACTACGCGAAGAACGGCGAGCGCTTCCTCGCACCAGAACATCTCAAGCCCAGTTCGGGAGAAGCGGCGGTTGAAAGCAGTCCTTTGGGAGTGCTCTTCGGTGTTGAGCCCTGGAACTTCCCCTACTACCAGCTTGCGCGCTTTGCTGCGCCCAACCTTATGGCGGGCAATGTCGTTATGGTGAAACATGCGGGCTGCGTGCCGCAATGCGCTATCGCCTTCGAGAAGCTTTGGCTGGAAGCGGGTGCGCCGGCGGGGGCGTACACCAACCTATTGATCTCGCATGATCAGGTGGATCGCGTGATCGACGACCCCAGAATCAAAGGCGTGGCGTTGACCGGAAGCGTGGAAGCAGGCAAGAGTGTTGCCGGAAGAGCTGGAAAAAACCTTAAGAAGTCAACGATGGAACTTGGTGGCAGCGACGCCTTCATCGTACTCGAGGATGCCGACCTTGATAAGACGGTCAAGTGGGCGCTCTGGGGCAAGATGAATAATACGGGCCAGTGCTGCGTCGCTGCGAAGAGATTCATCGTCGTCGAAGAGTTAGCCGACCGCTTCCTTGAAAGGTTCCAGACGGCGCTCTCGGTGCTCAAGCCAGGTGACCCGATGGATGAAGCTACCACCCTCGGTCCCCTATCCACGGAAGAGGCCTTGGTACAACTGCTGGACCAGGTCGAAGGAGCGGTGGCCAAGGGTGCCACCCTGGTGATGGGCGGGAAACGCCTCGATCGACCGGGCGCTTTCATGCAGCCGACGATTCTTGCGGATATCAAGCCCGACAATCCCGCATATCGAGAGGAATTCTTCGGGCCAGTCGCGCTCTTCTTCCGAGTCAAGAACGAGGACGAGGCGGTCGCGCTCGCCAACGACTCGAATTTCGGGTTGGGGGGCTCGGTCTTCACCAAGGACGTTGCGCGCGGCAAGCGCGTGGCGAGCCGCGTCGACACAGGCATGATGTTCGTCAACCACCCCACTTGGACGAGACCGGACTTGCCGTTTGGAGGGATCAAGGACTCCGGCTACGGGCGTGAGCTCAGCAGCATGGGCATCCAGGAGTTTGTGAACAAGAAGCTGATTTGCGTTGAATCGATCGACGCGCCGGCTTAGGCACCCCTACCAGCGCGTAAGCCGCGCTGCACCTATCCGAGTTTTGAAAATAGGAGTTACTCATGGCGCGCAAGATGCACGCAGCAGTTGTCGAACAGTTCGGAAAACCCCTAACGCTTCAGGAATGGGACATCCCGTCTCCTGGGCCCGACCAGATACTGGTTAAGACCGAGGCCTGCGGCGTGTGCCACACCGATCTACATGCCATGCATGGCGACTGGCCGATCAAACCCACGCTCCCTTTCATTCCTGGCCATGAGGCCATCGGGCCAGTCGTCGGCGTCGGATTGAACGTGACAATCGTGAAGGAGGGCGACAGGGTCGGAGTACCCTGGCTGTATTCCGCGTGCGGTCACTGCGAGTACTGCTTGAAGGGGTGGGAGACGGTCTGCGCTAAAGCGGAGTTCGGCGGCTACACCAGGAACGGCGGCTTTGCTGAATATATCCTCGCGGACCCAAACTACGTCGCCCATATTCCTGCCGGACTCTCATCTGTGAATGCGGCCCCGTTAATTTGCGCCGGTATCACCACTTACAAGGGAATCAAGGAGAGCGGAGCGAAGCCCGGCGAATGGCTGGCTATCTCGGGAGCTGGTGGACTCGGGCACCTTGGGATCCAGTATGCCAAAGCCATGGGACTGCTCGTCTGTGCGATCGACATCGACGATGGCAAGCTGGCCCACGCCAAGCGAGTAGGTGCCGATCTCGTGATCAACGCGAAGAGTGGTGATCCAGCAGCCGCATTGAAAAAGGAGATCGGTGGAGGAGCTCATGGCGTTCTGATTACCGCGCCCTCACTTATGGCGTTCAAGCAGGGCGTTGGCATGACGAGGAAGCGCGGCACCTGCGTCCTGGTCGGTCTGCCTCCGGGCGAATTTCCGGTTCCTCTCTTCGATGTAGTGGCGAACTGCATAACCATCCGCGGTTCGTTTGTCGGCACTCGCCAGGATATGGCCGAAGCACTCGCTTTTGCCACCGAGGGTAAGGTCAAGGCCGATATCGAGCTGCAGCCGTTGTCCTCCATCAACGAAATCTTTGATCGGCTTGAACATGGCGAAGTGGCATCCCGCGTTGTCCTCGACTTCGCGAAACCTCTCGACCGTCTCGAGCATAGCGAGGTAGCGTTAGGCGTCCTCGAATTGGCGGGGGGATAAGCGAAAGCCAGTTTCGACTGGCAAGTCGGCGATTGGCACGACAGGGGTAGCAGAAACACTACGCGCGGGATGTGAAGGTGACGCACCCGCGCGATGACTCTAATAGTGTCCCCGCAGATTTCTATCAGGAGTTAAACAGCCATGGCTTTCCTAGAAGATGTTGTCATCGTGTCGGCGGTACGTACACCGATCGGCAAATTTCAGGGCTCGCTTTCCGATTTCAGCGCGCCGCAGTTGGGCGCCATCGTCGTACGCGAGGCAGTTAAACGCTCAGGCGTCGATCCCAGCACGGTCGATGAGTGCATCATGGGTAATGTCATCTCCGCCGGACTAGGCCAGAACCCGGCCCGCCAAGCTGCTCTCGGCGGCGGACTCCACGACAGCGTGAGCGCTGTGACCATTAATAAAGTCTGCGGCTCGGGGTTGAAAGCAGTAGCGCTTGGACAACAGGCGATCCAGACGGGAAACTCGCACGTGGTTGTCGCCGGCGGCATGGAGAGCATGACCAATGCTCCCTACCTTCTGCAAACTGCACGGAAAGGGTTTCGACTGGGTGATCAGAAGGTGGTCGACGCGATGGTACATGATGGCCTGTGGGACATTTTCAACGATTACCACATGGGCATCACTGGGGAGAATGTCGCCGAGAAGTATAAGATCAGCCGCGAGGAGCAGGATGGATATGCCGCTAACTCGCATCGCAAAGCGGTGAGCGCGATCAACGAATGCCGCTTCAAAGGTCAGATCATTCCTGTCGAGCTGCCGTCGAGAAAGAAAGGTGTCCCCCCGCTATTGTTCAGCAAGGATGAGTCGCCGCGCGCGGACACCACCATTGAAATCTTGCGCAGCCTGCGGCCGGCATTCAAGAAAGACGGGACGGTGACCGCAGGCAATGCACCGGGCGTGACCGACGGCGCGTCGGCTCTTGTGCTCATGTCGGCAGCGAAAGCGAAGGAGCTCGGGCTGAAAGCGATGGCGCGCATTGTGGCGCAGGCCAGCAGTGGCATTGCTCCCTCCTGGATCATGATGGCGCCCGTTGAAACCGTGCGGCGACTCTGGAAAAAGACGGGATGGAAAAACGAAGAAGTGGATCTTTACGAGATCAATGAAGCGTTCTCCGTGGCGGCGATCGGGGTCACGCGTGAGCTCGGGCTGGATCTCGGCAAGGTCAACGTGAACGGCGGTGCAGTTGCCCTTGGACATCCCATCGGCGCCAGCGGGGCGAGAATTCTAACGACGTTGCTTTACGAGATGATCCGTCGCGACGTACACAAGGGCATCGCAGCCCTTTGCCTCGGCGGCGGCAATGCCATGGGTTTGGCGATAGAGCGGTGCTGAGCAGCCCTCTCGGTGGCAAGGTTTTTCCGGTAAACGACATCGCTCCAATGTGCTCGGAATCGCGACTTACTCCAGCGAGCGATCGTTCTCGCTTGTCAAGAGCGTACGGACACCGGAGTCTATACTTACGCGCGCCTGACGCATTGCTCGCGCTAGCGATTACCCACTTTCCGTCTATGGCAGACGAGCGTGGGTTGCCTCTCGGTTAGCGACGGCTTGCAACTCGCGAATCACCCAGAAGCGTCATGGATCGACGTATACAGCCGACCGTCAGTGGAGCGGGCGTTCTGAATGAAGGTTCGGCCCGCGGCATCAGCCAGTTGCGGCACGCTGGGATCGAAAATGTGCGGACCGGGAGGGTTGCTGATAAAACTTGCTTTTTCTTAACGCCCGTGCCAGAATTGGGGGAAGGAAATTTGTGTCTAGGCCCGCCAGCGGAGGCGGGCTTTCGATTTTTTGCGGCGAGTGAACAGCGCATGTCGGCCATTGAAATCCTGAGCGCGATGATCCCCGGACTGCCGTTGGAAGCGGTTACCGATCCCGAACACCCCGGCCAGCTGCTGCTGCACACTTGGGATGGCGAGCGGGCCAGCACAGTAGCGGAAGTCGAACATGGCGGAGTTTCTTACATCCCTAAAACATTAGGTAATAGCCTCGCACGGTGGGTGCGCTTCCCCCCACCGAGTCAGGAATACGATTCCACCGAGGCAATAGTCTCATCGCTACGCGATTTTCTGTCGACCTACGCGCATCTTCGACCTGAAGTGTTGGATCTGCTGGTCGCCTTTGTGATGGCCACTTGGTTCTGCGACTGCATGCCCATGGCGCCAGTCTTATATTTGTTCGGGCCGGATAGTGCGGTCAGCCAGATCTTGCGCCTTTTGGGATGCTGCTGCCGCCGTGCGATTTTGTTAGGCGATGTCGACTTCGCAAGCCTCAGCACCCTACCGCAGGGGCTAGGCGCTACCCTTCTCATCAATCGGCGAGATCTCGCGGCACGCTTGAGGCGAATTCTGCTCGCATCGAACCGACGCCACTTCTACACTCTTCGCGGAAAAGGGCGTCTGGATTTATACGGAGCCAAGACATTCGCCTGTGACGATTTCCCATTTGACCAGCATGGACTCAGAGCCTCTGTAACTCCTGCACAGAACCCCCTTCGTTCCTTGAGTGACACGGAAGAGCAAGACATCGCTTCAAGGTTACAAGCTACCCTGCTGCGCTGGCGCCTTACGCTCCGCGAGCAGGTATCCAACCGAACGATCGAGTGTAGGGAATTCAATCCCGAAATGCGGGAAGAGGCCAGCGCCTGGTTGGCTCCGATCTTGGATTGCCCTGAGCTGAGCAATTCCGTGAGACAGGAGATTTTGCGGCAAAGCCAGGAAGCGGCGGAAGATCGATTCTTTGATCCAAAATGCGTGGTGATCGAAGTGGCGCTCTTTTTCTGTCATCGACCAGATACTGCGCACTTCCTGGTGGGTGAATTGGCGGAGAACGTCAACGCTCTTCTCAAAGGGCGGCACGAAGAATCCGAGCTGTCGGCCAAGAGAGTCGGCTCCGTCCTCCGCCAACTAGGAATTCGTGGCAAGCGGGTTGCGGAGGGCTTTAAAATCCTTCTTACAGACACTATCCGAAAGCGCATCCATGAACTGGCCTATGCCTACCGGGTGTTATCAATCGCGGATGGCGTGCAGCGGTGTCCCCTCTGTCGGGAACCAACTGCATCGCGGAGCTTCTCCGGTGATGTACATGTGAATGAATGAACGAGAATTCTATTTTGTGCGAAGGAGAGCCCTGTGCCCCCAACCAGTAATTTTCGACTGAAGACCATGCTTGAGGAACTCTCCCGTTTCGGGAGTCCGGTGGACATGTCTGTCGCAGAAGTACAGCCTGAGTTCCAAAAGGTCGAAATTGCGCAAATCGGCGCTGTCGACCTCGCGCGCATAGTTGAGTTAGAGAACCACCGCCTCGCGTACATGTTTGAAGTTTCAGTCATCAATCACACATCGCGCGCCATCGAGGTGAGCGATGTCGTGTTGCGCGCGCCTTGGGATGATAGGCCGTTCCATTGGCTTGAGCCAACCCAGGTGGCTTTCCGCGACGGCCGCAAGACCGGACGGGAGCTTTCGTATTCGCTACCGGGAGTGACAACGCGATTCGACTACGACTTGGTCCTGAATCACGACTTAATTGACCGAGGTAAATTGCCCAGCCGGCGCGAGCTACAGGGATGGCTCCTAGCGGATGGTATGCCCGCACCGCTAAACCACGGCCAACAGTACGAACTGTCGTTAACGATAGTTACAGCCGATAACGCAGAATATTCAGCGACTCTTCACCTTTTTTGCGAGCGTCTTCGGGTCCGGAGATTCGCGAAGCCGCGCAAAAGCATTTTTGCGGCCCCAGCGGAGCACGATCGTGCTGCGCCAGATACCGGTCGGCCGAACCAGACCAAATGATCCTGAATTGATTGACGTTATCGTGGCCTTCCCTGCAACATGGACGGTTTCGTGGGTGGCCTGGTTCGAAGAAGAGCGCTTGCTATTTGGGTTCGGACCAGGAGGAGAATCGTAGTAGTGGTAGAAGACGCGAGCTGCGCCTGCGTTTGGCAGGTATATACCACGGTGTGGTATATACTACGAAGTAGGATAGTCGGCCAACCCGGCTGAGATGTTCCTCAGTTGCAAACAGGCGAGACCTGCCGAGAAGCAGGACGCGACTCAACACCTAGCGGCCGAGATCCAGACGAAGCGAGTACGCAAACAGAAGACCGATCGACAAGATGCGCAGCTAGTTCTTGACGCATGACGTCGTAGGGCTGTGACAAGGCAGGATTCTACTCCTCGATCCTCTCCAAAGAGTTCAGAATCAAGTCAAGGTTGGGCGGGTCCCCCGTTAATTCTTATGCATCCAACGAGGACAAACCCCATAACATCATTAGCAGAGCAAGTAGAACAACGGAGGGGCATCGGTTCGCTATCTTCCGAGCGATTACATTCCGCCGCTCGTTTCCTGCCCTGTGTGAAGGCAAGCAGCGCTCACTTGCCGACATGGATGTTCGAAAAAGCCTGGAAAAGACCAAACAAGTTCAGAATCCAAATGACAACTGCGATGACTACGACCGCGTTGAGGATCGACTTGATCGTCGATTGCATAGGAATATAGCGATTCACCAACCACAAAAGAACGCCCACCACGATAAGAACAATTACCACCTGAAGCAAAGGCATGTCGATCAACCTCTTCTTTGTGTTTTTAGTTGTGCCAAGGCGAATTTCTGTTGCTTCCCGCTTTCCGACTTGTCTAGCCCCAAGCTTCCGGGCGATAAAGCTGCCGCCGGTTGTGAGATGCTGGTTTAGTCGCTACCGGAAACCTGAGCGTCTATTTTTTATGTTGGACCGGCGCCGTGTAACCGCGGGGGCGAGAAGGAACAGGAACCCTGAGCGCGGGCCCGGCATCGCCGGCGTGCAGGTTAGCGTGTTCGGCCGCGATCTGTGCCAGAAGGGCTGTGCAGTACGAAATTGGACACCCTCTTACTGCATCCAGGATGACACGTCATCAATTGGCCGCCGCATTATACGCCCCCTTGCGCGTCGTCCTCTATGAAGACCAAGAAGGCGGTTCGGTTGCCGAGTATGACCGACCATCTTCCCTGTTTGGACAATTCGGCGACCAACAGGTCAATGATGTTGCTCGTGGGCTCGATTTCGCGCTGGAACGTGCTCTAAGCTATGCGACCTCATCGGGCAGCACTTCTCAAAGCAGTATCGACCAAAGCCATCAACGCTAAGCCCGAAGGCTGCGCGCCTGTGCGACAAGATATCTCCGTAGACACGCGGCGGCGACCGTCAGACCTGCGACAGCGAGAACCTGACAGCGTGAAACATCGAGTGACGCTTCAGAGACCATCCTAAGACCCTCCTGTCGATTTCGCCTCGAAGCCACAACAGCTATATGAGAAGGAGGGTGATAAGACCCGCAGCCACGAGCGCGGCTGCCCAGAGCAAGTCGAAGTTGAACCATGCCTTGCGGAGAAGGGCGAGACCGAGCTTTCGATAGACCACCCACGCGATCAGCCCTGTGACCGCAAGATAGGCAATCGTATGAACACCGGTGGCGAGCATCCCAGCTAGCGGGCCGGCGGTCGGAGGCATGTGATGGTGGCCTGCCATTCTGTTCTGGGCTTGGACAGTGGTGCTGGCCAGCAGGACCGGCACCACCATCAAACCGGCGCCGTGCGCAGAGGCCATCAAAAACGACCAGACGGTCAAGTCTCGGAAGCCCACCTGCATGCGAACCCACCGCGGGTGTTGATGTCGCACCAAGCAAGAGATTCCAAGGCCGATCAGGACCGCGGCGACGAAGTAGCGGATAACTATAAGCGGCAGCATCATACCGAGAAACGCGGCAGCCAGCACCACGCTGCCGATGGCCAGGGCGTGGCCCAGCGCAATGGGGACGAGCGATCTTGCTACTGCGCTCCCCTTTTGCTCCTGCATCCCCAGAGCAACTGCGAAGAGCCAGCCCATCCCAGGGTTGAGTCCGTGGTAGGCGCCAAGGAGCAGCATCAGCCACAACGTCGTTGAAGTTAGCCCTGCGTGAGTCATTTCGTGTCCGAGTAGCAATAGGAGTCTGACGACGCGTCGCCCCCTTCCAGCCTTAGCTGATGTGCGCGCAACCCGTCGAACTCGACAAAGAATTTTTCATCGAGTTTCATCCCGCCGGTTGGGTGGGTATCGATCTTCACCATCCAACTCTTCACCCCATCGGGATAAAACTGCTCGTCCCAAGGGGAGTAAAGCGAGTTGGTGAAGTAGACACGCCTGCCGTCGCGGCTGATCTCGACCATCTGCGGACCACCATTGAGAGCCTCCGCAGGTTTCTTCGGGTGGGCGGCCCGGCGAACGATGCCACCCATGTGGATCGATCCGGTCTTCTTCGGGTTGGCGGGATCGGAGACGTCGTACTGTATGAACTCACCTGTTCCCCAGCACGAAACATAGAGGAAGCGGTCGTCGAGCGACAGGTTGATGTCGGTTACTAGTGGCGGCACTGCCTTGAAGCCCTGCAACAGCGGTGGCAGGTTCTCCGGATCGGCCGGCTCCGCTGGGATTTCAATCACCTTGCGGACTGCCCATTTGCTGTTCTTACCGCCGTCCTCGCGATACCACATCCAGATGGAGGACGAGAGGTCTTTCAGCGAGACGACCACACCGACGAATCCGAAGGTCTTTTGCGGATCGTGAGAGGGCCGAAGCTCGAGCACCATCTGTTGCTCCGCGCCCAGATCAATCTCCTGTAGATGGCCTCGTTTGTCGAGGTCCCAAATGTGCAGCTTGTGGCCGTACTTTCCGCCCAGCAGCAACTCTGGGTTGAGTCCGTCCTTCACCATATTCGGGGTGCCCCATTCGGAAGTGATCAGGGTGTCGTGCCCAAGGTGCCACCAGAAATCGTACGCCAGATTTTGAGGGCCATGGTCCTTCTCCCACTGGCCCTTCAGCTCAAACGTCCCGGCATCCATCAGGAAGATGCCGCCCGGACCATCTCCGCTGGCCGAACCCAGCGCGCTGCCATAGATGCCGTCGGGGCCGCAATGAATCGTGTGAGGCGAGGAGTAGCCGGTCTTCTTGATGAACTCCTCGCCCTCGATCACTTTCACAATTCTCGGCTGCTTGGGGTTTGCCTTCGTATCCAGGATATGAATCCGGGACGACGCAATGCCCGGCACAACCAGATAACGACGCTCCATGTGTGGGTGTGAGGCTTGCGGGCAGAGGCAGGCACTGCAAGCGTTCCAGCCGAAGTGGTGCAGTTCATTGTCGCCGTGTGGAAAATCCACTTGCCCGACGAGCCGGCCATATCCGGAGGAACCAGGCTCGAGGTCAATCACCCCCATAGCGTCATGCTTTCCATTCTTGCCGACGTTTAGCAGAGTTACGTAAGCGAAACGCTCCGGTGCTGCTTGCATCGCCAGGCCCGGCGACGGGTAAAAGGTTGGATCCGGTGTTAAGGACATATCCACATCTCCTTTCGCAAGAGTTACGGCGAAGCACTCTCGCGGCCAATATTTGGCACAACTTGTCGCAGTCGCGACTGCGACAAGAAAGCCGCAATGGCACGACTCCGGAAGGGCTGCGGGAACCGCCGGGAGAAGACACCACCTGCCAAGATCCGCAACCCGCGCCAACAGCCGAAGGTGCTACGCGGCTCCAATGTTGCTGGAAGAACAACTCTTCCGGCTATCATTGGCCACTGCTCCTTGCCGGCTGCGGTCGTAACCGGTTCAACGGCACTCGGCTGCATTCTGGTCAGATGAGGGGCTAAGCTGGAAGTTACGTTTTTGCGGAAGAAGAAGCCGGCTTCGAGGAAGTGCCGTGGTACGGAGCGCTGCTCGTGCTCTGATCTCGTCGAAGCCGGTATCTCGGGAGTTGGCCAACGACTGGGCAGATCGGTGAATCGCCGACTACACGTCCAAGTGACCCAGTACCCGACAGGACTGACTGCACGGCAGATCCGTATACGACATGTGCGTTTATCGGGATTGTTCTCGATGTATCAGGGATGACGTCCCCCGCACTCGTGATGACTTCGATGCTCCCTGGCCACTGGAATGAGGACTTCGAGCAAGCGAGGGTCAGCACCAACGTGCTAAATCGAGGTGAGTTAGCGGAAATTTTAACTTGTTGGCTAACCTGGACTGAAATACACTCGTTTATCCTCAAAACAGCTTCCGACGTCACCCCTTCGTGTCGAAGTTTATGCGGCGCGCGCGAACAACGCTGATATATCGGCGTCGGCCTGTGAAGGACCTTTTAGTGGATGTCGCAGACTTTAGCGGTAGCATATCGCTTAAGAAGGACTGCCCTGCGCTGCCCGTTTGGTAGCCTGCGAGTGACCTGAGAGGCACGAGTGTGATCGTTCAGACTGAACCCGATCGCCAAACCAAACTGGAAGAACGTCTGCAATTCGAGACGTTATTAGCCGACCTTTCGTCTCGCTTTGTGAATGTTCCGCCCGATCAAGTAGACCGCGAAATTGCAGAAGCACAAAGTCGCATTTGTGAATGTCTCGCGATCGATCATTCAGCGTTGTGGCAGGCTAGCCCGGACGACCCCAAGGAACTGTTCATTACTCATCTTCATCGAAGTCGAGATCTTGCTCCACCCCCAGATCGCGCGATCGCTACCGAGATGTTTCCCTGGGCTTTGGGGAAGATCAGCGTGAAGCAGATTGTTTGCGTCTCAGAGATGGCCGGTCTCCCGGCAGAAGCGGCGCGGGATCGAGAGACTTGGCTTTATTATGGCGTCGAATCCGCCTTGGTATTCCCGCTTTCAGCAGGGGGTGGTCCGGTTTTCGGCTGCCTGAGCTTCGACGCGACACAGAAAGAACGGGACTGGCCAGAGCCCTTGCAGAAACGACTCCAGGTCATCGCGCAGGTATTTGCAAACGCACTGGAGCGAAAACAGGCTGACGAAACACTGCGTGAGAGCGAAACGCGGTTGAACTTGGCGGCTGATTCCGCCAATGCAGGCTTGTGGACTCTGGTGCCGGAAACTGGGCACATCTGGGCGACGAAGAAGACATTCGAGTTATTTGGACTTCCGTGGAGCGAAGACTTCACGCTGGAGAGATTCCTCGATACGGTCCATCCCGAAGACCGGGAAGCGGTGCAGGAAGTCATTGATGAGGCGATGCGATCGGGAAAGGAAACCAGCACGGAGTTCCGCATCGTCCGTCCCGACGGTAAGGTGCGTTGGATTGCCTCACGTGGACGCCGGCACAGCGGAAAGAATGGGCATCCGGACCGTCTGATGGGGGTTGACACTGATGTGACTGCGGCCAAAGAGGTAGAGCACGAGCTTAAGAAGTTGAAGGAACGACTACAGGCAGAGAGTGATTACCTACGTGAGGAGATCAGGGTTTACGGCCGTTTCGACGAGATTGTCGGTCAAAGCGTGAAGCTAAGGAAGGTTTTTCAGCGAATCGAACAGGTCGCGCCGACCGATTCCACGGTACTCATCACAGGAGAAACTGGTACCGGCAAAGAACTGGTCGCGCGAGCCATTCACAATCTAAGCCGCCGCAGTCGCCGAGTGATGGTTAAGGTTGATTGTGCCTCGTTGCCGGCCACTCTAATCGAAAGCGAGCTCTTCGGTCGGGAAAAAGGCGCATATACCGGTGCATTGACAAAACAAGCTGGGCGCTTTGAATTGGCGGACGGATCCACCCTGTTTCTCGATGAAATTGGCGAATTGTCCTTGGAACTGCAAGCCAAGCTGTTGCGGGTGTTGGAAGATGGGCAGTTTGAGCGCCTCGGCAGTCCTAAAACTATCACCGTTGATGTCCGCGTTATTGCCGCTACTCACCGCGATTTGGCTGAGAAAGTGAAGGACGGTAGCTTCCGGCAAGACCTCTACTATCGGCTGAAGGTGTTCCCTGTTCAGCTGCCGCCGTTGCGCGAACGTTCCGAGGACATTCCTTCACTGGTCTGGAGCTTTGTCGGTGAATTTGAAAAACAAATGGGCAAGAAGGTCGACTCGATTCCAAAACGAGCTATGGATCTCCTTCAAAACTATTCCTGGCCAGGCAATATCCGTGAATTGCGGAATGTCATCGAACAAGCGGTGATTGTCAGCAATGGCGGCCAGCTTTACCTCGATATGCCGACAAGCGTCGGTACTATTCCCTCGCCGACACTTAAAGAAGCGGAACGCCAGCACATTGTTTCCGTTCTCTCTAAGACTGACTGGCGAATCAAGGGCCCAGGGGGAGCCGCCCAGCTTCTGGGAATGAATTCCTCTACGCTGTACTCGGCGATGCGGCGACTCGGTATACCCAACAGAAATGGGAAACCGAACATACACGCATAGGGACGACATACCGACCTTTTGGAGTAATCCCCCCTTTTCTCGTGCTCCCCGAGCCTTCGCAACTGACTGCGCCCTGAGCATTTTCCCAAGAGTGCCCATCCTGGCGTGTTTGGCAGGCGTCTTGCATTACCACATCGATTCAAATAATTCAGATCCAGTCGGAAAAGATGCGGGGGCAAGAATGATCATTGCACTGGTGGAACTGTTGCCAAGCCCGGAAAGTAAGCAGTCCATTTTAGATATTCTCAGGATCGCGCAACGTGGTGCCCGGACAAAGCCTGCATGCATAGGATGTGATATCTACGAGACCGTCGATACCAGCCGCAAGGTCCTCTATCTGGAGCAATGGCGAAACGTAGAAGATCTGCACAGACACATTCAATCCAGCGTGTACTTGCGGGTCTTGAATGCTATGGACTTATCGGCGGAACCTCCGACTGTTGTATTTCATAAAGTCTCGGATACCGAATCTATGGAGCTTATTGAATCACTCCGAGGGAGCGCGCTGCATGCGGATACACAGAAGTAAGATTTGCTGCCTCTTGCTGTTCTGGCTTACAGATTGCCGTCGGCTACACGGCACAGAGATAAGAAAAGACGAAATGACAACCCTGAGGGCGATATATCGTCCCATGGCAATCCCTCTCCTTGTTCCCCAATTCTGCATTCCCTCCCACAAGTCCTTATCCTTCAACTGATAAGGTCCGATGCCATTTTTCCTGACGAGTGGCGGAACACCTGCAATGAGACAATGCAGTGCGCATCGTGGGGAGCTAAGTGCTGGTTGCAATAAGCCTGGGAACTCAGTCGAGAGTCAACTTCATCGTAGGCCTTGAGTGCGTGGAGATGGGTGCATGAACCGCAAAATACGCCTCCTGATCGCGGACAATCACGTGTTAGTCGCGGAAGCGTGTCGGCATATGCTGCAGCCGGAGTTCGAGGTGGTCGACATCGTAACCGACGGCCGAGCGCTCGTCCGAGCGGCGCTTGAACTCAAGCCCGATGTAGTTATCCTTGAATTGCTCCTGCCGCAATTGAATGGGTTAGATGCTGCCGAGCAGATCAAGCGTAAATTGCCTTACGTCAAACTTATATTCGCCGCCGCGAACTTGGATCCGGAAATAGTTGCCGAGGCCTTCCGGCGAGGCGCCTCCGGCTATGTCCCCAAGCAGTCCCGGTCCGAAGAGCTCGTGACAGCCATTCGAAGAGTGGCGCGCCGCGAGTCATACTTATCCCCTCTTGTCGCGCGAGAGACTATCGATTCCCTGCTACATCAGCCAGATCACAAGCTGTCGGAAGGATGCCTGACACTTCGACAGTCCGAGATCCTGCAGCTACTGGCCGAAGGAAGAACCATGAAAGAGATCGGATACACACTGGCTATTAGACCTGGGACAGTCGCTTTTCATAAATACAAGATGATGGCGCAGCTCGGAATTGAGACGACCGCTGGTTTGCTGCAGTTTGCGATGAGAAATCAAATCACTCCTGTGCCAGGAAACTGGACCGTTACCGATGGCCGCGGAACGAAGTCAGTGGATGCCAGGAGAGCTTAAGCAAAAGTAGGAGGTCAGCATATGCCGCCGTGTTGAAAAAGGGCAGCAGTCTTCTGCAATGATCCGGGCGGTCATGGAATTGGCGCCCCGCGCTGACAAGCGGCAATCAATGCTGGAGATCCTCCCTTCGTTGAAGAGCATGTTCGTATCAAATCAGGGTGTCCAGCCTGTGGCGTTTCGAAGCTGCACGCGGTTAGCAAGAAATTCTGTATTGTGGGATGATGGCGATCTGCCAAAGGGCTACATCCTCATAGCCAATCCGGACGGTACTAGCGCATTTTGAACGCCATGAATATTGCTGCGAAACACCAAGGATCGGGGTCCACGAAGTGTCACAAACGCGGTCTATCGAGTTGATTGAACGGTTTTGAGAAGCTAAAGTTGCTGCCGGCGGGCTCGGACGCTGACAAGCTGCGGGACTGGTTCATTTCCAGCCCGATGGATAGGAGAGCAAGATGAAAACTAAGTATGCATTTCTGTCGTTGATTCTTACCGTAGCGTTGGGATTGACCGCGTGCTCGGATTCCGGCACGAAACCTGCCGCCAGCGGACAGCCCGGTGTCGAAGAGGCGGTCAGCACTGCAGTCGACGCCTACATCTATGGCTACCCGCTGGTCACGATGGACATGACCCGCAAGCAATTCACCAACGTGGCCGCGCCTGATGCGGCGCACGCGCCCATGGGGCAGATTCTCAGGTTCCGGACCTATCCGGCCGTCGATAATCATGCCGTCACCGCTCCCAACGCCGACACGCTGTATACGAACGCGTGGCTCGACGTTTCGAAGGAGCCGTGGATTCTCAGCGTTCCCGACATGGGAGACCGTTATTACCTGTTGCCGATGCTGGACGGATGGACGGAAGTCTTCCAGGTTCCCGGCAAGCGCACCACCGGCGATAAGCCTCAGAAGTACGCCATCACCGGACCGGGATGGTTAGGTACGCTGCCCGCGGGAGTGACGGAATATAAGTCGCCCACTGCGATGGTTTGGCTCCTCGGCCGGATTTACTGTACTGGTACACCCGACGACTACGCTAAAGTACACGCGCTACAGGACAAGATGTCTCTGGTTCCTTTGAGCTCCTACGGCAAGCCTTACACTCCTCCAGCCGGGCAGGTTGACCCGAACGTCGACATGAAGACCGCAATCCGCGACCAGGTCGATCACCTTGACGTTGTCGCCTACTTCACTTACCTGGCGAAGTTGATGAAGAGCAATCCCCCGACGGCTGAGGATGCACCGCTGGTTGCGAACATGGCGAAGATCGGGATCGTGCCGGGGCAGGATTTTGATCCCAGCAAACTCGGAGCATTCGACAAAGAAGCGATCAAGGCGGTCCCGAAGCTGGCTCAGGCTAAGATCATAGAATTCGCTAAGAAAATAGACCCTGTGAACGGATGGCTGGTCATCCAAAAGACGGGTCTCTACGGCACCGACTACGTGGATCGGGCGTTCATCACCGCCATCGGTCTCGGCGCTAACCGGCCACAGGATGCGATTTATCCCACCGGGCAGAAGGACGCCAGCGGCAGCGACTTTGATGCCGCTTCGAAGAAGTATGTCATTCACTTCGATAAGGGCCAGATGCCTCCCGTGAACGGTTTCTGGTCGCTCACCATGTACGACGCGGCTTATTTCTTCGTGCCGAATCCGCTTAATCGCTACACCTTGAGCCAGCGCAACAAGTTCGTAACCAACCCGGACGGTTCGGTAGACCTATATCTACAGGCGGATTCCCCAGGCAAGGCGAAGGAGGCCAACTGGCTGCCCGCACCCAAGGCCAAGTTCGTTCCGATGATGCGCCTGTATTGGCCGAAGGAGACGCCTCCTTCCATCATTGACGGAAGCTGGAAGCCGCCGGCAATACAACAGGTGCGGTAACGAGTAGAGGCTTCATCTTGTTTTGACGAGGTGGACCCAAACTTCGCGCCTCATCAATGCCCGGAGGAGTGAGAAGGAACTGGGAAGTATTAGCGTTGCCGCTTTCTGCGGATTGTCGGGCTTGAATAAGTCCCCAGCGCCTTTCCGCTAAGAGTTCCCACGGCATAAGGCAGCGAGGCGGTAATGTTCCGTTTCGTCTTAGGTGGGTCCACCTAAAGGAAAGGAGAATAAACATGCCCCAAAATCCTGAATCGACAAGATTAGAAGAGGCGCGTACCGCTAAGACGCCATGGAGAAAATGGGGGCCTTACCTTAGCGAGCGCCAGTGGGGGACGGTCCGCGAGGACTACAGCCAGGACGGCAATGCCTGGGACTACTTCACTCATGACCAAGCCCGATCCCGCGCCTATCACTGGGGCGAAGATGGTCTTGCTGGCATCAGCGATGATCAGCAGTTGCTGTGCTTCGGCGTGGCGCTGTGGAACGGCAAGGATCCCATTCTCAAGGAGCGCATGTTTGGCCTGACCAATAGCGAGGCCAACCACGGCGAGGACGTCAAAGAATATTATTTCTATCTCGACAGCACGCCAACACACTCGTACATGAAGTACTTGTACAAGTATCCGCAGGCGGAATATCCCTACGGCAATCTGATCGAGACGAATAGGGGGCGTAACCGTGGCGATATGGAGTACGAGTTGCTGGATACGGGCGTCTTCAACAGTGATCGCTACTTCGATGTTTTTGTGGAGTCTGCCAAGCAGTCGCCAGAGGATCTGCTCATTCAGATCAGCGT
Organism: uncultured Acidobacteriaceae bacterium; assembly: GCA_963731345.1. Classification (GTDB taxonomy): domain Bacteria; phylum Acidobacteriota; class Terriglobia; order Terriglobales; family Acidobacteriaceae; genus Bog-257. The sequence continues at coordinate 781,675 of CAVSUN010000001.1, read as the reverse complement.
GAGTAATCGCGGGCCCGAAGCAGCAAAAATAGATGTCCTGCCGACCCTGTGGTTTCGGAACACATGGACCTGGTGGCCAGGCACGCCCAAGCCGTCTCTGAAGCAGGTCTCCGGTCAGAAGGGCGCGCAGACAGTAGCAGCATCGCACCCCGATCTCGGTGAGCGATATCTGTACTGCGAGGGGGATGTCCCTCTGCTGTTCACCGAGAATGAGACCAACAACGAGCGGCTTTTTGGCAAGCCCAACGCCTCTCGCTACGTCAAAGACGGAATCAACAACTACGTGGTCGAAGGAAACCACAATGCCGTGAACCCTGAGAAGGCGGGAACTAAATCGGCAGCACACTATCAGTTGAATGTGCCTGCGGGAAAGACCGTTAGTATCCGTCTGCGGCTAAGTGATCTGGCGCCTGCGCCCATGGGCGACCCCTTCAAGAACTTTGATGAGATCATGCAGACCCGTCAAGGCGAGGCCGATGAGTTCTACAAATCCATTACTCCGGCACGTGTCAGCGAAGACGAGGCGCTGGTTATGCGCCAGGCGCTGGCCGGTATGCTCTGGTCCAAGCAGTATTTCTTCCTCGATGTGGACCTGTGGCTCAAGGAACACGGTGTCGATCCGATGAAGCCGGGCGGACGTTTCATGCGGAACAGCGAATGGTTCCACATGGTGAACCAGCACATCATCTCGATGCCAGACAAGTGGGAATATCCGTGGTATGCGGCGTGGGACTTGGCTTTCCACACCATCGCGCTCTCTACGGTCGATACGGATTTCGCCAAAGAGCAGCTCGACCTGATGCTGCAGACATTCTTTCTGCACCCGACGGGTCAGATCCCAGCCTACGAGTGGAACTTCAGCGACGTCAATCCACCGGTGCACGCCTGGGCGACGATTTTCCTGTACCGCACGGAGCAGGCCCTAACGGGAAAAGGCGACATTGATTTCCTTAAGCGATCGTTTGCCAAGTTGACCCTGAACTTTAGTTGGTGGGTGAACCGCAAGGACCGGTTTGGCAAGAACCTGTTTGAAGGCGGATTCCTCGGGCTGGACAACATCGGCGTCTTCGATCGCAGTGCGCCGCTGCCTACCGGTGGCAGCCTGGAACAGGCTGACGGGACAGCTTGGGTCTCCATGTTCGCCCAGAACATGCTGGAGATCGCCGTCGAGCTAGCCTCCCAGGACAGTTCTTACGAAGACATGGCCATGAAGTTTGCCGAGCATTTCATTTGGATCGCCCGCGCTATGAACCAGACAGGACCGGAAGGTATGTGGGACGAGGAGGATGGTTTCTACTACGACGTTCTGCGCCTCCCCGATGGTAGCGCCAGGCGGCTCAAAGTTCGCTCCATGGTGGGCCTGCTGCCGTTGTGTGCCACGACTGTCATCGAGCCGTGGCAGCGCGAACGGTGTCCGGGAGTGGTGAAGACCCTCCAGGAGCGCTACCTACGTATGCCAGAACTGCGAGAGAGCATGCATGCGACCGGGCCGGGCCATTTCGGGTATGGCGAACGCGGCATATCTGCACTGGTGAATGAGAACAGGTTACGTCGGATTCTGACGCGAATGCTCGATGAGAACGAATTCCTTAGTCCATATGGTATCCGAGCGCTCTCCCGCTACCATGACCAGCACCCGTTTGCTGTCAACGTCGAGGGCCAGGAATACCGAGTGAATTATCTTCCCGCTGAGTCAGATACCGGCATGTTCGGTGGAAACTCAAATTGGCGTGGACCAATATGGATGCCGGTGAATGCGCTGCTAATCCGCGCTTTATTGTCTTTCTATCTGTACTACGGCGACAACTTCAAGATCGAGTGTCCCACCGGCTCCGGCAAGTTAATGAACTTGTTCGAGGTAGCCCACGAAATATCCAATCGCCTGGAGGGGATCTTCTTGCGTGATAAATCCGGCCGTCGTCCGGTGTACGGTGGCACAGAGAAATTCCAGACTGACCCTCGGTGGAAGGATTACATTCTGTTCTATGAGTACTTCCATGGGGATAACGGAGCCGGGCTCGGGGCCAGCCACCAGACTGGATGGACCGGCGTGGTTGCCAAGCTGATCGAACTTTTCGGTCGTCTCGAACCGCAGCAGCTGCTGGATGCCGGTAAAGCGGGCGGCTTTGCGAAGCGTAAGGCCGGGATGTGACGAAGCGAAGTTCATCGTGACCCTGGGGCGCCGTACTTGCAGAAAGCGACACCTGTATCAATTACTAGCAGGACTTGGAACCCGCTAGCCGTGTAAGAGCCAGTAGCAACTGTTAGCGCAGGCACTGCAGGGCTCAAGTTCTCTGAGGCGCAAAACAGATGCCTTTGCCTTTAAAGAACCGACAAGGGATGCGCCAGTCGCTCCACTGGACCTTCGCTCTCCGCATAGCCCTTGCTGCCTGCTTATTCGCAGGCTCAGCCGCGCAGTCTCCTGCCCAGCTATCGTCCCCTGCGGCACCTTCGCCGAGCCGGGCCGAACCTGCCGTTGATCCTCTCGGACGCGAAACTCCTCGTCGAGCAGTGCTGAGCCTTCTGCGGTACGCGGAACGCCAGGACTTCGCGACGGCCTCACGCTTCCTGCAGCCGGTCCCCGGGCAGGACATCGACCTAGTACAACGCGCCAAGGAAATGCAGGCGCTGCACCGCTGGTTCAAAGGCAACGTCGACTTGTTGAGCGATGAGCCCAACGGCACAGTTGAAGCTGGACTCCCGCCAGGCGAAGTACGTGCCGGCGTATTTGCGGTGGGCGGCACGACTACCGACGTGATTTTGGTGCGGGTGGATGATCCACAGTTCGGGAAGATTTGGCTGATTTCGAAAGACACGGTTGCGAGAATTCCGGCTCTCTACGCCCAAACGCGAAGCGAAGCGCCGGCGGCGGTCGACCGCATCGTGCCTGCCTCTCTGCGCAGCCAGCAGTTGCTGGGAATGTCACTCGCTCAATGGCTCGGGTGGCTGCTTTCGATTCCCATCTCGTGGCTGCTGGCTTGGCTGTTGGCGTTTCTGCTGAATGCGCCCCAACGAGCCTGGTACAAATTTCGAAAACTCCCATCTAAGACGTTCTGGGAGTCATCGCTTGGCACGCCGGTCAAATGCCTCATTGCAGTCGTGATTCACGGCGTTTTCGTCTACTTGCTTGATCCACCACTGCTATATCGCGCCTACTACTATCGCTTTCTGGCAGCTCTCCTCGCGGCCTGTTTTGTGTGGCTAGTGAGCAGAATCATTGACCGCGGCTTCGAGCATGCGGTGACCCGGACGCGGCAACGCGGAGGCGGAGAGTCGATCCTGGTCATGATGCAGCGAATCACTCGCATTGTGATGTTGATCATCGCCTTCGTCGTCGCCATGGCCCTGTTTGGAGTAGACGTGAAGACAACCCTCGCTGGCCTCGGCGTTGGAGGGCTGGCTGTCGCACTGGGAGCGCAAAAGACACTCGAGAACATCGTAGGCGGGGTCTCGTTGCTTCTGGACAAAGCTGTTCATGTCGGCGACTTTTGCAATATCGGCGGTCGGCTCGGGACGGTCGAAGACATCGGGCTACGCTCTCTGAGGCTGCGGACCCTCGACCAGAATCTGCTCGTCGTTCCTAACGGGTTGCTGGCACACATGCAATTCGAAAACATGAAGGCCCGCCCCAAACTGCTGATCGACCAAAATTTCTCACTGCGAATCGAGACGACAGTCGCGCAACTGCGTTCCGTGCTGGAGCGCGTGCAGAGCATGCTGGACGAGCACCCTTCGATCGAATCCGGAACCTCAAGAGTACGGGTCAACGATTTTGCCGGCGCCGCCTTTGACCTGGAGTTATTCGCTTATGCCAAGACCGGCGACTGGATGCAATTCACGGCGATTCGACAAGACGTGATACTGAACATAGCCGAAATAGTCGAGACCGCCGGCAGCCGGCTTGCTGCCCCCACACAATTGACATATCTCTCCAGAGACAAAGGTTTCGCCCAGGTAAAGGCGAGAGCATGAGCGTTACTTAATTGAGGCGAGAGCCCCAGTATGTGCCGGGTTTCCCCGCAAAACTCCCCTCCGCACCTTCGTTGGCAACCTGGAAGCACTCCGATGAGCAGCCGAGCTAGATCGGTAACCATAAGTCGAACAGTGTTTACGCATCCTTCCTTTCATCTGGCCGTACAACGCCCATTCCGCCACACCGGAATGCCCGACGCCCGCGAAGTCGACTTCTAGTCCATCACCATATTCGGGAAATCCGTGCTCCGCACATGTCCCCGAAGCCGGTTTCGGACCAACAGCCCGCCCGGAGCCCTGTTCCGCCAAAGCGAGAGGCAACTCCGTTTGTCCGTCCATCGTCCACCATGGGTACCTCTCCTCGGAAAACGCTGCTCCCACGGCTACAATTGTCCATCGTCCGGCACGCCGCTCTGCGAGTCCGGCCGCGGACAACCATACGAGGACGTGTGCCTGACTGCCGTGGTAAGTGAAACGTAACCAAGGAGTGTCCCATGCCAATGGTTGACCAGAGCGGAAGTCTCGCTGAGTCAGCGTTTCGCTTATTTCGATTCATCCTGCAATGTCTGATCTTCCTCGCAGCCGTTGCAAGCGTTCGGTGGGGAGTACGCACTTTCCTTCTCAACCGTGGAAAAAAGTCGAATCGGTGGCGACACACCTATTCCGGGGTAGCCCTTACCACAGTCGTTGTGCTGCTCCTTCTGGGGGGCCCTGCGGAAAGGTTGTTGACTGCTGTGGGACGTGGCATCAGCCGATTGCGTCCAGAATCGGAACTGGGTTGGCTTAGCGGCATGCTGCTGGGCCTCTACTATACGGTCATTGCCATCTTGATTCTGATTTTGACGATCCACTTTGTAGGCGTGGTTTACTCGTTCGGCGACAAGCGCCTTGCCAGTTGGCAAGCCAGGCTTCGGGAGAGCGTCAAGGCCGGCGAATCCAACCCCCGATTTCAGGCCAGTCGGATAGTTCGGGTTGGGGTGCGCTTGCTGCGCAATCTTCTGGTGGCAGCGCTGATACTGGGTATCTTCTGGTACGGTTTTGCGATTTTCCCGGCAACCAGGATATTTATCGACGCTCTCAGCAGGCTTCTGGGACCGCCGCTGCAAGATGCTGTGCGAGCAGTAGAGAATTATGTTCCCAATCTCGGTTACATCTTTGTGATACTGGTGCTCGCCTTGGGGATTCTCAAGGCGATGAAGTTACTGTTCACAGCCATTCAGAATGAAACCATCATCTTCGATCGCTTCCCGGCGGATTGGGCCGAGCCAACTTACAAGCTGTTGCGGACTATGGTGCTCTTGTTCGTCTTGATGGTTAGCTTCCCCTACCTGCCCGGGGCCCACTCGGCATTCTTTCGTGGTTTCTCGGTCTTCGTCGGCGCCCTGGTGACCTTCGGCTCCAGCGGAGCTATCGGCAACCTGCTGGCGGGGATCCAGTTGACGTATGCCCGGGCATTTAAAGTTGGTGACGTCATCCAGATCGAAGGCGTGTTTGGAAAGGTTACGGAGAAGACGTTGCTTGCCACGAGGATGTTAACGGCGGGTCAGGAACACGTCACAATTCCCAACGCCAAGGTTCTGACCGACTCGGTCAGGAATTACAGCACTCACGGTCTCAACAAAGGTGTGGCAGTCTCAGTGGTTGCCACCATTGGCTACGACGTCGACTGGAGGACGGTACACAAGCTCATGCTGGAAGGAGCCGCGCGAACGGAACAAATCGCCACCGAGCCGGCCCCGCGCGTGCTGGAACAATCCTTTGGGAACTATTCGGTGGAATATCACCTGCGAGCATGGACGAAAACGTCAGAAGGAATCTTTGACAACTATGCCGCTTTGCGACGGAACGTACTGGATGCCTTCGCTGATGGCGGTGTCGAGATCATGACGCCTACGATTCTGTCACACCGCGACGCCAGCGAACTGGCGGTTCCAGTGGAGCGATTTCCGAATCCACCACGCCCACGAGGGATACGGGTTGTCGTAGATCCCCGATCCGATGACTCCCGCGTCGATGGCGAGCCACGGATCGGTTCCTCCCCTAGGGCTTGATGGGTTTCAGCGACCGTTACCTGGGTAGTCCTAAGCAACAGCCGACCGGCGTGCCGCTCCCACGGACAGGCGCACTTGGCGGCTAAGGGCACGGCTGCTGCCCAGAAGATCCTGTCCTCGGCGAGGGCCGGTGTCGTACTCGCAGCTGTGCGAGAGCCCCCTGCCCCAGCCTTGACCGAAGCCGGCGACCCAACCGATCCCGATGGAAGTTACGGCGCGAAGTAGCCCGAGATATCCAGGATCAGGTGGGTCAGTGCATCGGCATACGCGTCGATCGAGCCATTCACGCTAGGCACAATCGCCAGGTTGGAAGTGACGAGCCCATCGTACGCATTCAAGGTTGACACCACTGGCTGGTTCTGGCCGTCCGCCCAAAGCGTTAAATATCCCATCGGCCCATTCGTCGGTACCACGGTCGCGTTGAGCACGTACGCCTGCGCATTCAGGGAGGGAGCGCATGGGCTGTCCACGATATCCACCGTCCGCTCACCCCGGAACGGCTGCCCGTTGTTGCTGCGGCTGTCGTACGCGCGGCATGGCGTCACCGGGTAGAGCGAAAGGCCAGTCAACGTGGGTGCCGCGAAGTATCCATTGATGTCCACAATCAGGTCGGTGTCATCGGAGGCGTAGGTCGCTATGCCGCCGCCGGTTCCTGCGGGCACGATTGCCGCGTTGGCCACTACGGTTGCGGTGGGATTGTTCAGCGTCGAGACCACCGGCTGCGTTTGGCCCTCCGGCCATACCGTCAGGTAGCCAAGATGGTGCCCGGACGGGTGCGGCACGACGGTGAAGTTCAGCGAGTAGGCTTCAGGGGGACTAAGTCCAACCAGACATGGGCTCTCGAGCACCGGAAAATCTCGCTCGATCTGTGCGTGCAGGAACGGCCCACCCAGGTGACCGTCAGGAGAGCGGGTATCGATGATGCGGCAGGGCGTCACCGGATAGAAGGCTGAGGTGTTCTGGCCCGGGGTTGCGAAATAGCCATCGATGTCGATGATCACGTCGCTGGTGTCCGTGACATACACGCTGACCGCGCCCTGCGTTCCCGCGGGCACAATCGCGGCGTTGGCTTTGACACGGCCATCCGGAGAATTCATGGTGGAGACAACCGGTTGGGGCTGTCCCGTGGGCCAAATGGTCAGATAGCCCAGAGGGCGATGGGGCACGACTGTGACATTCAAGGAGTAGGCAGCGCTGGACGGGATATTGCAGTCCGGATTTTGTGGGATCGCAAAGCTGCGGGCGGTATTGCCTTGGATCGCCGGACCGCCAAATGGGCCGTTAGGGCTGCGCGTATCCACCACCCGGCACGGAGTCGCGGCAATGAATTGCTCCGGGTTGGGAGGGATCCCCGGATTGAACCCGTATATGGTGCCGGCGTCGTGACCCCCGCCGGACGAAGCTGTCCCATAGAGGTTCCCGTCGGTGGCCTGTATCATCCCCGCATAAGGCTCGGACCCGTCGGTGGTGAAGTTAAAGCCGTGCAGTGTGGCGAAGCTTCCATTCAGTGTGATCCGGAAAATCGTGCCACAACCATTCGAACAAATTGTGTGGATCCCACCTAACCAGGTTGTTCCATAGAGATTACCGTCGCTGGCTTGCACCAAAGAGCCGTAAAAGGGATTCTTGCCATCAGTGCAGTTGCTTTGCGTGCAAAAGCTGTAGAGGCTTGTAAACGTGCCGTTGGGGGTGATTTTAAACACTGTTCCGCAGCCGCCATTGAGACCGGGAACACAGTTCGTCCCGCCCTGCCAAGTTGTCCCGTAAAAGTTCCCGTCGCTGGCTTGCACCAGCCCAGCGTAGGGCCGAGACCCGTCAGTGCAATTGGTTTGCGAGCAAAAATTGTAAAGGGTGGTCAAAACGCCGGCCGGCGTGATCTTGAAGACGGTGCCACACGCGTCAAGGCCGTCGCAGTTGCCGTTATGTCCGCCACCGTAAGTTGTGCCGTAGAAGTTCCCGTCGGTAGCTAGTACCAGGGCGCCGAACGGGCTGGCGCCGTCACCGCTGCTGAAGCCGTACAGTGTGGTCAAGACCCCTGCCGGAGTGATCTTGAACACCGTTCCGTAGCCGTTCGGTCCGTTACTGATGGTTGTGCCGTAGAAGTTTCCGTCTGTGCCTTGCACCAGCCCGGCGTACGGTCCGGCGCCGTCGGTTCCATCGAAGTTATGCAGTACCCTGAAGCTACCGCCTGCACTGATTACAAAGACTGTGCCGGCAGCAGGGTGAGTCCCGCCCTGGGAGGTTGTGCCGTAGAAGTTTCCATCACTGCCCTCCACCAGCCCTCCGATGGGGTCTGCGCCATCGGTGAGATCGAAGCTGTGCAGCGTCGTCACCACACCGTTTGGATTGGCTTGAAAGACCGTGCCGTAGGGTCTACTGCCGCCGCCGCCGCCCGCAGTTGTTCCATAGAAGTTCCCGTCGCTGGCCTGGATGACAGGTGACTGGGGAGCAGCACCGTGGGTTTGGTCGAAATTTACCAGCGTGGTCAGGGTTTGCGCAGACGAGGCGATCGCCGTTGCGACGCAGAAGCACACAGCCAGGAGGACTATCTTCAGGCGTCCACCCTTGCGACCGGCAGAGTCACGACCGCGGACGCAAGAGCTGCCAAGACAAACCACTGCCAGATTGACCAATGTCGACATAAATCCTCCTACCAGGAACGAGCGGCCACCTTGGAAGCGCCAAGCCGCAAACCAGCACATCTCATTTAGGGAGACCTAAGCCTGCTTTCGCGCCGGGGCGTGTGCCAGAATGTTCTGGTCTCCCCGGCGGAGTTGAGGCATAATCTGCACCAATCCGCCCATGGATGTCCTGACGGAAATCTCAAGAGAATCTTAAGAAACAAAAGTTCATGGCTACCAACCGCTTAGCGCCAGGTGGACGGGTAGAGGTCGCCGGCTCGGTGTGGACCTTTGCGGGGCGGCAGTTCGACGAATCGCGCCTTGAACTCCGGGTTGACGGCCACCCTGTCGACCTTGAGCTCAAGCCTTTGGAGGTACTGGTCTACCTTCTTCAGCACGCCGGGGAAGCGGTCACCAAGGACGAGCTGTTGGCAGCTGTCTGGCCGGGACTGAACGTTGTTGATGGTTCACTTTCCACCGCTGTCCACAAGCTGCGGAAGGCCCTGGCAGATCAGGACTCGAAGCTCGTGGTCACGATTCCACGAGTGGGCTACCGTCTGGACGCGGTCGCTCGTACCGAGCCCGTCCGGCCGATGCGGGCGCCCGCAAAAGTCAGTTTCGTCGTTGGCGATCCGGTCCCAGGCCGCGAACATTGGCGCCTGCTTCGTACGCTCGACGCGTCCGCCCACGGCGAAGTGTGGCTCGCGGAGCACCCGAAGACTAACGAGCTTCGCGTTTTCAAATTCGTCACCAATGTAGGCCGCCTGAGGGCCTTGAAGCGCGAAGTTACGGTCTTCCGATTCCTTCGCGAATCGCTGGGCGATCAGGCGCACATCGTTCGCATCTTCGAATGGAATTTCGACACCGAACCGTATTTCCTCGAAAGTGAGTACGGCGGGCTGAACCTCACAGAGTGGGCCGAAAGTGAGGGCGGGCTGTCGAGCATTCCATTGCAGCGGCGGATACCTGTGCTCTCCGGCATCGCCAGGGCGGTGGCCGCCGTACACGCGGTGGGCGTGCTGCACAAAGATTTAAAGCCGGCGAACGTGCTCATCGGCGAAGGGCAGGTCAAGCTCGCCGACTTCGGCAGCGCATGTGTAGTCGAACGGTCCCGGCTTCAGATGCTGGGAATCACCAGCCTCGGAATGACGCAGACCGCGGCACTGCAATCGACTACGCTTACCGGGACCCTCATGTATCTGGCGCCCGAAGTCCTCTCCGGTAACGCCGCCACTGCTCAGGCAGATGTCTATGCCCTCGGCGTGATGCTCTATCAAGTAGCGGTCGGAGATTTCCGCAAACCCCTCTCGCCCGGTTGGGAGGAGGATGTTTCGGATCCGTTGTTACGGGAGGACATCGCCGCAGCCGTGTCTGGGGACCTGGCGCGCCGGCTCAAAAGCCCCACGGAATTGGCGGATCGCCTGGATCGTCTGGATATTCGCCGCATCGAACGGGATCGCTTGGAAGCGGTTCGGCAGCGGCATCAGATTTCTCAGCGCAGGCGCACGGATGCTCGCGTGCGCCGTCCCTGGATCGCGCTCGCGTGTGTGGCGTTGATCGCTCTGGCCGGCAGCCTGTTCCTGCGTCGAAAACCGTCGAACCCTTTGCCGGCTTCGTCCCTCAGTGCCGTCGCAGTACTTCCCTTTCAGAACGTCGGCGCTGACCGGAAGTTCGACTATCTGAGTCTGCCCCTCGCCAACGAAGTTGCGACCACCCTCAACTATGCTCGTGGTCTTTCGGTGCAGCCGCTGTCAAGCACCCGTAAGTACTCGCAGCCGGACGTCGATCTGCGGAAGGCGGGCGAGGAGATGAATGCGGCCAGCGTTGTCACCGGGCAGTACGTTGCAGAAGGCGAGCAGTTGCACCTGACCCTCGAGGCCGTCGACGTAAAGAGCGGAAAGCTGTTGTGGCAAAACAACCTCGACGTTCCTGCCCGCAACATGATCGAGTTGCGCGAGAAAATCGTCGCCCGGACGCAAGGCGTGCTGGCGGCGGCGCTGGGAGGATCGGCGTTCACGGTCAATAAAGGTACACGTCCCGCCAACGAGCAGGCGTATGACTTGTACCTGCGTGCTCTCGCCGTGCCGTTCGATACCGGCACGAATCAACCAGCCATAGCAATGCTGGAAAAGTCCGTTGAACTCGATGCCAAATTCGCTCCCGCCTGGCTCCTGCTGGGGCGAAGGTACTATATCGCTGGCCGCTATGGCGATGGCGGAAACACTATGCTGGAGCGCAGCAAGTCCGCCGAGGAGCGTGCGCTGGCACTGGATCCTGACTACGTTGAAGCGGCCACCAGCCTGGTCGGATGGTACGTCGAGGACGGAGACCTGCCCAAGGCGTTCGCGCAAGCGGAGGACCTGGTTCGCCGCCGTCCCGACAGCGCCGACGCGCATTACATGCTGGGCTACGCGCTTCGCTACGCTGGCTTGCTGGACGAGTCAGCGCAGCAGTGTGAGATCGCTTTCAGCCTCGATGCCCGCAGCCGTACTTCCGGCCCGCGGTCATGTTCGATTGTGTTCGGTCTGCAAGGTAACTATCGCCGCGCGGCGGATTATCTGAACGGCGATCCTTCAGCCGAGTTTTCTAAAGCCATCTCTATCACTATGCTGTTGCGTCAAGGCAAGGAGAAAGAAGCGCTGCAGGTCGGAGCCCCGCGCATTCCGCAATGGGCCAGCTATGACATTGCGCTGGCGTGCGCGCAGCGTAAGCCGGCGGCGGAAATCGCGGCGATGGCAGCCGGTGTTCGTATAGCGGATGATCCGGAAGCCAATTATCTGACCGCCGGCAATCTGTCCTATTGCGGCCGGACCGCGATGGCGCTTGCTTTTCTGAGACGAGCCGTCGAAGGCAACTACTGCTCCTATCCAGCCATGGACTCTGACCCTCTGCTCGCCGGACTTCGGAACAATCCCGAATTCGCCCTCATTCGCGCCGCTGGTGTCGACTGCCAGCAGAACTTTCTCGCAGCGCGCCGGCGCATACAGCAGCAGAGCCTGCGGTAGATTGCCCCGTCGCCCGGGAGGCCATCTCATGGGAACTGCGATATAAAAGTCCCCGGAATGTCGAACGTCAAACAGGTACGCCGCAAGGAGCGCGGGCTAGTCGACAGCTGTTCGCAATCTCGGAATTGTCGGTAAGTATCTCGATCGTGCGGGGCATACCGATGAGACTCACCGCAACGCCTGGCTGATCGCGCGTCCCAGCGTGTCCAACTCGAAATCAGCGTCGTGCCGCTCGCCGTTGATGAAGAACGTCGGCGTCCCGTTTACGCCGCTGCGTATGCCACCAGAAAAATCCTTGTTCACGCGCTCGGCGAATTCGCCAGTCTCGAGTGCTCCTGCCAGTTCCCGCGCATCGAGGTTAAGGCGCTCCGCCAGGTCCGATAGCAGTTCGTCGCTGAGATCCTGCTGGTTCTCATAAATGAGATCGTGCATCTCCCAGAATTTATCCCTTGTTGCGGCAAACTCAGCAGTTTCGGCAGCAGCTTCGGCGTGGGGATGGATCTCACGCAATGGGAAGTTCCGATAGACAAAACGCAACTGGCTCCCAAACTTTTTCTCGAGCGCCTTCACGATCGAGTGGGCGTGCCTGCAGTGCGGGCATTCGTAATCGCCGTATTCGACCAGCGTGACTGGAGCGTCCGCAGGACCTTGGGCGTGGTCGGCCGGGCCGACCGGGACCTTCAACTTAGCCATGTTTGCCTCACTTGGGGAGATTTTCGAGTGCTTCGAGGATGCCGTCAGCGCCCGGGTTGACCCCGACGGGGGAGACGTAGCTCCAGGCAATTGTGCCGTTTTTGTCGATGACAAAAAGAGCGCGCTCCGAGAATCCGTCCCCGTCGCGGAACGCCTGGTAAAGCTTGGCCACGGCGCCTTTGGGTTCGAAGTCAGCGAGCAGCGGAAAGTGGAGGTGGCGATCGTGTGAAAACGCGGCATGACACCAAACCCCATCCACAGAAATGCCAAGCAACTCGGCGTTTAATCGCCGGAACTCAGGCAGAACCTCGTTGTAAAGTGCCATCTGGTCTCCGCATACCGGACTCCAGTCAGCGGGGTAAAAAGCCAGGATCACCGGTTTGCCTCGCAGCTCTCGGAGCGACAAAGTCTGGTCGGGGGTTACGTGCAAGGTGAAATCAGGTGCAGGCGTGCCCGCCGGCAAAATCTTCGACATGCGACCTCCATCTTTTGCGGTTATATTTTCGCGTTCGCCAAACTAATTATGAAGGTTCGACCAATTCGGTCTGAATTTCGATCTTTGATATCAACGTTCTGTGCACCGGACAAAGGCTGGCCACCGCCAACAGCCTTTGCCGCTGCTCCTCGGTCAACTCGCCGATCAGCGTGATTTTTCGCTCGATCCGGTCGAGCATGGATGTCGGTTGTTCACAGTCAGCACAGTCATTGGCATAACTTTTCGAATGTTTCAGAACGACGCGAACCTCGTGGAGCGGCCATCCTTTGCGGTCGGCATAAATGCGAAGAGTCATGTTGGTGCATGATCCAAGCGATGCCAGCAGCAACTCGTATGGATCCGGCCCTTGATCCGCGCCGCCGGCTCCTCTAGGCTCGTCCGAGAGTAGCTGGTGCTCGCCTATCGATGCGGTTTGGAGCAATCCGGCGGGACCACCACTCACGGTTACAGCTCTCGACATTTCTACGCCTCCAGGATGTTCCTCCCAAGGATTCCGCAAACGTCATCGCAGATTCAAATGCTAGTTGCAACGTCCCCATACGCCTGTCTGTCACCCGCCGTTCTGGGCGAACAGGGCGGCTTTGTTCTCTTGCCCTCCTCTGGCGTTTGTAATGGACGATCACTTCAACAAAACTCGGCGCCACTGGGTGAAATCTGATCTAGCAGCGTCGGGGTCGCAGAGCGCCGCCTAGGTGATGGCAAGGCCTCCGTCTACCGTGACAACTTGTCCGGTGACCCAAGCTCCTTCGTCGGAAGCGAGAGCCACGATCCATGCGGCTACCTGCTCGGGAAGCCCACGGCGTCCCAACGGGATATTGGTTCTCTCCTGCGCCTTCACGGCGTTTGCCTGCTCGTGGGAGAGGCCCATCCTTTCTGTCAGGAAGTCAGTCTCTGTAGGGCCAGCCGCAACGGCATTCACACGGATGTGTTCGCGAGCAAGCTCGAGTGCCCAGCAACGAGTCATGTGTTCGAGTGCGGCTTTACTCGCACCATAGTGCGACAAGGCAGGAGCGGCCTTATGCCCGAAGGTACTGGAAACGTTGACGATATTGCCTTTCGTAGCTTTCAAGTAGGGGAGTGCCGCGGTGGCCAACAGTGAGGGACCGAAAACGTTTACCGCAAAAATGTCCGCGATCGCCTCACGACTTGCTGCCTCCAAGGGCAGTATGGCGCCGGCACCAGCGTTGTTGACCAAGACGTCGAGATGTCCCCAATACTCGATGACTTGATTGACGGTACGAGAGGCGTCTTCAGCAGCGGCCGCATCGGCCACCACGAAACGTATGTCGTCTCGACCTGACGCTAGTCTCTCCAAGGGTTCGGAGCGGCGACCAGTAACAACGACACGTGCGCCAGCGTCGGCGAATTGTAATGCTGCTGCACGTCCAATGCCGGCGCCTCCTCCGGTAATGAGCACGACCTTGTTTTTCCAAGAACTCATATTCACTCGACCCCCTCGTGTTTCCACCTTTGGCATTTCTAAATGCGGCTGTGGCGCGCGAGAGCTAATGGCAAACTTCTGAAAGCTGTGAGGCAGAAAGACCGCTCCCATCTCGAACTCTAGTTTGCGGGCACAAATATCGGAGCGCCCTTTTCTTTGACCAGGAAGACGACAAACTTCGCCGGTTGTGTCTGGCTGGCATTGCGCCCAACGATATGAACATCATCGGGACCTTCGTAGAAGGTTTGACCGGCCGTGAGAGTCGTTTCTTTGCCGCCCCTGACTTGCATCACGATCGAGCCTTGCAGCACGTAAATGAACCCATGTGCAAAGTGTCGATGAACCGGGTCAGCGGAGCCGGGCGGGTACTCCACAGTGATCATCGTCGCCTCTTTGCCGGGAATGTTAGTTAAGTCTTTGGACATGAGCTCCGTCACCTGAGCTTGCTGGGCTGCAACGGTGATGGAAGCAAGCCATGCCAATACCAAGAACAGTCTTGCAAGTTTCATGTTGTTGCCTTTCGAGTGTTCGGTTGTCGTCGCACGCGGTGCAGATTTTCGCGGATAGGTGATCAAACGTAATCCGAACTTCGCCCTCCGCACCGCGGCGAGGTTTGATTAGCCAATACTCCGGCGCCTTGGGGTTATTTCCTCGCTACAGCCGCGACCTCGGATGCTTGATGATTCGCCGTGGGAATCTGCGATGCGGGTTGTGTTAGCCAGGTTTCGAACCGAGTCTGAGTCAGGCGAGCGCCATCTCCCGGCAACAGGGTCTTCTCTTCGATCTTTGCCCCGGAGTAAGGCGCCTCTGGATCGGCGATCACCTCACGCCGATCGTGGAGCGAAGCCAGCCGGCGGCGGACCAGGTCGTCCACTCGAAACGTCTCCGGCCCAGCGATCTCAACAATGCCATTGACCGGCGGCTCTGACGCGACCCGGCTTAGTGCAGCAGCGACATCATCCGCTGCCATCGGTTGAAAAAAGACGGGAGGCAAATGGATCTTGCCGCCGACCATGGAAATGTCTGCGAGACCCTTGAGGAATTCGAAGAACTGAGTGGCTTCGACGATGGTGTATGGAATGGAAGATTGTTCGATCCGCTTCTCTTGCGCGATCTTTGCCCGGAAATAGCCGCTGCCTGAAAGACGGTCCGTCCCTACCACTGATAGTGCGACGTGATGCCGCACACCTGCGGGCGCTTCGAAGGCCAGGAGGTTGCGAGTTGATGTTTCGAAGAACTGCAACACCGCGTTTTCCTCCCAGGAAGGCGAGTTCGACACGTCCACTACGACGGATGCGCCCTTCAGCACTTCGGCCAGTCCCTCACCCGTCAGGGTATTGACCCCCACATTTGGGGCCGCAGCTATGGCTTCGTGCCCGCGTTCGCGAAGATGGTTCACAAGCTTCGATCCGATAAGTCCGGTACCACCGATGACTACAACTTTCATGATTTCTCCTTCACAATCGGCTCACGTTTCGGCTGTGGGCGTCTTGTACTCACTAAGACCAGGTTGCATTCAGATTCGTGACAACGGGATTGCTCACTTGAAGAAATACGGATCGGATCATGTCGGTAGAATGTGTCGGAGGAAAAAGTCGACCGTGGCTGACGCCTCGAGGGTCAGCGCAAAGTGGTCGTCTGGTTGGATCGTTTCGAAAGACGAGTTACGTTAAGAAGCCGGTAGATCGGGGCTTCCAGCTCCGGCCGCTGCTGCGAAACGATGTTGTATCCGCGTCGAGAACTTCGGTTACGGTACGTCCACTGACCGATTCCAGCCGATTGCAGTCTGTGCAGACGTCGGCCTCGCGGAGAATGTAGTACCACAGTGGAGGCTCACCCTCCCATCCCGTCGCTGCAATGCCAACCTGCTCCAGCGTGAGCGGATTGAGTCCGAGGTGGCGTGCGACCGCTTCGCCCGAGGAAAGCCCACTTCAGTAAGCCTCGTTCTTCTTTGCCAAGCGCTTCTCAATGCGCGAGTCCGGTATCAGCCAAATCAACGCTGCAACCGCGAAGACCGACTGCGCGAGCCAAGGAGCCGCGAAGGCCGCGACGATAGCCACGATATACAGAACCGGCGACAGCTTGCCCTTCCAGTCGTGGCCGATCGCTTGCTGCAAGATCGAATTCGGACCTTGAGCGCGGATGATCGTTTGTTGAAGCAGATAGTACGCGACCGCTGCCATTAACAGGACCACACCGTAAAGCGCTGTCGGTGCTGCCGTGTAGTGGTTCTCACCCATCCATCCGGCGGCGACGGGGAACAGAGAAAGCCAGAACAATAGATGCAGATTGGCCCATAGCACCGCCCCTGTAACTCCGGTGCAGGCGTGCAGCAAATGGTGATGATTGTTCCAGTAGATGCCCACATACAGGAAACTCAGGACGTAGCTGAGAAACACCGGCAACAGTGGCGCTAGATCTCTCAGCGCGTCGCCATGAGGCACCTTCAACTCCAGCACCATGATGGTGATAATGATCGCGATGACACCGTCGCTGAAGGCTTCCAGTCTCCCTTTGTTCATTCTTTCTCCGTAACAACGCTGGGATTCGGAACTGCGCCTGGGCCGTCGAATCCGGAGTACAGATGGCTATTGTCCCAGAACGGCTTGTTGCGGGATTGGCCGCAACGGCAGAGTGCGATTCTTACGCCTTCAAACAAGCCGTTGAAGTTGTCTGCAGGGGTATCAATAGCATTGAAGCTTTGCCAGCATTTGCCACGTTGGTCTGCTGATTTACCTTTCGTCGCAAGCTCGACCTGTCGCTTCTTGGTTCTATGACAGGACAGCCGGCTGGAATGTGACAAAGCACCTCACTGGCAAGAAATTAGACCAACGTTGTCACAAATTCATACCCTGTCTGGTCAATCATGCAGCGGGCGCAGTGGGGAGGATACTTTTATGTCGGCCAATATGAACCCGGCAAATCTCTTGCCTGATGCAGAGGAATCCTACGAGACGATAGCCAGTCAGGAAGAGATCTATTTAGAGGTGACGGAGGAAGAGGCACGTGCCAGTCTAACTCTCGATGACCCTTCTGCGCGCAAAACAGCAATCGAGTACTGGCAGAAGAGGCGCGAAGAGTTAGAACCGGCGTGGACGAAGAAGGTCTCATGAACGGTTGCCGTGCGCGCAGTTTCCGGCAGAAATTCACTGTAGCGAAGGTCGGCGAGGAGATAAACTATGCCAACCGCGATGGCAGAAGAGTGCGCACCACATACAGCTTCATCCCCAAGCCTAGATGCTGAGACCGGTGTCCATGATAACGGCCTTGCTGCTTTCGCCTCCGTGCGTCCGCGCCTTTTTGGTATCGCTTACCGTATGCTCGGCAGTGCAGCAGAGGCCGAGGATGTGGTGCAAGACGTCTGGCTGCGGTGGCAATGCGCTAATCGCAGCGCCGTGGAGAACCCGGCTGCCTTCTTGGCGACGGCCGCGACCAGATTGTGTATTAATCTCGCCCAGTCTGCCCAGGCGCGTCGTGAAACTTACGTTGGCACATGGCTTCCTGAGCCAGTAGACACGAGCAAGGACCCTAGCCTCGGTGCCGAGCGCGGTGAGGCGCTTAAACTTGCGGTGCTGATACTTCTGGAAAACCTGTCGCCCACAGAGCGGGCCGCCTACGTCTTGCGGGAAGCGTTCGATTATCCACATCGTGAGATTGCCGACATTCTGCAGCTGGAAGAAGCCAACGTTCGTCAACTGGTCTCCCGCGCTCGTAAACACATTGCCGATGGCCGGCGCACGCCGGTCAGTTCGGCCGAGCAGCGCCGGCTCCTGGAAGCGTTCATCGGCGCGGCACAACAGGGCGACATGGCCAGGCTGGAAGGTCTGTTCGCCGAGGATGTCGTCTCCTACTCTGACGGCGGTGGCATGGTACGCGCTGCCCGAGTTCCGGTCTCTGGCCGCGGCCGGGTAGCGACATTCATCGCGGCCTTCGCCTCTCATTTCTGGATAGGTGTGACAATCGCCTGGATCGAAACCAACGGGCAAGCCGCAGCCTTGATCTTGCGCGACGGTGCCCCGGTCGGTCTCGCCACCATCGATGCTTCCGCACGTGGCATCGATCAGATTATGTGGATCATGAGGCCGAGTAAGCTCTCCGCAATCTCAAAGCAGGCGAACTTCCTTACAGCCACATCTTGATGGAGGGATTTGAACAAGCATGCCGGAGCGATTCCGAGCGTGACGCTGCGGCGTAACGTCCTACTCGCGGGTTCTCAATAAACAGCCTCCCGGTAGTTTCCTGACAGCTCTTCTGGGCTTGACGTCGAGGATTGCGCACAATTTCCTGTTGCTTTCCAAAAGGAACCATGCCATCCTTCCTGTAGGAAACCTAAAGGGTGGTCTCTCCGTGAAGGAAAAACCCGACGTTTTGCAAGGAACGCTTGCGCTGATGGTCCTCAAAACCCTCGATGTTCTGGGCCCGCAGCACGGCTACGGTATCGCCCGACGCATCGAGCAGATCAGCGGAGATCTTCTGGCTGTCAACCAGGGCACGCTTTATCCCCTGCTGCTCAAGCTGGAGCATGAAGGCTCTATTTCCTCTGCGTGGGGCGCATCGGAGAATAACCGCCGTGCCCGCTTCTATCGCCTGACCGCAACCGGCCGAAAGCAGCTGCAGGCGGAGACCCGCGATTGGAAGCAGACCGCGGCTATCATCGCGCGCTTCTTTGAGGTCAAAGCCGGGGACCTGTCATGAGATCCCTGCGCCGCTTTTTCATTCGCCTCTCGAACTTCGCCACCGGAAGGCGCGCCGACCAGCGCGTCCGTGAAGAGATGGCCGAGCATCTTGCCTTGCAGACTGAAGAGAACATGCGGGCCGGTATGTCGCCGATCGAGGCACGGCGGCAGGCCGCACTCAAGCTCGGCGCGGCGCAGGCGATCCGGGAACGCCACCACGCCGAGCAAAGTATTCCATTCATCGAGAATCTGCTCTTCGACCTGCGGTACGCGGTTCGCATGCTTCGGAGATCTCCTGGATTCTCTTTCATTGCGATCGCCACAATGGCGTTGGGCATCGGAGCCATCACCGCGATCTATAGCGTGATCGACGCCACGCTGCTGCACCCTTTGCCCTACCCCCACCCCAGCGAACTGGCGCGAATTGAAGCCAACCTGCCCGGCGTGGGCGCGCACGACGTCGGCCTCTCCGTCCCTGAGTTGAGAGACCTTCAAAACTCGGGAATCTTCCAAAATGTGTCCCTATCCTTTTTCGGCACCAACAATCTCACCGGCAGCACCCAGCCCACGAGCATCGCCTCAAAGTCGGTCTCACCGAGCTACTTCGCGGTGCTCGGCGTCGACGCGCAGTTGGGCCGCACCTTCGATCCGCACGACGGCACACCCGGCTTCAACAACGAAGTCGTCATTAGCGATGGGCTCTGGAAGCGCGCATTTGGCGCCGACCCGCACATTCTCGGCAAGACTCTGCGCCTTGACAACGATCCCGTTCATGTTGTCGGGGTCATGCCCGCCAGCTTTCGCGACCAGGGCCAAACCAGCGAGGAGCGCAGTACCGAATTGTGGGCAGCATGCGGATTTTTCGGCCCCCCCGCCCCGCCGCCGATGCGCGGCACGCGTTTCCCCTTCGAGACCATCGCGCGCCTTCA
Organism: uncultured Acidobacteriaceae bacterium; assembly: GCA_963731345.1. Classification (GTDB taxonomy): domain Bacteria; phylum Acidobacteriota; class Terriglobia; order Terriglobales; family Acidobacteriaceae; genus Bog-257. The sequence continues at coordinate 761,791 of CAVSUN010000001.1, read as the reverse complement.
GCCTGGTCTCTCGCCTGAGGTCGCGCAGGGACGCCTCGATGCCCTGGTTGCATCGTTGAAGAAGCAATATCCGGCGGATTATCCCTCGCAAGGCGCCTGGACTCTCCACCTAACTCCCCTGGCCGAGACGCTTGTCGGCAACGTTCGCCAATCGCTCATTCTGCTGTTCGGCGCGGTGGGCCTGGTCCTTCTGATCAGCTGCGTCAACGTCGCCAATCTGCTGCTGGCACGCGCCAGCGCGCGAGGACGCGAGATGGCGGTCCGCCAGGCATTGGGAGCCGCAAGAATGCGCCTCATTCGTCAGCTCCTCACCGAGAGCTTGTTACTCTTCGTGCTTGGCGGCATCACCGGTTTCGCGGTTCTCTTCTGCGGCCGGAAATTCCTGCTGCAATTTGTTCCCGAAAGCCTGCCGCGCCTCAATGACATATCCATCAACTGGGGCGTGCTGGCGTTTGCCATCGTCGTCTCCGTCGCGGCAGGAACCATCTTCGGGCTTGCCCCCGCGTGGCTCACAAGCCGCCTTAATTTGACGGCGACGTTCCGGCAGGAAGGTCGTGGCTCCAACGGTTCCCGGCAGCGCTCGCGCCTCCGCCATGTTCTGGTCATTGCTGAATTAGCACTTTCCCTGGTGCTGATGGTCGCCGCCGGCCTTCTGCTGCGCAGCTTCTGGGACTTGTTCAAGGTGCAACTCGGCTTCAATCCCACTCGAGTCGTGGCAGTCGAGACCTCGCTGCCGAATCCTAACGATCCCAAAACCGACATTTACCGCACCGCGACGCAGGAAGCCGTGTTGCTGCGCGAAGTTCTGCGCCGCAACCGGACGATTCCGGGCGTGGAAGAAACCGCCGTCAGTGATCAGGCGGCCATTCCCCTTGGCCATGGCCAGAGCGATCGCAGCATGATTCCATTGGTTCGCGAAGGCCCGGACGTGCAGAGCAGCCAGCCTCCGCTGATCGACACATTGATCGTCTCGCCCGAATACTTCCACCTGCTGGGCATGACTCTCTTGCGTGGACGCCTCTTCGTCGACCAGGACATTGAAGCTACGCCGTTGATCGCGGTCATCAACCAGGCCGCGGCCCGCACCTACTGGCCCAACCAGGATCCAGTCGGCAAGCGAGTCCATTTGTTGGGCCGTTTGGGCCGTGCCAGGCCGGACTGGACCACCATCGTCGGCATCATCGCCGATGCACGCACAGAATCGCTCGCGGACGCCGGCATTCCGCAGATGTACCTCGACATCTACCAGCGCCCCTTCAAGTTTCTTGCGTTCTACCTGCGTGGACAGCTCGATCCCGCCGCCATCTCCGCGCAGGTGCGCACACAAATCCAGGCCGTCGATCCGGAGCTTCCCGTCTTCCGCGCGGAGACCTTGGACGACGTTCTCTCCTCTTCGCTTTCTGTGCGGCGGTTCTCCATGGAAATGGTGGCGCTGTTTGCCGCAACTGCCCTGCTGCTCGCGGGCCTCGGAATCTATGGAACCATCTCCTTCCTGGTCAATGAGCAATCGCGCGAGATCGCCATTCGCCTCGCGCTGGGCGCGCAAAGGCGCGATATCCTCAAGATGGTTTTACGCCAGGGCCTCACTCTGGCCGCCGTCGGCGCCGGCGTAGGCCTAGTTGGCGCGTTTATTGTTTCTCATCTCATGGCCGGCTTGCTTTACGGTGTCTCGCCCTACGATCTCTCCACCTTCGCCGGCGTAACTGCCGTGCTCGCCGCCGTCGCCATCGCTGCGAGTTATGTCCCTGCACTGCGCGCCATGCGCCTCGATCCGAACACTACACTCCACTCCGAATGACCTTTGGCACTGCTCGAGACTTGTCTTCACAAGTTGTTTCCATCCCAATGACCTCCTTCGGGATGCTGATGGATTCGCCCGGCAGCGAGTTCCAGAGGATTATTCCCCCAAAACGCCATAGCGCGACGGATTTGCAGTGGGCAGGCTGGAAATCGCTGCCCTAGTTACGCAACTGTCCCTCCAGTCGTCGACAGTGCCCTGTTCGCCGGACGCCCGGCGCTTGCTGCATAAGCCGCGATGCGCTCCAGAAGGAACCGTTTGCGGTGGGCGCCCTCCATCCTGCTAAAGGGTTCGCCGTGCTCTCAGCTCGGGGTTGGCATACAGTAACCATTTTCTCCGATTACATTCGTGCGCTCACTGATCTCCTATTTTGCAGAATGCGATCTGGGTAAGCACAGAATTACAGTATGCATTCGCACTCCGAGGGTGTTCGGGGTTTCGAGGCTTGGCTACTGATGGTGGCCGTCGTCTTTCTATTGTTGTGTGCCGGCATCGGTTTGCTGCAGGTAAGAGACAATGTCCCCCAGCGATCAATGGCCGAAAGTCACCAGCACGCGGGGCAGCACGATTCAGTTCTCCATAACGCGCACGCTACTCCCCCTCCTGTTCGATGAGAACCGCGACGGTAAGCCTTTGACTGCCGAAGCATGCAGCCGTCATCGGAAGACGCGGTGCCGAGCGTGGTATGGGAAGGCTCCATCATCGGCTCGATCTGTTCGGTTTCAGGAACTGACGAGGAGCAGCAGACCATAACCCAAGTCTGCGAAATGCTGCCTTTTCGAAAAAGTTGAAGCCCATAAGAACGGTGGGCCGAAATCTATTTAGTGTCTGGTCGCCGAACAGAATCTGAGATCGAAATAAGTACCCTGTGCGAGAATCGGTGGCGGCGGTTTAGCCATTTCGCTTAGGACTTCAACGATCCAAGGAGAGCTCGTGCGAACCACCCTTTTGCTGCTCCTGACCACCACCGTAGCCTGTGGGATAACTCTCCAGGGACAGACGCTGTCTCGCAGCCCTCTTGCTTCCCCGAACTATCCCCTTAAAGCCAGTGCCAATGGCCGCTATCTCACCGACAGCAACGGCGTGCCATTCCTGCTCATAGGGGATTCGCCGCAATCTATGATTGCCAATCTGGCGCCGCAAGAGATGTCCGGCTACATGGCGAACCGACAAATGCTCGGATTCAACTCGATCCTGGTGGATGCGCTTTGCACAACCTACACAGGAGGTAACGGCAACGGCACGGCATACGATGGCACGGCCCCGTTCACCAGCGGTACCAACCCTTCGAATTACGACCTCTCCACTCCCAACCCAGCCTATTTCGCCAAACTCGACGCCTTGGTCAGCTTGGCGGCAAGCTACAATCTCGCGGTCGTCCTAGACCCTATCGAAACCGGCGGATGGCTGGTGACACTCGAAAACAACGGGCCTTCGAAGGCCTACAATTACGGCGTCTACCTCGGGAACCTTTACCGTGCATTTCCCAACATCGTCTGGCAAAGCGGCAACGACTTTCAGAGTTGGAATACCAGCCCCTCCGACAATAACCTAGTGCACCAGGTGATGCTGGGAATCGCCAGTACCGATCCCACATATCTGCAAACCATCGAACTAAATTATGACTTGAGCTACTCGAACCAGGACACCACGCTGAGCAATGTGCTAACGCTGGATGCCTGCTACAGCTATTTCGAGACCTACGATTGCTTCGTGCAAGCCTACGCCAGCACGCCCGTCTTGCCGGTATTTCTGACGGAGGCCAACTACGAGTACGAGAACAACACCGGCCAGTTGCCCGGGCCAGCCGGTGCGTACGTCCTGCGCGAGCAGGCATATTGGACGCTGACCAGCGGCGGTGTCGGACAACTCTATGGCAACCACTACACATGGCTATTCCCGCCGGGATGGCAATTGTTTCTGGTCAGCCCTGGCGCACGGGAAATACAGTACATTAATGCCTTGTTCGCTACGCTGCCGTGGCAGGACCTCGTGCCGGATACGGCGCACCAGGTGATCACTGCCGGCTACGGCACGTACAACGCCGGTAATGCGAACCTCACTACGGCCACTTACTGCACAACGGCTTGGATACCCGGATCGCATGCGCTTACCTATTGCCCACAAGCCACCACGCTCACCGTAAACCTCGCAGAATTCGCGGGCCTCACGCGCGCCCGGTGGTACGATCCGTCCAACGGAACCTTCCTCCGCATCAGTGGGTCGCCATTCCACAACTCGGGCAATCATAATTTCACGACGCCGGGCAACAACCATGACGGCAATCCGGATTGGGTGCTGAAACTGGATCCGGCGGCTGTGCCTTGAAGGGCCATGCCCTCATGTATCGAAGCACTCCGGGCGGTCGGCCAACCTCTGCGCCCGGCCCGGTAAGCCTGGAACGCATTCCCTTCCCCAGACGTCCAACGCCCTCCCGTTAACCCTTTACGAGGGGGTCGGAGCCTGCAAGAAAGACGGGCCCAAGTATAACGCCGACCGTCCGCGCGCACATTCGAACGCGTCGCTCGCAACTTGGGGCGCGTCACCTTTGCGTTTCCGATTGACAAGTCAGGCCGCCAAGGGTACGCTCATGCCCAAAAAATGCCTTGGGCGAATGTTGTCTGTACTCCGATTGGAGGCACCCATGTTTGGGACGACTCTAGTGATTGGTACTTGTGTAATAGTGATCGCGTTGCTGGCAATTTACGTCCCTACGATTTACATCCGCAAGACGAACAAGCTGATCGACCTTTTGGAACAAATTGCGGCCAACACGCGCAAGTAAGACATCCAAGTGCCCCGCTGGATCTCACCGCGGCGCTTTCCGGACCACCGCCATAGGCTCTACATGCTGGGCCACGGGGCCGCGCGCGCACCTTTTCGGATTGAAAAATGAAAATCTCAGCACAGGGCCTCTAGTACCTGTATCTGGCGCTCGTTTAAAGTCTGCTCGAACAGGCGGCGCGCCAGCTTGAGGTTTCCCCGTACGAGACGGCTTAAGTCACTTTTCTTGCGGACCGTGGTTGTCCGATTCGGTGATGGGAAGCTCATCGACCACGGTCTTTGGGCGGAAGAACATGGCCAGTGCGAAAGAGCGACACGCTCAATCGTTCGCTAAAAGGGGTTTCACGTTGCGGGCAGGTGCGAAATTCCTCAATCCGCTCGCATACACGGAGTGTATCCGATGCACGCGGAATCGAGGTTCTGATGAGCTACGTTTGCCCGTTCTTCGGCTATTGTCAGACCCACTTAGCCCCAGGGCGGCGGGGTAGCCTTATTCTTTTCAGCCATTCTTTGTAGGGAGTACGGTTTGAACAAACCCAGCGTCAAGCAGGCACTCGCGTAGGAGTGCCCTATCTGGGAGTTGTGGGCGCCGCTTTGGCTCTCGCATAATTCTGACCCATGGAGGCCCAATCGCACATGTCGGAGATTCTTTGCATTTTGCTGCCGAGTCCTGAGACATCGAATACTACCGTTCTTGCCCTCTCTTCGAATGGAGTGAACTCGAACCGAACGATATGCGTATTAGCAACGCGGCGCGCGAACGCAATGGCATTGGGTGCGAAGAGTGCTTTATCGCTGGCGGATCTATACCAAGGCTGCCGGATAGCGGCAGAGTCATCGAAGCGGATTCTGACACTCTCGTTGCCTAAAACGCTATTGGTGTCTACATAGGCTTCAGTCTCCCGGTCTGCGCAACGAATGATTAGAGCAGCGCCCTCCGTGCCAGCATTGTGCAACGATATGTCAGGTGTGTTGTCCATTTGATTGTCGGAATCAAGTACTAGCCAATTATCATTCGAGAAGCTGTTGATAACAGGGGTCGAAGGCTCAGCTCCGACTGTGGCGGAGTTGGTGACCTCGTTTCTGGCGGAAACCGACGAATCGCGTGCGTACCACTCATTGCTAAACTCCGTGAATTGTCCCACCTCCTTCGTAACCTCATCGAGAAGCCCCCCGGTATACTCGACGAACGGTTTCGTGCCATCTAAGGCTGTCAGATGAGGCGGGAAGGTACGGATGATACACACGGGAATCTCCCCTCTGTATTCTTGGCCGAGTTGCTGGAAATAGCTGCCTTCCAAGGTGAATTTCTTTACACCATGGCTCGCTAGAATTACTTTGGTGAAATGCCGCTCCTTCATCGCCTCCGCGTATTGCCAGAGTATTCGGAATATATCCAAGCGGGATGCGCTGCCAGATATTTCAGTCAGGTCGAACACCAAAGCGTTGGGATTTGAGCCGTCAACATGCGCATCCGCTCTAACAACCTGATTGCTACGGTCTTTCAGAATCTCTTGCAAAGGCTCGTTTACGGTGTTGTTAAAGAAAAACAACGCCAGAATGACCTGCTCCCCCAGAAATAGCCCATAGGAAAAGAGACTTCTCCCATTTAGGATGGCCCGCCAGGGGCCACCGGAGGAGTCGTGAGAAAGAGTCGATTCAGCGAAGATCAGATCATCGCCATCCTGAAGGAGTCCGAAGGCGGGATGGAAACGGGAGAACTGTGCCGGCGGCACGGGATTGCGAAGGCTTGTTTTTACCGATGGAAGAGCAAGTATGGCGGGTTGGAACTGAGCGAGGCGAGACGGCTGAAGCAGCTGGAGGAAGAAAACCGGCAGCTGAAACACATCGTAGCCGAGCAGGCGGTGGACATTCGGGCGTTGAAGGCGGTAGTCGCAAAAAAGTGGTGAGCCCGCAGGCGCGGCGAGAGGCGGTGCTGGTGATGCAGGTAGAGGTAGAGCTGAGCCAGCGACGGGCCTGTGGGCTGATGGAGCTGTATCGGGCGACGTGTCGCTATCGGAAACGCAGGAACGAGGACCAACCGCTGCGGGTACGGCTGCGCGAGCTGGCGGAGGCCAGGCGCCGCTTCGGCTACCGCCGTCTACAGATCTTGTTGCAACGCGAAGGGTGGCAGGTGAACCACAAGCGCGTGTACCGGCTGTACGTAGAGGAGAAGCTGTCGTTACGGCGAAAGCGGGGACGGAAGCGCAGCACGGTGCGTCAGCCGCTGCCGGCAGCCGTGGCCGTCAACCAGGTGTGGTCGGTCGACTTCATGAGCGACACGCTCAGCTCGGGACGGAGGTTTCGCACCTTGAACATCGTGGATGACTACACGCGGGAGTGCCTGGCGATCGAGGTCGACACCTCGCTGGGCGGAGTGCGCGTGGTGCGGGTGCTGGAAGAACTGAAGCACAGCCGCGGACTGCCGCGGCAGATCCGCAGCGACAATGGACCCGAGTTCGTGAGCCGCGCAGTCGATCAATGGGCCTACGAGCAAGGCCTGCATTGGCACACGATTCAACCCGGCCGACCGATGGAGAATGGCTATGTAGAGAGTTTCAACGGCCGCTTTCGCGACGAATGTCTGAACGAGAACTGGTTCAGCAGCCTGGCTGATGCACGCGAGAGGATCACGCAGTGGAAGCAGGACTACAACGAACTGCGGCCACACAGCAGCTTGCAGTACCGTACCCCGAGGGAGTTTGCTCAGCAGTCGGCAAGCTTCTACATCGATGAAGTGGGGACAGGGGCCTCAAGCGCCGGCCCCTTTCCCCACACCCCCATCCCCGCTATGAATAGCGTTGGTGGAGGCGAACAAAAACCGGAGAAAGTCTCATTATCCCTGGACTAAAAATGGGGGGCAGGTCAAGAAATATTAGACCAACGACAACCGGAATCAACCCGACACTGATCAGCGCGACGTGGAACAGGGCGAGATGCGATGTTGGCGGATCAGTTTTGTCGCGTAGTCGTTCTCGCAACTGTTCTATTGATTGTGGTTCCAGTTCTCCGTTGACGGTGTCGTTCGCAGGGTGTTTCACATAATGAACTTCGTGCTTTTGCGACAGCCCGCAAGCCCGGCAGGTGCGAACTCCTTTATTCCGCTCGAAGATATGTGGTTTATCCGAGGCACGTCGAGTCGGGTTCCGTTGGGTCTCGTGCGCCCCTTCTTTGCCATCGTCAGACACAGTCCAACTCCTCTGTCGTCTGTTCGCTGGGGTGGGAACAGATTCCCGTGCCCCGGCTTACACTGCTCTGTGATGGTTGCTATTTAGACGAAATAGCGGAGCAGACCATCATGAGCGGAACAGACGACATGTAGCAAACAGTAATCCACGGAACGTAGCTCATTGCTGCTAGCAGGAGGGTCTAGAAATAGAGGGTCTTGAGCAAGTGGCAATATTTGATCGCAGAACAGATTCTAAGTCAATGGCCCCTTAGTTTCGGCGGGGCATTACTCTCTTAGGCGCGTGTGGGATGGTTTAGCAAGCGTTACTTCTCTACAGCGTCTCACATCTTCGTCGCACACCGCGCCTGCTCCCATTCGGTTGACAACCCCAGTTCAGCAATCCACTTCTCCAAGTAAGAACTGTCAAGAGAGTCGGACTTTATTCTCAAAATGCCTGCTACGTCCTCAAATATAGCGGGGGGACTGCACGTGTTGGCAAGCTTATCAGGGCAGCTCAATGCCAGAACATTCCGACAGGCATCTCAGTGATTCCAGCGACCTGGTGGAATTTGTGTGTACTGGCATTGATTTCCCCCGCCTGAGTACCCATCCTGGGGCAACGCGAAATTGGTGGAATCGCTGGGAAACTTGGTTGGGACCGGTGGTTTCACGCCGCTGGCCTGGAAGGTTGCCGGCAAAGTAATACCCCAAGCAAAACATCCGTTCAGCGGACAATCAATGTCCTTAATAGCCCAGGAGCAAACTGAGCTGTCCGTGCAATCCTTGTTGTTCGGGTTGCACACACACTGGGTGTTCGGCGGGGAGCCCTGCGCCTGGCAATAGGTAGTCGGCTGGCAGAAATTCGTCTTGGCGGCGTCAAATTCACTCTGGTACGCGGTTAGATTTACTTCTACCGTGACCAGTCCGGTGCCGGTGTCGTAGTCCTTAGTGATAAACGCCTTGTCGGAGCCCGAGACTGGATTGAACATGAAATCCTGATTATTGGCGATCAGGCGATACGGCTGGATCGAAGCCTCCACCGTCTGCTTATTCAGGCCAGTTCCCACAAACATCTGGTAGATCTGGTCCAGGTCGGACTTGGCGTAAATGTAGTACGTGTAGTAAGTCTGCCCGGGCAGATAAACATTCAGGTTCCCCGTCGTCCCTACCACAAGCTGCTGCACCAGTCGGCTCACCTGATCGTCGATATAGTACTTTCCGTGATTGACGGTCAAGGTGCTGCGCTGCCCCGTGCCCTGCCCCATCATGCGTATGACGGGAGGTTGCGAAGGATTGTCCTGGGAAGTCAGATACTGGCGGTACAGCGGCACGCCATAACAAGTGCTGTTGCCGCAGTCTTGCCCCCACGCATTCCAGCCGCCCGGCTGCGGACAACCGCTGGGGCCGATTCCACACTGTGCGATGGTCGCGGTGGTCACGTACTCATAAGGACTGGTATCCGCCGTATTCGGGGGGCCGGTGTCGGGAGGATTTCCGTCGTGCAGATCGGAAGCACACTCGGGAGTGGTGACGGGCGCGTTGAAGAAGGGATCTTTGTTTACAGAAATGGTTTCCCGCAGCACCCCATTGCCCGGGTTAGACAACAAACCAGTCAATGAGGCATCATCATCATTCAATACGGTCTGCCGGTCGATGTCGGTAAAGTTATTGAACAACAACAGTCCCGTTCCGTTATAGCCACCTGGGAAGGTGCAGTATTGCTGCGCCACTTCTGCCTGATTGGTCTGGAAAGAATTGTAGTTAAACAGTGGCTCGATTACGAAATGCCGGATGTCCACGTTGCTGAAAAACAAGTTGTCGGAGTGAAAGGCAGGCGGATAGAAGAAACCGTTGGACTGTTTCCAGGCAATCGCCGCATTGGGGACATAGCACTCAGGATTTCCCGTAAGCTCGGAGGGATCAGCGGGAATTCCGGGTTGAACTGCGGCCAGATAGCCGAAGTCGCAAAACTGATAGTTTTTCTCCGCCGTGGGCGGGGGACAAGAGGTGGTAGTACGCTTCCCGATTTTGCTGACCGCAATGTCGAGAAAGGCATTTCGTTGCTGGTATGAGGGACCATCGTAGATATTAATCAGCCTCTGGTTGCTGTCGAAAGAATCGCTGGGGTAGCTAAGGCCCTGATCCTTGGCGAGACAATACGCTACATTTGGCGGGCCAGGCGAGCATTGCAACCCGTGGGGAGTGAAGGGCCCGGCGCTGGAGGCGTAGGGATTATCCGGCTCTCCGTTGGGAGCTTGCGCGTTGCCCACCAGAGCACTCTTGCGCAGCAGTGACCAGTAGCCTTGCGCCACGTCCGCCCGGGTATAGCCACCGCTGGTAACAAAGGTTATGCCACCCTGCTGCGGGTCGGTTATGGCGCTGTTTTGCACCAGGAACCACCATGGCCGCAGCCAGATGGCGGAAAAATTTTTCTCGGCCCAGTTGAACGATGTGGTAAAGCGATCCAGCGTGGTCACCACGCAGTTCTCTTCCTGACCATTCGAGCCGGTGCAGGGAGGGTTGCAGGTCGGCTCGCCGGGCGCGCACCGGCAGTTGTCGCCGGTACAAGCGGTGGGGTTCCGCAAACTGCCGACATAAGGATAGTAGTTATCCATTCCGTCCGCGCCTCGGGCAGGCGCGACGGGGTTGGGGACTGCCTGGAGTTTCTGGCTGTCGCCATCGTTGCTGACGCCGCCGCAATCCGATGCCTTGCCGACATTCAAGAAAGCCATCATCGCGGTCGAGCAGGAGTTGCCAACGAACCTCTTCAGGGGCGTGTAGCCAGCCTGGCTAAAGAGGCCCGGGCCCAGTGGGTTCGGCTCTACTAAATCTTGTCCGGCATACCCAAAGAAATACTCGTACTGTGACAGAACACTGATGCCCCCCGGCAATAACCAGTAACACACCCCGCACGTCCCCGCCGAAGAAGCAAAGTTGTATTGGAAGTCGTTCCAGCCGTTCATAATCCAGAAGACGGTGGGGGTACGCCAATCAGAATGGTACGGGTCTTGTTCCGGGGGATTGGGATCGCCGGCTTCGGCCAGGATTCCCGGGACCTTGCGATCGTTCTGTAGGTTGTCGACCGCGGCTCGCGCGAAGACGCCGAGGTTCGTGTTCAGCACATTATTGGCTTCGCTTCCATCCTCCAGGTAAAACCCGTGACCAATCGACTTGTAGCCCACGTTGCGGGCCAGAGTTACATTCTGGGTGGCGTGGACCGTGATCCATCGAGTCATCGAGTCCCACGTGGACGAGTCTTTGACGTAGGTGTTCGGCGGTGCCTGTCGCGCCATGTGAAAATGCACCGGATAGTGACCGATCGCACCACCCTGCCCCAATTGATAGAACTCGACTCCCTGGACCTGGTACGACAGGAATGCCTGACGGGCGACGGTGTGTCCGCCGTAGTATCCGCTCAGTTGAGATCCGGGCGCGGCGCCGTCGGAGACAATGCGAATGCTGCGGCTCAACAATCCAACCGCCGCCCGCGTGTCGACGCAGACCTTTTCACCGTTAGGACAGGGAGCGTTGGGGTCGGGGTCGGGACCGATGCCAGCCGGAACCTGATCCAACGAATACGTTTGCCCCCAATGCGGATTTTTTACCGAGCCGCTTAGGTTCACTGTCGAGCCCGTAACGGTGGCTATCTGCAACTGCTCCGCGTGTCCCGGGAGGTAATCGGTCGTGGTCACGACGATGTTGTCATTCGGTTGCCAATCCGATGGCGTGCCGCTGACCGTCAGTGAATTCTCTCCACCCTTCAACGTGGCATTGAGCCGCATCCAACTGCTGCCGGTGACCGCGGGATTGCTGTCGTCGCCACCTTGGGCTCCTTTGTAGCCAGAGAGATTGATGGTGCTGCCGTACGACAGCGCCAGCACTTTGTGCCCGAAATACGCTCCCGCGATGTCATTGGTATCGAAGACGTCGTATTGATAGAAGCAGTCGTCTACGCCGCCGGGAAGCCGCAAGTCCGGGTCACCTGGGATGATCTGCGATACCTTAAGGCAGGTCTTCGGGTAGCGGTGCTGCATGTCCTTCATCACCAGGCCAAGGTTCGAATTCCATACAACCAAGGGGATGCCGCAAGTGGGATCGTCCTCCAGGTTGCCATTGTTGATCTGTTTGCACGTGATACCCGGATCGCTCGGGCCGCCATAAAGATGGATGGTGAGGACGTGGCCATCATTGCCGGCGCCTATCCCCGTCGCCAGCAGCGCACCGTTGTTTTGCACCAGGATGTTCTCGGCATAAAAATCCATAGTCGCGTCGTTAAACATCAGAGTGCCGGTCTGGTTGCCGCTTCCAAAAATATAAACATTGTGGAAGTAGTAAGGCCCGTGCGTCCCATCCACGGTGCACGTCATGTTGGTGACGACCAGGTCCGGGGGAGTGCCTTTATTTCCGCCGTCCAGGATTCCACCAGCGCACGTATCGGTAGCGGCCGCGGCCCAGGGCGCCAGCACGGTCAGCGCCAGGAACGCTCCGAATATCGCCGCCAAAACGAATATTGTCGTCTGTGCAGTTCGCTTATGTGAGATTTTCATCGGTCACCTCTCGGGTCGGTGATGGTGGTTCGTCGCAGATGTATTGCAGTTTGGGGTCGCTGAGAGACCCAAAGTTCTGGTCTGATGAGCATGGTCGAACACTCAGGCGGGCGCACTCCTTACCGCGTAGGTCGAAGGGACTGACACCCGAAACGCTATTCGTGAAATAAAGGGCGGTGTAAGCGAGGCGAGACTACTACAAGACGCCATTCCCGACAAGCCATAAAAGGGGCTATCTCCGGCGAGTGGACGAATGGCCTTGTAACAAACTTGGCGTATACAGAGAAGAGTGTAGCAGTCACAACAGCAGTTCTTCCCAGTTACAACTGGTCTCCCCTACTTGCGGAAAGATCAAATCGCGTAAGCCTGGTCGCGCGTCTGCTATATGCAGACGCTGTGGCCCTGGCGGCTAAACATTTTTCCTACGAACGGCCCTACTCATTTCTGGTTTTCCGATGAGCGGGACGTTTGGCCGCGAGTGCCAGTTGTGTAACGGGAATCTCTCGCCAACGCAGGTTCCTACCGCAGATGCCACCACTGCCTTTTTCGCTTTGTGACAAGACTTGAGTCCTCTTTCTTGGAGTCCAGAGAGTGCGGGAAAGCAGTACCGGAGACCACATGTTGGAATAATCCATGCGCGAGTTCTGCCAAATGAGCAGGCATGGGAAAAGGTTTTGATTGACGAAGGAGAAGATTGGAAATTAGGAAATCAAGTAGCTGTGCCAGGTAGTCCGGCGCTTGACTCGCCGCAGCTGTCACCCGCTGACATCGTAAGAGGTGCGGCACCTCAATTAAGGCGTGATCTCCCAGACGACGCCGCAGAGGCAGTTCGGCGCGCCGCCCTGATAGGTGGTTCCGTAGATGTTGCCGTTACTATCGATTGCCAGTCCGCCTTCGGGCCATTCTCCGTCCGCGCCGCCGGTGAAGTCGTGGATGCTGGTGTATGTCCAACCGCTGTTGGTGGACGTCAGCTTGAAGACTACGCCCTCGCCGTACAGCCCGTTGATCACGCTCGCGCCGTACAGATTGCCGGCAGCGTCCCTGACAAGATTGCCGTCGGGTCCTAGTCCGGAATCGTTATAGCTATAGAGAAGGTTGAAGCTCCAAGTTCCGTCGGCGGGACTCAGCTGAAAAATCGTTCCACCGGTGCTATCGCCGCAGCAGGTGGAACCGTAGATGTTGCCGGCGCTATCCATGATCAGGCCGCCTTGCGGGTCGGCACCGTCGGAGCTGTCGTGAAAAGTGTAAAGAGTCTGCTCCGTCCATCCTGAGCCGGAGGGCGAAAGCTTGAAGATGGTCCCACAGCCGAAGCCGCTGCATCCTGGTTGGCCGCCGGCCGCTGCCGGCCCATAGAGATTACCGCTGTTATCAAACACCAGGTTGCCCGGATTGCTGCCGTCCCGCCCACCGGTAAAGGGATAAATGACCTGGTATGTCCAGCCGCCGCCGGAGCGCGTCATCTTGTACACGACGCCCTGTCCGCCGACGCCTCCATTCACGTTGCTGCCATACATATTTTCACTCGGATCGAAGACAACGCCTCCTTGCGGATCGCCACCATCGCTTCCGCGAGTGAAGTTGTAGAGGATGGTCTCGTCCCAGGGGCACGAGATAGAGCGGCAAAACGTGGGCGGCGGCCGCAGGTTGTAAATGATGCCGTTACCGTCGAGGCCACCATCGTAGGTCGTGCCGTAGAGCGTGCCATCGGGACCGATGGTTACCCCGGCCCAAGGGAACGAGCCGTCAAGGCCATTTCCAAAAGAGTGGAGCTGTTGATAGACGAAACCTGTGCCGCTGCGCTTGAGCTCGTACGCTGTGCCGCTGCCAGTCGGCGATCCGCCGCCCCATGCCGTCGAGCCGTAGAGATCGCCCGCGCGATCAACCGTTACACCGGCGATGGGGTGCGCTGCACCCCCGCCGCCGCTGAAGGTGTAGATCACATGGAAGGTTTGTGACTGCGCTGGCTTCGAGAGCAACAGCAGGAAAATTGAAATTGCCAACATGACAGTCCGGGTGGACTTACGAGAAGCAGTTTTCATGGCGGCTCTCCTCTCCTCGGGGCGTTCGATCAGAAGAGCAGAGATACACCCACGTTGCCCATAAGTGTGTCACGGAATTGTCAAAGGATTGTTATGGGACCACGACACCGATCGCTGCGGGTGGTCTCGCTGTGCGTGATCCTAACGGCTGCATCTGCCGCCAACCGGCCTGCTACTCTGCACCGCTATTGCCGCCACCTCAGCAGCGCTTGAGGCAATGCCCGCCTGGGTTGTGTCGATGGATTTGATCGTGGATTGACCAATGATTTGCACGCGGTGCCCGACGTCGTGGCGGAGCTTGGTGGCATCGCCGGTCAGGTAATACTTCGTACCAGTATCATCGATGATCACGTATTCGTTGACCGACGTCTTCAGACAACCCTCTACTTTGATCAGCACTAATTCCGGGCTGTGCTTCTTATCGGAGCCTGAGCTAGCCATCGGCAACCAAGCCGCGCAGGCGGAGAACAGAAAAGCGAACAGGATTGATTTGCGCATAGCACCGTGGGTGAGGCGCGACCTCTCGCTTCCAGTATATGTTGCGGCTTATCTCAGGTTCGACCGACACGGTCTTGTCGCCCTTCGTACCTCAACCGCTCGAGGGTGTGTTACGGGGTGCCTTTGCATGAGAGCATCATCTCCGCAGTCGGGCCACTTGTGAAATGGCGACTGTCAACAGTTAGCAAAACTGTTGCAACCCATGGATCTTGGCTTCTCCACGGCTAGAACCTTGTCGCGAAACTGGATCTCGAGCCCCCAAGGCGCGAGCATCAGGAAGCTACTACCGAAAGAGTTGGCGATCGTGGGGGGCGCCACCAGCGGCGGAGAGGGAGGGGCAGCCATACGACGCCCCTCCCTCTTCTAACCGGACATCCAGCTTTCCTGCGTCCCGGTGTCGCGCAATTGACCGTCAACTGGGGATGCCTGATCACCAGAGCGGGCTTACGGGGTTCGCAGGAAGCCGTAATGCACGTTGTTCGCGTCAATCCACTGTCCGGTGATCACCCCAAAGACGTTGGGGGTCGCCGGAATGGTGCCCTGGGTAGCGGCCGTTCCTGCCCCCGGAACGTCGAAGGTGGTGATGACGCCCCACGGACTCCGCACGAAGCCGTGATTCACGTTGTTCGCGTCGACGTATTGTCCGGTAATCAGCCCCACCAAGTTGATGCCCTCAGGTATAGTGCCCTGGCCGGCGCCTGTGCCCGCGCCCACAACGTCGAATGTGGTGATCTCGCCGGACGGACTCCGGACGAAGCCGTGATTCACATTGTTCGAATCGATGTAGTTTCCCGTGACCCATCCCAGATCGCTGATGCTTGCGCTTTCAGTGCCCTGGTTCGCGCCTGTGCCCGCGCCCGCGACGTTAAATTCGGTAATGTTGTCGTTGGCAGCGCGCACGTACCCGTGCGCCGCACCGCTCGCGTCAAAGTAAGTCCCCGCGACCGTCCCCTCTAAGCTGAGGGAGGTTGCCACTGCGGTAAGCGTGTTTACCGAGCCCGGGGGATCGAATGAAGTGTAGCTGCGGTAAGGCGGATAACTGATGAAGCCGTGCGACACATTGTTGGCGTCAACGTAGTATCCGGCGATCTCTCCTCCCAGGTTGACGTTGCCTGCAAACGTGCCCTGGTTCGCGCCGGTGCCCGCTTCCGGTTCGTTCAACGTGGCGAAGTTCCTGAACGGATACGCCGTAGCGAAGCCGTGGGCCACGTTATTGGCGTCAACATAGAACCCTACAGTCTCTCCGAACAGATTGTTGCTGAACGTGATGGTGCCCTGGTTCGCGCCGGTGCCCGCGCCCGGAGCATTGTATTCGGTGAAGCTGCCGGGGGCACAGCCGGAAACGCACTGGAAGCCATGAAAGACGTTGTTGTCGTCATGGAGCGATCCCACGACCGTCCCTTGCGGATTAATGTCAAAGCCTCCGGTACCCTGGTCGTAGCCTGTGCCTCCGCCCGGAGCACTAAATGAGGTGATGTGTTGAGCGCCTGCTAAACCACCTGCAAGAAGTACGACGCTTACTACCTTCCAAAGCCGCAATCGATTCATAACTCCTCCTGGGTTGATTTGGGGTGAGTGGTCATGCTGGAACCGCTTAGAAGCAGTGGCCCGGCTACTGGGCCAGGTCCAACAGTTGATGTGCAATTTACAGCAGAAGCCTGCGGTGTTCAGTGCATGGCATTTACGAAGGCATGCCGTCTACCACCAGCACTCGCTTCGGGCGCCTGACGTCAGCTTTCGTTACGGCACGGATGAAATCGGAGATGAACGACTCGCGGTGTCGTGCGATTACACGCAAGCGGCATTGCAAATCACACTCGTTCGCGGACTCGATTGCGGAAGGCAAGACACATCTACCAGAAACCGGACTTTAACTACCACGATTTCTATGGAAAATGGGATACTGCTGGCATTATGCAACCGCTTGCATATAGCAACTAGTTGCGCTTTGTTAGTGCAGTGGATTTTGACGAGGAGGCGAGTGGGCTTCATACCCTTGGCAGCGACGGCCTCTAGAATGCAGGAAGTAGGCGAAAACGACGCTCCTACCCCAGAGACACAACCAGTTCTCATATGCAACCAGTTGTACAATTATTGGGGCAGGCAGCGCCCAACCGAAGCGGAGGCAGAGTGCGCAAGGATCACAGATCGGGGTGCATTATCAACCTGATGGTCGAGATGTTGGGCGATAAGTGGAGTCTGCTCGTCATCCGCGACATCATCTTCATGGACCGCAGGCATTTTCGCGAGCTCTTGACCAGGTCGGCGGAAGGGATTGCGTCGAATATTCTGGCCGATCGTCTGCAAAGGCTTGTCGAGCAAGGGATCATCGTCAAGTCTCAGGACGCCAGCCATAAGCAGAAAGCGATTTACAGTCTTACCGAAAAAGGCATCGGATTGCTTCCTCTCCTGATGGAGATGGTGACGTGGGGGCACAGGTATTTGCCGCCCTTCAGGGCGAGGGGTCTGGCTCGGATCCTGGATGAAGGAGGACCGAAGCTGAGGGCAGAATTTATGTCTGAACTTCGCAAAACGCATCTGCCGAAGTCGGGCGCCAAGAAAAAGGTCCGCTCCCGGACAAAATCTACTCGTATCTCCGCAATGCGGAAGCTTCAGGCAGCCTACGAAACGGAACTGGCGAGGAGATTACAGTAGCGGGTCACTGACAACATGCAGGTAAGCCTTCGGTGTGGGGGGACTGCTTGAGCGCCGTAGGAACTGCTGTAGTTGTCACGAATCTGGATTCGCGATCCTCAAGCTTCTGAAAATACTGGTACGGCGGCGTGCACTCTGAAGGCTTGGCTATCTATTTACCCCAGCTGTGATCGATCTTCGGCGGATGCTCCAGGGTCTGCATTACGACACAATACTGTTCCGTTTTCTCCTGCAAGGCGCTTAACTGCTCCTTGGTTGCATGCGGTGCGCGGACGTCGAAGATGACCCTGATGCTCTCAAATCCGACAGCCGCCTCCTTGGAAATTCCCAACGTGCCTTGCAGGTCCAGATCACCTTCGACGGTAACATCAATGGCCTCGGTGGGTATGCCCATCGCAGCGGCCACCATTTGGCAGGTAATCTGCGCGCATGCGGCTATGGCACCCAGCAGCAAATCTCCTGAGCAGGCGCCGGTACCCGTTCCGCCGACGCCTTGATGGGCTTGCGCCTTGTAGATCTCGCGGCCCAGGTCCACAGAACAGTTGATGGGAACGTCGGCCTGGCTGCCCCGCGCCTTCAAGGTAATTCGGGAACTCGACGGATTTTGGCGATACTGCTCCTTTAGCGGACGCTGCAGACTGCGAATATCCATGAATTCCCCCGGAGGTTTGAGTATTATAAACACATATAGGGGTGGTGCCGGCGTCGCGGCATCGTTTTAAGGATCAATTCCACGCGATCACGTAGCGCGAAGCAGTCAGCCTGGCTGTTCAACCGCTGTGCCAATGAGGTCCATGGGCCCGCCGCTCACGCCAGATTCAGTTCCGTCCGCCTTGTCGCCGGGTACCCGCTTCGGCGCGTACGAAATCCTCGAGCAACTTGGCAGCGGCGGCATGGGCGAGGTTTATCGCGCCCGGGACACGCGCCTGGGCCGTGAAGTCGCCATCAAAACGGTTTCGCTGCAGCATAATTCGCAACCCGAAGCCCTGACCCGCTTTGAGCTGGAAGCCCGTTCCGCGTCGGCGCTCAATCACCCGAACATCGTTACCATCTACGAGCTCGGTTGCGTTGACAACACGCACTTCATCGCCATGGAACTGGTTTGTGGGGAGACGGTGCGTCAGTTGCTCGCGTCCGGTCCCATTGCATTTCGCAAGGCAATCGCCATCGCGGCACAGGTTGCCGACGCGCTGGCACGGGCGCACGAGATCGGTATCGTTCATCGCGATTTGAAACCTGACAACCTGATGGTTTCCGTGGACGGCGCTGCCAAGGTCCTCGATTTCGGCTTGGCGAAACTGCTCGCGCTCGAGCCCTCGCCGGATGCCGAGGCTTCCACCTCCATCAGCAAAGACGGAGCCGTGATGGGCACGCTTGGCTACATGTCGCCGGAGCAGGCCAACGGCTCGAAGCTCGATTTTCGTTCCGACCAGTTTTCCTTCGGCTCGGTGCTCTACGAGATGGTCACCGGAGTTCCTGCGTTTCAGAAGAGCACCGCTGCGGAAACCGCCGCTGCCATCCTGCGCGACGAGCCGGAGCGGATCGTATCCCGGATGCTTCAGGCGCCCGCTCCGTTCATTTGGATTGTGGAGCGATGTCTTGCCAAGGACCCACAGCAACGTTACTCGTCAACCCGCGATTTGGCCCGCGACCTGGCGGCGGTGCGCGACCGCCTGGCGGACGGGCATGTCAGCCATGCGGAGCCTCGCCCCAGTAACCTTCCGATGCCGCGCACCGCTTTCATCGGACGCGAGCACGAGGCGGCTACGCTTCGCCAGCTCCTGGACCGCCACGATGTGCGGCTTGTGACCCTCACCGGTCCTGGCGGCATCGGCAAGACGCGGCTGGCTTTGCAGGTGGCAGGCGAAATCGGGGACCAATTTCTTGCCGGCGTGTGCTTCGTTTCGCTGTCGGTGGTTGGCGAGCCCGGATTGATCGCTTCCACCATTGCCCAGGCGCTCGGAGTGCGCGAGACCGGCAATCAATCGGCGCAGGAGGGCCTGAAAGACTACCTCGGCGGGCTGGATCAGCCGATGCTTCTGCTGCTGGACAACTTTGAGCACCTGGTCTCCGCCGCTCCGGCCATATCGGAGCTGCTCTCGGCCGGACCCATGCTCAAGATCGTAGTCACCAGCCAGTCGCCGCTGCACGTTTACGGCGAACATGAATTTCCCCTGCCGCCGCTGGCGCTTCCCGATCCGAAATCGCTGCTGCCTCTGGATGTGCTTTCGCGCCTTCCGGCGATTGCGCTTTTTGTGGAACGTGCGCGCGCCGTGAAGCGCGACTTCATCTTGACCAATGAAAATGCGTCGGCTGTGGCTGCCGTCTGCGCTCGCCTCGACGGTCTGCCGCTTGCCATCGAGCTGGCGGCGGCGCGCATCAAGCTGCTTTCGCCGTCTGCCATGCTGCTGCGCCTGGAAAGCTGCCTGAACCTGCTGACCGGCGGCGCCCGCGACCTGCCGGCCCGTCAGCGGACCCTTCGCGGCACCGTCGACTGGAGTTACAGCCTGCTGAACCCCGCCGAGCAAACACTCTTCCGCCGGCTTTCGGTATTCAGCGGCGGTTGCACGCTGGAAGCGGTGGAGGCGGTCTGCGATACCGCGGGCGATCTGGGCCTCGACGTGCTCGACGGCGTGGCTTCCATGGTGGACAAGAGCCTGGTGCAACAGGTGGGGGATGCAGCCGGCGAAACGCGCTTCGTCATGCTCACAACCATCCGCGAGTACGCACTCGAACGTCTGGCCGCCAGCGACGATGTAGCTGCCACTCGCCGGTCCCACGCCGCGTATTACCTGGTACTCGCGGAAGAGGGTGCTTTGGAAGCGGCCGCTCATCCCGAATGGCTCGATCGTTTCGAGGTGGAGCACGATAACTTTCGCGCCGCGCTCGAATACCTCATCAAGACCGGCGACGCCGATTGGGGACTTCGGCTGGGCACGGCACTGTTTCACTTCTGGGAGACACGCGAATATCTCACCGAGGGCCGCAGCCGCATCGCCCGGCTTCTGGCGCTGGAAGAAGCTGCCGCGCGTCCGAAATTGCGCTCGCGCCTGCTGTTCTCTGCCGCCGTCCTGGCGGGCGAGCAGGGCGATTACACTTCCGCACAGCGATTGTTCGACGAGAGTCTTGAGACCTGTCTGGAACTGAACGATAAACGCGGGGTCGCGGTTGCGCTGAACGCGTTGGCCGTGAATGCACGCGATCGCGGCGAACTCGCCACCGCTTCCCTGCTGTTCGAACGTTGCGTAGCGATCTGGCGAGACGAGGGATATCCAGCGGACGTTGCCCGTGCTCTCAGCAATCTGGCGAACGTGGCCAAACTGCAAGGCGAGGCGGCGCGCGCGGCATCGCTCTACCATGAATGTCTGGCGATTTTCCGCCAAGTGGGCGACGTAGCCGGTATCGCCTGGACGCTGAACTACCAGGGAGATGTTGCCCGCGAAGGCAACGATCTGACTGCGGCCCGTAACTTTTATGAACAGAGCCTGGCGGCCTTCAGCCTATCGCGGGACGGCTGGGGAATCGCCAGTGCGCTGTCCGATTTGGCCGGTCTTAGTTGGGACCAGGGCGACAATCATGAGGCCCGCCGGCTTTACGGTGAAAGTATCCAGATGTTTCAGAGTCTGGGTCACAAGCGCGGCATTGCCAGGGTGCTGGAGTGTCTGGCCGCCCACGCCGCCGCGCAATCCAACGCGGTGCAATCGCTGCGCTTCGCCGGGGCCGCGGCGGCGCTGCGCGAGCGATTGGTTGCTCCCCTCACGCCGGCCGAACAACATAAGCTGGAGAAGGTACTGGAATTTGCCCGTCGAACCCTGGGCAATGCTGCCGGTATGGCAGCGTGGATGGAAGGCTGGGCCTTGCCCGTGGAACAGGCTATCCAGGAAGCGCTTGACTCCGGCGTAGGACCGGCTCTGCGAACTGGAAGCGACGGATAATTCAGCCTGCGGTAGTGGGGTCCATCATTCGCCGCACCGCCGAGATGCGATTGGCCGGAAAACCTCCGCGGCGGGCATGTTCGCGAACCGTTTCCTCATCCGGCGCCAGGTAGACGCAATAAACTTTATCGCCGGTGACGTAGCTGTGCAGCCACTTTATCTCCGGTCCCATCTCCTTCAGGACGTTCACCGACTTGCGGGCGACTTCCTGCAGCTCCGCATCCGACAAACTTCCCGCGCCCGGGATTTCCCTTTCGATCACGTATTCGGGCATGGCCACCTCAGCGAACGGCCCATGGTAGCAGATTCCTGGCGTGCTCCGGAAGCGTGCGGGAGCCTTCGTGGAACGCTGCATACCAGAAATTGCGCCGCGAAGTTCACTCTGGAGGTTAGGGGTTGGCGACCCCCAAAGGCTGCGACACGGGGCGCAAATACTTCACCGACGCGGCGCAGATACTCGCGCCATTATCCCTTGGCAGTCTTCGTAAAAAAGAAGGCCGACTTGTACGCACTCGCAGGGCCGCTGCCGCTTGCGACTTGGAGTACAAAGTCATTGACAGGGCAGACACGATTTGGCAAAGTCGATTCTCGATTCCATACAACTCAGCGGAGCTCCAGTGAGACGAACTCTTTTCGCATTGACTCTGGGTCTGCTCGCGGTGGCAACTGTTGTCACCGCCGCGAATGCCCAGTCCGTGGCATCTGCGTCGTGCGACAGTTTCAAGAACGCGAGTGGGGCGGAACAAGCGATGTTCATGGCCTACATCCAGGGCTATGCAAATGCCAGCAGCCCCGATCCCCGCTATACCCAGAGCGATGCGGCTTTAGCGGATGACAGCAAGAAGATTCGCGAGTGGTGCAGCAAGAACGGCAAGCGTAGTTTCAATGAAGCCGTTGCCGCAGTCCTTGGATCTGCATCGAGCAGCGGAGGTGGCGCCGCTGCGGCGCAGGCCCAGGAACCCACCGCCTGCAAGGCAGGCCCAAGTCAATACTGTGGCGGGTGCAGTATCACCTGCAACGGCGGCAAGCAGGCAATGTGCAAGCAGGGAACGGACTCTCCGTTCGGCAAACCTGAGTGCGAATTCCAGGCTCGCTGCTGGTGCAAGTAAGTGATATCTCGCAGGGCGACCAGGGCCGCCGGCCCGAGGCGAGTTCGTCGCGCGATACCGTGCTTACTCGGTTTTCTCGCTGTGCCGATCCTCGTCTGTGCGCAAGCATCCAGCGGTCAGGGTGCATCCCTGGAATGGAAGCAGCAGAGCGCTCCACAAACCCCCGGCTATGGCGCGATCGTGGCTGGCCCGGGAACTCCTCAGGCATCGCCCGTATATCTTTGCCGGGCTAAATCAGACGCTGGTACTTATCCCGGCAAGTGGGTGGGTGGAAGCTGCAAGATCGCGCTTGCCGGGCAGGAAGTGGTCAGCTCAGACTACGAGATTGCCTACGGACAAGGTGAGTGGAGCCCGTATCAGCCGGGCTCCGTGGGCTTAATCGCCACCGGAAGTGATCTCCACGGTGCTCCTCTGTATTCCTGTCGAGTTCAGTACCGCGGATATCAGCTCGGCGTAATTCTCGAGAACAAGTGTGACTTTCCGTACGAAGGCAGAGACATCGTCCAGAGGCCGCCTTTCGACGCGCTCTACGAGCCAGGCGCCGCTCCACCGCCCGCGCCTGCGCAACCTGTCGCCACACCCACGCCGCCAAAGAACAATGCCCGTGGGGACAGCCTGAGCTCACTGGCTCCATCGCTCGGCG
The DNA here is from genome assembly GCA_963731345.1 of uncultured Acidobacteriaceae bacterium. GTDB lineage: Bacteria > Acidobacteriota > Terriglobia > Terriglobales > Acidobacteriaceae > Bog-257. The sequence continues at coordinate 738,614 of CAVSUN010000001.1, read as the reverse complement.
CCACCAATCCTGGAGAGCCCGTCACTTCCTGTCGTAAGGAAGTTGGCAAGAATGCCGCGAACCAGATGGTGAAGCGCTGTCTGCAAGTGAGCCCGGCGACTCACCCGCCGTGTAACGCCGACAACTCCTGCTCATTGATTCGCAGCGAAATCCGGCGTGGCTGCCGACTCCTGGGAACGCGCGCACCGGACTTCTGCGAACAGTATTAGTGAGGTGCAGAATGCCGGCATGTGGCACCGAGGCCGCATGCCGTCCACGGATACGCTGCCTCGGCAGAACGAAGACTTCATGACCATCCTCACCCGTTTAGAGCAGTGGAGGGAGCAAGGCTCGATTACCCCGGAGCAGCAGTCACTTTTGGCTAGCCTCTGCCGTGGAGAGCCTTGCTCCGTTTTTCTAGAGCTGAACGTTCTCCTCTATGCCGGTGTGCTGGCGTTTGTTGCCGGGCTTGGCTGGACTGTCGCCACCTGGTCGCAACAACTCGGTGACATTCTGGTCTTGACCATCCTCTCCATCATTCTTGGCGGATGTTTCTGGTACTGCTTCTCCCGGGCGCCCGCTTGGTCGGCGGCCCAAACGCCGGCACCGACTGCTGTCTTCGACTATGTGCTTTACCTTGGCAGTCTCGTCTGGTGCGTAGAACTCGCCTACCTGGAGGAGCGCTTCCACATGCTTTCCGGCCAGTGGGATTTCTATCTCCTGGCGACCGCCGTCTTCTTTTTCTTCCTCGCTTACCGTTTCGACAATCGTTTCGTGCTGTCACTGGCTTTATCGTCACTTGCCGGATGGTTTGGGCTGACGATTTCGCGCTGGCCGTCCCATCAGGATGCGGAGTATCGCCAATATGCGCTGGTCTACTGCCTGCTGATCGGCGGCGGCGGAGCGCTCTTGCAGCATCGCGGTCTGAAGCCGCATTTCTTCGGCACCTACCTCAATATCGCGGCCAACGTTTGCTTTTGGGCATTGCTCTCGGGCGTGTTCAGTCGCCAAGGATACGGCCTATGGTTTCTCGCCCTGCTTCTCGCCTGCGGTATGTCTCTCGCCTGGGGCCTGAGGCGCCGGCAGTTTGCCTTCGTTGCTTATTCCGCGGTCTACGGCTACGTGGGTGTCAGCTCTATGCTCATCCGCAACATCGATGATTTTACGTTTGTCCTGGCGTATTTCGTCTTGACCGCCGTCGCCATGGTTGTGGGGCTGGTCTTGATCGCGCGCCGCTTCGGGAGGCAGGCGTGAGACTGTACTCGGCATCCAGCGAAGAGACTCTGCGGGCTCGCAAGCTCCTGGCGGACTGGGCCGGCGAGGGCCTTGTCACTCAGGAGCAGTACCAGCGCCTGGAACGAGGAACGGTCTCTGAGCTGCGCACCACCAACATTTTTCTGCGGCTGATCTTGTTCCTCTTCACTCTGATCAGCGTAGGCGCCCTCGCCGCACTTTTCTTCAAGATCTTTCTTTCGGGGGCAGCGGAGCAAACCAACGGCATCTTCCTGCTGATCTGGGCTGCTCTCAGCTATGCGGCCGCCGAGCTTGCCGTTCGCCAGGGCCGTTTGCATCGCTATGGGATCGAGGAAGCGCTCGCCGTCGGCTCGCTTATTTTTCTTTGCGTGGGAGTGCAGGCCGCGTTTTTCAGCGGCGCGCATTACCGAGTCCACTCCATGGTTCCTGCCGCCGGCAGCGTTTTCTCGCTCTGGATCTGGCGCCGCTTCGGGCTTTGGTATGCATTTCCCGCAGCTATGATCTTCGCCGTCTTTCTGCCGGGGTACTGGACCTCGTCTCGCTCGGCGCAGCATCTGATCGTCGCCTTGCTCTATGCGATCGGGCTCGCATGCGTAATCGCGGTACGTTCCCGACATCGCTTCGACTACCTCGAAGATGAGTATTCCCTGGTCGAAGCATTTCTCTGGCTCGGTATCTACGTCGCCTTCAACCTGCAGCTTTGGTCGCTGGACCTGCGTGGGCAGTGGTGGAACGGCGGCGCCAGGGCCGCCTCTGAATTCCCGGGGTGGTTCTACTGGACGACGTGGATACTAATCTGGGCCCTTCCGCCAGTTGTACTCGCGCGCGGTCTTCGCCGGAAAGACCGCTTCGTCCTCGCGGTGGGCGCGATTGTTGCCATCCTGACCTTCGTCTCCAACAAACCTTATCTTGGCTGGCCGCGACATACCTGGGACCCGATGCTTCTGGGCATATTGTTGACTGCCGTCGCATTGTTCGTTCGACGCTGGCTTGCTCGCGGCCATGCAGGAGTTCGCAGCGGCTTTACCGCCGCGCGCCTGTCGGGAAAGGACAAACAGTGGATGAACGCCAGCTCCGCCGTATTGGGGCTGATAACGCCTCAGTCAATAACGCCAAGCTCGCAAACAACGGGTTCAGACTTTCGCTTTGGTGGAGGGTCTTCGGGTGGCGGAGGTGCTGGCGGCGATTTTTGAAGGGCCCTCAACCTGCCGATTATTCCCGGTTAGCGGTTCCCGGACCGCGAGACATACGATCTTCACGTTCGGTGAACTATTCGTAACGCAAGGCGACCATAGGGTCGACACCTGCGGCGCGACGGGCAGGTTGCCAACTGGCGACGAAGGCAATCCCGGCCAACCCAACGGAAGCCGCCAGGAAGGTGAGCGGGTCAATGGGCCTGACACCAAAGAGTAAGCCGCTGAGGAAGTGCGCCAGAACCAATGCTCCCACCAGACCAATGGTAAGTCCGCTTAATGTGAGCCACGCCGCGCGGACGAGAACGAGCCCCAGAACCTGTCGGGGCTGTGCGCCCAAGGCAACGCGGACGCCGATCTCGTGCGTCCTTTGCGTCACCCAATACGACATGACGCCGTAGATCCCGACCGCCGCCAGCGAGACCGCAACCGCTGCGAACAGCGCCAGCAGTGAAGCGTCAAAGCGCTGCGGGCCCACCGAATCCGCTACTCGTTGCTCCATGGTAGCCACGTGGTAGATGGGCTGCTCCGGATCCAGCTTGTGCACCTCACGCCGAATCGCAGCAATAAAGTTCTCCGGCGCGATCCTGGTTCGCACCGCCAAAGTCAAAGCCGAGGCAGGAAATTGCTCCGTCGAAGTAAAGACTACGGGAACCGGCTGGCGATCCAATCCGATGTAGCGGACATTCCCCACAACTCCGATGATGGTGAACTCCCGCTCCGGTAGATTCGTAGCCGGAGCAAAGATCAAGTGCTCTCCGACCGGGTCGGCTCCCGCGAAAAAGCGGCCGGCAAACTCCTGGCTCACGATGGCAACCGGCAAGCTTCCCGGGCGATCTTCCGCCGTAAAGAAACGCCCGGCGCGCAGCGGAACCTGCATCGCGGAAAAATAATTCGGCGTGACGTGCGACAGCGGCGCCGATAGCGGCTGATCCGCCGGCAGCGACGGATGATCTTTGACTGTCATCTTTACCGGGCTGGAAAAACCGTAATAGAAGGGCAGGTCCGTGGTACCGCCGGCCGATACCACTCCCGGCATGGCCCCGACTGCAGCGAGCAGCTTGTCGAAGAAAACTTTGCGCTGGGCCAGATCCGGATATTTTGCTTCTGTCAGCGTGACCTGAACGGTCAGCACATTTCGTGGATTGAACCCAGGACTTACCGCCCGCAGATTGGCGAAGGTGCGAAGCATAAGCCCCGCGCCCATCAGCAGGAGAAAGGCGAACGCTAACTCGGCGGCGACCAGCACGCTGCCAAGCTTCCGCCGGGCAGGGCCGGCTGTGGTCTTTGCTCCTGCTTCCTGCAAAGCAATACTCGCGCCAGCCTGAGAGGCCACCAGGGCAGGCGCCACGCTGAAAAGAATGGCTGTCAGCAGCGAAACCAAAAGAGTGAAGCCGAGAGCGACGCCATTTAGCTGGACATCACCGAAGTAGGCGAGAGTGTCGGGTTGCAGAAGGCGTACGACATCCAGCGTGCCCCAAGCGATCAGCAGCCCCGCCGCCGATCCCAGAACGGCCAGCAGCAAGCCCTCCGTCAACAGTTGCCGGATGAGGCGGGTGCGGTCTGCTCCCAACGCAGAGCGCACCGCAAATTCCCGTTGTCGCGCCGCCGCCCGCGCCAACAGAAGGTTCGCGATATTGACACAGGCAATCAACAGAACCAGCCCCACGGCGCTCATCAACAGCAACAATGCCGGACGAGTATCGCCCACCAGCCGCTGGTGCAGAGGCAAGAGTTGCACCTCGGCTCCCGCCAGCTTCTCAGCTAGAGCCTGCGGATATTGCGACGTGAGCGATTGCGCGATGGTCTGCAACTCCGCCGTTGCCTGCTGCAATGGAACACCTGGTTTCAGGCGCGCGACCACGCTCATGTCGTCACTCTCGCGCTGGCTCCAATCAGGCCTGGCTGGAAGGGGAAGGGGCAAAAACGCATCCGGCTTGAGCTGGCTGGGATAAACGAAGTCCGCCGGCAAGATGCCAACGACTGTGTACTCGGCGTTGTCCAGCCGGAGCGACTTGCCGACGACGTTAGGATCAGCTCCAAAGCGACGCCGCCAGAAACCATCGCTCAGAATCATGACCCCGTGCGCTCCGGGGGCGTCTTCCTGTGGTGAAAAACTGCGCCCCATGGCAGGCTGTATTCCAAGCAGGGAAAAGAAATTCGCGCTCACCTCGGCGCAGCGGTCCAGCCGAACCGGTTCGGCGCCGGTGGCGAGGTTGCCGTCGCAGAGGTGATCGTCATAGGCCGCCATGCCATCGAACGACCGATTCTGATCGCGCCAGGCGAGGAGCGTTCCTGCCGGGACCAGCGTCGCATCCAGGCGTGGCGCGTACTGCGAGGCCCAAACCAGCCGCCCGGGATCACGATAAGGCAACGGCCGCAACAGCACGGCATGCAGCAAACTGAAAATCGCAGTGTTAGCGCCGACGCCAAGCGCGAGCGTGAGCACCCCTACGACGGCCACTGCGGGATTTCGCTTGAGAATGCGGGCTCCAAAGCGCACATCGGCAAAGAACACGGTCAGCCAACGTAGTTTTCGCCGCATGACAACAACCTTCCCCTGGCCTCCGCTCTAAGGCTTGGCGCGAGTGTATGCGCCACGAAATTCCGTCGTCCACGTGGCTCCGTTGTCGGTCGACTTCTGCCAGGTTTGCTCAACCCGGTTCGCATCGATGCGGACAACCCTCACCTTGTTGAGGACCGTTGCCCCTTTGGGATCGCGACTTGCGCCCTGGAACTCGGCGACACCCGACGCAACCTTTCCGCTGGTAAAGATGTGTACCCGGCCCTCGTTGTCAGCGAACATGCCATACCAAGTTTTGTCATCTCGACTGTATGCGAAGAGGTTCTCGCCGGAGTGACCTCGGCCGCCGTCCCAGTTCTCCACCAGCAGACATTGATCCAGCGCGAGGGATACCTTGCTGCCAGCAGTGCTCGAGCCGCTGGGGGCAGCAACGGTCCAATCGCCGAGCCAAAAATCAAACTGGCGGCTCTGCGGATCGGCGGCGCAGGAGCCGGAGTCCGCCGCAGCCAGGCCGGACACAGCGCACGCCAACCAAATTGCCGGCACAGCGACCAGCAGAAAGCTTCTCCGCCACCATAACCAGAGATGTAAGCGGTTCACGTTCCCTCACCCAAGATGAACTCTACTGATATCCATCTTAGGGAATTGCCACATCTGCGTGCTTTCGTTATTGTGACAATGAATGTCGCAGAAGCGACAAAGCGCGACTTTCGACCGCCTGCGCGACCAGCGATCCCAAATCGCTACGCTCACACACGACTATCCGGGAGGGCACGTCATCCCACTGCATTTCCATGATCGCGACCAACTCGTCTATGCCTCCCAAGGCGTGATGTCGGTCGTGACTGTGGCGGGGACTTGGATTGTGCCAACGCTCAGAGCGGTGTGGATACCAGCCAGGGTTCCGCACACCATCACTATGTCCGGTAACGTGGCCATGAGAACTCTTTACTTGAAGTCACGGCTGGCGCGAGCCCTGCCGCGCGACTGTTGCGTGGTGAACGTCTCGCCGCTGTTACGGGAACTCATCCTCTGTGCGTGCGGCTTTCGCGCTCTGAAAAGGAGTGTCCCACGGCAGCGGCACTTGATCGACTTGATCACTGACCAGCTTGAGGCAATCCAAACGGTTCCCCTGCAGCTTCCCCACTTATCCGACCCAAGAGCGCGCCACATCGCCGAAATTCTGCTGGCCGACCCGACCAATACTCAAAAGCTGTCGCAGTTGTGCAGAAAGAGTGGCGCTAGCAAACGCACGCTGGAGAGGCTTTTTCAAGATGAGATTGGAATGACTTTTGGAAAATGGCGGCAGCAACTTCGCCTTATGCATGCCCTACGCCTTCTGGCCGAAGGAGCAAAGGTGACCCATGCCGCGTTGGAAGCCGGGTATAGTACCCCGAGTGGTTTCATTTGCATGTTCAAGAAGGTCTTGGGATTTACGCCGGCTCTGTACTTCAAAGCAGGGACCTAAGCTGCCTTTGCGTCTCTGGTCGAACTGCTCCGACTGAAAATCACTTCCTTCGCTGCCGAGATACAACGCGGTTCTCTTGCCCTGATTCCTCGTGCCGTACATGCACGAAATCGATGTTTCCGTTGCGGCGAAGCGCGTCAATTATGGGATTCGGAGCATCTCCGATAATGCCGTAGCAGCGCTTCACGCCTGCTTTCTCCAGCATTTTCCACATCAAATCGGCCACATTCTGCGACATGTCTTATCTCCTGTTCAGGGTTTGAGTCAGGTACGCGCAGGCGTTCGCGATCAAATCAAGCCGGGATAGTGAGGTCCGACTAAACGCGTGGTCAGATGCTTATGTATTGAGCCGGGATTCGGCGAGCTTATTCGGCTCCGTTTCGGCCGTTGTACAATTCCGCAACCGCTGCTCGCCTATGCGGCTGCATCGGGCTACACCCAATGAACAACACGCCCGCTAATCTTGAAAACGATGCCCGGCTTTTCGAAATCATGTACACAGCGCGCGCCATGCGTTGGCTGAAACCAGATGCCATTCCTCCGCATTTGATCGAGCAGATTCTGGAGGCCGCTACACAGGCGCCAAATGCCGGTAATCGGCAAAGCTGGCTGTTCATGGTGGTGCGCGATCCGGAACAACGAAAGCGCATCGGCGAGATTTATCGCCGCGTCAGTCTGGAGGTCTTGAAGCGATACCAGCATCAGGGCCGCCCTGCCGATCAAACGGAAGCCGAGTACGAGCACATGATGCAGGGCGGGGTCCATCTTTACGAGCACATGGGCGACGCCCCCGTGTTGCTGCTTCCCTGCCTCAAGATTGCTCCGTTTGAGCTGCCCGCCGAGATTCCCGCAGAGGTCCGTTCGGCAATGATCAGCGCCGCTCCCTGGACGGCCGGCGCAAGCATTTACCCCGCGATTCAAAACATCATCCTGGCTTGTCGCGCGCTGGGGCTTGGAACCCTGATCACCACCAACCACACCATCGCCGAAGACGAAATCAAGCAGGTGCTGAACCTTCCGGCGGAATTCAGGACCTTCGCGCTGATGCCGATCGGATATCCCGAGCGCAACTTCGGTCCGGTCAAGCGTCGTCCCGTAGCTGAGGTAGCAATGCTGGACCGCTACGGGGCTCCGTTCCCGGTGGACGACTAACGCGGATCCGACTGCCGCGCCGCGATGTCCCTAATCACCGCCGGGCATGCCGTTATGATCGGCCTTCTAGAATTCAACATGCGCTCGAAATGATGGAACGGTAACCGGGCCTCGAACCTGGTTGTATCCGGGATTAGCAATGTATTGCAGGTCCGGCCCAAGATACAGACCACGCCAGACATGGGCTGTGTAGTAGGTCTCGAAGATGGTTTCGCGTCCGTAGGTCAGTCCGCCATCGCCCAGGAGAAATCCCAAGCCTCCCAAGGCGAGATATTCGGCATGCTCCTTGGTGATACCGTTGGAGACGAAGGCCACTCCCGCGCGGTCGTAATTCCTCTTCCACATGGGCCCGGCAAAACCCGCTCCCAGCTCGACCGTCTGGTCGACTTCGGTGTATTCCCAGGACTCCGTCTTACCATTGTTCCAGCCGAAGCGTCCGGCCAACAGAATGTGTTTCGATAGAGCCTGTTCGAAGTTCACGCCCAACCCATACTTGGTGGTGAGCTGTGGGGGATGGTTGGTAATCTCCGGCGGCGCCACCGGGTCTGCGAAATACTGCGCGATCGCCACCCGGTAAATGCCCATGTTGGCGTTGTTGATATAGACCAGCAGCCGAATGATGCCGTCTTTCTTCTTCAGAAATCCGCGATGCAGTTCACCTTCAATATTGGTGCCATTTGCTTTACGCAAATCCCACTGCAAATCTTGTCCATTGGCGACGGTTGACAGCAACGCTTCGGAGAAGCGCAGGCCCCACTTCGGGCTCTGATACTCCAGGATGCCGCCGAAAGTGTATCCGCGCGTTTCTGCGCCGTAATCGTAGGCCCCGTTCTGGTCGACCGTCCAGTTCATGAATTGCAGACGACTGTCGCTGCCGACGGTATTGAGATCGAAGAAATCACTCAATGCGAATTTGCCAAAACGAAATTCGATTCGCCGCTTTGGCAGTTGGGCGAATGTCGACAGAGGTCCTCTGGCGTTTTCCTGCTTCTCGCTGCTCAGCGCGAAGACCTGGTGATACATATAACGGCTGAGATAAGGAGCCTGCCCTAGCGAAGGGTTCCTCACCACGTCGAGGTTCACGTACCCAGCCAGTCCGAGGGCCTGGCTCAAGCCCTCGCCGCCGGTTTCCTCAACATCCAGCAGAACCTCAATCGATTTCGTGATTTGAAATCCTGTATAAAGCGTCAGTACGCGGGAGGTCGCCTTCTCGTAAATCGGCAGGAAGCTATGCGCTCCGGAATATTGTGCATAAAACGGGGGATTGGTCTGAAAAATGAAGTTCGCCTGCCCCGAAATCCAGTATCGTGCGTCGGGCGAATGGGGAAACATGGTCTGAACGTCTCCCGTGTCGGAAGGAGGAGCCTGTTCATTGGCGGTACTGCCGGCGTCCTGGGCGCAAAGCGGCGAAAGCAGACAACAGGAAGCAACGACGACAATCGCGATCGCAAGAATCGCGCGAAGAACGCCGGTTCGGAGACGGATCCTCGCTCCCCCGAACTGTTTCAGCGTGAAGCTCTCAGCATTCATTCGTGGACTCTTACGTTAACAACACGCAGCTCCGGCTTCGTTAACGTCGGGTGAACGTCACGGCACGAGGACTGATTTCAAAAGACGCTCGATGGAATATTATGCGGTCAGCTTGCAGATTCGTACCGTGGGGTCACGCGCACGATGCGCTGCAGCGTTTCCGGCCAGGTCGCCAGAAGCGCAGTGCCCAGGCAGCTAGCGGTCTTCGAGACATGCTGGCGCAGCATCTCGCCGACGGACGATTGCTCTGCCGCGTTGCAATCCGTCAGCGGAAGGACCTCGACAAACTCGGGATGAAACATCTGCCGGCCAACGAAATTTCCTTCCGTGTCCCACACGTAGGCGACGCCGCCGGTCATGCCGGCGCCGAAATTTCTTCCCGTTGAACCGAGAATGAGCACCGCGCCTCCGGTCATGTATTCGCATCCGTGCTCGCCCACTCCCTCGATCACCGCCGTCGCGCCGGAGTTACGAATGGCGAAGCGTTCGCCGGCGCTGCCTGCGGCGAACAACGTTCCCGCAGTGGCGCCGTAAAGCGCAACATTGCCGAGGATTACCTGCGGCCCCTGCACTTCGCCAAGCTTCCCCGTACGACGCAGAATGAGTTCGCCGCCGGAAAGACCCTTGCCAACGTAATCGTTCGCCTGGCCCTCCAGAACCATCGACATGCCCTCGGCAGCGAAAGCGCCAAACGATTGTCCCGCCGTACCCTGCATGCAAATGCGAATGTCGGATTGCGGCACCGTATGACGGCGGCGCATCATGGCCAACTCGCCGGATAATCGCGCGCCCAGGGTGCGGTCTTCGTTTCTCACCTCGAGATCCAGATGGAAAGGCTTCCCTTCTGACGCCGCAGCCGTCGCGGGGTGCACCCACGCATCGTCGATTGGCGCATGCTCTTCAGGGCGCAGGTTGCGCTGCCCTTGCCAATGCAGCGGGCCTCCGGCGCTCGCGGCCAGCAGCGATTCCAGGTCGAGATCGCCCGTCGATTTCACCTGCCGCAGCAAATCGGTCCTCCCGATCACCGACTCCAGCGATGGCATCCCCAACTCGGCCAGTAAACGCCGCAGGTCCTCGGCAACATTCGTAAAGAAGCGAACCACGTTCTCCGGCTTGCCGCGGAACTTTGCCCGCAATTCGGGACGCTGGGTAGCGATCCCCGTGGGGCAGGTGTTGAGATGGCATTGCCGGGCCATGTCGCAGCCGAGCGAGATGAGAACGGCAGTGCCGAAGGAAAACTCGTCGGCTCCCAGCAAGGCTGCCAGCAGAACATCCTGCGCGGTCGACAAGCCGCCGTCAACGCGCAGCCGCACCCGACCGCGCAGCCCGTTATGCCGCAGCACCTGCTGCGCCTCGGCCAGCCCAAGCTCCCACGGATTGCCCGCATACTTGATGCTGCTGAGCGGAGACGCTCCGGTGCCGCCACTGTGTCCGGCGATATGGATGTAGTCGGCATAGGCCTTGGCGACTCCAGCAGCCACCGCGCCCACACCGAATTGCGAGACCAGCTTCACGCCAATCGCGGCGCGCGGATTGATCCGCTTCAGGTCGTAAATCAGTTGCGCCAGGTCTTCGATACTGTAGATGTCGTGGTGCGGCGGCGGACTGATCAGTGACATTCCCGGCTGCGCGTGCCGCAAGCGCGCAATTAACTCGGTGACCTTGTGTCCGGGCAGCTGCCCGCCTTCACCGGGCTTCGAACCCTGCGCAATCTTGATTTCCAATTCTTCGGCGTGCGCCAGATATTCAGCCGTCACACCAAAACGCGCGGACGCAACCTGTTTGATCTTGCTGTTCAGCGGCAGGGAATCTCTGGTGTCGCCGGGCTCGCGCGCATAGGCCTTAGGATCTTCGCCGCCCTCTCCCGTGTTGGAACGTGCGCCGAGCTGATTCATGGCCAGCGTGATCGTCTGGTGCGCTTCCGGACTGAGTGATCCCAGTGACATCGCACTGGAGACGAACCGCCGCACCAGAGTCGAGCTGGGCTCGACCTGTTCCAGGCGCAACGCCGGCGCGCCAGGCACAATCTCGAGCAGATCGCGGATCAGCAGCGGCTCGGCTCGCTCTCGCGCTGCGTTATAGGCTGCCCAAGCCTCGTCGTCAGCCGGAGCGGTTGCCACGGCCTGCGCACTCGCTCTCGCCGCACCGACCGCGACTTGCAGACGACGCGTGCGTTGCGGCTCCCACAAGTGCGGTTCTGCTCGTTCATCGCGACGAAAGCGGATCCAACCGTAGTCGGGCAATTCTGCCGTCGGCGGCGCCGCCCACGACGCGCGAACGCCGGCCTCGATCTCCGCAAATCCCCAGCCGCCCATCGGCGACAAGCTGCCGATAAAGCAACGGTCGACCACCGCGTTGTCGAGTCCGAGAATGTCGAACAGCTGCGCCGCGCGATAACTGTCGAGCACGGAGATGCCCATCTTCGACATCACCTTTGCCAGCCCTGACTGTATTGCCTTGAGCAGACGCGTTTCGCCTTCTTCCCCGGCCAGCGACCGCGCCGTATGCAATGCGAGCCACGGACATACTGCGCCCGCGCCATAGCCGATCAGCACCGCAACGTGATGCACGTCGCGGCAGTCGCCAGCCTCGACCGCCAAACCTACCTGCGTGCGCAAGCCGGCTTTCACCAACGCGTGATGCACCGCGCCAGTCGCCATCGCCATGGGAATCGGCATGGCCTCCCTGGAAGCTGCGCGGTCGGTCAGCAGCAGAAGGCGCTGGCCTGCGCGCACCAGCTGTACGGCGCGCCGCCTCAAGGCTTCAATCGCGCTTTCCAGATTGCTGTTGGAAGCGAAGAGGCAATCCAGCCGCGCCAAGGGCAACTGAGTGCGCAACGCATAGCTCTCCTGATGCAGGGCCTCGGCTTGCCCCAGCGACAACAACGGCGACGCCAGAACCAGTCCCGGCAAAGGAGAGTGCTTGTTGAGCAGATGTGGCCACGGCCCCAGCCGCGTGCGCAGCGAGATGACGCAGGCTTCACGAATGGGATCGATCGCCGGATTGGTGACCTGAGAGAAGCGCTGGCGGAAGAACCCGTAAAGGGGCCGCGGGCTGCGGGCCAGCGGCGCGATCGGGGTATCGTCACCCATCGACCAGAGGGCTTCCTTGCCCTCCAGCGCCATCGGCGCAATCACCACCTTCAAGTCTTCACGGGTATAGCCGAAGCTTTGCTGCAGGCGCGCGAGTTCGTCATGGGCGAGCTCTCCGGTCTCTTGTATGGGCTCAAGCGCGATGTCGTCGATGAGCGGCCCGTAGGGCGTCAACTGGTCGAAGTAGCGGTCGAGCGCTTCCCCCTCCAGCAGTTCCCGCTTCTCCATATCGAGCAGCACCATCTGCCCGGGCCCCAGGCGGCGGCTACTGACGATGGACTCGGGGGCGACATCCGCCAATCCAACTTCGGAGCCTGCAATGATCAGTCCGGAATCGCTGATCACGTAGCGCAAAGGACGCAGTCCGTTGCGATCCAAGGCTGCGCCCAGCAAACGGCCGTCGCTGAATACCAACGCCGACGGCCCATCCCACGGCTCCATGCAGTCGGCGTGATAGCGGTGGAACAGCGTCTCGTTACCGCTGGGCGCAGGCGGCAAGAGCATGCGCATCGCCTCGGCGATATTGCGGCCATAGTTCGCCAGCAGCTCGGCCACCTCGTCGAGGCTCATCGAGTCGGAAGCCTCGCGGCTGAGCAACGGCTCACACTCCAGCGGCAGCGTGGACCGCCGGCTTTCCATGTGGGCACGATTGCCCCACACCGTGTTGATCTCGCCGTTGTGTGCCAGCGTGCGCAGCGGCTGTGCACGATGCCATGACGGCAGCACATTCGTCGCGTAGCGCTGATGGAAGATGGCGAAGGGCGTGACGAACTCGTCCGACTGCAGGTCGGGGTAGAACTCATCCAGCAGGCGGCCGGCACACAGCGCCTTGTAAACCACCGTCCTCGTCGACAGCGAGCACACATAGCTGTCGCTCACCTCACGCTCGAAAGACTTCCGCGCGCGGTAAAGCCGGTGCTCGACGTCGACCTCGGTCCATGCGCCCTCTTCCGGTGTCGCTATCAGCACCTGATAAATCGAGGGCATCGAGGACAGTGCGATTTCGCCGAGAACTTCGGGGCGGATCGGAACCTTGCGCCAAGCGAGCCACGTCAGGCGCTCGTTTGCGATGCAGTCCTGCAAACAAATTCGCGCGCGCGTTATACAGGTGTCGTCCTGCGGGAGAAAGAGTGTTCCCACGGCGAAGAGCCGTTCGGGGGGCAGCGAGATGCCGGCCTGCTTCAGCAGGAATGTACGCGGCACTGCTGTTAGAATGCCGACGCCATCGCTGCTCTTCTGGTCGGCGGCAACCGCGCCACGATGGGCAAGCCGCCCCAACGCGGTCAAGGCGAGCTGCAAAACCTCGTGCTGCGCATCCCCGACCAGGCGGGCGACAAATCCAACCCCGCAGGATTCGTGATCGAAGCGCGAATCGACGAGATTTGGCCTTGAGTAGCTCACTGCGCTTCCTCAGATTTGAGTATAGGTGCCGGAACGAGGCAGTCGGTTACAAAAAGGCCTTCGGCTGCCGGAATGGGAAATTGAAGTGAGCGAATCAGTCGCGAAGGTACGAACTACAAAGCCGCTAACTTGGAAGCTCTGAGAGTGCGGGCGGCGATTATCGCTGGGCCTGGTTCTTCATATCGGGCACCAATCGCACAATGAGGACCGCGACCAGAATGCCGAGGGCAATCAGCGACACCACTTTGTACTGCCACATCAGCGACGCCAGGTCGCCCAGCGAGTGCAGGAACTGCTGAGGAGCGCCCTTCCAAGCCTCGGAGAACGTCTGGTCGTGACCGAAGACGTCCATGCCTATCATGATGAACACCCACGCGATGGCCGCGGCAGTGGCAGATAAGATGATCTTCATCGGGTTCATTCTCGATCGCGCTCGAGGCCCTGTCCAGACCACTGGCGCTGCAGTTTGTCTAAGCACCTTAGTCGCCCCTGCTCTCTTGCCCGGCAGCGTAACGACTCGCCGGAAGTGGCACAAAAATGACCGATAAAGCTATTAACAGAAGTAGTTATCAGAAAATTATGTGCGCGTCAATATAGAACTTAGGTGGTGGCGCGGCGGTTAAAAGAGCGATACTCCCCTGATTCTTCTTGGCGCATCCCGAGCGGCGGGTGTAAGCTGACGGCGGTTATAGGAGGCAGACGTCCCATAGGGTTAAGGCGAGCCGGCACACGCCAGTGGCAAGCTGCTGAGAACGTTGCCATTGCCGAGCCGAAGTACTCCGGGTCGTAAATTGCGATGAAATACTGCGCCGCTCTCGTTTTGCTGCTTTCGTCAGTCACCTTCGTTTGGGCACAGGAACCCACTTCGGTTGGTTGTGCAAAAAATATTTCGTTTGCCATCGCTGAGAGTGGCCAGCCGGTCCCTGCCATTCCCAAGTTCACCTTGAAGTGGCTGGGAAGTAAGACTCGTCAGGAGACCTATTCGGCGCTGTGCTTCTCGCAGGTTCCCTCGACCAGCCAAACCAACTACATCGTGCTCTTCTCCACTAACCCGAATTCGTTTGACGGCCTTGAGGCCTCGGCGCACTCCTACAAAACTTCGCCGCAAAGTAATTCCAGCACTTATGGCGGCACGTGGAGCTACGCGTACACCGGCGCCGCCCCCTCTTCGACGACCCCCACCTTGGACCTGAAGCGCGACGATAAGCCCAAGTCGCTCGAGGTACGGGCGTTCGATCAGACCGGCAGAACGGTGTCACGGGCAAACTTATCGTCGTACGGATCGCGCGACAAGTTACTGGAGAAAGTGCTGAATGACATTCTGAAAGACTCGCCGCCGCCGGAGAGCCGGAAGTCAGTTGCGTCACAACTATCGGTCTACTACGTCAACTGCGATGTCGACGGCCAACCGGTCTCGCCCTCACTCGATCCATCGCCTGCTGCGGCTCTGAAGGATGCCAAGGCGACTGCACCAGTTCCTACGGCCCCCGCTCCACCGCCTCCGCCAAAGCCGGAGTTGCAGATCTGGTCCAGTCCGGCGGGTGCGGATGTTTTCCTCGACGGCCAATACGTCGGCCAGACGCCGTACTTGGTGGAAGTTGCGCCCGGAATGCACACCATCGACTTGCGTAAAAAGAACTTTGGCATCTGGCAGCGCAAGATCCAGGCTACCAACGGCACCCGCAGGATCGGCGGAAACCTCGAGCAGAAGATTCTCGAATTACAGTAGCTTTTCGTTCCGCCACGTGAACCACTAAACGGTCGTGCTGCGCAAGCGCTCCGGCGTTGCCTCGGCAATGCCGTCTGCCGACAGAAGCGCCACGATGCGGCGGCCATCCGAATTCGGGATGGGTAACAAGTTGTAGATGCACGCGATCAAGTTGACCCAGGCAAAGCCGGGCAGAACATCGCGCATGGTGATGGCCAGCACCAGATTAAGCAGCGGACCCGCGACTGAAACGCAGAGGTTCGCCCATCTCGGCCCGGCTTCGCGTACGGTATACAAACCGGTTCGCGAAAGTCCCACCTTTTTTACTTTGACGCCGCACAGCAATGCGGCCACTATATGCCCGAGTTCATGCAGTAGCATCGCGGGGATGCCCATTAACATCGTCACCAATACATCATTGGGGAATACCATCCAACCGGCCCTTACCTTTTCTCCGTGTGCACGGAAGGCTTCGCTTTCACACTTAGTTTGTTCGGCACGTGCGACGCGAGACTTTAACCGCGCTCTTCATGCGCGGCTTGCTATTTCGGATGGATGGTCATCAGGCGAGGTTGGCCCACGAAGGTGTCCGGCGCTTTCATGCACTATTCATGCACTGCCGAAGCTTATTGCTCGGCGCTTTCGATGCATGACGGACGGCAAGAACGTGGAGGCACGGCGTGGCACGTAGCTGCGTTCCTGCTGCTTCTGCGATTTCCGTTACCCAAAATCCGGTGCAAAGAAAAAAGCACAGCGCGGGGCTGTGCCTTCAACATGCACTGGCAAGTGACGGACTAGCCGGCCGCCTTCGCCGGAGTGTTCTGATCAGCGCGGAAGCGCAGCCGCGCCGCGATGCGTCCGATGCGATCAAACTCCTCGTCGTCGGAGATGTACACAAGCTCAACTCCGGTGCGAATCGCATGACCCACAATGGCGTCGCCGATGTCGTCCAGCTGGGTGTTCTCCTTGCCGCATACCGCGCACGTGGGCGACTCGTGCAGATCCATGTGTCCGCAGCTGTAGCACTTCACTCCCGGCGCGCTGAAGTTTGATCCCATCAGCAGCGTCAGCACCTCGCCCTGTTCCAGCGAGCGCAGCACGCGACGCAGTCCGATGGCTCCGCGCCCGTTGCGATGCGCTTCGCCGATCACCTCGAGAATCAGCTGCTGCTTCTGATGGGCGGCGTATTGCACGAGCTGCTCGCGCGCCATCTGCTTTACCTGTTCGGGGGTTGCCATCTTGGGATCGATACGGAACCGCCCCACCAGACGTTGCCGGGCGCCCGACTGCAGTTGCGGCTCGATTTCCGAC
This sequence comes from uncultured Acidobacteriaceae bacterium, assembly GCA_963731345.1. Lineage (GTDB taxonomy): Bacteria > Acidobacteriota > Terriglobia > Terriglobales > Acidobacteriaceae > Bog-257. The sequence continues at coordinate 722,002 of CAVSUN010000001.1, read as the reverse complement.
CACACGTCGTCGCGGCAGCCGATCACCAGACGATCGTGGGCCCTCCGCTCAAAGTACTGCTCAATGTGTTCGGCGACAATCTTGAAGTGCTGCAGCGCCTCGTTCTGCTGCTTGCGTTCGGCGTGTCCGGCGTCGTATCCGGCGAAGCCGTCGCTCTTGCCGCGCCGGGTCAATTCGTTGACGAAGTCCTGCCTCTCGGTAATCTGGTCGTCGACTAATTCAAAAATTCGCGCTTTGGTGCGATCGGCCAGAACCACACACGCGCGTTGCTCGCCGTCCAGTACGGCGGCCAGAGGCTTCAGGTGGAAGCGCTGCCGAACCTCGATTCTGGACTTGACGAGCTGCGCGGGAACCTCAAATTCCCGCCAGAAGCCTTCTTTGCCGCAGGCGAAAATCGCTTTGCCCTTCCCGCTATTGCTGTGCATAGGATCGATCATGCCGGCAATGCGCTCCAGGTCCGCGCGCGTCGATCCGTTCTTGCCATTCCTTTCAGCTTCGCGCAGCGCGCTACGAATCATGTCCTTTACCAGGATGACTTCTTCCCGGTGCGACTTGTTGAGCGGCGTCGGGGGCTGATAGTAAAACGTGACCGCACAACCCTCCGGCGATCGAAAATTAGCCAGTTCACGGATGTCATCGCGTGTGATCATTCCGGTTCTCCTGTGATGGTGGTGGGACTGCCCGAGGCGCCCGCGATTCAGGCGCTTCGTGAATACTCCACGAGCTTGTCTTTGAGAGGATCCTGGATTGGTAAGGCGCGTTGCAGATGCTCGCGCCCTCGACGGATGGCCGCGCGCACCTCCTCCACGGTGTGGCTGGTGATGTCGGCGATTTCATCCAGGGTAAATCCTTCGACGGTGTAGAAGATGAAGGTTTCCTGTTCGAGACGGCCGGAATCGCGCAGGGCCGCAGCCACCAGGCTGATCAGTTCACGCCGGGCGGCCAACTCCTCGGGGTTATTGGCCGTGGGGTCGGCAATCAGATTTTCCTCCAGCTGCTTGTCATCGGGCTGCTGGAATTGCCGTACCGTTTCGTCCGAGCCAAGAACGTTCTGCTGCCCACGCGGCCGCTGGAGCGGGATGTTGCCCTCGCCAGCGCCATCTGCCGCTAATTCCGCAATGGCATCCATTGCCAGCCTATGCATCCAAGGCTCCAGCTTCATGCGCTCCGGTTTCTCATCCTGCTCGCTCAGCGCATTCGCAATCGCCTGATTCACCACATCCTCGACCGCAATCTCGCCTGGCGATAACTGCCCCTGGTCCTCGCGATAGCGCAGCTCACGTTGGATGAACCGCTGCAAGCGCGGAAAATTCACGTCGATGTAGTGAGAGATGTCCTCGTGTGAGATTTGCTCCGGCATAACTGCGGCGATCGTCTCTTCGAACGGCACGGTCTGCAGCTCGGCCCGCTGCGGACCACGCCGGCGTGGCCAGCTGTGCTGATTGCGGAGCAGCTGCTTGTGCTTCTTCACCTGCTCGGTGATCTCGTCGAAAGCAATTTTGACGGCGGCGCTCTCGGTGGAAGCGTTTGACTGTGCGGCCATCTGGCCAGAAGGCAGACGCAAATTCAGCGACACCCCGAAGCCCTGCCTAGCCGAGTTATCCGAGACCACACCCTTCAGGTGCACCAGCTCCGGACGGAACACCTGCAGATATCGTCCCAGTTTTCCCACTTGTTGGTTGATAAGTTTTTCGAGGTCGGAGGTTTTGGAAACCTTATAACTGATATGGACGTTCATGCGAAGCCTCAGCGGATGGAAACGGATTCCATCCGTAGCTACCGTCCTCTTCTGATCGAATTTTACTCCTCCTATTACAGAAGCAAGCGGAAAATGATGAGTTGCATTGCCCACGGGCCACATTGGATTTGTGCGCCTTGTTTGCCACTTATCCTGTGGGACATCGGTCACAACAAAATGGCCCTCCCTTTCGGGAGGGCCCTCGCCTGTCTTGCTCCTTCTTACCGTTCCGGAATTCTGACCTTCGCGTCAGGACGGCGGTCGAGGTGAATACTCTCGATAAACCGCACCTTCCGATTGCTCAATTTCATCACCAGCGAGGTAGTGCGGACGCCGTCGCCGAAGAAGCGCACTCCTTTCAGCAGCGGCCCGTCGGTCACGCCGGTGGCCGCAAATATGATGTTCTTGCCTGGGGCAAGTTCATCGGCTGTGTAAATGCGGTTGGGGTCCTTGATTCCCATGTCTTTCATGCGCTCGCCCTGTTCCGGCGTGTAGCCCACCAGCCGTCCGACCATATAGCCGTTGAGACAGCGTATGGCGGCCGCGGTGATGACGCCCTCGGGCGCGCCGCCCGTTCCCATGACCGCATGCACGCCCGAACCGAGCATGGATGCCGCCACGCCCGGCGAGAGATCGCCGTCGGAAATCAGCCGAATCCGCGCGCCCGCCTTGCGGATCTCGCCAATCAGCTTCTCATGCCGGGGACGGTCGAGGATGATGATCACCAAGTCTTCCACCCCGCGCCCTAACACCTTGGCGATCACGTTCAGGTTGTGCGCCACCGGAGCTTCCAGATCGACCACTCCTTTGCACGAAGGGCCGACAACGATCTTCTCCATGTAGCAGTCGGGAGCGTGCAGCAGGCCGCCGCCTTCGGAAGCAGCCAGCACGGTGATAGCGCCGGGGGAGCCGGTAGCGCAGAGATTGGTCCCCTCCAGCGGATCGACCGCAATGTCCACGGAGGGATAGCTGCCTCCGTCCTGCTTGCCGACCTTCTCGCCGATGTACAGCATGGGGGCTTCGTCGCGTTCGCCTTCGCCGATGACGATAGTCCCATCCATGGGCACCGAGTCCATAACACCGCGCATGGCTTCGGTCGCCACCTGGTCGGCATGCTTGCGATCGCCCCGGCCCATGGTTTTGCCGGAGGCGACGGCCGCTTCTTCGGTTACGCGCAGGAACTCGAGCGCAAGGTCCGTCTCAAAATCGGCCGCCGGAGGGTTGGATGCGCGCGGCGATTCGGTTGGAGCTGTGGTTGCCATGTGGCCTCCCTGGCGCGGCTTGCAATGGGAAACGATGAAAACGGATTATGCAAGCTCGCGTGACTTGGATGCGCGAAAGTTGGCTGGTGGGCCGCTGCCGGCTCCGCGCAAACGCAAAGCATACACCTCCTGCAGCTTGTATTCGAGCGGTTTTGTCACTGGGCGATGTGCCAATTACTTCAGATATGCCAGCAGCTCCTTGAATGCCGGCGTCCCCGAGCAGCGCAGGAGCTCATACATCATCATCTCGGTCGAGGAAATCACCGCGCCCGCCGCTTTCATCCTCTCCAGGCCGATCTTCCAGTTCCACTCCACGCGCGACCCGACCGCATCCGACGCCACATGCACCAGATATCCTTCATTCAGCGCGCCCAGTGCGGTCTGCATCACGCAGATATGCGATTCCATGCCGCACAGCAGCAGAGTGTTGCGATTGCCCGGCAGGTTCTTCAGCTTGGCACGGAACGAGTCGCTGCCGAAGCAGCCGAACTCCATCTTGTCGACGGCGGCTACCTCGGAGAGCAGCGAAGCAATTTCCGGCACCGTCGATCCCAGCCCTCTGCTGTACTGCGTGGTGACCACCACCGGAAGCGACAGAATCTTCGCCAGCCGCACCAGGAGCTGCGAGTTCTTCACCAGCGCATCCTTGTTGAAGATCGGAGGCAGCAGTTTTTCCTGGATATCGACCACCACCAGCGCGCACTGCGCCGCTTCCAGCGGCCGTCGCGCGATCTCAGAGTAGTCCGGCGCAATCGCAACATTACCAACCATCGAAGCCATAGATTGTCACTCCCAACACGCCAATTTTATCGCGTCGAGGCACGCTGATTGCCGGAAGCGAGCGCCGTCCGCGGTTGACGCTCAATTCTGCTGCTCATACAATCGAAGCAGCGCATCCGCGCACAATCGCCGTTTTTGCTGCCCCCTCGTTCAACGGCAGGACAGCTGACTCTGGATCAGCATATCGGGGTTCGAATCCCTGGGGGGCAGCCAAATCAATTCAACTACTTCCCCGCCCTCCTTCCCTGAGTCAATACGCACCGGTTGCGGCTGCTTTACGTTTCGCGCCCGGCTTTCTATTGAGGAAGTCCAGCGTACAGCGCGTCTCGTATTACGCCCATCACCGCGTAGCGTCCGTTGGCTCCAAAGTGGATGCCATCGCCATAGTCGAGAATGTTCGGCAACCCCCAACCCGTCGTATCTACCAGCGGAGTCCACATATCCACCAGCACCACGTTGTTGGGATAAAGCTGCGGGAACGAAACGTACGCCTGGTTATAAGCCGCAACCGCCTGCCGTTCATCCGGGATGTACTCCCGCGATATGGGAGCGAAGGGCGGAACATTAGAAAGCAGAATTACCATATGAGGATTCAGCGCGATCATTTGCCCGATCATACTTCTCATGCAGTTGACATGGGTCTGTACCGGAACTCCCTGAATGACGTCGTTGGTCGCGGCCATCACAAAAACTGCGTTCGTGCTGGCAGGCACATCGGCAGACACGAGCGGCAAAAGCTGCGCGCAGGTGTAGCCGGGATAGCCCTGAATGGAAATATGCGAGCTTGGAATGTTAGGGAAGGCCCACGGTTGAAACCCTTGCATCAGGTAGATCCAGGAATGGCCAAACAGCACCACGTTCACGGTCTGGGCATGCGGGGGAATCAGCGGAGTTCCCGGCAAGCCCGTCTGCGCCTCGGCAGCGAGGGTCAGGGCCAGCATCGATAGAAGAACAATTCTTACAAGTCGCATTTGAATCCTTTCGCAGCTGGAGGTTGGCCTAAGAGCCGGCAGTGGCGCGATGATTCAGACTTTCAGGCGCGGCGCTCAAACGGTGCCGACACTATACAACAGCGCCGCTAAATTGTTGATCTTGGACGATCAAGAGGAACTCTGGATCCGCATATCGGGGTTCGAATCCCTGGGACGCGGTCAACTTCGAGTGCTAGTGTTCACCCTACTTGCCTATCTGCAGAAGCGCGGCCTGAAAGGGGGCGGCCGAAACCTTAATCAGTCCGGTGTAAGGCGAGAAGAGCTCCAGAATTAGAAATATTGCGCTGGAAACAGAGAGCGCGGAAATCGCCAGACTGGCGATCACTGTCCCATTGGGACGTGCAAGTAAGCCGAAGCCGACGAACAGAGTGGCGAGCCACGAAATCAGTATCGCCAGTACCGGAGGGGTAATTGATCGGTTTACTTCTTCATACTGCGACCAGCGGATTCGTGCCACTTCCGAGGTCAGACTCAATGCCTGACTCTTGAGCGCGCGTTGACCGTCATCCTGCGGGGAGAGTGTCTGTATTTTGTCGAACAGAATGTCTTCTGCACTGCGTCCTGGCGCAAATCCATGGTCGAGCGACCACAACCGACCAAGCGCACGGGTGAGGGCGGCACGTAGCATGTCCCGCATCTCCCTTGTTTCGGGCCCGTAGTGAGCCAGGGACCGATCCAGCAAAATGATCTTGACCGACACGTCCCTCAGTTCCGCGTTTTGGTCGTCATATGAGGTTTTTGCCGAGGTGATTAACAAGCCCAGAACCAGGGCCGACATGGTTGCAACCAGTGCCATCCCCAGCTTCATGACATCTTTAGAGTCGTCGCTCAGATGATTCCGGGGCAACACAGAGCGAAGAAACATGCCGAGCAAAGCACCACCGAACACACACGCGAACGCGATGGAACTGATTGCAATGGAACTCATGATTCCCCATTCGCGCGTAGCTGTCGGCTTGGCCCGCGCAGGAGCTCTACTTTCAGGTGCCCAGTGGGAAAATGCAGAACAGATGGTAGCATGCGTCCGCCCGCGCCTTCGTTTGGCCGTGCTATTCTGCTGCATCGTTTATTTGGGGTTCATGGATGAAGTTTTCCCGTCGCGATTTTATTGCTACTACGGCAATCGGCTCTGCGTCCCTCGCACTGGATTTAAAGGCACAAAGCAATTCCAGGCTGCCCGACACGGCGAGCGCCAATCCTCCCAAGAAGCCCATCATCATCTGCGCCGCTAATGGCTACAACTATCTTGACCGCGGCTACGCTGTATTGACCGGCGGCGGCGACACGCTCGACGCCGTCATGCAAGTGATCACCGGCCCTGAGAACGATCCTGACGAAGACAGTGTGGGGCTTGGCGGGCTGCCTAACGAGGACGGCGTGGTCGAGCTCGACGCCTGCTGTATGCACGGGCCGACGCGCCAGGCCGGCTCAGTCGCCGCCGTACGCGAGATCAAGAACGTTTCCCTGCTCTCCAAAGCGGTGATGGAACACACTCATCACGTAATGCTGGTGGGCGAAGGCGCACAGCGCTTCGGATTCGACATGGGCTTTCCGCGCGAGAATCTGCTCACCGAACGCTCGCGCAAAGTCTGGCTGTTGTGGAAAGAAACCATGTCCAACAAGGACTGGTGGGGCCCGGGCATCGACAGTCCCAACTACAAGCTGCCGGATGAGAGCAGCCCTCGCTCCTCGCTGGAAGACCAAAACATGCAGCGAATGGAGACGCTCGCGGCCAGCCTCGGCATCCAGACGGAGTTTCGCGCGGCTGCGATTCAGCGCGTGATGCGTCCTCCGTATGGAACCATCCACTGCTCCTCGCTGAACGAGAAAGGTGAGATGTCGGGCGCGACGACCACGAGCGGCTTGGCGTGGAAGCTCGCCGGACGCGCGGGCGATTCGCCCATCATCGGAGCGGGCTCCTACACCGATCAGGATGTGGGCTCGGCGGGCGCGACCGGTAATGGCGAAGAGAACATCCGCGTGGTGGGCGCGCACACCATCGTCGAGAACATGCGCCGAGGCATGTCGCCGCAGGAAGCCGGGATGGACACGCTGAATCGCATCGTGCGCAACTTCAATGGCGACATGCGCAAGCTGCAGTACGTCGACATGAGCTACTACATCCTGCGCAAAGACGGCGCCTACGCCGGCGTCTGCATGTGGAGCGGCTCGCCAGAGCATCCCCGGCGCTTCGCCGTACACGATGGGACGAAGCGATATGAAGTCGCAGTCGCGCTTTACCAGGGCAAATCGATAGGCTGGCCTCCGATGCCGCAGGTACACCTCGCGCCGGAACAGAAGAAATAACAAGACGCGCGTCTCCGTACGCGGATCTTGCGGAGTTCGAGAATGAATTCCTCGTCACCAAAGAATCCCAGCGCTAAGCCTCAGCAGGAACGCGGGATTTTGCTGCGCATTTTGTATCGCGTTTACACGAACTACCTGGGCGTGACGCCTCCCACCCCGCAGCAGGAGCGGGCTGCCGCGATTATATTGATAGGAGGGGTCATCGTCGGGCTCGTCCTGGTGGTCGCGCTGGTCCTGTTTCTCTGGCAGACGATGATGAAACTAGGCGCGCAATAAGATCGCCGCTGACGCGGCCCTCAGTCCTTCTTAAACGCGAAACCCGGGGCTTGCGCCCCGGGCTCACGTCGAAGCCGCCGCTTCGCGGCTCGTGTATACCAACGTTCGCGGAACTGATACTAGCCGGTCCTCGTCATCCTACCGGCACCGTTTGCAGGACCTGCTCGCGCACTTCTTCGTCTTTCTTCACCTCCGCGCGCGAGCTAGGTAGCGCAATGCTAAGCAGTTCATCGATGGTCTTGACGTAATGCATCGTCAGACCCTGTAACTGCTCCGGCGTGAGGTCTTCCTCCACGTTCTGTTTGTTCTCCGCCGGCAGAATGATGTCGGTTACGCCAGCGCGCTTGGCCGCCAAGGTTTTTTCTTTGATACCGCCAATCGGCAGCACGTTGCCGCTCAGCGTGATCTCACCAGTCATCGCGGTCAGCGGACGTACCGGACGATCCGTGAGCAGCGAAACCAGTGCCGTCACCATGGTTACGCCCGCAGACGGACCATCCTTCGGAATCGCTCCCGCCGGCACATGGATGTGTATGTCATGGTTGCTGAAGAAGTCCTCGTCAATTCCCACCTCGGTTGCGTGCGACCGCACCCAACTGTAGGCAGCCTGAATGGATTCCTGCATCACCTGCCCGAGTTGGCCGGTGATCGTAGGCGCGCCACCCTTGCCCTTCATCTTGGTAGCCTCGACGAAGAGCACGTCGCCGCCGGTCGGCGTCCACGCCAGGCCCACGGCCACGCCCGCGCGCTTAGTGCGTTCGGCAATTTCGCCTTCGGTGCGAATCTTCATGCCGCCAAGCATGTCGCGGGTCTGCACCAGCTCCGGCGTGACCACCAGCTTGTCGGTCTTGCCTTCGGCGATGCGCCGCGCCTGTTTGCGGCAGATGGTTCCGATCGTCCGTTCCAGGTTGCGCACACCCGCTTCGCGCGTGTAGTGGCGAATGATGAACCGGATCGTCTCCTCAGGAAATTCGATCTGGTCGCCAGTGACTCCGTTCTCTTCGATCTGGCGCGGAACCAGATACTGGAATGCGATGTGGACCTTCTCTTCCTCGGTGTAGCCTTGCAGCTCGATGATCTCCATGCGGTCGCGCAGCGGCTCCGCAATCGGATCGAGCATGTTGGCCGTGGTGATGAATAACACCTTCGACAGATCGAACGGCACGTCGAGGTAGTTGTCGCGAAAGCTGAAGTTCTGCTCGGGATCGAGCGCCTCCAGCAACGCCGAACTGGGATCGCCACGGAAATCGCGCCCAACTTTGTCGATCTCGTCGAGCATGAAGACCGGGTCGTTGGTTTCCGCCCGGCGAATGCCTTGCATGATCTGTCCGGGCAAAGCGCCGATGTACGTGCGACGATGTCCGCGGATTTCCGCTTCGTCGTGCACGCCGCCCAGCGAGATGCGAACAAACTTGCGACCCAGGGCGCGCGCGATCGACTTGCCCAGCGAGGTCTTCCCCACTCCCGGAGGTCCGACGAAGCACAGGATCGGGCCCTTCATACCCGGCTTCAGCCGCCTTACCGAAAGGTAATCCAGGATGCGGTTCTTTACCTTCTCCAGATCATAGTGATCGGAGTCGAGAATTTCCTTCGCCTTCGGAATATCGACTTCCACGCCGGAAGACTTCTGCCACGGCAGGACCGCCAGCCACTCGATGTAGTTGCGCGTGAGCCCGTAATCAGCGGCCATCGGCGACATCCGCGCCAGACGCCCAAGTTCCTTCAGCGCTTCCTTCTTCACGTCGTCGGGCATGCCCACGGCTTCGATCTTCTGCCGCAGTTCCTCGACGTCGCGCGTGGTCTCGTCCTGCTCCCCCAGTTCCTTCTGGATGGCCTTCATCTGCTCGCGCAGGTAGTATTCGCGCTGCGTCTGCTGCACACGGTCTTGCACTTCGCTCTGGATCTTGTTGCGCAGCTGCTGGACTTCCAGCTCCTTGGCCAGGTGCTGGTTGATCTTCTCCAGCCGCACCCGCACGTCGGAAGTTTCGAGCACCTCCTGCTTGTCGCGCGTGGAGAGCGACGGCAGCGACGAGGCAATGAAATCTACCATCCGGCCGGCGTCTTCAATGTTGCCGGCGACGGTCGACAATTCATCCGACAACGTGGGGGAGCCGGCGACGATCTGCTGAAACAGCGTCAGGACGTTGCGCTGCAGCGCCTCCACTTCTGCGTTCTTCGGAGCCGGTGGCTCCGGAATCGATTCCACCGTCGCCCGCATGAAGGGCGTCAGCTGGCTGTATTCGGAAATCTTGACCCGTTCCAAGCCTTCGGCGAAGACGAACAGGCTCTGGTTCGGCATGCGGACAACTTTGTGAACCACCGCCAGTGTGCCCACCGCGAACAGGTCGGTCGGCTGCGGATTGTCTACCCGCGCCTCCCGCTGCGCCACCACAATAATGGTCTTATCTTCGCCCAGCGAATTGATCAGCTGGACCGAGCTTTCGCGTCCCACGGTCAGCGGAAGCACCGCGTGGGGAAACAAAACCGTATCGCGCACGGGCAAAACCGGAAGCGTCCGCGCCTCTTCCGAGTCATCCCTCAGTTCCGGGTCGGTGCGCTCTAAATCTTTGTCATTGTTCGACATATGACTCCTTGAGTCGGTTACACTCAACTTATAGATGCTGCCTTTGGCCAAAGGATGCAACCGCTGCCCACGGTTCGTAAGAACCTTACCAATCTGACCGCCGGCGGGTCGCTGACTCGCCAAAGGGGCCGACGGGATTTGCCATCGGCAATTTGACCCACCTCTGGAGTCCACTGCTAGCCCCGACTCCACGCGCAACGGATTCTACGCACGATAGACCCTCCCGACAACCGGAATCCCGCCAAAAGTTCTAAGTTGGTTCCGAGATGAGACTTCTGCGGGGCGGCGGTGCGGTTGGAGCCGTAGGCGCGAAGATAGTATGCTGCAATCAACGCTCTCGAGAGCCGGATCAGACATTCCAAATTGGAGGAACGCGCTTTGCGCCGTGCGCTGCAACAAGCTGTTTGCTACGTTTTTATTCCTTTTTTGTTAATAGTCGGCATAGCCAGTCCCGTTTGGGCCCACGCCGTCCTGATGGATTCCAAGCCAAAGGCAGGTACAACCGTTTCGGGCCCGGACCTCCCCATCTGGTTGCGCTATAACGTCCGCGTCGATGGAAGCCGCTCGCGCCTGCATCTGATCGCCCCTGACGGTTCCGACGTTGCGCTCGATCCCCTCAAGCAGCCCACTCCTGACACCCTCGAATCCCATGCCACCGGCTTGAAGCCTGGCGCTTACAAGCTGGAGTGGCAGGTACTCGCCTCCGACGGCCACATCAGCCGCGGCGAAGTCGACTTCACGGTGAAGTAGCCGTTCCACGATGCAGAAGCTCGTCGACATTTTTGGCTATCTTGCCGTCCTGCTCAGCGCAGGAACTCTAGTTGGCCAGTCGCTCTTGCTGGGCGGCTTGTTCTTCATGTACTGGATCGCCCGGCCCAGCGCCGAGGTTCCGCTCGCGTCCCTGCAACGGATGCATATGCTCTCGCGACGCTGGTTTCAGGTGGCGGCCCTCGGCCTAGCCATCGTCGAGATTCTCTATCTATACGTGAACAGCGCCGTCTTGATGGCAACGGTAGAGATCCCCTTCCGTGAAGTGGCGGGAGCCAATTTCTTCATCGCCGGCAGCATCATTCTCGTAGCTTCGCTGAATGCGGCCATCGTAGCCGGAATCGGGCGTTCTGCCAGTCAGGCGGAAAGCCGAAGCCGATACATCGCTGGGTACCTGACATTCCTGGTGGTGGTCATACTAAGCGCGTCGGTGATGACCGACCATGCCGCCTCGCGCATCGAAGGCCGCGTGCCGCTGATCATCCTTACCGCCATACACGAAATCGCCAGCGGCCTCTGGATCGGCGGCTTGCCGTTTCTGCTGCTCGGTCTTTACGTCAATCGTGATCGCGCCACGCAGTGGTACCTGACGCGGCGCTTTTCGCAGCTGGCTTTCGTCAGTGTCCTCGCCATCGTGTTCAGCGGCGTCTGCATGAGTGTTGCTTATGTGGGCTCGTTTCGTGCGCTGGTGGGAACCTCGTACGGCTTGATGCTGCTTGCCAAGATCGCCATGCTGGGGGCGCTGCTGGTATTGGGAGGAATCAACTTCCTGATGCTGCGCCGCTACGGCCCCGATCAGGTCATTCCGCGATTGCGCCGCCTGGTCGAAGCCGAAGTGGGCATCGGAATCACGATTCTCCTCTCTGCTGCGTCCATGACCTCGGCGCCGCCGGCCGTCGATCTGGTCAACGACGTGGTGCAGCCCTCGCATATTTGGGCCCGCTATCAGCCGGTATGGCCACGGATGACCAGCCCGCCGGAATCCGAACTCTCCACCAAGCGCCCGGGCCAGAAGATTTCCGCCGACGACCCCACGCGCCGCATCGTCGCCTACACCAGCGAGGGTCTGGGGGTTTCCCTGCGCACCCTGAATGACATGAAGTGGTCGGAATACAACCATCATTGGATGGGTGTGATCGTGCTCGCCATGGGACTGCTGGCCGTGCTGGCGCGAACCGGCCGCGCGCCCTGGGCCGAGTACTGGCCGCTGCTGATGATCGGCATCGCCGTCTTTATCTTTCTGCGCGGCGATCCCGAATGCTGGCCACTGGGGCCTAAGGGCTTCTGGGCTACCTGGGCCCAACCGGAAGTCGCGCAGCATCGCGCCGCCGCGATCCTGTGCATTGCATTTGCCGTCTTTGAGCTGCGGGTGCGGCGCAATCCCTCGCAGGGAGGTCTACTGCCGCTGATCTTTCCGCTAATCTGCGCCGTGGGCGCGGCCTTGCTGCTGACGCACTCCCACGGAACCAGCAATGTGCGGGAAGAAACGCTGGCGGAACTGAGCCACACGCCCATGGCGGTGGTCGGCGTCATGGCAGGATGGTCGCGCTGGCTGGAGCTGCGCCTGCCGGAGGAAGATCGCGGCTACGCGTCGTGGATATGGCCGGTGTGCTTCGTGATTATCGGCGCCGCGCTGCTGAACTACCGGGAGTTCTAAGGTAGAGCTGGCCTTCAGGCCAGCGTCTCGGGCCGCTCTACCCTCACCGAATCATCGGAAACCCAGATGATTCCGCGCCGTAATCCAGATCGAATCCGAGTTGCAGCTTCGCCGCCTCCGACATCCGTCCCGGCCCCCATGGCGGCTCGAATACGATCTCCACGTTGACCTGCTTCACCTCCGGCAACCGCGCCAGCTTGCTCTCGACGTCGGTCTTCAGCACATTGCCCATGCCGCACCCGGGCGCTGTCATCGACATCTTCACATCCAGCGTGTGCCCGCCACCTTCGGCATCGCCGAGCTTGCACTCGTAAATCAACCCCAGGTCGACGACATTGACCGGGATCTCGGGATCGAAGACAGTCTTCAGTTCGTCCCAAACCAACTGCTCGCTAAACGGACGCTGCTCAGATTCAGGCACAGCTTCCGGGGTGGAAAGTCCGAGCGCATCGGCATCGTGCGCGTCGATCCGGTACATCGCGCCGTACTGACCGCCAGTAACGGTGTAGCTACCGCCCAGCGTCTGCATGATACGCACCACGCTTCCCTGCGGTAGCGAACCTTTGATGCCGCTGGGAATTTCAATGACATCGCAGGCGCGACTCAACGTGATGGCAACACCCATATGCATGACGATTTGTATCCGTCCTCTACGATGCAAACAACTGCGTCAGCTTGGTCAGCCGCAGCAGGTCGGCGATACGCGGCGACAGATTCACCAGCTCCAGCCGGCAATAACCCGCATTGAGCGCCGACGCCTTCAATCCCACCAGTGTACCCAGCCCGGAGCTGTCCATGTGTTCCACCGCCGTGAGGTCAATCAGGATGCGGCCACCCTCGGGAATAAGCGGCTTCACCGCATCTCTCAACTGCGCAGCGGTGTCGCTTACAATCCTGCCGTGACAGCGAACCGTTGTAACGTTGTTGTTAAGCTCGTCTTTCGATTTCTCGATCTCGAACTGCAGAGTGCCGCGCGGCGCAGTGCCCATCCCATCTCCCCAGACTAAAGAAGTTCCAGAATCGTACAGGTCGCAGCACAGGGCTGTCGCGGAGAAAAATTCGGCGGCTTAAAGAATCCTGCTACTTTTAACGCGCATTCACTCGGTTGTAACAGAGTCCTGCTTGCCTTCCAGCGCTGCCTGTAAGGTGTGCCACGCCAGTGTGGCGCATTTCACCCGCACCGGAAACTCCGACACGCCGGAGAACACCGCCAGCTTGCCCAGCGCTTCGCGATCGCCGTTCCCCGCTCCCGTGACCAGCTCGTGAAACCGCTCAAACATCTTCCCGGCTTCTTCCTTGCTCTTGCCCTTCACGCTCTGCGTCATCATTGAGGCGGAAGCTTTCGAGATGGCGCAGCCCGATCCCTGAAAGGTCACGTCTTTGATCTTGTTGCCTTCCAGATCGAGATAGATGGTAAAGTGATCGCCGCAAAGCGGGTTATAGCCCTCGGCCTTGTGATTGGCGTTCTGCAACTCGCGATAGTTACGCGGCGTCTTGCTGTGCTCCAGGATGACATCCTGATAGAGCTCACGCAGGTCCGACATCAGGCGAAAACCTCCTTCACCTTTTCGATGCCCTCAGCCAGCCGGTCGATCTCTTGCCGCGTGTTGTAGAGCGCAAGCGAGGCGCGGGCGGTCGCCGGCACGTGGAAGCGTTGCATTACCGGCTGCGCGCAGTGATGCCCGGTGCGCACGGCGATGCCTTCGCGATCGAGAATCGTTCCGATATCGTGAGGATGAATACCTTCAAGGATAAACGAAATCACCGCCGCCTTCTGCGCTGCCGTGCCGATGATGCGCACGCCGGGTATCGAGGTCAGCACTTCCGTTCCATAGGTCAGCAGGTCATGCTCGTGCGCGGCGATATTGTCGAGCCCCAACTTCTCAACATAATTCAGCGCCGCGCCCAGACCGATGGCGCCGGCAATATCGGGCGTTCCGGCTTCGAACTTGTAAGGCAGATCGTTGTATAGCGTCTTCTCGAAGGTGACCGAGCGGATCATGTCGCCGCCGCCCTGATACGGCGGCATGGCATTCAGCAAATCCAACTTTCCATAAAGCGCACCGATACCGGTTGGCCCATATACCTTATGCCCGGAGAAAACGTAGAAGTCCACGTCCAGGTCCTGCACGTCGATCTTCAAGTGCGGCGCGCCCTGCGCACCGTCAATCACAACCGGCACGCCATGGCTGTGCGCCAGCTTGATCATCTGCTTTATCGGGTTGATAGTGCCCAGGGCGTTCGAAACATGGGTGAACGCGAAAATCTTCGTCCTGGGTGTGAGCAGCTTGGGCAATTCTTCCAGGTGCAGCTCGCCGCGGTCATTGATGGGCAGCACGCGCAGCTGCGCGCGTTTCTCGTCGCACAACATCTGCCACGGCACGATATTGGAGTGGTGCTCCATGGCCGTGATGAGCACCTCATCGCCGGCTCCGACGTTCGCCCGTCCGTAGCTTTGCGCCACCAGGTTGATGCCTTCGGTCGCGCTGCGTACGAAGATGATTTCGCGCTTGTTGGCGGCGTTCACGAACTGCTGCACCGTACGGCGCGCCGCTTCGTGCTCGCTGGTGGCATGCTCGGAGAGATAATGCACGCCACGATGGATGTTGGCGTTGCCGCTCTCGTAATAGTTCGAGATCGCCTCGATTACGGCGCGAGGCTTTTGCGAAGTCGCCGCGTTGTCCAGATAAACCAGCGGATGCCCATGCACCTGCTGCTTAAGAATGGGAAAGTCGCAGCGGACCTTCTCGACATCGTAGCCCGCAACGCTGGCTGGCGGCATTGCCGAGTGAAACTCTACAGGCAAGCTGTTCGCGGCCATAATTATCCAACCTCCTCCCAAGTTCGTCCCTTATGTTCGCTGCCCGCCGATGAGGATCCCGGCGTAGCGTGCTCTACCTTGAATAGATGTTCGTTGATTAGTCCCTGCAAATAACTGCGTACCGCATCTTCTTTCATGCGGTCCAGACACTCGTTGGCGAACGCCAGCAGCAGCAGCTTGCGCGCTGAACGCTCGTCGATTCCGCGCGAGCGCAGATAGAACAACGCATTCTCTTCGATCTGCCCAATCGTCGCACCGTGGGTGCACTTCACGTCGTCAGCGTAAATCTCCAGCTGCGGCTTGGTATCGATCTGCGCGTCGTCGGAAAGCAGCAGGTTGCGATTGGTCTGCTTGGCATCGGTCTTTTGCGCGTCTTTGTGGACGATGATGCGGCCGTGGAAGACGCCGTGCGCCTTGCCGTCGAGGATGCCGTTGTAGAACTGGCGGCTCTCGCAGTGCGGTTTTGCGTGCTCCACCAGCATGTAGTTGTCCAGATGCTGCGTGCCGGTGCCAATGAACAGTCCGTTGATGAGGCACTCGCCGCCTTCGCCGTTGAGAACGGGATGTACGTTGTTGCGCACCAGCCCTCCGCCCAGCAGGATGGAGTGCGTCGAAACATTCGCGCTTCTCGCCTGCTGAATCCGCAGCGTCGAGACGTTGAACGCGTCGGTATGCTCGCGCTCCAGCATGTAATGCGAGACCACGGCGCTCTCACCTGCCATCAACTCTGTCGCAGTGTTCGAGAAGGCTGCTCCGCCGGCCAGCGAAACATAATCTTCGACCACCGCAATCTGGCTCTGGTCTTCCGCGACAATCAGATTGCGGGGATGCGTCATCAGCGGCCCGTCAGAAGCGGCGGTGACGAAGAGCAAATGGATCGGGTGCTCCAACACCACGCCCTTGCGGATGTGGATGTAGGCGCCATCGTTTAGAAATGCGGTGTTCAGGGCCGCAAAAGCATCGCGCTGAGTGTCCAGATAACGGCCGAGATGCGCTTCCAGCCCGGCCGGATTTGCCGCGATCTCGTCGGCCAGCCCGTTGACGTGCACACCATTCGTGGCGCCGAGCGACGAAAGCTCGCGAGCGAAACGGCCATTGACGAACACCAGCCGGCAAACCGCGCCGGAAAGCTCGTAGAGCGCCAGGTCTTTCCTGCTCACGTTCACGCTGCTGGCGAGCTTGAAGGGTGTCTTGGCGATGGGCGCAACGTTAGTGAAGCGCCAATCCTCATCGTGCGTGGTCGGGAAACCGGTTTCGCAGAAGCGCGCGAAGGCGTCTTCGCGCAGCTTGCGCAGCCAGCCGAGATCCCGGCCGGCGGCCGTCTTCTGAAACTCGCTGAAGCTCTCGAGGTAAGTCTCTAATTGTTCGCTAACAGTAATCACGATTGCCGTATGTCCTCTGACATCAAAGTTCCACGTACCTTACGCGGTAGTCGCTTCGCGCTCCATGTCGGTATAGCCGCTCTCTTCCAGCTCCAGCGCCAGCTCCTTGCCACCCGAGCGCACGATGCGGCCGTTCATCAGCACGTGCACGAAATCCGGCACGATGTAGTTCAGCAGTCGCTGATAGTGGGTGACGACGACAAATGCGCGCTCCGGACTGCGCATGGCGTTCACGCCCTTGGCCACGATCTTCAGCGCGTCGATGTCGAGACCGGAATCGGTCTCGTCCAGCACACCGAGCTTCGGCTCCAGAATGGCCATCTGCAGAATCTCGTTGCGCTTCTTCTCGCCGCCGGAGAAGCCCTCGTTCACTGAGCGGTTCATCATGCGGGGATCGTCCATGTCGAGCAGCTTCAGCTTCTCGCGCAGCAGCGGCAGGAAGTCCATGGCATCCATTTCGTCCTGGCCGTGATACTTGCGCACCGCGTTCAGCGCCGAGCGCAGAAAGTAGGCGTTGCTGATGCCCGGAATCTCGACCGGATACTGAAACGCGAGGAAGACGCCTTCGCAGGCGGCATCCTCAGCCTTCATCTCCAGCAGATCTTTGCCGTTATAGGTGATGGAGCCGGCGGTGACGTTATAGCTCTCGCGTCGCGCCAGCACCTGGGCCAGCGTGCTCTTGCCCGAGCCGTTCGGCCCCATGATGGAGTGCACCTCACCGGGATTGACCGTGAGGTTAATGCCCCTGAGGATCTCGTTGCCGCCAACGTTGGCGTGCAGATTTTTGATTTCCAGTAAGCTCATGCGTTGGTAGTGCGGCGATTCAGCGCCGCATAAAAGCCCTTTCTCAATTTTCCTGCGGGCTTCAGCCCGCGTTTGTGCCGTCCCTAAAAGGGACTCACAATGTGGTAGGACCGGGGACGCGGACTTGAAGGTCCGCTCTACCCACGATCGAAGGCTCGCGTCCTTTATCCGACGCTGCCTTCCAAACTCACGCTCAGCAGCTTCTGCGCTTCCACGGCAAACTCCATTGGCAACTCTCGGAATACGCGCTTGCAGAAGCCGTTCACGATCATCGACACCGCATCCTCGGCCTTCAGCCCACGCTGCCGCAGATAAAACATCTGGTCCTCGCCGATCTTTGACGTCGACGCCTCATGCTCCATCTGTGCCGTGGAGTTGCGCACCTCGATGTACGGGAAGGTGTGCGCGCCGCACTTGTCGCCAATCAGCAGCGAGTCGCACTGGGTGTAATTTCGCGCGCCGGTTGCGCCCTTCATGATCTTGATCAATCCGCGATAGGTGTTCTGCCCATGGCCGGCGGAGATGCCCTTCGACACCACCGTACTCTTGGTGTTCTTGCCGATATGGATCATCTTCGTCCCGGTATCGGCCTGCTGATAGTTGTTGGTCAGCGCCACCGAGTAGAACTCGCCCACCGAGTTATCGCCTTGCAGAATGCAGCCGGGATATTTCCAGGTGATCGCCGAACCAGTCTCGACCTGCGTCCACGAGATCTTTGAGTTCACGCCCTGGCACTTGCCGCGCTTGGTGACGAAGTTGTAAATCCCGCCCTTGCCGTTCTTGTCGCCGGGATACCAGTTCTGCACCGTCGAGTACTTGATGGTCGCGTTGTCCAGCGCCACCAGCTCAACCACCGCGGCGTGCAACTGGTTCTCATCGCGGATGGGCGCGGTGCAGCCTTCGAGGTAGCTGACCGACGCGCTGTCGTCGGCCACGATCAGCGTGCGCTCGAACTGTCCGGTCTCCGCCGCATTGATGCGGAAGTAAGTCGACAGCTCCATCGGGCACTTCACGCCCTTGGGCACATAGACAAAAGACCCGTCGCTGAACACCGCCGCATTCAAGGCCGCGAAATAGTTGTCGGTGTAGGGAACCACCGAGCCCAGCCACTTCTGTATCAGCTCGGGATGCTTCTGCACCGCCTCGGAGAAGGAACAGAAGATGACGCCGGCTTCGGCCAGCTTGGCTTTGAATGTGGTCGCCACCGATACGCTGTCGAACACCGCATCGACGGCCACGCCCGCCAGCATCTTCTGCTCGGTGATGGGTATGCCCAGCTTTTCGTAGGTGCGCAGAATTTCCGGATCGAGCTGATCCAGGCTCTCCAGCTGCGGCTTCTGCTTGGGCGCGGAGTAATAGGTAATCGCCTGGTAATCGATCGGCGGATAATGAATGTTGGCCCAGGTCGGCTCGGCATGCTTGGCCTCGAGCGACGCCCAGTAGCGGTAGGCCTTCAGCCGCCAGTCCAGCATGAACTGCGGCTCATTCTTCTTTGCCGAAATCAGCCGGATCACGTCTTCATTCAGCCCTTTGGCGATGCGCTCCTCTTCAATATCGGTGACGAATCCCCACTTGTACTCGCGGTTTGCGAGGTCCTGAATGGTATCTACGTTCGAGCTCATTGCACACTCCCGGAGATATGAACAAAAGTCGATGAAATTTTGCCGTTGGCGTCTCGAATGGCGGCTAGCTGCATGGGTCCCGCCAGGTCGGACAACGCCACTTTCTCCAGCGCACCCCGCATCACCTGACTGATGAGCCGCTGGTTGGCCTTGGTCGGGCACGAGCGCTCAAGGTCGCACATGCTGGTGGAATCGGTGCTGCATTCGGTCAGCGCAATGGGACCTTCCAGCGCCGTAACAATCTCGGCCACGGAAATCTCCCCCGGCTCCTTGGCCAGGCCATAGCCACCCTTGAGCCCCCGGTGTGAAGTCAGCAACCCGCTCTGCAGAAGCTGCTTCAGCACCTTGCTCACCGTCGGCAGGGGCAGACGCGAGGTCGCGGCGAGGTCGCGCGCGGTGTGCACGTTCGTCACCCCGTCTCGCGCCATGATGGTCATCAGCACGAGTCCGTAATCGGTTAGTTTGGCAAGGCGAATCATTGCGCTTTTGTCTCTATAGATTCATATAGTACCACGTCGGTACTATTTAGTTTCGCTTCACCGGATTTGTCCATTTCCGCCACAATGCATCCGGCTACAACGAGTTCGGTAGTAATTACGCTTCTGCATTGACTCCGAACGGCGGTTCAGAGTAGATTTCCAGAGCTGTTGCTCAGGGATGTACTTCTGCGGCCCCTACCTGCCGGATGCCGACAGTCTGCATCACTAAATCCCCGTTAGACACTCTGGAAAAATTGAGGAGAAACATGAAGCTTTTGCGAATGCTAGGAATCGCCGCGATTGCCGTGTGCGCAGCCACCGCTGCCACCGCGCAATCCTGGACACCGGTACAGAACGTACCCAATATTGGAGCCGGCGCTATGGCCCTGCTGACCGACGGCAGAGTCCTGGTGCACGACGAAAGCGGCAATAGTGGAACCTGGGGCAACTGGTGGACATTGACTCCAGACATCAGCGGCAACTACGCGAACGGCACCTGGACCCAGGTCGCCACCATGCCTTCCGGTTACGGGCCACTCTACTTCGGATCGGCGGTACTGCCCGATGGACGATATATCGCCGAGGGCGGCGAATACAATCTGGGCAGCGACGCCTGGACCACGAAGGGCGCGATTTACGATCCCGTTGCCAACGCCTGGACATCCGTCGCTCCTCCCAGCGGATGGGCATCCATTGGCGATAGCCCCAGCGTTGTTCTGAGCAGCGGCACCTACATGCAGAGCAGCTGCTGCGACACGGCGAAGCAGGCAGCTTTGTTAAACCCGTCAACCCTGACCTGGACCTCGACTGGCACCAACAAGTTCGACATCTACGACGAGGAAGGCATGACCCTGCTGCCCGGCGGCAAAGTGCTGGACGTTGATTGCTACGTCTTCCAGTACAGCCAGACGGGTAAGAACTGGGAAACCTACGATCCGAGCAGCGGCGCCTGGACCAGCCAGGGCAGCACGCCGGCCCAGTATTGGGATTCAGCGGCGAGTTGCGGCGGCTCCGGCCGGGCTTCCTATGAGCTCGGTCCTGCAGTACTGATGCCCAATGGCACCGTCTACCAGACGGGCGCCAACAGCTGCGGTGCGGCGCACACCGGAGTCTACAATGTCTCCGCCGGCACCTGGAGCGCAGGCCCCGACTTTCCCGGCACTTTCGGTGTCGCCGACGGCCCGGCAGCTCTCGAGGTCAACGGCAACGTCCTGATCTTTGCCAGCCCGGAAGTTTTCAACACCGGCGCCCAGATGTTCGAGTGGAATGGCAGCACGCTGACCGAAGTTCCCAATCCGCCGGCGGGTCCCAGCGATTCCTCTTACTACGGCCATCTGCTGATGCTTCCCAGCGGGCAGATCATGTTCACCGACTTCAGCAATGACGTCGAGCTGTTCAACTCGGCTGGCAGCCAGTACACCGGCTGGACCCCGACCGCGGTGTTCACCACTGCTCCTTCGTACCAGAGGGGACAGACTTATCGCATCGCCGGCTTCAAGTTCAACGGCGTTTCCCAGAACAATGCCTACGGCGATGACTTCCAGGACGCCACCAACTATCCCATCGTGCGTCTGACCAACATCGGCACCGGCCACGTATTCTATGCCCGCACCCACGACCACAACACCATGGCAGTGGGCTATCAGGGTCCCTCGTTCACGCATATCGATATTCCATCGAACATGGAAACCGGTACTGCCAACCTGCAGGTAGTCGTAAACGGCATCGCTTCGCAGAACTATCCGGTCATCATTCAGTAGACCCGATAGGATGGAGCTTCTCGCGCCACGTCTACTTCCCGTTGACGTGGCGCTTTTTTTGGCTTCGCGGACCTTCCACGCGCCTAAGACAAGACAAGCGCCTTTGCTCTTCCTGCGGTGTAAGATAGGCAAAGTCTCCGCAAAACAGTTCCGAGGAATAAACTCCTGCCGGTGAAGTCTTCGCCCACTGCCAATCCCCGCTCGCGTTCCGGACGGCAACGTGCTGGAATCGAGAAGGACAAGCCTGTCAGGAAAACCGCGGTCTGGCTGGCGCTTCTGCTGGCGGTCGTTACCGTTGCGGTGTATTCGCCGCTTCACGCACATCCTTTCGCCGCGCTTGACGATGGGCCTTACTTCTATGGCAATCCCCATGTCCGGGCGGGCTTGACTCAGGACACGGTGAAGTGGGCGTTCACCTCAATGGGGTCCGTAACTCCCGACGTGCCCGACTGGCACCCCGTGGCTTGGCTTTCGCATGCTCTCGACAGCGAAATCTTTGGTCCCGCGCCCGCCGGTCCACACGACGTGAACCTTCTTCTTCATGGGTTGAATGCCGTCTTGCTGCTTTGGGTCTTGCAGCGGGCCACCGGCTACGTTGGGCGCAGCGCCATGGTCGCGGCTCTGTTTGCCTTGCATCCCATCAACGTCGAATCGGTGGCCTGGATTGCGGAGCGGAAAAACCTGCTGAGCACGACCTTCTTTTTGCTCGCCTTGTTGGCCTATGGCTGGTATGCACGCAGACCGCGGCCGCAACGCTACCTCGCCGTCGCCGCGATGTTTGCCCTCGGCTTGATGACCAAGCCGCAGGTGGTGACATTGCCCTTCGTTCTTCTGCTTTGGGATTACTGGCCGCTGGAGCGTGTCGCTATTGGCTCCTCGTCAATCGCTTTTCGCTTTTCGCCTTTCGAGTTTCGCCAGGCTGATCTGCCAAGCCATTCTGGCGAGGAGCGAACCGCGAAGAGCGAGAAGCGGTCCTTCGGTTGGCTGCTGTTGGAGAAGATGCCGCTCTTTGCGTTGGCGGCCGCAAGTTGCGTCGTCACATTGAAATCACAACTGGCAGTAGGCGGCATTAGCCAGCGGTTCTCACTGGCGGAGCGGCTGCAAAACGCGATTGTCTCGTATGTCCGATATCTGGCCAAAGCCGTCTGGCCTTCGAATCTGTCGCCCTTTTATCCTCACCCCGAAGGGTCGCTGGCGGCGTGGCAGGTGGGTGCGGCCCTGTTCGTGCTGATCGCAATCTCCGCCCTCGCCCTTGCGCTCAGGCGGCGCCGGTATTTTCTCGTGGGCTGGTTCTGGTTTCTCGGAACGCTGGTTCCCATGATTGGCTTGGTACAAGTGAACCGGCAGGCCATGGCCGACCGCTATGCCTACATCTCGTTTATCGGATTGTTCATTCTGGCAGCCTGGGGAGTGTCCGATCTTGCCGGACGGCAGCATCTTCCGCCCGCGTTTGTTCGTACGGCCGGAGTTGCAGTCTTGGCGATATTGACGGTGCTCACCTGGCGTCAGATCGGCTACTGGGGAGACAATCTCACTCTTTGGCAACACGCGCTCGATGTCACGCAGAACAATTATTTGGCGGAAAACATCGTCGGCTCTACGCTAATGGATCAGGGGCACGCCGACGAAGCCCTGCCGCACCTGATTGCCGCCACCCAAATGAATCCCACGGATCCGTCCGCCTACATGGCGATCGGTACCTATCAGCAGCAGCATGGTGAGGTGCGCGAGGCAATTGAGCAGTATCAGAAGACGATCGCCCTCACCGATCACGCGGTTGAGAAGAACCTTTGGCTGCGTTCCACGACCTTCGCGCGGATGGGTTCGGCCTACCGCCAGCTGCGCGAGTTCCAGCCGGCACACTCAAGCTTTCAGCGCGCGCTGGAAATCGATCCCGCGAACGCGCAGGTCTGGCTTGCGTTGGGTATCGTAACCGCTCAGGCGGGCGATCCGGCTTCCGCCATCGATAGCTATTCGCGGGCCTTGAAGATCCAGCCCTCCGACGTCGGCTACCTGCTGCTGGCCCGCGCGCTCGAACAGGCCGGGCAGCCTGACCGGGCAGAGGCGGCCCGTGCTACGGCGCAGCGGATGTCGCACGATCTTTCTGCTGCGCAGCGGAAGGTCGACGCGATCTTTGCGTCGCCCGCCAATACAGCAGTGCAGCCTTAGACCCCAGTTTTCTAGCTATCTTTTTTGGTTTCCTTGGCTTAGCTGTGCTTCCCAGCTTGAGCGCCAGGCGCCTTTATCCGGCCACGCGGGTTGGTTTCAGATGACTGGCCGGGGGCGAACCTAACTCGACAACAGGCTCGTCGCCCAGGTCTCGCAAGGTCTTCAGACGCCGAGTAGTGCCACTATTTTTCCACAGCTTTCTTTTGTCTCGCATCTTCAAGTTCTTCCATCTTGTAACTTCTCGGCTCGCAACTCGTCTAACTTCCAGCACTTAGCTGAACGCCGAGGCCTGCAACTCAGGGGGTACCGGGGTTGGTGTACCGGGATTTATGTTGCAACTGAGGTAAAATTGAGGCTATAGTGATTCGTTCTCTGGCCCAAGCCGTCACTTACCTTCCGGAAGTTGTAGCAGTCTCAGTAAGGCCCAGCACAGCGCCCCGAGTCGTAATTGAAGCTGCTTGAATCCAATTAGTTAGGCAATACGGGTCAAGGCATCACTTGCAACACGGCGGTCATCCGATTTTTATCTCTCTGGACAGGAAGAAAGCACAATCACATGGCAAAGCGACGTGGCAATCCTAATTGGGGCAAACCGGAGCCCATCGGTCCGGTGGTTCCCACCATCACCGAGTTCGAACAGGTGGTGAAAGAATTCAAGCTGCAGCCGGATCAGTACCTCCGCTCCACCCGGCTACGCGAATGGGCGAGGAAGAACAAAAACTCGAAGTACATCCCCGAACCGCTTCTGGAAGCCTGGGGCTTCGAGATCGAGTCAACCCTCTAACTCTCACTCACTCTCCGATACCGGGCCGCCTCGTGCGGCCCTTCTTTTTGCGCGGCAGCTCCGCCGTTCCTCACTCTCATTCCAGATGCAACACCAGCTCGGCCAGGGCATGCTGTTGTGGCGCCGGTAGTGTGGTGTCCTTGAAGATTCGGTGACCATCGCGGCGCGCTGGAGCGTGCGGGCGTTCGAGTATACTGGCGAGCAACACGAGCCGGTGTACTGACGCCCAGCCAACCTGCAATGCCCATCTCGCTTAATCCAACTGCCGCGTCACTCGACGCGACGAGTTTGCCCGCAGACGATTCCGGACGCCTGGAGCGCCGCCTGTTTCGCATCTTGGCCGCCGTGGCTCTGCTGTATGCATTTCTGGCGGGACTGGCAACGATCGGCGACCCAGACTTCGGCTGGCAACTGGCGCGAGGCCGCTGGATCGCGCAGCATCATCACGTCTTCACTTTCGACGTCCTCTCCTACACCGTCCCCGGCGCGCCCGCAGTCTATCCCGCGCTCGGCGGAGTCTTGCTCTACTGGGTCTACGTGCTCGGCGGCTACCAGCTGCTTTCGTGGCTTACCGCGCTCACTTGCGCAGGTACGGTCGCGCTGCTGCTTCGCCGCGGCAACGTGTTCACCGCGTCCATCGCGATCCTCGCCATGCCGTTCATCGCCATGCGAATGGTGCCGCGCTCGGAGCTGTTCGCCATCGTCATCTTTGCGGCTTATGTTTCGATCTTGTGGCAGCATTTTCAGACCAGCCGCGCCCCGCTATGGCTGCTGCCCGTCCTGATGGCCGCCTGGGTCAACATTCATTTCAGCTTCTTCTCCGGCTTTGGACTGTTGGCTGCATTCGTCGGCGTCGAAGTTCTGGAGCTGCCGTTTGCGGGCGAACGCCGACGCAACGCGATAGCACGGCTGAAGCACGAGATCCCGTGGTTCCTGGCCACCGCCGCCGCCACGCTCGCGAACCCCTGGGGCTGGAAGCTCTACAAAGAAACGGCCCAGTACACCGGTGCGGCCCTCGCCATCTACGTTAACGAATGGGCGCCGCTGCACTGGAACTGGACCAATCCCCTGGTCAGCTTCACTTTACGCAGCACCAACGATGTCGGACATGTGCTGTTCGTGATCATCGTCCTGGCGATCATGGTCGCGCTCTTTCGACGACAGTTGGGAGCGGCGATGCTGCTCATCGCGGCCACCTACGAAGTCACCCACCACATGCGATTCATGGCGCTCGCCAGCTGCATGGTGGTGGTGATAGCGGGAGCAGTGCTGGCGCCGTCGGCATCTTGGATCGGCGAGCGCATCGGCAGCTCCCGAACACGCACTGCGCTCGCCATCGCCGTCGCCGCTTTATTTGTCGTGATCGGCGTCGTGCGCGCAATCGATGTCGTCTCCGGCTATCACTATCTCGTCGAACGCAATCTCTCGACCTTCGGAACGGGATTGTCAGGATGGTTCCCTGAGCCAGCCGCGCTCTTTATTCGCCACCAGAATCTTCCCGGCGAAGTCTTCAACACCTACAACGAAGGCGGATACACGCTCTGGGCACTAGGTCCCGAACGGCGCGACTACGTCGACGGACGCGAGATCCCCTTCGGCGCCGACTTCCTGCAGCACGCGGCCCAAATGACGACCTTGCCGCTCGACTCGCCGCAGTGGCAGCAGGAAGCCGACAAGTACGGCATCAATACCATCATCTTTCCGCTCACCCTGGACGAGATCTCGCTCGACCGCCTCAAGTCAGATTGCAACAGCGAGCAATGGCGTCCGGTTTTTCTCGACGAGGTGTCGATCGTCCTGTTACGTCGCACCCCGCAGAACGCTGACCTGATCAAGCGCTTCGAAGTCGATTGTCACATCGCGCCCATCCCGCGCCAGCCTCTGCCGCTCAACGCCGCTTCGTTTAATCAATGGGTCAACGCCGCGCGTGTCCTCTCCGCGTTGGGCCGCAACTCTGAGGCGCTCGCTGCCGCCGACAAGGCGATGGCCATCTTCCCCGACAACGCGCACGCGCGCTGGTATCGCGGCCAGATCCTCGCCGCCGCGCAACGCGACTCCGAAGCCGAGGACGACTGGAAGCGCGCGCTGGCTCTCGCACCGCGCGAGGTAACGCCATGGGCTTCCCTGCCCGGCTTTCAAGCCACCGTGTGGTCGTCGCTCGCCGAGCTCTACCAGCGCCAGGAACGCATACCCGACGCCACCCGCGCCTACGAAAATGTTCTGCACCTGTCGTCCGATCCATCGCAGCGGCTGCAGGCGATGATCAGCCTGGGAGCGCTATACCACACTGTGGGACAGAATACCGCTGCCGAGAAACAATGGGTAGCCGCATCGGAACTCGCTCCTAAAGAGAGCCTCATCTGGTTCTCGCTCGCCGATCTGTATCAGAAGGACGGCCGCGGGCCGCAGGCGATTCATGCTTTGGAGCAGGCTATCCCGCAATCATCCGACGCCACGACGAAAGCGCACGCGCAGATAAAGCTCGCCCGGCTTTATCTTATGAGCCATCGTCCCCAGGACGCGCTGCGTGCGCTCGACGACGCAGAACACACGGCTCCGCCCGAGCTGTTGGCCGACAAAACTGGACGCAGCTTCAGCTTCGACATCGCCCAAGGCCGTGCCGTTGCCTGGGCTGCGTCAGGCGATTTGAAGAAGGCGACACAGTTCGAGGAGCAAGCCGTGCAGCTCGACCCCGACGCCGCGGATGCGTGGACACGCTTGGCGAAGCTCTATCAACGGCAGGGTCGCACCACCGACCAGCAGCGCGCCGAGGCCAAGGTCTCTTCCCTCTCTACCCCGCCGAGACCGTAGTTTTGCGCCGCCGGCGCCACTCCAGCACCGCGTAGCAACACATGATTACGATGATGGGATCGACCGGATGGCGATAGTCCATGCTCGAATGCGTGATGTAGTAGACCAGCGGAAAACTGACCAGCACGATCACCAGCGGGAAAACGGCTTCTCCCCGGCCGTTGCGCCACGCATCGCGCAGGCCCAGTAGCAGCAGTAGCGTCACCGCCGACGTAAACAAGACGTTCGGGATATGAAACGGCTCGCCGGCGAGAAACTTCGGATCCAGCGACCAGAAGCCTGTCCAGGTATTCGCGAAGTGACGCACACACATCCACACGAAGAACCCGGGACGCTGTTCGATGAACTGCAACGCCTGCTGCTTCTTGGCATCCATGTAGCCGATCTCGCCCAGCCGCCGCCATTCCGCATACTCCACCGGGCTGGTCGTAGGATGAGCGGAGTCAGGCGTGACATCCGAGGTATCCCCGCTGTTCCCGACATGGACCTCCATCCAGAATCCGTCGCGCAGAGGGATGAGGCGATGGAACGCGTGATAATTCCGCACGGTCCATGGCGTCACCACCGCCAGCAGCACCAGCGCGGCGAGCACCCCCGGAGCCAGCCACGATAACCCCTCGCGCGAGCGCCGCGCCGCCAGCCATAGAGCCAGGAACGGCAGCGGACCCAACAGCACCGGATTAACCAGCGCAGCCACTCCCCAAAGCAAGCCCCACAGCAGCCAATCCCCCGTCGAGCGGCTCTTCTCCAGCCGAACCGTCTGCAGCAGAAGCGTTGTTGCGATGAGGCAGGCCAGAGTGTCGGAATAAATGCGTCCGCTGGCCAGGTAAATCGAGTACGGAAAGAAGACCCACACCCATCCCGCCAGGCGCGCCGTGCGCTCGTCGAGCACCCGCTTCGCCAGAAAATAAATCGGCAGCACCGTCAGCGAAGCGAAGATGCTATTGAGTGAGAGAATCGCCATCGTAGTCGCCACGGTGAAGCCGCCAAACAGCTTCATGCAGGCTGCCACAATGTAAGGGTAAGCCGGTGGCAACATGGCCGTGGGACCGCTGGGATCAAAAAACGGAGAGGAGAATCCCTGCCCGTTGCAGATGGAACGCGCAATCCGGCCCATTTCCCAGCCGAAGTGCCAATGATCGCGATAGGGATCGAGAAACTCGGGAACCATCACCACCGATACCGCCAGCCGTAGGACCAGCGCCGCGAGGAACATCGCCCGCAGCGATTCCGATTCGCTCAATCCCCGGAAGACCCCCGGGAACGTTCCCCTCACAGCGGCTGCCGTACGCTTGGTCGAAGCAGGAGCTTGCTCTATTGCCACAGTGTCAGAGTCTCTCGTTGTCAGATATCACTCGTGCCGTAGACACTCTACGGGATCAAGTCGTGAAGCATTGTGGGCCGGCGATATGCCGAACATCACGCCAATCAGGCAGCACACCAGAAACGCGACCACCGCCGACATCATGGAAACATCCACGTAGTAGTGAACGAACAGGCGCATCGATAGAGACGTCGCCATTCCAACGATCGTGCCCAGCAAGCCGCCGACGACGGCAACCCAAAGCGCCTCAGAAAGGAACTGCAGCAGGATCGCGTTGCGCGTGGCCCCCACTGCCTTGCGCACCCCGATTTCATGGGTCCGTGAGTGCACGGTGGCCCACATAATGTTCATGATGCCGATACCTCCGGCGATCAATGTCACCGCGGCAAACAACAACAACACAGCGGTCAAAGCGGCTGCGATTTTCTTCGCCGCATCCAGCACTCCGCTCATATTGCTGATGTCGTAGCTGGAGCCACTCCGATGCCGGGAAGCGATCACCGCTCGTATGCGGTCCGTCGCGTCGTCGATGGAAGCGGGATTGGCTATCGAGAAATAGAGCTGGTTAACCGCCTCGTTGCCCCCCATATAGCGCGCCACACTGTAGGGAATGAGGACGGTGTTCTCCTCAATCTCGGACTGCCCCATGGTGTCGACGCTTTCGCGGAACACGCCGACGATGACGAACGGCATGTCCTGAATGTGAATCACCTGTCCCAGCGCCTGATCCAGCGTCCTGAACTGCTGGCGGGCGAGATTCTCGGTAACCAGCGCGACCCTGGTTGCAGAGTCCGAGTCTGTCCGATCAAAAAACCGGCCGGCACTCACCACGATGCGCCGGATCTGCTGATATTGCGGGTCCACTCCGAGCACCAGAATCGGAACATTGTTGTGGCCGACGAAGGTGTTCTGATGCAGATTGACCACGGGCGAGGCTGCGATCACGTCCGGCATGCTCTGCTCGACGGCGGCCATGTCCTTCACCGTCAGATAGTCGCTCATGACTTGTGCCGAGGGACCGCTGGAGACGCCGGAATATTCCGCCCAAATTACGTTAGTGCCCACGTTCTCGATCTGCGCCAGCACGTAGCTTCTGCCGGTGAGGGCAACCGTCACCACCAGGATTAAAGCCGCCGTGCCCACCGCCATACTGAGCGCAGTCATGCCGGTGCGCAGCTTGTCGGCTCGCAGCGAGTCCAGGCTGATCCTGAGGATCTCCGGCAAGACCAGCGTCGGCGAAACTGAAGGCTTCGAGAGGATGACAGGCACGCGCAGTCCGCTCCGCAGGTTTACCCGAACAAGCGCCCCACGGGAACTACCCAATGTTACACACCTCGCGGGTTTGGTCGCCGGTGACCGTCAGCCGCAACTCTTCTAATCAGCATTGCAGCGTCACGACCCCGCCAATTTTGAAACTCCAATTGATCTGAGCAGTCGCGGGCGCAGGCAGATCACCGAAGCGCGCCGGCCCGCTGCTACACTGTCATCGGATAACTAACCGGCTCACTGCATCCTAGCCGTGTTGGCCGCATCCCACTCTGCTGTGATCTTTAACTCCGACCAGACAGCGGCGATGTTAGCGGCCACCAGTTTTGCCGCCGGGCTCAACGTCTATGCCACGGTCGCCACGCTGGGATTGCTCGCGCGCGCGGGCGTGATCGCACTGCCCTCAAGCCTTGACCCGCTGAGTTCGTGGTGGATCATCGGCGTCGCGCTGGCCATGTTCAGCCTGGAGTTCTTCGCCGACAAAGTTCCCGCCTTTGACCTCATCTGGAACGCGCTGCACACCTTCATTCGCATCCCGGTGGCTGCGCTGTTGGCCTATCTTGCCAGCTCGCATCTGTCGCCGGGATTGCAGCTGGCGTCAGCCGCCGCCGGAGGTCTGATCGCCTTCGCTGCTCACAGCGGCAAGATCGCCTTGCGCAGCGTGGTCACTCCTTCGCCTGAACCGTTCTCCAACATGGCGCTGAGCTTCGGCGAAGATGCGACGGCCATTGGCCTGACGTGGATCGCCACTGAGCACCCCTACCTTGCAGCGGTCATCGTCGCGGTCTTGCTGGTCTTGATCGTGCTGGTGATGCGCTGGGTAATTCGCGCGCTGAAGGGCTTGTTCGCTCGCGCCCGAACCGCTTGGGCGGGATAAGCCCTCCCGTCATTGCCTGTCGCCACGAGCTCGGCTGCCCTCCGGCTAGGGCGAAACCTGCCACACCGTCCCATAGCCGTTGGTTCCACACCCGTCGGTGGTCCCATACAAGTTCCCACTCGCGTCGAGCGCCAAAGTACCACCACCTGGGAAATACGTATTGGTGCGGAAATAGAGGTCCTGGTACTGCCACAGGGTGCCGTCGTACCGGGCTTTGAAGATGTAATTGTAGATGCATGTCCCCTCACCGGGACTCTTCTTACCAAAGCCGCCGGCGAACGTCTCACCGCCGCCTCCGGTGCCATATACGTTGCCGGCAGCATCGATCGTGAGATTAGTCACGTAGGCGTACGGAAGGTCCCCGGGCGAACAGCCATGCAGCGGCAAATACTCACTGAGCTTCCAGCCGGGACTCGCCTTCTGCAGCGTGAACATTGGGCCATCAAACGTGGTTAGGATGCCATAGAGATTGCCTGCATTGTCCTGCACCAGATAAGCAGGACCGGTGCTCCCGCCAAATGCATAGACGACGCTCTCCGTCCATTGGCCACCCGAAGGCGTCAGCTGGAAAACAACACCATTGCCGTTGGCAACTCCGTAGAGATTGCCGTCGTTGCCTACCAGCACCTGAGTTGGATCTCCGCCGTCCGCGCCGCCGGTGAAGCTGTACAGGGTGGTTTTCGTCCAGCCTAACCCTGATGGCGTGAGCTTAAATACGGTACCTGCATCATGAGCCCCGCCGGCGGATGTCGTCCCGTATAGGTTGCCTTGCTGGTCGGAGGCTGAGACATTGACCACTCCCGCCCCGTCGCTCTCGCTGCTGAAGCGATAGGGCACGTTTTCGTTCCAACCGCACAAAGAAGTGAGACAGACCGTCGGCTTGGGTGTCAGGTTGTAGACCAGTCCGCAGTATTGGCTGCCATCGCTACCGCAATTCTGGATGCCTCCCTGGGCGCCGCCGTAAAGAGTTCCATTCGGGCCTATGATCGCGCCGGTCGGCACGCCCCCGTTGTTACCTCCGAAGAAGTTGAACAGAGGATCAAGTACCCAGCCGGCAAAGCGAGCCAGCTTGAAAGCGAAACCAGCGCTGTAGTCGCCGCCGTTCGGGGTGGTTCCGTAGAGATTCCCTGCGTTGTCGATGGTCACGCCGTTTTGGCTATAGGATCCCGCCTGCTGCTGATCGAAGTTATGGAGGACCTGAAGGTTTCCTCCTGGCTCGAAACATGTCGGCGAACCGCCGCTTCCCAGCACCTGGAACGACTCCGATGGAATTGTGCCAACGGTATTAACGGAGGCCAATGACGGACAGCCGTTCGACGTACACCCAACTCCGCTATTCTCGTCCCAGTACAGCGGATCGCCAGTGTTGACTTGCGCATTCTGCAGATTCACCCAGTAGGTTCCGGCCGCCAGATTGGGTCCGCTGAAGTTAGCGCTTGTCGCGGTGCAGACGTTGAAGCCGTACTGGTTCGCGTTGCAGCCGCTCTGGGTGAAACTCACCACACCATCGAAGTAGCTGGTGCCCCCAAACTCCGACGAGGTAATCGAAATCTCGACAGATTCCAGAATATCGCCCGGATACACCCACGCCCCGAAAGTCATACCGCTGACGGTGCCCGAGCCTACGGCGATCGTGTCGCTGACGACAAATCCGAAATTAATCGTCCAGGCATCGCTGGTGCCATTGATGGGACCGTTGTCGTAGATAACGCCGCCTTGCGGCAGCCAGCCGCGATTCGTTGGCGCAAATGCATCCGCGGGGTTCTTGTAGCTCGCGCGTGGCGGGGTGGGCTGAGATATGCGCGAAGCGCCGTGAGCCAGCTTCGCGGCGAAGCGCTGCATGGTCACCGCCTGACGCGCCGTGGGCGGCACGGAATCCTGTGCCGGCGCGGGAACCACAGCCGACGTCACCAGTAACCCGGCGACTCCCGCCAGAACGATTGTGCGAAACAGGGAGATGACACCTTGCGCTTGGCCTTGCATCGGCTTGTCCTCGCAATGACTGTAAACGTGCGTGGGCCCGGGAAAGAACGTGCGCGCCTGAGGAAGAGAGGTTTACTTCAAGCCGGCTGGCCGCGCATCGAAAGCAGCAGGAACGCCGGGATTCCTCTCGCGCGATATCCCGCGGTTTTTACACTTCCAGGGAGGGTTTGTCAACGATTTTTGACGCAAGGCTGAGCGATCTCGCATAGGGGTCGAATTTCTGTCCAACTGTGGGCGATGAAGAGAAGTTAAGTAGGGATCGGCCCCCGGCCCAAAGTGGTCAGTGACACTTCAAAACTTTTTGGACGTCTTCACGACGTCGAACAGGATGCGGGTGCTGCTGGTAAATCTCGAAGCACCCTCTCGATTAACCGAGCATTTTGCGCTGGTCGCCGATGCGGCGCTCGCGTTCGTTTGCGAATCGCTGCACGCCGGCGAAAATCGTATCCGAATCGAGATGCGCTTCCTTGATGACTTCCGCTTCCAGGCCGCCCGTTCTCCATGAATTGTCGAAGTCGGACGTCAGTGAATACTCATCCGTCAACGGGCCGAGGTTGCGCAACGGCCACATGCGTCGCGTGCCGGTTGATACCACCATCAGATCGTAGCGGGCCTCGGGCGGCAGCACGGCATCGCGATACGTTTGCGGCTGGCGATCGAACAACTCCTCGCTGATCACCGCGATTACCTTCACGTTCACACCCGCCGCTTCGAGCTTCGCCAGCACTTTCACCAGATTCACCGTGGAACTCGAGCCTTGTGCGATCACATACCCGTGGCGCGGCTTGTCGGGCGCGAAATCGCGGATTACGTACAAGCCTTTTGCCGCCGCGCGCAGATCGGTGTCGGCGAAATGGCTGCGGTCGGCGACTGCGAAGTCGGGACGTGCCACTTCCAGCGTGATGATGCCCACGCGCGGATCGCGCGCCGCGATCTCTGCCGCCGCGAAATACCCGGGCGCAACATCGTTGTAATCCCAAAAACTCAAGTTGATCGCCTGACCGCGCGGGAACAGCTTCCACACTTGCGGCGCGAAGATGCCGAAGTGGGTGCGCGCGTCGGCCGCGGTTTCAGGCCCGGAGTGCGCGGTGAGAATATGCAGCACCCCGACGCGGAATTTGCTGTCCTGATTTTGCTGGCTCCACACGCGCGCCGGAGTGTACATCAGCGGCGTGAACGCTCCATAGGTGCCGCTCAAGGCCCAAACCCCGGCGAATTTCTCCGGATCGACAGACGCGCTTTGACTCACCAGCCCTATGGCGGTAGAAGCGTTGCCCGCTTCCTGGATGGGCGCTTTCAAGCGCGTGCCCAGCGGATTGTTCGTGGGACTGTAGTGTCCCCACAGGCTACCGTGCTCCACGTTGATCGACTCCGAAAGGTCGGCGGCCACGGTGAAGAATCGTCCATCGGTGACGTAATTCATCCACTTGACGATTTCGGAAATCGCGCGCCGCGCTCCGGCTACCTCGCCCGGTTTCTTGAACAGCGCAATGCTGACTTGCTTCTCCGCGCCGGAAACCGCGTTTCGAATCGAGACCTTCTGCGGCTCTTCCGGCAGCGCCTTGACCCGTAGCCGGTCGTCGAGGAACGGATCGCTGGTGGCAGAGATGCGCAGCTTCACGTCGTCGCGCACGGTGTCGCCGATTTCCACCAGGCGATCGGCCAGGCGATCGCCCAATCCCTCACGGTCGAGCAGCGACATCACCACGTCGATGTTGGTCTTGAACTGGATCAGTCGCTCGCGGTTGTCGCTCACCGGCCCTTTGCGAATTCCTTCGAACTCCACCCCGTAATGCTTCTCGAAGGTCGATGCGAGCGCGAGGAAATATTCCGAGTTCATCTTGAGCGCGTAGGGATGGCTGGCGTAGCTGACCAGTTGATCGCCGAAGCCGGTGATTTTTCCGTCGGCGGCCGCGGGCCAGTAGCCCTTGATGGTCTTGCCGATCGCGACCACCGGACGGCGGTCCTGCGGGTCTACTTCGTCCATGGCTCGCAGCGCCGCGGTTACGTCACCGTAATCGTTACCGTTCGCCAGCGTGAAGACGTTCCATCCATACGACGTCCACTGACCCACGAGGTCATAGACCTCGCAGAACTGCGAAGAAATCACGCCGCCAATCGGTCCGCCGATCAGGCAATCGTCGATGCCTGCGTTGTTGTCGGAAATCATCACCCGCAAACGCTTTCCCACTTGCAGCGCGAGCGCCTGGGTCTTCAACTCCTGCGCGTGACCTTCGGTAAGCGCGAATTCGCCTTCCAGCGCTATCACCTTCGGCGACTCCGGCGCGCCCACGATATCCCAGAACGCAGCCTTACCCGCGGCGGTGGCGATGCCGATGCCCGAAGGTCCGCCGTTCACGTCGTTGGTTAAATCGGTGCTTTCGGCGTGTCCCATGAGCGCGCGAATGCCGCGGCCCCTGGCCTGCGCGAACAGCGGATGGTCTTCCAAACTCGTCTCGTGCAGCAGCGTCTTCAGCGCGCCCGCGCCGCGGCGGAATCCCAGCGCGTCGATGGGCAACATCGCGACGTGCGGGTCGACGTGATAACGCGGATCGCCGGTCTGCTGATACTTGCGATACAGCGCCTGGCCCATGATCATCCACAGCGCGTAGAGCGTGGGGACCGAGTGGCCCGCCGCCATCATGAACTTGTCGGAGTAAGGATGCTTGGGCCGGCGGTAATCGTAACGAAGCCCGCCGTTTTCCGGACCGGCCAGATGCGCCGCAACATTGTATGGCGTGTACGCGAGCGGTCCGCCGAGATGCCCGGTCTGCGCATAATTTCCCAGCAGGACCAGGGTCATGCAGGTCATGAATCCAATGTCGTCGAGCAGCGGATCGTACGCCAAAGGCTCTTGCGGGGAGGGAGAAGGAACTACGTGAATGCACGATGTCATAGGAGGTCTCAAAATCATAGCACCCGTGAAGCGCCGACTTCGTGGTCTCACGGATTGTGGAGGAAGCTCAATCGGAAGGCACTCCCCGACCTGAGCTTGAGCGCAAAACGCTCCAAGTCAACGTTCCGTTTCCAAGCGGAGGCGGAATTCTGTGCCGTGTTCGATCGCGAATCCGCTCGGGACTGCTATGACCGGAAAATCCCGGGCCATCAAGACGGTTGGGTTGCGTCATCGCACCCAGGCTTGGCGACGCAGACTCCACGAAACCGATTTTGTGATCTGAGTTGGCGTGTAAGTCATTTGTTAACTATATTTTGCCCCTAACTCCCACACCGAGAACATTTTCGCGGCCAATATCCGACGTTTTCCAATGGTTTCAATAGCTTAGAAGGTAACCAAAGTAGGGGGCCCTTTGCCTGTGTTACTTACCAAAGTAATCTCCAGTAATCGCCGAAACCGCGCGCTGCTAGAATTCTGCTTAACCTCATGTCTCCGCAAAACCCATTTTGCGATGTCGAAACTGCGCTGGAGGAAATTCGCGCCGGCCGCATGATCGTGGTCATCGACGACGAAGACCGCGAGAACGAAGGCGACTTGACTATGGCCGCCGAGAAGATCACTCCTGAAGCCATCAACTTTATGGCGAAATATGGGCGCGGCCTGGTCTGCCTTGCCATGACCGAAGAGCGGCTCGACTACTTGCGGCTCGGCCAGATGTCGGCCGAGAACACGTCGAACTTCGGCACCGCTTTCACCGAGTCGATCGATGCGAAAGACGGTGTGAG
This sequence comes from uncultured Acidobacteriaceae bacterium, assembly GCA_963731345.1. Lineage (GTDB taxonomy): Bacteria > Acidobacteriota > Terriglobia > Terriglobales > Acidobacteriaceae > Bog-257. The sequence continues at coordinate 685,875 of CAVSUN010000001.1, read as the reverse complement.
CACGGGCATTTCCGCCTACGATCGCGCACGCACCATTCAAGTCGCTATCGATCCCACGACTCGCCCGAACGATCTTGCGCGTCCCGGACACGTGTTTCCGCTGCGCGCCCGCAAAGGCGGCGTTCTGGTTCGTGCCGGACAGACCGAGGCTTCCGTCGATCTCGCGCGCATGGCCGGAATGGTTCCTGCCGGCGTGATCTGCGAGATCATGAGCGACGATGGCACCATGGCGCGCGTGCCTGAGCTGAGCGAGTTCTGTCGCCAGCACAGTCTGAAGATGCTGACTGTCGCCGAGGTCATTCGCTATCGCATGGCGCACGAGCGCTACGTGCGGCGGCTGGCGGAAGCACTGGTGCCGACCGCGTACGGCGAGTTCCGCATGATCGCCTACGAGTCCGAGATCACCGGCGATTCGCACATCGCAATGGTGAAAGGCGATGTGGAAGACGCGAGCCGCGGGCCTGTGTTGGTGCGCATGCACTCGCATTGTCTGGTGGGCGATGTCTTCGGCGCCAGCTGGTGCGAATGCCGCGACGTCATCGACGCGTCGATGCGCCGCATTGCCGAGGAAGGCCGCGGCGCGCTCATCTATCTGCACTCGACTTCGAAGGGCTATTCCGTCGAGCGATTGGGCGAGCGACTGACCATCCAATTCCATCACGAGCAGCGCTTGCCGACGTTGCCCGAAAGCCAGCGCAAGACGCAGCGCGAAATCGGCATCGGCGCGCAGATCCTCTCCGACCTGAACCTGAAGAGCATTCGCCTTCTGACCAACCATCCGCGCAAGGTCGCCGGACTGGAAGGCTTCGGCATCGAGATCGTCGAGCAGGTTCCGGTGTCGGCGACGCAAGAGCGAATGCGGCGCTAAGAAAGAGCTGGCTAGAGCGAGCCTTCGGGCTCGCATTCGGCCAATGGACGAGCGGGACGCGGCGCTGAAGCGCCGCTCTACCCACAAGCAATGACTGCAGTCGAAGTTCTAGTTAATTCCTACCGGATATCGCGGCGACGCGATGCCGTTCACCACGACTTCCAAATAGCTGGCGCCGGTTTCTATGTCGGTGGGCACGTCGACGAATGTATACGTTGGCCCGTTATAGCCAACCGCCATCGTGCTGTGATCATGCGTGCGCGCGTAGAACACGTGTCCCGTGCTCTGATTGGTGAAGCGCACGATGGGATAGTTGGTGGCGTTCTGCGCGTCGTCGCCGTACATCGCATCCTGCGACGCTCCATTAAAGCGGAAACCCGCAAGCCGGAACGTGCTGCCACGCGTGATGACCGCACTCGTCAGGATCGCCGAAGGCGCTAAACCTGGAAGCGCGCTTCCTGCCGGCGTGTAAATCTCCACATCCGTGCTGAGGTCGGTGTACATGATTTGTCCCGTGGGCAACATCAGGAACTGTCCGTACCACGACGAATCGGTCAACGAATTCGGATTCCCCGGAACCGGAATCAGGTTCGTTCCATCGAACTCGAAAAACTTCACGCCAAGTTGGAAGACGCCCGGACTGGCGTCGACCAGCACGTTGCCATCGGGCAGCAGCGCCGCCGGACCGTCGGCGATGTCGAGCATGCCGGGAAACGTTGGTCCCGGCGTCCATGTTCCGGTGCTGATGTTGTAGACGGAAGTATTGCCCGGACCGATACCATTGGCGCCAGTCGCGAATACGGTTCCATTTGGCCGCAACACGGACGGGCCGGTTTCAAACGAGCCGTGCGAATCCCAAAGCTGCACCACCGTGCTGCCCGCGCTCGACCACGATCCAGAACTGGGGTCGTATAGCTCGGAGTTGGTCCCGTTCCCGCCGCTGACATAGCAATCAACCGTGAGCACTTTGCCGTTGGGCAACAGTACCCAGCCTTCTTCATCATTGTCGTCAGCCTTGCCGGCGCCGGTCGGAGTCCAGGTCAACGTTGACTCGTTAAGCAGGGCCGCCTGCGTGTCGCAGCAGTTGGCCAGCATCAGCGTCTTGTTGGCCAGCACCACCGTCGAAGCGTCGCCGATGGTGCCCCATCCGCTGGGCGGATTCACCATGGTCCACGCGTTCGCCACAGGATCGTAGATCGCGCCCAAGGTCGTCCAGACATAATCGGCGAAGTTCTGCTCGCCGCCTTCGATAATCATCTTGCCATCAGCCAGCACTGCCGAACCAAACGACTCCGGCCCGTAGTTGGAGGGCAACGACGCCACCTGCGTCCAGGTGCCGTTGACGTAGCTTCCGTTGATGTCGGGCGTGAGCTTCCACCAATCGGTGTATCCGCTGTTGCCGTCCTCGTGGTGCACGATGACCGTACCGTCGGTAAGAAGGTGCAGGGTCGCCGCAGCAAAGCTCGGCTGGTGATTCAACGGCGTCCAGGTCTGCGCGACGGCCATGCCTGTGGCAATCGACAGAACTACGGCAACGATCATTGCGGTCCTTAACTGCTGCATGTTTCTCCTCTGCTGGCTCGGTGTGTTATCCAGTTCTGGTTGGGTTCGTACTCAGGGCGCGATGCCGCCATGGGCTTCGCTTCAGGTTGCCAACGCAAAATCGCCACATTATACCTGTGACTCTGGACGGAGTTGTCGCGACGAAGAGAGAGGCTTAGTGGGATTCCGGCAGGGCTACCGCAAAGGAGGTTTGGTCCGCGGTACGCAGCACATGCGGCGTGATCACAACGAGTAACTCTTCCTGCATGATGTTTTTATTGTGGACCGTCGAGCCGTAAGTCAGCCCGGGCACTTGGCCGAGAAATGGATATCCCGTGATGCTGCGCGAGTCCTGCATATCGACCAGCCCGGTGACGACGCTGGACTCGCCGTTCTTGACCGTGATGGTTCCGGTGTATTCGCGATTGTTGATGATGGGAATGCCGTTGTTGGTGGAAGCGCCCAGCGAGCGAATCTGCAGCTCAAGCTTCATGGTCACGTCCGAGTTACCGTGGATTAATGGCGTCGCTTTCAGATTGACCCCAAGGTCTTCAAAATTGAAGGACGGAACCGGCGCGATGTAGCTCTGGTTGCCAAGGACAGTGGAGATGGCCGCGCTGTTATAGATCGGAGCGAAGGTCGCGTTCACGATGGGATATCGTTCGCCGATCTTCATCACCGCAGGATCGTTGTGCGAGGCGCGCAAGGTCACGTGATCCAGGCTGCGGATATCGGACGTGTTCAAGCTGAAGGTCGGAGTCACGCCGACGCCGGCTGCGTTGAGGCCGAAGAGGGTTAGTCCGCCGCCGAAGACCGCAAACGGCTGGCTTAGAATCGACGAGGTGCTCGAGTTCGACAGCTGCGCCAGCAACGCGCTGACGGCCTGCGAATTCCCCTGATTGATGCCGCCGGAGGAAATCAACTGGTTGATGAGGTTCTGCGCATTCTGTCCCAGGCCCGCGATCAGTGCCGGGCTGATGTTGAATGAGGTGAACTGCGTGGGCAGCGCCGTTCCCAGGGAACGCGCCAAGCTGGTGCTCACCGCGTACACGTTGATGTCGAGCAGCACTTCGGGCCGTCCCGTAGTCAGGCTCTCGAGCATGTGCTCCACCGCCTCCAATATGGGCAGTTCAGCGCGGACGGAAATGGTCGACTGGGCTTTGTCGGCGCTCACAAAACGCAAGTTGAACAGAACCCGCAACGAGTTCGTCATCTCGGTAAGTTGTTGGTCGTTGAAATCGGGCAGATGGAACGTCTCCAATCCCAGGCGCTCGAACTGCCGCCGGTTTTCGACCGTGTCGGCGAGAAAGTAAATCTGCGTGGGCGAGAGCGCGACCCAGAAACTTTTGGTAACGTCGTCGGCCGCCTGGATCGCGGTAGCGAAGTTGACGCTATCGATATCGAAGCGGACTCGCCGCTGTTTGAACGACTCATCGAACTGAGCCGTCATGCCGTAGGCGCGCGCTATCTGGGTGATCAAGGTCTGCGAGTCACCGCGAAAATGAAAATCGTGATGCTGCGCCGAGGGCCGCACCTCCATCGGGGCGGATTGCTCGACCAGCGTCAATTGATGGTCAGGCTCGGCCTCTTCCGGCATCGCATCGCGCAACCGCTGCAGTGCGTACTGATTGGTGGGATCGTATTGCAGCGCGCGTTGAAAATCCGCCATGGCGACTACGTCGTTGTGATCGAGCATGGCCTTGTTGCCCTCTCGCAGCGCCTGCATCGCAAGCTCTTCGCGCATGAATTCCCGCGCCGTCGCGTAGTCGTAGCTGGTCGGATCCAGCTCCGAAGCGCTGACGAATTTGGCGAACGCCTCGTCAAGCTCGCCCTTCTTCTTCGCCTTGATTCCGGCCTCAAACTGGCGCTTGGCTTCGGCGGCTTCACGTTTGCTGACGGTCGGCAGGATTGCCTGCGGCGACGGTGACATTGGCGTCGGCGCCGACTGTACCGGCGGTTGCGGCAAAGCATTTTGCGGAGTCTCGGTCTGACTCGCTGCCGCCTTCCCATCGGGAACACTGACGCCCGCTGTCGAGTTAGTCTGAGCTTGCGGAGCCGCCTGCGTAGCCGCGGAATTAGCTGCAGCGGCAGCGGCCGGGAGCGCAGCAGGTTGCTGCGCGGCGAGCAGGCCACCGAGGGCCAGCATCAGTAATGTCGTTGAGAAAAGCCGCATCTCTCTCGGAATTCTAGAGTATCTCGAAAGACGCTGCACAGCGGAGGAGGTGAGCCGAGATGAGACCTGGGGACGCTCACAGCCCCATCAGCTCAGCGCAGCTTCCGAGGCACAACGTTGGGACCTCCCGCGCCAGCTCTTCCTGCGAATAAATACCCGTTGCCACCGCGATCACAGGCATGCCAAGCCGCCTCGCAGCCTGAATGTCGCTCGGCGTGTCGCCGACAAAGCAAGCCGTGACCTGCGGCCCGCGCAGCTCTCGCGCCAGTTCGACACCGTGCCGAAAGATGTCTTCACGCTTTTCGCGGCGGTCGCTGAACGATCCAAAGTCAAAGAAGTGCCGGACGCCGCCGCGCTCCAGCTTGCTCCAGCCGATCTGTTCGAAGTTGCCCGTAACCACTCCGAGAACCTTGCCCTCACCGCGCAGCAGCGTCAACAACTCAACAATCCCGGGACATAATTCGACATCCAGCTTGGCCGCGTTCCGCACCACCTCGGCGCACATGATTTCCCGGGCTTTCGGCAGCAACTGCTCAAAGTCGTCCCGCAAGCACCCGTGATATGCGAGGGCGGCGCGCAGGATGCCGATATCGGTGTTGCCGTGCACCGGCACGGGATCGATACGGCCCTCGCATCCGTAGACTTCGCGCATCGCCGTGTGAAACGAGTTGTAGTGAATGCCGCCGCGAGTGTTGGCCAACGTTCCATCAATGTCGAACAAGTAGGCGTCGAATTGACGCCAATCGAGGTGCGCGTCGGGCATCGGTTTAGTGTAGCGGAGACGAGCCGCCAGGTCGCCGCTGGGAAACTCCTTTCTCGCCGGAAAACCTAACCCCAGCAAACGAACTCCAACTATGAGAGGGCGCGCGGCAGGAGTGCAGCATCGAGCTGACCCGGGCGCAAATTGCGAACCAGGAGGAAAGCGGTATGAAGCGAGTGTTTTTGCTGCTGACCTGTAGCGTTCTGGCCGGGACGTTGGCCATCGCTCAGGATTCGACGAGCAGCAGCGCGTCCGGCGTTCAGGACCACAACCCCCAAACCAAGACCCAGTCTTCAAACACAAAAACGAACGTCATCCGCGGTTGCCTTAGCGGCTCGACCGGCAATTACATCATCACCGACCCGAATGGCATGCATTATCAGATCAACGGAGACGACGCTACGCTGCGCTCCATGGTCGGGCGCGAGGTAGAGGTTTCGATAGCCAGCGAGCCCGCTCAATCCGGCTCGGATGCCTCAGAGGCTTCGAACGAGGTGCAGGCTTTCGGCGTGAAGGCGGTATCCAGCTCCTGTAAGCGCGCACCCGGAGGAGCCGCGCCGGACATGGGCACCAACCCGAAAACTACAACACCTGGTGAGCGTCCTTCTCCGCAGATGACGTCGATGCTGCAGCAGCAGAGCGCTCCGGGGCAGAACCAGTCGCAGAACGGCGCAGCACCGCAGGTACAAAGCACTCCGCCCGTGACCAGCCAGACGCCGGCGACTTCATCTTCACCCAGCACTAACACTCAGAGCGTAAACAATTCTTCGGCGACGAGTCCGAATGCAGCGCCCACATCGCCATCGCCGAACTCGGCTGCGTCTTCCGGCACACAGCCGACGCAAGCGGACTGCCAGAACCATACCAAGCCACTGTATGAGTGTCCCGCTACCGACCTTCCGTGGGCGAATTCATCCGGCGGCAGCGGCGCCCAGTCTCCTTCCCACTGAGCAGCGCAACCTTCTCCTCTTCGGCCTGCCCGCAATGGCAGGCTTTTTTATTCTCATGAGCAATGCTCGACGGCGCATCCCATCAACGCGCTGTGCTAAACTGCGGCCATTCGGGGTAGAGAATGGCACCCATGTTGCGCAAGATGCTCTTCCTGGACCTGTTCAAGGGTCTGAAGGTCACCTTTCGCAATCAGGACCCTCGCCGCACTTACACCGAGCAGTATCCGATGCAACGGCCGCAAGTGGCGGAACGCTATCGCGGCGCACCCCGGCTCAACAACCACCCGGAGACCAACGAGACACTTTGCATCGGCTGCGATCTGTGCGCGCTGGCCTGTCCCGAGCGCCTCATCGTTGTCGGCACTGAACGCAACGAAAAGACCCGCCGCAAAGAGCTGACCTTCTTCGTCTACGACCTGAGCCGCTGCATGTTTTGCGGATTGTGCGAGGACGCCTGCCCGGTGGACGCGCTGGAACTGACGCAGGACTTCGAGATGGCGAACTATAGCCGCGAAGGACTCGTCTGGGACCGCGAGACGCTGGAGAAAGGCCCCGAGCCGCAGCCGTATCGGCGATAGACTGCCGGCTTCATGTCTTACATCATGGGTTGGTCGTCAAAGAATCAACCTACTCGAAGATCAAAATCGCCGCCGCGATCACCGTGGTCCACAGACCGCGCTTGTCGCCTACCGCGCTTTGGGTGATGTTCGCGGTGCGCACGATCTTGTTCGACATGCGATAAATCTGCTTCTTCTCGTCCCACGACTTGTCGGCGTCGAACTCCACGTCGAGCGTAGTGGCGAGCATTTCGGCGGCGAGCTCCTCGGCATAATCGCCGGCAACATCTTCGGTCTCGCCGAACGAGTGGTGCTCGCTCAAATAGCCGTAGGTGCTGCGGTCAGCCGGGATCGCCAAGCCGATGCTGGAAGCCACCAGCCGATGCGGTTCGCGCGTGGAATTCTCGGCCACGACGGCAAACGTGACTTCGCCCGGCGACAGATACGGCAAGCCTTCCTTGCGCGGGATGAGCTTGCAGTTGGGCGGGAAGATCGACGAGACCCGCACCAGGTTCTGGGCGGCGATGCCGGCGTCGCGTAGCGCCAGCTCAAAGGAAGTCAGTCGTTCTTTGTGTTTGCCTACACCTTTCGTCAGAAAGATGCGCTTGGGGACCATGTCTCTGGCCAATGCGGAGAGCCTCCAGCAGCGAAAGTGGTGTTGACGATTTTTCAAAATACCACATCGCAACGTGAAAGCACGGTTAATAACTGTTAACAGGGCAGTTTTGACGATCATCGTGGTCCCGGGCGGCAACGCCGGGGCGAGCGTCCTCGCCATCTCGAAATAGGTGGCGACGGACGACCTTGGTACTATCTGGGCAACAATCTGTTCAATCTTGTAGTGCCGGGGTGAGGAATGATCCAAGGTCTGGTTCTGGCGGGTGCCATAGGTTTTGTCGCCGGATTACGATCCATGACCGCGCCTGCGCTGGTGGCTTGGGCTGCGCACTTGCGATGGCTTAATCTCGACGGCACGCCGCTGAGTTTCATGTCGTCATCGTTGGCCGTCGGCTTGTTCAGCTTGTTCGCGGTCGGAGAATTCGTCGCCGATGTCCTGCCCAAAACGCCGCCCAGAATTGCTCCCATGGGTTTGATCGGCCGCATCGTCACTGGTGGCCTTTGTGGCGCCTGCGTGTCTGTGGGTAACGGAGGTGGCATCGCGGCCGGGATCGTCGCAGGGATTGTGGGCGCGGTTGCGGGCGCATATCTTGGCTACTACACACGGCGCGGACTGGGGAAGGCGCTAAAGGTGAACGACATCCTCATCGCCGTTCCGGAGGACATTCTCGCGATCGGCTTGGGATATCTGATTGTGCGCTGAGCGCACACGGGCTCAGCGATCGAAGTCGCCATCCTCAAGACGTGCCAACGACCTGCGGCGCTCGGGTAGGGGCCGGCCAGATGTACCTCGAGGAATAGCATGGCGCAGCTTAGGGCTGCGCCGCTCGTCCTCGCAAACCTGAGTTACTTGCCGAAATGCGCGGCGTTCATCGCGATGAATTCCTGCTTGTCGGCCGGAACTTCTTCGACGACGAACATCGAGTTGGTCGGACACACCGGTACGCAGGCGCCGCAGTCGATGCAGCCTTCGGGATCGACATAGAGCTGAGGGGCAGCCTCGAAGCCGTCTTCATCCTTCTTGGGGTGAATGCAGTCGGTCGGACATGCTTCGACGCAGAGTTCATCCTTGGTACAGCTATCGGTAATAACGTATGCCATGATTGCGGTCTCCCTTTCTTCAGTGCGCAGCCGCCCATGGTCGGCTGCGTGATTCTTGCTTAATTCCGGACACGTGGCCCGGACCGTGCGGCCTTGCTCCACTACCAACAAGGTGCTCAGCAAAACTCAATGTACAAAGGGTGCGACCATGGAGGCGGTGATATTGGTCACCATCCTGTTGTGAGCAACGACACAACGGCGCAAATCCTCCCTTGTTTGACCTCGGTGGGCATGGCATCGCAATTGCACTTCATTCGAGCAAACAAACCAGCAAGCCAAAAACCAGCTGAATCTCGATCAGGTCCTGCCGCGCGGTGCGTAATTTGTGCATCTCAGACGTAAGTTCCCGGCAGAATTTTCCAGTTCGGTGTCTCCGCTATAATCGGTAATTCGGCTTCGCTCGTTGTAAGGGGGACTCGTAAATGCATGTGGCAAGAAAACCGAGGGTATTGGTAGTCGATGACGAGCAGGTCATCGCCGACACTCTCGCCCGGATTCTCGACCTCAACGGCTATGAGGCGTCCGCGGTTTATAGCGGGACCGCTGCTGTGGAGAGCGCCCGCGAACTGCAACCCGATCTAGTCATCAGCGATGTCATCATGCAGGACATGAACGGCATTGAGGCCGCCATCCATATTCGCGGGTTCCTGCCGGCCTGCAAGATCCTTCTCTTCTCCGGCCAGGCGGCAACCGCCGATTTGCTGGAGAACGCGCGGGCCCAGGGACACGAGTTCGAGATACTCGCCAAGCCTGTGCATCCCGCCGATCTGCTGGCCAAAATCAAGGGCTAAGCGGCTTCCGTCTGCAATCTGCTCGAGCGGGCCATTCGGCCCGCTTTTCTTTTCCTCCAAGACCTCCCGCAGGGCCCGGCCTTCCACAGAGACCTGGTCTTGCTTCGTGTCAGGGCACGACTTCAGTCGTGCGCGAAGCCAACCCTCATCATGGGCTTTAGCCCCTGCCAGCACTGGCTGAAGCCCGCATCATTGTCGGATCGATTGACGGCCCGTCCGAAGACCTGCCCTGACTCATGTGATGGCACAGGACGAGATTTGTTCGCTCAGCGGCGTATTGTACTGTGGTACATTTGTACCATGGTTAAAGAAACGATCCTGGTGGAACGCGTCCAGACCGGCGTGCGCATGGAGAAACGCCTGCTTAAGGTCCTCAAAGGCTTGGCCGAACTCAAGGACATGAGTCTCGGCGATTTGCTGGAAGGCATCGTGCTGCACGCCTTCGAAGGCAAGGCCCCGTTCTCGCCGCAAACCCTGAAGGAAATCGCCAAGCTGCGGGAGATCTATGGCCTCACCCTCACCGCCGCCCACAGCCACAAACTGAAGGAGAAACGCGCATGACCGCTATCCCTGCTTTGCTTGCGGCCGGTATCCTGCTGGCCGTCGCTTCTCTTCCCGCCCAGGAGCCCGCGTCCAGCGCCCTGGCGCATGCCCGCACCGAGTTTCGCTTCACCGCCAACGCATCCTTTGAGCAGGTCGCGCCGCTGTTCGGCGCCCATGAAGAGCGCAAGTGGTCACCCGACTGGAATCCGCAGTTCCTCTATCCCCAGCCGGCGCACGATCAGCCGGGCATGGTCTTCAAAGTCACCCACGGCCAGCACGAGTCGGTCTGGATAAACACCGCATTCGATCTGGCCGAGGGACACATTCAGTACACCTACGTCCTGAACGACGCGATGGCGACGCTGATCGACATTCATCTCACCCGCGAAGGCGCGCAGAAGACCGGTGTGAGCGTCGTCTACGAGCGCACTGCACTCATCCCCGAAGCCAACGAGCACGTGCAACACTTCGCCCAAGGCGATGCGAAAGCAGAAAAGGAATGGGATGAGGCGATCAACGGGTATCTGGCGAAGCTCGCAGCGCAAACCGGACGGAAATGAGCAGCGGCCATGTCGTGCTGCTTGACGTCGCGCTTCTTGCAGAAGATAAGAAGCGAACATCACGGATGGGCAGTTCGTGATGGATGCCCCGACGCCCGGCGATGGCGTTCGTAGCGGAAGATTGTCATCACGAGCCCTAGGCGAGGGAGCTGCTTTCTCGTGATTCGGAAGGACAGCAGGTCCCTCGCTTCGCTCGTGATGACAATTTCGTGATTCGCGACATCCTTGGCGCGCAACAGCATCCAGCGAATCCGTGCAATTGACCGCGAAAGGGCGCGCGGCTTTTCTACAGCTCGCGTCGCCCTTCCATCGCCTTCTGCATCGTGACCTCATCGGCGTATTCAATGTCGCTGCCGACGGGCACGCCCGTCGCGATGCGCGTCACCTTCACCGCCGACGACTTGAACAGCCGCGAAATATAGGTCGCGGTAGCCTCGCCTTCGACCGTGGGATTGGTCGCGAGGATCAGCTCATCAACGCTGCCCGACTCCACGCGCCGCGTGAGGTTGCCAATGCGCAACTGCTCCGGCCCGATGCCGTGCAGCGGCGAGAGCGCTCCGTGCAGCACGTGATAGACGCCGTTGTAGTGCCGCGTCTTTTCCACGGCGGCGATGTTGGTCGGCTCTTCGACCACGCACACCAGTCGCTGGTTACGCGTAGCGCTTGCACAATATACGCAGGGATCGATGTCAGTGATGTTGTTGCAAATGGAGCAGAGATGCAGGCTGGCCTTGACCTCGCGAATGGCGCTGGTCAGCAGCTCGGCGTCCTCGTCGCTGGCGCGCAGGATGTGAAAGGCGAAGCGCTGCGCCGTCTTGCCGCCCACGCCGGGCAGCTTCTTCAGTTCTTCAATGAGTCGAACCATCGGCTCGGCAAACCTGGACAAATCCTTCTCCTCGCAGAATCTTATTCACCACGGAGACACGGAGAGCACTGAGTTCTTAGAAAATTCAATCGCTGGCAGTTTGGAAGCTATCGACATTAATCCCAACAGAAGCGTTCCTCGGGGGTGCATTTCGATTTGCTCTTGTCTCTCAAATCTCCGTGTCCTGCGTGCCTCCGTGGCGAACCGTGCTTCACATTCCGGGCAAGCCCATGCCGCCGAGCATACCGCCCAGGCTGGATTTCAGCGCTTCGTCCACCTTGCGCGCGGCCTCGTTCACCGCGGCGACTACCAGGTCCTGCAGCATTTCGATGTCGCCCGACTTGACCACCTCGGGCTCAATTGTCACGCTCTGCAGCTGCTTCTGGCCGTTCATGCGCACGGTGACGCTGCCGCCGCCTGACGACGCCTCAATGGTGATTTGCTGCATTTTTTCCTGCAGCTTCTCGGCCTGCTGCCGCGCCTGCGCCAGCATGTCTTGCAAGTTAAATCCGTCCATTTTTCGCTATTCGCCTTTCGCTATTCGTTTTTCGCCGGATACCACGCTTGGCGAAAAGCGAAGGGCGAAGAGCGACCGTCACCGGCGGTCTTTATGATCGATCACCGTGCGCACTTCGGCGCCGAACTTTTCCTGCATGCGCTGCACCATGGGATCGGCCATGGCCCGCGAGCGCGCGCTGCCGCCATTCGCGCCGTTCACCGGACGCGGCGCAGCTTCCGGTTTCGCCGGAGCAGCCACCACGCCGCCCTCCATCTTGAACTTCAGCGGCTTGCCGGACGCTTTACCCAGCGCTGCACTGATGATGCGTTTCGGCTCAGCGCCCAGAGCGACGTCGATCAGCACCTGCGACATCGCCACCTTCACCACCAGCTCCGAGCCGCGCAGCAGCCACTCGCCAAGTTCGAGATTGTGCGCCAGCATCCCTTGCCCGGCATCTTCCAATGCAGCTAAAACCGCTTCGCGCAAGGTGTCGACGGAAATTTCACCGACCGCCAGCGCGGAGTCTGACTCGGGAGCAGGCTCGGTTTCGACGGCAATCGCGGTTGCCGTCGCACTGCTGCTCTCAACCGCTGCCGAGATCGCGGGAGAACTCGCCTCATAGTGGTTCGTCGCTGCGGCCCGCGGCACATCGGAAGTTTCTGATCTGGGTTCACCCTTGCGGCTGCGATCAGCCTCGAACGGAGACGGCCGCGAAAACGGTGAAGCTGCCGGAGCGCGCGCCGACGCCGGTTCCGGCTCTGCAGCCCGCGCTGAACTCATCGGACGCGCCGCTGCACTCGCACGCGCCATTCCTCCGCCAGAACTTGAACCTGCGCCACCCGCCTTCGGCCGCTCCGCTTCCCCGCTCAGCAACTGCTCCAGCGGCAGCAGCCGTTGCGCGTGCACCAGCTTCAGGAGCCCAAGCTCGAGATGGAAGCGCTGCTCCTGCTTGTAGCCCAGGTCGCCGTGGGTGCGCAGCATGATCTGCATGAAGCGCGAGAGATCCTCTTCGCTGAAGCGCTCGGCCACGCGCGCCACCCGCGCCCGCTCGTCGCTCGAAATCTGCAGCACCGGCGAATCCGCTGCCCGCAACTTTCGCCACCAGCGCATTGCGCAGGAAGCGCAGCATCTGCCGCGCGAAATGCTGCGCGCTCTGCCCTTCCACCAGCAGACGATCGATGGTGCGCAGCACATCCTCGCTGGAGTTGCGCGCAACCGCGTCCATCACGTCTTCGAGAACCTGCGTCGGCACCGTTCCCACCAGCCCGCGCACCACCTCGGCGCTCAGCGTGGTGCCGCAGCAGGCAATGGCCTGGTCCATGATGCTGAGCGCGTCGCGCATCGAGCCGTCTCCAACCTCGGCCAGCATCGCCAGCGCGTCGTCATCGGCGGCGATGCCCTCTTTCTGCGCAATGTCGCGCAGCTGCTGCACGATGTCGTCGAAGCGCACGGCGTGAAAGCTGAAGTGCTGGCAGCGCGAGCGGATGGTCTGCGGAATGTCTTCCGGCTGCGTCGTCGCCATCATGAACACGATGTGGCTGGGCGGCTCTTCCAGCGTCTTCAGCAGCGCGTTGAAGGCGGCGTCGGTGATCTGGTGAGCTTCGTCGAGGATGTAGATTTTGAAGCGGTCGCGCGCCGGACGGTAGCGCGCGCCCTCGCGCAGCTCGCGAATTTCGTCGATGCCGCGATTGGTGGCCGCGTCGATCTCGATGACGTCAACCGCATTGCCGGCGCGAATCTCGAGGCAGGAATCGCACACTCCGCACGGCTCCGCCACCGGATGCTCCTGCGACCGGCAATTCAGCGCCATCGCCAGGATGCGCGCGATGGTCGTCTTGCCGATGCCGCGATGCCCGCTGAAAATGTAGCCGTGCGCGATGCGCCCCTGCTCGATGGCGTTCTTCAGCGTGCGCGTGACGTGGTCCTGCCCAATCACATCGGAGAATTTTTGTGGCCGGTATTTGCGCGCGAGGACCTGATAACTCATGGGATGAAGTGTGATTATACGGTGCCAAGCTGTGGAACGGGTAAGCGCGAATTGGGCGATAATCAATGCTGATTTTGGGGGTAAGCGGTGAACAGTCTTGAATCGCTACGTGAGTTGATCCAGCAGCTGCCGGCGCGCCTGCGCGCGCTTCCCAAGGATAAAGTCGAGCGCAAGCATGCGCCCGAGAGCTGGTCGGGCAAGGAAGAGCTCGGGCACCTGTTGGATTCGGCGGCCAACAATTATCAGCGGATCGTGCGCGCGCAGCTTGAGGACCGGCCGCTGATGCCAAACTACGACGGCGATGAATGGGTCGCGCTGCAGCGCTATCACGAACGGGAATGGCCGCTGCTGATCGATACGTGGCTGGCGCTGAACCGGCAGTTGCTGGCCGCAGCCGAAGCGGCGAACGATGCGGCGTGGTCGCGCACCCTCATCATCGGCGACTCGGCCCCGCTGACGCTGCAATTCGTCTTCGACGACTACGTCGAGCACATGCTGAGCCACCTGCGGCACATGGGCGTGGAAGTGGAAGACCTGGCGCCAGCGAAAGCGGCGGCACAGGATTAGCGAACCACAGAGACACCGAGACACAGAGAAGAACAGCGCCTCAATCCGAGCCACTTCCCAGTCGCAAACGCGATATTTGCGATATGGCGATCTATCAACAGTAATGTTTCAGAACTGACTCTGGAGCGTACTACCAGTCGGCCAGCCGCTCAGCCAGAGCACCAATTCCAGGAATGCGGAACATTTTGCCACGAGCCGCCTGCACCATCGCAGTGACCCATGCCACGGCACACAAAAGCGAGAGCAATGTGAGGAATGGCTCAACCGTCTTTACCTGGACGAAAAACGTGGGCGCCCAGACGCACCAAAGCAGCAAACACTGGAAGCAGTGAAATCGAAGGAAGGTGTTATTTCTCCTCAATTTCGCGGATGAGAGGTACAGCAGCGGCACGAGGATTCCAAAGAGATAACAGATCGCCGCATTCGGAGCAGATTCTTTCGCCTGCACGTCCACATCGGCTTTTTGGTTACGCAAGCTTCCCATGTACACCGTCGCCCTTCATAGCTCTTAAACTAAGGCGTCAGCTGGCGAGAACAGGCGATCGCGTAAGTTTGCGCTGTTTCTTCGACTATTGCCAAGGCGTAAGTGTTGTCAGCAGGCCTTAGCGCAAGCAATGGGCCTCAGGCTTTCGCTTTTTTTCTCTTCTCTGTGTCTCTGTGCCTCTGTGGTTGAGACTGCCTTTTCGCGGCGACTTCCGCCTGCTTCTTCTTGCGCGCTTCGGCGCGGCGCTTCTTCTTCACCTCTTCGGGCGAGTACATCGTTCCGCGACAGCTCTTGCTGCCGCAGCTGCAAGGCGCGTCGTCGTCGCCGTCGTAAAGCCAGTAGTCGTAGGTCAGCTCCTCGCCCGCCGCAATGGCGCGAATACTGGAGATGAAGACGCGGTCGTCTTCTTCATCGGTCTCGCAGTTGGGATCGCAGGAGTGGTTCACGAACATGGCCATGCTGTGGCCGTCGATCACCGTCTCGCCGTCGCCGACACCGAACAAATAGGTGAACGGGCGCCCTTCGTAGCGAATATCGCCTTCGGTTTTGCTGATGCGCTCGCCCCCATACTCGAGCACGCGCTTGCCGCCGGGAATGGGATCGAGGGTGAAACATCCGGCAGCGTGGATGTCGGAGGAACGAATAATGAGCCGTGGCAAGTGGCGAATCTCCCTGGTGATGCGGGCAGTATAGCCGAAACGGCATCCAGCACTTAGCAGTTAGCACTTAGCAGTTAGCACTTAGCAAGGTCTGCGGCGAGAGCCGATCGCGGCTAAATGCTAAGTGCTAACCGCTCACTGCGGCGTTTGTCGCCGACCTGCGTCACAGCGCCTTGTTCACTTGCCAGTTCACAATCGGCGTGGGATTTCGTATCTTGGGTGGGTAAGCAAGTGGAGGATACTCATGGTCCACGTTCTGATACGTCATAAGGTCGCCGACTACGGCCGCTGGAAAGAAGCGTTCGACACTCATCTCAACGCCCGCAAACGGGCCGGTGAAACCGGAGCGCACGTGTTCACCAACATGGAAGATCCCCACGAGATCATCGTGATGCTGGAGTGGCAGACGGCGGAAGAAGCGCGCAAGTTCGTGAACTCCGACGAGCTGCGCCAGCGAATGCGAGACGCCGGCGTGCAGGGTAACCCCGAGGTGCAGTACCTGGAAGACGCGCGGGCAGTGCATCGCACCGCAGCCGACTAGAAAATTTTCCTGCGCTCCCTCTTGACATCCGAGCAATTTGGGAGTCGCGCCGCGCGCCCCAATGCATGATACGTCGCGACCCGCCAGGCTCTGCCACCGCTGCAGAAAATGCAGTATTCATGCTGGTGTCGCTTCATGGCGGGTTTGTCAAGGTCGTACATGCAACGATTTGCACTCTAGAACAATTTTGTTTTTCCGATTCCGTTGACAAACCAATCGGGCAAATTAAAATACGCCACTGACTCTCTCCAAAGCGATTTGCAAACGTGACCAGCTCAACTGAAACGAAAGACGTTCTTCTACAAACCGATTTCCCTCAACTGCAACTGTTCGCCAGCGGCAAAGTCCGAGACCTGTATAAGGTCGGCGCCGACCGACTGCTGTTCGTCGCCACCGATCGCATCTCGGCTTTCGATTACGTGCTGGCCACCGGCATCCCGCAGAAGGGCCGCGTGCTCACCCAGCTCTCGCTGTTCTGGTTCGATTTCCTGAAGGACATGGTTCCGAACCATCTGGCGACTGCCGACGTGACCCAGTATCCCGCCGAGCTGCAGCCTTACGCGGCGCAGCTGCGCGGCCGCTCAATGCTGGTGGTGCGCGCCGACATGGTCGCCATCGAGTGCGTGGCGCGCGGATATCTGTCGGGCTCCGGCTGGAAGGAATACAAGTCGTCAGGAACGGTGTGCGGCATTCCGCTGCCTTCCGGCTTGCGCGAGTCCGACAAGCTGCCGGAGCCGATCTTCACGCCGGCGACCAAGGCGGCCAGCGGTCACGATGAGAACATCTCATTCGATCGCATGGTCGAGTTGGCGGGCGCGGAGCTGAGCGAGCAACTGCGCGAACTGACTCTGACCATCTACAAGACGGCGGCGGATTATGCCGAGACCCGCGGCATCATCATCGCCGACACGAAGTTTGAGTTCGGCCACACGCCGGGCGGGCTGGTGCTGGCCGATGAGGTGCTCACGCCGGATTCGTCGCGCTTCTGGCCGAAAGACACCTACCGTCCCGGAGGCGCGCAGGAATCGTTCGACAAGCAATACGTGCGCGATTATCTGGAATCGATCAAGTGGAACAAGCAGCCGCCGGCGCCGGCTTTGCCTTCCGAGGTTGCGGCCAGGACCAGCGAGAAGTACATCGAGGCTTATACCCAGCTCACCGGGCATCCTCTACCGGCTTGAGGGCAGCCGGATGATGGGCCTGTCAGTGCTCGACTGGTTGCTTGTGCTGGTGGTTTTGTTTTCGACTCTGCAAGCGCTGAGCGAAGGGTTTTTTGTTGAGTTTTTCGCCCTGGCGGGTGTGATCGTGGGGTATCTGATCGCCGCCTGGGAATATCCGCGAGTGGGTTCCTGGTACGCGCATTACGTCAGCTCCCAATGGGCGGCAGACATTGCCGGGTTCTTTACCATCTTTTTTATCGTTTTGCTGCTCGCCGGATTGCTCGGGCGTCTGGCGCGCTGGGCGGTGAAAGGGATCGGGCTGCGTTGGTTTGACCGCATTCTGGGCGGCGTATTCGGGTTCATTCGCGGCGCTGCCATCAGTGCGGTGATTGTGCTGGCGCTGGCGGCGTTTGCTCCGCAATGGGGCCTGCAGCAATCGCGTTTTGCGCCCGCCCTGCTGAGCACCAGCCGCGGCCTGATTTGGGCGGCGCCGCCGGAGCTGCGGCAACGATTCTGGACGGGATGGGACCTGCTGCGCACCGTACCTCAGCATGTCCCGCAGGAACCGCATCGCGACACGGAGAGGCAATAGGCTTTGTAAACGACAAAGAGAACTATGCGAGAGAGAGGCGTCGTGAAAGACCAATTGGAAGCTTTGGTGGTGCAGATGTTCCGGAGCGGGATCACCTACGCAGAGGGAGTAAGTGAGTTCAAGAAGAAGTTCATCCTCACGGTGCTGCAGGATTGCAACGGCAATCAGTGCAAAGCCGCTCGCCTGCTCGGAATGCATCGCAACACGCTTAGCCGCACCATCGCCGACCTCAAGCTCGACGCCAAGGGACTGCGCAACGGCACTCGCCGTCCGCCGCGCAGTGTTCACACTTTGCCTTCCGACAAAAAGGGCGTGCGCTAACCGCACTTCCTCTCGCACCCAGTAAGTTGCCCTGACAATCAGTGGGTCTCGGGATGGGCCGGCCTCGACCGGATGGAGACCGTGGTGAGCAGATGCCGGGCTCGACTTGGGCCAGACGGGACCGCATCCTGAGCCCTTCGCCGGCCAGAAAAAATATTTGTGCGCTGGGGTATTGAAAACGGGTATATAGTGTCGGGCATTCAAAACAAGAATTCCGGTTGAACAAATATCCCTCGGCAAAGGCTTGCCAACATGAAAGAGGCACCTAATGCTCGGGCCCAAAAATAAAGCAGTTGTATCGAGTTTGCTCGCAGCCCTGCTTCTGGCCTTGACTGTACCCGCGCCGGCGGCCGACAACACCAAAGACGAAGAGACCATCAGAAACGCTACCACGGTGCTAGAGGCAATGCTCAGGAGCAAGGCCGTTCCCGATAGCCTGTTGGTCACCGCGGAGTGCATCATCGTTCTGCCCGGCGTGAAGAAGTTCGCGGTTGGCGTTGGCGGAAGTGGTGGCCGTGGCCCGATGACTTGCCGCGACAAGAACTTTACCGGTAACAAATGGTCAGCGCCCGCCATGTTTACCATCGGTGGCGCCAGCGCCGGTGTGCAGTTCGGTGGTTCGTCCACCGACTTCGTGCTTCTTATCATCGCTCCCGCAGCAGTGAACAAGGTACTCGATGGTAAGACGAAGGTTGGCAGCGACCTAACCGCTGCGGCTGGCCCCAGCGGCACCACCTCCTCGGGTGCGGTGGGCGGAGCCGACATCTTGACCTATGGCCGGGCCAAGGGGCTGTTTGCCGGCATCTCCCTCAACGGCGCCAGTCTGGAGCCGGATGCCGCCGCCAACCAGCGAATTTACGACAAAGCGGTCAGCGCGCGCGAAATTGTGGTCGATAACGCCGTTAAGCCCACCCCCGCGGGTGAGTCTATGGTTACGCTGCTGGAAAGCAAAGATTGGCACTGAGAGTCCGGCGGTTTCCTGGCTAAACATCGGGTTTGCCTATTTCCGGCCCCGACTGGTGCTCGCGCGGGCAAGTTGCTGTACATTGGCGTCCCACACTTACGAGACGTATCCATTCATCGAATTGAAACCCAAATAGAACTCTGTGAGCCGAATCACAGCCAGGGGTGATTACTCGTTTACCCCTCGGGGTTTCCGAAGCTTAGACTAGAGCTTCGTACCTTCTTCAAACAAAGGAACTATTGCATGACAACAGCTACAAAGCCGCAGCCCAGCAGTCAGCTTAAGGCCGATCCCTCTTCCGACGTTTATCGCTCCGAAACTCACCCTTTGGATTCGCTCTTCATGCCCAAGAGCGTCGCCGTCATTGGCGCCTCCGAGCGTCAGGGCAGCGTAGGCCGCTCCGTGCTGTGGAATCTGTTGAGCAGCCCATTTGGCGGTACGGTGTTCCCGGTCAACGCCAAGCGCCCCAGCGTACTCGGCATCAAAGCCTACCCCAGCGTGAGAGACCTCCCGGACAAAGTTGACCTGGTAGTCGTGACTACGCCTGCCGACACCGTTCCTGACTTGATCGCGGAATCGGTCGAGGTCGGTATCCCATCGGGAATCGTGATCTCCGCCGGCTTCAAGGAGTTTGGCGAGCATGGCAAGGAACTGGAGCGGCAGATTGCCGAAATCATTCGCGGCAAGATGCGGCTCATCGGCCCCAACTGTCTGGGCGTGATGAACCCGATCCGCGGCCTGAACGCAACCTTCGCCCACACCGTCGCGCGCCCCGGCAATGTCGCTTTTATCAGCCAGAGCGGCGCGCTGTGCACCGCGGTGCTGGACTGGAGCCTTCGCGAAAACGTCGGCTTCAGCGCCTTCGTCTCCATCGGCTCCATGCTCGACATCAACTGGGGCGACCTGATCGACTACTTCGGCAGCGACCAGCGCACGCACAGCATCGTCATCTACATGGAGTCAATTGGCGACGCCCGCTCGTTCCTTTCGGCGGCGCGCGAAGTTTCGCTGACCAAGCCGGTCATCGTGATCAAAGCCGGACGCACCGCTGCCGCCGCTAAAGCCGCGGCCTCGCATACCGGCGCTCTCACTGGCAGCGACGAAGTTCTGGATGCAGCCTTCCGCCGCACCGGCGTCCTTCGCGTCAACAGCATCGCCGACATCTTCTTCATGTCGGACGTGCTGGCCAAGCAGCCCAGGCCGCGCGGCAATCACCTCTGCATTCTGACCAACGCCGGCGGACCCGGCGTACTCGCCACTGACGCATTAGTCGCGGGCGGCGGCGAACTCGCCGACCTCTCGGCTGAAACCATGAAGGCCTTCGACGAGTTCCTCCCTGCGCAGTGGAGCCACAACAATCCGGTCGACATCCTGGGTGACGCCGAACCCGAGCGCTATGCCAAGTCGCTGGAGATCGCTGCCAAGGATCCCTCGATCGACGGCATGCTGGTGGTGCTCACCCCGCAGGACATGACCAATCCCACGCAAATCGCCGAGAAGCTCAAGCCCTACGCCAAGGGCCTGGGCAAGCCGGTGCTGGCCAGTTGGATGGGCGGTAACGAAGTAGCCGCGGGCGAGCAAATCCTCAACCAGGCCGGAATTCCGACCTTCCAGTTCCCTGACAGCGCCGTGCGCGCCTTCAATTACATGTGGAAGTACGCCTACAACCTGAAGGGCATCTACGAGACCCCGACCATCCCGCAACACGCCGACGCCGCCATGCAACGGGGCAAAGCGGAACGCATCATCCGCGATGTACGCGACTCGGGCCGCACGATTCTGACCGAGTACGAGTCGAAGCAGCTGCTTAAGTGCTATGACATACCCACCGTCGAAACGCGCGTCGCCATCACCGAGGCCGAAGCTCTGCAAGCCGCAGAGGAGATCGGCTATCCCATCGTTCTCAAGCTGTACTCGCTGACCATCACCCACAAGACCGACGTTGGCGGTGTGCAGCTTAACCTGCGCGACGCTCAGGCCGTCAAAACCGCGTTCAACACCATCAAGCAAGCGGTAACCGAAAAGGCCGGCGCCGAGCACTTCCAGGGCGTCACGGTGCAGCCCATGGCCAAGCTCGACGGCTACGAGCTGATCATCGGCAGCAGCCTGGATTCGCAATTCGGCCCAGTGATTCTGTTTGGCACTGGCGGCCAGCTAGTCGAGGTGTTCAAAGACCGCGCCCTCGCGCTGCCGCCGCTCAACTCAACCCTGGCGCTGCGCATGATGGAGCAAACCAACATCTTCCGCGCGCTGAAAGGCGTGCGCGGCCGCAAGCCGGTCGACCTCAACGCGCTGGAAGACCTGCTGGTACGCTTCAGCCAGCTCGTGGTCGAGCAGCCCTGGATCAGCGAAATCGACATTAATCCGCTGCTGGCTTCGTCGGAGCGCCTGCTGGCGCTGGATGCCCGGGTCGTGATCCATGGCCCACAAGTGAGCGAGGACAAGCTGCCCAAACCGGCCATCCGGCCTTACCCCATTCATCTGGTTTCCGAGTGGAAAATGAAGGACGGCAAGATGGTCACCATCCGTCCCATTCGCCCCGAAGACGAGCCGGCCATGAGCCAGTTCCACGAGAAGCTTTCCGAGCGCAGCGTCTACCTGCGCTGGTTCCAGCCACTGAAGCTCACCCAGCGCACCTCCCATGACCGGCTCACCCGCGCCTGCTTCATCGACTACGATCGCGAAATGGCTCTCATTGCCGAGCGCGACCGCAACGGCGAGCGGGAAATCCTGGCCGTCGGACGCCTGAGCCAGCTGCACGGCCGCAACGAAGCGGAGCTTGCTGCCGTCGCCATCGACGACGCACAACACCAGGGCCTCGGCACCGAGCTGTACCGTCGCCTGATCGCAGTAGCCCGGACGGAGAAACTCTCCAAGGTCATCTCCAATATGCTGCCGGAGAACCGGGAAATGCGGGCAATCTGCGAGAAGCTGGGCTTCCAGAGTTACTCGAACCTGGAAGACAACATGATCCGCGCTGAGCTTGAGTTGTAGCTGAATAACCACACTTGGGTGCCCCAGGTCTCGCGCCGTTTGAGACCTGGGTTCCTTTCCCACTTGTTACCCCCCTAACTTTCCCAATCGCGTGTTATGATTCACCTTTTCGAGGCGGGCCGGCGGAGCGGTTGCGGCAGCCGCGTCTCAGGGGCGATCGCTTAAACCGTGCCAAGTGAAAAGCAGGTTCGATGGTCGCAGCTGCGAGTCGGCATCACTGTCCTCGCGGCTCTGATCACCCTCGCTATCCTCATTTTCCTCATGACCGGCACCACCGGTCTGTTCACCAAGAAAATCGTAATCAAGGCTTTCGTGGACAATGCCAGTGGCCTGCGCGTCGGCGCGCCCGTCCGCCTGGAAGGCGTGGACATCGGCAACGTGGCTGCGATTCGCGTGGTGAAAGATCCACCTAACCCAGCTACCCCGGTTGAAATCCGCATGAAGATCACGACCAGGTACAAGGAAAGCATGGGCAAGCAATGCACGCTCGCGCTTACCACCGCGGGCGTCTTGGGCGAGGTCTTCGCCGATGTCGATTGCCGCCACGCCAGCGGAGCTGCGCTGGACAATGACGACGTGCTGGCGACCCGCGACACGCCGCAATTTCAGGACGTAGTGCGCGCCGGCCAGAGCACGCTGGAAAATGTGAACGTGCTGGTCAAACGGCTCAGCGATATCGTGAACTACATTCAGAGCGGCCAGGGTTCGATCGGCAAAATCATCTACGATACCGAGCTCTACGATCGCGCCAACGCTACCGTGAGACAGTTGCAGCAGATCGCCGACGAGATCAACTCGCCCAAGAGCACCATCGGGCAGCTCATCACCAACGACCAGCTCTATCAGAAGGTCAACGGCACCATCGATAACCTCAACGGCATCATCAACGAGGTCAACAACGGCAAGGGCACGGTGGGCAAGTTCCTGAAGGACCCGTCGCTCTACGACAACGCCAACAAGATGGTGGCCACCGCCAATCAGCTTGTCGCCGACGTCAACAATGGCAAGGGCACGCTGGGCAAGCTGGTCAAAGACGAGGCCATGGCCAGGAAGATCGACAGCACGGTCACCCACATTGACAACATCACCGGGCGCCTCGATGCCGGCGAGGGCAGCGCCGGCAAGCTGCTCAAAGATCCGGCTCTGTATAACAACACCAACGATCTTCTGGTCGAGACGCGCAACCTTATCAAAGCCGTGCGTGAGAATCCGAAGAAATACCTCACCATTTACTTGAAGATTTTCTGATTTGCCGGACTCCGGGGAAAGTCGCCTGTATGAGTTGGAACGTCACGGCGACGCAGTAGTGCTGCGCCTCGTCTCCGATGATGGAACCAATTGCTTGACGTCCGCTCGCGTGCAGGCTCTCACCGTCGTTGTCGAAGACCTGATGCTTCGTCCTCCTACGCGGCTCATCATCACTGGAAACGCACATTTCTTCTCCGCCGGCGCCGATCTCAATGAGATCGCGGCGCTGGAGGGTCCGCAGGCGCTGCGCTTCGCCCGCATGGGACAGCGACTGATGAACGCCGTTGCCGGCTTCCCTTCTCCGACCATCGCCGCCGTACACGGCTATTGCATGGGAGGAGGACTCGACTTGGCGCTGGCCTGCGATCGCCGCATCGCCGGGCCGCACGCATTGTTTGGACATCGCGGGGCCGCACTCGGTCTGGTCACTGGCTGGGGAGGCACGCAGCGCCTGCCTCGCCTGATCGGCAAAGCTCGCGCGTTGCAGCTATTCCTGGCCGCCGAAAAGGTCGGCGCCAAACGAGCAGTAGGGATTGGATTAGCGGATGCGCTCTTCGACGATCCGATTACCGCCGCGTTGGATGCGGCCTGCAATTCAAGCAACCCTTGAAGGTGCTCCCCTGCCGAATAGGCCGGGCTAAACGCTATCCATCAACCACTATCCACCGGTCCCGACTTGCAACTCGAAACTTGAAACCCGACACTGTTGCTGTGCCCCTCGACTTCGCCCACGAATTGAAGCAGCTCGCCGTGAACTCCGGCTTCGATATCGCCGGCATCGCCGGTGTCCAGGACACTCCCGAGCACGAATTCTTTCGCTTCTGGATTTCCCAAGGTCGCGGGGGCGAGATGAAGTATCTGGAAGCGCGCAACGACGCAGGGCAGCTAAAACGCGCTTCGCTCGCCGATGCCGCCCCCTGGGCGCGGTCGGTGCTGGTCTGCGGGCTCAACTACAACACCCGTGAGCCTTACTCCACCCATGCCGGCTCCCCGACGCAGGGCTGGATCTCGCGCTATGCGTGGTCGCAGCGCGACTACCACGATGTGGTACTTGAAAAACTCCGCGCCGTCGAAGCGCAGTTCCTTCAGCTTTACGCCGGGCGCGACATGGCGGCTCCGCGCACATGGTGCTACGTCGATACCGGTCCGGTCATCGAACGCATCTTCGCCAAGTACGCCGGTGTTGGCTGGATCGGTAAGAACACATGCATTCTCAACCAGCGGCTCGGTTCGTGGCTCTTCCTCGGCGTGATACTTACCTCTCTGGAACTCGCGTCCGAGCTGCCGCCCGCCGATCGCTGCGGCTCCTGTACGCGCTGCCTCGACGCCTGCCCCACCAACGCTTTCCCCGCCCCGTACCAGCTCGATGCCACCAAATGCATTTCGTATCTGACGATTGAGCTGCGCGGCGCCATCCCGGAGGAGTTGCGCCCCGGCATAGGTCGCCATGTCTTCGGCTGCGACATTTGCCAGGATGTCTGCCCGTGGAACCGCACCGCCCCGGTCACGACCATCGCGGAGCTGCAACCGCGGCCGAAGCTGGTGAACCCCGATCTTGAATGGCTGGCGCGGCTCACGCTGGAAGAATTTCGCGAGACCTTTCGCGGCTCGCCCGTGAAGCGCGCCAAACGTAGCGGCCTGCTGCGCAATGTCATCCTCGCCATGGCCAACAGCGGCGAGCGGCGTTTCCTCGAGATTCTGCAACAGCTGTCGCAGGATGAAGACGCCGTTGTGGCCGAGCACGCACGCTGGGCGCTCGGAAGATTGGCGGCTACGTCCTTAGCCCGGGACGGAGCCGTAGGCACAGTCCTGGATTCGCGCTAGCCTCTAGTCTTCTTTCGCCGGGCGGCAGCCAGCAATCCGAAGGCGCCGGACCCCAGTAACAAGAAACTCGAGGGCTCAGGAACGGAGCTCGCGGACTCGCCGTAGATGGCAAACGATTCCGGCGGAATGTTGCCTTGAGAATTTCCTTTCACGATACATTGGGGACAGACTGCCTCGGACGGACATCCGGGCGAAGTGCAGCCCACACCCGAGTTCTCATCCCAATACACGGGATCGCCGTCGTTGACGATCGCGTTTTGCAGAGTTAACCAGTACGTGCCGTTGGGCAGCGTGGGACCGCTGAACGTTCCGGTCGCGGTGCAGACGTTGAATCCATACTGGTTGCCCGAGCAGGCTGATTGGGTGAAGTTGACGACCTGGTCGAAATAGGTGGTGCCGCTGAATGGCTGGGAAGTCACCGTGACCTCAACGCTCTCGAGGACATCTCCCGGGAATACCCACGCGCCGAACGACAGACCGGTCAAGGTACTGCTGCCGCTGGAGACGGTGAAGCTGTCGGCGATAGCGAAGCCGAAATTGATGGTGAAGGCATCGACGGTGCCGTTAACGGGGCCGTCGTTATAGACAACTTGTGCTGAGGCCGTCGCGGCGGCCGCAATTAGAAAAACCATCATAGCCAGCGCGGCCAAAGCGGTTAAAGAACTCTTCATGGCCCGACCTCCGTTCCGCGGTCTTGGGGGATGATCTTCACTCGGGCAAAGATCAGCGGCGCGATTCTACAACGGGATGAATTGCGGAAATCACATTTATTTCTGGTGAAATGTGGGTCGGAGTGCGACACATGAACAGGGGTTAGGGGTGACAGGGGCTTAGAAGTTTCGTTTCAATCCGCTATGTCACTTGCGAGCGGCGCGAACAGCATCGACGACAACCCATAAATTCGGCTGTTCCGTCCCATCGATGATCGAATGATGCACGGCCGAGAGCCCCTTTAGGGACGGCACACGCGTACCCAGGGCTCCCGCCCTGGGCTATCTTACTTTCGCCTCCCGGCTCTGATC
This sequence comes from uncultured Acidobacteriaceae bacterium, assembly GCA_963731345.1. Lineage (GTDB taxonomy): Bacteria > Acidobacteriota > Terriglobia > Terriglobales > Acidobacteriaceae > Bog-257. The sequence goes on along the minus strand of CAVSUN010000001.1, from coordinate 659,685 downwards.
CTTCATACTGGCTACGGCATTCTCTATCCACTGACCACTAGGCACTGCTCTTAACCGCTTCATCCGCAACCGCCGCTGCTTCCACTGCCGGCTTCACGTCGTGCACCCTCACGATATGTGCTCCGCGCAGAATGCTGACAACCATAGCCGCCACCGATCCATAGAGACGATCCGCAGGAGGCGCGTCTTTGCCGCTGCGCTTGCCTACGGTGCGGCCGACGAATGATTTGCGCGAGGTCCCCGCGAGCAGAGGGAATCCCAAACGCTGCAGTTGATCCATATGCGCCAGCAGCGGATAGTTTTCCTCGAAGCTCTTTCCGAATCCGAAGCCGGGATCGAGGACGATGCGGCTGCGCTCCACGCCGCGTTCCAGCGCCACCCCAATCCGCTCCCCAAGATCGTGCTCGACGGTCGCGACAACGTTGGCAAGCTCCGGCAGACCGCGCCATTCTCTTGGCTTGCCGCGCGTATGCATCAGCACCACGCCGCACTGCAGCTCTGCGCATGCCGACGCCATGCCGAGGTCCCACTGAAAGCCGCTCACGTCGTTCACGATCTCTGCCCCGGCCGCCACCGCAGCTCGCGCCGTACTCGCTTTGTAGGTGTCGATGGAAACGATGGCATCCGGACGCGCACGCAGTATGCCCTCAATCACCGGCAGCACGCGCCGCAACTCCTCTGACTCCGAGAGCGTCGCTTCGCCGGTATCCGCAGCCTCGAGCGCAGCACCTGGCCGCGTCGACTCGCCTCCGATATCGAGGATGTCGGCGCCTTCCTCCAGCAACTGCAGCCCGTGCGCGATCGCCTCTTCCGCTTCCAGGAACCGGCCGCCGTCGAAGAAGGAATCGGGCGTGACGTTGACCACGCCCATCACGACAGTGCGCGCGCCCAATGACAGTGAACGAGAACGCAGTTTCCACTCGAAGCCAGGCCGCATGCGAGGATTGTATGACGGCGGCATGCGTTGTTCGAAGATCGCTCTCGCCGGGCTTTGTCGTCCAGGCATGCAAAGTCTCAAGGCGCACGGGCACTCGCTTGGGGTTCCGCCCAGCGATTCTGGCGAGGCCGAAAGCGAAAAGGGAATGGCGAACGGCGGCGCTTGCATGCCGATGTAGAATTTGAGAGTAGTTCCTTATGTCCGAGTAGTCCTATGCTTCGGGCCCGCAACCTCGCCGCAGTCGCCGTCGCTCTGACGCTGGTTTTACCTGCGTTGGCGGCCGAGAAGAACAAAGCCAGCGAGACCTCGCGCCTCATCAGCGACATCGACACGATCCTGGCAGATTCCGGGGGGACCCGCGGATTTTGGGGCGTCTATGCAGTCTCACTCGATGGCTCGCGCACACTCGTCGCCCTGAATGCTGACAAGTTTTTCACGCCAGCGTCGAATGCCAAGCTATTCACCACCGCCGCCGTCTTTGGGTTGATCGGCCCCAATTATCGCTTCAAGACCACAATCGAGACCATGGGCACGCTCGACAAGTACGGGCGTCTCGATTCCGACCTCATTCTGGTCGGTCGCGGCGATCCCAATCTTTCTGGACGTACTCTGCCCTATAGCATGCACACCGAGCGCCATGCGCCGCCCATCCAGGTGCTGCAGCAACTGGCCGATCAACTCGTGCAGCACGGATTGAAGTACGTTGACGGCGACGTTGTGGCCGACGACTCCTATTTTGTGTGGGAGCGTTACGGCGAAGGCTGGTCGCAGGACGATCTGGCGCGCGAGTGGGGGGCGCCGGTTTCCGCCCTCGCCATCAATGACAACGTCATCTTCGTCAACATCAGGCCCGCAGACCGGCCGGGCGAGCGCGCCTTCCTCGACATCGCGCCGTTTCCCGAATACTACAAAATCGACAACCGCGTCATCACCACGCCACCGGGCGGCGAGCCACGCAGCGTGTCCATCAATCGCGAGCCCGGCTCTAACCTGATTACCTTTTGGGGAAACATCCCGCAGGATGATCCCGGCTTCGGCGAGGCGCTGTCCATTGAAGATCCCGCCGACTTTGCGGCACGCTTGTTGCGCGAGCTGCTCGAGGCGCGCGGGGTCACCATCTACGGACGCACGCGCACGCGGCACACCGAGCTGGCCTCCGCGCAGACGTTCAGCGTCACCGCGTTGGCGTCGGGCGGCGGCAACGGCACGGTTCCTCCCCCGCCCACGCCTCTGGTGCTCGCGAGCTATCAGTCGCAACCCATCGCTGAAGATTTGCGCGTGATCAATAAGGTCAGCCAGAACCTGCATGCCGAGCTGATGCTGCGCCTGCTCGGCAAAGAAAAAGGTACCTCCGGTTCAGTCGCGGGAGGACTTGAGGTGCTGCGCAGCTTCCTGGTGAACGCGGGCATCAAACCGGACCAGTTCATTTTCTACGATGGCTCTGGCCTTTCGCGGGAGGACCTGGTTACACCGCAGGCCATCGTTCAGCTGTTAAGTTACAGCTCGCGCCAGCCTTGGGGAACGGCGTTTGAAGACACGCTGCCGGTTGCCGGCATCGACGGCTCGCTCGCCGATCGTTTTCGCAATACCGACGCGGCACGGGTCGTGCGCGCGAAGACCGGATCGCTGACCCACGTCTACACTCTTGCCGGCTACGCCACCACCCGATCGGGCGATCACATCGCCTTCGCCATTATGTCGAACAATGTGGGAGAGCCGACGCACAAGGCGCTCGACCGCATCGATCGCATCGTCCAGCGACTGGTGGAGGATCGGAAGAGCAACTAGCAACTTGCAATTAGCTCTCGGCATTCGGAGCTAATTGCTAGCTGCTAATTGCTGCTTTCGGCAATCACATATGTCTGGCTGATGCGGTCTTGCCAGCAGAGCCTATCAACATCGACCAATGCCCAAAGCAATCCCATCATCAGCGACGCGGCAGAGAAGTAGAGTGCGATCACTCGCCTGCGGCGCTGGCGCCAGCGCGGCGTCGCTCCTTTGAAGCTGCTCAGCCGCAGGCCTGTCAGATGCATTCCTGCGGTCTTGCCGCCATACATCAAGAACAGATACTGATAGCTGGCCCACAGCAATAGGGGTATCGCAGCCAGACTTATTATCAACGGTTTCGTCAGCTCGATCTTCGGCATCAACTTGTAGCCCGACGCAAAAAATATGCCTGCACCGAGGACAACCAGCCCGCAGTCGACCAGCCCGGCATACACGCGCTGCGAAACCCTCACCGCCTGCAGCGGCAGCTCAACGTGATCGGCCGACAGTTCGCTCTCCCGCTGTTGGGAGGGAAAATGCAGTCCATCCAGCAGCGGCGTGGCCGGCAAGTGAGGCAACTCTTCCGAAACCTCAAGAATTCTCGGTTGCTCGGGAACCAGCGTCTCCTCGGCCGGGGGATTCGTTTCAACCGTTGCTGAGCGCGGAAACGCAATCACCTTTCGCTTTGGTCGAGGCACAGGGACCCGGCGCGCCGCGAACTCCCACTCAGCAGGAGTATCACTAGCCTCCGGCGCGGTAACGATGGGTTCCTCCGCCTCAGGCAGCGCCTGGACCGGATTCTCGAGCAAACGCGACGTCGCAGCACCATCACCATCGCAGAGCGCCGGTTCAGCCAGAGGATCGCTCGCTGTAGTCTCCGCCGTCGCCGCTTCCGCTTCCGAGCGCGTCGCTTCATCTTCGGCCGGCGGGAACGGGAAGCGCATGCTGAACGCCCCCTCGATGCGCCGCCCGCGACGGCTGCGATAGCCCGCCACGCGCGCATGCACCTCGTTCCGCCACATCCCATGCGCGTCTTGGACGGAATCGGTCGCGCCCTTCGCTGTTGCGTTGTGCTGTTCCATAGCCCTCAATATGCCTGTTGTCCGGTTGTGCGCGCTCGAATGATGGAACTCGCTGCCTGCGAAAATCTGAAATCATGGCGTGGGGCGCCGCGCACTTTTGCCTGCCCACAACGCGACGTGCTAACGTGCAAGATTCAGCTCCACTTTCCAGCTGCAGCGAATGGACGAACGCCCGTCGATGACTGCTCGCATCCGATTTCTTATCACGGCATGGTTCTTATGTCAGCTGCTACTCTGCCCGGTCGTGTTAACCACTCGGTTGCATGCGGCGCAAGTGCCGCCGCAGAACTCGCTTGCAGGCGAACCGCAATCGACATCGTCCCCGGGACAAAGTTCCCAAACCAGTAACCCATCGAGCAGCAGCGCTTCGCCTTCGCCGCAAAACACCGGGGGCAAGCCCCCCAAGGCAACCACCGATACCGGCGCGGAGGACGTCGACACCGAGCAGATCATTCAGCAGGAGATGAGCAGCGACAGCGGACCGGACCAGGGACCGCCGCGTCCCGCCACCAACGTTCCGCTGGGACGCAACGAAGTCCTCATTCGCGCTGACGAGCAGGAAAAGAACCAGGACCTCTATCACGTTCGCGGCAACGTCGAAATTCGGTTCGGAACCTACGTGCTGAATTGCGACGAAGCGACCTATGACGCCACAACCGGCATTATCAAGGCCACCGGCCACGTGGTCTTCCAGGGTGGACCTCGCAACGAGCATGTGCAAGGCAGCCGCGCCACCTATGACGTTAGCCGCGACACCGGCATCTTCTACGACGCCACCGGCTCCATCGGGGCTCGGATCAAGAACCACACCATGTTTCTCACCTCGTCCACGCCCTTCTTCTTCAAAGGAAAAGTGGTCGACAAACTGGGGCCAGATCTCTATCGCGTTAACCACGGCTATGTGACCTCGTGCCAGTTGCCCAAACCGAAGTGGGTGCTCGACTCCAAGACCGCTAATGTCGAGCTGGGAGACGAAGCGGTCATGCACCACGCGACGCTCAAGGTCGGCGGCATTCCCGTCTTTTATTTCCCGTTCATCGAACACCCCGCTGACAACCTCGGCCGCAAGAGCGGATTCCTGATTCCCGAGGTCGGCTCATCCAACACGCGCGGCACCATCATCGGCGACGGTTTCTATTGGGCGATCAGCCGCAACGCCGATGCGACCATCGGAGCTGCGCTCTACAGCAAGCGCGGTTGGGCACAGACCGCCGACCTGCGCGCCATCGGCTACACCTACGGCTTCGCCGCGAATTACTTCGGCGTTATCGACAGCCAGGGCTATCCCGATCCGCCGGACAAAGGACAGAACCAGGGTGGCCAGGAGTTGAAGGTGAACGCCTTCAGGCAGCTGCCGGACGATTGGCGCGGGGTGCTTTCCGCGGACTACCTTTCGTCCTATCTTTTCCGCCTGGCCTTCGCCCAGGGATTCACGGAAGCGATCAACTCGGAAGTGCGCTCCTACGGGTTCGTCTTCAAGGGGTGGGATGGATATGGATTCGGCGTGCTGGCCTCCAGCTACCGGAACTATGAAAGCACCGCGCCCGGCGACTACATCGAGATCGTGCACGCGCCTAGCCTGGAGCTGTCCACGGTGGAGCGGCCCTTCAGCCGAACCAATTTTGTCTACTCCTACGATGTAGCACTCGAAGCCCTGTCGCGTAACGAAATCGGTTTCGAAACCGCGCCTCTGGTCGGACGCGTTGATGCTGCACCGCACCTGGCATGGCCCAAGCTTCTTCACGGATGGACGGTGCGGCCGGAAATCGGCTTCCGTGAGACCTTCTATACGCAGCGCTTCGAAACCACCTCAACTGCCTTGGGCGAGGCGGTCAGCGATCCCATTAACCGTAACGCCGGAACCGCCTCTTTCGAAGTTCGTCCACCGACCCTGTCCAAGATCTTCAACCAGAAGCCGTTCGGACGCGTCATCAAGCACACCGTTGAACCCTTCGCCATCTACCGGTACCAGACTGGCATCAGCGATTTCAGCCAGATCATCCGCTTTGACTATCGCGATATTCTGGCCGACACCAATGAAGTGGAGTACGGCGTGGTGAACCGTCTCTATGCCAAGAAATCTTCTCTGGCCGCCAAGTGCTTTCAGAATGAGCCGCACCAGTCGCTGTCCCAGGACCTGAGCCAGCGTCTGACGGCAGCGGAGAAAGCCTGCGCCGATAAGGGCGCGCCCTCCGGCGACGTGATCACCTGGGAGCTGGCGCAGAAATATTATGGCAACACAACCTTTGGCGGCGCACTGGTTGACGGCCGGCGCAACGTGTTCGATGTCACCGAGGACCTCACCGGCATCGCCTTCCTCACCGAGCCGCGACACTTCTCGCCTATTATCTCCAGGCTGCACGTGCAGACCGGCGCGATCGATTTTCAGTGGGCACTCGACTACGATCCGGTCCTCGACCACGTGAATGCCAGCACCATCTTCGCCGGATTCCGCTGGGGTAACTACTACCTGAACGGCGGGCAGACCTACATCAACTCTCCCGGTGAAGTCTCGCTTACCTCCAATGGAGTGGCGACTCCCAGCATCTACAACCAATACCGCTTCGGCCTGACCTACGGCGCCATGACCAAACAGGGTGTGAGCGGCGCCTTCAGCATCGGCATCGATTCCCGGCTCTCCTACGTGCAGTCCGCCGTAGGCCAGGCCAACTACAACTGGGATTGTTGCGGCATCGCCGGCCAATATGCCCGCTGGACTTTTCCGGGTATTCGCAACGAGAATGCCTTCCGCTTCACCTTCAGCCTGTCGAACGTGGGGTCCTTCGGAACTCTTCGTCGCCTGAGCCGGATCTATTGAGGGCGCTTCTGGCTTCTCGCTTGGGGCCTTTGGCTCTTGGATAGCAGTTGAGGGGCGGAGCGCGCCTTCGCGGGTTGCTGAAAAACCCCGAGTTCAGACGGCATAAGTCAGGCCACGACCTCGGTCGGGCCGGAACGGCTTAGTTTATTGAGGGACAGCGGGCTTCAGCCCATAGCACTCAAAGTCTGGTCGCCGACTAAAGTTGGCGTTTTCATTAGAGAATGAAGAGCCCAAGCCGAAAAAGCTAAGCGCCGGTAGCCCTATAATCAACTCATGCTCGTGTCCCCCTGCGACAAGCTGCTCGCGCTGCGCGCGCACCTGCGCTCTCTGCGCCGCCTGCTGGTTGCCTACTCGGGTGGGATCGATTCGGCATTTCTGGCCTGGATTGCACACAAGGAATTAGCGGACAACATGCTCGCCGTGCTCGCCGATTCGCCCAGCCTGGCGCGCTCGCAGATGCGCGACGCCATCGCCTTCGCCGAAGAGCAACACATTCCGCTGCTGGTGATCCAGACCGAGGAGATGGAGCGTCCTGAATATCGCCGCAACGACGCGGCGCGCTGCTTCCACTGCAAGGACGAGCTCTTCACCGCCATGGACGCCTACGCGCAACAGCACGGCTTCCACACCATTGCGTACGGCATGAATCGCGACGACCAGGGCGACTTCCGGCCGGGACAGAAAGCCGCGCAACAACATGCCGTCGTCGCGCCATTGCTTGACGCAGGCCTCACTAAGGACGACATCCGCCAACTCGCCCGCGAAGCCGGCTTGCGGCTTTGGGACAAACCCGCCTCGGCTTGCCTGTCGTCGCGCATCGAGCCCGGCCGTCCCGTAACCCGCCACGCGCTCTCCGCCATCGAGGCCGGCGAGGACGCGCTGCATCGCCTAGGATTCCGCCAGTGCCGCGCCCGCCATCACGGCGAAATAGTCCGCATCGAGATCGCCCTCGACGAACTGCCGCGCGCGCTCACCCCCCAAATGGCAGCCGAGTTCACGCGCATCTTCAAAGAACTTGGCTTCTCTTACGTCACACTCGACCTGGAAGGCTTCCGCTCCGGCTCGATGAATGCACTGCTCCCCGCGGGTTCGCTCCTCAAGAAGTCTTAGTCCCCTGCGGAGGCGCGGAGTTCAGGGAATCCTAATTGGCCGATTGCGCACTGGGCATACCTGATCTTGGCAAGGAACCTTAGGTGGCGGGGCTAAAGACGGCAATGCTCCGCGCCCTCCGTGCCGCCGTGGTGAATACTTCCCGCCATGAGATAATGCCTACATCACGCTCTCAGCGAAAGGCGGCTTTCTTCTCTTGTCGATGCAGCGTCTGGCCATTGTGTCTCTACTGTTGTGCGCCGTGGGTTGTGCGCAGTCGAAGTCTCCCAGCAGCACCCCAGGCCTTGCGCCCGATGTGGCGGAGCGGGTCCAGCGCCAGGTTCGTGCCTTTTTCAACATCCCGCCCGACGTTGACATCAACATCGGCACGCCGGCCCCCAGCGACTTCGGCAACTATGAACTGCTGCCCGTGACCATGTCCCGGGGCGGAAAGACGCAGCACGCCGAGTTCCTGCTTTCCAAAGACGACAAGACGCTGATTCGCTTTACCAAGATCGATCTGACCAAAGACCTTTATGCCGAAACCATGGGCAAGATCGACCTCGCGAATCGCCCGGTGCGCGGCAATCCTGATGCCAAGGTCACCATCGTCAACTTCGACGACTTCCAGTGCCCCTTCTGCGCCCGCATGCACAACACCCTGATGAGCCAGATCCTGCCCCAGTACAGCGACAAGATAAAGATCGTCTACAAGGACTATCCCCTGCCCATGCATCCCTGGGCGGTGCACGCGGCCAACGACGCCAACTGTCTGGCCAAAGAAAGCAGCGCCGGTTACTGGCAACTGGCAGATTATTTCCACGCCAATCAGCGCGCCATCTCTGGATCGCAGCAGAATGTGCAAGCCTCGGACAGCGAACTCGACCGTCTGACCCTGGACTTCGGCAAGAAGAATGGCGCCGACATGGACCGCCTGCAGGCCTGCATCAAGACCCAGTCCGATGTGGCCGTCAAGGCATCGATGAGTGAAGGCGATAACATCGGGGTCAGCGCCACTCCTACACTTTTTGTGAATGGCGAGCGTCTGGAAGGCGCTCTGGATGCGGATGAGGTCCGGGCCGCGTTGAATCGTGAACTTTTGGCGGCCGGGGTTCAGCCGCCACCACCGCCGGCGCCGGCGACGTCTCCCGCGCAGCCGGCGGCCAATGCGGCGCCGCCGCACCCGACAACCAGCAAGTAGCGGCGCGCATCTTCTCTCGCCGCCGGTATCTGCCTCTCAGGAGGGGCAACGTTGCAACCACAACAAGCAAGGAAAGCGCGGCGACTGACCACGGCATCACTGGCCATCGTGACGATGCTCGCAGGCGTTGCCTGCTCCAACAAACAGGTCGGCAGTGATGTGATGGCGACCGTCAATGGCCACCAGATCACCCGCAATGAAGTGCAGAAGTTCTATGACAACCAGATTGCCGACGCTCCCCAGAAGCCGAGCGCCGAGCAGGCCGATACCCTGCGGCTGAACATCCTGAGCCAGCTCATCAACAATGAAATCCTGATGCAGCGCGCCGAAAAACTTGGCCTGCTGGCCACCGACGAAGAAGTCAACGCCAAGATCACCGAGCTCAAGGCGCCCTTCACCCAGCAGCAATTCGATCAGCGGCTCAAGGAACGCAACATCACGCTCGACGACTTTAAGCGCGAGATTCGCCGCTCGCTGACCATCGATAAGGTGCTTAACAAGGAAGTCACGTCGAAGATCGACATTACCGACGACGACATCACCAACTACTACAACGAGCACAAAGCTGAGTTCAATTTAATCGAGCCGCAATACCACATCTCGCAAATCCTGGTCACCACGCAGCCCAATCCGCAGGTCAAGAACATGAAGGCGCAGAACGAGGCGGACGCGCGCAAGAAGATTCAGATGGTACAGAACCGGCTGGATAGTGGCGAAGATTTCGCTGGTGTCGCCGCGACGTACTCCGAACAGCCTGAGACCGCACAGAATGGCGGCGACCTGGGCTTCATCCCCGAATCTTCCCTCAAGCAGGACAAGGCCGCGTTCGACGCGATCTCCAAGCTCAAGCCCGGCCAGTACACTACGATTCTGGTCGTCAGCGATCCCAACAGCCATCAGGTCTTCGGCTTCCGCATCGTTAAGCTCATCAGCAAAGAAGCTGCGGGACAGCGCGAGCTGAAAGATCCACGCGTGCAGCAAGCCATTCGCGAGCAGCTGCGCGACCGCCGGGAGCAGCTCTTGAAGGCCGCCTACTACGAAACCGTCCGCGACCAGGCTAAAGTGACCAACTACTTTGCGGAAGACATCCTGAAGCAGGCCGCGAAAACCAAGTAGGCTTCCACCTAAGGCGTTATTTCGAATACGACTCCGTGGCCGTAGGTTCCACCAAGTTCAGTTGTCCCATAAATATTGCCTTCGGCGTCCTGCACTAGGCTGCCGTACGGGTAGCCCCCGTCATCGCCACCCGTGAAATCGTGCAGATCAACGTAGCTCCAGCCGCCGCCGTTGGGAACCAGTTTGAAGACCTCGCCATATCGGTTCGAGCCATAGGATGCGGTCGTCCCATACAGATTGCCGCCAGCGTCCATGATGAGCGTCGATGTCGGCCCCTCATATCCATCGTCGGGAAATTCATACAGCTGCGAGTACTGCCACCCTTCGCCGGCGGAGTAATTCAGTTCGTACACCTCACCCGAGCCAACCCGCCCACCCTCGTAGATCCGGCTGGTCGCGCCATACAGATTACCGGACGCATCGAGAATCAGCCCTCCCAAAGGCAGGCATCCATCGAAGGCCTGCATTCCGAACTGATGAAGGATTGTCTCTTGCCAACTTGAGCCGGACTGCGTCAACTGAAATACCGTGCCGCAGTTGGGCGTTAAAGGCAGCTCGGCATTCGCGGTGGTCCCATAGATCGATCCCGCCGGATCGAGGATGACGCCGCCCCATGGGTTATAGCCATCGTTGGTCGGCTGAAAACTGTACAGCACATTCTCCGCCCATCCTGAGCCGGATCGTGACAACTGGTACACCGTACCGCAGCCCGATCCCAACTGCGTACCGCAGATCCCGCCGAGGGTCCCGCCCGACGAGGTCACCCCATCCAGATTGCCGCTCGCGTCGAACGCCAGGTCGCCTTGCGGAGTCGCTCCATCGCTGCTGCCGGTGAAGCGATAGAGCACGGTTTCATTCCACGTGCCCAGCGCATTGCCGGTAGCGTGGGCCGACGGCTTCAGGTTGTAGGCCGTGCCGCATCCGCCGACGTTCGGCGAGCAGCCTCCGCCATAACCGCATTGCGTTCCTCCGCCCTCCGAAGTCGTGCCATAGAGCGTCCCATCGGGCCCGAACGTCAGTCGAGAGCAAGGCGTCGCGCCATCGTTGTCACCTAGAAATGTGTACAGCGGCGTAAGTATCCAACCCGAGCCGCGATGCGCCAGCTTGAAAACCACTCCGCAACCAAACGGGCAACCCCCTCCGGCATTCCCGCCGCGCGTGGTCGTGCCGTAGAGATTCCCCGCGCGGTCCATGATCATCCCAGTGAAAGGTGCGCCGCCGTCGGCGACGTTGGTGAAGTTGTGAATCACGCTGAAGGTCTGAGCTTCGACCGCAGGGATCGCAGCCAACATCCCCGCAGAGATCATCGCCACAGCAAGTGTTGTCGCACACCACCTAAAGCTGAACACTGACGTAGAAGCATGGGCACAGGTCGTCATGATAGTCTCCTATACCGCGCGACCGTCGACGGTTGCTTGACCTGCACTTTACACCCGAACGGTGAAGTCCAGGTATTCAGAAGAAGGAATTTTGTCGTGCCTGTCGGCGGGGGTTGCGAATTTCGCTCACCCCAAAACTGTCAAGCCGGAGCCCGTAGGCTCCGGCTTCTATTAGGTCTGTACGAATCCAAAGGAGGTTATGAAACAGCTATTAGAACATCGTGCGGCGGCGAACGACGCTCATCACGCCGAAGATGCCGGAACCGAGCAGCATCAGTGTGCTGGGCTCGGGAACGGATCCGCCGCCGGTGGTAGTAGTGGTGGTGGTGCTGGAAGCGCCCAGCACGGTGAACGCTTCCGAAGGAATCGTTCCGTAGGCGTTCTCCGAGGCCGAGGACGGACCAGAGTTCTCATCCCAGTACACTGGATCGCCGGTGCCAGAGCCACCCACGACCGCATTGGACAGGTTTACCCAGTAGTTCCCGGCGGACAGACTGACCGGGCCGAAGGTCCCGGTCTCTGAGCACACGCTGAAGCCCTGGCTATTGCTGGAGCAGCCGCTCTGAGTGAAGTTGACGACACCGTCGAAGAAAGTGGTGCCGCCAAATTCGGAGGAGGTGATGCTCAGCTGAGCGCTCTGCAGTATGTCCCCTGGAAACATCCAGGAAGCGAAGTTCACAGAGCCTACCGGAAGTCCATTGGCGTCCGAAAAGGTATCGCTAACTACGTAGCCCTGATTCACCTGCCACTCAGAGGTATTGCCGTTAGTAGGGCCGTTGGTATAGATGGTCTCTTGCGCCATAACCGGCAGCGCCACAAGAGCCAGAAGCAATACAGAAGCAATATGAAGTCTCACTATGAATCTCCTTCTGCGTTGAAATATGAGAGATATGAATGTTTCGGGGGAAAGTCGGTCGAGGTATGAAAAGGAGTTATGAATGGTTTGGGTATGAAAGGTACCGGGTATGAAGGAATGTAGGTAGGAAACGTACTCAGAATGAAACATGTTGAGAGCTGAATGGTGAAGCGCGGAAAGGGCTGAGGGAGGTAAACCGATGTGAAGTCTGGCGTGCGACAGGCGAACATGCAAGCTCCTGGACGAGCACCGATCGCCCACACGAATCCGTCACACTGGCGCCCAATCGTTCACCAGCGAGAATCCGCAACAGGTGCTGGCCTCCATGCATTCGCAATGAAGCCATGTCCCGGCTCGACAAATTAAGAGGAAGTCATTAGCAGCGCCGTATAGAGCCGCGGACTTGAGATCGGCGCCGAGTTATGAAGACAGGGGAACCCATTCTGCGGCTACGTGGCCGGGCGAATTGAATTCCTTGGATGAGCCCTGCGCTTGTATGAATTACGCAACTCAAATGTGCAATTCCACTTCCTTCTTATGTAATTGCAGTCAAAGTAGATGAATGAGTTATAAATGCAGTTACTTGCATATATGTTCTAATTGTTTACCCACATGATGTGTATTTCCCATATTGGTAGTACTTTAGACGTGCATCCTATTGCAGTTGCATTGCTAATAATTTACAACCTCATTGCTACGGTATTGCCACGGTCTTACGGCACGATTAACGGGAGGTGAATCCCTTTCACCACCGGCCGTCGAGGCCTTCCGAGCTCCGCGTGCGGGGGGAGCCGGCCGCGATCGAGGGCTTTGTGGCGGCTGTAGCGCCGACAGGAAGCCGAAAAAAACCGGAGCTCGTGAGCTCCGGCCTTGGGGTCTGTCTGTGTCTCTAGAACCTAAAGTGAGGTTCGGATGAATTAGAACAGCTTGCGACGCAGCATGCCGGCTACGCCGAGCATTCCGGAACCAAGCAGCAGGATGGTGCTGGGCTCAGGCGTGCCCGTGGTCGTGGTGGTGCCGCCGAGGACCGTGAATGCTTCCGAAGGAATGGTTCCTACCGAGTTCTCCGAGGCCGAAGACGGACCGGAGTTTTCATCCCAGTAGATCGGGTCGCCGGTGTTGACCACCGCATTCGCCAGGTTCAGCCAGTAGGTGCCGGCTGCCAGATTGACCGCGCTGCCGAACGTACCGGTCTCGGTGCAAACGTTGAAGCCGTACTGGTTGCCGGAGCAGCCACTCTGCGTGAAGCTGACAACCTGGTCCGTGTAACTGGTGCCGCCGAATTCCGAGGAAGTGATCGAGACTTCGGCAGTCTGCAGCACATCGCCAGGGAATGCCCACGCACCAAAGCTCAGACCGGTTACCGGCGGCGCGCCTTCGGTCACCGTGAAGGTGTCGCTGACGACAAAGCCGGAGTTAATGGTCCAGCCATCGGTTGTGCCATTGATCGGGCCGTTGCTGTAGATGGTTGTCTGCTGCGCCAAGGCAGGTATTGCCACCAGCGCAAAGCATAGAGCTAACGCGATACGTAGTTTCAAGGAAGATCCTCCTTTGGATTCGAAAAATGAAAGTTCCATGGGCGAGTCATGTGGTATCGCCCGAAGTCTGGTTCGCCGCGAACTGCAAGTTGGTTGAAGCGGCAGAGAAGGCGCTCTCTCGCCAGTAACTACCCTCCCAGCCTCATCAACGCGGAATATGCGGAGAACCGTGCCCCGGCTCAATCAAAAGAGGACAAGATCAGGCAGAGCGTCGCAAGGAGCCGAGGACCTGAGACCGACGCTCGAGTAGAAACAGGGTGCAGGTTGTGGGTTCGTACAGCCCACCTCTAGCTTTTGTTGCTGAATAATTCCCTGTCGTCTCACTGTTATGAGAAGTCACTCTGGAGAATTGCAATCCTGGTTCCGCACTATCTCACTGCAAATACAAAACACGAATTGAATAGCCATGCAACGGCTTGCAACAAAGTTCGCAGGAATTTCCAGCAGTCTGGGAATATTTCCCGAAATGGGAATAGCTTAGAGGTTAATTTCGATATCTTAGTGCCCAGGAAAAGCCCTGAGAACTTCCCAATTCGGGAGCTGCCTGTGGAGTGAACTATTAGCGAATGGCGCGACCAAGCCATCTCTCTGTGGCGAATGCCTGCAATCTTCTATCGTGACTTGACAGCCTACTCGCCTCGTCCGTTCCGCGGCACTAACGGCGATCCATCTGAATCATCACATCCAACATTGGCATCTCATCACAACACGGAGGAGAAGCAACATGGCTGACGCAGCAAGACTTGCATTGTGGGTTCGTCTGGAAGCAAAGCCCGGACGAGAGAAAGACCTCGAGAACTTCCTACGCCAGGGACTCTCGCTGGTCGAGCAGGAGCCCGGCACAACTACCTGGTTCGCCCTGCGCCTCGGACCTTCGACCTTCGGCATCTTCGACACCTTTGCCGACGAAGCGGGCCGCCAGGCACATCTCTCGGGCAAAGTCGCCGCCGGTCTGCAGGCCAACGCCGACCTGTTTGCCAAGCCGCCGGAGATCGCAAAGCTCGAGGTCTTCGCCGCGAAGCTCCCTGCGAGCAAGCCCGCGTAGTGGTTATTGCGGGTAGATCTCGAACACCACACCACAGCCCGCAGGACACGCCGGCGTCACCGGTCCGCCGAGGGTTGTGGTGCCGAAGATGGATCGACGATCAGGCTTCCATTCGGCGACGAGCCATCCGGGAACTCTTGCCAAATCTGTCGTTGACCCAGGATTGAAACACCCGGCTAAGATCGGATTGGCTGCTCCGTTCGGGCTGGAATGCGCTATCCTTAGGGCAGGAGTTACGATGCTTGACAATCTGTTTCAACCGATGCACCTGCTGATCATCCTGTTTATTGCGCTGCTGGTGTTCGGCCCCAAGAAGCTGCCGGAGCTGGGCAAAGGGCTGGGCGAAGGGATCCGCAGCTTCAAAGACTCGATGAACGGTACTAAAGACCCGGCAACGCCTGTCGAGGGAGAAAAGAAACCGTAGCCGACGGGCTTGCCCAAGGCGGTCCCTATTGGTTTAGCGATCTACCATGCCTGACATTCTCTTCATTCTCGTGCTCGCGCTGGTGATCTTCGGCCCCAAAAAGTTGCCGGAGGTCGCGCGCCAGGTCGCGAAGTTCATGGCGCAGTTTCGCATGATGCGCGATGATTTGCGGCGTCAGGTGCAGAGCGAGCTGCTCAAGATTGAGCTGGAAGAGAAAGAGATCAAGCCGAAAGCTGCGCTGGAGCCTCCTAAACCGGCGCAGGAAGCTGTCCCGTCGAACGGCACCAACCGCCTGCCCGAAGGAACGCTCTCGTAAAGCCGCCCGGCTTTTCGTGATGCACTGCGGTTGACGACGGTGATACAGTACCAGCACGTTTTCGACACTGCAGCGTGGGAGCGTTATGTCCCTTTCCCTCGATTGCCGCCATTGCGGCAACGTGTATGTGGTCAGGTGTGTTGGCCGGATTGTCACTGGCGATGAATGCTCAGTCCTGGACGCGGCGATCAAGCGTGCCCTGCTGGACACGAGCCGCGTGGTGGTCAACCTGGCAGAGGTAACTCGCGTCGACAGCACCGGCATGGGACTTCTGGTGCGCTTCGTTTCGCACAACCGCCATCGCGGAGGCGACTTGCGGCTCGCTAGTCCGCAGCCGTTTCTGAGCAACCTGCTGCAGCTGACCAGGCTCACGACGATCATGCGTGTTTACGAGTCGGAGGAAGCGGCGATTGTCTCGTTCCTGAAGGAACCGGTGGTGAAAACTCCCGACGCGAAGTCCGTTGGACCGCTGGTGCTCTTCCTGGACGAGTCGCCGGATCTATGCGCGTTCGTTCGCACGCTGCTCAATGGTCACGGCTACGAAGTGCTGTCGACCTGCCGCTTGTACGATGCCCGCCTGCTGTTGAAGGCCGCCGACGTCGACTATCTGGTCCTCGGCCCGGACAACTCGAAATTTCCCGATGACGCCGCAGTTGCGTCGCTGAAATTGCTGGCGCCGAAAGCCACCACTGTGCTCCTGGACAGCGGCTTCAAGGTCGGCAATCCTGAGAGCGCCGGCTTCGATTTGCTGCAGAAGATGCGACCGGCGAACTGATCCAGCGGGCACAACGGCTGCGCTTGGCGTATGCTTCTTCTCATCTTGTTTTGGGGTGAGGAACATGAAGCCGATCGCTATCGCAATTTTCGCTTTGCTCGCACTCACGAGCGTGATGTCGCAACAACCGAGCTCGGCCTCGCAGCAACCAACTGCTTCTGCGGCCGCGAGCAGTCCCATTGTCGCCGCCGCACGCCAGCTGGAAGAACGCTTCTCGAAGAACCTGATCGGCGCGGCAAACACAATGCCTGCGGACAAGTACAGTTATCGTCCCACGCCGGAGCAGATCACCTTCGCGCACCTGATGATGCATTCGGCGCAGGCGAACAACACATTTTGCGCGATCATCGCGGGACAATCGCCCAAGGACGTAAAACTGAGCGAGAGCGACTCGAAGGACGTGTTGGCGAAGGCGGTCCAGGACTCGTTCACCTATTGCGCGCAGGTATTGGTGAGTGCCGACGACAGTAGTCTCGGGCAAAGCTTCACGCTCGGCACTCAGACCGGAACGCGCGCATCGGCATTGTTGCGGCTCGTCGCCGGTTGGAGCGATCACTACGGCGCCGCGGCAATTTATCTGCGGCTAAATAATCTTTTGCCGCCCAGCGCCAGCAAGTCGGAAAAACACTAAATTACGCGCGCGAGTTCGGCCGGAGCACCTTCACCGAGCCGGCTGCGCACTCAGCATTCTCCCCTACGTCCTGCAGAGATGGTCGCGATTCGTCGCGCCCTGTGCCATACGCCCTCGATGCATACTGGTCAATCGACGATTGCTGGCCTCAGCAACGTTCAGGCAAACCCGTTCTCGGATCTGATTCTGCACCACATGGGACCGGGACTGGCCGACAACGTCGGCCAGGGAGCGGCCGCCGGCGACCAGTTCCGTACAGCGCCGTTGTGGGGCCTGGGACAGCGGATTTTCTTTATGCACGATGGCCGAACAGCGGACCTGGTCCAGGCGATTCAGGCACACGGCAGCAATGGGAACCGGCAGTATCAGGGTTCCGAAGCAAACGGAGTGGTTAACAACTACAACAGTCTTCCCACCTCGTCGCAGCAGGATTTGTTAAATTTCCTGCGGTCGTTGTGAAGGGATCAGCAATTAGCAATTAGCAATTAGCAGTTAGCAGTTAGCAATCAGCAGTTAGCAAGAGCCGCATTGATGTCGAACCAGATGAAACCAGCCGCAACGCGGCAGGATGTTGTTAGGCGTGGGCGGAAGCCCACGCGCGGTTGGATAACGAAACGAGCTGCAGAGCGGCGGCACTGATTCCGGGAGGGGTCGCCGCTCACCCGGCTCGGGCCACAATCGCCGCCTTCCCGGCGCTTCCGCGCCGGGCTGAACCCATCGCGCCGCTGTGCGGCTGTTGCAACACCACGTCGTCAATATCTTCCTTCTGCAAGCTTCTTCCGGTTGCGCCTGCCCGTGCCGAGGCACGGCTTCTACGCGCGGTTGCTTCCCGTTAGGTTTTCGCTTTACTATCGCCCTGCGTGCCTTCGCCCAACGAAAATTCTGATCGCATTGTTTCCGCCGTTCCACTGGACGACGATTCGTCGTTCGAGCTCAAGCTGCGACCGCAGCGACTGCGCGAGTTCATTGGCCAACAGAAAGTCAAAGACAACCTCGACGTCGCCATTCAGGCGGCAAAGTCGCGCGGCGAAGCGCTGGACCACGTGCTGTTCTACGGTCCGCCGGGACTGGGCAAGACGACGCTGGCCAACATCATCGCCAACGAACTCGGCGTCCCGTTCCAGCAGACCTCAGGCCCGACGCTGCAGATCAAAGGCGACCTGACCGCGATCCTCACCAACCTGCGAGACAAGCAGGTGCTGTTCATCGACGAAGTACATCGCCTGCAGCCCGCGCTGGAAGAGCTGCTCTACTCCGCGCTCGAAGACTACAAACTCGACATCATCATCGGACAAGGCCCATCGGCGCGCACCCACACCATCGAGGTCAGGCCGTTCACGTTTATCGGCGCGACCACGCGCGCGGGACTGCTGTCGGCGCCATTGCGATCGCGCTTCGGCATCGTGCTGCGGCTGGAGTTCTACACGCACGACGATCTGAAGGTGATCATCGAGCGCTCGGCAGAGATTCTTGGCGTGGCGATCGATGACGATGGCGCGAAGGAGATTGCGACGCGCTGCCGCGGAACACCACGCATCGCGAATCGCCTGCTGCGGCGCGTTCGCGATTACGCGCAGGTGCGCGGCGCGGGCAAGATCGACAAGCCGACGGCCCAGGCTGCGCTGGAGATGCTCGAAGTCGATCGTTACGGGTTCGACGAGATCGATCGCAAGCTGCTGCTCACGATCATCGAGAAATATCAAGGCGGCCCGGTGGGACTGAACACGCTGGCGGCATCCCTCGCCGAGGAACCCGACGCGATCGAAGAGATCTACGAGCCGTTTCTGATGCAGATCGGCTTTCTCGACCGCACGCCTCGCGGGCGCGTGGCAACGCATCTGGCATACGAACATTTCGGCGTCAAGCGGCCGCGAGTGGACAGGAGCGGACAGGAAACACTGTTTTAGGGTTCGGGGATTACGGGAGCCTTTGAGTGTACTGGCCTGTTTGCGCATAGGCGAATAAACGGCGCAATCAGGTTGACGACCAAGGAAGAAGCCCTGCTCCGAATGCGCGATCCGGCCAGAGCGTCACAATTCTCGCCGCTGTTGTTGTCACTTGGCAAGCGTAATATCGCCCGGCCTCCACGTCTTATCGAACCACGGTTCCAGCGGGCCGTAGAGCCGCAGGATTGTAAACCATCCTCTACCAGGAACGGTCTGAATCCAGTTGCTTTCTTTTCCAGCCGGCGCTTTCGGCCCAAAGTAGATGTCATAAGACCCGTCAGCATTCTTCTGAATCCCGGCGCTGTTGCTTCCCTTAGCAGGGAACTGTTGGTCCGTCTGAAGCATGGAGCGCGTTTGCGTGTCATAGACCGTCATCGACCAGAAGTTTCTGGCAGGCGGGTTAGCCGGTATGTTCAACTTATAGTTTTTCGCACCATCAAGGTAGTTATCTTCCGAGTCCAGGGCGGCAATAGCATACTGCGAACCAACCCCCGGAATCTTCAACACCATGGCTGGTGTGACTCCCGTATAGGCGTAGAAGAACATCGTGCGCGCATCAAGCAGACGGGCGTCGTTATCAAGGAAAAGGTAGAAACCAGTGGGGAGAAACCAGGCTTTGCCCGGATAGTAGAAGTTCTCCTTGGTCCGTGAACGAAATTCGATTGCTCGGGCCGTAGCGTTGCCGACGGCCATTGAATCGGTCAGAATTTTTTTCATGCGCTCGTCGGGCGCGAAGGGCTTGCCTTTCTGAATTCCGATTGCCAGGAGTTGGCCGAGCAGTTCCGGGCTCTCGCTGTCGGCTGGCTCTTCCTGCACAAGCTGGTTTACGTCTTCGTAAAAGCTGTAGTCATTCGGGCCAACGGTGTTGAACGCCTTGCCTGACCAATTAATGAACTTGGCAGGATGCGGGTTGCCAGCCTCCGACAACGGATAGCTCCGCAAGGTTTTCGTGAAGCTTTCGACGGCGGGGCCGGGATTGCCATTCACCAGAAAGCCGCGCGTAAAAAAGGCATTTCCAAATGTCCTCGACCTAAACACGAAGTAGCCCTTGGGCACATCGCCGGTGTAACCAGGTGGCAGGAAAAGAAACTTGCCGCCCTTTCCCTTGTCGGGACCCGCGTTCCCCAGGTCGGCGACGTAGCGAAACCAGAAGTCGTCCACTATCCCGAGCGTGTTGGGCGGGCTCTCGACCACGACCGGCCCCTTGGACAAGTCGAGCCACGTCATGGCGTAGACCGTATCCGCGTTTGCCGTGAGGAAAAGCGACTTCGAGTCCATCAAAGTATTGAAGACGCCGAATGTGCCGTCCACCGCACCTGCCTCACGAAAGCCTCGGCGCAGCGCAACGAGCGAGGCCCCCTGCATGGTATTGAGATAGGCTTCAATACCCCGCTGAAAGTCGAGATTGTCATACACCTTCTCAACGGTGGCCGCATCGGGATAGCCGCCATCGAACTTCAGCGTGCCGATGCGCGTGTCAACTTTGTCTGGAGTGGTGATGCCCGGTGGAATAGGCGTTTCCATTTTGTATTCTTGCGCCTGCGCGTTAGTTAGGACGATAAACGTTGCAACTACCAGGACCGAGGTCGCGAAGATAACTCGGCTAAATCCTGCAGATTTCTCGGGCATCGTTCCTCTTCTCCACCCTCCGGCCTTCCGTTGAAAGCACAGGCAGACATAAGCCCCAAGGCAATGACTCAAGACCCCCGCGTCCCTCTGTCCAGTTTTGTTCATCCGCCTAGCTTACAGGCTGATGGCCCATTACTAGCGCAAAATCGCCATTACACAAGCAGTCCTCAGCGAGCCGCGGCAATCGAGTCCATCTGGCGCGGGCTGCGTCTAACAGGTAAGCTACAAGAGCAAGGAGAGTTCCCCAAAATGCCTCAATTGATGAGAACGTCGAACCCCGCCCTGAGCGGCGAAGCCTTCCGCGGCGAGGGAGTCGCGTACGGCGGCGAGGGCATGACCATTTCCGGTGCGGTCAACAAGACCGGTGTGCTGGTGATTCTGTGTGTGCTGACCGCCGCGTGGACGTGGAACCGTTTCTTCGGCGCGTCTCCCGAGGAAGCGGCGCAAACTATCGGCTTGCCGATCATGGTCGGCGGCATCGGCGGCTTCATCGCCGCCATGGTGACCATCTTCAAGAAGGAGTGGTCGCCGATCACCGCGCCTATCTATGCGCTATTGGAAGGGCTGGTGCTGGGCGGCGTCTCGGCGCTGCTGGAAACGCGCTTTCACGGCATCGCGATTCAGGCAGTCGCGCTCACCTTGGGCGTGCTGATTGCCATGTTGCTGGCCTATCGCTCAGGGTTGATCAAAGTCACCGACAAGCTGCGGCTGGGCATCGTCGCGGCGACCGGCGGAATTGCGGTGTTCTACTTCCTGCAATTCATCCTTGGATTTTTCGGCATTCACTTCACGACTATCAACGGTGCGACCCCGATCGGCATCGGCTTCAGCGTTCTGGTGGTCGCGATTGCCGCACTGAACCTGGTGCTGGATTTCGATCTGATCGAGAATGCCGCCCGCTACGGCGCGCCCAAGTACATGGAGTGGTACAGCGCGTTTGCGCTGATGGTCACGCTGGTGTGGCTGTATTTCGAGATCCTGCGACTGCTGTCGAAAATACGCAGCCGGCAGTAAGCAGCGGTTGTCAGTTGCCGGTGGTCAGTTGAGAATCGAAAGCCCAGCCTCAAGCTGGGCTTTTCCCCTTCAATCGCTGTTCATCCGCTCGATCCCCTCTTTCGCACTTTCTCGATTCTTTCGCTCTTCTGAGCAAGTTTTCAACCCAAACCGATTGACACCGGATTCAGAGATGAAGCAGAATTCTTGCACTTGTTTTCCGAGCTCGCATACCGCATTGCTGCCGCTCCATCAGAGTTTCCAGCATTGACTATTTGCGCCTGCTAAGACGGACGAGTCGCTGCGCTCGGAATGGAATTTCACACTTCAGTTTGCTGACAGTTGCGAATAAGAAAGAAGAGGACTGCTTTGAAGAGACTTGTACTCGCTCTCACTATGCTTACGCTCGCGGCCTGCTGCGTGTCGCAGGCGCAGACGCTCACAAACCTAACTCATTCCGCTCCCGATGGAGCGCAAATTCAGTTCTTACTGACGGATGGAACGGTATTGGTGCAGGGTTATCAGGGCCAGGACTGGTGGAAGCTCACTCCCGACAACACCGGCAGCTACATCAATGGCACCTGGACGCAGGTAGCGAGCCTGGCTTCCAACTACGATCCCGACGCTTTCGCCTCGCAGGTGCTGCCCGATGGCCGCGTGCTGATCGAGGGTGGCGAATATAACTTCGGCAATTTCACGCTCACCAACCTGGGCGCGGTGTACGATCCCGCGGCCAACACCTGGACGCCGCTGACCCCGCCACCCGGATGGGACTATATCGGGGATTCGCCCTCGACCATGTTGCCTAACGGACATTTCATGATCGGGCGCAAGTTGGACATGCAGGATGCCGACCTCGATCCCACCACAATGACGTGGACGCTGCTCGGCCATACCGGTAAACAGGATTGGAACGCGGAAGAAGGCTGGACGCTCATGCCGGGATCCAACGGCGTCGTGCTGACCGCCGATGTTCTGGATAGCCCGATGTCCGAGCACTACATTTATACCGAGCAGCGCTGGCAGCCGGACGGCAGCACGGGCGTGAACCTGATGGGACCGCCGGAGGAGGGCTGCATCCCCTACGGTGGCGGTCAGTACTGCCCGCCGGGAGAAATTGGCCCCGCCATCCTGCGCCCCGATGGTTCGGTATTTGCTACCGGCGCATATCCCCCGGGAGGCCCCACGGGCCACACCTCGGTTTACCGTCCCGGAGCGAATCCGGACGAGCCGGGTACGTGGACGCCGGGTCCGGACTTCCCTAACGGCGACGATGCGGGCGACAACTTCGCCGCGCTGTTGCCCAACGGCAAGGTGCTGGTGGAAGGCAACTCGGGACGGCTGTACGAGTTTGACGGCACGAACTTCACCCCCACGTTGAGCACCTTCGGCAACCCGCTCATCTGCCTGCCGACGGGACAGATCCTGGTAGGCGGATCGCAGGTCTACACTTCGGGCAACGGTCTGCAGATTTGGGCGCCGATCATTACCAACTTGCCGACCAGCCTGACTCGCGGCCAGACCTATCGCGCGATTGGACGCCAGTTCAACGGCCAGTCGCAGGCCGCCTCCTTCGGCGATGAGTTTGAGACCGCCACCAACTATCCGCTGGTGCAGATCGTCAACAACGCCACGCACCATGTTTTCTACGCCAAGACGCACGGCCACAGCACCATGGCAGTGCAGACCAAGGCGACCCCGACCTACACGAACTTCGACGTTCCCTCAGGGGCAGAAACCGGAGCAAGCACGCTGTACGTGGTTGCCAACGGTATCGTGTCCAATGGCGTAAGCGTAACCGTGAACTAACAACTCGTCTGTACGTTTTAGAGAAACTCCTCCCGCGGTTTGGGAGGAGTTTTTTCTTGGGCATTGTGTTCGCTTGGCGATTCGGCGATGCTAGTGGTTTATGGATGACCACGCGGGCTCGAGATTCTCTTCATGGATGTATTGAGAAAGCTTTTCCAGCAGCATTTTGGAGTTCCGGCAGAGCGGGTAGACCTGCTGCGCAGCCAGTTGGGCGCATCGGACCGAAAGCTGTTCCGTCTCCGGGGAGCAGCGTATGGCGCGATCGGAGTTGTCTATGGCGTGCGCGAGGAGAATGTCGCGTTTCTGAAATTCTCGCGGCATTTCCTGAAATACGGGCTGCCGGTGCCCACGATTTACGGCCAGGACTTGGAGCAGGGGGCGTATCTGGAAGAGGACCTCGGCGATACCACGCTGTATGAGTTCCTCTCGCGTCATCGTTCGGGTGAAGACATCGCACCGGAGGTGGTAGAGGCCTATCGCAAGGTCGTCGCTGTGCTGCCGCGTTTTCAGGTAGAGGCCTCCCGCGATTTTCCGTACAAGTTTTGTTATCCGCGACGCAGCTTCGATCGCCAGTCCATCAGCTGGGATTTGAACCATTTCAAGTATTACTTCCTGCAATTGTCGGGCACACCGTTCCATGAGCAGGCCTTGGAAGGTGATTTCCGACGCCTGGCAAACTTCCTGCTGCAGGCCGATCGGGGATATTTTCTGTATCGCGACTTTCAATCGCGGAATATCATGCTGCGCGATGGTAAGCCGTACTTCCTGGACTACCAGGGTGGACGCCAGGGGGCATTGCAGTATGACATCGCTTCCCTGCTTTATGACGGCAAGGCTGACCTGCCTCCGGTGCTCCGCCAACAACTGCTCGACGAGTATCTGAATCAGCTGGCGCATTCCATCAGCGTAGATCGCGATGCGTTCCTGCGCCATTACTACGCTTACGTGTACGTGCGAATTATGCAGGCGTTGGGGGCGTACGGATTTCGCGGCTTGTATGAGCGCAAGACGCATTTTCTGCAAAGCGTTCCGTTTGCCCTGAAGAACCTGCGCTGGCTGCAGCAAAATGTCGAACTGCCGGTCGCGCTGCCGGAACTGATGCAGACTTTCCGCGACATGCTGACCTCGGAGAAGCTGCAGGCAGCGCCCGAGCCTGACAGGCTGACGGTGCGGGTCGTGAGCTTCTCATTTCATCGCGGCACACCGCAGGACAATAGCGGGCATGGAGGAGGGTTCGTCTTCGATGCTCGTGGCCTGCCGAATCCCGGACGCGAGGAGCGCTTCAAGCAGCTCACGGGAAAGGACCCAGCGGTGGCCGAGTATCTTCAGGAGCACGAGAGCGTGCGGCAATTTCTGGCGAATGCGGTGGCGCTGATCGATGCCACGGTCGACAACTACCGCGAGCGCGGCTTCAAGAACCTGATGGTTTCGTTTGGCTGCACCGGCGGGCAGCATCGCTCGGTGTATCTCGCAGAGGCGCTGGCTGCTCATCTGCGGCTACGCGATGACATCAACGTGGTTGTGCAACATCGCGAGTGCGAGGCCTGAGCCCATGCGCGCGATGATTCTGGCTGCCGGGCTGGGCACGCGCTTGCGGCCGCTCACGAATGACCGCCCCAAGGCCCTGGTCGAAATCAACGGCAAGACTCTGCTGGAAATCACGCTGGTACGCCTGCGGCGCTTTGGAGTACGTGAAGTCATCGTCAACGCTCATCACTTTGCGGACATGATTGCCGCGTATGTGAAGCACCATGATTTTGGGATAAGGATCGAGATTTCACGGGAGGACGAGCTGCTCGATACCGGCGGCGGACTGAAGAAGGTCGCCGATTTCTTCCTCGAACAGCCGGAGGAACCATTTCTTCTGCACAACGTCGACGTTCTCAGCGCGATCGATTTCGGCCGGATGCTGCAATCCCATCGCGATCGCAACGCGCTCGCGACGTTAGCGGGGCAATCGCGAGACTCGTCGCGGCAGTTGCTTTTCGATGACGATCTCCAGCTCTGCGGACGCATGACGGCTGGTGAAGAACCGGAAATCGTCCGGCCTGCTGCTGCCCCACAACCGCTCGCGTTTTGCGGCATTCATGTCATTTCACCCAGAATTTTCGAGCGGATGAACGAGCAGGGCGTCTTTTCCATCATCGGCAGCTATCTGCGGCTGGCGCGGCACGGCGAGAACGTGATCGGCTTTCGCGCTGACGAATATTACTGGCGAGATGTGGGAAAGCCGGAGCGCATTCAGCAGGCAGCCGAGGATTTCGAGCGCGGTGTAATCAGCAGTTGAGGCGCCTTCCGAAAAGTATTCCTATGTTCGTAGCTTCAGCGTGACTCTCCGCAAATAAAACGGAGGGCAACTGATTGGTTGCCCTCCGGCTGAGACTCACAGGTGAATGTGGTTACGGCTCGGGAACCGCGTCGAACTCAACGTTCTGCACGTTGACTCCGCCAATCTGTACACGACCATCCGTCCAGGTGACGTAGGCGTTGGTGTTAAGGGCCGTCGAGTAATCGTAATCACCGGCATAGCAGCTCTGGATGTTCGGGTCATCCTGAGCGGGCTGAGGGATGATTTGGTCGCTGACCGCGAAGTTCGCACCCCAGGTCGCGCCGTTGTCGTGGGACTGCACGCCGAAGCGCTGATAGTTGCAGCCCGGATCAGTTACGTTGTTGCACGCGGTGGTGGACTGGCGGCGGTCATACCACGAAACCGTCACGTCCATCGGCGGGGTGAAGGCAGCCAGGTTGTAGTTGACGCTCAGAGACGGCATCCAGTGGCTCTGGTATTGGTTGGTCTCGGGATCATTCAGCAGGATCGGAGTCGACCAGGTGTTGCCGTTGTCGGTGGAGCGGGTGTACATGATGTCGCCGGTGGACAGCGCGCCATGGGCGGCATAAGCGTAGTGAACCACGCCACCGGGGCCGACGCCCGGTTCACCCCAACCCATGTGCCGCCAGATGGGGTTCATCTTGGCGAAATAGGAGTTGGAGGAGCAGACGCCATCGCCCGGAGGAGTGAAGCGCGAGCCGACGGTGATCATAGTGAAGGTGTTGCCGCCATCAGTGGAGCGGAACATCAGGTTCTGACGGCTAGCCAAGCCGCCGCCACCCTCGTCCATGCTGGCCACAAACACCGCACTGATAAAGCCGGCGTTCGGCGGCGGGGGTCCGGGCAGTGCACCGGTGATCTGCACGTTGCGGTCGAAACCGCTGGTCAGCTGCACCGGAGTGGTCCAGGTGTTGCCATCATCGGAGTGAGTGACGAAAAGGGCCCCGCCACCGATGTTGAAATTGTTGAACGAAACGTACATGCGGCCGTAGGTGCGGCTGAAGGAGTTGTTGTCAACCCACATCGAAGGACGGTCGTCGTTGGAGCCGTTGTGGATGCAGGCAGAGCTGGTCCAGTTGATGCCATCGGTCGACTTCCAGGAGCCGAGGCCGAACCCGCCGCAACCGCTGGCCAGATCGCCGGCGTAGAACGCGCCCAGCTTGGAGTTGTAGACCACCAGAGGATCACCGTAGTTGGTGCCGTGGCCGGTTGCGAACGGAGACGGAATGATCTCGGTGAAGGTAGCTCCGTTGTCCGTAGAGTACGACACGCCCGCATAGTTGCTGCCGTTGCCGTTGGTTTCGTCGTTGTAGTTGACGACCAGGGTCTGGCTGCCGACCTGCGTGCTGTGCCACACCATGCTCTCGCTATGGGTGCAGGCGTTCGGCCCGGTGCAGGTGCGGTTGCTGACCAGGACGTTAGGAGGCACGGTTGGATCCTCGTCACCGCCCTGCTTGGCTTCGGGTGTTCCACCCGTCACCACGCCGCACTGAATCAGGGTGAGGCCCGCGCCCATATTGTCCTGCATCAGAAGGTGGCGTGCACCGATCTCCGAGCAGGGGACCCCGGTGGTTGTCTGCTGAGCTTGAGCGAACCCTGGTGTAAGTATGCATGCCGCCATCAATAAGACTGGCAACGCAAGATACCGTGTTCTACTGTTCATTCTCACTTTTCTCCTCTCTCTTTGCTGCTTGTGGCCTGGCCCGAAGCTTCTGGTTCTTTGTTGGTGCCGGCGGTCGGGGCTTTAGAGGCGAAGTACGTCTCGTCCATCCAGACACCGGTTTTCGACTTCATTGCGGACAGCTCTTTCCGTAGCTTTTCGGTCTGTACTTCCTTGGTGATCTCCGGAGTTGCGTCTTTCAGAGTTTCCCGGCTGAGCTTGACCAGATGAACAAAGACGTATTCTCCAGGTCCGTTGCTGAACTCCTTCCACTCGCCCTCTTTCAGCGCGAAAATCTTGTCATCCATCGCGGGCGCCAACTCTCCCCGACGGAACGTCAGCGGTCGGGGGTCGGCCATAACCTCATCCTGGGCATGCGGTGTGCTGCTGATAATTTTGTTGATCTCCGCTTCGTTGCCGGATTTGATGGCAGCACGAATCGAGTCAGCCGTCGCTTTGGCTTGTTCCGGCGTCAGGGAGTGATCCTTGGACTTGGGATCGCCCGACCAAATGAAAATCCGCCGCACTTCAGCTACGTCGAAATCGTCACCATGCGCGTTGTAATACTGCTGGATCTCTTCCGGAGTCGGCGTCGCGGCGGCCTTCAGCCTGGCAAATTCAGCGTTGGAGAGAATCTGCATACGATCGATGGCGAGAAGGCGCTGCACCTCGGGCGTGGACTCCAGATGATTGTCCTTGGCCTGCTGTTCGAGCACCAGCATCGAGGCGTAACTGTCACCCAGCTTCTTGCGGCTCAGACTAGCCGGGCCCTGCGTCGATTCGAGGTCGGTGACGTATTGCTCAAAAGCGGCCTGGGTGATCGGCAGATCACCCACCTTGAGCACGACTCGCTGATCGGGCGGAACGGCATCAGTTTTGGAAGCGGGAGTCGCCGAACTATCGGAGCCCGCGCCCGGTTGAGCTTGAGCCTGTGCAGCACTGGCTAATATGACGATGAGCAGAAGGTCAAAGAGAAAGAACAAACGTAAACGAAAGCGGTCCCTTAACAAATCAGTCAACCTTTCAGATCAATCCTCCGGGACAGGCTCTCTCGACACAGTTCTCCCATGCGAGCAGACGCTCCCGAGCAAGGAAAAAATAGAGAAATACTCAAAGCAGCAGATCTACTTCCAAAAGGGGTTACAGCCGATCGAGCGCAAGCAACGGAAACTAGCAGGGATAGTAGACGAGTCTCTGGTTTCCGGCAATAGAAATCGTCCGACACATTGCAAATTCCCGCAGATAAGCGGAGTCGCACTGCTCCTGACGCCCGCTGCTTGTCTGCACTGTTAAAGAGGCATTACTAAATATCCGCTTTCGCCGTCCTCAGCTTGATCGTGGCGCAGGAGTCAGAGCTAAGAACACCTTCGTAGTCCCCAGACATCATGCCTGGAGGGCTTTGGCCCTGGCGCCTTTGGTCTCCCGCAAAAAACAACCTTAGCTGTTTGCGCCAGCGAGTCTACCTAGCAACACGTGAAAGCTGCTGCTCATCTACGCTGTCGTAAGTCATTGCTTTAGCTTGAGGGGCTCCCATGTCTGGCCGGTTGGCTTGTGTTGCAGGTTTCTCGGTTTTCACCCTATTTCTAATCATGTCTTGTATTTCCTGCGGTGGCGGCGCGATGGGCAGCACCGGCGGCAATAACGGCGGCACCGGCGGAAGCGGCAGCGGTGGCTCAGGAGGTACTACTCAGACTGTAATGGTCGCGATCTCTCCGACGACGGCTACCGTGCCTGCTAATGGCACTCAGCAGTTCCAGGCGACCGTTACGGGTTCCAGCAACACCGCCGTGACCTGGCAAGTGAACAATGTGACCGGCGGGACTGCCTCAACCGGAACGATCTCCACCACAGGTCTTTACACTGCTCCCCCGGCGACCGTGGCCATGCAGGTGATGGTGACGGCGGTAGCCAGCGCGGACACGACCAAGACTGCGAGTGCGGCTGTGATGATTACGGCGCTGCCGATGGGTTCGGTCACGATTTCGCCGACCAATGCAACGCTCGCCGTGGGAGGAATGCAACAGTTCACGGCGACGGTGGTGAACGAGACCAATACGGGCGTGACCTGGTCGGTGGATGGCGTGAGTGGCGGCAACACCACCGTCGGGACGATAAGCAGCAATGGCTTATACACGGCGCCTCCCAGCGCGGGCACTCACACCGTCACTGCAACCAGCGTAGCCGATACCAGCAAGAGTGCCAGCGCGGCGGTGAGCGTGATCTCGATGACGATATCGCCGCAGACAGCGTCATTGACGCCGCTGGGGACACAGCAGTTCACGGCGACCGTCCAGGGAACGACCAACACCAGCGTCACCTGGTCGGTGGATGGCGTGTCCGGCGGGAACAATACGGTGGGAACCGTCAGCAGTGCGGGGCTCTATACCGCCCCCGCCACAATGGGAACTCACACGGTCACCGCTACCAGCGCCGCGCTTCCCAGCTACAGCGTCAATGCCTCTGTGACTGTCGCTGGCGATGCCCCGGGAGTAGCTTCCGTGCTGACGTATCACAATGACGATGTGCGCGACGGCGCGAACCTGAACGAAACGACGCTGAATGCCTCGAACGTCAACTCGCAACAATTCGGCAAGCTGTTTGCGCTGCCTGTGGACGGTCAGGTCTACGCGCAGCCTTTGTACCTGCCGAACCTGACGATCAGCGGTGTGCAGCTCAACGTAGTGTACGTGGCGACGGAAAACGACACGGTGTATGCATTTGACGCCGATGGTGGTTCGCAATCACCGCTATGGTCGAAACACCTGGCCACTCCCCTGCAGATTAACGACCAGGAAGGCATCAAGCCGCTGTTGGGAATCACGTCCACGCCGGTCATCGACGCCACGACTGGGACGATGTACGTCCTCACCGACGGCCTCGAAAACGGAAATAAGAGGTATCGTCTGCATGCCTTGGACGTGACGACCGGAAACGAGAAGTTCGGCGGCCCCGTGATTGTGACTGGCACGGTCCCGGGTGACGGCTGGGATAGCCAGAATGGCCAGATCACGCTGGAAGACATTTGCTACCAGCGCAACGGCCTGGGGCTGAATCCGGCAAGCAATGCGGTTTACATTACCTTCGGACACTGCAACCACGGCTGGGTGTTGGCTTACGACAAAGCAACCCTGATGCAAACGGCCATCTACAACGACACACCCGACGGCGCCGGCGGTGGGCTGTGGGGAGGCGCGCCGGCGATCGACGATACCACCGGCGACCTGTACTTGATCACCGGCGTCGATCTGAATGATCCAGCACCCGACTACAACGACTCCGCGATGCGCTTTGGTACCGACCTTTCCGAGCTCGATTACTTCAAGCCGGCGAACGAACTGACCCTGCGCGAAAACGATGCCGACTTCGGTAGCGGTAGTCCGATCATCCTGCCGGAGAATCCCTCGCAGTTCCCGCATGAGCTGATTGGCGGCGGCAAGGACGGAAATATCTACGTCATCGACCGCGACAACATGGGCGGCTATCAGATGACCAACCAGGTCATTCAGACGGTCAAGACCGGCACGCAGGAGTTCGACAATATTTTCGCGACTCCTACCTTCTGGAACGGCAGCCTTTACTTCCACTGCGCACAGGACGTGGTGAAACAGTATTACTGGTATCCCAACACCGGGCTGATCTCGACTGCGCCAATCTCACAAGGTCATACCGTCTATGCCGGCCACGGTGCGAACACTTCGATCTCGGCCAACGGCACCACAGACGGAATCCTTTGGGACATCGACACCAGTAATGCTGAAAGCGGCGGGCCGGCAATCCTGCACGCCTACAACGCAACGAACCTCGCGCAGGAGCTCTATAACAGTTCGCAAGCCGCTGGTGGCCGCGATACTGCCGGGGCGGCGGTGAAGTTCTCCGTGCCAACCATCGTCGATGGCCGGGTGTACATCGGAACCGCGACCGAACTGGATGTCTACGGGTTACTGCAGCAGTAGGCGAAGCCGGTTAGACAGAGGCAGGGCGTCGTTTCGACGACGCCCTTTTTATGATCCGGGCGAGATGTCCGTGGCTTTGCCGTTGGTGAAGGTGATTCGAAGAGGATGACCGTTGTTCGGGAAATCGACGATTCGAGGGTTGGACAAGCCGGTGCCTTCGGGAGCACCAGTGCCGATCGCGAACGTCGCCTGAATTTCGTTCATGCCGGGCTTCACCTGATGATCGTCGATGTCTTTCCAAACTGAGGCAGGCCAGTGCTTGTAAAGCTCATGCGGGTCCTGGATGAACAGCATCTCGTCGCTATAGATTTTGTAGTCGCCGTTCTCGACGATGCCAATCGGAAACGCATAACGTTTGCCGTCGCTCTCGAAGACTGCCATCACCTGCTTCTGGGTAGCGGAGCCCGGAGTGCGGTCGACCACGACGTCCTTGATATTCAGCTTCTCCAGCGGCCCCAGGGTTCCGGCAGGATGATCGAAGTCGCTGCGTCCGCCGGAATGGGGGTAGTACGCATACCGGTATCCGTCGCGTACCCACACCGGCTGCTCGGTCAACTCCTTCGCATCCTTTAGGTCCTGGGGATGAAGCTTCTTGGGCGTGACGTAGTAATCGGGATCGAGCGCGACCTCGGGCTTTTTTTCTTCGACAAGTCCGGTCTGGCGATCACTAAAGTAAAAGTAAAGGCGGATACCCGCAGCAACGATGGCGACGAGCAGGAGGAGTTGAATGATCTTGGCGTTCTTCGACATTGCGTTGAAGGATTTGGATGATCGTGATGCAACTCTGGATTGCCCGATAGCGAGCTAAGGCCGAAATGGGCGGGGTCACTCCCCTGATGCCTTCTGGTTTTCGATGATTTTCCACCCACCCCGCAACCTATAATCGAAGTGCTCTGGACGAAAACCGCGCCCACCTTCTGAGGCGTTTCGCTACGGCGAGCGCCACGGAACTTATGCGCATGGAGATTTCCTTGTCAGCCAGGGAGCTTAGGCGCAGTTGCTTGCGCCGGCTTCGCACGCTCGGCGGCAGCTCGAAACACCTCCTTTCCTCGCCAGTCGCGGCCGCGCACCGCGCTACATTTCAACTGCTCGTCATCGTTCTGCTGCTCGGCACTGTGGGAACGCTACCCTGCTTCGCCACTGCCTCGAATTCCGCCGAACGCAAGCAACAAGCTCGCGAGCAATTCGACAAAGCCGAGCAAATGCGCGAGGCCCTCAACGGTCTCCCTGCCGACCAGCGGACGCGAAAGGATTTCCAGCGGGTCGCCGATGCTTATCGCAAGGTGTATTACGTTGCGCCGGCATCGAGCAAAGCCGACGCCAGCGTCATCGCGGTTGCCGAGGTCCTGGCCGATATGGGCCGCCAGTTTCAGCCGGGCGAGAAAGAACTCCGCGCCGCCATTGGCGAGTACGAATTCCTGCGGCGTGAATATCCCGGCAGCAAGTACCGCTTCCAGGCGCTGTTCACGATTGGGCAGATCTACAAAGAAGACCTGGGCGACGAGGAAGCCGCGCGAGCGACCTTCCAGGAGTTCCTCCATCGTTATCCCCGAAACCCGCTGGCGCATGAAGCGAAGCAGGCTCTGGCCGAACTTAATAAGCCGGCACCGCTTCGGAAGCAGACCGAAGAAGCTCACGTCGTGGAGAAGCCGGTGATGGAGAAGCCGGTCGCGCCGAAAGCCACGGAGCCGGCGCGTTCTTCTGAGGCATTTCCTCTGCCGCCTCCGGCGACTCCGGTTTTAGCTGATGACGACTCTGCGTCTGCTGTGGACAAGAAGAAGTCTGCTTTGGCCATGGTCACCGGAATTCGCCATTGGTCGACACCCGACTACACTCGCGTCGCCATCGACGTGGATGCTGAGGTGAAATACGAGGCGGGGCGCGTGCCCGACCCGGACCGCATCTTCTTCGACCTGCCCAATACGAAGTTGGCCTCGGTGCTGATCGGCAAGAGCTTCGAGGTGCGCGACGGCTTTCTGAAGAAGATTCGGGTCGCACAATATCAGCCCGGCTATGTGCGCGTAGTTCTGGAAGTGGCCGATATTTCGGACTACTCGGCCTTCCTGCTGCCTAATCCCTATCGGCTGATCGTCGACGTGCACGGGCGGCAGCCTCAGTCGCAAACCCAGGTCGCGCGGGCCAACGCGTCAAATACCAGCGAGCAAGGAAGCGTCACGGCCGTCGAATCCGAGAAGTCGTATGGCACCTTCGAGAAGGCAAACGAGGCGAAGAATGCGGCGCCCATCGGGCCGAAACTGGCTCCGACTCAGCCGGCCGCGACGGCTTCCGCTTCGCGCAATCCGACCTCCGGCGCCAGCTCTGCCGCGCAGACACCTCGCAAGACGATCGTCGAGAGTGACGACGACGATGACGATCTCTCGGCCGACGCAAGCCGCGCTCACCCGACCACCGGCAAACCCTCCACCGCGGCATCGGCGCGGTCGGGAGCGGCGACGACCGACCCCACAGCCAAGGGCAACAGCGCGGCGGCGAAAGCTCCGGCAAAGCAAGCCACTGCCCGCACCAACGGCCCGGATGATCCACTCTTTACCGGCCCCCGAGACAGCAGCGGTCCGGAGCTGAAGGCTACGGCCGAGCCCACCGAGGCGCCCACCGCCATCGCCGTGGCTCCCCGCTCCAAAGACACCAAAAAAAATGCGAAGAACACCGCGGCCGCCGCGCCCCCCTCGCATGAGGCTGCTCCGACCTCGCTGGGTGATCGCAGCCTGACGCGTGCACTCGGCCTGAAGATTGGACGCATCGTCATCGACGCCGGCCACGGTGGGCACGACACCGGTACCATCGGTCCAAATGGATTGATGGAGAAGGACCTCGTCCTGGACGTTGCATTGCGGCTGGGACGCCTGCTGGAGACGCGACTGGGCGCCGACGTCATTTACACCCGCGACGACGACACCTTTATTCCGCTGGAAACGCGGACCGCGATCGCTAACCAACATCAGGCCGACCTGTTCGTCTCGATTCATGCCAACTCCAGCAGTGATCCGGAAGCCCGGGGGGTCGAGACCTACTACTTGAATTTCACTTCGAATCCCGACGCCCTGGACGTGGCCGCTCGCGAAAACGCCGTCTCCCAACAGTCAATCTTTCAGCTTCAGGACCTGGTGAAGAAGATCACCCTGAAAGAAAAAATCGACGAGTCGCGCGAGTTAGCCACGGACGTTCAGGAGTCGCTCTACACGGGATTGGCGACGAAGCACTCGACGCTGCGCGACCGCGGCGTGAAGAAGGCACCCTTCGTGGTGCTTATCGGCGCGAATATGCCCAGCGTCCTGGCCGAAATCTCGTTCGTGTCAAATCCCACCGATGAAGCCAAGCTGGAGACTCCCGAATACCGCCAAAAGATCGCTGAGTCGCTCTACAAGGGCATCGCGAAGTATGCGGGCGGGCTGAGTGGGGTAAAGGTGGCGGCGAAATTCAATAAACAGGCAGGCGAGTAGCAGCAACTAGCAATCAGCAGCTGGCAAACCGCGACGGCTGCCCGCTCTCTGGAAACTTTGGCTATGGGGCAGTAGTCTAATAGTCGCAGGTGTTTTCTTTGGCTCGTCGTCTTCTAATCCGCGCTTCTCTCTCCATACTGGTTTGTCTCTGCTTCTCTGCCCTGGCGTTTGCCGCGAACAACCCCGGATTTCTGCCTCACTCCTTTGCCGGCTGGAAGCAGAGCGGCGTGGCGAAGGCCACCACGAATGCCGCCCAGGCCGATAGTGCCTATCCGGCGGTCCTGAAGGAATATGGCTTTACTGACTCCGAGACCGTGACTTATACCCGCGACGATGGACGTAAGCTGACGATCAAAGCCGCCCGCTTCGGCGATGCCAGCGGGGCCTACGGCGCGTTTACGTTCTATCGTGAGCCCGCCATGAAGACCGAGGAGATCGGCACCAAGGCTGCGTCCCTCAACGATCGCATCCTGTTTTTCCGCAGCAACGTGCTGGTGGACGCGAGCTTCGATCGCGTGACCGAGATGTCCGGCTCCGAACTTCGCGAGCTGGCCGCGGCGCTGCCCTCAGCCAAGGGGTCGGCCGACAATCTCCCCAATCTTCCCGAGTACCTTCCCAAGAAAGACGCCATTGCGAACTCCGCCAAATACATTCTTGGGCCACAGGCGCTATTGGCCTCGCATGCGCCGCTCACCGCCGAGGAGATCGACTTTGCCCATGACGCCGAGGTGCTGTATCAGGACTACACCTCGCCCAACGGCGAGCTCACGCTCATGATTGTCAACTATCCGACGCCGCAAATTGCCGGCGACCGCCTGAAAGTTCTGCAGAACGCGAAGCAGGCCAACGGTGCACCTTTACTGGTGCGGCGCAGTGGGCCGCTGGTCGACATCGTGACCGGCGCGACGGGCAGCGGCGACGCACGCGACCTGCTGAACTCGGTGAACTACGAAGCCGAGGTCACGTGGAACGAAGCCACATCGTTCAGCAAGCGCGACAACATCGGCAATCTCATCGTCGCGGTCTTCGCGCTCATTGGAATCATCCTTCTTGTCTCGCTGATCTTCGGAGTTTTCTTCGGCGGGATTCGCGTTCTGGCCAAACGTTTCTTCCCCGACAGGGTCTTCGACCGTCCGGAAGCAGTAGAGATCATCCAGCTTCATCTGAAAGAGCCGATGGACCGCTAACTAATTGATCCGCTGTAGCTTAGATGGCAAATTACAAAAAATGGGCACCTTCCAGCCACTGGTCTATGGTTTTCAGGATTGCATGTAAATCATTGAAAACACAGCAATTTAAGTCCTAGAAATTGCTTGACACGCACTTTCCGGAACCCTAGTATTTGGGCAGAAAGTTTTGACGGTCTAGCCTCCGTTGGAACTATTCTCCCTTGAAGAAGAGGCCGCCCAGTTGCCGGGTGGCCTTTTCGTTTGTGCAGACGCTGTGGGAAAGAAGATGCTGTTGTGGAAATTCGGAAACGAGCTTTCACCACGGAAGCACAGAACGCACGGAATCGTTGCCGTGTTGGGGGCGATGATATCGAGACTCATACACCGCACCCGTCACGGGCCGTTGAAGGTCTTGAGTCACGAATTCCGTGCTTCCGTGTTGAACCTCACGGACCCGCGCTGAGCCCATACAGTTTGATCGCGTTCTCCCGCATCACCTTGCGCGCGATGTCGCTGGCCTGCTCGCGGGTGATCTCCCCGTCCTGCATCATGCCC
Source organism: uncultured Acidobacteriaceae bacterium (assembly GCA_963731345.1). Classification (GTDB taxonomy): domain Bacteria; phylum Acidobacteriota; class Terriglobia; order Terriglobales; family Acidobacteriaceae; genus Bog-257. The sequence continues at coordinate 623,207 of CAVSUN010000001.1, read as the reverse complement.
GTGAGCGCGATGGCCAGCGCAGTGCGGCCCGCGGTTGCGGTCGCGTAACCGGTCTCCTCCCAATTCACCTGCGGAGTCGACGGATACAGGTCGGTGCCGAACAAGACTTTGTCGGGATAGAATTCCAGCATGGCCCGAACGTTGGCGGCGATATGGCGGGGTGCGAGCATCCAGGTCTGCTCGGAGAAGTCGGCGTAGACGTTGGGCTTCATCAGCAGATAGGGCACGAACTGCTCGAAGCCGCCCGATCCGCCGTGCAGCATGACGAAGTTGGTCTTGCGCAGCCCGGGATCGTTGAACACCGAATCCAACAGCAGCGGATTTGCGCCTTCCATAGAGAAGTATCCGCCGCAACCGCCGCCGGTGTGCAGATGCACGGCCATGCCCAGCCGTCCCGCCTCGCGCGCAATGTAGCGGAACAGATAATCCTGCAGGACCTTGTAATCGGCATCCGAGGGCACTCCGCCCTTCACGTAACGCGAGTAAATGCGAGCGGCGTCAGCCTCTTTTGCGGGCGAGAACTCCAGCGAACGAAGATACGCGGCTTCGAACTTGATGGCCACGGCGTTGTTGTTGCGCTGCGACTCCAGAATGGGAGTGACGATCTTGGCCGTGTATTGGTCCAGCGCCGGCGGCACCCCGTTGATCTGCAGATCGTTCATGTAGCGGGCGAACAGCAGTTCCTCGCGGCCGAAGAAGATCTTGCGGTCCGGCGACTGCGCCGCCAGTGACGAGTTGTTCAACGGGAACAGCAACGTATCATCGAAGGGCACCCAGCGAAAATGCGGCGGATATTGCCCGGGCCCGAGTGCGACCCGGTTCGCCAGTTCGGTTTCGATGCCCAACTGCTCCAGCACCCAATCCGGGTAGTTATCACCTTCGCGCTTCTTGACGTCTTCCTTGGCCAGCACCAACTCGCTCACGTGTTCGGGCTTGAAGTCGTCGTACTTGTAACCGAACATCTTCTGCCACGCCTTGATGTATACGGGATTGTCCTCGCGGAACATGAGGCCTGCGTCGGTCGGCTCCAACGGATCACAGGGCAGCGCGTCGTAATCCTCGTCGGGCTCGCCATGCGGCCCATTGAGCGCAGGCGGATGCGCGTGGTTATCGATGGCCTTGATCTGATCGATTTCCTTCAGCAGACCGGGATCAGGCGCGAGTTGCGAGTCGGGTGGTTGGACGGCCCGCGGCGGAGGATCGGGATTATGTCGCAGCTCTTGATGCTGAACCGGGTGCGACGGCGCGTCGGGCAGCGGTTCCGCGGCATTCTGGGCGAACGACGCCGGAACGAACGCCATGGCGAGGGCAACCATTTTCACGAGAGTGTGTCCGCGCGCCATTGTGATACATCAATATCTCGTGGCGTTCTTCTCACGGCAAGAAAAAACCGAAGCGGTGAGGCAAGGCTCTTTTACCGCCAATAGGGTCGGAATACGAGTGAGCCCATGAGGGGTCAGCTGACGGCTTCTGTACCAAATCCAAACGGCATCTCGCGAATACGCGAAACCAAGTCCCGGGTTCCCTCGCCCGAGTCGACCAACGACGGCAAGAAGAAGACGGAGATCTTCAAGGCGCTGCCGGAGATTTTGCAACTCATTCGGCCGCGGCGGGCATTGCTGGGCGTGGGACTGGTGCTGATGGTCATCAACCGCGTATCCGGCCTGGTGCTGCCGGCGTCTACCAAGTACCTGGTTGACGACGTCATCGGCAAGCGGCACTTGCGGCTGCTCTATCCGCTCGTGGGAGTGGTCCTCGCCGCAACCCTCATCCAGGGCATTACCTCGTTCGCGCTTACGCAGACGCTCTCGAAAGCCGCGCAGAAGCTCATTGCCGAACTGCGCCGCCGCGTGCAGGAACATGTGGGGCGCCTCTCGGTCTCGTACTATGACGCGAACAAGACGGGAATGCTGGTGTCGCGCATCATGAGCGACGTGGAAGGCGTGCGCAACCTGATCGGCACGGGCCTGGTTGATTTTGTCGGGGGATTGCTGACGGCGGTCATCGCCTTTGTCGTGCTCATGCGCATCAGTGCGTTGATGACCGCCATCGCGTTTACGTTCTTGCTGGTCTTCGGCATTGGGCTGCGCAAAGCTTTTCGCGTGATTCGCCCCATTTTTCGCGAGCGGGCCAAAATCAACGCCGAGGTGACGGGCCGGCTGACCGAATCGCTCGGCGGAGTGCGCGTGGTGAAGGGCTACCACGCCGAGAACCGCGAGCACGAGGTCTTCAGCTCAGGGGTTGAGCGGCTGCTGCAAAACGTCGTCCGCACCTTGACGGCGACTTCGGTGATGAGCCTCTCGTCAGCCACGCTGATGGGAATCATCGGCGCGATTGTTATGTTTATCGGCACGCGCGAGATTCTGGCGGGCAAGCTGACGCTGGGCGGCTTCTTCACCTACACAATGTTCCTGGGCTATCTGGCGGCGCCGCTGATCCAGGTGGTGGGCATCGGCACGCAGATCACCGAAGCCGTTGCCGGGCTCGAGCGTACGCGCGAGGTATTGGACGAGACGCCCGAGAATGAAGATCCCGGGCGCACGGTCACGCTCGGTTCGATTCGCGGCAATGTTGCCTTTCACGATGTGAGCTTTGCCTACGAGCAGGACAAGACGGTGCTGCACGACATCTCTTTCGGCGCCTGGCCGGGTTCGGTGACGGCGCTGGTCGGATCGTCGGGGTCGGGCAAGTCAACCATCATTGGCCTGATCGCTGCCTTCCACAAGCCTAATGAAGGGCGCGTGACCGTTGACGGTGTTGACCTCGCGACCGTTCGGCTGGAATCGTATCGCACCCAACTCGGCATGGTGCTGCAGGATTCGTTCCTGTTCGACGGGTCAATTCGCGAGAACGTGGCGTTTTCCAGGCCGGATGCCACGGAGGAAGAGGTCCTGCGGGCCTGTCGCATCGCGCGCGTTGACGAGTTCGCCGAGAAGTACGAGCAGAAGTACGACACCATCATTGGCGAGCGTGGCGTGAAGTTGTCTGGCGGTCAGCGGCAGCGGGTGTCGATTGCACGAGCCATTCTGGCCGACCCAAGAGTCCTGATTCTCGACGAAGCGACCTCGAGCCTCGATTCCGAGTCAGAGCAGATGATCCAGCAGGGGCTGGGTTACCTGATGCAGGGACGCACGACGTTCGTCATCGCCCACCGGCTGTCGACTATTCGTCGCGCCGATCAGATTCTGGTGGTCGAGGCGGGGCGCATCGTCGAGCGTGGTACGCATCAGGAACTGTTCGAGGCTGGCGGCCGCTACTGGGAGCTGTACACGAAGCAGCACGGCATCGAGCAGAATCTTTTCCTCGCGCCCGGCGAAGGCGACACGGTAGAGGAAACCGGGGAAGGTGTTATCGCACGTCCCGAAGCCGCGGATCCCGATCCCACCGCGTTGTTGCGCTAGCCTGGAACGGCGATCAGTGTTGTTGATTCTGGTCGGGCGGGAAGTTGTTCTGCAAAGTCTGTGGCTGTGGCTGTCCGAAGCCGCTATTCTGCTGGCCGAAGCCGGTGTTCTGCTGGCCCTGTCCGTTTGACTGCTGTCCGTTCAACTGGCTGGCGGGGGTGCCGATGTTGGTGCTGCCGATCGTGGTTGGTTGATAGGGGCCGCGCAGTAGAACATTCTGCTGGTCCATCGCCGGGTTGTAGATGAACTGCCACTCGTCGTAGGTCTTCTTCTTGTTGTAAATGCGGATGGTCTTCTCTTTGCTCGCGCTGGCGACACCGACGATCGCGCCGCCGCCGAACTGCGTGTTCCCTGCTGCCGTCGTCGAGCTTCCGAATGGCCCCGTCTGAGTGCTTCCTGTGCCGCCCGTACTTCCCAGATTGCTGCCGGCGCCGCCTGGCTGGTTGCTACCGCCCAGCACATTGCCGATTCCACCGATCGGGACGCTACCGCCCTGGTCCGAGCTGACCGGAAAACCCGTCGAAATACCCGGATTCTGCTGTATTCCAACCTGCTGTTGCTGCACTGGTTGCGGACTCGACTGGGCCCCCGAATTTAATCCGAGAGATCCGAATCCCGAACTACTGGCGCCTCCTGCGGACGGAACCCCGGAGATAACCGCGCCTCCCGATAAGGCAGTGCCGCCCTGCTGGCCCAAGGCGCCAGCTGGAATACCCGGCGCGGCCGCGTTCAGCAGCGTCTGAATATCGCCGTAGTGCAGTAGCTTCCACTTTCCGTCCTTGGCCAGCGGATCGGTGTAGCGTTGACGCAGAAAGCGAACCTGGCCTTTGTCGAGATCGTCGAGATTGCCGGGATAGCGGCCGTTCTTCTTGTAGAACTTCTTGATGGCACGAGCGTATTCGGTGCCGCGATGGATCATCTCCGCTTCGCGATCGCGCTTGAGCTGCTGCACGATGGCAGGCGCCACAACGTAGGTCAGCGTGATCACCAGGAAGGCCATCATCAGCATGATGGCCAGCAGCATGTATCCGCCGTCGCGCTGATGGCGCGAAGATCGCGAACGAAGCTGCCGTGACGGATGCTGCATCTTGTTACTTCATCCCGCAATAAGCGGGAGAGTTTCCATGTGATTAGTCAGGACATCCTGCACGTCGACCGAGGTCGTTCCCACGCGAACAATCTTGTAGCGCCGGTCGACAACGTCGCCCTCCTTGGCCAGGAAAATGTCCTCACCTTTGATCAGAAACACTTTCTTCGCGCCATTCTTCGGGCCGGCGAAACCGTAGAACTTCAGGCCGCTGGGCGGCGGAGGCGGGGGCGGCGGCGGTCTATGGTCTGTAAGTGCCGGATCGATTGGTTGCGGAATCGGTTGCGGCGGAGGCGCAGCCTGCGAGCTGAAGATGTTTCTTCCGGTGCCTTTGTAGGTCACATCTTCACTTGACTTCAGCAGATCGAAGCGCAGCGTCGGGTCGAGAGAATGCGCCATCATAACGTGCGGCCTGCCGGCTTTTGTGGCCGCCGGGTGCGAGGCGGGACTGGGCGCCGGCGGAGGAGCCGCACTATCAGAGCCGCCGCCAGAGAACTGGTGCACCAGGACGCCAGCGGCCAGCAGCACCAGCACTGCCGCCAGGATCGTCTTCTTCTTGTTTTCCGTGCCCAGCTTCACGACGAAAGCGCCCCTCGCAGATAAGTTTCCAGCTTTAACTGCAGTCGCACGTTGCCTTGCTGCTCGCCCAGCGTGATGCCGTCGATAAGGAAGAACATCTTACTGCGCTCCAGCGCGTTGATGAACTTCACCTCCTGCAGATAGTCGCCGGAAAGCGTGACTTCCATATTCAATTTGTTGAGGCCCTCGATAGGCGCGTCCTTTTGTTCGTATTTGACGCCGCTGAGGTGAACTCCGGTATCAGCTGCGATCTTGCCTAATTCCGAGGCGACCGATGAATACTCGGCGGGGAAACGGGCGTCATAGAAGCCCGAGATGTCCTGCGAGGCCCGCTTCAGCTTCTCATCCATGCCGCGGGTGGGCAGCACTTCCTGCTGCTTGGCGACTAACTGCTGGCGCAATTTGGTGTATTCGCGCTGCCGCGCCTGCTTTGAGCGTCCCGCGGGCGAGAAGATATAGGCGACGCAAGCCAAGTCGAGAATGGCCAGTGCGAGCACCACCGGCATCAGCTTCTTGCGAGTTTCACGAATGCTTGCCATCGGGATTACCTCGCGCTCCCCGCTCGCACGGGCTGATTGCGAGCCGTGTTGGTCGGACTGGCACCCGGCGCAGCGGCCCTTTTAGCCGGAGCAGCCGGTTGCTGCGGTTCCTTGCTAGTCTTCCCGGCATCGCCCTGTGCCGGTGCCGCGTCATCGTTGTCGAACGCGCCCGGCACGTAGACTGCGGCGATATCAAACTGAATGCTGCCGCCGGTGGTGCTACCGCTGCTCCCGGTCGTGACGGTCTCGGCTACGATTTGCGCCTGGCGCAGGTGATTCGACGCTTCCATGTGGCGCACCATCTCAACCGCGCGGTCACGGGAATCCGTGGCGACAATCACGTGCAGCACCAGGTCATTGGTCTTGGTGTATTCCGGCTTCATGGATACGACGTGCAGGTCGGCTGGAACTATCTTCTCCATCTCGGTGAAGATATGCGTCCAGGAAAGCGATTTGCGCGCGAAGAGCTGATTGAGGAAATCAGCCTGATCGGCAATTTCGCGGTTCGCGGGCTTGTTGAGCATGGCGCGCGCCTGCGCCTCTTCATGCTCCAGGCCTCGAATCTGAGCTTGGGTTTGGGCCAATTGGCGGTTGATACCGCGCGTATTCTGCCGCTGATACAGGATGTAGCCCAACAAGGCCACTGCCAGCACGCCCAGAGCACCAATGATGATCGTCATCCGGCGGAGATAACTTTGCGCAACCTCGTAGCGCTGGCTGGCTAGATTGATATGCAGTCGCATCAGGATGACAATGCTCCCATGACGCCAGCGAGCGCTTTCTTGCTCACACGCGCAACTGTGCCCATGGTGGTCGTAGCTGTTAGATCTTCCACTCGCACATTCGTAGTCGAGCTCAAGGCTGCCTGAAGTCCGTCAGCATCCTCAACCCCGGTGACCAGCATGCGGTCCACGCCTACGCCGTAACGGTCTTCGAAGTAAACCAGCGAAGTATTGACATCGTCGACCAACGACTCGCCGGTGACGGCCGCTCCGCCATTGTCGAGTGCGCGGTAAAGCAGCAGCTGATCCTGATCGACGATAGCAAACGTCGTGGTGCCGCGCTCAACCTTGATGACCATCGTCGGATGCGAGGCATCGACCAATCCGAGCACGGCCAGCATTGAAGGCAGCACGGCTCCGGAGTTGAACCCAGCGTCGCGCACCAGCGACTCATACTCATCCAGAACATGGCGGGGCGTGACTGCCGCTACCACTCGAACCGGATTCGCGGTGCCTTGCCGATCGAAGGAAACGGCCGACTGGTCGATATCGAAGGGCAGCGACTTCTTCAAGCGAAAGCGAACCACCGCGTCGGCGTCGACCGGCTTCTCGGGCAGGGTGTCGAAATCCAGCAGCAGCACGCGAGTGCTGGCGTCAGGGATAACCACACACACATCGCGCGAGCGCCCTGCCACCGCGGCAAGCGCATCGCGCAACACAGGAAGAAGCTTTGCCCGATCGGTGACGTTGGCCTGCTGCAACCCGGGGCTCAAGACCCCGACGGCCAGCGGAGCGGCAGTCGCAGCCTCCAGGTTCGCACCCTTCTCGGAGGCGCGCGCCGCCACCACGCGATCGGCGCTGATCTCGCAAGCGGTACGGGGACGGAAGATGGGCGTTTGTAGCATCGGTTTCAAATGTGGGCTTTGGCACTTAGCATTTGGCACTCAGCACTTGGCCAAACCTACTTAGGCGTTCCACCCATTGCACAAGTACGACTGACGCATGACCGCACTAAGCTGACTGCTAAGTGCCAAATGCTAAGTGCTGCTTTTCTTACCTCGTCGTCTCGATAAACGTGACCTTGTTGATCTCTTTCAGCGTGGTCAGGCCGCGCTTGACTCTGTCGATTGCCGATTCGCGCAGGAAATGCATTCCTTCTTCCTTCGCCGTACGGCGAATTTCACTGCTTGGCCTCTTGGCCAGAATCATCTCGCGCACGTTGTCGGTCAGCTCCAGCAGCTCGTGGATTGCCGTTCTGCCGCGGAACCCGGTGCCCGCACATTCGATACATCCCGGACCCTCATAAAACGGGAAGTTCAGCCACTCCTTAGCGTCGAGGCCGCTGGCCTCAAGTTCCTCGGCTGAATAGTGCACTTCCGCCTTACAGAATTCGCAAATGAGTCGCACCAGCCGTTGCGCCAGGATGCAGTTCAAGGCTGAAACAAAGTTGTACGCCTCCACACCCATGTTGAGAAAGCGGCCGAGCACGTCGACCACGTTGTTGGCGTGCACGGTGGTGAACACCAGGTGACCGGTAAGGGCGGAGTTGATGGCGATCTGTGCCGTCTCGGTGTCGCGGATTTCGCCCACCATGATTTTGTCCGGGTCGTGACGCAGAATCGAACGCAAGCCGCGGGCGAAGGTCAGCCCCTTTTTCTCGTTGACGGGAATCTGGGTGATGCCGCGAATCTGATACTCGACCGGATCTTCAATCGTAATCAGCTTGTCTTCGTCAGTCTTGATTTCGTTGAGCGCGGCATACAGCGTGGTCGTCTTGCCGGAACCGGTTGGGCCGGTGACCAGCACCATGCCGTACGGCTCTTTGATGTAGCGGCGAAACTTGCGCAGGTCGTCGTCGCTGAATCCGACGACGTCAAGCGTGAGCTTGTGAAACTTCTCGCTCATCGACTCTTTGTCGAGCACGCGGAGCACGGCGTCTTCGCCGTGAATCGACGGCATGATGGAGACGCGGAAGTCGATGGAGCGGCTGTTATAGCGCACGCGGAAGCGGCCGTCCTGCGGCACGCGGCGCTCGGAGATGTCGAGCTCGCTCATGACCTTGATACGGGAGATGATGGTGGAGTGATGCTCCTTGGCGATGGGCTGCATGGCCTGCTGCAGCACACCGTCGATGCGGTACTTGATGACAACCGAGTCGTCGCGCGTTTCGATGTGAATATCACTGGCGCGCCGCTGCAGGGCGGTGAAGATGGTGGTGTCGACCAGACGAATGATAGGGCTCTGATCGGTCTCGCCGGTAAGCTTCTCGATCGAGATGGTTTCGTCGGTGGTTTCGTCTTCGGTGATGACATCGAGCGCGAAGTTTTCGCCGGCTTCTTCCAGCACGCGCTGCGATTGCTCACTCTTCTTCAGGACGTCGTTGATTTGCGAGAGGCTCGCGACCCGGGTGACGATGCGGCGGCCGAGCAGCAGCCCAATCTCATCGATCATCATGAGCTGGCTGGGATCGGCCATGGCGATCACCAGCCGGCCGTCCGGCTTCTCTTCCAGCGGCACGAAGTTGTAGCGGAACATCAGGTCAACTTTGATCTTGCGAAACAGCTCGTGCTGAATGTGGAAGTTCTTTAGGTCCACGAATTCGCAGCGATAGCGTCGCGCCAGATCTTTTCCATGCTCGATTTCGTCGCTGACCGCGACCCCGCCATTACCGTTGACAAAGATTGCCTTGGGAACTTCTGCCATGCTCACACCAGTTTCAAGTTTCAAGGTTCGAGTTTCAAGTTAGCACTTAGCACCCGGCATTCGGCACCTAGCCAAACCAGCCCGAATCGTGGGCTTTTGCTAAATGCTAACCGCTAAATGCCAATTGCCGCCTCAATGTATTCCTGCGCCCAAACTAAAGATGGGCAGGTAGAGCGAGATCAGCACAAACGCCACCACCACGCCCATGACGATCAGGATGACCGGCTCAATGAGCGCCATCGCTGTAGCCAGGGCATTCTGCACGTCTTCCTCATAGAACTCGGCAATCGAGTTCAGCATTGCGGGCAGCGCGCCCGTCGATTCACCGACTTCGATCATCTCCACGGACATCTGCGGAAAGATCTTCGTCTCTTCCAGGCTGCGGGCCAGCCCTTGACCTTCGCGAACCCCGCGCGTTGAAGTCACGATTCCATGCGCCATCAGGCGGCTCTGCATCGATTCGCCCGCCGTCTCCAGCGACGGCACCAGCGGCAAGCCGCCAGACAGCAGGGTCGACAACATGCGCGAGAACACCGCGACCTGGTACTTCAGCCAGATATCGCCCAGCAGCGGAATCTTCAGCGTGAAGCGGTCCGTCTGGGTTGCGCCGCTGTCACTCTTCATCCAGCGCCAGAGGAAAAATCCGATAATCGCGAGCACGACCAGAAGATACGGTGCGTACTGCCGGGCGCCGACGCCGATGGTCAACATCAACTGGGTCATCGGGGGCAGGCTCGCGCCCAGCGCCGCATACAAAGTGGCAAACTGCGGAACCACGAACGTGATGAGGAACGTCAGCATCACGACCAGAACCACAACCAGCAGCGCGGGATAGACCAGCGATGCAATCAGCTTCTTGCGAAAGCTGACCGCCAGGCGCTGAAAGGAGATGAAACGTCCCAGCACCTCTTCGAGGTTGCCGCTCTTCTCACCCGCCAGCAACGTGGTGGTGTAGACCTTTGGGAATACCTCCTGCGCTTCAAAGGCCTCCGACAGCAAGGCTCCTCCCCGGACCCGATCGCGGACGTTCTGCAGGACGGAGCGGAAGAACAGATTCCGCTGTCGCTTGATCAGCAACTCCAGCGACTGAATGATGGGCAGGCCGGCGTGAATCAGAGTCACAAACTGCTGATTGAAGATGACGAACTGGTCCTGCTTGACCTTGCGGCGTTGCGGCAGCCCAATGTCGGTTGAAAGCAGCCCTTTGCTCTTGATGGAATAGACGAAGTAGCCCTGCTGGGCGAAGCGGTCGCGAATCTCCGCTTCCGAGGCTCCGTTCTCGATCTGCTGCAGAACGTTTCCCCGCTCGTCAGCCATCTTGATCGTGTATTCGGCCATTTTAGGGCTTAAGTCCTTGGTGAGGAGTGTCTTAGTAGTTTAGCACCCGACGGGGAGCACTCGGCCGTCGGCACTCAGCATTCGGCCACGCCAGACCCCTGTATAACATTAGCGAATATCGCCTTCAGCAGTGTGAATTCCCGCAGCCGAAACTACCTCATCAAGGGCCTCAAGTCGACATGGGCTGAATGCCGAGTGCTGACGGCCGAATGCCGGTTCTTAGTGCCGACTGCTACTCCATCATCTCTGTTCCGGCGACGATCTCTACTCCCGGTGGCGGAACAAAGCTGAACTGCTGATCTGCTAGTTGGACGTTCTCCTTCTGCTGAAGAAAGCGGAAGTCGGTGACGGAACCGTCAAGCTCTTCGATGACAATTCGGTTGATCAGTCCGTCCGGCGAAACCTCGATCAGCGTTTGTGACACGCGATCGCGCATTCCTTTCGGGATACCGCGCAGCACAATGTCGCCCGACTCCAGCGGCTTCTGGTCGGGAGCGAGCGAAAGTCCGTCCAGTTCCTTGTCGAGCTTTGTCTTACCTAGCAGGTATCGCAGCGGCGAGCGGAGATCGTCGAGCTGCTTCACCGAGGTGCGTCGCGCCTGGCGCTCGCCGGGCACGTAGAACCATGCCGTATTGCCATCGGTGAGGAATAGCTTAGGACGGGGCTGCTCGTAGTTCCAGCGCATGCGGCCAGGCTTCTTGAGCAGAAGCGTGCCGCTCTCGGTGCGGGTCATGCCCGCGCCGGAGTAAGTCTCGGTGAACTGAGCCTGCAGCGAGTGCAGATGATCGTAGCGCTGGTCAACCTTGGCAGCAATAGCGTGAACATCCTGGGCCAACAACGAGGCGGCGCTAATGAAGATAAGCTGTAGGACAGCGACAGTAAACCAGAGACGGGGCATCAAATATCGACTGACCGTTCGCTGTACGCCTTCGGCAACGCCAGTGCGAACCAAGAGATTGTCATCACGAGCGAAGCGAGGGATCTGATTTCCGTTCTAATGCCGACGAAGCAGATCCCTAACTTCGCTCGTAATGACAATCATCCAATTCGTGGCTCTATCGGATGGGAACAGCGGCCGGTTTGGTCCTCCGACCACGCATCACCAGCTGTGGATCTACGGGGTATTGGCCGTTCCTTACTGCAACACGGGGCTGTCAACGTCGGCCGGCCCGGCGGCATTGTAATGAATCTCGCCCGATTCGTCCGAAAAGAAGCGCCGCTGGCCCGTGGTTCCCACCTGGTCCGGCACCGCCGTAATGGTGTACGTCCGAATTGCATTGTTCACCTTTTCCCCCGGAGTGTAGGTGAAGGTGTAGCCCGTCTTGCGACCGCTGGCCAGATTGTTGTCGATGGTCTGCTCGCCGGCGCTCCCTGCAGTGCCGCCCAGCATCGCCAGGTCAGGCGTGAAGCCAACGTCAGGATGGCTGCTGGAATAAATCGTCTCGGCTTCATTGATGGCGCGGATGCTGACCACGGCCGATGTCTCGTTTGCCGGTATCTTGGCCTTGGTGATCTTGGGAATGGTGAAGGCGGCGATAATCAGAATGATCGTCACCACGATCAGAAGTTCGATCAGCGTAAATCCGCGCTGGCGGTTACGTCTACGCATAGCAACCTCTACTTTCCTCATCAGCATACTCTTAGAAGCGCACGGCCCCGGTTCTGGCATGGAACATGAAGGCAGGTCATCAGAAACCGCGGCGAGTACAAGCTGACAAGAAGAATTATTCTTCAGCGACAATCCCATGTCAAAGTTATTAGACGAATCCTGCGCCCGAAGGTGTGCTTCTCGCGATGAGGCTTTCGCTATTCGCTATTTTGCCATCAACACGCCAGCGAATCGCGGGTGATCTTCAATCCATTGAGGTTCCCCAGGACCGTCACCGCAATGAGTTCGGGCTTGAAGAGTTCGTTGGCCGACGCGAGGATGTCCTCCTGGGTCACGGCCTGAATACGCTGAATAATCTCATCCATGCTCACGAAGTGGTCGTAATACATCTCTTGCCGCGCCAGGTTCGACATACGCGCCGTGCTCGATTCCAGGCTCAGCATAAGGCTTCCCTTGAGCTGGTCTTTTGCCCGCTTGAGTTCCTCTTCGGCAATGGGCGTTTCCTTCAGCTGGCGCAGCTCGCCGACAATCGAACGCACGACTTTCGGGGCTGACTCGCGCGAGGTTCCGGCGTACACCGAAAGCATCCCCGTATCGCGAAACGGGTTCAACTCGGAGAAGATGGAGTACACCAGCCCCTGCTTCTCGCGAATGTTCTGGAACAGCCGCGAACTCATACCACCGCCGAGCAGCGTATTCAACACGTACATCACGTAGCGGCGATCGTGGCTGATGGAGTAGGACGGGACGCCCACGCAGATCTGCACCTGTTCCAGCGCCTTTTTATTGCGCAGGATGATGCGCGAGTTGATCTTCGGCGGAGTCTCGTGCCAACCGTTTGTTCCCTTGGGCAAAGTCGCAAATCGCTGCCGCAACAGATCGACGAACTCCTCATGATCAATGTTGCCGGCAGCCGAGATGATCATGTTGCCGGGCGCGAACTTTCCGCCGTAATAGGCCAGGATCGCGTCCTGATCGAAACGACGAACCGTTTCTTTCGTACCTAGTATCGGCTTACCCAGCGGATGGTCCTTGAAGAAGTTCTGGGTGAATATCTCGTGGACCAGGTAGTCTGGATTGTCCTCGTCCATCTTGATTTCTTCCAGAATCACCCCGCGCTCGCGGACAATCTCCTTCACGTCGAAAACCGGATGGAGCACCATGTCGCTGAGAACGTCGACCGCTACCGGCAAATGTTCATCTAATACTTTAATGTTGAAGCAGATGGTCTCTTTGCCGGTGAAGGCGTCCATGTTGCCGCCGATGGAGTCCACCTGGCGGGCGATCTGCTCGGCCGAACGATTGCTGGTACCTTTGAACACCATGTGCTCGACAAAGTGCGAGATGCCGTTGACATAGGGGTCTTCGTGACGCGAGCCGGACTTGATCCAAATACCCATCGAGACCGAGCGAATGTGATCCATGCGCTCGGTCAGGACGGTGAGGCCGTTGGGAAACACCGCGCGTTGAATGTTGCGTATTTCTTCCATGATTGCTGCTCCGGGCGACCTGACAATCGTCGCTCAGTCAAGTGAGAATGAATGGCCTGACCCGGTTTCTCGTAAGCTACGGTGCAGGAGCCCGCTAACCGATTACGTACGACTTATCAAATGAAAATGCCCCGATGCGAGGTCGGGCGAGCAGGTGTTTAATTAGCATATTGGATGCATGAAGAACCCGCAACATACCGAACTTTTAGGGCTTTCCCTTCAGCAGCTTACGGATGTCGCCGAAGAACTCGGCGAGGCCCCCTACCGTGCTCGGCAGCTATTTGACGGCTTATATCGGCAAAGGTGGTCGAGCCTGGAACAATTCTCCCCCTTGTCTTTAGAGCTTCGGCGCAAACTGGGGGAGAGCGGCTTTTCGATTGGCTTGCCGCGCACCGAGCAGAAGTTCGCATCGAGCGACGGCACCATCCGCTATTTGTTCGCGTTCGCCGATGGCCAGAGCGTCGAGACCGTCTGGATGCCTGAGGGAGATGGCGGCGAGGCGGGGGATGGCTCGCCCAGCGGCGATGAAGAGCTCGAAAGCGAGAAGGGCTGGCGCCGCGGAACCATCTGCGTCTCCAGCCAGGTCGGCTGCGCCGTCGATTGCAAATTCTGCATGACCGCGCTGCTCGGGTTGAGGCGCAATCTCGCGCCAGGAGAGATTGTCGGCCAGGTTCTGGCTATACTCGCCGACCGGCAGGTTGTTCCCGAGCGCGACCGCCTCAATCTTGTTTTTATGGGACAAGGGGAGCCTTTCCTCAATTACGACAGCTTTATGCAGGCAGTGCGGCTGCTGGTGGAAGGCGTCGGCATCCCGGAATCGCGAATGACGGTTTCGACCTCCGGCATTGTGCCGCGGATTACCGATTTCGGAGCCGAGCCCGTCCGGCCCAAGCTCGCGGTTTCGCTCAACGCTCCCAACGAAGCGCTGCGCACGCAAATCATGCCGATTACGAAGAAGTGGACGATCGAGAAGTTAATGGCGGCGCTACGAGACTTCCCGCTCCGCAACCGAGAGCGCTTGACCTTCGAGTATGTCCTGCTGGGCGGGGTGAACGACGACGTACAACACGCGCGGGCAATTGTCGAATTGATTCGCGGATTGCGGGCGAAGGTGAATTTGATCGCGCTGAATCCGGGTCCCGAAATTCCTTTCGCCACCCCGGACCCCGATCGTGTGCTGGCATTTCAGCGCACCCTGACCCAAGCCGGCATTCCGGCATTCGTCCGTCGCCCTCGCGGCCGGGATATTTATGCCGCCTGCGGTCAGCTTAAGCACACAACGGACCTAATCCAGCTGTAAGGCATACGCCGCACCGCGGCTTATTCCATGCCCTTCTTCGCCGCCTTGGCGCGATTCTTGATCACCCGCGGTGCCGGACCGGTTAGATCGAAGTCGTGCATCATGTGCAATACCGGAGATGCTATGCAAAAGAGCACTTCGTCCTTGCAAACTCTGCACGGTGGAAACTCTTCACCCCGAATGGCCACGACATCGTGCTGCGGTCGATGCTGCTGATGAATCGCCGTATAGATTCCTGATGTGGGCACGATCTGCCCAGGTTTATAGGATTGGAGCTTATCGTCGGGGGCTGTCATTCCTCAGCTCATGACCGCACTTTCCGCGATCGTTTCAAAATGCTTAAATTCGACGTCATTCAGGCCGGCCGATCAGGTCGCTCCCTGTCGATCACGCGCAGCCCGACCTGAAGGTCATCGAGATGCACATTCCCGAGCCAGAAAATGATCTGCTGGGGTCAGTGGGGCGACCAGGCACATTCAGTTTCTGGCGTAGACATTTGACAACTTCTTTTTCCTTTAAAACCGCTCGGAACTCCGTGCGATCGACGAGTGCTGTCATTACGAATCCCAGGCGAGCGCTGCCCGGCACCGAATGAGATGCTCTTCTTCAGCCCGTAGGTTGTCATCGTCGTTGCCAGCATCGCATAGGGACGCTCCTAACGAGCTGACGTGGTTTGAAAACAACTACGCTGCAGGATGCTGCATCTTTCTTTTCGTAATGGAACAAAACGACCGGGCAAAGAAAGTTTCGCTGTTGAACCGCTACGTCCAATCCATATGTGGACTGTATAGCCGAGTTGCGCGCCAACAGCAGGTGGATCGCTCGTATGTGAGCCGAGTGGCGCGCGGTGAGAGACGCTCAGAGCCGATCGAGAACGCCTTGACCAGTGAGTTCGATCGCATCATGAACGAAGGCGGAGGCTGATTCCTTCATCGGTTCCCTGCCTTCAGCCACGGCGCCTGGTGTTATCGCGAGGCCGCCGGGCCATGTACACGGTTTGATCGGCGGTCAGCACTAGAGCCGTTTGCCGTCCCCACCGAAGCCGCCGAACGCAACTCGGCTGGTGCGCTTGCGGACCGAGAACAATTCCTAACTCCGCGTCAACTACTGCTCAACAACCGGTCCTCCCCGATTACCTCGCAGCAAATTCGCCATCAGATGCCGGCATTTCCAAAGAGGAATGGCTCGTTTCCCGCATGGTAGTATCGAAAGCAAAATCCAATGTTTCAGAATCTCGACCCGGTCGACATCTTCTTTCAGATTATCGTGCTGCTGTTTGCGATTTGCGTTCGCGAGTCGGCACGCGCCTGGATGGCTGACCGGCTAGGGGACCCGACGGGCAAGATGATGGGACGGATTTCTCTGAATCCCATCACCCACATCGATCCCGTTGGAACCATCCTGGTGCCGCTGATTTTAATCGTCTTCAACCGGGGGACGTTTGGCTGGGGCAAGCCGGTTCCGGTTGAAAACCGGAACTTCAAGAACCCCGTCCGCGGCGATATTTTGTGCGCCATTGCGGGCCCGATCGCCAATTTGCTGACCGCATTTCTCGCCGTGGTGGGCATCGTAGTTATTGTTCGAGGGTCTGCGGCTGGCGTGGTCCCGACCATCGGGTCCGCGGTTGTCGGCAGGCCGCTCGTCGATCTGTTTGCGCGCGCCATCGAGATCAACGTATTGCTGGCGGTCTTCAACCTCATACCCCTGCCGCCGCTCGATGCCAGCCAGGTGGTTCGTCACTTCCTCTCGTATCAGAGTTTGCAGAAGTTCGACCAGTATGGCTACATCGCCCTGATGATTGTGGTTTTCGTATTGCCGATGATCGGCTTCAACCTGGTCGGCATCATGAGCATTCCATTTACCATCTTCTTTCAGGCGCTCCTCGCGTTATTCTTGGGCTTCCGATGAACGATACCGATCGCACCAGTAAGGGCCGCGTGCTAAGCGGCATGCGTCCCACGGGAAAGCTGCACCTCGGCAACTACGTTGGGGCGCTGCGCAATTGGGTGAACCTGCAGGACGATTACGACTGCTTCTTCTTCATCGCCGACTGGCATTCGCTCACCACCGACTACGCCGACACCAGCTGCCTGCAGCAGAACTCGCTGGAGGTCATGCTCGACTACCTCGCCGCCGGCCTCGATCCGGAGCGAAGTACGTTGTTTGTTCAGTCGCACGTGCCACAGCACGCCGAATTGCATTTGTTGTTCAGCATGATCACGCCGCTGGGCTGGCTGGAGCGCGTGCCCAGTTATAAAGAGCAGCGCGAGAACTTGAAGGACAAAGACCTCAGCACCTACGGCTTCCTCGGATATCCCTTGCTGCAGTCGGCCGATATTCTGGTGTATCAAGCGAACTGGGTTCCCGTCGGTGAAGATCAGGTCCCGCACGTGGAGCTAACCCGCGAGGTGGCGCGGAGGTTCAATCAGTTCTATCCGCGCAAGCTGCACGGCGGCGAGCGCGATCCGCGACGGGAGTTTGTTTTTCCCGAGCCACAGCCGTTGCTGACACCAACGCCGAAGCTTCCCGGCACCGATGGCCGCAAGATGTCGAAGTCGTATGGGAATTCGATTTTTCTCAGCGAGCCGGAAGCTTCGCTGCGGCAGAAGCTGAAGACCATGGTCACCGATCCAGCCCGCGTTCGCCGCACCGATCCAGGCGATCCCGATAAGTGCCCGGTCGGCGATCTGCACAAGATCTTCAGCTCCGAGGGAACGATGGCCAAGGTGTACGAGGGCTGCCGGTCGGCGGGCATTGGCTGCATCGAGTGCAAAAGCTGGGCGGCCGACAACTTATGGCAAGTGCTGGCTCCGATACAGGAGCGGCGCGCCAAGTACGAGGCCGATCCCAAGCTGGCGTGGGACATTCTGGAAGAAGGTTCGAAGAAGGCGCGCGAGGCGGCGGAGGCGACAATGATCGAAGCGCGCGAGGCGGCGAACCTCTCGCAGCATTACGAGCCGCCGGCGCAAACTGCTGGCTGAAGGAAAGTAGGTGAGTGAAAGCCGCGGCATGAACTGGGGTTGATTTACTTAAGGTAGTTATTGAAGCTGACGTTCTCAGTTGAACGGATCGAGCGCCAGAGGCGCGAAAGAAGGTAGCCCAGCGCTTCAGCGCTGGGTAAACGCAAATTGATAGTCTGAGTCCCGTAGGGACGACAGAGGGTGAGCGGGGCTTCAGCCCCGCATTGTTACGATTGACCGACGCTACAAAACCCGCTTCCAATGCGCCGCAACCGGCTCACCCCGCGCGGAAGGACGCCAACGACTCCCCCTTCTCCGTCACTGTGGGACAAGTCTACGAAGGCCCGCTCGACCTGCTCCTCGACCTCATCCGCAAGCAGGACATCGACATCTACGATATTCCTATTGCGAAGATCACAGAGCAGTATCTCCATTACGTCGAGAGCATCAAGCAATTCGATGTGGACGTGGCCGCCGAGTTCATCTACATGGCCTCGCTGCTCATCCACATCAAGTCGAAGATGCTGCTGCCGCGCGATCCCGCTGGGCCGGCGGAAGAAGACGACCCGCGGTTGGAGCTGGTCAACCGGTTGCTGGAGCACGAGCGCTTCAAGACGGCGGCGCAGATGCTTTTGCAGAAGCAGCAAATCGAGGCAGCGGTGTGGTCGAATCCAGCACTGAAGGAATTTCGCGATGCCGAGGGCACGGATCCGGAGCTGGCGGCCGATGTAATCGATCTGGTAAAGACGTTTCAACAGATTCTTGACCGCGCTCGCAAACGGCCATCGTTCGACGTGGACGAAGAGGGTGTCACCGTCTCCCAGATGATCGAATTTGTGCGCCGCCGGCTGACGCTGGAAGAGCGGCCGGTGCGGCTGAAGCAGTTGCTGCGCAGCTTGCGCTCACGCGCGGCGCTGGTGTGCGCCTTCCTCGCCATCCTGGAATTGATACGATTACAAGCAATCCTGGCGCGGCAGGACAACGTCTTCGGTGAGATTGTGCTGAAGAAGCACACTCACTTCGACGCGCTGATGGCCGACGGCACGATCGCGAAAGACGATTGGCGGTAGCAAAGCAGTTGTTAGTTGTTAGCAAGAATGTACCTGGCCAACGCGGCACCGCCGTTGAATGAGACGAAATATGAATCGGTTTTTCGAGATTGACAACCGGCAACTGACAACTCTCTCATGAGCCTTAAAGCAAAACTTGAAGCTATCATTTACGCGACCGAAGAGCCGGTCACGCTCAATGAGCTGGCCTTGCTGCTCAAGGACCCGGTCCTCGCGGAATTGCGCTCCGAGGAGCAGGCTCGTCTCGCGTTGAACGAGACTGTCGCGGAGGGCGGACCCGACTCGGACGAGCAGGAAGAGGAAGTCTTTGCGGACGACGAGAACAGCGCCCCGGATTCCGCTGCGCCTCCGGCCGAACCTGCAGCCGTCGATGTCCAGAGCGACACCCCGGCCGCTCTTCCCCTGGAGAATAATCGAGCGGAAGAAAGAGAGCAGTCGAAGGCTGTCAAAGCGCACCTCAGCAGGCTGCTCGAGCAGCTCATCGCCGACTATGCCTCGCCCGATCGCGGGATGGAAATCCGCCAGATTGCAGGCGGCTATCGCATGGCCACCAAGCCGGAGCATCACGATGTCGTGGTCAGCTTTGCCAAAAGCCTCAAGCCGCCGGTGCGTCTCTCGTTACAGTCATTGGAGACGCTGGCCGTGATCGCCTATAAGCAACCCATCACGGTGCCGGAGATCAGCGAGATTCGTGGCGTCGACTCCTCCGGAGTCATCGCAACCCTGCTCGATCGCAAGCTCATCACCACCGGCGGCCGCAAGCAGGTCATTGGCCGGCCGATCCTCTACAAGACGACCAAGGAGTTTCTGCTGCGCTTCGGTTTGAAGGACCTCGCGGAGCTACCTAGCGCAGAAGAATTCGAGAAGCTGGGCGATCCGCAAGCCGGATTGTTCAACGCGTCGTCCGAGCCTGCAACAACCGCTTCGGCCGCAGAAGCTGCCGAGGAAGCGGAGCCGGTCACCGAGGCGGTTCCTGATCCGGTGCATCGTCTCACGGGCGACACTAGGGTTCCCGCGGAAGGGTCCTTCGCCACCGAAGCCGAACCCGAGCAAGCCCAGCCTGAGGAAAAGTTGTAGCGCATGGCCACCGAACGGCTGCAAAAGATCATCGCCGCCGCAGGCGTGGCCTCGCGCCGCAAGGCGGAAGAACTGATTGCCGCCGGACTGGTCTCGGTGAATGGCAAGGTAGTGACAGAACTGGGCACCAAGGCGGATCCGGAAGCGGACAGCATCAAAGTCAACGGCAAGCTTATCGGTGGTCGAGAACGCCCGGTGTACCTGCTGCTCAACAAGCCCAAGGGATTCGTGACTACAGTCACTGACCCGGAGGGTCGTCCTACGGTATTAGATCTGGTACGCGGTCTGAGAACGCGTGTGTATCCCGTGGGACGGCTCGATTATGCTAGCGAAGGATTGCTGCTGCTGACCAATGACGGCGAACTGGCGCAGAAGCTGACCCATGCCTCTTCGCATGTGCCTAAGACCTACCTGGTAAAGATCAGCGGCAAGCCCACCGCCGACGAGATCGAAAAACTGCGCGGCGGCATAAGCCTCCGTCCAGACACATCTCCGCTGAGAACTTATGCCGGCGCAAGCGGGGAGGCACCCGTCCGCCGGCGGTCGGGTGGCGTGCGCACCGCCCCCGCCCAAATCAATCTGGTGCGCGACGCGGCGAATCCGTGGTACGAAGTTTCCCTGATCGAGGGACGCAACCGGCAAATACGACGGATGTTCGAGGAAATCGGACATCACGTTGAGAAGATCAAGCGTGTGCGGTACGGGCCATTGCAGCTGGACGTTGAGCCTGGCAAGTTCCGGCATCTAACAACTAAGGAAGTGGCACAGTTAAAAGCGGCGGCGCGGAAGAAGCAACTAGCGACTAGCAGCTAGTCAGAATGGCCGTTGCCGCCACTGGTCAGTCCGGCGCTTATCGTGAAGCTAATTGCTAGTTGCTGATTGCTTAGCTGCGAGACGGAGATCGAATGACAGACTTCCATAAATTCATCCCGGCACATGTACGCAGGCTGGGCAGCTATCATCCCGGGAAACCCGTGCGACAGGCGGAATTGGAGAGCGGTGTGAAATGCATCAAGATGGCATCCAACGAGAATCCTTTCGGGCCTTCGCCTTTAGCCATTGAAGCCATTGCCGCCGCGATTTCCGACGTTCACTTTTATCCCGATACAGCCAGCACCGAGCTGACGGCACGGCTGGCGGAAATTCACGACGTCGATCCGCAGCAGATCATGGTGACCGCCGGCTCAACCACCTTCCTGGAAGTTCTGGCGCGCACGCTTCTGGGACCCGGACTGAACGCAATCACCAGCAAGGTGTCGTTCATCGTCTATCCCATCGTGACCCAAGCCACCGGCGCTCACTTGATCGAAGTACCAACCCTGAAGGATGGCTTCGATCTGGACGCGATTCTCGGCGCTATCGACAGCAACACGCGCGTTGTATATATCGCGAATCCGAACAATCCGACCGGAACGGTCCTGGATGCGGCGGCGATTGATCATTTTCTCGACCGCGTTCCCTCGCATGTGCTGACCGTTCTCGACGAAGCGTATTACGAGTTCGCCGCCTATTTCGCTGCCCAGCGCAAGTTCGATTACTCGCACGCGCTGGAGTACGTTCGCGCCGGCCGGCCGGTGATTGTCCTGCGCACCTTTTCCAAAGCGCAAGGACTGGCCGGACTTCGCGTCGGATACGGGATCGGGCCAACGGAATTGATCAGCTATCTGGGGCGGATGAAGCCGGCTTTTATGGTGTCGTCGTTAGCGGAAGCCGCAGCGTTAGCTGCCCTGGCCGATGCGGACCACGTTGCCCGGGCGGTGGAGAACAATGCCGCCCAAGCGCAAGTGCTCTCGTCTGCCATTTCGGAGTTCGGCATCCGCGTGGTGCCCACCTGGTCGAATTTTCTCTTCTGCGACACCGGCGAAGACGCGCGTCCACTCTGCGAGGCATTACAGCAGGAGGGAGTTATCGTGCGCACTATGAGCGGTCAATGGGGTGCGCCCAACGCGGTGCGAATCACTATCGGTACTCCCGAGCACAACGAACAGTTTTTGGCCGCGCTCAAACGCGTCCGCTCCAGAATCCCGGAGCTCAGGTAACTTCTCTCGCAAGGCCTGCGAGTCGAAGATCTTATTTCTCCGGCCACAATCCAAGCAGCAAAGGCAAAACATGCCCAAGCTGCCAGGGGAAATTCTTATGCCTGGTCGCAGCTATGGCTGCTGAGGGGAAACCGCAGACTGTTTAGGTACATGAGAAGTGAACTTGCGCAGAACAAACTCCTGCAGAATGCCGGCGACGCTGCTTTCCCCGACCCTGACCAGCGCATCTTGCAGGTACAAACCTGCGGTACGGTCGCTGGCCGGAAGGTAGCTGTACGAGATGCCGGCGGCCGCGAAGCTCCCGATGATTCCGGAGTAATTGGGCTCCCACTTCTTCGTCCGATCATTCCGAGCAAGGACGGAGTTTTCGAGCGCGTGGGCCCAGCGCTTCTTGGTGCTGTAGTCCGGACCGAGATAAAAGTAACGCGGGTCTTGATGCAGTACGGAGGGCAGTATGGCGCTTCCTATGAACGTTCCAAAGATTACGTCGCCATAGGCCGCGCCGAATCGCCTGCCGTACCCTTCAGCGCCCTGTCCGTATCCGCCGGGAATGTCCGTCGCCTGATAGATGCCGGCAAGAAATGCCACCCCCAGGATGGTGACCGGATCCTGCACTGACTTCCACGCCAGGTAGAACTTCTGCTTGGGGAAAAGCGGGGGCGGATCTGCGGTGTAGGTTACATAAAAGTTGGGGAAGATGCCTAACACGCGCTGCTGCAATTCCTGCTTAACTTCGACTTGCGCTATCTCTTCCGGCGACCCGCCCACGTTCACCTGGGTCACGGCGGCCGTAAACGGCAACTGGATCGGCGGTACAAGAAGAGCTTGTCCGAGGTTCAGTTGGCCAGTGTATTTCTGGGTATCAAAGCCCGGGGCGGTAACCGTCAGATGGAAGGTGCCGGGGGAAACATTGGAAAACGAGTAATCGCCATTGTTGCCCGAAACGATTTCACGCGCACCCGGTTGGCCTTCTTCAGTCAGAGTAATCTTGGCGCCGACCGCCAAGGCTCCCTGCTTGTCTGTCACCGTACCAGTAATCACGCCGGTAGCTTCCTGATCGGGCTGGGACGGCGCGGGAGATGCGTTCGGGGCCTGAGTTGGCGGAGTCGCAGGCGTCTCCTGTTGAGTCGCAGGCGGCTCTTCGGACTGGGCCACCGCCAATGAGGCCAAACCGCAGACTAGCACTGCAAAAACGAGTACGCTTAAAGCTCCAGAGCCGAGGATCATTCGCCGATTAGAGGGCAAAACTCGCTTTCTGGAGCCTTGAGTATCAGAGAGTAAAAATTTCACCATTCCTAACTTTCGCTGCCTTTGAAAGGTCGCTTATTCATGTTAGCACGCCATTTCGGAGTACTTCGCAGGGGATTCAACGCCTTCATCTCAAGCTAACGCACACCGTCGCGCTGACCATCGAGCGCAAAGCCAGACAAGGCATAAAGTCCGACGAGTTCCGACGGTGTACCTCAAAAGGTTTTCCGCCGTAACCTCCCAGAAGTTCCGTTTTCCCCATCCCCTATTGAGGGGCGGTCTTGCTTTCGACCTTTTGCGACCCCTCGTCGGTCTTCTCCGCACCCTTATGCACGGCCTTCTTGGTCGTCTTCTTGGTCGCGTGACCTACGTCTTTAGCCGCATTGGACGTGGAATGTCCCGCATCCTTCATGTCCTGCTTGGCGGTGGTTGTCGTGGTGGTTGTGTCCTGGGCGGCAGCAACTCCCATCAGGGATGCGGCGGCCAGTAGCAGAATGGCTGTACCTTTCATTTCTCCTCCGTGAAACGGACTGGAAGAGTTAGATGCAGGGTACCGGCTAAAGCCGCCGTCAGTGCTAAGAGGCTGACCAGCCGGTTACAAATTCGTCATCTCGGTCCCAGGCGACAAGAACTCGCATCCGAAACAGATAAAAGTGGAGATGGCTGACCATGCTGACCTCCAGAACCAAGCCTGAGCGGTGCGCCTGGTCCATAGACCCCTACCATGCGAGTGTTCGGTCTCTGACCCTGGCCGTCGTACTCCTGTTTTCCCCGAGTGCGCTTCTGGCTCAAACGCCGAGCAGCACATCATCGCCATCAGCGGCGCCGGAAACCGCAACCCAACCCTCTGCCCCGTCCATCGAGTCGGAATCGTTCGACAATCCTGTCGTCGGCGTCGGCCGCACCATCGGTCAGGATGAGATTCACATCCTCAAGGCCCCCTTCAAGAAGAGCGCGATCAAATGGGACATTCTGGTGGTCGGAGCGACGACGGCGCTGGCGGCGACCGATGCGGATGAACACCTCCTGCAAGACGTGCCAGTGAGCTGGCACCAGAGCAACCGCGAGATTTCCAATGCCTTTACTTTTGGTAGCGCTGCCGTTGTTGGAGGCATTTACCTGACCGGTCTCATAACCAGGAATGCGCATGAACAGGAAGTCGGCATCCGCACCGCAGAGTCCACCATTGACAGCATCATCCTCTACAGCGCCTTGAAGGCGATCCTGCAGCGGGGGAGACCCTACACGGGCCCGGGTGAGGGAAAGTTCTTTACCGGAAACTGGACCAACGGATCATTCCCTTCCGGGCATGCGATGTTTACCTGGACCATCGCCTCCACGGTCGCTCACCAATATCATTCCATCCCACTCGACTTGCTGATGTACGGAATGGCCACCACCGTAAGCGTTACACGCGTCACCGCCGGCCAGCACTTCCCTTCTGATGTATTGGTGGGCTCGGTGTTCGGCTATTTCATCGGCGACTACGTTGCGCATAAACCCGCCAGCAGGTTTCCGGTTCGGGTTAGTAAGTTTGCCCGGGCCAGAGACGCCGTGCTGCAGCATGTATCGATCGGTGTGCAGTAAACCCCGATCCGATTCTGGCTCGAAGCTCACGGCTCGTAGCTCATTTATACTGCCCTCTTCATGCTCACACAGGTCCTCGAAGAAGGCAGAATCCTTACCGACAAGACTCTGGAGCGGCTACTGCCGCCCACCACGCAGTATCCTTCGTCCATCCATCAGGCGATGCGCCACAGTGTGTTTGCGGGAGGCAAGCGTTTGCGTCCGATTCTGTGCATGGAAGCGGGGCTGATGGTGCACGGCTGCGTTCCCGCAGGCATCGAGGAACTGGGCGCAGCGCTCGAGATGCTGCACACCTATTCGCTGATCCACGATGATCTGCCTGCGCTGGACAATGACGACCTGCGGCGCGGGCTTCCCACCTGCCACAAGGCTTTCGGCGAAGCGACGGCCATCCTCGCCGGCGACGCCTTGCAGACCCTGGCTTACGAAGTTCTCGCCGGATTGCAATGCTCACCCAAGGCACGCGTGGCCATCATCGCCGAGACAGCCCACGCTACCGGCACCATCGACGGCATGATCGGCGGGCAGGTGATGGACCTGGAGGCGCAGCACACACGGGCCGATGCCGCCACGCTGGAATACATCCATCGCTCCAAGACTGGCGCTTTGCTCACGGCCAGCGTCGTGACTGGCGGCATCTACGGCGATGCGAACGAGTCACAGATCGCCAGCCTGCGCGAATTCGGCCGCAACATCGGACTGGCCTTTCAGATCGTGGACGACGTGCTCGACGTCACCCAGACTTCAGAACAGTTGGGGAAAACTGCCGGCAAGGATAAGGCGGAAGAGAAGGCGACCTACCCGGCGCTGTTCGGGGTCGACGCGTCCCTGAAACAGGCAGACGAGTTGGCCGCCAAGGCTTCCGCAGCACTCGAGAGCTTCGGCGAGCAGGCTAACACTCTGCGTGAGCTGGCTCAGTTCCTCGTACAACGCAAGAAATGAACGGCAGCTATGGCTTCTGCATGGCGGTGGCCGCCGCGTTCGCGCACTGGGCGTCGTGCGCGCTAGTGTCGCCGGAGACGCCGATCGCGCCGATAATCTTTCCATCGGCCACCAGCAGTACGCCACCTTCTACCGGCACAGCTCCCTCGATCCCAAGCACTCGAAGACCATTGCTGCCGCCCGCTAACGCATCTTGAAACGCTTTCGTCGGTCGCTTGAAGAGTGCGGCTGAGCGCGCCTTGTCGACGGAGACCTTGGCGCTGCCGAGCTGCGTATTGTCCATCTTCTCGTAGTAGACAAGATCGCCGCCAGGGTCGACTACCGCGATCGCTACCGTCCAGTCGTTCTTGGTGGCCTCGGCCAGCGCCACGGCAGCCACTTTCTTGGCTGTCTCAATACCTACCGGAGCACCGTACGGCATGGGCGATTGCGCCCACAGAGTTGCGACGCTGCTCACAACAGCAACCAGAATTGCGACGAGACTCCCGCGATGCGTGGACATTCTGCCTCCCTTTCTCACTCAGCCCCCGCCCGTTTCGCTTCTGCGATGTCGGTTGGTGGAACTGCACAATGTACACGAGCAGCCCACGAATTCAGAGCAAAAATACTTTCGGCTCTCGAGGTAAGAACGCCGGCTTGTGCGTCCAGTACAATCAATCTTTAGTCGGGAAAACTTGCAGATGCAGCAGGTACGTGGAACCCTGAAGAAGATCGCCGGCGAGATTGTGCGCCGCGAGGGCGAAGGCGGCCCGGTCATGGCCTGGCCCATCGTTTGCGGGGCGAAGATCGCCGAGCGTGCCCCGGCAGTCGGCTTCGCTTCCGGCGTTCTCACGGTCGCCGTCCCCGACGAAGCATGGCGGCGCCAACTGCAGAGTTTTCTCCCGCAATACCTGGCAGCGCTGAACCAACTGGTTGCCGAACCGATTGCCGCCATCGAATTCCGCACGATCCAGCCTGGGCGTTAACCCAGGCGGAGGAAAATCGTGGTTACACAGAAAGACGTCGCCTACGTCGCCGAACTTGCGCATCTCGAATTAACCGACAATGAGCGCGCTCGCATGTTGAAGGATCTGAACTCCATTCTCGAATATATCGACCGGCTCAACCAACTCGACACCAGCAATGTCGAGCCGATGGCGCAGGTGGCGGCCCGCTACGGCGCAGGCAACGCGGAAGACTTTGCCAACGCCATGCGACCCGACGAGCCGCGTCCCTGCCTGCCACACGACGAAGCGCTGCGGAATGCGCCTAAGTCCGACGGCGTCTTCTTCAAAGTTCCCAAGGTGATCGAGCGCTAACCCATGAACGTTGACTTGCTGACAGTTGATTCCGCGCGCACCGCGGTTCTGGAGAAACAGACTAGCGTCACGGCGATGGTGGATGCGTTTTACACGAAGATCGGCGCTGAAGACGCCGATATCGGCGCCTACCTGACCTTATCGAGAGATCGCGCCTACGTCCAGGTAGCCAAAATTCAGGCGCTGGCCGATAAGGGCGACGCGCTGCCGCCGCTGGCCGGCGTGCCGGTCGCGGTGAAAGACGTCTTCATGACCAAGGACGTTCGCACTACTGCGGCTTCAAAGATCCTGGGAAACTTCATCGCGCCTTACGATGCCACGGTGGTCACGCGACTGGAACAGGCCGGCGCGATCATCCTCGGCAAGACCAACTGCGACGAATTCGCCATGGGCTCGTCGAACGAGAACTCCGGCTTTCATCCGGTACGCAATCCGCGCGATCATTCGCGGGTACCGGGAGGCTCGTCCGGAGGTTCAGCGGCTGCGGTGGCGGCGGGAATGGCGGTCGCTTCCCTGGGCTCCGATACCGGAGGCTCCATTCGTCAGCCCGCGGCGTTTTGCGGCGTCGTGGGCCTCATGCCGACCTACGGCCGTGTTTCACGCTACGGTTTGATTGCCTTCGCTTCGTCGCTCGACCATCCGGGACCATTTGGCAAGACGGTGAAAGACACCGCAATGCTGTTGCAGGTGCTTGCCGGCCGCGACCCACTCGATTCGACCACGGCCGATGTTCCTGTGCCCGATTACTGCCTGCACGTGGGTGAACCGATCGCCGGGCTGAAGGTTGGAGTTCCGGCGGAATACTTCGGCGACGGACTGGATGCCGACGTGCGTCATGCCGTCGAGAACGGAATTCAGGAACTGGCGAAGGCGGGGGCGGAAGTTGTCCCCATTTCCCTGCCGCACACCGCATACGCAATTCCGACGTACTACGTGATTGCCACAGCCGAGGCATCGTCGAACCTGGCCCGCTACGACGGAGTGCGATATGGCTTGCGCGGCGAAGGGAAAAGCCTGGCCGAGATGTATCGCCGCACTCGTGACGCGGGATTCGGTGCGGAAGTCAAGCGGCGCATTATGCTGGGCACCTACGTCCTCAGCGCCGGCTACTATGACGCCTACTACCTTAAGGCGCAGCGTGTGCGCAGCCTGCTGGCGCGCGACTTTGATGAGGCGTTCGCCAAGGTCGACGTAATCGTCACGCCGACGGCGCCGACCGCAGCTTTCAAGTTGGGCGAGAAGGCCGATGATCCGCTGGCGATGTATCTTGCCGACATCTTCACCGTCACTGCCGACCTGGTGGGAATTCCCGGAATTTCGATTCCCTGCGGCAACAGCAAAGAAGGCCTGCCGATCGGACTGCAGATTTTAGGAAAGCACTTCGACGAGGCTACCGTGTTGCGCGTAGCGCATGTCGCCGAACACGCGCTGGCGAGCAAGCTCAGCTAAGGAATCTCTTCGTAATATTTCTCCCCGGCGCACGAGCGGCACAGTATTTTGCCCTCTTGGCGTACCTCGCGCTGGAAGTTGATCCCCTCGCCGCATTCGGCGCAGACGATGCGTTCCCCCTTATATCCGGGCAGTTCTTCTGGCGGCAGCGACACCTTTACCCATTGCTCAGTAAACAATTCTTCGTTCGACAATTCGCGATAGGCTAGCATCTGCTGCTGATTCTTGTTCTCGATCTCGGGATGGAGCTGCCGTGCCAGCGCCTTCGAGCTTTCCTTAGCGCACACCCGCACCGCGCGCCCCGACTGGAGATCGATGAAGGTGGCAGCCACCTTGCCCCAGTCACGAAACTTCAGGGCGCGCTTGCCCAGCCGGCAGCCGGTGACGACGGCAACAGCATCCGTGGCGCAGCGATCGATCTCGACAAACGTGATCAGCCGCTTGCGGTCTTGGCCGTGCGGATCGTAGATGCCCAGCAGTTCAAGTCCGCGCATCGCCAAGCGCACCCCGAGCACCTGCCCGGCGCAGAGATGGCCGTGAGCAATTTCTGCGTCACGCAGATTTTCGTCGAGCGTCTTCAGACATTCCCTCGCTAGCAAATCAAAATCAACCACAGAGGCAAAGAGACAAAGAGGAAAACAAAAAGGTTGCTCTTAATCCAACTCGCGGCGCAATCAATCCCAAGAAAGCCGCATGGCGTGACCCGAACGAAAACGTGATCCCCAACCTCTGTGTCTCTGTGGTGAACGCTTTTCTACTGCTCGTCGGAATCGTGCTCTACCTCGTCGGCAAAGTGCCCGCTCACATTGACGGTGAACGTCTCGCCGACCTTGGGCAAAAAGGTCACGCGGGCTGGCTGCCGCTCCCAGCGCGGCGCCGTGCAGTTGCTGTCGACCGCATCACCATCATTGTTCTTCCCCACATCCTTGTGAAACAACGGCTTGGTGCTTCCGATCTCGGCGACGATCGCCATTACCCGCTCACCCGAATTTGAGATGCCGCAATAGGCCGCATAATCGCGATACCAGGCCACGTCGGAATAGAACGGGTCGAACTCCGGCAGCTTCAGCAGGCTGATCTTACCCGAAACGCGGTTCACGACAATCCAGCCACCACGCTGCCATAGCCATTTCGGTGTCTTGCGTTCGTCGTTGGGCAAGGCGTCGTTGATGCGGTAAGCGCGCCTGACCACGAACTCGCGATCGGTGACGTCGTGAGCGTTGCCGGTGGTGAACTCCTTGACCTTGCCGTCGACGTACAGTGGGCGTATGCCGATGTCGATGGTCTTGTCCTCCGAAGGCCCTATGGATAATTGGGCAGCAACCGGCTTGCCCAGGCTCACCATATGCGGCTTCGAAGCAGCCCCGGCCGGCAGCAGCATACCGACCCACAAACAGGTGAGACCGAAGTAACGCATAGGTTCCCGATGCTGAGGCTAATTCCACCGGCGGCTTCCCGCAAGGGCCATTGCACAGTCAGCTCGCCGCCCGGGATTTCAAGCACCTGACAACTGACATACAATGAGAAGCGTCTAAGTGGCTGATGACCGACTTGAGCTACAGCATAATCATCCCGGCGTATAACGAGAGCGAGCGGCTCACAGTCTCTCTTCCCAAGGTCCTGGAATATATCGACACGCAGTCCTTACAGGCAGAAGTCATCGTCGTAAACGATGGTTCCACGGATTCCACTGCGGACGTGGTGCGGCGGTTCGCAAGGCTGCACTCGGAAGTCCGGCTGGCGGAAAATCCGGGAAATCGCGGCAAGGGATACTCCGTCCGAAACGGGATGCTGCAGGCTCAGGGCGATGTGATGCTGTTCACGGACGCCGATTTGTCGTCGCCTATTCACGAGGCGGGCAAGCTGTTCGACGCCATCGAACATGGGGCGGACGTTGCCATCGGTTCCCGGTGGCTGCAGGCTGAATTGCAGACGGAGCGTCAGCCCTGGCATCGACAACTCTATGGCCGGATGTTCAACCTGGCGCTAAGGCTCGTACTCGGATTGAAGTATCGCGATACGCAATGCGGGTTTAAGGCCTTCACCCGGGCTGCCGCGCACACCGTCTTCAGCCGCCAGCGGGTCGAACGCTGGGGGTTTGATCCCGAGCTGCTGTTTCTGGCTGGCAAGTTCAAGCTGCGCACCGTCGAGGTGCCGGTTCAGTGGGCCCATGATCATCGTTCCAAAATCAGCCCGGTCCGCGACGGCCTCAAGATGGGTCTGGAGATGCTAAGCGTCCGCTGGAACGACATCAGAGGGATGTACGTAGAGCCCGCGATTGGGCCGATCGCACCCGTCGTAGAGTCGCCCGCTCCCATCAGGGCTGCAAAGTAGTTTGCAATCCTGATCGAAAAGCCTCAATTGCCCCAATTTGGCTCCCTCCGAAAATTTGTAGCTTTCTTCCCGGCGGCGCATCTTTCTGTGGGTCGCAGAGGATTGAGTGCCAAAACCGGTGCGGAAGAACCTGATCCCGCATCTAAACCCGTTCATGTCGCAACCGGCCATGTCCATTATCGCGATAGCGCCAGACAATACGACACCGAGCCGCAGCTCATTCCTGCGGCAGTTCCTTTCCGTGCGTGAAACCTCGTTGCGCCTCTGCGCACCCCTAAGCGTCGAGGACCACAGCCTTCAGCCCATGCCGGACGCCAGCCCAGCAAAATGGCACCTGGCGCATACCACCTGGTTCTTCGAGACTTTCGTCCTGTCGCAGTATGACCAGCAATACCAACCGCCTCACCCAGTCTTTCGCAACTTATTTAATTCCTACTACAACACGATTGGCGACCGGCCGCTGCGCGCTTTGCGGCACATCCTGTCGCGACCTAGTCTCGACGAGGTGCGCCTGTACCGCGGTCATGTCGATGAGGCAATGGCGGACCTGATCGAACGCGATCTTCCGGAAGCCGCCATTGAGCTGATCACGCTGGGTATGCATCATGAGCAGCAGCACCAGGAGCTACTCGTCACCGACGTAAAAAACGGGTTGTGGACGAATCCACTGCGGCCGGCATATCGGGATGGTCCTGGTGCCGCCGTCCTCGATTCCGCCGGCACCCCGCTCGATTGGCAGAGCTTCGCCGGAGGTACGCCCGAGATCGGATTCCAGGGCGAAGGCTTCGCTTTCGATAATGAAGGCCCCCGCCACCATGTTTATCTGGAGCCGTTTCGTCTGGCGAAACGCCTGGTGACCAACGGAGAATATCTCGAGTTCATACGCAACGGCGGCTACAGCACTCCTACACTGTGGCTCTCGGATGGCTGGGACACGGTTCGCAACAATCAATGGACCGCGCCGTTGTATTGGGAGCAGCGCGACGGCGAGTGGTGGAACTACAGCATCGAGGGAATGCAGCGGCTCAGATTGAGTGAGCCGGTATGTCATATCAGCTACTACGAGGCCGATGCTTATGCTCGTTGGGCCGGTGGCAGGCTACCTACCGAATTCGAGTGGGAAACCGCGGCCAATTCGCTTCCCGTGCAGGGCAATCTCCTGGAGTCGGGAGCTCTGCATCCGCAGCCTGCACCTGCCGGCGATTCCCTGACCCAGATGTTTGGTGATGTCTGGGAGTGGACGGCCAGCGCCTACAGCCCGTACCCCGGTTTCAAGCCCGCCGCCGGCGCGGTTGGCGAGTACAACGGCAAATTCATGTGCAATCAGATTGTGTTGCGCGGGGGCTCCTGCGCCACCTCGCGATCGCACATCCGATCTACTTATCGCAACTTCTTCCCGCCTCATGCACGTTGGCAGTTCATGGGCGTCCGGTTGGCCAATGGCGACGACTAAACTACAGTTCCTGACCAATGACGCGATAGCCTTCGAAGTTTACGAGGGGCTTACCGCCGCGCCGAAACATCTCCCCTCCAAGCTCTTCTATGACGAGGTCGGCTCGCAGATATTCGAGCAGATCACCGAGCTGCCGGAGTACTACCTCACCCGCACCGAGCGCAGCATCTTTGAGCAGCACGCCGCTGACATTCTGCAGCAAGCCGGACCCTCGCTGACATTGGTGGAGCTGGGAGCTGGAACTGCGACTAAAACCTGCATCCTGATTGAAGAATTGCTGCAGCGTCAGAGCCGCTCGCTTTTTTATCCGATCGACGTCTCGCCCTCGGCGCTGGAGCAGGCAGTGCGGCAGCTCGGTAACGAGTTCCCATCCCTGCGCGTCAATCCCATCGTCGCCGATTACACCGGCGGCGTGCCTGCCCTCAGCCGCATCACCGGCCGCAAGCTGGTGCTCTATATCGGATCCAGCATCGGCAACTTCGAGCCGCCGCAGGCTATTCGCATCCTGCGCCGCATTCGCCAGACTCTCCGCACGGGTGACGCCTTATTGCTGGGCGCCGACTATGCGAAGAAATCAACCATCCTGATTCCCGCTTACGACGACGCGCAAGGCGTGACCGCGTCCTTCAATAAGAACATTCTTGCCCGCCTCAATCGTGAGCTCGACGCCGACTTCAATCTCGATGCCTGGCGTCATATCGCATTGTGGAACCGGCGATGTTCGCGAATGGAAATCTTCCTGGAGAGTCTGGTCCAGCAAAGCGCCTTCCTGCCGGCACTTAATCTCGACGTAAAGTTCGATGCCGGTGAGCGCATCCACACTGAGAACAGCTACAAGTACACCGACGCCATGATCGACTCAATCCTTCGCGAAAGCGGATTCGCTCTCGAACAGAGCTGGTCCGATCGCAAGAAGTGGTTCGGGGTGCATCTGGCCAGGGTCTGACCTTCGAATCGAAGTCCACCTCGGGGATGCGGGAGCCGATTCAAAACCGCGCACCGCGGGTCATATCTGTCTTCCTTCCACCCATCGGCCAGCGTGTGTACAATGCATAGTTCCTACAAGCCCGTTGAGGATAACCAACCATGGCGCAATACAACCAGACTCATAGCCAAATGAGCGGCACGATCACCGAGGCCATCACGCAGTACGAGCAGCAATGGGCGGCCGCCGCCAAAGCCAACGATGCCACTACGGTTGCCTCGTTGCTGTCGGAGATCTTCGTCGAGGTGGACAGCGACGGGACCCTGCGCAGCAGATCAGAAGTTTTGGAGCGGCTTAAACACGATCAATGGCAGGTGAACGAGGTCGGCGATGTTAAGGTCGTGGTGCACGGAGGCACGGCCATTGCCACGGGTACCTGGCGGGGCAAAGGAACCATGGCCAACGGCAAAGTCGTCGACGCTCATGAGCGGTGGCTCGATACCTGGATGAAAAATGGCAAGTGGCAATGCGTCGCGAGCGCCAGCGCGCCTCTGACCGCATAACGATTCCCCGAAGTTTTTCTCTGTCCGATGCACTCTCCAGCGGCGACTGCCGCTGAGCTTGGCGGGAAACGTGGAGTTTCCCGCCGTGCCCCCTCTGATTACCCCTTGTTACCTTAGCGTTACCGATTGGGCAGGCACAAAAAGGCCCTTGACAGATGTGGACTTTGGTCTCACTATGTCCCGAACGAAAGCAGAGCTGGTTTTAGATATTAGTGCTCTAGCGGGCAAATTTCTAACTTGCGCCGGCCTGCGCTGGCTTCGTTGATTGCTGCTTAGCTCCACTGTTCAGTTAACACCGCAGGTGAATTGGGGTCCAGCAAGCTGCACACGCTGCTACAGGGTGAACTGTACTCTGTATACGGATCTCTCATGCCTGCTTTACCGAAGAGAATCGAGAGGAGATACACATGAAGGATCCGCAAAAGCATTGCGATGGGGTCGAACCCGCGCAGGCCGAGGGAACCCAGGAAGTCCCGTCGAAGCAGCCCAAAGAGGGTCAGCTAGCCGACAGCAGCCGTCGCTCTTTCATGGGCAAGATCGGCATCGGCGGCGCTGCCGCTGTCGCGCTGGCGACTGTTCCCTTGAAGGCTGGCGCCTCGGTCGTGAACTATAGCTCGCGGTCTCGCGCCGCCGCCAGCTTCCAGTACCGCGACCAGACCGCTGATAACGAGTACATCGACATCGGCGAACTGCCGGACAACGGTGACGCCGCGCGATTCAGCGACTTCAGCGGCAGCTGGAGCAAGTGCCTGCCGCATCCGTACCTCGGTATTGTCAACCCCCAAGCCTGGCGAAGCCTCACCTACGCACTTGGGACCGGGCGTTTCTCGGACTTCCAAAACATCATTGTCGGAAACCCTGGTGGAGCGGGCTTCACTGGTACCCTGAACGGCCCAATGGGGGCATTGGCATATGACCTGGAAGGGCGCGACTCGCACGCCACTAACATTCCGCCCGCGCCGTCCATCACCAGCGCCCAGACCGCCGCAGAGATGGTCGAACATTATTGGGCGTCGCAGTGCCGCGACGTGCAGTTCACCGACTATCCGACCAGCTCGGTGATAGCCCAAGCCTGCGCCGACATGAACCATTTGTCTTATGTCCGCAGCCATGGCAGTCAGTTCCCCTACCCGGTCACGCCGGCCAACATCTTCCGCGGGCAGTTTACGCCTGGCGATGGGAATGTGCAGGGACCTTACATGTCCCAGTTCCTCATCCAGCCGACCTTCATGGGCGTGCAACCCATCACCCAGATGTTCCAGAGATTCCTCTCGGTCTCCGAAGGCGGGGCTGACTACGTCACCCAACCGGCGGAGTATCTGGCCATCGAAAGCGGCTTCGCGCCGTCGGCCAG
The DNA here is from genome assembly GCA_963731345.1 of uncultured Acidobacteriaceae bacterium. GTDB lineage: Bacteria > Acidobacteriota > Terriglobia > Terriglobales > Acidobacteriaceae > Bog-257. The sequence continues at coordinate 588,140 of CAVSUN010000001.1, read as the reverse complement.
CCTGCGCTTCGACCCCACCTACCGCTTCGTCCGCATGGGCCGGGACATGACCGCTTACACCCACGTCGACGCGCTCCATCAGGAATACTTTATCGCCGGGCTTGTGCTTGCCGGAATTGGCTGCCCGGTCAACCCCGGCAACCCCTATGTCGGCTCGCTCAGCGAACACGGCTTCGAGACCTTTGGTAGCGCCAGCAGCCAGGCTGGTCCGGTGGACGCCGTAGGAACCATCCCTGAGATGGCGACGCGCGCATTAAAGGCCGCCTGGTTCCACAAGTGGATTGTCAACCTGCGGCAACGCCCGGAAGAGATGGGCGCACTGATCCAGGCTCTGATGACGCATCAGCACCCCATGCCGCAAGCCTCCCAGGCCTTGCACCCCGACGTGCTGAATTCTGCGGCGCTGCCCCTCATCTACTCGAAGTACGGCACCTATCTGCTACCGCTGGCCTTCCCCGAAGGGGCACCAACGCATCCTTGCTACCCCACCGGACACGGTACCGTGGGGGGTGCCTGCATTGCCACAATCAAGTTCTTCTTTGATTGTAGCCAGCCCATCCGGCCGCTGCTGTTGGCTGCCGGCTCCGATGTCATGGTGCCTAGCTCCGACGGCCTGTCTCTGGTGCCTTACACCGGCGCCGATCGTGACAGCCTCACCATCAACGGAGAGCTGAACAAGCTGGCCTGGAACGTGACCTTCGGCCACGGCATTCACGCCGGCATTCACTTCCGCAGCTCCAGCTATTGGTCGATTGTGCTGGGCGAAGCGGTCGGCATCAGCATTCTGACGGATCGCGCCAACTCCTACGCCGAGCCGTTCAACATCCACATCACCAAGTTCGATGGCACGACTGCCACCATCACCAACCAAGGTGGCAATCACTAGAACGATTGCTCCACCCCTGTCGCCAAACCAGGCGGCGGGGGTGGGGCAGTTTCCGCCCCCTGTCGGTTCGCCCCTGGAGTGCGGAATTCATCAAGCTATTTGGGCTACTTGGGCAGAAAAATTAGTACGTGCGGATTTCGTACTTCAAGCTTGTAGTTCTGCAAGAGCGCGTCAATCCATTCTTGCGAAAAGCGGGGGCGATCGCGCACCAGCGGAGCCGAAGCCGACACCGCCTCTTGGGGAAGCGTGTCCAGTTCAACCGCACCAAACTTCCGGCTGCGGAGCATGGCCGGAATCGCATCGCGATCCAAAGCGCCGGCATCGAGCTGATCGCCGGCGACAAAGGTGTCCAGCAGATAAGGCTTGCCCGCGCGGTAGCAAAGCAGCAGGTTCTCGCACAACGCCGGCCCCGGCGCCGCCCTCAGCAGCCTGACAGCAGCTTGGAATTCGGCGTCGTTACCTGCTATCTGTTGTGCTCTCGCACGATCGGTTGCAATGCGATCAGGAAACCCTACCGATAGACACAGGAGAAGCGCCAGCATTAGCGCCGCGGACCTGATTCCGGAGGGGCGATTCTCGGTCAAGCTCATGGCAGGCTCAACACTCTGACGTCCACCCTCTCCGCCGAACTCGGCCACCGCGATTCCGCAAATCAATACCCCGGCAGCGAACGCGTTGAAGTAGATATTCAGGTCCACTCCGTCGCCGCCGGCCAGCGTGAACGCCAGCGCATTGGCGAACAGGAACGCCGTCGTGAGCAGCGGACACCTGCGTCCTCGGCAGATGAGCCACACAATCGAGACCAGGATGATTCCCTGGAAGCTCACCAGGTAATACTGCGTCGCGCTGGTGATAGCGTCGTCGAGCGAGTACGTGCGATGAAACAGCAAGTGCGTCAGAAAATAACGGCCATCCCATGCCAGGGTGAGCCCGGTCAACAAGGCGGCGAAGCCGACCATTGCCCCAAGCCAAATCGCGAGCCCTTTGCGCGACCGCAGTAGGAGGTCCAGACCCGCCGCCGCGGGAAACGCCAGCAGGTTCTGCTTGGTGAAACCTCCGAGGCAGAAGAGCAGCGCGGAAGCCACCAGCCAGCGCACACGACATCGTCCTTTCAGGTAGAAATACAAGCCGGCAGCGGTGAATGCCTCGCCAAGTAATTGCGGATCGTTCATTCCCAGACGGTCGGGCAGAAAAATCGCGATGCCCAGCAGGTAGAGGAGCGCCGAGAATCCGGCCACCACGGCACCCGCCCTAAGTTCGCCGACGATGAGACCGATGAGGACGCCGGCTGCCAACAGTGCGAACAGAGAAACCCACCGTCCCATCCGTACTACGTCGCCATGACGAAGCCGTGCCAGCCCGCCGATCAGGTGAAACGAAACCGGGGGATACGTGGTAGGCCCGGTGAGCGGATTGGGAGGCGCGCCGTACAGAGGAAAGCCGTCGCGCGCGAGAGTCTGTTTGTAGGCGTTCCAGCCTTCGTTGTAATTGATCTGGGAGTCGCTGCCGACGCGCCGCAACGGCAACCACAGCAGCGCGGCAATCATCGCCAGCATAAGCGCGAGGACGGCAAACTTGAGCCATGATGCAGGCGCCAGCGGCCACAGTTCTTTGCGCGTCGTGCCTTTGACTGGCGAAGCTGCGATTTCCTGTGAAGCCGCGGCCATGAAGAATGGTTCTGATGATACGCCGCAAGAGAACTTCGCAGCGACATCTGTTTGTCCAACGATTAGGAAACGACGATCCGGCGCAGTCATTTCTGCGAAAATGATTCGGGTTACAAAACTTATCCATTCCGCAGAGCGATTCCCCCTGGGCCGTGTTTTCATAGGGGTAGCTTGTGAGCCATGTTTCTCTTACGCTCTAGAATCCTTCAGTGGACGAGTTTCTGTCTCCTCGCAGCACTCGCCCTAGTCATGGGCGGCTGCCGCGCCGCTCCGGGACCGAAGCCTGCCTTTCGTCGCGACCTGCGGCCGTTCGGATTCCCCACCGATAGCTTAGGCCGCATTGTCGGCAGCTTTAGCGATATCAGTTTCCTCTCGAACGACCTCGTCATGGTGACGGTCAACACCACCACCTTCGGCGACGAAGACTCTCCCCAATTCGATCTGCCCGAATCCAAGCTGTTGCTATTTGACCTTTCCAAGCCTGACGCGCTTATCACAAACGAGATGCCGGTCCGCAAGGCCAGGGAGTCGGTGCAGTCGGCAGGCAACGGCAGCTTCGTCCTGCTCAATCGCGAGGGCGTTCAGCTTTGTTCGAGCGATCTTCAGTGCAGTTCGGCGGTCCCCACAGGCGGGCCAATGTTCCTGTCTCCCCGGGGCACACGCATCGCGGCAGGCCGCCGGGAGCAGAAGCTGTTCGATGGCTCAACGCTCAAAGAGCTGCAGGAGTTTGACGCAAATGAGCCCAAAGTCGTCCCTGGAGACAATGGCCTTCTGTACGCGCAAGACGGCAAACTGTATCTAAAGCTCGCTGATAAGCCCGAGCCGCAGTACGTGCTCGACTCTGGAGGCACTGGAGTTTGGCCCGAGGCACGTTTTCTCAACTCCGATACGATCTCCGCAGTGCAATCAGACAAATCGATGGCTATCGCGCGCCTTGACGGCAGGATCCTTTCCCGCGTGTCCCTTAGTCCCGGCTCGTTCATAGCCGAGGTATCGACGTCGCCTTCCGGTTCGCGCTTTTGTTTTCATGATGCCGGGTACAGGGGTTGGAACGCGGTGCTCAACTTCTTCTCCATTGACCGTCCGTTCAATCTCGAGCGGGTCAACGTCATGGATACGGCGTCGGGAAAATCGCATTTCCGGTTTTGGTGGGACCCGCGCCCCTACGTCGGAAATCTCAGCCGGCCAGCCTTGTCGCCCGACGGACATCGGGTAGCGCTGATTCAGCACGGATTTCTGGAGGTATTCGAAGTTCGCTAGAGATCGCGACGTCTCAGCGGTTCCACCGTCAGGGGATCGATCTCCGTCAGCCGGTCACCGATCACCAGTAACACTGCCACCCACGCGGAGACGATCAGCAGGTAAGCCAGCCCCAATCTCAGTCCGGCGCTCCACGCCTGTTGCCTGAGCGTGCTGAGGTCGGGAATCCACCAAATGAGCTTGTAGGACAAGTACCCGCCGACGAACACCAGCGCGCAGAACCACAGCCAGTACGAACCGCTCTTCAGCAGCTGCCACGAGCGAGCCATAGCTCCGGGTTTCAATCCCGTGGCCGAAACCGTGCTCGCGACTGGCAGCCACAACCCAACTAGCAACACCATCAGCAATACCAGCAGCCATACCGCGGCGTGGGAAATCATGCGCGGCGTGCCGAGGCGAAGCGCCGGTACCTTCTGCCAAAACCACACGCCGAATTGCGGCGCATATCGCAGGCACGCGTAGAGCAGCCACTCCAGAATTGCCAGCGGAGCTGTCCAAATTGCGAACGCGACGATGTGCGGCAGCGCGTGACGAAACGCCCGCCACACCGCCGCGTTGTCGCGGAACTCGGCCACGCGAAAGTAAGCGAACGATCCCGCGCGCAGCCACAATCCACAAATGACCACGGCAATAGCCAGCACGCCCGACGCTGCTACTTGCCACGCACGCGCATCCGGCAAAATCAGCCAGCCATAAACGGCAAGAATGAGCGCAGCACCGCCGAACACATTCAGCAGCCACACCATCGCCACGCCTTTGTGCCTCGCGTTCATTTCACCGTCACCGTCAGCGCGTCACTCGTCGAGAGGTATTCCGGCTGATACATCGGCTGCACGCTGGTCGGGCTCACCCGGAATACGCCGGGATTGACAACCTTCAGCAGGTAGACGTACTCGTGCTGCCCTTGCGGGAAGTAGAAGTTGAAGAACGTCGTGCGATCGTCGCGCAGCTCGCGGTCGCTGTACCAGCGCGCCCACCACGTCGGCTGCTCGTCCAGCTCGTAGAGATCGTCGCGTGCGATTGACTCCGTGCCCGACGGAATCGGGTCCTCGATCATCAGGTATCGCCACGCGCTGCCGCCGACGGTGATTCGCACTGCCAGCGTGTCGCCAACCTGCACCGGCCCTGACAAGTCGTCGAGGTGATACACGATGCGCCCGTTCTTCTGTTGCGAGGTCAGCTTGTAGTATTGCCGCGCGGTGCTCAGCTTGAAGCTTCCGCTGTCGATGACGTTCTTTTGACTGGAGTAGTACTCGCCGCGCGCCGACCAATAAACGCGGCCATCGCCCGTCTTCGCGATGCGAACATCGTTGCTCGTTTGCCCAAGCTGCGCGTCGGGCAGCGAGACCGTCGTCGCCGGCGCGAGCGCATCCGCGGGGGTGAACTTCTTGGTCGCGACCGTCTTCCCATTCACCTGCACCTCGACGCTGTAGTTCGGCTTGAGCTCCTGCGTGCGCTCCAGATAATCGGTGAGGCCGTAGATGACCATCGCCGTCTGCTCAGTCGAATCCCAGTAGTAGCCCTCGCTGCGATGGCTCACCAGATAAACCGCGGCCTTCGCCAGCAGCGGGCTGTTCGCGTCGGTGCGGTTGATGAGCTTCAGCGCATACGCTGTCGATTCCGGCGTGGTGTTGCCGGAGAATTCCATCAGATAATTCTGATCGCTCGGCCACCAGGCCTGCGAGTCGTCCTGCTTGGCCTCGCTCTCAAGCTGCTTGGCGAGATCGTTGGCGCGGCTGTCGTTCACTTGCAGCATCGCCAGTCCAAGCACAGCTTTGCCGTAGGCGGTGAGTGTCGAACGCTGCTGCCAGACCGAGTCGATGATCTGCGCGTTGCTATCGCTGCCGCTCAGCACCAACGCGTATGCCATGTAGGCGCGCAGGTCGGTGCGCGCTTTGGTCGACTGATTGAACTCCGGCAGCAGCCATCGCCGGCCTTTGTCGATCGCATCCTGCTTGACCTCGAACCCTGCGGCCTTCGCGTGGCTCAATCCGGCGAGCACATACGCGGTCATGAACGGCGCGCTGTCGTCGGTCTGCCACCAGCCCCAACCGCCGTCATCATGCTGGAAGGTGTACAGCCGATCGAGTCCCGCGTCGACTTGCTTGTTCAGCGTCACGGGATCGATGTTTGACTTGATGCCCAGCTTCTTCAGCGCGTCGCCAACGAGCACATCGGGCAAGAAGCTCGACATCGTCTGCTCGGTGCAGCCGTACGGATACGACGTGAGGTAGTCGAGCGCAGAGAATACCGAGCCCGCGATCGACGGCGTAACACTGATGGTCATCTTGCGCGTGCCGCTCTCGATACCGCTCGGGAATGCGATCTGCTGCACTGTGTCCGTCGTTCCCGCCCCTGCAACCGAGCCCGACTTCGACACCGCGAGCTTCACGCCGAACGGTACCACCGGCAGCGTCAGCTCCATCGCGTCGCTCTCGACATCGGTGAGCGCCTTGCCTAGCACCTTCGCCGAATCAACGTCGAGCACCTTTACCCGATAGTCGATCTTCACCAAGCCGCGGGTCGGCACGTTGACGCTCTGCTGCTGGCCTTCGAGCACCTGCAGCCCGGCGAACTGCATCGAGACCTGCGCCGTCTTGTCGGTCGGCAGATAGTTCTGCACGATGGTCGAGAGCGTGATCTCGTCGCCGCGGCGGAAGAAGCGTGGCACCACCAGTCGCACGATGATGTTCTTGCGCACGATGGCGTTCACGACCGCGCTGCCGACCTTGGTGTCCTGTGTGATGCCTCGCGTGGTGGCGCGCCACGAGGTGATCGCGTCGGGATAATCGAACTTCACCGTCGCCTGGCCATTCGCGGCGGTGCGCACGTCAGCGACCCAATACGCGGTGTCGGGAAAAGCCTTGCGGATCTTCGGTTGCACCAGGCGCTCGGGCTTGAGCTGCGCCATGCCTTTCGACGGACGCACGCTCGCCAGCTGCATGGCGCGCTTTCCGGCTTGGCCGCTGAAGTAGTAGCTGAGCGAACTCTCGGTCGAGACCTGCGAATAGACCTTGCCGTAGAACGCATTCAGGATCGTTCCCGCAGTGTCCGGCTTGATAGCGTAGATAGCTTCATCGACCACGCCAAGACTGAACTCCGCGATCGCGGGCTTGCCGCTCGAATCCGTCGCCTTGATCCTGTAACTCGCCGCTTCGCCCGGCTGGTATTGCGGCTTCGAGGGCACGAGTTGCACGTTCAGCTCGTGCTGCGTCGGCGGAACGGTCAGGCTCTTCGAACCTTCGTATAGCTTGTTGTCGCGAATGAAGACCGCGCCGACATAGAAGTTCGGCGCGTACTCCGGCTTCACTGGCACATCGACGGCGATGCTGCCGCCGCTGCTCTTGATGACCTGTCCGGAGTAGAGTGCATTGCCTTCGGTAGTCACCAGCACCGACGCCTCGCCGCTGCCGGTCACGATCAGCACATGCGCAACATCGCCCGGCTGATAGCTCTTCTTGTCGGCAACAATCTGGATGCGCTCCTGCTCGGTGCCATACCACAGCGCGCTTGCACCCGGTGCCCAGAGGTACGTCGTCGCCTGCACCACTCGGCTCTCGGGCGTGCTGGCGCTGACCAGCACGCGAAATTCGCCGGAATCAGGAATCGTCAGCTTGACTTGCGCTTTACCGCTGGCATCCGTCTGCCCTTGCGTTGTGGTGACGACCGGTCCCGAGCCTGTGCGCCAGTTCCACTGATTGATCTCCACGCGGAACGAAGTCTGCACCGGCTTCTTGCCATAGTCCTGCGCGCTGACGTTGATCGTTGCCGTGCTTCCCTTCTGGTAGACGTAGGAACCCGGCTCGGCCGTCACGTAGAAGCTACCGTAGGTCGCAACCGCATATCCTTTCCCGGAGATCTCGCGATTGCCGGCGTCGGTGACGCGCGCCTCGATGCGATAAACCTGGTCCTGATGCTTGGCATCGACACGCGTTGGAACCTCGATCTGCAGCATGCCGTTAGCATCGAGCGTACCGCTCTTCTCTTCTGCCTGCTCGCCGCCGTAATCGCCGTAGTCTTCCGCGTTGTCGCCCTCGCCGCCGGCGTCGGCCTGATCTTCGTCCTCATCGCGCGCGTACGGCCAATACGCCGACGTGTGCACCACCCACTTCACCTTGGCGTTCGCTACCGGCTCGCCAAAGTAGTAGCGCGCGTCGATGGTCGCCTTGATCGCGTGGCCCTGCAGCACGCGCGGCGTCTGCGCCGTCACCTTCACCGAATATTCCGGCTTCTTGTACTCCTCCACCGAGAACTGCGTGCCCTCGACATAGCGCTCGCCCATTTGCATCGAGAGGTAGTACATGCCTAGGTGGGCGTCGCGCGGCACAACGTAGTCCCAATGCATGGTGCCCCAATCAGACAGCTTGATCGACTGTGTCCAGATGACGTCGTAGGTCTGCGGATCGCGCATCTCCAGACGCAGGTCTTCGCCGTGCGGGATCACATAGCCGGTCGGCGTCTGCGCGCGCAGGATCGACTTGAAGTGAACGGTATCGCCGGGCCGATAGACCGGACGATCGGTGTAGGTGTAGCTCTTCAGGTTGCGATTGGGATCGTCGCCCAGGTTCCACGCCCCCGGCGTGTTGATGGCGAAGTGGTCGGCATTGTCGGCGAGTACGGCGACGTTCTCCGGCTTGGCCTGCTTGATCGCCGCGTCGACCAACCCGTTCGCATCCGTCTTCTGCGAAGCGACGCTTTGCTGATCAGCCCATACCTGCACGGGAATGCCGGCTATCGGCGAGCCGCTGCGACGATCGACGACCATGCTCATCAAGCGGCCCTGGCCAGCCTTGGTGATGATCGCGATGTCGGTGACCACGACGATGGTGTAGGCGCGTAGGCGGCCGTCCGTTGCCTCGACCAGATACACTCCTTTATCGCTGACCGGAACCGAGACGCTGACGCTCTCCCACTGCTCGTGTGCCGGAACGGTCCATTTCCATACCGACACAACCTGCTGCTGATTCAGCACTGGAACTTGCGCGAAGCTCTGGACATTCGGGCCCTTCGGCTGCTCGGTTTCGCCCATCCGCCACAGGCGGATCTCGTGGCGCGAATCAGCCGAGAACTGTGCGCGGATGAAATCGCGAATCCGCGCCCAGATGCGATGCTTCCACGCGTGAAATTTTTCCAGCCAGGTGTGCGCTTGTTTGGGCAGCGCCGGCGCCTGCCCCCCGAAGTTGTGCAGCTCCTGCATCTGGCTGAAGAACTTCACCGGGTTCTTCACCCGATAGACACGGAACTCGAGCTCTTTAATGTTGTGGGCGTTGACGGCGATCTCCGGCTTCTCGCCGGGACTGAAGGTGCGCTGGCTGGTGAGCGAGAACCAGGAGGGCTGGTTGTCATCCTGCGCCATGAGCGGCACGCGCAAGAACAGCGTCAGAAGGAGAAACGTGAGGACCCAGCAGGTCTGGTGGCGCAAGGCTCTGATCGAATACGGCGGTTTGATTCTGATCGAATAGGGCGGTTTGATCAGGTAGAGCGAACCTTCAGGTTCGCGTGCGACAGCCTTCTTAAGTTTCTGAGCCGGCTTCAGCCGGCGGCACTGGCCCGCAGTATCGCCGGCTGAAGCCGGCTCCCTATTAAGATTTGCGGTTGGGACGCGAGCCTGAAGGCTCGCTCTACCTGAGATCCCGGCTGCGACCTCGGCCTGAAGGCGCGCGGCACCCGAAATTTCGGCTGCGACCTCGGCGTGAAGGCGCGCTGTACCCGAGATTTCGGCTGCGGCCTCGGCCTGAAGGTCTGCTCTATTCGCTGCTCGCCGCGTCATTCGCCGCCTCGCAGGATGTTCCAGCGATAGACGCCGAGGAACGCGGGATTGAGCGCGATCGGCCGCCAGCGCGCGTCGGGGTAGTCCAGGAGCTGCGCGATCGACAGCCGCTTGATCTCGCCCGGCAGGTTTCCCGTGGGCCCAGTGTGGTAGACCACGAACTGCTCACTGCCCGGCTCGACCTGGCTGCGGCCAAGAAAGATCATGGCGTGAAACGGCATGTGGCTGGCGCCGTCTTGCCGAAAGAAGAGCAGGTCGCCCGGCCTCGCGCGCCTCACATCTCGCCCGACGGAGAAGGTGTCGCGCCGCCACAACGTCTCGGCGTCAGCGAATTCGGCGAAAGCGCCGTCATGCAGGTCGTCGGCCGCGAAGGCTCCTCCGCGCACGCGAAACACCGCCGCCCCGACCGGCGTGTAGGGAAACTGATACTGCCGAATCTCACCTGACGCGACCGGCGCCGGCAGCGCCATCGCCTGCGCCCACGCGCCATCGTGTGTGCGAAGCGCCTCGCGATAGGCGAAGCGCAGCAGCGCGGCGCAGTCATCTACTTCCGGCGAAGCGCTCTTGCCGCGGTAAAACTGCGATTCCGCCAGCAGCGTGAACCAGCGGCGAAACGCCTGCCGATCAGCTGGATCGTGCAGACGGAGGAAGTCGGGCGTGCCGTCGCCAACTGCGTCTCCGAAGTCGGGAGTGGCTTGCAGGTCGACCTCGCGCGATGCCAAGCCTTCCGCGATAATGCGCAGCTTCACCTCGCCCGGGATAACGCCCGATTGCAAGGTCGCCGTGGCGGAATTTTGTTCTATGCGAAGCGATTCGAGTGTCAGCCGATGGGGCGCTTCGATCCCGACCTCGAGGCCGCGAAGCTGGCGGCCATCGGCGGAGCGAATCGTCAACTCTGTTGAGGAGAAGCCGTCGGCAGGGAGGGTCGATTGCGCCACCTGCACGGTCAGCTGAACGGGTGTCGTGGCCCGATGGACCGCGAAGGCGCACACCGTTGCCGCAACCGCCAGCACCGCCAACACTGCCGACCAGCGAGGCACGCCGCGCAATTCCGTTTCTCCTTTAGAGGGACGCGCGGATTATACCGCAGCAATTAGCAACTCGCAGCCGGCAATTGGCGCCCGCACTTGGCAGCTAGCGGTTGGCACTTGGTCATAACACACGGCAGCGGCCGTTGCCTTTGCCAGTTCGCCACGGCTCGCGATTTCTGCCGGATTTTCGTAGCCGCCGGGCTGCGTCGCGCATCCATTCTGGTGGGACTGGTCACAACGAGCAGGTCCGGTGAAAAACCGTGCTCCTGCAGCTGGCACCGCTCAGATATAATTCCCGGTTAAGCTGCAACAGCGGATGCGTCGACATCAACCATCGCCACAGCATGTGCTGAAAGACAATGCCGCCTGCTTGCGATATTCCCAGCCCAGCAGCATAACGACCCGGTATCACTCCTCTCTGTGTAAGGAGCCTTGGAATGGCAATTAAAGCGAGCGAGTTCGTTTGGCACAATGGACGCCTGGTGCCCTGGGATGATGCGAAGATCCACGTCATGTCGCACGTGGTGAACTACGGCTCATCGGTTTTTGAGGGCATCCGGTGTTACCACACGGGTAAAGGCGCGGGCATCTTCCGCCTGCGCGACCACATGCTTCGGCTGCTGCAGTCGTGTAAGGTTTATCGCATTGATCTGGATTACTCGCTGGACGCGCTCTGCGATGGCGCAGTGGAGTTGGTCGCTGCCAACAAGGTCTCGCCCTGCTACATCCGGCCGATCGTGCTGCGCGGCTACGGCCAGGTTGGCGTAAACCCGTTCAACTCACCCACCGAGGTTTACATCGCCAACTACGAATGGGGCAAGTATCTGGGCAGCCCCGACTCCGACGACGGCGTCGACGTCTGCGTCTCCTCGTGGAACCGGCTGGCGCCAAACACCATGCCGACCATGGCGAAGGCGGGCGCGAACTACATGAACTCGCAGCTCATCAAGATGGAAGCTATCGTGAACGGCTACGCCGAGGGCATCGCGCTTGACGTGAATGGCTACGTCAGCGAAGGCTCAGGCGAAAACGTTTTCGTGGTGCACAAAGAGCGCATCTACACGCCGCCGCTGGGCAATAGCGTATTGCCCGGCATCACCCGCAATTCGGTGCTTCACATTGCGCACGATCTGGGCCTTCCGGTAGTCGAGCAGATCATTCCGCGCGAGATGCTATACATCTGCGACGAACTGTTCTTCAGCGGCACCGCCGCCGAGATCACACCCATCCGCTCGGTCGACAAGATTACGGTGGGCCATGGCATCGCGGGCCCGATCACCAAGTCGATTCGCAAAGAGTTCTACAGCATCGTCAACGGGATCGTGGAAGACCGCTTCGGATGGCTCACACCAGTCCCGGTGCCGGTCAAGCAGCCGGTAACGGTATAGAGCTCAGACAAGTCACTGCTTCGCTAGACTGCCGTGGTCACTGAAATGTGGCCGCGGCAGACGTCTTTTAGGGCGGCTCCGCGTCTACGCGCCATCCGAGGCGGAATTTACCGCACACGCCCCAGTGACCAATATCACACTGCGCAGTTGTCCTTAAGAGTGAAAATCGAGTTGCGAGGCGGGCGCTTTGCTCCGTAGTCAACCAGGCGTGAAGGCTGCTCGCACTGCCACGCAAGTCGCAGGACGGCGAACATCCCGGATTGCTAGGGGTTGTTTCCGTTGAGCAGGCGAATTCATATCAAGGAGCAACTTCAATGAAGCGTTTCATCACGACGTTAGCCGTGCTAGCCGTATTTTCGTGCCTGGCTTTCGCTGAGGACGGTGGTGCACTGTACAAAACGAAGTGCGCCGGCTGTCACGGCGCGGCGGGCGAAGGCAAGATTGGTCCTTCGCTGCAGAAGACCACGCTGTCGACTAAGCAGATTGCCGACGTGCTCACCAACGGCGCAGCCGGCAAGAAGGCCCCGCATGCCAAGGGCTTTGCCGGCATGACGGCCGATCAGGCCACCGCTATCGCGACCTACGTGGCCGGCTTGAAGAAGTAGTTTGATAGAGCTGGCCTTCAGCCAGCGTCCAAAGCACAATAGATATGAGGCCCAGGCGCTGAGGTCGAATGACTCCAGCGCCTGGGCCTTTTGAGGCATTGCGGCCGATGACGCGAGCGCGAAGGGCCCGCTTCACCTTCAGAACGTCACCCGCACACCCAATTGTGCGGCGAAGGGAATTCCCACCGTCGTGCCCGGTCCGAAGAAGTCACCCAGTGCGCCCTCGGGTATCTCCAGCTGGTTGAGGCTGGTTATGGGCGCGGTTGTAGTGCAAGCTGGGTTCGTGCAAACGCTGGTCACGTTCGTAATACCGGTGACCGGGTTGGGCACCATCTGCGAGGCGGGAACCGGAAGCTGCACCACATTGACCGCGTAATTCGCACCCGGATTGTTGCGGTTGAAGAGATTGAAGAACTCGACGAAGGGCAGGATCGTCCAACGCTCGTTGGGCTTGAAAGGACGCGTGACCCGCAGGTCGGTTTGCAGGTAGGGCGTGCCGCGAAATTGGTCGAGGCTGGTGGGCACGCCATTGACGGAAATGCGAGCGGTGTTGTCCGCATTGGTGATGGTGATGGGGCGGGCGCTCTCAAACTGATTGATGCTGCTCACCTGGAACCCACCGGGAAGGAACACGGTGCCGGCCAGCACGAAGCGGTTGGTGACGTTTTCTCCAGATGGCCCGTAGTCTCCGGGTCCGAAAGCATTCAGCTGTCCATTCGGCTGTTGGCAGACGCCATCGACATAGTCAAACAGCTCGCCCAGCAGGCAGCCCCAAGTGTCCGCGCGGGAAAGCGTATAGTTCGCCACCAGATTGAAGCGCTTCATATTTCCCGCCACATGCACCAGCATCGCGTTGTACTTGGAACGGTTGTCAGACTGGAACACATTCACGTTGGGCACCACATTCGCCTGGTCGGTGGCATAGTTGGGATCGCTGGTGGGAATGAGTGGCGTGAATAGATTGGTGCCGCTGGTGTAGGGGAAGGCGCGATATCCGTGAACGCCGTCCTCGTACACATAATCGACGCTCGCAAGCCATTGGTTGTTGAAGGCGTGTTGCACGCCGCCGGTTATGTGAATGGCATAGGGTGTCTTGTAAGGCGAGCCGATCACATTGCCCGTGGCTCCAATGCCGCCCTGCAGGCAGCCGGGGCCGGTAAGCGCATAGGTCCCAGGACCGCCGGTAAGGCTGCACGGTCCAGTGACAAAGTTCGAGCTGTTGACACCCTGGAATGCAGTCGCCCATCCATTCTGGGCCAGGTCGTCGTAGTACATGCCGAAGCCGGCGCGAATCACCGTGTTCCCGCTGCTGCCGGGAGACCAGGCGATACCAATGCGAGGCGCGAACTGATGGTGGTCGTCGTGCGGCAGGCTGGTCACAACCGGAATCTGCAACGCCTGCAGCGTCACATCGGCAGCGTTATCGGCCTGGCTTCGGCCCGACGCATTGAACAGACCCCAAGTGGATTGCCAGCGTAATCCGTAGTTGAACGTCAGGTTGGGCAAGATTCGCCAGGAGTCCTCGACGTAGGCCGCGAGACGCTGAACATTCTGCGAAAAGCTGCCGTCCCCGGCAGGAGTGTAGGTGCAAGTCGAGCCGTCCGAAGCGGTGAAGTTGACACATCCCGGAGTGAATGTCCCGAATACACCAGGGTTCTGGATGTAGTAGGTCGGGTTATTCACGTATTGTGCGAGGGTTTCGGCATTGCCAGGGAAGGCTCCGCTCAGCACCGGTTCGTGAATGAAGTCGACTCCGAACTTGAGCGAATGGGTGCCCACGACATGGCTCAGGTCGTAGCGGAACTGGTATTTCTGTTGATTGCGCAGGTCGGGAAACAACGTAATAGGAGTAGCGAATTGGTTGTCGCCATAGGTTTCGAAACCGGAAATGGTCAGCGCTGTGGAACTGAAGGGGAATGCCAGAGCGTAGCCCAGATTGGAGTTCCGGGTCTGGGTGAGATGCAACAAGCTGAAATCGAGAACCAGATTGCCGACCGTACTCGAATTGAAGGTATAGGTATTGCTGATCGCTGTATTCCAGTAATTGTCGTGGGTCAGCAGGCCGGTGGACGGCAATGTTCCCTGTTGCACCAGGTTGTTGTTCGTAACGTAGGTGTCTTCCGAGGTGCGCAGGAACCAGCTCGATTTTGACGATTGTGCCCAGTCAAAGCGCACCGAACCGATGTAATCGCGAAACGGAATGGGAACGAAGTTGGGGGTGGCGATAGAAGGAGAGCCGGTGATCAATCCCTGTGACGCCAATTGCGACAGGGCGCTGAATTGCGTCTGGCTTGCCGGGCTATAGGCGATGCTCGCGTCCTCGTGCACGGCTTCGAATGAGGTGAAGAACCACACCTTGTCTTTTACGATTGGACCGCCGATGGTGCCGACGTAGTTCTGCCGCGAGAACGGCTGCTTGGGATTGGGCGCCGGATTTTCAATCGGGAAGCGGGCGTTAAGCGCGGCCGCGCGCTCGTAAAAAGCCAGGTCGCCATGCCAATCGTTGGTGCCGTGCTTGGTAGTGATGATGACCGACCCGGCAGTTGTCCACCCGGTATCGGCCTCTTCATTCGAAGTGCGCACAGCAAATTCCTGAATGCCGTCAGGCGAGAAATTTTGCAGAAAGCCGCCGATCCAGTCGTCGGAGTTGTCTGCACCGTCCAGCGACAGTTCGTTGTTCAAGCCGGAGCTTCCGCCGGTGGAGACGGCCGTGATGCGCGCCTTGGTCGGATCGGAGGGTTCGACCGGCTCGGTTCCGGGCACAAGATAAGCGATGTTGGCGAAGCTGCGGGCGGGCAGCGGAAAACCCTCCAGGTCCTGGCTGTCAACAACACCGCCGCGCACAGCGCTCGATGTATTAACCGTCTCGATCGTGATTGAGGAAGGACTCCCTTGCACATTTACCGTCTCATGCCCGCTTGGGAGCTTGAGCGTAATGGTGATATCGCGCACTTCACTGACGGCGGTGTCCACGTCGGCCGTCGCCTCCGCGAAGCCTTTGGCCGTAGCGACCACCTCATAGGGGCCGGGCAGCAATCCATCCATGCGAAACTCTCCGCGGCCGTTTGCGGTTACCTCGCGCGTGATGGAGGATCCTGATCCTGTTAACCGGACGACGACCCGAGCACCCGCTACTCGGCCGGCGCTTTGGTCCTGGACGATACCTCGCAAGGTGCTGGTGGAGGTCTGCGCATGAAGTAAAGCGGCCATCAGCAATAAAGTCGCTGTAAGTACCGCAAGTTTGCCTACTTGAGGCAACAATGGAGCGCGAGTCATGGGAGCGTCCTCTACGCTGCTTCGTTTGTAATAGGCGGCATATCCAGGAGTGCAGCGATGCAGCGAAGCCTACTCTGCGGGTCTTAGTACTACCATTGGTAGTACAGAAGTTGGCCAACGCGTGACCGACGCTCACAGCTCGCAGTGATCATCCTCACTGTCTGCCTGTTTACCGCCAGTGATACTCGAAGCTGGTGTTCTATGAGTGATAAACCTCAGCAACTCAGCGCAGAGCGCATCGCGTACTTGGACGCTTTGGTAAGCCAGGCCACCGCGGCCGCGGCCGCTTTCAGGAACTGCTCGCAGGAAGATGTCGATCGTATCGTTAAGCCGATGGTGCTCGCCGGGCTGGAGAAAGCGCAGCACCTCGCGCGCCTCGCCATCGAGGAAACCAAAATCGGAGTGTTGGAAGACAAGGCCATCAAGAACATGGTGGCGACCGAGTTTGTCTACGACTACGTCAAAGACAAGCGCACCGTTGGCGTCATCCGCGAGGACGTGGAGCACGGGCTGCTGGAGCTGGCCGAGCCCATCGGCGTGATCCTTTCAATGACCCCGATTACCAATCCGACCTCGACTGTCCTGTTCAAGTGCATCATGGCCATTAAGACGCGCAATGCAGTGATTTTTAGTCCGCATCCCAGCGCGTGGCGCTGCTGCTCAGAGGCGGCGAAGATCATGCATGAAGCCGCGGTGAAGCACGGTGCACCTGAAGGCGTATTCAGCTGCCTGGAGTCACACACGCTTGAGGACAATGCCTACCTGATGCACCACCCGGACGTCGGCCTGATCGACGCCACCGGCGGACCGGGCGTCGTAAAAGCGGCATATAGCTCCGGAAAACCCGCGCTCGGCGTCGGGGCGGGCAATACTCCCGTCTACCTCGACAAGACCGCCGATCTCGACATGGCCGTCGTCGACATCATCACCTCGAAGACCTTCGATAACGGCACCATCTGCGCGTCGGAGCAGACGGTGGTCATCGACGACGAAGTCTACGATCGCGTGCTGCGCAAATTCGAAGAGCTCGGCGCCCACATCTGCAATGAGAGAGAGACCGAAATGCTGGCAAGGACGGTCATCGATCCCACAACCGGGTACATGCAACCGATGGCCGTCGGCCAGAAGGCGACGACCATTGCGAAGTTTGTCGGCCTGCAAGTCAGGCCCGAGACCAAGTTGCTGATCACGCCCATCAAAGGTGTTGGCCGCGACTACCCGTTGTCGGTCGAGAAGCTCTTCCCTGTTCTCGCCGTGTATCGCGCGAAATCGGTCGACGAGGCGTTGAAGGTCTGCTCGCAGGTCAATCACCTCGGCGGCCTGGGCCACACCGCGGTGGTGTTCTCCAATAACGAAGAGACGATTCGCCGCTTTGGCGACCTGATGAACGCCGGCCGCATCATCGTGAATTCGCCCGGCTCGATCGGCGCGCTGGGCGGCGTCTACAACCACATGGTGCCGACGTTTTCGTTCGGCTGCGGCACCGGAGGCGGCAACTCGACCACCGACAACGTCAACGTCTACCACTACCTCAACATCAAGCGCCTGGCGCGAAGGACACAAGCGCATATGTGGTTCCGAGTTCCCAATCAGATCTACTTCAACATGAAGGCGGTCGAGAACTTGCGTAACTTCCCGTCGCGCTCGACCCTGATCATCACCAACCCGGCCCTCGAGCAGCTCGGCCACGCCGAGATCGTGCGCCGCGCTTTGCCGCCGGAGACGCAGGTCCGCGTGACGGTCATTCCCGACGCCGAGCCCGACCGCAAGATCGTCGCCCAGGGCGTCGAAGCGCTGAACTTCTACAAGGCTGACCAGATCATCGCGCTCGGCGGCGGCTCAGTCATCGACGCGGCGAAAATCATGAAGCTGATGTACGAGTCGCCGCAGGCTGACCTCGACGAGCTGGCCGCGCCGTTCCTCGATATTCGCAAACGCGTGGTGCAGTACCCGACGGAGAAGGTCAACCACTCGCGCCTGATCGCCATCTCGACCACCAGCGGCACCGGCAGCGAGGTCACGCCCTTCGCGGTGATGACCGACAAAGAGCGCGGCATCAAGATCACGCTCGCCGACTATTCGCTCACGCCGGACGTCGCGATCGTCGATCCGCAGTTTGTGATGTCGATGCCCAAGGGCCTGACGGTCGATACCGGCATCGACTGCCTCACGCATGCGCTGGAGGCGGGTGTCTCCATCTTCGCCTCGCCTTATACCGATTCGAACGCCATGCAAGCGGTTCGGCTGGTGTTCCGCTACCTGCCGGAGTCCTACGAGAATCCGCAGGACGAAGAGGCGCGCACCATGATGCACAATGCCGCCTGCATCGCGGCCATCGCCTTCTCGAACGCATCGGTGGGAGTGAATCATGCGCTGGCACACGCCTTTGGAGCGCGTTTCGGCGTCGCGCACGGACGAGCCAACGCGCTTATGCTGCCGCACGTGATCGCCTACAACGCGGCGGTGCCGACGAAGTTCATGCCCCATCCCAATCAGCGGGGCTATGTGGCGCACAAGAAGTACGCTCTGATGGCCGAACTGATCGGCCTCGGCGGTCATACGGTGCAGGAGAAAGTGCAGCGTCTGATAACCGAGACCGAGCGGCTGCTTGATCGCCTGGGCGTGCCACGATCGATCGCGGAGTTGGGCATAACCAAAGAGGAATTCGAGCGCGCGCTCCCGGAGCTGACGAAGAATGCCTTCGACGATCCGTCCTGGCGCTCGAACCCCCGCATGCCGTTGATCAGCGAGCTGAGCGAGCTCTACTGGAAGGCTTTCAACGGCCGCGGCGAGCCGGCAAAGCCGGCGGTCGAGGTTGAAAATAAGGCTGAAGCAGTTCTGGTGTGATCGACTCGCCGATGTCTCGCGCACCAAGGTGCCGGCCAAAGCCGGGGCAAATTTATCCTCGAAAAATTCTAAATCTTACCAGTAAGACGATCTTACTGGTAAGATTTCAAAATGATTTCTACGCCTCCGGGCCTTCCCGTAACAGGAAATCCACCAATGCGTTGAGCGCTGGCCGCGCATCCGTGATCGCGTCCTGCATTGCGTCCAGATGATTCTTCAGCGCGACCGTCACCTCGGCAAGTCCACGCCGATGCTGCGCATCCAGCGACAGGAACAGCGGCAACGCGTGCTGGTCCAACGTCCGGCTTCGCGAGGCGATTTCCGCCAGGCTGTGCGCCAGAACATCCCGATCGCTGGTGAAGCCGAGCTCCTCAAGCCGCTGCGCGATCCTGGGCTGTAGCTCAACAATATATTCAGTTTCGGAATCTCCCATCGTGCCTCCACAGGAAGTGTATCGCCGGGCTGAAGCCCGGCTCTTATCTACTCCGATGCCTGACGCGGACCTGAAGGTCCGCTCTACCTGCCGCGCCTGCTACACTCTCGGCAATGCGAGTTCTCGGCGTGGATTGCGGCGGCGAATACACCGGCTACGGCGTGGTGGAGCAGGACGACTGCGGTTCCCTGCACCACATCTGCAGCGGCGCCATCCGGCTCGCGCCACGCGAAGCGCTGGAGCTGCGGCTCAAGAAAATCTGCGAAGACCTCGCCGCAATCATCGCCGGCCATTCACCCGAGCAGGTCGCCATCGAAGACGTGTTCTATGCCGTCAACGCGAAGTCGGCGCTGAAGCTGGGACACGTGCGCGGTGTGGCCATGCTGGCCGCGGCGCAGGCCGGGCTTGAGGTGGTCGCGTATTCGCCGCTGTCGATCAAATCGGCCGTGGTCGGCTATGGCAGAGCTGAGAAGTCGCAAGTTCAGCTGATGGTGGCACGGCTATTAAATCTGGCTGAACCTCCTACACCGGCCGATGTCGCCGACGCGCTCGCCATCGCCATCTGCCACCTCCACACCGCCGGAACATTACGCCGGCAAAGCGCGGCAGGACACTAAATCTCAGAAGGTCTGAAAGGTAGCCAGCATCTGTTCTTCGATCTTTTTCGTTTCAGGGGGCGGCGTCTTGTCGTCAACACATCCAGCGAACCCAATGTACAGCGGCTTCCCGCGCAGATTGTAAAAGAACTGATCGCCATAGCAGACACCGCCCCCGCCCGGGCCATAGTAATAGAACCTACGGCCCATAATATCTCTCGGCACGGGAGGGCCTTCCTGCCCGGTGGGTGCTTGTTGAACGAAGCTTTGCAAGTCGAAAGGCTCCGTCCCGATCAGCAGGCCGATCGACAGATCAGGGTTCTGCCGATGTTGGAAAGTTGCAAATCGACCCTCCTCGACCTCCTGTCGCACGAGCTTTGAGGATTCGGCACTGTTCGTGTACTTCTCCAACCAGGGTTCGGCGACGGGCTCATAAATCGGCGGATACGAGAAGCAGAACCGATATTTCTGGTTCAGGTAAACCTTCCAGCCAGCGGGCGCGTTCGGCGTTGGGCACGGCGGATTGTTGTTCGAACCCTCTTCCCTGGCAGGCGGTGGAACCACCTCGGTTAAGGCGAACGTCTGTAATTCCGATCCATTGGGCTTGGAAAAATACCCGTTCATTTCTTGCAGGTTCTTCGAGAACTTGCCGGCGAAAATCCCGGTCAACTGTTCCTTGGGGTAGTACTCCTTCAATTCGAAGTTACCGAGAGAATCCACCGCACCGTTCAGCCAAAGTGTCTTGCCGGCTTGCGCGTATTGTTCTGTACCGGAAAGCTTCGATCCCGTTTTCGTGAGCTGCCAACTGACCGCGGTTTCGCCTCCCACGCTGCCGCTGAACTGCTTGCGGAAGTCGGGCACCGCGGATTCGGGAGCTGGCGACGGACTGACGATCAACAGTTTGTTATCTCTGATCACAATCCGAAACGTGAGGTTTGGATTGACGGTATGATACGGAGTCACCTGAAACAGGAAGTCTCTTTGCTCAGCGGAGACGGGGAAGAAGTCCCAGAACTCCACGTTCCTCATCGTGACGTTGTAGAACGAGGCCGTCCCCCCGCGGACATTTACGAATCCCGACGGCGTCAGTGCCCAGGCATACTCGACGTCCCCTTCCACATCGGTGATCCGCGCCAATTGGCTTTGCGTGACCATCTGGTTAAGTTGCGGTTTGTAGGCGCGAAAGTGCACCGCCAGCGCATAGGTCTTGTCCGGGAAGAATGCCGGCTTCTCTCGCGAGGGTACCTCGCGACCTCTGGCGATCATCTCGGGTGAGTCTGCCGGACCCCACGCCAGTCCGATGACCGAGAGTTCGATATCACTCATTTTCCATTGGAGCGGCGGCGGAAAATCGAACTTCTGTTCCAGAGCTCGCGGAGCATCGTTGACTCTCGATTGTTGTGCGGCTGAAGCTATGCCGGACAAAGCTAAAATCAGCAGCGTCGCCACAAAATCTTGCGCCAATTGAGCGGGCGTAGAACGGGCCGGCAGAAACATTGCGGACCTCGCTGGTACGGCAGAGATGCTGGAGCAATCATCCCATGGCGGTAGCCGGGCTTCAACACGAGTGAGGCGCTTCGATGTGCAAACGAACCATTACGGGATAAAATCTGGCTCGCATGAGAATGTTCTGCTGCTTTCTGGCATTGCTGGGGGGGCTGGCCGCTGTAGCCCAACAACCTGCCTTGACTTCGCCCGCCTCAACGCAGGCTTCCGTGCAGTTCAGCTTCGATTGGCCTCAGGGTATTCCATGGCAGAAGTACACCATCCAGGTTGAGATGGACGGTCAGTCTCATTTCGACGGCACCCCGCATCCGGACGAAACCAACGACGCCGATCCCGTCCAGCAGGATTTCGCCATGTCAGCCGCGAACCGTCAGAAGATCTTCGAGCTCACGCAAAAGCTGAACTATTTCCGCGGCGATTACGACTCTCACCTCAAGCACATCGCACACACCGGCCAAAAATCGTTGCAATACCGCTCGCCTCAAGTCACCGGCTCGACTGCTTACAATTGGTCACAAAATGCCGATATCCAGGAGCTCACCAAGTTCTTCCAGGGAGTCGCGCTCACTATCGATTACGGGCGCATACTGGCATTCCAGTATCGCTTCGACAAGCTGGGGATGGACCAGCGCATGAAAGAACTGGAAGACCTGCAAGCCAATCACGAAGTTGAGGAGCTCGCGATCCTCTCGCCTATGCTGCGCAAAATCGCCGCTGATCCCAACCTGATGAACATCAGCCGGGAGAGCGCCAGGCGCCTGCTGGCAAGCATCGGCGAAGGGCCGGCGCCAACTTCCGCCGTCCACTGACTCGGCATTAATTTTTTGACATACCCGCATTGAAACTGGTGTTAAATGGTGGCAGGCAGATCTCGTGGGGCGCGATGGAAATCTCTTGGCGTTCCACTTTTCCAGCACCGGCACCCAGGCCGAAGGAGCATCACCATGTCGCGCAGTACCGGTTTCGCACGGCTCTCACTGACCGCGTTCGTGACCCTCGTCGTTTCCAGCTCAGCCTTCGCTAATTCCCACGTACGGATCGTTCGCCTCAGCTCAGTGGAAGGCCAGGTACAGATGGACCGTGGCGTCGGAGCAGGGCTGGAGCGAGCCATCCTGAATTCGCCGATCGTCGAGGGCACGCGGCTGGTGACCGGCAACGACGGCCTGGCCGAAGTTGAATTCGAGAACGAGAGCGCCTTGCGCATTACCGACAACTCCGAGGTCAAGTTCTCGCAGCTGCTGATGAACGATGGCGGCGCGAAAATCAATCAGTTCGAAGTGGTCAAGGGAACCGTCTACCTCGACGCCGTTTCGAAGGGCGACGATGTGTATCGTGTCAGGATCGGTGATACGAGCCTGGTCGCGCATCGCGATACGCTGATGAGAATCAGCGCCACCCCCGACGAGCTCAAGGTCGCGGTATTCAAGGGGAATGTCGAACTGGAAGGCGGAGCTCAACCCGTCTCAATTAAGAAGAAGGAGACGCTCACGGTTGATCCCAACAACTCAGCGAAGTACACCCTCACGAATGGCACCGAAACCGTTCGCTACGACGCGTGGAACAAGGAACGTGAGGATTACAGCAAGACCTATGCTGAGAACACGGGCTACGGCGGGCCCAACCGCGGCTTCGGCCTGCAGGACCTCAATTACTACGGCAACTTCTTCTATGCGAGCGGATATGGATATGCCTGGCAACCCTACGGCTTCGCCGGCTCGATGACGAACTGGGATCCCTACGGCAATGGCGCGTGGACGTTCTATCCCGGTATCGGGTACTCCTGGGCGTCGGCGTATCCGTGGGGCTGGCTGCCGTTTCACTATGGTTCCTGGGCGTTCATCAACGGAGCAGGGTGGGCGTGGCTACCAGGCGGAGGCTATAACGGGCAGTGGTACGCGGGTAATTTTCAGACCGTTCCCAAGATCACCCGAGCCCCGGCAGGCTGGACCGCTGCAACTCCTCCGGCGCTACTGGCGTCCTCGAATACTCCTCAGACAAGCCTGGTAGGCAACGCCGCTTCTGCGAATGCTCTGACTGTGCCCGGTGGAAGAGTTCCTCCGAACTTTGCCAGCGTGGTTCGCGGGCGCAATGCCACCTCCACGGCGAGCTTTGTGAAGCCGAATGCCGCAGCTCATGCGGGCGTCACCCAAGCCGCTTTGGGCGGTCCGCATCCGGCACACGTGTTTGCCGCGCCGCCGGTGCGTACGATCGTAGGCCTGCAGGGCGCCGCGTATATCGGTCCGGCAGCAGGTTTGGTTATGCCGAGAGGTGCTTCGGGAGGAAGCCCGGGAATCGCCCCGAGCGCGGCCCACGGGCCATCGGGCTCGTCCGGTTCTGCCGGCGCCGCTCACAAGTAGGAAGCGTCAGCGCGTCGAATGCCAAGCGGCGGCCTGCGGGCCGCCGTTTACTTTTTGCGCTTACGGATCAGCAGGTCGAAGCTGACAACTCCGTTCTCGTCGCGGATCCCTTGCAGTGAGTAGTCGCGATTGATGTTGTATTCGAACTGGATCACCTCCTGGGCGGAGCGCGCCAGGTTGGTGATGTAAGTGAACGTAATGTTGTTGGAGACCTGCTGCTCCAGCGTAAGGCGCGCGTTGGGATCGTTCTCCGGGCCGCCTACCGAGGGATTGATGCGAATGCTGCTCGCGCCAAAGATGCGCGAAACGCGATTCGTCACCGCCGAGTTCAACGCCGAACTGAGCAGGGCGCCTGAAGCACTCTCCGCAAAGCCGGAAGATCCGGTGCTACCCAGCGCCTGTTCCGTTTGCGTCTTGCCGAACGCCAATAACGAGACGATATCGTCCGTAGACAACGGCGGATCGGAACGATAAGTCGTGTTGAGCCGCTCCATCGTTCCGTGCAATCCGATCGTGATGTCGTAATCGCGTACGCGCGTCGTCGCCTCGACATCAAGTACCGGATCAATGCGTACCGGGTTGATGAAGGTTATGTCGCCGCGTTCGAGGTGATACTTCGTACCCGCGACCTTAATGTCACCTTCGGCAATGTTGATGCGGCCGAGCAACACCGGTCGTGCCGCCGTGCCCCGCAAACGCAGGTCCACGTCCCCCGACAGCTTGGCCAGCGAGGTCTCCACCGTCAATTCGGGTGTCGACAGGATGCGGATTTCCAGATGCAGATTGTTGAGCGGCGAGCTTGGATCAGGAATGCTCGGCGGCGCGTTGGCCTGCGATAACAAAATCTGCAAATCGCTGGAGGGTATTTGCGCGAAGCGCGTCACCGTGATGTTGCCGGTCAGCGACGCGTTCTGCAAGCTACCCGTCAGGCGCAGCGACTGGTCCGAGGTAACGCTGATTCCGGAGTATCGGAAGCGAATGTCGGTGCCGTCGGCCGTTAAATTGAAGGCGAGCGTGTTTCCAAAAACAAGAAACCCGCCCAGCTTCACTCGGCCGCCGCCCATGCGCCCGCTCACATTCTCCAGCTCGAGGCGGTCCTGATCGAAGGCGAGCGTGCCATTGACGTCACCGAGGCCGGCCGGCAGGTCGGTCACCGAGAAGCCCGCGTGCGAGACCTCAACCCTCCCGGCCATCTGTGGCTGCTCCACCGTGCCTCGGACCGTCAGATTCACGTTCGCCGTGCCATACGAGGTCAGGTCGGGAGAAAAAGACTGCGCCAGCTTGAGACTCAGTTGGCCGTTGGCCTGTAAGTCGATCCGCCGGTCGTGCGCTAAGGCCATCGTGCCAGTCAATGTGAAGTGCGTGTCTTCGCTGGTGATCGCGCAGTGCTGAACCAACAAGATCTCATTAGCAAGGCTAAGTTGCACCGGCCCATCGCTTTTGACCGGGATATGTTCAATCTCAACCGAAAACTGCTGGATATTCAGGGTTCCGTGGAGAAGGCGCGGTTGCTTGAGCGGCCCATCCAGTTGCGCCTGGCCGTCCAGCGAAGCCTGACGTGTTACCTGAGTTCGCATTCTCGCCGGCAGGAATGGATTGATGTCGAGATTGGCAAAACGCAAAACCGCGTGCGCCGGCATCTCGCCTTCCAGGTCGACATTGCCGTCCAGCGTCAGTGTCGCCTTGGGGAACTTTGACCGGGCGGTCACTGTGAGCTGTCGCCCTTGCGTAACCGCATCGGCCGTGACTTCACCGATTTTGTCGTCGTTCAGCGCCAGCTTCGCGATCTCGAAATGCGCATTCACCAGCGGATGCTCGAGCGTACCCGAACCTTTAACATAAAAGTTGGCAACACCCGCTATCTGGAGCCGCCTGGTCTGCACCTCAGCAACATCGGCGAGGTCGACGCTCTGGCCCTTCAAATCCAACTGCGCTTCACGGGTGTGGAAGTTGTACGCGGCCAAGCCGGTGACCGTGCCATGGGCGGCCTGCAGATGAATGTCAGAGAGCTGTACAGCGTGATCGGCGAAACTGATCCTGGAAGTGAGCGCCTTGATCGGACGATTGTGCAACTCGCCCTGGGTCAGCGAAAATTGTCCCTGTCCGTGAGGATTGCCCACCGTGCCGGCCGCCTGAACCGCAAAGTTGAGCTTGCCCTGCAGCGGAAAATCCACCTGGAGGATCCGCCGCAGCTGGGCAATGTCGGCGTTGTGCAGCGCAGCCTGCACTTGAAACTGCGAGTTGTCCGTCAGATCGCCCTTGTCCAAGGTTGCTGTTCCATCCATATGAAGCTCGGCGCCCGCTTCCTCGATGAGAGCGTGATGAATTGCCAGCGCGGTCTGCGAGTACTGCACGTCGCCGGCAAAGGAATCGACATGGATACGCCTGGGTGCAGCAGGAGTCTGCGTCGCCGACGGGGCTTGCGGAGCGGATGCCGGATGGAGCCACTTGTGTTTCGGTGGCGGAGGTTGCTGTTGCTGTGGAAGAGTCGCCGGCGCGTACAGGTACGTGAAATTAGTCGCTTCAATATGCCCAATGATGTCGGGGGTTCGCAAACGTCCGCTGAGAGTGCCGTCGAAACTAGCCTTGCCACCGAGGTCAATCGGCAAAGACGACTTGCTCGACATCAGGGGCTGCAGCTCGACGAGGCTGGTCGTATCAGCCTTTAACCTCAACATCGCCGAGGTCGCGCCCAGCGAGCCAGTCGCGTCCAGATGGCTATGCGGCGTATTGATGTTCAGCGACGACAGCTCGATTCGCTCGGCGCGCAGCGCGGCCCGACCTCGAACATTGCCGCTGACCGGCAACTGATTGGGCGCGGGCTGTGCAGGAGCGACAACGTCGAGCGCGAGATCGGCAACAGCGTTCGTGGGAGACTGCTTCCACTCCAGATTTACCGTGCCGGTAACCCCGCCCGCGGCATTCAGTTTTTCCAACGGCAGCGAAGGCGACGCGAACATCCGCATCAGCTCATTGAGAGAGAGGCCGCTGGCTCGCAATCGGGCCGAGCCTCGCTCCTCACCTGTCGTCAAAGGCGCCGTACTCGCTGCCGTGCGCCGTTTCGAGGTGCGGATCTCCGCTTCCTTCACCTGCGACGAAGCAGCGTTTGGAAATAGGTTCTTCACCTCCGCCTCGCCGGTCACCAACCCGCCGAGAATATGTGCTGCAATGCGGTTTAGCGCCAAGCGATTCTGCGCGAGCGTGTAGTTCGCATCCAGATTGGCGTTTTTCAGCACAACCGAACCGTTCAGGTAGTCGAGGTTGCGGAAGGCAACGTGACCGTTGGCCGAGTAACTGGCGGCCTGCGAATAATCGGCGCTACCGTTCAACACCAGCGTTCCGCCCCGCACCTCGGGAGCGCGCGCGATCGCACCCATCTGCGCTGCGTCAAAATTGCTGTTGTAGGTGAGCTGCGCGACTGGTTGGCTGAAATTCGTGAGCTTCCCGGAAGCCTCCAGCGACGACTGCTGCGAAGTGAGCTTGAGAGCTTGAATCTGCAGCGCATCGCGCCAAAG
This sequence comes from uncultured Acidobacteriaceae bacterium, assembly GCA_963731345.1. Lineage (GTDB taxonomy): Bacteria > Acidobacteriota > Terriglobia > Terriglobales > Acidobacteriaceae > Bog-257. Next base: position 561,003 of record CAVSUN010000001.1, on the reverse strand, counting down.
CGTGAACTGCAGATCGGCGCTTGCGGGAACGTCACGAAAATCCTGATACTTCAGATCGATTTTGCCGACCTGCACGCTGCCTTTGTAAGAGCGCACCCGGTCCACTGGCTCGTAGGTCATTTGCGCCACGATGTCGTTGGCGGAAAAATCCAGCGGCACCTTGCGCTCGTTAACCAGGAGCATGCCGTCGCGCAAATCGGCGCGGCCAATCGAAAGGTCAAACAACTCTTGAACTGCCGACTGGTTGCTGGTGCGTGCCACCTTGGGCTGGGGCGCATTCGTAGATCCGTCTGGATTGACGATGAGGTGAACCTCGGGTGTCTGCAGTTCGAGGCGTTGTATATCAAAGCGCCGTTCGAACAACGAGATCAGGTGCAGCCGCACAAACGCACGATCGACATGTAAGTAAGGCAGTTGTCCAGGCGGTTCCGATCCATGAATCGTGAGGTCGCGCGCTTCGAAGGCAAGCTGCGAGACGTTCCAATGGAACGAGGCCATCTCAACCCGGCCGCCGATGACTTCTTCGAGGGCGGCGACGACCTTCCCCCGAACCCAGGCCTCGAAGCCGGGACTGCGAACATACCATGCCAGGCCCACAACTGTCGCCAGCAACAACACGGCTACGGCCGCGCCAATCCAAAGGCGCTTGTGGCGTTTTGTGGTCTTGACTTCGTTCGTCATCGCTAGTTCACGCCGGCAGCCCGGCCTTCGTTTTCGGGAGCGTTGAGCCCCGGAATCGCAACCGTGCTATGAATCTCCGCTTGTTGCCGCAGATTGTGCAACCACGCGTCGAGCAGCTCGTCGATACGTTGTTGTGTGAGTAATTCCTGAATGCGCGGCTTCACCTCGTTGAGGGCCACGGTCTTGCCGCCGTTCTGCTGCAGGTCGGGAATAAGCTGGTTCTTGTAGTAGGACTCGACCTCGTCTTCGTTGATGTGTACGTTGGGCCGCAGCCGCACCTCGATGAAGTTCATCACCTGCACTTCATCGCCAAGGTGCTGCCTGAGAGATTCTTCGGTGAGTCCATAGCTCGCCAGCAGCTTCCGCCAGACGGCATCGTCCTGGCCGTTCGGCACCTGGACTCGCAGCTTAGCCACGTCCTGATCCAGGGCATCTCCGGCAGGCCGCATGTAATTGGCATCACCCATCTGCGAGTTCAACAGCTCACGATCGATCAGCCGCTGCAGGGCGCGAATCCGGTCGCCGGCGCTCATCGCACTCACCGGTTTCTGCTGCATGAAAGCCTCGAAGCGCACCGCCTCGTCCCAATCGCTGCGCAGAATGGGATGGCGATTCACGCTCGCCACTACGCCATCGATGATCTCGCCGGCAAAAGCCGGCAACACGGTCGCTGCTGCCAGCACCGCACACAAGGTCCCGAGTTGAAAAAGTCGTCTCATTAGAAAGTTTGTCCAATACTGAAAAACACGTTGATGCGCCGCAGCGACTCAGTCTCGGCATGCTCCTGAACCGGGTAGCGCGTGGGATTCAACGCGTAGCCAAGGTCGAAGCGTACCGGTCCTACCGGCGTTTTGTAGCGAATGCCGGTTCCGATGGCCTGCGAGTTGTAACTGAAGTTGCATGGCGTGTCACTGCCCGGCGTGGAGCAGTTGGCGATCGAAGGCTGATGAAAAGTCACCAGCCCGCTAAGAATATGGTTCGCGGTGTCGAATACATTGCCCATGTCATGAAAAAACACGAAACCGAGATTGTTGCCCACATAGGGCAGGGCTACCGGGGGCGTGCGGATCTCAAAATTGTTGACGAACAACCCTTGGCCGCCGATAGCGTAGCCGGTCACCGTATCGCGCGGTCCGGCCTGGTTGATGGAGAAGGAGCGTAGCGAGTTGCTGCCGCCGGCAAAGAACAATTCGGGCAGCGGAATCTGCGTGGCCTCAACCGGTACCGCGCCGGGCGGCAGGGTCGAGAGATCCAGAAAATCGTTCTTGCCGTACGGCTTCTCAATTCCAATTTGCGTGCGACGTGCGAACACCCAGTGCTTCTTGAAGGTGTAATAGGTGGAGTTGTCGATGAGCACCCGGCCGAAGTTGGTCTGCGACCCCAGCGCGCTCGTGGCCAGGCCGCCATCGATGGCGGTGTAGCTGCCTTTGGTGGGATTGATCGGGTCATCACGTTTGTCGCGGACCATGGTAAGCGTCGGCATGGCGATGAACACCGGCTTCGAGTACAGCGCAATCAGGATGGGATCGATGACCAGGCTGTCTTTATCTACAGCCACACGCTGGAAGCTCAGCCCGTAAGCAAAGGTCAGGAAGCGATTCACACGCTGCTCCGCCTGCACCGTGCCTTCCAGTCGTTCGGAGGCGAAGGTATTCACATCGGCGGTGTTGTCATAGAGCGCGCTGACCACGATCCGCCAATTCTCGCGATGGAAGAGCCGCGGCGCATCGTAGCTGGCAATTCCTCGGCGGGTCAGCAGACCAAGCCGGCCGCGCAAGGTGAACGTCTGGTCGCGGCCAAATAAATTCAGCCGCGTGATTTCCAGCACGCCGTTCGGGCTGACTCCGGTGTTGCCTTGCGGGTTGTTGGTGCTGGGAATGTTGCCGGTAGCGAATTCGATGCCGCCGCCGTAGCGGAACGTCCAGCGCCTGGCTTCATGCAGGTTGAAAAGGACGTTCTTCGCCGGCTCCTCGCCGTCGGGATTCTGTACCGCCGTGTCGACTTCGTTAAACAGGCCCAGGTTGTAGAGCCGGCGTTGCGAATCGACCATGCGCGTCTGGCTCAGTGGATCGCCGTCAGCGATACGCATCTGGCGATTGACCACGTACGGACGCGTGTAGTTCAGGCCGGTAATGATCACGCGGTCCACAAAGACACGCTGCCCTTCCGTGACCTTGTAGACCACGTTCATGCGGTTGGGCTCGCCCCCAGCGGGAGCGGCCGCCGATTCAAATTGCACGTTGGGATAACCGCGGTTGTAGTAATAGTAGGTGACCGCATCGCGGTCATTGGCCACGCCGGCTTCGCTGAAGGGCTGCCCGCTTACGATACTCAGCCGCGATTCCAGGCGCTTGAGGTCGGTGTCGGAGGTGCCTTCGATCTTTACCTCGTTGACCCGGGTCTGCGGGCCCTCATCAATTTTGACCAGCACCTGCATCTCATTTTTCTTGCCCTGAAAATCGTTGACCAGACTGGTTTCGATCCTGGCGTCGAGAAACCCGTTGGACTGATAGAGATACTTGATGGAATTCACGTCCTCGCTGAGCAGCCGCTGGCTGAACCGGCCATTGGGCATGGTGAGGTTCGCAGGTTGTACAAGCATGCGCTCGCGAATCGTCGCTCGATCAAAATATGTGTTGCCCTCAACCTTGATGGCAACCAGCCTCCGGCGAGCGCCAGGATCGATGATGTAAACAATGTTCAGGTGGTTGTTGTCGGTGACCGGATGGCGCTCAACCTCGACGCTGGCGTCGAAGTATCCCCGGGTCTGCAGATAGTCGCGCAAGTTGCGCCGTCCCTCGTTCAACAGGTCGTCATCCACCGAGTTCTCCTGGAAAACCGGCACCAGCTTCTTAAGCTGCGATTTGCTGACGCTGTCGCCTTCCGTGGTGATGTTGACGGTGGGACCTTGATTCACCTCGAAGATGTAATCGAGGCGGTTGGTTTCGGGATGATACTGCCGCGCGACCAGGGAGACCTGCGCCTCCAGATGAGAGTTCTGTTGGTAGTACTTGCGCAGCCGGTCTAACGCCCGCGTCACGTGCTGCGCCGTAACCGCGTTGCCTTCTTTCAGCTTCGTCAGCTTTCGTTGCTGCTCCGGAGCAAGGCCAGCCTCGCCTTTGATGACTACGTCGCCTACCCTGGCCAGCACCCCGGGCATCACGTGGAAATCCACGGCCATTTGCCGGTCGCTGGGATGCGGCCTGAGATCATAACGAATGCCCGCCTGGTAATAACCGTTGTCCGCCAGGATCTTCTTCATGCGGTCGATCGAAGTAACGACCTTGTCCTCGCTGAACAGGTCTCCCAGGTCAAGTTGCGACGCCGCCACCAACTGGTTTGGTCTGGGATCACCCTTCTTGGGCGTGCCGTCCACCGATACCGCACCGTTGAAGTAATTCTCGGTGACGATAAAGACGAGCGTGATGGTGTTATTCGGTTCGGGTTCGACCTCGGCATCGACCGTTGCGAAACGTCCCGTGGCAAATAGCGCCATCAGGCTGGCGCGCAGCTTGTCCCGCTCAAGTGGTTCGCCTCCCTTCTGCGGTATCACCGATCGCAGTTGATTGCCGCCGGCATCGGCGATTCCTCGAAACTCAATCGCGGTTACGGTCTTGCCCTGGTACTTGCTGAATCCCTCGGAAAGAGCATCAGCATCACCTGGATGAGCGTTCGCCGGGGGCGGCGATTGAGGAGCCTGGGCCTGCGCGGCGGCAACCGACAGGGCGCAGACCAGAGCTAGCGTGCCTAATAATGACGTGATCGGCGTCCTCAAATCCTGCCCTTCGAAGTAAGCTTCGCTCGCTCAAACCCTGCGATTGACCGGCCGAGCATTCAACCCTAAACCCTTGCACCGGACGTGGCGTGCATACGAGGGATGTTTCACCCTAAAACCCTGGGAGGGCGTTGCTGATGCGGAATACCTATAATAAATGGCGCAAGGTTCTGCTCGAAAGCTGAGAGGATGCCTGTGGAATTCGCTGAGCGATATTCTCGACAGACGCTATTTGCGCCGATAGCCGAAGCCGGTCAGCACAAGTTAGCACGGGCACGCATTGCCATCGTCGGTTGCGGGGCGACCGGCTCGGCCCTGGCCTCCCTGCTGGCGCGTGCGGGCGTGGGATATCTGCGCATCATCGATCGCGATTATGTCGAACCCAGCAATCTGCAGCGGCAGGTGTTGTTTGATGAGGCTGATGCTGCCGAGTCCCTGCCCAAGGCCATCGCGGCCGCACGCAAGATCGCATCCTTCAACTCTGAAATCCAGGTCGAGCCGCACGTCGCTGATCTGACGCCCGACAATATCGAAGACCTGCTCAGCGACGTTCACATCCTCCTCGACGGTACCGACAACTTCGAGACCCGTTACCTGATCAACGACTTCGCCGTCAGCGAAGACCGGCCGTGGATCTATGCCGCCGGAGTTGCCAGCTACGCGGTCACCATGAACATACTGCCGGGCGAGACCGCCTGCCTGGCCTGCATCTTTCCTGACTCCCCGCGTGGCATCGTTGAAACCTGCGACACCTCGGGCATTCTGAATTCGGCGGTCAACTTGGTGGCGTCGATTGCTGCGACCGAGGCGCTCAAGCTCGCAGTCGGCACGCGAGACAAAGTTCGTCGCACGCTGCTGTCGTACGATGTCTGGGCCAACGATTATGCGACCGTTAACGCCGATAAGCCGCGGCCGGGTTGTCGCGCCTGTCAGGAACGCAATTTTGTACACCTTGCCGGAGAAGGCCGTCCGCATATTTCGCTCTGCGGCCGCAACTCCGTCCAGATTCACGAGCGCGAGCGGCCTATCGACTTCGCCGAGATCACCCGCCGCCTTTCGCCGCACGGTCCCGTGCGCCACAACGAATTTGTCCTGAAGTTCTGGCGCGATCCCTACGAGCTCACGCTCTTCCCCGACGGCCGCGCCATCATCAAAGGCACGAATGACACGGCAATCGCGCGGAGTTTGTATGCGCGGTATGTTGGGTCGTAGCAGTCGGCACTCGGCAGTCGGCAGTCGGCAGTCGGCCCTTGCACGATTCTCGCTGGTGCTGCAGGCGTTATAGGTGGACGTAACTTTACAGGAAAAGCAATCGGCCGAGCGGTGAGTGCTGAGTGCCGAATGCCGAGTGCCGAGTGCCGAATGCCGAGTGCCGAGTGCCCATTGCTGAGTGCCGATTGCCGAATGCCGAGTGCCGACTGCCGAATGCCGAGTGCCGACTGCTCCCGGCTTCTGTTATCTTTGCCCATCACGCCAAACGAGGCCCGCTGAATGTCCGTAGCCGAAGCCGTGCTCGATACCCGTCCCCAACCCAGCAAGATGTACCGCTGGCTGGTGCTGATCATTGTCAGTCTGGCGATGGCGGGAAACTACTACATCTACGACAGCATTAATCCTCTGGAACGGATCTTCACTAACCAGCTCAATTTCTCCGCCTCGCAATTCGGCTGGCTGAATGCCAGCTACAGCATGGCTGCGGTCTGCACCCTGCTGATTGGCGGCAAAATCATCGACCGCTTTGGAATACGCAAGGCGCTGTTTCTGTTTTCCGCGCTGTGCGTGGCGGGAGCGCTGCTGACATCGCTGCGGGGCAACTTCCCCTTGATGGTGGCCGGACGGACCGTGGTCGGACTGGGTGCCGAGTCCCAGATCGTCGCTGTGACCGTCGCTTTGGCCCGCTGGTTCAAGGGTAAGGAGCTGAGCTTTGCATTCGGTATTAATCTCACCATCGCGCGGCTGGCTTCGATCGCGGCCGACAATTCGCCTACTTGGGCGCGGTTTGCCTTCTATCCTAACGGCGTTGATGCGCAGCCAAGCTGGCAGCGGCCGCTGTTCCTGGCAACATTGGTCGGTTCTCTGGCCGTAGTGGGAGCCGTCGTGTACTGGCTGATGGAGATCCACGCGGAGCAACGTTATCACCTGGGCAAATCCGGCGAGCCTGACAAGCTGAGTTTCCGTGAAGGACTCAAGTTCAATCCCTCTTACTGGTATGCGGTGGCCCTCTGTTTCACCTTTTACTCAGGAATCTTCCCGTTCCGAACGTTTGCTATCGACCTTTTTACCAGCAAGATTCTCAGCCACATGGGAGCGGCGGCCGCCGCCCCGGGCGCCTTCGCAGCGGCGCAGCAGCAGGCAGGCTCGCTCAATAGCCTGTTGCCCTTCTCCGCCATGATTGCGACTCCCCTGTTCGGTTTGGCGGCCGACAAGATCGGCAAACGCGCCACCCTCATGATGTTCGGATCGCTGCTGATGATTCCCGTCTACCTCATGATTGCCTATGCTCATACTTCTTTGCTGATACCGGTATCCATGATGGGCGTAGCGTTTTCCTTGATACCTGCGGTCATCTGGCCGTCGGTCGCCTACATCGTAGACGAGTCCCGCCTGGGTACCGCATATGCACTGATGAGCCTGCTGCAACAGGTCGGGTTTTTCATATTCAATCTGGCCATCGGAAAAGCCAACGACATCAGCCATGCCGGCCCAACCAATCCCGGTGGCTATGCGCTGGGCATGTGGATTTTCTCGATCCTTGGCTTCCTGGCGTTTTTCTTCTCGTTCCTTCTCTATAAGCGCGAGACCGGACCGAACGGGCACGGGCTGGAAACGATTACAGCATCGTCGCAGGCATAGTCTGTGAAGCCGTCCTCCGCCGATCCTCTGGCGCTGCCGGGCGTAAAATTAGCACACGGCAGTTTGCCGGAACGCATGACTACTGCTGCACCTTCGCCAGAAAACGAGCGCGCGCTCCAGTTGCCCATCTACATGGACAACCACGCCACCACGCGTACCGATCCGCGTGTGCTCGAAGAAATGCTGCCCTACTTCACCGAACACTTCGGCAACGCGGCCAGCCGCAATCATGAGTTCGGTTGGACGGCCGAGCAGGCCGTCAATCAAGCCCGCGAACGCATCGCCAAACTGATAGGGGCCAGCGCCAAGGAGATCATCTTCACCTCCGGCGCCACCGAGAGCGACAACCTCGCCATCAAGGGCGTCGCCGAGATGCATCGCGCCAAGGGCGACCACATCATCACTCAGGCGACCGAGCACAAGGCCGTGCTTGACACGTGCGCGCGCCTCGAGAAGCAGGGCTATCGCGTCACCTATCTGCCGGTCCAGAAGGACGGCCGCATCGACCTCGACGATCTCGCTCGCGCCATCGACGACCGAACCATCCTGGTCACGATCATGGCCGCCAATAATGAAATCGGCGTGCTGCAACCGATTCGCGAGATCGGCGCGTTATGCCATGAGCGCGGCGTGGTATTCCATAGCGACGCGGTGCAGGCGGTCGGAAAGGTGCCATTCGATGTCATTCAGGACAATGTCGACCTCGCCTCGATTTCCGCGCACAAGCTTTACGGACCGAAGGGCGTCGGCGCGCTGTACGTGCGCCGCAGAAATTCGCGGGTGCAACTCGCAGCCCTGATCGACGGCGGTGGCCATGAGCGCGGCATGCGCTCGGGAACGCTGAACGTGCCCGGCATCGTTGGACTCGGCAAAGCCTGCGAGCTTGCCGGCCAGGAGATGACGCAGGAAGCATCCAGGCTGGCGTGTCTGCGGGCGCGGCTGATGGATGCGCTCTTGAGCCGGCTCGACCAGGTTTACGTCAACGGCTCGATGGAGCATCGCCTGCCCGGCAACATCAACTTTAGCTTCGCCTACGTCGAAGGCGAGTCGCTGCTGATGAGCCTGAAGGACGTGGCCGTATCGAGCGGCTCGGCTTGCACATCCGCCGTCATCGAACCTTCTTATGTGCTGAAGGCGCTCGGCGCCGACGACGAACTGGCTCACAGTTCGATCCGCTTCGGCATCGGCCGCTTTAACACCGCGGCAGAAGTCGACTACGTGGCGCAGCGCGTGGTCGAAACCGTGCAGCGTCTGCGCGAGCTTTCACCGATGAGTGACCTGGCGAAGCCTGGTAGAGCGAGCCTCTAGGCTCGCGTCTCGCGCTGGCCCGATTGGATTCGGGCGCTAAGGTCGGGACGATCTCAGCCCACACACCAAGAGCTGTCGCGCCACGCGAGGCTGAAGCCTTGCTCTACCGCTCCTTCCGATAAATTACTCCGCCTTTCATCACGAAGCCCACCCGCTTCAACACGCTGATGTCCTGCTTAGGATCGCCGGACACCGCGATCACGTCGGCGAAGTAGCCGGGCTTGAGCTGTCCGATCTGGCCTTCCCAACCCAGCAACTTTGCGCCGTTGATCAAGTCAGCCTGGAGCGCGGCGACCGGCATCATTCCGTATTGCACCATCAGCTCTAACTCGCGCGCCTGCGTGCCATGCGGGAAGGGGCCAACGTCGGAACCAACCGCCATCGGCACGCCTGCCGCGAGCTGCTTCTTGAACTCACGCGCGTGCAGCACCTGCGTGTCCTGCTCGCGCTGGGCCGCTGCCGGATTCGCCGCGTGCTCGGCGAAGTATTCGACGATGGTGAACGTCGGCACGGCCGGAATTCCCTTCTCGCGCATCAAGCGCATGGTCTCCTCACCGAGCTGAAAGGCGTGATCGACCGATGCGACTCCGGCCTGCGCCGCGTACAGCGCGCCAGGATCGCCGGTCGCATGTACGGCAACCTTGCGTCCGGTACGCGCGGCCTCAGCCACTGCCGCAGCCAGTTGCGCCTCAGTGAACTGATACGGCGTCTTCAGATTTCCGTTGACGATCGAGTCCCGACCGGTCTCGTACATCTTGACGAAGTCCGAGCCTTCTTTCGCCTGCTCGCGCTCGACTTCGATAATCTGGTCGGTGGTGTTGGCGTAGTCGGCGTTGGAGAGCACGTGCTGCGCGGGGTTGAAGCGGTTGGCGTCTTCGTGTCCGCCGAGGATGTCGATAGCGTTGCCGCTGATGCGCAGCCGCGGACCCGGAATCTGGCCGGCGTTGATGGCGTTGCGAACAGCCGTGTCCGCCGAGCCCGCGCCTTCGGTGCCCATGTCGCGCTCAGCGGTGAAGCCGGCCATCAGATCGGCTTTCGCGGCCAGGGTCGCGAGAATCGTGCGCTCGGGAACCGACTCTTCGACCGTCTGCAAATCCTCTGAGCCGGGATGCAGAAACAGATGGACATGCGCGTCGATCAGCCCGGGCATCAGCGTCACGTCGCCGAGGTCGATGACCTCCGCACCTGCAGGACGCGAGACCTTCGTACCCGCTTCGCTGATGCGCTCGCCCTGTACCAGCACTTCGCCAGGCATCACGATTTTGCCGCTCTCAACATCGAGCATGCGCGCGGCGTGCAGGACGATCGGCGCCGATTGTGTTTGCGAGTGAAGCAGCGAGCACGAGAAGACGGCGACGAGGAGCCCACAGTAGAGCTGCCGTGTTTTCATGCCGGGATGCTAGCAGAAAGCAGCACGCAAATCGCGCGCCAGGAGGAGTTCGTGACAGACACACCGCTCCGCCGCTAACGTCCCTTATTGCGCGGGAACCCGATGCGGCGCTACGCGGATCTAACTCTCAGCGACTAAGGCTTGGCCAAAACAGGCGGCAATTTTGTGTTACCGCTGGCCCTAAGGCAATTCTGACGTGGCAATCGCCACCTCAGTGGTCTTGTCCTGGATTGCTTCGAAGACTTAGGATTTTCGCCAGAAGAAGTGGCGCATTATAAGGGTTGCTCATTCGGCCAGAAGAGCAGCCCTATTTTATTTCGCGCGCGCACAATCGCGCTCCTATTTCGGCTTTCGCTGGGATGACTGAAGACTCATCCACGACACCACACACCAAAAAAAGCGGGGCCAAGGAAGCCCCGCTGTCCACGCTGCGCGCTGCGCTGTCACTGCTCAGGTTCAGCGATGGAAACCTCCACCAAATCCGCCACCATGAAAACCACCGCCCGCGAATCCTCCACCGTGAAAGCCTCCGCTTGCGGCCATGCCGCCGTGGAAGCCTTCACTCGTCCCACCATAATGAGACGCGCCTAACGCTACACGCGATGGCCCATGGAAGCCCGTTACGTATCCAGGACGTCCCGCATAAACAGCCCCACGTCCCCACGGGTGGCCTGCTGCCCAGTACGGATAGGCGCCATAGAACGGCCGATAATACGGGGCATAGCCAACCCACAGCGGCGAGTAGAATCCCCAGCCGAACGGGCTGTAGAAGATCCCTCCACCCGGAATCCAGGTGTACGCGGTGAAGAACGGGTCCCAGTACCACCCCGGTCCGAACCAGCCCGACCCTCCGTCCACGTAGATGCGAGCCGCATTCACATTGGCCTCGGCCAGATACTGCGAACGCAGCGCGCTGAAGCGGTACAGGTCCGACTGCTCGAACGAGTTCTTGTCGAACTTCGCGGTCTTCAGCGAGGCATTGTTGTTCAATTCCAGTTCATGGCCCTGTTTGACCTTGATCTGGCGATCGCCGTCCTGCACCAGCGCTTCGCCCTTGAACACCTTCACATCGCCGTTGTTGGCATCGAAGGCGTACAGGCCTTCCTTCAGCAACCGTGTCGTGGCGCCGTTCTCCTGCACCTGCAGCAGATTTTGCTTGTAGATCTCGGCGACCTCCACCATCGCCTGCCCGTGATTCAGGGCGACCTCCGTATTGGTCAAGCTGGGTGAAACCAGGGTGGCGGCGCTGTCATTACCTAGACGAAAGAACACGCCTGGCGTTAGCAACACCTCGGCTTTGCCGTTTTGCGTGGTCAGAGTCTGACCAGTCTGCAAGTCCACCGATCCAACCGAGTTGTTATTCAGAGTCTGGTCGCCGACGGCGGCCTGGCCCTCAACATAATTCAGAGTACCTGGCAGCGCTTGGTTCGCAGCCCACACGGGCGCGGACAGAACTGCTGCCAGAAAGAAACTTGCAATTAGCTTCAATCCCGACAGCCTCATAAGCTTTTTTACTTAACCTCAGTTAAGTTAGATGTGCGAAAGGGCGGTTCGTCGCGGGGTAGCTGCTGGTTTACGTTACTTAACAAAGCGGAGTTAACTAAGGCTAAGTAGCTGGTCGCAGGAACGAGTTCTTGAAGGCACAAATGCTGCCCAAACCTTGTTTCCGACTGCACGCGCGGGTGGGGCGCACGGCCTCGGCGCTTTAGGAATCAATCGGCCTTGTGTAAGGGCACGACTTCAGTCGTGCCGCACGCGCCACTCAACAATCAGGGCTTCAGCTCCTGTTCTTAGCTGCTACAGGGGCTGAAGCCCGACTTCTTTCTCGTCTTGCGCGGCACGACTGAAGTCGTGCCCTGTTACGAACCAATCAGACTCGGCTCCTAGTACGCGAAGAAGGGGCCAGTCGGGCCGTTCGGAACCGGCGCCTGATCGATTGCGGTAAAGACGTCCTTGCCGAAGAAGAACGACAGCCCGAAGTCAAAGGTTCCGGTATTCGGTCCTCCCAGCGTGCTGAACGCGGTGTTATTCGTGTTGAACAAGTTGTTGGCGTTCTCGATCATGAACATGGTCTGCACCGGCGATCCCACCGGACCATTGTTGTTCTGGCCCTGGTTGGTGACCGTTATGCTGTCAGGCGAATTGGTCGGACAGTACCAGAACTGGTTCGGACTCGGGCACGTCGGGATCCCGGTCGTAGAGGAGTCGAGGAAGAACAACCCGTTCGAGCCACTGTCGAGGAAGCTCTGCGGGTAGGTCTGTCCGTTGTAGGTGGTGATGATGTCGCCGGCGTTGTTGCCCTGGTCCGGAATCGGATAAACGTTCGCCGCCAGACTCAGGCTGTTGTTCGACTGCGTGCCTATGCCGAAGATCAGCGAGCCCGTGGGATTCGGCGAGCCGCCGTCCGGAACCGTGGGCAACTGGATCAGCACCCCATTGTTGTCGGCGGCGAAGCCAGTCACCGGATTGGGTACCTGCTGGGTCAGCGCGACGTTGGTTCCCGTACAGCCGGATGAAGGACACTGATAGTAGACGCAGGGCTGATTGCTGGAGCCGCAACCCTGCCCATCCACCACGCAATACTCGCCGCAATCGGTCTGGAACGGCCCGACACCGATAATGCCGTTGGCGCCGAAAGCCAGCACGCTCCCGCCTTCGTTACCAGCACCGCCCTGCGGGTTTTGGCTCGAGCACGTAGAAGGAACCCCCGGCGAGGCATTTGCGGGAATGAGAACGTGGATAGGCACGCCCGAAGCGGCTCCAGCGCTTTCGCCGGCAATGGTCACGGTCGCGTTGTACACCGGGCCCCACACGTACCCATCGGCGAACACCAGGCACTCGTCAACGGGATTACCGCTGATGGTCTCCGGCTGAAGGTTGATGGCGCCAGGATTGAATTCCCCGCCGCTGGCGGTGGACAGCAAACGCATTCCCTCGGAACCGGTATCGACCTGGACGTGATCAATGGTCTCGCAGTTGTTCGTTCCAGGTGCGCAGATGGTTACGGTGACATAGGGAATATTCACTGCCCCGATGTTGAGGGCGTCGTCCACACTGATCGGCGCGACGTTATTAGCTACCGTGCCCGGATTCACGGTCACGGCAAACGTTCCCGAAACATTCTGATTCTGCTGAGAGGTGGCTGTCACGGTCACCTGAACGGGAGAGGTGAGCGACTGATTAAAGCTCAGCAACCCTGAAGAGTTGATCGTGCCGCCATTGTTGGCACTCCAGTTCACAGCCTGGCTGAAGCTGCCCGTGCCGGTTACCGTGGCCGTACATTGGCTGGTTTGACCCGGAGTAATCGTGCTGGGATTGCAGCTGACGCTGACCCCGGTGACGGTCGAGTTGTTCGGATTCACCGTGACCGTAGTGGTACCGGAGACACTGGCAGTTTGATTCGAAGTCGCGGTTATGGTCACTTCCAACGTCGTGTCGGTGCCGGGCGCGGTAAACAATCCCGAGGAAGAGATGGTACCGGTGCTCGCACTCCAGGTGACGGCCGCACTAAAGTTCCCCGTTCCCTGAACGGTTGCCGAGCACTGGCTGGTCTGGCCGGACATAATCGACATGGGCGAGCAACTGACAGTCACGAAGGTAACCGCACCGCCATTATTATTGCCGCTTCCGCCGCAGGCCGCGAACCAGATCACACTGCCGAGCAGCAAACCAACAAATCCAAGCTTGCGCATGATCATTCTCCTTTAGCGAATGTCGCCGGCAGTTACGTTCTGGGGAATCAACTGCGGAATATAGGCCGTACCGTGGTAGCTATGCATGTGACCGCTCTGCGCGAAAACGATGCCGGAGCTCTGGATCAGCACGGGACCGCGGCGGCGGACCTGCCCGTTGGCCTCGTCGGCAGCCTTCTGTTGCGCGGTCGCCTGCTGCAACTGCTGGAAGTAGGGTCCCAGCAACTGCTCAAAATTGGGCGGAAACTGACCATCCCAGGCGACTCCAAAAACTACGCCCGAGGGCGAAACGTACTCGCGCACCTTGGCGCCATAGGAGGCGGTGATCTCGTGCATCACATAGGTTTGGTTGTCGACACTGCGCAGGGTGCCTCGCATGCGGGCCTGATCGTTCAGTACCGAGGCGGCGTTATCGCCCAGCACGGCAAACGCGGGGGCCGAGAGCGCCAGCAGAACAGCGCCCATCAGCGTCCAGTTCACAACAGCACACTTTGACTTGAGTGGTTTCATGGTCTCGTCCTTGCTCCAACCAGCCGGAGGCCTTTTTGCAGTTCGGCGTTGTCGGTTGGAAAGTTCCCGCAAGTTAATTTCAGACGTGTCAGGCGCGAGTTCCGCACGATTATAAACTCCGGCTCTCCGCTATTGTTGCGGGTTAGTTGCTATTTCGGCGAATACCGGCCTGAGTTGCTATTTTGGGAAGGTGAAGTTCCCCGACTTACATTCCGCGGGATAGAATGAAGTGTGGGGTTGGTTAATTTCCTATGTCGCTGACTAAAGCCCAGGCGCTGGAGATGTATCGCTGCGATGACTTGATTGGCATCGGGATGGAAGCCGACGCGGTCCGCCGCAAGCTGCATCCTGAAGGGGTGGTTAGCTACATCATCGATCGCAACATTAATTACACCAACTTCTGTACCGAATACTGCACTTTTTGCGCCTTCTACCGGCCGTTGAAGGGCAAGCTCGCTAAAGAAGGCTACATCCTGGATTTCGACACCATCTACGACAAGGTGCAGGAGACGGTGGAGCTGGGAGGCACGGGCGTTCTGCTGCAGGGCGGCTTGCATCCTGACTTGAAGATCGAGTGGTACGAGGCCATGCTGAGGGGGCTGAAGCAGCGCTTTCCGCAGGTGCATCTGCATTGCTTCTCGGCGTCGGAGGTCATCTGCATCGCCGAGGTCAGCGGCCTGAGCATTGAGGATACGATCCGCCGGCTGCGCGACGCCGGGCTGGATTCGATCCCCGGCGGCGGCGCGGAGATTCTCGACGACGAAGTTCGCTTCAAGATTGCGCGCCTGAAATGCCTCACCGATGACTGGCTCAACGTGCATCGCACCGCGCATACGCTCGGCATGCGAACGACCGCGACCATGATGTTCGGCGTCGGCGAGAACTACGAGCATCGCATCAATCACTTCCAGGCCATCTACGATTTGCAGGAAGAGACCGGCGGATTCACGGCGTTCATTCCATGGTCGTTTCAGCCGCAGAACACGGCGCTCGGCGGACGGGGATGGGATGAGGCGACGGCAGTCGAGTATCTGAAGAACCTGGCGATTTCGCGGCTCTTTCTAACCAACTTCAAGAATGTTCAATCTAGCTGGGTGACCCAGGGATTGAAGGTCTGCCAGACGGGCTTGCGGTTCGGCGGCAACGACGTAGGCTCGGTTATGATCGAAGAGAACGTGGTGCGCGCCGCCGGCGTGCGCAACTGCACTACTGAGGAAGAGCTGCGCAGGATCATTCGCGATGCGGGGTTTAGGCCCGCGCAGCGGGATACGCTATATACGAAGTTCTTCTTGAATTAGAACTGCCTGTCCGGGAATCGAAGCTTGGTCGCCTACTGCGGGGTTATCTCCCAGAGCACACCGTTGTAGTAGTCGCCGCCTAAAAGGCTGGTGCCGTATACGTTCCCTGCTGAGTCCAAAGCCAACCTCCCGCTCGGCGAGTAACCGTCACTGCACGGAGGGCCACCCTCGCAGAAATCATGCAATGAGGTGAATGTCCAGGAGCCACCGGAGGGGGTGAGCCTGAACGCGCTCCCATGGCCATGCGCTCCGTCGCACATAGTGGTTCCGTATAGACTGCCCGCAGCATCCATGACCAGGTCGGCGGCGGGGCCGCAAGACGGCTTTCCGGCGAAACTGTAGAGTGTTGTGAACGTCCAACCGCCGCTGAGAGGAGACAGACGGAAGACTGTGCCGCCATTGCCTACGCCGCCCGCAGAGGTCGTGCCATATAGACTACCCCCCCGGTCGAAGATAAGGCCAGCCAAGGGAGTTGAGCCGTCGTTCCCCCGGAGGTAATAGAGGACGTTTTCTCTCCAGCTGCCGTTGGTGGGCACCAGTTGAAAAACAATGCCTGATCCGAGCGTTGTCGTGCCATAGAGATTCCCCGCGCCGTCGAAAATCACGCCGCTGTAGGTGTACTGCTCATATTGAAACCCGTAGATCACTTTCTCTGACCAGCCGCTGCCTGAGCGCGTGAGTTCATATACGGACCCTGCCCCGTCTGGGCCGGTCGCAGCGGTTCCATAAATATTGCCCGCTTGATCGAAGGTCAGATTCCCCATCGGCCCACCCGCGTCGGGCGGATAACCAAAGCTATACAACAACGACCCGGTCCACTGACAGATAAACGTCCGGCAATTTGCCGATGCCGGTCCCAAGCTGAAAACGGTGCCGTTATCCATTTGGTTCTGTCCCCCATTGTGGGTGGTGCCATAGAGAACTCCATCAGGACCGAAGGCTACCGCGTCAGGACCGCGTCCGTCGTCTCCATGAAAGGTGTACAGGAGATCGAAAGCCCAGTCGCTCCCGAAGCGCTGCATCTCGTAAATCGTGCCGTATATTGAGCCGCAGCACGCTGCCGGGCCATACAGATTTCCGGCGGAGTCGACGGTTAGGTTCGAGGGCTGTCCGCCATCGGGGTAGCCGGTGAAGGTATGCAGCACTCTGAACGTTTGTGCCCGCGCTACTGGAGCAGCGAAGAGGGTCAAAGCCAGTGCCACCGCAAGCAACGGGGCGCCAGCCAGTGCGCGCAAACCGAGGCGGGATTCTAAGCTTCGACAGACAGTTGTTTCAATCATTGCCCTCACCCTCACCGATTCAGCCGACTTGCCGACACGATACCCCAGAGCCGCCCGGAGGGCAATTCGAATCGAAAAATCGTAGGTCAGCGAGGAAGGGGGAATTTCAATCGATCAAGGACGGCAACGAGAACGGCGAACTCTCTATCGCAGCGTCCCCAATTTCTCTACCGGCCAATATCCGAACACAGCCTTGCCGTAGATGAAATCCTCGTCGACCGGCCCGAAGTCGCGGCTGTCGTTGGAGAGATTGCGATGGTCGCCGAGGACAAAATAGGCGTGCGGCGGAACGACGATGTCGGGATACGACCGCACATCTTCATACATACGCGGGACATAATTCTCGTGCAGGCGGTGTCCGTTCACGTAGACGACGCCCGCCCGGATCTGTACGTGATCTCCCGCTACGGCGACAACCCGTTTGATGTAGCTCTTAGCCGGATCGCGCGGATAGCGGAAGACAATGACATCCCCACGCTCAATCGGTTCCAGCTTGTAAACAAACTTGTTGATGAAGACGCGCTCCTGGTCTTCCAGGGTGGGCATCATGCTGGTGCCTTCCACTTTCACCGGCTGATACAAAAAGATGATGAAGAAGGCGGAGACGGCCAAGGAGATCACCACGTCTCTCAGCCAGCCTGCCATGACCGGCCTGGAGGGCTGCGGCTGGTTTTCGCTGGACGGTGCGGGATCGTCGGCTGTGGTGATAGAACCGGTCGTGGTTGGCGGATCGGCGAACGAGCTCATAGGCTGTGAGTTAGACGTGACTCCGACATTATAGTTTCAGTGCCCGCCGACACCAATAGGACAGTTGATGGTCAGCGCCTTCCGAGAAAGGCTTCCAGTTTTTCGACTTCGTGCGCTGCCTGATCCAGGTACTTGCGAGCGCGGTCCGTATCCGAGCTTTCAAGAGCTTGCTTCGCCTTCGCCAGGTCGTTTCGCATACCGCTGCGAGCGCTGACGATATCGCCGCGCAGTCCCAGCCCGCTCTGTTGCATCTGCTGCTCGAGCGTGGCCAGGCTGCTCTCAACCGCCGCCGCACGGCTATCGAGATGGTCGTTCTCGTTTTCCAAATCGTCAAGTAACTTCTTTTGCGCAGCGATCTCTTCAGGCGACGGTCCAGGGTTGACCGGGGGAGCTGGCTGCGTGGCGTTGTCAGTCTGCGAAGGCCGCCGCGGCTTGGGTGCCGGTGCAGCAGGCGGCGCCTCCGGCGGCGCGGCCGGGCTAGCAGCCGGGGTCATCGCAGACGGCTGAGTCTCGGGCTGCGGACTCGACGGAGCAGGCTGTATCGGGCCGCTGGGAACTGCCGGGGCGATCGCCGCATTCTGATTGTGCGAGCGGAAAACCTGCGTGCCTCCGAAAACCGCAACCAGAACCACGATGGCGGCTCCCAGAATCCAGCCGACATGATTCGTTCGCCTCGCCGGCTGCGGCGGAGCCGTCGGATACATGATGGGCTGCGCAACCACCGTTGGCGGAGGCGGAGTCATGGGCGCCGGGCTCACGGGCGGCGGCGGAGTCGGAGTCGGAGCGGAAAACACGGGCGGCGGGGTTACGACAGCGCCTGCGGCTGCGGCCGCGGCGGAAGCGTTCACCCCCGCTAATGCGTTGCGGAAGGCATCGGCGCTCTGGAAGCGCTGCGCCGGATCCTTGGCAATGGAGATCATGACGATGTTGTTCAGCGCCGACGGTATCGAGGGTTGCAGTTCGATCGGAGGTCGCGGCATCTGCTTCACTTGCGCTTCCATGATCGAGTAGCTGCTGGTCGCTGAAAACATCCGCTGCGCGGTGACCATCTCGTACAGCGAGACGCCAACTGAATACAGATCGGAGCGGGCATCGACTGGCTCGCCCTTCACCTGCTCAGGAGACATGTAGTCCAATGACCCCATGGTGGCGCCGGTGACGGTCATGCCTACGTCGGCACCGGAACGTGCGATGCCGAAGTCCATCAGTTTGACCACACCCTGCGGCGTCAGCATCATGTTGGCCGGCTTGATGTCGCGATGGATGATTCCCTTCCCATGGGCATAGCTGAGCGCACTGAGCACCTGGCCGGTGTAATTGAGGGCGTCGGCGGTGGGCAGGGGACCGCGCTCAAGGAGTCGGCCAATCGTATCGCCTTCGACATACTCCATGACCATCACGAACTGGTTGTCGATGCTGAAGGCGGTACGGAGCTGCGCGATGTTGGGGTGCTCCAGGGTCGCGAGGGTCTTGATCTCGCGCATGAAGCGGGCCGCCAGCTCGGGCTGTTGCACCAGGTCAGGAAGCACAATCTTCATCGCCTCGGTGCGATCGGAAATGAGATTGCGTACCAGGTAGACCTGGCCCATGCCGCCGTGGCCTAACTCACGCAAAATCTCGTAGTCGCCAATCCGTCGCCGTGGCTGGTCGGTGGTGTTGCCGGCCATTGTCTGTTGTTCGGCGTTCGCTGTTGACCCGGTGTTTTCCGGTAACCGCTCCGGAGTGCTGCTGGGTGTGTCCATGGCTCGCCCCTCGCGCCTCGCGCCCAAAAGCCAGATGTGCTCGCCGAGGCGCCGTGGGAGGTCAGCATCCTCGCGGAAAAACGGCACGATTGTACACCCGTTTGGCCCGAACGCAGCAGTCCGCTACAATGCCTAGCTGAGATTGCTCATGCGAAAAGCTTCTCTATTGGCGCTTCTGGCTGGATTAGCTACGGTTTGCCTGGCTCAGGGAGACCACGTTCCGGCTTACAATCAAGGACCGCTCAAACCGGGTGCGACGGCAGCCATCATGCCCGCCGACCAGTTGCCGCAGGAATTCCAAAACCCTTACCAGGTGCGCGCTTACCAGCTGGCGGCGAAAATTCCCAACGAGTTGAACCAGATGCCGTGCTATTGCTACTGCGAGCGCCTCGGGCATAAGAGCCTGCATACTTGCTTCGAAAGCCTGCATGGCGCCCATTGCGGAATCTGCATGAAAGAAGTCTTCTACACCTACGAGCAAACCAAGCTGAAGAAGAAACCCGCGGAGATACGCGCCGGAATCATCAACGGCGATTGGCAGAAGATCGATCTGGAAAAAGCAGCTAAGGCAGACTGATGTTAGAGCAGGCCTTCCTGCCAGGCGCCTCAGATTGATGGGTAGAGCCAGCCTTCACGCTGGCGTCGCAAGCGCTCGGACTTGGCTTACTCCGTCCGCAGCGCCTGCATGGGATCCAATGCGGCCGCCCTTCGCGCCGGCAAATAACAGGCAAGCAGCGCCACAATCATAAGGATCACGGCGACTGACGCGAACGTAAGGATGTCGGTCGGCCGCACTCCGAACAGCATGGTCGACATCAAACGCGCCAGAACCAGGGCAACCACCACGCCCATGCCGATACCCGGCAGCGTCATGCTGGCGCCGTCCCGCAGGACAGCCAGCTTTACGTCTCCCCTCCCTGCTCCCAGCGCCATGCGGATGCCGATCTCGCGCGTTCTCTGTCCCACAACGTAGGAGAGCACGCCGTAGATGCCGATCGAGGCCAGCAACAGCGCGCCGCCGGCAAAGATCGAGAACAGCATCATGGCGAAGCGCTGGCGGGCGATCGAATCGGCAACCACCTGCTGCATCGGCTCCATGTCGTCCACCACCATCTCGCTGTCGAGCTGCCGCAGGCTGCGCCGAAGATCAGGAAATACCGATTCAGGATTGACGCCCTCGCGCGTGCGGACAAACGCGTTTACCCCCTCACCCGCCGCTGGCATCATCCGATCCATCGTCTGCTGCAGTGGCTCGTAATATCCCGCTTCAACGTTGTTGGCCCTGTCCGGAGCCAACCCGAACTGCTTTACATGTCCGACCACGCCTACCACTTCGTCGGTGCGCTCGCCATCCGTGGATTCCGGCGGGAAGTACACGTGCTTACCGATGGGGTCCTGGCCGGGGAAATATCGTTGCGCGAAATTTTCGTCAATCACGATTACGCGGGAGCCGTGAATGTTGTCCGCATCGTTGAAGAAGCGCCCCTTCAGCAGCGGAATATGCATCACCTTGAGGTACTCCGGACCCACCCCGTAACGCAGCGCCGAAGGTGCGTCGGCCACGTGCTCCGGCCGGGTCATGCCCTCAACCCAAAACGGCTCCTCGTCATCACTCTGCATGGGAACGGCTCCCCAGTCTAGCGATGAGCTTTGCACCCCGGGAACTGCGCGAACCGTTGCTTCCACTTGTTGTAAACCGGCGCGAATCGCATCCGGCGGCTTCCGTGAAAGGGATTTGGAAGGATTGATATTGAAGACAATCACCCCGCGCGCATCGAAGCCCGGATCTTCATTCCACAGTCGCCAGAGGGAGCGAATCATCAGCCCAGCGCCCACCAGAAGCACCAGCGCCATGGCCATCTCCATTGTGACAAAGATGCCCTGGGCGCGCGCATGCGAGCCCACCAGCGATCGGCCGCTTTGATTGAGGGTGGAGTTCACATCAGTGCGCGAAGTCTTGAAAGCCGGCGCGAGTCCGAAGACCAGTCCAGCCAATACCGATACAGATAACGTGAACAGCAGGACCGGGCCGTTCAGCGAAACATTTTCCGCTCGTGGCAGCATGTCCGGGATCGCGGACACCGCGGCCTTCGCGCCCCAATACGCCAGCAACAAGCCGAAGCCCGCGCCGACGATGGAAAGCGCCAGGCTCTCTGTCAGCACTTGGCGGACCAGCCGCCCTTGTTGCGCGCCCAGCGCCAATCGCACCGCGAACTCGCGTTCGCGCGATTTGGCACGCGCCAGCTGCAGGTTGGCGACGTTCACGCACGAGATGAGCAGCACAAACAGCACCGCGCCCATCAGGATCCAGAGCACCGGACGTACTTCGCCCACAATCTGGTCTTTCATGGGAACGATCGAGGTCTTGATTCCCGCGTCGACGTCGGGATAAGCGGCCTCCAGACCGCGGTTCACCCGATCCATGTCCTGCGCAGCCTGCTCCAGCGTCACGCCCGGCTTCAGCCGCGCGATGGCGTCCATACCCCAGGCCGCCTGGCGCTCGCGAAAATGGGGATCACTGTACTCGCCCACGGGCGTGTAGATTTCACCGGGATGAAAGTTCCACATTTCCAGCTGCAAGCTGCGGGGAACGATTCCGACGATCGTTCGCGGTGTACCGTTGAGCACGATTGCCTGCCCGATGATGTGCGGATTCGAAGCGAACTTGCGCTTCCACAATCCTTCCGAAATCATCACCGTGGGATTCGCGCCCAGGCGGTCCTCGTCGGGCGAGAAGGTGCGGCCGAGCACCGGCTTCACGCCAAGGATTTCGAAGAATCCCGCCGAGATCATGCGTCCACTAAGATTTTCCGGCTCACCCGATCCGGTCAGCTTTTCATTGCCCCAGCGATAAGCGGCCATCGCCTCGAAGCTGCGGTTGTCCCGCTGCCAATCGAGGAAGTTTAGATACGAGATTGACCCGTGGGTAAAGTGCGGCTTGTTATGAAACAGCACCACCAACCGGTTGGCGTTGGGATACGGCAGGGGCTCGAGCAATACGGCGTTCACGACAGAGAAGATGGCGGTATTGGCGCCGATCCCAATGGCAAGGGTAAGAATCGCTACAACCGCAAAACCGGGGGACTTCATCATCTGCCGCCCGGCATACTGAAGGTCGTGGAGCAAGCTCTGCATCGCTAGGTCCTGGCAAGTCTGACTATGGGATGAGCAATCCGACTGCCGTGGCGAGACGGCTTAAATGCCTATTTTTCTATGTTTTGGCCGGAGCGCAGAAAGTGCAAGATGCAGTATTTGTTCAGCCGCGAACGTAGCCGTTCGGAAGCGGACAGCACGCGAGTTCGCTAAACCACGATTACGTTGTTGCGGCCAACGCGGTTTTCGTACGCCGGGCCAGCGCTAAAGCGGTGATATCGTTCTGCAGCGGCTTGGAGGCGCAGAATCCGTCAACCGCCTTCAGGATCACGCTGGCGATCTGGTGAGCATCCTGAGGTGGAGCGCTCAAGAACTCTTGCTTCACCCGCTCCAGACCAAACTCTTCCTTCTTTAACGCGGCTTCGACCACGCCCTTCGACACCAGCAGCAACGACGCTCCGTGTTGCAGCGCGGCCGTCGGGGCCTCGTAAGTAGAAGCGGCGAACAGCCCGAGCGGCAGACCCGTGGCCGGCAGCTCGGTGATGCCGGATGGGTCGCGCAGCAGCCCGGGGGTGTGCCCGGCGTTGACATAGCAGATGGTGCCCAGCTCCTCGTTGTAGCAGCCCAGAAAAGCTGCGCAAGAACGGATGCCGGCGGCAGAGCGGCGGATGGTGAGGTTCAGCTCCAGGCAGAACTCCATCATCGCATCAGCTTCGTTAATCTCTTCTTCAGCGAACTTCTGGTTGCCGAGCTCCTCGAACGTCTGCCGTGCGGCATCGACGATGGTCTGATTCTCCTCGCGCCGGCCGGCGACGTCGAGCAGCCCGAAAATCACGCGGCAGCGATTGGCGCGCAGGAAGCGGTAAAGGTCGCCGCCGAGGCGTTCTCCCTGTACCATGCCCGCGATGTCTGCTCCGGCCAGTTGCGGAAAATTAGCGAGGGAGGGAGCAATCCCCGAAGGTGACGGACGTTGGCGCTGAAAGCCGAGCTTCATATAGGCGGGACATCATAGCGCAAAACCAAAACAGTTTCGAGCTTAAACGTTTAAAGGTTTCAAGTTTCGAGTTTCAAGCTGGGCGAAGGGCACCGACCTTGCTTCAACTGGAACTCTAAACTGGAAGCTTTGAATTGCTTCTTCGCTTGAAACTCGAAACTGGAAACTCGAAACTGGAAACCGGAAACTGTCTCTATGCGAATTGTCAGCATCGGCGAGATTCTCTGGGATGTAATCGGCCCCTCCGAGTATCTGGGAGGAGCGCCGCTGAATTTCGCCGCTCACGCGCGCCAGCTGGGACACGAAGTCTATTTGGTGAGCGCGCTGGGCGAGGATGAGCGCGGCCGGAGGGCGCTGGCTGGGGTGCAGCAACTCGGCCTCGCCTGCGATTTCATCCAGATTGTGCCCGACCAGCCGACGGGAACGGCGGAAGTCGATCTTGATCCCAGCGGCAAGCCGATGTTCCGCATCGTGCGCCCGGCAGCGTATGACTTCGTCCGCCTGACCTCGGCGGAAAGAAAGCGCATCCATGACCTTCGGCCCGACTGGATCTATTGCGGCACGCTCTTTCACACCTCGGAGCATGTTCTGGCCGCCACCATGGCTCTGCTGGACGAAACGCCATCGGCCAAACGCATCTACGACGTGAACCTGCGCGACGGTAACTGGAACCTCACCACGGTCGAACAGTTGGCGTCGCGCGCCGATGTCATCAAGTTAAGCGACAGTGAAGCCGAGTTTCTCGATGCCTCGCTGGCCGATGAAGGCGAGGCAGTCTCCATCAGGCACTTCTGCGAACGCTGGTGCGATCAATATAAATGCCGCACCGTATGCGTGACCCTGGGCGAGCGCGGTTGCATCGTCTACCACGACCGCGTATTCACGGAAGCGTCTGCCTGCAAAGTTAGAGTGGCGGACACGGTCGGCGCCGGCGATGCTTTCGCGGCAGCACTGGTGCACGGCATGGGCGAGGGTTGGAATATGCAGCGGTGCGCAGCCTTTGCGAACGCCGTTGCCGCCCTCGTGGCCAGCCGTCCCGGCGCCATTCCGGAGTGGAGCGTGGAAGAAGTGTGGACGATGCTGGGCGGAAAATTGCGATGAAGCTTTGTCCGGTAAACACTCACAGAAATAGTACATGCCTAGCGCGGCATATACACCGTGCAACTTACCTGCCCCGGCGCGGTGACCGTCGTCATGCTTGTCAACTGGGCTTCATGCTGGCGCACGGCCGCCCACACCGGGTCACCTTGGCAGGCGATGACGTAATCGGCGTGATGCGCCGGATCCACCAGCGCCAGCTCCCAGTCGGGATGCTCGTTTTCGGAGATGACGTGTCGCAGTGGAATACCCGCCACTCGTAAGGCTGCGGGATGCTCGGCTTCATACATCAACAACGTTGCCGACGGCGGCAGCTGGATGAGTACGTTCGCCAGTCCGTCTTCCAGCGCGTTGCGACCACGCGAATTCACTTGCGCTTCCCGCAACGTGATCGGCGACGCGGCATAGGCCGACATGTAGGCCGATCCCATCACGCCAACGAGCAAAGCTGCCCATACTCCCACGCGCACCTGTCGCGTAGCCGCTCTGGCGGCGAGCGCAGCCGCAGCCATGACAGGAAACACGGCGAAGACCGGCAGCAGCTCCAACCCGTAGCGAACGTTGTAGTAGGAGAACGGATACCAGACGGGAATGTAGATCGGCACGCTGCCGTAAGCGATGGAGAGGCTGTAAAACGCGAGCGGAATCCACAGCAGCAGCAGAATTCCGAATTGCCGAAAGCGCCAGATGGCGATGGCAGTGCCGCTCAAAGCCAACAGCAGCAACCAGCGCCCAAGCGACGCCGATGCCATGTTGAGCTGGGCAGACTTCAGGAAATGCAGCGCCGCGGTCAGCACGTGGTTTTGTCCGGGATAGGGTGGCGCGCCGTGGGCCGTGCTGCGCAATGCGATCGCCTTCGCCGAATACGGACCGTTCGCAAAATCCAGCGCATTGCCCGACACCGCCCAGGTGTAGATCAACCAATACACCGGCACCAGCGCGTTGAGCAGCAGAACTTCGAGGAACGACTTGGTCATCGCGCGGCGCTGCAGCGGATTCTCCGCGCGCGGCCTCCAGCGCAGAAATGCCACCAAGAGGACCACGCCGAGGATCGCTCCGGAGAACCATCCGTCATAGCGCGTCAACGCGCCCCCATACATGCAGATGCCGCAGTACTCAAGCGCCTCTCGCGGCCGAAGTCGCGCAGAGCGAACTCCGAAGCTTGCATCCGGTGGCGATGTACCGCGCAGAAACTCGTCGAGATACACCAGCGACCAGATGAAGAACGCCAGGAAGATCGGCTCGTTCATCGCGGTCGTCTGCATGTAGAGCAGGTTGGGATTCAGCGCGTAAATCGCTGCTGCGGCGTATGCCGCCATCGCTCCCGCGCGAACATTCACCAGCCGGAATATACCGAGCGTGCCGAGAACGAAAGCCACCATGCCTGGAATCGCACCGGCGATCCCGCTGCGCCACAGCGTGTCGACCCACACGAATGGCAACATCGCGATGTGCTGCAGTGGCAGCCAGACGGTGCCGAGCTGACCGTAGGATTCGAGCGGGTGGCGGTTGTCGACCACCCGCCGGGCGATGTTCAGGTGGGCAACCGCGTCTCCGTACAGCAACAGTTGCTGGTGCGCGTAGTAGTAAATCAGGGCCGCAACCGAGATCGCGGCTAATGCGATCGAAAGCCAGGACTCACTGCGTTGTTGGAGATAGCGCTCGCGCTGGAGGTCAGAAGTGGCCAAACGTAAGTTTAGCAATAGGCCGTTATTAGTTGGCAGTCGGCACTCGGCACTCGGCACTCGGCATTCGGCAGTCGGCAGTCGGCAATCGGTAATCGGTAATCGGCAGTCAGCACTCGGCAGTCGGCAGTCGGCAATCGGCACTTGGCATCGGTCGTTGGCTTTCGCCAGACGTCCTCCGAATTTGAAGATTGTCATCACGAGCCTTAGGCGAGGGACCTGCTTTTTTGCGCGAGCTGCATTTCCACTTCGCGCCAACAGCAGATCCCTCGCCTAGGGCTCGGGATGACAACTTTGTGGTTCGGGCCGCATTGGATATCGCGGAGGATGTCGCGCAGGATATCGCGCAGGATATCGCGGAGGTGATTGCCGGCTCCTAATCCCTGATCGCTCTGATCGATCACTGACCGCCGAGTGCTGATTGCCGACTGCCGAATGCCGACTGCCGACTGCTATCCTCTCGCCGTCTTCTGATCGCTGAACACCTGTCCGTCGCGGATGTGGATGACGCGGTGCGCGTACTCGGCGATGTCGTGTTCGTGGGTCACCAGAACGATGGTGTTTCCCTGGTCGTGCAAGCGGTCGAACAGCGCCATGATCTCCACGCCGGTTTGCGAGTCGAGGTTGCCGGTGGGCTCGTCGGCCAGGATGATGGAGGGATCGTTGACCAGCGCGCGCGCAATGGCGACACGCTGCCTCTGCCCGCCGGAGAGCTCGTTCGGCTTGTGGTTCATGCGCGATTCCATGCCCACCGAGCCCAGGACTTTCTTGGCGCGCTCAATGCGCTCCTCCGCCGGCATGCCCGCGTAGATCAGCGGCAGCTCGACATTATGCAGCGACGTGGCGCGCGGCAGCAGGTTGAAGGTCTGAAAGACGAAGCCGATTTCCTTGTTGCGAATGCGCGCCAGTTCGTCGTCGTCGAGTTCGCTGACCAGCTGGCTGTTCAACCAATAACTGCCCTTGCTGGGGGTATCGAGGCAGCCGATCAGGTTCATCAGCGTCGACTTGCCCGAGCCCGATGGCCCCATGATGGCGACGTACTCGCCGCGTTGAATGCGAATGCTCACGCCGCGCAGCGCGTGCACCTGCTGCTCCGACCCCATGTCGTAGGTCTTCCAGAGGTCTTCGGTGCAGATGATGCAGCTATCGGGGACGATCGCATGCAACGGGTCTTCTATGTTCACCGCTTCAGTCGCCACTCGCTTCTCCATATTTAGCACTCAGCAATCAGCAGTCAGCACTCAGTCAGCCAAGATCTCGGACGGTAACCTGAGTCAGCACTCAGGCCGTCAAAAGTTCTTGACTGACTGCTGAGTGCCGATTGCTGAGTGCTCGTCTACGATTCATCGGCTTTCGGCTTCACCGAATTATCCACCTTCACGCTGGCGCCATTGCGCAGGGTCCGCAGCACCTTATAGCTGCCGGTGACGATCTCGTCGCCCTGCTGCAACCCACTGCTCACTTCGATGTCCGTGGTGCCGCTGATGCCGGTTGTCACCGGAACAAATACGGCGTCTTTGTTGTTGCGCAGGACAAACACGCCCTGCAGCTCTTCCTTCTGGTCGGCTCCCGCGGGCGCGGCGGCCTGCACCGAGCCTTTCTTGTTCTTGCCCTCAGGAACAAGCTCGGCGCGCGTACGGATAGTGAGGGCCTGAATCGGAATCGCCAGCACGCTGCTGCGCTTCGCGGTGGTGATGCGCGCGGTTGCGGAAAGCCCGGGATGCATGTTCGGCGGCGGATCCTGGAGCGCAATCACCACCTTAAAATCCTTCGCCTCTTGTCCGCTGGACACCGTCTGCGCGGTGGAAACGCCGGTCGAGCGCAGCACCGCGTTGCCGCCGATTTCGGAGACCGTTCCCTTGAACTTCTGCTTCGGCATGGCGTCGATCGTGATCTCGGCCGGCTGTCCCAGCTGCACGTTGACGATGTCACTTTCGTCGACTTTTACCTCGGCGGTGATCAGCGACGTGTCGGCTACCGTCATCAGCGTACTACCAGGCGAATTTTGAATTCCGGGAACAACCGTCTCGCCCTCGCGAACCGGCAGGTTGGTGATGACGCCGTCGAACGGCGCGCGATACTCGGTCTTGCTGAGGACGTCGCTCATGCGTCGCAGCGTGGCCGCGTTCTGCGTGATGTGGCCCTTGGCGGAGTCGACATTCGCCTTGGACTGCGCCAGCTTGGCCTGGGCTTGCGCCAGCTGCGCATTGGCAGTGTCGTTAGCCGCCTTCTTGGTATCGTAATCGGACTTGGCGATGAGCTGGTTGTCGTAGAGCGCTTTGCTGCGATCATAGTCGAGCTGTGCGCGCTCATGTTCGGCTTGCGCCTGTTTCAGATCGGCGGCGGCGGTATTCACCGCAGCCTGCGCAGCGACGGCATCGGTGCGTGACGCCTCCAAAGCCGACTGGGTGGCAGCTACATCTGCGGCCGACTGGATGTTGTCCAGGCTGGCCAGCAACTCGCCCTGCTTCACCCGGTCGCCTTCCTTCACGTACAGCCGCACAATCTTGGCCTGCGCCAGAGCGCCGATATTTACGTAGAGCTTGGGCTTGATCTCGCCGGAAGCGGTCACCACTGAGTTCAGGTCCTCGCGCACCACTTTTCCCGTCTGGACCGCAACCACTCCCTTGCGGCTCTGCTGGACGGTAAAGCCCACGATGGCCAGCAGCAGCACAACAGCTCCTGCGATAAGTGCGATTTTCTTCCACTTCTTCATGAGGGCCTCGTCCGGAACGGTCAGCACGTCGGACTATCACTCAGTACGAGATGAGACGGTATAAGGTTCCTGGGGCGAGCAAAGTTTAGCAGGGCATCGGCCTTGTTCGTCGGGACACCTGGCCGCCCGCGGAGATATCGCGTCTGACGATCCGGGTACCCTCGATTATATGGGCAATGCCGCTCGAATCGGCCACACGCTCTGCAATTTGACAAAGCGCGACCCAGGCGTGGCCAAGCGCCAAGAAAAGGCTTTCAGCAGCTCGTATTATGAGCAACTTAGAGCAAGCTGCGGGGTTCCGAGCAGAGGGGGATACGTTTGAGTTACCCAATCCAGCGTTTCGTCCCCATAACCTTGCGTTCACAGTGACCAGAACATACAATTTAACTGCTGAGAGTGTCTCTCGAGGAGTACCTTGCTACACATGAAGTTGCGCGCGGTTCTGTGGTCCATTGCGTCGTCGTTGCTCGGCTTGGTTCTGCTTCCCATTTTTGCAGCCGCCCAAAATTCGCCTGCCGCCTCTTCGACTGGTCAATCGGCCAGCGTGGCAGCGCAGACGCCGGCTGGCGCGGCAGGCCAGCCTTCGAATAGCGGCGCGACTGCAGCCGCGAGTTCGCCGGCTCAAAGTTCGGACCAGTCCTCCGATCCGCTGAAGCGTCCTCTGACCGAGAAGCAGAAGAAAGCCAACTCCAAGGCCCTGAAGCAGGAATTGAGCGGCACCTACAAGAAGTGGCTCAACCAGGACGTGGTGTACATCATCACGCCGGAAGAGAAAGCCGCTTTCAAAGCGCTGTCCAACGACGAGGAGCGCGATGCGTTCATCGAGCAATTCTGGCTGCGCCGCGATCCTACTCCAGACACGCCGGAGAACGAGTACAAGGAAGAGCATTATCGCCGCATCGCCTATGCCAACGAGCATTATGCAGCGGGTATTCCCGGCTGGAAGACTGATCGCGGACGGACGTACATCATGTGGGGACCGCCCGACCAGATCGAGTCGCATGCCAGCGGTGGCACCTATGAGCGGCCTACGGAAGAGGGCGGCGGCGAAACCAGCACCTTCCCCTTTGAGAAATGGCGTTATCGGTATCTCGAAGGCGTCGGCCAGGATGTCAATCTGGAATTCGTTGACACCTGTCTGTGCGGCGATTACCACCTGACCTCGGATCCCAACGAGAAGGACGCTCTTCTGCATACGCCCACCGGTGGCGCGACGCAGTACGAACAGATGGGCCTGACCACCCGCGCCGATCGCATTGCGCAAGGTCCCTTCGGCTCCAATGCCGGCCCGTCGCAGCTGATCGAGAACAGCCACGAGTTTGACAGGATGGAGTTGATGGCCAAGATCCAGGCGCCTCCGCCCGTCAAGTTCAAGGATTTGGAGGAGGTCGTCAGCCACAAAATCAATGTCAGCCTGATGCCCTTCGAGGTCCGCACCGATTACGTCAAGGTTACGGGCGATACCGTCCTGGTTCCGGTAACCCTGCAGGTCAAGAACAAAGACATCACCTTCGCTTCCAAGGACGGAATTCAGCGCGGGACGGTGAACATCTTCGGCCGGGTCACCGGAATAACCGGTCGCGTCGCGCAGACCTTCGAGGACACAGTGCAGGTGGACGTGCCCCAGGAGCTGCTGGAGCAAACGCTCGATCACTCCTCGCTTTATTGGAAGGCGGTTCCGCTTCGTCCCGGCCGCTACCGCATCGACATCGTGGTGAAGGACGTGAATGGCGACCGGGTTGGCACCTGGAGCCGCGGCATCCTGGTACCGGAATTCAGTGACGACAAACTTGCTGCTTCCTCGCTGATTTTGGCCGACCATATGGAGAAGGTGGCGACCAAGAGCGTGGGTGCCGGCAGCTTCGTAATCGGCGAGACCAAGCTGGCCTATCCCCACCTGGATGGCGCCGATGGCAAGCCCGCCAGCTTCAAGCACGATCAGCGCATGAGCTTGTGGATGCAGGTCTATAATCTGCAGCCAGACGATAAGACCAAGAAGACCTCGGCCAAGATCGAGTACGAAATCGTGAACGTGGCCAACAACAAGGCCGTGCTGCAGTCTTCCGAGTCCACCGACACGATGGGCAATGTGGGTGACCAGATCACGCTGGCGAAGAGTCTCTCGTTGAACAACTTCCAGCCCGGCGTGTACCGGCTTACGGTGAAAGTCGACGACAACATCTCGAAACAGCAAATTGCTCCCTCTGTGCGCTTTGCTGTCGAGTAAACATACGCCTTGGGAACTGCGGGCAGTGGGATGGCCCCGCAGATTTAGCTTCCCCGGAACCTCTAAAAGGGGGTTTGAACGAATGACCCGATTCTTAGCATGCTGTGCGTTGGTGGCGTCGCTGTGTGCGGCGGCATCGGCGGGGGTCAATCCGGGCTCAATCTCAGGGTATGTGAAGAGTACCGCGGGCGTTCCGCAGATGGGCGCGACCGTGCAACTGGTGAGTTCTAACGGACAATTGCAGGTCGTCTATTCCGACACCAAAGGCTACTTCTCCTTAACCGGCCTGCTGGCCGGCAGCTATGATCTGCATGTTTCCGCTCCTTCCTTTGTCCCTACGCTGCGGGAGGACGTGGTGCTCGCGGCCGGCACCAGCAAAGTTCTGAATATCACCCTGAACACGCTGTTCGAAGCCGTCCGCATGCTGCCTCCGCTGAAGAAGAGCGATACCGAGGACGACAGCTGGAAGTGGACGCTGCGCTCGACCGCCAACCGTCCAGTCCTGCGCTTTGATGACAATACCGCAATCATCGTCGAAACCCAGCAGGAGGGCCAGCCCCTCAAGGGCACCCTCGCCCTGATGGCGGGCGCAGCCAGCGAAGGCTATGGCAGCGCTTCGGACTTGGGCACGGCTTTCAATGTCGAGCAGTCGATCTTTCATACCGGGAGGTTGGATTTCGCCGGCGACCTTGGCTACGCCACCGGCACCCCCGACGGCGTGATTCGCGCCTCTTACACGAAAGACAATCATGACGGATTCCAGCAGTCCGTAGCGCTCATTGTGCGCCGCTTCTCTGCCCCGGATTCCGTTCCCCACGGCGGCGCGCTCGATGCGGTGGCAATGTCGTACGCCAGCGGCTTCTCGGTCGGCGACTCCATGGATTTCCAGTTTGGCGGCGAAGGGCAGGCGATTGAGTTTTTGGGCCGTGAGGTAAATGCCTTCCGGCCATCGGCGATTGCCGATTTTCATCTCGGCGACCACACAATTTTGGAGTACCGCTACGCCACCAGTGAGCCCAATACTCGCGCCAGCAAAGGCTTCGATTCGGCGCCGGCTGACCTGACCGAGACCGGTCCGCGCATGAGCCTGGTAAACAGCACTCCCCTGCTCGAGAACGCCCATCATCACGAGGTCTCAATCTCGCAGCGGATTGGCGACAACAACAAATTGCAGCTCGCGTATTACAACGACCGCGTTCGCGATCCAGCGTTGCTGGGCGTGGGCAACATCGACAATGCGGTTGATGTTCTGCCTGACGTCTATTCCGGAACCTTTAGCTATAACGCTGGCGAGTTGCGGGCGCAGGGCGTGCGCTTTGTCTATAAGCATAAAGTTAATGAGAACTTGAGCGCCACCATCGATTACAGCTACGGCGGCGTGCTGGAACTCGCATCGCCGAATATCAACTGGGATTACGTGGGTGGCAGTCTCTACCACGGATGGCGACATTCCGCCGCCCTGAAGCTCAATGGCACCCTGCCCGGCTGTCACGGGAAGTGGATTGCTTCCTATCGCTGGACCAGTGGCCAGACCCTGGTTCCCGTCGACATGTTCAACGCTTCGGCGGGACAGACCGATCCTTACTTCAACCTCTTCTTCCGCCAGCCCCTACCGCATTTCCACGGCATGCCGGGCAATATGGAAGCCCTGATCGACGTTCGCAACCTGCTGGCGCAGGGCTACGTGCCGGTCATCGGCCCCGATGGCAACACCGTGTATCTGGTGCAGTCGGCGCGCAGCGTCCGCGGCGGCCTGGCATTTACCTTCTAAGCTCTACCTATTCCCCCATCACCTTGATCACCAGTCGCTTCTTCCTCTGCCCATCGAATTCCGCATAGAAGATTCTCTGCCACGGTCCGAGATCGAGCTTGCCGCCGGTTACCGGCACGATCACCTCATGATGAACCAGCATTGATTTCAGATGAGAATCACCGTTGGTCTCGCCGGTCTGGTGATGCTGATAGTCCTCGCGAAACGGCGCCAGTTGCTCCAGCCATCGGTCGATGTTATGAATGAGCCCGCTCTCGTTGTCGTTTACGTACACCCCGGCGGTGATGTGCATCGCCGAAACCAGCACCATGCCTTCCTGAATGCCGCTCTTGCGCAGCGCGCTCTCGACCTCGGGCGTAATGTGAATGTATTCGCGGTGCTTCCTGGTGTTGAAGGTGAGGTATTCGGTATGAAACTTCATGATCTGCCCTTGCCCGCCGGCGGCCCACGCCGTGCCGACACATGGAGAATTGTGTGAAGGGGCCTCTATGCCTGGCCGCAACTTAGGAATCAGAGTTCCATCGTCTTTAGCTCGGGGCTCACGATGAGCGGCGCCTCGGTGGCGCGCTGCACGTCTTCGTAGGTCAGTCCGGGAGCGATCTCATCCAGCACCAGCCCGCTTTGCGTGACGTGGATGTATGCCATCTCAGTGATGATGGTGTTCACCACGCGCAGCCCCGTGATGGGCAGAGTGCAGCGCTTGAGAATTTTCGGCTGGCCGTCGCGCGTAGTGTGTTCCATGGCAACAATCACGCGCCGGGCGCTGGCCACCAGGTCCATGGCGCCGCCCATGCCCTTGACCATTTTGCCGGGAATCATCCAGTTGGCGAGATTGCCTTCTTCATCGACTTCCATCGCGCCCAGCACGCTCAGGTCGATGTGGCCTCCGCGAATCATGGCGAACGATTCCGCGCTGGAGAAGTACGCTGTGCCCGGCAACTCGGTCACCGTTTCTTTGCCGGCGTTGATCAGGTCGGGGTCTTCTTCGCCCGCGAACGGATACGGCCCAACACCGAGCATGCCGTTCTCGCTCTGCAGCACGACCTCAATTCCCGGCGGCACGCAGTTCGCAACCAGCGTCGGCATGCCAATGCCGAGGTTCACGTAGAAGCCGTCGCGCAGCTCGCGCGCCACGCGCCGAATGATGCGGTCGCGTTTTTCGGTGTCTTTCTGCTTGCCGATATTAGGAGTGGTTGCCATCTTATGCCTGTCTTGCGTTTGCCTTCCGGTAGAGCGAGCCTTGAGGCTCGCGTCCAGCGCGCACCCTCATAATTATCATCCCGAGCGGAGCCCGCAGGGCGGAGCCGAGGGATCTGCTTTTCGTCCGACCTGGCAGAATGCGTGGGTGCGTTCCGCCGCTCCTGCGGCTAAACCGGTCCAGGTGGCCGTGAACCCCAGCCTCAAGGCTGGCTCTACCTATTTCTTCCGCAACGTCCTGCGCTCGATGCGCTTCTCGTAGCCACTTCCCTGGAAAATGCGCTGCACGAACACGCTGGCCGTGTGCACGTGGTCAGGATCGATCTCGCCCGGCTCGACCAGGTGCTCAACTTCGGCAATGGTCACGCGGCCCGCAGTCGCCATCATGGGATTGAAATTCTGTGCCGTCTTGCGATACATCAGATTCCCCCAGCGATCACCCTTCCACGCCTTGATGAGCGCGAAATCCGCAGTCATGCCCCGCTCCAGCACGTACGGACGCCCATCGAACTCGCGCGTCTCCTTGCCCTCGGCCACAACCGTGCCGAAGCCGGTTGGCGTGTAAAACCCAGGAATGCCCGCGCCGCCGGCGCGAATGCGCTCCGCAAGCGTACCCTGAGGAACCAGCTCCAGATCGATGCGCCCGGTGAGCACCATGTCTTCCAGCAACTTGTTCTCGCCGACGTAGCTGCCCTTGTGCGACTTGATTTGCCCGGCGGCCAGCAGCAGGCCGAGTCCGAACTCGTCCACGCCAACGTTGTTGCTGATGGTGTGCAGGTTCTTCACGCCCTTCTTGACGAGGGCGGCGATCAGGTTCTCGGGAATGCCGCACAGCCCAAAGCCGCCGACCATGATGGTGGCGCCGTCCCGAATGTCGTGGACCGCCTCGTCCGCACTCGCAACTACCTTGTTCAGTGGCATAGCAGTTTTATTCCGACCGCTGATTGTAGCGAGGAGGCCGCGCCGGTGCAAAGAGTGCGCGTTCGGGTCTGCCGTTCGCGTTGATCCGGAGCGTTCCCTGCAGAAATTGTCATCACGAGGAGGGCTTCAGCCCCGACGAGGGATCTGCTGTTCGCACGAGTCGCAAGAATGCTGTAATTCGCGAGGAAAGCAGATCCCTCGCCCGCCGAGGCGGGCTCGTGATGACAATCTTCTCCGGCTATTACCGCCGGCACGTAACAACTGGTTTGGCTACCGTTCGCTTTTCTCTGGCAATTGACCGCTGGCCCCTGGCCACTGATTCGCCGCTTCAAACATCTCCCGCAGCCCCGGCCCGCGCAGGTTCTCGCGAAGGTGCGCCAACTGCTGCTCGAAACGCAGCAGCGCATCTTCGATGTTCGCCGTATTCGTGAGCGCAATATCCCGCCACATCGAATAAGGGCTGTGTGCGATGCGAGTCATCTCCCGCAGCGCGCGGCCGCCAATCTGCATTAGCGCATCGTCATCGCCAAACTCTTCTTGCAGCGACACAGCCAGCGCAGTGGCAATCATCTGCGGCAGGTGGCTGATCCACGCGCACAGGCGATCGTGCCGCTCAGCATCCATGGTGATCACGCGCGCGCCGATCGCTTCGAGAAGATCGAGATATTCTCGCTGCTTGGGCGAGTGGGTGCCCCACTCTTCCCCATCTTTTGGGAAAGAGTGGGAGAGGTGACCCTCCGTACCCGCTTTGACCGGTGTGATCAGCCACACCGCGCCGCGAAAAAGCTCGGCATCGGCGTTCTCGATTCCCCCGACCTCTTTGCCGGCCATGGGATGTCCGGGCAGCACCCGCTCTCGCGCGCTGTTTCCAAACAGCTCGCGCGCGCGTTCCACGAATCGCTGCTTGGTGCTGCCCGTATCGCTAATGAGCGTATCCGGCGCGACGATCGACGCGATCGTTTCTAGCTGCGACAAGATGCAGCCCACCGGCGTGGCCAGCACGACGACATCGCTACCCTCGATCGCGCGCTCCAAGTCGGCTTCAACGCGATCGATGGCGCCGCGCTCTTGCGCAATTTCCAGCACCGCACGTCGGTCGCAGCCGACGATCTGACCCGCAAAACCGCCCCGCTTCAGCGCCAGCCCAAGCGAGCCGCCGATCAGGCCAGTGCCGACAATCGTGATTTGCTTGATAAGCATTTGCTGTGGACAATCCGTCGACGGCCTCGGCACAGCTGCACAAGGCGCTACTTATGATGTCGCGGTCAGGCCGCCAGCCCGAAGGGCGATACAATCGTAGCCCAGCACGTGAGTGCTGGGAAAACGTGCATTTGCCCATGCCGGGCCCCCGGGACGACACAATCCGTGCCGTCCTGCCGGACTCGCGCTCTTCGACGGCTAGCTCCCCCCACGACTCAGGTCGTGGGCTACGATTGTGTCGCCCTTCGGGCTTGGACTTCATGTCATTGTTGCACTCCGCACAAGAGCTGCCCCTCGCCGATGTCCTCAGCTGATCCATATAATCGAACTCTTGACTCCTGCTCAACACTCTCCTCGCCGCGTCGTCTCGTTACAGCCCAGCGCCACCGTCACCCTGCGCGACCTGGGCTTGCTGGATCGTCTGGTCGCCTGCACCAAGTATTGCATCGACGTCTGTCCTGAACTTGCTGAGCGCAGTGCAATCATTGTCTCCGATTCGTGGTCTGCCCAAGCCGAGCAAATTCTTGCGGCAAAACCCGATCTCGTGATTGCCTCCGTTCCTTATCAACTCGACGCGGTCGGCCAAATCTTGAAAGCAGGCGTGCGCTTCCTGGGACTGGCCCCGCGCAGCCTCGCCGACATCTACGCTGATATCGCCGTGATCGCGGGAATCATGCAAGCCAGCGAGCAGGGCGAAGCCAGTATCTCCGCTATTCAGGGTCGAATTGAAGAAGTCCGGGAACGCACGGCAGCAGCGCCGAAGCTGCGCGTGTTTTGTGAGGAGTGGGGCAAGCCCATCATCGCCTCGGAACCCTGGGTAGTGGAACTGGTCGAAGTCGCGGGCGGAGAATTTATCGGCGCGCCGGGCAAAGCGATAACTGCGGAGGAGGTCGCGGCAGCGCAGCCGGACGTGATCCTCGCCGCGTGGTGCGGCGCAGGCGATCGCGTACCACTGGAGAAGATCGTCGAGCAGCGAACTTGGCAGAACCTGCAGGCCGTGAAGAATCGCCGCATCTTCTGCATCAACGACGAGCTGCTCAACACGCCCGCCAGCACCTTAATAGGCGGACTGAACGCAATCGCCTGGGCGCTGCATCCCGAGCTGTTCGACCAGCCCCCAGGCATTCGGCAGATTTAGCGGCGTCCGCTGCCCACCAGCGATCCCAGCAC
Organism: uncultured Acidobacteriaceae bacterium; assembly: GCA_963731345.1. Taxonomy (GTDB): domain Bacteria; phylum Acidobacteriota; class Terriglobia; order Terriglobales; family Acidobacteriaceae; genus Bog-257. The sequence goes on along the minus strand of CAVSUN010000001.1, from coordinate 523,655 downwards.
TCCGCGCACAATCTGCCGTCCCAGGCCGCTTCCTATACTGCGTGCCGCACTCTTCGCCAAAGCTTGAGCCAACGTGTCGCCGCGTCCACCGCCGCCCCCCAAGCCGAGCGATCCCAGCGACGGCAGATTCGCATACCACGGCTGCGACTCCGAGTGCGGAGGAAATTGTCCTGAAGCCTGCGGCTGTGGCTGCTCGGCGTGGCCCTTCAGACGCTCATAAGCCGACTCGCGATCAATCGCCTTCTCGTACACGCCGGCCACCACCGAGTTCGCCATCAACTGCGCCCGCTGCTCCGGCGTGATCGGCCCGATCTGGCTATGCGGCGGCAGAACGTACGCGCGCTCCACCACTCCTGGCGCGCCTTTCTCGTCGAGAAACGACACCAGCGCCTCACCTACCTGCAGTTCCCCGATCACCTTCCCCACGTCGAGCTTAGGATTCGTGCGAAAGGTTTCCGCAGCGGCCTTCACCGCTTTCTGGTCGCGAGGCGTGAACGCGCGCAATGCATGCTGCACGCGGTTTCCCAACTGGCCCAGCACGTCGTCGGGGACGTCGGTCGGATTCTGCGTAACGAAGTAGACGCCGACTCCTTTGGAACGAATCAGCCGCGCAATCTGCTTCACCCGGTCGAGCACTACCGGCGGCAGATCGCTGAACAGCAGGTGCGCTTCGTCGAAAAAGAACACCAGTTTCGGCTTGTCCGGATCACCCACCTCGGGCAGGCGCTCGAACAGCTCCGTCAACAGCCACAGCAGCAAAGTCGCGTACACCCGAGGCGAGGCGATGAGCTTGTCGGCCGCCAGGATGTTCACCACGCCATGACCGTTCGCGTCGGTTTGCAGCAGGTCTTCGAAGTTCAACGCCGGCTCGCCAAAGAACTTGTCGCCGCCCTGCTGCCCCAGCGTGACCAACCCGCGCTGAATTGCTCCAATGCTCGCGGCCGAGATGTTGCCGTACTGCGTCTGATAGTCTTTAGCGTTTTCGCCGACATGCTGCAACATGGCCTGCAGGTCCTTCATGTCGAGCAGCAGCAACCCGTTCTCGTCGGCGATCTTGAACACCAGCGCTAGCACGCCCTCCTGCGTGTCGTTCAGGTTGAGCAGGCGCGCAAACAGCAGCGGACCCATCTCGGAGACAGTCGCGCGAATTGGATGGCCTTGTTCGCCAAAGACGTCCCAGAAGGTCACCGGGCATCCCGAGAAGGTGAAATCCTCGAGCTTCAGTTGCTTGATGCGCTCTGCGATCTTCGGCGTAGCCGTGCCCGGCTGGCTGATGCCGCTGAGATCGCCCTTCACATCCGCCGCGAAGACGGGCACTCCGATGCGGCTGAAGCTTTCCGCCATGGTCTGCAAGGTGACGGTCTTGCCGGTGCCCGTGGCGCCCGCAACCAGTCCATGACGATTGGCCATCTTCGGCAACAGATACTGCGGCTCTTCGCCCTGCGCGATCAGCATTGGCTCGTTCATAATGTCTTGATTGTAATGGGCAAGCGATTTTTATGGTTGCCAACCAGGCGAAACAGCCGATTCCATGCGTGCTATGCTGAGATGCAACCTAGAAATAACGAACTACTTCTTAGCCTCCGGACTTCAGAATCATGTTTGAGAACCTTACAGATAAGCTGCAACGCGCCTTCAAGAACCTGCGCGGGCAAGGCACGCTGAACGAAGAGAACATCGGCGAAGCGCTGAAAGAAATTCGCATGGCGCTGCTCGAGGCCGACGTCAACTTCAAAGTCGTCAAAGAACTGGTCGACCACATCCGCGAGAAAGCCGTCGGCCAGGAAGTATTGACCGCGCTCTCGCCCGGCGAGCAGGTCATCAAGATCGTCCGCGACGAGCTCATCAACATCCTCGGCAAGGACACGGCGAAGCTGAAATTCGCCTCCCAGCCGCCGACCGTCGTGCTCATGGCCGGCCTGCAAGGTTCCGGCAAAACCACCACCTCAGGCAAGCTGGCGCATTGGCTCAAGCAGGGCGGACATCGCCCCATGCTGGTCTCGGTTGACGTCTATCGCCCCGCAGCGCGCGAGCAGCTCAAGGTCGTCGCGAACGCGATCAAGGCGCAGCTCTACGAAGGCAAAGTTGAGGAATCGAACACCGCGACCGTCGAGCGCCTGGTAAAAGAGGCGCGGCGCGAGGCCATCAACAACGCGTGCGACGTGCTCATCGTCGACACCGCCGGCCGCCTGCACATCGACGAGCAGCTCATGGACGAGATGCAGTCGCTGAAGAAGATCCTGAACCCGCAGGAAATCCTCTTCGTCGCCGACTCCATGACCGGCCAGGACGCAGTCAACTCCGCCGACGAGTTCCACAAGAAACTCACGCTCACCGGCGTCATCCTCACCAAGATGGATGGCGACGCGCGCGGCGGCGCAGCGCTTTCCATCCGCAACGTGACCGGCCAGCCCATCAAGTTCATCGGCATCGGCGAGAAGTACGACGCGCTGGAGCCGTTCCATCCCGACCGCATCGTCGGCCGCATCCTCGGCATGGGCGACATCCTGTCGCTGATCGAGAAGGCCGAATCCAAGCTCGACAAGGGTAAGTCGGAAGAGTTCGCGCGCAAGGCGTTGTCCAGCGACGGATTCTCGCTGGAAGATTTTCGCGGCCAGTTGCGCCAGGTGAAGAAGCTGGGATCGATCTCCAGCATCATGGGCATGATGCCCAAGATCGGGCCGTTCGCCAACATGCAGCAGGCCGCCGACAAAGTCGACGACAAGCAGATCAACCGCGTGGAAGCGATCATCAACTCGATGACGCCGTATGAGCGCGACCATCACGAGGTCATCAACGGCAGCCGCCGCAAGCGTATCGCCCGCGGCTCGGGGACGTCAGTGCAGGAAGTGAATCAGCTGCTCAAGCAGTACGCCCAAATGCGCAAGATGTTCAAGAGCATGGGCAAACCCAGCTTCGCGAGAAGGCTGGCGGGAATGAAGATGCCGGGGATGTAGGAAAACGATCATCAGCTCTCTCACCGAAGCGAGCCTCGAGGCAATACTGAGCCGTGGTCTACGAGTGGAATGCAGCCAAGGCGAGGGCCAACATACGAAAACACGGTGTATCCTTTGAAGAAGCCTCCTCGGTGTTTCTTGATCCACTCGCTATGACGTTCTTGGATCCGGATCATTCAGCGGAAGAGGCACGGGAAATCACGATCGGGTATAGCGTCCGGCACCGCGTCTTGTTCGTCGCGCATTGCCTGCGGGGAGAACGCACGCGAATCATCAGCGCCCGGACGGCGGCACGAAAAGAGCGCATCCAGTATGAAGAAGGCAAAAGTGGCCAAACCGAGTGACGACCTGCGTCCAGAGTATGACCTTTCGGAACTGGGTCCTATGGTTCAAGGCAAATATTATCGGCAGGCCGTATCGGGATCGAACCTGATTCTGATTGAACCGGAACTGGCTCGCGTCTTTCCCGATTCCGAATCGGTAAACCGCGCCCTGCGGCTACTGGTGAAAACTGCGGAGGCCAGCGCCGCTCCACGCCGCCAGCGAACAGCGTTCGACTCCCCTCAACGCAAACTCGGGAAGCGCTCTCAATCAGCGCGGTAGCTCCGGATACGCAAGATGTTAGAGCATGGCATGGCAAGCCCAGCTTCGCCCGCCGCCTGGCGGGGATGAAGATGCCGGGGATGTAACGAGGAACAGTTCGGCTCTTTAATCCGTAGATTTCGCGGCGGTGTCCGACCTGAAGCACCACCACCAGCCGATCTTCTTCTATCTTGCAGCTGGCGCAGTGTCTCGATCTTCCATACGTCGGTGCAGTATCGCTTCGTATCAGGGCACGGCTTCAGCCGTGCCGCAACGCCGTGGATAGATTTCTGGGCTTTAGCCCCGGTTCCTCAGCGGCTAAAGCCGTTTTCTTGAGGCCCTTTTTCGGCACGACTGAAGTCGTTCCCTGATACGAAGCTGGCCGGACACGTGTCAACAAAGCCGCCGCAAGGCGTCGAACAAGGGTTCGCCTGCACAGGCCTTCGGCTTTCCCCAAGACAATGCATTCTGATCTCGAGACCAATTTGTGACCTGGTTCGGCCTGTAACTCCCTGTCAAATGACCATTTTGCGCGTAAGTCACACGCCGACACCATTTTAGCGGCATAGGTTACTGCATTTCTGATTGTTTTCAATAACTTAGATGGTAACATAAGGAGGGGGGATCTCTGGTTACGTTACTCGACCAAAGTGGCGTGAGCAGCCGTTGCGCATCGCGACCTGATATAAAGGCAATCTGTCGCTGGGCCAACTCTTGGTGGACCAACTCAAGGTTCTGATCACGCGCGAGCAGATTGCGGCCAAGGTCGCCGAGCTTGGCGCGCGCATCACGGCCGATTTCGCCGGTCAATCGCTGATCCTCATTGGAGCGCTTCGCGGCGCCGCAATCTTTGTCGCGGACCTCGCGCGCGAGATCTCGCTCGATGTCAGCTTCGACTTCATCATGGTCGCCAGCTACGGCGACAAGACGCAGAGCGGCGAGCTGAAGCTCATCAAAGATGTCGATGAATCGCTGGAGGGACGAAACGTCATCCTGGTGGAAGACATACTCGACAGCGGCGTGACGGTGACGTACATTAAGACGCTGCTCGAGGCGCGACGGCCCAAAGTGTTCAAGGTTGCCGCCCTGCTCGACAAACCGGCGCGGCGTAAAGTTCCGGTCGTCGCTGACTATGTTGGCTTCGAGATTCCTGATAAGTTCGTGGTTGGTTATGGGCTCGACCTCGCCCAGCGCTATCGTAATCTGCCGTACGTTTGTACAATAGAGGAACCGAATCACAAGGCTTAAGATCTGACTATGGCTGTTCAGTCACCCGTAGTTGCGGGCATCGCAACAATTTCACTTACTGACTGGCGCGCCGCTGCCCAGCTCATCGAACACACCCTCCTCAAGGCCGACGCTACGCGCAATCAAGTGGCCTCGCTTTGTGAACAAGCCATCCAATACGGCTTTCACTCGGTGATGGTGAATCCCGCCAATGTCGGACTCGCGGTCAGCCATCTGCGCGCCAGCGAAGTGAAGATCGGCACAGTTGTGGGCTTTCCACTGGGCGCGAACCTTACCAGCACCAAGCTGATGGAAGCGAGATCCGCGTTGCGTCAGGGCGCGCACGAGCTCGACATTGTGATGAACATTGGCGCGTTGAAGTCGGGCGACCGCGTTTTGGTGCAGACGGAGATTCGTAGCCTGACGCACCTCGCACATGCGCATGATGCAGTGTTGAAGCTGATCCTCGAGAACGCGTTGCTCGCCCAGGAAGAGAAGATTCTGGCTTGTGCCCTGGCCGCCGATGCCGGCGTGGATTTCGTCAAGACTTCAAGCGGGCTTGTCGATTCCGGCGCAACCGCCGCTGACGTGGCATTGATGCGTGGCGTGGTCGGCCTGAAGATCGGCGTGAAGGCGGCCGGCGGAATCCGCACTGCCGCCCAGCTTCTGGAAATGGTCGACGCCGGCGCTAATCGCATCGGCACCAGCGCCAGCGTACAGATCATGCGCGAGATGGGCGCGGATAAGTAGAGCGGTCAGAAGGCCAGGAACACTTCGCTGCCGCTCGTTGGAATTTTCACGTTGATGCCCCGCTCGCGATTCACCGCGACCGTCTTCTTCACATCAAGTGCGCTTACTGGAATGCTGCGTTCCTGCCCGTCGGCAGTTACGTGCAGGAAGTTGGAATACATCGTGTAGTGGTCGGCCTCCAACTGCTCGCCGTTGGTGAACACGAAAATCGTCTTGGGAATTGGCTTTGCTAGAGCCGCCTTCGAGCTGGCCGGTACATTGATCACTTGCGGGCTGTTGGAACCCGTTGGCGTCCGCGCGCCAGCCTGCAGGGTTTCCGCTTTGCTTTCCTTCGCTCCCAATCCGGCGCGGCTTAGCAGAGCGCGCAAATATGGTTCGCCTCCACCGCCGCCTCGACTAACCACGACATTACCGCTGCGATCGATGACGACATAATGCGGGTAACTGTGAACTCCGAACTGTGCTGCCAGACTGCGATTGTTGTTCGCAACGATTGGAACCGACCTCGGATTCGCCTGCAGATACCTCCGAACCAGAGCTTCCGGCTCGCCATCGTCAACGGCAATCACGACCAATCCATTGGCGGCAAAGGCAGCCTGAACATCGTCGACCGCTGCCTGGTCCTGGTGACACACTGGACACCATGTGGTCCAGAACTGTAACAGCACGACGTTGCCATTCAACGAGGCGTTGGTGAACGTCTGCCCATCGAGCGTTTTGGCGGTAAACTGCGGCGCCGGAGTGTCGGCAAACGCGAAGCCACAGAGCACAACGTTCAGCACGGAGTAGACAAGAAGGCGCGTTGCAGTGCGCTGCAGGTTAGTAGACACGGCAACAGAGTAGCCGAAAAGGCGGTGCTTGGCTGTGACAAAATTCGCATGCGGATGTGACCGCGTTAAGCGCTGCGTTTGTCGGCGGCCGCAACATGCTCAACGTTCGTTTCCATGTCCATGGTTGAGGTTCGCGCACGCTCGGCGTATTCCAAGGTCGTCATGCCGCCGGCTCGCGATTCCTCGGTGATCAGGCGCGCGCCGCGCTGGAACGTCAGATAGCTCCACGCCCATTGAATCATCACGAGAATGCGATTACGGAAGCCGATCAGGAACAGAATGTGAATGAAGAGCCACGAAAGCCAGGCGATGAAGCCTGACAGATGAACCTTGCCAAACTGCGCGATCGCGGCGGCACGGCCGATGGTGGCGAGCGAGCCCTTGTCGAAGTAGTGGAACTCAGCGCGCGCGCGCCCTTCAAGATCAGCCTTGATCTGCCGGCCTACAAACGTGCCCTGCTGCATGGCCACCGGCGCGACGCCAGGAAGCGGCTTGCCATGCTCGTCGTTCATGGCGGCGAGGTCGCCGATGACAAAGACTTCCGGATGACCAGGCACGCTCAAGTCCGGCTCGACCATCACACGGCCGTTGCGATCGGTCGGAGCCCCGAGCGCACGGCCCAACGGCGATGCTGCCACACCTGCAGCCCACAAAACCACTTCGGCCGGCAAGGCTTGCTCGCCGATGCGAACCTGACCGGAACGAACATCCGTGACCACGGAATTGGTTTGCACCTCGACGCCAAGATGTTGAAGCTGGCTGACGGCGCTCAGCCGCAGGTCTTCGGGATAAGAACTGAGAATCGACGGTCCGGCTTCCACCAGCAGCACGCGCGTCTTGGTGGGATCGATGTTGCGGAAGTTCTCCGCCAGCGATCTCCGCGCGATTTCGGCGAGCGTTCCGGCCAGCTCAACTCCGGTTGGTCCAGCGCCCACAACCACGAAATTGAGCGGACGATGCATGCCGGTGAGCGCGGCCTCGCGCTCCGCCAGTTCATACGCCAGCAGAATGCGCCGCCGAATCTCTAAGGCATCTTCGATGGTCTTCAGCCCGGGCGCGAGCGGCTCCCACGCATCGTGGCCAAAGTACGCGTGCATCGCGCCGGCAGCGACGACCAGGTAGTCATAAGGCAGCTCGAAGCCGTCCACGAGGACTTTGCGCCGCTCCAGATCGAAGCCCGAAACCTCGCCGAGCAGCACTTCAACGTTCTTGTGCCTGGCTAGAATGCCGCGGATGGGCGCGGCAATCTCCGCCGGCGACAATCCTGCGGTAGCAACCTGGTAAAGCAGCGGCTGAAAGGTGTGATGGTTCTTGCGATCGATGACGGTGATATCAACCGGCAAGCGCGCCAGCGCTTCAGCAGCCTTCAGGCCACCGAAACCGCCTCCCACGATGACTACTTTCGGACGGGCTTTCTCGTTCATGGGCGTACATCATGTGATGTTCAAGAGTGGGCGATCGAAACATAGAATCGCTTTCGGCTTTCGGCTTTCGGCTTTCGGCTTTCGGCTTTCGGCTTTCGGCTTTTGGCTTTTGGCTTTTGGCAGTCAGATTGGGTAGAGCGGCGCTTCAGCGCCGCGTCAACCTGTTCGCCCCTCAACTGAGCCGGCTTTTAGCCGGCGACACTCTGCCGTCAGCTAAAAGCTGACTCCGGCAGTTACGCAGGTCCGAACGCGAGCTTGAACGCTCGCTCTACCAGACACGCCGAAAAGCGGGCGTAGACGCCTGCCTCGTCGATTTCACCGCTTCAATTCCCATCTTCTTGCTGTGTTAGATTAAGGGTTGTGGGCCCGTAGCTCAGTTGGTAGAGCAACGCACTTTTAATGCGTGGGTCGCAGGTTCGATTCCTGCCGGGCTCACCAGAACCAGCCCTTAGCATTTGGCACTTAGCTGTTCTTTCCACTTCTCATCTGTCTTCCCTTACCTTTACATTTTCACGCGCATGACCAAGTGCTAAACCCCAATTGCTAACTGCCGGTTTTCTCCACGTACACCGCCGTTCCATACGCCAACACTTCCGTCACCCCTTGCATGACTTCGGTGGCGTCGTAGCGCATGCCGATGACGGCATTGGCGCCCAGTTCCGCGGCGTGTTGCAGCATCAGGTCGAAGGCGTGCTCGCGCGTCTTCTCACATAAATTTGTGAGCAGAGTGATGTTGCCGCCGACCAGTGTTTGCAGCCCCGCGCCGATGGTTCCGACAATCGATCGCGAGCGCACGATGATGCCACGCACCAGTCCGAGATTGCGAACGATGCGGTAGCCGTCGAGAGTGAACGCAGTGGTCACCATGCTGTGGGCAACGGTGGGCGCGTACGAAGGGGCAGGATTCGGTGTGCTCATAGATCGCTCCAGTCTGCTGGCGGGCAGCATAGCACGAGGGAATCCGCCCAGTCAGTGCGAAGTCCGCCTCGCCGCACTACACTGAACATAGAAGATATGCATGCAGGTCCCGGCCGACGCAGAGAAAATTATCTGGTTGTTGCCTTGTCTCTTGGCATGATCCTGGGCATGGCGGTGGCGTTGGCGGTGTACTTCGGCTGGAGGTCCGGCGCGATTGAGCCGGGCTTCGAGCATCCATTGACTGACCTTGCCCTGGCTCTCTGTCCCCCTTTCATCTTGTCGGTGATCGTCGCGCCCAGTCCTGACTCCGATCTCGCGTTGGTGCTGGTCGTCGGGACAATTGTCTTCGCCAATGCGTTCCTCTACGCGGGAGTTGCAGCCGCCGTTTACTTTGTGGTGGACCTTGTGTATCGGCGAAGGGCCAGCAGGACGTGACCGTTGAAATTCAAAATAGAAAGAGGCACGGAACCTTCCGTTGGCTCGGTGGCTCTGCGGTCTCTGCGTTTATTTGGCACGAAAAAAGGAGCCGCTTCCGCAGCTCCTTGGTCACGTCCGGGCGCTGATAACTACTGGCGATGGGTCGTCGAGTGATGGGTCGTTGTCGAGCCGGTCGAAATCGGCTTGCCTTTGCTATCCAGCAGGACTCCGTCGCCCATCGTCATCACGAACGGATTCGGTGTGTAGCTTTCGATTGTGCCCTGGAAGTTCATCAGCGTTCCCGGTTGGGGCGCGAACCGCGCGGGAATCGGCTTTTCCATCGTAAGCGAGATGTCGGCCTTCTTCGCTTCAATGTCGTCGTCACTGCCTGCCAGTTGCACATTGGAGGAAGTCGCGCTGATAACGTTAGCGCCCAGCTTCACGGCCTTGCCTTTAATCGCAGTCCATACCGTGTCGGCCGCCTGCTGATTGCCGGATGACAGAACCAGTTCCCATTCCGCAAAGCTCATCTGCGTTGGATCCTTGCTCTTCACCAGATCGGCAGCCTGCTCGGCCGGAGACGGCGGTGGGGGCGCGGCGGCCACGGTGAAGCCGGCCGGCGGCGTCACACTAGAACTCGCCTTGGCATCCGCCACCAGCTGGTCCCAGCCCTGATCTGAACCGTGATAGCGAATGTACTTTTTCTTGCCGTAATCGAGGATCGTCTGCTGCGTGCCGCCCTGCGCCAGGTTCGCCGCCTTGATGATGAACCAGAATCCCGCAGGATTAATCGGCTTGGCTTCCAGGTCGGCCGTGGCCAGCGGATAAATATCGGCGATGTTGGGTTGCGATTCCCAGGAAACCGCCTGTTCGAAGTCTTTCTGCGCGCTCGCGTAATCCTTGGCCTGGAGGGCGGCGAATCCCACCGCGCCGTCGAAGATGGCTCCGGTCTCATTGTGCAACTTGATGAAATCGGTATCACTCATGTCGGAAGGCTTCTGCATATTTTGCAGGGCTTGCAGTCCCTGTTCGCCATACTGCTTGGCTTTGGCCAGGTTGTCCTGCATTTGCGGACCGCCGTTGGACGCGGCGGCGCGATAGTTGTAAGCCAGAAGGGCCAAGGCGCGAATGTTGTTGGGATTCGTCTGCAACACACGTTGCGCGGCGTCGAGCGTCTTCTGCGCGTCTCCCGTCTGCTGATAGGTCGCCATCAGCAGCTCCAGCGCATCTTCCTTCATGACACTGCTGGGATAGCTCTGCAGGAACGCTTCCAGCAACTGCGCCTTCTGCGCGGGATTCTGCTGCTGGATGGCGTTGACATAGGCATTGTATTCCGCGGGGTTCTTGATCTCTTTCTTCTGCCCCTGGCTGGTCTGCGAAGCCTGTCCCGCTTTCGCGGGCTGTCCTGCAGCTTGGGCCGCGGATTGCTGGACCAGCGTGCCGCTGACGAAAACCAGCAACATCATTACTAGCGACTTCTTCATTCTCGTGGCTCCTCGATTATTGGAGAACTGCCGATCGGCTCAAACGCGCTTCCCGTTCCTGGGGCTTATGGCCAACAAGGACGCTCCGTTCCGCGTCAACTGCGCAACCGGAATGCAAAGTGCAGGAATCGGGATTATAAGTAGCCGCCGCCGAATTAGGCAAGACGCCTGGTACTTTCTACAGTCCCGGGCTGCTGAGATGCCCACGAGGGTGGTTCCGGATGTGCATAGGCGCTGTCTGGGGAAACCACGGCAGCGTTGCACCCGTATACCGCGCCCCGGCTCAGATGAAGCGCGTCATCGTCTCCGCATGGTCTACGCACGAGCTACTTGCTGGTGCATTCATCGCTACGCAAACGCCGTTTCTTCGTACGTTCCGTACACCTCGCGCAGGGCCTGGCAGATTTCGCCGACCGTCGCATAGGCCTTCACGGCATCGACGATGAACGGCATGGTATTGACCGGCGAGATCTGTCCATTCGCGGCTGCTTTCGGCTCTTGAGCAGCGGCATGTTTCAGCGCGTCCAGCCGGCGGCGGACTTCGTCGTTCGAGCGGCGCGCGCGCAGCGCGTTGAGCTTCTTAGTCTGCGCCTGCGCCACCTCTTCGCCGATGTAGAGAATGTTGGGCGACGGTTCCTCGACCACGAACTCGTTAGCGCCGACCGTGATCTTCTCCTTGGCTTCGGTAGCGCGCTGGAACTGATAGCTGGCCTCGGCAATCTCCTTCTGCGGATACCCTTTCTCGATGGCCGCGACCATGCCACCCATTCCGTCGAGCTTGTCGAAGTAATCGAAGGCGCCATTTTCCATATCCAGGGTGAAGCGCTCCACAAAGTACGAGCCGCCCAGCGGATCGATCGTGTTGGCCACGCCCGATTCGTAGGCGATGATCTGCTGCGTGCGCAGCGCGATGCGAACCGCGTCTTCGGTCGGCAGCGCCAGCGCTTCGTCATAGCTGTCGGTGTGCAGCGATTGCGTGCCCCCCAGCACAGCGGCCAGCGCCTGGAGGGCAACCCGCGCGATGTTGTTCATCGGTTGCTGCGCGGTTAACGAAACGCCTGCAGTTTGAGTGTGGAAGCGCATCAGCCAGGTGCGCTGGTTTTTCGCGCCAAAACGTTCGGTCATCAGGCGATACCAAATCTTGCGCGCGGCCCTATATTTGGCGATCTCCTCGAAGAAGTCGTTGTGCGCATTGAAGAAGAAGCTGAGCCGCGGGCCGAACTCGTCGACATCGAGACCGCGACGGCGCGCCCACTCCACATACTCGACACCGTCGTAAATGGTGAATGCCAGCTCCTGTAGCGCGGTCGAACCGGCTTCGCGAATGTGGTAGCCGCTGATGGAAATGGTGTTGAACCTGGGCGTGAACTTCGAGCCGAATTCGAAGGTGTCGATGACCAGCCGCATCGATGGCGCCGGCGGATAAATGTATTCCTTCTGGGCTATATACTCCTTAAGAATGTCATTCTGGATGGTGCCGGAAATTTTCTTCCAGTCGGCTCCCTGCTTTTCCGCGACAGCGAGGTACATCGCCCACAAAATGGACGCCGGCGAGTTGATGGTCATCGATACCGTGGTTTTCTCCAGATCGATGCCGTCGAAGAGGATCTCCATATCCTCCAGCGAGTCGATGGCGACGCCGCACTTTCCTACTTCGCCCTCGCTGCAGGCATGATCGCTGTCATAGCCCATGAGCGTCGGCAAGTCGAAGGCGACCGATAGCCCCTGCCCTCCGTGTGCCAGCAGGTATTTGTAACGCTGGTTGGTCTCTTCGGGCGAAGCGAAGCCGGAGAACTGGCGCATGGTCCACATCTTGCCGCGATAGCCGGAGGCATGAACGCCACGCGTGAACGGCGGCTGGCCGGGATAGTTCAGGTACGGGTCATAGTTCCAGTCTGCGGGCAGATCAGCAGGTGTGTACAACCGGCGAATGGGGACGCTGGAAATTGTGGTGAAGCGGGCATGACCCTGCTCGTCCACGTTGATGCCGGTCGCGGCCCCGATCGGCCGCTCCGGAGCCTTCTCCAGAGTCGGCGCGAGCGTCTTCTCCGCCCACTGCTTTTCCGAGCTGGACGGCCGCCTTCCCGCTTCAAACATGTCTGATACCGGCGACTCGGATATACCCTTGCCGCGAGACTCGTCACTCACAGACATACTCTCCCCCCACAAAAAGCCGAACCACTCATGCTAGTAGATGCGACGTACAGGGGCAAGGCGCGGGTGAGAGTAGTTGCGCAGACCCGCTGTTTTAACGTCATCTCCACGTTACGCGTGATACCATGCGCCGAAAGGCGCGTGCTCGCGACCTGCAACGAAATCGGCCTTAGGGGAGGAGATGCTATGCAAACCAAGATTGGCGAATTGATGCAGTCGGGTTGGACGTTGGCGATTGCGCTAGGCATCAAGGTTCTGGAAGCCATTGTGCTCTGGATTGTGGGCCGCTGGCTGATCGGTCTCGCGCTGCGCATGATCGGCGGCGCGATGACCAAACAGAAGATCGATCCTACGGTGATCCGATACATCCAGAACGCCGTTGCCGCACTGCTCAATATCATCCTGGTGATCGCGCTTCTCGGCTTCTTTGGCGTGCAGACCACCAGTCTGGCAGCACTGATTGCAGCCGCAGGTGTGGCCATTGGTATGGCTTGGAGCGGATTGCTTGCCAATTTCGCTGCCGGCGTCTTTATGGTGATCCTGCAGCCGCTGAAAGTCGGCGACTTCGTGACCGCCGGCGGAGTCACCGGCACAGTGCATGAAATCGGGCTGTTTGCCAGCTCCATCGATACCCTGGACAACGTCCGCAACATCATTGGCAATGCGAAGATTTTCGGCGATGTCATCCAGAACTATTCGACCAACGCGTACCGCAGGGTTGAACTAACGGCGCAGTTGGCGCACAGCGTGGACGTGCACGCTGCCATGGCGATGCTGAAGAAAGCGCTGGCCGGCATTCCAAATGTGATGACCAGCCCGGCGCCGGATGTTGAAATCCTTACCTTCAATCTTGCCGGCCCGGTGCTGGCAGTGCGTCCCTATTGCAATAACAAAGACTACTGGCAGGTGTACTTTGACACCAACCGGCTGATTAAGGAGACCTTCACCACCGCCGGCTTCTCTGTGCCTGAGCAGCACTACATGATTCGTGGCGTGGGAGCAGGAGCGGGTGCGAGCATGGCGCACTCGGCGTAAGCGGTGCGTTAAAGTCTCTCTGCGCCATGCCGATGAATAGCAGGAGAGAGAGTGGGTACCTCCTGAGTGAGTCACTTGTGCTGCTTCCCAGCCGGCTTCCCGTGCTGCCGGCTGGGTCTTTTCCTCACTCCGTCCGGGCGGCGCTCGGGCGGTAACATAGGGGCATGTCCACCCGCGTGGTCTCGGCCAGCGATCTCGAAGAGGCTCTCGCCGAACTCAGAAGGTCCTCTCCGAATCCGCAGGCCGGAGTCTTTGGGCCCGATTCGGCAAACTGGAAGGTCAATCGCGAGTCGGCACTTTTTCTGGCGGCAGGCCGCGCCGCGCTGCTACAGCTTGCTCATCCCTGGGTTGCAGCCGCGATCGAGCAACATTCCCGCACCCTTAACGATCCTCTCGGGCGCTTTCATAACACGTTTCGCCTCATGTTTACCATGTCGTTTGGCTCGCTTGACCAGGCCTTCGCCGCGGCGACACGCCTCCATCGTATGCACCAGAACATACGCGGAGCCCTGCCGGAGTGCGCCGGACGATTCACGGCCGGTTCCTCTTACCACGCCAACCAAGCGGAGGCGCTGGTCTGGGTCTACGCCACGCTCATCGATAGTTCATTGCTGGCCTACGAGCTGGCTCTTCCACCTCTGAGCATGAGCGAACAAACGCAGTACTACGCGGAATGTCGCAAGGCCTCTGCGCTGTTCGGCATTCATCCTGACGAGCTGCCGCCTGATCTGGCTGACTTCCGCGGCTACATGCAATCGGCGTTGCAATCGGACATGCTGGGCATAAGCGCAACCGGCCGCCTGCTGGCCCATCAGCTTCAAGACGGGACAGGCATGCCGCTTCGACCGCCGTTCTGGTTTCGGTCCTTGACCCTGCAACTGCTCCCTCCGCGCTTTCGCGAGGAGTTTGAGTTCAGCTACGGTGAAGCCGAATGCGGGGCCGCTGATCGCATGATGGGTTGGATCAGGCGCGTCTATCCCCGACTGCCGGCGATCCTCCGCTTCGTCGGGCCGTACCACGAAATACGGGATCGGCTGCGCGGTCGCGCACAGCCGAAGTGGGCGGTGCGCCGCAGCAATCGACTGTGGATCGGCCAGCCTGAGTTGTTCGCGGGCCCGTAAGCCCCGGTCGCTGCCGCATTCGGGTCGTCATCCTCGGTCAACCGGTGTAGCATCAGATCATTCACGTGGGGGAGATCGCTACACCATGAACATCCTGCTGCTCTCGATGCCCGACTCGTTCGAGCACATGCCCAGCATGGCTGTGCGCATGCCGAATGGAGCCTTGTGCTCGCTGGCCGGGAACATCGACCCGCATCACCACGTCGCAGTTGCCGACCTCATCCTGGTTCAGGATCGGGTGCGCGCGACGGTCGAAAAACTCGTGAGCGAACATGCCCCCGACGTCGTGGGCCTCTCCATCATGACCTTCCAGCGCAAGACGGCGCTGCGTACTATCGAGCTGATTCGCTCGTTGCGGCCCGGGGTGCGAGTGGTCGTGGGCGGCTACGATCCCAGCCTGGCTCCTCAGGCTTACATGGAAGAGAACACGGGCGTCGATTACATTGTGCGCGGCGAAGGGGAGCTGACGTTTCGCGAGCTGTTGCGCGCCATCGAAGGCGGCCTCGGATTATCCCACATTGTGGGATTGTCTTATCGCAACTCCGACGGCTGGCACGAGAACCCGTCGCGTCCGGTGCATAGCCTCGAGGGCGATCAAATCAAGTTGCCCAAGCGGGCGGTGCGCGTGCTGAATGGCTACACCATGATGGGCCGCAAGATCGACGTGGTCGAGACTTCGCGCGGGTGCACCTTCGACTGCGGCTTCTGCTCGATCATCGAAATGCGCGGCCGAAATTTTCATACGTACACGTTTGATCGTGTATTGGCCGATATTCGCGATGCTCGCGATCATGGCGCGCGCGCCATTTTCATCGTCGATGACAACATCACCCTGAACATCAAGCGCTTTGCAGCGCTGTGCCAGGCCATCATTGACGCCGGTCTGAATGATATCGATTACCTCGTGCAGGCCATGACCTCGCCCATCGCCATGCACGGTGACACGCTGGCCCCACTGATGCGGAAGGCAGGATTCCGCTATGTTTTTCTGGGCATTGAAAACATTCTCGACGATGATCTGGACTTCCTGAAAGCAGCCGCCAAGAACGAGTTTCGCGAAGCGGGGCGCAAGACCGGCAATGCCACGCTGCGCGCGGTTGAATATCTGCGCACGAACAAAATGCTGGTCGTCGGCGGCCTGATCGTCGGCAGTCCTGACGACACGCGCGAGTCTATTCAGGCGAACTTGGAGTTCGCGCGCAAGCATGTCGACTGGCCCTACATCCAGCATCCCACTCCGTATCCGGGAACGCCCATGACCAAGGACTTTCATGCGCGCGGCCTTATTCAGATTGACCGCCTGGAGGAGTACGACGGCACCACCGCCGTGATCTCGACGCCGCATATCGCGCCCCAGGAGATTGAATACGAACGTTGGCGCGCAGAGCGATGGATGAAGGTCCGGCACATCCCGGCCCTGGTGACACACGATCCTCTCTTCGTGCTTCGCAATGTGGTGAAGATGCTGACCCACAATTTCCGCGGCAGCAGCCTTAAATCGATGCTGGGACTGGAAAGCGATTGGGCGGCATTCCAGCGCTATCGCGCCTTGCGGAGCCGTGAGCGCGTCTATCTGTAGACGCGCGTCGCCTTCCCTGCAGTACCCCTGACCCCTGATTCGCGCTATAACTGAAATAGGTCTCTGCGAATCATGTTGCCAGCTCCCGCCACCACCACTGAACCCAAGAAATCCGGCCTCGCCTACTGGGCCGCACGAGTCCTCGAAGAGTGCGACAAAGCCAGCACGGGCTTTGCGGCTGACCCGGTGCACGACTTGCGCGTAGCCATCCGGCGCTGCCGGTCGATGGCGGACGGTTTCCTTTCCGTAGATCCCGACCCGGCCTGGAAACAGATGAAACGGCTTGCCAAGCCGCTCTTCGCGAGCCTGGGAGAACTTCGCGATACCCAAGTAATGCTGGAGTGGGTGGCAAAGCTCTCGCCTCCCGACGATCCGCTGTCCCAAGATCTGACAGCCGCTCTGCAACACAAGGAGTCTCATCTCAAGACGGCGGCGCAGGAGGTGCTCGCGGGCTTCGATCGCAAGCGATGGTCGGCATTGAATGAGCACCTTGCGCAGCGAACCGGACGCGTTCCGATTGAGGGCGCGGTCTTCCAGCATTTGGCTTTGGAGCGTTGGATGGAAGCGCGCGAGTTACATCGCCGCGCCCTACGCAATCGCAGCGGCGCCGCCTGGCATCAACTGCGGATCGGCATCAAGCGATTTCGCTATACCGTCGAGAACTTTCTGCCCGAGCGCCATCAGAAATGGTGCAAAGACCTTCGCGATCTGCAGGACGCGCTGGGAGAGGTACATGACTTCGACGTTCTCCGCGCGATGGTGAACAGTCATCCGGGCATAGATTCCGCAGAACGCGGAATTTGGCAAGGACGCATCCGCGAGGAGCGGCAGAAACGTCTGGACTTATATCGCCGCAAGATGGTGGGCAGCCATTCGCTATGGGAGCAGTGGCGCGCCGATCTTCCCAGCGGCAGCGCGCTCGAGCAAGCCTCTATGGAGAAGCTACGCACCTGGGGCTCCTTCCTTGACCCGGATCCCGCTCACTCCGCTCTAGTCACTCGCCTCGCGCTTACGATTTATGACGGTCTGCCACAATGTGGGACACGGCGGCAGCAACCCCAGGACAGGCGGATTCTGGAGGCGGGAGCGCTTCTCCATGAAGTGGGACGCAGTAAGCAGGACGAGAAGCATTCGCGCGCCAGCGGACATCAGAAACGCGGCCAACGGATGGTTGCGAACCTGAAACCTCCGCTCGGCTGGAGTGAAGAGGACATGCGCTGCGTCGCGTCTCTGGTCAGATTTCATCGCGGCCCCCTGCCCTCACGAAACGATCCGGCATTCGCCGGACTCGTTGGCCAACGTCGTGCCGATCTTCTGCGCCTGATGGGGATGTTACGGCTGGCGAACGCATTCGACGAAACTCACCACGGCAGGACGCGCGACTTGACGGTGCTGCAACACGGCGACGCGATTGTGCTCAGCGGATACGGTGTGCCGGTGATGAGCCGGGAAGCAGAACGGATAGCGCGAGCGCGGTATCTCTTAGAAACGGTCTGCCACAAACCCATCAGCATTCGCCTGCATCGCGCGCGGGTGAAAGCAAATGCAAAAGCGGCCCGCAGCACAAGCCGGGCCGCGCAGGTTTCCTGATTCCGCTAGGCAGCGGGAGCAGAACTTTTTTTCTTTTTCTTCGAGTAGGGATCACCAACGAAAACGAATGGATACTTGCTCAGCTCCTGAACGTTGCCGGAAGCAGCAAAACTTTCCACCTTGGCCATCAGGCTGGCGGCTTCCTCTTTGGGCATGTTTTGGGTGGCTTGCCAGAACTTGTGCGGGAAAAACCAAATGCGGTTGCGTTGTTCGGATTCGGTCGTAGGCTCGGACATCAACGCCATATTCACTCCTCCCACGTTGTAAGACATCACCCCTGGGATTTGGATGACTGGCTAAAGAATTGAAAACGATTGCTTGATCGAACTCACATCTATTATCTGCCTCGCAAATCGCATTGTAAATACCGCCAGCTCCCCTATCCGACTCTGTGCCAGTTAGCTGAAGGTCTGCAAGTGCAACAAAGGCAGACACTAATTTCGTGAGCAGAAGATTGTTCCCATTGTGGAAAACTTTTGTTTGCGTGGCGCTGAGGAGTTCTTGCGTTCTTGCGGCGGCGTGGGCCCGGCGGGAAGCGCAGCAGCCCCTGCTGGCGGTACTACCTCAATGTGGGATAAGAGTGGTAGCGGCTACTTTTCACGTTCCGGTCAGCTACAACTCGGAGTACTTGCAATCGAGATGAGAGGCGGGCGATGGCGGTCCGCCTCCGGGAATTCTGCGGGATGTTCGCACGCGTTCGTGTTCAGGCGTGTTTCTTGTGCCGCGCAACGATGAGCCCCAGCAGGGCCATCGCCAGTACCGCGGCAAACGCGCGAATCATCGTGACTGTATCCATAGTTCCCTCCTTTACCGGCGGCGTCGCTCCGCCTACTTAAATATTCCTTGCATGTTCCTGGCGATGAGGATCACGGCCGGCCCCAGCAGGACGATGAAGATGCAAGGAAAGATGCACAACACCAGCGGAAAGATGAGCTTCACCGTGGTCTTGGCAGCCAGCTCCTCGGCTTGCTGGCGCCGCTTCTGGCGAACGCCATCGGAAAAGACCCGCAAGGCCTTGACCAGCGGAGTGCCAAAGCGGTCGGTCTGTGCCAGCATATGCACAAAGCTTTTTACCGTTTCCAGCTCAGTGCGTTCGGCCATGCTTTCCCAGGCTTCCAGGCGCGGTTTGCCGGCGCGCTGTTCGAAGTTGACCTGAATGAACTCCTCAGAAATCTCCGGCTGACTTTTCGCCAGCTCCTGCCCGGCGCGTAGGATCGCTTGATCGATACCGAGCCCGGCATCCACGCACACCACCATCAAATCGAGCGCATCGGGCAATCCGATGCGGATGTTTTCCCGGCGACGCCGGATGCAATAACCAACCCAAAGGTCGGGAGCGAGATAGGCAAACGCCATCAGCCCGAGAACCCATAGCACTGTGTTCTGGCGAATGAAGGTCCCGGCCAGCACGGCCAGCACCGGACCCACCAGCCGTATGCCGAAGTAACTGTCGACGGCCGCACCGCCGCGAAGCCCTGCCGACATTAACTTCTGTCGCAACTCCTCGTTCTGCTCCAGCCGCAACCATCCGCGCACACTTCGCACCATGCGCAGGAGCATGGGCATAACGCTGCCGGCGGGTGAGGTGTCGTTGGCCGCCGGTTTCCGCGTCACCTCCATCAGGCGCTTCGCCGGCTCGGAGGAGCGCAGGAACAAAACCACAATTGCTGCCGCCACTGCGCCGAAAACGGTTACCAGCAAACTGGTCACGATCGCGATGGAGTTGCCGCTCATATCTTTACGTTCACGATCTTGCGAATCGCCAGTCCGCCTATGGCCATAAGAATCAACCCGGCAAGGACCAGTTTTTGGCCGACCGGATCTTCCACCAGCACGCGGCTGTACTCGTGGTTGGCCACGCTGAGCAGAAAGAACATGGCCACTGGCAGCAGGGAAAGAATCCAGCCGGTCAGGCGTCCCTGGGCGGTGTAAATCCTGATCTCGCCCTCGATGCGCACGCGCTCGCGTATCACGGCTGCCGTACGCTCCAGCAACTCGACCAGGTTGCCGCCGGTCTCCTTCTGCAGGAGCATGGCGGTAACCACAAAGCGAAGTTCAGACGATGGAACTCTCTGCCCCAGTTGCAAGAGCGCCTCACGCGTAGGCAGGCCGAACATCTGCTGGCGATAGACTTCGCGGAATTCGCAACTCACCGGCTCGGGCGACTCGTCGCCAATGATTTCCAGCGCAGCCGATACGGAATGGCCGGCGCGCAGAGCGCGCGCCATCAGGTCGATAGCTTCCGGCAGCTGCCGGTTGAACGCCTTGACGCGGCGCGAGCACTGCCAACGCAGGATCAGCAGCGGCAACGCGGCCAGAGCAGCTCCGGGTAGAAGCGCGAGAAGTGGATTCGGCAGTTCGTAGTAGCCGACGCCGCATCCCATGACTCCCAGCATGACCGAGCTACCCAGGACTCTGCCTGCGCTCCAGGAGCATTCCGCCTGCTTGAGCGCAAGCTCGATTCTCTGCACCGGCCTGACGTTTTGCAGCAAATCGTCGAGCCAGGGCAGGTCACTGAGCCGCCGCTGCTTGATGATTTGTACCGTCTCCTCCGGCGGGTTTGGGCCTTCGCCGAGGGGGCCGCTGATCCGGGCAATCCGGCCTGCGATGGCGCGTTCCGTGGTCGAAGGCCGGGTGAACAGCATGACCACCACGAAGCTCATCACCAGCACGAAGACGAAAATGATCAGCATCAGGAACATGGGTTGGGTTCTCGATCCAAAAACATTTGTGCAACCCGGCAATCGCTGCCCGCATTCACCTTGGTTACACCTCTTCCGAAAAGTCGAG
Organism: uncultured Acidobacteriaceae bacterium; assembly: GCA_963731345.1. Lineage (GTDB taxonomy): Bacteria > Acidobacteriota > Terriglobia > Terriglobales > Acidobacteriaceae > Bog-257. The sequence continues at coordinate 502,797 of CAVSUN010000001.1, read as the reverse complement.
TAGCCGGGTATCGATAGGTACTCCTGAGGTCTGCAGCTTCTCGGCGAATTTGGGCACCACGCCGGTGGCGCAGAAACGCCCCTTCACCTTGCCGTTGGGCGCCACACCCAGTTTCTGGAACAGAAAGATGTCCTGCATGCTGATGACCTGGTCGCTGGTACCGGTGATCTCGCTGATATGGGTAACGCGCCGGGTGCCGTCACTCATACGCGAAACCTGCACAATGACGTGAATGGCCGCCGCAATCTGCTGACGAAGCGCGTTGGCGGGGAGGTTCAGATTGGCCATCAAGGCCATGGTCTCGATGCGGGCGATGGCATCCCGCGGGCTGTTGGCATGCACCGTGGTAATCGATCCGTCGTGCCCGGTGTTCATGGCCTGCAGCATGTCGAGCGCTTCCTCGCCGCGCACCTCGCCTACGATGATGCGGTCCGGCCGCATACGCAGCGCATTGATCAGCAGCTCGCGCTGCCGCACTCCGCCTTTGCCCTCCAGGTTAGGAGGCCGGCACTCCAGCCGCACCACGTGCTCCTGCCTCAGTTTGAGTTCGGCGGAATCTTCGATGGTGACGACCCGCTCACGCGGCGAAATGAAGCTGGATAAAACATTCAGCAGGGTGGTTTTCCCGGCACCGGTACCTCCGGAAACGACGATGTTGAGCCGGGCCTTGACCGCGTTCTGGAGGACATCCATCATCACCGGCTTCATCTCGCCGTACTCCAGCAGGTCTTGCGCGGTAAGCGGATCCTTGCCGAAGCGGCGGATGGAGAGGATTGGTCCGTCGATCGCCAAAGGGGGGATAATAGCGTTCACGCGCGAGCCGTCAGGCAAACGCGCATCCACCATAGGCGACGATTCGTCCACGCGCCGCCCCACCTTGGAAACGATCTTCTCGATGATATGCATCAGGTGGGTGTTGTCCTTGAAGACGACGTTGGTCTTCTCCAGCATGCCGCCGCGCTCGACGTAGACTAGCTCCGCCGTATTGACCAGGATGTCCGTCACTGTGGGATCCTGCAGCAGCGGCTCCAGCGGTCCCAGCCCGAAAACCTCATCCATCACCTCGTTGGCCAGGCGGCTGCGTTCGCCGGCGCTGAACGGCACGCCGTGCTCCGCCACCAGCTGCATAATCAATTCCATCAGTCGCTGGCGTCCGCGCGTGTCCTGCAAGAACAGCAGTTTCTCCAGATCGACCTTGTCGATGAGCTCGCGGTGGACAGCCGACTTCACCTCCTGCTGCATTCGGCCTAATAAAGGATTGACAGAGTTGACTTGAGTCAGGGAAGGTGGCGGGGGCTGGTCTACCAGTCCGACGATTGCAATTTCACTCATGTGTCTCCTCTATCTCCGCCCGGCGACTTAGCTCCAGAAGGCGAATCTGCGCTTTGGCTCCGGAGCCTCCGGCGCCTCGCCTCGAACCAGACTGGCGGCCCACTTCTTCATCTGAAGGGCAAATTCGGACTTGCGTTCGGGAAGCACGGGGTTTCCGGTGTTCATGGCGCGGATCAGGTCGGACGAGGCGTTGGGGATGGTGATAGCGATGGGCTGCCGGATCGCTTTCTCGATCTGTTCCAGGGTGAGGGCGCCTTCGGAGGAATAACGGTTGATCACGACCTTGAGTTTGCTGGCGGGAACATTGCTCTGCAGCAGCCGGTCGATATAACGGGACAGATCGCGTAGCGCGGGCACGTCCGGCGTGGCAATCAGGAAGAGCTCGTCGCAGCAGTCAATCGTGGTCAGGCTGAGGTTGTGGACTCCATGCGGACAATCGATCACCACGAACTCATAGTTCTGGCCCAGAAAGCGGATAGCGCGATGGACATCTTCCAGCGAGACGTTGGCGGAATCGTCGAAAACGTCAGGAGAAGGCAGGATGTCGAGGCAGTCGGAGTGATGAACCACAAAGCCCTGCAACAGGCTCTCGTCCAGACGGGATATGTTGCGGACCAGCTCGTAAAAGTGATAGGTCGACTGGTTCTCGCCCAGATACAACGACACATGGCCGAGGCGGCTATGCTCGTCGAGAATCAGGGTCTTCTTGCCGTGCTGACGAACCAGGAAACACCCGAGATGCACCGCCAATGTAGTTGTGCCGGCGCCCCCACGCGCCCCCAGTAAGGCAAGGATTCGCCCCGGGGGCTTGGCGGGCACCGGTTTGCGGGCGCTGGCGCGTGCCCGCAGACGCTGCAGCGCATCAGCCAGCTGCTCTACGGAAACAGGTTTGATGAGGTATTCATTACATCCGGCCCGCATCGCCTCCAGAATCAGCGCCGGGTCATTCTTGCCGGAGACTGCGATCAGCGTGCCGCGACCGTGCAGCGTCTGCTGAATGCTGTTGGCCCCCTTCACCGCAGAATCGCGGTCGGAGTCGAAATCGATGATGCAAACCGAGACCTCCGCCCGTAACAACTTCTGCAACGCCACGCGATCGCCGTCCGGCCGGGCGGCGTCCTGTAATTGGCCGGCGAAACTGCCATTGACGCGCGCCAGAGCCTGACGAATGGTTTCCGCGCTAGCGTCATCGACCAGGTACGTGGCGGCGCACACCTGTCCGGACTCCTCCCACGCTTCCTGCTTACCGGTTTCGAATTCTCCTATTTGAAATTGCGCTGCCATGGGGTTTCTCACTTAGGCAAATCGCGATCGAACGCCTCGTTCCGCATGGGCGGCACCGGCATGGCCGGAACCGTCGCCGGCGGAAGCTTTGCGTCGGTCAGCGGGTTCACGATTTTGGGCGTAACGAACACCACCAGCTCGGTGGTAGAGCGGTTCAGGTTCTTGGAGCGAAACAGCTGCCCCAGCACCGGGATGTCGCCGATACCGGGAACTTTGCTGAGCGAGTCTGTGGTGCGATGGTCGAGGATGCCGGAGATGCCGAAGCTCTGGCCATCTTTGAGCTCCACTTCCGTCTCAGCCCGGCGAGTTGAAATTGCCGGCAACACATAACCGGCAATTACGACCTGATTGGTGTAGTCCAGTGCGCTGACTTCGGGCGCGACCTTCAAGCGAATCGTCCCGTCTGAGTTGACGAAGGGAGTGAACTCCAACTTGACGCCGTAGGGACGGAACTGAACGGTAATGGTCGGAACGCTGCCTGCGCCGCCGGGCTGCACAATGGGATAAGGAAACTCGCCGCCGGCAAGAAAACGCGCCGTCTTGCCATGAATCGTGGTCAGGTTAGGCTCGGCGAGGATCTCCAGGATGCCTTTGGTCTGCAAGTCCTTGATGGTCACGCCCAGCCCGTGATCGAAGTTGAAATAGAACAGGTTGAGAAAATCGTTGATTACCGAGGTATTGGTACCGTTCTGTGTCTGATATGTCGGGGCGCTGAACTGCTGGGTGGTGACGGCGCCGCTGTTCTTCCCCAGGCTGAAGAAGTTGATGCCGAAGGCATCCAGCTTGGAGCGGTCGATTTCCGCGATGCGCACCTGCAGCTGAATCTGCGGCTGGTGCCGCGCGTCCACCACCAGCGAGTTGACCACGTCTTTCGAATAAATCGACGCCAGCCTCATGGCCTCATCGGCTGCCGCATCGCTGCTAACGACGCCACTCAGAAGGACCCTGCCCTGCTGGGCTGCAACCTCGACTTCATCTCCCGGCAAGGCCTGTGCCAGTGCCTCGCGCAGGCCTCCTATGTCGACATCGGCGAGCACGGTAAACAGCTTTCTCTCGCCGGCCGCGGTCCACAGCACCAGGCTGCTGGTGCCGGCAGCTTTGGCCGTAATCACCACTTCGCTGGGACCGGCGGTAATCGCATCCAGCACCACGGGATTGCTGACGTATACCCGGCGCAACTTCTGCGGGAGATCGACAAACAGCGAGCGGCCGACGATGAGGCGCAGCGTTTCAGGCTTGCCGCCGGCGGTTTCTGACGGGCCGGCCAGCGGCTTGGTCCCCGCGGCCTGAGCCGGCCCACTCGCGATTTTCAGCCCCAGCGGAAGTACATGCTGTTGCGACGGGCTGGTGGTGCCGACACCCGCCGCTGATAGCGGATCCACGACCGGAGCGGATCCGGGCGAGCTCGAAGCAGCGCCCGCTGCCTGCTGCGCGATAGGAATCGCGGCGGCGTTTGCCGGCAAGCTCTGGGCTTTGAGGCTGATGCCGGTAAGCAGCGCCAGAGAACTTAGGATCGTCAGCCATTTTGCAAGGGGTTTCATACTCCTACTCGAAGCTCCGGGTCGACCGCTTGTCGCCCAGAATGGTTTCGACCACGTACGTGTCTTTCGGGTCTTTCATCGGCAACCGCGGACGAGGGGTGATCGTCGCTGGCAGTGCGGCAGCAGGCTGGCCCGACAGCTGCGCCATCTGCATCGGTACGGCGGCTACTTTGGTGTGATCGGCGCCATTGCGCAGCACGAACTGAATGCCCCCTTGTGAGCTGGCCAGGACCAGCTTCTGCGCGTCCTCCGGCGTAAGCAGCAAGGTGACGACATTGACCGTCTCCGGTTTGCCCTGGGGATCAGGCTGCAGCTTTTGCCCCACGGTCAGCACCTCGACGTCCTGCAGAACAATCTGCGTTGCCGGCGTCGGAAGCCGGTCGGATCGGAAGGTGACCAGCACGTCGACGTGCGATCCTGGAAACAAGAACCCCGCGACGCCGACTACCTCGTCGGACTTCACCGATGTGGCCCGCATGCCCTCGGGAATCCTGGCGGTCAACCCAATCACCGAACCGGGCGCGGCCAGATACTCCTGCAACACAGGTTGCGAGCCGGCAAGGGGATAAACGACGGCCCTGCCGACTAAATCGGTAGCTTTGGTGAAAGCGCCGATCAGCGGATGCGACGCCGGCCACGGCACCGTCGTGAGATCTTCCGCTTTTAGTACCTCTCCCGGTTGCAGGGCGCGCGACACCGCGACGTAGTTCTGGAGCTGGGCTGACGGTGTAGCGCGGCCCAGAAGCTTGCGGCTGATCACGAAGGTCACGCCGCCGGAGAGCAGCAGCGCGATGAACAGAGCGGTAAACAGGCGACGGGAGTTCATATTGCTACCCTGGGGCCATTGCCGAGCGCGTGATGCGAGCAGCAGCCCACTTGATTTAGCGGCCCGAGGTCCGCAGGATTGGCCTCAGGCCGGTTGCCGCGACGGCAGTTAAGCGACCGCACTGCTCAACTTGCTGCCGACTGCACTAAAGGCATTACTGATGTTGCTGGCCAGCGCGGTCATGCCGGCAACGGCGGCGAGCGCCAGTACCGCCGCCACAAGGGCATACTCGATCAGGTCCTGACCGGAGTCGTCCCGCAACAGATCACGAAACAGTTCTTTCATTTCATCTTCCTCCCGGCTAAAGCCCGCCGCAGACGCCTGTGGCGCAGCTTCTCGTAGCTACAAGTCATCTCAGTCTTGCTTATCGGCAGATGGCCGATTTCTCAACAGTCGGGAGGATGAAGTGTTGACCATCGCTCGACTTGCAGAATCGGGAACGCGTTGGAAACATCTTTGATCCAACAAATTGGCGTGCTTGTTCACACCTGCGTGTGACCCCACTCACGGCGGCCCGCCGGGCGGCGGCAGTAGACTCAAGCTGTTTTCATAGCTCCGCGAAGAGCGGACACTTCATGGGAGGAACTATGTTTCAGAAACACATGATCGCCGCGCTATTGGCGATCGTCGCCGTATTCGCCTGCACCTCGATGCTGGCGAAAGATAATCCGATGGGAATTGCCGACAAACAGAGCATCACCTTCACCGCACCAACCGTGGTGGGCGGAACTGTGCTCCCCGCCGGCAACTATACCGTCACCCATCAGATGAACGGCCAGGCACACGTCATGATCTTCAAGCAGGTGAATGGGAAAGCCGAAGCCAAAGCCAATTGCAATCTCGTCCCCTTGAAAGCGAAGGCCGAGCACACCCAACAGCTCTACGGCACCAATGCCCAAAATGAGCACGTGTTGCAGCAGATGACTTTCGAAGGCGACAAGGCCACCCACGTACTGGCGCAGTAGACAGGCGCCGGGCCTCAACACGTTCCGCGTCGTGAATGCCCCGCTCTTGCAATTGCTTGCAAGGCGGGGCAACTTATTTCTGGGAATAGCTATGTCGAGGGAAAAACTCCTATGCGTCTAAACACAGAGCAACCTCGAGGTGCGAGCGGTGCTGGGCGCTGGGAGAGCGGCGCCGGACCGGTGTAGACTCTGGGATGATCGAAACAGCGTGACTTGACGCGTCGTGCGCTCCGATGCCGGAAGAGCGCCTAGCTTCTTCTCAAATTGAAGGCTTAAGATGAGCGATCAACAAAGGACGGAGCCGGGTTCTGGGGTGCGAGATCAAGAGATCCGCGCGGCACTGGATCAGCATTGGGCGGCGTCCGATGCTAGCGATTTTGAAACCGAGCACCTCATCTACCACGAAGACGCGGTGCTGGATTATCCGCAGTCAGGCGAGCGCACCCGCGGCCGCCGCAACATACAGGGCCAACGAGCCAGTCAGCCGAGCAAAAAGCGGTTTACTGTCCAACGAATCATTGGCGGGGGGGACCTTTGGGTCACCGAACTCATCCTGACCTATGATGCCAAGCCGACCTACACCGTGAGCATCATGGAGTTCAGGGGCAACAAGGTTGCGCGGGAAACCCAGTACTTTGCGGATCCGTTCGTGCCTCCGGCGTCGCGCGCTCAATGGGTCGAACGGATGGATACCTAATCTCCGGGCGTTACGAGACATCCTCCAATGGAGGGACAAGAGATGGATTGGAAACGGTTGATCCAGTTTGCGCTGCTGGGCAGCAGTGATTTGGAACAATATGCCATCCTGGTGGTGCGGGTTTCGATCGGGCTGTTCTTCGCCATGTCCGGGGCCAACAAATTGTTCGTCGCCGGGGGCACGAAACCGGTTTATGAAACCCTCGTTCAGGCCAAGGTCCCGTTTCCCCGCCTGATGGCTTATTTCGTGTCGGGTGTCGAGTTCGTTTGCGGATCCTTAGTGACCGTGGGTTTGCTTTCGAGCCCGGCCTGCGTGGCTTTGTTGATCGACATGACGGTTGCCGTCCTGACCAATTCGCTTTCCACCCTGCCTAAAGGACTTTCGCCGCTTAGGTGGCTCGACGATTTCCTTTACCTTCCGGAGGTCCTGTACGTGCTCTTCTTTATCTGGCTGATCTGCTCTGGTCCGGGAAAGTTCAGTGTCGATTACTGGCTCGCCGGCAACTTACTGAGGTGATCGATTCGGATCAGGCCGGCAGATGAGTTCCTTCGGCCATATTATGTATCCCGGCAACTCATTTTCTGAGCAACATTTCCCGTTCGCTGCACGGACGCTGACTCCGGCGCCGACGTTGAACTGAGCTGAACGAACGACTGCTGCGTCTAACCTTCCGGCAGCCGCACTACCCGCTGCCAACTCTCGAATCTATGCACCCGTCGACCCGATATTTCAGGAGTTTATGATAAGGCAGGCTTGTCCGGATGCTTACTTGGCCACACTTCGCGTTTCGCAATCCACGCCACAGCTCGAAGAGATGTCTGCGGATTGACTCGCGACCATGCCCCACATTGTGGTACCTGGGTTTCGTACTGCTGCTGGCAATCGCTTCGGCCAGTTGCTTATTCGCCCAGCTGCCTACCGGTCCATCCGACCCGAACGAGAGCTTCGTCCTGAGCGGCACAGTGGTGAACTCGGTTACCGGAGAAGGAATACCGCGGGCCATGGTGCGGGCCAACGGGCAAACCTCGCGTACCGGATTCAGCGACAGCGAAGGTCATTTCCAGTTCGAGGGAATGCCGGCCGAACAAGTCACGCTCACCGCGCAAAAGCCCGGATACTACAGTGAGCAGGACGCAACCGGCTACTCGGTAAGGGCCGTCGTGATCGGTCACAATACGGGTTCGCAGACAGTAAAGCTGCAACCAATGTCCGCAATATCCGGCCGGGTCACAGATGCCCTGGGCCAGCCCATTGAGCGCATCGTGGTTCGGCTGACATGCCGAACGCTGCGCGACGGACGCAAAGTCTGGGAGCCGCGAGGTATGAGCGAGACCGACGAAGACGGACACTTCCGCTTTCCCAGCCTGATGCCGGCAACCTACTATCTTTCGGTGGGGCCGGCGCAATTTGGCACGCAAATTCTGGCCGCCGGCGAGAAGCCAATCACCGGCTTCCCTCACCTGTATTACCCGGGAGTTCCCGACTTGGCTTCCGCCGCTCCCATTCAGCTCAACGCCGGCCAGCAGTTCCAGGCCGACTTCTCGCTCAACCCTGTGCCGGTCTATGAGGTCACGGGCAGTATCACGGGACAGCCGGCGGATCACGGAGTTGGCCTGGCGGCGCTTACCTCGTCGGGCGATGACGTCATGTTGCCCACCAAACTCAATACTGAGCTGGGAACTTTCAGTGTCGATAGCGTGCCGGCGGGCTCTTACATCCTGAAGGCAACATCGAACAGCGAAGGACAGCAGTTGCACGCCGAGCAGCGAATCTCAGTCGCGGCGAATGTCGATAACGTCCACCTGGTGATGGCGCCCGTCATGCCGATTTCCGTTGTTGTGCACATGCAATCGCACTCGGCCTCCAGTCAAGACTCGTCCGGCGTGCGCCCTTCCGGATCTCTATCGAATTCGAATCGTCCGCCGCTGAGTGTCGGACTCCTGCCGACGCAGCCGAACGTCACCGAGGCGTTCTCGACTTTTCAACATCGCGGTCCGGGCAACAATACGTTAGCGCTGCAGAACGTTGAGCCGGGGACTTATAGCGTGAACCTCATCCCCCAGCAGCCGTGGTATGTGCAATCGGCGACTTACGGCCAGACGAACGCCCTCTATGACGACATCACCGTTGCCGCCGGACAAAGTTATCCGCTGGAAGTGACCCTGCGGGACGATGGCGCCAGCCTGACGGTAAACGTGAAAGATCTGGGTTCGGCGGATCATCCGCGAGCCGATGTGCTGATCCTGCCGCAGCCGGTGTCCAAGGTCGCACCGCGTGTGGTGCGTGGGATGTCCGCCGTCAACACCGAGACAGCTCTGCCGCCGGGCGAGTACCTCGTGCTCGCCTTCGATCACATCGACGGCGTGGAGTACACCAATCCCGATGCGCTAAGCAGTTATGCCTCGCAGGCTGCTCATGTCACCTTAAGTGCAGGCCAGCAGGGGCAGGCATCGGTAGATTTGATTGAGGTTGGCAAGAGCGAATGAGGGCGAGGCCGAGTCGTGTCTCAGTCTGCGTGCCGGCCTGGGTCATCTGCGTGATGCTGCTGGCGGGAAGTCTGGCGGCATTACAGGATTCCGCGCCGGGCCGCCCGCAGACGACCAATCCCGTCGCAACCTCGTCCTCGCCTCAATCCGCCCAGAAGGGCTTTCGCATTGCTGGAGTCGTGGTCGATGCCTTGTCCGGCCAGCCCATCAACTCGGCCTCAGTTGCTATCGCACCGCTGGCCCACGGTGAGGAACGCGATATCTCGAAGTCCGCGGTCACGGGAACCGATGGGCGCTTCGCGTTCGCCAGCCTCAGCCAGGGGAAGTACTCGCTCATCGGCCGCGCGCACGGCTATTCCTTCCAGTCGTTTGATCGGCACGATGAGTACGCGACCGCGATCGCAGTCGGCCCCGATATCGACAGCGAGCACCTGGTCTTTCGACTTCAACCAGACGCATCCATCGACGGCCAGGTGACCGACGAGAACGACGATCCCGTGCAGTACGCGATGGTGCGGCTGTTCTCTTCGAGGGCGAGTAACGGGCTGCGAAGGACATTGCCCATCGATCAGACGCAGACCGACGATCAAGGCCACTACCATCTCGCACACCTGGAGCCTGGCGCTTACTACCTGTCGGTATCCGCTCGACCCTGGTATGCGCAAAACGTTCGCGGGGGCAACGGATACAACCAGAATTTCACTGCGGCTCAAAAAGAAGAAAGAGATCGCGAAGACGCTACCCTCGACGTCACCTATCCGCTGACCTTCTATCCCGACGCCACGAGCTGGAACGATGCCAGTCCGCTGCAACTCGCGCCCGGCTCCAGGGAAACTGCAAACATCGTTTTGCGTGCCGTTCCATCTCTGCACCTGCGCATTCACACCGGCGGCTCGGCGCAAAATCCGGTAATCGGCCACATGATTTTTCCCCGCATTTCGCAGCGCATTTTTGGCGACTACCTGGATTCTGTGAGCAACGCCCCCGATTCCTGGGTGGCTCCCGGCGTCATCGAGATTTCGGGTCTCGCGCCCGGCCGCTACGTAGTCGAGATCCCGCCTTCCACCGGCCAGGAGAAGGGAGTATCGCGCGCTTGGTATCGCGAGATCGATCTCACCAGTGATGCCGACATCACCGCTTCGGAAGGCCCCAGTTTTGCCGGCGTGAGTGGGACGATTCTGTTTGAGAATGCCGCGGTTCCTAAAGGTGCATCGATTCAGCTGTTGGAGCCGGAGACGGGCGAGACCTACCGTAGCGAAATTTCCGCTAAAGGCGAGTTCGATTTTCCGCCCGACAACATCAAAGCCGGGCGGTATCTGCTCGTGCTGGGAAGCGGCCGCGGTTTCTACGTGAAGAAGCTGGTCGCAACCGGGGCGAAGCTCGCCGGTCGCACCATCGAATTTGGCGCCGGCGCCAATGTGCATCTGGCGGTCATCGCCTCTGCCGGAGCGGCGCGGGTTGACGGCACCGCTATCCACGACGACGCCCCATTCGCAGGCGCGATGGTTGTGCTGGTGCCGGCCGATGCCGCCAATAACGCCCCTCTTTTCCGCCGCGACCAGAGCGACAGCGACGGCACCTTTACTCTCGCCGATGTTGTGCCCGGGCAGTACACCGTCATCGCACTCGCCAACGGCTGGGATCTGGACTGGAGCAATCCCACGGTCCTCCAGCCATTCCTGAAACGCGGAGTGAGCGTCCAGGTGCCACCCGATGGCAAGCTGCAGGTGAAAGTAACGGTGCAATAACGACAAGAAGACAATATGGAGCCTTTGGCATTTATCCGGCAGTCTCTTGGCGATCCGAACAACCACGAGCTCGCCGGGAAGGTACTCGGGCGAAGACAACAGCTGGGCTTCTGCACTTAAGCATATGCCGCAGACCATGCCCGCGAGCGACTAAGTCACGGCTTCGGCCATAACAAGACAGGGCGTGCAAACATCGCACGCCCTTCACCATCTCGATTAGCACTCCCGACGACGGAGTGCTAGCTTGACACGTACACGCCTGCTTCCTACAATAAAAGCTGCTGGATTGTATCTGGTAGCTGACCATAAACTTAAGCGGCACAGTAACTTAGAACTTAGTCCAGTGGAGTCATGGGCACACCAACGGGCATCGGAAAACGGGAACGCGAGATCCTGACAGCAATTGTGGAGACCTATATCTCCACCGGCGAGCCCGTGGGCTCACGCACCCTGGCGCGTAGCAACCGCGAAAGCCTGAGTGCGGCCTCGATCCGCAACGTGATGGCGGATCTGGCCGATGCCGGATTTCTGGAGCAGCCGCACACCTCGGCCGGGCGAGTACCAACCGCCCAGGCCTACCGGTTTTACGTAAAGCAGCTAACCGGCGAGGCGCGCCTCTCACCCGCCGACGAAACTCTCATCCAGGGCAGCCTGCAGGGCACGCAGGACTTACAGGAATTCATGGAGCGCACCTCGCATGTGCTCTCGCTGGTGTCGCATGGCGTCGGTGTGACCGTCAGCGCGGCCGCCGGACAACGCAATGCGCTGGAACACGTGTACTTCCAGCGGCTGGCCGAAAAGAAAGTGCTGGCGGTGGTGGTCACGCGCAACGGTCTGGTTCGCGATCGCGTGTTGCGGCTGGTACAGGACCTCTCGCTCCGCGACCTGGAAGCGGCAGCAGCATACATCAACCAGAACTTCCGCGGCTGGGACATGGATTCGCTGCGCAACGAGATCGTTAAGCGACTACAGCAGGAGCGCAGCGAGTACGACCGGCTGATGGCCTCGGTCGAGGAGCTCTGCGCGCAGGGGGCACTGGCCGCGGAAGGCCCGACGCAGTCGGTCTATGTTGAAGGTGCGTCCAACCTGGTGATCACGGAGCAGGACAAGGAGCGGCTGCGGCAGCTGCTGGCTACGCTGGAGGAGAAACAGCTGGTCGTCGATCTCCTCTCGGCGTATGTTGATGCGCGGCAGGAAGCCGTACGCGTGGTGGTGGGTCTGGAAGAGACCATGCCGCATCTAAGTAATTTCGTACTCATCGGGGCGCCGGCGCGTGTGGGTGACGAGGTGATGGGCTCGCTGGCGGTGATTGGGCCGACCCGCATGGACTACGAACACACCATCAGCGCGGTCTCGTATATTGCGCGGATGTTCGATCAGTTGTGGAATGAGCCGGTCTGACAAGATCTGCGAGAAATCATATGCCATACAAGAAACAAAGTGGAGGCTCCGATACGGAGCTGGAGCTGGATGTAGAACACGAGTTGCCATCGGCAGAGGATGAAAGCGCCGAGAAAGCAGCTGGCGCACCTGCCTCTGAGTTAGAAGCTGAACTGGAGAAGGCTCGCTCCGAAAGGGCGGCGTATCTGGATCGCGCCGCTCGCATTCAAGCCGAGTTCGACAACTATCGCAAACGCGCGGCGCGCGAGCAGCAGGACTTTCGCGAGTACGCCCTGGCCGACGCGCTGAAGACCCTCCTGCCAATTCTCGACAGCCTGGATCGCGCGCTGAAGACCAGCGCCGCATCGCTCGACGAATATCGAACGGGCATCGAGCTTATTGACAAACAGTTTCACGATGCGCTCGCCAAACTCGGCGTACAGCCCGTGCCCGCCGAAGGCGAATCCTTCGATCCTAATCTGCATCAAGCTGTGCAGATGGTCGAAACCAACGAGGCCGCCGACAACCAGGTCATCGACGAACTGCAGCGCGGTTATAAGCTGAAGGACCGGCTGCTGCGTCCGGCCATGGTGCGGGTGGCGCGCAATAGCTAACAGCAAAGGATCACAGATCTGGCCACCACAGTGAAACGCGACTATTACGAGGTCCTTGGCGTCTCGCGTACCGCGAACGACCAGGAGATCAAGAGCGCCTATCGCAAGCTGGCGCTGCAGTGCCATCCCGACCGCAATCCGGACAATCCCCAAGCGGAGGAAAAATTCAAAGAGTGCAGCGAGGCCTACGCGGTGCTCGCCGACGGCGAGAAGCGTGCCCGCTACGATCGCTTTGGGCACGCCGGCGTTGGCACTGCCGCCGGCCAGGGCTTCGGCGGTTTCGATAGCACGGTCGTCGACTTTCAGGACATCTTCGGCGACATCTTTGGCGACATGTTCGGCGGTCAAGGGGGGCGTCGCCGTTCCCGCGCACAGCGGGGCTCCGACCTGCGCGAGGACCTAACACTCGAATTCGAGGAAGCCGTGTTCGGCGTAACCAAGCAGATTCAGGTGCGCCGTCACGAAGAGTGCGAGCCCTGCCGGGGCAGCGGGGTCGCTCCCGGAAAGGCGCCCATCAATTGCACCACCTGCGGCGGCCACGGGCAGATGCGCTACCAGCAGGGCTTCTTCTCAATCACTCGGGCCTGCAGCACTTGCGGTGGCAGCGGCAAACTGATTGTCGATCCTTGCTTGCAATGCCGGGGTCAGGGCCGCGTGACGCGTGAGCGTACGGTTACCGTCAAGGTCCCGGCCGGCGTAGACGAAAGCGCGCGCATTCTTTACTCGAATGAAGGCGAGGCCGGCGTGTATGGCGGACCTCCGGGCGATTTATATATCGTGCTGCATGTCAAAGAGCACTCCTTTTTTGAGCGCGAAGGCCAGGACCTGCATTGCACGCTGCCCATCTCCTTTTCCCAGGCGGCGCTCGGCGCAGAGATTCGCGTGCCCACGCTTGAGGGCGAGCAAGCGCTGAAAGTAGCGGAAGGCACGCAGACCGGATCGCGATTCAAGCTGAAGAACAAGGGCGTGCCGGTGCTAAACGGCCACGGCCGGGGCGACCTGTTCGTTGAAGTGAAGGTGCAGACGCCAACCAGGCTGAACAAGCGACAGCGCGAGCTGCTTCAGGAACTGAACAACACGCTGTCGCAGGACAACAAGCCGGTCAGCCGCTCGTTGCTTAACAAGGTGAAGGAAATCTTCGGCTAAGCGCCCGGTGCAAGGGAGACAATTTCTCACTGCGTGATTGTCTTCACTTCATCCCCTACCTTGAAGCCGGAGCCCGACACCGCTGTGCCAACTGCAGAGATCTCGTCGACGTCAGTCAGTCGAATGACGCCTACGTCCGAGGTCAACTTTCGAATTACCTGACCGGTATTAGGGTCCTTGATCTCTTTCGTGATTCGCTTGACCGTCAACTGATCGCCAACTTTAAGTCCTGCCTTCGAGCCAATGTTCAGCACGATCTGGCCGCCGTCCACCGAAGCGACCACGCCTTCCACACTGATGGTTCGAGTCACTAGCTTGGTGTTGTCCGCCACCAGCTCGCTGGTGAGCTGAACCACAGCCTCATTGGTTGCTTCACCAATAATCGTGCTCTGGAAATCGCTGCTGCCGAAATCGACGGCACCACCGCCAAAGCCGTGCCAGTTGCTGCCGCCACCCAGGAGCGAGGTACTTTCGCGCGAGGACTCACCCTTGCCGCTGGCCACACCCAGGATCTCGGCCGTATCGATGTCGACCATCCGGGCATCGACTTGCACCACGGCTTTGCTCTTCTTGTGGCTGAAACCGCCTACTCCAAAGCCTCCCCATCCACCGCCGCCACCGCCAACATTCGTGTTCTTGTTGTCGTTGCCGAACTGCGTGATGCTGCCCACGACGATCGCATCGACGCCGAGAATCTTGCCGATCTTGGCGGCCGAGTTCGGATTGGCGCGATCACTGTTGGAGAAGTTCTGCTCGCCCAAAATCTTGTCCATCGCCTTGCGCTCGATCACTGAGTAGGTGCCGTCCTGCACGAGATGCCGTACCAGCAGGTCGGAGATTCCCTTCCCTATGTCAACGTTGGTACCGAACACTGCAGCACTCGAACTTTGCACCGTGGCGTAATCAAAATCAAAGATGGCGATGCGCTTCTTACGGCCGCCGGCCGCGGGTGCGGCACCCGGAGCAGTGGAAGCTGCCGGCGCCGGACTGGCCGAGGTTTGCGCGCTCGCGGGCACGACGAAGAAGGTGGCAACCACCAAAAGCGAAAGCAGGACCCGGCGCATACGAGTGATCTCCTTGTCACCTTGCGAATTGAAGACCTTCAGGCGGCGGCTCGCAGCTAGCCGAGCACGTCCTCCGAGACGCCGCGGCCATAGGCAGCCTTTCCCTCTGACCGCGTCTGCCCTCGGCGTATTCGCGGCAGCGATATGTTACACCCACTTTGCCCTGAAACAAGCGCTTTTGTGACCCCCAGCAACGCCCTGGCTTCCATTTTGGGTATCCGACTCAGCGACTACAGGCCAGATTCAGGGACCGCCTCGAGCCGTCTCGTGCCGCCGGATCGCGGGCTCCTGCGAACCGGACTTACGAAAAACTTACGAACTTTTTAGCCGGCGCTTACTTCGCGAATGCTCCAATCGGAGGGTGACGGCAAATGCGCCACAGTGTGCCAGGAGCAACCGTGACAACATTCTTTCTTCTTGTCTGCGCTGTTAGCGTAATCTTCTTCGTCGTTTTTCTCTTGCAGTGTTCTCGTTCGAACCGAAAGTCCACGAGACGCCGCCCCTTTTCTTACGTGATTCAAAAATCCGCTGAGGCACAGGTTGTCGACGCCGTCTGCGGACGTCGCTTCTTCGTACATCTTGAAGAAGAGATGGCCGAATTTCTGGCGAGGCAGGGCCGCTCGGTCGCGTTATTGCTGTGTGCCGTTATATGCGTCCCTTTGCTGGCGCGGGCGCAAGCCGCGGGTCCGAGTCCATCCGGCCAACCGGCCAGCGCTTCCTCCGATCAGCAGATTCCGCCGGCGGTCGCCAAGCAACTGGAGGCCATGCAGAAGAAAATCGATCAGCTGGAACAAGAGCTTAGGTCACGCAATTCGCAGCCGGGATCGGATGGCATGAGCTTCGGAGATCACACCATCGCCGATCAAGGATCCGCACCTTCCGTTCCGGCCGGAGGTGGGCAGGAAAACGCGTTAGCGCAACAGCCAAATCCCAACCAGAAGCCTGAACCCTTCTCCTTCGCCGACTTCAGCTGGATGAACGGCAACAGCCGTGTCAAAGATATTCCGGGAGGAACCAAGTTTTTTACGCCCGAGATTCGCTTCGATGGCGACTACGTCTACTCCTTTAATCATCCGCAGGACGATACGATCAGCGGCTCAAGCGAGGTCTTCCGCGCCAACGAATTCCAGGTGACCCAGCTCGGCGTGGGCGGCGACTTCCATTGGGACAACGTCCAGGCGAGAGTGATGACCCAGGTAGGCCTTTATTCCCAGACCACTCCGCGAAACGATGCCAGCCCGGCGCGCGGCCAATGGAATCTGGCCGACGCGTACCGCTACATTTCCGAAGCGTGGGGCGGATACCATATCAACGTCTTGGATGGGATCAATATTCAAGGCGGCATCTTCCTCTCCTATGTCGGCCTGTTTAGCTATTACCAGTTCGACAACTGGGCCTATCAGCCGTCCTATGTGTCGTCAAATACCCCGTGGTTCTTCAATGGCATGCGGGTGCAGATCTATCCCAACCAGCACCTGAAGATCGAACCATGGCTGATTAATGGATGGCAGTCCTATGGGCGTTTTAATCATCGACCCGGGGTCGGCGGACAGATTGCGTGGCGGCCGAATGGGAAGTTCGCCTTTATCGGAAATCAGTACA
This sequence comes from uncultured Acidobacteriaceae bacterium, assembly GCA_963731345.1. GTDB lineage: Bacteria > Acidobacteriota > Terriglobia > Terriglobales > Acidobacteriaceae > Bog-257. The sequence continues at coordinate 486,112 of CAVSUN010000001.1, read as the reverse complement.
TCCTGGGTGCGGACACCCTGGGAGTACCCGGCCGCATTCGCTACCACACCGACGACAGTATTGAGTACAAGTACTATGACCATCCCGGTCGTTTGCTGGATCGGATGGCGTTCACCCTAACCGGCGATATGGGATGCGAGCACGGCGGCGGCGTTAGTTGTACGGGTGACTCCTCCAAAGGTCCGAAACAGAGTTTCCTGGGATACATGTTCTACAACCGCTTCTGGCTTCATAAGGACCTATATGGAGTGACGCTGGGCGGAGGTCAGATTAATAACCCAGGGCGCTACCTGGTGCTGCTGCCGCCAATCAACGGCGCGACCGCCATCTCCGGAACACCCTACTTTACCGAGAATCCTGGCGATCCCTACAAAGCGTGGGATATTTCCGCCACCTTCGACTACATGCCGTCGCAATACGTTACTTTCCGTACTGAGTTCAACCATCGGCACGCTAGCGTGCCTTACTTCTCGGGGCCTGGAGGGGTTACACCGCCAGGAGGAAACACGGGGGCCCCTGGATCGCTGGTGCCGGGATGGACACCCGACCTGGTTCCGACCGAAAACCGTGTGCTCGGAGCGCTGTTGGTCATGTTTTAGGAGGTGTGCGAATTCGGAGTACTGAATACGCGACTGCGCATGATCTATCCGTATGCCAAAGATAGGCGAAGCGGCTAGCATGTACGCCAGGAGGTATTCAGGAAATGTCTCCAAGTTCTGGTTATGGCGCATGCGTCGCAAGAAGTTTGGTTTCTCTGCTGTTGCTTGTTACATGGGCTATGCCCGTCACGGCACAACAGCCGGCTGTGGGGGATGTATCCGCAGCGCCACGGTCAGCCGCAGGGGGTATGCCTCCAACGATCGAAGAGCACGTGCAGCAACTCGAGTCCGAGGTGCAGGAGCTCCGAGAAGAGGTCAGGGAAATGAGAGCGGCAATGGCGGTCAAAGCGGACCCGGCAGGTAATGTCGACGGCGAGCACAGTACGGTTGACGTGCAGGCTGCCAGCCTTGCGCCTGCTTCTGACTCCCGGGGCGGCACGCTGGTCACTCCCGAAGACCGCAGCATCCTAAACTATCTGAAAGGCACCACCATCAACGGCGAAGTCGATGGCTATTACGATTACAACTTCAACGATCCCGTCGGACGCGTTAACCTGCTTCGCGCCTATGACGTGCTGAGTAACGCCTTCGGCCTGAACCAGGCCGACCTGATTGTTGAGCGCGCGCCGGATGTTGTTGCCGGACGCCGCTTCGGCGCGCGGCTGGACCTGCAATTCGGCCAAGCGACGGCAACCTTGCAGGGCAACCCGGTGAATGAGCCTCGCCCTGATATCTATCGAAATATCTTCCAGGCTTATGGAACCTACGTAGTTCCCGTTGGCAGCGGACTGACCGTGGACTTCGGGAAGTGGGCCAGTTCGCTGGGAGCGGAAGGTAACTACACGCAATATCAACTTAACTACTCTCGAGCATACTGGTTTAATGCTCTGCCTTTCTACCACATGGGTGTGCGCGCGAACTATAAGGTAAACAACTGGCTGGCGCTTAACTACTGGATCGTCAATGGCACCAACCAGACTGAACCTACAAATGGCTTCAAGGATGAACTGTTTGGCGCAGTAATCACTCCCACGAGGAACATCAGCTGGACCATTAACTACTATTTCGGACAAGACCACCCGAACGCGGAGTCCGTGTCTTCGTGCGGGCCGGTGCCGGTGCAGCCTGGACTATGTTTCCAGCAGATCAGCCCTGCGCCCAACGGAAAAACGCATATCTTCGATAGCTATGCGACCTGGCAGGCGACCCCGAAACTCAGCTTTACTCTCGAAGGCGACTATCTAATCCAGCGCCTCTGGGTCAATACTGCCCCCGGACAGTCCTCAGCACCATCCGATGTCTGGGGCGGTGCCGCGTATGCGAAATACCAATTGACGCCGCGAACTTACATCGCAGGCCGGACGGAATACCTCAATGACCATGGCGGGCTGTTCACCGGCATAACCGGCTACATCGAGGCATTGAAAGAGGTTACGGCAACCTATGATTTCCGGGTGGCGGATGGCTTCGATATGCGTTGGGAGTATAGGCGGGATATTTCCAATCGTCCCATTTTCCTGACCAATGAGCAGAACATCTACAGTACCCACCAGGATACGGCTACTATGGGCGTGATCTGGTGGTTTGGGCGCAAACAAGGCCCATGGTAGTTGCAAGGGAGAACATATGCAGGACTTGATTTTTGTGGTGATCACGATCGCCTTTTTCGCGCTCTCGTTAGGCTATGTAAAGTTCTGCGATCGTATTAAGTAGGAAACGAGCTATGCACACACAATCGATCATCATGCTCATAATTTGCGGGCTGACAATGGTTTATCTCTTCTACGCTTTGTTGCGACCGGAGAAGTTCTGAAATGACGGCCAATGGTTGGTTTCAGATCCTGTTGTACCTCGCGTTGATTCTTCTGGTCACCAAGCCGCTGGGCGTGTTCATGACCCGAGTGTTCAACCGCGAGCGGACATTCCTCGATCCCGTTCTACGGCCTGTTGAGCGCCTGGTCTATCGGCTCACCGGCGTAGACGAAAACCACGAGATGCGCTGGACGGAATACGCGGCAGCCATGCTCCTGTTCAGCGTGGTTTCGATGCTGCTGCTGTACCTGATCCAGCGGCTGCAACTGCACTTGCCGTGGAATCCGCAAAAGCTTGCCGGAGTCATGCCGGAGCACCTCGCCTGGAACACGGCTGCTTCCTTCACGACCAACACAAACTGGCAGGCCTACTCGGGCGAGACCACGATGAGCTACTTCACCCAGATGGCCGGGCTCGCCTATCACAACTTTGTCTCGGCTGCGACCGGCATCGCACTGGCTATCGCTTTTATTCGCGGCATCGCCCGCCGCCAGATGCAAACCATCGGCAACTTCTGGGTTGACATGGTACGCAGCTGCCTCTGGGTGTTGCTGCCCTTCTGTATCGTCGGGGCGCTAGTGCTGGTGTCGCAAGGCGTAGTGCAGAACCTGAAGCCATACGACACGGTGAAGCTGCTTGAGCCCATGCAGGTACCTCACCTTAACGCCGACGGCAAGCCCGCGATCGACGCTCAAGGCAAGCCAGTGATGGACACCGTCAGCACCCAGACCATCGCGCAGGGCCCCGTTGCTTCTCAGGAAATAATCAAGGAGTACGGCACTAACGGTGGCGGCTTCTTCAACGCCAACAGCTCGCATCCGTTCGAGAATCCGACGCCGCTCACGAACTACATCGAGCTGTTCACCATCTTCTCCATCGGAGCGGGGCTCACCTACACGCTGGGTCGGATGACCGGTTCGCAGCGCCATGGCTGGGCAGTGTGGGCCGCCATGGCAATCCTGTTCGTCGTCGGCGTAACCGTCGCCTACTGGGCGGAAGCGCGCGGCAATCCGCTCTATCCGCACAATGTGAATCAGCATGCCAGCCTGGTGCAGGCGGGCGGCAACATGGAAGGCAAGGAAGTTCGCTTTGGCATCACCGACTCGGCGCTCTTCGCCACGGTCACCACCGACGCAAGCTGCGGCGCCATCAATAGCTGGCATGATTCCTTTACGCCGCTTGGTGGAATGGTTCCACTGGTCAACATCATGCTGAGCGAGGTGATTTTCGGCGGCGTGGGCGCGGGCATGTACGGCATCCTGATTTACGTTGTGCTCGCGGTCTTCATCGCCGGCCTGATGGTGGGCCGCACGCCGGAATATCTGGGCAAGAAAATTGAAGCCTATGACGTGAAGATGGCGATGCTGGTCGCGCTCGTCTTTCCCCTGGTAATTCTGTTCTTCAGCAGCATCGCGTCGGTCAACAGCTTCGGCACGTCAGGTATCTCCAACGCGGGGCCGCACGGCCTCAGCCAGATGCTTTACGCCTACGTATCGGGCGCCGGCAACAACGGATCGGCCTTTGCCGGACTGACCGTCAACACACCCTGGTACGACACCAGCCTCGGCTTCGATATGCTGCTGGGCCGCTTCTTCATGATCATTCCGATGCTGGCAATCGCCGGCAACCTGGCGCAGAAAAAATATGTTCCGCCGTCGCTGGGCACATTTCCTGTCACCACGCCGCTGTTCACTGCGTTGTTGATCGGCGTGATCATCATCGTGGGCGCGTTGACATTCTTCCCGGCGCTAAGCCTGGGACCGATACTTGAACACCTGTTGATGGGTGCCGGCAAGACATTCTAAGGAACGCTGATGGCAAGCACTATGGAACCTACAATCGCTAACGAACCGACGACAGTGCGCATGGGACAGTCGCCCAACAAGCCTCGGAAGAAGGTGGTGTGGGAGACGAAGATTGTCTGGCGCGCCATCCTGGATTCGTTCGCCAAGCTCGATCCGCGGCACATGATGGGCAATCCGGTGATGTTCGTCGTCGAAATCGGCAGCGTGATCACCACCATGCTTCTGCTGCGCCGAGGAGCGGAGTTTCGCTTCAACTTGCAAATCACGCTTTGGCTGTGGTTCACCGTGCTGTTTGCCAACTTTGCGGAAGCCATGGCCGAAGGCCGCGGCAAGGCCCAGGCCGACACGTTGCGCAAGGCGCGCTCGGAAACCATCGCTAATCGCGAAGGCGAGAATGGGCGCATCGAGCAGATTCCCAGTTCCAAGTTGCGGGCCGGCGACATCGTGATCGTCTCCGCTGGTGAGCTCGTTCCCTCCGACGGTGAGATCATCGAAGGCGTAGCTTCCGTGGATGAGTCGGCAATCACCGGCGAATCCGCACCGGTCATTCGCGAGGCGGGGGGCGATCGCTCGGCAGTCACCGGCGGCACGCGCGTGCTCTCCGATCAGATTCGCGTCAAAGTCACATCCAATCCGGGCGAGACGTTTCTTGATCGCATGATCGCGCTAGTGGAAGGCGCCGAGCGCCAGAAAACGCCGAATGAGATCGCGCTCAACATTCTGCTGGCCGGCTTGACCATCATCTTTTTGCTGGCTGTGATTACGCTACAACCCTTCGCCATCTACTCCGGTGCGCCGCAGACGGTATTCGTGCTGGTCTCGCTGCTGGTGTGCCTGATTCCCACAACGATCGGCGGCCTGCTCTCGGCAATCGGCATCGCGGGTATGGATCGCCTGATCCAGCACAATGTGCTGGCGATGTCAGGACGCGCCGTAGAGGCCGCGGGTGACGTCGATACCTTGCTGCTCGACAAGACTGGCACCATCACGCTGGGGAATCGCCAGGCCGCTGAGTTTATTCCTGCTCCGGGCGTCAGCGAGACCGACATGGCCGACGCCGCGCAGCTTTCATCGCTGGCGGACGAAACTCCCGAGGGGCGCTCGATTGTCGTACTCGCCAAAGAACGCTACGGCTTGCGCGGCCGCGAGCTGAGTTCGCATGACATGGAATTCGTTCCCTTTACCGCTCAGACCCGCATGTCGGGCGTGAACATGAATGGCAACCAGATTCGCAAGGGCGCCGTGGACGCGATTACCCGCTACCTCGCCAACAACGGGGTGGAGATGCCGCCCGAGCTGCAAGCGAACGTCGAGATGATTGCCCGCTCCGGCGGCACGCCGCTCGTGGTCGCGGAGCAGCGCCGCGCGCTCGGCGTCATCTTCCTGAAGGACATCGTCAAAGGCGGTATGAAGGAACGCTTCGATCAGCTGCGCGCCATCGGAATCAAGACCGTCATGATTACCGGCGACAATCCCCTCACAGCCGCAGCTATCGCGCGCGAAGCCGGCGTCGATGACTTCCTCGCCGAGGCGACGCCGAAAGACAAGATGGACCTCATCCGTCGCGAACAGGCGCAGGGCAAGCTGGTGGCAATGACCGGCGACGGCACCAATGACGCCCCGGCGCTGGCCCAGGCCGACGTCGGCGTCGCCATGAACACCGGCACACAGGCCGCGAAGGAAGCCGGCAACATGGTCGACCTGGACTCCAACCCTACTAAGCTCATCGAAGTGGTCGCCATCGGCAAGCAGCTGCTGATGACCCGCGGGTCACTCACCACGTTTTCGATCGCGAACGATGTTGCCAAGTACTTCGCGATCATTCCCGCCATGTTCGCCGGTACCTTCCCGGTGCTGAACGCGCTGAACGTCATGCACCTGCGGACGCCACAGTCGGCGATTCTCTCGGCCGTAATCTTCAACGCCGTTATCATCATCGCGCTGATCCCGCTGGCGCTGCGCGGAGTGAAGTATCGGCCCATGAGCGCTGCCGCGCTGCTGAGACGCAACCTGTGGATCTACGGTGTCGGCGGGGTGATTGTGCCGTTCATCGGCATCAAGCTGATCGATATGCTGATCTCCGCCACCGGGCTGGCCTAGGTAAGAGCGGCGGCCCGGATTGATGGCGGCCCTCTTGTATCAGCCTTAGACCGCTGAGGAGGCTCTGCCCATTCGATAGCCAGGCGGTGTGGCAAGTGCGGTCCGCGCACTCCCTGCGGACGTTGGCTGCTACGAGCTCTCCCCCTGTATAATCTCGTAATACTTCCTGTTATTGTGCCATTTTGAACATGAAATGCTGGATTTGAGGGCTTACGTTATAGCCGCCATCCAGTGTTTGGAGCTGAATATTGGCGAGCATCGAGCGACCCACGGTACTGACTTCCGAAGCTACGGATAATCCTGAGTCACATCCGTTGGTTATGGGTCGACGTCGAGACACGCTTCCTGGCTGCGGACTGCCAGCCCCGACTTTCCTGCCCCGCCGCTATAAACCTCGAAACGTGGGCGAGTGGACGGGACATCTCACCTTTGCTAGCGAACTGATCGTAGCTCTGGAACCTAGTCTGATTGTCGAGCTCGGTACTCATTGGGGCGAGGCTTACTTTACCTTCTGCCAGACAGTACAAGAGTATGGATTCAGCACGCTGTGTTACGCGGTAGATCACTGGCAGGGAGACGAGCATGCCGGCCACTACGGCGAGGAAGTTTTCGGGGAGGTCAGTCAGTACAACCAACGCCTCTATAGCCAATTTTCCTATTTACTCCGGAGAAGCTTCGACGAGGCGCTGACCCAATTCGCTGACCGATCCATCGGTCTTCTGCATATCGACGGGCTACATACTTATGACGCCGTGCGCCATGACTTTCGTGAGTGGGTGCCGAAGATGCGCCCAGGAGGCGTTATTCTGTTGCACGACATATGCCCTAGGCATCAGGACTTCGGGGTGTGGCGTCTCTGGGAGGAGATCAAGGCTGAATTTCCCGACACGTTTGAGTTTCACCATAGCTGGGGACTGGGGGTCGTTCGCATAGATGGCGGAACAAACGGCGCGCTTCTTACGACGCGTTTGTTCGAAAGTTCACCGCAGGTGCGCGAGGATATCCGTCGGCACTACGTAATCTATGCTTCACATTTGGAGAATGCGATTGGACGCATGCCTTCCATCCCGGCGCCGCAGCCGGCGACGCCCTCTGATATCCACGTGGAAGTGTTCCCATGCATTAACGCAGGGCATCCCTGGGAATTCGGTCAGATCCGAACCATGCCGGCCGGAAGCTGGAATACGTTGACATTCGAGTTTCGCGATCCGAGTATCAATGGTCCACTGAGAGTGGACCCATCTTATGGGCCTTCTCTTATTGAAGTAGGCGAAATCCGCATAAGTTCGGTGGGAACGGGAGACCTTGTTTGGAAATCGGGACCATCGTCGGATAATCCCAGGTTCCACGTCGGTGGTACCGCAGTCGGCCACCCCAGTAATCCATCGTTAATCATCGGCTTTGGCGACGATCCACTGTTCCTGCTGGACACGGTCGAGGTGCATGCACCGTTTATCCTCAGCATCGACCTGAAAGTGGTTCCGTTGCAGCCGGCAGCGGTGGAAATAGTTCGGGACCAGTTCTTGGCAGCACTCAACGATGCCGGCCAAAAGCTAAGCGTTGAAGAGCAGGCAAGGGCAACTCTGACGTGCGAGCGAGATGGCTTGGCGCAAGAACGGAACAACCTTATTTCGGACTTAGCTTCCCTGAAGACACAATCGACGCAGACCGCGGTAGAGAGGGACCGACACCTTTCTGAAGTAAGACGTCTAGAACAATTGCTGACCGAGATTCAGCATTCCGCATCATGGCGGATAACCAGCCCGCTTCGAAAAGTAATGGCAACTCTCAGGGGTGGCAAGAGCTAAGCGAACAGGCTAGCACCCGCTTATCCGAGTTCCCAGTTCAACAGAACATGCATCCGACAACATCAGAATTTGCCGCCTGCACGATAATCGCAAAGAACTACCTGCCTATGGCTCGGGCGCTGGCGGAGTCGTGGAACGCAGCTCATACTAACTGCCCTTTCTTTGTACTGCTGCTTGATTCGCCGCGAGGTTTTTTCGATCCGCACAAAGAGCCCTTCCACACGATCTTCCTGCCGGAATTGAATATTCCGAACCTACCTGGATTTCTATTCAAGTACACCGTCCTTGAAGCCAGCACAGCGTCAAAACCTTATTTATTGGAATACCTATTCCGTAATTATTCTATTAGCAAGCTTCTTTATCTGGATCCCGATATTTTACTTTTCAGGCCGCTGGACCCGTTGCGCGAACGCCTGGAGCACGCCAATTTTCTCCTGACGCCGCATTTGTTGTCACCGCTGCCGCAGGATGCGCGCGGCCTGAGTGAGCACGACATCATTCAAGCTGGTACCTATAACCTTGGCTTCTTTGGGATTCGCAATTCGCTCGAGTCCAGGCGCATGCTGCGATGGTGGTCAGACAAGCTATATCACCACTGCATCGTATCCTTTGCCGACAATCTTTTTGTAGACCAGCGCTGGATGGATATGGTTCCGGGACTATTTGCCGGGGTCGAAATTGTGCGCGACTATGGATTCAATGTTGCTTATTGGAACCTTCACGAACGTACAATTTCGCTTGCCGACGAAGTCGCCGTAAATGGTGGCCCGCTGTACTTCTTTCATTTCAGCGGTTTCGATCCCAATAAGCCGTGGATCGTCTCAAAATTTCAAAACCGGTTTGAAATGTCCACCGTCGGGGATGCTGGAAAAATATACGCACGCTATCATGATTTGCTCATAGAAAAAGGTTGGAAAGAGACTAGCGCCTGGTCATACGAGCATAATTATTTTGCGAATGGTCGACCAATTTCGGCATCAGCACGCAAATTCTATTGGGATCTGGGACCCGACGTCGCGCACCTGGGCAATCCCTTCTTATGGTTAGACGACGGTCTGCCGCCCGGAATCGCTCGGGGCTCCTACTCTGAATCGACGCTTCCCCCGGGCGTGAACCTGGTTGGATATTGTGAGTCGGAGAAGGGCGTCGGCGAACTTGCGCGCAGCAATATACGAATTCTGCGAGCTATGGGGCTGCCCTACTGCGTCAACAACCAAGTAGACACCGGCTCCAGCAATGTCGAGCGCGTTACCGATGAGTTTCGCGGTGACAACCCTTATCTCGTCAACATTCTCGCGCTAAACCCCGACCGCCATTATGCTTTTGTCCATAGTCATCCATCTTATCTTGCCGGTCACTACAATATTGGATATTGGGCGTGGGAGCTGCCGGAATTTCCTCCCGAGTGGTCAATTTGCTTTGGCTATGTGGATGAAGTCTGGACGTGCAGTCAATTTGGCCGGGATGCGATCGCTACCCGCTCTCCCGTACCGGTGCGGCGCTTACCGTTGGCACTGGACTTGGACGAGGACCTCCACATCGTACCGGATCGACGTGCCCTCGGCGTAAGCGACAATGTGTTCCTGTTCCTCTTCCTTTTTGATTTCCATAGTTTCCCGGAGCGCAAGAACCCGTTAGGGCTCGTCGAAGCGTATAAGCGAGCTTTTGGAAACCGCCAGGATGTGCAGTTGCTTATAAAGTCTTCGCATAGCGCTGAACATCAGCGCGAGGTGAAGCTTGTGCAGCGCGCCTGTGAAGGGGCGAACGTGCGGATCATGGACGCGGTGCTCACCCGCCCGGAGAAGCACAGCCTGATGAAGGCAGCGGATTGCTACGTTTCGCTGCACCGTTCGGAAGGCTTCGGCCTGACGCTCGCTGAGGCAATGCTCTATGGGAAGCCGGTCGTCGCCACCGGCTACTCCGGCAATCTGGATTTCATGTCCGACGACGATAGCTTCCTGGTTCCCTATCGATTAATGACAATCAAAGAGACGCACGGACCCTACAAAGCCGGATACCATTGGGCCGATCCTGATCTGGATTCGGCCACTGAGATCATGCGATACATCGAAGCCAATCGCGACGCTGCGGCCGCCGTCGGCCAAAAAGCGCAGGCCAAGGTGCGCGACCTGTTACATCCGGCAACGATCGCTTGCGCCGTGCGGGCGCGGCTGGAAGAGCTGGGGCTAATTAAGCAGGAACTTCCACCGGAGCCCGATCCTAAAGCAGAGCAGCCACTGGCGTCGTCCTAGCACGTTCATCATTGTGAACTTGGTTTCACGGGCACAATTTTGTAGCCCGAGTATTCGTGGAAGGGGATACATCCAAGTACCGCCGATCAACCCTCTCCGGAAATCTTCAGCCGCAGGTCTTCGGGAATGCGTTCGCGGATTTCTTCGGGAAGTTTTTCCAGGCCCCGCCTTGCGCCGATGAGCGCGACGTCCTTCACCACCAGTGGCGCCGGTGTTGCCACAGCAACCAGGAGCCACAAAAGGATTGACAGCAGAAAGCCGCCGAGTGCGCCTATCTCCAGCCAGAAGGCGTGGCTGGGATGGAAGTGGCGAATGATGCCGAAGGCTAGAAGGAAGACTACGGTCGAGGCTGTGGCCAGGGCCATCAGACCAATATCGATGCCGCGATGCAGCTTCTGGCGCGAGCGGCAGAAGGCACACTCCCGCAAGTGCGCCTCGTAGTCGCCGCGCATCTCCGGAGCAATTCCAGAGATGTCATAGCGCCACCCGGCGAGAATCTTCCCGATTACAGGGTCAGTGCATTTCGCCATCGATGAAAGCTGGCAGCCGAACTCGCGCCTGGGAGGGCACAGCGTTGGCTACAGTCGAACTGCCGCCGAGGGTTCGTGCTGTGGCGCAAGCAGCAAATGGTTGTGCAGGAGGCTTGGCTGCTCGCCCAGGGCACGTTCCGCGGTCATGCGCGCAATCTCCGGATGGTTGTTCTGCTCCGAAAGATGCGCCAGTATGAGGAACTCTGCACTTCCATCATAGTCGGTCGTCAGAAAATCCGCGAGTGCGTCATTGGACAGATGACCGACGCGGCTCATCACCCGTTGCTTCACGCTCCAGGGATAGGGGCCGCCGCGCAGCAACTCGAGGTCGTGATTGGATTCGATCATCAGCACGTGACAGGCGCGCAGGTGGTCGCGCACACTGGCCGGCATGTAGCCGAGATCGGTGCAAATGCCCACCTTGACGCCGTCAACGCGAAAGGCGAAGCCGACCGGGTCGACCGCATCGTGGGGAATGGTAAACGGGGTGATGCTGATATCGCCGATCTGGAAACAGCCGCCCGCGCAGAACTCCTCGCGGCGCTCCAGCGAGACCTTGTGGCCGGCGCCATCGCGGGCACAGCGTTGATACTCCTGATAGGTGGGCCCGGTGACATAGACCGGCAGCTTAAGCCGGCGCGCCAGCACGCGCAGGCCGGCTACGTGATCCGCATGCTCGTGGGTGATGAGGACGGCATCCAGGGTCGTCGGGTCTTCTCCGCAAAGCTGCAGGCGGCGGAGAAGTTCGCGGCAGGAGAGGCCGGCGTCGATCAGCAAACGCGTGCTCGAACTGGAGACGAGAGTGCAGTTCCCCTTGCTTCCGCTCGCCAACACAGTTACCGAGACCATAAACCGCAGAATAAATTTAAGTTGTTGCAGATGGGAGTAGCAAAGTCGTTACCGTTGTGGAATTCGAACCAGAGCGCAAGCCGGCTGCGGGAATAAGCCGAAATGGGCGTCGAGCCTAGCCAGCCACAGCTGCGGCGAAACGAAATCCGCCACTCGTGCGTTTTTTTATTGAGAGTTCATGAAGTTTCAGGCATTCTGTCACGCAATCGAGGCACAAGCTGATTGCGTGCCGCTTCCTGGTTGGACGACCGTCCGGCGATGAGAGGCGGTTTGAACCTGGCGCACCTTCGAAGCGCTGCGATTAGGCTTTGTGGGGTTAGCCATTGTGTTCTGACCACATCCGGGGCAGCTTCGGCTGGCTGCGGAATTTGCCGTATAACTGGTCGGGTCAACGTTGAGGCAGATTGGGTTCTGCGTGGCTTTGTGCGGACTACTCTCGGGCACGGGCTCGAGCGCGTTCCTCCGAGTCCGTACCTTCAAAAGCGCGCCACTGCGCAACACGCGGGCTCATCGCCATTGCTCTGGGCTGAGCGCGGGAAGCTTCACGTACGTCGCGGGACGTGGAAGCGGTGCCTCTGTGGCGGCTCGAGGTGGCTGGCCTCGAGCCGCTCGTTATTGTCACTTGGCACCCAGGGCACGGCTGACTAATCTTGGTTTTGAAAATGGCGGCCTTCACACCGTCCGTGAATTTGCCCGCTTCAAGCGCGGCTTTTTGTCGCTGAAAGACTTTAGTCAGAGCCTGGTAAGCATTTAGGAGTCGTCATCTGTCGGTCGCTCTCGGGTTCTGGTCGGGGGCGTATGCTAACGACTGAGTCGATTGCTCGGCACTAACTTGGAGACCTCATGCGCAACGCCTACAGCTCAATCCTGCTCCCAACGACATTGTCCTTGTCCCTGCTGGTTACGGCCTTCGCCGCCGCCTCGCCGATTTCACCCGTCGGTATCCTTCCCCTGCAAGACGGCTCCGCGTCGTCGCAGATGTCCAGTGAGGCGCTGTCTCCCGAGGCCCGGGCAAAACTGATCAAGAAGATACAAAGCGCACTGCTCAAGCTGCCTTACTTTGGCGTCTTCGACAACCTTGCCTTTCAGTTGCAGGGCCGCACGGTCACGCTGATCGGCAGTGTCACCAGCGAGCACTCGCAGACCAAGAAGGATGCCGAAAGTTCCGTGAAGAAGATCGAGGGGGTGGAGAAAGTCGTCAACAACATCGAGGTGCTACCGCCGAGCCCGTTAGACGATCGTCTGCGCCGCCAGGTTTACGACGCCATCTACAACTACGGCCCGCTTTTCAAGTACAAAAATAATCAGATCAACCCTCCGATACGGATCATCGTGAAGAACTCGCGCGTGACCCTGGAAGGAATCGTCGACACCGAAACCGACAAGGGCCTTTGCACCATGCGGGTAAACCAGGTTCCGGGCGTGCTTTCCGTAACCAACAATCTGCGCGTGGTGAAGGGCTAGAACGGTCCGGCCGGCAGCGCCGTTGCTTAACATTGTCGTAAACTGACTGCAGCAATGGTCGTCATCTACGGTATTCATGCAGTCAGCGAGGCCCTCAAGTCCGGCGCTCGCAGCTTTGACTACGTCGGCATTGCGCGCGAGCGCCACGATCAGCGCGTGCAGCGCCTGATTGACGATGCCCGCGCCAGCGGCGTGCAGGTCCGTTTTCTTCCTCGCGAACAACTTGATCGCACGGCCAACACCAATACCCATCAGGGCGTCATTGCCGTCACTACGAGCAAGCAATATGCCGACGTGGACGCCCTACTTGAGCAACGCCGCGCGGAGAAGACGTTCCTGGTCGTGCTCGACGGAATTGAGGATCCACATAACCTGGGCGCGCTCATCCGCACAGCGGAAGGCGCGGGCGCCGATGGTGTCATCATTCCTGACCGTCGCGCCGCCGGACTGACCGGCACCGCCGTGAAGGCTTCCGCGGGGGCCTCCGAACACCTGCCGATTGCGCGCGTCACCAACATCTCGCGCACGCTGGACGAGCTGAAGGAACGCAACGTCTGGACGGTCGGGCTGGACGAGCGCGGAACCCAAGGCTATGATGCGCTCGACTACAACATGGACTGCGCCATCGTGCTGGGCGCCGAAGGTAAAGGACTACACGACCTGGTGCGGCGCCGCTGCGATTTCCTGGTGTCGATTCCCATGCTCGGGCAGGTGCCGTCGCTCAACGTTTCAGTGGCGGGCGGGGTGGTGATGTACGAAGTCGCGCGCCAGCGTCGCGCATTGCAGCCCGCTGCCGCACAACCCACTCAAGAGACGAAACCTGCCCGATGAAGTTGTTCTGGTTTGGGTATTTCGTTTGTCGCCTGGAACGGCTTCGTATCAGGGCACGACTTCAGTCGTGCCTGTGGATGCCTCTCAACAAACTCAGGGCTTTCGCCCATGCCGGCGAGAACGCCAACCGACAAGGGCTGAAGCCCAAATGTCGCAGAGCGGTTGCGACGCGGCTAAAGCCGTGCCCTACTACGAAGCAGCTCATCAAACACGCTCTGGTCTTGATGCTTTGCCTGTGTCCGTTCGTCGGCCTTCGCGCCATTGATCGCGAAGCCTTCACCGTCACTCGCTATCAGCTTGAGGCACAGGTCGACCGCTCGTCGCACGTGATGGCGGTGAACGGCATGTTGACGCTGCGCAACGATTCGACCACACCGCAGAAGGTTGTCGCGTTGCAGGTCACCTCATCGTTCGCCTGGAACAGCATCACGCTCGCCGACAAGCCGGTGCAGTGGCTCAGCGACAATTACACCTCGGACATCGATCACACCGGCAGCCTGACCGAAGCGATTGTGAACTTGCCTGGCGCCGTTCCCCCAGCGGGCGTGATCACGCTGGCTGTGCAATATGGCGGCACGATCACCCCTGACGCCACCCGCCTGACTCGCCTGGGCACGCCCGAAGATATGGCCGCGCGCAGCGACTGGGACCAGATCAGTGACGCTTTCACCGCAGTCCGCGGCCTCGGCTATGTGGCCTGGTATCCGGTCGCCATCGAGGCGGTCAGCATGAGTGACGGCAACGCGGTGTTTGACGCGATCGCGGCCTGGAAACAGCGGCACGCGCATTCCGCGTTCGAGGCAAAGATTCTGGCGGCAGGGGCTGAAAACGAAGCGCTTTGTATTGCCCTGAATTCGAGCGCCGGTTGCGGCCAGGGCCGGATTGTCGCCGACACAGAAACGCAGGGCAAAGTTAAGGAGTTCAGCAACACGTTAACGTTGAACGGACTGGGTGAGCTTGTTCCGACCTTCGCTTTAGGCAGTTATATCGAGCTCTCGCGTCCTACTGTCACGTTCCTGCACACCGGCGAGCACACTTCCGTTGCCCGCGATTACGCGGTGGCCGCCGAAGCCAACGATCCGTTCCTGCGCGACTGGCTGGGCGAGCCAAGCCAGACACCGCGCGTCATCGAATTGACCGAACCGAACGCACTCCCCTACGAGAGCGGAGCCGTCCTGTTCACCCCGCTGCGGCCGTGGCCCTCTGACACGTTGCAGCTTCTGCTGCTTTCGACCCAGGTCACATCACGGTTTCAGTCCTCGCGCCCTTGGATCCAGGAAGGTTTGCAGCGATTCCTGCAGTGCGTGCTCATCGATAACCGCTCCGGACGCAAAGCCGCACTCGACTACCTGGACGATTTCCGCGAGCCGCTGGTGAAGGCCGAAGTGGCGGCGCTTGCCAAGGCGCAAGGCGACAGCAAAACCTCCGCCGCGAGCACCGCGGACAATACCCTGCTCAACAGCCATGACGAGCTGTACCTGCGCGGCAAAGGCAGCTTCGTTTTCTGGATGCTGCGCGACATGCTGGGCGAGACCGCCCTGCGATCCGCGCTGGCCAACTATCGTCCGGCGGCGGACAAGGAGCCCAGCTACCTGCAGCGCCTGCTGCAAGCCAGCTCCAAACGCGATCTGGAATGGTTCTTCGACGATTGGGTGTATCGCGATCGCGGTCTTCCCGACTTCCACGTTGAGTCGGCGTATGCGCGACCGCTGCTGGACGAGGCCAATTCCAGCTTTCTGGAAACCGTGACCATCGTGAACACCGGCCATGCTGGAGCCGAGGTGCCCGTGATCATCCAAACTCCGTCGGGGGAGAAAGTGGTACGCGTGCTGGCCAAGGCCGGCGAAAAAGGCACGGGACGGCTCGAAGTGCCCGTCGCGCCCGATCGGATCACGGTAAACGATGGCAGCGTGCCCTCGGCGAACACCAATAACGTATACGTCGTGCCGCAGCCGCCAAGCAAAAGCAATTAACCACAGAGATACGGAGACACCGAGGAAGCTTTAGCTGACTGTGTCGTTCTAAAAACGGCGTTTATTGCGAAAGGCATTGAACAGCTTTACTTTCCTGCCGACCTAACCTCTGTGCCTCTGTGTCTCTGTGGTTAATTCCTTCTTCTACTTGCCAGCCTCGCCCCGCAAACGGTACAACCTTCTGTTGCCGTTACTCATGAGGACAGCTTGAGCTACATACAGTTTCTGGGCGCGGCCGGCGTCGTCACCGGATCGAAGCACCTGATCCACGTTGATAACGGCGGGGCAAAGCCGCTGCAGGTCCTCATCGACTGCGGACTCTTTCAAGGCCAAAAAGAATGGCGCGAGCGCAACTGGCAGGACCTGCCGGTAGCCGCCCGAACGATTGACGCCGTCGTCCTCACGCATGCGCACATCGATCATTCCGGCTGGATCCCGCGCCTGGTGAAGCAAGGCTTCCATGGCCCGATCTACGCGACGCTGGCAACCGTCGACTTGTGCAGCATTCTGCTGCCGGACTCCGGACACTTGCAGGAAGAAGACGCGGCTTACTATAACAAGACGCGCGCATCGAGGCATCACCCCGCGCTGCCGCTCTACACCATGGAAGAAGCGCAGCAGAGCCTCACGCTCTTCCGCCCAATCAGTTTCGGCGAAGCTCATCAGATTAGTAGTCAGCTGACCTTTCGTTTTGTGCGCGCCGCCCACATCCTGGGTTCGTCGATGGCCGAGATCACGCTGAACTCAGGCTCGCACAAACTGCTCTTCACCGGCGACATCGGTCGCGTCCATTGCGACGACCGCACTCCGGGCAAGGTCGTCGACTGCGGCCCAACCAGCGGTGAGGACTGCGATGTGCTGGTCATGGAGAGCACCTACGGCAATCGTGAGCATCCGCACGACGATCCCAAGCCGCAACTGGCTGCGCTCATCCGCACCGCGCTGCAACGTGGCGGCAGCGTGGTGGTGCCCTCGTTCGCCGTTGAGCGCACGCAGAAATTTCTTTTCCTCCTGAAAGAGCTGATGGAGACCCGGCAGATTCCGCGCGTCCCCGTGCATGCCGACAGTCCCATGGCGATCAAAGCAGTGCAGGTTTTCCTGAAACACACCGAAGAGTTCACGCCTGAAACGAAGGCGCTGATCGCCAAATACGGCTCGCCGCTGGACTGGTCGAACTTCTATTTCGACAGCACGCAACAGGATTCGAAAAAGCTCAACGACTCGAAATATCCGATGATCATTGTCTCGTCGAGCGGCATGGTGACCGGCGGCCGCGTGCTCCACCACCTCATGCAGCGCCTGCCCGATCCCAGGAACCTGGTCCTGTTCATCGGATTCCAGGCGCCGGGCACGCGCGGCTTCACCATCAAGAATGGCGCCCCGGAAGTAAAAATCTTCGGAGAGGAAGTTCCCATTCGCGCCCAGGTGGCCGCGCTCGAGCAGTTCAGCGATCATGCCGACACGCCCGAGTTGCTGGAATGGCTGCACACCTTCAGGCGCGCGCCCAGGCAAACCTTTCTGGTCCACGGCGAGCCTGACGCGTCGTCGCAACTACGTACTGCCATCACCGAGGCGCTGCGCTGGAACGTACAAGTCGCAGCCTACCGGCAGAAGGTGCCCTTGGATTAGGGTAGAGCGGCGCTTCAGCGCCGCGTCGCCGGGCGCCACTATTTAGGCCTGAAGGGCCGCCCTGCCTTCGATCATCAACAAAAAAGAGAGAGGCTCATGGCCTCTCCTTTTTCGACTTCCGCGCCGTACCTGGTTTAATACAGGCGGAAGTTCACTTCAACGTTGATCTGCACCGCGACCGGCTTGCCGTCCTTCATCGCGGGCGCGAATTTCCAGTTGCGCACGGCCTCGATCGCCTTCTCATCCAGCCCCATGCCGAGAGCGCGAGCCACTTTGACATCGCGCGGCTTGCCATCAGGCCCGACGATCAGCCACAGTACGCACGTGCCTTGATATTTTGCTTTGCGCGCTTCCTCGGAATACTCCGGATCGGGCGTGTCCAGCGCGCGCGGAGCGCTTACGCCGCCGCCCACACGAAATGCGCCGCCGCCAATTCCGCCACCGTGTCCGGGCCCAACGCCCGGCCCGCTTCCCGAACCCACGCCGCCGCCGTTGCCGGAGCCAATTCCCCCGCCGCCACCGGTCCCGTTCGACGGCGGTCCAGACGGCACGGCCGACATGGGATTGCCCAGGTTCGGCATGTTCGACGCCAGCTTGATTTGCGGCGGAATCACCACCGTAGGCTCAACCGGAAGTTTGGGATGATCGTTGCGGATCACCATCGCCGGAGGCGTGATTTGCTCCATCGCGGTCTTGGGAAGTTTGCCTTTGGGAGCCTGCAGCTTGTCATGATCGCCGCCGCCGCCACCGCCGCCTGAGGTCTTCGCGTTCGGCTTCGTCATCGGCAGCGGAGGAGGAGAAAGATCAGGCGCAATCAGCGTGACCGTTTCCTGCGGCTTCTTTTGCTCGACTACTTTCGCTCCGATGATCGACAACGCAATCAGCGCGCCGATCATCGCCACGTGCACCAGCAGCGAGACGCTGGCGCTCTGCTTGCCATAGCGATACTCGCCCCAAATGTCCTGCACTTTTACCGGCCGCGAAGTTAGCTGCAACGGCGGCAATTTTTCGGGAAAGAGGGCCGCCCGGACATTCTCCTTCAGCGATGTCCACAAACCCTCATTGGCGGTGGTTCGCGGCAGCAGGTTCAGTTCGGGTTCCTGCGCTTGTTCAGTCGGGGGAATCAGCGTCTGATTAGGCATACTCGGTTTTGTTCCTTGGTGCGCCGGCCACCTGTGCGGCTACTTCTCACGATGGATGAGCCCTGCTCCTGCTAAGTTGCTCAAACTTCAAACCCACTGTTGCTAATGCAGTTGCTGCGGAAAGCACATTCGAGTTCCAGGAAATGTGAGTCGCCGCTCCTATCCTTAGATGCGCGGCTACCCACATCGTTGTTCGCCTTAGATCGCTTTACATGAGACGCTTACGGACGGCAAATGGGAGCCGGAATAGCATAGCGCTAAGACCCAGTCGCAGTGGCAGTTCGTCACGTAGACGTGCATTTTACGGCTCCCTATAATGAAAATTACTGACAAAAATTTTACCTTGTCGTAACCGTGCGCCACCCCGGAGACCTAAGCATTGCCGCTTGACCTGAAAGCCACGCTAAATCTGCCCCGGACTGACTTCCCCATGAAGGCGAGTCTGCCGAAGAACGAGCCGCAAATGCTCGAGCGCTGGGAAAAGATGCGCCTCTACCATCAGATCCGCGAGGCCCACAAAGATCAGCCCATTTACGTATTGCACGACGGGCCGCCGTATGCCAACGGCCCCATCCACCTCGGCACCGCGCTGAACAAGACGCTGAAGGATTTTGTCGTGAAGTCGCGCAACATGAGCGGCTACGACGCGCCCTATGTTCCCGGCTGGGATTGCCACGGTCTGCCCATCGAGATCAAAGTCGACAACGAACTCGGCCGCAAGAAGCTGGAGCTCGATCCGCTCGCCGTCCGCGAGGAATGCCGCAAGTACGCGCAAAGGTATCTCGACCTGCAACGCTCGCAGTTCAAGCGGCTGGGTGGGCTCGGCCGCTGGGAAAAGCCCTACTCCACCATGGACCCGCAGTACGAGAGCGTGGTGCTGGAGACGTTCTACAAGTGCTATCAGGAGGGCCTGGTCTACAAAGGCCTGAAGTCGGTCTACTGGTGCATCTTCGACAAGACGGCGCTGGCCGAGGCCGAAGTCGAATACGAGATGCACTCCAGCCCCAGCGTCTGGGTACGGTATCCGCTGACCAGCGATCCCGCGAAGCTTCACGAGAATCTTGCCGGCAAGAAGAATGTCGCCACCATCATCTGGACGACCACTCCCTGGACATTACCCGCCTCCATGGCCGTCACGTTCTCGCCCGATGCGGAGTATGTTGCGCTCGATACCGGCGCGTGGATCTACATCGTCGCCAAAGCGCTGGCGCAGCAGACCATCGAGAAGTGCAATCTCGGCGAGGCGAGAGAGATTGCGTCGTTTCCGGGCGCGAAGCTTGAGCACTCGAACTTTGCTCATCCGTTTTTGCAGCGCACCGTGCTCGGCGTGCTCGGCGATTACGTCACCATGGATACCGGCACCGGTGCGGTTCACACCGCTCCCGCGCACGGCGCTGACGACTTCAACACCGGCGTGAAGTACGGCATTGATCTGCGCTGCGACGTCGATGATGCCGGCATCCTGCGCAACGGCTTGCCCGAGTACGAAGGCCAGCAGGTCTTCGAGGCCAACGCGGCAATTATTGATCTGCTGAAGAGCCGGGGTGTGCTGCTGGGTTACGAGAAGATCGAGCACTCCTATCCGCATTGCTGGCGCTGTCACAATCCCATCATCTTCCGCGCCACCGAGCAGTGGTTCATCTCGATGGAGCAGAAGCTGCCAACGGGTGAAACCCTGCGCACTCGCGCGCTGGAAGAAATCAAAAAGGTGAAATGGGACCCGGCCTGGGGCGAGGAGCGCATCGCCAACATGGTCGCCGGCCGGCCCGACTGGTGCATCTCGCGCCAGCGCGTCTGGGGCGTGCCCATCGCGATGTTCCAATGCGAGAGCTGCCGCGAGTTCATAGGCGATCCGGCCGTCCATCGCCTCGTCGTTGAACTCTTTGCGCGCGAGGGTGCCGACGCCTGGTACAAGTATTCGCCCGAGCAGATCCTGCCTTCAGGTTACGCTTGCAGTAAATGCGGCAACTCAAAGTTCCGCAAGGAGATGGATATCCTCGACGTGTGGTTTGAGTCGGGCTCCAGCCAGGCGGCCGTGCTCGGCCACGAGCCCGGACTTCCCTGGCCCGCCGACCTCTACCTCGAAGGCGGCGACCAGCATCGCGGATGGTTCCAGTCTTCCCTGCTTTTAGCGGTTGCGACCAAAGGCGCAGCGCCGTATCGCAGCGCCGCAACCGTCGGCTGGGTGCTTGATCCCCAAGGCCGCGCCCAGTCGAAGTCGTTGGGCAATGTCGTCGATCCGGTGGACATCGCCGACAAGCTGGGCGCAGAGATCGTTCGCCTGTGGGTGGCCTCGGTCGACTTTCGCGAGGACGTCATGAGCTCCGATGAGCTGATGCAGCGCATCGCGGAGAGTTATCGCAAAATCCGCAATACGTTTCGTTACATTCTCGGCAATCTTGACGGCTTTGATCCCACCCGCGACGTCGTACCGTTCGCCGAGATGCACGCGATCGATCAGTACATCCTGCTGCGCGCCGCCGAGGTTACGAAAGATGTTCGCCAGCACTATGACGAATTCGTATTTCATCGCCTCTATCAGCGGTTAAAGGATTTCTGCATCGTCGACCTGAGCGCGATTTACTTCGACGTGCTGAAGGACCGGCTCTACACTTCAGCGCCGAAGGCCGTGGCGCGACGCTCGGCACAGACTGCACTGTGGAAGCTCGGCGAGGCGCTGGTGCGGCTGCTCGCCCCGGTGATGAGCTTCACCGCCGACGAGGTCTGGCAGCATCTGCCGGCGATGAACGGCCGCGCGGAAAGTGTTCACCTCGAGCACTTCCCTGCTCCCGAAGACCTTACAGGTGCGTTGCCGGCAGATTTCGACGCGGCGGCACTAAAGCAAGATTGGGAAACGCTGCTCTCAGTTCGTGATCAGGCACTGAAGGCGCTCGAAGCCGCTCGCAATGAGAAGCGCATCGGCAGTGGCCTGGAAGCGCAGATTCGGCTCGCCGCACCGGAAAGCATCTATCCCGTGCTGGATCGTTATCGCGATCAGTTGCGCTACTTGTTTATCGTGTCGGATGTCGTGCTGGAGAAGCTGCCGGCCAGTAATGGCGACGCCGGCCTGACCATCGAAGTCCTCAAAGCGCCCGGCCAGAAGTGCGAGCGCTGCTGGAATTACTCGACGCACGTCGGCGAGGACAAGAATTATCCGACGGTATGCGAACGTTGCAGCGCCGTCTTGGCCCAGATTGAGGCAACAGCTCAGGCGCGATGACAAGACCACGAGCAGGCAAATGAGAAGGGGATGCATGGGCTCGGTACTAAGGCTATGCCCTGCTACAAAGCAAGAAGACCGAGCGACGTTGCATAAGACCGCCGTTCTTGTCGCCATGGGCCACCGGAACAGCGGTCGCCCGCTGCGTCTTTCGGCAAGCAGCCGCGTCTAAACCAGAACAGAGGGATAGACTGAGTTCAATGCGCAAGTATTTCTTTCTGATCGCGGCCTTGGTGCTCCTGCTGGACCGCATCACCAAGCGGGTGGTAGCGGGCAACATCGCCCTGCACGACAGCGTATTGGTCATTCCCGGCTTCTTCCGCCTGACCCACGTGCAGAATACCGGCGCCGCGTTCGGCCTGTTCGCGGAGTCGCCGGCGCAATGGAAAGTTGGGGCTCTGGTCAGCTTCTCCGTGCTGGCATTGATCGTCGTCTCCGCTCTGCTATGGAAGAACAGCCATTCGCTGAGCACAACTACGGTGGGCTTGTCGTTGATCCTCGGCGGCGCGATGGGCAATCTGTGGGACCGCATGTTCACCGGGCGCGTCGTCGATTTCCTCGACTTCTACTTCGGCAGCTATCACTGGCCGGCGTTCAACGTCGCCGACAGCGCTATCGTGATTGGCGCCATTCTCCTCGTCTCGGAAATCGTCTTCGCCAAATCCACCAGCGAAACGGTGAAGAGCAGCAGTTAGTGGATGGTGCGACGGTCAGCATCCAGCAAGACTACCTGCTAGATTCCTCAGCAGCCTGTTTAGCCGCTAAGTCATTTAGCGGAGTGTTCGTGGCTTCGAGATCAGGAAGCGACCGGCGCTCATTCCAAGACGAGCCGCGAAGCGGCGGCTGCGGTGTTAGCCACGGTCGCAAGACCGGGGGTGCGCGTTGGCTAAGAGATATTACGGCCGCGTGGCGGCTTGGTAAGAGTACGGGCCGCTACGCGGCTGAGGGACTTGAAAACTGTAGCCCACCCCGGGCTCGTGCCCGGGGCTTAGACCGGAGTCGCTGCTTCGCAGCTGGGAGTCATCATCGCTGATCGCTGACCGTCTTCCGTAGGCGCGAGCATATAGCTGCGGTCGGCGGACTAACCACTACTTCTTAGCATCCGGTCTGCCGCAATAAAGAACAAGAACGCCATCGACACCGCGCCATTCATGGTGAAGAACGCCGCGTTCACCCGGCTCAGGTCGTTGTCCTTCACCAGCGAATGCTCGTAGATCAGCAGGCACGCCACAAACACGACGCCGGCGATCGCGATTTTTCCCAAGCCAAACGCCACGACCATCCACACCAGCAGCAATACGGTGATGACGTGAAACAGCCGCGCCAGGCTCAGCGCGCCGCGAATTCCAAACGCCTTGGGGACGGAATAGACGTCGGCCGAACAATCGTGCTCGTAGTCCTGACAGGCATAAAGAATGTCAAACCCGGCGCCCCAGAACACAACCGCCGCAGTCAGGATCAGAATTCGCGGATCGAGCGAACCGCGCACCGCGATCCACGCGGCCGCAGGCGCAATGCCCATCGCCAGACCCAGCACCACGTGCGACCAGCGCGTAAAGCGCTTGGTGAACGAATACGAGAACACGATGGCCAGCGCCACTGGTGAGAGATAGAACGCCAGCGCGTTCAACTCGTAGGCGGCGAGGACGAATATCGCCGAAGTGAGGGCAACAAACCAGCTCACGAAGCCCCTCGTGAGCTTTCCCGCCGGCAGCGCGCGCATCTTGGTGCGCGGATTGCTAGCATCGATCGTAGCGTCGGCCAGTCGGTTGAACGACATGGCGGCCGAGCGCGCCGCGACCAGCGCAACGACAATCCAGATCGAAGTGTGCAGGTTGGGGATGCCGCCGGCGGCCAGCACCGCGCCAGTCAAGCCAAACGGCAGCGTGAGCACCGAGTGCTCCCACTTGATCATCTCCAGGGTCGTTCCGATGCTGCGAAAAAGAGGCACAGGAAGATTCTAGCAATTAGCACTCGGCACTCGGCACTCGGCACTCGGCATTCGGCCATTCGGCATTCGGCCATTCGGCCATTCGGCGGTCGGCGGTCACGGGCAATACTCCGCCGCGCTTCGTGTCAGGGCACGACTTCAGTCGTGCCAATAAGCGCTCCCTTTATGTTGGGCTTCAGCCCCCGTTCTCCCGAGCAGGGGCTGAAGCCCGATTCTGTCCAGCTCATGCGGCACGTCTAAAGACATGCCCTGATACAACCATGACGGCCGAGTGCCGAATGCCGAATGCCGAGTCCCGAATGGCCGACTGCCGAGTGCCGAGTGCCGAGTGCCGAATGCGACGGTTAGTTACTTCCTTGCGGCAACGGCGAGCGCGCCCACTGGCGTTCCCAGGCGGGCACGGTGATGCGCTCGGCCACAACGGCCGGCTTGCGCGCCCAGCAGATCACGCGCGTCCCAAACGGCAGGTTGATGTAGCGAATCAGAAAGCGCTCGCAATCCAGCAGCGCGATCATGGCAGTATTCGCCCAGTGCGCCGAGCGGCCGGTTTCTTTGCGAGTTATGGTCTTGCTGAAAATCGCTTTGGCGATTCGCTCGATCGCAGCTGGGAAAAATCCTATTGCCACAATGTAAGACACGCGGGTGAGTTCGAAACCGGCGTTGTTCAGCTTGCGTCGCAACTCGCTGGCGGTATAGCGCCGGTGATGGCCGCGCGCCTCATCGATTTCACCCCACAGCGACGGATACGCCGGTACCGTGAGGCAGAGTGTGGCGCCATCTTTGAGCACACGCCGGAGCTCGCGCAGCCCGGCCAGGTCGTCGGAAACCGTTTGCAGCATATCGCCGACGAGCACGACATCGAAACAATTCGAGCAGAACGCCAACTCCTCCGGCGCTGTGCAGACAAGGCGCTGCCGCCCTTGAATCTGGTGAAAGGCGAGACGCGACAGAGAGGAATGTGCATTCAGGACGCGAACGCCCGGCGCATCTAGAAGGTCAAGCTCGGCGCTGCCGCCGAAATCGAGAACGCGTGCCTCACGCTTGTCACGCACCGCCTGCGCGGCGGCCTCGCGGAGAAGCTTGCGCCGCGCGATGTACCACCACGAGAAGCTCTCGCGCTGCAACGCTTCGAAGTCGAGCGGGGCATCCATCGCAGAACCAAAGCCATTTTACGACAGGTTTCCTTCGGGATTGAGCAGGTGTTTCACCACGGAAGCGCGGAATACACGGAGGATTTGAATTCTCCGGTTCCGTGACTTCCGTGCTTCCGTGGTGAAGATGTCGTATTTACGTGCGGAAGAAGTCCTTCACCGCCTGCCACATCACCTGGCCGCCCACGTCGGCGATAGACTTGGTGAGCGGAATCTCTTTGGGGCAAACCTCAACGCAGTTCTGCGCGTAGCCGCACTCCTGGATGCCGCCGTCACCCATCAGCGCCTGCAGCCGCTCCACCTTCAGACCTTTGCCGGTGGGGTGAGCGTTGAACAGCCGCACCTGCGAGATGGTTGCCGCGCCCACGAAGCCGGTCTTGTCGTTGAATTGCGGACAAGCTTCCATGCAGCAGCAGCACGAGATGCAGCGCGACAGCGGATACAGTTGCTCCTGATCAATCACCCCTTGGCGCGGCCCGGAGCCGAGATCGTAGCTGCCATCGACCGGCACCCATGCCTTCACCTTCTTCAGGTTCTCGAACAGCACGCTGCGGTCGACCGAGAGATCGCGCACCACAGGAAATTTCGAGAACGGCTCCAGCGAGATCGGCTGCTCCAACTGGTCGATCAGCGCCGAGCAGGCCATGCGCGCCTTGCCGTTGATGAGCATGGCGCAGGAGCCGCAAACTTCTTCCAGGCAGTTGGAGTCATAGGTGACCGGCGTGGTCGCTTTGCCGTCGCGCGTGACCGGCTTGGCCGCGATGTCCATCAGCGCCGAGGTGACGTTCATGCCGGGCCGGTGTTGCAGCTCGAACTCTTCCCAATGCGGCTTAGCCTCGGGAGTTTCCTGGCGCTTGACGCGTATGAGTACGGATTTCGAATTAGTAGCCATCGTAGTATTCAGGGCGCTTGCGCCCATCGATTCGTGTGATTCCGACCAAGGGACTCAGCCGGGTGCCCCAGGTCTCGCTTCGGATCCCTGCCCCTGACAACTGCTTCTATGTCGCGGCGTCGTACCGTCGCGGCCGCGGCTTAATCAGCGACGTGTCGACCTGCTCGAACTCGAAGCGCGGCTCGTCGGCGTCGGCGGCGAAGTAGGCCTTAGTCGTCTTCAACCAGTTGGCATCATCGCGTTCCGGGAAATCCGGCTTGTAATGCGCACCCCGCGATTCGTCGCGCATCGCCGCTCCCTGGGCAACCACCCGCGCCAGTTGCAGCATGTTATAGAGCTGCCGCGCGAACACGAACGACGTATTGGCCCACATCGACTTGTCGCTCAGGTTGACGTGGCGATAGCGTTCGAGCATCTCGACCAGCTTGGCATCAGTTTCGCGTAAATTTTTGTTGTAGCGAATCACAGTAGCGTTCTTCGTCATCAGCTCGCCCAGCTCACGCCACAGCAGGAACGGATTCTCCGTGCCGTCATTGTTCATCAGGCGGTGGTTGATCTCTTCCTGGCGCTTGCGTTCCGACTCGAACACGTGCCCGGCCGGATGCAGGCCGCTCTTGATGACGTTGTGCGCGTACTTCACCGCGTTCGGCCCGGCAATAAATCCGCCGTAGATGCACGACACCAGCGAATTCGCGCCCAGGCGATTGGCGCCGTGAATCGAGTAGTCGCACTCGCCGCAGGCATATAGGCCCTCGATGTTGGTCTTCTGATCGAAATCCACCCACAGGCCGCCCATGGTGTAGTGCATGCCGGGGAAGATCTTCATCGGGGTGTCGCGCGGATCGTCGCCGACAAACTTCTCGTAGATTTCGAGGATGCCTTCCAGCTTCTTGTCGAGAATCTTGCGATCGATGTGGGTCAGGTCGAGGTAGACCATCGGCTGGCCATCGATGCCGAGCTGGTGCTCGTACACGACCTTGAAGATGGCGCGGGTCGCGATGTCGCGTGGCACCAGATTGCCGTACTTGGGATACCACTCCTCGAGGAAGTACCAGCGCTCACCCTCGGGAATGCTCTTGGGATTGCGCTTGTCGCCAGGCTGTTTGGGCACCCAGACGCGGCCGCCTTCGCCACGCGCCGATTCCGACATCAGCCGCAGCTTGTCCTCACCGGGAATGCACGTGGGATGCACTTGAATGAACTCGCCGTTGGCGTAGAACGCACCTTGCTGATACAGCGCCGACTGCGCCGAGCCCGTGCAGACAACGGAATTCGTCGACTTGCCGAAGATGGCGCCATTGCCGCCGGTCGCCATGATGACGGCTTCGGCGGGGAACGTTTGCACCTGCATGCTGCGCAAATCAATGGCGCAGATACCGTGGCAGGTGCGGTGATCGTCCATGACGCCGGAGAGAAACTCCCAGCCTTCGTACTTGGTGACCTTGCCTTCCGCTTCGTAGCGGCGCACCTGCTCGTCGAGCGCATACAGAAGCTGCTGCCCGGTGGTGGCACCGGCAAAGGCGGTGCGGTTGTAGAGCGTGCCGCCGAAGCGACGGAAATCCAGCAGCCCTTCCGGCGTGCGATTGAAGGGCACGCCCATGCGGTCGAGCAGGTCGATGATGGCAGGCGCCATTTCGCACATGGCCTTCACCGGCGGCTGGTTGGCCAGAAAGTCGCCGCCGTAGACCGTGTCGTCGAAGTGGATCCAAGTGGAGTCGCCTTCGCCCTTCAGATTCTTGGCGGCATTGATACCGCCCTGCGCACATACCGAGTGCGACCGCTTTACAGGAACGATGGAGAAGAGGTCGACGTGACCTCCCATCTCGGCAATTTTGATGGTGGCTGCCAGTCCCGCCAGTCCGCCACCAACCACGATGATCTTAGGATGAGCCATAGAAATTTCCAGTGGTGCCCCAGGTTCGCGTCCTTCGTTTGGACGTTAACCTGGGTCGTGTACCGGTGGGCCCAGGTTAGCCCAAAAGAAGGGCGAACCTGGGGCACCGTCCATATCTAGTCGTGCTCGATATACGGTACCTGCGACGGCGGCGTGCGCAGGAAACCATTGATACTCCATACGCCGATACCGACCAGTGCGATGGCCAGCGCCAGGCAAACGTATCCAAATTTCCGCCGCGCCTGGTCGCCCACGGTGAATCCCCACTTCGCGGCAAACAGCCACACGCCATACGAGAAGTGCCAGGAAGCTGCCACAATGCCGATCACGTAGAACGCCACCGTCCACGGATTCTGGAAATCGAACCACACCTTGGAGAACGCCGCGTTGTAACCGCCGCCCATCAGGTGCACGCCGGTGAAGCGCATGTCCCACACGTGATAGGCGATGTAGATAAAGGCGATGATGCCCGTCCAGCGCTGCGCCGTGTACAACCAGTTGCCGCTCCAGGGATACTCTTTGACGTTCGATTCCCCGCGATACCAGATCCAGATTCCGTACAGCCCGTGATAGAGCAGCGGGATAAAGATGAATACCCACTCCAGCACGTGCACAAACGGCAGGCTGGTGAGGAATTTGACCTGGTCGTTGTAGGCCTGAACGCCGTTGGCCGACTCGGAATTGGAGATGAAGTGCTCGACCAGGAACGCGCCGATGGGCACAATGCCGGAGAGCGAATGCAGCCGCCGCAAAACGAAAGAATAGCCCTGGCCGGCGCGCAGCGGAGCTACTCCTGGTTTGACTCGGGAAGTGGTCTCAATCGTACTGGCTGGTGCCGCCACGAAGCCGACTCCTTATGAAACGGTGACGTCCCGCCGACTCTGGCCGGGCCGGGAGCGTATAGATAAACATTCAATTATCGAGTTCGCTGGAAGCGCAGTCAAGAAACGCAAACGCCGCAGCTTTTCTGACGCACGATAGTTAGTGATGCAACAGCGATGTGTCTCGATTCCAGCCAGCGCCACGAAGCCGCCCGCCGGCTGCCCCCGAGTGGGCGATTCTCGGGCGGAACGAACGTTAGGATAACGGCTCGATGGGCGAAGCGCTTGTGATTTTCGTCACAGCCCAGAATGACGCGCACGGATGCTCGCCCATACGCAACTCCCTGTACCGCTCATCCCTTATAGTTGACTTCTCTCATGCATATCCGCGAGAACTTGCCGCTCGCACCGCTGACCACGCTCGGCGTCGGCGGTCCGGCGCGCTATTTCGCCGAGGCGCGCCGCGAGCCTGAGGTCATGGAGGCAGTCGAATTCGCGCGCTCGCGTGGGTTGCCGCTGTTTGTGCTGGGCGGCGGCAGCAACCTGGTAATTGCGGATGCCGGTTTTCCGGGTCTGGTGCTGAAGATCGCTATATCGGGCGTCTCGCAATCTTCGGCGGCGAGCGGGCCCATGGTCTTCACCGCCGGCGCCGGTCACGACTGGGACGCAGTGGTCGCGCAAACGGTCGAAGCCGGCTGTGCAGGTCTCGAATGCCTCAGCGGGATTCCCGGCACCGTCGGTGGCACTCCGATCCAGAACGTGGGCGCGTACGGTCAGGAAGCTTCGCAGACCATCGAGCAGGTTCGCGTACTCGACTCGCAGTCGCTGGAAACCGTCACGCTGAGCAACCGCGAATGCAGCTTCGGCTATCGCTCCAGCATCTTCAACACAAGCGCGCGCGGGCGCTACATCGTGCTCTCGGTTTCATTTGCGCTGAGGCCAGGCGGCAAGCCGGCTGTCCGATACGCCGACTTACAGCAGTTCTTCGCTGCCCAATCAGCCGACCCCACCCTGCGCGAAGTAAGAGACGCCGTCCGCGAAATCCGGCATCGCAAGGCAATGTTGATTGTCCCTGGCGAAGAAGACGCGCACAGCGCAGGATCGTTCTTCAAGAATCCAATCCTGCCGCAGTCGTTCGTCGACGGACTAGCCGCGCGAGCGGCGTTTCGCGGATGGCAGTTGCCAAGCTATCCTGCTGACCACGGATTTCGTAAACTGCCGGCGGCGTGGTTGGTGGAACAGGCCGGATTCACCAAGGGCTACACGCGAGGCCGCGTAGGCATCTCGCGCAAACATGCCTTGGCGATCGTCAATCGCGGCGGCGCGACGGCGGCCGATATCATCGCGTTGAAGGACGAGATTCAGTCGCGAGTCTTCGACGAGTTCGGGATCAATCTGGAGCCGGAGCCGGTGTTCGCGGGGTTCTGAAACGCAGGTGGCGCTTCTCTCCAATCCGCCCTCGGCCTCCCTCAATGATCTCTGATTCCCAGCCTGCGTGATTGGAGTATTAGAGCGCTGTAAGCACGACATAGGTTAGCCCAGCGCTTCAGCGCTGGGGGTTCATGCCACAAGCCCTGAGTCGCGTAGCGACGGCACCTCCGGGGCACGCGGCTTAAGCCGCGCTCGCTTCTGTGTCGTCCCTAAGGGACTTCTCCGTCGTTCTTGCTCGAACCCCAGCGCTGAAGCGCTGGGCTAACCTATGCCGCGTCTACGACGCGTTGTGTTTGTCGCCCCCGTACTCTGCGCCGACTCTTCCCTAGCCTACGATCGTCTGTCCCGTCGAACTCAACTCACGAGGCTCGCGGCGTCGAAGCTCATTGCTAGTTGCTAGTTGCTAGTTGCTAGTTGCTAATTGCTAGCTGCTTCTTCTGCCACTCCGTTCCCTGCTCGTACGCATGCCCCACGCGCAGCACCGTCGCGTCTGCGCCGGGACGCGCGGAAATCTGCATCCCAACCGGCAATCCATCGCGGGTGAAGCCGCACGGCACCGACATCGTCGGCCAGAACAGTACACTGAAGGGCGCGGTATTGCGCAGCAGATATTTCACTTCGAACGGGCGCACGTCGGCAATTGCGAGCGCCTCAAGTTCCGCGAGCTTGGGCGCGGGCACCGGGATTGTCGGCGTGACGATCACATCGACTTCCTCGAACACCTTCTCCGCTTGGGCACGAAACGCCGCCAGCCGTCTCCGCTCGCGAATGTAGTCAGTCGCGCCGATGCCGGCGCAGTTTTTGAGGCGAAACAGCGTGCGCGGGTCGTACCGCTCCGGCGACTGCTCAAACATCGCTTCGTGATACTCATAGATCTCGGCGTCAAAGATGGTGCGGAAGCCCTGCGTCAGCACCTCGACCTCGCGCACCTGCGCAACCATTTTCCCGAGCACCTCCAGAGCCGCATCGAGGCACGCGCTCACATCCGCATCGAGATCGTCGAAGAATTTCTTGCGAGCCACGCCGACCCTGAGCTGCGAGATATCCGCCCACAGCTCGGACGCGAACTGAGTACTGCCGCTCAGCAGGTCGATGAGGATCGCGGCATCACGCACGGTGCGAGTCATCGGGCCGGCGGTATCGAACGAGGTCGAGAGGGGTACGATGCCGCGCGTGCTGATCAGGCCCGCGCTCGGTCGATGCCCCACAATGCCGCAAAGGGCCGAAGGGCAGCGAATCGAGCCGGAAGTATCTGACCCGAGCGCTGCGACGCACATTCCCGCGGCAACTGCCGCTCCCGCTCCCGAAGACGAGCCACCGGTGATCCGCTGGGGGTTGCAGGGATTTTTCGTCGGACCGAACGCGCTGATCACGCCGGTCATGCCGAAGGCAAACTCGTGCATGTTGAGCTTGCCCAGGATCACCGCTCCGGCATCTTTCAACCGACGCACGACCTCGGCATCTTCCGTCGGCACGCGTTCGCGATACTGATTGCTGGCAGCGGTGGTGCGCACACCCGCCGTATCGAAGAGGTCCTTGAGCGCGATGGGGATACCGTGCAGCGGCCCACGATAGTTGCCGCCGGCGATCTCGGCTTCGGCTCGGCGCGCCTGCTCCAGCGCAATGTCTGCGGTCACAGTGATGAAGGCGTTTAGCCCGGGGTCAAGATTCTCGATTCGCCCCAAACATTCGCGCGTGAGTTCAACCGGCGACAGACACCGGGCGCGGATTTGTTCAGCAGATTCGGTGAGCGTGAGCATGCGAGGGGGATGGTAGCACCCAATTCCGAGTGAGATCATTCGGGTGCGCCAGGTCTGGCGATTTTCCAGACCTGGGTAGTCGCGGCATACGATTGCCGCCCAGGTCTCGAACACCGCCAGACCTGGGGCACCCGGCCGGAGTTCTAGAAATTCATCGAACGCAGCAGAACGAAATACACAATGAGGAAGTACAGAAAAAGTCCGCTGGCCCATCGCCAGCCCTTAGTCGATTTTGGCCACCACAACCAGACAAGCACAGCAAGCAGGGCTACATGTGGGACCAACACCGCGTACTTAAGCCACAAGGGCCAATGATCCGTGTTGATCATGACGGGACCTTATGTCGTTGTTTCACGTTCGACGACCGCCCTGCTTTTTCTGGCACTTCTCGCAGATCCCGTAAATCTGGAAGGTGTGGCGCGTAGGCAGGTATTTGTTCTTGCGTCCAATCTGCTGCTCGATGCGCTCGATCTCCGGCGAAAAGAACTCTACCGAGCTCCCGCATTCAGTGCAGACCATGTGGTGATGGTTGCGGCGCTGGTACTGATGTTCGAAGCGCAGGATGCCATCGCGAAAATCCACTTCGCTGGCCAGCCCGCATTCCGACAGCAGCTTTAGCGTGCGATAGACCGTGGTGAAACCGATGCCGGCTTCCTTCTTCTTGACCAGGCGGTAGAGCTCATCGGTGGAGAGATGGTCGCGAGTATCGAGAAAGGCGCGCAGGATGGTGTCGCGCTGTCCGGTACGCTTCAGCCCAACGCGCTTGAGGTGACCGTGAAACACCGCTTCCGCCTCACGCAGCATCTGCTGGGAGATCGTCGGCTGATCATCAACGCGTTTCTGAAGCATGGTCATCGCGCGCGGTACCGGCTGGTTGCAAGTTTGTTGTTACAAGGATAACAAGCCGGAACGGCCCTGCTGCTAAAATTTGCGTACCCTTTGCCATCCAGCTACATCAAAGGGCGAAGGAGTCACCAGATGAACCTCCGACGACTTGCGTCCCTGTTGGCCGTCTGCACCCTGGCCTCATTGCTGGCTGCTCAAAGTGCTCCCGACAAGCAGAAGTTCAGCCCACCCAGTCGCAAGTTCCGCTTCACCTATGCTTTCACCGTGAAGGACATCCCTGCCGGCGCAAAGCTGGTGCGGGTGTGGGTGCCAGTGGCCCACACGGATGAGCACCAGACGGTGCGTCTGGTAAACGTGAAGTCTCCAGTGCAAACCACCATGGGCACGGAGAGCGAGTACGGCAACCAGATTCTGTATGCCGAAATTCACAACCCGGTGCAGTCCAGCGTGGATTTCTCGCTTGAATATGAGGTCACCCGTCGGGAATACTCGCGCGGCGATTTCGCACAGCTCGAACGTAAGGATACCAAGCCCGGAGTCGTGCCCGCTTCCATGGAGCGTTTCGTTCAACCGGACAAGCTTATTCCAACTGACGGCAAAATCAAGGAGCTCGCGGTGCAGGTGACGGGCAGCCAGACAGGCACGGTTGCCAAGGCCAAAGCGGCGTACGATTACCTGTTCAACACCATGCGCTACGACAAGACGGGCACCGGCTGGGGACGCGGCGATGCCGTCTGGGCCTGCGACTCCAAGCACGGCAACTGCACCGACTTCCACTCGCCCTTCATCGGCATGATGCGAGCCGACGACATTCCCGCCCGCTTTGACATCGGCTTTCCCATTCCCGACAACAAGGACAGCGGCGACATTGCCGGCTATCACTGCTGGGCTGAGTTCTTCGCGCGCAACATCGGCTGGGTACCTCTGGATATTTCCGAAGCGTGGAAAGCCAAAGAGAAGGCCGATTACTTCTTTGGCTCGGTCGACGCCAACCGCGTGCAGCTGTCGACGGGACGCGACCTCACGCTCGCGCCCAAACAGGATGGCCCGGCACTCAACTACTTCGTATATCCGTATGTCGAGATCGATGGCAAAACCTACGAAGGGCTGAGCCGTCATTTCAGCTTCGCTGACATTACCGACCAGCAGAAGACAGCAGATTCCCGGCCACCGGCGCAGGGGATGTAGGAAGCAATCGGCAGTCGGCAGTCGGTCGGCGGTCAGCATTGAGCTCTAGCTTTTTGCACTTCGCTGGTCCAGTCGCTACATCCCCAGGTCGATTTACAACATAGGTTCTTGTTGCTCGCAGCTTGTTGCTCGCAGCCGGTTGCTCGGCTCGTCGCTTGGTGCTCACCGCCCGGCAGCTTAGTTGGCAACCGCCGACCGCCGACGCCTCCCCGGGGTATAATTTTTCTCCTGTTCGATTCACTTCCTCGACATCATGAGCGATATGGGCACCAGCGTTGCTAAGACGGCGGGCGGACGAGCCGGCCAAGGTTCGTCCTCAGTACTTGTTACCTCACAACCTGGACGCTTGCAGCTTGGGCTTGGCCTGGCGTTTGTCACGCTGGTGTATGTGCTGCTGGTCTTCTTCACCAAGCCGATTCTCTGGGGCGACACCATCGTCTACGCGTTGCAGATGTCGCGCTATCCGCAGGGGCTTACGAAACCGGGCGACTTCTGGGACTTCGCGCACTTGTTCTGGCGTCCGCTGAACTATGCCTTCTGGCAAATGGGGCGGTCGCACTGGGCGCAGCAGTTTCCCAACGGACCGGTGCTGCAGATCTTTGCCGCCATGCGCGTGCTCAACATCATTGCCGACTATCTGGTCGCGGTGGCGAGCTTCGGGGTGGCGTGGAAGGTGAGCCGAAGCGTCGTCACCGGCGCTCTCGTCTCCGCGGCGTTCCTCTGCTGGAACCCGTTCCTGAACTATTTCCAGACCGGCTCGGCCTATGTGCCAGGCCTGGGACTGCTTTTGGCCGCGACCTACCTGCTCTTGCAGGATTTCGGCCCGTACTCGCGGGGCCGTGCCTGGCTCATCGGACTGTTGCTGGCTCTGGCGGTGTGCTTGTGGCTGCCGGACCTGTTCGCTATTCCGGGCATCCTGCTCCTCGCATATCTTTGGAAGGACCCAGGAACCGTTTCGAGCAGTGACCGCAATGCCGCGCGCATCCGCTGGCTGGCTCAAGTTGTGCTGGCCTGCGCGCTGATCGGCTTCGCTTCCTACGCTGTCGGAACTGTCCTGGCGGGCGTGAGATCGGCTGCCGACTTCAAGGCATGGGTTGCCGAAGCCGGCCACGGCATTCAGCCGCAGAAAAAATATCTGCGGATTGCGACCGGGCTGCCGCGCGGCCTGATCGACCTCGACAAGACCGGCATTGAATTGAAGCGGCTCGCCCTGCACGATCCCTACAATCCCATCGGCATCGGCGATCTGATGCATACGTCACTGTGGAAGCTCGCGTTGTTCTATGCCGGCATGGCCTGGCTGGTGTGGACGCTTTACCGGCAGAGAGATGGATGGATGGTCCTGACTCCGTTCCTGCTGACTGCGGGCTTGATGGTTTTTCTTGGGGTGGCGCTGTTTGAGCCGGGCGCTTCTGAGCGCTGGATGCCGGGCTTCCCCCTGCTGCTGGCCGCGGTGGCGTTCGCTTTTCGCGGCTGCAAGCCGCTATCGCGCCGGGCGCTTCCGCTGGCGCTCTTCCTGGCAATCATCGCCATCAACAACCTCATCGCTTATGCGACGCCGGGTGAGCCTGGCGCCGACAACACGACTGTGGCCCGCATGATGGCGATCAAGCCTGCGCTCCGCCCCAACAGCATGGTTGCCTTGGTGTCGATCAATGACGGAATTACCGGGTTCTTCGGGCGCTTCCCCTTTCATCCTCTGAATCCGCTGAACAGTACCCAGACCATGCAGTTCTATTTCCTGACCGAGGCGGGCAATGCCAACTCAGCAGACTGGCGTCAGCGCTTCGCCACGCACGGGCTGAAAGCCTGGCAGGACGACGGCGATCTCTGGATCTCCAAGCGCATGCTGGCGACGCGGCCGCTGGTCGATTGGGACTGGGTTGAGGGCGACGATCCTTACCTGCACTGGCGCGATATGCCGGCCTTCTTCACACCCTTCACCTTCGATGGTGACGTTGGCGGACCGGATGGGTTCGTGCGCATCGCGCACACCCCGGAGAATCAGCAGCGCCTGGAGCAGGCGGCTGCGATGCCGGCCAGTAAGTAATCGGAAATCAGGCTGAGCCCGGCCGCCCAATCGGCGCGAAGAACGCCTGAGCGTGACCGGCATTGAATGCCACATTGTAGGGGTGCAACTTCTGCACCATGGCCGGAATGGCCACCGGGTCGTCCGGCAGGTGATAGGTGCACAGCGCCATCTTCGGTGCAAACCGGGAAATCGTCTGCTGAGCGCCTTCGATCGCCACCCTCTCTGCGCCTTCAATATCCGCCTTGATGAAATCGACGCGCGGCAGCTTCAGCGATTCCACAATCTCATCGATGGAGCGTGCCTCGACCTCGAGCTCTCCGCTTTCCGACACCATCGACTCGACGCCATTGGATTCGTAGCGCAGCACGGCGTGTTCTTTCCAGGCTGCGGCGCGAACCAAATGCAGCCGCCCAGCTTCGATTTCCTTGGCAAAGCAGCGCTCGATGCATTGAATGTGCGCCGGTTCCGGCTCGAAGGTCACCACAGTCGCGGCCCCGCGGCTCAAGGCGAAACGACTGAAGGAGCCGATGTGTCCGCCAAGGTCGAAGACCACGTCGCCAGGATCGACGCGCACCGCGCCACGCTCGTAGACGCCGCGCATGTGTTCCAGCGCGAACAAGCCGGCGTACTGCCGCAGCTTCTTGCCCCAGCACAGCGGGCCGATAGGAGTGTCGTAGGTGACGAGGTCGCCGTTTTCGGCGCGGGGGATGGCCAGCTTCTCCGTCGCCCAGTGCGTGGATGAGGTTGTCCAGGTTTGAGCGACGTCGAACCAGCCAAGCTGCGGCAGGCGTCCCGACGCCTTAAGCCGCAGGACGTCGGCGCGCAATGCAATCTGGCCCATCTTGGAAAACGTAGCCCACCTCCCTGAAACCGGCAGTTTCCTGAATCATATTCAGGAAACCACCACATCCTAGGAGATTACACGATTCCTCTCAAACGCCGGCCAAGAGGAATTGACTATTGTGGCGCTTATCCTCGCATGCGAGTAGCTTGCGTTATCGTGATATTACGACCGTCATCCGCCAGCGACGATAACAGCGGTTTCGGCTACGGTGTTTTGTTGTCAGTTGAGGGAGAGGGAGGAACAGTCTGGCAGCTCACGCCTTAATTGAGATTCTGATGTTCGACGTTCTGAGCTCTCCCCCATCCATTTACCTATTATGCGGCGCAGCCACGCCCGCGATCTCCCAAATGACGCCGCAGCCTGTGGTGCCGCACGGAGATCCCGTGTATCCCCCGTTATACGTCGTCCCGAAAAGATTGCCGCTCGCGTCGAATACGACCGGGCCCATCGGACCGGAACCGTCGCTGAACTGGAAATCGTGGAGATCGATGGGCGTGCAGGTTTGATTGCAATCCGGCGGCAGCTTGAAGATCGAGCCACCGTTGCCGGGGCCCCGCTCGCATGCTCCATACAGGTTCCCGTCCGGACCCAGAGTCACCCCAGCTTGGATCTCGCAACTAAAGTTGTAAACCACAGAGAAAGTCCAGCCTCCGTTCACCGGGCTAAGTTCGTACACGTCGTTAAAGGTCGTGCCATAAAGATTGCCGGAGGAGTCGACGATCAGCGTGCCGGAAGGACGGCCGGGCCCACCCGACTGAAAGCTAATCAGAATATTTTCCGTCCAGGTTCCATTGTGAGGAACCAACTGATATATCGTTCCGATCCCGACGGGTCCGCCGCCGCCCTCAGTGTTGCCATACAGGTTTCCGGCGGCGTCGAAAATCACACCTGACAACGGAGCGCATCCATCGTTCACTCCTCCGTTGAAGCCGTAGAGAATACTCTCCGTCCATCCGCCTCCCGATGGTGTCAGCTTCCACACCGTCCCACAATCCACCGGGCCGCCAATCTGTGTCGTGCCATAGATATTTCCGGCGTGGTCGAGGGTCACATTGCCGTACGTCGGATTTGCTCCATCATCCGGCCGTCCGCTAAACGAATGCAGCACGGTTTCGTTCCAATAGCAGATGACTGTCTTGCAGGCTGTGGGCGTTGGTCTCAGCTGATAAACCGTTCCGTCTCCCGCACTGCCGCCTTTGAAGGTCGTGCCGTACAGAACGCCATTCACGTCAGTGACCCCCGCCAGAGGAGTAGCTCCGTCCAGATTGTTGAATTGATACAGCGGGTTCAGGGTCCATTGCGAATTTCTCTGCTTCAGCTGGAACGCTACGCCACACCCGTTCGGACAGGCCGCCGCATTCCCGCCAATTGACGTCGTTCCGTACAGCAGCCGCGGACTGTCAAACGTCAAGCCGGAGTAAGGAATTCCCCCGTCCGATCCGCCGGTAAAGGTGTGCAGCACGCTGAATGTCTGCGCCTCGACCGGCCGCGCCATGAGTACGAGCGCGCAGCCCAACGCGAGAATCAGGTTTGTGACGCTCAGGTTGCCGGAACGGAGGAGTCTGGAGGGTTGTACTTGGCTCGCCACGATAACGATCTCCTTCCCACTAACGACGAGTGGGCGACTGGGTTTCGCACGCCTGCAATCTACCACCAACAGCAACCCCCTCTTAGCGATTGAGACGATTTACTGTTGCGATCAGGCCAGCGCGCAAACCATCCGGGCCAGCCCGATTGCTTGTGAATTAGCGATGCTGCGGCAGTTAAGGCGTGATCTCCCAGACCACGCCGCAGCCGCCGCCGTTGCAGCTGCCTGTACCTCCGGAAAGAGTTGTGCCGTAGAGATTGCCGCTCGCGTCGAGCGTCGGGGCGCCGTAGGGCCCGTTGCCGTCACTGCCGCTGAAATCGTGGAGATCGACTACGCTGCACCCTTGGCTGCAATTGGTCAGCTCGAATATCCAGCCGTCCTGAAAGGCGCCGCCGGCATTGCAGACCCCAAAAAAGTTACCGGCTGCGTCCATGGCCAACCCGCCCCTGGACCCGCATGAGCCAAAGGAGTAAAGCACAGAGTAGGTGAATCCTCCACCTGAGGGCGCCAATTTGAAAACTATGCCACCTCCATTTTGTCCACCGCTGGCCGTGGTGCCATAGAGGTCGCCGGAACTATCGATGATCAGGTTGCCGTAGGGGGTTTGCCCGTTCGTGACGTCGAAGTTAACCAGGATATTCTCCACCCACCCGCCATTGGAAGGCATGAGCTGGTAGACCGTTCCGCAGCTGCCGCGGCAGTCTTGCGGTGATCCCGTTCCCCCGCGTTCTGTGGTTCCGTAGATGTTGCCGGCGGTATCGAAGACAATACCCGCCAATGGGTCTCTCCCGTCAGTCCCGTTGCCGAAGCTGTGGAGGATGCTCTCCGTGTATCCTCCTCCGCCTGAAGGGGTCAGTTGGAACGCAGTCCCTGAGTTATACAGGCCTCCTCCCCCTGTGGTGCCGTAAATGTTTCCAGAGCTGTCGAAGACTAGATTCTCGGTTTGCGGTCCGGAACCGTCCGGGCCGGTGTAGGTGTGAAGTACGTTTTCGTCCCAATAGCACGTTATCGACCTGCAAAACGTGGGCGGCGGTGTCAGTTCGAATACGGTCCCGTAAGGTCCGTTAACGCTGCCGCCGAAGGTCGTGCCATATAAAGCGCCATTTTGACCCACCACTACCCCGCCATATGGGAAGGATCCACCGCTGACCCCGGTAAATTCGTATAAGGGACTGAAGACCCAATTTGAATTGACCTGGGTTAGCTTGAAAACTGTGCCCACGCCGTGGGCTCCTCCGCTTTCCGCCGTTCCGTACAAAACTCCTGCGCGTGCAACGGTGACCGCGGCATAAGGACTTGCCCCGTCGGTTCCGCCGGTGAAATAGTGGAGCACGCTGAAGTTTTGTGCCTGCATGGAGTACGCCGTCAGCATGGCGAACGCGAGAATCACGCTCAAGGCGCGAAGGTTGCGGGAAAGAATGGGGCTGGAGAGCCGTACGGGGTTTGTCACGATGATTCCTCCGTTGCGCGACCAAGGCCGATTGCCATTTTTCGCGTCCATTCTATAGCTAACTCTTGGCGAAGTCCCACGGTCGGATTTACCGCGGTGAACAGGCCGTTACGCTCACAAACCCCGCCGGTCGATGTGTCAAGATTGTCGAGAGTAGGGAGTCCACGATTAATGGCGATAGCGGAGTGTTGTCGCGATTCCCTGAAGCCACCAGCGGCAGCCGCGCTTGCCAGCCTACAGTCAGAAGTAGAGCTAGGCCGCGCCGCGGCGCTCGCCATTGGATTCCAGCAGGGACTGCACCAGATCGATCAACTCGGCGGGCGGATAAGGCTTCATCCGGAAAGCGACATCGAGCCCCTGATACTCCGGCTCGGCCTCGCCCATTCCGCTCAGCACGATGACAGGCACGGAGATTTGCAGGGCGCGAATCTGCCGCACCAATTCCGAGCCATTACAACCCGGCATCAAGTGGTCGGTGATGATGAGGCCCACCCGGTCACGCAGCACGCGCAAGGCGGCAAGAGCGCTCTCGGCAGTGGTGGCGACGGAAACCTGGAACCCTGCCTGCCGGAGGATCGTCTCCCGAACCTTGAGCTGCAAAGGGTTATCGTCGATGAGGAGAAGTGGCCTCAAAACTATAATAATTGCACCCTGTGATCTTTAGGGCAAACCTAATGTTCCCTAGATCATCTCATGCCTTCAGTGTGACGCATTTTGGCGCACGCTGAGTTGCCACTAAACATTCTGATCGTAGAGTTCGTCGTCTGTCGAGCACAATTATTGAACATAACGGCCCGAACACGCGAGACTTTAGGCGACGCTCTGCTCGCGGCTGATCTCTTCTACCGCCTGCAGCCAGTCCTGTTCAGGCGAGCCGCCACGTCCGCCACGCTGCAAGTAAAGGTGATAAGCGCGCAGACGGATCTGCTCTTCCAGACTGGGTACCGTGTGGGTGGAATGGGTTGTTTTGGGGGCAACGGTTACGGATTTTTCCACAGCACCGTTGCCGTTCTCGGGATGGACGCCGTTTCCGTTGCCGGACGCGGCCGTCTTGCGAGTGCGTTTCTTTGGCGTAGGTGTCGCGTTTTCCTTGTCCCGTGGTGCTCTCGGCATCGTACTTTACTCCTCAACCCTTAGAAAATCGCCCTTTTCGACCGGCATTAAACGATTAACACCGCCGACCAAGTGCGTTATCTCTACTATAAACAATTCAGCCCTTTTTGTGGACGATCCATAAGGCTTATTCAAAAGTTTTATCGCTTGTTCACTATGGGATGCGGCGCATCGCAGCGTGACATAACTCACTAACTTTTCGCGACTTATTAGAGTCCAATATGCGTTGCCTGGCAGTTCGCCGGAACCAAGTTCGGCATGAGCGCGTATCTGTTTCCAGGGCGGCCCTGACTCTCATGATGTTCCTCGAAATCCTGCGGCAGATGCTGCGCACCTTGTGGGCGAACAAGCTGCGCTCGTTCCTCACCATGTTCGGCATCGCCTGGGGCGTGGGATCGCTGTTGCTGCTGGTGGGACTGGGCGAGGGCTTCCGCTCCGGCAACCGCCGCGAACTGAACTCGCTGGGCGAAGACATCATGTTCGTCTTCCCCGGCCATGCGCCGGCGGTTGCCGGCAACATGAGCTCGGCGCGCGCTTACAACCTCACCTATGAGGATTTCGCGGACATCCAGCGCGAGGCCCCGCATGTACGCCTGGCGGCGCCGGTGCTGTCGCGTACCGACATCCGCGAAGTCAGCGACTACAGCAACACCAACGGAGAGGTCAGCGGCGTCCCGCCCAACTATGCCCAAATCCGCTATTTGCCGCTGGCTGCCGGTCGCTGGCTGAATGAGGACGACGAAACCCAAAAGCGCCTGGTCGCCGTGCTGGGCGACGAGATGCTGAAGAACCTCTTTCCCGGCAGGCCCGCGGTGGGCAATACCATCCTGCTGAACGGCATTCGCTTCGAGGTCGTTGGGGTGGTGCAGCGGGTCGGGCATGGCGACAACAACTCCACCAATAATCGCCTCTTCCTGCCCTTCACCACCATGCACGAGTTCTTTCCGCTAACCAAAGACCAGCAGGAGAACGCGATCTCCTTCATCAACTATCGCCCGCGGGTGCGCGATGAACACGCTCTGGCCCGGGAGGAAGTGCGCAAGATCATCGCCCGCAACCACAAGTTCGATTGGAACGATGACGACGCCTTCGAAGACTGGGACACCATCAAGAACTCGGAAACCGTGGGAAAGATATTTGACGCCATGGATATCTTCCTGGGTGGCGTCGGACTGGTAACGCTGACCCTGGGCGCCATCGGAATCATCAATATCATGCTGGTTGCCGTGAGCGAGCGCACACGTGAGATCGGGCTGCGCAAGGCGCTGGGGGCGACGAATCGCAGCATTCTGTTGCAGTTTTTTCTGGAAGGCGCCTTTCTTACGCTGATGAGCGGAGCCGTCGGGATGGCGGGGGCGGCTCTACTGATGTACGCCATGCGCGGTGTGGGCGAGGTGCCGGGCTTCGATCCGCCCACCATGTCGTTCATGTCGGCCACGCTGGCCATCGGCACGCTCGCCGCGGCGGGCATCATCGCCGGCATTTATCCGGCGCGCAAGGCTGCCATGCTGCAGCCGGTCGACGCGCTCAGGCAGGAGTAGAGAGAGAGCAACGGTGCCCCAGGTTCGCGTCCTTCTTTTGGACGCTAACCTGGGCCCACGTTAGCCCAAAAGAAGGGGCGAACGTGGGGCACCAACGTTTCTGGCGAAAAGCGAAGGCGAACCGCGACCGACGAAATGATGAAGAAGGATATCCAGCGATGATGCGTGATCTGATGTCGCAAGCCTACAGCGCCATGCGCCACAACCGCCGGCGCACCGCGCTCACCATGCTGG
This sequence comes from uncultured Acidobacteriaceae bacterium, assembly GCA_963731345.1. Classification (GTDB taxonomy): domain Bacteria; phylum Acidobacteriota; class Terriglobia; order Terriglobales; family Acidobacteriaceae; genus Bog-257. The sequence continues at coordinate 443,362 of CAVSUN010000001.1, read as the reverse complement.
GCATGGCGTGGGGTATCGCAACGGTGGTGTTGCTGCTGGCTTACGGCGCGGGATTCGGGCGGGCCATTGAGGTCATCTTCGCCAATTGGGGGACGCGCATCATCGGCGTTTTTCCTGGCCGCACCTCGCAGCAGGCGGGTGGGCAAAAGGCCGGCACGCAAATCAGATTCACCATCGACGATCTTGACCGTATCACCGCCGCCGCTCCGCTGGTGAACCACATCTCGCCGGAGATCGACAAACAAGTCGCCGTCCAGCAGGACGTCCGCGCGTACACTTTGCCGCTGCAAGGCGTCTATCCCAACATGTTTCATATCCTGGCCCTGAACCTGGCCGAAGGCCGCCTGCTGAATGAAGACGACGAAGAGGCGCGCGCCCGGGTCGCTGTCATCAGCTCCGACGCCAAGCTTAAGCTTTTCTCCGGGGAATACGCCATCGGCCAGAACATTCGCATTGAGGGCATCAGCTATCGGGTGATCGGAGTGCTTACGCCGCACATGCAGGAGGGCGAAGACAGCGTCAACAAAACGATTTACATCCCCTTCAGCGCCATGAGCGATTTCAAGGACACGCACTACCTCGACGGCATCTGGATGTCCTACGAAGGCAACGACTACGAACTGGTGGAGCGGCAGGTGCGCGCCGCGCTGGCGACGCAGTACAACTTCAAGCCTGACGATAAACGCGCCGTCTTCCTCTACAACATGATGAAGCAGTTGAAGCAGTTCAGCATCATTACCGCCGGATTGAAGGTGCTGCTGGCGTTCATCGGGACGCTGACGCTGGGCATTGGCGGCGTCGGGCTGATGAACATCATGCTGGTGTCGGTCACCCAGCGCACCCGCGAGATCGGGGTGGAGAAGGCGCTGGGCGGACGGCGCCGCGACATTCTGTTTCAGTTTCTGGCGGAGGCTCTGGCCATAACCTTCGTTGGAGGTATTGCCGGAATCATACTTGCCTACGCGGTTGCGATCGGCGTTGGCCGGATCACGTTCTATAGCGCAGTCGCCAAGAACGCCGAAGCCGCCGACATTCGTTTGATCATCGATCCTTCGACCGTCGTCATCGCCACGGTCATCCTCGTGATCGTTGGTCTGGTGAGTGGAATGCTGCCCGCCATCAAGGCATCGCGGCTGGATCCGATCGAGGCGTTGCGGTACGAATGAGGATGCAATCAGGAACTAGCAATTAGCAACTAGCAACTAGCAACTAGCAATTAGCAATTAGCAATTAGATTAGTAGTCGGCATTCAGCACTTGGCAGTCAGCAGATCGAGCTTACCTTGAACGTCGGCCGGGCCTCGTAACAGGGCACGGCTTCAGCTGTGCCGTAGCTGCGCTGACGAAGTCGGGCTTCAGCCCCTGATGACTGATTTTGCAGGGGCTGCTTTGCGACAGGGACTATTACCTGGTGCTTTGGGACAGAATGACTCATCGGCGCAGCCTGCGCCGCAATGACTCCGCCGTGACAAGGAAACCGCCGCCAAGCAATGCCAGGCTCCCCGGCTCCGGCACGCTGCCGCTTCCGCTCGAGGTGCCCAGGATGCTGAATGACTCAGCAGGAATGCTGCCCACGGTATTCTCCGACGGCTCTGAGGGGCAGCCCTGGGAATGACAGCCGATACCGCTGTTCTCATCCCAGTAAACCGGATCGCCGTCATTCACCACGGCGTTCCCCAGGTTCATCCAGTAGGTGCCGTTAGCCAGATTCGGCCCGTTGACCAGGGAACCGGTCTCCGTACACACATTGAAGCCATACTGGTTGCCGGAGCAGTTAGAAGCGGTAAGACTCACCACCTGGTTGAAATAGGTGGTGCCGCCAAACTCGTTCGAGGTGAAAGAAACCTGCACTGAGTCCAGGACGTCTCCGGGAAACAGCCATGCCCCGAAGGCAATTCCAGTGACCGCGCTGTTCCCGGTCGAAATGGTGAAGGTGTCGCTGACGACGAATCCCTCATTGATCGTCCAGGCGTCAGTCGTACCGTTGATCGGTCCGTTCTCATACAGGATTTGGGCCGATGCCGGCACAACCAGCGAGAGCACCGCGCAGATCACGAGTGATGTAAGCCACAGCTGAGTCTTCATATCCCGCTCCCTTTATCTGCGCATCGAGTCGCCGGCTGCCACGGCAGCAGTCAGAGACGCAACCTGCGTCGCAGTGTTTCGACGATGGCAAAGAATCCACCGCTCACGAGCGCCAGGCTTCCCGGCTCCGGCACGCTCCCTTGTCCGCTGCTGGTTCCGAAAACGGTGAACGCCTCGGAGGGCAGCGTTCCGATGCTGCCGTTACCGGCTTCCGACGGGCAACCGGGCGAATGACAACCCGCGCCGCTGTTCTCGTCCCAGTAAACGGGATCGGCATTGTTGTTTAAGACGGCGTTCTGCAAGCTGAGCCACAGCGTTCCGTTGCCCAGCGTGGGACCGTTGAAGTCTCCCATCTCGGTACAGACGTTAAAGCCATAGTTGTTAGTGAAGCAATCCGATTGAGTGAAATTGACAAAGCCGTTGAAGTACACCGTACCGCCTCCGACCTCTTCGGTGGAGATGGTGACCTGCGCCGATTCCAGAACATCGCCGGGCATCAGCCAGGCGCCGAACGCCAGGCCGGTAACGCTGCTGTTTCCGCTGGAGATGGTGAAGGTGTCGCTGATGACGAAGCCGAAGTTGATGGTCCAGGCGTCGGTCTCGCCGTTGATCGGTCCATCTTCGTAGAGGACCTGCGCCGACGCGGGCAACACCAGAACCAGGCAAGCGGCAATCAGCACGATCGTCATGCGAAGCCGATGAGAGTTCATTTCATCCTCCTGACATCCGCATCCGTGAGACTTGCTCGGGCCAAACGATCAGAGAAAAAATCTGCGGCGCAGCGTCTCCACCATGGCAAGCGCTCCGGCGCCCACCAGTGCCAGGCTCGCCGGTTCCGGCACGCTGCCCTGCCCGCTGCTCGGCGTGCCCAGAATGCTGAAGGCTTCCGAAGGAAGTGTTCCTGTGCCGTTGCCGGCTTGCGACGGGCAACCTGGGGAGTGACAGCCGATGCCGCTGTTTTCGTCCCAGTAGACCGGATCGCCATTGTTCACCACCGCGTTCAGCAGATTCAGCCAGTAGGTCCCGTTACCGAGCGTCGGGCCGCTGAAGCCGCCGGTCTCGGTGCAAACGTCGTAACCGTAATTGTTGAGGAAGCAGTTCGACGCGGTGAAATTGACCTGCTGGTCGAAGTATCTGGTGCCGCCGAAGGGTTCGGAAGTGAGCAGGACTTCCGCCGACTGCAGGGTATCGCCAGCGAACAGCCACGCTCCGAACGACAGCCCGTTGATGGTGCTGTTGCCGGTTGAAATGGTAAAGCTGTCGCTCATTACGAAACCTTCGTTGATGGTCCAGGCGTCGGTCTGGCCGTTAATCGGGCCGTTTTCGTAGAGAATCTGGGCCGACGCCGGCAAAGCTACCGCCAGCGCAAACAGAACCACTGTCAGACGCAACCGACGTCGTTTCACCTTTCGCCCCCGTTTCGGACTTCGTGTTTCGTTGGCGCCTCGAGGCGAGTTTAATCAGAGATAGAATCTGCGCCGCAGAGTCTCAAAAATGGCAAAGCAGCCGGCGCCCACCAGTGCCAAGCTGCCCGGCTCCGGCACGCTGCCCGATCCGCTGCTGGTGCCGAGCACGGTGAAAGCCTCCGATGGAATCGAGCTTTCGCAATTGCCTTCGCAGGCCTGCGATGGACAACCCTCGGAGTGGCATCCGATTCCGCTGTTCTCATCCCAATACACGGGATCGCCATTGCTCACGGTGGCGTTCTGCAGGTTGAGCCAATATGTCCCGTTGCTCAGAGTCGGGCCGTTGAAGCTGCCCGTTTCCGTGCAGACATCGTAGCCGTAATTGTTCACGAAACAACCCGACTGGGTGAGGCTAATCTGCCCGTTGAAATAGACCGTCCCGCCGAAGGGCTCGGAACTCAGAATCACTCCGACTGACTGCACCACGTCGCCCTGGTCTATCCATACCCCGAACGACACTCCATTAATCGTGCTGCTCCCGGTCGAGATCGTGAACGTGTCGGGGATAACAAAGCCATTGCTGATGGTCCAGGCGTCGGTCTCGCCGTTGATGGGCCCGTTCTCGTACAGGACCTGTGCCGACGCCGGCAACGCGAACGTGAGCAGCAGACAGCTAGTGACAAGAAGCAAACAGCTACGAGCTCTCACACACGACCTCCATGGTTGTAAAGTCACATCCAATAAAAGGCAGCCCTGGCTTCAGCAAGGCGCCACGCGCATTTCAGCGCAATCTGCGCCGCAGGGTCCCGGCAATGCCGACGACCCCGCCTGCGAAGAGAAGCAGGCTTCCCGGTTCAGGTACGCTCCCGCTCCCGCTGTTGCTGCCCAGGATGCTGAATGCCTCCGAGGGAATCGATCCGAGAAACGATTCCGTGGCATCGGACGGACAGCCGGGAGAATGGCAGCCGACGCCCTGGTTTTCGTCCCAATACACGGGATCGCCGAGGGTGTCCATGCCGTTCTCCAGCGTCACCCAATAGCGTCCGTCGATCAGCGGCGTGGCCGGGATGCTGCCGGTTTCCGTGCACACGTCATAGCCGTAGTTGTTCACGAAGCAGCCGGACTCGGTAAGATTGACTGTCCCGTCAAAATAGACCGTTCCGGTTCCGAGCTCCTGGGAAGACAGGACGACCTCGGCCGACGTCAGTACATCCCCCTGCGTCAGCCATGCGCCGAACGAGAATCCCGTGACCACGCTAGGCCCGGTCGAGATGGTGAAGCTATCGCTGGGCGTGAAGCCGAGATTGAACGTCCAGGCGTCGGTCTGGCCGTTGATCGGCCCGTTCTCATACAGGACCTGTGCCGAGGCAGGCAATCCAATCAGAAGCACCGCTGCGACAACCATAGCTACCAGGCAAACTTGAGTTTTCACGTTTCTTTCTCCTCGTTGCAAAACACACCGCTGTCAGCGAAACACTCAACGATTCCTGCGCCACATCAGGCCGAAGCCAGAACACAACGCACCCGCGACTAGCGCGAAAGTTCCCGGCTCCGGGACGCTGCCACCGCTGCTGCTCGTACCCCCTAAAACGGTGAACGATTCCGACGGTATTGTTCCCACACTGTTTTCGGAAGCCTGCGACGGACAGCCGGGAGATTGGCAGCCGTCGCCGCTGTTCTCGTCCCAGTAGATCGGGTCGCCATTGTTTACCACGGCGTTGGCGAGGTTGAGCCAGTAGGTCCCGTTGCCCAGCGCCGGGCCGTTGAAACTGCTGGTCTCCGTGCAGGTGTCGAATCCGTAAGCGTTGGTGCTGCATTGGGACTGGGTGAAGTTCAACTGCTGGTCGAAGTAGGTGGTTCCGCCAAACTCCTGTGAAGTGACGGAGACTTCCACCGACTCGAGGACGTCGCCGGGGAAAAGCCAGCCGTTGAAGACGACCCCGTTAATCTGGCTGGTACCTTGCGAGATGGTGAACGTATCGCTAACCACGAAGCCCTGGTTGATGGTCCAGGCGTCGACGTCATCGCCCCTCGGTCCGTTGTCGTAAATCGTCTGGCCGGACGCGAACACGCCGGTCAGCAGCAGCAGGCACACACCGAGAATCAGAAAGCGGCCTTGATTCTTCATGGATACACCTCTCAGTCACAGACACACTGCGCGTAAACCACAACTTCATTTCAACGCGTCCTGCGCCACATCATCCCGAGGCCGGAACACAGTGCACCGGCGGCCAGAAACAAACTTCCTGGCTCCGGGACACTACCTCCACCACTGGTCGGGCTTCCTAGAACAGTGAAGGATTCAGATGGAATGGACCCTACGCTGTTTTCCGAAGCCTGTGAGGGACACCCCGGAGATTGGCAGCCGGACCCGCTGTTCTCGTCCCAATAAACGGGATCGCCGGTATTCACCACAGCATTGGCAAGGTTGAGCCAATACGTACCGTTGCCCAGTGTCGGGCCGCTAAAGCTGCCGGTCTCCTCACAGACGTTGAACCCGTAGGAATTCGTCCCGCAGTTGGACTGCGTGAAGCTGACCTGCTGGTCGAAATAAGTGGTCCCACCGAACTCCTGCGAGGTAATGGAGACCTCTGCGAATAGGAGGACGTCGCCGGGAAAAAGCCATGCGTTGAAGGCCAACCCGTTTACCTGGCTGGCGCCTTGTGAAACCGTGAATGTATCGCTGACGACAAAGCCGCTGTTGATGGTCCAGCCGTCGATGTCACCGCCTAACCGGCCGTTGTCGTAGATCGTTTGTGCAGGGGCGACGAGCGCCATCAGCAGCGCAAAACAAATCGCTTGGAGCAGGGTGTGAAGCGCGCGGAAGGTGAACATCACGAAGCTCCTTGGCCGTCAGACTTCAAGGGCCTCAAAATTCGCCTAGAATGTACACCCGTTCGCGTCAATGACAACATGAAAATTGCTACCGGTCGCGTAGGGATCATTGGCCGGCGGTTTGAGATTTGCAGAAACCCGGGAGCTGATTGAATATGACTTGCCCGGCGAGAGGAAGGGAGGGGAGTAACGATGTCGCCAGACAGAGCCGACGCGCGCGCGAATATCAAATGAATGTTAATTTGCTAGTTGCTGATTGCCGGCTGCTAACTGCTCGCGACAGTTTCCCCTAGAACGGTTCGATGCCATTGATTTACAACTAATGTTTGCGAAGTGAAGGGACCTTGTTGATGCGAACTCGTTATAAAGAGCTCCTCTGCGCTGCCTTCTGTGTGGGCATAGTGCTGGCGGCCCTCCCGCTGGATTCGGCCATGTTTCAGTCCGCTACCCGAAGGAGCAGCGACTATTCCGGCCAGGGCCTGCCGCTCACCGAACAGGAATTGCAGGCATTGGTGGCGCCTATCGCGCTTTACCCCGATCCTCTGGTCGGGCAGATGCTGGCCGGCGCGACCTATCCTGATCAGATCTTCGCCGCCAACGAATTTGTGCAGCACAAAGGCCTGTCGGGTCATGCGCTCATGGAAGCGGTCACGGTGCAGCCGTGGGACCCCAGCATAAAGGCGCTTACCGAGTTCCCAGCCGTGCTGAACACGATGGCGGTGAATCTGGCATGGACATCGCAGCTCGGCGAGTCCTATCACAATCAACAATCCGATCTGATGGCCGCGATCCAGGCGCTGCGCAGCAAAGCGGTCAACCTTGGAACTCTCAAGTCGGGCTCGCAGCTTCGGATGAACCAGCCCACGCCGGACATCGTCGTGCTGCTGCCGGCTAATCCGCAGGTGTTGTACCTGCCGATTTACGACCCGGCCGTAATCTTTGGTATACCGCTGCACACCCCCAACTACACCTCAGCCGACCATGCCAACGGCAAAGAAATCACGTTTGACGCCGGCACAGCTGCGGGTGCGCTCACTGCGGGCGGGTGCTGCGATTGGGGGGCGGCCAACTGGACCTGTAACTGGTACCACGGTGTCGCGTACTTTCACGACTATCCTTTCAGCGGAAACAACGCCTGGCATGGCGCCTATTACGGCGGGCAGAACTACTACGGCAATCACACCTACCACACCAGCTACGACTACTCGCATCCCTACACCGCCTTCCAGCATGCGGGCAGCCAGGGCAGCACCGCGGGCGAGCGCGACACTAACAAGGACAACATCTTCGACGCCCTCAGTGGCGGCTGGACCAACCTCGAAGACCTGCGCGGATGGGGCCCCAGCGACCCTGGCTCTGCCCGGACCCTATTCAGCAGTTGGGGCAAGCATTCGGCCACGCTGTTCGCCAGCAGTGGCTGGGGTGATCGCGCGGCCAGCTTCCGGGGCTGGATCATTCATCACGGGACCGGGGGCGGCGGCTGGGGCACGGGCGGACGTCTCGAAGGCGCACACTAAGAGCAGCATTGGCGGCAACTAGCGCCGGGCAATTCAGTTGTCGGGTCGAGTTGTGCAAGGCGACGTGAACTTTTGGAATTGATCGGGCGACGAGGCGATACAAGAGCGGTCAGCGAGGCGTGAATTCAAAGATCCTCCAGCCCCCGTAGCTGCTTCGTAAGGGTGATGGGTTCTAATTGCTAATTGCTAGTTGCTAATTGCTAACTGCTAACAAACCAAGGAGCATTTTGGATGAGGGTAGGGTCGCTGTTCGGTGATCGCGGGCTGCTGGGCTCCCGCTGCTGGAAGGCTTTTGCGCTGGTAGTACTGTCGCTGACGATGGGCGCGTGCCATCGCGGTCCAACTGCAACCGGGCAGGCAGCGCCCGGCCAGGCGACCTTTGCCAACCCTGAGGACGCCGCGAAAGCTCTGCTTGAGGCAGCCCGCAGCGACAATCAGCAACAGATGCTGCAAGTCTTTGGTTCAGCCGCAAAAGACCTCATCTATACCGGCGACCCGGGCCAGGACAGAAGCGATATGGCCGGCTTCGCCGATGCCTTCGAGCAAATGCATCGCTGGCGCAAGCTGGACAACGACAATCAGATTCTGCTGGTAGGAGCCACCAATACCGCCTTCCCGGTTCCACTTCGCCGGGACCGTAAGGACAAGTGGTACTTCGATACCCCTGCCGGGGCCACCGAACTCGCAGTCCGCCGCATAGGACGCAACGAGTTGGCTACCATCGACGTATTGGCCTCGCTGGTCGACGCGCAGGAAGAGTATTTCAAGCAGGCGCATGATGGCACGCCGCAGTACGCCCACAGGTTCATCAGCGATCCGGGCAAGGAAAACGGTCTCTACTGGCCCGAATCACCCGGCAAGCCAAAGAGCCCTGTCGGACCGCAGCTGGCGTACGCCAGCGAGCAAGGGAACACCGTGAATCCCAGCTTGCACAAGCCATTTCACGGCTACTACTTCGCAATTCTGGACACGCAAGGCGTTTGGGCCAATGGGGGCCTGAAGGACTACATGCGCGAAGGCAAGATGACGCGCGGCTTTGGCTTCATCGCCTGGCCGGCGGAATACGGCAAGTCCGGCACTATGACGTTCCTGGTCAACCGCGACCGCATCATCTACCAGAAAGACCTGGCAGATAAAACCAATGACGAGGCGCCGTTCATGAGGGCCTTCGCCCCTGACGCAACCTGGCTAAGAGTGGAGCAGTAGACGAAAGCTACATACCCGATCGCCGGCTCCGGCCCGAGTGCTCAGCGGGCAACACGGGCAACGCCGGCGGCGTGTCGGCCGCGATTTCGAACGGCGTACGTGGCGCGTCGTGCAACAGAAAATCGCACAACACGCGGTTGAATTCCTCCGGCACTTCCTCGTAGGGCATATGTCCGGCGCCTTGAAACATCACCAGCGCACTGTTCTTCAGGTGCCGCTGCAACTGATGGATGGAAGACGGATACACGGCGCGGTCGCGCGATCCCCACAGCAACAGCGTAGGCAGACCGCTGATCTCGTGCAGTGCGTCGCCGACGGCTGCCAGGTCGTCGTGCCAGGAGCGAAGAATGCGGACCAGATGCTCGAAGCTGCCCGGCGTCTCCAGTCCCGCGGCATAGGCGTCAAAAGCTCCCGGCGCGATCCGCTTGGGATCGCCGTACAGCGCGGTGAAGTAACGCCGCGAAATGACACGAATGCGCGGCTGCACGTGCACGACGTACAAACCCCCGAGAGTCGTAGCCAGCAATCGCGTGAGCACCTTCCCGTGGCTGGACCACGGGTTGATCGGCGACACCAATATCAGCCGCCTTACTCGATGCAACTGGTCGCGCTGGGCGGCGATGGCTGCCAACACCATGGTCAGTCCGCCTCCGCGCGACGATCCCACAATGTCGGCGTCTTCGATGCCGAAATGGGCCATGAAGTCGAGCACGCGCTGTGCGTCCCCGGTGAGGGTGCATTCGTCAGAATTGTTGCGTTGTGAGAACCCGCAGCCCGGCAGGTCAAGCGCCCACACCTTGAAATGCTGCGCCAAGGGGACGACATTGAAGCGCCACGAGTACGAATAACCCATGAAGCCGTGAATCAGCAGCAAGGGCGGCCCCGATCCAGCTGTGAGATAGCGCCAGTGCATGCCGCCAATATTGACGCGATGCTCCTCTACGCCCGGGACGCGGGCGATAGCGGGAACCGTAGGCATATGCAGCGGCTGGGGCATGTACTTAAGATGCAGCCGGACCTCCGCCCTCGATCCAGCGAGCGAAATCCGAGTCGGTGCTTGTGGGAGCTTATGCTCCTCGTTGTTTTCTTGCCTGTAAGCATAGCGCATCACCGCCATCCTGTCGGCTCCAACGGGAGGCAGGATTGGCATACCCGAAAAGACGCAGCCTCAAAACGTCATTGGCTAAGTTCCTCACCGATTTGTTACGTATCCCGGCGGTATAATTAGCGCTTATCCAGAGGAGCCTGGTCATCATGAGTGGAAACAATGGCAGCAACGGAACGACTGTGAAGCCGCGTGCGGAGTGGATCGCGAAGCGGCGCGAAGAAGCCGCGCGCAGCGGCGACAGCAACATGTCGCAAATGCATTTCGCCCGCAAGGGCCTGCTCACCGAAGAGATGGTGTTCGTGGCTGAGCGTGAGAACATTACGCCCGAGCTGGTCCGCGACGAAGTGGCCGCCGGCCGCATGATCATCCCGGCCAACATCAATCATCCCGAGCTGGAGCCGATGTGCATCGGCGTGGCCTCGCGCTGCAAGATCAACTCCAACATCGGCAACTCGTCGGTCACCAGCAATGTGGATGAAGAGCTGAAGAAGCTGCACACCTCGGTGCACCACGGCGCCGACACGGTCATGGACCTCTCGACCGGCGGCGGCATTCACGAAATCCGCGAAGCCATCGTACGCCACTCCCCGGTGCCGATCGGGACGGTGCCGATTTACCAGGCGGTGGCGCGCGTCAAGCGCATCGAAGACCTCACGGCCGAGATCATGCTCGAGGTCATCGAGGAGCAGGCCGAGCAGGGCGTCGATTACATGACCATTCACGCCGGCGTGCTCATCGAGTATCTGCCAATGATCACCAAGCGCATCACCGGCATCGTCAGCCGCGGCGGCGCGATCCTGGCGCAGTGGATGGCGCATCATCACAAGCAGAACTTTCTCTACGAATGCTTCGACGACATCACCAAAATCCTGGCCAAGCACGATGTCAGTTACTCGCTCGGCGATGGCCTGCGTCCCGGCTGTATTGCCGACGCTAGCGACGACGCACAGTTTGCCGAGCTGAAGACCCTGGGCGAGCTGACCAAGAAAGCCTGGGAGCGCGATGTGCAGGTGATGATCGAAGGCCCCGGCCACGTGCCGCTGGACAAAATCAAAGAGCAGGTCGATAAGGAAGTCGAGCTCTGCTACGGCGCCCCCTTCTATACGCTGGGACCGCTGGTCATCGATATCGCGCCCGGCTACGACCACATCACCTCGGCGATTGGCGCGGCGCTCATCGGCTGGCATGGCGCCTCGATGCTGTGCTACGTCACGCCGAAAGAACACCTCGGCTTGCCGAATGACAAAGACGTGAAGGACGGCATCATCGCCTACAAGATTGCGGCGCATGCGGCCGATGTGGCGCGCCATCGCCCCGGCGCGCAGGACCGCGACGACGCCATCAGCTACGCGCGCTACACCTTCGATTGGGACAAGCAGTTTGCGCTCTCGCTCGATCCGGAGACGGCGCGCTCGATGCACGATGAGACGCTCCCCGACGCCTATTACAAAGAGGCGGCATTCTGCTCGATGTGCGGTCCCAAGTTCTGCTCCATGAACTACTCAGCCAAGGTGGACGAGTACAACAAGCAGGTGCACGGCGTGGAGAAGAAGGACTACTCGGAGCTGATGAACAAGCTGGTGGCGATTAAGTAGCAGCAACTAGCAATCAGGAGTGGACACCCAACACGATGGCCACCACATTTGGCAGCTTCGAGGATTTCTGGGCGGCGATGGCCCGGCTCTACGATCAAACCTTGAAACACGAGGAGTTGATCGCGCAGAATTCGGCGCAGATTGCGCAGAACGCGGCACAGATTGCGCAGAACGCCGTACAGATTGCACAAGTAAGTCAACAGATGCAGGTGACCGATGCTCGTCTCGATAGGCTCGCCTCGATGATCGCCACCTTATCGGAGTCCGTCGTAAGGCAAGCTCAGGAAATCGAGTCGCACGAGCGGAGGCTGGAGCGCATGGAAGGCACGGCCTGATCAGGAGAACGCGATGAAGCGTCAATTCTCAGCGCCTGTGTGGCGAGAAGGCGACTGGTACGTTTCTCAATGCCTGGACGTGGATGTCGCCAGTCAAGGCAAGACTCAGGAAGAAGCGCTCGAAAATCTCAGGGAAGCTTTGGAGTTTTACTTCGAGCCCCCGCACCCAACACGGCTACCCGCCGTTTCTGTCATCAACTCGTAATCTCGCTGCCCATCGCCCCAGCATTTCCTTTGCTAAACTCCCCTAGTGAGACGCATCCGCCCACGTGCCTGGATTTTTGCCTCCGTTTCCGGCATCCTTCAGGTCCTGATCTTCCCTAACTTTTCCATCTACCTGCTGAGCTGGGTCGCGCTGGCGCCGCTGATCTACGCCATCCTCAAATGCCGCGAGCAGGACGTGGTGATGGTGCTGGCCGACGGTGGACAGTTTCTCGCGCCCGCTACCGCGTGGCAGGGATTCCTGCTCGGCTACGCCTGCGGCCTGATCTGGTATCTGGGAAGCTGCTCCTGGATCTTCCACGTCATGCACGTGTACGGCGGAATCGGAACCGGCATGTCAATTCTGCTGCTGGTGATGTTTTCGCTCTACCTGGCGCTGTATCACGGACTGTTCGGGCTGCTGCTGGCGCTGATCGCCGCGCGCCGCAATGGCTTCAGCCTGCGCGCGCTGGTGTTCACGCCGTTCGTTTGGGTCGCGGTGGAGCTGGCGCGCACCTACATCACCGGCTTTCCCTGGGACCTGCTGGGCACCACGCAAATCGACAACATTCCGCTCACGCGTATCGCGACCGTCACCGGCGTCTACGGACTTTCGTTTGAGATTGCGCTGGTGAACACCGCAGTCGCGGCAGCGTTTCTCGTTCCCTATGCACGCCGCAAGCTGCTATTAACGGCGGCACTGGCCGCGGCCATCGCATTACATGCCGGCAAGCTGGCAAAGCCGGAGGCCATGCCGGCGTCGCACGGCGCAACCCTGGTACAGGCCGACATTCCAATACAGGAGAACGACTGGCCACTCGATCACCTGGTGCAAACGCTGCATTCGCTCGCCGACCTGAGCACACGCCCCCAGCACGAGAAGCCTGAGTCGCCCGGCCTAATCCTGTGGCCGGAGGCGCCGGCGCCCTTCTGGGTCACCGATCTCCACCTGCGCAGCACGCTGGCCAACATCGCCCGCTCGACCGGCTCCTACATCATCGCGGGCTCGATCGGCATCGAGCACACCGGCGAGATCAGCCGCCAGCCCGACATCTTCAACTCAGCCTCGGTGATTGCACCCAGCGGCGCGTGGACGGCGCGCTACGACAAAATCCACCTCGTCCCGTTTGGCGAATACGTGCCCTTCGCGCATATCTTCAGCTTTGCCGGAGGACTCACCCGACAGATTGGGACCTTCGCGCGCGGCCGATCGCGCGCTCCGCTGGATGTCGGCAACATGAAGGTCGGAGTATTTATCTGCTACGAATCCATCTTTCCCAATGAGGTGCGCCACCTTGCCGATAAAGGAGCCGAGGTCCTGGTCAATATCTCTAACGACGGCTGGTACGGCGAGGGCGGCGCGCCGCTGCAGCATCTCAACATGGCGCGAATGCGCGCGGTGGAAAATTATCGCTGGCTGCTGCGCGATACCAACACCGGTGTAACTGCCGTCATCGATCCCTACGGCCGCATCGTCGCCGAGGCGCCGCGCAATCAGCGGGTCGCGTTGCAGGGCGCTTACGGACTGGAAGAGACGACCACGTTCTACACTCGCCACGGCGATTGGTTCCCGTTTATCTGTGCGATAATCACGTTGACTGCGTTGCTGCTGCGCTTCTTCCGTCCAGATTTGAGGACGCAGGAACAGCTGGCGTTTAGTAGATAGCGTTAGCGTTTAGCACTTAGCATTTAGTATTTAGCTAAAGCACTAGTTGAACCTTTAAGGCTAACGTACGAACCGCATCGAGAGACTAAGTGCTAATTGCTAACTGCTAATTGCTGGCAAAAGGACGATTCAACTTTCATGGTCGAAGAATTAGAACAGGAATATTCCGCACTCCGCGATAAGGTCCACGACCTTCAGGAGTATCTTTGACGCGCCTCGTCTGCGCGAAAAGCTGAGCGAGATCGAAAAGCAGACTGCCGATCCCACGCTCTGGTCGAACCCCGAAAAATCGCAGCACGTGATGCGCGAGAAGAAGCGGCTGGAGAGCGCGCTCGCCACCAATGACGAGCTTGCTCGGCGTTCCGGCGACATTGCTGCGTATTTTGATCTGGCGCACGAAGGCGAAGATGTCTCGGCCGATTTGCGGCGCGAGGTCGACGGTCTGCGCGCGTTGGTCGACAAGCTGGAAACCGAGACGCTGCTCTCGGGCGAGAACGACGACCGTAGCGCTATCGTGACCATTCATCCCGGCGCCGGCGGCACCGAATCGCAGGACTGGGCCGAGATGCTGATGCGCATGTATCTACGCTGGGCCGAGCGCCAGGGCTTCTCGACGGCGCTGTATGAGTATCAGCCCGGCGACGAAGCAGGCATCAAGTCCGCGACTTTCGGCGTCAACGGCGAATATGCTTACGGCCTGCTCACAAGCGAGATCGGTGTGCATCGGCTGGTGCGAATTTCGCCGTTCGATCAGGCCAAGCGCCGCCACACCTCGTTCGCCAGCGTGTATGTCTCGCCGGAAATTGACGAGACAATCGAGATCGACATCAAGCCGGAAGACATTCGCGTCGACACCTATCGCTCCGGCGGCAAGGGCGGCCAACACGTCAACACCACCGATTCGGCGGTGCGCATCACGCATATTCCGACCAATATTGTCGTGGCCTGCCAGAACGAGCGCTCGCAGCACAAGAACCGCGAGAAAGCGATGAGCATCCTGCGATCGCGGCTGTATGAGCACGAACTGGAGAAGAAGCGCGCCGAAACCAAGCAGATCGAAGACTCAAAGCTCGACATCGATTTCGGCTCGCAAATTCGCTCTTACGTGTTGCAACCGTATCGCATGGTAAAGGATGTGCGCACCCGCACCGAAATCGGCGATGTCGACCGCGTCCTCGACGGCGACCTGAATGAGCTGATTCGGTCGTATCTGCGGGCGAGAAGGAAAGAACAGCAGGACAGTTAATCACCGCTTCAGTGCGGAACACCTGGCGCGAAACCATTTTGCGAGAGCCGCCTCGCTTAGTTCTCCAGCGGCAACGGCCTCAATCGTCCTCACCGCCTCCGCTAGATCGAACTGAAGTTGGTAGCCATTTCGGGCGAGAAAAAGACGAGCGACAACCCATGCGGTGCGCTTGTTCCCGTCGACGAAGGGATGATTTCTGAGGATGCCAAAAGCATAGGCGCCGGCCAGCGCCGCTGCATCGGGGCGACCGTAGGTATCAAGGTTGCGTGCCCGAGCTAACGCTGCCTCCAGCCGACCCGGTTCAGGAACGCCAGGCGCGCCACCATGCTCGGCGAGTTGTTGTTCGTGAATTGCGTAAACCACATCCAGACGAATCCAGCGCCACTTCTTCACTTCGAAAGCGCTCTCAGAATGTCGCGGTCGTCGTGCATGATCTCTTCCGCCAGCTTCATCTGGCGTTCGAATTCAGGGTTGTAGGGCGTGAGCCGGTAGCCGCCAGGGGCCTCGGTCAAATACAGCAGGTCGCCCTTTTTCACCCTGAGCCGGGACATCACTTCCTTGTTGAGAATGACTCCGGCAGATGCTCCCACGGTCGTAATCTTGAGTTTTGGCACGCCCGAGCTCCTTATAATGATCATTATATATTCGTCCCCAAGGGCGAGAACTCAAGGGTAGCCGATCTCACTACCGCTTTCCGGAGACGCACTTTGACAGGCAAGGGGGCGACGCCAGGGACCGCTTCCGATCAGAGACGGCCGTCAGATCCGCTCGGCCACCACGTGGAACGACAGCCGCGAATCGGTAACCCGGCTGCGACCGTAGTACAAGAACAGCGCGACCCAGAAGAGCTGTAGCGCAATGATTGCCGGGGCTGAAGTAATTTGCGAAAGCCCAGCAGAGAGATCGGGGACCACCGCTGCCCCGGCAGGCGTGAGCAGCAGAAACGCGCTCAGGTACGCCACGGAAAACATCGCCATCCGCTGATACACCGAAATCTTTGAGGCGCCACGATAGTCGGCACGCAGCAGTTCAGAGCAGGCGCGCCATCCCCAGGTAGCCACCACCGGGATCAGGGCCGCGAGCCGGAAGTGTCCCGCCAGAAACGACGCAACTCCCACAATGCCAGACACGGCGAAAATGGCCGACGTAATCGCTTGCACTGGAATCAACGGCTCGCCATCCAAGCCGGAAGCGTACACCGCCTTCTTCGTCGAACCATGAATTACCAGGTTGTGTTTCTGAAAGAGCCGCGCGATGACCGGATTGGCGTCCCGCAATGGCATGCCATAGCAGCATCCGAAGCTCAGGCAGGCCAGCCGTCCAATGGATTCGCCGAGTGCATAGGAGATTGCAGCTCCCGCGAAAATCGGCAGCACGGGAAGGTCGCGGTGCAGCGTGCGCAACCCCAACGCTCGCAGCGCCAGCACCATGATCGGCACCAAGAGCGATGCCACGAAGGCCGCGCCGGCGATGGTAAACGTGTTGCGTTTGCGCTCTACTATTCCGGCGATCACGCGCGACGCCGGTACGCACATCGCCAGCACCAGCACTACCAACAGCGAGCTCACGATCGCGGGAACTCCTACCGAGGCGAGCAGCAGTAACGCCATAGCGAAGGCGAAGGCTGTCGCGGTTGCGCTGAAGAAGCCATAGAAGGTCAGGTTCAAGCCGCGCCATGATCCGTCATCGGACTTGGCGATAGGCACGGCCGCCAGCATCTGCCACTTCTCCGCCGGCAGAGCTCGCACGCCCCAGCTAAGCAGCGCGCACAAGCCCGTCGCCAGCCCGATGACGAACACTACATTCAACATGCTTCCTTCTCCTCTGCCGGCACCGCCAGCAACGAGCGCACCGCTACATCAGTTTCGGTGAGGGGCTCGCCCAAGGTGAGCGAGAAGCGGCTTTGCACGCCGCTGCGATATTGGTTCTCCACCAGATCGGGGGCGAAGCGAATGCGCTCGCTTTGAAACAGCAACACCACCGTGCTGCTGCCCGGTCGAAACAGCGCCTTGGGCGCTCCCGCCTTCAGGAGCATTCCCTTCTCCACCGCACACGGACTCTCGTAGCGATCTTCGCTGTAGCGCTGCTCGATCTGCCCGATCATCAGCGCGACGACTTCAATCATGGCTAGGCGTCCGACATACGATCCGCCCGGACAATCCGTATCGAGGATGGTCACCACGCGCCGGTTCTTCGACACGGGCGTGACCAGTTGCACGGCGGCATTGGGATTGCACGGATGGTAGCGCCCGCCGACGAAGTAGAAATCGAGCACGCCCCCCGCGACCGGACTGTGAGTGTAGTGATATTTCTCCGGCGTCAGGCGGAAGACAGCGTAGTCGCCGCGCTCGAACGAGCTTTGCCAGGGCGAGCCATCGCCCAGCAGCTCGGGAAACGAGAAAAACTTCTGCTTGATATATAGCCCGGAAGATTCGGCCATCGAGCCGACCAGCGCCCGCGAATCCGCAGGGCAGACCACCGCGCGCGCATTTTCCGGCATGGGCCGACAATTCCAATAACGGATCTGACGTTCGAAAATCTTGCGCGCGGTGTCGTACTCGGAGACGTTGCCCACGAACTCGGAGAGCGGTATGCCCGAGTCGCGCAGAAACTTCAGCATTCCCGTGGCACGGGCCGAGAGCACATTGTCATAGTTGAGATATCCAAGCACCCGCGACATGTAGCGGCTCGACGCCATGCGCGTCAGCAGCGGAGCTTTCTCCAGCGCCGGCGAATACAGCGCGGCAATCACCGCGTTGGCCAGCAGCTGCTCGTGGATCACGTTGCCGGTAGTGCGATCGATGTATTCGTGCGGCGCCTGGTTCATGACGTCCTCCGGCCATCGCGGCGTTCCTGCCACACCAGCAGGATCATCAGGTTAAGCAGCGCCGAGAGTTCGTGCTGCGTCAAGTCTTCGCTCAACACCCGTTCCTCGATCCCGCTCAGAAATCTTCCCGCGTCCTGCAACCGTACGCCGTGCCGCAAGCAGGCTCTTACTTCGCTGCCCGCCGAGCGCTCCAGCTCCGCCGCATCCTCGCGCAGGTGCAACAAGGCTTCGCGCAGATGCTGTTTGCGCAGCGGCTCGCGATAAAACTCTTCCGCCATGCGATTGAAGTCGCGTGCCTCAACGTGCATGGCATCTTTGTTCGATCCGCCGAGAATTCCTTTGAGCAGCTGGCTGCTGGCTTGTTGCTCTTCGTCATCGCAGCGCGCAGCCAGATCGGCCAGCACCGGCTGCATATTCATGACCTCGGCAAGATCCGCAGCTGTCCGCTGCAAATAAGTCAGCAACGCACGGCGATACTCCTGGATGGGAACGCGCACATATCCCGAATGACGACGGCTGGGGCGAGTCTTCTTGCAATACGCCAGCACGTCGCGCAGGAACTGATTGCGCGAATCGCGACGGACATAAAACGCCGGCACGCCCGCCGCGGCAAAGAAGAACGGCTGGCGGCGCTCGCTCTCCGAGGTAACGTCGTCGGGAATCTGCTCGTGGATCATCTCGCCTTCCAGCGCCATGCGATACGAGAGCGCCAGCAGAAACTGCTGCAAGCCAATCGCCGGCGCCATGTCCCGGTCATAGCTCGGAAACAGGCTGTAATATCGCGCCTCAAAGCCGGAGTAGCCCTGGCGCGCATGCTCCCGCAACCGCAGCGGCATGTAAAACGACATGCGCTGATCGACAATCCCCAGCTCATCCAGCTCCGACGACAGCCGCTCGATATTCCCGGGCGTTCCATCCAGGGCCGAAGCGTGATCGGTCGCGAGCCAAGCCACCGGATAGGTCAGCAGGCGCGCGTCAGGAACGCAGTCGCCGCGCAGCCGGAAGAGCCTGGACATGAAGCGGTCGAGTCCGCGCGGGCCGTAGGGTGTGAGCCGATGCCCGAAGACGTTGAGCTTCGCCTTTTCCTTCCACTCCCGCCATAACAGGCGCAGATGCGTGAAATCGAGCTCGTGCGGCAGGAACGACAGCAGGCGCTCAGGATGGAAATCGGTGAAGGCGACGCGGTAAGGAGCTGCGGAGTAGGTGCCGACGAAAAGCGGGAGGAAGTGCTCGTAAATCTTGATTGCGAGATCGCCGAGGCGTTTTTCGGCTCCGGGTTGGAAGTTCCGGCTACATCGCAGTTGCTCATCGAGCGAGCGGCTGCCGATGCTGACGTGAATGCCATTGTTGGCCAGGCTCACATTGGTCAGGCTGGGCAGCACGATCAGGTTGTTCGAGATGATGCCGGCCTCGCGCAGCTTGGCCACGGCGTTCAACTGGCTGCGGCTCAGCACCTGATGACACAGGTGCATGTACTGATACTTGGCCTCGCCGTCGTTCCAGCCGGAGAGGCATGGGCTCATGAACAGCTCGCGATAGAAAGAATCCGACAGGCAGCCGGACAGCTCCTCCTGATGCACCGACGGCACCGGCGCGTGATAGATGAGCGCGCGCTGACCGTTCTCCCGGAGTCCGAAGCGCTGGTTCGCCCACGACATCAGCAGTGAAGTGAAGAGGAATCGTCGCGCCGCTTCGCGCGCCACCTGTGTGCCGAGCGATCGCTTGCCGCCGCCTGCCACAATGTGAAACGACGTTGTCTCAGGCGAAGTGTTGTCGTTCAGGAAATGGCGCATCAAGCGCAGCGCTTCCTGCCGCATCGGATCCGGCATGTGCGGCTGCGCGCCCATCAGATCGGCAAGCGAGAGCTTCAGCGCATAGCTGATCGGAATACGAAGCCAGCGCTCGCCCGCCTGCATAAAGCGGAAACGGGCAGCGTCGGAGCGCTCCGCCATGCTGCCGTCGCGCAAGACGTGCATGTCGGCGTCGAAGACCTCGCAGGCACGCTTGCTGAGGCGAGCTTCGGGAAAACGGATCCAACTGTTCTCCCACACATTGTGGGAGTCGTTGAGAAAGCTTTGCAGCTCGGTGAGCGTGCGAGCCGGCGCTTCTCCGCTGGCACTGCGGCGGGCGATGTTGCGAAAGAAGCGCGACTCGTGCAGGCTGAGCGGCAGATCGCAATGGGAAGCAGAACCGACGACGACCGCTTGCAATTCGTCTTCGCTTCCGGCCGTGGCGTCGTGATTGGTGAAGGGGAGCTGGTCGAGCGAAAGCTGCGCGATATCTCTAAGGCCTTGGGATTCCAGCAGAGTCTCCGCGCGCAATGTCGCCATCAGTACCAGCTTGTGCGGTGTGGTTTACACAGCTCCAGCCGCTATCTCGATTGTCCACAGGCAGGTTAACGAGACAGTAAATGCCACGTGAATAGTGCATAAATCGGACATGGCGGAATCCGATTGGGTACGACTTTGGGGGAATGGATTCTGTTTTGTAACGGGGCCCGGCTTCAGCCGTGCGCTATCTGAACAAACAAATTGTCTTCAGACCCGAGCTGACATCCCATTCAACAGACGTGACCACCGAGCAAGAACACGGCCAGGTGATGCACATCACGGACGACCCGAAATGTGAGAAATCATCATGGGTGGAGCACTGCTTAAGCAGTGCATACAAAGCTGAAATTCGATGTTCGGCTTTAGCCGCTGAGGTAGAGATGGCCATCCCGCATCGCGGCGAAACCTCCTGTTCCACATACTTCATTACTGCCGGTACATTCAACAAGGTTTATCTCCTGCAATCAGAGCGCATGGGTAAGCTGTTTTGCGAAACGTTGTTCCAGTATCGGGATGCGGGTAAGCTCCAGGTTCACGCGTTTGTCGTTATGCCCAATCATGTTCATCTGCTGATCACGGTGCCGGAGGGCATGACCCTGGAACGGGCCATGCAACTTGTTAAGGGCGGATTTTCGTTTCAGGCAGGTAAGCTATTTGGCATCCGCACCAAGATTTGGCAAAAAAGTTTTGTGGACCGGCGGGTCCGAGATGCGTCCGAGTGTATTCGGTTTAGGGCCTACATCCACCAGAACCCCGTGCGTGCGGGACTGGTAAGCAAAGCGGAAGAATACTTCTTCTCCTCGGCTAGTTCTCAGTTCGAGATGGACGAATTACCTCAGCGGCTAAAGCCGCCCAAGTTTGAGGATGTGTTTATGCCTGCTGAAGCAGTGCGCCACCCAATGGCGAATCTAGACCACGAATCGGATTCCTCCGCCTCGTGTACGATTTCTCATCGGCAGCCCGCTCTCGCGCTGCCGTGTGACAAGGCGAGATCGTTTTGGCCGTCCCCCGCCCCATGACCGATCCGGCACAGAATCCCGACCGCCTCTTCGAGGGCTTCGAGAACCTGATGCCGTTTCGCGTAAGCGACATCCTGCTGGTCTCCAGCCTGTACGACTCATTCATCCTGCGCGAAGACGGCCGGCTCAACGAGCTGCTCATCGGCGAGTCGCTGGAGCTGAACCTGCATCAGGTGCCTGGCATAACGCACGTCTCGACCGGCCGCGAGGCGGTGGAGCTGGCGCGCGCGCAACCGCGATTCAATCTGATCGTCGCCAACCTGCGCGTCGCCGACATGGACGCTGCGGAGCTGGCACGCGAGATTAAAGCCGCAGGGCTGGATGTTCCCGTGATCGTGCTTGCCTACGATCATCGCGAGATCAAGAACTTCCTCGAGCGCAATCCCCACAGCGGTGTCGAACGCGTTTTTCTCTGGGAGGGCAACGCGCGCATCCTGATCACGATCGTCAAGTACATCGAGGACAAGCGCAACGTCCTGCACGACACGCACGCCATGAACGTCCCCGTGCTGCTGATGGTCGAGGACGACATCCGCTACTACTCGCTGTTTCTTCCCGTCATCTACACGGAAATCATCAGCCAGTCGCGGCGGCTGCTGAACGAGGCGCTGAACCTGGCGCATAAGCTGGTTCGCATGCGCGCGCGGCCGAAGATTCTGCTGTGCTCCAACTACGAAGAGGCCGAGCTCCAGGTGTTGAAGTATCGCGACTATTTGCTGGGCGTGATTTCGGACGTGGAGTTCCCGCGAAACGGCGTGCTGACTCCCGAGGCCGGATTCGAGCTGGCGAAGATGGTGCGGGAAACCATTCCCGACGTTCCCATCGCGCTGCAATCCGGGCGCCCGGAATTCATGGAGCGCGCTCATGCAGAGGGCTTCTCCTTCCTGCAAAAGCGCTCGCCCACGCTGCTGGGGGATTTGCGGCACATTCTCACCGAAGAGATGGGCTTCGGCGATTTCGTCTTTCACACCCCCGACGGCACCAGCGAGGTAGCGCGCGCCTCCGATCTGAACGAACTGGAGAACGCACTGGCAACCGTTCCCGAGGAGAGCCTGGCTTACCACGCCGAGCGCAATCATTTTTCGCACTGGCTGATGGCGCGCACCGAATTTGCCCTGGCACAACGGCTGCGCCCGCGCAAGATCAGCGACTTCGGCACGCTGGCGAACTTGCGTCGCGATCTGATCACTTCCATCGCCGAGTATCGCCGCGAGCAGAGCCAGGCGTTGATCGGCGAATTCAATGCCGCCAGCTTCCAGCCCGACGAAGCGTTCTTCCTGCAAATCGGCGGCGGCTCGCTAGGCGGCAAGGCGCGCGGGCTGGCCTTCATCCGCCACATACTGCGGCTGCGTGGCCTTGACCGTGCCTTTCCTGGCATTCGCATTGCCGTGCCGCCGACCTTGGTGCTGACCACCACCATCTTCGACAACTTTCTCGCCGACAACGGACTGCTCGACCTGGCGCTCCACGGCGACGACGATCACGAGATCGAGCGGGCGTTTCTAGCGGCCACCTTTCCGATCTGGCTGCTCGAGAATTTGCTGGCGTTTCTGGAAGGCACGCATTATCCGCTGGCGGTGCGCTCGTCCAGCTTGCTCGAGGACTCGCAGTATCAGCCGTTCTCCGGGGTCTACGAAACCTTCATGCTGGCCAACCAGCATCCCGACATTAACGTTCGCCTCGACCAGTTGATGGAAGCCATCAAACTGGTTTACGCCTCCACCTTCAGCCAGCACGCCAAAACCTACGTCCGCGCCACCCCGTATCGCCTGGAAGAAGAGAAGATGGCGGTCACCTTGCAGCAGGTGGTCGGGGCATCGCACAACCAACGCTTCTATCCCGATTTCTCCGGCGTGGTGCGCTCGCGCAACTTCTATCCCATGCCGCCGGTGAAGGTCGAAGACGGATTCGCCGCCGTCGCCCTCGGACTGGGCCGCGCCGTGGTGGGCGGCGGGAAATGTTTGACCTTCAGCCCGGTTCATCCCCGCAACCTGGTGCAGTTCTCTTCCGTCGAGGACATGCTGAACAACTCGCAGAGCGAGTTCTGGGGGCTGGAGCTCGCTCATCCCGGGCCGACGGAAGATCCCCGCGACAGCCTGCGCGAGATGCTTTACGGCCTGGATGCCGCCGAGCGCGACGGCACATTGCAATCGCTGGCGTCCACGTATTCGGCGCAGAATCATGCTGTCTATGACGGGCTCAGCCGCCAGGGCCCGCGCGTGGTAAGCTTCGCGCCGATTTTGAAGCATGGCTTGTTTCCGCTGCCGCAAATTCTGGAGCGCCTGATGCGCATCGGCGAAGAAGCTCTGGGCCGTCCGGTGGAGATCGAATTCGCGGTGCGCCTGCCGCAGTCGGAAAACGAGCCCGCCAGCTTTGGATTCCTGCAACTGCGCCCGCTGGTGATGTCGCGCGAGGGCGAAGATATCCGCATCGAAGAGTTCGACAGCGACCAGCTTATCTGCCAGAGTTCGGTGGTGCTCGGGCATGGGCGCATGGAAGACATTCGCGATGTGGTGGTGGTCGATTCGCACCGCTTCGAGCGCTCCCGCAGCCATCAGGTCGCGCAGGACGTGGCGCACCTCAACGCCAAGCTGAGCCATCAGAACTCGCCGTATTTGCTGATCGGCGTCGGGCGCTGGGGATCGACCGATCCCTGGCTGGGGATTCCGGTGGCGTGGGACCAGATCGCCGGCGCGCGGGTCATCGTCGAATCCGGCTTCCGCGACTTCCGCGTGGCGCCGTCGCAAGGCAGCCACTTCTTCCAAAACCTGACGGCGTTTCAGATCGGATACTTCACCATCAATCCCGACGCCGGCGAAGGTTTCCTCGACTGGACGTGGCTGGCCGCACAACCCGCAGTGGAAGAGCACGGCTGCGTGCGGCATTTGCACTTCGACTCGCCGATCACCGTGCTGATGAATGGCAAGGAAAGCCGGGGGGTAATTCTGAAGCCGGAATTAGCACCTAGCAATTAGCAATCGGCATTCGGCATTCGGCAACCATAGTTCTTTCCATCAGGCGCTCGTGATTCGTATCAGGGCGCCGCTTTCAGCCGTGCCGAACAAGCTCCTAATCGATTTGTCATCCCGACCGAGGACGTCAGTCCGAGTGGAGGGACCTGCTTTCGGCGCCCGGAAAGCAGGTCCCTCGACTGCGTGATGACAGGACGAGGGGAGCGCGTCTTGCGGCACGGCTGAAGCCGTGCCCTGATACGACCCTTTCTCAGAATTGGCCGCGGAAGAAATCAGCCGCAGAGAGGCTGGCTTGTGCCAATTCGCACTATTTCCCAACCATGCAGGCAGATTCCGAGTTGCTACACAATCTCTGAAAGGGCGCCTGAGCCATTACAGCCGCTCCCTCCGGGCTTGTGCCCGGGGCTAAGGTCGCAGCCGCCGCTGCCCCGGCTCGGTTCTGCCGCGCCAACCGCCAATCCAGATTTTGCAACACTCGCCCTGCGGTTGGGCATCTGTTCTGTTTGTGGTCCGGAGCACCGGGTTTTCAACAGCGCCAGGTTACGGCCTTGATACTGATACCATTTCCACGCTGGGCCAACCGTCAACTCGGGATTATCATGGAAAGAAGCGACCAGTCGCTCTATTGTTCAAGAAGACCTATGCGTAAAGCTCTTGCTTTTGTTGCCGGCATCCTTTTGTGTTTCGCGCTGCTCGCCTCCAGTGCGGCAGCTTCTGATTGGCGTTTGATCGGCCCTGAAGGTGGTGACGTTCGCAGTCTCTCCTACGACCCGTCGAATCCCAATCGCATCCTGCTGGGCACCAGTGCCGGGCAGATGTTTCTCTCCGAAGACGCGGGCGCCTCGTGGTCGCTGTTTGCCCATCTCGGGCCCGGCGACGACTATGTGCTGGACCACATCATCTTCGACCCCAGTCATCCCGCGACCATCTACGTCGCCGGCTGGAGTCTGTTCAACTCCGATGAAGGCGATGTCTTTCGCTCCGACGATAGCGGGCACACCTGGCACGCTTTGCCGGCCATGCACGGCAAATCCGTCCGGGCACTGGCCATGGCGCCCAGCGATCCCAAGATTCTGGTAGCCGGTGCGCTCGACGGCGTTTTCCGTTCCAACGATGGCGGCCAGACCTGGCAACGGATGTCGCCTGAGAACCACGCCGAGATCAAGGACATCGAGTCCCTGGCCATCGATCCGCAGAATCCCGACATCGTCTACGCCGGTACCTGGCACCTGCCGTGGAAGACCGAGGATGGCGGCGCCAGCTGGCACAGCATCAGCAAAGGCATCGCCTTTGACTCTGACATGTTCAGCATCATCGTCGATCCACACAATCCGCAGGTGGTGTACGCCAGCGCCTGCTCGGGCATGTACAAAAGCCTGAACAAGGCGGAATACTTTCATCGCCTCTCGCTGACCTTGCCGCAGTGGGCGCACCGCACCCGCATCCTGAAGCAGGACCCGCAGCGTCCG
This sequence comes from uncultured Acidobacteriaceae bacterium, assembly GCA_963731345.1. GTDB lineage: Bacteria > Acidobacteriota > Terriglobia > Terriglobales > Acidobacteriaceae > Bog-257. The sequence goes on along the minus strand of CAVSUN010000001.1, from coordinate 417,546 downwards.
AATATCGTCTATGCCGGCACTACCGGCGGGCTGTGGAAGACGCTGGATGGCGGCGATCACTGGAAGCTGGTCACCGATGACGAGGTGATCGTCAACGACGTGCTGGTCGATCCCGCGAATCCCGATCACGTGCTGGTGGCCACCGATCGCGGCGGCGTGCTGGCCAGCAAGGACGCCTTCGCCCACTATCAGACCTCGAACCGCGGCTTCGCCCATCGCGTCATCGGCGGCGTAGTGGTCGACAACAAAGACCCGAACCGCATCTTTGTCGGAGTGGTCAACGACAAGAAGCTGGGCGGCTTCTTCGTCTCCGACGACAGCGGAACAACCTGGCGTCAGTCCAATCGCGGCCTCGACGAGCGTGACATCCTGAGCCTGCAGCAGGCCGAAGACGGCACCATGTTCGCCGGTACCAATCACGGTGTCTTCTATCTGACTGCGCTCAATGGCGAGTGGAAGCCTGCGGAGATGTTCAACCTGCCGCTGCCGCCGGCCGAGAAGACTGCGTCCGAGCCTGCCTACAAACCCGCGGGCCATTCCAAGACCACCGCAACCCATCACCCGACCACCACGGCCCACAAGGCTGCTCCGGTTGAGCACGAGATTGCTTCGGAAAAAACTCCCCGCATCCAGGCCCTCGACGTCGTCGGTGATACCTGGTATGCGGCGACCAATGACGGGCTGTTTGTAAGCGCGGACCATGGGCGCAAGTGGTACAACGCCATGGTGGATGGTGCGACCGATTTCATCGCGGTCAACACCTTCACCGACGGGGCCGTAGCCGTAGTAGCTCCCAAGCATGCCTATATGTCGCACGATCAAGGCAAGTCATGGACTGAGGTCCGCTTGCCGCAATACGTCGACGGGCTCTATAACCTGACCCAGGTCAGCGACGGATCGTTGTGGCTGGCCTCGCTCGAAGGCGCCTTGCACTCCACCGACGGGGGCGCAACCTGGGAGCACGTTCTTGGCGGTCTGCCGCCGCGGCACGTCTTCGTAGTGCGCTCGGTACCGGGCTCGGGGTCGCAACATCTGCTGGCCACGGCTAAACACACTCACGGTGTCTTCGAGAGCACAGATGGCGGCCGCACCTGGCATCCCACGGCCGATACCGGAGTTTCCATCCGCGCGGCCCAGAGCTATCAGGGACGGCTGCTGGCGGCTTCGGCTTACAACGGCCTGCTGTTGCAGGAGGGCGCGGTAGCCGCGCCTGAAACGGCAAAGGCTGGGGCGGCAAGCTCGGGCGCTAGCCGGCAATAAGAAAATAACCGGCAATTCGCAACTGGCAATTAAGACGCAGCCGTGTTTCGCGGCTGCGTTTTCATTTTGGGCGGAAGATGCGGCGGCCGTTTCAAATCTGAGCCCGCGGATTTCCCGCTTCGACAACGAGTTGCGCAATCGACGCCCATCCGCGGTTCCATTCTGAACTTTTCCTAATGCAGAAACCGCCGTCTTCCTGGGGATGATTCGCAGCAAGTCACACCAAGAAAGGACTTAGGCCCTGCTGCCGGAATGGCGTGGCAAGTGCTTTAGCAAGAGCATGCCGGAACCAAGAATTCAAAGCGGCAAGCTCAAAGTGAAACCGGAGGCCCTGGCCGCTCGACTTCGCGCTAGAACCGAGTCAGCCGGCCTTCCTGGAGAGGTTGTGATTGTGGCCGAGGCGGCGCCGGGACTTTCCTGTTCCAGTCTTGCCATGCCGGAGCCCCACTCGCCCGACGGTTACGGTGTCTGCCTGAGCGAAAGCAGTGGACTTTGCCAAGTGAAGTCCTCCTCCTGCGGTGACGGCGAGGGGTGTGTCAGCGATATGGCACGCCCTTCGCCCGATGCTGAAGGCCCCGCCGAACTGCTGCACGAGCTTGCCAATCTGATGACCACCGTTCTGCTGAATGCGCAGATGCTGGAGTGGAAGCTGCCGCCCTATAGCCATCTGAAGCGCCCGGTACGTGAGGTGGCGCGGAACGCCCAGCGCGCCACCGAACTGATGCGCCGCCTGCAACAACACACCGCACATGCGAGCGGTGCCGCGCGGAGTACCGATCCGCTGCCAACCGCAATTACCGAGGATCGGCCGGCATGGTCGTCGTCCCTGGCAGCGGCGCCCAACGCCGCTCTCGAAGCGGCTGCCGAAAAGACGGCGGGACACATTCGCAAGCTCACAGCACGATGTGACCCGCGCACTAGCAACATATTCCCAAAAAGGGATGATAGTGGTGGGCATTGAATGAGCCGCGTTTTCATCGGCCGGGCATGCTACCCAAAAGGGGCGAGCTAACGTGATTGCTACGGAAACAGTTCTGGAAATCGAGCAACCGGTTGAAGCTAACCTGTTGAATCTGTTGATCGTGGAAGATGAGCGAGCGGTGCGTGAGTGCTGCCGGGAAGTGGCGCGTTCGATTGGGTTCTCCACCCTGGTGGCGGAAAACCGCGATGCCGCCTCTCACGTCTTGCAGGACAACAATGTGGATGTTGTGCTGCTCGACCTGCGTCTGCCAGGCAACAACGGGTTCGACGTCTTGAAGGAAATCAAGCGGCAGCGGCCCGAGGCGGTGGTCATCGTCATGACCGGCTTCGCCACCGTACAGTCGGCAGTGCAGGCGATGAAGCTGGGCGCCTACGACTACATCACCAAGCCTTTCAACTTTGAAGAACTGCGCCTGGAACTGGAGCGCGTCACCTCGCACCTGCGGCTGACCACCGAGAACCGTCTGCTGCGGGAGCAGCTCAAGTCCAAGCAGGGTTTCGGCCAGCTGGTGGGTCACTCTCCTGAAATGGAGAAGCTCTATCGCATCATCGCCAAGGCGGCGCAGAGCACGCACCCCGTACTGATTCTTGGTGAGAGCGGCACCGGCAAGGAGCTGGTGGCGCGCGCGATCCACTTCGCGGGGCCGTTGAAAGACAAACCATTCATTCCGGTCGATTGCGGCGCACTGGTGCCGACCCTGATCGAGAGCGAACTGTTCGGCTACGTGCGCGGCGCCTTTACCGGAGCGATGCGCCACAAGGAAGGCTTGCTGTCTACTGCCGAGGGCGGCACGATCTTTCTCGATGAAGTGGGTGAATTACCCATCGACCTGCAGGCGAAGCTGCTGCGCGCCATCCAGGAGCGGGAGATTCGGCCGGTCGGCGGCACGCGCGCCGTACCCATCAATGTCCGCATCCTGGCCGCCACCAATCGCGATCTTGAGACCGCGGTCAGCGCCGGAACCTTCCGCCGCGATCTCTACTTCCGGCTCAATGTGCTCACCCTGCGCATTCCGCCGCTGCGTGAGCGCAAGCAGGACATCCCGCTGCTGATCGGCAGTTTCCTGGAAAGAATCAACAACAATGGCCTGCACAAACACGTTCTGTCCGATGAAGCCCTGCGCCTGATGTTGCAATACGACTGGCCGGGCAACGTGCGCGAATTGGAAAACTGCGTCGAGCGCGCCTGCACCACGTGTTCGCTGCCCACCATTCAGGTTCCCGACCTGCCGACGCAGGTCCGCAACTGTATCGTCCAGCCCGATCCGGCCGAGTTGCAGACGCAGTCCAGCGCGATCACGCCGCTCGACCAGTTGGAAAGGCAGGCCATCCTGCACGCCATCGAGGTGCTGAACGGCGACAAACTGGAGGCAGCTCGCCGGCTCGGCATCGGCAAGACCACTCTGTACCGCAAACTCAAGGAATTCGCTGCGCCCCAGCCGGCTTAGCGGCTGGAAGACGGCAGCCAACTATTACGGATGGACGCCGCAAGCCGGCTGGGCGCTGAGGTGTGCTTCGGCGACGGCGGAAAGGAATAGCGATGATTCTATTAGTGACAACTTCCTCCCGCGGCAGGGAGTGCGCGGCCGCGCTGGAACGTGGCACGGGCCATAAGACGCATGTGGCCGGCTCGGCGCCGCAGGCCATTGCCAAACTGCAGGCGGCCGAATATGACCTGCTGGCCACCGACCAGTCGCTTTTGGAGGCCGACCTTCGCGCCGCGGACACCCTGCTGAACCGCTGCGGTACGGCCATCCCGGTATACGTAAATCTCTCTCTGCACAGCTGCGAGCGGATCGTCCGCGAAGTGCAGGTAGGGTTACGCCGCGCCCGCGAGGAGAAGCTGGCGGCCGAGCGCGCGGCCGGGAAGCTCCTGCGCAACGAGCTGCGCGGCGAGGTAACCGGCATCCTGCTCAACTCCGAACTGGCCTTGCGGCACACGGGTCTCGCGCCGGACATCGCGGAGAAAATTAACTCCGTGCGCGAACTGGCGGAGAAGATACGCTCGCGGCTGGAGATTGGCTAGCCGGTTCGGGAGCGCCGGCCTTCACGGCGGCCCCGGAATGCGCCGCCCGCCGCTGCGGACGCGATATCAGCAGTGGCCGACGCGCCACCTTCGCGGCATCACTTCTGACAAATCAGCGTCAGCCGGTGGCAGCGCGTCAGAGATCGCCGGTAATTTGGGCGCCGCACCTTTCCCATACACCACCGGTGCTGCTCTGGCGTACAACTCCAGAGTAGGTTCTGCACTCCTATTGCATGGCCAGTTCTTCTGGCCGGGAGGCGACGGACCGATGCTTTGGACCATATTTGCTATTCTGCTGATTCTTTGGCTGCTGGGTTGGGGTTTCCATATTGCGGGCGGCTTGATTCACCTGCTGCTTGTGGTCGCGGTGATCGTTCTCATCATCAACCTAGTGACCGGGCGCAGAGCGGTATAGTTCCGGCAGCAGCGCTCGGACTCACGTTTCCTTTTGATGCTTCGCGTTTGTCGGCTACAGCCCGGAGCTCCCTTCTGCATTGCGGGTTGGTTCGCCAGGCGAGAACAACGCGGCGCCGGAACGAAAGCTTACACCGTTCTTCTCATGTCCGGCTTGCGAGGACACGACTTCAATTTCTGCGCAAGAACTACGCCGTCGCCGGGGGACTCGATCTCCGTTTCACCGTAGCTGGTAACCACGACCAGCGCGGCGGCCGTAGCCTCTCCTGATCGCGGCTGGTGGGTTGCTGGGCAACAATACCGCCGCATCTTCCGGGGCTCGATTTGGTTAACCTACCTTCACTGCCAACACGACAGCAGAGTTCTCACTCGGACAATTTAGCGGTGTCGAGAGCGGGCTACATTCGTCGCGGCTTTAGCCGACAGGTCCCCGGATTCTGATCCGTGCGCGACCATGAAATGCATCAGGTAAACGCCCGGTAAATCTATTGCGCTGCGGAAACTTTCTTTCCTCGCCGGCATCTGCCCTTAGGTCACTACTAACTTCGGAGGCGACATGAGCACTCTTGTCCAGCCCGCGCCGCAAAAATTGGCAACTCCTTCCCTGCCCCAGGGCGATTCCTGTCTGGTTATTATCTTCGGCGCGACCGGCGACCTTACCCGCCGCAAGCTGATACCCGCACTCTATGATCTGGCTTGTGAAGGCTGCACCACGCGCAATTTTCAAATCCTCGGCGTCGGCCGCACCGAGCTGAACGACGACCAACTGCGCGACCGGTTGCGCGAAGGAGCGGAGAAATCCAAGGACGTGCGCGACTTCAGCGAACAGGGCTGGGAGGATTTCGCCCAGCGGCTGCATTACCTGGTCGGCGACGCCAATCAGCGCGAGTTCTATCCCCATCTGAAGGCCAAAATCGAAGAGCTGCAGAAGAACGGCGCCAGCAAGAACGTCATGTTTTATGTTTCGGTGCCGGCATCGCTGGCCCCGCCCATTGTGGAAGGACTGGGCGAAGCGGGACTGGCCCGTAACAGCGAAGGCTGGACGCGCATCATCCTGGAGAAGCCCTTCGGCCGCGATTTGAAGAGCGCGCGGGAACTGAACGAGATTGTTTCGCGCGTCTTCGACGAAAGCTCGGTCTACCGCATCGACCACTACCTGGGCAAAGAGACAGTGCAGAACATCATGATGTTCCGCTTCGGCAACTCCATTTTCGAGCCGGTATGGAACCGCAACTATGTTGAGTACGTCGAGATCACGGCGGCCGAGACTCTGGGCGTCGAAGGCCGAGCCGCGTTCTACGAAGAGACCGGCGCACTGCGCGACATGGTCGCCAACCACCTGCTGCAATGCCTGACGCTGACCGCGATGGAGCCTCCGGTTGCCTTCGACGCCGATACCGTGCGCACCCAGAAGGTGCAGGTGCTGCGCGCCATCCGCCCCATGTCCAAGGAGGACGTCGCGAAATATACCGTTCGCGGTCAGTACGGGCCGGGACAGGTTGATGGCAAGCCGGTAGCGGGATATCGGCAGGAGCCGGGGGTCAATCCTAATTCGAGTACCGAGACCTACGTAGCGGTCGAGTTCCACATCGACAATTGGCGTTGGGCGGGAGTGCCGTTTTATGTGCGCGCCGGCAAACGCATGTCGCGCTCGCTGACCGAGGTTGCGGTGCACTTCAAGCGCACGCCGCAGGCGCTGTTCTCACGCACGGCCGATGACGTTCATCACAATGTGGTCGCCTTACGCATCCAGCCCAACGAAGGCATCGCGCTGAACTTCAACGCCAAGCAGCCGGGGCAGCAGATGCAAGCCATTCGCGTCGACATGGACTTCTCTTATAAAGAAGCCTTCGGCACTCAGGCGCCGGCAGCCTACGAGACGCTGCTGCTGGACGCCATGCGCGGCGACCCAACCCTGTTCACCCGTCGCGATGAAGTGGAAGCCGAGTGGCGCATCATCACCCCCATCGAAGATGCATGGCTGCAGCTCCCCACGCCCCGCTTCCCTAACTATCCGGCGGGTAGCGATGGCCCACATGAGGCGCATAGCCTGATCAAGTACGACCGCCGGTGCTGGCGCGCGCTGGAGCAGAAGTCGGGAAACGGACACGGATCGTAGCCAAAGGGTAGGTGAGGCGTGTCAAAAGTTGCCGCCTACCAGGGCACGCCTTCAGGAGTGCCAATAAAGCAAGAAACAGGGCCGGGCTCCAGCCCTGCCTGTTGAGCGGCAGAGGCTGAAGCCCAGAATCTCAAGGTGAACGCGTCCGGCACGATTCAAGTCGTGCCCTGACGCGAACCTCTTCGCCCCGTCCTCAGTGGTGGTGATGCAGCGTCAGCAGACGCGCATCGTTCAGGTCGCTGCTGTCTCCGCACCGCGGTGGACCGCCCAGCGGGTTGTAATCGAAAAAGTTGTGCGGCACCATTTCGAAGCCCAGCCAGTGCATCAGCGTAATACCGGTACGGGCGCCGCTGCCCATCTGGTTGTCGGCGTCGGTCGGCTCATGATGCACGGACCCGAAGTACCACAGCACAATGCCATCTCCCGTCCCGCCTAAGGGCTCGTTATTCAGGTACTGCAGCAGATAATTGTTGGGGTTGTACCAGGTATAGAGCCAGTTATTGTAGCCCGTGCCGGTGCCATCTTCGCCGGGATCTTCGTTGGTCAGGTCCTGGTCGTGTTGAGTAAACGTTTCCTGGAAATGGCCCTGGCCCCACCGGTTGAAGGGATGAAACTGGTAGCCAATGTAGTGTCCGTAGTCATTGGTTTGGGTTTGGCTCTGGACGACGACGCTGCTGAATTGCAACTGGTTCCAATCCGTCGTCTCTTCGTTGGGTACCGGCACGTAGGTATCGGTGGCGACGTATCCGTTGGCGTCTTCGATATGTTCGAACTGCATGACGTCATTGTCGTCGCGTCCCAGAAGCTTGGTACTCACCCGCCAGAGTCCGTTATGCACGTGCGGTTCGGAGGTATCGCCGGGCAGGTTGAAGCCGGTGGCACCGCTGCGGAAGGTAATGCGGCCGTCTTCATGGAAGGTGTATTCGATGATGTAGTCGTAGTTGTAGGCGTCGAATACCGCCCAAATCACCACCTCCTGAATGCGCCGGCGCACATGATTTCCCGGTTCTTTGCACAGCCATCCGATTCCCTCGTCGCGACACTCCACCGCCAGTTTAGGAACCTGGTCGCGCACGTACAAAGGGGCACCCTGGGCTTGCGTACGGAAGTAAACCAGGGCGGCGTTCTCGGCCGGTATGTCCTGAGGATCGATCTGGTCCAGGCGATCGTCGCCGAACGACATGTCGTAATAGGTATGGCTGCGATCATCGTAAGGCACGAACATCTCCGCCATACCGGCGCGCTTGATGAGGTATTGCGGCGAGGTGTACTGCGCGCCCTGAAGGGTTATGTTCAGCGCCTGGGGGCCTTTCATGCCTATGTTCCGCAAGCCGAAACGCCAGTGGGTGTCGGGATAGTCAATGCGCAGATAAAGATCGTGGTGCAGGAGAAGGCCGACGGCGTCTTCTTCCGTGACGGTGCATCCGGGGCCATTGATGATGACCGTGTCGGTGGCCGCAGCCGGCACGATGGCCACCAGCACGGCCATGAAAACTGCGCCAATGGCAATCCGAACGCGCATGGGTACGGACGCGCGGCGCCGGAAACGTTGCGCTGACGTCTGGGTTGGGGGAACTGCCGGTGAGGTGTACAAAACCAAAGCTGCGGCCGATGTCATGGAGCGACCTCCTGTTCGAATTCAAAGTTGGCGGAAGGAAAGTACGGGCCCCGGAGTTACAGCGAACAGAAATTCTGGTGACGGGATAGTAGTACTTTTAAAGATTTTGGCAAGCAGATTCGTGCGCTGCTTTTTGGCCATCTCTCGTTCGAGATGTAATGATCAAATTTCTCGCAAGGAAAGGGGAGGATGATCGTTCTACTGATGGGGGTGACCGGCGCCGGCAAAACCACGGTCGGCCGCGCATTGGCTGACGCACTGTACTGGCGCTTCGCCGACGCCGACGACTACCATTCGCCAGCCAACATCGCGAAGATGCGGGCCGGCATTCCGCTTACCGATGCTGACCGCGCGCCCTGGCTCGAATCGCTGCGCAATGCAATCGCGGAATGGATCCGCGCAGGCGAGAACGTAGTGCTGGCTTGCTCGGCGCTGAAGGCCGCGTACCGCGAAATGCTGATCGCCGGCCCGGAGGTAAAACTGGTTTATCTCAAAGCGGACCCAGCTCTCATCCAGGCGCGCGTGGCCGCACGAACGAGTAGTTACATGAATCCGCAGCTTGTGCCCAGCCAGTTCGCCACGCTGGAAGAGCCACGCGACGCCATCGTTGTTGATGCAAATAACGCGCCGCCGGAGATCGTATGTGAGATTCGGAAAATACTGGCGATATAGGAGCCGCGCCCGGTGCAGCTAAGCTGCATCGAACTAGCTGTTAGATCGCACTCTCGTCTACATGGCCATCGCAAGTTCAGCCAAAGTTCTGCTGTGGATTGTGCTCGGGATCGTCCTCGCCTGCGCCATCGTTTTCATCGTTCTCATTACATTTCCGGCGCCGCTGGAGCGCTGGCTGGAAGGCCGCGTGGTTGCCGCCTTGCGCGAGCACTACCAATCCGACGTCACGGTGGAAAACCTCCACATCAGGATCGGCGCAGTCATCTATGCCACCGCTGACAACCTGGTCATCCCCGACCGCACCGACCCGGCGCTTCCGCCGCTCATCACCGTCAAGCACCTCAGCCTGCACGCTGGACTGCTGGAGCTGCTGCGCACGCCCGTCCATATCAGCGACCTGAAGCTGGAGGGCCTGGAGATCAAGGTCGGGCCGAAGCACCACTCCGGCAGCGCGGCCGGCGAAAAGAACCAGCTGTCGGCGACCGGCGGCGAGAAGCGCCTCGCGAGGCCGAAGCGCGCATCGCATCTTGCCGACTTCGTTATCGACAAGGTGAACACCGACGGCGCCAAGCTGTACATCCTGCGCCAAGATCCATCGCGCGAGCCTTTGCTGTTCGATTTGCGCAAGCTGGAACTGCACTCGGCTGGCGCGGGTGAGCCGATGAAGTTCACCGCCGAGCTGACCAATCCCAAGCCGCCGGGGCTGATCGAAACCAGCGGCTACTTCGGACCGTGGAACTTCGATGACGCCGGCTCAACCCCGCTGGGCGGCCACTACGACTTTGAGCACGCCGACTTGTCGGTCTTCAACGGCATCTCCGGGATTCTGTCCTCGCTCGGCGACTATTCCGGCGTGCTGAACAACATCCTGGTTGACGGTACAACCGACACGCCCGACTTCGCGCTCGATCACGGCGGCACGACGGTCCATCTCACTACCAGATTTCACGCCATTGTCGACGGCACCAACGGCAATACCTATCTGCGGCCAGTGAATGCGCATTTTCTCGAGTCCGACATTGTGACCAAAGGCGAAGTCGCGGGTAAGCCCGGGCAGAAGGGCAAGACCATCACGCTGGACGTCGACATACAGCACGCACGCGTTCAGGACATGTTGGCGCTGGCCGCCAAGTCGCAACCCATCCTGACCGGTGCTCTTGCCGTCAAGGCCAAACTGGATTTGCCTCCCGGCAAAGATGCCGTGCTTGACCGCATGCTCTTGAACGGCAAGTTCCACGTCTCCAATGCCCGATTCAACAACGACACCATTGACCACGTAGTCGTCGAGCTGAGCCGCCGCGGCCAGGGCAAGCCCGGTGACCAGAACATCATTGACGTTCCGGCGGATTTTGCAGGCGACTTCGACCTGAGGAACCGCACGCTCAGCTTCGCCGATTTGCAGTTCACCGTGCCGGGAGCGGAAGCTCAGTTCAAAGGCGCATATGGAATACGCGGTGAGACCCTGAACCTGACCGGAGATGTGCGGCTGCGGGCGACGGTCTCCGAGGCGGTCGGGGGCAGTAAAGGCTGGCTGCTCTTCCCTCTCGATCTGATTTTCGAGAAGCACGGCGCGGGAACCTACGTGCCGGTAACCATCACCGGCACGCGCGAGCACCCCCAAGTTCACGTGCAATGGAAAAAGCTGTTCGGGGGAGGATAGAGCGAGTTGTCAAAGCTCAGTGGCTGTTGGTCAGCGGCGAAACATTCGCAGCGCCGCAGCGCGGCCAAATTGGCTAGTTTCCACGACTGCTTTCCTACTTCGCAGTCAGTCCCGGCGCAACCCGGCTTTTCACTGACCACTATCCACTGACCACTATCCACTGTTGTTCAGTACTGGTCCACCGGATGTCCCGCCTGCGGCGTGTTGCTGGTAGCAGGCGTGGCCGATCTGGCGGCGGTGGGCGTGGGCGCCGTCGTGCTTCCTTGTGTGGCGGCATTCTGCGGGACACCACGATGTCCAATCACCGCCTCGCCCGGCTTCAACTTGCGGCAGCATCCGCTGACCATGTCGCCCTGCGGCAAATACACTTCCGCGGAGTAAGGGTCGTTGGTCTTCTGCACCGGGTCCTGACAAGCTGTTCGTTCGATGGTCGCCGACAACCCGTAGCCGCCATTGGATGGGGCCAGGCCGTTCGCGCGATGCCACTCCCAGGCGTTCTCACTGGCAACCCAATAGAAGTCGCCTTCGAAATACCGGTCGGGCTCGTTGAAACCGACGTAGCGCGCTTCACCGTTGGTGAACTGAACGCTCCAGTTCGGATAGTAGCCGAAGCAAACCATGTCCGGAGGATTGCGTTCCCGCGGGGCGCCCGGGTGCTCAATCTTTGGCGAGGCCGGCGGAGGCGCCGATTGTCGTGCTGCAGGCGCGGTTGGCGCGGCTACCTCTTGTGAAGTGGTCGCTGCCGCGGAATCGGCGGTTTGTCCCAGCGCTGAAATGGTGAACGTCAAGAACAGCAACAAAGAAACCACGCCTACGATCGTCGGTCGCATCCGATGATCCTCCACAAAACAGTTTTTCCACTGACGGTGCTATAAGTCAATGGTAATTTTGTGACGAAGCGTCCGCAGTTGCAATGGCACTGTAGTGTGCCCCCGATAACATGACTTTGCCGGCTGCGGCTTTACCTTCAGCCCGATGCCAAGGCGATTTCCGCGGCTCTCTCGATCCCTTTGCGAACCACTTGTTCGACAGTCTGGCGCAACCCCATTGCCGGCAGCGCTTCCGGCCCTACCCAGCGAACATCGCTGACGTCGCTGTCCGCGCGCGCCTCGCCCGCCACCGGCCGGCACAGGTAATCGATCAGGACGTAATGATACTGTGTGCGCCCAAGCGGGTCGGTAAAGATGCTGTCAAACACATCGAGCACTTCGCCCGGCTCGACTTCCAGTCCAGTCTCTTCCCGCACCTCGCGGCGGACGCCATCGCGCAGCCTCTCGCCTAATTCCAGAAGGCCGCCAGGGACCGACCATTCTCCTCGCAAAGGCTCGCTGTTGCGCCGCACCAGAAGCGCCTGGCCTGCGTTCACGATGACGGCGCCCACACCAATCAGCGGTTGTTCCGGATAATCGCGTTTCATAAAGGCAGCAATTAGCACTCGGCAGTCGGCAATCAGCCCTTTCACGATCGACGTCAGACAGTTGGCTGCACCGATACGACGCAGAAGTCAATCGCAAGGGCTGAATGCCGAGTGCCGACCGCTAGTTTGCTATCTCGGCCTGTAATCCACATTAAAGAAATCCGCCGGCGTGAATCCCGCGATCTTCCACCCCTTCGGTCCCAGCTTCAGTTGCAGCCGCATCTGCACACTCCGGCGCTCCGGAATGTGGCTGGGCTCGTAAGGCAGCGCGTCCATCTGCATGTCGACCGTGGCCGAGCCGCGTCCCTTATCGGCGCTTACCTGCAGCAACTGATAGCGGAAGTTCACTTCATCGAATACTTGATAAAACGCCTGCAACTGACTTTGCAGATCGGAGTAGCTGTCCAGCTCCTTCTTGTCGAACACCGACAGCACCATCTGGATGTTCTGGTTTTGCAGTCCCGTTTGCAGCGGCTCCAGCACCTGCTTCGCTATCTGATCGCTCAATGTCAGGGGTTGTGGCGGCGCGGCAGCCTCTTGCCCCCAGGCGCCCGCCAGGGCCATCAGCATTCCAAGGCAGATCAGCAGCTTGCGCGGCAATGCAGTTTCCAGTTTCACGTTTCCAAGGTCCGGTAGGAGTGTTTCGAGCTTTTCAGTCTAACCTTCAGCGGGTTCAAGTCGGGCCTCGTAAAGCCCAGCTCGGTCAGCCGAAATCGGCAACTCGACGCCGAAACTTGCGACTCAAAACTTGAAACCGCTTTTCCTCCTGCATAATACTGGTTTAGCGGCTGTCGTGCAGCGTGGAGGCCCGGGCTGGATCCCGGAGACCAAGGTGGGTCGGACGAGTTCCTGGGGACGGAAGTTGTTGCATGCGATAAACCACCGGGAACCAGGATTTTAACCCCTCCGCCATGTGCCCTCGACGGCGCAACTTTCTGCCTGTGCGAGGGTTAGTGCCGATGTGGGCAGCATCGTGCTAGATCGACTTATGCTGGCTGGAGGCGCTCAACAAGTAACGTCGCCGCCCGCCGCGATACGGGGCGAATTGGCTGAACCTGTCGTTTTAGAGATGCTGAGCGACGCCGAGGTCATGCTGCGCGTGGCCGCCGGCGATGACGCCGCCTTCGATTATCTGGTCGAAAAGTTTCGCCGGCCGATGATCAGCTTTATGTATCGCATGACCCATAATCAGGCGGTGGCGGAGGAGCTGGCGCAGGAGGTGTTTCTGCGCGTGTATCGCTCGCGGCAGGGCTACGCTGCCAGCGCGAAGTTCACCACCTGGCTGTACCGTATCGCAACCAACCTGGCAGTGAACCACGCGCGCGATACCAAGCACGAGCGGCCGGAGAACATGGTCGCCATCGACGAGCCCGACGAAGACACGGGCTTGACCGTCGATGTGGCCGATACCGGCTTGAATGCCGAGCAACATATCCTGCGCCGCGAGCGGCTGGCCGCGATACGGCGCCAGGTGGACGCGCTGCCCGAACGGCAACGCATGGCAGTGCTGATGCACAAGTATCAGAACATGGACTACAAGCAGATCGCGGCCGTGCTCAAGCTAAGCGAATCGGCAACCAAGTCACTGTTGTTTCGCGCCTATGAAACTTTGCGCGAGACCCTGAAACGTTATTTGTAAGGTGCAGTTATGATGTGCGAAAAACTTCGTCACGAATTCATGGAAGCGGTCCTGAGCGGGCCGGAAACGTTGTCGCCCAACGCGCAGGAGCATCTGCGGAGCTGTCCGGCATGCGCCGCCGAGTTGGCGTCGTTTCGCGAGACCATGTCGCTGCTGGACGAGTGGCAGACGCCGGAGCCGTCTCCTTATTTCAATTCGCGTCTGATGGTGCGAGTGCGCGAGGAGGCGTCTGCGCCTGCAAGTAACTGGCTGGCATGGCTGCGGCGTCCGATGGTTGCGGTGCTCGCCGCCGTGCTGATGGCCGTCGGCATTAGCCTATTGGAGATGGACCGTTTCAATCAGGACCACAACACCGTCGCCGACGGCACTAACGGCCCGGTGCGCATGGTGAGCGCTCCCGGAACTGCGGTGGGCGACCTGCAATATCTCGACAAGAACGCCGACCTGTTCTCCGAGTTCGACGCGCTTGACGGGCAATCTTCCGCGGAGTAAGAGAAACCCGTGCGTCTGGCCAGGCACATCTCGTTATTTGCGGTGCTGACAGCCAGCTCGCTCCTATTCGGCTTTGCAGGATGGCAGCACCACGCGTCGGCGCCCCCGGCGCAGCATCAGAGTTCGCCACAGGGCAATTCCCAGCCTTCCTATCATCTCAGCGGGCCCGGCCCCCATCGCGGCGACTGGCTGCGCAAGTATGGCTCCCTGCCGCCCAGTCAGCAGGAAAAACAGCTGCGCAGCGATCCCAACTTCCGCAACCTGCCTCCGCAAAAGCAGGACCAGTTAGTGAACCGCCTGCGCGAATTCAACAGCCGCCCTCCGGAACAAAAACAGCAGATCCTGAACCGGATGGAGACCTTCGAGCACATGAGCCCACAGCAGCAGGCCCAGGCGCGCAATCTGTTCAACCAGTACCACGCCATGCCGGAAGACCAGCGTAACAAGGTCTCCCAGGCCTATCGCCGGCTGCGCGGCATGCCGCCTTCGGCGCGCAACGATCTGCTCAACTCCGACGAATTCAAGAACAGCTACACTCCCGAACAGCGCGACCTGCTGCGCGGCATGACCGACCTGAACCTCGGCCCGACGCGGTAGAATTACTCGTTGCACGTCCTCTTCGTCATCCCTCGCTTCTACCCCTATCACGGCGGATTCGAGAATTCCATCCTGTCGCTGGCGAAGTACCTGGTACAGCACGGGCATCGCGCCACCGTATTCACCACGACGGCCGATGATCTCGAAGCCTTCTGGCTCCCCGGCTTCAAAACTTTCCCCGAGGAACAATTCGCTGTCGATGGCATAACCGTGCGCCGCTTCCCTGTCGACTACAACACACTGGTGCGCCGCGCCACTCGCCTGCTGGGACTCGCTCCGTACTGGCGATGGAAGGCACAGCACTGGCGGCCATCGTTTCGTGTCCGCGGTCTATCCGAAGCGCTTCGCACCGTCGATGCCGATCTCATCCACGTCGGCCCGCTGCCCTACAACAGCCTGATGTATGCCGGGCTGCGCGCCGGCGAGTCGCGTGGCATTCCCGTTGTCGCAACTCCCTGCTCGCATCTTGGGGAGCCCGGCAGTAGTGCCGTCCGCCGGCATTATCTGCAGCCGCACCAGGTCAAGCTGCTGCGCCATTGCAGCCGAGTCTTCTGCATGACCGCAACCGAGCGCGACCATCTTCACGCGCTGGGATTAGCCGATGAAAAACTGGCGGTCACTCCATTCGGAATCGATTTGCAAAACGCAATCGGCGGCGATCCGGACTTTCTGCGGCGAAAACATGGCTTCGACGATCCCGTCGTTCTGCACCTCGGCATGAAAGCCTACGAGAAAGGTTCGCAGACGCTGGTCGAAGCCATGAAGCTGCTTTGGGCTCGCGGCTCAAATGCGTGGCTGGTGATGGCCGGCCCCAGCCTCTCGACCTTCGACAGCTTCATCGCGACCGCAGGCGCAAACTGCCCACGTCTGCTCAACCTCCCGCCCTTTGCCGACGAAGAGAAGCGCGACCTTCTGGCCTCGGCGACCATCGTGGCGCAGCCTTCGAGAGTTGAATCGCTGGGACTGGTGCTGATCGAAGCCTGGGCCAATCGCAAGCCCGTGGTTGCGGCTGATATCGAAGTCTCGCGCGAGCTGATACAAACAAGCGGTGGCGGCGTGACCGTCCCCTTCGGCGACGCGGAAAAACTCGCGCAGGAACTTGAGACGCTGCTGCACGATCCCGCAGCACGCGAGCGCATGGGAGCAAGTGGCTATCAAAAAGCCATCGAGTACGCAGGCGATGCCCCATGGCAACGGATCACCGCGCAGTTGGAAGCGTTATCATGACCGCCATGTCTTCCCCTTCCCAGCGCGCCGCGCCGGGCCAGAACCTGCTCATCGACGCTGATGACACGTTGTGGGAGAACAACGTCTACTTCGAGCGCGCCATTGCCAACTTCATCTCGTTTCTCAACCATCACGAGTACACGCCCGACCAGGTGCGCCAGGTCCTGTGGGAAGTCGAGCGCGAGAACATCCGCCAACACGGCTACGGCATGCACAGCTTCGCGCGCGCGCTGGTGAATTGCTTCGAGCAGTTGTCGGTCGTGCCGCTCACACCCGCACTGCACGAAACCATTCACGGCATCGCCTATGCCATCGCTGAACATCCCATGGAGATTCTTCCCGAGGTCGCGGAGACGCTTGCCGAGCTCGCGCAGCGCCATCGCCTCTTCCTGCTGACCAAGGGCGACATCACCGAGCAGACAGGCAAGCTGGAACGCTCGGGCCTGAAGCAGCATTTCGTCTCGGTTGAAGTTGTGGTCGAGAAAGACGCGCCGACCTATGCCGCCATCGTCGAGAAATACGCGCTCGGGCGCGAGCAGACCTGGATGATCGGCAACAGCCCCAAGTCCGACATCAACCCCGCGCTTGAGGCCGGCCTGCACGCGGTCTTCGTGCCCCACCACAATACCTGGGAACTGGAACGCGGCGAGGTCCTTCCCGAGATCGGCAACGGCCGCTTGCTCCAGGTGCCAAGCTTCGGACGGCTACGCGAGTTCTTCTGACGCTCTTCGCTGTTCGCTGCCCGCTTTTCGCCAGATCCGCTCTCCTCAGGTCGCTTTGCCAAAGTACAGTTTCAACGGGACGATCCGGCGAAGAGCTAAAAGCGAATAGCCCCTTTCTGACAACTGCTTTTGCGAAACTCACATCCTACTTGCTTGGCCCAATCAGCAACTCACATGCTCCACTCAGCCAGATCTCTGCGCAACCTGTTACTGCCGGCACTCGCCCTTACGCTTCTGCTCTCGGGATGTCATGGCAACGACACCCGTTCGACGCTTGCCGCCAACAGCTTCTTCGAAGGCGGCGGACAGCCCAGCCTGCTCGCCGCCTATCTGCCGTGGTTCGGCCAGCCGGGACACATCAACGTCGGGTACTCGTCGCAGGACCGTGTGGTCATCGAGAAGCAGATCGATCAGGCCAAGCAGCTCGGCATTTCCGCGTTCGTGGTGAACTGGTACGGCCAGCACCACACCTTCGAAGACAAGGCATACGCGCTGATGCAGGAGGTCGCCGCCGAGAAGAACTTCAAGGTCGCCATCCTGTATGACGAGAACGACAGCGATCCTTCGTCGGAAACCGACGACGTAATCAGCGACCTGCAATATGCCTACGACCGCTACATCGGCCCGCATGCCGTAGTGCCGCGCAACGCCTATCTCACTTATAACGACCGTCCGCTGATTTTGATTTTTCCCAAGGGCGGCCACGCCGATTGGAATCGCGTTCGCCAGACCGTGAACGGCTGGCAGAATCCGCCGCTGCTCATCTTCAAAGACATTCATCCCGACCTGGCGAATGTCTTCGACGGCTTTTACGCGTGGGTGAATCCGGGCAAGTCGGGATGGCAAGCTGATGGCAGCAACTGGGGCCAGGAATATCTGGACAACTTCTACAAGACCATGTCCACGCAGTATCCCAACAAGATCGCCATCGGGGCGGCATGGCCCGGCTTCAACGACACCCAAGCCAGCTGGAGCCAGAACCGCAAAATGGATTCACGCTGCGGTAGAACCTTCGTCGACACCATGCGCGTCTTTCGCCGCTACTACGACCAGCAGCATCCACTTCCCGTCCTGATGATCGAGACCTGGAACGACTACGAAGAAGGTACGGCGATCGAAAAGGGCGTCAGCGCGTGTAAGTAAACGACGCTTTCCGTGTAACAAACTGGCGCGGGGGAAGCACAAGTAACACCGCCAGGCGATGACGCTTCACCGTTTATTGTTGACCTCCAGCGACGCCAACTACTCCTGGTGTATTAAGGTGTTCCACACTTGAACTAGGACGATTTTCCCGCCGTAATTCCAGCTTCTTCAACTTAGACCACCTGCGCCGGCACCTATAATTCATGTAACCCACATTTCCTATCAAGTGTGCGCTTCGCACGAAACCCCACCCGTTTGGAGTTAGTAGATGAAAGCTTTTCGTCCGTATACATTTGCCCGTCCCGCGTCGCTTTCGCAGAAGTTGTTGCTCTGCGCGCCGGCTCTGACCCTACTCGTCGGCATAGGTTGCGGAGGCGCTGCCAATACCGCGTCGGCTCCTCCCACGCAAACCCCGATGACGCAGCCGGCCGATCCCACAAATACACCGTCGCCCGGTTCAGGTACTCCGTCGTCCGGCACACAATCCCCGGGCTCAGGCACGCCGTCTCCGCCGGCGGGCGGTTCTTCTCCTATGAACAATTCTCCCTCCCTGCCGCCAGGCGTCCCTTCGGGCGCGGCGGTCGAGTCGGCGGTGCAGACGCTTCCTGATTGGCAATGGTGTACCGCGGAGCTGAATGGCAAGCCTTGCGCCAGCGGCCTGGGCAACGCTACTTCCACCCTGACCCAGAACCAGCAGACGCCTTCGCTCAGTGGCAACTCGTCGCAGTTTACCCTCGGCGGTCCTACGCAGTATTCGAATGCGCTATGGTGGAAGTCCTTCGGGCCGAACAGCACGCCGACGCATTTTGTTTACGATCTCTACTTCTATATCAACGATCCCACCGCGCCCGAGGCCCTGGAGTTCGACATCAACCAGAGCTTCAATGGCGTGCGTTATACCTGGGGCACCGAGTGCAGCTATCGTGACACCGGACATTGGGACATATGGAACCCGGAGAGCGAACATTGGGAGACGACTTCGGTAGCTTGTCCGGTAGTTTCCGGCAACGCGTGGCACCATCTAACCTGGCAGGCCGAACGAGTGAACAGTCAGGTCCACTACATCAGCGTGACCCTCGATGGCAATGTCACTACCGTGGATAAGTACTACAACCCACAATCGAACTACCAAGGCAGCGACGTGAATGTAGCTTTCCAGATGGACGGAGACTATCGCCAGGATCCCTACGACATCTGGCTGGATAACGTGAGCCTTTATTACTGGTAGGAAAAACTCCACCCAGGCAGTTGGCCTGGGTGGCCTAGTTCGGTGTTGTCCACGTGCGCTTAGTTGCCGCCGGGGGCGGTCTGAATCACCACGTCCCTTACTCCGGCGGTGTTGCCGTCAACCCAGTTGCGAAAGCCGACGAAGGCCGTTGCCGTGGGCGGCTCAGTCAGGTAGCTGAAACCGTAGCCGCCATCCTTGAACGCCGTGCCCTTGGTGTTGTCGCCCTGCACTGCGTCGTGGACGAAGGCGATCCAGGGAACGCCGAGAGTGTAGCCGCCGGCGATAATCTCAATACAGTGGCCGGCGCCTCTGGGTGTTCCATTCCAGCTAAGATCGAATTCCATAGCCGCGCCGTTGGTCACCTGTCGAATAATGAAGCTGGTGGTGGGAGTGGGACCTGCACTGGTGGAAGTCAGCCCGGCGCGAGTGATATTCCCCTGAATGAAATTGCCGGCCTGATCGTCAAACCTTCCCTGATGCATCAGTCCCAGATTCAGCAGCCCGGTGTTGTTCAGGTAACGCAACTCGCCCACGATGAACGTCTGCCGGAAGACACCTTGCCCCTGCATCCGATTCATAATCACATCAATCTGGCCCACGCGAGAATTGTTGGGAACTCCGAAGATACCGGGAACGTTGTCGTACTTCACGTTCTGCACTCCCAGCGATTTCAGGTACTCCAGGCCATTCGACAGCGCCGCCGGGCAGCATTGTCCGTTGTCCTGCTCCACGCTGGGCGCGATGGTATTGACGGTTGCCGAAATCAGCCCGCCGGTGGCGAACGCGATCGCTCCCGCTACCGGCGGTGGTCCCGGTGGAGTCGTGCGCGACGCCCCCGAGCCCTCGGCATTGTTCTGCACCTGTGCCAGCTGGTATACGGTCGGCAGCTGGTGGTTCAGCGAACTGTCATCCACCAGGGGAGTCGAAGAGAAATCAACATAGGCGCTGAACGATGTCTGGTATCCGGAACTCCCCAGATCGAACATGGAACTCAGGCCGGGCAAGCCATAGGCGCTTAGCACCGGCATGTTCTGCACCACCCATCCGGCGGGCGTGCCGTCGGCGTTGTAGCGCTCGACGTTAATGTAGCCGCCGCTGGTGAGCACACTGTAGTCGAGCGACACCTGGCCGTATTGCGAATAAGGTTGGGGCGCGTCGGCGTAAGTAAAGTTCACTTGCGCAAATGAGACGCCGGAAGACTGTTGAACCGCGTAGAGCGGGGTCAGGGCCAGTGCGGCCAACAGAATCACGCCGGTCGCGTATCGCTTCCAGCTCATCGAAAACCTGCTGGTTATGGTTTCATGCGTATTCATCTTGATCTCCTTGGTCCTACGTTGTGGCGACGACTAGGTCGAATGCTGCGGAGGGAACGTCACCGCTAATGTCGCTTCTCTCCGCAGCCGGCCGGGATCACTCATCCCGACCTCGTGTGCGGGCACAATGCCCCGGAGTGCTTGCGGCGTGCAATGGCTGGCGCGTGATTTGGAAATGAGGGCGGTCTGAGAACGGGATGAGGGGAAGATGATCGCGAGATGATCGTCTAAGCTACTGAGCGCAGTAATCTTCGGGAGACAGGCGCGGCGTTGCACGAATCCTGAGTCACCCATCGGCGCTCGTCCGCGGGTAACTTGGCTTTCACAACTGCAGTTTGATACTCTCAATGGTTTGTGTCCGGTAGGCCGGTGACCGGCAACACAGCGCAACCTCGGGCCATCGTTTATTGTTTTGCCGGACAATTCTGGAGGCAATCTTGAACAAATCCAAAGCGCAGGTTCTGTGGTACGCGGTGATCGCCCTGTTGCTGGCCGCTCCCCTGTTCGCCAAAGAAGATCCGCACGAATTGCTGACGAAATCATTTCAGCAGGCCGACATCTGGACGTCAGGCCCGGTGAAGGTGGACACCAAAGTTCGCCTACCCAAGCCGGACGGTACCGACGTTAACCTTGAGTACACCATTTCCTGGGCGGGACCAGACAAGTGGCGTTCGGAGTGGAGCGCCCCCGGCTTGCAGTACATGTCGGTGCTCAACGGCGGAAAGCTCGCTTCGTTCAGCAACCAGAACACACCGCTGCTGTGGACGATGCTGTTTGAGTCGGCCCTGGCCGGCCCGGATGGCGCCAACCCCGCCGGGGCTTACATCACCACTCCGCCGGTGGACTGGCAAAAGGCAAAGCTGGAGACCAGCAAGAAAAAAATCGGCAGCATTGACGCCCGTTGTATCGCGTTCGGTCAGCCGGTCATGACCTTTTGCATCGATCCGGCAACCGCTCACTTGCTGAGTGTGGAGTCCGGGTTCACCAGCTTCGAGTACAGCGATTACGTCACCCTGGGCAGCAATTCGTATCCCCAGGACGTGAAGGTAAATTTCGCCAAACAACTGCTGGTGGAAGGCAAGGTGACGGTGACGCGGGGCGACAAGTTCGATGACAAACTCTTCATCGCCCCGGAGAAGAGCACCAGCATCGAATTCCCTGCCTGCGCCGATCTGGACAAGAACTACGCCGCCCCGGACCTGAAAAAGAGCGAGCCGCCGAAGATGCCGGAAGCGGCCCGGAAGGCCAAGAAGTATGGCGTGGTCTGGGTGCTGGCGAACGTCGGCAAAGACGGATCGGTGAGCAAGGCAACCGTGATCGGCGGCGATCCTGATTTGACTGCGGCCGCAGCCGAGTCGGTGCAGCAGTACAAGTACACGCCTTACATGCGCTGCGGGCAGGCAGTCGAATTCCAGAAAGTCGTGATGGTGGCGTTTACCCCGCCGCAAAAGGTACAAGAGGAGCCGAGTCCTACCGGGAAGTAACCGGCCCCACCCAGCCTGCATAAGACTGGGTGGGAGTTTTCGCGACCTCGCCGGCGCCACTTCCAGGCTGGCCGGGTTCGCGATGGGAAAATCTGCGCGCCGGACCGCAGGCGAGTACCAACGTAACCTCGCCTCGCAAAAAGAATGCCCCAAGCCGACCCGAACCGGATATAACTCTGGTTGTACTCTGCCCGTTTTCCTGCCCGCGGTGCGCCCGGGCCGGGCAGTTCCAGAGGAAGACCATGAAAGTCCGATTAATCGCCGCTATCGGCATGGCAGCCGGCATGGTTCTGGCCGCGCATGCGCAGACCGCTATTGAATACGGAGCGATCTCGACCAGCACAGCAAAAGTTCTGGCGGCGCCGAAAACCTCTTCGCTCGGCACTCATACTGTCCCCGACCTGGCCTCGCACAAGGCCACGGGCAGCTACGTTGGCGGTCATAAAGGGGTGAAGGTCTGGCAGGAAAAAGATGCCCGCGCCAAAGACGCCGCGCCCTCGAAACCCACCCCGCCCGCGGTCTTCATCCTGGCCAATGGCGAGCATGTGGAATCCAGTAACTACTTCATGAACACGGATTCGCTGCAGCTCGACCAGAACGGCCAGCAGCGCACTATTCCGCTGTCGGCACTCAACGCCAACGCCACCGTCGCCGCCAATCGCCAGCGCGGCATCGACATGAAGATCCCAGACAATAAGGGACAAATCACCATCAGCTTCTGAAGGTCCCAGAACCTGGATGTCGCTTCCGGGACTGATCAATGTCCCACGCCGACGATTTCCTTTGGACTCTTTCCGGCTGTCAGCCAAAATACAAGAACGTACTGAGGAGGTCGCATGCGCCGATGGCCGTGGGCTGTGCTGTTGTTCGCAGTGGCAATTGTGGCCAGCCCGGCCCTCGCCCAGGAAGGCATTACTGACTTCCATTCCGACATCAGGATTCAGCGCAACGCCTCGCTGGTAGTGCATGAAGTCATTCAGGTTTACAGCGAGGGCGTAGCCATCCGCCACGGCATCTTCCGCGACTTCCCCACTCGCTATACGGACCGCAACGCCCAGCCATACGCCGTCAAATTCCAACTGCTCAGCGTCCGCCGCGACGGCAAGGACGAAGCGTACACCCAGCAGGACGTGAGCAACGGCGTCCGCATCAAGATCGGCAGCGCCACCACGCAGCTCGATCCGGGCACATACACCTATGAGCTGACGTACACCGTGAATCGCGAGATCGGCTTCTTCCCCGATCATGACGAGCTCTACTGGAACGTCACCGGCCTGGGCTGGCAATTTCCTATTGACCACGCCTCCGCCACGGTGACCTTGCCCGGTCCGGTACAGCCCGCCGATCTCAAGCTAACCGGCTACACCGGCTATCAGGCTTCACACGACGAGAACCTGACCTTCGAGCAAATCAGCGACACCAACGTGCGCTTCGAGACAACCCAGCCGCTAAGCAGAGGTCAGGGCCTGAGCATCGTAGTCGGCTTTCCCAAGGGAATTCTCCGCGAGCCTTCGCAAGCCGATCGCATCCGCTGGTGGATGCAGGACAACCCAACCGTGGTCGCCGGCTTGATGGGGCTGGCCTTGATTGTGATCTATTACGCGGTTGCCTGGATGGCGGTTGGACGCGATCCACAGCCGGGCCCCATCGTGGTCAGCTACGAGCCGCCGCCCGGGCTTTCTCCCGCCGCCATGCGTTACCTGCAACGCATGGGCTATGACGATCGCGTCTTCGTCAGCGCGGTGGTCGATCTCGCGGTCAAAGGCTATCTGCGGATCGAGCAGGCCGGCAGCCTGTACTCGCTGAAACGTCTCAAGGCGGTGGACGGCAAGCTTCCCGTCGAAGAACAAAACCTGCTGCGGATTCTCTTTGCGAACGGCGACGAAATTCCGGTTGCCGCAACCGACGCGGTCACCTTCACCACCGCCAAGAAAACGCTGAGCGGCGATCTCGAACTGGAAGAGAAAGACCGCCTCTTCCACAAGAACCGGCGGTGGGCCGTGCCCGGAGTTCTGCTCACCCTGGGCGTTCTGGCGCTGATGGTGATGGGCCTGCGCGGCCCGAAAGCGGCGGCCGCCGGCTTTCTGTGCGTCTGGCTGAGCTTCTGGAGCATTGGCTGCGTCTTCCTCGTCCGCACCGCCGTCAGTACCTGGAAGTCGGGAAAAGCATCGCTCGCCACATCCTTGTTTGCCATACCGTTTGTGCTGGCCGAGGTGGTCGTGATGGGCTTTCTCGCTGCCATGATCGGCGTTTGGGCGGTGCTGATCCTGATCGCGCTCGCGATCGCCAACGGCGTCGGTATCGCTGAACTGAAGGCGCTCACGTCCGAGGGACGAAGGCTGTTCGATCAGATCGAGGGCTTCCGGCAGTTCCTCACCGCCGTCGACAGCGATCGCCTGCAACGCATCAGCCTGCCGGCGAAGACGCCGCAACTGTTCGAGAAGTGCCTGCCCTACGCCTTGGCGCTGGGAGTGGAGCAGGCCTGGGCCAACCAGTTCACGTCGGTGCTGGCACAGGCCGCTGTCGTCGCCACTGGCGCGGCTGTAGCTTACGCGCCGTTGTGGATCAGCAGCACCCAATGGGACAACTTTGATATGAATACTTTTGCCGGCGATTTCTCCAGCGGCTTCTCTTCGGCGATCTCCTCAGCTTCTTCGCCGCCGGGATCAAGCTCCGGCTTCGACAGCGGCGGTGGCGGAGGCGGTGGAGGCGGAGGTTCCGGAGGAGGTGGGGGCGGTGGAGGCGGCGGTGGCTGGTAGGAGAAAGCAGTTGCCAGATGTCAGTTGTCGGTTGTCAGCCGGGCAATATTCCATCTGAAGCGGAGCGTTCATGTCCCCTATCGATCGCCGTGCGGCGCTTGAAACAGATGCTCGGCGCGGCTGCGTCGCTAATCGTCGCGCCACCGCTCTCGGCACTCGCCTGGGCTGCGCCGCAACGCCAACGACCAACCCCCGAAGAGCACCGGGAGATGGCGGCGCTCGGCCGCCAATTCATGAACCAATTCTTTGCCCCGGCGCTCTCGGTAGCCATGGTTCGCAACGGCGAATTCGTCTTCGAGCGCCCCTTCGGCATGGCCGATAAAGACGTACAGCTGCAAACCTCGGCCACCACATTGTTCCGCATCGCCAGCGCCACCAAGCCGATTACCTCCGTGGCCATCTTCACCCTGGTGGAGCAGGGCAAGCTGAACCTCTCCGACAAGGTCTTCGGCCCCAGCGGCGTTCTGGACAACCTCTACGGCAAGCCTCCGTACAAGCAGTACGTCACCGATGTCACGGTCGACAACCTGCTCACCCACACCAGCGGCGGCTGGCCGAACGACAATACCGATCCCATGTTCCGCTTCAATTCGTGGGACCAGAAGAGGCTCATCACCTGGACGCTCGAAAACCTGCCGTTGACTTATCCGCCCGGCGAGCATTGGGCCTACTCCAATTTCGGCTACTGCGTCCTGGGACGCGTCATCGAGCGAATCACCGGCCAGGCTTACAAAGATTATGTGCAGCAAGCGGTGCTCGCGCCTTGCGGCATCACCGACATGCAGATTGCGGGCAACAAGCTGAAGCAACGGGCCCCGAACGAAGCCATGTATGTCGGACAGTTTGGCGAGAAGCCGTACGCCATCAACGTCACCCGCATGGATTCGCACGGCGGATGGATCGCTAACCCATCCGATCTGGCCCGCTTCTGCACTCACGTAGGCGGCGCGCCGGGAGTGCCCAGCATTCTGAAACCGGAGACCATCCAGACGATGACCACGCCGGCGCCGGCGTATCCGCAGAATTCGCCCGCAAAGTATGCGCGCGGATGGATGGTGCGCGACAACGGAAAAGGAAATTGGTGGCACATGGGAAGCCTGCCCGGTACAACCAGCGTCGTGGTGCGCACCACCAACGGCATGTGCTGGGGCGCGCTGACTAACACCCGCACCCAACCCGTCGATACCATCAACACCGCGCTCGACCGGATGGTGTGGAACATGGTCAACCAGGTGCCGGGCTGGAACAGCTAACCTATGCGAGGAAACGGAATGGCTCGCCGCAAATCGGCATTACCTCTTCTTGTGTTGTTCTGTTTTCTGGCCGTCGCTGTGGGCCAGGAGCCCTTGCCCAACACCCAACCCGTCAACGTCGCCGGACACTGGATCATCTCCGCGAAAAACTGGAACGGGGATCTCGACACCAAGACCGTCGACCTCAAACAGAATGGCAGCGCCATCACCGGTCATTTCAAAGGCCCGTATCAGTCGGGAGGACTTGATGGCAGCCTGAACGGCCATCACATCGTCTTCCGCACCAAGACCCGCCATCCGCTCACCTTTCGCGGACAGGTCGAAGGCGACACCATGCAGGGCAACTTTCATGTGATGGGCAAGGAAGGCGAGTTCCACGCCGAACGCACCGCGGCGAAGTGAACCCACGTCGCGTAGCCCAGGTTAACGCCGCGCGACAAACCTGCTTGTCGGCTGGAAAGCGAAGTCTTCCGGGTGTAAAGTGCCGTTAGTCGAGAATGGCAACCGTAAGCGGCCTGCGTTAGCAAGGAGCCCACCATGCCACACCCATCTCAATTTTTCATATTGTTCTTGCGGCGCGGCTCTTGCACGCGGGCCTTAGTATTGGCGCTTCTGTTTGCTCCCATGGTGGTGCTGACGCAATCCGCCCACGGCCAGACCTTTTCCGTGCTGCATACCTTTACCGGCGGGAACGATGGGTCACAGCCCTCGGCGGGATTGATAATCGACCGAGCCGGGAACTTCTATGGTACGACCGCAACCGGCGGCGTCACGGATGGAGGCGTGGTCTTCAGACTGATCGAGAGGAATGGCGAGTGGCTTCTCACTCCGCTCTATAACACCTTCGGTCGAACTGACTCCGGAACTGTACCGCAGGCGCCGGTAACCATCGGCCCGAACGGCACGCTCTATGGCACTACGGATCAAAGTGGGACCGGAGATGTAGGCACCGTTTTCAATCTGACTCCTCCTCCGCGCGCGCCACCCAACATCATTGCCCCCTGGACGCTCAACGTACTGCACGAGTTCGCGGGCGGCAGTGACGGAGCCGATCCCGTTTACTCGGTTCTGGTTTTCGATGCGGCCGGAAACATCTATGGCACGACCGCCGAGGGTGGTGAAGGATGCGATCGTGACGGATGCGGTACAGTCTTCGAGCTGACTCCATCCGGCGGCGGCCACTACCAGGAAACAATTCTGTACAAATTCGCCGGCGGCATCGATGGCATCGGGCCGGTGGGCGGAGTGATCTTCGATAGCTCCGGCAATCTCTACGGCACCGCCTCCAGTGGAGGTGTGTACAGCTGCGGTGTCGCCTTCAAACTAACGCCCTCCGGCTCCGGCTGGGTGAAGACCACCATTCACTTGTTCTTAGGGGATGGTGACGGTGATGGATGCAATCCCGCATCCGGGGTGCGCTTTGATAGCTCGGGCAATCTGTATGGGACGACCGCTAAGGGCGGGATTCTCGGCGGCAACAACGGTGCAGGTACTGTCTTTGAACTTGTTCCTCAGCAAGACGGAAGCTGGAGTGAAAACGTGCTCTGGGCGTTCACCACTGGCTTCCAAAGTGGAGGCCCGGTAGGTAACGTCGCCATGGATGCAGCCGGTAATCTTTATGGCACCACCTCAGGTGGGGGCGCCTACGAGCTCGGCACGGCTTTCAAGCTGACCCTATCCAATGGCAACTGGACCTACACCGACCTTCACGACTTCAGCGGGCAGGACGATGGAAAATACCCTTACGGCAATGCGCTGCTCGATAGCAGCGGCAATCTTTATGGCACCGCGATTCAGGGTGGGCTGGAGGGTTACGGCACAATCTGGAAAATCGCGCCCTGACTTCCCGCTTTGCGCTTGAGCGCCGGCCGCCTACCACCCGCGAAGCATTGACGGCGAGCTGCGATGGGATAAGATTTCCCTTCTACTCATGCGGGCAATGCTTGCGGCCTCCTTGGTTGGCGTCGTACTGATGTGTTCGCCCTGCAGCGGGAGAGTCCCGCCTCTCGATCAGCAACGCCAGCCTTCGGCTTCCTCCCCTGCTCACATCGCCGACGACGAGTGGATGATGATCGAAGCGGCCTGCCACAATCAAAAACTAAAAAGCCACGCGGCCTATATGGATTGCCTTGGCCGCCAGGTGAAGGCGTTGGATGCCGGTACGGGCAAGCCGTCGCTCGCCGGCGTCTCGAGCGACGAGCGGGCGATGATCGAATCGGCGTGCAAGATCCAGCGACTGTCTCGTGGCCCGGCTGCTTACTACTCCTGCCTGCGCCAACAGCTTGCCGCGCCCAACGCCATCGCCGCCCGGGCATCGACCCTTGCCGCAAAGACTAAAGAGCCAGCCACCGAAAATCCTTCCGGACGGGAAGCACCGCGTCCATCACCGCCCGGCGCAAGAGCGGCCCAGCCGGCATCCTCCCCATCGGCCGAGGCCGCGAAAGAGCAGGCCGGCCCGGCTTCTCCAGCCGCTGCTCCGGATTCCGCTAACAGCGCGTCTGCAATATCCGTACTTGAAGTCTTAGCTATCCTCGCCGCCGCGGCCATCGGAGTCTGGTTCTCGTGGAAGGCTTATCGCGGTGTGCGGGGGCCCAAGTGCGCCAGGTGCGCCCGCAGGTTCAAAGGCTCAGGCGCCTACTGCGCGAAATGCATTGCCGCTTTCCAGGCGGCGGCCCAACAGGCCGCCGCGCAGCAGCGTCACGCCGAGCAACAAGCCCGGGACGACGAATGGAATCGTCAAGGATGGCGTGCCGCAGAGCCCTCCGGCGAACATCGGCAGCACGAGCCGCAACCCAGGAGCGAACCGGATGGCGCATTCGATCCCTACGTTGTTCTCGGAGTCGCGCGCAACGCGAGCAAGGAAGATATCCGCGCCGCCTACCTGCGGCAAATGGCGATCTATCATCCCGATAAAGTCGCACACCTTGGCGAAGACCTTCAGGAGCTCGCCAAACGCAAGGCGCAAGCCATCAATCGCGCCTACGAAGAACTCCTGCAGGCTACGGGATAACTACTTCTGCGGCGGGATCGGGTGCTCCTGATCGAGATCGAAGTACCTGCGCGGCGGATGGTCCGCTCGCGTAGTGACCACGGCGCTGGGAGGCATCACCCGGCGGGTCGCCTGGTGCATCTGCTGGAACGGACTTACCGTGGTGTAGATCGCCTCATCGAACGTGTTCCCGGTCTTGCTCTGCGCAACCGCGAAAACCGCTCGCGGCTGATTGTTGGAGTATGCCGTCGCCATGTAGTCACCTACCATCAAGCCGGTTCGCGTGTCCGGCAGCCACGACAGCGACATCGGTCCGGCCACCGGCGTTGCCGTGGCCCAGGTGCTGCCTCCATCGGAGGATGAGATGAAACCCACCTGTAGCTGACAGGTCGCCGCATCGCATGCCGTATTGGGGTAGTAATAGTAGGTCAAACCAAGCTGAGCTGCGGGACCGCTGGTGATGGGATTGGCGGCCAGCGCCGGGATGAAGTGGTCAAAATTCGTGGTCGTGATTGCGTCGATAGGAATTCCGACAGGCGGGGTCCACGTAATACCGTCCGACGACGTGGTGAGCACGATATCGTTGGCAGCGCAGTTGGTACGAAAACGGCAGTCCTGCCACACCACGTACACCAACCCGGCAGCGTCAACCGTTGCCGAAGGCAGCGCCGTCGTACGCAGACCGCCGGCGACCGTATGGTCGGTGATATTCGAGATGGTCACCGCAGCAGTCCAGGAAGCGCCTCCGGTGGTCGACGTGAACGCCAGCATCCGGGTGCCGTCGGAGCTCTCGATGGGCACGATCACTTGGCCGTTGGGGCTCACCACCGGCTGGCCGCCAACTCCGGCAACCCGGTCCGCGGTATTAATCGCTGGAGTCCAGGTCATGCCGCCGTCATTGGAGGTGCTCATGAACACCAGCCCGTTATTCGGCTGGCTGGGATCGTCCCATTCCATATAGCAATATCCGTAGAACGGACTGGTCCGGTTGTTGTCGCAGGTGATCCAGTCTTTGTCGGCGTCGGGGGTGAAGCTCACCGGGATCGGCGCCGACCAGCTCTGGCCATCGCTGGAGCGGCTGACCAGCACCGTATCCGTATCACTGGCCACTCCGAGCGAGGCAATGATCCAGGTTGAGTGCGCTTGATCGTAGGCGACCACGGGATCGCTGGCCGCGTTGAAGCCTCCACCGGCAAACGTGGTGATTCCGTTCACTAGCCCGTTGGTCCAGCTGGCGCCTCCGTCGGTCGACATGGCGAAGCCGATGTCGGTTGCGCCCGCGGCAAACATCCGGCCCACCTGAAATGCGGTCACCAGGGTGGAGGCGTTGGCCGCCATGCTGGGCTCGACTTCGGTAGCGTGCTGGCTTTCGGAGTTGCTGTAGGGATCGGTGCTCAATCGATTGAGCGCGACCGGCGTTCCCGATGCCACGCCGCCGCCCGGCAGCAGCGAGGACCCGTTCATACTGCTGCTGCCTCCGCTGCCGCATCCCACTGCCGACAATGCAAGCAGGACGGCTGCAACCGAACCGCCGGCCATGCCCATGCCTATTCTCATTCTGAAGCTGCTGCCGCTGGTGGATTTCATCGCTCACCCCGGGTTGGTGGAATCTGGTTCCGGTGGGGCCCGCTCTTTAGCGAAAGTTGATGACCGCACCGGGAACTTAGATGCGGAACATTGCCCGGCTGCTTTCGCCACTGATAAACTGACAGGTTTCCTCGACCTCGAAAGTTCATCCATATACACATGCCAAACGGAACCGACATCGCAATCGTCAACGGCGCCCGCACGCCTATGGGGCGCTACTGTGGAAAGCTACGGGATTTCACCGGCCAGGAACTGGGCGCCATCGCGGCCGTCGAAGCCATGCGGCGCTCCGGCGTCGAGCCCGGCGAGATCGATCACGCCGTCTTCGGCAACGCCCAGCAGACTTCGGGCGATGCCATTTATGGCGCGCGCCACGTCGCACTGAAAGCCGGCGTGCCGGTCGAAGTGCCGGCGCTCACCGTCAACCGCCTCTGCGGCTCCGGCATGCAGTCGGTGGTTACCGCTGCGCAAATGATCCAGCTCGGCGAGGCCACGACCGTGCTGGCCGGCGGCATGGAATCCATGTCACAGGCGCCGCACGTAATTCGCGGCATGCGCTGGGGCGTCGGCCTGGGCGAAGGCAAGCTGGAAGATTCGCTGATGGTCGCGCTGCTCGACAGCTACTGCGGCCTCTACATGGCGAACACCGCCGAACTTTACGCCGAGCAGCAAGGCATCACCCGCGAGCAGCAGGACGAGTTCGCGCTGCGCTCGCAGAAGCTGGCCGACGAAGCTTACAAGGCTTGCCGCATGAGCGAAGAGCTGACGCCTGTCCCGCTGAAGAATCGACGCGGCGAGCCCACGGGCGAGATGTTTACCCAGGACGATCATCGTCGTCCCGAAACCACCATCGACGACCTACGCAAGCTGAAGCCCGCGTTCGGCAAGAGCGGCACAGTTACGGCCGGCAATGCCAGCGGCATTGTCGATGGAGGCGCGGCCATGGTGGTCATGTCGCTCGATGAAGCCGGGAAGCGCAACCTGAAGCCGCTGGGACGAATCGTGAGCTGGGGCATCGCCGGCGTCGATCCTAAGATCATGGGTTCGGGTCCGGTGCCGGCCACGCGCATCGCGCTGAAGAAAGCCGGGCTCACGCTGGATGACATCGATCTGATCGAGCTGAACGAAGCCTTCGCGGCGCAGGCGCTGGCAGTCGTCAAGGAACTTGGGCTCGATAGGAACAAGCTCAACGTGAACGGCGGCGCCATCGCGCTGGGACATCCGCTGGGCGCCACTGGCTCGCGACTGCTGATCACGCTTCTATACGAGCTGCGGCGGCGCAAGGCGCAGTATGGATTGTCGACCGCCTGCATCGGCGGCGGCCAGGGCATCGCGGTGATCGTGGAGAATTTGCAGCGGTAGGTGGTAGAGCAGGCCTTCAGGCGGCGCTGAAGCGCCGCTCTACCCGGGCGGAGCACTGCATGCGCGTGTTCAGCGGCGCGGTCCTCGGATTTCTGTTGTTCGGGTTATTGTGGCGCGGCATGTTCGCGGTCACCAACACCGATCCGCATGCGCCCGCCAATCTGCTGTTCGAGTTCGGCGTCATCGTTTTCGGACTGCTGTTTGCGCTGCTGGCGGGCTTCCTTGCCAGCTTCATCGGCGGCCGGCCGCACTTCATCGCGGCGTGGATTGTGGGCGCGCTGATCACGCTCACGTCCATCGTAGTGATGTTCAACCAGGGCATTGCATGGCCACAGATGTCGGCGCTGCTGTTCATGGCGCCGGCCGCGGTGGTCGGCGGATGGAGTTACGTGCTGCGCAGGCGGGCGAAGGACAGCGGCGATAACCAATGAAACCTGACCAACGTGGGTTGCACGCGAAAGGAAATCCTATGCAAATTCAGAAAGTCGGAGTACTGGGTTGTGGGTTGATGGGCTCGGGCATTGCGCAGGTTGCGGCCGCGGCCGGCCTCGACGTGGTCGTGCTCGAGCAGGAGCAGAAGTTTCTCGACAAAGGTTTTGCCGGCATCGATAAGTCGCTGACGCGGTTGGTCGATCGCGGCCCGGAAAAAGGCGGCATCACCGCCGATCAAAAATCACAAACGCAGGCGCGCCTGAAAGGCACGCTCAACATGCAAGACCTCGCCGACTGCGACATTGTGGTAGAGGCCATCATCGAGAACGTCGAGCTGAAGCGCAAGACTTATGCCCAGCTCGACAGCACCGTCAAGAAGGACGCCATCTTCGCCACCAACACTTCGTCTATTTCGGTCACCGAACTGATGACCGCGACCAAACGCCCGGAGCGCTTTATCGGGCTGCACTTCTTCAATCCCGTACCCATGATGAAGCTGGTGGAGGTGGTGAAGACCATCGCCACCGCGCCCGACGTCTACGACGCGGCAGTCGAATTCGGCAAGAAGGTTGGCAAGGTGCCCGTCCGCACCAGCGATAAGACCGGCTTCATCGTCAACCGCCTTCTCGTTCCCTATCTGCTGGACGCCATTCGCGCCTACGAAGAGGGCGTCGGCTCGATCACCGACATCGACGACGCCATGAAGCTGGGCTGCGGCTATCCCATGGGCCCGTTCACGCTGCTGGATTTCGTCGGCCTCGACACCACCTACTACATCACCCACGTGATGTACGACGAGTTCAAGGAGCGCCGCTTCGCCTCGCCGCCGCTGCTGAAGCGCCTGGTCATGGCCGGGTGGCTGGGCCGGAAATCGGGCAAGGGCTTCTACGATTACACCGACCCCAACAAGCCGGTACCGGGATCGTTCGTTTAGGGCAAGTCTCCGGGTCTCGAACAGCGCGAGACCTGGGGCGCCCGCTGTTTCAAATCGGGAAATTTCAGCTCGCAACTAGCACATTAATGCTATCAACCGACTGCTGGCGCAGTCCCGCCCGAAATTAGGGCTGGCGGCGGCTTCGTACGATAGCCGAATTTTGCGTTTGCAGGCGATTCTAGGCACTTGCGCCGCCGTCGAGACGTTCAGGTACGTCCATGGCATCTCGAGACGCCTATAAACGAAATTGTGCAACTAATTGCACTACGAAGCCGGCTCATCTCGTTTCTGCGATGGCATGTAAGTGCTATTTGAGGCGCCAGCGGCCTGGACAACAAAAAGCGCTCCCTGGTTGAGGAGCGCTTTCCGAAAGCGGCGCAGACTGGTTGATCCGCGCTTTGGCATGTTGCGTGTCGCTTATTTGCCGGCGATCATCGAAGCCGCAATCGTGCCACCGGAGATGCGCAACGCGGCGCAGCAATCGTAAGTCTGCCCTTCCGCGCCGAAATTGCTGTACATGGTTCCCCTCCCTCCCAAAACATCAAAGCCGCCCAGCGCGTTCTGGGTTTGGTTATTCCAGGTCAGCCCGCCATCCACCGATAAGAGGCTTAGGCCGGTGGCGCCGGTGGTGTTGAAGTTCCACTGCTCGACGGTGTTGGAATTCAGGTTCTCCGGGCCGACGACCAGGAAGTAGCTTTGGCCGGCGGTCAGCGACAGCCCGGTGATGCCGGTGATGGAGACCACCCCACAGCAATTGTTGAAGGACTGGCTGCTGGTGAGATTGTCCCAGCGTGCCAGCTGCGAGCCCGGTTGTCCGCTGTTGCTGGTGTACAGGGCGGCGTAGAACGAATTCGCACCGCTGCCATAGCTGACGGAGAGATCGATCTCGGAGACGCTGCCGCTGGCGCCCGCCGAGAACTGGTTGGCGGCCACCATAATGCCCTGCGGCCGGTTGACGATATTGAAGGCCGCCAGCGGTTGCTGGCCGTTGCTGTTCCAGGTCTGGCCCCCGTCGTTGGAATACAGGCCGATGCCGGTGGCCCCCTGGGTATTGCGGTTCCACATCAGGCTGCTGTTGTCGCTTACATTCTCCGGCCCGAGTACCACAAAGTAAGACTGCCCCGCTGTCAGACTGACGCCGGTAATGTTGGTGACCGGGACGGTGCCGCAGCACTGGCCGAATTGCAGGTTGCTGGACAGGTTGTCCCAGCGTCCTATCTCGGTGCCG
This sequence comes from uncultured Acidobacteriaceae bacterium, assembly GCA_963731345.1. Lineage (GTDB taxonomy): Bacteria > Acidobacteriota > Terriglobia > Terriglobales > Acidobacteriaceae > Bog-257. Next base: position 382,990 of record CAVSUN010000001.1, on the reverse strand, counting down.
GGCAGCCCGTTGTTGTCCGTGTAGAGCGCGGCGTAGAACGAATTCGCTCCCCCGACCCAGCCGATGCCCAGGTCCATTCGCGAAATGCTTCCGGTTGTGCCGGCCACGAAGGGATTGGCCGCGGTAACGCTGGTGCCGCTGCCCGCGCCTGAAACCGGCGATCCGTTGCAGCAATCGTAGGCGCTGAACGAGGTGCCGATATCGCTGGAGAAGTTGAGATAGGTCGAGATCAGCGGGCTTACGCCGGTACTCGAATGGCCGTTCGAGCCATCCGTAGGAGTAACGCCGGTGGCGGAGAGAGAATAGAGGTCATCGTTACAGCCCCAATTCCAGCCACCGAAGAAGAGAGGCCAGGAGGAACCGGTGTAGGTGTCCATGCCGTCATTTACCGGCAAGCCGTACGAGTCGGCATCGTAGCAGTGGGTTTGGTCGAACCCTTCGGCATCGTCGTAGGCGACGCACTCTCTTGCTACCGCGCAGGTGATGTCGTTGGGATTGCAGTTGGACGGCAACATCTTGTAAGAGGTGACAACGTTATACGAAATCCCGCCGCAACCACCCAGCCCGCATGGCTGCTGCCTTCCCGAAGACGAGTTTGGCGGCACGTATTGCCCGCTGGAGCTCCAGGGAACGCCGCCGAAGGTTCCCGACATAGTCACGGCCCAGTACGCGTTCTGGACCAGGCGGCCTGAGGTCGTCAGAGTGATCGGCTGGCCCAGATAAGTCGAGCCGGGGTTGAGCGAGAAGGTGAAGTTTTGGCCGGCGGGATCGACATGGGTGGTGAAGTTGAGGCTGGCCGTGGGATCGGTTCCGAAGTGGCTGGCGATGTAGGTGAGGTCTTGCGACTGCTGGAACATCAGGACCTCATTGGCAACAGCGAACGGGGTGAGCTGGGCATGTGCTGCTGTAGGGAGCACTGCCACAGCAAACAGAGCCAATGGGAGCAAGCAACGCTTCATGGCCAGAGCGAACTTCTCGAGACGAGTGGCTTTCATAGTTTTTCTCCTCTGTATTCAGGCTGTGGGCAGCTCGAGGAAGCAGAGCGGCCGGAGTGGTGGTCGTCCGCCCGGCGCGAGTCAAGAGCTCCGTAGCGGTGCTGAGGGCAAGTTCAGACTGCAGTCTTCACAGCACTTGCTGAAGAACGTGCCGCAGTGTGCGGCAATGGCCCGGGGGGAACAATGCACCGGAGGTAATCCGCGGGTGTACTGCGACTGAACCGTTACGTAGCTGGAAATAAAAGACTTGCCGTCGCGACCACGGCTACGGCCTGTCAAAACAGCCTGATATCGTGCTGGTCAGCGGCCTGTTCAGGAGGGAAAAGAATCTACTACCAGGTCCAGGAGAATCCGAACTGGGTGGCGTGGAACCTTCCTGATACCCCATTCGCGCGCTCGGTTCCCTGGCGGAAGGTGAAGCTGATGTTCTTGTCGGGCAAGGTGACGCTGGTCTCGAGTCCGGCGGCCGAGCCCGAGTATCCCAGGAACGGAGTGCTCAACGGGCTGTTGGCGAAGGCGGCGTCCGACACCTGCCGCTGCTGATAAGTGCCCGTGGCGATTTCCATCGGGCCCAGCGGGCTCGGCAGCAGATGTGCAAATTCCAACTCTGTGGTGAACGACTGAGCGCCCGGCTCGCCGATTCCGCCCACGTCGCGCCGCTGTCCCTGCGTCTCGAACTCGGTGCTCACTCGGAAATACGACGTGTAGCTGCGACTTACATAAGTTGTAAACGCGCCGCCGAGAACGCTGTCCCAGTCGCTTGTCCCGGCGCCGCCGGGTGCGAACGAATAGAAAGACGGTGGCGCGGTAAAGGAGTATTGCGCCAGCGCGGTCGTCCAGGAACGATCAAACTGAAGACCCAGCGTGTCGGACGAGGCGCTGTCGCTCAGGGCTTTTCGACTGTTGCTCCACGACGGCTGAAACGGATTCGGCGCTACCGGCTTTCCTGCCTGCATAAGCGAAGCGAAGTGCGCCATCACTGCGTCGGGATTGCCGAGGGTGGTACCGGAGAAGGCAGCTCCCTGCTGGCCGTGGACCGGTATCGGCCACACCACGGCCAGGACGGCGATCGCGGCGAAGAGGGTGCGAAGAATGCGAATGGTTCGAGTCATGTTCTGCTCCCCGGCTCATCGCCAAAAGAAAAGCGGGCAGGTGGAGGTTGTTCCAGCCTGCCCGGAAGTAGAGACGACCGATAGCCTGGTAAGGCCAGCGACCGCCACAGGAATTACTTCCCCGCGATTAGCAGACAGCGCGGTCCAGCGCGATCGTGCACTTTCCGTTGTCCTTCGAAGGAATCGCAGTCGGGTACTTCTTGACGGGCGCCTTGACAGAAGCCTTAGCGGCGGCGGATTTCGTCACCGAATTGGCCGGGCGAGCCGCGTTGCCCTTCTGGTTGTGCGCCATCGCGCCGGGAGCGAAAGCGCTCAGCGCCAGGGCTCCGGTCAGTACCAACATCGTCAGTTTGCTCTTCATAACGTTTCCTCTTTCGTTTTTGATTTATCCGCTTTGAGCTGTGAACTCGCTGCGTGATGGTGCGAATATGCGGCAACTCGGTTTTGGGAACAATGCACTGGCGGTAATTCGCATGTGAACTGGAGATAGACCGCGGATGAACAGGCAAGTAGCTGGATTGGCAGGGGATAGAGGCAGAAGTCAGGGGAGGGGATCGGCAATTAGCAATCAGCACTTAGCAATTAGCAGTTAGCAATTAGCAATTAAAACCCAACTCACAAATTGTCCGATAAGGGGACGGCCTTGAGAGGTTGGCACGGAGTTTCGATTCGATGTTGCATCTGGGGAGGAAGCCGGAGCCGTAATTGCGAATTCGGTTGCGACCACTACTCAATGCCACATGTCAGGCACGGAAGAATGTGCTCCCGGCCAACCCCTAAGTGGGGACTGATGCGACAGAACTTTTTACCGCCCCGGTACGTAATTGTTAACCAGGAAATCTTGCAAGTACTCTTGGTTCGCGCGTTCCTGCAGTAGTAAACTCTTGCCACCCGCTCCCGATAAGCTCAGCGCCGGCTCGCACAACGACAACATATGACAGGAGCCACCCCAGCGCGCGTCCGTATAGGGGCGTTCGAACTCGATCTGACCGCCGGCGAACTGCACAAAGGCGGCCGCAAGGTTCGTCTGCAAGAACAGCCCTTCCAAATCCTGCAAATGCTGGTGGAGCGCGCCGGCGAGGTGGTGACGCGCGAGGACATCCAGGCCAAGCTCTGGCCCAACGACACCGTCGTCGAGTTCGATCACGGTATCAACACCGCGATCCGCAAGCTGCGCGGCGCGCTTGAGGACTCGGCTGAGGAGCCGCAGTACGTTGAGACCGTGGCCCGGCGCGGCTATCGGCTCATCATGCCGGTGGAGTGGCAGCAATCCAGCAGCGACGGCGGAATCGCGTTTGGCCGCGCCGTGCCCGGCGGAGAAGCGGGAGCTGCGGTCAAAACGCAGCCTTCGACCATGCCCGTTCCCGGCAAGACGGTTTCTCACTACCGGGTGTTGAATGTGATTGGCGGCGGCGGAATGGGCGTGGTCTATCGCGCCGAAGACCTCAAGCTGGGCCGCCAGGTCGCGCTGAAGTTCCTGCCCGAAGAGGTGGGCGGCGATCCGGTTGCCGTGCAACGCTTCGAGCGCGAGGCCCGCACCGCGTCCTCGCTGAACCATCCCAACATCTGCACCATCTACGAGGTCGAAGAGCACGAAGGTACGCCATTCATCGTGATGGAGTATCTGGAAGGCATGACCTTGAGGGAGTTGATCGGGCAAGCCAATGTCGGCTCGCCTCTCGACAAGTCGCGAAAAAACAGTCTTGCGATTGACGAGATTCTCGATCTCTCGATTCAGATTGCCGACGGGCTGGAGGCCGCGCACCAGAAAGGAATCATCCATCGCGATATCAAGCCGGCCAATATCTTCGTTACCCGGCAGCGGCAGGTGAAGATCCTGGACTTCGGGCTGGCCAAGCTCGTGACCACTACGCGCGATATAGGTAGCGACCATCTCACCCGCGACGGACGCGATCTGGAACCACCGGCCACGCAGGAGCAGCGCGGGCCTGAGCCGGAGAGCAATCTCACCCGCGCCGGCGCCTCCATCGGCACCACCGGCTACATGTCGCCCGAGCAGGTGCAAGGGCTGAAGCTGGACGCGCGCACCGATCTGTTCTGCTGCGGGCTGGTCATCTACGAGCTGGCGACAGGGCGTCGCGCCTTCGGTGCCGGAACTAAGGAGAGCTTTCGCGAAGCCGTCCTGCATCAGTCGCCCACTCCGGCGCCCGAGCTCAATCCCCTGGTGCCGCCGAAGCTGGTGGCGATCATCGACCGCTGCCTGGAAAAGGCGCGCAACCAGCGTTACCAGCACGCCTCCAACCTGCGCGACGACCTGAAACAAATTCGCCGCGAGATGAGCGCCTTGCAACCGCAGGAAGAGGTGAAGCGGCGGATCGATGAGGCCAATGAGGCCCAAAAGCAGACTCCGCCGCCGCCGCCGGACCTGCCCAAAGAGAAGCTGCAGGCCAAGCCGCCGGGCGGAAGCAAATGGATCACGGCCGCGGTGATCGTTGCGGTCGCGATTGCCGTCGGCGTCGCCGTCGACTACTTCTGGCGCACTCCCAAAGTGGAGGCCAATGCGGGCATCGTGGTTCTGCCCTTCGCCGACAAGAGTCTCAACCATGACGATGAATATTTCTCGGACGGCTTGACGGAGCAGTTGATCAACGACCTGGCACGCATACCGGGACTAAAAGTCATTGCGCGCTCCTCGGCATTCCAGTTCAAGGGTAAGGACGTCGATCCACGCGCCGTCGGCCGTGCTTTGAACGTCGCCAACATTCTGGAAGGCAGCGTTTGGAAAGAAGGCGACCGGGTTCGCATTACCGTGGAGCTGACCAAGGCTTCCGATGGATTTCAGCTCTGGTCGCACAGCTACGACCGGCAGGTGGGCGACATCTTCGCCGTGCAGGACGAAATTGCGCGCGCGGTCGCGAGTGAGCTGCAAGTAAAGTTGACCGGAGCCTCGGGTGCGCCCCTGGCGCGCAATGATGCCACCACCACGCCGGAAGCGTATGAAGCTTATCTGCAAGGACGTTACTACTCCCGCCGCCGGCAACCCGGCGATTACAACAAGGCCATGGCTTTGGCCGATCAGGCCATACGGCTTGACCCCAGGTATGCGCCGGCCTGGGCGCTGCGCTCCTACATTTTCAGCGCGCTCTCCGTCCGCGGCGACATCGACAACAGTGATGGCTTCCTTAAGGCACAAGAAAACGCTCAGGCCGCGATTGCGCTCGATCCCGCGCTGGCCGATGCCTACCTCCAGCTGGTGCTCATCCAGGTGTTCCACGAGTTTGATCTGGCCGGCGCCGAAATCAACCTGAACAAAGCGGCCGAACTGGAGCCAGGAAACGCCGACGTTTACGCGGCCCGCTCCATCATCGCCGAGGCCCGGGGCAACCTGAGCGATGCACTGGAATTCGACAACAAGCTGATTGCCGTCGACCCTCTGCGCGGGTACGACTATCTCGGAGCCACGCTGTACCACCAGGGAAAGTACGACGAGGCCCTGCCCGCTCTGGAGAAGGGACGACGAGGAGGCCATTTTTATCGAGGTGCGATTCTCCTCGCGCAGGGCCATCCTGACCAGGCGCTCGCGGAGATGGCCTTGGAAACAGAGGAGCCCATGCGGTTGTTGGGGCAGACCATGGCGCAATATGCGCTGGGCCACCATCGGGATTCCGACAACGCATTGGACGAGTTGATCGGCAAGCATGGAAAAGACTCGGCGTATCAGGTTGGCGAGGCTTACGCTTTCCGCAACCAGCTAGATAAAGCGTTTGAATGGCTGGAACGCGCCTATGCGCAGCGCGATGGCGCTTTAATCAACCTGAAGGTTGATCCGCTGCTGAAGAACCTGCGCCAGGACCCGCGGTACGCGGAGCTGTTGCGCAAGATGAATCTGTAAAGAAGCAATTAGCAATTAGCAATTAGCAATCAGCGGTCGGCAGTCGGCAATCGGCTCGGCTTGGCAAGCTACCCAGGCCAATTCCGCAGCCGCGAGATCGTATCAGGGGCGCGACTTCAGTCATGCCGATAAGCTTTGATTTCGTGCCGGGAGCGGGCCGCCACAAGAATGTGCAGCTGGTTGCTGGTTGCTGGTTGCTGGTTGCTAACTGCTCTCCGCTCTCTCTGATACCCTTCCCTCATGGCCGCTTCCGATCCCGAGCGCAAAGACAGTAGTGCCGTCATATGGGCGCGCTATTCGCAGATTGCTTTCATCCTGCCCGCTGCCGTCGTGGTCGGACTTCTGCTCGGCAAGCTATTGGATTACTGGTTCCACACCCACTGGTTGTTTCTCGCCGGAATCATCGTCGGCGCCGTTGCCGGCTTCGTCGACATCATCCGCACCGTCACCCGAAACCAGAGTTGAGACCAACTTCCCCGCTAAGGTCGCTCCCCGTTTCAACGGTTCGTATCAGGACACGACTTTAGTCGTGCCGCAACGAGACCGTTGGGTTTCAGCCGCCTGCAAAGTGCGCTGATACGGAGCCCTGATCTTTCGCCTGGGTTACATTGTTCCTTCCCATGTCTTCGCCCCAGCCCACCACCGCCGAGGCTTTTCTCGACCGCGCGCTGCCCCGCATTCGCCGCATCATGCTGGTGCTGGCCGTGGTGGGAACGCTCGTGAGCCTCGTCTTTCGCTGGCAGGCTGCGGCGGGATTCGTGATTGGCGCCGTCATCTCCTACGTCAACCAGCGCTGGCTGGAGCGCGCCATCGAAGCCCTCGGCGACCGCATCACCAACCAGCAAAGCAGCGAGCGCGGCGGCATTCTGGTGGTACGCGCCGTGCTGCGCTACGTGCTGATCGCCGCCGGAGCCTGTGTTATATTTAGTGTTTCACTCGCTGGGCTATACGGCTTTCTTGGCGGCGTCTGCCTGCCGATTGCAGCCATTGCCTGCGAAGTCGCAGCCGAGGTCTTCATCATGCTGCGGCGCCAATAAATCACGCTCATCGCTATTCGCCTTTCGCTGTTCGCCAGACTTTCAGCTCGCAAGTTCTCGGAACCCTGGCAAAGAGCGAAAGGCGAAGAACGAAAAGCAAATAGCGGCCTTCATACATGCATGAGCAACTTTGGTTCACCGCACTCCTGAACAAATACTTTGCGGGCATAGCGAACGCGATTCTGAACGCCGTTCATCTGCCCGCGGCCGATCCTAGCGCGCCCATTCTGAACTGGATGGCGATGCAGATTCTGGTCTTTCTGCTGCTGCTCGTCTTCTTCATCATCGTGCGCATGCGGCTTTCGGTCGATAACCCCGGCCCCCTGCAACACACCGTGGAGGGCATCAACTCCTTCGTCGCCGACATGAGCCACGAAGTCATCGGCCATGGCTACGAGCGCTATGTGGGATATCTCACCGTGCTGGGCATGTTCATCCTGGTGGGCTGCCTGATCGGATTAGTTCCCGGCTTCGAAACCGCGACTGCGGCGCCGTCGGTGCCGCTGGGTTGCGCCCTGGTAACCTGGTTCTACTACCACTTCCACGGCCTCAGGATTAACGGCTTCGGCTACATCAAGCATTTTCTGGGACCGGTGTGGTGGCTGGCGCCGCTGATGCTGGTGATCGAGACGGCCAGCCATCTGGCGCGCGTGTTGTCCCTCACCATCCGTCTGTTCGCCAATATGTTTGCCAGCGACATGGTGACGCTGGTGTTCTTTACCCTGTTCCCGATCGGCATTCCGATCATCTTTATGCTGCTGCACGCCGGCGTGGCCATCATCCAGACGTATATTTTCGTGCTGCTGGCGACGGTGTATATCGGCGAAGCGGTAGCGCATGAACATTAGCATTCAGCAATCGGCACTCGGCACTCAGCCAAGCGGGATCCTGCAAGGGCGGAATGCCGAGTGCTGAGTGCTGATTGCTCGCCGTCAGCGTGAGGGCGTCAGCTCGGTGAACGTCAACCACCTCCTGGCGGCAATTCATAACCACCCCGACCGGCGCTAGCGCTCGTTGGGGACCCGAAGGAGAAACACGATGCGTAAGACCACGATGATTATCTTTGCGCTGCTGGCTATCATGATGATGGCCATGCCGGCGTTCGCGCAGGGAGGCGGCGGTGCCGCTTCTTCCAACCACCTGGATTATGTCGCCATCGCTTCCGGCTTCGGCATCGCCATCGCCGCCGGCATGGCCGGCCTGGGACAGGGCAAAGTCGGCGCTGCGGCCTGCGAGGCAATGGCCCGCAATCCAGCCGCGCGTCCCGCGATTCAGCTGGCGCTCATTCTGGGCCTCGCCTTCATCGAGTCCCTGGTGCTGTTCACCCTGGTTATCATCTTCGCCAAGGTCGTCTAGGCCGGGCGAGCGAGAATTCACCAGCCCCATCGTGCGATGGGGCTTTTTAGTACGTATTCACCACGGAGGCACGGAGAACACTGAGTTCTTTTTGTCTTAAAGGCGAGTCTGTCTTCACCGCCAATTCAACCAACTGCGGCCGCAGGAAGTTTGGATCTGAAAACTCCGTGCTCTCCGTGCCTCCGTGGTGAATACTAGAATGCCGGGAATCCTCGACTACACTCACGTCACCAAGGACTACACCAGCCTATGGTCGCGGCGGCGTGTGCGCGCGCTCGATGACTTCTCGCTCTCGCTCGAACCCGGCGAGATCTTCGGCTTCCTCGGCCCCAACGGCGCCGGCAAAACTACCGCCATCCACCTCGCGCTGGGATTCATGCGGCCCTCCTCCGGCGCGGGACAAATGCTGGGCAAGCCCTTCGGCGACGCGAAGACTCGCGCGCGCATCGGATTTCTGGCGGAAAACGTCGCGCTGTATCATCGCCCCGCGCTCAAGCTGCTGCGCTTTTATGGCACGCTCAACCGCATCCAGCCGGAGCGGCTGCGATTGCGCTGCCGCGAGGTGCTGGAACAAGTGGGGCTCGAATCCGAAGCCGATCGCAACGTTGCCAAGCTATCACGCGGCATGCAGCAACGCATCGGACTGGCGCAGGCGCTTATCGGCGATCCCGATCTGCTGATTCTCGACGAGCCCACCTCGGCCCTCGACCCTGTGGCGCGCGCCGCCATGCGCGAGCTGCTGCTGGAGTGCAATCGCGCCGGCAAGACCATCTTCCTCAGCTCGCATCTGCTGTCGGAAATCGAACTGATCTGCCATCGCGTCGCCGTGCTGTACAAAGGACGCCTCATGAAAATGGGCCGCACGGAGGATTTGCTGGTCTCGCGCGATCGCTATGAGATTGTCGCGCGCGGCGTGCCCGCAAGTAATTTCGATACGGTGCTCCAGGTTCGCGGCCGTCCGTTGGACGCTAACCTGGGTTCGCAGGATCACCTTCAATTTACCGTTCCCGCCGAGTCGCAGCGCGACGCCATCGAGAAAATCTGGGCCGTGGGCGGCGAGGTGGTGAGCGTCAACCCCGCGCGGCGGACCCTGGAAGAAGTTTTTCTGGAGCTGACCAACAACAAAGGAGCGGCTGGGTGAGGGCGATCACGATGATGGCGGCGAATTTCTTGCGCCAGCGGCGCTGGCCGGTGCTGCTGCTGTTCGGCTGGATCCTGCTCACGGCCGCGTTGGCCGGCGACTTCGGCCGCGGACGTACGGCGGTAGAGGACGTCGTCTTCCACGCGCAACATCAGTCCATCTACATTTGCATCTTCAGCGCATTTCTTGCCGCCGACGCGCTGCAGACCGAACGCAAGTCGCGACGCATCCTGCTGCTGCTGGCCAAGGCGGTCAGCCGCGCCGAGTATCTGCTGGCCGTGGTGGGGGGAACAACGGTGTTGGCGGTTGCTTACGCACTGCTGTCCGCGCTGTGCAGTGTCTGGCTCACGGCGCGCACCATGCTGCCCAGCTCCGGCGTGTGGGAGCTGTTAGTGCTGGTGGTCGCCGGCGCCATGATTTCTTCCAGCGTCGCGGTTTTTCTCTCCACGTTCATCAATCCCTATTTCGCGACCGCGTTTACCCTGATGATTTTCTGTGCCCCGATTCTGGTGCACGCGCAGCGGCATGCCTGGTGGGTGTGGTTGCCGGGCTTTCCCCTGCTGGTGCAATTCCTGCGCTTCAACTTCCGGCCTGAGTGGTCGCCGAACTGGACGGCGGTGGTCGCCTCGGTGCTGGAGTCGATCCTGTTCTGGCTGGCCGCAACTGCAATCTTCGAGCGAAAGGATATCGCGGTGCCGCTGGAGTAAGCGGACGCGATTCTCGCTGAACTAGTGGCGTACCGCGCGGTTCGCATCAGGGCACGAGTTACTCCTACCGCCGCTAAAGCGGCTCAGACCAGAACTCAGCGCAGCATTCGGCACGGCTAAAGCCGCGCCCTGATACGAAGCGGTCTAGATCCGCGTGCAAGGAAAACTGCACGGCGATTTCTCCGGCGCGGATGAATTGTGCATCACGCGCGAGAGCAAGGCGATTTCCGATTGCGCAACGGTGACGTGATAACGCGCGTCGTTGGGAACAGCCGGATCGCGGCTGAGCAGATAGAGCAACTGCATCAGCTCCTGCAGGCGATTGTAGGCGGTATCGAGCACGGCTTCCGTGTCCCACGCCGTGGGAGACGCTGCACTCCCCGGCGGTGCGGGCTCAGTTTGATTTCGATTGCTGCCGGCGGCGCGCTGCCGCGAACGTTCTTCTCTGAGATTGGATTGACTGGATACGGAACGACTCGACTGCGGCTGGCTCAAACTGTCCCCCTCTTTGAAGCCCGTCTGATGCTGTTTCCTGTTTAGACGTGCGGCGGTTCCGAAGGACTCGCGCGATTCACAAAACGTTACCGCATGTTGATGTCGAGGTTAGTATTTTCGACAAAGTTTGTTCTGCCCGCATTTTTGTTTGTCATCCCGATCAGAGCGTCCGCATTTCATGTGAGCGGCGGGCTCGGTCGGGATGACAGAAATCATGGTCCGCTGCGGCACGGCTGAAGCCGTGCCCTGATACCTGGCGGCAACAAGGGCAAGAACTGGTTGCTGGTTGCTGGTTGCTGCTGCTGGCTAATTGCGGAATTGCTAGTTGCTGACGACTACTTCATCAAATCCTGCGCGCTGTGGATGGCATAGTCCAGCACGCGCCCCGGCAGGACGCCGAGGTAGAAGGTGGCGATCACACTGATCGCGAGGCCGACGCTCAGGCCTGCGGGAATGCGCGCCACCGGCGTATCGTTGCGCTCGTCGCTCATGTACATGTAAACGATCACGCGCATGTAGTAGTACGAGGCGATGGCGCTGTTGAGAACGGCGATAAGGGTCAGGCCGACGAGGTGCGACTTCATCGCGGCGGAGAAAACGTAGAACTTGGCGAAGAAGCCGCCGGTCACGGGAATGCCGATCAGCGATAGCAGGAAGATAGTAAGGATGGCGGCGAGAAGCGGCGAGCGGCGGCCGAGTCCCGCGTAATCGGAGAGGGTGACGTACTTCTCGTCGGTGGAGGCGAGATGGCTGACGACCGCGAACGCGCCGACGTTCATCGCCGCATAGGACGCGGTGTAGAAGATGGCGGCCGAGATTCCAACCTGTTGCGCCGCGGCAAACCCCATCAGAATATATCCGGCGTGCGCGATGGACGAATAGGCCAGCAGGCGCTTGACGTTTTGCTGCACCAGCGCGCCGATGTTGCCGATCGTCATCGAGAGCACGGCCGAGAGCCACACCATCCAGAACCAGCCGGGCGCGCCGGTGGCGAAAAGCACGCGCAGCAGTACAGCGAAGGCCGCCGCCTTGGGACCGGTTGACATCAGCGCCACAACCGGCGCGGGCGAACCCTCATAGACGTCTGGCGTCCACACGTGAAACGGCGCCGATCCGACCTTGAATCCGAGGCCCACGAACATCAGTCCCACAGCGAGGTAGGCCAGCGTTGAGGGCTGCCCTTGCAGATATTTGGCGATGCCGTAGACGTTGGTGGTGCCGGTCGCGCCAAAGACCATCGCCACTCCGTAGAGGAAGAATGCGGTGGCGAACGAGCCCAGCAGGAAATACTTGATTGAAGCTTCGGCGCTTTCGGCGATTCGCCGCCGCATGCCGGCCAGGATATAGGTCGAAATCGACGAAATCTCCAGCGCGATAAAAATCAGCACCAGCTCCACCGCCGACGACATCAGCATCATGCCGACAGTGCCGAACAGGATGAGCCCATAGTATTCGCCTGAGCTGATGCGCTGCACTTCGAGATATTCGAACGAGATAAGAATGACCACCAGCGCGATGAGCAATACAACGAAGTGGAAGAAGACGCTGAAGGTATCGACGCGAATCATGGACGAGAAGGCGCTGCCGTAGTTTTCCGACTGGATGACGACGGCCATCAGCCCGGCCACCACGCCGCCCAAGGCGATGAAGCCCAGGATCCGGTTGCCCTGTTTGGGAGAGAGCACCGGATCGGCCACCATAATCATCATTCCGACGACCGTCAGCACCAGCTCAGGCAGGATTCGAATGTAGTCAACTGTTGGAATCATCGTCCGAGCCCCGTCGTCGTACCGCGGGCTTGTGCCCCCAGGTTGGGGGGCGCCTGCTGAAGAATGGCCTGGCCGGAAGCCTCAAAACGGCTGAGGAAGAAATTGGCGTGCACGCCCAGCCATAGCATCAAGCCGCACATGGCGATCAGGGTCCACTGCTCGCGGCGGTTGATGTCCGCGAGAGCCTGGTTCAGCGGATTGGTAATCTCTCCGAAGAAAACGCGCTGGTACGCCCACAGGAGATAGCAGGCGGAAAAGATCACGCCGGTTGCGCTCACGATGGCCCATCCCGGGTGGGTCTGGAAGGTGCCGCCGAGAACCATGAACTCGCCGACGAAGCCGCAGAGCAGAGGCAGTCCCATGGCCCCCAGAGCGCTGAACAGGAACAACGAGGCATAGCGCGGCATCCGTGCGGTCAGGCCGCCGAACGCACTGATCTCATAGGTGTGGCGGCGCTCATAAAGCATGCCGCACAGCAGGAACAGCGCGCTCGAGGTGAGGCCGTGCGCCAGCAAGACGTAGATGGCGCCCTGAAATCCCATCAGCGTGAACGAAAAAAGGCCCAGCGTTACGAAGCCCATGTGACTGATGGAGGAGTAAGCCACCAGCCGCTTGAGGTTCGGCTGCACCATGGAAACCAGCGCACCGTAGACGATGGCAATGACGGACAGAATTCCGATGACCGGAGCCGCGCTACGCGACGCATTCGGGAACAGTGGCAGGCAGATGCGAATGATGCCGTAGGCGCCCAGCTTCAGCAGGACGCCGGCCAGGTCGGCTGATCCCGCGGTCGGCGCTTCGGTATGCGCGTCGGGCAGCCACGTGTGCAGCGGAACCATTGGCAGCTTGACCGCGAAGGCGATAAGAAATCCGACGAAGAGCCACATCTCGGTATGTGGACTGAGCACCAACTGCCCGCTCTCGACCATCTGTCTGATCACCATGATGTCGAAGCTGCCGGTGCGGGCATGCAAATAGAGAATGCCGACGAACATGAAGATGGAGCCGGCCATCGTATAGACAAAGAACTTTGTGGCGGCGTAGATGCGCCGGCCATGTCCCCAGATGCCGATCAACAGCGCCAGAGGTATGAGCTGGAATTCCCACCAGAAGAAGAAGAAAAAGAAGTCCAGCGAGATGAGAACGCCGACAACGCCCACCTCCAGCAAGAGCAGCAGAATGTGGAATTCCTTGATCTGGTGCTTAATCTCGCTCCACGATGCCAGAACGCCGATCGGCGTCAGCAGCGTAATCAGGTGGATGAGGAAGATGCTGATGCCGTCGACGCCGACATGGTAATTAATGTTCCACTGCGGTATCCATGGAATCAATACCTCCATCTTCATCCCAGCCGAACCCGGCGCGATGGAATAAACCGGAATGAACGAGAGCACAAACTCGAGCAGTCCAATCGCGAGGCTTATCTGCCGGATCAGGCGGTGTTGATCGCGGTCCCGCAGCGGCAGGAGCAGGCACACGCCGACCACCGGTAGCAGCAGCAGAATGGTTAGAAGATGGCCACTTGAAAGCACTACTTGCCTCGCAATTCAAACGCGGATAAGAACACCGATCTAGAAATCCCTACCTCCAGGCTGGCGTGGAGGGTGCTCATCGCAAACCCATCCACACCATAAAAGCAATAACTGCGGTCGCGCCCACAGCCACCCATCCCGCGTAAGAGCGGATGTTGCCGGACTGCATCTGGCGCATCCCGTCGGAGAGCTCGCGCGCGCCGGTTGCGGTGCCATCGACCGCGCCGTCGATCAGGCCGCGGTCAATTCCCTTCCACAACACGCCGCTGGAGAACGCAATCAGCGGCTGAATGATGAGCGCGCCGTAGAGCTCGTCGATGCGATATTTGTCGAGCACCAGCCGGTACAGGCCGCCCATGCTCGCCGCGATGCGGTCGGGCAGGTCAGTGCGCTTGTGGTAAAGAAACCAGGCGCCCAGCAAGCCCAGCAGCGCTACCCCGACCGAGGTTCCCATGAGCGCAAATTCCAAGCCGGTATCCTCGTGCTCGGCTGCCGGAGCCTCCGCAACGTTCACGGCCTCGGCGCCCATCACTGCCGGGGCATGCGCCGTGAACACGGGCTCGAGGAAGTGATCGAAGTGATCGGAGCCGCCAAGTACCTTCGGCACGCCAACCCATCCGCCGACCAGCGACAAAATCGCGAGAATCACCAGCGGGATCACCATGACCCACGGACTCTCATGCGGCGTGCCGTGGCCGTGACTGCCTCCAGCGGCGTGCTTGTCCTGCGCATCATGGATCGCGCCGGTATGTCCGGCGTGCTGCGTGTCAGGATCGTGTCCGTGACCGCCAGTCGCGGGATTCGGCCCACGATATTCGCCGAAGAACGTGAGGAACCACAGCCGGAACATATAGAACGAGGTCATGCCGGCGGCGATAATGCCTACTAGCCACAGCGCGTGCTGGCCGCTGGTGAAGGTCTTGCCCAGAATTTCGTCTTTCGAGAAGAACGCCGCCCACGGCGGCAGACCGGCGATAGCAATGGTCGCCGAGGTCATGCACCAGAAGGTCCATGGCATGTATTTACGCAGGCCGCCCATGTGGCGCATGTCCTGCTCGCCACCCAGGCCGTGGATGATCGCGCCCGAGCACAGGAACAGGCAGCCCTTGAAGAACGCGTGGGTCATCAGGTGGAAGATGCCCGCCGAGTACGCGGCCACGCCGCAGCCCATGAACATGTAGCCCAGCTGCGAGACCGTCGAATACGCCAGCACCTTCTTGATGTCGGTCTGCACGATGCCGATCGACGCGGCGAAGATTGCGGTCAGCGTGCCGATGATGGCCACGGCCAAGCGCGCATCGGGCGCGCGGTCGAAGATCGGATTGGAGCGCGCCACCATGTAGACGCCCGCAGTCACCATGGTCGCCGCGTGGATCAACGCCGACACCGGCGTCGGGCCTTCCATCGCATCCGGCAGCCAGACGTATAGCGGAATCTGCGCCGACTTGCCGGTCGCGCCCACCAGCATCAGCAGGCCGATGGCGGTCAGCAGTCCTGCGCCGCTCTCCACCGGCAACTTGCCGATCGACGCCCACAGTTCGCCATACTGCATCGAGCCGAAATGCTTGATGAGCAGGAAGAGCGCGATCAGGAAACCGAAGTCGCCGATGCGGTTGGTGATGAACGCCTTCTTGCCGGCATTGGCGGCGCTCTGCTTGCGGAACCAGAAGCCGATGAGCAGATACGACGCCAGGCCCACGCCCTCCCAGCCGACGAACAATTGCAGATAGTTGTCCGCCAGGATCAGCATGAGCATGAAAAACATGAACAGGTTGAGGTAGGCGAAGTAGCGGTAGTAACCGTCCTCCTCGGCCATGTAGCCGACGGAGAAGATGTGGATGACGAAGCCCACGCCGGTCACGATCAGCAGCATGACGAAGGAAAGCTGATCGAGCCAGAAGCCCCAGTGAACGGAGAACGCGCCGCTGGTCATCCAGGCCATGTAGGTCTCGACGTAGGGCACCTGCGCCGCGGGCAGCGCGAGAAACTGCACCGCCACCCAGAGCGCGTAGGCGAAGGCCAGCCCGGTCGATCCCAGGGCAATAGTGTTCACCAGCGCCTTGGGAAAGCGCTTGCCGAAGAGACCGTTGATTGCCGCACCCGCCAGCGGTAGCAGCGGGATGATCCAAAGATGCATAAGGGAGAGCCAGCCTTCAGGCTCGCGTTACAGCGTCCTTCTAAATTCCTGCCGGGCTTCAGCCCGTTCCGGTAGTGCGGGCCTTCAGGCCCGCGTCACAGGCGCAGTCCTCTCTTCGTTTCATCCTGACCTGAGTTCGCGAACTCAGGTCAGGATGAAGACCCTGTGGCGCTTCGATTACGTGGCGCTGAAGCGCCACACTACCCTTTTACAGCTTCAACAAATTCACGCGATCGACGTTCAAGGTCTCGCGCGTGCGGAACACGGAGATGATGATGGCCAGTCCCACGGCGGCTTCGGCCGCGGCTACCACCATAACGAAAAAGACAAAGATATGGCCGTCCAGCGACTTGAGCTGCGCTGCAAACGCAACGAACGTGAGGTTCACCCCGTTCAGCATCAGCTCGATGGAAAGAAAAATCGTAATGATGTTGCGCTTGATGAGAAATCCGGCGACTCCGCAGGCGAACAGGATCGCGCTCAGGATCAGGTAGTACGAAAGAGGAACCATTATTCGTCCCTCCGTCGCTGTTCGCTTTTCGCTATTCGCTTTTCGCCAGAAGCTCTCGCATCGCCACCTGTGGCGAAGAGCGAAGAGCGAAGAACGAATGGCGGACAAGGCGGCTCGTACAACCTGATCATTGCTCCTCCCTCCGCGCCAGCACCACCGCGCCCATGATGGCGATCAGGATCAGCACCGACGTAACTTCAAACGGCAACAGATATTCCCGGAAGAGCAGATGTCCGATGGCCTGCGGGTTGCCGAAGAGGTTCGCGCCGTTCATCACCGTCGGGCCGCCGATGCCGATGCGATCCAGCCCGGTCATATGCGTCACCAGTCCGGCGGCGATGCCGAGCCCGATAATCAGTGCGGGTACGCCCAGCATGGTCGCCACACGGCTGGTGTGCGGCAAGCGCTCTTCTTCGCCGGCGTTCAGCAGCATGATGACGAAAACGAACAGGACCATCACCGCGCCGGCGTAGACGATGACCTGCACGGCGGCGACGAACTCCGCGCCCAGCAGCAGGTAAATCAAGGCGAGCGAGCCCATCACCACAATCAGCGACAGCGCGCTGCTGATCGGGTGTTTCTGCACCAGGAGGTTGATCGCACCTCCCACGCACAGCGCCGCGAAAATGAAGAACAAAATTGGAGCAAGCATCTTGGTAGAGCCGGCCTCCAGGCCGGCGTCAACAGCATTTCATGATCCGGGTTGGAGATGGTCATCGCATGGCCATCTCCAGCCCGCCAGATTCAACGGTGCACGAACGCGGCGCTAAAGCGCCGCACTACCCTACTTCACCGCAACTACAAACGCCGTCACCACGATATTCGCGATGGCCAGCGGCAGCAAAAACTTCCATCCGAACGCCATCAACTGGTCATAGCGGAAGCGTGGCAACGTGCCGCGCACCCAGATGTAGACAAAAATGAATGCAAACACTCGTGCTGCAAACCAAAGCACCGGCAGCAGCGACTGCACAATCGGCGGCCCAAACACCGGTCCTGACCATCCGCCCAGAAACATAATCGAAGCCAGGCACGCCACGGTGAACATGTTGGCGTACTCGGCCATGAAGAACATGGCAAACTTCATCGAGCTGTATTCGGTGTGGTAGCCGCCGACCAGTTCGGTTTCCGCTTCCGCCAGATCGAAGGGAATGCGGTTGGTTTCGGCATAGGCCGCCATGATGTAAATGAAGAAGGCGAAGAACTGGCCCTTGAACAGGTTCCACTTGGGAATGAATCCCAGCCAGACGCCCGACTGCGCGTCCACAATGTCGCGCAGGCTGAAGCTGCCGGAAAGAATCAGCACCCCCACCAGCGACAGGCCGAGCGCGACCTCGTAGCTCACCATCTGCGCCGAAGCGCGCAGACTGGCCAACATCGAATACTTGCTGTTCGACGCCCATCCCGCCAGCGCGCCGCCGTACACGCCAACCGAAGTGATGCCCAGGATGACCAGCAGTCCAATATTGACGTCGGTGATTTGCAGCGGCGTTGAGATGCCGCCGATGGTGATCCAGGGCCCGACCGGGATGACGGCGATGGAAGTCAGCGCCGTAACCAGCGCGATGACCGGAGCCAGCAGATACAGGGGCTTGTAGGCGAACGGAGGGGTGACGTCCTCTTTAAAGATGAACTTGAGCCCGTCGGCCAGCGGCTGCCAGATTCCGAATGGACCCACGCGCGTCGGCCCCCAGCGGTTCTGCAAATGGGCCACGACTTTGCGTTCCAACAGCGTCGTGTAGGCGACCGCAGTCAGCAGGATGAAGATCGCGATCACGATCTTGACAATCGAAATTAGGACGAAGACGCCTATGGACATTTGGTAGTCAGCAATTAGCAATTAGCAACTAGCAACTAGCAACTAGCAATTAGCAATTAGCAATCAGCAATCAGCAATTAGCAATTAGCAGCTAGCCAGCCCGCTTCGTATCAGGGCACGACTTCAGTCGTGCCGAACCGCGTTCAATTCCAAGTCGAGCAGCTTTGGCCGCGGCACAGGAGCTGAAGCCCGACATCAAAGAGGTTCCTCTGCGGCACGTCTAAAGACGTGCCCTGATACGAACCCTGGATCGTCTTATCAACCCTTCAACCACCTGACGGAAAATCGAAACCTCGATGAAGCGGTTCCATCCGAACGCGCTTCGCGGAACTCGAAACTCGAAACTGCTTTACTCGCCGACGCGCACCATCGGGTCGTAGCCGGCGGCGCTCTCCTCGTCACCCGACGGAGGGTTGTAGCGCTCCATCACCGTGCTCAGCGTCGCCGAGTATCGTCCCAGCGTGCCCGAGGTGAATAATGTGTCGTTCGCCGGTAATACCAGCTCGGGATTGCCGACTCCGGTCCCGCCGCCGATTTGCACCAGCTGCGAATGCACATCCTGGCCAGCCAGCAGCTCCAGCCGCGAGATGTCATAGGCCGGCACCAGCCGCTGAATTTCGTCGAGCATCGCCGTCGGATCGTACGGGCTCAGCTTCGGCTCCAGGCCGCGGTCGGTGAGCCACACCGCATGACGATCGGCCTCGCCCGACTGCGCACCGCGCGATTGTCCCATGTCGGCGCGCGTGCCGTCGCCGCGGAACGGCACCAGCTTGCTCACGTCGTAGCCCATGCGCAGGGCGATGCGCACCATGCACTCGAAGTCGGTACGCACGCCGGTAACGTCGCCGGCCTTCTTCAGCATCTGGACGTCACCATAGGTGTTGGTGTAGGTGCCGGATTTTTCGTAAGCGTTGGCGACGGGCAACACCACGTCGGCGATGGCCGCCGTCGGCGTCAGGAACATGTCCTGCACCACAACGAAACTCTTCGACAGCGCGAACGGATCAATGTTGTAACGCGCGATGGGATTCGACCCGACCACGTACAGCGCCTTCAGCTTGCCTTCTTTGGCAGCGTCCACCATCTGCAGCAGGTTCATGCCGGGCGCGGCGGGAATCTCGTCCAGCCACTTCTCGTGATAGCGCGTGGCGCTGGTGACCGGCGCATAGCCGGGCAGCATGTCGGGATACAAGCCCATATCGGCCGCGCCGCGCGAGTTGGCATAATCGCCGAGGCAGGCAAACTTCGCGCCCTGCGCCAGACCGAACTCGACCAGCGCTTTCACGTCAGCGCCGCGCAGCTCCGAGCCGAATACGATGACCAGGCCTTCTTCTTTCTTCAGCGCATCGCGAATCTGGCCGAGCGCTTCGCGCGTCAGGTTCGGCGAGACCACAGCATCGGCCGCGCCATCCTTGCCGGCGAGAAACTGTACGAAGCTGCCTTCGGAGCCGGGGGCGATCTGCGCGATCCCCGTAGCCTGACGGTGCAGCTTGATGGGAGCCGAGTTCACGACGTACAACTTGGCGCGATGCAGGCGCACGTTGAAGCGAATCTGCCAGGCCAGCGCGGGATGCTGTTCGGTGGGATCATTGCCGATCAGTAAAATCGCCGGCGCGGTAGCAAGACTGCGCAGCGACGCGGTCGCATCTTTCTTGCCCGCCAGTGCCGAAGCAAACGCGGGATAGTCGGCGGTGCGGTGATGGTCGATATTGTTGGTGCCCAGCACCAGGCGCGCGAACTTCTGCAGCAGGTAATTCTCTTCGTTGCTGGTGCGGTTGGAGCCGATCACGCCAATCGCGCCAGGGCCGCCGCCGTTGCTGAGGATCTCCTGGAACTTGTTCGCGATCAGGTCGAAGGCCTGCTCCCAGCTGGCCTTCACGAAGCGGCCGTCGCGCTTGACGAGCGGCTGCTGCAGGCGGTCGGGATGATGCGCGAAGTCGAAGGCGTAGCGTCCCTTGATGCACAGGAACTCTCCGTTAATGCCGCTCTTGTCGCGATTGTCGCCGCGCACAATCTCCATGCCGGTGTCGGCGCGCCGCACCCCCAGCGTGGTCTTGCAGCCATCGCCGCAATGGGTGCAGATGGTGCCAACGTGGTTCATCTCCCACGGCCGCGTCTTGTAGCGGTAGGCGCCCGAGGTGAGCGCTCCGACCGGGCAGATGTCGATGCACATGCCGCACTCTTCGCACTCCAGATGATCTTCTTTATTGGGCGCGATGATGGAGCTGGAGCCGCGGTTCTGAATGCCGAGCGCCCACACGTCCATGCCTTCGCCGCAGGCGCGAATGCAGCGGTAGCACAGGATGCAGCGCGGCCGGTCGAAGAACACCACCGGCGACCACTGCTGCTCCTCGCGATGGTTCTTCAGGTCCATGAACTTCGATTCGGCGGCGCCGTACTTGAAGGTCATGTCCTGCAGCTCGCACTCGCCGCCGGCGTCGCACACCGGGCAATCGAGCGGGTGGTTCGCCAGCAGCAGCTCGAGCATCGACTTGCGCGCCTGCTTGATCTTGTCGCTTTCGGTCGAGACCACCATGCCCTCAGCCACCGGCGTGGTACACGCGGTTTGCAGCTTGGGCATCTTCTCGATTTCGACCAGGCACATGCGGCATGCGCCCTGCAATGACAGGTTGGGGTAATAGCAGAAAGACGGCACCTCGATGCCCGTCATCTTGCAGGCCTCGATGAGCAGCGTCCCCGCGGGGATCGTGAGTTTCTTACCGTCGACCGTGAGCGTTACGTCAGCCATAAAAAGCAATCAGCAGCTAGCATTTAGCACTTGGCAGTTAGCCAAATCAAAACCTGTGTCATCCCGACCGAGGACTTTAGTCCGAGCGGAGGGACCTGCTTTACGTCGTCCCGGATACCCTTACGCCGCGTGCGCGGGTGTAGCGGATTGCGGAATCTGCACGCTCAGCCACTCGACCACATACTGTTTTGTCTGATGGTCGGGATCGAATTCGCTGAAATCCACGCTGCTTGCGGTCGCATCCGGCACCGGCTCCCCGGCTTTCGCCGTCTCGCTCAGATACAGTTCCATTGCCTCACGCATGTTGGCGCGCGCGTCGTCCAAAGTTTCGCCAAGCGAGCCACAACCAGGAATGTCTGGCGAAAAGGCACTCCAGTTCGCGGCACCTTTTTCGTAAACCACCAGATACTCCCGCGTCATTTCAAACCTGCTTTCTTCAGGATACTGTGAAGCAATCCTTTGCCGATCTCTTTTCCAGCGTGCACGGGCACAATCAAGAGGCCTGGTTTCACCGCATGACGCAGATGCAGGTGACTCCCTTTCTGCCCCGTTCTGTACCAGCCATCGCCTTCCAACATCCGCAGTAGCTCTTGCGGTCTCACGCCGACCTATACCGCAACCGCCGCTTCCACCTGCTCCAGCGGACACGGCTTGCCGTCCAGATGCGCCTCGAACTCAGGGCGGAACTTCTGAATGTACGAGATCATCGGCATCGCCGCCGCATCGCCCAGCGGACAGAACGTGCGCCCCAGCATGTTCTCCGACAGGTATTTCATGTTGTCGATGTCCTTCATCACGCCGCCGCCCGAGTGGAAGCGGATGAGCGTTTTCTTCAGCCAGTCTGTGCCTTCGCGGCACGGGATGCACCAGCCGCAGCTCTCATGCTGATAGAACTTCATCACCCGTAGCGCGAATTTCACGATGCACATCCCGTCGTCGATAACGATGACGCCGCCCGAGCCCAGCATCGAGCCGGCCTTCAGCACCGAATCGAAATCCATCGCGACGTCGAGCTCATCCGGAGTCATGATCTGCACCGACGAGCCCCCGGGCACAACGCCCTTCAGCTTCTTGCCCTTCACCATGCCGCCGGAGACGTCGTAAATCATCTTCTTCAGGTTGTAGCCCATGGGCAGCTCGTAGACGCCGGGACGCTCGAGCTCGCCGCTCATGCAAAACAGGCGTGTGCCGCCGTTGCGCGGCGTGCCCAGCGCGGCAAACCATTCGCCGCCGCCCAGAATAATGTGCGGCACGCTGGCCAGGGTCTCGGCGTTGTTGATGACCGTTGGTCCGCCCCATAGCCCGACCACGGCTGGAAACGGCGGACGAATGCGCGGGACTCCACGCTTCCCTTCCAGCGATTCCATCAGCGCCGATTCTTCCCCGACTTCGTAGGCGCCCGCGCCGGAGTGCACGAAGATGTCGAGGTCGACGCCCGAGCCGAAGATATTCTTGCCGATGAAGCCACGCGCGTAGGCGTCGGCGACGGCCTTCTCCATGATCTCGATGAGATATCGATATTCGCCGCGCAGGTAGATGTAGCCCGTCTTCGAGCCGACGGCGAGCGAGGCGATCATCACGCCCTCGATCACGGAGTGCGGATCGTGCTCGAAGATGAGGCGATCTTTGCAGGTACCGGGCTCGCTCTCGTCGCCGTTGCACAGCACGTACTTCGGCTTCGGCGACTGCTTGGGCACGAACGACCACTTCATACCGGTCGGAAATCCTGCGCCGCCGCGGCCGCGCAAGTTCGACTTCTTCACCTCGTCGATGATCGCGTCGGGCGACATGCCGAGTGCTTTCTGCAGCGCCTGATAGCCGTCGAGCTTGAGGTAAATGTCGAGCGAGGTCGCACCCAGGCCGAAGCGCTTGGAGACGACCTTCACTTCATCGGGATGGGAAACCAGGTACGCCATTCGCTGTGTCGCTCTTCGCTACTCGCTTTTCGCTCTTCGCCAGATCGCGTTTCGGGTAGTGCGGGCCTTCAGGCCCGCGTTCACCGATCTGAAACCGCACCGGCAGAGCGGACCTTTAGGTCCGCGTCCCGCCGATTTACTTTTCGGTCGAGCGAAACTTCAGGTTCGCGTCACCGGACCA
The DNA here is from genome assembly GCA_963731345.1 of uncultured Acidobacteriaceae bacterium. Taxonomy (GTDB): domain Bacteria; phylum Acidobacteriota; class Terriglobia; order Terriglobales; family Acidobacteriaceae; genus Bog-257. Next base: position 359,680 of record CAVSUN010000001.1, on the reverse strand, counting down.
AGCTAAGCCGCGGCGCTGAAGCGCCGCACTACCCGATCAACCGCCGTTCGACCCGGAGCTGAAGGTCCGCTCTACTTACTGCTTCTCTCGTTTCTTGATTCCGTCGATCAAGTCGTCAATCTTCTGCGTTGTCAGATTTTCCACGAACTCGTAGTTCAGCATCATCGCCGGAGCCCAAGAGCAAGCGCCGATACACTCGACCTCCTCCAGATGAAACAGCCCGTCGGGCGTCGATTCCTTGTGGTCGATGCCCAGCTTCTTCTTGCAATGGTCGAAGATCTCGTCGCCGCCGCGCAGCAGGCAGCTCACGTTGGTGCAAATCTGAAAATTGTGCTTGCCGATCGCGTGCGTGCGCATCATCGAGTAGTAGCTGATGACGTTGCGCACCTCCAGCTCCGAAAGCTCAATGCGTCGGGCCATCTCGTGGATGGCTTCATCGGTGATCGCGCCAATCTCGTCCTGAATGTAAAGCAGCATGGGGACGAGCACCGAGCGCTTGGTCGGATAATGCGTGACCATGGTGGCAAAGCGCTGTTCGAGTTGGTCCGAGAATTTCATGAAAGCAGCAATTAGCAATTGGCAACTAGCAACTAGCCAAGAGCTCCGTATCAGGGCACGGCTTCAGCCGTGCCGTAAAGCTTCCCCCAGCTGCGGGCTTTAGCCCCTGATCCGCAGCGGCTGAAGCCGGTATCTCGGGCGCATCATTGGCACGACTAAAGTTGTGCCCTGATACGAACCCGACGAATCAAGATCTAATCCAGCCCCTTAGTCAAACTCTTTCCTCGGCGCCGCCTGCTCTGCGCCAACCCGTCCCGCGACGATTTCTGCCCGATAATAGTTTTCGCTTTTCATCTTGCATCCGGCGATGCGTCTCAACATTGCCAGCTGTCCGATGTGCGTCAGCGAATCGGCAATCGGACCCTGAAACAGCGCCTCGGCACTCGCGTGCAGAGGCTGCCCGGAGGCCAGATAATCGTCGAACGCCTGCAGCGCCGCGTTGAACCGCTTCACTTCCTCAGTCCACGCCAGAGGCGCCGAGTTGTTCCACTTCTGGTCGCCTTGGGCGATCGATAGCGCCCAATCGTAGAGATCGCCAACATGCGCCAAAATCTTTGCCGGCGTACGGCCGGAGTCATCGAGCTGGAAGCCGGCGAATTCGTCGGGCGCGCCGCGCAACGCCTTGCCGCCGCGATAGGCAACGGTCGCCAGCGCGTGACGCAGCAGCTCGCGCTTCGGGTCTACGACGGGTTGGGTCGATGCTTCCATTTCAGCAATTAGCAGTTAGCATTTAGCCGAAACCTTCCGAACGCGTGCCTTGGCTAACTGCTAAATGCCAGGTGCTAAATGCGCTGCTTACCTGTCGCAATCTCCCAGCACGATATCGATGCTGCCGATCGCTGCGACCACGTCTGCGATCAGACGGCCTTCGCACATCTTGCGCAGCGATTGCAAATTCGCGAACGATGGCGAGCGCATGTGCACGCGATACGGCTTCGCCGTGCCATCGCTCACCACGTAATAGCCCATCTCGCCGCGCGGCGATTCGATCGGCATGTACACTTCGCCCTCGGGCACGGTGAAGCCTTCCGTCACGATCTTGAAGTGATAGATGAGCGCTTCCATCTGCGTCTTCATCTTCTCGCGATCAGGCAGCACGACCTTGGGCGCGTCGGCTTTGGTCGGACCTTCGGGCATTCCTTCCAGCGCCTGGGTCGCGATCTTCTGCGACTCGCGCAGCTCGGCCACGCGCACCAGATACCGCGCGTACACATCGCCATCGTTCGAGACCGGCACATTGAACTTGAAATTCTCGTATCCCGTGTACGGCTGATCGCGGCGCAGGTCAACATCGACGCCGCTGGCGCGCAGCGTTGGGCCCGTGGCGCATAACGCAATCGCATCTTCCCCGGACAAGTACGCCACGCCCTTCAGGCGATTCACGAAGATGGGATTGTTGGTCAGCAGGCTTTCGTACTCGTCGATGTCGGCCGGGAATCGCGCCAGAAATTTCTTCGCGCGATCGAACCATCCTAGCGGCGGCTCCAACGCCAGTCCGCCGATGCGGAAGTACGACGTCATCATGCGCTGCCCGGAGACCGCTTCGAACAGCCGCAGCACATCCTCGCGCTCGCGGAAGCAGTACAGGAAGACGGTCATGGCGCCGATGTCCATGGCGTGGGTGCCCAGCCAAACCAGGTGCGAGTTGATGCGCGTCAGCTCGTTGAGCAGCACGCGAATCCACTGCGCGCGCGGCGGAATCTCCAGCCCCAGCAGCTTCTCGACCGCCAGGCAGTACGCCAGGTTGTTGGTCATGGGGCAGAGATAGTCGATGCGGTCGGTCATGGGCACGACCTGCTGATAGAACTTCGCCTCGCAGGTCTTCTCAATGCCGGTGTGCAGATACCCGATGTCGGGCATGATGCGCACGATGGTTTCGCCATCGACTTCCAGCAGCAATCGCAGGACGCCGTGCGTCGAGGGATGCTGCGGCCCCATGTTCAGGACCATAGTCTGGTCTTGGGTCGAATCCAGAACCGGAGTGGGAGTCATGTGCGCCATTAGCGGTACCCCTCGACGGGATAGTCCTTCCGTAATGGATGACCTTCCCAGTTTTCCGGCATCATGATGCGCACCAGATTCGGGTGGCGGTCGAAGCGCACGCCGAACAGGTCCCAGACCTCGCGCTCGAAGAAGTTGGCGCCCGGCCAGATCGAGGTCAGGGAGTCGATATTGGGATCTTCACCCTGAAGTTTAACTTTCAGCCGCAAGTACTTCTTGTTGATGGTCGAAAACAGTTGGTAGACAACCTCAAAGCGCGGCTCGCGCGGGAACCAGTCGACGCAGGTAATGTCGGCGATGGCGTTGAATTGCAGCGCGGGATCGTTCTTCAGCGCAAGACATGCTTCGCGTAACGCGGTGCGGTGGACCCAGATGATGAGCTGATCGCGATCGAGCTTGGCGCTCTCGACGGCGGCGGCGTTCCACGCCAGCAGCGCGGCCACCTCGGGGCGCGTCTTCAGTTGCTCCATGTCGGTGATTGCCGGCTGAAGTGCCATCTAGATTTTCTCCGCCTTGCCTTGCTTGTTCCAGTCGAGCACGCCCTTGTGCCAGACGTACCACAAGCCGGCGAGCACGATGCCGATATACACCAGCATTTCCCAGAACCAGAACATGCCCAGCCCGTCGGCTTTGAGCGACTTGCCGATGATCGCCCAGGGATAGAGAAAGATGGCCTCGACATCGAACAGGATGAACAGCATCGCGACCAGATAGAACTTCACGGTGACACGCTGCTTGGCGTTGCCCACGGGTTCCATGCCGCATTCGTACGGCGACATCTTGGCCTTGTTGTACTTGTGCTGGCCGATGAAATAGGAGAGCGTCACCATGGCGCAGGCAATCAAGCCGACGACACAGACCTGAATCAGCAGCGGAAGATAGCGCGCAAAATAAAGGTCCGGCATATGGCGTTGGGAATCGCAGTGCAACTGCAGGTAAACATTCGAGTTTAGATTTCACTGCGAGGTGTGTCAACCGCAGGCGGGCGTGGATTCATCGAGTGTTCACGAGCGAGTTTCAAGTTTCGCTAAAAGCAGTTTCGAGTTTCCGGTTTCGGGTCTGCAGCTGAGAAAGAGTGTTCGCGCGATTCTTCTGCAGCTGCCTTGAACTCGGCGTGACCTGCACCGACTTTGCGATCCCAGCTGGCGACTAGAAACTCGAACCTGCTTTTAGCCACCGCCGACGAAGTGCACGATCTCCAGCTTATCGCCGTCGCTGAGCTTGGTTTCGGACCATTGGGCGCGCGAGACGATCTCGCGATTCAGCTCGATGGCGACGCGGTCGCCCTTCATGCCGAGCTGCTCGATGAGTTGCGCGAGGTTCAGCGAATCGTCGAAAGTTTGTTCTTTGCCGTTGATGATGAGGCGCATGGGAACATATTAAGGTAGAGCGGCGCTTCAGCGCCGCGTTAGCGACCGCGGTGTGGGGTTGGGGAGCGTGGACGCCGGCCTGAAGGTCCGTCTCCACTACAACGCCAACCGGATCACACTCCCATATGCTTCCAGCGTCTTTCCCAACGGCGCCTTTCTCGCGCCGAAGAGCGCTGCCACCGACCGCAGCAACATCCCCGCGATAATCGCCAGCCGCAAAATCGCAACCTGCCCCGCCGGGAAATGCTTGCGCGCGTAGCGCAGCATGTTGCCGTACCAAAACACCTGTTTATCGCGAAACGAGAGCTGTCCCACACTGTGGGCGCCGCTATGGCGAAATCGCGCCTGGGGACAGTACACAATCTTCGCGCCCTGCTCCCGCAGCCGCTTGCAGAAATCCACATCTTCGAACCATACCGGAAAAAACTGCTCGTCGAAGCCGCCGAGCTTGTCCCACATTGTCCGACTAACGGCCAGGCAGGCTCCCGCGGGCTGTTCTACTTCTTGCTGCTGCGAGTAGTCGGCATCCAGACAGCGATATCGCCGGTTCACCGGATTGCGCGGCCAAAGCTGATTGATCAGTAGCGCCTCGCACACCAGGGGCGCAAGCGTTGCAATCTGGCGAAACGCAAATCCACGCGCCGGCTCGCCGCCGGTCTCAATCAGCGCTCCTCCAACGGCGGCCGCTCCCGTCGCATCCAGGCAGCGCAGCAAAGCCGCGACCGCTCCGGGCTCAGCAATCGCATCAGGATTGAGGACGAGTAGAACTTCGCCCTCGGACTCGCGCGCTCCCTGATTTACCGCAGCAGCGAACCCAACGTTGTTATCATTCGCGATCAGCCGCGCCGGGCTCCACGCGACAAATTCTTCCACGTGTTGCACCGTGTCATCGGTGGAATCGTTGTCGACCACGACGATGTCGCACTCTTCGCCGGAGAGCACATGCAGACACTCCCGGATGGTCGCACCTGAATTGTGGGTGACAATGATGGCCGCGCATCGCATGGCGATAAAGCTCGCATTATAATGTCGCAGCGCGACCAGCTTTGTATCGGGGCAGTACCCGGTGAGCCACGGTGGCCTTTAGGGGGTTGAGCTTTGTATCAGGGCACGACTTTAGTCGTGCCGAATACGCCTGGATTTGATTTCTGCAGCTGGCGGAAGAACCGCGCGCGAAGCGGTGACGCCGCTACGCGGCTCGTTATACAGTGAAGGCACGTGCGGCACGACTGAAGTCGTGCCCTGATACAAAGCTGATCGTCGCGAGAACAAACCGTGACCTGATACGAAGCTAATCACATGCAAAAGCGATTCTGGTTCCATCGAGCAGCATTTTAGAAAATGTCCACAACATCAGCCGCGCCTGTGACTACCCCTAACTTGCAAATCACCGAAACTTCCCTTCCCGGCGTCCTCATCATTCAACCACGCGTTTTTGGCGATGCTCGCGGTTTCTTCATGGAAACCTACCGGCAGAATGTTCTCGCCGAGGCCGGCATTCGCGAGACGTTCGTGCAGGACAACCACTCGCGCTCTTCGCGCGGCGTGCTGCGCGGGCTGCATTATCAGCTTCGCCACGCGCAAGCCAAGCTGTGCCGCGTCGCCCAGGGCGAAGTGCTCGACATCGCCGTCGACATCCGCGTGGGCTCGCCCAATTTCGGCAAGTGGGTGGGGGTCGTGCTCTCGGGCGAGAACCACGCGCAGATCTACATTCCGAAGGGCTTCGCGCACGGCTTCGTCGTGCGGTCTGAAACGGCCGACTTCCTCTACAAGTGCAGCGACTACTATGATGGCCCGGACGATCGCGGCGTGCTATGGAATGATCCCGGCCTCGCCATCAACTGGGACATGGAATCGCCGATCATCTCCGAAAAAGACACGCGCTACCTGACGCTGGCGCAGACACCGCATGATCAGCTGCCGAGGTACGAGCCGTGACCCCACACCCGGTCTCCCTGGGAGCGAGCGCGTCTGGTCCGCTGAGGCTTCTTGTCACCGGTTGCTTCGGACAGGTGGGATGGCATCTGCAGCGCACGCTGGCGCCTATGGGCGAGGTGATGGCCATCGACATCGATACGGTTGACCTCACCGACGCCGCGGCCGTCAGCAAGACCGTGCGCGGTTTCGCGCCCGACGTCGTCGTCAACGCCGCAGCCTACACCGCCGTCGACAAAGCCGAGAGCGAACGCGATCTCGCACAGGCAATCAACGTGGGCGCCGCCGGCCAGATCGCCAAAGAATGCGAAGCAACCGGCGCGCTGATGGTCCACTACTCGACCGATTATGTGTATGACGGCAGCAAGCAGGAGCCGTACGTCGAAACCGACACCACCGGCCCCCTCAGCGCCTACGGAGAAACGAAGCTCGCCGGGGACCAGGCGATTGTCGACAGTGGCTGCGCCCACATCATCCTGCGCACTACCTGGGTATACGACATTCGCGGTAAAAATTTTCTGCGCACCATTCTCCGCCTGGCGCGCGAGAAAGAAGAGCTGCGCATCGTCGGCGATCAGTTCGGCGCGCCGACCTGGGCGCGCATGTTGGCCGAGACCACGGCAATCGTTGTCGCCAAGTCGCTGGAGCGGAAACGTAGAATGGGCGAGTGGCCGAGCGGGCTGTTCCATCTCACCGCCGGAGGCCGCACCTCGTGGGCGGGCTTCGCGCAGGCCATCCTGGAGGACTATGACGCGCTCGCCTCACCGGATGAGACCGGAGAATACGCCGGCTCGTTGAAGACCAGGCGAGTGGTGGAAATCGGCACTCATGAATATCCCACACCGGCTCGAAGGCCAGTGAATTCTGTGCTCTCCAACGCCGCTATAGCGCAGCAGTTTGGGATTGTTATGCCGGACTGGCGGCGCCAGCTCAGGCTTGCCTTGCAGGATGCGGTTCGCCGATAATGGCGCGTAAGACTTATCCCCCTTGAATTAGTTAGGTTTTCACCACGGAGGCACGGAGGTCACGGAGCATTGTTGATTTGCTAAGCTCCGTGTTCTCGGTGCCTCAGTGGTGAAAAGAATTGCCCAAAAGGGGCTAATCTATCCGAGAACGAATCTCGCACCGAACCTACGGAGACCTATGAAGGGCATAGTCCTGGCAGGCGGCATCGGCTCGCGCCTTTATCCGCTCACCCGCGTTACCAACAAGCACCTGCTCCCGGTGTACGACAAACCGATGATCTTCTACCCGCTGCAGATCCTGGTGGACGCAGGCATCCGCGACATCCTGATCGTGACCGGCGGCCACAACGCGGGCGACTTTCTGCGCCTGCTGCAAAACGGCAAAGACTTCGGATTGCACCAGCTCAGCTTCGCCTACCAGGAGGGCGAAGGTGGTATCGCCGACGCGCTCCGCTTGGCCGAGCCGTGGGCCCGGGGCGACAAAATTTGCGTGGTGCTGGGCGACAACATCATCGAGGGCGACATTCGCGAGGCTGCGACCGAATTCGATCGCCTCGACAAAGGCGCGATGGTGATGCTGAAGCAAGTCGAGGACCCCGAGCGCTTCGGCGTGCCGGTCATCGAAAACAAGCGCATCGTCCGGATTGAAGAGAAGCCGATGAAGCCGCAGTCGTCGTTCGCCGTGATCGGCGTTTACTTCTACGACGTGAGCGTCTTCGATCGCATTCGCCGGCTGAAGCCATCGGGCCGCGGCGAGTACGAGATCACCGACGTCAACAACAGCTACATCGAAGAAGGCACGCTGCATCACAGCATGCTCGACGGCTGGTGGACCGATGCCGGGACCTTCGAATCCCTGTGGCACGCCAGCAACATGGTGCGGCAGAAGGTGAAGCGCAACGCGGAAGAGGCGGTCGACAACGCCGACGTGTCGGCGCAGGTGCGTGGCGCATGAGGCTACTAGTCACCGGCGGCGCAGGATTCATCGGCTCCAACTTCGTTCATCAGACTATTGCCAAGCATCCGGAGTGGAAGCTGGTCGTTCTCGACAAGCTCACCTACGCCGGCAATCTCAAGAACCTTGAGCCGGCACTGGGCGACGGGCGCTGCGAGTTTGTGCAAATGGACATCTGCGATCGCGGCGTCGCCGATGCCGTGAGCGGTTGTGATGCAGTGATTCACTTCGCCGCCGAGAGCCACGTCGATCGCAGCATCGAAGACGCGTCGGCATTTGTGCGCACCAACGTCGACGGCACCCACAACATGCTGGAGGCGTGCCGCAAGGCATCCGTGCCGCGCTTCGTGCATGTCTCGACCGATGAAGTGTACGGCTCGCTCGGCGAGACCGGGCTGTTCTCCGAAGACACGCCGATGGCGCCCAAGAGCCCCTACTCGGCGACCAAGGCGTCGTCGGACCTGCTGGTGCTGGCTTATGTCCATACCTACAAGTTTCCGGGAATCGTGACACGCTGCTCCAACAATTACGGGCCGTATCAGTTTCCCGAGAAATTCATTCCTCTGATGGTCGTGCAGGCGATGGCGGGCGAGCGCCTGCCGGTGTACGGCAAGGGCTCGAATGTGCGCGACTGGATCCACGTCAACGATCATTGCAGCGCGTTGCTCACGGTGCTGGAGAAGGGCCGCGAGGGCGAGGTGTACAACATCGGCGGCGGCTGTGAGATGCAGAACATTGATGTGGCCAAGCTGATCCTGAAGGCGCTGGGAAAAGGCGAGGAGTTGATCAAATTTGTCACCGATCGCCCGGGCCATGATCTGCGCTATGCGATCAACTGCGAAAAGCTGGAGCACGAGCTGGGTTGGACGCCGCAGGTGCAATTCGATCAGGGGCTGGCGGACACGATCGCATGGTATCGCGACAATCAGGCGTGGCTGGACGATGTCCGTAGCGGCCAATATCGCGATTACTACGACCGGCACTACGTTCAGCGCGAGAAGACCTTCGCAGGGCGATAAAAAGCGTTTTCACCACGGAGGCACGGAGGGCACGGAGTTTTTTGTTTTCGCTCTGCCGATCCCGCAGTGATGGCTTTCCAGAGTTTCATCCGTATTCGAAGCCTGAAGTGAACGGCTTTATCATCGAAAGCACCATTGACAGGAAATAATCGAAAAAACTCCGTGCCCTCCGTGCCTGCGTGGTGAAAAAGAACACAACGATGCCGAAGAGTGTTTCCAGTAACAAGCAACACAGCTTCGCCATTGCCATCCTCGCGGCGGGCAAGGGCACGCGGCTGAAGTCTCGGCTCCCCAAAGTCCTGCACCAGATCGGCGGCAAGCCGCTGCTGGCGCACGTGGTGGCGGCGGCGGCGCAGGTCGTGCCCGCGCAGGACATCTTCGCCATCATTGGACATGAGGCCGACAAAGTTCGTGCGGCGCTGGAATCTACCGGCATCGGCTTTGTACTGCAACGCGAACAGCGCGGCACCGGCCACGCCATGATGGAGGCGCGCAACGCGCTACACGGCTTCGCACATGTGCTGGTGTTGTCGGGCGATGTTCCTCTGATCGCGCCTGAAACCATCGCGCGCGTGCGCGACTTCCACACTGCACACGATGCAGCGATGACCGTGCTCACCGCCGAGCCTGCCGATCCCACCGGCTATGGACGCATCTTCCGCCGCATCGTTAAAGGCAAGCCTACGGATGAGATCGAGCGCATCGTGGAACAGAAAGCGCTTCGCGGCAGCGAGGCGAAGCAGCGCGAGATCAACTCCGGCATTTACGCCTTCTCGACCGGGCCACTGTACGAACACATCGATCAGCTCGGCACCGATAACGCGCATGGCGAGTATTACCTCACCGACATCGCCTCGCTGCTGCGGAAAGCGCGAAAGAAAGTTCTTGCCTTACGCGCCGACGATTCCAGCGAAGTGCTGGGTGTGAACACGCGCATGGAGCTCGCCGAGCTCGACGCCAAGCTGCGCGCCAGGAAAGCGCGCGAGCTGATGGAAGCCGGGACGACGATTTTCCGTCCCGAGACCTGCGATATCGATGCCGACGTTCAGATCGGCACCGACACCGTCATCGAGCCCCATGTGCAGCTTATCGGCGCGACGAAAATCGGCGACAACTGCCGCATTCGTTCGTACTCGGTCATCACTAATTGCGAGATCGGCAACAACGTGCTGGTTCTTCCCGGCTGCATCATGGACGATTCGATCGTTCGGGACGGTGCGCAGCTGGGGCCATACTCACGCCTGCGGCCGGGCAGCGACATTGGCGAAGGCGCGCATCTCGGCAACTTCGTGGAGACCAAGAAGACACGCCTGGGTAAGGGTTCGAAGGCCAATCACCTCACCTATCTCGGCGACGCGGAGATTGGCGCCGGCGTAAACGTGGGCGCCGGCACGATCACCTGCAACTACGATGGCGTGACCAAGAGCCTAACCACCATTGAGGATGGTGCGTTCATTGGCAGTGACACCACGCTGGTCGCTCCGGTTCGCGTGGGAAGCGGCTCCTATGTGGGCGCGGCGTCCTGCATCACCGAAGACGTTCCAGCCGATGCCCTCGCCGTGGCCCGCGGCAAGCAGGTGAATAAAGAAGGTTGGGCGAAAGCGCGACGCGCCGCAAAGAAATCCACCGCCAGCTAGCCCGCCAGGCAACCTGATCGACTTCTCATTTCCCTCCGCAGCTCTCGATTTCCATCCTGCAGCCCTGAATGCCGCCATCTAACTTGAATGGAGGTTTTATGGCGAAAAACACTGATCGAAAAAGCACTGATAGTAAGTTGCCGAATATCCCGGGAACCAACCCTAACGTTCAATCGCGGGATGGAGCAGTGAATCCTTCTGCTCCGACCGTGGGCACCGAACAATGGGGCAATACCAGCGACGAGCGCCGTGTGCTCGGCCAGAGTGAACCAGCCAAAACTCGCGCCGGCCAGATGAAGGGCAATCCCGGCGACCACATGGCAGCCGCGTCCCATCGCGAGCACGAGCAGGCCGACACCAACAAGCACCGCGACGATCCGGGAAACAATCCCGACCTGTCGCGCCGCACCAGCGGGTCAGCGCATTCCATGCACAACAATCAGAGCGCGGCACAACACACCTTTCGCTGCGCCGACGTCGGTCCCGCCAACTGCACCTGGGAGACCAGCGGCGAAAATGAAGAGGAAGTCATGCGGCGGGTCGAGGAGCACGGCAAGCGCGATCACGGCATGAAGGACTGGAGTGCGGCCATGCGCGATAAGGTGCGCGACAACATTCATCGAGGCCGGGCGGCGTAGCCAGGCCGTCGCTTTCGGCTCGCGTCGCGGCACAGCGATAAGTGATCGGCTCAGGAAGCGAGACCTGTCGACCTCGATTTTCTGAGCTTCGTTCGTAATGGCCGGCTGACGCAGGCCTTCAGGCGTGCTCTACCCTCACGCCTTCAGTTGATAGGGAATCGTCGCGACGGTGATCCGCTGGTTGCCATTGAACAGCAGCATGGCGCGGATCGCCTCGGGACGATTGTTGTGCAGCAGGTAATGCCACCAGTGCGATTCCACCAGCTCGGGAATCATCACCGTGATAATGCGGTCGGGATGCTCCTCCTGTTGCTGGATGGCATAGTCAACAATCGGCCGCACGATAAATCGATAAGGCGAATCCAGCACTACCAGCTTGGGCGGCCGCAAGCCTGCCGCAATCGCGGGCGCCTCCACTAGCTCATGCCAGCGGGAGCACAGCTCGTCTGAATCCTTGCCGCACCTCACGTTGACCGCGTGAATTTCGCACGAAAGGGTCCAGGCATAGCGGATCGCCTTCTCCGCAACCAGGCTCCAGCGGTCAATGGGCAAGAGCACAATCGGCTCACACAGGCCGGAGGTTTGCACCGGCGAAGTGGTGTTAATCTCGCGGCCGACCTTGGAGTAGTGCCGCTTGACGGCCCGCATCATGAGGATGAGGCCCGGAATCAGCAACACCGTAATCCAGGCGCCGTCGATGAACTTGGTCACCAGCACAACCAGCGTAGTGACGCCAGTGGCAAATGCGCCCAGGCCGTTCAGGAACATCCTGCCGTGCGCTCCGCGATCACGCGCGCGCTTCCAGTGCACCACCATGCCGGCCTGCGACAGCGTGAACGCCATAAACGCGCCGACCGCGTATAGCGGAATCAGACGGTCGGTAACGCCGCGAAAGATGATGAGCAGGACGCCGGTGAGAATCGCCAGCGCGTACACTCCCTGGGCGTAGATGAGACGACGTCCGCGTATGACGAAGGCATTCGGCAGATAGCCGTTGCCGGCGATGGCGCGCGCCAGTCGCGGAAAATCGGCAAACGCGGTATTCGCCGAGAGCGATAACACCACCAGGATCGATCCGATGCTGATCCAGTAAAACGTGCCTCTTCCGGTGACCGCGGCGAGCAATTGCGACAGCACACTGTCATAACCGGGCGCGCCGGGATCGGTGGCGGCGATGCCGAACTTCGGAACCAGATAGGCGATGCCAAGCAGCATCACCACCAGAATGCCGATGATGATGGTTAGCGTGAGCCGGGCGTATCGGTGGGTGGGCTCGCGAAACGCCATCACCCCGTTGCTCACCGCCTCGACGCCGGTCATCGCCGTGCAGCCGCTGGAGAAGGCGCGCAACAGCAGCCACGCGCTTACCGCCGCCGTGGGTGCGCCCAGCCTCGGCAACGTCACCATGGGCGTGGGATGACCGCCGGCCGCGATCGTCTTGAACAATCCCACCACGATCAAGCCGAGCAAACATCCGATAAAGATGTAGGTGGGCACCGCGAACAGGCCGCCGGTCTCGCGCACGCCGCGCAGGTTGACGAAGGTGATCAGAATCAGAATTCCCAGACAGAGGCGCAGCGTCTGGTGTTGCAGCGATGGCACCGCCGAGACCAGCGCGCCCACGCCCGCCGAGATGCCGACTGCGGCCGTCAGTACGTAGTCGATCATCAGCGCTGCGGCCGCCAGCAGTCCTGCGTTCGGCCCGAGGTTCTCGCTGGCCACGGTGTACGAGCCGCCACCCTGCGGATAAGCCGAGATCGTCTGGCAATATGACCAGTAGACAATGCCCAGCAGGAGCACGATGCCGACGGTAATCGGCCAGATGTAAACCGTGCCCGCCATGCCCAGCACCATCAGCAACGTGAGTGCGGCCTCCGGGCCATAGGCCGCCGAGCTGAGCGCATCGAGACCGAAGATGGGAATGCCCTTCAGCGGCCCGATCCGTTCCGCCTTCTCTTCCTCGGTGGCCAGGGCGCGGCCGAAAAAAAGGTCTGCGAGGCTGGATTTTTGTTTCTGGATTTCGATCGGCACGGCGGTTGGATGGCTCACGGTGCAAGCAAGGATACTGACTCTTTCAGCTCCGCATCTTGAAGATTCTGTAACAATCCTCCAGGATGCCTGGCAACTTATTGCGGCAAGCCTACCTTCTTCACCAGCTCGGCAAAGCGCGGGTCGGAGCGGATGGGGTCGAGCAGGAAGTCGGTTTTCAGGTTGAATAAGTTATCGCGCTCGCGGTAGGCCACATCGAGCCAGTAGAAAGCTTGGTCTTGGTCGCCTGCCTGAGCATAGAGCTGTGCCAGGAAATATGGCGACGAGTAGCCGTTCTTGCGTTGCGCCAATTGCACGGCAATGCCCTTATTGAGCGCGGCCTTCCAGCCTCCCGCCTTATAGCCCTGCTCCAGCGCGGTGGCAAACTCCACATCGCGCGGATCGCCGTTGAGCCGGCCATAGGTTTTCCATTCGGCGATGACCTGTGGGTACATACGTTTCCCCCAGTAAGCCCAGGCGAGGTATTGGTGTATCACCGGGAAGGCCGGGTTCTCGCTGGCCTGGCGATTGCCCATCTCGATTACCTGATCAAATTGCCGGGCGGAGATGTAAACCCGTGCGGCCGACGCGACGATGATCGGCGACATCGGATCGAGCTCGCGCGCCCGCCCGGCTTCCGCCAGACCTTCCTGCGTCCTGCCCAGCGAACCCAGATCTTCCGCGTACCACTGGTGCGCGGTAGCGTCGCTGGGATCGAGTTCGAGCGCCCGCTTGTATTCCGCCTCGCCTCCCGCAAAATCGAACTCGTACTCCATTTCGTTCGACGCCAGAACCGCATGGGAATGCGCCAGCGCAGGATCCAGTTCCAATGCCTTCCGGGCAGCCGCATTCGATTTGGGATAGTCCTCGCCCGGCGAGCCACCGTGGCTGGGCAACACTCCATAGACGTCGGCCAGGCCGAGGTACGCCAGAGCGTAGCCGGGATCCTTGTCGATGGCTTGATTGAAATAGGCGATCGCCGCCGACAGCCCCGCCGGCGTGCGCTTATTCCACTCGTACCGGCCTTTCAGGTAGACCTGGTAGGCCTCGGGATTGGCCGTGCCCTGCTTGGTGACTTGCTGCTTCTCCGCGCTGCTCATCTGCGAGCGCAATTTGCCGGCAACGTCACCCGCGATCTGCTGCTGTACCGAGACGATGTCCGAGCTCTTGCCGCTGTAGTGCTGCCCCCAAATCTCGGTGTTGTCGCGGACATCGATGATCTCGGCATTCACGTCGATGCTGTCGCCATGCGGCACCACCCGGCCGCTCACCAGCGCCATCACACCCAGGTCCTTGCCGACCTGCTGCACATCCACATCCTTGCCCTTGTAGCGAAAGACCGAATGCCGCGACTTCACCTTGAGGTCGGGCACGTGCGCCAGATTGTCGATCAGCGATTCGGTGATGCCGTCGCTCAGATAGTCGGTCTGGGGATCGCCGCCTTCGTTGGTAAAGGGCAACACGGCCAGCGAGTCGATGTGCGACGATCTGCCCGATCGCAGCCACCAGATTCCGGCCGTCGTCAACCCGATGAGAGCGACGCAGGCCGCCAGAATCACCCAGGTCTTGCGATGGTTCGCCGACTGCACTCGCGGTATTTGCGCCGACGTGATTCTGCCCGACTCAGTGTCGCGCTTCAGCCGCCGCAGATCGGTGCGCATGTCGGCTGCGGTCTGGTAGCGCAGCTCGCGGTCCTTCTCCAGCGCCTTGCGAATCACGCCTTCCAGTTGCGCGGAAACTTCCGGGTTGCGCTGGGAGGCCGGCACCGGCTCGTCGCGCAGGATGGCGGTGCAGATTTCGCCCGAGCTGTTGCCGTCGAACGGCATCTTGCCGGTCGCCATCTCGTAGAGCACGGCGCCGAAGGAAAACAGATCGGTGCGCGCGTCCACGTCTTTGGCTTTGACCTGCTCCGGCGACATGTAGGCTACCGTGCCCAGCATCGCGCCCGGGCTGGTCAGATGGTCGGCGTCGGAGGCGATCCGAGTTTCGGAGTCCGACCCTTCCGATGCCGCCTTGCCTCGCACCTTCGCCAGCCCGAAGTCGAGCACCTTGGCGTGGCCGCGCCGCGTGACAAAGATGTTCGCCGGCTTCACGTCGCGATGGATGATGCCTTCACCATGCGCGGCGTCGAGCGCATCGGCAATCTCGGCTCCCAGATCGAGTAGCATCTCGGTTTCCAGCGGCTTGCCCGCAATGCGGTGCTTCAGGGTGACGCCGTCGAGGAACTCCATGACCATGTACGCCTGGCCGTTCTCCTCGCCGATATCGTGGATGGTGCAGATGTTGGGATGATTCAACGCCGAGGCCGCACGCGCCTCGCGGCGAAAGCGCTCCAGCGCGGCCGGGTCGCGCGCCAGGTCTTCCGGCAGGAACTTCAGGGCGACGAAACGGCCCAGGCGAACGTCCTCCGCCTTGTAGACCACTCCCATGCCACCACCGCCCAGCTTTTCCACGATGCGGTAGTGGGCAATTGTCGCCTCTATCATGATGGGGCCAGTGCCGGATAAACGACAAAGGAATGCCTGATGATAGGGCGGTTAGGAAGGCTGGTCAATTCTGTTGCGCAATCCTTGGCTGCGATATGCACGTCTTGAAGGCGTGCTCCACCCTGGTAACAAGAAGCTTCGGGAGAGTTGGGTTCCTACTCCTCGTCGTGCCGCTTCACTTCCGCGGGGATCTCGATCATGGGACGGCCCATGCGTTCGGCTTCTTCGGGCGTGATGCCGGCCATCTCCATTTTGCGCTGCTGGATGGCGCGCAGGTCGGCGAGGACTGCGCGCTCCTCGACGACGTATTCTTCCTCGGTGATGGTTCCCTCTTCGAGCTCGGTCTGCAACTCCAGCAGCCGCTCCTTGATGGGCGCGTCGTCGGTGAATTGCTCTTCGGCGGCGCGCGCCAGCGTGCGCAGGATGAACTTGAATCCGGAGATGGGCGAGAGCAGAAGATCGTCAATGAAGAGCATGGGGTTATCGTCTTCCTTGCCAATTGCGCTTGCACCAGAAAATTGTGACCCCGACCGAAGCGAGGGATGACAATTTTCTTACTCAACCGGCTTTTCCTTCACCGGCGTCTTGTCGCTCGACCGGCTACTTCTCACGCGGTACTGCTGGGCTCCAGCTTCAGGCGAATGTTCACGAAGTTGTACGGCGGCCACGGGCCGGTGTACTTGAAGTTAAGCCGCTCGCCGAATTTCTTGGCGATGCGGTTCACGGCATCGTCGAATTCGGCTTCGCGCTCGCGCTGCAGCAGAAACGCTGCGTTCAGGATCATCTTGTCGCCGATGGGCTTGTTGTCCCGCGAAGCGACGCAGATGGCGCGCAGCGTCTCGTAGATGTCGCGCACATATTCGCTGGAACGCTCCTGCAGCGCCTTGTCGATCATGCGGCCCAGCTGCATGCGGGCGAAGTAGGTCGATTGCAAGTGCTTGCGCGTGATCTCCTGATGGAAGCGGTGGATCTCCTCGTGCTCGCGCTGCAGCTCTTCGATGATATGGTCGCGGTCCCACGTGACCTTGAGGCCGAACTCGACTTTGCCGGCCATCTGCTTCAGCACGTCCTTCACCGAAGGGTAAATGCTGCGCAGCACTTCGCGAATGTCGTCATCGGTGCGAAAAACGGTGCCGAAACTCATGGGAATGATGGTGTGGGTCTTCATCACGGTCTCGATCACGTGCTCGTGCGAGAGCGCGTTCTCGCGCGTGGGATCGAAGATGAAGACGGCTGTGCGGCTGACGACGGCGGCAATGTCTCCGTGGGTGACCAGGTAAACCAGCTCGCCGCTGCCGCCGATGCCCATGCGGCCGAAGCTCACGGGGTCGCGCGATTGGATGATGCCGTAAACGTAGCGGCCTTCCTGGCGCATATCGGGCACCGGGATCGGCCCGGGCGCAAATTCCGGCGCAGGCGCCGGTTTCGGGTCCAGCGCAGGCGCCGCCGCCGGCACCATGGCGATGGCCCGGGACTTTGGCGTGGCGCTGTTTGCAGCTTTGGTCTTGCGCGCGGTCTTAGCCGGCCGCTTCGTGCTGCCCATAGTTCTCCTTCAACAGTGAGGCAATCGTCTCCAACAGCTCTTTGATATCGATAGGCTTGAACAGCACCGGAATGCCGAGTTGCTCAGCCCGGTCGGTGGCTTCCGGGGTGGCGTAGCCGGTCAGCAGCACGGTCGGAACCTCCGGGTTGTTCTGGCGCGCAAAGGCGATAACGTCGAAGCCGCTCTCCTGCTTTTCCAGCGACAAGTCGCAGAGCAGCAGATCGACCTCCTGCTCGCTAATGGCTTTGCGCGCTTCCTCCGACGACAGTGCGGCGCAAACCGCATAACCCTGTTGTTGCAGAATGAGCCGATACGTCAGCAGCACATTCGGCTCATCGTCCACCACCAGGATGTTGCACTTACGCTTCATAGGATCGCCACATTCCTTCACGGCCCTGCCGGCAACGAAATGCTGAACACGGTTCCTTTCCCAACTTTGCTGCGCACGCGCAGCTTGCCTCCGTGGTTCTCAATGATGCCCTTCACGATCCATAAACCCAAGCCGGTTCCGCGCTCGCCCTTGGTAGTGACGAACGGCTCGAACATGGTCTGCACAATGCCGGCGGGAATGCCGCAGCCCGAGTCGGCCACCGAGACGATGATGTTCTGCCGCAACTCGTCCTTGCGCACCAGGTGCGTGCGCACCCGCAGCACGCCGCCGGAAGTCATGCTGTCCTTGGCGTTCACCACCAGGTTGGAGAGCACTTGCCGTATCTGGTCGGCCGATCCCAATGCCGGCGGCAGCAGGGCCAACTCCCGTTCAACCCGGACACCTGTGCGATCGAGTTGGCGCGCGAAGAGTAATAGAGTGTCTTCGACCACCGAGTTGACGTCGAAGTTGCCGACCTGATCGGTGTTTCGATAGAGGCCCAGCATCTGGCGCACAATGCGCGCCACCCGTTCGGTTTCGCCCTTCAGGATTTCGTATACCGGCGCGGCCTCCGGTTTGATCTGGTCGGTCAGCAGGAAGATGCAGTTCTTGATCGCCTCCATCGGATTGTTAACTTCGTGGGCGATGGTACCCGCCAGGCGGCCGGCGGCGGCGAACTTCTCCATCTCCAGCATGCGCCGTTCCAGCTTCAACTGTTCCAGGCGGCGCACCGCGGTGAGATCGCGCAGCACGGTGACGGTGTAGGCAACCATGCCGCGCTCGTCGAAGATCTTTCCGGAGCGCGCGTCGTATTCCACTTCCTGCAGCGTGGTGGGATGGGTGAGCTGGATGGGCGCGCTCTCGCGGTCCGAGAACGAGTAGGTGAACTTGGCGATGTAGGCGTCGAGCTTGGCCTGGTTGCGCATATGCAGCGCGCTCTGGCCATGGGAGGAGCCGACCAGTTCCTGGGCCAGCGGATCCATCAGCGCGATTTTGGCCTCGCGATCGCACACCACGATTGGGTCGCCGACGTTTTCGATGACCAGATTCAGGCGATCGCGGTCCTGGCGAACGATCTCTTCCGCTTGCCGCAGCTTTTCGTAATTGGCGCGCAGCTCTTCGTCGGCACGACGCAGGTCGGTGACGTCGCGCAGCACTGTCACCATTCCGGTGCGGCGTCCATCGGGAGCGAACGATGGCGCGGAAACCGCCTCGAAGAGCACCTCGTCACCTTCGATCGCGTCCACCAGGGTCATGTCGCGTGAGGAGTCGCTTCCGGAGACGACCATCGAAGACAGTGCAGCCGAGAACAGCAGATTATTCAATTCGACGGCTCGTACCCGGCCCTCGCTTACCTCTTCCGGTAGACGAAAATAGCGCGCCGCAGCGTTGTTCTGGGTGATCACGCGGTGCTGCGAATCGGTAAGGATCACCGGATCGGTCATGCTTTCCATCACCGTCTGCATTTGGGTGATGGTGGTTTCCAGATCGAGCATGCGGTTCTGATAGTGCTCGACCTTGTACAGGCGTGAGAGGTATCGGTTGGCCAGCTCCAGCAGCGCGCGCAGCTCGGCAATGTCGGCTTCCGTGGCCCCGCGCTTGATCTCGGCCACGGCAATCGCGGCATAACCGCGCATCTCGCAAACCCCGCAAACCTGCTGTTGCAGCTGCAGCCGGAGCCGGCGATGGTAGTTCTCCACGGCAATGCACTTGCCGCCGCGCACCCGCTCGGTCTCCCAGCAAGGCATGCGATTGCGGTAAATCAGCGGGTAGTAGTAGAAGTCGGGGTTGCGCTTGCTGCGACCGCGCACATAAGCCGGCTCCAGGCTGTTCAGGATGCGAGCGGCCGGCGTCTCCATGGCGAACAACGAGCTGCGAAAGCGCTGCACAAAGGCACGGGGACAATTGAGCGAAGCGACCGGGGTAATCTCTGAGGTCTCGAAATCGACGGCCGCCACCAGCGCGCGGGTATGGCCGAGGGCGATGATTTCCTCCAGCAGGACAGGAAAAATCTCGTCGCGGCGTTCGATATTGAGCAGGCGCAGCGCCGAGCGACGGCCCTTCCCCACTGGCTGAGGGACGTGGGAGCGCACGCGCATCTCGGGAGAAGCCACAGCTACATCTCCTCGCCTGTTCCTAACCGCGGGCCGCCGGCCGGCGCGTGCGAACCGGACGCCTGGTTGTCTCGACGGTAGTGATTTCCTCTTCTTCTCCGGCTCCAAGCTGCGGACGCGACACCAGGCCGGTCAAGCCGACGGCATCAGCGTACTTGAGATAGGTATCGATGGAGGCGACCACGATCCGCGCCTCGACCGTGATGAGATCGATGCCGACCAGGGAGATGCGCACCCAGGCGTCGATCACGATGCCCTTGTCCAAGACCCGGTCGAGTACGTCGATCAGACTCGATCCGCCGGAAACCCGTTCAACCGCCATTGCCCATCCTCCTGCTAAACGTCAGCCACAATCGCGCTGCCAGAGTCAGCCCAAGTCATTGCGAACCGTAAAATTTTTCTGCACCAGCCATGCGAGGGACCTGCTGTCCTTCCGAGCCGCGGGAAAGCAGATTCTTCGCCCGGCTCGAAACGACAATCTTCGTATTCGTACCGGCAAATCCTGCCTGACCTCATCGTCGCTGCTTCACGCCTGCGCCTAGGTCTTCTTTCTCCTCTTTGCCACTTTCTTCGCTGCCTTCGCCGGCACGCGCGGGGCCCGCAGCTCTGCCCCCGGACCGGCCCGCGGCAAATGCCGCCGCGGCGGCTCCGGCAACGCCGTTGGATGCGTGAGATTGGGATCGAACTTCCACCAATTCAGCCCGATCTCTTCGGCCTTGTCGACCGAACACACCAGCAGCCGGATGCGGATGGTCAGCAGTTCAACGTTGGCCAGCGATATGCGAACATCGCCAGCAATCACCAATCCCTTGTCCAACACCCGGTCAAGGATGTCGAGCAGGTTGGCCGTTCCCGAGACGGTCGGTACTCGTTCCATGGATGCTTGCGAAACTGGAGAGTGCGTAGCGCCGCGGCAACCCCGCTTAGCTCAAAGAAGGAGAACTATTGCACCTTCTAGAGCTCTGCAACAAAAGACGTAGCCGCGACACAAGGGCGTATCCTAGCGCCGCTGACCGCCGGTGTCAATTTCGCCCGGCATTGAGGACGGCGAAGTGGCGACAACCCTGAAACGGGCCGGTACTCTCCGTTTGCTTAGATGCAGCCGGGTTGCCTGGCGCAGAATGGCTTTATTTTCCGGCTGCCAAGATGTATAAGCGGAGCGCTGTCCAAATTACGCCTTCCGTTCAGAGAATTCCGTCAAGGAGGAGACAAAGAACCATGAAGACAAGCAATGAGAGAGTGCGGAGTCTGACGATTGTCCTGGCCCTGCTGCTGTGCTGCGGGCTTTGTCAGGCGCAAAGCAGTAGCTCAGCGAAATCAAGCTCCAGCGGCAGCGCGATGTCGAGCGGCCAGTCCAGCTCCGCTTCCAATCTGGTAGACATCAACTCGGCCACGAAAGAGCAGTTGGACGCACTGCCGGGCATCGGGGCAGCCTACTCGCAGAAGATCATCGACGGGCGGCCGTATCACGCCAAGACCGATCTGGTGAGAAAGAAGATCATCCCGCAGGCCACCTACGACAAGATCTCCAGCCAGATCATCGCCAAGCAGAGCAAGAGCAGTAGCAACAGCATGAGCAACACCAGCAAATCGAAGTAGCGGCGTGCAGGAAGGCTAGGGTCGTACCATCTTCGAGGTATGACTCGGGATGTCCCTTGTGACCGCCATCACAGCCCCTTGGTACTAAAATCGGCAAAGATGGTCACTGATGGGTGCCCCACTCATTCGCGGGTTTCGAATGAGTGGGTGCTCGATGAGCATAAGTTACCCCGATCTCCCACTCATGCGAAAACCGCGCCTGAGTGGGGCACCCTTCTAAGGCAGGTATTGCATGGGCTGGATCGAGAACAAGTTCGAAAAGAATTTCCTGGTCACCACCGTCGACTACGTCTTCAACTGGGCGCGCAAATCCGCGATCTGGCCCATGACCTTTGGCCTGGCTTGCTGCGCGATCGAGATGATCGCCGCCTCCACCTCGCGCTTTGACATCGCGCGTTTCGGTTCGGAGGTATTTCGCCCCAGCCCGCGGCAGAGTGATCTGATGATCGTTGCCGGCACCGTGACGCTGAAAATGGCGCCGGTGGTGAAGCGCATTTACGACCAGATGCCCGATCCCAAGTGGTGTATCTCGATGGGCGCCTGCTCCTCGGTGGGCGGGCCATTCAATACCTACGCGGTGCTGCAGGGCGTCGATCGCATCGTGCCGGTTGACGTTTACATCGTCGGCTGCCCGCCGCGTCCGGAGAATCTCTTCTACGGACTTCTGCGCCTGCAGGACAAGATCGACAAGATGACCATCGCCAGGAAGCCGACCGAAGTCCGGCTGCGCGAGGACATGGTCGACAATTTCAAGGACCAGATCCGGATTGCCCAGGCGAACTTCGCCAACCCCGAACAGTTGGTGCAGCCGGTGAACAACGGCGGCATCGTCACCGGACGGTAACGGGGATTTCACCACGGAAGCACGGAAAACACGGAATTTCTTGGGTTCTGTGACCGTAGATTTGTCCTCACGATCATCACAAAGCTTTGTCATCCCGACCGCGAGCTTCGGCTCGAATGGAGGGAACTGCTTTTCGCGTGGCAGGTAAAATAGGCCGATGGAAAATGGCATCGCGTCATCTTGCGCAACGCAATTCGAAATTCCGTGCATTCCGTGCTTCCGTGGTCAATTCAGTAATTCAATCTGAAATTCAGCACATGCCAGTTGATCAGGAAGAAGCTGTACCCCAGGCATGCCAGCATCAGCAGCGTGTTCCACACTCGCGTCCAGAACCACAGGCCGTCAGCCGCCCACGAGCGCACGCAATAATTGATCGCAACTAACGTCCCCAGCACGCCCAGCAATCCGACCACCTGCATCGCGTGCAGTTTAGGGCCGAAGCGGCTGCCCAGCAGCGCGATGTTTTCATCGACCGAGCTGAGCCAAAGACCAAAGCCCACGAGAAATGCCAGGTCGACAACGCAGACCACTCGCACCCAGAACCGCAGGTTGCGGTATCGCTGCGTCAGCTCAAGCCCATAGCGGTAGTGCCAGCGCAACATCGCGTTGATCGGCCAGAACAGCAGCGTCAGCAGCATCACCACCACCGCGCCGATCAGGATGCCCAGATTCAGATTCTGATTTTTCAGCGACGGGACCGGCTGAAAAACGAAGACCGGTATGTCGCTGGCGATAATGCGATGTCCGGCGTAGTCGTTGAGGAACGCGAGGTGGCCTTGCCCGTGCACCTCGCGAAACAGCAGGGGCGCGATCTCTTCGTAGTGCTTAGGATTGCCGGCGAAGTCTTTGCTGCGGTCGAGGCTGATGGTTCCGTCGGAGTTAACGCTGAGCTGCGTCTGATCGAGAGCGGAGGTCACGGCGACGACGTTGGCCTCCGAGCGGCGGCTCAGCCAATACGATCCGACCAGCGGAGCGGCATCCTGCCTGGCCGTGGCCAGCGCCTGCGCCGGTGGCGGCGTGTACGGGAAGTATCGGTTCAGAAAACCCTGCCAGAGCGCCGTGCGTCCTGAGAATCCCGGCTTGCCCGCGCTGTTGTAGGAGATGAAGAAGCCGATGTGATCGTCGGGCAGCAGGTGCATATCGCTGTGAAACCACTGCGAGTCGCCGCCGTGCCCGATGATGCGATGGCCATTGCGCGACTCCTCGTAAAATCCGTAAGCCATGCCGTTCAGATCAGGCGAGAGCCCGAACAATCGCGAATGCATGAGCTGCGCCGTCTCCGGCTTCAGAATGCGCGCCCCCTTGTACTCGCCATTGTTGAGGTGCGCGATCATGTAGTGCGTCATGTCCTCGGCCGTGGTGGACAAACTGCCCGCCGGCCACGCCTGCACGAATTCGAAGTCTTTCGCCGGCTGCGACGCCTTGTTGTAGCCGTTCGACATCAGCGGCTTCAGGTTCTCCGGCAGCGGCTGGCGGAACGTGCTGCGCTGCATGCCCAGCGGCTGGAAGATGTTTTTCTCGACGTAATCGTCGAACGGCATGCCCGAGACGCGCTGCACGATGTACCCGGCCAGCGTCGCGCCGTAGTTGGAGTACGCGGGAATCGTTCCCGGCGGAAAAATCTCTTTGGGCTCATGCGTGCGTACGTACTCCCGTAGCGACGTCATGTCGGACGCCTTCTCGACGAACAGGTCGCGCAGCGTCTCCTCGAATCCCGGCGTGTGCGTCATCAGGTCTTTCATCGTGATCGGCTTGCCGAACTTCGCCGGGATTTTGAAGTCCAGGTAGTCGTTGATGTCGCGGTCGAGATCGATCTTGCCCTGCTCGTAGAGCTGCATCACCGCCGTCCAGGTAAACGTCTTAGAGATCGATCCCGGCCGAAACAAAGTCGCGTCGACCGTGACCGGCTTGCGGTTCTTCACGTCGGAGTAGCCGTAGCCTTTAACGAAGAGTACGTTGCCATCCTTCACCACGGCCACGACGGCTCCGGCGATATCGTCGCGCTGGATCTCAATGGGGATGAAGCCATCAAAGAACGCCTCCAGGTCTTCCCGGCTGAGCTGTGCCGTGACTTGCGGCGCTTGCGACAGCGCGGGTGCGGTCTTCTCCGGCGCCGGAGGTGGAAGCACCTGCGGCTTCTGCGCAGGCATCGAAGCGGAGAGTAAAAGAACGACGGCGAGAAGTCGGTGCAGCGTGCGCAGGTTCATGCTTAGAGTGCCGGCTTCACAAAGGGTACACGACAACAGCTACGAGGCGGCGGACAATCCCGTGCCCGCTTACAACTCGTATAATCGAGGCAAACCAGCCTCGTCGAGCGGAACGTCGATGACGAACCAGCGTATACATTTCAGATTTGTTTCAGTAATCACGGCTATTGCCGTGCTCGTCACGCAAGCGGCGGCGGTAAGCGGCGGCCCGCAGCTTCCCAATCCCGGCAAAGCGCCGATGACTCGCGACCAGCAGATCAAGGTGGGGCTGCAGGTGGCGCAGCAGGTGTATCAGCAAATGCCGGTGCTGCCCGACAACAGCCCGGAGACGCAATACATCCGCCAACTCGGCGCGAAACTGGTGGCCGTCATCCCGCAGCAATATTCGTGGCCGTACGAGTTCCACGTCATTCCGCAGAAGGAGATCAATGCCTTCGCGCTTCCCGGCGGGCAGATTTTCATCAATGCGGGGACGATTGCCGCGGCGCAGAATGAAGGACAGCTTGCGGGCGTGATGGCGCACGAGATGTCGCACGTTTACATGCAGCACTCGGCCAAGCAGGCGGGGAAGACGCAGACCACCGCCGCCATTGCGGGCATCGCCGGCGCGATTCTGGGCGCTGCTATCGGCGGCGGCGTTGGCTCGCTGGCCCAGGCCGGCATCAACCTTGGCGCGCAAGGCGTCATCCTGAAATATTCGCGCGAAGACGAAGCGCAAGCCGATGCTGTGGGCGCCATCATCATGTACAAGGCGGGATACAATCCGCAGGCCATGGCGGATTTCTTCAAGCTGCTGGCTTCGGAAGGCGATGCCGGCCCGCAGTTCCTTAGCGATCACCCCAATCCCGGCAATCGCGAGCAGGCCATTCAGCAGGAGATCGCCGGCTGGCCGCCGAAACAATACCTGACCTCGAGTCCGGCGTTCGAGCAGGCACGACAACTCGCAACCAGGATGAAGATGTACACCGCGCAGGAGATTGCAGCCGGCGCAAAGAGCGGTGACTGGGCGCGGCTGAACCGCCAGAACGGCGCAGTGCTCACAGCGGGCGGCGCGGCCGTCACCCCAACGTCCGCCGAAGTGCCGGATACCGCGAGTCCGAACCAGGTTTCGCTGGCCAGTGTGATGCCCAGCGGCCGCATGGTGAAGACTGACCTGGGACTGCTGACCATCTCGCGTCCCGAAAACTGGCAGGTGACGCAGCCCAGCGAACACGGCCAGAGCGTGCAGATTGCGCCGCCGGCCGGAGTTGCGGGGACCAACATTGGTTATGGCGTGATCCTGAATGCCGTTAAGGCGAAGAGTCCGCAATCGCTCGATGAGCTGACCAGCAACCTGGTAAGCGGCATGCAAAGCGGCGGCAACGATCTTCAGCCACTGGGCAGCCTGCAGACCTTCAAAGTGGCGGGCGTGCAAGGCCGGTCGCAGATGATGCAATCCACGTCGCCCTTTCCCGACACGAACGGTAAGCCGCAGAAAGAGCGCGACTGGTTGATCACGGTGCCGCGCTCCGACGGGTCAGTAGTGTACTTCGTCTTCGTGGCGCCAGAGACGCAGTGGAACCAGTTCACGCCGACCTTCAATGCGATGCTGAAGAGCCTGAAGATTCACGGCTAGGCTGCCGCGCCGGGTGCGCGTACATCGCGATGCCTTTGACGGCATGCAGCAGAAGATCCTGCAGCGTTGCCGTGGTTTCATCCTTGCCGCACGTGCCCAGAACGTGACAGCCTTCGCCCTTGGAGGTTTGCTCGCATTGATAGCAGAACATCTTGTTCGACCGTCCTCTTAAAGGATGAGTTTCAATAAGAAAGTACGGGCGAACCGCGGCAGGCACAGTGACTTTAGTCACGGGGGACGCCGGAAAAAAGCGGGACGAAGAGCCTGAACCGACAACCATCGGGCGAAGGTCGCAAGTTGTTGATTCAGATGGTGGCCAGGGACGGAATCGAACCGCCGACGCCAGCCTTTTCAGGGCTGGCTTCGCCCGTACCTAAGTATTGCAATCGTTAGACTTAAGCGCATTTTTCAGGCCGATTTTGCCTTTCCAATTGGACCCATAATGGACCCAACATTTGGACCCAAGCGGAAGCCGGAGTTCGCCCACTCAAGTCGGTCTTCACGTCAAGAGTCCTTCGCATTTTCGATAACATGAAAACTACTCGCCCTATTCCCTTGTGGCCCCATTTATCCGCTAATTTCAGCTCGAAGGCTTAGAAAACTGCGTGCTTCAGCCGTTCGCTGATCATCCGGCTTTCGAGACGTCAGCCTCCACCTACCACCAGCTCAGTTCTCGCTTCCGATCCAATACCGATTGCGGCTTATCCATGAACAGCGGATCAATACGGTCGGCTTGGCGGGTCGCCCAATTGATCCAGTCTTGGTATTTCGCCTGCTTCTCAGGCGACCATGAGCGGGACTTCTCTTCGTATGCAGCAATAAAGCATCGCAATCGATTGGCGCGTTGCCATTGTTCGGCCCATTGGTTCAACTGTTCCAGTTTTTTCTCCTCCTCCTGGATGTCTTTCTGGAGCTGTGCCCTTTCCTGTGCTCGCTTCTGCTGCTCAGCCTCACGGCGCCTGCGCTCCTCCTCTTGCCGGCGCAGCGCGACACTAGTTCGCATCAGTCCAGCGACAAAATCCGCAATAAGGCTTTCGACACGCTGAACCTTAGCGTCAGCCCAGCGCGTTCTCTGTTCGTTTTGCCCCCATGTTCCCGAATGGATCAGCAGCGCCAGCTTTCCGGCGGGCTCGTGCGTTACATGTTCGTCATAGTCCCAGCGATCGGTTGGATTTGGTACGCGCGGCTTCTGTGTAACTACGCGCCGAATCGGTTCTTCGATGCCGAAACTGACTCGCTCCCCGTTGATCAATGCCACAGTTCGGCCGTCTTGGGATACCTGTGTGGCATAGCCTTGCCGTTCTAAGACGATCAAGACGGATGCCATCACTTGTAAGGCACGCTCCAACACGCCCTCGCTCACTTGTACATTTAAACCTCCGGGCTCGCGCGGCAGCAGAATTCCGTGTTCATCCTTACGAGTGCGACTCCGTAGGAGACTTGCAGTATGCCGGATCAGCGCAGGTGGGCGAGCAGCGGCATCAATCGGCGGCGGGTTGAGCGCGCCAGAAGAGAGCAGCTGATTGATGGCAGCCATTTCGGAATCATTTTCATCGGGCTGCCGCTTCTTCTTCGGTGACACTGGAGAGCGATAGATCACAGGCAAGTTGTCGGGTTGTGGCAGTGGGGGCTTCTTAATACCCGCGTGCCCGTGAGCAAGCTTTGCCCAGTGCCCCCGACCAGGGAGCGGTACAGACAGTTTTCGGCAGGTCTTCCCGAGTGCGACTGCGGAAACTCCGTATTCCTCCGCCACCTTCAACAGCGGCTGCTCCCAGACTTTGCGATACAGTTCCTCGCGATTGTATGGCTCGAACATCGCGGTCCTCCCGAATGACTGATGATTTGTCTTTTCGCGTTATTGCTATCAACGACTGATTTGTGCTCGGCCGCGCTGCGCCTCGCGGCTGGCATTTGCCCTGGCATCTAAGTGGATTCCGAGGCGCAGCAGTGCATTTGTTGCCGCGTCCAGATGCTGTTTCATTCGCGGACTGGCAAGCAGCTTGTGGACTCGCTCCGCTGGGCAAGCATTATGTTTGCGAAATAGCTGCAGCAACTCAATCGTTACGTCCGGCTCACATTCGAGGAGCGTGCGCCGAAGTGCATTCATTTCAGGCCCATCGCCGAGATTCCAAATGGCACCCCGGCTAAGCAGCTCATGCACGCATTCGAGCTGTCGTGCAACGTCATACTTCGACTTCAGCCGCTTGCTCCCATACGCGAGGTGCGCGAAACTCAGCTGGGTCAGAACGACATCCAGCACCGATGATCCGCCATTCGGCTTGTCGTTTGGATCGGCTCCGATGTCAAGCAGGTACGCTAAGGTCTCCCTCCTGCACCAGATGGCTGCACGCTGGAGGAGCTCAGACATATCGTCACTCAGGCACGGCTTCAGCCTTTTCAGCACGTCGAGGTTTTCTGAAGAGCACGCCTCTTCCAGTGCAGACGTGTAGCACTCGGGATCTTCCGTGTATTCCTTTTCCGGACACGGGCCCCGGGAGCGCGGAGCGGCCCCAGCCCAAAGAAGTAGACTGACCCATTTCAGATCTCCTTCTGCGCAGAAGAAGCGGAGTGCGCAATCCAACTGTTCCTGCAATTGCGGAGCAAGGTCTGGATGTGCCTGCCTGTATTCGACAAACGGCCGAAGCGCCATTCGCACCTTTGCGACGAAAGCGGTGGTAAAGGGGCGATCCTCTACAGGGTCAGCACCGTGGTCCAGAAAGTAGCGAATTAACTTCGGCTCCCAACTCAGCAAAGCATCGACAAGCGGGACGGATTTGATCTCGGCTCCATTGGCCGCGAGTAGTTCCACCAGGTCCAGCCGACGCGCTCTGGTTGCTTCGGCCAGAGCAGCATTCTTTGACGATTGGCTGTCGTGCTTTGCTATGAGTTCAACGAGACTGTGAAATCCGGTCTCGACAGCAATTTGCAACAGGGTTCCCTGCCTGCGACGTTTTGTCGCGCCGGAGATGTCCAATGATTTGCCGTCAGCTATCCATTTCTCGAGTTCGTACAGTCTTCCCGCACGGCCCAGTGCAACAAGCTGCTTCGCCGCATTCACCTCAACGTTGTCACTCATATTCCTAGGTCCATATATGCTGATCGTATCCACACAGAAGGGGAAAACGCGGAGAGCACCCTGTTGCATGCCGACACGAGATGACGAGAGGACGCAGGAACGGCGGAAAGATGAAATTTGGGATGGGCGCCGCCGGTTTATGAAATCTCTGGTTTATTAACCGTCGGTACATAAACACGAAGAATTCTAAACTAGGCAGTTAAGCGCGCCTATCGGCATCCTGCTTGTCGAGGGTTTCGACATGGAGGGCTTGCGGCCGGATTTTTTCGCCAGCCACGACATCAGAAGCCAGTAGGACTCGTCATTTTTCAAGGAAACCAGGCGCTGCTTGTGCTCCGGCATTTTGCCCACATTCTTCTGATAAGGTGCGGACGCTCCTGCAGAAGGTCAGCTCGTACTCGGTCGAGATGTCGGGTCCCTGCGGCGCTAGAACTTCAACGATAGGACGAGCAACGTCCTTTTCAGTGCCTGGCGACGGTCATTCCTGCCCGAAATCACATCATTGGGATCGCCGCGCCGTAAACCGGGATCCCGCCTACGCCCTCAGACGCTTACGAGTAGTCCATTGGTGATTAGGCGCAGTACCCGCCGCCACTCGCCACAAACAGATAGTAGTTCAGGAAACAAGGTCTCGGCAGGCTCAGGAGACGGAGATCGAGAGCGCATGAGCCTGCTTGTAAACCCCAAGCGTCAGCGCTTCGTGTTGATTGAAGAATGTCTCAAATCGGAAAAGATGCTTCAGTCCTGAGTCGTCGACCAGTATTAGATTGTTCGTGCCGAGCGGCCCACCGCGGCGGTTTGAGCAGTAGTTCTGGATTTCCGTGAAAATGTCGGTTTCGTGAACTTTCGAGAACCGTTCCTGAAAGCTGCGGGAGCCAACGAAATAACGAAA
The DNA here is from genome assembly GCA_963731345.1 of uncultured Acidobacteriaceae bacterium. GTDB lineage: Bacteria > Acidobacteriota > Terriglobia > Terriglobales > Acidobacteriaceae > Bog-257. The sequence continues at coordinate 329,828 of CAVSUN010000001.1, read as the reverse complement.
CGGATGCGATGCATCGAATTCTGCCGAAAGCCGATGGGGGTGGCAGCTAATTCCACCAACCATCGGTTCGTCGCTTTGCTCGACATAGCGCCAGAGGGTAGTCGTGATCGTATTACCGTACCGCTTCTTTAAAGTCGTAACCGCCTCGATACCGGCGACTAGGTCGCGCGCATCGCGCACGAATGCCCTTTGAAAAAACAAGAGCTGCCCAGCGGCAAAATTGGCTTCGTTTTCAATCTGTTCGTGGCACGCCGGTGTCAGGGTCCGCTTATTATCGCCGAGCATGGTGTCGAGATGCCACGGAATGATGCTGTGGCCAACTTCATGACTCTCGCTCCAGCGCTTCTTCGCGTCTGGCAAGTCGCTGTCGATCAAAATCCGCTTGCGATCGGGAAGAAAAAGAGCACGCAGATCCCACTTCTTGATAGCATCTACGAGAAACGCGGGACGCGCGAGCACCTGCTTTCCGGCAATCTTCAGGCGGTGTGCGACTTCGTGCAATGCGCCGTCCTCAGTGGAAGAATAGTATTGGCGGTCAAGTCGAAGCAGCTCCCGCACCTCGTCCAAGTTCAGAGGCGGCTCCGGATTATCAAGGTCGCGAAGAACCTTGCCGACGAGATCGTTAATATCTTGCGCGGTTCGATCGCGCAGGAAGACATTCTTCAACTCAAAACTCCGACTAGCTATTTCTCGCTCAAGAACTTCACAAATTCCTCTAGAGCTTGCTGTTCGTGCTTCGACAATTTCTCCACCGATTCGGCTTTCGCCGCAAACCGTACCGCCTCCTCGCCAAGACTGGAGTCTCTCACGATGAGATTGCCTGAAAGCTGAAGCATGCGTTCGCTTGGCAGATCCAGGGTTTTCGCGAGCCGATACACCGTTCTCGGCTCCGGCACGTAATTCAGGTTCTTCTCGATTTCAATCAGCTCGGCCACATCGATTCTGGCCTTCTCAGCCAAAACATCGATACGAAACCCTTTCTTTCTTCGCCAGAGATTGATCAGAATCCCAAATGCCGGATTCGGCGTGTCGTTTTCGGCGGAGGGATGTATCGACGCAATCGTGCTCGGGCGGACGGCTGGTAGGCGACTGACATCGAGCGTGCCGGCCGAGACATCGGCTTTATCGTCCAGCGCAGCGCGCTGGCGTAGCCACTCCTTACTTAGATTCAGCTTCATCTCCTACCTCTCCTTGAGAAATTGCGACGCCTGCTCTGGCGTCATCTCGAAGTAGTGGAGGTTCTGCACGGCGGGATCAGGGCCCAAGTCAGTCATGCCGCACGCATCTCGGTACCAAATGTCCGATTGCGGTAGAGAATGCAGGCTAATACGACCTTGGAATTCCTCTTCCCGGCTCAAGTGGATGGCCGTCGCGAGTAGTACGCTGCCGACGAGGGCATAACGCGGCTCGCCCACGATGCTGGCCAGGTTCCAAGGCGCAGCAGCCAGAAAGTGGATGTACACCAACGGCTTGCCACGCTGAGAGTCAACGCGAGCTTGTTTACCTGCGGTCAAGACGAGCATTAGACCCTGCATTTCGGATCTGCACTGGATCCCGAACATGCGATAGGCGAGATATAGTTCCGTGGTTTCCTGCTTCTGGCGCCAGTCCCAATGACGGTGTTGGGGCCAGCGGCTCCTGGGAACGCCAGCCTCCTGCATCCGTTTCACTTGCTCATCCAAGAATGGCCGCCAAACGCTTTCGGTCTGTTCCACTTCGCCACGGGTGACGCCATCAATCAACGTCGCCTCGACCAGTTGCCCGGTTCTGCGATCTTTCAGGTAGACCGGCGTGCGTTCGCTCATAGCACCATTAATTCAGCCTTCTCTTTCGTCGCGTCGTGTTCAAAAAACAGCTTCTCACCGCGGGCAATACGCGCCTCGATCATCTGATACAGGCGCAGCGCTTGGCGGAGTACGGCTGTCTTGCTGATGTCCTTGGCGACAGACAACCCTTCGAGAGCCCTCATCTCGGCCTCCGTCAGGTTCAGTGTCATCGTCTTTCGCGATGGCGCAACCTGGAGCATACGAACCTCCGTACCTCATTTTATATAGATTAATAATAGTAATAGCATCGGTGTTTGTCAACCAAAAATATATTGACAATAGCCAAAATTTATATGATTATTGAACATGGAACCTGGAAAGACCCGCGAGGAGCTTGCCGGTTTCAGACCCCGGCTGTTCAGCCCAAGGAGAAGCTAGCCCTATGAATGTCGCAATGAACCACGCGGTCGGCACGAAGCAATTCACCGTGGAGATCGTATACAACGGTGTCACCAAACCGCTGAGCGTCGAGCCTGAGCAGCAGGTTACGGCGGTGCTCGCGCGGGCTATCGCGCTCTTCCACATCCCTAACAATCCGCACCTCTTATCGCTTTATCGTGAGGACGGCACCCTCGTGCAGGAGAATGAATCTGTCGAGCAAGCCGGACTCAAGCCTGATGAGGTGCTCTTGCTGCGCCAAAACACTGTCAAAGGCGGAGGAGCACCACTCCTTCGCCTGACCGGCACCGTGCTCGCGAAGACTTTCGATGTTCTGCGCACATGCGGGCGTGGCGAGTGCGAATGCGTCGTGTATTGGACTGGTCCGCTGAGCGCTGATGCAATCGATGAAGTGGAGCATCCCGCACATGAGCGTTGCCCGTTCGGATACCAAGTTGATGATTCGTGGTTGACGCGCTTTGGATTCCGGTTAGCGCTTGATCGCCGGAGTGTAAAGGCGCAACTGCATACTCATCCTGGTCGTGCGTTCCATTCACAGATTGACGACGACTGGCCTATCGTCTTGCAATCGGGCTTCTTGTCGGTTGTGATCCCGAGGTTCGCCACCGGTAGAGCAACGCTGGATGATGCCTGGATCGGCCAACTGCAGCCGGACGGAACATGGCAGCAATTAAGTTCAGCTTTTGATGTATTCAGGTTTGCCTGATGGAGCATCCACTGAATCGGACTATATTGCTCTGCCGCGATTATGTCCTGGACATCATCAGCGACGCACAGATCCTGCATGCTCTCCAGCGACGCGTAATATGCACAGTCGATGACGAGACGGCCCGCTCGCACAGTGGACAGACCGCGCTCCTCACGCTCGTGGCTCTTTTGGTGCGCATGGGCATGCACGTTAGCGTCGCTGCGCCAGACGCCCGACTGCTTTTTCCCCAAGCTCCGTTCGAAGGTGAGACGCTGCACATCGCACTGCTCCGCAGCAGCGAACAATTACTTCCCGACGCTATGATCGATTTTGAAGCCGACCAATGCGCTGACATGATGTTCATAATTGGCACTGGCCAATCGCGCCGCGATGTTCCATGCTGGTGGTTGACGGGAGCCGCATGGTCAGGAGCATTGGTTCATGGTGATCGAGCCACACCTTGGGATATAGAGTGGCCGATTGGCGGAATGATTAGCGCACTGCTTGCTGCCGGCGAGGCGTTCAAATACGCAATCCGTCGGCTACCCCTTCGTTACCGGGGAGACCGCCTGTTTTTTGGGGCATCATTTTCGTGCGCATGGACTTTTGAATCAGTTCGGCTCCCTCAGGGGCCGATACAACTGCGCCACGTCGATGTGGTCAGCGCAGGCGCCATCATCCAAGCAGCGCTGTATTCGCTGCTTCGGTTACCGAGAATAGAGATGTACGGAAGAATCTTCGACGATGACCGTACGGCCGTCTCGAACTTAAATCGAAACATGCTCACGCTCGTCCAAGATGTCCGCTTGCCGAAGGTCGATATAGTTGCGCGCCGCTGCGCACCAAACATTCTCCTGAAACCTGTCCCGCAGCGGTTCACAGAGGCTCACGCCCCGCTCGCAAGCCGCGTTATCGTCGGCGTAGATGACATCCCGAGTCGCTGGGAGGTGCAGCGACATGCCCCCGGCTGGGTTGGTGTGAGTGGTACGAGCCATTACAGTATCTCGTCCTCCGCGCATCAGCGTAGTGAGGCTTGCAGTGCATGCCTACACCCTATCGACGATGCCTTACCTGCTGGGCCGATACCCACGGTTGCGTTCATATCATTCTGGGCTGGGTTATCACTAGCCGTACGCCTCGTGCGTGAAGCGTTACAACAGCCATATGAGCTCAATCGACAGCATTTATGGCTCACACCTTTGCAAATGGACCAACCTCATGCCGCCATGTGGTCACCCGTGCCGCCACATGCAGGGTGCCCAGCGGCTTGTCGTGCGTCGTGTGCATTGACCAGTTAGTCGCTTGCGGCGATACACGAGTTTGACGCCGGAAGTACAGTTCTGAACTACAAACACATCTTAAATCGAGGAGATTGTCGACCTGAGGGAGCAGGCCTGGGAACTCCTAAGCTTGAGCCACGGGACGCGGAACATGCCCAGAAACTCTTCGTTTTGGGCAGTCAGAAAAAGCGCTTACACACAGCGAAGAATCTGCTACTTACAGATGATGCTGCGAAAGGGTAATTGGGCAAGGTGAAACTCCAGGCAGACTCGATCAGTCGGCTTACACGACTGCGCCAGCGGCGCGTGATGACGATCGCAGTTGTGAGCGAACCAGCTCCGTCTTGTAGTTGATCGTGTCACCATTTCTCAAATTCATCAGAGCGAAGAAATCCGGCCTGTGCGCCTGTTGAACCTTCCCGACGATTCCGTTGTAGCGCACGATTGTACCCACGGCAGAAATTGGGAAGGTCGGCTGGAAAATTACGTCCGCTAGTGGAACAGCATCGTCACCCGCACCATCCCGATGTGAGATAACGTTCGACACGCGTCGGAGCCAATCATACGACAGGTCTGCTTCGGAAGCGACGATTATCAGCCGCGATTGAGCGCGACTAACTGCGACGTTAATCAGTCGAGCCCCGCCCATCTCTTTGTCGAAGAAACCGGTATTTGCGAACAGCACGTCGAAAATTACCGTGTGGCATTCGGTTCCTTGAGCGCGGTGAACCGTGCTCACCCTCACGTCGCGGACGTTCTTTCGTCGCAGATTGTTGCGTATGATGGTCCGCTGCGCTCGGTACGGCGTCAAGACGGTGATTTGCTTTTGAGCCAGGCCGCTTGCCGCGAGTCGCTGAACCAGCTCGCCGATGAAATCTGCTGACTCAAACCGCACGGGGCCGCCGAAGCCGCCATGAAACATTCCTTGATCACGGCAGAGATGAATGTGCACGTTCTTTCGGCCCATCGGAGCAACGTCAGCCACAGCTCGTGAAAGGCGCCACACGGGATCTGCCTCCGCATCTTGCGCGACGAGAAGTTTGCCTTCGTAAAATACGTTGCTGACAACATCACAGATGGACTCCTCCATCCGGTTTTGCTCGTCTAAGAGGCACTCGTGACCGCGGCGCCGGTGCGCGAACATGCTCTCACCTAGCCAAGCCTTTGCATTCGGGTGCTCTGATTTCGCGATCGGCGCAAGCTGCTGCGGATCACCAGCGAAGATAACCTGTTTGCCGAGCGGCGCAAGCGCCAGTGCGTGCGCGAGCCCGACCTGACTGGCTTCATCGAACACGATCAAATCGAATGGATGCCTCGAATGGAGCGACTCGAACATGAATGCCGCGCCAGTCGTTGTCATGGCTGCCAATTGTGCCCGGTCCAGGGGCTTGGGTATTTGCTGGCGAAGTGCTTTTATCCTTGCTTTCCACTGCGCGTAGCGCGCTACATCAGTCGGATCGACCGGATTCGATTCGAGTTCTGCGATCGCGCGAATCAGATTCACGTCGGAAGCAGGCAGCAAGTGTTCCTTGCCCTTGTACTGTGACGCCACAAAATGGTTTCCGATTCGGAGGCACTTCTTCCGCAACTCAGAGGCGAACGTTCGGGTTCGTGATAGTTCCTGAAGTCGGTCGTCGACGGAAATGAGCGCCTGATCCACCGCCGAGTTCGTTGTGGACAGGAGCAACACTTTTGCTATCCCGTGCTCGCAAAGGTAGTGCGCCAGCATTGCACCCAGGGTGAACGTTTTGCCAGTGCCTGGCGGTCCCCAAAGGAAGCCGATCGGCTGCTCGAGCAACGAAAAAGCTCGCCGCTGATTGGTTCTTAGTCTTGAAAAGCCCGGGATCCGCTCCGGTGTATCTAGCTCGCCCTCCCGCTTATTGACGCTATCAAGCCATTGCAAGCACCGATTTGCCCAGCCGCTGTTTTGCCAGCAATCAAGGAGAGCTTCGAGATATCGAGGTGGGTACAACCGAATCTCTTGCCCTTTGTCGGGCGGGGTTGTGCTCGCATACCACAGATTTATCTGGTCGATTTCCGGGATGACAGAAAGTACGGCGGCCGAACCACTGGGCGGACCGGCCCACCATGCGGAGGACTCCTCAAGCGATTCGTCCAGTGAGCCAGACATCGGCTCAACATTCAATTTCCAGATGGCGCCTTCTTGGGTGCGGCGTTCGACTCTGAATTTGACGAACTTAGATGTGACCCGAAGTTCTTCTTCGATGCCATCAATAATCTCGTCAACCTTAATTGTCATCCGCGAAGGCCCAGGGTACAGTCCATCAATGAGTAGCAACACGTTGCTTGGGCATCAGTGATCGTTATCACCCGACCCAGTGATGCGACCGCGATGCTCGCCAAAGCAGCCGCACGACTCTAACATGAGCGCAAACGTGGAGCCGGTCTTCTGTTCGGTTACCCGGTTCTCGAAGCCAAGAGGCGCGTCAACCAGCGACGTGGAGTAAAACGGGCTGTCTCGGCATTACACGCCGATGCTGATTGAGAGCAATTTTTGGAGTTCTTGCATTCTCGTTCGGGACTGACTGTGACTCGCGTACGGGCTTGGCATCTGATGTATGCCGTATCCTCTGGCTGTGAGCACATGCTCCGCGCACTTACGCGCGCTAGCGTAGGTAAACACAATCGGGGGGCGGTCTCCCGTGGCGGCAGGGCGGGCGAGAAGATCCGCCGGCGCCACTCGCAACTCTTCGCGTGTCAATTGCTGTGATGAGGCCGTTGGGCGGCGCACCAAATCACAAAATCCATAACCAAGCTCGAATGCTTGGTCGTCTTCAGCTCCGCGCGGAAGACTTGGAGTGATCCCGAACTCCCGCAGTAGCGTCCAACGTCGAGTCCCGTGCGAACCTTGCCAATAGTGCCCAAGCCGGACTGATTTCGGTGCAGGGTTGAGCCCGACGAATATCGCTTTCAGACCAGGTCGCAAGAGTTCCTTGAGCGTGACGACGTTTTCACCGGTTGCCAACGTGATTTCTTCCGTCGCCATGGTATGGCCGGAGCCCAGGCCGAAGTATATATGCGGTACCTGCCCGGCACCGGATCGCGCCGCCACTACGCCGCTAAGTAACTAAACCTATTGGGAAATGAGGTTTTCTCGCTTATTCTGGTCGTTCACGCGCCACAAGTCAGATGAACAAACTTGAGGATCTTCGGCCGAACGCGACCGTCAAAGGCATTCTCCAAGACCGCTTCGTCACGGTTGTCAACATCCAGTGGTACGGATCAACCGCAGTCGAGCTGACTTACAAGGGCCCTGACGGTAAGGTCGCAAACGAACTTCTCTATCGCCACGACGAGCCGCGTATCGAAGTCGTCGAACAGGGCCGACCGTGGAGCTTTGATGGGGACGGCGCGAAGTTTCGCTTGGTTTCGGAAGCCCACCGTATCCGCCTAGCCCACCTGTTCGACCCGGTGTTGGCGGTTCATACCTCTCTGGTCGAGCCACTTCCCCATCAGATCACGGCCGTTTACGATTCCATGCTGCCGCGGCAGCCGTTGCGGTTTCTGTTAGCTGATGACCCCGGTGCCGGCAAGACGATCATGGCCGGCCTGCTGATGAAGGAACTTGTCGCTCGGGGGGACCTGCAGCGTTGTCTAGTGGTGTGTCCCGGCAGCCTTGCCGAGCAGTGGCAGGACGAGCTGTACCACCGCTTCCATCTGAACTTTGACATCCTGACGAACGACAAGCTGGAGGCCGCACGTACCGGGAACTGGTTTCTCGAAACGAATTTTGTTATCGCCCGGCTCGATAAGCTTTCTCGTGACGAAGACGTGCAACTGAAGCTGCAAGCGCCTGACTGCCGCTGGGACCTGATCGTCTGCGACGAAGCACACAAGATGTCGGCGACTTTCTTCGGCGGGGAGGTGAAGTACACGAAGCGCTACAGGCTGGGTCAGCTCCTGTCGACCCTCACCCGCCATTTCCTGCTCCTGACCGCGACCCCCCACAACGGGAAGGAAGAAGATTTTCAGCTCTTCATGGCGCTTCTCGACGGGGATCGCTTCGAGGGCAGATTTCGGGACGGCACGCACGTCGTCGATGTTTCCGACCTGATGCGCCGCATGGTGAAGGAGAATCTGCTCAAGTTCGACGCAACGCCGCTTTTCCCCGAGCGTATTGCTTACACCGTCCCTTATAAGCTATCCGACCCCGAAGCCGCGCTTTACAAGGCTGTTACCGACTATGTGCGCGACGAGTTCAACCGCGCCGAGGCTCTGGAGAACGATAAGCGCGCCGGCACAGTCGGGTTTGCGTTGACCATCCTGCAGCGTCGGTTGGCATCGTCACCAGAAGCGATCTATCAGTCCCTACGCCGCCGTCGGGAGCGAATGGAGAGCCGGCTTCGTGAATTGGAGGTCTTGCAGCGGGGAGCCGCGGTTGCCGAAGCAATTCCGGCGCATCCCGTGCTCGATGCAGAAGACGTAGAGGACTTGGAGGATGCTCCGGACAACGAGGTTGAAGCCGCTCAGGAGGAGATACTCGACCAGGCAACGGCTGCCCGGACGATCGCCGAGTTGAGGGCGGAGATCGACACACTGAAACGGCTGGAGGCCCTAGCCCTGTCAGTCCGGCGCGGTGGGTCGGATACAAAATGGCGCGAGCTTGCCAGTTTGCTGAGTGCGATCTTCACGACTGCGCCGTCCGGCTCTACACAGCCATCCGTGCCCTTCGTCACCGGAGCTGTTCAGCCGCCTGCCCCTTCTCCCCACCAAAAGCTGGTTATCTTCAGCGAGCATCGAGACACGCTCAATTATCTCCACAGCCGCATTGAAACCCTCCTCGGCCGAAAAGAAGCCGTGGTTATCATCCACGGCGGCATGGGTCGGGAGGAACGCAAGAAGGCAGAGGAATCCTTCAAGCACGATCCCGAGGTGCAGGTTCTGGTCGCAACGGATGCTGCCGGCGAAGGCATCAATCTCCAGCGTGCCCATCTGATGGTCAATTACGACCTGCCCTGGAATCCAAACCGGATCGAGCAGCGCTTCGGACGCATTCACCGCATCGGCCAGACGGAGGTATGCCACCTCTGGAATTTGCTGGCACAAGAAACCCGAGAGGGCGACGTTTACCACCTTCTGCTCGACAAGCTCGCCGAAGCACGCGAAACGCTGGGCGGGCAGGTCTTCGATGTGCTTGGGAAAGTGCAGTTCGAAGGCAAGCCGCTCCGCGAGCTGCTGATCGAGGCGATCCGTTACGGCGAGCGTCCTGATGTGCAGTCGCGGCTTACCAGTGTTGTTTCGCACGCATTCGACCGCAGCCAACTTGAACAGCTACTAGAAGACCGCGCGCTTGCTCGTGATGCGATGGATGCCAGCCGCGTGTACAAGATCCGAGAGGAGATGGAGCGAGCCGAAGCTCGGCGGCTTCAGCCGCACTATATCGAGTCGTTCTTCCTGGAAGCGTTTCAACAGCTAGGTGGCTCGATGAAGCTGCGGGAGGCGCGGCGATACGAAGTCACCCATGTGCCCTCGACTGTTCGCAACCGCGACCGGCTGATCGGCATTGGTGAGCCGGTGCTCCCCCGATACGAGCGCATCGCCTTTGAAAAAAGCTTTATCGCTCCCCAAGGGCAGCCACTGGCGGCATTTGTTTGCCCCGGCCATCCGCTTCTGGACGCCGCAATTGACCTTACGCTCGAACGCAACCGCGACCTGCTCCGGCGTGGCGCCGTCCTGGTGGATGACCGCGATCCAGGGACACGCCCCCGCGTTCTGTTTTATCTGGAGCACTCGATTCAGGATGCTGCAATCACGCGCGCTGGCGAGCGCCGGGTCGTCTCTCAGCGGATGCTTTATGTCGAACTCGACGCGGATGGCAACGCTCGCCACATGCAGTACGCGCCCTATCTTGACTACCGGCCTTTGAGCGAGGATGAGCCTGACATTGACGCGCTCCTTGGGCGACCGGAATCTGCCTGGGTCACTCGTGATCTGGAGCAAGCGGCGCAGGGGTATGCGGTAGCGAACGTCGTTCCCGAACATTTGGAAGAGGTAAAGTCCCGCAAGCTGGAGCTGATCGCCAAGACTGAGGCGGCAGTGAAGGAGCGCCTCACAAAGGAGATCAGCTATTGGGACCACCGCGCAGAGGACCTGAAGCTGCAAGAGCAGGCCGGCAAGCCGAATGCACGGCTCAACTCCGATGAGGCCCGTAAGCGCGCTGACGGCCTCCAAGCCCGGCTTGAAAAGCGCATGGAAGAGCTGAAACTCGAAAGGCAGATTTCACCATTGCCGCCGGTGGTGCTCGGGGGCGTGCTGGTTGTGCCCGCTGGGTTGATTGCCGCGATGACCGGCAAGCCCCTCCAGAAACAGATTGCGGCAATGGTGGACAAGCAGGCGGTTGCGGCGCACGCGCGTGCAATCGTCATGGAAATTGAGCGGCGGCTGGGTTTCGACCCACGCGATTGCGAGCGGGAGAAGAGAGGTTACGACGTCGAGAGCCGCGTGCCCGGCACCGGGAAGCTGCGATTCATCGAAGTTAAGGGGCGCGGCTCGGATGCGGAAACCGTCACGGTTAGCAAGAACGAAATCCTCTACTCCCTTAACAAGCCTGAGGATTTCATCTTGGCCATCGTCGAGTTCCGACCGGACCACACACATCGCGTGCATTACATTCGGCAGCCGTTCCGTCGCGAGCCAGACTTCGGCGTGACGAGCGTGAATTACGACTTTAGCAAACTAGTGGAAAGAGCTGAACATCCTTCGTGAACCAGCGGTAACAAGGCGGCTATGACTCTATTTGAAGATACCAACCCACGAGCGCTGAAAGACCTGCTTAGCGAGATCAACTCCAGGACGACAGTTCTACCTGATTTTCAGCGCGACTTTGTCTGGGACCCATCGGAAACACAGGCACTGATTGTTTCAGTGGCAAACAACTACCCCGCCGGCAGTCTGCTTAGAGTTCACGATAAAGCCAAGTCGTTCGCGATCCGTGAGTTCGAGGGAGCACCGAAGTTGAACGGACACACGTACACATTTCTCGTGCTCGACGGTCAGCAACGCTTAACATCGCTCTATCAAGCATTCTATGGGGTTGGTGAGCATCGGTATTTTCTGAACATCGCGAAACTGTTGGAGGATTCGGATTTCGAAGAAGCCATTTTCCATGTCCGCTCTGGCACAAAATGGGCAAACGAGCATGATTGCTTCGCAGCCCAGGCGAAGAGCCTTACCATTCCACTTTCACTAATAAAATCGGGGTCCGGCGGCTTCTTAGAGTGGATTTTCGAATACACGAACACGCTGCCGGATGATCAGAAGCTGCCAATGCAGAAGGCTCTAAAAAAGATTCACGACATGTGGTTCAAAAACATTGATGAGTACCACTTCCCGGTTGTTACGCTTTCGGACGAGGTGAAGTCTGATGCGCTTTGCACCATCTTCGAGACTCTCAATCGCACAGGAGTAAAGCTCACCGCCTTCGAACTGCTTACGGCCCGCTTCTGGCCACAGGGCATCAACTTGCGAAAGCTTTGGGATGAGGCCACGACGAAATACCCGATCATTGCAGAGTACCAAGTAGATCCTTATTACTTCCTTCAGACAATCTCGCTTGCCTCGCGGCAGACGCCTTCATGCAAACGCAGCGAGGTTTTGGATCTAAAGGCAGAAGACATTAGTGCATGGTGGGACAAAGTTACAGAAGGATTTGCCGTCAGTTTGAAGCTCCTGCGGGACAACTGCAGCGTGGTAAATGCCAAGTGGCTTCCGTATCAAACGATGCTTACGCCGATGGCGGCCGTCATCGCGAAACTCGGGACAACGAACTCACCTCAATATGGGGCACGCCTGGAGCAACTGAAGCGCTGGTTTTGGTGCGCGGTTTTCGGACAGGTTTACGAAAGTGCCCCCAACAGCAAGGCCGCAAAAGACGTTACAGAACTGGCAACTTGGCTGAAAGGTGGCGTAGAGCCCGAAAGCATCACCTCACTGAAATTTGACCCGGCTACGCTCCACGATGTGACTCCACGCCAGCGGGCAATCTATCGCGGAACAATCTGTTTGGTTCTCGGAGCTGCTGGCGGTGCCCGCGACTTCCACACTCAGTCAGTGATCACGGGTAATCTGATCGACCAGGAAGGCATTGACGACCACCATATCTTCCCGTCTGCGTACCTGCAGAAGGTTAAAGGTGTCACCGAGAGCAAACGGCGCGATTGTGTTCTTAACCGCACGCTGATTGATCGCACGACGAACCAGATCATCAGCGATCGTGCGCCTTCCGATTACCTTGACGACATTAGAAAGACGGTGAATTTCCCATTCGAGTCGGTTCTAGGCTCTCACTGCCTGCCCACCGGTCCCGACTCTCCACTGCTGAAGGACGACTTTGAGAAGTTCCTAAGCTGGCGACAAGCCAAGCTCTGGGAACATATCAAGCGGGTTACGGGACTGAAGGAAGCAGCGCAACTCGAACTCGCGAACGGGGCCACTGCATGAAGTTACGTAAGAAGCTGATTGAAGTTGCGTTGCCGCTGGAGGCCATCAATGTGGCGTCGGCGCGCGAGAAGTCTATCCGGCACGGACACCCAAGCACGCTGCACCTCTGGTGGGCACGGCGGCCGTTGGCTGCGGCGCGGGCGGTGATCTTCTCGCAGATGGTGGACGATCCTTCGGGCTACACCAATGAGTTGCTTGCGAACCCCGACAATCGGCGCCTCGCAACCGAAGAACTCGAACGTCGTCGCAAGCTATGGATCGACCGGAACGCAATGTACGAAAGGGCTGGTCGGGATGGGCAGACCACAGTTCCTGCACCTGGGCCCGAGTCGACGCTGGAGGAGTGTGCAGCAGACCTGGAGCGCGAGCGCCTTTTCGAGATTATCAAGGAGCTGGTCCAGTGGGAGAACACCACCAATGAAACCGTTCTGAACAAGGCGCGCGAAGAGATTTGGAAATCGTGGCGCCGGACCTGCGCCGATAACCAAGACCATCCGCGCGCCACAGAGCTTTTCAATCCTGACAAGCTCCCGGCCTTCCACGATCCGTTTGCCGGCGGCGGCTCGCTGCCGCTGGAGGCGCAGCGGCTCGGCCTGGAAGCCTACGCCAGCGACCTGAACCCGGTGGCGGTGCTCATCAACAAGGCGATGATCGAGATTCCGCCGAAGTTCGCAGGACAACCGCCTGTCAATCCAGAGTCGCGCCGACAGGGTGCAATGGCGCATAAAAAATGGCACGGCGCGCAGGGACTCGCTGAGGACGTGCGGTACTACGGCCAGTGGATGCGCGATGAAGCCGAGAAGCGCATCGGGCACTTGTATCCGAAAGTTGAGATCACTGCCGAGATAGCAAAGGAGCGCCCTGACCTGAAGCAACATGTTGGTCAAGAGTTAACTGTGATCGGTTGGTTTTGGGCTCACACCGTGAAAAGCCCCAATCCTGCTTTCTCCGATATTGACGTACCACTGGCGTCAACGTTCATGCTCTCCACAAAGGACGGAAAGGAAGCTTACGTACAGCCGGTAATCACGAATAAGACTTACAAGTTGACAGTGAAATCGGGCAAACCAAAGGATCCAGAGGCTGCTAACAATGGAACATCAGCCGGAAAACGTAAGGCTTTCAGGTGTCTGCTCTCAAACGTTCCGATTGGATATGACTATATCCGGGCCGAGGCCAAAGCAGGGCGGATGGGTTCACGGTTGATGGCGGTTGTTGCTGAAGGCGATCGGGGCCGCGTCTATCTTTCTCCGACGAGGGCAATGGAGGAGGTTGCGTCCGGTGCGCGTCCAGAATGGAAGCCGGATTGTGAAATGCCCCAAAAACATCGCAACTTTCAACCGCCGGTCTACGGCATGAACAACCTTGGTGACATCTTTACTGCGCGGCAGCTTGTGGCCCTGAACACCTTTTCCGACTTGGTGCATGAAGTACGCGAGCAGGTCAAGAAGGACGGGGCCGGTACGGTGAGCATGGGTAACGACGCGACCCTCTCTGGAGGAGGCAGTGGCGGTCCTGCCTACGCTGAGGCGGTAGCGGTATACCTGGCCTTAGCAACGAGCAGAGCTTCCGACGCATGGTCAATGCTTGTTAGCTGGCGAAACGGGGTTGAAGCGACTCGTGGAACATTCGCTCGGCAGGCGCTGGCTATGGTCTGGGATTATACGGAGGTGAACCCATTCAGCAATTCATGCGGTAATTGGATTGGCGCTTGTCTTGAATGGATTGTTGAATCCGTATCTGCACTACCTGCAACGGCATCCGGAGGTGCAGTTCAGTCCGATGCGGCATCGCAGCCCATTAGTATTGACAAAGTTGTTTCAACCGATCCGCCCTACTACGACAACATCGCCTACGCAGACCTTTCGGACTACTTCTACGCATGGCTAAGACACGGGTTGAAATCTATTTTCCCAGACCTGTTCGCCACTGTCGCTGCACCTAAGACTGAGGAATTAATCGCCGCTCCTCATCGGCATGGAGGTAAAGAGAAGGCGGAAGAATTTTTCCTCTCAGGCATGACCCGCGCCATGCACTCATTGGCCGAACAAACGCACCCGGCGTTTCCTGTGACTATCTACTACGCTTTTAAACAGGCGGAAACAGAAAGTGCTGGTACAGCATCGACGGGCTGGGAGACATTTCTAAGCGCAGTCATTCGGGCTGGATTTTCTTTAAAGGGCACCTGGCCCATGCGAACGGAGAAACAGGGCCGAGTCATCAGCAATGACGCTAACGCCCTCGCATCAAGTATTGTACTTGTCTGCGGACGGCGGGACGCCACAGCGCCGATTGCGACTCGGCGTGAACTTCTGAGCGTTCTGAAAACAGAACTGCCCACCGCGCTAACGCATCTTCAGCGCGGCAATATAGCCCCCGTTGACCTCGCGCAGGCTGCCATCGGCCCCGGCATGGGTGTTT
Organism: uncultured Acidobacteriaceae bacterium; assembly: GCA_963731345.1. Taxonomy (GTDB): domain Bacteria; phylum Acidobacteriota; class Terriglobia; order Terriglobales; family Acidobacteriaceae; genus Bog-257. The sequence goes on along the minus strand of CAVSUN010000001.1, from coordinate 314,754 downwards.
TCACGAGGTACGCGAAGGTGGTAGATGCGGAAGGCAAGCCTCTACCTGTCAGGGAAGCTCTTGCCTTGATAAATCAGACTCTTGACGAAGTTCTCGCTGAACAGGAGGGCGACTTCGATGCCGATACACGTTGGGCATTGGCATGGTTTGAGCAAGCCGGGTTCGATGAGGGCGAGTTTGGTGTCGCGGAAACTCTATCCAAAGCGAAAAATACCAGCATTTCGGGCTTGGAACACGCGAAGATCTTGAAGTCCAAGGCCGGCAAGGTTCGCCTACTGCGCCCAGATGAGCTGCCCGCCGACTGGAACCCCCTTACAGACTCGCGGCTCACGGTATGGGAGGCAGTCCACCACCTCCTTCGCAGACTTGAGCAAAGTGGCGAAGCAGGAGCGGCCGAACTCGCAGCAGTTCTCGGTAGCGTTGCGGAAACAGCTCGCGAACTTGCGTATCGTTTGTACACGATCTGTGAGCGGAAGAAGCGGTCGGAAGAGGCACTGTCGTATAACGCACTGGTGCAGAGTTGGCCGGAAATTACGCGGCTGGCTCGTGAAGAGAAGCAAGCCAGCCCGCAGCAAGCAGGTATGTTCGCCTAAGGACCTAACTCATGGCTGTCACCAATCACGAACGAGTCGGCAAGGCGCTAGACCTGCTGAAAGACGGACTAGCCCCATTTGTCGAGCGCGAGATGAAAGCCCAGCACGCGCAAATGTGGCTCGATCAGGTCCGCACCTCCGTCGCGGAAACCCAGACGCACATGTTCACCGGCAAGGGCGAGCCGCAATGGGATTCGGCCTCGCTGCTGGCCGTGATGTGGAACCAGTGGAACCTTGTCTTCAGGAAGACCCTTGGGCAAGCCGAGCGCACGCTGGTCAGCGAACTGCGCGATGTACGCAACCGTTGGGCGCACCAGAAGCCCTTTTCCACTGACGACGCATATCGCGCGCTCGATTCCGCGGGTCGGCTCCTAACCGCCGTCTCTGCGCCGCAAGCGGAGGAGATCGAAAAGCTCAAGATGGAATTGCTGCGCGTCCGCTTCGATGAGCAGCTTCGCACCGAGAAGCGCAAATCGGCAGGTACGGCCATCGAGAGCCAGGTGACTGGCGCGCTGAAGCCCTGGCGCGAAGTAGTGAGCCCGCACAAAGACGTGGCCAGCGGTCGTTATCAACAGGCCGAGTTCGCAGCCGACCTCTGGCAAGTCCACTTGGGAGAGGGCTCAGACGATTACAAGAACCCGGCTGAGTTCTTCCGCCGTACCTACCTGACCGAGAGCCTTCAGCGACTCCTCACGGGCGCCGTTCAGCGGCTCGCCGGGGTGGGCGGCGATCCCGTGGTGCAGTTGCAAACGAACTTTGGCGGCGGCAAAACCCACTCGATGTTGGCGCTGTATCACCTGTTCTCGGGAGTAGCTCCGGGCGAATTGGCTGGAATTGATGCGGTCCTGAAAGCGGCAGAGGTGACCAGGCCGGCGAAGGTCAACCGCGTTGTCCTGGTCGGCAATCGAATTTCGCCAGGAAATCCCGTGACCAAGGCGGACGGCACCGTAGTCCGAACGCTCTGGGGCGAACTGGCCTGGCAGTTGGGATACGCAGCGGGCGGTCTGAAGGAAGCGGCGAAGGCGTTCAAACGCATCAAGGCAGACGATGAGAACGCAACCAGTCCCGGTGATGCCCTTCGTGAACTGCTGAATGACTATAGCCCGTCGCTCATTCTGATTGACGAGTGGGTTGCGTATGCGCGGCAGTTGCACGACAACAGCGACTTGCCCGCGGGTAGCTTCGAGACGCATTTTACTTTTGCCCAGGCGCTTACCGAATCGGCGAAGCTCGCGAAGCAATGCCTTCTGGTAATCAGCTTGCCCGCATCCGACACAACCGGTTCACCCCACGCGATTGCGGAAGACGTGGAAGTCGGAGGTGAGCGCGGCCGTGCGGCACTTGATCGCCTGCGGAATGCCGTAGGGCGCGTGGAAGCGTCGTGGCGTCCGGCGAGCGCCGAGGAGAGCTTTGAGATTGTGCGGCGGCGGCTATTCGAGCCGCTGGTGGACCAGGCGCAATTCGTGGCCCGCGACGGCGTGGCGCGCGCGTTCTATGACCACTACCGAACTCAGACTCAGGAGTTCCCGCCCGAGTGTCGCGAGCCGGATTACGAGAAGCGGATCAAGGCCGCGTATCCCATCCATCCCGAGATTTTCGACCGCCTGTACACCGATTGGTCCACACTGGTTAAATTTCAGCGCACACGAGGTGTGCTGCGCCTGATGGCAGCCGTGATTCATAGCCTGTGGGCGAAGGGCGACCGCAATGCTCTGATTCTGCCGGGGTTCATACCAATTGACGATCCGCGCGTGCAGTTCGAGTTGACGCGGTATCTGTCCGATAACTGGGTCCCGGTGATCGAGAAAGATGTGGATGGGCCTAACGCAACGCCCTTGCGAATTGATGCTGAGGCCACCAACTTGGGCAAGTACGCGGCGTGCCGCCGCGTTGCGCGAACGATCTATCTCGGCTCGGCACCTACTGCGACGGCTGCTCATCGCGGCATTGAGGACCGCCGCATTAAGCTCGGCTGCGTGATGCCCGGCGAGTCGCCTGCCATCTTTGGCGATGCTCTGCGGCGGCTCGTGAACGCTACGACGTACCTGTATCCGGACGGAGCGCGTTACTGGTACTCAACGCAACCAACAGTCAGAAAGATCGCAGAAGATCGCGCGGAGCAACTCACCCGCGAACCCGACAAAGTGGCTCACGAGATAGAGACGCGCGTCCGCTCTGACGTGCGTAAGACGGGCGACTTCAAGCGGGTGCATCCGTTCCCGATGTCCAGCGGCGACGTGCCCGATGAGACGGATGCCCGCTTGGTCGTGCTCGGCATCACCCATCCGTACAGCAAGGAGCCGAACTGCACCGCGATTGCTCAGGCGAAGTCGATTCTGGAGATGCGCGGCAACACGCCTCGTCTGTTTCGCAATACGCTGACTTTCCTCGCAGTTGACCAAAGTCGCCTGCAAGACCTCGATGAAGCCGTGCGCCGGCATCTTGCGTGGGAGTCCATCGTCGCGGAAAAGGAAACGCTCGACCTATCGCCGCACCAGGTGAAGCAGGCCGAGACCGAGCGGGCATCCGCCGACTCTGCTGTCACGGCGCGCCTGCCCGAGGCATACCAATGGCTACTTGTTCCAGGCCAAAACACTCCGCAAGCAGAAGTCGAGTGGCAGGCATTTCGGCTGTCGGGGCAAGACGGGCTAGCGGTCCGCGCGGGTAAGGAACTACGGAAGCGGGATTTGTTGCTTGCTGCGATGGCGGGAACGGTGCTCCGCATGGAGCTGGACAAAGTGCCGCTGTGGCGGGGCGAGCACGTCGCGATCAAGCAGTTGGTTGACGATTTCGCCCGCTACCTGTATCTGCCGCGACTGGTGGACTCACAGGTACTGCTGGACGGCATCGCCGATGGACTTTCTCTGCTCACATGGGAACGCGACACATTTGCCTATGCGGACAGCTACGACGAGGCTGTCAAACGCTATCGCGGCTTGAGGGCTGGAGCCCACGTAAGCGTCAACGGAAGCACGGAGCTGATCGTAAGGCCCGAAGCAGCGCGCCAGCAGATGGCAGCGGAGACGCCGAAACCTGAAACGCCTGTTGGTGCTGGTGTCACTGGTACACAACCGTCAATGTTCGGGGAGACAGCAGCAACGGCTGCGGGAACTGCGGCTGCGCCAGCTCCGGCCCCCGCTCCTCCGCGACCGCGACGGTTCCATGGCAGCATCGTTCTCGACCCGACTCGCGTCGGACGTGACGCTGGCCGTGTCGCAGACGAAGTGATCGCCCATTTGGCCGGATTGGTGGGCTCCCACGTCACGGTAACGCTGGAGGTCCAAGCCGACGTTCAAGAAGGCGTCCCGGAGAAGGTCGTCAGAACCGTTACCGAAAACTGCCGAACTTTGAAGTTTCGGGACCACGGGTTCGAAGAGTCCTGATACCACGGTGCGCCCTCAGGTGCCCCGATCTGGGACTGATCGTGTACCCCATGGTCCTTGTTTGTGAGTGCAGTCGGCGCTGTGACTTCAAGCCTGGAGATGCTGATGAATTTCAAGGTGGACGAATGGGTACGCCACCCAAAATATGGAGATGGTCAAGTCACCGCTGATTGCGGCGATAAATACCGGGTTGAGTTCGTCTCCGCAGGAGAACGGCTAATGCTGAAGACCTCAATCTTAGTGACCGGAGAACCTCCCTATCCGGGTTTCACCTTCCGGCGGCGCAAAGCGTCTGGCAAATCGCGTTTTAAGGTGGTTCGCGCGGTTCGAGAGCCTGCGCTAGCATTCGATCACCTAGTAAAGCGATTTCTCGACGTATTCCAGGACGGCTTCGGCGGTGAGGACTTCGACAAACAGGAACGGCAATACAAATCCGACGCGGCTGATCTGTTGCGCGTCACACTCAGTCAGCGAGAACTCAAAACACTTTTACAAGACAGAAACTTCAACGAGGTTGCAAACCGTGCCGCCCGCGTTGTCCATAGCACGAACCTCATCTTCCGCAATGAGATTATTCAGTTCAGTGAGGCTCTGAAGCACGCGGGTTTCCAGCAGGCATTCGCTACGGAGCTCGGCGAATTGCTGTATGGCACTCAGCCCGAGGAAAAGCGGTTTACACGATTTTGTGACATGCTGCTCAGTGCCTCAGTCGCAAAATGGACCATCGCAACATACTTCCAGTTCCTGCACTCTGATGGCGAGCTGATGTTCATGAAGCCAGCGGTGGTGAAGAAAATGGCTGACTCCTTGAACGTCGCTCTTAACTACCGGCCTGCACCCAATTGGCTGACATATTGCAAACTTCAGGAGCTGGCCGTGCGAGTCCGCGAGGAACTAATAGGTCACGCCTTGAAACCCCATTCTGGCATTGACATCCAGGGGTTCATTTGGGCAGCAATTAGGATCGAAGAAGGAAAATACGGTAGAGCAGAGTAAGTAATCGCACTTTTCCCCTTGACAACCCATCTGAAATACGCCTATAGCTATTGGTGTAATGGCTGGCTACTCCACAGCCGAGGTTGCACGGATTGTAGGCGTCGATAAGAGCACGCTGCTCCGCTGGCTATACGCCCATCGTGTCCCGGAGCCGAAGCACGTCACCTACGCCGGTCAAGTCCTGCGAATGTGGACAGAAGACGATTTGAAGGGGGTCGAGCGTTACAAGGAGCAGAACTATCGAAAGGGGCGCGGTCGCAAGAAACGCCGATAACCACAACGCGCCGAGCCGGTGCTGAAACACCGACACGGCGCTAACCGATGTCGCCTAAAACGGAGGCAACATGGCTGTTACCGAGGTTACCACCCCCGCCCGCGTGGCGATCTATGCCCGCGTCAGCACAACAGAACAAAGCCCCGAACTGCAGCTTCGCGATCTCCGGCAGTACGCGACGGCCCGCGGGCTGGATGCCACCGAATACGTTGACAACGGATTCTCGGGCGCGAAGCAAAGCCGACCAGCACTCGACCGTCTGATGGACGACGCTCGGAAGCGCCGTTTCGACGGCGTGCTCGTCTGGCGCTTCGACCGATTCGCTCGCAGCACCAAGCATCTCTTGCTTGCTCTCGAAGAGTTTCGCTTGCTGGGAATCCAATTCATCTCGTATCAGGAGAACATCGACACCACTTCTCCACTCGGCCAGGCGCTGTTCACAATCGTATCGGCGGTTGCACAGCTTGAGCGCGACCTCATCCGCGAACGGGTGCGTGCTGGCCTGCGTAACGCGCGCGCAAAGGGGAAGAAGTTCGGGAGGCGCCGCGTTGAGGTCGATGGCGCGCGCGTCGCTGCACTACGCTCTGAAGGGCTGTCATGGTCGCAGGTGTGCCAGCGGCTGAAATTGAGCAAGGGTACGGCTCAACGAGCGTTCTACAGCTTGCCCAATCACCCTCAGCAATCGACGCCTGTAAGTGCCTGATTACGCGCTGCGGGCGAGCGGCCGATCCGCTTGCCCATAGACATCAAGTTTTGGGCAGGAACGTAAAAGCCGTGGCTTGAGGGGAAGCCGAAAGGAAATCGGTATCCACTAATAATCAGGCCGGAGGTCCGTCAGCTTGACGGTTCGATGGAGTAGGCACACGGATTCCAAACGGCCAGGCAGATTTCGACCACAAGGTATTGCTTACACCGCTGAAGACTCTCTTGCTGAGCGCCGGAGTCACGTGGAATCTAAAAATCAACCTCCATCGCGCCAAGGTCCGCAATTCTTTGGCCCACCTTATCCCTCAAGAACGACGCCAATTGCTGCGCAAAATCAGGATCATCGATAAAAAGATTACGAGTTTGATGTTGACCCTGGTGAACGGTTTTTAAAGAGATATTAGCCTGTGCGTGTCTCACAGGAGCATAGTAGAACACGCGCTCCAGGACGTCAGAGCCATCAAGGGGAAACGTGGAGCCGCGAGCAAACGGGCCACTCGGTTCTGGCGGCCAGAGTCCACGGAGCTTTGGGTGATACTGCAGAGCTATCTTCGCAGGTTCGATTTTGGCGTGAAGTGGCATTTAAGGTTTACGATATCGGGCAAGAAGAGAAAGAGGGTGCGTCCGCCACGTTCAACGAGCAACGCTTTGGAAACACCCTCGGGATAGGTCTCGGGCATTCGCCCTTCAGTTAATATATCGCAATCGATGCCTATTGTCGACCCTTTTGAAATCAGAGTTGTAGCAAGACTGCTGGACTTCTTTGGGACAGGTATCCCGTGGTATCGCCGGTTGTGGGGTTCCAGTACGTGTCTGGCCCTTGAAGAGGTTCTGGAGGCGAGTTATGCATGGCGCGCTGGGATTCTCAGCGACGACCTGTTTGGATCGACCACTCAGGCGGCTTTGTCCCTGGTGGGTCCAGACCCTGGCGTGGGAACAAAAGAAGGCAAGAGAGTTCTCCAGCAGGCGCTGAAGAAAAACATAGCACCTGACGGGGTCGACTTCGAGGTGGTCAAGCTCGGAGCCGAGGCACTCCGTGCGAACTATCTTCGCTTCTGGGCGGAGTCCATCGCCCGCGGAGAAAACCACGGCGTGGAACGTACCGCAAGAGCCGTAGCCGCGCATCTGTTGGACGCCGGATTCAGTTCGCGACACCTGCATCGCTGGTGCAGGTATCAGTCCCAAAACGCTTCCGGTTCATCTTCACTATCGGAGCTCATCGAGAGAGCCCACGCGATGTCTCTCAAGCCAATCGGACAGTTCAGCGTGCTGGTCCCGTTTCAGGGAGTACCCGAGAGCAGGTCAGGTCTGCCTTCGAACTGGGTGCCTGCTAAGGATGTCGTTAGTTGGCTTACATCCCAGGGATTAGATGCTGCTGGCGTCCAACAAAACGGAGCCTTACTGTTCCGCGTTCCAGCAAGAGACGCTTGGGCTGCAGTTGAGGCGACCGTCGACACGGTCGATCAGCTTTCTTCACGTGTTGCGCTAGGTACCAATCGACACCTTATCCCATCGAGATTCGTTTGGGTAGAGGGCATTCAACAATCCTTCTCATTCGGGAGAGCGCGGCGACGTGTGGAAGTTCACACTCTGCATCGGGAAGACAAACTATACACCCTGGAACAAGCAAATATCGTCGACGCAGCGCTTCATATGATGGGCGCTCTGAATTCGGCGCCGGCGAATACGGCAATCACGACCGGGTGGGCCGCCATCGAAGCTCTGCTCAGCGGTCCGGGTGACCCGGACGTCGTAGCTGGCAATCGCTTAGCCGCTCTAGTCGCGTGCTCGTTCCTTAGAGCGGAGCTTACTACTCTGTCCTACAGCCTTCCTGCGGGAGATCCTTTAATATCCACATTGACGACATGCAGGACAAATCGGCAGCGCGCAAAAGTCATCGCAAATGCAATTACGGCAAATTCACTGCCGGTGCTCAGCTCAGAAGCCGATAAAGCGGCAGTCGACCGCGTGCGGAAGATCCTTACACAACCATACGAGAGCCTGCGCGACATTCACAACCAGGTCAGTGCAGTCTTCACGCGAATGTACAAGAATCGTAATCTCGTCATCCATTGGGGCAAGATCGATGCGGTGGGACTCTCGTCAAACCTTCGTGCTGCTGGTCCACTTGCAGGTGCAGGATTAGATCGGATTGCGCACGCCTGGTTCGTAAACAACGTGCGACCAATGCAACTTGCGGCTCGGGCACGGGTTGGGCTTGAGACTGTCGGTTCCCTCGGCGGACCTGATCCCGTCGATCTTCTCGAATAACTGTCGTATAACGCGCATGATGTGTGCGTATATCCCGAGACCGTCAATGCCGCCGTATCACTGTTGATTGTGATGTGTGTCACCCGATCACCTAAATCACTCAGCACATCATGGGGGCTTCTAGTCGCGGATGCCGGGAAGTAGGTTCAAACGGCAAGTCGAAACGGAGCCCCCGGACAGCGGGCATTGCCGATAGATGGTGACAGCGTGGTGAGAGAGAGCCCTGAGACGACACTTGCTAGATATACGGATGCGCTCACGCTCATGCGCGACCTCCAGCGGAATCACCCCTTCGTGGCTGGGTGCGCTAAGCGTCTAGGGGACATCCTCGAAGGAGACGTACAAGCTTTTAGAAGTGTGATTGAGCTACTTCAGCATGAAGCGGCGGCCGGACAGGAACCCCTCTCGGTCCACATAAAATCTACGCGTCAGTCCGTTGAAGAGCTGCTGCGATATAGGAGCTCACTCTCGCCTGAACGTCATGAACTCAAACAGCGGATCGAGGAGTATCTGCTTCTCTTTTCTGGTGAGAACGATGCTCCCGACAGCACAGGAGCCCCGGTTCCAGCCCGCATCTCGCCGAATGACATCGGCGCTGTGCTGAGCGAAGTCATGCAGCCTGTCTACGCTCAGCTTGGGCGGATCCGTACACAAGGAGTTGTTGAGGGCAGGGCTTCAGTAACAAGCGGATCCAATCTGGGTACAGGCTCGGCGACGCTCGTGAGGGAAATTAGATCGCCGTATGTGGCCGCAATTAGGCAGGCGCTCCTCGCAGTTGGTCTTTCCGCTTCCGCTCAGTCCGTGGCTACATGGATCGCGGAGAACCTCGGCGATGTTGAATTTAGCCAGATCATCAAGAAATATGGCCGCCGGGCCGACCTCGGCATCCTCTATCACGACGAACCCTCATTTCGACGGCAATTCGATAGGGACGTAACCAAGGTTCGTGCGCGATTGAAGGCCTAATCGGGCGACAGGCGCGCCGCTGGACCTTCTGACAACCCTCCACTACTCCCCGGATACTCCCCGCAGCGAATAACAGGCTTCTTCAACTGTAGGCGTAACAGCTACTTACAACCGCTTTGACGTTTGTCTCCCCACAAATCAGTCGTAACCAACACCGACATTTCGCGACGTGAGACAAGTAGAGCGTCCGAGGGCAAGTAGGTGCACTTGAGCGCCCTTAGGCAGATAGGAGCGCACATGGAAAGCGAGCTGTTAACGATCCGCGAAGCAGCCCGGCGATTAGGACTACGAGAGAAGACCCTGCGCCGCTGGGTCAGCATTCGGGCGATCGAGTACATCAGGGCGGGAGTGCGAGCGGTGCGCATCTCTTCAGCGGAAATCGATCGCCTGATTGAGTCGGGGAGAGTCCCCCGGATCGGCAAACCGACTCCGACGAAAGGCAGCAATGCTGAGCCGTACCTACCTGGCGGGCGTCAGCGCGGAACCGACAACTCCCCTTCTAGGGAGGTGCCGATTGCGTAACCCGGAACCGCTTCTCTATTACAAGTGGTACTGGCGGGAACACCGAGCAAACCGCAATGTCCAGCGGCTCTCATCTCTCGAACGTGGGCTGCATCGCGAATTGCTCGATGCTCAGTGGGAGCACGGCTTCATTCCCGATGACGTGGAGAAGCTCGCGGGGATTTGCGACTGCCCCGTGGAGGTGATGCGCGAGGCGTGGCCCAACATCCGGCGCTGCTATGAGCCAGTCGAGAGCGATCCGGCGAAGCTCATCAACCCGCGCATGGAACGGGAGCGTGAGAGGTCGGACGCCAAGCGTGCGAAGCTGGCAAAAGCTGGACTCCAAGGCATAATCGCTCGCATTCACCGAGACAACGAGCAGTACCGGTCAGCAAATGCTTCAAATGCTGAACCTCCGGACACCCCCAATTTTCAGGCCAGCGACTGGTGCCTCACGACACTCAAGACCTTTCCATCTTGGCTGCGGCAGGATCTGGAAGAGCCCCCTGAAGATTTACTCGAACTGTACCTGGATACCCTCAAGCGCGAAGCTCCTGAGCGTGGCGGAATACTGCAAGCAGCACGGTGGTTACTTGGTCTGGTTGAAGAGTACGCGCGTCGGCACGGCAACCAGAGCCCAGAGATGCTGCCTTATATCGGCAGGTGGCTGGAGGAGCGGCAGTACCTCGCTATCGAGCTGCCGGCGCAGAAGGCGCCCGGCGAACTTGAGAGGCAGCCGTGATGATGGGCTATACCAAGCTGTTCAGCAGCATCTTGGGATCGTCAGTATGGCGCGAAGACCTCGCCACAAAAGTCGTATGGATCACACTGCTAGCATCGGCAGACGCAGACGGCGTTGTCGAGGCTTCGGTTCCCGGCTTGGCACACTTCGCGGGAGTCACCATAGACGAGGCAGAAGTCGCGCTTCGGAAGTTCCTCTCGCCTGATCCTTACAGCCGATCTCCAGAGCATGAAGGCCGACGTATCGAGGCGGTTGATGACGGCTGGCGTCTCCTGAATCATGCGAAGTATCGAGAAAAGATGTCCCCGGCGGATGTCCGCGAGCAGAATCGAATCAGACAGCAACGGCACCGGAAGCAGGAAAGGGCCCGTCACGCAGAAAGCGTGACAGAACGTGACATGCGTGACAAGTCACGCGAGTCACGACATACAGATACAGATACAGATACAAACATAAACTCAGGAAGCGAAAAGCAAAACGCACAGACACCGGCTTGTCTTTCGCACGAGCGTGGGATCGCATCCCCCAGTTCTGCTTTGGCAGCAAATGCTGACGCCCACCTGGCCCCACCTGAGGAACCTGCTTACGACCCCGCGTTCGACGGCGAACAAGCTTTCACCTCGACCGTTGATCTCTTCCCCGAAAAGGATGGTGGTCGTCTGCTCCGGGATTACAGCCACAGAGCGCAGCTTCGACACCAAGAAGCCATAGCTGAGATTCAACAGTCGCTCTCGTGCTCCGCGTCCGAAGCTACCGAGTGGCTGAAGGGCAAGATTCGGGAGTACCTGGCTGGTGCCAAACCCGGCTTCCACAAATCCTTCCTCGGCTTCCTCGACTCGAAGCCATGGCGCAACTCGCCACAGGAGAGAAATGGTGCAGCTCCCCCGGGCTTCGCGTGGTTCCGGGACGGCGACGAGAGGGTGCTGTTGCCGGTATGAAAACAATCAAAGAAATCAAAAATTCAAAAGAATCACACGTCGTTGGGAGGTGCGGCATGAACCGGATCGAGTACAGGCTCTGGCAGTTTCGTGGCTGCCGGGGATGGATCCCGCTGTCGTGGTCTTTCAATCGGGAACTTGTAACTGCGGTGCGTAATGCTTATCGCTCGAATGGATGGTGTACGGCGGTTGAGAGGCGCTGGAGCAGATGAATCTCACCCGCGACCAGATCGTGCGGTATTGGCAGACACGACTCGCCGGCCAGCGCGTCAACTGGGGGTCGGACAAAGTTTCGGTCGGCTGTCCCCTCCATGACTCCAAAACCGGCGCGCCTTTGACGGTGTTCCTTGATGGCAACAGCGGGTTCAACTGCAACGGCTGCAACCGCAAGGGCAACCTCTTCCAGTTCGAGTCGATGTTCTCCGGCTGCACCGTTCAAGAGGCAGAGGGAAAGGTCGCGGAGATCACCGGCGCGAAACCGCAGAACGACAACGGCTGGCACTGGATTGCCTCGTATGACTATCGCGATGCCCAAGGCAAAACGCTATTCCAGAAGCGCCGCTACAAAACACCCGATGGACGCAGCTTCCCGCAGTACCGGCCGAACGGCAAGGGTGGATGGGATCGCGGCATCGACCCGCCGGGTGGCAGAACGAAGCGTGTGCTGTACCACCTGCCGGACCTGATCACCGCGAACGTCGTGTGCCTCTGCGAGGGTGAGAAAGACTGCGAAACCATCGACTCGCTCAGCCTGTACGCCGACAACTCAGACCTCCGGGTGGCGACGACCACGAACTTCGACGGCGCTTGGCAACCTGGGCAAGCTGCGAAGTGGCTCCCCGAGTACAACCCGCATTTCACCGGCAAGTTCGTCCTCATCTTCCAAGACAACGACGCGGCCGGCGAGACGTGGGCGGAATACATCGCCGCTGCTATCTACCCGTTCGCGGAGCGGGTGAAGATCATCAAGCTGCCCGATCTCCCGCTCAAGGGCGACGTCACCGACTGGATCGAGGCAGGACATACCGCTGCTGAATTGATGCAGCAGCTCAAGTCCACACCGGAATGGCATCCGGCGAAGGACGAGGTTGCGCCTCAGCGGATATTCGTCAACGCCATCGAGTTCTGGAACACCGTTCCCGACACGCTGGAGTGGTGGGTGGATGGCGTCATCCAGAAGGGCGCGAACGGCTTCATCGCCGGCGAGCCCGGAGCCAGCAAGAGTTTCCTCACCGTGGACCTGGCTGTGTGCCTCGCCACCGGCGAGCAGTGGCTGGAGCGCACCGTCAACGGGCCAATCAAGGTCGGCGTCGTCTCCCGCGAAGATACACCCGCACTGACAAGTTGGCGAAGCAAGCGTCTGGCTCTGGCGAAGGGCAACCGGGACGCGCTCGAACTGTGCCAGCAGAACCTCTGGTTCAGTACGCGGCAACAGCGGGGCGAACTGCTGCTCAACGACGAGTCGCACGTTCAGGAACTCATCTGCGAGATTCGCGAGCGCCAACTCAAGCTCGTGTTCTTTGACGTGTTCAGCGTCCTGCACACCTGCGATGAGGACAAGATGCGGGAGATGGCGCCCATATTCGAGTCCCTGCGGCGCATCCAGCGCGAAGCCGGAAGTGCAGTGGCGATCGTTCACCACTTTAACAAGCTGAAGGAAGGCTCGATCACGCAGAAGCTGCGCGGCACCAGCGGCTTCGGTGGCTTTGCCGAGTGGATTCTGGCGGTCGAACTGGTGGACGTTGAGAAGAAGTACCGGCGTGTGGGCTTTGGCAAGGTGAAGGCGGGACCAGAGGACAAGCCAGTGACCTACAAGATCGTGGAGGGTGATGGCGTCGTGCGGATGGAAGTCGTTCACCTCGACCAAGTGGCGTCTGAGTCGCCCCTCGAACAGGACGCACGCCGCAGGGATAGTGAACCCGGCCCACGCTTGCAAATGCCGCGCCGGGAATTGCAGATCGGGAAATAATGCAGGAACCTGGGCACAACTCGGAGATGACCGCTCCCGCGGAGCGTGCTATCGTTCTGCCCAAGGCGAACTCCGCGCTTCCGCTGAAAGGAGACTTTCAGCGGATGGCAAAACGGAGGCATCAGAGCCCCAAGCCCGTGCGGCGGGGGGAATGGTGGACGCTCCGAGTATGGAAAGACACGTTCACCAAAGGAGAACATCATCGGACCCGCGAACGCATCAGACTGGCTCCGGCCACGATGGGCTTTCGCGAGGTTCAGAAAGTTGCAGACGAGTATTTACGGCCGCTGAACCAAGGCCTCGAAACCATTGGTTCAGCGACAAACTTTAGAACCTACGTGGAGAATACTTACAAGCCGGTGGTAATGCCAGGGCTGGCGAAGAGCACGCAAAGTCGCACCGACGGCGTGTTGAACAACTATCTTCTGCCGGTGTTTGGGGAGCTGTGTCTGCGGGACGTTTCACGGCTCGCGGTGCAGCGTTACTTCTCCCAGATGGCAAGTTCTCCACTCGCGCACGAGTCAAAAGACAAAATCAGAGACGTTCTGTCGAGCGTACTCGCTTCAGCGGTGGATTTTGGCATCATCGTCAAGAACCCCGTTGAGGCGATACGGCTGCCGAAGCAGCGGGCTGGGAGAAGGCGGAGCAAGCCATATGTGACGCCCGACCAGTTCGCAACGTTGCTGGGGATGATCCCGGAGCCCTATGCGTCGATGATTTATGTCGCCGTGTACACAGGGCTGCGTATCAGCGAGTTATGCGCGCTGCGCTGGCGCAACGTGCACGATTCGTCCATTAGCATCGAGGAACGCTTCTGTCGTGGAGATTGGGGCGCACCGAAGAGCGAAGCTAGCAACGCAACCATTGCTGTGAACGCCTGTGTGATTTCGCGGATTCAGCGGCTCAAAACCCTGACCGTGAACGTAAAGGCGGGCACCGGCACTCGGAAGTACAAACTTGTCAAGTCGGACGGGCAGGACGATCTTGTCTTCCAGTCGGTGAAGGACGGCAAGCCGATGCGCGATAACAACATCCTCACCCGGCACATCAAACCAGCCGCGAAGAAGCTGGGCTTGGATTTCATCAACTGGCGCTGTCTGCGAACCTCCCACGCTACCTGGCTGAAGCTGGCCGGCGCTGACGTGAAGGACGCGCAAGCGCAGATGCGCCACTCACGCGCGAGCACGACGCTGGACATTTACCAGCAGTTCGTGCCCGAATCGCAGCAGCGTGTCGTCGAGAAATTGAGCAGTCTTTCGACGATGATTCAGTAAACGAATGGACCCAATTGGACCCAAACTCGGTCAGGCGATGACGCTAAGTGTTAGAAAACATGGTGGCCAGGGACGGAATCGAACCGCCGACGCCAGCCTTTTCAGGGCTGCGCTCTACCAGCTGAGCTACCTGGCCACGGAGAACGGACTCTCTGAGGAGTGCTTGCTGCGGCAGGGTGATTATAACAACGCGGGAGATTCGACGCCAAACCTTCGGCCGAATCTCCCGCGTTTTTAGTCTCGTACTTCGGGTTCCCTACATCGCGTCGGGCGGCACGATATCGACGCGGCGCTGCTGCTGATAGCACTGCTCATCCGTGCCATTGCACACCGGATACAGCTTGCCCCAGCCGGTCGCGAACTGGATGCGCGATTCGTCCACGCCTTCCTTCACCAGGTTGGTCTTCACGAACTGCGCGCGCCGATACGACAGCACCAGGTTGTAAAAGATGTCGCCGCGAATATCGGCGTAGCCCTGGATCCACAACTTCGAGCCGGTGTTCTGGGTCAGCCAGCCGCCGTCGGCCCGGAGATCGCTGGGATTGACGATGCGGTTGTAGATGTTGAAGGGGAAATAAATGTCCTTCACATGCTGCAGCAGGTCCTGAGCTTCCGGGGACTTCTGGAACATGGTGCCGGTGCCAGCGTTCTGTGCTGCGGCGGTAGTTACAGTAAGCGGTAGAAAGACAGCCAGCAGAAAAGCCGCAAGTAAAATCTGAGCGCACCAGCCAGGCACAACCTTACGCATAACTCCTCCGTTGCTGAAGTTAGGATTCAGAAAACATAGTCCAGCAGGCAGACGGAATTGCGCGCTGCCCGTGACCACTGGAAATCAGCAGCATAGACGAGCGATGTTACACCACGATGAAAACTTGCGAAGATGTACCTCCCACAGCACGCCGCCGGGGCCTCTCGATTTTTCTGCCGCCGGCGCTTTGGTGATGGCACGCCCAATCGCGCCAAGCCATTGACCAGTAAGGTTATTCGCGGAACTTTCATCTTCTATTCACGAACTTGTAACTTCCTCTACATACGATTTTCGCTGGCTGTCATTCGACACATAAATGAGCAGTACCAGTGTGCGGCGTAGCTGTGCCTAGCAGTTTGTTCCGCGCAACAGCTTCCTGTCAGGAGAGAAAATGAAACGTCACTTTGCTCTTGCGCTGTCGGTACTCATTACGACGAGCGTCTTTGCACAATCGGATCCTCAGACATCGGCTCCGAAGCACCACGCAAGCAGTGCTCCGGTCACGAAACAGTTGGAGGACATGAAGGACGCCATCTCGGCACAACAGCAACAAATCCAGCAATTACAGCAGCAGATTGCGGCCCGCGATTCGGCCATCCAGCAGTTGCAGCAGCAGATCTCGAACATGCCTGCGCCTCAACCCGCGGCGCCAGCAGCCCCCGGCTGCTGCGACGAAGTGGGCACGCTGCAGCATGACGTGGCGGACTTGAAGACGGTTTCCGCCAACACTGCCAACGAACTGCAGGAAGCGCAAAAGCGCATCGCCGGACTGGAGAGCCCGCTGGCCATCCACTACAAGGGAATCACGCTTACTCCCGGTGGCTTCCTGGCGGCTGAAACTGTATGGCGTCAGCGCGCCGAGGGTGCCGACATCAATACCAACCTGAACGGCATTCCGTATCCCGGCTCGTCAAGTGCGCACCTGTCCGAGTTCTACGGGTCTGGCCGTCAGTCGCGAATCTCGCTGCTGGCGCAAGGCAAGCTGGACAACATGACCATGTCCGGCTATTACGAGGCTGACTTCCTCAACGCCGGCGTCACCTCGAACAACAACGAGAGCAACTCCTACGTACTGCGTCAACGCCAGGTATGGGCTCAGGCCGCATTGCACAACGGCTGGACGTTCACCGGCGGCCAGATGTGGAGCTTGGTGACCGAAACCAAGGTGGGCGAGGACAACCGCACCGAAGCCCTCCCCATGACCATCGACCCGCAGTACACGGTCGGCTTCAGCTGGGCGCGTCAGTATGGATTCCGCGTAACCAAGAACTTCAACAACAAAATATGGTTGGGCTTCTCGGTGGAGAACTCGCAGGAAACCATTACCGCCCATGGCAACACGACCAACTCCTTCCTGGTCGGCCAGCAGGGTAATGCCGGCGGCCTGTATAACGCCGCGATTAGTGGTTGCTCCTCGACTTTGGCGGGCACCACGGTCACCACAAGTTGCACCAATATTGCCAACTACTCCTACAACCCGTCGCCCGACTTCATCGGCAAGTTGGCGTTCCAGGGCTGGGGCGGACACTATGAAATCTTCGGTGTCGCCACTCAGTTCCGCGATCGCGTCTTCCCCAACGCGGGTCTGACCACTCCCAGCCCGCTGGGCGCTTATAACTCCAATACCTGGACCGGCGGCGGCGGCGCCAACGCCCGCTGGTCGCTGTTCAGCAAGCATATTGACTTCGGAATCCACGGACTGGCCGGCAAGGGCCTGGGACGGTATGGAACCGCAGGTCTCTCCGACGCGACCGTCGCTACCAACGGAACGCTTTCTCCCATCAACAGCTATCAGGGCTTGCTGACGATCGAGTATCACAATCCTCACTGGGATTGGTACGGTAACGGCGGTGTCGAGTATGCCGGCCGCACCCAGTTCCTCAACGCCAAGGGTGTTCCGAACGTCGGCTACGGTGCCGTCGATCTGTCCAGCTACGGTTGCGGTCTTGAGACCCTGCCCAGCTCCGGCCTGACCCAGGGCTTCAACCCCGGCGGTCTGTCTAACTGCACGGCCGACACCAAGGACATCTGGGAAGGCTCGCTGGGCTTCTGGTACAAGCCTTACAACGGTCCCAAGGGACGCCTGCAGATGGGCTTGCAGTACTCCTACCTGACCAAGACGGCTTGGGCGGGAACCGGCGGCAAGGTTCCGATTCCGGTCAACTCCAATCCTTCCGCAATCGACAACATGTTCTTCACCTCCTTCCGTTACTACTTGCCGTAAGCAAGGCTTCGGGTGACCGGTGCTCGGCCGGTCACCCGAGTTTTTTCAACAGCACTCATACCTAACGCGAGCCTTCAGGCCCGCGTCCGGCGTAGTCCCACACAAAGAGCAACAACGAAGGCTGAGGTCGACGACCTCAGCCTTCGTTGTCTAAGAAGTCTATTTACGTCCGAGGCGCAGGCCGGAAGGCCTGTTCTGCCCATTACACCCTGACGATCATGACTTCCGTACTCTTCACCAGCGCTGCGGCTTTGTCGCCACGCTTCAGGCGCATCTCGCGCGCCGCATCGGCGGTAATAATCGACGTGATGTGCTGTCCGCCGATCGAGAGACGAATCTGTGCCATCAAGCCTTCGATTCGCACTTCAACGATTCGCCCCACCAGTTGATTGCGCCCGCTGATGCTGCGATAGTTGGCCCGGCTCTCGGCCGGTTGCTTGCCCAGTGACTTGAACAGGAAGCGATCGATCTCGCTTAGCGGAATGCGATGGTGTCCGCCGGCGGTCTTCACCGTGCGCAGCTTGCCCTTGTAGATCCACTGCTTCAGGCTGGCATAGCTGATGCCCAGCGATACGGCGGCATCGCGCGGACGCAGCAACTCTTCCGACTTCGGCGTCATGCTGGCCATTGTAGTAGTGGCGTCAATGTCGGTCTCAGGTGGCTTCCTCGGAGCCCGGGTTCGGTGCCGACTTGAAACTCCTCCCAGATAAGAACCGCGCGCCACCGCTTTCATCCTCGAGTCAAGACTTTCCCTTGTTCGCCGATGGCTTAGTTGTCACTCTGGTGCTGACGGCTGAAGCCCACGATCTCATGAAGCAGCTGCGTTCTCGTCGCGACCCTGTTGTTCCGGACTTGCCGCCTACATTCGATCGCCGCAACCGCGAGCGGATCGCACTGAAAATTCCGCTGCGCGTGCTGAGCTACGGTCCGCTGACGGAGAAATCGTGTAACGCCGTTTGCGTCGATCTGAGCGAGGGCGGAGTGGCGTTCGAAACCGGCGACGAGTTGACGGTCGGCGACATCGTGATCCTGGAATTTCGCCTCAAGGGCGAAGAGGCCTATCGCTGTCACGCCCGGCTCACCTACCGCATGGCCAGCCGCTACGGCGGATACTTTCTGGGAGGACAATAGAGGCGGCGCCCCGCTCGCCGCTCCCTGCTATCATTCCCGCGGGTTCCTCCATGATCCCTCCTCTGCCCGATGTGCTCGCCGCCTACGATGATCAGGCTCCCCTCGAGCGCGCTTATACCATTCCAGCATCCTGGTACACGGACGAACGAGTCGCCGGGTTGGAGCGCCAGAACATTTTCGGGCGCGCCTGGCAGGTGGTAGCTCGCGCCGGCCAACTGGCCCGCCCCGGCGCCTTCGTCACCACGGAGCTGGCCGGCGAGCCGTTGCTCATCGTCCGCGGCGCCGACCAGCAGTTGCACGCGTTCTATAACGTCTGCCGCCATCATGCCGCAGCCGTCGTCAACCAAGAGCACGGAACCGCAAACCTCTTTCGCTGTCCTTACCACGGCTGGAGCTACGGCCTGGATGGATCGCTGAAGGGCACACCCGAATTCGATGGCGTCTGCGACTTCGACCGCGCCCAAAACGGATTGCTTCCGGTGCGGGTCGAGCAGTGGGAACAGTTCATCCTGGTCAATCTCGATGCGGCCGCCGCCTCCCTGTCCCACTTTCTCGGGCGGCTGGCGCAGCGGGTTGCGCCGCTTGGTCTGGGCGCGCTTCATTTCTTCGAGCGCCGCACCTATTCCCTGAAGTGCAACTGGAAGGTCTTCGTCGACAACTACCTCGACGGCGGCTACCACGTGCCGCATCTGCACCAGGCGCTCAACAGCGTGCTGGAGTACAAGCAGTACAGCATCGAGACCGAAGACCGCTATTGCCTGCAATCCAGCCCGCTGGTCACCTCGACCGAGGACGCCGCGATCGCGGCTACGCGTACCGGAGAGCGTGCCTGGTACTTCTGGCAGTATCCCAACTTCATGATCAACCTTTATCAGGGCTACATGGACACCAACCTGGTGCTTCCTGACGGCACAGATGGTTGCAAGGTAATCTTCGACTTCTACTTTAATAATGTGAGCCCTGCCTCCGCCGAGCGCAACCGCCAGAGCGTCGCCGTCGGCGAGCGGGTGAATCAGGAAGACGTCGCTATCTGCGAAGCCGTGCAGCGAGGCCTGCATTCGCGGGCTTACACGGCCGGACGCTTGTCGGTGCGCCGCGAAGCCGGCGAGCATTTGTTTCATCGCCTGCTGGCGCGGGATCTGAAGACCGGACTTGCGGGCGTCGCCGCCGGTTGTGTGCCCGAGGGGAGGATGGCGCAAGCGCCAGTTACGAGACCGTAACGATACTTCGATACCGTATTGGTACGCGGAGCTTTATCGTTCGCCCCGAAACCAGCAACACACGCCTGTCTCTTGTTACAATGCCTCTCTTCGAGCATTCAGCAATTCGCACTTGGCATTTAGCACTTAGCGTCCAGGCTCAGGCGGCTTGCAGGCAAAAGCCGAGATAGCCGTAGCACGCGAACCGATGCCACGGGCCGGCTGCCGAACGCCAGGTCGATGCGGCGGTTCGAGGAACGAAGATTTGCAACGATGCGGAAAGCCGTGGTCGCAAAGGGCAGCCGCAGCCAAACCAGGGAGAGAAGGATGAGATTTCGTCTGCATGCAATCGTCGCCCTCATGGGTGGAATTCTGTTGTTGCCGGTCGCGGGACGCGCGCAGCAACCACCAGCGGAGCCGCAAGCCGGGCAACAGCCGTCCGCGCAACCGGCTGCGCCGGCAGAAGGCCAGCAGCCCGCGGGCCGTCAGTCCATTGGCAAACCGCCCGCGACGCCGATCGCACCCGTCATGAGCGGGCCCTATCCCGTCATGAGCAAGGCGGCCGAAGACCGCGCCCGCCAGATCTTCGAGATGTTCAATCACGGCGACTTCAGCCAGATGTGGTCGGCTCTCTCCGAAGGCCGCAAGCGACAGATCAAAGAGGAAAAAAGGTTTATCGACGGCAATAAGAAGATTCACGACAAAATGGGCAGCGAAACCGAACTGCGGGAAGAGAATATGGTTCCCTATCTTTTCTCGCCGGACACGGTTTACTCCCGGCTCTCCACCTTTTCGAACGTCAAGGTCCCCGTGGTCTTCACCATCACCATCAATCAGCTGGGGCAGATCGACGACTTCGATTTCAAGTTCGTTCCCGACAGTGTGGCCGAAGGCAAATACGCGGGTTACGAAGACAAAGCAAACCTCAAGCTGCCGTTCAATGGCGAATGGCTGGTGTATCAGGGCGGCCGCAAGGTCTTCGAGAACCCCTATGCGATTTCTGACGATCAGCGCTACGCCCTGGACTTCGCCTACGTAAAAAATGGCCGGCTGTTTTCCGGTCCGGGTGGCCTCAACGCCAAGGACAGCGATTATTACTGCTTCGGTCAGCCCATCCTGGCTCCCTTTGACGGCACCGTGGTCCGGGCGGAGCAAGGCTATGACGATGCGCCGCCGGGCAAACCCACCGGCGATCCCTCCGACGGCAATCTGATCGTCATTGCGCACGAGGACAATGGAACCCATGAATCGGCGCTCATGAACCACCTGAAGCAGAACAGCCTGAAAGTCAAGCGTGGCGACCAGGTCAAGCAGGGCGACGAGCTGGCCGAATGCGGCAACAGTGGCGCGGGCCCGGTCCCGCACCTGCATTTCCAGTTACAGAAGAGTGCCGGTACGCCGTTGCCCGCCCAGTTTAAGGACTACGTTGCCGATGGCAAGCCGGTGGCTTCCGGCGAGCCGATCCGCGGACAATTCGTGAGGAACGGGACCGCGATGCAAACCGGCGAGGTCAGCACCTCTTCCGGCAACGCGAAGGTCATGACCTCGACTCCGGCGGCGGGATCGTCCACCACGACGGCCCCCGCGCAGAAGCCGAGCCACTAGCTCGAAAGAAGCAATCGGGCGCGGATGTCTGCATGACCGCGCCTGGAACAATTACTTTGGACACGTCAGACAAATCCCCGACGCAGCCGGAAGTCTTTGAGACCCGGCTGCGCGTGCGCTACGCCGAAACCGATCAGATGGGCGTGGTCTACCACTCCAACTACATCATCTGGCTTGAAGTAGGGCGGGTTGAGATGCTTCGCCAACTGGGCTTTACCTATCGCGACATGGAGAAGCAGGACGCGCTGAACCTGGCCGTGGTGGAAGCCCGCTGCCGCTTCAAAGCGCCCGCCATGTATGACGACCTGGTGCTCATTCGCACCCGCCTGGTCAACGTTCGCGATTCCCTGCTGCACTTCACCTACACGATTCTGCGCGACCAGGATGCCACGCTGCTGGCCGAGGGCGAGACCATACATCTGGTCGTCGACAACGATTTCAAACGCATTCCCCTGCCGGAGAAATATCGCGGGCCGTTTTTGAAAGCCGCGGGCAAGAGCTGAGGCAGGAAAAGGTAGAGCCTTCACGCCGGCGTGCAGGTTATGGACGAACCGAGCCGGTTTAGCCGGCGCGACATGCCGCAGGGCTGAAGCCCGGCTCCGCTCCGATCTTATACACTTGACGCAGCACTAAAGCGCCGCTCAACCCATCCTGCGGCTCCACGTTGTGGCACACTGGATTACATGCAAGCCCTTCATATCAACGGCAATGATCTGACCCTGGAAGATGTTCGCCAGGTGGTGTACGAGCGCCGCCCGGTGCTGCTGGAAGCCGAAGCCCGCGCCGCCGTGGAGCGCGCGCGCTCGGTGGTTGACCATCTGGTGGAAAACGAAATCGTGGTCTACGCCGTCAACACCGGCGTCGGCCATCTGGCTGACATGCACATCGCGCAGCACGACGTGCACAAACTGCAGCTGAATCTGGTGCGCTCCCACTGTGTGGGAGTCGGCGAGCCGCTCGCCCAGGACGCCACTCGCGCCATGATGCTGCTGCGCGCCAATTCGCTGGCCAAAGGATTTTCCGGGGTGCGGCCGGTGGTGATCGACACCTTATGCGAGATGCTGAACCGCGGCGTGCACCCCGTGGTCCCCTCGCAGGGCAGCGTCGGCGCAAGCGGCGATCTGGCTCCCCTGTCCCATCTCGCGCTGGGCATGATCGGCGAAGGCGAAGTGGAGCACGAGGGCAAACGCGCGTCGGCCTCCACCACCATGAAGAAGGCCCAGATCGCGCCCCTGGAGCTGCACGCCAAGGAAGCCATCTCGCTCATCAACGGCACCCAGGGCATGCTCGCCATCGGCATCCTCGCGCTGCTGCAAGCGGACATTCTGGCCGACGCCGCCGATGTCATCGGCGTGCTCACGCTCGATGCGCTGAAAGGCACCGACGTCGCGTTCGATGAGCGTATCCAGAAGGCGCGGCCGCATGCCGGACAGGTGCAGGTAGCGCGAAATCTTCGCCGCCTGTTGGAGGGCAGCATCATTCGCGAATCGCATCTGGAGTGCCAGAAAGTGCAGGACGCCTATTCGCTGCGCTGCATTCCGCAGGTGCACGGCGCTGTGCGCGACACGTTGGACCATTGCCGCCACATCTTCGAGATCGAGATGAACTCGGCGGTCGACAACCCGCTGGTGTTCCCGGAAGAGCGCAAAGTCGGCGCTCCCAAGCGCGCCGTCGGCGTTACCCTTCCCGGCGTGATTCTCTCCGGCGGAAATTTTCACGGCGAGCCGCTGGCCTTCGCGCTCGACTTCATGGCCATCGCGCTTAGCGCGCTCTCCGGCATCTCCGAGCGACGTCTGGAGCGGCTGGTGAATCCCGCGCTGAACGAAGGCCTGCCGCCATTCCTGGCGCCCGGCGCGGGGCTGCATTCCGGATTCATGATGCCGCAGGTCACCGCCGCCGCGCTGGTGAATGAGAATAAGGTGTTGTCGCATCCGGCGAGCGTGGACTCCATCACCACGTCGGGCAACAAGGAAGATTTCGTCTCGATGGGAATGACCTCAGCCAACAAGCTGCTGCGCGTCGTCGTCAACACCCGCAACGTGATGGCAATCGAAGCTCTGGCGGCAGCCCAGGCGCACTACTTCCGCACGCCGTTGCAGACCAGCAAACGGGGACAGGTAGCGCTTGCGGCCATCCGCGCGGTATCGCCTCCGGTGACGGAAGACCGCGTCCTCGCGCCCGACATTGCTAAGGTTGCCGGCGTCATCGCCAGTGGCAAGCTGGGCGAAGCGCTGCGGTGATCGCAAGGCGACAGTTCATTTCTCCATAGACTCCGAACGATCATCGTCTGCGGCACCACCAGCACCACCAGGTACGAGACAATCGTCCCCGCAATCACGCCCAGCGAGCCGATCTGCCGCACCCACATCACCGACAAGGCAAGATTCACGCCGGCGGCGACAATCGATAGCACCGCCTGCGCGCGGGTGCGATTCAAGGCCGCCAGCAGGCATGACTCCACCGTCATAAATCCGCTGATTATTGCCCAGAGACACATGGCCGCCAGCAACGGCCACGCCGGCACAGCCGCCGCCCCCGCCCACAATCGGATCAATCCGCGCCCGAACAGCAGCAGAATGGCGGCGCAGCCGGCGTTGATCGCGAACGTCGCTGCCATCGTCCCCGCGAAGGTCCGGCGGATCCAGCCATACTCGCGTTTCGAATAGGCTTCGGCATAGGCCGGCCAGAGTGCCGGGAAAATCAGCGACTGCAGCACCGCAACCAATCCCACAAGCCGCCAGGTGACGCTATAAGGCGTGACTTGGGATGGGCCGAGATAATGGCTGACTACCACATTGTCGGAGCTGAAGACGACGACCGCGGCTACTTGAATCAGGAAGAACGAAGAACCGGAGCTGAGCAGTTCGCGAATCGGCTCATGTCCCAGCAGGCCCACGCGCGGCCGCAGCCACGGCTTCTGCGCGCCGACCACGATCAGCAACAGGATGAGATTCGCGAAGGTCAGGCATCCGGCGGACATGACGAACAACAGAGGCATGGAAACACGCAGCGCGATGCCCAGCGCCAACCCGCCCAGGCCGGCCACCGCACCCGCACCGGCGGCGTAGTTGCTGCGATGCAGCTCCTGGTATCCCGCCAGAACTTTGCTGACCAGATTGCAGGGCAGCGCCAGCAGCATCAATGCGACGGCGGCGATGACCGTGTGCCGCACTTCTGCGGCATTGACGTTCGCGCCGACGTTCAGCAGCCGCGCCCAATCGACGCGAGGAATCAACAGCGCTGCTGCGGCCCCGGCCAGAATCGCCACGCTAGACGTCAAGAACAACGCGTTGGTGAGGTAGCGCGCGCCGTAAGGCTTATCGTTGGCGGCATAAGCACGCGAAATCTGATTGGTCAGCGTGTTGGCGATGCCGAGATCGAGCAGATTGATCCAGACGGCTGTGGTGGTGATGGTCGCCCACACGCCGTAGCGCTCGGCGCCGAGGTAGCGCACCGCCAGCGGCAGCGAAAGCAGGGTGATCGCGCTCGACAACACGCGCGCCGCACCCCCCGAGCAGACCGCCTGCACGATACGGCCATAGCGCGATTCCCTGAGCCTCTGGCCGATCACGCCAGTGGTCTCGCGCCGGTCAACTGTAGCGCCTGGATGGCGGCCTGCAGTGCGTCGGCTGAATGCGAATTCAACAACGCCGGCGAAATGAAGTTGCGCTGCTTGGCATACCAGGGCTCAACCATGGCCGGCCGGCTTGCCGTCAACATCTGCAGGGCGGCAGCAACGACTTCGTCGACCGACACGGCAAGAATGCAATGCGGATCAGGCGAGCCGCACGCCTCAATGCAAGTCTCGATGCCGGCCGCCGGTTGCAGCACGCGCACCTGCCGGCCATGCGGCGCGAAGCGCACCGGACTGTTGAAGTGGGCACGATCGCCGTTGCGGGGATGGCGCGAAATGACCAGTGTGCTGCAGTCCATGGCGGCGGCCAGATGCGCGCAGCCGCTGTCGTTGCCGATGAACAACTCGCAGCGCTCGAGCACCGCGCAAACCTGGCGCAGACCGGCGCCGCTGACAATGATCGGCTCGCGCGGCAGCAACCCGGCCAGCTTCAACGCATCGCCGAACTCCGCCTCCGAGCACACAATCACCGGCCAGACGCGATGCCTTCGATCAAGCTGGGTGACAACTTCGGCGTAGCGCTTGAGCGGCCATCGCCGGCCGGGACTCTGCGCGCCAATACCCAGCGCCACTAGCTGCGCCGCCTGCGGAACCGTTGCCAGTAAGCGGGCCGCCCGCCGGCGGTCGTGCTCGGTGACGTGAACCTCCAGCCGGCCGTCACAGCATGGCGCCCCCAACACTTCGGCAACGGCGAGATTGCGCAGCAACTCATGCCGCACCGGTCCCGGTGGAAGGCAGATGTCGAATGCGCCATCGAAGCAGCGATTCATCTTCTGCTTCGCCGGAGTCGTGTGTTCGCTCCAGCCCACACGCGAGGCGGCGTTGGCCATCGCGCAGAGGAATGTTGCCAGATGCTCGTCGACATCCCAGCGCGGCGACACGGCGTAATCGAAGTGCCGCTTGCGCAGGCTGGTCCAACAGAACGCGACGGCCGCCAGCAGCCTTCGCAGCCGCCGCGGCAACCATGCCGGGCGGATGTTCGGCAGCGTGAGGATTTCGTCGATGTGCGGATTGGTCGCGAGCAGCGACTTATAGCTTCTCTGCACCACGACCGTACACCGCGAGCGGGGATGCGCCGTCTTCAGCGCGCGGAACAGCGGCGTCGTCAGCACCACATCTCCCAGGGCGTCGAGCCGAAAGACGAGGAACGACACCGGGCCTTTGCGCGGCGCGCCCATGACCTTTCGGCGTGCAACGTGGGTGCGCCAGAATATCGCCAGCAGAGTAGGGAGACGAACCGAAAAGAAGAGTGGCGGCAACCCGGGCAGCTTCACGCGGTCACGACCTCGGCGGCAGAAGACGACGCGGTGCGCGAAGCCGATTTTCGAATGAGCCGCGTCGTGCTGGTCCCGGCGACGAGTGGAATCAGCTCGACCCGGCCGCCCCATCCGCGCACCTCGCGAGCGCCGACCACCTGCTCCTCGCTATAGTCGCCGCCCTTGACCAGCACGTCGGGACGAATTGCCTCGATGAGCCGCAGCGGCGTGTCTTCTTCGAACACCACCACCGCATCGACTGCGCTCAGCGCCGCCAGCACTCGGGCACGCTCGGCGCACCCGACAATCGGCCGCGACGGGCCCTTCAGCCGCCGCACCGAATCGTCGCTGTTCAGGCCGATGATCAGCCGGTCGCCTCTGCGCCGCGCCGCTTCCAGCAGTCGAATATGGCCGACATGCAAGATGTCGAAGCAGCCGTTGCTGAAGACGACGCATTCCCCGGCCCAGCGCCAGGCGGCGACGCGGCTCAGCAGCTGCTCCTGCGACAGGATTTTGTCGTCCATTTGCAGGATCATTTCGTGCGATAACGCGCCCAGCAACTCCTCACGCTTGACCGGCACGGTACCGACTTTGCCGACAACCACACCGGCCGCGACATTCGCCAGCTCGACCGCCATCTCGATCGGCACCTCGCACGCCATGGCCAGCGCCAGAACCGCAACCACGGTGTCGCCGGCTCCCGAGACGTCGTACACTTGCCGCGCGACTGCGGGCGCATGCACGCGCGACTCCGGCCGCAACACGGCAATTCCCCTGTCTCCCAGCGTCGCAACAATGCATTGCAGCCCCAGCTCGCTCGCCAAGGTCTGTCCCGCGTCCAGCACTGCGGCAGTTTCGCCAGGAGGTTGCCCGGTCGCCGTGGCGAGTTCCTTCAGGTTGGGGCAGATCGCCGTTGCCCAGCGATAGCGGCCGAAGTCCTGTTCTTGGGGTCAACCAGCACCGGAACCTTGCGCCGCGCCGCTTCGCCGATGATTGCCCGGCAAACCTCTTCGGTGAGCGCGCCCTTCGCGTAATCGGAAAGCACGACGATGGCGGCTTCCGGTATGGCGGCGAGCGCGTCTCCCAGCAATGCTTCGTATTCAGAGCTGGCATGTGCTGCCCGGCACTCCGAGTCCAGGCGCATGATCTGCTGATGTCCGGAGAGAATGCGCAGCTTGGTGGTGGTCGGCGCGCCTGGTGTGGCCGTGAAGTGCGGTTCAATTCCCTGCTCCGCCACCAGCGACTCCAGCCGGTGCTGCTCGGCGTCTCCCCCGGCGAAGCCCACAAGCGTGACGCGCGCGCCCAGCTCCGCCAGATTCATGGCGACGTTGGCCGCACCGCCGGGCCGTTCATCGCGCGTGGTGGCGCATACCACCGGCACCGGCGCTTCCGGCGAGATGCGCTCCACTTCGCCCCAGACATACTGGTCGAGCATCACATCGCCGATGACCAGCGCCGGCGCACCCCGCCATCCCAACTCGATCAGCTCCAACACCTCACGCGAGGTCATCGAGCGCTCCCGCACTTTCGAACAGGTCCTCGGCCACCATGGCGATGTCGATCCACTCACACAGCATGTGGCCGAGCAAGATATGCGCTTCCTGCACCCGCGCGGGGTTGATGGAAGGCACGTGCAAGCAGACGTCGGCCAGCTCCGCCAGCCGCCCGTCGGTGCTGCCGCTCATGGCGACAGTGCCGGCGCCCAACTCATGCGCACGCCGCAGCGCCGCGCAAACATTGGAGCTGCTGCCGGACGTCGAGATCCCCACCACCACATCATCCGGCTGGCACAGCGCATCGATTTGCCGCTCGAAGACGTGTTCAAAGCCGAAGTCGTTGGCGATCGCTGTGAGCACCGAGCTATCGGTGGTAAGCGCGAGCGATGGCAGCGGCGAGCGCGGGCGGCGGAAGCGGCCCACCAGCTCGGCGGCAAGGTGTTGGGCATCGGCGGCACTGCCTCCGTTGCCGCACCAGATGATCTTGTTACCGCGGCGCAGGCAATCGCATAAGAGGGCGGCGACCCGTTGAAAAGTGTCCTGTTGTGCGGTCAGGCGGCGGATAATGGCCAAGTGTTCGGCTAAGGCGTCGCTGAAGACGCCGGCCAGGTTCATAGACAGCGGCATTGGGCCTCTCGTGGCGCGAGAATTCGAGGGCCTCCCCAGAACCTTCCAGGAACGTAACTTTGAGCAGAGTATAAGTAGCAATGCACGGCGGCGAAACACACGATTTCACGAATGTTACTTTCGTGTTCCTGGATCGGGACGGGGTCATCAACCGCAAGCCCGCTGCGGGACGGTACGTCACCCGCTGGGAGGAGTTCCAGCCGCTGCCCGGCGCGGAGGACGCAATCGCAGCTCTGAATCGGTCGCGCCGCAAGGTGATCGTGGTGACCAACCAGCGCGGCGTGGCGCTGGGACTGTACTCGCTCGACGGGCTGGCAGCGATGCATGACCGGCTGCAACAGAGGCTGGCGTCGCACGGCGCGCATCTCGACGCGATCTATGTCTGCCCGCATAACGAAGGCGAGTGTGGGTGCCGCAAGCCGGGGATTGGCCTGTTCGAGCAGGCATTCCGCGATTTTCCCGCCGCGCGTGTCGAAAACAGCGTTATGATTGGCGATTCGTTGCGCGATATCGAGGCTGGGCGCAACGCCGGCTTGCGAACTGTGTTGATAGACGAGGGCTGTGGGGCCCCTTCGGAAGCGCATCGGCGAGCGCGAGAGCTTGCCGAACTCACGGTGACATCACTGGCGGAATTTGTAAGCCGATACCTCGCGGCCGAACATCTTTTGTAATTTGCTAAGACCCCGGTTCTGATGGACAACAACCAACTTCAACATTCGAATGTGGTCGCGGCGGCGACCATTGACGTCACGCCGGCGCCGCCCCGTTCGCGTGAGTTCGTCGAGTTGGTGGTAGGGTTCGCGCTGATCCTGCTGGCGCTGTGGAGCGGCGGCTGGACGCAGCTGATGTGGATCTGCGTGGCATTGTTCTGGATCATGTTGCGTACGATTCGCTCGCGTCCCAGCATTCGGCGGCTCGGTTTGCGGATTGCCGGAATGCGCTCGGCGATGTGGGTGGTCGCCCTCGCCGCAGCCATGGCTGTGACCGGAGTTTGGATTTCCTTTCGCATGCACACCCTGCATGGGGTGTTCCGAAACTTCCGCGTGGAATACGCGTTCCTTGCCTATATTGTCTGGGCGTTGCTGCAGCAGTTCATTCTGCAGGACTTCTTTCTCGCTCGCCTGATGCGGCTGCTTCCGACGCGAGCTGCGGCGGTGGTCATCGCGGGATCGTTGTTCGCGCTGGCCCATGTGCCCAACCCGCTGCTGGTCGTGGCGACGCTGGTGTGGGGCATCGTGGCCTGTACGCTGTTTCTGCGCTACCGCAATCTCTATGTGCTGGGATTGGCCCACGCCATTCTCGGCATGTGCCTGGCGGTGACCATTCCCAATGCCGTGCATCACCAGATGCGGGTCGGCCTGGGATATCTGCAATGGCACCTGCCGGCGGCACCGGTGCAGCTGCAACACAAGCCGGTCAGCGGTCTCGGCGCGAACTGACTACCGCCCCCTGGTCTTAAACGCCTTGATCACGATGTCATTGGGCTGGCTGCCCACGGGGACCAGCGTCATCAGGGCGCGGTCGGCACTGATCTTTGAGTTCTGCTTGGTCTTCACCGTGCGAATCACGGCCACATCCCCCGACCCCGCGTCGAGCACCAGCAGATGGGCTTCGTCAGGCGTCAGCGCCAGCGCGTCGGGATGCCGGCCTACCTGCACCGCGCCGATCACATGCCCTTCGTCGATGGCGTAAACGCTCACCGTATCCGAGCCGAAGTTGCTCATGTAGAGCAAGCTGTTGTCCGCGGTCACCACGCCGTGCGTCGGCTGGTTGCCGATCAGATAGCTGCCGCCGATTTCGTTGGTTGTGGTCTCGACGATGGAGAAGTTATTGCTGTTGAAGTTGCTGACGAACAGCTCGCCGCCATCGGGCTTGAGGGTGAGATACACCGGCAGCTCGCCGACATCCATGTAGGTCAGCAGACGGTCGGTCTTCAGATCGATGGCCGCGACCTGGTTCGATGCCGGACAGGCGATGAACACCTTGCTGTTGTCCGGAGCAATCGCCAGGTCCTGCGGCTCCTGGCATACGCGCACGGTGCTGCGCACGGCGAGTTTGTCGGTGTCGATGATCGAGACGGTATTGTCGGCGCGATTGCTCGCTACCACAACCTTGCCATCGAGCGAAACCTTCGCCAGTCCCGGGCTGCCGCCCACGCGGATGGTTGCGATCACCGCGCGCTTGTCCAGATCGATGACCGAAACATTTGCCGAGCCTGAATTCGCCACATACGCGCGCCTGCCGTCGGGCGAGACCGAGACGTAGTACGGCGCGCGATGCACGCCGATCACCGCGACCTGCTCATTCCTTTCCGCGTCGATGATGCTGACGTTGTTGGAATCGGCGTTGGCGACGTAGATCTCGTTGCGGGTTGGACTGGCGGCCACGCCGGTTGGGCCCGCGCCCACGGCGATGGTCTTGGCATAGAGGCGCGAGGGATTGGTCTCCAGCTGCGTCAGGTCGAGCACGCTGACCGAGCTGCTCTTGCCGTTGGTGATGTAAGCGTATTCGTGATAGCCGGGCGCGAGCGGCTTGCGCTGGTCGCAGGCGGGTACGATCAGGACCAGCAATACGAGGGCAACGCAGCTTGTCGAGGGGCGGGACACCCCCGTCATCGGCGCACGCAAGCGTTGTCGAAAACTGTTCACCGGCAGGATCGAACTAGCGGAGAGGATAAGAGACGCAAAGCTTTTGCGCAAACTGTTTGCATCGCGACCCGCTCTCACGCTGCAAACACGCCGGTTGTTTTGGAGGACATGAGTCAGGGCACGACTTCCAGTCGGGCCGAAACCATGCTTCTCTTTGTCATGCCGAGCGGGCTTCAGCCCGCGATACACGCATGAACCGGCTCAATACATGACTGGAGCCGGCTGAAGCCGGCTCCAGTGATTTATAACGTGATCGCTATCGGCCCGACTAAAGTCGTGCCCTGACTCATGTCCTTCAAGCAAGGGACAGCCACTCAGTCGCCCCTTAATGCGCCGTCGCCGTACCACTTGCGGCCGGTCTTGCCGACTGCGCAACCGCGGGCGCGACTCTCGTGGCGGCCGCTCCCGGCGCGGCAATCGACCGCCCCAGCACGTTGGCGATCTGCCGCACTTCGACCATAAGCTGATCGAACTGCTCGGGAAACAGCGACTGCTTGCCGTCGCTGAGCGCGCGATCGGGATCGGGATGCACCTCGATAATCAGCCCGTCGGCTCCCACCGCAACTGCGGCGCGCGACAGCGGCGTCACCTTATTGCGCTTGCCGGTGCCGTGACTCGGATCGACGATGATGGGCAGGTGGCTGAGCCGCTGCACTGCCGGCACCAGGCTGAGGTCGAGCGTGTTGCGGGTGTGGTCGGCGAAGGTGCGCACGCCGCGCTCGCACAACACGACGTTGTAGTTGCCCTCGCTCATGATGTACTCGGCCGCCATCAGCAGCTCTTCCAGCGTGGCCGACATGCCGCGCTTCAGCAGCACCGGTTTGCGTATGCGCCCGGCGCGTTTCAGCAGCGAGAAGTTCTGCATGTTGCGCGCGCCGATCTGGATCATGTCGGCATACTTCTCCACCAGCTCGAGCGACTCGTTGTCGATGGCTTCGGTGACGATCATCAGGCCAAACGCGTCACGAATGTCGGCCAGGATCTTCAGGCCGTCTTCGGCCATGCCTTGGAAGGTGTAGGGCGAAGTGCGCGGCTTGTACGCTCCACCGCGAAAGAAGCGCGCTCCGGCGGCCGCCACGCGCTCTGCCGTGGTAAATGCCTGCTGCCGGCTTTCGATAGCGCACGGGCCCGCCATCACGGCCACTTCGTCGCCGCCGATGGTCGCATCCGAGTTGGGGAAGCGCACCACCGTGTCCTCTTCTTTCACGTCGCGGCTGACCAGCTTGTACGGCTTGCTGACCTTGATGACTTCCTGCACCCCTTGCATGTCGTCGAAGGTGCCGGCATCGAGCTCGAATTCGTTACCGGTAATGCCGATGGCGGTGCGTTGCGCGCCGGGCATGGAATGCGCCCGCAGGCCTAAGCTTTCGATTTTCGAACAGACATCGCGCACCTGTTCTTCGGTGGCGTGCGCCTTCATGACGATCAGCATGGGAGAACCCCTCGGTAGTGATTTAGTGTACCGTTCCCGCGCGGGCGGCGGCAATCGAACGGTTTACCAATCGAGGTATTTGCCAGAAACGATGCCTCTCCAGCCTGGGTTGCAACATCCTACTGCTGACTTCGGTTACAACCCTGCTTCTCGCTTGCGCTCTCCTGTAGCAGGTGTTTCGAACGGTTGGCGGGCGATCTTTTCGCAAGATCGCGAGCGACTTCGTCACCGGCAACGCTTCAACGGCGTACACTTTTAACATTGGCGGTGGGTATGGAGTTGGATCAGTCGCAGTTGGTTCGCATTGTCCTAGGCCGTTCCCGCGATCTTCGCGCCAAAGCCTTTGAGCTATGTGCGATCGCCAAGGACCTGCGCGCCGCGGTGTCCAGCCGCTGGCACTGTCCGGTGTGCGGCAGCATAGCTGAGCGATATATCCTTCGCGCCAACCTTTCGAAGGCGGACGATGACACAGTGCTGGCCCGGCGCTGCGTGCAAGGACATGTCTCCGCCAGGCTTTAGGCGGTACTCCGCCGTCACATGGTTCGACAAAGCCTGGCTTAGTGCTTTGCTATACTTGTCCTGCCTCTACGTTTCTGCCCGACTGTGCGGAAGTGGTGAAATTGGCAGACACACCATCTTGAGGGGGTGGCGCCGAAAGGCATGGGGGTTCAAGTCCCCCCTTCCGCACCATATTTTATAGTTTGTTTTCAATAAGATAGATGAAGTAAAAGTCAATTGTACACATTCTGTACACGGTTTCGTGGTAGACCGCTGCCGCCATGCAGACCGAGGTGTTCACCCGCCATTTCTCCTGATTGTCCCCACCGCGGAGATCGCCCCTACAAAAAATGCCGCTGCCGTAAATGGATCGCTATTGCGGGTGAGCGTAGACGCATATCCGTCCAGACCCGGTCGTGGGAAGAAACTGTACGGGTCCCAGAAGTGACAAGATGTTTTGCACCACCACGCCGGCGAATCCCCAGTCTGGCTGTACCAGCAGGGCGAGAGAGGGACCCAGGCCCCACTTGCCGGTTTCGTACGAGTCTCATCGCCGTTGGGTTCAACTTGTAGTTACTTCGTGGCCCCTAGATTGAAGCAAAGACGCTCCTTATGTTCTATGGCTTATCTTCCGTGGTAGCGGCGTCCGCGACGCTTGCTGGCCATTGATCATCTGTCGCGTGCCAAGTCGGATCTGGGTTATAAAGTTCCATCTTCTTTACGATCTCGAGCGAATCAGCTCCCAGATCTTTCTGGTAGACGATTCCGTTGTTGCTTACGATGAATGTCTTCACGCCGGTGACACGATATTCGGCGGGCACGGCGACAAGGGCAAAGCCGCCGATCATGATTCCTTCGATGACGTAGTCAATCTTGCCCAACGGTGCGGCCGGACCCTGACCTTTGAGAATTTTGAAGTAGTAGCCGTGAAAACCACCCTTGCCGGCGGAGTAGCCTTCCTCCAGCGCCTTGGCCACAGCCTCGCCGATCGGGCCCGCAGAAGTACCGTCCGCATTCTGCCAGTACAAACCATCTTGTTTGCCCGGTGTGCTGAAGATCTTCTGCGCGTACTGATTCACGCCGGAATCATCGTGAATCTCTAACGAGTATTCCTTCTGTGCTTCCACGTACCCGCGACAGACCTGGATCGCATCCAGTTCATTTGCCCCAATCCGCCGGAACAGTATTGCTTGCCGACCGGCCTTTGCATCGAAATACCACTTAGTATTTTTCTTGACCAGCGGAACCGGGAGCGGCCACTCCTCATCACCAACGATTATCGTTGCGCGATTCGGGTTCGAGGGCTGGATCGCTATGGAGTTCTTGACGCTCGCTTCCTTCGCAAAGGCCTGGGCGTTGTTCTTATCGCGAACCGGATCGGCCGATTCGATGAAGTCTTCACCGTCCGGCCCGAAGATGGCCAACAACTCCGGCACGTCGTACGCTCCTGCAGCTTTTATAAGCGCGTCGGCGGCTTGTTGTGGCGTGTCAAAAGCCTTAGGTCCGGGCAGGGGAGCAGTTTGGCCTCGTGCTGTGCCAATCGAGGACAGGCACCACAGGCAAGCCAGGATCGTGACGGATGCGCGCATTCTGTAACTTAATTCAGCTCGTTTTGGTTTCATGTTTTCCTCACTGGTCATCATCTGCTCGCCTATCTCCGACGGCCGCCGCCACCACCACGCCGTCCACCACCACCACCGCTGCCTCCCAAACTGGAAGCGCCACGCGACTGACTAGACCTAGCTCCGCTACCGCTCATGCCGCTGCCGGCGCCCCCGAATGCGCTCCTGTTCGTCGAGCCCGGACTGTTCGGGACTTGCCGGTTACCCACGCGATCTCCTCCGCCTCCACGATTCATATCCCGGGTGCCTGCGCTAGGACCGGCGCCGCGATTCGACCCATCGCGGCCTCCCGCGGGCTGCTGCCGCGCCTGGTTCTGCCGTGCGTTCGCCTGCCGGTTAGCCATGGAGTCGCCGCGAGTCGTACCACCATACTTGTTCGCCAGCGAGCGGTCGGAATAAGGTGCGCCGCCGCGATGCTGCGGATTGTGTTGCCAACTGCTATTGCCTCGGGCGGGCATAGTAGATGCCCGGTTGCCATTGCCAATGTTCTGCCGATTGCCGTTACCGATATTCTGTCGGTTGCTGTTGTTGACGAAGTTATTGTTATTGTTGATGTTGATGTTGTTATTCCCGCCGCCCCATCCGCAGTTGTAGCCCCAGCCGCCGCCACCCCAAAAGGCTCCCATGGCAACGCCAACGCCGAAGGAAATTGCCATGCCCGCCGCGTAATATCCCGGCGGCGGGTAGGCGATTGGAGGATAGGCGTAAACCGGCGCACCGTACACCACGGTCGGGTTGTAGCTCGGCACGTAGACAACTTCCGGATTCGCCTGCTCAACCACAATCACCTGTTTGCTCTCGACCACCTTTACTTCGACTTTCTGCTGCTCGTTGGACTTCAGGTTGCCATTGTCCTGGGCTTTCTTGCGCATGCGCTGCACCGCGTCCATTACATCGTTCTGCTGCGCGAGGAAGGCGTTGCCAAGATCGGTTGTCCACTTGATGTTCTCTGACAGAAGCTTCACCAGATCCGGCAACCCAGCCATGGACTGAATGCTCGGGTCCCAATCCTGTTTTTCCACCGCAGCGGCCAGCTCTTTGCCTTTCAGGTCTTTGTGCTGCGCCAGCCATTGCTGGAGTTGAATGACCTCTAGAGGATAGGTGGAAGCTACGAGTACCTGACTAAGCATGGGATCGGGATAAAGCGCGATTGGCGCTACCAGAGAATCCAGTTGGTCCGGTGGGAGCTTGGCCGATGTTTGGTCACTTGGAGCGGTCGGCTGCTGAGCCTGGCTGGTGACGGCGATCGCATTCCCGGGCGCAAGTACTGCCATGCAAATGACAGCTGTCAGCCCTCGCATCAACCGCATTAAACTATGGATGGACATTTTGACCTCATATGGATAATTCCTTTTCGGCAGAGTCTCCATTTGCGGCATCCATTGAGAAATAGCAACTAAGCTAACTCCGGGTGTTGGGCTACGATTGAAGGCGAGACGAAGAGACGACCCAAAAGAGCCGAATTCATTGCTATAACCAGGTCGGTCTTCATGTGCGATTTAATCACATAGCCTTTGGCACCGACGGCTAAACAAGCCCGAACAAATGCCTTTTCATCGTGAATCGTCAAGAACACTATCTTTGCCGTAGACTGCTGCTCACGGAGTTGACGAGAAGCTGCGATCCCATCTAACAACGGCATTGATATATCGGCGACAATGACATCGGGACGAAGACGCAGGCCCTCGGAAACCATGTCGACGCCGGTTCGAGCAACCCCCACGACATCGAATGCCGGCTGGACGAGCGCTTTTACTCGTTCCATGATTAGCTCATGATCATCGACCAGTAAAACCCTAGGACGTTCCACGGATTTCTTCTCTCGAATGCCCGTGCACGCGATGATCGTATCCAGGGGCTTACCGGCCAGCAACTGGGAAAAGTCCCAGTACAAGG
Source organism: uncultured Acidobacteriaceae bacterium (assembly GCA_963731345.1). Lineage (GTDB taxonomy): Bacteria > Acidobacteriota > Terriglobia > Terriglobales > Acidobacteriaceae > Bog-257. The sequence continues at coordinate 278,126 of CAVSUN010000001.1, read as the reverse complement.
GTCAGAAGAAGTGGGATGGAGCGCGTTCTTAAGAAGACTTGTCCGCCTGCACAGGCTCGGGATCGAGTAGGATCAAACCCTGCTTAAACGCGAAGAGCACAAGATCGGCATTGCTTTTCAAGTTGAACGCTCGCATGATGTGATACTTGTGGAATTCAACGGTTCTCTCGCTAATACCAAGATGTGCGGCGATCTCTTTCATGGCGCGGCCTTCTCCAAGCAGTTGGACAATTTCTCGCTGGCGAGTAGTCAGCTCGTCCGAGGACTGGGTGCGGGTTGTAGCTCGAATCGACATCCAATCTTCTTCTCTAAGCCTTGGCGTTACGTAGGACTTGCCACGTAGTACATGGTCAATTGCCTTCAACAGCTCGGAGCCGGCGGATCGCTTTAGAACAAAGCCAATGGCACCCAATTCGAGAGCGGCTGCTGCCAGCTTGGGATTGTCCTGCATCGTCAAAAACACGAACTTCACTCTGGGGAGTTGTTCGCGGATACGCTGGGCGGCTTCCAACCCGTTCAAGAGGGGCATGCCAATATCCACCACAACAAGGTCCGGCTTGAATTTGACGACCTCGGCGACCAATGTACGACCGTCGGCGACAGTCCCCACTACGGTATATTCCTTCTCCAGGAACACCCGTAGTGCTTCAGCAAAAATAACGTGATCGTCTGCGATCAGGATCTGCGATTTAGGTTTTTTCATCCGACTAGTCCGCTGCGCCCAAAAAACCTGGAAGTCATACGCCTGTAACCGGCGATTCCGTCATCACCTGGCTCGCGGGTGTTTCCTGCCCCCCTTGCGGCAATCGGGTCCAAAGATGAACGCCGGTGCCTTCGCGTGGTTTCGATCGAACTTCAAAGCGGGCGCCAATCAACCGCGCGCGCTCTTGCATGCTGCGGATACCAAGGCCTTGTCGGCCATTGAGGTTTGCGAGCTCAAACCCGGCACCATCATCGCATATAGATAGGTGCACAACATCGTCAAAATCCTCTATTGTCACCCAGACTCTCGATGCCCTGCTGTGCTTCCGCACGTTGCGGAGGCTTTCCTGAACAACTCGAAACAGACAAAGAGACACGTCCGGAGGAACGGCTCGAGATATATCCTTGTGAGAGAACAAAACTTGTACCCGCTGTCGAGCGCTGAATTCCTCGCATAAGCTTTCGACCCCGGCGACAAGACCAAGCCTTTCCAATGTCGAAGAATGTAGGCGATGAGACAAGGTGTGAAGGTCGGCGCCGATCGTGTCGGCAACATTCCAAAGGTCGCGCAGCTCCCCAAGAGCTTCCTTAGGCAGGTCTGGAACTTCTGTGACCGTCTCCAACCCGAGTGATAGCAACGCTAGCCTTTGACCAAAATCATCGTGGAGTTCCGACGCGAAATACTTGCGTTCATCCTCCTGTGCGGTGATGAGCAAGCCGCTAAGACGCATCTGCTCGTTCCTGGCGCGCCTGAGCTGGTTCTGTTCAAAAAGGAGGTAGATCACCAAGCCGAGCAGCCCGGTGACGATCACGAACGAGGTGATGAGGAGCGATTTAGACCTCTGCCAAAATGTCGGCTCCCGATAAAGCACGATACTGCCCACTGGAAGATTGCTTTCACTCAGGCCCCAACGATGGAGTTGCTTCGAATCGAACATGAAGGAACCGGGGATGATTCTGATAGGAATGTCTTGGACGGGCTTTCCTCTAAGGACATCCAAAACCATGTCAGCTGCGATTCTGCCAGATTCTGCGAAACCTATAACATATCCCCCTACTATTCCATGGCCTAAGTACATATCCGACATGCCGAAAACAGGTACGCTTGAGGCCTCAGCAACGAGCGGAAGGGCAGTTGTCGCATTAGTGAACTGGTTACCGGCTACATCGCGAAAGAACGAGGTATAAAGAACGATAGTTCCGGACGACAGATGGCGCAACCGTCCCAACACCGTAGCCATCTCGAGATCGGTCATGTAGGTGAAGGTGAGTGGCGCCGGATAGGAACTCAGGGCCGTCTTGACCATGGTCTCGATTTTTTTATCGAAGGTTGAGCTTCCCCCGACGACAACGACTTGCCGCGTTTTCGGCAACACCTGCAACGCAGCATCGAGTGTTCTCGCTGGTTCCAGCTTCATCCAGGAGCCCGTAAAGCGCGACCCGAGTTCGGGATACCCGGCTTGCTTGTCCGAAATGCCGCAAATGACTACCGGAACATTCGGCAGAAATGTGTTCGCATATTGCACCACGAGTTTTATCGGATTCGGTCCCACAGCCACAATAACGTCTATCTTGCGGTCCTGATATTTCTGGAACAGCCATGATTGCGCTTTCTGCTGTGACTCGGCGTCCACAAAGCTCGTTGTATCCAGGCTCTCTAGATACCACTCCACGTCGAATTCGCCGTCGGCGGACAGCCGGGAAAGGAGGCTTTGAGTGACTAAAGCCATGGCTGGATGGACCGTTCCGACTTCATTGATAATCAAAACATTCTTGCTAGCGGCGCGAACTGGGTTTGGGTTGGACGCTGCGGCCGAAAGGCACGCACAGAGGCAGACAGAGATTGCGAACCAGCATAGGTGAACCCTTCGAAACGGAAACGCTGCTTTCATTAACGGTCCTGGGCGTCGTACAAGGCGCAGCGATGAACGCCGGGAGATGCAGATCGCTGCCTATTTAGCGCCCCGTTGGACGATTGTCTTTCATTCTCTTCCGCTGGGTCACTGGAAGATGTGACGTGTGTCACAAGTGTTAGCCTTTTACTGGCATGCTCTTTAGAAGGGGTGGACTGTGGCATTGTCGGATTCGGATCGTCAAGTGGTGTCAGCCGAGCAGGCGTTGCAGAACTTGATTGCGGGAAATAAGCGGTTCCTTGCTGGTCAGGCACACTTTCCCACGGTGTGCAAGGAGACCTTGGCAGACCTCGCCAAGGGGCAGCAACCGTACGCTACGATTCTTGGCTGTAGCGACTCGCGCGTGCCGCCTGAGTTGATCTTCGACGCGAACTTCGGCGAGTTGTTCATAGTACGGGTGGCTGGGAATGTAGTTTCACCTGAGGTCATGGCGAGCCTGCAGTACGCCGGGGCTCACCTGCACACTCCATTATTCCTGGTGCTAGGTCACCAGGGCTGCGGGGCTGTACAAGCGGCTCTGGACAGCGCGTTACACGAGGTTCAACATCGTTCGCGAATTCAAATGCTGGTGAACAACATTTTGCCCGGATTGGCGGAGGTGCCCGAAGCTCCGGTCGAGCTACAGTTGGACCGTGCCGTGGAGGCGAACGTTCGATGGTCGATGCGACAGCTCGCCGAGTCGCCGGAAGGGTCTCGCGCCTTAGAAGAAGGCCGCGCGAAACTGATCGGCGCAGTCTACGAAATCAACTCTGGATGCGTTCGATTTCTGGCTTGACCTTCTAAATTCGTCACCAGCCATGGCCGGCTTCACAGGCGGTAAACACCGTTTGTGAGAGTTCTCGATCATAAAGCCAAAGCCGCTTAAGACTTCGCCTCGCGCGTAAATCCAGCGATAAGAGTCGTCCTTGTGCCGTAATCGAAATTGCGCGTCAGGCTCACATTGCATCCGGATGTGGGGTCTCCCAACCAAGCCCGGAGCTCACTCAATGAAGCAGGATCCTTTCGCATTGACGGATTTGGGTTGTATCCGCGGTGGTCTTCGCAGCCGGTGCGATCGCCATCCCTGACTGCATGTCGACGTTCATGCCCCCGCAGCCTCCCGCGCTAGTTAGACAATCACATTCACGGCGAACTCCAGCAGGCCCTCTAGGTGTTGTTCGCCATCTCTCGGCGCGTACGATGTGCAACTAGTAGAGTAACTGCGAAAAGAATCACCAGCTGTACAACTGGGAATATCTATTTGTAACGTGGCGCTAACCTATCGCTTTACAACTTAACTGCTTGCTTCAGCCCGCTATGGATTTTCCTAGTTGTCGCAGGTAGCTGCATTCGCCTATGAATGATTCGGGAGCGTGTAGTCTCCTCAGGCCGTGAGCGTTCGCTCAGACCCTGTGATTGTCATCTTTACGAGTGTACTTTCGTTTGACGGTGCACAGTGTAAAAGCGCCCCAAAGGCAAGACTATGAAAAGGGCCACTGCTTGTGAGAGGACGTGGGCAGCCACGGTCGTGCTTACGATCACATGTCTGTGTGGATTCCACATACAGCCTGCCTATGCGCAATCGCAGAACCAACAACCCGATCTTCAGCAACTTCAAAGCCAGCTCGAGCAGATGGAAAAACAGATGCTCGAGATCAAGCAGCAGATCAGTGTTATGCAGCAGCAGAAGACGGAAAAGCTGGCGCCTGCTCCCACCAAGAGCGAGGAAGCCGTGCAGGAGGTTGTGAATCAGGAGGCCTCAGCACATACACCGAGTGAGGAGGTCGGGAACCCTCGGCTTCCCGCCGAGCACGGTACCACCCTCGATCTTTACGGCTTCGTGATGCTCGATTCGGGTTATGACTTCGCAACCAATAATCCGAATTGGTTCGATGTTGTTCGGCCGAGCCAGTTGAATGCCTTTCCGGGCGAATACGGACCAGATGGCAAAGTCTACTACGGCGTGCGGCAGACGAGGTTCGGGGTCAAGACATCCACATCCACGCCGCTAGGCGATCTCAACACCCGATTCGAATTCGAACTGTTTGGGACCGGTGTTGACGCTGGGCAGACAACCTTTCGACTTCGCCAGGCCTATGGCGAGCTGGGTGCGTTCGGCGCCGGGCAGACGTGGAGTCCGTTCATGGACATCGACGTCTTCCCGAACACGATTGAGTACTGGGGTCCCAACGGCATGGTCTTTTACCGCAATGTGCAGGTTCGTTGGATGCCTCTCCGGGGCAAGAAAACTCAGGTGACGATCGCGGCTGAGCGCCCGGGCGCAACTGCCGACCAGGGCTCCTATAACGACTTTATTGAACTGCAGAACGTAAAGCCCCAATTCGTGCTGCCGGATATCTCCGGGCATGTGCGGTTTATCGGGCAGAAAGCCTATCTGCAAGTGGCGGGCATTTTCCGAAAGATCAGCTGGGTGGACACCAATCCCATGCCGCCTAACCTAAGTAACACGGTATATGGCGGGGGCGTCAATGTGAGCTCCAACATCAAGTTCACCTCCAGGGATGTTGCCAAGCTTCAGGTGGTCTACGGTCAAGGAATTGAAAATTACATGAACGATGCGCCGGTCGACGTCGGTATTCAGAAAACCGGAAACCCGGCCAGCCCTATTAAGGGAGTGGCGCTTCCGGTACTAGGCCTTGTCTCGTTCGTCGACCACACCTGGAGTCCACGATTCAGCAGTTCGGCCGGCTATTCGATGGTGAACGTACAGAATGCCAGCGGTGATCTTCCCTCGGCGTATCACCAGGGACATTATGCGGTCGGCAACCTTCTGTTCTATCCGGTCAAAGAACTCATGGTGGGAACGGAATTCCAGTTTGGAAGACGTGTGAACTTTAGCGACGGGTTCAACACCAACGACTATCGCCTTCAGTTTTCGGTCCGCTATGACTGGGCCAAAGCATTTGGATTTGATCGTTAGAACACCGCTTGATCGAAAATGTTTTCGAGAGGATGCCCATGTGCCACAACCGACTGTGCTCGAGGGTTCTCGCCGTCGTCCTGGTTGCAGCGACTTGGTTTTCGGTTGTTTCCGTTGCGCAGTCCAAGAGCCCAGTCGCTCCGACGCGTCAGCAAGTCGAGACCATCGCGCGAGAGGCGTTTGAGAAGTATAAGAGCGACACTACTGGCAAGAATGCCGACTACATTCCCTACCTCGCACAGGTTGACCCGAAGCTGTTTGGAATCGCTATCGTTACCACAGACAACCAGGTCTTGACATTGGGCGATGTAAATTACTCGTTTTCTATCCAATCGATTTCGAAAGTCTTCACGCTGGCATTGGCGATGGAACAGCTTGGCCCGGATAAGACATTTCAGCGCGTGGGCTCCGAGCCGACGGGACGGCCATTTAACTCAGTTAATGCGGTAGTGGACATGCCTACCCACACGGGCAACCCTTTTGTGAATGCTGGAGCCATCGCGACAACTAGCCTTATCAATGGCAAAGATGAAGCCGAAAAGTGGAACGCGATTCTGACGTTTTACGGCAAGGTTGCAGGCGAACAACTGTCGCTGATCGAAGATGTCTACAAATCAGAAGCAGCGACCAATACGGGCAATAAAGCTCTTGCGATGCTGTTGGCCAAGTACGAGCGCATCTACGCCGACCCCTTCGAAGCCGTCGATATCTATACGAAGCAATGTTCAGTCGGCGTAAACGCCGTACAGCTCGCGCGTATGGGAGCCACTCTGGCGAATAACGGAGTTAATCCTGCGACCGGTGAGCAGGTAATCAAGCGTGAGGACATTCCCTACATGCTATCCACCATGACCATGGCGGGTCTATATGACGCTTCTGGAGGCTGGGCTTGGCATGTTGGTCTGCCCGCGAAGAGCGGGGTCGGCGGCGCCATCGTTGCCATTGCACCCGGTAAAGGTGCGATAGCGGTGTTTGCTCCAAGACTCGACGAGGCGGGCAACAGCGTCAAGGCGCAAAAGGTAATCGAGTACGTCGCAGACCACCTCAATTACAACGTCTTCTCTCCCGGATCAGTGGGACTCAAGTGACGTGGGCAGCTCCACTGGAGTCGTTATGAAACGCTACGGTCTGATTCTTGCAACTCTCATCTTTGTCTCGTTACTCTCCACGGCTAGTGCTCAGCAGTCCCGTGTCGAGAAGGACCTGTTAGGACAAAAGGAAGTTCCGGCTGACGCCTATTACGGCGTGCAAACCGCTCGAGCCCTTGAGAATTTTCAGATCTCCGGCATTGACATCAACCATTACCCAGGATTCGTGGAGGCATGGGCGATCGTGAAGCTCGCTGCCGCAGAAGCGAACACAGATGTGGGCGCGATGAGTCAGGAGAAGCTAGCTGCCATTGACAAGGCGTGCCGGGCTGTTCTCGCAGGCAAGTATCACGATCAATTTGTGGTGGACTGGTATCAGGGCGGCGCTGGGACCTCTTCAAACATGAACGCCAACGAGGTCTTGGCCAACATTGCTCTTGAGCTTTCAGGGCACAAGAAGGGCGAATATCAGTTCATTGATCCGCATGATGACCTCAACATGTCTCAGTCCACGAACGATGCCTACCCGACTGCGATCAAGGTGGCTATTCTTCTGCGCAATGAAAAGCTAATTGCAGAACTGGAGAAGTTGGCCGCTTCTTTCCGCATGAAGGGCGATGCCTATCTTCGAATGGTAAAGATGGGACGCACCGAGATGCAGGATGCGGTGCCAATGACGGTGGGGCAGGAATTCTATGCATTCGCGGCTTCGCTCGAAGCCGAGGTTCGACTATTGCGGGATGCGGAGAAATATCTATACACGGTCAACATGGGTGCGACAGCGATCGGGACTGGACTCAACGCACCCAAGGGATATAGCGAGAAGTGCGCAGCACGTCTCGCCGAGTTGACGGGTAAACCGATAGTTCCGGCATCCGACTTGCTCGCCGCAACCTGGGACCAGCAGGGGTTTCTGGCGTATTCGGCCGCGCTCCGCAGCGTCGCGGTAAAGCTTTCGAAGATCGCCGGCGACCTGATCCTTTTGGCTTCGGGTCCGAGGGCAGGACTTGCGGAGATCAACTTGCCCGCCGTACAACCTGGCTCGTCGATCATGCCGGGCAAGGTGAACCCGGTGATCCCCGAACTGGTGAACGTAATCGCTTTTCGCGTGATCGGCAATGACTACACGGTATCTCTGGCCGCGGACCACGGGCAGCTGCAACTGAATGCCTACGAGCCAATCGAGGGCTTGGCGATACTGGAGTCGCAAAACCTCCTCTATCGTGCCTCCATCGCATTACGCAGCAAGTGCGTTGACGGAATCACCGTTAACGAAAAGATGCTGCAACACTACCTGGAGACGACGGTGGGCATTGTCACCGCTTTGAATCCAATCATCGGTTACGAAAAGGCGACCGAGCTGGCGACTGAGGCCTATGCCAGCAACAAAGGCATCCTGGAAATCATCCGCGAAAAACATATTCTGACCGAACAGCAGATCAATGAACTGCTCGACCCTGTCAAGCTGACGGGCCTGGATACGAGCAAATACTCGCCGAGTAAGTAGGCCCGTCGGAGGAAGGCGCCACTCATGACGAATCGTCAAGTCGTTTGTAAGTTTCTTGCCATTGCTGTGCTGCTGCCTGCGTTAGCTTCTGTGGCCCAGCAGAAGAAGCCCAATATCGTCATCCTCGCGACTGGCGGCACGATTGCCGGGGCGGCGGCGACCGGAACCCAGGCTGGTTACACGTCAGGAGCAGTAACGATCGATTCGATGATTGCTGCTGTCCCCGGTATCAAAGATCTTGCCAACATCAGGGGTGAGCAGATCTCGAATGTCGGATCGCAGGACATGAGCTTCAGCATCATGCTGACTCTCGCAAAGCGCATCAACGAATTGTTGGCGACCCCTGAGGTGGACGGCATTGTTGTTACCCATGGCACGGACACCATGGAGGAAACTGCTTTCTTCCTCAATCTGGTGGTGAAGAGCGACAAACCGGTTGTGCTGGTCGGTTCAATGAGGCCATCCACTGCTGTCAGTGCCGACGGGCCATTGAATCTCTACGATGGGGTCGCAGTCGCTGCCGACCCGCATGCCAAGGGACTCGGTGTCTTAGTTGTGATGAACGACTGGATACACGGAGCGCACTCACTGACCAAGACGAGTACGACGGCCGTGCAGACGTTCCTGTCACCACAGCGAGGACTGGTGGGAGTTTCCACATACGGCAAGAACGACTTTTATAACGCTCCGCAATGGAAGCACACGACTGGCAGTGAATTTGACGTAACGAATGTGACCAAGCTACCCCGCGTGGACATCATCTTCGCTTGTGCGGATATGTCGCCCGACCTGATTGATGCCGCCGTTGCCAATGGCGCAAAAGGAATCGTCATCGCCGGTGTCGGCAACGGCAATATGAATAAGTCTTCCGTGGAAGCTGCAGAACGAGCCGCAAAGAAGGGAGTGGTCATTGTTAGAAGCAGCCGCGTCGCGACTGGGGCCGTAGGGCGCAATGTCGAAGTGAACGACGACGAGATGGGCTTCGTGGCGTCTGATGAATTGAATCCCCAGAAGGCGAGAATCCTGCTGATGCTCGCGTTGCTGAAGCCGCGCAGCACAGCCGAGATCCAGCAGTTATTTCGAAGCTACTGACCTGGCGTACGTGTTGTGGCCGGCACCGCAACCTGAGGAAGGAGAATCGTGATCTGGATTGAACTTTGCATTCTCCTTGCCTGCATTCTAGTTGGGGCACGGCTCGGAGGGATTGCGCTCGGCACCGTGTCCGGGATTGGCTTGCTGATCTTTGTGTTCGCCTTCAAGGAGCCTCCCGGAGGGCCTCCACAACTTGTAATCGGCATGATCGTCGCGGTCATAACCGCTTTGGCTGCGATGCAAGCGGCTGGCGGGCTGGACTACCTCGTAGCCATTGCCGAGAAGGTCATGCGCAAGCATCCACGGTACATAGCCTTCATTGCTCCTGTTGCCACATACATTTTGGTTCTTGCGTCCGGCACGACTCACGTAATCTACGCACTTCTTCCCGTGATCGCCGAGGTGTCACGGAAGGCCGATGTGAGGCCGGAACGGCCAATGTCAATCAGCGTCATCGCCGGTTTTCAAGGAGTGCTTGCCTCGCCCATCTCCGCGGCCACAGTCGCTATGATCAGCATACTAGCCGTCAAAGATATATCCCTTCCTAAGCTGCTCGCGATCACTATTCCTTCGACCTTTCTTGCGGTTCTGCTGGGAGCCCTGTCGGTTGCATGGCGTGGCAAGGCCCTAAGCGAAGATCCGGAGTATCAGCATCGCCTCGCGACCGGTGAGTTGAAGGTTCCTCAACCGCCCCCAACACTCCGAGGAAGGCAACTGTTCAACGCTCGCGGCTCGACAATTCTGTTCTTTGTCGCCATCTTCGTGATTGTGGTCATTGGTATTTTCCCCAATCTGGTTCCGGAGTATCAGGTTGTTAGGAACGGCCTTTCCGACACCGACCAGGCAAGCATGGGCATGGTGATCATGATCATCATGCTTGCGGTCGCCGGCATCACCATGATCGCCTTCAAGGCCTCCCCTGAAGAGACTTTGAAAGGCAGCATCATGCGGGGTGGAATCATGGCTGCCATATCAATCATCGGCGTTTCATGGTTAGGATCTTCGTTCTTCGAGGCCAACCGGGGGTACATCGTGACGAGCCTGTCCGATCTGGTTCGCCATTATCCCTGGATGTTTGCTGCTGGTCTGTTCGTGCTCTCTAACTTGCTCTTCAGCGCTGCGGCGACCGTCGTCATTTTCATGCCCCTGGGTTTGGCTTTAGGTCTACATCCATCGCATTTGATTGCGTTTTACCTGGCGGCCAATAGTGTTTTCTTTCTTCCGACCTACGGAACCCTGCTCGCCGCTGTTTCTTTTGACCAGACCGGGACCACGAAGATTGGAAAGTATCTGCTGAATCACAGTTTCATGTTGCCGGGCATGGTTACGGTAGTCACAGGAATTCTTATAGCGCTAACGCTAAACGCAGCAATCGGCTCATAGGTGTGACTTTCCTGCTTTGGTGCGTCTTCGGGGGTTTGATCGATAACGTGCTCAAGCCTCTGCTGCTCGGCCGCGGGGTAGCCGTTCCAACGGCAGTTATCTTTTTGGGTGCGATTGGCGGCTTTATCGCCATGGGAATCGTCGGTCTATTTGTAGGCGCGGTGGTGCTGTCTGTGGGCTACAAGCTGTTTCTTGCCTGGATCGAGGGGTGCAGCCGCCGAAATCTAAGCGCACAAGAAGACTCTTAGCGAAATCGCGGGCAGGGCCGATGCCATCCGCCGCGATGGATTGTAATCTTGGTGTCACGTCGGCGCCGGCGCTGTCTACGATCACAATTGGAGATCGACCCAGCCGTCAGGAGGCGCTAATTGCTCTGCTTCGCGCGGTCCCCAGCTACCTTGAGCATACGGGTAGACCGGACTTGCACCATGAAGCACTGGGTCCAGTATCCGCCAAGCCTCCTCGACATAGTCCTGACGTGCGAAGCGCGACGAGTTTCCAGCCAGCGCATCTCCCAATAATTCCTCATATGCTTGCATCTCATGCGGATCGTGGCTCCGCGATACGACGAGTTCGACCTGCTCCCCACGTAGCCCCTCGCCAGGCACTTTGACATGAGAGCCGATGGCAATCACAAGATCAGGAGTCAATCGAAATCGCACATAATTTGCAGGAAGCTTACTCTGCAGAAAAATGTCCGGAGGCTGCCGAAGAGTGATGACTACATCAGTCGCGGTGACTGGCAGAGACTTGCCAGCGCGGATATGAAAAGGCACATCCTTCCATCGCCACGAATTGATAAAAAGACGCAATGCTACGTACGTCTCTACCGTTGAGTCCGGCTTCACGCCAGGTTCAGAGCGGTAGCCGTCAAATTGTCCGCGAATCACGTCCGTTGCCTGAACAGGCCGAATCCCTTTGAGTACCTTAGCGCGTTCGTCGCGGACGATCTCGACCGCCAAGCCAGCAGGTGGTTCCATCGCGATGTTGCTGAGAACCTGCAGGAGATGATTCTGGACCACATCACGAATCGCTCCTGTCCAGTCGTAAAAAGCGCCTCGTCCCTGCACGCCAAAATCTTCCGCCATCGTAATCTGTACGCTTTCCACATACTGCCGATTCCAAATCGGTTCGAGAAACGAGTTGGCGAAACGGAAATAGAGTACATTCTGAACCGCGTTCTTGCCCAAGAAATGATCAATCCTAAAAACATTCTCTTCGGCGAACGCGGAATGGACCACTTCATTCAGTGCGCGAGCCGAAGCCAAGTCGTGACCAAAGGGTTTTTCGATGACAATACGTCCCCCGGCGACACAACCCGACGCACTTAGTTGCTTCAGAACTTCCGGAAATAATACGGGCGGAATGGCTAAATAATGCAAAGGGCGCTGAGATGCGCCGAGTTCATGCCGCAATTTGGAGAAAGTGGCAGCATCTTGGTAGTCGCCATCAATGTATTTCAGTTGTGAGAGCAGTTTGGAGAAGCCTTGGGAATCCAGCCCACCGTAGTTCTCAACGCTGTCTTTGGCCCGCTGTTGAAGCTGTTGCAAGCTCCATCCCGATTTGGCGACTCCGACGACAGGGATCTCTAGCTTTCCACGCTTGGCCAGCTTTTGCAGGGCAGGAAAAATCTTCTTGTATGCGAGGTCGCCGGTTGCTCCAAAGAAAACAAGCGCATCACATGGCTGCAGCGTCAATTTATTTCTCCCGAAAAACTGACTGAAGGTTATCAGCTGAGTTTCAAGATAGCGACTAGGGATTTTCCCAGTCGCACGACTGCCATCACAAATGATGGATGTGGGTAAACCGCATAATGGCAGTGCGATCTGCGTGCGAGGAAACGAATTTGGTCGAGCTTTATCCTCTTTTGCACACGATCGAATGTTGCAGCGCGCTCACGAAGTACTCAATGTCGATGCAGGCGGGTTGATTCACCGTCGGAGGTGGCTCTCAACTCCCGAACCACCCAGAACAACCGCTGGGCGGAGACATAGTTGTGCTTGCCCCCATTCGCTCGCCTTGCAGCGCTTCGAGCGCGAGGCCAAGACCGCTTCCTCTCTGAACCATCCCAACATCTGCACGATTCACGAGGTCGACGAGGCAGATTCCAATTCCTTCATCGTGATGGAACCGCTGGAACGCGAGACGCTGCGCCCCCGCGTGGCTGCACTCGCCGGCCTGAAAAGGACGCTGCCGCTCAACGAACTGCTGGACATCGCGGTTCAGATCTGCACCGGCCTGGAAGCCGCGCACGCCAAGGGCATCATCCATCGCGACATCAAGCCGGCCAACATCTTTCTGTCGACTTCGATGAGTGACTCGGCGATCCGGCACCGACTAATGCGGGGCCGTTCCGTTCCCTTCCCCGCGCCCCCTCCGCTGGCTTCCGATCATCGCCAAAGGCAAGCACAGCTACGATCTCGAATACCAACTGCCGACGGAAGCGCCTGATTCCCAACTTCATTCTCAAGCGTCGCTTCCCGCCTTCTTCGTCGGGCGCGGCATCGGCGTCACCCCGACCTGCTCCTCCGCCGTATATGGCGCTGCATAATACGGGAAATCCTTGCCAATGCGCCCGCGGTCGGGAGCAAGTCCATCGACAATTGGCGTATTGGCCGCCAGCGTCAACATCACATCCAGCACATCGTCGCCGAGCGCGCGTCCATTGAAGCTGGCCACCTCAAATGCGGCGGGCGTTCCAAGCTCGTAAGGCAATGTGTTGGGACAAAGCCGTGCAGCGAGCAGCTTCCCGTATTCAACCGGGTCCGCCGCCGAACCGGCATAGGTCGTCAGCTTCTCAGCAAAATCCGCGATCGACTTTGCGAAGCGCTCTAGATCTTCAGACGGAACCGACGCATTGAATTGTTCTTTCACCTCCTGGTCGCTCGGGTCGTTCAGGAAGAGATGGGTAACCATAGGCAGGCCCCAACGCGAAACTTGTACCTCCGGCACATGGCCAAAGAGGGAGATCGTCGCCCATGCGTTGATTTTTCCCTTCCCAATCAGTTCGCTGGGCACCTCCAGCACAATCGCCGTAACATTCCGCCTGGCAAAGGGATTCTGCTGATGCAGAAAGGCGTCCCCGTCGTAGCGTTGCTCCTTATAGAAAGCAGTCATAAATGTGCCGAATCCAGCATTTGCCGCAAATAGATCTGGAGCAATCCCAACATACGCACGAAGACCCGAATTAGTCGCGACCGAACCGGTTTCACCCTCAACCAGACTCTCTCCGGCGTCACCACGAAGAGCATCGCTACCCGTCGCCTTCCGCACCACAAATGGCTGAATGTGAGTATGCTCACTGCCATCTCCGTGTCGTGGTTCACCAAACCTGAACTTGAACGTAACCTCTTCCCTCCCATCTTCGTTCAGGTCGAACCGGAACGCGTAGAGCCCTTCTGGATGAAGCGTATCCGGAGCCGATAATCCCACATCCGGATTCACGGTCATCGCCATTACGGTCTTGCCCGAGAGGCCGTCAAATAAATAAAAGTCGCAGAGGTTGAGGCTCGGATCTTCCTTCGCCAGTTTGGTATCGAAATGATGTGACATAGGAATCTCCTGCAAAATTCCCTACGGTCAGCCGCGAAGAATGGGAGCTCCGAAGGGCGCGCCCGTCAGTCCGCCATCCACTATCAACTCGACCGCGTTGATGTACGACGAATCGTCCGAGGCAAGAAAAAGCACAGCCTTGGCCAGATCTTCCGGCTCGCCCCAACGGGCAAGTGGAATCGTGGAAGAGAAGAAATCGGAAACCTTTGCCGATTCCTCTGCCGTGACATTGGCGCGCGAACCGCGCTTCCAGATGGGAGTCTTCGTCGCTCCCGGGGCGACCACGTTCACCCGAATCTTGCGCGGTGCAAGGTCCGCGGCGATGGATCGCGCCATCGAGACGAGTCCGCCTTTCGTAGCAGCGTAGGCAGCCACGCCTGGTTGACCGAGATAACTTTGCACCGATCCGTTGAAGATGATGCTGCCGTTGTCGTTCATGAGAGGGGCGGCTGAATTGACGGTAAAGAAAGCACCGTTGAGGTTGGTGTGGACTACCTTCTCGAAGATGGCTTCCTCGGTCGCGCCAGTCGGCGTGCTGCCAGAAATGCCTGCATTGGCGAAGACGATGTCAAGTTTGCCAAAGTCTTTGGCGAGTTCAGCGAAAAGCTTCTTGCGGTCCTCCGCAACCGTAACGTCGGCGCGATAGCCGTGCGCTTTCGATCCGAGTTCGGCGACCGCTTCCTCCAGTGTCTGTTGATCGCGACCTGTAATTGCGACTTCCGCGCCTTCCGAGATGAAAAGTCGGGCTGTAGCCAGGCCGATGCCGCTGTTGCCTCCGGTAATGAGAGCTTTTTTGCCTCCGAGCTTCATGATTCCTCCTCGATGACCGGCCGTCGACCAGGATGGTCGTCATATACGTGAGAGGATGGTCATCAGAGATGGAGGATTCGAAAAAACAACGCGCTCCCCGCCACGAACCGGCGCCAGTCGGCTGCGTTGATCGGCGCTGTCGTGCTGGCTCACGAGCTCTCGGAGGATGTTCTCAAGAGTATTCGCCAGAAAGTAAGTTGACGATCGTCACAACGCCCATTTGTCTAGGGATCTGGCGTGGAGTCAAAGCCTGTCCGGACACTAGTTAAATCACTTAGACGGGAAGTCGGCTACGCTTCCTTGTGCCCAGCCCCCGGGACGCCTTCAGGCAAGAGAAGCGGGATGGGCGTTATACGGCCAGATGATAGGAAAGCGTTCGTAAAACCTGGATCGTGACTGAGAGAGTGCATTGGCGATCATGCACTCACCGATCCGCCGATTCAGATTGCCGAGACGAAACCGCGCCATGTGTCAGGGCCTGCGGCTCGCGGCCGTCTCGGAGGCTCGCGCCAGTGCTTGCGTGTCGACATATTCACGGATGTTCGTCAGTTTGCTATTTCGAACGGTAATGTCGAAGACCCAATGGTCCTCAAACGTCCTATTCGTTGCTTTGATTTTCCCAGTAGCGACGCCGACGACCAGGACCCGGTCCCCCTGCGCTACGAACTCGGGGGGTTTCGGGTATGAAGTTTCCAGCGTTTCTTTAGCCTTCTGAAGTAAGTGGTTCACCCCGGCGTGTCCGCGATGCGTGCCGGCCAGCGGCCAGTCCTCGCCGGGAATGATCCACTCAATCTCTTCGGCAACCAAGGCCAGCAAACGTTGCTTATCGGCGCTGCCGATCGCCGCAAAGAAATCTTTCACGACCTGAACATTCTCTTCGATGCTCATCGACTCTCTCCTTATCGATTACTGCTGCTTCTTGAACAAATCCTGGAAGATGAGCTGACCCCAGGTGCGGCCGCGTGCGTGCACTAGCGCTCCGCCCTCGTCGAGCTTTCCCAGCTTGACGGGTGCGAACCCGAGTTGTTTGGCCAAATCCGCCACGGGATCGATCGCGTCCTCGTCGTCGCTCGACAGAAAGACGACCCGGTGGCCGCCCTCGACGACCGGGTCGGTAGCCAGGATGGCTGCACCCAGGTGATTGAAACCCTTCACGAGCTTGGCGCCGGTGAACGACTTCGCAACGAAGGCGGAGGATGGGAGGCCGTCCAGTTCCTCAGGTGGGACTGGAAACGAGTTCATCGCGTCGATGACCGTCTTGCCTTTCCAGCTCGGCAAGGCCTTCGCAACCTCGCGATGTTCTCCGAATGGGACCGCCAGGATGATGGTGTCGGCCTCGAGTGCATCCCGCAACGACTTGGCGACCACCGTGGGTCCAATCGCCCGAGCCTGCGGCGCCAACTCCTCAGGCGGCCGGCGACTCGCGACAGTCACGTTGATGTTTTTACGGGCAAAGGCGTGGGCGAGAGCCTGGCCTATCTTTCCGAATCCGACAATCGCATAGCTCATAGTGCTTCTCCGATCCATGTTGATATTGATCCCAACCCATCGGATCCCGGTGAGCCGCTTGGCGATCCTGCACCCACCGAGATCCGCCGACTTCAGATGGCCGAGAAGCCGCCGTCGACATTCAACTCCACCCCGTTCACGAAGCTCGAATCGTCGGAAGCAAGAAACAGAGCAACCGTCGCGATTTCCTCAGGTTGACCCATCTTGCCCCGCGGGATCAGGGATTCGAACATCTCTTTCGCCTCTTTGGTGAGAACTTCTTCCTGCATCGGTGTGGCGATCGGCCCCGGGCCCAGCACGTTCACCCGGATATTCCTGCCCTTCAGTTCGTTGAGCCACGTGCGGGCAAAAGAGCGCAATGCCGCCTTACTCGCCGCATACACGCTGAAACCAGGAAAACCCTTCACCGAAGCAACGGATCCGGTCATGATGATCGATCCGCCATCGTTGAGCAGCGGCAACGCCTTCTGAACCGTAAACAGCGTTCCGCGCGTATTCAGGCCGAAGGCCGCATCGAAGTGCTGCTCGGTAATCTCGCCCAGTGGTAAGGCCTCTCCCCTGCCGGCGCTCGCGAACAGGACGTCGATCTTGCCCTTTTCGCGCTTGACCGTATCGAACAGGCGGTCGAGGTCGTCGAGATTGGCCGCGTCACCGCGCACGCCGGTCACGTTTCGGCCAATCAGCTTGACCGCCTTATCGAGCTGCTCCTGCCTCCTACCAGTGATGAAAACGTAGGCGCCTTCTTCAACGAAGCGCTTGGCGCTCGCCAGCGCCATGCCGCTCGATCCACCCGTGATGACTGCAACTTTTCCTTCCAGCTTTCCCATGATTGCTCCCTTCGGTAATGTGTAGCGTTCGGTACAGTAGAATAGATTTCTTTGGCGGTGGACTAGAACTGCCTGGAAGTACTAATATTTTGTCTATTCGTCCAAACAATAGAGGCTAAGTTGGATTCGATAACAGACATCTTTAGAACGATGCGGGTAACCGCTTTCGGTCTGCACCGGCTCGAAGCCACAGCCCCGTGGGGCGTGAAACAGGAAAACGAGACCGAAGAAAAAATCACGCCTTCCGGCAAAAAGAGTTCACCCACAGATTTGGCGCACTTCGCCATGCTTACGCGCGGCAACTGCTGGCTGAGTGTGGAAGGGATTGCGGAGCCGATTCCCCTCACCGGTGGTGATTGCTTTTTGCTGGCTAAGGGGACTTCGATTGTTTTGCGCGACAGCTCGCGAACACGTCCGAGGTGGAGCTTCCGCGAGATCGGGGCCAAGGCCAACGGCAATGTCGTTCTTTGTGGCGGCGGTGGCGCACCGACGACAATCGTCTGTGGATCATTGAGTTTCGATCGCGCCAGCGTGAAGCCGATCACTCAGTTATTGCCGAGCTTCATTTTGATGAAGGCCGATCAGGCACGCACGCTGGCTCTTCACACCACAGTGCAGGCGCTCGCGTCAGAGATGGAAGAACAGGCGCCGGGATCCGAAGTCGTCGCGAGTCGGCTGGCCGAGGTTCTGTTTATCCAGGTACTCCGGGCACATATCGCGTCGGGACCGGAACGCAACCAAGGATGGCTTCGTGCAATTTTCGATCCTCAAATAGGCGCTGCTCTCAGTGCCATTCACGACCGAGTGAATACACCCTGGACGGTCGAATCCCTGGCCGAAACGGCGGGCATGTCTCGCTCCGCATTCGCAGCACGTTTCAAAGAGCTACTCGGGCAGACGCCGCTGGAATACGTAACCGAGTGGCGGATGCAGAAGGCGATACAGCTGCTTGAACGGCGTGACAAAAAGCTCCCGGAAGTCGCTCGATTGGTCGGTTACCAGTCCGACGCCGCATTCAGCAAGGCGTTCAAGCGAATTGTCAGGGCTAATCCTGGTGAATACCTCAGGCGTGGTTTGAAGCACCCAAAGTCGACCGAAGCAGACCACTATTCGTCCCGATAAACGCGCCAGTGTCCGGGAAGCCACCCGGTCGTATAGTCGGCATCTCGGATAAGTGAATCGGCAACCCGTTGCTGCTTGTTAAAGCCGGTAGTGAATGATAATGGACGTTTGCTTCAACAACCCTAGTTCAGGGCGTGCAGGCCGAAAGCATCGTTGAGGAGAAAACTATGCTGCGGAAGGCGACGAATTATCTATGTCATGACGGGCCGTTTTGTTATCGGCGGACTCGATGGCGACGCGGGTTTGGCAGGCTCGAAATCGACGCCGGAGACCTTGACGACGGCCTGCCAGGCGGCTTCCTGGTTGGCGCGATCGTGGAGGTGTGCGTGGCGCTGCGCCTCAATTGGGCCTGTGAACTTCCCTTTTGCCGAGGCGAAGAATTGCCCCGAGAGATCGGTTCCGAACTTTGATGCCTGGATATACCGGCGGGCCGCGGTCTCCGGCGTCTGATTCATGCCGGGAATGAGGTTCACGATTGGGATAAACAGATACCTCAACGCCAGGCCAGCGCTTCGCACTACCTTGGTGTCGGTCGCCGCACCGGGCGAGACAGCGTACACGGCCATGCTGGCGGGCAGCCGGCGGGCCAGCGCCGCGGTCCACCAAGCGATGATGAGCTTCGCGTCGGCATACGCATTGTTGGGCACGTACCTCACGTTCGGCCCGTTGCGTATCAGCGCTTCAACAGCGGCGGTTCGGTCACCCTGGTGCCGTTTGGCCGCAAAGGCTGGCACGTCGGTGTATTTGAAGAAGGGTACGCCCCCTCGGGCAGGTTCTGCACCTGCGATAACAATCCGCGCGCTGGGGCTTAGCAGGCTTGCGCGGAGCAACCCGACAGTCAGTTGATGATGGCCGATCAGCGGGGCCTGAGAAGACTCGACGCCCGCCTCGGTGAGAACGCGCTGCTTAAAGGGAACCAACCCTGCATTGAGCAGCAGGAAATCGATCGGCTGACCTCGCTTGACGAGCTCGGCGAGCGCGAATTGAACACTGGTTGGCGAGTCCAGATCCAGCGCCAGCGGCGTGAAGATCACTGTTTTGTTCTCAGTCGCGAGGTGAGCGGCCGCTTGCTGGGCCCCGGCCAGGCTGCGCCCGGTGACGATGATCTCGTGCCAGCCCTCTCCGGCGAGCAGGCGGGCTGCCGCATGGCCGAGCCCGGAAGTGGCGCCGGTGACGAGAGCGATCGAATGTTCCATAGGCGTCTCCCTGGTGAAGGGTGAAGGTCAAGTCGTGAGGCCCCGCGAGGCCAGAGCCGGCTTGCTAATTTCGAACTATTTGGTTATATAATTGTGGGATGGAAGGTGTCAAGGAGTTTTGAACTAAATGATTAAAAAAACCGCTAGGCCGCGGGGTCGACCGCGCAGCTTCGATGAGACGGGGGCGCTGGAGAAGGCGACTCAGGTGTTCTGGTCGAAAGGCTACGACGGTGTGACGATTGACGATCTCGTCGCCGGGATGGGTGTGGGACGGCCGAGCCTGTATGCCGTATTCGGCGACAAGCGGGCGATATTCTTGCGCGTCCTCAGGGCGTACGCAGAACGGAAGGGCGCATCAGCCGCGAAGGCACTCCTCACGCCACAGAGTCTTCGCGATTCGATCGCCGGCTTTCTGAGGTACGCCGTCGAAAGTGCGACCAAGAAAGGGTCCGCCCGGGGCTGCCTTATGATGTGCGTCGCGCCGCTTGTGGACGACGCTGAGGTTCAGCGGTTCCTGCAGAGCGCGGTCGCGGGCGGCGCGGCGCTGGTGGAGCGCCGTTTCCGGGACGGGATCAGCGCGGGAGACATCCCGCCTGACTTTCCGATAGCCGTGCGCGCGATCCAAGTCACGGATTTTGCTCGTGGCCTGACCATGCGTGCGCGGATAGGCACGCCGCGCAAGACGCTCCTCAAAGATGCTGAGGAAGCGGCCGACTTTGTGCTCCAGCCGCGGCGCGTCGGACGGGTTATCGGAAAGAATTCACTGAGGAAATGACCATGACAACTGACATAAGCGGGGGACCCGGGCCGTTTCGTCGTCCGATGAACAAAGTGGCGACGTGATCAGATGCACTGAATTACTCGGGCATTGACTTCACCCTGGACCGGATAGCTTTTGTCGAGCGGGAATTAGCAGAAATCAAGGATCGGATGCGTCAATTCTAAGCCTCACGGCATGAGCCGCCAGATGTGCCTCTGATGGGCCGACATTGAAGCCGGTTTGATCCGGCTGATATACATGATCATACCGTCGTACCGCTCGTAGTAGGCCATAAGCTATGGTAAGCAATCGCTTACCGTTTGAACAGCGACTATCAAGGTGTATTCAGCCATATCAGCCCTGATATCTGCATGTGAATGAGTAAGCTGGACGGATGGGTCGCAAATCACCTTTTCCCTAATCTCGCCTGTCCGAATGGCGAATGGCGAATGCCGACTACTAACCTGCCACATCACTCCCAATCCCCCTTGCATTACCTTGGACAAGGAGACGCCAGTGAAGCTGACCATTCTGCAAGCAGGTGAGGAAGTATTGCGGGTCGCGGCCCGGCCGCTCACTCGCGAGGAGGTCCTCGCAGGAAACACCCAGCAGTTGATTCAAGACATGCGCGATACCATGCGCAACGCTCCCGGCGTCGGATTGGCCGCGCCACAGGTCGGCGTGTCGATGCAACTGGCAGTGGTGGAAGACCGCGCCGATTACCATGCGAAGTCGACGCCGGAGCAGTTGGCGGAGCGGCAGCGGCGGCCCGTACCGTTCCACGTACTGATTAATCCACGCATTGTCTCCGCCGAGGGAGGCCCGCTGGAATTTTTTGAAGGGTGCTTAAGCGTGACCGGCTACACCGCGATAGTCCCGCGGGACCGCCGAGTCACAATCGAGTGCCTGAACGAGCATGCCGAGCCACAGCGCATCGAGGCCGAGGGATGGTATGCGCGGATTCTGCAACATGAAATCGATCACCTTCGCGGTGGTTTGTATATCGATCGCATGCATGCGCGAAGCTTCTGCAGCGTGGAAAATTTCGAGCGACTGTGGAAGCCGTTGCCGGTCGAAGCCGCACGGCGAAAGCTCATGCGGTGACCGGCCGCGAATTCCGGCCGACATAACCAGCGAACTCGAAGCGGCGGCCCAGGTTTGCCGGTGGCAAAATCAACCACGGCCGGCCGCTTCGTATCGCCGCCATGCGGTTTACATGCTGCCCGCTGCCTTCATGCCCGTTGCGCTGGGCGTCATGTGCAGATTGATGCGGATGGTCAACTCGTTGCCCACCACCGCGTTGTAATCTGACGGTCCGGGATAGTCTTCGCCCAAGCGGGTCGGCGCCGGCGGCAGGCCGGTCGATTCCATGAACGTTCCGGTGCAGCGGAAGCCGCGATAATCTTCCGTGCCTCCGGCGGGATCGGTGCACTTCTCGTCACCCATTACCACCGGCGGCCAGTTGGTGCTGATCGCCGCGCGCACCAGCTCCGGAAAATTCTCGCGCGACATCATGGTCGATCCCATCGCCTGCAGTCCGCCCTTGGCTCCGTTCGGGCTGGAGAGATCGATCACGAACGTTGCATCGCGCACTACGCGGTGAACCATCGGTGGTCCGTAGACCGGTCCCGAATACGCTTCATTCGGCTCGATATCGACGTTGCGGTCTACCCGGGTGATCACCAGATCTCCCGTGGCCTGGAGCTTGCCGTCCGGCCCGCGCACGATCTTCTTGGAGTGGAAGCAGATCAGCGTATGGTTGGCCACATTCGCCAGCCACTGCGCCTTGAGCTTGCCGTCTTCTGCCAGGATCGGCGCGTCTGAATTCGCCGGATACATGTGCAGGTCGAGCTTCGAACTTGCCAGATCGGCGTCGTTATAGGTCAACGTTCCGTTAACTCTGGCGAAGCCGAGTGTGAAATTGATCTTCTGCTTGCCGAAATCCGTGGTGCCGTCGGTAATCAGTTGCGCACTGGAATACTTGGCGTCGACGTTCCACATTCCGTTTACGGTGGCCGGAGTAGTCTTACCCGAGACACTCACGACGATCGCCCCCAGGGCAAGAATCGCAACAACAGCAGCTACAGTTTTGTACTTTGACATGTCCCCTCCTTGCGTGAAGCGTGCGTTTCACGAAGCCGCAATCACTTGGCGATAGAGCTTACTAGTTTTTGGCGGTTAAGCGCACCTAAATTGAGGCGCGAGGGAACTCGGAAGGTTCAGAATGTGGCCAAGTTTCTGACTTTTCAGCGTCGAGGAGAGGTATCCGATACCTGTGGCATGAAACCGATATGTCTCGCCCACGGCCGAGCCTTGGCGGCGAACCGCTCCACCACGTACTTCATTCCATTGTGGGCAGTTTGGTCCAAGCGCTTGGAAATCGGCCTTGCCGCGACGGGAGTGGGTTGCTAGGATTTATGGCATGGACGCCGACCTGAGGGAGTATCTGGATACCATGGCGCGCCGCGCCGACCAGCGCGACCAGGCCTTGCGCGAGCACATTGACCAGCGCGAGCAGGCCCTGCGCGAGCACATTGACCAGCGCGAGCAGACCTTGCGCGAATACATCGACGAGCGAACGCATGACGCGGAAACCCGCATCGTCCGGGCCTTCGGCGCATATCAACAGGCGAACGGCACGCGCATGCGCAAGATCGAAGCCGACGTCTCCAATGTCGACTCTTCCACCACCCAGCAAATGGACGCCTTCCAGTCGAAGCTGCTTGAACTGGAAACCCGCATCATCAGTCTTGAAAAACCCGGCGCCTGATCGCTTGTCGCAGCCTCTGCTGCCCTCCCGACGTGCTAAGAGGCCGAAGCGCGCCCTGTGCTAAACTAAATTGATTCGCGAATCATCTCGTCTCACACCCTCGCCCGGCGGCCAATAAAGTCCAGGGATGTCAGGATGAAGACCGACGCGCTCGTGCGCCTCCGCGCCAGCGCCACAAGAGAGAATAGAGAGCTACATGGTTGCACTGTTTACCGCTATCCACATCATAGTTTGCGCGTTTCTGATCATCGTTGTACTGCTGCAGAGCGGCCAGAGCGGCGATGTCGCCGCGGCCTTCGGCGGCATGGGCAGCCAGACCGCCTTCGGCACTCGCACTGCCGCGACCGTGCTGAGCAAAGCCACTACTTGGGCGGCCATCGTCTTCATGCTTACTTCGATCACCCTGTCGGTATTTGCTGCGCGGCGTTCGCATCGCATCGGATCGGTGCTGGAAGGGACGAAGTCGGCCCCGGCGAAGACGGCTCCCGCACAGTCCAAGCCGCTGCCGCCGGCGCAGCAGGCTCCGGCGCCCGAGCCGCAGCCCATGACGCCCGGCCGGTAATTGTTTTGAGGAGTTTGTTTCGGGTAGTGCGGCGCTTCATCGCCCCGCCCGCGGCGCCAATAAAAAGCTTCGCCGGCCAGTCATGCGGGCTCTGAAGACGCGCACTCGTCAGCCTTTGGCTTTAACTCTTAGCTTCCTCTCGAAGTCGCGAGCTGCGAAGCAGGGACTTCGGTTCTAGCCCCGGCCGACCTGTTATCCCACCAGATAATCCATCGCCTCTTCGCGCGAGTTGAAGACGGGCAATTCGCGCGTGCTGAACGCCCGAACCGACTCATAGAGCGTTTTGGGCAGGTTCTTGTCCAGCACACAGGCATCTCGCTTGATATGAGGTTTATCGATGGCAGCCGCGATCTTGATGTGCTCGACGGTATCGCGGTCGTAGTGGGCGCCAGTGAAGTCAACCAGCAACAGCAGCGATCCCGCGGGCTCCTGGGTTATGACTTGCGGAGCCTCGTCCGCAAGCGCTGCCACCTCGGCCGCCGTGCAATTCGTATAGTCGACAAGAAGAATCCGTTGCCCGCGATGGGTCACAAAACTGATGCGCTCCATGACCGCCTCCTGGGTGACGCAATGTGTGGCGGAGTGTACTGCAGAAAGCCGCCAATCAGCAATCAGTAACTGGCAGGCGGCAGTCGGCAGTCGGCAGTCGGCACTCGGCACTCAGCAGTCGGCGGTCGGCAGTCGGCCTTTGCCCTATCGCTGGCGACGAACACGACCGAACAAGGCAGGGTCTCGCGTTGTCGGAGCGATGAAGCCGATTCCTCACTCGGAAGGGCTGAATGCCGAGTGCCGAATGCCGAATGCCGAATGCCAAATGCTGACTGCCGAATGCCGATTGCCGACTGCCGACTGCCAACTGCTATGCTTTTAACATGATCCACGAAATCTTCCCCGTCGGTCCGCTGCAATGCAATTGCTCCGTCATCGGCGATGAGCAAACGAAAGAGGCCATGGTCATCGATCCCGGCGATGACATCGACGATGTGATGGCCGTCATCGAGCGCCACGGCCTGACGGTGAAGCAGATCGTCGTCACCCACGCGCACATCGACCACGTCGGCGGGGCGATGAAGCTGAAGGGGCTCACCGGCGCACCCATCCTGCTCAACCAGAACGATTACGCGCTGCTGAAGATGCTCGACGTGCAGGCGGCGTGGATCGGCATGCGCTCGCCGGGCGCGGTGGAAATCGATGCCAGCCTGACCACCGGCGACAAAGTCCAGGCCGGAAGCCTCACCGCCGACGTGCTGCACACCCCCGGACACACCGAGGGCAGTATCTGCCTGTACTTTGCCCCGGAGAAAAAGCTGATTGCCGGCGACACGCTGTTTGCCGGCTCCATCGGCCGCACCGATCTGCCCGGCGGCTCCTACGAGAAGATCATGAAGTCGCTGCACGGCCCGGTGCTCGCCCTGCCGGATGAAACCATCGTTGTCCCCGGCCACGGCCCCCTGACCACCATCGGCAAAGAGCGCGAAAGCAATCCGTTTTTGTCCTTGTAGCAAGAAGGATTCACCACGGAGGCCCGGAGTACACGGAGTTCGTTAGCAGACTCTTTGCACATCCAGCATCTCGGGAACTTGGTGGCGGAACCCCTTGAAACAATGCGAAGAAGATAGCTTCAGAAACATTCCGTGCCCTCCGTGCCTCCGTGGTGAAAATGGTTTTCCAAGCTTCTGCTCTCAATTTTCACAAATTCTGATTGCTCAGCCACCCGGGATTTGCAATACAATCCGTTTAGGAGAAGAGCTTGCCGAAGTTCGAAGAATGCCTGGATCGGCTGGAAAAAATCGTTGACGAACTGGAAAAGGGCGATGTTCCGCTGGATCGAGCGTTGGAACTCTTCGATGAAGGCATGAAGCTCTCAGGTTCTTGCCGGAAGGAACTGGAAGAAGCCGAAGGCAAAGTTGAGATTCTGCTCAGGCGCAATGGCAAGCTTCAACCAGAACCTTTCCAACCAGCAACCCAGTCCGGCCAGCCGAAGTAGGGCGCCGGAAAATCCTCTTTCCGCAGTTGCACCGCGAGGTGCGTAGTTTGCAAGGCCTAGCTTCACTGGATGGCATCGCCGTCCCTCCACTTTTGTCATGGAGTTTGCCATGCGGCCTATCAATGCGGTCCTCGCCCATCGCGAGCCTGGCGCGGCACAGCAACTCACTGCCTCGCTCAACAAGGAATTCCGTAACCTGCTGATCGCGAGATCCGCCTTCGAGCTGCGCTCGTCGGTCGCGCGCTATCGCGCTCCGTTTGCCATTGTGGATCTGGAGCTCATCGGCCTTGCCGATCTGAAGGAGTTGTGCCGCGAGTTCCCCGCCACCGCCTTCGTCGGTGTGCACCGGCTGGCCGACGATCGCATGTGGGCCGAAGCTCTCTCCGCCGGCGCGGTCGACTGCTGCCAGTCCAACGACCTGCGCAGCATCCTGATGGCGGCCGAGCGCTACGTCGTCCTGAACCGCACAAAGGGCGCAGCGGCGTAAGGCTGAATTGACGAGGGTGCCCCAGGTCTGGCGGTTTTCCAAGCTGCGATTCGCGGCGCAGTTGGCATCTACCCAGATCTCGAACCCAGCCAGACCTGGGGCACCTCGGACGTGTTCAATATGACAACCAAACTGCGCCTGGTGACGAATGCCCGCCCGGCAACGTCCAAGGCGGTGTAAGCTACTCACGATGGCCTTAGACCGATCATTACGGGCGCGCGTGGTCCTGGCATTGGCGGTATGCGCCGTGCTGTGGTCCGATCCCGCGTTCGCCGAGATGGTCTGCGCTGCCACGCCCGCCTGCCCGCATCACGCGGTACAGCTCCAGCAATCGTCTCCGGTCAAAGTGCTTCCGATTATTGCGGGCGCGAAGTCCTGCTGTCCGGCACACTCCGCACCGTTGGCGCCCGCGGATACCCCGACCTGCTGCGCAGTTGACGACACCGGAGCCGTCCTGCCGGCCGCATCATTCGTCTCCGGAAACACCGGGTCCAAGCACGCGCTGGCCGCGCTAGCCTCAGCTCTCTTCGCACCTGCTTCACTGACTGACTATTCGTCTCTCTTCGACGACCAGACGGCTGTCTCCTACGTCCAGCCCGTCAATCAGAAGAAAACCGACCTCAGGATTTAGAGCCCGCGAGCGCCAGGGCCTCCGACCCGCTTGATTATCGGGCGTGTCGTGCCGGTAGCTTGGCGGCGGTGACTCACCGTCGCTGATCGGCCCGCGGAGCCCCGCTCCGCCCAACCAGGAATTCTGAGGAAAACAAAATGAAATCGAAATTGCAGCTCGCTCTTTGCCTCATCGTCTTCGCGCTTCCGTCAATGGCGCAAACCAGCAAGATCACCACCCCCAACCAGGCCGCTGCCACATGTTCGTGCTGCGACCATTGCACCGGAAGCTGCTGCGACGACTGCGCCTCCGGCAACTGCGGCGCCGATTGCTGCGGCGGCCTGTGCTGCTAATCAGCTAAAGAACGCGATCCAGGCTCGCCCCGCAGTTGGGCGGGCCTGGTACTTTCTGGGTTCCAATCCCGCTCAATTCCGCCCGCAGCGTTGTACAATCGTCCGCACTTCAGGCGAACGCTGACGCATCTGTGCTGAACGACATTCTCATCATTGCCGGCTGTAGTTTTGGCGCGCTGCTGTTCCTCTACGCCGTCGGGTTCGTCTCGCCTTCGCACGCGCGTAAGGAGTCGAATGACTTCACCGGCGCGGTGGTTGCCGTTATCGGTACGACCTACGCGGTGATCCTGGCCTTCACGCTGTCCGGCGTCTGGTACATGTTCCAGGGAGCGCAGGCCAACGAAGAGCAGGAAGCCAATGCGCTGACCAATGTTTATCGCATCGCCACCCAGCTCCAGGATCCCAGCGCGGCGCCCATTCAGGCGCTCTGTGTACGCTATGCCGACAACGCTCTGCGGCGCGAATGGCCGGCGATGCTGAACGGCGAAGTACCTCCCGAGGGCGGCGATATGATCAATCAGCTTTGGCAGCTTGCCGGACAGGCACAGGCACACGCGCAACCCGATGCCATCGCCGCCTACCAGCTCATGGAGGAGCTGCGCGGGCTGACGCAATACCGCCGTCTCCGCATGATGCAGGTGCGGGAAAGCCTGCCGGGAATTCTTTGGACGGTGCTGATCGCCGGCGGCATCATTACCGTGGCCGCGTGCTGCTTCTTCGGGGTAAATAACTTTCGCTTCCACATACTGCAAGTGCTGGTTTTGAGTTTCCTGATCTCCCTCGTGCTGGTCGCCATCGCCGACATCGACCGTCCCTATCAGGGATATGTGAGAGTGAATCCTGATGGTTTCGAGAACGCCCTCGCCACTCTGCAGGAGAAATACGGGGTGAGCAAGTAGCGGCAGGTTGGCGAACGCTGCGATGCGCTTCGCGTAATAGCGATGTTTTTCGCAGGTTGCCGCCAACCACCACACCGGCCTTACCAAGGTTGGCCCACCGGGCGCGCCGGTCGGACTTCAGCCGCGCGACATCACCATCGCGCATGCGCTGAAGTCAGCGGCCTTTTCTCCGCGCTACTTCACCGGAAAACAATCCAGATCATTGGCAAACGCGACCGGGCCGGAATACTTCTTCCTGATCTCGGCCAGCGTCTGCTCTGCTTTCGCGTCGCCCAGCGTGCGCAGCATGCGATGCGACAACACCAGCTGCTTCACCTTGGCCTCGGCGGCGATTTGCCCGATCACCGACGGCGGCATGTGCAGGTTTCGCTCGACTCCCGTGATGCCTTCCGGCACCGCATTATGCGCGACGAAGATATCTGCATCCTTCGCCAGCCGCACCAGGCCTTCGCCATTGCCATTGGTGTCGCCGCTGAACACGATGGACTTGCCATCGATCTCTACTCGCCACGCCAGCGACGGAAACACGCCGTGAACTACGCGGACCGCCGACGCCGTCAAGTCGCCGCTGCGAAACGCGGTCACCGGAGTCTGGTCCGCCTCAACCACATGCGGCTGAAGTTTGTAGCTGCCCGGCTCGTTGGGCGCGTATAGCTCGCTGAGATAGCGCCATGCGCCCTTGTCGCCGAACAGGTCCGACACAAACTCCGTGGTCGACGGCATGTACTCGTTCCCCGGCGGCCCGTAAACCGGCAGCGGACGCTTGCGGTCCTCAAACCACGACGACTTGACCAGAGCCGGGAAGTCCCCACTGTGGTCGACGTGAAAGTGCGAGAACAGAATCACGTCGAGCTGCGACATGGTGGCGCCGCTCTCGCCGAAGCGCAGCGCGCTGCCGCCGCCGGCATCCACCAGCACGCGCGCCTGCCCGTTCTCCCACACCAGATAGCTGCTGGAAGCGCGCTTGTCCTGCAGCTCCGGCCCACCCGAGCCGAGCACCTGCAGCGCGATGCCATGCGCCCCGCACGATTGCGCAGCCGCGCCGGGAGCAATCAGAAAACTCATCGCGGGAAAAATTAAAGCAAGAAGATGACGCAAGCTCATGTTGATCTCCTTGGTGTCCTGAGTCTGATGCCGGAGTTGCTGGAACCTGTCCAATAATTCAACCGGCTAATTCGATCGGCTTGTATCAAATTTTCCACGGCGATTTCGCGGGAGCCACCGAAAGCTCCGCTTCGGCTTTCGTGAGAAACTGTACCTCATGCGAGCAGCATGGTACGAAAAGCAGGGGCCCGCTCGCGACGTGCTGACCGTCGGCGGGATGCCCGACCCGCACCCGTCAGCCGGCGAGGTTCGAATTCGCATTGCCGCTTCCGGCGTGAATCCCGGCGACGTGAAGAAGCGCGAAGATGCCTTCGGGATCGGCATGCCGTACCCGCGCGTCATTCCGCACAGCGACGGTGCGGGCGTCATCGACGCGGTTGGCGAAGGCGTCGCCAACGGCTGGATCGGCCGGCGCGTGTGGTGTTATGGCGCGCAATCGTACCGCCCGTTCGGCACGGCCGCCGAGTATACCGTTGTACCTCTGGACCACGTCGCGCCGCTGCCGGAAGGCGTGTCGATGGAGCAGGGCGCTTGCCTCGGCATTCCCGGCATCACCGCACATCGCGCCGTATTTGTAGCAGGCTCGCCCGCGGGACGCACCGTGTTGGTGCAGGGCGGCGCCGGTGCAGTAGGCGCCTGCGCCGTACAACTGGCTCATCGGGCCGGAGCCCGCGTCATCGCCAGCTGCCGCGCGGAGTCCGACAAACCGATCGCGTTACGCGCCGGCGCGGATGCCGCTTTCCTGACCGACCAATCTTTCGCAGGCCACGTCCACGCGCTCGCTCCTGACGGCGTCGACCACATCGTCGAAGTAGCCTTCGCCGCCAATATCAAAGTGGACGTCGAACTCCTGGCGCAAGGCGCTGCAATCGCAACCTATGCCACCAATACTCCCGTCGCGGAGCTTCCGGTCTGGCACCTCGCGTTTGTAAATGCGAACCTCTTCTTTATTGGCAGCGACGACGTCCCGGTGGACGCAAAGCTGCAGGCAACTCGCGACATCAACCGCGCCCTTGAGGCGGGATGGCAGGGCCTCGACATCGCTGAAACGTTCCCGCTGAACGACATCGCGAAAGCGCACGAGCTGGTCGAGCATCCGACAAAACCCGGACGAGTTGTTGTAGAGATCTAGCCAGGCTTACGAACTCGGCGCGGCGGGAACGTACTGCGCTTCGCCGTTGCCGAACGACCAGTTCTCTTTGCCGACCTCTACCAGATTCACGATGACATCCTCGCGGCGAAGCTTCAGTTCGGCGTGCAGGCGATCGGCCAGCGTCTTGTAGAACCGCTGTTTCAACTCCACGCTGCGGCCGCTATTCAACGTGATCTGGAAAACGATGCAGTCATCGCTGCGTTGAATTCCAAGATACGTTCGGTCCAACACCAGCGAATCTTTCGGGTGCTCTTCGATTACCTGGAATCGGTCATTCTCCGGAACGTTCAGCACTTCTCGCATTGCCTGATAGACGATCTCGCCAACTTTCGCGCGATACTCGCGCGGTTTGCCTTCGAGCATGTCAATTCGAACCAGCGGCATAGTCCTCCTGGGAAACGATGAGTTACCGCACTATGGATGTCTGCACTGTAACAAACGACGCGCAAGACTTGGACTCAACTGTGGGCCGCTGCCGGCCTATCCACCCGGATAGCCGCATCACTTGCGGATAGCCTTGCCGCCTCGGCCGATGTACCGCGTCGCTGCGCGCATTCCCTGCACGCCACATTAAATCACGCAGCAGCAGCAGCTTGCGGTTGCGTTGTCCGCACGGCCGGCTTTGGTATTCAGCCTGCTCTTACCAAGACAACAAAACTTGGTGAGGAGGCTCTTATGAAAGCATTGCAACTGTTCGCTCTTATCCTGGCCCTTGGCGTGGCTCCGGCTTTCGCTCAACAGGAAGTTGACCCCGACCACTTCGACCAGCCCGCGGCCAAGGCCTCGCTGCAGAAAGCTCCCGCATCGCATTCGAGTGCGCAGCGCCTGCATCAGCATAGTCGGACCCTGGCCAGCAACCACGCCGGCAGGGTGCATCATCACCACTCGCACACCGCCGCTTAGCCATGGTGAGCGCCACGCCGCGGCCTGTGGCCTTCACCTCCGGACGGCGCAGGCTGCGGGGTGAGCCTCATCTTCCCGCCTAATTCCGCGCGCACAAGAATCGACAAGGTAGCGAGGACCAGCTGGGGGACCCACTCGGTCTCTGATCTTTCATTGGGACTGAGTGGGCGCTGGTTCTCCCCAGGCGCCGGACCGCGCGACACGAATATCCCGGCTGGATCCTGCACACTGAAGGCAGGCTTCACCCTATGGGCCGCTTAGCAGGACGGCGCCCTACAGCACAAGTAGCGAGCTGCACGATCTTAGTGCAGACAAGCAGCATCCGCTTTGGATCGGGTTATGCGGCCGCGGCCCTGGCCGTCCGCTCGGCCCGCGCCGACAGTTCGGTGGGCTTCTTGCCCATAACCTCGGCCTCGGCCTCGATCCAATCTTCCACGTCGTGGCCGTGCTCGCCGCCGCGCTTCTCAAATAGCTGATAGGCGCGAAGACGAATGATTTCCTCGGTCAATTCCTGCGATCCCATGTCTGGCCGGGAGGGGAATTCAACATTGTTTGACATAGCAAACCTCCTGGGAGAATGTGCCGAGCACTGCGAGAAGTGAACAACCAACTCTTAAGGTATTGGACGAGAGGGGCGACTCACGGTTGCGCCGTGCGTCACATATATCGTGATACTTTGCCCGTCTTTCTGCAACCGGGAACGTCACCGGACGATGTTCGTGCGCCGGCGGCCCCCGGAACGCGCTGCGGCGGTCCTTACGCCGCGCTCATCGCGCCAGGCTGAGCAGAGACAAGAAGTACAGAGCGCTTTCCAGCTCGTTGCGTTCGCCGTGTTCCAGCGGAAGCGAGTCGGGTTTTCCTTGCAAGCGTTGTTGGATCACCTCGCTTGCCTCTTCCAGGCGCACGGCTTTCGTCTTTCGGTTCCAATCCCGAATGGCATGGCGGAACAGTTCGCGCCAGTCGAGTTCGGTTGGCGTGTGCGACATATCGGCTCCTTTCGTTAGCGGTGCTGCGGACTTCGGAGACCCAACGCGATGGTGCGTTGAGTGAGCGCAACCAACCGTGCAGGTTCGCGGCGATCGACGAATCGGGCGAGATCAGACCTGCCGCTAACAGCGGCAAGTACAAAGGAGGCGGAGAGAATTGACTGAAGCCAGAAAGGGTGCGAGAGCGCCGCGCTGCTTATCGGTGACCAGCAGCGTCAGCAAAGGAGCCAGGAAGAGAACGACGGCCGGGGCATGCAGACCGTGGTACGACCGCATGACCGCATGAACGTCGTCGCTGGGATCAGGCGTGATGAGAATAGTAGCGACCGCGGTGACGACCAGCAGCGCGATCAAAACCGTGGGAAGATTGGGCCGGCGGAAACTCATGACGCAAACTCGAGGGTCGAGCATCCTACCCGAGTGCCGGGATGATTACACACTCGTTGTGGCGCGGTCAAGGCGCAGCAGCAAGACGAATTGGTAATCCGCGCAAGGCGACTTATGTCTCACGTTTGGGGGGAGATGCCGCCTGCACCAGTTGCGCGCCGGCTCCGTACAAGTGCGTGACCACCTGCGGGCAGCGCAAGCATGCTGCGACCCCCTCCTGCTGCCACCACATGCAACTGGGACGCAGGGCGCACGGCGGCGCAGCACTCACGACCGCGGGCGCCAGTTGTATCAGGCGATGGACGAGACTGCATCGGCCATGGTCGAAGTGTACGCAGCCTTGGGCAGCGCACGGTGCGGACATGCGAAAGACTTCGCCGGGGCTGACGGGAGCAGCCCGGGCGGCGATCTCGGGCGTCAGAGGAACGATTCGATCCAGGTATGCGGCCCGCGGTTCCGTGGCTGTGCCCTGCACCACGGCAAATACCGAAACTCCACCCATTTCGGGTTGAGCGCTCGGGCACTGCGGCGCGACGTCTTTGCACGGCTGCTGCATAGTGGTTCGTTGCTGGCGGCAGGGCGCCCTCGCATAGGACGGCGCCCTGCCCGCGATCGTCGACGATTCCTATGCCGGGAAGCCCTGGTCCTTCCAGCACTGGAACGCCACCAGGAATGCGTTCTTGTCGAATGTTCCGGGACAGCTACCATCATTAGGAGGCATGTTCCCGCTATTACACTCGTTGAAGATCGCCGTCCAGTTCGCCTGGCACGCAGCCGGGTCCCACAGATCCAACCCCTCAGATAACATGTGGGTGTGGTAGCAGTCGGTGAAGAACGGCTTGACCGTGCTGGCAAATCCGCAGGACGGCGTTCCCCCACCGTAGCCTCCAGTACCCAGTCCGCCCAGTCCGGGATGGAAGATGACGCCGATGACGATGGGAACATGCCCCAGCCTTTGGGCGTTCGCCGCCCGCATCACCGCCGACAAAGTAGATTCGGTGAATTGATCAAAGGGAATGCTCGCTGCCGTGGTGGCCGCTGTGACCTTCGGCGCGCTGGGAGCTTGCGGCGCTGGAGTTGCAGGTTTCTTTTTGTCTGCCATTGTCAGCCCTCCTTTGGGGCGTTCACTTGAAAAGGGCCTAGAACAAGGGTTGAATGCCGTTCAGGCACTGGTTCATGTTTGATCCCGCCTGGCACGTCACATGGCTCACGTTGAGCTGGTTGGTCGCATGACAATCGAGGCAGTTGCTCGGCTGCTGAAACGTTTCCATGGTGCTGCCCGCCAATCTACTTGTTCCGACAGCGTTTCCCGGCGGGAAGCTTCCGCTCGGCGGGGCGCCATTCTCCGTCCACGTCGCGCCGGTCATGTAGTAGTTAGTCCTGATGTCAGGGCCACCTGACAGAGGCGCAAAACCCTGCATGATGCTGTTATCGATGCCAATGACCTGACTGTTGGAATCTGCGTCACCATTGGTCACGTTGACCAGCGGGTTAGGCCGCACACCTAAAGCGGCTCCGAAGGCGCTGGAGCGAAGTACGTTGCTGGAAGCAACGGGAGAGCCCACGATGTTCGGCGAACTGAAGGTTGCGTGGGCCATATTGAACCCCGTCGAAGCACCGCTGGCGCAGAACAACCACGTACCGCTGGTATTTTGCATAACGGTGTTCGGATTGGGTCCGGTGACGGCGTTGAATTTGAAGGTGTCGTTGGGCGCATTTCCGAAATGCTCGAAGGTGGCCCAGATCATCTCGTGATGCCCGCTGGCGCTTCCTACCACGTGCATTCCGACCAGGGCCAGGGTCGCCGTCTTGTGCCCATTCGGCACCCATTGGTTGGGATTGGATGTGTCGAACGTGGGCACCACCGCCTGTGTGGTGATGTACTGACTGGGATCCGAAATTCCGCTCGTCTCAATCCACGACGACTTCACTTCGATGGCCAGCGCGCAGGGATCGGGGAACGGTGACGTCGTGGCCGTGATGGCGGAGGCGCAGGTAGGATCGGTGATAGTCATTGGCGTCAGTCCGTGCGCCAACGCGAAGGTGGTGACTGGCGCCAGCTCCGTTGCCGAGGTGGGGAACTGGGTGGGCGGACCAGGTATGCCTGGCTTACTTAAGAGCGTGTCCTTGACTCCGGTCAGGAAGTACGCCATGACATCGTTGACCATGGTGATGTAGTAGATGAGCGATCCGTTCTGTGCCAACAGAACACCATCGGTGACCGCCTGCCCTTCCTCCGTCTCGATCACGCCGCCACTCACGTTCAGGAAAATATTCCTGCCGTTAATCACAAACCGCTGGGCGATGAGTTTCGAGTTCACCGGCGCCGGCTGGAGTTTCTGCAAAACTTGCAGGTGCGCGGCGGTCAGCTTTATCTGGGTTTCGTTTTCCCGTTGCGGAGCCAGCTTCAGCAGCATTTCGTGTTGTGGGGCAAGCTCCTGCAGCTGTTGTTGTTGCGGGCGCAGTCGTTGCAACTGCTCCACTGGAATCTGCCTGGGCACGATCAGTTTTGGCTTGGCGATCGGCTTGCCTTTGGTATCCAGCAGCACGAGCTGGCCGTTGCGGGTTTCAGCACGCGACACCTCTACCTGCTTGCCGGCGCTGTTCAACACCAGCGGATTCCCCGCCTTGGAGACAGGTCCGGGTTGCACTTCGAACATCTGGCCCGACTTGCTCATAATCACCGGCAATCCATGCAGGCCCACCTGGGCTGCCCGCACCCCCGCGAACTGAAGAATTCCAGGACCCAGGATGGAGAACATCGACTTGTTGGAGATCAGGGTGCGTTTGCCGTTCGTATCCGCCGGCGTCACCGTATAAAACTGCGGCGACGCGAAGATGCGTCCGCCTCCTCCGCCGTACGTCGGCGGCGTGGGCGAGGTCAGCCAAAGAAACATCTGCTGCGCCCATTGATAGAAGTCGCAGTTCTTTAGCCCGGTATTGTTGGTAAAACTAACGCTATTGGCGGGATTCACCACGCCGTTCACCGCTGCTGTCCCCCCCTGAAAGAAGCCTTTGAACATTGTCGACGAGACGGCGCAGTTGAAGCTGGGTTGCGGGTTACTGGGCAGACTCTGTGCATCGGCCAGCAACGCGCTGAATCCGACGAAAGCCAGCAGCCCGAAGGCGCTTGAGCTGCGCCGAAGCGCGGCCCTGAAACGACCTGCAAACCTGAATTCGTGAGATAGTCTTGCCATGGCCCCGTCTCCTTCCGTGGAATGGATGTAGGCCCTCGATCATCACTGGCTTTCGAGAGCAGGTAGCCGTAAATAGAACAGTTGCGTCGTCCGTCTCGGATACGGGGTAGCTTCTATCGATTCGAGGGGCGATCTGTTGCTGTCCGATTGTCCCGGGGGAGGAGCAGTCCCCAACGTGTGAGTTCAGCCAAGCCGCTGAACCGTGGGCCGGCGAGTCCAAGAAGTAGCGGAATTCTGTGGCCAGATTCCGCAAATGTCAAGACCACTTACGTGGATTTTGGCTGGGAGCTGACGCCGGGCGAGGGCCTCGCCTGCGGATCACCCGACACGAAAAGCCCCACCCGAGCACGAAGCTCGGCTATCCCTTGACCCACACACTCGAAACCCCGCGAATGCACAGGTCACGGGCCCCCCTGGCCCACGTTATCATTCTGCAAGGTGACCCCACGGCCATACAGCCGCATCAAGATTCAGCTGCAGAAGGTCCGCCTTCGGTCGTTGCTTCGATGGCTGGTTGTCGGCGCGCTGCTTCTCTGGTCGGCTGCCGCACTGCTGCTGGTTTTTCTCCGGTGGATCGACCCACCCACGACCGCAGTGCAGATGGAGCGGCAGTTCCAGTCCTGGTTCCGTGCCGCGCCGTATCACAAGCAGTACAAATTCATTCCGCTGAATCAGATTTCGCCCGACCTGCAGCACGCTGTCATCGCCGCCGAGGATGGCCGCTTCTACCAGCATCATGGGTTTGATTGGCACGAACTTCAAATCGCCGCGAAACAGGATTTGGAAGGCGACCGCACTCGCGGAGCGTCTACGCTCACCGAGCAACTGGTGAAGAACCTGTTCTTCGGGACCAGCCACTCGATCCTGCGCAAGGCGGCAGAGTACACTCTGGTACCCGTGGCCGAACTTGTCCTGGGCAAGCGGCGCATTCTCGAGCTTTATCTGAACGTGGTCGAATGGGGGCCGGGTATTTACGGCGCAGATGCTGCCTGCCGTCGCTGGTACAAAACGTCGGCCCGAACGATTGGCAGGGACCAGGCGGCACGGCTCGCTGCGATTTTGCCCGGCCCTCTGAAGCGACACCCCGACCGCATGAACCAGTACAGCGCAATCATCCTGAACCGGATGCGGCAGATGGGTTGGTGAGCGAGCACGGGTGTTATAAGGAGGTTCGAGTCCCCTCAAAGGATTACGCCAGCGACAATCCGCGTTATGTTCCGGTCATTCGCAGCGAGGCATCAGAGCACGCGCAACCCAGGTTAGAGTCCCACTTTGTGGGACGGCGTCAGGATAGCCCAGCATGGAACGACGCCGCA
This sequence comes from uncultured Acidobacteriaceae bacterium, assembly GCA_963731345.1. Lineage (GTDB taxonomy): Bacteria > Acidobacteriota > Terriglobia > Terriglobales > Acidobacteriaceae > Bog-257. The sequence goes on along the minus strand of CAVSUN010000001.1, from coordinate 241,031 downwards.
GGCGAGCGGAATGCTGGGTAGAGGTTTGTTAGAAGGTGCTGAGTCCCTTCAGGGGTAATAATTTACTTGACTCGTCCACTAGTTTAGCCTATAGTTCTGCTCATGGGGAACGTAGCCATGAGCGAACCGAAAAGCCTGCAAGAGGCACTCGTTTACTTTTCTAATCCCGATAACTGCATTAGCTACCTGTCGCGCCGTCGCTGGCCAGATGGCAAGGTTGTATGTCCTACCTGCGGCTCCGATAGCGTCAAATACAGCGAGAAGCGCCGTACTTGGCAGTGTGCGAGCCATCACGCGAAGCGCGAGTTCTCCATCAAGGTCGGAACTGTTATGGAAGATTCGGCCATTGGTTTGGATAAGTGGCTTGCGGCAATGTGGCTCGTCACCAACTGCAAGAACGGTGTCAGTAGCTACGAAATCGCCCGCGATCTGAAGGTCACACAAAAGACTGGATGGTTCATGTTGCATCGCATCCGGCTTGCTATGCAGAACGAAGCCGTTGGCGGAATGGGCGAAGGTGGTGGCCCTGTCGAAGTAGACGAAGCCTTTGTTGGTGGACGCATCGCCAATATGCACAAGAGCAAGCGGGCGAAGATGGCTGAAATCAAGGGCCGCGCACTCAAGGGCGACCACATGAATAAAACTATTGTTATGGGTCTCCTTGATCGCGACCTCCGCGAAGTGCGGGCGAAGGTTATCCCTAAGGTTCGGCGCGATACCTTGCAGAGTGAAATCCTGCGGGAGGTCTGCCGCGACTCGAAGGTCTACACCGACGAGTGGGTTGGATACAACGCCCTGAAAGAAAACTTCGTGCATGATGTCGTCAACCATGTTTCGAGTTACGTCAACGGCCAAGTGCATACCAATGGAATCGAAAACTTCTGGTCGTTACTGAAACGGACTCTCAAGGGAACCTATGTTGCCGTTGAGCCTTTCCACCTGCAACGCTACGTTGACGAGCAGGTTTTCCGCTTTAACAACCGTGCGACTAAAGACAACCCGCTTACCGATGGCGACCGCTTCAGCATGGCCGTGCGGCAGATCGTCGGGAAGCGGCTCACGTTTGCCGAACTGACTGGCAAGGTGGGGGCCGCTGCCGAGGCCTTCTAATCCTTACCGCCAGAAGCGCGGGAGGCGGGCGAAATCTTCGCCCGCTTTGTCTTTGCGAGTTGCCGCTGCCGCTTCCATTCTTTCTCGCGCCTCAAGAGTTCGTCGCGCGACACCGACAAGACTTGCCGAACAGTAGCGTCAAACCTTTTAAATTCTTCACTCGCCACTTTTAGCCTCTGTTTTCTTTTCTGGCTTTGGCTTAGAGAAATCAAACTTACCCATTTTTGCGGGCATGACGTAAACATGGGCGAAATACTCTCGCGTAAATTCGATCACCGCGTCTGCGTCCTTATCGGTGATAACTCTTGAGGAAGGGTGGGCACCGCGATCTCCTCCGAGTCTCACCTTGTGGGCCATCTCCCGTAACGGCTCCGTGATTTTCCCTTGCTTCGCGACCCAATCAATCATCTTCTGAAGCACCAACTCTTCGGGAGCCCCCTGCTGTATACAGCTTGCCTCTAGCGCCCGATGACACATCTTCACGGTGGCATTGTAAGCATCGACATGCCGACAGCGTAAAGCTTCCCTAAAGTCGCTCGCTATTTCGGGAGAAACTTCTTGGATTTCTATCGGAATTTTGTCGTTCGGCTTGCCGAGTGGATAGTGAGCTTTATATTCCCATCGGTTGGCGAACTGGACTATTACTCCAAGAATGAACTCATAACAAGCGGAGCATTCCAACATGGCAAACAAGTGCTGTCGCGGGTAGAATCCGTTGTCGCTTTCGTGATTTCTGGTTTCCGCGTATGGAATCGTCCCATGCGGCATTATGAAGTTGGAGGGAATACCGCAATGCGGACACGTCCCTACCAACGAAAAACGCTGCTTATTGGCGAAATCGCTAAAGCGTATATGCATGTCTCTAGGCCAGCTTTCCCACAGAACTGACGCCGAAATCGCCAGTTGCTCTATGGGGCTAATATCCTCTATCGCTAGGGGGACATCCTGCTCGGTGAACATTATTTTTTCCCTTTCACCGGCAACTAATTGACTCTACGCCCATGGACGGGTCAAGTCAATTATTGCCCCTTCAGGGACGGCACGACCCCGTCCCGAGTTGATTCGACCTCACGCGCTCATGCACCCCGAGACGAAAAGCCCCACACGAGCAAACGAAGCTCGGATGAGCCACCCACGGCACGACCGGTGCGCGCTCTGCCAATCCGTCCCACTCATTCGAACCCCGCGAATGAGTGGGGCACCCGGCTTGAGCGGGGAATTTTCGTGGTTCGAAACGAAAATCCCCACTCAAGCCCAAAAGATGGGCTTGAATGGGGCACCCGAATCCTTCACTGCGAATCTTTCGAGGTCTTCAAGAGACCAAGGGGCAGGTGTTCGTTCTTCTACAACGTCCTCTTAAACAGCATGGTCGCGATGGTGATCATCACTACCGCCGCGAGCGTCAGGTAGCCGAGGTCGGCGCGGATGGCGGCGAAGCCTGCGTCTTTCAGCAGCAGCGCTTTGAAGCCGTGCACGGAATAGCTGAAGGGATCGATGTAGGCGATCCAGCGCAACCAGGTGGGGAATGCTTTGATGGGGTAGATGGCTCCGCTAGGGAAAAACAGCAGCGTATTGAGAATGCCAAATGTGGCGCGCGGCACCAGCGGATCTTCCACGCGCACCATCATCAGAAACATCATGGTGTTGAACGCCGCCGCCGTGACCAGGATCATCAGGCAGACGTAAAGGAAATTCAGCGGCAGGAAAATCGTTCCCAGACCCGACAACAGACATCCCAGTATGGTGATCATCAGGCCCGCCAGGATGGCCTTGATGGCGCCCGCGATGTTCAGCCCGGCGACCAGTTCGAACTTGGTGATGGGCGTGACCAGGTAGCCCTCGTGCACGCCGCGCGCCTTGTCGTCGATGTACAACATGCCGCCGCCGATCATCACCGACACAAACATGGCCAGCGCGATCGAGCCGGGCAGCAGATACTTCATGTACTCGATGTAGGGGTAGAGTTCGACGGTATCGAGCGAGATCTGCTGCAGGATGCGCGAGGGCTCGACGTCGGGCTCGTTCAGCGCTTTGACCAGCGAGGAGAACTCATCCTCCAGCGTTGAGCTCATGAAGTTGTCGGTGTTGTCGACGATGAGCGCGATGCGGGGATGGTTCTGCTCGTACACGCGGCGCGAATACTCCGGCGGGATGATGATGGCGCCGTCGAGCTTGCCGGTGCGCACGTCTTCCATCGCTTGCTTGTCGCTGGTGTAGTCGACGGGATAGAACGTGCGCGAGTTCGATTCGACCGCGGTCAGCGCCTCGCGCACTTTCACCGCCTGCGTGCCCCGGTCCTGATCGACCACGCCCAGCCGCGCCTCCTTGATTTTCCCGCCGAAGGCGTTGCCCAGCACGATGAGCTGCACCAGCGGAAACACCATCGACACCAGCATCAGCGCCGGCGAACGGAAGAACTTGCGCAGCTCGCGCTCCACAATAGCCCACATGCGATTCATAACTTCATACCCATTTCAAAAGCATGTTCACCACGGAGGCACGGAGGCCACAGAGGTTTAGCGGAATTTGTTTTCTCCGTGATCTCTGTGCCTCTGTGGTGAAATGATTTTCATGGCCGCATCCCCGGACGATCGGGCATCATGAAGCTGAAAGCTTTCACCTGCTCATCGCGCAGCTGCCGTCCCGTGAAGTGGACGAAGACATCGTCCAGCGTGGTGTTCTGCACCGAGAGCGACTTCACTTCGACGCCCTGGCGCACCGCGAGTGCGACCAGTTCGGTGGTGGTCTTCGAGCCGCTGGCGGTGAGGATGCGATACATGTGCGCGGCCTCGGGCTGCACCGAAGTCACGTCGTCGAGCTGCTCCAATTCCTGCTGCCAATTCGCGGGCGCGTTGAAGAACTGCGCTTCGATGACATTCGTACCAGGCACGCTGGCCTTCAGCGCCGCCGGCGAATCCAGCGCGACCAGCTTGCCGTGATCGACGATGGCGATGCGATCGCACAGGCGGTCGGCTTCGTCCATGTAGTGCGTGGTGATCAGGATGGTAAGGTCGCGCGAATTCTTGATGTTGGTCAGCATCTCCCACACCGCGACGCGCGACACCGGGTCCAGGCCGGTGGTCGGCTCATCGAGGAAGAAGATTTTTGGCGAGTGGACCAGCCCGCGCGCGATCTCCAGACGCCGCCGCATGCCGCCGGAGAGCGTCTTGGTTTGCGCGTGACGCCACTTGGTGAGATCGACGGTCTCGAGCAGCTCGTCGATATTTTTCTTGCGGTGTGCGGCATCGACGCCATAGAGCTTGGCGTAAATGTTCAGGTTCTCTTCGACGGTGAGATCGATGTCGCTGGTCAGCGCCTGCGGGATCACGCCCATGCATTGCCGCGCGTTGTCAGGCTGCCTGGAAACGTCGAAGCCGTTAATGAGCGCGTGCCCGCCGGTGATGGGCAGCAGCGTGGTCATCATGCGAATCAGCGTCGACTTGCCCGCGCCATTGGGGCCGAGCAGTCCGAAGATTTCGCCCTGCTTGACGGTGAAGGACACGTCGTCGACGGCGGTGAAGTCGCCGTACTTCTTGGTGATGTGATCGACGACGATGGAGTCGCCGTTGGGGGGCTCGGGACAATTCATAAGGCACTCGGATTTGTGTCAGGGCACGACTTCAGTCGTGCCGATAGACGTTCTTCTTTTTTGTTCAAGCGGGCTTCAGCCCGCGACACACTCGCCGTGAACCCGCGAACGAAAACTGTCGCCGGCTGAAGCCGGCTCGGAACCATAAGCGAACGGTTGCGGCACGACTGAAGTGGTGCCCTGACACAAACCATTGACGGGGTCATAACGGCCATTCGCGGGGCAACCCGCTTCATCGCGCACCTTCGGCCAGGCTGCGCGTGGTCAGGTCCTTCGGCAACAGAACTTCGGCGGTCATGCCGGGCACCAGCGCGCCGTCGGGATTGTCGACCTTCAGCTTCAGGCCGATGGTCTTGATGTCGCGCTTGCGACGGCTCACGTCGCGCTGCGTCGCATAGTCGCCTTCGACCGCCTTGAAAATCACCGTACCTTCGATCGGCTGGCCCGCGGGCAACCGCACCTTCAGCTTGTCGCCGTCGGCGATGAAGCGCGATTCGGTCTCGGGGGCTTCAGCGCGTACCCAGGTGTCGTTGAAATCGATGATGGTGACGATAGGCTCGCCAATACTCACCACCTCGCCTTGGCGGGCGGCGCGCACCGAAACCGTGCCGCTCACCGGCGCATAGATTTTGGTGTAGCCCAGCCGGGTGTCGGCCTCGGCGTATTGCGCGCGCGCGTTGGCCACCTGCGCCTCATCCATGGCAACGTTGCTGGCCGCCGCGCGCTGCTGATGCAGCTTCGCGTTAGCGGTATCGAGATCGGCCTGCGCCGCGAGAACATTTTTCTGCGCGCTATCGACCACCGCGTTCTGCGCGTCCAGTTGCGCCTCAGCGCGTACTCGATCCTGGTCGGATTCAACCCCCGCCTTAGCCAGTTCAATCATGCGCTGCGAATCGCTTTGAATGCGGACGAGGTCGGCCTTGGCCTGCGCCAGCGTTGCCTTCGCCGAGGCCAGCCGCGCCTGCGCGTTCATCACGCCGCTGTTGGTCTCGCCCAGCGTCTGCGCCTCGGTGGCGCGCATGGCCGAGGCCTGCGAATTGTAGGCATTGATGGTCGCGGCCGCCGCATCTTTCTGCGCCTCGAGGTCGCCGGAATCAATTTCGGCGATCAGATCGCCGGCCTTCACCTTGGAGCCTTCGTCGACGTACAGCTTCTCAATGCGCCCGGCAATCTTGGAATTCACGATGACCTGGTTGGCGTCGACAATGCCGATGAGCACGGTGTCGCTGGTGCGGTCGGTGGAGTAGAAGTAGTAGCCGGCCGCAATCACCATCAGACCCAGGATGAATATGAAGAATTTGTTCAGCTTCATAAGTGCTCGCCTTTCCGGTGATGAACCGCTGAACGCGATTCCGTTTTTCTTTTCGCGGGAGCCAGCCGTCGCTGCGACTCTCGATCGCTCAGGGGCGCGTGTTTTATGCGCCTGGCGCTCTCTTCCCCGCGTCGCTTTAGCTGACTCTTGTTTCGCGATCTTAGCGGCCAGCTTGATACCGGCTTCGCGGTCGGCGAACAGGGCGGCGGCAGCGAAATCGAGCACCGCGGCACGGCGCTCGCGGATAGCTTCCGGGCTGGCGAAATCGACTTTGGGCATGAACTTCTGCCGTACCGGCGCGGTCAGGAAGTAATGAACGATGCTGCCGATGACCGACGGAATAAATTGGTTCGGATCAACCGCGCGAAACTCGCGGCTCTTCACGCCTTCCTCCACCAGCTTCAGCACGCGGGCGCCGATGGGGCGCATGTAGCGTTCGAAGATGTGGTCCAGCAGCGGCGAACCACCGCGGCCGGCGCTCATCAGCTCGCTCATAAAGATGTGGGCGTAATACTGCGACTCGGCGATGGCGTCGAAGTGGGCGCTGGCGTAGGCGAGGAAGCGTTCGCCGGCACTGCCCGGCCGCTGGCAGACGGCGAGAATGCGAGCCACCAGCGGCTCGAAGAAAGTGTCCAGGATGGCGCGGTACAGCGTCTCCTTGTCGCGGAAGTAGTAATAGAGCAGCGCCTTGTTGACCCCGGCGGCGTCGGCGATAGCGTCCATGCGGGCGCCGGCCAGGCCTTGCCGAGCGAATTCGGCCAGGGCGGCGTGCAGGATGGCGTTGCGGCTGGCCTCGGGCTGGCGGCGGCTGCCGCGGCGGAACTCGACGGGCTGGGAATGGCTTGCCATTTAATTAACTGGTTAGTTAAATGCTAACACCGCGAGAGCGGGATTGGCAAGCCGAATTCTCGGCGAGAGTGAGCACCGCCGTTTCAATGCCGCAAAGCGGCTGCGAGGCCGAAGGGTAGATTTTCGTCCAGCTTAACCCTCATCGAAGTGACGGCAAAGCGGGAACCGGGAAGTCTTCTTCGGCGGAAGCTGCAGCAAATGCGATCGCCGCCTGAATGTCGGCAGCTTGCAGGCTGGGAAAGTCTGCGACAATTTGGTCGATCGTGTCACCTGCGGCCAGGCTGGCCAGCACAGTGCGTAGGGTGACCCGCGTATCTTTGAACACAGGCTCGCCTCCGCAGATTCGCGGGTCGCGAATGGTGCGTCTCTCGAGATTGGCGAAGGCATCTGCCATGACTTTGGCGTAAAGCCGTATCTTATCACCGCGAGCTTGCTAGCTTGTCGGACCAGCAACGACAAGCCATTGCGTCGCGCCGCACGTCACGGCAGAAATTTTCGCCGCAACCCCGCGATCCCCAAAATTCCAGACGCAAGCAACACGATGCTGCCCGGCTCGGGTACCGAAGACGACGGAGCGCGTGAAAGATCGGCGAGGTTGGCGCCTTGGGTTACGTCGCTGACGTAAGGTTCGTAGTAGTAGACGTTCCCATTCGCGCGTCCGGAGGTTGCTAGCTCGTCTGGCCCGGCAACCACATCGAGCGTCAGGTTGGTCGGGTTGTACTCCAGAACGAAGTGCTCGTTATTGTTGATGGGCAAACCGATGGTCATCGAGAACGTGCCCGACTTGCCGGCGTAATTCATGATGTCGAACATGTTTCCGATTTGCGGGGTGTAGCCGTTCAGCAGATCGACGTACAGCGTGCCGTTCAGCGAGGCGTGGCCGCTGACGTTGAGCTGGTCGTACGAAGTAAGCGAGGCAATGTCGAAGGCGAGGCTGCCGTTCGCGCCTTGCGTGTAGTTGCCGTTGATAGCCATGGTGCCGACGGTCATCGGCAGGTCGCCCATGTTAAATGCGGCGTTCGAGATCACGTTGCCCTGAATCGTGCCGCCATTGCCATAGACCGCGCCGCCGGCAAAATTGGCGACGCCGTTGCCGTTAATTCTCAGCGTCCCGTCGACGGTTGTCTGTCCCGTGATCTGGGTGTAAGTCAGCGGGCTGGAGAGAGTGCCGCCCTGAGATATCAGCACGCTTCCGCTGTTGAGAAATCCGGGGAATGCGTTGGCGACGGCGTGCGAGCCACCGGTGATGTTGAAGGTAGCGCCATTCGCAATCGAGATCGATCCGGCATTGTTTACATAGGCGACGTTGGCGACGTCCGACATGCCGCCCAGTGACAGCGTGCCGCCGGCATTGTTGGTCAGGGTGCCGCTGACGGAGATCGTGCTGCCGCCCCCGCCGACCCCGGTTGAGATCGTGCCCGAGTTGGTTAGCGTGCCGGCCGAAAGTGGAGCGTCGCCTCCCATCTGAATGGTTCCCTGGTTAACGATGCTGGTGGCCGACATCCCTCCAATGTAGGGACCGGTCAACTGTACGTTTCCGGAAGGCACGTTGGTGAAAGTGCCGTTCACGACGAGCTCCTGGCCGCCGCTTGGTCCGATGTAGCCTTCGGAAATTCCCCCCGAATTGGAGGCATTGCCGTTGACGGTGGCGATGCCGCCGACCAGGAACTCGCCGCTGTTGTTCAGGCCTCCCAGAGTTGCCGTGGCGTAGCTGGTATCGAAGCGTCCGCTGTTAGTGAGCGTGCCGGTGATGGAAAACTGGCTGCCGCGCTCGTAGCCGAACATCATGCCGGCATTGGTCAAGTTGCCGTTGACGGTCAGGAACTGCGTGTCGATCGAACCGCTGGCCGTGTTGGTGAGCGCGCCCGTAGTCAGGCTGTAGATGAACAGGCCGCCGGAATTGCTGAGGGTTCCGCCGACATCGAGAAACGCGGAGTCAAAGTTGTCGACAATCTGGCCGGAGTTGGTCAGGGTACCGGCGATCCCGATTCCCGGGCGGGCCGCGAAACCGTTCAGCTCGATGGTGCCGCTGTTGCTGAAATTGCCGTTGAAGGAAAGCCCCGAGGCATTGGAGAGATTAATGGTCCCGGCGTTCGTGGAGTTGCCGTTGGCGACGATGACGTCCTCAGTGAAGGTCAGCGTGCCGCTCTGATTGATGGTCAGGGCGCCGGCAATCTGAATTTCGTAGCCGCGTCCCAACGAATCGGAGAGGGTGGAATGTCCGCTTGTGCCCCCGAGGGTGAGCGAGTTGATGTTGGCGTTGGTGTCGAGGGTCACAGCGTCATTGCCGGAGTTGATGATCACGTCGTTGCCGTTGCCCGGCTCGCCCCCACTCCAGTCTGCCGCATTGCTCCAGTTGCCGGCCCCGCCCAGCCAGTCGTCGGGCGTGCTGGGATTGAGGTTCGCGGCAAGGTTTGAAGAATTACCAATCCAGGATTGAAAGCCGATCGGGCGCGAATGGCTGGAGACACTTGAGGCCCATACCAGCGAGCTTTCGGTGAGGGCGGAGAGGAGAATGAGGGGCACAGCGAGGGTGCCGGTGAGGCGAGACATGATTGCTCCTTGCCACGAGGTGAGGGTACAGCCACTACCACAGGAGCGTGCTGGAGGCTGCATTGTGCTCTGGAATTAGATGGCAGTCAAGCGCCAAATGGGTTGCAAACCCGCGCTTCCGCCCGTAATGGGCCGGTCGGAAGTGCGGCCTGTTTGGAACCGAAAACCGGCGCGGCGATCAACCGCGATCGATGTGGGATAATTCGCTCAACAACTCCAATCGGAACCTAAGGAGATGGCATGTCATTGCCGGAAGCGAGCGGGACTGCGAGCAAATCTGGCCGGGTTGTGGTCTGGTCGGTAATCGCCCTGATGGTTGGACTGCTAATCGGTCACGTGGCGACCTATCACTGGGCGCATCATCGCGACTCGTTCGCGTTCAAGACGCCTTACCAGGCGGTGCTGCTCATCAATGGCGCGGTGTACTACGGCAAGCTCTCGGGATACAGCACGCGGCATCCTGAGCTCGACGATGTGTTCTACATCGTGACCAAGACCGACCCGGACACCAAGCAGGTGACGAACGTTCTGGTGAAGCGCGGGAAAGAACTGCACGAGCCCGACCGAATGTATCTCAATCCCAGTCAGATCGTGTTCGTTGAGCCGGTGGGGCCGGAGTCGAAGGTGGCGCAGCTGATCAATCAGGCGAGCAAATAAACAGTTGTCAGTTGGCGGTTGTCAGTTGTCAGTTTCGGCCGCGCAAATAAAAATGCGGCCTGACTTTCATCAGGCCGCGAGCGCTGTGCCTTTAGCGTAAACCTTGGGTTATGCGGGAGACCCAGGTCTGGAAAACCACCAGACCTGGTTCACCCACTGACTGATTGCTGACAACTGACAACCGACAACTGACTTTATTGCAGCGACGCCAGGGTCTTCTGCGCGTCCTGCGCGTCCTGGCCGCTCAGCTTCAACTGCAGAGCTTTCTGCAACTCGGTGCGGGCGCGATCTTTCTCGCCTACACCGGTCAACGCCATGCCCAGGTGATAGCGGAAGCCGGGATTGTCAGGCATCTTCTTCACCGCATCTTCAGCCAGCGAGACCGACACGCGATAGTTGCCCTTCTTGTACTGAATCCAGGCCAGCGTATCGTTGACGGCGGTCATGTCAGGCGCCATCTGCTTGGCTTGGGTGGCGAGACTGAGCGCCATGTCGAGGTTCTCGCCCTGCTCGGCATAAACCCAGGCGAGGTTGTTGGCGGCGATAGGATCGTGGGCATTCTGCGCCAGGCTGGCCTGGTAGTACTTGCCCGCGTTCTTCATGTCGCCCCTGGCCAGGTAGAGATTGCCCATGGCGTTGTTAAGCGTAACCGAGTTGGGCTGGATGGCCAGCGCCTTCTGATAGTTTTCCAGCGCCAGGTCGGTCTTGCCTTCCACCGCATAAATCTGGCCGATGTGCATGTAGGCCACGGCCGATTTGGGATCGATCTCCAGCGCCTTCTGGAACTGCGCCATCGCCTGGTCATACTTCTTGGTGGTGGCCAGAGCCGAGGCGTAGATGAACAGCGGACCTTCGCGCTTGGGGTTGGCATTGGCATACTGCTGCGCCAACTGGAGCGCCTTGGCCTGCTGATCGGAGGCGAACAACAGCGCGACGTAGTTGGTCATAGCCACGTCGGAGTTGGGCGACAGCTTCAGGGCCTGCTGGAATGCCTTCTCGGCGTCGGCTGTCTTTTTCTGTCCGGCATAGGCCATGGCCATGTTGATGTAGATCAGCGCATCGTTGGGCGCGCCCTTCTGCGCTTCCTTCAACTCCTCGAGCGCTTTGTCGTACTGGCGTTCGCCGAGGTCGATGGTGGCATTCAGGAAGTGAGCCGAAGGATTGTTCTCATTCAGCCGCTGCAGACGGGCCGCGTATTCGCGGGCGGTGTCGAAGTCATGCGAATCGCGATAGACCTCAGCCAGCGCCATGAGCGTGGGCTGGTTGCCGGGCTTGATGCGATTGGCTTCCTGCAATTCGCTCTTGGCTCCGGCCATATCGCCGGACTGGCGAAGGATCTGGCCGAGAACGAAATGGGCTTCGGAATTTTCGGGTGCGTCCTTGACCACGTCACGCAGCACGGTGGTCGCTTCGGCGACGTTCCCCTTCATGGCCATGAGGCGGCCGTTGGTGAGGCGAGCAGAGATGTCGCCGGGGTTGTCCTTGAGCAGGCGATCGACCATCTTCTGGGCTTCGTCAACCTTGCCCATGCCAATCATGGTCTCCAGAACGCGGACCTGCAGCACCTGGTTCTTGGGATCGTTGTTGAGGCCGCGCTGATACTCGGCCAAAGCCGCCGGGGTATTGCGCTCCGCCAGATAGAAATCGCCGATGGCGGAAGCCACGTCGGGATTGCTGGGCTGCTTGAGGCGAAGATCGTCGATCAGCTTGTCGGCGCCCGCCTTGTCGTTCTGCGATAACAGCAGACCGGCGAGACGGAGATAGCCGGCGGGATTATCCGGATTGTTCTGGATCTCATCGCGATAGGCCTGTTCGGCGCCCTTCAGGTCCTTCTTGTAGAGAAGAAATCCGGCGAGGTCGGCATAAGCCTGCAAACTATGGGGATCGAGCGCAACCGCCTTGCGAAAATCCTTTTCGGCGAGTTCGTCCTGCTTCTGGAAGGCGTAGACCGCGCCGCGGTTCATATAAGCGCCCGACATATCGGGCTTGAGGGCGATCGCTTTGCTGAAGGCGGTGAGCGCATCGTCGAGGTGCTTCTGCGACAACATCACGTTGCCCAGCAGGACCTGCCCTTCCGCATTATTGGGATCGTGCTCCACTACGTAGCGCGCCTGCTCTTCCGCGTTGCTGTAGAAATGCGGGCCGGAAGCCAGATACATTCCGCCCAGATCGATGCGCGCCCGGATGTTGTTGGGGTCGAGCTCGACCGCCTGGCTCATCTCCTTGAAGGCGTCGGGACGCTTCTCCAGCTTGATATCGGCCTGGGCCAGCTGATAGTGCGCCTCAGCAAACTTGGGGTCGATCTGCAGCGCCTTCTTGAACTGGATGGCGGCGGAGTCGTACTTCTGCTGCTCCATGTACTTCATGCCGCTTTCCAGATACTTCTTTTTGGCCACGTCGGGGTTGCGGCTGCAACCGGCGAGAACGACGGCCAGAGCGGCCAGCAGGGTAGTGAAAACGATGTAGCGGTTGCGCATAACTTCTCCTGGGTTCACCGTGGAATAACCTGATCGATGTTGGTTGTGATAGTTTTCGCGAACGCGAGCGCCTGTTGTTTGGCTCCTGCTTCATCACTGTTTTCGACCGGGACGGTGATGCGAACCAAGGCGGCATCGGTGCGATTCAGACGCATTGCGTCGTAGACCAGATAAAACTTGCCCCAGTACTCGCTGGCAATCACGCGGCCATGCGACTGGTACCAGTAGACGACCACCTCTTCGTCCAGCCCCTTGCGGAGGAAGTAGAGGTTGATGGGAACGGTGCGGCCGTCATCCAGCGGCAACTCGTAGATGGAAGACTGCACCGGGTTCCAGCCCGCTCCGGGCAAGCAGTTCTTGGGGGAGTGGATGGCGGCGCCGCTGCGCTGGCTGCGGAAGTATCCGATGTACAGACCCATCAAACGCTTGCCCAAGCCCGGATCCCAGTAGCCGCGGTTGAGATAGTCGGTGACCTTCAGCAGGTCGAGGGTTTCCTTGTCCAGAGGCCATTCGGCGACCTGGGCATAAGGGCCAATCTTGGCAGGAAACTCAGAGAGCGGCTTGGCGGGCGGCGTTGCTTCTCCATGCGAGAGATAGGCCATTCCCGTAGTTGCGCCCAGCAGCACCGCGAGCATGAGCCAGTAGCGAACTCCGGCCTTCATTGAGCCACCTTGCCGCGGAGCGCATCCGGAGGCGTCGGATCGTACCAGCCCAGCTTCTTGCGAACGAAGGTGATGAAGCTGTGCAGGGCAAGGAACATGATGGTGGCAACCACGAAGATGACCCAGCCGGAGAATTCGTGCATGAAACCTTGCGCTGCCTTGGGACCGATGTAGTTGGCCATTATGGCGGTGATCATGACGCGCGTGCCGTTGCTGATGATGGCCAGCGGAACCATGGCGACAATCAGCAGCCAGCGCACGGCGATACTGCGCTCAACAACATACCCATATCCGGCGGCGAGAGCAAGCAACGACATCAGCGAGCGAATACCGCTGCACGCCTCGACGACCTCCAGCTTCATGTCGGGCAAGATCAGTACGTTGCCCTCGCGCATGACCGGAAACAGATTCAGCAGCTCGAGCACGCGGGTGGCGAACTTGGAAGCCAGAAACTGCAACGGGAAAACGATCTCGTTGTACACCACCGCCGGAAACGGGATGGCGAAGACCAGGAAAGCCAGGGGAAAGGTCATGGCTTTCAGGATGGCCCAGCCGGCGAAGTAAACGATCAAGCCGCAGATGGTGAGCAGGATCGAAAGCCGGGCCAGCGAGTTTTCCGCGCCCAGGCTGCCCACGAACAGGAAGAGCAGCGATCCCAGTACAACGACCATGCCCCAGGCGGACGGCTTGCGGGGAATGGCGCGCAGCGTATCGCGCCGCGCCCAAATCAGGTAAGCCGAAAGAATGGGGACTAGAAAACCGTGTCCGTAGTCGGCGTCGTTGTACCATTGCCATACGAGCAGTTTGACGACGGGCGCATACAACAGGGCCAACACACCGACCAGCAGGAGTCCCTGCCAGCCAAAGGGTTTCAGCGTCTGCCACAGCGAGGAGATGAAAGAGGGCCGCTTTTCGGCAGGCAGAACTTGTTCAGCCTGCTGCGTTAGCGCGGTACCCGGTTTGGTGCCAGCCAGCGCCACTGGGATCGAACTCCTGATGGATTACCTGCTTGGAACGGAGCGACTATGTGCAATTATTTGGCCGAGTCTCTGAAATAAGGTCACATAGATCTACTCTGAAATCAATAAGATATTTGCCTGCAAAATGAAAAGCGCAAGACCTTGGCAATTTCATGTGCAATCTATTGCACATAGGTGTGCAGCCGAATTCTCTATCTGTCGGCCAGTTTTCGACCGGCGAGCTTCGAGGCGGGTAGCGGTGGCCGGCGGTATGGGCCGCCAGCGGCTGAGGGATGTGGAAACCGTGACTTTAGCCCGGGCTGGCGTCCAGGGCTAATAGCGGGATCGCCGGTTCGCGGCTTGAGTTGAGTGGAACAGTGGCCGTTTTGTAATTCGTGGACCCTGCACCGGCAAGAGCTGAACAGGTTTGGCTTTGATGTAACTAGTAGTACAGCTACTTGCCAGCATTGGAGGGCATTTATTACATGTCAAGACTGAAAATCGCAACAATAAGCTGTAATCGTATGAGAGCCCGTGAGATATAAACTTGCCGTAAACTGAACAAAACCACCCTGAATGTGATATGATGAAACTAGAGTCAAGGAAGCGGAAACGCTGCCCTTGGCTCTTTGACTTTCTGGACCTGGTTTTCCCGCTCCGGACTCGCGCGGTGATCATTCCCGAAGTAACTCCTGCCTGATTACCTTCGAGCGCGGATTCTTGCAAAAGACGTAATGCCCACTTAGCAGCTGTCGATGGCTGTTGGTGTGGAGTCCTGGGCACCGGCATTCCTAACTAAGCTTCAGCTTCGAACCGCCCTCTTGCAGCCGGAGCCCTACAGGTCCAGTTGAAGGAGACAGCTCATGCATTTCGCAGTCGCATTCCTAAGAGACGTTCGCAGGCGAATTCTTTCCTTGTCGTGTCATGCAATACCAATTCTGGTGGCCATGGGGTTGATGGCGGGACCGCCTTCCTCATCTGCGGCCAGCGCAACCAACCCGGTGAAGGGCGGTCCGACGATAGGGCCGCGTTGCACGATCTCGCCGTCCAGCCCGGTCAGTGTCGGCGCGGGCGGAACGTATGCTTTCCAGGCTTCCAATTGCGGCTCGGGCACGCTCACCTGGCAGCTAAGCGGCGAGGGCACGATCGACCGCAGCGGCAACTACTCGGCTCCCGCGTCGGTCCGCGCGCAGAACCAATCGCGGGGCTGCCAGGAGCTGCCCAACAACAGCCCATTCAATATTCCGGTCGATCAGTTGCCGGTGGATCCGCATAGCGCCCGCTGGATCACGCGTATCGAGGAAAACGGGCCGCAGTACCTGAGTACCTATCACGCGCTCAAGTTTTATCCCCAGATGCTGGGGCTGTACGACAACGCGGTCGACGGCACCACGCCGCAGGAGCTAATGCATTTTCTTTATACCGACCGCTCGAATGGCTATCAGGACACGAACTTTCCGGTCCCCGCGCAGCGCAATCTGCTGATGGAAGGCGGGGCCGCGACCGACGCTATGGATGGCTACGATCGCCATCTGTTTACGGTCAACAAGAGCACCTGCGAGAACACGGAGATTTACAACCTGTACGTCGACTTTCGCAGCGTCTCGTTCACGCCCGGCAATCCCACTCTGGTGAGGTGGACGACGAACACGGTGTGGCCGGTCCCGCAGAATTATCAGGTGCTGATTTCCGGTGCAACCGGCTCGTGGGCGGCGGCCAACGGCACATGGCGGCTCACCATGCTGGGAAGCAACAGCGCTGCGCTGCCGTTTAATTCCACGGGGTGGGGTCCGGCGCCGAACAGCACGAACATGGGCTCGACCTGGTATTCGTCCGGCTGTGTCAACTGCAACAGTCAGGGGGGGCAGAAATTTCATCCCAATTCGTACGCCATGCTGGGCGGAGTAGATGCGGCGAGCATGCCCATGGGCGCGCTCTCGCTGAAGCTGGAAGAGTGGTATGCGGCGACCCGCGCGGGGCGCAGCGATCTGGGCCATGCCATTCGCACCACGCTGTCGAACTCGTATCTTTCCGCGCGCAACATCTGGCCGGCTGCCGGTTATGCGGGCGCGCAGAATCTGTTGACCGCGGCGACCAACGGCAGTCCCGTAACTTTCACGGCGCTGAGTGACATCTCGGCGATGCAGCCCTGCGATCAGTACACCTACGTCACCGGGTGTCAGTTTCACATCGCGATCTTCGGCTTGACGGGCGCGTGGGCGGCGGCCAATGGCGATCAGACGGCGGTCGCGGTCGATAACTACCACTTCACCGTTCCCGCACTCAACACTTCGGGCTGGGGACCCTTCACTTTCGGATATGGCATGTACTTCGTGCCGGACTTCCTGCCCTATGGCGCAACCATTCGCCTGAAGGCATCGTTCGACGTCGAGAGCTTCTGCAGCAGCACGGATCTGGGCAGCTGGTGTCCTTATGCCAAGGTCTACCTGCGCACGCTGCAAAAGTACGGCATGATCGTCGCCGACGGCACCACGCCGGGCGACAACTGGGACAACGGAACGATCTCCAGCGAGTTCCATCCCAATGTGCTGCTCGACGCGACGACGAACATTCGCTCGTCCAGCGAGCTGCAACCGATCGAGCCGCTGCTGGAGGTCGTGAACCGCTCATCGCAGCAGCTGTCCAGCAATCTCAGCAACTATCTGGTGACCAATACCAACCGCACCACGGTCACGGTCTGCGGCAGCGCCGGGTGTGCGTCGAATGATGTGATCCTGCAGGGCACGACCATCGGCACCGATCGCGAGCGGCTGACGATGGCGGCGGGGGTTTCGTATCAACTGAATGTGTGGGTGAACGGCAACACCAACCAGCAGCTGACCTACAGCATGGATACCGGCATAACGGGGGCGCACGTCTCGTCGTCGGGGGTGGTGACCATGCCGTATTGTCCGGCGAAAGAGCGCGGCATGATCACGGTGACGTCGCTGGCTGATCCGGACGCGCTGCCGCTGTACATCGACGTGACCTGCATTCCGATGTCGGGTGATGCCGGCTATCGGCTGGCGTTGGGGAACTATAGCGGAGACTACCTCGACTCGACGGGCAAAACGTGGTGGGGAAGCTGGGGCAACACCGGCTTCAACAATGCCAACGAAGCGCCCGGCCTGTGGTGGGGCTCGCAGAACGGAAGCTGGCAAGGCATGAGCATGTGCCAGAACGATACCTGGAGCGGCGCTGACAGCCAGCTGTATTCGCGCAGCACCGACGCCGACGAAGATACGCGAGTCGACATCATTCTGCCGAATGGGAATTACAACTTGACGCTGTATGGCGAGCCGGGCTTTGGCGGCTTCCAGGGCGGCGAAACCTGCGGCAACACGGCCGGCCAGAATGTCTTCGACTGGCAGGTTCAGGGACAAACGCAGGGATCGTGGCTCGACGGCTACGTACTCGCAGGCAATCATCGCTATCAGGGTTACACGCTGAGCGCGACGGCATCGGTCACCGACAACATTCTGGTGACGGTTGGACGCCTGCGACTGGAGACGACCTACGGCATGTCGTGGAGCTCACTGCTGATTAAGCCGGCCATGCTGGGGCGGGTTCCGCCTCTGGGACATTGATCGGCAGCGTCAAATTTGGCCAGGAGTGCGATCGGCTAACCAGCGATTGCACTGTGCCGGGGGAGCGGGCAGGGTCTCCTCCGGCACTTTTGCTAATAAAACATTAGGACAGGACACGAGCAATGCCGGTCCTGTCATGAGCTTTGATGAGATTGGAAGTCAGGCCGTTTTTCTGGAATCAACCGGCGGCGCCGGAGTCGAAATCTGGGCCAGGCGCTCGGTAATCCTCTGCTGGAGATCGAAGTCTGGCTCCTCATGGGCCGGCTGGCGTTTCCGCATGTAGAGGTAAATCGCGACCAGCGATACGACGACAAGCGCAAGGGCTACACAAAGCCCAATCGTCCACAGCTGAACAGCAGTGGCACCGTTCATAGTTCCCCCTGGAAGATCAAAGTGGCGCGCTGCCCATCGTCCGAAAGGAGCACGAGGGTTTCAGAGCGGCTTACGCGCTGGGCGCGGCTGTTTTTAACCGTGCGGTGAGCAAACAGTACCTTAGTCGGGGGCGGAAATCTATGGCCTTTTAGTCACTAAAAAGCAGGCGCATGAAATGGGTAAAGACAGCTGGCCCTTACGAGGATAATAGGGCACCACTTTGTTGCGCTATGGTAACGCAGGATCCCGGATGGAGAAGAACGGTTCGCGTGGTCGGCCCGAAAATTCGAGGCTGGTTGCTAATTGCCGATGGGCCAGGTGCTTCTACAACCGCACGATCTTCTCCGATTGAAATGCCTTCATGGCGTTGCGCGTGTCGACGATCAGGCGCGCTGAGTTGAGCAACTCCTGGTAATCGAAGTCGGAGTGGTCGGTGACGATGACGACGCAATCGGCGTCGGCGGCTGATTGCGTCAGCGGCTCAGACGTGAGCGAGATGCCGTCGAGCTTCAGGGTTGGTACGTAGGGGTCACTGTAAGAGAGCTTCGCGCCCAGCTTGCGCAAGAGCAGGATGATGTCGAGTGCAGGCGACTCGCGCATATCGTCGATGTTGCGCTTGTAGGCCACGCCCGCTACGTGAATGTTCGAGCCTTTCACCGGCTTGCCGTGATCGTTGAGCGCGTCCTGAATTTTTTCGACCACGAAGTGCGGCATGTTGCCGTTGATGTATCCCGCCAGCTCGATGAAGCGCGCTTCGATGCCCGACTGCTTTGTCTTCCACGAGAGATAGAACGGGTCGATGGGGATGCAGTGTCCGCCGAGTCCCGGGCCGGGATAGAACGGCATGAAGCCGAAGGGCTTAGTCGCGGCCGCGTCAATCACCTCCCAAACGTTGATGCCCATGCCATCGCACATCAGCGCCATTTCGTTTACCAGGCCGATGTTGATCATGCGGAAGGTGTTCTCCAGCAGCTTCACCATCTCGGCGACGCGGGTGTTAGAGACGGGCACAACTTTTTCCAGCGCCTGCGAGAAAAACAGCTTGCCCATTTCGGTGCAGGCGGGGGTGATGCCGCCGACAACCTTCGGCGTGTTGTGCGTCTGGTACGTGGGATTGCCGGGATCGACGCGCTCGGGGGAGAAGCAGAGGAAGAAGTCTTCGCCCGCTTTGTAGCCGAGCTTCTCGAAGGTCGGCAGCAGCAGCTCGTCAGTGGTGCCGGGATACGTCGTAGATTCCAGGATCACCAGCAGGCCGGGATGAAAGTGCTTGGCAATCGCCTCGACGGCGGAGACGATGAAGCTCATGTCCGGGTCTTTGGTTTTGCGCAGCGGCGTGGGGACGCAGATGTTGATGGTGTCGAGCTCGCGGACGATGGAGAAGTCGGTGGTGGCGAAGAAGCGCTGGTTGCGGACGAGTTCGGCGACTTCGTCCGAGGGAACGTCCTGCACGTGCGACTCGCCGCGGTTCAGGTCGTCAACCTTCGCTTGCAGAACGTCAATGCCGGTGACGTGGAATCCCGCCTTGGCAAACTCGGTTGCCAGCGGCAAGCCGACGTAGCCCAGCCCGACGATACCCACGCGGGCGGTTTTACTCTCGATTTTTCCCTTGAGCGCTTCCACCATCGAAACCACTTTTGCCGTGTGCATTCCCCTGACTCCCTGCGTGCTCCCGAAATTCGTACCGCGCGATGACGGCATTTAGGCGCTCTGCCCGCGACTACTCCCAGCCTCTACCGCCTTCGCCTGGCGATCAAGGCGCGCATTCAAGCGCTCCAGCAGCGCGGGATGCATGGTGAAATATTGCAAGCCTTCACCCGCCGTCTGCGCCCGTGGCGGCGGCAGCTTGCTGTTGGCCAGCGCATACTGCACGACCTCGCCCAGCATTTGTATCTGCTCGCGGTCGACCAGGCGCCGCAATTCGCTGACATCGCGCGCTTGGGATGCATCGACGGCGCGAACCAGCAGTATATCGCCTGTATCGATTCCGGAGTCGATGAGGTGGACGGAGCAGCCCACGGGATCGCCGTTCCAGGCGGCCCATTCGGCAACGTTCATCCCGCGATAGCGCGGCAAGCGGCCCATATGAGCATTCAGTATTCCCAGGGGTGTCGCTTCAATGATGGGTCGACGCAAGATGCCGGCGCCGGCAAAGACACACAGGTCGATATTGTTCTTGCGCAGCAACTGCACGGCTTCGGCGGAGTTAACGGAATCGACCTCAACCGCCGCGATTCCCTTGCTTTGGCAGAATTGCAGCACCGATTGGGAGACCTGAAAGCTGTCATCGTCTGCGGCTTGTGCGCCCCGACTTCGCTGGACAACGCCGGGTAAATGAAACAGCCGCCCTTCGGTCGCGCGGTTGCGCAGGCGAGACGAGAACGACGGCACAACCGTCTTCTCTATCAGGACGAGAGCGGGGGTGAATTCCCAGCTCGACCACGCGTCGCAGAATTGCATGACCTTGGTTGCCATCTGGCTGGTCAGCAATGCCACGCGCAACTTCCTCGGCGCGGCGGAGCCGGCGATTGCAGGCAACGATGTCGGTACAGGATCGCCGGAGAGGACTGGCTGCGAACGGAACGGCACCTGCACTTCCATCGCTTCGCGTTTCTCCAGCAACGCGTCGACGAAGTACTTCACTGCCCAATTAGGAAAGGCATGCGGGATATACGCGCCCCAGACCGGCTGCGACCCGGCGACCCCGCCACGCACGCCGGGAGGACCGCCTTCCATCACCTGAGCAGCCTTGACGATGTCGATGGCCTTCAACGCTGCGTTCAGCAGGCGCGGATCTCCGTGCTCGCGGTACATGTGCAACCAGATGAGCGCCATCTGGACGTTGCCGGTCAGGCAGGTGAACGTGGCTTGCGGCCGCCAGCGAAAGTCCAGCACCCCGGGCAAACGGCGCGATAGCTCCAGCCGCCGCAACGCGGCATAGGCGGCCTTCTCCGCTGCAGCCTTGCCTTCGGCAGATCCGACAACTTCAGCCGTGCGCAGCACGCCCCATAGCGTGTAGGCGATAGTGTGAGTAACGGAGCAGCGCTGCGCATGATCTTCGGCACTGAAACCGCATAAATCGAACCAGGCATGCTCGGCGTCGTAGCGTTGCATCACCCAGGCCAGATGGCGGCGTGAAGCCTCAAGCATGCGAGCGTCGCCCAGGAACTCTCCCGCCTCGGCCAACCAGCAGGTGAGGTGCGCGCTGTAGGTGGTCGCCACGTCCTGATAGAAGTACTTTTGCCACGCCCCGGACGGGTCCTGAATTTCGCACAGCCAGCTTCCAGCGCGTTGCAGCGCAGTGCGGCAATTCTGATCGCCGGTTCGCTTCGCCCACGCTTGCAGGCCATGCATGATCTGGCCAGTATTGAAGGGCGAAGGATTGGTTGTGTTCTCGGCGATCTCCGCGCCGGGAAATGCGCCGCTGGGCAATTGCAGGGCAAGCAGAAAATCGATGGCCCGTTGTGCCCGCCGGAAGAAGTCATCGTCGCCCAACTCGTCGGCAAGTTTGAGCAGCGTGGGGACAAGATAGCCCGTCGTTTCCGGATAGGACGAAGACCATCCTGTGCTGAGCTGGTAGCGTCCGACGATGCCGCCGTCGGGGGTCGCATCCTGCGCCCGCTTCAACCACCCGGCGGCCGCGATCAGGTGCTCGCGGTCGGTGTGCAGACGTAGATTGCGCTGCACATCCGTGAGCTGAGCCACGGCCAGCCGGAAGTTTGCGGGCCGGAGGTAGGCGCCGCTCTGGCATCCCCTGACAAGAGCTTTTAGTTTGACGACATTCATCCGCGGGATCACTGAAGAGAGCTGCGGCTCAAGGCCACCAAGATTAATTGCGAGTGCAAGCGAGCGCAATCTCGAGAGCTGCACCTCAATCGCGTATCCGCCAGGAATGTGCAGTTCACGAATTGCCGTCCTTGGCGTACACAAGATGAATCCAGTTTGCGTGCGGCTTGCTCACCGACATCTGCATCTGGTTCAGCCGGACGGCGACTCCGGAACACGCCCGGGAGAGGAACGGTCTGTCCAGCGGCGGCTCCAGCACCGCACCGCAATGCAGGCAGGGTTCGTCCTGAATATAAGTACCCCACGGATTGCCGGCGAAGTCCATCAGCATTGCCGAGACGAAATTTGTGCTCTCATTCACCGAGCCGACGAACGACTTCTCTTTGATGCGCAGGCCGGGAAAGAGCTGGGCGAGCCGCGCTTCATCGAAGCGATTGACGTGTCCCCAGGGCGGATTGACCTTGCCGCATTTGCTACACGTAGTGCGTCCCAGCCGTGTGTCCTGGCGATACGGGACGCCCACGATAATTTCGTGGCGGGCGACGCGAACCAGTTCGCGGCATGCCTGCTCGACGTCGGGTATGTGCTCCAGCACCTCGGCACACAAGACGCAATCGAAGGCATCATCCTGGAATTGCAGCCGGGTGGCGTCGCCGGCCACGGTGGTCACGCGTGGTAAATCGAACGCGGGCTTTTCCAGGTCCAAGGCCGTGACCTGCTCAAAGCGCTCGGCCAGGGGACGCGTCAAATAGCCGTCGCGCGCGCCAATCTCCAGCACCGACTTTCGCCCACGAGGCATGATACGGAAGAGATCGGCGACGCGCGCCTTCTCCGATTCGCTCGCCCGGTATTTTTCGACATCAATCATCTTCTATTTCCACACGGTTCATGGTTACACCGTCGCCCGGTGGACTTCCGCCGCTCCCAGATAATATTTCCGCAGGACTTCGCGGCTACGCGCGCCGGCTTGCCCGTCCCACAATGGGGGAACCTGCGCGCGGCGAGGCGACACCTGCATTTCGCGCCAGGCGGTGAGAATGCTGTCTGTCCTGGTACCTGCCAGACGATTGGTTCCCAGTTCGATCGTGACCGGACGCTCGGTATTGTCCCGCAATGTCAGACATGGCACGCCCAGCACCGTGGTTTCTTCCTGAATCCCTCCGGAGTCGGTGAGCACCAGCGAAGACGCCGCCTCAAGACTTAGGAAGTCGAGGTAGCCAAGCGGTTCAAGCAAGTGCAGCGACGCCGGGATCAGAGTGGCGCCGGTGTTCAGTCGCGCGCGGGTTCGGGGATGCACCGGCCAATAGAGAGGCGTGGTCTCTGCGATCACTGTAAGCGCGTCGAGAATTTCGCCGAGGGCGTTGGGATCGTCGACATTCGCCGGCCGGTGCAAGGTCACTACCCCGTACGGCTTGCCGCGAAGTTCGAGTCGATCTGCGATGTCGGATTCCCGCGCGCGCTCCAGATGCTGCTGCAGCGAATCGATCATCAGATTGCCGACCAGATGAATGCGTTCGACGGCGACGCCTTCGCGCAGCAGGTTGGCGCGTCCACTTTCTTCAGTCACAAGAAAAATGTCGGTGATGGAATCGGTGACGATGCGGTTGATCTCTTCCGGCATGCTGCGATCGAAGCTGCGCAGCCCCGCCTCGGCGTGGACAACGTCAATCCCCAACTTCTTGGCGACCAGTGCTGCGGCGGCGGTCGAATTCACGTCGCCGACAACCACGATTGCCGCAGGGCGCAGCTTCTCCAGCACAGGCTCAATCCGCTTCATGACTTCGGCGGTCTGCTGGGCGTGACTCGCCGAGCCAACTTCCAGATGAAAATCCGGCTGCGGAATGCCGAGGTCGCGAAAGAACTGGCCCGACATGTTGTCGTCGTAATGCTGGCCGGTATGGATGAGCGCGACCGCGAAATCGGCATCGCCCGCCAGCGCCTTCATGAGCGGCGCAATTTTCATAAAGTTGGGGCGAGCGCCGGCGACCATCGCCAGTGTGATTGGGGTCATGGGAATATGCGGCAGGCGCTAGCTGGACGCCTGAATCAGCCCTGTCATTGTAACCGAGGCCGCCGGTGGTTCTGCTATTCTGGCTGCGCTCCGATCGCATTTCATACAGCGGCTCCGTGGACGACTCCAAGCCTCAGGTAATTCTGCTTGCTTACTACTATCCTCCGCATCGGGAGATCGGATCGCTGCGGCCATTTCGATTTCGCAAGTACCTGGAGCGCCTGGGCTATCGCTGCCACGTGATTACGGCGTCGCCGCAGAATGATCCGGCGCCCGAAGGCGTGGCCGTAATCCCCGACACACTGGGCGAGATCTGGGAAGGAGAATCAAAAGGCCGGCTTTCGCTCAACGGGTACGTCGAACTTCTGATGCGGCAGTTTCAATATCCGGGTGACTTCGGCATGCTGTGGGCGCGCGCCGCTGCGGCTGAGTGTCGCCGGATCGCCGCGGCCAATCGTGGCGTTCGGTTTGTCGTGTTCTCTTCGTATCCTCCGGTCGGCTCGCTATTGGCGGGATTTCATGGAGGCAGCGAGCGGATGCCCTGGATTTGCGATTTTCGCGATCCGCTATTCGGGCTGGTGGACGAGAGGATGCCATGGTACGTGCGCTGGTGGAGCGGGCGGTTGGAGAAGCGCGTGTTTCACAAAGCGGCCGCAATCGTTGCCAACACCGAGGCGGCGGCAGCGGTCTGGCGGGAGCGGTATCCCTGGGCGCTGCACAAAATTCACGCGATTTATAACGGCTTCGATCCCGAAGAGTCGCCGCATCCCCGCACGATTCCCGAGCGGGACCACAAGCTCATTGTCCATGCAGGCGGGCTCTATGAGGGCAGAAATCCGGCTGCCTTGATCGAGGGTCTGGCGCGATTGCGCGGTCAGGGGGCGGCAGAAGCCATGCGTGCGAAAGTGCTGCTGCTGGGCGCGGCCGTAAAGCTTATCGAGTTGAATCCCACTCTGTATGAGCAGGCGCAAAGGGACGGCTGGCTGGAGTTGCGCGCAACGGTTCCGCGCCCCGAAGCGCAAAAGGTGATCGAAGAAGCCGATGGATTGCTGATCGTGCAGCCGCACACCGGCGTGCAGGTTCCGGGAAAGCTCTTCGAATATGTGTGCGTCGGCAGGCCGGTGCTGGCGATCGTACCGCGCTCGTCGCCCATCGAGCACATATTGACGAATGCCGCCGTGCCCAGCGTATGCATTTATCCTGACGATCCGGCGGACACCTCAGGCCGCAAGGTTCTGGACTACTTGCGCCTGCCGAATACGGCGGCGCCCATCAACGACTGGTTTCGCTCCAACTTCAGCGGCGAAGTTCAGGCCGAGGCGCTGGCAGGGATCATCGAGCAAGTCGCGCGGGGAATTAGCAAATCGTGAGCGACGCTGCGCGACACACTACGGTAGCGCGATCCGCCAGACCGTACCGTAGGTTCCGTTGCAAGCGCCCGTGGTCCCATAGATATTTCCGCT
The DNA here is from genome assembly GCA_963731345.1 of uncultured Acidobacteriaceae bacterium. Taxonomy (GTDB): domain Bacteria; phylum Acidobacteriota; class Terriglobia; order Terriglobales; family Acidobacteriaceae; genus Bog-257. The sequence continues at coordinate 215,647 of CAVSUN010000001.1, read as the reverse complement.
GGGGCCGACTTCTACGTCGCGGAAGTTGTCGCCACTGAATCCAGCCAGCGGTTGCTCCTGGTATGGCTCTAGCAACTTAAAGACTGCACCCTGATAGAAGTTGCCTCCCTCTTGCCATCCCCAGGCGCTGTAGAGGTTTCCTGCGCTATCGACTGCCAGATCGCTGAAGGTAATTTCGCCCTCGTCGTAGTAGTAACAGTCTCGAGCAGGTTGGCAGATGTAGAAGGAATCGTCGAGAACAGTAAATTGCCATCTGTTCTCTGAAGGTGACATTCGGAAAACTTGACTAAAGTCCCACCCGAAGCACCCATAAGGTCCGCAAAACTGCTGCGGGTAGTAATCAATACCGTAGATATTGCCGGAGCTTGCCTGAATGAGGCGGGTATTGCCGCAGGAGTCGCAAGAGCCAGAACTGGGCAGTATCCTGAACTCCCAGCTACCGCCCGAAGGAATCAACTGAAAAATCACCCCATGGCTGCCCTGGCCGCCGCTGCCACCATAGGCGGTTCCGTAAAGATTCCCATCTTGTCCCAACAGCAAGGAGTGAGGCTCCAGGCCATCGGCTAGCCCCATAAAACTGTGGAGGACTGTCTCTGTCCAGCCGCCGCCAGAGGGGGTCAACTGGTAAACGAGACCTTTGCCGAATGAACCACCTTCGGCTGTAGTTCCGTAAAGATTGCCCGCCTGGTCGAAGACGAGATTCCCATTCGGTCGCGCGCCGTCCGGCACTCCCATAAATTCGTAGATTACGGTTTCGTTCCAACCGCACAGAGCCGTGAGACAGGCCGTGGGTGGCGGCCTCAGTCTGTAAACCACTCCACAGTAGTTGTTATTGCCATTCGACGCGCAATTCTGGATGCCACCGTCGGCGGTACCATACAGCGTTTTGTCGGGACCGATAATTCCGGACATCGGGTTCTGCCCGCTCGAACCCCCGATGAAGTTGTATAGGGGAGTGAATATCCAATTCTCTCCGATCGACGCGAGTTTGTATGCCAGACCTTCCGCGTTGCTACCTCCCGTCAAAGTTGTGCCGTAGAGATTTTCGTGCGAGTCGATGGCTAAGCCGGTCGCGGGAGACCCCTCGTTATCGGTGAAGCTATGGATGACGCTGAAATTGCCCTCGTCCTGCACGCACTGCTGACACGGCGGATACTGGCACGTCGTGGTGGCGTTGCCCAGAATGGTGAACGCTTCCGATGGAATCGTGCCGATTGCATTCCCCGAAGCCGAGGACGGGCAGCCCTGCGAGCCGCAACCGATACCCGAGTTTTCATCCCAATAGATGGGATCGCCGTTGTTGACGACTGCGTTCGCCAGATTCACCCAGTAGGTGCCGGCCGCAAGATTCAGCGCCGAGAAGTTGGTGCTGCTCTCCGTGCAGACGTTAAAGCCGTATTGGTTGCCGCTGCAACCGCTGGTGGTGAAGTTCAGCACCTGGTCGGTGTAGGTAGTGCCGCCGAATTCGGATGAGGTAATCGAAATCTCGACGGTCTGGAAGACATCGCCTGGGAACATCCATGCGCCGAAAGTGAGACCGTTAACGGGCCCTCCGCCGCTGCCCACCGTGAAGGTATCGCTGACTACAAAGCCCCCGTTGATGGTCCAGGCATCGGTGGTGCCGTTAATCGGCCCATTGTCGTAGATTTCCATTGCGTCGAGCGGGCCGCCGCGATGGCCGCGGGCGAGCACATTCGCTGGGTTCTTGAAGGACGCTCGCGGTTGGGAGGACGGCGATGCGCTATACGAGGACGCGGGCCGGACAGCGTGCGCCAGTCGCGAAGCGTATTGCGGCATGGCCGCGGCTTGTCGCGCGGTGGGCGGAACGGCAGCGCTCTGCGCTCGCGCAGGCTGCGCGACGATGCTCAGGTACAGCAGAGTGAGCAGAAGCATGATGGTCAAACTGGCTGAGGTCCAGGCGATTCGAATGCTCCGGGACTGAACTCTGAGGTTCCTGGGCATGGAGTTGTCCTCCTGCTTAAAACGGAATCGAACCAGGGTTGCACTTCGAGCGCTGAGGAGAAGATGGGCGGAGTTCCGCCGATGAAGGCACTGCCGGCATTTGCCGACGAGCAAGGAAAAAGGACAGGGGCTTCTCCCGAGACACCCGATAGGATTTCACAGTCGCGAAGTACACTCTGTCTGTGACTTGTGCCGCAGGGCGAAGTGATCGCGGCGTTTAAGTAGTGCGTGCGGGATGATTGTCGGCGGCGGCCGATGGGCTCGCGGCATTCCGTTGCGGCGCACGAGAGGCGCGTTTCGGCCGGAACGCGTAGAAGTACCACTTGAGGTAATGCGGCAGCCAGTGCAGCACGCGAAAGCGCGAGGTGCCGGCGGTGCGGTCGCGCCACACGCTGGGAATCTCGGCGATGCGATAGCCGCCGAGGAAGGCCTTGACCGTCAGCTCCAGGCCGAGTTCGAATCCGGCGACGCTCTCGACTTTCAGTTCGTGAACCATGGCGGCGTCGTATAGCTTGAAGCTGTTGGTGGCGTCGTGAGTGGGCACGCCGCGGAAATAGTGAAGCGTGAGTCCGCTGGTGCGCGACATCAGCTGCTTGAGGAACGGTCCGCCGATCAGCCGTCCGCCCGGCATGTAGCGGCTGCCGCAGACAAGGTCGAAGCCTTGCAGGTAGAGCTGGTACATCTGGTCGACCGTGGTGAGCTCGTCGGAGAGATCGGCCATGGTCACCAGCACCGGGCCGGACTCGACGGCTTCCAGCCCCGTCTTGATGGCGTTGGTGACGCCGCGGCCGTAGGCGTTCTTGATGAGCTTAATGCGGGTCTCGCCGCCGGCGATGATCTCTTGCGCGACAGGCACGGTGTTGTCCGCGTCGAAGTCGTAAACCACCAGCGCGTTGAACGGCGTCTTGATGCCCGAGGTGAGCTCGTTCCACAGCGCGCGAAAGTTCGCGCCTTCGTTGTAAACCGGGATCACGATGGTGAGGGGCGGATTGGACATTACGTTAATTACTGAGGGTCGGAGAGAAAGCAGGTCCCTCCACTCGCCCGCCGCGGCGGGCTCGGTCGGGATGACACACTCAACAGGAAATACTGGGCGGCGCAGCTAAAGCTGCGCCCCTTCAGCTACATCTGCCCGACGGAAATCTGTTCCTCGATCCAAGGCACAATCTCGTCGAGAATCGTGCCGAGGGTGGTGGGGGCGGTGAAGCCGAGCACGTCCTTCGCCTTGGTCACGTCAGGCGAGCGCTCCTGCACGTCGTACTCATACGGCGGATCGGAGACGAAGCGAAACGGCTTCTTATCGCCGTGAATCTTCTTCCACACCGCTTCGGCCAGTTCCAGCACGGTGGTGCGCACCGGCGTCGACAGATTGAAGTCGTTGTTCTTGGCCGCGGGATGCTCGATGCAAATACGAATGCCTTTGGCGAGATCGCCTCCGTAGGTGTAGTGGCGCACCTGATTGCCGGCGCCGAGTATGTGCAGCGGGTCCTGGCCCTTGAGCACCTTCTGCACCAGGTCTGGCACAACGTGGGACATCGCCAATTTGACGTTGCCGCTCATGATGTCGCGGTCGGCCAGCGCGCGTTTCTCGCCGATGCCGACGCAGTTGAACGGACGCGCGATGGTGTAGGGCAGCTTGTACTGCTCCCAGGCGCCCTGCGCGAAATATTCGGTGGCCAGCTTCTGGAAGCCGTAGGTCGAGCTGGGCGGCGGACAGCGGCGCTGCGCGCCTTCCGGCGTAGGAAATTCCGTGGTGTTCTCAAACACCATGCTGGAAGACATGACGGTAATCTTCTGCAGCTTGGCGTGTTTGTGCGCGCGGATGGCGGCGTCGAATGCTGCGGCGGTGATGCGCTCGTTCTCGGCGATAAGGTCGTAGGCGAACTCGTGGAAGTAGCTGATGCCGCCGATCATGGCTGCCGACGCGACGAAGTGATCGCAGTCCTCCAGCAGATCGTTCAGCAGCGGGATGTCCTTGGCGTCGCCCTTGACGAAGTGAAAGCGCGGGTTCGAGTCGTAGCTCTTCTCGACCTTGCCGTATTTGCTGTAGTTGTCCAGTCCCACAACGTCGTAGCCGTTGTCGAGCAGTTCCTGGATGAGATAGCCGTTGATGAAGCCGGCCGAGCCGGTGACGAGTGCTTTCATAAGTACGAGCTTTGTCCTTTACGCAACCATGAGGTTAAGCCCGAAGGGCGGCACGATGGTAGCCCAGCATGTGAGTGCTGGGTGACGTCCGGAATTCGGGTGAGTCCGTCAGGACGACATAAAGATTTTGTGTCGTCCCTGAAGGGACTCTGCCATTCAACGAAATCTTTCCCAGCACTCACGTGCTGGGCGAAATTTGTGTTGCCCTTCGGGCTACGGATATCCGGCTCTAAGCGGGCCGTCCAGCTGGGCCGCGCAAAAGCTCGCTGTATATCGTCCTTACGCACTCGCCGATGCCATTTGCCTCGCCGGAAAGAAATTCCACGGATCAACCACGACCTTGCCTTCGGGAATTTCCAGGTCGCGATAGACGTTGTGCGGCGCGCCGATGATCACAATGTCGGCCTTGCGGATCGCGGTCTCCAGCGAAACGAAATAGCTTTCGTGAAGATACGGGTCGGTGCACAGCACCTCCAGCGCTTCCACTTCCAGCAACTTCTTCAGCTTGAACGACAGGCTGTCGCGCTTGTCATCTGACTCCGCTTTGAAGGCCATGCCCAGGATCGCGACCCGCTTGTTTACCAGATCGTGAGGGCGCAACTGCTCGACGAGGAACATCGGCAGGCCTTCGTTGATCAGCATGGCAGCGTGGCCGAGGAAGAAGTTGTTCTGCGAGAAAGCTGCGAGTTGCAGCGTGTCCTTCAGCAGGCACGGGCCAGCGGCGAAGCCGGCGCGGGCGAAGCTGCGCATGCGCGGATAGTCGCGCGTGACCGCATCGTGGATGCGATAGAAATCGAGGCCGCGGCTCTCGGCCAGCATGTAGAACTGATTCGAAATCGCGAAGTTTGCATAGCGCCAGGCGTTGGTGAAGAGCTTGGCGAGCTCGGCTTCAGGCGGCGTCAACTCGATGAGCGAGGGCGCGATCTTGCCGAACAGATCGCTCGCCGCGGCCATGGCGTCGGGCTCGAAGGCCGAAACAATTTGCGGCAACTTCACCAGCTCTTCGACGGCATTGCCCTCGGCGATGCGCTCGGGGCAGAACGACAGCAGAACTTTGCGCTTCAGCCGACGCAGCCGGTCGTACACCAGCTTAGTGACGCCGGGATAGACGGTGCTGCGCAAGACCAGAAGCGTGCCGTCGCTCATGTGGTCGAGCAGCGCGTCGATGCTGTGATAGACCTCGTTGACCGTCGGGTTGAGATGCCGATCGACCGGCGTGCCCACCACGGTGATGACCGCGTCAGCGGCCTTGATGCAGCTGGGGTCAAGGGTGGCCTTCAGCGACTTGCCCACGACTTCGCGCAGCAACTCGTCGGCGCCGCGCTCCATGAACGGCATGGCGCCGGAGTTGACCAGATCGATCTTCACCGGATCGATGTCCAGCAGATCAACCTGCAAGCCGGCCTTAGCTGCCAATACAATGCCCAGGGGCAAGCCGACATGGCCGCACCCGCCTACGATGGTCACCCGATTGATGGTTTTCATTAGCTTCCATTTTAGCTGGGAATGTGCGATTTCGGACGAATCGGTATATCAAAAGTAGCGGGTAAGGTCCTAGGCATGGGCCTCGTTCCAGCTCGGCATGAGACCTACGAATCGACCGGCTGCCTTGCCTGCGGCTCGACGCATTGCATATATTCGAAGCGACTGTCCAATACCGCTAGATCAGGTTGAGCGGCTGCGACGGGGGGTGCGGTGAACATCACCGAAGCACTGAAGATCACGCAGAGTGCGCGCCGCGACGCGCGCCCCTTTGCGGTGACGCTGGCGTGCGGATTTACTCCCCTTCACTTTCCGACGTTCCTAGCGGCGTATTTGCAACAGACGCTGCCGGACAGGAAGGTGACGATCACTACCGGGCTGTACGGCGATCTGCCGGGAACGCTGGAAGGGATTTCCGGTTCGGAGCCTCCTGACGGGCTGGTGGTCGCGCTGGAGTGGGCGGACCTGGATGCGCGTCTCGATTTTCGCAGTGCGGGTTCGTGGGGTCTGAGCGCTGCGGGCGATATTGTGGAGAGCGCACGAGCGACCTTCGCGAGAATCTCAACTGCCGTGCGGCGAGTTCCTCCTGGGCTGCGGGTTGCGCTTTCTCTGCCGACGCTGCCATTGCCGCCGCTTTTTCACACCGCTGGCTGGCAGGCGTCTGGCGCCGAGATGCGGTTACGCGCTGATTTGCTGGCTGCGGCGACTGAGCTTGCGCAAGATGGCCGAGTGGCGATCGTCAACCCGGAGCGGCTGGCCGAGGAATCGCCGGTGGCCGAGCGCTTCGAGCTGAAGAGCCATCTTTATAACGGCTGGCCGTATTCCATGCATCACGCCGATGTGCTGGCCGCGCATCTGGCGCGCGTGCTCGTGCCTTCGCCGCCGAAGAAAGGCATCATCTCTGATTTGGACGACACGCTGTGGAGCGGGATCGTGGGAGAAGTTGGGCCGGACGCGGTGAACTGGGACCTGGCAAGCCACGCGCAGATGCACGGGCTCTATCAGAAGCTGCTGGCGTCGCTGGCGGAATCGGGCACGCTGGTCGCTGTGGCCAGCAAGAATGATCCGGCAGTGGTTGAGCAGGCGTTTGCGCGTGGCGATCTGCTGCTTCGGCCGGAGCAGGTATTCCCTATCGAAGTGCATTGGAATGCCAAGTCGGGCAGCGTGGAGCGAATTCTGAAGACGTGGAACATCGCGGCCGATAGCGTGATCTTCGTCGACGACAGCCCGATGGAGCTGGCTGAAGTTGCGGCGGCGCATCCGGGCATCGAGTGCGTGCTGTTTCCCAAAGACGATTACAACGCGTGCCTGAAGATGCTGCGGCACCTGCGCGATCGCTGTGGCAAGGAGCGCGTGTCGGCCGATGACGCAGTGCGGCTCGACAGCATTCGCAAGAGCGCCGAATTTCGCGAGCAAGCCGCCGGTGGGGCCGCGCCCGATAGTTTCCTGCAGCAGATCGGCGCGGTCGTGACTTTCGATTTTGGCGCGGGCGAGCAACCGCGCACGCTCGAACTGGTGAACAAGACCAATCAGTTTAATTTGAACGGGCGGCGCTACACCGAAGCCGATTGGCGCAAGATGCTGGCGCAGCCAAATGCGCTTTGCGTGGGCGTCAGCTATGAGGACAAATACGGGCCGCTGGGGACGATCGCGGTCGTGGCCGGGCAGGTTCGCGAGGGAGGGCTGGAGGTGGAGAGCTGGGTGATGAGCTGCCGCGCGTTTGCGCGCCGCATCGAACATCAGACGCTGAGGCTGCTGTTTGAATCGACGGGCGCGAGCGAGATCGCGTTTGATTTTATTCCGACGGCGAAGAATGGGCCGCTGCGCGAGGTGTTTGCTGGATTGATGGCGGAGGAGCCTCAAGAGGAATTTGTTCTGACGCGGGCGCAGTTCGACGCTCGCTGTCCCGGCCTATATCATGAGGTGCGCGAAATGAGGAGAGCCGAAGCCCATGGATGATACCCGCGAGAGGCTGACGAAATGTTTCGAGGTGGTCTTCCCTGACCTGCCGCCGGATGCGATTGCGGGCGCCTCGACAGCTACGGTTGCAGCATGGGACTCGGTCGCGGCCATCACGCTGATGAACGTCGTTCAGGATGAGTTCGGGCTGGAGATCGATCTCGACGACCTGGCCGACCTTGATTCTTTCGCGAGTCTCCATTCGCATCTTCAGAAGCGGCTACAGACAGCCTAGAGTCCACTCTTCGCCTTTCGCGATTCGCTTTTCGCCAGAGCCACTGAACGGCCCTCATGGCACAGACAGCGAGCATACACCGCTCGCCGCAACTCGTACCTCTATATACCTTCCTTGCACCCTTTGGCGAAAAGCGAAGAGCGAAGAGCGAAGAGCGACTAAAATCTCTGTGGTGAAATGATTAGTCCCGAGCCTCGATGTCCTCACTGATGCTCAAAATCCGCCGCGGCGAGACGCCGTTTTACCGCGGCGTCCGCAATGTCGCGCAGCGGGTCCGCTCGGGCATGCTGCCGCTGCCGCGCTTCCTGTATCCCGCGCTGCGCTTCGGCTTCAACCTGCAGCAGTCGACGGCCGCGACGGCGGGCTGGGTGTTCAGCTACTTCGTGCGCGAGCCGCTGTTTCGCGGCCGCTGCGAATCGGTCGGCAAGGGGTTTCGCATCGAGCGCATCCCCTACATTGAGGGACACACAAAAATCTATATCGGCGACGACGTAGTTTTCTTTGGCAAAGTGCATTTCTTCAGCGGCCGCATTTTCGATGGGCCGAAGGTCGTGCTCGGCAACCGCGTCGAACTGGGCCACAACGTCATTTTCACGGTGAACAAAGAGATCGTGGTGGAGGACGACGTCAACATCTCGTCCGACGTAAAGCTGATGGATACCGACTCGCATCCGCGCGATGCGATGGAACGGATCGCCGACCTTCCGCCGAAGCCGGAAGAGATCAAACCGATACGCATCTGCCGCTATGCCTGGATCGGACAGGGGTCGTTCATCATGAAGGGCGTGACCATCGGCGAGGGCAGCATCATCGGCGCCAACAGCGTGGTGATCAGCGACATTCCGCCGTACTGCGTGGCACTCGGCAATCCCGCGCGGGTGGTGGTGAAGAACATCAATCAGCCTGCTGCAGCTCCTACCAGTTAGCTAGCATGGCGCGTCACAATTCATTGGGACTACAGGTAGTGAGTCTGAGATCGCAGGCTATGGAGGAAAGGGGTGCTTGAGGATGCTGCCTTCGTACCAACCAAGCGCGCGCCGATAAAAAGGAATAATTGCACAATGAAGCAACACCTGACAATTGCCGGTACCGCCGCGATTGTTGCAACCGTCATTAGTTTTGTGCTGGCTACATACGGAACGCATGGGGCGGCTGGATTTATCGCAACATGGCTCGGTTTCCCCGGAGGGTTCGCTAGTTGGAAGCTAACTCATAACGGCGTGAGTTACTCCCTTATGACTGCAGTAAACTGGCTGAGTTACTGTCTGCTGCTGGAAATGTCGATGGCCTTGAAACACAGGATTTTAGACTGACACTCAACTGTCCCTTGCCGCCTCGCTGCCCGCGTGCTTTATCCTGTCCCTTATGCCAGCACTCGTCGAATGTGTTCCCAATTTTTCGGAAGGGCGCGACAAGGCTCGCGTCGATGTCATTATCGAAGCCATGAAAATGGACGGCGTCTACTTGCTCGATCGCGAGATGGACGCCGATCACAACCGCTGCGTGATCACGCTGGTCGGCGATCCAGTGAACGTGGCGGAGGCTGCGATTCGCGGCGTCGGCAAGGCCGCGGAACTGATCGACCTCACCAAACATACCGGCGCGCATCCGCGGCTGGGCGCAGCCGATGTTATTCCGTTCATCCCGATCGAGGGCGTTACGCTGGAAGATTGTGTGGCGATCGCGCGGCGCGTGGGTGAAGAAATCTGGAAGCGCTGGAAGGTGCCGGTGTATCTCTACGAAGCTGCCGCGCAGCTACCGGAGCGGCAGAATCTGGAGAACGTGCGCCGCGGGCAGTTCGAAGGTATTCGCGAAGATGTGAAGACCAACCCCGCGCGCAAGCCCGACTTCGGTGAAGCTGCGTTGCATCCCACGGCAGGTGCGGCCGTCGTCGGAGCGCGCAAGTTCCTCGTTGCCTACAACGTGTACCTCAACACGTCCGATGTCGACATCGCGAAGAAGATTGGCAAGGCGGTGCGCTTCTCGAACGGTGGATTTCGTTATGTGAAGGGCATGGGCGTGCCGGTACGCGGGCTGGCGCAGGTTTCGATGAACCTGACCGATACCGACCAGACGCCGATCGCACGGGTGTTCGAATTCGTGAAGCGCGAGGCCGCGCGTTACGGCGTGATGCCGGTGTCGAGCGAGATCGTCGGGCTGATCCCGAAGAAGGCGCTTGAGGACGCGGCCGAGTGGTTCCTGCAGGTGGAGAATTTCGACTCGTCGCTGATTCTGGAAAACCGGCTCGCTGCAGTGATGAGTGGCAAGGTGGCCGTGGGTGGAATTCGCGCCGGAGTCGAACCATTTGTCGAGCAACTGGCCGCGCCGACAGCGGCCCCGGGAGGAGGATGCGCTTCGGCGGCGGCGGGCGCGATGGCAGCGGGACTGGGCAGCATGGTCGCGGGGATGTCGCGTGGCAAGAAAGCGTACCTGCAATACGAGCGCCAGCTAAGCGACGCCCTGGCGCGACTGGCTGAGTTGCGCGAGAACCTGAAAGCGGCAATCGATGCGGATGCCGAGTCGTTCAACGAAGTGATGGCAGCCTTCAGGAAGGCGAAAGATCATCCCGAGGCGCAGGCCGAAGTGGAAGCTGCGACCAAGAAGGCGACGCTGGTGCCTCTAGTCGTAGCCGAGCGGGCGAAGGAAGTGGGACGGATTATCGAGTCGCTGCGGGCGATCACGAATCCCAGGATGGCGTCGGACCTGACGGTTGGTGTGTCGCTGTCGCGCGCGGCGGTGGAAGGCGCGCTGGCCAACGTGGAGATCAATCTGGGCGATATTAAAGATGAGGCGTTCCTGGCGGATGTGCGGAAGCGAGTCGCGGCGGTGAGAGCTGGAGTAAATTTGTGATGAAGCCTGAAGGGCGAAAGTGAATAGCCCTGCGGGCTTGCAATTGTGATCCGCGGACTACTTGTAGTTCTGGTTGATCCAATCCGAATAGCGGTACTTGAGCTGGTAGAGCGCCCAGGCGCCTTGCACGGTGGCGTGTCCGAAGTCGTTGTCGTTGAACTTGAACTCGAAGACGCCGCGGCACCAGCCGTGCCAGCATGAATTCCACGTCCCATCGGCATTCTGAGCATCCATCATGCGCTCAATCCAGCGGCTGCGCACCAGGTCGGGCCGTCCCGCTCCCAGAATGCAGGCATTGCGCTGGTAGTAAGCATCGTTGACGCGAAAGTCCCAAAACGCGTCGTGGGCCACGCCTTCGGCGACCGGATTGATGGCGGCATTCAACTCGGGCGAGGGGCCATTGAAGCGCCGATAAATGTCGAGCGCAATCAACTGAAAGTGCAGCCTGACTCCCCAACTGTATTTGGTGGGCGAGAACAGATCGGCGCGATCCTGCGGTTCGAGATCGACCTTGTCGGGCGCGCTGGCGAAGCCGAACCAGCGGTCTTGCCAACTGAAGTAGGGCACCTCTCCCCGCGGCACCAGAGGAACCTGCAACGAAGGAAATGCCCAGCGCGCGTAGTACCAGGTTTGCGGGCGGCCCGGGATGTGCACGCGATTGCTGGCGAGGTAACCCTGCACATACTGCTGCAATCGTGGATCGTCCGACATTTCCGCCATGTCGCCGATCATGAACATCAAGGGCGGATTGCCGTAGTTCTCCGGATGGGTGAGGATCCACTGGGTCGAGCTGTCAATCTCGCGATTGAGCTGGGCGTTGAATTCAGCTTTCGAGGGGCGCGTGAAAGAGTAATTGTTGTTGACGACTGCAACGCCGAACAACAAGACAAGCGCCGCGCCGCCCGCCAGCAACCACGTGAGGATGCGGCGGACGACGGGTTTGCTCGGCTTCTCAGGGGCCGGAGTAAGCGACGGGGATGCAGTCATCGCATTATCGGCCGGTGGTGGCGAATTGGGTGGAGTGCTCAGTTGCTTTCGCACTCCCGGTGTCAGCTTCAACCATCATGCGAACCAGACCGTGGAAATCCACCTCAGGCGTCCAGTTCAGTTTGGTTCGCGCCAGAGTAGCGTCGCCACGCAGATCATGAATTTCACCGGTGCGGAACAGCTTGGGATCGACTTCGACGTACTCGCTGACGATCTTGGCGGCATCGGCGCCTTGAGGAATGAGATCGAGGCAGCGCAAGGTCTCGACCACAAACTCATAAACACTGTGCGACTGGCCGGTGGCGATGACGTAGTCGACCGGCTCCGACTGCTGCAGCATGGCGTGCATGGCGCGAATATAGTCGCCGGCAAAACCCCAGTCGCGGCGGGCGTCCATGTTACCGAGCTTTAGCTTGTTTTTCTTGCCCCGCGCCCAATCGGCGGAGGCCAAGGTGATCTTGCGGGTCACCATTTCAGGGCCGCGGCGGGGCGACTCGTGATTGAAGAGGATGCCGCCGACCGCGAAGATTCCGCGCGCGCGATAGACCTCGCACAGCTTGTGAGCAGCCGTCTTGGAGACGCCGTAGGGCGAAGTGGGCGCCAACCGCGTGTCTTCGTTACGCAGACCGTCGAGGTTGCCGTACATCTCGGAGCTCGACGCCTGGTACACACGGGTGTCCGGCTTGAGGCGCTCGACGATGTTGAGCAAGCGCGCCAGGCCGCCGACGTTGATGTCGAAGGTTTCGGCGGGCATGTGCCAGCTGGTGGGCACGAAGACCTGGCCCGCGAGATTGTAGACTTCGTCAGGCGTCGCCTTGGCGAAGGCGACCTCGAGCGAGACCGTGTCGCGCATGTCGGCGTACAGTAGTTCGATCTTGTCTTCTACGTCTCGCAAAAAGCGCATGGTGGCGGACTCGCGGCGCACCAGGCCGTAAACGCTGTAGCCGAGGCCCAGGAGATACTCGGCAAGATAGCTGCCGTCCTGACCTGAAATTCCGGTGATTAAAGCTTTCTTCATGAAGTGTCCTTGAACTTGATTGATAACAGCTGAGTTGCTTTTCGCAATTCGCTGTTCGCTTTTCGCCATTCGCTGTTCGCTTTTCGCCAGAGCTGTGCGAAAAACCATGGTTTGGCGAAGAGCGAAGGGCGACGAGCGAGAAGCGGCCTTTCCTAACGTCCGCCGCGGCCTAGCAGTAGAATCTTAACCGTCGAGAACATGATGAACAAATCGAGGCCGAACGATACGTTCTTAATATAGAAAAGGTCGTAAGCCAGCTTCTCGCGATTATCTTCTACTGTAACATTGTAACCGCGATTGATCTGCGCCCACCCCGTGGCGCCGGGTTTGACCAGCCAGCGCTCCTTATAGAACGGGATTTTGGCTGCATATTCCTCTTCCTGCTCGGGAACGAAAGGGCGAGGGCCGACGAAGGCCATGTCGCCTTTAACAATGTTGAACAGCTGCGGCAGTTCGTCGATGCGAGTGCGCCGCAGCCACTTCCCTACCCGAGTAATACGATCGTCGTCGTGCTCGGCGGGGCGGAGCTGCTTCTTGTCGGAGCCATCAAACATTGACCTGAACTTAAAGACGGTAAACAGCTTACCGTTTTCGCCGACGCGTTTCTGGCGGAAGATCGCCGGCCCTGGAGAGTCGAGGCGAACGGCGATCCAAGCCAGAAGCATGATGGGGGACATCAAGACAATGGCCAGGCCGCCAAGCGTCAGCGAGAACACTCGTTTATACAGCCGCAGGGCGGTGCGCACGTGAAAGCCGGGCGAAAACAGCAGCCAGCTCAGGCGTAGAGAATCCAGTGGAATCTTGCCGGTAATGCTTTCGTAATACTCGGGACCATCCTGGATATAAACGCCCTTGGCCTTTAGCCGGAGCAGCTTATCCACGCGCAATTTGCCGCGACGGTCACCCATGGTGACCACGATACGACGCACCCCACGCTGGTCGACGAGCTCTTCCAGGTCTTCATCATCAAAGCGGGGAATGCGGACGGCGGGCTCCGAACTCTGGCCGACGAAGCCAACAATGCGCACTCCTAACTCGGAGCGGCTGGCAATGGCTTCCAGGAGCGGCGTGGCCAGAGGTCCGTCGCCATAGAGGATGGCACGCTCGGAAAATCGTGCCGAGCGGTTCAGAACGAAAAACAGCTTGCGCCACGCCGGCACCGACACGCCGACGATGCCGACTCCCATCCACAGCGTGCTGCCGCCTAACCTGATTTCCGGGAAGACGTAATACAGAACGGACAGGGTGACAAAGGAGCAGCCCAGGACGCCGACCAGGCGGGTGACTACTTCGCGGCGATTGGATAGAACGATTGAGTCGTAAAGGTCGAAGTAGTACATCAAGAGTACGAAGACCCCGACCACCAGCCCGATCCGTCCCAGACCATTTTCGTACAGGAGATAGATGTTGGCGTCCGTCGCCGTTCCCGCCCAATACAACACCGCTGCAACAAAACCGAGGGTGACAATTAAAGCCTCGGTCACCGTAAGCAGCAGTGTGCGAGTGGGAAAATAGGCGTTGAACAGACGAATCATGCCGAGGCCGCTTTGACCCGTTCAGCTTCTGCGGCTGCTTCCTTCTTGGCTTTCTTAGCTTCCTTTTTCGAAGGCTTGTCCCCGTTGCTGCTGCCGGCGCCGTAGTAGTGCTCGTAATCGACGGTCAACGTGGAGGACTGATTAAAAACCAGCCCGACCAGCTTGGATTTTTCGATGGAAGCTACGGCCTTGCTCAGGATCTTCTTTCGCGTAACGCCTTCGCGTACCACGACCAACACGCCGTCACACAGCCGCGCCAGCGAGGTGGAGTCGGCCATGGGCAACAGCGGTGTCGCATCCAGCAGAACCCAATCAAAGTTGGCGGAGATGGTGTCCAGCATCTTGGCGAATCGTTCGGATTCGAGCAGCGGCAGCGGCTCGTTCATGGGGCGGCCGGCAGCCAGAAACCAAAGCGGCATGTCGCGCAGCTGGTAGAGGGAATCCTCGAGCGGCAGCTTGCCCTCGTTCCAGTCGTTGATGCCGCGCAGTTGCGAGCTCGACAGAAGAGCACTAGCCGTGGGACGACGCAGGTCGGCTTCAATCAACAGCACGCGCGTATCGGGCCGACGCGCCAAAGTGAGTGCGAGATTGACGGCAACCACCGACTTGCCTTCGTCCATTACGGAACTGGTGACCAGTAGCTTCTGCAGGCGGCGCTTGTTCTGCATGTGGGCCAGCCGGGTGGCCAGCACGCGAAACATTTCCGCGCCGGTGCCATTCGGCTCGCTCAGCGTTACCATGCGCTGCTCGGGCGTCGGCACCGGGTGCAGAATGCGGTTCTCGGGAACGTTGAGGGTCTGAACTGGCTCGGCTACGGCGATACCCGGCGATGCCGCAACCGCGGCGGCAACGCCAGCAGGTTCCTGCTGTTCGGAAACCAAAGGCGAGGCACTCGACTGATCACCTTGGGACCGCTGTAATGCTTCGTACACTCGACTCATGGTTAGGCTCTCCTCCCGGCAGTGGCTTGCAAGGGTTTCTCGGCTGGCATTTCCTGGTTATCCACGGTGCGCATCAGGCGGAACAACGAGCGCAGCATGCTTTCGCTGTTCTCCTCGGCAGCGGCATTGGAGATGGTAACGTCTTCCGGCATCGCCTGAGGGATGAGCCGGAAGTCAGCTGCAACTTCGGTGATGAGCTCGCCGCTCACCGGACGCAGCTCGCGGGCGAAGGCATTCACCATGGAGTTTTCACAAAGGTTGTTGATGATGCGCGGGATGCCGCGCGAGTACTCGAAGATTTTCTCCAGCGCCGCATCGGAAAAGATGGGCGGCTCGGCCGGGGCGCCGGCGCGCTCCAGGCGCGAGAGCACGTAGGCCCGGGTTTGCGCGTGATCCAGCGGCTGCAGCTGGCAACGCAGGGCAACACGCTGCTTCAGTTGGCGCAACTCCGCCGAGTCAAGCACGATTTCCAACTCGGGCTGTCCCATCAGGACGATTTGCAGCAGCTTCTGCTGGGAGGTTTCCAGGTTGGTCAGCAGCCGAACTTCTTCCAGCAGGTCGGGACGCAAGGCCTGCGCCTCATCGACCACCAAAGCGGTGATCAGGCCGCGCGCGTGCCGCTGGATGAGGAAGCGGTTCAGGTCGAGCAACATCTCCGTCTTGGTGCGCCCGGAATAGGGCAGGCCAAAGTCGGCCATGATGTACTGAAAGAACTCCACTACCGGCAGCAGCGGGTTGAACACATACGCGAAGGCGATGTTGTTCTTGCGCAGCTCGGCGAGCAGGCAGCGCACCAGCAGGGTCTTGCCGGTGCCCACTTCGCCGGTGATTACGATGAAGCCTTTCCTGCGGCCCACCCCGTAATGCAGATTGGCCAGGGCTTCGTTGTGGCGCGGCGTCGGGTGATAGAAGAACGGGTCCGGACTGATCTCAAATGGATTCCGCGCCAACCCGAAGAATTGCTTGTACATTTACGAGCTCCAGTAATAGACGTAAGCAACGCCCGAGGGCAGCAGAAGTAAGATCAACACCGCCGCGGCAATGGCCAGCCTTGGCGCCCATCGGGCCCGGCGCAGCTCCTTGGGAGTGGACAGGGGAGGAATCTCCGCCAGGATGGGCAGGTCGACTGTGTCGGTGAGTGCCTGCTCGCCGCGAATGCGATCGTCCAGGAACTCAGCGCCGAACCCAAACAACACGGCCAGGGCAAAGCCGGCGCCGATCGCGGCGAGGGAGAACTTGAACCGGTCGGGGAAGGCCGGCTTGTCAGGCAGAGACGGTGGATCGATGATGCGGAACTGCGCGCCCTGCTGTTGCTTTTCCAGGCTGGTGGCCAGAGCCGATTGCTGCTTCTTGGCCAGAAGCTCCTGATATTCCTTCTTCATGTTGCCGAAGTCGCGCATCATGTCGGCCATTTCGGCTTCCACAGCCGGAGTGGCGTTCAGGCGCGCCTGGTAGACCGCTGCCTCCTGGCCCAGGCGCTGCATCGTGCTGTTGGCCCGATCGATCTCCTGCTTGTTGAGCTTCATCTGGGTCCTCAGCTCAATCAGAGGCATGCCTGCCTTCACCTGCTCCGGCGTGGCATTGTCGGTCTCCATATTGTCGCGAGCTTCGTTCGCCATCTGCTTCTTCAGTTTTTCCAGAGCGGCGATGGTGTCCTTCAGCTTCTTCACGTCGGGATAATCGTCGGTGTAGTGGGCCTCCATGGCGGCCAGAGCGGAGCGTGCGTTCTCCAGCTGGTTATCGATGCTGGCCGGCGCGGCCGCCGAGTCACTCATGTTCTGGTATTGCGACTGCAGCGAGTTCAAATACGTCTGCTGCTGAACAGCACGTTCCTTGGCGACCTGGGCGGCCTGCATCTGCTGTTGAACGCCGTTCAGGATCTGGATGTTGCTCTGCAACTGCTGCGGAAGAGAGCCGTCGTGCTGAGCTTCATAAGCGCGGACTTTGGCTTCTTCGTCGGCCAGCGTCTGTCCCAGCGCCCTTACCTGTGAATCAAGGAAGAGCGTGGTCGCTTCTGACTGCTCCTGGCTGGCGCGCACGTTCTCATCGACGAAGAACGAGGTCAGCGCGATGGTGACCTTCTGAGCGACAGCCGGGTCGGGCGCCTTGTAGGTGATGCGAAAGGCGACCAGCTCGGGCTTGCTGGACAGGTTGGACTCGCCGGTGATCATGTCCATCTTGACGTCATCGCGCATCTTTTCCACTTGCAGGTCGGGCGAGTAGGAGTAGCCCGGATACAAATGGAAGCGCTCGATCAGATTGAGCAGACGAGTGCGGCTCAGAATCTGCGTGCTCATGCTCTGCACGCGGTCGGCCAGGTCGACTTCAACGTTAGGCGCCACCAGATTGCTGGGCACCTTGGGAGGCTCGACCAGAATGGTGCTCTCCGAGGCATAGCGCGGCGGCAGGAACCAGGCCGAGGCAAACACAATCGCCCAGCCGAAAAACAAGGGCCCCAGAATCCACCACTTGCGGCGGAGCACGATTGCCCAATACTCGTCAAAACCTTGCCCTGATTTCTGCTCGTCAAATTCTTGCGTCATGAATCATCCCCCAAGTCCGTGGTCCCAAACATATCGGATGGTGAAGCCTAGACCGCTGGTAGAGCTGATGGTCGGCAACCCGAAGTAATTCTGCGATTGGTGTACGAGCGCGTAGTAAGCGTTGAACTGGCACGACCGATTGAACAGATCGCGGCTGAACCCCACTGTACCGGCCAGCGATTTAAGGTACTGCTCGGCTCTAAAATCTGACACTGACTTGCTGTAGGCGTAGTTAAGTCCCACGCCAAAACTCCAGGCCCGGCTGACCGGCCGACTATAACCAAGCAGGGCCTGATAGATATTCGCGGCACCCAAAATACCGCCGGAGTTCGAGACCCCGCGACTGCCCTGGAAATCCAGCTCATCTTTGGGAGAAATCTTCCATTGGAAGGTGCCGCCTTCCGCCACACTCCAGCTTTGCTGGTGAAAGATCTCGACAAAGCACCCGAACTGGTTGCAAAGAACTGGAATGATGTTCTTGGTCGAGGTCGATTCCGGTCCAATCCATAAACTGGCATTCACATGGGAGTTGAAGACGTAACTGAGGAAGCCCTCGAAGGTGCTGACACCCGACCGCGACTGCCCGTGGCCGAAGTCCAGCGCGGCGAATTGATAGCCGCCACCGACCGCCAACTGGGCACTGTAGTTGTGCTGGTAAAACGCGCCTTCCGAATAGTTGGTGGAATTCCAAAGAGCGATGGCCGAACCTCGAAGGTATTTCTGGAAGTTCTCGCCCGCATTGAAATTCAGCAGGTCATGCGGCCCCAGTCGATAGGTAAGGTCGACGTGCGCGGTGTTTTCCTCGACCACCGCCTGAGGAAAGTAAGCCACCGGGTTGGGGTTGTTGGGTGTAGGGTTCCCCAGGTACGTAAGGAATGGCGTAAACGGGTTGTCGCTGTAGAAGTAGCTGTCTTTGACTCGCAATTGCCAGCGCTTGGCAAAGTTCCAATTGCCCCCGAAATACGCTGATTGGTTCAGCAGCGTTTCATTGACGGAGTACCCGCTGGTGAGATCCAGGCCAGCGGTGTAGTTCAGCAGAAAACCATAGTTGGGCCGGTACTGCGCAATCGTAATTCCGCCGCTGAAGGTATTGAGTGTGTCCCAGGCCCCGGGAGTGCCCGTATAGGACACATACTGGGCGATTGAACCTACCGACCCAACTAAGCTGATGCCGGCGCGATGGACGGCATCGCTAAACAGCCCGAGTGACGGCAATTGCTCGGGATGGTTGAACGTGTCCTGCGGCCCGGAAGAGCCGCTTTGCGTACCATTGTCGGATCCATTGCTTTGATTAGGATCGTTTTGCGAAGGGTCGTTTTGGGTAAAATCGCTGGGATTGGAGCCGTTCTGGGTATCCGTCCACGCGCTGGAAGACGAGTTGGTAAACAAGGGTTGGGACGAACTCGAATAGCCGGTTTGAGACGAGTTGGTGTCGTTGCTTTGCGACCATGCCAGTGAGGCACAGAGCAGCATTGCCGCCGTCAACATCGTACCGAGTTGCCGTTTCATCGCATCCTCCCCAACGTCTCGCCTTCACCCCAGACTTAGGGAACGACTACTGTGTCACGGGGCTGCAGCAAGATATTCTGTGCCATGTTCCTGCCCTTGATCACATCTTTGTAATTGAAATAAATCTTCTCTTGCTTGCCATTGGGATCGGTGCGCAAGATGTAAATCTTTTTCTCTTTGGCGAAGTCACGGAATCCACCACAAAGCGCTATAGCGTCCAGGATGGTGATGGTGTGGGTCAGCGGGTAATAACCAGGCTTGGCTACATTGCCCATAACGTTATAGCTGAGACTGTTTACCCCCACCACAATCACCGTAACCTGGGGGTCGGACAACTCTTTCGATAAAGCGGCGGTAATCTGCTCCTGCAATTGGGTAGGAGTCAGTCCCACTGCCTTGATTTCACCCATCAGCGGCAACGTAATCATGCCGTCGGGCCGCACCCCGACCGTCTTCGACAACTCGCCTTCTTTCCACACGTTAATGTCCAGACCATCCCCAATGCCGATCACGTAGCCATCAGGCAGAGGAACCCGGCTGCCGACGCGCGATGCGGTCGACGAATTGGTCGCCGGTAGCGGCGTAGCCTTGGCCTCATTGCTGCCATCGGAACTCGGCAGTACGGGTTTGGCGGCAGTGGAGTCCGACCCCGCAGCTGCGGAGTCCTGCGCGACCGCCGTCATGGCCCACGATCCCAGGAAAGCTACTAGAACAAACAGAAACCCGTATATCTTCCTTCGCTGTGCTTGCGAATACATCTCTCACCTCACTACAAATCACTCGGCCTTGTCATCGGCGTGCTTGTTGTTGGAGCTGGACCGCCGCTGCGGGATCCCAACTTCCTTCAGCTTGTACAGCAGGGCGCGATAGCTGATGTCCAACGATCGTGCCGCCTTCTTACGATTCCAGTTGTTGGCATGGAGCGCGTTCAGGATAATCCGCGCCTCCAGCTTGCGAACGGTTTGCCGCGTCAGCTTCTTCAGGG
This sequence comes from uncultured Acidobacteriaceae bacterium, assembly GCA_963731345.1. Taxonomy (GTDB): domain Bacteria; phylum Acidobacteriota; class Terriglobia; order Terriglobales; family Acidobacteriaceae; genus Bog-257. The sequence goes on along the minus strand of CAVSUN010000001.1, from coordinate 195,496 downwards.
AGACCGGCCCATCCAGCATCAGGGTCTCCACCGGATCGCGTTCGTTCGGCTCCAGCAGTTCGCTCAAAATTACATCTTCGGTCCCCATGACCACATAGCGCTTGACCAGGTTCTCCAGCTGGCGAATATTACCCGGCCAGGAGTAGCGCTGCATCTTCGCCATCAAGGCCGGGCGAACCATTGTCGCCTTGCCATTCAACCTCTCGTTGTAGTACTGCAGCAAGTAATCGCAGATGAGAGGCAGATCCACCGGTCGCTCGCGCAACGGCGGCAGGTGAATGGTCATGGTCGCAATACGGTAAAAGAGATCGGCACGGAAGTTTCCCTGCTCAATCTCGTCGTGCAATTCGCGGTTGGTGGCGCATACAATCCGCACCTCAACTCGCTTGTCTTCCTGGGCGCCAATGCGGCTAAACTGCCCGTCCTGAAGTAATTGCAGAAGCTTCGCCTGAAGCATGCTGTCCAGTTCCGCAATTTCATCCAGAAACAGCGTGCCCCGATGCGCCATCTCGACGCGGCCCGGCTTGGGATTGAAGGCGCCGGTAAACGCTCCCCGCTCATAGCCGAACAGTTCACTTTCCAACAGCGTGCCTGGGATCGCCGGACAGTTGACCTTCACAAACGGACCGGAGGACCAAGGCGAGTAAATATGCAGGAGACGAGCGACGATGTCCTTTCCGGTGCCACTCTCTCCGGTGATGAGGACCGAGAGATTCGCGCCCGCTACCCGCTCCAGCTTCTGGCGCACATCGCGCATCGCTGGAGTCTGCCCGAAGATCACGGGCTCCGGGGGGAGCTGATGGACCGAAATCGCACTATCGTTGTTCGAGCCAGCCAGCAGTGGCATCGCGTCCTCGGGTCGCCTTAAGGGATGACAGTATCAACGAATTGCATTTCGTGAGCCAAGTTACTGCACATCGCAAAAAAATGCGCATATCGATTGTATGTTGCTGGTTTTTATACTATTGCTGGCGAAGAGTCAATAAGGAAATTGCTTGAGTTAGAGTTAAGAAGAACTAATTTGCGGTCAAATATGTGAAAAGTTTTTCACTCTGCGGAACCGACTTTCCCTGCCCCGCGTGGCCTGCCATTTGTCGGTCCGGAGTCCGAACTTAGCAACGGATCGTGGAACTGCACCCCGAGGAGAAAGTACTGGCGATCGGCGGTACATCGAAGAACTGTAGCCTGGAGACGCGAAACGGAACGCGGCAGCTGCGCCTTGTTGACCAGCGCGACGGGAACCTCAAGCGAGATTTTAGTTCCGGGATCGAGGTAGCGACGCGTTGCCAGTAGAACCCCGCCCGCTGACAAATTCAGCGCGGTGGCGAACTCGAGGAATTCTTCCCCACTCGCCGTGCATCCACGCACGAAGAAAGGAATGGAGATGGGCAGGCGCTCCCAGCCGCGGCGCTCGGCGACGGAAACGGTTCGACGCACAGCGGTCTCCTAGTCAGAACGTAGTAACGCACATTGGTGACCAAATCGGTATTCGAGCCAAACTTCTTGCTTTGTGGCACATAAGCAGTTGTCACACAGTGTGGGGGGAAGGGGCACAATGCAATGTATTGCGCCTGTGGAGAACAGGAATACCTGCAAAAGCTGCAAATCCGTTCCTGAAAAGGCAACCAAATTTCCCATCGCAACCGAAAATTCATGAGTTAGGCGTTGACAATACACCACTTTGCGGTAATATCGAGTCTCCCCCTGTAGAGTGTTTCTACTCTATCTCCCGAGGCCGGTAACTGATTAAACCCTGGGCTGTCATTTGACGAGAGTATGCCTGTGGAACAGAGATCGGGGATCATTCCTGAGGATGCCGAGGAGTCGCTAGGCATCGCTGAGAATCGGAAGGGCGTCGTTCCCATGCAATCGGCTAAAGTGTCCCGGATGAAGCATAAGCTCGAGCAGGTAACCGAGGAGCATTGCAGCTGTTGCCGGGATGCGCTGGCCTCCGCCGCGCACGAGTTGAAGACGCCGCTGGCCATCATGGGTGGTTATCTGCAGCTGCTGTTGTCCGAGAAACTGGGCCCGCTAAGTCCGCGCCAGATGGAAGTCCTGACGGAAATGCAGGCCAATGGGGTGCGGCTTTCGAACTTCATCCAGAATCTCCTGACCTATACCTCGCTCAAGGTCGACCGCTTCGACCTGCACTTCGAGGTAGGCAGCATCAACGACTGCATCCGCGAGATTGCCGAGGTCTGGGCGCAACGCTTCCAGGACAAAGCAATTGCCTTCTATTTCCTGCCCAGTGAGAACTTGGAGCCGTTTCCCTTCGATTATTACAAGGTGCAACACGTCGTCTCCAACCTACTCGATAATGCCATGAAGTACACGCCACCTTCGGGAACGGTGTGGCTCCATGTCGAGCCGTACTTCTGGGAGCGGCGGACCGTGAAGCGTGAACCGTTGATGGAGCGCCGCAGGCAGCGGATCACCGCTCCCAACTGCTGCCGCATTTCGGTGTCCGACACCGGCCCGGGCATTGCGCCCGAATTCCAGCTGGAGATTTTCCAGGAGTACTTCCGGCTGACACCGGAGGGGATGCGCGCCGAAGGATACGGCCTTGGGCTGGCCATTGCCCGTCGGCTGGTGCAGCAGGCCGGGGGAAAGATTTGGGTGGAGAGTGAGCCTGGTTCGGGCAGCAAGTTTTCTTTTCTGGTGCTGCTGAAACCGGTTGCGAGAACCATTGCGGAGGAGCAATGAGTACTGGCCATATCCTGGTGGTAGACGACGAACCAAGCATGCTTCGCTACCTCCAGACGGTCCTGGAACTGGATTCCTATCGCGTGTCGACGGCCTCGAATGGCTTGGAGGCGCTGGAAAAAGTCCAGCGCGACAGCCCTGACCTGGTGCTATTGGATATGGTTATGCCGGGGGCGGACGGCCTGGAGACTTTGCAGCGTATCCGCGAAACTCGCCCCTCGACCAAGGTAGTTATGTTGTCCTGCGTCCGCGATACCCGAAAAGTAGCGCAAGCCATGCGACTGGGCGCACAGGACTATCTCTCCAAGCCGGTGCAGAAGGAAGAAATGGACGAAGTCCTGCGCTTCTGCCTGGAGAGCACCGAGCCGGCCGAACCCGGAGCGGGCGACGCCATTGAAGTCGCCGAGGGCGTCTATTTCTTCTCCGCGACCGCGCAGATGCGGCAGCTTCGTGCCCACGCCATGCAGGTGGCGAAGTTCGATTTCCCCGTCCTGATTCTTGGCGAGAGCGGTACCGGCAAGGAAGTTCTGGCGCAGCTCATTCACAAATACTCGGATCGCTCGCATCGGACGTTCATGAAGATCAACTGCGCCGCCATGCCCAGCGAACTGCTGGAGAGCGAGCTTTTCGGCTACGAGCCGGGCGCATTCACCGGCGCCGTAAAAGCCAAGCCGGGCAAGTTCGAGCTGTGCAACAAAGGCACCCTGTTACTCGACGAAATCGGCGAGATGTCGCCCGCGCTGCAAGCCAAGCTGCTGCAAGTTTTGCAGGACGGCCAGTTCTCGCGCCTGGGCGGCCGTGGCACGGTGAGAGTCGATGTGCGGGTTCTGGCCGCAACCAACATCAACATGCCGCAGGCCATCGCGCAGAAGACCTTTCGCGAAGATCTCTACTACCGCCTGAACAGCTTTGTGCTGCGCATGCCGTCGCTGCGCGAGCGGCGCGAAGAAATTCCCATGATGCTGCGCCATTTCATGATTCGCCTGGCTGACCGCTACGCTTGCGCTGCACTCAGTGCATCCCCAAGGCTGGTCGCAGCCTGCGAGAACTATGGCTGGCCGGGAAATATTCGCGAGCTGGAAAACTTCGTCAAGCGCTATCTGGTGCTGGGTGACGAAGCGGCTGCGATCGCCGAACTGCAGCGAGGCGTCCCGCGCTCCAACGGCGCCAGTAACGAAATCCCCATGCCGGACAGAGGCGAGCAGACACGGCCCGATCTCAAGGAGATGGTGCGCAATCTGAAGAACGGCGCCGAGAGTGAAGTGATCGCCCAGGTGTTGGAAGAAACCGCCTGGAACCGCAAGCGCGCCGCCACTAAGCTGAACATCAGCTACAAGGCGCTGCTCTACAAGATCCGCCAATACGACATCCGCCCGCGACAGGTAAGCTAGCCCAAGCCGCGAGCTTCCGAGCGCTACTCATAAGTCGGGTGCCCCATTCATCCCATCGGTTGGGATGAGTGGGTCGTCATATCCACCGTTCGTTCCCCTGATCCCCAACCCACCACTTCGCGACCATTTGTCTAGTTACTAAGAATGTTCTACGTGGAACATTTCGAGCCGCTTATTCAATAAACCAATCCGCTTCAGCTATTTAGGATGCCCCCAAGACATTTGTGGAGTAACCAGGGCCTGAGGCGGAAACTTTCCCGGAACGGCGGGTGGCCCACCCAAGCATCTTTGCTGAGGTGCCGGTTTTTGATCTCAGGTCACTGACAGAGGTTCACCAACACCCTTACAGTTCGTTTGTGCGGGTGCCCCATCCTTTCGCCTGCCGTCGGCGAAAGGGTAGAGAGGTACGATGCTGAGGGCCTTCTTTGATCCGAGCCAGCTGAAGAAGATGATCAGTCGCACAGTTTCGTCTCCCACCCTTTCCCAACAGACGGGAAAGGATGGGCGGGTGGCCCATCCTAGCCTTCGTTTGGCTAGGGTGGGGATTCTTGCTGGCACAAGGAAAACGTAAACGAGCTGGCTAGCTTTGGCGGTAGATCTCAAAACCCCCACCCAATCAAACGATGCTTGGGTGGGCCACCCGCCAGAGACGCGCGCATGATTTTGGTTCCGTTAGTTGTTTTTGTAAACATTGGCAGGCACGCGCACAAATTGTTCTCTCGAAGAATTTTGAGGTCGCCCCTGTCTCATCACCATGTATCGCTCTTTTAAGGTCTTATTCAAGGTCGGGTTGGTCGTGGCTGCAGCGTTCACCTTCACTCTTCTAATGGTAGCGGGAGTAACGGGAGCCGGGAAGGCTGGACTTCCGAGTGTAGTCGGCTCCTTCTGTGGCTATCTCATATGGCCGGGTATGAAGCTCACTGAAGCTTGGGAAGGTTGGCTACACAGGCCAATGCTTGGGGATAATCTCTTCTTCCCTCTACTTTTGACATTCAACACATTCATCTACAGCGTGCTGTTTGGGTTGCCTTTCGCGCTCTTGGGAATTCTCGAGCGTGGAGGTAGATCGGAAGGCTGACGACCTCGCAAGTCTTCCAGATGCCAGGGCAGATTAGCCCGCAGGTTTCAATGTGCTACGCAGTGCCAAGGAGAATGCTTATGGCCAGCAAAATTGCCACGATGATCTTAGCTTTGGCAGTTGCACCGTGCTTTGCCCAGAGCAACTTGTTGCAGATTACGTCGCCGCCGAGCGGCACGATCGTTTATCCCAACCAGGTGGTAACTATCGCGGTGAATGCAGACCCGTCAGTTTCCAATATTGCTATTTTGGCGCAAGACCCACTCGGCTTCACGCAGGCAACCAACGGACAGCCGCTGCAATTTCAACTGACGATTCCATCGAACTGCACCATCGGCGCCTACGACGTGGGCGCTATGGGAACGACGCCGGACGGCTCCGTTGTGGACTCTCCGCCGATTTCGCTTCAGGTTGATACTCAGAATTTGGCAACCTCCATATGGACCCAGCCGTCCGTGCTACGGTTCGACGCAGCAGGGGAAGCTATACCGCTCCACGTGTTCACAGCAGCCCCGGACGGGTCGCAACTCGACATCACGCACTCCCTCCAGATGAGCTACTCATCCGAGAATCCGCAGATTGCGACCGTCGATGGAAATGGCATAGTGACCGCGGTGGCGCTAGGCAGCACTCATATCATCGTTAGCAACCCAAACGTTACCTACTACGTTTCTACCGAGGTGGGGCAACTGGCAAAGATGTCTTTTCCGGGGCTTGCCCGGGGCTTGCCCGGGGCTTGCCCAGACCTTGCCCGGCAGCTCCTACACCTTTCAGTGGATTGGCAGCAACAACGCAACCGCTTACCGGATTGAGGCAGGCAGCACGCAGGGCGGAAACAACTATTACGATTCAGGCAGTCTGCCGACCACGACTCTCGCACAGACCATCAACACTCTACCGACCGATGGCAGCACGATCTACGTCACGCTGATGACGCAAATTAACGGGCAGTGGGCGAACAATCAGTACTACTACACCGCGGCCAACCTGAATATCGCCCAGATCACCTCGCCGTCGAAAGGAATAACACTATCCGGAGCCTCGGCGACATTCACATGGACGGCCGCGCCGGGCGCCACAGGGTACTCGGTGTGGGTTGGGTCGACTCCCGGAGCGCATGACATCGACATCGGCGGCGGAAGCTACCCGGACGGGCTGCGAACCAGCTTCAACAACCTGCCTACCAACGGAGAGGTGATCTATGTGACGCTGAACGCTTTTGTCCATGGCGCCTGGGTGGTGCAGGACACGGCGCTTTACAAGACGGCGACGATTCAGTGATGGGCAGGCGATCAGATGCCCCACACATTGGCGATTTTGAGTGCGTGGCTGCTGGGAACAGGACGGATGAGTGCCGACTGTACCCACTCATCCGAAAAGTGCGGATGAGTGGGGCACCCGGGGGGTGGCCCATCCTAGCCTTCGTTTGGCTAGGGTGGGGATTCTTGCTGGCACAAGGAAAACGTAAGCGATCGGGCTAGCTTTGGCGGTAGATCTCAAAACCCCCACCCAAGCAAACTATGCTTGGGTGGGCTACCCGCCCGGAACGGAAAAAGGCGCGAAAACGTTCTTGCCGATTCGAGACAGGGAAGCATTTCTTGTTATGCCACATTGTGGCATATCAGCGGGTTTCCCAGGCATATCGATTCCGAGCCAAACTGGAGGGCCCCACCTCTTCGCAAGAAGGACAAAGGATGGGGCATCCACTCTTACTGCCGACGGCGGTATGAGGCACCGAAGGAGTAGGCCATCTGCTGGGTCACAGTTACTTCTTGGCCGGCGGGTCGGCCTCCATCTGCGGTCCGTAGGTATCCATCAGTCTCTTTATGGCTGCATGAATCTGTTGGTTAACCGGGTTGGGAGAGGTTTGGAGCGCCGTGATTTGTCCGCTGCCAGCGGGCGGTCGCGCCTCGACCTTAAGCGGCGTGTCGAAATTGATCGGGATTGCTGTGCCGTGGGCTGCCGGAGGTGGCACCGTTGCCAGTGGCGCAAGCGTCTCTTTCGCGTCGGCCAAGAACCTTGCCTTAACGTCAGGATCGGCTATGCGAGCTGCCATGTCCGCCACATTGAACTGATCCTCGTTTTCCCCCGAGCCGGCTGGTTTATCGCTTGGGGCGGGACCGGGCGGCTGAGCCTTAGACACATCGTGGGGCTTCTTGCCCGCAGGAAAGCTGTACACCAGCGAGAATTGGCCATCCGTACCGGGATAAGTACTGGTTGGCATTTGGATTTTGATTAAGGTAAATCCCGGATCCTGGGATACCAGTAGATATGTCGTAGGCCCCGCGCCGGATTGCCAGCCCCAAGTCGGTCCTGAGATCGCCTTTACGCCGGTTGCCCCTTCGGGCCACGGCAATGGGATATAGAAGGTGTTATTTGGTTCAGTCCAAGTGTAGTAAGCCTCGCTGCATCCTCCTCCATTACCTTGAGTTTGCAGGAAGTAAACCCAGTTTTCGGTCAGGGTGTTGTCTTGGTTCACGGTTCGCTGAGTGTTCAGGGCGAGCGAGAATACAGGGTGGGACTCGGCGTAAGCGCCATGGACACCATCGATGCCAATAATTCCGGTAACAACTCCCGGCAGGCCGCCCCCCGCATTGTTGAACAACTGACTGGTACTACTGTTAGGGCTGGAGTTAGTGATATCGCTGTTCCGCCATTGCGACCACCAAGGTCCGCCCGCGTTGTTGATGCTCTCGGCGTCGTTAAATTCGAGCCCTATACCAAATATGCCGCTATTTGACCAGTTCATATTTGTATAGCCGTTACCGTAACCGTTTTGGCTCGCGGAAGGATCCCGCAAGAGTAAGTTGAAGTCTCCATCTTTCCACTCATTAGGGAACGCTGGATCTCCGGACCAACTCTCCCAAAATACAGAGCCGGTGTACGTTGCTTTCATCCAGGTGAGGTGTCCATTTATCAGGCCGCTACACAGTCCACCAATCCCCTGAAAATCCCCTGTATCAAGATCAAGTTTCGTAGGCTGTGAGGTGCAATTGCTGGCGAGGGTACTGGCGTTTTCGTTGTTGCCGCCGCTGAAAGCGGAGCCGCAAATCGAGGCGAAATCGGGCAGTTTCCCGGGATTCTCCAACTGATAAGCCCACTGGGGATTCAGGGGAAGATTATTGTAGTCCATGTTCTTCGTGTTCCAAACCAGATCGAACGGCTTCGAGTGGGGTGACCATGGCACGATACAGCTGCTGTGGTCGGAGTTGGGGACCATTCCCGAGCTGCAGCTGCTACAGCTGGTGTGGTTGGAGTCGGCGATCATATCCGTGCCGCACGCGCTGCAGCTAGTATGGTCGGCATTGGCGACCGTTCCCGCACCGCAGGCGCTGCAAGCGCTATGGCTGGAATTGGGAACCATCCCTGCGCCGCACTCGTTGCAGGCGCTGTGATCGGAGTTTGCTACCTTTCCTGCGCCGCACTCGCTGCAGCTCCGCGTACAGCCGTCGGCAACCGTGTTTCCTGCGCAAGCACGGCAAACAGTTTGGTTGCCGCTGATATCAGCGTACTGTCCCGGATTGCAAACTTGCGACCGGGGATCACCGCATCCACCTTTCACGACGCAGACACTATGGTCGGAACTCGGGATAGTTCCTGCGCCGCAGTCGCTGCAGCTCGTAGTACAACCGTTGGCGACCGTGTTTCCCGTACAAGCAACACAAGAAGTTTGGTTGCCGCTGATATTTGCGCGCTGTCCCGGATTACAAACTTGCGCCCGCGGATCTCCGCACCCACCCGTCTGCGCATGAACGACCAAGGACGAGAGGGTGAATGCCACCAGAAGGATTGACCAACAGATCTTCGTGCTGAGCGATGCGCCGGAGTCTGTGCAAGCCCCAACGATGTCCATCAGCTTACCCTGGAAGAGCTCGCTCTGAATGGTGGAGTAGCTCACGTAGATTTCCTCCTCCGCCTCATGAGGTCGGATAGTCGGGTTAGGGCGGGAGTAGTTGGCAGATTCGCCTCCTGCGCCAGTCGAGGTCGGCACGTCCGGAATCGGAACCGGATCGCGAAGTTATAACTGGGGGCCGGGGAGCGAACCTTATAAGGTTGGCGTCTTAGGTGCAGTGTAGGCTTGCGCTATCCAATGTCAAGGAGAATTTGGCGCCCCGTTCAAAAGGTCAAGCGCGACTGCCCGTGCACGCCACGCCGCTATGTCGGACTGGTTTTATGGCGCTCGGTCCTCACCTGCGAGCGAAGGCGGTAGTGTCACCAGAAGCAATTTATGATTAGAAAGGAATGCCCCATCCAAGGAAAAAGAAGCTTGGGTGAGGCACCCTCATCACTAGGAGTTCACACAGTCCCGTGAGCTACCCGCCTGTCAACTCAATGCGTCTATCCACTATTCGCTAGCTCTTCACGATCCGTATGTCGCCAGTCTCGGTACTGACCTGCAGTTTGCTGCCGCCGCTGCCTACCGTGCCCGAAGCCTGCGATGAGCCGTTCGTCTGGTCGATCTTAACGCTGCCAAAATCCGAGCTGATGTCACCTTTGCGGGTGACAGCGGTGATCTGAAATCCGGCGCCCGGCGAAAGAGTCAAGGTGACGTCGCCGTGCTGGCTGGCGACGTTGACCTTCTCGGGCGCAGCTTTGCCTCCAAGCGTCAGCGCAACATCACCGTGCTGCGTAGTAACGTTCATCTTCCCGGCCGGCTGCTTCCCTGCCGTGGTGACCTCCACGTCGCCATTGTTCGACTGGACTTGCAGGTCACCGGAAACGTCCTCAAGATGGATGTCCTTGGAGCTGGTCATCACCCGACTTGGGCCGTCCAGTTGGCTGCCGCGCACCTGGTCGCTGGCGATTTCGATCTCGCCCGGTACTGACGCGATCTCCATGTCGGAACGCGAGGTCTTGAAGATCACAGTCTTGGTGATCTTGCTGAGGCGAACGTCCTCGTAAAAGTCGCCGTTCAGCCGGACCGAGCCCGCCACCTCATCGAGGGTTGCGTCATCCACGTGGCCGGTGATGTCCACGTCGCCCGTGATCTGCTCGCCACGGATAGAGCCTTTCTCCAGATTGATGCTGACCGGGCCACCGATCTGAGTTAGGGAAACATCCCCGTGCTGCAGGGAGATTTTGACTTCGGCCTTGCGCTCACTCACCGTCACGTCGCCGCGCTTACTGGCGATATCCAGAGCCGCGCCGGCCGGGACCAGGATGTCCATGTCGGCTTGCACGTTGTGATCGCCGGCGCCGTTGGTGTTGGCGTTAAGGACGACCGTGCCGCCGGTCGATGAGATTTGCGGCTTGGTCTGCTCGTTGTACTTGTTGGCGTCGTTCTGATTGCTCGCATACAGCTTTTTGTGAACCACGACGCGTATGGTTCCGGTGCCTTCGGAAGGCGTAACGTTCACCGCGCCGCGATCGGAGACGATGCGGAGGGTTACATCGGCTGGGAAGGCTTGCTCCACCGTTTCGTCGAAGGTATAGGCGTTACCGAAGATGCCGCCCATATCCATGTCGTCGTCCATCTGGAGCTGATCGCGCACGCCGTTCCAATCGACATCCGACGTGTGGTGGGCGGCAACCCCGAGGGTCACAATCAGAATTAGCAGGAGAACTCCCCCTGCACCCATGCCACGCCGGCGATAACCAACCCGGTTGGGACCCATACGCTCGAGCAGGACAACCACGCCCCAGAGGATCAGCAGCAGCGGCCACCAGTGCCCGAACCAGTGCCAAAACCAGTGCAGGGGCACTCGCCAGCCGAGGTTGCGCGCCAGAAATAGCCCGCCAATGACGATCAGCACTACAGGGCCAACAATCGACCGCCGGTAATAGTAGGGCTGCGGAGGTTGAGGCGGCGGAGGCGGCACGGGCGGATATTGATTCATGCTTGCCATCACGCACCTCCCGTATCGTTGGGGCCTTTCGCCGTTGAACCAGGCGCAATAAACCCAGCCGGCGGAACGGGTGGCGGCGTGACGGTTGGAGGCGGCGTGTAGCCGGGTGCTCCGGGAGGAGTCGGCGGCCCGGAATAGGGCTGCGCACCATAACGCTGGTCGCGCGACTGCCAGGCCGGAGGCCCGTACTGCGACGGAACGTGTCCCTCCATCGACGCGCTATGCTCCAGCAGTTTGATCAGGCCGATCACGATCAGGATCGCCGGCCAGGTATAGCTGAAGTCCATCCAGTGCATATGGCCCATCTGGTCGAGCAGGAAGAGTACGCCGATGGTGATGAGGACGGCGGGTCCCATATATCCATGCGCCCGGCAGCGGGGGCAAGGACACGAGCTGTTATATCGGTATCTCATGATGTCCTCCTCACCAGCCTCTCCGTTGGCGTTGCATCAATATGCGCACGCCCAAAGCGATGAGGATAAGTGGCCAAAACCTCCAAATCCAATCAAAATGCAAAGCACCCATTTCGTCGAGCAGAAACAGCACACCCAGGCCGATCAGCACGACCGCGCCGATGGGAACGCGTGAGCGCGGACTGTCGCAACCCGGCGCGTCCGGCGCCACCACGCCGCCGCCTCCAATTGGAGGAGCAAGATTTGCCGCGGAACTGCCCGGGCGAGTCACCGGTGGCGCTGCAGCGAACCAGTTGTTGAACCCGAACGGATCGGGCGCCGGCAAACCCATCTCACGGGCTTTCGCGGTTTTGTAAGCCTCAATCGGCATGTAGAACACAAACGCCGCGATGGCTAATCCGAAGACGCCGCTGATGTGATCCGTCATCCAGATGAGGGTGGCGAAGATCAGCACATGGATGAATCCCTTGGCGAACTCGCCGTTGTACATCGCGCCCACACCAGGAATGATGCCGAGAATGGCGGCCAGGGTAGGACGCGGCGAGCCCGGAGGCGGTCCTCCAACCGGAGGCATTGCTCCCATGGCGGGTGGCGGGACGAAGGCCGACGTCGGGGCAGGCAGGCACTGCTCGCAATAAGCCACTCCGCCGACGTCGCGCACACAGGCGTCACACAGTGGCTTGCCACAGGTGCGGCAGTAGGCGACCGCGGGTGCGTCGGGATGATTGGCGCAATTCATGCGGTTCTCCAAGTCTGCCGGGCCTGGGAAATTACAAATCTGCGGGAAGTTTCTGGCTCATAGCCGGCCAGTTGCGGCTCGCCGTTATCGCGGCTGTAGCTGGGGTGAGTACCGTGCTGCCGGTTCTCGCTCTTCGACGGATTCTTCGGAGCCGGCGCCGGAGTCTCCTGCTGCGGTTGCGGCTGCTCGTTGTCCTGAGTGGTATCAGGTGTGGCGGCGTGCCGCAGGTCGCGCACGCGAGACTCAATCTCATAAACCAGGCGCATATTCTCGTAGTAACGCATCACCCGCGCCTGGGTTGCGTAATAGGCCTTGGTGGCACCCCGGGAGCTCAAGTCCCAGTGCCGGACGTCAGCAAAGTGGAAACCGGCGATGCCCAACAGCATGGTGATGGAGAAGAATGCCATGCCGAACGACATGGCGAAGCGCGGCGTGACCACCGGGGCGAAGATTGGAGCCAACCGGCCTTTCAGCCTCTCCAGCAAGCTTTCGCCGTGCGGCTTGACCACCAGGTGCTCCGACGGGAGCGCCCCGATCGTCTGCGCCAGGATGTTGTGGACGAGGTTGAGCGGCGGCTCGGCTTCATCGAGGCCGTGCAGCAGATTCATGCCCGCCCGAGCCTCTTCGACCATGCTATGGCAGCTGGCGCAGTCCTGCTGGTGCGCCTCGAAGGCAGCCAGCGCAGGGCCATGCAGCGTTCCGTCCAAGGCCTCAGCCAGAACGGCCTCGACCTCGACGCACTGCATTCCGGATTGGATCTCGCCAGCCATCACCCTACCTGCTTATAAGTACGTTGCAGAAGCCTTGCCAGTTCCGTTCGTCCCCGATTTATGCGACTCTTCACAGTTCCCTCGGGCACATTGAGCACTTTGGCAATATCCTTGTAGTCCAAATCCTGCAGGTCCCGCAAGATGACCGCCTCGCGTAACTCTGGCGAGAGCCGCTTTAGTGCCTCATGCACCATTCGCTGGGTCTCCTGGCTGCGCATCCGGCTTTCCGGGCTGGCCCCCCGGTCCTCTATCTGTTCAGCAATCGTCAGGCCGTCTTCTTGATTCCCCGGCGTCGCATCCAGCGAGTCGGTGATGCGGTCGTACTTGCCCTTGCGGAAGTGGTCCACCAGCAGATTGCGCGTGACCGTGGTCACCCAGGTCATGAACGAAGCTCGCGAGGTGTCATACATGCTCAGCGTGCGATACATCTTGATGAACACTTCCTGGGCCAGGTCCGCCGCGTCATCTGCCGATCCCGAAAATCGATAGCAGATGTTGTAAATCCTTCGGTGATACTGTTGGACGATTTCCTGCCAAGCCGCGGCGTCGCCGGACACACAGCGGCGGACAAGGGCATTGACGGCTTGGTTGTCGTCCAATCAGCGCTCCCAAGAGGCGTAACTCCTGGCCCAATCCTTCTCACTGCTGGAGGGTTATACGAAAAATGGGAACCGGGAGTTCGAGCAATCGCTAAATGCAGTTTCGAGTTTCCAGCTTCGAGTTTCAAGTATCAGATCGGACGCTCCACTCGAAACTGGAAATGCGAATTGCAAAACTGACCTCCAGGCGGGTACCCCACGCATTCGCGACTTTCGAATGAATAGGGGACTTGGAATGTCGCTCCGCACCGGCACACGATTGCGACAAAAAATTGTAGCAGGGCGAGGCATTGTCGTAGTCTCGCTGGTTGCGACTCGCTGGATGTAAGGTGCTCCGACGGGGGCAGCAGGATCATCAATATTGGGATCGTTGGCTGGCTTCCAGAGCAGTGAACGACGGTGCTCGTCGGCGCTCTGGAGAAAGGACCATAGCTTGGATTGGAAAGAACATGGCGTGAAGATCGTGCACGCGGGAGAGCTCGATTCCAATACTCCTCAAACGCCGGGAATGACTCGCGCCGCAGCTATCACTCACGCGCGAACCGGGGCAAGCAAGCTGTGGGCGGGGACGGTCATCGTCGAGCCGCACGCCAAGACCGGCCCGCACCATCATGGGGAGCTGGAGACCGTCATTTACGTGGTCCGGGGTCGCGCCCGCATGCGCTGGGGCGATCGCTTGGAATTTTGCGACGAGGCGGGGCCCGGAGATTTCATCTACGTCCCGCCCTATGTTCCGCATCAGGAGATCAATGCGCGCACCGATCTGCCCTGCGAGGCCGTGATCGTACGAAGCGGGCAGGAGCCGATCGTCGTCAATCTGGACATCGAGAGCCCCGAACCCGCAGCTAATGCAGGCGAGGACAAGCCGTTCCATCCCGAAACCTGAAACTCGAAACTTGAAACTGCTCACACGCACTATAATGTTCGTTCCGTGGCGGACGCGAGTCTCGCCTCGGCTTGAATCCCCGCAGTTATCCGTCGCATCAAGGCCACTGGAGGAAGACAGAATGGCATTCGAAGTCCCACCCCTGCCGTACGACTACTCTGCCCTGGAACCCTACATCGACAAAGAAACCATGCACCTGCATCACGACAAGCATCACCAGGCTTACGTGACCAACCTGAATGCCGCGCTGGAGAAGGCGCCTGAGTTGCAAAAGCTGAGCGCGGAAGAGCTGCTGAAGAGTCTGGAAAATGTTCCCGAAGCCATCCGCAATGCAGTGCGCAACAATGGCGGCGGCCACGTGAATCACTCGATGTTCTGGAAGATCATGGCCCCGAATGCCGGCGGCGAGCCGACCGGCGCCATCGCCGACGCCATCAAGAAAACCTTTGGCGACTTCAACGCCTTCAAGGAAAAGTTCAATGACGCGGGCTTGAAGCAGTTTGGCAGCGGATGGAGCTGGCTGGTTCGCGACAACAGCGGCAAGCTGCAGGTCATCAGCTCGGCCAACCAGGACAATCCCATGAGCCAGGGCTTCTATCCCATCATGGGCAACGACGTCTGGGAGCACGCTTATTACCTGAAATATCAGAACCGTCGTGGCGACTATCTGAAAGAGTGGTGGAACGTGGTGAACTGGACGGAAGTGAACAAGCGCTTCCAGGAGGGTCAGAAGTAAGGAAAAATCCTGGAGTTTCAGTTTCGAGTTTCCAGTTGTGATCCCCGTCCAAGGCTGACGTGCCTGGACGGGGGTTTTTGTTGCGGGCGTGACACGAATCTCTTAGCTGGGCTGTTTGGATTCGACCGGCGTCGGACTACCGAAGCCACAGCGCCCGCGCATTCCCTGCCGGAATTTTTCGCGCTCTTCCGGCGTCATGCTCTCCCAACGCTCATGCATGCGGCGGCGAAAGTGCGAACGGTGCCGCCCCGGCAATCCGAAGCCGCCGAAGAGAAGACGAGACAAGACCAAAATTCCGACTGCCTGCCAGTAGGTTATGGTGTGCCAACCGAACAATGACGGCAGCAGCCAGTTCCACAACTGCTGTACGCCTATCCCTACCGCGACGATGATGACAGCCAGGATGAAGACCCCCAATATCACCTTGAGTATTCGCTCGACCCATCTCTGTACCATTGGCGTGTTCCTCATGCTTTCGTGAAGTCGCTGTAGATTGCTTGCAGCCGCTTGCGCAGATGCATCACTGCGTACCGTTTGCGCGAGAGCAGCGTATTGACGCTCACTCCGCTTTCGGCCGCGATTTCCTTGAAGCTGCGTCCCTCTAATTCGTGGGCGATGAACACCTCGCGCTGCTCGTCGGGCAGCTCATCCAGAGCGGCGTCCAGCTCATCGAGCAAAACATTGCGGGCATAGAGCGCCTCCGGCCCAGCGTCAGGCGAAGGCAGCAAGTCTTCCAGTTGAAGCCGTTCCCCCGCCTCGGACGACTCAACCACGTTGTCGAAGCTCTCCGGCTTCTTCTTGCGAAACAGGTCGATGATGCGATTGCGAGCTACGCGAAACAGCCACGCGCCAACATGCTCGATCGGCATCAGCAGGCGGTTCGCCTCCACCAGTTCGTAGAAGACGTCCTGCAGGATGTCCTCAACGTCGCGCGGATCGGGCACACGCCGGCGGATGAAGTTACGCAGCCGCGACTGCTCCCGCTCGACGGTTTCGGAGATTCGCTGGTCTTGTTCCAGTGCCGTCCGCTCCAGGCTCGCCACGTCGCTCATCTACAGTGAAGACGAATGAGGAGCGCAAATATTGTAGGTGTTGGGCGGTTGGGCGCCGAAAGTTGACTTCCATGTAAGCTCTACCGCAGAATGCCCTGCACGCTAAGAACGAGTCCGGAGGATGGATGAGGCCAGGGTTTCCAGCACTGTTCGTAGCTCTTTCGCTGTTAATGCTTGTCAGCTCAGGTTCGGCAGCGCCACCCACCAAAACTCAGGCGCAGGCGCAGATTGCGCGCGGTGAGTATCTGGTGAAGGCCATCGGGCAATGCGGTGAGTGCCACACACCGTTCACTTTCACCGGCGGCTTCGTTATGGACAAATGGCTGCAAGGCAAGAAGCTGGAATTTGGGCCGTTGCTGCCAGTTCCCATCTGGGCCGATACTTCTCCGAATATCGCGGGACTTCCGGGTTGGGACACAGAGAAGGCGGTTCAGTTTTTTATGACGGGACTTGCTCCGAATGGACAGCCCGCGCGTCCTCCCATGCCGCCCTATCACATGAACCGCGCCGATGCCGAAGCGGTCGTCGCCTACTTGAAGTCGTTGAAGCCCAGCGATGCCACGGCAGCGCCGGCGGCAACGAGTCCTAAGAACAACAGGTGATAATCCGCTTTAGGGAGTAGCCAGCGCGCTGGCCCGCGCCTCGGCGCGTCGCTGGTCTTCGACTCTTCCCTGCCGGGCATAGAGCTTCGCGAGATGTGACCAGGCGTCGGCGGCATCGGGATCGAGCTTTACCGCTTCCTCTTCGAAGGTCGTAGCCTGCTGTAAATCGCCGAGCGATCGCCAGGCCGCCGCCCGTCCCTGGGCTACGTCGAACGTGAAGGTGCGTCCGCCGGTGGCGTTCAGCATCGCGGGAGGCGCGCTACGAATCGCTTCGTCCAATGCCTGCAACGCCGCTTTTGGCTGTCCGGCCATCATGTAGAGACGCGCCAGCTTAAGCAAAGCTCGTGGGTGGATTGTCTTAGCCACTGTGTTCTGAGTTGCAGCTTTGCCGGCGGTCAGTTGCACCGCCTGTTGCCAGGCATGCATCGCGTCGGGCACTCGGTCTTGCTGCTCGTACAACTCACCCAACTGGAACCATACCGCCGGATCGGGGGCCAACGCGAGCGCCGCCAGCCACTCCTGTTCGGCTTCCGTGCGTCGCGAGGAGGCGTAGAAGATGCTTCCGCGGAGCCGCCGTAAGTCGACATTGTTAGGAAAAATTCGGAACGCGTGGTCGGCAGCCGACAGCGCCTCGGCATCGCGGCGAAGCACATAAAGAACATGCGCGGTGTTGAGCCATCTTCGGAATGACCGAGGCTGATCTTCCACCGATGCGCCCGGCAAGGAAGCATTGGCGCAGTTCACCTGCAACCGGTTGATGAGTTCGTCGTTCTCCGGCTTGCGGCGCACCAACACAATGGCGAGTTCGTCGAGGTAAACCGGCGTCCACTTGTCGCCATAGCAGAGGTCTTGCAGCTGCTCAAATGCGATCTCGTTCCCCAGCAGCGGCAGAATGACGGTGTTGATGTTGTAGCGGTCTGCCTCCTGGAGCCAATCTGTCGAAGCCAGCGATTCTCCCAGCAGCTGCTCTTCCCGCGGCAGGGCCTCCTGACCAAACGGAATCGCACGGCCATCGATGTAGTCGCGATACTTGAGGCCGATCTTCCAGACCAGGAACCCACCTTCATCGTAGGAGTTGAAGATGTTCACCGGGAGGTTCTCGCGATTCATGAACTCGGCTGCGCCCATGGGAAACCACCAGCCCGGTCCCGCGCCGAATCCGTTCAGGCTGTTGCTGGCGAGATAGACTCGATCGGAAACGAACTCCGTCGACCGCAAAACCGCGAGCCCGACCACCAGCAACGCGGCAGCAATTGCGGCAACCGATTGCCACCGCGCTCGTGACCGCTTTGCGAAGTGCGTTGCCGAGGCGCCGAGTACGGCTCCCGCCACGACCACGACGATGCAGGCGGTCAGCGCCTCCATGCGAATGTGGCGCATGCTTTCATACATCGCGCCTAACAAAAGAAGGATTGCGCCCCAGCGCCGTTCCCATACGGCGGCCAGGGCAGCAACGATGACGATCAGCATCAACACCGTGAGCGTATGAGTGAGAGGCTCGTGGCTGAAGCTCGGTATCGCGCCTGACCAGTTCCACCCCGCCTTGGCCCACTCGCTGATGAGCTGCGAGTGCTGCTCCATCACCCGGTTTTGCCGAAGGATCGCTCGATACAGTCCCCATCCCCACGGGTTGACCAGTGTGCAAAGGGCAGTGACTGCGAACCACGGAATCGAGCGTCGCAACCGGCGCAGGGCGTCGCTTCTGCCGGCTGGCGATAGCACGATGTCCAGCACATCGAGTCCTGCGAAACCTACGAGTAGCAACAGCCCGGCGATGAATCCGAGATGAAGATTCACCCAGGCAATCATCAGCACCGGCAGCAGCCATAGCGGCGCGCGAGCGGTTTCGTAGTTCTGCCAAAGAATGGAAAGATAGGCCGCGAAGAGAAGGACAGTGAACATCTCCGCGCGCGGCGTAGTGCGATCAGCGATCAGCGGTATAGCGAGTATCGCAACTGCCGCGGTGAAGGCGGAGCCGCGTCGGAGAAGCAAGGCAACCGTAGCAACACATGTCGCTGCTCCAAACCACGTCAATAGCGCATAACCGCCGAGGAGATAAATGCCGTAGAAAGCCAACCCGGAGCCGAGAGGGTAAATCCAGGGCTGCCCGTTGGCGGTATACGAGAAAACTTCCGTGGAGAGAACTTGATGATGCTGAGCAACCCAGCGCCCGCTCGCCAACTGCCAGCCAAGATCAGGGTCGGCCACAGTGCGAAATCCGGCAATAAATGCATAGATCAGCGCGACGGCAGCGAGCAGCAGAAACAGACGGCGGCCCAATGACGACTTGCTGGACAAGTCTTCGGCTCGATTCTGCTCAGCCTGCAGGGCTGACGAGCTGGCCGATGTCATCGATCTGCAACAGACCTTTCGCGCTGGAGTGGCGGTTCCCCATAGTAAGCAATCGACGAATGAACCACAAGACGACGCGAGGACCGTTTAGAAAAGAAAACGCACCCGCTATTGCGGATGCGTTTTGAGATTCGACAGAGGAGCTGGCTACTTCTTGTCCTCGTCCGGCGCTGACTCGTTGGCCGCCTGCTGATCGGCCATGGCTTTGTTCTCTTCCTGGGCCGATTCCATCGCCTTGCGCGTCTCTTCGGCGCGCTTGGCGCGAAGTTCGGCGCGCTTCTGGCGCTTCTCATCGATGGTCTTCTCGCTGCCCAGCAACTCGACGAAAGCGATGTCGCCACCATCACCCTTGCGGAAGCCGCCGTGAATGATGCGCAGGTATCCGCCCTGGCGATCCCCGTAGCGTGAAGAGATTTCAAACAGCTTGTCGACGGCGTCGCGCGTCATCAAGTACGCCGCCGCCAACCGCCGGGCTGCCACATCTCCACGCTTGCCCAGCGTAATCATCTTCTCGACGTGGGGACGCATGGCTTTCGCCTTGGTGATGGTCGTCTCGATGCGCTCTTCCACAATCAGCGAAGTCACCAGGTTGCGCAGCAGCGCGCGCCGGTGCTCGGTGTTTCGTCCCAGTTTCCAACCTGCTCTACGATGACGCATTTTCTTGTCCTTGACCGGTAGAGCCGGCCTTCAGGCCAGCGTCCACGAATGTTCTCTTGATATTCTTGCGGGCTTCAGCTCGCACCCAGGGCCAAAGCCCTGCTATTTTCAAAATCGGCTTGGGAGGCGGGCCTGAAGGCCCGCTCCACCCTCAATATCCCGAGTCGATTCCGTAATTCGCCGAGGCAAAGCTCGATGCCGGCGTGCTCGACGATCCGGAACCGGGCACGGCGTTGCCGTGCTCGTCGATCTTCATGCCCAGGCTCAAGCCCATTGACGAGAGGATCTCCTTAATTTCATTCAGCGACTTCCGCCCGAAGTTCTTGGTCTTCAGCATCTCGGCCTCGGTCTTCTGCACCAGCTCACCGATGGTCTGAATGTTGGCGTTCTTCAGGCAGTTGTAGCTGCGCACCGAAAGCTCCAGCTCCTCGACCGAGCGATTCAGGTTTTCGTTGCGAATCTCCGGCTTGTCGGCGGCGCCGGCGGCTTGCGCCTCCAGCTCCTCCTCGAAGTTGATGAAGATGTTCATGTGGTCTTTCAGCAGCTTCGCCGCCAAGCCTAGAGCATCAGCCGGAGTGACGGAGCCGTTCGTCCAGATCTCGATCGCCAGCTTGTCGTAGTCGGTGATCTGTCCCAGACGCGCGGCCTCGACCGAGTAGTTGCACTTGCGCACCGGCGAGTGCACCGAATCGATCGGGATGAATCCCAGGCCAAGGTCCTCGTCGAAGTTCTTGTCGGCGGAGACGTAACCGCGGCCCTTCTTCAGCCGCATCTCCATGTCGATCTTGCCACCTTCGCTGACGGTCGCGATGTAGACGTCCTTGTCGAGCACCTCGACGTCGGCGTCGGCCTCGATCATGCCCGAAGTGACCACACCGGGTTGGTCGGCCCGCAGGTAGATCGCCTTGGGCGCGTCGCCGTTGAGACGAAACGGAATCTGCTTCAAGTTGAGGATGATGTCGGTGGCATCCTCGACCACTCCGGGGATGGACTGAAACTCGTGCAACACGCCTTCAATCTTGACGGCGGTGACCGCAGCGCCTTCGATCGAGGAAAGCAGCACGCGGCGCAGTGCGTTGCCGATAGTAGTTCCAAACCCGCGTTCGAACGGCTGTGCCCAGAAATGACCGTACTTGTCGGTCAAGGTCTCGGTGTCAGTAGCCAGCCGTTTCGGTTTTTGAAAGCCTTTCCAAAGCATTTGTGACTCCTTTTTCTTCGCCCCTGTGGCGCGGCGCTGGAAAGAGCGTCCGGCTGATCTGGTGCGAAGGTTGTGGTAGCGCCGGCATTCAGGCCGGCACTGCCGATTATTTCCTGGCGGGTAGAGCGGGCCTTCAGGCACGCGTCCCGCGCTAGCCGCTTCGTATCAGGGCACGACTTCAGTGGTGCCCTGATACAAACCAATTACTTGCTGTACAACTCGACGATCAGCTGCTCATTAATCGGCTGGTTGATGTCTTCGCGCTTCGGCAGCGCCAGAACGCGACCCTTGTAGGCATCGCGATCAACCTCCAACCATGCCGGCGGCGGCTGGTGGCTGGCGAAGTCCTTCGCGATTTCCAGCATTCCCATCTTGCTGCTGGCCTCGCGTACCGCGACCTCGTCGCCCACATTTACCTGGAACGAAGGAATATTGACCTTGCGACCATTCACCGCAACATGGCCGTGACGGACCAACTGGCGGGCCTGACGACGCGCCACCGCGAAGCCGAGGCGATAGACGACGTTATCGAGACGCCGCTCCAGTTGCTGCAGCAACAACTCGCCGGTGACGCCCTTACTGCGCGCTGCCTTTTCGAAGTAGTTGCGGAATTGGCCTTCCTGCGCGAAGTACATACGCTTCGCTTTCTGCTTTTCGCGAAGCTGCAGGCCATAGCCCACGATCTTGGCCTTACGATCTTTACCGTGCTGGCCGGGTGCGAAGTTGCGTTTTTCGATCGGACACTTGTCAGTAAAGCACTTTGCGCCTTTGAGGAACAACTTCATGCCCTCGCGGCGGCAAAGGCGGCATACTGCGTCTTTGTATCGTGCCAAATTACCTTCTCCTGGAGCAAAGCCTTCTGCTCGTGGTATGGATCGGTTTACAGGATTGGCGTCCCTTCGTCCCGATCGAAATCAGTTGTCGGTTGTCAGTGCTCAGTTGTCCGTGGGTATTCTTTAGATGCGCGATCCCACTTCCAAGCACCATAACCGCGGGTGCCCCGTTCCAGCCGTCGGTTGGCCAGGGGGCAGTTCGTGCTTACACCCTACGCCGTTTCGGCGGACGGCAGCCGTTATGCGGCACCGGCGTCACGTCCTTGATCGAGCGTACATCCAGCCCGGAAGAAGCCAACGCGCGCACCGCCGACTCGCGTCCCGAACCCGGCCCGCTGACCTTCACGTCCACACTGCGCATGCCGTGATCGCGCGCCTGGTTGGCGGCGTTCGCTGCGGCCTGCTGCGCGGCAAACGGCGTACCCTTGCGCGATCCGCGGAACCCCAGCGATCCCGAACTCTTCCACGACACGGTGTTGCCGTTGGTATCGGTGATGGTGACGATGGTGTTGTTGAAGGACGCCTGCACATGCACCAGCCCATGCGGAACGTGCTTGCGCTCCTTCTTCTTGAACTTCTTGGTCTTGCCCTTCTTTTCGGCGGCCGAACCTGCTGCTTTAGCCATGGCTTATGTCTTACCCGTCGCTTTCTTCTTATTGGCAACCGTGCCCTTGCGCGGTCCCTTGCGGGTGCGGGCGTTGGTGTGCGTACGCTGTCCGCGGACCGGCAGGCTGCGGCGATGACGATAGCCGCGATACGAGCCGATTTCGATCAGGCGCTTGATGTGCATCGAGATGTCTTTGCGCAGATCACCTTCGACGTCGCCTTCCTGTTCGATGACCTGACGGATGCGGTTGACCTCGTCCTCATTCAGGTCGCTGACCTTCTTGGTCGACTCAACGTTCGCCGAACCGAGAATCTTGGTGGAACGCGAGTTGCCGATCCCGTAAATGTAGGTCAGCGCAATCTTGATGTGCTTGTTGCGCGGAAGATCCACGCCTGCAATACGTGCCATGCTAACCCTGCCTCTGCTTATGCTTCGAGTTCTCGCAGATCACCCGCACCACGCCGTGGCGGCGGATCACCTTGCACTTGTCACAAATCTTCTTGACGGATGCTCTTACCTTCATGCAAACCCCAGTTGTCAGTTATCCGTTGTCAGTTCTCAGTTGCTGCGGTCGCCGACAACTGACAACTGGCAACCGACAACTGCTTACTTGTATCTGTAGACGATGCGCCCGCGGGTCAGGTCGTAGGGCGACAGCTCTACGGCCACTCGATCACCCGGAAGAATACGGATGAAGTTCTTGCGCATCTTGCCGGAGACGTGCGCCAGCACCTGATGCTTGTTCTCCAGCTCGACCCGAAACATCGCATTGGGCAGCGGCTCTACCACCACCGCCATTACTTCAATCGCGTCTTCCTTACTCATTCAACCCCAGTTGTCAGTTGTCAGTTCCCAGTTGCCGGTCCATCCAAATCCCTAGTTGCTCATTGTTCGTCGCTAGCCGCTTACTGACAACTGGCAACCGACAACTGACAACTGCGTTCCTACTCCGTCAGAATCACCGGCCCATTCCGCGTCACCGCGATGCAGTGTTCGAAGTGGGCGCTATAGCTTCCGTCTTCCGTAACCGCGGTCCACTTGTCGTCCAGCAGCCGCGTCTCCGGACGGCCCATGTTCACCATCGGCTCGATGGCGATCACCATTCCGTCCCGCAACTTCGGCCCATGTCCCGGCTTGCCGAAGTTCGGGACTTGCGGATCTTCATGCAGCCTGGTCCCGATCCCATGTCCTACGAACTCGCGAACCACACTGAAGCCGTTCCTCTCGACGACTTCCTGCACCGCCGCTCCAACGTCGCCTACGGTGTTGCCGACGCGCGCTGCTTCAATTCCGTGCTCCAGCGACTCCCGTGTCACATCCAGCAGCTTTTGCAGCTCGGGAGTGGTTTCGCCGACCGGAACGGTAATGGCGGAGTCGCCGTAATATCCGTCCAGCACCACACCGCAGTCGATGGAGACGATGTCTCCGGGCTTCAGCACTCGCTTTTCGGACGGGATACCGTGCACGATCTCGTTGTTGACCGACGTGCACAGCACGCAAGGATAATCGTGGTAACCCTTGAACGCCGGCTTCGCACCCAGGTCGCGAATCTTCTGCTCCGCAACCCGCTCCAAATCCATCGTGGAGCGTCCCGGCGCAACCGCTTCCCTCGTCGCCTCCAGAACCTGCCGCACAATATGGCCGCTGCGGCGCATCTTCTCGATTTCGGAGACCGACTTACAAACGATTGACATTCTCAATTGCGCGAAACGCCTGCGCCATTACCTCTTCCACCGGTTGCTCGCCGTCCACCTCAATCAACCGGCCGCGCTCGCGGTAATAATCTACCAGCGGCAGCGTTTGCTGCTCGTAAGCCCTCATGCGCTCCGCAAAAACGCTCTCTTCGTCATCCGGGCGCGTCACGAGCGCCGAGCCATCAAAATCACAGTTGCCCTGCACTTTCGGAGGCTGGAAGTAGACGTTATAAATTCGCCCGCAGGTGGGACACGACCGACGTCCGGTAATCCGTCGCAGTAGGACATTATAATCCACCACCAACCGGATCACAACCGGCGCCGCGCACGCCTGCCGGGCAGCAACGTCACCCTTCTTGCGCTCGCGCATGCTCGCGAGCTGCGTATCCAGCCACTCCGCCTGACCCACCGTCCGCGGAAAGCCGTCCAGAATAAAACCTCGCGCGCAATCGGCTTCCTGCAGCCGCGAAGCCACCATGTCGCAAACCAGCTCATCGGGAACCAGGTCGCCACGCTCCATGATCGCCTTCGCCCTCAGCCCGAGGTCGGTTTTGGCTGCGACGTTCGCCCGCAGAATGTCTCCTGTCGAGATCTGCGGGATGCCGAAAGTCTGTGCGATCAGCTTGGCCTGCGTTCCCTTACCGGCTGCCGGAGGCCCCAACAAAATGATGGGGCCGGTTATCCGTGCATCAGCCTGTACGCCCACTCCAGCGGAAGCCTGCACTTCCATGTTTGTACCCTCGTTAGGGGCGGAGTTTCCCGGTCCTCCGAAAACAGCACTTGGCATTTAGCCAAGACCAACCCTGCGTGCTGCCAAACCTTACCCATTACAGAAGAGCGCTCGTGAGCTTTGGCTAAGTGCTAAGCGCCAAATGCTAACTTTGCCCTTACCACGTTGCCCTGCGCCCGCGGACCCGTCCGCTGCGCGGGGTGAAACCTTCATAGTGCCGCATCACCAGTTGCGACTCGACCTGATTGATGGTGTCCATGGCTACGCCGACCACGATCAGCAGCGATGTGCCGCCGAAGTAGAAGTTCACGCCCAGACCGTTCGTCACCCAGGGTGGCAGCCGTTCGAAGAAGTTGCCGACCGGGCCCCACAGGTGGTTCAGCCGGATGCCGGCGATCATCCATTCCGGGATGAACGAAATTAGAATCAGGTAAAGCGCGCCCACCAGGGTGATGCGGGTGAGAATGTCGTTAATATAGTTCGCCGTCCTCGCCCCCGGACGAATGCCAGGGATGAACCCGCCGTACTTCCGCATGTTGTCGGCAACCTCATTCGGATTGAAGACAATCGACACATAGAAGTACGCAAAGAAAACAATGCCCACCGCGTAAAGCACTGTGTACATCGGCTCGCCCCAGCCGAGCTGGCCCAGAATCCGGTCGATGAACGCACTCTTACCTTTGAGCAGCGCTCCCACGGTTTGCGGCAAGGTCAAAACTGAAGAGGCAAAGATGACCGGCATAACGCCACCGGAGTTCACGCGCAACGGCAGGTGGGTCGACTGCCCGCCCATAATCTTGCGCCCGACCACTCGCTTGGCGTATTGCACCGGGATGCGGCGCTCGCTGCGTTCGACGAATACGATGAACGCGACTACCGCGATCATCAGCACGATCAGCATCAGCATGGCCGGTATGGTGAACGCACCCCAAGCCTGCGTCTGCACCTTCTGAAACAGGTCGGCAACGCCCCGCGGCAGGCCGACAACGATTCCGGCGAAGATCAGCAGCGACATGCCATTGCCGACGCCGCGCTCGGTGATCTGCTCGCCCAGCCACATGATGAAGACGCTGCCCGTAGTCAGCGTCAGCATCGTCATCAGCACGAAGCTAACACCCGGGCTGACTACGAAATCCGGCTGCCGTTGCAGCGTATAGGCGATGCCCAACGACTGCACGGCACTCAGCCCGAGCGTCAAATAGCGCGTCCACTGCGTGATCTTCTTGCGCCCCAGCTCGCCTTCTTTCTGCAGTTTGGCGAGTGGCTCATAAACCACGGTCATCAACTGCAGAATGATCGATGCCGTGATGTACGGCATGATGCCCAGGGCGAAGATCGTCAGCCGGCGCAGCTGCCCGCCGCTGAACAAGTCAACGAAGCCAAGAAAGCTGCCGCGGTTCTGATCGAAGAACTGCGCCAGCTTGTCCGCATTGATACCCGGCGTGGGAATGTGGCCGCCCAGGCGATACACTGCCAGCAGCCCAAGCGTGAACAGAATGCGCTTTCTCAGGTCGGGAACACGGAATACGTTGGCTAGCTTCTCAAGCATAAAACCTCAAAAACCAGTTGCCGGTTGCCAGTGGTCAGTCGTCGGTTAACCGCGCAATGGACAACGGGCCCTCTCAAGCCTGTTTCGCTTGAGCGGCGGACGAAACCAGTTCTACTTTTCCCCCGGCTTTCTCTATTTTCTCTTGCGCCGACTTGGAAAACTTGTGCGCGTGCACGGTCAGCGCCTTGGACACCTCGCCGTGCCCCAGCACCTTTACCAGCGCCTTCTTCGAGCTTACCATCCCCGCCTTGCGCATCACTTCGGGAGTGATTTCGCTGTCACTGAGGCTGGCCAGCTTATCCAGATTCACCACTTCGTACTCGATACGGAAGATGTTGACGAAGCCGCGCTTCGGCAGACGGCGGTGCAGCGGCATCTGGCCGCCTTCAAATCCCCGCATAATACGCGAGCCGCTGCGCGAGCGCTGGCCTTTGTGGCCGCGAGTCGATGTCTTACCCATGCCCGAGCCCATGCCGCGTCCGACACGCTTGCGGTTCTCCGACGATTTGCGGGGTGCTTTTAGTGTGCTTAAGTTCATTTCAATATTCCTTGTCGCCGTTACGAGCAATTAGCACTTGGCAGTTAGCATTTAGCAACTGCTCACAACTCGTGACGGCCGCTTCAAAACATGCGCTACTTCTGCTTGGGCTAACTGCTAAATGCCAAGTGCTACATACCAAGCGGGCAGCGCGATTACTTCACGATCTCTACCAAATGCGGCACCTTCGCCACCATGCCGCGGATCGAGGGCGTGTCTTCGCGCTCCACCACCTGGTTCAGCCGGGTAAAGCCCAGACCCTTGATCACCAGCTTGTGCTTTATCGGCGTGCAAATCGCCGACCGCACCCACTTCAGCTGCATCTTGGTACCGGCTGCGGCCGCCTTCTGTTCTGCCTTCTTTCTTACTCGCCCCATGATTACAGCTCCTCAACCGTCTTGCCGCGCTGCGCCGCTACGTCCTTACGGTCGCGCAATTTTCCCAGCGCGTTGAACGTCGCCTTGATGACATTGTGGGGATTGGTGGTGCCGATCGACTTGGTGAGTACGTTCTGCACTCCCGCCGAAGTCATCACCGCACGCACCGCGCCGCCGGCAATAACGCCCGTGCCTTCTGGCGCCGGCTTCAACAGCACCATGCCCGAACCATAGCGCCCCAGCACCTGATGCGGAATCGTGGTGTGCGTCAGGTTCACGCGCAGCAGGTTCTTCTTGGCCGACTCAATCCCCTTGCGGATGGCCTGCGGAACTTCCTTCGCTTTGCCCGAGCCGTAGCCCACAACCGCCGACGACGGATCGCCAACTACAACCAGCGCCGCAAACGACAGGTTCTTGCCGCCCTTCACAACCTTGGTGACGCGATTGATCGAGACCACCTGGTCTTTCAGTTGGTACTGACCCGCGTCCAGTTTCTTCTTCACTATTGGCATTAACTTTTTCGCCCTTCGCTTCTCGCTCTTCGCCAGAATCCGGTCGCTACCGACAACTGACAACCGGCAACTGACAACAGTTTTAGAACTCTAGTCCCGCTTCGCGCGCCGCATCCGCCAGCGCCTTGATGCGCCCGTGATACAGGTATCCGCCGCGATCGAACACGACCTTCTTAATACCCTTTTCCTTGGCGCGGTCGGCAATCAGCTTGCCTACTTCCTTGGCCGAGCTGACGTTGCCGCCGGTCGGGCGTTTCTCGCCCTTTACGCCTTTGCCCTTCTCCACCGACGTTGCCGAAACCAGGGTCACACCGTTGGCGTCGTCGATGACCTGGGCATAGATATGGTTCACCGAGCGGTAAACATTCAGCCGCGGACGGTCCGTCGAACCCGCCAGCTTCTTGCGGATTCGGGTATGCACCTTCTGCCGCGTTTTATCTTTTGAATTCTTCGAAAGCATTTTGCCTTTTCCTTGTCCCGGGTTTCTGAACCGGGTAACGGTGGCCGAAGCCTATCCCGTCATCATCGCTTTTCCCTGACCACTGACCACTGGCCACCAGTCACTAGCCACTATTTCGCGCCGGTCTTGCCGACCTTCTTCTTCAGCCGCTCGTCGCTATAGCGCACGCCCTTGTTCTTGTACGGATCGGGCGGACGCAGGCTGCGCATTTCGGCGGCAACAAATCCCACCTTCTGCCGGTCGATGCCGCTGACCGTCAGGTGCGTCAGCTTGGGATCGATCGTGACCTCAATACCCTGGGGCAGCGGATACTCGATCGGGTGCGAATAGCCCAGCGTGAACACCACCGTGCCCTTGCCCTTCAACTCGGCGCGATAGCCAATGCCGACGATGTCCAGGTCCTTCGTCCAACCCTTGGTCACACCTTCAACGGAATTGTTGACGAGAGCGCGGACCAGGCCGTGAATCGCAGCCTTGGAGTCGTCCTCACGGACAACGTTCAGGACGCCATCTTTCTGTTCCAGCTTCACGCCGCCGGGCATATGCGTAATCACTTCGCCCTTCGGACCCTTCACGCGGACGGTATTGCCCTCGACGGCATAGGTCACGCCCTTGGGCAACGGAATCGGTTTCTTGCCTATTCTCGACATATGTAACTCTCTCGCTAGCCGCTCTTCGCTTTCCGCTCCTCGCTCAACTTCGCGGGCGTCAAGACACGAGCTGATTGCCGACTACTGAGTGCCGACTGCTCTATCAGTAGATCTCACACAATACTTCGCCGCCCACGCCTTCCTTGCGAGCCTGGCGTCCGGTCATTACGCCTTTGGGCGTAGTCAGAATGTTGATCCCCAAACCGCCAAGCACGCGCGGGATCTCGGTGTGTCCCACATACACGCGGCACCCCGGACGCGACACACGCTTCAGGTCCGACAGGGGCGAGCTGTTGTCCGGGCTGTACTTCAAGTACACGCGCAGGAACTTGTGCCCTTCTTCGTCGGTGGTTTTGAAGTTGGCGATATAGCCTTCTTCTTTCAGAATACGGGCAATCTCCGCCTTCAACTTGGAGTGTGGAATATCCACCTTCTGCTGCCGTGCCTTGATGGCATTACGAACTCGGGTCAGAAAATCCGAGACCGGATCGGTCAAACTCATGCGATGCTTCTCCTAATATCGTCGCCCGTTCGCTTCCCGCCAGCCGGATTGCTGGCCTTCTCAGAAGAACCTGCGGTGACGAACTAACCTGCTCGACTAGCCACGATTCGCTAGCTACTGCGTCTTACCAACTCGACTTGGCAACCCCGGGAATCTCGCCCCGCAAGGCCAGATCGCGGAAGTGTAAACGGCAGAGGCCGAACTTGCGCAGATAACCGCGCGCGCGCCCGCACATTTTGCAGCGGTTGTGCTGCCGGGTCGAGAATTTGGGTTTCTTATTCGACTTCGCTATTTGTGATGTTCTGGCCATTTGTTCCTTAGCTTCGAGCAACTAGCAACTAGCGGCTAGCTACTGCGATTCTTCTCGCTTTATCTTGTTCTTCACGACTAGTTGCTAGTCGCCAGTCGCTCGCTCCTACTGCCGGAATGGCATTCCCATTTGCTTCAGCAGCGCACGTGCCTGATCGTCGCTGCCTGCCGAGGTCACGATAGTGATGTTCATTCCCTTCGTCTTCTCGACCTTGGCGTAGTCGATTTCAGGGAAGATCAGCTGATCGCGAACCCCCAACGTGTAATTGCCACGGCCGTCAAACGATTTGCTGGGCACGCCGCGAAAGTCGCGCACGCGCGGCAGCGCAATATTCACCAGGCGATCGAAAAACTCGTACATGCGATCGCCGCGCAACGTAACCATCACGCCGATGGGCATGCCTTCGCGCACTTTGAACGCCGCAATCGATTTGCGCGCTTTCGTGACCACCGGCTTCTGCCCGGTGATTTGCCCAACCTCGCCCGCCGCCGGATCGATGAGCTTGGCATTCTGCGTTGCCTCGCCCACGCCCATGTTGACGATGATCTTCTCCAGCTTGGGCGCAGCCATCGGATTCTCGAGGCCGAACTCTTTCATCAATGCAGGCCGCACTTCTTTGTAGTAGCGGTCGCGCAGGCGCGCCGTTTCTCGATTGGTCGCCTTAGGACGTGCCGGCTTTCCGCTACCTGCCTGCTCAGCCGCAGCTTCCGCCTGGTCGGGCTTCGCCTTCTTGCCCTGAGGCTTCGCTTGGCCGCTCTGCGGCTTCTTTTCGCCCTGCGGCGCTTTCTGTTTCTTCTCGTCTGCCATTCTTCTTCTTTGCCTTTCTCACGGTTTCGGCGCCCGTGGGCTACCGGTTCGTGAGGTGTTCAAGTTCAGCACTTAGCATTTACCACCTGTCGCCTTGGCTAAGTGCTAAATGCCAAGTGCTAACTGCAGGTTTTTTTACTTCTCCAACGTGTTGCCGCACCGGCTGCACACCCGTACCCGGCGGTCGCCCTGATGCTCGTGGCGAATGCGCACCGGCCGATTGCAGTTCTTGCACATCAGCATTACATTGCTGATGGATATCGCGCTTTCCTGCTCGGCGATGCCGCCCTTGATATTGCGCTGCGGATTCGGGCGCACGTTCTTCTTCACCATGGCGACGTGCTCCACCAGCACCTTGCCTTCATCCGGCATCACGCGCAGCACGCGATGCTGCTTGCCTTTGTCTCGTCCGGTAATGACCCGCACTTCATCGTTGCGGCGAATATCTACACTCTTCTGCATTCTGTTCCTCAGCCTTCCCAGCCCTCAAGGACTGGGCTAACCTCTATCGCGCCTACGGCGCTCACTGACAACTGACAACCGGCAACTAAAGAACTTCCGGCGCCAGCGAAACAATCTTCAAGAACTTCTTCTCGCGCAGCTCGCGGGCCACCGGACCGAACACGCGCGTCCCAACCGGTTCGTGCGCATCGTTAATCAGCACCGCCGCATTCTGATCGAAGCGAATGTAGGTGCCGTCGCGACGCCGATGCTCTTTGCGGGTGCGCACAATCACGGCCTTGACCACCGTACCCTTCTTCGCGGTCCCGTCCGGAGACGCTTCCTTCACCGCCGCGGTAATAATGTCGCCCAATCCGGCGACCAGGCCGGTCGACCCGCCCAACGGCAGAATCATCTGCAGCTTGCGCGCGCCGGAGTTGTCGGCAACATCCAGCATGGTCCTCATCATCACTGCCATAATTCTTTCTCCTTCAAGCCCGCGTCGCGATTCGGCACTTAGCGATCAGCATTTAGCCAATCCGACTCCGCACCCCTGCTTGGCTAAGCGCGAAGTGCTGCCTGTGCCGGGTGCCCCGTTCTAGCCCTGCTTTTGGGCCAGGGTGGGTTCATCCTCCACCGGCGCCACCATGGCCGCGCGCTGCACTATGTCCTTCAACTGCCAGCGCTTCAGTTTCGACAGCGGCCGCGTCTCCTCGATCTTCACGAAGTCGCCCAAGTGCGCCGTGCCCTGCTCGTCGTGGGCATAGAACTTCTTGCTGCGCGACACCACGCGCTTGTAGAACGGGTGCGCCTTCTGCCGTCTGACCTCGACCACGATGGTCTTGGCCATCTTGGTGGAGACGACTTCCCCGATCAGGATCTTGCGCCGTCCGGCAGCCTTTTGCGTCGTTGTAGTTTCGGCCATCGCTTACTTTTTCTCCGTGGCAGCCTTGGTCTTCTTGCTGGCCACCTTCTTCGCCGCTACCGGCGTCTCGGCGACCACCGTTGGCGCCGCACCCGCGCCGTTGCCGGCGGCAATCTGCTTCTGGCGCATCACGGTCTGCACCCGCGCAATATCTTTTTTCAGCTCGCGGATCTTCTTCAGGCTTTCGGTCTGGCCCATCTTGAGCTGAAACTTCATCTTGAAAAGCTGGTCCGACAGCTCACGCTGTTGATGGCCCAGCTCGACATCGGTCAAATTACGAATCTTGTCTACATTCATCGTCAAACCCAGTTGTCGGTTGTCAGTTGCCGGTTGTCAGTTGGTGTATCTCACGATCCATCTGACGCACTCTCGCAACCGACCCCGTCTTTCGTTCTCGTCAATTACCGCCTGGTCGCATCAGGTTCTTTCACTGACAACTGACAACCGGCAACTGACAACTGCTGTCTAATGCACGCCTTCGCGCTGCACAAACTTCGTCCTTAGCGGCAGCTTATGCGAAGCCAGGCGCATGGCCTCGGCGGCATCTGCCGACGAAACCCCTTCCATCTCGAACAGGATCTTGCCCGGACGCACCACCGCGACCCAGTGGTCCGGCGCGCCTTTGCCTTTGCCCATACGGGTTTCAGCCGGCTTCTTGGTCACCGGCTTGTCCGGAAACAAGCGAATCCAGATTTTGCCGCCACGCTTGACGAAGCGCGTCATGGCCACGCGGCTGGCTTCAATCTGGCGATCGGTAATCCATCCCGGCTCCAGGACCTTCAGCCCAAAGTCGCCGAACGACAGCTCACCGCCGCGCCATGCCTTGCCACACATCCGCCCGCGCTGCTGCTTGCGGTACTTAACTTTCTTTGGCATCAACATAATGAGTACCCAGTCGTCAGTTGTCGGTTGTCAGTTTCTTCGACCACGCTGTCCTTGCCTTTCCTGACAACTGACAACCGGCCACTGACAACGGTTCTAGAACGCTCCCGCCTGCACGCCCTGAGGCTCGCGGCGCTTCTCTTTGAAAATCTCGCCTTTGTAAACCCAGACCTTAACGCCAATCACGCCGTAGGTGGTACGCGCTTCGGTGAAGCCGTAGTCGATATCGGCGCGCAGCGTGTGCAGCGGCAGCCGTCCCTGGAGATACCACTCGGAGCGCGCGATCTCATTGCCGTTCAGCCGGCCGCTGACCCGCACCTTGATCCCCTTGCAGCCGAAGCGCAGTGCTGAATCCACCGCCTTGCGCATGGCGCGGCGAAAGCCAACGCGCTTTTCCAGTTGCAGCGCGATGTTCTCCGATACCAGCTGCGCATCAAGCTCAGGCTTGTGTACTTCCTGGATATCGACGTACACGTCGCGGTTGGTGCGCTTCTGGATCTCCTGCTTCAGCTTGTCGATCTCCGCGCCCTTGCGGCCGATGATGATGCCCGGACGCGCGGTGCGGATGATGATGCGCAGCTTGTTGCCCGGCCGCTCGATCTCGATGGAGCTGACGCCCGCTGACTTCAGCTTGTCCTTCAGCTCCGCCTTTAGCTTGATGTCTTCCAGCAGCAGCTTGTCGTAGTCGCGCTCCACGAACCAGCGCGAGCGCCACGGCTTGGTTACGCCCAGCCGAAATCCATATGGATGGACTTTCTGTCCCATAGTTTCTAAGTCCTCTTCGCGGCTTTCTTGCCCGCAAACTTCTTCTTCGCCGGAGTCTTCTTCTTGGCCGCCGATTTCTTGGCGGGTGCCTTTTTCGCTGCCGACTTCTTTCCAGCCGGAGCCGGCGCGCCGTCAACTCTGGTCACCAATTCATGCTTGCCGTTCTTCGACGCCTTCTCCGCCAGCGCAATCTCGATGTGCGAGATGCGCCGCTGGTAGCGATAGGCCCGCCCCATTGGAGCCGGACGGATGCGCTTCATGCGCGGCCCGTCGTTGGCAATCGCGCGCGCCACGTAGAGCCGGTCCACATCCACGTCGAGGTTCTTCTCGGCGCTGACGTAATTCGCGTTCTCCAGGGCCGAGCGCAACAGCTTATAAATCTTGGGCGCGATGCCCTTCTTGGTGAACAGGAGGGTATCCAACGCCTCTTCCACCCGGCGGCCTTTGATCAGGTCCAGCACCAGGCGAGCTTTCTGCGGCGAGACTCGCACGTAACTCAGTTTGGCTGTAAATTCCATCTCGTTTCTTTCTTCTTCACTTCACCGGCTCACGGCAGACGCCGACTTTGCGTCTGTCCAGCGCAGCTTATCTAGGCGCGGGCGCCGGCTTCGCCGAGGTTTCCGTTGCCGCCTTAACCGAGTGGCCCTTGAAGGTGCGCGTCATGCTGAACTCGCCCAGCTTGTGGCCCACCATGTTCTCGGTGATGTACACCGGGATGAATTTCTTGCCGTTGTGCACCGCCAGCGTGTGTCCCACCATCTCCGGGATCACGGTTGAGCGGCGCGACCAGGTGCGCACTACCTTCTTCTCATTGCGCGCGTTCAGATCGTCGACCTTTTTCTGAAGGTGCGTGTCGATGAACGGGCCTTTCTTGGTTGAACGTGCCATATCGTCTCAGTCCTACTTCTGTTTGCGGGTCACGATGAACTTATCGGTCCGCTTGTTGTTGCGCGTCTTGTAGCCGCGCGTCGGCTGGCCCCATGGAGTCACCGGATGACGTCCGCCGCTGGTCTTGCCTTCGCCGCCGCCGTGCGGATGATCCACAGGATTCATCACCACGCCGCGGTTGGTGGGACGGCGTCCCAGCCAGCGCGTACGTCCGGCTTTGCCGATGGAAACGTTTTCGTGATCGCTGTTGCCCACCTGGCCCACGGTCGCCATGCAATCCACCAGCACTCGACGCGTCTCACCGGAAGGCAGCTTCAACAGCGCGTAGTCGCCTTCTTTCGCCACCAGCTGCGCCTGCGCTCCCGCCGAGCGCGCCATCTGCGCGCCCTTGCCCGGCTTCAGCTCGATGTTGTGCACCGTCGTGCCGGGAGGAATGTTGCGCAGCGGCAGAGCATTGCCAACCAGAATGTCGGCCTCGGGTCCGCTTAGCAGCTTCGCTCCCACTTTCAGCCCGACCGGCTGGATGATGTAGCGCTTCTCGCCATCGGCATAGTTCAGCAACGCAATGCGCGCCGAACGGTTGGGATCGTACTCGATCGAGGCGACGGTCGCGGGAATGCCGGCCTTGTCGCGCTTGAAATCGATGATGCGCAGCTTGCGCTTGTGCCCGCCACCACGGCGCCAGATCGTCAGGTCGCCCGCGTTGCGGCGACCGCTGATGCGCTGCTTGGGCTCCGTCAGCGGCTTGTACGGACGATTAGTCGTCAGGTCGTCGTTGACCGTCGAGGTTGTAAACCGCCGCGTCGGGGTTGTCGGTCTGTAAGTCTTGATTGCCATATTGCGCTCTTCGCTGTTCGCTTTCCGCCGTTCGCGAAACTTGAAACTGCTTTACAGGTTCTCTGCGTACTCCGGCATCTTCTGCCCGGTCTTCAACCGCACGTACGCCTTCTTCCAGTCGGGGCGGTAGCCGGTGAATTTGCCGCGACGGCGTTCCTTGCCTTCAAACGTGGCCGTACGCACCGAGTCAACCTTCACCTTGAAAATGCTCTGCACTGCCTGCTTGATCTCGGTCTTGCTCGCGCCCACCGCGACTTCAAACACCAGCGTGGCTTCGGTTTCCTTAACGCCCAACCCTTTTTCCGTGATCACCGGGCGGCGAATGATCTGATAGGCCGACTTCATTACGCCACCTCCGCGTGACGGCGCTTGGGGGCCGTGGCCTTCAGCGCATCCTGCAGCTTCTCCAGCGCCGGACGCGCGAAGATCGCACTCTCATACCGCAGCAGGTGATAAGGATGGACCTGATTACCGGCCACCAGTTCCACGCCATGCAGATTGCGCGAGCTCAGATGGAGATTGTTGTTTTCGCTCGCCGAGCTTTCCACCAGCAGCGTGGTCTTGCCGGCCTTCAGCTTGTCGAGTGTCTGGCGAAAGGCTTTCGTCTTCGCCTCGCCCAGGTCGAAGCTGTCGACCACCACCAGCTTGCCGTCGGCCAGCTTCGCCGCCAGCGCCGAACGCAGGGCGCCCAGCAACTTCTTGCGCGGGAAAGCAAAATCATACGAGCGGGGCTGCGGTCCATGGACCGTGCCGCCATGCCGCCACAGAGGCGAGCGAATCGAGCCCACGCGCGCGCGGCCCGTGCCCTTCTGCCGCCACAGCTTGCGGCCGGCGCCGCTCACCAGCTTCTTGTTCTTGGTGGCGTGCGTTCCGGCGCGCTGCCCGGCGCGGTAATGCTTCACCGCTTCCCACAGCAGGTCCTCGTTGACTGCGCCGAACACTTCCTCGGCCAACTCCAACGAGCCCACCTTCTCGCCGCCCAGATTTACTACGTCAATCGTCGCCATATCTTTATCCACTTGTCGGTTGTCAGTTCTCAGCTGTCAGTCAACGAACCGCAACACCATTCGAAAATCCCAGTCATCGGTTGCGTCACAAAACTGACAACTGGCAACCGACAACTGACCACTATTTCTTCTTGCCTGCCGCGCGCTTGGAAGCCTTCAACGGATCGACCGTACCCGCGCCGCTGAATCCACGACGCTCTCTCGGCGGCTTCTTCGCCTTGGTGATCATCACGTAACTGTCCTTGTGCCCCGGCACCGCGCCTTCGACCACCAGCAGGTTCTCGTCTTTGTCGACGCCCAACACTCGCAGGTTGCGGACCGTCACCCGATCCACGCCCATGTGTCCCGACATGCGCATGCCCTTGAAGACACGCGATGGAAACGAGGACGAGCCGATGGAGCCCGGAATCTGAAACATCGAGCCGTGCGACCTCGCGCCGCCGGCAAACTTATGCCGCTTGACCACGCCCGCGAATCCGCGGCCTTTGCTGGTGCCCGCGACGTCCACAAACCTTTCGCCGTCGAAGATATCGACCAAGACCTTGTCGCCGACTTTGGTGCCGTCCTGGGTCTCCGGATCGAGAACGATCGGGACCTCGCGCAGCAAGCGCAGCGGCGGCAGATTATTCTTGGCGAAGTGGCCCTTCATCGCACCCGTCAGGCGCGACTCTTTGACGAACTCCACCAGGCCGATCTGCGCGGCATCGTAACCGTCTTTGGCCATGGTCTTACGTTGTGTGACCACGCACGGGCCGGCCTGCAGCACCGTGACCGGGTGAACATCACCCTTGTCATCGAACAGCTGCGTCATGCCGACTTTTCTACCTAAAATTCCACTGACTGCCATATCTGTGTCCTCAACTCCGCTTCCTGACCGTTCGCCATGACCGGGGGTTCTTACGAACCTCGGAAGCTTTGTTTTGTCGCTCTCCGGCGCTCGCTATTCGCCTTTCGCCAGATGCCATATCAGTCAACTTGTCCCCGGCGAAGAGCGAACAGCGATAAGCGAATAGCGTCTATTTGTGCTCTTTCCCGAACGCCTTGATCTCCACGTCCACACCGGCCGGCAGCTCGAGCTTCATCAGCGCGTCCACCGTCTGCTGCGTCGGCTCCAGAATGTCGAGCAGGCGCTTATGAGTGCGAATCTCAAATTGCTCGCGCGACTTCTTGTCCACGTGCGGGGAGCGCAGCACCGTGTACTTATTCTTCACGATGGGCAACGGAATCGGCCCTGCGATTTGCGCCCCGGTGCGCCGGGCAGTGTCCACGATCTCGCCGGTGGACTGGTCAAGAACGCGATAGTCGTAAGCTTTCAGGCGGATGCGGATTCTCTCTTTGCCAATCACGTCAGTTATCTCTCAAAGAACTCTTGTTAAGGGCCCACTCGGGGCCGCGAACCAATCTTGATTCGGGTGCCCCACTCATCCCATCGTTTGGGATGAGTGGGACTAAGAACTAAGCGATAATCTCGCTGATCGTGCCCGCGCCTACCGTGCGGCCGCCTTCGCGGATCGCAAACCGCAGGCCTTTTTCCATGGCCACCGGCGTGATCAGCTCAATCTCCAGCGCCACGTTGTCGCCCGGCATCACCATCTCCGTGCCTGCCGGCAACGTCGCCACGCCGGTCACGTCCGTGGTGCGGAAGTAGAACTGCGGCCGATAGCCTTTGAAGAACGGCGTGTGCCGCCCGCCTTCTTCCTTCGACAGCACGTACACTTCGCCTTTGAACTTGGTGTGCGGCGTAATCGAGCCGCCCTTGGCCAGCACCATGCCGCGCTCGACATCTTCTTTCGGAATGCCGCGCAGCAGCAGGCCGGCATTGTCGCCCGCCATGCCTTCGTCCAGCTGCTTCTTGAACATCTCGACGCCGGTCACCACCGTCTTGCGGGTCTCGCGGAAGCCGACGATTTCAACTTCCTCGCCCACCTTCACCTTGCCGCGCTCGATACGACCCGTGACCACCGTGCCGCGGCCCGAGATCGAGAAGATATCTTCAATCGGCATCAGGAACGGCTTGTCGATTTCGCGCGCCGGCAGCGGCACGTTCTTGTCGACCGCCTCCATCAGCTCGTCAATCTTGGCTTCCCACTGCGCTTCCCCGTTCAGGGCGCCCAAGGCCGAGCCGCGTACCACCGGCAGATCGTCGCCCGGGAAGTTGTACTTCGACAGCAACTCGCGGACTTCCATCTCCACCAGGTCGATCAACTCGGGATCTTCCACCGCGTCGCACTTGTTCAGGAACACGACGATATAGGGCACGCCGACCTGACGCGCCAGCAGCACGTGCTCTTTGGTCTGCGGCATGGGGCCGTCGGTGGCCGCGACTACCAGAATCGCGCCATCCATCTGCGCCGCGCCGGTAATCATGTTCTTGATGTAGTCGGCGTGGCCGGGACAATCCACGTGGGCGTAGTGCCGGTTCGCCGTCTCGTACTCCACGTGCGCCGTGGCAATGGTAATGCCGCGCTCGCGCTCTTCCGGCGCGTTGTCGATGGAGTCGAACGAGCGGAACTTGATGTTCGGATTGTGCTTGCCCAAAACTTTGGTGATGGCCGCGGTGAGAGTGGTCTTGCCATGATCGATGTGCCCGATCGTGCCCACGTTCACGTGCGGCTTGCTGCGATCAAATTTCTCTTTCGCCATTGGAGCTCCGTAT
Source organism: uncultured Acidobacteriaceae bacterium (assembly GCA_963731345.1). Lineage (GTDB taxonomy): Bacteria > Acidobacteriota > Terriglobia > Terriglobales > Acidobacteriaceae > Bog-257. The sequence continues at coordinate 156,504 of CAVSUN010000001.1, read as the reverse complement.
ATCTTGCTGGGGCTAAAGCCCCGTTAAAGATTGCCTTGTACGGCACGACTAAAGTCGTGCCCTGATACAAATCTCTTCTTCCGGCACAGCTGAAGCCGCGCCCTTTCAAAACTCTACTTCGTTCCTGCCGGGCTCTTGCCCTGCACCTTGGCCACAATCTCTTCCGCTACCGAGCGCGGCGCTTCTTCGTAACGCGAGAAGTGCATGCTGAAGGTCGCACGGCCCTGCGTGTTCGAACGCATATTGGTCGCATAGCCAAACATCTCGGCCAGCGGAACCATCGCCTTGATGACCTGCGATCCGGCGCGATGCTCGAGCGCCTCGATGCGGCCGCGGCGACTGCTCAGATCGCCAATGATGGTGCCCATGTACTCTTCCGGCACGACCACCTCGACCGACATCACCGGCTCCAGCAGCACCGGGCTGGCTTTGCGCGCCGCTTCTTTGAACGCCATTGAACCGGCAATCTTGAAGGCCATTTCATTCGAATCGACGTCGTGATAGCTGCCGTCGTAGAGCGTGGCCTTCACGTCCACCATCTCGTACCCGGCCAGAACGCCGCCTTCCATGGCTTCTTTAATTCCCTGGTCAACCGGCTTAATGAATTCCTTCGGGATCACGCCGCCGACGACTTCATTCACAAACTCGTAGCCCTTGCCTGCCTCGTTCGGCTCCAGGCGAATGCGTACGTGGCCGTACTGGCCGCTGCCGCCGGTCTGGCGAATGTACTTGCCTTCCGCCTGCGATTGCTTGCGAATCGTCTCGCGATAAGCGACCTGCGGCTTGCCGACGTTGGCCTGCACGTTGAACTCGCGCATCATGCGGTCGACGAGGATTTCCAGATGAAGCTCGCCCATGCCCTCGAGAATGGTCTGGCCGCTGTCGGGATCGGTGCTGACCTTGAACGTGGGATCTTCCTGCGCCAGTTTTCCCAGCGCGATGCCCATCTTTTCCTGGTCGCTCTTGGTCTTGGGTTCCACTGCAACCGCAATTACCGGCGCCGGGAATTCAATCGACTCCAGAATGATCGGATGGTTCTCGTCGCAGATGGTATCGCCGGTGGTGATGTGCTTCAATCCGACGCAAGCGCAGATGTCGCCGGCATAAATCTCGGTAATGTCTTCGCGCTTATTGGCGTGCATCTTCAGCAGACGGCCAATGCGCTCGGTGCGCGAGCGTCCGCTGATGTTGACGCTGTCGCCCTGCTTGAGGTGACCGGAATAAATCCGAATGAAGGTGAGCTGTCCAACGAACGGATCGCTCATGATCTTGAACGCCAAGGCGGCAAACGGCGCATCGTCTTTAGGCGGCCGCTCTTCTTCCAGCCCGGTATCGGGGTTCTTCCCCACGACCGGAGGAACATCCAGCGGCGACGGCAGATAATCCACCACGGCGTCGAGCAGCGGCTGCACACCCTTATTCTTGAAGGCGGTTCCGCAGATCACCGGAAACACCTTCATCTTCAGCGTTGCCCGGCGCAGCGCAGCCTTCAGCTCAGCCTCGCCGATGGTCTCGCCTTCGATGTACTTGTGCATCAGCTCATCTTGATCGTCGTTTTCAACGACGGTCTCAACCAGCATCTGGTGGTAAGCCTGGGCCTTCTTCTTCAACTCTTCCGGAATCTCTTCAACGTCGTACTCGGCGCCCATCGACTCATCGTTCCAAATGATGGCCTTCATCGCCATCAGGTCGATGACACCTTTGAACTTGTCTTCCTGGCCGATGGGGAGCTGAATGGCGACGGGGCGGGCATTGAGGCGCTTGCGGATGGTGTCGACGGCATGCTCGAAGTCAGCACCCATCTTGTCCATCTTATTAATGAAGCAAATGCGCGGCACGCCGTACTTGTCGGCCTGGCGCCACACCGTTTCCGACTGCGGCTCGACGCCATGCACCGCGTCGAACACCGCGCAGGCGCCGTCGAGCACGCGCAGCGAGCGCTCGACTTCAGCCGTGAAGTCGACGTGGCCGGGCGTGTCGATAATGTTAATGCGAATATCTTTCCAGAAACAGGTGGTCGCAGCCGACGTGATGGTGATGCCGCGCTCTTGCTCCTGCGCCATCCAGTCCATAGTCGCGGTGCCTTCATGGACCTCACCGATGCGGTGCAACCGTCCCGTATAGAACAGGATGCGCTCCGTCGTGGTGGTCTTACCGGCATCGATGTGGGCCATGATGCCGATATTCCTGCAACGCTCTAATGGAACCTGTCTGGGCACAATCTTTTCCGTTTTCTAACTGGTAGTGCGGACCTTCAGGCCCGCGTTACGCCTCTTTATTGTTTGTCATCCCGACCGAACCGCTTTAGCGGTGAGCGGAGGGACCTGCTTTTCATCGCGTAAATCTGCAGTCAAATCTGCGGGACGCCGCCCTGCCCTTACCAGCGATAATGCGCGAAGGCCTTGTTGGCCTCGGCCATGCGGTGGACATCTTCCTTCTTCTTGATGGCCGCGCCGCGATTGTTGGCCGCATCCAGCAACTCGTTGGTCAACTTATCGATCATTCCCTTTTCGCCGCGGCCCCGGCTGTACTGCAAAATCCAGCGGATGGCGAGCGACGTACGGCGGTCGGCATTGACCTCGATGGGCACCTGGTAGTTGGCGCCGCCCACGCGGCGGGTCTTCACTTCCAGCACCGGCTTGGTGTTCTCCACCGCCTTCTTGAACAGCTTGATCGCCTCGTCGCCGCCCTTCTCTTCCAGCTTCTTCATGGCGCTGTAAAAGATGGACTGCGCGGTCGACTTCTTGCCGTCCCACATCATCGAGTTCACAAACTTATTGACCAGCGTGGACTGATACACCGGATCAGCCAGCGGCTCGCGTTTGGAAATATGTCCTTTTCTCGGCATAAAACCTCAAACCTGCTTTGAAGGGGACGACCCTAAGGTCGCCCGAATCCAGTTCAATTTCTGAAGGGGACGACTTTCAACTCGCCCGCATCCAGTTCAGTCCTTGAAGGGGACGACCTTCAGGTCGTCCGAAAACGCTCAAAATAACGGGGGCTTCAGCCCCTGAGGAAGCCTACGCCTTCGGCCTCTTCGCCCCGTACTTCGATCTTCCCTGCTTGCGATTCGCCACGCCCACTGAATCCAGCGTGCCCCGCACCACGTGATAACGCACACCCGGCAAGTCCTTCACGCGGCCCCCGCGGATCAGCACAATCGAGTGTTCCTGCAGGTTGTGGCCGACGCCGGGAATGTACGTCGTGACTTCGATCCCATTCGTCAAACGCACGCGCGCAACTTTGCGCAGCGCCGAGTTCGGCTTCTTGGGCGTCTGGGTGTACACGCGAGTGCACACGCCGCGCTTCTGCGGGCAGGACTGCAGCGCCGGGCTGGCCGTCTTGTACTTCGGCGCCGTCCGGCCCTTCCTCACCAGCTGATTAAATGTAGGCACTCTTTGCAGCTCCTTCGGCTTTGAAGGGGCACGCCTTCAGGCGTGCCGAAACTCAGTTCTTGAATCGTTTGCCATCCCGACCAAGGGCGTTAGCCCGCGTGGAGGGACCTGCTTTTCGTCGCGTGCATTGCTGCCCCTGCGGACTCGCATCACGCCGCCGTGACAAAGTCATGGCGCTTCTTCCCATGCATGGGCTGGGCAGCCTCGAACTCAACACGCGCACAACGGGCGCTTAGTTTCTTCTGCCCATAATTCCCCAAGCACCAGGCCGGGGATTTTGGTTTCCGTCAGATGGGGCGAACGACGGTGACGCCGTGGTCGTTCCGCAAGCAGCTTGTCGCCGGATGCGGAGATCGGAAACGAGGGCGTTCCGTTTCGTTGCCTTGGCCTGCATACCCACCGGAATGCTCCGGCGGAAGCGCAGGCACGTTTCAGCGAGGATCCTGCAAAACCATATTACAGGATGAAGGTGACAACCGTATAGCCAGACACTTACACCGACAGGCTAAACACAACTCGCAGAACCTTTTTAATATATCAACCAGCTCGGGTCGCGTCAACTTTCTATCGCGATACGAACCTGAAAACCTTTTGTAAATACTGATCCTACCGCACTGCCCGGCTGCACCCAACTCCTCCATGAGGGCATCAGAAACTGCCGGGGCCTGTAATCGAACTTCTTATTTCCCATTACCGCGTCCTGGAGCGGATCGGGAGTGGCGGCATGGGTCTGGTTTACAAAGCTGAGGACCTGCGCCTCCACCGCCTTGTCGCACTCAAGTTCCTCGACGACACCCTGGGTCACCGGCCTTCCCTGAAGTTGGTGCAGCAGGAGGCCCGCGCTGCTTCTGCGCTCAACCATCCCAACATCTGCACGATTTACGATATCGGCGAGGAGAACGGCCAGGCTTTTATCGCCATGGAGTTCCTCGAAGGCTCGACCCTTCAGCAGTTGATCACCGATCAGCCCATGGAGGTCGATTTCACCTTGCATCTGGCTATTCAGATTGCCGACGCCCTCGACACCGCCCATACCAGGGGAATCGTTCATCGCGACATCAAGCCGGCCAATATTTTCGTAACCGGTCAGCGGCAAGCCAAGCTACTGGATTTTGGTCTCGCCAAGATCACCAGTCTGCGATCGGTCGAGACCTCCGCGGTCACCGCCTCCCGAGCTTCCACCGCACCCGTTGACGAACACACCACCGCCTTGGGACGAGTCGTCGGCACCGCAGCCTACATGTCGCCCGAGCAAGCCAAGGGCGAGTCGCTGGATGCGCGCACTGACTTGTTTTCCTTCGGCGCAGTGCTCTACGAGATGTCTACTGGAACGCTCGCATTCCCAGGCAAAACCATCGGCAGCGTCTTCGATGCAATTGTGAATCGCGACCCCGTGCCACCCAGTGAGTTGACGCCCGATCTGCCGCCCGCACTATGCGGAATCATCCACAAGGCTCTGCAGAAAGATCGAGCTTCACGATACCAATGCGCTTCCTCGATGCGTGCCGACTTGCAGCGGGTCGCCAGCGAGTGGCAGGGCGCGGCGGCGTCGGAGGGATCGCCCTCTCCCCCAAGCCCGGTGTCGCTAACCCCGCAACCGGGCGCGGCGATCATGGAAGCACCGGTTGCCGAAAAGCCGCCGTCCCTCAAACCGAATCTTGCACCAAAGCTGATGATTGCAGCACTGGTCGCAACCGTGGCCACGCTCGGCATCTTCATCGGCTTACAAAAGCGGGCGCAGAAGCGCCACAACGCCGGCATCGCCAGCCCCGCTTCCATCGCCGTGCTCCCGTTCACCAATCTCACTCCCGACAAAGACCAGGAATATTTTTCCGATGGTCTTACCGAAGAAGTAATCAACAGCCTGGCCAAGATTCCTGGCGTGAAAGTAGCCGCCCGCTCTTCCTCGTTTCAGTTCAAGGGCAAGAATGAAGACTTGCGCGTGGTAGGACACAAGCTTGGCGTGGCCAATGTTCTGGAAGGAACAGTTCGCAGGGACGGAAACCGTGTTCGCATCACTGCCGAACTGACCAAGGTCGACGACGGCTTCCAGGTCTGGTCGGAAACCTACGACTGCCACATGGACGACATCTTTGCCGCGCAGGACAAGATTGCGCGTGCCGCTACCGGCGCCTTGCAAGGCAAATTGCTGGGAACGGGCGCAGGCCGCGCCCCGGGTTCTCCCGGTACCGTTCCGGCAGCCTACGAAGCCTATCTCCGGGCACAGTTCTTCAGTGCTCGCGGACAGAGCAAGGAAGACCTCGAGCATGCGCTGCAATACATCGATCAGGCACTGAAGCTCGATCCTAATTACGCTCCCGCCTGGGCGCTGCGCGCTTCCATCCTGAATACCATGGCGCAGATCACCCTTACCGATCCCGCCAGGGGATTTCATGAAGCTCGCGAAGACGCCGAGCGGTCCATCACGCTGGATCCCACGCTCGCCGCGCCATACCTTGCTCTGGCAGTGGTGCAAATCTTCCATGACTGGGACTGGGAGTCTGCCGAAATATCGCTGAAGAAGGCCGCGGAGCTGGAACCGGGCAGCGCCCAGGTCCCGCGCATCCAGTCGTATCTGGCCAGAACGCTGGGACAACTCGATCAGGCCATCCATCTTTCTCAGGAGGCCGTCGAACGCGATCCGCTACGCGCCAATACGTACACCGCCTTGGCCCACCTGCTATATGTTGCGGGACGATACGACCAGGCGGAGGCAAGTCTGCAGAAGACGCTGGAGCTCGATCCCCGCGCCGCTTCCGCCCACGCCACTCGGGCGATCATTTTCCTGCGCCAGAATCAGCCCCAGGAGGCCCTTGCCGAAGCCCGCCTGGAGCCGTCCGATTGGGCACGCATTCAGGCCGAGGCCCTGGCTTATCACGACCTCGGGCGCCGAAGCGAATCCGACAACTCATTAAATCAACTGCTGGCGACGCACCCGGACGATGCCGCTTTTCAGATTGCCGAAGTCTATGCCTATCGCGGCCAGCTGGACCAGTCGTTTCACTGGCTCGATCATGCCTATGACGTGCGCGATCCCGGCACTCCCGAGGTCAAAATCGATCCGCTCTTGAAGAACCTGCACCGCGACCCGCGCTACAACCAGTTCCTCAAGAAGATGCGCCTGCCGAGTTAGCCGCGCCTGCGCCGTTTGAGGAAGCCGGCACGCACGAAGGTCGAACACACCGTTGATCAGGAGCGCGTGTTCGCCACTGCCGATCTCAATCCCCTCTCGGTTGTTGCGAGCTGTGCGGGTAAGAAGTATTTTCTCTGGAAATAGAAGGCAAGATTCACCAGGGCAATCATTACCGGTACTTCGACCAACGGCCCTATCACCGCCGCAAACGCCGCTCCCGAATTGATGCCGAACACCGAGACAGCCACCGCAATCGCCAGCTCGAAATTGTTAGACGCAGCCGTAAATGCCAGCGTCGCGGTCTTCGAGTAATCAGCTCCCAGCTTCCGTCCCATGTAGAACGAGACCAGGAACATAACCACAAAATAGATCAGCAGCGGCACCGCAATGCGCAGGACATCCAGCGGAAGCCGAACGATGTATTGGCCCTTCAACGAAAACATCACCACGATGGTGAACAGCAGGGCAACGAGGGTCAGCGGACTCACTCGCGGCACGAAGTTGTGCTCGTACCACTCGCGGCCTTTCGCCCGCACCAGCAGGGCGCGAGTAACCAAGCCGGCCAGAAACGGTACTCCAAGATAGATGAATACGCTCTTGGCGATCTCACCAATCGAGATGTTAACGACCGCACCACGTAGCCCAAGGTGCGCCGGCAGCACCGTAATGAAGACCCACGCATAGAGAGAGTAGAAAAACACCTGAAACAGCGAGTTGAACGCCACCAATCCCGCAGCGTACTCGGTGTCGCCCTTCGCCAACTCGTTCCAGACGATCACCATGGCGATGCATCGCGCCAGCCCAATCATGATCACGCCGGCCATGTACTCCGGGTAGCCCCGCAAAAACACAATCGCCAGCACGAACATCAGCACCGGGCCGATGACCCAGTTTTGCAGCAGCGACAGGCCCAGCACTTTCTTGTTCCGAAACACCTCCGGCAGTTCCTCATACCTCACCTTGGTGAATGGCGGGTACATCATCAGGATCAACCCGACCGCGATCGGAATCGATGTGGTACCGACACTGAATCGATTCAGAAACGGCACCACACCGGGCACCACCCACCCGAGGCCAACCCCGAACAACATCGCAGCAAAAATCCAGGCCGTAAGATAACGATCCAGAAAGCTGAGACGGCGGCCGGCGCTCATCGTTCCCCTTTCTGGGTCAGGGCGGCGCTCTCGGTCCGGTCGACGTCGTCCAGTTCCTTCTTCAGTGCCAGCTGGCCGATCGTGGCAAGAGGCAGGCACAGGAAGAGGCTGATTCTGCGGTCGAGCGTCAGAAACGCGTCACGGTAAGCGCGCTCGACCTCGGCCGCGTCGCCGTGCACGGCTGCCGGATCGGGAACGCCCCAGTGCGCTGTGATCGGCTGGCCCGGCCATATGGGGCAGACTTCATTGGCCGCGTTATCGCAGACGGTGAACACGAAATCCAGTTTGGGCGCGCCCGGCTGGGCAAACTCGTCCCACGACTTGCTCCGCAGAGCCGGCGTCGGAACATGCGCCAGCTCCAACTGGTGAATGGCCTCTGGACGGACCTTCCCCGCGGGATGGCTGCCAGCGCTGTAGGCGATGAAGTTCGGCCGGCCCTTGAAATTCAGAATCGCCTCGGCCATGATCGAGCGCGCCGAGTTGCCGGTGCACAGAAAAAGCACTTTGTAGTGTGCTGCCATATCCCGCTCCTAGCTACAGCAGGTCGGACCGCAGCAGGTTTTTGCCGCAAATGGCTTAACGGCCCGTACGAAGGCGCTCATAAACCTCCCATCAACCTCGGCTGCGACGGCTTCCACATCCAATCCTTCTGCCGCCAAAATGTCTTTCGCTTCTTCTGCCCGGTAAACCCGTGTCGGCTCAACTTCAATATCTTCGAAGCCCGCGGCCGAGAGCTTTGCCCGATATTCCTCTTCGTCCAGCGCGCCCGCGATGCAGCCAACCCACAGCAGAATGCTCTTGCGAATCTCCGCCCTGATTTCCCCGCGAGTTACTACGTCGGACACGGCCAACCGCCCGCCCGGCTTGAGCACGCGAAAGCTTTCGCGCAGTACTTTGTCTTTGTCGGCGGAAAGATTGATGACGCAGTTCGAAATGATCACGTCGACCGAGTTGTCGGGCAGCGGTATGTTCTCGATTTCGCCCTTCAGGAATTCGACATTGTCCAACCCCGACTTGCGCTTGTTTTCATTTGCCAAAGCAAGCATCTCGTCGGTCATATCGAGGCCGTACGCTTTGCCGCCTGGCGCTACGCGGCGCGCCGACAGCAGCACGTCGATTCCTCCGCCCGAACCGAGATCCAGCACGACTTCTCCAGGATTGAGCTTGGCCAGCGCAGTTGGATTCCCGCATCCGAGCGACGCCAGCAGCGCCTCTTCGGGAATTTGCCCGATCTGCGTCACGTCGTACAGATTCGACGTGATTGGGTCGCAGCAATCGGGGCTCGCCGCTGCGGCCCCGCAACAACTGCTCCCACCTTCTGTCACGCGACGCGCCGCCTCTCCGTACTTTTCTTTCACAACCTGCTTAATGTCAGTGGTGCTCATCGGATCTCCTGCTTGCAGAACTGAATCACTGTTTGAGGCTTGACTGCCTTGTTGCGCGTGCAGCATTCGGCATACAGAAATTGCAGCAGTTCCTGCAGTGCCTCGGTGTTGGCGGTGTAGCGCAGGAACGTACTCTCTCGCTGCACCTTCACCAAGCCTTCGTTGCGGAGCTTGTCCAGGTGATGCGACAGGGTTGAGTTTGGAATTTCGAGCTCTTCCTGAATTTCGCCCACCACCAGTCCTTCGGCATGAGCGGTGAGCAGCAGTTGCATGATTCGCAGTCGCGCTTCCGTTCCCATCGCCGAAAACATGTCGGCATACTTGGTGATCTGTTCGCTGGTTTGCCTCGATTGCCCCGTTGCCATGTTTCGATGTTTGCAGAAATATAGTTCGGTTGTCAAGAGAATTGGGGGGAACTTGCTCCAGTTGCCTCAGAACTCCAGCCGCGCCTGCAATGCGATCATGCGCGGGCTGCTGTCTCCACCCAACCCCACCCCCAAGAGTCCTGTGGGTGGTGACGTTGTGTAGGTGAGTGCGCCGAAGCCAGTCTGCGTGGCAGGTTTACCCGGAATGCCGGCGTAAACATTGCTGGGCAATCCGAAGTTGGGATGGTTGAACACATTGAAGCACTGCACGTCGAAGCGCAACTTCAGGCGCTCGCTTAAGGAAAACCATTTCGTCAGATAGAAGTCGCTCCAGAAAAAATCGGGACCACGCAGAGCGTTTCGGCCCAAAGTTCCGAATTGGCAGTTCTGCGGCGTATCTCCGCCGGAACAGCCGCCGGTGCTGGGATTGACTGCTGAGACGAACGCATTTGAATTTAGCCATTGAATGGTTCCCGGCTGCGTCACTCCGGGAATGGCTCCGCTTGCATACAGCGGCACTCCGGGGACAACGCTCGCGAACTGGGGGCCGCTGCCTTGCAGAATCCCGTCGCCGTTGGCCGAGTACGGTGTGTTCAGCACCGAGAACGGCAGACCGCTGTGCCAGAAGAATGTTCCGGAAACCTGCCACCCGTTCACCGCGTATCCCAGCGCGTGCCGCGTGGTCTTCATCGGCAGTTGATAAACATATTGCGCAGTGACGTTGTTGCGAACGTCGTAATCGCATGAGGCGTAGTTGCGGGCAAGCTCGCCCGGCAAAGGCGACAGGATGCCCGCCGACGAGAACGACAGGAACCCTCCGTTGGAAACGTAGTCAAGGCAGTGGCTCCAGGTGTAGTTGATCTGGCCCTGCAGGCCATGCAGCGGCCGCGTCATCGCTGTCAGCTGTAGGCCGTTGTAGTGGCTGCCGGCTCCAGTGTTGAGCTGGGTGACTTCGGCAAAACGTGGATCAGTCGGTTGCAAATACGGAAACGGCGCGAAGCATCCAGGGCAAACCGTCTGATAACCGTTCACTTCCGTGAGATAAGGCTCGTCCACCGCGCGCGTGCCCACGTATTGCGCTTTAACGCTGGCGTTGTTGCCGATCTGATGCTCTAGACCCAGGCTCCACTGCATGAAGTAGGGCGCGTGCAGCTGCCCGCTGGGAACAGCGGTGATGGTGACCGGCGGCAGGCAGGCCTTCGGATTCGCCAGCGGCGAAGCGCAGGAAAGCTCACCCTGCGCAAATCCGGATGTGAAGTTTTGATTGGCCACGGCTAGCGCATCAATAGCGCTGTTGGGCACACCGGGCGCGATAGTCGTTCCACCGACGGTTCCCAGCAAACCACCCTGAAAGGTTTGCACGTACGGGGGATTGCTCCCGATGAGGTCAGCTACGCTTCCCGGCAGAAGATCGCTAAAGACGCCGAAACCGGCTCGCAGCACGGAGTTCTGCTCAAACTGCCAGGCGGCCGCCATTCGCGGCTGAAGAATCGCGAACGGTGTGGAGCTGAAGAGATGACCGAGACCGGTCTGAATCGCCTGGTTCAGCGGCTGATTGACATCATGCGAGATGGAATCGAAGGAGCCTGTCAGCCGGGCAACGTTGTCGTGCGGATTCAGCGGATTGGAGTTGTAGGTGTCGCGCACTCCGAAGGTCCAGGTGAACTTCGGCGTTAGCCGCCATGTGTCCTGCGCATATAGATCGAGGTTAAGAAAGTTGAACGGTTCGTTGGTTGTCTGTGGGAAGCTCTGCATCGCAGTCGAGGCGATGCCGTAGATGAATTGATACAGATCGGTGTAACTTACCGTGGGCACGGTGCCCTCGCCGAAATCGAAATCGTTCAGACGAAAAATGCGTACGTTGGTGCCGAAGCGGAATTCGTGCGCGCCATGGCTCCAAGCCAGATTGTCATTGAGGAAAAAACGCGTGGCGCGCCGGCCCTGCGGCCAGGTGTTGTCGAGGCCGCCGATGGTGGTAAACGGGGCGTTAGCGCCGAGCCCTTGCAACACGATGGGAAATGCCGCCAGCGTTGCTGCGAGATCCGTGGGTGCGAATATGCTCGAATACCACGAGAACGCGGGATTGAAATAGTTGACCAGATTCTGAGAGAAGATGTGCGTGTATCCCGCGGCAAATGAGTACAGGGGCTGCGGTGAAAACGAATTGAAGATGGGATTGATCGGATCGGTGTATGCGGCCTGCAGTCCGGTATCCGCCTGGAAGCGGAGCCAGGCGGTGTTGTTTGCGTTGATGTTGTAGTCGATCCGGGCTGTCTGCACCTGCTCGTGGTCATGGCTGGAATGCGAGACGCCCATGCGATTGGCGCAGCCATCGCCGTTCGGCGGCGTACCCGATGCCGCACTTCCACCGGCATTGAACGGACACCCCAGCACCGCCAGTGGCGTGCCGCTGGTGTTCCCGTAGAGCGAGAACATCTTCTGATAAAACGGCACCAATGCCGGCGCGGGCGCGTAATGCACTCCCGTGATCGCGTCGGTCCCACCTAATGGAAGCTGTTGCAGAACGTACTGCTGAAAAGCTGGCGTGGGCACGGTGACCGTCGAATAGATGGGCAGCGCGATGCGCACCCATTCGCTATCAAAGAAGAAAAACAGCTTGTCGTGGATAATCGGCCCGCCCAGGCTGCCTCCAAAGTGATTCACGTTGGAAAACGGCTTGTGATTGCCCGGCGTAGCGTTGGTGAAATAATCTGCCGCGTTCATCGCGGAACCATTCCATAGCTCGTACAAATTTCCGTGAAACTGGTTGGTGCCGGACTTGGTGACGTAGTTCACCTGTGACGCACCGTATCTGCCCTGATCGACGGAATACGACAGCGTGTTGACGGTCACCTCGGCAATAGAGTTGAGGCCGAGCACCAGATTGGTGGAAAGGCCGCTGTTCAGATTCGTGAGCGGGTCATTGGTCTCCAGCCCATCCACAATGTAGCCGTTGGAGAGAGCAGGCAAACCGTTGAACTCCACGTTGCCATAACCGTTGCTGCTGCCCACGAAGTCGTTCCCGCTCCCGGCAGTGTTAATCAGTGCGCCGGCCGCGAATTGCAAAGGATAGGTCAGGTCACCTCCCGGATTCGGAAGGTTTTCCAGCGCGGGCGCGTTCAGGGTCGTAGTCGTGTTGGCCTCGGTCGGATTAAGGATGGGAGCCTGCGAGCTGACCTCGACCGTCTCTTTCGACTGCGCCACCCGCAGCGTCAGGTTGACCGTTTGCTTCTGGCCGAGACCGGCGAAAACATCCTGCGTTTGAAGCGGCTCGAAACCGGAGGCTTCCGCACGCACCGTATAGCTGCCGGGCAGCAACTGGGGAAAGTTGAAGCGTCCTGCAGAATCGGTTTGTACGCTGCGCTTCAGTCCCGTATCGCGGTTGGTGATCGTTACCGTCGCGCCCGGAATCGCGGCGTTACTGGAATCGTTCACCTGGCCCAGGATGGCGCTGGTAGTTTCTCCCTGCGCCCATAGCACGCTATGGATGGACAAAACCAGAAGAAACGCCAGTGCCGAGCGCGTTACATCAAACGGGCCGATTACCAAAATCGATCTCATCGTACTTCCTCAAGCAGCTCGTATGCGGATGGTCCGCCACCCCAATCGAGATGTAAACCATAATATATGATCAAGCATTAACCATGATAAATATCAATGCCGGAACTGTAATTTATTCGATACAACCTGAATTTGACGCGATAGGGCGCAGTTCTCCCCCCGTAAGTAATCGCAATCACGTCCAAGCTGCTATCCTCGGGCGCGGGTTCACTCCTTTAATCTTTGGCGAGGTGGTCGTCGTGCAGCAGATTCATCCCTGGCTGGCTTTAGGCGTGGTGGCCGCCGGAACGCATTCTTGAAGGTGATGCGCCCGCGAACTAAGCCCATTTCGAACTTGGGGTATCGGTGTTGCGAAACGTCGGCAGGACGGAAAAAACAAACTGTTCTCGCGCCTTAGTCCTGCGTGTCAAACAAGCAGTACTCGCCGAGCCGCGTCTCAGTGGATCGGTCTCCACCTAAGCGATAAACGTCGACGATCACGCACCCATGGTGAGAATCTGGACCGGGCCCGAGCCTGACGAACTCGTACTCTCCCGCCTGCAGAGCCACGCAATCGCAAGAGGAAGCAGCGCATCTGAGTTCGACAGACTCTTTGTCGACGCTCGCGTACAGAAACAAGACTTGACCACCACCCAGGTCTTGTACCGAACTGCGTTCTATGGTGACCTTCTCGCGTGGGACGGGAGGCGACAGTGACGACTGGCTTTCGCCTTGCAGCCGTCTAAGTGAGTACTGCAGCGTGTTCAGGACAAACGGATCCGATTCCTTCGCAATCGCCGCCTGCAGGGCCGGGATGCCAGATCGATAGTCAAGCTCCCAGAGGGTGTTGGCGGCTGCTACCTTGACCGCAGTATTCGGATCTGACAGAGACGCCAACAGGATCTTTTGCACCTCAGACGATTCTGCCGCCGAGAGACGTTTGAAATTCGGGATCAGGGACAAAGCCACCGAGCGAGTATCGCTACTATCGTTCTTCAGTGCCTGCAGCAGAGCTTCGGGACACGATGCCCTGTCGATGCTCTCGAAGTATTGGGCTGCGCTCAACCTGACAGTCACTGGAACAGTGATGTCGGTACATTCCTGACGAAGCGCATCAACACCTCTCGCGTCGCCCAGACGGGCGAGCGCGTAGGCAATGCTGGCTTTAGTTCTGGGCATTGATTCGATTTCTAAGGCAGCGACTAAAGACGGAATAGCTTCTGTCGCACCCTCAACAGAAAGCTGGATGGCGGCGAGCCCCCGAATTTGGTCGCTTTCGCTAGCGAGTGCAGATATCAAGGACTGTTTGCTTAGAGGGACGCGAAGCTCTCTTAATCGATCCGCTATCGTACCGAGGCCGCTACCCCACTCCCCGCCCAATGACGTCCCGAACTCCGAGGTTGGCACTTGTCCTACGGCCGCAGCTGCAAAGGCAAGGCCGAGTATTGCTGTGTACAGCGTTGGTTTAAACATGGCTGACCTCGTAGCTTCACTGCTTAGTTACCGTAACATTGGTAATGAACGTATCTTCGTATCTCTGTCCCTGCAGTTGGTACTGAATCGTGAAGGTACCAACTGGCCCATTGCCACAATAGTATGCTTGTCGGCAGGTCGCCGTGCAGCTGTTACCGACAAGGGGCAGAATATCTGGCAACCTGTAATACACATGCTGATCCCACAAAATGTCATACGTTCGGGCCGTCATACTACAACTGTAGTTTTGCCGTTACAGAGCGGCGCCATTTGGCACGGCCAACCGGAGTTTGAAAGACTGCCCTAAGCGCAATCAGGCCGTTCTGCTATCCTCGGGCGCGGGTTTGCCCCCTTTATCTTTCTGGCGAGGTGGTCGTCATGCCGCAGATTCATCCCTGGCTGGCTTTAGGTGTAATGATTTCAACCGCGGCGACGGATGCGGTGTATGTAATGTTCAGTTCGGCGGTCGCAGCGAGAAAGCGCATCCCGGCGGCCACCTGGAGCGGCATCTGGTATCTGCTCTCGGCGTTTGCCGTCATCAGCTACACGCGAACCTGGGTTTATGTGATCTTTGCGGCGCTGGGCTCGTGGATCGGAGCCTTCCTCGCGGTGTCGTATTCCATTCGTCGGGAACAAAACAAAGGATTACCGCACGCCCGCGCCGAGCATCGCAGCTGAAGCGAATCCCCTGGCGCCCTGAAGACGCGGAGCAACATGTTTTTCCCCTCAAAATGTCAAGCTTGTTTGTTAAAAATGAGGAAGGAGATTCCCAAGCCAGGAAAAGTTGGTTACTTTCTATACCGACCTTAGTTACGCCACTAAGATCGGGCAGTCCAAGCGCATGATTCCAGGCGTCTTATAAGCACGAAAATTGTTCCACGTGGAACAATTTTTCAGCCTGTATTTTGTTCCACGCAGAACAATTTTCAATTGCAGACCTACGTTTCCAGCGCAGCCACCGCGACCTGCGATTCCTGCTTGACGATGACTTCGCTCAGCTCTTTCGTTCCATACTCGAAGCCGCGATCGAACGCCTTCAGGTTCAGCTCGCGATACGCCTCCGGCACCGAAGCCGCTACCGCCTGGCGCAGCGCATCCGGATCGAGCACTTGCGACACTGCACCGAAGAACCCGACCATCACGATGTTCAGCACCATCTTCTTGCCCAGCTCTTCGGCGATGCGCGTTGCCGGAACGCTGTACACGCGTACGTCCGCCGGCAGTTCACTGATTCGCACCAGATCTTCTTCGATGATCAGAATGCCGGTGTGTTTGATCTGCGGACTGAACAGCGTGTACGCCTCCTGCGACATAACGATGAGAATGTCCGGCTGCGTGACGTAGGGATACAGCACCGGCTGGTCGGAGAGGATGACTTGCGCGCTGCACGCTCCGCCGCGCGCCTCCGGTCCGAAGCTCTGCGTCATCGTCGAGTAGCCGTCCTGAAAGATGCAGCCCGCCTTGCCGATGACGATCGCTGACAGGATTACGCCCTGCCCGCCAAATCCCGCGATGCGAATTTCCGTTACTGACATGTGCACGCCTCCGTCTCGACATAATCGTCGCCCAGCGCATCGACAAACTGATCGTGCATCAGGTCGCCGTAATCGGCGCGCTCGCGATCGACAAACTTGCCGACAACGATCTCGCCGCTCTTGGTCAACGCGACCTCATTGGTCGGCGCGCCGTTGCGCACCTTGCTCTTCTCTTTGTAAAACTTCATGGTGTCCAGGCCGTCGCCCATCTTGTTGCGCCGCTGATACAACGTCGGACACGGCGACAACACTTCGATGAAGCTGAAACCTTTCTTGGCGAACATCTCCTGCATGGCGCGCGCCAGTTGCTTGACATGAAATGCGGTCCAGCGCGCGACGTACACCGCGCCCGCCGCTTCCACCAGATACGGCAGATTGAACGACGGATCATACGTGCCGTACGGATTCGTCGAAGTCGTGACCGTGCCCGGAGTGGTCGGCGCAGTTTGGCCGCCGGTCATCGCGTAGATCAGATTGTTAACGCAAATCACTTTGAGATCGAGATTGCGCCGTGCGGCGTGAATTAGATGATTGCCGCCGATCGCGAACAGATCGCCATCGCCGGAGTACACCACGACATTCATCTTCGGATTGGCCAGCTTCAATCCGGTAGCGAAGGGAATCGCGCGGCCGTGCGTGGTGTGGAACGAATCGAACTTGGTGTAGCCGGCGACGCGTCCGCTGCAGCCGATGCCGGAGACGATCGCCAGATGGCGGGTATCGATCTTGGCATCGATCAGCGCGTGCGCGAATGCGTTCACGCTGGTTCCGATGCCGCACCCCGGACACCAGATATGCGGAATGCGGTCCATGCGCAGGAACTGCTCGACCGGATTGTGAGGAAGTTGAACCAGGGTTTCGCTCACCGCGCCACCTCCATGATCACCTGCAAAATGTCTTCCGGTTTGTGCACGCTGCCGCCGGCATGTCCGACCAAGCGAACGATCGTTTTGCCTGCGGCGCAGCGCTCCACTTCGCGAACCATCTGACCCAGATTCAACTCGGGCACAACCATCGCCTTCACTTTGCTCGCGATCTCGGCGATTCGTTTTTCGGGAAACGGCCACGCCGTAATCAGCCGGAACTTGCCGACTTTAATTCCCATCTCTCGGGCCATGTCGATGGCGCGCTGCGCCACGCGTGAGGTAATGCCGTAGGAGACGACCACGACATCGGCGCCTTCGATCTGGTCTTGCTCGTAGAGCGCGATCTGGTCGACGTTCTGGGTAATCTTGTTGACCAGGCGCTTCACCAGCCGGTCCTGCACGAGGGGCGTCATGTCGGGATACCCGCGTTCATCGTGTGTCAATCCGGTGACGTGGACGTTGTAGCCTTCGCCGGTGCGCGGCATGTCGGGCACCAGGTCCGCGCGCGGCTCGAACGACCGGAACTCTTCCGGCGGCAGCTTGGTATAGCGGCGGGGCTCAACTTCAATTTGATCGGCGGAAGGGATGACGACCTTCTCGGTCATGTGTCCCACAACTTCATCGAGCATGACGAACACCGGGCAACGATATTTCTCCGACATGTTGAATGCGGTGATAGTCAGGTCGAAGCATTCCTGCGGCGAGTTGGGGCAGAGTGCGATGATGGCGTAATCGCCATGCGATCCCCAGCGCACCTGCATCATGTCGCCTTGCGCGGGGAGCGTGGGCAGGCCGGTCGAGGGTCCGCCGCGCTGCACGTTGAAGAACACGCATGGCGTCTCGGTCATCACCGCGTAACCGATGTGCTCCATCATCAGCGAGAAGCCGGGACCGGAAGTCACGGTGAAAGCCTTGGCGCCGCCCCACACCGCGCCTTGCAGCGCGATCGACGCAGCCAGCTCGTCTTCCATCTGAATAAATGTTCCGCCGACGGTGGGAATGCGATTGGCGAAACGCTCGACCACTTCGGTGGAAGGCGTGATGGGATAGCCGGAAGAGAATCGCGCGCCGGCGGCCAACGCTCCCTCGCAACAAGCGTGATCGCCGTCGAGAAAATGCGTGCCGGTCATCACTCCTGCAGGATCAGCGTACATCTTGCTCCCCCTTATTGCTCTCCGTCGCACTCAGCGCGGGTGTCCCATCCAAGCTTTCTTTGCCGGGTGCCCCATCCTTCTCGCCCTTGGCGAGAGGTTGGGTCTGCTCCGGTTTGAATCCGAAGATGGCGAAGTCCGGGCAATACATGCCGCACAAATCGCAGCCACTGCATTTTTCCGGATGGGCCATAAACGGCGTGTGATAGCCCTTGGCGTTGAAGGCGGAGGAAAGCGCCAGCACATGCGTGGGACAAAACTCAACGCAAAAACCGCAGGCCTTACACCGCTCGACCACGATCTGCACCGAACCTTTGGCCATTGCTGCCCTTTCTATTTGCGGGAGCATCGCGAGGAAAGCTGCTCGTACCTGACGATGTTTTCACCCACCTGGAATTCGTTGCGGTCTGGAGGCTCACCCGATACCGAACGATGGTTCGATTCTTGTCCATGTACGGGCCAAGGTGAAGTGATGGCGGTCACATGAGCATGTGAGGTAGGCCCGTCCGCGAAGAAGTCGTTGGCACTCGGCACTTGGGGAGTTATCCGGAACGCTTCGCCCAGGTTTCGAAAAACGCGAAACCTTGGGCACGCGGCCAAGGCCACAGTATTGATGCTTCACAGTAGTACCGCATTGCGGTAGTATGTACTGTGATCAAGACGTTTCGAGACGCTGACGCGGAACGATTATGGAAAAAAGAACGCAGCCGCCACATCCCGGCAACCCTTCGCCGCGCCGCGTTCAAAAAGCTGCAGATGCTGAACGCCGCTGAGGTCTTGAGCGACATGTCGGTACCGCCCAGCAATCGACTGGAGCGGCTTAAGGAGACCGAGCGGGGCAACACTCTATCCGAGTTAATGATCAATACCGTGTCTGCTTCGTATGGCGCGACGGAAACGCTTACGACGTCGAGATTACGGACTAACACTGAGCAGGAGTAGCGAAATGGCCCAGCGGAAACACAAAACGATTGCGGCTCATCCCGGCGAGATTCTGCGCACAGAATTTCTTGAGCCGATGGGAATTTCTATTTATCAATTGGCCAAGGCGCTGCACTTCCCCGGAATCTACGCGATCATGCGGGAAGAACGTGCGATCAGCGCCGATGTGGCGCTGCGCCTGGGCAAGTATTTTGGTATGACACCGCAGTTCTGGATGAATCTTCAGACCGATTATGACCTGCGCCGCGCCGCTGCCACCGCGCCGCTGAGCAAGATCAAGCCGCGGTCGGCGGCCTAGCGCACTTCCGATCCGCCGAAACAAGGATTCCACGCTGAGTTCCAGCCCGAAGGGCGGAACAAACCTAGCCCAGGACGTGAGTCCTGGGTAGCGATCGTTCATGTGGATTTTCAGCCCCTTCAGGGGCGACACTTCGCTCAAACAGACGGCTGGAACGCGGGCCTGAAGGCCCGCTCTACCCGAACCAACTCCAATCGCCGGTTTTCTGCCACCGGCGGAAGCCGGCTCGCGCAATCAATTAAGCGATTCGTCGGCCCGACTGAAGTCGTGCCCTGACTCATGTCCTCCGAACCCGAATAGAGCCCAGGTCTCGAACAACGCGACCCTTCGACAAGCTCAGGGCAGGCTCTGGGGCACCCGGGGGGCGGCTTAATGCTGGTAAATAAGCCAGTGCTACCATTTCTCTGACGACAGCCGTCTACATCGTGTCATACGAGGGATTGCTCCATGGGCCGCGCATGGACCGGTTTACTCTGCGCCAATCTGCTTCTCACATTGAGTGTTCTCGCGGTGCCCGCATTCGCCGGCGAACCGCAATGGGTCGAGGTACGTTCCGAGCATTTCAGAGTCATCACCGACGCCGGGGAGAAAGATGGGCGTCATGTGATTGAGCGCTTCGAGCAGATGCGCGTTGCCTTCGGGCTGCTCTTCGGGCGAAATCGGATCAACCAGCCGGTGCCGCTGGATATCATAGCTTTCCGCAACACCAAAGAGATGCGGCAGTACAGCCCGATTTTTCAGGGCAAAGTGGTCGAACTCGCGGGGTTCTTTCAGACCGCCGAGGACAAAGATTTCATCGCCGTCGACATGAGCCGGGAAGAAAGCTGGCAGACCGTGCTGCACGAGTACGCCCATGTGCTGCTCAACTCCAACTTTCAGCCCACCGCGCCGTGGTTTGACGAGGGATTTGCCGAGTACTTGTCCTCCATGAAGGTCACGCCCAACAGCATTGTTGTGGGACAGACCATTCCCGACGCGGCGTTTCTGATGCAGGGAAACACGCCGCTCCGGTTGCTGGAACTGCTGCAAGTGCAGCATCATTCCGAAACCTACAACGTCAGCGGAACACGCCGCGAGATGTTCTACGTGCAGTCATGGCTGGTGGTGCATTATCTGTTCGACACCCGCCAGATACTGCAGACTTCAAAGTATTTCTCCTTGACCAACGATCAGAAGATGCCGGTACCGGAGGCGGTACAGACCGCATACGGGGTTCCGATCGCAGAGTTTGAGAAGCGGATACTGAACTATCTGCGCACCGGCAAGCTGCAGATCATGACTTCCACCGGGAAAGAGAAGTTTTCGCTGGGTTATACGGCCACCGCGCGGCCGCTGAGTGCGCTGGAAGCGCGCGCCGAGCTGGCGGACCTTCACCTGCACTCGCAGGATTATGTTTCAGCGGCAATCAAGGAGTTCGAAGAGGTACTGAAAGAAGATCCCAACCAGGTAGCGGCGCAGCAGGGACTCGGCTATGCCTATTTGCGCAGCCACGACCTGAACCAAGCAGGCGAACACTTCCGCGCCGCCGCCAAGCTGGGATCGAAGGACGCGCGCGTCTACTACTATTCTGCCGTCCTGCTGCAGCAGAGCAAGCCGGACGCCATGACCTCTCCCGAACTGATGCAAGACGTGCGGCGGGCGATCGAGCTGGACCCGCAATACGCCGACGCTTATGCGCTGCTGGGGGAGGCGATGATCAGCGCGGGCAAATTCGCCGAGGGCGAGCAGAACCTGCGCCACGCCATGGAGCTTTCGCCGCGCAACGAGATGTTTCGCCTGAACTTTGCGCTGGCGCTGATGAATGAGCAGAAGGTCGAGGATGCGGAGGCGCTGCTTAAATCGGTGGCCAACAGCTCCAACCCGCTGGCTGCGCAGAATGCACAACAGGCGCTGGCGAAAATCGCCGAGTATAAAACTCACGGGATGCATCTGGAGGACGACGACAGCGGCAGTGAGAATCGGGTGGCTGCCCAAGAGGCTGCGCCCGCCGAGCCGGAGCCCGCGCCTGTCACCAATTCACCGGCGGCGAAGTACTTGCAGGGGACGCTAGTCTCGGTTGACTGCTCCGCGCCGCCGGCAGCGTTGCTCACCGTGACCTCGGGACGCCAGGCCTGGAAGATGAAGGTGGCGAATACGGAGCACGCCATAGTTATTGGTGCGGACAAGTTTTCCTGTGGGTGGACTAAGCAGAGAGTTGGATTGAATTACCGCCCGACGGGCGATGGCGAAGGTAGCGTGATTTCGTTGGAGATTCAGTAGGGGTTGTCGGGCCAGCCCACGCTCAGTACTTGCGCATGTGGATTTCGGCGCCGTTTTTCTCGAAGCGCACCTCATCCATTAATTGATTAATAAGGTAGATACCGCGACCGTGGTTAGAGTAGACGTTCTCGCCGTTGCAGGGGTTGGGGACGGCGAAAGGGTCGAAGCCGACGCCGGGATCGCGGACGATGATGAGCATGCCGCGCTCGTCGTCGCAGCCGACACAGCACTGCACCTTCTGGTTAGGATCGTTCTTGCAACCGTGGACGATGGCGTTGGCGAGGGCTTCACGCAAGGCGGTTTCGATCTCAAACTCTTTGCCGGCAGCGCATTCCAGTCCGCGCGCCATCTCCATAATCCCCTCCACCACCGGACTGATGGCGGTGGGGTCGGCGTTGAGCGTGACCTCAATGCGTATCATCTGTTTGGGGCGAGCGAGCTACTCTTGGCGGCCAGGCCAGATACGGCAAGTTGTCCTCACAGAGAGTCGCGTTGGCCTACTCTGGCAGAAAACACCACTCTGGTCAAGCGGGAAAGCACCAAGGCAACGGGTGGTATGGCTCTTTAGAGCCATAGATGGTCGCCTCGCCGCTGCCGCCAAGTTACAATCTGCGAATCGTCTAGAATCGCGAGGATATCACGATTCGACAGAGTCGGATCCCCGCCGTCATGTTGCTTGACCTGCTTATGAAGAAGATCCTGCTGCTCCTGACCATCGTAGCTTTCCTGATGCCTTCCGCATTCGCCGAGGAGATTCAAGTGGCGGCTGCCGCAGACTTGAACTATGCGATGAAGGATCTGGCCGCGCGCTTCCAGCAGAAGACTGGGGACAAGGTTTCGCTTTCGTTTGAGGCGTCGGGGAATTTCTATTCGCAAATCCAGAACGGAGCGCCGTTCGATCTTTTCTTCTCCGCCGATGCAGAGTATCCGAAGAAGCTGGCGGCTGCCGGCCGGGTCGACGGTTCTTCGCTTCGCACCTATGCGGTGGGACATCTGGTGCTATGGGTGCCGGGCGCCTCCGCACTCGATCCGCAGAAGCTGAAGATGGACCTGCTGCTGCAGCCTTCCGTTCGGAAGATCGCGATCGCCAATCCTGAACACGCGCCATATGGCCGCGCGGCAATGGCGGCGTTGGAGCATTATGGGCTGAAGGACAAGGTTGCGGCGAAGCTGGTGCTGGGGGAGAACATCAGCCAGGCGGCACAGTTCGCGCAATCGGGCAATGCACAGGCGGGCCTGATCGCGCTTTCGCTGGCGGCGTCGCCGGCGATGAAGAACGCGGGCAAATATTGGCAACTGCCCTCCGACGCTTATCCTGAGATGCAGCAGGTCGCGGGGATCGTGTCCGCGTCGAGGCACAAGCAAACGGCGCAGGCATTCCTCGACTTCGTTCGTTCTCCTGAAGGCGCGGCCGTGCTGCGTCAGTACGGCTTTGATTCGCCTGCTCAGAAATGATTCTTCAAGCACTCACGCTTACACTGCGGCTGGCCGTGGTCGTCTCGCTCATATTGCTGGCGGTCGGAATTCCGATTGCCTACTGGCTGACGTTTTCGCCGCGGCGCTGGAAGTTTTTCGTCGAGGCCCTGGTCTCGCTGCCGATCGTGCTGCCGCCGACGGTGCTTGGCTTCTATCTTCTGGTCGCGCTGGGGCCGCTCAGCCCGCTGGGCCGCTGGTACCAGGCGATCACCGGACACACGCTGGCGTTCACCTTTGCCGGGCTGGTGATTGGCTCGGTGCTTTACAGCTTGCCGTTTGCAGTGCAGCCCATGGCGACGTCGTTCGCCGCGGTGGATCGCCGCCTTCTTCAGGCTTCGTCGCTGCTGGGCGCCACCCGTTGGCGGACGTTCTGGCGCATCCTTCTGCCGCTGGCCATGCCCGGCGTGCTCACCGGATTTGTCCTCAGCTTCGCACATACGCTGGGCGAGTTCGGCGTGGTGCTCATGATTGGTGGCAACATTCCGGGAGCGACGCGCACCATCTCGATCCTGATCTTCGACCAGGTCGAGGCGCTCGATTATGCGGCGGCGA
The DNA here is from genome assembly GCA_963731345.1 of uncultured Acidobacteriaceae bacterium. Taxonomy (GTDB): domain Bacteria; phylum Acidobacteriota; class Terriglobia; order Terriglobales; family Acidobacteriaceae; genus Bog-257. The sequence continues at coordinate 132,980 of CAVSUN010000001.1, read as the reverse complement.
ATCGCACCGCGCTGCTTCTGCTGGGGCTGTGCTTCGCGCTGCTGGCGCTGCTGTATGGCCTGCGACGGCGCGCGGCGTGGAATGTATGGGATTGGCGATGAGCGCACCTGTGGCAGGCAGCGACGGCGCGGAACTGAGCGTCAGAATCCACCAGCGGTTTACCTCGAACGGCGGAACTGATTCTCCATTCGCCCTGGATGTCGATTGCACTGTCCCGCCGGGATTCACGATTCTGTTTGGCGCGTCGGGCGCGGGAAAGACGACGCTGCTGGACTGCATCGCCGGGCTGCAAACTCCGGAAGCAGGACGAATCGAGATCGGCGGCCACGTGCTGTTCGACGCCGACTCTCGAGTAAATCTGCCACCGAATCGCCGCGCCGTGGGGTATCTGCTGCAGTCGCTCGCGCTGTTCCCTCACATGACCGTGCGACAGAACGTGCAGTACGGATTGCATGAGCTGCCGGCTGCCGACCGCGAAACCCGCAGCCGCGAGATCCTGGAGTCGTTCAAGATCGGGCAGCTTGCCGGACGTCGCCCTGCGGAGCTCTCGGGGGGAGAGCGCCAGCGGGCCGCGTTGGCGCGCACGCTGGTGATGCAGCCGCGCGCGTTGTTGCTGGACGAGCCGCTCACTGCGCTGGACACGCGGGTGAAATCGCAGATCGTTGACGATCTGCGCGCGTGGAACGAAAGCCACCGCATACCTATCCTCTATGTCACGCATCAGCGCGAGGAAATCTTCGCCTTCGGCGAGCGGGTAATTGCGCTCAGCGCGGGAGAAATCGTTGCGCAAGGCACGCCGCATGAGGTGATGGATCGTCCCGAGCTGGAGACGGTGGCGCAACTGGCGGGCTTCGAAAATGTATTCGAGTGCGCGTTCGTCGCCGAACATCCTGAGCAAGGAACCATGACAGTGCGGATTGCCGATCGTCCCCCCTGGCCGACGGCGGGCCGGAATGGGGCGCCCATGTTGAATTGGAAGTGCCGCTTGCGCGCATCGATCGCGGCCGGCCGTTGCGCGTGGGGATTCGTGCCGGCGACATTCTGCTGGCGTCGTCGGCTCCGGCGGGCTTGAGCGCCAGGAATGTCTTTCGCGGTACGATCCGCCGCTTGCAGCAACGCGACGTCATGGTGATTGCCGAAATCGATTGCGGCCAGAGCTTTGAGGTGCACATAACTCCCGCCGCTCGCGACTCGCTGCGGCTGAAGGAATGTAGCGATGTATGGATTGTGGTCAAGACGTACTCACTGCAAGTTTGGCAGGGCAGTCGCTAGAGGATGACGGTCACTCATCCACTGACCATTGATATAGCTCACATGCTCCCGTGACCAGGCTCACTGCGTCTTCGTTCATAAAGCCCATACTGGAGATGTGCGCGGCTGCCCTCTGCCGGATACAGACATCCAGGCAGCAGTGGAAGCAAGTCCGCCGGCAAGGGATAGGGCAGCGCGTCGCCGCGAGAGGTGATACATGGCGACCGTAATCGAACCCAAGACTTCCGAAGAGAAGCAACCACAACCAGGAACTCCAGCCCAGGCTGGTCCCGAGCTGTTCGCCGCCGAAATCGAAATGGAGGGAAGGAGCAGCAACTTCTTTCCCATTCTGTTTATCGCCGGCCTGGTGATCGTGGTGGGCGGCACCATCTATTACTTCGTCAAAGGCGCGAACGACGTACTGAAAACTCCGGTTGCGACTACCACGATCAGCCAGATTCTGAGCCACCAGGGACCGGCCACCGTCCAGTTCACGACGGGAAAGGTCAACAAGCCACTTGATCCGCAGTACGCCCTGCTCGCGAAGGCCGGCGTTGTCAGGCTCGATAATCCGGCGAAAGCGCCCGTGGCAGGGGTTAGCGTGACCGACGCGGGAGAGACTGTGCTGAACGGCATCGAGGGCGTTCAGAAAGATAAGACGATAACGGGCGCGACAAAATATTCAGTGCCGCTGGCGCAACGCAGGCTGGTGTCCGTGGACAAAGTGACGATGGTACGGCCGCACCTCGCGCAGGTGGAATACACCTGGCAGTGGAAACCGAACCGCTTGGGGGAGGAGTTCGATGCTTCCGGCGCGCTGGTGAAGAGCTTCAGCACCTGGGACCGCGCGACCTTGATCAAGTCGTTCGGTGTTGATTTCTACAGTGCGGCGCCCACCAAGGCCAGCATTGTTCTGATGGAAGGCGATAACGGCAGCTGGAAGCCATACACCGAGTAGTTTGAGTCTGGATCGCTTCCGCTATCACGGGAGGAGCGCAACGCTCCTCCCATTTTTGTTTCGTCCTGGGTAGAGCGGGCCTTGAGGCCCGCGTCCCGCAGACAGTCGATGAGGAAGTTTCGGGCGATGAGGTCGAAACCTCCTCGCCTGAAACGCAAGATGGGCGCGCGCGACGCGAGCCGGGAAGGGCTCGCTCTACCGGTCACGAGCTAAAGAGCCTCAGCCACGCCACACCTGCGATCAGGGTCAGCACCGTCACTGGAACCCCGATCTTCATGTATTCCAGGAAGCCGATATGTGCTTCGCCACGCGCCTTCTCCACCACAATAATGTTGGCGACCGAGCCGGTGATGGTCAGGTTTCCGGCGAGCGTGCTGCTCATGGCCAGCATCAGCCACGCGCTGTGAGGATTCGGAAATTGTGGAATCAGACCTTTCAACAGCATCACCGCGGGAACGTTGCTGACGAGGTTCGACAGCAACGTGACCACGACGGTGAAGATCCCGACATGGTGGAGGTTCAGCCGTTCCGCTGCACCCAGCAATTCCCTGCTGATACCCGCCTGCCCGGCCCCGCCGATGATGAGAAACAATCCGAGAAACAGCACCAGCAACGACCAGTCGATATCGGCGTAAATTGCTTTGGGCGAGCGATGACGCTGGATCAACACCAACGCGCCTCCGATCGCCGCCACCAGGGCGGGAGGATATCCGGCGAGGAAGCCGATCAGCACGCCCATGCTGACGATGATCGGCCATGCGGGATCAATCTGCGGCTCACTTGTGCTCGCGGACTCTTGGTGGCGCGAGTCGGCTCGAGGTTCATTGCCGTTGCCCTTCGCGTGCCCATTTCGAAGATGAATCCAGTGCAGCACCGCCCAATCGATGAACAGGCCGATCAGCGCAACCGGTCCCAGGCGAGCCAGGAATTCGCGATAAGGAATTCCGGAGACCGAACCGATGAGGATGTTCTGCGGATTGCCGGTAATGGTTGCGGCGCTGCCGATGTTGGACGCAGTCGCCAGTGCCAGCAAATACGGCAGCGGGCGCACGCGCATTCGCTTGCAGACGCCGAGAATCAGCGGCGCCATCACCAGGCAAACGATGTCGTTCACCAGGAATGCCGAGAGAATTCCGCTGATAAAAATTACGCCGGGAAGAAGCCGCCCGGGCCCGAGGTGTTCGATTGCCAGGCGGGTGACCCACTCGAAGAAGCCCGACAAGTGCAGGCTGGCGACGATCAACATCATCGAGAACAAGAGGACGAGGGTCGCGAAATCGATGCTGGCGACCGCTTCGGCAGGCCCCAGCACGCCCAAAGCGACCATCAGTACCGCACCGATCACGGCCATCGCCGGGCGGTCGATTTTGGTGCCGGGCAGCCTGCCGACGGCGAACACCAGATAGCTGGCGAGGAAGAGTATCCAGGCAATCACGATGTGCCAGTTAGCAGTCAGCATTTGGCCTTAGCATTTAGCAATTAGCAGTTAGCAGTTAGCAGTTGCGTAATCCTTGAATCCGGTATGACTTTTTTCATGAGAAGGCTGTCGTTCCTACAGGACTCAGATTTATTCTGGCTCGTCCGGGCACCCGCGGGGTCAAGCAGTTGCTAAATGCTCAGCGCTAAATGCTAAATGCTAACTGCTGATTGCCTCTTCCAGGTGCGCCTATTTCGATTCTGCTTTAGCATTACTGGTTACTTCGCGAGGTCAACGCATGCAACGTCTCTCACTCCTGCTCTGCCTTCTGATGCTCCCCTGTGCCGCCTTAGTCGCCCAAAGTAGCAGGTCAAATTCTGCCGCCGATCAAACTAAGCCCCTGGTGAGCTTCGACATCAATGCCATGGACAAGTCGGTTGACCCGTGCAACGACTTCTATCAATATGCCTGCGGCACCTGGGTCAAGAACAATCCCATTCCCGCCGATCAGCCGGCCTGGGGACGTTTCAACGAGCTGCACGAGCACAATCAGGTGGTGCTGCGCGGCATTCTGGAGAAGTACTCGGCCGACGATTCCAAGCGCAGTTCGAACGAGCAGAAGATCGGCGACTATTACTACTCGTGCATGGACGAGGCCGGCATCAACGCCAAAGGCCTCGCCACCCTGAAACCGGTGCTGGACCGCATTGACAAGCTCAACGACAAGTCGCAGTTGCCGGCGCTGATGGGGTACCTGCACAGCAGTGGAGTGCGCGCGCTGTTCGACTTCGGTTCCGAGCCCGACGCCAAGGACTCGCGCATGGAAATTGCCGGCACCGACCAGGGCGGCCTGGGCTTGCCCGACCGCGATTATTACCTGAAGGACGATGCGAAATCGGTTGAGATTCGCAAGCAGTATGTCGAGCACATGACCAAGATGTTCACGCTGCTGGGCGAAACTCCGGCCAAAGCCGCGGCCGACGCGAGCACTGTGATGAAGGTCGAGACGGAGCTGGCAAAAGCGTCGATGGACCGGGTGGAGCGCCGCGATCCGAACAAGGTTTATCACAAGATGACGACCGCGCAGCTGCAGGAGCTGAGCCCCAACTTTGTCTGGAAGGACTACTTCGCCAATGTCGACACGCCCAGCTTCAGCAGCCTGGATGTTTCCGCGCCTGACTTCGTGAAGGGCATGAATCAGACGGTTCAGACTGCGAGTCCCGACGACATCAAGACCTATCTGCGCTGGCACGCGGTGCACAGTGCCGCGCAACTGCTGCCCACGCCGTTCGTGGAAGAAAATTTTGCATTCTTCGGCAAGACCCTGACCGGGGCCAAAGAGCTGCGTCCACGGTGGAAGCGCTGCGTCAGCTTCACCAACGGCGATCTCGGCGAGGCGCTGGGGCAGGCATACGTCGCGGAAGAATTTCCCCCGGAGAGCAAAGTCGCCGCGCTGAAGATGGTGCACGAGCTCGAAGCCGCGCTCAAGACCGACATCTCCGAGTTGTCGTGGATGACGCCGGAAACGAAGCAACAGGCGCTGGAGAAGCTGGCGAAGGTGGAGAACAAGATCGGCTATCCCGACAAATGGCGCGACTACAGCAAGCTGAACGTGGTTCGCGGCGACGCACTGGGCAATTCGCTGCGGGCCAACACGTTCGAGTTCAACCGCCAGCTGCAGAAGATCGGCAAGCCGGTCGACCGCAGCGAATGGGGCGCGACCCCGCCGACGGTGAACGCTTATTACAGCGATCTGGAAAACAACATCAACTTCCCGGCAGGAATTCTGCAGCCGCCGTTTTACGATCCCAAGATCGACATCGCGGTGAACCTGGGCGCGATTGGCGCGGTCATCGGCCACGAACTGACGCATGGCTTTGACGATGCCGGCAGCCAGTTCGACGCCGACGGCAATCTGCACAACTGGTGGACGCCGAAAGACCGCGAACAGTTCGACAACTTGGAATCCTGCTTCGTGAACGAGTACGACCAGTTTGTCGCGGTGGACGATGTCCACGAGCGGGGCAAGCTCGAACTGGGCGAGAACACGGCTGACAACGGCGGTCTGCGGATCGCGCACATGGCCCTGCTTGATATTTTGACCAGTAATCCGCGAAAGCCGATTGACGGATTTACTCCCGAGCAACGATTCTTCGTGGGCTGGGGACAAATCTGGTGCGAAAGCGAGCGTCCGGAATTCGCGCGCCTGATGGCTGCGACGAATGAACATGCCGCAGGCAAGTTTCGCGTGAACGGCGTGGTCGGCAACATGCCGGAGTTCCAGAAAGCCTTCAGCTGCAAAGCGGACGCGCCCATGGTGCGCAAGCCGGGGTGCAGAACGTGGTAAAGAATATTGGTTAGTGGAACAGGGATCCGTTGAGGTAACGATGGCGTGGAAGGTACGGCGGCTGTGGGAATGAGCCGCCGGCGGCGGGGTTCGACCTGGCAAATTCCAAAACATCGGTTCAGTCACACGATCCGAGAATCCTACTCCGCCCACGCATCCAGCTCGACACTATCCACGAGCCACTACCCACGAGCCACTGGGTTATAGTGTTTTGTTGGTCCCGTGAAACCCCTCCGCCGCCGCTACAACCGGAAACTTCTCGCGTGTCTGCTGCTTTTGCTCGCGCTGTTTGCGGGATGCAAGCGGCAGAGCCTCGCGCATCATGAATACATGTACGTGTCGGCGGCGGAGACCAGCCTGCGCGACCGCGTCGCCATGCTCTACAACAAGGTGGGCACGGTGCACAATGGCGAGCGCGTCGAAGTGCTGGAGCGGCAGCGGCGCTTCCTGCGGGTGCGCACCGATAGCGGCCAGGAAGGCTGGATCGAGGAGCGCAGCCTGGTGCCGCAGGATGTGTACGACGGATTCCAGAAGATGGCGCAGGACAGCGCCAACACCCCGGTACAGGCACACGGCACCACCCGCGCCGAGCTCAACATGCACCTGACGCCCTCGCGCGAGGCGGACCATCTCTACCAACTGAAAGACGGCGAGAAGGTTGAGGTGCTGCGCCGGGCGACGGCGGAGAAGAACGCGCCCAAGCCGAAGCCGGTAGCCGCAACGCAATCCAAGACGACCAGCACAACTCAGAAGAAGACGGCCAAGCCGGTGCCTTCCAAGACGTCGCCGACTGATGCTTCGAGTCCCGCGAAGCCGACGGCCACGGGAGCGAAAGCCGCCGAACAGCCGCCCCCTCCCAAGCCCATTATGGAGGACTGGTATCTGGTGCGCACCAGCGCGGGCCACGTCGGCTGGGTGCTGCTGCGCATGGTCGATCTCGATATTCCGCTCGACATCGCGCAGTACGCTGAGGGCCAGCGCATCATCGGCTACTTCGTGCTGAACACGGTGGAAGAAGAAGGCAAGCAGGAAGCGCAGTATCTGGTGCTGCTCAACGAGCCCAAGGACGGGCTGGCATACGATTACAACCAGATTCGCGTCTTCACCCGCAATCGCGCGCGGCATCGCTATGAGACCGCGTATCGCGAGCGCAACCTGGAGGGCTATCTCCCGGTCAAGGTCGGACATCAGGACTTCGGCAAAGAAGGCGACCTGCCGACATTCACCATCCGCAAGATGAACGACGACGGCAAGATCGTCGACGTGACCTACAAGATGAACGGGCCCATCGTGCATCGCGTGCTTACGCCGGAAGAAGAGGCGGCGGAGAAGGCGAAGCATCAGGCAGCCCTGGAGGCTCGCATGAAAGAACTCGCCGCACGGCGTGCAGCGCATCCCGGTCAGCCGGCCCCGCACAAACACCACAAGCAGTAGCTGCCTGAAACCAGCTGCGCGTCGGTGCTTTCTATGGATACTGCTCTGAGTGAGCTTCGCACCGCTGGATCTCGCACGCCCAGGATTAGCCGGTAGACACCACAATGCATTCTCAAAATTCCGTGTTGATTCCAAACGATTTAAATTAAAGTATTCAAAACATTGGACTTATCGAAACTGCGTAAGTTGTTATGGAATCAATTAATTACACGCTTCTTGCCCGCCGCGTAGAGTCGAACAAGTTTTCAAAGAGCGTTGCCGCTAGCGTCCGTCCGGACGATCTGCGGCACCGAAGACTGGCTCCGGCCTATTTCAAGTTTAGGGTGGGCACAGGAATTCGCCCCGCAGAAAGCACACTGCAAAGAACGAAGGTAACCGGCGATTCCCAAGAAGGGACATGCCGATACAGTGCTCATGCACTGCCGTTACCCGCGACATTACAATCAGCTGTCGTTTCTAGAAACCGCACCATGGCCTTCCATTGTTCTCCATCGCGGTAGAAGACCGCGCGCACGTCACGATAGCAGGGCTCACCTGCGAACTGTCCTGGGTTGTCTTCAAGTACACCGATGAGTATCTGTGCGGACTGTTGTGCATGGGCAAACACGGCGGTTAACAGACATAGCAGCTTGGCGGCGAGTGACAACTGCCCGGCGGGGCCGCCCATCCAAGTGTCGGGAGGGCTGAATGGCGGAAAAGGTCAAGCGGCTCAATTTAGAACGCGATTATAAGAAGTACCTGTACTTCATCGACGGCGACGGCAGCGTGTGCCAGAAGCCGAAGTCGGGCGAGGGCGAGTCGCAGGTATTGGTGCCGAATGCGGTCGAACGCGATAACCAATATCTGTATTTCATCGATAAAGAGGGCGATGTGTCGCGCTCGCAGCGCGGTTCGCGCGGGGAACCGAAGAAGGCGGCGTGAGTTTCGGCAAGCGCCTCTGAAGATTTCGTCCCTGACGGCCTGGGCGTGAGCTCCACCTCGACAGCGATAAGTCCGGCTCTGCGGCGCAGCAACCTGCCATCTCAAGAAATTGGTTTGTATCAGGGCACGACTTTAGTCGTGCCGAAAAGGCGCAACAATTGACCCGGCTTTAGCCCCTGCACCCCGATTGCAGAGGCTAAAGCCCGGAGCGCACGGCACGGTTTCGTTCAGCACGACTGAAGTCGTGCCCTGATACGGAGCCGATCGATTTGTGCGACAGGTTCATGTGAATTCCAGCTCCGAATTTCATATCTTTCGCGATTCGCAACGGCTGCTGCCGGTTGCCGACCTGGTGAGGCGGCTCAGGGCCGGGCTCTCGCGCATTTCTTCGTGCCCGAAGTTGGACGAAGTGCTGAGTACGTTGTTGATGGCGGGCGAGCTCGAGTGCGCCGTCGCCGATGCTGGTGCCTCAGATGAAGACGTGGCCGCGGCTTCGCAGCTGACCTTAAGGCTTGCCGATGCGGCCGTGGGCCGCGGTCTTCCAAGACGGTCGAACGATGGGCCGTCAATTGGCCGCGACGGTCTGCTCATCCTTCAACAAATTGGTTGTGCCGGTTCGGTGAGCGTGAGCGTGCCGGAGGGGTTCGCGTACTACGCGCTTCATCCGTTGGATTACGCGGACTTGGTTGAGCGGATCGAGCTTGCGCAGCCGCGCGCATTCGTCATCGGAATTCGCAGCATCGGGACAACGTTGAGTGCGGTGGTGTGCGCGAAGCTGCGGCAGCTGGGGATCGATGCCGAGCGCACGACGGTGCGTCCTACCGGACATCCTTATGACCGCCGGTGTGAGTTTAGTTCGAAGCAGCGGCAGGCAATTGCCGGAGTTCTCGACGGAGGCGCGGAATTTATGATTTGCGATGAAGGGCCGGGACGAAGCGGATCGTCGTTGCTTTCGGTTGCAGAGGCGCTGGAGCGGGAGGGAGTGCCTTCACAGCGCATTCTAATTTTGAGCTCGCATGAGCCCAACGTAGACGCGCTGTGCGCGCAGGACGCCGCGCGGCGGTGGCAGCGATATCGATCGGCGGCCACGGGAATGACGCGAAGGCTGCCTGCGGCGGCTCAGATTTACGCTGGCGGAGGCGAGTGGCGGCAGCATCTGCTCGGGGCCGAAGAAGATTGGCCCGCGGTTTGGCCGCAAATGGAGCGGCTAAAGTACGTCTCTGCGGACCACCGAGAGCTGTTCATTTTCGAAGGTCATGGGCAGTACGGCGCTGCGGTTTCCGCGCGGTACCAGGAACTTTCGGATTCAGGATTCGGCGTTGCGTACCTGGGGTCGCAGTCGGGCTTCGCCCGCCATAGGCTGCCGACGGGAAGGCCGGCTCGACAGCCTGATCTGTCGCCTGAACTCTTGGCGCGCGTGGCTGAGTATTGTGCGTGGCGAGTGCGGGCGTTCGGCGTTGCCAATCTGGATTCGGGAGATCTGGAAGAGATGGTGCGCGTGAATTTTGCGCGCGAGTTCGATGCCGAGCTTGACGATCTGGAGCTTCCGGTACTCTATCCCACACTGTGTGACAACCGCATGGCGCCGCAATATTGGCTGATCGACGTTGACGGATGCGCGCTGAAACTCGACGCTGCAGTTCATGGTGACGACCACTTCTTTCCTGGCCCTTGTGATATCGCGTGGGATTTGGCGGGGGTCATCCTCGAGTGGAACTTGGATTCGTCGGCCCGCGAGACGTTCCTGGGGCACTATCGCCGCATTTCAGGCGACGACGCGAGTTCGCGGGTTGAGAGCTACGAAGTGGCGTATGCGGTGTTTCGTCTGGCGTGGTTCAAGATGGCGGGCGCGTCGGTCGCCGACAGCGACGAGGGACAACGGTTGGTGCGCGATTATTGGCGGTATCGCCGGATGGTTGAGACGGCCTTCGAAAGAGTGGCGCCGCTGACGCGGCTCTGATTGCTTCCGCACTGGACCCGGCGCTTACGCGCCGGGCTCACCCCATCCCGCCGCGTTGCGGCTGGTGCGCTCTTGATGCGCACAGCGTACCCTGGCACCTCATTCCGCGGCTGAAATCCTTGCCAGTGCGATCCCCAGGGACTCGCCTTATGGTGCGGCGATCTGGAAGCGCAGCACCGATTGGGCGATGCGGTATTGATATTTCGCTGCGGCGAACTGAATTTGCGCTTCCGTCTGCTGCAGCTGTGCCTGACTTAGCTCCACGATGGAACTCAGCCCAATGCCATAGCGCGTCTGCGAAAGGTCGAGCGCGAGGTTGGTTTGATTGAGAAACTGCTGGCTGACGGTGATGCGGTTGTAGGCAGTGATGGCGTTCAGCCAACTGGTCCGCACGTCGTTGGCGATGCGGTCTTTGAGATCGCGAAGTTGCTCGTCGGCAGCTTGCGTGCGGATCGACGCCTCCTTAGCGCGCGCCACGTATTGAAAGCCGTTAAAGATGGGCACGCTGATATTAGCGCCGGCGGCGCCGTACCAGGTGGGAAACTGCTGCACGCCGTTCAACAGGCTGCCGTTGAAAGCGTCGCCGACAACGCCGAGTGCCGACACGGTGGGAAACAGCAGGTCGCGCTCAGCCTTCTGAAAACGCTTATCAGCCTGATATTCGTAGGTCTGGGCTGCAATTTCCGGCCGGTTGCTGAAGGCCTCGTCTTCGAGCTGGCTGACGGCATCGGGCGGCGGCGTGAGTTCCGGTTCGGTATCCATCAACTCGAACTGCTGTTGGCCGGAATATCCCAGGATTTCCGTTAGCTGCGAGAGCGCGACCTGGTAGTTGTTCTGCGCGTCCAGCAATAGCAGCTGCGCCTGTGCGAGGTTCGCATCGGCAAAGCTGACATCGAGTTGGGAGCGCAATTTGTTCTGATAGAGAGTCGTGATCTGGTCGGAGACCAGCTTGCGCGCCTTCACCGTCTCTTCCGCAACTCTCTGCTCCGAGAAGGTAAGCAGCGCGTTGTAGAACGCCTCGTCGACCGCCAGCTTGATCTGGTTCGCGGTGGCGACCGTATTCATATCGGCCGCTTTGGCCCGGAGCGCCGACGTGGCGACCAGGTTGTTCGTGCGGCCGAAATCGTAGATGAGCTGGGACAACACCAGTCCGCCGGCGGCACGGTCGAGCAGCCGCGGAGCGTTGAGCGTTCCGGCGGCGATGCGACTTCCCTGCTGCCCTCCCACGGCGGTGAGGTTGCCGGTGATGCTGGGATAGTAAGCGGATTTCTGTTCTCGCGTGACTTGATTCGATGCCAGATAGAGCAGGTGATTTACCGAGATCTGGGGATTGTTCTTGATGGCCAGTTTCTCGGCGTCCTGAATCGTCAGCTTCTGCAGCGGCCCGGTTGTGGGCAGCTTCGGACCCGGCGGGAGTGGCTGGGGTGGCGGCACGGGCGGCGGTTGAGGTATCTGCTGCTCCTGTTGCGTGGCCGATGGAGAAGTTGAAACCGTCTGCTGAGCGGTTGACGTCGTGGTTTGCGCCGCAAGCGAACAACCGGAGAGCACCACAGCGGTCACAAGCCAGAGGATCGTGCGTCTCAAGCCTGCACCTCCTCGATGGACTGTTGCTCCTCCTTGCGATGCATCAGGTAGTAGGCCGACGGCACCAGGAACAGCGTGACCACGAACGAGAACATCAGTCCGCCGATGATGGCGCGGGCCAGCGGAGCGTATTGTTCGCTGCCGGCCTCGAGTGCGAGCGACAGCGGGATCAATCCCAGAAACGTTGCCAGGGTGGTCATCATGATGGGACGCAAACGGATGTGGCAGGCATTTCGAATGGCTTCGCGGACACCTTCGCCGCGGCGCCGCAACTCGCGGGTAAACTCCACGATGAGAATTGAGTCGGACACCACGATACCAATCATCATCATGATTCCCATCAGCGACATGATGTTGATGGAGGTGCCGGTCAGCAGCAGAAAGAGGATCACGCCGGTAAAGCCCGGCGGCACCGCCAGCAGAATGATGAAAGGATCGCTGAAGGACGCGAACTGGGCCATCAGGATGAGGTAGACGAGCACGATGGAAAGCGACAAGCCGATGGCAAAGCTGCGGAATGAATCCCGCATGGAAACTACGGATCCGGCCACTTTCACGCGAGTATTGGGCGGTAGCTGGGTCTGATCGATGATCTTTTGCACTTGCCTGGAGATTGGGCCGAGGTCTTCGCCCCTGGGCGCAACATAGAGATCGATGACGCGGAATAACTGGGTATGGTCCACTTCGGTGGGAGTGTTGATCATGCGCACGTCGGCTACGTTCTCCAGCATGGTCGGCTCGGCATTGGTCTTGGCCTTCAGCGGAATCTGCTTGAAGTCCTCAAGAGTCATCTTGCCAATCTGCTGGGGCGTGTATTGCACGGTCAGGAAGTAGTTGTTGCCGGAGTGGGGATCGATCCAATATCCGGGCGCGATCATACCGTTGGAGGTCAGCGCGGTCACTACGTTCTGCACCACGTCCTGGGCCGTCAGCCCCAGCCTCGCCGCCATCTCGCGCTTCACATCGAGCTGAATTCCGGGATAGTTGAGGTCTTGCGGGATCAGGACATCGCTCACGTCGTTGAGCCCACGCAGCTTCTGCGCCATTTCGCTGGCCACGGTGAAAGCGGCCCGCTGATTGGTGCCCGTGACCTGAATGTCGATGGGCGCGGGCAAGCCCTGATTGACGATTGACTCAACCAGTCCACCGGTCTGAAAGAACGTGGAAAGATCGGGCAGGTCGCTGTCCAGCTTTTGCCGTACCCGGTCAATGTAGGTGTAGGTGCTGGCCTTGTGTTCCTTAGCCAGTTGCACCTGGACGAAAGCGGTATTCATGGCCGCGTTGCTGGTGTAGATGGCCGAGAGATCGGCATTCACGCCGATGTTGGAGACGATCATCTGCACGTCGTCGGCGGGAATGACGCTGCGGATATCTTCTTCCACGCGGGCGATGTAATCGTTGGTCAACTCGATGCGAGTACCACTGGGTGCTTTGACGTTGATGACGAACTGGCCGGGATCAGTACGCGGGAAGAAGGCGACGCGCAGCAGAGGCGACAACGCCAGGCTGACCACAAAGATTCCCATGATGACGCCGACCGTCAGCTTCGGATAATCGAGTGCTTTCTCGATGGCCTCGTCATATCTGGCGAGAATGCGATCGTAAGCGCGGTTGAAGGGGGCAAGCATGCGTTCGAGCCATCCCCCCTGGTGCTCGCCTTCGGCCTCGCCGCCGTGTGCGGTCTTGATGAATCGCGAACAGAACAGTGGCACGACCGACATGGCGACAAGATAGGATGCCGCCAAAGCCAGCACCACGCCCATGGCCAATGCGGTGAACAGATATTTGCTGACGCCGGTCAGGAAAACAACCGGGAAGAAGACGATGGCGGTAGTGAAGGTTGCGGCCAGCACGGCAAGCGAGACTTCGTTGCCGCCATTTTCGGCTGCGGCAACGGGTGCTTCGCCGTGTTCCAGATGTCGAAAGATGTTCTCCAGCACCACCACCGAGTTATCGATCAAGCGGGAGAGCACCAGGGCCAGTCCGCCCAGCACCATGGTATTGATCGAGCTGCCGAAGGCATTCAATAACAGAAAAGCTGCCAGGCAGGAAATCGGGATGGAGAACAATACGGCGACCGTTCCGCGTAGCGTACCGAGGAACACCAGGATCATCACCGCCGTCAATCCCAAACCGATGCCGCCTTCCTTCAGCACATTGGCGATGGCAATCTTCACGTATTCCGATTGATCGAAGACGACGGTCGCGACCAGTTGCCGCGGAACATCGAGCAAATGCTTGATGCGGTCGCGGACCCCGTTAACGATCTGGATCGTGTTGCTGTTGCCGCCCTGCTTGAGGATGGGCAGATAGACCGATTTCTGGCCGTCGACGCGAACGACGTTGTATTGCAGCGCGGACGCATCTTCGGCGTGCCCGATGTCACCGAAGCGCAGCACGCTGTTGCCGATGGCCTTCAGCGGGACCTCGTTCATCTCACGAACGTTCGGCAGCTGGCTGTTGCTGTAAATGTTGTAGTCGAGCGGCCCGATGCGCACGTCGCCGGCGGGCAGGATGGAGTTGGCCTCGTTGACGGTGCGCACCACGTCCATGGGACTGAGTTGCGCCGCCTGCAGCTTTACCGGATCGACGTAGAACTGGATTTGCCGGTACTTGCCGCCGTAAGGCTGCGGCACCGAGGCGCCGGGCACGTTCGCAATCTGGTTGCGCACAACGAACTGTCCCTGGTCGTGTAGTACGGTCTCCGAGAGCCCCTGGCCTTTCAGCGTCACCAGGCAGACCGGCATGTTGGCGGCGTCGAACTTCAGCACCACCGGAGGCAGCGTTCCCTGCGGCAATCGTCGCAAATCCGCCATGGCGAGATTGGCGATCTCACTGACCGCGGCGTCAGGATCAGTTCCAGGCTGAAAGTAAACCTTGATCAGGCTGACGCCGGTCAGCGAGCGCGACGTGATGTGGTCGATGTTGCTGCCTAAGGTGAAGAAGCGTTCGAAGGTATCAGTGATATCGCCTTCGATCTGCTGCGGCGGCATGCCGCTGTAAAAAGTTGCGACCACCACGACGGGAATTTGAATCGGAGGAAACAAGTCCACCGGCATGCGGACGACGGTGGTCACGCCGACCACGATGATGCCGAGACACAACATCAGAACGAAAAACGGATATTTGATAGCAAAAGTGGGCATGAACCGTTACTCCGTGGCCGAGTCGTTCTGGGCGGTGGCGAAGAGTGCCGGTCTCGGCTTAACTACTTGTCCCTCCTGGTAGGCGCCCAGGTTTCCGACAATCACCCGCTCGCCTTCGTTCAAGCCGCCGAGTACTTCGACCCGGTTGGGGCTCTCCACCCCGAGATCAACCCGCCGCACATGTACCCGGTCCTGCGAATCAAGAACCAGGACGCTGGTTTTGTTGTCGGAGCGGAGAATCGCGGTGACCGGAATGGTTAGTGCATCCGGCCGGCTGTTGGCGAGCAGGTTCACGTAGGCGTACATCCCAGGCTGCAGGCGGTAATTCTGGTTGGGAACATCGATTTCCACCTGCATGGTGCGGGTCGCGGGATCGAGCGCGTCGGTGAAGCGGGTCACTTTGCCGGTGAAATGCTCGCCCGTAGCCTGCACTTTCACGTCCGCCGAATCTCCAATGCGGACTTTCGAGGCCAGTGACTCCGGCACCGGAATGCGCAGCCGGAGCAAGTCGGACTGGGCCACCGTAACCACTGGAAGGCCGGAAGTATTTGAAGTACCCGCCTGCACCAGAGCGCCGGTATCGGCGTAGCGCCAGGTCACTACACCGTCGTACGGAGCGGTGATGGTGGCGTAATCATTCAGCGCCGAGTAGTGCTGCTGGTCGGCTTTGGCAACTTCGAGTTGCTGGCGGGCGGCGCCGAGAGACGACTTGGCGGCATCTACCTGGGCCTGCGAAGCTCGGTCCTTGGCCGTCGCATCATCCAACTCCTGTTGCGCGATCAAGCCGGGACGCGCCTTGTCGGTGTCGACCAGGCGGACAGCGTTGGCATGCAACGCCACGTTATCGGCCTGGGCTCGATAAACTTCGCTCTGGGCACGCTGAATTTCCTCTTGCGCATGATGGACAGCGGCTTTGGCAGCATCGACCTGGGCGACCATTTCCGGCACCTCCAGCACCGCCAGCACCTGACCGGTATGCACGTGGTCTCCGATGTCGACGTAAATGTGCTTGATGTAGCCGGCAACCTTGGCATGCAATTCGACGTTCTGGTAGGGAATAAACTGGCCCGCAATCGACAGTGAGTTGGCCACCGTCTCGCGTTTTACGGGAACGACGGCAGCGTAAAGTGCGCTGGATTCAGTGGTTGCGCCGCCCACCGACGGGCCGCCCGAGAGCACGTGCTTCATGACGAAGATCACCAGCAGCAGGCAGACCAGACCGGCCAACCCAAGCAGCACTTTGCGTCGACGGACGGGCGAAGACTTCACTTCAGCTGAGACTTCATCAACAGCCATTGGCATGGCCTTCCTCACTTCCAGCTACATGGCCTTTATGATGCCCAATGCATTTAGCACGGAACGTCATGGCATGAAACCAGGGTCAACTACTTCCGAAAAATAGCCGAAAAAGGACCTAGCTCTGGAACGGAGGTGGCCGCAGAAAACGATGCAGGTACCGAAGCCGGAGATTGCTTGAGGGAGGGACCACCAGCGCGCTCGGAATCTGCCGCCGAGTCACGAGCCGGAAGCCTGGAAGGCTTAGGAACAAAACCAGGAGGAATGGCGCGCTGTGCGCCAGGGACATACCACTTTGTAATCTTTGCCCGCTCACCCACATCTTGCTGGCGGTCGAGGGAGTTTCGCTGGAGTGAGCAGCCGCGCCGTACACCGCCGTCTTCGCATGCAGGGCGAAGAAAAATACCAGGGCACAGAACAACACAGGCAGGGCAGCCCGTAGCGCTTGGCCTCGTTTTGTCCGGGGATTCAAAAGCGGCACCAGCTAGGTATTATACGCAGCGCGCCTAATTTTGTGAGCACATCGCGCGACGCCACAAGTTTTGCGGTTGGGTAAATAGGGAACTAGAATTGCGAAAGCAGCTGGTTCTCAGGATCTCGGATTGAGAGCAAACACGCCAAACAAGATTCTTCTGGTGCGGTTCAGCGCCTTGGGCGACGTGATCCAGACTCTGCCTGTCCTTAGCATGCTGCGTGACAGCTTTCCCCATGCCAAGATTGGATGGGCGATCGACACCGAACTCGCGCCCATGGTCGAAGGGCATCCGGCGCTGGACTATATCCATCGCTGTTCGCGTAGGAGCTGGTCCAGAGCGTTGTTGCGGCCGGGCCAGTGGCCGGCGGCCATCAAGGACTTTCGCGCTTTTGTCGATGAGGTGCGAGCGGTCGGGTACGAGGTTTCGCTCGACGCGCAGGGGCTGTTTAAAACAGCGCTACTTCCTGTGCTGGCCGGGATCCATCGGCGCATCGGATACCAGCACGGACGCGAATTCAGCAGCATCTTCTATACCGAGCAGCATGTGCGGCGCGGCGATTACTTTGATCCGGCAGTATTTCATCTGGAGCACATGGGCAAGCTGGCGCGGAGCATCGGCGCAACCGATTTGCGTTACAGCGTGCGACCTCCGGCTGTGCCTGAGGCAGCCCAGTTGCGGATCAGCGCCTTGCTGCGGGACGCGTTCACTGCGCCGGCGCCTGTCGTCGCTATCTCCCCGGCGACCCAGTGGCCCAGCAAGCATTGGCCGGAGGAGTATTGGGCAGAGCTGGTTTCGCGAGTGCTCACGGAAACCGACCTGAACGTAGTGTTTCAGGGCGCTCCTGCGGACGGCGAGCTGACGCAGCGCATTGTGGGAGCCCTTCCCCCTGAGCTGGTGCGCGGGCGAGTGGTTGACCTCTGCGGCAAGGTGCCAATCGCCGACATGTATGCGCTGTACGAACGTATGCAGGCCGCGATCGGGCCGGACAGTGCCCCGCTGCATATTGCCGGCGCTGTTGGCGTGCCGGTGTTGATCGGCATCTACGGTCCCACCGGCTACCGCCGGACTCCGCCTATCGGCAGCCCGCAGATTCGCCTGCTCTCGAGCGAAGGACAACTGTCTTGCCAGCCGTGCCATAAGCGGGTTTGCCCGCTGGGCACCACCGAATGTATGCTCAGAATCCAACCGGGCGAGGTTCTCCAGGCCTTGCTGAGCGCCTTGAACGACGCTGCAATTAAGGTCGAGACCAGCCACGCGACGGTGAGTTAATGCCGCAAGCTATAACCAATCAGAGCTCGAACGGTGCGGAATCGCCAACAGACGTCAAAATGCTGAACCTGGAAAAGCTGGCGGCTGCCAAGTTCCACACCGAGCCCTACGAGTATCTTCTGGTCGATGACTTCCTGCGCGACGAGTACAAGACCGCCATCATCACGGACTTTCCGGAGATCGAGCGGCACGGAAGCTTTCCGCTGTCGACGCTGAAATATGGGCCGGCCTTCGGTCAGTTGACGGCGGAGCTGTTCAGCAAACCGTTCGCGGACGCCGTAGGCAAAAAGTTCTCCATCGATCTCGCGCCTTTTCCCACGATGCTGACCGTGCGCGGATGGTGCGATGAGTCGGACGGGCAAATCCATACCGATTCGACGAGCAAAATCATCACGGTTTTGCTGTATTTGAATCCGCAGTGGACAAGCGAAGGCGGATGCCTGCGGCTGCTGCGTTCGAAGAAGCTGGAGGATTACGTTGCCGACGTTCCGCCAACCATGGGGCGACTCATCATCTTCAAGCGCAGTGGCCGCTCCTGGCACGGACACAGGCCGTTCGAGGGCAAGCGCATGAGCCTGCAATTCAATTGGGTGAACAGCTCCAGCTATATGCAGCGCGAACGGTTCCGCCACAAAATCAGCTCGGTGCTGAAGCGCTTGCGCGGCCAGGCAGCATACGAAGGATAGAGTGTCAGCCCCGCCAACCGTGCCTGGCGCCATTACTCACCCCATGCCCACGAAGGCAGGCGGCCCGCCGCTATCGGTCACGATTGTCGCTAAGAACGAAGAGCGGACCGTGGCCGGCGTGCTCGCGTCGGTTCGCGACATTGCCGACGAAATCATCTTTCTCGACAGCGGCTCGAGCGATCACACGCCGGAAATCGCGAAGAGCTTCGGGGTGCGTTTCTATCATCAGGAATGGCTCGGCTACGCGGAGCAGAAGAACAAAGCCATCGATCTCGCCTCCGGCGACTGGGTCCTCAGCCTCGACGCCGACGAGGTGTTGACTCCCGAATTGCGCACGGAAATTCGTGAACTACTGAAGCGCGGCGTGCCTGAGGAGGTCGCGGGCTACAAGATACCGCGCGTGCTGTTCATCGGCGATGAGGCAGTCGCCGGCGGAGGATTTTATCCCGACGCGCAGCTGCGGCTGATACGCAGAGGCAGAGGGCGGTTCGCTCCCAGGATTATTCACGAATCAATCAAAGTCGATGGCCGTGTAGTACAGCTCAAGAACGACATGCTGCACTATGCCTACACGGACGTCGAGCAATTTACCGAGACGATGGACGATTACGCCCGGCTGAGCGCGCGTCACTATTTTGAGCACGAGAACACCGCGTGGCGTGCCAGCCGCCTGAACGAGATCCTCACGCCGGCGTGGGCGTTCTTCTACCGGCAGGTTGTGCGCGGCGGCATCTTCCAGGGCGCGCTGTGCTGGCGGCTGAATGTGATCTATGCCGGCTACGTGCGAAAGAAGATTCGGTACCTGCGCGAGTTGCGGCAGGCGCAGGGCTAAAGAACCACCGAGTGGAACGAAGGCCTCCTGCCGCCGGGTTCTGACGGCAGGAGGGAAGATGGCATCAAGCAGCGGGTTCGGCTACGACATCGAACTTAGATGTCGTAATACATCTGAAACTCGTAAGGATGCGGACGCAGACGCATGGCGTTCACTTCCTTCTCCCGCTTGTAGTCGATGTAGCTGTTCAGCATCTCCTCGGTGAACACATCGCCCTTCAGCAGGAACTGATTGTCGCCGGCCAGGTGATCGAGCGCCGACTCCAGCGAGCCGGGCATCGACGGAACCTTCGCCAGTTCCTCGGGACCCAGATCGTAGATGTCCTTGTCGAGCGGCTGGCCGGGATCGATCTTGTTCTCGATACCATCGAGTCCCGCCATCAGCATCGCGGAAAAGGCGAGATACGGATTGCAGCTGGGATCAGGCGGCCGGAACTCAACGCGCTTCGCCTTCGGCGATGCCGAGTACATCGGGATGCGGCATGCTGCGGAGCGATTGCGGCGCGAGTATGCCAGGTTCACCGGAGCTTCGAAGCCGGGCACCAGGCGCTTATACGAGTTGGTCGTCGGCGCGATGATCGCCGAGAGCGCCGGGCCATGCTTGATCAATCCACCGATGTACCACAGCGCGAGCTGCGACAGTCCGGCATAGCCATCGCCGGCGAACAGCGGCTTGCCGCCCTTCCACAGCGACTGGTGGGTGTGCATGCCGCTGCCGTTGTCCTGGAAGAGCGGCTTGGGCATGAAGGTCACCGTCTTGCCGTACTGGTTGGCGACGTTCTTAACGATGTACTTGTAGAGCATCATCGCGTCGGCTGACTTGATCAGCGAATCGAACTTGAGATCGATTTCCGTCTGGCCGCCGGTAGCGACTTCGTGATGATGACACTCGACCACCAGCCCGCTGCTCTCCATGGTCAACGCCATCTCGCTGCGCAGGTCCTGGTAGTGATCGGTTGGAGGGACCGGGAAGTAACCTTCTTTATAGCGGGGACGGTATCCAAGATTGCTCTCAACGCGGCCCGAGTTCCAGCGGCCCTCTTCGGCGTCGATGAAGTAGTAGCCTTCGTGCTCATTCTGGTCGAAGCGCACGTTGTCAAAGATGAAGAATTCGGCCTCAGCGCCGAAATAAGCCGTGTCGGCCAGGCCGGTGGAGGCAAGATACATCTCGGCCTTCTTGGCGATGTAGCGCGGATCGCGATCGTAGCGCTGCTTGGTGACGGGATCGATTACGTCGCACACCATCACCATGGTCGGAACCTCGGTGAACGGATCGAGAACGTACTTGGCGGCGTCGGGGATCAGCAGCATGTCGCTTTCGTGAATGGCTGCCCAGCCACGAATGGACGAACCGTCCATGCCGAAACCTTCTTCGAAGGAGTCCTCGCTCAACTGATGGATCGGATACGAAACGTGGTGCCACAGTCCGGGAAGATCGGTGAAGCGCAGGTCCAGCATCTGGACGTTGTGCTCTTTCACGAACTCCAGGACCTTCTTCGGATCAGGTTTAGTATCAGGCATTCAACTCTCCTGTATTTGCGTCGTCGGCTACGCCCGCGCAAACCATATTGTCTTGCGTTAAACAATGGAGGGCCGGACCACACTTCCAGCGTACGGAGCGAAACGGCCATCCGAATGAGAAACCGGGTACCAGCTGCATGAATTGAATTGTGTGGGGGAAAGGCCACGGTCCTCGGCCCACCTGTCAGAATACGAGGCGAAATTACCGGCGACAATTCAAACTTTTTATAACGGGTATAAAGCTCGTTTATGAGGCCGTAAGCCAATGGTTCTACAGCTGAAACGGATGGTTGCGGGCGGCCCGAAACCGGGCGGAAGGATGTTCCGGACCCCGGTGAAACAGTGTCGATTCGGATTCGCCGGGAGATTTTGCGAGGAATTGAACCGGCTGTAAACCGCTATTCACGGCCGCCGCTAACCATAGAAGCATGCAGGAACTTGCGTCGGCGAGCGTAGCCACGGTGGCCCGAACTCGAGCCGCTCGAAGCGATGTTGCAGCTTCTTCACCGGTGCTATCGCAGGCCTATACGGTGAAGCTGGCTACGAATGCACGGGAGTTCCGTGCCGCCCTGCGCCTTCGCTACGAAGTCTTTAACGTTGAGTTGAGCGAAGGCCTGCAGTCCTCGCACTCCACCGGCTTTGACTTCGATCCGTTCGACGCAGTGGTCGATCACATCATCGTCAAGTGCGCTTACTCCGATCGCGTGATCGGGACCTACCGGTTGCAGACCGGCGTAACCGCAGCTCGCAACATCGGCTATTACAGTGAGCAGGAGTTTGATTTCACGCCCTATGAGCCACTGCGCCGGCAAGTGCTTGAGCTGGGGCGCGCGTGCATACATCACGACCATCGCAACACACAGGTGCTGATGCTCTTGTGGAAAGCGATCGCGCAGTACGGAGTCGCGCGCGGCTGCCGCTATCTAATCGGATGCAGCTCGCTTACCTCGCAGGATCCGGCGGAGGGCGCCGCAGTTTACTCCAAGCTGAAGAAGTTTCTGGCTCCTACCGAGTTGCAGACGAAACCGCAATCGAAGTTCCTGTGCGACGCGGGGGACACATGCGAAAGCGGCGAGGCAAAAGTTCCGAAGTTGTTGCGGGCTTATCTCACGGTAGGTGCGCAGATTTGCGGGCCGCCCGCGCTGGACGCGCAGTTCGGAACCATCGACTTTCTCACCTTGCTGGACCTGGCCAGGGTACCGAAGGGATTGTTTTCGCGCGTGATGCCTTCCTAGGCGGCGAGATCACCGCTTGGTTCGCGACTTCTTGATCAACTTCATCGCCGCTTGGGCGCCCTTTACGCCGAGAATCTTGAATTTTTTCCCTCGCGCCTTGTTATAGGCGACAAAGAAATCTTCCAGCTCGTCGATCATGCGGCTGTTGAGGTCTTTCGGCTGCTTGATGTCGGCATGAATGTGCGATTGGGTGGCGACTGCAAGCACACGGTCGTTGCGGATTAGCTTTCCATCGTCGGTCTGCTCCGCCTCGATGACGCCAACAATGCGGGCTTCGACAATGCAGCCGGTGAATGCTGGTTCGTCCATCAGTAACAATACGTCGAGCGGATCGCCATCCTCGGCCTTGGTTTGCGGCACAAAGCCGAAGTCGTAGGGAAACTTCATGCCTTCGGCGAGCACGCTCTTCAGCGTGAACGCTCCCAACTTGGAGTCGTAATCGAACTTGTTGCGGCTGCCTTTCGGCGTCTCAATCACCACGCGCAAGCTCTTGTCGTCGGTGTTAAACGGATCGATTCGATCCGGGGCTTCCAACTTGTTAGGTCTCGACATGGTGCTCCGGGGCGCACCTTTCCGGTGCACCAACATTACGATGCGGTTAAAAGGTAAGTAGGATGCAGCAACAGGTAAACTGCCGTAACAGCGCGTCGACGAAATGACCGGATACCTTTCCGCACAAGCTCGGAGAATCAGGCGATGGAGCATCTTTCTGACGGGTGCGCTGCGCGGGCTCTGGCTTCATCGCAGGCTGCCGCGCAACGCCTCGCGGGCGGAAAGTGCGCGATGGCTGCATGAAAGCTGCGCCCGCACTTTGCGCGCCATCGAGCTGCAAGTGGACGTCACCGGGAAATTACCGGTGGGAGGTTTGATCGTCAGCAATCATCTCAGCTATCTGGACATCGTCGTCCTCAGCACGGCCGTGCCCTGCGTCTTCGTGTCCAAGGCCGAGGTTGCGAAGTGGCCGATCTTCGGACCCTATGCGCGCTGGGCAGGATGCGTCTTCGTGCAGCGAAAAGACCGGGCCGACGTCGCCCGCGCCAATGCGGGAATAGCGGACGCTCTTCGAGAGGGCGTGCCGGTTGTACTTTTCCCTGAAGGGACGACGACCGACGGCCAGCGCGTGCTGCGCTTCCACTCGACGCTGCTGCAGCCTGCCATTGATGCCGCCGCAACTATCACGCCATGTGCCATTGCTTACGAACTCGAGGACGGCGATCCGGCGCGCGAAGCCTGCTGGTGGGGCGACATGAAGCTGCTGCCCCACCTGTGGAATCTGCTGGGAAAGCGAACTTTTCGCGCTCGTATTGTCTTCGGCGATCCCATGCAGGCCGGCGGCGATCGCAAGAGCCTCGGGGCGAAGCTGCACGAAGAGGTAGTGTGGTTGAAGGAGGGACTCTCAGCAACAAGCAGATCGGACTCTGATGCTTCCCTGTCCAGAATCAGATAAGCGATCAAAGCCGAGCATTGAGAGAGCCCACAGGGCGGCACAATCGTAGCCCAGCACGTGAGTGCTGGGGAAATGTGCATGCCACATTTTCGAGTCCCTTCAGGGACGACATGCGTTTGTGTCGTCCCTGAAGGGACTCGTTACATTTATTCATAGCGGTCCCAGCACTCACGTGCTGGGCTACGATTGTGCCGCCCTGTGGGCTCTACGTCGCGTTCGCGGTATCGGCTTTTTCTTCCTGCAGCGGCAGCTCGGGGTGCTCGATCGTCTCTTGCCAGTCCTGGGCTTGCAGCTCGCGCGGCGTTTTCTGAATCTGCTCGAGTTCGGAGAGAGAGTCGGCGGCCAGTGAGCGGTCAAGCTCAGGGAACTTGCGGGCAATTGGCAACACGCGACGCTCGACTGACGCGACCATGTCGTTGTAGGACTCGACGGCGCCGCCGAGCTTTCTTCCTACAGCTTCGAAGTGATCGGTCATCTTGCACAACCGCTCATAGAGGGTCTTGCCGGCTTCGCTGATTTGCTTGGCGCTCTCGGCCAGGTTTTTCTGGTTCCAGCCATACGCGACGGCTTTGAGCAGCGCAATAAGCGTGGTCGGCGAGGTGACGATTACCTTCTGACTCACGCCGTATTCGATCAGTTCGGGGTCACCATCCACAGCCGCGCGGAAGAAGACCTCGCCGGGAAGAAACAACACGACGAACTCGGGGGTGCATTGCAGATGCGCCCAGTAGCTCTTGCCGGCGAGTGAGTCGATGTGGTTGCGCACCTGGCGCGCATGATCGCCGATGCAAACATTGCGGGTGAGCTCGTCCGGCGCTTCCAACGCCTCGAGATATGCAGTCAGCGGGACTTTGGCGTCGACCACGACTTGTTTTCCGCCGGGCAGGTCAACGATCACATCCGGGCGGAAACGCCGCTCGTCGTCGTTGAACGACAGCTGCTCCTTGAAGTCGCAGTATTCGAGCATGCCCGAAAGTTCCAGCACCCGATGCAGTTGCATCTCGCCCCAGCGGCCGCGCGCCTGCGGCTCGCGCAGCGCCTTCACCAGATTTCCGGTTTCCGATTGCAAGGCGCGCTGCGTTTCCACCAGCGACTGCACCTGGGCGGTTAGCGTGCCGTAAGCCTCGCCGCGCTTTTGCTCCAGCGCCTGGATCTGCTGGTTCATGCCTACCAGCGAGTTTGCAATCGGCTCAACCAGGTTCTTCACGGCCTGCTCTTTTTGTGCGAGATCACCGGCGGCTTGGGTCTGCTGCGTTTCTAGCAGCGCCTTCGCGAGCTGAAGAAAAGCCGCGCTATTGCTCTCCAGCGCGTCGCCGGCCAATCCCTTGAACTGCGACCTAAGCTGTTCGGTCGTATTTTCCAGAAATTTGAATTTCTCTTCCGCATTGCGGCGCTCTGTAGCCAGGGCTTCATTGTGATTACGCCGCTCGCTTTCGAGCGTTGCCTGAAGCGCCGAGCGGGCTTCGGTCAGCGAGCGAATTTCGGCCGTTTGCCGCTCGGCAGCACCTCTTGCCGATAAAAGTTCTTGCTCCGCGACACTCTTCCGTTCGTGCAGAGCCGCGATCTTGGCTCGGCAAACGAAAAGCGAAACCAAAGCGCCCGCGATAGCGCTAACGACGGCGATTAAGACGACCACGAAATTCATCGGAGAGCCCCGGAGTTACTGGCGACATTGTATGTCCGAAAGCCTGTGGAAGAAAAGGCGAAAGGGTGGCGGAAGTGGTTCGGGGCGACGTCTTCTTCACGTAGTAACCAATCCCAAATATCGTGACAGCCACGCAGTCAGCGCGGCATGGAGGTGTCACAGAAAGCCCACTGGTGCTGTCCCCGTGACCGACGACCGCGCGTACGAGGAACTGCCCCGCCGCCTAACGATGGCTGGAACGCGGCACCCAGGCGAGGCACCTCACTCCATACCGTCGCCTATTGACCCTTCTGTCGGCGAAGGTGTAATCTCCCTTTCCGGTGGGGTTCTTTCAGTAAGGCATGCGTTGTAGAGGTTCCCGGGCCAGGGACCAGACAATGCCCTTTCACGCCTTTCCAATTCGTCACCGCTCCTCGGCACTAAATCTATTTTTGTCCAACAACATCTTTGTCATTGCTCAGCGTCCATGGAGGACTGCCTAATGGCTGTTTCCCGGCGAACATTCCTGAAGACCGGCATCAGCGGCGCGGTCGGTATATCGGTGCTTGGCTTCGATCTGACACCGCTGCATGCGCAAGCGTCGTCGCTGAAGATTTCGCGGACGACGGAGACGCGCAGCACCTGTCCCTATTGCGCGGTGAGCTGCGGGGTCATCATCCACACCATCGGCGACAAGGCGAAGAACGTCACGCCGCAGGTGGTACACGTGGAGGGCGATCCTGACCATCCCATCAACCGCGGCACACTCTGTCCAAAAGGCTCGTCGCTGCAGCAGGACATCCAGAACGATCGCCGGCTGCTGAAGCCCCAGGTACGGCGCCCCGGCTCGGACCACTGGGAAGACATCTCTTGGGAGCAGGCGATCAGCGAGATCGCGCAGAAGACCAAGGCCGTGCGCGATGCCAGCTTCACCGAGACCGATGCCAAGGGCAACACAGTGAATCGCTGCGAGCCGCTCTTCTTCTGCGGCGGCTGCACGGATACCAACGAGTTCAATTACCTGGTGGTGAAGACAATGCGTTCGATGGGGGTGGTGCGCCTGGAAAACCAGGCGCGGGTTTGACACGGCCCCACGGTCTCAAGTTTGGGACCAACTTTCGGACGCGGAGCGATGACCAACGGCTGGGTCGACATCAAGAATGCCGACATGATGTTGATCATGGGCGGCAACCCAGCCGAAAACCATCCTTGCGGATTCAAGTGGGTGGTGGAGGCCAAGCGCAATCGTAATGCGCACTTGATCGTCATCGATCCACGCTTCACGCGTACCGCTTCGCAGGCCGACCTTTTCCTGCAGATTCGCGCCGGCAGCGACATCGCCTTCCTGGGCGGAGTGATCAACTACGCGCTGCAGAACGATCGCGTGGCGCACGAGTATCTGGTCAACTACACCAACGCGGCGTTCATCATCAAGGAAGGATTCAAGCTGCCGGAAGACGGCTTGTTCTCCGG
The DNA here is from genome assembly GCA_963731345.1 of uncultured Acidobacteriaceae bacterium. Taxonomy (GTDB): domain Bacteria; phylum Acidobacteriota; class Terriglobia; order Terriglobales; family Acidobacteriaceae; genus Bog-257. The sequence goes on along the minus strand of CAVSUN010000001.1, from coordinate 106,104 downwards.
CTTCAACGCCGACACGAAGACCTACGACAAGTCCACCTGGAATTACGAAGAGGGTGGAAATCTGACGGGCAAATTGGCGGCCGCGGCCATGGCGACGTCCGCGACGCAGGGTGCACCGCAAGGCCACGCACCGCAGGGTCATGCGCCGACAGCTAAGGAAGGAACAGTAACTGGGCATGGTTCCGAAGGCCAGGGCTATCAGGCGCAAGGGCCGGCTGGTGCAAAGGCGATGGGTGGCGGGCCTATTCCGCCTCCTTCGATGCCGGAGAAGACCGCCTACGACTTGTCGCTACAGCATCCGCGCTGCGTCTATCAACTGCTGAAGCAGCAGTACTCGCGCTACACGCCGGAGATGGTGGAGCGCATTACCGGCATTCCGAAGGACCAGTTCCTGAAGGCTGCCGACATGTACACCTCCATCCGCAAAGATGGAGACATGAAGAAAGTCGCGACCGTCATCTACGCGGTGGGATGGACGCAACACAGCTTCGGCACGCAGATCATCCGCACTGCGGCAATGCTGCAGTTGCTGATGGGCAACGTCGGGCGCGCCGGTGGAGGTGTGAATGCACTGCGCGGGCACTCCAATATTCAGGGCGCGACCGACATGGCCGGCATCTTCGACATTCTGCCCGGCTATCTGAAAATGCCCTCGCCGGCGGACAAGGACCTGAAGACCTTCCTCACCCGCGTTACTCCCAAACCGGCGAAGCCCGGCGATTGGGAATCTTTCAACTATTGGTCGAATACCCCCAAATTCATGGTGTCGTTCCTGAAAGCCATGTACGGCAACTCCGCGACCAAGGAAAATGACTTCGCGTTTAACTACCTGCCCAAGATCGATCGCAAGTACTCCTGGGTCGAAAACTGGAACGATATGTACAACGGGCAGGTCAAAGGCGTTTTCGCCTTCGGCATGAACGGGGTCATGATCGGGCCGGATTCGCAGAAGAACATCGACGCGCTGAAGAAGGCGGACTTCCTGGTCGTCTGCGAGGTGTATCCCGATGAAACCAGCGCCTTCTGGGAGGCGCCGGGAACCACGCCGGAGGAGATGAAGCAAATCCCGACAACGGTATATCGGTTACCAGGCGCGGGTTTTGCGGAGAAGGATGGTACGTTCGTCAACTCGGCACGCTGGCTGCAATGGAAGTATGCGGCCTTGCCGACGCCGGGTAACTGCCGGCTCGACCAGGATATCCTGGCGCAAATCTTTCTGAAGGTCCGCGAGCTGTACAAGAAGGAGGGCGGCAAGTTCCCCGACCCAATCCTGAATGCCTCGTGGGCGTACACCTTGCCGGAGCATCCTTCGCTGGCGGAAGTGGCGAAGGAGATCAATGGCAAGGCGCTGGCCGACCTCGATGACGAGAAGGCCAAGGTCTCGTTGAAAGCCGGAGACCAGCTTCCCGGATTCGCTATGTTGCGCGACGATGGCACAACCTCGTCAGGCAACTGGCTCTACTGCGGCTCGTGGACGCAAGCGGGCGCGCTGATGCAGCGGCGCGGCACCGAAGATCCGTCCGGGCTGGGAATCTATCCCAACTGGGGATGGTCGTGGCCGGCGAACCGGCGCGTGCTCTACAACCGTGCGTCTTGCGATCTGACCGGCAAACCCTACGATCCGTCGCGCAAGCAGGTCTGGTGGAACGAAACGGCGCAGAAGTGGGTGGGCAACGACGTTCCCGACTTCAAGCCCGACTCCAAGCCGGAAGAGCACATGGGGCCGTTCATCATGAACCCCGAGGGCGTGGGCCGAATCTTTGTGCCGCTGGGCGCGATGGCCGACGGTCCCTTCCCCGAACACTACGAGCCGATCGAAGGCCCGATCGCGAATCCGCTGCATCCCCAGCAATCCAACAATCCGGTGGTGAAGAAGTTCAAGACGCCGATGGACAAGTACGGCACGACGCAGGAGGGCTACAACATCGTCTGCACCACGTACCGGCTGACCGAGCACTATCACTACTGGACGAAGAACAATCCGATGAACGTGCAACTGGTGCCCGAACCGTTCGTGGAAATCCCGGCCGAACTGGCCGACCAGATTGGCATTCGCGGCGGCGAGAAGGTGAAGGTCACCAGCGCGCGCACGGATTACATCGCGAAGGCGATGGTCACCAAGCGCATCAAGCCGATGCTAATCGACGGCAAGAAGACGTATCAGATCGGCATCCCGATTCACTGGGGGTATCGCGGCATTTCCGAGGATGAGGGGCGTACGTCGAAGATGCCGGCGAACCGGCTGACGCCGACGGTGATCGACCCGAATGCATACACGCCGGAATTCAAGGGCTTCCTGGTGAAGCTCGAGAAAGTCTAAGGAGGGGACGAGATGAGCGATCGCGGCACATTACGAATCCAGCAAATCTCGGCCCACCCGGGACCGATCGCTGGCGAGGGCACGCAGCGGCAGGACAAGGTCTGCAAGCTGATCGACACGACGACTTGCATCGGCTGCAAGGCTTGTGAAGTGGCCTGCGTGGAATGGAACGATATGCCGTTCCAGACCACGTATTTCGATAACACTTACCAGACGATGCCCGACACCGACTGGAATTACTGGAACCTCATCAAGTTCAACGAAGATGAGAGCACCACCGGCAGCTTTGCGTGGCTGATGCGCAAGCATCAATGTATGCACTGCGCCGATCCCGGCTGCCTGCGCGCCTGTCCGGCCGACGGCGCCATTGTGCAGTACGAGAATGGCATCGTCGATTTCCAGCAGGAAAACTGCATTGGCTGCCAGTTCTGCGTCTCGGGATGCCCCTTCAACATTCCCAAGTTCAATCCCACCACGAAAAAAGTCTACAAGTGCACGCTCTGCTCTGACAGAGTAGGAGCTGGGCTGGAGCCCGCATGCATTAAAGCCTGTCCAACGGGCTGCCTGCATTTCGGCACCAAAGACGACATGAAGTTCCTGGCCGAGAAGCGCGCGACACAGCTGCGTGACGTCTATGGCATGAAGGAAGCGGGCGTCTACGATCCCGCCACCATCGGCGGCACCAGCGTAATCTATGTGCTGCACAACATCAACAAACCGGAAGCGTATGGCGATCTGCCGAAAGACCCGCGGATTTCACCCGCGTTCACCATCTGGAAAGACATCTTCAAACCGATTGGATTGTTCGGCGCGATGCTGGGCTTCGTCGGCGTAGTGATGCACTACGTCTTCGCAGGCCCGTTGCGCACGCAGCCGCTGCCGCCAGTCAAGATGATTCAGCCGCCACCTCCACCATCACCAGAGTCTGGGGCACCGGGAAGGGAGATTTAGATGGCCAGCTCATCCGACGTTTTTCAACATCGACCTAACGCCATCGACAGTCTCGGCCAAACCATCGTGTACGAGGGCGAACTCCTGCGTCACCCGGTGTACACGCGCTTTCTGCACTGGATGGTCGGGATCTTCTTCTTCCTCGCGCTGCTCTCGGGCTTCGGAATCTATCTGCCGTGGATCTTCCGCTTCTTCACGCCGTTGTTCGGCGGCGGGGCGATGACGCGCCTCCTGCATCCCTGGTTCGGCTTGGGCTTCGTGTTCTTCTTCGCGCTGCAGGTCATCAACTGGCTCGGCGTCATGAAATGGACCCCTGCCGACTCGCGCTGGATGAAACACATCAGGGGGTACGTGATTCGCAGCGATTCGACGGAATCACCGGAAACCGGCTTCTTCAACGGCGGCCAGAAGCTGATGTTCTGGGAGATCGTGTGCGGCTCGATTGCTTACCTGATCACCGGCGTCATGATGTGGTTTCCGCAGTACTTTGGCCGAGTGCTGGTTTCCATTGCCTACGTGATTCACGATGTTTCAGCGCTGATCATGCTGTTTGGGATCTTCTTCCACATCTATCTCAGCACCTTTGGCGAGCCGGGCACGATTCAGGCGATGACCCGCGGCACCGTATCGGAAGCCTGGGGCTGGACGCATCATCCTGCGTGGTACAAGGCCGTCACCGGACGCGACCCGCAGCAGGCACTGCGCGAAGCACAGCAGAGGGTAGCCGAAGATAATTGCCCGCCGCCACCGCCGCAAGCTTTGTAACTCGGGTAGAGCGAGCCACGAGGCTCGCGATTCGGGTACGCAAGAGTCTCTGGGGGTGCGCCGGTCAAGAAAATGACCGCCGCACCCTAAAGTATTATTTCCGACTCGAACGCGGCGCTAAGAGCGCCAATCCGCCCGACACCAGCTAATGGACACCATTCCTCAGTCCGCCGCCGTATTGTTGCTCTCGTAAGCTAGCGCCGCGGGCGCGCGTACTGGCAGCCATGCCGTTACCGCAGCGCCCACATACATGGCGCCCACCATCCAAAAGCCGTAGCGCAGGCCATCGCGATGAGCAGCTTCGCCCACCAGCAGCGCCGTGCAAATCTGCAGCGCACTGGCCAGAAAGGCGAACCCATTCTGCACGCGTCCCATGAAGTGTCGTGGCACCAGCTGCATCATCTCGGTAGAAAGCGCGATGCCGCCAACGCCGCGGCTGGATCCCATGAGGAAATAGACGGCAACCGCTACGGCGAGCCAGTGGGTGAGTGGAAGCACGAACAGTGAAACCGCAATCATACTCATGGTGAGCGTCACCGAGCGATTGGCTCCCTGGCGGCGAATGAAAGCTGCGGCATAGAACACGGCAACGAATGCCCCGACTGCCCATCCCGCATTCAGCCAGCCGTAGCCGACCGCTCCGCCATGCAGGATGCGCTCGCTAAGCGGCGCCGACAGCACGCCCTGGGTCATCATGGCGGCAACAAACAGCGCCCACGAGATGCCGATCAACAACACCCGCCGGTTCTGGCCAATGTGGCGATAGCCCTCGACCAGTTCATGAAGATATTGTGCCGCGTCACTGGCACCTGTCTGAACATCGCCCGACGGCGGCCGAGCGACGGTAACGCGCCCTTTGCGTACATAAAAGACGCACGCGATGGAAATCGCGTAGGTGATGGAATCGATCAACAGCACTCCACCAAGGCCGATGCGGTTATATACAAAGCCGACGATCGCGCCTGCCATCAACCAGCCGCCCTGCAGTGCGGCGAGAAACAGCGAGTTTGAGTCGAGCAGCTTGTCATCGGGCGTCAGTTCCTGGATGAGCGCATTCACGGTAGGAAAGAACATCCAGAAACCAATGGCGACAAGCACATTCATCAGGTAGAGACTCCAGAGATGAACGTGATGAGTGAGTGCGAGCACGGCGATGCTGAGAATGATCAGCCCGCGGGCGCCATCCAGCCACATCATGAGGTGCCGCCGGTCTTCGCGGTCGATCAGCACGCCGGTAAACGGCAGCAGAAGGAGCGACGGAACGGTCTGCAGCGCGATCAGCATGCCGAGCGAAACTTCGGAGTGCGTGGCCTGCAGGATGAACCAAATCACTGCGGCGGAATTCATTCCGCTGCCGATCATGGAGATGAGGTTGGCGGCGAAGATCAATCTCATTCCGCGATGTCGCCACATCTCCCGCATGCTTTCATCGTAACTGAGTTCGAGAACGCACAGCATATACTGGAGGTGAATCGTGAGCATTCGCCGCCTATTCAAGAAGGAAAAACAGGAGCACCGCATTCTGCGCGAGGCTGTCGAGCGCGGGGGCGCGCTAGTGCCGGAGTATCACCGGCCCACGCCGGAGTGTCCTCATCCTGAGCGCTGGAGCATGTACGACTCGATGACCGCCGAGGTCGAGGTACTCGAGTTCCTGCGCACCCTGGTCACTACCATCAAGCCGAATCTCGTGGTCGAAACCGGTACCTTCATGGGCGTCAGCACGCTGTGGATCGCCGAGGCGCTTCGGCTGAACGGTTTCGGCCGGATTATCAGTTGCGAATACGACCCGAAGATGTTCGAGGTGGCGCGCGAGAAGATCGAGACCTCGGAATTTCGCGACCTCATCGAGCTGCGCCAGGAATCCAGCCTGGAAATGCGGGTCGAAGGTACCATCGATCTGTTCTTCAGTGATAGCGACGTTGCCATCCGCGAGCAGGAAGTCCGGCGCTATCTGCCGCAAATCTCCCCCTTCGGCATCATCCTCATGCATGACGCCAGCTCGCATATGAAGGACGTTCGTGAGGCTGCGCTGAAGCTGGAGCGCGAAGGCCTGATCTCGGTTGTTCTGCTGCCTACCCCGCGCGGACTGGTGGTGGCGCAAAAGCGCGAAGGGCGGAAGTAACGGGCATCAGCTTGAGAGTTGGGCGATAGGATAAATCAAGTTCAGCCGCCTAAAGCGTAAGTGCCAAATGCTAAGTGCTAACGGCTATTTTTTTACCAGCGCGTCGGAAAGCAGGTGCGCTTTCGTGGCCAGGTTGTAGGCGCGTTCGAAGTCGCCGTCCGTCGTGGCCTTCCGCGATTGTGTGAGATATGACCGGATCTGTGCCACCATCTCTTCCTCATCGTGCGACAGATCGTGGGGCAAACCGTTGAGCGTCTTCTCCGTTGAATCCACCAACTGCGCGGTTGTCTGTTTCTGCTGCGAGAGCTGCGCGCTGCTCACATCGGCAGCGATCGCGGTGTCGGGCGGGGCTTCGTTTGCGGGATTGGCAGGAGGGCGTGCGGCAGCCATGGTACCGTTGCTCGAGGCCGCAGTCGTCTCACTGCTTTGCGCCGTGGTTGTCGTCTGAGTCTGCGCCGGCTTCCTTTTCCGGTGCTTGGGCGGCTGTGGCTTGGGTTCTTCAACCTTCACGGGCTGCGGTACCGGTTCAGGCGCAGGCGGAGGCGGGGTCTGCTCCGTGATCTCGGCCGGCAGAGGCGTAGGTATAGGTTCGGCCGGCACTTTGGCCTGACTGGGAATTTGTGGCTGCTTCTTCTGGCAGCCTGCCCCGATCAGTAAGAAAAGCGCGATCAAAAACACGACGAATTGGCGGCCGTTCTTCATGTGCAGGCGCCCCGCGTAACCACACTCGCGCGGTCCTCGCGCCGAGCGAGGTACCAGCGAAGCGTGGGCGCTCAGTACAGCCATGATAATTAGACGCAGCAAAAAAAACAGTCACGTTCGGGCCATCAGCGCAGAGTTAGTTTGTTGCTGATGCCTCTGCACGAATGGGCTGGTTTTCCCCGGCCAGCGGCAGAATGAGTCGAAATGTCGTGCCCCGGCCGACTTCGGTGACAAAATCGATAGCGCCATTATGCAGTTGAAGAACACGGTAGCTCATCGCAAGGCCGATGCCGCTGCCTGCCTTCTTGGTCGTGAAATAAAGGTTGAATACCTTGTCCTGCACCTCGGGAGCAATCCCGCCTCCCTGATCGCGAACCTCGATCGCCGCGGCGGTTTCGTATTGCCGCGCATGGATGTTCAGCACGCCGCCGTCGCCCATCGCCTGGACGCCGTTCAACACTACATTGAGCAGCGCTTGTTTGATCAGATCGTTATCGGCATGAACCGGAAGAGGTTCATTGCAGAAGCGGGTTTCGATTCCGACTCCATGCCGCGCCGCCTCCGGCGAAGCCAGCAGGACAACATCTTCCACCAGCTTACGCAAATCAAAATCCGAAAGCCGCAACTCGACCGGGCGATTGAAATCCACCAGCAACTGAACCACTCGATCCAGGCGATGAATTTCGCGGCCGATGATGTCCAGATGCCGCCGCGTGTCGGGATCGATCTCGCGCATCTTCTCGCGCAGCAGTTCCAGATGAACCACAATGGCATTAATGGGATTCTTAACTTCATGCGCCACACCCGACGTTAGTCGTCCAATCGCCGCCAGACGGCGCGACAGCTCGATTTCGTTTTCCAGACGGCGAACCGACTCGGCATCACGCATGGTGAGTAGCGCGCCGATACGCTCGCCGCGCTCGGCTATGAAATCCAGCGCAATCTGGATGCGCCTGCCGTTCTCCAACTCAATTTCGCGTTGCGGTATGGGGCGGTGCAACGCGAAGGCGTCGAGAACGATGCGGCCGAGCTTGTTGGCATCGGTAAAAACGCCCTCAACCAAATTGCCCAGGATTTCCCCCCGCGGCCGGCCGATGAATCGCTCCGCGGAGGCGCTCACCAGCACCACGCGGGTATCGCGGGTGAACAGCACCAGGCCATCCTGCAAGGTGCCCATGATCTGGTCGAGGTTTTCTTTCAGCGCGCTGAACACTTCCTTCACGTCACGAATTTGCCGGCCCAGACGATCAATCTTGGTGCTCACTAATCCGTACTCGTCAACCCGGCGTGGATCGGGATCGGGTGTGCTGTCCGGCACCCCTGCAGTCATCTGATCGAGCCGGCGGCCAATCGCTTCCAGGGGCCGCAAAGCGATGTTGGAAACGCCGGCGGCCAGAGCCATCGACACCAGCACCGCTACGATTGAGAAGATCAGCGCGTGCCGGAGTTGCGGCTGTACCTCGCTCTTCAGGAACACGGTCGAGATGCCAACCCGAATGTCGCCGAACGGCTGCCCCTCGCGTTGAATCGGCAGGTAGAGGTCGTACACCCGCGGCGTACCGAAAACCACCTTGAGCTGTTGCAGGAAACTGCCGCTACGGACAAGGGAGAAATCTTCGCGCTGCGGTACCAGCGTCCCGACCGCACCCGGATCCGTGTGCGCAATTGCGCGCCCGTTCACACCGGTGATGGCCGCGTCGAAAATAACGGGAGAATAGCCGACTACCGACAGCAACAGGGTGTTCAGGCCGTGGTCGGTTCGCAATGCCTCCTCTAGCACTGCCTGCACCTGCTGGGGATTGTGCTGATCGACAAACGTTCCGCTCAAATCAATCTGGCTGGCTACGCGCGCGCTATACCGAATCTCTTTCGCGACGAAATCTGCGCTCGAATAGGCTTCGCTCATGCGCTGCCGCACCAGGTACGACATGTACACGTAGCAGAAGACCGCCACCAAGGCGAACACCATGCCGCTGATAGCCAGCACCAATTTTGTCTTTAAGCGCAATTGCCGCCTCAGGGCCGTGCTGCGGGAACTCTTGGCGGCATCATATCAGCCCGCTTCGCGGAGTGGGAGCCGGGTACTTGCCCTTAGGCAGGAACCCGCCTGATCACGAATAAGCAGAGCCGCTGGGCAACCAGAGCAGCCGGATTCCGCGTCTAAGAATGGATTGGTATACCATTTCCTAGACCTTTTAACGGCGGGAGACATCCGTATGGCCGATACCGCGACCCAAGAGAGCAAGAAGTTGCAAACCGAAACCGTCACCAAACTGCGCGCCCTATCGCACGACCTCAGCAATTACATCGAAACCATCATGCAGGCCTCCTACCTCCTCGCTCAGGCGAATCTTGACGACACCAATAAGAAGTGGCTGGAGATGGTCGACAAGGCTTCTCAGGACGCTGCGCGCGTAAATCGCGAGATACGAGAAATCCTGCGCTCCCAAAGCTGAACCGAACAACGACAGTTTGCCGGGGAACGGTTTGGAAGTGCGCGTAACTTGGAATCAAGCCGCAGCATCTCGGGCCGCGGTCGATCGAGATTGCCTTCGCAAGAAGTCCTGCGCCAGTTGATAACCCTCCATAGTTCCGACATCAATGTAGGTTTCCCCCACATGATGCCCGCGAACCGCACTGCCGGACGCGATGTAGGCGTTGAGGAGCGTTCCCAGATACTCGTCCTGCCGGTACCGCGACTCCCACAGTAATCTCAGGTTTTGGAACGCCCGTCCCGACGCGGTAATCGCGCCCCATATCCAACGCGAGCGCGGCTCCGGGACTTTCACTTCAACCTCCGTCACGAAGCCCTGGGGATCACAAATCGCGGCGTCAAAGGCGGAAGGCCGCGCGACCGGAAACAGCACCAGATTCACTTCTGCAAGGCCCGGATCGAGAGCATTACGGTAAGCGTTTTCCGGAAACCACACGGTATCGGGCAGTCCAATCAGCACCTGGTCATGAAATCGCGCAAAGGGTTCGGCGCGGAACAGCGCGTCGCATAGCCCCTGCGGATGCTGCTGCACCACATAAAAAATTTCCGCCGCGTAGCTGCGCTCTGCGTAATAGCGCACGATATCGCTCTTCTCGGCCGAGATGACTATACAGATCTGGGTCGCGCCCGCGGCAATCATGCGTTCAACCAAATACTCCGAGATTGCTTTCGGGCGCTCGACGCCGTCAATCCAGCGCGAACCAACCGGCAAAAGCTCTTTCGAGCATCCCAGCGGCTGAATCCGCTGGCCTGCGCCGGCGGCGGGAATAATTCCGATCAAGCCGTCACCTCCGTTAGCGATTGCCGGCGATACGCCTCTTCGCAGTACGCGAGCAGTTGCGCCGCCCGGCGATCGCCCGTGTGCTCCGCAAGCGTACGGCTCCGTGCGCGCTCGGCCATTTTGCCCAGCTCACTATCGCTCAAGCCAAGGCACGAAAGAACTTCCTTCGCGGTGTTCACCACGCAAAGCTGGTCTCGGGGGTCGAAGAATGAGTCCAATCCTTCCCAGGCATCAGTGAGAATTGGCGTTCCACAAGCGGCCGCTTCGAAGAATCGCCCCGAGGGACAATATCCCGACTTCGCCATTTCTTTCCGGGTGATGTTGAGCGTTGCGCGAGAAGACGAGTAAAGTGCAGCATGCTCGCTGGGAGCAACATGCTCGAATCGTTTCACGTTCCCGGGCCAAGTCCAATTCCAGGGGTACAGCGAACCGCCCAGGACGAAGGACCAATCGGAGCGGCAACGGGCGGCTCCCAGGAAGAGATCGTCCAACTTCTGCTGCCGATCTGCGGCGTAGGTTCCCAGATAGCTCAGCGCACAACGAAAACCCTCGCGTACCGGCCGTCGCCCATACGAGTCAGGATCCACGCAACCATAAAGAGGCTGGACAGACTGAGCGCCAAGCTCCCGTTCCAGTTTCTTAAGAGCCCGGCCCCCGGTGAACGATAAATACAGTTCGAACCGCGGAATCTGATCGCGCCGTAAGTAATCGGAACCGCCCGACTCCAGCGCGTTGAGCGTGATCGGCGTATCCAGGTCGTAGAACACATGGAGCGGGCCGTTGATTGCCAGGACCTCGTCGCTGATGCGCGCTCCCTCAGGACAATAGCTTGCGGTGATGACAATGTCTGAATCATCGACATCCCGCAACGCTTCCGCTCGAACTTCCACCCAGGACGAATACAGTTTCAATTCGCAATAGGAGCAAGCTCGAAAATCACGATGTGCGGCGTAATACGGCGCGTCGCGTTCGTAGAACACGGTGCGCAGGCCTCGGCGATGCAGAGCGCGCAGGATGGCGCGATAAGGCGTGGCATGCCCATTGCCCCAGGAGGAAGAAAGCGTCAGTCCGAAAATCGTGATCTTCACCCAGCCACCATCGCGGCCAGCAGGTTCTGCTGCGGCGGCGAAATGTACTTACCTTTTCGATGGACTGGGCCCGACTAGCGTTGGCTGCGAGTTCGGCGGGATGGCCAACTGTATGGTGAGAATCTGTCTGTTTCGATAAACACGAAGATCACGGAGGCGCACGTCTGCTACGCCTCTCTTGATCTCCGTGGCAACTAAAGCGATCTGTCAACGGGTCAGGAAATCAACTCTGCATCCATCGTAATTTTGGCGTTCAAGACACGCGAGACGGGACAGCCCTTCTCGGCATTCTGTGCCGCTTCCTCGAACTTGGCTTTGTCGGCGCCGGGAATCTTAGCCTTGACCTCGAGGTGGCTCGCGGTGATGCTGAATCCATCGGCGGTCTTGTCGAGGGTGATCGTCGCCTTGGTATCAATGCTCTCCGCGGTCATGCCGGCGCTTCCTAACTGAGCCGAGAGCGCCATAGTGAAGCATCCCGCATGGGCCGCTGCAATCAGCTCTTCCGGATTGGTTCCAACACCGTTTTCAAACCGCGTACTAAATGAGTATTGCGTTTGATTGAGAACGCCGCTTTGCGAGGATACGGTCCCCTTTCCGTCCTTCAAACCGCCTGACCAATGAGCGCTGCCTGTGCGTTGCATAACTCCTCCGTAAAGATAGATGTTGCCTTCGCATTCACATTACACGAACCGGCAGTTGGAAGGCAGTCCAGCAGAATAAGGCTGACCTCTACCGATCCTCCCATTTCCGCACAACTGCAAATTCTGCCTACAGGCACGTTTGGGCCCCACGTGTAATAGGTGAAGAACGCATATATTCGACTCAAAAGTGGCAGGTGCATACTACTTAAGTACCTAATTGTCTCCGCGTGACTGCGGTACTTTAGGTCATTTGCTTTTTTTTGCGATTTGTGTATTCGAATTTTGTAGACATCCGGAAACTCACCTCTATAATTCTAAATGGCGTAGTTCACTTAAAATGCATATTTCGCCCAAATGGATACGCGCTAAGACAGTAATCAAAGGGCACTTCTGAGTAGTAGCTTTTTTGCGGTTTTGTCTTTACTCTACGCGCCAAACCTCAAGTAGGACGGAGACCGAAGATAGCACCTAGGCGCTACTCGAGAATCCGGACTCTCACAGCGCCGCCACTTCGGCAAAGTACAACTAAGTCCGATTTCAGTTTGTCCTAACTTCAACATCGAGGGTCGATCCGTGAACAAACTAATGACCGCTATTCTCGCCGCTCTCATGATCGCCGGGGGTCTCAGCGCCATCTCAGGCGCCACTGCTGTTCCTTCGCACAACAATATCGTCATCGTTGGCGAAGGCTCATCTCCCGTTCCGCTGGTTCCGCCTTGCGATGGTCCGCGCGGCGATGCCGGCTCACCCTCATTTAACCAATAACCCAGTAATTAGGGCCTTGGAGAACGAGAAGGAGACATGTCAATGAAGCACGCTCTTCACATTCTGGTCGCTGTTGTGGCGCTGGCCGCTCTCAGTGTTGCCGCTAACACCACTTCATCCCCTGCCGCTCCCTCAGGCGTTTCGCAGATGAAAGCCGCTCCTGCAACGCAACCAGTCGCTCCCACGCAAGTGTCGCTAACCCCCGGTGAGGGAGCACCCATCCCCTACTGCCCGCCTCATCAGGACTGCGGCGATGAGCTGCGCTTGACGGCCGGCGAAGGCGCTCCCATTCCCTACTGCCCACCTCACCAGGATTGCGGCGATGAGCTGCGCTTGATGGCCGGCGAAGGCGCTCCCATTCCCTACTGCCCGCCTCACCAGGATTGCGGCGACGAGCTGCGCTTAATGGCTGGCGAAGGCGCTCCCATTCCCTACTGCCCACCTCACCAGGATTGCGGCGACGAGCTGCGCTTGATGGCCGGCGAAGGCGCTCCCATCCCCTATTGCCCGCCTCACCAGGATTGCGGCGATGAGCTGCGCTTGATGGCCGGCGAGGGCGCTCCCATTCCCTATTGCCCGCCTCACCAGGATTGCGGCGATGAGCTGCGAGTGCTGCCCGCATTCAACGGATATCAGCAGCAGTTCGCGAATCGACCGACCGTTGCTGGCACGTTCGTGTAATTCGCATAGGAGGATCGGGGATAGGGAGGTCGCACAAGGTAGCTAATAGGTAATTCCAATTCGGCGTTTTCGCTCGGCCGCAAGGTAATTGTCGGTTGGTTACTGTTTTTTCGCGCACAAAGTGTCTTGTATTGTGCGGGGTTCATAGTTATGCTCTGTAGCAGTCATGCATTTGCGTCCGATGGATTACGTTCTGTGGTTCGCCTCACCGGCGCTCCAGGTGGGCGTTGTCGTTGCGATGCTCAGGCGCGGTTTGCAGCGGGATTACCCTTACTTCTTCAACTACACGATTATCGGGGTTATCTCTGAGCCGCTGCTGTACTTGCTCCATCGTTTCTCGTACACCAGCTATTACTACGCCTACTACGTAAACGTTGGGCTCAGCGTCATCATCTCCTTCGCGGTGTTGCAAGAGATTTTTCGCGATGCGTTCCGCCCCTACGAGGCGTTGCGCGACCTGAGCGTGATTCTTTTCCGTTGGTCGGCCCTGGTGGTGTTGCTGGTGGCTGTGATGTGGGCCATCAACAGCGGCAAATCCGATCGCGGATTCGCGACTCAGTTCATCATGCTGGCTGACCGCAGCGTCCGCCTCATGGAGTGCGGCTTAGTGTTCTTCCTGCTGCTCTTCAGCGAGTATCTGGGCATTCCCCGTCGCAGCTTCCTGTTCGGCATCTCCATGGGTTTTGGACTTTTTGCTTCGGTGAACATGCTGGTATTCACCGGTCTAACGCATCGAGGCGTCTTGAAGCACACGACGTTGAGCCTGATTAATAGCGCCGCCTACCTTACCGCTGTGCTGATCTGGCTTGGCTACACGCTGGCCACAGCTCCGTCGCGAAATCCGGCCGAAGCGAAAAGCTTGTTGCGTTCCAAGGACTGGAACTCGGCTCTGGAGGACGCTCGTGGACCGGTTGTGGCTGACAGTCTCCTCGACTCCATGGACCGGACCGTCGAGCGCCTTCTCTACCCCCCTGAGGAATCTCCTGTAAAGATCTCTCCTGAACACACCTGAGGCGAAGCGATTCTGCGCCAGTACACCCGCCCAATTGAGGCGGGTTTTGATTTCTGAGCGGCCCGAGCGTCGCTCCTAGACAGGGGTTTTCGTTTTGCGCGACGGATTGAAGAACGGGAGTTGTCTGACCGTTGCGCCGCATCTGTAGCGCACCGCCTCTACTGTCATTTCCATCTGCAGCTTTGTACCTGGAACGGCGTGGGGCGACTCCACGCTGGCGAGTGCAATCAGTTGTTTCAACAGCGGTGACCATGTCGTTGAAGTGGCTTTCCCCACCTGCTCGCGGCCTCGGTAAACAGGCACGTGCACGCGCGAAGCGGTCGCCGGCATTTGCGGCGCGAGACCCTCTCGCTCGAACAGCCGCTCAACATCGCTCCAGTCGAACTCCAGCCCGACCAGTGTGCGCCCGGGCCCGCGTCTCTTTTCCGCGAGCAGCGCCTCGCGTCCGATGAAGTTTTCTTTCTCGTAGTGCACCAGCTTACCCAGTCCGACTTCAGCAGGACTATATTTCTGCGACGAAATCAGAGCTTTCTTGCTGCTGATGTAATCCACATCGGCCAGGATCAGCCCAGCTTCGATTCGCGCCACATCGAGGGCCAACATTCCGGTGGGCTGAATATCGAAATCGCGTCCGACTTGCATCAGGGTGTCCCACACCTTCACCGCGTCTTGCCAGGGGATCCAGATTTCGTACCCCAAGTCCCCGGTATAACCGGTGCGCGAGATGTCCACCGTAACGCCGCCAATCGTTCCACTGGTCTTGCGAAAATACTTCAGGTTCTCGATGTCTGCCTCGGCTGCTTTCTTCAGGAGCCTTCCCGAGGTCGGTCCTTGCACAGCGAGCCCTGCCACCTGCTCGGTAATATCTTCGATCTGCACGTTGAGCCCAATGGCGTTCTGACGGAACCAGCGCAAGTTTGGATCAGCCGCCGTCCAGCGATAGCGGTTTTCCTCTAACCGGGTGATGGTACCGTCGTCAATGAGCTTGCCCTCTTCGTCACACCAGCAACAGTAAATGACATGATCGACGGCGACCTTGTTGATGTCGCGCGTAATCACGCGATTGACGAACCGCGTCGCATCCGGACCGGTAACCATGTACTTGTAGAGCGGGGTGACGTCGATCAGCGCGGCAGCATTGCGGATGGCGTTGTACTCGTGTTCATGGTGCGTCTCATAAACGCTGACCGCGTAGAAACCCGCCCACTCGCGAAAATTCAAGCTCTGGCACAGGGCAAACGTTCTTTCATGGACGGCAGTTCCGACCGGCACAAATCCCTCACATTGAAGTCTCGCGAATTATAAATGCGCCGGCCGTCCAACCCTTTACAATGTGAAATTCCGCCCATGCCCAGCAACCTACATCAGTATGACGCCATCGTGATCGGCGGCGGCCATAACGGGCTCGTCAACGCCGCGTATCTGGCGCGTGCGGGCAGAAAGGTGCTCGTGCTGGAACGGCGTCATGTGGTCGGCGGCGCCGCGGTGACGGAAGAGATCATTCCTGGCTTCAAGTTCTCCGTCTGTTCGTACGTTGTCTCGCTGCTGCGTCCGGAAATTATCCGTGATCTCGATCTGCCTCGGCACGGCCTGGAGATCCTCCCGCTCGACGGCACGTTCACTCCCATGCCGAATGGCGACTATCTCTGGCGCGTTAACGATCACGGCAAGACGGTTCGCGAGCTGCGACGCCACTCAAGGGTCGATGCCGAGGCTTACGAAGAATTCGGCAAGGCGATGCTGCAGATGTGCCGGTTTGTAAAACCGATTCTGGCCATGGTGCCGCCTGATCCGACGACGCTGAATCCCAAAGATCTTTTCAAGCTGCTGTTCCTCGGCCGCCGCTTCCAGGACCTGAGCGGGGAAGACAAATACAACCAAGTGCAGCTCATGACCATGAGCGCCATTGACTTCCTCGATCAATGGTTCGAGACCGACGTGCTCAAGGCCACTATGTCGGCATCGGGGATTATCGGGACGTTTCTCGGTGTGCGTTCGCCCGGCACCGCTTACGTCCTGCTGCACCACTACATGGGCGAGATCGACGGCGCCTTTCGAGCGTGGGGATTCGCTCGCGGCGGGACCGGAGCAATTTCCAATGCCATCGCCGATGCTGCGCGTGAAGCGGGAGTCGAGATCAAAACGCAAACCGCCGTCGCGCAGATTCTGGTGGAGGATGGCAGAGCCGTGGGTGTCGTGACCAGCGCCGGCGACGAGTATCGCGCTCCCATCGTTTCCTCCAGCGTCGATCCCAATCTCACGTTCCTGAAGATGCTCGAGCCCAAGCATCTCGACGACGAGTTTATCGACGAGGTCAAGCGCTATAAGTACCGCGGCTCGTCGGGTAAGGTAAACCTCGCGCTCGATGGCCTGCCAAACTTCACCTGCTTGCCCGGCGAAGGCCATCATCTGCGCGGCGCGATTTCGATTTCGCCGAGCGTCGACTACATGGAGCGTGCCTACGATGATGCCAAGTACGGCGACTATTCGCGGCGACCGTATATCGACATCGTCATCCCAAGCCTGACCGATCCCTCGCTTGCGCCGGCAGGCAAACATGTAATGTCGTGCTTCGTGCAGTACGCACCGTACAAGTTGAGAGAGGGTACGTGGGACGAGAAGCGCGAAGCCTTCGGTGACAACGTCATCGCCACGATCTCCGAGCATGCACCAAACCTGAAGAACCTTATCGTCGGCCGGCAGGTGGTCACGCCACTTGACCTCGAGCGTGAGTGGGGCCTGACCGAGGGCAACATATTCCAGGGCGAGTTGTCTTTGGAGCAGTTGTTTTTCCTGCGTCCCGTACCAGGCTGGGCG
This sequence comes from uncultured Acidobacteriaceae bacterium, assembly GCA_963731345.1. Taxonomy (GTDB): domain Bacteria; phylum Acidobacteriota; class Terriglobia; order Terriglobales; family Acidobacteriaceae; genus Bog-257. The sequence continues at coordinate 88,965 of CAVSUN010000001.1, read as the reverse complement.
CAATACAAGACGCCGGTGAAGAACCTGTGGATGTGCGGCTCGGCCACGCATCCTGGCGGGGGCATCATGGGTGCGCCGGGACGTTTAGCGGCATTGGAGATCTTGAAGAAGGCTGGGTAGAGCTGGCCCTCAGGCCAGCGTCCGCCGAGCACAAATAAGTTTCGGGGCTCCGGCCCCGCAATCAAATGTCCGAAACTCGCGACATCCTTATCATCGGCGGCGGCCATAACGGCCTGATAACGGCGTTCTATCTCGCGAAGGCCGGCTTTAAGCCGTTGCTGCTGGAGCGCCGTCCGATCATCGGCGGCTGCGCCGTGACCGAGGAATTTCATCCCGGCTTTCGCGGCTCGCGCCTGGCGCACAATAGCGGCCCGATCAGGTCTGACATTGTGGCCGACATGGAGTTGGCCAAACACGGTCTGAAGGTCTACACGCCCACCGTCCGCGTGCTCTCGCTCGCGCATGTCGGCAACCTCGTTCTTTATGGCGACACCGCCCGCTCACAAGCCGAGGTTGCGAAGTTCTCATCCAAAGACGCTGCGAGCTACGGCGAGTTTCAGAAGGCTCTGACTCGTATATCGGAGGCTGCGGCCTTGCTGATGAACGTCACGCCACCCGACATCGACGAGCCGGGCGCAAACAATTTCTGGGAACTGCTGAACACCGGTCGTAAGATTCGTGGCCTGGGAGAGAAGGACCTGTATCGATTGCTGCGCTGGGCGCCGATGCCCGTCGCCGATCTGGTGGCAGAGTGGTTCGAGACGGAGTTGCTGCGCGGCACCATTGCGGCGCAGGGCATCTTCGGAACGTCTCTCGGCCCCTGGTCGGCCGGATCGGGTGCGACCCTATTGCTGCGCGCCGCGTCGGACAGCAATTTAGCCGGGGCGGCTTCTTACATTGTGGGAGGTGCAGGAGCACTTACCTCAGCCATGGCCGCTGCTGCGCAAGCTGCGGGTGTAGAGATTCGAACATCGTGCGAAGTATCGCAGATCAAGGTTACTGACGGCTCTACAAAGGGCGTCGTACTTGCAAGTGGAGAAGAGATCAGCGCCGGCGCGGTCATTTCCAATGCCGATCCTAAGCGGACCTTACTCGGTCTTGTCGAGCCGCAACATCTGCAGCCGAGCTTCTTGCAAAAGATCCGGCACTATCGCATGCACGGCACAGTCGCGAAGGTGAATCTCGCATTGGGCAGCCTGCCGGAGTTTCGTGGCGTTGAGGGGGATGTCTCTACGCGACTGTCGGGCACAATACGGATCTCTCCGGAAATTGATTACCTTGAGCGCGCGTTTGACGCCTCGAAGTACGGCGACTTCTCCGAACACCCGTACCTCGAGGCGACCATCCCTACATTGTGGGATAACTCCCTTGCGCCCGCCGGCAAGCACGTGATGTCTATTTACATGCAGTACGCGCCGTACAAATTGCGCAACGGAGATTGGAATTCACAGCGCGAGGCGCTGGGCGACACCGTGGTTAACACCCTTGCCGAGTACGCCCCCGGCCTTCCGTCGCTGATCGAAGGGCGCGAGGTGATCACGCCCAAAGACCTCGAGGAGATCTACGGTCTCACCGGCGGGCATATTTTCCACGGCGAGCTGGCACTTGACCAGCTGTTCACCATGCGACCGCTGCTGGATTGGGCGCAGTACCGCATGCCTATTCGAAACCTGTACTTATGCGGCTCGGGAACTCATCCTGGCAGCGGCTTGAATGGAATGTCCGGCGCAAACGCAGCGCGAGAAATTCTGAAAGACTTGCGGAAGTAACCCGCGTAAGCGAGCTGCGCTACCCTGACTACTGGCCGCTCCAGTGTGGCTTGCGCTTTTCGAGGAAGGCATTCACGCCCTCGCGGAAGTCGGCCGTCGTGCGGATATGGGCGTTTTCTTCAACGGCTGCTCTGGTATCCCGATCCAACTCGTGAGCAGAAAAAGCAGTCAGGAGACGCTTGGTCGCCAGCAGGGATGTTGGGCTGTTTTGCAGCAGGCTCGACGCCAACTCGTGAACGCGCTGCATTAACTGATCAGGCGCAACCGCCTCGTGCGCGAGTCCCAGGCGAACTGCCTCCTCTGCGCTGAAGGTGCGACCAGTGAGCAGTAGATCGCGCGCCTGTTTCTCACCAACTTGCCGCAGCAGGAACATCGACACAATCGCCGGCACGAAACCGATGCGCACCTCGGTGTAGCCGAACTTGGCGTCCAATGAGGCCAGCGTGAAATCGCACAACGTCGCCAGACCGCAGCCGCCGGCTATTGCCGGGCCATTTACGGCGGCGATGGTCACTTTCGGAAACGCGTAGAGCGTGCGAAACAGGCGCGCCATCTTGGCCGAGTCGGCCTCATTCTCTTCCGTTGTTTGACGCGTGATCGCACGCAAATTGTCCAGGTCCATTCCCGAACAGAACGCCTTGCCGCTGCCGGTGAGAATGAGGATTTGCGCGGAAGACTGTTCGACGTCGAGGAACGCGCGCAGCACATCGTCGATCAGTTCGTAGCTGATGGCGTTGCGCTTCTCGGGACGATTGAGCGTGACGGTGGCGAGCGGCCCGTCGTAGGAGAGGATGAGGGTCGAAAAGGATTGTTCTGCTTGGTCCATATGCGTTCAGTCGATGCGTTTCTTTAGATCAGAATTGCCGCACGAGCGTACCCTGACGACCAGATCTACGTGGCTCGAACAGCAGATCCCTCGCTTCGCTCGTGATGACAATTTCAGAATAGGTGGCTGCGTTGGCTGCCCCGAACGATTCAGAACTGACAACTGGCTTTACATCTTCGGGCCGCTGAATCTCTCGCTGATGTTCGCCGACAGGCGCAACAGTTCATCCAGCGGCTTCTTCACCGGCAACTCCACGCGGCTCTTTAACGCCTCCAGCACCTTTTCAGTCGGGAGGTTGCCGACCAGCACATCCTGTGCGAAGGGACATCCGCCCAGCCCACCAATCGCCGAATCAAATCTGCGGCATCCCACATCGTAAGATGCGAGCACTTTCGCCTCCGCGTCGTCGGGCCGGCTGTGGAGATGGACGCCGATTTCTATTCCATCGAACCGCTGCAGCACCGGGCCGAGTACATCGGCAATTTGCTGCGGAGTGGCGAGTCCCACGGTGTCGGCCAGCGAGATTGCCTGCAGGTCCATGTCGGCCAAAATGCCGACTCCCTCCAGCAGCTCGTCCACATTCCATAGATCGCCATACGGGTTGCCGAAGGCCATCGAGACGTAGGCGATGGTGTCGATCCCGGCCTCGTCCGCCTTCTGCTTCACCTTTTCCAGCGTGTCGAGGTTCTCCTCCGGCGTCTGGTTCTGATTGTTCTTCAGGAACGTGGGCGAGAGCGAATAGGGAAATCCCAACGTTCCTAGAGCATCGGTGGCAATCGCACGCTCGGCTCCGCGCTCGTTGACCACGATGCCGATGATCTCGACATCATCCGGCGGGTCGAGCTCGCTGAGCACGTTTTCCGAATCCGCCATCTGCGGCACCGCTTTGGGCGAGACGAACGAGACTGCGTCGATATGCTTGAATCCGGCCGCGACCAGCGCTTTCAGATGCCCGACCTTCAGTTCGGTTGGAATCTGACCTGGCAAGCCCTGCCAGGCATCGCGAGGACATTCGATGAGTTTGATGACGTCAGCCATTAGCAACTAGCAATTAGCAAACGGATTGAAAAGTCCCACAGAGATAAACCCGTCCTGATTCGACATCAACCAGCAGCGCTGGCTGCTACTAGCTTCTTTACTCCTGCTGCCGGCTCAGCCGGCGCGCTTCGGCCAGCAGGGCCATGCTATGCATCAGGTTCTGCATGGTCACGATCCCCACCAGCCGCTCGTGATCGACCACTGGAATCATGCTAAAGCCACGCCGGCCGAGCTTGCGGAAAGCCGAGGCCAACGAGTCGGTGCGCTGCGAAATCTCGTACGCCCTGATCATCGCCGACTGCACGTAGCCGTTGCCACCACGACGCAGTGCCTCCACAATCCGTTGCTTGTTGATGATGCCGACCATGTCTGTACCGCGCACCACTGGGAAATCGTCCTGCAGCGTGTGTACCGCCTTTTGTAGTGCATCCTCCAGCGTATCCGCCGGCGAGAGCGTCGAGAAGCCCGTCAGCATCACGTCTTCCATGCGCACGCTCTCCAGCACCGACTGAAAGACGACGGATCGGTCTTCCAGTTGCGCACCCACGAAGAGAAAGAACCCGATCAGCATCAGCCACGGATTCCAGACGCCGAGGAAGATGAACAGCATGGCGAAGCCCTGGCCGACCGTCACTGCCAACCGAGTGGCGCGCACGTACTCCATGCGCTCGGCGAAGAAGGCCCGGAGGACGCGGCCGCCATCCATGGGATAGGCGGGCAGCAAATTAAAGGCGCCAAGAAACACATTGCCCCAGAACAGCGCGCGCGGCAAATTGCCGGCAAAAACGAAGGGATGCGACCACAGTCTCGCCTGCGGGTAAAAAAGCAGAATGCAGAAGCCGGAAACAACCGCGATCAGCAGATTCACCACCGGGCCGGCAATTGCAATGCGCATATCGCGCGCGGGGTCGTTGCGCTGTCCCGTATCGTCCATCAGAGTAACGCCGCCGATAGGCAGCAGAATGATGGAGCGGACCGCCACCCCGCTACGCTGCGCCACCAGCGCGTGCCCAAGTTCATGCAGCACGACGGAGCCGAAGATGATCCCGACCAGAGCCAGGCCGCGTGCCGCGCCGCTCGTACCCATGGTCACCGACTGCGTGAACCACACGAAAATCAGCAGGGCGAGGAAAGTTAGGTGGATGCGGATATCCACACCGAACAAACGGCCTGCCGGAATGGACCAGCTCCTCATTGGCGACGACTACTCTCCTTGATACATTTTATACGGGTTGGCATTTAGCATTTAGCAGTCAGCACTTAGCAGTCGGTTCTCGCGCCTGCTTCTTCCAGCGGCTCGGAGTCTGCCAGGCGAGAGGGCTGCCTCGAACTGCTCAATTCAATGGCTGATCACCTAATTGCTAACGGCTGACCGCTGCTTTTATGCGCATCATTGCAGGGCAATTCCGCAGCCGCCCGTTACAGTCGATGCCCGGGCACGATCTGCGCCCCACGAGCGATCGGCTGCGCGAGACGCTGTTTGACGTGCTCTCGGCCGCACGTAATCTCGGCGACACGGTGTGGATCGATCTCTTTGCCGGCACGGGGGCCGTCGGTATCGAGGCGCTCAGCCGGGGCGCACGCCAGGTCTACTTCGTTGAATCTGCTAAGAAGCACGCGCGCCTCTTACGCGAGAACCTTGCAGCACTCGACATCAGCACAGGATACGAACTGCACGAGCGGGAGGTGTCGAAGGCGCTGCCGCTGCTGGACTCCACCGGCGTCGTCTGCGAGTTCTGCTTTCTCGACCCACCCTATCAGCGGCGGGGCACCTATGAACAGACGCTGGGCTACCTGTCGCAATCGCGGCTGCTGCAGCCGTCCAGCATTGTCATTGCCGAGCACGAGAAGAAGTTCGATCCCGGCGAGCGTTTCGGCGCCATGCTGCGATATCGCCGCCTCGACCAGGGAGACGCGGCGTTGAGCTTTTACAAGCTCGCGTGATACTGCCGGTTGCCCCGCTTACTCCGCATGCCGGCGCGGTACGCGCTTCGACAAATTGCACAGGGTTTCGTAGACGATCGTGTCCGAGCTGCGCGCCAGGTCCCAGGCGCTGATGTGCTCGTTTCCGCTGCGCCCGATCAAGACAACCTCATCGCCGATTGCGGCGCCGGGAATGTGGGTGACATCCAGCAGCGTGAGGTCCATCGAGATGCAGCCCACAATGGGCGCGCGCTGGCCCCGCAACAACACTTCACCCCGGCCGACGACAGGGTCGATCTCGCAGGGCGCCACCGACTGCCCGGCGTGAACGGAAACTTTGCGGGACAATCCGTCACCATATCCAACCGAAACAACGGCAATGCGAGCCGGCGCCGAAGTCACGTACGTCCCCCCGTATCCCAAGGGTTGGCCGGCAGGAACATCGCGCAGTTCCAACACGTGCGTTTTCCACGAAAGCACGGGTTTCAGTGGGAGGCGCGGAGCGTCGCTCACCTGCGAACCATCATGCCGCGTCACGGGATAGTCGTACCCGTAGAGCAGCAGCCCGGGCCGCACGAAGTTGTGCCAGGTATTCGGCCTCGCCTGAACGGCTCCGCTGTTGGCGAGATGACGGAGGCGCGGATGCAAACCATGTTCGGCCAGAGTTCGCAGCGCCTGCTCGTAACGTTCAATCTGATGCGCAGTGTGGTCATCATCCACCACCTCGGACGATGCCAGGTGGCTGAAGACGCCTTCCAGATCAATCTGCGGCAGGCGCTTTACGGCTTCGGCGAATGATGGCAAGTCGGCCAGCGGCAAACCGAGTCGCCCCATGCCGGTGTCGATCTTCAAGTGAATCGTGGCTGGACGCTCCAGCTTGAGCCGCGTGGCTGCCTGCGCCAAAGCCTCGGCCTGTTCCAGGCGAAACACAGCCGGGGTCAACGAGGAGCGCAGGGCTTCCATTTCCTCGCCCGGAAAAAGCCCGCACATCACCAAAATGCGCGCGGTGATACCGCACTCGCGCAGCACAATGCCTTCGTCGGTAGAAGTGACCCCAAACCAGCTCGCGCCTGCCTGCTGCAGTGCGGGGGCACATTCTTCCACTCCATGGCCATAGGCGTTGCACTTTACGACCGCGCAGATCGTCACCTCCGGCCCGAGATGCTGCTGTAACGCCCGAAAATTGTGCCGCAGAGCGGACAGCGACACCTCCGCCCAGTTCGGACGAGTTTCAATGCGAGATGAAGTAAAAGTAGCTGCCAAGGTTTCGATCATACCGCTCCAGGGGCCGGTATTGCTGCCAGCCGGTCCACCGAAGCTCGCGAAAGAGAGTTACTGCTGCGGTTCCTGAGGTGCGAAACCAGAGCTGCTGCCGCGAGAACCTCAATTTCCTGTCTCGCCTGCAAACGCCGCGGAGTCATAAGCCATCCTAACAATGGTCGCGGTTTGCCCCGATACGTTATATCCCGGAGGAAACATCATGGCTGAGCCCTCGCGGACCGACGCCCCTCGTCGCGATGTGAAATATCCCATGGGAGCTCCCGACTCCAGTTACCCTGAGGCCCACGCGGATCAGCTAAACCTACCCGAGCTACCGGAATCAGCGAGCCCGGCGAGCAACCCAACTCTGAACCGCTCCGCCCAAGCCGTAGGCCGAGGCTTCGGAACAGCGGTGGCGGGGGTCCGTCGTCTGCCGCAGCAACTGGACAAGCTGCGCTCGCGCATTCACCTGGTTCCGAAGACCGAACGCGCAGAGGAGACGATATCGGACATCAAGGACTCTGCCATGGAAGCTGCGGCTGACTGGCGTGACGCCGCCGAGGACAGCATCGCGGAACTGAAAGACCGCGCGCAGACTTACTCGTACGAAGTCACCGAGCGCACGAACCGCCGTCTGGAACACCTGCGGCGACGGGCCGGGCGGCGCATGGATGTGCTGCGCCGCGGCGCTAGCGCTTGGCTCTTGACCGCCCAGCAATGGGAAAACAATCGTCCCCTACAGTTTATTGGCGGATGCGTTGCCGCAGGCTTCGCAGCCGGTGTCGCGTTCAGAGTTTGGAGGTCCGGTCGTGTCTAGCACCTATCGCAATACCGCGCCTGAAATAGCCACCGCCGTTAGCGAGCAAACGAAAACAATCGGCGATGTTATCTGGGAGCTGAAAAAGGAGCTGCAGGAGTTCGTTGCCACTCGAGTGGAGATGCTGCGCTCTGAGATGAGCGAGAAACTGAGAATGATCAAGCTGGCCGCTCCAACGGTGCTTGTTGGGCTGCTGCTGCTGGTCACCGCATGGTTCGTGTTTACCGGTTTCCTGGTTTGCATTATCGCCCAGGCGTTCAAGCCCAGCCACTGGGCCTACGCGCTTTCGTTCGTGCTCGTAGCCGCGCTCTATTCGATCGTCGGTGGGGCGGCAGCATACTTGGGATGGCAGCAACTTCGGGCAACCGGCATTAAACCGGCACGTACCATCCAGGTCCTGGAGCAGGACCGCATCTGGGCGCAAGCGGAGGTTAAGTCACAACTATGAAAGCCGAACTTCCCAGCCACTTCCCGTCCGAGGTTCTGGAGCAGCGGGCCGCCGAAGAGCGCCGTCGCCTGCATAACTCCGTCACTGAGCTTCGGTCGTCGCTAACGGATTTCAAGTCTTCCGTTGAGGACAGCGTCCGCGAGCGCCTTGATCCAAAACGCCTCGCGCGTCAGCACCTGAAATCCCTGGCCGGGGGAGCGTCAGTTGTAGGCCTGCTCCTGGGATACGCGGTGGGAGGCCTGTTCACCCGTCGCTAGCGATGGCGGAAGGTTTAGCTCACTTGACAGATCTGCCTCCCGCGTCAGACACTTTCTCAACTTTCCACTTCCTGACGGCGCGTGTAACTCGCGCAGTCAGCGCCGCTTCGGTCAGCCGGGTCTTGCTGGGCCACTTCGTTGTTTCCCGGGCTTCGTCTTGAGTCTCGAGTTTTCTGCAGTAACGTGAGTTGCTAGTACTAAGGTGCTAGTGCCACGGTCATAGCACTTTGATACTAAAATTGTATTTGAAAAATGGTACGTCTGTGGTATAACTCTGCCCATAAATCAGGTACTAAAGGGCCGGTAGTAATACCAACGGGAGTCGTACTACCAGGGTGGTGCCTCCGCGCAAGCGGAAATCTCTTGTAAGAGAAACGGGCTCAACCATGATCAACGTGATCCTCGCAGACCACCAGGCTATTTATTGTGCCGGCATGGCCAAGGTGCTGGCAGTGGAAGAAGACATCCGAATCGTCGGCCAGCCGCAATTCCCGGAAGTCTTACTGAATTCAATGGAGCGGCTTCGACCACGCGTAGTAGTGCTGGCCTCAAGCTTTCAGGCGTCACTGCCGCAGATACAGGAAGTCGCTCACCGGAACGCCGCAGCCGTGCTGATGCTATGCGACAACAGCGAGACTGCGTCCGACTTCATGCGCCTCGGGGTGCAGGGCGTGATCTATCGCTCGGCCAGCAGCACGATTGTTGTGGAAGCCATACGCCGGCTTGCCCGCGGCCAGTCGTTCCTGCAAGGTCCCAACGCGTGCGAGGTCGAAGTAGATGATGACCTGGTTGGCGCGCGAGTACAAAAGCGGCTGACCGGGCGCGAGCTGCGCATCATCGCCGCCATCGTGCAGGGCTACAAGAATCGCGAAATTGCCGACCAGCTCGCAACTACCGAGCAGGTCATCAAGAATGCACTGCGCACCGTCTTCGACAAGATTGGTGTCTCCGACCGTCTGGAGCTGGCGTTGTTCGTGGTGCATCATCGGATTCTGGCGCAGGCTACGGCTTCCGTAGCGCTGCATCCTGCGCGGCCGCGGCTGTCGGTGGTGAGCGCCAAGACAGGAGGCCGTACCTCCTCGGCGATCAGCTGATTTTGTTCTTTTCTTGCGGAGTGAGCTCGATCCTCAGTGCGCTGGATGATCGCTCGTCTTCAGCAGCTCGTTCACGATCGTCACTAACTCTTCCGGATTCACCGGCTTTTCCAGATAAAGATCGGCAAGCGGCTCGGCCGCCTGGAAGGCTTCGGCCACATAGCCCGAGACCACTACGACAGGCATAGTAGAGTGCGTCTTGGCAGCCTGCACGATGGAGCGCCCATTAGCGTCACCAAGGCGCCAGTCCGTCACCACCGCATCGTAGGTGTTGCTGCTGAGTTTATCGATAGCGTCATGGGCGGAGGTCGACGGCGTGACCTCGTGGCCGGCGGCCTGCAAAATGGCGCACTTCAAGGTCACGATGTTCGGTTCGTCGTCCACACAAAGGATCTTTGCCATACGATTTCTGTTAACCAGAATGCCCGCTTTAAGCTGCCCAGCCAGCAGGGTGCTGCAGCTCAAAAACGCTTAACTTGCCCGTTATTGTTGTGCACAGCGTCGCGAATGTCAACCCGCGCAACCACTTTGCCGATGGGAAACACGGGAATTGGACAGCAATTTGAGCTGCTGCGGGCGCTGGCGACAAACGCATGTGTCCATAACTAGCGGCCGTTGGTTGTTCGACGCCCGCAGCTTAAAGCTTGCATCGTTGCAGTTCGCGATAAGCCTCGCTCTTCGACAACCCGAACTCCTTGGCCGCTTGCTTCAGCGCGGCTTTTTCGTCCAGCTTCTCCTCGCGCACCAGCTCTTGGACGCGCCGGGCAATGGTCTTGGCCGATGCTGGAGCCTGCGCCGCTTCCTCTGCCTTACCGATGAGCAGCGTGATTTCGCCTTTGATCTCACCGCGCTGTTCCAGTTGCGACAAAACCTCGCCAGCGCGGCCACGAACGAACTCCTCGTGAACCTTGGTGACCTCGCGCGCGATCACCACGTGGCGCTGGCTGCCGAGTTCGCTAACAATATCGCGCATCGTTTCAAGGATCCGGTGTGGTGCTTCGTAGAAAACCTGGGTGCGGGGAGACTCGCGGATCGCCTCCAGCGCGCTTCGCCGTGCGCCTGCCTTTGGCGGAAGAAATCCCGCGAAGCGAAACGAATCGGTCGGTAGCCCGCTGGCCACCAGCGCCGAGAGAAATGCCGAGGCGCCGGGAATCGGTACCACGCGAATGTGATGCCGCACCGCCAGCGCAACCAGCCGGTATCCGGGATCGCTCACCCCGGGCATGCCGGCGTCGCTCACCACCGCAATGTTGTCGCCGCGCTCCAGATGCACGATCAATTCGGCGGCGCGGGTGAGTTCGTTGTGCTCGTGATAACTGATGGTAGGCTTGTCGATGCCGTAATGGTTCAGCAGTGTGGCCGTATGGCGCGTGTCTTCACAGGCGATGACATCGACTTCCTTCAGCACCCGCAACGCGCGCAGCGTGATGTCGTCCAGATTGCCGATGGGCGTGCCGACAAGATACAGGGTACCGGGCGTTGCTCGGTCACTGTCCTCGGCGCCACTCGAAGCTGAGGTGGTCCGCTCCAAGCGCCAGTCTAGCACTGACGAGAGCCCGCTCATGCCACCACACCGTTCAAGTCGGGATTCTGCGAAACCCAAAGAGCCTCGTCATGAGGTGCCGCTTGGAGGCAGCCGCACCTAGTGAGTAGGCAATGCCAGCATAGAAAGGAGCTGTTACGCGCAATTGTGCAAGCAGTCGAATCGGGTCGCTGGCGAAAAGGTTCGTAATCGTCGGCATGATTGGCAGGATATCGAAAAAATAGCTGAACGCAGAGAGATGGAAGGCCTCGCTTAGGGCGGAACTCGGGCTGCGGTACGTCACAAACCCGTAGGCGAGTATGAGCGTGGGCATTATCCACGCCCAAGTCGCCGGCGAGTCTGGTCGGCGGACATTGATATATCCAGCTACCAAGGCGGGAATGAAACTCACTACCGCAAAGTGCTGAAGGTACCAATCGCCCGCGGGAACACTAACCTCAATATGAAGAAAAGGGCCAATCGTGTTGATCCCCAGTGCGACCAGTCGCGGGGCGAAGAACAGCGCGCAAACGTAAACTGCGGCTGTATGCACCAAAAGGAAACCCAAACGGGTCAGAAGCGATTTGTGCTCACTATCAATGAAGATTGGCGCCGGTGCTACCACGAGTCACCTATACACCATCATTGCGGATCGCGGCGAAAATGCCCAACACAGAACTGGGCGCGATTGTTAGCTGCTCGCGCCTAATTGCTTCTTCACCGCCTCGCTGACCAGTTTGCCGTCCACTCGCGCACCGCCGAATTTGGCCATCGCATTCTTCATTACCGCGCCCATGTCCTTCATCGTGGGGGAGCCCATTTCGGCGATGACCGCCCGCACCGTGGCCTCGATCTCCTCCTCGCCAACGGCCTTGGGCATGTAGGCCTCGATGATCGTGATCTCCTGCGCTTCCTTCAGCGCCAGCTCGTGACGGTTGCCCTTCTCGAATTGCTCAATCGAGTCCTTGCGCTGCTTGATCATGGTGGTGAAGACCTGTAGCTCTTCCTTCTCCTCGAGATCGGCGCGCTTCTCGATGCGCTTGTTCTGCAGCGCGGCTTTCATCATGCGCAGAGTGGAGAGTCGCAGCTCCGCCCTCGCACGCATGGCATCCACCATGTCTTTTTGCACCTGTTGAGTCAGAGTCATGCGGCCATTATAGGGGACGGGGGTTAGCGAAAGACCGATCCGGTCGAGCGGCGGTTCCCGCTGTCACACTTGGCCGTGACTCACGCCACAAGTGATGCGCCAATCTGAAGTAGCCTGTCCGGCACGCCCGTTCTATAGTGGACTGTCGGCGCTTCCATCACCCCGTTTGCGCATCCTCGGATGCAAACCGATCTCGGAACCGCCAGGCAATCCATCGCAGAGGTATCGCCATGCTACGTAAGACTCGCCTGTTTACTCCCGGTCCTACGCCGCTGCTTCCGGCGGCGCAAAACGCCATCGCGGCGGCGGACATGCATCATCGCACCGCAGAATTCAAGGAAGTTTTCTCCCGCACGCTGGCGGACCTCAAGACGTTCGTTGGCACCAGCAACGATGTCCTCATCCTGGCTTCTTCCGGCACCGGCGCCATGGAAGCCGCCGTCTCCAACCTCACTTCGCCGGGCGAAAAGGTGGTTGTGCTTACCGCCGGCAAGTTTGGCGAGCGCTGGCGCGATCTTGCCAAGGCGTTCAACTGCCAGATCGAGTTGGTCAGTGTGCCCTACGGCGAAACTTTCGACCTGCACGAGGTTAAATCCAAGCTCGACGGCGCAACCGTGCTCTACATGCAGGCGACGGAAACCTCGACCGGTGCACGCCATGATGTAAAGGCGATTGCTGCGCTGTTGAAGGGTACGGACACGCTGCTGGTCGTCGACGGCATTACCGGCCTCGGCACCACGCACTTTGAGGTCGACAACTGGGGCATCGACATCCTCATCGGCGGCTCACAAAAGGCCGTGATGATTCCGCCCGGCCTCGCTTACCTGAGCGTCAGCGAGCGTGCCTGGCAACGCATGGAAACCGCCAAGCAGCCGCGCTTTTACTTCGATCTGCGCAAGGAGCGCAAATCGCAAACCAAGGGTGAGTCGGCCTTCACGCCGGCGGTTGCGCTGATCTGCGGACTGGCAGCCGCGCTGGATTTCATCCGCAAGGGCGGCAACGGCAACCTCGCCGATGGACGCGACAACCTCATCCACAATGCCGAGACCTCCGCCGCCATGGTTCGCGCCGGAGTGCAGGCGCTCGGCCTTCAGCTCTTTGCGCCGACCTGCCCGGCCGCAGCCGTTACCGCGGTTCTGGCTCCCAACGGCGTCGACTCCAGCGTCATCGTTAAGGAGTTCCGCGAGCGCTTCTCCATGGTGGTCGCCAATGGCCAGAGTGAGATGAAGGGCAAGCTGTTCCGCATCGCACATCTCGGCTACTACGACTACCTCGACGCGGTCGGCGTCATCGGCGCTCTCGAGCATGTCCTGCTGAAGGTCGCCCCCAACCATAGGATCGAACTGGGCGCCGGCGTGCGCGCCGTGCAAGAAGTGCTTGCCGGGCAATTCGCCGAGGTGGCTAAGGTATGAAGATCGTCATTGCTGACAAAGTCGCTCCCTCCGCGCTCAAAGTCTTTACCGAGCATCCCGACTGGACCATCGTTTCGCCCGACAAAGAGCACGTCGCCGGCGAACTGGCCGACGCCGACGCCATCGTGGTCCGCTCGGCCACCTTCGTCGATGCAGCCATGATGGACAAGGCGCCCAAGCTACGCGTCATCGGACGCGCCGGCGTGGGCGTGGACAACGTCGATCTCGACGCGGCTACCAGGCGTGGCATCGTGGTCATGAACACCCCCGGCGGCAACGCCGTTGCTGTTGCCGAGCACACCTTTGCCCTCATGCTGTCGATGGCGCGCTTCATTCCGCGTGCCCATTCCACCATGGCTGCGGGCAAATGGGAGAAGAAGACGCTGCAAGGCACTGAACTGCGCGGCAAGACGCTGGGTGTCGTCGGACTGGGTCGCGTCGGCGTCGAGGTCTCGCGGCGAGCCCTGGCCTTCGGTATGAAGGTCGTGGCGCACGATCCCTATGTCGCACCCAGTTTCGCACAGCAACTCAACGTCGCCTTGCTTCCGCTGGACGAACTCTACGCCCAGTCGGACTACATCACACTGCACGTGGGGCTCACACCTCAGACGCAGGACATGATCAACACTGACTCCATCAAGAAGATGAAGAAAGGGGCTCGCCTGGTGAACTGTGCGCGTGGCGAGTTGCTGAACGAAGCCGCCGTTGTCGAGGCGCTGCAATCCGGCCAGCTCGGCGGTGCGGGGCTCGACGTTTACAGTAATGAGCCGCTGAAAGACTCGCCGCTGATGACGCTGCCCAACGTAATCCTCACGCCGCACATCGCCGGCTCGACCAATGAGGCGCAGGAGGCCGTGGGCGTGCAAATCGCGCTGCAGGTCCGCGAATATCTGACCAAGGGCGTGATCCAGAATGCTGTCAACGTGCCCTCTATCAGCGAAGAAGAGTACCAGCTGATGCTGCCCTACATCGCGTTGGGCGAGCGGCTGGGGACCTTCCTGGCACAGTCCTGCGATGGTGGGGTGGAGGAGATCGGGCTTAGCTATTGCGGCGAGATTGCCGAGTGGAAAACGGCGCTCATTCGCAATGCTGCGGTTGCCGGTGCTCTCAATCAACTGGCCCACGCGCATGAGCGGGCAAACCTGGTGAACGCAGCCGCGGCCGCCGAGGAACGCGGCATTCGCATCGCCGAACGCAAACAACCGCGCGAAGAAGGCCGCTCCGCCAACGTACTGCGTGTGACGTTCAAGAGCGGCCAACAGGAGAATACGGTTGCCGGCTGCGTTCAGCCCGACGGCCAGCCGCGTCTGCTGGAGATCGACGGCATTCACGTCGAGGCGCCGCTCCAAGGCAACGTGATTTACCTGCGCAATCTCGACGTGCCTGGAGTGATCGGGCGCGTCGGAACCGCGCTCGGCCAGCACAACGTCAACATCGCCAATTTCTCGCTTGGTCGTGGGCCGGAGGCGAAAGCTGTCGCCGTCGTCCAAGTCGATGGCGAAGTCTCGGAGAAAGCGCTGGAAGCACTCCGCGGTATCGAGACGGTCCTGCTAGCCAAGGCCATTCGCTTCGCCTCCGCGACCGTGAAGCAAGCGGTGACGGCGTAGCCGTCATTCGCGCTCAAACGAATCCACCCGGGCAAACAGCTCGGGTGGATTTTTGAGAACGCGACGAGACCTCCCGGCTGCCGCGTCAGCCTTTCCACGCTCCCAGCGCCTTGCGCACCAGCATCAACTGTCCCAGGTGATAAGCGTTGTGATCGGCAGCCAGCAGCACTTCGCGCAGCAGGGTCTGGCCGGAGCCGCCGGAAAGCGGCGCGAACAGGTCGTGCTTGGGATCGTCGATCAGCTTGCGCATGGTATCGATGCTGGAGCGCACGTTAGCCACGCTCTGGTCCCATGCCTGTTCACTGGGCGGAGCAGGCGCCTTCGGCCAGTAGCCATCCGGCCACGGCGGAGATTTGTGACGGGTATCGCGACAGAACTCAACGATGTCCCCCAGGGCAATCCGTATATGCTCCAGCAACTGCCAGGCGGAATGCGGCAGGCCGGGCGGAACACGTCCGCGTAACTCAGGAGGAAAATCGTCCACCGCAGCAGCGAAGTCGGCGTGCGCTTCGTGCCAATCCAGAAACTTGGCGAGTTGTTGGCGAAGCCGCTTCTCGGTCTCCATAGCTCCTCGTCGGTAGTAAAGGTAACTGAGCTAAGTTCGATGTGAAGCGCTGATGGGCGGATGTAACTTTCACGGAGAAGTAACAACGGTCACGGTAGTAGAGCCGTGCCCTTATGACCGGCGGCGCTCTTGCGTCGACGCCATCGCTGCAGAGACAGGGTGGCGTTGGCGTTCACCAGCACAGTGAATCCGTCGCGCAAGCGTTCAGGTGTATCGACCAGCCGGGCACGATCGCCGCCAAGGCCGCCGCCGAGCACGCGGCCCAGGCTTAGCAGCGAACGGCTGCCGCAGATTTCACAGGTCTCGCCGCCGCTATTGCTGATGATTTCGCAGTCGGCGCAGAGAACCGCACTTTCCAGGGCAACCGACTCGAGGCTTAGCTGCGGCTTATCATCATCCATACGGGATCCTCCTATTAGCCTATCGGCGACGGGCCGCCGTTGAAAGTACCTGATTAGGCAGGAAGCGCAAGAGTAACGGGGACGGAACGGGAATGGTTCAATTTGAAATTCGGCAACACGAATTCACACGCGCAGGCAAACGCTACGAGCCGGCTTCGCCTGCCTACTGGTTTGTGGTCGACGGCAGTAAATTGTGATTTAAGGCGAACAATGCCAGCTCCAGGCGATTGCCGACACCGATTTTGTTGAAGATGTTGGTGAGGTGCCGCTTGACGGTTTCTTCGCTGATACCGAAGGTCTCGGCGATGTGCTTGTTGGTGGAACCTTCGGTGATGAGAGCCACGACTTCGAGTTCGCGCGCGGTAAGGCCGAAAGTCTTGCGGGGTGGGGGTGCGGTTTGCGCGGTGAGGTCGCGCAGCACTTGCACCAGGTTTTGCACCGGGCGCCCCTCCAGCCAGTACTGCCCCTGCATCACGGCTCGAATGCAGGCCGAAAGATGCGCCACCACGGCGTCTTTCAACACCACGCCACGAGCGCCCAGCTGCAGCGCTTCCAGAATCTGACGCTTCTCGATTTGTCCCGTCAGGACAATCACACGAGTATCGCCGGCGTGGTCGCCGGTTAACTCACGCAAGGCTTCCAGCCCGGGCATCTTGGGCATCGCCAAGTCCAGCAGCAGAATATCGGGTCGCAGAGTGCGCGTCATGTGCAGCGCTTCCACGCCGTCTTTCGCCTCGGCCACCAGCTTGATGTTGGGATCGGCTTGCAGCATGTTGCGCAAGCCAATTCGGACTACTGGATGATCATCCGCGATTAGAACTCGAATCGGAGTTGCCGCCATCTTATTTCCTCGCAGAGAGGGATGGTCTTCTTATATCGACTATGCTGCCGAACCTTCTTCCGGGAGAACGCCGGGCCCAAACTCACGCGACAACTCGTTTTCTACAGCCTTTAACGCTGCCCTGGCCCCTGCCAACTCGGTGTCTGCGTTCGCCAGCTCCGCGTCGCGTCCCATCTGCTCTAACGTGGCGCAACAGAGGGACAGTTCACGGGCGCCAATGATCATACTGCTGCCCTTCAGGTAGTGAGCGCGTTCCCGCAGCTGCCCGGCGTTGGCCTGGGCCAAAGCTTGGCGAACCTGCTCCAGCGCTGCCCGTGCCTCGAAGACATAGTCACGGCACAGCTCGGTTAATACCTGGGGATTACTGGCCGTCGCCTGTCGCAGACGGTCAAATATATCCTGGGCTAAGACCGGTTCGCTCACTTGCGCGTAAGTTGCCACCCCATGAAGCTTGTATCACACATAGTTACCCGTCCAGGCGCTGGCGTCAAGGCGAGAGTTCACTTCAGAACCTCGAAAAATCTGGCTTGCGCTTTTCGAGAAAAGCTCTGAGCGCTTCCCTGGTCTCCGGCGAATCCAGGCGTTCGGAGATTACCTCGACTTCTTCACCCAGAGCGCGCTCGACTTCCGCGCGATGGGTGCGCTTCATCAACTCCTTGCACGCCAGTACCGCGCCTCGGGGCTTCTCTGAAAGCTGCTGCGCTGCCGCCCGCGCCGCAGACAGCAGGGTATCGCGTGCGAGCACCGCATTAACCAAGCCCATTTCATAAGCGCGTTGCGCGGTAATCGGGGCCCCCAGCAGAAACAACTCCGCTGCCCGCTGCGGTCCGATCAGCAACGGCAACAGCACGGTGGACGCAGCCTCGGGCACGATACCCAGGTTGATGAACGGCATCATGAACCTCGTGTCCTCAGCAGCATAGACCAGGTCGCAATGCAGCAGAATGGTCGTTCCAACGCCCACAGCCAGCCCGTGGACAGCAGCGACAATTGGCTTCTTCGCCGCCGCCACTGCGCGGATGAAACGCACGGCGGGAGGCACCGCCTGCCCTTTCCAGGGCTTCCGCATAAAGTCTTCGAGATCGTTCCCTGCGGTGAAAGTCTCGCCTTTGCCGCACAGCAGAACTACGCGAGTCGTGGCGTCGGCTTCCGCCGCTTCGACCGCATCCGCCAGCGCGTCGTACATATCGGCGGTTAACGCATTCTTCTTTTCCGGACGGTTAATGGCGATCTGCACCACCCCGCCATCGCGTTCGACTTCGATCTGTCCCATAGCGCCGTTCCCTGAAATCAATTGTCGCGGATTGTAGACGAATCGCCGTTGGTTTGCCGTAGAATTTCATGCGAGGAGAACGTCATGGCCGCTACGATTCCCGAAAATTTTCTCGACCTCTTCCACAAGAAGGCGTTTGGCAGCCTCAGCACTCTCATGCCGGACGGCAGTCCCCAAACCAATCCCGTGTGGATTGATTATCACGACGGCGAAATCTGGGTGAACTCAGCGCTCGGACGCCTGAAAGACAAAAACATGAAGCGCGACCCCCGCGTTTCCGTCGCCGTCATCGATCCCGACAATCCCTATCGCTTCCTGGAAATCCGAGGTAAGGTGCGCCAAGTAACGCAAGACGGCGCCACCCAGCACATCGACAAGATGGCCAAGAAGTATCTCGACAAAGACAAGTATCCTTTCGCGCAGCCCGGGGAGCAGCGTGTTCTTTACAAGATCACCCCGGAACATATCCATACCATGGGATAGCTCGGTGCGGGCTTCGGCCCGCGCCCCTTCCAGAAATCTGGTTTCGCGGCGCGGCCGGAAAACTTTATCCTGATTTCCGCCATCTAACTGACCTCGACGTAGGTCCGGGCCTTCTGTTTTGCAACCATTATCTGCATCACCATTGAGAGGGAGATCCCTATTCCTGCAGACGCTGCAAGCCCCAAGCAGGAGGCGCCCGCTAGCGTGATCCCAGCGACCGGCATGAGCCAGACCTCATCAGACGACAGTCTCAAGCTGGCCCTGGTAGCCGGCGATGGCGAGATGGCGCGGCTTATCCGCATGTACGACTGGGCGGCCACGCCGTTGGGTCCGATCACCAGCTGGCCGCAGAGTCTGCGAACCTCCGTCAATCTCATTCTGAATTCGCAACACCCCATGTGGATCGGCTGGGGACACGAGGTAACATTCCTCTACAACGACGCCTATGTTGACGTGCTCAGCCTCGCTAAGCACCCCTGGGCGCTGGGAAGGCCCGCGGTAGAAGTTTGGTCGGAGATCTGGGATGTCTGCGGGCCGCTGGTGGACAAGGTCTTTCAGAAAGGCGAGCCATCGTTCTTCAGCGATGTTCGTCTCTTCATGAACCGCGGCGATTACCTCGAAGAAACCTATTACTCTTTCTCCTACAGCCCCATCCTCGACGAGGGTGGCCGAGTGGGCGGCCTGTTTTGCCCCTCCGCAGAGGTGACCTCCAAGGTTCTGAACGCCCGGCGTCTGCGTACCGTCTCCGAACTTTCCGCTGCGGCCTTCGTCCAGAGAAGGGTGGAGGATGCCTGCGCTTCAGCCGCCCGCACTCTGGCCAAGAATCCCGACGACGTGCCTTTTGCGCTGCTGTACCTTCTTGCGCCTGATGGCCGCACGATGCGGATACAAGCCAGCAGCGGCGTGCCGGAGGCGACCCAGGCGAAGTGGGAAGACGCATTTCCCTTCCTCAACCCGGAGACCTCCGACGCCCGAGAGCCCCATGTAGTACCGATCGCGAGTGTTGATTCCCTGCCCTGCGGTCCGGCGCAACAACCCGTTACGGAAGCCATCGCCCTGCCGGTGAAGTCGGGCGCCGAAGATCGCGCCGTCGGCATCCTGGTTGCAGGTATCAATCCCACGCGCAAACTCGATGCCGACTATCGCACCTTCTACGAACTTGTCGCCGGCCATGTGGCAACCGCTATCGCCAATGCCCGCGCCCACGAAGACGAAAGCAGGCGCGCTCACGCCCTGGCTGAACTGGACAAAGCCAAGACCACCTTCTTCAGCAATGTCAGCCACGAATTTCGCACTCCTCTGACCCTGATGCTGGGCCCGATTGAGTCCGCGCTCGCGCGCCACCAATCGCAGGAAGACCGTCAGGACTTCGAGCTACTGCATCGCAATGCGCTACGCCTGCTGAAGCTGGTGAACGCGCTGCTCGATTTCTCGAGAATTGAAGCCGGCCGGGTGCAAGCCAGCTATCAGCCGATCGATCTTGCGGCGCTCACTCGTGACCTGGCGAGCGTATTTGGTTCTGCCGCCGACCATGCAGGATTGCAGTTGCGCCTCGAGTGCCAACCCCTGCCGGAAACCGTCTATGTCGACCGCGAAATGTGGGAGAAGATCGTGCTCAATCTTCTCTCCAACGCCTTCAAGTCGACTTTCGATGGCGAGATCGTGGTATCGCTGAAGGAGTCTGACGGTGCCGCCGAGCTGACGGTCAGCGACACCGGTACCGGTATACCGCAAGACGAAATACCGCACCTGTTCGAGCGCTTCCGCCGCATCGAAGGCGCGCGACGGCGCACCAACGAGGGCAGCGGCATTGGATTAGCGCTGGTGCATGAACTCGTGACCATACACGGCGGCACCATCTCCGTCGAAAGCACACCCGGCGTTGGCACCAGCTTCCGCGTTCGATTGCCGTTCGGCGCGGCACATCTGCCTGCCCGAGAAACTACCCACACCGCGGCGGCGGCCGGGCCAAGCAGCGCCGCCGCCTATGTTCAAGAAGCGTTGAGCTGGCTGCCCGAGGCGCAGGTCAACGGCGATCTTGGCCTCGATCTCCAAACCCAAACCGGATCTCTTGCTCGCGATGTTATTCCCAGCGCAAGCCGCGGCACCGTCTTGCTGGTGGACGATAATCGCGATATGCGGGAGTATGTGCGCCGCCTGCTGGCGCAACGCTTTAATGTCCTGACAGCCGATAACGGTCAGGTTGCGCTGGAAATTGCTTGTGCCGATCCGCCCGACCTCATCCTCACCGATGTCATGATGCCGGTGATGAATGGCTTCCAGCTTCTCTCGGCATTGCGTAGCCACCCTGTGACCAGCCGTGTGCCCGTCATCATGCTCTCCGCGCGTGCCGGCGAAGAATCGCGGGTGGAGGGTCTGGAAGCCGGCGCCGACGACTACGTGGTAAAGCCGTTTACCGCGCGCGAACTGCTGGCCCGGGTTGAATCGCATATCAAGATGGCCGAGTTTCGGCGTCAAGCAATGGAGCGCGAATCGGCCCTGGAGCACGCCCTGCAACAGGAGCGCAATGTCGCCGCCGAGGCCCTGCAATACATCAGCGACGGCTTCTGGACCTACGACTCACAGTTCCGCATCAAGTACATGAACCCCGCGGCGGAAACCATGTCCCGGCGGTCGCGGGCGGAGCAGATCGGTCACACCATCTGGGAGCTTTTCCCCAATCTTGTGGGAACTGAACTCGAAGTTCACCTCCGCAACGCAATGGAAACTCGCGAGGCGGTGGAGTTCGAGTGGCACTATCTGCCGTGGAACCGCTGGTATCGTTATCGCGTCTACCCGACGCCCGACGGCGGCCTTGCAGTCTACATTCGAGATTGCACCGAAGCGCGTCTTACCGAAAATGCGTTGCGCCGCGCCGAGCAACTCGCTGCCGCCGGCAAGCTGGCCGCCAGCATCTCCCATGAGATCAACAATCCGCTGGAGGCTGTGACGAACCTTCTGTTCCTTGCCCGCCACGCCCCGGAGTTGTCCGACGAAACTCGCCAGCATCTCCAGATCGCCGACGCCGAGTTGCAGCGCCTGTCGCACATCGCCCGCACCAGCCTGAAGTTCTACCGCCAGTCCACTTCGCCGTCGCTGGTCTCGGTGCAGGACCTGCTGGAATCTGTGCTCATGGTGTATCAGGCGCGCATCACCAAGTCCGGCGTCGCGTTGCGGCGAAATTATCGCGACAACGCCAAATTGCTGTGCTTGCCAGGGGAACTGCAGCAGGTCTTCACCAACCTGGTCTCCAACGCCCTGGATGCGCTGGATTACGGCGGCACATTGTGGGTGGGAGTGCGGTCAACTCGGGGCGGCCCGGGCCGGCTTCTTCAAGGCGTGCGCGTCACCATCGCCGACTCGGGCACAGGCATGGACGCCGCCACCAGATCGCGGCTGTTCGAGCCCTTCTTCACCACCAAGAAGGATACAGGCACCGGCCTGGGACTCTGGGTCACCAAGGGCATCGTTGACAAACACAACGGCAATATCAACATCAAGACCTCGCCCGGCCGGGGCACAGTAATTTCGGTCTTCTTCCCGCACGAAGGCGTGCGACCTGCAGAGGCCTAGCCCGGCGTTCGCCTGCTTTTGTCTCGAATGTAGCCTGAAGAAACGTTCGCCGTGAGGACCTTGTAAAGAACGCGGCGACCGTTCACGGATACTATCCAGTTCGTTTCGCCGCGGCCTTGTGCTGAATGCGACTACTTTTGTCCGTGGGTCTCAGCGCTTGGAGGACATGAGTCAGGGCACGACTTCAGTCGGGCCGATAAGCTCTTATTCCGCGATGCCGAACCGGCTTTAGCCGGTGACAGACTGGCTGCTGCGAGTTGTTTAGCAGCCTGTCTCACGATCCGGCCAAGCAAAAGAAGCCGGGCTTCAGCCGCTCATCGGCTACGGAAAATCGCCGACCTCATCCGCCGTGAACTTAGTAATTGAACCGCCAGCGGAATTCTCCATAGACCGTTCGCGGCTCGTTCCAGTGAAATCCGCCGAAGGTCAGGCTGTTGTCCAACTGCACCCGCACGTCGCCCACATTCAACGCCGTCACTGAAGCTGCGTACTTGCCCTCGGCAAAACTCTTGCCCACCGAAAGGTCGACCGTGGTGTGGGCCGGCAAATATGGGCCGGGATATTGTGCCAAAGGCGATCCGTAGAGACCGTTAGTGAAGCCCGATCCGTAGTACATATTCACCGAAGCGTAGCTTCGCCACGGCAGGCTGGTGTTGCCGCCTAAGTTCAAGGTGTTTCTCTGGTCGTGGTCCACCGGCGAAAGTCCCGGCGGTATGAAGAGCGGGCAGCTCATATCGTTTGGATCCGGGCAGATCAATCCGCCGGTAATCGGCGACGTGGCCTGCGCGATCTGGTTGGCATAGACAAAGTGCCCTTGCACCCGGTGCGCGATCAATGGCGATCGCAAAGTCAGGTCCAATCCCTGAATGAGCGCCCCTGCCCAGGTGATGGGCCAGAACAAGTTCGATTCGCCGATATTGTTGTGGTCCAGCCAATTGCTCGCGGTGGTCTGGTAATTGTCGACTTCCAGGTTCCAGCCGCGATAAGGAATAATCACGCTGGCGATCCATTGCTTGTCGCGTTCGCCGCGGAGTGGCGCGAAGCTAAAGTCCTGGCTATTGGCATAGCCCTGAAGAGGGCCCGTGGCCGTCACCAGTGGCGGCGGCTGATAGTAGTGACCATAGAAGCCGCGCAGTACCCAGTTCAGACGGGGGATTCGTATCGCTGCGCCCAGACGCGGGTCTGCCTCGTGCTCTGAGATGGTGGCGTTGAACTGCGTGATTCTCACTCCCAGGATCAGCGTCAACCAACGGTTTACGTTGAAGCGGTCGTTGATGAACTCGGCGGCAACTCCTCCATTCACACTGATGGAGGACGGCGGAAAGTTCTCCGTCCCATCGGTGAACTGGTTGAAGAAGTAATTATGCTGGTGCTGGAAGAATCCGTAGATCCCGGCTTCCAGATTATTTCTCCAGAAGGTGTAATTG
Source organism: uncultured Acidobacteriaceae bacterium (assembly GCA_963731345.1). Lineage (GTDB taxonomy): Bacteria > Acidobacteriota > Terriglobia > Terriglobales > Acidobacteriaceae > Bog-257. The sequence continues at coordinate 65,282 of CAVSUN010000001.1, read as the reverse complement.
ACCGTTCCCTGCATGCCCACATAGTTGGCCGCCTGGTTGACAGTCGAGATCACGGGATAGTCGCTCGGCCCGCCGGTATAATCCGCGGCGTTGTAGTGATAGAACGGCGAAATCGTGAGTAGCGTGTTGGGATTGAAGGTGTGAATCCAGGAGAAGGTCGCGTAGCCGTCAGGCTCGCGTTCGGAATCACGCAGACCGTAGCTCGGAATCTCACCCGACGCTTCCAGAATTTGGTTGCCGACAGAGTTAGGATCCGGATCGACGGGAATCTGGTAGTAATCCTGCCGCAGCGACGTGACCACGCGGAACTGGTTCGCCGAGTCGTGATTGTAGATGAACGAGGCGAATCCACCGTAGCCGTTCTGGGCGTCGTGATAAATCTGCGGAATCGGCGGCTGCAATCCCAGGTTGCTGCGGTTTCCATTCAGGCTGGCGTACCAGGCGAACCGCTGCGTGTGACCTCCGCAACTGATTTGGTCGTCGGTGGAGTAGAAGTTGCCGTAGGTCATCACCAGATCGCACTCGCGGTTGCGCTCGAAGCCGGTCCGCGGTGCGATATTGAACTCTCCGTAAGTGCGATCGCCGTAGCTCGAATCGTAGCCGCCGTTCATGATCTCCAGGTAGTCGATGTCCTTGGGGCTGATCTGCGGACCCAGGTTCGTGGCGATGTTGGTATTCGGGATGGGAACGCCGTCGATCAGCCAGGTCACCTGGTGACCTCCCATGATATGAAGCTGGTCGTGGGTCACGTAAGAAGCCGGCGCGTAGTCGGTGATCATCGCCAGGCTATTGGTCAGGCTGGCGCCGGGAGTTTGCTGAATGTCTTCCCGGTTGAGCAACGTGGTAGGCGTCACTGTGTCCATCGTCGGCTCCACGGGAATTCCCGAGACTACGACGTTCTCTTTGGCCCCGGCGATTGCCATCTGGAAATGCAGCACGGGACTGGTATCGGATTGGACGATCACGTCCTGCTGGGTGTCCGCAAATCCTTTTGACGAAACTGTCACCGTATAGGTGCCGATGGGCACAGACTGAAATTCAAACTCGCCGCTGTCATTGGAGTCCTGCGACTGTGTCCAATCCGAGGTTTGCGCCTTCAAGGTGACGCGAGCGGCATGGATGGGTCGGTGCTGCGGGTCATGCACGACGCCGCGAACCGACCCGAAAATAGTGGCTGCCGACAGCGGCGTGACACAAAGCGGTGCCGCGGATAGGAGCATCAGTAAGACCAGGCAGAACTGCAGAATCCCGCGTGACACTCTCGTCATGTCTGTTCTCTCACTGGGACCGGCGGACCAATCGACATTTCCGCGGCGGCCGGACGCTGTAGATCGTTGTCTTTCTCGTTCCGGAATCAGCGGCCACTCGCGCGAATATCACGCGCGGAGCGAGGGGCGCTGTCATCAGCGCATTGCAGACTTCCGGTTACAGGAGAAGGCGAGGATCAGGCGAGAGGTGGACCGCGCTTCTGGACAGCTCCGCTGCGGGTAGGTGCCAGCTCGGGCGATTGCAGCGCCAGCCGCGTGTTCCAGTGCGAGTCCTGAATCGCGACTCGTGTGTGTACTACCGTCGCGGTTACCGATGACGAAAGGAGCGCCGTTGCACGTTGGTAGTTGCAGCAAGGCGCGGCGTGAAATCCGTCGCCCGGCGCGTGCTGTGCGCAGTGGTGCTTGCCGTCGCGGCGGCAACATGCCGGCAAATCGGATTGCGCCAGCAGAGGCGCACTCGTCCCTGCAATCCAGAAAGCGAGTAGCAGGCTGGCAAGAATTCGACGCATGGGCAGCAGGATTGTACTACATCACACCACCCTGTGATGGGTTCGCCGGCCTGGCTCCGCCCTCTCTTCCGCTGTCAGTTGCGGCGCGCCCGATTACAATTGAGGATCATTCCAGCTTACGACGGAGAGACTGTGCGCATCGCCATTGTGTTGTTCGCCGTGCTCGGCATCATTGTGTCCGCACTCGCGCTGAAGGTTCACTACGACGACCCCGGCAAAGAACCCTGCAGCATCAACGACAAGTGGGATTGCGGCGTGGTAAATCACAGCCCGTACGCGGTGATCTACGGCGTTCCCGTCGCGGCGATCGGCATCGCCGGATATCTGCTGATCGCCTCGCTGGCGTGGCTGCGGCGTCCTGCCGTGCTGCTGCCGTTCGTGCTCGTCGGACTCGCCTTCGCAGGGTACCTCACCCACATCGAAGCCCACGTGCTCGAGGTCTACTGCCTCTACTGCGTCATCTCGCAGGGCATCATTGCCATCCTGACGCTGCTCTCGCTCACCTGGATCGGCCTCTCGAAGCGGCGAGCCCCCGCTTCGTAACTTCCGGTCCAAGCCATCGACCGGCACGGCGACCTCGACAATTCCACTCGCGGGTGCCCCGTTCCAGCCTTCGTCTGGCTAGAGCGGAGCAGTTCCGTGATCAGGCATAACTTACGCGCCGCGTCGTGGATGCGTGACCATGTCGCGCACCTGCGCCAGCACACTAGACAGCTGCATCGTGTTCAGCTGCGAGGTGAACTCCATCAGCTCGACGATGAATGGATCCATCATCAGCTGACAAATATCATCCTCGCGCGACGGCCCGCACTCGCGCAGGAGATCGGGCACCGTGACTTCCAACGCCCGCGCCAGCCGCTCCAGCGAAGACAGCGTCGGCGTCGCCTTCTCGTTCTCGATCTTCGAGACGTACGTCCGCGGCACGCCCATGCGCATTGCCAATTGCCGCTGGCTCAGGCCGCTGCGCTGCCGCAAACCGCGGATCGCCTTCGCCACCTGGATCTCCGAGCGATTTTCTTCCTCGGCTTGCACCATCGGCACAACAGGTGTGAGGATCGGCTCCGGTTCATCCTCATCCAGTGACGCGCGGCACCGACGGCAAAGATTGTTGGTGGTTTTGAACTGGACAAGATGGCAATCGTCGCATCTCACCACTTCCCGGTTCTCAACGGGAGCGAGAGTCGTAGCCATATCAGGTTGGGAGATGCCAGAGCGGGCATCCAAACTGCTTGACTCCACTTTGCGGAATTCACCTCCCACTGTCAAGTACATACTTCTGCTAAAGTCAATCGCACTCTTGTGGAAAAATGCTATGGGGACACGACTCGCCAAGTATCCCCTCAGTTATCCACAGCCGCCCGGCCCGCGTGTTTATTGCGCGTGCTGGAATTGCGAACCCGCACCGTTACAGGAGACGCTCGTCATGAACCGCGCCGACGCCTGGGGTTTACTAACTGAGTTCACCCAGTCAGAAAGTTTGCGCAAGCATGCGCTCGCCGTTGAAGCCTGCATGCGCGCCTATGCCCGCAAGCTTGGCGGCGACGAGGAGCAGTGGGCGCTCACCGGCCTGCTGCACGACTTCGACTACGAGCGCTATCCCTCGGCCGAAGAGCATCCCTTCAAGGGCAGCGAGATCCTCGCCGAGCGCGGCTGGCCCGACGACCTTCGCCGCGCCATCCTCTCGCACGCCGACTACACCGGCGTCCCGCGCGAGTCGCCAATGGAGAAGGCGTTGTTCGCCTGCGACGAGCTCTCCGGATTCATCACCGCCACCGCGCTGGTTAAGCCCAACAAGTCGCTGGCCGAAGTCGACGCCCGCTCCATTCGCAAGCGGATGAAGGACAAAGCCTTCGCGCGCTCGGTCAGCCGCGACGACATCGTCAACGGCGCCGCCGCGCTCGGCATCCCGCTCGACGAGCACATCACCTTCTGCATCGACGCCATGAAGACCATCGCGCCCGAACTCGGACTGGAAGGCAGCCGTTCGCCGGGTGCCCCATCCTAGCCTTCCTTTGGCTAGGGTGGGAGAGAAGGATGTCCCGTCCTAGTCGACCTCCATCTAGACGACGGAACTTGTCGAGATCGGACGACTGATAACTGGCCACTGACAACTGATCGGGTGCCCATCCTAGCCTTCCTTTGGCTAGGGTGGGAGAGAAGGATGTCCCGTCCTGGTCGACCTCCATCTTGACGCCAGAACTTGTCGAGATCGGACGACTGACAACTGACAACTGGCCACTGACAACTGATCGGCTCGAACGGGATCTGCGGCCCGCCTGCAGCCAATCGATACCACCCCTCGCGAATTCTATTTTTCGGTCTTGATTCCAAAGGAGTTAAATCAAAGTATTCATAACAAAGGACTTTTTCATACAAGCCAAATCATTGTATTTCAGCAGCTTACGTCTTCTCGGCAAAGTTTCCTGACAAATGATCTAGCCGTAGACTTTTGTTCAACAGATGCCTGGCATGACTCCGATAACGAATCGGCAGAGGGCGGATCCGAATGGCATTCAGCGGTGATTCCTCCAAACAATTCTCAAAGACCTTCGACCATCCGGAGATATTCCGGAGCCGTTGGACGCAACACGCCCAATCTATCAGCGTATCGCCGCAGCGATTGCCGTCAAGATTACGAAAGTACTGGCGGAAAAATCGTCCTTTGGTAACCAGAAGCAGCTGTCAGTTGTCAGTTGCCAGTTGTCAGTTGTCAGTGGTCAGTTCACCGGGTGCCACATCCTGGCCTTCGTTTGGCTAGGGTGGGAGAGAAGGATGCTCGTCCTAGTCGACCTCCATCTGGACGTCGGACGACTGACGACTGACAACTGACAACTGGACACTGACAACTGATCGGGTGCCCATCCTAGCCTTCGTTTGGCTAAGGTGGGAGAGAAGGATGCTCGTCCTAGTCGACCTCCATCTTAGACGACGGAACTTGTCGAGATCGGACGACTGACAACTGACAACTGACAACTGGCAACTGACAACTGCTTTATCATTCTCCCGTGCCGCCGCTCGTCTATCGCGAGGCTACGCCGGCCGACACCCCGGGCATGGCCGAGGTGCGCGCCCGCGACTGGGGCACGGAACCCTATTGGCGCGAGCGCATCCGCGAGTATCTTGCCGGCGAGCTGCACCCGCAGCTGGCGTTGCCTACGCGCGTTGCCTTCGTTTGCGCCGACCAGGGCTTCATCATCGGCTTTATCGCGGGACATCTCACCCGCCGCTTCGGCTGTGCTGGGGAGCTGGAATGGATCTCGGTCCGGCCGGAGTACCGGGGGCAAAACTGGCCGCACCCTTCGCCCCGCGATGAGGCCGGGAGCATCGCGTCACAACTGCTGCGTCGTCTGGCGGAGTGGTTCCTGAAGCAAGGCGCCAGCCGCGTCTGCGTGGACGTCGAACCCACGAACCACACCGCGCGACGCTTCTACGCCCGCCACGGCGCCCTCGACCTCAAGCCGCACTGGATGGTGTGGGAAGACGTCGCGACCGTCTGCGAACGCGCACCGGATGGTAGCGGCGCTGCAAACTGGCCACCGACCGGTCCTTAGCGCCGAAGGCACCCGGAAGGGTGGCTCAAACGCTTGGTGGTAGGAGGTGGCGGGGCATTTTCTAGAGCCCGTTCGCGAATGGGTGTACAATCTTCCGACCGTGAACAATACCTATAAGATTGCCACCCAGCAAGTACGGACTGTCGACGGCGTAACATATGTGTTGGCAGAAACTGCGGTGATGGGGGCTCGGCAACACCGCAGAATGGTCGCCGCAAACCCGACTCAACCGGCTCTATACGGCCGTTCACTGCTTTACGCAGACACCTACACCTCCTCAACCAATGAATCCACCCACGTGTATTGCGGTCACCGGATTGATCCTATAGGCTTTTTTCGCATACTTGACAACTTTCTGTTCGAGCAGTTATCCGATTTTCCGGAATTCAGAAATCGCCCGTTCGACCTGATTGTCAGCAAAGCCGGCGCGCTAACAGAGGTTAGCGTTCATTTACCCTTTCTGCCATCTTTGGGTGTCGACCAACTAGCCTTAGAACCTAACAAAGTCGAGTTTTTGAGGGTCTACATTCCATTTGGTGACGTGACGGTATCGTTCGGCGAGTCTGCGACTATTAAGGACGAGCTTGAATGCATCCGCACAGGTTGCCTAAGTTCATTTCTCGATGCACCGCTCATTGGCTGTGATATGACCAAGTCGATCATCCTTGTGACGTTGATGGCGCGATTGCACTGGGCTTCTGGCGTACTATCCGAGTCGACACTGGAGAATTTAATTGGCCAGCTATCATTCAACCCTGTCGCAGCGTAATGCGGAGATCTCGCAGGTAGTCGACGGATGCATATTAGTGACTAGCCGCGTGATGCTTGAGTACCCGCCTGACGTAGCCAAGAGGCTTCGTGAAGGTATTGCTTATGGGCATACCATCGTATTTGAGAAGAATCTAGCGCTCTGGCCGCTCGAATTTATTGTCGTGAGTGAAATCAAGGACGAGCATCAGCTGAAGTATGGGCGCGAGGGATCCCGCCAGTGGTCATTCGAGACGTCGATTCTTCCCAACCGCGGTGATGAGCAGACTGCATTGTTGCTTTGCGTTGAAAATAAAAGTGGACACGACGAGCTCAAAACAGAAATTCTTAGCAATACTAGTAATGAGACAGAACTAGTATTGGAGCTAGAAATTGAGTGAACGCAAGAATCATCGTTTTCCTCCTACCGTACTTGGTCTCCCTGCTCGTCAAACTCTGGGCGGTGATGGCAGACCCACGCCTGATGCGCGCAGCGTTGGACAATTTAGCTTCGTTTCCTAAGCCTGCGCAGGTCCAATTCCACCTGGATCCCAGCCAGCGACAGGTTATAGTTGCTCACCTCACACAAACAAGCATCAAGTCTACAATCCTCGTAACCTTCTTCAGCTCCTTTATCGCTGGTGTCGCAGCCCTCTTCGAGGCGCCCAATGCGTTGTGGATGGCTGTGTCACTCGTTGTGATACTCCTTCTGGGCTTTACGCTCGCGGCATGGATTATTCCGAGCAGCGTGCCAGAGCTAACCTCGAAGTGGCGGCTTGGTATCGAGAAAGGAAGCTGGGCTGTGCTTTTCTCTTGCCTTTATGATGTGATTCTGGCTTGTCTCGCGTATTCTACCCTTCATCGCTTGAATTAGCGGCTGCCTATCTATCACTTGGACTGCCAACTTTTGGTGCCGCCGGCTCGGCTTCTATTTGCCGTCAGCCCAGGGCTTCCGCCCTGGGCTGAGCTGTTCCGTCCCGGAACGCGGGACTGGTGTGTCGACCGGCACGCCGCATCCGCCTGCGGAAGCAATCCGCAGCCCGCAGGGCGGCCAATCGTAGCCCCGGACGTGAGTCCGGGGTAAGGCGCAAAATCCCCCCGAGTCCCTCTAGGGACGGCACGAGGGGTTCTCCCGAACGCGAAGAGTGCCGCCGGCTGAAGCCGGCTCCCATGTCGAGTTGCTCGCGTACCCAGGACTCACGTCCTGGGCTACGTTTGTGCCGCCCTGCGGGCTTGTGGCGCCGGCTGAAGCCGGCTCTCGGCAAAATAAACACACACTGCCCCGCACTCACGTGCGGGGCTACGATTGTGTCGCCCTTCGGGCTTTCCTTTTGCTGGGTTCGAGTTCTACTCCTGGGCGGGCGCAAGCTGCACAAGCGGCTCGACGAGGCCATTCGGATGCATGACAAGCTGCTGCTCATCCTCTCCGAGCACAGAATGAACAGTAATTGGGTGAAGACCGAGATTCTCGGGCGGAAAAACGGGAGATCGAGGAGCACACGGAAAAAGACCCACTCAACCGAAAAGAACGGTTGAGTGGGGCACCCGCGTCGTACTTGAAGGCCCACCCATCCCAAACCACGGGATGAGGGGGCATCCGGCACCCGCGTCGTACTTGAAGACCCACTCAACCGAAAAGAACGGTTGAGTGGGGCACCCGCGTCGTACCTGAAGACCCACTCATCCCAAACCACGGGATGAGGGGGGCACCCGGCCCTCCTCGTGATGACAAGGCAAGAGCGGACGGAATCGTCTACTTCGCGGGGGCGTAGAAGTAGTAGTCGGCGGTGTAGGGGCTCTTGACTTCGGCGTTCAGCTTGGCGGCGGTGCAATCCGCGGCGGGTGGCGCGATGCCTCCCTTGGTGTTGATGCGCTGGATGGTGGTGACGCGGCTGAGCGTGCCGTTGCCGCTGTGCGCGATGACCGACACCAGCACCCAGGGAACGGCGTCCGGGGTGGGCGCGTCGACGCGGACCGCGGGCTTGCCCGTGACCTCACTGCCGTCGTTGAGCTTCCAGGCCGGGCCGGCGAAGTGGCGGCCGATGACCGCTCCGTGCGCGTCGTGCAGCTCGGCGTCGGGGGCCTTCAGCGTCCAGGCGGGCTGACCGTCGGGTGCGGCCTTGCAGACGTAGATCTGCGAACCGGAGGCGTGCGTCACCAGGACAACTTCTTCGCCGTCGGGCGCCTTGATCTTGTCGGGCACGTCGGGACGCGGGATGGATTGTCCGGCGGCGGGGAGGACGATGGCGAGAAGAAGGGCGATGGGTAGGAGTTTGGTGATCACGGGCAGAAGTTTAGCACTGTGAGGCCCACTCATTCGAAAAGCACGAATGAGCGGGGCACCCGTTCCTGACGAAATTCGTCGTGCTCGAAGACCCACTCATCCCAAATGATGGGATGAGTGGGGCACCCGTTCCTGACGGATTCGTCGTACTTGAAGACCCACTCATCCCAAATGATGGGATGAGTGGGGCACCCCGTTCCTGATGGATTCGTCGTACTCGAAGACCCACTCATCCCAAATGACGGGATGAGTGGGGCACCCGTTCCTGACGAAATTCGTCGTGCTCGAAGACCCACTCATCCCAAATGATGGGATGAATGGGGCACCCGTTCACTACTTAATGTTGACGGTGATGACTTGCGAGCCGGTGACTACGTAGTCGACTGGGGTGGCGGCTTCGTCGACGGCGCTTTCGGCGACGACGATCATGTCCTGGGTGCCGCGCATGCCGTCCATCACGTTCATCACCGAGAGCGGCAGCGTGGGCATGACCTTGTCCTCAACCATGGCTTGCGGATTGTTCTCCAGCAGCGAGACGTAGACGTCGGAGTTGGCGTGCTCCTTGTTGAGCAGCGCGATGGTCGAGCCGAGGTCGAGGTGGCGAGTCATGGGGCCGGTGACGCGATGCATCTTGTCGAGCGTGTCGCCGTCGGAGACCAGGATGTGCAGCGTGCCACGCGGCGTGGAAGTGGGAATCTTGACCGGAATGTTGCGCACGATGCTCTCGCCGCGATAGGGCTTGAGCAGCGTCTCGATGGTGATCTCGTCGCCGGGGCGGGCTTCGGTGACGTCGGTGCGCACGGTTTCGAGGCGCGCGGAGCGGCGGTCAGGCACGAGGTTGAAGTTCAGCTCCACGCCTTCGATCTTCGGCGTCTCGTAAGGGTTCTCGAAGATGCGGCTGAAGTGTTCGCCGATGGCGAGCGCGATCTCATACGCTGTGGGAGTTGCGCCGTCGGCCGGGGCGTACATGTTGCGCACGCTGAGCTTGGGGTAGCCGAGGACGGAGATGTCGCCCTGCAGGCGATAGGTAGTGTCCTCGCCGTACTCGTTGATGCCCTGGATAGCGTTGAAGACGGTGGCCATCATGGCGGCGGGCGTGAGCTTGGCGTTGTTCAGCACCTCGTAGTGAAACGTCTTGGGATGCGCGACGCCGCTGAAGGTGAGGGTCACGGGAATCATTTGCGGCTGGCGATCGAAGCGGCCCATGATGCCGGCGCGGCGGTCCTGCACGAAGGCGCCGACGGGCTCGGTGCTGTTGACGATCTTGAACGAGCTTTGCTCGGAGGCCAGAGTGGCCAGCACAGTGGCCTTGGTCATCGGCAAGTCGATGTTGCCGGACTGCATCAGCGGATGGCCGCAGGCGAGCAGGTGCGAGTCGTCGATGTAGGTGACGGTGCAGGTGCCGGCGATGTTCATATCGCCGCGCACCAGGATGGCGCTGACGGCCGAGCCGGGCACCAGCGGCTCAGGCTGCTTGTCGTTGCTGACCGAGCCCGCGCCCATCACCGGCATCACGCCGGCGGAAGCGAAATCTTTTGCGAAGAGGCGCAGCGTATCGGGACTGAATCCGGTGAAGACCAGCGGCGTGTCGATGGGATGGAGAAGGTTCGCGTAGGGTGATTGCTGATCTACGTTAGTGGAGGGACCGGGGCCGGAGGTCTGCGTCACCGGCTGCTTCTCGGGCGCGCCGCGCTGGGCGACGTCGGAGGAGACGGACTTCTCCATGCCGTTGATTTCGAGCATCTGGGCGGCGGGCGTGATGCCGCAGATCGGCTCCTTGGAGAATTCACCGATGCGATAGGCGATTGCGCCCACGAGTTTGCCGTCGATGTAGACGGGACTGCCGCTCATGCCGGCGACCACGCCGGTGTACTCAACGTGCTTGCCGTGCAGGCGCGCGAGGATGACATCGGCCTTGGGGCCGGCCATATCGCGCAGCACGCCCAGAATTTCGACATCCATCGCCTCCGGCTGCGTACCTTCGAAGACGGTGTAGGCCACGCCGTGCATGCCGGTCTTCACATCGCCTTCCGGCATGAGGTTGGGCTTGGGCTGCTCGGCGAACGAGGCTACAGCGGTGAAGCAGACGGCGAGCGACGCGATGACGCGGTGAAGCATGCTTGCCTATTCCTTAATTCCGGCGGCGCCGGAAAATCTCAGCGACCCCTACCAACGGGGACGAAGCTACGTCTAAGCAGCAGGGAAAAGCTCTGATCGCCCCGCAAGAGACCCAGGTTAGACGGCCCACATCGATTCAGAGAAGCTGAAATTTGGATTTATACTAGCATGAAGATAAGCCGCCCGAGGCGCTTGATGTATCGTGATAAACACTTAAGCCTTCCCAGTAAATCACCTGTGTTCTGTAATTGTCGCGGCATCGCATTCGCGACCTTATTGCTGTTGCTGACTTCCAATGCCGTGCCGGCGCGGGCGCAATCCAATGGCGGAAGCGGGACCGGCCAGCAAGGTCAGTCGCAGCAGCAGGACCAGACGCCCGCCGAAGCCGGCGGTCCCGGGGGAGAGTCGGGGCCGATTGTCGTGCCCAAGAAGAACACAGACGAGACGCCGCCTCCGCCGCCCAAGCCGAAAGCGCCGCCCGAGGCGCCGGAATATTCGCTGCACGTCAACGTTCCCGTGGTCACCATCGACGCTCACGTGATGGGTAAAGATGGGCGTCCACTGGACCTGCCCGTGGATGTGGTGCAGGAGCACTTCAAGGTTTGGGAAGACGGAGTCCCGCAGAAGATCCAGAGCGTGACCAAGAGCAAGGCGCCGATCACTGCGGTATTGCTGGTTGAGTTCGCGGCGACGAACTACAACTTCATGTACGACGCGCTGAACTCGTCTTACGTATTCGCCAGCAGCCTGCAGCCGCAGGACTGGGTGGCGGTCGCGTCCTTCGACATCAAGCCGCACATTATCGTCGACTTTACGCAGGACAAGCAGGCGATCTTCGGCGCACTTAATACACTGCGCATTCCCGGATTTCAGGAGACCGACATCTTCGACGCGATGTACGACATGCTGGACCGGCTGGACCGCGTGCCCGGTCACAAGGAGCTGGTCGTCGTCGCCAGTGGGCGCGACACCTTCAGCAAACGGAACCTTGATCAAACGCTCAAGAAGATCAAGTCGACGCCCAATATAACCATCTACACCATTTGCACCGGCTTCGCGTTCCTGGAGAGGGCCGCAGCCGCAAGTCCCATCGGTCCCGGCACTTCGTCCTGGGAACTCGACTACTTACAGGCGCAAAACCAAATGAAGGCATTCGCCACCATGACCGGTGGGCGCACCTATGTACCGCGTTTTTTTGGCGAGCTGCCTGACATCTTCCGCGAAGTTGCCGGCGCCATTCGCGATCAGTACACCATCACCTACAAACCGACCAACACCAAGCAGGATGGCACCTACCGCAAGCTGAAAGTGGAATTGGTTGGCCCGGATGACAAGCCGCTGATTATCAAAGACCAGAAGAACAAGGACATCAAGTACACCATCATCGCGCGCGACGGCTACACCGCCAAGCACGAGGTGGAGTAGTTAACCGCGGCTGCGTGAGGTTTTCCGGCAGATGGCGGCTTCCTCATGGTGTTTTCAAACGCGATCATCCCGGGTAGAGCAGAACGGATTATCCCAGATATTTCAGGAACTGCTGCGGCGCATTGTCGAATCCGGGAAACACGGTATTCAGTTGCGTGTTGCCGAGGTGATGCGACACGGCTTCGCCCACGACGCGACGGAAATCGGTGGTGAGCGCGAGGTCGCGGCCGTCGTTCAGCTGCGCGGGATCGAGGCCGGGCCAGCGTCCGTGGACGTGACGGCCGCGTACCGGGCCCCCGAGAACGAACATCACGTTGGCATGACCATGGTCGGTACCGCGATTGCCGTTTTCGCGCGCGGTGCGGCCGAACTCCGACATGCTGATGATCACCGTTTCTTCCCCGAGCGGCCCCAGGTCGGTCCAAAACGCGGCGATCGATTGCGAGAAGTCGCGCAACACATTGGAGAGCTGGCCCTCGACAGCGCCTTCGTTCACGTGATTGTCCCAGCCGCCGATGTCGGTGAAGGCGACCTGCACGCCGAGATTAGCTTTGATGAGCTGCGCGGTCTGGCGCAGCGCGTCGCCGAAGCGCCCCTTGGGATAGTTTGCGCCGGGCGCGGGAGTGTAATGCCGCGGGTCGGTGGACTGCAGCATCTTGACCGCTTCAAAGGTCTCATTGCCGGTGCCGTGCAGCACGGTGTCGACGGACTGCGCGTACATCGCTTCAAACGTATTGCCCAATGGCGCAGCAGCCGGATTGCCGCCGGCGATTCCGAAGGAATTCACATTGCTGACGGCGACCGCCGATGCTTTGCCGGATAGAATGCGCGGCAGCGACGCCCCGAGAGCGACGGCTTGGAAGGGTGAATCGGGGGAAACACGCTCCGTCTGCAGGGTGCGGTTCAGCCAGCCGTCGGTGGTGCTCTTTACGCCGGGCGTGCCGGATTCCATGTAGTCCTGCGCGTCGAAGTGCGAGCGCGTCGGGTCAGGCGAGCCCGCAGCATGCACGATGGCCAAGTGTCCCTGGTCCCACAGCGGCTTGAATGACGCGAGCGAGGGATGCAATCCGAAGAAGCCGTCGAGATCGATAACCTGATTGCGCGGGATGTTGATGCTGGGCCGCATGGAGTAGTACGACGGCTCGGCATGCGGCACCACAATGTTGAGGCCATCGGCGGCGCCGCGCTGGAAGATGACCACCAGACGCTTGTTGCTGGTCGAACTGACTGCGCCCCAGGCAGCGCGAGTGAGAAATGACGGAACGGCCGCCGTGCCGACAACCGCCATGGCACCGTGTTTCAGAAATGCGCGTCGAGTAAGCATAGGCAATCAGCAATCAGCAATCAGCACTCAGCAATTAGCAATTAGCAATTAGCAATTAGGGATGAGTACGACCCATAACCTAAGCTTCTCGCGGCTTCCAATACAGCGCGACGGGCAACGCCTTGGCTAATTGCTAATTGCCAGTTCCTGCCCTTTCACTTCCTTTGAAATTCCGGCGAGCCCAGCAACAGGCCCGCGATGACGTTGACGTTCGGCGGATGGTTTCCCGGCTGCGCTTCGGCCGCCGTCTGTGGCGCGACAATCCGCTGCTCTATGGTTTCGTGCGTTTGCAGCGAGATGTTGCCCGCCAGCAGCGCTTGCTCCAACTGCAACTGCGCCTGATAGGGATCGGATTCAGGGACCGGCAGCGTTGCCGGAACCGTTATTAATTGTGCGAGTGTGAAGTTCGTGCCCTGAATCTTGTTGGTGGTCAGGGCGAGCCCGAAGTTCATGCGGTCGAGCAGCGCGGCCGAGTTCACCCAAACGTCCGACTTGGTTGAGTAGCCGGTGGGCGGCTGGCATCCGTAAAGCGGCTGGCCCATTTTGTTCAGCGTCTGCATGAGCGGCAGTGGGTCGCTGACGTTGGCCTGGGTGGCGCGCAAAGACGACGCTACGAATTCGAACGGCGTCTTCACCCGCGCGCGATACGAATCCGGGGCCCAGAATTGGGGCGACTTAAACATGGTGCGCAGGACCTCGCGCAAGTCGCCATCGGTCTTGAGGAATGTCTTCGCCATGGCGTCGATCAGCGCGGGCGGCGGATCGTCCGAGACGAAGCGCTGCGCCAGTTCGGTCGAGATGAAGCGCGCGGTCGCCGGTTGATGCGCTAGCAGATTCAATACCTGCAGGCCTTCGTCTTCGCCGTTTTCTTTGATGGTGTGGCCGAGCACAGTCTTGGTGCCGGGCTCGTGCAGGCGCGGGCGGTAAATGAATCCGCCGCCGCGCTGTGGTTCGTCGATGGTCCAGCCGGTGAAGACGCGTGCAACTTCGGTCACGTCCTTCTGGGTGTAGCCGCCGTTCACGCTCAGAGTGTGCAGTTCCATCAGCTCGCGCGCGTAGTTTTCGTTCAGCCCGTTGCGGCGCTTCTGGCCCAGGTTAGCGTCCGGTGGCCGCGAACCCGGGGCGCCAGGCGGTCGCTGTTGCGGCACTTGAGGGTATGGCCACGCGCGGCTTACATTCGGTCGCATCGCAGGCGGATGCGCCGGACGGCCCAGCGCCGCGTCGGAGTCGGGTCCTTCGCTCTGCCAATTGTCGAGGTAAAAGAGCATGGCCGGGCTTTGCGCGGTGGCAACCAACAGGTCCTTAAATTTGCCGAGCACGTGCGGGCGAATCACGTCGCGCTCATACGCGGTGATCATGTACCGGTCGCCGCCCTTGCCGATGAAAACGTTGAAGTGGTTGAACCAGAAATCGGTGAGAACTTCCTCCAACTGACGCTGGCTATAGACGGCGCGCAGCAACTTTGCCGATTGCACTTCCTGATTGACCACTGCCTCGGGATGATTGAGCGCGACCACGGTTTCGCGCTGTTGCGGCGTAAGACCGGCGAGCAGCGCCTGCCGCTTGGGATACGGAATGCCTTGCAGAAGGTCGTGCTGCTCGGCGACGGGCAGTTTCAGGATGCGATCCATCCGCGCCTGCGGCGGTAACAGGATGAGCTCGTCTACCACAGTGTGGGATTCTTTGCGGGCGGCCTGGCGCGAGGGAATATCGGCAGGCTGAACGGCCGCTCCCTGAGTATTGGCTACGGAAGAGGTCATGTTGACCGGAGAGCTGTTGGCGTTCGCCATCCCGGGGACGTTGGGGCCGGCGGCGGCCTTCTTGTCCTTCTTTTCCTCGACGCGATCGATAGCGGCGACGTAGATGGCGCGCTCGTAGACTCCCGCGGGCATAGCGAGTTTGCCATCCATAACTTGCCTGGCGATTGGGTTGGGCGGGAAGGCGAGAACCATCTCGCGCGTGCTCATGTGCAACGTGCGATAGTCGGCGAGCCGCGCCTGCATGGCGTTGTCATCAATGCGCTCGGGATGAAGCTGCTGGTCCATCCACTTGTCAACGCCGATGGCGAGAACGGCATCGACATCGCCGGGCCGGGGGCCGAAAGTGAGGCGATCGAGTGCATGCAGCGCGCGCTGCCGCTGATCGGGAGTGGGCGGCTTTGGCTTCTTGGCGTATGCGACGGCGCTCGCGATCGTCAACAGCAGGAGCAGAGCGAGTACAACACTTCTCCGGCGCGCCATGTCAGTTCCCTTCCCGCATTTGATCTTTATAAACCTGTGGGCGGGGAAAAGTTGCCGGTCGAATGGCGGAATTTACGTCCAAGCGGCGCTATTTGCCGGCGGCATCGGACTTCAGCACTCCGCCGCGGGCATAGTTCTCGCGGGGAACCTCGATCAGGGTGATGACGACGGCTTCGGGACGGACCTCGAGTTCCTCGGACAACGCCTCGGTGACGCGCTTGACGACGCGCTGCTTCTGCTCGAGCGTCCGGCCAGTCAGCATGGTGATTTGTACGTGGGGCATGGGAAACCAAATCCACCACAGAGACACAGAGGCACAGAGAAGAGTTATTTCTAAGACTTCGATCGCAGCGAACCTTGGACACCAACAACTTTTGATTCGGCGTTCTCTGTGTCTCGGTGCCTCTGTGGTTATCCCTTCTTACTTCGCGAGTTCATATCCGGCGAAGAAGTAGCTGAGTTCGAAGCGCGCGGTGTCTTCGGCGTCGGAGCCGTGCACCGCGTTCTTCTCGATGCTCGAAGCCCACTTTTTGCGGATGGTGCCCTCGTCGGCCTTGGCCGGATCGGTAGCGCCCATCAGCTTGCGATAGTCGGCGATGGCGTCTTCTCTCTCCAGCGCGATTACGATGATTGGGCCGCTGGACATGAAATTGGTCAGCGACTCGAAGAACGGCCGATGCACGTGGACGGCATAGAAGCCCTCGGCTTGCGCCTTGTTGATGTGAAGCATCTTCATGCCGACGATGCGGAAGTTGTTTTCCAGAAGCGTGTTGATGATATCGCCTGCCGCGCCGCGTTCGAAGGCGTCAGGCTTGATGATGGAAAGAGTGCGTTGGAGAGTTTTCATGCGTTGATCAGGTCCTCTTACATTGTGGTATAGCCAGCCCCGAGGCTGGTAGGGTAGAGCCAGCCTTTAGGATGGCGCCCGCGAGCAATATTGAGATTTGAGCCGGCTTCAGCCGACGACATCTGTATTTCAGCGAACAATCAGTGCCGTCGGCTGAAGCCGACTCTGCAATCTTTCGACCGGCTGAGACGCTGGCCTAAAGGCCAGTTCTACCCAATCGTCCTCTGGCGAAAAGCGAATAGCAAATGGCCAGAAGCCAAAAGTGAAAAGCCAAAAGCGGTCTTACTTCATCAGCGCGGCTTGCGCCCTCACCAGGGTCTCGCCGATTTCGGCCGGCGACTTCGCCATGTGAATGCCCGCGCCCTGCATGGCTTTGATCTTCTCCGCGGCGGTTCCCTTGCCGCCCGAGATGATCGCGCCGGCGTGGCCCATGCGGCGTCCCGGAGGCGCGGTCTGCCCGGCGATGAAGCCCACGACCGGCTTACGCACATTCTGCCGAATGAACTCCGCCGCGGTCTCTTCGGCGCTGCCGCCGATTTCGCCGATCATCACGATGGCTTCCGTCTCGGGATCCTCGTTGAACAGGCGAATCGCGTCGACGAAGTTGGTGCCGATGATGGGATCGCCGCCGATGCCGATGGCGGTCGATTGTCCGATGCCGCGCGTGGTCAGCTGGTATACCGCTTCGTAGGTCAGCGTGCCCGAGCGCGAGACGATGCCGACGTTTCCTTCTTTATGTATGTGTCCCGGCATGATGCCGATCTTGCATTTGCCCGGCGAGATGATGCCCGGACAGTTCGGCCCGATCAGCCGCGAGTTCCTGGTCTTGAGGAACTCCCAGGCGTTGACCATGTCGATGGCGGGAATGCCTTCGGTGATGCAGACGATGAGCGGCAGGCCGGCATCGGCGGCTTCCATGATGGCGTCGGCGGCGCCCGGAGGCGGGACGAAGATCACGGTCGCGTTCGCGCCAGTTTTCGCGACGCCTTCCGCCACCGTATTGAAGATGGGCCAGCCTTCGTGCGTGGTGCCGCCCTTGCCCGGAGTCACGCCGCCGACAACATTCGTGCCGTAGGCAGCGGAGTTCTTCGCGTGAAACGTTCCTTCACGGCCGGTCAGTCCCTGCACCAGCAGGCGCGTCGATTTATCAACCAGGATGCTCATGCGACCCCCTTGGCGGCGGCAACAACTTTTTCGGCCGCATCTTTCATGGTCTCTGCCACGATGAATTTCAGCCCGCTCTCTTTCAGGATTTTTCGGCCCTCTTCGACGTTGGTGCCTTCCAGCCGCAACACGATGGGCAGCGGAATGTTGGTGGTGCGCGCGGCGGTGACGATGCCGTTGGCCAGCGTGTCCACGCGCAGGATGCCGCCAAAAATATTGATGAGCACGGCCTTCACGTTCTTGTCGCTGAGCAGGATTTCGAAGGCGTGGGTCACTTGTTCGGCGTTGGCGCCGCCGCCGACGTCGAGAAAGTTGGCCGGCATGCCGCCGGCATACTGAATGATGTCCATGGTCGCCATCGCCAGGCCGGCGCCGTTCACCATGCAGCCCACGTTGCCATCGAGCTTGATGTAATTCAGGTTGTACTTGCTGGCTTCAACCTCGAGCGGATCTTCTTCGCTGGTGTCGCGCAGCTCGAGAATATCGGGATGGCGATAGAGCGCGTTGTCGTCGAAGTTCATCTTGGCGTCGAGCGCGAACAAGCGGCCATCGGTCGTCGTGATGAAAGGATTGATCTCGACCAGCGAGGCGTCGGTGGCTTCGGCCGCGCGGGCCAAGGCCATCATGAACTTCATCGCGCCCGTGATGTACTTCGCCTCTAGTCCGAGGCGGAAGGCAATCTGGCGCGCCTGAAACGCGCGCAGCCCAAAGCCGGGGACGAGAGGCTCTTTAATGATGGCGTCGGGATCTTTCGCGGCGACTTCTTCAATTTCCATGCCGCCGGCGGCGGATGCCATAAAGACGTTGCGCCCGATCACACGGTCGAGCACGATGCCGAGGTAGAGTTCGCGCGCGATGGGCAGCGTTTCTTCAATCAGCAAGCGCTGCACGATTTTGCCTTCGGGGCCGGTCTGGTGCGTGACCAGCTTCATGCCCAGCATCTTGGTTGCGAGCTCGCCGGCTTCGTCGGCGGACTTGGCAATCTTGACGCCGCCGCCTTTGCCGCGGCCTCCGGCATGAATCTGCGCTTTGACGACGACGCCGGTGGCGCCTTCGCTCATCAGCCAGCGCGCCGCATCGAGGGCCTGCTCGCGATTTTCGACCATGCGCCCGCGCGGCACGGCCACGCCATACTTCGAGAGAATGGCCTTCCCCTGGTACTCGTGAATTTTCATAATTAGGTATGACGACCCGAGCTGGGCGCCTCACTCTAGCCATCCTTTGGCTAGCGTGGGTTCACGGGACTTGTCTGCTCCTTACAGGATGGCGTAACAGTTAGGAAACTAGTGATTGTATAAGACGCAGTGCGGACCTTGCTAGTGCACGCGCACCTTTCCTCATTCGAGCTGAATCTGATCGAGTGAAAGGTGCAAGATGAATCTAGGATTGAAAGATAAAGTTGTTCTCGTAACCGCAGCCAGTGAGGGAATCGGCAGGGCGATCGCGGAGGGGTTTGCCGCCGAAGGAGCGAAGGTCGCCATCACGGGGCGTCGCGGCGATCACGTTCGCAAAGCAGCGCAGGACATCAGCCAGAGCAGCGGGACGGAGGTCCTGGGGATTGCCGCCGACGCCTCGAAGGCGGAGGACAACATCCGCATGGTCGACGAGGTGGTGCGGCGCTTCGGTTCCGTCCAGGTGCTGGTGAACAACGCGGGCGGCGTGGGTGCGTTCGCGGCCTTTGACGATCTAACCGACGAGGATTGGCTCGGCGTCATTGACCTGAACGTGATGTCGGCGGTGCGGGCGACGCGCGCGGTTCTGCCGCATATGCAGCGGCAGAAGTGGGGACGCATCGTGAACATCTCCAGCGAATCGGGGACGCAGCCCGACGCGGCCATGCCGCACTACAACGCGTCGAAGGCGGCGATGAACAGCCTGACCAAGAGCCTGTCGAAGGCCTACGCGAAGGATGGAATTCTGGTGAACACGGTTTCGCCGGCATTCATCATGACGCCGCTGCTGCGGCAGTTTCTGCGGAAGATGGCCGACGAGCGGCACGCAAGCTTCGACGAAACTGTCGCGCAGTTTCTGGCGCAGAACCGTCCGCATATCGAATTGAAGCGGCCGGGCACGAGCGAAGAAGTTGCCGCCGCGGTGGTGTTTCTGGCGTCGGAGCGAGCGTCCTTTATTACTGGAGCGAATTTGCGGGTGGACGGCGGCTCTGTGGCGAGCGTGTAGGAGAGCGCATCAGGCCCGACGGCGCGGAGAGGTTCCGTCTTTCTTCGCGCCATTACGCGGGCTCGAGCAGTGTTCGGCAGCGGATCCTTCCAGCACGACCCGGCATACCTCCTCCACGTAGCGCTCGGACAATTCGTCGTGGCGGATGAGAAAGCGCATATAGATTGCGCCGTAGAGCGTGTCCAGCACCAGGTCGAGATCGAGGCCACGCGGCAACTCGCCGCGCTCGATGCCGCGGCGCAGCGTCTGGTACGCCTCCTGCCGCCGTGGCCGCAGCAGGCGTTTGCGGAACTCTTCCAGCAGCTCGCGGTCGGATTGTCCGGCACCGAGAATAGCGCGCACGATGCAGCCCCGCGGCGAACGCAGCACTCCGAGAAACTTGTTCATCTGGTGGGCCATGTCGCGACAGACCGAGCCACTGTCCGGGAAGTGCAGCTCGTCTTCCGTGCTGGAGGCGAAGGCGTCGACCACCAGTGCGCCCTTGGTGGACCACCAGCGATACACCGTGGCTTTGCCCACCTTGGCATCGGCGGCGATGGCTTCGATGGAGAGGTCGGCAAAGCTGTTTTTGCGCAGCAGTTTAATGGTGCTGCGCAGGATCGACTTGCGGGCGTTTTCCGAGCGCGGCCGTCCCGGAGGCCGCTTGCCGTTCGGGGATCGAAGGGTTTCTTGTCGAGAAGTAGCCATTTAACGTCTGGGTAGTGGTTGTGGTTGAATCCGATACGTTCCGTATCGTATCATATCCTTGATCTTACCTCTTCCGCGCCAGGCGTATCCCCGCCCGCAAGGCCATTGAGGGAGCCATACCGAATCCATGTGGATTGTTGCTCTTGCGCTGCGGCGCCCTTATACGTTTGTGGTGATGGCCCTGGTCATCATTCTGCTGATGCCCCTGGTGGTTGTGCGAACGCCGGTCGACATCTTCCCCGACATCAACATCCCGGTGGTCAGTGTCCTGTGGAACTTTACCGGCTTCGCGCCGCAGGAGATGGCCGACCGCATTGTCAGCAACTCCGAACGCATTGCCACAGTCACGGTCAACAACATTGAGCACATCGAGTCGCAATCGGTTTACGGCTATGGTGTGGTCAAGATTTACTTTCAGCCGGGCGTGAACATACAGACCGCCCTGGCGCAGACGACGGCGGCCATGCAAACCATCTTGCGCAGCCTGCCGCCGGGAACGACGCCGCCGCTGATCATCCAGTACACTGCATCCACCACGCCCATCGTGCAACTTGGTTTGAGCAGCAAGACGCTGCCCGATCAGACGCTGTTCGATCTTGGCCAGAACTTCCTGCGCACACAACTGGCGACGGTGCAGGGGGCGGCGACGCCGTACCCGTATGGAGGCAAGATCCGGCAGGTGCAAGTCGATCTGGATATGCCGCGTTTACAGGCCCAGGGGCTCTCGCCAAGCGACGTCGTCAATGCCGTCAACGCGCAGAACGTCATCACTCCGTCAGGCACGACCAAGATCGGGTCCATCGAGTACCAGGTGGAGATGAACAGCGCGCCCAAGACCATTGCCGATTTGAACGATCTGCCGGTCAAACAGGTAAATGGGGCGACGATATACCTGCGCGACGTGGCCCACGTACGCGACGGGTTTGCGCCGCAGACCAATATCGTGCGCCAGGACGGCGTGCACGGCGTGCTGATGTCGATGTACAAGGTCGGCGCGGGCTCGACCATCACCATCGTCAACGCAATTAAGGGCATCGTTCCCATTGCGCTGCAAGCGCTGCCCCCGGGGATCACGGTGAAGCCGCTGTTCGATCAGTCGCTGTTTGTGCGGGCCTCGATCAATGGGGTGCTGCGCGAAGGCCTGATCGCCGCCGCGCTTACCGCCTGCATGATCCTGCTGTTCCTGGGCGACTGGCGGCCGACGATCGTGATTTCGATCTCGATTCCGTTATCGATCTTCGTTTCGGTGCTGCTGCTGAGCGCGTTGGGCGAGACCATCAACATCATGACGCTGGGCGGCCTGGCGCTGGCCGTCGGCATTCTGGTTGACGACGCGACCGTGGAGATCGAGAACATCGAGCGAAACCTTGCCCAGGGCAAGGAGATGAAGCAGGCGATTCTGGATGGCGCGGCCCAGATCGCGGTGCCTGCGTTCGTTTCTACCTTGTCGATCTGCATCGTGTTCGTGCCCATGTTCTTCCTGACGGGGGTCGCGCGCTACCTGTTTGTACCGCTGGCGGAAGCCGTAGTGTTCGCCATGCTGGCGTCGTACTTCCTCTCGCGCACCCTGATTCCGACGCTGGTGATGTACATCATGCGCGGCCACGAACATCGCGAGGAATCCGCCAAGACGTTCTTCGGCCGCTATCAGCGGCGATTCGAGCGCGGCTTCGACAAGTTCCGCAATGGCTACTTTCAATTGCTGGAAACCACGCTAGAACATCGCGCGCTATTTGCGATCTGCTTTGTCAGCTTCTGCCTGCTCTCCATGACACTGGTGTTTTTCCTGGGCGAGGACTTCTTCCCCAGCGTGGACGCCGGGCAAATGCGCTTGCATGTTCGCGGGCCGGCCGGCCTGCGGGTAGAGGAAACGGCGCGGCTGTGCGATGAAGTGGAACGGTATCTGCGGACGCAGATTCCTAAAGACGAGCTGGTCACGGTGCTGGACAACATAGGGCTGCCTAACTCGAGTATCAATCTTTCGTACAGCAACTCCGGGGTAATCGGCACCAGCGACGCGGAGATTCTGGTGGGCTTGAACCAGGAGCACCATCATCCCACGGCGGATTACATTCGCAAGCTGCGTCAAGGTTTGCCGCGTCAGTTTCCGGGAGTGGAGTTCTTCTTCCAGCCCGCGGACATCGTCACGCAAATCCTGAACTTTGGCTTGCCCGCACCCATCGATATTCAGTTGATCGGCCCGGACATGGCGACCAACCACGAAATCGCGGAGCAGATTTCGAATCGCGTGCGGCTGGTGCCGGGGGCGGCGGACGTGCACGTGCAGCAACTGCTGGACCTGCCTACCCTGCATCTCGACATCCGGCGCACACGCATCGCGCAGGTGGGATTAAACGCTCGCGATGTGGCGCAGAGCGTGCTGATATCGCTAAGCGGCAGTTTCCAGACGACGCCCAACTTCTGGTTGAATCCGGCGAACGGGGTCACCTATCAGGTCGCAGTGCAGTCGCCGCAATATCGGGTCACGTCCTTGCAGGACTTGATGTACACCTCGGTCAACAATCCCGGCAGCCCGAATCCGCAGGTGCTGGCCAACCTGGTGCAATTGAGTCCGGTGGAGCGAGCGGCAGTGGTGTCGCATTACAACGTGCAGCCGGTCATCGACGTGTACGCCAGCACGCAAGACCGTGATCTTGGGGGTGTGATCCGGGACGTGAACCGGGTGCTGCAACCGTTCCGGCAGCATCTGCCCCGGGGCACGCAGATGATTGTTCGCGGGCAGGTGCAGACCATGCAGTCATCCTTCATCGGGCTGGGGGTGGGACTGATCGCCGCGATTGTGCTGGTGTACTTCCTGATTGTGGTGAACTTCCAGTCGTGGCTCGATCCCTTCATCATCATCACGGCGCTGCCCGGCGCGCTGGCCGGAATCTGCTGGATGCTGCTGCTGACGCACACCACGCTCAACGTGCCGTCGTTGACCGGGGCGGTGATGTGTATGGGGGTGGCGACGGCAAACTCGATCCTGATGATTTCCTTCGCCCGTGACCGCATGAGCGCCGGTATTCCGGCTGCGCAGGCCGCGCTGGAAGCCGGCTACACCCGTATCCGCCCGGTATTGATGACGGCGCTGGCCATGATCATCGGCATGGCGCCCATGTCATTGGGCTTGGGCGAAGGCGGTGAGCAGAACGCGCCTTTAGGCCGCGCTGTCATTGGCGGATTGATGTTTGCCACGGTGGCGACGCTGTTCTTTGTGCCGACGGTTTTTGCCATTATTCACGGACGCCGCGAACGGAAGGCTGAGCAAAGGTCATAAAATATCGGAGACCGTATTCAAGATGGAGAGACAAGAAAAGTCAGTGGCGGAACAAGAGGCGCAGCGCCGTGCTGCCGGCTCGGATGGGGGCGATCCCTGGCGGGACCCGGACCAACCGGAAGAGCACGCGCAACGCGGCGATGGTCATGCCGCGCCCGAGATCACGCCTCCGCCCAAGCTTCCGGCGGCCAAGCCCAGCAGGGCGCTGTTCATCGTGGGCGCGGTGCTGGTCGTTCTGTTGCTGGCCGGTCTGGCTTCCCTGCTGACGCGCATGCGCGACAGCCGGGTGCTGGCCGAAGAGACGCAGCAGGACGCGGTGCTCACGGTCTCGGTGGTCCATCCCACGCCGGAGAAACCCGATGAAGATCTGACCCTGCCGGGAACGTTGCAGGCATTTGTGGAATCGCCGATTTATGCGCGTACCAATGGCTATCTGTTGCGCTGGTACAGGGACATCGGCAGCCGGGTGAAAAAGGGCGATCTGCTGGCCGACATCGATACCCCGGAGATCGACCAGGAGCTGATGCAGGCCCGCGCCGCGCGCCAGCAAGTAGTGGCGGCGATGGACCTGGCGAAGATCAACGCCGATCGCTACCAGGCACTGCGCAAGACCGACTCGGTGTCGCAGGAAGAAGCGGATACCCAGAGCAGCGGGTATGAGCAGGCGACGGCCAATCTGGCGGCTGCCGACGCGAACGTCAAGCGACTGGAAGAACTGGAAGGATTCAAGCGCGTCTACGCGCCTTTTAACGGGGTGATTACGCGGCGCCTGGTTGATCCTGGCGCGCTGATCAATGCCGGCATCAATGGCGCCGCCGGCAAAGAGCTCTTCGACATCGCCACCACCGATCCGCTGCGCGTCTACGTCTCCGTGCCGCAGGCCTACGCGCCGGCAATTCACATCGGGGTGGAAGCGACCATCACGCTGCAGGAATTTCCCGGACAGAAATTCCACGGTGCGGTGGCACGCACGGCGGATTCGATCGACATTACATCACGTACGCTGCTCACCGAAGTTGACGTGCCCAATCCCGACGGCAAGCTGCTTCCCGGCTCCTTTGGCGACGTGCACTTCCGGACCAGCGTGAATGCGCGAAAGGTCACGATACCGCAGAACGCCATGCTGTTCCGAAAGGAAGGGCCGCAAGTAGCAATCGTTGGCCCTGACGGCAGGGTGGAGCTGCGGCAAATCAGCATCGGCCGGGACTTTGGGAACACGCTGGAGATTGTCGGCGGCGTGGACGTGAACGATCGCGTGATCGTGAATCCGTCAGATGCAATTGAGAATGGAGAGCAGGTGAACGTAGCTCCCGAGCGCCAGGGACAGGAAGGGCAGAAGTCGTGACCACGTTCGTTAATCGCCCTCATTCGAAAAGCACGAATGCGTGGGGGACCCTGGCCGCGGCTGTAATGGTTTGCACTCTTCTCGCCGGCTGTACGGTGGGACCGAACTATCACCGTCCTCCGGCGCCGGCTCCTCCGGTAGACGCTTACAAAACACAATCACCGTGGCGCGTGGCCGCTCCCAAAGATGGCCTGCCCAAGGGCGCCTGGTGGGAAGTTTTCAACGACGCTGAACTCAACGACTACGAGCAGCAACTGCTGAAAGCAAACCAGTCGTTACTGGCTGCAGCCGACCGGTTGGAGGAAGCACGCTCGCTGGCTCGCGTGGCCACAGCGGCGTTCTTTCCCCAGGCGAATGTCGATCCCGGCGCCTCGCGCAACCGCTACTCGGCCAATCGTCCCGAGGTGTTGACGCTGGGCAACGGCGCGCTGACCCAGAGCACCTACGAGATTCCGTTCATTATGAATTGGGAGCCGGACCTGTTTGGCCGCTACCGTCGTAATTTGCAGGCGTCGAATGCCAACCTGCAAGGAACGGCCGCAGATTTGGCCAACGTGAATCTGGTGCTGACGGCCGAGTTGGCTGCCGACTATTTCAGTCTGCGCGAGCTCGATGCCGAGTACGCAGTCGTAAAGGAGTCGGTAGCGATTCAGCAGAAGGGGCTGCAACTGGTTGAATTTCGCCACAGCGGCGGCGTTGCGTCGGGATTAGATCTTGCGCAACAGCAGACGTTGCTGGATTCGACCGAAGCACAGCTCTACCTAGTGCAACAGCAGCGCGAGCAGTTTGAACATGCCATTGCAGTGCTGACGGGCAATCCCGCTTCGACCTTCGGCGTACCCGTGCGGCCACTGACAACAACGCCGGTGCCGGTGCCGTTCGGGGTGCCCTCAGAATTGCTGGAGAGACGTCCGGACGTCGCCACTGCGGAACGGCAGATGGCCTATGAAAATGCAGAGGTCGGAGTCGCCAAGTCCGCGTTCTATCCGCAGCTGACGCTCTCGGGCGCAGGCGGTTTCCAGAGCACCGACATCAATAATCTGATAAGCGGGCCGACCGCGATCTGGTCGCTGGGCGGCGATCTGCTGCAGCCGGTGGTCAATGGCGGACGCAATCGCGCCAATTTGGCGTACACGCGTCATGTCTACGACGAGAGTGTGGCCAACTACCGGCAAACGGTTCTGGTGGCGTTTCAACAAGTGGAGGACGGCCTTTCCGGATTGAACGAGTTATCGCAGGCGGAGACGACGCAGGGCGCTGCGGTCGCCGACGCACGTCGCGCCCTGGAGATCGCCAACAACCGATATGTTGGCGGGGTCACCAGCTTCCTCGATGTGGTTACCGCACAGAGCGTGCTGCTCAGCAATCAGCGGCTGGCGACGCAGCTGATGGGTCAGCAGATGGTGACCGAGGTGGCGCTCATCAAAGCGCTCGGCGGAGGTTGGGATGCCTCGCAAATCCAGAATCAGCAGGTGCATCCACGGGCCATTCAGGCGATACAGCAGTAGGAAGGTAGACGACGAGCGCCCCGGATGCGGTGCCGTTTCAGTTTTGCCGTAACGGCGAGGGCGAAGCCCCTAATGTTTGCGGCCTTAACTGCCCTTTCCCCGAGCAGCCGGCTTCGGCGAATTTCGCCCTTGCAACCCCGAACCACGAGACTACAATCCCCCTTAACAATTAACTGGGGTAGCAATGGAAATTCCTGTCGAGGCCAACTTCCGGGCCGTCCTGGACGCCGCCCCCGACGCGATGCTGGTTGTCGACCAGCAGGGCCGAATTGTGCTCGCCAACTTGCAAAGCGAGCTGCTGTTCGGATATCCCCCGTCGGAGCTGGTGGGCCAGAAGGTCGAGGTGCTGGTGCCGCCGCGCTTTCGCGCCAAACATCCCGGTCATCGCTCGGGATATTTCTCCGGCGACCCCCATGTCCGGCCGATGGGCGCGGGCCTCGAGCTTCACGGACTGCGCAAAGACGGCACAGAATTCCCCGTCGAGATCAGCTTAAGCCCGGTGGACACGCCGCAGGGGCCGATGGTGATCAGTGCCATCCGCGACGTCACCGCGCGCAAGGGAGCGGAAGACCGGTTTCGGGCGTTGCTGGAATCTGCCCCGGACGCTATGGTGATTGTCGATCAGCGCGGAAAGATTGTTCTGATCAACTCACGCACGGAAGAGATGTTCGGCTACGCCCGGCATGAGCTGCTGGGTTATTCTGTTGAAGTACTTATCCCGGAACGCTTTCACGAACGGCATCTGCAGCATCGGACCCAGTATGTGAGCGGCCCGCGCAAGCGAGCGATGGGTGAGGAGTTGGAACTGTTTGGGCTGCGCAAGGACGGCAGCGAGTTCCCCCTCGAGGTCAGTCTCAGCCCAATTCGGACGCCCGACGGCTTGCTGGTTGCGAGCGCGATTCGAGACATCACTGTGCGCAAGAAAGCCGAAGACAAATTCCGCTCATTGCTGGAGGCAGCACCGGACGCAATGGTCATCGTGGACGAGCACGGAACCATTGCGCTGGTAAACGCGCAAACCGAAAAGCTGTTTGGCTATGCGCGCTCGGAGCTGATCGGCAAGCCAGTGGAGGTGCTCATCCCCGAGCGCTACCGCGATCTGCATCCCGGAGATCGCGCCGGCTTCTTTGCCAATCCCCATGTGCGACCGATGGGAGCGGGGCTGGAACTGTTCGGCCTGCGCCGGGACGGCAGCGAGTTTCCGGTCGAGATCAGCCTGAGTCCGCTGACCACTGAGTCCGGAATGTTTGTCACCAGCGCCATTCGCGATGTGACCGAGCGCAAGTTGGCGGAGGAGCAAATCCGCAAGCTGCATAACGAACTGGAAGACGCGCTGCGGCGGTCGGAACGGCTGGCTACGACCGGGCGCATGGTGGCCACCATCGCGCATGAGCTGAACAATCCGCTCGATGCGCTCACCAATGTCATGCACCTGCTGAAGAAGAGTCCCTCGCTGGATGCCGAGGCCGCCGAACTGGTGGACCTGGCGGAGCGTGAAGTGCGCCGCTTATCGAACCTCAGCCGGCAGACCCTGGCCCCGCACCGTGAAACCAAGCTCCCGGTAGTGACCAAGATTTCCGACCTGCTGGATGATGTCTGCGCCATGTACCGGCCGCGCCTGCAAGCCGCCAGGATCGAGCTGGAGAAGCGCTATGAGACGGAGGGCGAAGTAACCATCTATCCCAGCGAGTTGCGCCAGGTGTTCACCAATCTCATCACCAACGCTATTGATGCCATCGGGCAGAAGGGCCGCCTGTCCCTGGTGATTCAACCGGCAGCTGAGCATCAGGTGGTCGTACGGGTACGCGATAGCGGCTGCGGGATTCCTGCCGAGAACCTGGAAGTGATTTTCCAGCCGTTCTTCAGCACCAAGGGCGAACAGGGTACGGGCATCGGGCTGTGGGTCATCAAGGGAATTGTGGAAAAGCTCCATGGCAGGGTCGAAGTGGAAAGCTCCACGGAAGGCGAAACAGGGACCACGTTCAGCATCTTCCTACCCTCAACCAACGGTACCAGCATTCCTGTTGAAGAAGAGAACCGGGGCGAGACTTTGTCTTCCCTGCCGAAGTCGCAAGCTATCTAGCTACGCCATCGGCTGATCCAACCGCTGCTCTCGATTTCGAACCAACGCCAATGCGCCACGCGCCATCCTATCCCCCAGATTCCATCGTGGAGGAAATCATGGCTCTGTTCTCAATGAAACTGGAAAACCTGCAACAGCTTTTCGTAAAGGAATTGCGCGACCTTTACGACGCCGAGAATCAAATCACGGAAGCTCTGCCGAAAATGATCGACGCGGCGCATCACAGCGAGCTCAAGAGTGCGCTGCAGCAGCATCTCCAGGTCACGAAGCAGCAGATTTCGCGGCTGGAACAGATCTTCCAGAAGCTGAACCAGAAGCCGACCGGCGAGACCTGCAAAGGAATGAAGGGCGTCATCAAGGAAGGCGAGGAAATCGTCTCCGCGGGTGGCGACCCGAGCACGGTCGACGCCGGCATCATCAGTGCGGCACAGCGGGTCGAGCACTACGAGATGGCCGGCTACGGTACCGTGCGCACCTATGCCCAACTGCTCGGACACGAAGACATGGCTCGCCTGCTGCAACAGACCCTGGATGAGGAAGAGGAAGCCGACGAGACACTGACTCAAATTGCCAGCAACGTGAATGTGGAAGCGAGGGCGGCATAGCAGGTCTGCCGCCTTTGCTTCTGCTGCGACGAAAGCGTTACGGTCCTACCCTGTTTATGGGATTGGCGGCGTTTTCAGTCCGTGGGACTATGCGGTTACGCAATGATTGAAACCAAAGCCGGCGTAAGCGGCGAAGCGATGCAGCACAAGTCATCTCCTCCTATGTGACTGCGAACGGTTTCAATAGCAGACAACAGGCTGGGCCCAGCGACCTCCTCGCTGGGCCTTTATGTTTGCAGCGAAGGTCAACCTTCCAACCTGCTCCCGAAGCCATTCACCACGGACTACACATGATTTCTCGATCAGGTTCTTTCCGTGACTTCCGCGCTTCCGTGGAGGACCTCGCGCTGCTGACTCGCCGACTCCAATTCTTCGATCGCCAGCGGCTCCTGCTCCTGAATGTCGCTGAATCCCTTGTCGCTGAACAGCTGCGTGTAATACCGGTGTGCCCGCTCCCACGCCTGATCGTCGGGCAGCGCGCCGAAAGTTTCGATGTAACTCGGGCTACCGGGAAACGGGAACATGGGAACCGGCTCGCTCACCCACACGCCGCGCGATTTCAGGTGGTCCTGCCAGCGGCGAATTTCGTCTTGGTCGTCTTTGTCGGTCAGGATCAGGTTTGCCTGCACCCAGGGAATCTTTGTTCTGGCATGGATCAGCAACTCGGTGATGCGCTCGGTTGACATGCGACAGTTTTTGTTCAGCTCGTCGCGCCCTGCGTCGGTGATCGATTCGATTCCCACCTCCATCGATATCGTTCCGGCAAGTTCGAGCAGATCAATCGTGTCTTCTGTCCAAAGGTCGATTCTGGTCTGGAAGCCGATTTTCACATTGCGTTCGGACAGCGCCTCCAGCAGGTTCAGAACGTTCTTGCCGACGCCGAAGATCTCGTCGATGAAGTAGACGTAATCGACGCCGCGGGCCAGCAAGCGATCGACCTCGGTCAGCACAGCGTCAACGTTGCGCTCGCGAAACTTGTTCCGAAACAGAGTCTTATTGCAGAAATTGCACGCCCACGGGCAGCCGCGCGCAAACTCCAGCTCCGCGCCACGGCCGTCGCCGGTGAAGACATGGTGCCGATGGGAGTGCGCCTCGACGTTGTAGTTGTGGAAGTCGAGCGCGCCGAGGGCCTTCAGGTCCGCGACACCCAGCTCGGGACTGATGTGATAGCTCCCATTGCTGCGCCGGAAACAACAGCCGGGTACCTCTTCCCAAGGGTTGCTCGCCAAGAGCGCGAGCGTCTGATCGGGCTCGCCCCGCACCGCAACGTCACATCCGGTTTTGTGCAGTGTTGCTGTGGGAGTCGCCGAGCTGTGCGGCCCGATCGCAACTTTGATCACACCGTCGCCCAGAGCGGCGAACCATTCGATAGGAACTCGCAGCTCAGGCGGAGGACAGCGCCAAAACAGATACGACGGTGCCGTCGGAATCACTAAGAAATCGGGAGCGAAACTGTTTAGTGCGCGGCGGACTTGCTCGACACTGAGTCCATCGGTCTGGGCGTCAACCATGAGAGCATCGTGACCGGCGGCGACGATTTGATCGTGGGCGAAGAGCAATTCCAGCGGATAGTGCGGATCGCGACAACCGAAGTAGGTGGAGCCCTCAAAGCTCCAGGCGGGATTTACCAGTGCGAATTTCATAGGCGCTTGCTACTGCGGGTCAACCGGGGAGCGTTCCCTCGCTCGCTAACCGAGAATAAAGGTAAGTAGATGCACCCATCGCTATGGAGTTGGCCCCAACGATGCTCGGGAAAGTGCGAATACGCACATGTTTTGAACCGGGCATCGTGACCATCGCTCAAATCACCGCTGGGTGAGGGTGGGAACGCGAATGTGTTCTAATGCAATGAGGGCCAATTTCGCGGCCCGGAGCGGGGGTCGGACGATGGACGAACGGGATTTCTATAGTGAGCGGCCGGAAACCAGAAAAACCACGCTGACCTGCCCGCACTGTCAGCAATCGGGCGAGTACGAGCTGAGCTGGCTGGTGCGTACCAAGCTGCGCCAGTTGCCCTCCCGCGCTGACGAGCGCGATCGCGCCAAGTTCGCCAAGGCGCGCTCTTACATGGTCCGCCGCGACGATCTGGTCGGCTGCAAGAATCCCCGCTGCCGCAAGCGTTTCGAAGTTTCCGGTGTGCAGTCGGTGGCGTTTCTGGATGAGCAGGTCAGGCCGGAGCGCGTGCAGTAGCCTAGAAAGCGCCGCCACGACACTCTGGGCTAATTTCTGTCCACGAACCGCGGACCACTATCCACTTCATTTCCCCTCTATAATCCTTTTTCGAACCATGTCCACAAGCCCACAACCTCTGGGGCCGCCTCGAAGCAGGCGCGGCACGGAGAGCTTCGTCGCCCGGCTCGACCGCTTCTGGCAGCGCGTGACCGAGGGCATGGCGATGAACCAGCTCTGGTCGCAGTTTCGCACCGACGCGCGCTCCAGCTACCGGCTCTATTCGAAAGAAGTCGATCCCAGTCGCACCGCAGACGTAACCCGTGGCCGGCATGCGCTCAATGTTGCGGGCCAATACTTCTGGGCCATCATCGAGAAACTCACGCCGGCGCGCCGCGTGTTGCTGCTGGTCGCCCTGGTGCTAATCATTGTGCCGGGCGGCGAGTGGACATTCACCACACAGACTCACGAAGTCAGGGTCTTCGCTCTCGACTTCCATTTTTACGGCGGCTTGCTGATGTTCGCGCTGCTGATTCTGGAGGTCGGCGATCGCGTCGTGATGAAACGCGATCTGCAGATCGCGAAGGAAATTCAGACCTGGTTGCTGCCGGCGAATCCGCCACCGATTCCCGGGCTGGAGGTCGCCTTCGCCACGCGCCCGGCCAATACCGTTGCCGGTGACTACTACGACGTATTCGCGCGTCCGGAGAGTCAGAGTTTTCTTATCGCAGTCGCCGACGTGGCGGGCAAGAGCGTGCCGGCGGCGATGCTCATGGCCACCTTCCAGGCCAGCCTGAAGACGCTTTCAGCGACGCCAGGATCGCTTACTGAACTGGTCGGCCGCATGAATCGGTACGCCTGCACCAACAGCCAGAATGGACGCCGCTTCACCACCGCCTTCATCGCAGAATACGCGCCCGCAACCCGTACCCTGACCTACGTAAACGCCGGGCATAACACTCCAATTCTGCGGCGGCCTACAGGCGCCATCGAGCGGCTGCACATCGGAGGCCTGCCGCTGGGGATTATGCCGGACGCGGTCTATGAGTCGGCGAGCGTAGGGTTAGGAAGCGGCGATTGGCTGGTGATTTTCACCGACGGCGTGATTGAGGCTGAGAATAACGCGCAGGAAGAATACGGTGAGACGCGCCTGATGGTCATGCTTCACTCCGGCATCGCACTCGCGCCGTCCATGATGCTGAACACCATCATGGCTGACCTCGACCGCTTTACCGGCGACGCGCCGCAGCATGACGACGTGACACTGATGCTGCTGAAGGCGGTGTGAAGTTCGTGGGTAGTGGGTAGTGGATAGTGATCAGTAAATGGCTTGCTGCCGCCGAGTCTGTCTATCCACGATCCTAATCGCTATCCACCAGTGTTTTGTATTGCGCTGCCGTGAGCGGGACGACCGACAGCCTTCCTTGCCGAACTAATGGCGACTCCGCAAACAATGGCTTGGTTTTGATCTCGGCCAGAGTGACCGGCTTGGCAATCGCCTTGCCCGCCTTGATCTTCACCTGCGGGTTCTTCGGATCGGACGTATCAACCGAGACCACGTTCGCCGTTCCAACGGCGCTCTTTTCGTCGCCAGTGTGGTAGATGACCAGTCGATCGCCGGCCTTCATCTCGCGCAGATGCTTCAGCGCCACGGGATTCGAAACACCGTCCCAGATGGTCTGCTTGTCACGCTCGAGATCGGCAAAGGAATATGCAGACGGTTCGGTTTTCAGCAGATAATCCATGCTCGTAGATATTACATCGAGTCGAGTGTCGCCGCTGCCGCGCCTCCGGCCTGTCCATAAACTGCTACCCCGGGTTTCCACCCCGGGCTAAACCCATCCCGCCGCTGCACGGCTGGCTTTTGTGCTCAGCGACGGACCGATTCAAAGCAGAATGACCTTTGCTTATGGTGTTACTGATCCTGTCCCCTCCGTGCTCTCCGTGTCCCCGTGGTGAACAGGTTCTTGGCCGCTTAACAAGAAGGCTCCCCTTGTGCCTGCCCGTGCTGGCGTGCTAAGTTGCGCGGTCGCTATAATCTGTAAGCCGCGCGAGGTCTCCGGTCGAATGAGCACAACCATAGCCCCTCCACCCAGGAAGTTCCGGTCCTACGTTCCTGACGACACCACCATGCCGGAGTTCACCCTTCGCGCTGTATTGCTGGGGCTGGTGCTCACCGTCGTGCTCGGCGCCGCCAATGCTTATCTCGGCCTGCGCGCCGGAATGACCATCGCTGCCACCTATCCCGCGGCCGTCATTGGCATGGCAGTGCTGCGCATTATGCGCGGCTCGCTGCTGGAAGAAAACATCGCGCGAACTGTCGGGTCGATCGGCGAGTCGGTAGCCGCGGGCGCAATCTTCACCATCCCCGCTTTCGTCATCTCCGGTGCCTGGCCAATTTTCGATTTCGAGCACGCCTATTTGAAGTCGTCGATCCTGATGCTGGTGGGCGGCGCGCTCGGCATCCTGTTCGTCACCCTGCTGCGCCGCGTGATGGTCGAAGATCCCGAGCTTCCGTTCCCTGAATCCGTCGCCGCATCCGAGATCCACAAAGCGGGACAGCAAGGCAGCCGCGCCGCGAAGATTCTTTTCTCGAACATGGGATTTGGCGGCATCGTGTATTTGCTGGGACAGTTCAGCCTGTTCAGTCCCAGCCGCGATTTCATCGTCAACGTTGGGCAGCTGGGGAAGAGCTTCGTGCGCATGGGACGCAACGCAACTGCGCCGAAGCTGGCTGCCGGCGCGGCTACAACGTGGTCGGCGCCCGCCATTAGTCCGGCATACCTCGGGGTTGGCTACATTATCGGGCCGCGGCTGGCAGCGCTGAACTTCTCGGGCGGCGTCGTCGCCTGGGGACTGCTGGTGCCGCTCATCCTGTTCCTCGGCGGCCCCACGTTCGTCTCGCAGTTTGCTCCCGCAGGCCACGTCATGACGCCCGACAATTCGTTCTGGGCCGACCAGGCGGGCGCGGTATGGAGCTTCATCGTGCGCCCCATCGCCGTGGGAGGCATGCTGGTCGGCGCCTGCTACACACTTTTCCGCATGCGCAAGAGCCTGGGCTCGGGCATGGCGCGCGCCGTCTCCGACCTGAAGAAGACAGCCGCGGCGCATGCCTCGACCGCTCGCACCGAGCGCGACCTGAACGCCAAGTTTGTGTTTACCGGCCTGTTCGTCGTGCTGATCAGCATGGTGTTCCTCTACAAGAGCTATGCCGCGGCCTGGGTCCCCGGCATTGTCGCCGCAGTGGTGATGATCATCGTCGGCTTCTTCTTTGCGGCGGTGTCGGGAAATCTGGTGGGCATGATCGGCTCGTCGAACAATCCCATTTCCGGGCTAACGCTGGCTGCGCTGGTAATTGCGGCCATTCTCATGGTGCTGATGGGGGTTAGCGGGATGCATGGCGTGGCCGCGGTGCTGGGCGTGGCCGCCGTCGTCTGCATCTCTTCCGCTGTGGCGGGCGAGATGTTGCAGGATTTGAAAGTTGGCCACATTCTTGGCGGCACTCCCGCCAAGATGCAGATTGGCGATTTCCTGGGCGTCACCGTGGCCAGCTTCGCGCTGCTGCCTGTACTGTTACTGCTGAACCAGGCCAATCTCAACAGCGGCGGCATCGGTTTCGGTGACCGTCAACTGCCCGCGCCGCAGGCCGGGCTGATGGCCATGCTGGCCAAAGGCATCGTGGGCGGCGAGATGGCGTGGCCGCTCATTGTGGTCGGCATCCTCATGGGCTTTGCCTTGATCATGATTGAGGTCAAGAGTCCCATGCTGTTCGCCGTCGGCATGTACCTTCCGCTGGAAACGACGTTTGCAATCTTCATTGGCGGCGTGATTCGCTGGATCACCGACAAGATTCGCGACAGCAAGAACCTCAACGACGCGCAGAAAGCGCGGGTGGAGAATGCCGGCGTGCTCACTGCATCGGGATTCATTGCGGGCGAGGCGCTGATGGGAATTGTCATCGCGGTATTCAAATACAAGCAGTGGCCGCTGCCGGTAATCTTCAAGCATCCGCCGGTGATTGGCGGATTTGTGATGCTGGTGGTGCTGGCGATTGTGATGGTTCGGGTGCCGCTGGCCAATGCCGGTAGCCCCGACGAACCGGCTCCGCCGACGGCGATCATGTAAGGCAGTGCAGTTGTCGGTTGTCGGTTGTCGGTTGTCAGTTGTCAGTTGTCGGTTGTCAGTTGTCGGTTGTCAGCTCTCGGTTGTCGGTTGAAGAACTACAACGCCATTTCAAAGTCTCGCGTAATTGCCCGGCGTGGCAATTACTGACAACCGACAACTGACAACTTTTTCAGCGCATCACTTTAGCAGTGAGACCTTCAATATCGGCGTGGTGGCGGCCGGATTCAGTCCCATGGTCAGCGCGCCGCTGCCGGTAAGCTGCATCTGATCGGTAACAATGTTCCCCCAGATCAGAGTTCCTGAGGTAGTTCCACCCGGAACTTGGAAAATCGTGGCGTAGCTGCTGGAGTGAAAATACATGGTCCCCGTATAGGCCAGCGAGCCCGAGCCCTGCAGCTGCGGCGACGCGGTGTCCGAGTGGTCCATGAAAAACAGCAGTCCGCGAAGGCTGCCTGACGAGTCGGTGGTGTCGGCTGCCGTGTCCCAGTAGCTACCCTTGGCGGTGCACTGCGCCAGCATGACGTTGGTGTCGAGCGAGCTTGCCAGATTGAGGTACGAAGGCGGCGTACTGCCGTCGCAGGTCAGATCGGTGGCGGGAACTTTGTCGACGCGCGGCGACGACGGCGCGCCCGATGCGCCGCTGATGACCGGCTTCGCCGATCCGTGAAAATAAAACATCACGCCGTCGGTCTGGTGCCACGTCCACGGACCTCCGCCGCCACCGCCGTTCGGTCCAGCATTCTGTGTAAGTGGGCTGCAGTTGCCGGTGCTGGGGTCGGTATTGACCACGCCTTGCGAGTTGGCGCACGCCTTCGCCATGCGAATGCTGTCGCTGCCACCGATCGACAGGTCTCCATCCATGTAGTACACGCCAGGTAGGAACGTGATCACATCGCCGCCATTTTCCGAGATGCCGTTGGGATAGTATCCCGGCGCGTACTCCTTACAGCCGCGGCAATACCATGACTTGGTGCCGTACTTGCTGAGATTGCACGTCCAGTAGGTGCTGTCGTTGTAGCTGCCGTAGTTGCTGGGAGCGGTGTCGGGACATCCGTCCATCTCGGGAGCGGCGAGATTGTAGTATGCGGTCCCATTGCTGTGCGTCGCCTTTGTGAGCGGCGTAACGCTCTTCATTCCGGTGGCTGCGGGCACGGTGGAGAAGGGGTCGGGAACCGGCACGGCCGGCCAGTCCCAGTGCCCCGTAGTACCTCCGTTGAACCCTGCCGGCAAGCCGGTGTTACTGTTCGTACCGTAGCAGCCGGTCGAGCTGCCCGGCGCAACGTGCGGACCGCCATAGGTGCCGACGTCAGAGCCGGTGAGATTAGGACCACCCTTGCTGGTATCAATCACGCCGCTGGAGCCACAGGAAACGGCCGTGGCGCTGCTGGAATTGACAACGATACTGCGCGGCGGTCCTCCCACGATGGTCAGTGAGGCTCCGCCACTGTAAGACAGCGCGCCCGAGATCGTGGGATTCAGCACCATGATGGCTCCGCCTTGCATCATCTGCGTCAGCCCACAGGTGGAAACCGCCGAAACGGTTTGCGTCTGATTGCCGGTCAGCAACGTGCTGAAGTAAGTCTTCACCGGCAGGGAAACGTTGACCTGCAGGAATGGATATGGGGCGCTCGAGGAAGGCGGCGGGGTCACTCCGGGAACTGAATTGGGAAACGACCACGACACATCCGCGGTCCCGCCGCTGTAGCCGTTGAAGCCGTTCTTATTGGCGTACCAGCACATGGAGGGACCGGGAGAGCCGTAGGAGCCGCAATCGCCGGCGGTGCCGGCCACAAAGCCCATATTCGGCAGTGTGACGCCGCTCGCGGTTTGAAACACATCCATAGCGCCCGCTTGGCAGGCGGCGTCGGCTGCGGTCTGCGCCTGCTGGCGCTGGAACCAGATATTGGTGTAATCCACCGCGAACGCCAGCACGGCCAGCAGAAACAGGCTGAGTACCAGGAGCATGAAGACACTCGCTTGTCCGGCTGGGCGCCGGCGTGCTCCTGCACGGTGTAAGTTCCTTTTCCTGGCAGCCATCGAAAGTACCTCGTCAAAAAACGATTCGCCCTTCCGCAGTCACCTTCATCGACGGTGCGAGAAACCCCGGCAGCTGCAGATAGGGAACGTAGGGGTAAGTAATCGTGACCACAACTCGGCTGGACGGAGTTGACGTGCCATCGGGCCACGAGGGCGTGATGGTCATGCCGCTGAGGTCGTGGAAGGAGACAGCCGCAAATCCATTCACAACCGATTGAACGTTGGCGCCGCTGCTATCGGCGCAGCCGCTGCTGGGGCCGCTACAGGAGCTGTTGTCAGTGCCGTGCACGACGGCGTAGCGGATTCCTTCGCGAGCTGCGTTGCCGAGCACGCTGTAGGTGTAGACGGTCATGCAGAACTCGAAGATCAGGAAAGTCACCAGCAGAAGCAGCCACACCGATAGGGAAAACTCCAACAGCGCGCTGCCTGCTTCGTCGACCGCAATCCTGATTGCCTTGTCATCCGAGCTGCTTCCGCGATGGCTGCGAGCGGTCATCAGTCCACGGCTCGCATTTCTGCCTGCCAATGCAAGGTGAGCGGCGGCATGCTGAATCCGAAAAAGTCGACCGGAATAGGCGGGCTGACCGTGTACACCACGTCCACGCGTTGTGTCAGCATGCCATTGGTCGACTCAGGGTCCTGGTCAGGCGTGTAGTTCAGCGATCCCGAGGGATAGGTGTTGCAATTGGTGATGTAGCCGTTCGAGGTGTGGGTCACTCCGATCTGCTTGGAGCAAACCTGCACCGTGGTTTTGGTCGTCATGCCGGCCAGGCCGGAAAGATCGCCGCCGGCGAGCCCGGCCACACCCGCCGTGTCGCTGAGCGATCCCCCGGCGCCCGCCGCCGGCAGTTGTTGCTGTGCCGGAGAATCGAATCCCTGCCCTGAATACAAGACGGCATTGCGCGAGGCCGACACCAGATTGGCGGCGACAATAAAGAAATAACCGATGTCGATTGCGAAGCAGAGCATCAGCACGAGCACCGGCATCACCAGCGCAGTCTCGATCATGCTCGATCCGCACGCCTCCGAGATTGCGGCGCGCGCTGGCGCAGTGCGATCTGCCATCTAGGCGAACACTCCTAAGGAATGCTATCGGCGGCGCAATGCCAATCCAACAGCCGCCGGCGCCAGTTTCCTGCCCGGGTTCCCGGTTCGGCCACGATCTCGTATTGGGAGAGACACCACGTATTCCTCCACCGCACCTCTTTCCAGCCTTTACCGACCCTTGCCGATAGCCAGAATGATGCGCACTGAACTTGCCTCCCCAGCTGCCGTCGCTGCCCGCCCCATCGCGTTTCCCGAGAGAACGATGGCTGCTCGCTCCGGCATCTGGAGGCGCATCTTGTCGTTCCCTGTTTTGCTGGCGATGAGCCTGGGGGCGTCGATCTTCGTTTTCGACAGTGGCAGCATCGCCGATCCCGATATCTGGTGGCACCTGCGCAACGCCGAAATCTTCGTGCAGACACATTCGGTCGTACATCACGATGTGTATTCGTTCACGGCGGCCGGTGCGCGCTGGATCAATGAATCGTGGCTGGGCGAGCTGCCCTACTACTTCGCGTGGCAGTGGTTGGGAATTCGCGGCATCTATCTGGTGATGCTGGCGGAAGTGGAGCTCATCCTGTTGGGCGTCTTCGCGCTCGCCTGTGTCGAGTCAAGAAACGTCAAGGCCGCTTTTTGCGCTTCATGGCTGGCGGTGTGGCTGGCCACGGTTTCGTTTGGTCCGCGGACATTGCTGGCCGGCTGGATTTGCCTGGTGGCGGAGCTTTTCCTGTTCGCGCGGTTCAAGCGTGGGAAAGATGGGCTGTGGCTGCTGCCGCCGCTGTTCGTTCTCTGGGCCAACCTGCACGGCTCATGGCTGATCGGCATGGTGCTGTTGGGCATCTTCTTCACCTCGGGACTGGTGGAAGGATGCTGGGGACGGATTGAGGCGGTGCGCTGGACGCCGTCCCAGCTGCGCAAGCTGATACTCGCAGGCAGCCTCAGTGTGGCCGGACTCTTCCTCAATCCCTACACCTATCATCTGGTGTTTTATCCCTTCAACTTCGCATTCAAGCAGCGATTGAACGTCAACCACGTCGATGAATGGATGAGCCTCGACTTCCACAGCGTGCGGGGCAAAATCCTGTTCGGGATGCTGGCAGCGACCCTGGTGCTGGCGCTGGTTCGCAAACGGCGATGGCAGCTGCACGAGCTGGCCTTCACGCTGCTCGGTTTCTACGCAGCGGTCACGTATAGCAGGTTCCTGTTCCTCGCGGCCATCGTGGTCACGCCTATGCTCGCAAGGGAGCTCGATTTTTTTGCCCCTTATCGCCCCCAGATCGACCGATTCGCTCTGAACGCTGCCTTCATGATCGCGATCGTTCTGGGCTGCTTCCTTCGTTTCCCCACCAGCGCATATCTCTGGCGAGATACGGTACGGCAGTATCCGGTGAAGGCGACGAATTATCTGCAGGCTTTTCATCCCCAGGGGCGCGTCTTCAACGATTGCCTGTGGGGCGGATATCTGATCTGGAACGTGCGGCAGGTTCCGGTGTTCATCGACTCGCGCATCGACATCTTCGAGTACAACGGGGTCTTTGCCGATTACCTCGACGCCATGGGCGGTAAGAACACGCTGGAATTACTGGACAAATATCGCATTCGTTATGTGCTTTATCCGCAGGTAAGTCCGGTTGCATATCTGCTGACGCACAATACCGGATGGAAGGTCGATTATCAGGACGGTACGACGGTTTTGCTGGAGCGCGCCATCGTCGCGCGATAAGCTGTGCCGGGTTACGGCAGTTTGATCGAAGTAGCCGCCGCAGCGTTTTGTTCGCCAGCGTCTTCCGCAGCCGGCGACTTGCGAAGATCCGACCACTCATGCGCCACATCGGGACGCCCGACGCTGGTATACAGAAATCCGTGCTTCTTCATGGCTTCCGGGCTGAACATATTGCGCCCATCGATGACGATGGGATAGTGCAACGCCTCGTGCAGCTGTTTTAGATCGAGACCGCGGAACTCGTCCCAATCCGTCAGCACCAGCAGAGCATGCGCTCCGCGCGCCGCTTCCAGCGCGGAATCTACATATCGAATCGAGTCACTGCCTAGAACTTCGCGGGCGTTCGCCGCTGCTGCCGGATCGTAAGCCTGGATCTTGCAGCCTTCCTGAATCAGCGCTCGAATCACACCGATTGCCGGCGATTCGCGCACATCATCCGTGCCGCCCTTGAAGGCGAGTCCCAGCGCGCCCAGCGTCTTGCCCTTCAGCGTCCACAGCGCCAGCCGCACCTTGCGCAGGAAGCGCTCGCGCTGCTCGTTATTGATGCGCATCACTTCTTCCAGCAGGCGAAAATCGTAGCCGCATTCGCGGGCCACCGCGCGGTATGCAGAGAGATCTTTGGGGAAACACGAGCCGCCGTAGCCGAGGCCAGGATTCAGGAACTGCTGTCCGATGCGACTATCCGATCCGATTCCCTTCCTCACCTGGTCCACGTCGGCGCCCACCGATTCGCATAGCGTGGCCACGGCATTGATGAAGCTGATCTTCATCGCCAGAAACGCGTTCGAGGCGTACTTGATCAGCTCGGCACTCTTCGCGGTGGTGGCAATTAACACAGGTGCGCCGTTCACTTTGCCGGGCGCGGGTATGGCATCGGGGCGGCGAACATAACTGCCATCCAGCAGGGGCTCGTAGATTTGCCGCAAGCGCGCACTGCAAGCGGGGTTATCGGTGCCAATTACAATGCGCTCTGCGTAGAGGAAGTCGGTGACCGCGGTGCCTTCGCGCAAGAACTCGGGGTTGGAGGCCACATCGAAGAGATGTGCCGGCGCGCCGTTCAGCAACATCACCCGCCGTACCCACTCGCTGGTGTACACCGGGACCGTGCTCTTACCGACGACGATCTTGTAATCCTGAATGTTGCTCGCAATCTCGCGCGCCACCGACTCGACGTAAGAAAGATCGGCTTCGCCGTTCACCGTAGGCGGAGTTCCGACGGCGATGAAAATGGCGTCGGCATGCCCCACAGAATCGGTCAGCGAATCGGAGAGCTGCAACTTCTTTCCCAGGTGACGGTCCAGCAACTCCGGCACATACTTCTCGTGAATTGGCGAAAGCCCCTTTTGCAGCACGGCCTGCTTTTGCGGATCATTGTCGAACAGCGAGACCTCATGCCCCAGTTCCGCGAAACATACTCCGGTGACCAGCCCGACATAGCCCGACCCGATTACCGCAATCCGCATGGATGGCTCCGCTCCAACAGTATGAAAACCGACGTACCGACGCGCAACGAGCTTATTGTACATCGCTGTTATTCGCGCGGCGGTGCGACGGTTACGATCGTAAGGAGTAACGCCCCACAATGGGCAGTAGGCAAGTCAGATCTTGCGCGTCAGACGCTTGACGATAAGTTCCTGATACTCGCGGAGGGTCTTTAGCGGATTCATCTTGCTCTGACTTTTCTTCAAGCCGTAATCGTAGAGCAAGGGCACTTCACTGAAGCGTTGGCTGAATGGTCGCACGCGCAGCAGAACTTCCAGATTGGCGGCAAACGACTTTGTCGTTACAAAGCCGGAGCCGAAATGTTGCAGGGCGCGCTGCACCGCTTCGGCGCGGTATGCGCGGTAAAAGATGGTGTAGTCGGAGAGGCCACGCACGTGGAAGAAAACGGAAACCACCAGGTTGACGACGTAACTGCCCAGCGTGCGCTGCCACGGAAAATTCATGTAGCCACCGCCGCGGATGTAGCGCGACGCAACCACCACGTCGTCGCCGTCATAAACGCGCCGCGCCATCTCCGGCATGATCTTCAGATCGCTGGTGCCGTCGCCTTCGATAATGAAGATACAATCGCCGGGTTGCGCCCTGGCCGCCGCCGCGACCAGACCGTCGTAAAACGTCATCGGAACGCCCAGATTCACAGGATGGGTGACGATCTGCAGATCCATCTTGTCAGCGAAGCGCTCCGCCTCTTCCAGGGTATTGTCCCGACTGCCATCATTAACGACGATCACGCCCAGCGGCAGCGTCGACGACAGTTGCTGCAATTGCTGCAGCACCGACCCCAGGTTCGGCCCTTCGTTGTAAGCAGGAATGATGACGTAGCTGTGAGGCATGAGAAGAAGCAGTTAGCAGTTAGCAATTAGCCGTCAGCTAAGAACATCGCGAGCCCGCCCCCCGCCATCCATGATCAAAGCTGCTGATGTTGAATACTAACGGCTAAGTGCTAATCGCTAAGTACCACCCTTAGAACGTCGCCACCACCCGTTCCACGTCGGCGCGATTTGCCTCGATCCAATTCAGCAGCATTTCGATTCCGGGCAGGGGATCGATCTTCGGCGTCCAACCCAGTTCGCGCTCCGCTTTGCGGATGTCGGCAACAAACACCGGCTGATCACCTGCGCGCGGCTCAGCATGGCCAACCGGAATCTTCTTGTTCATCTTCTTCTCGAGAAACGCCAGCAACTCAACCAGCGACAGCGTCCGCGTCGGCCCTCCGCCCATATTGAAGATCTGCCCCGCCGACTGCGATTGGTCACCAGCCGCGCGCTTATAGGCTGCGACGAGGTCATCCACGTGCAACAGATCGCGTACCTGCAACCCGTCGCCATAAACTGTGATCGGACGATTCAGCAGCGCCGCAATCGAGAACCATGCGACCCATCCCTGATCTTCCACCCCAAACTGCCGTTGCCCGTAAATGCACGACTGCCGAAACACCACCGTTGGAATTCCGTAGATTCGGGCGTAATCGTGTACATACTGGTCGGCCGTACCCTTGCTGCAACCGTAAGGCGAATGGAAATCCAGCGGCTGCTCCTCCGAGACGCCGTGGGGAAAGTCGCGAAAGCGATAGCGTGTCCCATCCTTCACGCAGATCACGTCCGGCATGCCGCCATAAACCTTGTTGGTCGACGAATAGATGACCAGCGGCTTGTTGCCCGACTCGCGCACCGCCTCCAACACATTAAAGCTGCCACGAGCGTTAATCTCGAAGTCTTCGATCGGACGCACGATCGAGGTCGTCACCGCGACCTGCGCGGCCAAATGCAGCACCAGCTCCGCGCGGCCCACAGTACGCAGGAGCGAAAAGTAGTCGTACCGAACATCGCCCAGAACGAACTCACAATCGTCGGGATACTTCTGCCGCAAATAGCGAAGGTTCAGGTCGGTGCCCTTGCGCCACAGGTTGTCGAAGAGGATGACGTGCCAGCCGTCGCGAATAAAAGCTTCTGCGGCGTTCACGCCGATGAATCCCGCGCCTCCTGTTATGACGACTGTTTTGCCTGCCAAGCTCGCTCCCGCGTCCAGCGTTCCAATCTAACACAGCAAAATTAAAGCCTACATGGACCGCCGATGTATTGCCGCTTCACCGTCATTGAGGCCGAGTTCACATCACCAGATCGTCGCCAACCCTGGGTTAGAATTGCTGCACCATGGCGAATCCCGGCGCTGTGATGAGCCAGCCCAGCTCGTCGCCAGCCACCACCAGTAATTGGCGCCTTAACAAATTTGCTCGCAACTGGGATGCTCTCGTCGTCTTGCTTCTCGTGCTTGCCTCGCTTCCTTTAGCGTGGCTCTCGCCGCATACCCTGGTCGTCATCCAGCATCCCGGCACCTTCGACGATCACTGGGTTCTCGACGCCGCGTACAAGGTGACGCACGGTATTTACTTCGCCAAGAATGTCGTATTTCTTTACGGCCCGCTGGCGCATTGGCTGATGGCCGCGCCTTCGCGAATCGCCGGATTTTCCCTGGGCGCCATCTACACCAGCTATCGCACGCTGCTGCTGTGGTGCGCCATCGGTTTCAGCTACCTGGCCGTGCGGCTGCTTTTGCCCGAACAGCCCGCCTGGAAACGCGCGGTCTTGTTGCTGACTTTGTGCGTCTTCTGGACATCGTGGGATGGACGCACGGCTCTGGGAATCCTGCTGTTCGCCGCATTCCTGCGCGGCTGGTACGGCGTGCGCGAGGGATGGATGCGACCCGTTCCTTTCGCGTGCGGCAGCGCCCTGGCAATCGCATTTGCCTTCTACTATTCCGCCGACACCGGAGTCTACGGAATTGCTGCGTGGTTCCTGGCGCTTGGCGGTGTCGGCATCGAGTACCGACGCGAGGCTGACAAACTCAAGCTCGCCGTGATTGCGGTCGCGGCTTTCGCCGGCTCCGCTGTCCTTCTCCTTTTTTTCATCAATCTCATCAACGGCGGCCTGCTCGACTTCCACTTCTGGCGCACGTCGCTAGCACTCGTTTCCGTCCATCGCTGGAACGAGCCCGCCGCGATGTCCGATTCCGGTGCGGTTCACCTGCTTGCGCCTCTCGCCGTCGGTATCGCGCTCTTCCTATTGCGGCTCCTTATACGGGCCGA
The DNA here is from genome assembly GCA_963731345.1 of uncultured Acidobacteriaceae bacterium. Taxonomy (GTDB): domain Bacteria; phylum Acidobacteriota; class Terriglobia; order Terriglobales; family Acidobacteriaceae; genus Bog-257. The sequence continues at coordinate 20,433 of CAVSUN010000001.1, read as the reverse complement.
ACGCTCCCGCACAATCGTCGCTCGCCCGGGATTTCTGCTGAGCGCCTTCGTTTTCGCGGTGCTCGCGATGCAGAGCGGATTAGTGCGCTCCGACTTCCCGCACATCATTGCCGGAATTTATCCCATGGCGTTCTTCTCCGGCGTGATCCTGTTCTCGTTTCGCTCGACGATCGCATCGGTCGTCGCGGCAATCGCCACCGTTGCTATCTCGCTCTACTTCGTCCAACCGCTGCCCGAGTTCCGTCCTGAAAGTTTGCATTGGCGACTGGCGCGCATGCTCTATCCCACTTCCAGCTGCCCCGCGAACTATCGCGAAATCGATCGCGCCTGCTTCCCTGACCAGTTTGCCGACATGCTGCAAAGCAGCGTCAACTATCTCCGGGAACACAGCTCAGAGCACGATCCGGTCCTCATCTATCCGTATCAGTACGTGCTGGCGGTTGCGGCGCGGCGCGATGTGGCGGCCGGCGTCGAGCAATCGTTCTTGGCTAACGGACCCTATCTGTCGCAGTTCGACATTGCAGAGATGAAGCGGGCGCACGCTCCTGTTGGGGTGTTCATTCGCGATGCCGCGCCTCGTGAATACTCCAATCCGGCGCTCAGCTTGCCGATCGACGAGGTCAGCAACTTCACCCGCACACCCACTGTGTGGTTCTGGATATTCCGCAACTATCGCGCCGATCAGCCGCTCGCGGCGGGCATGACCGGCCTGCTGCGCGACGATTCGCGCGCGGCAAGAATCACCATGCAGGAGTATCCGCTGGCAATGCCGGCACGCAGCTACGACATCGCACAGCCGAGCGCCACCGTTGAATTGGGCGCGCCCGACTGGCCTGTCGGAGGCGCCGATTTCCTGCGCCTGCGTATGAAGATCCGCTACAGCCCGCTCTGGAAGCTGCGCAAGCCCGAGCGCCTGCAGTTGGAGATCACGCGCGCCGATGGCAGCCGCTCTCTGCGCGACTTTGTCCTGGAGCCGAATGTCGACTCGGACATTTGGTTCTATCCGTGGGATGAAGCTGACCTCACCCGCTATTTCGACACCGACGAGAGCCGCTGGCGCCCCTCGCCGCGGCCAGCAATTACGAATCTTCGGCTCATCGTTACTCCTCTTGATCGGTTTTCCCAGAAGCCCGCGTCGGTCACCATCGAGTCAGCGGATGCGGTCCGGTTTGGACTGCAACCATAATCCCCGTCTTGCGAGGATTAGGCTGGTTAGTGTACAGTGTCTGTGTACACTAGACAGTGAGCAGCGATCTTACATTACGCATCGAGCTTGACTCTGCAGTTCCTGCCTATCGGCAAATCGTCGAGGGATTGCGCATCCTGCTGGTGAACGGAAAGCTTGCTCCCGGAGCGGAGCTGCCCTCGATGCGGCGCATGGCGCTGGACCTGGGTGTCCACTTCAACACGGTGGCTGAGGCCTACCGTATGTTGGCCGACGAAGGCTGGCTCGACCTGCGTCACGGACGCGGGGCTAGCGTCATCAAACGCGATAGGCCTGCGGCATCGCCCGAGCGGCTGGAGGAGTTTCGCAGCCGATTGCGTGGGTTGATTGCCGAGGCTCTGGCCGGAGGCATTTCGGCTACTAAGCTCAAAGCGGAGTTGCTCCGTTCGGCCAATGAGGTAAGGCCATGACCCCAAAACTACTGGTCAGAATTCTGCAACCGGTGACGGTGGGAATTATCTTTCAATTTCTTCCACTGCTCACCCGGCGTGGCATTTTCTTTAGCGCTACGGTCGATCCCGATTTTCCGCGCAGCCCTGCCGGGCGACGCATCCTCTCTTCATTTCGGCTGCAAGCGGCGCTCTGGACCGTGCTCGCATGTTTGCTTGCGCTGGCGCTGCCTACGACGCATTTCGTGATCGCCCTACTTGTCCCGTGGGTACTTTTAATCGCGGCTAGCTTGGTCAGCTATTACCTGAAATTTCGCGAGGTACACGCGCACTACGGCACACGTGCGCCGGAAGTTCGAAGCGCAAGTCTGTCTCCTGCCGAAGCTAACGAAGGCTTCCACGCGTGGATTTCGTTGCCCCCGTTCATCGTGTTGGCAATCGTAGGCTCTTACCTGCGCCTGCATTGGAACCAGTTACCTGAACATTATCCGATACATTTCGGTGCTCGCGGCGAAGCGAACCTGTGGGCCAACCGCGACTGGATGAGCGTGTACGGCCCACTCCTCATGGCCGCTGGTTTGAATTTCCTGGTAGCAGGATCGGCGTGGATACTATCGCGAATGTCGCGAAAAACCGTGATGCGTTACGTCACCGTGCGTTCCTTGCAGTTGCTGCTTTATCCACTGACCTTCACCTTAACGATCGTGTCGCTGCTCCCGCTATGGCATTCGCCTCGTTGGCTCGTCCCTGTCGTTATGCTGGGTTCCGCTACTGGATTGATTTTCTGGGGCTATCGGAAACTCACCTCGCCGCTGGCGGCCGACACTTCGCCGGAGCCGCGCAGTGACAACTACTGGAAAGCGGGGATGTTCTACTACAACCCTGATGATCCGGCGATCTTCGTGTCCAAGCGGGTCGGCATCGGCTACACGCTGAATTTCGCGAGCAGATGGACTTGGGTGATCATGATCGTGCTGCTCGTGCTTCCACTTTTGCCGGTGTTCCTCATTCATTCGAACTAGGCGAACGACGCCTGCACGGCTAGGGACGCGCCGTACCGTCCGCCTCGGACTGAGACTGACGAGCCAGCAAAGGCAGCCATGCTGCGCCGTACAGTCCGGCGTCGCTGCCCAGCAGAGCGATGGTCACCACCGTGTGTTTCTGTCCAGGCTTTACAACATCGGGCGCGGTGAGTCGATAGGTCAAGGAGCGAAATTTCAGCTCTTCAAACATCGTGGGGGCAAACGCGTCCCATGCGCTCGAGGCGCCGCCGCCGATCACATACATTGGCAAGTTGAGCGCGTTCACCATATTCCCGATGGCAATGCCCAATGCGCGCCCCACTCGCTGGTAAATCTTCTGTGCGGAGGGATGATTCTGGACCGCGAGCTGATAGACGCTACGGGAGCTGAACTCGACATTCCCCTTCGCCATCGAATCAAGGTCAGGAGAATTCCCGCTATCGATCGCTTCGTGTGCCATGCGAACAATGGCGGTCGCCGAAGCATACTGCTCCAGGCAGCCGCGGCTACCGCAGCCGCACGGATGGCCGTCCGGCTCCACGTTGCAGTGGCCCAACTCATTCGCCATTCCGTTCATGCCGTGCAAGATTTTCCCGTTCAGAATGATGCCGCCGCCCACGCCCGTACCCAGCGTGTACATGGCCATGTCGGGCATGTTGCGGCCGGCTCCTAACCACTTCTCTCCCATGGTGGCGACGTTCGCATCATTTTCCAGGATGACCTTGGTATTGAGTAGGCGTTCGATATCATCGCGCACCGGAAAGTTCTCCCAGCCAGGAAGGTTCGGGGAGCGGGCAATGATGGCGGTATCGCTATCGATAAAGCCCGGGACGCCGATGCCGATTCCGGCAAACTCACCGTGGCCGCGGTACTTCGTAACCAAGGACTGGATGGAGTCTGTCATTTCGCGGATGACGAAGTCCCGTCCCTTTTGCACCTCGGTTCCGGTGGTCAGCTTCTCCAGCAACTTTCCTTCTTCGCTGACGACGGCAACCCGCAGGTTCGTTCCGCCTAGATCGACAGCTATCGAGTAAACGCTCATGATGACCTCAAATCTAAAAGATAACCACAGAGACAACGAGACACAGAGGAACCCACAATCGAAAAGTCGACACACAGGCATCGGCGATGGAATGGTTGCTACTCACCTTGCGGTTCATCCGGCGATGCTCGTGACCTTCATGGTCAAAGTTCTCTGTGACTCTGTGTCTCTGTGTTAAACCTTATTTCTGGCAATGCGGACAATAATGACTGCTGCGCCCTGCGATGATAACCCGCTTGATAGGCGTTCCGCATACGTAACACGGTTTTCCTTCTCTTCCGTAAACACGATGTTTCAATTGGAAGAATCCTTCGCGGCCTTCGGCATCGACGTAGTCGCTGACGGAGGACCCACCGAGCTTGATGGCCTCTCGCAACACCTTCAGCAGTCCAGCGTGCAGCTTCTGCAATTCGCTGTGGGTGAGCGACGATGCCCGGCGGCGCGGCCGCACTTTTGCACGAAACAGCGCCTCGTCGGCGTAAATGTTGCCCACTCCGCTGAGCAGCTTTTGATTCAGCAGCGCGCTCTTAATCGGCGTCTTGCGCCGGCGAAATAGTTCGACGAAGCGCTCAACGCGAGACTCCAGCGGCTCGTCTCCCGGCGCGGCAAAGCCCGAGCGGTTGTTTGCGTCCGTTCGCACGACCGCCAGACGGCCGAAGCGTCTAGGGTCGACAAAACGCAACTCGCGCCCCGAGCTGAGCTTCAGCACCGCATGAGTGTGCTTCGCCATTTCGACCTCGGGCGACGCGATCAACAATTGCCCGGTCATGCCAAGATGCACGATCCACTGTCCACGAGGTTTCTTATCTTTCCCGGATTCGAGGTCGAAGACGATGTGTTTGCCCACGCGGCGCACATGCGCAATGCGGGAACGCTCCAGCACAGCAGCAATCTCTGCGGCCGGCGACTTCAGCGGTTGTGGTTTGGATCCCAGCCACACCGAGTCAATGGTGTCGCCCGCGATCCGCTTGTCAAGCCCGCGGGCGATAGTTTCCACTTCGGGTAGTTCAGGCATAGTTCCCTACAAGGTTACGTCATCCGTTGTACAAGGCGTGAGCGGCTTCGCGTTGCGCCGCTCCCATCGCACCCTGTAAAATCTAGAGTTACACAGCTCGTCTTATCCTCATTTCCCTGCATTCAGGCCTTGTTTTCCTGTCCAAGGCGAGTTGTGTGCGAATACTCGGTAGAGACGCCTTCAGGCTTGCGTTGCACGGAAACCCGGAGTGCGCTTTGAAACCGCCGTAACGCGGCCTGAAGGCCCGCTCTACCAATTAGCGGAGTAGCAACTTTGAGAACCGGCAAGACAGCCGTCGTCGTCGGCGCGCAGTGGGGCGACGAAGGCAAAGGCAAAATCGTTGACGTGCTTTCCGAGCGCTTCAAAGTGGTGGCGCGCTATTCCGGCGGCCACAACGCGGGACACACGGTCACCATTCACGGCCAGAAATTCATCCTGCAGCTGATTCCCTGCGGCGTGCTGCGGCCCGGGTGCCGCGGCGTCATCGGCAACGGGGTTGTGCTCGACCCGTTCGCCTTGATGAAGGAAGTGGAAGCGCTGCGCGCCGCGGGCGTGCAGGTCGACGGCAATCTGTTCGTCAGCAACCGCGCGCATGTCATTCTTCCCTATCATCGACTGATCGAGTTGGCGTCGGAGAACGCGCCCGGCCGGGTGAAGATCGGCACCACCTCGCGCGGCATCGGTCCCACGTACGAGGACAAGATGGCGCGCAGCGGTCTGCGGGTGCAGGACCTGCTCGACAAAAACCTGCTACAGAAGCACATCGAGAACGCCTGCCGCGAGAAGAACACCATCGCTCACGCGCTGTTCAACAGTGAGCCGCTCGACGCCGACAAAATCTTCGCCGAATATTCCGAGATTGCCGACCGTATCGCGCCGTTCGTCGCCGACACCGCGCTGCTGTTGAACCGCGCGATTGCGAATGGCGAACCGGTGATGTTCGAAGGTGCGCAGGGCACGATGCTCGACATTGATCATGGCACCTATCCGTTTGTTACCTCTTCCAGCGCGACCTCTGGCGGCGCGGCGACAGGAACCGGCGTTCCGCCGACTTCGATCGATACCGTGATCGGCGTGACCAAGGCATACTGCACGCGCGTCGGTGAAGGACCGTTCCCGACGGAATCGAAGGATGCCGTCGGCGAGGCGCTGCGCAAGAAGGGCAACGAGTTTGGCGCGGTCACAGGCCGCCCGCGGCGTACCGGCTGGCTCGACTTGCCGCTGCTGCGATACTCCAACATGATCAACGGTACTAGCTGGCTAGTCGTGACCAAGCTCGACGTACTCGACGACCTGGCCGAGATTCCCGTCGCTGTCAGCTACAAGCTCGACGGCAAGGAGACGCAGCAGATTCCTGCGCAGAGCTCCGGCTTCGAGAAGCTGGAGCCGCTGTACACCAGGCTTCCGGGCTGGCAGACAGCAACTTTCGGCGTCAACAGCTACGATCAACTCCCCGTGAAGGCCAAGCAGTACCTGGAGTTTGTGGAGAAGGAGTCAGGGGCGAAGATCGCGATCATCTCGACCGGGCCCGACCGCGAGCAGACGATCTTCATGCCGGAGTTCATCAGCATGCTGGACCAAGTGAGCGGCAAAGGCGGAGCGAGCCTATAGGCGCGCGTCAGGGATTATCTGTGGGAATGAGCCGGCTTTAGGTCGACGAGAGACTGTCGCCCGCTGAAGCGGGCTCTTTAATCGGAACTGGGCTTGAGGCGGTGGTGAAGCGCCGCTCTACCCACACGCGGAGGCGACAATGCTGGTACTGGCGGTCACCTGGATGGCGAATCCCGGACAGGAAAACGAAGTGGCAGCGATCTTCGAGAAACTCCAGACTGCTTCGCGCCAGGAGCCGGGATGCTTGGGTTACACCGTCCATCGCCATGTGGACGATCCGCGCCGCTTCTTCATCTACGAGCAGTATCGCGATGCCGCCGCGCTCGATGCGCATCGCAACTCGCCGCACTTCCAGGAGTACGCCGTCAAGGAGCTGCGCCAAATCGGCGAACGCCAGCAGGGCGATCTGTACCGTCCGTTGACCAGCGAATAGACCGCTTCCGAACTCGCGTCGAACCTCTCTATCCCGCTCCGCTCGCGTGAATGCCTGGGGCGTGGCTTAGCTCTTCGCGCAGCATTCGGAACACCGCCGCCAGCACCGACGCCACCACCGGTCCGAGAAATAAGCCGAGAAATCCAAACGCCTCGACGCCTCCGAAGATGAAGAACAGCAGCACCATCGGATGCAGCTCCACGCGTCCGGCAACCACCATCGGCCGCAGAACGTTGTCGATGTTGCTGATGACGATGGCGCTCCACAGCAAGAGAAAGACGCCTTTCCAAATCGCCCCGCTGACCAACAGGTAGATGGAAACCGGGGCCCACACAATCGCCGAGCCGACAACCGGAATAATGGAGGCGAATCCGGCGGCCAGTCCAAGCAGCAACGACGAAGGCATGCCGACAATACGCATCGCGATTCCAGTCGCTATGCCCTGCGCCACTCCGACGGTGAGGATGCCGTAGACGTTGGCGATGATGGTGTCAGAGACGTTCTGGTAAAGATGCGCGACCTGGTGATCGGAAAGTGGGGTGAGCTTGCCGGCGCGCAGGGCCCAATCTTTGCCGTCGCGGAAAAAGAAGAACAGGATGACGAAGGTGATCAGCGCGTCGACGGTGAAGCGCGCGAGGTTGCTGAGGACGGTGGCGCCGAAGCCCACCATCGCCAGGCTGACCTTCTGCGCGTTGGCCGCGATGATGGCGCGCAGATCGTAGTGCGACAAATCGATCCAGCGGCCCAGAAATGCAACCGGCCGCGCTGCCAGAAGCAGGGCGAACTGCTGGAAGCCGCCTTCTTCGGCGCTACGCCGGCTGAGATAGTGCGCGGCGGTAAGCGCTTCGTTGGCCGCGAGCATAGTAATGACGAACGCAGGAACGCCGAACAGCAGAATCACCAGCAGCGTCGAGAGCGTGGCCGCCAAACCGCGCCGCTGCTTGGTGACCCGCAACACCAGATTGTGCAGTGGATAGAAGACGACCGCGAGGATCACAGCAAACGCGAACGGCTTGGCGAACGGCCAGGTGATGATAATCGCCAGCACCAACGCCAGCAGCACCAGCGCGGAAAGAAAGATGATAGTGGCACGCTTGCTGTTCATGGTTGGGATGTCCCTGTTGTAACACGAAGGGAATAATCCGGCACTCGGCACTCGGCATTCGGCTGTTAGAGACTTGGCAGCAGGAGACTCTCAGTTTGGTGCGTTGGCTATCCTTACCGACGCTATCGGCTTACCAAAATCCATTTCACTGCTATCAGCGCTCGACCGACAATGACGCGAACATCTTGGCCAAGCCTCACTTCCCCGCGATCTCTGCCCTGGGTTGAAAGTCGCGATCCCCGGATTGCCACAGGATGAAGCTCAGGTAATCCGCCATCAGGCTTTCGCGTTGCGGACGGCTCGATCCCAAGCCATGTCCCTCATCGAAATCGACGCGCAAGAGTATGGGGCGATCGCTGGTGGTAGCAGCCTGTAGGCGGGCGATCATCTTCGCGACCATCCAGGTGGGAACCCGCGGGTCGTTGGTTCCGGAGATGCCCAGCACCGCGGGATACTTCGTGCCATCGACGACATGCTGATAGGGGCTCACGGCATACATGTACTTGAACGAATCACTCTTGGTGATATCGCCGAATTCGGGAACATTGGCCGCGCCTCCCTGCGAGAGCTGGAAGCGCAATAAATCCGTCATGCCTACGTTGTCGATGGCGGCCACAAACAGCTCGGGGTGCTGAACAATTGCACCGCCGACCGCGAGGCCTCCGGCGCTGGTTCCCATCACCGCCAAGTGTGCGGGCGACGAGTAATGCTGCTGATTTAGATATTGAGCCGCCGCAATCATGTCATCGATGGTGTGCTGCTTGGTTTGCATGCGGCCGGCATTGTGCCAGGCTTCGCCAAATTCGCCGCCGCCGCGAACGTGCACAATGGCAAATACTCCTCCCCGCTCCAACCATGCCAAGTTGCGCGCGTCGAAATACGGGTCAATCGAAATGCCGTAGGAGCCGTAGCCTTCGAACAGCGCAGGATGCGAGCCGTCCAACGCGAGTCCTTTCTTGTAAAGGATGGAAAGCGGTACTTTCGTTCCGTCGGCGCTGGTGGCCTCCACCTCGCGGACATCGATAGTGCTGAAGTCGGCGGGATTCTTCTGAATGAGGCTGGTGTTGCTGACCTTCTGCGAGGAAGGATCGTAGGCGAAGGCCTGGCCGGACTGGGTCCAGGACTCGAGGCGAAATAAGACGCCCGGTTCAAGCACGTTGGCGTCAACCGTGGAAACGGTGCCGTTGTAGGGCAATGGAACCGGCTGCCACTTTAAATGCGGTCCGTACTCGGAGCGTTGCAGTTCAAACGTGACCCCGTGCCTGGAGGTCAGGTAAAGGCCGTCTTTGGCCGCATAAATACCGGTGAGCAGGCGCTCGCCTTCGGGTACCAGCAGTTTGGCATGTGCCATGTCGGGATGGTCGAGCTCGAGGGAGACGAGTTTGCCGTTGGGAGCATCCTTGCTCATGATCAGGTACAAGGTAGAACCGTACTGGGCGACGGAACTGTCGGCGATGGTGGAGAGCCGGTCATCGGCCGAAACGATCTTGTGCCAAGGGGTCGCGGCATCGTTCGCGCCGGCAGCCGGAGCTACGTACACGCTCGGCGAGTCGCTGGTGCCTGCCGAGTAGATTGCGATGGCGTAGTCGGAGTCAGGGGTGACGCCGGCAAACACAAAACCTGCTTTGGGGACTTCGACCGACGGCGATACTCCAGGGCCGAAGACCGCCGGATCCTTCTCGACGTCTGTCCCTAACTTGTGCAGATAAACTCGCTCGTTCTCATAAACCGCCGACGCGGGCGCATTGGCAGGGAGCTGTTGCAGGCGCGCATAGTAGAAAGCCGAAGAATCGGTAGTCCACGACGGGCCCGCATACTGGGTGCGGCTGATGGCATCAGGCAGCATGCGTCCGGTAGCGCTTTCCACCACGTGGATGGTGCTGTTTTCGGAGCCGCCCAGAGAAACGCCGGCGATAACGTAACGGCCATCCCAGGAGGGCGCGAAATAGTCGAGAGCGGCATGCGAGTCGCCTTTTTCCATCTCGGCGGGATCGAGCAACTTGCGCGACTTGCCGTCGGCATAGCGCACCATCAGCGAACCCGTCTTGGCTCCGGGTGCGGTTTCGACGTAGAAGATGCTGCTGCCGCCCCGCTGCCATGACCTCACGGCCGGCACGGCGTTGTCCAGGTCGCGAATGCGCTGCAGCAGTTTGTCGCGGCCATTCAACGAGGCCAGCACAGAACGCGTGTAATCATTTTGTGCTTTCAAGTACGCCATGAATCGGGGATCTTGCGGACCAGCTTCCATCCAGCGATATGGGTCATTAACTTTGCTTCCGAAGTAGTCAGTGGTCACGTCCTCTGCGACGACCTTGGGCGGCTTAGCTGGAGTTGCCGGGCTCGTGGAAGCGACCTGAGCAAGAAGAGCAGCTGAACTCAACAAGGCATAAAGCGCGGCTACGGCAGCACTGGCTCTGCGCATAGAAGATCCTCCTGCTGATGTGAGCCGATGATACTCCGTTTATGTGCAGCCGCGGCGAGAACGCGATACGCGAAGGCTAGTGCATCATGGCCGCGCCGGCTTTGCCGGCCTTCGGCTTGCGCAGCAGGAACAGCAGCGGGATCATGCCGACGAACAACGCTGCCAGGAACAGGAATGTGTCGTTGTAAGCGAGCATAGCCGCCTGGCGCTGCACCATTCCCCAGAGGGATTCGTAGGCCTGCTGCGTGGCCAGCGCCGCGCTTGATCCCTGGCTCATGAAATTGGCTTTCATGCTGTCGATCATCTGTTGCGCCTTGGTACTCTCGGGCGTGACGTACTGGCCGAGAACGTTGATGTGCGTCTGCTGGGTACGGAACTGCACGGTCTCGACCATGGCGATGCCGATGCTCGCGCCGATATTGCGCATCAGGTTGAACAGGCTGGTGGCGTTGCCCATGCGCTCGTTAGGAATCGGGCCGTTGGTAATGGTAGTGAGCGGCACGAAGACGAAGCCGAGCGAAGCGCCTTGAATCACCAGCGGCCACCAGAAACTGCGGTTGGAGACCTGGAGACTGAAGCGCGAGAGCTCCCACATGGCGTAGGCCGAGGCGACCAGACCGATGCCAAGCAACTTGCGCTGATCGAATTTGCCGATGAGGCGGCCGACAATCGGCATGATGCAGAACGAGGCTAGCCCCCGCGGCAGGTTGGTAACGCCGGCTTCGGTCGCGGTGTAACCAAGGATCACCTGCATCAGCAGCGGCAGCAAAACCGTGCTGCCGTAGAGCACGAAGCCGATCACGGTCATCAGGAACGTGCCGATGGCGTAAGAGCGGAATTTAAAGACAGTGAGATCGAGGATGGGATGTTTGGCCATCAGTTCGCGAACGATGAGACCGCCGATGCCGACGATGGCGAGCACGGTCAGGGTGACGATGAAATGCGAGCCGAACCAGTCATCCTCCTGGCCTTTGTCGAGCATCACCTGCAGGCTGCCGATTCCGACGACCAGCAGGCCGATGCCCCAGTAGTCGATGCCGGTGCGGAGGCGGCGCAAATAGGGCGGATCGAAGATGAATATCTCGGTCAGGAAGAGCGCGATGATGCCTATGGGGATATTGATGTAGAAGACCCAGCGCCAACTGTAGTTATCGGTGAGCCAGCCGCCGGCGACCGGGCCGAGCATGGGCGCGACCACGATGCCCAGCGCCCAGAAGGCCATGGCCTGCCCGCGCTTCTCCATGGGAAAAGATTCCAGCAGGATGGCTTGTGAGAGCGGCTGCAGGCCGCCGCCGCAGGCACCCTGGATGATTCGGCAGAGAATCAGAAACGGCAGGCTGGGAGCGAGGCCGCACAAAAATGACGCGACGGTGAAGCCGCTGACCGACATCATCAGCAGGCGCTTACGGCCGAAACGGCCGGCCAGCCAGCCGGTCATGGGCAGGATGACGGCGTTGGCAACCAGATACGAGGTGAGCGTCCAGGTAGCTTCGTCGTTGGTAGCCCCCAGGCTTCCGGCGATGTGGGGCAACGACACATTGACCACGGTGGTGTCCAGCACCTCCATGAAGGTGCTCGACATGACGGCGATCGCAATCAGCCATGGATTAATGTTGCGAGGTTGGTTGTTGACGCTGAATGGCATCCCTGGTTCGGCCTGTTCAGATGTAAAGCTACAGTGTAGCGTGCGTAGCTTTGGCTGGGGCGATGTGCAATTGGATGCGGAAATGCTTGCCTGGTGACTCGGGCGCAAAAGCAAACGGGCGCTCCCTTGAGCGCCTGTTAAGTGTGTTCTGCCAAGCCGGCTTTCGCCCTGCGCCTATGCAGCCTTCGGTCCGGAGTACACCGGAACGGCGTCGGCATGATCGGTGTTGCCGGCATCAACCAGCTTCATCTCGTTCCAGTCATACGCGAATTCCTGACCGCAATCGAGGCAGACTATGTAGGTTCCCGTCAGCGAAGCAGCGGCACTGCGACGCTGCTTGCCGCGCACGGTTATGGGGAAGCTACAACGTTTGTGTGAACAGCCGAAAACCATATCGAACAGCTTCATGAGCTACCTCCGGATTCGACAGCCCGCCCAGCCCGGCACGCACTGTCATGGCCCCAAAGCTCGCCAAACGGCTTTACCACGAGTAGTACGAATGCACTAGCTTAGATTCGGAGTTGCCACAAAAGGTTTCGCTTGCCGCGCCCGCGATTCCCGATTTCGAACGCTGCTGGTGCTGACTACAGCACCTTTGTGCGGATGTTCGCGCTGCCAGGTGCGAAGGTTACGAACCGTTATAATCGACTTGCTTTGCTACAACCTGGTTGCCGACGCTTTCCCTTCTTCTTCTTTGTGATGGCTGCGGTTTCGCTGCTATGCCGGGGCGCCGCGGGACAGGCCACCTCTCCCACACAGACATTGCTCATCATGCCGTTCGAGAACCAGTCCGGCGCCCCTGGCCTGGAGTGGATCTCCGAAGCCTTTCCCGAGCTTCTCTCCCAACGCATGGCATCGTCGCATCTTTATGTGATGGGCCGCGACGATCGAACTTACGCCTTCGACCGCTCGGGTATTCCGTCTACCGTACTGCCGTCGCGCGCCACCATGTACCGCGTCGCCGAGCAAATGGGCGCCGACTACATGGTGATGGGCCGCTACAGCTTCGATGGCAAGACCTTCAGCGCGACCGCGCAACTGCTCGACATGCGAAAGCTCCACCTGTTTCCCACCGTGGAAAGTAGCGGGCCGCTGACCGACTTGATCGATCTGCAAACCTCGCTGGGATGGGAGCTGTTGCAGCAATTGCCGTTGCATCCCGCGACTATGCGGGAGCAGTTTCTGAAGGCCTCGCCGCCGCTCCGGCTCGACGCCTTTGAGAACTATGTGCGGGGCGTAGTCGCCACCAATCATCAGCAGAAGGTGCACTACCTGCGCGATGCTGTGAAGCTGAATCCCAACTACACGCTGGCCATGCTGCAGTTGGGAAAGGCCTATTTCGATAATCATGAGTATGAATCGGCGGCGGCCTGGTTTGCGCGCATTCCCAGGACCGATCCGGCAGCGGGCGAGGCCAACTTCCTGCTCGGCATGTCGGAGTTTTATCGCGGCAATTTCGACAAAGCTTACGCCGCGTTCAGCTTCCTTCTGGTGCGGCTGCCGCTGACCGAGGTCTACAACAACCTGGGAGTCGTCGAAGCGCGCCGCGGACATCGCGCCCAGGCGGTGGAGTATTTCACCAAGGCGGTGAATGCCGATCCGAATGATCCCGATTATCGTTTCAATCTTGCCGTGACGCTGTATCGCAATGGAGACAGTGCCGGCGCCGGCCGTCAGCTGAAAGAAGAGCTGCAGCAGCGTCCCAGCGACGGCGAAGCCAAAGCCTTGCTCGACCTGATCAACCGGGGAGTGCCGCCGCCGGCGCCGGTCGCCGCTGGGACTTCGGCCAGTAATTCCCTGCTCCCGCCAACCCAAACGCGCGTGCCTCTGGAGCGCATTAAACGCAATTACGACGAAGCCTCCTACCGGCAGCTTGAGCTGGAGATTCACAACTTCGCGGAAGTTCGGCTGGCGAAGATGAGCGGCCATGACCACTCCGCCTACCACCTCGAACAGGGGAAACAACTGCTAGCGCAAAATATGACCGCGCAGGCGGAGAGCGAGTTCCGCGAGGCGATTTCGGCGGACAACAACAACGCCGCGGCCCATGCGCAACTTGCCATGTTGCTGGAACAAAAGGGCGATCTGACCAACGCGCGCGTGGAGGCGCAAAACTCCGTCCGCCTCAAGCCGAATGTCGATGCCCTGCTGGTACTGGCTCGATTGGACCTGAAGCAGAACCAACTGACGACGGCGCAAAACGAAGTGGACCGCGCGCTGGCGATTGAACCCGCAAACGTCGCCGCGCAGGCATTAAAACGGGATATCGCGTCGCGGCAAACAGGCGCAAAATAGAGATGGAAGAGTTGTATGGTCTTGGGTGGAGCGCGCCTGGCCTGGGTGGAGTACGCATTCAGGGGTACTGAGAAGCCCTGCGGGGAAGCGTGGCTTTAGCCACTGAGGTAAGTCTGGGCAGTTTAGCCGCCTCAGCGGCCGAAGCCACCGGAGTTCGGGCGCACTCGTGCACGCATAAATGCGTGCTCAACCCAGTCCACCGGCGGGCGGGAGGTCATATGTCCACGATTCGAAATTTTGTTGCTTGCTGTCTCCTGTTCCTGTTGGGTTCTGTCAGCGCGTTCGCCTCTACCGTGGTCAAGATTCGCATTGACGACACCATCCAGCCGATCAGCGCCGAGTACATCGATCGCGCCATCGAGCAGGCGCGGCAAACCAATGCCGACGCGGTTCTCATTGAGCTGAACACCCCTGGCGGACTGGTCGATTCCACCCGCAACATCATTCAGAAGATCCTGGCCTCGCCGGTCCCGGTGATCGTCTACGTGACCCCGACCGGCGCCAGAGCGGCCTCCGCCGGCTTCTTCATCCTCGAGTCGGCCGATGTGGCTGCGATGGCGCCCGGCACCAACACCGGCGCGGCACACCCGGTTGAGCTGGGCGGCGAAAAGATGGACGACGTGATGAAGACCAAGGTAGAGAACGACTCCGCCGCCTTCATGCGCTCGTTCGTGGGCCCGCGCGGCCGCAACGTGCCGTTGGCGGAGAGCGCGGTGCGTGAATCGAAGTCATGGACGGATGAAGAAGCGCTGCAGCAGCACTTGATCGACATCGTCGCCAAAGACCAGAACGATCTGTTTCGCCAGGTGTCGGGACGCAGCATCAAGCGCTTCGACGGCAAGGAGGTCAAGCTGAACCTGGTCGATGCGAAAGTCGACGAGATGGAGATGACGCTGCGCCAGCGCATCCTCGACTTCCTGCTCGATCCCAACATTGCCTTCATGGTGCTCGCGGTCGGAGCGCTGGCTCTCTATGCCGAGTTCAACCATCCCGGCGCAGTCGTACCCGGAGTGGTGGGCGTGGTCTTTATCCTGCTCGCGTTGTTTGCGCTGAATCTGCTCCCCACGCGCTATGCTGCGTTTACGCTGATCATCGCGGCGTTCGTGTTGTTCGTGCTGGAAGCGAAATTCGCCACTCACGGAATTCTGGCCATCGGGGGCATTGTGCTGTTGACGCTAGGCGGACTGTTGTTAGTGGATGGCCCGATTCCGCAGATGCGAGTGAATCTGTGGACGGCGATCGGCGTCAGCGTTCCTCTAGGTGCAATCACGGTCTTTCTCATGACCATCGCATTGCGCGCCCGGCGCAACAAGGTCGTCACCGGTGAGCAAGGAATGATCGGCGCGATCGGCGAGGCGCGCACCGACATCGATCCCGAGGGCAAGGTCTTCGTGCTCGGAGAGCTCTGGAATGCGCATGCGACTAAGCGCGTCCCCATGGGCGATCACGTTGTCGTGCGCAAGGTTGAGGGCCTGGAGCTCGAAGTAGAAAAGACGTAACGGCAGGTACCGCCAGACCATCAGTGACGATCACGTCGCGATAACCGCCGTCCCGTCATGCGGGACGGCAGCCATCGCCGATTTCAGATCTCGTACCGGTCGCGTGGGCGTGCCTATCGGCATTCGTCCTGCGACCGTACTCGGGCTTCAGTTACTGCAACCGCTCCAATTGTCGAGACTGGCAGCATTGCCGTTGCCATCATTCCAGGCAAAAATTCCAGGCGATCCAGCGGTCAGGAAGTTGTTCGTATCCGTGTAGGTGCCGAGAAGGTGGCCGTTTTGATAGACCCTCAATACATTGCCCGTTACTGAAAGCTTTACAACATCTCCGAGAGAGAAGGTCTGGGGCACATTGGCGGCAAGATCAACGAAAGTATCGGATCCATTCGCGCCCGAGCGAAAGCGAACATAGTAGGAAGTGGCGTCAGCAAGAACTAGATAGTAGCCACCCATGCCTACGCGAACCGCAGGACCAGCCCAGGTTGCCAGGTTGGTCAACGTGACTTGCGACCACTGATCCGGCCCCCAACTTACTACATTGAAAAAAGCGACGCCGTAAGTAGGTCCATTTGCGTTCACTACCTGACCAGAACTAATGATCAAGCTTCCTGGGCCGTAAGGGTCGCCAGCCCAGTTTTGCAGTGTCCAGCCCGACCCTAATCCCGGACCACTCCGCTCGAAGCCATCGGCGGCACAGAGAACGGCAGCAGGACGCGTAGATCCAAGAAGCCATGCCGGAGTCGCCAGGCAACTTACAGCAACAACAATCAAGTTAAGCAAGAACCTCATTGAGATTCGCATGTGATTTCTCCTTCAACGACCAGAAATACTTGCTGGGACCAGTGGCGGGAGCGCGAAACTACAGCAATTACCTCGGATTCTGGTCTGGTTGCCCAGGAGAATCAATAGAGCATTCGGTTCGGAGAAGAAGTTCTCTACTGGAAGAAGGATCTATACAAGGGACCGAAAGCCGCACAACAAGTCCGTCCTTACTAGGACGATTTCGCGCTGCGAAATCACAACGTCGGACCGCAGGGTATTCTCACGCCACATGCTCGACTGATTCTTGCCGAAGCGCCGGCCGGTGCGATGCGGCTGGGATCATCGCCCATGCGACCGCGGCGCTGGAGAGCGCAAGTAGGGTACAAATCCAGATCACCAACCTGAAGCTGAAAACGAACGACGCGAGGATCGAAGATTCGACAGCTGATGCCGTCGGCGCATCGATTCCTGCAGGCGGTTTGAGCGCGGCCAGCCTGGTCTCGTTCGATTGCAACTCGGCGCGCGCCTGCGCCGGTATTCTCTGATCGGCCAGGTGCCGACTCAGCGTGTGACTGAACGCACCGACCATCACGACTCCGAATACAGCAATGGACAACAGGCCCGCCACGCGTGCGACCGCATTGTTGATGCCGGAAGCGGTGCCAACGCGGTCCTGGGTGACGGATTCCATCACCACCGTGGTGAGGGGCGCGACGCTCACGGCCATCCCCAGGCCGAGCACCACCACCGCTGGGAAGAACGTTCGCCAGTAACTGCCGCCGACGGACGGGATAGAGAAGAGGAAAAATCCGAACGCGGCAATCACAGGTCCGATGATTAGCGGCAGCCGCGCGCCGTACTGAGCGACCAGCCCCCCTGACCAGCGCGACAATAGAAACATCAGCAGGATCAGAGGCAACATCGCACCACCGGCTTCGGTTGCCGAGTAACCCTGGACCTGAATGAGATTCAGCGGCAGAAGGAAGAAGAAGATTCCGATGGCCGCGTACAGGAAAAGGGTGAGCAGGTTGGCCCCACTGAATGCCCGCGAGTGAAACAAACTCAGCGGCACCATGGGCGATGCCGCGCGGGCCTCGATACGATGAAACGCTAACGTGCCGGCAAGACCGACGAAGAGGGCGGCGAGCACCAGCGGATGCTTCCATCCCAATCTTGACGACTCGACGAACGCAAACACCAGTCCGGTGAGACTGAGGACAGCCGTGATCGCTCCCAGCCAGTCGATTCGCCCGTGCTGTCCGCGGCTCTCGGGAACACACCAGAAGCTGAGCAGAAGCACCAGAGCCGCCAGCGGCACATTGATAAAGAACGCCCACCGCCATGACAGATGCTCGATCAGCCAGCCTCCTAAGACCGGGCCGATGGCCGTGGTAATGGCGGTCCATCCCGACCAGGTGCCAATGGCGCGGCCACGCCGGCTTTCGTCGAACGACGCGCTAATGAGAGCCAGGCTGCCGGGAACCAGAAACGCAGCTCCGATGCCTTGAACGGCGCGGGCGGCGATCAATAGCTGAATGCTTCGCGCGAGACCGCAGGCCATGGATGCAATCGCGAATACAACAACGCCCAGCAGGAACATCCGGCGGCGGCCAAACAGATCGCCCATCGAACCGCCCACAAGAATCAGGGCCGCCAGCGTCAGGCCGTAAGCCTCTACCACCCACTGGACGCTGACCAGGCTGGCACCGAAACTACTTTGCAATGCGGGCAGCGCGACATTCACCACCGTACTGTCGATGAAGGCCATGCTCGACGCAATGATGGTGGCGGCGAGAACCCAGGCTCCTCGCTCCTTCGGACACGGCATCCCCGAGAGATGTGAGCGAATGAGTGCCTCGTCACAGGGCGATTTCATGCGGTTAGTAGATGTCCTTCGATGGAGAGGCGCTTCTTTCACTGATGGTTGCACGCCTTTTGTAAAGCCAGGTGCCGCGGCGTAGCAACGTTGTCGTCCCGCGAAGCTGACGGGAGGAGGGAGAGAAAGCGCCAGATTAACAGCCCACCCCTTTCCGTTCTTGAGGAAGGAGTGGGCCGTGAGGCTTCTCCTTAGCTTGGCCCAGTGTAGTAGGGGATGGCGGTTATGTAGGCGTCGCCCACGATCACATCCAAGCCTATCGGCAGCCCGTAGATATTGACCTGGTTGATCACTAACTCCAGGCTGCGCACTTCTACACTCACCGGCAAGGAATAGTTGTAAATGATCCGCTTCAGATACAGTGTCCCCAAACCCGCCAGCGGCACACTGGTGTTCGGAGGTATGTTGTCGGTAATTTCCGGGTGTCCTAATATCGAGATACCGACGTACGAGTCCTGTCCATTGAGCACGGTGAGGTAGTTGTAGTTGATGGTCACATCGACCTGCGCTTGCAACAGCGTCGCTGTTACCAGACCGTTCAGCAGGTTCAGGTTCTGTATCGTCGAGGTATTCTCGCCGGTGGAAATGCAACAGGTCAGGTTCGATTCGACCGTATCGACCAGCGTGCCCGTCGAAAGAATGGCGGGCAGATTGACGCCAACTTGCGTATTCGTCTCGACCGCGCCGCTCGTGCCCTGGCAGGGCAGCACCTCAGGCGCAGTCGGTGAAGACTGGAGTGAGGCAATAACCGTTCCGGTCACCTGCGTTCCATACGAATAGCCTCCGATAACGCCCGGCGCTTCCACGTTGTACATCCCACTAGTGGCGTTGGAAACAACGACCTGCGTGCCTATCTGCAAGCCCAACAAATTACCGGCGGTGATGTACACGTGAATCATGTTCACCGTCATGGTTGCGTTCTCGGTGCCGATGCTCGAGGTTTGCTCGTTGAGGACCACGTATCCCAGCAGCGGCAGGTTGATTCGTGTGTTGGGCGCCACCGTGCCGTTGTATACATGTCCCAGCACTACCAGGTTGTTGAAATTGGATCCGGAGGCGCTGACCTGAAAGTTGCCGTTGTCGTCGATGCTGGTGCTGCTGACGGCAGTGATCGCCTGCGCGCTGATCAGGCCACCAAGCAGGCTGATCGTTGCCGTGTCGGCTTCAGCCTGAGCTTGTTGATAGGTGTCGGAGACCGAGGTATTGACCGCGCCCCCGCTCACCACAAGCGGTAGCGAAACTCCTGCGGCGGTGGCGGATGCGGTCAGTGGATACTGTGACGTGCCGCATACCCCGGCCAGGGATAACGGCGCGGTTTGACCCACCAGCACATTGTTTCCCACAAACGCGTAGGTACCGTACGCCGACGGCAGATACGTGGTGGTGTAAGTACCTTGCGCAAAACTGTTGACGGGCGCAAAGGCGATTGCCAGCAGCAATAAAGCTGCGGGCAACCAGCCGAAGGTGGGCGATCTTCTTGCTGCATTCTCTGTGTACCACATCGGATGCCTCCTCTTTTTTTTTCCTACATCGCCCAGCCCAGGGTTCAGACGAAGATGGCTGGGTGCTCGATTGCGGCGTGGCCGTTACACTGTGACTCGCTCATTCGCTTCCCATGGCGAGCGAACCAGCGAGACCTCTTAGTGAGTAGGGATCACCGGAGGAACAACATCGGTGAGGGCATTACCAATGCCGGAGCCATTCGTCCCCATGAGTTCGTGCTCATGAAGTTCGGCCTACCATCGAACCAGTGAGGCTTCAAACAGAGATTGGGATAGCTTCGTTTGGCCGGTAGGGGAATTAAGGCAGCGACCTTCTGTTTGTGCGTCACCCCAGGTCGAGCGCCGACCGTAGGGGTGGTCATGGCAGCGCGCGCCTGTCCTGAAGTTGCCGAGCACTATACCCTGGAATGCTGTGTCTATTAATTAGGGGAACGTCGGTTTTTGACTGCGGGGATTTCCTGAGGGGCGCAAGCGGGATTCGATTCCGATCCAGGTTGGCCGCTGTTGCGGTGAATTGGAAAGCTGGTCGGGGCGATAGGATTCGAACCTACGACCCCCTGCGCCCAAGGCAGGTGCGCTACCAGGCTGCG